>NZ_CP108019.1:0-4800000 GCF_036147535.1 Streptomyces sp. NBC_00322 | reverse complement strand
ACCTCCGGTGTGGACTTCTCGCCCACCCACATCAGGTCGCCCTTCACATAGCCGTAGAGCCGCTTGCCACCGCTGTACGGGCCGGACGCCCTGGTGCGCGCCACCGCGTCCGTCACCAGGTCGATCTGCGGCTTCTGGTCGGCAAGCTCGCCGTACCAGACCTCGACGACGCCCTGGTCACGGACCATGACGATCTCGACCTTGCGGTCGGAGTCGATGCGCCAGTAACCGGACTCGGACTCCAGGGGCTTGACCTTGTTGCCCTCGGCGTCGAGGACCCAGGAGTGGGAGACGTACTCGACGAAGTCCCGGCCGTCGTGGCTGAAGGTGACGGACTGGCCGAAGTTGCACTTCTCGGCCCCCGGGAAATCGGAAACGCCCACACCCTCCCAGGTACCGAGGAGGAAGGCGAGGGGGACGAGGTCCGGGTTCAGGTCGGACGGAATCTCGATCATGAGCAGCTCTGGCGATCTGTAGAGATACGGGTGTGACTAGCGCTGACCCTGGTACAGCTTCTTCACGGCGAGACCGGTGAAGGCGAGCACGCCGACGCAGACCAGGACCAGCAGGGCTTCGAAGAATGCCTCAAGCACGGAGTGCTCCTCGGATGAGCGGGTGGGCAGTAAAGGGCCGGGGCCCAGCCTAATGGGTGGGAGCCCGGCCCTCTGCGTGAGGTGCGGCAAGCGGACCGGCGCTCTGGCGCGGCGGCGTTCTAGCCGAGGAGCTGGTTCTGCAGGACGACGGTCTGGTGGAAGGGGACGGCGGGCGCCGTGCCCTTCTTCGACTGGACGATCAGCGCGATCGTGTCGCCCGCCGTGATGTACGCGTGCCGGACGTGAAGGGGGCCACGGGGTGCCGCCTCGTCGTACACAACGTGCTCCGTCGAGGGGACCATCACTACGGACGGGTACGCCTCGTCGAACGGCGCGTTCTCCTCCACCCCGATGACCGGAAGGGTGGCATCCAGGTCCCCTCCGAGGTGATTGACGAAGAACGAGTCGGCGAAGGCGGACGACCGGAAGCGCACCAGGTAGATCCGGGTCGACGTGGAGTCCGGCATGGTCCAGCCGCGGGCCGCGATGTCGAGCAGACCCTCGTCGGTGAGGTCCTGCTTCATGCCGGCCCGGTCCTCCTCGGGGTACTCCGCGAGGAAACGGTCCGCCGACACCAGGTTCTTGCCGCCGCCCGCCGCCGGGACGGCCTTCGCGCCCTCGGGCGCCGGAAGCAGCAGCGCGCTCAGGCTCGCGTAGTGGATCCGGCCGGTGTTGCCCTTGTCGAACGGCAGCTCGGCACCTGCCGGAAGCACCGGCATCGTCAGCTTCGGATAGACCCAGCGGCCGTCGTTCTTGGTGCTGAGGCCGGGGACGTCGGTACGGGTCTGCTCGGTGATGCCGTACGCGACACCGGCACCGAGGGAGCCGAAGACGAGCACGGCCGCGGTCCAGCGGAGCGCGGCACGCAGCCCCCGGCGCTCGGGCTTGGGCGCGGGCTCGGGGACCGCCTCGGGGACCGCCTCGGGGACCGCCTCGGGCTCGGGCTCGGGCTCGGGCGCGGGCGCGGGCGGTGCCTCCGGCAGCGGGGGCATCGGCGGCGTCTCAGGCATCTGGCCGGTCACACGGACTCCCCGGGAGACTTCAGTAGGTCGAGCTGCTTGGAGAGCATCGTCGCTGCCTCAATGGTGTTGAGCGGCTTGACGCCGTACGCGGTCGCGCTCACCAGGACATCGCCCTGGTAGGCGCTGCAGAACATGGCGTCGAGCTTTTCCTTGGAGTTCTTGGGCATCAGGAAGCATCGGGCGTTCTTGTAGCCCTGGATCGCCGGGCCCTTGCGGAAGATGCCGAGAGCGCTCGCGAACTCGCTCTGGAAGTTGGCCAGTTCGCGGCCCTTCCCGGCGTTCTGGATCTGCGCGAGCCGCGTCTCGACGACGAGAGAGCCGTCGCCGATCCGGTAGCTGCGCATCGCGACACCCTGCAGCTTCAGCTTGTCGACAGCCTTGTTGCTCTTGTTGCGCTGGGCGGAGGGCAGATCGCGCGCGCCCTCCTTGAACACGGCGATGGCCTGCCTCTTGTTGAGGACGACGTCATTCCCGTACTCGCCGATGTCCGGGCCCAGTTCGTAGCCGTACGGCACCGGCAGCAGACTGGCGGCGAGTCCCTTGGGCTGCGCGGCCTTGGCGTTCCCCGCTGCCCCGCCCTTCGGATCCGCCCACACGACGGTGGGCGCGGTGCGGTCGGCTTCGCCGAGCCTGTCCAGCGCCAAGACGCTGCCGCCCGCGACGACCGCGAGGGCGAGCACCGCACAACCGCCCACGACCAGCCTGCGGTTGATGCGGCGGGGCTCCTTGGGGGTGGCGAGGATTTCCGGGGCCGATTCCCCGGCCTCCGACGTCCCAGGTGGGGCCGGCTGCTCGGTCACAGGCGCTCCAGCTGCTGCTTGGCGAGGGACATCACGGCCTTCGCGGAGACCTTGCGGATGTTGTTCAAGTATCTGATCTCCATGACGACATCACCGCGCTGGGCGATGACCCTGGCCTCGTAGAGCGGCTCGTATCCCGCCTGGCGGAAGGGCTTGTCGTAGACGTAGACCCGTCCGTTGCCGCTGCCGGGGATGGGCTCGCCGGTGTTTCCGGCGTAGTCGTCCAAGGACATGTAGGCCTGCTGGCCCATGCCCCAGTCGCGGGCGGCGAGGATGTCGTCGTCGCGGAACTGGATCAGGTTGACGGTGACGAAGACCTCGCCACGCTCCTCCCAGGAGGTCGTCGCGATCCGCCGAGGATCGTCGCTCACCATGTCCGCGAACATACGATCCGGCTTTTTGTAGCCCTGCGCGAACTCCACGAGGCTCGTCCAGCCCTCGGACAGCGACTTGTCGGCCTTGGCGCCTTTCGGCTTCTTCAGCAGCAGCTTGCGCAGATCACCGTCGGTCTTGACCCGGCGGTTCACATTGACCGACTGCGCGCTGGTGCCCGGGCCCGCCGGAACGGTCTTCGCATCACGCAGGTCCGGCTGCGACAGCGGCGGCAGCGGGGTCGGCTCACGGTCGAACTGGACGGCGTAACCGGTGACCACACCTGTGACCACACCGAGCACCGCCGCGCCCGCGATCAGCAGGGTCGTACGACCCCGCCTGCGCGGCGGGCGCGGCGGTTTCTGCCGCTCAGGACGAATTTCTGGCGTTTCCAAAAGGTCCCCCCACGGGACATGAGACACAGATTCCGTTACCTGTGCACAGCACAGACCACCGAGGTACGGAGGGGGTTGTGCGGCCCGGGATTACAGTTCGGGCATGTCGAAAAAGCTCGTGATCAAGGTGACCGCCGGCGCCGACGCGCCCGAACGCTGCTCGCAGGCCTTCACGGTGGCGGCCGTCGCCGTCGCCAGCGGCGTGGAGGTGTCGCTCTGGCTGACCGGCGAGTCCGCGTGGTTCGCGCTGCCGGGCCGGGCGGCGGAGTTCGAGCTGCCGCATGCGGCGCCGCTGGCCGATCTGATCGAGTCGATCCTGGCGGCGGGACAGATCACGCTCTGCACGCAGTGCGCGGCACGCCGGGACATCACGGAGAAGGATGTGCTCGACGGCGTACGGATCGCGGGCGCGCAGGTCTTCGTCAGCGAGATCATGCCGGACGGCGTCCAGGCGCTCGTCTACTGAGGGCTGCTGAAAGGGCGCCGGACAGCCTCTAGTGACGCTTCTTGCCGTCGAGCTCGTCCCACCACTCGTCGGACTTCGGGTCCCCGGACGGATCGTCCCACCAGCGGTCCCCCGGCCCGCGCGCATTGGCGACCATCGCGGCGATCGGCGGGATGACCATGGCGACGACGCACATGCCGACGGCGGCGGGGATCGACCACAGCCGCACGAAAGCCCAGGCGGACACGAACAGGACCAGGCATCCGCCCATCAACAGGAAGTAGGCGTGACGGCGCCGCGCGTACATACCTTCAGCGTACGACCGCGCACCGGGACGACCGAAGGGCCGCACCCTGTTCCAGGAAAGCGTCCAACCCCCTGGGGTGCGGCCCTTCGGCCAGTAAGCGGAGCTACGAGCTACCGGAATCCGACGGACGCCCGTCGCGGAGCGACTGATGTGACGTCGGCGCAGCGGCTCGAAGCCCGTGAGGCGCCCCGGCGCCGAGCGGTGCCAGAGGCGCGTCGAGAAATCAGACGGCGATGGCCACTTCAGCCAGGCCACCGGTCTGCGCGACGACCGTACGGTCCGCCGTGGCGCCCGGGACGAGCGCGCGCACCGTCCACGTGCCCTCGGCCGCGTAGAAGCGGAACTGTCCGGTCGCCGAGGTCGGGACCTCGGCGGTGAACTCACCGGTCGAGTCCAGCAGGCGCACGTAGCCGGTGACGGGCTCGCCGTCACGGGTCACACTGCCCTGGATGGTCGTCTCGCCGGGCTTGATCGTCGAAGCGTCGGGGCCGCCGGCCTTTGCTCCACACATAGAGGCTGTCCTTCGTGAGCGGGGAGGGAGGGGAGAGAGGGATTACTTGTTGGCGCCGAGCTCGATCGGCACGCCGACGAGGGAGCCGTACTCGGTCCAGGAGCCGTCGTAGTTCTTGACGTTCTGGACGCCGAGCAGCTCGTGCAGGACGAACCAGGTCAGCGCGGAGCGCTCACCGATGCGGCAGTACGCGATGGTGTCCTTCGCCAGGTCGACCTGCTCCTCGGCGTAGAGCGCCTTGAGCTCGTCGTCCGACTTGAAGGTGCCGTCGTCGTTGGCGTTCTTGGACCACGGGATGTTGCGCGCGGACGGGATGTGGCCCGGACGCTGCGACTGCTCCTGCGGGAGGTGCGCCGGGGCGAGCAGCTTGCCGCTGAACTCGTCGGGCGAGCGCACGTCGACCAGGTTCAGATTGCCGATCGCGGCGACGGCGTCGTCGCGGAAGGCGCGGATGGAGGTGTCCTGGGCCTTGGCCTTGTACTCGGTGGCCGGGCGGCCGGGGACCTCGGAGCCGTCGACCAGGTCTCGGGAGTCGAGCTCCCACTTCTTGCGGCCACCGTCGAGGAGCTTGACGCTGTCGTGGCCGTAGAGCTTGAAGTACCAGTAGGCGTACGAGGCGAACCAGTTGTTGTTGCCGCCGTAGAGGACGACGGTGTCGTCGTTGGCGATGCCCTTCGCCGAGAGGAGCTTCTCGAAGCCCTCCTGGTCGACGAAGTCACGACGGACCGGGTCCTGGAGGTCGCTCTTCCAGTCGATCCGGACGGCGTTCTTGATGTGGTTCTTGTCGTACGCGGCGGTGTCCTCGTCGACCTCGACGATGACGACCTTCGGGTCCTCGATGTGGGCCTCGACCCAGTCGGCGTCTACCAGGACGTCGCTGCGGCTCATGCTCTTTCTCCTCCGGGGCAGTGTGCGGCGGGTGGTGCGAAGAGAGGGTGTGCAGGTAGGCGCAGCGCGCGGCTTACCGGCACGAGGGGTGGCCCTGACAACACGTCGAAGGGCTCGGGGGATACGGGAGTCGCACTCCCGCTCAGAACGTGCGACAGAGCATGGCGGCGACGCGGCACAGGTCTACTGCCCGCCGCTTCGTGAGATCCGCCTGTCGCTTCATGTGTCCGATCGTAGGGACGGTTCGGCCGCCATGTCACCGGCGTGTCGGATACTGAGACGCGATCGTCCACTATATGGAACGAGACCGCACCCCGGACGGCTCCGGCCCGCCCCGGCCCCCGAATCCGCCCGCGTTCTTTCTACTCAGCGGACGGAGGCGTCTCACCATGCGGCCGGGATGCAGGCGGTCCGCCGGCTTTTCCGGCCTCCGGCCGTGTCCTCACAACGCCGGACGGGCTGAGATTCAGCCCGCCAGCGAGACGTTCGTGCCCCTGCCCGAGAAGCGCAGGCCCGCGTCCGTCGCCTCGACCTTGTCCAGCTTGATGCTGGACGGCATCCCGGCGATCTTCAGGTCGTAGTCGACAATCTGCCGCAGCTTCTCGTCGAAGCCCGGCAGCGGCAGCCTCGGCAGCGACTCGGCCTTCAGCTGGACCGTACTGCCGCCCCTGAGCCCGACCGTGCTGTACGCGGTGACCGTGCGGCCCTTGAGCAGGCCCTTGAACGCGCCGGGCACCTTGATGCCCGCGCCCTCCAGCAGGTCGGTGAGCGGCCCGGTGACCTTGACCTGGCCCTTCGCGGCCCGCTCGGGTCCCGCGTAGCTGACGGTGGCGCCCTGGGGCGCGGCCTTCGTCAGATCGGCGTAGGAGATCCGGGCGGAGCCGTCGGCCCGGTCCGCGACGGCGGAGGAGAAGCTGCTGTCGATCTTCACGCTGCGCAGCTCGGCCCTGACCTCGGTGACGTTGACCGAGCGGCCGCCCGCGCTGGCGGTGATGCCGGCGAGGCTGACGTCGACCTCGTCGAGTTCCTTGCCCACGACTTGGGTGAGGAAGGGGAAACCCTTGATCGAGATCTCGGGAGTCGAGCTCAGCCCCTGACTGCTCTTGATCTTGTCGGCCGCCTCGGACTCGGCCATGTTCACCGCGATCCGGTCCGCGGCGACGAAGATGCCGCCGAGGATCACGACGACGATCAGCAGTATTCGCAGTGCGCGCATTGCTCGGTGTCCCCCACCCTGTCCGTCCGGCCCCCCGTGACGCCGCGAGCCTAAACCAGTGCGGACGACGCCCTTCTGTCGAATGATCGACGATTGGCGCAAGGGCATTGGTTCCTGGCGGGGGAACCGCACAGGTCACACCCGGGCGCGGCTCACACCAGGGCGCGGCCGATCAGGTAGACGGCGGGGGCCGCGGCGGTCAGGGGCAGGGCCACACCCGCCGTCAGGTGGACGAAGCGGGAGGGGTAGTCGTAGCTCGCGACGCGCAGTCCGACCAGCGCGCAGACACCCGCGACGAGGCCGAGCAGCGCGCCCTCGGCGCCGATGCCGGTCAGACCGCCGCCCGCGATTCCGGCGCCTGCCGAGGCCAGCAGCGTGAGCGCGACGGATGCGACACCCGGCAGGGGCAGCGCGCGGGCCAGGACGGTCACGGCGACCGCGATCCCGCCGATGACCACGGCGTCCTCCGCGGCGGCGAGATGCCCGGTGGCGAGGATGGCGAGTGCCGCCGATGC
Organism: Streptomyces sp. NBC_00322; assembly: GCF_036147535.1. Taxonomy (NCBI): domain Bacteria; kingdom Bacillati; phylum Actinomycetota; class Actinomycetes; order Kitasatosporales; family Streptomycetaceae; genus Streptomyces; species Streptomyces sp. NBC_00322. Next base: position 4,792,936 of record NZ_CP108019.1, on the reverse strand, counting down.
GACGGTCGCCATCAGGCCGTACATCCGCTCGTCGGCGCCCGCGTGGCTGCGCAGCTGCAGTACGAGCGTGAGCAGCACCCAGACGCCGAGCGTGCCGATGATCGCGGCGGGCGCGTGCTCGCGGCCCACGGAGAGCAGTACGGCGTCGGCGGCGAGGCCGCCGGCGAAGGCGAGCGCGATGCCCTGCCGGGCGGGCCACATGCCGTTCAGCCGGAACCAGCCGGCGGCGGTGAGTGCCTGGAGCAGGACGAGCGGTACGAGCAGGGCGTACGGGCCGATGGCCGCGCACACCGCGAACAGCATTCCGAGGGCGGCGGTCAGCCCGGCGGGCTGCATTCCCGGCGGGATGATCGGCGAGCGTCCCTCGGCGCGGGCGCGCTGGGCGTCGGTGATCCGGGCGTTGCCGAGGGTGGTGGGGGCGCTGTATCCGTCGGCGGCGGCGGGCGGCACGTAGGCAGCCGCGGGGTCGGGCGCCGGGGCCGGGGCCTCCGGCGGCAGCGGGTAGGCGGCCTGCGGCGGGAGATACGCGGCCTCCGGGGCGGCAGGCTGCACGGGCTGCGTGGGCTGCACGACCGGCTGGTACTGCGTGTCCCAGGTCTCGGCATCCCAGGTCTGCGTGGCCCCCGAGTCGTAGACCGGCTGCTGGTAGGGGACCTGGTACCGCTGATGCTGATACGGCTGCTGCTCCGGGTACGGCTGCTGTTCCGGGTAGGGCTGCTGGTCCGGGTAGGGCTGCTGTTGCTGCCCGTAGGGATACTGCTGATCGCTGCTCATGTTGCGCGCTTCACCCTCCTGCGAACGGCGGGAGCACCTCGACCGTGCCGCCCTCGGCAAGCCGTACGGTCTCATGGCCGCGGGTGCCGACGGGGTCACCGTCGATGAGGAAGGAACACCGTTGAAGTACGCGCGTCAGTTCTCCGGGGTGTCGTTCACGCACGGCATCGAGCGCCTCGGCGAGCGTTCCCGCCGCGTACGGCTCCTCCGCGACTCCGGCCGCTGACTTGGCCGCGGCCCAGTAGCGGATCGTTCCCGCTGCCATGACGGCACTCCTTTCGTCGGCTTCCATGATGGGCTACGCGCGGATCAGCCAGTCGGCGAGGCGGGCCAGCAGCTCCTCGTCGGCCGCGTTCTCGGCATGTCCCATGCCCGGCTCCAGCCACAGTTCGGCGTCACCCGCCGCGGCCAGCATCCGGGGGTGGTCGACCGGGAAGTACGGGTCGCGGTCGCCGTGGACGATCAGCAGCGGGGTCGGCGCGATGAGTGGCACGGACTCCACCGGGGAGAGCGGGACCGGGTCCCAGACCTCGGGATGGATACGGGTGGCCAGGCCGTAGCGGCCGACGAGCCGGCCGAGCGGACGCGTAACCACCCAGTGCAGCCGCCGCATAGGGGCCGTACCGCGGTAATACCAACGAGCGGGAGCACTGACGGCGGCGACCGCGTCCGTGCGCGCCTCTCTGCGCCCCTCGTGCATCGCCGCGTGCCGCAGCACTACGGAGCCGCCAATGGAGAAACCGGCCGTCACCACCCTCGTGTGACCGAATCCACGCGCCCACTCGACCGCGGCCGCGAGATCGAGCACCTCGCGGTCGCCGACCGTGGAGCGCCCGCCGGAGCCTCCGTGGCCCCGGAAGGAGAAGGTGACCACGGCGGCACGCTGGGCGAACACGCGCGCGGCACGGCGTACGGACGGCCGGTCCACGGACCCCGTGAAACCGTGTGCGATGACGATCGCGGTCGCGCTGACACCCGCGCTGCACGGCTCGTACACAGCCTCGATACGGACGCCGTCAGCGGTCCGCAGGATTGCCCGCCGAGGACCGTCAGTGGTCGAGGAAGCGTCCGAAGTGTGAAATGGACCCTCTGACAGGGAACTCATGTGGGTTATTCTGCTGGGCAGAGGATCCGGGCAACGAAGCCCCCGGGTCCTTTTGTGTTTTCCGGCCGTTGTTACAGGCAGGTAAACAAAGGCTCTCAGGGCGCGGGAGCCACCGTACGAAGCAGTGCCGCAACGTCCTCGCAGGGACCGAGGAGGAACCGACGTTATGGGCGAGCGAACCGTGCACAACCGCAGGACGACCTGGGCAGGTGGGGCGCGATGAGCTCTCTGCTGCTCCTGACCAATGCCCTCCAGCCGTCGACGGAGGTGCTTCCCGCCCTCGGACTGCTCTTGCACAACGTCCGGGTGGCCCCGGCCGAGGGACCGGCTCTCGTCGACACCCCCGGTGCCGATGTGATCCTGGTCGACGGCCGCCGCGATCTGCCGCAGGTGCGGTCGCTGTGCCAGCTGCTGCGGTCCACCGGACCCGGCTGTCCACTGATCCTCGTCGTGACCGAGGGCGGTCTCGCGGCCGTCACCGCGGACTGGGGCATCGACGATGTGCTTCTCGACACAGCGGGTCCCGCCGAGGTCGAGGCGCGGCTGCGGCTGGCGATGGGCCGCCAGCAGATCACCTCGGACGACTCCCCCATGGAGATCCGCAACGGCGACCTGTCGGTGGACGAGGCGACCTACAGCGCGAAGCTGAAGGGCCGGGTCCTGGATCTGACCTTCAAGGAGTTCGAGCTCCTGAAGTACCTCGCGCAGCACCCGGGGCGCGTCTTCACCCGCGCGCAGCTCCTCCAGGAGGTCTGGGGCTACGACTACTTCGGCGGTACGCGCACGGTGGACGTGCACGTACGGCGGCTGCGCGCGAAGCTCGGCCCTGAGCACGAGTCGCTGATCGGGACCGTACGGAACGTGGGCTACCGCTTCGTCACACCGGAGAAGGTCGAACGCGCGGCCGAGGAGGCCAAGGCGAAAGCCGCGGCCGCGCTCGCCCGTACGGCCGCGGAAGCCGTAGTCCGTACGGACGAACCGGCAGAGGAGCATGAAGCAGCCGTACGCCCTGCCCAGAGGTAGGTCACCCCGCGTAGACTGCCGCGCGTGGCCAAGGTGACGCGGGACGATGTGGCGCGACTGGCGGGGACTTCGACCGCGGTCGTCAGCTATGTCATCAACAACGGACCCAGGCCGGTCGCCCCGGCCACGCGCGAGCGGGTACTCGCCGCGATCAAAGAGCTGGGCTACCGGCCAGACCGGGTCGCCCAGGCGATGGCATCGCGGCGGACCGACCTCATAGGCATGATCGTTCCGGACGCGCGGCAGCCGTTCTTCGCCGAGATGGCGCATGCGGTGGAACAGGCCGCGGCCGAGCGCGGAAAAATGGTCCTCGTCGGGAACTCCGACTACCGCGACGAGCGCGAGGTCCACTATCTGCGGGCCTTCCTCGGGATGCGGGTCTCCGGGCTGATCCTGGTCAGCCAGGGCCCCAGCGAGCGGGCAGCGGCCGAGATCGAGGCATGGGACGCGCGGGTCGTGCTCCTGCACGAGCGGCCCGAGGCGATCGACGACGTCGCCGTCGTGACGGACGACATCGGCGGCGCGCAGCTGGCGACCCGGCATCTGCTGGAGCACGGGCACGAGTACGTCGCCTGCCTCGGCGGCGTCGAGAACACCCCGGCGGTCGGCGACCCGGTCGCGGACCACGTCGAGGGCTGGCGGCGGGCGATGCTGGAATCCGGCCGGCCTGTCGAGGGCCGGTTGTTTCAGGCCCCCTACAACCGCTACGACGCGTATCTCGTCGCCCTCAAACTGCTCGCCGGGCCCGACAGGCCGCCGGCGATCTTCTGCTCGACGGACGACCAGGCGATCGGTGTACTGCGGGCGGCGCGGGAGCTGCGGATAGACGTCCCGGGCGAGCTCGCCGTCGCGGGCTTCGACGACGTCAAGGAGGCGGCGCTCACGGACCCGCCGCTGACGACGGTCTCCTCGGACCGCCCGGCGATGGCGCGGGCGGCGGTGGACCTGGTGCTGGACGACGGCCTTCGGGTGGTGGGGTCCCGCCGGGAGAGAGTGAAGCAGTTCCCGTCGGGGTTGGTGATCCGGCGGTCGTGCGGGTGCGTGTAGGGCTCGCGCGGGGGTTCGGGGTGCGGGCGGTTTTGTCCCCCACCCCGCCCCTTCCCTGAACTGGGGGCTGCGCCCCCAGTCCCCTGCCGGGGGGAGGTTACCCACACCCCCGAGGCGGCAGCTTCGCGCCGTGGGACGGTTCGCCCGCGAAGCCACCCACCGGAGAGCAACCACCAAAGCCCCCTGGCCCCACGGCACCCACGACCCCTGGAAACACTTCTGTCGGGCTTCTCAGCGCACCCTCAGGTCGCTCTCATCTACAGGACCGACAGTAAGCGCCATGACGGACAACTACAGCTACCCGCAGCAGCCCCAGCCGCCGCAGCACCAGCCGTACGACTCGGGCGTCTACCCCCCGCCCCCGTCCCATGTGCCCGCCCCCGCGCCCCCGCGGGCCAAGGCCAAGCGGCCCGTCGCGCTCATCGCCGCCGTCGCCATCGCCGCCGCGGTCGTCGGCGGCGGCGCCTCCGCGCTCGTTCAGCAGCTCACCGACAGCAACACCGGCAGCAGCGGCTCCGCCGTCCCCGGCACCACCGTCGCCCAGAGCAGCAAGGGCACCGTCGCCGGTGTCGCCCAGGCCGTCTCGCCGAGCATCGTGGAGATCAACGCGACCTCCAACGCCGGGCAGTCCACCGGATCCGGCGTGATCATCACCGCCGACGGCGAGATCATCACCAACAACCACGTCATCGCCGGGGCCGAGTCCGTGAAGGTCCGGCTCAGCAGCGGCAAGACGTACACCGCCAAGGTCGTCGGCACCGACCCCGACAAGGATCTCGCCCTGATCAAGCTGGAGGGGGCGAGCGGCCTCAAGGCCGCGGCACTCGGCGACTCCAGCAAGGTCGCGGTCGGCGACGAGGTCGTGGCGATCGGCTCGCCCGAGGGTCTGACGGGCACCGTCACCAGCGGAATCGTCTCCGCCCTGAACCGCGACGTGACCGTCGCCAAACAGCAGGACCCGGGTCAGCAGCAGGACCCCCGCCAGGGCTGGCCCTTCGAGTTCGGCGGGCAGCAGTTCAACGGCGACACGGGCTCGTCGAAGACGACGTACAAGGCGATCCAGACCGACGCCTCCCTCAACCCCGGCAATTCGGGCGGCGCCCTGATCAACATGAACGGCGAGATCATCGGCATCAACTCCGCGATGTACTCGCCCAGTTCGACCACGGGCTCCACCGCGGGCAGCGTCGGGCTCGGCTTCGCCATCCCCGTCAACACCGTCAAGGCCGACCTGGACGACCTGCGCTCCGGTGACAACAGCTGAGCGCGTGCGAGGCTGAAGCCATGACGACCCCCCGCGAAGGCGAACGCATCCTCATCGTCGACGACGAGCCCGCCGTCCGTGAGGCGCTCCAGCGCTCGCTCGCCTTCGAGGGGTACGGGACAGAGGTCGCCGTCGACGGCGTCGACGCCCTCACGCGGGCCGAGGCGTACGCACCCGACCTGATCGTCCTCGACATCCAGATGCCCCGGATGGACGGCCTGACCGCGGCCCGCCGGCTGCGCGCCGCCGGGTCCACGACGCCGATCCTGATGCTGACCGCGCGGGACACCGTCGGCGACCGGGTGACCGGGCTCGATGCGGGCGCCGACGACTATCTGGTCAAGCCGTTCGAGCTGGACGAGCTGTTCGCCCGGATCCGCGCGCTGCTGCGGCGCAGCTCGTACGCGACGACGGCGGGCGCGGCGATCGACGACGACGTACTGGCCTTCGCCGATCTGCGGATGGACCTGGCGACCCGCGAGGTCCACCGCGGCACGCGCCGGGTGGAGCTGACCCGTACCGAATTCACGCTGCTCGAGATGTTCCTGGCGCATCCGCGTCAGGTGCTGACCCGTGAGCAGATTCTCAAGGCTGTGTGGGGCTTCGACTTCGAGCCCAGTTCGAATTCGCTGGATGTGTATGTGATGTATCTGCGGCGCAAGACGGAGGCGGCCGGGGAGCCCCGCCTGGTCCACACGGTGCGCGGCGTGGGGTACGCGCTGCGGTCGGGCGGCCCGGAGTGATCGGTAAGTTCCGTGCGCTGCCGCTGCGGTCGCGGCTGGCGCTGCTGGTGGCGGTCGCCGTTGCGGTGGCGGTCGCCGCCGTCTCCACGGCGTGCTGGTTCGTCGTACGCGGCAAGCTGTACGACGAGATCGACTCCAGGCTGAAGGCCGAGAACGCTCCCCTGCGGGCCGACCAGATCGCCCTCGCACTGCAAGAGTGCTCACAGACCCCGGCGGCCCGGACCGGCTACCGGCCCAAGCCGCTCGGGTACCTCCAGCTCGTCCGGGGCGGCAGCGACAAACCGTGCGTCTCCCTCGATGCGGCGGGCACCATCAAGGTGGAAAGCACTGACCAGGACGTGGCCCAGAACGCCGACCCGACCGTCTGGACCTTCCGCAACGGCACGGACACCCGAGGCAACGACGTCCGTGTGCTCACTGTCGCAGCCGTCGTACAGGGTCCGGCCAATGGCGTCGTCCCGAACACGGCCCTGATGATCGGGTACCCCCTCAAGGAAACCGAAGGCACCCTCAACGATCTCGCCCTCCTGCTCCTCATCGTCTCCGGCATCGGTGTCGTCGGCGCGGGTCTCGCCGGCCTGTGGGTCGCGCGGACCGGGCTCAAGCCCGTCGACCGGCTCACCGGGGCCGTCGAGCATGTCGCCCGTACCGAGGATCTGACCGTGCGCATCCCGGTCGAGGGCGAGGACGAGATCGCCCGGCTGTCGCGCTCCTTCAACTCGATGACCGCCGCGCTCGCCAGTTCCCGCGACCGGCAGGCGCAGCTGATCGCGGACGCCGGGCACGAGTTGCGTACGCCGCTGACCTCGCTGCGTACGAATATCGAGCTGCTGGCGCGCAGCGACGCGACGGGCCGGGCGATCCCGCCCGCGGACCGGGCCGCGCTGATGGCCTCGGTCAAGGCGCAGATGACGGAACTGGCCGCGCTCATCGGCGACTTGCAGGAGCTCTCGCGTCCCGATGCGGTGGACCGGGGGCCGCTGAAGGTGGTCGCCCTGCACGAGATCGCTCAGGCCGCGCTGGAGCGGGCCCGGCTGCGCGGTCCGGAGCTGAGTTTCGAGGCCGAGCTGTCGCCCTGGTACGTACGGGCGGAGCCGGCCGCGCTGGAGCGGGCGCTGGTCAATGTCCTGGACAACGCGGTGAAGTTCTCGCCGCCGGGCGGGACGGTCGAGGTCGGACTGCGCCAGGGCGAGCTGACCGTGCGGGATCACGGTACGGGCATTCCGCCTGATGAACTCCCGCATGTCTTCGAGCGGTTCTGGCGCTCGCCGTCGGCCCGTGCGCTGCCCGGCTCGGGGCTCGGGCTCTCGATCGTGGCCCGAACGGTGCAGCAGTCGGGCGGTGAGATCTCGCTGGGCCCGGCGGCGGGCGGCGGTACTCGCGCCGTGATCCGCCTGCCGGGCGCGGCGACCCCACCGCCCGGTGACTAGGCCCTGTCCGGCCGATCTTGCCGGGCTCGATCGACCGGACAGGACCTAGTTGTGCCTGATCAGTGAATCGACCAGCCCCGAGCGGGTGTTGGGGAAGTCCAGCGGCACGATGCCGAGCCCCTTCCAGCCGCTCGCCTCAGAGCCGTTGATAAAGGAGTGGACCCTGGGGTTGAGGTTGTCGGAGTTCCAGCGCGGCGGCAGATACGCGGAGGTGCTGACGAAGTTGATGAACAGCTTCCCGGGCTGCTGGGCCGCCTTGCGGAAGTGCGCCTCGATCTTGGGGTACTTGGCGTTGGGCGCGGCGTTCCAGTCGTCCTGGATGTCGAACACCCCGCTGTCCCACCATTTGACGCCGGGCAGTCCCCCGTTGTCGGCGATGAGGACGACCTTGCCGCGGGCCTCGCCCAGCGACGGCAGTCCGTCGCCGATGCGGAACAGCGGGCGCCAGCCCTTGGTGTCGAGGTAGGTGTCGAAGACGCGGCGGAAGGTCGCGTCGCTCTCCTGCGAGTACTCCTGCTTGACGCGCATGAGGACCGTCTCGGAGGGGTGGGCGTTCAGGAAGTCCCGGCAGGCGATGAGCACATCGCCGAACATCAGGTTCTGGTAGGCCGCGCCGTGGTGGATGGCGAACGAGTCACCGGTGACCCGGCACCGTACGTCCAGAAACCGGATGCCGCTGTTCAACTGGTCGGCGATGGTGGTGTTCTGGCACTCGGCCCAGAGCCCGCCGAAGCGCGCGCCCGAGTCGTGGGTGCCGGGGATCGTCAGCCGCGCGAGGGCGGTGCTGTCCGCGCTGCCCGACATCCAGTCCTGCGCGGACAGGGTGCGGCGGGGTGCGGCGAAGGCGGGGGGTGCGCCGATGAGTGCGGTGGCGGAGACAGCTGCCGCGCCCGCGAGAAAGCTCCGTCGGTCCATGGTCCGGGATTATGGCGGGGTCACGTCAAGAAGCACAGGCTCAGGACTGGCCAGTAACCAACGGCTGAATCAGGCCGTGTCCGGGAATGCCGGTGGGGCGGCAGCCCCGTGGCCCGCCGCCCCACCGTCCCGCCGAGTTCTGCTACTTCACGACGGAGATCCGGCCCATCGCCGGCGGCGCCAGCGGCGCGCTCGCGCTGGAGTGCGCGGCCAGGTAGGCGATGAGGATGTCCAGGTCGGAGGCGCCGACGAGCTTGTTCTTGTGCTCCTTGAGCACCGGGAAGCCGTCACCGCCGCCCGCCAGGAACTCGTTCATCGCGACCCGGTAGGTCTTCGCCGGGTCGATCGCCTCGCCGTTGAGCTTGACCGAGGAGTCGACGATCCGGTCGGCGCCGGTCTTCGTCAGATCCAGGGTGTAGGTGAAGCCCTTCGACACCTGGAGGATCTTCGGGGCCGCCTGATTCGCGCCACTGACCTGCTGCTTGAGCGCGGTGATCAGCTGCGCGCCGGTCAGGTCGACGACATTCATCATGTTGGTGAAGGGCTGCACGGTGAATGCCTCGCCGTACGTCACCACACCGTCGCCCTCACTGCCGGACGCCTTGTGAACCAGGCCCGCCCGGATGCCGCCCGGGTTCATGAAGGCGATCTGCGCGCCCCCCTTGTCCGCCGGGGCGAGACCCTCCTGCTGCGCGTCCGCGATCAGATCGCCCAGCGGCTTCTCGGCCGCGTCGAGGGGGTTCTCGATGTCGGCGGAGATGTAGCCGACGGGGCGGCTCGCGATCGGCGCGGCCAGCTTGTTCCACCGCTGGATCAGCGCCGTCATGTCCTCGGCCTTGGCCACGTCACGGGTGACGACGTGGTTCGCGGAGGCCACGGCCGTACGGACGATGTCGTTGGTACGACGGTCGTAGGTGAGCGTCGTGTCGGTGTAGAGCTTGCCGAACGAGGCGGCCGAGGTGACCGTGCGCGGCTTGCCGGACGGGTCCGGGATGGTGCACGCGTACGCCTGGTGGGTGTGGCCCGTCACCAGGGCGTCGACCTGCGGGCTGACCTTCTTGGCGATCTCGACGATCGGGCCCGAGACGCCGTCGCCGGGGCCGGGGCTGTCGCAGTTGTAGTTGTACGACGTGGAGGCGGGCATGCCGCCCTCGTGGATCAGGGCGACGATCGACTTGACGCCCTTGCGCTCAAGCACCTTGGTGTACTTGTTGATCGTCTCGACCTCGTCGCCGAACTTCAGGCCCTTGACGCCCTCGGCGGTGACGACGTTCGGCGTGCCCTCCAGGGTCACCCCGATGAAGCCGATCTTGACCCCGTTCTTCTTCCAGATGAAGTAGGGGTCGAGCAGCGGCTTGCCGGTCTTCTCCTTCGTCACGTTGGCGGCGAGATACGGGAAGTCCGCGCCCTCGAACGTCGTGCCCGACTCGTAGCAGCCGTCGGTCTTGTGACAGCCGCCGTTCTGCATCCGGGCGAGCTCGCGGGCGCCCTCGTCGAACTCGTGGTTGCCGACGGAGGTGACGTCGAGCTTGAGCTTGTTCAGCGCCTCGATGGTCGGCTCGTCGTGGAAGAGCCCTGAGAGCAACGGCGAGGCGCCGATCATGTCGCCCGCGGCGGCGGTGATTGAGTACCTGTTGTCCTTGCGGGCCTCGCGCAGATGCGTGGCGAGGTACTCGACCCCACCCGCGTCGATGGTCTTGGTCGTGCCGTCCTCATTGGTGTGGGTGACACGCCCGGCCGAGCCGGCGGGCGGCTCCAGGTTTCCGTGCAAGTCGTTGAAGGACAGCAGCTGTACGTCCACGGTGCGGCCGTATCCATGGCCGTGTCCGTGTCCGTGGCCGCTCTCCTGGGCGCCTGCGGGCATCGCGGCGACCAGCGCGCCGACGGTGGTCAGCCCGGCGAGTGCGGCGAGTACGCGGCGGCGGGTCTTGTGCGGTGTCGCTGACATCTGTCCCCTTGTCAGTTTCAGCGTGGCGTAAGGGAATGCGAGCGGCAGCCTAGAGTCAACGCGCGTAGCGCGACAGGGGTATCCGGGTTACGACCAGATTGCTTTCGCGCCAGATTGGGCGGATCTTCGCACCACGGGTCAAAATGCCGAACCCCGCAGATCCCGCGGCCGCCACCTCCCGCCGTACGCTCGACACATGACCACTGACGCAGTGTTTCCGGAGCCCGGTCGGCAGATCCAGACCGTGGACGAGCTCAGCCCCGAGCAGGCCGAAGCCGTGCTCGGCATGCTCGCCGAAGCCGCCCGCGCCGATGGGATGCAGGCCGTCTCCGAGCAGGGCCGGCTGCAGCTGCGCGGCGGAAAGCGGGAGGGCGTGCGGCATCTGCTGCTCACCGTCGGGGGCGAGCTGGTCGGATACGCGCAGCTGGAGGACACCGACCCCGTCGAGGCCCCGGCCGCCGAACTGGTCGTGCACCCCGGGCACCGGGGACGCGGCCACGGGCGGGCACTGGGCAGCGCGTTGCTGGGTGCCTCCGGCAAGCGGCTGCGGGTGTGGGCGCACGGAGGGAAGTCCGCCGCGCGGCATCTCGCGCAGGTGCTCGGGCTGACCCTCTTCCGCGAACTGCGCCAGCTGCGGCGGCCGTTGAGCCTGCTGGACATTCCCGAGCCGGTGTTCCCGGCCGGCGTGACCGTACGCACCTTCGTGCCCGGACAGGACGACGCCGCCTGGCTCGCCCTCAACGCCGCGGCCTTCGCCCACCACCCCGAGCAGGGCTCGCTCACCCAGCGGGACCTCGACGACCGCAAGGCCGAGCCCTGGTTCGACCCGAAGGGTTTCTTCCTGGCCGAGCGCGGCGGGGAGCTCATCGGCTTCCACTGGACGAAGGTGCACGCCGAGGAGCACCTCGGCGAGGTGTACGTCGTCGGCATCCGGCCCGACGCCCAGGGCGGCGGCCTCGGCAAGGCCCTCACCGCGATCGGGCTGCGGCATCTCGCCGCGCAGGGGCTGCCGACCGCGATGCTCTACGTCGACGCGGACAATGCGGCGGCGCTGAGCGTGTACGAACGCCTCGGCTTCACGACGCACGAAGTGGATCTCATGTACCGCACGGAGTCCTGAGGACGGGCACCGCACAGCGGCGCGGCCGGGCCCGGTCGCCGGGTGCCGGACGCGGCCCGCTGTGCAGTCCCCTCGGTCACCGGGCGGGCCGCTGCGCCTCGTCCTCAACCGCCTGACGGGCTTGCCATGGCCGCCCGGCGCCAGCATCCTGGCTGCTGCGCGGGCGCCACGGCCGCCACACCCCGTAACGGGGGCCGCCGGGCACGGGGAATCGCCCCCGCGAGACCCGCCACGCTTCCCCGCACGTCATGTCGTCGTTACCGGACATTAAGACGACCTTGCGACCCTCACTCAATGCAGCCCGCTGTGCCCGCATCCCCAAATGGGAAAATTCCCCCCACTCCGGCCCTCTCCGACGCGCCCTTCCTGTCATCCACGCGGAAGAATGGGTCCATGAGTCAGCAGCCCGCCGAGGTACCGGCCCAGCACCCCCAGCCGTCCGTCGGTTCCATAGCCGCACACCGCCCGCACACCGTCGCGGCCACGGTGTCCGAGCTCGAACCCGATATCGACGCCGACCTCGACGCCTACGAGGAAGATCACGACGGCGAGGGCGCCGAACTGCCCCAGGGGCGCTTCCTCGACCGCGAGCGCAGCTGGCTCGCCTTCAACGAGCGCGTCCTCGAACTCGCCGAGGACCCCGCGACGCCCCTGCTGGAGCGGGCCAACTTCCTCGCGATCTTCGCCTCCAACCTGGACGAGTTCTTCATGGTCCGGGTGGCAGGCCTGAAGCGCCGCATCGCGACGGGTGTCGCCACCCGCTCCGCGTCCGGCCTGCAGCCCCGCGAGGTCCTCGACCTGATCTGGACCCGCTCCCGCGAACTCATGGCCCGGCACGCCGCCTGCTACCAGCAGGACATCGCCCCGGCGCTCGCCGACGAGTCGATCCACCTCATCCGCTGGCCGGATCTCACCGAGAAGGAGCAGGCGCGCCTGTTCACGCTGTTCCGGCAGCAGATCTTCCCGGTCCTCACCCCACTGGCCGTCGACCCCGCGCACCCCTTCCCGTACATCTCGGGTCTCTCGCTGAACCTCGCGGTCGTCGTACGCAACCCCGTGAGCGGCCACCGCCACTTCGCCCGCGTCAAGGTCCCGCCCCTGCTGTCGCGCTTCCTGGAGGCCTCCCCGCAGCGGTACGTCCCCCTGGAGGACGTCATCGCCGCGCACCTGGAGGAGCTGTTCCCCGGCATGGAGGTGCTCGACCACCACATGTTCCGGGTGACCAGGAACGAGGACCTGGAGGTCGAGGAGGACGACGCCGAGAATCTGCTCCAGGCCCTGGAGAAGGAGCTCATGCGGCGCCGCTTCGGCCCGCCGGTGCGGCTCGAGGTCGAGGAGTCAATCGACCCGTACGTCCTGGACCTGCTGGTCCGTGAGCTGAAGATCTCCGACGCCGAGGTCTACCCACTGCCCGGACCGCTCGATCTGACCAGCCTCTTCGGCATCGCGGCCCTCGACCGGCCCGAGCTGAAGTACCAGAAGTTCATCGCGGGCACCCACCGGGACCTCGCCGAGGTCGAGTCCTCGTCCGCGCCGGACATCTTCATGGCGCTGCGCGAGCGCGACGTACTGCTGCACCACCCGTACGACTCGTTCTCGACGTCCGTCCAGGCCTTCCTGGAGCAGGCCGCGGCCGACCCCGACGTGCTGACCATCAAGCAGACGCTGTACCGCACCTCAGGCGAGTCCCCGATCGTCGACGCCCTCATCGACGCCGCCGACTCGGGCAAGCAGGTCCTGGTACTCGTCGAGATCAAGGCCCGCTTCGACGAGCAGGCCAACATCAAGTGGGCACGCAAGCTGGAAGAGGCCGGCTGCCACGTCGTCTACGGGCTCGTCGGACTGAAGACCCACTGCAAGCTCTCGCTCGTGGTCCGCCAGGAGGGCGAGACGCTGCGCCGCTACTCCCACGTCGGCACCGGCAACTACCACCCCAAGACCGCGAGGCTGTACGAGGACCTGGGGCTGCTGACCGCGGACCCGCAGGTCGGCGCGGACCTCTCCGACCTGTTCAACCGGCTGTCTGGCTACTCCCGCCGCGAGACCTACCGCCGGCTGCTCGTCGCCCCCAAGTCCCTGCGCGACGGCCTCATCGCCCGGATCAACAAGGAAGTGGTGCACCACCGCGCCGGGCGCCCCGCCTACGTACGCTTCAAGGTCAACTCGATGGTGGACGAGGCGATCATCGACGCCTGCTACCGGGCATCCATGGCGGGTGTGCCGGTCGACATCTGGGTCCGCGGCATCTGCGCGATACGCCCCTCAGTCGCGGGCCTCTCGGAGAACATCCGGGTGCGCTCGATACTCGGCCGCTTCCTCGAGCACTCCCGGATCTTCGCCTTCGGCAACGGCGGCGAGCCCGAAGTGTGGTTCGGCAGCGCCGACATGATGCACCGCAACCTCGACCGCCGTATCGAGGCACTGGTACGGGTCACCGACCCGTCCCACCGCGCGGCCCTCACCCGTCTCCTCGAGACCGGCATGTCCGGCACCACGTCCTCCTGGCACCTCGGCCCGGACGGCACCTGGACCCGGCATGCGACGGACGGGGAAGGCCAGCCGCTGCGGAACGTACAGGAGATGCTCATAGACGCCCGGAGGCGCCGGCGTGCACAGCCCTGATTTCTCCCGGCACGACGTGGACGTCGTCCCGGCCGCCTGCCCCGCCCCCGTCACGGCGGGCGACGCGCTGGCCGGGTACCTCCATACGCAGGCGGGCGACTTCCTGCGCAGTCTGCGGATGCACACCGGGAGCGGCGCGGACACCGCGGGCGTGGCACAGGCCGCGGCCGCGCTGCGCCAGGCGTCCCGCCGGATCAGCGGGACGCTGCACACCTTCCGGCCGCTGCTCGACCCCTCCTGGGCGGACGATCTGCGCACCGAACTGGCCTGGCTGTCGGCGACGTTGGCCCAGGAGCACGCCTGCACCTCCAGGCTCTCGCGGCTGCTGGAGGCGCTGTCGCGGCTGTCGGGGGCGAGCCCGCTGCCACCGGCCAGGGGGGAACTGCGCCCGCCCGGCGCCGATGCCGCCACCGCCGCCCCGGAAACCACGGCCGCCGCGCGCCCCACAGGCAGCCTGACCGTGGGCGCCGCCCGGGCAGGAGCCCTGCTGGAACGGCAGCTGACACTGGCCCGCACCCGCGCCCACTCCGCCGCGCTCCAGGCGCTCGGCTCCTCCCGGTTCCACGCGGTCGCCGACTCCGTCGCCGTACTCGCCTCCGAGCTGCCGCTCGGCCCGATGGCCACCACCCCGGCCGCCGAGGCCCTGGCGCTGCCCGCCCAAAACGCCGAGCGGCGGCTGCTCGAAGCCGTGGCCGCCCTGCCGCTGGGCCGGGCCGCCCACCCGTACAACGCCGAGGCGCTGGTCCACGGCCTGGCCACCGCATCGGCCGAAGAGGCCCAGGACTCCCCCTGGCACCAGGTGCGGCTGCTGCTGCGACTGCACCGCTACGCCCAGGAGGTGCTCTACCCGCAGGCGGACCCGGTGCTCTGCCACGCGGGCCTGGTCCTGGACCGCCACCGCGACGCCGCCGAGGCCGCCGCGGCCGCAGCGACCGCGGCCCGTACGCCTCGCATCGCCCCGGCGACCGCGTACGCCCTGGGTGTGCTGCACGCCGACCAGCGGCACGAGGTGGAGGCCGCCCGGTTCGCCTTCCAGCAGGTGTGGCAGCGGGCGACGGAGCCGACGCCCGTGACGGCCCCATGAGAGACACACGGCAACCGATCCGGAAAGCCGCCCGTCAGGGACGGCTTCTACGAGGAGCAGCCGTATGAACAATGACTCGGTGGTTCTCGCGGCGGGCTGCGTTCTGTGGCGTCGCTCGCCCTGTGGCGACGGGATCGAGATCGCCCTCGTCCATCGACCGAAATGGGATGACTGGTCCCACCCGAAGGGCAAGCTGAAGCGCGGTGAGGACACCCGTGGCGGAGCAGTGCGCGAAGTGCTGGAGGAAACCGGCATGACGTGCGACCTGGGACCCGAGCTGCCCACCGTCTGGTACCAGGTCGAGGGCCGCCCCAAGGAGGTCCGCTACTGGGCTGCCGAGGCCACCGGCGGATCGTTCGAACCGAACCGGGAAGTGGATCGAATGGTGTGGCTGCCACCCGCTGAGGCATGCGACCGCCTGACACAGGACCGGGACAGGCAGCTCGTCTCCGCGCTCCTCGACACCCTTCACGTGACCAAGGACGGGCTGTAACCGACCCGTACGTGTCAACTGCTCGGGGGGCGGGCGATGCAGGAGCGCGAGTACGCCCTGGAGGGTCGCTCCGAGCTACGTGTATCGACAGGCGCACCGCGCCCAGCCATGAAACGATATTCGTCCCATCCCAATTCGTCATATCCCAAAGGCAGGTTTCAGTGCCGGGCAGGCACCGCGCGTTGCGCTGCCCGGCTGCCCACCGCGCGTCACATTGCGAAAGATCGCCCAGACATGGACGTTCCCCTCGACGCTCTTCACTCGGCGGTAGCTTGCCGGACCCCATCGACTCCCGGCACTCAGCTGCCCGACACGGTTCACCTTCCGTTCACTCTCTCCCGTCGGCGGCTTCACCTCTTCTGCCTAATTTCGGCCGTACACGGTGACCGGCGCAGTGCTGGTCCCCCCACCCCGACACACGCCGCCATAGAACGTGGTCAGACAACAGTCAGCGTCCGGCGGCTCTTGGAAGGAACACCCGAAGTGAAGCTTCAGCGCAAGAACGGCCTTCGCGCCACCGCGCTCGGTGCCCTCGCCGTGACCGGCGCCCTGGTCCTCACGGCGTGTGGTTCGGACGACAACGCCGGCGGCACCGGCGGCAGCGGCGAGAAGACCAGCGCCGCGTCCAACATCAAGTGTGAGGGCGCGAAGGGCCAGCTCCTCACGGCGGGCTCGAGCGCCCAGAAGAACGCCATGGACCTGTGGGTCAAGAACTTCCAGGCTGCCTGCTCCGGCGTCGAGATCAACTACCAGCCGATCGGCTCCGGCGGCGGCATCACCAAGTTCACCCAGGGCCAGGTCGCCTTCGCCGGCTCGGACTCCGCGCTCAAGCCCGAAGAGGTCACCGCCTCGAAGGCCGTCTGCAAGGGCGGCCAGGGCATCAACCTGCCCATGGTCGGCGGCCCGATCGCGATCGGTTACAAGCTGACCGGCGTGGACAACCTGGTTCTGGACGCCCCCACCCTCGCCAAGATCTTCGACTCGAAGATCAAGAAGTGGGACGACGAGGCGATCAAGAAGCTGAACCCGGGCGCCAAGCTCCCCAGCAGCACGATCCAGGCCTTCCACCGCTCGGACGAGTCCGGCACCACCCAGAACCTCGGCAAGTACCTCAGCGAGGCCGCCCCGGCCGACTGGAAGTACGACCCGAAGACGAAGTCCTGGCCGGCCGAGGGTGGCCAGGCTGCCAACGGTTCCTCCGGCGTCGCCACCGCCGTCAAGGACGCCGAAGGCGCGATCGGCTACTTCGAGCTGTCCTACGCGACCGCCAGCAAGATCAGCACCGTCAAGCTGAACACCGGCGCCTCCGCCCCGGTCGACGCGACCACCGAGAACGCCTCCAAGGCCATCGCCGCCGCCAAGATCAAGGGCACCGGCAATGACCTCGCCCTCGGTCTCGACTACAAGACCAAGGTCGAGGGCGCGTACCCGATCGTCCTGGTCACGTACGAGATCGCCTGCGACAAGGGCAACAAGGCGGACTCGCTGGCGACCCTGAAGGCGTTCCTCACCTACACGGCCAGCGAGGAGGGCCAGAAGGTCCTCCCCGACGCCGGCTACGCCCCGCTCCCGGCCGAGATCGCGGCCAAGGTCCGCGCGATCGTCCCGACCCTGTCCTGATTCCCGGCCGAGGCCGGTCCGTGCCGGACCGGCCTCGGCATCCGGTGCACCGCCGCCAGGAGCCCACCGGCTCCGCAGACCGGAGAGTCCAGATGGATACCACCACACCTACCGAAACGCCGCCCGCAGGGCGCGGCGGCATACCCACGTCCAGGGGCAGCACACGCCCCGGCGACCGGATCTTCCTCGGCCTGTCCCGTGGATCCGGAATCACCCTCCTGGTGATCATGGCCGCGATCGCGGTCTTCCTCACCTACCGGGCGGTCATCGCCATCTCCAAGGACGAAGCGAACTTCCTCACCACGTCCGAGTGGAACCCGGCCGGCACCCCACCGGTCTTCGGCATCGCCGTCCTGGCCTTCGGGACGATCGTCAGCTCGATCATCGCGATGCTGATCGCCGTGCCGATCGCGATCGGCATCGCGCTGTTCATCTCGCACTACGCGCCGCGCAAGCTGGCCGCTCCGATCTCGTACGTCGTCGACCTGCTGGCCGCCGTACCGAGCATCATCTACGGCCTGTGGGGCGCCATCTTCCTGGTCCCGTATCTCGCCGGCCTCAACCTCTGGCTGAACGAGTACTTCGCCTGGACCTACATCTTCGACAAGGCCAGTGACGGCCCCGCCCGCAGCATCTTCACGGTGGGCATCCTCCTGGCGATCATGATCCTTCCGATCATCACCAACGTCACCCGTGAGGTCTTCCTCCAGGTGCCGAAGATGCACGAAGAGGCCGCTCTCGCCCTCGGCGCCACGCGCTGGGAGACCATCCGGATGTCGGTGCTGCCCTTCGCCCGCTCCGGCATCATCAGCGCCTCGATGCTCGGCCTCGGCCGCGCGCTCGGCGAGACGATGGCCGTGGCCGTGGTGCTCTCCCCGAGCTTCATCATCTCCGGCCACCTGCTCGACCCGGGTGGCGGCACCTTCGCCCAGAACATCGCGGCGAAGTTCAACGAGGCCAATGAGTTCGGCCGGGACGCGCTCATCGCTTCCGGTCTGGTGCTCTTCCTCATTACGCTGCTGGTCAACGGCGCGGCACGGTGGATCATCGCGCGCCGCAAGGAGTACTCGGGGGCCAACGCATGAGCCAGTCAGCCATAAAGGACAGGCCCACTCCGGCCCCCGTTCCTCCCCAGGGCGGCCTCAGCGGCCGGTCCCTCCCCCGCTTGGCCCCGCTCGGGTTCGCGAACCTCTCCATCGGCCTCGGTGTCGGCGTCAGCATGGCGGCCGGCTGGGAGAGCCGCGTGCAGTGGGGCCTCATCTCGGCCCTCCTGTTTGTCGTCATCTCGTACATCGCGACCTCGATCGTCGAGAACAGGCGCCAGGCCAAGGACCGCCTCGCCACCAGCGTCGTCTGGGTGTGCTTCATCCTCGCCGTCATCCCGCTGCTCTCGCTGGCCTGGGTCACGATCAGCAAGGGCGTCAAGGTCCTCGACGGGTACTTCCTGAGTCACTCCATGAGCGGCGTCCTCGACGCCGACACCGGCGGCGGTGTCTACCACGCGCTGATCGGTACCATCGAGCAGGTCCTCATCGCGACCGTCATCGCCGCCCCCATCGGCCTGCTGACCGCGATCTACCTCGTCGAGTACGGCAGCGGCAAGCTCGCGAAGGCCGTCACCTTCTTCGTCGACGTCATGACCGGCATTCCGTCGATCGTCGCGGCCCTGTTCATCCTCGCCACCTGGAACCTGATGCTGGGCTTCGGGCCCTCCGGGTTCGCCGGCGCGCTGGCGCTCGCCATCCTGATGATGCCGGTGGTCGTCCGCTCCACCGAGGAAATGCTCAAACTCGTCCCCAACGAGCTGCGCGAGGCCTCCCTCGCCCTGGGCATCCCCAAGTGGCGCACGATCCTCAAGGTGGTCCTGCCCACCGCGATCGGCGGCATCACCACGGGCATCATGCTCGCGGTGGCCCGTATCGCCGGCGAAACGGCCCCCGTGCTGCTCCTCGTCTTCGGTACGAAGCTGATCAACAACAACCCCTTCGAAGGCGCCCAGTCCTCGCTGCCGCTGTATGTGTATGAGCAGTACGCCGTCGGCACCGACGCAGCGGTCGACCGCGCCTGGGCCGCAGCCCTGGTCCTGATCGCCTTCGTCATGATCCTCAATCTGGTGGCCCGCGGCATCGCCCGCTGGAAGGCCCCGAAGACCGGTCGCTGACCGCGGCCTTCTGAAAGCGAAGTGATTCACATGGCCAAGCGCATCGACGTCAGCGGCCTGACCGCCTTCTACGGCTCCCACAAGGCGATCGAGGACATCTCGATGACCGTGGAGCCCCGCTCCGTGACGGCCTTCATCGGCCCGTCCGGCTGCGGCAAGTCCACCTTCCTGCGCACCCTGAACCGCATGCACGAGGTCACCCCCGGTGGCCGCGTCGAGGGCAAGGTGCTGCTGGACGACGAGAACCTCTACGCCTCGAACGTCGACCCGGTCGCCGTGCGCCGCACGGTCGGCATGGTCTTCCAGCGCCCGAACCCCTTCCCGACGATGTCGATCTTCGACAATGTCGCGGCGGGGCTGCGGCTGAACGGCTCGTACAAGAAGAGCCGGCTGGCGGACGTCGTCGAGAAGTCCCTCAAGGGCGCGAACCTCTGGAACGAGGTCAAGGACCGGCTGAACAAGCCCGGCTCCGGCCTCTCCGGAGGCCAGCAGCAGCGCCTGTGCATCGCCCGCGCGATCGCGGTCGAGCCGGCCGTGCTGCTGATGGACGAGCCGTGCTCGGCGCTGGACCCGATCTCGACGCTGGCCATCGAGGACCTGATCGGCGAGCTGAAGGAGCGCTTCACGATCGTCATCGTGACGCACAACATGCAGCAGGCGGCGCGTGTCTCGGACCGTACGGCGTTCTTCAACCTGTCGGCGGTCGGGCAGCCCGGAAAGCTGATCGAGATAGACGAGACCGAGCGGATCTTCGCCAATCCGTCGGTCCAGGCGACCGAGGACTACATCTCGGGCCGCTTCGGGTAGTCACCCCGGTCCGTGGTGGCCGTGGGCCGGGGACGCTGATGGAAGTCACCCGGGTTCGTGGATGCCGTGGGCCAGGGGACGTTGGTGGTTGCTCCGAGTGGTGGGTTTCGCGGGCGACCCCCAGGCGCCGGTCGTGGGTTTCGCGGGCGAAGCGCCGCACCCCCACGGCCCCCTAGACCGTCTCGCGGTGCTGCATGGCGGTGCCACCGCAAGACGAAGGGCCCGCCCCTCTCTCCCAGAGGGGCGGGCCCACATATATATCCGCCCGGGTCTAGGGCGTGTTTTAGAAGTCGCTCCCCCAGAGCTTCGCCTGGGAGGTACCCCCACCCCGCGACGCCTGGCACGCGCACTCGCGGTGTTGTCGGAGTCGCCCAAGTACGTCCAGTACGAGGGCGATCCTCCGCCTTGCGATTGCACGCACCAGACGCCGCGGGGCCCGCCCTGCGGGCGGACGGCGCTACTTCTAAAACACGCCCTAGCCGAAGACCAGGTAGACCACGCCATAGCTCAGCGCAGCGACACACCCCGCCGCCGGCATCGTGATGAACCACCCCATGACGATGTTCTTCGCGACACCCCACCGCACGGCGTTCACCCGCTTCGTCGCCCCGGCACCCATGATCGCCGAGGTGATCACATGAGTCGTCGAGATCGGCGCGTGGAACAGATAAGCCGAGCCGAACATGATCGACGCCCCCGTCGTCTCCGCCGCGAACCCCTGCGGCGGGTCCAGCTCGATGATCTTGCGGCCGAGCGTCCGCATGATGCGCCAGCCACCCGCGTACGTACCCAGCGAGAGCATCATCGCGCAGGCGATCTTGACCCAGACCGGAATCGAGTCGCCCTGGTCCTCCACATCGGCGATGACCAGCGCCATCACCACGATGCCCATCGTCTTCTGCGCGTCCTGGAGGCCGTGACCGAGCGCCATCCCGGCCGCCGAGACCGTCTGGGCTATGCGGAAACCGCGCTTGGCCTTCGACGGGTTGGACTTACGGAACATCCACATGATCGCGACCATCACCAGATAGCCGAGGAGCAGACCGACGATCGGCGAGAGGAACATCGGGATGACGATCTTGTCGAGCACACCCGACCAGATCACCCCGGTCCCGCCCGCGAGCGCCGCGCCCACCATGCCGCCGAACAGCGCGTGGGAGGAGGACGACGGCAGACCGAAGTACCAGGTGACCAGGTTCCATACGATCGCGCCGACCAGCGCCGCGAAGAGGATGCCCATCCCCTGCGGGCCCGTGGGCGTCTCGATGATCCCTTCGCTGACGGTGTTGGCGACGCCCTGACCGAGGAAGGCACCGGCGAGATTCATGACCGCGGCCATCACCAGGGCCGCCCTCGGTGTCAGCGCGCGCGTGGAGACCGAGGTCGCGATCGCGTTCGCCGAGTCGTGGAAGCCGTTGGTATAGGTGAATCCGAGCGCGACACCAATGGTCACGATCAGCGCAAAGGTGTCCACGTGGTTCAGGACTCCTTGACCGCGATGGTCTCCACGGTGTTCGCGACATGCTCGAAGGCGTCGGCTGCTTCTTCGAGCACATCGACGATCTGCTTGAGCTTGAGCACCTCGATGGCGTCGTACTTACCGTTGAAGAGCGTCGCAAGGAGCTTGCGGTGGATCTGGTCGGCCTGGTTCTCAAGGCGGTTGACCTCGATCCAGTACTCGGTGAGGTTGTCCATGGTCCGCAGGTGCGGCATGGCCTCCGCGGTCAGCTCGGCCGCCCGTGCCAGCACCTCGATCTGCTGCTCGACACCCTTGGGGAGCTCCTCGACCTGGTAGAGCACGACCAGGTCGACGGCTTCCTCCATGAAGTCCATGATGTCGTCGAGCGACGAAGCGAGTTTGTAGATGTCCTCGCGGTCGAACGGCGTGATGAACGAGGAGTTCAGCTGGTGGAAGATGGCGTGGGTGGCGTCGTCACCAGCATGCTCCGCCGCCCGCATCCGCTCCGCGATCTCGGCCCGGGCGGATGCGTCCGCTCCGAGCAGTTCCATCAGGAGCTTGGAGCCCGTGACGATGTTGTCCGCGGATGCGGCAAACATGTCATAGAAGCTCGTCTCCCTGGGGGTCAGACGAAATCGCACGTGGGGTCCTCGGGATGCTCTGGATTCGGTCAGGCTGATGCTAGGCGCATCATCCGGCCACGGCTAACCGGCCGTCCACAGTCTCGCCCATTGACCAGCGTGATCAGCACGGGCCCCCGCCCCCCATCCGGCACGATTCGTTACCATATACCCACGAGGGGTATGCAGCCCATGTTTTTCGGACAAGTACAGCGGGACAACGGGAGGACGCGATGACAACCACCGAGGCGGACGGCCCCCCGGTCACGGACCACGACCACGGAGTGCACGGCTACCACAAACAGAAGGACGAACACCTCAAGCGCCTGCGCCGGATCGAGGGCCAGATCCGGGGACTGCAGCGGATGGTCGACGAGGACGTCTACTGCATCGACATACTCACCCAGGTCTCGGCGTCCACCAAGGCCTTGCAGTCCTTCGCGCTCCAACTGCTCGAGGAGCATCTGCGGCACTGCGTCGCGGACGCCGCGGTGAAGGGCGGCGACGAGATCGACGCGAAGGTCGAGGAGGCGACGAAGGCCATCGCCCGCCTGCTCCGTACGTGACCGGCAAGCGGCTGACACGCATCGTGGCCGATACGCACCGGAAACGGGGCGCGGCGACGGCGTCCCGGCCGCGCCCCTGGTCAATGCCTCATTGCTGCCCGGTCGAAGCAGATCGCTCGGCCGCCACTTTCAGCACCTCGTCGATACGGTCCGGGCTGAGCCTCTCCTCGTCCGCTGCGGACGCCGCGATGATCAACTCGCCACACAGCTCGATCTCGGCGAGGGCCACGTGGTCCTGGACGGTCGCAGTACTGGGCGGAGCCACGCGCATTCACCTCTTCCTGCCGGTGTCGACTTCCTAGCGTAGGGAGTGATGCACGGACCGCGCATGGCACGTCCGGACCATTTAGAGGGGCCTAAGCCCTGATCCTCCCGGCGTAAATGTCCCGTTCGTCCGGCAGACGCACAGACACCGGCGTCCCGAAGTCGTACAGCAGCGTGGTCGAGGTGACAGCGACCGTGCCGCCCCCGTTGGTGAAGCTGAAGCGATGGCGCACCTTGCGCAGCCGGCCCTCGTCGTCGAGATACGCGTCGAAGGGCACCGTGTCCGTGGCGAAGCCTTTCGCCGCCGCGGCCAGCGAGGCCCGCGCATGCGGTTCGGCGACCTGCGCGGCCCGGGCGATGTCGGTGATACCGCGGTAGTGGCGAACCGTCCGGCCCGCGAGCTTCTCCTCGCCGACGTAACTCACGCCCCGCGCGCTGCGCAGCAGTTCGGCGGCGGCGAGCGGATCGGTGGCCCCGCCCGTGACCAGGTTCCCGTCCTCCAGGGTGGTCGTGTCGACCCGTACCCACTTGTCGGCGGGCACGCCCGCGCCCCGGTTCTTCATATACAGAGCGCCCGGCGTCAGCAGTTCGGTGATCGGACGGTGCTGGTCCGCGCCCGCGGGATCCTTGGGCAGGACGACCGTGAGCTGCCCCATCCGCCGCTCGAAGTCGTAGCCTCCTTCGCCGCGGATCGTCACCCGGGTTCCGCCGGTGGCCATCTCCATGGACGTACGGGCCTTGGAACTTCCGGCACCGGCGAGCACATCCGCGGCCCTGAGCACCTCGTCGGTGTGATCGCCGCCGCGCCCATCGTCGGCGACGGCACCCCCGCCGACGGAGCAACCGCTGGTCGCCACGACCCCGAGTACGGCGGCCGCGACAGCGAAAGTCCCGCCCGTGCGCCTGTGCTGCTGCACCACCATCGCCTGCCAACCCCCAATACCGGACCGCTGCTTCTACGAGACCCCGCCCGCCCCGCATAACGACGACCTGGGCCCCTCGTCACGCGGGCGCCCGCGCCGGACGCCGCCCACGCACCGTGGAAAGGTGCACCGCGCCCACGTACCGTGGAGAGGTGCACCAGCAGGACGCCACCGAAGACCCCTCGGCCCACCACCACATCAGCACCGGTGAACGCGGATCCTTCGCACTCGCGCGCTGCACCTGCGGCTGGACCGGCCCGGCCCGTCGTTCGAGAGAACGGGCGCGTACGGATGCCGCAGTGCATGTCGAGTTCCGGACCTCGCCCGCCGGGACCGACCAGTAGCCCCCCGGGGGCTACGAAAATCACGCGCCCCGGAACCCCTCACACCTCACAGCCGTCTGGTCCTCCAGGAGGCCCCATGGACCGGCGCGCGCTGCTCACCACCGCTGTAGTTCTCACCGCTGCCGCCTGCACAGGCAAGGACGGCAACGGAGCGAACGCGGCAACCACCACCACATCGACCCGACCCTCGCGGAGCGGACCGGCGACGACCACGTCGGCTGCCGCGGCACCCGACTGGAACGCGCTCGCGCGCGGGCTCGACGGGAAGCTCATACGCCCCGGGGACGCCGCGTACGCGAGCGCGCGGCAGCTCTACAACACACGCTTCGACTCGCTGAAGCCCGCGGCCGTCGCGTATGTCGCGGGCGAGGACGATGTCAAGGAGTGCCTCGCCTACGCCAAGGCGCACCGCACGCCCGTCTCCATACGCAACGGCGGCCACTCCTACGCCGGTTGGTCCTCGGGCAACGGCCGGCTCGTCATCGACGTGTCCTCGCTGAACCGGGTCGGGTCGGACGGCACCATAGGCGCCGGCGCCAAGCTGATCGACGTGTACAGCGCCCTCGGCAGCGGCGGCCGCACGATCCCCGCGGGCTCCTGCCCCTCTGTCGGGGTTTCGGGGCTCACCCTCGGCGGCGGGCACGGCGTCACCTCGCGTGCGTACGGTCTGACCTGCGACAGTCTCACCTCCGCCACCATCGTCACGGCCGACGGCAAGGTGCTGACCGCGAGCGCCACCCAGAACAAGGACCTCTTCTGGGCGCTGCGGGGCGCGGGCAACGGCAACTTCGGGGTCGTCACCCGGCTCCGTTTCCGTACGCATCCCACGCCCCCGACCGTCACCGCCTATCTGACCTGGCCCTGGTCGAAGGCCGCGGCCGTGCTGGCCGCCTGGCAGAAGTGGGGTCCTGAGCAGCCCGACGAGATCTGGTCGTCCGCGCATCTGGCCGCCGGTCCCGGCGGCACGCCCACGCTTTCGGTCGCCGCGTTCTCCCTCGGCAGCGAGAGCGATCTGCGCAACGCGCTCGACCGCCTCGCCGACCGGGCGGGCTCGCCCGCGCGCCATGTCTCGGTGCGCCGCCGCGGCTATCTCGACGCGATGCTCGGCTATGCGAACTGCTCGACGCTGAGCCGGGACCAGTGCCATCTGCCCGGCACCACTCCGGGCCGTAGCAAGCAGGGTGCGCTGCAGCGCGAGACGTACGCCGCGGCCTCCGACTTCTTCGACCGCGAGCTCTCCCCGGCCGGGCTGCGCGCGCTGATCTCGGCGGCCGAGGCGTTCACCCGGATCTCACCCTCCCAGGGCGGGGGCGGCGGCTCGATCGCGCTGACGGCGCTCGGCGGAGCGGTCAACCGGGTGGACCCGCTGGCGACGTCGTTCGTTCACCGGCGCTCCAGGGTGCTGGCCCAGTACATCGGCGCCTGGCGGGCCGGCACGGCGGGCTCCGCCCAGCAGGCCTGGCTGAAAGGCGCTCATGCCTCGATGCGCCGTTACGCGTCGGGCGCCGCCTACCAGAACTACATCGACCCGACGCTGACCGACTGGCGCCGGGCCTACTACGGTCCCGCGGCCGACCGGCTCACGCGGCTGAAGAAGCAGTACGACCCGGACCGGGTCTTCACCTTCCCGCAGGCCCTGTAGTTCAGGCGGCGAGGCAGGCGAGGCAGGTCGGACAGGTCTGGCGGCTCAGGCCGCGAGGCCGTTCTCGCCGGTGCCCGGACCCCCGGTCCTGGGCTCGGGGATGCCGAGCGCCTCGGGCCGCCCGGCCCGGGACGCCACCGCGCGCTTCGACCGTACGAGCCGGCCGATCCGCTCCGACGTGGCGACCGCCGACACCACCGGTGTCAGCAGCGCGAGGGCGAGCGGCGCGAGCAGCAGCGCCACCGCCGTGCCGAGCGCGAATCCGCCGACGACGTCGGTCGGATAGTGCACGCCCATGTAGACCCGGCAGAAGCCCTCGGCGAGCGCGAGACCGATCGCGGCAAGACCGAACCTGCGGTGCGCGACGAAGAGCCCGGCCGCGATCGCCATCGCCATCGTGGCGTGGTCGCTGACGAAGGAGTAGTCGCTGTTCCCGGACACCAGGACCTCGATGCCCTGGTGGTCGCGGAAGGGCCGCGGTCTCTCGACGAACCCGCGGATGGGGATGTTGATCAGCAGCGCGATACCGGCGGCGAGCGGCGCCCAGATCAGCGCGGCGACCGCGCCGACCGAGTCCTCCGTGGTGCCGCGCCGGCGCACGCTCCACCAGCACCACAGGACGACAAGGACCATCGCGAGCATGATTCCGTACTCGCCGACGAACGCCATGGTGCGGTCGAGCCACGACGGGGCGTCCTTGGCCAGGCCGTTGATGTCGTAGAGCAGGCTGAGATCGGGATCAGACCCGCCCCTTGACTGCGTCAGGGGGAACCCCAATGCGAGTCCAGCCATCTGCTGCGGCCCCTTGCCTTGTGCCTGGTGTGACGCACCTTCCGGGTGCGCCGCCTCTACCAACCCCCGTGATCAGTGCGGTGTCTCCTGCATGGTCAGTGCGGCTGTCTCCATCCAGGGAACGGCCCGTTCCTCATGTACGTTCCACTCTCCACCGAACGATCACCATGACGTTATCGAAGAGTGACACGTCGTCGCAGTTCAGGGCTTTGGCGTAGCAGAGAGTTCCGGCCACGTCCGATGCCGCGTCAGGCTTCCGGGAGGGCCGTCGGCAGCGCTTTCGCGCCATCCTTGGTGACCCTCGTCGCACCGAAGTAGTCCGGGCTGTCGATCTTGTCGAAGCGGATCACGGCTCCGGTGTACGGGGCGTTGATCATGTACCCGCCACCCACATAGAGCCCGACGTGCCGGATCGCCCGCGAGTTGGTGAGGTCGTCGGAGAAGAAGACGAGATCGCCGGGCAGCAGCTCGTCGCGCGACGGATGCGGTCCCGCGTTGTACTGGTCGTTCGCGACGCGCGGCAGCTCGATGTCCACCGTCCGGTACGCGGCCTGCGTCAGCCCGGAGCAGTCGAAACGTCCGCCCTGCTCAGGCGTGCCGTTGCCGCCCCACAGATACTTCGTGCCGAGCCTCTGCTGAGCGAAGTAGATCGCCCCGGCGGCCTGCCGCGACGGCTCGACACGTCCGACGGGCCGGGCGAAGCTCTTCTCCAGGGTGCGGATGACCTTCACATAGTTCTGTGTCTCGCGGTAGGGCGGGACACCGCCGTACTTGATGACGGCGTACGCGCCGGCGTTGTACGCGGCGAGCATGTTGTCGGTCTGGTCACCGGGCGCCTTTTTGACATATCCGGCCAGTTCGCAGTCGTACGAGGCAGCAGACGCAATCGCGTCGGCCGGATCCCATACGTCGCGGTCCCCGTCCTTGTCCCCGTCGATACTGTGCGCCGCCCAGGTGCCCGGGATGAACTGCGCGATGCCCTGGGCCGCCGCCGGGCTCTGCGCCTTCGGGTTCCAGCCGCTCTCCTGGTAGAGCTGGGCGGCGAGCAGAGCGGGGTTGATGGCGGGGCAGAGGTTGCCCCACTTCTGCACGAGCGGCTGATAGAGCGCGGGCACGGCACCCTTGGCCAGCCCCACCGCCCGCCCGCCGCCCGCACCGCCCATGAGCCCGGCGGCCGCGGAATAGGTCCCGACGACGAGCAGCGCGACAAAGCTCAGGCACAGCCCGATCCCCACCCCACTGGCCATCCAGACTTTCCGCACGCCCTCAACCCTCCCCCATCCGCACCGTGTTACTGCCCCTATTTCGCCCGCGCGCCTACGGTTTGCGCCCCACGCCGCCGAACATGGCCACCTCGCCGGGCTCTTCGCCGCCGGCGGTCTCCGGCCGCCAGCGCGAACACGACACCAAACCGGGCTCCAGCATGTCGAGCCCGTCGAAGTACCGGGCGAGCTGCCGCGGGGTGCGCTGGGTGAGCCTGGGCGTACCGTGCTCGTTCCAGAACGCGACGGCGGCGTCCACATCGGGCATCGCCGGACTGGTGATGGTGTGTGAGAGGACGAGATGACTGCCGGCGGGCAGCGCGTCCATGAGACGGCGGACGATGCCGTACGACTCCTCGTCGTCCTCGATGAAGATCACCACGCCGAGGAGCAGCAGCGCGACGGGCTGCGAGAGGTCGAGTGTCCCTGCGGCGCGCTCGATGATCGTGCCGACGTCGCGCAGATCGGCGTCGAGGTAGTCGGTGCGGCCCTCGGGCGTACTGGTGAGCAGGGCGCGGGCGTGCGCGAGGACGAGGGGGTCGTTGTCCACGTACACGATCCGCGCCGCCGGATCGACGCGCTGAGCCACCTCGTGGGTGTTGTCGGCGCTGGGCAGCCCGGTCCCGATGTCGAGAAACTGCCGGATCCCCACCTCCGCGGCCAGATGACGCACGGCCCGCCCCAGAAACAGCCGGTCCGCGACGGCGTAGTCACCGATGCCGGGATGAAGCCCGCGGATCTGGTCACCGGCCTCGCGGTCGACCTCGTAGTGGTCCTTGCCGCCGGTCCAGTAGTTCCAGATGCGGGCGGTGTGCGGGCGGCTGGTGTCGATCCCGGCGAGTAAGTGCGCGTTGTCGGTCACACGGTCCAAGATAACCAACTTGGCGCAGAGCGGCTTGTGTTGGGGCCGCCGGTTTCGCCACCCCGGCGGGGCGGACCGCCCGCAGGCGTGCGGGTCCGGTACTCGGCGGACCTGAACTCAGCCCCACTGACAATCCTCTTCCCGCACGCATTCCACCCACAGAAGCTTGCCGCCCTGCTGGAGCGGACAGGCACCCCAGCTGTCCGGACACAGCTCCACGAGGTACAGCCCCCGCCCGCGCTCGGCTTCCGCGCAGGGCGGGCTGAGCCCGCCTTTGAAGGGCAGCGGGATCTCCGGAAGCGGGGCGATACTCAGCACCACCCCAGCCCGCCGTCGCGGCCCTGGCACGCGCCCTCAAAGGGAACCGTGGCTGACGTCCCCACGGACGCCTTCGTACTCGGCGTCCGAGCGGGCGAGTTCGACCATTTCGCGGAGCTGGACGGACAGCGCCCCGCAACCCCCTGAGTGCGCTCCCTTGTGCTCGGCCGCGACCCACACCGCCCCAAGGTGCAACAACGACAGTCATTGCCCGGAGTCACCCTCCGTGATACACAGAGTGACCATACGCACTCCCTCGCATCGAACCGGTCCCGTGCCCGTCACAGGTCAAGACGGCAGGATCGGTCATCCGTTCGGAGATCGGGCAAAGAGACCGGCCAAGTCGGCTTACGCGGGCGATTTCATCAGCGAAGATAGAACGACGGCCCATGCCGAGGGGCAAGGGCACTGAACAACCCAACAGGGGCGGTGAGTTACATGATCCTGGCAGCCGAAAAGGGCGACATCACCACCATCATCGGCGGAATCGCCCCGAACTGGGGACCTTTCGGGAGCCTGGGGAACGAAGCTCGAGTGATGATCGAGGTCGTGATGGCCGTGGCCATCCTTCTGTGCCTCGGCATCGCGATCTGGGGCGCGGCCAAACAGCGCATCGGAGCGACGGCGCTGCGCGACACTTTCAGCGCGGAGCAGGGCAAAGGCCTGATCGTCGCCGGACTGACCGGCGTCTTCATCATCGGGTCACTGGGGACCTTGTTCACCATCGTGTACGGGATGGCTGTCTAGCCGCCCGCCGTCCTCTCCGGGCGTGCCCGGGCCCACCCTTTGAGGTTGCGTCTCCCTGATGTCGAGTCACCACACCACGCCCACGCGGGAAGCAGCACGACTACCGTCGTACTACGTGTCGGACCACGCGTCGTACCGCCCGTCGTACTTCGCGGAACTGCAAACGGTTGAGGGGGCGTACGCCAGATGAGCCTCGGCGACGAGCACGGCCACGGCGGCGAGCCGGGAGGCCGCCCGGACGAGAGCTTCGGCGGATCGGGCCAGACCCGCACCAGACTCCCCGGCGGCGGCGACGCGGACGTCTACGGCGGCGCGCGCAAGCCTGTGCGGAACTCACGCTCCCTGATCACGGTCGTGGGTGTGGTGGTGCTGCTGATCGCGGCGATCGCGTTCGCCAACCGGGGCGGAGGCGATGACGCCGCGTCGGGCAACGGCACGGAGGCGGCGGGGCCGGGGGCTGAGCCGACGGCGGCGACGGGGGTGAAGCCGGTGAAGGGGAAGGCCGGGGGGATTCCGTCGGGGTATGCGAAGGATGAGCAGGGGGCGCAGAGCGCGGCGGCGAATTACGCGGTGGCGCTGGGCTCTGACGGTATGTTCAACAAGGCCCGCCGCGACGAGATCGTGAACGCTGTCTACGCGCCCGAGGTCGCCGCCGCCCGCCGTGGTGACCTGGACAAGGTCTACTCCGGTACGAAGTTCCTCACCAGCATCGGGCTGAAGCCAGATGGCACGGCCCCGGCCGGGATGACCTTCATCACGCGCTTCAACCCCGTCGGTTCAAAGGTGGAGAACTTCGGCGCCGACAAGGCGACCGTCTCCGTCTGGTACTCCGCCCTCTTCGGTCTCGCCGGCGAGGGCTCCACGAACCCCGTCTCGGAGAGTTGGTACACCAACACCTTTGAGCTGAAGTGGGTCAACGGGGACTGGAAGATCACCGACTTCACGCAGAAGGACGGACCCGTACCCGTGGGCCGTGACCAGGCCGCGTCCGGCGCCAAGGAGATGGCCGACGCCGTGCAGCAGTTCGGAGGGTTCACGTATGCCCGATAGTCGACGTCGTGCCCTCGCGATCACAGCCGCAGTGACCGGCCTCCAGGCCGCCGCCGTCCTACTCGCGACCCGCGCCTTCGCGGCGCCCACGCCAACGCCAACGCCTGGCAAGAGCAACGACCCCTGCGACCTCATCCGCGGCCCCGCGAGGGACTACTGCGACAAGGGCGAACCCGGCGGCGCCCCCCGTACCGGCCCCACCGACCCCGCCGACGCCCTCGACCCCCTCGCCTCCCTCGCCCGCGGCTGCGCCGACGCCGCCGTCTGGACCGTCGACACCCTCTCCAAGGCCGTGAAGTCCACCGCGACCGTCGACTTCACCAACACCGCGTTCCTCTCCCAGTACGCCATCGTCTTCGCCGCCGCCACCATCCTCACCCTCGTCCTGTGGCTCCTCGCCGTCGCCAAGCGCGCCATCCGCGGCGTCCCCCTCACCACCGCCATCTCCGAAGCCATCGGCTTCCTCTGGCTCACCGTCCTCGCCTCCGCCTTCACCCCGCTGATCCTCTACACCCTCGTCTCCGCCACCGACGGAGTCACCGAGGTCATCGCAGGCGGTACCAGCGGTCAGACGGACATGTTCTTCGGGAACTTCTCCGCCGCTCTGAAGAAGGGCAACGACATCGGCGGCGGGCCGATCATGCTGATCGTCGTCTCGCTCGTCACGATCCTCGCCGCGGGTGTTCTCTACCTCGAGCTGTTCATCCGCGCGGTCCTGCTCTACATCGGCGCGCTCCTCGGAGTCGTCGTCTACGCCGGGCTCGTCGACAAGAACATGTGGGGCCACGTCCGCCGCTGGGCCGGGATCATGATCGCGATCATTCTGGTCAAGCCCGTCATCGCGATCGTCCTCGGACTCGCGGGCGCGCTCTCCGCCGACAAGGGCCCCGATTCCTTCTCGGCCGTCGTCTCGGGGCTGGCGATCATCCTGCTCGCCATCTTCGCCTCGGCGATGATCTACCGCTTCGTGCCCGGCTTCGGCGACGAGATCGTCGCCTCCCGCAACAACCGCTTCCAGAGCGGCGCCGAGAACGCCGCGGCCGCCGTCATCAGTTCCCCCGCCGCCCTTGTCTCCCAGGGCATCAAGACCCACAGCAGCCGCGGCAACCAGCGCGCCGGCGACGGAGGCGGCAACAGCGCCCCACGCCCCGCCAACCCCATCAGCGGCGGCGTGGCCGCCCACAGCAGCCGGCCCTCCTCAGGGGGAGGCGGCGGCGGATCTGTCCCCTCCGCCGCGCCCCCGCCCCGTAGCAGCAGTCCCAGCACCAGCACCCCGCACAGCAACCGCAAGAGCACAGGAGGTGGAGGGCGTTGACGACCCAGTCCCAACCGATCACGCCCCGCCGTACGTATCTGATCGGCCGGGCCCGGCCGAACGCGATCGTCGGCAAGAACCGCGAGACCGGCGAGATCGCCCTGATCATCGCCGGCGCGTTCCTCGGCATGATGAGCGGGCTGCTGGTCCCCGTCCTGTCCCTGCGGATCGTGCTGCTGATGGGCTTCCCGCTCCTCGCTCTCGCCGCCGTGTACGTGCCGTACAAGCACCGCACCTTCTACAAGTGGTTCGAGATCAACCGCAGCTACAAGCGCACCCTGCGCCGGGGCACCCTCTACCGTTCCTCCGCCGCGGAGGCGGGCATCCGCCTCGACGGCCGTGAGATCGAGATCGGCCCGCCCCCCGGCATCGGCCGGATCAACTGGCTCGCCGCCCCCTTCGGCCCCGACGAGATCGCCGTGCTGCTGCACGCCGACCGCCGTACCGTCACCGCCGCCATCGAGATCGAGGGCCCGGGCGTCGGACTGCGCGACAGCGAGGACCAAGAGGCCCTGGTCGACCGTTTCGGCACGCTCCTCAAGCATGTGGCCAACGGCGACGGCTTCGTGACCCGCCTTCAGATGCTCGCCCGCACCCTGCCGGCCGACCCCGACGCGCACGCCAAGGACGTCGCCCAGCGTGGCGACCAGCAGTCGCCCGGCTGGCTGCGTGATTCGTACGACCAGCTCCAGTCCATGGTGTCGACGTCGAGCGAGCAGCACCGCGCGTATCTCGTCGCCTGCATGCACTACTCCCGCGAACTGGCCGCCGAGGCCCATGCCATGGCCCGTGCCGCCGGGCACTCCACCGGTTCGACGGCGCGCAAGCTGGACAAGGACGCCGGTCTCGCCGTCGTCATGGCCCGCGAGCTCACCGACATCTGCGCCCGCCTCGCGGAGGCCGACATCCGGGTCCGCCAGCCGCTCGGCCAGGGCCGGCTCGCCTCGCTCGTCCACTCGATGTACGACCCCGACCACCCCATCGACCACATCCAGGCGATGACGAAGCGGAACGCCTGGCCCGCCGAGCTCGACGCCATGCAGCCCACCTACCTCCAGGCGAAGACCCGCGAGTCCTCCACCCGCGCGCCCTGGTGCCACTCCACCGCCTGGGTGAAGGAGTGGCCGATGACCCCGGTCGGCGTGAACTTCCTGGCCCCGCTGCTCGTTCACACCCCCGATGTGATCCGTACGGTCGCGGTCTGCATGGACCTGGAGCCCACCGAGGTCGCCATCGAGCGGATGCTCACCGAGAAGACGAACGACGAAGCGGACGCGAGCCGCGCCGCCAAGATGAACCGGACCGTCGACCCGCGCGACATCGCCGCGCACGGTCGGCTCGACCAGAGGGGTGAAGATCTCGCCAGCGGTGCGGCAGGTGTCAATCTTGTCGGGTACATCACAGTGTCTTCGCGGTCGCCGGAGGCGCTGGCACGCGACAAGCGGACGATCAGGGCATCGGCCGGCAAGTCGTATCTCAAGCTGGAGTGGTGCGACCGCGAGCACCACCGTGCCTTTGTGAACACCTTGCCGTTCGCGACCGGCATCCGACGCTGAACGAGAGGGCAGTCCGCCATGCGAGATCCGCTGTCCGTCTTCACGGATGCCTTCACCTCCTTCCTCTTCGGGAAGGTGGAGTCGACCCGCCTGCCGGTGCGTACGTCTACGGGCCAGGCGCAGGCCGTGTACCTGCCCACCGCAGCTCCGGGCCTCGGCGACTCGGGCGTGATCATCGGCCGTGAGGTGTACAGCGGAAAGGGCTATATCTACGACCCCTTCCAGCTCTACGGCCAGCAGTTGCCGGCCCCCCACTGGCTGGTCCTCGGCGAGTCCGGAAACGGCAAGTCGGCCCTCGAGAAGACATACGTCCTGCGGCAGTTGCGCTTCCGCGACCGTCAGGTGGTCGTGCTGGACGCGCAGGGCGAGGACGGGGTGGGCGAGTGGAATCTCATCGCCCAGGAGCTGGGGATAACTCCCATCCGGCTCGACCCGATGACGGCGCTGGACGGCGGCATCCGCCTCAACCCGCTGGACCCGGCGATCACGACGACCGGCCAGCTGGCGCTCCTGAGGACGATCATCGAGGTCGCGATGGGGCACGGCCTGGACGAGCGCTCCGGCTTCGCACTGAAGGTGGCGCACGCTTACGTCAACGAGACGATCCTCGAACGTCAGCCGGTGCTGACCGACATCGTGGACCAGCTGCGCCACCCGGAGCCGGAGTCGGCGGAGGCGATGAACGTCGACATAGACGACGTACGGGCCTGGGGCCTGGATGTCGCGCTCGTACTGGACCGGCTGGTCGACGGTGACCTGCGGGGGATGTTCGACGGCCCGACGACGGTCGGCATCGACCTGGACGCGCCACTGATCGTCTTCGACCTCTCCCACATCGACCGGAACTCCATCGCGATGCCGATCCTGATGGCGATCGTGGGAGTGTGGCTCGAACACACGTGGATCCGTCCGGACCGGAAGAAGCGGATCTTCCTGGTCGAGGAGGCGTGGCACATCATCAACTCGCCGTTCGTGGCCCAGCTCTTCCAGCGGCTGCTGAAGTTCGGCCGCCGACTGGGTCTCTCCTTCGTCGCGGTCGTCCACCACCTCTCGGACGTGGTGGACGGCGCGGCCGCGAGGGAAGCGGCGGCCATCCTCAAGATGGCGTCCACGAGGACGATCTACGCCCAGAAGGCGGACGAGGCGAGAGCGACGGGCCGCGTCCTGGGGCTTCCCCGCTGGGCCGTGGAAATCATCCCGACCCTGACCCCGGGTATCGCGGTCTGGGACGTCAACGGCAATGTCCAGGTGGTCAAACACCTGGTGACGGAGGCGGAGCGACCACTCGTCTTCACCGACCGGGCGATGACGGAGTCGTCGGGGCCTGCGTTGCCCGAGGACGTGGCGGCCGCGGAATGGGAGGCGGAGCAGCGCGCGGCCCTGATCGAGCGGCAGCAGCAGCTGGACGAGTCCTCCGAGTCGACGGTGGCATGACATGCGCGACCGCCGATACCGGCCCGAGGAGGAACGAGGCATCCCGGACGGCCTGTTGGTCGGCCTGCTCGCCTTCCTGCTCGGCCTGACACTGCTGGTCTGGACGGCCACCGGCCTGGCGGGCGTTCTGTCCCACGGCGCGTGGCCGACGGGCGTCGCCTTCACGAACACGCCACTCGCGATGCGCGCGCTGGCGTCCAAACCGCACGACCTCGCCTCGGCGTGGCCGGAGACCCCGCCGGCGGAGCTCTCGGGCTACGGGTTGTTCTGGGGCCTGGCGATCGGCGAGCTGATGATCCTTGTGGTCCTCACGATCTTCACCCTGGGCACGCTGGCACGCTGGCGCGCGGTCCGCCGGTCGAAGACGGCGGGCAGCGACCGTGCGAGCGGCGCGTACGGGGGCTACGCCCAACAGCCTGCCCCCCGGCCGGAGTCGAGACACGGCGAGCGGAGCGGGGCGGGGTGGGAGCAGGACACGGGCAGCAGCGGCGCGTACGCGACCCCGGCCCCCGGCCGGCCCGCGGCGAGGGACGCGTATGCGGGCAGCGCCCAACAACCCGGCGCCCCCACCGCGGTCGGCGGCGAAGCCGCGGGCCCAAACACAGGCAACCCCCAACAGCCCGGCGCGCACGCCCAGTCGGGGACCCACGGCGCACGCACGGAGGCGTACGCGGGCACCGCCGAGCAGCGCGGCCCGGGGGCACCCGGCGACACCGGGTGGCCCGCCGGTGGGGGCAGCGGCGCAGCCGTGAGCCCGCCCCACGGGGCCGCAGGCCCCGACTCTCCTGCCGAGCAAGGGGCGAGCGGGCGGAACCCCCACGCCCCCAGCCCCGGCACCGGGACGGCCACAGGTACCAACGTTCCCGCCCCCCGCACCACCCGCCCCGCCCGACTCCTCTACGGTGACCCCGCGACCCGCCGCCCCTCAACCGTCCAGGCCGTCCTCGACGCCCAAGGCCCCGCCCTCGTCGTCACCTCCGACCCCACCGTCTGGGCCGAGACCAAGGACGCCCGGGCCAAGCTCGGCCCCGTCCTCGTCTACGACCCCGGGCACCTGTGCGACACCCCGGCCCGCCTCCACTGGTCCCCCACCGCGCACTGCGAGGACCCCGCCACGGCACAGGAACGCGCCACCGCCCTCCTCGCCCCCGTACGTCCCCGCGCCCTCCTCGACGCCGCCATGGCCGACGCTGCCGAAACGCTCCTGCGCTGCTGGCTCCACGCCGCGGCCGTGGACGGACGCCCGTTCAAACAGCTCCACCGCTGGGCCCAGGGCGGCAGCGCCCATGACGCCGTACGCATCCTCCGTACGCACCCCAAGGCCACCTCCGGTCTCGCAGGCCTCCTGGAGTCCGCGCTCACCGCCCACCCCGAACGCCGGGAAATCGCCCAGCAGTTGGTCGTACGCGCCCTCTCGTCCCTCTCCTCGATCCACATCCGCGAGGCGTGCACCCCGAACCGAGCGGATTCGCTCAGCTTGGAATCATTCGTAAACGAAGGGGGCACGCTCTATCTGGTGGGTGAGTCCATCGAGGACCCCAGAACCCACCCAGGCGCGATGCCACTGCTCACCGCACTGGCTTCAGACGTGGTCGAGCACGGCCGCCGCATGGCCGCACGGTCATCCGACGGTCGGCTCGACCCACCAATGACGCTCGTCCTCGACGACGTCGCAGCGGTGGCTCCGCTTCCCCGGCTGCCGGAGCTGCTGGCAACCGGTCAGGACCAGGGACTTCCGACCCTGGTCCTGCTCCGCTCCGCCGAACAGGCCCGCGCACGCTGGCCGGAGCCGCTCCCGCAGTAGCCGCCGTCCGCGGCCTCCTACCGCAGGATCTCCAGCTCCAGCTCCCGTGCCGTGTCATCGCCCGGCACGGGCACGGAGTCCCCGCTCGCCACAAACCCGAACCGCCGGTAGAACGCCGCAGCCCGCTCATTGCGCTCGTGCACGTACAGCCGCACCCGCTTCACCGGCGGCCCGGCAAGTTCCCACGACCAGTCCAGAGCGGCCCGGAACAGCGCATCCGCCACCCCCGCCCCCCGCGCCTCGGGCCGTACGAACACACCGACCAGATGCGTCTGGTCGGTCTTCGCGGCCTCCCCGAACCGCACCTCGCCGGCGGGCCGTTCGACGAGCGCGGTGAGCGTCCCGTCCCACCGCCCGTCCGGCGCCTCGGCGATGAACTGCTGCGCCACGACCCCTTCCGCAGCGGTCGCCGTTCGGTCCTGCCAGAACCCGTCGGGCCGCTCGACGGCCTGCTCGTACGTCTCCAGAAAGGCGATGGGCGCGGCGGGGTCCTGCAGGGCGGAGAGCCGGAGCTCCCGGGCCTTGGCCCACTCCTCGGCGCCTACGGGTCGAATCACATAGTCCATCCCCCGATACTGACGGCGCCGCCCGCCGCTGAGCAACGCGGTATCGCCGCGAGAGACAGGGGACAGAGGGACAATCGGGCCCTGAACGCAAAAATGCCTCAACCCCCGGACAGAGTCCGGGGGTTGAGGCTAAAAATTGTTCGGCGGCGTCCTACTCTCCCACAGGGTCCCCCCTGCAGTACCATCGGCGCTGAAAGGCTTAGCTTCCGGGTTCGGAATGTAACCGGGCGTTTCCCTAACGCAATGACCACCGAAACACTGTGAAGATATCGATTCCGGAATCCCCCTGTGACCGTGGGGGGACTCGACAGTTCGTTACTTCAGAACTGACACAGTGGACGCGAGCAACTGAGGACAAGCCCTCGGCCTATTAGTACCAGTCAGCTCCACCCCTTGCGGGGCTTCCACATCTGGCCTATCAACCCAGTCGTCTACTGGGAGCCTTAACCCCTCAAAGGGGGTGGGAGTCCTCATCTCGAAGCAGGCTTCCCGCTTAGATGCTTTCAGCGGTTATCCTTTCCGAACGTAGCCAACCAGCCATGCCCTTGGCAGGACAACTGGCACACCAGAGGTTCGTCCGTCCCGGTCCTCTCGTACTAGGGACAGCCCTTCTCAAGACTCCTACGCGCACAGCGGATAGGGACCGAACTGTCTCACGACGTTCTAAACCCAGCTCGCGTACCGCTTTAATGGGCGAACAGCCCAACCCTTGGGACCGACTCCAGCCCCAGGATGCGACGAGCCGACATCGAGGTGCCAAACCATCCCGTCGATATGGACTCTTGGGGAAGATCAGCCTGTTATCCCCGGGGTACCTTTTATCCGTTGAGCGACGGCGCTTCCACAAGCCACCGCCGGATCACTAGTCCCGACTTTCGTCCCTGCTCGACCCGTCGGTCTCACAGTCAAGCTCCCTTGTGCACTTACACTCAACACCTGATTGCCAACCAGGCTGAGGGAACCTTTGGGCGCCTCCGTTACCCTTTGGGAGGCAACCGCCCCAGTTAAACTACCCATCAGACACTGTCCCTGATCCGGATCACGGACCCAGGTTAGACATCCAGCACGACCAGAGTGGTATTTCAACGACGACTCCACCTGAACTGGCGTCCAAGCTTCACAGTCTCCCACCTATCCTACACAAGCCGAACCGAACACCAATATCAAACTGTAGTAAAGGTCCCGGGGTCTTTCCGTCCTGCTGCGCGAAACGAGCATCTTTACTCGTAGTGCAATTTCACCGGGCCTATGGTTGAGACAGTCGAGAAGTCGTTACGCCATTCGTGCAGGTCGGAACTTACCCGACAAGGAATTTCGCTACCTTAGGATGGTTATAGTTACCACCGCCGTTTACTGGCGCTTAAGTTCTCAGCTTCGCCACACCGAAATGTGACTAACCGGTCCCCTTAACGTTCCAGCACCGGGCAGGCGTCAGTCCGTATACATCGCCTTACGGCTTCGCACGGACCTGTGTTTTTAGTAAACAGTCGCTTCTCGCTGGTCTCTGCGGCCACCCCCAGCTCACTGTGCAAGACAGATCACCAGTGATGGCCCCCTTCTCCCGAAGTTACGGGGGCATTTTGCCGAGTTCCTTAACCATAGTTCACCCGAACGCCTCGGTATTCTCTACCTGACCACCTGAGTCGGTTTAGGGTACGGGCCGCCATGAAACTCGCTAGAGGCTTTTCTCGACAGCATAGGATCATCCACTTCACCACAATCGGCTCGGCATCAGGTCTCAGCCTCAATGTGTGACGGATTTGCCTATCACACGGCCTACACCCTTACCCCGGGACAACCACCGCCCGGGCTGGACTACCTTCCTGCGTCACCCCATCGCTTACCTACTACCACCTCGGTTCGGCGGCTCCACCACTCCCCTTTGCCCGAAGGCTCCGGGGCGGCTTCACGGCCTTAGCATTAATGGGCTCGATACTGGGCGTTTCAAAGCGGGTACCGGAATATCAACCGGTTGTCCATCGACTACGCCTGTCGGCCTCGCCTTAGGTCCCGACTTACCCTGGGCAGATCAGCTTGACCCAGGAACCCTTAGTCAATCGGCGCACACGTTTCTCACGTGTGTATCGCTACTCATGCCTGCATTCTCACTCGTGAACCGTCCACCACTCGCTTACGCGGCGGCTTCACCCGGCACACGACGCTCCCCTACCCATCCCAGCGGGCGTTGGCCCTCATGCTGGAATGACACGACTTCGGCGGTACGCTTGAGCCCCGCTACATTGTCGGCGCGGAATCACTTGACCAGTGAGCTATTACGCACTCTTTCAAGGGTGGCTGCTTCTAAGCCAACCTCCTGGTTGTCTCTGCGACTCCACATCCTTTCCCACTTAGCGTACGCTTAGGGGCCTTAGTCGATGCTCTGGGCTGTTTCCCTCTCGACCATGGAGCTTATCCCCCACAGTCTCACTGCCGCGCTCTCACTTACCGGCATTCGGAGTTTGGCTAAGGTCAGTAACCCGGTAGGGCCCATCGCCTATCCAGTGCTCTACCTCCGGCAAGAAACACACGACGCTGCACCTAAATGCATTTCGGGGAGAACCAGCTATCACGGAGTTTGATTGGCCTTTCACCCCTAACCACAGGTCATCCCCCAGGTTTTCAACCCTGGTGGGTTCGGTCCTCCACGAAGTCTTACCTCCGCTTCAACCTGCCCATGGCTAGATCACTCCGCTTCGGGTCTTGAGCGCGCTACTAAACCGCCCTGTTCGGACTCGCTTTCGCTACGGCTTCCCCACACGGGTTAACCTCGCAACACACCGCAAACTCGCAGGCTCATTCTTCAAAAGGCACGCAGTCACGACGCACAGAGTAAACTCTGCGCGCGACGCTCCCACGGCTTGTAGGCACACGGTTTCAGGTACTATTTCACTCCGCTCCCGCGGTACTTTTCACCATTCCCTCACGGTACTATCCGCTATCGGTCACCAGGGAATATTTAGGCTTAACGGGTGGTCCCGCCAGATTCACACGGGATTTCTCGGGCCCCGTGCTACTTGGGTGTCTCTTAAACGAGCCGCTGATGTTTCAGCTACGGGGGTCTTACCCTCTACGCCGGACCTTTCGCATGTCCTTCGCCTACATCAACGGTTTCTGACTCGTCTCATCGCCGGCAGACGATGACAAAGAGATCCCACAACCCCGTATGCGCAACCCCTGCCGGGTATCACACGCATACGGTTTGGCCTCATCCGGTTTCGCTCGCCACTACTCCCGGAATCACGGTTGTTTTCTCTTCCTGAGGGTACTGAGATGTTTCACTTCCCCTCGTTCCCTCCACACTGCCTATGTGTTCAGCAGCGGGTGACAGCCCATGACGACTGCCGGGTTTCCCCATTCGGAAACCCCCGGATCAAAGCCTGGTTGACGGCTCCCCGGGGACTATCGTGGCCTCCCACGTCCTTCATCGGTTCCTGGTGCCAAGGCATCCACCGTGCGCCCTTAAAAACTTGGCCACAGATGCTCGCGTCCACTGTGCAGTTCTCAAGCAACGACCAGCCACCCACCACCCCGTCGACAAGCAACGAGTTCACTGGGGCCGGCATCGCGAAGGTCCAGACGTTTCAGTCCGTACCCTCAGACACCCAACAGCGCGCCCGGCACGACCAGTCAAGAAGTCACGTTCCACGCCGAAGCAGTACTAGTGATCCCAACTCATCGTGCCGAATAGTCAACGTTCCACCCATGAGCAACCAGCATCGGACGTACGCCGATGTACTGGCCTCTGACCAGACCGGGGTCTGGTGAGAAGTGCTCCTTAGAAAGGAGGTGATCCAGCCGCACCTTCCGGTACGGCTACCTTGTTACGACTTCGTCCCAATCGCCAGTCCCACCTTCGACAGCTCCCTCCCACAAGGGGTTGGGCCACCGGCTTCGGGTGTTACCGACTTTCGTGACGTGACGGGCGGTGTGTACAAGGCCCGGGAACGTATTCACCGCAGCAATGCTGATCTGCGATTACTAGCAACTCCGACTTCATGGGGTCGAGTTGCAGACCCCAATCCGAACTGAGACCGGCTTTTTGAGATTCGCTCCGCCTCGCGGCATCGCAGCTCTTTGTACCGGCCATTGTAGCACGTGTGCAGCCCAAGACATAAGGGGCATGATGACTTGACGTCGTCCCCACCTTCCTCCGAGTTGACCCCGGCAGTCTCCTGTGAGTCCCCATCACCCCGAAGGGCATGCTGGCAACACAGAACAAGGGTTGCGCTCGTTGCGGGACTTAACCCAACATCTCACGACACGAGCTGACGACAGCCATGCACCACCTGTATACCGACCACAAGGGGGGCACCATCTCTGATGCTTTCCGGTATATGTCAAGCCTTGGTAAGGTTCTTCGCGTTGCGTCGAATTAAGCCACATGCTCCGCTGCTTGTGCGGGCCCCCGTCAATTCCTTTGAGTTTTAGCCTTGCGGCCGTACTCCCCAGGCGGGGAACTTAATGCGTTAGCTGCGGCACCGACGACGTGGAATGTCGCCAACACCTAGTTCCCAACGTTTACGGCGTGGACTACCAGGGTATCTAATCCTGTTCGCTCCCCACGCTTTCGCTCCTCAGCGTCAGTAATGGCCCAGAGATCCGCCTTCGCCACCGGTGTTCCTCCTGATATCTGCGCATTTCACCGCTACACCAGGAATTCCGATCTCCCCTACCACACTCTAGCTAGCCCGTATCGAATGCAGACCCGGGGTTAAGCCCCGGGCTTTCACATCCGACGTGACAAGCCGCCTACGAGCTCTTTACGCCCAATAATTCCGGACAACGCTTGCGCCCTACGTATTACCGCGGCTGCTGGCACGTAGTTAGCCGGCGCTTCTTCTGCAGGTACCGTCACTTGCGCTTCTTCCCTGCTGAAAGAGGTTTACAACCCGAAGGCCGTCATCCCTCACGCGGCGTCGCTGCATCAGGCTTTCGCCCATTGTGCAATATTCCCCACTGCTGCCTCCCGTAGGAGTCTGGGCCGTGTCTCAGTCCCAGTGTGGCCGGTCGCCCTCTCAGGCCGGCTACCCGTCGTCGCCTTGGTAGGCCATCACCCCACCAACAAGCTGATAGGCCGCGGGCTCATCCTTCACCGCCGGAGCTTTCAACCCCCAAGATGCCTCGGGAGGTGGTATCCGGTATTAGACCCCGTTTCCAGGGCTTGTCCCAGAGTGAAGGGCAGATTGCCCACGTGTTACTCACCCGTTCGCCACTAATCCACCCCGAAGGGCTTCATCGTTCGACTTGCATGTGTTAAGCACGCCGCCAGCGTTCGTCCTGAGCCAGGATCAAACTCTCCATGAATGTTTACCCGTAATCGGGTCGAACACCACAAGAGCGGGACGACCGGTCGGAATAAGACCGATCGTCCACAGCGTCCTCGCTGTGTCATTGCCTGCCCGCCACAAAGGACCGACAGGACTTTCAAAGGAACCTCAACCCACCGAAATGGGCCGGGGTTGTCAATCTGGCGTTGACTTTTGGCACGCTGTTGAGTTCTCAAGGAACGGACGCTTCCTTCGTACTCACCCTCACGGGCTTTCCTCCCGGGCGCTTCCCTTCGGTCTTGCGTTTCCGACTCTATCAGACTCTTTCGTGTCCGATTCCCCGTCGGCGGGGCTCGCTTTCCGGCCTTTCGGCTTTCCGGCGATTCCGACTCTATCAGATCCTTTCGGGCCTGATTCCCGGTCGAACTCGGGTTGTCATTCCGGCCGTTGGG
Source organism: Streptomyces sp. NBC_00322 (assembly GCF_036147535.1). NCBI lineage: Bacteria > Bacillati > Actinomycetota > Actinomycetes > Kitasatosporales > Streptomycetaceae > Streptomyces > Streptomyces sp. NBC_00322. Next base: position 4,749,537 of record NZ_CP108019.1, on the reverse strand, counting down.
CCGTTCCGACGCCCAAACTCTAGCGGATTTCTCAGGCGACTCATAATCGAGTCTTCGAAATGAATTTCGGCATGCCGAAATTCGTTCCCGGCTGGGAGATCGTGCTGAGTTGGGTTGCCGCGTTCGCGGCGGGAGTGGCTGTCGCAGAACCGTTCCGGCCCCGTGACAACTCGAAGAACTTTACGGACTGGTGAAGGGTGTGTCAACTCCAGCCCTCAGGGCGCCGACCAGCGTTCTAGTCCAGGTCGGTGAGCCTGCCGCCGGCATCCGGCTGGGCGTGTTCGACGCGGCGCAGGACACGGATCAAGAGCTCGCCCAGCACGCCCCGCTCTTCCGCCGAGAGGTCCCGGAGCAGGTCCTCCTCGAAGTCCGTGGCCATGCGCATCGCCTGCTGCCACTTCGTACGGCCCTCGTCCGTCAGCTCCACGATGACGCGCACCCGGTTGTTCTCGTCGCGGTCGCGCGTGACCAGGCCCTCGGCCGCCATGCGGTCGATGCGATGGGTCATCGCGGCCGGCGTGAGGCCCAGTCGCTTGGCGAGCTCGCCCGGGCCCATCCGGTAGGGGGAGCCCGCGAGGACCAGGGTCTTGAGGACTTCCCACTCGGCGCTGCTGATACCGAGGTCGGCGACCTGGCGGCCGTAGGCGACGTTCATCCGGCGGTTGAGGCGGCCCAGGGCCGAGACGACCTTCTCGACCTGCGGGTCCAGGTCACCGAACTCGCGCTGATAGGCCGCGATCTGTTCGTCGAGGCTCGGCTCCTGGAGGGCGGGGCCGGGCACCTCGGGGCCTGGGCCCTCTGGGGTCTCGGTTGGCATGGGCTGAAGTATCGCACGGCGGAGTTGGCCTTGAAGTCCTTCGATGTGTATTGTTCAGGATCTAACTTTAGTGTTGAAGTCTTCAGACTTCAGCCCTTCAGCTCCAAGATGACCAGCACGATCAAGACCTCGAGGCAGGTGAGTGTGACCAGGGCGATGGGCGCTGCGATGCGCCGGATTCAGACGGGGAACGCGCTGAGCGCGTTCGGACTCGGCTTCACCGTTCCGTATCTCTACGTCTATGTGGCGCAGGTGCGGGATCTGGGCGCGACGACGGCGGGGGTCGTCCTCGCGGTCTTTGCGATGGCCGCGCTCGTCGCCCTGCCCTTTACCGGGCGTGTCATCGACCGGCGCGGGCCGCTGCCCGTGCTGATCGGGGCCGCAGTACTCGCCTCCGTGGGGGCGGCGTCCATGGGGCTGTCGGCGAACGTGCCGACCGTCGTCCTGTCCGCCGCGCTGCTCGGGGCCGGTACGGCCGTGATGCAGCCCGCCCTCGCCACGATGATCGTCTGGTGCTCGGACACCTCCACCCGTACGCGTGCCTTCGCCATGCAGTTCTTTCTGCAGAACCTGGGGCTCGGCATCGGCGGGCTGATCGGCGGGCACATCGTCGACGAGAGCCGCCCGGGCAGCTTCACCCTGCTGTTCGGCATCGAGGCCGTGATGTTCCTGGTGCTGGCGGGCATCGTGCTCACCGTGCGGCTGCCGCGCTCGCTCGCGCTCCAGGAGGCACGGCCCGCGAACACCGAGGCCAAGGCCAGGGGCGGGATGCGCGCCGTCTTTGGGCACCGGGCGATGGTGCAGCTGTGCGTGCTCGGGTTCGTCCTCTTCTTCGCCTGCTACGGACAGTTCGAATCGGGTCTTGCCGCGTACGGAACCGAGGCCGCCGGGATCCAGCCCGCGACGCTCGGGACGGCACTGGCCGCCAATACCGCGGTGATCGTGGTCGCGCAGTTCGTGGTGCTGAAGTTCGTCGAGCGCCGCAGCCGTACGCGCGTGATCGCGGCCGTCGGGCTGATCTGGACCCTCGCGTGGATCACCGCGGGGTACGCGGGCCTCGGGCACGGGAGCCAGGCGATGGCGACGGCCGCGTTCATCTCGGCGTACGGCATGTTCGGGCTCGGTGAGGCGATGCTGTCGCCGACCGTCGCGCCGCTTGTCGCCGACCTGGCGCCGGAGGCGATGGTCGGGCAGTACAACTCCGCATTCGCCCTGGTCAAGCAGCTCGCGCTGGCGGTCGGTCCGGCCGTGGGCGGGCCCATGGGGGCCGCGCTGCACGGTCCGTACATCGTGACCTTCGTGCTGTTCTCACTCGGTATCAGCGTGCTGGCGCTGCGGCTGGGCAGGCAGCTGACCGCCGTACAGGACAAGCCGTCTCTCGTGTCGAGGTCGCGGGTCGTGGCCCAGCACAAGCCTTCCGAGCAGCTCGAAGCCGCCGCCTAAGCGGGCAGGGCGAACTCGCACCACACCGCTTTGCCGCCGCCCGGAGTGCGGCGGCTGCCCCAGGACGAGGCGATCGTCGCGACGATGGAAATCCCGCGGCCCGCCTCGTCCTCCGTTTCCGCGCGGCGGCGGCGCGGGAGGTGATCGTCGCCGTCCGTCACCTCGATGATCAGGCGGCGGTCGGTGCGGCGGAGTCTGAGGCGCATGGGCGGGGTGCCGTGCTGGAGGGAGTTGGCGACCAGTTCGCTGGCGGCCAGCACGCCCAGGTCGTGCAGCTCGGGCGAGAAGCGCCAGGAGGCCAGGACACCGGAAGCGAAGGCACGCGCGCGTGGTGCCGCTTCGACGCCGCCGAGCAGTTCGAGGGCGGCGTTGTGGAAGAGCTCGGCCGACGCGCCCGTACGCGTGGGGTGCTGGACGACCAGTACGGCCACGTCGTCGTCGTGTTCCGCGGTCACTCCCAGGGAGCGGATCAACCGGTCGCAGACCACCTGCGGGGCGCCGGTCGCTCCGGACAGCGCGCGCTCCAGCGCGGCCACGCCCTCGTCGATGTCCTCGCCGCGCCGCTCGATCAGACCGTCCGTATAGAGAACGGCGCTGGAGCCGGGCGGCAGGGCGATGGTGCCCGAGGTGTGGAGCCAGCCGCCCGTGCCGAGCGGGGGGCCAGTCGGGTCCTCGGCGCGGCGGACCGTGCCGTCCTCGTCCCGCACGAGGATCGGGAGGTGGCCGGCCGATGCGTAGACGAGCCGGCCTTCGTTCGGATCGTGGACGGCGTAGACGCAGGTGGCGATCTGGCTGGCGTCGATCTCGGAGGCCAGGCCGTCGAGCAGCTGGAGCACTTCGTGCGGCGGCAGGTCGAGGCGGGCATAGGCCCGAACGGCGGTGCGGAGCTGGCCCATGACGGCGGCCGCGCGCACACCGCGGCCCATGACATCGCCGATGACGAGCGCGGTGCGTCCGGCGCCGAGCGTGATGACGTCGTACCAGTCGCCGCCGACCGCGGCGTCCGTGCCGCCCGGTTGGTATGTGGCGGCGATACGCAGATCGTCGGGCTGCTCCAACTCCTGCGGGAGCAGGGATCGCTGGAGGGTGACAGCCGTCTCGCGGTGGCGGCGCTCGCTTGCGCGCAGCCGCTCGGCGGCCTCCGCGTGGTCGGTCACGTCGGCGGCGAAGACGAGGACGCCGCCGCCTTCCTTCGGGCTCTCGGCGGGCAGGCAGCTGACGGTGTACGAGCCGCCCCCGCGCACCTTGCGGGACTTGACCGTACGGGGCTTGCCGCTGCGCAGCACCTGGTCCATCAGCGGCAGCAGGCCGAGCTCGTCGAGCTCGGGGCAGGCGTCGGCCGCCGCGGCACCCGTCCGGCGGGGGCCGAAGGCAGCGGCATAGGCGTCGTTGACATACGCGACGCGGTGCTCGGGGCCGTGGACGAGGGCGACCAGGGCGGGGAGAGGGCCGAGGATCTCCCGTACGGAGAAGTCGTCGAGCGCGGGGACGTCGGGCAGGGACTCCGGCTGCTGTTCAAACTCGCCGCGGGCCGCGGGCACGGAGCCTTCCCCTCGCTGGGCGGGGGAGATCCCGTGGTCGGTCCTCCGCGCTGCGACGCGACGCTGCGTACCGGGGAGCCTTGCGCTCCAACGCGTGAAGTTCACTGACTTTCTAGCCTCAATGGTTGTCGCCAAGGGTCACTCTGTGCAGGTGTGAGCCCACCTATGGTCACACGTCCAGTGTGACCGACCGGACTGACAGTCCTTGTTGTCTACTTCCCGCCGGGGCCCTTGCCCGGTCGGTTGTGCGGTCCGCTGTCGGGACCGCTGTGCGGCGCGTGTTTCGACGGAGTGTCAGGGCCGTGCCCCGGGCGTTTGCCGGTGCCGCCCGCGGCGAGTTCGAATTCCGCGCGCGGGTGCTCCAGCGAGCCGAGGGAGACGATCTCGCGCTTGAAGAGCCCGGCCAGGGTCCACTCGGCGAGCACTCGTGCCTTGCGGTTGAAGGTGGGCACACGGCTGAGGTGGTACACGCGGTGCATCAGCCAGGCCGGATAGCCCTTGAGCTTGCGGCCGTAGACATGCGCGACGCCCATGTGGAGGCCGAGCGATGCGACGGATCCGACGTACTTGTGGGCGTACTCCTTGAGGGGTTCGCCGCGCAGCGAGGCCACGATGTTGTCGGCAAGGACCTTGGACTGGCGCACGGCGTGCTGGGCGTTGGGCGCGCATTCTTTGCCCGGTTCTCCCCCAGAGCCTTCGGCCTGGGAGGTGCCCCCAGCGGTGACGTCGGGGACGGCCGCGGCGTCGCCGGCCGCCCAGGCGTGCTCCACGCCGACGACGGTGAGCCGGGCGGTGCACCTGAGGCGGCCGCGTTCGTTGAGGGGCAGATCGGTGGCGGCCAGGAGTGGCGCCGGCTGGACGCCCGCGGTCCACACGACGGTGCGGGTGGGAAAGCGGCTGCCGTCGCTGAGGACGGCGATGCGGTCCTCGCAGGAGTCCAGGCGTGTTTCGAGGCGTACGTCGATATTGCGCGAACGCAGCTCGCGGACGGCGTACTTGCCCATCTCCTCGCCGACCTCGGGGAGGATGCGGTTGCTGGCCTCGACGAGGATCCACTTCAGGTCGTCGGCCTTGACGTTGTGGTAGTACCGCGCGGTGTAGCGGGCCATGTCCTCCAGCTCGCCGAGTGCCTCGACGCCCGCGAAGCCCCCGCCGACGAAGACGAAGGTGAGTGCGGCGTCACGGATCGCGGGATCGCGGGTGGAGGAGGCGATGTCCATCTGCTCGATGACGTGGTTGCGCAGGCCGATCGCTTCCTCGACGGTCTTGAAGCCGATGCCGTGGTCGGCGAGACCGGGGATGGGCAGGGCACGGGAGATCGATCCGGGCGCGATGACGAGTTCGTCGTACGTGATCTCCACAGCCCCGGTGCGCTCTTCGGCGGTCGCGAGGGTGGTGACCGTCGCCGTGCGCTTGGCGTGGTCGACGGCCTTGGCCTCACCGATGAGGATCTTGCACTTGTCGAGCACGCGCCGCAGGGGAACGACGACATGCCGGGGGGAGATGGAGCCGGCCGCCGCTTCCGGGAGAAAGGGCTGGTACGTCATGTACGGATCGGGCGTGATCACGGTGATCTCCACCTCGCCCCGCGCGAGCTCCTGTTTCAGCTTCTGCTGGAGCCGCAGTGCCGTGTACATCCCGACGTAGCCGCCGCCGATGACGAGAATGCGCGTTCCCGGCGGGGGGCCGGGGGTCGTCCCCCGGGAGTTAGAGGCCTTCACCATCCCATGACGCAACGGCCTCAGGCGTTTGTCCACAGCCCCGGCAAATTGTGTGACGGGAGGCTTTGCGCCAGTGCGCGCGGGAGCGGGGCCGCGTGGCGGGGAAGGTGCGCAGGTCAGGGCATATGAGGGGGGTGGCGCGAGGGGGCGTAATAGGGAACGTTCCGGTCCTTGCTCCGATCGGGGGGCGCTCCGTGCGGAACTACCCCCTTCTGAATTGACCCTGGCTCAACTATGTTCGTACCTCGTCGGGGTGCCCGGACTAGGCACGCCGGCGGACAGGGCGGGGAGGTCTCCGGGGGGAGACATCATGACCGGGGGAACATGTATGACCATTCAGGATTCGCATTGGCAGGCTGCTGTCGCGCCGGGTTCGGCGGCTGACGGGAACGGACGGGCGGGATCGGGCGTGGCCGGCCGCTCCGCGCCGCTGCGTGTGGACGCGCAGCGCAATCTCGAGCATGTACTGCGCGCCGCACGCGAGGTGTTCGGCGAGCTGGGGTACGGCGCGCCGATGGAGGACGTGGCCCGTCGCGCCAGGGTCGGCGTCGGGACGGTCTACCGCCGATTCCCGAGCAAGGACGTGCTGGTGCGCCGGATCGCCGAGGAGGAGACCTCCCGGCTGACCGAGCAGGCGCGCACGGCTCTGGGGCAGGAGGAGGAGCCCTGGTCGGCGCTCTCCCGTTTCCTGCGTACGTCGGTGGCTTCCGGCGCGGGACGGCTGCTGCCGCCGCAGGTGCTGCGGGTGGGCGTGGAGTCCGAGGAGTCGACGGTTGTCGTACGGGACGAGGCGCGGGTGCCGCAGCAGCGGGTCGGCGCACAGCCCGAACTGCGGTTGGTCGGACCGCGTCCGGTGCCGGTGGAGGAGCAGGACGACACGGGCGCGGAGGAACTGCTGGAGGTCGTGGGGCAACTGGTCGACCGGGCGCGCGGGGCGGGCGAGCTGCGCGGCGATGTGACCGTCGCGGACGTGCTGCTCGTGATAGCCACGGCCGCGCCCTCACTGCCGGATGCGGCACAGCAGGCGGCGGCTTCGGCCCGTCTCCTCGACATCCTGCTGGAGGGCCTGCGGCCCCGCTCAGCCTGAGCGCGCTCCTGCCTGAACCGCAGCACCAACTGACTTCTGGGCAAGGCCGGTTCAGTCTTCCCCGAACGAGTGACGAACAGGGCTCGGTTTCGGGAAGTCTCCCCGGATGAGTGGTTGCCGTGCACAAGGCCTCGATGAGCGGCCGCTCTGTGACACCCTTGCCCGGTGTTCGGGTCTGCTGGTGCTTACGGGGGCTTCCGCGATGAGCGGTGAGGGTCGGGACAAGTCACTCGGCGGCGCGGAGGCAGCCGGACTGCCCTCGCGACAGGTGCCGAGCCAGGGCGGGCCCGGTGGGTCGTCCGGCGCGCCCGGAGCTTCGGGCCCCGCCGGTGTGCCCGGTCCCGTCGGTGTGCCCGGTCCCGTCGGCCCGTCCGGGATCGGTGCGAGTGGTTCGGGAGGCTCCGGTTCCGGTGGTGCGGACGAGCATGCCGTGCCGCCGCAGCGCGAGGCTCTCGGTCGCGAATCCCTTCCGCCGCGTGAGCTGCCCACGTCCGACGTCGCGTTGATCCGGCGCATGCGCAACGGCGACGACAGCGCGTACGAGGAGCTGTTCCGTCGCCACTCGGAGTCGGTGCGCCGCTATGCGCGCACCTGCTGCCGGGACGCGCACACCGCCGACGACCTGACCGCCGAGGTGTTCGCGCGGACGCTGCAGGCGGTGCGGGCAGGCTCGGGACCCGAGCAGGCCGTACGGGCGTATCTGCTCACGACAGTGAGGCGGGTCGCAGCCGCCTGGACGAAAACAGCGAAGCGGGAACAACTGGTCGAGGACTTCGCGGTGTTCGCCGCGGAGGCCGCCCACAGCACGGACGCCGCGAACGACGGCGCCCTCGATCCGGGCGCCGACGTCCGGGCGATGCACGAGGCGGAGCAGTCGCTGGCCATGCGGGCCTTCCGCTCCCTGCCCGAGCGCTGGCAGGCCGTGCTCTGGCACACCACCGTCGAGGAGGAATCGCCGAGCGAGGTCGCGCCGCTGTTCGGGCTGACCGCCAACGCCACCGCGGTACTGGCAAGCCGGGCCCGCGAGGGCCTCAAGCAGGCCTACCTGCAAGCCCATGTGAGCACCGCGCTCACGTCCGGCGGCGACTGCGCGCGGTATGCCGACCGCCTGGGCGCGTATGCCCGCGGGGGCCTGCGCATGCGGGCCGAACGCGGTCTGCGCAAGCACCTGGAGGAGTGCGCCAAGTGCCGACTCGCCGCCGGTGAGCTGGCGCATGTCAACGCCGGGATTCCGGCGCTGCTGCCCGTCGCGGTCATCGGCTGGTTCGCCGCCGGGTACTCCCTCAAGGCCGTCGGGATCGTGGCCGGCGGAGCCGCGGGTGCGGCAGGGGCGGGTGCGGTCGCCGCGGCCACAGGCAGTACGTCGGGTGCTTCTGGGGGCACGGCCGGTGGTGCCGCGGTGTCGGAGGGACTGGGTGCCCCGGCGAAGGCCGCGATCGCTGCGGGTCTGGCCGTCGCCGCGGCCGCGGGACTGGTGTGGGGGTTTTCGGGCGACGACCCCAAGCCCGCGCCGAAGGCCGGGGCCGAGCCGGCCGTCTCGGTGCCCGTCGTACCGCAGAAGCCCGCGCCGTCACCGAAGCCCGAGCCTCCGGCGCCGCCCGCGGCGCAGCCCGCCCCGCCGCCGGACAGCCCCGCGCCGCGGCCAACTCCGCTCCCCACCCCGCCGCCCGCACCCGACACGACGCCGATGGACACACCGCCCAAGCCGGTGCCGCCCCTCCCACCGGACCCGTCGGCCCCGCCCGCCCCCGGTCCGACGAAGCCGACCCCGCCGACCCCACCGCCCGCGCCTGGCCCGACGGTCTACCAGGTCAACCGGCTCAAGTACGACGTGTTCGGCGACCACACCGGGCCCGAGGTGCGCCTCGGTGAGAGCAGTTGGCTCTGGCAGCGCTCGGGCATGTCGATCGACGGGAAGCGGTTCGGCCACGGGGTGACCGTGCACGCCACGTCGTGGGTGAAGATCGGCCTCAATCGCCGGTGCACCGCCTACGACGCGTTCGTCGGCGTCGACGATCTGACGCTGGGCATGGGCGCGGTGCGCTTCTCCGTGTACGGCGACGGGGGGCGGCTGTGGCGCTCGCCGGTGATCCGCAGCGGGCAGGCGGCGGTGCCGGTGCATGTGTCGCTCGCCGGGCTGAAGACGATCCGGCTGATCGTGGAGCCGCATACGGCGCTCGACTCGGCGGCGCTCGGCGACTGGGCCCAGGCACAGATCAGCTGCGGCTGACGGCCCCGGCCGGGCCACCCGGGGCCGCGTCGCGCGCAACGGCAGGGGCGTTGCGGTCCAGGGTTCCTTTCCCCCACCCCGCCCCTTCCCGAAACTGGGGCAGGCCCCAGGCCCCCAAGGGGGAAGGAAATGTGGGGGCTGCCGCCCCCACACCCCAGGCGCCGGCTTCGCGGGGCGCCCACCCCGGCACGCGGGAACCGACGGCCGTCGCGGACAGGGGGAACGTGGGGCCTGACGCCCGCCGCCACCAGCGCTACGCCAGCTTCGCGGCGCAGGCCGGGCATCCACTTCCCGCGGCGCGGGCGACCAATTGCCGCCACCGGGTAAGGGGGCCGCGGAGCGGGTGGAGTCGGGACGTAGAGCGTGATGTGTGGCGCGGGGACGCCCGCGCCCCTCGGTACGGCTGAGACGCGCCGTAAATCATGCAGTCCCGACTCCACCCCGGAGCGGACCCAGGCGCCCGCCCCGCGGCACCGGGCAACCCCGCGACCCGCGCCCCGGACGGTCACCGGCACCGCACCGGGCAACCGGCCACCCCCTACGCCTGCAGCGTCCGCCTCGGTGGGACGCCTCCCGCCACCGCCCGCTGTCTCGGCGCCGCCGTGCCCGTCCAGCACGTGCCCCGCCGCGAGAGCAGCCTCCGTAGCCACAGCTCCGTCGAGATCAGGTCCGCCAGTCCGTCCAGCGGGACCGGTTCGCCCTCCGAGGCCGCACGTAGCGCCTTGCGGACCACGCGGGCCTCCACCAGGCCCGCGTCCGCCAGCAGTGGCGCGTCGAACAGGGCGATCAGGTGCGGGAGCGAGGCCCGCAGGCCGGTGCGGGCGGCCGTCGTCGAGGTCGTGTGGGTCGTCGCGCCCCAGCCCGGGGGCAGGTCGTGGATGCCCGCGCCCGCCAGGACCCGGCGGAGGATTTCCGCGCGGGCACCCGGCCGGACCCGCAGGGATTCGGGGAGGTCGCGGCAGGCCCGTACGACCTGGTTGTCCAGAAAGGGGGCGTGCAGGCGCTGGCTGCGGATTTCCGCCGCCTGTTCGAGAATCCGCTGGTCCGACGCGTGGCGGGTCAGCGCCGCCCGCGCGCGGGCCTCGCCGGGCCGTTGCACCGACACCGGCCGCGTCGCCGCCTCCGTCAGGCGAACCGATACTTCAGCGAGCGCCTCACCGGTGAGCCAGCGCGCCGCAGGACCCGGCCGGGACCAGGTCAGGGCGGCCAACGACGCGCCCAGGGGGCCGTCGTGGGCACGGCCGGACGGACGGTTCGCGGCCAGCAAGTGGTCCGCCGCCAGCTCCAGGCCGGTGCGGTAGGGCGTACGCGCCAGTCGTCGCGCCGCCCTGTACACCGTCAGCGGGATGAACAGGGACTGGGGCGAGGGCCCTTCGGCCCGTGCCAACGCCGCGACGGGCCGCATCAGATGGCGACGGCGCCGGTCGAGCAGCAGATCCGCGAGCCGCGCCGGATGCGCGTCCAGGACCTGCCGCGCCCCCGCCCCGGTGAAGTGATCCGCGCTGCCCGCCGCCAGCCGGTTGCGGTGACGTTCCGACACGACAAGCGACGGCGCGGGCTCGTCGGTCAGCGGCCCGTCGAGATCGGCGTACGGAAGGGACTCCTCACCTGCCGCGACCACCACATGGTGCAGACGGGGATTCGCGGCGATCGCCCGGGCCCGCTCCAGTTCGGCCGCGTGTTCCACCTCGCGACCGCCGGTCGCCAGGTCGTTGAAGGTGACCGCGAGCAGCCGCTCCCCCGCGCCCGTGCCATGGCCGAGCACCGTCCCCGGCACGCCCGGCAGCCCCGCCGCCAGCAGCGCGAGTGTGCCGGACGCGCTGCCGCCGGAGAGGTCGGCTCCGATGCCGGGTGCCGGACCCCCGCGGGCGGCGCGCCGGGCCGCCGGTCCCATCCCGGGGACGGGCCCGGGGTCCGGCGGCAGGGTCTCGGGCGCGTGCCGGGGCGCGGTGAGTCTGGCCCGTACGGCGTCGACGAGCGCGTCCCGTACCCCCTCGACCGCACGTTCCGCCTCGATCTGCGGTCCGGCGACGGCAAGCGAGGCCACCGGCTCGTATCCGGTGATCTCGCGCGAGCCCTCGCGCAGGATCAGCGCGTGCCCCGCGGGGATGCGCTTCACACCGACGTACGGAGTGGAGTCGCGCAGCGCCTCCGGCGTCTCCGGGCAGGCCAGCAGCGCCGCCAAGTGCCCGATGTCCAGCTGTGCTTCGATGAGGTCGGCGAGCGGCAGCGCGGCGGTCGCGTACGCGGTGCCGTTCGCCCATGGCGTGTAGAAGACGGGTCTCGCCCCGGCGAGATCGCCCGCGATCGTGATCCGGCGGCCGACCTGTGCGACGGCCGTATAGCTGCCCGCCCACGCGGTCAGATGCCGCAACGCGCCGCCCCGCGCCGCGAACAGACCGACCTTCAGCTCCTCGTCACTGGCCGCGCAGCAGCCCAGGACGGCCAGTTTGGTGAAGGCGTCCACAGTGACGACACGCACCTCGTCGGGGCGCCAGTCGCCGACCGCCCAGAGCGGATCCGGGTCTCCCCACAGGAGTTGGGACCCGACGGGGTGGACGGTACGGCCCTCGTCGGACGCCCCGACGACCCCGGCCGTACCGAAGTGCGCGGCGATACTGCTCCAGCCCACCAACCACCGCATCGCGCCTCCACAGGCTGTGGACGAACTCAGACCCGGGGCCGTAGCCGCTCGGGAGCACCTCGGGAGCATGCAGCCGCACGGGAACATGCGCCGTTCGGGAACATGCTGCCACGAAGGCGGCGCACAAGAGGGTCTCCGGGTCGCGTGCGCAAAAAGTGAACGCGCCCCTGGCATTGGCGATTTGACGACGGTCCAGGACGCGGCGGAGCGAGCGACCAACACCCATAAAGGCGCAAAAAGGATACAGGGGACAGTCGGCATTCAGCCAATCTGCGGGGCGTACATACGTCCGTAACCCCCGCACAACACAGTCCGGGAGGCGGCACACGCCTCCCGGACCGGTCCGCCACCCGCGGGGATTGAAGGCAGCGGATTCCCCCAGCCCACTGGTTCCAGTACGCAGCGGGCCGACCCACGCAGGACTCATGGAAGCGCTCCCCCACCAGCGGGACCAGAGCGCACGGACGGGCGCACGGCCACACACCCGGAGCACGCCAGGAGCACGCCACGACCCCGCCCTTCACGGGCGGTCTGCTCCAACGCACAACAATCTCGCCATACGGAACACCGCCTCTTAACGGTCGGGATGCGGCGAACTACGCTGTGTTTACTGTTGTTCTCCTCAGGGGCGCATATTCCCAGGGGCTCGGCCAGACGCTTTTGCAGCCGGGACCAAGGACGTGTTCACCGGGGAGAACGCAGCACGAATGCCGTGCGCCAACAGCGACGCGGCGGCCGTCTGTGTGTCGAGGGGTGGCGCATGTCCAGGGAGCAACGCGGGCCGAACGAAAAGCTCGGCACCGTTCTCGCCCTCGCGGGAATCAGCAACGCCGGCCTCGCCCGGCGGGTCAACGACCTCGGAGCGCAGCGCGGGCTGACACTTCGCTACGACAAGACGTCCGTGGCGAGATGGGTGTCGAAGGGCATGGTGCCGCAGGGCGCCGCGCCCCATCTCATCGCCGCGGCGATCGGCGCCAAGCTCGGCCGTCCGGTGCCGCTGCACGAGATCGGCCTCGCGGACGCCGACCCGGCCCCCGAGGTCGGGCTCGCCTTCCCACGCGATGTGGGCGAGGCGGTGAAATCGGCCACCGAGCTCTACCGCCTGGATCTTGCGGGCCGCCGGGCGGGCAGCGGGGGCATCTGGCAGTCGCTGGCCGGTTCTTTCGCAGTGAGCGCTTACGCCACGCCCGCGTCCCGCTGGCTGATAACCCCCGCCGACTCCTCGGTCGAGCGATCCTTGGACACGACGGAGGACACTCCCGCCCGCGTGGGCCACAGCGACGTCGCGAAGCTGCGGGAGGCGGCGGAGGACGCGCGGCGCTGGGACTCCAAGTACGGGGGCGGGGACTGGCGTTCATCCATGGTGCCGGAGTGTCTGCGGGTGGATGCGGCTCCGCTGCTGCTCGGGTCGTATTCGGACGAAGTGGGCCGCGCGCTGTTCGGCGCCACCGCGGAGCTGACCCGGCTGGCCGGGTGGATGGCCTTCGACACCGGTCAGCAGGAGGCGGCGCAGCGGTACTACATCCAGGCGCTGCGGCTGGCCCGGGCGGCGGCTGACGTGCCGCTGGGCGGGTACGTACTGGCTTCGATGTCCCTGCAGGCGACCTACCGCGGCTTCGCCGACGAGGGCGTCGACCTCGCCCAGGCGGCCCTTGAGCGCAACCGCGGCCTGGCCACGGCCCGCACGATGAGCTTCTTCCGTCTGGTGGAGGCGCGGGCGCACGCCAAGGCGACCGACGCGCCGGCGGCGGGGGCGGCGCTGAAGGCGGCCGAGGGCTGGCTCGAGCGCTCGCGGGAGGGCGACGCCGACCCGTCCTGGCTGGGCTTCTACTCCTACGACCGGTTCGCGGCGGACGCGGCCGAGTGCTACCGCGATCTGAAGGCGCCGCGGCAGGTACGGCGCTTCACGGAGCAGGCGCTGTCGCGGCCGACGGAGGAGTTCGTGCGCTCGCACGGGCTGCGGCTCGTGGTGTCGGCCGTCGCCGAACTGGAGTCGGGGAATCTGGACGCGGCGTGCGCGGCGGGCACGCGCGCGGTGGAGGTCGCGGGGCGGATCTCCTCGGCGCGGACCACCGAATACGTACGGGATCTGCTGCACCGCCTGGAGCCGTACGGCGACGAGCCGCGGGTGGTGGAGCTGCGGGAGCGGGCCCGGCCGCTGCTGGTGGCCCCGGCGTAGGGGGTGTCTTTTGGATCCGGCCTGATCCAAAAGACACCCCCTAGGGACACATGGCTCCGGCATAGGCGCAGACACCCCGGCTCGGCTGGTTTAACGGCCTTGTCAGTGGGCCAGTGCACTATCGGGGTGGGAGGTGACGCGGTGACAGCGTCCGGGCAGGGCTCGGTGCACGACTTCGACTGTGACGTGCTGGTGATCGGCGGCGGGATCATCGGCCTGTCGACGGCCCATGCCCTCACGCGCGCGGCTCCCGGCACCCGGGTGATCGTCCTGGAGAAGGAGCCGGGCCCGGCGCGGCACCAGACCGGGCGGAACAGCGGAGTGATCCACAGCGGGATCTACTACCGGCCGGGGTCGCTGAAAGCACGGTTCGCGGTGCGGGGCGCGGCCGAGATGGTGAAGTTCTGCGCCGAGTACGGCATCGCGCACAAGGTCACCGGGAAGCTGATCGTGGCCACCGGCAAGGACGAGTTGCCACGGCTGCACGCGCTGGTCCAGCGCGGCAGGGAGAACGGCATTCCGGTGCGGGAGCTGGGCCCCACGCAGATCATGGAGTACGAGCCGGAGGTGCGCGGGCTCGCGGCGATCCATGTCGGGACGACCGGGGTGTGCGACTTCGGGGCGGTGGCGGCGCAGCTGGGAGCCGCGTCCGGCGCGGATGTCCGCTACGGCGAGGAGGTGGCCGCGATCGACCGCCGGAGCTGGGGGGTCGCGGTGCGCACGGCGTCGGGGGCGGTGGTCAGGGCGCGGGTGCTGGTGAACTGCGCGGGGCTGCACTGCGACCGGGTGGCGCGGCTGGCGGGCGACGATCCCGGGATGCGGATCGTCCCCTTCCGGGGTGAGTACTACGAGCTGACGGACCCCTCGCTGGTGCGGGGCCTGGTGTATCCGGTCCCCGACCCGGCCTTCCCCTTCCTGGGCGTCCACCTGACCCGCGGCATCGACGGCGGAGTCCACGTCGGCCCGAACGCCGTCCCGGCACTGGCCCGCGAGGGCTACAGCTGGTCGGCGGTCCGCCCGAGGGAACTCGCCGAGACGCTGAGCTGGCCGGGATCCTGGCGGATAGCGCGGCGGCACTGGCGGTACGGGGCGGGGGAGCTGCACCGCTCACTGTCGAAGCGTGCCTTCACGACGGCGGTGCGCCGACTTCTCCCAGCGGTGACGGAGACGGACCTGCGGCCGTCCGCGGCGGGGGTACGGGCGCAGGCGGTGCTGAGGGACGGGACGCTGGCGGACGACTTCCTGATCCGCGAGGCCCCGCGGACGGTGCATGTGCTGAACGCCCCGTCCCCTGCGGCGACGGCGTCGCTGCCCATCGGCCGCGAGGTGGCCCGCCGGGCCCTGTCGGCACTGACGGAGGGCCGGGTGGCGGGGGCGCGGCGGGCGTGAACGGTCCGTTGCGCGGGCCTGCGGCAGGGTGCGGGCCAGGTGGGCCGCTGCGCGGGGCCTTTTCCCCCCCCGCCCCTTCCCGAAACTGGGGGCGAGCCCCCAGACCCCGGGGAGGTGAGCGTGGGGGCTGACGCCCCCACCCCCCTGCGGCAGCTGCTCGCCGCCCGGCGGGCCCGGGCCTAAACCGTTCCGGTGGGGAGGGGCGGTGCAGGGTCGTCCCCGCGTTTCCAGGGTCCGTGGTGAACGTGGGCCAGGGGGCGTTGGTGGTTGCTCTCCGGTAGGTGGCTTCGCGGGCGAACCCCCGATTGGCGGCCAACACCGGATGCCCTTACGGACCCCTCATCGCCGCCACGCCGAGGAGTCGAGCCCGACGGCGCGTGTACCGGGTTCGTGGGTGCCGTGGGCCAGGGGGCGTTGGTGGTTGCTGCCCGGCGGGTGCTCTCGCGGGCGAACCCCCACGCACCGCAGCCCGTCCGGTGGGGAGGGGCGGTGCAGGGTCGTCCCCGCGTTTCCAGGGTCCGTGGTGAACGTGGGCCAGGGGGCGTTGGTGGTTGCTCTCCGGTAGGTGGCTTCGCGGGCGAACCCCCGATTGGCGGCCAACACCGGGTGCCCCTACGAACCCCTCACCGCCGCCGACGCCGAGGAGTCGAGCCCGGAGACGACCCGGAACCCGCACCCCACGGCACCGGGCACCCCGGACCGCCCAGACCCGCGCCCCGCCCCACCTGGCACCGGGGGGCACCGGACCGCCCAGCCCCGCGCCACGAACGCCCGCACCCCGCGGCGCCGGGCACCCACACCCCGCACGCCGCGCTCCGGCGGCACCGGGCACCCCGGACCGCCCAGACCCGCGCCCCGCGCGGGCCCGTAGAATCGACCCACTGTGTCTGAGCTTCGTAACCCCACCCCCGACCAATCCCCGTCCCGTCCCCCCCTCCGCGCCAAGAGCGAGCCGCGGTTCCCCGGGGGGCCCGCTGCCGATCCCGCCGGGTCGCATCATGAGCGGCGGATCCGGAGCTTCCAGCCGCGGCGGAGTCGGGTGACCGTCGGGCAGGGGGATGCTCTGGAGCGGCTCTGGCCCCGGTGGGGCATGGACATCGACGGGCAGCGCGTCCTCGATCTCGAGGAGCTGTTCGGCGGGCTGCCCGTCGTCCTGGAGATCGGGTTCGGGATGGGCGAGGCCACCGCGCAGATGGCCGCCGCCGATCCCGGCACCGGGATTCTCGCCGTCGACGTGCACACGCCCGGCCAGGGCAATCTCCTCGGTCTCGCGGAGCGGAACGGACTGTCCAACATCCGCGTCGCCAACGGCGACGCGATCATCCTGCTCCGCGAGATGCTCCCGCCCGGCTCGCTCGACGGGCTGCGCGTCTACTTCCCCGACCCCTGGCCCAAGAAGCGCCACCACAAGCGCCGGCTGATCCAGCCCGAGTTCCTCAGCCTCGCCGCTCCTCGCATGAAGCCCGGCGCGGTCCTGCACTGCGCGACCGACTGGGAGCCGTACGCCGAGCAGATGCTCGACGTGCTCTCGGCGCACCCGGACTTGGAGAACACCCAGGAGCACGGCGGCTTCGCCCCGCGCCCCGCCTTCCGGCCGCTCACCCGGTTCGAGGGGCAGGGCCTGGACAAGGGTCACAAGGTGCACGACCTGCTGTTCCGCCGCGTGTTGGAGTCGGCGTAACCCTCAGTAGTGTGCTGGGCACCATCGCCAGGTGTCAGTGTGCCTCGTTAGGGTCATCAGGTGTCCGAGTCGTTCCCGCAGCACCTCTCACCGCATCCGGCGGTCCCGGCCTTCGACGAGCAGCCGCTCTTCGATGCCGTGCCGGAGCGTGCCCGCTGGCGGTACAAACCGCGCCGGGCCTCCCGGCTCTGGCGCAGCAAGGCGGTTCGGGCCGGGGTGGTCATCACCCTGCTCGCCCTCTCCGGCCTCGTCATCCTCGCTCTCGTACGCGAACAGACCGGCACGCACGGCTTCCTGGTCGGACTGGGCCTCGCCACCCTGCCCGTCCCGCTGCTCGCCGCGGCCTTCCGCTGGCTGGACCGGGTCGAGCCGGGACCCTGGCGGAATCTGCTGTTCGCGTTCGCCTGGGGCGCCTTCGCCGCCGCCCTCGTCGCGATCATCGCGAACTCCTTCGCGACGCGCTGGATAGCCACCGCGACCGCCGACCCGGCGAGCGCGGACACACTCGGGGCGACCGTCATAGCCCCGGTCGTCGAGGAGAGCGCGAAGGCCGCGGCGATTTTGCTGATCTTCATCTTCCGCAGACGGGACTTCACCGGGATCGTCGACGGCGTCGTCGTGGCGGGCTTCACAGCGACCGGTTTCGCCTTCACCGAGAACATCCTGTACCTGGGCAACGCCTTCGGTGAGGACCAGGAGATAGGCACTTCGGGCCTGGCATCGGTGACCGCGGCGACCTTCTTCGTACGTGTCGTCATGTCGCCGTTCGCCCATCCGCTCTTCACCGTGCTCACGGGCATCGGCTTCGGGATCGCGGCGCTCGCCGCACGGCGCCAGCGATTCCGGCGGATCGCGCTGCCGCTGCTGGGCCTCGCCCTCGCGATGGGCATGCACGCGCTGTGGAACGGCTCGGCGTCGCTGTTCGGCCCGTTCGGCTTCTACGCGGTGTACGGGGCATTCATGGTCCCGGTCTTCGGGCTGCTGACCTGGCTCACGATCTGGACCCGGCAGCGCGAACTGCGCACGATATCCACCGAACTGCCCGCATACGCGTCGGCCGGCTGGCTGACGGCCGACGAGCCGCGCGCTCTCTCCTCGATGCGGGCGCGCACGATGGCCCGCGACCTCGCCCGCCGTACGCACGGACCGGCCGCGGCCCACGCCGTCTCGGAGTACGAACGGTTCGCGACGACTTTGGCTTTTCTGCGCCACCGGGCCCACCGCGGCGCGGCGGGCCCGGACTTCATGGAGCGCGAGCAGGAGCTGCTGCACCATCTGTGGCAGCGCAAGGATGTCGCGTCTCCCGCGCTGACCTACGCGGCGCGGGCGACGGGCCGGGCATGGACACCGCCGCCGCACCGCGACTACGGCGGCTACAACCCGTACCGCTCCTAGCAGGCGAAAGGCCCCTTACGCGGACGCCGCCGTCAGCACGGCCAGCTCCTCGGCCGTCAGCTCCAGCTCCGCGACCGCCGTCAGCGCGGGCAGCTGCTCGGCCGTCCGGGCCGAGGCTATCGGCGCGGCAACGGTCGGCTGCGCGGCCAGCCAGGCCAGGGCCACGGTCGCGATCTCGGCGCCGCGTGCCCCCGCGACCTGGTCGAGCGCGGCGAGGACCTTCACACCCCGCTCGGTCTCCAGATGCTTGCCCGCGCCCTGGGCCCGGGCGCTCTCCACCGTCGTACCCGGCCGGTACTTGCCGGTGAGGAAGCCGGACGCGAGCGCATAGTACGGGACGGCCACGAGCCCTCCCCGGGCGGCCGTGTCCTGCGGCTCGCCCTCGTACGTGTCACGGGAGACGAGGTTGTAGTGCGGCTGCAGCGCGACATACCGGGCAAGTCCCTCGCGCTCCGAGAAGTCCAGGGACTCCTGCAGCCGCTCCGCGGTGAGGTTGGAGGCGCCGATGGCGCGGATCTTGCCCTCCTTCACCAGCTGGTCGAGGGCCGTGATGATCTCCTCGACGGGAACGCCGGGGTCGTCGAAGTGTGTGTAGTACAGGTCGATGTAGTCGGTGCCGAGCCGCTTCAGCGACGCCTCGGCCGCGGCCTTGATCGTGGCACCGGAGAGACCCTTGTACTGGGGGTGGGCGCCGACCTTGCTGGCGACCACGACATCGGCACGGTTGCCGCGCTCGGCGATCCACCGGCCTAGGACGGTCTCGGACTCGCCGCCCTCGTTGCCCGGTGCCCAGGCGGAGTAGCTGTCGGCGGTGTCGATGAAGTTCCCGCCGGCGGCGGCGTAGGCGTCGAGCACGGCGAAGGACTGCGCCCGGTCGGCGGTCCAGCCGAAGACATTGCCGCCAAGGGCGAGCGGGAAGACGGCGAGATCGGACGAGCCGAGGGTACGTAGAGAAGTCATGGGTTGATCAACAGCCGCACCGGTACGGCCTATTCCGCCCGCATGCCGTACGGCACCGGGGGCTACAGACCGGCAGCCCTGGCGTCGGGGGGTGAGCGCCAGAACTGCCGGCGTTCATGGGAGTGCGGTGCACCGCGCACATGGGGGCATCCGCAGGACGCCCCCTCGCGCCGAGCGGCGGTGCGAGGGGGCGCAGGGAGAAATCAGACGGTCAGGCCCTTGTCCCGCAGCCAGGCCATCGGGTCGATCCCGGTCCCGCTCGCCGTGTGGACCTCGAGGTGCAGATGCGGGCCGGTCACATTGCCCGTCGCGCCGACGCGGCCGATCGTCTCGCCCGTCGACACCTTCTGGCCGACGCTGACCGACATCGAGGACTGGTGGCAGTACCAGAGCTCCGTACCGTCTTCGAGCTCCAGCACTGTGCGGTAGCCGTAAGACCCGGACCAGCCCGCCGACTTGACGGTGCCGCTGTGCACGGCCTTGAGGGGCGTGCCCGTCGGGGCCGCGAAGTCCAGGCCGGTGTGGTAGCCCGAGGACCACATCGATCCGGCCTCGCCGAAGGTGGAGGTGATCGTGTACGAGGAGGTCGGCAGCGCGTAGCTCGCGGCGAGCTTGGCGAGGCGCTCGGCCTCCGCCTTCTCCGCCGCGGCCTTCTCTGCGGCGAGCTTCTCCGCCTCGGCCTTCGCCTCCGCCGCGGTCTGCTGCGCCTTCGC
The DNA here is from genome assembly GCF_036147535.1 of Streptomyces sp. NBC_00322. Taxonomy (NCBI): domain Bacteria; kingdom Bacillati; phylum Actinomycetota; class Actinomycetes; order Kitasatosporales; family Streptomycetaceae; genus Streptomyces; species Streptomyces sp. NBC_00322. The sequence goes on along the minus strand of NZ_CP108019.1, from coordinate 4,729,737 downwards.
CTCCGCCGCGGCCTTCTCGGCCGCGAGCTTCTCCGCGTCCGCCTTGGCCTCGGCGTCCGCCTCGGCCCGCTGCTGATCGGCCTGCTGGAGGATTCGGGCGCGCAGCGCCTCACCGGCGGAGCCCTGCGCCTCGGCCTTGGAGCCGGTGTCAGCGGCGAGCGTCGCCGAGGTGAGCGGTGCGGTGTTCCCGGCGTCGGCGTCCGAGGAGTCGTCGGACATGAACGAGCTGACGCCCGGAAGGGACTTGGCGTCGGGCAGGTTGTCCGCGATCGAGTCGGGGAGCGAAATGGAGACCGGCGGCTTGCTCTGCGCGGTGGCCATGCCGCCCGCGCCGACCGCGGCGATCACACCGACCCCGAGCACCGTGGAGCTGCGGGCGAGTCCGCCGCGCTGCTTCATGACACGGTGCCGGCCGCGCACCGGACGGACGGAGTCCTCGGTGGGGTTCCATTCCTCCCATGCCCGCTCTGCCACCTCGTCGCCGAAGAAGTCAGTTTCGAAGGGTGCTGTCGGGGCAGGTTTGTTGGACGCCACTGAGGCGTGCTCCTTTCCTTCCTTCTCGCCTACCGGGTTAGCTGACGGGTTCGGAGCAGGAAGGTCTCCTACGGGCGCTTCCGCCGCGGACATGAGCGGCAAAAGGTGCCCGATTCACCCCAATTGGTGGTTCCCCGGTTCCCTTGCGGGATTCGGCGCGTGCGCACGGTGCCGCCTCTTGCGACGACTGGGACGACCGCGCTGCGTTATCGAACGTTAATAGACACCAGGGCCCGATTCCAAGCTGTTCCCACTGATCATTAACAACGTCCGCCGGGACTTACCCGGACACAAGCGCCCGGACTCGGGCGAGTTGATCGCCCCCGATGCACCATCCGCCATCCCCCATCACCTGACGGTGCATCAAATGTTATGCGGAGGGGTGCTTCTCGATTACGTACCGTACCCATCCGGCGTCCGGCTTCACGGCGCCGCAGGGCGCCGTACCGCCAGAGCCTTCACTTGCTGCCGTGATCCCCGCCGCCCCGCCCGCCCCCGCCGATCACGGGCACGATCCTGCGGCGCTCCTGCTGCCCCTCCGCGGGGCGGCTGACCGCGAGCAGCGCCATGTCGTCCGTCGTGCCGCCACCCGTATGGCGTCGTACGTCGTCCACCAAGGCATCCAGCAGCTCCTCGGGCCCGGGGAACAGCCGCCCCGCCAGCCGCCGGCCGGGGTCGTAGAAAACGCCGCTCGCGTCGCGCGCCTCGGACAGCCCGTCCGTATAGAGAAGCAGCGTGGCCCCGGGGGGCAGCCGGTGCGCGTCCGAGCGGTCCGGCCAGATCCCGAGGCCCATCCCGAGCGGCAGCGCGGCCTCGGTCGGCTCCAGGATGTTCACGTTCCCGTCCGCGTACAGCAGGAGCGGCTCCGGATGGCCGCGGTTCACGATCCGTACGACGCGATCACCGCGCGGGATCTCGGCCAGTACGGCGGTGGTGAACCCCTCGACCGCGTCCAGGTTGTGCCGCGCGCCCTCGCGCACCAGCGCCCGCTCCAGCCGCGCGGCGACCCCTTCCAGCGAGCTCTCCTGCTCGGCGGCCTCCCGGAACGCCCCGATGACCACGGCCACCGCCTCGACCGCCTGCATCCCCTTGCCCCGTACGTCCCCGACGACCAGCCGCACCCCGAAGGGCGTGTCCTGTACGGCGAAGAGGTCACCGCCGATGAAAGCGTCCGCCTGTGCCGCCTCGTACCGCGCGGCGACGTGCAGCCCCCCGATCCGCTCCGGGGGAGTCGGCAGCACGGCGCGCTGCGCGGTCTCGGCGATCACCCGGGCCGACGCGAGGCGCTGACTGCCGAGCCGTACGACCCGGTTGATCAGCAGCGCAAGGCCCGAGACGGTGATCACAGTGGTCAGCTCGGTGAATGCCGTGATCTGCGAGATGGTGTTGTTGTAGAAGTGCAGCCCGGTCACGCCGAGGATCGCCGCGATACCTGCCAGCAGGGTGCCGACCCAGGTGAAGATGGGGGCCGCGATCAGCGGCGCGGCCGCGAAGAGCGGGACCGCGGTGAACCGCGGCGGCGTCGCGAGGTCGAAGATCCAGCCGCCGGCGATCATCAGCGCGGGCAGCAGGCGGGCGAATCCGCGAGAGATGTCCGCTCCGCCCTGCTCTCGCTCGGCCACGGGTGCTCTCCTGCCCGGTCCCCACACGGCTGCGGACGGTACCGCGCCCTTCCCAGGCTGGCCGTAGCCGCGCCGGGCGGCGAATCGCCGTCGGCCAACCGGGCGACGCGCGGAGCGCGCACACGACAGTGGCCCGGCACTCCGTCGAGTGCCGGGCCACTGTTGTCAGTAGCGGGGACAGGATTTGAACCTGCGACCTCTGGGTTATGAGCCCAGCGAGCTACCGAGCTGCTCCACCCCGCGTCGGTGAACACCACCTTACGCCATCCGGAGCATGATCAAATCCATTTGTTCAGCGGCGGCGCAGACGCAGTGCGGTGAGGGCTCCGCCGGCCGCGATCAGGGCGGCAGCGGCGATGGCCGCGTACCGGGTGGCGTCGGAAGATCCGGTGCTGGCGAGGGCGCCGGTGGTGGTGACGGGGGTGTTATCGCCGGCCGCGGCCGTGGCCGAGGAGGACGGGGTCACGGAGGGGGTGGCGGAAGCGGTCGCGGAGGGCGTCGCGGACGGCGTCGTGGAGGGCGTCGCGCTCGGCTGGGTGGTGCCGCGCTCGGGTGCGACCGTGATCCTGCCCTGGGCCCCCAGGAACGGATGGGTGTTGCCCTCGGTCAGCCCGGTCGTCGCGTGCAGCGTGATCTTGACCGACTTCTGGATGCCCTTGAAGTCGATGACGCTCACGCGAAGCCTGGTGCGCTTATAGATGTAGCTCTTGCGGACGTCCGCCAGCTGCCACTTCTCCTCGCCGGTGAACTTCTTGACCCGGGTGTACGTGCCGTCCTCGGCCAGTTCCTCGATCACCAGCTCGGGGATCTTCCCCGTGGAGCCGGGCTCCTCGACGACCTCCAGGATGGTCCTCAGGTCGGAGTCGAAAGTCACCCCGCCCTTGAGCTGGTGGACGATGTCGACGGTGCCCGCCGTGCCGGGCTTGATGGGAGCGTTCTCGTCGGTCTCGAGCGTCATGGAGGCGGGCCCGGTGTTGATCTTCGGGCTGGTCTCGAAGACCAGGGTGTCGTCCTGCTCGCGCTTGGTGTTCTCGGCGAGGTCGTCGGCCAGGAGCTTCAGATTGCCGTTGTTGGAGGGGTAGTTCTTGCCGAGGCCGACGGAGACCTTCCAGCTCAGCTCGCCCTTGGCGGGCACCGAGAAGGGGGCGTTGCGGCCCTTGGCGGCCGGGTAGAACACGCCCTGCGCGCCCGTGTCCTGCTGGCCGACGAACTCGTCCGTGGCCGGGGCGTTCACCGGCTGCACGTCGAAGACGACGTGCGAGGCCGCGATGGGGCTCGCGCCGTCCGTGTCCCCGATCAGCCACGGCTGGAAGTCCACCGGCTTGTCCGCGGAGTTCTTCACGGTGAACGTGAACGTCTCGCTCGCCCCGCCCCGGGTCAGCGGCCCGGCCGGCGCCGGGGTGCCCAGCTCGATGGTGAGGGGCTTTTGGGGAGCCACCGGGGCGGCGTGGGCGCTGAGCGGGACAAGCGTGGTGCCGACGGCGGCGGCGACAGTGAGCGCGGCGGCGGAGGCGAAACGAGCGGACATGGTGGACTCCCCCCAAGGAATCGACTAGGGGCCTGACTGCCGCTGGATGGGCTGCAGTCGGCCGTGAGCAGCGCGGCAGAGGGCCGCGGCAGGCGGTGGTACGAGATGAGAGAGCTCGCGTGGCGAGCCGGGTCAGAACTCGCCTTCCGTCCGGCCCTGTTCGGTCCCGGCTTGCGGCGATGTGCTCATCCTCACCGCTCAAGATCAGCCGGGCAATCCCCGTACTGTCACCACTCTGCAACAGCGAGCGGAAGCCACAAATCCGCCTCTGACCTGCGGGTTGTCGGCAGGCACGGGGAAGCTACTTCGGGGGCAGCAGCCGGGCCGCCCGCATCTGGAGGTAGCGCGACTCCGGGACGCTGAGGGTGCGCCCGGCCGCCAACTGGTAGGCGGCCCTGGCTCCTTCGGCATCCCCCGCCTTCTCCAGCAGATGCGCCCGTACGGCGTCCAGCCGGTGATGCCCCGCCAACCGGTCCTCCAGCTCGGCCACTTCGGCGAGCCCGGCCTCGGGACCGTGCACCATGGCGACGGCCACGGCGCGGCCCAGCTCGGCCATCGGCTCGGGAGCACGGCGTACGAGCAGGTCGTACAGCGCGAGAATCTGCGGCCAGTCGGTGTCCTGCGCACGCGCCGCCTCGTCGTGCAGGGCCGCGATCGCCGCCTGCAGCTGGTACGCCCCGGCCGGTCCCTCCGACAGGGCCTCCTCCACCAGCGCGGTCCCCTCGGTGATCGCCTTCGCGTCCCACAGGCCCCGGTCCTGCTCGTCGAGCGGGACGAGCTCGCCGTGCGGTCCGGTGCGCGCGGCGCTGCGGGCGTCGGTGAGCAGCATCAGCGCGAGCAGTCCGGTCACCGCCCCGTCCCTGGGCAGCAGTCTGCGGACGGCCCGGGTCAGCCGGATCGCCTCACCGGCGAGGTCGGCACGGTGCAGATCCCTGCCGGAGGTCGCCGTATAGCCCTCGTTGAAGATCAGGTAGAGCACCTGCAGCACGGCGGCGAGCCGCTGATCGCGGTCCTCGGGCCCCGGCTGACGAAACGCCACGCCCTTGATCTTCTGCTTGGCCCTGCTCACGCGCTGCGCCATCGTCGCCTCGGGCACCAGATGGGCGCGGGCGATCTCGGCCGTCGTCAAACCGCCGACTGCGCGCAGGGTGAGCGCGATCTGGGCGGCCGGGGTGAGTGCGGGGTGGCAGCACAGGAAGAGCAGCGTGAGCGTGTCGTCGTCGGAGGGCGCGCGGCTCTCCCCGGGCGCGGGCGCGGTGAAGGCGTCCCTGGGGGTGAGCGCGGCGACGGTCTCCTCGCGCCTGCGCCGGGCTTCCTCGCTGCGCAGCGCTTCCGTGAGACGGCGGGAGGCGACCTTGATCAGCCAGCCGCGCGGATTGTCCGGGAGCCCCGACTCGGGCCACTGCTGCGCGGCCGCGAGCAGCGCCTCCTGTACGGAGTCCTCGGCCAGGTCGAAGTGCCCGTACCGCCGCACCAGCGCACCGAGGACCTGCGGCGCGTGCAGGCGCAGCAGGTCCTCGATGCCGGACGTACGTCTCACAGATCGCCTCCTTCGTCGAGGATGGGCCGGATCACCAACGGGTAGACGGGCGCCCCCTCGGGCCCGGGGCAGGTCGCGATCCGCGCGGCGATCTCGGTGACCCGCTCCAGGCTCTCGCAGTCGAGCACCCAGTAGCCGGCGAGCAGTTCCTTGGTCTCGCTGTAGGGCCCGTCACTGACCACGGGCCGCCCGTCCTCGCCGAGGCTGACGAACCGGGTCTGGGCGGGCTCGGCGAGCCCGTGCCCGTCGACGAACTCACCGGACTCGGAGAGATCGTTGTTGACCTCGCCCATGAAGGCGAACATCGCCTGAATCTCCTTCTCGCTCCAGGCCGGGCTGTTGCCGGACGCCTGACCGCGCATCGCCTCGTAGTCGGCCTGCGAGCCCTGGATCATCACCAGATACTTCATGACGTGCTCCTTCGGATGCGTCGCCGCCCCTTGTGGGCAACTCTCACAGGGGACGTCGCAGCCGAAGACGGATTCTCGACAGCGCGCGGAGAATTTTTTCGAACCACTCGTCGGGAGCACGCGCACAGGCGTGGCCGCCGGCGGGACCCCGTGTCCGTTGCGCGCCGTGGGAGGGCCGTCGGGCTCGGGTCTACTCGCGGGCTGGCTACCGTCGGGCCGTGATGCCCGAATGAGCGTTTGCCGATGCGGCGGCCCCTCCAGGGATCCTGAGGAGACCTCGGACGTACTGATAAAGACGTGGCGCACCGCCCTGCGGTTGCACGCGCGGTCCGATCCGGCCGGTGCGGAAGCGGGCCCTTCTGGCGGAATTCGGACGTCGTTTTCCCGAGGAGCGCGTCGCGGGCCACCGTCGCCAGAGCGGCGGGCGGGGGGCGGCCTGCCTGCGCGGAAGCTCACCACGTCGGAGGACCAGTGACGCACACGCACTGACGTGGAATCAGATGGCGTGGAACCGCCAGTCAGGCGTAACGGCCGCCGGAAGGGGGGATCCCGCGAGGGAACGGCACGGCGCAACTCCTGATGGGAGGACGCATGGCCTGGTATCCCGGCGCCACCAAGTACGAGCTCCAGCCCGAGTCCGACTCGCAGCCTGCGATCCGGCTATCGGGCAGCGTGCCGATCGAGGTACGCCGCTGCGGCACGCAGGAACTCCGGGCTGTCACGGAACTTCCCCAGTCCGTGGTTGCACGCGGTGCACAGCAGGCCGCGGACGCATTGGCCACAAGACTCGGCGGAGTCGGGACAGCAGGCGTGGTCATGATCAATGGACAGGGTGAGCCCGGTGGCGTCCGTCTGCTTGCAGATGGCGCACGCGCCCCCCTGGCTTGCCAGCATCTCCGCGTAACGCCCGCGCGGCAGCCGGTACAGCGTCTTGCGCTGCGCGTCCCGCGCGCAGCCTCGGCAATGGCCCTGCAGACCGTCCTGGGCGCTGGCGTTCCGGTGGAACATGTCCAGGTGAAGCCAGACGAGGCAAGTGCGGCACTGCTTCTCCCCCCGCTCGTTCCGGTCGGTCGGCTTGGCCTCCCGCCGGTCCGGCAGCGGAGTCAGCTCGCGCCCCATGTTCCGTTGCCAGTTGTGGCTCGCGCACAGCCCCTTGCTGATGTACTTCCGCGTGCAACCGGGGAACTCACACCACCGGGTCTCCGTGGCCGTGCCGGCATGGACGCGGCGCGGGGCTCCAGGGCCCGTATCTCCGTGGCGTTGCCACCGCTGGTAGTGCATGGCGCACCACCCTCGAGAGCGCACGCGTATGGGGCGGTTGCAGTCCTCGACAGTGCAGGTGAGTTCGTCCATGCCGATTCCCCCGAGATGATGTGCCCGAATCAAAAGGAGGCACCCTGATGGCTTGGTGCCCATTCGCTCAGAAGCTGGAGCTTCAGCCCGAAAGCGACCAGCAACCCGCCATCCGACCAACCCAGTTCATCCTCCACAGCGTTGCGGCGCCGTGGACGATCCAACGGATTTACGAGTACTGGCAGTCCACCAATCTTGAGAGTCACTTCGGCCTAGGCTACGACGGCAGCCTCGGCCAGTACATCGGCACGGAGACCCGCGCCGACGCCAACTACCAGGCCAACCGCCGCCCCGACGGGACCGGTGCCGTATCGGTCGAGACCGCCAGCAACACCAGCGGGACCGACCCGTGGACGGACGAGCAGGTCGCCCAGCTCATCCGCGTCGGCGTATGGCTGCACCAGCACCACGGCGTCCCGCTCAGGATCTGCCGCACCCATGACGACCCCGGCTACGGCTACCACCGCCTCCACCCCGAGTGGGCCATATCCGGCACCGCCTGCCCCGGCGACGCCCGCGTGAAGCAGTTCCGCGAGGTCGTGTTCCCCGGGATCGTCGCCCACGCCACCGACCCGCCCCAGGAGCCGGACATGCCCATCGCGAAGCTGTACGAAGCGAACGCCATCGACGTCGAGCTGCCGTCCGGGGACTGGGTCCCCCTCGCCTTCAAGGACGCCGTCATCCACGCCGGGCCGCGCACGCTGATCGGCCCGGTGTACGTACAGCTCACCATCACGAGCGCCCCCGCCGGCAGTCGCATAGACGGCCGGTTCTACTCCACCGACGCCGACGGCTCCGGCAAGTCCGGATACGGCGACATCACCATCACGGGCGGCTCGGGCGGCCACCAGTTCCTCCACAACGCCGACGTGCCCGAGGGCAAGCACCTGCGGTTCGAGGTGTGTGTCACCACCCCCGACGGCAGCACCGCCCTCCTCACCCACCGCCTCGTCACCGGCGACTACCTCGCCGCCTGACAGAGCGGACCGAGCTCCCGCGATTCGCCCGTTCGGCCGGTCCGGACGTGCCGTACCCGGGGACATGGGCGGAAATGGACCAGAGGCAGCAGCCCCACGACGCCCACGGCCCTGACGCAGGAGCTACGGATGACGAGCCCGCCGGAACAACCGCAGGAACCAGCAAGCCCTGCGAGCGAGGGTGCGCCGAAGGGCGGTGGACGCGTCGCCTCCACGGCCGGACGGATCACCAGGAAGGTGTCCTCGGCCGTCCTCATCGTCCTCGCGTGCATCCTCGTCCCGCTGTCCGTACTGACCGTCTGGGTGCACGACATCGCACTCGACACCGACCGGTACGTCGAAACGGTCGCTCCCCTGGCGAGCAATCCGGCGATCGAGGACGCCGCGGTGCAGCGCGCGGTCCAGGCAGTGAACGTCCGCTTCGACGCCAAGCAGTTCACCTCCAACGTGGCGGACTGGCTCCAGTCGCAGGGGCTGCCTCCCACCGCCGCGCAAGCCGTCAAGGGCTTCGCCCCCCAACTGGAATCGGCCGTGGACAGCGCGGTCGAGAAGATTGCCCGCCGCTTCGTCGAGAGCGACAGGTTCGAGACGCTCTGGACCGAGGCCAACCGCGCCGGCCACTCGGCCGTCGTCCACGCGCTCACCGGCAAGGGGCGAGGGGCCGTCGGCGTCGAGGAAGGGACCGTCACCCTCAGCGTCGGCACGGTCGTGGAGACCGTCAAGAAGGAGCTCGTCGACGCGGGACTGCAGCCGGCCTCGAAGATTCCCGACGTCAACAAGACCCTGGTCCTCTTCAAGTCCGACAAGCTCGACAACATCCAGGACGCCGCACACGCGCTCGATGTGCTCGGCAACTGGCTGCCGATCATCACTGTGCTTCTCGGCGCGGCAGGTGTGCTGCTCGCCCATCACCGCAGACGCGCCCTGGCCAAGACCGCTCTCGGTGCCGCCGTGGGATGCCTGATCGTGGCCATCGCCCTGGTGATCGCCCGTCGCTACTATCTCGACCACCTGCCCAACCAGGTGCAGTCCGATGCCGCCGCCGCAGCGATCTTCGACACCCTCCTGCGCTTCCTTCGCGTCACCCTGCGCACCGTGATCGTGCTCGGCGTGATCATCGCTCTCGGCGCCTACCTGATCGGACCCGGGCGGCTGCCCCGCGCCGTGCGGGGCACGGCCGAGCGCACCGCCGACTCCGTGGCCCGCTGGGGCGGCACCCACGGAGTGAACACCGGCCCCGTGGGCACCTGGACGAACAAGTACCGCCACTGGATCAATCTCGGGGTGCTTCTCCTGCTGGCCCTGATCTTCGCCCTGTGGAACCACCCGACCGTGGCGACCGTGCTGCTCCTCGTACTGATCCTGCTCGCGGTCCTCGCCGTGATCTCCTTGCTGGCCGCGACGGGCCGGGACCGGGTCGCCCCCGCGGGCGGTGGTGATCCCCTGCCTGGCGATCATGAACTGCCGCTGTGAAGATTGACCTGTTCTTACGAGTGCCGTCGGCACGATGTCCGACTGCGCCGACCGGCACGCTCCGTACGGTCGGCAGGACAAGGCAGCCGACAGCCAGAGGGTGGTCGCCATGCCCCCCAACTCCACAGGGTCACAGCTGACTCCGGCCGGTGACCCTCTGTTGGCCGCGAAATTCTCCGTACCCGTGATTCCCGGGACGTTCGTACGCCGCAAGCGCCTGCTGGACCGTCTCACCGAGGGAACGGCGGGACCGCTCACCCTGATCACAGGCCCCGCCGGCGCCGGGAAGACCGTGCTCGCCGCCTCCTGGGCGGCCAGGGCGGCGGCAGCGCACCCGGTCGTGTGGCTGACCCTGGAGGACGACGAAAGCGCTCCCGGCGTGTTCTGGACCTACGTCCTCGAAGCCTTCAGACATCACCCGGTGACGCTGCCGGCCGTCGTGGGCTCCCCGGCCCGCGCCGACAGCGTCGACCGTTCCCTGCTGGTCCGTTTCGCCTCCGCGCTGGCCCGGCTGCCCGAGCCGGTGGTTCTCGTACTCGACGGCCTCGACCGGGTACCCGACCGCGAGGTGGCCTCGGGCCTGAACTTCGTCCTGCGGCACGCGGAGCCGCAGCTGCGCCTGGTGCTGATAAGCCGCGTCGACCCGCTGCTCCCCCTGCACCGCCATCGCGCCGAGGGCAGCATCTGCGAGATCCGCGGCGCCGACCTGGCGTTCACCCGCCACGAGACCGCGACAATGCTGCGGCGGCACGGCCTCGTCCCGTCGGCGGAGACCGCCGACACCCTCACCCGGCGGACCGAGGGCTGGGCAGCCGGACTGCGCCTGTGTGCCCTGGCCATGCAGCAGACCGACGATCCGGCCGGCTTCGCCCGCTCGTTCGCCCTGTCCCAGAGTGCCGTTGCCGACTATCTGCTCGCCGAGGTCGTCGACGCCCAGCCCGCCGCCACCCAGGACCTGCTGGTGCGCACGAGCATCCTGGACCGGGTGCACCCTCAGCTGGCGAACCTGCTGACCGGACGCGAGGACGGCGAGGGGATCCTGGCCGCTCTCACCCACGCCAACGCCTTCGTGGAGCCGATCGGTGACACCCCCTGGTGCCGCTTCCACCCGCTGTTCGCCGAGGTTCTCCAAGCGTATCTGCGCAGCCATCAGCCGGGCCTCGAACGGAAGCTGCACCGGCTCGCTGCCCACTGGTTCGCCGAAACCGGCCTGATCGTCGAGGCCGCGGAACACGCGGCCGCCGCCGGGGACTGGGAGCACGCCGCCTCCCTGGTCCTCGACCACGTCGCCCTCTGCGGCCCGCTCAACGGCCCGGACACCCACCGGATGGAACGGCTCTTCGCGGGCATGCCCGCCGACATCCCGGAAGCCTCCCCCTGGCTCCGGCAGCTGCTCGAACACCGGCCCGAGCCGGTCGACGGCCACCCCGCCGAGCTGGTCAACGGCGTGCCGCACCCGGACGGCGGCCCCGCGCACCCGGCTCCCATCGAGACGCTCAGCGACCGCGAATGCGATGTGCTCCGGCAAGCGGCACAGATGATGTCGACCGAAGAGATCGCCACAGAGCTGTACGTATCCGTTAATACGGTCAAGACTCATCTAAGGAGCATCTACCGCAAGTTGTCAGTTTCCCGGCGCCGCGACGCGGTCCGCCGGGCAAAGGAGTTCCACCTGCTCTGAGCGGCGACCGCGCGCTCACCTCCTCCGGGTGATGCCGCGCCCCTCGCACCTCGGACAGCATGCAGGAAAGACGATCCCCCGAGGACCGATGGGGAGTGCGGGCATGCGTTACGAGTTCCGCGTCACCGGCCGCCTGTCCAGGCCCATCGCAGAGGCCTTCCCCGAGCTGGAGGAAGTCGCTGCCGCGCCGCAGACACTGCTCTTCGGCCCCGTCACCGACGAGGCGCATCTGTACGGACTGCTCATGCGCTTCCAGGACTTGGGCCTGCACATGGTGGAGATGCGCCGACTGCCGGACTGACCGGTCCCCCCAGCGGCAAGGAGTGCGCGATGACAGCCACGACACCGGGCCCGCAGACGACACCGGGCCCACGTACGACACCGGGCGAACACCTGACTACCCAGGAGCGGGCCGCCATCGGCAAGGCTGCCCGCGCCCGGGTTCCACGATCCAGCCATGCCGAGTTCGATCCGCCGGCGGACCGGACCGGACCCGTCGAGATCATCGAGCGCCAGTCCGCCACGCGCGTCCCGGAGCTCGTGCCCATCCGCTACGGCCGGATGCTGGAATCACCGTTCCGCTTCTATCGCGGCGCCGCCGCGATCATGGCCTCCGACCTGGGCGCCGCGCCCCACACCGGGATCTACGCGCAGCTCTGCGGGGACGCACACCTGCTGAACTTCCGGCTGCTCGCCTCCCCCGAACGGCATCTGGTCTTCGACATCAACGACTTCGACGAGACGCTGCCCGGCCCCTGGGAGTGGGACGTCAAACGGCTCACGGCCAGTCTCGTGATCGCCGGCCGCGCCAACGACTTCTCGGCCAAGCAACGCCGCAGCGTCGTACGGGGCACGGTGCGGGCGTACCGGGACGCGATGCGCGGCTTTGCCGGGACGGGCAACCTCGATGTCTGGTACACCCAGGCCGACACCGAGCAGCTCCGCGGGCTCATGCCCGAGTCGCTGGGCAGGAGCGCCCGCGACAGGATGTTCCATGCACTGACCACCGCCCGCACCCGCGACACCGTGCAGGCGTTCAACAAACTCACGACCGTCGTCGACGGCAACCGCCGCATCACGGCAGACCCGCCGTTGATCGTGCCGCTGCAGGATCTGCTCCCCGACGTCGAGCGCCATGTGCTGGAGCAGGAGCTACGTCTGCTCATCGAGCGGTACGGCACCAGCCTCGCGTCCGACCGGCGGCATCTGCTCCAGCAGTTCCGGATGGTCGACATCGCCCGCAAGGTGGTCGGAGTCGGCAGCGTTGGCACCCGCTGCTGGGTGCTGCTCATGCTCGGCAGGGACGACGAGGACCCGCTGCTGCTGCAGGCCAAGGAGGCCGACCAGTCGGTGCTCGCCCCGTACGCCGGTGTCGGCCAGTACGAGAACCAGGGCGAGCGCGTGGTGTCCGGGCAGCGGCTCATGCAGGCCGCCGGCGACATCTTCCTCGGCTGGGAGCACGTCACGGGCATCGACGGTCTGCAGCGCGACTTCTACATCCGCCAGCTGCGCGACTGGAAGGGCATCGCCCGGCCCGAGCTCATGGACCCGGGCCAGCTGGAATTCTTCGGCACGCTCTGTGGCATCACGCTGGCCCGTGCCCACGCCCGCTCCGGCGACCGGATCGCCATCGCCGCCTACCTCGGCAGCAACGACTCCTTCGACCGGGCGCTGGCGGAGTTCGCCGAGCTCTACGCCGACCAGAACGAGCGCGATTTCCAGGCCCTGACCGACGCTGCGCGCACGGGACGGGTCACCGCGGAGACCCTCTGATCCGGGTCGGCAAGTCCTACGGATTCACCCGTGGCGGGTGAGGGCTCGCCGGGGGAAACGAGGAGTCTGGAAACAAGCGGACCCCTGGGGTCCGAAAGCGAGGCAGGAGGAGAGCTATGGCTGGCGATCTGGTCCTGGCGTACGACTATCCCGTGCTGGGCGCCTTCTGGACCGTGATGTGGATCTTCCTCTGGATCATCTGGCTGATGCTCCTGTTCCGGATCATCGTCGACATCTTCCGTGACCACGAGATGAGCGGATGGGCCAAGACGGCATGGCTGATCTTCGTGCTGATCGTCCCGTTCCTCGGCGTCCTGGTGTACGTGATCGCCCGGGGCAACCAGATGGGCAAGCGCGAAATCCGGCACGCGCAGGAACAGCAGGCAGCCGTGGACACCTACATCCGGGAGACGGCCGATGCCGGGGGCGCCAAGAGCCAGGCGGACGAGCTCGCCAAGCTGTCCGAGCTCAAGGCCAAGGGTGATCTGTCCGAGGCCGAGTTCCAGGCGGCCAAGGAAAAGATCCTGCACTGACCCCCTCGGGAGTACGTGACCGATCTCAGGAGTACGGGAGTAGAGGAAACGTCATGGCACAGACAATTCACCACCGCTCCGAGGGAGCACAGGCGGCAGCCGGCGGGCTCGTGGTGTTCGCCGCGGTCATGCTGATCATCACCGGTGTCATGGACCTCTTCCGAGGCATCATGGGCATCGCCGAGGACGACATCTTCGTGCGGACACCGAACTACACGTTCCAGTACGACGTGACCGGCTGGGGCTGGTTCCACCTGATCCTCGGAGCCGTAGCCATCCTCGTGGGTCTGAGCCTGTTCAGGGCCCCGCTCTGGGCACGGATCATCGGCATCGCGATCGCGGGAATGCTCATCATCACGAACTTCCTGTCGCTGCCGTACTACCCGGTCTGGTCGGTCATCTGTATCGCCCTGTACGCGTTCGTCATCTGGGCGCTGTGCGTCGTGAAGCGGGACACGATGACCGGCTGACGGCCGGAGCGGGAGCGCGGACAACGCCCTGCAGCAACAGCCGGGAACGACGCGGCGCCCCGACCGGTGGAGACCGGTCGGGGCGCCGCGTTCGCGGGTAGGCCGTGTGGGACTCGAACCCACAACCAACGGATTAAAAGTCCGCTGCTCTGCCAATTGAGCTAACGGCCCTCGGCACAACATCCCTGAGCATAGCCGGACGGGACCGGTGAGCCGATCGGGTATCGGATCACCGGCCCCGTCGAGGCGCCGCGGCAGGTCACCGACGAGACGTCTCGCGGGCGATGGTGCGGGGGTGGTTGCGGTTGAGGAACCAGTGGCGGGCCGAGGCCAGCCACCAGGCCGCGGCGAAGCCCAGGACGGCCAGCACCGCGACCGGGGCGTAGTTGAACGTCTCCCAGGTGACCGGGGAGACCTGCGGAAGCATGAAGAGCACGGTGATCACCGCGACCCAGATCACCGCCACGATGCCGATCGGGCGTGACCAGCGGCCCAGGTGCCAGGGGCCGCGTTCGAAGCTGTCTCCGCGCAGCAGCCGCAGCAGGGTGGGGATGACGTAGGCGATGTAGAGGCCGATGACCGCGATCGAGGTCACGGCGGCGTACGCGGTGACATTGATCAGATACGGCAGACCGAGGACCAGCGCGCCGATCGCCGCGAGCCAGACCGCGGCGACGGGCGTACGGGTCCGGGGGCTGACCGTGTGCCAGACGTTCGAGAACGGCAGGGCGCCGTCCCGGGAGAAGGCGTAGATCATGCGGCTGTTCGCGGTGACGGACGCCATACCGCAGAAGAGCTGCGCGCCGATGACGACCAGGAGCAGCAGCTTCCCGGCACTCGCACCGAGAGCGTCCAGCAGGATCTGGGCCGGCGGCGCTCCTGTCGGAGAGGTGAGGGCTCCTTCGTACGACTGGATGGCGAAGGTGAAGCCGAGCAGCAGGACGAAGCCCGCGATCCACGAGGTCCAGATGGACTGGACGATGCCGCGCGGTCCTGCGGTCGCGGCGTCGTGGGTCTCCTCGGTCATGTGGGCCGAGGCGTCGTAGCCGGTGAAGGTGTACTGGGCCATCAGCAGTCCGATGAGGACGACGTAGATGCCGCTGCCCCAGCCGGTGTTGTTCACGAACTTCGTGAACACGAAGGACGCCGACTGGTGCGAGTCGGGGGCGAAGGTGAGCGCGCCGACGATCACCGCGACGCCCAGCACATGCCACCAGACGCTGACGTTGTTGAGGATCGCGACGATGCGTACGCCGAAGGTGTTGAGGAGGCCGTGCAGCATCAGGATCGCGGCGAACAGCAGGATCGTCCGCCCCGGCGTGACCTCGAAGTCGAACTGGAGATTGAGGTACGCGCCGAGGAAGGAGGCGGCGCCGAAGTCGATGCCCGCCGTGACGGCGACTTGGCCAAGCACGTTGAACCAGCCCGTGAACCAGGCCCAGGCGGCCGCGGTGCGCGGCGGTGCCAGCCGGTGGGCCCAGAAGTACAGGCCCGCGGAGGTCGGGTACGCCGAACAGATCTCGGCCATCGCCAGGCCGACGAACAGGGTCATCAGCCCGACGGCGACCCAGCCCCACGTGATCACGGCCGGGCCGCCGGTGTTCATGCCGAAGAGGTAGAGGGTGAGACAGCCGGAGAGGACCGAGATGATGGTGAACGAGACGGCGTAGTTGGAGAACGCCGACATCCGGCGGGCGAGGACCTGGGTGTAGCCGAGCTGGGCCAGGCGTTCCTCGTCGGTGCCCGCGGAGGGTGGTGTGAGGGCGGCTTCGGGAACGGGTGCTGTTGGCGGGGGGCCTCCCGCAGTGGCGTCATCTGTCATGCCCCCAGCAATTCCCTCGCCGGGGGCACCACATGCGCCATCGGTGGCCTAAAACAGCGCCCGGTAGTACTGCCAGCCGCTTCCGATCTGTTCCGTGGAGCCGAAGGAGCCCCTGCCGTCGCCCCTGTTGCGCAGCAGCTTGCCGTTCGTATCGCGGGAGAGCAGATCGCCCACGCCGTCGCCCGTGACGTCACCCACCGCGATGATGTCCCTGCGTCCCGCGCCCCAGTTGCTGAAAACCAGCGTCCGCGGCTTGAACGAGCCCGTCCCCGTGCCGTCGTAGCGCCACACCTCACCGCCCGCGTCTCGCGCCAGCAGATCCCCTATGCCGTCGCCGTTGAGGTCGTCGGCGCCGATGATCTTCCAGCCCTTCCAGCCCGAGCCGACCTTCACGGCCGGGTCGAGACCGGCACGCGCATTGCCCCGGTAGAGGAAGAGATAGCCGGTGGCCGCCTGGCGTACGAGCAGATCGGGACGGCCGTCCCCGCTGAAGTCGTCGGAAGCGGCGAAGGCGTCAAATCCGTTCCAGCCCTTGCCCATCAGCTGAAGCGGCTCTTTCGGGTCGATGGGGTTGCTGCCGCCGCCCGCACGGTAGAGGGTGCCGTCGGGGGTCCGGATCAGGACATTGCTTCGCGGGTTGTCGGTGTTCGATCCGTACGGGACGAGACGCGTGCGCGGGTCCCATCCGGTGGTGGCCCAGGAGCGGGCGCCGCCCCGCGGGTGGTGTACGGCCGCCTTGCCCGTCGTCGTCATCGAGTAGAACTCGCCGTAGCCGTCGGCGTTCATGTCCCGGAAGGCCGAGGCGCCGTTGACGAGCCGCAGGGAACCGGGCGTCCACGACTCGCCCGTGCCGTCGGCCGGCTGCACGGTCATCTCCCACTGGTACGGGCCGCTGACCCGGTCCTTCGGCTCCCGGTCCCGGGCATCCCACTGGGCACTGACGAGCGCGGCGGTCCGTTCCGTACTGGTCTCGTTCACCAGGACGCCCCTGCGCCAGTCCTTGACCTTGAAGGTGCGGGTGGCGGACGGGCGGTTCAGCAGCACCTTCGCCCTCCAGGGCCAGTGCAGGTCGTCGACGGTGGCCGGGGCGGACACGTCGAGGGCGTAGAAGTCGCCACGCGGCACGGTCACCGGCTTGATGTGGATACGTCCCTCAGTGTCCGTGTAGGCGACATGACCGCCGTACTTGTCGACGCTCCACATGCCCGCCCCCGGCGCCGCCTTGTCGGCCAGCGTCGTGGTGACCGGCATCTCACGGGCGCCGCCGTGGAAGTCGGTCATGGTCAACGCCCCGGTCCCGTCGCCCTGTTGGACGACGAATCCGTCGCCGAGCTTCGCGGACTTGGAGTACGGCAAGCTGATGATCTGGGGGAAGCTGACGCCGGAGTCCCAGATCCATGACCTCGCGGCGCCGTCACAGCGCCAGTAGAACCAGCGGCCGACCTTCTGCAGCTCGTCCGGCGTACAGCTCAGGCCGGTGGCCTGGTCGTACGGAGCGTCGGTCCTGCGGGCCAGGTCGTACCACCGCAGCCACCCGGGATTGCTGCCCGGCGTCCACATGGTGCTGCCCCAGATGGCGACGGCACTGATCGGACGCGTGGTGAGGACCGTGGGCAGCTCGCCGTCGAAGTTGGCGACGTACTGCCTGCCCGTACTCGGCTCGTCGACCGCGAAGAACCGCCCCTCCGCGGCCACCATCCGCTGCTCCGTACCGAGCTGCCCCACGGTGATGGTGTTGTACGACATCCCCTCGCCGGAGACGCTGTGACTGGCCCCGCTCGGATTGGTGTACGCGAACCGGCCGTCCCCGAGCGCATGGACCAGCGGGCCGAACTCCGGGTAGCCGTCCCACACATCGGCAATGTCGGTCCACCGCGGCCCGGGCTCGGGCGTGCCGGTGACGGCGAGGTCGTACGCATACAGCCTGCGCCCGACCTCCGGATCGACCCGGGCCACCACCCCGAGCCGCCCGCCGCCGAGCGCGATGCGCTCGGGCACGGCGGGCCTGCCCTGGTAGGTCCCCAGGTCGATGACGACCTCTTCCGGCTCGCCCTGCCCCTCCGCGACGGCGACACCGCCGGGCGCGAGCCCGAGACCGCCGGCGATGAGGGCGGCGACGGCCCCGAGCACGAGGCTGCGTTTGGTACGTGCGGCGGTGCGGGTCATGCGTACCCCCTGGTGAGCGCCTCAGCTACAGCGCCTCATCGACTCGGAAGGTACGACAGCCCGAACCATCGCTTGGTTGTACACGGTTGACCGGTTGTCAGCTCGGGTCTCAGAAGAGGCCCTTGTAGCCCTGCCACCCCGTCCCGATCTTCGCTGTCGATCCGAACGAACCCTTGCCGTTTCCGTTGTTGCGCAGCAGGTGGCCGGCCGCGTTACGGGTGATGAGATCCGGCTTCCCGTCCTTGGTGATGTCACCGACACCGACGAACGCATTGCGGCCGACGCCCCAGTTGTTGCCGAACACGAGCACCCGCGGCTTCAGCCCGCCCGTCGCCGTACCGTCGTACCGCCACAGCGAGTTCGCCTTGTCGACCGCCAGCAGGTCGCCGATCCCGTCGCCGTTCAGATCCCCGGCACCGAACACTGCTCGGTACGCCGTCCACTTGGTGCCGATCCTGCCGCGGGCCTTCAGACCGCCCGAGCCGTTGTCCGCGTACAGATACAGATCGCCCGTGGAGGCCTGACGCGCCACCAGGTCCGGGCGTCCGTCGCCCGTCAGATCACCTGGTGAGGTCAGCACATTGAACTGGTTCCAGCCGCCGCCCAGTCCTTGCGCGGAGTCGTCGAGCGGGCCACCCGATGAGGTGCAGCGCCCATTGATGCGCGAGAGTTGGCCGTCGGTCTCCCGCAGGATCAGATCGTTGCAGCGGTCACCGTTCATGTCACCGAGCGGGACCGCCTGTGTGACGTTGTACCAATACATGAAGCCACCGCTCCGGAAGCCTCCGGCACCGTTGCCGAAGTGGAAGCGCATGGCGTCGTCGCGGTCGAGTGCGACCAGGTCACCGACGCCGTCCCGGGGGTACGAGAAGTCCCGCCGGGCCGGCGCACCATGGGTCTGCGTGAACAGCCCGGTCAAAGTCAGCGGGGCGCCGTGCCCGTCGGCGGGCTGCGCGGTCAGCGTCCAGGTGTATACGCCGTCCGGCATCAGACCTCCGCTGTCCGACCGGCCGTCCCAGGAACGCTCAAGGTGTCCGCGGACCTCCTCGTTGCCGCGCATGGTGCGGATCACGGCACCGGTGGTCTTGTCCTTGACCGTCACTGTCACAGAGTTGGCCGGCTTGGACAGAACACCCGAGAACTGCCACTCGCCTCCGTTGCTGCCGTCCCCGGTGACGGTCTTCGACACCTCCGAGACGGAGAGCGGCTGAGTCGCCACCCCGGTGGGCACGACATGCATCCGCTCCGCCGCGTCCGCATAGGCGATGTGCCCGCCGAACTTGTCCACCGTCCAGCGGATGCCGCGCTGCGAGGCTGCGGTCGCAGGGAGATCGGCGACCTCGCGGTCCACGGCCGTACCGCCCGAGAAGTCGGTCAGTTCCAGCTTGCCTGCGGTCTTGTCGTGGCGGACCAGGTAACCGTCGCCCAGCAGCGCCTCGTCGGCTGCAACGGCGACGCTCTTCTTGGCCGTACGGTCGTAAACCCCGGCACCGCCGCTCGCCCCGCAGGACCAGTAGAGCCAGCGTCCGAGCGCCTGCAGTTCCTCGGGAACGCAGCCCGCGCCGGTGTCGACCGTCTCCGTGGTCCTCTTGGCCGCGAGGTCGTACGCGGTCACCGTCCCGGCCGTGATCCCCGGGCTCCACAGCTGCCCCGCCCACACGGCGGCGGCCTGGGCGGCACGCGTCAGCACCATCTCGTGCGTGGTCACGTCGAGGACCAGTTGCTGGTCGGCAGCCGGGTTGGTGTAGATCACGTACCGGCCGGCGGCATCGGTGACGCTGCCGCCGTGAGTCCTGCTGCTGTACAGGAAGGCGGCGAAATTGGAATCGATGGTCCTGATCTCGTCACCGACGTACGACCCCGGGTGGCGCAGTACATAAGCGAAGCGTCCGTCACCCGAGGCCTTGAGAGCCGCGCACCCCGGATCGTTCCCTGCGCAGCTCGCGAACGGGCCGTTCAGCGTCCGCTTGATCAGCTGCGTGGGTGTTCCGCGAACTTCCAGCATCCGGAACTGAGCACGGAACGGGCCGGAACTCGCGTCGGTGGAGAGCAGATACCCGTCCCCGGTGGCGATTCCCCGCACGGGCACGGGCACGGGCGGCAGGTCAAGCACCGTGGTGAGATTGGGCGCACCGTCCGTGCCCGCGCTGATCCGGCGCAACGCCCAGTCGTCGGCGTCCTCGCCTCCGACGGCGAGAACAGTGCCGTCGGGGGCCTGCGAGAGCTGGAAAGTGTTCTTGGCGAGCAACGTCTGTGGCGTCCCCCCGGCGATGGGGGTCGCCATGAGCCGGTTCGTAGTCGTATTGATGTGAACGACCCAGTCCCCGACCAGTCCGACCTCATAGCCGACGCGATCCTGCGGCGCCGGGGCGGAGAGTTCGACCGGAGCCGCCGTGATGTCGGATCTGGGTACGACCTTGATCGTGCCACTCACGCTGTACCAGCCCAAGTACTGCGGTGACAGCAGCACTCCGTTGTAGTCGGCCGATGCCGTGTAGGCGGTCACGCGCGCGGTGGAGACATCCACCGTCGCCAGGCGAAGGACATCGGCCACCTTGACCCGCAGCACAACGGTCTTCGCGTCTCCGGCGGTGGCCGTGCCGTAGACACCCCCCTCGGGCAGCCCGGTGACGAGCCGGTCCCGGGTGGTGCCGTCCTCGGCGGCGTCCAGCAGGTGCACCGCGGTGATCCGTGAGGTGGAGGTGCCGTCGACCACGACGGTCTCGCGCTTCACCGCGACCACCGTGCTGCCGTACACCCCGCTGTACGAGAGGCCGGCCGGCACCGTCACGAACTGCGAGGTCCCGGCGGCCGGATCGCGCAGTTCGACATCGCTGCCGCCGACGTAGGCGAGGATGTCAGCTCCAGTGCCGGCCGTCTGGCTGAGTGGGCCAGTCCCCGTCCGCTGCGCGGGAAACGTACGGCCGTCGGAGTAGCGGGTCCACAGATTGCCGGCCACGCCTTCCTGCGTGTGGAAGACACCCTCGGCGCCTGCCGCATCAGCCCATCCGTACGGCCCGGTACCCAGGAGCCCGAGCCCCCGGGGAGACGCACGGAACGTGGCCGGGATCTCGACGGCAGCAGCGGGCTCGACCGGGTCCGCTTGAGCCTCGACGGGTCCGAGACCGATACCCAGCGCGAGCGATACGGCAGCGGCGGCTGCTGTGGTGGCGCGGACGACGGCACGACTGGCCACTCAGGCCCTCCCCATGGAAGAAGAAACAGGGCATGGGGCATCAATGTGGCCTGGTGCGAACGAAAAGTTGGTGACTGGCCCCCCAGTCAGGCCCCCCATGCAAGTGGACGGATCGTAACAGCCGCCTCACAGGCAACGGAAGCGTCTTTCGAACCCGTTCAAAGAGTGAGGTCCCGCCCGGTGCCACAAACGCACGGGGCGAGTCCTTCTCAAGCGAACTGGGCTACTAGAAAAGGCCCTTGTAGCCCTGCCAACCGGTGCCGACCTTGGCCGTGGACCCGAACGACCCCGCGCCGTTGCCGCTGTTGCGCAGCAGATCGCCCGCTGCGTTCCGGGACACCAGATCCGACTTGCCGTCGCCCGTGATGTCGCCGACGCCCACGAAGGCGTTGCGGCCCGTCGCCCAGTTGTTGCCGAAGACCAGCACCCGCGGCTTCACCGTGCCCGCCGCCGTACCGTCATACCGCCACAACTGGTTCGTGCCATCCACAGCCAGCAGATCGCCGATGCCGTCGCCGCTGAGATCACCGGCACCGAACACCGCACGATATGCAGTCCACTTGGCGCCGATGCGGCCGCGCGACTTCAGACCGCCGGCGCCATTGTCGGCGTACAGATAGATGTCACCGGTCGCCGCCTGCCGCGCCACCAGATCCGGACGCCCGTCACCCGTCATGTCACCCGGCGACGTCAGCACATTGAACTGATTCCACACCGTGCCCAACGAGGTGTACGCGCTGGTGGGCGTCAACGCCTTCGCGCAGCCCGGCTTGTATGCCCGCAGCTCGCCGTTCGGCATCCGCACCAGGACGTCATTGCACCGGTCGCCATTGAGATCCCCGAACGGCACCGCGGCAGCCGAAGTCGACCAGCCGCTCCCAGCCGTCGCCCCGGAAAACACGCCGGTGCGAGTGCCGTGCTGGAACGCGAGGACTCCGGACGAGCTCAGCGTCAGCAGGTCACCAACACCGTCGATCGCGCCGGCGGGACCTGCATGGTCGTGTCGTGCCGCCCCCGCACCGGTGAGCTTGATCGAGCCTGATCCCGTCAGTGGCGCGCCTTGGCCGTCAGCGGGGTGGGCTGCCAGGGTCCAGTTGTACGTCCCGTTGGGGACGTACGCGCCCGAGTCGGCCTTCCCGTTCCACGTCACCGCAACCTTGCCTCGCGACGACGCCCCTGACAGCGTTCGTACCACTGCTCCCGTGGAACTGTTCCTGAGGGTCAAGGACCATGAAGCCGCGGGCTTCGACAACCGCCAGGTCCCCTTCCAGTACAGATTCGCGGACCGTGCGTCCGCGGTCGCCGGTGTGCTGGAGTCGATCGTGGTCAGGGCGGAGACCGCTCCCGGGACTGCCCTCACATGGACCCGCTGTTCCCGGTCCAGATAGGCAATTCCTCCGCCGAAGCGGTCGACTGTCCAGCTCAGGCCACGGCCCGTCGGGCTCTCGGTCGGCGCCAGTTCGGCAGGCACCTGCGTCGTGACGCCGCTCTCCCTCAGATCTGTGATCTCCAGCCCGTCCCCGTTGGCACGGCGCACCAGATAACCGTCGCCGAGCAGAGCCTCCCCGACCGGGACAGCGACGGAATGCGCCGTCGTACGGTCGTAAACTCCGGCCGGACCGGCTGCCGCGCAGCTCCAGTAGATCCGTCGACCAACGGTCTGGATCTCCTCCGGAACACAGTTCGCGCCTGTCTCAATGGCCCCGGTCTGCGCGCCACCGCGCAGATCGACCGAGGTGATCCGGCCCGGCTTCGCGGAATCCACCGTCCAGAGCTCGGCGCCCCACAGCGACGTGGCGACAACGGGACGGGTCTGCAGGACCTTCTGTGCCTCGGTGTCGAGAATCGACTGGACCGCCGGCTCCTCGCCGTTGTAGACGACGTAGCGTCCGGACGTGCTGACGAGGCGGCCGCGGACCCCTTCGGGCACCAGCGTGTACGTTCCCGCGCCGCCCTCTCGCTCCACGTTCACGCCTTCGAAGTCCATGGTCTGCCAGACGATGCGGGCGACACCGCCGTCCCCAGTGGCCTGCGCGAGGCACTTTTCACCGCCGAGATGACAGGTGGGAGAAGCTCCCGCCCCGAAGTCCGTGCGTGCTGCGGGGTCGAGCGTGCCGTCCAGGGCAAGGTCCCGGCGGAAAAGGTGCAGATCTTGGCTCCACCTACTGCTGCTGGTGTCACCGGTGATCAATTGACTGTGCGCCAGGGTCAGCACTCCGGTGTGGGCAGTCGCAGGCTCGACGTCTCGCACCCGGCTCACCGTCAGGCTTCCGTCCGCCGCGGCGGACACGCGCTGCACGGCCCAGTTCTGGGCACTGGTGCCACCGACCACGAGCAATGATCCGTCGGGAGCCACCGCGCCCTGGTCCTGGGCCAGATCGAGGATCCTCTGAGTCCGGCCGAGTAGCGGCGCCACGGCCCGCAGCTCAACAGGCGAGTGTCCCGGAACGTATCCTCCGTCGCCGTTTCCGATGACCCAGTCACCGATGACGGCGAGCGGCCAATAGGCATTCGAGGGCAATACCTTGGGAGCCGCGCCCGGCTCGTCGCGCGGGACCACCTTCAACTGTCCGTAGCCTGGAAGAACCACAGAGGTCGACGTCAGTCGGACTCTCAGGGAATCGAGGTATACCCCAGCCGTACCGAGCGCGGCGAACGCCTGGGCAGCCGCACCGGATTCCAGGTCGACGACGAGTGCCCTGGTCTCGCCCGCCTGTACGTAGGGAAGGACCAGGGACCGGGCGTCACCCGCAAGCACACCTGCGCGCCACGTCGCGCCGTCAGGCAGACCGGTGATCGTACGGTCGGTGATAGTGCCGTTCAGATCACGCAGCAGGTGGAATTCCACCACCTGGTTCACGCGTGTGTATGTGAGGACCGAGTCTCCGAAGGCGCCGAGGTAGTACTGCCCCGTCGGCCAGGTGATCGAGACGACTCCGCCCGTCGCCATGTTCTGGATGCGCGCAGTCCTCGCGGCGGTGTCGGCCGAGAGCCGCACGAAATCCGAACCCACCCCGCGGAGGTTCGTTCTCTGCGGAGCCACGCCTTCGAACGTGGTCGTCACCCCGTCGTAGCGAGTCCACTGCACTCCGGGCGCACCTTCTTGCGAGTGCAGATACCCCGAGCTGCCTGCGCTGATGAGTACGTCCGAACGAGGCAGCCCTCGCTCCGCCGCCGGAATCGTCACCTCGGCCGACGGCGTCTCAGCAGCCCCCGCAGGCACAACGACCATCGTTGCCATCGACGTGATCGTCGCGGTTACGGCAATCGCCGCTGACGTGCGGATGGCACGCCGTCTTGGAGCGAAACGCAACAAGGAGGCCCCTCCCCGGGAAACCTGAAAGCCAAGAAGCGGGGAGAGTCTGCGGCGGCCGATGACGGGCGGAACTATTCCGCCGGAGCCCTTGCCGTGCCCCCCACCGCAAGTAGGCGGATCGTAACAGCAGCCACACAGGCAACGGAAGGTGGATTCGAACCCGTTCAAAGCGACAGGGCCCGCACAACACCGAAGTGTCGTACGGGCCCTGTCAGCAGGTCAGGCTCAGTGAGCCGTCAGCCGGTCAGCCGTTGCGCTTCCAGCGCGGCTTGTCGTCACGCCGACCGAAGGAACCGGTGTTCGTGCCGGTGCCGGTACCCCCGCGGTGGTCGTCACGACGGCCGTACGGCCGGTCGCCGCCACCGGAGCGGAAGCCGCCCGTGGGGCGGTCGTCGCGGCGGTCGCGGTTGAACGGGCGGTCGCTGCCTCGGTGGCCCGAGGGGCGGTCGTCGCGGCGGAAGCCGCCACGGTCGTCACGGTTGAAGCCGCCACGGTCGTCACGACGGTCGTTGCCACCGGAGCGGAAGCCGCCCGACGGACGGTCGTTGCCACCGGAACGGAAGCCACCGGACGGACGGTCGTTGCCACCGGAGCGGAAGCCACCGGACGGACGGTCGTCACGACGCTCGAAGGAACGGCCACCACGGTCGTCACGACGGTCGTTGCCACCGGAGCGGAAGCCGCCCGACGGACGGTCGTTGCCACCGGAGCGGAAGCCACCGGACGGACGGTCGTCACGACGCTCGAAGGAACGGCCACCACGGTCGTCACGACGGTCGTCACGGCGGTCATCGCGACGGAAGCCGCCCGACGGACGGTCGTTGTCACGACGGAAGCCACCACGGTCGCCGCCCCGCTCGCCGCCACGGCGCTCGAAGTTGCCCCGGTCGTCGCGGCGCTCGAACGCCGGACGGTCGTCGCGGCGCTCCGCCGACTGCTCCGGCACCGAAGCCGCAACCTCGGCAGCGACCTCCGCCTCGGCGACAGCCTGCACCTCGGCGACCGCGGTCTCCGGGTCGTCGCCCCGCTCGCGCGCCGCGCGCGCCACCAGGCGGTCGGCCTCCTCGCGGAGTTCGGCCGCGCGGCGCTGCACGCGCTCCAGCTGCTTGGTCAGGTCGACGACCTCGCGCTCCGCCTGCTTGGCGGCGTTGTTCGCGGAGTCGGCCTGGACCTCGGTCAGCGAACGGGCGCCGGTGATCTCGGCGACCTCCGGGTCGAACGCGCCGGCACCGGCGACGATGTGGCGCGAGGCGTCGACGCCCGCGTCCTCCATCAGACGGAAGATCTGGCGGCGCTGGTGCGGCAGGGACAGCGACACGACCGTGCCGGACTTGCCGGCGCGGGCGGTACGGCCCGAGCGGTGCAGGTAGTCCTTGTGGTCGCCGGCCGGGTCCACGTTCAGGACCAGGTCGATGCCGTCGACGTGGATACCGCGGGCGGCGACGTCGGTCGCGACGAGCGCGTTGACGTAGCCCTTCTTGAAGTCGTCGAGGACGCGCGTACGGGCGCCCTGCGTCATGCCGCCGTGCAGTGCGTCGGCCTTGACGCCCGAGTCCTGCAGCTGCTCGGCGATACGGTCCGCGCCCAGCTGGGTGCGGACGAAGATGATGGTGCGGCCCTTGCGGGCGGCGATCGCCGCGGTGACCGGCGCCTTGTCCTTCGGCTTCACGACGAGCACGTGGTGCGTCATGGTCGTGACGTTGCCCTGGGCGCTGTCGACCTCGTGGCTGACCGGGTCGACGAGGTAGCGGCGCACCAGCGTGCCGATCTCGTTCTCCATGGTGGCGGAGAAGAGCATCCGCTGGCCGCCGGCCGGGATCTGGTCGAAGAGCTCGGTGACCTCGGGCAGGAAGCCCAGGTCGGACATCTGGTCGGCCTCGTCGAGGACGGCGACCTGGACGTTCTCGAGCGAGCAGGCGCCACGGTTGATGATGTCGCGCAGTCGGCCCGGGGTGGCGACGAGGACGTCGACGCCGCGCTCGAGCGCATAGATCTGGTTGCCCATGGACGTACCGCCGCAGACGACCTTCATCTTGAGGCCGAGTACGTCGCCGTACGGCTGCAGCGCGTCCGCGACCTGCATCGCGAGCTCACGGGTCGGGGTGAGGATGACCGCGCGGGGCTTCTTCTTCTCGGTGTGGCCGCCGGCCAGCGTGGCCAGGGTCGGCAGGCCGAAGGAGAGGGTCTTGCCGGAGCCGGTGCGGCCGCGGCCGAGGATGTCCTTGCCGGCCAGGGCGTCCGGGATGGTCGCGGCCTGGATCGGGAAGGGGACGGTCACACCGTTCTGCGCGAGCTTGCGGACGACGCCCTCGGGCAGGCCCAGCTCGGCGAAGGTGACGGTCTGCTCGGCGGCCTCGGTGTCGGCGACCGCGTCGGACTCGACGGACTCGACGGCCTCTACGGCGTCCAGGGCGTCTACGACCTCGGCAGCGGAAGCCGCCACGGCCTCGTCGTTCTCGGGCATGACGGCGTGATCAGTACTGAAAGTGGACATGCGAAATGCGAAACCTTCCGGAGTCTCGGCACGCGCCCAAACTCCGTGAATCGCAAATTCGACCGCCTCAATGCGGTCAGCCACGGCAAGGGAGAGTACGCGCCACGCGGCGCTCTTCTGTGTCGGCGCCGGGCAATGGGATCAAACGATCTATAACCATACGCACCCTCCCCCACAAATGGCAAACCGCGTCCGAGTGACTCCGGTTACACGGGCATCGGGGCGGGTCCTACATGGGTCCCACCTGCGGAGACGCCGTCGGTTCGCCCCGCATCCGCCACCTCTCGGCCGCCCGCATCGCCCCCGCGCGCACCTCCGGCGCCGACGACGCCGAGGGCGGGTCGGTGGGCTCGCTCGGCGGCGGCGTGGGGCTCTCCGGTGGCGGCTCGGACGGCGACGGCTGCGGCGGCGACGGCGGTTCGGAAAGGGACACCCCGCCGCGCGTCGGCTGCGGCAGCCCCGGCGGCTGGGGCCCGGGCCCGCCCCGCGTCGGCTTCGCCGCGGGGCCCACCGAGGCGCTCGGGCCCGGCGAGGCCCCCTTGCCGTCCGCGTCCTTGCCGCCGGACGTGTCCCTGCCGTCGCGCCCGCCGTCGGCATGCCGCCCGCCCGGCGCGGCGTGCCCGCCGTCCGAATCGGCCACCGTCCCGTGCCGGTCCGCGGTCGAACGGGGCGGCGGCTTCCCGCCCTCGTCGTCGCTCACGCTCATACAGCCTGCCGAGGCTGCGACCGCCAGCGAAGCGGCGATCCACACAGCCAAACGGCCTGGGGCGGACAACTGGCGCACGAGCAGCACCTCCGGAGCACGGGAATCGAGACGGGTCTCACTGCCCAACTCCCCATGCCCCACAAGGGACACGCCCCGCGCTACAAGGCCGACACCCCCCAGGCGCCCCCCTGGGCCACCGGCCCGCCCGCCAACTCCGCGCCCAGGGTCACCGATCGGAGCCCCACCAGCAGCGACGCACCCACATTCGCGGCCGCCGGAAACGTCCAGCCGCCCCCGGTCGGACGCGGCATCTCGTACGAAAACATCGAGGACCTGGTCACTTGGGGACCGTCCGCGTCACGACCGCCCGCGTCGCCGAGGCTCCCAGCCACACCGCGCACAGGGCTCCCACGACCGTCCCCGCCGCGTACGCGAACGCCGTGCCCGCCTCATCGCGTTCGAGGAGCTTGTAGAAGTCCAGCGCGTACGCCGAGAAGGTGGTGAAGCCGCCGAGTACGCCCACGCCGAGGAACGGCCGCACCAGCGGATGCGCGGGCCTGCCGCCCCGGCCGCCCCGGCCGACCAGGACCATCAGCACTCCGATCAGCGCGCAGCCCACCACATTCACCCACAAGACGGTCCACGGGAACGCGCCCGGCGCCGCCGGCCACAGCGAGGTTGCCCCGTACCGCGCCAGCGATCCCGCCATGCCGCCCGCCGAGATGACGGCGAGCACCGGCCACTTGCGCCTGCCCGCGGCCTCGGCGCGCTGGGCGGGGACATGGAGATCGACATCCGGATCGACGGCCTCGGAGGACGGGCGGTGCGGGTGGTCCGGGTGGCTCATCCGTAGCCCAGTGCGTGCAGCCGCTCGTCGTCGATCCCGAAGTGATGGGCGATCTCATGCACAACGGTGATCTCGGTCTCCTCGACCACGTCCTCGCGGGTCTCGCAGATCCGCAGCGTCGGCCCGCGGTAGATGGTGATCCGGTCCGGCAGCACGCCCGCGTACCACTCGCCGCGGTCGGTGAGCGGAGTCCCCTCGTAGAGCCCGAGCAGCTCGGGGTCGTCGGCGGCGGGCTCGTCCTCGACGAACACCGCGACGTTGTCCATCAGCCGCGTCAGCTCCGGCGGGATCCTGTCCAGGGCCTCGGCGACCAGTTCCTCGAACTCCTCGCGCGTCATCTCCAGCACGTGGCCATTGTCACGTACGCCGACCGGGCGGTCGCCCCGGCATGGCCGCCCGCCGGACTGGGCATACGGGACCAATGGCACGCGAAGCCCCGGAACCGATCCGATCGATCCGCGCAGCGCTCACCTCGATCCGCGCACCGCACACCCGGCTCCAGCGCCTCTACCGCTCACGCAACACCGGACCCACCAACACCTTGGTCCACGGCCCCCACCCCTGGACCCGCGCCCTCGGCCTCACCGCCGTGGTCCTCCTCGGCGCATGGCTCGGCCTCCTGATCGTCGGCAGCGTCCGCACGCCGGTCGGCCCGATGGACACGACCATGACCCTGCGCCCGTCCCTCTCCGGCGGAACGAAGATCAACGTCTCGCCGCTGGGGGCGCTGGAGCTCGACTCGCACGTCGCCCCCGTCCGCCTCGACGTCGACGTCGACCAGCTCGACCCGATCCGCTCCCAGGCTCTTGTCGAACACCCCGAACGCCTCTCCGGCCTCCAGGACGAGGTCGTCCACGACGTCACCGACGGCACCACCGAGCTGGCCGTCCGCTCCTGCGTCGCCGCCGTCTCCGGCGCGACCGCGCTCGGCCTCGCGGTCTACCGCCGCCCGCGCCGCGCCCTCGCCGCCGGCGGCCTCGCGCTCGCCCTGCTGGCCGGGTCCGGCGTCTGCGCGTACGCCACCTGGAACCCGAAGTCCGTCCTGGAGCCGAAGTTCTCCGGTCTCCTGTCCAGCGCCCCCTCCGTCGTCGGCAACGCACGTTCCATCGTCACCGAATTCGACGTCTACCAGCAGGAGTTGGCGCGCCTGGTCACCAATGTCACCAAGCTGTACGACGCGACCTCCACCCTGCCGGCCTACCAGCCGGATCCCAGCACGATGCGCGTGCTGCACGTCTCCGACATCCACCTCAACCCGGCGGCGTGGCACATCATCGGCTCGCTCGTCGAGCAGTACGGAATCGACGTGATCATCGACTCCGGCGACACCATGGACCACGGCACCGCCGCCGAGAACGGCTTTCTCGACCCGATCCCCGACCTCGGCGCGCCCTATGTCTGGGTCCGAGGCAACCACGACTCCGGCACCACGCAGGCGTATCTCTCCCACCTGAAGAACGTGCACGTCCTCGACGACGGCCGGGCCGTCACGGTCGCGGGCCTGCGCATCGCGGGCATCGGCGACCCCCAGTTCACCCCGGACCGCTCGATCGTCGCCGAGGGCGACCCGGCCGAACGGATGACGGGCATACGCCTGGCCTCCGCCCTGCGCGACCAGTCCCGCGCGGGCACCCCCGTCGACATCGCGGTCACCCACAACCCGGTCGCCGCCCGCGAGACCGACGGCGTGGTCCCGCTGGCCCTGGCAGGCCATGTCCACCACCGCGAGACGGAGGTACTTCCGCACGGCACCCGCCTGAAGATCGAAGGCTCGACGGGCGGTGGCGGTCTGCGCGCCGTACAGAACCGGGAGCCGGAGAAGGTGCGCGCGTCCGTCCTCTACGTGGACCGTACGACCAGGCGGCTGCAGGCGTGGGACGAGATCACGCTGGGCGGCCTGGGACTGGCGACGGCCGAGGTCAGCCGCCATCTCCCAGAAGAGAACCACCCGGGCGCGACCCCGTCCCCGAGCGTCCCCTCGCCGCCCCCGACCGCGTTGTCCGGGGGGAGACGCTGACCCCGGCGGCTCCACCGCGGGTCGGCCCCGTAAACCGTTTTGGCGATAGCTCCCCGCATCCCATATGCTTCTCACGTCCCCGACGCGCTGCAAAGCGCCCAGGTGGGCCCTTAGCCCTCATCGTCTAGTGGCCCAGGACGCCGCCCTTTCAAGGCGGTAGCACGGGTTCGAATCCCGTTGGGGGCACGCATTACTGTGTGCGAGACTTGTGCTCGCACACTTGCTTGGTCCTGTGGAGCAGTTTGGAGTGCTCGCCACCCTGTCAAGGTGGAGGCCGCGGGTTCAAATCCCGTCAGGACCGCTGCGGCTCGTGAGAGCTGCGTGGCTGGGTAGCTCAGTTGGTACGAGCGATCGCCTGAAAAGCGATAGGTCGCCGGTTCGACCCCGGCCCCAGCCACAACCCGAAAGCCCCGATCCCGTGCGGACCGGGGCTTTCTCCGTTTCCGCACCCCACGGCGCGCCCCGCACCCACGCGAAACGACGTGCTCCCCTGGTTTCGGATCTGAACGGATCTGTTCCGTTCTGCACCAGCTCGTAGGGGAAATGGGTTCGCCAGCGCTTTCCCGGGGGTGCGATCCTGGCATCCGTATGTCTACTTCCTTCGCAGACCTTCAGACCCTGCTGGCCGGGGCGTCACTCCGCGACGCCCACCGGCTCGGCCGTCGTCTCGAAGGCGCCCGCCGCATCCGTCAGCCCGAGGCGCGGCAGGCCGTGCTGGACGAGATCGCCACCGAGGCCGAGCGGTCCTTGGCCCGCACGGCCCTGCGCGCCACCCGGGTCCCCGAGGTCACCTACCCCGAGCAGCTCCCGGTCAGCCAGAAGAAGGACGTGATCCTGGAGGCGATACGGGACCACCAGGTCGTGATCGTCGCGGGCGAGACCGGCTCGGGAAAGACGACGCAGATCCCGAAGATCTGTCTGGAACTGGGCCGGGGCGTACGCGGCATGATCGGCCATACGCAGCCGCGAAGGATCGCTGCCCGCACGGTCGCCGAGCGGGTCGCCGAGGAGCTGCGCACCCCCCTGGGCGAGGCGGTCGGCTGGAAGGTCCGGTTCACCGACCAGGTCGGCGGCGACACCTTCGTCAAGCTGATGACGGACGGCATCCTGCTCGCCGAGATCCAGACGGACCGCGAGCTGCGCGCGTACGACACGATCATCATCGACGAGGCCCACGAGCGGTCTCTCAACATCGACTTCCTGCTCGGCTATCTCGCCCAGCTGCTGCCCAAGCGCCCCGACCTCAAGGTGATCATCACCTCCGCGACGATCGACCCGGAGCGTTTCTCCCGCCACTTCTCAGAGGCCCCGATCGTCGAGGTCAGCGGTCGTACGTACCCCGTCGAGGTCCGCTACCGGCCCCTCCTTGAGGACGAGAGCGAGGAGTCCGACCGCGACCAGATCACCGCGATCTGCGACGCCGTCGAGGAACTCCACGGCGAGGGCAAGGGCGACATCCTCGTCTTCCTCTCCGGCGAGCGCGAGATCCGCGACACCGCGGACGCGCTCAACAAGAAGCAGTACCGCTTCACCGAGGTGCTCCCGCTGTACGCGCGCCTCTCGCACGCCGAGCAGCACCGCGTCTTCCAGCCGCACACCGGGCGCAGGATCGTTCTCGCGACGAACGTCGCCGAGACCTCGCTGACGGTCCCCGGCATCAAGTACGTGATCGATCCGGGCACCGCCCGTATCTCCCGTTACAGCCACCGCACCAAGGTCCAGCGTCTGCCCATCGAGCGGATCAGCCAGGCCAGCGCCAATCAGCGTAAGGGCCGCTGCGGCCGTACGTCGGACGGCATCTGCATCCGGCTGTACGACGAGGACGACTTCCTGTCCCGCCCGGAGTTCACGGACGCCGAGATCCTGCGTACGAACCTGGCGTCCGTCATCCTCCAGATGACCGCTGCCGGCCTCGGCGACCTCGAGAAGTTCCCTTTCATCGACCCGCCGGACCACCGCAATATCCGCGACGGTGTCCAACTCCTCCAGGAACTGGGCGCGTTCGACCCGGCGCAGAAGGACCCCAAGAAGAAGCTCACCCAGCTCGGCCGCAAGCTCTCCCAGCTCCCGGTCGACCCGCGCCTGGCCCGTATGGTCATCGAGGCCGACAAGAACGGCTGCGTACGCGAGGTCATGGTGATCGCGGCCGCGCTCTCCATCCAGGACCCGCGCGAGCGTCCCGCCGACAAGCAGACGCAGGCCGACCAGCAGCACGCCCGCTTCAAGGACGAGACCTCCGACTTCCTCGCCTACCTCAACCTCTGGCGCTACATCCGCGAGCAGCAGAAGGAGCGCGGCTCCTCCAGCTTCCGCCGGATGTGCAAGCAGGAGTATCTGAACTTCCTGCGCATCCGCGAGTGGCAGGACATCTACGCACAGCTGCGTACGGTCGCCAAGCAGATGGGCATCCACCTGAACGAGGAGGACGCGCCCGAGCAGTCCGTCCACACCTCGCTGCTGGCCGGTCTGCTCTCGCACATCGGGCTGAAGGACACCGACAAGAACGAGTATCTGGGCGCCCGCAGCGCCAAGTTCGCGGTCTTCCCCGGCTCGGCGCTCTTCAAGAAGCCCCCGCGCTTCATCATGTCGGCCGAGCTCGTCGAGACGTCCCGGCTGTGGGCCCGGGTCAACGCCAGGGTCGAGCCCGAGTGGATCGAGCCGCTCGCGCAGCATCTGATCAAGCGCACCTACAGCGAGCCGCACTGGGAGAAGGACGCGGCGGCCGTGATGGCGTACGAGCGGGTCACCCTGTACGGGGTGCCGATCGTCGCCCAGCGCAAGGTGAACTACGGGCGCATCGACCCCGAGACCTCGCGCGATCTCTTCATCCGCAACGCGCTGGTCGAGGGCGACTGGCGTACGCACCACAAGTTCTTCGCCGACAACCGCAAACTCCTCACCGAGGTCGAGGAGTTGGAGCACCGCGCCCGCCGCCGCGACATCCTGGTGGACGACGAGACGCTCTTCGACTTCTACGACCAGCGCGTGCCCGAACATGTCGTCTCCGGCGCGCACTTCGACTCCTGGTGGAAGCACAAGCGCCGGGACGAGCCCGAACTCCTCGACTTCGAGCGCGAGATGCTCATGACCGAGAAGGCCGGGCAGGTCACCAAGGACGACTATCCCGACTCCTGGCGCCAGGGTCCGCTGAAGTTCCGGGTGACCTACCAGTTCGAGCCGGGCGCGGACGCGGACGGTGTGACCGTCCACATCCCGCTCCAGGTGCTGAACCAGGTCACGAGCGAGGGCTTCGACTGGCAGATCCCGGGGCTGCGCGAGGACGTCGTCATGGAGCTGATCCGCTCCCTGCCGAAGCCGATCCGGCGGCACTACGTCCCGGCGCCGAACTACGCGAAGGCTTTCCTGGAACGGGCCGTCCCCCTGCAGGAGCCGCTGCCCACCACGCTGGCGCGTGAGCTGCAGCGCATGGTCGGCGTGCCCGTCACGGCGGACGACTTCGATCTCACCCGGATGCCGGACCACCTGAAGATCACGTTCCGGATCATCGACGAGCGCCGCAAGAAGCTCGCCGAGAGCAAGGACCTGGACGCCCTGAAGCTCCAGCTGAAGCCGAAGGCGCGCCAGGCCCTGTCCAAGGCAGCGGCGGCGACCGCGGGCCCCTCGGGCGAGTCCATCGAACGCTCGGGTCTCACCGACTGGACCATCGGCACGCTCACCCGCGTCTTCGAGACCCGGCGCGCCGGCCAGCCGGTCAAGGCCTATCCGGCCCTGGTCGACGCCGGCGAGAGCGTCTCCGTACGCCTCTTCGACACCGAGGCGGAGCAGAAGCAGGCGATGTGGCAGGGCACGCGGAAGCTGATCCTGCTCAACATCCCCGTGAACCCTGCCAAGTTCGCCTCCGACAAGCTGACCAACCAGCACAAGCTCGCGCTGTCACGCAATCCGCACGGCTCGATCCAGGCGCTCTTCGACGACTGCGCCACGGCCGCGGCGGACAAGCTGATCGCCGACCACGGGGGCCCGGCCTGGGACGAGGAGTCGTACCGCAAGCTGTACGACAAGGTGCGGGCCGATCTCGTCGACGCGACCGTACGGACCGTGGGTCAGGTCCAGCAGATCCTGGCCGCCTGGCAGGCCTGTGAGCGCCGCCTGAAGGCGACGAACAGCCTGACGCTGGTCAACAACGTCCAGGACGTCCGCGAACAGCTGGCGGCCCTCATGCCGGCCGGTTTCGTCACCAGGACCGGCCTGCGCAGGCTGCCGGACCTGATGCGCTATCTGGTGGCCGTGGACCGCCGCCTCCAGCAGATGCCGACGGCCGTCCAGCGCGACACGACGCGCATGGAGAAGGTCCACGAGATGCAGGACGAGTACGCCTGGCTGCTGGAGCAGATGCCGCAGGGCCGGCCGGTCCCGCAGGAGGTCCTGGACATCCGCTGGATGATGGAGGAGCTGCGGGTCAGCTACTTCGCGCACGCGCTGGGCACGGCGTATCCGGTCTCCGACAAGCGCATCGTCAAGGCGATCGACGCGGCGGCGCCGTAACGCGGCGGGGCGGCTTGCATCGAGTTCGACCGCACCCACTGGCCTGCTGTACAGTCTCTCTCGCAGCCAACGACAGCAGCACATTGCGGCTCCGCCGCGTGGCACCGGCTGCGAAACCTGGTCCTGTGGAGCAGCTTGGAGTGCTCGCCACCCTGTCAAGGTGGAGGCCGCGGGTTCAAATCCCGTCAGGACCGCAGTGATACGAAGGCCCGCGCCGTTTGGTGCGGGCCTTCGTCGTGTGCTGCCCCGGACCGCCGGAGGCCGCGCCCGCGGCGGAGCCGCAATCAGACACAGCAAATTCCGTCAGGACCGCGCTCGGGCACGCCCGGGCAGCCGTTTGGTGCGGGCCTTCGTCGTGTCCGGGAGGTTTCCCCCACCCCGCCCTCCCCCTACGGCCTGGCGGCCGTGGGAGGTACCCCCATCCCGAAACTGGGGGCAAGCCCCCAGACCCCCAACGGGGCTTCGCCCCGGACCCCGTAAGCGACCTTCGGCCGCATGTCCTCAAACGCCGGACGGGCTGAAATGTACGGCTTGGCCGCACATCCAGCCCCGTGGGGGCCCCGGGACGAAGTCTGGGGAAGCTTGAGGCGCAGGGGTCCTGGGGCAGCGCCCCCAGTTCGCGCCGCGAAGCGGGCGCAGGGAGGTTGAGGGTCCCCCCGGACGGAGTCTCGGGGGAGGGCGGGCTGGGGAACAGCCCCGCGCAGCGGCCCCGCCGAGCGCGGGGGGCGACTCACGTGGCGCTGGCGTCACACCCGCCCCAGCCGTGCCCCCGTCGTCTTGACGGCGTCATCTGCCACCGGTACCCAGTGCATAGAGGACGGCACACACCCGGAGGTGACGTGCATGGCGGCGTCCGCAGCGAGGCAGCACGAGACCAAGGCGCTTCTGCGCGCCCATCTGAAGGCCGCGTCCGGCTATAGGCACCGCACTCGGCACTGCCCGATCTGCCATCGACTCTTGAGGCTCGCCATGGAACCCTCCGCAGACGCCCCCCAGCCCGAGGCCGAAGCCTCGGCCCCCGAGTGACCAAAGCGCCCTGGCACGCGAGTTCGCCCGCGGCACGCTTGTCTTTGGCAAGAGGCGTGCACTGTGACGGGAGTCACCGAACGGGTTTCCCGAACGGGGGAATTTAACCCCTGCCTACAACCGACCAATTTAATATGTGCAATTGCACCACCTTCCGAGCATCTCCCCACCCTTCCGGGCCATCCCGCCCCCAGGGCCCCCCGCCGGCCACCCGCCACACCTCCCCGGGCACAAAAAAATCGCGCTGGACCCGGCGGAGTCCAGCGCGATCAATGACGAAGATGTCCGTTGGGGCAGACGCCCGTCATGTGGAGCTATAGGGGGGCTTGCCGGGATGGGGGTCCCGGAAATGCCCGATCAAATGGGGTGTTCAGGCCTCGCTGCGCTGCTGCGGAATACCCGCAAGCAGTGCGCGGACCTCTGCCTCGCGATACCGACGATGTCCACCGAGCGTGCGGATGGACGTGAGCTTGCCTGCCTTCGCCCAGCGGGTCACCGTCTTCGGGTCCACGCGGAACATCGTGGCAACCTCAGCCGGGGTCAGCAGCGGCTCGGCATCAGGGGTGCGAGCGGTCATGAGCGGCCTCCTCGGGAGAACCGAACCTTCTCGGTTCTTTCCTCTAAATTCTGCACCTTGACCCGCGTTGCCCGAAATGGCGGACGCGGGCCGAGTCGGTTATAGGACGAACGGCTTGTCCTCGGCACTACAACTACACCATCTGTCCAGCCACGTCGGCCAAACCGACGGAATTGCCCTCTGAGTGTCCAACAGCGGCGGAACGCCGATGGACCATGCCATAGCGGACAGTCACGTCACAGTGACGATCAGTCACAGAGCGATCAGGAGTCGTCAGACCCCCCGTAGAGTGCAATGCCGAGTATTCCGCCCATAGTTGGACGGAAGGAGTCCTCCCCGGACTCCTTGTCCTATTTTGACACGAGGGTAGGTGATGGGCGCAAGAGCCCAGTAAGTGCCGTCCGTCACGCTTGAGACAAAGGCCCGGATCGGGACCTACGTCCTGGACCGATGGCTTCCATGAGGCTCAATGGTCCCCAGAAACGCTCAGTTGGCGAACTGAAGGTCCCTCACGGCCCGCCAGCGATCCACGAGGCGCGCGTACGCCTCGCCCGCGCCCTCGCCGTCCCCGGCCCGCAGCGCGGCGATCCCCTCGGCCAGATCCGCGGCCGACCGGTCCTGCGAGAGCTGCGGTCCTGTCAGCGCGTGCACCAGGCCGCCGTAGTCCAGCTCGACCAGGGAACGCGGATGGAATTCCTCCAGCCACCGCCCCACATCTACCAGGCCCTCGGTCAGCAGGCCCTCGTCGATCGTCTCCCGCAGCGTCTTCAGCGCCCGCGCCACCCGCCGCCTGGCCTCCACCATCGGCGTCCGGTAGCGCAGCACGGCCGCCGCGGGCCCGGCCGGCTCGTACTGGCGCTCGTCGTCCGAGAAGAGCGCGAACCAGCGCACCGGCACCTGCCAGACCGCCGTCCTGATCCACGGCCGCGCGTCCGGGTTGCGCTCGCGCCACTGCTCGTAGTCCGCGGCCGCCTGCCCGCGCACCACCGGCGGCAGCACCGCGTCGAGCAGCGGCGCGGGCAGCTGCTCGGCCAGCTCCTCCAGCGCCAGCCAGCCGCGCAGCCGGGTCCGCCACGGGCAGACGCAGACCACCCCGTCCACCTCCGTGACGAAGGCGTCGCCGCTCTCGTGGACCGGCACCGGGACCGGCGGTGTGGGCAGCAAGTCGGCGAGCGATCGCCGTAGTTCGTCCTGCGCGGTGGGGGTGCGCTCCCGGCGGGCGTAGCGGGCCCAGTGGCTCCGCTCCGGCTCGGGAAAGGCCGCCAGCGGCTCGTACACCCGCAGGTAGGCCGCATACGGGACGAGGACCGAGGACAGCGCTGGCATGGGGCAAATCCTTCCACGCCGGTACTCCGCCAGGGGGTGATCCTCAGCACTGGGTCGGATCTACGCGCGCGTAGGACTTACCCTCTGTCCCAACTGGGCCTTCTCCACCCACAGGAAGGTCCGCATCCGCCGCTTCGTACTTGGGAGTCACCACCGTGACCGATGTGACCGACGGCGTCCTGCACACCCTGTTCCGATCGGACCAGGGCGGCCACGAGCAAGTCGTGCTGTGCCAGGACCGCGCCTCCGGGCTGAAGGCCGTCATCGCCATCCACTCGACCGCCCTGGGCCCTGCCCTCGGCGGCACCCGTTTCTATCCGTACGCGTCCGAGGAAGAGGCCGTCGCCGACGCGCTGAACCTCTCCCGGGGGATGTCGTACAAGAACGCCATGGCCGGACTCGACCACGGCGGCGGCAAGGCCGTGATCATCGGTGACCCCGAAACGATCAAGACTGATGAGCTGCTGCTGGCTTATGGCCGGTTCGTGGACTCTCTCGGTGGCCGTTATGTCACCGCCTGCGACGTCGGCACGTATGTCGCGGACATGGACGTCGTGGCCCGTGAGACGCGCTGGGCCACCGGGCGCTCGCCCGAGAACGGCGGCGCCGGCGACTCCTCCGTGCTGACCGCCTATGGCGTCTTCCAGGGCATGCGGGCCTCCGCCCAGCACCTGTGGGGCGACCCGACGCTGCACGGCCGCAAGGTCGGCATCGCGGGCGTCGGCAAGGTCGGCCACCACCTGGTCGAGCATCTGCTCAAGGACGGCGCCGAGGTCGTGATCACGGATGTGCGCGAGGAGTCCGTACGCCGGATCCTCGACAAGCACCCGCAGGTCACGGCCGTCGCGGACACGGACGCCCTGATCCGCACGGCGGGCCTGGACGTCTACGCCCCCTGCGCGCTCGGCGGCGCCCTGAACGACGACTCCGTGCCCGCGCTCACCGCGAAGGTCGTCTGCGGCGCGGCCAACAACCAGCTCGCACACCCGGGCGTGGAGAAGGACATCGCGGACCGCGGGATCCTCTACGCCCCCGACTACGTGGTGAACGCCGGTGGCGTGATCCAGGTCGCCGACGAGCTGCACGGCTTCGACTTCGACCGCTGCAAGGCGAAGGCCGCGAAGATCTTCGACACCACGCTGGCAATATTCGCACGTGCGAAGGAAGACGGCATTCCGCCGGCCGCGGCGGCCGACCGGATCGCCGAACAGCGCATGGCGGAAGCCCGCCGCCGCTGATCCTCGCCGGACCTCGGCCCGCCGCCCTGGGAGAGAAGACTCACCCCGGTCGGCGGGTCGACTGCCAAGAAGAGGTTAAAATCGCAGTTGACCAGCGAGGACGGGGCTCCTCGCGGGTTCTGTGAAGTGGCGCGTCATGCGGGCGGCGTACCGTATGGCCGCGGAAGCAGGTACCGTTGAAGCCCTACGGACCGGTCTCTCCACGGAGAGCCCGTTCCGAATCATGAACGCGTGTCAAGACTCTGGGGCCGTCGAGCCCCGTCACCGAGGGGGTCGAGCCATGGGGCGCGGCCGGGCCAAGGCCAAGCAGACAAAGGTCGCCCGCCAGCTGAAGTACAACAGCGGCGGGACTGACCTGTCGCGTCTGGCCAATGAGCTGGGCGCATCGCCTTCGAGTCAACCACCGAACGCTGAGCCGTTCGAGGATGACGACGAGGAAGATGACCCGTACGCACAGTACGCGGAGCTGTACAACGACGACGATGACGAGGACGAAGAGTCCGGTCCGTCGTCGCAGCGCCGCGGCGCTTGACGTACGTACACCTCAAATAGCACTGCCACGTGACCCGGTCCGGGGTGCTCGCCCCGGACCGGGTTTCGCGCTGCCCCTGTGGGCTCAGTTCGCGTAGTCCCCGGTCAAGGTCGCACCGGTGGTGTGCTCGCCGCGCTCGGTGATCTCTCCCGCGACCCATGCGTCGACGCCGCGGTCCGCGAGCGTGGCCAGCGCCACGTCCACCGACTCCTCGGGGACGACGGCGATCATGCCCACGCCCATGTTGAGCGTCTTCTCCAGCTCCAGTCGCTCGACGTCGCCGGCCGTGCCGACGAGATCGAAGACGGCGCCGGGGGTCCAGGTCGACCGGTCGACGACCGCGTGCAGGCTGTCCGGGATCACCCGGGCGAGGTTGTTGGCAAGACCGCCGCCGGTGACATGGCTGAAAGCGTGCACCTCGGTGGTCCGGGTGAGCGCCAGGCAGTCCAGCGAGTAGATCTTGGTGGGCTCGAGCAGTTCCTCGCCCAGCGTCCGGCCGAACTCCTCGACCTGCTGGTCCAGGGACATCTTCGCCCGCTCGAACAGGACATGGCGGACGAGCGAGTACCCGTTGGAGTGAAGGCCGGAAGACGCCATCGCGATGACCGCGTCACCCGTACGGATACGATCCGCGCCCAGCAGGCGGTCGGCCTCGACCACGCCCGTACCGGCGCCCGCGACATCGAAGTCGTCCTCGCCGAGGAGTCCGGGGTGCTCGGCGGTCTCGCCGCCGACCAGAGCGCAGCCCGCCAGCACACAGCCTTCGGCGATGCCCTTGACGATGGCGGCGACCCGCTCGGGGTGGACCTTGCCGACGCAGATGTAGTCGGTCATGAAGAGCGGCTCGGCGCCGCAGACGACCAGGTCGTCGACGACCATGCCGACGAGGTCGTGGCCGATCGAGTCGTACACACCCATCATGCGGGCGAGATCGACCTTCGTGCCGACGCCGTCGGTGGCGGAGGCCAGCAGCGGGCGCTCGTACCGCTTGAGGGCGGAGGCGTCGAAGAGACCGGCGAAACCGCCGAGGCCGCCGAGGACCTCGGGGCGCCGGGTCTTCTTCACCCACTCCTTCATCAGCTCGACGGCGCGGTCGCCCGCTTCGATGTCGACGCCCGCGGCCGCGTAGCTGGCACCGGTGCCCGCGTGCTCAGCACGCTCGGAAGATTCAGCGGTCATTGCTGGGAGCTTTCGTGTCGTACTGCGGGGGTTACGGACGACGGAGCGCGTCGGCGGCATCGGAACCGCCCGCCAGCTCGGTCTCCAGAAGCTGCTTACCGAGCAGCTCGGGATCGGGAAGATCCATCGGGTACTCGCCGTCGAAGCAGGCGCGGCACAGATTCGGCTTGGCGATGGTGGTCGCCTCGATCATGCCGTCGATGGAGATGTACGAGAGCGAGTCCGCGCCCAGCGAGTTGCCGATCTCCTCGATCGTCATGCCGTTGGCGATCAGCTCGGCGCGGGTGGCGAAGTCGATGCCGAAGAAGCAGGGCCACTTCACCGGCGGGGACGAGATCCGGATGTGGACCTCGGCGGCACCGGCCTCGCGGAGCATCTTGACCAGGGCGCGCTGGGTGTTGCCGCGGACGATCGAGTCGTCGACGACGACCAGGCGCTTGCCCCGGATGACTTCCTTGAGGGGGTTCAGCTTGAGGCGGATGCCGAGCTGGCGGATGGTCTGGGACGGCTGGATGAAGGTGCGGCCGACGTAGGCGTTCTTCACCAGGCCGGAGCCGTAGGGGATGCCGCTGGCCTCGGCGTAACCGATGGCGGCGGGGGTGCCGGACTCGGGTGTCGCTATCACCAGATCGGCCTCGACCGGGGCCTCCTTGGCGAGTCTGCGGCCCATCTCCACACGGGAGAGATAGACGTTCCGGCCGGCGATGTCGGTGTCGGGCCGAGCCAGGTAGACGTACTCGAAGACACAGCCCTTGGGCTTCGCTTCTGCGAAGCGGGAGGTGCGGATGCCGTTCTCGTCGATGGCGATGAGCTCGCCCGGCTCGATCTCACGGACATAGCTGGCG
This sequence comes from Streptomyces sp. NBC_00322, assembly GCF_036147535.1. Taxonomy (NCBI): domain Bacteria; kingdom Bacillati; phylum Actinomycetota; class Actinomycetes; order Kitasatosporales; family Streptomycetaceae; genus Streptomyces; species Streptomyces sp. NBC_00322. Next base: position 4,688,050 of record NZ_CP108019.1, on the reverse strand, counting down.
CCGCAGATGTCGAGGGCGGCGGACTCGCTCGCGACGACCCAGCCGCGGTCCAGGCGGCCGAGGACGAGCGGGCGGATGCCCTGCGGGTCGCGGGCGGCGTACAGGGTGCCCTCGTCCATGAAGACCAGCGAGAACGCGCCCAGCACCTCCGGCAGCACCTTGGCGGCGGCCGCCTCGATGGTGAGCGGCTTGCCGTCGTTGTCGACCTGGCCCGCGAGGAGCGCGGTGACCAGATCGGTGTCGTTGGTTGCGGCGACCTGGGTGGACCGGCCGTTCTCCTTGGGGAGAGCCGCGACCATCTCGGCGAGCTGGGCGGTGTTGACGAGGTTTCCGTTGTGGCCGAGCGCGATCGAGCCGTTGGCGGTGGCCCGGAAGGTCGGCTGGGCGTTCTCCCACACGGAGGCGCCCGTGGTCGAGTAGCGGGCGTGACCGACCGCGATATGACCCTTGAGGGAGCCGAGAGAGGTCTCGTCGAAGACCTGGGAGACCAGGCCCATGTCCTTGAAGACGAGGATCTGGGAGCCGTTGCTCACCGCGATTCCCGCGGATTCCTGGCCTCGATGTTGGAGGGCGTAGAGCCCGAAGTAAGTGAGCTTCGCGACCTCTTCGCCCGGGGCCCAGACACCGAAGACGCCGCAAGCGTCCTGGGGGCCTTTCTCACCGGGGAGCAGGTCGTGGTTGAGTCGTCCGTCACCACGTGGCACGGCACCGAGTGTAGGCGAGATCGACCACTGGTCCGAATTGGGGATACGCGGGGGGCTCGCGCGGAGGATGGTCCGGAGCGCTGTTCGACCATGCGGCCTCTTGGTGACCGGACAGTCACGCTGGTGGAGCGCCGACGCGTTGACCTGGCCCGCGTCGTGGACGCGACCTGTCGCCGCGCCCGACAGCCCATGCTCCTGGGCGTCGGGGAGGCGGGGATTCGTCTGCGGGGAACCCGCAGCGCGGGCGTCAGGGACAACGTCGGCGTTGCCCTTGTCACACCTGGCGCGCTCCCGTACCCCGGTTGATCACTTCTCCGACAAGGCGGGCGTCGACGTCGCGGCCAGTCCCTTGCCGTTCTCCGCGGTCAGGGACAGGGTGCGGTAGTCGATCTTGTACGTCACCTTGCCCCCCAGGACCTTCAGCAGGTGGCTCTCGACCGTCTGCGCCGTGCCGGTGCACATCTTCCGGGTGGTGGCGAGCCGGTCGAAGGTGATCGTGGAGCCGGAGATCTTCGCGGTACTGGTGAAGGTGTTGCAGCCGAGGCTGCCGCGTACGGAACCGTCCTTGGCGAAGGTCATGTACGCGTTCTTCTCCGTGCCGGCGGGCAGCGAGGACGCCGTGTCGCCGGTCACCAGGGAGTTGACGGTCCACTTGGTGCCCACCAGCGGGGCCCGCTTCTGGGAGCTGAGGGTGATGGAGTCGCCCTTGTCGGTGGTCAAGGTGAGCTTGCCGTCGGTGACCTTCGCCTTGAGCTTGCCGGAGAAGGCGGACCGCAGCGCGTCTTCGAAGGCCATGCGGCCCTTGTCGCAGGCCATCTCGGTCTGCACGGCGTTGCCCACGGTGATCGTGTCGCCGTTGACCTTCACGTCGGCGCCGAAGCCGTTGCAGCCGTAGTTGCCCTGGGCGCGGCCCTTGGAGGTGATCTCGACATGCGAGCCCTCCGGGGCAGCGGACTTCTTCCCGTCGACGGTCACGCTGTCGACGGACCAGTGGACGCCGGTGAGGGGCAGATCGGTCGAGACCGAGCCGCCGCCGTCGCCGGTGCCGGATCCGGAACCCGTTTCCGTGCCGCAGGCCGCGAGGGCGAGCAGCGCCAGGGCGGTGACAGGAATGCTCAGCTGGTTGCGCATACCGATCTGACGGGGCTGCTGTGGCTCTGGTTCCCCCTCGCCTTCCCCCTGCCGCTTTCAGCCCAGGATCGGGAGCAACCCTGAGAGATCGGCTCGCTCGCCGCTCGCGCTGACCTTCGCCGCGTCGAGCGCCTCGGCCCATCCCGTACGCCCGGTGGCGAGACGGATCCAGGTCAGCGGATCGGTCTCGACGACATTGGGCGGGGTTCCCCGGGTGTGCCGCGGACCCTCGACGCACTGCACGACGGCGAACGGCGGCACCCGTACCTCGGTGGATGCGCCCGGTGCCTTCACCGCGAGCGCGTCGGCGAGCAGCCGGGTGCAGGTGGCGAGCGCCTGCCGGTCGCAGGGGATGCCGAGCCCGGTGGCGTCGTTCAAGTCGTCGGTGTGGACGATGAGTTCGACGGTACGGGTGACCAGGTAATCGCCGAACCGCATCGCGCCGACGCGGGTGGCGAGGAGCCGGTCGTCGGAGGCGACGGGCAGCAACTCGGCGAGCCGGGCAGCGGTCCGGGCATACAGCTCCGGGGGCTCGGCGCTCGCCGCGATCTCCTTGGTGTCCTCCGAGACGTTCCCCGCGTGCTTGATCGTCGCGAACGGCCAGTCCAGCAGCTCGAGTTTCACCGCGGCGGGAGCAGGGTTCGCGTAGGTCCGGACGACCGTGTCGATCACCATGGCGATGTGCCCGGTCAGGTCACGCACGGTCCAGTCGCCGAGCCGGGTCGGCAGGGCGAGCTGCTCGGGCGTGAGGGTGCCGACCGCGCGCCGTACGTGCTCGAACTGGGCCAGGACGGCCGTACGGATCTTGGCGGAGTCGTAGCTGCGGGTGCGCTTCTTGGCCGGTGGCATGAGACCGACAGTAAAGGGTGGGTACGACAGCCGCACAAACCGCGAAAGCCCCCGTCCGGAAGGGTCCGGACGGGGGCTCCCACAGCAGTTGTGCGTCAGACCAGCAGACCCGGGATGGTCTCCTCGTGAGCCGTACGGAGCTCGCTCAGCGCGATGCTGAACTCGCCCTGCACATCCACCACTGCATTTGAATCGGACACGGTCCCGTCCACGACACCGATACGCGTCACGGGCAGACCCCGCGCCCCGCACATGTCGTTGAAGCGGAGCTCCTCGCTGCGCGGGACGGACACGACCGCACGGCCGGCCGACTCGCTGAACAGGAAGGTGAAGGCGTCGAGCCCGTCCGGAACGATCAGCCGCGCACCCGTGCCGCCGCGCAGGCACGACTCGACGACCGCCTGAATAAGGCCGCCGTCCGACAGATCGTGCGCCGCGTCGATCATGCCGTCGCGTGAGGCAGAGATCAGGATCTCGCCGAGCAGCTTCTCGCGGTCCAGGTCCACGGCCGGCGGCAGTCCGCCGAGATGGTCGTGGATCACCTGGGACCAGGCCGAGCCGCCGAACTCCTCACGCGTGTCGCCGAGCAGGTAGAGGAGCTGGCCCTCTTCCGCGAAGGCGATCGGCGTGCGGCGGTTGACGTCGTCGATGACACCGAGGACGGCCACGACGGGCGTCGGGTGGATCGCGACCTCGCCGGTCTGGTTGTAGAGCGAGACATTGCCGCCGGTGACCGGGGTGCCGAGCTGCAGGCAGCCGTCCGCGAGGCCGCGGGTGACCTCGGCGAACTGCCACATGACGTCCGGGTCCTCGGGCGAGCCGAAGTTCAGGCAGTCCGAGATGGCGAGCGGCCTGGCGCCGGAGGCGGCGACATTGCGGTACGCCTCCGCCAGCGCGAGCTGCGCGCCCGTGTACGGGTCGAGTTTGGCGTACCGGCCGTTGCCGTCGGTCGCCATGGCCACACCCAGGTTCGACTCCTCGTCGATCCGGATCATGCCCGCGTCCTCGGGCTGGGCCAGCACGGTGTTGCCCTGCACGAAACGGTCGTACTGATCGGTGATCCAGGACTTCGACGCCTGGTTCGGCGAGGAGACCAGGGCGAGGACCTGCTCACGCAGTTCCTCGGAGGTCGCCGGCCGGGGCAGCTTGTTCGCGTCGTCGGCCTGCAGCGCGTCCTGCCACTGCGGACGGGCGTACGGACGGTGGTACGTCGGGCCCTCGTGGGCGACGGACCGCGGGGGTACGTCGACGATCTGCTCGCCGTGCCAGAAGATCTCCAGCCGCTCGCCCTCGGTCACTTCACCGATGACGGTGGCGATGACGTCCCACTTCTCGCAGATCTCCATGAAGCGGTCGACCTTGCCGGGCTCGACGATCGCGCACATGCGCTCCTGCGACTCGCTCATGAGGATCTCCTCCGGCGAGAGGGTCGCATCACGCAGCGGGACGGTGTCGAGCTCGACGCGCATACCGCCGGAACCGGCGCTCGCCAGCTCGGAGGTGGCGCAGGACAGACCGGCGCCGCCGAGGTCCTGGATGCCCGCGACCAGCTGCTCCTTGAAGATCTCGAGCGTGCACTCGATCAGGAGCTTCTCCTGGAAGGGGTCGCCGACCTGAACGGCGGGGCGCTTGGCGGGACCGGTCGACTCGAAGGTCTCCGACGCCAGGACGGACACGCCGCCGATGCCGTCTCCGCCCGTGCGGGCGCCGTACAGGATGACCTTGTTGCCGGGGCCCGACGCCTGGGCGAGGTGGATGTCCTCGTGCTTCATCACGCCGATGCAGCCCGCGTTGACCAGCGGGTTGCCCTGGTAGCACTCGTCGAAGACGACCTCGCCGCCGATGTTCGGCAGGCCGAGGCAGTTGCCGTAGCCGCCGATGCCCGCGACGACGCCCGGCAGGACGCGCTTGGTGTCGGGGTGGTCGGCGGCGCCGAAGCGCAGCGGGTCGACGACCGCGACCGGGCGGGCGCCCATCGCGAGGATGTCGCGGACGATGCCGCCGACGCCGGTGGCCGCGCCCTGGTAGGGCTCGATGTAGCTGGGGTGGTTGTGCGACTCGACCTTGAAGGTGACCGCGTAGCCCTGGCCGACGTCGACGACACCGGCGTTCTCGCCGATCCCGACGAGCATCGCGTCGCTCTCGGGCTTCTTCTCGCTGAACTGCTTCAGGTGGACCTTGCTGCTCTTGTACGAGCAGTGCTCGGACCACATGACGGAGTACATGGCGAGCTCGGCGCCGGTGGGCCGGCGGCCGAGGATCTCGCGGACGCGCTCGTACTCGTCCTGCTTGAGGCCGAGTTCCTTCCAGGGCTGCTCGACGTCCGGGGTCCCGGCCGCGTGCTTGACCGTATCCAGGCTCATGCGTTGACCAGCTTCTTGAGGATCGAGGTGAAGAAACCGAGGCCGTCGGTGCGGCCCGTGCCGATGAGGGGCTCGACGGCGTGCTCCGGGTGCGGCATCAGGCCGACGACATTGCCCGCGGCGTTGGTGATGCCGGCGATGTCACGCAGCGAGCCGTTCGGGTTGAAGTCCAGGTAGCGGAAGGCGACCCGGCCCTCGGCCTCCAGCTCGTCGAGCACGCGCTCGTCGGCGACGTACCGCCCGTCCATGTTCTTGAGCGGGATCAGGATCTCCTGACCGTCGGTGTAGTCGGCGGTCCAGGCCGTCCCGCTCGTCTCCACCCGCAGCTTCTGCTCGCGGCAGATGAAGTGCAGATGGTTGTTGCGGAGCATGGCGCCCGGCAGCAGATGCGATTCGGTGAGGATCTGGAAGCCGTTGCAGATACCGAGAACCGGCATGCCCGCCCTGGCCTGGTCGATGATCGTCTCCATCACCGGCGAGAACCGGGAGATGGCTCCGGCGCGCAGATAGTCGCCGTAGGAGAAACCTCCGGCGAGGACCACGGCGTCGACCTGCTTGAGGTCCTTGTCGCGATGCCAGAGCGAGACGGGCTCGGCGCCCGCGAGGCGGACGGCGCGCAGGCTGTCCTGGTCGTCGAGCGTGCCGGGGAAAGTGACGACTCCGATACGAGCGGTCACGATTCCACCTTTACGACGAAGTCCTCGATGACGGTGTTGGCGAGGAACGTTTCGGCCATCTCATGGATGCGGGCGAGGGCGGCCTCGTCGACCGGCCCCTCCACCTCCAGCTCGAAGCGCTTTCCCTGACGTACGTCCGCGATTCCGTCGAATCCGAGACGCGGCAGTGCACGCTGTACTGCCTGTCCCTGGGGGTCGAGGATCTCGGGCTTGAGCATGACGTCGACTACGACGCGTGCCACGGGCACTCCCGGTGGTGTGTTGCGAGGGCGGTTCCCTCAGCGTACCCGCCCGAAAAATCTACGCGGGTAGATATCCGGAGAACGCCCAGGGAAAATCCCGGGAAAAATTCCCGCACGCCATTGCATCGGACACGCGCATGTAATTGGCTGGGCTTCACAATGCAGTGCGAACCGCTGTACAAAGGAATACAGAGGAAAGCACCATTGCCCCTCACCCGCCGGAAAGCCGGTATCACCGCATGTCGGTAGGCATGTCAGAACCGGTGATACCGCAGGGAAAGGACCGATATCCGTGGCTCAGCGAGTAGTGGTCACGCTCTCCGACGACATCGACGGCGGAGAAGCGGCGGAAACGGTCGCGTTCGCGCTGGACGGGAAGGCGTACGAGATCGACCTCAATCCCTCCAATGCAAAGAAACTGCGCAAGGCACTGGCCCCGTACATGGCGGCAGGCCGAAAGCAGACAAACGCCGGGAAGCGCGACAAGTCTCGCGTCTCCTACCGGCACACCGCGCTCGAGCCCGCCCCGGCGGCCGTGCGGGCGTGGGCGCAGTCCAACAAGATGGCCGTGCCGGCCCGCGGACGGATCCCCAAGGCGGTCTACGCGGCCTTCCGCGAGGCCAGTTGAGAGGCCGGCCGAGAGCGCTCGCAGATCCGAGTTGCACTGCACCCCCGCTGTTCGGCTAGAGTCTGGAGCACGCCGAGGGGCGAGGCCGCACGGCCCGACCTCACGCAGCGTGCGGGTGTAGTTCAGTAGTAGAACATCCCCCTTCCAGGGGGAAGGCGCAGTGTGCAATTCCTGTCACCCGCTCTACATCGCTTTACCGGCCACGGTTGTGGATCAGGTAGAGTGGTGGACGCACCGCCCAGTGAGAGCTGAGCGGCAGCAATGCGGACGTGGCTCAGTTGGTAGAGCATCACCTTGCCAAGGTGAGGGTCGCGAGTTCGAATCTCGTCGTCCGCTCAGAGTGAGGGCCCTGGTCAATATGACTGGGGCCTTCTTCGTGTTCGCCCTTCGTATGCACCGGCTCCGATGACATTTGTCATGGACAGCGGTGACAGCCCGCACTGCCGGGCGGAGCCGGCCGGCCCGAGCCTTGAGTCATGACCACAGACCAGTACGTCATCGAGGCCGAGGAGCTGCGGCGGACCTACGCCGGCGGCTTCGAGGCAGTGACCGGCATCTCCTTCTCCGTGGCGCGCGGCGAGGTCTTCGCCCTGCTCGGGACCAACGGCGCGGGCAAGACCTCCACGGTCGAGCTGCTGGAGGGCCTTGCTGTGCCCGACGGCGGACGGGTGCGGGTCCTCGGTCACGATCCGCACCGCGAGCGCGCCGCTGTTCGGCCCAGGATCGGCGTGATGCTGCAGGAGGGCGGCTTCCCCTCCGACCTGACCGTGGCCGAGACGGCCCGGATGTGGGCGGGGTGCACGAGTGGGGCCCGGCCGACCGCTGAGGCGCTGGAGCTGGTGAAGCTCGGCGAGCGATCCGGCGTACGGGTCAAGCAGCTGTCGGGCGGGGAGCGGCGGCGGCTGGATCTGGCGCTGGCTCTGCTCGGGCGGCCCGAGGTGCTCTTCCTCGACGAGCCGACGACCGGCCTGGACGCCGAAGGGCGCTACGACACCTGGGAGTTGGTGCGGGCGCTGCGCGACGGTGGCACGACCGTGCTGCTGACCACGCACTATCTGGAGGAGGCCGAGTCCCTGGCCGACCGGCTGGCGATCATGCACCGGGGGCGGATCGTGAGCACGGGCACCCCGGCCGAGGTGACGGCGGCCCGGCCGGCGCGCATCCGGTTCGTCCTGCCCGAGGGGGTGGCGGCGGGACGGCTGCCGCTCTCGCTGCGGGCGGCGGCGGACGGCCGGCGGATCGAGATCCGTACGCACCAGTTGCAGCAGGCGCTCGAAGAACTCCTGCGGTGGGCGCGGGAGTCGGACGTACGGCTCGACGAGCTGGATGCCCGCACCGCCTCGCTCGAAGAGGCCTTCCTCGACATCGCGCGGGGCGCGGCGCAGGACACCGCGCAGGGCATCGCGAAGACAGAAACGGCAGGTGTGTGACATGACCGCGACGGCTGGACGACTGACCGCTCTCGGGCGGGCCGAACTGACTCTTCTGCTGCGGAACCGGACCGCGCTCGCCGTGGCGCTGGTGATGCCCGGGGCGAGTGTCGCGGCGATCAAGGCATCCATGGACCAGCTCGATCCCGACATGAGCGTCGCGGAGGCGGCGATGACGGGCGGGATCGGGATAGTGCTGATCCTCGTCGTCCATCTCAACCTCGTCTCGGCGTATGTGGCGCGGCGCGAGGAGCTGGTTCTCAAGCGGCTGCGTACGGGGGAGGTGCCGGACCGCGAGATCCTCGCCGGGACGGCGCTGCCCGCTGCCGGTCTCGCGCTCGCGCAGTGCGTGCTGATCGTGGTGGCCGGGGTCGCCTTCCTGGGTGTGGGGGCGCCGAAGCGGCCCGAACTGCTGGTCCTGGGTGTGCTGCTGGGGATGGTGCTGCTGGCCGCGCTGGCGGCCGCCACGTCCGCGGTGACCCGGACCGTGGAGAGCGCTCAGCTCACCACGCTGCCGATGCTCCTGATCTCGTATGTCGGCTCCGGCCTGCTCATACCGCTGGAAACGATGCCGCAGGAGCTCTCGTCCGCGTGCAAACTGCTGCCGGTGACCGGGGTGATGACGCTCGTACGGGCCGGCTGGCTGGGCGGTGCCGACGCCCATGACGTGGTCGGGGCCGCGGTGACGGCTCTGGCCTGGATCGCACTCTCGGTGTTTGCTGTGCAGCGGTGGTTCCGCTGGGAGCCCCGCCGCTGACTTCGGGGGTTTCTGTGCGAGTGAAGGGCTGGAGCGGCCGCAGCGGACTGGCGAAGGTGGACCTGTATACGCGCGGCACGGTCTATCTGATCCCGTGGGCGGGGGTCCTCGGGCTGACCTTGCTGCTGCAGGCCCGGCCGGTCCACGAGGACGGGCAGCTGATGCTGGTCTTGAGCGCCTCGCTGCTGGCCGTCGCGGAGGGGGTGCTCTGCGGACGGCTGGCCCGGCACGCGATGGATGCCTATCTGGGGCAGGGGCAGGTGCCCCGGAGCATGGTCTCGCGGGCGGCGGCGGTGACGGCTGCGACGACGGCCGCCGTGGTGGCGCTGGCGTCGACGGTCGATCTGGCGGAGCTGCTGCCGACGATGCTGGCGGCGGGGCTGGCGCCGTTCCTGACCGTCCACTGTCTGCTCGTACGCAACCGGACCACGGGTCTGATCCAACTGGCGGTGCTGGCCGTGGTGGGCGGGCTGGTTTCGCTGACCGGCCGCACCGCCGGTCAGGCGCTGTTCGCCGTCGTGACGACCGGCTTGGTGACCGGCTGGATGGCGTTCACGGCGCGGGCGTCCATGTGGGTACTGGCAGTGATGTGGGAGCTGCGCGAGGCGCGTGACGTACAGGCGCGGCTCGCCGTCGCCGAGGAACGGCTGCGCTTCGGCCGCGATCTGCACGACGTACTGGGCCGGAACCTCGCCGTCATCGCGCTCAAGAGCGAGCTGGCGGTGCAGCTGGCCCGCCGCGCATCGAAAGGGGCGTGCGAAGCACCCGTCGGGCGGCGGTCGGTTGACGGGTGGGACCGAGCGGTCGACCAGATGACAGAGGTCCAGCGCATCGCCCAAGAGTCGCACCGAGAGGTACGGGACGTCGTGCGCGGCTACCGCGAGGCGGACCTGCGGGTGGAAGTGGAGGGCGCGCGAGGCGTGTTGGCGGCGGCCGGGATCGCCTGCACCGTCGAGTGGGGGGAGGCGGAACTGCCCGGCGATGTCCAGTCGGCGCTGGGCTGGGTGGTCCGGGAGGCCACGACGAACGTGCTGCGGCACGGGGACGCTCAGCGCTGCACGATCTCGGTGCGCACCGAGGACGACACCGTCGTCCTGGTCGTCGAGAACGACGGGGTGACCGAGGCGGCGCCGGGCGACGCCCCGGGCTCGGGGCTCGCGGGCCTGCGGGAGCGGCTGTCCGCGGTGGGCGGCACGCTGGAGGCCGGCTCGTGTCGGGGCGGGCGCTTCCGTCTGACGGCCCGCGTTCCCCTCAATGACGGCAGAAACGACGGGGACGACCTGGTCGGGGATGACGTGAAGGAGGCGGTGTGACCGTACGCGTACTGCTCGCCGACGACGAGCATCTGATCAGGGGCGCCCTGGCCGCCCTGCTCTCGCTCGAAGACGATCTCGTGGTGGTCGCCGAGGCGGCCACGGGCGGCGAGGCCCTGGCCATGGCTCGGGCGCACCGGCCCGATGTCGCGGTCCTCGATCTCCAGATGCCAGGGCCGGACGGTGTGAGTGTGGCCACATCCCTGCGGTCCGAACTGCCCGAGTGCCGGACGATGATCGTGACCGGTCATGGGCGGCCCGGCCACCTCAAAAGGGCGCTGGCTGCGGGTGTGCGGGGGTTTGTCCCCAAGACCGTGAGCGCCCAGCGGCTGGCGGAGATCATCCGTACGGTGCACGCCGGAAACCGCTATGTGGACCCGGAGTTGGCGGCCGACGCGATCTCGGCGGGGGACTCGCCGCTGACCGGCAGGGAGGCGGAGGTGCTGGAGCTGGCGGCGGACGGGGCACCCGTCGCGGAGATCGCGGAGCGGGCCTCGCTGTCGCAGGGGACCGTGCGGAACTACCTCTCGTCGGCCGCCTCCAAGCTGGGGGCCGAGAACCGGCATACCGCGGTGCGTCTCGCTCGCGAGCGAGGTTGGGTATAGTGGTCCCCGCGCCACAGCGCATGCGGACGTAGCTCAGTTGGTAGAGCGCAACCTTGCCAAGGTTGAGGTCGCCAGTTCGAACCTGGTCGTCCGCTCAGAGTGGAGAAGGCCCCGGTCATCGCGACCGGGGCCTTCTTCGTGTCTGTCGGTCGTGCCGTGTCTACGACCAGCTCATGCCGGTCAGCAGCTCGTACGCCTCGATGTACTTGGCGCGGGTCGCCTCGACGATCTCCTGGGGGAGGGCCGGCGGCGGCTGCTCGCTCTTGCGGTCCCAGCCGGAGGCGGGCGAGGTCAGCCAGTCGCGGACGTACTGCTTGTCGTACGAGGGCTGGGCACGGCCCGGCTCCCAGGAGGCCGCCGGCCAGAAGCGGGAGGAGTCGGGGGTCAGCACCTCGTCGGCGATGACGAGCTCGTCGCCCTCGAAGCCGAACTCGAACTTGGTGTCCGCCAGGATGATGCCGCGGTCGCGGGCGATGTCACGGGCCCGGCCGTAGACGGCGAGAGTCGTCTGGCGCAGCAGGGCGGCGGTCTCCGCGCCGACCTGGCGGGCCACTTCCTCGTAGCTGACGTTCTCGTCGTGATCGCCCACGGCCGCCTTGGTGGCGGGCGTGAAGATCGGGGCCGGGAGCTCGGAGCCGTCGCTCAGACCCTCGGGCAGGGCGAGGCCGCAGACCGTACGGGACTCCTGGTACTCGACGAGGCCCGAGCCGGTGAGATAGCCACGGGCCACGCACTCGACCGGGACCATGCGCAGCGACTTGCAGATGAGGGTGCGGCCCGCCCAGTCGGCGGGGGCGCCGTCGGGAAGGTCGGTGCTCAGGACGTGGTTGGGGACCAGGTCCTCCAGACGCTCGAACCACCACAGCGACAGCTGGGTGAGCACCCGCCCCTTGTCGGGGATCTCTGTGGGCAGCACCCAGTCGTAGGCGGACATGCGGTCGCTGGCGACCATCACGAGGTCGCCCGCCTCGTTCTGGTACAGGTCGCGCACCTTGCCGGTGTGCAGATGTACCAGGCCCGGCACCTGTAGCGGCTCGGGCTTTTCGACGAATCCGGACACGGTTCCTCCCCGTGGTGATGTCTAACCTGTCCGATTGTCCCGTACGCGGGGTGGACCGGCTCGTACGGGGTCAGTCGCGCTTGCAGATGCGGTCGAGGAGGTTCGCCGTCGCCCGCTGGACACGGGTGTCGACATGGCCGGGGCGGTCCAGCGCCGGGGACCAGGCGAAGGTGCCGGCGGCGAAGACGAGGGCGCCCGAGGGTGCGCGGTACAGCGATGTCTCCTGGTGACGGGTGACGCCCTCGCCGTCCCGGTAGGGGGAGTGGGAGAGCAGGATCCGGCCCTGGTGTTCGGGCAGCGCCGTGCGCGGGAAGTACCGGTCGGCCTCGCCCGCGACCAGGCCGGGGAGCTTGTCGCCCTCGTCGGCTCCGGTCGCCTCCCAGAGCCAGTGATCCGCGTTCCGTACGACCAGGGGGTGTGGCTCGGGGACCCGCCCCGCGTACTGGATGCCCAGCAGCTGCTGCTCCGCCCGGTCGATCTCGCGCCACAGGGCCGGTTTTCCGGGGCAGCGGCGTTTGCGGCAGGTCAGCAGGCGGTCAGGAACGCCGGAGGGCGACGGGCCGAGCTCGACCTGCCAGTACATGGTGTTGGCGGAGAGGAAGACGAGCGAGGTGCCGCCGTCGCGGGCGCGCTCGACGGTGCGGCGCATCGGCGCCGACCAGTACTCGTCGTGGCCGGGGAAGACCAGTCCCCGGTAGCGGCCGGGGTCGATACGGCCGGCGTGGAGGTCGCGGGTCTCCGCGTAGGCGAGGTCGTAGCCGTACCGCTCGGCCCAGCGGATGAAGTCATAGGCGTGGCCGACATGGAGGGGCAGGCCCGCGCCCGCGTACGGACGGTCGAAGGAGACCGTGGTGGCGGCGTCCTCCTCGCCGAGGAGGCGGCCCGTCTCGTCCCAGGCGTGGTAGAGGCTGGCGCCCGTGCGGCCGTCCTCCGGATAGAGGTTGTACGCCTGCCAGGTGATGTCAGGGAGGAGGAGCAGGAGGTCGGCGGGCTGGTCGTCGCGGACGGTGAAGGGGATGTGGGAGCGGTAGCCGTCGGCGGTGGTGAGCACGGCGACATACGCGCCGACCGCCCAGTAGGACGGGATCTGCAGCCGCCAGGAGAGCCACCAGTGGTGGCAGGAGACGGTCCGGTCGGCGGCGAGAGGCGGCGGCTGGACGATGCCGGAGAGGCGCGGGCTGGTGGTGATCTTGGCCGCTCCGTCGCCCCCGTAGTGCCCGATGCGGTAGACGTCGACCGAGAACTGCTGGGGCGGGTCGACGGTGATGTGGAAATCGATCGCCTCGCCGGGGGCGGCCGCGCCCGTGGACGCGAAGCCTTTGATCTGCCGGCGTACGTCGTCGGCGGTGCGGGGTCCGCGGGCGCTCCTGCCGCGGTCGGGATCGGCGTACCAGGGGACGACCTGGCCGGTGTCGTCGAAGTAGTGCTCACTGCCGCGCAGCCAGGGCAGGGGGCCCTGGCCGAAAGGGTCCGTGACGGCGTGGGCGAGGGCGCCCGATTCCCATCGCCGGATCTGCTCCGCCCCCATGCTGCGCCCTCCCTCGAGGCCCCAGGTCATCTGTGATGCGCCACCAGTGTTCAGTGCCGGTCTCCAGCACATCACATAACGCACGCACTCCGTCACCGTTCGTCGCTAATTGACGTGAGCGGAAGGGGATGTTCCGGACGAGATGGGTGTATCGCCCGCGCCGGCGGGCGCGGGGCTCGTCGTCGTCCGGCGCCGTCCGACTGCGTCCGACGCCGTCAGACCAGGCGGACCGGCTTTTCCGGGCGGACGCCCAGGGTGGAGAGCCAGCTGCGCAGAGGGGCCGCGTCGCCGTCCTCTGTCAGGCTCAGCACGCGGGTGGCCAGATCCGCGCGGCGTTCACCATTGATCATCAGCGCCGGGCCGTCGAGCCAATCGAGGCCGGGGGCCGCGCCCGCAGTGTCGACGGCGGCGCAGCAGACCATCGCGGTCACATGGTCGGCGAGCAGCTCACGGCCCGTACGGGGCGGCTGCAGCGGGAAGAGCGGAAGCGGGTCGGCTCCCCAGCCGTTCAGCGCGTCACCGGGGCTCTTGGGGGGCGGGGGGACCGCGGCCTCCTCGCGGGCGACCTCCGCGCTGATCCCGGCGGCCAGCATCTCGCCGGTCTCGGCGCCCCGGCCGGACAGATGGTCCATGACCCGGGTCAGCGTCGGCCCGTGCGGGCCCGTCGACGGCGGTACGCCCAGGTCGTCGAGCACCCTGTGGAGGCGGGCCGCTTCCGTACGCCACTTACGGTCGACCACCTCTTCCGGATACTCCTGCCAGTCCACCGGCGACCAGTCGGGGCCCGCCTCGGCCGGGCCGCCGTGGAAGAGGCGGGCGGCCAGCAGGGATGCGGCCTCGTCTATCGCGCCGGGCTCTTCGAGCAGGTCGCAGGCGGGGCGCTCGCCCAGCCTGGAGGCGAAGCCCTCGGCGAGACGGTCGCGCCGGGAGAGCTCGGTCAGGGCCGAGACGACGCCCGCGTCCAGGCGCGAGGGCCAGCGGCCCATGCGCCAGGCGGGCAGCGCGACCCGGGTCAGCAGCCGGTCCCAGCCCGCATAGGCGAGGCCGACCTGCTCCTGGGCGACGATCCGCAGGCCGTAGTCCACAGCCTGTGCACGCTCGGACGCGGCCGCCGCGACGCCCCGCTCCATCTCGGAAGCCGGCGCCTGACAGCTGCGCAGCAGCAGCCGGGTGCTCCCGCCGACGAAACCGAGCGCCACCTTGCGTATCGGTCCCTGCCCCGGGGCGGCCGCGACCGCGACCGCTGCGTCCAGGCCCCGTATGAAACGGCGGGCCGCTGCTATGTCGGGGTGCGCGGAGGGTGCTGTGCCCGCGACGACCGGCGCCAGCACGGCCCTCAGCTCGGCGACCCGCATCCACCACAGGAAGGGCGAGCCGATCACCAGCACGGGCGCTTCGGTGCCACGGCGCCTGCTTCCACCGCGGATCGCATGGGCCGGGTGCGTACGGTCCTCGAGCCAGCTGTCGCAGTCGGGGGTGAGCGCCAGCGCGGAGGGCGCGGGCACCTCCAGGCGCTCGGCCAGGTCACGCACCAGCCGGTACAGATCCGGGGCCGCGCGCTCCGGGAGCTCGACGGTGGGGCTGAGCGCGGGACTGGCCCGGACGATCACCGCCGCGACCGCCGCGGCGAGCAGCAGCACGATCACCGCGAAGACCGAGACGGCCCAGCGCGCCGCGTCCCAACTTCCGCCGCTCATATGCCCCGCGGCATCGCCCGCGAAGAGCACGACGGCCACGGCCGCGGGCAGCAGCGCCACGGCCAGCGCCCTGCTGCGCACCCGCAGCACGGCGAGGGCTCGCGAGCGCGCGGCGTGCGCACCCATCGACTCACCGAAACCGGTACCGGACACGGTCCGACCTCACCCCCTCTGCCCTGCGACGGTGTTGCTCACTCCCCCACTGTGGCACCCACAACTGACATCGCAATGCCGGTGGGCCAAGTGCCGGAACGCTTGCGCCGCACCCTAGTTGGGGCTTCGGCGGGCGTCATCCGGATGGCTCAGCCGTCACTCGATGGAATGGCGTTGGGTAAAGGTGATGACGGTGCTCAGGGCCTAGAGGTTCACTCCCCGGCGGCCTTGCGTGCGATGTCCGTACGGTGCTGCGAGCCGTCAAGACGGATTCGGGCCACCGCCCGGTACGCGCGCTCACGCGCCTGCGCCAGGTCCTGCCCGGTCGCCGTGACCGAAAGGACCCGGCCGCCGGCGCTCACGATCGCGTCGCCGTCCCGCTTCGTCCCGGCGTGCAGAACGTACGCGTGGGGCGCATCCTGGGCCGCGACCTCGTCCAGGCCCTCGATGGGGTCGCCGGTGCGCGGGGTGTCCGGGTAGTTGTGCGAGGCGACGACCACGGTCACGGCGGCGTCATCCCGCCACCGCAGCGGCGGCTCCAGGTCGAGGGTGCCCTGGGCGGCGTGGAGCAGCAGGCCCGCGAGCGGGGTCTGCAGGCGGGCCAGGACCACCTGTGTCTCCGGGTCGCCGAAACGGGCGTTGAACTCGATGACGCGTACGCCGCGCGACGTGATCGCCAGACCCGCGTACAGCAGCCCGGCGAAGGGCGTGCCGCGGCGGTGCAGTTCGTCGACGGTGGGCTGGAGGACGTTCGCCATGACGTCGTCGACCAGCTTCGGGTCGGCCCACGGGAGCGGGGAGTACGCGCCCATGCCGCCCGTGTTGGGGCCCTCGTCGCCGTCGAGGGCACGCTTGAAGTCCTGGGCCGGGGTGAGCGGGACGACCGTCTCGCCGTCGGTGATCGCGAAGAGGGACACCTCGGGCCCGTCGAGGAACTCCTCGATGACCACGCGGCCGCCGCAGGCCAGTGCGTGCTCACGGGCCTTCTCGAGGTCGCTCGTCACGACGACGCCCTTGCCGGCCGCGAGGCCGTCGTCCTTGACGACGTACGGAGCGCCGAAGGCGTCGAGGGCCTCGTCGATCTCCTCGGGCGTCGTACACACATAGCTGCGGCCCGTGGGCACACCGGCCGCCGCCATCACGTCCTTGGCGAAGGCCTTGGAGCCCTCCAGCTCGGCCGCCTCGCGGGAGGGGCCGAAGCAGGGGATGCCCACGGCTCGTACGGCGTCGGCGACCCCGGCGACGAGCGGTGCCTCCGGGCCGACGACGACGAGCCCGGCCTCCAGCTCGGTGGCGAGCCGCGCCACGGCCTCACCGTCCAGCGCGTCGACCGGGTACAGCTCGGCGACCTCACCGATGCCTGCGTTTCCGGGCGCGCAGTACAGAGCGGTGACGTCGGGGTCGAGGGAGAGAGAGCGGCACAGGGCGTGTTCGCGGGCGCCGCCGCCGATGACGAGGACCTTCACGGCAGCCAGCCTAGCCGCCGGGGCGGGCTGCTCCTGTACGGGCCTCCGAGACCTTCTCCCCTATTCGTTTGTGTATTCCTCCACGACGGTGGCACCGAGCTCGCGGACGATCACGTCGATGCCGGAGAGCGCGGAGTCGACGAGGTCGGGGTCGTCCTCCTCCGGTACGTCGTCCTCGGGGGCGACCGGGGGCGGGCTGTGCACGGGGGCGGGGCGCGGGGGCTCGGCCGCGGAGGCCTGCGGGGCCACCGACTGGGGAGCTGCCTGGGCGGGCCGGGGCGCCGGAGCCGTGGGGGCCGGGGCGGGAGCGGAGTTCTGGGGGGCCGTGGCCTGCGGGGCGGACGGGCCGCGGCCGTATCCGCTGCCACCGCCTCCGTATCCACTGCCGCCACCACCGAAGCCGCCACCGCCGGAGCCGCCTGTGCCGAAGCCGCCTCCGCCGCCGGGTGGGGGCTGGGCGCCTCCGCCGGGGCCGGCCGTGCCGCCCGACGGGTCGATGATCGCCTCGACCTTCCACTGCACATTGAACTGCTCGGCCAGCGCCTGCTTCAGCACCTCCTCGCTGCCGCTGCTCGCGAAGTTGTCCCGGGCGCCGGCGTTGATGAAGCCGAGCTGGAGGGTGGTGCCGTCGAAGCCCGCCACCTGGGCGTTCTGGCTGAGCAGGATCCAGGTGAAGCGGCGGCGGTTCTTCACCGCCTCCAGGATGTCCGGCCACATGTTCCGTACCTGACCGGCGCCTTGGACCATGCCGGGAGCGGGGGCAGGTGCGGCGGGCGTGGGCGCCGCGGGAGCGGGGGCCGCAGGCCCCGGCTGCTGGCCGCTCTGTCCCGGGGCCGACGCGGTGGGCCATCCGCCGGGACGCCGCCCGGCCTCGGGCGCGGTCGCGGCGGGCCATGCCCCTGGGCGCTGCCCGGCGGGCTGCTGCTGCTCGGCGGGGGAAGCGGGAGGAGCGGGGGCGGGAGCTTCGGGCGCAGGGGCAGGGGCTTCGGCGGGCGCGGGTGCGGGTGCGGGCGGCACCGGCGCGTGTGCCTGGGCCGCGGGCCCCGGGACGTACCCCATCGCGGGCCCGGAACCGCCGGTCGAGAACGTCACCCCGCGCTCCAGCTTGTCCAGCCTGGCCTGCGTCGAGCGCTCGTCGTCGAAGGCGGCGGGCAGCAGCACCCGCGCGCAGATCAGCTCCAGCTGCAGCCGTGGCGAGGTGGCGCCACGCATTTCCGTAAGCCCCGTGTTGACGAGATCCGCGGCCCGGCTCAGCTCGGCCGCGCCGAAGACGGAGGCCTGCGCCTGCATCCGCTCGACCACATCCGCGGGGGCGTCGATGAGCCCGGTCGTCCCCGCGTCGGGCACGGCCGCCAGGATCACCAGGTCCCGCAGCCGCTCGAGGAGATCGGCGACGAAGCGCCGCGGGTCGTTGCCGCCTTCGATGACCGTGTTGACGACCTGGAAGGCCGCGGCCCCGTCACCCGACGCGAAGGCGTCCACGATCGAGTCGAGCAACGACCCGTCCGTGTACCCGAGGAGGGCGGTGGCCATGGCATACGTCACACCCTCCTCGGCGGCGCCCGCGAGCAACTGATCCATGACGGACATGGAGTCACGCACGGACCCCCCGCCCGCCCGTACGACGAGCGGCAGCACACCGTCGGCGACCGGGATGTTCTCCTTGCCGCACACCTCGCCCAGGTAGTCGCGCAGCGTCCCTGGGGGCACCAGCCGGAACGGGTAGTGGTGCGTACGCGACCGGATGGTGCCGATGACCTTCTCGGGCTCGGTGGTCGCGAAGATGAACTTGAGATGCTCCGGGGGCTCCTCGACCACCTTCAGCAGAGCGTTGAAGCCCTGCGGGGTGACCATGTGCGCCTCGTCGATGATGTAGATCTTGTACCGGCTGCTCGCCGGGCCGAAGAAGGCCTTCTCCCGAAGATCACGCGCATCGTCCACGCCACCGTGGGACGCGGCGTCGATCTCGATGACGTCGATCGACCCCGGTCCGTTCCTCGCGAGATCGCGGCAGGACTGGCACTCGCCGCAGGGCGTGGGTGTGGGCCCCTGCTCGCAGTTCAGACAACGGGCGAGAATGCGCGCACTGGTCGTCTTGCCGCATCCACGCGGCCCGCTGAACAGGTACGCGTGATTGACCCGGTTGTTCCGCAGGGCCTGCTGCAGCGGGTCGGTGACATGCTCCTGCCCGATGACCTCGGCGAAGGACTCGGGGCGATAGCGGCGGTACAGCGCAAGGGACGACACGCCTACGAGGTTATCGGGGCCCACCGACAAGCGGCGCCGTCGTCCAGCCCGTCCGTCGTCCAGTGCGTCCGTCGCACGGTCCGGCGGTCCGTACGCCGTGTCCGCCCCGTCCGTCCGCAAACGCAAGCGCCCCCCACGCACCCGCCAGAGCCGACCTACCCTTGCTGCCTTCCGGCCCTGGGGGAGTTCAGTCAGATAGCGCCACGTGAGGGGCTCCGCACAGGGTACCTGATGGCAGGGGGTGGGAACGAGTTCGCTAGCACTCCTCAACGTCTTGTATTGTTTGCGGCGGAGGATTCGCCTAGTGGCCTAGGGCGCACGCTTGGAAAGCGTGTTGGGGGCAACCCCTCACGAGTTCGAATCTCGTATCCTCCGCCAGTGCCTCACCGGGCACGATGTCGAAGGGCCCCACCGTCCGCGGTGGGGCCCTTCGTCGTTGTCCGTCTCAGTTGGTTTCTTCTCCGGCCCCGGACGGCGCCCAGAGGGCTTCTCCGACCTGCTGCGCGACCTTCCGGAGCATCGGCCCCGTGATGTGGATGTACCGAGCGCGCATCCGGGCCGCTCCCCCGGGCTCCCATCCCAAAATCGCGTCGATCACGAGCGTGATCACCGCGACTCTGTTCGTCGTCAAAGGCGCCCTCGATCAACTACCTGGAAGTCTTGAGTTCCTGGCGCCGGGCTGTCCGGGTGATCATCTCGGCCACCCGGAACGCCAGGTCGAGCGACTGACTGCGGTTGAGCCGCGGGTCGCACGCCGACTCGTAGCTGCGCGGCAGGTCGTCGAACTCCAGCTCTGTGCCGCCGCCCACGCACTCCGTCACATCGTCGCCGGTCAGCTCGACATGGATGCCGCCCGCGTGGGTGCCGAGCGCTTTGTGTACCTCGAAGAAGCCGGTGACCTCGTCGAGGATGTCGTCGAAGCGCCGGGTCTTGTGGCCGTTGGGCGCCTCAAAGGTGTTGCCGTGCATGGGGTCACAGGTCCATATCACCTGGGCGCCGGAGGCGGTGACCTTCTCCACCAGGTCCGGCAGCCGGTCGCGCACGACCCGGGCGCCCATCCGAACGATGAAGGTGAGCCGCCCGGGCCTCCTGTCCGGGTCAAGTCGGTCGATCAGTGCCAACGCTTCGTCCGGGGTCGTGGACGGCCCCAGTTTCACCCCGACCGGGTTGGCGATCGACGAGAAGTAGGCCACGTGCGCGCCGTCGACGTCACGAGTGCGCTCGCCGATCCACAGCATGTGCCCACTTCCGGCGTAGCGACGTCCAGAGGCTGGGTCGGCCCGAGTCAGCGCGGTCTCGTAGTCGAGCAACAGACCCTCGTGGCTGGCGAACAGCTCTGGGCTGAGGCTCGCGTCCGGCGCAACACCGTAAGCGCGCATGAACCTCAGCGCCCGGTCGATCTCGCCCGCCATCGGCTCGTAACGCCGACCGGCCGGCGAAGTGAGCACGAAGTCGCGGTTCCACTCGTGCACTTGCTGCACGTCAACAGCGCCGTCCAGGGCGAACTCGCTGATCTCCGCCAGAGTGGCCGCCGAGGCGTCGTACATGCGCCGCAGCCGGCGCGGGTCCGGGGTGCGGTCCCGGGTGGTGAAGGCGAGGCCGTTGACCGCGTCGCCTCTGTAGGCCGGCAGCGTGACGCTGCCGCGGGTCTCCTCGTCCCGCGACCGCGGCTTGCCGTACTGGCCGGCGATCCGCCCGACCTTCACCACCGGCACCGACGCGGCATAGGTGAGCACCACCGCCATCTGCAGCAGCACGCGGAGCTTCGCCCGCACCGATCGAGTCGTGTTTCCGTCGAACCGCTCGGCGCAGTCGCCGCCCTGCAGGAGGAACGCCTCACCGCGGGCCACCGAGGCCAGCCGGTCGGCGAGGCTGTCGCACTGGTCCGGAGCGACCAGAGCCGGCTGCCGCGACAGTTCGTCGAGCACTCCGGCCGCCAGTACCGGGTCCGGCCATACGGGCTGCTGCCGGGCCGGGCGAAGTCGCCACGGTGCCGGGTCGGGTGCGGCGCGCGCGCCGTCCGGGGCACCCGTCTCGTAGGTCCTCGTCATCGAAGTCTCCCTCCTAGGGGCGTGTCGCCGACACGCCCCGGCCAGTGGAGCGTCGCGGTCGCTGCGGCTCCGTCAGGCACGGCGCACGCACGACGTCGGCCTGTTCACCTGGTGCTCGGCCACGGCACGGACGGTCGCGGACGAGGTCGTCCCTGTTCCTCGCCCTGAGCGAAGACGCGCCGCGCGGTCGCGCGGGCGCCACGGTTCCGTGCCTCGTCCCCGGTGGCGTCGAACCGCCGATGTCGTCCGTGATCTGGCTCGAACTGCCGGAGTCAACAAGGTGGGGCGGCGGCGCGGTGCGCCGGTGAGGCCGATTCAGACCGCGACCAGGGAACGCGCGATGATCAACCGCATGATCTCGTTGGTGCCTTCGAGGATCTGGTGGACCCTCAGGTCGCGCACGATCTTCTCGATGCCGTACTCGGTCAGGTAGCCGTAGCCGCCGTGCAGCTGGAGTGCTCCGTTGGCGGCCTCGAAACCGGCGTCGGTCGCCACCCGCTTGGCCATCGCGCACAGAGTGACCGCGTCCGAGTCCCCCGCGTCCAGCGCGGCCGCGGCTCGCCACAGCAGGGTGCGGGCGGCCTCGAGCTCGGTGGCCAGGTCGGCCAACCGGAACTGCAGCGCCTGCGACTCGATCAGGGGCCTGCCGAAGGCTTCCCGTTCGCGCAGGTAGGCGAGGGTACGCTCCAGCGCGGCCGCGCCACCGCCGAGCGAGCAGGCTCCGATGTTCAGCCGCCCGCTGTTCAGGCCCGCCATCGCGATACGGAAGCCGCGGCCCTCGACGCCGAGCAGATGGGCGGCGGGCACCCGCACGTCGCGCAGCACGACCTGGCGGGTCGGCTGCGCGTGCCAGCCCATCTTGCGCTCTTCGGGACCGAAGGACAGACCCGGCGTACCGTCCTCGACCAGCAGCGCGGAGATCCCGTCCGGGCCGGGCCCGCCGGTGCGTGCCATGACGAGGTAGACGTCCGAGACCCCGGCACCGGAGATGAACTGCTTGACGCCGTTCAGCACGTACTCCTCACCGTCGCGCACCGCGCTGGTGCGCAGCGCCGCGGCGTCCGAGCCGCAGCCCGGTTCGGTCAGGCAGTAACTGGCCAGGGACTGCATGGAACACAGGTCCGGCAGGAAGCGGGCGCGCTGCCGGGTGTCGCCGAAGGTGTCGATCATCGTGGCGACCATGTTGTGGATGGACAGGTACGCGGCCACGGCCGGGCAGCCGGTGGACAGGGCCTCGAAGACCATGGCTGCGGCCAGTCGGGACAGGCCGGAACCGCCCGACTCCTCCCGCACGGTGATTCCGCCCATGCCGAGCTGGGCGGCCTTGCGCAACGTGTCGACGGGGAAGTGGTGGGTCTCGTCCCACTCCACCGCGGACGGGGCCAGGTGCTCCTCGGCGAAGTCCCGCGCGGTACGCGCGATCGCCTGGAGCTCGTCGGTCAGGGTGAACATCTTTTCCTCGATTTCCGTGGTGACGGATCGAATGCGGCGGCGCGCGGTGCGGGCTCAGCCGCCCTGCGGTACCGCGTCGACGAGCGACTGGTCGATGCCGAGGTCGTCGAGCAGCAGTTGCAGCGGTCCGGTGTCCCGCCGCGGGGCCGGGCGGCCACGGGCCCACTCGGCCAACTGCTCGGGCGCGATCCGCAGGTCACCGGCCGCGGCCACCTCGACCCAGGGGTCGACGTCCGCGGCCCGGAACGCGGCCAGTCCGCTGATCAGCGCGTCGCGGAACAGCGCGCGCTCGGAGCCGTCCAGCGAGCGGTAGAGCGATCCGGCCAACTCGCGGAAGACAACGGCGTGTCCGCTCTCGTCGCGCCGGTGCATGTCCACCGTGATCCGGTTCATCGGCTGGATGTCCTGCGCGGTGGCCAGGCTCGACAGGAAGCCGCTGATGGTGGTCTCGGCGGCCAGTGAGAAGGCGATCTCGACCAGGTCGCGCTCGTAGCCCGACAAGCCTTCTCGAGCCTGGTCGAGGCCCCGCACCACCGCCCAGCCACGCGGGTCGAAGGCGAGGTCGCCGAGCTCGCGCCGTCGCTTGGTCACGCCGACCGCGTTGTGGCACATCAGGATGTGGAAATGCTCGTCGACGATGGTCTGGTGCAGGGCGGTGTACGACACGTCGTCGCGGCGTACCGGTATGCGCTCGTCCAGCATCAGCCGGCAGGCCGGCAGGATGATCTCGTTCTCGATCGCCGCGGTCTTGGCGTTGTACGCGACCCACGCAGCCGCGAGTACACGTTCGCGGGCCTGCCGGTCGAGCATCTCGACGCCGGGGAGCGCGAACACCGGAACGAGGTGCTCGGGGAAGTCCGGCAGGGCCGGGTCGAAGTGCCCGTCGAGGTCGAGTTCGTCCTTCTTCACCGCGACGCGCCGGCCCCAGCGCAGGGTGAGCTGGGCCAGCAGGTCGCGCTCGTAGCTCGGTCGTTGCGTAGAGGTGTCGGTGGACATGGGATGTCAGCCTCGATGCTGCGGATCGGTGGAAGGGAGGGCCCCGGCGGTGCCCGACGCCGGATCATCGGCGTCGGGCACCAGGCCGGGATGGGCGGGCAGGGCGAGCCGATCGAGGCGCGCCTGCCAGCGCTCTGCTTCGGCCGACGAGTCCGGGAGTGGTGGCAGTTCGTCGGCCAGGTTCAGCCACCCGGCGACCGGTCGGATGCCGTGCAGGGCGTTGACCGCCCATACCGGCACGCCGACAAGGTCCGCCGGGGTGGCCGTCTCGGAGACCACCCGGTGGCCCGCATCGGCCACGGCGGTGGTCAGTAGCGCCCGCGTCACTCCGGGCAGCAGGTCCGGCCCGGGCGGCGGGGCGCACAGGCTCGCGCCGCGCCACCAGACGAGGCTGGTGGTGCCGCCCTCGCGGACGTGTCCGGACGCGGAGAGCAGGAGCGGCTCGTCGCCGCCGGCCGCGCGGGACGCCTCGCGCAGTCGCCCGAGCACGTCGAGATCCGGGCCTTTGGCCCACGGCAGGGACCGGGGGTCCGGGGCGCCGGGATACCAGAGCACCACCGGTCCGCCGCGCGGCGGGGCCGGGCGCAGCCACAGGCTCAGGCACGGGCCGCGGGCACCTGGCCGGGCCTCGACCCGGGGGAACCAACGGCCTTCGGACGGCAGCAGGCCGACGGCCGCGCGCAGGAAGCCGGTGACCTGGCCGGACGGTACGCCGAGCAGACGGCGGCACGCGTCCCGGAACCGTCGGGCGTGTTCCGGTAACGCCCGTACCCTGCCGTCCTCGACCAGCCACGAGTCGGCGACGCGCAAGGGGACCGAGACCGACGCCGAGTCGGTGCTCTGTTCGGGGACCAGAGCGCCGTGCGGGCCGGCGGCCGGATCCCACACGAAGCGGCCGGCCCGTGCCGGGGCGAAGGCGTTCATCGGGTCTCGGCGCCCGCTTGAACCGGGAACGGAGCGCGGTAGGCGCGCAGCGGGGCGTCGGCTTTGAGGATCATCTCCTGGTACTCGTCGTGAGGATCCGAGTCGAGCACGATGGCACCTCCGGCGCCGATGCTCAGATCCTCGCCGTTGCGGACGGCGGTACGGATCACGATGTTGAGATCGGTGCCGCCGGACAGGCCGAAGTAGCCGAGGGTGCCGGAGTAGACCCCGCGGGCCTCGGTTTCGAGGCGGTCGATGATCTCCATGGTGCGGAGTTTGGGCGCGCCGGTCATGGAGCCGCCGGGGAAGCAGCGCCGCACGCATTCGACCACGCCGACGGACGGACGCAGGCGCCCCTTGACGGTGGAGACCAGCTGATGCACCGTCTGGTAGCTCTCGACGGCCATGTAGGGGTCGACGTGCACACTGCCGACCTCGCACACCTGCCCAAGGTCGTTGCGCAGCAGGTCGACGATCATCAGGTTCTCCGCCTGCGTCTTCGCACTGGCCCTGAGCTCGGCGGCCAGCGCGGCGTCGCGCTGCGGGTCGGCGTCGCGCGGGGCGGTGCCCTTGATCGGCTTGCTCTCCACGCGCCCGTCCCGCTCGATCCGCAGGAAGCGCTCCGGCGAGGAGCAGAACACCGTCACGCCGTCGACGCGCAGGAATGCGGAGTAGGGCGCCGGGTTCAGCCGCCGCAGCCGACGGTAGAACTCCGTGTCGTCGTCGTCGAAGGGCAGATGCAGTTTGTTGGTCAGGCAGATCTCATAGCTCTCGCCGCGGATCAGCTCACGCTGCGCCGCGCGGACGTCGTCCTCGTAACCGGCCCTCCCACGCACCAGCTGACCGGCCGGGTCGGGTGCCACGCCCGCTGCGGCCTGCTGCTCCGGCACCGCGGCCGGGCGCAGCTGCACCAGGCGGGCCGCGGTGCTCTCGAGCCAGGCGCGGGCCTCGTCCTCGGTCCGCTCGTCGTAGAGGGCCAACGCGTAGGTGCGGTTCTCCAGGTGGTCGACCGCGATCAGCCGGTCGGCGAACATCCAGGCCGCGTCCGGGGTGTCGGCGGCGTGGCGGGCACTGGTGCCGCACTCGGCCTTCAACTCGTAGCCGAAGTAGCCCACATAGCCGCCGGTCAGGTCGAACGGCAGCGAGCCGGGATCGATCGCGCGCTCGCTCAGCCGCGCCTCCAGCACGTCGAACACGCTGCCCCTGAGCACGCGGACGCCCGAGGCGTCGCGCGCCTTGACCGCCGCGGCTTCGACCCGGTACGTGAGCACCTCGCTGAGCGGTCCACTGGCGTCGCCCAGGAACGAGAAGCGCGACAGTCCTGCCTCCACCCGACTGCTGTCGAGCCAGAAGCTGTCCGGGCTGTCGGCGAAGAACTCCACGAACGCCGCCTCGGTGTCGACCGCCTCGGGCAGATCGGTGCTCAGTACCCGCAGTCGGCCGACCAGGCCGGAGCCGGGGGTCGGCGGCTGTTCATCGGCCCGGCCTCGCGCTGCCGCGGCCCGGAGGGTCAACTCGGTGAAGTTGGCAATGAGTTCACGTCCGTACTCCGAGGCGATCGACTCCGGATGGAACTGCACGCCCCAGCGCGGGAGATCGCGGTGCCGCAGCGCCATGATCACGCCATCCTCGGAGCGGGCGGTGGCGATCAGGGTCTCGGGCAGCGGCTCCTGAACACTCAGCGAGTGGTAGCGCACAGCGGTGAACTCGGTGGGAATCCCCGCGAACAGCTCGTCGTCCGCGTGCTTGACGGTGGTCAGATGGCCGTGCCGCGGTTGCGGGGCCGCTGCGACGGAACCGCCGGCAAGGTGCGCGATGGCCTGGTGGCCGAGGCATACGCCCAGCACCGGCAGGCCGGTTCGCAGCAGCAGCTCGCCGACGTACCCGAGATCGCGGCTGTTCTGCGGTCGGCCGGGCCCCGGCGATACGACGATGTTGTCGAACCCGTCCAGCGGCATGGTGGCCAGGGCGGGGTCGTCGTTGACGACCACCACCGGGTCGACGCCGGTGACCGCGGCAATCAGCTGGAAGAGATTGAAGCTGTACGAGTCATGGTTGTCGACAAGCAGGGTTCGCACTCGAATACTCCTGGTTCAAGGGCGTTCGGCAGCCGGTCCGGCTCGCCTCAGAAAGTCAGTCGTTGAGCCGCTGCTGCTCAAGCCGGTCAGGCGATCGAGCACGCCGCGGGCAAGCGTGTACGAGGCCATGGACGACACGCGCTCGTCAGGGCCCGGTGTGGTGGACGGTGGTTACGTACGTCAACGGGGTCGGCAGCGCTCCGGTCGCCTGGGCCCACCTGCACGGGAACCTTGCGCTGGAAGACGCCGGGGCTCCTGGCCGATGCGGCGCCGGAGGCCCGTTCAAGGACACACGAGCGCAGGACAGCGCACGCACAAGCGACAGTCATGGCTGCCCTGTTCCGGTCGACCTGGGCCCGGCTCACCCACAAGGGCGTTGCACCACGGGCCGGATCAGGACCGAGGCAGCACGTGCCCGGTCGACGAACTCAGGAGCCGGTGATCAACGGATCAGCCGGCACTTTCTCAGCCGAGCTGGACGGTGGCTTGGAGGGTGGCGAGCACCTGGCCCTCGGGCGAGGCGGCCGACACACCGACCCGCACCCGGTTGCCGGGAAGCTTCTCCTCGACGGTTCCGGACAGTCGGAAGACCGCCCCTGTCTCGTCGTCCGGGACCGGGACCGGCCGAGCAAGCCGGATGCGGTGCTCCAGCAGCGCGCCCGGGTCGCCGGTCCAGCCGTTGACGATCTCCAGCACCTTGCCGAGGGTGAAGGGCCCGTGCATGATCACGTCGGGCAGTCCGACGGACCGCGAGATCCGCTCGCTCCAGTGGGTCGCGGCGAAGTCCAGCCGCATGGTCTGGCCGCCGAACAACAACAGGGCGAGGCGGTCGACCGTGACCTCCTTGTCCGGCAGCGCCTGCCCGACACTGACGTCCTCGTAGCGCACCTTCGCGTTCATGCCAGGGCCTCCTTCTCGGTCCCGGCGGCCGGATCGAACGTGTCGGCATGCGAGATCACGAACTTGTAGCCCGTGCTGCACACCGGTTCACCGTCCTCGGTGGCGATCTCGTTCTGGATGTGGATGATGTCGCGCTGCCGGCTGATCTCGGTGATGTCCGCGACGGTCGAGGTCATCGTGAGCCTGTCGCCGAGGCGGATCGGGCGGAGCGAGACCGTGTGCAGGTCCGCCAGCAGCAGGTTGGCACCGGGCTTGCGCCCGAGGTCGGGTTCGTACATCGGCCAGGCCCACACCATGCGGAACCACAGTCGTGAGGCGAACGCGGGCGGCGCGATCGGCTCGGGGTGCCCGAGCGCACGGGCCGCCTCCGCGTCCCGGTACACCGCGAGCGGCTCCTCGAACTGAGCCGCCGCGTCGCGCAACGTGTCCTCGGTGACGACCAGGACGGCTTCCGATTTGGTACTGCGGTCGATGACAGCACGATTCAACGGCATGATCGAACCACCTTTCCTCCCCGTGCGATGCGGGGCTCCCCCGTGATTGGAGACACGCTCCAAGAAAAGTTTTGAAGACTTTTATCAACGCATTACTTCCGCGTGTTCAAGGAACATCCGAGGAAGCTCGTTCAACTAACGCGTCCATACGCCACGGACAAAGAACTGACTTGCGCCGTACAGCGGACGGCCCCGCTACGGACTCACCCGGGATCGATACGGTCACCACCGACCGACGCGGGACAACGGTCGTCTGCTCGCCCGCTGAAGCGGGCTACGCCAGGACGGCCGGATGCCATGCGTCGGCATGTCGATCTCCTCTGTCGTGTGGCCGGTGCACCGTCTTACCTGCCTTTGCCGACGTGAACTGCATCACTTCGCCATGTGGCCGGAACCAGGCGGGCACCCGATCGGTTCTGGACACAATGATTCAGGGGCGACCAGCAGCCCACAACGGCAAGCTTGTGAGCGCACTAATAGTGCGTGCGGTCATGGTGTGCGTGACGCGTCACCATGACCGGGGACATGGAGGAGCTGAAGCGGATTAAGCAATTCCGCTTCAGTGGACGGAGTGAGGCCCATGCCCAAGGAGGGCATGAGCCCCCTGATGACGAAGTGGGAGCAGTGAGGTGACAGGCAAGCAAATACGCCAGGATCGCTTACCCACAGGAGGGTTGGAGGAATGTCGATCCCACAACAGCACCATTCCGCCGTCACTCGCGAGGAGCGTCGGGCAGCCCGTCTTCCTGCTCGAACTCGCAAAGGCTATTCAGTGATACTTCGGTAGCCTGAGGCGATCAGGCTGCCTGGAACGGGGGAAAAAATGAATCAGAAGAGGCAGACCTCCCGGGATTATCAGGAGCTTCTGCGACGGTATCGCGCAAACGGCACTCGCGAGTTAATCGGTTTGCCGCCGACCATATCCACACGACGATCACGCAGCGCACGCCTCCGCCAATCAGACATGGATGAGGCCCTGCGAGGGGGCACGGGCACCTATCAGAAACTGGAGAACGGCGTCCTGATTCCGTCTCCCGAACTCTTCCTGCGGGTCTCTCGAACCCTGGGATTCAGCGACCATCATCTCCGCATCGCCCATCTGGACCTCTTCAAGACCGATCCGGTACTGACGGCGGGGCCCGTGTCCCCGCACTGGCGGCGCTGGGCCAACAGCCATACGGAAATGGCTGTCGTGTGCTCTCCTGCCGGCGAGGTCATTGCCGGTAATGACGCGTTCGCAGCCATGTTCCCGTCCGGTGAACCGCCGGCCAACATGACGGAGTGGGCGCTTCTCTCCGACGAAGCCCGCGAGGACGTCCTGCAGAATTGGGAGCGGGACTGGGCACCATTCCTTCTCGCGGACCTGCGTCTTGCTCTCGCCCGGTACCCGGACGACCCTGCTCTCCAGAAGCTGCGTCACGCCGTCCAGAACGACCCGCGCACGAGTCACATCGAGGATGCGCCCACCGGTATCGGGGACGAAGCACGCCAACTGCGCCACGCCGAACGTGGATTGGTCACCGTCCGCATGCTGACCTCCCACACCAGCGATGTCACGCTGGTGATGCTTCTCCTGGAGTCCCCATCGAGTACGGAATCCCCATCGAGTACGGATGAGGCCACGCTTCCGGAAGAGGAGGGCTGAGTGTCGACGACGAACGCGCTCAAGCGGGAACTCACCACCTGAGAACGCCGACCGAGGGTGCCTCGACCTGCGACGACCTGGCCTGTCCGGGACCGGATCATGGTGGAGAGGGGCACCCTCCGGGTGTCAGGGGCCTACCGATCGGCCGGCCGCCACGCGGAATTCCGCAGCATTGGCGCCTCGGGGAATCGGACCGCCCACGACCGGTCGGCTCCCTCGGAGAACCTCAGAACACTCCTGCCACGGCCTCCGCGCCAACCGACCCGAACCTGTGGTCCGGGTCCGCCAGAGCGGGCAGCTTGGCCTCGGTCTCCGCGTCGGCCGGAAGGCAGGTGAACAACTTCACCCCGGGGAACTGCAGCGCGGCCAGGCGCACATAGTCCACGGCCAGTCGGCCGAGCCGGGGGTGGTCGAACTCCCAGCGGGCCGAGCCGAAGTCGGCCACGCGATGCTCGTCCCACAGTTCCCGGAACTCGGCGCTGACGGCATACAGTTCACTGCTCAGCTGCTCGAACCGCGGGTCGCCGAGGTTGCGGACGGCGTCCGCGCGGAACTGCGCGAGCAGGCCGGAGGCCTGGGCGCGCCAGTCCGCCAGCAACCTGCGGGTCTCCGGGTCGGTGAACACCATACGGATGATGTTGCGCTCGTGGCCGGCCAGCCGGGCGGGATCGCCGATGAGCCCGGCCTCGGCCGCGTTCCAGGCCAGCAGGTCCCAGCTCGGGCCGATCAGATAGGTCGGGTTCGGGTTGAGCGCGTCCACGAGGCGCTGCAATTGGGCATTCGGTGCATCAGCGGTCTCCTGACGCACGACACCCTGCTTGTCGGCCAGCGTGTACATGTACAGCTTCTCGGCCGGATTCAGCTGCAACGCCCGCGCCAGACTGTCGAGCACCTGTCCGCTGACCGTGATGTCCCGCGCCTGTTCGAGCCAGGTGTACCAGGTCACGCTCACACCGGAAAGCTGCGCGACCTCCTCGCGCCGTAGCCCTGGAGTGCGCCGCCGTGGACCCGGTTCGATCCCGACCTCACGCGGCGAGAGCTGCCCTCGTCGGGCGCGGAGGAAATCTGCGAGCTCCTGCCGCTGCGCAATGTTGACCATCACATCCCCCGGTACGGACCGTAGCCGCTGATGCTGGTGCCGTCACCACTAGCATATCCGCCCCCATGTGCAGCGGCCGAAGGCGATGGAACGCTGAGAATCATGACGCACCGAAACACCGACACGGCCGGCCAAGGACCAGCAAGCGCGACACAGGTGACCGACGGGCAGGCCGCCCCGGCACGGTCGACCGCCGCCTCGCCCTGGCGGACGCTGCCGATCATCCTCGTCGGCAGTTTCATGGCCATCCTCGACACCTTCATCGTGCTGGTCGCCGCCCCGGCCATCCAAGCCGACCTGCACGCCTCCGACGGCGAGATCCAACTGATCGTCGCCGGCTACCAGGTCACGTACGCCGTGGCTCTGATCACCGGGGCCCGGCTCGGCGACATGTTCGGCCGCAAGCGGTTGTTCATGCTCGGCATGGCCCTGTTCACCCTCACCTCGGTCGCCTGTGCACTGGCGCCGACCGCGGGGGTGCTCATCGCGGCACGCCTCGCGCAAGGCCTGAGCGCGGCGCTGATGTTCCCTCAGGTCTTCTCGATGATCCAGGTCCTGATCCCGGCGCAGCAGCGGCACCGCGCGTTCGGCGCGCTCGGCTCGGTGATCGGCGTGTCCACGGTCATCGGACAGTTGGTGGGTGGCCTGCTGATCGCGGCGAACCTGTTCGGCACCACCTGGCGCCCGGTGTTCTGGGTGAACGTGCCGATCGGCCTGATCACCCTGGCGCTGGCGGCGCGGATGGTGCCCGAGACCCGCGCGCCGCAGGCCCGTTCGCTGGACCTGCCCGGGCTGGTGGTGCTCACGGTCGCACTGTTCCTCCTGGTGGTCCCGCTGGTGGAGGGGCGCGACGCGGGCTGGCCGGCCTGGACCTGGGCCAGCCTCGTCGGCAGCGCGGCCGCGTTCGCGCTGCTCGTCGTGGTCGAACGCCGGGTGGAGCGGGCGGGGCGCGCCCCGCTGGTCTCCCTGCGACTGTTCGCCGAACGCCCCTTCGCAATCGGCATCACCCTCGTGGTCGTCGCCTACGCCGGTGTGAACTCCTTCTTCCTGATCCTTTCGCTGATGCTGCAGGACGGTCTCGGCATGTCCGCTCTGGGCGCAGGGCTCGCGTACACACCGCTGGCGGTCGCCTTCTTCGCCACCAGTCTGCTGGCGGCACGCTGGACGCCGCGCTACGGCCGGCGCGTACTGGAACTCGGCAGCGTGCTTGCCGCGACGGGTTTCCTCGCCACGCTGCTGATCACCTTCGCGGAGGGCGGTCAGCTCTCGGCCGGCCCGCTGATCGCGCCGCTGGCCCTGGTGGGTCTCGGCAACGGCCTGCTGCTCCCGCAGCTGCTGAACACGGTGCTCAGCCGGATCGATCCGAGCGAAATCGGCATGGCCTCCGGCGTCCTGTCCACCGGCCAACAGGTCGGCGGCGCGGTAGGTGTCGCGGTCGTCGGCATGTTCTTCTTCGACGCCCTGCCGCAGCACGGCAGCCTGGTGGCGCGGTACGCGCACGCCTTCGGCACGGCCGCGGTACTGAACCTGGCCATCGCGGCGATCGCCACCGCACTGCTCTTCGCCCTACCCCGCCCGACGCCGGCCGAGGGCGCCTGACGGTCGGTCCCCCTTGCGCAGGTTCGAATCCTGCCGGGGGCACCCTGCGGCCGCGTTCGCGCTGCTCGTCGTGGTCGAACGCCGGGTGGAGCGGGCGGGGCGCGCCGTCGCGGCCTTCATCGTCGTCCGCCCCTCCGTCACAACCGCGCGTTTTCCACAGCTGCGTTCGGGTCCTTCCGCTGGGCACACAGGTGCCCGTCGGCGGCGGTCGGCTTGCGGAGCAGGAGCAGCGCCGCGTCGTCGTGGAGGCGGCCGCCGACGTGTGCCTGCAGTTCGTCGTGGAGCCCGGCGAGGGTGCGGGACGGCTCGTCCGACACGTGATGCGCCACCCGCTCGGCGAGCGGGTAGAACTCACGGCCGTGGTTGCGGGCCTCGGTGACACCGTCGGTGTAGAGGAGCAGTTGGTCGCCCTCGGCGAAGGGCAGCACCTGCAGACTCGGGCTCTCGCCGGAGAGGGCGCGCAGCCCGAGCGGCGGAGCCGGATGCGTCGGCTCGACGGGCAGGACGGTGGAATCGCGGACCAGCAGCGGCGGGGCGTGCCCGCAGTTGACCACCTCCATGCGCCCGGGCTCGGGGTACCCGGCGACGACCGCCGTGACGAAGTCGTCGGCACCGAGGTTGCGCGCCAGGCTCCGCTCGATCCTGCCGACGACGTCGAGGAGGTCCGGCTCGTCGTAGGCGGCCTCCCGGAAGACGCCGAGGACCAGAGCGGCGGTGCTCACCGCGGGCAGGCCCTTGCCGCGCACGTCGCCGACGATCATCCTGACCCCGTACTCGGTGGGCACCAGCGCGTAGAGGTCCCCGCCGATGCGGGCCTCCGCCGCGGCGGCGCTGTAGCGGACGGCCACCTGGAACTCGCCGACCGTCGCCGGTACGGGCTTGAGGAGCGCGTGCTGGGCGGCCTCGGCCACCGAGCGGACCGCCGCCAGTACCCGTTCGCGGCGTACGCGCAACGCACTGGCGAGGGCGCTCGCCAGCGTCACGGCGCCCAGCGAGGACAGCACGATCGCCTGCTCGCGGCCCGGCGCAGCGCCCCTGGCACCGAGTACGGCGCCCAGCGCCACGGCCAGCAAGCCGATCCGCAGGACTCCCCACGGCCTGCTGGTGGCGGCGGCCAGCGCGGGCCCGACGGCGAGCAGCGGCAGCCAGCTCAGTCCGGCTCCCCCGATGAGGCCGACCAGAGCGACAGCACAGACGATCAGTACGGGCGCGACGGCGGCGAGGTGCGCGGCGGCACCTGTGTGCCCCGGCGTCGCCGCCCTCGACTCGGGCGGGCGCTTCGTGAGCCGCTGCGTGAGCTGCCAGGTCGGCCGGCGGTCACGCTGATGATCCCGGGCGTGGCTCATATCCTCTGCCGCAACTCTCCTGACTCACGGCGCGCACGCCTGAATGTCCGTTTCCTCCATGGAACAGGTAGCCGAGGCCTCGCCGCAAGGACAGGATTTTCAGATGGTGAGCGAAAGACCCCTGGTCACGCGGCTCGCGGTCGGGACCAGTCGGGCCCGGACCTCTTCGAGCCGCGCCCGGGCCTCTTCGACGCGGGAGAGCCGGTCGGCCCGGAGGGAGACGCCGAGCGAGCCGAGGGTGTTCCCGCTGTACACGGGCACCGCGACGCAGACCGTACCGAGGGAGTACTCCTCCATGTCCATGGCGCCGGGGGAGGTGGGCGACGTGTCGAGTCGCCGGAGCAGTTCGGAGCGGCTGGTGATGGTGCGGGGCGTGAGGTCGGCCAGCGTGTGCCGGGAGAGGTAGTCGTTGCGGGAGTCGTCGTCCAGCTCGCGCAGCACGGACTTGCCCAGCGCGGTGGCGTGCCCGGCGTCCTCGAATCCCACCCAGAGGTCGACCCGCGGTGTCCGGGGACCGTCGACGATGTCGGCGACCCGGATCTCTCCCTCCTCGTAGAAGGTCAGGTACGTGGCGGCCGAGAGTTCGTCCCGCAGAGCAGCCAGCGTGGGACGGACACGGGTGAGCAGCCCCTGTCCGCGGCTTCCGGTGTGCAGCGTGTGCAGCTTGTCCCCGATGACGAACGCGCCGTCGTCCATCTTCCGCAGATAGCCGTCGTGGGTCAGGGTCCGCAGCAGGTGGTACGCGGTGGCCAGGGGCAGCCCTGCCTCACGTGCCAGCTGCTTCGCCGGGGCGCCGCCCTCGTGGGCCCCTGCGGCTTCCATCAAGCGGAAGGCCCGCTGCACGGACCTGATGAGCGTGGGGCCGTCCTGAGCACCCATGCACACAAGCTTGCGCCCGGCGCCCGGCACCAGCAAGGCACCAGCAAGGCACCTCGCGATCAACGGGGCCTTGACTTGGAGCGCGCTCCAAGATCCAGACTCCTGCTCAGTACGAGTGGAGAGGAACGTCCATGCGATACCGCATCATCGGCCAGAACCCGGGCACCCGGCGCAAGGTGAGCGTGCTGAGCCTCGGCGCGATGCTCTTCGGGACGGCGACCGACGAAGCCACGTCGTTCGCGATTCTCGACCGGTACGTCGAGGCCGGCGGGACCTTCGTCGACACCTCGAACAACTACGCGTTCTGGCTCGACGGCACCCAGGGCGGCGAGAGTGAGGCACTGCTCGGCCGCTGGCGCCGCAGCCGGGGGATCGGTGACGAAGTCACGATCGCCACCAAGCTCGGGGGTCGGCCGCTCGCACCGTCCACCGGTTTCAGCAAGAACATCGAGGGCCTGTCCGCCAAGGTGATCCGCGAGTCCGCCGAGCGCAGCCGGGAACGGCTCGGTGTCGAGAAACTGGATCTGCTGTACGCGCATCTCCAGGACGAGGCCGTGCCGCTGCAGGAGGTCGTCGAGTCCTTCGCCGGGCTGGTCGCCGACAGCACCGTCGGTCTCCTCGGCGTGAGCAACCACTGGGCGTGGCGGGTCGAGCGGGCCCGTTCTCTGGCGGCGGCGGCCGGGCTGCCCGGCTTCGAGGTGCTGCAGTACCACCACAGCTATCTGCGACGCCGCACCGACCGGCCGACGCTGCGCTCCCTCGACGGCGAGGTCGGCGTGGTCTCCGGGGACCTGCTCAGCTATGTGCGGGCCGAGCCCGAGCTGGCGCTGGTCGCGTACTCGCCGCTGCTGGCCGGGAGTTACGTACGCGAGGACAAGCCCCTGGACGCCGGCTTCGACCACGCGGGCACGCCGGTACGGCTCGCGGCGCTGCGCGATGTCGCCAAGGAGACCGGGGCGACGGTCAACCAGGTCGTGCTGGCCTGGCTGATCGGCGGCGAGATCCCGGTGATCCCGCTGGTCGGGGCGTCGTCGGTGGCGCAGCTGGACGAGAGCCTGGCCGCGGTGGACCTGGAGCTGACGGCGGAGCAGCGGGCGAAGCTCGACGCGGCCGTGTGAGGGGAGGCCGTCGGACCCGGCGGTCCGACGGCCTCCATGAGTCAGACGGCGACCGGCTGTTCCGCCGCGTGCAGCAGGCCGACCAGCGAGCTGCGTGCGCGGGCCACCCGGGAGCGGACGGTGCCCACGGGGCAGCCGCTGACGAGGGCGGCCTCGGCGTAGGGCAGTCCCAGCAACTGTGTGAGGACAAAGGCCTCCCGGCGCTCGTCGGGCAGCGTGGCCAGGAGTTCGCCGAGGGCTATGCCGTCGTCGAAGCCGGGCAGGTTACGGGACTGGGCGCGCTCCGCGGCGGACTGCCAGTCGTCCGTGTCCGCGAGCCGGGGGCGGGCCGCGGTGTGCCGGAGGCTGTCGATCACCGCGCGCCGGGCTATGGAGAGCAGCCACGTACGGGCCGACGAGCGGCCTTCGAAGCGGTGCAGGCTGCCGAGCGCCCGCAGGAAGGTGTCCTGGGTCAGATCGTCGGCGGCCTGCGGATCGGCGCTGAGGTAGGCCACGTACCGGCGTACGTCGCGGTGCAGGGCGCGTACGAATCGCTCGACGGCCAGGGGATCACCACCGCGTGCGTCGAGCGCCCATGCGGTGATCGCGTCGTCGGTCGAATATCGCGTCGTACGGGGCACGGTCGAGGTCAGGGCAGAGTTCATTGCCTGATGTCCTTCTCGGAATCCGGGAATCCGGAGCCGCGCGAGGGCGGGTCCGGTGAGTCGTACGGCCGCGCACAGGGCGCGGCCGATGCCCGAGCGCCTGGGGTGAGCCCCAGGGCGGCATCGGGGAACCGGCTGTCAGCTGACAGCGGTCCCCGTGGGCGGACCCCGAGTGGTGAGGGCGTGAGCGAGCAGCAACTGCCGTGGCGTACGCGCGCGGCGGCTGCGCCGGACGCGGATACGCGGCGGACGGTGCGGCAGTGCGGGGACGCGGACCGGCAGACGGAGCGGGGCGACGAGCCGGTCGGCGAGTGCGCGCAGGATCCGGAACGCCGCGCGTTCGCCGTACGCGAGCCAGAGGCCGCTCAGGAGCGCGGCCAGCAGGTGGGCCGCGAGCATTCCGGTCGACGACGTCATGCCACCGCCGGTCATGCCGGTCATGTCGTGCGCCGTCGATGCCATGGACGGCATCGGCTCCATGGCGGACGAGAGATGTTGGTGCCGCATCGGCGGCATGTGCGGAGCAGTCGGCCGGGCCGCCGTCTGGGCCAGCGAGAAGGCGGTGTGCAGTGCGGTCTGCGCGGCGACGGCGAACAAGACGACGGGGAGCAGGGTGCGTTCCCGCTCGGCCAGGCACCAGGCCGCGGCGCCGGTGATCACCGCTCCGGCGCCAACCGTCCACCAGGGGACGCCGGTCTGTGACATCAGTACGTGGCCGATGACCGCGAGCAGCACACAGACGGCCGCGAACACCGCAGCCCGTACCGCGCGCACACCCCGTCCGACAGTCATGGCGGGGCTCATCCTCGCATCCGGCTCGCGTTCATCAAGGGTGGGTACGGAAGTTCCCGAGCCGCGCTCAAGCTCCGGCATGTGATTCAAGCCACGGAAAATCGCGGGAACTTGAGGCCCCTTCCGTACGACTCCCTGCCACGACCCGGGCGACTTCCCGGGCGGCGAAGGGACGGAGACGCACGGGTGGGGACGGAGCAGGGGACGGAGCACAAGGAAGCGGCCGCGGCCACGGAGGCGCCTCGTCCGGCGCGTGCGCCGACCGCGTTGCTGACCTGCGCGATGGCGTTCTCGATGATGCAGCTGTTCCTGCTCGGGGCGCTGGGTCCGCGGCTCGTGGACGAACTGGACGTCTCGCCGACCCTGCTGGGCCTCACGACGACCGTCGGCTTCGGCGCGGCGGCCGTACTCTCACCGGTCGGCGGCCGCGTGGTGGACCGCGTGGGGCCGCGCCGCTGTCTGGTCGCGCTGCTTCTCGTCTGCGCCGTGGCGCTTGCCCTCATCGGATCGGCGCCCGGCGCGGGTCTGCTGCTGGCGGCGGTCGCGCTCGGCGGGCTGCCGCAGGCACTGGCCAACCCGGCCACCAACAAGGCGATCCGGGCCACCGTCCCGCCCGAACGGCGCGGCTCGGTGACCGGGATGAAGCAGTCCGGCGTACAGCTCGGGGCCTTCGCCGCCGGGCTGCCGCTCGCGGCGCTCGCCGGGGTCGCGGGCTGGCGGGGCGCGGTGTGGACGGCGGCGGGTGCCGCGGTGGTGGCGGCCGCCTGGGCGGCGCGGGCGCTGCCCCGGGATGTGCCCCGGGCTGGCAGCAGTGCGCCCGGGGCGCGCTCCTCGTTCGTACCGCGGGGTGCGATCGCCTGGCTCGCGGTGTTCTCGCTGCTGCTCGGCTGCGGGATCGCCTCGGTCAACACGTATCTCTCGCTGTACGGCACACAGCGGCTCGGCCTCGGGCCCACGGCGGCCGGTGCGCTCGTCGCCGTCCTGGGGGTCGCGGGCGTCGCGGGCCGGGTGGGCTGGTCGAGGGTCGCCGGGCAGCCTGCGCGCGCCGTGTGGCTGCCCGGCGGCCTTGCCGCCGGGGCGGTGGGAGCCGCCCTGCTGCTGGCCGGCGCGTCCTTTGCCCGCCCGCTGGCATGGGGCGCGGCGGTCGCCGTCGGTGTCTTCGCGGTCGCCGCCAACGCGGTGTCGATGGTGCTCGTCATGCAGCGCGCGACGACGGGGCGGGCGGGGCAGGACTCCGCGCTGGTCTCGGCGGGGTTCTTCGCCGGATTCGCTGTCGGGCCGCCGCTGTTCGGACTGCTGGCGGAGTCGGGGCGGTACGGGACGGGGTGGCTGCTGGTCGCCGGAGAGTTCGCGGGGGCGTGTGCGGTGGCGGTGTGGTGGGCGGTACGGGACCGGGGCGGGGAGAAGCGATGAGCGCGGTGGCGGCGCCGGAGTGGGCCGCGCCCGCGCTTGCCAGGGTCCTCGACCGGGTCGCCGTCACGCGGGCCGAAGTCGGCGACCGCTTCCCGCTGTTCGCGGACCCCGAGAGCGGGCGATGGAGGACCACCGGGCGCGGTTCCTGGACCGGCGGGTTCTGGGCCGGACTGCTGTGGCTGCGCGCCCGCCACACCGGTGAGGCCTCCGACCGGTGGGCCGCGGCCGCGTGCACGGCGCGCCTCGCCGACTGGGTGGACGCCGACACCGCCACGCGCGGGCTGATCCTCTGGTACGGGACCGCGCTCG
Source organism: Streptomyces sp. NBC_00322 (assembly GCF_036147535.1). NCBI lineage: Bacteria > Bacillati > Actinomycetota > Actinomycetes > Kitasatosporales > Streptomycetaceae > Streptomyces > Streptomyces sp. NBC_00322. The sequence goes on along the minus strand of NZ_CP108019.1, from coordinate 4,649,461 downwards.
CTGATGACGAGGCGTCTGTACGGCTGCGCGGACGGGCCGCCCGCGCCTGCCTGAAGTCCTTCGACCCCGAACTGGGCCTCGTCCCCTGGGGTTCTGCCTTCGGCGGCCCCCGGCTGCTCGCCCGCGCCGACGCGGTGCCGGGGATGGTGCCGCTGCTCGCGGCGGCGGACTCGGGGGCGGCTGAGAGCCACCTGTGGACGCACCTCGAACTGTGCCGGGGAAACGGGGCGTCGCGCTTCGACTCCGCGGCGGGCGGGTGGGTTCCGCATCCCGAACCGACGCCCGGCTGGAGCCGGGGGCGGGCGTGGCTGCTGCTCGCGGCGGCGGACGCGGCGGGGCGGCTGGATGCGGCCGATCTGCGCGACCTCACCGACGAGTTGACCGACACCCGGCTGGTCCCCCCGGCCGACGACGCCCATCCCGACGGCCCCCTCGACACCTCCGCCGCGGCGATCACAGCAGTGGCGCTGCTCAAACTGGGCCGCCGCGAGCAGGCGGTGGCGGTGCTGGAGGAGCTCGTACGGGTGTACCTGGGGGAGGACGGGGGGCTACGGGAGGGCTGCTACGACCTGGGCGGGGGTGTGGCGGTGCGGCACGAGCTGGTGTGGGGGGACTTCTTTCTGGCTCTGGGGGTGGGGGTGCTGGTGGGGTTGGTGGGTGTGGGGGAGGTCTAGAGGGTGCGGGGCCGGTGGGGGCGCATGTGCGGGGCGCCTGCGGCGGGCCTGTTCCCCACCCCGCCCCAGACCCGGTATGCGACCTTCGGCCGCATGTCCTCAAACGCCGGACGGGCTGAATATGCGGCCCAGCCGCGCATATCCAGCCCCGTGGGGGTCCCCCCGGACGAAGTCTGGGGGGAGATTGAGGCGCGGGGGTCCGTGGGCAGCGGCCCCGGTCAAGGCGAACGCAGTACCCGCCGCGCCACCGACACCACGTGGAGCTCGTCCGGACCGTCCAGGATCCGCGCCATCCTCCCCGTCCGGAACAGCCCCGGCAGCGCCGTGTCCGGGCCCAGGCCCGCCGCGCCGTGGATCTGGATCGCGGAGTCCGCGACCTGCTGGAGCATCCTCGCCGCCGCGACCTTCGCCAGGCCCACCTCCACATGGGCGTCGCGCCCCGCGTCGAGGTGGGCCACGGCCTCGTACACCAGCGGGCGTGTCGTGCGCAGTGCGAGCAGCGCGTCGAAGAGGTGGTGCTGGACGAGCTGGAGGTCGCCGAGCGGGCCCCGTGACCGGGTACGGGTGAGGGCCCGTTCGCGCATCAGGTCGAAGGCGCGGCGGGCCTGGCCGAGCCAGCGCAGGCAGCGCAGGGTGCGGCCGAGTTGCAGTCGTTCGCCCGCGATGGCCAGGGCCTTGCCGGGTTCGCCGAGCAGATGGTCCGCGGGCACCGGTACCTCGTCGAGCGCGATCTCCCACTGGCCGCCCGCGCCCAGGACGGGCAGTTCGCGTACCACCCGGAAGCCGGGTGCGTCCGTCGGAACGAGGAGCAGGGACAGCCCGTCGCGGTCCGGCGGCGCGCCGCCGGTGCGGGTGAGGACCGTGACGAGGTCGGCGTCGCCGGCGCCGCTCGCGAACCATTTGCGGCCGGTCACCGTCCAGCCGCCGTCCGGCGCTGGCTCGGCGCGGGTCTGGGTGAGAAAGGGGTCGGTGCCGGGGACTTCGGGTTCTGTCATCGCGTACGAGCTGCGCAGCTCCGCGGCGACCAGCCGCCGCGGATAGTTCTCGCGGACCCGGGCGCTGCCGTGCCGCCGCAGCATCTGCACATCCAGCAGGGAGGCCGAGCCGAGCGCCGCGGGCCCGTGGTCGCTGGCGCCCTCCGCCTCGGCGATGTGCGCGTACGAGCGGAGGGGAAGTCCCTGGCCTCCGAGTTCGGCGGGCAGGGGCAGCGCCCACAGGCCCTGCTCCTTGGCCTCGTGCCGCAACTCGCGCAGAACGGCGGCCGCGTCCGGCCCGCCGCGGTCGAGGGCGGGCTCCTGCGGCACGACCCGCCGGCGTACGAAGTCGGCCACACGGTCCTTCAACTCCCGTACGTCCGAAGGACATTCGGGAAGTCCCGCCGTCACAGGCACCTCTGGCTGCACCACTTCCTCCGGCCTTCCGGGAACCCATGGGAACGACTGTCCGACTGCCTCTCACACGGAACAGGTCGGGCGCGACAGTCCCCTGGTTCCCACCGCTTCGGAAGAGGAGAGGCATGGCATCACCTGCCACCACGCGCACCGTCCGGCCGCTGGACGGCCTGCGCACGCGGGCCTCGGGGCCGCCGGGTCCCGGCGCCGGGCTCGTCGCGGAGCATCTGCGGCTGCTGGGCGCCGGGGCGGATGACGCCGAGGGGTCCGAGGTCGTCGTCGACGGCGCCGGGTTCGGGGCTCTCGCCGCCCGCACCACCTGGGCGGACACCGCGCGCGACGTGACCGACGAGGCGACCGTGCAGGCCGCAACGGGGATCATGGCGGTGCACGGGCGGCGCGACGGCGGCCCGCGCGGGATCGCGGCCGACTACGCAGCCACCGCCTCCGCCGTACTGACCGTCCAGGGAGTGCTCGCGGGACTGCTGGCCCAGGCACGCGGCGGCCGGATCGCCCAGGTGTCGACGAGCGCGGACCGGGCGGGGCTGCTGGCCGTCTCGCAGTATCTGGCCGCGGCCGGTGCCGACGAGGGCGAGGCGGCCGAACTCGCCCCGGGCGGGCCGCCCTTCACCTCGGCCGACGGGATCGTCTTCGAGCTGGAGACCCTTGATCCGGGGGCGTGGGCGGCCTTCTGGCGTGCGCTCGGCGCGCCGGAGGATGCGATACGGGCGGGCTGGCGGCCCTTCCAGTTCCGTTACGCCACGGCCTGCGCGCCGTTCCCCGACGCACTGCATTCCACGGTCCGTCACGGCGACTGGGAGCGGATCCGGTACGCCGCCGAGGCCTCCGGCGCTCAGGTGTGCCCGCTGCGTTCCCTGGCCGACCGGGGTATCGAGGATGCTCCCCCGTGGACGCTGGCCCCGCACGAAGCGGCGTACACCACGGGCGGCGCTCCGGCCGGGCTGCCGCTCGCCGGGCTGACCGTCCTGGAGGCGGGCCGCCGTATCCAAGCGCCGCTCGCCGCCCATGTGTTGGGACTGCTCGGCGCCGACATCGTCCGTATCGAACCGCCCGGCGGCGACCCGCTGCGCGGCATGCCCCCCGCCTGCTCCGGAATCTCCGCGCGCTGGCTCGCGCTCAACCGGGGCAAGCAGGCCGTCGAGATCGACATCAAGGCGGAAACCGACCGGCGGCGGCTGCGCGAGATGGCGGCCGGAGCGGACGTCTTCCTGCACAACTGGGCCCCCGGCAAAGCCGCCGAACTCGGCCTCGACCACCATCAGCTGGCCGCGGCCAAACCCGCGCTCGTCTACGCGTACACCAGCGGCTGGGCCGACCGGCTGCCCGGCGCACCCATGGGCACCGACTTCATGGTCCAGGCCCGTACCGGCGTCGGCGAGGCCGTCCGGCCGGACGGTGAACCGCCCGCGCCCTCGCTGATGACCCTGCTCGATGTGCTCGGCGGGCTGCTCGGCGCGGAGGCGGTCCTGGCCGGGCTGCTGCTGCGGGAGCGCACCGGTCACGGCGTGCGGGTGGACTCCTCCCTCCTGGGCGCGGCCGATGTCCTGACCGCGCCCGCCCGCCGCCGGGCCGCGCAGGGTCTCGCCCCGCGCCGTCCGGCCGGATTCCGCCGCCCGCTGCCCACCGCCGACGGCTGGATCGCACCCACCGACTCCTGCGCGGCCGCTGCCGCCGCGTACGACCTGGGCGCACTGCCCACCGCGGACGCCCTCGCGCAGCTGCGTACGCACGGTCTGGCCGCGACCGCGGTCACCACCGACCTCGCCGCTCTGCACCACGACCCGCGCTTCGCCGGCTCGATCAGCCGGGACGCGCACGGTGCACCTGCCGTTCCCGACCCCTGGAGCTTCCTGTGACCGTCGCCCTGCACGATCTGCTGCCCGCCGAGCTGCGCCGTTCCTGGACCGTCGACGGCACCTGCCCCGACCTCGACGTCTACAGCCTCTACCGGGCCCGCCAGATCGCCGATCTGCATCGCACGGCGGTGATCGACGCCAAGGGGAAGCTCTGTTACACGGCGCTGGACCGCAAGGTGCGATGTCTGGCCGCCGGCCTCACCGCCCTGGGCATACGCCCCGGCGACGTGGTCGGCGTCCAGCTCCCCGGCACCCGCAACGCCGTCATCGCCGATCTCGCGCTGGCCGCGATCGGCGCGGTCGCGCTGCCGTTCCCGGTCGGCCGGGGAGGGCGCGAGGCGGCCTCGCTGCTGAGCAGATCCGAGGCGGTCGCCGTGATCGCCGCCATCGAACACCGCGGCTGCGCGCACGCCGCCGATCTGCTCGGCCTCGCCGCCGAACTGCCCGCCCTGCGCACGGTGATCGCCGCCGGACCGGGCGAGGCGCCCGAAGGGGCCGTACCGCTGTCGCAGCTGCTGCGCACCGACGCGAGCGCCTTCGTCCCGGCCCGCCCCGACCCCGACTCGGCCGTACGCATCCTCGTCTCATCCGGCTCCGAGGCCGAGCCGAAGATGATCGCGTACTCGCACAACGCGCTGGCCGGCGGCCGCGGCAACTTCCTGGCCTCCCTGATGAAGGACGGGCAGCCGCCGCGCTGTCTCTTCCTCGTACCGCTCGCCTCCGCCTTCGGCAGCAACGCCACCGCGGTCGCCCTCGCCCGGCACGGCGGAACCCTGGTCCTGCTCGACCACTTCACGCCCGAAGCCGCCCTCGACGCCATCGCCGAGCACGAGCCGACGCATGTGCTGGGCGTGCCGACGATGATCCGGATGATGCTCGACGAACTCGCCGAGCGGCCGCGCGACCTCCCGGCGCCCACCGCGCTGGTGCTCGGCGGGTCCGTACTCGACGCGGCCACGGCCGATGAGGCGCGCCGCGTCTTCGGCTGCCCGGTCGTCAATCTGTACGGGTCGGCGGACGGCGTCAACTGCCATACGGGACTGGGGGACTGGCCCGCGTCCGGGCCGGGTCCCGGCGTGCTCGCCGGGCATCCCGATCCCCGCGTCGCCGACATCCGTATCGCCGTCCCCGGCACACGCGAGATGGAGGAGGCACCCGCGGGAGCCGTCGGCGAGATCGTCGCCCGTGGTCCGATGACGCCGCTGTGCTACGTCGGCGCGCCCGAACTCGACGCGCGCTACCGCACGGCCGACGGGTGGGTCCGCACCGGAGACCTGGGACTCCTGGAAGAGGACGGGGCGCTGCGGATCGTGGGCCGCCTCAAGGACGTGGTCATCCGCGGCGGGGCCAACATCAGCCCCGCGGAGGTCGAGATCGAACTGGCCGCGCATCCGGGGATACGAGACGTGGTGTGCGTCGGCGTGCCCGACCCGCTGATGGGCGAGCGGCTCGCGGCGTGCGTGGTCACCCGGGACGGACAGGCCGCGGTGACACTGGACGAGCTGGGCGCGTATCTGGACGCGCGGGGCGTGGAGCGCCGGAAGCACCCGGAGCGGCTGCTGGTCCTGGCCTCGGTGCCGCTGACCCCCGCGGGCAAACCGGACAGGCTCGCGCTACGGGAACGGTTCGCCGGTGCCGGGTTGGTGGAGGCGGTCTGACCTCAGGTCCGTCCTCAAACGCCGGACGGGCCGGATATTCGGCCCGTCCGGCGATGGAAGTGCGGGTCACCCCGCTGCGGTTCGCCCGCGGTACCACTCACCGGACAGCAACCACCAACGCCCCCTGGCCCAGGCTCACCCCGGCCCCGGTGACTTCAGGGCTTTGCCAGCGCCGCCTTCACCGCCGCCGCCGCGTCCCGGTACACCGGCAGCAGATCCAGGTCCTTCCCCGGGAAGTTGACGATCTTCACCTGCTCCGCACCCGAGTCGGGCAGCACCGTCCCCGTCGACATGTGCGCGTTGTCCAGCACGAGGGCCGGCTTCTTCGCCGACAGCTCCGACAGCTGCTTCGCGCTCACCGCCTCGGGCCCGTACGTCCCCACCACCTGCGCGCCCGCCATCTTCGCCGACCACGCGGTGAACACCTGCGTGACCACGGACGGAGCCTTTCCGCCCGGCCAGGCCGCCTTCAACTCCCGCTGCAGACCGGCGTACTGCGTCCCGAAGCCCTTCTGCCACGTCGCCGCGGCGGACTCGGTCCCGAACAGCTTGCCCAGCCGGGCGACCTCGCCCGTCACCTTGCCCGCGTCGTTGTCGAGGTTCACCTCGACCAGCTTCGCGTCGGAGCCCGCGGCCGCCTTGATCTTCTCCGCGTACGGCTCGAAGGGCGCGTAGAGCACGAAGTCGGCGTCGGCCACCGCCGCGAGGTCGGACGGCTTGGGGTCGTAGTCGGGAGCGTGCTGCACCGACTGCGGGACGATCACCTTGACGTCCTTCGCGCCCGCGGCCTTGGCGAAGGCGCCCTCCCAGGTCGTGGTCGCGACGACCACCGGGGCCCCGCCGCGCGGATGCCCGTCGTCTTTGGACGAGGCGTCCGAGCTGCCGCCGCAGCCCGCGGTCAGGGCGAGGGCGGTGGTCAGTGCGAGGAGGGAAGCGATGCGGACGCGGTTGCGCGCCATGGGCGGATTCTCCGTTCGGGGACGAGATGGACGCCGAGGGCCACGGCCCCGGCGGTCAGGACAAGGACGGGACCGGGCGGCAGATCCAGCCGGAGGGCGATCAGGAAGCCGGTCGCGTTGACGGCGACGCCGATGCCGACGGCCCAGGCGGTGATCGACCTCAGCGACGAGCCCAGGCGGCGCGCGGCGAGGGCGGGCAGCAGGGTCAGCGCGTCGACGAGGAGCGCGCCGGTCAGCTTGATCGCACCGGCGACCGCCACCGCGACCAGGACGAGCAGGACGAGGGTGAGGCGTTCGACCCGTACACCGGAGCAGAGGGCGAGTTCGCGGTCGTACAGCAGCAGGGCGATGTCGCGCCGCCGCCACCAGAACAGGCCGGGCACCACGACGGCGAGCGCGCCCAGCACCCACAGGTCGGCGGTGCCCACCGAGAGGATCGACCCCCACAGCAGGGCGAACGCGCCCGCGGCGTTGACTCCCGAGACCGAGAGCACCAGCAGCGCGGCGGCGATGGCCAGGCTCATCAGCAGGCCCATCGCGCCGGAGAGCCCGTCGGGTGTGCGGGCGAGCGGCGCGACTCCGGCGCCCGCGAGAGCGCAGGCGAGCAGCGCGCACAGCATGGGGTCGAGGCCGGTGAGCAGCCCCACGGCGATCCCCAGCAGGGCCACATGCATCATCGCGAACCGCACCGGCATGATGTCGAGACCGACGATCACCACGCCGACGACCGGCAGCCCGACGGCGGCCAGCAGCAGGGCGAAGCCCGCGCGTTGTACGGGGACCAGCTGCAACAGCGCGCCGATGTCGGCGGCGGCGAGCGTCATACGACCTCCCGCAGCCGGCCGGCGGCCATCTCCAGGACGCGCTCGCAGCGGTCGGCCAGGGCGCGGTCGTGGGTCACCACGACGAGGGTCGCGGGCAGGGACAGCAGGACGTCGGCGGCCTCCTCCTGCCCGGCGAAGTCCAGCGCGGCGGTGGGCTCGTCGGCGAGCAGCACCCCGGCTCCGGCGGCGACGGCACCGGCGGCCCGGGCCAGATACATACGCTGCAACTGGCCGCCGGACAGAGTGTGCAGCGGCCGCCCGGTCAGTTGGCCGACGCCCAGTTTCTCCGCCGCTTCCTCGGCTTCGACCGCCGCGCCGCTGCTGGTCAGCAACTCCCCGGCCAGCAACGGAAAGCGCCCGGCCGCGGGCTTCTGCGGAATCCACGCGCAAGCCCTCCGCCGCCAGGCCCACTCGGCCGGGGTGCGGGCCGGACGCCCGCCGACGAGGATCTCGCCGTCCGCGGTCCGGTGCAGGCCGAGCAGGGCCCGTAGCAGTGTGGTCTTGCCGGAGCCGTTGGTGCCGGTCAGCGCCACCCGCTCGCCGGGCGCGATGTCGAGATCCACGGCGCGTACGGCTTCGATACGGCCGTGCCGGCAGCCGACCCGGCGCATCCGCACGTCAAGCCCGCCCATTCCACCTCCCGTTCGGTCACCCATGTACGGGAGAGGAGTCGGACGGCGAGGCCGATGAGTTCCCGGCCTCGAGCTGCGGCTTCGATCAACTCACGGACCTGACCGCACGGATGAGCGAACCAGGTCACTAAAGTTGCACCGTGACAGTCGCGGATACGGGGCCGGACAGCCGGAGTGCCGGGCGGTACTTATGGTGGCTGGTCACCAGCCAGCGGCGCCGCGTCGCCGCGGGCGCTCTGCTCGGCAGTCTGTGGATGGTGTGCCTGACACTGCCGCCGTATCTCCTGTCGCGGGCCATCGACGAAGGACTCCGGCCGGGCGACTTCGGCGCGCTGACCGGTTGGGTCGCCGCACTGCTCGGCGTCGGGGTGCTCAACGCCTGGCTGGCGATCATGCGCCATCGCACCATGACCCGGATCCGGATGGACGCCGTCTTCCGAACCGTCGAGGTCGTCGTCCGGCAGTCGACGCGCCTGGGCGCCGCGCTGCCGCGGCTGCTCACCGCCGGCGAGGTCGTCACGATCGGCATCAGCGACGTCAGGACCATCAGCCAGACGCTCACCATCACCGGGCCCGGCGTCGGGGCGGTCTTCGCCTATCTCGCAGTGGCCGTCCTGCTGCTCACCGTCTCGCCGCTGCTCACCGCCGTGGTCCTGCTCGGCGTGCCGGTGCTCGCCGTGCTGGTGGGGCCGCTGCTCGGGCGGCTCCAGGGCGCGGAGTCGACCTACCGCGAGCGGCAGGGCAGCCTGGCGGGGCGGATCGGGGATCTCGTGGGCGGGCTGCGCGTGCTCAACGGCCTTGGCGGCAAAGGGCTGTACGCCGACCACTACCGCCGCGGATCGCAGACGCTGCGGGCGGAGGGCTACCGGGTCGGCGTCGTGACCAGCTGGATCCAGGCGCTCGGGGTCGGGCTGCCCGCGGTCTTCCTCGCCGCCGTGACCTGGCTGGCGGCGAGGATGGCGGCTCAAGGGGCCATCACCGTCGGCGAGTTGGTGGCGGTCTACGGCTATGTCGCGATCCTCGTCGTACCGGTGGCGTTCTTCATCGAGGGCGGCTACGACCTGGGGCGCGGCCTGGTCGCGGCCCGCCAGGTGGTGCGCTTCCTGAATCTGGAACCCTCGGACGCGGACGCCGCCGAGCCGGTCGACGCGCCCACGTACCCTGCCGTACTGCACGATCCGGAATCCGGTGTGGAGGTGACGCCCGGGCGGCTGACCGCGCTGGTCAGCGCCCGGCCCGCGCAGTGCGCGGCGGTGGTGGACCGGCTCGCCAGGTTCACCGGCTCGGCGGCGACCTGGGGCGGGATACGCCTCGACGCGATGGCGTCGGCACGGATACGGGAGCGAATCCTGGTCGCCGACAACGAGGCCGATCTGTTCTCGGGACCTCTGCGGGAAGTCGTCGCCGGGCGAGCGGAGCGGGACGAGGACGCCGTCGCGGCGGCGGTGCACGCGGCCGTCGCACAGGACATCGTCGACGGGCTGCCCGACGGCCTCGGCTCGGCGGTCGACGCGCAGGGCCGCAATCTCTCCGGCGGTCAGCGCCAGCGCATACGGCTTGTACGGGCCCTGCTCGCCGAACCCGAGGTACTGATGGCGGTCGAGCCCACATCCGCCGTCGACGCCCATACGGAGGCGGCGCTCGCCTCCCGGCTGCGTACCGCCCGCGCCGGGCGCACCACCGTGCTCACCAGCACCTCGCTGCTGCTCCTTGAACAGGCGGACACCGTGTACTTCCTGGTCGACGGGACCACGGCCGCGACCGGCAGCCACCGTGAACTGCTCGCGGCCGAGCCCGGATACCGCGCACTGGTCTCCCGCAGCGCGGGCGAGGAGGAGAGGCAGCGGTGACCCGTCACCTCCCGGTCGCCGAGCCGCACCACGTACGCCGCGCCGCCCTGCGGCTCGTCCGGCTGGACTCACGGGCCTTCGCCGCCGTGATCACGCTCAACGCGCTCGCCGCCGCGGCCGGGCTCGCCGGGCCCTGGCTGGTCGGACGCGTCATCGACCGCATCAGCGACGGCGCGGGCGTCGCCACCGTGGACCGGCTGGCCTTCGCCATCCTCTGCTTCGCCGTCGCCCAGTTGCTGCTCGTCCGCTTCGCCCGGTACGTGGGACACCGCTTCGGAGAGCGGACGTCCGCCCGGATCCGTGAACAGTTCGTCGAGCGGGCGCTCGCCCTGCCCGCATCCGTCGTGGAACGCGCCGGGACCGGTGATCTCACCGCGCGCGGCACAGCCGATGTCGCGACCGTGGGCACTATGCTGCGCGACGCCGGGCCCGAGGTCTCCATCGCGGTGGCCCAGGCCCTGTTCATCATTGGCGCGGTCTTCGCCCTCGACCCGCTGCTCGGTGCCTGCGGGCTGCTCGGCCTGATCGGCATCTGGTTCGCCGCCCGCTGGTACCTGCGTCGCGCGCACACCGACTATCTCGCCGAAGGCGCCGCCAACTCCGCGCTCGCCGAAGTGCTTTCCGCCACCGCGTCCGGCGCCCGCACCGTCGAGGCACTCGGGCTCCAGGAGCGGCGTATCGCGGCCTGCCATGACGCCGTCGAGGAGTGCAAGGGGACCCGGATGCGGACGCTGTTCCTGCGCAGTGTGCTCTTCCCCGCCGTGGACGTCTCGTACGTCCTGCCGGTCGTCGGCGTCCTGCTGCTCGGCGGCGCACTGCACGCGCACGGCACGGTCACCCTCGGAGCGGTGGTCGCATCGGCCCTGTATCTGCGGCAGTTGTCCGAGCCGCTCGACACCGTTCTCTTGTGGCTCGACCAACTGCAGAGCAGCTCCGCCGCGTTCGCCCGGGTCGAAGGTCTCGGCCGGGCCCCGGCAGCGCTGCCGGCCGCGGAGGCCGCTCCCGCCGACGACCGGATCGAGGTCGCCGGCGCGCGGTACGCCTACGACGGCGGGCGCGACGTCCTGCACGGCGTCGACCTCACCGTCCGTCCCGGCGAACGGCTGGCCGTCGTGGGCCCTTCCGGCGCGGGCAAGTCCACCCTGGGCAGACTGCTCGCCGGCATCGACGCCCCGCACACGGGCACGGTCACCGTCGGCGGAATTCCGCTTGCCGCGCTCGACGCCGCACAATTGCGCCGCCAGGTCGTCCTCGTCACCCAGGAACACCATGTCTTCCTCGGCACGATCCGGGACAACCTGCTGATCGCGGCCCCCTCGGCCACCCGCACCGAACTGTCCGCGGCTCTCGCCGCGGTAGGCGCCGACTGGGCGTCCGAGCTCCCTGCCGGCCTCGACACCGAACTGGGCGCGGGCGCCCACCGCCTCGACGGGGCCCAAGCCCAGCAACTCGCCCTGGCCCGCGTCGTCCTGGCCGACCCGCACACGCTGATACTCGACGAGGCGACGGCGCTGTTGGACGCGACGACGGCACGCCATACGGAGCGGGCCCTTGCTGCCGTTTTGAAGGGCCGCACGGTGATCGCCATCGCGCACCGTCTGCATACGGCCCATGACGCGGACCGGGTGGCGGTCCTGGCAGAGGGGCGACTCGCGGAACTGGGGACGCATGAGGAGCTGGTGGGGGGTGGGGGTGCGTACGCGGCGCTGTGGCGGTCCTGGCAAGGGGGATAGAGGGGGCGCCTGCGGCGGGGCCTTGCCCCCTCAACCCCCCGCCCGCACCACCACCGCCACCGCCCGTACCTCACCCCCGTCCCGGAACCTGAGCACGAAATCGACTCGCTCACCCAACCGAAGCGCCGGCGGATTCTCGACCATCACGTCGCCCACCGCCGGGGACATCCGCACCTCCCCGCCCGCCGGCACCTTCAGCTCGGGCAGCGCCTCCATCCGGCCCGCACCGTCCGACTCGACGTCGCGCGCGAGCATCGTCGGCGAGCCGAGCAGCGGCGCCTCCACCGAGACCAGGGACGCGTCGGCGCCACCCGTGTTGCGCAGGTCGAAGTAGGCCACGGTGTCGCGGCCCGCGAGCGGCTGGACGACCCGGGCGCGGGTGACCGTGATCCGGGCCGGAGGCTCACCCGCCGCGCCGCTGGAGACGTAGGCCGTGAGCAGGGCGAGCGTCACGGCGCAGGCGGCCACCGGCACGAGGATCGCGGCGGTCACGGCTGCCCGGCGCCCGGCGGGGTCAGCGGAGGCTGAGGTCATCGGAGCCCCTCCGGACGGCGGATCGGCCGGGCACGCGCCCGGCGGCCGGTGGCCGTCTGCGGGGCCGCGGTCCGTCGGCGCGCAGCCGCAGACTGTTCCCGACGACCAGCACCGAACTCGCGGACATCGCCAGCGCCGCGAACATCGGGTTGAGCCACCCGGTCGCGGCCAGCGGCACGGTGACCACGTTGTAGCCGAAGGCCCAGACGAGATTGGCCCGGATCGTGGCGAGCGTGCGGCGGGTGAGGAGCACCGCGTCGACGACCGCCGCCATGTCCTCCCGTACGAGAGTGATGTCCGCGGCTCCGATCGCCGCGTCCGTTCCGCTGCCCATGGCGATACCGAGGTCGGCGCGGGCGAGTGCGGCCGCGTCGTTGACCCCGTCGCCGATCACCGCGACGTGGCGTCCTTCGGCGCGCAGCGCGGCGACCAGTTCCGCCTTGGCCTCAGGGCTGACGCCCGCGTGCACGGTCGTGATGCCCAGCTCACGGGCGACGGCCTCCGCCGCGGAGGACCCGTCACCGGTCACCAGGATCGGTTCGATGCCCAGGCGCTTCAGCTTGGTCACCGCCGCGCCGCTGGAGGGCCGCAGGGTGTCGCCGACGGCGAGCAGGGCGACGGGCCGGGAGTCGATCTCGACGACGACCGCCGTGTGCCCGGTCTCCGCGGCACGCAGCAGGCCCTCGTGCAGCGTGTCCGGGAGCGGGGCGGCGGCTCGTGGACTGCGTACGGAGATCTCCCGGCCCTCGACCCGGCCGTGCACGCCTTCGCCCCGTACGGCTCGGAAGTCTGCCGTCTCGGGCAGCGGTTCGCCGCCCGCCTGCCTGCGCGCGGCCGCCAGCAGGGCGCGGCCGACGGGATGTTCGGAGCCGTACTCCACCGCACCCGCGAGACGCAGCACATCAGTGGCATCCCGCCCTTCGGCCACGACGGTCTCGACGAGGGTCATACGGCCCGTGGTGAGCGTTCCGGTCTTGTCGAAGACGGCGGTGTCGACCCGGCGCAGCCGCTCCAGGGCGCCCGGATCCTTGATCAGTACGCCGAGCCGCGCACCGTGCCCCGTCGCCGCCAGGAACGCGGTGGGCGTCGCAAGCCCCAGCGCGCACGGGCAGGCGACGACCAGGACGGCGACCGCCGCGGTGACCGCCGCCTCCGCGTCGGCACCGGCCCCGAGCCAGAAGCCGAGCACGCACGCCGCGACCGTCACGATGGCCGGGACGAACACGCCCGCGACGGCGTCGGCGAGCCGCTGAATCCTCGCCTTGCCCGCCTGGGCGTCGGTCACCAGCCTGGTGATACGGGCGAGTTGGGTGTCCGCTCCGACGGCGGTCGCGCGGACGACGAGCAGCCCGCCGGAGTTCACGGCACCGCCCACGACGCGGAAGCCGGGCCCCACCTCGACGGGCGTCGACTCACCGGTGACCAGCGACAGGTCCAGCGCCGAACTGCCCTCGGTCACCACGCCGTCGGTGGCGACCTTCTCGCCCGGCCGGACCATGAACTCCTGCCCGGTCAGCAGCGCGGAGACGGAGATGCGCTCACCGCTCCCCTTCAACTCCACGTCTTTCGCGCCCAGTTCGGCGAGTGCCCGCAGCGCGGACCCGGTGCCGCGCTTGGCGCGCGCCTCCAAGTACCGCCCGGCCAGGACGAAGAGCGGCACGCCGACCGCTGCCTCCAGATACAGATGCGCGGTGTCGCCCTCGGCACGCGGCAGCCAGCTGAACGGCATCCGCATGCCCGGATCGCCCGCCCCGCCGAAGTACAGGGCGTACACGGACCACAGGTAGGACGCGATCACACCGAGCGAGACGAGGGTGTCCATGGTGGCGGTCGCATGGCGAAGCCCACTGAGCGCGCGCGCGTGGAAGGGGTGGGAGCTCCAGATGACGACCGGTCCCGCGAGGGTGAAGCAGAGCCACTGCCAGTAGTCGAACTGCAGGGCGGGAACCATCGACAACACGAGGACCGGCACCGCGAGCACGGCGGTGATCACCAGCCGTTCCCGCCCGTCGTCGTCCCCGGCCTCGTCCTCGTCCCCCGTTGCGAGCGGAGGCGACGGCAACCGGGCGGTGTAGCCCGCCCGTTCCACCGTGGAGATCAGCAGGTCCACACCCACCTCGGACGGATGCGTGATCCGGGCAAGACCGGTGGCCAGATTGACCGTGGCGCTCACCCCGTCGACCCGGTTCAGCTTCTTCTCGACCCGGGCCACGCACGCCGCGCACGTCATCCCGCCGATCAGCAGATCCGTCACCGGCCCGCCCCCATGTCATGCATCCCGGGCATCCCGCCGGGCTCCTCGCCGCCGGGGCTCTTCGGCTCATCGACACGGTGCAGCCCGGGCGCCACCGGGCCGACGGCGCGCCCCACCGCGTACGAGAGGGCCGTCAGGGCGAGCACCAGGAGCACGAACCCCACCAGGGCCGTGGGCACGGGTATCCGCGAAGTCCTCATGCGTCCATACCGTACGGGGGTATGAGCGCGAGGCGAACCCCCAAAGGCTGTGAGGAAGAACAGCCCTCGGGACGGGAACCCGGAGGTCCGGTGGCGCGACTGGCGGGCGCCCATCGGCTGCGTGATCCTCGGGACATGAGCCCCACGATTCATCTCGCCCAGCAGCCCGAGGCCGACGAACTGCTCGGCCGCAGTCCGCTCGCCGCCCTGGTGGGCATGCTGCTCGACCAGCAGGTCCCCATGGAGTGGGCGTTCTCCGGCCCGTACACCATCGCCCGGCGAGTCGGCGGCGAAGATCTGGACGCCGCCGAGATCGCCGCCTACGACCCGGACGCCTTCGCCGAACTGCTGAAGGAGAAGCCCGCCGTCCACCGCTATCCGGGCAACATGGCCAAGCGGGTGCAGCTGCTGTGCCAGTACCTCGTCGACGAGTACGACGGCGACGCGAGCGCCATCTGGCGCGATGCGGCGAGCGGCGACGAGCTGCTCGCGCGGCTGAAGGCGCTGCCCGGCTTCGGCGAGCAGAAGGCGAAGATCTTCCTGGCGCTGCTGGGCAAGCAGTTCGACGTACAGCCCACGGGCTGGCGCGAGGCGGCAGGAGCGTACGGCGAGAAGGGCTGCTACCGCTCGGCGGCGGACATCACCGGACCGGACTCGCTGGCGAAGGTGCGGGCGCACAAGCAGGAGATGAAGCGCGCGGCGAAGGCAGCGAAAAAGTCCTGAGCGGAACCGTGCTGTCCGACCCGGGGATCAGCCCCGGAACCCGCGCCTCACATGTCTTCGGGGTCTGCGTCACGAAGCAGCCGCCGACCCCTTTCGAGCGAATCGGCCGTACTGTCTGCGTGATCGACTCCGGGAATGTTTCCGGGTTTGCACAATTTTGCCCGGGATCGCACTCCGCCACCGTGGCTGCGCCCGGAGCCTCTTGACCGGTAGGCTTTCCGTGTGATCTTCAAGCGCATCGGTAACGGGCGGCCGTATCCCGACCACGGCCGGGAAAGCACCCGGCAGTGGGCGGACGTGGCGCCGCGCCCGGTCCGCCTCGATCAGCTCGTGACCACCAAGGGCCAGTTGGATCTCGAAACGCTGCTCGCGGAGGACTCCACGTTCTACGGCGACCTCTTCGCCCATGTCGTGAAGTGGCAGGGCGACCTCTATCTGGAGGACGGTCTGCACCGCGCCGTGCGCGCCGCGCTGCAGCAGCGCCAGGTGCTGCACGCCCGCGTTCTCGAGCTGGGCTGAGCCGCCCGCCGGGGTTCCCCGGCCACCTCCGCGGCCGCCCGGGCGACTGAGCCTTTCGGGCTTTTTACGGACCGTACGGACGCAATCGGTTGATCGTTTAGTAGGCATCGGCACCAGGCCGCACTACGCTGCGCCCATGAGCATGCTCACTCCCCCAGGCATGGGCGGAAAGTACCGCATCACGGGCGACAAGTACCCACGAATGCGACGCCCTCGCAATCGCGGCAGGATCGTTGTGGTGGCCCTCGCCGCGGTGGTCGCCCTCGGCCTCGCCGGCTGGGGAACACTGCAGCTCATCGACGTCTTCACGGGCGACGACGGCAAGAAGGCGTCGGCGGCCAGGACGAAGGACTGCAAGAGCGCACCGAAACCCTCGGCCGCGCCCCCGCCGGCCCTCAAGCCGGGCCAGATCACGGTGAACGTCTACAACGCGACCCCGCGCGGCGGCCTCGCCAAGGCGGCCGCCGACGAGCTGAAGAAACGCGGCTTCGCGATCGGCAAGGTCGGCAATGCCCCGGAGGCGTACGACAAGAAGGTGCCCGGCACGGGGATACTGCTGGGCGGTTCCGAGGCACAGCAGGGCGCGTTCCGGGTGCTGGCGACCCAGCTGAGGAGCAGCCGACTGCAGACCGACGCGCGCCGGACGGCGGACGTCGACCTGATCCTCGGCACGGCCTTCAAGACGCTGGACACGAAGAAGGACGCCGACGCGGCGCTGGCCACCCTGGCCAGGCCCGCACCAGCGCCCTCCGGCGCGTGCTGAGCTGAATTACTGCCCCTGGGCTACTCGGCCATGCCGTACATCCGGTCGCCCGCGTCGCCCAGCCCCGGCACGATGTAGCCGTTCTCGTTGAGCCGCTCGTCCACGGACCCGGTGACGACGGTGACCGGCGTGCCCGCCAGCTCGCGTTCCATCACCTCGACGCCCTCGGGCGCCGCCAGCAGCACGACCGCGGTCACATCGTCCGCGCCGCGCTTGATCAGTTCCCGGATCGCGGCGACGAGGGTGCCGCCCGTGGCCAGCATCGGGTCGAGGACGTACACCTGGCGGCCCGAGAGGTCCTCGGGCATCCGGGTCGCGTACGTCGACGCCTCCAGGGTCTCCTCGTTGCGGATCATCCCGAGGAAACCCACCTCGGCGGTCGGCAGGAGCCGCACCATGCCGTCCAGCATGCCCAGGCCGGCCCGCAGGATCGGCACGACCAGCGGACGCGGGTGCGAGAGCTTCACGCCCGTCGTCCCGGTGACCGGGGTCTCGATGTCCACCTGCTCGGTGCGCACATCTCTGGTGGCCTCGTACGCGAGGAGGGTGACCAGCTCGTCGGCCAGGCGCCGGAAGGTCGGGGAGTCGGTGCGCTTGTCGCGCAGTGTGGTGAGTTTGTGCGCCACCAACGGGTGGTCGACGACATGGATCCGCATGCGCCCAACAGTAGCCCGGGCTGGCATCAACGGTGGGTACGGAGGGAAGGTGGTGGGAGTCCCCCAGGCCGCGGGGCCCGGAGGGGACACGGACCCAGCCGTGGGGTGGTGTGTGGCCGATGCGGGAGCCCGGACCCGAAGAGCAGGAGATAGCGGCGGACGCCGAGCGCAGACGGCGACGCGCCCAGTTCCTCCGCGAACTCGGCGAGGCCAAAGCACTGCGCGATCGCGTCCAGCCCCGGAGGGCCAGAGCGGCCCGGATGCGCCAGCAAATGCGTATGCGGACGTTCCGCTGGTAACCGGTCCTGGCAGAACTGATGGCCGACGCAACGACGGAAGACCTCTCGCATCGCGCAGGTTTCTGCCACGATTCCGAGTGGGCGGGGCACGAACAATTGCACCGCCGGTCGTCACACCTCTGATCAGTGGGAGAGTCACGGTGTACTTCGCCGCACTGCTCGCGCGCACTCAAGACGGGTGGGAAGCGAGCGACACAGAGCTCGACGATGTGGAGAGCCTGTCGGATCTGACCGACCTGGCCCGTGAGGCCTCGGTGGACGAGGACACGGTGCTCGTCTTCATCGAGCAGGAGGACGCCTGGTTCGGCGTTCTGCGGGTGGAGGGCGAGGAGGATCCTCGTATCTTCGTCTCGGACGCGGCCGCGGCCGCACGCTCCTCGTACGGGGAAATCCTCACCAACGAACTGCTCGGCGGGGACGATGACGACCCCGCCGACGACCTGGACACGCTGGATCTCGACGGCACCGAGGACGGAGAGCCGGAAGACGACGACGCCGACGACGAGGTCGGCGAGTCGGGTTCGGCCGCCGAGCTGGTGCCCGCGGGACCCGTCGGCGATCGCGACATCCTCATGGACCTGGGGCTGTCGGAGAAGGAGCTGCTGGCACTGGACACGGACGCACTGCTGGAGATCGCGGACGCCTTGGGCGCAGCCGAGGTGCTGGAGACCGTCCGCTAGTGACCGGGGGCGTACCTGATCCCGCATCCGGACCCGCAGGCGATCCGGTACGCGACCCGTGGAAGGCGCCGATGCGTCTCGCCATCGAGGAGGCGGAGCGCGCGGCGCTGTCCGGCGATGTGCCGGTCGGTGCCGTCGTGCTGTCCGCGGACGGCACGCTGCTGGCCGCCGGGCACAACGAACGCGAGGCGACCGGCGATCCGACGGCGCACGCCGAGGTGCTGGCGATCCGAAGGGCCGCGGCTCTGCTCGGACAGTGGCGGCTCAGCGGCTGCACGCTCGTTGTGACGCTGGAGCCGTGCACGATGTGCGCGGGCGCGATCGTGCAGTCCCGGGTCGACCGGGTGGTCTACGGCGCACGCGACGAGAAGGCGGGCGCTGCGGGTTCGCTCTGGGACCTCGTACGGGACCGACGGCTGAACCACCGGCCCGAAGTGATCACCGGCGTGCTCGAGCGGGAGTGCGCGCAGCAGCTGACGGACTTCTTCCGGGAACGCTGACCGACGGGGTCCGGATACGGATTTCAGAGCACGGCCCACCTTGGGCTAAGCTCTCTCCCGGTAGCGTGTCCGAGCGGCCGAAGGAGCTCGCCTCGAAAGCGAGTGTGGGGAAACTCACCGAGGGTTCAAATCCCTCCGCTACCGCAGGTAGACGAAGGGCCCGATCCTATGGATCGGGCCCTTCGTGTTGCTCCGTCTCAGTTTCCGTCTCAGTTGCACCACGCTCGCAGCCCTGAGGCGGCCACCGGCGGCCTGACCGACTGATGCCTGTAGTCCTTCGCATGCCCTCCACCCTCTGAGGCGCGCCGTACGCGTTCCTGCGGCTGGCACCCGGGGCCGGGGCAGGACGAAGCGATCCTGCCCGGGCCGGGCGTTGGGGTATTCCGGTAACTCCCTGCCGACGGCACCCGCCTGCCCCCATCATCCTGACGTGGCATCTCTCCTACGCAGGCGTCAGGCTCCCCAAGGCCGGCATACGCCGAACCTCTGGTCGGTCTGGGTCGTCGCCCCCTTAGCGCTCCTCGTGGTCGGCGCCCTGAGCTTCGGGCTCTATCACGGCGTCTACGGTCTGCTCGCGGATGCCGCCCGCAGCCAGAAGCCGCGCAAGCCGGTCAACATCAACGACGTCATCAAGACCACTGTTACCGTCCTCACCCTGGTCGGCGCCGTCCTTGCCGGTATCTACGCCTACCGCAAACAGCTCCTCTCCGAGGGCGACGCGCACCGGGCCGACGCAAGTCAACTCGCCGACCGCTACACCACCGCGGCCGAACAGCTCGGCCACGACCAAGCCGCCGTCCGCCTCGCTGGCGTCTATGCCCTAGCCCGCCTCGCTGACGACTGGGAGGAACAGCGGCAGGTGTGCATCGACGTGCTGTGTGCCTACCTGCGCATGCCCTACGAAGCCGATGAGTCGGCGCCGGGGCACAAGGCGGGCGAGCGCGAGGTCCGACTTACCGTCATCCGCGTCATCCGTGACCACATGCGCCAACCGGAAGCCCCCACCACCTGGAGTGAGTGCTCCTTCGACTTCACCGGGGCAACCTTCGACGGCGGCGACTTCTCCGAAGGCCACTTCCGAGGCCTGGTCTCCTTCAACGGCGCGACGTTCGCTGGCGGCACGGTCTCCTTCGACGACGCGACGTTCGCCGGCGGCCTGGTCTCCTTCAACGGCGCGGCGTTCGCCGGCGGCTCGGTCTCCTTCGACGACGCGACGTTCGCCGACGGCCTGGTCTCCTTCAACCACGCGACGTTCGCCGGGGGCACGGTCACCTTCAACGACGCGACATTCGGCGACTGCACGGTTACCTTCCACTACGCGAGGTTCCGCGGCGGCACGGTCCCCTTCTTCGGCGCGATATTCGGCGACGGCACGGTCTCCTTCAACCACGCGATATTCGGCGACGGCACGGTCACCTTCTTCGACGCGATATTCGGCGGCGCCACGGTCACCTTCATCGGCGCGACATTCGGCGGCGCCACGGTCGATTTCACCGGCGTGGGCTTCCGCGACGGCACGGTCACCTTCAACCGCGCGGCCTTCCGCGGCGGCACGGTCACCTTCGACGGCGCGCTGTTCGGCGGCGGCACGGTCATCTTCGACGACGCGACATTCGGCGGCGGCACGGTCTCCTTCAACCACGCGACATTCGGCGACGGCACGGTCACCTTCACCGGCGCGACATTCGGCGGCGCCGTGATTACTTGGGGTTCTCTGCCACCGCCTGCGGGGGCCTAATGCGGCGACGGGACGAGCCTGACGCTCGCCTCATCGCCGTCATGATGATGGACCCGGCCAACGCTCCTAGTTCTGTAGGTGCTGGTTCCAGAGGAGTCCGTCGACCTGCTCAGCAACGTTCGTACGCACCGTGTCGACCATGTGCTGATACCTCGCGGCCATGGCCGTTGAAGACCAGCCCATCAAGCCCATGACCGCGCGCTCGGACACTCCGAGGATGAGCAAGACAGTGGCCGCGGTGTGCCGAGCATCGTGCAGTCGGCCATCCCGTACCTTCGCGCCGCTCAGGAGTTCCTTCCAGTCGTCGTAGTCCGTGCGGGGCGACGTGCCCCGGCCGGTCTCGGTCGCGAAGAGCCAGCCCTCTTCCGTCCACTCGCCACCCGCCTTAGCGCGCTCGGCGTCCTGCCGGATCATGTGCGTGCGGAGTAGATCCACAAGCTGTGGAGGAAGGCCGACCGCCCGGCGTCCGGCGCGAGACTTCGTGTCGGCCGTCTCGGGGTTCGTCCGCTCGCGTTGCGGGCAGTACCCGGCCTTGCGCTCGCAGGTGTCTCCGCAGCCGTGGGCGTAGTGGGGGCGTCGGCGGCTGCGACGGACCATCAGGACTCCCCCGTTCAGATCCACATCGGTCCACTTGAGACCGAGCGCTTCACCTTGTCGGAGACCGAGCGCGAGGGCGACGGCCCACCGTGCCGAGTTACGACGCTCGTCGGCTGCGCGCAGCAGCCGACGGACCTCGTCGACGGTGTACGGCTCTACCTCCTGCTCGCGCACCCTCGGGGCCTTGGCCAACTGCACCGGATTCTTTCCGAGGTGGCCACGCCGCACCGCCTCGTTGAGCGCGGTCCGGAACGTGCGGTGCGCCTGGTGGGCGGTCGCAGGCGCGCTGCCGTTGGCCTGCATCTTCGCGTAGAAGGTCTCGATGTGTTCCGGCTTGAGCTTGTCGAGACGGTGAGCGCCCAACCCTGGGATCAGGTGCTTCCGGACCGCTACGCCGTAGCCCACCATCGTGTTCTCGTTGACCCCAAGCGGGGCGATGTTCTCGATCCAGTGCGTCAGCCACGCCTTGACCGTCCAGGGCTTGCCCGGCTTGCGTACGGTCGCGGATTCTCGCTGCCGCTCCAGCTCACGTACCGCGTCGGTGACTTCCGCGCGGGTCTTGCGCTCGACATGGCGACGGTCCGGCTTGCCGTCGTCGCGGGTGCCGACAGTCACGCGACCGTGCCACTTACCGTCATTGCCCTGGTAGATGGACGAACGGCCATTCGGCTGTCGAGTGCGCTTCTTCTCTTCCGCCACGGGCGGACTCCCTCAGGCTAGGTGGGTGGAAACGGCCGGGACGCCACCCCGTAGCGAGGTGACGTCCCGGTTAGAGGTGATCAGGCAGCCCGCTGCTCAGCACGGCGACGGGCGAGGTAGGCGGCCGGAGCGTCGGCGGGGACGCGTCGGAGTCCGCCGATGGTCAGGGACTCCAGCTCCCCGGTACGGATGAGGGCGAAGCAGGTCGTCCGGCCAATACGGAGGCAGCGGGCGGCCTCTTCAACGGTCAGGAGAACAGGGGCCGGGTCGCCAGCCTCAGCGAGTGGTGCGATGTCCACGGTGGCGATGCTCACGGAAAGGTCTCCTTTGGGACTGTCCGTCGTGGGTGGTGGCGGTGTCTCTATCGGGAGCCCGTGTTTGTCCGAGGCTCGGATTTCTGCGTCATTGCGTCATCAGCGTCATTCAGGCTTCTGACCTGCGGTTTTGTGTGACGCAGTGGTTCAGGGGTGCGTCATCGGTGCGTCATGGGCTGCGTCATCGCATGACGCAGATGACGCAGGATGACGCAGAGGCCGCCGTCTGCGTCATGCCTGTAGTCGCAGGTCAGAGGCCGTTTTTCGGCCTGCATGACGCAGATGACGCAGCGTCTTCCCTCTTAGGACAAAAGAGGGGGTGTCTGTAGTGGTGCGGTGTGCCTCACAGCGTGAACAAGGAGCCGCTGCGCGGCGCGTCCTTTGGGCGGCGTTCCGCCGAACAGCAAGAGGAGCACGCCTGGCCGGTGGTGCTCTTCTTGCTTGTCCGGGTGAGCGTCCGCACACGGGTCAGAACACCCGCTTTTGCTCCTGTGGGGGTGTGGTGGCCGGGCGGGTCATTTCGAGGTAGCGGCCTTCGCTGGTGCGGCCGCTGTCGATGAGGACACCGCGAGAGGCCAGGGTCGGTTGGAGGCGCTTGAGACGGTCGGAGAGGACTTTGCCCGTGGTGGGCCAGCCCTTGGGCAGGGGGCGGCAGTCGTCGCCGCTGTAGAGGCGGCTGAGGCAGTGCAGCCACTCGGTGGAGGTCATCCGCTGCGCCGCGCCCGGCTCGATGGTGTCGGCATGCCTGAGGACGGTCTGCGCGAGGAGATCGCCCTCGATCACGTCGTCGTTCAGGTCGTCCAGACTGGCCCCGTAAGCAGTGAGCGCCCCGAAGCCGGTCGCAGCATCGAGCTGCGCGCACAGGTGAGCGAAGTCCGCCATCCGCAGGTCGGTGGGCGTCTCCGCTGCAACCGCACGGACCTTGACCGTGAGGTCCAGGAGAGATCCGAGAACGACAGGCAGAACCTCCGCGTACTCCGCCCACAGTTCGGCCTCGGTGCGCCGGACGCGGGGCCGCTCCAAGCGCAGCGGCAGGAGCCGTTCGGCGAGGTCGGGCCGGATCACCCCGACATCGATACCGGTCAGGAGCAGGGGGCGGCGGTAGCGAGCGCGGAACACGTCCCCGTCGGTGAACAGGGCGCGTTTGACGTTCTCGGCTCCGGTGACGATGCAGCACATGGCGTCGGACAGGTCCGGAGCCATGTGGGAGAGGTTGTCCAGGGCGGTGATCCATCCCGCCGCGACCGCTGCGATGAGGTTCTCTTCGTCCTTGGGTGCGCGGCGCAGGTCGCCGCTCATGCCTTCGATGATCCGCAGGAGCATCCGCCCCGCCGTGGACTTGCCCGCCCCTTGGGGCCCGGTGAGGAAGGGGGCGGGGACGGGCACGGACGGTCCGAGGCACCCGATCAGCCATGCGATGGCCAGGCACTCGGTCTCCGCGTTCGCGAAGTTGGTCAGCCTCAGCAGGAGGTCGATGCCTTTGCCGTCGGTGTCTTTGGCCGGCAGGGGGAGTTCGCCGGTGAGCTGGGTGCGCCGCCAGCACACTTCGCGCGGGTCGGGGGTGAGGATGTCCCAGCCGGTGGGGTGGATGCGGACGGACTGCCCGTCGTTACGGCCCAGGTCCAGCCACGTCGCTCCGTCGAATCCCGGTGCGACGCGGATGTGGACGGGCTGCACGTCCTCGGTTAGCGCGAGGGCTTCGATGAGGTCCAACGCCTCTTTGAGCGCGGTCCCGTTGAACACGCCGCGCCCGTCCTTGAACAGGCCGACCATGAGTTCCTGTCGGTGGCTGCCCGTCGTGCCCTGGGATCGGATGGGGCGGGCCACGGGGTGGCCGTTCTTCTGCGCGTACACGGTTCCGTCGGCGGTGCGGAAGTACCGGAAGTGCTGCTGCGCGTAGTCGGTGATGACCTCGCGGGCGGGGTTCTTCTCGTCGTCTGCCATGGTCACAGTCCCAACCTGGTCAGGGCATTGGTCCACGCGTCGGTGCAGTGCCGGGCCGATTCGCCCTTGCGCTGAGCGGCCGTGAACAGCCTGCTGATGTGGGCGTCGGTGAGGCAGCCGCACCGGCCGTGCGTCGACAGCACGGCGAGGAACGTCCGGTAGACGGTGGCATGCACCGCGCTGGAAGCCTCGGTGATGCGCTGCTCAGCCATGGCAATGCCACGGTCCAGATAGGCGGGCGTGCGGTGAGGACACTCCCCGCCCCCGACCAGTGGGGGCACCATGATGGCCGCGGGCCGGAGTGCGGTGGGATCCTTCACGGTCAGTTCGCGCACGACGTCGGGCAGTGCCGTCATGGTGCCGGTGCCGGGCCCCAACCACCGCGTGTAGGACATCGTGGACTTGACGTCCACGCCGGGCCGTACGGCGTTGGCGGACTGCATGACGCCCTGGTAGAGCCAGTGCTCACCCCTGGTGGTACGCACGATTCGGGTGGCGGGCAGGCTGGCACGCGCCCACGCGATGGCTTCCGCGTTGTCGAGGTCCACGACGGTGAGACCGGCGCCGCCGGGGTGATAGGCCACGGCCGCCGCTTCGCGCCACGCCCATGCCCACGTCGGTGCGTTGATGACGTGGTGGTCGGTGGTGGCGGCGGCCCAGCCGTGGCACACGCCGGGGCAGCGGCACTCTCCCGCTCGCTTCATGTGGGGACGCCCGCCGCACGCTCCGTCGGCGCACGTGCGGCAGTTCCCGAACGGCACCTTCCCTGCCCGCAGAGGCAGTACCGGCGCGCCTGCTGCTGCCAGCTCCAGGGCTGTTCGCAGGTGCTCGTTCGGGCGTGGCCGCAAGCCGCGGACGGCGGCGGACTGTGCAGCGCAGAGCAGCGCGGTGACGTGGTCTGATGTCATGCTGGGGTTTCTCCTGTTTCTGCGAAGGGGCGGAGAGCCGGGGCGGTCGCGGTCTTTGGAGAGAGGCGACCGCCCCGGGCGTAGCTACTGGTTCTTGGCCCACAGGGCGTACTGCTGACGGACGTAGCCGCGCGGGTCGGTGATGCCCTCGGCCCGGTCGAGGTCGAGCAGGCGGCGGGCCGCTTCGGTGGCCGCCTCACACGCGTCGCCGAACGCCTCCCCGTTCTCGTCTCCGAGGGCGATGCGGTCCAGGACTGCGGCCTTGCGGAGCCAGAACTCCCGCCCGAGCAGGGCGCCGGTCGGACGCCCGACGGCGTTGTAGGCGGTCCATCCGATCTCGCTGGGGATGCACGGCGCGGTGGCGTACGCCTCTTCCGGCGTCTGCCAGGTCTCCGGCTGCGTCTGCGGACGGTGGTCGGCGTAGTCGGTCGAGTCGGCGGCCATGTCATCGAGCTGCACGAGCAGTTCTCCGAGCTGGCGGCGGGTGATGTCGCGGGTGTAGGCCTCGGTCCAGCCCTCGCAGTCCAGCTCCACGGTCACGATCTCGTCGGGGTTGATGTCCATGTCAGTGCTCCTTGGTGATGTCGATGGCGGGGAGTTCGGGCAGGCCCGCGCTCTGAAGGGCCTTGGGGTCGAAGCCGGGCAGGGCTGCGCGGGTGATGAGCGCGGTGGCGAGGGATTCGGCGTAGGCGGCGCCGGAGCGGGCGACTTCGATCTGTGCCCCGGCGCGCAGGGCTTCGATGCGTTCGATGTGGCCGTGTTCCTCGCGCCGTTCGGCGGTGTGCCGGTGGTGGGCGAGGGTGGCGCGGCGGTCGGTGCGCCAGTAGCGGGCCGCGATGCCGTACGTGACGGCGGTGGCCAGGGCCCACAGCAGCAGCGGCAGTGAGAGGCCATCGGCGTATCCGGCGACTCCTGCGAGGGCGAGGCCTCCGGAGGCGGCGAACGCGGTTCCGGCGATGACGGGGTCACCGGCCCGACCGGCCGACGCGAAAGCGCCGGCGGTCGCGGCTCCGGCAGCGAGCACGACCATCAACGCGGCGTTGCCCACGCTGTGTTCGGCGCCGTTGGCGTTCCAGATCCTGCCGAGGATCAGCACGGTGGACGTGGCGAGCGCCGGGGCCACCTTCGGGGCTGCGAGTGCGAGCCAGTGGCGGGCGACGATGGGTTCGTTCATGTCCAGCCTCCTAGAGGTTGCCGATGGCGTCGACGACCGCGGAGGTGAGGTCGTTCATCGGCTGGGAGGCGCCGGTGGAGGCGAGGTAGAAGCCGAACATCATGGCGACGAACGCGGAGCCGTAGCCGAGGCTCTTGGAGCGGAGCAGGAAGAACAGGACGAGCCCGAACAGGGCGACGAGCGAGACGGTGATGGCCATCGGGGTTATCCCTTCGAGGCAGGCTTGAAGGCGGGCTTCTTGGCGGGGGTGTCGGTGCCGTCGCGGTAGAGGCGCAGCCACACGTTGTAGAGGTGGCGGCCGACGCGTATGCGCTTGCCGTGGCCCTTGCAGCGGCGGCACGGCTTGCCGCGCTTGAGGCGGCCCTTGCGGTCGATCTTCATCGCGAAGCCGAAGCCCCTGCACTTGCGGCAGTCGCCGAACGGGCTGCCCGCACACAGACTGATGTAACCGAGAGTGACGAACAGCAGGCAGGCGCTAGCAAGGAGGATGAGGGTCATGGCGTGCCTTCCAGGCGGGTTTCCGGCGTTTTCGCAGGTGGGATGCTAGATGCGAGATCGCTGATGGGAGCCGGTTTGGGCTGCTAGTGGGGGTGCTAGACCTAGCAGCGGTGGCTGCTAGGTCTAGCACCGGTGCGCGTCAGCCCTCGGACCGCTTTCCGTCACGCACGGTGATTGCTGCGGTGACGTCGGCTCGGGCGATGCCCCGGCGGGTGGTTCCCTTGCCCTTGTCGGTGCTGCCCCATACGTCCTGCGCCGTGACGCCGTGCGGCTTGAGGTTCGAGGTGACCGTCTCGGCCTTCCAGCCGCCGTAGACCTCCGGGCGCAGCGTGGCGAGACGTGCTGCAACCTTCTCGTTCCACACCTTGTCCTCATCGGCCGCAACGACCCTGAGGATGTCGGCCAGCAGATCGAAGGCGGCCTCGCCGCTCTCGGGTTCCTGGCCGATGGCGTGGCCGGTGACGTTGCCGTACTCCTCGCGCACCTTGCGGGCCCTTGCTACGACCTTTTCGGCTGCGAGCGCGTCGACGAACGCGGACGCGACGATGCGCGGGTCGTCGCCCTCACCGGCCATCCAGCAGATGCCGAGGTCGGTGCGGGAGAACATGGTGGCCCGGTACCCGGCTTTGTAGGCGCCGGTACTGAGGACCATGTCGTTGGCGGTGTGGCCCATGACCTTGAGGCAGAACCGCAGCACCGCGTTGGCGGAGATGCCCGGGGGCAGCGACTTGGCGTCGGGGCGCTGGGTGCCGAACATGCCGACGATGCCCAGAGCCGGGCCGCGCTTGGCGATGTCGGTGGAGATCTCCTCTATCTCCGCCCCGTGCTTGTCGTGCTCGAAAGCCTTCTGGCACTCGTCCAGTCCGACAACGATCGGGTGCAGCCCAAGGGACTTGTCGTTGGCCAGCTCGGGGGTGACTTTCGACTCCGGGCAGCGTGAGCGCGGCAGGGACTTGATGACCTTCGCCCGCCTGCGCAGCTCCTCCTTCAACTCCCGCAGAGCGTGCAGGACGTAGAGGATGTCTTCGTCCTCCTCTCCGGCCCGGTAGCGGTGGCAGACCGGTTCCAGCGCGCCGAAGTCTCCGGTGCCCTTGAAGTCGAACGCGTACAGCTCGGCGCGCGGGTCCAGTGCGGCGATGAGCAGGAACAGGCGCATCAGGAAGGTCTTGCCCATGCGCGGGATGGAACCGACCACCACGCTCGCGAACATCAGGGTCACGGACACGTCGGCCATGCGCTGGTCGTTGCCGAACACGACCGGCTTGAACAGGTCCACGCTGCCGGACTTCAGCAGCGGCCACGCGGGCTTGGTGGTCTCATTCATGGGCTTGTCGCCCACCCACAGGATCAGCCGTCCCTCGTGCTCCGTAGGGTCGGCTGACGGCCACACGCAGCCGACCTTGCGCCGCAGCCCGGAAGCGAGCGGCTTGCGCTCCTCCATGATGTCCTCCGGGGTGACACCCCAGGGAAGGTCGAGGTCAGCGCGGTATCCGGGCCCGTCGCGGGTGATCTCGGAGGTGAACCGCATCCCGTTCATGTCACCGCCCTTCTTGATGGCGGCCGACAACTTCGCGTTGCCGATGTTGTCCAGCGCCCGCAGCACGATCGAACCGGTGAGCTTCTGAAGTTCGGTCTTCAGCACCGCAGGCCCGATGACGGGCTGATCCTGCGGAGCACCCCAGAAACCGGCGACCAGCACCGCAGCCGATGCCAGCACCGCGAGCCAGCCGGGAGCCATCACGTACATGGTCAGGGCGAACCCAGTGCCGAAGATGAGTGCCACGGTCGTGACCAGCGCCCGCAGCCGCACCCGGCTGTCCCGCTGACGCGACAGCTTCAGGTACTCGGCGGTGTTCTCCTTGTAGACCTCGTAGGCGCGCAGCGGGGCAGCCTCGGCGTCCCACATCCACCGGTTGGTGTCGCGGACCAGACGGGCCGCACCGCGCGGGGCGTTCAGCCCGAGCTGAAGCGCGTACCAGGGGGTGCGGATGCCGTGGAAGGCGGTGGCGTAGAACGCGTTGCTGGCCGCGCGCTGGGTGGTGGAGACAAACCCCGGCTTGGAGGTGAGCCAACTCGGCAGGATCGGCAGCCGCTTGTAGGTGGTGATGCCCGGGGCGGGCAGGTCGGGCGAGTCGACCGGCCGCAGCCGGGGCGACTCGTCGTCGTCGTCGACTTCGGCCGCCGGGGCAGCAACGGTCGCTTCGGCCGGTGCCGGGGCGGGCTCGGCGGGTCGTTTGGTGGTGATGTCGAAGACCTCGGCGTCGGGACGCTCGGGCTCTTCGGGCTGGCCAGTGACGTGGACATCAGACACGGTTGGTCTGCTCCCTCTTGTCGAGTGGGGTTGGAAGGGGCCCGGACGGCGCTTTGGTAGGCGAGCCGTCCGGGCCCCAGTGAGCGGGAGTTGTGTGAGGTCAGGCAGCGAGCTGGGGAGCATCCGCGCAGCTCACGCACATGCCGAGCGAGGTCGGGATGCGGTACCCGGCATCGGTGCGGCACTCGGGGCAGACCTGTTGGGCGGTGTTCGCTTTGGCGAGCGCGGCCCATTTGGCCGGCGTCATGGGCCGAACCGTCTTGGCCAGGTCGACGCGGTAGAGGTAGGCGACGCGGATGGGGCTCGTGCCCTTGCGCCAGTAGCGGCGCGAGTACCACATGACCTGCGCGGCAACGTCCTGCCCGCCGGGCCGAAGCCCCTCGGTGCGAAGCTGACGGCAGGTCGCCAACCCGTCCGGAGCCATCCGCCACGGAAAGGTAGGGAGGCCGTAGCGGGCGCCGGTCGGGTCGTAGAAGCGGCTGGCCATTACTCGGCCGTCGCCTCGGCACCGTCATCCGGCACGGCCCGTTCAGCCTTGAGCGCGTCCCGCAGCGTGCGGCCGTTGGCCGACGACGTGCGGACCGCCTTGCGGATCGCCTCGGCCGTCAGCGCACCATCCGACCAGTCGGCCGTGACCGACCGGGCCTCGGCAAGGAGTTCGTCCGGGGTGCGAGTCGGTCGGGGCGTGCGAGCTGCCTGCGGTACCCGACCGGTCGCCCGGCGCGGGGCCGACTCCGCAGCAGCGACCGCCTTCACCGCAACCGACTGAACGGGCTCGATCACCGGTACCGAGTCGGCCGAATAGACAACAGCCGGGCCAGGCTCGACCGGCTGCGGGTCGGCCGACGAGAGTGCGGGAACCGTCGCCGCCTCGGCTAGCGGTTCGGGTGCCGACTTCCGCAGGTCAGACCCCAACCGATTTGTGGCTGAGTCGGCCGTTTGATCCTGGTATGCGGGAGTGGTGAACATGGCCGCGAGAGCGGCGTCCGCGCCGCCGGTGACGCGTTCGCGCTGGATATCCAGCAGGCGTACGCCCAGCGACGGGTCCCCCAACCCGACTTTCCGGGCCAGCTTCCAGGACGTGCGCTCGGATGACTTCCGCACCCGCGTCTCCGGGTGGTTCGCCGCCCGGGCGCGGTGATAGGCCAGCGCCCGCACCACGGCGGCAGCCTTCGCTTCCGCCTCGATGTCGCGCCCGTCCTGGTGGACGACGATCCGCCGGGCCAGGAACGCCATGCCTTCCGCCGACACGCACATGCCCATCGGCGTCACGGCATAGATCACGGTGCGGCCCGGGTCATCGGCGGCCATCGCGGCCATCGCGGACGCGGCGGCGGGCAGTGCCCACAAGCCCATTCGGATGATCCCCGGGGCGGACTGTCCCAGCATCGTCAGCCCGAGCAGCACGAGCGCCAGAACAGCGGTCGCGCCCTCACCGGCCGCCACCGCACCCAGCGCGGTACCCGAGCCGTAGGCGCGGCTGATGTTGCTGAACGTCCCCACGCCACCGGCGATACCGGTGGCCAGCATGGGCACGAACGCGGCAGTCAGAACCACCTTCTGCGCTTTGGTCAGCATCCTGCGCGTGGTCATCACACCGCCTCCCGGGATGCGCCACGGCGGCCCTCACGGCGGCCGTTGACTGTGCGGAACTCCGGGGCCGACCTGAGCGCCGGGGCGATGCTCCATCCCCCGCCCTCCTCCTTGGCCCTGTACATCTGCTCATCCGCCCGGCGAAGCAGAGCGGACAGGTCAGCCGTACCGGCGCGCCAGTACCGGGCCACACCGATCGACGCGTACACGTCGATGCGCTGGCCCTCGAACCCCACCGGCTGCTCCAGCCGGTCCAGTAAGTCAGCCAGCTTGGCGAGCAGGTTGCCGGTCATGGTGTCCGTGTTTCCGTCCACGGGAGTGATGGCGGCGAACTCATCCCCGCCCAGGCGCCCCGCGACTCCGGCGTTATCGTCGGCCCACTCGCCGAAGCGCTGCCCGGTAGCCCGGATCACAGCGTCCCCAGCGGCGTGGCCGAAGGTGTCGTTGATCTGCTTGAACCAGTTGAGGTCCACGACGTAGACCGCCCGCTGCTGTCCACGGGTCAGGCTCTTGCGGGCCCGCTCCTCGAACGGGTCGCGCGTCCACAGACCGGTCAGCGGATCACGGCGCGCGTCGTCGATCCGGCGCCGCATCCACAGACTGTGGATGGACCAGCCGGAGGCAAGAGGAAGGGCTGCGGACAGAGCCGCAAGGGTCTGACTCACGCCGCCTCCCCCGTCCGCGCAAAACGGCCGGCAGCGCGGGCGGCGCGCAGGAAGGGCACCGTGCGGGTCAGCGCGTCGGCGTACAGAGCGTCCCAGGCGGCGACCTCATCGCCGCCCTCGCCCTGCTCCACCAGGTCCGCGATGGCCTCCCGGGCCACATCCAGGCGGGCCGCCCGCTCGTCGGGCGACTCGGGCTTGAGCGGACCGCGGAACAGGTCGCGGTCGATACCGGCGGGCAGCTCGTCGAATCCGAGCGCCAGCTCTTCGAACTCCACCGTGTTCACGGCTTCATGACTTCCGATGTACGTACGCATGCGGATTACTCCTGAATCGAAGGGACGGAGAACCCGTGGCGGTCGCGGCCTTGGAGAGAGGCGACCGCACCGGGAGTAGAGCCTGTGGTCCCGGCTCCCCTCAGCCCCGCCCGTACGAGACGGACAGAGGAGGCAACCGGCCGCAGCACCGAAGTGCTGCGGGGCGGTGAAGTCGTACAGATGTCTCCTTCGGGAACACGAGCTCCCGTTTCAGGCGTATGGAGACGTGACCTTTCGGTCTCAAGCCCTCCGGACTGCCAAGGGGTCCGGGTCCCTCGCCCCCAGTCGCCTGGGGCCTCATGACCCCCGAGCGATCCAGGGGCCCTCTATCTGCGCGATCAGGCATTGCTGATCACCGCGATCGAGCGTCGCCCGATGCAGTACCTCTATTACAGGTACTGCATTGAGTTCCGTCAAGCGTGCTGACGGGGCTACCGGGCTTTGCGCCGGGACTTCTTGGCGCACCATCAGAATCGGTGCAGGTGGGGGGCGTTGTTCACCCCGCGCATGGACACCTTGGGTCGATCTCGCTACCGTCAGGAAGTCCCTAGACGTCCCATCGGGGGTTGAGATGTCCAACGAGCGCCTACGGTCTGCTCTCTTGGCGCAGGGCATGACCGTGCAAGACCTGGCCGACGCGATCGAGGTCAACCCGAAGACGGTCGAACGCTGGATCACACAGGGCAAGGTCCCGTATCGACGGCACCAGTACGCGACGGCGTCACTGCTCAAAGTCGATGTGACGACGCTTTGGGAAGACTCCCGTACGGCCGAAAGCGCCTCAGACCTGAGCAAAGCCGAGATCGTCACGGTCTACCCGCATCGGCACATGGTGCCCGCCGGACTCTGGCGCGAGATCTACGGTCAGGCCCAGTCGCACATCGACGTACTCGTCTATTCCGGGCTGTGGCTGTCGGAGGACCCGCTCTTTCACGATCTACTCAAGGCCAAGGTGCAGGGGAACGCGCAGGTGCGCATCCTGCTCGGGGATCCGGACTGTGCAGCGGTCAAGCAGCGCGGCATAGACGAGGGTCACCAGATCATGGACGGCAAGATTCGCAATGCGCTGGTGAACTACCGGCCACTGTTCAGCAGCCATCCGGACATCGGCTTCCGGCTGCACGACGCGACGCTCTACAACTCGCTGTTCCGGGCCGATGACGAAATGCTGGTGAACACCCACGTCTACGGCATCGGCGCGTACCTGGCACCCGTCCTTCACCTGCGACGGCTGCCGGGCGGAGGACTCTTCAACACCTACGCGAATAGCATCGAGCAAACCTGGGGAGGCGCGCGCCAGGTGACGGATCACGACCTCACGGGAGTTTGAGTATGGGACGCATTGACTATCTCCACGACCCCGACGCCCCGCCGGCCAACTCCGTAGTGCCATCCGTCGTCGCTTTCGTGCAGAACGACGCGGGCGATGTGCTCGTGATCCAGCGGTCCGACAACGGCCGGTGGGCACTCCCCGGCGGCGGACACGATGTCGGCGAGTCGATCAGTGACACGGTGGTGCGTGAGGTCTGGGAAGAGACCGGCATCAAGGCCGAAGTCATCGACATGTCCGGGATCTACACGGACCCAGGCCACGTGATGCTGTACGACGACGGCGAGGCTCGGCAGCAGTTCAGTATCTGCTTCCGGGCGCGGCCGATTGGTGGGGACGTACGTACAAGTGACGAAACGACGCAGGTCCGCTGGGTTGCCCCAGCAGACCTGACCGAACTCGACATCCACCCCACGATGCGGCTCCGCATCGAGCACGCGATGGACCGTGCGCGAACGGCTCCCTACATCGGCTGACGCTTTGCCGCGGCGACTCGCTCCAGTACACGGGCGGTGCTGGCCAGGATCTCCGGTTCGGCACGGCGAATGAACGTGCCGATGAGACTGTCTGGCCCGTACCGCCCGGCGATCTCGTTCACGCGGTCCACGGGGTTGGTAGGCGTGCCGTCCGGAGTCGTGTTCATGTCGCAGTAACAGAGAGCGTCGGCGAGGTGCGGGAGCTCACCGGGAAACTCGCTCTCCAGCTCATCGCGCAGGCCGCGGGCCTCTGCTTCCATCCAGGCGCATGAATGGTGGGCCACGAGCCGGATCACCCGCTCGTCTGCGTCGGCCACATCGCGCAGATACCGCGCACCGTCCAAGGGATGAAAACCCGTCTTGGCGAGGTCTGGCGCGTACCCGATGTCGTGGAGTACCGCCGCTGCTTCCATGAGATCAGCGTCCGCACCGAGGATGGGGGCAATGATCCGCGCCCGCTCTGCCACCCCGAGCGAGTGCTTCCAGCGACGCGGCAGCGGCTCAGCCAGCAGCGATTCAGCGAGGGGGTAAGCCCACTCCGTCAGTTCCGTTGCGCTCACAGGCTGGAACGCTCCTTTCGATCCGGCAGAGCCAACACAGTGCGCTGCTTCCCCTGCCGCGCCTCAGACAGCAGTCCGGCAGCTTCAAGCTTGTCCAGCGCCTTGGTCACAGTCGGCCGCGACACACCGAACCGAGTGGCGAGCGCGGATGTGCTGGGGAACGGCGCACCCACCGCGATATTGTCCCTCGTGATCACGTCTGCGATCTGCTCAGCCAACGGCCGACGGTCGATGCTCTGCCCATCCCTGATCACGCGCCACCGACCACCCGGCACCGGTTCGGCCACCCCCTCTTGCCGAAGCACGTTGAACGCCCGAAGCGCTACGCCCCGAGATACGCCGTGCTCCTCCATCAGGGTCGCGAGCGTCGGCAGCTCAGTCATCTCCGGCTTGGCTTTGATCTCCGCCTTCACAGCATCCGCAATCTTTACGAAGGTCCCGCGAGGGCTTGTCTGCTGCGACACTCGTTCTCCCTCTCTGCGCGCCGTCGTCACGCTCAAGCGTCCCATGGGCTTCCATGCAGGCGACAGCATGTCCAGCGAGCCGACGGCGTCCGGGGCATGCCTCGATCCTCCGTCTCAGTTTCCGTCTCATTCACCTCCGTACATCGGCGTTCATCTCCGTACGCGCCGCGATTTCCGCCGGGTCTCGGGAACGTGGCTGAACGGAGATGAACGCCGACGGGTGACCCTCTGACCGGCACGAACAGACCTCGAAAGCGAGTGTGGGGAAACTCACCGAGGGTTCAAATCCCTCCGCTACCGCTCTTGTCGAAGGACCCCGGTGCACCGCGCCGGGGTCCTTCGCCGTGCTCGGTTAGACTCACGCGACGCACGGCCAGGGGGCTGCAGGGGCGCCAGGGAATCACAGGGGAGACAGGGGCTGATGGTGCAAACGAAGAAGATCGCTCTCTACGCTGTCATCGTCTTCGTGCTGTACACGATCATCACCTCTCCGGCCAGGGCAGCCGATCTGGTGCAGATAGGGTTCGAGGGCATATCGAGCGCCGCGCGGAGCGTCGGCGACTTCATGACCGAGCTCGTGAACTAGGAGAGCCTCCTTGATCCGCCATCTGGTCCTCTTCAAGCTCAACGAGGGCGTCGAGCGCGACGAGCCGTGTGTCGCCGCCGGCGTGAAGGCCTTCCGGGAACTGGACGGGCAGGTGCCCGAGCTGGAGTTCTGGGAGTGCGCCTGGAACATCACCGACCGGCCGATCGCCTATGACTTCGCGATCAACTCCGCGGTGGCCGACCGTGATGCACTCAAGCGGTACCTCGAGCATCCGGCCCATCAGGCGGCCGCCGGTCAGTGGCGCGAGTTCGCCACGTGGGTGATCGCGGACTACGAATTCTGAACCCCCGCCTTTCCAGGCCCCTCGCCGATGCGGCGGGGGGCTTTTGAGGTTTAAAAGCCAACTTACCTTCAACACGTAGTTATGCGGTGCTTGCACACAGTGGACATGTCTTGTGATGCTATGACCGCTTTTGACGGATGAGTTGACCTTAGTTGACCGCAAAGGGGTGGCGTGACCGTGCCGGCCAGTACTGCGCCTCAAGTGCCACCCCAGAACGAGCGGCCGGACGATCCCTCTGCCGCCACGAAACCGCAGAGCAGGGGCGCGGACACCCGGGCGCTCACCCAGGTGCTCTTCGGCGAGCTCAAAGAGCTTGAGCCGGGCACCCCGGAACACTCCCGGGTGCGTGGCGCGCTGATCGAGGCGAATCTGCCGCTCGTGCGGTACGCCGCGGCCCGCTTCCGCAGCCGCAACGAGCCGATGGAGGACGTCGTCCAGGTCGGCACCATCGGGCTCATCAACGCCATCGACCGCTTCGACCCCGACCGCGGGGTGCAGTTCCCGACCTTCGCGATGCCCACGGTCGTCGGCGAGATCAAGCGGTACTTCCGCGACAACGTACGGACCGTCCATGTCCCCCGCCGGCTGCACGAGCTGTGGGTCCAGGTCAACGGCGCCACCGAGGACCTGACGACGGCTCACGGACGCTCACCCACGACTGCCGAGATCGCCGAGCGCCTCAAGATCGGCGAAGACGAGGTACTCGCGTGCATCGAGGCCGGGCGCTCGTACCACGCGACCTCACTGGAGGCAGCCCAGGAAGGCGACGGGCTGCCGGGACTGCTCGACCGGCTCGGGTACGAGGACCCGGCGCTGGCCGGCGTCGAACACCGCGACCTGGTCCGCCATCTCCTCGTACAACTGCCCGAGCGCGAACAGCGCATCCTGATGCTGCGCTACTACAGCAATCTGACGCAGTCCCAGATCAGCCAGGAACTGGGCGTTTCACAGATGCATGTGTCAAGGCTGCTTGCCCGAAGTTTTGCCCGACTGCGATCCGCAAACAGGATCGAGGCATAGCTGAAACGGGTAGACCGTTTGCGCGCCGGTTCCAGCTACCCAACAACCCCGCACCCCCTGCTTCCTGCGCAAATTCACCGGTTACTTGTCGACATGTCACTTCAGCGTGTTGCCGACATGTGACATTCTGCGGGAACCGCGTTTGCCGCAGCTCCGCCTCCGGTATTCAGGTGGAGGCTGCGTTCCTCCGATGGTCGTGGCCGCCGCGACCGTCCGCGACCTCAAGGGGGTGGCATGTCCGTAGAACAGGGCAGCTCCAAGGTGCTCACGCTCACGAAGAGCGTGCCCGCACCTGTCGTACCTGACAGCTCGGAAGCCATCAACACCCGCACTCTGTCCCGCTCCCTGTTCCTGCGGCTGCGCGCGCTGGACACAGAAAACGCCGCGGGCGGAGCCGACACCCCGGAGCGCACCTATGTGCGCGACACCCTCATCGAGCTCAATCTCCCCCTCGTGCGGTACGCGGCGGCACGTTTCCGCAGCCGCAACGAGCCGATGGAGGACATCGTCCAGGTCGGCACCATCGGCCTGATCAAGGCGATCGACCGGTTCGACTGCGAACGCGGCGTGGAATTCCCCACGTTCGCGATGCCGACGGTCGTCGGCGAGATCAAGCGCTTCTTCCGCGACACCTCGTGGTCGGTGCGGGTGCCGCGCCGGCTCCAGGAGCTGCGGCTCGCGCTCACCAAGGCCAGCGACGAGCTGGCGCAGAAGCTGGACCGCTCCCCGACCGTTCCCGAACTCGCCGCGGTGCTGGGGGTGTCGGAGGAAGACGTGGTCGACGGTCTCGCCGTCGGCAATGCCTACACCGCCTCCTCGCTGGACTCGCCCTCGCCCGAGGACGACGGCGGCGAGGGCTCGCTGGCGGACCGTCTGGGGTACGAGGACTCGGCACTGGAGGGTGTGGAGTACCGCGAGTCGCTCAAGCCCCTGCTGGCCAAACTCCCGCCCCGTGAGCGGCAGATCATCATGCTCCGCTTCTTCGCGAACATGACCCAGTCGCAGATCGGCGAGGAGGTCGGCATTTCGCAGATGCATGTCTCGCGGCTGCTGACCCGTACGCTCGCGCAGCTGCGGGAGGGCCTGATCGCCGACTGAGCCGGCCGAAGCCCGGTGGGCAGGGTTCCTTATTGACGGTGCGTCAGACACACTGGCGCGATGCGACGACGTCATGGAGCCGCTCTCGCGGCGGTCGCGCTCTGCTTCGGCGGGGCGCTGACCGCGTGCGGGAGCGGCGGAGGCGACGGCTATGTGGCCCTCGGCGCCGCGGGGTCGGGGCCCGACGAGGCTCCCACCGCCGCCGTGCCGCCGAAGGGCAAGGTCGTTCTGGTGCCGCTGGACGGCACCACACCGTCCGGTGGCGAGGCGGGGAAGCCGCCGGGCGATCAGGCCGTGAACGGGACGCGACTGCCCTCGGTGCCCGGCAGCGGCGGCACATCGAGCGGTACGGGCGGTTCCGGGAGCCCGGGCGGCACGGGAGGCGCCTCAGGCGGTACGGGCGGCAGTTCCGGCGGCACAGGCGGCTCGGGCAGTTCCGGCGGCAGCGGCGGATCAGGCGGTACGGGCAGCAGCACCGGCGGCACCACCCCGCCGCCCGGCCCGACGCCGACACCGCCCCCGGCCGGACCCGCAGTGCTCGCACTCGGCGAACCGGTCCGTGCCGCGCTGGACAAGCGCTGGTGCGAGCAGGTGACGGTGGAGTTCCGCAATACCGGCGGCTCGCCGGTGACCTCGGGCACCGTCACCTTCGCGACGCACATCATCGGCGCACTCGGGATCGACTGGGCGACCGTCGAGTCGGCTCAGCCGCTCCCCGCGCCGATCGCCGCGGGAGCGGTGAGAAAACAGGCGTACACCGTGTGTGTGGACGCCTGGCGGGTGCCGCTGGGCATGCATGTCGAGACCCAGGACGTCACCGCCGTATGGAAGTGACCTTGTCGCAGAGGCTCAGCCGAGGGCGAGCCAGGCCACCGCGCCGAGGATCGCGACGGCCGCGATGACGCCGACGATCAGCCCGATACGCGAGGACGACTGGGCGGCGGGCGCCGCCTGGCGGCCCTGGGGCGCGCCGTCGTCGACGAAGGCGCGGAACATCTGGGTGCTGCCCGCCGGGTCGTAGTTGCCCTCGGGGCCCTGACCTTGGGGAGCGTGGGGGTTGTGTGCCATGGGGCAGGACCCTAGCGAACCCCGGTGCGCCGCCCAACCCCGGGCGGGTGGCAGATCTCTCCCTCTGGGGGCCATGACCGGCGGCATGCGAAGGCTTTGGGGTTCCTTTACTCCCGGGCGCCCGTTTTAGTTTGCCTGCGGCAACCAACAGCTTTATGGTTGCCCTAAGCAACAAGATGCTGGGGGGACGGCCATGGCCGCACAGAGCCAGTACGCGGAACTGGCCCGACAGCTCAGCGCCATCGGCGCCGTGAAACGCGGCCTCGCGCGGATGCTGCCCGCCGAGTGCCCGTCCGGTTCGGCCGCCGTGCTCACCCTGCTGGACCGGCACGGTGAGATGCGGATGAGCCGGCTGGCCGAGCTGCTCGCCGTCGACATGTCGGTCACCAGTCGCCATGTCGCCCACGCGGCGGAGCGCGACTGGATCGAACGGCTTCCCGACCCGGGGGACAAGCGCTCCCGGATCCTGCGGCTCACCCCCGCAGGGCTGGTCATGCTCGACGAGCTCGCCCGGCGGACGACCGAGATGTTCGCCCAGAACCTCAAGGACTGGTCCGACGAAGACGTCGGACGGCTGATCGTCATGCTCGCCCGGCTCCGCGACAGCTTCGGCGACTGCCGGGCCCACCACCTCACCCGTACACCCGCTTAAGACGTAAGGAAGTTCATGGCTACGACCACACCAGCCGGTGTGCGGGGCGGCCACGCCAAGCACGGAGGGCAGTC
Source organism: Streptomyces sp. NBC_00322 (assembly GCF_036147535.1). Lineage (NCBI taxonomy): Bacteria > Bacillati > Actinomycetota > Actinomycetes > Kitasatosporales > Streptomycetaceae > Streptomyces > Streptomyces sp. NBC_00322. The sequence continues at coordinate 4,610,348 of NZ_CP108019.1, read as the reverse complement.
CTCCGAGGGCGCGCCGATGACCCACCGGCAGATCCTGGAGGCGCTGTCCGGGCTGCTGCTCGGCATGTTCGTCGCCATCCTGTCGTCCACGATCGTCTCCAACGCCCTGCCGGAGATCATCACCGACCTCGGCGGCGGCCAGAGCGCCTACACCTGGGTGGTCACGGCCTCGCTGCTCGCGATGACCGCGACCACCCCGCTGTGGGGCAAGCTCGCCGACCTCTTCTCCAAGAAGCTGCTGGTCCAGATAGCCCTGGTCATCTATGTCCTCGGCTCGGTGGTCGCCGGACTCTCGCAGAACGCCGGAATGCTCATCGCCTGCCGGGTCGTCCAGGGCATCGGCGTCGGCGGTCTCTCCGCGCTCGCGCAGATCGTGATGGCCGCGATGATCTCCCCGCGCGAGCGCGGCCGCTACAGCGGATACCTCGGCGCGACCTTCGCCGTCGCCACCGTCGGCGGCCCGCTGCTCGGCGGTGTCATCACCGACACCGACTGGCTCGGCTGGCGCTGGTGCTTCTACGTCGGTGTGCCGTTCGCGGTCATCGCGCTGATCGTCCTGCAGAAGACCCTGAAGCTCCCGGTCGTGAAGCGCCAGGTCAAGGTCGACTGGTCCGGAGCGTTCTTCATCAGCGCGGCGGTCTCGCTGCTGCTGGTCTGGGTGACCTTCGCGGGTGACAAGTACGACTGGGTCTCCTGGCAGACGTACGCGATGGTCGGCGGCTCGGTCGTGCTCGGCGCGATCTTCCTCCTTGTGGAGTCGAAGGCGACCGAGCCGATCATCCCGCTGCGGCTGTTCCGCAACCGCACCATCACGCTGGCCTCGGTGGCCTCGCTCTTCGTCGGCGTCGCGATGTTCGCGGGCACCGTCTTCTTCAGCCAGTACTTCCAGCTGGCGCGCGACAAGTCGCCGACCATGTCCGGCGTCATGACCATCCCGATGATCGGCGGCCTGTTCATCTCGTCGACGGTCTCGGGCCAGGTCATCACCAAGACGGGCCGCTGGAAGGCCTGGCTGGTCAGCGGCAGCGTGCTGGTGACGGCGGGCCTCGGACTGCTCGGCACCATGCGGTACGACACCGAGTACTGGCGTATCGCGATCTTCATGGCCGTGCTGGGTCTCGGCCTCGGCATGATGATGCAGAACCTGGTGCTCTGCACGCAGAACCAGGTCGCCCCGGAAGACCTCGGCGCGGCCAGCTCGGTCGTCACCTTCTTCCGTTCGCTGGGCGGTGCGGTCGGCGTCTCCGCGCTGGGCGCGGTCATGGCCAACCGGGTGACCCATTACGTCAAGGACGGACTGGCCGAACTCGGCCCGCAGGGCGCGGCGCTGGGCCACGGGGGCACGGCGGGCGGCGGCATTCCCGATCTGGACAAGCTGCCCGCGCCGATCCGTACGGTGATGGAGAGCGCGTACGGACACGGTGTCGCCGATGTCTTCCTCTACTCGGCGCCGTTCGCGCTGCTGGCCTTCCTGGTGACGCTGTTCATCAAGGAGGTCGCGCTGAAGAGCCACGCGAAGGCGGAGGCGGTCGAGGCGGCGGAGGCCGTCGAGTCCCCTGTCGCGGCGGCCGTCGCCGGGACCTCCGTACAGGAATAGGCTGCGGCGCATGGCACCCAACATCGCCACCAACACTGCGGTGGAACTGGACGAGTTGCTGGACTTCGTACGCCCCAGGCACCGGGCCATCCTCCTTACGACCCGCGCGGACGGCACGCCGCAGGGGTCCCCGCTGACGTGCGGGGTCGACGACGCGGGCCGTCTCGTGATCTCCACGTATCCGGAACGCGCCAAGACCCGCAACGCGCGGCGCGATCCGCGAGTCAGCGTGATCGTCCTGTCGGACGACTGGGACGGCCCCTGGGTCCAGATCGACGGCACGGCGGAGGTACTGGACGCGCCGGACTCGGTGGAACCGCTGGTGGAGTACTACCGGAACATCGCGGGGGAGCACCCGGACTGGGACGAGTACCGGGAGGCGATGATGAAACAGGGCAAGTCGATCATCCGGGTGACGGTGGAGCGGTGGGGGCCGGTGGCGAGGGGTGGGTTTCCGGCGAGGCTCAGCGGGAGCTGACGGTGCGGGGGGCCGGGGGGTTCCCCCACCCCGCCCCTTCCCGTAACCGGGGCTCCGCCCCGGACCCCGGGGGTACGTGGGGGCTGACGCCCCCACACCCCGGTGCGGCAGCTTCGCGCCGCCGCGACCAAACAGCCCGTCCGTGCCGTGGGCCAGGGGGCGTTGGTGGTTACTGCCCGGTCGGTGGCTTCGCGGGCGAACCACCGCGCAGCACAGCCCATCCGGTGGGGAGGGGCGGTGCAGGGTCGTCCCCGCAGGCGATTGGCGGCCAACACCGGGTGATCAACGCGGACCCCTCATTGCCGCCGACGCCGAGGAGTCGAGCCCGGAGGCGACCCGGAGCCCGCACCCCGCGGCGGGCCCGCACCGCGGACGCCAAGGCCCGCGCCCCGCGGCCGCCCGGCGCAACGGACGCCCAAGCCCGAGCCACGGCACCCCGCGCCGGGACCCTACGCGCGAGCAACCATCGCTTCGATGCCTGCCACCAAGAGCTCCAGCGCGAACCCGAAGTCCCTCTCCCTCATTTCCTCCACCGTGTCCCCGCCCCGCGCCTCCATCAGTTCCGACGCGCTCTCCACCATCTCCCTGAACTGCGGCTGTTCGCCCACCGTCCCCATCGCCTGGCGGAAGTACTCGTCCTGGCTCATCCCCGCCGTCGCGCACCGCTGAATGAAGTGCCCCTCGACCGTGCCGAACCCGTACACGAACTGGAACACCGCAGCAAGCGCTCCCATCTGCCCGTGGGGCGGCAGGCCCGTGTTGCGCATCACCTGTTGGACCGCCAGTGAGAACGCCATCGCGTTCGGGCCGATGTTCAGGAACGTACCGATCAGCGGTGACACCCAGGGGTGGCGGACCAGCAACGCCCGGTACCCGGTGGCCAGTTCGCGCAGCTGCTCGCGCCAGTCCCCCGTCGCGCTCACTTCCGGCAGTCGCAGCGTGCCGAAGACCGAGTCGAGTGCCAGTTCCAGCAGGTCGTCCTTGGTGTCGACGTACCAGTACACCGACATCGCCGTGACGTTCAGCTCCGCGGCCAGGCGGCGCATCGAGAACTTGGACGCGCCCTCGGTGTCGAGTAGCCGGACCGTCGCTTCGATGATCTTGTCGCGGTCGAGACCGGCCGGCTGGTCGCGGGTCCCCGGCTTGCGGCCGCGGTCCCGGTCCGCCTTGCCGTCCAGCCACACGCTGGTCCGCGCGGGCCCCTTGGCGCGGTCGGCCGCACTCACCATCGCGCATCCTCCTCGGTTCGCCCCCGACTCCGATGCTATGCCGCCGCCCTGGGTGAGTCTTCCCGCCCGGCCCGCCGCAGCAGCATCGCGGCGAGCAGCCCGCCGGCGAGTACGGCGACCGCGCCGACCAGCTGACTCGTCTGGAGGCCCGAGGCGAAGGCGTCGGAGATGCGGCCGCGTTCGGCGGGGCCGTCGGCCGCGGCGAGGGCCGCCGGTAGGGAGGCCGTGCCCGCGACGGTCGCTGCGAGCGCGGCGAAGCGGGAGTTCAGCACGGCGCCCAGGACAGCGACTCCGAGGCCGTTGCCGAATTCGGCGAGGGTGCCGTTCACTCCGGCCCCCACCCCCGCCTTCTCGGGCGGAATCGCGCTCATGATGGCGCCCGCCATGGCGGGCATGGAGAGCGCGACGCCCGCGCCCATGACGACGAGCCCGAGCAGCATGCCGCCGTATCCGTCGCCGCCGAGTACCGCGATCGCCGCGAGCCCGGCGGCGACCAGGGTCATCCCGGTGGCGACGGTCCCGGGGGTGCCGAGCTTCGGCAGCAGCCGCGCGCCGACGCCGGTCAGGTTGAGGGCGATGACGGTGAGTGCGAGCGGCGCCGTGCGCAGACCCGCGTCCAGCGGCCCGTACCCCAGCACGAACTGGAGGTGCTGGGTGAGCAGGAACAGCGAGCCGCCCATGCCGAAGGCCACGAGGATCGCTCCCGCGACCGCGCCGATGAAGCGCTGGTTGCGGAAGAAGTGCATGTCCAGCATGGGATACGGGATGCGCAGCTCCCAGAGGACGAAGACGGCCAGGACGAGAACTCCGCCCGCCGCGGAGGCGAGGACCCGTGTGGACGTCCAGCCGTGCTCGGGCCCGGAGATGATCGCGTACACCACGGCCGTCATGCCGATGGTGGAGAGCAGCGCGCCGAGCAGGTCCGGCCGGTCGCCCTGCACCGGGGGTCCGGGGGTTGTCCCCCGGGAAAACACAGCCTTGGACTCCGGTACGAGTGCGAGGACCGCGACGAGCCCGATCGCCGCCACGGGGATGTTGACCAGGAAGATCGCGCCCCACCAGAAGTGGTCGAGCATGACCCCGCCGATGAGTGGACCGGCCGCGAAGCCGAGGGAGCTGACGGTGGACCAGAGGCCGATGGCCTTGACGCGTTCGGTGTCGTCGAAGATCTGGACGACGACGGCGAGGGTGGTGGTCATCAGCAGCGCGCCGCCGACGCCCATGCCCGCGCGCGCGGCGATCAGCCCGGTCACGGTCTGCGCGAGTCCGGCGGCCAGGGAGCCGAGGCCGAACAGCGCGAGTCCCGCGACCAGCATTTTCTTGCGGCCGTAGCGGTCGGAGGCGTTGCCCGCAGTGAGCAGGAGCCCCGACTGGACGAGCGAGTAAGCGTTGATCATCCATTGGATGTCGGCCGTGGAGGCGTCGAGCTCCCGGGTGAGGGAGGGGATGGCGACGCTGAGGACGGTGTTGTCGAGCAGCACGGTGAGCTGGGCGAGGCAGATGACGCCGAGGATCAGCCAGCGCTGCGGGTGGCGTCCGGTGGGGGCCAGGTGGGTCTCGGCAGTCGTTGCCGTCATACACGCTCCTTGTACGGTGTACGGGACTTCGTCGTACACCGTACAAGGATTCTCATACGCTGTATAGGACTATTTCTCGTCGGTCAGGTCGTAGAGCGTCGTGCCGTCCACGGTGACCTTGGTGAACGTGGCCTCCACCCACGTCGTGATCCCGGAGTTGCCGCTGCCGCCGGGCCCGCCGCCCTGGCCGCCGGAGATGAAGTAGTGGATCTTCCCGTCCTCGACGTACTGCTTGAACTGCGCGAGGCTCGGCGACGGGTCGCTGCCGTTGAAGCCGCCGATCGCCATCACCGGCTTCTCGGTGGCGAGTTGATAGCTGGCGGCGTTCTGGGAGCCGATGGCCGCGGCGATCCAGGTGTAGTCGCCGGCGTTCTGCTTCAGCTTGGCCTCGACCTCGGCGTTGACATTCGCGCCGTTGAGGAGACCGCCCATGCCGCCGCCACCGGCGCCGCGCTCGCCCTGCCCGGCACCGGGGAAACCGCCGGGCATCTGCCCCTGGCCCTGAGGGGCTTGGCCCTGGCCCATCTGCCCGCCCGTCGGGGGCTGCCCCATACCGCCGCCCGGCACGCCGCCACCCTGCTGCCCGGCAGCCTGACCCGGCCCCTGCTGCCCGGGCGGCTGCATCCGCGCACCGTCACCGCCGAGCCGCCCACCGGGACCGCCACCGCCCGGACCGCCACCGCCCGGACCACCGCGGCCACCGGCCACCGCAGGTCCCGCCGTCACGATCGAGCCCGCGTGGGCCTCGCTCACCGTCGTGAGGGTGTAGGCGACGGGCCCCGCCAGCGAGGCCGCGAGCCCCAGAGCCGCCGCGCCGAGCGCCAGTTGGCGGCCGATCCTGCCGGTGAGCAGCAGCCCGGCCGCGGCCGCAAGACCGCCGATCAGCACCGCCCACCGCAGCCACGGCAGATAGTCCGTGCTCCGGCCGAGCAGGGTGTACGACCAGTACGCCGTCACCGCGACGGTGCCGCCCAGCGCCGCCGAGGCCGCGGAGGAACGCCGCTCCTCCCACAGCACCGTCGCGCCCATGCCGACGAGCGCGGCGATGTACGGCGCCAGCGCCACCGTGTAGTACTCGTGGAAGATCCCCGCCATGAAGCTGAAGATCCCCGCGGTCATCAGCAGTGAGCTGCCCCAGACCAGGAACGCGCCCCGGGCAGTGTCCGTTCGCTTGGCCCGCCAGGTGACAACAAGCCCCGCGACGAGCAGCAGCAGCGCGGCGGGCAGCAGCCAGGAGATCTGGCCGCCGATGTTCCCGGCGAACATTCGGTCGATGCCAGTCTCGCCCCAGCCACCGCCACGGCCCCCGCCGCCGCCTCCGACGCTTCCGGTCTCGTTGCCGTTGATCCGGCCGAGGCCGTTGTAGCCGAAGGTCACCTCCAGGAAGCTGTTGTTCTGCGAGCCGCCGATGTACGGACGCGAGGACGCGGGCCACAGCTCGACGATCGCGACCCACCAGCCGGCCGACACAACCATCGCGAGTCCGGCCAGGGCCAGTTGGCCGAGCCGCCGCCGCAGGGTCGCCGGTGCGCACACCGCGTAGATCAGGGCCAGCGGCGGCAGGATCAAGAAGGCCTGCAGCGTCTTCGTAAGGAAGGCGAAGCCGACCGCCACACCCGCCCAGAGAAGCCACTTCGTGCGCGCGCCTTCGAGGGCGCGCAGCACGCAGTACACCGTCACCGTCATCAGCAGCGCGAGCAGCGCGTCCGGGTTGTTGAAGCGGAACATCAGCGCGGCGACCGGTGTCACGGCCATCGCGGCGCCCGCGATCAGGCCCGCGGCGGGGGAGAAGCGCCGGCGTACGGCGCCGTACAGCACACCGACCGTCGCGACCCCCATCAGCACCTCGGGGGCGAGGATCTGCCAGGAGCCGAGCCCGAAGAGCCGTACGGACAGGGCCATCGGCCAGAGCGCGGCCGGGGGCTTGTCGACGGTGATGGAGTTCGCGGCGTCGGACGAGCCGAAGAAGAAGGCCTTCCAGCTCTCGCTGCCCGCCTGCACGGCCGCGGAGTAGAAGGAGTTGGCGTAGCCCGAGGCGCTCAGGTTGTAGAGGTAGAGCAGCGCGGTGAGAAGCAGAAGTCCGAGGAAGGCGGGGCGCACCCAGGCGGCGTCGTCGGCGCGCCCGCGCCAGATACGGGTGCCCGGCGCGCTGCGGGCGTGCCCGGGGCTGTCCGCCACCGCGAGCCCGTCGTGGGGAAGAGTCGTCGTCATCGTGAGTTCCTTACGGTGTACGGAAGTTCGGAGGCGGGCCGCTCGGCGCCGGGCGGGACGTCGCCGTCAGCCGGGACGTCGTCGTCACGCCGGTCCGGGAAGACCCACGCCCGGAAGAGCAGGAAGCGCAGCATCGTCGCCGCGAGGTTCGCCGCGATCAGGACCGCGAGCTCGGTGCCGTGGGACGGGTTTCCGGCGGCCGCGTCCAGGGCGGCCAGCGAGCCACTGGTCAACGCGAGCCCGATGCCGAACACGACCAGGCCCTGCGCCTGATGGCGTACGGCCCGCTCCCGGCCGCGTATCCCGAAGGTGAGCCGCCGGTTCGCGGCCGTGTTCGCGACGGCGGAGAGCAACAGCGCGCCCGCATTGGCGACTTGGGGACCGGCCCCGGCCCTGAAGAGCGAATACAGCAGCAGATAGAGCAGCGTGGACAGCGCGCCGACCACACAGAAGCCGACCAGCTGCCGGGCGAGACCACCCGGAACCCCGCTCAGCTGCCGGTCGCGCGGATCGTCACCGAAGGGTCGCGCGAGGCGGTCCAGCGGCAGCGCGCCCACCGCCAGCGCACGCCCCACCCGCCAGACGCCCTTGAGGTCCTCGGTCGCCGTGCTCACGATGTGCACCGTCGAGTCCGGGTCGTCGACCCAGTCCACCGGCACCTCGTGGATCCGCAGCCCGGCCCGCTCGGCCAGCACCAGCAGCTCGGTGTCGAAGAACCAGCCGGTGTCCTCGACCATCGGCAGCAGCCGCTCGGCGACCTCGCGCCGTATCGCCTTGAATCCGCACTGGGCATCCGAGAACCGCGCCGCGAGCGATCCGCGCAGAATCAGGTTGTAGGCGCGCGAGATGAACTCCCGCTTCGGCCCCCGCACCACGCGCGACGAGCGCGCGAGCCGGGACCCGATCGCGAGGTCCGAGTGCCCGGAGATCAGCGGTGCGACCAGCGGCAGCAGGGCGTTGAGGTCGGTGGACAGATCGACGTCCATATAGGCGAGTACGGGGGCGTCGGAGTGCGACCACACGGTGCGCAGTGCCCGGCCGCGGCCCTTCTCCTCCAGCCGGTAGGCCTCCACCTCGGGGATGGAGTGGGCGAGCCAGGTCGCCACCTGGGGCGTGGCGTCGGTGCTCGCGTTGTCGGCGACGGTGATCCTGAAGCCGTACGGGAAGGTCCGTACGAGGTGGTCGTGCAGTCTGCGCACGCACCGTTCGAGGTCTTTCTCCTCGTTGTGGACCGGGATCACCACGTCGAGTACGGGCCGGCCTGCGGTGTGGGCGAGCAGATGCTCCCGGGCCGGAAGAGTCCCCCTTGGGGTATCGGTTCGCATGGCACGACACTCGGCGGCCGCGCTGTCACGCCTGTGTGATGTGCCTGTGGCTCGTCTGTGAGTCGTGCGCCGCGGGCATTGCCACGGCGAAGGCCGTGCGCCCCGGTTCGGAGCGCACGCTCACCGTGCCACCGTGCGCGGTCACGACGGCCTGCACGATCGCCAGGCCGAGCCCGGTGGATCCGGCGTGCCGGGACCTGGAGGCGTCGCCGCGCGCGAACCGTTCGAAGATGTGCGGCAGCAGGTCCGGCGGAATGCCGGGGCCGTCGTCCTCGACCTCCAGCACGACGGTCCGGCTCTCGCGTCGCACGCGTGCGGTGACGGTCGTGCCCGGTGGTGTGTGGGTACGGGCGTTCGCGAGGAGATTGACCAGCACCTGGTGCAGGCGGGCGCTGTCGCCCAGGACCGTCGCCGGTTCCACCGGGAGCTCCAGACGCCACTTGTGGTCGTGTCCCGCCGCCTGCGCATCACCCACGGCGTCCACGACCAGCGGCGAGAGATCAGTGCTCTCGTACGAGAGCGGGCGTCCGGCGTCGAGACGTGCCAGCAGCAGCAGATCCTCCACCAGACCCGTCATCCGCGTCGCCTCGGCCTCGATCCGCCCCAGTGCGTGCCGGGTGTCCGCGCCGACCTCCTCGCGTCCGCGCCGGGTCAGCTCGGCGTAGCCGCGGATCGACGCCAGCGGCGTCCGCAATTCATGGCTGGCGTCCGCGACGAACTGCCGCACCCGCGTCTCGCTCTCCTGCCGCACCGCGAGCGCCGAACCGACGTGCCCCAGCATCCGGTTGAGCGCCGCGCCCACCTGGCCAACCTCGGTCTGCGGATCGGCCTCGGCGTCCGGGACGCGCTCGTGCAGGGCCACCTCGCCGCTGTGGAGCGGCATTTCGGAGACGCGGGTCGCGGTCGCGGCGACCCGCCGCAGCGGCTGCAGCGCGACCCCGACCAGGGCGGCGCCCGCGATACCGGCGGCGATCAGCCCGGCGCCGGTGACGGAGACCTCGACCAGTACCAGCGTGCCCAGCGCGTCCTGTACGTCGCTCGTCGGGATCCCGACGAGGTAGGAGCCGCGGACCCCGGTGACATACGTGACCCGGTAGTCGCCCCGGCCGGGCAGTTCCAGGGTGTGCGGACGGCGATCGCGCGGGATTTCGGCCAGAGCGCTGGACTGTGCCGCGGTGAGCGGGCTCTTGCTCGGCTCCAGCGCGTCCGTCGCCCGCTCGGTGCTGGCCGCGGCGTCGAGAACCTTGCCGCTGGGGGTGAGCTGCGCGCCGACGGTGCCCACCGGCGTACCGCCGCCGGTGACGAAGTCGAGCGGATCCCGCTCCGGCATGCCGGCGAACGGCCGGTCCGCGACCGGGCCCGGCGGGCCGGCGGCACGCATGCCGACGGTGGCCAGCTGGGTGTCCAACTGCCCGTACAAATAGGTGCGATAGGCGATCGTCGTGACCGTACCGATCACCGCCGACACCACCGCGATCAGCGCCACCGCCGAGACCACGAGCCGGGTCCGCAGCGACCATCTGCGCCGCCGCCCACGTACGCCGCGCACTACTCGCCCGGCTTGATCAGATATCCGGCCCCGCGCCGGGTGTGGATCATCGGCGGACGCCCCGCGTCGATCTTCTTGCGCAGATACGAGACATACAGCTCGACGACATTGGCCTGCCCGCCGAAGTCGTACGACCACACCCGGTCCAGGATCTGCGCCTTGCTGAGCACCCGCCGCGGATTGCGCATCAAGAAGCGCAGCAGCTCGAACTCGGTCGCCGTCAGATGGATCGACTGGCCGCCCCGGCTGACCTCGTGGCTGTCCTCGTCGAGGGTCAGATCCCCGACCGCGAGCAACGACTCACTGCGTACGGTCGCGGCCCCGGACCTGCGGATCAGACCGCGCAGCCTGGCCACCACCTCCTCCAGCGAGAAGGGCTTGGTCACATAGTCGTCGCCGCCCGCCGTCAGTCCCGCGATCCGGTCCTCGACCGCGTCCCTGGCGGTGAGGAACAGCACCGGCACCTCGGGCAGTTCGCGCCGCAGCCGCCCGAGGACGGCGAGCCCGTCCATGTCGGGCAGCATCACGTCGAGCACCACCGCGTCGGGCCGGAAATCGCGCGCGGAACGCACCGCGCCCACGCCGTCCCCGGCGCTGCGCACCTCCCAGCCCTCGTAGCGCAGAGCCATCGACAGCAGCTCGCTCAGCGCCGCCTCGTCGTCCACGACGAGCACCCGGACGGGGCTGCCGTCCGGCCTGAGCATTTCGGTACGCCCCTGGGGCGAGGTCGCGGTCATGCTGGTCACCCTGCGACCCCGCCCTGAGAGGGTCCTTGCCCTTTGCTGTGAATTCCCTGAGAAAACGCTAGGTGAGACCGAAGAGAGCCGCGCCGTTGTCGTGACACACCGCGCGCAGCCAGTCGTCCCCGAGATCCAGCCGCTCCAGCGCCCGCAGTTGATGGACGTACGGATACGGAATGTTGGGGAAGTCGGTCCCGAGCAGCACCCGATCGCCCAGCGCCGCCAGCCGGGCCCGCTCCCCGGCCGGGAAGGGGCTGAGGCGCTCACTGAAGTCCGTGAAGGCCATCGTCGTGTCCAGCCGCACCTCCCGGTAGCGCTCCGCGAGATCGAGGAAGTCGGTGTACTCCGGCATACCCATGTGGGCGACGACCAGCCGCAGCCGCGGATGCCGCGCGAGCAGTCGGCCCACCGGCTCGGGCCCGGTGTGCTTGCCGGGCACGGGCCCGGAGCCGCAGTGCGTGACCACCGGGATTCCGGCCTCGGCGAGCAGTCCCCAGACGGGGTCGAGCAGGGCGTCGTTGGGGTCGTACGCGCCGACCTGGCGGTGCGCCTTGAAGACGCGCGCCCCGCGCTCGACCGCCTCGCGCACGTACCGCTCGACGCCCTCCTCGGGGAAGAGGGTGGCCGTGTGCAGACAGCCGGGAGTGCGCTCGGCGAAGTCGGCGGCCCAGCCGTTCAGCCACGCGGCCATGCCCGCCTTGTGCGGATAGAGCATCGAGGTGAACGAGCGCACCCCGAACTCCCGCAGCAGCGCGACGCGTTCCTCCTCCTCGTGCCGGTAGGTGATGGGCCATTCCATGCCGGTCAGCGGGCCGACGGCATCGAAGTACGCCCACACCTTCCTGAGGACCTGCTCGGGCATGAAGTGGGTGTGTACGTCCACGAGTCCGGGCAGCCCGAGCCGCTGCCAGAACATCCGGACGTCGTCACTCTCGCTACTCTCGCTCAAAGCCGTAACTCCGCTCCACCTTGCCGACATGCACGCTGTAGCTCTCGTACCACTCGGCGCGTCCGCGCTTCTGCGCGGCCTGGTGCTCCAGATTCCGCTGCCAGGCGACGATGGCTTCCTCGTCCCTGAAGTAGCCGACGGTGATCCCCAGCCCACCCGGAGTCTTGGCCGACTCGTACCCGAGGAACCCGGGCACCTCCTGCACCAGTTCCTTCATCCGCTCTGCCGTCTCGCCGTATCCCTCGGGTCGGTCGGAACGGACGGAGGTGAAGACCACTGTGTAGTAAGGCGGTTCATGCGCTGCGACAGGTCTGATGTTCTGCATGCTCATGACGCCCAGCCTCCGTTCCGGGTCGGGGAGGTGTCCAGCCTCATTGCGGTAAGGGATCCAAAGGGGATCCAAGACTTGACCATCCGGTCAGAAGAGCCCGTCCTGAACGGCCCCGCCGGCGACGTCGAGAAGGGGCACCGTCACGCCCTCCCCCGGCCCTGCGCCGATGAGCGACCAGCCGGTCATCAGCCGCGTATCGAGCACGACAAGCCCGTCGTCCGCGGTCCACAGATGCAGATCGGGCCCGGCCGCCGCCACCACGCGCCCGGCGACGACCCCGCCGTCGACCAGTTCGCGCACCACCGCGGTCGCGGCGGGCAGACCGTCGAGCCCGAACACCTCGGCGTGGTCGACCGCCTCGAAGTCCAGCCGCTCCAGCGACTCGGCCCACCCGGCGAGCGCCACCGCGCGGCGGTGCAGCTCCCCGATCTCCGCGGCCCGCTCGGCCGCCCCGGGCAGTGCGGCCCGCACGGCGCGCTTGGCCGCGTACGGAATCCGGTCCGGCACTCCCAGCGCACTGCGCAGCAGTTCCTCGGTCCGCCGCGCGGCCATCAGCGGCCCGCGCCCCAGCCAGCTGAAGACGACGGCCCCCTGCTCCAGCAGTCGCGCGGGCCCGCGCTCCTCGGCGGTGATGCCGACCTTGACCATCTCAGGACCGAACCAGGCGAGATACACGCGGTACGTCCTGGGGTCGTCCGCGATGGTGTCGGCGGCCACCGAGTGCGCCCGGTCCAGCCGCGCGCACTCCGCACACCGCGCCTGCTTGGCCCGACCCGTCACGACGGCCCCGAGCGGACAGGGATTTCCCCGTGCCCCGACGCAGCATCGCTCGCCCTCGGCACGGAAGCCGAGCTCCTTCCCGGCGGTCAGCGGACTGACCCGCCCGCCTTCCCACGCGAGCACGGGAATCCGGGTCCCCCGCGGCCAGCTGAGCCCCGCGCAGCGCCACGCCATACACACACCTCCGGCCGAAAACGGGGACGTTACCGGAGCCCACGGACATCGCCCGCGATCGGCTCAGCCCTACGCAGCCCTGGCCCGGCCTCGGCTCAGCCCCGGGCGGTCCGTGCGGACAGCCCCCGGCGCAGGCATTCGACGAGGCTCGCGGCGATGCTCCCGTCGGGATCGAGACGGGGATTGAAGATCGTGACATCGAAGCCGACGGCCCGATCGTCCCCGAGCGCCGTACGCAGCACGCTCTCCAGCTCGGTCCAGCTCAGCCCGCCGGGAAGCCGGTAGTCGACGGCGGGCATGACCGCGTCGTCCAGCACATCCACATCGAGGTGCACCCAGTACTCGCCGAGCCGCCCGACGGCGCCCCGCGCCGCCGCCGCGGCCCCGACAGCCCGCACGCCGTCGAGATCGACCGCGCACAACTGCGGCGGCAGCGCCTGCATCCCGGCCTCTGCGGACTCGCCGGCATCGCGGAACCCGAGGGCGACGACATCCTCGTCCCGCACCAACGGCCCCAGCCCTTCCAGATCGGCAAGCACCCGCGGCCCGCGCCCCGTCGCCAGCGCGAGCTCCATCGACGCCACCTCACCGGCCGGCTCCGCGGACGGTTGATAGAAGTCGGTGTGCCCGTCGAGGAAGAGCAGTCCGTACCGCCCCCGTCGCCGGAGCGCGAGGAGATTGCCGAGCAGGATGCTGCAGTCCCCGCCGAGGACGACGGGAAACAGCCCACGGTCAAGGACGCCACCCACGGTGTCGGCGAGTGCGCTGGAGTACCGCGCAATACCACCCGAATTGAGCACCCCGCTCTCGCGATCGCGCCTCGCCTCGTACGCCGGCGGCTCAACCCGCCCGCCCCGCACGGCCCCAAGCCCCTCCACCAGCCCGGCCCCGAGCAGCGCCTGCGACAGCTCCTCAACCCCGGTCGGCCGCAGCCCGAGGACGGAGGGCGCCTCGATGATCGCGAGTTCCCGCACTCCGCACGCCTCCTCGACCAGAACCCCAACCCGGTCAGGCTCCCGGCTCCTCCACCGCTTCGCCGAGATTTCCGCACCACCACTCGGCACCGGCAACCCGATCGGCCCACACGTCCATGCCGGCTTCGACCTCGTCCAGGCCGACGCCAGGCGGCAGGGCCACCACCGGAAACCGCCACGCCGCACGACCTCGAACCGGCCACCGGCCACCGGCCACCGCAGTCCACCGTGACCACATCCCCGGCAGCGTTCGCGGCAACGCAAGAGGCCCCCCGGATTTCTCCGGGGGGCCTCTGAGCAGTGTGCACTCGGCAGGATTCGAACCTGCAACCTTCTGATCCGTAGTCAGATGCTCTATCCGTTAAGCTACGAGTGCTTGTGCGTCCCGGGCTTTTCTGCCCGGTCGGCGTTGCGGGAACAACATTACATGACCCGCGCCGTCAGGTGAAATCCGTTAAGCACACCCCACCTGACCTGCGAAAACGCCGCAGAAACGCCTCTGAAGCACCCCCGCGAAGCGGCCCTGAACAACCCGAAGCCCCGGCCATCAGGACGGGGCTTCGGTGATCAACTGGCGGAGGCGGAGGGATTTGAACCCTCGATGGGCTTTAAGACCCAAACCGCATTAGCAGTGCGGCGCCATAGACCGGACTAGGCGACGCCTCCAGCTCACCCGCGCGGGCGCGAGTGGTGCGTGCAGATGATGACACAGCCCGGTGGGGTGTCACCAATCGCTGTCCACGGTACTAGGCACGCGGGCCACAGAGCAAAGCGCTTCTCCGGTTGCGCAACGCCGCGGCCCACGGAGCGTTAAAGATGCCGGGGCCCCGCGCCCCGGGTGGAACCGTGACTCTCGAGCTCCAGGAGTTTCCATGCTGCGCCGCATCGTCCTCATCGCAACCGCCTCCGCCGCCGCGCTGGCCGCCGCCGTCCCCGCCGCCGGGGCCTCGCCCCTTCCGCTGCCGTTGCCGCTGCTGTCCGCGCCGGCCGGGGACCAGCTGACCGTGACCGTCTCCGAGACCGCGCGGACCGACGGGAGGTACGAGCTCTTGTGCGGGCCCACCGGCGGTGACCACCCGGCGGCGCAGGAGGCCTGCGACCGGCTGGACGAGTTGGCGCTGCAGGGGGAGGACCCGTTCGCGCCGGTGCCGCAGGACCAGATGTGTACGGAGCAGATGGGCGGCCCCGAGACCGCGCACATCACCGGCACCTGGCAGGGCCGGCAGGTGGACGCCACCTTCAGCCGGACCAACGGCTGCGAAATCTCGCGATGGCAGACCATGGAACCCGTACTGCCGAACACCAGGTCATAGGCCCAGGGCGTAGGCCGTGTGCACACAACCTTGGTGAGAGCTCCCCCTCATCCGCCGCCTCCCGCACATCCGCTGCCTTTAGACTCCCTCCAGTGACAGGCTGAAGCCCGAGGGGCAGGATGGGACCGGCCGTCCGCACCATGCAGTAGGTCAGGGAGGAACCGTCGTCGTGAGCAGCAGGCCATCCCGAGGCGCTGCTCGCCTCGCAGCCATACTCGACGCGCTCCCGGACGGGCTCGTGCTCGTCAACTGCAATGGCACAGTCGTCAACGCCAACACCATCGCCCTCGAACTCTTCGAGAGCGCGGGCACCGCACTCGTCGGGCGCGGGCTGCTCGATCTGCTGCCCTCGTTCGACTCCCGGCTGATCCCGGGCTCGATGCGTCGGCCCGAGGCGGCCGACGAGCGGGGCCGCACCAAGCCCGCGCGGATGATCGCGCGGCGTACGGACGGCAGTGAGTTCCCGGTCGAGGTCACCAGCGCGAGCCTCGAGGACGGGCGCGAGGCGTACGACTCGTACGGCGGCGGCTACACCGGTGACGAGCTGCTGATGCTCGTCGTACGTGATCTGTCGGGGACCGTGGACACCGAGGCGGAGCTGGCGCGTTCGCAGCGCCAGACCGAGATGATCCTGCGGGCCGCGTCCGAGGGTGTCGTCGGTACGGACACGGATGGGCGCGTCGTGCTCGTCAATCCGGCCGCCGCGCAGATCCTCGGGTTCCGGGCGAGCGACCTCGGCGGCCAGGAGCTGCATCCGCTGATCCTGCACTCGCGCGCGGACGGCGAGCCCTTCCCGTACGAGGGGTCGCCGCTCGCGGACACCCTCAAGTCCGGTCGCAAGCACCGGGTGCGCGGGCAGGTGCTGTGGACGAAGAACGGTTCGAAGGTGTCGGTCGATCTGACGACCGCGCCGGTACGGGACGGGGACCAGCTCGTCGGCGCGGTGATGACCTTCACCGACCGGCGCCCCTACGAGGAGCAGGCGGAGCAGCACGCGGCGGAGCTGGCGCAGACGACCGAGCGGCTGAGGGCCGAGATCGCGGAGACGACCGAGCGGCTCTCGGCGGAGCTCGCGGACAAGTCGGAGCGCTACGCCGCCGAGATCGAGGAGCGGACCGACCGGTTCGAGGAGCTGGCCGCCCGGCATGCCCAGCTGACCGCCGTACTGGGTGAGTCGCTGCGCGGGCCGCTGGAGGAACTGCGCGCCGAACTGGGCACGCTGGCCGCCGATCCGGCCGGGCAGCTGTGGCCCGAGGCCAATCAGATCCTGCATCATCTGGCCGCCGGATATGCCCGGATGACGACGCTTGTCGACAATGTCCTGAGCTATCAGCGGCTCGACACGGGCGCGGAGGAGCTGCACAAGGCCAAGGTGCTGCTCGACGGGGTCGTTGCGGCCGGTGTCGAGGGCGCGATCGAGCTGATCGGTCCGGGGCGGGCGCAGTTCGCGGTGCACTCGCCGCCGATAGAGGCCGAGGTGGACGCGGGGCGTCTGGCGACGGCGCTCGCGCATCTCGTCGCGGACGTGGCCGGGGTCGACTCGACCGGCAAGGCCCGGGTGGTTCCGGGCGGCGGGTATGTGGACTCGACGGTCGTCGTGGCGGCGGCGCAGCGCGGTGATGTCGTACGGATCGAGGTACGCGGGCCGTTCGCCGGGGGAGACCCGGTGCACGAGCCGATCGTGCGCGGGATCGTACGGGCCCACGGCGGGGTGCTGCAGACGCACGAGGTGCCGGGGATGAGCGGCAGCGCGTACGTCCTGGAGGTGCCGCTGGGCGAGGGCTCGGGGACGGTGACGGCTGCCCCGGCACCGGATCCCGAGGCCGGTGCGCTCGCTGTGCCGGAACAGCAGACCTCGCCCGCCACGACCGGCGGGGGCGGGCGGCGGCGCGCGCGGCGGGCCTCCACGGATGCCTTCCTGGAGAGCCCCGTGGCCGTGGAGGTCCCGGCGGCCACGCAGCCGACGGGCCGCCGCAGGGGTCATCCGGGAGAGCCGCAGCAGGAGCAGATCCCCGCTCAGGATTCGGGCGAGGAGAGTGGTTCGGGGAGCGGCGGGACCGGGCGGCGGCGCGGGCGGCCGAGCCCCGCCGAGCAGGCTGTCGCGGTCGCCGCGGGAGCGGCTCCCCGGCCTTCCGAGGGTTCGGTGGTGACGGCCGCGGAGGGCGCGGCCTCGACCGGGCGCGCGGCGCTCGGCGAGACGGTGCCGCCGCAGGGCGTGCCCGTCGCCCCGCAGGGAACGGGCCCCTCCGGGCGGCGTGCGCGGCGCCCCGATGGCGCGATGCCCCAGCTGCCCGCGGCTCCGACCGCGACCGCGGCCCCCGCTGCCGCCCCTGCTCCGGCTGCCGGGCGGCGCGCCAGGCGGGCGCTGGCGACCGCGCCGGCCGAGGTGGAGGCCGGGCGCACGGCGTTCGCGCTCCCGCCTGCCGAGGCCGACCGGATTCCACCGACGGCGGGTGAGGCCGATGCCTCGCTGCCGGGCAGGCACGACGCCGTGGGCACCGAGCCGGGCACCCAGCACCACACACCGCCGCAGCAGCATCCGGAGCCGACGGGCCGGCGCAGGGCACGCCAGGAGGCTCAGCCTCTGCCCGAAGAGACACCCGAGCCGTCTGCGGTGCAGCCGGACACCCAGCCCGTCGCCGAGTCCCTGTCCCAGCCTGCCGTACAGCCGGACTGGGCCGAGAACGGCACCGCAGGCAGCGGCCTCGCGGCCCTCGTCTCCGACGACTCGACCGGCCACCATGCGGCGGCCGTCGACGAGGCCGCGCAGCCGTCCGCGCCCGCGCCCGCGCAAAGCCCGACCCTGAGCCCTGGCCAGACGGTCGCGGCCGCCGGTTCCGTATCGATGCCGCTGCCCGTGCCCGCCGACGGTCCCGCCGCCTCGCGCGCCGCGCAGCCGCTGCCCGCCGAGGCTCCGGTTCCGGCCGAGGCCCCTGTTCCTGCCGACGCCTCACAGGGACGGGCCTTCAGTGTGCGCACGCTGGGGCAGGGCGTGCCGTTCTCGCAGCAGATCGCCGAGAAGCAGAACCAGACACTCGGCTCCGGCCGTCGCCGCAAGCTGGCCACGCCCCCGGACGGCGAGCGTTCCGAATCATCCGCCCGTCAGCACCCGCAGGGCCCGGCGCAGACCGGTTCGCTGATGCCGGCCGAGCGGACCGAGGGCCGGGCGTACGCGATCGGTGCCCCCGACGAGGGCGCGGAGGGCCCCGAGCCGCTGGACGGCCCGGGCGGCGCGGTCGAGGTGGCCAACCGGCCGCAGCCGCAGCCCGTCGACGACGAACTGCCCCCTGAGCCGCTGGACAACCCGCGCCGTCTCCTTGTCTGGCCCGCTCCCGATGTCTCCACCCAGCAGGCGCTGAGCGACCGCGGCTACCGCCCGGTGGTCGTGCACTCGCGCGAGGAGGTCGACGCGCAGATCGCGGCCTTCCCGGCGGCGCTCTTCGTCGACCCGCTGACCGGCCCGATCACCCGGACGGCCCTGCAGTCGCTGCGCCAGGCCGCGGTGGCGG
Source organism: Streptomyces sp. NBC_00322 (assembly GCF_036147535.1). Classification (NCBI taxonomy): domain Bacteria; kingdom Bacillati; phylum Actinomycetota; class Actinomycetes; order Kitasatosporales; family Streptomycetaceae; genus Streptomyces; species Streptomyces sp. NBC_00322. The sequence continues at coordinate 4,591,612 of NZ_CP108019.1, read as the reverse complement.
CGGAGGTTCCGGTGCTGGTGACGGCGGGGCTGGGGCAGGCGACGCGGGAGGCCGCGTACGGCGCGGATCCTGCCGTACTGCTCAAGGCGCTGGCCCCGCGCGACAGCGAACAGCACCCTCCGCGCGTGCTGTTGATCGAGGAGCACGAGGAGATCGCGCTCGCGCTGTCGGCGACGCTGGAGCGCCGCGGTATGCAGGTCGCGCGCGCCGGGGCGGACACGGACGCGGTCACGCTCGCCTCCCAGATGCGGCCGAACCTGGTGGTGATGGACCTGATGCAGGTACGCCGCCGCAGGGCCGGGATCATCGACTGGCTGCGGGCGAACGGACAGCTGAACCGCACCCCGCTGGTCGTCTACACCTCGGCGGGCCTCGACCGCGCGGAGCTGCCGCGGCTCTCGTCGGGAGAGACGGTGCTCTTCCTCGCCGAACGCTCCACGAGCAGCGAGGTGCAGGCACGCATCGTCGATCTGCTGGCGAAGATCGGTACGAACTAGCGCGAAAGGGGCGGCGGTTGTGGCCGCCGCCCCCTTCCGTACGCGTACTGCAGCTCCTGCGGCTCCGCCCGGCTACAGCTCCGTGACGTCCAGCTCGCCGTCCGCGTACTGCTTGCGGATCACCTTCTTGTCGAACTTGCCGACGCTCGTCTTCGGAACGGCCGGGATCACCGCCCAGCGCTCCGGCACCTGCCACTTCGCGATCTTCTCGGCGAGGAAGGCCTTCAGCGACTCGTAGTCCGCGGTCGACCCCTCCTTGAGTACCACGGTCGCCAGCGGCCGCTCGCCCCACTTGGCGTCCGGGACCGCGACCACGGCCGCCTCGGCGACCTCCGGGTGTGCCATCAGCGCGTTCTCCAGATCGACGCTGGAGATCCACTCGCCGCCGGACTTGATGACGTCCTTCGCCCGGTCGGTCAGCGTCAGGAAGCCGTCGCTGCTGATCACACCGACGTCGCCGGTCTTCAGCCAGCCGTCCTCGCTGAACTTGTCCTCGGGCCTGAAGTCCTCGCCGCCCGCGCCGCCGTAGTACGCGCCCGCGATCCAGCTGCCGCGCACCTCCAGCTCACCGGCCGACTCGCCGTCCCAGGCCAGGATCTCGCCGCCGGGGCCGACCAGCCGCCCCTCGACACCCGCCGGGAAACGGCCCTGGGTGACGCGGTAGGGCCACTCCTCCTCCGCGCTGAGCCCGGCCGGGGGGTGAGCCATCGTGCCGAGCGGGGAGGTCTCCGTCATGCCCCAGGCGTGGCAGAGCCGCACACCCAGCTTGTCGTACGCCTCCATCAGGGACGGCGGGCAGGCCGCGCCGCCGATGGTGACCTGCTTCATGGAGCTCAGGTCCCGCGGGTTGGCGGTGACCTCCGCGAGCAGACCCTGCCAGATGGTGGGGACGGCCGCGGCGTGCGAGGGCTGCTCGCGCTCGATCATCTCGGCGAGGGGGGCGGGCTGCAGGAAACGGTCGGGCATCAGCATGTTGATGCCGGTCATGAACGTGGCGTGCGGCAGGCCCCAGGCGTTGACGTGGAACTGCGGGACCACGACGAGGGTCGTGTCCCGGTCCGTCAGCCCCATCGACTCGGTCATGTTGACCTGCATGGAGTGCAGGTAGATGGAACGGTGGGAGTAGACGACACCCTTGGGGTCGCCGGTGGTGCCGGAGGTGTAACACATGGCGGCGGCGGAGCGCTCGTCCAGCTGCGGCCAGTCGTACGTGCTCGGACGGCCGGCGATCAGCTCCTCGTACTCGTGCACCCGCGCCTGCACGCCGTCGAGCAGCGCACGGTCCCCGGGGCCGGAGACGACGATGTGCTCGATCGTCGGCAGGTGCGGCAGAAGCGGCGCGAGGAGCGGCAGCAGGGAGCCGTTGACGATGACGGCCCGGTCGGCGGCGTGGTTGACGATCCACACCAGCTGCTCCGCGGGCAGGCGGAGGTTCAGGGTGTGCAGTACGGCGCCCATGGAGGGAATCGCGAAGTACGCCTCGACATGCTCCGCGTTGTTCCACATCAGGGTGGCGACGCGCTGGTCGCCGTCGATTCCGAGCTCGTCGCGCAGGGCGTTGGCCAGGCGGCTCGCCCGCTCGCCGACTTCCGCGAAGCTCCGGCGCTGCGGCTCGGCCTCTCCTGTCCAGGTCGTGATCTGTGACTTCCCGTGGATCGTCATCCCATGCTGAAGGATGCGGCTCACAGTCAGCGGTACGTCCTGCATGGTGCTCAGCACGGCGTCCTCCCGGTGGGCGCTAGCGCTACGTGGCAGTAAGGGTGGGAAGATTCTGCTCACATACCGATTGGTATGTCACTACCCGGAGGTAATCAATCGGCGCCGGAAGATCAGTGCGGAAACAGCAGGGACTGCGGAAACAGGTGAGACGGGAGGGGTGCGGGCGCGGCCGCGGAGCGGGCACGGGAGACGGGGCCGGGCCGGGGCCGGTCAGCGTACGGGCGCCAGCTCCGGGTCCTCGCGGAGCTTGCCGAGCGCCCGCGACACCGCGCTCTTGACCGTGCCGACGGAAACCCCGAGCACCTCGGCCGTCTGGGCCTCGCTGAGATCCTCGTAGTACCGCAGCACCACCATCGCCCGCTGCCGGTCCGGCAGTTTCATCACGGCGCGCCACATCGCGTCGTGCAGCACCTGCTGCTCGGCGGGATCGGGCGTGGGCACGGTCTCGGGCTCGGGCAACTCGTCGCACGCGAACTCGTCGACCTTGCGCTTGCGCCACTGCGAGGTGCGGGTGTTGAGCAGTGCGCGGCGCACATAGCCGTCGAGCGCCCGGTGGTCCTCGATCCGCTCCCACGCGACATATGTCTTCGTGAGCGCGGTCTGCAGCAGGTCCTCGGCGTCGCTCGGGTTCGCGGTGAGCGAGCGGGCTGTTCGCAGCAGCACGGGCCCCCGCGCCCGTACGTACGACGAAAACGATGAGTAGGTCGCATAGCGCGCGTTCGGCGTGTACGAGGCCGCCGGTGCGGCGGCCTTCGAAGCGCTTGTGCAGACTGGCGTGGTCATAGGTCCACGCTAGGAGCGGGCACTACGGTCGCGGATCGGCCCCAGGTCCCGAAGCGGTGTCCGCCTCAGGTTGTACGGGTGGTGCTGCCCCCACCTCCTGAAGGTGGAGGACACCCTGACGCTGGGATACGGGCAGCTGCGGCTTCGCCTCGGCCCGCAAGCCGCCGCAAGCCGCCGCAAGCCGTCCTTCAGCCATCCCTCAGCCCTCCGCGCCCAGGACGAGCCCGGATGTGGGCACGCCGGTGCCCGCGGTGACAAGCGCCCTGGACGCGCCCGGTATCTGGTTCACCGAGGTGCCGCGCAGCTGTCTGACCGCCTCCGCGATGCCGTTCATCCCGTGCAGATACGCCTCGCCGAGCTGCCCGCCATGGGTATTGAGCGGCAGCGCGTCCGCGGCCACGAACTCCGCGGCCTCGCCGGGCTCGCAGAACCCGAACTCCTCCAACTGCATCAGCACAAACGGGGTGAAATGGTCATAGATGATGCCGACGTCGATATCGCCGGGGGCGAGCCCGGACGTCGCCCAGAGCTGCCGGGCCACAACACCCATCTCGGGCAGCCCGGTGAGATCGTCGCGATAGAAGCTGGTCATCTGCTCCTGAGCCCGGCCCGCACCCTGCGCTGCCGCGACGATCACCGCCGGCGGCTGCCGCAGATCACGGGCCCGCTCGGCGCTGGTGACGACGATCGCCTGACCGCCGTCGGTCTCCTGGCAGCAGTCCAGGAGACGCAGCGGCTCGACGATCCAGCGCGACGCGGCATGGTCGGCGAGGGTGATCGGCTTCCCGTAGAAGTACGCGGCAGGGTTCTTCGCCGCGTGACGGCGGTCGGTGACGGCGACATGGCCGAACGCGTCGGGCGTCAGCCCGTACGAATGCAGATAGCGCTGCGCGGCCATGGCGACCCAGGAGGCGGGGGTGAGCAGCCCGAAGGGGAGGTTCCAGCCGAGCGCCGTGCCCTCGGCGGACGGCTCGCGTTGCTGCACCCCGGAGCCGAAGCGCCGACCGGACCGTTCGTTGAACGCCCGGTAGCAGACGACGACTTCGGCGATCCCGGAGGCGACCGCGAGCGCCGCCTGCTGCACGGTGGCGCAGGCCGCGCCGCCTCCGTAGTGAATACGGGAGAAGAAGGACAGCTCGCCGATGCCCGCCGCCTGGGCGACGGTGATCTCCGGGCTGGTGTCCATGGTGAAGGTCACCAGGCCGTCGACGTCGGCCGGGGAGAGGCCGGCGTCGTCGAGTGCGGCACGCACCGCCTCGACGGCCAGCTTCAGTTCGCTGCGGCCGGAGTCCTTGGAGAACTCGGTCGCCCCTATGCCCACGACGGCCGCCCTGCTCCCGAGCGTGTCCCGGCTGCGGATGCTCATAGGGCGCCCTCCGGGCTCGGTGCGAGGCTCACGGTCACCGTGCCTGTGACGTGGTTGCCGATGCCGTTGGCGCCGACGACCCGCACTTCGGCGGTGCCGCCCTCGACGGAGGCGACCGTACCGCTCAACACCATCGTGTCTCCCGGGTAGTTGGGCGCGCCGAGCCGGATGGCGACCTTGCGGAGTACGGCACGCTCCCCGAGGCAGTCGGTGATGTACCGCCCGACCAGGCCGTTGGTCGTCAGGATGTTCATGAAGATGTCCGGGGATCCCCTCTCCTTCGCGAGCTCCGTGTCGTGATGCACGTCCTGGTAGTCGCGCGAGGCCACGGCTCCGGCGACGATCAGGGTGCGGGTGATGGGGATGGTGAGCGGCGGGAGTTCGTCACCGGCTTTCACGTACGGGCTCCTTGGTCAGTACGGGCTCCTGCGCGGTTACGGGCTCCTTTGCGAGCAACTGGCCGAGTTCGGCGAGGAGTTCCGGACCGCAGCCGAGGTAGGCGTCCAGCTGGCGGCCCCACAGGAAGTGCCGGTGGACCGGATGGTCCAGGTCGGCACCGGTCCCGCCGTGCAGATGCTGCCCGGCGTGGACGACGCGCCGGCCGGCCTCGGCGGCCCACCAGGCGGCGGTCAGCACCTCGGCGGCGGCGTCGAGCCCCTCGTCCAGCCTCCAGGCGGCCTCGTAGGCCGTGACCCGTATCGCCTCGGTGTCCATGTACGCGTCGGCGGCGCGCAGCAGCACGCCCTGGTTGGTGGAGAGCGGACGCCCGAACTGTTCGCGGGCCGAGGTGTGTTCGACGGCCCGGGCGAGCGAGCCCGCGCACACCCCGGCCTGCAGTCCCGCGAACGCGGTACGGCCCAGGGCGAATACGGACTCGTACGCACCGGGCCCGCCCAGCCGCTCGCCCGGGGTGCCGGACAGCACGAGCCGTCCCGCCGCCCAGGGCGCCATGGTCTCCACGTCCGTCACCTCCGCATCCGCGGTCCGTACGAGCCAGAGCGCCCGGTCGCCATCCGGAACCAGTACGTGCGTGGCGTCCCGCAGCCAGGGCACGAGCGGCACCGAGCCGTTCAGCCGGCCCGGCGCCAAGACCTGTATGCCGCCGCGTGCCGGGAACGCCCCGGTCGCCACCGCCGTGCCGTCGCCGAGCGCGGGCAGCAGCCGGGCCCGCTGCTCGTCCGTGCCGTGCGCGGCCACCGCCAGCACTCCGTAGACGCAGGTCGCGGCGAAGGGCACCTGAGCGGTGGTCCGTCCCTGCTCCTCCAGAAGCAGCACAAGACCGAGCAGACCTATGTCCTCGGCGGCCCCCGGAAGGCCCGCCGCACACAGCGCCTTCCACAACTCCGCGTCCGTACCGGTCCCGGCGGCGACCAGCCGCTCATGAGTGGAGAGGTCGCCGAATATCCGAGCCGCCAGGTCCCGCGCGGCCGTCTGCTCCTGCGTGGGCGTGAAGTCCATCAGCCCGCACCCCCTTGAGCACCACTGAAGACCGGCAGCTCCAACTCCTCGTCCACCCGCAGGAATTCGAGCCGTACGGGCATCCCGATCCGCACCTTGTCGTACGGCACGCCGACCACATTGCTGACCATGCGGACGCCCTCGGCCAGTTCGATCAGCCCCACCGCGTAGGGCGGGTCAAAAGCCGGGAAGGGCGGGTGGTGCATCACCACGTACGAGTAGACCGCCCCGGCGCCGCCCGCCTCGACCGTGTCCCATTCCGCCGAGCCGCACGCCCCGCATCCCGGCAGCCAGGGCAGGCGCAGCGTCCCGCATCCGCCGCACCGCTGGATGAGCAGTTTGTGTGCGGCCACCCCCTCCCAGAATCCGGAGTTGTCCCGGTTGATCACCGGCCGTGGTCGTCTGGCCGTGGGGGGCTTCGGTTTCCGCCGGGCCGGGGCGTACTTGAGGATCCGGAAGCGATGCGTCCCGGCCGGTTCGCCGTCGGCCCTCACGTCCATGCGTGTCGTGACGAAGTGGCCGGCCCCCAGCTTCGTCGTCTTGAGCTCCGACACCGACTCGATCACCGCGTCGAAGGTGATCCGGTCCCCGGGCCTCAGCGGCCGCAGATACTCCTGCTCGCAGTCGGTAGCGACGACCGAGGTATAGCCCGCCTCGTCGAGCAGTCCGAACAGCTCGTCGTGCGCCGCCGACCGGTCCGTGTGCCCCGAGAGACCGCCCATCGTCCAGGCCTGCAGCATCGTCGGCGGCGCTATGGCGTCGGGCCCGCTGTAGGCGGGGTTGGTGTCCCCCATCGCCTCGCACCAGTGCCTGATCATGGGCTCGTTGACCAGGTCCTTGCCGACGCCCGAGGTGGTGGCCGCCCGCCCCTCGTACGCCTTCAACCGCTCATACAGGTCCGTCACCGCTTCCCCCTCCTCATGCCGAGTCGCATCGTCGCGACGATCTCCCGCTGCACCTCGCTCACCCCGCCCCCGAAGGTGTTGATCTGTGCCGCCCTGTTCATCCGCTCCAGTTCCCCGTCCCCCAGCGGACGCTCCCCGGCACCGATGTCGAGCGAGCCGGGCGAGCCGGCCCGGATCAGCCCCGCTTCCCCCGTGATTTCCTGGCACATGCGATACGCCTCGACCGCGGATTCAGTTCCCGCGAACTTCACGCCGCTCGCGTCGCCGGGGGCCAGTCGGCCCGCCCCCACATCCCCCACCAAACGCCAGTTGAGCAGGCGCGTTGCCGCGAGCCGGGCATGTACTTCGGCCGCTCTGAATTGGACCCACGGCACGTCAATCCGGCGCTCACCCGTCACCGGATCGGGTGTACGCGCCCGCTCCAGCACCGCCGCGTAGAAATCCTCGGCCTGCATTCCGATCGCCGCGAGCGCCACCCGCTCGTGGTTGAGCTGGTTGGTGATCAGTCCCCAGCCGCCGTTCTCCTCGCCGACGAGGTTCGCGGCGGGTACCCGTATCCCGTCGTAGTACGTCGACGTCGTGGCGAGGCCGCCCACCGTCTCGATCGGCGTCCACGAGAAGCCCGGCGCGTTGGTCGGGACCAGGATGATCGAGATGCCCTTGTGTTTGGGCGCCTGCGGGTCCGTACGGCAGGCGAGCCAGATCCAGTCGGCGTTCTGGGCGTTGCTGGTGAAGACCTTCTGTCCGTCGACGACCCAGGATTCGCCGTCCCGGAGGGCGCGCGTACGCAGCGAGGCGAGGTCCGTCCCTGCCTCCGGCTCGCTGTAGCCGATCGCGAAGACGAGGTCGCCGCTGAGGATGCGCGGCAGAAAGTAGGACCTCTGCTGTTCGGTGCCGTACTTCATCAGGGTCGGACCGACGGTGTTCAGGGTCACCATGGAGACGGGCGCACCGGCGCGGTACGCCTCGTCGAAGAAGACGAACTGCTCGTCGGGGCCGCGCCCCTGGCCTCCGTACTCCACGGGCCAGCCGAGACCGAGCATCCCGTCCGCCCCGATGCGTCGCAGCAGCCGCCTGCGGCCCGGCTCGTCGGCGGCGGGCGGCGGTCCGTCCGGCATCAGTTCTCGGAAGTACGAGCGAAGTTCGGCGCGCAGCTGCTGCTGCCGCTCCGTCGGGGCGAGGTGCACGGCGGCCGCCTCCCGGGCGTACGGATCAGGGTTTCTGACTGTCCGTCAGATACGTGTGCCCTGTCAAGGTCGGCCGCAGCCCCGGCCGCTCTCGCGAATGCCTCCGTACGCACAACAGCCTGCGCGACGGCACCGAAGCACCGCCGCGCAGGCCGTCGTTCACCCCTCGGTCGAACCCCCCATCGGGCCGGTCACCACCACAGATCCGTGAAGTTCACCACCGCATGGGACTGGTCGATCATCGTGAAGCCGGAGCCGCTCACACTGGCGGTGCTGTTCTGGTTGGACGCTCCGGCTCCGTTCGCCACCTGTTGGGTGGTGGTCGAATTTCCCCAGTTGTCGCCGGCGACTCCGCTGCCGATGATCGAGCCCACCGCCGCGTTCGATCCGTCGTCCGCGAAGGCGCCATTGTCGGCCTGGGCGACACCCGAGAAGAGTGCGGCAGCGAGGGGCAGGGCAGCGACGGCGGCGAAAGCGCGGGCGGTACGGATGCATGCCATGTCATTTCCTCCATGAACTGGAACTGCAGAAATACGGCTTGTTCCAAGGCAGTTGGCCGACCGCCCGGGATCGTGGTCACGACGTCGCGAGATCAGAGTTGCCCAGGGAATCCCCGGCGAACCACCCCGGACCTCCCAATTCCCCCTCAAGTGTGAGGACATGTCGATAAACCCCCTTCGCGCCCACAAAACCCCAGCTCAGGCCCGCGCACACCACGAAACCCAGGCAGGGCAAGGAAGGAAGCGTTTACGGCATATTTTCGGCCATCCCCCCCGTGTGCGCCGAGACGGCCCCCTCTTCCCTTCTTCGAACACCTGTACGAACATAGAGGCATGGCCACCACCGACCGGCAGAGCGCCACCCTGGCCCTCGCCCACGCTCTCTCCGCCGCGGAGCGCGGGCTCCCCGTCATTCCCCTGTCCCCCAGCAAGCTCCCCGCCCTGCGCTCCCCTCACCGGGGGGAGGCCGAGCCGGTCCTGTGCCGCGGCGAATGCGGCCTCCCCGGCCACGGCGTCCACGACGCCACCACCGACCCCGCAGGTGTCCGCGCCCTCTTCGCCGCCGCCCCCTGGGCCACCGGCTACGGCATCGCGTGCGGCCGGCCGCCGCACCATCTGATCGGCATCGACCTCGACACCAAGTCCTCGGCCGACTCCGTCGCCGCGCTCCAGGACCTGGCCCTGCGCCACCTCTTCACCATCCCCGAGACGGTCACCGTCCTGACCCCGAGCGGCGGCCGCCACCTCTGGCTTACCGGCCCGCCCGACATCGTCGTCCCGAATTCCGCGAGCAGGCTCGCCCCCGGCATCGACGTACGCGGCGCGGGCGGCTATCTCGTCGGTCCCGGGTCGGTCAGCGCCCACGGCGCCTACCGCCTCGCCCCCGGCTCGGCCGAGCTCTCCCCCGCACCCTGCCCCCGCGCACTCCTGCGCCTCGTGACACCCCCCGCACGCCCCCACCACCCCACACAGGCCGGCCCGGCCCGCCCGGCGCAGGGCAACGGCCTGGTCCAGTTCGTCCTCGCCGCGCACGAGGGCCAGCGCAACACCCGGCTGTTCTGGGCGGCCTGCCGCGCCTACGAGAACGGCTTCGGCGACGAGCTCGCGGACGCCCTCACCGAGGCGGCGGTCCACGCGGGCCTGACCGAACGGGAGGCCCGCGCGACGATCGCCTCGGCGGAACGGCTCACCTCGGGGCGCCGCTACTGAACAGGTCCCGTGAACGGGTCGGGCGAATAGGTCGGGTGAACGGGTAGCGGGACCCGCCATCGCCCGCCGACGTCGCTGGATCTGGCTCACCCACCCCGACCGCGACCACACCGGCGGCCTGTTCGACCTGCTCGCCGCGGCGCCCAAGGCACGCGTGGTGACCACCTTCATCGGCGCGGGCATCATGTCCACCGAGCGGCCCCTGCCCCTCGACCGCGTCTGCCTGGTCAACCCGGGCCAGGCCCTGGACGCCGGCGACCGCACCCTCAGGGCGTTCCGGCCGCCGCTGTTCGACAACCCCGGCACCGTCGGCTTCTACGACGACCGCTCGGCGACCTGCTTCAGCTCCGACTGCTTCGGCGCACACATGCCGAGCGCGGAACTGGCCGTCGCCGACGACGTCGGCGCCGTACCCGCCGGGGATCTGCACGACGCCCAACTGCTGTGGGCCACGGTCGACAGCCCCTGGGTCCGCGTGGTCGACAAGGACAAATACCTTGCCACGGTCCAGCCCCTGCGCACCATGGCCCCCGAACTGGTCCTCTGCACCCATCTGCCGCCCGCGTCCCCACTGGCGGGGCCGATGCTCGACACCATCGAGGCCGCCCCGGGCGCGGACCCCTTCGTCGGCCCGGACCAGCAGGCACTCGAGCAGATGCTCGCCGGCTTCGAACCTGCCCAACCGTGAATCGCGGCGGGCCGGGACACGCGAACGGCCCGGACCGGCTTCGTTGACCGGTCCGGGGCCGATTCGTCACGCAACGTGCGGTGGTGCTCCAGACCTGGGGCGATGTCTCAGCGCTCAGCCCTGGGCCTCGGCATCGGCGACGGCGATCGCGATGCCGAGTGCTTGGGCGATGTTGCCCGCTGCCGTCATGACACGGGCTGTACCCACGATGGGGGCGATGGCGACCAGTACGTCCTGCAGCTGGTCGGCGGTCATACCCGCCTGGATGGCGGGGTCGATGTTGGCGACGTAGGAAATCGGCGGAGCGTCCGAGGCGGCGAGGGCCGCGATGCGGGTGAGCATGAACATGTCCGGGGTCAGCCCGCACCGCTCAACCGAGTCGACCGTCATCGCGGCGAGGGTGTCCAGTACCGGGGTTTCAGATGCTGTGGCCATGGCAGGGTCGTCTCCTGTTGGTGTCGAACGAGGATCAACGGGCGGAAGATGATGCTCCGCATCCCGGTGCAGCGTCTACTGCTCGACCGTAAGTCCGTTCCGCGCGGATTGCCTGTCGAGGGCGGCTCTGTAAGAAGGGACAGCACTTCGACAGCGGCGCGGGAGGCAGTTGAGCACCGAGGCGAGCCGGGGGCCGAGGCCTTCCCGCATCACACGGCCGGGTCTTCCCCGGCGCGGCGCTTCGATTCGAGGGCCGCGCCGCCGGCGCATGCGGCGGCGGCCAGCACGGAGCCCAGCACGGCCGGGTTGATGTAGCCGGGAACGGACTCGGCGGCGTAGCTTCCTCCGCCCTTCGTCTCGCACACGAACCTGAGGGGCACGTAGTCCACGGTGTAGTCGACGACGCTCAGCGCTCGCTCCCACTGGCCCGGTGTCCGGCAGGGCCGAAGCGGTGACGAATCGGCGCCGCCGTCCTCTGCCTCGATGACCGTTCCGGCGAGATGGAGCAGGCCCCACGTATACAGGGCAGCCGCGACGGCACCGAGAATCGCGGCAAGGCTCCGGAGCCATACCTCGCGGTCGGCCCGCCGGTGGCTGGTCCGGCCCAGGGTGCCGAAGCCGTAGCCGACGAAGGCCAAGGCAGCGACGAGCCCGAGCGGGATGAACAGCAGGAGCAGCAACACCATCCGTCGAGTGCACCAGGACAAGATCACAACGGCTGTGACGGAGCCCATAGTTCCGGCAACGGGAGCGTCACAGCATGCGGTGGTGCCGGGCGCTGATGCCTCGGCATGCAGCTCCCACCAGCTCGCCGCGGCGAGCTGCCCAGATACGCGAAGGCGGCCGGGGACCATCAAGAGCCAAACGGAACCTGCGGGCCCGCGCGGTCCGGCCGAGTGCGCTGTGAACGTCGGGGCGTCGGGATTCGGGGCGTCCAGATGAGGAGGACACTGATCCTATGGCCCTACCCAAAACGCACCATTGCTCGGCCTGCTCGGACGATGCCGCGCCGCAGACAGTCCTTCACGAAGACCTCGTCGTCGGAGCACCGCTGTCCATGGAGGATCTCACCGACGAGCAGCGCCTCGACCGATTCGCCCGCAAGTACGCCCACGACGGCTGCGAGGTCAGAGAAGTCCGGCGGGTCCCACACAACGGCTTGAGCGGCTACGCCTGGTCCGTCCGCTTCGTCGAGAGTTCCTGAGCCTCGCCGGAACCAACGACCCAGCGCCGAGCTTCGGCACCGGGGCGCCCGTCACCCTAGCTGATCATGGTCACGTCACTGGAGCCGTCCGTCGCGGCCCGCAGCAGTCGCGGTGTCCATCACATACGCGCCGAGTTGGCCACCACGCGCGCCCCGGCACTGCAGCCAAGTGTGTCAATCGCACCGTTGTGCGGGCGTACCGCGAACTGGAGACTGCGGGCCTCGTAAAGAGCCGCCGAGGTTCTGGCACCCAGGTCGTCGCCCCGGCGGCCACTACCGACGTCAAAGCGAAGCTAGCGGAACACGCAAGCAGTTACGCGGCTGCCGCCAAGCAGCTCAACGCCACCAACGAGGAAGCTCTTGCGGCGATCCGGCACGCTCTCGCAAGTCTCGATACACCGTGACCCCAGAGGTACGGCGGATCATGCCGACGTGCCGAAAATCCCATGTCGGCTCCGGCGCCCGCGGCCGTAGCCTCGGGGCGTGCTCCAACTCGTCCTTGCCGCATCGGTGTTCACTGTGGCCGCCGCCGTGTACGGGGCCATCGGCCTCCGGTGGCGGCGCCGGGCCCGGATCCGGCGCGAGATCCTCGGGCTGGTCGCCGCCCTGGACCTCGAGCCGTACCACGCCGCCGCGATGGAGTCCCGGGCGACCGAGGCGGCCGCCGCCGAGCTGCTGCTCGGCGGGTACGTCGACATCGACGGGGAAGGGGCGGCGCTCCCGACGAGGCCGGCCGCGACCCCGGCCGGACGCCCGCCCATCCGCTGCCCGCCGCCCTGCTGGAGGCCGTGCGCCGGCACGATCCCGAGCCGGTGTCGATCGGCTGGATCGACTGGTGCAACGAGGAGTACGTGGCGCGGCGCAGCGCGTACCGGAGCGAGCGGGACGACCTGCTGCCCGAGATTCCCCGCATGCCGGACGGCGAGGGGCGGCAGCTGCTGGCCTGCTGCGCCTGCATGGGCGTCACCCTGCTGCTGAGTTTCTGGTGCCTGGCGGCCGTGCTGCTGGTGATGGCGCGCCCGCACGGCGTCCTGGAATGGGCCGCCGCCGCCGCGGCCGCCGCGGGCTTGACGGCGCTCTGGTTCGCCGACGATGCCCACCAGGCGGTCCGCGCCCGCACGGCATGCGAGGACCCGCTGGGTGACCGGACCCGAGCGGAGTTGCATCCGTCCCTCGCGGCGCTGGACGAGCAGCAGCGTTTCCACGTCCTCAGGAGCATCGGCGACCACAGCAGGTGGCGGGGCACCGACCGGGTACTGAGCGAGGGCGGTGACGAGGACGACGACTGGCTGGACGACGACTGGTGGCCGGACGCGTACCACTACCGGGCCACCGACCAGGAGGAGGAGCCCGACTGCGAGCTCCACGGCGACGCCCGAGGCACGCCCCCTGGGACTTGTCCGCCCGATCAGGCGACTGCCTCGCTGCCTGCGCCGCCGGGCGAAATGGATGACCTGTTAGGACCGCGGCGGCGGTCGGAGCCGATCGGCGCCGTGACCTGCGAGTCGTCGCCCACCAGAAGCTCGGCGGGCCTCTGGGACCGTCTCAACACGTATCTGGCCTGCGGTACAAGACAGTTCATTTGCCGACCACGGCTGGTTGACCGTCCGTCACCTGTCCTGGCTGCGCCCCAGACCTCGGCCCGGCCTGCGCAAGATCCGCGCTTTCAATTGGGGCTGAGCCCGCGCGACATCGCGAATTCACGGAGAGTAGGACTTCGGCAGTGTTTTGCCTGACGGTGCTGCTGCGGACGAGAGGTCGCTTTCTGCAGGAGCGGAGGCGGCGCTGGCGTATTACCTCCGCGCCCTTACCTGGCGTCTTTGAATCCGTCAAGTCCCGAGCCCTCGGAACATGACCCGGTTGGACGATGCGGGCCTACTTGAAGTGCGGGCCTCACCGGAAACACCGGAAGGAAAACAAGGCCCCGGGGCACGTGAAAGTGCCTTTCACCATCAGGAGGAATCGTGACTCGCATTATCCGCAAGCGTAAGGGCACCAATCCCAAGCGTCGGCTCAGCCTCGCTACGGCTGTGGCGTCTGCCGTTGTGGTCGCCGGAGGCGTCATCCTGCCGGCCACCGCCGCAACGGCGGCCCCGACGTCCGGCACGTCGGTCGGGACCATGACCCCAGGGCATAAGGACAAGCACCACAAGAACTACTGCTGGAGCAAGCACCACAACAAGCCCAATAAGCACAAGAAGAACAAGAAGCAGTTCTGCTGGAGCAAGCACCACAAGTTCTACTGGGACGACCATTACAAGTGCTACTACGTGGTGAAGTACCACCACAAGTGGTACTTCTGGGACACCTACAACGACTACCACTACTGGGAGAAGCACCACAAGGATCACTGGAATACCAAGGACAAGGATCACTGGAAGGACGAGCACGAGGTCGAGAAGACCAAGCCGGACCCCGCGAAGCCGGACCCCGCGAAGCCGGACCCCGCGAAGCCGGACCCCGCGAAGCCGGACCCCGCGAAGCCGGACCCCGCGAAGCCGGACCCCGCGAAGCCGGACCCCGCGAAGCCGGACCCCGCGAAGCCGGACCCCGCGAAGCCGGCCCCGCCCCCGGTGGAGCCGCCTGTTAAGCAGCTCCCCGCCAAGCCGAAGCCGGTCCCGGTGGTGCCTGTCCCGGCGGCCCCGGCCCCGGTCCCCCCGGCCCCGGTCCCCCCGGCCCCGGTCCCGGCCCCGGTCCCGGCCGTGTAGGGCGCGGGTAGCGATGGCGGTAACCGCGGTGACACCCGGTGGCCGGCCCTCGCCGATGGACCGGACGGGTTCCTGACGCCCGGGCCGCGACGCCAGGCGCGACGGGGTGGAGGCCTTCACAGCCTTCACCCCGTCGCCTTGTCGGTCTCCTCGCCCCTTGATAAGGGAAGAAGCGCTCATGTCCAGGAGGCCTGGCAGTGTTTGGGTCGCCCCAGCCTGGCTCCCTGGGCGATCGCCATCAGCGCCGCATGCGCGGGGAAGGGGACCGCGCACGGATGGGGCCGCCCGGGTGTGCAGGTCGTGGTGGGCAAGGGCCGCGTGCTGCGTCGAGGGTCTGGGGCCGGGGGCTTCAATCGGTGGTGAGGAACTGTTCGGCCCAGACGGTTTTGCCGGTGGGGGCGTGCCGGGTGCCCCAGCGCTGGGCGAGCTGGCCGACCAGAAGGAGGCCCCGTCCTCCTTCGTCGAAGGTCCGGGCGCGGCGCATGTGCGGGGCGGTGCTGCTGGAGTCGAAGACCTCACAGATGAGGGTGCTGTCGTCGTGGATCAGGCGCAGCTGGATGGGCGGCCGGCCGTAGCGGATGGCGTTGGTGACTAGTTCGCTGACGACGAGTTCGGTGATGAACGCGGCGTCGTCCAGCTGCCAGGTGGTCAGTTTGTCGGTGGCGTGCCGGCGTGCCTGGGCGACGATGGCGGGGTCAAAGGCCAGGTCCCAGGTGGCGACCCGGTCGGCGTCAAGGGCCCGGGTGCGGGCGATGAGCAGGGCGATGTCGTCGTCGGGGCTGTGGGTCAGCATGGAGGTGAGGATCCTCTCGCAGACCATGTCCAGCGTCTTGGCGGGGCGGGCGAGGGCGGCGAACATCTTGTCCAGTGAGTCATCGATGTCGTGGTCGCGGACTTCGAGCACACCGTCGGTGTAGAGGGCGATCAGGCTGCCCTCGGGCAACTCGGTCTCGAAGGTCTCGAACGGCAGGCCGCCCAGGCCCAGGGGTGGTCCGGCCGGGACGTCGAGGAAGCGGACGGCGCCGTCCGGGGTGACCACCGCGGGCGGGGGGTGGCCGGCCCGGGCGAGGGTGCAGCGGCGGGAGACCGGGTCGTAGACCGCGTACAGGCAGGTGGTGCCGATGCCTCCGGCGCTCTCGGCGGCGCCTTCCGTGCCGCCCTCGTCGGCGGACAGGTGGATGACGAGGTCGTCGAGATGGGTGAGCAGTTCGTCGGGCGGCAGGTCGACGTCGGCCAGGGTGCGCACCGCGGTGCGCAGCCTGCCCATGGTGGCGGAGGCACGGATGCCGTGGCCGACCACATCGCCCACGACGAGGGCCACCCGCATGCCGGACAGCGGGATCACATCGAACCAGTCGCCGCCCACGCCGGCCCGGCTGTCGGCGGGCAGGTAGCGGGTGGCGACATCCAAGGCTCCCTGATCGGGCAGCGTCTGCGGGAGCAGGCTGCGCTGCAGGGTCATGGTTGTGGTGCGTTCCCGGGGGCGGCGGCGGGCGCTGTGGATGCTGACGGCCGCTATGGCCGTGAGTTCCTCGGCCAGCCACAGGTCGTCCGGTTCGAAAGGCTCCGGGCGCTGGTGACGGCTGAAGAGGGCCACGCCGAGCGTGCTGCCGTGCGCCCGCATCGGCACCACCATCACCGAGTGGGTTCCCGCCTCGCGGATCCAGGCGGCGGCTTGGGGGTCCTGGGCCGCCCACCGGGCGACGGCCGGGTCGCTCACTTCGTACAGGGCGCCATGGCCCTGGGCCAGGCACTGGGCCACCGGTGACGACGCAGGGTAGCGGGAGGGTTCTCCCGCCGCGAAGGGGGAGACGTCGTCGTCGAGGACCGACCGCACAGCGGCGCGGTCCATGGTGAGGGGACCGGCCGCCGGGACGGGGAGCACCTCGCCACCGCGCTGGACGGCATCCAGCAGGTCGATGGCGGCGAAGTCCGCGAGGCGGGGGACGGCGACGTCGGCCAGTTCCTGCGCGGTGCGCTGGACGTCCGGGGTGGTGCCGATGCGGGCTCCGGCTTCGTTCAGCAGGAGCATTCGCTGCCGGGCGAGGTGCTCCTGCAGCGTGTCGTGCGCCGACAGGCATACGGCGCGCACCCGGCCGTCGGGGTCTTTCAGCGGAGCCAGCGTGGTCGACCAGCCGTGCTCCGCGCTGACACCCGTGGGGCGGATGTAGGCCTCTACGTGCTGCACCTCGCCGCTGTCCAGCGCCAGGCGCATCTTCGCCTCGGCCTGATCGCTCACGGGATGCGGCGCGAGGTCCGGCAGGCGCAGCCCGCGCATCTGGTCCTCGGTGAGGGACAGTGCGCGCTCCATGCCGGCGTTGGCCCGCACCAGCCGCAGGTCCGCATCGAAGACCGCCAGGAGGCTGGGGGACTGGCGAAAGGCCCATTCCCCCAGCGCCTCGTCTCCGGGCGTGCGCGGCTGGCCCGCCACGGCGGACACCACCAGCCACTCGGCGACCGGGCCGTCCGGCCTGGGGCGGTGCACGAGCATTCGCTGCTCGAGCCGGTGACCGTCCCGGTGCCGCAGCGCCACGGTGCCGCTCCACCTCTCCCGCCCGGCCGCATCCTGCAGCGCTCTCTCATCGATGTCATCGCAGAGCAGCCGCGCGGCCCGGTGGCCCACGACCTCCGAGGGTGCGTAGCCCAGCAGCCTCCGGGCTCCCTCACTCCACCCCGTCACGATGCCCTGCTCGTTGACGGTGGCCGTGGCCGTGTAGGCCGACTCCGGCAAGGCGTCCGCCTGCGCCTGGTCACCGGGAGGGGTAGGAATTCGCTCCATCGGCGCTCATCTCGCCCTTCGGGAACCTGCACGGCCGGGCCCTCCTGACAAGCATGATCCTCAGGGGCATGGAGTACCAACCCGGCGCCGTCACGACGAGCCCTGCCCATGCCTGTCTCATGACGCGACGGGCCGCTCAGGAACAGCGCCGCCCCGACGGCTTTCACCGCCGGGCCCCGCCGGCCGGGACCACGATGATCGCTCCGGTGGCGCGCCTGTGGAGGTGGCCTGTGACACCCCTGTGACAGTCAGCGGACACGGTCATGAAGTCACCCAGGCAGCCTTTTCGAAAGCGGACAAAATGCAGCATTCAGGCATTTATCCACTGCTTCCGAGGGTGTGAGCAGTGATGACCGAGCCGATTCGTCGGAGGAAATCCCATGCGCTTCGCACCCACCACGGTGCATACGGAAGCCCCCGCACCTGTGCTGGCCCCGCGTGAGCTGGAGACCCTTCGGCATATCGCCTCAGGGTGCACCTACCTGCAAGCGGCCCGCCAGATGGGGCTCTCCAAGCACACGGTCGACACCTATCTCCGCCGTATCCGGGCCAAGCTCAACATAAACAGCACGGCCGAACTCACCCGATGGGCCATTTCCCTGGGACTGTGACACCCAGGCTGCGGAGGTCGCGCTGCAAGTCGGGGAAGTCCCAGTCCTCACCAGCCCGCGGCCCGTGGGTGAAGTCGTACACACCACCGGTCGTCGGCGGGCACTCGGGCCTTACGGCCCCAAACTGCTCCAGCAACGCTTCGGCAGCGAGCGCGCGGGTCAGCTCGACGCGGGTCATCCGCGCCCGATGCGAGCAGTCGTCGCTCCCCCCGCAGCGTAGGCACGCGTGTCCAAGGGCGCGAGGAACTGTGCGGGACGGAAGACTGCAAGACGTGACCGCCCGTCCCCGCACAGCCCCTTTCTCCCCACCGGTGGTTCACCCCGCGGCCGGGGGCGCGGTCTTGGCCACCGGCGCCCTGTCCGTCGGCCTGCTACTGATCGGCTATACCGTCCTGTCGGCGGTGGCCTTCGCGCTGGCCGGGGCGCTCTGGCTGGTGCTCGCCCTCGACGTCGGCTTCCGACTGGTCCGGGACCGGCCGCGCTGGTTCGCCGAGGCCGACACACCGCCCGCGCTGACCGCCGTCGCCGCCACCGCCCTTCTCGGCACCCGGAGTTCACTCGCCGGCCTGCATCATCTCGCCGCCGCCCTGCTCGCGCTGGCCTCCGCACTCTGGCCCGGTCTGCTGACCGCCGTCGCCCGGCACTGGAAGCGCCCGATACCCGGGTCCGTGTTCCTGGTGTGCGTCGCGACGCAGTCTCTCGCCGTCCTCGCCGGCACCCTCGTCCTGGCCGGCGCCGGCGACTGGCTGACGTGGGCGGCGCTCGTCCTTTTCTGCCTGGGCCTCGCGCTCTACCTCGAAGCCCTCACCCGCTACGACTTCCGGCAGATCTGGCGCGGTGCCGGAGACCAGTGGATCGCATCCGGCGCGCTCGCGATCTCATCCCTGGCCGGCTCAAAGCTGATCCTCTCCCCACTCTGGACCGGGTCCGCCCACGAAGCGCTCCGCACCACCACCCTGGTCCTGCTCGCCCTCGCCCTCGCCTGGCACGCCGTCCTCCTCACCGCCGAACTGGCCCGCCCCCGCCTGCACTACGACATCCGTCGCTGGTCCACGGTCTTTCCCATGGGCATTACCGCCGTCGCCACCCTCTCAGTCTCCACCGCCACGGACATCCCCTGGCTCGACACAGTCGGGCGTGCCCTTCTCTGGACCGCGGTCGCAGCCTGGTTCCTGACGCTCGCCGGTCTGCTCCGCTCCTGCGCCCGTTGAGCCTGGTGGGCGACATGTTGCTTCGCTCGTCACCCGCCGGTGCGTTCTGTCAGACAGACATAAGCCGACGGCACCTCTTCGTCGAGACCGCTGTAGTCAAGGATCGCTGGATAGGTAAGGCGGGTCCCCGGGTAAAGGGAAGCGCACTCTTGAGGGGCGTCGTAGAACACGCTTGACTCACCATCCGGGTGTACAGCTTGCACGTCGATGGCGCCTGCCAGAGTGGCACCGCACTGATACCCAGGTGCCTTCAAGAGAAGCGCACCGTTGCGGCCGGTCTCATTGCCGCTGCCTGTCCAAGCAATGCAGTACTGCATGTCGGGATCACCGCCGGTTTCCGGCTGGGAAACGAGGTGGACGACTCCAATGTGTCCTGCGCCCAGCGCGCCCGCGGCCGCACGCGGCAAGGGCGGGCGGGGGCGCGAAGGGCGGCAGGAATCAGGCCTGCGTCTCGGCGCTGCAGATCCAGTCGCCGTAGCGGACGCCGTCCTTCGAGCGGACGATGCAGACCCGGACCGTGTCGTTCTCGGTCAGGTCGTAGTTGCAGATCGAGTAGCCGTCGGTCGTGTCGTTCTTGGTGGTCGTGTCGTAGCAGCCGGTCCGGTGATCCACCCAGCTCCACGCGTCGATGTTGACCTTCTGCCAGCGCTGGATCTTGGCCTGCACGCTGTAGCCGTCCGCGGACAGGTCCTTCACCTTCAGCTCGTCGCCGTAGGTCGTAAAGGTCGCCGTGCCCCAGGTCCGGGAGATGGTCACATTGCTTCCGCTTGCGGAGGCCGAGCCCGCCATGCCCCCGACGATGATGACGCTCGCCGCGAGAGCCATACCGGCCTTTGCTACCGTGCTGCGCTTCATCAAGCGTTCCCCCTGTAGATGTCGGGTCGTTACGAGTGCTAGATCAAAGCGTCGCCCTGGATCACCTGTCAACTACTTTGTGGACGTGTTGAGTTGAGGCGTGCGCATGGCGAAAGGCGGATTCGACGCCTGCCTGGCGTGGGACATGATCCGCCGCCAGATCCTGCGCGAGCGCGACATACCCGGCGGTGCGAACATCGGTCGGCTGGATCTGACGGTCCGGCACGATCTTGAGAGCCTGCACCGCCTCTACGCAAGGCCATTCGACGCAGTCGGCAGCGCTCGGGCGAGTTCTCGAAGCCGTAGCCGAGGAGTAGCCGCCAGCCACTGCGTTCGCGAGGCGTCGCCCTTCACGCATCTCGGGTAGGACGACTCTGTCCTGTTCCCTGGACCAGCGGCCCCGCCGGCCCACGCATGGCCCATATCGCCTGGTGACAGGCCCTGAGCGGGCAGCAATCCGGTCCACGCGCACGTCGGCTTCAAGGGGTTGCCGAGCTAAAGACGGCCGGGATGAACGGCGTGTATCTCACTGATCTTCTCTGCACCAATGGCTTGGCAGGCGAACGCCAGGCTGACCGGGAGGTTCAGGAACGGGTCGTCACGGCCGGCGTACGAATTCGCAACTCACCACCACCTTGGGTCGGCATCCACGCCTACGGTGCCGAAATGGACACACAGACGCGACCACCGATATTGCGTCCACCAGGTGGCGTGGGCACGGGCTTCAGTACCGGAATGGACGAGTCCCCGTCAGGGACCACGCGCGTGCGAACCGGCCGGAGCGCACTGTCAGGAGGTCGACGCCGCCGACCGAGGTACCGTCAGCCCTGGTTTCGGCCGTCCAGAGAAACGCTACGTACCTTCGCGCGGGGTCGACGACGGGCTGCCGGTGGATCCTGATGGCGGGCGGGTAGTTGGTCTTGGCCTGTCGCTCGATCAGGTCGGCCAACTCGGAGGGGCCGTGCGCATCGCCACACGGTCCGGCGCCCGAGAACAGGTCGAAGTCGTCCGTCACCACGTCCGTGGCCAGCTCGGCCCGGCCGTTGCGAAGCTGAACCCAGTGGTGGCACAGGTCCTCGATCGTGGCAGGGTCGGTCCGAGGGGCCGCATCGGGTTCTGGATCGGATTGCTCACAACGCCGCTCCGCCACGAACGTCCAGTTCTCCCGTATGCGGTCGTCCGTGAGAATGTTGACGTCGATGCCGGTCAGTACCTGACCGTCGGCCTTCCTCACATCCCACAGGTAGGCGAATCGGTCACCGGCGTCGACGAGTACTCGCGGGCTGAAGACGTTCACGTGGCGCGCGCGGTACCCGGTGACGAACTGTTCCTGCTCGTGCGGGCCGACCACCGTGTCCAGGCTGGCTCCGTGATCCGACCACTGCACGCAATCGTCGGACATCAGGCCGTACGCCAGGGAGGGGTCCTCGTTCCACATGCGGCACCACGTGATCATGCGCTTCTCGTTGTCCATGGTGAACAGCATTGCGGCCCCTCGCGACACCGTCCTGTCGGTGTTTCAGATCACAGAGCGAAAGGTTCGGCATCCAAGCGCTTCAACTCGGCCCTCCACTGCGGTTCCCGGGATGCCACTCGTTCGTCCGACAGTTCCAACGAGGTGATCCGGTCGAGCTGGAAGCCTCGGACCGCTGACCGCAGCCGGCACCACGCCGCCAGATACCAGCCACTGGGTCCCCACAGGAGGCCCAACGGCTCGACGTCGCGCGTTGTTGCCGCGCCAGCCCGGTCGGCATAGGTGAGGTGCAGGACATGTCCGGAGACCACTGCCTCGACGATGATCTCGCTCAACTTGCCGCTCTGGCCAGGCGCGTGGTCCCCGACCCGGTACACCAGCCGCGCGAGCGCTTCCTCCCGCTGTCGCACGTCGGCGGGCAGCACTGCCAGCACCTTCTGACCGGCGCGGTGTGCGGCTGCCGCGAACGGCGTGGACGCCGCTG
Source organism: Streptomyces sp. NBC_00322 (assembly GCF_036147535.1). NCBI lineage: Bacteria > Bacillati > Actinomycetota > Actinomycetes > Kitasatosporales > Streptomycetaceae > Streptomyces > Streptomyces sp. NBC_00322. The sequence continues at coordinate 4,569,539 of NZ_CP108019.1, read as the reverse complement.
TGCGAAGCGCGACGCTGACGGCGAGGGCCTCAGTGGCGCTGAGTGTCACGGGCGGCAGCGTACGGTCCCGGTCCAGGCTGTATCCACCAGCCCGACCGGAGTCACTGCGGATCGGCAGGCCCGACTGCCTCAACGCTTCGAGATCCCGCTCTACGGTGCGCACGCTGACCTCGAACCGCCGTGCCAGCCACGGAGCACTGCGCGGCCGGGGCGCTACCGCTCGAAGCTCCTCGACCAGCGCATACAGGCGATCGGTGCGGTTCACTGCCCCAGCCTAACCGCCGCCACCGGTCGAGCCGATCCCCGAGTCAGTGCAGTCAACTGACCAGGCCCTCCACCAGACTGCGCTGCTGATCTCCGCCCTGCTGATCACACTGGTGTGACATCAGCGGCGGGGCAGGGGGGGACGACGCCCTTGGCTTCGTCCCCCCTGCCGATGATCCGGGACCGCAGCGGACGTACTGAGCGGCGGCGAAGCCGCTGAACCTCGTCGTCCATGGCCGCCAGGACCGACAGCAGGTGCTGGTGACGCTCCTTGAGCTGCGTCAGCTCGGTGTGGGTGCGGGCGAGTTTGCCGGTGAGCCGCTGGTTGAGATCACGTAGCCGGACGATGCGGGCCTCGCGCGGGTCGGGCTGCCGGCCCGCAGCCCAGGCGGCTGCCCGCCGCTTCTCGAATTCGTCCTTGAGGTGGCCCCAGGTCCGGTAGAGGGATGCGCGGGAGATGCCTGCCTCACGGGCGAGCGTCTTGACGTCGCAGGCGCCGCCGAGCGGGATCTGCCCGGCCAACAACCGATCGATGGCCGCGCGGATGCGCCGCTCGATCTGGTCGCGCTGCTGGTAGCTCATTGCGCAAGCCTTACGAGGAACGCCAGTTGAAGCACCGGGCTCGCCGCGCGGTCCGACCGGTGCCAATCCCGCCCGTGCTGGTCGCCATCCTGCGGGCTCATTTGGACGCGTTCGTGGCGACCCCCGAAGGGCGACTGTTCAGCGCCGTACGCGGAGGTCCGGTGCGGTCACAGGAGTACGGCGCTGTGTGGAAGGAAGCGCGCCGCAAGGCTCTGACGCCAGCGCAGATCGCATCTCCACTCGCTGCCATCCCGTACGACCTGCGGCACGCCTGCGTGTCGTCCTGGCTTCGCTCCGGGGTGAGCCTGGCCGAGACCGCCCGCCGGGCCGGTCAGAGCGTCGCTGTGCTTCAGCGCTACTACACCAAGGTGCTGGACGGCGAGGAAGCGAAAATGAACGCGCTGATCGAGCAGGGGTTGGCGGAGCACGGGGGCGAGACACAGGGGCGGTGAACCAAGGCTCGGGACCCGCGAAGCCGCTCAGTTGGATTCGTGATCAATGCGATCAGCCACCTGCGAACGCCGCTTCAAGCATCCGGACTACGGTCGTCGACCTTGGCATCGAGGGTCATATGTCCGGTGTCCCAGACTGTCTGGGGGCGGTAGCCCGGTCCGTTGATCGGTGTCCAGCACAGGGGACAGAAGATCGGGTCGATGTCCTCATGGAATCGAAGTTCCGCAGGCTGGTCCGGTACACCCCTGGCGACCGCGAAGTCGATCGGTGCCTCCATGTAGCACACCGGGCCGCCTTGTGTCGTCCAGAACGGGCCTGCGCCCTTGCCGGGCGGGCGGGGACGGAAGCGGTTGCCGGCCCGGACGAGCGCGTCGACCACAGCCTCCAGGTGGTGATTCGTATGATCCACGGCGCAAGTGTGCACCAGCTTTCCCGAGCACCGAGGCCGGGGCAGGTGGCAAGGGGGCTCGTGAATCCTGGCCGCAGGTTGGCCGCACGCGCTGGTCAAAGCTGGGAAACCGGCGAGCCAGGGTGAGACAGGTTCATGCAGAAGGGGTGCCGCTCCGGAGAGTGGCACCCCTTCTGACCTGCTGCGGTGGGTGTGGGATTTGAACCCACGGTGACATCGCTGCCACGACGGTTTTCAAGAGCGTCGTGGATGTTTGTCTCACGTTGGCCCTGACCTGCGAAGTGTCATACAGCGGCTGGTCGGGGCGACCTGTTGGCCCACGCATGGCCCACAGCCACCTGATCCGTACTCCAGGCGGATCGGTCTCCGGCGGTTATTCCGGTCGGTTACGGCCCCAGCAGGCACTGCCGGAGGAGCGCGGGGCTAAAGCCGTGGAACCCACCGCCCCGGCCCCAGAGGTTATCTCCTATCTCGTGCCCGCTACCGTGCAGGCTGTCGTCGAGGCGGCGCGAGCCCGCGCCGTGCGCGGGCCTTTGCGGATGTGGCTGGATACGTGGGTGTAGGACGGCTCGCAGGCGCCTACTTGCCCTCCGTCGGAGATCCGCTCTCCCCGCCTCCGGAATCCATGCCGTTGCGCAGTTGTAGCCACAGGCTGACGATGGCCGCCACCTGTGCGATGACGAGCGCCACGCCGGTCTGGGCAGCTCCGAGGCGGTAGACGGAGGCCAGCGGGCTCCACGACGTCGCCCACGAGGGGCGCTGTGCGCGCAGGGTGTTGGCGTCCATCGTGACGCTGGTGATGGTCAGGGCGATCGTCAGCAGACCGGTGACGCCCCACTGGTAGTTCGCGGCGGTCTGGTCCAGCGCGTAGCGGACGAAGCTGTCCACCAGCATCGCGATCACGTACGCGAGCGCGATGGGTAGTATTTTCACCGGGCCCCGCCTGCCGGGAAGTTCGTGCCAGAAGAAGCCCAGGAGGAAACCGCTCGAGGCCCAGGCCAGTGGCGGGATGAGCACCCAGTACACGAGCCATAGGGGACCGAACCACTGGGTGAACTGGCTGGTCCACCAGGAGGGGTCGTAGTCCTCCTTGTACAGGTACAGCACGACGGGCAAGCTCATGATCGTCATGTATAGGGACGCCCGCAGGCCGTTCTGCCACGGCGTCGTGGACGGGCCGAGGCACATGGCCACGTCGACGGGTGTGACGCCGGCTGGCAGCCGGCCCACTGCGTTGCCGTTGCGGCGGCGGCCGCGCCGGATGCGGAGCCTGCCACTGGTGGCGGCATTGGTCGGCGGGGGCCAGTCGGACAGCCGGTCGAGTTCACGCTCGATGCTCCCGCGCTTCTGGTGATAGGCCTCCGCGTCCATGTCCGAGGCGCCGTTCCAGGCTGCGTCGAGCTTGCGGCCCTCCTGTTCCAGCGAGTGGTAGGCCAGGGCCGTGGCCCGCAGGTCCGCCAGCGTCGACGGCGAGCTCCGCGCGACGAGTTCGCCAAGTGTGTCGCCCGGCGGTGTGGTGCCGGACGACGGCGCTCCCAGGCGCTTGGTGAGCAGCACGTGGGACTTGTTGATCCTTATGCCGATCAGCAGGACCACCGTGGTGGTCAGCGGGATGAGTGACACGGGTACGCCCGCGTACCAGTCCGGCCAGTCCTCGAGGGCTATCCCGCCCAGCACGACGACGAGCAGGCGGACGGACGGCCGAGTGCGTCCTGGAGGCAGGTTCTTGAGGACAGGCACCGAAGCCGCCAGCACGGCGAGCCACCACGTGAACACCAGCGCGGCACACAGGTACGACGGATAGTTGAGTAGGTCGAAGTCCAGGTCCACGGAGGGGTCGTCCAGCAGCCATCGCTGGTGCCGCTGGGTGTTGATGATGTTCTTCAGGAAACTGCCCAGCGTGAGCGCCGCGGCCAGGGCGCCGATGCCCAGCGCGACCCCGGCGTGCTGCCACCGCGTGACCTGGCCCCGGGCGGCCCGCCACGCCGCGAGGCAGACTCCCGCGGTTCCGGCGAACACCAGCAGCGACAGGACACCGTCCAGAGCGAGGACGACTTCCGCCCGCGGGCCGACGCGGTAGAAGACCACGGCGGCCGCCGCTACGCCCGCGCCCAGTACCAGGGACACCCACACCCGCGCCACATGCCGCAGGACTCCCAGATGGAACATCGCCACGGCGACGGCCATCCAGGCCGCGGCGATCGCTCCCTGGTAGGCAGACGAGAGATCCGCGTCGCCGAACAATACGGCGTTCATGTCCGTCTTCTCGGACAGGATGTCGAACACGCCGAAGTCCAGGGCGTTCAGCAGCGCGATCACGAGCTGCAGGACGACGGCCACGGTCAGAGTGGGCAGGTGCGGCACGACCGGATGCCGCCCGCGTTCACGGACCCGGGAGATCAGGAACGGAAGGAAGACGATCAGGACGCCGAATGCCTGCACTCCACAGATGACGATGTTCGCCGGGTACTGACCTATCTTGGCGACCATCCGGATGCGCCAGGGCGCATCGAGGGTAATGGTCAGCTCCGGTCCCTGAGCACCGTGCACGTTCTCCCACGTGTACGTTGCGTCGTCCGTCAGGTGGAGAGGTTTCGGGCGGGGGGCGAGGATGTTGTTTCCGTCCCGCTCCAGCCTCACGTCCCAGGACGCCCGCCGCAGCGCCGGCGGCGCATTCAGTGTCAGATGATATCCAGTGGCGTTCAGCTCGGCCTTCCACGGGCCGACGTCATGGCTGTTGCGGTCGTTCAGGGTGACCCGGACGGTGTCCGTGACGGTCGTCTCCTTCTTCGTGGCCACCACGACCGGCAGACCGTCGCGCTCTTCCTTGTCGCGGATCCCCGTCCAGCCACCGTCGGCGAGGAGGCAGCGCATCGCCTTCCGGTACGAACCTGACTTCGGCGACAGCATGAGTCCGTCGTACAGCGGCCAGGACACGGGAATCTCGATCACCGTCGTGAACGTGATCAAGCCCGTGTCGTAACGGTGCTCGTTGAGCCGGATGTCCGTCGAGACCTCGGACTTGTCGAACACGGACTCCTGGCACTCCGTGGGGTCGGCGGCCGCGTGGGCCGGAGCTGCGCCCGAGAACAGCCCCGCGAGCAGCACGGCCAGGACCGACAGACACCTCAACCACCCCGTGCATAAGGCCAATGCGCCCTCCCCCGATTGCGCCGGACTGAGTTTCTGCCCGCCCCGTGTGATCGTTAAGGTCGCAGATCGCGGTAAGCCTTGATGACGTAGAGAAGGTTTCTGAGAAAGGCCTCCTGTCTGCCAACCCCCTTCCCCGTGTCGACTGGACACCACCGGAGACGGATGAGGAGATCGATTTCCGGTACGTCCCCGGCCCGACGCTGGCCGCCTCCTTCATCGAGGCCGTACGGGACTCCGGGGCGCGTGGGCGGCACCTCGCGGGGTTCTTCGGGTGCCTGTACTACGCGGCAATGCGCCCCGCTGAAATCGCCTCCCTCAAGGCCTCAGACTGCACGCTGCCCCCAGACACCGAGGACGCTGCGGAGCAGTGGGGCGAGTTGCTGCTCGGTGAGAGCCGCCCGGAAGTCGGGGGAGGCTGGACTGATGATGGCGCCTCCTACGAGGCACGCAGCCTCAAGCGTCGGGCCCGTGGGGCGACACGGTCCGTGCCCATTCCGCCCCTACTCGTGCGGATGCTGCGGGACCACCTCGCAACCTACGGGACCACCCCTGACGGCCGTTTGTTCCGTGCAGCGCAGGGTGGTCGGGTGCGCTCCACCGAGTACTGCGATCTGTGGGACGCCGCTCGTGCTGCGGTGCTGTCCAAGGAGGACGCGGCGACCCCGCTCGCGGAAGTGCCGTATTCGCTTCGCCATGCCGGTGTGTCTCTGTGGATCAAGTCAGGGGTTGATCCGGTAGAAGTCGCCCGCCGGGCAGGCCACAGCATCGCCGTGCTGTTCCGCTTCTACGCCAAGATCCTCCGGGGCGAGCAATCACGATCCAATCAGCTCATCGCGCAGGAGCTGAGCAAGGGCGGGTAGGCCCTGGCTTGGCCCACAGATGGCCCATACGTGCTGGTCAAACCTGGGACACGGGCGAGTCAGGGTGAGACAAGGTGCACGCAGAAGGGGCGCCCCCGAGAGCGGGGGCGCCCCTTCTGACCTGCGATGCTTCTGACCTGCGCGGTGGGTGTGGGATTTGAACCCACGGTGACATCGCTGCCACGACGGTTTTCAAGACCGTTCCCTTAGGCCGCTCGGGCAACCCACCCACGCCCCGGCCACCTGCGGCGGAGCGGGCTACAGACTACCGGCCCCGCGTCGTGCGTCGCAGCAGTGTTCTCCCGTAACGAGCACTGCCGTACCGCGCTCTCCCCGTACGGAGGTCTCCCGTACCGAAGGAGCAGCGGTCAGCTGTCGCCCGTGCGCTTGCCCAGGACGACCTCCGCCGTGTGTTCCTTGCCGTCGCGCTCGTACGTGAGCGTCACCTTGTCGCCAGGCTTGTGGTTCCAGATTTCGCTGATCAGCGTCGGGCCGCTGTCCACCGGCTTGCCGTTGAACTGGGTGATGACGTCGCCCGCCTTGAGGCCCGCCTTCGCGGCGGGGCCGTTCGGGGACACCGCCGGGGTGCCGCCCGTGCTCTGGGCGGCGATCTTGGCGCCGGAGTCCTTGCCCGACATGTCGACCGTGGCGCCGATCACCGGGTAGACCGGCTTGCCCGTCTTGATCAGCTGTACTGCGACGTTCTTCGCCTGGTTGATCGGGATGGCGAAGCCGAGGCCGATCGAGCCCGCCTGCGTCTGGCCGAGGCCGCTGCCCGCCGACTGGATCGCGGAGTTGATCCCGATGACCGCACCGCGTGAATCGAGCAGCGGGCCGCCGGAGTTGCCCGGGTTGATGGAGGCGTCGGTCTGCAGGGCGCTCATGTACGAGTTCTTGCCGCTGGAGCCGTCCCCAGAGGCGACCGGGCGGTTCTTCGCGCTGATGATGCCGGTGGTGACGGTGTTCGAGAGGCCGAAGGGCGCGCCGATCGCGATGGTCGAGTCGCCGACGGCGACCTGCTCGGAGTTGCCGAGGGCCAGCGGGTTCAGCCCCGAGGGCGCGTTCTTCAGCTTCAGTACTGCGACGTCGTAACCCTGCGCCCGGCCGATCACTTCGGCGTCGTACTTCTTGCCGTTGGAGAAGGTCGCGGACAGTGTGCCGCCGTCGGCCGCGGAGGCCACCACATGGTTGTTCGTGAGGATGTGGCCTTCCTTGTCGTAGACGAAGCCGGTGCCCGTGCCGCCCTCGCTCTCACCGCTCTCGCCGACGCCGGCGCCGCCCGCCTTCGCCTCGATGGTGACCACGCTCGGCAGCGCCTTGGCCGCGACCGCGGCGACCGTGCCCGGCTCGCGCTTGAAGTCCCTGGGCGTGTCGGCCGCGGAGACCGTGGTCGAGTCGATGCCGTCGTCGTTGTGCTCGGCGGCCCAGTAGCCGATGCCGCCGCCGACGCCGCCCGCGACGAGTGCAGCCACGAGCACCGCGGCGACCAGGCCGCCGGAACGCTTGCGCGGGGGCTCCGAGACCTGGGCGGGTGCTCCCCAGACCGGGCCGCCGCCGCTGTCGCCGCTCCCGTGGGAGCCGCCCCCGTAGGAGCCGCTCCCGTACGAGGGGAGTGCGGGCGGGGGCGGCGGCCAGTCGGCTCCCTGCGGCTGGCCGCCGGTCGGCGCGGCGGCAGGTACGGGACCGGGCAGCGGCGCGGTGGTGGGCTCGGGCTGGGGGGAGTGCCCGGGCTCCTCGACCGCAGCCGCTGCCGGCTCGATGGTTCGGGTGGCCCCGTTCGTGTGAGGCGTCCGGTCCGCCCCGGCTCCCTCGGTGGACGCGGGCATGCCCGCGGGAGCAGCGGCCGGCACAGGAGGTACGGACGGGGCGGCCGGTACCGCAGTGCCCTCGTTGCCCTCGTTCTCGGTGCTCACAGCTGTTTCTCCTCAGGTTCCACGTCGGCGCTATGCAGGTGTCTGCGGACAGCTTTTCCCACAGCCCGTCAGGCCACTGTAAGCGGGACCTGTGCGTATCTACGTAATCCTTTACGTCCGGCAAAACGGACGCATCTCCAGGGCCGCCGGACAGTCATCGCACGCCCTTCGGACGAACCTGCGAGTGACACATGGCGGCCCCCGGCACCCGCCTACCCCGTTGCGGTGACACCATGACGCGGTGACTCAAGCACGACAGCACAACATCCAGGTCGTCGCCCACCGAGGCGCCTCCGAGGACGCGCCCGAGCACACCCTCGCCGCGTACAAGAAGGCGATCGAGGACGGCGCGGACGCCCTCGAGTGCGATGTACGGCTCACCGCGGACGGCCATCTCGTCTGTGTCCACGACCGGCGCGTCAACCGCACCTCCAACGGCCGGGGCGCCGTCTCCGCCCTGGAGCTCGCGGATCTCGCCGCCCTCGACTTCGGCTCGTGGAAGGACAGCGAGGAGAGCCCCGACTGGGGAGACCCGTCCTTCACCTCCGTACTGACCCTGGAGCGGCTGCTGGAGCTGGTGGCCGACTCCGGGCGGCGCATCGAGCTGGCGATCGAGACCAAGCACCCCACCCGCTGGGCGGGCCAGGTGGAGGAGCGGCTGATCCAGCTGCTCGGCCGCTTCGGACTGGCCGATCCCGTCACGGCCGACGACTCGCCCGTACGGATCATGAGCTTCTCGGCCCGCTCGCTGCACCGGGTCTCCGCGGCCTCGCCGAACCTGCCCACCGTCTATCTGATGCAGTTCGTGACGCCGCGGCTGCGCGACGGACGGCTGCCGGCCGGAGCGCGGATCGCGGGACCGGGGATGCGGATCGTACGCAACCACCCCGGCTATATCGCCCGGCTGCACCGCGCGGGCCATCGTGTCCATGTCTGGACGGTCAATGAGCCGGAGGACGTAGAGCTCTGTGCCCGGCTGGGCGTCGAGGCAATCATCACCAATCGCCCCAAACAGGTCCTGTCCCAGTTGGGTCGCCTCTAACTCTGATGACAGGGAGTGCACCGGCGCGTTCGTTCCGTATTCGATCGTTACGAGTGCGTCACTGGCCTGCCGTTGGCCGGTTTCCGGTCCAGTCCATTGGGGCATTCACACCGTGGCGTGGGGCAAAGGAGGTCTCGGGGGTGGCGTTGGTGGTGGCACAGGAGGTGCCCACGTCGTCGAGCATGGCCGTACCCCATGGCCCTGCGGGCGTGGGTGAGGCGAGACACCGTATGCGGGAGCAATTGCGACGCAGCGGGATGTCCGAATCGGTCGTCGACGATGCAGTTCTTATCCTTTCCGAGCTTCTCAGTAACGCATGCCGTCATGGCAGGCCGCTGGGCCACGCCGAGGTGGGCGACGGCGACATCCGGGCAGCATGGGGCGTGGACACGGCAGGCCGGCTCACCGTGGAAGTGACGGACGGAGGCGGTCCGACCCGACCGGTTCCGGCCACGCCTTCGGTCACGGCGCGTGGTGGCCGCGGGCTCAACATCATCAGCGCGCTCGCCCAGGACTGGGGTGTCCGGGACAGTGCGGCCGGTGAGGTCACAGTATGGGTAGTCGTCACCGAAGGGCTCCGCCGCGAGGATTTCGCTACGCGCGTCGCCGGCCCCGGCTTCGACTTCGCGGACTCGTACGACGACCTCGCTGAAGCCGGGGCCGAAGGGGGCGGAACGAGGAGCGGAACCGGCACCACCGGTTCGGCGCACCAGGCCGCGCTTGTGAGCCGCTGCTCCCCCGTGACGGCGACAGAGGACTAGGCTCGCGCCCGACACAGCACCACCGCAGTCGGGAGAGAGCCACACATGGCCAAGAAGCGCCCCCAGACGAAGGCCGCCAAGCCCCAGATCGAAAGCGGGGAGATTCCGGTCGTCGGGGCCCGCGAGCCCTGCCCGTGCGGATCGGGCCGCCGCTACAAGGCCTGTCACGGCCGGGCCGCCGCGCACGCCGTGACCGAGCTGGTCCAGCGTCCCTTCGAGGGCCTGCCCGGCGAGTGCGACTGGGTAGCCCTGCGCGAGCTTGTGCCCGCCGCGACCGTAGAGCTGACCGTGAAGGGCGGACTGCCCGAGGGCGTGCCCTCGGTGACCCTCGCGACCGTACTGCCGATGGCCTGGCCCGCGCTGCGCCGCGAAGACGGCTCCGTACTGCTCGGCCTGCAGAACGACACGTCGTCGGGCGATCTGAGCCGGGATCTCGCCGATACGCTCCGGCGTGCGCTGAGCGCCGAGCCCGGCACCCCGGTCGCCGCCCAGCGGGTGCCCGCCGACGGCCCACGCCTTCAGGACCTCCTCGACGAGAGCGTCGCCTTCGCGCCGGTCGTCCACTCCGGCTTCGAGTTCTGGGTCCCGGACTCCGCGGAGAACGCCACCCCCGAGGTCGCCGCATCGCTGGAGCGCGCGAACGCAGCGGCGATCCCGACCGTGAAGCTCTCCGGCGTGGACGCCGCCTACTGGTGCGAGACCCCGGAGAAGAACCACCTGCGCTGGGTCATGCCGCACCCCGAGGAGCAGCTCCTCGACGCGCTGGCCCGGCTGCACGCCGCAGGCACCTCTTCCCTCGGCGAGGGCACCCGGCTGGTCGGCTCCTTCCGCGCGCACGGCCTGATGGTCCCCGTCTGGGACCTGCCGAGCGGGATGGGCGCAGAGGAGTGCGAGAAGCCCGCGGCCGAGCTCGCCGAGCGGCTGGCCAAGGCTCTTCAGACGGACGCTCCGCTGACCGCGGAGGAGCGCCGGGCGCGCGGTGGGCTCACCAACCGCCAAGTCACCCTGAGCTGAGAGTGACGTTTTCTGTCGACCGATAGGTGACTCCAGTCACAACTCGCCCTACGGGCAGGTAAATCGTTGTCCGAATACCCGAGATCGAATTTGCGAACCGCCGATCTCTTGTTACCGTTCTAGAAGCCCGGCCGCTGGTGCATCCCCCGTCGCCAGCGACCGGGCGCTTCCATTTCCGCGGAATGACTCATTCCTCAACGGCCAGCCGGAGCAGCCGAGTTGCTCCCGGATCGCAGCAGCAGCGGCCCTTCGCCCGCCTCGTCCGCAGTCGCGAACTCCGCTACCGCCGAATACCGCGCAACAGGCCCGCGCGAGAGCTCACGGGGCGTCTCACAGACATTCGGTTCGTCGCCCGCCTCGACCACACAGTTGGTCTGCAAAGTGCGCCCGCCGGGCCCCATCAGAGTGAGTACGGAGCTCAATTCCTCGCCCGTCGCATTGCGGTAGTAGGTACGCGCCCAGGTGTCGCGCCCCTCTCTCAGTACGCAGGTCTGTGCCTCGACGCCGTCGGGAGAGGTGAGTTCCGGCCCACATCGGGCCGACGTCTGCGGGGCAGTGGCCCCCGTCACACCCGATCGCTCGGCTGCGTCGGAGGCGCCGGAAGCGCCTGCCCCTTCGCCCGGCGCTTCGCCCGTCCCTTCGGCGGAGCCGAGCCCGGGCAGCAGGCCGGGCCGGGCATCGGTTTTCGGCTTCGCCTCGTCCAGGGGCGCAGCGCCGGATCCCGGCCAAATTCCGTCGCTCGGCCCGGCGAACGCGGCCAGCGGCAGCAGCGCGGCGAACACCACGACAGCGCAGAGCCCGATCATGCGGAGATTCATGGGTCCACCTGCCGACTGCGCGGGAAATTGTTGATGGTGGGCCGAAGATAGCGACGCAATCGGTGCGCCCGGGGCGCCGCGCGCCCAATTCCCGTACAACTCGGGCCGGCTCCTACCCGTACGAGTGACGGAGCCGGCCCGGATCAGTGCACGTTGTCAGTAGCGCCGGCAGTACGCGCGGTCGGTGAGTCGGTCAGTACGCGAGGCGGCTGCCGCCGTCCGGTGCGCTGGTGCTCGCCTCGACCAGCGCGTCCACCACCGCCTCCACATCCGGCAGCCAGGGAGCCGCGGAGCCGGGCAGCGGCGCGCGTTCCCAGCGCACCTGTCCCGTCCCGGCCTGTGAAGGCGGCAGCACGAGATAGCCGCCCTCTCCGTGGAAGCGCAGTGAACTGGGCACGCAGTCCTTGACGAAGAGAAGTTCACCGAGCCGTTCGAGGGTGTACGGAGCCACAAGCAGCGACCACCGGGTGGGCGTCGCCACAACCGGGCCGAGCCGCGTGCCCATCCGGTCAAGTGCCGACAGGGCTCGCGCCCCGGCGACCGCCGAAAGGCTGACGGCGCAGGGCGCACGCCCTCCGGTGGCCAGCACGATCGGAGCGGTGGGCCGGTTGGTCCACCACCAGCGCACCATCCGCTCGTCCGTCGTCGCCGCGAGGATTCCTGGGTCGAAGGGGTGCGCGCCGGGTACGACGCACTCGGGGTCGGGGCAGGCGCAGCCGCGCCCGCGGTCACCGCGACTTCCGGCCGCTTTCAGTCCCACACCGGGGAGTACGGGCCATTGCCACCCGGCGGCGTAGGTGAGCGCCGCGTCGAGCTGGACAGGCCCCCTCTTGCGCCGGAACCGGAGCCTGCGTCGCCTTCCGAGGATCTCGCGCATGAGCGCTCGTTCCTTTCCGTTGAACGCCGAGGTCCACCACATCACACCTTGTGTGCAGCTCTTCACTGTGCGTACAAGTCGGCGCATCGCCGCCCCTTGCCGGTGGCATGGGCGGCCCGCCGCTTCGCCTGCGGCAGGATCGCCGCCCGGGGCCGAACGTGGGCTGTAGTCCATTAAACGCGTGGCGAGGGGTGGCGCGCGCCTGGCGCTTGCAGTCCCGCTGAACTTTTCCCCGCCACTCGGGGATGAGGCGCGGCCTCCGGCTGTTATGACGCCCGGGCCCGTCGCCAGGTTCCGGGGCGGTCTCAACTGCCCCTGGCCATCACCGTTTAGGTACCCATCCCGCTTGGAATGACTCCCCCTCGGGCTTCGCCCTGGGAGGATCCCCCCTGCCGAACAGCCCTCAGTCGACCTCAATTGACCGCCAGGGGGTGCATTTTTCGGCCAAGTTCAAGGTCACCTAGACACCACCGATCCCACTGGTCCAATGCTGGACATCCCCTTACTTGTGCGTGTACATGTGGATGCATTGATAGCGGCGCAGAATGACATGGGGGTTTGCGATGCTATTGAGCGAAACGCACCAGTCGGAAAGCCGGCTGCCATGAGCCCCTCTCACCTGCCGAAAGTGGCTGGAATCGATTCAACGGTTCCCAACCCCACGCACACTGCCGCCGCCCTGCCCGCCATCCCCGCCGTACCGGCCCCTCCCGGAGCGGTGATTCAGGACCGGCTCGCAGGCTGGGTCTCCGACCTGACCACCCTCCACGAACTCACCGAGCGACTGGTCCGGACCGCTTCGCTCGACGACGCCCTCCATGAACTACTGCGCGCCGGTGCCGCCCTCGTCGGGGCCCGGCGTGGCCTGGTCGTCCTCGAACCCGCCTCCGCCGCCTCACGGGCCGACTGTTTCGAGCCGGACCGTGGTCCCGCCCTCACCAAGGGCCTCGGGTTCACCCATGCCGAACTTGGCCACATCGAGACGGTGCCACGCACCGCGACCGCCTACGGGCGGATCCTCGACGGCCGCCTCCCTGACGGACGGCCCGGCCCAGGCGGACCTCCCGAGGCTGTCGCCCATCCCGATCTGCTCGGCGACAAGACGCTCGACTCCCGCCACCGCGAGGTGGCCCTCCGCCTCGGCTACGCCGCCAGTTACACCGTGCCGCTCGCCTCCGAAGCGGCCGGAACGCTCGGCGCCGCCGTGTGGATGTACGACGAGCCCGCCACCCCGGTGGAGCGCCAGTGCCATCTGGTCGGGCTCTACATGCGCTACGCCACCGAGCATCTGGCCCGGCTCGTCGAACTGGAGCAGGCGCGCGCCACAGTGGCGACCGTCGCCGAGGAACTGCTGCCCAGCCGGCTGCCCCGGGTGCCCGGCGTCCAGCTCGCCGTCAGACACCGCACGACTCCAGGCGGCGGTGGCGACTGGTACGACGCGCTGCCACTGCCCGAGGGAGCGCTGGGGCTCGCGGTCGGATCCGTCAGCGGCTCCGGTCCCAGCGCGATGGCTGCGATGGGACGGCTGCGGGCCTCCCTTAGGGCGTACGCCGTGATGGAGGGCGAGGACCCCGTCGCCGTACTGTCCGATCTGGAGCTGCTGCTGCGGCTGACGGAACCGGCCCGCACCGCGACCGCGCTCTTCGCGTACGCGGAGCCCGCCGGGAGAAAGATCGTGCTGGCCGGCGCCGGGCACACACCGCCGCTGGTGGTCGGGGAGCGGCGCACCGAGTTCGTCGAGACGTCCCTGTCCGCGCCGCTGGGGATGCTCGCCTGCTGGGAGGCGCCGAGCGTGGAGCTCTCGCCCGAGCCCGGAGAAACGGTGCTGCTCTACACGGACGGGCTGCTGCGGCGTACCGGTGACCCCATGGACCGGGCTTTCGCCCGGCTGCACGCGGCGGCCGCGAGCGTGCCGAAGTCGCTGCGCGACGACCCGGGAGCGATCGCCGAGCATGTGCTGCGCACGGTGCTGCCCGAGGGTCTCGACGAGGCCGACACCGGTGAGGACGTGGTGTTGCTCGCCGCCCGTTTTGACTGATTCCTCACACGTTTTCCACAGGACACCTGGCCGTCTTCCGCTCACACATACGATGGTGAGGTCGCCCCCGGCTGAAGCCAGGGGAGGTCCAGTGTCGTATCAGGAAAGGCCGACAGGCCCAGGAGGCAGACGTGGCCGAGGAGCTCCCCCCGGAGACCCCGGAAGAAGAAGAGCAGCCGATCAAGCAGCGTAAGAACGGCCTGTACCCGGGCGTGTCCGACGAGCTCGCCGAGAGCATGACGACGGGCTGGGCCGACACCGAGCTGCGCGACCTGGAGCCCATCGCGCAGGCCTCGCAGACCGCCGCCCGCCGTGCCGCACTGTCGGCGCGTTTTCCCGGCGAGCGCCTGGTGATCCCGGCCGGCAATCTGAAGACCCGCTCCAATGACACCGAGTACGCCTTCCGCGCCTCCACCGAGTACGCCTACCTCACCGGCGACCTGACCGAGGACGGCGTCCTCGTTCTGGAGCCCAAGAACGGCGCGCACAAGGCCACCATCTACCTGCTGCCGCGCTCCAACCGTGAGAACGGCGAGTTCTGGCTGTCGGGCCAGGGCGAGCTGTGGGTCGGCCGCCGCCACTCCCTGGCCGAGGCCGAGCAGCTGCTGGGCATCCCGGCCAAGGACGTGCGCGAGCTGCCGGAGAAGCTGCGCGAGGCGAGCGGCCCGGTCCGCGCCGTGCGTGGCCACGACGCCGGTATCGAGGCGGCGCTGACCGACAAGGTCACCGCGGAGCGCGACGAGGAACTGCGCGTCTACCTCTCCGAGACGCGTGCCGTGAAGGACGAGTTCGAGATCGGCGAGCTCCAGAAGGCGTGCGACTCCACCGCGCGCGGCTTCGAGGACGTCGTCAGGGTCCTGGACAAGGCCGAGGCGACCAGCGAGCGCTACATCGAGGGCACCTTCTTCCTGCGCGCCCGCGTCGAGGGCAACGACATCGGATACGGCTCGATCTGCGCCGCGGGGCCGCACGCGACCACCCTGCACTGGGTGCGCAACGACGGACCGGTCCGCTCCGGCGAGCTGCTGCTGCTGGACGCCGGCGTGGAGACCCACACCCTCTACACCGCGGACATCACGCGCACACTGCCGATCAACGGCCGCTTCGACGAGCTGCAGCGCAAGATCTACGACGCGGTGTACGAGTCCCAGGAGGCGGGCATCGCGGCCGTGAAGCCGGGTGCCAAGTTCCGCGACTTCCACGACGCCTCGCAGCGGGTGCTCGCCGAGAAGCTCGTCGAGTGGGGTCTGATCGAGGGTCCGGTGGAGCGTGTGCTGGAGCTGGGTCTGCAGCGCCGCTGGACTCTGCACGGCACCGGCCACATGCTCGGCATGGACGTCCACGACTGCGCCGCCGCGCGCACCGAGGCCTATGTCGACGGGACCCTGGAGCCGGGCATGTGTCTGACCGTGGAGCCCGGGCTCTACTTCCAGGCGGACGACCTGAGCGTGCCACAGGAGTACCGCGGCATCGGCGTCCGGATCGAGGACGACATCCTGGTGACCGAGGACGGCAACCGCAATCTGTCGGCGGCGCTGCCGCGGCAGGCCGACGAGGTCGAGGCCTGGATGGCCTCGCTCAAGGGCTGACCCGTACGCCGGACATCCCTCCAGGAGGGCGCGCTGCTCACGAGACCTTGAGCAGCGCGCCCTCCCGCCATTTGAGGATCTTGTCGAAGCTGACCACCGCACCCCGGCCGGGCCGGTTGCGGACATGAACATGGTCGGCGAGCTGCTCGATGAGACAGAGACCGCGGCCGCTCTCGGCGGTCGGGGGCGGTGGTTGCGCGGCATGCGCGCACTGCCCGCCGCGCCGGACGGGAAAGCCGGGCCCCGAATCGGCCACTTCGATACGGCACTTCTCGCCGTCCAGATACGCGGTCACGCGATACGCCGCCGAGGCTTCGCCGGCCCCCTGACCGCCGCCGTGTTCCACTGCGTTCGCGCATGCCTCGCTGAGGGCGACCGACAGATCGTAGGAGATGTCGGGATCGACTCCCGCGGTCTCCATCGTGCCGAGCAACAGGCGGCGGGCGAGCGGGACGCTCGCGGCATCGCGCCGCAAGTGGAGTGACCACCAGATGCTCATGCTCCGGCCTCCTGGCTGCGGCTCGACATACCGATACGTATTGCCGTAAGACACCGTGCGTAAGCACACAGTTGATGTGATTGCGCTCATTCGGCGGATGCGCACGATTCGGTCGGCGGTGTATGCGGCGGTGCTTGGATCCGTGTACGCGGCGATACGCGTCAGAAAAGGGATCTTCCGGACCTGCTGTATGGGCGCTCCGGGCACAGTGCGATGATGACCCGGCCATGTCGTCCATTTCCGTTGCGCGCGCCGGAGCCGGTCCCCGGCTGCTGAGGGCCGCGGTGTTCACCGCGGTCTGCGTTGTGCTGTCCGCGACGGGACATGCGCTGGCAGCCTGCGCCGCGATTCCCTGGTGGACGCTCACGGCAGGCTTCGTCGGGATGTTCGCGCTGGTCGCGCCGTTCGCGGGACGGGTGCGCTCGCTGCCGTCCATCGCCGCCGCGCTCACCGCCGGACAGCTTTCCCTGCACGCCCTGTTCGGGCTCGGACAGCATCAGCTGCGCCTCGCCCCCACGGCGGACGACGCACTGATCAGGATGGCCGCGAAGCTGATGTGCGGGGCGGGCGCCGCCTCGATCAGCCCCGCGGACGCCCGGCGGATCGTCACCACCTCCGGCATCGCCCCGCCCGGACAGGGCGGACCCGGCGGACACCTCGGCCACGAGCACATGGCGCAGACCGCCGTCGCTTCGCCGGAGCTGCTGCCCTCCCTCCCCATGCTGCTGGGGCATCTGCTGGCCGCGCTCGCGACCGGCTGGCTGCTGCGGCGCGGGGATCTGGCGCTGGTGCGGCTGATCCGCTTGTCGGCTGACTCGGCCCATGAGGTGGCCGAGGCGGGCCGGCTGCGTTCGCTGCGCGCAGCGGTCTGTCTCGTACGGGCGCTGCATTCCGGTCTGGCATTGGCGCCCGCGGTGGATCCGCACACTGCCCGGACCTCGTCCGCCCCTCCCGTGCTCTTCGCCGGTGAGGCACTCCAGCACACGGTGATCAGGCGCGGGCCTCCGGCCCGCCTCGCTCTGGCAGCCTGACGCGGCCCACTCGACGGGAGTGGTGCCGTGGTGCCCGCGCATCCGTAGGTGCGCAGCACACACTCACCTCTTCTGAACTGTGGAGTGTCCTCAGCCATGAACGTTTCCCGTATCGCTGTCGCGACCGGAATCGCCGCTTCCTCCGTGCTGCTCCTCTCGGGCACCGCCTTCGCGCACGTCAGCGTGCAGCCGCAGGGCGAGGCCGCCAAGGGCGGTTACGCGACGGTCAACTTCAAGGTCCCCAACGAGCGCGACAACGCCTCGACCGTGAAGCTCGAAGTCAGCCTCCCGGCCGACCACCCGATGGCCTCCGCGATGCCGCAGCCCGTCCCCGGCTGGAAGGCCGTGGTCACCAAGGCCAAGCTGGCCAAGCCTCTTGAGGTGCACGGCAAGCAGATCACCGAGGCCCCTTCCAAGATCACGTGGACCGCGGACGGCGGAAAGATCGCTCCGGGCGAGTTCCAGCAGTTCCCCGTCTCCCTCGGCCGACTGCCCGAGGACACCGACCAGTTGGTGTTCAAGGCACTCCAGACGTACGACAACAAGGAGGTCGTGCGCTGGATCGAGGAGCCGAAGGAGGGCGCCCCGGAGCCCGAGTCCCCCGCGCCCGTCCTGAAGCTGTCGGCCGCGACGGAGGACCACCACGGCGGCAGCGCGAAGGACGCGTCCGCGAAGGACGGTAAGAACGCCGGGCACGACGAGGACACGAAGTCCGAGACCGCGTCCGCCGACAGCAGCGACACGACGGCCCGCATCCTGGCGATCGTCGGCATCCTGGCCGGCATCGCGGGTGTGGCCTTCGGTGTCCTGGCCGGCCGCCGTCGCTCCTCCTGACGGTCCGCACACCACACTTGGGATATTTCTCCATGCGCAAGAAGACCGTGCTCGCGGCCACGCTCGTCGTGGCCGCGGCGCTCAGCCTCTCCGCCTGCTCGGGCGGCGACGACTCCGCCAAGAGCCCCGTCGCCGATGTCTCGGCCGGGGCCAACCGGCCCGCGACCGTGCTCGACCAGCCGTTCACCAAGCCGAACCTCGTCCTCACGGACACCCACGGCAAGAAGTACGACCTGCGTGAGCAGACCAAGGGCAAGCCGACACTGATCTACTTCGGCTACACGCACTGCCCCGACGTGTGCCCGCTGACGATGAGCAACATCGCCATCGCCAGGAAGCAGCTCCCCAAGGCCGACCAGGACAAGCTCCAGGTCGTGTTCGTCACCACCGATCCGGAGCGCGACACCCCGGCCGAGCTGGCCAAGTGGCTGCCGAGCGCCGGAGACCCGTCCTTCACCGGGCTCACCGGCGACTTCCCGACCATCCAGGCCGGCGCACGCCAGATCGGCATCGGCATCGACCCGCCGAAGAAGGAGAAGGACGGCACGGTCGTCTCCATGCACGGCGCTCAGGTCATCGCCTTCTCCCCGAAGACCGACAAGGGCTATGTGCTCTACGGCGAGGACACCACGGCGGACGACTACGCCAAGGACCTCCCGAAGATCATCCGCGGGGAGAACCCGTGAACCGGCGTACGTCCCTCGCTGCCGTCATAGCCCTGACCGCGGGGCTGGCGCTGGCGGGCTGCTCGTCCGACGGCAAACCGGAGTTGAAGGTCAGCGGCGGGTTCATGCCACAGCCCGTCGGCGACATGGCAGCCGGTTTTCTGACGGTGCACAACAGCGGCGGCGGGGCGGACAAGCTCACCACCGTCACCAGCGACATCTCCGACGACATCACGATCCACGAGTCGAAGAACCAGGCGATGCAGGAGGTGAAGGCCTTCGACGTCCCGGCGGACGGCGAGCTCGATCTCGAACGCGGTGGAAACCACATCATGTTCATGAAGCTCAAGCAGCAGCCGAAGCAGGGCGAGAAGGTCACCGTGGAGCTGCGCTTCGAGGAGTCCGACCCGATCACGGTCGAACTTCCCGTCAAGGAGCCCACGTACAACCCGAAGAAGCACTGAGCACCGAGGGACTGATCAATCCATGACAGCCACCGCCCCGCGCTTCGGCCCGTCCCCCCTCCGGCTGCTGCTCGCCGCAATCGTGCTCGTCGGCACGCTCTTCAGCGCGCTCCTGGCCGGTGCGAGCCCCGCGTCGGCGCATGCCGCGCTGACCGGGAGCAACCCGAAGGACGGGGCGGTGGTCGCCACCGCCCCCAAGGACGTCACGCTCACCTTCTCCGAGCAGGTGGCCATGGGGAAGGACTCGATCCGGGTCCTCGAACCCAGCGGCAAACGCGCCGACAAGGCCGCCGTCCGCGACCTCGGCACCGGCGGCAAGGTCACCTACGGCGTCGATCTGCTGCCCGGACTGCCCGACGGCACCTACACCGTGGCCTGGCAGGCCGTCTCGGCCGACAGCCATCCCGTCTCCGGTGCCTTCACCTTCTCCATCGGAGCGCCCTCCAAGACCACCGCCGTTGTCCCCGACCAGAAGGCCGGCGGCGGAGTGGTCGGCGTCCTCTACGACATCGCGCGCTACGCCTCGTACGCGGGCTTCGTGCTGCTGACAGGCGGCGCTGCCTTTGTGCTCGCCTGCTGGCAGCGGGGTGCTTCCGTACGGCCGCTGCAACGCCTCGTCGTACGGGGGTGGGTGACGCTCACCGCGGCCACTCTCGCGACGCTGCTGCTGCGCACCCCGTACACAGGCTCCGGGAAACTGGCGGACGCCTTCGACCTCGGCGGGCTGCAGGACGTCCTTCAGACCAAGACCGGCGCCGCGCTCAGCTCCCGGCTGATGCTGCTGGGGGCGGCCGCGTTGTTCATCGCCGTGCTCTTCGGGGCGTACGCGAAGCGGGAGGACGAGGGCGAGAGGAAGGATCTGACCTTCGGTCTCGCCGTCGGCGGCGCGGTCGTCGCGGCGGGGATCGCGGCGACGTGGGCGCTCTCGGAGCATGCGTCGACGGGCATTCAGCCGGGTCTTGCGATGCCCGTGGATGTACTGCATCTGCTGGCCGTGGCCACCTGGCTCGGCGGGCTCGCGGCGCTGCTGACCGCGCTCTACCGTGCGCCGTCGATCGAGCGGGCTGCGGTACGGCGGTTCTCCAAGGTGGCGTTCGGCAGCGTGGCCGTGCTCGCGGCGACCGGGATCTACCAGTCCTGGCGGCAGGTCGGCTCCTGGTCGGCGCTGACCGGGACGTGGTACGGGCAGTTGCTGCTGATCAAGGTGGGGCTGGTCGTCGTCCTGGTGAGCGTCGCGTGGATCTCGCGTCGGTGGACGGCGCGGCTCGCGGAGACGGCGGAGGTGACGGAGAAGGGCAAGGAGGCCGACGAGGAGGAGGCCGACGAGGAGGCGGACCCGGTTGCCGAGGATGCCGCGGACCCCGAGCGCGCCGCCCAACTCGCCAGGCAGAAGGCCGCGGTGGCAACGGCCCAGAAGAAGAAGGCCCGGGACACGGCCAGGGACGCCGACCCGGTGCGTTCCGGACTGCGCCGTTCCGCACTGGCGGAGGCGGGCATCGCGGTGGTCCTGCTGGCCGTGACCACCATCCTGACGTCCACCGAACCGGGACGTACGGAAGAAGAGGCCGCCAACGCCTCGGGCTCGCAGGCCGCCGCGGCCGTGCCGAACGGCCCCACCGAGATCAGGCTGCCCTTCGACACCGGCGGCAGGAACGGCAAGGGCACCGTCCGGCTCAGCCTCGACCCGGCCACCTCCGGCGCCAACGTGATGCACGTCTGGATCTACAGCCCGACCCTGAAGCCGATGGACGTGCCCGAGGTGAAGGTCTCCTTCACCCTCAAGGCCAAGCAGATCGGCCCGCTGCCGATCACGCCCGACCGCATCGCCACGGGACACTGGAGCGCGGACGCCGTCCAGATCCCGATGCCGGGCGACTGGCAGGTCCAGGTGACCGTGCGGACCTCCGACATCGACCAGACGACCACCGACAAGAACATCAAGATCGGCTGACCCACCCGTGAGTGACCCTGTGCGCGACAACGACATCTCCAGACGGCGGCTGCTCGGCACCGTGGGTGCGGCCGGCGCCACCGGTCTTGTGCTGGGGGCCGCGGGCGGCGCCGCCGCGCATGCCGCGGCCTCCGGCGAGGTCCCGACCGCGCTGACGACGCTCGGCTCGACCGGCATCCCCTTCCACGGCACCCATCAGGCGGGTATCACCACGCCCCTCCAGGCTCGCGGCCATCTGATCGCCTTCGACCTGGTGCCCGGTGCGGGCCGCAAGGAAGCCGCCGCGCTGCTGCGCCGCTGGTCCGCGCTCGCGAACGAGCTGATGGCGGGCCGGGCGGCGGGCGAAGGCGACACGGGCGTCGCGCTGGACGCCGGGCCGTCCTCGCTGACGGTCACGTTCGGCTTCGGCCGCACCTTCTTCGACCGTACGGGGCTGGTGGCGCAGCGCCCGCCGCAGCTGGATCCGCTGCCCGCGTTCTCCTCCGACCAGCTGGACAAGAAGCGGTCGGACGGCGATCTGTGGGTGCAGATCGGCGCGGACGACGCGCTGGTCGCCTTCCACGCGCTGCGCGCGATCCAGAAGGCGGCGGGGGACGCGGCCCGGGTGCGCTGGCAGATGAACGGCTTCAATCGTTCGCCGGGGGCCACCGGGAAGCCGATGACCGCCCGCAATCTGATGGGCCAGATCGACGGCACTCGCAATCCGAAGCCGTCCGAGCCCGACTTCGACAAGCGGATCTTCGTGCCGTCAGAGTCGTCGGGGACGTCGGGGACGAAGTACTCGTGGATGGCCGGCGGCTCGTACGCCGTCGTACGCCGGATCCGGATGCTGCTCGACGACTGGGAGCAGCTTCCGCTCACGAAGCAGGAGCAGGTCATCGGCCGTCGCAAGTCCGACGGCGCTCCGCTCAGCGGCGGCAGTGAGACGACCGAGCTCGCGCTCGACAAGACCGGCCCGGACGGCACGTTGGTCATCCCGGACAACGCCCATGCCCGGATCTCCGCGCCCGAGCAGAACGGCGGCGCGGCGATGCTGCGGCGGCCGTTCTCCTTCCACGACGGGATCGGCGCCGACGGGACGCCGGACGCCGGGCTGCTCTTCGTCTGCTGGCAGGCCGATCCGCTGCGCGGCTTCGTTCCCGTGCAGCGCAAGCTCGACCGGGGCGATGCCCTGTCGGCGTTCATCCGGCACGAGGCGAGCGGGCTGTTCGCGGTGCCGGGCGGGCCGAAGGAGGGCGAGTACGTGGGACAGCGGCTCCTGGAGTCGTAAGGACTCCGGGCCCATTAGGGTGACGGTATGTCGGCCACGCGCTACACCTATCTCGGCCCCGAGGGCACCTTCACCGAGGCCGCCCTGCGCACGCTCCCGGAAGCCGCCACGCGGGAGCTCGTCCCGATGGTGTCCGTGCCCGCCGCGCTCGATGCCGTACGCAACGGGGACGCCGCGGCCGCCCTCGTACCGATCGAGAACTCCGTCGAGGGCGGCGTCACCGCGACCCTCGACGAGCTCGCCTCCGGCGAACCGCTGATGATCTACCGCGAGGTGCTGCTGCCCATCGCCTTCGCGCTGCTGGCACGCCCGGGCACCAAGCTGTCCGAGGTGAAGACGGTGACCGGCCATCCGGTCGCCCAGCCGCAGGTGCGCAACTGGCTGCGGGCCAATCTTCCGGATGCCCTGTGGGAGTCGGCCGCGTCGAACGCGGACGGCGCGCGGCTGGTGCAGGAGGGGCGCTACGACGCGGCCTTCGCGGGCGAGTTCGCGGCGGTGACATACGGCCTTGAGCCGCTGGTCACCGAGATCCATGACGCCGAGAACGCGGAGACCCGCTTCGTGCTCGTGGGCCGTCCGGCCAGGCCCGCGGCGCCGACCGGCGCGGACAAGACGTCGGTGGTCATCTGGCTGGGCGACGACCACCCGGGTGCGCTGCTCGAACTGCTGCAGGAGTTCGCGGTGCGCGGGGTCAACCTGATGCTGATCCAGTCCCGGCCGACGGGTGCGGGGATCGGGAACTACTGCTTCGCCGTGGACGCCGAGGGCCATATTTCGGACCGCCGGGTGGGCGAGGCACTGATGGGGCTGAAGCGGATCTGTCCGAATGTGCGGTTCCTCGGTTCGTATCCGCGGGCGGGTGTGGCGGTCGGGGACGTACGGGCGCTGCGGGCGGGGACGTCGGACGCGGAGTTCACAGCGGCGGCCGACTGGCTGGCGCGCTGCCAGGACGGCCGGGCCTGAGCCACCTCCGGCTCCGGGTCGGGCTTCTGAACCGGTCCTACCTGCAGATTTTCGTTATCCACAGAAGTTATCCACAGGTGCGCTTCTCGACCTGGGGACAAGTCGACAACACAACACGACATGGTCGACAAATCGGTCCAGTCGCCCACTTCCGTCCACAGGTAGGCACGGTGCCTTGTGTCACCTCAATTCCATTGATCAACTCTTTGGGGCGAGGAATTCCCACCCGAATGAGCGTGTGAGGTGGGTTTGGAGGGGGAATCCTCCGGCCCACGCTCGACATTGGAAATGATCATTTCCGTGGTCCACAGATCCCGCACACAGCCTGTGGATAACCGTGCGACAGCCCGTATCCCTGTGGACAAGGGGAGCCCAGGTCCCACCCCCGCAAGGGAAGCCGGTCAATTCAGACAACGGCCGGATGCCCCTTTTCGGCGAGTGATCCAGCGCCTATTGACGCTTGCCCGGTAAATTGGCGGCCGCTTTCTGAATTCCGGCAATTCGGACATAGTGACACGCAAGGCAATATCGAGTGAGGTTGAGCGAGTCGGCACCGGTAGCCTGGTGGGGTGATTGACCTTCGCCTGCTCCGTGAGGACCCCGACCGTGTTCGCGCCTCCCAGCGCGCCCGTGGAGAGGACGTCGAGCTCGTCGACGCCCTGCTCCAGGCCGATGAGCGGCGCAGGTCGTCCGGCCTCCGCTTCGACGAGCTGCGTTCCGAGCAGAAGCAGCTCGGCAAGCTCATCCCCAAGGCCACTCCCGAAGAGCGCGCCGAGCTGCTGAAGAGGGCCGAGCAGCTGAAGGCCGACGTCAAGGCTGCCGACGCGGCCCAGGACGAGGCCGACGAAGAGGCCAGGCGGCTGCTGCTCCTGCTCGGGAACATCGTCCACGAGGACGTCCCGGTCGGCGGCGAGGAGGACTTCGTCGTCCTCGAGACGCACGGCACGATCCGCGACTTCGGCGCCGAGGGCTTCGAGCCCAAGGACCACCTGGAGCTCGGCGAGGCGCTCGGCGCCATCGACGTCGAGCGCGGCGCCAAGGTGTCGGGATCGCGCTTCTACTACCTGACGGGCGTCGGCGCGCTGCTCGAGCTCGCGCTCGTCAACGCCGCGATCGCGCAGGCGTCGGAGGCCGGGTTCATCCCGATGCTGACGCCCGCGCTGGTCCGGCCGCGTGCCATGGAGGGCACCGGCTTCCTCGGCCAGGCCGCCGAGAACGTCTACCACCTGGAGAAGGACGACTACTACCTGGTCGGCACCTCCGAGGTCCCGCTCGCGGCGTACCACATGGACGAGATCCTCGACGCGGACAAGCTGCCGCTGCGCTACGCCGGCTTCTCGCCGTGCTTCCGCCGCGAGGCCGGGACGTACGGCAAGGACACCCGCGGCATCTTCCGGGTGCACCAGTTCGACAAGGTCGAGATGTTCTCGTACGTCGCTCCCGAGGACGCGGAGGCCGAGCACAAGCGGCTCCTCGACTGGGAGAAGCAGTGGCTGACCGGCCTGGAGCTGCCGTTCCAGGTGATCGATGTGGCCACCGGCGACCTGGGCGCGTCCGCCTCGCGCAAGTACGACTGCGAGGCGTGGATCCCGACGCAGGGCAAGTACCGCGAGCTCACCTCCGCCTCCAACTGCGACGGCTTCCAGGCGCGCCGCCTGTCGGTCCGGATGCGCGACGGCAAGAAGGTGCAGCCGCTGGCGACGCTGAACGGCACGCTGTGCGCCGTACCGCGCACGATCGTGGCGATCCTGGAGAACCACCAGCTGGCGGACGGTTCGGTGCGGGTGCCCGAGGTGCTCCGGCCGTATCTCGGCGGCCGTGAAGTGCTTGAGCCGGTCTCCAAGTGAGCTTGCCGTACCGCCTGATAGCGACCGATCTCGACGGCACGCTGCTGCGTGACGACGGCACGGTCTCGCAGCGCACGCGCGACGCGCTCGCCGCGGCCACCGCGGCGGGCGCCGCGGCGGGCGCCGCGCACATCATCGTCACCGGACGTGCCGTGCCCTGGACCCGGCACATCCTGGACGACCTGGGCTACGAGGGCCTCGCCGTCTGCGGCCAGGGCGCGCAGGTCTACCACGCGGGCGAGCACCGGCTGCTGACGTCCCTGACGCTGGACCGGCAGCTGGCCTCTCTCGCGCTCTCCAAGATCGAGGCGGAGGTCGGCCCGCTGGCGCTGGCTGCGAGCCGCGACGGGCTCGACGGCGAAGTGCTGGTCGGACCCGGGTACCGGGTGCACGAAGGCCCGCTGCCGGTGGTGGCGTACGAGGACCCGGCCGAGCTGTGGTCGGCCCCACTGAACAAGGTGTACATCCAGCATCCGGAGCTGGACGACGACGCGCTGGCGAGGGTGGCCAGGGCGACGGTCGGCAGCCTGGTGGACGTGGTGATGGCGGGCGCGGGCATCGTGGAGATGCTGCCGCTGGGGCTGAGCAAGGCGACGGGGCTGTCGCTGGCGGCGAGGCGCCTTGGGCTGCGGGCCGCGGACACGATCGCGTTCGGCGACATGCCGAACGACATCCCGATGTTCGGGTGGGCGGCGCACGGTGTGGCGATGGCCAATGCGCATGAAGAGCTGAAGGCCGTGGCGCACGAGATCACGGCGTCGAACGAACACGACGGCATCGCGGTGGTACTGGAGCGGTTGCTGGACTGACGGCCCTGTTGGGGGCGTGGGTTCACAACGGGTCGTGCTGAAGTCCTGCTGACTGACGGCCCGTTGTGGGGATTCGTGCCGCAGGGCTGGGAGCACCGGCCAATCCGCCGGGAGGGGGCGGCCCGCGCAGATGCGCGCTCGAAGCGGCCGCCCCCGGGCAGCTGCCTGCGGGCGGCCTCGCGGAGTCGTCGGTGGCTACTCCGCTGCCTGCCCGGCGCTGCCCTGTTGGGAGCTCGACGGACTCGCACTCGTACTCTCGGTCATCGCCGCGCTCCTCTCCCGGTCGGTGGCGTCGGTCGCACTGGCGTGCGCCCGGCTCAACTACTGTGCCCCGGTGGACGGTTCGCTGCCACTGATTTTCCGGCGCCCTGCCGGTACGCGTCGGCCCCCGCCCTGAGGACGGGGGCCGAGGACGAACTGCCCGGCTGTCAGAGGGCCTTCCGGATCACTCCTCGCCGGCGAGCTTCAGCACCCTCAGCTTCTGACCGGCGTACCAGGTCGCCACCACCGTGACCCCCGCCAGCAGCGTCACGGCGAGCGGCAGCCCCACGTCCGAGCCGATCAGCCCCTCCCCGCCGATCTTCTCGGCGAGTGAGAGCGACCACTGCTGCACGCTCAGCGTGCGCGCCCCCGGCACGAGGCTGCCGAACAGCGTCTCCCACACCAGCGCGTAGACGAGTCCGATGACGACCGCATGGCGGCTGACCGTTCCGAGGAGAAGGAACAGCGCGCTGTACGCGATCGAGGCGACCAGCGCCGCGACCGTGTAGGCGATGGCGACCTGCTGGCCGTTGCCGTTGAGGATGAATCCGGCGATCAGTGTGGGAATCGCGGAGAAGGCCATGGTGATCGCGATGGCCACGATCAGCTTCGTGACGATGATCGTCGGGCGCTTCACCGGCTTGGCGAGCAGATAGACGATCGACCCGTCGTCGATCTCGGGCCCGATCGCGCCGGTGCCCGCGATCACTCCGATCAGCGGCACCATCGTGGCGATGGCGAATCCGCCGAGGAGGTCGGCTGCGACCTGGTCGTCCAGGCCGTTGAAGCTCCGGACCGCCGCCGCGATGAGCAGCAGCAGACCGGGCAGTACGAACAGGATCGCCGCGCGGCGCCTGCCGAGTACGGCCCGATAGGTGAGCCGGGCGACTGTGGGGTTGTACATGGACGTCACAGCTCCTTTCAGGCCGCTACGAGGTAGGAGAAGACCGATTCGAGGGACTCGTCCGAGGGCGAGACCGTCAGCAGCCGGATCGAGTGCTCGCGGGCGACCCGCGGCAACAGCTCGGTGAACCGGCCGAAGTCGACGGCCTGGATGCGCAGCGCGCCCTCGGCCAGGTCGACCTCGATGCCGGCCGTCGACGAGTCGGCGATCAGGGCCGCGGCAAGCGCCCGGTCGTCGCTGGACCGTACGAGATAGCGGTGCGGCCGGTCCGTCATCAGCCGGCGGATCTTGCGGAAGTCGCCGGATGCGGCATGCCGTCCTGCCACGATCACCTCGATGTGCGAGGCGAGTTGCTCGACCTCCTCCAGGATGTGCGAGGAGAACAGCACGGTGCGGCCTTCCGCGCCCATCCGCCGCAGCAGGTCCATCAGCTGCATGCGCTGGCGCGGGTCCATACCGTTGAAGGGCTCGTCGAGCAGCAGCACGGACGGCTCGTGCACAAGGGCGGATGCCATCTTCACGCGCTGCCGCATGCCCTTGCTGTACGTGGCGATCTTGCGGTCCTGCGCGTACTCCATCTCGACCGTGGCGAGCGCCTTCTGGGCGGCCTTCTTGCCGAGATTGTGCAACTCGGCGTTGGCGACGACGAATTCGCGGCCGGTGAGGAAGTCGTACATGGCTTCCCGCTCCGGTACGACGCCGATCTGCCGGTAGACGGACTCGTTGCGCCAGATCGCCTGACCGTCGAGCGTGACGCTTCCCGTCGAAGGGGCCAGGAAACCACCCATCATGTTGATGATGGTGGACTTTCCGGCGCCGTTGGGACCGAGCAGTCCGGTGACGCCGGGGCCGACGGCCATGGTGACGTCGTTGACGGCCACGACATTTCCGAACCACCGCGAGGTGTGCTCGATGTTGATGGTGGTCACAGCCCGACCTTTCGGTAGCGGCGCATCAGTACGGCGTACGAGCCGGCGACGAGCGCGAGGACGACGAGCAGATAGACCATGCCCGGGCCCGCACCGGGGCCCGCCTCGCCCGGGAAGGCCGAGGTGGCGCCGAGGAAGGCGGTCTGTACGCCGTCGATGAGCGTGACCGGCGAGAAGAGGCCGAGCCACTTGATCACTCCGGGCGATCCGGTCTCCCAGGCGATCGCCTGGACGGTGGAGACCGCGCCGTAGGTGATGGTCATCGTCGCGATGACGGCGGCGACGCCGAAGCCCCGGCGCGGGGTGAGCGCGGCCATCACCAGGCCGATGCCGCCGAAGAGTACGGACAGGAGCGCGACGGAGACCATGCCCTGCGCGAAGCCCTTCGTCTGGTCCGCGAAGTCCATCTTGGCGAGCAGCGAACCGATATAGAGGACGACCAGAGGCGCCGCGGTGAGCACGAACAGCGCCGAGGCCATGGCTCCGTATTTGGCGAGTACGTAGTCGATGCGCTCGATGGGACGCGAGAAGTACAGCGGAACCGTCTTGAAGCGCAGATCGCGCGAGACGGACTGCGGGGCCTGCGCGGCGAGGAACAGCCCGATGACCGCCTGGGTGACGATCGCGTAGCGGGTGTAGTCCAGCGGCAGGTCCTTGAGCTTCGTGGCGACGGCGACCGCGACGATGATCGCCGCAGGCAGGCACATCACCGCGAAGAGGATCATCGGCAGGACCTTGGACTTGGCCGAGCGGCCCAGTCCGTACGCGCCGCGCAGCGACTGCGAGTAGAGCGAGCGGCGGGCGTACGCCCGGCCGAGCCGCGGGCCTTCGTAGTTGCGGTATCCGATGTTGTGGATCCGGGTGGTCTCGTTCTGGACCCCGCTGCCCGGGACCCCGGTGAGCTCCGTGCTCATCGCGCCTGCACCTCCATGGGCTGGGCCGCTGTCTGGGGACCTTCGGGGCGGAAGACCTCAGCGATGTGGTGGCGGCGCTGTTCCATCCGTACGAGACCGAGGCCGAGCCCGGCGACGGTGTCGCGCACGACGTCGTACGTCTCCTCGCCCGTCGCCTCGAGGAGCAGGATGTGGCCGGCTCCGGGCAGACCTTCCTCCACGCGCGCGTGGAGCGTGATTCCGGCGGCGGCGAGCGCCTCGCGGAGCACCGCGGTGCCGTCGGGATGGGTGTCCGTGTCGGTGACCTCGACCGCGAGGGTCGTGGTGATCTGGGTGAAGTCACTGGTCGAACTGGAGCGCAGCAGCGAGCCGCCGTCGATGACGACGACATGGTCACAGGTGCGTTCGAGTTCGCCGAGGAGGTGCGAGGTGACCAGGACCGAGATGCCGAAGTCGGTGTGGACGCGGCGGATCAGGTTCAGCATCTCGTCGCGGCCGACCGGGTCGAGCCCGTTGGTCGGCTCGTCCAGGAGGACCAGCTTCGGGTCGTGGACGAGGGCCTGCGCGAGCTTGACGCGCTGTTTCATGCCGGTCGAATAGCCGCCGATGGGGCGGTACCGCTCCTCGTACAGGCCGACATGGCGCAGCGTGTCGGCGGTGCGCTCGCGGGCGGCCGTAGGCGGCAGCCCGGACATGCGCGCCATGTGGACGACGAACTCGGTGGCCGACACATCGGGCGGCAGGCAGTCGTGCTCGGGCATGTACCCCACCTGTTCCCGGATGGCGGCGCCGCTCGTGGCGACGTCGAGGCCGAGCACGGCGGCCCGGCCCTCCGTGGCAGGGGACAGACCCAGCAGGATCTTGATCAACGTGGACTTGCCGGCTCCGTTGGCGCCCACCAGACCGGTCACACCGGGTCCGATGTCCAAGGAGAGCCGGTCAAGCGCGGTCACCCGGGGGAACCGCTTGCTCAGGCTTTCGGTCGCGATCACAGTCACATTTCGAAGGTAGTGGCCCACGACACATCGAGCGTCAGCCTGCGCGGCTGGATCCGTGTCCGACTCCAGAGGTACGGACCCGTAGGGGGCTGCTACCTGAGTGCAGGGCTCCCTGCTCCTCGATGTGGACAACTCCGTGACCCTTGGCCTCCGGGTTTTCCACAGGCTGACGCACGGGCCTTGACGTAGCCGCCGGGCATTGTCACATTCATCAGTGTCAAGTTGCGAGGCAAGTACCGCACGGGGAGGGCAGGGTGGCATGACCTCAGCAGTGGCAAGCGAACTGACCGCGGAACTGCGGGGGTTCAGGGAGGTGCAGCGTCTCGCGTACGAATGCGCGGAGGCAGTGGCCGCCCAGCTCAAGCCCGGCGTGACGGAGCGCGGGGCGGCGCGGATGCAGCGCGAGTGGCTGCGGGAGCGGGGGGTGCGCGACTGGTTCCATCTCCCCTTCGCCTGGTTCGGGGATCGCACGGCCTTCGTCAACTTCCGTATACCGCTGCAGTTTTTCCCGACCAACCGCGTCCTCGAAGCGGGCATGCCCTTCATCCTCGACATGGCCCCCGTCTACAAGGGCTTCACCGCGGACATCGGCTATTCGGGCTGCCTCGGCCCGAGCCCTCTGCACAACAAGCTGCTGGCCGACCTTCGGGCGCATCGCGAGCTGATGCTGCGCGAGGTGCGGGAGCGGCGCTCGATGCGCGAGATCTATGAGGACGTGGACCGGCTCATGGTCCGCCAGGGCTATGCCAACCGGCACCGTGCCTATCCCTTCGGCGTCATCGCCCACAAGATCGACCGGGTGAAGGAGCGGCGCTGGTCGCCGCAGCTCTTCGGCTTCGGCACCCAGTCGCTGAAGGGACTGGCGAGCGACGCCCTGCACGGTCACCGGGACGGCTGGTCGCCGCTGTGGAGCCCGTACAAGTTCTCCGACCACCCGCCTCGGCCGGGGCTGTGGGCGGTCGAGCCGCACCTCGGATTCAGGGGTACGGGCGCGAAGTTCGAGGAGATCCTGGTGGTCACCGACTCCAAGGACCCCGAACAGAGCGCGTTCTGGCTGGACGATGATCTGCCGCATGTGCGGCGCTGGGCGGAGGACGCGTGAGCGGGGGAGCCGGCATGGGTCTGGAAGGTGCGCGGGAGCGCTGGGTCCGTACGGGCGGTGTCGAGCTGTGCGTCGCCGAACTGGGCGACGCGACGCAGCCGACCGTGCTGCTCGTGCACGGCTATCCGGACAGCAAGGAGGTCTGGTCGGCTGTGGCGCGGCGGCTGGCGGACCGCTTCCATGTGGTGTTGTACGACGTCCGGGGGCACGGCCGCTCGACCGCGCCGGTCCCGCTGCGCGGCGGCTTCACGCTGGAGAAGCTGACGGACGACTTTCTGGCTGTCGCGGACGCGGTGAGCCCGGACAAGCCGGTGCATCTGGTGGGCCACGACTGGGGTTCGGTGCAGTCGTGGGAATTCGTCACGGTCAAGCGCACCGAGGGCCGCATCGCTTCCTTCACCTCGATGTCCGGTCCCTCGCTCGACCACTTCGGGCACTGGATCAAGAAGCGGATGAGCCGGCCCACACCCCGCAGGGTCGGCCAGCTTCTCGGCCAGGGTGCCAAGTCCTGGTACGTATACATGCTGCACACGCCCGTGCTTCCGGAGCTCGCCTGGCGCGGGCCTCTCGGCAAGCAGTGGCCGAAGATCCTTCAGCGGCTGGAGAGGGTGCCGTCGGCCGACTACCCCACCCCCTCGCTGCCGCAGGACGCAGCCCGCGGCGCCTGGCTCTACCGTGACAACGTCCGGGCCAGACTGCGCCGCCCACGCACCGACGCGTACGCGCATGTGCCCGTCCAGCTGATCACGCCGACCGGCGACATATTCCTGTCCGAGCGGCTCTTCGACGAACTCGGCGAGTGGGCACCTCAGTTGACGCGCCGCTCCCTGTCGGCCAAGCACTGGGTGCCGCGCAGCCGGCCGGACCGGCTGTCGGCCTGGATCAGCGAGTTCGTCACCGCCAACGAGGACAGTGCGGCGGGGGTGGCAGGGCGGGAGAGCGTGGCCCGTGGACCGTATGCCGAGCGGTTCGGGGGGCAGCTCGTCCTGGTGACGGGCGCTGCCAGCGGCATCGGGCGGGCCACGGCCTTCGCCTTTGCCGAGGCAGGGGCGCGGATCGTCGCCGTGGACCGGGACGCGGAGGGGGCGGCCAGGACCGCGGAGATGTCACGGCTGATAGGCGCACCGGAGGCCTGGGGCGAGACGGTCGACGTGAGCGACGAGCAGGCGATGGAACAGCTGGCCGAGAAGGTCGCCGGCGAGTACGGCGTGGTGGACGTCCTGGTCAACAACGCCGGGATCGGCCTTTCCGGTTCCTTCCTCCAGACCAGCCCCGAGGACTGGAAGAAGGTCCTCGACGTCAACCTGTGGGGTGTCATCCACGGCTGCCGGCTCTTCGGCAGGCAGATGGCCGAGCGCGGACAGGGCGGCCATATCGTCAACACCGCCTCGGCTGCGGCCTATCAGCCCTCGAAGGCGCTGCCCGCCTACAGCACGTCCAAGGCGGCGGTGCTGATGCTCAGCGAGTGCCTGCGGGCCGAGCTGGCAGGAGGGGGGATCGGGGTCTCGGCGATCTGCCCGGGCTTCGTCAACACCAACATCACTTCCACGGCGCGCTTCGCAGGGGTCGACGAGGCCGAGGAGAAGCGCCGCCAGAAGAAGTCCGCCCGGCTGTACGGCCTGCGCAACTACCCGCCGGAGAAGGTCGCCGACGCGATTTTGCGGGCCGTCGTGAAGAACCAGGCGGTGGTGCCGGTGACGCCCGAGGCACGCGGCGCCCACTTCATGTCCCGCTTCACGCCCAGGACACTGCGGGCGATCGCCCGATTGGAGCCGCCGCTATGAGCGCCGAGGAGCACGTCGGCCACCACCCCATCAAGCCGCGCCGGGTCTCGTTCGACTGGGACGAGACCCCGCTGCACTGGATACCGGACGAGCCCACGGCCACGCACGTCATCAATGTGCTGCACCTGCTGCTGCCGGCCGGGGAGCGGTGGTTCGTCAAGGTCTTCAAGGAGGCCCTGCCACTGGTCCGTGATCCGGTGCTGATGAAGGACGTCAAGGGCTTCATGGGCCAGGAGGCCACGCACAGCGTCCAGCACGCGTATGTACTGAACCACCTCGCCGCCCAGCGGCTCGACACCGAGGGTTTCACCAAGTACGTCGACTTCCTCTTCGAGAAACTCCTCGGCGAGAAGCCGCCGTTCGGGGCGCCGATACCGACCCAGGAATGGCTGCGCTTCCGGTTGGCGATCATCGCCGCGATCGAGCAGTTCACGGCGGTCCTCGGCGACTGGGTGCTGCACGCCGAAGGGCTGGACCGGGCGGACGCCGACACGATCATGCTGGATCTGCTGCGCTGGCACGGCGCGGAGGAGGTCGAGCACCGGGCCGTCGCCTTCGACATGTACCAGCACTGCGGGGGCGAGGGGCTGCCGCGCTATGCCCGCCGTGTCGAGGGCATGGTCGTCACCGCGCCCATGCTGCTCTGGTTGTGGGCATGGGGCACGGCCTATCTGATCCGCCACGATCCCCAGCTCGCCGGGCGGATGCGCTACTCCCTGCGCGAGCACAACCGCGCGGTGGCCAAGGGGCTGCTGCCCACCTGGCGGGAGTTGGGCACGGCCATACCCCGCTACTTCCGGCGGTCGTACCATCCCTCGCAGGAGGGCTCGCTGCGCAAGGCCGTCGAATATCTCGCGACCTCGCCCGCGGCCCGCGCGGCGGCGGGGGCGGTGGGGCGGGCCGCCATGTCATAGACGGCTCTCTTCGGCCGCTCATCGGCTCTCATCGACCTGTCATTCGATCTGTCATTTCGATCTGTCCTCAAGGGGGCGGGCTTGTCCGAGCAGTCAGTGGCCCAGTCAGCGGCCGAGTACCGGATCGAGGATCTGGCGCACCACAGCGGCGCCACCGTCCGTACGATCCGCGCCTACCAGGACCGCGGACTGCTGCCGAAGCCGGAGCGCCGCGGCCGGGCCAATGTGTACGGCTCGTCGCACCTCGCCCGGCTGCGGCAGATCGCCGACCTGCTCGACCGCGGCTACACCCTGGCCTCGATCAAGGAACTGCTCGAGGCCTGGGACGCCGGGCGGGGGCTGGGTGGGGTACTGGGTCTGGTCGCGGAGGTACAGGGACCGTGGACCGACGAGGAGGCAGCCAGGATCACCCGTACCGAGCTGGACGAGAAATTCGGCGGGAAGCCGGACGAGGAGGCCGTGGCGGAAGCGGTCGAGCTCGGGGTGCTGGAGCGGATCCCGGGACGGGACGACCAATTCCTCGTACCAAGCCCTCAAGAGCTGGCAGTGGCAGCGGAGTTGCACGCGGCGGGCGTACCGCTGTCGGCGATCTCCCGTCATCTGCGGGAACTTCGCGGACAGGTCGAGCACATCGCCTCCCGTTTCCTGGAGTTCACCACCGAGCATGTCTTCGCCCGCTATCTGGGCCATCGTCCGCCGACCGAGGCCGATGCGGCCGAAGCGGCGTCGATGGTGCGGCGGCTGCGGCCGCTCGCGCAGCAGACGGTGGACGCCGAACTGGCCCGGGCCATGCAGACGTTCGCCACTCGCCATCTTCAGCACCATCTGGGTGCGGAGGGGCCACCGCCAACGGACAGTGAGCCGCGTTCGGTGGTCTTGCCGCCGGAGACAATGCGGGCGGTGCACGGCCTGGTTGGGCAGGAGCACGCGGCGGCGTTCATCGCGGCGGCGACCGAACGGGAGGTGCAGGCCCGGACATTGGACGCTCTTGCCTCAAAAGCCAATATTTCCAAGCAATTTGGTCAAGAGGCTTGAAACAGGGCGCCGTTGTCCACAGAAGCGCCAATTCCCTTGTGGATAACTACAGTTGGCTGTGGATCAAACCTGTAGAGCGACTTTTTTCGGTGGCACCGGGACGCGACGCGAGGCACGCTGACGGGATGAACGAAAGACCCGACGAGTCAGACACGACCGACGCGACCGACGAAAGACGCACCGTCAAGGTGTCGAAGTACCTCTCGAAGCATCTGCGGCACCAGCCGGAACGGATCGGCATCACCCTCGACGAGAACGGCTGGGTGGCGATCGAGGAGCTGATGCGCGCCGCGGCAGCGCACGGCTTCCGGTTCACTCGCGCCGAGCTCGATCATGTCGTCGCCGTCAACGACAAGAAGCGCTTCACGATCGACGGCACGCGCATCCGCGCCAACCAGGGCCACACGGTCGAGGTCGACCTGGACCTTCCCACGGCCGAGCCGCCCGCGTATCTCTACCACGGCACCGTCGCCCGCAGCCTGGACGCGATCCGCGCCGAAGGCCTGCGCCCCATGAAGCGCCACCACGTCCATCTCTCGCCCGACCGCGAGACCGCGACCCGCGTGGGCGCCCGCCGCGGCCGCCCCGTCGTCCTGTCCGTGGACGCCGGAGCGATGCACCGGGCGGGCCACCTCTTCCGCGTCAGCGCCAACGGCGTCTGGCTGGCCGACACCGTACCGCCGGAGTTTCTGCGCTTCCCCGGCGCATAAGCCGGCGGGGAAGCGGCGCACTCAGCGGCGCAGCTGGGCGAGGCCCTCGGTCGCGATCTGCTCGAAGACCGCCTGGTCGGCGGCGAAGTCCGAGTCCGGGATCGGTGCGTGGATCACGATCTCCGTGAAGCCGAGCTCGAAGTGCCTGCCCGCGAAGTCCACAAAGGCGTCGAGGGACTCCAGCACCTTGCCCGGTTCCGGTGTGAAGCCGGTGAGCAGGATCTTGTCCAGCTCGGCCACGTCCCGCCCGATGTCGGCGCACGCCTTTCCGAGCTTCTCGACCTGCCCGCGGATCGCCTCGACGGACTGCTCGGGCGTGCCCGTCTCGAAGAGCTTCGGGTCACCCGTGGTCACCCATGCCTGCCCGTGCTTCGCCGCGAGCTTCAGCCCGCGCGGCCCGGTGGCGGCGACCGCGAAGGGCAGCCTCGGCCGCTGTACACACCCGGGGATGTTGCGGGCCTCCACCGCCGAGTAGAAGGTCCCCTCGTACGTCACGGAGTCCTCGGTCAGCAGCCGGTCGAGGAGGGGAACGAACTCGCCGAAGCGGTCGGCCCGTTCGCGAGGCGTCCAGGCCTCCTGGCCCAGCACCGTGGCGTCGAAGCCCATGCCGCCCGCGCCGATGCCGAGGGTGACCCGGCCGCCGGAGATGTCGTCGAGCGAGATCAGCTCCTTGGCGAGGGTGACGGGATGCCGGAAGTTCGGCGAGGTGACCAGGGTGCCCAGTCGCAGCCGCTCGGTGGCGGCGGCCGCCGCGGTCAGTGTGGGGACCGCGCCGTACCAGGGGCCGTCGCGGAAGGTACGCCACGAAAGGTGGTCGTAGGTGTACGCGGTGTGGAAACCGAGCTGCTCGGCGCGGGTCCACTCGTCGCGGCCACCGTGGTGCCAGGGACGGACAGGAAGGATCACGGTACTCAAACGCATGCTTCGAGGTTACGTGGCCCAGGAGTGGCCCGTGCGCACTCAAATGTGCGCCCGCCCGCACGCCCGTGCGCCGGCGTACGGGAGAATGGATCTGTGACCTCAGCTACCGATCTCCGCGCCCTGCCCGCTGCTCCCCGGCTGATCGCCACCGATCTCGACGGCACTCTGCTGCGTGACGACAAGTCCGTCTCGGACCGCACCATCGCCGCACTCGCCGCCGCCGAGGAGGCCGGGATAGAGGTCTTCTTCGTCACGGGCCGCCCGGCCCGCTGGATGGACGTCGTCAGCGACCATGTCCACGGCCACGGTCTGGCGATCTGCGCGAACGGCGCCGCCGTCGTGGATCTGCACGCCGGCGGGAAGGTGATCGAGGTCCGCCCCCTGGAGCGGGATACGGCCCTCGATGTCGTACGTACGCTGCGCGATGCCGCCCCCGGGACGTCTTTCGCGGTCGAGACGGTCACCGGCATCCACTACGAGCCGGACTATCCGCCGTTCCATGTCGACCCGGGCGCCACCGTCGCGGTCGCCGAGAAGCTGCTCCGCGAGGAGGGGCCCGGCTCCGCAGCCCCGGTGATCAAGCTGCTCGCCCATCACCCCGAGCTGACC
This sequence comes from Streptomyces sp. NBC_00322, assembly GCF_036147535.1. Classification (NCBI taxonomy): domain Bacteria; kingdom Bacillati; phylum Actinomycetota; class Actinomycetes; order Kitasatosporales; family Streptomycetaceae; genus Streptomyces; species Streptomyces sp. NBC_00322. The sequence continues at coordinate 4,532,373 of NZ_CP108019.1, read as the reverse complement.
CCCGACGGCTTCCTCGCCCTGGCCCGACGGGCGGCCGGCGAGCTCGCGTCCTTCACCCGCTCCAGCCAGACCGCGCTGCTGGAGATCAGCGGACTGGGTGTGAGCAAGGCCAGCACGCTGGCGCTCTGCTGCGACGAGCGCGGGATCTCCGCCGACGAGGTCGTTGCCTTCGGTGACATGCCCAATGACGTGGAGATGCTGACCTGGGCGGGAACCTCGTACGCGATGGGCAACGCTCATCCGGACGTGATAGCCGCGGCGTCCGGGCGGACCGTCGCCAACAACGAGGACGGCGTCGCGGTCGTCATCGAGCAGATACTCGCCCGCCGCCTGGAGCACGACGAGCACAGCGCGGGCAACGGCAGCCGCTAGAGCGGGACCCCGTGCTCGCGCAGCCAGACCACCGGATCCACCCCGGACCCCAGATACGGCGTGAGCCGCACCTCGAAATGCAGGTGCGGCCCCGTCGAATTCCCCGTCGTGCCCGTCTGCCCGATCCACTGCCCGGTCCGAACCTGCTCGCCCTGATCGACGGTGACCGCCGCCAGATGCGCGTAGTGCGTGTAGTAGCCGCCCGGGTGCTGCACCACGATCTGGATCCCGAAGGCGCCGCCGCAGGAGACCGAGAGCACGCGCCCGGCCCCGACCGAGCGCACCGGGGTCCCGATGCCCACCGCGAAATCCTGTCCGGTGTGCCGGTGTGCCCAGTGCTCACCGGCACTGTCGAACCCGGCCGACAGCTGGTAGTGCTCCACCGGCGTCACCCACGCGGTGCCCGGCGGCGGCGCGCCCCCGGTCTCGTGGAGATCGACGGCACCCGCGCACTTTCCGGCCGCGACGCTTTCGTCCGCCTGCGCCTGGAGCGTCCACTGCGCGACCTCCAGCTTTGTCTCGATGCCCTGCTTGATCGCGGCGAGCCGCTCCTTTCGTACGTCGAGTTCGCGCCAGGCGGACCTGGCCTGCGCCTCGGCGACGGAAAGCCGCCGCTCGGCCGCCCGGGCCCGGCCGATCAGCTGGTTCACGGCAATCTCCGCCTGCCATGCCAGCCGCTGTCCGCGCATCAGCTCATCCGGGGTTCTGGCGAGCAGCAGCTCGGCGGTGAGCGCGAGCGGGCCGCCGGTGCGGTACTGGGCACGGGCCACACCGCCCACCGCGTCGTGGATCGCGGCGAATTCGAGCCGCTGCCGATTCAGGCGCTCCTGCAGCCGGCCCGCGGCGGTGCGCTGTGCGTCGGCCGCGCGCCGGCCCTGTTCGTACGTCGCGGTGGCCTTGGCAGCGTCCTCGTACAGCCGCGCCACCTCGGCACTGGCGCTGGGCCCGTCGGACGCCGTGGCCTTGGGCACCGCCGTAGCGATGAGCGCGCACAGCAGCACCGGGACGAGCAGCAGCCGGTCGCGGTGTCTCAGGCACATTCCCGGATCGTCACCCGGCGCCGGGACGATTCCCGGTACCCGTGAGGTGTCGTACGCCCGACCGGCCCAGCAATTAGTCCTATTTCGTGAAGAAAGCCGGGTACGCGGCCTCGCCGATCCGGGCGGAGAGCAGGTCGGCGGCCCGTTCACGCTCCAGCATCCTGCGGAGGGGGCCATCGGCCGCGGCGAGCTCCGCATACGAGCCACGCTGCGCGGTATGTCCCGCCGCCAGGACGACGATCTCGTCCACGGCGTCGAGACCCTGCAGCCGATGCGTGATCAGCAGCGTCGTCCGGCCCTCGGTCGCCGTCAGCAGATCCGCCGTCAGCGCGTCCGCCGTCGCCAGGTCGAGATGCTCGGCAGGCTCGTCGAGCACGAGCACCGGGAAGTCGGCCAGGAGCGCACGCGCCAGAGCCAGCCGCTGCCGCTGGCCGCCGGAGAGCTGCGCGCCGTGCTCGCCGACGAGGGTGTCGAGACCGTCGGGGAGTGCGTCGACCCACTCCAGCAGCCGTGCCCTGTCCAGCGCCTGCCGGAGTTCGTCCTCCGTCGCCTGCGTCCGCGCAAGCCTCAGGTTCTCCCGTACGGAACTGTCGAAGAGGTGGGCGTCCTGCGCGCACAGTCCGACGAACCGCCGGACCGCGTCCCCGTCGAGCGCTGCCGCCTCCACACCGCCGAGCGTGTACGTCCCCTCCCTGGCGTCCAGGAAGCGGAGCAGCACCTGCGCGAGGGTGGTCTTCCCCGAGCCCGATGCGCCGACCACGGCGATGCGCTTGCCCGCGGTAAGGGTGAGATCGAAGCCGTCGAGCGCGTCCCGCTCCTGCCCTGCGTACCGGGCACTCAGTCCCCGCACTTCGAGCGGGAACGCCGTCGCGGGCGGCGTGGCACTGTGCTCCGGCTCGTGTACGGGAAGAGGCGCGTCCAGGACCTCGTGGACGCGCTCGGCACTGCGCTTGACCCGCTGCCGGTACTGCACGGCCAGCGGCAGCGAGGTGACCGCCTCGAAGGCGGCGAGGGGGGTGAGCACCACGACAGCCAGAGACACCCCGTCGAGCCGTCCGTCCCGCACCGCCTGCACGCCGGCGAACGCGGCGCACACGACGGTCAACCCGCAGGCCAGGGCGGAGAGCCCGCCACCGAGCGCGGTGGCCGCGGCCCCGCGCGACGCGATCCGCGTCAGCCGCCTGTCGGCCGCCCTCGTCTGCTCGATCCGTCGCTTCAGGGCTCCGGCGACGGTCAACTCCGCGGTCCCGCCGAGAAGATCAACGACCTGGGTGGCCAATGACCCGCGTGCGGGGGCGAGTTGCCACTCGGCCCGCCGGGCAAGGGTCCCGCTGATCAGCGGTACCGCAACACCTGCGACGAGCAGCCCGACGGCAAGCACGGCCCCGGCCTCGGGCAGCAGCCATGCGGTGAATCCGACCGATCCCGCACCCACGACGACGGCCACACCCGCGGGCAGCAGCCAGCGCAGCCAGTAGTCCTGCAGCGCGTCCACATCGGCGACGAGCCGGGACAGCAGATCCCCGCGCCGCGTCTGCCTCAGGCCGGCGGGCGCGATGCGTTCCAGCCTGCGGTAGACGGCGACCCTCAGCTCGGCGAGCATCCGCAGCACGGCGTCGTGCGAGACGAGCCGCTCGGCGTAGCGGAAGACGGCCCGCCCGATACCGAAGGCCCGGGTCGCCGTCACGGCCACCATCAGATAGAGGACCGGTGGCTGCTCGGAGGCGCGCGAGATCAGCCACCCTGAGACGGCCATGAGCCCTACGGCGGACCCCAGCGCGAGGCTCCCCAGAAGCAACGCGAGCCCGAACCGCCCCCGCAGCTCCCCGGCCATCCCCCGCACCCGCGCGAGCCCACCGGTTCCGGACGGCGAGAAGCCGGGCGTATCGCCCCTGGCATGGCCACGCCCGGAGAGCTCTCCGACACCCTCCGACGCAGCCGCCGAGGGACCCCGCTCGGAGGGACGTACCGCACTGTGCACGGCACCGTCCGGCGAAACCGACGGGCCCGGCACACCGAAGGAGCCCTGCGAACCCCCCACCTCCACCACCCGGTCGGCTACCGCCAGCAGCGCCGGCCGGTGGACGACCAGAAGCACCGTCCGACCGGAGGCCAGCCGCCGTACCGCGTCGACGATGCCCGCCTCGGTCTCACCGTCCAGCGCCGCCGTCGGCTCGTCGAGCAGCAGCAGCGGCCGATCCGCTAGGAACGCCCTGGCCAGCGCGAGCCGTTGCCGCTGACCGGCCGAGAGACCGGCCCCGTCCTCGCCGAGCGGCGTGTCCACGCCCTGGGGGAGTTCCGCCACGAAGCCGTACGCCCCCGCCTGCCGCAGCGCGTCCTGCACCGCCGCCTCATCGGCGTCCGGCCGCGCCAGTCGTACGTTCTCCGCGACCGTTCCCGCGAAGAGATACGGCCGCTGCGGCACCCACGCGATTTGCTCCCGCCACCGCTCCAGGTCCAGAGAGGAAAGATCCACGCCCGCGACCCGCACGCTCCCCGCCGCGGGCTCCGCGAACCCGAGCAGCACATTCAGCAGCGTCGACTTCCCGACGCCGCTCGGCCCGACCAGCGCTACCGTCTCCCCGGGCTCGACCACCAGTGAGGCCCGGTCCAACGACGCCTCACTGCGCCCCGCATGGTGGACGGTCACCCTGTCCAGCTCCAGCCGCAGGCTGCTTGGAGTCTCCCCTGTACCGCCCGCCCGCGGCTCCGTCTCCAGAACCTGGAAGATCTCCTCCGCGGCCGAAAGCCCCTCCGCCGCCGCGTGGTACTGCGCCCCCACCTGCCGGATCGGCAGATACGCCTCGGGCGCGAGGATGAGGATCACCAGACCCGTATACAGATCCAGATCCCCGTGCACGAGCCGCATCCCGATGCCGACGGCGACCAGCGCCACCGAAAGCGTCGACAGCAGCTCCAGCGCGAAGGACGAGAGGAAGGCGATCCGCAGCGTCCGCACCGTGGCCCGCCGGTACTCCGCGGTGATGGAACGAATCGACTCGGCCTGCGCCTTCGCCCGACCGAAGACCTTCAGGGTGGGCAGACCGCCGACCACATCGAGAAAGTGCCCCGACAGCCGGGACAGCAGCCGCCACTGGCGGTCCATCCGGGCCTGGGTGGACCAGCCGATGAGGACCATGAACACCGGGATCAACGGCAGTGTCACCACGATGACCGCCGCCGAGACCCAGTCCTCGGTCACGATCCGCGCCAGCACCGCCACCGGCACGACGACCGCGAGCCCCAACTGCGGGAGATAGCGCGAGAAGTAGTCGTCGAGTGCGTCGACTCCGCGCGTGGCGAGCGCGACCAGCGACCCGGTGCGCTGCCCGCTCAGCCAGCCCGGCCCCAGCTCGGCGGCCCGCTCCAGCAACCGCCCCCGTAGCTCCGACTTGACCGCCGCACTCGCCCGGTGCGCGGCCAGTTCGGTCAGCCAGGAGACGACCGCCCTGCCGATGGCGACCGCGGCAAGCAGGATCAGCGGTGTCCCGAGATCGGCGGCGGAGAGCCCCTTCTGGAAGGCCCCCACCACCACGTCGGCGATCAGCATCGCCTGGGCGACGACCAGCGCCGCCCCGACAAGTCCGAGGAGCACCACCGCGGTCAGGAATCGGCGGGTGGCCCGGGCGTACCGGAGCAGACGCGGGTCGATCGGTTTCACGTGAAACATCCCCCACTAATGGGCATCGACGATGTGCTGCGTACCGATCCGCTTGCGGAAGACCCAGTACGTCCAGCCCTGGTAGAGCAGCACCAGCGGAGTGGCGATGCCGGCGCACCAGGTCATGATCTTCAAGGTGTACGGACTCGACGAGGCATTGGTGACCGTCAGGCTCCACTCCTCATTGAGCGTGGACGGCATGACGTTCGGAAAGAGCGTCAGGAACAGCATCGCGACGGCGGCCGCGATCGTGACACCGGACAGCGCGAACGACCAGCCTTCGCGCCCCGCCTTGATGGCCACAATCGCGCCGACGAGCGCCACCACTGCGACCATCATCGCGACCAGACTCTTGCCGTCGCCGTGCGAGGCCTGCGTCCAGATCAGGAAGCCGAGCGCCAGGGCGGCGGTGAGCAGCCCCAGCTTCAGGGCCAGGGCGCGCGCCCGTGCCCGGATGTCGCCCACCGTCTTCAGCGCGGCGAACACCGCACCGTGGAAGGTGAACAGGGTCAGCGTGACGAGCCCGCCCAGAATCGCGTACGGGTTGAGCAGATCGACGAAGGTGCCGACGTACTCCTTCTGTCCGTCGATCTTCACGCCGCGCACGATGTTGCCGAAGGCGACGCCCCACAGCAGGGCAGGCAGCAGCGAGGTCCAGAAGATCGCATGCTCCCAGTTGGTCTGCCAGCGCTCCTCGTCCCGCTTGTGCCGGTACTCGAAGGCGACTCCGCGCACGATCAGGCAGACCAGGATGAGCAGCAGCGGCAGATAGAAGCCGGAGAAGAGGGTGGCATACCACTCGGGGAAGGCTGCGAAGGTCGCACCGCCGGCGGTCAGCAGCCACACCTCGTTGCCGTCCCAGACGGGCCCGATGGTGTTGATCAGGACCCGCCGCTCGGTCCGGTCCCTCGCGAGCAGCTTGGTGAGAACGCCGACCCCGAAGTCGAAGCCCTCCAGGAAGAAGTAGCCGATCCACAGGACGGCGATGAGTACGAACCAGACGTCGTGAAGTTCCATGCCTCAGCAGCTCCTCAGGGCCTCAGTACGAGAAGGCCATCGGCCGGTCGGCGTCACGGTCGTCGCCGCCGATCTTGGTGGGCGGGTTGAGGTCGGCCTCGGTGAGCTCGGGCGGTCCGGCCTTGACGTACTTGACGAGCAGCTTGACCTCGATGACGGCGAGCACCGCGTAGAGCAGGGTGAAGACGAGCATCGAGGTGAGCACCTCGCCCTGCGAGACACCGGGGGAGACAGCGTCACGGGTGCGCAGCACGCCGTACACGACCCAGGGCTGCCGCCCCATCTCGGTGAAGATCCAGCCCCAGGAGTTGGCGATCAGCGGGAAGGCCATCGTCCACAGGGCGATGATCCAGTACCACTTGGTGAGCCTGGGGTTCAGCGCCTTGCTCTTGAAGAGCACCAGATTCGGCACTTCGTCCTCACCCGTCCGCAGGCTCGCCGGCAGCATGAACTTCTTGCGGGTGAGCCAGAGTCCGATCAGGCCGATGGTGAGGGACGCCATGCCGAAGCCGATCATCCAGCGGAAGCCCCAGTAGGCGACGGGGATATTGGGACGGTAGTCGCCGGGCCCGAACTTCTCCTGCTCGGACTTGTTGACGTCGTTGATGCCGGGGACGAACGAGGTGAAGTCGTCGTTGGCCAGGAAGGACAGCAGTCCCGGGATCTCTATGGCGACCTTGTTGTGGCCCTTTTCGACGTCGCCGTAGGCGAAGACCGAGAAGGGCGCGGGCGCCTCGCCGTCCCACAGCGCCTCGGCTGCGGCCATCTTCATCGGCTGCTGCTTGAACATGACCTTGCCGAGCAGATCGCCGCTGACAGCGGTGAGTAGTCCGGCGACGACGATGGTGACCAGCCCGAGCCGCAGCGAACTGCGCATCACGGGGATGTGCTTCTTGCGCGCCAGATGGAAGGCGGCGATGCCGACCATGAACGCGCCACCGACGAGGAAGGCCGCCGAGATGGTGTGGAAGAACTGGGTGAGCGCGGTGTTCTGGGTGAGTACGTGCCAGAAGTCGGTGAGTTCGGCCCGCCCGCGTTCCTTGTTGATGCGGTAGCCGACGGGGTGCTGCATCCAGGAATTGGCGGCCAGGATGAAGTACGCGGAGAGGATGGTGCCGATCGACACCATCCAGATGCAGGCCAGGTGGATCTTCTTCGGCAGCTTGTCCCAGCCGAAGATCCACAGTCCGATGAAGGTGGACTCGAAGAAGAACGCGATCAGCGCCTCGAAGGCGAGCGGGGCGCCGAAGATGTCACCGACGAAGCGCGAGTAGTCGGACCAGTTCATGCCGAACTGGAACTCCTGGACGATGCCGGTGACGACCCCCATGGCGATGTTGATCAGGAAGAGCTTGCCCCAGAACTTCGTGGCCTTGAGGTACTTCTCGTTCTGTGTCCGCACCCATGCCGTCTGCAGGCCGGCGGTGAGCGCGGCGAGCGAGATCGTCAGAGGAACGAAGAGGAAGTGGTAGACGGTGGTGATGCCGAACTGCCATCGCGCCAGAGTCTCGGGCGCCAGAGCCAGGTCCACGTCGTCTTCTCCTTACATCGCCGTAGTGATCGGCAGCCTGCCCCTCCAATCCCACCGATCCCGGGATGATCAGGACGAGCTTGTGAACGCGTTCACATTCACAAGCAATTATGGCTCATGCGAAATCCATACCGCCGAGCGGGGGTGCCCCTTCCCAAGAACTTCAACATCTTGTTGAACCCGGCCCATGCAGATACGTATCTCATGGCCCGCCGGGCACCTGACCGCAACCCTTGAAGAGACCCCCACGAGCAAGGCGCTCGCAGGGGCTCTGCCACTCATGTCCACCGCCCGAACCTGGGGCGACGAGGTCTATTTCGACACGACCGTCTCCCCCGCCCTGGAGGCGGGCGCACGACAGGTGGTCGAGCCGGGCACGGTCTTAGGCCCCGTCCGGCCGATCTTGCCGGGCTCGAGGGTGTCCCCCTAGAGCTCCTTGCGGAACGCTTCGGTGGTGTGCAGGAAGAGGTCGTTGGCCTCGGTCTCCCCGATCGTGACCCGCACGCCCTCACCCGCGAAGGGCCGGACCACGACACCGGCCTTCTCGCACGCCGCGGCGAAGTCGAGCGTGCGCTCGCCCAGCCGCAGCCAGACGAAGTTCGCCTGGGTCTCCGGCACCGTCCAGCCCTGCTGGACGAGGCCGTCGTAGACCCGCGCGCGCTCGCAGACCAGGGAGCCGACCCGGCCGAGCAGCTCGTCCTCGGCACGCAGCGAGGCGACCGCCGCGTCCTGCGCGAGCTGCGAGACGCCGAACGGCACCGCGGTCTTGCGCAGCGCCGCGGCCACCGGCTCATGGGCGATCGCGAAGCCGACCCGCAGTCCCGCCAGGCCGTACGCCTTGGAGAAGGTGCGCAGCACCGCCACATTGGGGCGGTTGCGGTAGATCTCGATGCCGTCAGGGACCTCGGCATCGCGGATGAACTCGCGGTACGCCTCGTCCAGTACCACCAGGACGTCCGACGGCACCCGGTCGAGGAACCGTTCCAGCTCGGCCCTGCGCACCACCGTGCCGGTCGGGTTGTTGGGATTGCAGACGAAGATCAGCCGGGTCCTGTCGGTGATCGCGTCGGCCATCGCGTCCAGATCGTGAACCTCACCGGGGGTCAGCGGCACCTGCACCGACTTCGCTCCGCTGATCTGCGTGATGATCGGGTACGCCTCGAAGGACCGCCAGGCATAGATGACCTCGTCGCCCGGGCCCGAGGTGGACTGCAGCAAGGACTGCGCGACGCCGACCGAGCCGGTGCCGGTGGCCAGATGCGTCACCGGCACGGCGAAGCGGTCCGCCAGCTCGTTCATCAGGCCGGTGCAGGCCATGTCCGGGTAGCGGTTGAACCCGTGCGCCGCGGCGATCGCGCTCTCGATCACACCTGGCAGCGGCGGATAGGGGTTCTCGTTGGACGACAGCTTGTACGCGACCGGGCCGCCGGCAGCCGCGGGCTTGCCCGGCTTGTAGGTGGGGATGCCGTCCAGCTCAGCGCGCAGCTTGGGGCTCGTCTCGCTCACCGCAGGTCCTCCTCGTGCCTTCTCGTAGCTTCTCGCACCTTGGGCAGGTTCGAATACTGCTCACCTTATGAGGATTCCCGGCCACTGCGAATGGCGGTGTCCGGGAAAGGGGGAGCGCTCCCCTCCGCGGCGCGCGCCGGTAGCTCACTCCGTGGCGCGCATCACCCGTAGTGGTGAGTTGAGACCTCTTCGAAACATCGACCATTCGACAGGCCTGCATGGCCCGGCACCCGAGACGCTGTGGGCGCACCACCCAACTCCCTTGACTTCCAAGGTAGTTGGGCGTAAATGATCATGCAGAAACGTGCCTGTCAACGAGTGCATATGCGACCGGCTCAACCGCCCACGCGAGCCCTACTATCGGCTCGCCATGACAGCAGCAGGGAAGCACCAGGTGAGCCGGACGGAGACATCCCGCCGGAGCAGCCGGCAGAGTCGGGCGGGCATTCGAGACGTGGCCGCCGCAGCCGGTGTCTCGATCACGACTGTCTCAGACGCGCTCAACGGCAAGGGCCGGCTCCCGGACGCCACCCGCCGACATGTCCGCGAAGTCGCCGACCGGCTGGGCTACCGCCCTTCCGCAGCGGCCCGAACCCTCCGTACCGGAAAATCAGGCCTGATCGGCCTGACGGTGACGACGTACGGGGATGAACCTTTCACCTTCACCGAATTCGCGTACTTCGCCGAAATGGCGAGAGCCGCAACCTCGGCCGCGCTCGCCCGCGGCTACGCCCTTGTCATCCTGCCCGCGACCTCACGCCATGACGTCTGGTCGAACGTCGCTCTCGACGGCACCGTCGTCATCGACCCCTCCGACCATGATCCGGTCGTCACCGAACTCGTCCGCCAGGGCCTGCCCGTCGTCTCCGACGGCCGGCCGGCCGGAACTCTTCCGGTCACCGCCTGGGTCGACAACGACCACGAAGCCGCCGTACTCGATCTGCTCGACCATCTCGCCGACGCAGGCGCCCGCCGGATCGGCCTGCTCACCGGCACCACCACCGACACCTACACCCGCCTGTCCACCACCGCCTATCTGAACTGGTGCGAGCGCGTGGGCCAGGATCCGGTCTACGAGTCCTACCCCGCCCATGACCCGTGCGCCGGCGCAGTCGCCGCCGACCGGCTGCTCGCCCGCCCGGACAGACCCGACGCGGTCTACGGACTCTTCGACCCCAACGGCACCGATCTGCTGGCCGCCGCCCGGCGGTACGGCCTGCGCGTCCCCGAGGATCTGCTGCTCGTCTGCTGCAGCGAATCGACCGTGTACGCCACCACCGAACCGCCCATCACCACGCTCTCGCTCAAACCGCGCAGGATCGGCACAGCGGTCGTCCAACTCCTGATCGACGCCATCGAAGGCATCAACGAGGACCGGCCGGTTGAACAGGTGATACCGACCGAACTGATCGTGCGAACGTCCTCGCAGCGCCGCCCTCCGCGAACGACCGTGAGCGCCCCGCGATCACCTTCACCGGACTAGACCTAATAAATCGGGACGAAACAACCGGCGAACCAGGGGTGCTGATGGATTCACCACCCCTGGTGCGTCACACAGCGCGGAGCTCATTCCTATGATGGGCGCACGACACCGCGGACCACCCCGACCAGGCTGGGCCGAGAGGTGAACGGCGGCGCGACGGTGGTGGAGGGGTCGATGACTCAGGGGGCCGGTCAAGGACCCGTGGTGCGGACGGCGACATTGCGCGATTTCCGTGTGCCGCCCTACGCGCAGGTGCCCGTGCAGTCACAACAGTCGCCGGAGTCGAGCCACCCCGGCAACGCGGTCCCCGAGGGCGAAACCCCGGACGGCTACACCCCCACCGCGCGCGACCTCCCGGTGATCAGCGCCGGCGGTCCCGGCGACACCGTCCAGGTGCAGGTCGCGCCCGACGAGGCGCCCGCGCCCGAAGGCCTCGGCCCGCTCTATGTCGTGGGCGATGTCCACGGCTATCTCGACGAACTCGTAGCCGCCCTCACCGAACAGGGCCTCATCGACGCCGAGGGCCAATGGGCGGCGGGCCATGCCCGCCTCTGGTTCCTTGGCGACTTCACCGACCGCGGTCCCGACGGGATCGGCGTCATCGACCTCGTCATGCGGCTCTCCGCCGAGGCCGCGGCCGCCGGCGGCTACTGCAAGGCCCTGATGGGCAATCACGAACTGCTGCTCCTCGGCGCCAAGCGGTTCGGCGACACCCCGGTCAACTCCGGCGCCGGCACCGCCACCTTCCAGGCCGCCTGGCTGCTCAACGGCGGTCAGAAGTCCGATATGGACCGGCTCCAGGAGGTCCATCTGCAGTGGATGGCGCGGCTCGACGCGGTGATCGAGGAGGATGAGCATCTGCTGATGCACTCCGACACCACCGCGTATCTGGAATACGGCTCCAGCATCGAAGACGTCAACGACACGGTGCACGCGATCCTCACCCGCAATGACGCCGACGAGTGCTGGGACCTGTTCCGCAAACTCACCAAGCGGTTCGCCTTCCGTGACGACGAGGGACCGCAGGCCGTACGCGAACTGCTCTCCGCCTACGGCGGCAACCGCGTCGTGCACGGCCACAGCCCCATTCCGTATCTGCTCGGCGAGGTGGGAACCGAGGACGGCGAGGACGAAGCGCGTCCGGTTGTCGAAGGTCCGCATGTGTACGCGGACGGGCTCGCGATCGCCATGGACGGTGGCGTGACCATGGCCGGAAAGCTGCTTGTCGTCCAACTTCCTCTGTCCAATTGAGCAGAGCCCGGGAGGCGATTTACGGAAAGCCCCTGTCACCCCGTGCCGTAACCGCTCTACCATCGGCTTATCCGTAGCAGGCTCTCCTCCGTTTCTGCCCAACTGCCCGATCGATGCGGGCAACCCGGCCCTACGGAGCATCGGGGGATGCACATGAACAGCGCTCCGCACCTGCTGACCGAGGACCGCGCCGAGTATGAGCGCATCCTCGACGACGCGCTGCGCAACGCCCATGACCGTCCGGACCTTGCTGCCGTGGGGCAGCGTCTGAACGCCGAGCAGCTGCGCACGATGGCCCTGAACGCGACGGCACTGATCACCACCGCCGCCGCTGCCGAGTACGAGCACTACACAAAGATCCGCGAGGAGATGCGTTCCCCCGCGGCCGCCGCTTCCATGCGGATCTCCGTGCCCGCCTCCGCCGAGGACGGGGCATCCCAGAACGGCGCCGGGTTCGCCGCCGTCATAGCCGTGCTGGCCCCGGTGCTCGCGGGGACAGCCGCACTGATCTTCCTGCTGGTTGGCTACATCCTGAAGATGCTCAGCCCCACGCCCTCTTTCGCGGCGACCCTGGTCTCGGCGGGCTGGTTCTTCGCGGCCCTCACGGCGGCCGCCATTCTGGTCGCCGCGATAGGGCTGCTGCTGACCGCGCTGCGCAATGGCGCCACCCAAGTCCCGGCCGAGGAATCGACGGGCGAGCTACCCGACGAGGTGTCCCGGGCCAAAGAGGCCTGGCGGCACGCCCTGCTGGAGCGCGGTCTCCTGCCCTTCCTGCGAGCAGCGCTCGCCGACCCCAGCGCCGACCCGACCTCCGCGGCCCCGCCGCGCCATGTGAGCCGTATCCCGAAGGTCGGCTACAGCGGTCCGGACTACTCCAGCCCGAGCGAGGGCTCGACGTCGGGCCAGCGCCCCACTTTCACCAGCCCGGACTTCACCAGCCCGGACTTCGGCGGCCCCGAGCACCAGCCGGAGTGATCCCGGCCGGTGCTGGGGGGACACGACCCAGCCGCGGGCGTCACCGCATGGCCCTCGCTGACGTGAACCGGCGTACGCCTTCGGGTGACCAACCCGACGCCGCCGGACACGCCTCGACGGTATCGGGGGGACCTCGGATGCACCGGCCGTTTGCGCGTGAGCGTCAGTCGGCGAGCGGCAGGTACACGCGGTTCCCCGCCTCGGCGAACTCCTTCGACTTCCGGAGCATCCCCTCGGCGACCTCCTCAGCCGTCGCCCCTGCCGCCGCAGTACCGCCAAACTGCTCTGTGATGCTTTGGCTAATCTTCATGCTGCAGAACTTCGGACCGCACATCGAGCAGAAGTGCGCGGTCTTCGCCGGCTCGGCCGGGAGCGTCTCGTCGTGGAACTCCCGTGCCGTGTCCGGGTCGAGGGCCAGATTGAACTGGTCCTCCCACCGGAACTCGAACCGGGCGTCGGACAGCGCGTCGTCCCACTCCTGCGCGCCCGGGTGCCCCTTGGCGAGGTCGGCCGCATGGGCAGCGATCTTGTAGGTGATGACGCCCGTCTTGACGTCGTCACGGTTCGGCAGGCCCAAGTGCTCCTTGGGCGTGACGTAGCAGAGCATCGCCGTGCCCCACCAGGCGATCATCGCCGCCCCGATGCCGGAGGTGATGTGGTCATACGCGGGGGCCACGTCCGTGGTGAGCGGGCCGAGCGTATAGAAGGGGGCCTCCTCGCAGATCTCCTGCTGGAGGTCGATGTTCTCCTTGATCTTGTGCATCGGGACGTGACCAGGTCCTTCGATCATCGTCTGCACATTGAAACGCTTCGCGATCGAGTTGAGTTCCCCGAGCGTGCGCAACTCAGCGAACTGCGCCTCGTCGTTGGCGTCCGCGATCGAGCCGGGCCGCAGACCGTCGCCGAGGGAGTACGTCACGTCGTACGCGGCGAGGATCTCGCAGAGCTCCTCGAAGTTCTCGTACAGGAACGACTCCTTGTGGTGCGCGAGACACCAGGCCGCCATGATCGAGCCGCCGCGCGAGACGATGCCGGTCTTGCGGTTGGCGGTCAGCGGGACGTACGGCAGCCGCACACCCGCGTGGACCGTCATGTAGTCGACGCCCTGCTCGGCCTGCTCGATGACCGTGTCCTTGTAGATCTCCCAGGTCAGTTCCTCGGCCTTGCCGTCGACCTTCTCGAGCGCCTGGTAGAGCGGCACGGTGCCGATCGGCACGGGAGAATTGCGCAGCACCCACTCACGGGTGGTGTGGATGTTGCGGCCGGTGGAGAGGTCCATGACCGTGTCCGCGCCCCAGCGCGTCGCCCAGGTCATCTTCTCGACCTCCTCCTCGATGGAGGAAGTGACCGCGGAGTTGCCGATGTTGGCGTTGACCTTCACCAGGAACCGCTTGCCGATGATCATCGGCTCGATCTCCGGGTGGTTGACGTTGGCGGGAAGGACCGCGCGACCTGCGGCGATCTCCTCGCGTACGACCTCGGGGGAGACGTTCTCGCGGATCGCGACGTACTCCATCTCCGGCGTGATCTCGCCACGGCGGGCGTACGCGAGCTGCGTCACCGCCTGCCCGTCGCGTCCCCGCCGGGGCTGGCGCGGGCGGCCGGGGAAGACCGCGTCGAGGTTGCGCAGACCGCCCCTCGGCGAGGTGTGCTTGATCCCGTCGTCCTCGGGGCGGACCGGGCGGCCCGCGTACTCCTCCGTGTCGCCGCGGCCGATGATCCAGTTCTCCCGCAGCGGCGCAAGCCCGCGGCGGACGTCGGTCTCGACGTTCGGATCGGTGTACGGGCCGGACGTGTCGTACAGCGTCACGTCCTTGCCGTTGGTGAGGTGCACCTGGCGGACCGGCACCCGGAGGTCGGGACGCGAGCCCTCGACGTATCCCTTGTGCCAGCCGATGGACTTTCCGGCCTCGGGCTGATTCGAGGCAGGCGTGCGTGCATCCTGAACGGTCATCGTGACCTACTCCCTACGCCGGCATTACCCGGTAACAGGTTCGGCGGTCGGCGCAGCCGCTTCCGTACGGTTCGTACGGATTTCAGCGCCCTCTCAGCCCGGTGCTCCGAGCTCCCGCGTGTGCAAAGGTGCCACCACGCTAGCGTCATTTCTGGCCTGCTGAACAGTGGGCCCCGTCGTTCTTGCGATGATCGGTCGGTGACCTCATCGCCGACACCCCCGCCGCAGACGCCCGAGCCCCATGGCCACTCGCACAGCCATGGGCCCGCCGCACCCGTCTCGCAGCACCTCCGCAAGGTCATCGCCGCAGTGCTGATCCCTTTCGCCGCGGCCGTCGTCGTGGGCCTCGTCGTGCTCTGGCCGGGCGGCACTCCCGGCCATGAGCGCACCGGTGTCGGCTTCGACCGGCAGACCGAGCAGGGCAAGGTGGTTCGGGTCGAGAAGGTCGACTGCAAGGACGTGAATGCCGCGCAGGTCCCGCCGACCGGCGACACCTCCACACCGGAGGGACGTGAGGCGGTCAATGCCCAACAGGGCACATGCAAGAAGGCGACGGTCAAGGTCACCACCGGCAAGGACAAGGGCCGCACCTTCGTCGAGATCGTCCAGCCCGACGCGCCCCGGCAGTTGAGCGAGGGCCAGGGTGTGGTGGTGGCGTACGCCCCCGACGCGCCCCGTGATCTTCAGTACTCCGTGACCGACGTGGACCGCGGGTTCCCGTTGGCGCTGCTGGCCGGGATCTTCGCGCTCGTGGTGGTGCTGGTGGGGCGGATGCGCGGTGTGATGGCGCTGATCGCGCTCGCTGCTTCCTTCGCCGTACTGACCCTGTTCATCCTGCCCGCGATCCTGCAGGGCTCCAATCCGCTGATCGTCGCGGTGGTCGGAGCGAGCGCGATCATGCTGATCGCGCTCTATCTGTGCCACGGGCTGAGCGCGCGCACCTCGGTCGCGGTGATCGGAACCCTGATCTCACTGCTGGTGATCGGCCTGCTCGGCTCGCTGTTCATCGGCTGGGCGAGTCTGAGCGGCAACACCGACGACAGCACCGGCCTGATCCACGGCCTGTTTCCGAACATCGACTTGAGCGGTCTGCTGCTGGCGAGCGTCATCATCGGCTCGCTCGGTGTGCTCGACGATGTGACGGTGACCCAGACCTCGGCGGTGTGGGAACTGCATCAGGCGGACCCGGACATGGGTCGGCGGGCGCTCTACCGGGCCGGTATCCGCATCGGCCGGGACCACATCGCGTCCGTCGTCAACACGCTCGTACTGGCTTACGCCGGCGCCGCGTTGCCGCTGCTGCTGCTCTTCTCGATCGCCCAGAGCAGTGTGGGGACGGTGGCCAGCAGCGAGCTGGTGGCGGAGGAGATCGTACGGACCCTGATCGGTTCGATCGGCCTGGTCGCCTCGGTGCCTGTGACCACCGCGCTGGCGGCGCTGGTGGTCTCCGCCGACCGGCCGGGTCCTCTCCCGGCGACGGGCCGGGCTGCGATGCGTGGCGGCAGTGGCCGCCGCCGTAAGAGGTAGCGCACACAAGCAATAGATGCCGCGGCGCTGCTCAGCCGGCGTTCTCCTCCGCGAGGATGCGCCCGAGGGCCTCGTCGAGACTGCACTCGAAGTCGACGACCGTACGCTCCTGCCCCAGCGGCACCAGCTTGTCCGTGCGGTCGAGGAAGGCCACGAGCGGCGCCGCACTCACCCGGAACAGCGCCCGGTCGCAGCCGACCTGGAGCCGGATGGCCACATCGGAAAGCTTCCCGGGATGAGTCGGCGCGATGTGCACATCGCCGTCCCCGCTCGGGCCGTTGATGCCGTCCACCAGCAGTTCCCGACCGAAAGTCCAGGTCACAGGCGCATCTCCGGGTAGGTGAAAGGTCATCCGCACGGCGAACGGATCCTTCGTCTCGTACCGGATCTCCACCGGGATCCGGAATGAGAGCTCCTCGGAGACAAGGAAACTCATGAGGACCTCGGCCTGGACCGACTCGCGCATCGTGTACCCCGCAGTGGATGAAGCAGTGAACGGGAAGCTCGGCAAAAAGGCCAGGAAAGATCCCCATGGCCCTCTTGACGTAATCGTCCAGTACGCGCTCGAAGATCACAAGGAGTGAGTTTTCAGATACTGATAGAGAACACGAGGGAGCCGAGAACGGCCCGCGTCGACCGCAGGGGCACAAGGGGTGTCGGCGACGGCGACGACGGGAAGCGGAGGGCCCGCCTCACGCGCGAGCTGTTTCGCGGGGGCTCCGTCCCGATGGGAGCCCGCAGCCTCCAGAAGCCGCAGCGCCCGCCGCTCGGAGTGTTCCCCGGCCGGGCTATCGCCCGTCCGGATATGTCCTCTTGGTCACTACCAGTCGCTGCGCGAGCTGGAGGACGACATGAACTTCCGTACGACAAAGACGAGCCCGCCGACAAGCGCGACGAACAGCAGGACCTTGAAGAGCAGTCCGATCACAAAGCCGATCACGCTCGCGATCAGGCCGCCGAACAGCACAAGGGCGATGATGGGCACCGCGACCCACTTCACCCACCACGGCATCCCCGCGAATATCTCCCGCACAGCCATCGTCCCTACCTCGTTTCTCTGGATTCCTGGCTTCGATGCTATGCGCGAGGGGCGACGTCCGGGGGCCTGCGAGCCCTTGATCTCCCCTGAGCGAACCCCTAGGGACCGGGCAGGGTTCCGGTCAGCTCTCAGGGGGAGAAAAGACCACCATGACCCGCAGATCCTCGGTGATGTGGTGGAACTTATGGGCCGCTCCGGCGGGGACATAGACCACGCCGCCTCGTCCGACCTGGGTCGTTTCCATCCCGACCGTGATGGAGGCGCGGCCGCTGACGACGAAGTAGACCTCATCCTGGCGGTGGGGCAGCTGGGGGTCGAGATCACCGGCATCCAGGGCGTACAGCCCGACCGACATGTTCCGCTCGCGCAGAAACTGGAGATATGCGCCGTCGTTGGCGGCGCGCTCCGCCTCCAGCTCATCCAGTCGGAATGCCTTCATGGTCCGTCCGCCCCTGCCCTAGGTCCGATCACGTCTGCCACGATCAGACACATGATGAATTTCCTAGTCAAGACGATCGCCAATGCGGCAGCCCTGCTCGTGGCTATCTGGCTGCTGGAGGACATAACCCTCACCGGGGACAGCACCGGCAAGAAGGCCTGGACCCTGGTCCTGGTGGCGCTGCTCTTCGGTCTGGTCAACTTCCTCGTCAAGCCGATCGTGAAGCTGCTGACCCTGCCGCTGTTCATCCTCACCCTCGGGTTGATCACGCTCGTCATCAACGCCCTGATGCTGCTGCTGACCTCCTGGCTGGCCGACCAGTTCGACCTGAACTTCCATGTGGAGGGCTTCTGGACCGCCGTGCTCGGCGGCCTGATCATCTCTGTCGTTTCGTGGGCGATGAATGTCGCTCTGCCGGACAAGGACTGAACGCCTAGTGAGTTCTGCGTATCGCGTCTGCTTCGTCTGCACCGGCAACATCTGCCGCTCGCCCATGGCCGAGTCCGTCTTCCGCGCGCGCGTGGCCGAAGCCGGACTCGACGGGGTGGTCGAGGTGGACAGCGCGGGCACCGGAGGCTGGCACGAGGGCGACGGTGCGGACGGCCGCACCGTCGCCGTGCTGGAGGCGAACGGCTACGAGTCCGGGCACAGCGCCCGGCAGTTCCGCGCCTCCTGGTTCCCGCTCCTCGATCTGGTGATCGCGCTGGACGAGGGGCATCTGCGGGAGCTGCGGCGGCTCGCGCCGACGGCCGCGGACGCCGCGAAGGTGCGGCTGCTGCGGTCGTACGACCCGTCCGCGGCCGGAGACCTGGATGTTCCGGATCCGTATTACGGCGGTATAGACGGTTTCGAGGAGTGCATGGAGATGGTGGAGGCGGCGAGCGAGGGGCTGCTCGACGTCGTACGGATGGCAGTCGAGGAGCGTGCGGCATGAGCGGCGGCATGAGTGCGGGCGACGGCGGGAGTCAGGGGGACGGCACCAGGGCGGTACGGGCCGGACTGCCCGAGCCGGTGAAGTACGAACCGACCCTGCCGGGACCGGTCTTCGCGGCCCATTTCCACCTCCCGGGCGAGCCCACCGGTCCTTACACCTACGGCCGTGACGAGAACCCGACCTGGACCCATCTGGAGCGGGCGATCGGCGAGCTCGAGGCGCCGGGGGAGTCCGTCGGGACCGTGGCCTTCGCCTCGGGGATGGCGGCGATCTCGGCGGTGCTCTTCTCGCAGCTGAAGGCCGGGGAAGCGGTAGTGCTTCCGGACGACGGCTATCAGGCGCTGCCGCTGCTGCGGGAACGTCTCGAGGCCTACGGCGTCGAGGTCAGGACCGCGCCGACAGGCGGCGACGCACAACTGGGTGTGCTCGACGGGGCGCGGCTGCTGTGGATCGAGACGCCGTCCAATCCGGGGCTGGATGTGTGCGACGTACGGCGGCTGGTGGAGGCGGCGCACGCGGCCGGCACGCTGGTCGCGGTCGACAACACCCTCGCGACGCCGCTCGGTCAGCGGCCGCTGGAGCTCGGCGCGGACTTCTCGGTGGCCAGCGACACCAAGGGCATGACGGGCCACGGAGACATCCTGCTCGGCCATGTGACCTGCCGGGACCCGGAGTTGGTGGCGGGTGTACGGCGCTGGCGCAAGGTGGTCGGGGCGATTCCCGGCCCGATGGAGGCGTGGCTCGCACACCGCTCGCTGGCCACGCTTCAGCTGCGGATCGAGCGGCAGTGCGCGAATGCGCTGGCACTCGCGGAGGCGCTGAGCAGCCGGGGCGAGGTGAGCGGGCTGCGGTATCCGGGGCTGCCGTCGGACCCCTCGTACAAGATCGCCTCGCAGCAGATGCGGCGCTTCGGCTCCGTGGTCTCGTTCGTGCTGCCGGATCGGGGGCACGCGGAACGCTTCCTGGGCGGGCTGCGACTGGTGGACGACGCGACGAGCTTCGGCGGGGTGCGTTCCACCGCGGAGCGGCGCGGTCGCTGGGGTGGCGACGCGGTTCCGGAGGGCTTCATCCGCTTCTCGGCGGGCGCCGAGGACGCCGTGGACTTGGTGGCGGATGTGCTGCGGGCGCTGGACGAGGCGGGACGGTAGGACGGAGTCGCTGGTTCCGGGGGATTTTGGGCGGGGGGAGCGCACCGAGCCGCGCGCGGCGTGGACCGGGGGGCGTACGCCGGAGTACAACGGCGCGCTGAGCGGCGCTACGTACAACGGGCGGTCCGAGCCTCCCCCCTCATGGCTCGGACCGCCCTCGGTTCCATGCGCGAAGAACCGCGCGAACAAGGCTAGTTGACCCTGCGTCAGTGTCCAATCACAGTAGCGACAGCGACCTATCGACTTATTTATAGTTGTCCGGTCCGCGGGCATCGTCGGTCGAGAGGGGCTTGGCATGGATCTGGCCCTGCTGCGCACATTCGTCACGGTGCACCGGGCCGGCTCCTTCACCCGTGCCGCCGCACTGCTGGGGCTCTCCCAGCCCGCCGTGACCGGACAGATCCGCACGCTGGAGAAGCAGCTGGGGCGGCCCCTGTTCCTGCGCCAGGCCCGCGGTGTGACGCCCACGACCATCGGCGACGAACTCGCGCACCGGGCCGCTCCTCATCTGGACGCCCTGGTCGAGATCACCGAGACCGGTCTCGACGAGGAGTCGGGCGTACGGACCCTGCATCTGGCGGGTCCCCCGGAGTTCGTGTCGCTGCGGGCCCTGCCCGCCCTCACCCCGCTCATATCCCAGGGCCTCGCGCTGCGAGCCTCGTTCGGGAACGCCGAGGAGACGCTGGAGGGTCTGGCCGCCGGACACCATGATCTGGCCATCGCCACCGCCCGTCCGCGCGGCGGACTGCTCACGGCGACACCGCTCTGCGACGAGGAGCACGTCCTGGTCGCCTCGCCGCGCTGGGCGGCCCGGCTGGGGCCGGGAGTGCTGCGCGGCGGGCATGTGGTGCTCGAGCAGTTGCCCGTCGTGGAAGTCCACGAATCCCTGCCGTTCGTCTCGCGCTACTGGTCCGCCGTCTTCGACTCCCGGCCGGCCGCCGCGGGCGCCGTGATCGCCCCCGACCTGCGGGCCGTCCTGGAGACCGCGGCCTCGGGCGCGGGCCTCGCCGTGCTGCCGCGCTATCTGTGCGAGGAGGAGCTCCGCAGCGGGCGTGTGGTGGCACTGCTCGACCCTCCGGTACCCCCGCTGCGTACGTACTTTCTCGTCGTCCGGACCGGCACACTCGCACTCCCGCACATCGCGCGGGCGCACGAGTGGCTGCTGCGTGCTGCGGTCGACTGGTGACCGAAGGGCTGACAGGAGTTTCAGAACGGGCCTGGCGGGCCATTTTCTAGCCATGACCGAACGGCCAGTGGTCAAGCGCACCGCACGCGCCATCCTGCTCGACGGCGACGATCTCGTCCTCATCAAGCGCACCAAGCCCGGCGTGGATCCCTACTGGCTCACGCCCGGCGGCGGAGTCGAGCCCGAGGACGCCACCGTGGTGGACGCGCTCCACCGGGAGGTGGACGAAGAGCTCGGCGCCAAGATCACGGATGTGGTGCCCTGCTTCGTCGACACCGTCGAGCACATCGCCGACGGCGGTGTGACGGGGGTGAAGGTGCAGCACTTCTTCGTCTGCCGGCTGGAGTCCATGGACCCCTCGCGACGGCACGGCCCGGAGATCGACGAACCCAGCGGGGAGTACGAGATCGTACGGGTGCCGTTCAGCCGGGTCGGCATCGCCGCCGTCCATCTCGTACCGCTGTCACTGCGGCACTACCTGGACGGCAATATCGAGGGCGTACGCGCGATGCACGCCCCTGACCTGGGCTGACCCTGCCCGCCTCGGCTGTCGTGCGCTAGTCGCCCGTCGCGACGAGCTCTTCGAGGGAGTCGTGGCGGATCCGGGCGGACGGGATTCCGATGCCGCGCAACGCGTCCACACCGCTGCGGATCATGCCGGGCGGCCCCGAGAGATAGGCGTCGTACTCGTACCACGGGCCGAACTCCCGCACCGCGTCCGGGAACTGCGCACGGTCGTCCACTACCGCGCGCACCGACAGCCACGGGTGCGTCTGCTGGAGCCGGAGCATGGTGTCGATGTCGTACAGGTCGTAGTCGGTACGCGCCCCGTAGAAGACCTCCACCGGGCGCTGCTCACCGTGCTCGGCTACGTCCTCGACCAGTGCCTTGATGGGCGCGATACCGGTGCCGCCGCCCAGACAGAGCAGGCCGTTGTCGGTGGAGTGGTCGACGGTCATGGATCCCGCAGGGGGCCCGAGCCGCAGCATGTCGCCGGGGCGCGCGTGGCGGACCAGGGCGTTGGAGACCCAGCCCGCCGGGACCGCCTTGACGTGGAAGGAGAGCAGACCGTCGGCGCGGGGCGCACCGGCGAAGGAGTAGTGCCGCCAGATCCGCGGCCACCAGGGCGTTTCCAGGCTCGTGTACTGCCCGGCCAGGAATGCATACGGCTGGTCCGGGCGCACGGTGATGATCGCGATGTCGGGGGTCCGGAGATCGTGCGACACCACCTCGGCGTGCCACGAGGCGGGCGCCGTCCGCTCGTTCTCGGCGGCCGCGTCGATCATGATCTGCGAGATCGTGGTGTAGGTGCGCACCCAAGCAGCCTCGGTCTCCTCGTCCCAGGTCGACGTGGCGTACCGGGTCAGCGCTCCGAGCAGGGCCTCGCCGACGGCGGGATAGTGCGCGGGTTCGGTGCCGTACTTGCGGTGGCCGCGGCCCAGGTGCTGGAGGTAGTCGGTGAGCACCTCCGCGTTGTCCATGTGCTCGGCGGCGGTGAGCAGGGCCTTGAGGAGCCGGTCGCGCTGGGCATCCATGGCGGCGGGGAAGAGGCTGCGCAGCTCGGGGTGGCGGACGAACAGCAGGGCGTAGAAGTACGAGGTGACCTTGTCAGCGACGGGCCCGATCTCCGCCATGGTGCGGCGGATGAGGATCGCGTCGGGCGATGCGTCACCGGCGGGCGCGGCGGGCTCCGGGTGGGGAGTGTCACGGGGGGCTTCGCGCGGGGCCCCACGCGGCGCTTCGCGCGGCCGGGGGACTTCGCGCGGTTCTATGCCTTCGTAGGGCCGTTCCGCGGCTTCTCGTGGGCTGCCCGCTGTGCCGTGAGACTGCCCCGCCGGTTCGTGAGGCCGGTCCTCCCCCACCTCGCCCGCGATATGGAGCCGCCGCGGGCTCTCGGCGGGCCAGATCGCATCACGGGGCCAAGGGGCTTGGTGGGAGCTGGCCGCCTCACGCGGGCTCGGCACGCGAGGATCCGCGTGGCTTTCGCGGGCACGGGGATCCTGGCGCCCACCCGCGGTCTCGGCCGCACCGGCCGGCGGGGCCTCGGCGACGGGAGTCGTGGGCGGCGGCTCATCCCTCGCCCCCGGCCGCGCCGGACGAGAGGTGACGGAGCCGACCGGGCGTATGGAAGCGACAGGACGCCTCGGGGCCGCTGTCCGCTCCTGACCCGCGTCACCCGCGGAAGCCCCCTCACCAGGGTCGGTCCGGTCCTGGACCGGCCGCTTACGAGGGGTGAACCATCCGCCCCCGCTGCTCTCGTCCGAAGTGCCATTGTCGGCCGACGTGGTGGTCGGAGCGTCCATTGTCTGCCTCGCCTCGAACATCTTTCGGTCGGTCCGCACTTCCGCCGGCTCGGAACGTGCTTCATTCCCCGCTTCGCTCAGGACTACTGCCAGCCCACACTAACCACGACCGCAAGCTGAATCGGGACGACTGAGCCAGAAATGTGACATTGCCCGCAGCGCCCGTCGTCGCAGCATGCCAGGCAGCATCAACACAGGGGACAAAGAGCGGAAAGTCCGGGCATCCGGACCCGCTTTTTCGTTAGGCTCCATTGCCCCCATGTCCAAATTCCGGGTCGCCCGGACCACCTCCGGGCTCCTGAACTAGCGGCGGAATCGCACCAGTTCGTAGGCCTCGCGCAGATCGCCCCCCGTATAGGCATGCGTGGCCAGACCCGACAGATGGTGATCGGCGTTCATCGCCACCGCCGTGGGCACTACCGCGAAGATCTCCGCGTCGGACATGGAATCACCATATGCAACGCATGTGTCCAGGCCTACCCCAAACTCTGCACAGAGCCGATTCGCGATCTTCACTTTCGCGGCGGCAGTGAGAATGCCCGACGGCTCCACAGGCCGGGTGAACGGCACGTCGGGAAAGCGTGATCCATGTGCCGCATGAGCCCCCCAGCCCAGCAGCCGCTCCACAAAGAAGGACGGTGAGAGGGAAATGACGGCGCAGTAGTCCCCGCTCTCACGGATCTCCCGCCACACCTCCTGGATACCGTCGAGCCAGGGTGCAGCCTCGAACGCTGCCGAAACATGAGCCTCCGTGAGGCCGCCCCAGAGCCCATGCACACGCACCGCATACTCCGGCGGGCCTATCGTTCCGGCGATCAACTCCCGCTCCAGCTCGCCGATCTCCTCCAGCAGCCCCAGCTGCCGGGATATCTCCACGGGCGCCGCCGATCCACGGATCAAAGTGCCGTCGAGATCGAAGATGTGAAGCCTGGGTCTTCTCTTCCGGTACGCCATGTAACGCCGAGGTTAGTACGCGGCGCTACTCCCGCTGTCAGACGCGATACGTCTGCCCGCCCGGCACGGTGTTTCACGTGAAACCACTCAGGCGCCCCGCGCGCCGGGCTCTCCTCGTCGTCCATGTCGCCGCATCCGCCGGCCACGTGGGGTCTCGCCCGACACCGCTGGGTCTACGCGAAGTTCTGGCTGACGCTCATCACCATCACCGCATCAGTCTTCGCGCTGCGTCCGGGTGTCAATGCCGCGGTCGACACCGTGGCCTCCGAGGCGACGCTGACGGACCCTCTGGGCTTGGTGATGGGACCGGTCGTCTCCTTCACGGCGTATGTCTTCATGACGGTTGTCTCG
Source organism: Streptomyces sp. NBC_00322 (assembly GCF_036147535.1). NCBI lineage: Bacteria > Bacillati > Actinomycetota > Actinomycetes > Kitasatosporales > Streptomycetaceae > Streptomyces > Streptomyces sp. NBC_00322. The sequence continues at coordinate 4,507,702 of NZ_CP108019.1, read as the reverse complement.
GTACTCAAGCCGTGGGGTCTCACCCGTCGCGGTCGGCGCTTGCGCGGCCTGACCACTTCTCGGAAAGCGCTGGACGAGCGATCACTGGGTCCGACAGCCTGACCCTTATGTCGACACCGCTCTCCGAGCTGCCCATCCGCCGCCTGACCACCGACGACCTCACGTCCTGCGCAGATCTCTCCGAGGACCGGGGCTGGCCGCGCGAGGAGCACAAGTGGGGGCTGCTGCTCACGGCCGGTACGGGGTACGGAATCGATGACCCGGAGGGCAAGGGTCTGGTGACCGCCTGCGTGGTCACCTCCTACGGCCGCGGGCTCGCCGCGATCGGGATGATGCTTGTCGCCGAGCGGCACGCCCGCCGGGGCGTTGGGCGCCGCCTGATGCAGCACGTTGTGAACGAGGCCGGGGACACCCCGCTCACGCTGCACGCAACGCCGTACGGGCAGCCCCTCTACGAACAGCTGGGCTTCGTCGACACCGGCCGCGCCGAGATGGTCCACGGCCACCTGCGGGCCCCGGAGTCTGTCCCCGAGGCAAGGGTGACCACCCGGCCGGCGACGGCCGAGGACCTTCCCGCGATCGTGCGTCTCGACGCCGAGGTCTTCGGCCTCGACCGCACCCACATGATCACCCGGCTGCCGGCCTTCGCCGATCAGCTCCGCGTCGCGGAGGAGGACGGGGTCCTCACCGGGTACGCCGCGGCCTGGCCCAATATGCAGACCCATGTCGTCGGACCGCTGATCGCCGAGGACACGGAGACCGCGAAGGCCCTGGTCGCCTCGTTGGCGGCGGGCACGGACCGGCCGCTTCGTACGGACATCGACGTACGGCACGGGGAGCTCATCGCGTGGGTGAAGGAACACGGCCTGGAAACGGTCGCCTTCAACACCGTGATGACCTATCGCATCCCGGACCTCCCCGGCGACTGGACTCGCCGCTTCGCGCCGCTGTCGGTGGCCGCGGGCTAGCCCTTGGGCAAGCGCCAGATAATTGCAAACGCGGACTATTGCGTTCGTCGTCCATCCTGGGCAGAGCCGCTCCGGCACGGAGGAGGAAGACAGATGACCGCGACCGACCCCGCACTCACCGCGCTCTCCCGGAGCTGGTGCGCCCTCTCTCTGCTCCACGGGAAGCTCGAGGCACACGTCGAGCGCGCCCTGGAGAGCAAGCACGGCCTGAGCATGCGCGAGTACTCCCTCCTCGATGTCCTCAGCCGCCAGCACAGCGGCCCCGGCGGCCATCTGCAGATGAAGCAGGTGGCGGACGCCGTCGTCCTCAGCCAGAGCGCCACCACCCGGCTCGTCACCCGGCTCGAGGACCGCGGCCTGCTGACCCGCTATCTCTGCGACACCGACCGCCGCGGTATCTACACCGATGTCACCGAGTCCGGTCTGGCCCTGCTCGCCGAGGCACGGCCGACCAATGACACAGCGCTGCGCGAGGCCCTCGACGAGGCGGCCAAGGACCCTGAGCTCGCTCCCCTGGTACGAGCCGTCGAGGAACTGCGGGTCCCCGCGTAATCTGCGGACCATGAGCGATCTGGACATACGGCCCGCAGTACTCGGCGACATCCCGGCGATCGTGGCGATGCTCGCCGACGACCCGCTGGGCGCGCAGCGCGAATCGCCGGACGACCTCGCCCCGTACACCGCAGCCTTCGAGCGACTGAGCCAGGACCCGAACCAGATTCAGGCCGTCGCCGTGCGCGCGGACCGGGTCGTCGGGACGCTCCAGCTCACAATCATCCCCGGGCTTTCCCGGCGCGGCTCGACCCGCTCGATCATCGAAGGCGTACGGATCCACGCCGCCGAACGCGGCCTCGGTCTGGGCACCCGCCTCATCGAGTGGGCCATCGACGAATCCCGCCGCCAGAACTGCCAGTTGGTGCAGCTGACCTCCGATGCCTCCCGCACCGACGCCCGCCGCTTCTACCAGCGGCTCGGCTTCGAGGCATCCCATGTAGGTTTCAAACTCGGGCTCTGACCAGGGGAGTTCACCGTGCACCGGATCAGTGACGACCAGCGCCGCATCCGGCTCGGCCGCCGCCATCTGCTGGCCCCGTCCGTACGAGCCGACTCGCCGGTGGCGGTCGCCGACGCACTTGTCGCGCTGCACGCCACCGATGCCGCGACCGTCTTCCTCTCCGCCTGCGCACGCCTCACCGACCCGAGCGTCCACGCAGTGGAGCAGTCTCTGTACGAGGACGTGACGCTGGTCCGGCTCCTCTCCATGCGGCGCACCCTCTTCGCAGTCTCAGCCGAACTCGCCCCGTACGTCGACGCGTCCACCGCTCGCGCCATCGCGGTCAAGGAGCGCAGGACACTGCTCAGCCACCTGAAGGAGGACGCGAACGGTCTGGACGAGACATGGCTGGCCGAGGCCGAGGAATCAGTGCTCGCCGCCATCGCCACACGTGGCTCCGCCACCGGCAGCCAGCTCTCCACCGACGTGCCGGCACTGAAGACGAAGATCACGGTCTTCCCCGGCAAGAAGTACGAGACGGTGCAGGGCGTTGCCACCCGTGTGATCCGGCTGCTCGCCGCGGACTGCCGCATCCGGCGGGACCGGCCGCGCGGCTCCTGGACCTCCAGCCAGTTCCGCTGGACGGCAAGCGACCCCTGGCCCACGCTGTCGCCCACCCAGGCACGGACCGAACTCGCGCGACGCTGGCTCCAGTCGTACGGACCAGCCACCGAGTCCGACCTCAAGTGGTGGACGGGGTGGAGCCTCGCAGACGTACGCAAGGCACTGGCTGCCGCCGGGGCGGAGGAGGTCGAACTCGCTGAGGGCACCGGTTATGTGGCCCCCGGCGACACGGCACCCGAGGAGCCCCTGGAACCCTGGGCCGCCCTGCTGCCCGCGCTCGACCCGAGCGCCATGGCTTGGGCCGACCGCCGCTTTCACCTGACCGCGGACCACAGCGCGGCGCTCTTCGACCGCTCGGGCAATGTCGGACCCACGGTGTGGTGGAACGGGCAGATCATCGGCGGCTGGGCCCAGCGCGCGGACGGCGAGATCGTCTGGCGGCTGCTGACGGACCCCGGCTCTGAGGCCGCCGCCGCCATCGCAGCAGAGGCCTCACGGCTGTCGGGCTGGGTGGCCGAGGCCCGGATCACGCCGCGCTTCCGCACCCCGCTGGAGCGGGAGTTGACGGCCTGAAGCGAGCCCGGGACCCCGCTCGCTGCCGTTTCACGTGAAACATCAGCTCCGTTTCACGCCTTGAGTCCGCGCCAGCCCCCCTTGTCCACGCCACCCGGAACAGCCGTCCCCGGCTCATACGGCTCACGGGTGAAGACGAACGACCCCAGATCGAGGTGGCTCACCGAGCCGTCCTCAAGCCGCACCACACGCAGCGTCTCCCCCGCGTAGTAGCCGTCGCGTCCGGTCCAGGTCCCATCCACCTCCGCGGCGAAACGCGACCCGCGGCCGGTGCCGCCGAGCGGCTGCAGTTCCACGCCTCGGTCGGCGACCAGACGCAGCCCGAAGGATTGAGTCCCCCAGTACCAGGGCCCGGTCAGCTCCAGCAGAGCGTGGTCGACCTCCGGCAGTGGCCGCCAGGGCTCGGGGATGCGCGGTTCGGCCTCGGCCACGATCCGGACGAGATCGGCGGCCACTGCCGCGGCGAGCGGCCCCGAGGTGGCGTTGGCGAGCGCGACGGCCGCGATGCCGTCGTCCACGCTCACCCAGAGACCCGCGAGGAAGCCGGGCAACGAGCCCGTATGCCCGACAAGGGTGCGGCCGTCCTTCCGTACGATCTGCATCCCCAAGCCGTAGGTGCTGTCCCACTCGCCGGCCTCGGCCGGCACGGACGGCGTCCTCAGCTCCCGCACGGACGCCGCGCTCAGCACGCGCTCGTCGCCCTCGGCGAGGAACGCAGCAAAGCGACAGAGGTCGGCGGCGGTCGACCAGAGCTGTCCGGCCGGGGCCATCAGACCAAGGTCCTCGGAGGGTTCGGGGAGCATCACATCGGCCCAGGGATGCACCGCCCAGCCACCGGCATGCGGGGCCTCGGGCTGCGCGCTCGTACGGCGCAGGCCCAGCGGTTCCAGGATCTCGCTCCGCAGTGCGTCCTCCCAGGAGGCCTTCCGTACCGTCTCGATCAGTGAACCCAGAACCGTATAGCCGGGGTTGGAGTAATGGTGGCGCCGCCCGACCGGATGCATCCGCGGCTGGTCTCCGAGGACGTCGGCGAGTTCGGGGCGCAGCGAGCCAGGCGTGCGCTCCCACCACGGCGCCGGCGTCTCCGCGCTCAGGCCGGCGCTGTGACCGAGGAGCTGAGCGATGGTCACATCCCCGACCCCGGTGCCGGGAAGGTGCCGCTCCAGAGGGTCGCTCAGGTCGAGCAGACCTTCTTCCCGCAGCCTCAGCACCAGGACGGCCGTGAAGGTCTTGGTGATGGAGCCGATGCGGTACTGGGTGTCGGCGTCCGGAGCATGTCCGTCGACCGAGCTGCGGGAGCCCGACCACACCAACTGCCCGTCGCGCTGCACCCCGGCGACAAAGGAGGGCGCGCGCCCTTCGGACTGGGCAACGGCGATGCGGTGAAACAGCGCCCGCTGCGTGGCAGGAAGGAGCTCGTCACAAGAGGAGGTCATGAGGCAGGTCTATCTGGGCCGCCTCGTCACGTCGAGCGCATGACGTGACATTACGCGGCGCGCGGAAGAGAAGCCTGGCTGTCGCGCGACGGACAGCTTGCACTGGAAGCGCCCCCCTCCTGCCGCAGCGCGGCGCCGCCCCCCTTGTCGCTCTCGGGGTCTCACTCGGACAGCCCGATGAGACGACAAGGGCAGGGAAGCGGCGTACGCCGCCGACGACGGGGCGGCGTACGCCGACGCGGTGTCGGAGTACGCCGCCCTGGGGCGGGACGAGTTGCGGGAGGCGGCTCGCGCTGTCATGGCGGTTACTTCGGGTCGCGGTCGAACTTCGAGGTCGACCAGAAGTAGCCGAGCACCGCGAGACCCAGGCACCAGACGATGGCAAGCCACCCGTTGTGGCCGATCTCGCTGCCGAGCAGCAGGCCCCGCAGGGTTTCGATGGCGGGCGTGAACGGCTGGTACTCGGCGATCGGCTGGAACCAGCCGGGCATGGAGTCGACCGGGGTGAAGGCGCTGGAGAGAAGCGGCAGCAGGATCAGCGGCATCGCGTTGTTGCTGGCGGCCTCGGCGTTCGGGCTGATCAGGCCCATGCCGACCGCGATCCAGGTGAGCGCCATGGCGAAGAGCACGAGCAGCCCGAACGCCGCCAGCCACTCCAGGGCGGTTGCGTCTGTGGGCCGGAAACCGATGGCCACTGCGACGGCGCCCACGAGGACCACGCTCATGATCGACTGCAGCACGCTGCCGACGACGTGCCCCACGAGCACCGAAGGGCGGTGGATCGCCATCGTGCGGAAGCGGGCGATGATGCCCTCGGTCATGTCGTTGGAGACGGACACCGCGGTTCCGACCACAGTGCTGCCGATGGTCATCAGCAGCAAGCCCGGGACGACATACGCGATGTATGCGGAGCGGTCCGGACCGCCGCCGCCGATGCCCGAGCTCATCGCGTCGCCGAAGATGTAGACGAAGAGCAACAGCAACATGATCGGCGTGAGCAGCAGGTTCAGGGTGAGGGACGGATAGCGCCGCGCGTGCAGGAGGTTGCGGCGCAGCATCGTGGACGAGTCGCGTACGGCGAGGGAGAGGGAGCTCATCGGACAGCCTCCTTGGGCTGGCTGGGCAGGCTGGACCGGCCGGGCTGCGGGTCGGTGCCGGTCAGGGCGAAGAACACGTCGTCGAGGTCGGGGGTGTGCACGGTCAGCTCGTCGGCCTCAACGCCGGCGGAGTCCAGCCAGTCGAGGATGGAGCGCAGCTCGCGCTGGGTGCCGTCGCTGGGGATCTGCAGCGCCAGTGCCTCGTCGTCCCGGGTGACCTCGCGCAGGGCGAGGGCGGCCCTCTGGTACGCGGCCGGGTCGGCGAAGCGCAGCCGCACGTGTCCGCCGGGTATCAGCCGCTTCAGCTCCTCGGCGGTGCCCTGGGCGGCGATCTTGCCGTCGTTGAGCACGGCGATGCGGTCGGCGAGTTCGTCGGCCTCCTCCAGGTACTGGGTGGTGAGGAAGACGGTGACGCCGTCGGAGACCAGCTCGCGGATGATCTGCCACATGTTGTGCCGGGAGCGCGGGTCGAGGCCGGTGGTCGGCTCGTCGAGGAAGATGATCCGCGGGTTGCCGACCAGCGTCATGGCGATGTCCAGGCGGCGCTTCATGCCGCCGGAGTAGGTCGAGGCGGGCTTCTTCGCCGCCTCGACCAGGTCGAAGCGCTCCAGCAGCTCGGCGGCGGTGCGCCGCCCCTCGCTGCGGGAGAGGTGGTGCAGGTCCGCCATGAGGAGCATGTTCTCCTCGCCTGTGATCAGGCCGTCGACGGCGGAGAACTGGCCGGTGACGCCGATCGCGGCGCGCACCGCCTGGGGGTCGGTGGCCAGGTTGTGGCCGCCGATACGGATGTCGCCGGTGCCCGGGTCGGCGGAGATGAGGGTGGACAGGATCTTCACGGCGGTGGTCTTGCCGGCGCCGTTCGGGCCGAGCAGGGAGAAGACCGTTCCTTCGGGGACGGCCAGGTCGACGCCGTCGAGCACGACCTTGTCGCCGTAGGACTTGCGCAGCCCGTTCGCCACGATGGCCGGGTTGGTCATGATGGGTGCTCCTTTAGAGGCTGCGGGCGGTGATGTCGCCGTAGGCGGTGGTCGCTTGGATGTTCAGGCCGGCGGCGGCGCCGGCGGTGTTCTTCAGCGCGTTGTGGATCCGGCCGTAGGCGGTGCCGGCGTCCAGGGAGGCGGAGACTCCGCGAGCGGCGCCGACCGACACCTCGCCGGACTCGGTGCGCAGCACGACCGTGCCGCGCACGGCCTCGGCGATGTGGATGTCGCCCTTTTGGGTGCTGATCTCCGCGGGGCCGCCCAGGCGGCCGACCGAGACGTCGCCGGCGAGGAGGGTGAGGCGGGCGCTAGCGGCCTCGTCGAGCTTGACCGAGCCCTGCGCGCCCTCGAAGGCGACGTCGCCGAGCCGTCCGACGCCCCGGAACTCGGCGCTGGCCGTCTTCGCCTCGATGCGGGAGCCGGCAGGCAGCTGGATTGTCACCTCGATGGATCCGGAGCTGCCGAGGATCCGGTTCTTCGCCGGTGAGGCCTCGATCCGCAGGACACCGTCGCCGTATTCGACCGTGATCTGCTCCGCCGCCTTCACGTCACGGCCCTTCGAGGCGTCCGCGGGCAGGACCTCGACCTTGGTGTCGGCCCGCTCGGCAGCTATGAACCGGATGCGTCCCGCGGGGATGTCGAGGACGGCGGAGATCGGGGCGGGGGTGTCGAACTTCTGCATCGTGCTCTCCTTCGGTCCATTGTTTCTGACTTTGGAAACGCTACGTTGCATTCAAAGATTCGACAACATAATCATTGCGTTCAATCACCATCGCGGCAGGTAGATGCCGCGAAATCGTTGCAATGGATTTGGCTCTAATGCAACAACAGCCACCCTGTTCGTTGCAATGAATGAGGAGTGAACGCTATGCTGGAGACACCCAGGACCACGAAGGAGACCGCGATGCCGGGAGGCAGGCTCACCCAGCAGGAACGTCAGCAGATCGCGCTGGGGCTGGCCGACGGCCTCGCCTACGCGGAGATCGCCAGACGCCTCGACCGCCCCACCTCGACGATCACGCGCGAGGTGATGCGCAACGGCGGCCCCACCGCCTACCGCGCCGACCTGGCCCACCGCGCCACCGAACGCCGCACCCACCGGCGCAGGCAGGCCGCGCCCCGAGGGCAGGGGGCGCCGGCGCAGAGCCACGGGCGGGACGCCGAGGCCGTGCGCGAGTACGAGGAGGCGTTCACCACCCTCCTGATGCAACAGGGTCTGCCCAAGATGACGGCTCGGGTGCTGACCTGCCTCTTTATCGCCGACGCGGGCAGCCTCACCGCGTCCGAACTCGTCCAGCACCTCCAGGTCAGCCCGGCGTCCGTCTCCAAGGCGATCGCGTTCCTCGAAGATCAGGGCCTCATGCGCCGGGAACGCGACGAACGCCGCCGCGAGCGCTACTTCGTCGACGACGACGTCTGGTACCAGTCGACGATCGCCAGCGCCCGCGGCATCGCCCAGGTCGCCGAGACCGCACGGCAGGGCGTCGGCATCCTCGGCCGCGACACCCCGGCCGCCGCCCGCTTGGAGAACATCGCCCGCTTCAGCGACTTCATCAGCGAGAGCATCCTCCGCGCCGCGGAACAGGTCCGCGAGGTCCTCTACACGGAACCCGAAGCGAGCTCAGGCGGCACTGCCACGCCAGGTTCGGATCGCGGATAGACAGCGGATAGACAGCCGTCTTGATGGTCACAGTCAGTGGTGCCCGCGCCGGATCCTTCCTCCTGAGCCGACCCCATCGCGCGCCCGCCAGGCGGCCTCCTTCATGCCGTACTCACGGGCGAGACGGGCCAGCGCGTTGCTGCGTGCTGGACGACGCGCTTGCGCTGACGGACGAGGCGATGCAGATGTGAGATGTCGAGTTGGTCCGGGTCGGGGCCGGGGACAGGGTTGATGCGTTCTCGCATCGCGGGATGAAGGTGCCGGTCACAGCGGGCAGTTGACGATACCGACGCAGAAGGGCACGGCCCTCGTTGATCACGTGGAGTCGAAGCCGCGTGAGCCAAAGGATCCGTGCCCGGATGCCATCCTGCCTGATCGAGGATCTCGCCCGCACCCTCGATGTCATCGAAGTTCCCCTTGACCAGGAAGCTTTCGCCGGATCCGCGGAGGTGACGACGCTGCTGGACGCGTTGACGCTCGTTCCCGATCCTCGCCGCAGGCAGGGATGCCGCTATGCGTTGCCCCGGAAAGGCGACGCCCGCCCTGCAGCCGTGACTTGAGCCGAGCGGAGGCGGGCGATGCTGTCCGACCGGCTCGGCTAGAGAACGCTGGTCACGTTGTCGAGAGTCACCTCGGCGCCCATGATCGCGTTTCGCACCAAATCGACGACATTCGGGACAGCGATGGTGGCGACACCATGCCTGACTCGACAACTGATCGAGTCGCTGCCCTAACCGCCCGGGCCGATGATCGGGCACGCCCCTCACTCACATGAGTGCCAGGGCCACGCGCCCATGACTAGCCGTCCGATCCTCAGAAGTGTTCGACCTCTTCGCCGTCCGGGACCTTGTAGCAACCGGACACTAGGTCCAGGCTCAGCATCGGCGGGTCACTCTTCGCTGCCATTTTGATGACCTTGACGCTGACCTTCTTCTTGTCGTTGTCGGCGGTCAGGGTGATGCTTCTGCTCTTGCTGTTATTCGGTCCGTATTCGACGATCTCCCACCCGTGCTTGGGCAGTTCTCTCTTGAGCCGCTCCATCGCTTCATCGAGGTCGCTCGCCGAGGCGGGGGTGAAGCTCCACGGATGGAAGATGCGGAAGTATGTCTTTGTGTCCTTGCCTGAGCAGCCCGTCACTCCCGGAAGGCTTTCTGACGCTTTTCCCTTCACGCCAATCAGGTCGTAGATACCGCTGGAGACCTTTTCCATCGTGTCGGCGGCGTCACCCGAGGTGCTCGTGCCTGCGGACGGGACGCCATCGCTCTTGTCGTCAGTCATGCCACATCCCGTCAGGATAGTGAGTACAAGGGGTACGGCGAGCACGGAGGCACGCGTTCTGGTCTTCACGTCTGAGCTCTCCTACTTCGAACGCAATACTTCTTCACTCGTCAATGGGTTGGGCGGCGGCTTCAACTCCACTTTATCGCCCTTCCCCACTACCACCAGGGCCTGATTCTGCAGACTTGTCGACCCCTCATCCCAGTAACCGCTGTGGCCTTCGGTGTCCGTGGTCATCTGGTTGGCGCCGAATTTCTCATCGCTGGGAATTCTGAAGTTCAAACCGTCCCCGCCGTGTCCATAGCGGCCGAGATCCGGGACCACGTCCCCCTTGGCTTCCTCGTTCCACACATGGCCCTTGGGGACATCCATCTCATCGGCACCCGACACCTTGACGCCGGGGCTGCCCGCGAAGACGACGTCATCGGCGTTGAGGTCCCCTGTCTCTGCCGCCGCGCCGATCAGGGTCGTCCCGTACGAATGGCCGATCACGGTACGGTGCGGTGCCGTATCGCCGGTGTGTGACGTTTCCAGGCCGTCCAAGAACCGGTTGAGCGCCGGTGCGCCGTCGTACGCGTAGTGCTCGAACGGGGCGTCCTTGGGTACGGAATCAGGCGCGTCGTATCCGAGCCAGGTGATGGTGGAGACGGATTCACCACCGGCTTTGGCGTCGGCCGATCTCCACACATTGACCGAGCGGTTGATGTCGCCCTCGATCTTTCCGAGCTCCGCTGTCGTACCCGGCACGTAGACCGACTGGTGATCCGCGGTGTCCGGGTTTCCGTTGGCGAGGATCGCGCGGCCGTCGCCCTCGGTGCTGAAGCCCAGCAGAAACGCCTCGGGCAGTCCTTTCCTGCCGGTCTGGTCGAAGCGGTTCTGGATCGCGTCCATGCCGTCGATGGATTTGTGGGCGCTCTTCCGTGCTTTTTCCCATTCCTTCCACGCCACGCTGTCGACCTTGACGCCCTTCATGATGGTGCCGGTCATGGGGTTGATGTAGTCCGTGTACCGCGTGGGCTCAGGATGCTTCTTGAGCCACGTGTCGTATTCGACCTGCGCGGCACCTCGGGCCTCGGCGAGCACCATCCGGTTCGCGTCGTCGCGTACGGCGGAGGGAAGGCCGTCGAGCGCTCCGATGCTCGCGGGGTGCATGGAGACGTAGGCGTCGCGCTGCTCCTGGGAGAGGCCGTTCCACCAGTTGGCGTTGTCCTGGGGCCAGTCGTTCTTGGGCGGTGGCTTGATCGTGTCGAGGTAGGCATCGGCCGCGTCGCGCACGCCCCCCGTGTCCGACGTGACGTCCGTCCAGTCCCGGGCGGACACTGTCAGGTCGTCATCGGCCTTGAGGGCCCGTAGTTTCGGCGCCCACTTCGTGTCCGCGTCCGTGGCTTCCTTGAGCGCGTCGGCGATCCGGTTCGCGTACCCCATCGCCTTGCCGTAGTTCGGGTTCGGGTGGATGTTCGCCGCCTGGCGCTCCAGGGCATCGGAAGTGGGGCTGCCTCCGGCACTCCCCGTCACCGTGCCGCCATCAGCGACCTTCTCGTCGCCTGGCTTCTTACCCGCTGGATATGTGACCGAGCCGTCCTCGTTCACCGTGCAGCCCTCGGCGTCCCCGATCGCCGTGTCCAGATTCCGCTTGGCGGCCGCCATGTCGTAGGCGAACCCGTTGAGGGCTGTGCTGATCACGCCGCATTCGGTCTGGATGTAGTGGAAGTTCTTCGCCAGGGCTTGAAGCTGCTTCTGTGCCGCCTCCGCTGCCTCACCCTGCAACGTCTTGCGCATGCCTGCGGCCACGGTGTTCTCGACGCGATCCTTGGCTGCCTGGGCCACGTTGCCCATGGAGCGGTATCCGTCGGCGGCGTCCTCGTACTCGGAGGGCTTGAAGGCCTTGAGGGTGGCGTAGTCCATCCCGCCCGTCACCGGCCCTTCGCCTGGCCGCCGATGGCGTCCGTGTCCGCGTACTTGAGGTTCAGCCTGCCCATCTCGCCCTTGACCGCCTCATCGGACGTCAACAGGTCGCGGCCCACCTGCTCCAGGATGCTCTGGAGTGAGCCGCACCGCTCGCTGACGCTTTCGGCGTACTTCTTCCAGGAGTCGTACACGTCTTTCTGCGCGGCCGCGCTCAGACAACCCGTGGTTGCGCCGAGCCCTGCCTGGCCGTTCTCCAGTTTGGTCAGCCCGGTGCCGATGCTCTGGCGAAGGGAGCCCACCCCTTCGCCGGCCGTGGCCCACGCCTTCTTGCTGGACTTCAGGCCGCCTGTCACGGCGCTGGGCCCGGAACTGGGCTCAACCGGAACGTGGTTGAGCTGCATCGCTGCGGACTGCCGTCCGGTCACATCGGCTTTGATCTGTTCCCACTCGTCCCACGCCATGCGTAGCCCCCGTTTACCCCTGTGGATCACACCAGCCAAGAACACTACATCGCACCAGCAACACACAGCCCATGAGTACCTGTACCTATGCGAATGAGCACCTGCCCCGGGGCTGTAAAAGGAACGGTGTAACTCCTGATCACGGAAGATGCTCCGATGACCAGCGACAAGATGATTGAACCTGAGCCCGTCGAAGTGGCTGAGCCGCAGCGGTCTCTGGCCCTGGATCAGCAGCTGATCGACGAGCTGGTAGGCCGTGCCCCAGGCCGAAGGCCCGCAGCTGACCAGCGAGGGCGGACTCCTCCAGCAGCTGACGAAACGGCTGCTGGAGTCCGCCCTGGAAGGCGAGGTCACCGATCACCTCGGCTATGACCGGCACGATCCGGCCGAAAAACAGCGGCAACTCCCGCAATGGCACCCGCTCCAAGACGGTGCTGACGGATGTCGGACCGGTGGAGATAGCCGCGCCCCGCGACCGCAACGGCTCATTCGAGCCGAAGATCGTGCGCAAACGACAGAGGCGTCTGACCGGTGTCGACGAGATGGTCATCTCACTCGCGGCGAAGGGTTTGACGACCGGCGAGGTCCAGGCCCACCTGGCCGAGGTCTATGGCACCGACGTCAGGTCTGCGCCATGTCCACGAAGCGTGAGTAGTGCCCCTGGAAGGCGACAGTGATCGTCGCCGTCGGGCCGTTACGGTGCTTGGCGACGATCAGGTCCGCCTCGCCCGCGCGCGGTGACTCCTTCTCGTACGCATCCTCGCGGTGCAGCAGGATGACCATGTCGGCGTCCTGCTCGATGGAGCCTGATTCACGCAGGTCGGAGACCATCGGCTTCTTGTCCGTACGCTGCTCGGGACCACGGTTCAGCTGCGACAGCGCGATCACCGGGAGCTCCAGCTCCTTCGCCAGCAGCTTGAGGTTTCGGGACATGTCCGAGACCTCCTGCTGACGGCTCTCCGCGCGCTTCGAACCACCGGACTGCATCAGCTGCAGATAGTCGATGACGACCAGCTTCAGATCATTGCGCTGCTTGAGGCGTCGGCACTTCGCCCGGATCTCCATCATCGAGAGGTTCGGGGAGTCGTCGATATAGAGCGGGGCCTGCGACACATCCGGCATACGGCGCGCGAGCCGGGTCCAGTCGTCGTCCGTCATCGTTCCCGAGCGCATGTGGTGCAGCGCCACTCGTGCCTCGGCGGACAGCAGGCGCATCGCGATCTCGTTGCGGCCCATTTCGAGGGAGAAGATCACGCTCGGCAGGTTGTTCTTGATGGAACAGGCCCGGGCGAAGTCCAGCGCCAGCGTGGACTTACCCATGGCGGGACGGGCCGCGATGACGATCATCTGGCCCGGGTGCAGGCCATTGGTGAGTGAGTCGAAGTCCGTGAACCCGGTGGGAACACCGGTCATCTCGCCACTGCGTGACCCGATCGCCTCGATCTCGTCGAGCGCGCCCTCCATGATGTCGCCGAGCGGCAGATAGTCCTCGCTGGTGCGCTGCTCGGTGACGGCATAGATCTCGGCCTGGGCGGAGTTGACGATCTCGTCGACATCGCCGTCCGCCGCGTATCCCATCTGCGTGATCTTGGTGCCCGCCTCCACGAGGCGACGCAGCACCGCACGCTCATGGACGATCTCCGCGTAGTACGAGGCGTTGGCCGCGGTCGGGACCGACTGGACCAGGGTGTGCAGGTACGGCGCACCACCGACCCTGGTGATCTCGCCCCGCTTGACCAGTTCGGCAGCGACGGTGATGGGGTCGGCCGGCTCGCCCTTGGCATAGAGGTCGAGGATCGCCGTGTAGACGGTCTCGTGAGCGGGCCGGTAGAAGTCGTGGCCCTTGATGATCTCCACGACATCGGCGATGGCGTCCTTGGAGAGGAGCATGCCGCCGAGGACGGACTGCTCTGCGTCCAGGTCCTGCGGAGGAACGCGCTCGAAGCCGGGGGAACCGCCGTCCCAGCCGCCGGTGTCCCTGCCCCGCTCGTGCTGGTCTTCGCGGCCACCGCGGCCTTCGCTGCGGCGCTGGCGGGAGACGGGAAGACGGTCGCTGGGACCGCCATCGGCTGCCCAGGGGTCGTCCAAGGGCTCGGAAATACTCACCCGGGCCACCTCCTCCCGTCCGCCCCGCGGACCTCGCCGTGCCACTCTTTTCTACGGCACGACACTGACAAAACGAACGGCCAGACTCCGCTTCGGGCGCGTCGGGCAACGGTCCACGGTAGGCCCGTCGGCACCGTCAGCCAATCCGGTTATCCACAGGCCATGTGGACGAAGGTCCAGATGCTGTGGAGAACCCTCCTGAACCTGTGCACGGACCGGGGGACAGCTCTGTGGACAAAGTCAGAACCATCCCGCCACACATGCTTTGAGCTGGCATTTTTCCGTCCACCGGCTGTGGGGGAGAAAAACTTTGCCGACTGGACCAAGATCAGAACAAACGGCACACAGCCGAACCTCCACGTTGACTATCGGTAAGGGCTGCAGAGCAGTTGCATCTCTTACCTGTGGAAGATTAGATTGCCGCCATGACTCAGGCTCCAACGGCACCGACGGCTCTCCGGCGACGCCACGACCGAGAGATCGTCGCACTCGCCCTTCCCGCCTTCGGCGCCCTCGTAGCCGAGCCGCTCTTCGTGATGGTCGACAGCGCGATCGTCGGCCATCTCGGCACCCCACAACTCGCCGGTCTGGGAGTCGCAGCGGCACTGCTCATGACCGCGGTGAGCGTCTTCGTCTTCCTCGCCTACGCCACCACGGCCGCCGTCGCCCGCCGCGTCGGCGCGGGCGATCCAGCCGCCGCCATACGCCAGGGGATGGACGGCATCTGGCTCGCGTTGCTTCTCGGCGTCGCCGTTGTCGCCGTCACCCTGCCCACGGCGCCCTGGCTCGTCCATGCCTTCGGGGCCTCCGACACCGCCGCCCCGTACGCCACCACCTACCTCCGGATCTCCAGCCTCGGCATACCCGCGATGCTGATCGTGCTGGCCGCCACCGGGGTACTGCGCGGCCTCCAGGACACCCGAACCCCGCTGTACGTAGCCATCGGCGGCTTTGCCGCCAACGGGGCACTCAACGCAGGACTCGTCTACGGCGCCGGCCTCGGCATCGCCGGCTCTGCCTGGGGCACCGTCATCGCACAGGCCGCCATGGCCGCCGCTTACCTGATCGTCGTCGTACGAGGAGCCCGACGGCACGGCGCCTCACTGCGTCCCGACGCCGTCGGCATACGGGCCAGCGGCCAGGCCGGCGTCCCCCTCCTCGTCCGCACTCTCTCGCTGCGTGCCGTCCTGATGATCGCCACCGCAGTGGCCGCCCGCCTCGGTGACACCGAAATCGCGGCCCATCAGATCGTTCTCTCCCTGTGGAGCCTGATGGCCTTCGCTCTCGATGCGATCGCCATCGCCGGACAGGCGATCATCGGCCGCTATCTCGGTGCGGGCGACGCCGAGGGCGCCCGTCAGGCCTGCCGCCGCATGGTGCAGTGGGGCATCGCCTCCGGTGTGGTGCTCGGAATCCTGGTCGTGGTCTCCAAGCCACTCCTCATCCCGCTGTTCAGCAGTGACTCGGCCGTGCACGACACCCTGCTCCCGGCACTGCTGGTCGTTGCCGTCTCCCAGCCGATCGCGGGCGTGGTCTTCATCCTCGACGGCGTACTGATGGGAGCAGGCGACGGCCCCTATCTGGCCGGGGCGATGCTGCTGACCCTGGCGGTCTTCGCGCCGGTGGCCCTGCTCATTCCTGCGCTGGGCGGCGGACTGACCGCCCTGTGGTGGGCCATGACGCTGATGATGACGATCCGCATGGTGACCCTCTGGCTACGAGCGCGCTCCGGCCGCTGGATCGTCACTGGCGCGACCCGCTGAACCGCGACCGCTGAGCGTCGATGTTTCACGTGAAACTCGCTGAACGTGAAACTCGCTGTTTCACGTGAAACTTGTTGAACATGCAGCACGGTGAACATGAAGCACGGCACAGCAGAAGGGCTGTACCCCACGGGGTACAGCCCTTCGTACTACTCAGCCGAGCGCAGCGTTATGCGGCGACGACCTCGACGCCCAGCTTCGCGGCGACCTCGGGGTGCAGACGCACGGACACCTGGTGCGAGCCCAGGGTCTTGATCGGCGAACCGAGCTCAACGCGACGCTTGTCGACGTCCGGACCACCGGCGGTCTTGATCGCCGAGGCGATGTCGGCCGGGGTGACGGAGCCGAAGAGACGGCCGGCGTCGCCGGAGCGAACAGCCAGACGCACCTTCACGGCCTCGAGCCGGGCCTTGATCTCATTGGCCTGCTCGATCGTCGCGATCTCGTGGATCTTGCGGGCGCGGCGGATCTGCGCCACGTCCTTCTCGCCACCCTTGGTCCAGCGGATCGCGAAACCACGCGGGACCAGGTAGTTGCGAGCGTAGCCGTCCTTGACGTCAACGACGTCGCCGGCAGCACCGAGGCCAGAGACCTCGTGGGTGAGGATGATCTTCATGATTCGGTCACCCTTCCCTTATCGCGCGGTGGACGTGTAGGGCAGCAGCGCCATCTCACGGCTGTTCTTCACGGCCGTGGCGACGTCACGCTGGTGCTGCGTGCAGTTGCCGGTGACGCGGCGGGCACGGATCTTGCCGCGGTCGGAAATGAACTTCCGCAGCATGTTCGTGTCCTTGTAGTCCACGTATACGGTCTTGTCCTTGCAGAAAGCGCAGACCTTCTTCTTCGGCTTGCGCACAGGCGGCTTCGCCATGGTGTATCTCCTGTGTGATCAAGAAGTGGGGTACGAGCAGCCCTTAGAAGGGAGGCTCGTCCGAGTAGCCGCCGCCGGAACCGCCGGAGCTTCCGCCCCAGCTGCCCCCACTGCCCTGCTGCTGGCCGCCGCCGGCCGGCGCGCTGGTGGCCCAGGGGTCGTCGGCGGGTGCACCGCCGCCGCCCTGCTGCTGGCCACCGCTGCTGGGACCGCCGCCCCAGTTGCCGCCGCCCTGCTGCTGACCGCCGCCGTAGCCACCCTGGCCACCGCGACCGGTGGTCTTGGTGACCTTGGCCGTGGCGTTCTTGAGGCTGGGGCCGACTTCCTCGACGTCCAGTTCATAGACCGTGCGCTTGACGCCCTCGCGGTCCTCGTAGGACCGCTGCTTCAGCCGGCCCTGCACGACAACGCGCATGCCTCGCTGGAGCGACTCGGCGACGTTCTCCGCCGCCTGACGCCAGACCGAGCAGGTGAGGAACAGGCTTTCGCCGTCCTTCCACTCATTGGTCTGACGGTCGAAGGTGCGGGGAGTGGACGCGACGCGGAACTTCGCGACCGCCGCACCGGACGGGGTGAAGCGCAGCTCGGGGTCGTCGACGAGATTGCCGACGACCGTGATGACGGTCTCGCCTGCCATGGGTGAACCTCTCGGCGGGATTGCTGCTGGCTGCTTGCTGCTACTCGAACCCGATGACCTCTGAGCTAGATGCTCAGTGGGTCTCGGGACGGAGGACCTTGGTCCGGAGGACCGACTCGTTCAGGTTCATCTGGCGGTCGAGCTCCTTGACGACCGCAGGCTCGGCCTGCAGGTCGATGACCGAGTAGATGCCCTCGGGCTTCTTCTTGATCTCGTAAGCGAGACGACGACGGCCCCAGGTGTCGACCTTCTCTACCTTTCCGTTGCCCTCGCGGACGACGGAGAGGAAGTTCTCGATCAGCGGGGAGACAGCGCGCTCCTCGAGTTCGGGGTCGAGGATGACCATCACCTCGTAGTGACGCATGTGGAACCCACCTCCTTTGGACTCAGCGGCCACGGTCGTTCCGTGGCAGGAGGGTCGTGATGCGTAAGCAACGGTAGCCGCCGCCACTGACAATCCCGGGGGATTGCGTCCTGGCCTGGGCAGACACCGGTGCAGACCGTACAGAGTACCCGCAGACGTGCTTCGGGTTGAAATCCGGTGGTCACGGACCGCACTCTGTATGCATCGGGTGTGGGCGGCGTCACAGTGCGCCGCCTTCCGGGAACGCCAGGAGGTGCTTCATGGCACAAAC
Source organism: Streptomyces sp. NBC_00322 (assembly GCF_036147535.1). Lineage (NCBI taxonomy): Bacteria > Bacillati > Actinomycetota > Actinomycetes > Kitasatosporales > Streptomycetaceae > Streptomyces > Streptomyces sp. NBC_00322. Next base: position 4,489,711 of record NZ_CP108019.1, on the reverse strand, counting down.
AATGCGACCGAACCCCACAGGCTCTCTCTTCGCCACGGACGGCAAAGCCCATCCGCTCCAGGACACCCTGATGCTGGTGACGCTGGTGCTGGGCGCGGTGTCCTTCACGACCGCGCAGTTCGACAACCTGCACATCCTCAGCTCGTGGTCCGGTCTCATCGGAGTTCTCACGGGCGCGTACGGCCAGTTCATCTCGGCCACGACCCGTGAACGCTTCCTCCTGATCGTCGGACTCGGCGCCTCGGCCTTCGGCTTCTACCTCGGGATGGCACACGGCGGGCTCTTCGGTGGCGTGATCAGCTACTAGCCCCGTTCTCCCACGGCAACGCGGGGCGTTCCCACGGCCCAGTAGGCTTCGGCGCGAGAGCCGGAGCCCCTGTACCCATGGGGACACACCTGCCGAGGAGCGCCCCGCATGAGCCTGACCCTGAGGACCATCAGCCGAGAGCAGCATCTGGCGTACATCCAGACCCTGCCCTCGGCAAGTCATTGCCAGGTCCCGGCATGGGCTGATGTGAAGACCGAATGGCGGTCGGAGAACCTGGGCTGGTTCGACAGGAGCGGTGAACTGGTGGGCGTGGGCCTGGTGTTGTACCGCCAGCTGCCCAAGATCAAGCGCTATCTCGCGTACCTGCCCGAGGGCCCGGTGATCAATTGGTACGCCCCGAACCTGGACGACTGGCTGCAGCCGATGCTCGCTCACCTCAAGCAGCAGGGCGCCTTCTCCGTGAAGATGGGCCCCCCGGTGGTCATCCGCCGCTGGGACGCACCGGCGATCAAGACCGGCATCCAGGACCCGGATGTGAAGCGCCTGCGCGATGTCGAGGCGACGCACATCGAGCCCCGCGCCTTCGAAGTGGCCGATCGGCTGCGGAAGATGGGCTGGCAGCAGGGCGAGGACGGCGGTGCCGGCTTCGGTGACGTACAACCGCGGTACGTCTATCAGGTGCCGCTGGCGAACCGTTCGCTCGACGATGTCCTCAAGGGCTTCAACCAGTTGTGGCGACGCAACATCAAGAAGGCCGAGAAGGCCGGCGTCGAGGTCGTCCAGGGTGGTTATGACGACCTGGCCGAGTGGCAGCGGCTGTACGAGATCACTGCTGTGCGCGACCACTTCCGGCCGCGCCCGCTCTCGTACTTCCAGCGCATGTGGACGGTCCTGAACAACGAGGACCCCAACCGCATGCGGCTGTACTTCGCGCGGCACGACGGCGTGAACCTGTCCGCGGCCACCATGCTGGTCGTCGGCGGGCACGTCTGGTACTCCTACGGCGCCTCCGACAACATCGGCCGCGAGGTCAGGCCCTCGAACGCGATGCAGTGGCGGATGCTTCGCGACGCCTATGCGATGGGCGCGACCGTCTACGACCTTCGCGGCATCAGCGACTCGCTCGACGAGACCGACCATCTCTTCGGTCTGATCCAGTTCAAGGTCGGCACGGGCGGCGAAGCCGTCGAGTATGTCGGCGAGTGGGACTTCCCGCTCAACAAGCTGCTGCACAAGGCGCTCGACATCTACATGTCACGACGCTGACGATGCGGCCGACCTCTTCGCGGGCGACGCCGTAATCTCGTAGATCTCGCACATACCTCTGATACACCGCAGCCACCAGAAAGGTTCCGGGCCGGCCATGGCGCTCTCCCTCTACGTCGACACCGCGCGCTGGCGGGCGCACCAGAAGTCCGTGATCGACCAGTTCCCCGGCCTCGTACCGGTCTGCAAGGGCAATGGCTACGGCTTCGGTCACGAGCGGCTCTCGGAGGAAGCCTCCCGCTTCGGCTCCGACATGCTGGCCGTCGGCACCACCTATGAAGCGGCCCGGATCAAGGACTGGTTCAGCGGCGATCTCCTGGTCCTCACGCCCTTCCGGCGGGGTGAGGAGCCGGTTCCGCTGCCCGACCGCGTCATCCGTTCCGTCTCGTCGGTCGACGGTGTGCACGCGCTGGTGGGCGCGCGGGTCGTCATCGAGTGCATGAGCTCCATGAAGCGCCACGGCGTCAGTGAGCAGGACCTGGGCCAACTGCACGCCGCGATCGAGGATGTACGGCTCGAAGGCTTCGCGCTGCATCTGCCTCTCGACCGTACGGACGGCTCCGACGCGGTCGAGGAGGTCATCGGCTGGATGGACCGCCTGCGTGCGGCCCGGCTGCCGCTGCACGCCATGTTCGTCAGCCATCTGCGCGCCGAGGAACTCGCCCGGCTCCAGCGGCAGTTCCCGCAGACCCGCTTCCGCGCGCGGATCGGCACGCGGCTGTGGCTGGGCGACCACGAGGCGACGGAGTACCGCGGCGCGGTCCTGGACGTCACCCGTGTCGCCAAGGGCGACCGCTTCGGATACCGCCAGCAGAGGGCCGCATCCGACGGCTGGCTGGTGGTGGTCGCGGGCGGTACGTCCCACGGCGTCGGCCTGGAGGCCCCGAAGGCCCTGCACGGTGTCATGCCGCGCGCCAAGGGCGTCGCCCGCGCGGGCCTCGCGACCGTCAACCGGAACCTTTCGCCCTTCGTGTGGGCGGGCAAGCAGCGCTGGTTCGCCGAGCCCCCGCACATGCAGGTCTCGATCCTCTTTGTGCCTGCGGACTCCCAGGAGCCCAAGGTGGGCGACGAGCTGGTGGCTCATCTGCGCCACACGACGACGCAGTTCGACCGCCTCGTGGACCGCTAGGCGTACGAAAGCGGTAGCCCGGGGTCTTCCGGGCCGCCCGAGGCTGCTCTAGGCCGACGGGCGGGCCTCTCCGGGCCCCTGGGGCTGCGTCCCCCACTCGACTCTGGGCCCATCCACCGCGTGCGCCGCATGCCGCGGCGGATGAGCCGCCCGTCCCACCACAAAGACGTCCTCGGCCCCGTCGAGCACACCGCCCGACGGGTCGTCCGACCCGTCCTGCCGTACGCCGTCCCGCTCCGGCATCAGGATGTCCCGTACGACTACCGCGCACAGATACAGCGTCCCCAGCAGATGCAGGGCGATCGCCAGCTGGTAGCCCTCCGGCGGAAGTCCCTGGTGCTTGGGGCTCGTGGTGTAGGCGAGGTACATCCAGATGCCCACGAAGTACATGACCTCGCAGGCCTGCCAGATCAGGAAGTCCCGCCAGCGCGGTCTGGCCAGCGCGGCGAGCGGAATCAGCCACAGTACGTACTGCGGCGAGTAGACCTTGTTCGTGAGGATGAACGCGGCGACGACCAGGAACACGAGCTGCGCGAAGCGTGGCCGCCTGGGGGCGCCGAGCGTCAGCGCCGCGATTCCCGCGCAGGCCAGGAGCATCAGCAGCGTCGCGTAGGTGTTCACCGAGTCGACTTCGAGCGGCTCACCCGTGCGCTGCGTGATGATCAGCCAGAACGAGCCGAAGTCGACCTGCCGCTCCTGGCTGAAGGTGTAGAACTTCTTCCACCCCTCGGGCGCCATCAGCATCACTGGCAGGTTCACAACCAGCCAGGCGCCTGCCGCGCCGAGCGCCGCCGTGGCGAACTCCCGCCATTTACCGGCCCGCCAGCACAGCAGCAGCAGCGGACCCAGCAGCAGTACGGGATAGAGCTTGGCAGCGGTCGCCAGCCCGATGAGGATGCCGAAGGCCAGTGCCCGGCCACGTGACCACATCAGCATCGCGGCGGCCGTGAGCGCCACAGCCAGCAGGTCCCAGTTGATGGTTGCGGTGAGCGCGAAGGCGGGCGCCAGAGCCAGCAGCAGGGCGTCCCAGGGGCGGTGGCGGTGAGTGCGGGCCACACAGACGGCGATGACCGCGGTGCAGATCATCAGCATGCCCGCATTGACCATCCAGTACGTCTGCTCCTGGTTCTGAATGGAGCCGCCGGCCAGATTGAGCCACGAGGCGACCTGCATGAAGAGGCCCGTCAGGACGGGGTACTCGAGGTACTGCATGTCGCCGGGCAGCCGGTCGAAGTACGGAATGAGCCCCTCGGAGAAACCGCGCCCCACGTAGAGGTGCGGAATGTCGGAGTAGCACGCGTGCGTGTACTGGGAACTGGCACCCCTGAACCAGGCCCAGTTGTAACACGGCATCTTCTGCACCATGCCCAGCGCAAACATCCCGATGGCCACCAGTGCGACGACGCGTACGGGCGTGAACCAGCCACCGCTGCCGCGGAGGGCGAAGCGGCCTGCCGGACCGCCGATCAGCTCGCTGCCGGACGCGGCGACGGAGTCCCGCCGCGTGGGCCGTACGTCCGGCCGCTGCGTCCGGTCCTGGTACACGCTCGTCTCTTCTGCGCTGGGCATGCTGCACATCCTGCCGTACGGAGTCGGGGACACGGCAAGGGCCGCCGCCCCCAGGTACGCACTGCTGTGCGTTCCGGGTGCGGCGGCCCTTGCGTTACAGGGAGCCGATCACGGGCCGCTACCCCGAGCCTCCGATGAAGCCTCCATTGCCGTTGCCTCCGTTGCCGTTGGTGCCTGGCGGTGTTGTCGACGGACTGATCGTCGGCGTGCTGGTGGGATCGGTGGTGCTTCCGCCGTTGCCGCCATTGCCACCTGTGGTGCCGCAGGTGAAGTCCTGCCACGGATTGCAGGACTGGCTCGGGCTGGGCCCTCCGGACGGGAAGCCGGACGGCGTGCTGGACGGCGTCGAGGACGGGGTACCGGACGGGGTGGCGGTCGGCGACGGCGGCGGGCTGGAGGCGCCGCCGCCCCAGACGGCCTCACCGTCGATGGACTCCGGGTCGGGGAAGGTCTTGAACGGCTCGTCCTTGAGCGCATCCGACATGTACGTCTGCCAGATCTCGGACGGGAAGGACGCACCGTGGATCTTGTCCTGACCGCCGGTGCCGTACATCTCGAGGAACTTGCGCTTCTTGTTCTTCTCGTTGTCGTCGAGGCGGTACATGTCGATGGCGGTCGACAGCTGCGGCGTGTAGCCCACGAACCAGGCCGACTTGTTGCCGTCTGTCGTACCGGTCTTGCCCGCGACCTGGCGGCCGGGAATCCGGGCGTTCTTGCCGGTGCCCTCGCGCTCGTCGACGACGGACCTGAGCACGTCGGTCACATTGCTCGCGACAGCGGTGGTGAAGCGCTGCTTGGGCTTCACCTCGTGCTCGTAGACCGGCTTGCCCTCTTGTTCGACCTTGGTGACGGAGAACGGATCGTTCTGCTTGCCGTTCGCCGCGAAGGTGCCGTAGGCGCCGGCCATGCGAATAGCGCTCGGGGAGGAAATACCGATCGAGAACGACGGGACATTCGACTTGTTCAGGCTGGACTCGAGCAGACCCGCATCGACGGCCGACTGCCTGACCTGCTTGATGCCGATGTCCATGCCGAGCTGCACGAAGGGCGAGTTGGCGGAGTGGACCATGGCTTCACGCAGGTCGATGTCCCCGTACGACTCGCCGCCATCGTTGGTCTGGAGCCACTCCTTTCCCTCCTCGTTGTGCCAGATGGAACCGTCGTAGTCCTTGATCTTGAGCTTGTTCTTGCCGCTGTACCTGCTCTTGTCGGGGTCGACGATCTTGCGCTCGGACGGGCCCTGTTCCTGCCCGAGCTTGGGGTCGCGCACCCCGTCGCGCATCGCCGCGGCCAGGACGAACGGCTTGAACGTCGATCCGACCTGGGCGCCGGTCTCGTTGGCGTTATTGGTGAAGTGCTTGGTCGCGTCCTCACCGCCGTAGATGGCGACGATCGCTCCAGTCTCCGGATCGACCGAGGCACCACCGAACTGGACGTGGGTATCCGTGTCCGGGCGCTTCTTGGGCTTGATGTTGGCGTCCTGGACCTTCTTGACCGCGGCCCTGAGCTTCTTGACCTTCTCCTTCTCGAAGGTCGTGCGGATCGTGTAGCCGCCCTGGGAGAGCTTGTTGGCGTCGATGCCCTGGTCGTTGTTGTTGAGGAAGTAGGACTTGGCGAGGTCCACCAGATATCCGACCTGGCCGCCCAGCTGCGCGTTCTTCGTCGGCTTGTTCGGCATCGGGAAGGCAGTGGGCTTGGGCCGCTTCTCGGGCGAAAGGCGGCTGTCCTTGACCATCTCGTCGAGGATCCAGTTCCAGCGTTCTACGGCCCTGGCCTTGTTGGCATCAGCTGTCGCAGCGGGGTCGATGTCCGTCGAGCCGGCCGGGTCGTAGTAGGTCGCCCCCTTGAGAAGCGAGGCAAGGAATGCGCACTGTCCGGCGTTGAGTTTCTTGGCGTCCACTCCGTAGTACGTACGTGCTGCGGCTTGGATGCCGTAGGCGCCACGTCCGTAGTACGAGGTGTTCAGGTAGCCGGCCATGATTTCCGGCTTCTCCAGGTCCGTGCCGACCCTGATGGAGATGAACAGCTCCTTGAACTTGCGGGTCAGGGTCTGGGACTGGTCGCCCAGCATGGCGTTCTTCACATACTGCTGGGTGATCGTGGAGCCGCCCTGGGTCTGCCCGCCCGTGGCCATGTTCTTCAGGGCCCGTGCGATGCCCATCGGGTCGATGCCCGAGTCATTCTCGAATGTCTTGTTCTCCGCCGAGATCACCGCGTTCTGCATGTCCTTGGGGATCTGATCGATGGGGATGATCTGGCGATTGATCTCACCGCCAGTGGCGGCCATCTGCGAGCCGTCTTCCCAGAGGTAGACGTTGTTCTGCGCCTTGGCGGTCAACTGCGGGTCCGGGACCTCCACCATGGCGTACGCGATGGTCGCCGCGGCCATCAGGCTTCCGACGAAGCCCAGAGTGAGCCCGGTCACCAGCTTCCACGACGGCACCCACCGTCGCCATCCGTACTTGTTGTGGCGCGGATAGTCGATCAGGCGCTTCTTGGAGGGCCGTCCGCCACGACCGCGGCCCGGACCGTCATACCGCCCACCGCCTCCGCCGCGGCGTCCGCCGCCCCGGCCTCCATGACCGGCGCCCGCGCCTTCGTCGACGCGCCTGCGGCTGCCGCCGCGCTGGGCGGCCCGGCGGGCCTCGGCCCGGCTGCCGTACGAACGCTCCTCGCCGTACGAAGCGGAAGGTGATCCCGAAGTGGAACCCCGGGACGGGGCTGCGCGGCGGCCGGAGGGCTGCTGGGCAGCGCGCCTGGACCCGGCACGCCCGCCACCCTGCGGCTGCGGCGGTTTGCGTCGGTGCTCGCTCATCGAACGACTACTCCTCGGGCAGGCGAGACGCCTGGAAGCGGCAGTTGAGTTCCGGTCCCCCCGAAATGAATACGGACCAGCCCCGCGAAGGGCTCATCCGCTGTGCATCCACGACGAGGACGCACACAGGCGTCGCTTGGTTCCCGGTGGTCTGCATGGCGCACATGGCGCACAGACTACGCACGGTCAAAACCCGCCCAGCGCCAAAGTTCCCCCCAAATCAGGCATATCGCCGCCTATGAATTGAGGATGTGACGCCGTTCACCATGGCCCCTCTTGTCGCAGGAGGAACGTCGTTCTATCGTGCTGATGTATCGAGTCGATACATCAGCACGGCATAGGCGACCGAGACGGCGAGGGAGGTAACGGTGAGCAGACGCTCCGGCATCCTTGAGTTCGCCGTGCTCGGTCTGCTCCGTGAGGCCCCCATGCACGGGTATGAGCTGCGGAAACGGCTCAACACCTCGCTGGGAATCTTCCGGGCCTTCAGTTACGGAACGCTCTACCCCTGCCTCAAGACGCTGGTTGCCAACGGCTGGTTGATCGAGGAGCCGGGAAGCGCTCCCGAAGACGCGCTCGCCGCCTCACTCGCAGGGCGCCGAGCCAAGATCGTCTACCGGTTGACGGCAGAAGGTAAGGAGCACTTCGAGGAACTGCTCTCGCACACCGGCCCCGACACCTGGGAGGACGAGCACTTCGCGGCTCGTTTCGCCTTCTTCGGGCAGACGGAGCGCGAGGTGCGGATGCGGGTGCTCGAGGGCCGCCGCAGCCGGCTGGAGGAGCGCCTGGAGAAGATGCGCGCCTCGCTGGCTCGCACCCGCGAGCGCCTCGACGACTACACGCTTGAGCTGCAGCGACACGGAATGGAATCCGTGGAGCGCGAGGTGCGCTGGCTGAACGAGCTCATTGAGAGCGAGCGAGCGGGACGGGATCAGCGACAGCCCGCCCCTGAGAGCTCAGCTCAGCAGGACAACACATCTGGAGAGACGGGCGGCCTGCCCCGGCACAGGGGTGCCGAGTCCTCCGGGGGCACAGCCTCTGGAGGCTTCACCCCGCCGGATCCGTCCGACGACACCGCCAAGTGAAGCGCTGCGATCCGCAGGGTTTCATCCGGAATACCGAGATCACACAGGGAGCAACCGGAATGGGTTCGGTTCGCGTAGCCATCGTCGGCGTGGGCAACTGCGCCGCCTCGCTGGTGCAGGGCGTCGAGTTCTACAAGGACGCCGACCCGGCCGGCAAGGTGCCGGGTCTGATGCACGTCCAGTTCGGCGACTACCACGTCTCTGACGTCGAGTTCGTGGCCGCCTTCGACGTGGACGCCAAGAAGGTCGGCCTCGACCTGGCGGACGCCATCGGCGCCAGCGAGAACAACACCATCAAGATCTGCGACGTGCCGAACACCGGCGTCACCGTGCAGCGCGGACACACCCTGGACGGCCTGGGCAAGTACTACCGCCAGACCATCGAGGAGTCCGCCGAGGCCCCGGTCGACATCGTCCAGATCCTCAAGGACAAGCAGGTCGACGTTCTGGTCTGCTACCTGCCCGTCGGCTCCGAGGACGCTGCGAAGTACTACGCGCAGTGCGCCATCGACGCCAAGGTCGCGTTCGTCAACGCCCTCCCGGTCTTCATCGCCGGTACCAAGGAGTGGGCGGACAAGTTCACCGAGGCGGGCGTCCCGATCGTCGGCGACGACATCAAGTCTCAGGTGGGCGCCACCATCACGCACCGCGTGATGGCGAAGCTCTTCGAGGACCGGGGCGTCATCCTGGACCGCACGATGCAGCTGAACGTCGGCGGCAACATGGACTTCAAGAACATGCTCGAGCGCGAGCGCCTTGAGTCCAAGAAGATCTCCAAGACGCAGGCCGTCACCTCGCAGATCCGTGACCGCGACATGGGCGAGGACAACGTCCACATCGGTCCGTCGGACTACGTGGCCTGGCTCGACGACCGCAAGTGGGCGTACGTCCGCCTCGAGGGCCGTGCCTTCGGCGAGGTGCCCCTGAACCTCGAGTACAAGCTCGAGGTCTGGGACTCCCCGAACTCCGCGGGCATCATCATCGACGCCGTGCGCGCCGCGAAGATCGCCAAGGACCGCGGCATCGGCGGCCCGATCCTCTCCGCGTCCTCGTACTTCATGAAGTCCCCGCCGGTCCAGTACTTCGACGACGAGGCCCGCGAGAACGTCGAGAAGTTCATCAAGGGCGAGGTCGAGCGCTAAGCGTTCAGCTGATCGTCTGCCGAGGGTCCCCGGGTAATCCGCCCGGGGACCCTCGGCTTGTGTGACGCTTGATCGCATGCCTGTCGTACGTGATCTGCGCGTACTCCTGCGCCTTGCCGACTTTCGCCGGCTGCTGACGGTCCGGCTGCTCTCCCAGTCGGCCGACGGCGTCTATCAGGTGGCGCTTGCCACGTACGTGGTGTTCTCCCCGGAGAAACAGACCTCGCCGGCTGCCATCGCCTCGGCCATGGCCGTACTGCTGCTGCCGTACTCCGTGATCGGCCCGTTCGCGGGCGTCCTGCTGGACCGCTGGCAGCGCAGGCAGGTCTTCCTGTACGGGAATCTCCTGCGGGCCGTCCTCGCGAGCGGCACCGCGGTGCTGATCCTCCTCTCCGTACCCGACTGGCTCTTCTACGCCTCGGCCCTCTCCGTCACAGCCGTCAATCGTTTCGTGCTGGCCGGTATCTCCGCCGCGCTGCCGCGGGTCGTCGACGCGGACCGTCTCGTCATGGCCAACTCCCTCTCACCGACAGCGGGCACACTCGCGGCGACCGCGGGCGGCGGACTCGCCTTCGCGGTACGCCTGGTGTCCGAGGACTCCGATGCGGCAGTGGTGATGCTGGGCGCTGTGCTCTATCTCTGCTCGGCGCTTGCCTCGCTGCGGATGGCGCGTGAACTTCTCGGCCCCGACCGACAGTTGGTCCAGCCCCGACTGGGTGCCGCGCTGGCGTCGACGGCACGCGGTCTGGCGGGCGGGCTGCGGCATCTTGCCGAGCGCCGCGCTGCCGCCCGGGTGCTGTTCGCGATGACTCTGATGCGCTTCTGCTACGGCGCCCTGACCGTGATGGTGCTGATGCTGTGCCGGTACGCCTGGTACGAGAACGAGTCGGACGGCCTGGCCCTGCTCGGTGTGGCCATCCTCATCTCGGGCGCCGGGTTCTTCGCAGCGGCGGTGGTGACTCCGTATGCCGTCGGCCGACTCGGCCAGTTCGGCTGGGTAGTGGCGTGCGCGGGAGTGGCAGCCGTCCTCGAACCGGCCCTGGGGCTGCCTTTCGAGCCCGCGCCGATACTGGTCGCCGCATTCATCCTGGGGCTCATCACCCAGGGCGCGAAGATCGCCACGGACACGGTGATCCAGACCTCGGTGGACGACGCCTACCGCGGCAGGCTCTTCTCCCTGTACGACGTGCTGTTCAACGTCGCCTTCGTGGGCGCTGCGGCGATCGCCGCACTGATGCTGCCCCCTGACGGCCGGTCGGTTCAGCTGGTGGTCGTAGTCGCGGTCATCTACGCGGCCGTGGCGGCAACGATGGCCCGTTGGAGGCATGTTGGCCCGGTGATATAGCGTGCCCGCGTCAAAGATCGACGCACACGCCAATCGGGGGACTCCCACATGACCCATCCGCCGCAGCAGGGCCCAGGCGCCTACGGACATCCTGACCCGTACGCACAGCAGCCTCAGCAGCCGTACCCGCCGCAGCCCGGCTACGGATATCCGCAACAGCCGCCCCACCCGCAGCAGCCTCAGCCGGGATACGGGTACCCCCAGCAGCAGCCGACGCAGCCTTTCCCGCCGCAGCAGCAGTGGGGCACCCCGCCGCCTCCGCCGCCCTCTTCCGGACGTGGCGGCCTCGGCATCAAGAACATCCTCAAGATCATCGGCGTCGTCATCGCCCTCATAGTCTTCGCGATCGTCTACTTCACGAGCCAGGACGACGCCGAAAATGCGAAGGTCGGCGACTGCATGCACAACAGCGGCTCGGAGTTCACTCCCGATCTCGAGGTAGTGAAGTGCGGTGACGCGAAGGCCAATTACAAGGTGGTCGAGGTCCACCCCGACACGACCGACCAAAAGCTCTGCCAGGGCAAGTCCGACGTCGGCTACTTCGAGCAGACGCGCGGGGGTCGGCGTAGCTCGGGCAAGCAGTTCGTGCTCTGCCTGAACAAGATCAAGAAGTAGCCAGGGAAGCAGCCGCATACGCCGAGGGGCGATGTTTCACGTGAAACATCGCCCCTCGCTCGTTGATCGGCGCCATGTTTCACGTGAAACATGGCGCCGTTTCACGCTCAGCGCGCGCGCTCGACCTCAGTCGCCCACCAATCCTTCAGTGCTGCGACCGCGGCATCGTGCTCCATCGGCCCGTTCTCCAGGCGCAGCTCCAGCAGGAACGCGTATGCCTTGCCGATCACGGGGCCGGGACCAACACCCAGAATCTCCTGGATCTGATTGCCGTCCAGATCGGGCCGGATCGCGTCCAGCTCCTCCTGCTCCTTCAGCTGCGCAATGCGCTCCTCAAGCCCGTCGTAGGCCCGGGACAGGGCACCAGCCTTCCGCTTATTGCGCGTGGTGCAGTCGGAGCGGGTCAGCTTGTGGAGTCGGTCCAGCAGGGGGCCTGCGTCGCGTACGTACCGTCGGACCGCCGAGTCGGTCCACTCTCCGGTCCCGTAGCCGTGGAACCGCAGATGCAGTTCCACGAGCCGCGAGACGTCCTTGACCATGTCATTGGAGTACTTGAGAGCAGTCATCCGCTTCTTGGTCATCTTCGCGCCCACCACCTCGTGGTGGTGGAAGGAGACCCTGCCGTCCGTCTCGAAGCGCCGGGTGCGCGGCTTTCCGATGTCATGGAGCAGCGCGGCCAGCCGCAGGACCAGATCCGGCCCCTTCTCCTCCAGATCGATGGCTTGATCCAGGACGGTCAGTGAGTGCTCGTACACATCCTTGTGCCGGTGGTGCTCATCACTCTCCAGCCGCAGCGCCGGCAGCTCGGGCAGCACATGGTCGGCCAGGCCGGAGTCGACGAGCAGCCCCAGCCCCTTGCGCGGATGGGCGGAGAGGATCAGCTTGTTCAGCTCGTCGCGCACCCGTTCGGCGGAGACGATCTCGATGCGGTCCGCCATCTCCTTCATCGCGGTGACGACGTCGGGCGCGACCTCGAAGTCCAGCTGCGCGGCAAAGCGAGCGGCCCGCATCATGCGCAGCGGATCGTCGGAGAAGGACTCCTCGGGCGTACCGGGAGTTCTCAAGACACGCTCGGAGAGATCCACCAGACCACCGTGCGGATCGATGAACTCCTTCTCCGGCAGCGCCACGGCCATCGCGTTCACGCTGAAATCGCGCCGTACGAGGTCTTCCTCGATCGAGTCGCCGTACGACACCTCGGGCTTGCGTGACGTCCTGTCGTACGCCTCGGAGCGGTAGGTGGTGACCTCGATCTGGTAGCCCTGCTTCTGGCAGCCCACCGTGCCGAAGGCGATCCCGACTTCCCACACCGTGTCAGCCCACGGACGGATGATCTTGAGTACGTCCTCGGGACGGGCGTCGGTCGTGAAATCCAGGTCATTGCCGAGCCGGCCGAGCAGCGCATCCCGGACCGAGCCGCCGACCAGGGCAAGACTGAACCCGGCCTCCTTGAAACGGCGGGCAAGGTCGTCGGCGACAGGGGACACCCGCAGCAGTTCGCTCACCGCGCGGCGCTGCACGTGACTCAGTGCAGTGGGGTTGTCTTCATTGGCGTTCGGCACAACAGAAAAGGGTACGTGCCCCGGCCGGCCGGAGCGTCCCTGTTTATGGCTGCCCGGCGTCCCATCCGATCTTGTGGGGCACTCCGCGGCACTTCGACACGGCGCACCTCGTTACCATGCGTGGACGCAGGAACCGAGAACCACCACCGGCAGCAGACGACAAGGGACGGGCGAGCGCGTGGCCGAGGCGGCAGACTTCCAGGGGATGAGTCCCTCTCCTGCCCGCCGGTGGCTGCGCCGCACAGCCTCCCTGGTCCTGGGCGCACCGCTTGTGGCCGCCCTGCTGTGCGGTCCACTCACACCGGCCGCACAGGCCGCCGAGGGCGCCTCCGGGTCCCACGGGGTCGATGTGTCTCTCGACACTCTGACGCCGGCCACCCCCGGCAAGAGCGACACGCTCGCGATCTCCGGCACAGTGATCAACAAGGGCAGGCAGACCGTCACCGACGCCGAGATCGATCTACGGGTCGGACCGGTGCTGTCCGGCAGGATCGCCGTCGACCGCGCCGCCGAGCGGAGCGGCAATACGGCGGACCTCGACGCTTCAAAGGTCGACGCCAAATACACGATCAAGGTGCCGAAGCTCATCTCCGGCGTCGGCAGGGACTTCACACTCCATGTCCCGGTCAAAGAGCTGAACCTCGACGACGACGGTGTCTACCAGCTCGGTGTGTACCTCTCGGGCCAGACGGCGGCCGAGCCGTTCGAGAAGGTGCTCGGCGTTGAGCGGACCTTCCTGCCCTGGCAGCCCGACGCGACCGAGAAGAAGACCCAGTTCACCTATCTCTGGCCGCTGATCTCCTCGACCCATCTCACCTCCGAGACCGGGTCGGACGAGCAGCAGACCCCCGTCTTCGAGGACGAGACGCTGGCCACGGAGCTTGCCCCGGGCGGCCGTCTGGAGCAGCTCGTCTCTCTCGGCAGCCAGCTGCCCGTCACCTGGGTCATCGATCCGGACCTGCTGGCCACGGTCGACGCGATGACCAGGAGCTACCAGGTCAAGAGCGGGAGCACCACCGTCCCGGGCAAGAACCAGGCGATCGCCAAGCGCTGGCTGAGCTCCGTCGAGTCCGCCGTCCGGGGCAGCAAGGTCGTCGCCCTGCCGTTCGCCGACCCGGATCTGGCGTCTCTGGCACACCGGGGCAAGAACGTCTCCGGATCCCTGAGCCATCTCCAGCCGGCCACCGAAGTCGCCGAGACGACCGTCGAGACGATCATCCATGCGAAGCCGTCCACCGACTTCGCCTGGCCCGTGGACGGCGCGATCGACTCGTCGATCGTGGATGTAGCCACCTCGGCAGGCGCACACAAGGTGATCGCCCGAAGCGACAGCCTGAGCGACAACCTGTCGTACACGCCCACCGCCGCACGCCCGATCGGCGGCGGCACAACGGCCGTGGTCGCCGACACGCGGCTCTCCATTGCGTTCCAGGGCGACATGATCAAGACGGAGAACTCCACGCTCGCAGTCCAGGAGTTCCTCGCCCAGACGCTGGCGCTGACCCTTCAGGACACCGACAAGCAGCGGAGCATCGTCGTCGCCCCGCAGCGCCAGCCGACCGCGTCCCAGGCGCAGTCCATGGCCCGCGCACTCAAGGCACTCGACGCTCAGCGCTGGACTCAGCCGCTCGATCTGATCGCGGCGGCGGGTGCCGCCCCCGACGCCGATGCCACGACCGATGTGCCCGCCACGTCCCGCTACCCCGATCGGCTACGCAAGCACGAGTTGCCGGTCCAGGCGTTCCAGGACATCCGGGCCACACAGAACACCCTCGACAACTTCAAGGTCATCCTCACCGCGAAGGACCGGGTGGAGACCCCCTTCGGCCGGGCGATCGACCGGGAGATGTCCACTTCGTGGCGCGGCAACCGGGTGGAGGCCCAGCTGTACCGTGACAAGGTGCAGGGCTATCTGCTGAGCCTCACCGACGAGGTGCAGCTGGTCGAGAAGTCGCTCATCACGCTCTCGGGGCGCAGCGCGACGATCCCGGTCACGGTGCAGAACCGGCTGGTCCAGGGGATCGACCATCTGGTGCTGCGGCTCAGGTCGGAAAATCCCACTCGCCTCAACCTCGACGACGACAAGGGCGTCGCGGAGCAGCCGATCAAGGTCGAGGGTGGCCACAGCCAGTCGGTGAAGTTCGCCGCGGCGGCCAACGCCAACGGTCCGGTGCAGATGAGGGCACAACTCTTCACCGAGGACGGCAAGCCTTACGGCGACCCCATGATGTTCACGGTGAAGGTCTCCGAGGTCACCCCCACTGTGATGCTCGTCATCGCCGGCGGCGTCCTGCTGCTCGTCCTCGCAGGGGTCAAGATGTACAGCCAGCGCAAGCGCGCCGCTGCCCGCCAGGCGGCCGCGGAGGACGCGGAGGGTCCCAAGGCCGCCGAGGCCTCGGAGGAATCGGCAGACTCGGACCACACGGACAGCGCAGAGGGCTCGGGCCGAGACATCGACAGCCCCGATCCCGGGCAGCCGAGTGACCCGACACCGGACACCGGACCCGAAAGCGGTGACCCGTCGGGCGCGGGTGAGAAAGTGGACCGTTGAGCGATGTCGTGGCCGGTCGGCCGGGGACGATGAGGTGGGGTGGCAATGAACGCGCCGTACGACGGTGACCGCGGTCAGGGCGCGGGCGGAGACCCGGCAGCCCAGGGTCCTCCGCCGCCCCAGCCTGCCCCGGACCCGTATGCACAGGACCCGTACCTCCAGGACGCCTACGCCCCCGATCCGTACCGGGCGCAGGACCTGTCCGCGCAGGACCCGGTGGCCGAGGCCCTCTACGACCGCGCCTCGCACCCGCCGCCGCCCCCCGGCACCTACCAGGAGCCCCAGCAGCTCTACCAGCAGCCGCCCAGCCCCCAGCACGCTCCGGACCCCCATATTTGGGCGCAGACCCCGCCGCCCGAGCCCTCCGGTCCCTCCCGTCACCTGCCGTACGGGGACGACGCCAGGACCACCCAGTTCACCGGTGTGGACGACCTGGTGACCCGGGCCGGTGAGGAGGAGCCCGAGCCCGACGCCTTCGCCCACCTCTTCCGGGACCAGCAGGACTCGGGCCGGCCGGCTCCGGCCCCCGAGCCGAGCCCGGCGGCTCCCGCGCCCAGAAAGCCCGGCGGCCGGGCCTCCGGCCTGCTGAAGTCCAGTGCGGTGATGGCGGCCGGCACGCTGGTCTCCCGCCTTACCGGTTTCGTACGCAGCCTCGTGATCACCGCGGCTCTCGGTGCCGCTCTCCTCGGCGACACCTTCACCGTCGCGTACACCCTGCCGACGATGATCTACATCCTCACCGTCGGCGGTGGCCTCAACTCCGTCTTCGTCCCGCAGCTGGTGCGCGCGATGAAGAACGACGAGGACGGCGGAGAGGCGTACGCCAACCGTCTGCTGACGCTCGTCATGGTGTCGCTAGCCGCCATCGTCGCCGTCGCGGTCTTCGCGGCCCCGCTGCTGGTCCAGCTGATGTCGGACACCATCGCCGGCAACGAGGCGGCCAACAGCGTCGCTGTCACCTTCGCCCGCTACTGCCTGCCCACGATCTTCTTCATGGGCGTACACGTGGTCATGGGCCAAATCCTCAACGCCCGTGGCAAGTTCGGCGCGATGATGTGGACCCCGGTCCTGAACAACATCGTCATGATCACCACATTCGGCCTCTTCATCTGGGTGTACGGCACCTCCGCCGAGTCGAACATGGGTGTCCAGTCGATCCCGCCGGAGGGAGTCCGGCTGCTGGGTATCGGCACCTTGCTCGGCCTTGTCGTCCAGGCGCTCGCGATGATCCCGTACCTGCGTGAGACGGGATTCCGGTTCCGTCCGCGCTTCGACTGGAAGGGCCACGGCCTCGGCAAGACCGTCAGGCTCGCAAAGTGGACCGTGCTGTTCGTCCTCGCGAACCAGGCGGGTGTGCTGGTCGTCACCCAGCTCGCCACCGCTGCCGGTGAGACCTCCGGCAGGCAGGGCGCGGGCTTCATCGCCTACACCAACGCACAGTTGATCTGGGGCATGCCGCAGGCCATCATCACCGTCTCGGTCATGGCCGCCCTGCTGCCCCGTATCTCTCGTGCCGCCCACGACAACGACCCGGGTGCCGTACGCGACGACATCTCCCAGGGGCTGCGCAACTCGGCGGTCGCGATCGTCCCGGTCGCCTTCGCCTTCCTGGCGCTCGGCGTTCCGATGTCCACACTGCTGTTCTCCTCGAGCGGCCTTGAGGCCGCCCGGGGCATGGGCTTCATCCTTATGGCTTTCGGCCTCGGTCTCATCCCGTATTCCGTGCAGTACGTCGTGCTGCGCGGCTTCTACGCGTACGAGGACACCCGCACGCCCTTCTACAACACGGTCATCGTCGCCGCGGTCAATGCGGCCGCCTCGGCGCTCTGTTACGTGCTCCTGCCCGCCCAGTGGGCCGTGGTCGGCATGGGTGCCTCCTACGGTCTCGCCTACGCGGTCGGCGTGGGCATCGCCTGGCGCCGGCTGAAGAACCGCCTCGGCGGCGATCTGGACGGCGCCCATGTCATGCGTACGTACGCACGTCTGTGCATGGCTTCCGTCCCCGCCGCGGCGGCCGGAGGCGCGGTCGCGTACTTCGTCCTCAAGGGGCTGGGCAGCGGGGCGCTGAGTTCGCTCGCCGCGCTGGTCGGCGGTGGGATCGTGCTGCTGGGCGTCTTCTTCGTCGCTGCGAAGCGGATGCGTATCGATGAACTGAACGCCATGGTCGGCATGGTGCGCGGGCGCCTCGGACGCTAAGAGCGCACCGTCCCGCACAACCATCGTCGGCCGCCGTGTGTCGTGCATAGCGGCCGACTGTGGGCACAATTGGCATGGCTGTTGGATATGCGCAACGGATGGGGAGGCAGGAACGACGGTGGCGGAACGTAGCACGGCTGCCGTCGACGTGGCCGACAACAGCGGAGATGATCCGCTGACCGCGAAGGCGGGCAAGGCCACGACCGACGGGGCGGCGGAATCCCAGGACACGGCGGAGAAGACCGCACCGGACACGGGCAGCGAACGGCAGGGCACCGAACCCACCATCGCCACGCCCGAACTGCACAGTGGTCACAAGCTCGCCAGACGCTACCGACTCGAGGAGTGCGTCACCCGTCTGGACGGTTTCAGCAGCTGGCGTGCGGTCGACGAGAAACTGCGCCGCGCCGTCGGCGTGCATCTGCTCCCCGCCGACCACCCGCGGGCCCGCTCCGTACTCGCGGCGGCCCGCTCCTCGGCACTTCTCGGCGACCCACGCTTCGTACAGGTCCTCGACGCCGTCGAGGAGAACGACCTCGTCTATGTCGTCCATGAGTGGCTTCCTGACGCGACGGAGCTAACCGCTCTGCTCGCCATGGGGCCCATGGAGCCGCATGACGCCTACCAGCTCGTCGACCAGCTGTCCCAGGCCATGGCCGCGGCGCACCGTGAGGGGCTGGCCCACCTCCGGCTCACCCCGGGAGCGGTGCTGCGGAGCTCGACCGGGCAGTACCGAATCCGCGGCTTGGCCGTGAATGCGGCCCTGCGCGGAATCACCGCCGACGGTCCGCAGCGCGCGGACACCGAGGCCATCGGCGCCCTGTTGTACGCGGCGCTGACCCAGCGGTGGCCGTACGAGAACGACGCGTACGGTCTCTCCGGACTGCCCAAGGGCGTCGGGCTCATCGCTCCCGACCAGGTGCGGGCCGGCGTACACCGCGGGCTCTCCGAGCTCGCCATGCGCGCTCTGGTCAACGACGGCGCCACGGCCTCCCGCCAGGAGCCGCCCTGCACCACACCGGACGAGCTGGCGAAGGCCGTCGCGGCGATGCCCCGCATCCGCCCACCGGAGCCTGCGTTCACCTCCCCGCCCGAGTACCAGCGGACCACGTACCAGCAGGGCGCTTACGGCCGCCCTGCGCCCCGTCCCGGCCCCGCGGCAACCCAGACGGTGGCCGCCCCGCCGCCACCGCTCCAGAGCCGCACGGGCAGGGTCCTCAAGTGGACCGTGGCCGCGCTGCTCATCGCCGCACTGGGGCTGGGCAGCTGGCAGATCGCCGACAAGCTGATCGGCCGCGACAAGGACCCGGTCGACCCGGGCACCTCACAGTCGAACAGCGGCGAGAAGAACACCGAGGACAAGTCCGGTAAGCCGGTCGACATCACCGGCGCGCGGGACTTCGACCCGCTCGGGGACCAGTCCGAGAAACCTGACGGAATAAAGAACAGTTTCGACGGCAACCCGTCGACGTTCTGGACCACCGACGGTTACAAGGGCACCGGGGACTTTGGGCATCTGAAGTCAGGTGTCGGCATCATTCTGGACCTGGGCAAGGTCCAACAGGTCGGCACCGTGGATGTCTCCTTCCTCGGTGGCGACACATCCGTGGAACTGCGGGCAGCGGCAGAGGATGCCTCGTCCGAGCCGACAACCCTCGACGGCTTCACAAAGGTCGCCGACGGATCCGGTTCGAATGTGTCTCTCAAGCCCGGCAAGCCGGTGCAGGCACGGTACGTTCTGGTCTGGCTGACCAATCTTCCGCAGAGCGACGAGGGCAACTTCCGGGGCAAGGTCTCGGAAATCAAGATCACCAGCTGACGGCACCAGGGGAGGGGGCTCACCGTTGGACGACGCGACACTCAGCGACGCAAGAGACCAGGACCTTCTGGCACGCCATGTCGCGGGGGACCCGGATGCCTTCGGTGAGCTTGTACGGCGCCACCGCGACAGGCTCTGGGCCGTTGCCCTGCGCACGCTGGGCGACCGCGAGGAAGCGGCGGACGCGGTCCAGGACGCTCTGGTGTCGGCCTTCCGGGCCGCCCATACCTTCCGGGGCCAGTCCGCCGTCACCACCTGGCTTCATCGCATCACCGTGAACGCCTGCCTCGACCGGGCCCGCAAGGCGGCCTCACGCAAGACCTCCCCCGTCGACGACACGGAGCGCCTGGAGCAGCTTCTCGAGCCTCATGAGTCCGCCGAGGCACCGGCGGAGCGACAGGATCTGCATCGCGAGCTCCTCGCTGCTCTGGCAAAACTGCCCGTCGATCAGCGGGCCGCACTCGTGCTGGTGGACATGCAGGGCTATCCCGTCGCCGAGGCAGCCCGTGTCCTCGATGTACCGACCGGAACCGTCAAAAGCCGGTGTGCTCGCGGTCGGGCACGACTGCTGCCGATGCTCACTCATCTGCGCGGTGATGCCGGGGATAACACCGAGCTCAGCGTGGGAAGGAACCGGACGCCGGGGACATCCGTCCCACCGGCGTCGGGACAAAGGGATCCAGGGCCGAATGACCCTGCAGCTGCGAAGGGCGGAGGTGGGCGCGCGTGACATCGACGACCGACACGAGTCGGCACCCGGACGTCTCGGAAATCTCCGACCTCACCGAGGGTCTGCTCCCCCCGTCCCGTACAGCCGATGTGCGCGAGCATCTGGACGGCTGCCCCTTGTGCGCCGACGTACGCACGTCGCTTGAAGAAATCCGCGGACTGCTCGGCACGCTGCCGGGCGCTCATCGGATGCCCGCTGACATCGCCGGCCGCATCGACGCCGCTCTGGCTGCCGAGGCTCTGCTGGACTCCACCGCGCCCGGACAGACGGCACATGTTTCACGTGAAACAGCGCCCGCCCCTCAGCCGGCCGAGACGACTCCCGGCGGCCGCCCCTCGGGACACCCGCGCGCTGCCACGGGACCCGGCCGCACCGGACACGCAAGGCGGCGGAAAGCCGTCCTCGGAGCCGTCTTCGGCGCAGCCGCAATCGGAATGAGCGTCCTGCTCCTGCAGTCGCTGCAGTCCACCGGTGTCAACGACGCCGACTCTGCAAAGAAAGATGCGGGCGTCAGTGCCGCGGCGGGCTCCTCCCAGGACTTCTCGGACTCCGACCTCAAGGGCCATGTCCAGGCGCTGCTCGCGGCCGGATCAGATCAGGCGGAGCCGCGGATCGAGAAGGGCCCCTCGCTCAACAGCGAGCCCAATCTCCCTTCGCCCAGGCAGAAGCCGACCGTGGCAGTGCCGCCCTGCATCCAGAAGGGCACCGACCGCACAGATGCCCCGATCGCCGTCGAGAAGGGCGAGTACAAGGGCGAGGACGCCTACCTCATCGTGCTGCCGCACTCCACGGACAGCCACCAGGTCCAGGCGTATGTGATCGATGCGGCATGCGTCGAGTCGGCGCCCGCGTCTGCGGGGAAGCTCCTGCTCACCAACTCGTACCCTCTGCGCTGACACGCGCCGCCGCGCCGCGCGGGCGTCCCGGGAATGCAAGCCCCGTAGGATCCGTTGGGTGGGGTGAGGGTCGCAGACCCGCCCCCGTAGGCAGCAGGCAGTCCGCAGAGACGAGGAAGAAACCCGTGAGCGACGTCCGTAATGTGATCATCATCGGCTCCGGGCCGGCCGGCTACACCGCGGCGCTCTACACCGCCCGCGCGTCGCTGCAGCCGCTGGTCTTCGAGGGAGCCGTCACCGCCGGCGGTGCACTGATGACCACAACCGAGGTGGAGAACTTCCCCGGCTTTCGCGACGGCATCATGGGTCCGGACCTGATGGACAACATGCGTGCGCAGGCCGAGCGCTTCGGCGCCGAGCTGGTCCCGGACGACATCGTCTCCGTCGACCTCAGCGGCGAGATCAAGACCGTCACCGACACAGCGGGCACCGTCCACCGGGCCAAGGCCGTCATCGTCACCACTGGCTCCCAGCACCGCAAGCTCGGCCTGCCGAATGAGGACGCGCTGTCCGGGCGCGGCGTCTCCTGGTGTGCGACCTGTGACGGGTTCTTCTTCAAGGACCAGGACATCGCCGTCATCGGCGGCGGCGACACCGCTATGGAGGAGGCGACCTTCCTCTCCCGGTTCGCCAAGTCCGTCACCGTCGTCCACCGTCGTGACACCCTGCGTGCCTCCAAGGCCATGCAGGACCGCGCCTTTGCCGACCCGAAGATCTCCTTCGCTTGGGACAGCGAGGTCGCGGTGATCCACGGCGAGCAGAAGCTTTCCGGTCTGACGCTGCGCAACACCAAGACCGGCGAGACCTCTGAGCTCCCTGCCACCGGGCTTTTCATCGCCGTTGGCCATGACCCGCGCACCGAGCTCTTCAAGGGCCAGCTCGAGCAGGACGACGAGGGCTACCTGAAGGTGGAGGCGCCGTCGACCCGCACCAACCAGACCGGTGTCTTCGCCGCGGGTGACGTCGTCGACCACACGTACCGCCAGGCCATCACGGCTGCCGGTACCGGCTGTGCGGCCGCCCTCGACGCCGAGCGTTACCTCGCCGCTCTCGCCGACGGCGAGAAGGCCGCCGAGCCGGAGAAGACCTCCGCGGTCTGACCCTCTGCACCCCATCCCCCTCACACCCCGCAAAGCAGTAAGGAGGCCGCCGTGGCCGGCGCCCTGAAGAACGTGACCGACGACACCTTCGAAGAGGATGTCCTCAAGAGTGAGAAGCCCGTGCTGGTGGACTTCTGGGCCGCCTGGTGCGGACCGTGCCGCCAGATCGCACCGTCGCTCGAAGCCATCGCGGCCGAGCACGGCGACAAGATCGAGATCGTGAAGCTCAACATCGACGAGAACCCGGCCACCGCTGCCAAGTACGGCGTCATGTCCATCCCGACGCTGAACGTCTACCAGAACGGCGAGGTCGCCAAGACCATCGTCGGTGCCAAGCCGAAGGCCGCCATCGTCCGCGACCTCGAGAGCTTCATCGGCGAGTAGTGGGCGAGCAGTCACAGCGCCGCTGTTTCACGTGAAACACGAATGGGCTCATCCCCAGCGGGGATGAGCCCATTCTCGCGTTCGCGGTCAGAGCGGCCGCAGCACCGGCTCCTTCTGCACAGCTCCGAGCAGACGGTCCAAGGCCAGCTCCACATCTTCCTTCCAGGAGAGCGTCGTCCGTAGTTCCAGCCTCAGGCGGGGATACGTCGGATGGGGTCGCACCGTCTTGAAGCCGACTGCCAGCAGATGCTCGGCGGGCAACACACAAGCAGGATCCTTCCAGCGCGCGTCTCCGAATGCCTCGATCGCACGGAAGCCCCGCCGTAGCAGATCCTTGGCCACTGTCTGCACGATGACCCTGCCAAGTCCCTGTCCCTGATAGCCAGGACTGATCCAGGCGGTCATCAGCTGGACGGCGTCGGGTGAGACGGGACTGGTGGGGAAGGCTGTGGAACGCGGCACATAGGCGGGTGGCGCGTAAAGGACGAAGCCGACCGGAACCTCGTCGACGTAGACGACTCGGCCGCAAGAGCCCCACTCCAGCAGCACAGCCGAGATCCAGGCCTCTTTCTCCAGCTCAGGGGTTCCCGCTTTTACCGCGGCTTCTCCACTGACCGGATCAAGCTCCCAGAAGACGCACGCACGACAACGCTTGGGAAGGTCCGAAAGGTTGTCCAGCGTGAGCGGTACAAGCCGACGCCCCATGAAGGCTGTTCCTCGCTTCCGTCACCCGCCGCGCTACGAGCGGCTGCCAGCGCGCTCCGCTCCTGGAGCAGGCTGCTGATAAAGCCTCCGACTGCCCCCAGGCCCAAGCCCGCTGTCACCAGTTGGCTGCGGCTCACCGTTCGCATTGCCCTCGCCCTCCCTCTGAGGTGGATCAAGGTGGATGCGCCATACCAGAACGCATCGTATCCACCCAGCCCCGACACGGGTACAGGCCTACAGCAAAGGGCGGGCCATGTCCGGTCAACCCACCGGAACATGGCCCGCCCTTTACGACATTGGCGAGAGCCTCAGCCCTCGTCGTCCTCGCCCGACTCCTCGGTCAGGCTCTTCTCCAGGACCCGACCCTCACCGGGGGCAAGGGTGCCGAGGATGCGCTCCAGATCGTCTATCGACGCGAACTCGACAACGATCTTTCCCTTCTTCTGACCAAGGTCGACCTTCACCCGGGTCTCAAAGCGGTCGGAGAGCCGCGACGCGAGATCGGTGAGCGCCGGCGACAGCCGGGCCCCTGCCCGCGGGCTCTTCGGCTTGGCCGTGCTCTTAGGGTTCGAGTTGATCAGCGTGACGATCTCCTCGACCGCCCGCACAGAGAGTCCCTCGGCCACGATCCGGTGCGCAAGCCGGTCCTGCTCCTCGGAGTCGTCCACCGAGAGCAGCGCCCTCGCATGACCGGCCGAGAGCACCCCGGCGGCGACCCTGCGCTGGACAGGAGGCGACAGACGCAGCAGGCGCAAAGTGTTGGACACCTGCGGACGCGAGCGTCCGATCCGGTCGGCCAGCTGGTCGTGGGTGCAGTTGAAGTCCTTGAGCAGCTGGTCGTAGGCGGCAGCCTCCTCCAGCGGGTTCAGCTGCGCGCGGTGGAGGTTTTCCAGCAGCGCATCCAGCAGGAGCTTCTCGTCGTCCGTGTCCCGGACGATCGCAGGAATCCGCTCCAGACCGGCCTCACGGCAGGCCCTCCAGCGGCGCTCGCCCATGATGAGCTCGTAGCGCTCCGCGCTCAACTGCCGTACGACGACCGGCTGGAGAAGGCCCACTTCCTTGATGGACGTGACCAGCTCCGCGAGAGCGTCCTCGTCGAACACCTCACGCGGCTGACGCGGGTTGGGTGTAATGGCATCGAGCGGCAGCTCGGCAAAGTGCGCACCGGCCGGCTCCGCGGGCTGCGGTACGAGCTCCGGCTCCTCCGGTGCCAGCGTGATCGGATCCGGCGAAACGGCGGCCGTCGGCAGCGTCGTCACCTTGGCGGCCGCAACACCCCGCTCCGCGGTCAGCACCGGAGCCGCTCCCGGAGAGCTCGAAGCCCCGGCAGGGGGCGCCTGCTTCTCCTGGGGAGCGGCAGGGATCAGCGCACCGAGCCCACGCCCCAATCCTCTACGTCGCTCGCTCACTGGATCCCCTCCGAGATGTTCTGCTGGCTGTTCTGGCCGACCACATGGGCCTGCTGCGGGTCGTAATGGATCCCGACCCCTCGCAATGCGATTTCACGCGCCGCTTCGAGATACGACAGGGACCCACTGGAACCTGGATCGTAGGTCAGCACGGTCTGTCCATAGCTGGGGGCCTCCGAGATACGCACCGAGCGCGGGATGCTCGTACGGAGCACCTCCTCGCCGAAGTGGCTGCGCACTTCGTCCGCCACCTGTGAGGCGAGCCGGGTTCTGCCGTCGTACATGGTCAGCAGAATCGTCGACACATGCAGCGTCGGGTTGAGATGCCCGCGCACCAGGTCCACGTTCCTCAGCAGCTGCCCCAGACCTTCCAGTGCGTAGTACTCGCACTGGATGGGGATCAGGACCTCCGCACCGGCGACCAGCGCGTTGACGGTCAGCAGACCGAGCGAGGGCGGGCAGTCGATGAGGATGTAGTCCAGCGGCTGCTCATAGGCCTGGATGGCTCGCTGCAGTCGGCTCTCCCGCGCCACCAGCGACACCAGCTCGATCTCCGCACCGGCGAGATCGATGGTGGCGGGGGCGCAGAAGAGACCCTCGACGTCCGGGACCGGCTGGACCACCTCGGAGAGCGGCTTGCTCTCCACCAGGACGTCATAGATCGAAGGGACTTCGGCGTGGTGATCGATCCCCAGCGCCGTGGAGGCGTTGCCCTGTGGATCCAGGTCGACAACCAGAACGCGCGCGCCATGGAGGGCGAGCGAAGCGGCGAGGTTGACCGTGGTGGTGGTCTTCCCCACGCCGCCCTTCTGGTTGGCGACAACCATGACGCGTGTCTGCTCAGGTCGGGGCAGACCCTCGCCGGCACGCCCCAGCGCCTCCACAGCCAGCTGGGCAGCACGGCCGATGGGGGTGTCGTCCATCGGGGGCGGTGTTTCACGTGAAACATCCTCCCCCGGAGACTCTGTACGGGGACCGGGGACCGGGTCGGTCATCGGTCCCGCGATGTTGGCGTCGGACCGCAAGGATTCACTCTCCTCGACTTCAGGCTCGCGATGAACAGAGCCTGCCATGCTTTCGGGGTCGTGAACCAGCGAGGCAGGTGGTTCTGTGGGTGAATCCACCTCTGTGGACAACTCCGTAGCCCTCACGAGGGGCTTTCGGTCCCGCATCGGGGCGGCAGCACGGCCGCGACTGATGATTCCCTGCAGCAGTGAGCGACGTTTCACGTGAAACACGATGCACGCGCCGCAGGACTACACCCGCACGACACTCCGAAATGCGTACGTATGGAAGCTTGTATGGAGCATTACTCATAGGCAGTACGAACTGTATGGATCAGCGACGCCGACGAGTGCGGCTGGTCCGGGCAGCCTTGGCCCGCTTCGCAGCGAAGCGCACACCGCCAGGGCTCTCCCCGACCTCCACACGGACCACTGTGGACAGCGGATCGACAATCCCCTCACCGACGTGCAATACCGAAGTCTCCACCACACCGAGCTTGCTCAGGGCGGCACGTGCCCCCTGGATCTCCTCCTCGGCGGTGTCTCCCTTGAGGGCGAGCATCTCTCCGTACGGCCGCAGCAGGGGCACTCCCCAGCCCGCCAGCCGGTCCAGCGGCGCCACGGCACGTGCGGTCACCACATGCACCGGAGGCAGCTTGCCCAGCACTTCCTCGGCCCGGCCCCGGACCACGGTCACATGCTCCAGACCCAGCAGTTCCACGACTTCCTGGAGGAAATTCGTCCGGCGAAGCAGCGGTTCGAGGAGTGTGATCTTCAGATCCGGGCGGACGAGCGCCAGCGGAATGCCCGGGAGGCCGGCCCCCGAGCCCACATCGCAGACCGTGACGCCCTCCGGCACTACCTCGGAAAGCACCGCGCAGTTCAGCAGATGCCGTTCCCACAGTCGTGGCACCTCCCGAGGACCGATCAGTCCACGCTTCACCCCCGTATCCGCGAGCAGCTCCGCATACCGCACGGCCTCCGGAAAGAAGTCTCCGAAAACCGTCCGCGCCTCTGCTGGCGCCTGGGGAAGCTCTACTGCCTCCGTCACGGGAACCGTCCTTCCGTACCGCACTGTCGCAACGTGGACTGTGGACTGACTATCAGGCTGACAAAGATCGGCCCCGCCTGCGAACAGACGGGGCCGACGGAACAATCGAGGTCAGGCAGGGAGTACGACGACGAAGCGCTGCGGCTCCTCGCCCTCGGACTCACTGCGCAGACCCGCGGCCGCGACCGCGTCGTGGACGACCTTGCGCTCGAACGGCGTCATCGGGTCGAGCTTGACCGGCTCCCCGGTGCTCTTGACCTCGTCGGCGGCCTTGGCGCCGAGTTCGGCGAGTTCGGTGCGCTTCCTGGCCCGGAAGCCCGCGATGTCCAGCATCAGCCGGCTGCGGTCCCCGGTCTCCCGGTGCACGGCGAGCCTCGTGAGCTCCTGAAGTGCCTCCAGGACCTCGCCGTCGCGGCCGACGAGCTTTTGCAGATCGCGGCCACCCGAGTCACTGATGATCGAGACCGCGGCCCGGTCGGCCTCGACGTCCATGTCGATGTCACCGTCGAGATCGGCGATGTCGAGCAGACCCTCGAGGTAGTCGGCCGCGATCTCCCCTTCCTGCTCGAGGCGGGTCAGGGTGTCGCCACCCTCGGCGGCGGCGGAGATGGTGCCTTCCGTCACGGATGGACTCCTTCTTACTTACTTCTTGGACGAGGGGTGCTTGGGCCGCTGCTGGCCCTTGCGCTGCCCGGACTTGGGCTGCTGGCGTGGGGTACCCGAGGCGGGCTTGCCCGGCGCGCCCTGAGGCGTGTCCTTCTGCAGCGAAGGCTTCGGGGCCGAGTCTGCGGCATCGGTGTTCTTGGGCGCGCTCTGCGGGGCACTGGCGGACTGCCGCTTCGCTTTGGTCTGGCGCTTGGGCTGCTGCCGCTTCTGGGCGGCGCCGCTCTCGGCTTCGGCCTCGGCGATGTCGCTCTTGATCACCGTGCCGTCCGCCTGAGCGGCGTAGCCGGCCTTGGCGAGGCCCGTGATGAACCGGCGCTCGTTTTCGTTGCGGTCCGGGCCCTTGGCGACGATCGCCCGGATCACGGTCCGCTTGCGTCGCGACTTGACCTCGCTGTGGGCGGCGACGCCCTTGAGCAGCCGCTGCAGGTAGTGGTCCTGGGCCTTGCTGCCCGGCGTCGGGTTCTGGTTGATCACGTACATCTGCTGGCCCATGGTCCACACGTTGGTGGTCAGCCAGTAGACGAGGACACCGACGGGGAAGTTGATGCCCATCACGGCGAAGATGACCGGGAAGATGTACATGAGCATCTTCTGCTGCTGCATGTACGGCGTCTTGACCGTCAGGTCGACGTTCTTCTGCATCAGCTGGCGCTGCGTGTAGAACTGCGACGCCGACATCATGACGATCATGACGGCGGTGACGATGCGCACATCGGTCAGCGAGGCGCCGAGAGAGGCGACCTTCTCCGAGCTGTCCGTGAACTTCGCGGCGAGCGGGGCGCCAAAGATGTGCGCCTGCCGGGCGCTGTCCAGCAGCGATTCATTGATGACGCCGATGGTGTGGCCCGAGGCGATGCTGGAGAGCACGCGATACAGGGCGAAGAAGAACGGCGACTGAGCGAGGATCGGAAGGCACGAGGAGAGCGGGTTGGTGCCCGTCTCCTTGTACAGCTTCATCATCTCTTCGGACTGACGCTGCTTGTCGCTCTTGTAGCGCTCCTGGATCGCCTTCATCTTCGGCTGGAGCGCCTGCATGTTCCGGGTCGACTTGATCTGCTTCACAAAGAGCGGGATCAGACAGATCCGGATGAGGATCACCAGCGACACGATGGACAGTCCCCAGGCCCAGCCCGTGTCGGGGCCGAAGATTGCCCCGTAGAGCGTGTGGAACTGGACGATGACCCACGAAACAGGTGTGGTGATAAAGCTGAAGAGACTGGAAATCGTGTCCACTAATCAGGCTCCTTGAGCATTGGGCGAGGTCTCTGCTGCCGGACTCGGGGGTTCGGGGGTCGACCCCCGGGGAGGCACATCGGCGGCGGAGTGCCCGCCCTTGCTGCCACGCAAGGCATCACGCAGCATTTCGTGCCACCGCGGACGCTTGCGCGGCGGCACATGATCCACGCCACCCGGCGACCATGGATTGCATCGCAGGATGCGCCAGGCGGTCAGTACTGTGCCCTTGACCGCGCCGTGCCGGTCGATGGCCGTGTATCCGTAGTGGGAGCACGACGGGTAGTACCGGCAGACAGGGCCCAGCAGCGGGCTGATCGTCCACTGGTACAGCTTGATCAGAGCCAGCAGCGGGTACTTCATCGCGCGCCCCCTCCCAGCAGCCGCTGGAGGGCGGCATCCAGGTCTCGGGCCAGCTGTTCATAGGAGGCGTCGCCCGCACCGGGCAGCGCCCGTACGACCACCAGGCTACCGGGGGGCAGCTCGGTGAGTCGTTCACGTATCAGGTGACGCAGTCTTCGCTTGACCGTGTTGCGGACGACTGCGCCGCCTACGGCCTTGCTTACGACGAAACCCGCACACGTCGGGGGAGCGCTCTCCCCAGGCGCGTGCGGGTCCGTTGCACCGCTGTGTAGATGGACGACGAGGAGCGGGCGACCGGCCCTGCGTCCTCGGCGTACCGCGGTCGCGAAGTCCTCGCGCCGCCTCAGCCGATTCTCGGTAGGCAGCACGTCATGACCTGTAAGCGATCAGGCGGACAGGCTGGCGCGACCCTTGCCACGGCGGTTCGCGAGAATCGCGCGGCCGGCACGGGTACGCATCCGCAGGCGGAAGCCGTGGGTCTTCGCGCGACGACGGTTGTTCGGCTGGAAGGTGCGCTTGCTCACTCGGGGGCTCCAGAAATGATTCGTAGATGGCGGGACATCGCCTGGCTGTCACCGTGCGCCCACGAGTAGCTCGCGTTTACGCCCGAGTGCACCGCTTCACGATCACAGACCGTGATCTTTGCCCATCGGAGGCAGGCGGCAGCAGCCATCGACAACTCGACCTGGTTACGGTACGCGCGGCTACGCCATCCGGTCAAACCAGCCTGATGGCGTGGTCCACTATGCACAGGCTGTGGACAACAACTTGAACCGCGCGGGTCGCCCTGACTACCGTGGCTGAACTCCAATTCCTTTCCTGCCTGTCTTCCCATCCCGTCCCGAGAACCACACATTCGTGGGACCTGCGAGAGAGCGTGCCTTGTGGCTGACGTACCTGCCGATCTTGCCGCAGTGTGGCCACGAGTGCTGGAACAGCTCCTCGCAGAGGGCCAGCAGGGCATCGAGCCCAAGGACAAACAGTGGATCGAGCGCTGCCAGCCGCTCGCACTGGTGGCCGACACGGCGCTCCTCGCCGTCCCCAATGAATGGGGCAAGCGTGTCCTCGAGGGCCGGCTGGCTCCACTGATCAGCGAGACCCTGAGCCGTGAGTGCGGCCGCCCCATCCGGATCGCCATCACGGTGGACGACTCCGTGGGCGAGCCCCTGCCCTCGCAGCAGCCCCCGGCCCAGCAGGCTCCCCGCTACCAGGGGCCGCAGCACGACGATCCTCGCGACTCCCGGCAGAGCGACCCCTACGACAGCTACGGGCACCGGCCCGGGGGAGACGACGGCCTGCCCGACGTCCGCCCCGCCTACCCCGAATACCAGCAGCGACAGCAGCGCCCGGAGCCCGGAGCCTGGCCTCGTACGCAGGAGGATCTGTCCTGGCAGCAGCCGAGGCTCGGCGGCTTCCAGGACCGCGACCCCTCCGCGGAGCAATGGCGCGAGCCGTACGCCACCGCCCGGCCGCGCCAGCCCCAGCACGACTACCGTCAGCCGCAGTCGCCCGAGCGCCAGCCGTACGAGCAGCAGCGCCCGGAGCGGCACGGGCTGCCCGACCACCAGACGCCGCACCGCGGCACTCCTACGGGCGCTCCCGGACCGCTGGGCGCGCAGCCCTCGCCGGCGCCCGGCCCGGGTGAGCCGCATGCCCGGCTGAACCCGAAGTACCTCTTCGACACCTTCGTCATCGGCGCGTCCAACCGGTTCGCGCATGCCGCGGCGGTCGCGGTCGCCGAGGCGCCGGCCAAGGCGTACAACCCCCTGTTCATCTATGGGGAGTCGGGGCTGGGCAAGACGCACCTGCTCCATGCCATCGGGCACTACGCGCGCAGCCTCTATCCAGGGACGCGTGTGCGGTATGTGAGCTCCGAGGAGTTCACCAACGAGTTCATCAACTCGATCCGCGACGGCAAGGGAGACACGTTCCGCAAGCGCTACCGCGATGTGGACATCCTGCTGGTCGACGACATCCAGTTCCTGGCGAGCAAGGAGTCGACGCAGGAGGAGTTCTTCCACACCTTCAACACGCTCCACAACGCCAACAAGCAGATCGTGCTCTCCTCGGACCGGCCGCCCAAGCAGCTGATGACGCTGGAGGACCGGCTGAGGAACCGTTTCGAGTGGGGTCTGACCACCGACGTACAGCCGCCGGAGCTGGAGACGCGTATCGCGATTCTGCGCAAGAAGGCGGTGCAGGAGCAGCTCAACGCCCCGCCGGAGGTGCTGGAGTTCATCGCGTCCCGCATCTCGCGCAATATCCGCGAGCTGGAGGGTGCGCTGATCCGGGTGACAGCGTTCGCGTCGCTCAACCGGCAGCCGGTGGATCTCGGGCTCACCGAGATCGTGCTGAAGGACCTGATCCCCGGCGGCGAGGACTCGGCCCCCGAGATCACAGCGAGCGCCATCATGGCGGCGACCGCCGACTACTTCGGTCTGACGGTGGAGGATCTCTGCGGATCCTCGCGCAGCCGGGTGCTGGTGACCGCCCGCCAGATCGCGATGTACCTGTGCCGCGAGCTCACTGATCTCTCGCTGCCGAAGATCGGCGCGCAGTTCGGCGGCCGCGACCATACGACCGTGATGCACGCCGACCGCAAGATCCGCGCGCTGATGGCCGAGCGGCGGTCCATCTATAACCAGGTCACCGAGCTGACCAACCGCATCAAGAACGGCTGACGCCACCAGCCGACTCAACAGCACACGAGGCCTTCGAGGGCGCTCCGGGACGACGTTCCGGAGCGCCCTTCGGCGTTCCGCACCCGTTTCCGTACCTGTCCTGCGGATGTCCGGTGTTCGAATACCCGGCGACGGGAGGGTGTTCTCCACAGATTTGGGGACGATCTTCCGTCCACAGCCTGGGGACTGGAAAGTTGTCCAGATTGCGTCCACAGGGGCGGTTGCTGAGATTTCATCACACCAGGTCAGGCGGCTGTGGATTTGTGGTCAACCGTACTCCACAGGCTGTGGACGCAGGATCCGTCCACAAGGCGTGATCAAAGTTGTCCACCGGCGGCCCACAGGCAGCGCCACGTTGCCCACAGCTTCGCGTGGCTTCTCCACACCCTTGTCCACTGTTCGGCAACGAAACGCCCGAGCTCACCGGGTCGAGTGAAAGGCGTCACACCAAGGTGGTCGGTTGGGCTGTGGGGAACGTGGGTAAAGCTGGGGACAGCGCTGGGGAGAAGTCCCCCTCGTCTGTGCATCGGATGTGCAGAACTTTCGGGCGTCCACAGAAGCACCGGGTTGTCCACCGGTGCCACCCACAGGCCCGGTGGACAAAAAAACGGGTCTGACCTGCGTGGATAACGTTATCCACGGTTTCCACAGGCCCTACTACTACTCCCACTTAGAGTTACCGGGGAATTCGCTTCGAAGAAGGCCCTGTGCACAACTCGAGCCCGGAGCCCCCGACGCCTCTTGCCACGACTTGACCCCGACCCGCACCGACTGTCGGTGCCGTACGTCAGACTGGTCCCCGGCGACACAGCCGACGACGAAGGCCAGCAAGGGCGAGCCAGCAACAGCAGGAGGCGGTTCCGGTGAAGATCCGGGTGGAGCGCGATGTACTCGCGGAGGCGGTGGCCTGGGTGGCCCGCAGCCTCCCGGCCCGTCCGCCGGCGCCCGTACTCGCGGGCCTTCTTCTGAAGGCGGAGGACGGCGCCCTCAGCTTCTCGAGCTTCGACTACGAGGTCTCGGCGCGCGTTTCCGTGGAGGCGGAGGTGGACGAGGACGGCACCGTGCTCGTCTCCGGCCGGCTCCTCGCCGACATCTGCCGCGCTCTCCCCAACCGCCCCGTGGAGATTTCCACAGACGGTGTACGGGCGACCGTCGTCTGCGGCTCCTCGCGATTCACACTCCACACCCTGCCTGTGGAGGAGTACCCGGCGCTGCCGCAGATGCCGACCGCGACCGGCACCGTGCCCGGTGAGGTCTTCGCCTCCGCCGCCGCACAGGTCGCCATCGCCGCCGGCCGTGACGACACGCTCCCCGTCCTCACCGGCGTACGGATCGAGATCGAGGGCGACACCGTCACGCTGGCCTCCACCGACCGCTACCGCTTCGCGGTCCGTGAGTTCCTGTGGAAGCCGGAGAACCCGGAGGCGTCCGCCGTCGCGCTGGTGCCCGCAAAGACCCTGCTGGACACCGCCAAGGCGCTGACCAGCGGTGACACGGTGACGCTCGCGCTCTCCGGCTCGGGTGCCGGCGAGGGGCTCATCGGTTTCGAGGGCGCCGGACGGCGGACCACGACCCGGCTGCTCGAAGGCGATCTGCCGAAGTACCGGACGCTGTTCCCCACCGAGTTCAACTCGGTCGCCGTCATCGAGACCGCGCCCTTCGTCGAGGCCGTCAAGCGTGTCGCGCTGGTCGCCGAGCGGAACACTCCGGTCCGGCTCAGCTTCGAGCAGGGCGTGCTGATCCTGGAGGCCGGTTCCAGCGACGATGCACAGGCTGTGGAGCGCGTCGACGCGAACCTGGAGGGCGACGACATCTCGATCGCGTTCAACCCGACCTTCCTGCTCGACGGCCTGAGCGCCATCGACTCGCCGGTCGCCCAGCTGTCGTTCACGACCTCCACCAAGCCGGCGCTGCTGAGCGGCAAGCCCGCCATGGATGCCGAGGCCGATGAGGCGTACAAGTACCTGATCATGCCCGTGCGGCTGTCCGGCTGAGACGGCGAAGACGGCCGAACGACTGATCCTGACGGGCCTGCTCCGGCGTGAGCAGGCCCGTCAGGCCGTCCGTACGGCCCGGGCGTAGGCTCGGAGCCGGGTACGAATCGGCATACAACGCGTAAGGAATCTGTGATGGAGCTCGGTCTCGTCGGCCTTGGCAAGATGGGCGGCAATATGCGCGAGCGCATCCGCCGCGCAGGCCACACCGTCCTTGGCTACGACCGCAATCCGGACCTCGCTGATGTCCACAGCCTCGGCGAGCTTGTGGGCAAGCTCAAGGGCCCGCGGGTCGTGTGGGTGATGGTCCCGGCCGGAGCCGCGACCCAGTCCACCATCGACGAGCTTGCCGAGCTGCTGGAGCCGGGCGACGTGGTCGTCGACGGCGGCAACTCCCGCTGGACGGACGACGAGAAGCACGCGGTCGAGCTGGGCATCAAGGGCATCGGCTTTGTCGACTGCGGTGTCTCCGGCGGTGTCTGGGGTCTCGAGAACGGCTACGCGTTGATGTACGGCGGCCACGCCGAGCATGTCGCGAAGGTCCAGCCGGTCTTCGACGCGCTCAAGCCCGAGGGCGAGTTCGGCTCCGTCCACGCGGGCAAGGTCGGCGCGGGCCACTTCGCGAAGATGGTCCACAACGGCATCGAGTACGCCATGATGCAGGCCTACGCCGAGGGCTGGGAGCTCCTGGAGAAGGTCAACTCGGTCACCGACGTACGCGAGGTCTTCCGCTCCTGGCAGGAGGGCACGGTCATCCGTTCCTGGCTGCTGGACCTGGCGGTCAACGCGCTGGACGACGACGAGCACCTGGAGAAGCTGCGCGGTTATGCACAGGACTCCGGCGAGGGCCGGTGGACTGTGGAAGCCGCGATCGACAACGCGGTACCGCTGCCCGCGATCACCGCTTCGCTGTTCGCGCGCTTCGCGTCCCGTCAGGACGACTCCCCGCAGATGAAGATGATCGCGGCGCTGCGCAACCAGTTCGGCGGCCACGCGGTCGAGAACACGAAGTAGTCCCAAGCCGGGGGAGGTCGGCGTACATCCATGCACGTCACGCATTTGTCGCTGGCCGACTTCCGCTCGTACGCCCGGGTCGAGGTCCCACTCGACCCGGGCGTCACCGCGTTCGTGGGGGCGAACGGGCAGGGGAAGACCAATCTCGTCGAGGCGGTCGGCTATCTCGCGACGCTGGCGAGCCACCGGGTCTCATCGGATGCGCCGCTGGTGCGGATGGGCGCGGACCGGGCGGTGATCCGGGCCGCTGTCACCCAGGGCGAGCGCTCCCAGCTGATCGAGCTCGAGCTCAATCTGGGGAAGGCGAACAGGGCCCGTATCAACCGCTCCTCGCAGGTCCGGCCCCGTGATGTGCTCGGGATAGTACGGACGGTGCTTTTCGCCCCCGAGGATCTGGCGCTGGTGAAGGGCGACCCGGGCGAGCGGCGGCGGTTCCTGGACGAGCTGATCACGGCGCGCTCGCCGCGGATGGCGGGGGTGCGCTCCGACTACGAGCGGGTGCTCAAGCAGCGCAATACCTTGCTGAAGTCCGCGGCCATGGCACGGCGGCACGGCGGGCGCGGCATGGACCTGTCGACGCTGGACGTGTGGGACCAGCATCTGGCGCGCGCCGGGGCGGAGTTGCTGGCGCAGCGGATCGATCTGATCGCGGCGCTGCAGCCGCTGACGGACAAGGCGTACGAGCAACTGGCGCCGGGGGGCGGGCCGGTTGCGCTGGAGTACCGTTCCTCCTCCGGTGCCGCGGCCGGTGTGGATGCCGGTGCCGGTGCCGGTGCTGTGGGCGAGGGCGCGGTGCATGGTCGGGAAGCCCTGTGCGAGCAGCTGATCGGCGCGCTGGCCGAGGTGCGCAAGCAGGAGATCGAGCGGGGCGTGACGCTGGTCGGGCCGCACCGCGACGACCTGGTGCTCAAGCTCGGGCAGCTGCCCGCCAAGGGGTACGCCAGCCATGGCGAGTCCTGGTCGTACGCGCTGGCGCTGCGGCTGGCCTCGTACGACCTGCTGAGAGCCGAGGGCAACGAGCCGGTGCTGGTCCTCGACGATGTCTTCGCCGAGCTGGACGTGCGGCGCCGCGAGCGGCTGGCGGAACTGGTCGCTCCGGGCGAGCAGGTGCTGGTGACGGCGGCAGTGGACGACGATGTGCCGGCGGTGCTGGCCGGTGCGCGGTACCTGGTGGCGGACGGGGCGGTGGGGCGCGTATGAGCGAGGAGCCGAAGCAAGCGGCCGAGCCACCGGGGGTGCCCGAGTCCTCGGGCGTCGACCTGGCGCGGGTCGCGCTGCGTGCCGCGAAGGAACAGGCGAAGGCGCGGGGCGCCGCGGCACAGCAGAAGAAGCAGGCCAGGCGGGGTGGCGGGCTGCGATCGGGCGCGCGGGCGGACGGGCGTGATCCGCTCCCGCTGGGTGCGGCGATCAACCGGCTGATCACCGAGCGGGGCTGGGAGACACCGGCCGCGGTGGGCGGTGTGATGGGTCGCTGGCCGCAGATCGTGGGCGCGGACCTGGCGAACCACTGTGTGCCGCTGCGGTACGAGGAGGACCCGGATCAGCGGGTGCTGACCGTGCAGTGCGACTCCACGGCGTGGGCGACGCAGCTGAGGCTGCTGGCGCCGCGGCTGGTGGCGCGGCTGAACGAGGACCTGGGGCACGGGACGGTACGGCTGATCAAGGTACTGGGGCCGGGTGGGCCACCGAGGACGTACGGGGCGTTGAGGGCGCCGGGGAGTGTGGGGCCGGGCGACACGTACGGGTGAGGGGCCCCCTTGGGCTTCGTACCCGGGGCCTGGCGCGGGGTTTCGCGCCGCAGTGGCCCCGTGTGGCCGGGCTCGCGTCTGCGGGCGTGCGGTGTTCGCTCAAGGCGGATTTGTACCCCCGCTCCTCCCCCGAAACCGGGGGGAGGAGCTCCATGGCTCCGCCGCGGAGAAGAGCTCGGGCCCGGCGCCCCGCATCCCGTTGCGGCAGCTTCGCGCCGCTGTCGCCCTCGCGGTCGGCGCGCGCCGACCCGACCCAGGGCACCACCCCACCCCACGCCGCCCCGCAGCCGCAGTGGCCAACGCCCCCGCCCGACCCGCCCATAGCCCCGCGCCTCGCCCCCTGCCGCCCGTGCAACGCGGCCCATCCCGTAACACCCCAAACCCCCCGATGCGGGTGAGGTGTCCCTCACCGTAGCCAGTGGTTGACAGCCCGAAGCGCTCAATGCCCGTGTGAGCCTCCTGGAGCCCCTTCCCAGATATGGGGAGTCGGACCGACATGGTTCAGGGCGGCACATGAGGACGCAGCTACCGGCAAACCCCCATTCGGGTCGGCCGTACCGGTAGACTGGTGCACAATCCCGCCCACTCGCGGAACATGTCGAACGACGCAGCCGCTCCCGCCTGCCCGGAGAACGGCTTGTGCTGTGCCAGAAAGGGCGCTTCGTGGCCGATTCCGGCAACCCCAACGAGAACATTCCGTCCACTCCTGCCGGTGGGAACGGCGAGGTAACCGCCTCGTACGACGCCAGCGCGATCACGGTCCTCGAGGGCCTGGACGCGGTCCGCAAGCGACCTGGCATGTACATCGGTTCAACCGGTGAGCGTGGACTCCACCACCTCGTACAAGAGGTCGTCGACAACTCCGTCGACGAGGCCATGGCCGGTCACGCCGACACGATCGACGTCACGATCCTCGCCGACGGCGGCGTGCGCGTCATCGACAACGGCCGCGGCATCCCCGTGGGCATCGTCCCGTCCGAGAACAAGCCGGCCGTCGAGGTCGTGCTCACCGTTCTGCACGCGGGCGGCAAGTTCGGCGGCGGCGGCTACGCCGTCTCCGGCGGTCTGCACGGCGTCGGCGTCTCGGTCGTCAACGCCCTGTCGTCGAAGGTCTCCGTCGAGGTCAAGACCGACGGCTACCGCTGGACGCAGGACTACAAGCTCGGTGTCCCGACCGCGCCCCTCGCTCAGAACGAGGCCACGGACGAGACCGGCACCACGGTGACGTTCTGGGCCGATCCGGACATTTTCGAGACGACCGAGTACTCCTTCGAGACGCTCTCCCGCCGTTTCCAGGAAATGGCCTTCCTCAACAAGGGCCTCACCCTGACGCTGACGGACGAGCGCGAGTCGGCGAAGGCCACCGTAGGTGCCGACGCCCCCGAGGAGCCGGACGAGGAGACGCCCGCGCGCGCGGTGAAGTACTACTACGAAGGCGGCATCGTCGACTTCGTCAAGTACCTCAACTCCCGCAAGGGCGAGCTCATCCACCCGACCGTCATCGACATCGAGGCCGAGGACAAGGAGCGCCTGCTCTCGGCCGAGATCGCGATGCAGTGGAACTCGCAGTACACCGAGGGCGTGTACTCCTTCGCGAACACCATCCACACCCACGAGGGCGGTACCCACGAAGAGGGCTTCAGGGCCGCTCTGACGGGCCTGGTCAACCGTTACGCGCGCGACAAGAAGCTGCTGCGCGAGAAGGACGACAACCTCTCCGGCGAGGACATCCGCGAGGGTCTGACCGCGATCATCTCGGTCAAGCTGGGCGAGCCGCAGTTCGAGGGCCAGACCAAGACCAAGCTGGGCAACACGGAGGCGAAGACCTTCGTGCAGAAGGTCGTGCACGAGCACCTCACCGACTGGTTCGACCGCAACCCCAACGAGGCCGCGGACATCATCCGCAAGTCCATCCAGGCGCAGACGGCGCGCGTCGCGGCCCGCAAGGCGCGCGACCTGACCCGTCGCAAGGGCCTGCTGGAGTCGGCTTCCCTGCCGGGCAAGCTCAGCGACTGCCAGTCGAACGACCCCACCAAGTGCGAGATCTTCATCGTCGAGGGTGACTCCGCCGGTGGCTCGGCGAAGTCCGGCCGTAACCCGATGTACCAGGCGATCCTGCCCATCCGAGGCAAGATCCTGAATGTCGAGAAGGCCCGGATCGACAAGATCCTGCAGAACACCGAGGTCCAGGCGCTGATCTCGGCCTTCGGCACCGGAGTCCACGAGGACTTCGACATCGAGAAGCTCCGCTATCACAAGATCATTCTGATGGCGGACGCCGACGTCGACGGTCAGCACATCAACACCCTGCTGCT
The DNA here is from genome assembly GCF_036147535.1 of Streptomyces sp. NBC_00322. Lineage (NCBI taxonomy): Bacteria > Bacillati > Actinomycetota > Actinomycetes > Kitasatosporales > Streptomycetaceae > Streptomyces > Streptomyces sp. NBC_00322. The sequence goes on along the minus strand of NZ_CP108019.1, from coordinate 4,451,056 downwards.
GACCTTCCTGTTCCGCTTCATGCGGCCGCTGGTCGAGGCCGGGCACGTGTATCTCTCGCGCCCGCCGCTCTACAAGATCAAGTGGGGCCGGGACGACTTCGAGTACGCGTACTCGGACCGTGAGCGCGACGCGCTCGTCGAACTCGGCAAGCAGAACGGCAAGCGGATCAAGGAAGACTCGATCCAGCGCTTCAAGGGTCTCGGCGAGATGAACGCCGAGGAGCTGCGCATCACCACGATGGACGTGGACCACCGCGTGCTCGGCCAGGTCACCCTGGACGACGCGGCGCAGGCCGACGACCTGTTCTCCGTGCTGATGGGCGAGGACGTCGAGGCGCGGCGCTCGTTCATCCAGCGCAATGCCAAGGACGTCCGCTTCCTCGACATCTGAGTCGGTCTCAGCTGACCGCTTCGAAAGGATCTTGACCAGCAATGGCCGACGAGAACACTCCCGCCACCACTGAAGAAGAAGAGCAGGGGCTGCGGATCGAGCCCGTCGGGCTCGAGACGGAGATGCAGCGCTCGTATCTCGACTACGCGATGTCCGTCATCGTCTCGCGTGCGCTGCCCGACGTGCGGGACGGTCTCAAGCCCGTCCACCGTCGTGTGCTCTACGCGATGTACGACGGCGGATACCGGCCCGAGAAGGGCTTTTACAAGTGCGCCCGCGTCGTCGGCGACGTCATGGGTACGTACCACCCGCACGGCGACTCCTCGATCTACGACGCCCTGGTCCGGCTGGCCCAGCCGTGGTCGATGCGGATGCCGCTGGTGGACTCCAACGGCAACTTCGGTTCTCCGGGCAACGACCCGGCCGCCGCCATGCGGTACACCGAATGCAAGCTGATGCCGCTGTCGATGGAGATGCTCCGGGACATCGACGAGGAGACCGTCGACTTCCAGGACAACTACGACGGCCGCAATCAGGAGCCGACGGTTCTGCCGGCCCGGTTCCCGAATCTGCTGGTCAACGGTTCGGCCGGTATCGCGGTCGGTATGGCCACCAACATTCCGCCGCACAATCTGCGTGAGGTCGCGGCGGGCGCCCAGTGGGCGCTGGAGAACCCTGACGCCACCCACGAGGAGCTGCTCGACGCACTCATCGAGCGGATCAAGGGCCCGGACTTCCCGTCCGGCGCGCTGGTCGTGGGACGCAAGGGCATCGAGGAGGCGTACCGCACCGGTCGCGGCTCCATCACGATGCGCGCGGTCGTCGAGGTCGAGGAGATCCAGAACCGCCAGTGCCTGGTGGTCACGGAGCTTCCGTACCAGACCAACCCGGACAATCTCGCCCAGAAGATCGCCGACCTGGTGAAGGACGGCAAGATCGGCGGCATCGCGGACGTCCGCGACGAGACTTCCTCCCGTACGGGCCAGCGCCTGGTCATCGTGCTCAAGCGCGACGCAGTCGCCAAGGTCGTGCTGAACAACCTCTACAAGCACACCGACCTGCAGACGAACTTCGGCGCGAACATGCTGGCGCTCGTCGACGGCGTGCCGCGCACGCTCTCGCTCGACGCCTTCATCCGCCACTGGGTGCACCACCAGATCGAGGTCATCGTCCGGCGTACGAAGTTCCGCCTGCGCAAGGCGGAGGAGCGGGCGCACATCCTGCGCGGTCTGCTCAAGGCGCTGGACGCGATCGACGAGGTCATCGCGCTGATCCGGCGCAGTGACACGGTCGAGATCGCGCGCGAGGGCCTGATGGGCCTGCTGGAGATCGACGAGATCCAGGCCAACGCCATCCTCGAGATGCAGCTGCGCCGACTGGCCGCCCTGGAGCGCCAGAAGATCGTCGCCGAGCACGACGAGCTGCAGGCCAAGATCAATGAGTACAACCTTATCCTGGCCTCGCCCGAGAAGCAGCGCCAGATCGTCAGCGAGGAACTGAACGTCATCGTCGAGAAGTTCGGCGACGACCGGCGCTCCAAGCTGGTGCCCTTCGACGGTGACATGTCCATCGAGGACCTGATCGCCGAGGAGGACATCGTCGTCACCATCACGCGTGGCGGCTATGTGAAGCGTACGAAGACGGACGACTACCGCTCGCAGAAGCGCGGCGGCAAGGGCGTGCGCGGCACGAAGCTGAAGGAAGACGACATCGTCGACCACTTCTTCGTCTCCACCACGCACCACTGGCTGCTGTTCTTCACCAACAAGGGCCGGGTCTACCGCGCCAAGGCCTACGAGCTGCCGGACGCCGGCCGGGACGCGCGCGGTCAGCACGTCGCCAACCTGCTGGCCTTCCAGCCGGACGAGCAGATCGCCGAGATCCTGGCGATCCGCGACTACAACGCCGCGCCCTACCTGGTGCTCGCCACCAAGGGCGGTCTGGTGAAGAAGACGCCGCTCAAGGACTACGACTCGCCCCGGTCGGGTGGTGTCATCGCGATCAACCTCCGCGAGACGGAGGACGGCAGCGACGACGAGCTGATCGGTGCCGAGCTGGTCTCGGCCGAGGACGATCTGCTGCTGATCAGCAAAAAGGCGCAGTCGATCCGGTTCACCGCGACCGACGACGCGCTGCGTCCGATGGGGCGTGCCACATCGGGCGTGAAGGGCATGAGTTTCCGTGAGGGAGACCAGCTCCTCTCGATGAATGTGGTGCGGCCCGGTACGTTCGTGTTCACTGCTACTGATGGTGGGTACGCGAAGCGGACCGCCGTCGACGAGTACCGCGTCCAGGGTCGTGGCGGCCTCGGTATCAAGGCCGCCAAGATTGTGGAGGACCGTGGTTCACTCGTGGGCGCGCTGGTGGTCGAGGAGACGGATGAGATCCTCGCCATCACCCTTGGCGGCGGTGTGATTCGTACGCGAGTCAACGAAGTCAGGGAGACGGGCCGTGACACCATGGGCGTCCAACTGATCAACCTGGGCAAGCGCGATGCCGTGGTCGGCATCGCTCGTAACGCCGAGGCCGGTCGCGAGGCCGAAGAGGTTGAAGGGACCGACGAGGTCGAAGCGACCGATTTGGCCGGCGCCGACGCGGCCGAGGCGGCAGTCGAGGGCAGTGAGCCCTCGGCAGGGGAGCACGAGGAGTAAAGCGTGAGTGGAGCCACGGGCGCCGGATCGGCCGCATCCGGAGCGAACGGTGCCCGTGGCCCTGCCGCGGACTCCCAGGGGGTTACGGTGACGGACACCCGGGGGCCCAAGCCCCCGTACGAGACGTATGGCGGCGAGCAGCCGGCGCCGCAGCAGACTGCGCAGCCGTACCACCCGCCGCAGGCATACCCCACGCCCCAGGGCGCGGGCGCGCCTTCGCCGGGCGCGGCTGTACGCCGGCCGCGCACCGGGGCCCGTACGACGCCGCGTACACGCAAGGCACGGCTGCGGGTGGCCAAGGCCGATCCGTGGTCGGTGATGAAGGTCAGCTTCCTGCTCTCCATCGCGCTGGGCATCTGCACGGTGATCGCGTCAGCGGTGCTGTGGATGGTCATGGACGCGATGGGTGTCTTCTCCACCGTCGGCGGGACGATCAGCGAGGCGACCGGCTCCAACGAGAGCAATGGATTCGACCTTCAGTCGTTCCTGTCGCTGCCGCGGGTGCTCATCTTCACCTCGGTGATCGCGGTGATCGATGTGGTGCTGGCCACAGCGCTGGCCACCCTCGGAGCCTTTATCTACAACCTCTCCGCAGGTTTCGTGGGCGGTGTCGAGCTGACGCTCGCCGAGGACGAGTGAGGCAGGACAACCGATTTTGGGACTGGCCCCGACGTGCGCTAATCTTCATGAGTCAGCGCGCAGCGCGGCGGGGCTATAGCTCAGTTGGTTAGAGCGCATCCCTGATAAGGATGAGGCCACAGGTTCAAATCCTGTTAGCCCCACCAGTGCAAGGGCCCCCAGCCGATCAAGGTTGGGGGCTTTTGACATCTCCGGCTGACATCAGCCGTCGGTCTGCCGGCCCGAGACCAAAGGGGAAAGCAAGCCGGACACGCGTGCAATCTCCTTGGCTTTGTCTTGCGGAGCGCCGCCCGAGGGCGGGCACTGCCTCAGGCTCGATGTGGAATGGGCACAGCAGCAGGCCGCGGTATAAGTCACCAGGCATGACGTGTCCGGTCTCCCGATGGATCAATTGGCGGCGGACATAACCCGGTTCGGGTAGCGCGTGCCCCTGCGTACACGTCAGCGGGTGGTGAGCACCATCCGGAACCGGGCGGCGCCGGACATCATCTTTTGGTACGCCTCATCGGCCTGATCCAATGGCACGATCTCGACCATGGGGCGGATCCCGTGCAGGGCGCTGAACGACATGGTGTCCTGCACGTCCTGCGCGGTGCCGGACGGGTGGCCACGGATGATCTTGCCGCTCAGGAGCAGTTGGTTCGGGCTGATTCCCAGCGGCTCGGCGTCCGCGCCGATGACCACGAGCTCGCCGCGGGGGCGAAGCCCTTCCAGGGTGGCCGTGGTGGCGTCGGAATTGGCGGCGGTGGCCAGAACTGCCTTGGCGCCGCCGAGGGACTGCAGAGCGTCTGCGACGGCGGTCGCCGCCGTGCTGTCGATGTAGTGGTGCGCACCGAGCTGCTTGGCGAAGTCGGCCTTGTCGGATCCGCGGGCGATGGCCACAGTCTCGAATCCCATGGCGACCGCATACTTCACCCCCAGGTGGCCCAAGCCCCCGATGCCGAGCACGGCGACCAGATCGCCCGGCCGTGCGGAGCTGCGCCGCAGCCCGTTGTACGTGGTCACCCCCGCGCAGGCCAAGGGCGCCGCATCGGTCGCCGCCAGTGCGTCGGGGATCCGGGCCAGGGCGTCGGCCGGTGCGATCACCGTCTCGGCGAAACCGCCGTCGTATGCCCATCCGGGAACCTTCAGGTTCTCGCACACGACGAAGTCGCCCTGTCTGCAGGGCGTGCAGTGGCCGCAGCTGCCGCCGAACCAGCCCACCGCCACATGGTCGCCCACCTGCCAGCCGCTGTATGTTCCCTCGCCGACCTCCTCGATGCGACCGGCGATCTCATGCCCGGGGACCAGCGGAAACCGTACGCCCGGCACCAGGGCGTTCATGAAAACGACGTCGCTGTGGCAGACCCCGCAGGCCTCCACGGCAATCCGCACGTGGCCTGGACCCGGCTGTGATATCTCCCGCTCGACGATCTCCAACGGACCGCCCGAGGCGGCGACCTGCGCAACTCGATAGGTACTCATCTGGATCTCTCCGGGCTAGGGGTACAACGCCGCCCCCAGAACCAGCAGACCAGCTCCAGCGCGATCACGCGCGCCGAAATATCCGGGTGAGCACTCGGCATCAGCCGTCGGCTACCAGTCGCAACCCGGAGTCATGAGAGGCGCACCGATCGTCGTGCACGGGATCTGCCCGGCCGTCGGCTTGATTCGGCCCGGACGGAGTTTCTGCGTCCGGGCCGATCGCTTTGTCCGGAGCCGGAGTTGGGGCGTGCGGAGGTCGTACGCTGGTCCTACGCAGGTCACCGATCGGTATCGGTCGGTGTGTATAGTCGGGCGCCAGAAGTCCTCATACGTCAAGGAAAGACGAGGTCGCGCGGTGAAGAAGCTTCTCCTGGTCGCACTGGCCGCCATCGGCGGGCTCCTCGTGTACCGCCAGATCCAGGCGGATCGCGCCGAGCAGGATCTGTGGACGGAGGCGACCGACTCCGTGCCCGCAGGTTCGGGTGTGTGAGACGCAGCATTCTTGAAACCACTGAGCCCCGGTCGCTGTAGCGGCCGGGGCTCAGTGCTGCCCGCCCCCTTTCTTGGCCCCTCGGTGCCGTTGCGTGACCGTGACAATCTTGGCCTTGAGTTCGCCTGAGCAAATCATTAACTTGCAAGAGCAAACGTCAGTGCTCGGGAGGGGAACACGGGTGAAGGCACGACTGGGCCGCCGCGCGACGGCGGCAGCGATCGGGGTGGGGGCACTGCTCGCCCTGGTGGCGGGACCGCTGCCGGGTGCGAGCGCCGCGAGTCAGACAGCGCGGGCCGAAGGGCAGGGGGACGGGAAGAGCGGCCTGGTGATGGTCCTCGACTCCTCGGGATCCATGGCGGACGACGACGGCGCCGGGCAGACCCGGATGGCCTCCGCCCGCGCGGCCGTCGGGACGGTCGTCGACGCTCTTCCCGACGGCTTTCCCACCGGACTGCGCGTCTACGGCGCCGATCAGACGAGGGGCTGCGCCGACACCCGGCTGGCCAAGTCCGTCGAGCCGTTGGACCGGGCGGGTATCAAGCAGGCCGTGGCAGCCGTACAGCCCAAGGGCGACACCCCCATCGGGCTCTCGCTCCAGAAGGCCGCCGGCGACCTCCCCCGGCCCGCGGGAGGCTCGATCGGGACGCGCACGATCCTGCTGATCTCCGACGGCGAGGACAACTGCGGCTCCCCGCAGCCCTGCGAGGTCGCCGAGCAGCTTTCCAAGCAGGGTGTCGGGCTGCGCATCGACACGGTCGGCTTCCAGGTGCGGGGCACGGCACGGCAGCAGTTGGAGTGCATCGCGAGGGCGGGCAACGGGCGCTACTACGACGCCGCCGACGGCAAGGCACTCGCCCGCCAGCTGCAGCGCTCGGCCCAGCTGTCGGCCGACGGATACCGCTTCAGCGGCAAGCCGGTCGCGGGCGCGCCGCGGCGGGACGCGGCGCCCGTGCTGCTGCCGGGGCAGTACCTGGACACCATCGGCCCGGGAGAGAAGCGGTACTACGGGGTCGAGCTGGACTCGCTTTCCACTGTGGACTTTTCGGCGACGGCGGTGCCGCAACCGGGGGCGGCGGTGGACACCTTCGACGTCCTGCGTACCAGCATCGCGTACGGCACTGACAGTGCCTGCGAGACCAGCACCCAGCACTTCTTCCAGAAGGAAGGGGCGACACCGCTGACCTCGGCGGTTGCCCGGATTCCCAGCGAGAAGGGGACCGGCGGCTGCGACAGGGCGGGACGGTACTGGCTGGTCGTCGAGCGGCAGAGCAAGAAGGACTCGGACGCCGCGCGCTGGCCGCTGGAGCTGACGTACGGGACCGAGAAGCAGCTGCCCACGGGCGTGACGCCGGCTCAGTCGCAGCCGGAGTACGGCGCCGGCGACAAGGGTGCCCAGCTGCCGACCGGGGATCCGCGCGACGTCACGGGCGGCACGGGCTTCAACGACGCCAGGCAGATCGGACAGGGCGTGTGGCGGGACAAGGTGCTGCCGTCGCAGACGCTCTGGTACCGGGTCCCGGTCGGCTGGGGACAGCAGCTGCGGTACGACGTGGAGTTCGCCAACGAGCCGACGGTGGAAGGCTCGTCCTCCGTGTGGTCCTACGGAGCCACCCAGGTCTTCACGCCGGGACGGGCCCCTGTCGGCGGCGGCACGGGCGAGTTCAACCCGCAGACCATCTACAACGGACGGCCCATGGCCCTGGAGATGGGCACCGTTCCGGTCGCCTGGACCAACCGGCATGAGTCGAACCCCAATGTCATCCCTGTGCACACCAAGGGCGCCTTCTACATCGCCGTCACGCTGGGCGCGAAGGCCGCCGAGATCGCCGAGAACCCGCAGATCGGTGTGGTGTTGAGGGTGGCTGTGCTGGGCGACGAACTCGCCGGGCCGCAGCACGACGCGCCTCTGCTTGCCAAGAAGGGGGACAAGCAGGGTGATTCGGCCGCCCGCGAAGACAGCCAAGCGGCTGCCGGGGCAGGATGGTCCGGCACCGCGACCGCCGCGGCGGCCGGCTGCGCGGTCGTCGTGATCGTGGGCCTGGTGCTCGTACTGGTACGGCGGACAAGGAGAAGCGCGTGAAGAGGCAGCGCGGCACGGGCCGGGTGACGCTGGCGGCCATGGCGGCCATGGCGGCGATGTGCGCGGTGGCGGCGCTGCCCGGGCAGTCATGGGCGGCCGGCAAGCCCAATCCGTACGCCTTCGACAGTGAGGCCACGACCGTCAAGGGCGCCGCGGTCAACAGTGACGGGCCGCCCCTGAGGGCCGGATCGACCTACAAGGACACGATCGAGCCCGGCGAGAAGCGCTACTACCGGGTCGATCTCGATGCCAAGACCAACGCCTACATCTCGGCCGTCGCCGTCCCCAAGCTGGCGACGAAGGTGTCGTACGCGGACAAGCTCTCGGTGAGCATCGAGGACCGCTCGGGGTACAAGTGCGGTGACGAGGACGCCCAGTTCGGATCGGCCTCGTACGCCAGGCCGGTCGCCGCGTACGCGGACCGGACGATCGACAAGAACACGAGCAGCTGCCAGGAGGCGGGCGCGTACTACGTGCTCCTGCAGCGGTCGAAGGCAGACACCTCCACGCCCGAGCCGTGGGACGTGGAGATCCGTTTCGCCTCCGAGTCCGGGCTGAAGTCCCAAGGCCCCACAGCGCCGTCCGAGAACTGGCCGTCCGCGTCCCCCGCAGCGCCCGGAGGCGGCCCCGGGAAGCGGCACGGCGGCACGAGCTTCTCCGATGCCACGAGCCTGAAGCAGGGCGAGTGGCGGGACGCGATCACCCCTGGCCAGACGCTCTTCTACCGGGTGCCGGTCGACTGGGGACAGCAGCTCTTCGCCAGCGCCGACCTCGGAAGCAGTACGGCGCCCGACAGTGCGAAGAGCGTCAACAGTGCCCTGGTGCTGTCCCTGCACAACCCGGCCCGTGGATACGTCGATGACGCGTCGAGCCTGTACTACGACGGCAAGCAGAAGTCGCTGGCGCTGGATCCGCTGCCGCCGGTGGCGTACGAGAACCGGTACGACTCCACGAGTTCCACCAACGCCATGCGATTCGCCGGCTGGTACTACCTCTCGGTCACGCTCAACCCGGAGGTCGGCAAGGAGTACGGCACGAAGCCCATCCCGCTGACGCTGCGCGTGAACGTCGAGGGCGAGGTGCGGGGCGCTCCGGCGTACGACGGGCCCGCGGGGGACTTCCAGGTCACCAAGGACGACCAGGAGGCCGCGGACAGCGGGAAGAGCGCGCCGGAGGCGGCGAAGAGCGACACGATGCAGCTGGTCGCCGCCGCGGGGATCGGCGCGGGGACCGTGCTGGTGCTGGGACTCGGAGCATGGACCCTGCTGGCGCGGCGGCGGACGGCCGGGGCGCCGGCGCAGGGACCTGCTCACGCGGCTGCGGTGGCTCCCGTCACGGATGCTGCCGCTCCGTTCCCCTCGCAGGGACCGGCGGCAGGGCAGGTGCCCGGACAGGCGCCGGGTGGGCACGGTCAGGTGCCGGGCCAGGCGCCGGGCCAGGCCACCGGGCAGTACGGCCCGCCGCCCACCTGGTAGTTCAGGGGCCGCGGGATCAGGCCTGGGTCAGCGCCCAGATGCCCACCGCGAAGCAGAGCAGCGCGACAAGCAGCACCGGGACCGCGACCTTCGGGGGCGGTCCCGGTCGTTTGCGGGCCGCCGTCGGAACTGGCGCGTGCACGTGCGGAACCTGCGGGCTCTGCGCGGTGTAAGCACGGGTAAGAGCTTGTTCGTACTGCACCGGGGCGGTCGGAGCGGTCTGGGACTGCAGGGACGGCTCGGGCGCGGGGGCGTACAGCGGGGAAGCGCTGTGGGCCGGTACGGGCGTGGGGGTGGGAGTCGGCGTGGGCGTCGGCTCCGAAGCCGCCGGCATGGGGGGCGGAGTGGACGGCTGGGCCGTGTAAGGGAGTTGGGCGGACGGCTGCTGCGGTGGCGGGGCCAGATGGAAGCTGCCCGTCTGCGACGGCGGGAGCGGCTGCTGTACGTGAGCCTGCTCGGCCTGGGCAGCATGGGCAGCCGGGGCGGGGCCGGTCGGGCCGTCGGGACCGAATCCGGCGGGGAGCGGGCCGATCTGGTCGAAGATCTCGACAGGCTCGTCGTCGGCGCCGGGCTCCGGGAGCATCTCGACAGCCGCCGTGAGCGCCTTGCGCGCGCCCGTGGCGGTACGGAACCGCACCTGCGGATCGGGCTGCAGCAGACCGGCGAGCACCTGCCACAGCGGTTCGGGGATGCCCTGAGGGGCACCAGGAGTACCGATGTTGGCGAAGTGCTCGACCAGCGCCCTGGAGTCGGGCTTCTTGCCCTGGAGCAGATAGAGCGCGACGAGACCGACCGCGAAGAGATCGGCCGTGAAGTCCGGCTCCGCGCCCATCATCTGCTCGGGCGCGAAGTAACCAGGCGTGCCCACCACATAGTTGGTCTCGGTGAGCCGTGGCTCACCCTTGCGCATCGAGATCCCGAAGTCGGACAGCCGCAGATGCGGCCGTCCGGTCCCGGTGGCCTCCATCAGGATGTTCGCCGGCTTGATGTCGCGGTGCACGACCCCCTCCGCGTGCACCGCGGCCAGACCGGACAGCAGCTGATCGAGCAGCGTGCACACAAAACGGGGCGGCAGCGGGCCGTAGTCCCCGATGACATGCGCCAGCGACCCGCCGCTCACCAGGTCCATGGTGAACAGCACCTTGTCGTCGTCCGCGGCCCAGCTGGCCGGGGCGAGGACATGGGGATGATCGATCCGCAGGGCCTGTTCGCGGACGAAGCGCAGCAGGGTGTGCGCATCGCTCTGCTGCAGCACCTTGGCCGCCACATAGCGACGGCGCCGTTGGTCCCAGGCCCGCCACACCGCACCGACACCGCCGCGACCGATCGGGTCGATCAGTTCGTACCGACCAGCGAAGACCTCACCCATTGCGCTGCGCCCGCTCCCCGTTCCCTAGTGAGGCCCGCTGCCTCGGTCAGCTCTGATGCGACTCGTAGTGGGCGACAGCGTCGGCCGTGCGACCGGCGCCGTACACCCGGAGGAACTCTGCCAGCTCGGGGTGGCTCGGGGCGAGAGAGTCCGCCGCATCGATGATGTCGCCCGCCGCAGCAACCGAACGAAGCAGCGACTGGATCTCGCGTACGACACGGCGAACTGTCGGCGCTCCGGAGCTGCTTGTGCTCTGGCTGGTGCCGGTCAGCACGGAGCCGCCCTGCGACTTCTTGATCTCTTCCATCCGGTCCGTCGCCTCGACCGCGCTGACACTGCCGTCGGCGACCTGACTCGCCAGATCCTGCAGAGCCTGCACCCGCTGGACCACCGCAGGGTTGCCGATCTTGGCGCGCTGGCCGCTCATCAGCTGGGAGAGCATCGGAGCCGACAGCCCGAGCACCGCAGCGAGGCGGGCCTGGTTCAGGCCCAGATCATCGATGAGCCGACGGAAGAGCGCCCCCAGCGGCTCTCCGTACCAGCTGCGCTGCAGCTCTCTGGCTCTTGCGGTTGTTTCCTGCTGCGCGGCGTCCATGGCGTCTCCCCATCGCTTTTCCCCAAAGCGGGCTTCGCTGCTGCGAACCTCGACGAGCATCTTACGGAGCGTGGTCGCCCACCGGGAGTCCCAATCCTTTTGCAGGATTCCGGGGGTCACCCGGTACTCTGGTCTGCGGCGGTGGCCGAGGCACGCTTCTGCTCGGCCGTACCCACCCTTCCGGGGCCTTAGCTCAGTTGGTAGAGCGCTGTCTTTGCATGGCAGATGTCAGGGGTTCGACTCCCCTAGGCTCCACAGCGACAAGGGCGCTCCGATCTGTCGAGAACAGATCGGAGCGCCCTTTTTCACTGCCTTGTACTGCCTCGCCGCCCCGCCCGCACCGTGGAATGAGCCGTCCGGGTGGTGTTCATCGGAAGAACTGCGCAGCGGCGGCGTCGCTCCGCCACTTCCCGAGATGCGTACACATCATGAGAAAGGTATGTAGATCGCTCAACCCGAAAGCGAGGGGTCATGGCCGCCATGAAGGTCAGGAATCTGTGGACCGCGTTCATCACCGCGTTCTTTGCGCTGCTTGCCTCGGTGGGGCTGACCACCGCCACCGCCGCCACGCGCCGGCCGGTCGTGCGGACGCCCAAGGCGCCGGTCCTGCCGAAGCAGGTGCGGCGGCAGACCGTCCGGCCGACGGTGCCCCCGCCCAGTACGCGATGGAGCCCCTTTACACGATGGAGCCCCGTCGCGCGCGACAGATCGCTGCCGCCCACCATCAAGCAGCGCATCCGCGCCGAGGCCCATGGATCCTCGCCGGCCACCCGTCACCTGCCGGCGACCGACGCAGACAGTGCCGACATCACGGACATCGGGCAGACCCCGGCCCCTGCCCGCGTCGCCGATACGGCGTCCGCCCCGGCATGAGGCGCCGGGATCGCTCACTTCTCCCGGCGCCACCTGCTCCACGGGCGGTATGCGATCAGCGCTGATCGTCGCGGTCAGAAGCCTCCGCCTCGTCCTGCTTCGCCTGCACCTCGGGGTCCAGGTCTCCCTGTTCACTGCCGTCGACGGACGACAGCGGGGCTCGGTCGGAGACCTCCGTGGCAGCGGGCGGTTCCACCAGCCAGTCGGGGTTGGCCTGCTTGTCCCACCACTTCCAGGCCGCGAATGCCCCACCGACCAGCGCACCGACGATCGCGAGCCGCTTGGCGAGCCGCGCGGCCTTCGAGTGCCGCTCGTGCTTCCTCACCAGCTTCTGAATCTCCTTCGCCGTCACCTGTCCGCGCAGTGCGGCCAGTGCGGCAGCGGAGCGGGCCAGAGCCTCCTCCCGTACGGGCTGAGCGACGGCCACCGCCTGCTCAACACGCGGAACGGTGTAATCCGCCGCCTGACGAGCTGCCCTCCGAGCCTGAACCGCGGCTCGGTGCGCCGCCTCGTCCACCTTCGGCGGCACACGCGGCGCAACACGCGCGTCGTACTGAACACGGGCCTGAGTAGCGGCCTTGGAGACTTTGGGCGCGAGCCGTACGCGGGCCTCGTGCGCATAATGCGCTGCCTGGTCCTTGGCCGTACCGGCGTAGGGCGCCACCACTTCCGCGGCGTGCAGCACGCTGTCCTTCGCCGTACCGGTCGCGGCGCGCACGCTGTCCATGCGGGTCACGGGATCCTCCTCCTCGGTGGCGTTCTGGGTGGCTGGGGTTACTTCCAGTTAGGCATAGTTTCGCCTTTCCACCCGTTTCGAAATCATGCCTGTTGAGTGCGGCCTCGGCATGCGGGGCGGGCATCCGGGTCATGTAGGACCTTGTGGTCGACGATGCCACGGTTCGCCCCACAACGCGCCGCTTCGTCGACGACTCGACGCCTTTTATCCGTGGACGGCTCTCGCGTGCGAGGATCGTGTGACGTCAGAGCAGACTTACGGAAGGCAGATCGTGGCCGAGCAGCTGTACGCCACCTTGAAGACCAACCAAGGCGACATCGAGATCCGGCTTCTGCCGAACCACGCGCCCAAGACGGTCAAGAACTTCGTGGAGCTCGCCAAGGGCGAGCGTGAGTGGACCCACCCGGCGACCGGCAAGAAGTCCACGGACAAGCTGTACGACGGCACGGCCTTCCACCGCGTGATCAGCGGCTTCATGATCCAGGGCGGCGACCCGCTGGGTAACGGCACCGGCGGCCCGGGGTACGAGTTCCAGGACGAGTTCCACCCGGACCTCGCCTTCGACAAGCCGTACCTGCTGGCCATGGCGAACGCCGGCCCGGGCACCAACGGCTCGCAGTTCTTCATCACCGTGTCGCCCACCGCCTGGCTGACCCGCAAGCACACCATCTTCGGCGAGGTCAGCAGCGAGGCCGGCAAGAAGGTCGTGGACGCGATCGCCGCCGCCCAGACCAACGCGCGCACCGACCGCCCGGTCAAGGATGTCGTGATCGAGTCGGTCGTCGTGGAGACCCGCGAGGGCTGAGCCACGCGGTGCCCCCGTGGTGCCCCCGGGATCCTCAGGGATCCGAAGGGGACCCGAGGGAACCAATTCGCCCCGCTCATCCGTATGGATGGGCGGGGCGGTGTGTTGAGCTAGGGAGACAGAGGGACCTCATGGACCAGGCGCCAGGCAGTGGGCAGCAGCCGCAGGACGCGCACGGCCCCAGCTGCTACCGGCATCCGGGCCGCGAGACGGGCATCAGGTGCACCCGTTGCGAGCGGCCCATCTGCACGGAGTGCATGGCCAGCGCGTCGGTCGGATTCCAGTGCCCGGAGTGTGTCCGTTCGGGATCGGGTACGGGACACGCCCCGTCGGCCACGCGACCTCGGACCATCGCGGGCGGCACGGTCAGCGCTGATCCGCGCCTGCTGACCAAGCTCCTGATCGGGATCAACCTCGCCGTCTTCCTGCTGCAGCTGTCGCTCGGGGACCGGTTCACCGACCAGTTCGACCTGATCGGGCGCGCTTTTGTCCCGCTGCTCGGAGATGTCGAGGGCGTCGCTGAAGGGCAGTGGTACCGGCTGCTGACATCGATGTTCCTGCACGGCAGCTATATCCACATCGCATTCAACATGCTCAGCCTGTGGTGGATCGGCGGCCCTCTGGAAGCCGCCCTCGGCCGCGCGCGCTACCTGACCCTGTACGTGCTCTCCGGCCTGGCGGGCAGCGCGCTGACGTATCTGCTCGCCGACGCGAACCAGCCCTCGCTCGGTGCCTCCGGCGCCGTCTTCGGACTCTTCGGCGCGACCGCCGTGCTCATGCGGCGAATGAACTACGACATGCGGCCGGTCATCGCGCTGCTGGTGATCAACCTGATCTTCACCTTCAACCCGGCGTTCAACATCGCCTGGCAGGCCCATATCGGCGGGCTCGTCGGAGGTGTCGTGGTCGGGTACGCCATGGTGCACGCGCCGGCCGAGCGCCGAGCTCTGGTCCAGTACGGCACCTGCGCACTGATCTTTGTCGCGGTGATCGTCACCGTGGTGGCCAGGACCGCCGCGCTCACCTGAGCGAGATCTTTCCCCAAAGTTGTCCACAGCGTGTGGTCGATCTTGTGCATGCTGTGGGGAACAAGCGTGCCCCTTGTCGCTGAGCTGGGTTTTCCCAGCAGGGACAAGGGGCGGGACGCTTCATCAAGATGGCCGATGCAGTCACACCGGCGTCAATGCTTTGAGGGTTATCCACAGATCGTCTGAACTTTTCCCCACTGTGGACAACGCTGTGGATAACCTCAGGGCAGGGCTTGACGACGAGGCTGCGGAGAAGCTACTTCCACTGGGTGGATACGCCGAAGCCGCCGGCGATGAAGCCGAAGCCCGCAACGATGTTCCAGTTGCCGAAGCTCTTGATCGGAAGGTCGCCCTCAGTGACATAGAAGAGGACGATCCAGGCCAGGCCGATCAGGAACAACGCGAGCATCACCGGTGCGACCCAGCTGCGGCTGGTCAGCTTGATGCTGGTCGCCTGCTTCGACGCCGGCGGCGGCGTGAAGTCGGCCTTCTTGCGGATACGTGACTTCGGCACGAGGGACTCTCCTGTCGATGCGCTGCGTGACCGCGCAGGGAACTGTGGCTTGACGCCAGGGGCTGGAGCGAGGGGGACCACCGCCTCCCCCGGGCGTCCGTTAGCGTAGTGCTTCCGCGGCGCCTAAGGAGATAAGGGTACGTTGAGCAATTCTGCCGACTCCCCCCAAGGTCCGGACAACCGCTTCGACGGACAGGAAGGTGGCGAAGCTCGATGAGGGGTGGTGGTCGCGTGACGGGCGGGACGGTCCGGCTCCTGACGGCTGCCGTGTTCGCCCTCGCCGGGCTGATCTTCGTGACCAGCTTCAACACCGCCAAGGGCACCAACATCCGTACGGACGCGTCGATGCTGAAGCTCTCCGACCTGATCCAGCAGCGCAGCACCAAGAACGCCGACCTGGACGAGTCCACCGCGGCGGTACGGGACGACGTCGACGCGCTCGCCCGGCGCGACGACGGCTCCACCAAGGCCGAGGACGTCAGGCTCGGCGCCCTGGAGAAGGCCTCGGGCACCTCGAAGGTCAGCGGACCCGCCCTCAGCGTCACCCTCAACGACGCCCCGCCGAACGCCCAGGCAGCACCCGGCTACCCCGAGCCGCAGGCCAACGACCTGGTCATCCACCAGCAGGACCTGCAGGCCGTCGTCAACGCCCTGTGGCAGGGCGGTGCCAGGGGCATCCAGGTCATGGACCAGCGGCTGATCTCCACCAGCGCCGTGCGCTGCGTGGGCAACACGCTGATCCTTCAGGGGCGCGTCTACTCCCCGCCGTACAAGGTCACGGCCGTCGGAGACCGGGGAGCGCTCAAGAAGGCGCTCGCCGAGTCTCCCGCGATCCAGAACTACCAGCTGTATGTGAAGGCCTACGGGCTCGGCTGGAAAGTCGACGAACGTAAGGCGGTGACTCTCCCCGGCTACTCGGGCACAGTGGATCTCCACTACGCGAAGCCCGTGCAGTAGCCCCTGGGGGGACGGTGGGACGGACGGTATCGGTACGGCTGATCGTCAGGATCTTCAGCGAACTCTGCATCACCGCCGGCACCTTGATCGTGCTCTTCGTCGTCTACGTAATGTTCTGGACCGGAATCAAGGCAGCCGACGCCACCGACGGACAGATCGACCGGCTCCAGGAGGAGTGGTCGCAGGGTCCGGTCCAGGCTCCCGCTGCCACCCCCGCTCCGGAGGGCACGACGACACCCGCCCCTCCCGCCCCCGAGGAGTACCGCGACGGCAAGCCCTTCGCGGTCATGTACATCCCCCGCTTCGGCAGGAGTTGGGACTGGCCGGTCCTGGAAGGCACCTCGACGGGCACCCTCAAGAAGGGCCTCGGGCACTACGCCTCCACCACGGTCCTCGGCGGCAGCGGCAACTTCTCGGTCGCCGGCCACCGGCGCACGTACGGCGATCCCTTCAAGGACTTCCCGGAGCTGCGGCCGGGTGACGCGGTGGTGCTGACGGACGGGACGACCTGGTTCACGTACCGCGTCGACCGGGAGCCCTACCGGACCGTCCCGAGCGACACCGGCGTCATCGAACCCGTCCCCAGAAAGTCGGGCTTCGACGGGCCGGGGCGCTATCTGACGCTGACCACCTGCGATCCGGAGTGGGGCAGCAGCCACCGGCTGATCGCCTGGGCGCATCTGGACGCCACCCAGCCTGTGACCGACGGCAAACCGGAAGCTTTGCGCAGCTGACCCATGTGCCCCTGCCGCCCTTTAGTCTGGTGCGGTACCAAACGGAAAGGGACAGCATGTACGGCTGGATCTGGCGGCATCTGCCGGGCAACGCATGGGTGCGGGCAGTTCTCTCGCTCGTGCTGATCCTCGCGGTCGTCTACGTGCTGTTCCAGTACGTCTTCCCGTGGGCGGAGCCGCTGCTTCCGTTCAACGATGTGACGGTCGACGGAGCGGGGGCGGCCCGATGAGCGCGCGCATCCTGGTCGTCGACAACTACGACAGCTTCGTCTTCAACCTCGTCCAGTACCTGTACCAACTGGGTGCGGAGTGCGAGGTCGTGCGCAACGACGAGGTGGCGCCGGCGCATGCGCAGGACGGCTTCGACGGGGTGCTGCTGTCCCCCGGGCCCGGCGCGCCCGAGCAGGCAGGTGTGTGCATCGAGATGGTGCGGCACTGCGCCGACACCTCGGTTCCGGTATTCGGCGTCTGTTTGGGGATGCAGTCGATGGCGGTGGCGTACGGCGGTGTGGTGGGCCGCGCCCCCGAGCTGCTGCACGGCAAGACCTCGCCGGTCACGCACGAGGGCAAGGGCGTCTTCGCGGGGCTGCCTTCGCCGTTCACCGCGACCCGTTACCACTCGCTGGCCGCGGAACCGGCGGAGCTCCCGGACGAGCTGGAGGTCACGGCACGGACCGCGGACGGCATCATCATGGGGCTGCGCCACCGTGAACTGGCCGTCGAGGGCGTGCAGTTCCACCCCGAGTCGGTCCTCACCGAGCACGGGCATCTGATGCTCGCCAACTGGCTCGAGCAGTGCGGCGACACCGGGGCGGTCGGGCGTTCGGCGGGGCTCGCACCGGTGGTGGGCAAGGCTGTGGCGTGAGCGCCCGGCGTCCTGAGGACGGGTATGAGTACGACCCGCTGACGGATCCCTCCCCTACGGCTCCGCCGTGGGGAGACCCCATGCCGCCGGGGGAGCAGGGGTCGCCGTGGTTCGGGGCGGCGGACATTCCGGACGAGGGGCAGGCTCACGCCCCTGAGGCCGAGGTGCCTCAGCCTCGGGAGTGGTCTGGCCACGGCCAGTACTCCGTAGACGACCCGGAGGGCTATCAGCGGGACTGGTACGCCCAGCCGCAACCGGAAGCGGAACCTGGGGCGGCGCTGTACGAGACCGTCGCGATCCCTCAGCAGATGTCCGGGCCGATACCAGTACCGGACGACGAGACCGTCGCCCTGCGTACGGAGGACACCCGGCGCGCGGCACAGACGCCCGCGGGTCCCGGCCGTGCCGAGCGGCGTCGGGCTGCCAAGGCTCGGGGCCATAGGCGCCCGGGGCCCGCTGCCGCCGCCCCGGACTCCTCCGCGACGCCCGCCAAACCCCTCTCACGCGTCGAGGCCCGCCGCGCCGCGCGTGCCGCGAAGGACAGCCCCGCCGTCATCGCGAGCCGCGCCATCGGCGAGCTCTTCATCAGCTTCGGCGTGCTGATGCTGCTGTTTGTGACGTACCAGCTCTGGTGGACGAACATACGCGCCGGGCAGCAGGCCAGCCAGGAGACGAACAAGATCCAGGACGACTGGGCGAAGGGCCGCCAGCCCGGTGCGTTCGAGCCCGGGCAGGGCTTCGCCATCATGCACATCCCCAAGCTGGACGTGGTCGTCCCGATCGCCGAGGGGATCAGCAAGCACAAGGTCCTCGACCGCGGCATGGTGGGCCACTACGGCGAGGGGAAGCTCAAGACCGCGATGCCTTCGGACAAGGTGGGCAACTTCGCGGTCGCGGGTCACCGCAACACCCACGGAGAACCGTTCCGGTACATCAACCGTCTACAGCCGGGGGACCCGATCGTCGTCGAGACGCAGGACGCGTATTACACGTACAAGATGGCGAGCTTCCTCCCGCAGACCTCACCGTCGAACGTGAGTGTGATCGCTCCGGTACCGGAGGGCTCCGGATTCGGCGGACCGGGCCGGTACATCACGCTGACGACGTGTACGCCGGAATTTACGAGTACGTATCGAATGATCGTGTGGGGCAAGATGGTCGACGAACGACCGCGCAGCAAGGGCAAACCGGACGCGCTCGTCGGCTGAAATCGTTGGTTCGGTTGGTTCGGTGGGTGCGGTGGGACTTCAAGACGGGAAAAGGTGCAGTGTCACGTGCGCGTAGCCGGGTCGCCGGTGTCATCAGTGTCTTCGGCGAACTGCTGATCACCGCGGGCGTGGTGCTGGGGCTCTTTGTCGTCTACTCACTGTGGTGGACGAACGTCCTCGCCGACCGTGCGGCCTCCAAACAGGGCGACCAGATGCGCGACGGATGGGCGAGCAGCCCCGGCGCCCTCGACACCAAGGACGGCATCGGCTTCCTCCACGTACCCGCCATGAACAACGGCGAGGTGCTGGTGAAGAAGGGCACCGACTCCAAAAGCCTCAACGACGGCATCGCGGGCTACTACACGGACCCGATCAAGTCGGGGCTCCCCTGGGACGGCAAGGGCAACTTCACGCTGGCAGCGCACCGCGACGGCCATGGAGCGAAGTTCCACAACATCCACAAGCTGAAGGACGGGGACCCGATCGTCTTCGAGACGCGGGACACCTGGTACGTCTACAAGGTCTACAAGGAGCTTCCGGAGACCTCGAAGTACAACGTGAACGTGCTGCAGCCGGTCCCGAAGGAGTCGGGCAAGGCGAAGCCGGGCCGGTACATCACGCTGACGACGTGCACGCCGGTCTACACGTCGGACTACCGCTACATCGTGTGGGGCGAGCTGGTGCGCACGCAGAAGGTCGACGCGGACCGCACGCCGCCGGCGGAGCTGCGCTGACTGTGACTGAGGTCCTCGAAGAGCCTCAGTCGTCCTAGGATCCTCTGACCGGCTCGCTAACGGAGTACGTTCAGCGCGGTGCCCGCGCTCCAAGCCTCCAGCAGCCCTCGGTGTACGGCGGTGATGCCGCCCTCGGCAGAAATGTTGAGAGCTTCCCGGGTGAAGGGGCACGTTGCCACGTAGAGGGCGACGTCGGCCTTGTGCAGCACCTTGGCGGCCCCCAGAAACTTCTGGATGTCGGGGCTTGTGACCGAGTTGTGGGGTGCGAATCTCTTGCACTGGACGACGAGCGGTCGCCCGTCGGGGGTGCGGCCCGTGATGTCTACGCCTCGGTCTCCGCCGCCCCCGCGCACGACCACGTCGGTGCAGCCGTCGCGGCGCAGTAGGGCGGCGATGTGCTCTTCGAACTCGTAGCCGTTCATGGCGTCGATGGCGGCCATGACTCCGGCGAGTGGCCGGTCTTCCCGTGGGCCTTCGAGCCGTCGCAGCCGAGTGTGGTGGAGACAGAGTCTGCGTTCGACACGCTGGATGTCCTGGCGCAGGTCGGTCAGTTCCTTGCGGTGTTCGCCCGAGGTCTCGATGAGGGCGTCGAACAGGGGGACGACGGCTGTGCCGAGGATGTCGACGATGCGCCGGTCGATGCGGTCGCCGAGGGGGTCGGCGGGGCTGTGGACGGAGTTATCCACAGGGGTGGTGCGCGCCATGTACTCCATGTCGAGGAGGTACGTACGCACCTGACGTGCGACTTCGCTGTCACGGAGCAGCATGGCGATGTTGAGGACAGCGCGCCGGGAGTAGAGGGCGAGTGCCCGGGAGCGGGACTGAATCCCACTGACCTCCTTGAAGGAGGTCAGTTCTGTACCTGTCAAGACTCGGTAGCCGTTGGCTTCCAGTTCCTCTCGGTGGTCGAGCACCAGGGATTCGATTGCTTTGACGCCGACCTGGAAGTACGCGGCGACCATCGCCGTCGTCACATGCATGCCGTCCGATAGCAACGACAGTGTCTTCACCCTGTCGAGTACCTCTGTGTGCGTAGCCACGCTCGTGCGCAGCGATTTCGACTCCAGCAGCGCGATCTGGTCGATCATGCTCCGGCCCTTCCTGCCCGCGTGGTAGGTGGTGAGGTCGGGGCAGGAGCTTGAGTCCCCTCCCCATCCGTCCAACGAGTCAGGACATCTGAAGAAACGACCGATGGTCGAAAGCGTGCGCGCAGCAGATGGCATACAGCAGGAGGCCCCGGTCACCCGATGAACGGTGCCGGGGCCTCCTGCTGTTGCGGGCCGGGGCTAGCCGAAGATTCCGCCGTCGTTCCCGCCGTTGTTCCCGCCCCCGCCACCGTCAATGGTCTGCACATTGACCTGCTGGTTGGGAGTCGCCGGTGAACCGGCCGCCGGGTCCTGAACAATGATCCGGGCCTTGTCGTCGTTCGGACCGTTGACGGCGCCGAGCTGCAGACCTGCCTGAGCGAGGAGCTGCTTGGCCTCGCCGATGGTCTTGTTGAACAGCTGAGGCACCTGAGCGGTCTGCTGCGGGCCCTTGGAGACCTGCAGCGTGACCGTGGCACCCTTGGCGGCCTTCGAGTTGCCCGCCGGGTCCTGCTGGATGACCGTGCCCGCCGGCTGGTCGGAGTCCACGTCGGCCCGCGCGACCGTGAACTCGAGGGTCTCGAGCTGGCTCTTGGCGTCGTCGAACAGCCGACCCACGACCGGAGGCACGGTGACCTTGGCCTGCTTGGCCACGGTGAGCGTGACCTTGGTGCCCTTCTCGGCCTGGGTGCCGCCCCTGGGATCCTGCTTGAGGACTGTGCCCGGGTCCTCGTCGGACTCAATCTCCGTGGTATCGACCTGGAAGGATTTGCCTTCCAGGATCTCCTTGGCCCGCTCCACTTTCTTGTCGAGCACGTCGGGGACCTCGACCTTGGGTGCGCCCTCGGAGACGACGACCTGGACGGTTTCGCCCTGCTTCATATTGCCGCTGGCCGGATTCTGGCTGCAGATGCTGTCCTTGGGCTGATCGCAGCGCTGTGTACCGGACTGGGCAACCTTGACGCCCGCGTTCTTCACGAGTGTCTGGGCTTCCTTGAAGGGCTTGCCGACGAGTTGCGGCACCGGCACATCGCCGGCGCCGCCGTCACCGCCGCCGAAGACCGCCTTGCCGATCAGCACCGCACCGACGAGCACCAGGATGCCCGCGAGGACCAGCAGGATGGTCGAGGTGTTCGACTTCTTCTGGCGGCGGCGGTCCGGGCGGTCGTCGTAGCCGTAGCCCCCGTCGTCCGGGTTCATCGGCGGAAGCATCGACGTCTGGCCCGCCGGGTCGGCCTGGCGCAGCGCCGTGGTCGGCTGGTCGTCGGGGGCGTATCCGCCATAGCCGACCGCGCCCATCGCCGCCGTCGCCGCGACTGGCTGGCCGTCGAGGCATGCCTCGATGTCCGCGCGCATCTCGTCGGCCGACTGGTAGCGGTAGTCGGGGTCCTTGACCAGGGCCCGCAGGACGATGGCGTCCATCTCGGGGGTGATCTCGGGGTCGAAGTTGCTCGGCGGCTGCGGCTCCTCGCGTACATGCTGGTACGCCACCGCCACCGGGGAGTCGCCCACGAAGGGCGGACGGACGGTGAGGAGCTCGTACAGCAGACAGCCGGTGGAGTACAGGTCGGAGCGGGCGTCGACCTGCTCGCCCTTGGCCTGCTCCGGGGAGAGGTACTGTGCGGTGCCGATGACCGCCGCGGTCTGGGTCATCGTCATCCCGGAGTCGCCCATGGCGCGTGCGATGCCGAAGTCCATGACCTTGACCTGGCCGGTGCGCGTCAGCATGACGTTCGCGGGCTTGATGTCGCGGTGGACGATCCCGTTGCGGTGGGAGTACTCGAGCGCCTGGAGGATGCCGATGGTCATCTCGAGCGTGCGCTCGGGAAGCAGCTTGCGCCCGGAGTGCAGCAGCTCTCTGAGCGTGGAGCCGTCGACGTACTCCATGACGATGTACGGGATCGAGACCCCGTCGACGTAGTCCTCGCCCGTGTCGTAGACCGCGACGATTGCCGGGTGGTTGAGCGAGGCGGCCGACTGGGCCTCACGGCGGAACCGGGCCTGGAAGGACGGGTCACGGGCGAGATCGGCCCGCAGCGTCTTCACGGCGACGGTGCGGCCGAGCCGGGTGTCGTGGGCGAGGTAGACCTCTGCCATGCCACCACGGCCGAGCACCGAGCCCAGTTCGTACCGGCCGCCGAGGCGACGCGGCTCTTCCATAACTGTTCCAGCCCTCTCCGTCAGTCCCGACCGCACCCGTGTGTGGTCCGGCGGTGCGCTGTTCGCGCATACGCTACCGGCCACGCACCACCTGATCGGCCCGCGACCGTCACCTGATACCCGACCGGTATCGCAATGTGCAGGTATGGACGCCGGACGTGATCCGCGTCACTTCTTGCTGTCCAGTACCGCCTTCATCACATCGCGGGCGATGGGTCCGGCGAGACCGCCGCCAGTGATGTCGTCGCGCTTGGCTTCGCTGTCCTCCACGACGACTGCGACGGCGACCGGCGATCCGTCGGCGGTCTTGGCGTACGAGATGAACCAGGCGTACGGGTTCTTGCTGTTGTTCTCGCCGTGCTGAGCGGTACCGGTCTTGCCGCCGACCGTCACATTGTCGATCTTGGCCTTGCCGCCGGTGCCGTTCGGGCTCTCGACGACGTTCTCCATCATTTCCTGGAGGAGCTGCGCGTTCTTCTGGGAGAGCGGTCGGCTCATCTCCTCGGGCTCGGTCTTTTTGATGATGTCCAGCTTGGGCGTTTCCAGCTGGTCGATCATGTACGGCTTCATCAGCTTGCCGTCGTTGGCGATCGCCGCGGCGACCATGGCCATCTGAAGCGGCGTGGTGGCGGTGTTGAACTGACCGATGGAGGAGAGCGCGTTGCCGGGCCTGTCCATGTTCTTGTCGTAGACGGAGCCGGCGGCACGTACCGGGGTGTCGATCTCGGGGTTGTTGAAGCCGAACTTCTGCGCCGTCTCCACCATCTTGTCCCGGCCGACCTGGTCACCGAGCTTGGCGAAGACGGAGTTGCAGGAGACTTCGAGCGCCCTCATCAGGCTGGCGTTCTTGCAGCCGTTGGCGTGGTTGACCATCGGTTTGGTGGTGTTGGGCAGGATGTACGGCTCGGGGGTGTCGGTCGCCGCGTTGATGTCGTCGATGACGCCGTGCTCCAGCGCGGCGGCCGCCGTGACCACCTTGAAGGTGGAGCCGGGCGGGTAGACCTCGCGCAGCGCGCGGTTGAGCTTCGGCTTGTCCTTGTCCTTCTCGAGGGTCACCCATGCCTTCTCGTCCTTTGCCGAGTAGCCGGCGAAGGTCGAGGGGTCGTACGAAGGAGTCGAGGCGAGCGCGAGGATCTTGCCGGTCTGCGGGTCGATGGCCGCGACGGCGCCCTTCTTGGACCCGAGGCCCTCAAAGGCGGCCTTCTGGGCTGCGCCGTTCAGGGTGGTGACGACGTTGCCGCCCTTCTTCTTGTCGCCGGTGAACATCGCCATCGTGCGGTCGAAGAACAGCTGGTCGGAGTTGCCGGTGAGGATGCCGTCCTCGAGCTTCTCGATCTGGTTGGCGTCGTATGCCTGGGAGGCGTAGCCGGTGACTGGGGCCCACATGGCGCCGTCGATGTAGGTGCGCTTGTACTTGTAGAACTTGTCGTTGGTCGCCGTGGAGCCCGTGATCGGCTTGCCGTCCACGATGATGTTGCCGCGCTCGTAGGCGTATCGCTCGATCAGTACGCGCTTGTTGTTCTTGTGGGTGTTGAGCTCTTCGCTCTGCATGTACTGGACCCAGTTGGTACGGATCAGCAGGGCGAGGATGAGCAGGCCGCAGAAGATCGCGACCCGGCGCAAGGGCTTGTTCACGGTCGGACCACCTGGGTCATTTCGGCGTCGGGGGACGGGGCAGGGGACGGCGCCGGTCGGCGCGCGGTGTCGCTGATCCGGATCAGGATGGCGATGAGTGCCCAGTTGGTGATGACGGAGGAACCGCCCTGCGCGAGGAACGGCATGGTCATACCGGTGAGCGGAATCAGGTTGAGGACGCCGCCGGCGACGATGAAGACCTGCAGGGCGAAGGCCGAGGACAGGCCGATGGCGAGCAGCTTGCCGAACGGGTCGCGGGCCGCGAGCGCGGTGCGCACTCCGCGCTGCACGATCAGCGCGTAGATCAGGAAGATCGCCATCATTCCGGCGAGGCCCAGCTCCTCGCCGACCGTGCCGAGGATGAAGTCGCTCTTCGCGGCGAAGTTGATCAGGTCCGAGTTGCCCTGTCCGAGGCCTGTGCCGAGGGTCCCTCCGGAGCCGAAGGCGAACAGCGCCTGCGCGGCCTGGTCGGAGATCAGGCCCTGGGGCCGCTGGTCCGGCGGTAGGAAGATCGCCATCGGGTTGAGCCATGCTGCGACACGGGCCTTGACGTGAGGCTCGAAGGAGGCGACGACCACGGCGCCCACCGCAGACATCAGCAGGCCGAAGACGATCCAGCTGGTCCGCTCGGTGGCCACGTAGAGCATGACCACGAACATTCCGAAGAAGAGCAGCGAGGTACCGAGGTCGGTCTCGAAAACGAGGATGAGGATGCTGAGCATCCACACGGCGAGGATGGGGCCGAGGTCACGGCCGCGAGGCAGGTACATCCCCATGAAACGACGGCTGGCCAGGGCAAGGGCGTCGCGCTTCACCATCAGGTAGCCGGAGAAGAAGATCGCGATGATGATCTTCACGAACTCGCCGGGCTGGAGCGAGAGCGGACCGAGCCGGATCCAGATCTTCGCGCCGAAGTTCGCACTGTCCGCGGGGAAGAACGCCGGTGCTGCCAGCAGGATCAGCGCGAGGACCATCGAGATGTACGTGAAGCGCTGCAGGACGCGATGGTCTTTGAGGAACACCAGTACGCCGATGAACATGGCGACGCCGAGTGCCGACCACAGCAGCTGGTTGGGGGCGGCGGCACCCTGGTAGGCCAGTCTCGGCGACTGGTCCAGTCGCCAGATCAGCACCAGGCCGAGGCCGTTGAGCAGTGTCGCCAGCGGCAGCAGCAGCGGGTCTGCGTACTTGGCGAACTTGCGCACCACGAGGTGGCCGACGCCCGCCAGCAGCCCCAGCCCGAGGCCGTAGGCGAGCATGCCGGCCGGGAGCTCACCATTGAGCGCGAGGCCCACATTGGCGTAGGCGAACACCGGAATGAAAACGGCGAACGCGAGCAGCATCAGCTCGGTGTTGCGGCGGCTCGGTGCTTCGATCGCGCCGATCGTGGTGGTGTTGGTGACAACGCTCATGGTGGAGAAAGGCCCCCTACGGCCGATTACTGCTTTCCGCAGTTCGCGGCCAGCTTCTGCTCCTCCTCCGAGAGGGTGGGGCCCGGAGTGGGAGTAGGTGCGGTCGGCTTGGTCTGTGCGTTCTGGGTGGTGGGCTTGCCGGTGGTGCCACCGGCCTCGCCCTCACCGGGCGGCGGAGTGCTGGCGCGGTCCGCGGCGTCGCGGCGCTGCTCGTCCTTCTTGCAGGCTGCGGCCTGGTCGGCGAGCTCGTCGACCTTCGCGCGGGCCTTGCCGAGGCTGTCGGCGGTGATTGTCGCCTCGACCTGCTTGCGCTGGTAGGGCGGGAGGTACTTGAGTTCGATCTCGGGGTGGTCCTTCTCGACGTCCGAGAGCGAGACCCAGGCCAGGTCCTGGCTGATGCCCTGGTAGAGCGCGACGTGCTCGTCCTTGGAGCCCACGTAGTACTGGGTCTGCGTCCAGCGGTAGCCGCCGTACAGGCCGGCGCCGACGACTCCCAGGGCGAGCACGATGTAGAAGCTTCTCTTCAGCCACTTGCGGCCACCGCGCGGCTTGATGAAGTCGTCGTCGGTGTACGCGCCGAAGCTGCCCTCGGGCGGCATCCCGCCGTATCCCATGCCGTCGCCGCTGCCGGGCGGGCCGAAGCCGCCGCCGGGCTGCTGCGGGGGTACGGGGCGGCCGAGGCCGGCCGCGCGGCCCGCCGGGGTCTGCATGGCGCCGCCGTCGTTCAGCTGGAGCTGGTTCTCGGCGACCGCGCCGACGACGACCGGGGTGTCGTTGAGCTGCCCGGCCAGGGTGTCGTTGGAGTCGGTGTCGAGGACGTCGGCGACGATGCACGTGATGTTGTCGGGGCCGCCGCCTCGCAGCGCGAGCTGGATCAGGTCCTGGATGGTCTCCTGCGGGCCCTGGTAGCTGGCGAGGGTCTCCTCCATCGTCTGGTGGGAGACCACACCGGACAGTCCGTCCGAGCAGATCAGATAGCGGTCGCCGGCGCGGACCTCGCGGATGGAGAGGTCGGGCTCGACATGGTCGCCGCTGCCCAGCGCGCGCATCAGCAGGGAGCGCTGCGGGTGGGTGGTGGCTTCCTCTTCGGTGATCCGGCCCTCGTCGACGAGGCGCTGCACCCAGGTGTGGTCCTGCGTGATCTGCGTCAGCACGCCGTCGCGCAGCAGATAGGCGCGGGAGTCGCCGACGTGGACGAGGCCGAGGCGCTGGCCGGTCCAGAGCAGGGCGGTGAGCGTGGTGCCCATGCCTTCGAGCTGGGGGTCCTCCTCGACCATGAGTCGCAGCTGGTCGTTGGCGCGCTGTACGGCACTGCCGAGCGAGGTGAGGATGTCCGAGCCGGGCACGTCGTCGTCGAGTGTGACGAGCGTGGAGATGACCTCAGACGAGGCGACCTCGCCGGCGGCCTGGCCGCCCATGCCGTCGGCGATGGCCAGAAGGCGGGGGCCGGCGTAGCCGGAGTCCTCGTTGCCCTCCCGGATCATGCCCTTGTGCGATCCGGCGGCGAAACGCAGAGACAGACTCATGCGCACCTCGCCCGTCGGCTCGGGGTACAGCCGGTCTCGAGCCACACTGCCCACCCTCCGGTCGGGAGCCCGTCCCGGTCCGCTGTCGGGACCGCTGCGGCTCGCTCGCTCCGCTCGCTCATTGTCGTACTACTTCCGCAGCTCGATGACGGTCTTGCCGATGCGGATCGGCGCGCCCAGCGGAATCGGTGTCGGGGTGGTGAGTCGGGTCCGGTCGAGATATGTGCCGTTGGTGGACCCGAGATCCTCGACGATCCACTGGCCGTCACGGTCCGGATAGATCCTGGCATGCCTGCTGGACGCGTAGTCGTCGTCCAGCACGATCGTGGAGTCGTGCGCCCGGCCCAGGGTGATCGTCTGGCCCTGCAGCGCCACCGTGGTGCCCGTGAGGGTGCCTTCGGAGACGACAAGTTTGGTGGGCGCACCGCGGCGCTGGCGGCCGCTTGCCTGCTGCCGCTGCTGCGGAGGCGCGGCGCTCTGGCGTGCCTGCTGGGGGCGCGCGTCGGCATTGCGGCGTGAACCGCGTTGCGTGACGCGCGTACCGAACAGGTCGCTGCGGATGACCTGAACGGCCACAATAACGAACAGCCACAGAACGGCCAGGAAACCTAGCCGCATGACCGTCAGGGTCAGCTCTGACATTGCCCCCGCTTCACCCTTCGGCTTGCCGGTAAACGATGGTGGTGCTGCCCACGACGATCCGCGAGCCGTCGCGGAGCGTAGCGCGGGTGGTGTGCTGCCCGTCTACCACGATGCCGTTGGTAGACCCGAGATCCTGGATCGTCGAGGGCGTTCCGGTCCGGATCTCACAGTGCCGGCGCGATACGCCGGGGTCGTCGATCCGCACATCGGCGTCGGTGCTGCGACCCAGCACCAGCGTCGGGCGGGAGATCTGATGGCGGGTGCCGTTGATCTCGATCCAACGTCGTACTTGAGTGCTCGGCATCGGGCCTGGGCCCGGTGC
The DNA here is from genome assembly GCF_036147535.1 of Streptomyces sp. NBC_00322. Taxonomy (NCBI): domain Bacteria; kingdom Bacillati; phylum Actinomycetota; class Actinomycetes; order Kitasatosporales; family Streptomycetaceae; genus Streptomyces; species Streptomyces sp. NBC_00322. The sequence continues at coordinate 4,422,663 of NZ_CP108019.1, read as the reverse complement.
CGGGCGGCGGTCCGCGACGGGCGCGGGGCCGGGTCGGCCGGTGCCCGGAGGGGGCGCGGCCGGCATGGGAGGTGCTCCGGTGGGCGGGTAGCCGTAGCCGCCGCGGGCGCCGCCCTGGGGGGCGGCGGCGTGGCCGGGACCGGCAGGTGCCCGCTCGGGCGACTGTGACGAACTCGACGCGAGGGTGCGGCTGCGCACCCGGTACAGACCGGTGTCGAGGTCGTCCGCCTTCTCCAGGTGGACCTTGATCGGCCCCATGAAGGTGTAGCGCTGCTGCTTGGCGTAGTCGCGTACCAGTCCGGACAGTTCGTCGCCGAGCTGGCCGGAGTACGGGCTCAGGCGCTCGAAGTCGGGCGCGCTGAGCTCCACGATGAAGTCGTTGGGGACGACAGTCCGCTCGCGGTTCCAGATCGTCGCGTTGTTGTCGCACTCGCGCTGGAGGGCGCCGGCGATCTCGACCGGCTGGACCTCGGACTTGAACACCTTGGCGAAGGTGCCGTTGACCAGACCTTCGAGTCGCTGCTCGAACTTCTTCAGGACTCCCATGAGGCACCTCCTCCGTCGTTGCCGTCCTGATACTGCTTACTGATCGTATCCACGCGTCGGGAAATCGGCTGGTTCCCCTTGTCTGCCCCGTCGATGAGTGTCACCTCTCACACGGATCGTAGAGGCGGCCTCCTGACAGTGTCCCGCACACGGGGTGCTCCAAGGAGGAGCGGGGGCGGCCGCCTTCCGTTCCCTGTTCCCCGGCACCGTCCGCGAAACAATCGGATGTGAATCGACCCTGTGCAGCGTGCTAATCTTCTGCATGTCGCCAGGCGCTCACACCGACAGGTGGGGGCAGGTGGCAACACCCAATGCGCGGGTGGCGGAATAGGCAGACGCGCTGGATTCAGGTTCCAGTGCCCGAAAGGGCGTGGGGGTTCAACTCCCCCCTCGCGCACAGAGAGAAACCGACGAAACGGGTTCTCGCCAGAGACGAAAGTCCTGGTGAGGGCCCGTTTCGCGTTGGTGAAGATCATGGCGGCCCGGGTCCGGTACGTACCGGGTGGTTTTTACGTGAATGAGCCCACACCATGACATGCCTCACTGTGCGGGCCCTGCCTCTTTGATGATCTTCAATTGGTGTGCTCTGTCACCCGGTGCCTGTCGCGGTCACCGCGATGCGCTGTGTGGTCGGCAGCAGGGAAGGCGTCTTTGCGGCCTCGGCGAAGGGAACGGCCGCGGCCGCATCGCCGAGTTCTTCAGCCAGGGAGTCGCGTCGCCGCAGGATTTCCTCGTAGACGGCTCTCTGCCGGACCCGCCGGCCGCCATGTGCAGCCGGTCCACCTCGGCTCGGCCTGTGGAACTCGATCCTCGTCTTCGCGGTCGCGTCGGTCGCCGGCTGGGCGCTGTTCGCGTCGGCCTTCGGGAGGCTGCCGGCCTCGGCGCCGGAGACGACGCCGACGACATCTCCAGTCCGCTGAGGCTGCTGATGACAGGCCCGGACGAGGAAGTCTGCTGCGAGACTGCAAGGTGATCGATGACATCAAGGACCTTGTCCACGTGCTGCGTTGACAGGTCTGCCCCCAAGTCCTCCATGCCACATGGCGGAACTCTGTTCAGGACGGTTCTATGTGCGCCAGCAGGATGCATGCCGACGAGGCGAGCATCGACACATCTCTTGTGCATCGGCTCATCGCCGCTCAGTTTCCGCGGTGGGCGGGCCTTCCCGTCGAGCCGATCGACTCCGCCGGCACATCCAATGCCATGTATCGGCTGGGCCGGGACATGGTCGTACGACTCCCCCGCCTCGCGGGGGCCGCCGTTGACGTGGAGAAGGAACACCGGTGGCTGCCACGGCTTGCCCCGCTGCTTCCCTGTGACATTCCCGTTCCGCTGGGCAAGGGAACGCCCGCTCTGTCGTATCCCTGGCATTGGTCCGTGTACCGCTGGCTCGACGGTGAGAACCCGAGCGTCGGGTCCATCGCCGAACCCGGCCTGCTCGCCGAGGACCTGGCGGAGTTCGTCACCGCGCTGCACAGGATCGATCCCACGGACGGGCCTGTCTCCTACCGAAGTGAGCCCTTGGCCGACCGGGACACCGCGACACGCGCCGCGATCGCGGAACTACGTGGAATCGTCGACGCCGACGCGGCGACCACCATCTGGGAAGCGGCCCTGCGGGTTCCGGAGTGGTCCGGCCCAGCAGTCTGGCTTCACGCGGACCTGCAGCCGGGCAATCTGCTGATGGCCCGCGGACGGCTCAGCGCGGTCATCGACTTCGGGTGCCTGGGGCTGGGCGATCCCGCAGTCGACCTGATCTCGGCGTGGTACCTGCTGCCGGCCGACACGCGGGGCGCCTTCCGGGCCGCCCTGGAAGTTGATGACGCGGCCTGGGCACGAGGTCGCGGCTGGGCGCTGTCGATAGCGCTCATAGAACTGCGGTACTACCGGCACACGAATCCGGTGATGGCGACCATCGCTCGACATGTCATCGAGGAAGTCCTCACCGACCACGATCGCGCCGAATGACACCGACATGACGTCGTGGCACACAGCGAGCGACCGACGAAGCGGCTCTCTACCAGTGACGGAAGTCCTGGTGGGGCCCGTTTCTCGCTGATCGGACGGCCACGGAGCGGACGAACGGGTGGGCCCAGCGGGTCATTCCCAGAGCGCCTCGCCGAACAGGACACCGACGAAGACCGCGCCCAGCCCGGCGACCACGCCGGCGATCACGTTGACCGCCGCGTAGAACTTCGCCCCATCCTCGACCAGCCGCAGCGTCTCGTAGCTGAACGTCGAGTACGTCGTCAGCGCCCCGCACAGCCCGGTCCCCAGGAACAACTGCACGTGCGAGGACGCCGCCCCGGCCGTCACCGCCCCGGTCAGCACACCCAGTACGAGACAGCCGACGACATTGACCGCGAAGGTCCCCCACGGGAAGACCGAGTCGTGCCTGGTCTGCACCGCCCGGTCGGTCAGGAAGCGCAACGGGGCGCCGATCGCCGCCCCCAGCGCCACCAGCAGCCAGTTCACTTGGACTTCTCCCTGCCCGCGTAGTGGATGACCTCGCACTCGTCCAGGATCACCAGCCCCTCCGTGACCAGCTCGTCGAGCTGCGGCAGGAAGGCGCGGATGCGTTCCTCGTCATCCACGATCACGATCGCCACCGGCAGGTCCTCACTCAGGGACAGCAGCCGGACGGTGTGAATCAACGAGGAGGCGCCGAACCCCTCGATCCCCCGGAACACACTCGCGCCCGCCAGCCCCGCCTTGTGCGCCCGGTGCACGATCTCCGTGTACACCGGTTTGTGGTGCCACAGATCCGATTCCCCGATGAAGATCGTTACGCGCAGTGCCGTGCCCGTCAGCCTGGTCATCCCTGCCTCCACGCCAGTACGCGGCGCGCCACCCACACCGCACTCCACACCGCAGCGAGCGTCGCCAGCGGCGTCAGTCCCAGATACGCCGGCCCTGTACCGGCCTGGCCGCCTTCCACCAGACGTCGAATATCCACCGCATACGTCGAGAACGTCGTGAACCCGCCCAACACGCCGCAACCGAAGAATGGCCGCACCAGCCGGTGGACGCCAACGCACGGGCGCCGAACCATCGACACGCTCCATCGCAAGGTGCGACGTTCGTCGCTTCCCGGCAAGACGAAAGTGGGGCGTGGGCGCCGGGGCGCTCTGTTTAGGGTGCCACCGTGGACGCTTCATCGAGAATCCGGGCGGGCTGGGCATGGCTGGCGGCGCCTGAGCTGTGGTCGAGGCGGCGGACCGCCGGCGAGCTGGTGCTCGCGCTGGTGCTGGGCCTCATGGCCGCCGGGACCGAGGAACTGCTGGGCAGCGAGGGACTGAGGCTGCTGCTCGTCGGTGTGTCGGCCGCGCTGCTGTCCCTGCTGCGGCGCCGGATGCCGACGCCGGTGCTGGCGATAACCGGGGGGCTGGCGCCGCTTATGAGCGGCTTCGCGCCGCTGCTGATGGTCGTGGGGTGGTCGGCGGGGCGCAGGATCGTGGGCGCCGGCCGGGCGCTGGCCGCGTTCACCGTCGCGTACGCGCTCTTCATCGGCACCACGCTCGTGGACGCCTGGTCGCAGCAGGCGCAGATGACGGCGGTGCTGCTCTCCACTCTCTACTTCCTCGCGACGACGGTCGTGCCGGGGCTGGCCAGCCGCTACTGGACGCAGCGCCGGACCCTGCTGCACGCCCTGCAGGAGCGCAACGGCCAGCTCCTGCGGGAGCGGGCGATGGTGGCAGGGCAGGCGCGGCTGCTGGAGCGGCAGCGGATCGCCCAGGACATGCACGACAGCCTCGGCCACCAGCTGGCACTGATCTCCGTGCACACCGGGGCGCTCGAGGTGGACCCCGGGCTGACACCACGGCAGCGAGAGGTCGTCGGCGTGCTCCGGGACGCTTCGGTGACCGCGATGCATGAGCTGCGCGAGGTCGTCGGGATTCTGCGGGACGGGGTCGAGGCGCCGCAGCCCGTCGACGAGTCGGGGCGGGCCGCGCGTGGGACAGCCGGTATCGCTGGGCTCGTGGAGGCGGCGCGTGCGGCGGGCAATGCCGTGGAGCTGCGGTGCTCGGGCGAGGCCCGGCCCCTTGCGGCAGCGGCCGACCATGCTGCCTACCGCATCGTGCAGGAGGCGCTGACCAATGCGTACAAGCACGCGCCCGGGGCCGCGATAGGCCTGGAGCTGAGATACGAGCCGGACTCCTTCGTCCTCGAGATCGTCAGCGGGGCACCGGTGGCGCCGGCGCCGGGCGAGGTGGTCAGTGGCGGGCAGGGGCTGACCGGGCTGCGGGAGCGGGCCCGGCTGGTCGGCGGCATCGTGCACGCGGGTCCGGCGGACGGCGGGGGCTTCCGGGTGGCGGGGGTGCTGCCGTACGGAGTGGTGGAGGCGGCGCCGTTCGTCGCGACGGAGGACAACTTCCGCCAGCAGTCGCCGCAGGCCGCACTCGGGAACGGTGGTCCGGTCATGGACTGGACCGTTTCGGAGCGGGAGCTGGCGATGGGTGGACGGAACAGAAGCAGGGGCGGCGGTCTGGCGCTGGGCTGTGGGATCGCTTTGGCGGCGTTGCTGGTACTGGGGGCAGCGGGTGTTTTCGGGCTGTTCTTCCTGGTGGGTTCGATGAGTGAGGGGATGATCGACCCGGTCGAGTACGAGAAGGTGAAGATCGGTGCCGCCGAGGACGAGGTGCGTGACCGGCTGCCGAGCGGGGACACGATCACGACCACCGGGCTGAGCGGCAAGGGCCCTCAGGAGCCTGCAGGCTCCGAATGCCTGGTGCTGATGTCCTCGGAGGTGGGAGACAACATCGACACCGAGCCGGTGTTCCGGTTCTGCTTCAAGGACGGCAAGCTGATCGAGAAGAAGTCCTACGAGGTCAGCCGATAAGTGGAGTTGGCCGCATGGGTGCCGCTGGGTGTGGGGGGTGCAGGTGACACAGTCGCCGATCCGGGTCGTCATCGCTGATGACGAGCCGCTCATCAGGGCAGGGATCCGGATGATCCTCACCTCCGACCGCGGGATCGAGGTCGTGGCGGAAGCGGCCAACGGGCGTGAGGCGATCGAGTTCGCACGTTCACACAGCGCCGATGTGGTGCTCCTCGACATCCAGATGCCGGTGATGGACGGTCTCACGGCTCTGGGAGAGCTGCGCAGGGCGGCACCGGCGGCACGGGTGATCGTGCTGACGACCTTCGGCGAGCGCGAGAACGTACTGCGGGCGCTGGAGCACGGCGGCGCGGGCTTTCTGCTGAAGGACACCGCACCCGCGGAGCTGATCCGGGCGGTACGCGCGGCGGCCGCGGGGGATGCGTATCTCTCGCCCGGAGCGACCCGGCATGTGGTGGACCAGCTCGCCTCGGGGCGGGCGGCGGCCCGCGGCGAGCAGGCGCGGACGAGGGTGGCCGGGCTGAGCAGTCGAGAGCGGGACGTGCTCGCCCTGCTTGGGGAGGGGCTGTCCAACGCGGACGCCGGGCGGCGGCTGCATATGAGCGAGGCCACGGTGAAGACGTATGTGAGCCGGATCCTGGCGAAGCTGGAGTGCGAGAACCGGGTGCAGGCGGCGCTCCTGGCGCGCGATGCGGGGCTGGACGCGGGGTGATGGGAGGGGGCGCGTGCCGCCGGGACCGTCGGCTCGCGGGGCGGATGCCACGCGGACCGGGGGCGACGTGATGTGACGTCGTTCCACGTGGAACATCCGTGTTGCCTGTTTCACGTGAAACGCCCGCCGAGGTGGACCCTCGGATCGTGAGGTCGTAGATGGGTGCGCCCATCAGGACCGCGCCGGCCGCTTCGAGCTCGGCGGCGAGCTCGGCGCGCAGAACGCCCTCGATACCCGCCGAGACGGCGGCGAAGTCCAGGTGCGGCAGCGGGGTGGCGGCAGGGGCGCGGTAGACGACCTCGCGGGCGGAACAGCTAGGGGGTGTCTGCTCCGGCCGCGTTGTAGCGCAGCAGGTACGCGGCGAAGCGGGCCAGATCCTCGGTCGGCCAGTCGGCGAGGAGCTCCTGGTAGGCGGCGCGGCGGCTCGCGTGGGTGGAGGAGAGCAGTTCGGTTCCTGCCGCGGTGGGGTGCAGGACCTGTACGCGATGGTCGTCGGTGTCGGGCCGCCGCTCGACAAGACCGAGCTTTTCGAGGGCGGAGACCTGCCTGCTGACGGTTGACTTGTCGAGCATGTAGTGCGCCGCGAGGTCGGTGGCGCGGCAGCCCTGCCGGCCGTCGATGTGTGCCAGCAATGTGTAGGAGACCAGCGGCAGTTCGGGGTGGAGTCGGGCGGCCGTGGCGCGGGCACGGCGGGCGAACGCTGTGAGTTCACACTCGATGATGTCGACGGACTCGTCACGTGTGGCTGACATGGTTCGCCCTCCTTGATCTCGGTTGCATAGTACAACGTTTAAGTGAAGGGGGCCTCTGGGGGCTCGGTTGTGGTTGATCTTCGCAGGCGGTGGAGGCGGCGAACGTTATCCACAGGGGGAGACGGCTGTCGGGAAGCGGCGGTACGGTCAGTAGCAGTTGATGTTGAACGTGTACGACGACGGGGGAGGCAGCGCGTCATGGGCGAGGCTGAGACGGGGACGCCGGTGCGGCAGGCGGAGTTCGACGGAGCGGGGGCCGACGGGTCACGGGATGCGGCAAGGGCATCCGGGGACGCGGCGGGCGTGGGGGCACGTATTCCGGTGGTGCCCGGATTCGTACGGCGTCCGGGGCAGGGGACGGCCGGTGCTCAGGATGGCGCCAGGTCGCCGAAGGAGGCCGGGAAGGCGCTGAGGGACCGGATTCCGCGGGCCTCGCACGACTCACTCGTGCTCCCGGGGGCGCGGCCCGACGCCGTCCAGGCCGTCGAGGAGTCCAGCCGGGGCCGGGTGCCGGAGCTCACGCCGATACGGGTGGGCCGGATGGCGGCCTCGCCGTTTGCCTTTCTCCGCGGCTCGGCCGGCCTGATGGCCCATGACCTGGTGGGCACTCCGGTCACCGGAGTGAGCGCGCAGATCTGCGGCGATGCGCACGCGGCGAACTTCGGTCTGTACGGCGATGCGCGCGGCCGCCTCGTCATCGATCTGAACGACTTCGACGAGACCGTCGTCGGCCCGTGGGAATGGGATCTCAAGCGGCTCGCCGTCTCGCTGGTGCTGGCCGGGCGCGTGGTGGGCGCGGACGAAACCGTTTGCCGGGCGGCCGCTTTCGACGCCGTGGGCGCCTACCGGCGCACGATGCGGCTGCTGGCCAGGCTTCCCGCGCTGGACGCGTGGAACGCCATCGCCGACGAGGAGCTCGTCTCCCACACGGACGCGCGGGATCTGCTGGGCACGCTGGAGCGGGTCTCGGAGAAGGCGCGCAACAACACGAGCGCGCGCTTCGCCGCCAAGTCGACCGAGGCTGTGTCCGGCAGCGGCTCCGCCGCGGCCGACGGGGGACGGCGCTTCGTGGACGCGCCGCCGGTGCTGCGGCGGGTACCGGACGCGGAGGCGGCGGCTGTCGCCGCGTCGCTGGAGGAGTATCTGCGCACGGTGTCCGAGGACCGGCTGCCGCTGCTCGCCCGGTACTCGATCCATGACGTGGCCTTCCGGGTGGTCGGGACCGGAAGCGTGGGTACCCGGTCGTATGTGGTGCTGCTGCTCGACCACCGGGGCGATGCGCTGGTGCTGCAGGTGAAGGAGGCACGGTCCTCGGTGCTGCTTCCCCACCTGACGGCTGCCGGGTTCCCGGTTCCGGACGTGGAGCACGAGGGACGCCGGGTGGTGCTCGGCCAGAAGCGGATGCAGGTGGTCAGCGACATCCTGCTCGGTTGGACGACGGTTGACGGACGGCCTTTCCAGGTACGGCAGTTCAGGAACCGCAAGGGCAGCGTGGACCCAGCTGCCCTCGCCCCGGACCAGGTGGACGACTACGGACGGATGACCGGAGCCCTGCTGGCCCGGGCGCACGCGCACAGCGCCGACCCGCGGCTGCTCGCCGGATACTGCGGAAAGAACGAAGAGCTGGACGAGGCGATGGCCGGCTTCGCCATGATCTACGCGGACCGAACGGAGGCGGACCACGCGGATCTGCTGTCGGCGATCAAGAGCGGGCGGATAGCCGCTGAGCTGGGGGTGTGACAGGGCACTCGGCCGCGCCCGTAGGCTGGGCGGGTGACCCAGGATGCACCCGGGGGCCCGACGACCCGGAACGACGAAGAGCAGGACGCGCAGGCGCGGCCCGAGGCCCGGCTGGAGAAGGCGGTGCGCGCGGCCGAACAGGCGCTGATCGAGTTCGAGATCGCGCTGGAGACGTTCCGGGTGGAGGTCGAGAACTTCTCCCGGCTGCATCACCAGAAGCTCGGCCCGATGTACGCGCGCCTGGACGAGCTGGATGCCCAGATCGCCGAGGCCACGGCCGCCCGCACCGGAGACCCGGAGGATCTGCGCAAGGCGCAGGAGGCCCGGGCGATGGTGATGCCCATGCCCGGCGTGGACGAGCTGTTCCACGACTGGATGGACGCCGACGGCCTCTCCCCCGAGGCCGCCGCGATGCTCACCGGCCAGCCTGTGCGGGCGCCGAAGCGGGTGCGGCCGAGCGAAGAGGCGCGCAAGCTCTACCGCGAGCTGGCCCGCAAGGCGCATCCGGACCTGGCTCAGGACGAGAAGGAACGGGCGCGGCGCGACGAGTTCATCACACGCGTGAACGGCGCGTACGGGCTCGGCGATGTGGCGTTGCTGAAGGAGCTGGCCGCGGAGTGGGAGGCCGGTCCTGTGCCGGCCGAGCAGCGGCTGAGCGAGAGCGAGGAGCTCTACGCCCGGCTCGAGTGGCTGTCGCAGCGCAAGGAGCTGCTGACGGCGGTCGCCAAGGAGCTGGAGGAGAGCGCGATCGGCGCGATGCTGCGGATGGCGCCCGATGACCCGGACCGGCTGCTGGAGGAGATCGCCGAGCAGCTGCTCGCGCAGGTCGCCGAGCGCGAGGCGGAATTGTCCAAACTGGTGCAGTAGGTTTTCTGAGGGGTCCCGGGAGACTTGGAGACCGGCGAATCCTGCCGCCGTACGTACGAGAGAAGGCATAGCTCATGAATTTCGCCCCGCTGCCCTCGGTGGACGCCGCGGCGGTACCGTCCGAGGGCCTTGTGCTGGACGTCCGGGAGAACGACGAGTGGGCGGCCGGGCATGTCGAGGGGGCACTGCATGTGCCGATGAGCGACTTCGTGGCCCGCTTCGGTGAGGTGACCGAGGCTGTGGCGGACAAGGGCCGTGCATATGTGATGTGCCGGGTCGGCGGGCGGTCCGGGCAGGTCACCCAGTATCTGGTGCAGCAGGGCATCGACGCCGTGAACGTCGAGGGCGGCATGCTCGCCTGGGACGGCGCCGGGCGTCCGATGGTCACCGACAACGACAGCCCGGCGTTCGTGCTCTGAGCTTCTGCCTGAGCGTCTAGCCGAGGGGATGGGCTGCCAGCAGGTCGCCCAGCGCCTCCTCATGAGCCGCTGCCGGGCCGAGCGAGAGCTCGAGCTGCTTGGCCCAGGCGTGATAGCGGTGCAGCGGATAGTCGGTGTCCGCGCCGAAGCCGCCGTGCAGGTGCTGGGCGGTCTGTACGACACGCCGTACGCCCTCCGAGGCCCAGATCTTGGCCACCGCCACATCGCCGGACACGGGCAGTGGGCCGCCGACTCCCGCACTCCCCCGAGCCGGGCCCAGCCGCCATGCCGCCTGCCAGAGGGTCGCCTCCATCGCGCGCAGATCGATATAGCGGTCGGCGGCCTGGACGGCGACCGCCTGGAATGTCGCGACCGGGAATCCGAACTGCTCGCGTTTTCCGGTGTATTCACTGGTCATCGAGAGCACCGACTCACCGAGACCGAGTGCCAGCGCGCAGGTCCCGGTCGCCAGGAGCTGGCGCAGCCACTCCCAGGCGCCCTCGGCGTCGATCAGCTCGCGGGTCCCGATCCGTACGGAGTCCAGGCTGACCTCGGCGAAACGCTCGCCGCTGGTGGAGATCTGCTCGGCGAGAGTGAGACCGTCATGGTCCCGGGGGACCAGGGCGAACACGGCCCGGCCGTCATCGGTGTGCGCCGGTATGGCAATGCGGTCCGCGGACTGGGCCCACGGCACGCCCGTCTGCACGCCGTCGAGCACCCAGCCGTCCCCGTCCCTGTCCCCGCGCTCGTGCCCGGCGTAACGGCGGGCGGCGACGGCGAGTTCGGCGGGGTCGTGACCGGTGCGGCCACTGGCCCCGGCGGTGAGGACCAGCTCACCGCGGCCGACCCGGGGGAGGATCTCCTCGCTCAACTCGGCGCTGCCATAACGCTCGACGGCCATGGCGACCGCGCTCGTCTCCAGCAGCGGCACCCGCGCGAGCACCTTCGCCGACTCGCGCAGGACCAGGCAGAGCGCGATGGGGTCGAGTCCCGCCCCGCCGTACTGCGGAGACAGGACCAGGCTCAGCAGATCCACGCCCGCGAGCTTGGCCCACAGCGGCCGGTCGAACTCCTCGGCCACCGCGCCAGGGGTGAGCGCGGGGCTCGGTACTCCGTCGGGAGCGACGCCCGAGAAGACCGCTTTCGCCGCCTCGACGGCCGCCTGCTGCTCCTCGGTGAAGGTGAAGTCCACGGTCCTGTCCTCCCACGCACCGGCGCTGCCTCATCCGTATCTGACGGACCGTCAAGATAGAACAGGTCCCGGGAAAAGAACACAGCGCGGGAGGACCGGAGCGCGCCCGATCGGCGCGCCCCGGCTCAGCGGTCGAAGTCCAGCTCCACTTCCGGCGTGGCCGGATGGGACTGGCAGGCCAGCACATAGCCCGCCTCGGTCTCCTCCTGCTCCAGCGCGAAGTTGCGGTCCATCCGCACTTCGCCCGAGACCAGGAAAGCCCTGCAGGTGCCGCAGACGCCGCCCTTGCACGCGTACGGCGCGTCCGCGCGGCTCCGCAGTACCGTCTCGAGCAGCGACTCCCCTTCCCGGACGGGCCACTTGCCGGACCGGCCGTCGAGGGTCGCGGTGAGTTCGGCGTGGGCCGGGGCGCTCACCGCGGCCTTGCTCGGCCCCGAGCCGTCGTCCACATGGAAGATCTCCTCGTGGATGCGGCTGCGGTCCACCCCGAGCCCGCGCAGCGCGCGCTCGGCGCCCTGGACCAGACCGAAGGGGCCGCAGAGGAACCAGCCGTCCACGTCCGCCACCGGCAGCAGCGCCGGCAGCAGCCCGGTCAGCCGCTCCTGGTCCAGCCGTCCGGACGGCAGCCCCGACTGCTGCTCCTCCCGGGAGAGCACGGTGACCAGTTGCAGACGGTCGGGGAAGCGGTCCTTGAGGTCGGCGACCTCGTCCAGGAACATCGTCGAAGCCGCAGTGCGGTCGCTGCGTATCAGACAGAACCGGGCCTCCGGCTCGGTCGCCAGCAGCGTCGCCGCCATCGACAGCACCGGGGTGATACCGCTGCCGCCGACGATCGCCGCGAAGTAACCGGGGCGGGGGGCGAGGAGGAAGCGGCCCATCGGAGGCATCACCTCGACGGTGTCGCCGACTGCGAGCTCCTTGAGCGCGAACGTCGAGAACTCACCGCCGTCGACATGCCGGATGCCCACACGCAGCATCGGATCAGCGTGTCCGCGGGCGGCCGGGGCGCAGATCGAGTACGTACGGCGGATCTCCTCGCCCTGCACCAGGCGGCGCAGGGCCAGATGCTGACCGGGGGTGTGTCGGAAGGTCTCGCGCAGCTCGGGCGGCACCTGGAAGGTGACGGCCACCGAGTCGTCCGTGAGCTGTTCGACCTCGCTCACCCGGAGCGGATGGAACATCTACAACTCCTTGAAGTGGTCGAATGGTTCGCGGCAGCTGACGCAGCGGCGCAGAGCCTTGCAGGCGGTGGAGGAGAACCTGCTCAGCAGTTCGGTGTCGGTGGAGCCGCAGTGCGGGCAGCGCACGGAGAGCGTGAGCGCCACCGGTCCCTCAGCAGCGTGCGGGCGGGGCGGTGCTATCCCGAACTCGGCGAGCTTGCGCCGCCCTTCCGCGCTGATGTCGTCCGTCGACCAGGCCGGGGAGAGAACCTTGACGACCGAGACGTCCGCCACCCCGTGGTCGTGCAGGATCTGTTCTATGTCCGAGGTCATGGCCTCGATCGCCGGGCAGCCGGTGTAGGTCGGAGTCAGTTCCACCTCGACCCTGCCGGGCCCGAGGATCTGAACCCCGCGCAGCACACCGAGCTCCTCCAGGGTCAGCACCGGCAGCTCAGGGTCCGGCACGGAGCCGGCGAGCCTGCGCAGCTCCGCCTCGAGGCGTGAGTCGGTCACGTCGGTCACCATGACGCCCCCGGGTGGCTGCGGTGCAGATGCTGCATCTCGGCCAGCATCCGCCCGAACGACTCGGTGTGCAGACCCTGGCGGCCCGCCCCCGCGGCCCAACCGCCCGAACGCGGCCTGTCGGGCACGGTCAGCGTCGACCGCTGCAGGACAGTGCTGACGCTCTCCAGCCAACTGGCCTGCAGTGCCTGCCAGTCGATGTCGATCCCTTCGAGCGGCTGGAACATCTCGCCGGTGAAACGCCACAGCGCGTCGCAGGCGCGCTGCATTCGCTCATGGCTCTCGGCCGTGCCGTCGCCGAGCCGCGCCGTCCAGTGCTCGGCGTGGTCCTGGTGGTACGCGACCTCCTTGACCGCCTTCGCCGCGAGCCCGGCGAACTCGCTGTCGCCGGCCGCCAGCTGCCCGTACAGCAGCCGCTGGTAGACGGAGAAGTAGAGCTGGCGGGCGATGGTGTGCGCGAAGTCGCCGTTCGGCTGCTCGACCAGCTGGAGATTGCGGAAGGCCCGCTCCTCGCGCAGATACGCCAGCTCGTCCTCGTCACCGACGAGGGAGAGCAGCACCCGCGCCTGCCCCAGCAGGTCCAGCGCGATATTGGCGAGGGCGACATCCTCCTCCAGGACGGGCGCATGGCCCGCCCACTCCCCCAGGCGGTGCGAGAGCACCAGTGCATCGTCGCCGAGGGCGAGTGCCGCGGCGTTCACCGTGGTGGTCACAGGTGCTTCACCCCTTCCGGGATCTCGTAGAAGGTCGGGTGGCGGTAGGGCTTGTCGCCCGCGGGCTCGAAGAAGGGGTCCTTCTCGTCGGGCGAGGACGCGGTGATCGAGGTGGAAGGGACGACCCAGATCGACACGCCCTCGCTCCGCCGGGTGTACAGATCGCGGGCGTTGCGCAGGGCCATCTCCGCGTCCGGGGCGTGCAGGCTTCCCGCGTGGGTGTGGGAAAGCCCGCGGCGCGAGCGGACGAAGACCTCCCACAGCGGCCAGTCGGTCGAGCTGCTCATGCCGTCGCCTCCCCGGGCTTCACGTGCTGTGCTTCATGCTTGCTTGCGTAGGCCGCGGCCGCTTCCCGGACCCAGGCACCCTCTTCGTGGGCCCTGCGCCGCTGCGTAATCCGCTGTTCGTTGCAGGGGCCGTTGCCCTTGAGGACTTCCTGGAACTCCGACCAGTCGATCGCGCCGAAGTCGTGGTGGCCCCGCTCCTCGTTCCACCGCAGGTCGGGGTCGGGGAGGGCGAGCCCGAGCGTTTCGGCCTGCGGGACGCAGATGTCCACGAAGCGCTGGCGCAGCTCGTCGTTGGAGTGCCGCTTGATCTTCCAGGCCATGGACTGCGCGGAGTGCGACGACTCGTCGTCCGGCGGGCCGAACATCATCAGCGAGGGCCACCACCAGCGGTTCACCGCGTCCTGCGCCATCTCGTGCTGGGCGGGCGTGCCCCTGGAGAGGGTGAGCAGCAGCTCGTAGCCTTGGCGCTGGTGGAAGGACTCCTCCTTGCAGATCCTGACCATCGCCCGGGCGTAAGGACCGTACGAGCAGCGGCACAGCGGCACCTGGTTGGTGATCGCGGCGCCGTCCACCAGCCATCCGATCGCGCCGACATCGGCCCAGGTCAGCGTCGGGTAGTTGAAGATCGAGGAGTACCTTTGGCGGCCGGCGTGGAGCTTGTCGAGCAGCTCCTCGCGGCTGGTGCCCAGGGTCTCGGCCGCGCTGTACAGATAAAGGCCGTGGCCTGCTTCGTCCTGGACCTTGGCCATCAGGATCGCCTTGCGCCGCAGCGAGGGCGCCCGGGTGATCCAGTTCGCCTCGGGCTGCATGCCGATGATCTCGGAATGGGCGTGCTGTGCCATCTGGCGCACCAGCGTCGCCCGGTAGGCGTCCGGCATCCAGTCGCGTGGTTCGATGCGCTCGTCGGCGGCTACGGCGGCGTCGAAAACCGCCTCGTACGTATCCGCAGTCACTGCCGTCATCCGGGCCCCCTACCGACCGATCGTTCGGTTCATTGACTTCAATGGTGAGTCGACGGCCCGTAGGGTGTCAACCCTGTGGATAACTGAGGTGGACCGATGGGGATCGGGGCGGGATGGACTCCTACGAGGACGAGGACGCCAGAGGCGCCGGGGGCCTGAGCTCCGAGCCGCCCGCGGGCCACGGCCCCGAGCCCGTCCCAGCAGCCCGGCGGGAGGCGGCCGGCGGGCCCGAGCTCGCACCTCAGTCGCAGCCCACGCGCGGCCCGGGCCCCGCGCCCGGCAGGGGCATCGCGGCGCTCTCCCTCCCGTATCAAGGGGCGGCCGCCGTCTCGCTCGCGATCATCGCTGCGGTTGCCTGCGTCCACCTGACCATGGTGTTTCTGCACGTCGCGCCTCCCAACACGGTGACCAAGGAGCACGGCGAAGCGGTCGACGGCTGGATCTATCCCGAGTTCGAGCAGAACTGGAAGCTCTTCGCCCCGAACCCGCTCCAGCAGAACGTCGACGTAGAGGTCATGGTCGAGTACTCGGCCTCCGACGGCAGCCGCGAGAGCTCCGGCTGGATCGACCTCACCGCCGATGACGGTGAGGCGATCCGCGGCAATCCCCTCCCCAGCCATGTCCAGCAGAACGAGCTGCGCCGGGCCTGGGACTTCTATGTCAATTCTCATGACAACGAGAACCGCGGCAACGGCCTGCGCGGCCAGCTCTCGGAGAGCTATGTCCGCCGCATCGTGATGACGCGGCTCGACAAGCGAGACCTGGGCGGCTCCGTCGAGCGCATCCAGCTCAGGTCGTCGACCCGCTCGGTCAAGGCCCCGGAGTGGAGCGACGAGAAGATCGACACCCGCCCCGCGTACCGCGTTCTGCCCTGGTGGACGATCACCGCGGCGGATCTGCCAGGGGGAGTCCGCAACGGTCGTGCGGAGGCGGGCTCGTGAGCGACACTCCCGACCGCAGGGCCGCCCGCGCCGTCCAGCGCATCACCTCAACGGCCATGGGCCCGTACCAGAGCGCCGTCATCCGGATCGGCTTCGCCGCCACCTGGCTGCTCTTCCTGCTGCGCGAGCTGCCCAACCGCCAGGAGATGTATGGGCCCAACGGCTCCTGGAGCTGGGACATGGCGCGACAGCTCATCGCGGGCAATGACGCCTTTACCGCGCTGATGTGGGCGGACAACACCGTCTGGTTCGAGGTCGTGTACGGCCTCGCCGTGCTCTCCAGCGCGCTGCTGATGCTCGGCTGGCGGACCCGCACCATGTCCGTGCTCTTCATGATCGGCGTGCTGTCGCTGCAGAATCGCTCCATTTTCATGGGCGACGGCGGGGACAACGTCATCCATCTGATGGCGATCTATCTGGTCCTGACGCGCTGCGGACAGGTCTGGTCGCTGGATGCGAGGCGCGCGGCACGGGCCGCCCCGGATGTGCGGGGTGTGCCACCGCGGGACCGCGTCGGCCCGGCACTCTGGGCCGTGCTGGGATTCGCCCTGGTCATAGCCACCTTCCTGAACCAGACCGGCTCGTTCGTCCTGCTCCTTGTCTGGGGGCTCTGGGTGGGACAGGGCCTCTGGTGGATGGCCGGCCGGTACGCGCCGAACAGCGAACCGCGCGCCCTCCTGGACGTTCTGGCCAACCTCGCGCACAACGCCGCCCTCGTCGTGATCATGGCCGAGGTCTGTCTGATCTACGCCACGGCCGGCTGGTACAAGATCCAGGGCTCGCGCTGGCAGGACGGCACCGCGCTGTACTACCCGCTCAAGCTCGACTACTTCACGCCCTGGCCGGCCCTTTCGGACCTTCTCGCCTCCGGCGGCATGATGGTGATGGCGCTGACCTACGGCACGGTCATCGTGCAGGTCGCCTTCCCCTTCACACTCTTCAACCGGCGCGTCAAGAACGTCCTGCTCGTGGCCATGATCATGGAGCACGCGGCGATCGCCGTGCTCCTGGGGCTGCCGTTCTTCTCGCTGGCGATGATCGCCGCCGACGCCGTCTTTCTGCCGACCACCTTCCTGGTCCGGCTCGGCGGGTGGGCGGCGCTCGGCAGGGACCGGCTGTTCTCCCGGGCGGGCGGGGTGGGGGCGGAGCAGCGGCGGGGGAGTCAGGACCAGCCCCGTACGCTCGTTGGGTGAGCACCACCGAAGAACCGATTCAGTACGACGACGCCTACAGCCCCGAGGTCGGCGTCGGGCCGCATCCCCTGCCCTGGCCGCAGGACGAGCGCTACGACCCCTCCCTGCTGGCAGAGGGCGACCGGCGCAATGTGGTCGACCACTACCGGTACTGGACGCGCGAGGCGATCGTCGCCGACCTGGACACACGACGGCACGGTTTCCATGTGGCCGTGGAGAACTGGGGTCACGACTTCAACATCGGTTCAGTGGTGCGCACCGCCAACGCGTTCCTCGCCCGGGAGATCCACATCGTGGGCCGACGGCGCTGGAATCGGCGCGGTGCCATGGTCACCGACCGCTATCAGCATGTGCGCCATCACCCGGACACGGCCTCACTGACCGCGTGGGCTGCCGAGGAGGACCTGCCGATCATCGGGATCGACAATCTGCCGGGAGCGGTGCCGCTGGAGCGGACCGAGCTGCCACGGCGGTGCGTGCTGCTCTTCGGCCAGGAGGGTCCCGGGCTGACCGAGGAGGCGCGCAAGCACGCGAGCATGGTCTGCTCGATCGCGCAGTTCGGCTCGACGCGCTCGATCAACGCGGGAGCGGCGGCGGCGATCGCGATGCATGCGTGGGTACAGCGGTACGCGGAGATCCACACTCCGTAGTGCTCCGCCGAGGCGGATCCGGCAGGCCTTGAACCGAGGACCGCGCACCGCCGTGACCACTTGCGAGGCCGTGACCCGTACGTCCCACGGGTCACGGCCTGCTCAGGGCCTCAGGCCTGGCGGCGGACCTCCACCACACGGAAGCGGTTCGAGACGAACGCGCCGTCGCACAGGGCCGCGTTTGCCGCCGGGTTGCCACCCGAGCCGTGGAAGTCGGAGAACGCCGCCGTCTGGTTGACGTACACCCCGCCCGTCAGGTTCAGGGAGAGCTGCGCCGACTCGTCCAGGCAGACGTCCTCGATCGCGCGCTCGGCCTCTTCCGAGGTCGTATACGCGCCGACCGTCATCGCGCCCTTCTCGCGCACCGTGCGCCGCAGCAGCTCCAGCGCGTCGGCCGTCGAGTCCACGGCGACTGCGAAGGACACCGGGCCGAAGCACTCCGAGAGGAACACGGCATCCGCGTCGGTTCCCTCCCAGAGCTTCCGGGCGCCGTCGAGCTTGACGATGACCGGCGTACGGACGACCGCGTCCGGGAACTCCGGGTTGGTGATCTTCCGGGAGGGCAGAGCCACCTCGCCCAGTCCGGCCGCCGCGTCCAGGCGCGCCTTCACGTCAGGGTTGACCAGCGCGCCCAGCAGGGCGTTCGCCCGGGCGTCGTCGCCGAGCAGGCCGCCCACGGAGGCCGCGAGGTCGGTGACGACCTCGTCGTAGGACTTGGGGCCCACGTCCGTGGTGATGCCGTCCCTCGGGATAAGGAAGTTCTGCGGGGTGGTGCACATCTGGCCGCTGTACAGGGACAGCGAGAAGGCCAGGTTGGACAGCATCCCCTTGTAGTTGTCGGTGGAGTCGACAACGACCGTGTTGACGCCGGCCTTCTCGGTGTAGACCTGCGCCTGGCGGGCGTTCGCCTCCAGCCAGTCACCGAAGGCGGTGGATCCCGTGTAGTCGATGATCTTGATCTCGGGGCGGACGGCCAGGGTCTTGGCGATGCCCTCGCCCGGTTGCTCGACTGCCAGAGCGACGAGATTCGGATCGAAGCCCGCTTCGGCGAGCACCTCGCGGGCCACGCGCACCGTGAGCGCGAGCGGCAGCACCGCGCGTGGGTGCGGCTTGACCAGCACGGGATTGCCGGTGGCCAGGGAGGCGAAAAGCCCCGGGTAGCCGTTCCACGTGGGGAAGGTGTTGCAGCCGATCAGCAGGGAGATGCCGCGGCCGGCCGTCGTGAAGGTCTTCCGCAGCTCCAGGGGGTCGCGCTTGCCCTGCGGCTTGGACCAGTCGGCTGCCGCGGGGGTGCGGGTCTGCTCCTCGTAGGCGTACGCCACGGCCTCCAGGCCGCGGTCCTGGGCGTGCGGGCCGCCCGCCTGGAACGCCATCATGAAGGCCTGCCCGCTGGTGTGCATCACCGCGTGCGCGAACTCATGGGTTCGGGCACTGATCCGCGAGAGGATCTCCAGGCAGACCAGGGCACGGGTCTCGGGCCCGGCCTCGCGCCAGGCGGTCATGCCCGCGCGCATCGCGGGCAGCAGGACGTCCAGATCCGGGTGCGGGTACTCGATACCCAACTCCGGGCCGTACGGCGAGACTTCGCCGCCGGTCCAGCCGTCCGTGCCCGGCTGGTCCAGCTCGAAGCGGTTGTTGCGCAGGGCCTCGAACGCGGCGAGGCCGTCGGCCGGCGCGCTCTCTCCGTACGCCTTGGGGTGCTCGGCGTGCGGCGACCAGTAAGCGCGCGTGCGGATCGCTTCGAGGGCCTGGTCGAGCGTGGGCCGGTGGGTCTCGGTCAGCTGCATGAAGGACCAACTCCTCGTCGAGCTGGGCAGGGAAGGAATGACAGAGTTAGAGTAACCGAACGATCGGTCGGTACAAGGGGGCCTGGCGAACCTGTGGACAACTCATCGGGGAGGATCACTCCCATGACTGCCATCGATCAGAGCCGGACCGTCGCCGTGGTGGGCACCGGCACCATGGGGCAGGGCATCGCGCAGGTCGCCCTCGTCGCAGGCCACCCGGTGCGTCTTTACGACGCCGTCCCCGGACGGGCGGGCGCGGCGGCGGACGCCATCGGCGCGCGCCTCGACCGGCTGGTCGAGAAGGGCCGGATGGACGCGGCCGCCAGGGATGTGGCCCGCGCCGGGCTGCACCCCGCGGCGGAACTGGCCGAGCTGGCCGACGCCGCGCTCGTCGTCGAGGCGGTCCTCGAACAACTCCCGGTCAAGCAGGACCTGTTCACGGCGCTCGAGGAGATCGTCGCCGACGACTGCGTACTGGCCACCAACACCTCCTCACTCTCGGTGACCGCCATCGCGGGCGCTCTCAGGCACCCGGGCCGCTTCGTCGGCCTGCACTTCTTCAATCCGGCGCCGCTGCTCCCGCTGGTCGAGGTGGTCAGCGGCTTCGCCACTGAGGACGCGGCCGCCACGCGCGCGTACGAGACGGCGAAGGCCTGGGGCAAGACCCCGGTGCGCTGCACCGACACCCCCGGATTCATCGTCAACCGCATTGCCCGGCCCTTCTACGCCGAGGCCTTCGCGCTGTACGAGGAGCGCGGCGCCGATCCGGCCACCATCGACGCGGTGCTGCGCGAGAGCGGCGGCTTCCGGATGGGGCCCTTCGAGCTGACCGACCTGATCGGCCAGGACGTCAATGAGGCCGTGACCCGTTCGGTCTGGGAGTCCTTCTTCCAGAGCCCCAAGTTCACGCCGTCGCTCGCCCAGCGCCGGCTCGTCGAGTCGGGCCTGCACGGGCGCAAGAGCGGCCGCGGCTGGTTCTCGTACGAGGAAGGCGCCCTGCGCCCCGAGCCGCACACGGCACCGGCCACCGAGCCGCCGTCCCACATCACCGTGGAGGGCGGCCTCGGGCCTGCCCGGGAGCTGCTCGGCATGATCCGGGAGGCGGGCATCAGCGTCCGCGAGGCGGATGAGGACCAGGGCACCAGGATCGTGCTGCCCAGCGGAGGACAGCTGGTGCTCGCAGACGGGCAGACCTCGGCGGAGTTCCGCGATGTCGTCTATTTCGACCTCGCTCTCGACTACCACGCAGCGACCCGGATCGCGCTCTCCGCCTCCGAGGTCACCGGCTGGGAGACGCTCAGGCAGTCGATCGGCCTCTTCCAGGCTCTCGGCAAGAAGGTCAGCGTCATCGGGGACGTCCCCGGGATGATCGTGGCCCGTACGGTCGCGATGCTCGTGGATCTCGCCGCCGACGCCGTCGCCAAGGGAGTCGCCACCTCTCAGGACATCGACACGGCGATGCGGCTCGGCGTCAACTATCCGCTGGGGCCGGTCGAATGGGGCCGCCGGCTCGGCCGCTCCTGGGCTCACGAGCTGCTGGACGAGCTCCACGCGCGCGTGCCCACCGGGCGCTACGCCCCTTCCCTGGGGCTCTACCGGCAGTCGTACGTGCGGCTGGAGAAGGACGAGGCAGGCGCATGACCACGGCCAAGCGGGACACCTACACGCCGGAGACGCTGCTGACCGTCGCAGTCCGGATCTTCAACGAGCGCGGCTATGACGGCACCTCCATGGAGCATCTCTCCAAGGCGGCAGGCATCTCCAAGTCCTCGATCTACCACCATGTGGCGGGCAAGGAGGAGCTGCTGCGCCGGGCCGTCAGCCGGGCGCTCGATGCCCTCTTCGCCGTACTCGACGAGCCGGGGGCCGTGCGCGGACGGGCCATCGAGCGGGTCGAGTACGTCACCCGGCGCACCGTCGAGGTACTGATGGCCGATCTGCCCTACGTGACCCTGCTACTGCGCGTACGGGGCAACACGAAGACCGAGCGATGGGCCATGGAGCGGCGCCGCGAGTTCGACCAGCGGGTGGCCGATCTGCTCAAGGCCGCCGCGGCCGACGGCGATCTCCGTGCGGACATGGAGATCCGGCTGGCGACCAGGCTCCTCTTCGGCATGGTGAACTCGCTGGTCGAGTGGTACCGCCCGCATCCCGGCAGCGGCTATGAGGGCGACGAGGTCGCCGAGGCGGTCGTCAGGCTCGCCTTCGACGGGCTGCGTACGGCCTCCTAGAGCTACAGGCCTCCCAGGGCTCCACGGACAGGGCCACGGGTTCACTGCAGCGGTTCCACGTCGGGTGGCGCGCCTGAATTGGGCACCGGGTCGAGATCCGTCTCCTCGAAGACCAGCAGCGTGCGCGTGGACAGCACTTCCGGGATGGACTGGAGCCGGGTCAGGACGAGCTCGCGCAGCGTGCGGTTGTCCGGGGTGTGGACAAGCAGCAGTACGTCGAAATCGCCGCTGACCAGAGCGATGTGGGCGGCTCCGGGCAGTGCCTGCAGCTGCTCGCGCACCGTGCGCCAGGTGTTTTGCACGATCTTGAGCGTGATGTAGGCGGAGGCGCCCTGACCTGCGCGCTCGTGGTTCACCCGGGCGCTGAAGCCGCGTATCACGCCGTCGTCGATGAGTCTGTTGATACGTGCGTACGCGTTGGCGCGCGAGACATGCACACGCTCGGCGACGGAGCGTATCGAGGCGCGGCCGTCGGTCTGGAGGATCCGAAGGATGTCCCGGTCGATGGGGTCGAGGGACCGTGCCGGAGTGGTCTGCTCCGTCCGGTCCCCGCCCTCGGCCATTTGTTCAGCTGCCATATCCCCCCGCCTTCTCAGCATGGACGACCTGTCTCCATCTCAGGCTGTGGAGAACCGTTTGTCCACAGGCTGAAGGTGCCTGTAGCCAAAATGCGTCCACGACCGAACAATCGGTAGGGAGGCGGGTCACACTGTCGTGCCGCTTCGTCGTCGCTCCCGTGAGGAGGTGCTCGCGTTGAGGAAAAGCAGCATGACGGTCCAGGAGCTGCCCGGTGCCGCTGCCGCCTACCGGCCCACCCCGCCCCCGGCGTGGAAGCCCCGTACCGACCCCGCACCCCTGCTCCCGGACCCGGAGCCGTACCGCGTGCTCGGCACGGACGCCGCCGCCGGCGTGGACCCCGAGCTGCTCCTGCGGCTGTACGCGGAGCTGGTGCGCGGCCGCAGGTACAACGCCCAGGCGACCGCCCTGACCAAGCAGGGCAGGCTTGCCGTATACCCGTCGAGCACCGGGCAGGAGGCGTGCGAGGTGGCGGCGGCGCTGGCGCTCGAAGAGCGGGACTGGCTCTTCCCCAGCTACCGCGACACCCTCGCGGCCGTTGCACGCGGGCTCGACCCCGTACAGGCACTGACGCTGCTGCGCGGTGACTGGCACACCGGATACGACCCGCACGAGCACCGCATAGCGCCCCTGTGCACCCCGCTCGCCACCCAGCTGCCGCATGCGGTGGGACTGGCGCACGCCGCCAGGCTCAAGGGCGACGACGTCGTCGCGCTCGCCATGGTCGGCGACGGCGGCACCAGCGAGGGCGACTTCCACGAGGCACTGAACTTCGCCGCCGTGTGGCAGGCCCCGGTCGTTTTCCTGGTCCAGAACAACGGCTTCGCGATCTCGGTACCGCTGGCCAAGCAGACGGCCGCGCCCTCGCTCGCCCACAAGGCCGTGGGATACGGCATGCCGGGCCGACTCGTCGACGGCAACGACGCGGCCGCGGTGCACGAGGTGCTCGCCGATGCCGTGGCCAGGGCCCGGCGCGGCGGCGGTCCGACGCTGATCGAGGCTGTGACGTACCGCATGGACGCCCACACGAACGCCGACGACGCGACCCGCTACCGGGTCGAGAGCGAGGTCGAGGCCTGGCGTGCGCACGATCCGATCCGGCTGCTGGAGCGGGAGTTGACCGAGCGAGGACTCCTCGACGAGGGCGGCATACGGGCGGCTGCCGACGCGGCCGAGACGATGGCCGCTCAGCTGCGCGAGGGGATGAACGCCGACCCGGTGCTCGACCCCATGGACCTCTTCGCGCATGTCTACGCCGAGCAGACCAGCCAGCTGCGGGAGCAGGCCGCGCAGCTGCGGGCCGAGCTCGACGCCGAGGGAGAAGCGCGATGACCACGGCAGCGGTGAAACCGGCCTCGATGGCCCAGGCCCTTCAGCGGGCGATGCGGGACGCGATGGCCGAGGACCCGACCGTCCATGTGATGGGGGAGGACGTCGGCACGCTCGGCGGAGTCTTCCGGGTCACGGACGGGCTGGCCAAGGAGTTCGGCGAGGACCGCTGCACGGACACACCGCTCGCCGAGGCGGGCATCCTCGGCACGGCCGTCGGCATGGCGATGTACGGGCTCCGGCCGGTGGTCGAGATGCAGTTCGACGCCTTCGCCTATCCGGCGTTCGAGCAGCTGATCAGCCATGTCGCGCGGATGCGGAACCGGACCCGGGGCGGGATGCCGCTGCCGATCACCGTGCGCGTGCCGTACGGCGGCGGAATCGGCGGCGTTGAGCACCACAGTGACTCGTCCGAGGCCTACTACGTGGCGACTCCGGGACTCCATGTCGTCACGCCCGCGACCGTCGACGATGCGTACGGGCTGCTGAGGGCCGCGATCGCCTCGGACGACCCGGTGGTCTTCCTGGAGCCCAAGCGGCTGTACTGGTCGAAGGCGGAGTGGTCGCCCGAAGCGCCGTCCGCGGTGGAGCCGATAGGCCGCGCCGTGGTGCGCCGGCCGGGGCGCAGCGCCACGCTGATCACGTACGGGCCCTCCGTGCCGGTCTGCATGGAGGCCGCCGAAGCGGCCGCGGCCGAGGGCTGGGATCTGGAAGTCGTCGATCTGCGCTCGCTGGTGCCCTTCGACGACGAGACGGTCTGCGCGTCCGTGCGGCGCACGGGACGGGCGGTCGTCGTCCATGAGTCCACCGGTTTCGGCGGCCCTGGAGGGGAGATCGCCGCGCGGGTGACGGAGCGCTGCTTCCACCATCTGGAGGCTCCGGTGCTGCGCGTGGCCGGTTTCGACATTCCGTATCCGCCGCCGATGCTGGAGCGGCACCATCTGCCGGGAGTGGACCGGGTTCTGGACGCGGTGGCGCGGCTGCAGTGGGAGGCGGGGAGCTGATGGCTCAGGTGCTCGAATTCAAGCTCCCGGACCTCGGCGAGGGCCTGACCGAGGCGGAGATCGTGCGCTGGCTGGTGGCGGTGGGCGACGTCGTCGCGATCGACCAGCCGGTCGTCGAGGTCGAGACGGCCAAGGCGATGGTGGAGGTGCCGTGTCCCTACGGGGGCGTGGTGACCGCGTGTTTCGGCGAGGAAGGTACGGAAGTTCCCGTCGGGGCACCGCTGCTGACGGTAGCGGTGGGGGCGGCGGACCTGGGCGGGGCCGACGGTATCGGCTCCTCCGGCTCGTCCCGTACCGCTGAGGCCGCGGGCTCTTCCGGGGCCGCGGAGGAGTCTTCGGGCAATGTGCTGGTCGGCTACGGGACGGGTGCGCCAGCGGTCCGTCGTCGGCGGATTCGGCCTGCCGGGCCCCTCGCGTCCGTTCCGGCGGCGCCGGCTCCCGCGCCCACCGCCGTGCCCCCTTCCGCTCCCGCTCCCGCTCCGGCTCCTGCCGCGGCTCCGGCGCCCGAGCGCCGGCCGGTCGGCGCGCTGGCGGTCCATGAGGCCGCGCAGAGCGGGCCTGTGCCCGTCATCTCGCCGCTCGTCCGCCGGCTTGCCCGTGAACACGACGTCGATCTGCGCACGTTGACCGGTTCCGGGCCTGACGGCCTGATCCTGCGTGCCGACGTCGAGCACGCGATGCGGGCCGCAGAGGCACCGGCCGCGCCTGTCGCCGCCGCGGCCCCCGCCTCCGCCGTGACGCGCGGCGAGCGGGTACCGCTGCGCGGCGTACGCGGAGCCGTGGCCGACAAGCTGTCCCGCAGCCGCCGCGAGATACCGGACGCCACGTGCTGGGTCGATGCGGACGCGACCGAGCTGATGGCCGCGCGGGCCTCGATGAACGCGGCGGGCGGTCCGAAGATCTCGCTGCTGGCGCTGCTCGCCCGGATCTGTACGGCCGCGCTCGCCCGCCACCCGGAGCTCAACTCCACGGTGGACATGGACGCCAGGGAGATCGTGCGGCTTCCCGAGGTGCATCTGGGCTTCGCGGCGCAGACCGAGCGTGGCCTGGTGGTTCCGGTCGTACGGAATGCGCACGGCCGCTCGGCCGAGTCGCTGAGCGCTGAGTTCGCGCGGCTGACGGAGGCGGCGCGGCAGGGGACGCTGACTCCGGCCGATCTGACGGGCGGGACGTTCACCCTGAACAACTACGGGGTGTTCGGTGTCGACGGCTCCACGCCGATCATCAACCACCCGGAGGCGGCGATGCTCGGGGTGGGCCGGATCGTGCCGAAGCCGTGGGTGCACCAGGGCGAGCTGGCCGTACGCCAGGTCGTGCAGCTCTCGCTCACCTTCGACCACCGGGTCTGTGACGGTGGCACCGCGGGCGGCTTCCTGCGCTATGTCGCCGACTGCGTCGAGCACCCGTCGGTGCTGCTGCGCAGCCTGTAGCGACAGCCGCAGGACGGCCCTGGGCACGCCCCGAGGAACAGGAGAGATCACTCGGGGCTGCCCGCCCACGCGATCGCGGCCCATACTTCAGGCATGACCGCCTATGACGCCATCGTGCTCGCCGGGGGTGCCGCGAAGCGGCTGGGCGGGGCCGACAAGCCTGCGGTGAGAGTGGGCGGTCGGGCCCTGCTCGACCGGGTGCTCGGGGTGTGCCGTGACGCGGGGCGCACCGTCGTGGTCGGGGGGCGCCGGGCCACGGCACGCCCCGTGGTGTGGGCGCGCGAAGAGCCCCCCGGCAGCGGGCCGCTCGCCGCGCTCGACGCCGGGGTGCGGCAGGTCGAGGCAGGAGCCGTCCTGGTTCTCTCGGCCGATCTGCCGTTCCTGGGGGAGCGGACCGTACGGCAGCTGATCCGCACCCTGGGCACGAGCGGGCGCGAGGCGGCGCTGCTCACCGATGCGGGCGGGCGCGACCAGCCCCTCGTCGCCGCGTACCGCACCGAACCGCTGCGCCGTGAACTCGCCCTTCTCGCCAGCGAGTACGGCAGTTTGACCGGGCTGCCGTTGCGTCTGCTGACGCAGGAGCTGGAGCTCGCCCGGATCGACGCGGAGCCGCTCGCCTCCTTCGACTGCGACACCTGGGAGGACATCTCCGCCGCTCGGGCCCGCATCAGGGACCATAGGAACGTGCTGGACGAATGGATCACCGCAGTCAAGGACGAACTCGGCATCGAACTCGACGTCGACACCGGCGTCCTGCTCGACCTCGCGCGCGATGCCGCGCACGGCGTCGCCCGCCCCGCCGCACCGCTCACCACCTTCCTGGTGGGGTACGCGGCGGCCCAGGCAGGAAGCGGCGGCCCGGCGGCAGTCGCCGAAGCCGCCCGCAAGGCGGCCGCGCTCGCCGCGCGCTGGGCGGAGGAGGCCGAACAGGCAGCCCCGGGAGCCGGTCCCGCCCAGGCTTCCGGGCCTGGCGAGCCGGACGAGGGCGACGCCGGATGAACGGTCGGGACCAGGAGGCCGAATCCGACGGCGTCGAGGAAGCCCTCGCGCTCGTCGCCCGCCGGACGCGGCACGAAAGCGCCCCCGGTTCGGCTCACGGCTCCGACGCCTCCTCCGCACGGACGGGCGAGGCGGCCGGGGACCGGCATCGCGCGACTGCCTGGCCCGATGCCCGGGCCCTCGCGGCGCGTATCGGGCGCGACGCGCAGCCCCGCACCCGGCGGGTCCGGCTCGATCAGGCCCTCGGCCAGGTGCTGGCCGAGCCGCTCACCGCGCTCTGCGATCTGCCCTCCTTCGACACCTCCGCCATGGACGGTTGGGCCGTCGCCGGTCCCGGACCCTGGACCATTCGCAGTGGCGGCTCGATTCTCGCCGGGCACGGCGAAACCCCGCCGCTCCCCGACGGTGCAGCGGTACGCATCGCCACGGGCGCCCGTATCCCGCCCGAGGCCACCGCGGTGATCCGCAGCGAGCACGCCCGCACCGATGCGGACAAGGGCCAGCTGTACGCCGAGCGCGAGGTGGTCCAGGGGCAGGACATCCGGCCGCGAGGACAGGAATGCCGGTCCGGCGACCACCTCCTGCCCGTCGCCTCCCTGGTGACCCCCGCCGTGTTGGGCCTTGCCGCGGCCGCCGGTTACGACGAGCTGGTCACCGTTGCGCGGCCGCGCGTCGAAGTGCTGGTACTCGGCGATGAATTGCTCAGCGCCGGCCTCCCCCACGAAGGCCTCATCCGCGACGCCCTCGGGCCGATGATCGGGCCCTGGCTCGGTGCCCTCGGCGTCGATGTCGTCGCCACCCGGCGCCTCGGTGACGACGCCGAAGCCCTGCACCGCGCTGTCACCACCTCCGACGCCGATCTCATCGTCACCACCGGAGGCACGGCCGCGGGCCCCGTCGACCATGTCCACCCGGTTCTCGGGAAGGCGGGCGCCGAGCTGCTGGTGGACGGGGTGGCCGTGCGCCCCGGCCATCCGATGCTGCTGGCCCGGCTCGCACCGCACGGCGAACTGCCGTCCAGGTATCTGGTGGGGCTGCCCGGCAATCCCCTGGCTGCCGTCTCCGGGCTGCTGACACTCGCAGAGCCGCTGTTGAGCGGACTTGCGAGACGGCCGGCGCCCGTTCCGTATCGCGCGCCGGTGCGTGACGAGGTGCACGGGCACCCGTACGACACCCGCCTTGTGCCCTTCGTCCACGGCGCCGACCGGCTGGTGCCGCTGCACTACAACGGGCCCGCCATGCTGCGCGGAATCGCCGCCGCCGACGGTCTGGCCGTCGTGCCGCCGGGCGGGGCTCAGGCCGGTGATGAGCTGGAGGTTCTCGACCTGCCGTGGACCTCCTGGGCGCCGTCGATCGCCGACGGAGGGCGTTTCACGTGAAACGTCCCGGCCGGGACGCCGTGGCTCGGCGGGCCGGGGAGCGGCTGGTGACGAGCCGGGCAATCACGATCCTGCGCGCGGAGGACCTCGCCCCTCAACGGCACTGAACGGTCAGGGCGCGGAGTAGCCTCGCGCCCATGCATGCGATCACGATTCCCGAACCTGGTGGTCCCGAGGCGCTTGTCTGGGCAGAGGTGCCCGATCCCGTACCCGGCGAGGGCGAGGTCCTCGTCGACGTCGTGGCCAGCGCCGTAAACCGTGCGGATCTGCTGCAGCGGCAGGGCTTCTACGATCCGCCGCCCGGCTCGTCCCCGTATCCCGGTCTCGAATGCTCGGGGCGCATTGCCGCGCTGGGCCCCGGGGTCTCGGGGTGGGCCGTGGGCGACGAGGTGTGCGCGCTGCTGGCCGGCGGCGGATACGCGGAGAAGGCCACCGTGCCGATGGGGCAGTTGCTGCCGGTGCCGCAGGGGATGGACCTGGTCACGGCGGCGGCGCTGCCCGAGGTGACCTCGACGGTGTGGTCCAACGTGTTCATGATCGCGCACCTGCGGCCGGGAGAGACGCTGCTGGTGCACGGCGGAGCGAGCGGGATCGGCACCATGGCGATCCAGCTCGCCAAGGCGGTGGGGGCACGGGTCGCCGTGACGGCGGGCGGGCCCGAGAAGCTGGCCCGCTGCGCGGAACTGGGCGCGGACATCCTCATCGACTACCGCGAGCAGGATTTCGTGGAGGAGCTGCGGAAGGCGACGGAGGGGGCGGGGGCGGACGTCATCCTCGACATCGTCGGCGCGAAGTATCTGGACCGGAATGTGCGGGCGCTGGCCGTCAACGGCCGCCTTGCCGTGATCGGCCTGCAGGGCGGCGTCAAGGGCGAGCTGAACCTGGCGACACTGCTGGGCAAGCGGGCGGCGGTGACGGCGACGTCGCTGCGCGGCCGGCCGCTGGGCGAGAAGGCGTCGATCGTGGCGGCGGTACGGGAGCACGTGTGGCCACTGATTGAAGCGGGCCGGGTGCGGGCGGTGGTGGACCGGAGGGTGGCACTGGCGGATGCGGCGGAGGGGCACCGGGTGCTGGAGTCCGGGGCGAATGTGGGGAAGGTGCTGTTGGTGTCGCCGGCGGGTGAGTGACGGCGGGTGGGGGTACGGGCCCACGCCGCAGGGGCGGTTCCGGCTCCGCGGGGGTAGCCCGCCCGCCCGGGGGCACGGGTGTACTGCGTACCCCCGTACCCCCGTGCCCCCGCGGTGTGCGGGTTTCGCCGCGCGGGGTGGTCCTGCGGTGATGCTGCGCGCCGGTGCGCCGCTTGTCGGCTCAACCGCCCACGCGCCCCGGGGGCGCTCCGCACGAAGATCGGATCGCCCGGGAGTAGCCCCGGGCGCCCGCCCTGGAGAACCGGGGGAGTGCGTACGACCCTGTCCCTGCCCTGCGGGCTGTGCCGCGCGGGATGTCGTGTCCGGCTAGGTGCTCCCACCGGCGTCCCGGGGCGGGTTCCGGCTCCCGGACGTGGCCCGCACGCCCTTGAGAACGGGCGTGCGCAGTACCCCCGCGAGTACCGGTCCGTCCTCGCCGCTCGGGATTCCTGCGGGGCGTCGCCTTGCGCGCCCGGCCGCACCGCGGCTTCGTCGCAACCGCCGTGGCGCGGCGCAAGATCTCCCCGCCCAACGCGCAAGCCGCGGGCAAAAGACCGGCGGGCCGAGGTATCCGTACCCCGGTCCGCCGTCGAGTCGCGCGAAGATTCGCGAATTCGCGTTACAGGTACGGTCCCGAGCGGATCGCGCCGTGCTGGCCGTCCTCGTCGTCCTCGTGGCTCGCTCCCGGCGGGAGCGCTCGGCGCATCTGTTCCAGTTGGGCGCGGGCTGCCATCTGCTGCGCGAACAGCGCCGTCTGGATGCCGTGGAAGAGGCCCTCCAGCCATCCCACCAACTGAGCCTGCGCGATGCGCAGTTCGGCCTCCGAGGGGATTGCCTCGTCCGTGAACGGGAGCGAGAGGCGTTCGAGTTCCTCGACCAGTTCGGGGGCGAGGCCGTCCTCCAGTTCCTTGACGGAGCTGGCGTGGATCTCCTTGAGCCGGACCCGGCTCGCCTCGTCCAGAGGTGCTGCTCTGACTTCCTCCAGCAGCTGCTTGATCATGCTGCCGATCCGCATGACCTTGGCAGGCTGCTCGACCATCTCCGTCACCGGGACCTCGCGCGACTCGTCGTCACTGTGACCGCCGCCGAGTGCCATTCCGTCCTGTCCCACGACAAGGACATGGGGGCTCTCCTGCGACCGTTCATTCCTCGGCATCTCCATGCCGCCATTCTCTCGCACATGTGCGTCACCACACGGTGTGCCCCCGTACGAGGGTGATCCACCCTCGTACGGGGCCACAAAACCGCTGGATATGGCCGGATGCGACCGTCAGGTCGCCTCTCGGCGGGAGAGCGCACCGCGGGAGCGGGTCACCAGCGCCGCCAGGAGCGCCGCGCCGACCGGGACCGCGACGAGCAGCGCGGCCAGGGTTTCCCAGGGCACGATGATCGGCACGTATGGCACCGAGTCTGCCGAGCCGAAGCCCTGGTCGAGCGCCTGCTGGTAGAACTTCATCTCCTGGCGCTTCTCGGTGAGACGCAGTCCGACCGCCGGGAGAACACCCGCCGCCGAGCCGAGCAGCACACCCATCGCGGCCACCACCCCGCACTGGAACCCGCTGAGTGTCCTGCGCACCCGCGGTGGGGCGCCGACCGCGGCCAGGGTCTTCAGGTCGGCCTCCGCATCGGCCTGGGCGAGGCCCGTGGCGATACCCGCAGCGCCGATGGTGATGAGCCCGGCGAAAACGGTCAGCGACAGCAGGATGATGCTGTTCTCGCTGGTGTAGCCGTCCTCGACATGGAGATTGATGTCCGAGCCTGTCTTGTCGAGCTCGCCGTCCAGCCGCTGGCGCTGCGCGCTGCTCGGCATCTTGTCGGTCGAGTAGTACGCCCCGAGCGGCACCGTGGTCACACCCGCGGCCTTGAGCGCCGCAGGCGGCACGATCATGGCGACGCCGTACGAATTGGCGCTTCCGGAGACCTGGTGCGTGGTGAACGACTTGATCTCGCCCGGCGCCTCCTTGCCCTTCTCGCGGGCCTCGTCGGCCGCCTTGGGGTCGGTGATCAGACGGATGCTGATCTTTCCCTTGGCGTCGAGATTGCGCTTGTCGAACGAGACGATCTGCCCGTCCGCCAGCGCCTTCTCCGCCGCTGCGTCGTTGATCTCGAGCACCTTCAGCAGCTTCGCGTCACCGACCACCACACCCGAGTCGACATAGGTGGAACCCGCGGATTCCTTGCAGCGCCAGTCCTTTGCGAGCTTGCGGCGCTGCTCCTTGCTGAACCTCTCCGAGGGGTCCTCGTTCGGGTGGGCAGGGTCGGTCATCCACAGCGGGCACTGGTTGGCCTTGGGCACGACGACCTCGTAGCGGCCGCAGCCCTCCTTGCCGCTGTACATCGAGCAGGTGGACTTGCCGACCGAGATCCGGTCCACATCGGCCCGCACATCGATGGGCAGCAGCTTCTGGACGGCGGCGCGCACCGCGGGGACGTCCCGGCCGCCGGCCTCGTCGAGCATCACGGAGACCGCGCCGTGCGGCAGCCGTGCCTCATAACCGGCCTTGCCCTGGGCCTCGTTGCTCGCGGTGTACGTCGCCACGGCCACCGTGCCCGCGACGGCGGCCAGCACCGCGGCCACCGCGGGAGCCGTGCGGCCCCGGTTGCGTACCGCGTCACGCAGCGCGAGGCGCGGCGAGAGCGGCAGGATGCGCCCGGTCCGGCCGAACAGGCCCACCAGAGCGGGGGTCAGCGCGACCACGCCCAGCTCGGCGATGGCGCTGCCTCCGGCGACGACGATGAACTGGTCCGTCATCAGCGAGCCGTAGAGCGCGATCGCCGCGCCCAGCAGGACCGCGATCAGGCCGATCACCGGCAGCACCCGGTTGCTCTTGCGTACGCCACGACGGCCGGTGAGCGAGGCCAGGACGGACTGGCGGGACGAAGTGATTGCCGGGACGATCGCGGCCATCAGGCCTGTGAACACGGCAAGCAGACCGATACCGAGCAGTTCGAGTGGCCGTACGTCGAAACTGCCGAAGCGCTGGCCCATGTAGTCCTCGAGGACCGGCTGCAGCGCGAAGGTGAGCAGCAGACCGAGGACCGTGCCGACCACGGCCGCGGCGAAGCCGATCACCAGACCACCGGCGAGGACGATGGCGCGGATATGGCGGCGGTCTCCGCCGTTGGCGCCGACCAGACCGAGCTGGCGGCGCGAGCGGCGGGCGCCGACCGCGAAGGCGGGCCCGGCCAGCAGGCAGATCTCCAGCATGGCGAGGCCGACGACGGTGCCGACGGCGGCCAGCGCGGCTGCTTTGGCGGCCGTACTTTCCTCGAAGGTGCCCCAGCCCTCTTCCTGGTAGATCGGAACATCGGCCGTGGCGGGCGGATTGAGGGCCACGGCACGCGAATTGACCGTCACACCCTTGGCGTTGGCCGCTTTGACCATGTTCCACGTGAAACCACCGGAGACAGTCACCAGATGCGTGGTGCTGGTCTCGGTGCCGGGCAGCTCGGCCTTGTCGAGAGCCTTGTCGAGCGGCGCGAGAAGCGCGCCCGGCAGCGCGTTGACCTGGTCGGTCTTCAGCGCGTCGGGGAGTTCGTACGAGCCGACGATCGTGTACTCGCGGTCGAGCCCGCGGGCCGTGAGCTTGGAGCCCACCTTCAGACCGCTGGACTGAAGAAAGTGCGTGGTCGCGGCGACTTCGTCGGACTTCTGGGGCAGGTGGCCCCGGTCGACGACCATGATGCCCTTGGCCAACGGGTCCGAGGCCTTCAGCTCACGGATCTCGGTGTTCAGCAGACCGTGCGTGGTACGCAGCTTGCCCGAACCCAGGGAGTCCGTAAGGGACTTGGTACTTGGGGGCAGTGCCTTGCTGATGTCTGTCTTGCCCTCGGGCCACGGCTTTCCGTCGAAGTCCCCCACGGGCGTGTAGCTGCCGGCGTCGGGCGTCTGCTTGATGGGTACGCCGCCCAGACCGGGGTCGGACAGCCGGGCGTCGGCGGCGCCCAGCTTGCGCTCAAGGCTCTGCTCGGTCGACAACTCGGCGCTGCGCAGGGTCAGATCCGCGGCGCTCACGCCGAGGATCGGGAGGGCGATCATCGCGAGGACGAGGAAGCTGCGTCCCTTGGAGCGCAAGGCGTCGCGGCGGGCGATACGGATCGCGGCCCGCCAGGAGTGGTACCAGCTGTTCACAGTTCCGCCGCCTGGCCCGAGAGCAGCGAGTCGGCCTGGCTGCGGATGGTCTGGTCGACGACCGCGCCGTCCCGCAGGAAGACCACGCGGTCCGCCCAGGCGGCGAAGCGCGGCTCGTGGGTGACGAGAATGCCGGCCGCTCCGCCGTCGCAGCGGGCGCGCAGCAGGGCGAGCACGGACTCGCCGGTCTCGGAGTCCAGGGCGCCGGTCGGCTCGTCGGCGAGGACGAGCCGCCGCTCGCCGACCAGGGCACGGGCGATGGCCACGCGCTGCTGCTGGCCGCCCGACATCTCGTCGGGGAAGCGGTCGGCGAGATGACCGAGGTCCATCTCCTCCAGCGCGGCGACGGCCTCGGTACGGGCCTTGCGTGCGGAGATGCCGTCGAGCTCGCGCGGCAGGGAGACGTTCTCGGCGGCGGTGAGCGCCGGTATGAGGTTGTAGTCCTGGAAGACATAGCCGATGCTGCGGCGGCGCAGGGCGGCGAGCGTCTTGCGGTGGGCGGTGGTGATGTCGGTGTTCTCGACGATCACCCGGCCCGAGGTGGGGGTGTCGAGGCCGCCCGCGATGGTGAGCAGCGTGGACTTGCCGGAGCCCGACGGGCCCATGACGGCGACGAGTTCGCCGGGGAAGACGTCGAGGTTGATACCGCGCAGGGCATGCACCTCGGTGGCGCCGCTGCCGTGGACTCGGGTCAGTTGCTGGAGTTGCAGTACGGGCTGTTGTGACTGCTGTGACGTGCGGTCGGACATGAAGGTCCCCCCTTGGACGGACGGCGTACGAGCGGGTGGATGTACGAGGAAGTCGAGAAGCGAAGAGGCCGAGAAGCGAGGAAGTCGAGAAGCGAAGAGGTGGAGCAGCGAAGAGGTGGAGCAGCGAAGAGGTGGAGCAGCGAAGAGGCTGTGAGGGACCGGGACGCTAGGTCGGCGGCGTGGGCCGCCCCGGCGCCGATGCCGCGGACCGCCCCTGCGCCGACGACGAGGCGGGCGGCGTCGGCGACCCGATCAGGGAAGCGGCCGCCGGGCGTTCGGCTCCCCGATCGGCCGTCGCGGAGAGCCTGATCAGCCGGACCTCGCAGTGGTCGAGCCAGCGCGCCTCGGCCTCGGTCTGGAAGATCAGCTGCTCAAGCACGAGGAGCCAGGCCACGTCGTCGCGCTCGGCCGAGCCCCCGCTTTCGATCGCGGCCAGTGCCTGCGCCTTGAGCCGGGTGTAGTCCTGCATCGCCTTCACGGTGTGGTGGCGCTGGGACTGGATGACATTGCGGATGTCCACGCCGGGCGCGCCCACGGCCATGGCGAGCTTGATGGCGAGTTCGTCGCGGGGCGGGCTGCTGCGGTCCACGGGCGTGGCGAACCAGGTCCTCAGCTCGGCGTGCCCGGCCTCGGTGATGGCGTAGAGCGCATGGCCGGCGCCGTCCTCGCCGCTCTGGGCGACCATGCCGTCGCGCTCCAGACGGCTGAGGGTCGTATAGACCTGACCGACGTTGAGCGGCCAGGTGGCACCGGTGCGGGACTCGAACTCCGTACGGAGCTGGGAGCCGTAGCGAGGGCCGTGCTCAAGGAGGGCGAGAAGCCCGTGGCGGATGGACATACTCAGTATGTATACCGGGTATGCCGCTGACGGCAACCCATCGATAGGCGGAGCCTGTGCATCCGTCTTGAGGAGGACGGCGCGCTCAACGATGCCGCAGCCGCACCCCGAGGAAGCCGATTCCGAGCCCCATGAGAGCCATTCCGATCCCCAGGGACATCGGGGAAATCTGCTGAGCGGCGGGCTGGGGAAGGGCCTGAGGTGCTTGCTGACGTGCGGCGGCGGGTGCGCTGGGGATCGGCGCGGGCGACGGAGAGGCCTCCCCTTCCTCCGGCTCGTCCGTCGCGAGTTCCTCGTCCTCTGCGGGAGGGGGCTTCCGCTCGGACGGGCGCGTACGGGACGGGGCGTCCGAAGGGGATCGTGACGCGGAAACCGAAGGGGAAGGTGACTCGGACGGCCTACGGCCTGGCCGGTCCTCGCGATCCGCCCCGGGCTCGTCCCGGTCCTGCGACGCGTGAGTCCTGTGCTTCTGGGGAGTACGTCCCGGCCGCGGGCGCCCCTCACCGGCCGGGCGGCCCGCGAGGGAAGCGGTGGCGGCGGGTGTGGCCGCCGGAGTCGGCTCGAGAGCCTCGGACTCCTCGGCGTACGCGACGGGCGTGGCCAGCAGGAGGAGCGAGGCGACTGTGATCGCACAGCGTGTGCGGAGCGCTGGAGTCACCGGGTGACCCCCTCCCGTGCCGAGTCGCCGAGATATCGGACTCAGCGTCACATACCATGACAATTCCGGCATCCCGGGCGGGCGCACGGGGGAATCGCGGGGAATCTCGAGTGAAGTCGCGACGGCACGAGGGGAACGGCCCGGCACGCGACATGCGTGCCGGGCCGTTCCCGTGAAGCGATGTGGAGCGCTGAGGTCCGGGTCAGCCGGCCTTGCCGGTGGAGATCGTGATCTCGAACTCCTGGCTCTTCGGCACCACGGCCTCGCCCGAGCTCGGGTACTGCGAGATCACGGCGTCCTTGGGGTACTGAGGGTTGTCCTCCTCGACCACTTTCCAGGTCCAGCCGGCCGCCCGCAGACAGTCCTTCACCGAGAGGAGGTCCTTGTAGAGAAGCTGAGGGGCCTGGACCTTCGACGGATCGTTGCCGTCCTCCATGGCATCCGAGCACTTCGTCTTGTCGATCGTCCGGGTCCGGTCCGGCGCCAGGGCCCCGTCCGCAGCCGCCGACTCGCTCGAACTCGGGTCCCCGCCGGTGTTGTCGCCCCCCGGGTCGTCCTTGTTCAGCACGATCGCCGTGATCAGGCCGCCGACCGCCAGCAGGGACACCACGATGGCGCCCACGATGACCGGCATGTTCCGCTTGCCACTGCGGTTGCCGCCGCTGCCGCCCGGGACCGCGGTCTGCGGAGAGATGGAGTACGGAGGCGGCGTCGAGACCGCCTGACCGGGCGCCTGGTACGCCCCTACCGGGGCCGGCGTCTGCGGATACCCGTAGTGCGGCGCCGGAGTCGGCGGGCCGTACGGGCCCGGCTGGTAGGGCGTCTGCACGCTCTGCGGCGCCGGAGCCGACTGGTCCAGCGGCGGGAAGACCGCCGAACCCACCCCCGCGCCACTCGTCGTCGGAGCGCCGCCGATGATCACCGGCGCGCCCGTCTGTCCGGCGCCGGCCACTCGCGCGCACTCGTCGCGCATCGCGGCGGCGCTGGGGAACCGCTCGTTCGGGTTCTTCTTCAGTGCCCGTGCGACCAGCGCGTCCATCGCGGGGGTGACGGAGCGGTTGATCGTGGACGGAGGGACCGGCTCCTCCTGCACATGCGCGTACGCGATCGCCAGCGGCGAGTCCGCGTCGAACGGCAGCCGGCCGGTCAGCAGCTGGAAGAGCATGATGCCGACGGAGTAGAGGTCGGACCGGGCGTCCACACCGCGGCCCAGCGCCTGCTCGGGCGACAGGTACTGCGGCGTACCGACCACCATGCCGGTCTGGGTCATCGAGGTGACGCCCGACTGCATGGCGCGCGCGATGCCGAAGTCCATGACCTTCACGACATTGCGCTTGGTCATCATCACGTTGCCGGGCTTGATGTCGCGGTGGACCAGGCCCATCTCGTGGCTGGTCTCCAGCGCGGCCAGCACATCGGCCGTCACCTTCAGCGCCTTGTCGGCCGGCATCGCGCCGTACTGCGCGATGTCCGCCTGCAGTACGGATCCGAGCGGCTGGCCCTCGACGTACTCCATGACGATGTACGGCATCAGCGAGCCGTCGAGCTCGTCCTCGCCGGTGTCGAAGACCGAGACGATGTTGGTGTGCGACAGCTTGGCGACGGCCTGCGCCTCGCGCCGGAACCGCTCACGGAAGGACTGCTCGCGTCCGAGCTCGGTGTGCAGCGTCTTGATGGCGACCTGGCGGTCGAGCGCCGAGTCGTACGCGAGATATACGGAGGCCATGCCGCCCTCGCCGAGCAGGTCGCGCAGCTGATAACGCCCGCCGGCGACCGAACCTCCCGCATAGCGGCCCTGTGCGCCGTCGTGGCTCATGCTCTGCTTCCCCCTCGGCGCGAAGGCCGCGATGCCCGCGATGCCTGCGATCCGCATTCCCGTGATCCGTATTTACGGGCCAAGTCTGCCCGAGGGCACAGACACGTCAAGCCGGGTGCCCGTTCCGTGACCGTACGCACAAGAAGCGTCTCGGAAGCGTTACAGGAACCGCATGGAATTTGCGCGGCCGCGGCGGCAGCGGTTTGATGGCCGGTCCCTCTCGAACCGGCGCGCCCCGCGAAGGCTGTAGCGTGACGTGGCAGAGGACCCCTGAGGACTTAAGCGAACACCCGCACGCACAGTACACACAGTGCACGCGGACAGATACGACGGCGAGGACTGATGGCACCCGAACCCGAAGCAGGCGGCGGCGGAGTGCCGGATGCGGCGGACAACTGGGGCATCGGCGGACTGGTCGGCGACGGCCGCTACCGCCTGACCCACCAGCTCGGACGCGGCGGTATGGCCGAGGTGTTCGCGGCGGAGGACGTACGGCTCGGCCGCACGGTCGCGGTCAAGCTGCTCCGATCCGATCTCGCCGAGGACCCGGTCTCCAAGGCCCGCTTCACGCGCGAGGCGCAGTCGGTCGCCGGCCTCAACCACCATGCGGTGGTAGCTGTATACGACTCCGGCGAGGACGTCGTCGGCATGCAGACCGTCCCGTACATCGTGATGGAGCTCGTCGAAGGGCGCACCATCCGCGACTTGCTGGTCAACGCGGAGGCTCCGCCGCCCGAGCAGGCGCTGATCATCGTCTCCGGTGTGCTGGAGGCGCTCGCGTACTCCCACCAGCACGGCATCGTGCACCGTGACATCAAGCCCGCGAACGTCATCATCACCAACTCCGGTGCGGTGAAGGTGATGGACTTCGGTATCGCGCGCGCTCTGCACGGCGCGCAGTCGACGATGACCCAGACCGGCATGGTCATGGGCACGCCTCAGTACCTCTCCCCCGAGCAGGCGCTGGGCAAGGCCGTCGACCACCGGTCCGATCTGTATGCGACGGGCTGTCTGCTCTACGAACTCCTCGCCCTGCGGCCCCCGTTCACCGGTGAGACGCCGCTGTCGGTGGTCTACCAGCACGTCCAGGACATTCCGTCGCCGCCGTCCGAGATCTCGGACGTGGTGCCGCCGGAGCTCGACGGACTGGTGATGCGCTCCCTCGCGAAGGACCCGGACGACCGGTTCCAGAGCGCGGAGGAGATGCGCGGTCTGGTGCAGTACGGGCTGCAGATGCTTCAGCAGCAGGGCAGCCACACCGGTACCTGGAACACCGGACCCGTCGACCTGCACGAGGGCGGATTCACGCCGGCGATGGGGACGACCGCGCCGACCGCGGTGCACCACCCGATGCACCACCCGGTGCACGGCGAGACCTCGCAGAGTCCGATCCTGCCCCCGATGAACCCGAACGACGGCGGGTACGACGGCGGTCACGGGGGCGGCCGGGACGGCCGCGGCGGCCGGGGCAAGATGTGGCTGCTCGCGGTGCTCGCCGTGCTGGCGATCGCCGTTGGTGTCGCGTTCGCGCTGAACAAGGCGAACGGCAACAACACGGACCAGAAGCCCAACACGACGGTCTCCGAGACCCCGTCGACGCCGGACACCACGCCGACGCCGACGGAGGAGGACACCGAGCAGAGCGAGGAGACGGACCCGACGGGCGACGAGCAGCAGCCGTCGTACACGCCCTCGTACACGCCGTCGTTCACGCCCAGCGATCCGCAGACGCCGACGGACGATCCGACGACGGCAGATCCGACGGACCAGCCGACGGAGCCGACGGACCAGCCGACGGATCCCACGGACCAGCCCACGACGGCGGATCCGACGGACGGTCAGACGGGGAACCCGGGCGACCCGGGCGCCGGCTGACGGACACCCAGGGGCTGAGCTGGGGCGTGTTTGAGAAGTCCCTCCCCCAGAGCTTCGCCTGGGAGGTACCCCCACCCCGCGACGCCTGGCACGCGCACTCGCGGTGTTGTCGTCAGTCGCCCAAGTACGTCCAGTACGAGGGCGATCCTCCGCCTTGCGATTGCACGCACCAGACGCCGCGGGGCCCGCCCTGCGGGCGGACGGCGCTACTTCTCAAACACGCCCCAGCCGGGTCTCAGCCGGCGAAGGCATCCCGTACCGCCTCGTACTCCCTCGTCCACCACACCGCCAGGGCCGACGCCGCAGGAAACTGCGGGTCGGCCCTTCGGTCGTGCAGTTGGTAGCGCCAGCGCAGTATCCAGAAGTCGTTGAGCCGCTCCCACCACACCCGGTGCACCGCGGCAGCCAGTTCGGCCGCGTCCGCGCCGGCCGCCCGGCGGTAGGCGCGCGCGTACGCCCGTACCTTCCCCAGCTCCAGCTCACCGGCCGGCTGGACGAAGAAGATCGCCGCCGCCCGCACCGCCTCCTCCGCACGCGGGTGCACCCCCAGCCGGTCCCAGTCGACGATCGCGGCCGGTTCCGCGCCCCGGTAGAGCAGATTCAGCGGGTGGAAGTCGCCGTGCACCCAGCAGCCCGGGGAGGCCGGGGGCGGTCTGCGGTCGGCATGGCGTTCCAGGAGCGCGCGCCGTTCGAGGAGCCGGCGCTCGGCCAGATTGTCGAAGGCGTCCCGGGGGCGGGCGGCGCGGGCGAGGGCCAGCAGTTCGTCGATGAGGGTGAAGGTCTCCTCGGGGTCGGCGCTCTCGTGCTGACCGCGGTGGGTGGCGTCCACCTCCATGACCTGCTCCAGGCACGTGTGTACGCGACCGAGGAGGGAGCCGAGCCGCCGGGACTGGGGTGTCGTCAGCTGCGCGCCGTCGCGGTGCCGCCCCTCGATCCAGGGGTGCAGGGCGTAGCACCGTCCGCCGATCACCGCGACCGTGTCGCCGTGCGCGTCCTCGACGGGCGGGGCGACCGGGACACCGAGCTCCTGGAGCCGCTGGGTGGCCCGGTGCTGGCGGGCGATGGCCTCGTGGTCGCCGTCGAGATGGTGCTTGAGGAAGTACGCGCCACGGGTGGTGGCGAGCCGGTAGCCGCGGTTGAGGAGCCCCTGTGTGACGGGCTCGCAGGAGAGTGGTTCGCCCGGGTTCTCGTAACGGCGCAGCAGGACACCGACGGGTGGGGCAGTTGCAGATGAGCGCGGCACTCGCCAGATGTTAGATCACGCAGCGTGGCCGGCGGGATGCTCTTCGGGATAATCCAGCATATGTGCGGTGGCGAACCGCGGCTCGATGTATATGAACCCGAACGGGTGAGCTCTGACCGGACGGCGTCGGTGGCACCGGGCGCTGGGCGCGGATGCGGCGGACGGCCGCCACCTCCCGTACCGCCGCCAGCAGCTCATTGCCTTGGAATACAGTGATTTTTACCTCTTCGCGAACAAAAGGGTTGTCACACATCTACTCTTCCCGTGCCCGGGGTGCCCGGGATAACGTGCCGGTGTTCCGGCGGCCTGCAAGGCTGTGACCAGTGGTTGTTCCCGCATTTCTCGATTTACTTGGAAATCCAAGCAAAATCGCAGGTCAAGTGGGGTTTCGCAGGAGTGCGACCCACTGGGTAACGTGCCTTTGGCAGGGCGCTCGCCGGGGCACCTGTCACGCCTGATTCCCGGCCGAGCGGCACCCACCCCGTGCACGGGTACGGAAATAGGCGAGCCGCACTGGCCACACCGGCAACCCCGGGGGCCGGACCGACGGAGGAGCACGCACGTGACCGTGGAGAGCACTGCCGCGAGCAAACCGCGACGCAGCAGCAAGCGCGTGAGCGCCGCGAAGAAGCCGCAGAGTTCTGAGCCCCAGCTCGTACAACTGCTGACGCCCGAGGGTGAGCGCGTCGAGCACCCGGACTACGAGATCGACCTGACCCCGGACGAGCTGCGCGGGCTGTACCGGGACATGGTCCTGACGCGGCGCTTCGACGCCGAGGCCACCGCTCTTCAGCGGCAGGGCGAGCTCGGTCTGTGGGCGTCGCTGCTGGGCCAGGAGGCCGCCCAGATCGGCTCCGGCCGGGCGCTGCGCGACGACGACTATGTCTTCCCGACCTATCGCGAGCACGGCGTCGCCTGGTGCCGCGGGGTCGACCCGACCAATCTGCTGGGCATGTTCCGCGGTGTGAACCACGGCGGCTGGGACCCCACCACCAACAACTTCCACCTGTACACGATCGTCATCGGCTCGCAGACGCTGCACGCCACCGGCTACGCCATGGGCGTGGCCAAGGACGGCGCCGACTCCGCCGTGATCGCGTACTTCGGTGACGGCGCGTCCAGCCAGGGCGACGTCGCGGAATCGTTCACGTTCTCCGCGGTCTACAACGCCCCGGTCGTCTTCTTCTGCCAGAACAACCAGTGGGCGATCTCCGAGCCGACCGAGAAGCAGACCCGTGTGCCGCTCTACCAGCGCGCCCAGGGCTACGGCTTCCCCGGTGTCCGTGTCGACGGCAACGACGTACTCGCCTGCCTGGCCGTGACCCGCTCCGCGCTGGAGCGCGCCCGCCGCGGCGAGGGCCCGACCCTGGTCGAGGCGTTCACCTACCGGATGGGCGCGCACACCACCTCGGACGACCCGACGAAGTACCGGGCGGACGAGGAGCGCCAGGCCTGGGAGGCCAAGGACCCGATCCTGCGGCTGCGTACGTATCTGGAGAACGCCGGCCACGCCGACGAGGCGTTCTTCACCTCCCTGGAGGAGGAGAGCGAGACGCTCGGCAAGCGGGTGCGTGAGGCGGTGCGGGCCATGCCCGACCCGGACCATCTGGCGATCTTCGAGAATGTCTACGCCGACGGGCACGCCCTCGTCGACGAGGAGCGCGCCCAGTTCCTCGCGTACCAGGCGTCCTTCGCCGAGGAGGGCAACTAATCATGGCCGTACAGAAGCTTCCCCTCGCCAAGGCGCTCAACGAGTCGCTGCGCAAGGCGCTCGACACCGACCCCAAGGTCCTGATCATGGGTGAGGACGTCGGCAAGCTCGGCGGCGTCTTCCGGGTGACCGACGGACTGCAGAAGGACTTCGGCGAGGACCGGGTCATCGACACCCCGCTCGCCGAGTCCGGCATCGTCGGCACGGCGATCGGTCTCGCGCTGCGGGGCTACCGGCCCGTCGTGGAGATCCAGTTCGACGGCTTCGTCTTCCCCGCGTACGACCAGATCGTCACGCAGCTCGCGAAGATGCACGCCCGCGCGCTCGGCAAGATCAAGCTGCCCGTCGTCATCCGCATCCCCTACGGCGGCGGCATCGGCGCGGTCGAGCACCACAGCGAGTCCCCCGAGGCCCTGTTCGCGCATGTCGCGGGCCTCAAGGTCATCTCGCCGTCCAACTCCTCGGACGCGTACTGGATGCTCCAGCAGGCGATCCAGAGCGACGACCCGGTCATCTTCTTCGAGCCGAAGCGGCGCTACTGGGACAAGAGCGAGGTCGACACCGAGGCCATCCCGGGCCCGCTGCACAGGGCCCGCGTCGTCAAGGCGGGCTCGGACCTCACACTCGCGGCGTACGGTCCGATGGTGAAGGTCTGCGTCGAAGCGGCGGCCGCGGCCGCCGACGAGGGCAAGTCGGTGGAGGTCATCGACCTGCGCTCGATGTCCCCGATCGACTTCGACACCATCCAGACCTCCGTGGAGAAGACGGGCAGGCTCGTCGTCGTCCACGAGGCCCCGGTCTTCTACGGCTCCGGCGCGGAGATCGCCGCTCGCATCACGGAGCGGTGCTTCTACCACCTGGAGGCCCCGGTGCTGAGGGTCGGCGGCTTCCACGCCCCCTACCCGCCGGCACGGCTCGAGGAGGAGTACCTTCCGGGACTTGACCGGGTGCTGGACGCCGTCGACCGCTCGCTCGCGTACTGAGGAGTGCCGTGACCATGACTCAAGACACTTCGCTCCGCTTCCGAGAGTTCAAGATGCCCGACGTGGGCGAGGGACTCACCGAGGCCGAGATCCTCAAGTGGTACGTCCAGCCCGGAGACACGGTGACGGACGGCCAGGTCGTCTGCGAGGTCGAGACGGCCAAGGCGGCCGTCGAGCTGCCGATCCCGTACGACGGCGTGGTGCACGAGCTGCGCTTCGAGGAGGGCACGACCGTCGACGTCGGCACCTCGATCATCACGATCGACGTGGCGCCGGGCAGCGGTGACGCGGCCCCGGCCGCTGCCGCTCCCGTCGTCGAGACCCCTGCCGAGACGCCCGCCGAGGAGGCGGAGCCGAAGGGCCGCACGCCCGTCCTCGTCGGCTACGGCGTCGCCGAGACCTCCACCAAGCGCCGCGCCCGCAAGGGCACGTCCGCCGTCCCGGAGCAGGCCGCGGCGGCCACCGCGATCCAGGCCGAGATGAACGGCCACGGCCTCGTCACCGGCCCGGCCCGCCCGCTCGCCAAGCCCCCGGTCCGCAAGCTCGCCAAGGACCTGGGCATCGATCTGGCGACGGTCACCCCGACCGGGCCCGACGGAGTCATCACGCGGGAGGACGTCCACGCGGCGGCCACCCCGGCTCCGGCGCCCGCACCGGTCCGGGCCGAGCCCGCGCTCGCCGCACAGCCCGCGCCCGAGCCTGTCGTGGCGGGCGCCCGGGAGACCCGTATCCCCATCAAGGGAGTACGCAAGGCCACCGCGGCGGCGATGGTCGGCAGCGCCTTCACCGCGCCGCATGTCACGGAGTTCATCACGCTCGACGTGACACGGACGATGAAGCTCGTCGACGAGCTCAAGGCCGACAAGGACATGGCGGGGCTGCGGGTCAATCCGCTGCTGCTGATCGCCAAGGCGCTGCTGGTCGCGATCAAGCGCAACCCCGCCGTCAACGCGGCCTGGGACGAGGCCGCCCAGGAGATCGTGCAG
Source organism: Streptomyces sp. NBC_00322 (assembly GCF_036147535.1). Classification (NCBI taxonomy): domain Bacteria; kingdom Bacillati; phylum Actinomycetota; class Actinomycetes; order Kitasatosporales; family Streptomycetaceae; genus Streptomyces; species Streptomyces sp. NBC_00322. The sequence continues at coordinate 4,378,314 of NZ_CP108019.1, read as the reverse complement.
AAGCACTACGTCAACCTGGGCATCGCCGCGGCCACGCCGCGCGGTCTGATCGTGCCGAACATCAAGGACGCGCACGACAAGACCCTGCCCGAACTGGCGCAGGCGCTCGGCGAGCTGGTCTCCACCGCCCGCGAGGGCAAGACCACTCCCGCGGCCATGCAGGGCGGCACGGTCACGATCACCAACGTCGGCGTCTTCGGCGTCGACACCGGTACGCCGATCCTGAACCCGGGCGAGTCCGCGATCCTCGCGGTCGGCGCGATCAAGCTCCAGCCCTGGGTCCACAAGGGCAAGGTCAAGCCGAGGCAGGTCACCACGCTCGCGCTCTCCTTCGACCACCGGCTGGTCGACGGGGAACTGGGCTCCAAGGTGCTCGCGGACGTCGCGGCGATCCTGGAGCAGCCCAAGCGGCTGATCACCTGGGCCTGACGGTCTGACGGCCTGACGGCCCGGAACACCGAGGTCCCGTGACGCGATGCGTCACGGGACCTCGTGTTTCACCGGTGCGTCAGTCGCGCTGAGCGCCGGCCGGGAGCGATCGAACCGTCATCGTCTCGGCGGTGGTGGAGCCGAAACCGAAGTCCAGCAGCTTCGCCGCGTCCTTGGTGCGCTCGGTGACGCTGGAGCTGGCGAGGACGACGCCGACGTAGGTCTTCGTGCCGCGGGTGGCGGCGAAAACGAGGCAGGGGCCGGCAGCCGTGCCGGTGCCGGTCTTCACGCCGATGGCCCCGCTGTACGAGCCGAGGAGCGTGTTGGTGTTGTACCAGGTGTACGTGCGGGTGGCGCCGGTGCTCGTCGTCGCGACGGTCTTGTACGACGTGGCCTTGACGACATCGCGGAAGGTCGCGCTGCTCATCGCGTGGCGCGCGAACTTCGCCAGGTCCCACGGAGTGGTGTAGTTGGCGCCGGCCGCGGAGATGCCGTCGAACGAGTCGAAGTGCGTGTTGACCAGGCCGAGCTGCTTGGCCTTGGCGTTCATCTTGCCGATGAACGAGGACGTGCGCGCGGCGGTCGTCGTCCCGGTGCCGTAGGCGTCGGCGAGGGCGTACGCGGCGTCGCAGCCGGACGGCAGCATCATCGCGGACAGCAGCTGACGGACGGTCAGCTTGTCACCGGTGCGCAGGTCCGCGGTGCTCGCGCCCTGCCGGACGACATAGTCCCGGTACGCCTGCTTGACGGTGACCTTCTTGTTGAGGTCCACGCCGGGCTGGGTGAGGACCGTGATGGCCGTCACCAGCTTCGTCGTGCTCGCCATCTGGCGGCGGGTGTTGTTGGCCTTGCCGTAGATCGGCTTGCCGTCCGCCTGGTCGAGCAGGAAGCCGCCCTTGGCGCTGATGGTCGGGATCGGCACCGCTGCCTGGGCTGTCGTGACCAGGGGTGAGGCCGCCATCAGCAGGCCGCCGGCGAGGGCGACGCCGGCGGCTCTGCGCAGGCCCTTGCTTTTGAGTATCAAAGGGAACGCTCCGATAGTCGCGTTTGCGTCGAAAGTCCGTTAAATCCCGTGACTTTCAAAGTCGATGGGGCCCAGGGAAAACAGGGTCCCGACATGAGACTCGCGAGCGGAGTGAATGGATGTACGGAAGTTGCGTACTTCTTGTTCCGGGCGCTCAAACCCCTTGCCCGTCCTGCATCGTGGACGCGGCTTCCTGATGCACCTGTGTTGTATCTAAGCTGTGCGCATGCCCGCCGCCGCCCCTGCCGCAGAACGCGTCTACACCCACATCAAGCAGGCCGTCCTCGACCGCCGCTACGAGGGCGGAACCCTCCTCACCGAGGGCGAACTGGCCGACGCCGTCGGCGTATCGCGCACCCCCGTGCGCGAAGCGCTCCTCAAGCTGGAAGTCGAAGGGCTGATCAAGCTCTACCCGAAGAAGGGCGCCCTGGTCCTCGCCGTCTCCGCACAGGAGATCGCCGATGTGGTCGAGACCCGGCTGCTGGTCGAGGAGCACGCCGCCCGCAAGGCCGTACCGGCCTCACCGCAGCTGATCGCCCGCCTCGAAGAGCTCCTCGAACAGCAGAAGCGACAGGGCGAGGAGGGCGACCTGGCCGCCGTCGCCGTCACCGACCGCTGCTTCCACGCCGAGATCGTCCGCAGCGGGGGCAACGCGATCCTCTCCCGCCTCTACGACCAACTCCGCGACCGGCAGCTGAGGATGGGCGTCGCCGTCATGCACTCCCACCCCGACCGGATCGCCAAGAACGTCGCCGAGCACAGCGAGATCCTTGAGGCGTTGCGTGACGGAGACCCGGACGCGGCGGCCGCCCTCGTCCACCGGCACGTCGGCTGGTTCAGCAACCTGGCGCGGGGCGAGGTCCGATGAGCGCCTCCGCCGTCGCCCTGCCGGGGGATCCACCCGGCGGACGGCGGGCCGCCGCGGTCTGGGGCATCGGCGTCGCGGTCTACTTCGTCGCCGTCACCTTCCGTACGTCCCTGGGCGTCGCCGGCCTCGACGCCGCCGACCGCTTCGACGTCAACGCCTCCGCGCTGTCCACCTTCTCCATCCTCCAGCTGCTCGTGTACGCGGGGATGCAGATACCCGTCGGCCTGCTGGTCGACCGCCTCGGCACCAAGAAGGTCCTCACCATCGGCGTGGTGCTGTTCACGGCCGGGCAGCTGGGCTTCGCGTTCTCCCCCTCGTACGGCACGGCCCTCGCCTCGCGTGCGCTCCTCGGCTGCGGCGACGCGATGACCTTCATCAGCGTGCTGCGGCTCGGCACCCGCTGGTTCCCGGCGCGGCGCGGACCGCTGATCGGGCAGGTCGCCGCGCTCTTCGGGATGGCGGGCAACCTCGTCTCGACCATCGTCATCGCCCGGATGCTCCACGGCCTGGGCTGGACCACCACCTTCGCGGGCAGCGCGGCGGCCGGACTGGTCGTGCTCGTACTGCTCGTGCTCTTCCTCAAGGACCACCCCGAGGGCCATGAGCCACCGCCCGCCCAGCACGCCGGATCGGCTTTCGTACGCAAGCAGATCGCCCAGTCCTGGCGGGAGCCCGGCACCAGACTCGGCCTGTGGGTGCACTTCACCACCCAGTTCCCCGCGATGGTGTTCCTGCTGCTGTGGGGGATGCCCTTCCTGGTCGAGGCGCAGGGCCTGTCCCGGGAGACGGCGGGCGAGCTGCTGACCCTGGTGGTGCTCTCCAACATGATGGTGGGCCTCGTGTACGGGCAGATCATCGCGCGCCACCATGCGGCCCGGGTCCCGCTCGCTCTCGGCACGGTCGGGGCGACCGCACTCGTGTGGGCCACCACCATCGTGTACCCCGGCGACCATGCCCCGATGTGGCTGCTGATCACACTCTGCACGGTGCTCGGGGCATGCGGGCCCGCGTCGATGATCGGCTTCGACTTCGCCCGCCCCGCCAATCCCCCGGAGCGGCAGGGGACGGCGTCGGGCATCGTCAACATGGGCGGCTTCGTGGCCTCCATGACGACACTGCTGGCGGTCGGGGTGCTGCTGGACGCGACCGGCGACAACTTCCGGATCGCGTTCTCGTCGGTGTTCGTGCTGGAGGCCGTCGGGATCGGGCAGATCCTGCGGCTGCGGGCGCGCACCGTGCGGCGGGAGCGGGAACGGCTGGTGGCGAGCCGGGTGGAGGCCGTGCACGTACCGGCGTGACGGCGCGGACCCTCGGCGGTGCGACCGGTTCGGCGCGCACCCTCCGGCGTGACCCTGCGGCGCGCGCGAGACGGGTGCCACGCGCGCCCGGCTCCTCGGCTACGGCGTGACCGCGAACTCCCGCAGGATCGCCGCGCCCAGCTCCGCGTCCCCGTCCACCTTGACCCGGTCCTGCACCGCGGCCGCCCGCACCCGCCCGCACGCCAGGCGGACGTAGGTCTCCCAGTCCATGGCGAGGGTCACGACCGGCCCGAGCGAGGGCGCGCCGTCGACCGTGCCGCGGCCGTCCGCGTCCACCCGGACCGTCCGCAGGAACTCCACCGGACCGTGCACATCGAAGACGACCGCCGAATTCGCGGGCGCGCCCGCGTCCTTGGCGACGACCTTCGGCAGGGCTTCGAGCAGACAGTCCCGCGCGACGTACGCGCCGGGGGAGTCGAGGTTGCCCGGCTTGCCGAGCGCCACCCGCAGATCCTGCTCGTGCGCCCACGTGTCGAACGCGCGCATCCGCATGGCGAGTTCAAGGGTCTGCTCGGCGCCGAGCGGGGCACGGACCATGGTGTGGGGCGCGCGGCTCTCGTTGCGCAGCTGACGGGCCCGCCGGATGATCGTGTACTCCAGCTCCGAGGTCATCTCCGGCGCCGTGTGGTGCCGGCGCACATCGACCTGCATCTCCATGTAGCGGGCGAACTCGCTCTGCACATGGTAGAGATCGCGCGGCAGCGTATGGATCGGCCGGGGATCGCCCAGCATCTCGCACTCCATGCCGATGATGTGCGAGACGACATCGCGGACTGACCAGGCGGGACACGGCGTCGGCCGGTTCCACTCGCCTTCCACGAGCGGCTGCACCAGCTCTGCTATCGATTCGATGGAGTGGGTCCAGGCGTCGGCGTAGGTCTGGAGGCTGGGATGGACGGTCACGGGACCCCTCGGCGGTTCTGCGGTACGCGGGCTGGGCTGCTGACTGCTGGGCTGCGTGGGAGGCTCGGCAGTTAAGTTACGCTGCCGGGCGGCACCCCGGCAGTGCTTTGGTGTGACGATCGTAGGCCCGCGTTGACGGCTCGAATGCCAGGACGGTGGTAGTGTGCGCGCCTCTCTCATCCAGATCGCAGTAGACCCGGACGAAACAGTCAATTCTCGTAGGGCGCGGGCCGCTTCGCTGGTACGCGAACAACAGGACGCCGATCTGGTGATCCTGCCGGAACTGTGGCCCGTCGGCGCCTTCGCCTACGAGTCCTTCGCCGAGGAGGCGGAGACGGTCACCGGCCCGACGTACGAGGTGATGGCGAAGGCGGCGAGCGACGCGGGCGTGTGGCTGCACGCGGGCTCCGTCGTCGAGAAGGCCGCGGACGGCACCCTCTACAACACCTCCCTCGTCCTCTCCCCCGCCGGTGAACTGGTCGGCACCTACCGCAAGATCCACCGCTTCGGCTTCGACAAGGGGGAGGCGGTGATGATGGGTGCGGGCGACGAACTCGTCACCGTCCCGCTGCCCGGCCTCACCGTCGGCCTGGCGACCTGCTACGACCTGCGCTTCCCCGAACTCTTCCGCGGCCTCGTGGACGCCGGCGCCCAGGCCTTCGTCATCCCGGCCGGCTGGCCCGCCCGCCGCCGCGAACACTGGACCCTGCTGGCCCGCGCCCGCGCGGTCGAGAACCAGGCCTACGTCCTGGCCTGCGGCACCGCGGGGACCCACGCGGGGGTCGAGCAGGCGGGCCACAGCATCGTGGTCGACCCGTGGGGCGAGGTCCTGGCGGAGGCGGGGCCGGACGAGGAGGTCCTGCGGGTGGAGCTGGACGCGGAGAAGGTGACGACGACGCGGGAGCAGTTCCCGGCGCTGAAGGACCGGCGGCTGGGGCTGGAGGTGCCGCGGCGGTCCGGGGGCGAGCCCCGGAGCTAGTCGTCGTCGCCGTCCCGCTCCCTCTCCGCCATGCGGATCACACATACCGCCACCGCGATCATCAGCGCCGCGTCCGCGTCCTCCCGGACGACATTCACCGCGTACGTCTCCCGCACCCGGAACCACTGCTTCGAGATGTGCGCCAGCAGTTCGCCGTCGTACTCGACCACGAACTCCCGGTTCAGGATCCGGCCGCTGACATCCAGTTCCGTGCCCTCGACGAGCGTCACCCGGTAGTGGTTGCGCAGCAGCGAGAGCCGCTTCCTGCGGATCGTGGCGAGCGGCGCGTCGCCCCGTTCGACGGTCATCGTGTCCCGCAGGCTCAGCAGCTTCTTGCGCAGCGTGATCAGCACAAGCCCGCTCGGGTCCTTGAGCTCCAGCGTGTCGCGCAGCCGCAGCGCCTTGCCGTCGACGAGGAAGGCGCGGCGCCCCTGCTCGTCCTCGATCCAGTAGTCGTCACCGATCGCGAAGATCTTGTCGCGTACGAGGTATTTCATGGCTGGAATGCGTACCCGGTCTCGTGCGGTTGGATGGGGGTATGGCTACACGTGCACGCGTTCGGGCCCCCGAGCTCATCGGCAGGGGCGGCTGGCTCAATACCGGCGACGCCCAGTACACCCTCGCTGACCTGCGAGGACGCATAGTTATCCTCGATTTTTGGACGTTTTGCTGCATTAATTGCCTGCATGTCCTGGACGAGCTGCGCGAGCTCGAGGAGAAGCACCGCGACACCGTGGTGATCATCGGGGTCCACTCGCCGAAGTTCGTGCACGAGGCCGAGCACCAGGCCGTCGTCGACGCCGTCGAGCGCTATCAGGTGCATCACCCGGTGCTGGACGACCCTGAGCTCGCCACCTGGAAGCAGTACGCCGTACGGGCCTGGCCCACCCTCGTCGTCATCGACCCCGAGGGCTATGTCGTCGCCCAGCACGCGGGCGAGGGGCATGCGCACGCCATCGAGAAGCTCGTCGAGGAGCTGGAGGCCGAGCACGCCGCGAAGGGCACGCTGCGGCGCGGTGACGGGCCGTATGTCGCGCCCGAGCCGGTCGCCACGCATCTGCGCTTCCCCGGCAAGGCGCTCGTGCTGCCCGACGGCGGTTTTCTGGTCTCCGACACCACCCGCCATCAGCTGGTCCGGCTCGCGGCCGACGCCGAGACGGTCGTCCAGCGGTACGGCGACGGTGAGCGCGGGCTCGTCGACGGCGGCCCCGAGCGGGCGCGGTTCAGTGAACCGCAGGGCCTCGCCCTGCTGCCCGGGGGGCGCGTCGTCGTCGCAGACACGGTCAACCACGCCCTGCGCGTGCTCGACCTGGAGAGCGGAGAGACCACCACCGTCGCCGGGACCGGCAGGCAGTGGTGGCAGGGCTCGCCGACGAGCGGCCCGGCCCGCGACGTGGACCTCTCCTCGCCGTGGGACGTGGCCTGGTGGCAGGGCGAGGTGTGGATCGCGATGGCCGGTGTCCACCAGCTGTGGGCGTACGACCCCGAGCACGGCACGGTCCGCGTGGCCGCGGGCACCACCAACGAGGGCCTGGTCGACGGCCCGGTCGCCGAGGCGTGGTTCGCCCAGCCGTCCGGGCTCGCGGCGACCGAGGAGCGGTTGTGGATCGCCGACTCCGAGACCAGCGCACTGCGGTACGTCGACCGGGAGGGCGCCGTGCACACCGTCGTCGGCACCGGACTCTTCGACTTCGGTCACCGCGACGGTGCGGCCGGACAGGCCCTGCTCCAGCACCCGTTGGGCGTGACCGCGCTGCCCGACGGTTCGGTGGCCGTCAGCGACACGTACAACCACGCGCTGCGCCGCTACACACCTCCTGTTCAAGAGGGGCACAGCGGCGAAGTGACCACCCTGGCCACCGATCTGCGGGAGCCGAGCGATGCCGTGCTGGTGGGCGAGGACATCGTCGTGGTGGAGTCCGCGCGGCACCGGCTGACCCGGCTGCGGCTGCCGGAGGAGGCGGTACGCGTCGATGCCGTCGCCCACCGCACCCAGCGTGCCGCGACCGAAGTCGCCGCGGGCAAGCTGCGGTTGGACGTGGTCTTCCAGGCCCCGGCCGGCCAGAAGCTGGACACCCGGTACGGGCCGTCGACCCGGCTCCTCGTGTCCTCGACCCCGCCGGAGCTGCTGATCTCCGGTGAGGGCGCGGGCACGGACCTGGCGCGCGACCTGGAGATCGATCCGGCGGTCGCCGAGGGCGTGCTGCATGTGTCGGCGATGGCGGCGTCCTGCGACGACGACCCGTCGAACGAGTACCCGGCCTGCCATGTGCACCAGCAGGACTGGGGTGTTCCGGTGCGGGTGAGCGCGGACGGGGCCGCGCGGCTGCCGCTCGTACTCGCCGGGATGGACCAGGAGTAGCAGCGGCGGCTAGTAAAAGAGCCCCTGTCGCAGGGGCTGGCGGCCCGCCGCACCGTCCAGGCAGCCGTCCACCCACAGGCCGGGGTCGTACGTCGCCTTGCGCCCGCCCCAGCCGGCGGACCGGATCTCTGCGCACCCGCCGGCCAGGAGCTTTTTCACCTCCTGGCCGGTCGGGTCGTACATCCGGACCCGTCTGCCCTGGACGTAACCCGCTTCGTACGAGATGTCCTCGGCCCACGGCGGCCGCTCGTTATGCCGCTGGATGACGAACCAGCACCCTGCGACGAGGACCGCGACCGCCGAGGCAAGCGTGAGGAACAGGGTGCCGCGCGAGGGGCCGGACCGGTGGGTGACCACCGTGTGATGACCGAGGAGAACCATGGTCATCACCGTTGCGTACGGCTGCTTTCGCAGATGTTTCGCAAACCCCCGACTGGCCCTTGGGCCAGGGGACTTCAGGCCTCCAGGAACGCGGTGAGGGCGTTCGCCAGCAGATACGGGTCCTGCGCGCCGCACAGTTCACGCGCGCTGTGCATCGACAGAATCGCCACGCCGATGTCGACGGTCTGGATGCCGTGCCGGGCCGCGGTGATCGGGCCGATGGTCGTGCCGCACGGCATCGCGTTGTTCGACACGAACGTCTGCCACGGCACCCCGGCCCGCTCGCAGGCCCGGGCGAACACCGCGCGTCCGCTGCCGTCGGTGGCGTACCGCTGGTTCACGTTCACCTTGAGGATCGGGCCGCCGTTGGCCCGCGGGTGGTGCGTCGGGTCGTGCCGTTCGGCGTAGTTGGGGTGGACGGCGTGGCCCGTGTCGGACGACAGGCACACCGTGCCCGCGAAGGCGCGCGCCCTGTCCTCGTACGCACCGCCGCGCGCGAACACCGAACGCTCCAGCACATTGCCGAGCAGCGGACCGTCGGCGCCGGTGTCGGCCTGCGAGCCGTTCTCCTCGTGGTCGAAGGCGGCGAGGACCGGGATGTAGGGCAGCTCCCCGGACTCGGTGACGGCGGCGAGCGCGGCCGTGCCCGCGTGCACCGAGAGCAGGTTGTCCATCCGGGGCCCGGCGACCAGTTCCCGGTCACGGCCCAGATAGGACGGCGGCTCGATGGAGTGCACCATCAGGTCCCAGCCGGTGACGTCTCCGTCGTCGAGGCCCGACTCCTGCTCCAGGAACCGGATCAGATCGCCTTCCTCGACCTCGCCCAGACCCCAGATCGGCTGGAGGTGCTTCTGCCGGTCGAGCTTCAGCCCGTCGTTGGCCGAGCGGTCCAGGTGGATGGCGAGCTGCGGTACGCGCAGCAGCGCACGGTCGATGTTGACCAGGCGGTGGCTGCCGTCGCGCAGGGTGAGCCGGCCGGCCAGACCGAGGTCCCGGTCCAGCCAGGTGTTGAGCAGCGTCCCGCCGTAGACCTCGACGGCGATCTGCCGCCAGCCGTACGCGCCGGTGTCCGGCAGCGGCTTGACCCGCAGATTGGGCGAGTCGGTGTGGGCGCCGACGATCCGGAACGGGGTGTGCGGCTCGGCGCCTTCGGGCACGTACCAGGCGATGATCGCGCCGCCTCGCAGCACGTACTTGCCGCCGTGCGTGCCGTCCCAGGCGTCCGTCTCAAGCACCTGCCGGAATCCGGCCTTTTCCAGCCGCGCGGCCGCGCCCGCGACCGCGTGGTACGGCGACGGGCTCGCCGCCAGAAAGGACATCAGGTCGTCGGTGTGGCCGCGGTCGAAGCGGGCGGTTCTCGCGCTCATGGGGTCACCTTAACGAGGGATACGCCTCGCCCGTCTGCCGATCGGGGGCGCCCAGGTCGGCGGCGCGTCGATCCCGGGGCCCGGTCATGGGTGTGGCCCGCCCCCAGGACTGGGGGCGGGCCACATCACAGACGGTCCGGCGTGACTAGAACGCCGCCTCGTCCAGGTCCATCAGCGAGTTGTCGACCGTCTCCGCGAGCGCGCGCTCGGCCGAGACGCCCGGCAGGACGTTCGCGGCGAAGAACTTCGCGGCCGCGATCTTGCCCTGGTAGAACGGCACGTCCTTCGCGGAGGCCGACTGGAGCTTCTCCGCCGCGACCGCCGCGCCGCGCAGCAGCAGGTAGCCGACGACCACGTCGCCGGAGGCCATCAGCAGGCGGGTGGTGTTCAGGCCCACCTTGTAGATGTTCTTGACGTCCTCGCCGGTGGCGATGAGGTCGTTCGTCATCGTGCCGACGATCGCCTCCAGGTCCACCGCGGCCTTGGCGAGCGCGTCGCGGGCCGGGGCCAGCTCCTCGCCGCCGGTGCCGACCGCCAGGAACTTCTTGATCTCCTCGGAGAGGGTGTTCAGCGCCTGGCCCTGGTCGCGGACGATCTTCCGGAAGAAGTAGTCCTGGCCCTGGATGGCCGTGGTGCCCTCGTAGAGGGTGTCGATCTTGGCGTCCCGGATGTACTGCTCGACCGGGTACTCCTGCAGATAGCCGGAGCCGCCGAAGGTCTGCAGCGACTGGGCCAGCTGCTCGTACGACTTCTCCGAGCCGTAGCCCTTCACGATCGGCAGCAGCAGGTCGTTCAGCGCGACGAGCGCCTTGGCGTCCTCGCCCGCGGCTTCCTTGAGGGCGATCTCGTCCTGGACGGATGCGGTGTAGAGGACCAGGGCGCGCATGCCCTCGGCGTACGCCTTCTGCGTCATCAGCGCGCGGCGCACGTCCGGGTGGTGCGTGATGGTGACCTTGGGCGCGGACTTGTCCGCGAAGTTCACCAGGTCCTGGCCCTGGACGCGCTCCTTTGCGTACTCCAGCGCGTTCAGGTAGCCGGTGGACAGGGTCGCGATGGCCTTCGTGCCCACCATCATCCGGGCGAACTCGATGATCATGAACATCTGGCGGATGCCGTCGTGCTTGTCGCCGATCAGCCAGCCCTTGGCAGGGTGCTGGTCGCCGAACGTCATCTCGCAGGTGTTGGAGGCCTTGAGGCCCATCTTGTGCTCGACGTTCGTGGCGTACACGCCGTTGCGCTCGCCCAGCTCGCCGGTCTCCCAGTCGAAGTGGAACTTCGGCACGAGGAAGAGCGACAGGCCCTTGGTGCCCGGGCCGTGGCCCTCGGGGCGGGCCAGCACGTAGTGAAGGATGTTCTCCTCCATGTCGTGCTCACCGGAGGTGATGAAGCGCTTCACGCCCTCGATGTGCCAGGAGCCGTCCTCCTGCTCGATGGCCTTGGTGCGGCCGGCGCCGACGTCCGAGCCGGCGTCCGGCTCGGTGAGCACCATGGTGGAGCCCCAGCGCTTCTCGACGGCTATCTGGGCGACCTTCTTTTGCGCCTCGTTGCCCTCCTCGAAGAGGATGCCCGCGAAGGCGGGACCCGAGCAGTACATCCAGATGGCCGGGTTCGAGCCGAGGAGCAGCTCCGCGTACGACCAGATCAGGGAGCGCGGCGAGGTGGTGCCGCCGATCTCCTCGGGCAGGCCCAGGCGCCAGTACTCGGAGTCCATGAAGGCCTGGTAGCTCTTCTTGAAGGACGCCGGGACGGGCGCGGTGTTGGTCGCGGGGTCGAAAACAGGGGGGTTGCGGTCGGCGTCCGCGAAGGATTCGGCGAGCTCGTTCTCGGCGAGACGCGCGATCTCTTCGAGGATGCTCTTGGCAGTGTCGACGTCCATCTCCGCGAACGGGCCAGTGCCGTACAGCTTGTCGCGCCCGAGGACCTCGAAGAGGTTGAACTCGATGTCGCGGAGATTCGACTTGTAGTGCCCCATGGCGACGGCTCCGTAAGGATCGATGTTTCTCATCCACGTACCAGTTAGTAACTACCATGATGCTACCCGTCGGTAATAAGACGCAACCCTAACGGGGCAACTGTGACTCAGTACTCTTGCGTGCATGTACGGCTACGACCAGACCCCGGGCGCTCAGCAGCAGTACGTACCGCAGCAGCCCTCCTACGGGGAGCAGCCGCTCTACCCCGAGCCGTCGCCCCCTTCGCTCGCCGACGCGGTGCGGGCCTTCACCACGGCGTCGCTGTCCGCGGAGGACTTTCAGCAGATCTTCGCGACCTCGAAGGTGTACTGCCCGCGCGGTGACAATCCCGGGTTCCTGGCGCTGCACAACACCCAGCAGCCGGTCATCCCGATGTTCACCTCGCTCAAGGAGCTGCGCCGGTACGCGGGCAAGGAGTCGAAGTACTTCGTGATCACGGGCGCCGAGGTGATCGACCTGCTGCCGACCGGGTACGGCTTCGTCCTGGACATGGAGGGCGACCACCGCATGGTCTTCGACGCGAAGGCCGTGGAGCAGATGGTCGACTTCGCGATGCGGCGGATGTACGGCTGAGCTGCAGGCCTGCCTGTAGGGCGCCCGGGGGGAATTCCTCCCGGGCGCCTCGCGTTCCAGGTGGCAAGAAGTTCAGTCTTCAACTAAACTGGACGCACAAGGAGGCCATGTCATGCCTGCAGTGACTGTCGAGAATCCGCTCACCCTGCCGCGCGTAGCGGCGCCCGCCGATGCTCTGTCGCGCCCCGTGCTCGCCGTGACCACGGCGCCCAGCGGGTTCGAGGGAGAGGGCTTCCCGGTGCGGCGTGCGTTCGCGGGGATCAACTACCAGTACCTCGACCCGTTCATCATGATGGACCAGATGGGCGAGGTGGACTACGCGCCGGGCGAGCCCAAGGGCACGCCCTGGCACCCGCACCGCGGCTTCGAGACCGTCACGTACCTGATTGACGGAACGTTCGTGCACCAGGACAGCAACGGCGGCGGCGGAACCATCCGCAACGGCGACACCCAGTGGATGACGGCGGGCTCCGGCCTGCTGCACATCGAGGCGCCGCCGGAGTCGCTGGTCATGTCGGGCGGGCTCTTCCACGGGCTCCAGCTGTGGGTGAACCTCCCGGCGAGCGACAAGATGATGGACCCCAGCTACCAGGACATCCGCGGCGGCCAGGTGCAACTGCTCACCTCGCCCGACGGAGGCGCGCTGCTGCGGGTCATCGCCGGTGAGCTGAACGGTCACGAGGGCCCGGGCATCACGCACACGCCGATCACGATGATCCACGCGACTCTGCGGCCCGGCGCTCGGATCGACCTGCCGTGGCGCAAGGACTTCAACGGCCTCGCGTACGTCCTGGCCGGGCGCGGCGCGGTCGGCACCGAGCGGCGGCCCGTGCGGATGGGGCAGACCGCGGTGTTCGGCGACGGCGACTCGCTCACGGTGTGGGCGGACGACACCCAGAACGGCTCGCACACCGGCGACCTGGAGATCGTGCTGCTCGGCGGGCGTCCGATCCGGGAACCGATGGCGCACTACGGGCCGTTCGTGATGAACAGCCAGGCGGAGCTGAGGCAGGCGGTCGAGGACTTCCAGGCCGGACGTCTCGGCACGATCCCGGCTGTGCACGGACTGGGCGAGCCGGGCGTCGGGGAGACCCAGGGCTGAGGGGTCCAGGGCGGGGGGCAGGGCTGACGGTCCGCTGCCCTTCGGCACGTGGGCGCGGACCGGCCGGTCGCCGTATCTGATGGGGTGCCACCCTCCTGGCCCCGGTGGGCGGGACGGCTTGTGCGCGCTGTGGTCACGTGGGAGCGTGCAGAGCCTTCTTCCCGAGCCCGTGCGGCGACTTGCCGCCTGGTGTGTGGTCGCGCTCCTTGTGGCCGGGGTCGCCGCCGTCGGGGTATGGCTGGTCGTGGAGCTCAAGACCGCCGTCACGCCCGTGCTGCTCGCACTGCTCGGGACCGCCCTCCTCGGGCCCCTGCACCGGCGGCTGGTGCGGATGAAGGTGAACCGGTCCATCGCCGCGGCGCTGACCTGTGCGGCGGTCGTCGTCGTCATCGGTGGGGCCACGTACATCGTCGTCCACGCGCTGATCGACAGCGGCGACCAGATCGTCGCCTCCCTGCGGCAGGCCGGCCGGGATCTCGCCGAGCGCTTCGGGGCCGCCGGGACCTCGCTCGACGATCTCGCCAAGAACGCGAAAGAACTGCTCGGCAAGTTCGGGGGGACGGCCGCGTCCGGGGTGATCAGCGGCCTGAGCGTGGTGGGGGAGGTGATCGCCGCCTCCGTGCTCGCGCTGCTGCTCATGTTCTTCTTTCTGCGGGACTCCCACAAGGCGGCCGGTCTGCTGCGGTCCCTCGCCCCGCGCTCGACGGGCGATGCCGCCGAGGCCATGGGGCGGCGGGCCTTCGGGGCGGTCGAGGGCTTCATGCGCGGGACGACGCTCATCGCGCTCATCGACGCGTTCTGCATCACCGTCGGGCTGCTGATCCTGCGCGTCCCCGGAGCGGTCGGTCTGGGCGCGCTTGTCTTCGTCGCGGCGTACATCCCCTACCTCGGCGCCTTCCTCTCCGGCACGATCGCCGTCCTTGTCGCGCTCGCCGACCGCGGGTTCGTGATCGCGCTGTGGGCGCTGGGCGTGGTGATCGCCGTGCAGGTGCTGGAGGGGCATGTGCTCCAGCCCGTGATCCAGAGCCGTACGGTCCAGATGCACCCGGCCGTCGTGATGCTGGCGATCACCGCCGGGGCGTCCGTCGCCGGGATTCTCGGGATGCTGCTCTCCGTACCGCTGACCGCTGCCGCGTTCGGCGTGATCGGCGAGCTGCGCACCCGCTACTCCGCCGGCGCGGGCTCCGGCGAGGGTTCCGGCTCCGACCCGGGTTCGGGCTCCGACCCGGGTTCCGGCTCCGGCGCGGGAGATGCGTAGAGCGCCTGCCGGGGCGTGCCAGCCGGTGGCATGCGTATGTCAATGAGCCGGACGGGGGCCGGGCGGTAACCTTGACGGGCCCACCCCCTCTCAAATTGCTAAGACTGGATGAACGACGATGCATCGGTACAGGTCCCACACCTGCGGCGAGCTCCGCGCCTCTGACGTCTCCGCCGACGTCCGGCTGAGCGGCTGGCTGCACAATCGCCGAGACCTGGGCGGCATCCTCTTCATCGATCTGCGCGACCACTACGGCATCACGCAGCTCGTCGCCCGTCCCGGCACCGCCGCCTACGAGGCCCTCGACAAGGTCAACAAAGAGTCGGTCGTCCGCGTCGACGGACAGGTCGTCTCGCGCGGTGCCGAGAACATCAACCCCGAGCTGCCCACGGGCGAGATCGAGGTCGAGGTTTCCGAGGTCGAGCTGCTGGGCGCCTCGCAGCAGCTGCCCTTCCAGATCAACACCGACGACGGAGTGGGTGAGGAGCGCCGCCTGGAGTACCGCTTCCTCGACCTGCGCCGCGAGCGCATGCACCGCAACATCATGCTGCGCACGGCCGTGATCTCCGCGATCCGGCACAAGATGACGGCGCTCGGCTTCAACGAGATGGCCACCCCGATCCTGACCGCGACGTCCCCCGAGGGCGCGCGCGACTTCGTGGTGCCCTCCCGGCTGAATCCCGGCAAGTTCTACGCGCTGCCGCAGGCCCCGCAGCAGTTCAAGCAGCTGCTGATGATCTCGGGCTTCGACCGCTACTTCCAGATCGCGCCCTGCTTCCGCGACGAGGACGCCCGTGCCGACCGTTCGCCGGGCGAGTTCTACCAGCTCGACGTCGAGATGAGCTTCGTCGAGCAGGAGGACGTCTTCCAGCCGATCGAGAAGCTGATGACCGAGCTCTTCGAGGAGTTCGGCAACGGACGGCACGTCACCTCGCCGTTCCCGCGCATCCCCTTCCGCGAGTCGATGCTCAAGTACGGCAACGACAAGCCGGATCTGCGCGCCCAGCTGGAGCTCGTCGACATCACGGACGTCTTCGAGGGCTCGGAGTTCAAGGCCTTCGCGGGCAAGCACGTGCGCGCGCTGCCGGTGCCGGACACCGCCTCGCAGCCGCGGAAGTTCTTCGACGGCCTGGGCGACTTCGCCGTCGAGCACGGTGCGAAGGGTCTTGCCTGGGTGCGTGTCGGCGAGGACGGTTCGCTGACCGGCCCGATCGCCAAGTTCCTCACCGAGGAGAACGTCAAGGTCCTCACTGAGCGTCTCTCGCTCGCGCCAGGCCACGCGATCTTCTTCGGCGCCGGCGACTTCGACGAGGTCTCCAAGATCATGGGCGCGGTCCGGGTCGAGGCCGCCAAGCGTGCTGGTCACTTCGAGGAGGGCGTCTTCCGGTTCTGCTGGATCGTCGACTTCCCGATGTACGAGAAGGACGAGGAGACCGGCAGGATCGACTTCTCGCACAACCCCTTCTCGATGCCGCAGGGCGGCCTTGAGGCCCTGCAGACCCAGGACCCGCTGGACATCCTGGGCTGGCAGTACGACATCGTCTGCAACGGCGTCGAGCTGTCCTCCGGCGCGATCCGGAACCACGAGCCCGAGATCATGTTCAAGGCCTTCGAGATCGCGGGCTACTCCAAGGAGACCGTCGAGCACGAGTTCTCCGGCATGCTCCGCGCCTTCCAGTTCGGCGCCCCGCCGCACGGCGGCATCGCCCCGGGCGTCGACCGCATCGTGATGCTGCTGGCCGACGAGCCGAACATCCGCGAGACGATCGCCTTCCCGCTCAACGGCAACGCGCAGGACCTGATGATGGGCGCACCGACCGAGCTGGAGGAGGCGCGGCTGCGCGAGCTGAACATCGCGCTGCGCAAGCCGGTTGCCGACAAGGACAAGTAGCACCAAGGCGCAAGGGGCCCCGACCGGAAGGTTCGGGGCCCCCTTGCGCGTTCACTGGAACGCACAGCCAGCACCCACGCCCCTGCCATCCCGGCTATGACAGAAGCCCAAGGACCCGCCCACAAACGGGACATGACGCGACGCCGGTTCGTCCTCGTACGCGAGCCTGCGTATGGAGGGCGACGGCGGGGGCGGTACGCCGCCGAGCGGAGCCCCGTACGCCTGGAGACCCACGACGGCACGAGCTGACCTACCTCGGCCGCCCACACGCCGTACGCGCGAAGGGCCCCGGAACCGCCCAGGTTCCGGGGCCTCGCCGGCTTCAGTCCGAGCAGCAGGCGGCGGCGTGCCCCCCGTGCCGCTGGCGGGAGGCGCGTCGGCAAGGGCTGGTGAGCAGGATCTGGTGGACCAGCTGCTGGAAGGAGAGCAGCGCGGTCACGGGCGGAAGCGCGGCCACCGCCATCGGGATCGGCGCCCTGGGGGCGTGGGCGACGCACAGACACATCGCGACGGCGGAGAAGAGCACCACGACGGCCCAGGAGTGTGCGGCGCGGCGGTCGTGCAGCGCGGCCCGCAGGATCGACAACGACGCCACCAGCCACGGCCCGTAGACCAGCAGCGGCCACCACCCGGCCAGCCCGTGGGCTTCGGGGGACGCCATGCGGCGCAGCGGATCGTAGGCGATCAGCCCGCTGAGCACGCTCAGCATGCCGACGATGGCCGCGGTCAGTGCCGCAATGATCAAGCTCAGCACCTTCAGTCGCGGCGCCCGGATCCGGCGGACGCAGCGCACCAGCAAACTCGGACGCCGACGGGCACCGCGCCTGCGGGGGATGGGCGGGACGGGCGGGACGGTGGGTGCGACGGGGTCGGGGGCCGCGGCCTTGAGAAGCTGGGTGAGATCGCTCTCGAAGTCCCAATGGGTGTCCGGATGGACGTCCAGGCCGTCGGGGATGGTGGGGTCGAGTACGTCCGCGCCGAGGGCGTCCGACGGAAACTGATAGTGATACGGAGCCGTGCCCAACCCGTCGTCGGGACGGGGCCAATATCCGCTCATGCCCGCCTCATCGGCACCGGGGCGGCGCCGGAACGCCGGGTGAAATCTGCCTGGATCTGCTCCAGGGCGCCAAAGAGGTCGTCGAGCAGATCGGAGCAGTCCGCGTATCCCGACGCTCGCGCGAAGCCCGGATCCCGCTCCTCGTAAAACTCTGCCACCGCTGTGTTCTGCGGGCTCATCGTCGCCATGCCCTCCCAACGATGAAGAAATTCGTTGGATACGCCTAGCTTGAAGACAATGTCCGATTATTCATGCGTTTAACGCTTCTTCAGTTCAATTGTCGATGCGCTATAACTACGGGAAGTTGCGGTCCGGCGGTGCGCTGCTCACCCTTGGTAGGGAGACAGACGGCAGCCGCGGCTTCGAGGAGTACACCGCGCCGATCGGCGGCGACGCCGCGCCCAACATTGTGATCCTCGTGCGTTTTCTGTGCCTCCGGTTCTGTGCCTCCGGCGACGCCCCGCGCATTCTCCTTCCGAAATGCGACGAATGATCTCATACATCCGATTTGATGTCGCCGGGACCGACGTCGCCCCGAACCTCGCCCCAGAAGCAGCAGCACATTCAGGCTCCCGAACCGAAAGGCCCGCACATGTCCCTCCGCACAGGACTGTTCCCGGCGGTCGCGCTGGCCGTCGCAGGTCTGCTGCTCACCGGCTGCGCGGGCGCCGGCGGCGAGGCGGCGCCCGGGGCCGCGCAGGGATCCGGGGGCGCCGCCGCCTCGTCGGGTTTTGCCGGGCACCTCGGCCCCCAGGCGCAGATGGTCCGGTCGCAGGAGATCCCCTTCCTCGGACCGCAGACCCGCGCAAGGATCTCCAAGACAACCCAGCAGGCGGTCGTGGTGGTCGGCGAGGGCCCCGACTCCAATCAGTCCGCCGCCACGCTCTACGAGCGCATCCCCGGCCTGGGCTGGAAGGCCGTGTCCGATCCCTGGCCGGCGCACAACGGCCTGCGCGGCTGGACCGACGACCACGAGGCCGCCGACCACCGCTCGCCGATCGGGGTCTTCGGCCTCACCGACGCGGGCGGCAAACTGCCCGACCCGGGCACCAGGCTGCCGTACGACCAGGAAGCGGCCTTCGACGCTCCCGGCACCGGCTTCGAGGGCGAGCCGCTGAGAGGCTCCTTCGACCATGTGGTGGCCATCAACTACAACCGCGAGCCGGGTACCACCCCGCTGGACTGGACCCGGCCGCTCGGCGACGAGAAGGGCGGCGGGATCTGGATCCACGTCGACCACGGCGGGCCGACACAGGGCTGCGTGGCGCTGAAGCTGGACCGGATGAAGGAGCTGCTGGTGTGGCTGGACCCGGCGAAGCGGCCGGTGGTGGTGATGGGCGACGCGGCGGCGCTGAGGCGCTGAGGCGCTGAGGCCGAGCCGCCCAAGTACGTAAGCGAAAAAAGGCCCGGGACCTGTGCAGGTCCCGGGCCCTTTCACACAGGCACTAGTCCTTCTTCGGGTCCTCCAGGCGCGGGAACAGCACCGCGCCCTTCGTCACCGTGGCACCCGCCGGGAGCCTGCCCCACTCGCCCGCGTGCTGGATCTGCTGGTCCGCGAGAGCACCCAGCGGGGCCTCGGCGCCCAGCGAGTCCCACAGGGCCTGCGAGGTCTCGGGCATGACCGGGTTGAGCAGCACCGCGACGGCACGCAGGGACTCGGCCGCCGTGTACAGGATCGTCGCGAGACGGGCCTGGCCCTGGGGCGACTCGTCCTTGGCGACCTTCCACGGCTCCTGCTCCGTGATGTAGCCGTTGACCTGCTTCACGAAGTCGAAGACCGCCAGGATGCCGCCCTGGAAGTCCAGCTCTTCGCCGATCTTCCGGTCGGCCTCGGCGACCGCCCTGGCCAGGCCCTCCTGGACCGCCTTC
The DNA here is from genome assembly GCF_036147535.1 of Streptomyces sp. NBC_00322. Classification (NCBI taxonomy): domain Bacteria; kingdom Bacillati; phylum Actinomycetota; class Actinomycetes; order Kitasatosporales; family Streptomycetaceae; genus Streptomyces; species Streptomyces sp. NBC_00322. The sequence continues at coordinate 4,358,959 of NZ_CP108019.1, read as the reverse complement.
TCCGCCTCGCCGGGCGCCGTCGCCTCCGGCAGCGCGCCGCCGAAGTACTTGCCGACCATCGCCGCGACACGGGACGCGAGGTTGCCGTAGTCGTTGGCGAGCTCGCTGGTGTACCGGGCGGTGAAGTCCTCCCAGGAGAACGAGCCGTCCTGGCCGAACGAGATCGCGCGCAGGAAGTACCAGCGGTACGCGTCCACCCCGAAGTGCGAGGTCAGGTCCTGCGGCTTGATGCCGGTCAGGTTCGACTTCGACATCTTCTCGCCGCCGACCATCAGCCAGCCGTTGCACGCGACCTTGCCGGGCACCGGCAGACCCTGTGCCATCAGCATCGCGGGCCAGATGATCGCGTGGAAGCGCAGGATGTCCTTGCCGATCAGGTGCACGTTCGCCGGGAAGGTCTCCTCGAACTTCGCGGGGTTCTCGTTGTAGCCGACGGCCGTCGCGTAGTTGAGCAGCGCGTCGATCCACACGTAGATCACGTGCTTCTCGTCCCACGGCACCGGGATGCCCCAGTCGAAGGTCGAGCGCGAGATCGACAGGTCCTGCAGGCCCTGCTTGACGAAGTTCACGACCTCATTGCGGGCAGACTCGGGCTGGATGAAGCCGGGGTTGGCCTCGTAGAACTCCAGCAGCTTCGATCCGTACTCGCTGAGCTTGAAGAAGTAGTTCTCCTCCTTGAGGATCTCCACCGGCTTCTTGTGGATCGGGCAGAGCTTCTGCCCGGCGAACTCGCCCTCGCCGTCCAGCAGGTCACCGGGGAGTTTGTACTCCTCGCAGCCCACGCAGTACGGGCCTTCGTACCCGCCCTTGTAGATCTCGTCCTTGTCGTACAGGTCCTGCACGAACTCCGCCACACGGTCCGTGTGCCGCTTCTCCGTCGTACGGATGAAGTCGTCGTTCGCGATGTTCAGATGCTCCCAGAGGGGCTTCCATGCCTCCTCGACGAGCTTGTCGCACCACTCCTGGGGCGTGACATTGTGCGCCTCGGCAGTGCGCATGATCTTCTGACCGTGCTCGTCCGTGCCGGTGAGGTACCACACCTTCTCGCCACGCTGGCGGTGCCAGCGTGTGAGCACGTCGCCTGCGACGGTCGTGTAGGCGTGGCCCAGGTGAGGAGCGTCGTTGACGTAGTAAATGGGGGTCGAGACGTAGTACGCCTTCGCCCCCTGCTTCTCGGATCCAGTGGCCGCCATGGTCGAAATCCTAACGGCCCGCGCAACGTCCACTCACCTCGATAAGCGGCGCGGAGAGGTCTGCGAAACATCCCCTCCCCTAAGAAGGGCGCATCCTGGGAGGAGGGGCGGTGCACAGGGTGCAGGGGGAGCCAGGGGAGCTGGCGGAGCTGGGGGACGACACGATGCGGGTACTGGTCGCCGAGGACGAGGAATTCCTGGCCGAGCTGGTCGCCACCGGGCTGCGGCGGGCCGGATTCGCCGTCGACACGGTCTACAGCGGGGACGCCGCGCTCTCCTGTCTCGGGCTGCACGACTACGACGTCGTCGTCCTCGACCGCGATCTGCCGCGCGTCCACGGCGACGAGGTGGCGCGCGAGCTGGTCGCCTCCGCGTCCCGCACCCGGATCCTGATGCTGACCGCCTCCTCGTCCATGGAGGACCGGGTCGAGGGCCTCGACCTGGGCGCGGACGACTATCTGGGCAAGCCCTTCGAGTTCCCCGAGCTGGTCTCCCGGGTACGGGCGCTGCGGCGGCGCAGCGCCAGGCCGGTGCCGCCGCTGCTGGAGCGGCACGGGGTACGGGTCGACACGGTGCGGCGGACGGCCGAGCGGGACGGGCGGGATCTCGATCTGTCGCCGAAGGAGTTCTCCGTCCTGCAGATCCTGATGGAGGCGGACGGGGCGACGGTCTCGGCGGAGGAGCTGCTGGAGCGGGCCTGGGACGCGCACACGGATCCGTTCACGGGCGCGGTGCGGGTCTGTATGAGCAAGCTGCGCGGCAAACTCGGGGAACCGGCGCTGATCCGTACGGTGCAGGGCGTGGGGTACGTCCTGTGAACCGTCCCTACATGGGCCCGGGTTCGACGATCCGGACGCGGATCGCGCTCGTCTACGGCGGGGTCTTCCTGGTGCTCGGCGCGGTGCTGCTGGGCATCGTCAATCTGCTCTCCCGCGCCGGTACGGAGAGCGAGGTCGCCGCGATCAGGGCGCGCGTCGTTTCCGCGCTGCCGGTGGAGGACGTACGCGGGGTCACCGTCGTCCAGCTGACCGACAGCGTCCGGGATGCGGCGGGGCAGCAGATGCTGATCTGGTCGGCGTTCGCCCTGCTGGGGACGGGACTGTGCGCGGTCGCGGTGGGCTGGTGGACGGCGGGGCGGGTGCTGCGGCCCGTACACGCGATGACGGCGAAGGCACGGCGGCTGTCGGAGCGGACGCTGCACGAGAGGATCGCGGCGAGCGGTCCCGACGACGAGCTGAAGGAGCTCGGCGACACGCTGGACGCGCTGCTGGCCCGGCTGGAGAAGGCTTTCGACAGCCAGCGGCGGTTCATCGCGAACGCCTCGCACGAGTTGCGTACGCCGCTGGCGACACAGCGTACGGCGATCCAGGTAGGGCTGGACGCGGACTGTTCGCCGGACGAACTGGCCGCTGTGAAGCGGGTGTTGCTCGACAACAACCGGCGCAGCGAACGGCTCATCGAGGGGCTGCTCGTGCTCGCCCGGAGCGAGCGGGGGCTGGCCGAGCAGGAGGACGTGGACCTGGGAGAGGTCGTGGCGCATGAGGCGGCGCGCTACGAGGTGAAGGCGGCGGCGACCGTGTCCGGAGGGGTCGTGCGCGGGAACCGGCTGCTGCTTGCGCAGCTGGTCGGGAACCTGGTGGCCAACGCGGTCGCGTACAACGTGCCGGACGGGACGGCCGACGTCGGAGTCGAGTGCGGGCTGCTGACCGTGACGAACACGGGGCCGGTGGTGGCGGCGGCGGACATCCCGGCGCTGTTCGAGCCCTTCCGGCGGGGCGAGGGGCGGGACCGGATGGGGCCCGGGGCGGGGCTCGGCCTGTCGATCGTCCGCTCGATCGCCGAGGCCCACGGCGGCACGGTGACGGCGGAGCCCGGCCCTGCGGGCGGGCTCGCCGTCACCGTGTCGCTGCCGGTGGCGTCCTAGGGGCGCCAGGCCTCCAGAACGCCGCTGAACAGGTCCGCGTCCGGGAGCTCACGGGGAGCGGGCCCGGCGTGGAAGAACCCGGCGTTGCCGGCGGTCAGCTTGCGGAGGTAGTCGAAGGCCTTCGCGTCGTGCTCGCCGAACGCGACGAACTGCCAGAAGACGGGCTTGTCGGCCGCCTCCGACAGCGCGGCGGTGGCCGCGGTCTTCGACTCGGGCGCGCCGTCGGTCTGGAAGATCACCAGCGCGGGCACGGTGGAGTCGGCCTTGGCGTGAAGCCCGAGGACCTCCTCGACGGCGAGGTGGTAGTTCGTACGGCCCATCCGGCCGAGGGAGTTGTGGAGCTCGTCGACGCGGCCCTGGTGCTCGGCGAGGGTCAGCTCGCCGGTGCCGTCGATCTCGGTGGAGAAGAAGACGACGTTGACGGTCGCGCTCTCGTCGACATGCGCGGCGAGAGCGAGGGCCTGCTCGCCGAGGTGCTGGGCGGAACCGTCCTTGTAGAACGGCCGCATGGACCCGGACCGGTCGAGCACGAGATACACCCGTGCGCGAACCCCGGTGAGCTGCTGCTTCTTGAGCGCGGCACCGGCGGCCTTGTAGTGGTCGACGAGCTGCGGCGCGCGGGCCTTGACCTGGGCGAGGGTGTGCGCGGGGGCATTGGCGGCCGGCGGGGTGGTGGGCTCGGCGACGGGCTCGGGCGCGGCGTCCGGCTCGTTGGCGGGGGCCGCCTGCGGCTCGGTTTCCGTATCTGGCTCGGCGGGTTCGGCCTTGTCGGCCGGGGCCGCGAGCGCCGGTTCGGTCTCGGCGGCGGGAGTCTCGGTCTCCGGCTCCGCCGGGGCGGCCTCGGTCGCGGTCACGGCGACGGGCTCGTCGCTCTCGGCCCGGGCCGAGCCTTCGGCGTCGGCCTGCGGCTCGGTTTTCGCGACCGGCTCCGCCGGAGCGTCCTCGACGGACGCGGCCTCAGCAAGCGGCTCCACCGCAGCGGCCTCGGCCTCGGTCGCAGCCGACGCAGCGACCGGCTCGGGCTCGGCGTCTGCCTCGGTGGCCGTTTCGGCTGCGGCGACCGGCTCGGTGATCGCAATCGGCTCCGCCGGGGCAGCTTCGGCGTCCGGGGCCGCGGGGGCGGGTTCGGTCCTGTCGGCCGGGGCCTCCTTCTCCGGCTCCGCCGGAGCGGTTTCGGCCGCGGTAACGGGGACGGAATCTTCGTCCTGGGGCGGGGTGACGTCTTCGGCGTCGGCCTGCGGCTCGGTTTTCGCGACCGGCTCCGCCGGAGCGGCCTCCGGCTCGGCGACCGGCTCAGCTTCGGCACGAGCAGCCTCCGCCTCGGCGGTCGGCTCCGCCGGAGCGGCCTCGGGCTCGACCGTAGGGGCAGTCTCGGCGGCAGGAGCGGCCTCGGGCTCCGCAGGCGCCACCTCCGCGTCCGGGGTCACCGATTCCGTAACCGGCGCCGCAGGCCGCGGCTTGACCGGGTCGGTGGCCGCCTGGGCCGGGACCTTCGGGGTCGGGTTGTCGAACGCCGCCGAGACCAGGTCCGCCGCCGCCCTTTCCGCCGGGGACGGCGACGGGACCGTCGCGGTCCGCGGTTCCGAGCGCTCGGTCTGGGGCGGGACGGAGGCTGCCGTCGACTCGTCTCGCTCCGAACGCTCGCGTCCGAACACCTTGCGCAGCAAGCTCCGAATGCCCATGGGCGAGGCCTTTCGCATGAGTTGAGTGCGGAGAATGTCCGCATGTGGCCGGAACGCTCCGCATCCTGGCCACGGCGGACACGTAAGGTTAGCCGCCGCCCGTGGCGATCTCCGGCAGGGGCGGCCCTCAAGCGTCCGCACATGTCAACCCCGCCTCAGCCGGGCCGCATTCATTCGCCGTTCACTTCCCGGCCGCCACATTGAGCACGTTTACCCCTAACGTCGCGGCGGAACATATTCCGACACCATTGTCGGCGCGGGTGCGCCGGAGGAGGACGAAGTGCGCAAGCTGCTGCCGCTGTTGAACACGAACGCCCACGCGGGCGGACGTTCCGCTCTTACCTGCCGATTCCGCTGTGGCGACGCCTGTTTCCACGAGGTGCCGAACACCAGTGACAACGAGTACGTCGGCGATGTCATAGCCGACGCCCTGTCGCGGCGCTCGATGATGCGCGCCGCCGCCGTGGTGACCGTCGCCGCTGCCGCCGGTACCGCGACCGTCATCGGCGCCGGTGGCCAGCAGGCCTCCGCCGCGGACCTCCCTGCCGCCGACCTTCACGGCGACGGACAGGGCAGCACCGATGGCGCCCGCGGTCTCCGCTTCGCCGCCGTCGCGCCGAACAAGGACGACAAGGTCACCGTCCCCGACGGGTACTCGCAGAACGTCGTCATCCGCTGGGGCGAGCCGATCCTCCGCGGCGCCCCCGCCTTCGACGCCGACAAGCAGACCGCCGCGGCGCAGGCCGGCCAGTTCGGTTACAACAACGACTTCCTCTCGCTGCTCCCGCTCTACGGTGAGCGCGGCCGTCAGGTGCTCGTGGCCAACCACGAGTACACGGACGAAGTCCTGATGTTCAAGGGGTACGACCCGGCCAACCCCACCCGTGAGCAGGTCGAGATCGCCTGGGCCGCGCACGGCCTCGGCGTCGTCGTGGTCGAGGAGGAGCGCCGGACGGGCAAGCTCAACGCGGTCACCCGTCACCAGCTCAACCGCCGTCTGACGGCGACGAGCGAGTTCAAGCTCACCGGCCCCGCCGCTGGCAGCGCCCTGGTGAAGACGTCCGCCGACCCGACGGGCACCAAGGTGCTCGGCACGCTCAACAACTGCTCGGGCGGCACCACCCCGTGGGGCACCACGCTCCACGGCGAGGAGAACTTCAACCAGTACTTCGCCAACGGCTCCAGCACGACCGACAAGCGCTACGGCATCGGCACCGCCGCCACCGAGCGCAAGTGGGAGCGTTTCGACAAGCGCTTCGACGTGGCGCAGGAGCCCAACGAGCCGCACCGCTTCGGCTGGGTCGTCGAGCTCGACCCGTACAACCCGGACTCCACGCCCCGCAAGCGCACCGCGCTCGGCCGCTTCAAGCACGAGGGTGCGCAGCCGCGGCTGACCGACGACGGCCGCCCGGTCGTCTACATGGGCGACGACGAGCGCTTCGACTACTTCTACAAGTTCGTGTCGAGCAAGCGCATGAAGAAGGGCGGCTCGCGTGCCGCCCGTGAGCACAACCTGACGCTCCTCGACGAGGGCACGCTGTACGTCGCCAAACTGACCGGCGACTCCCCGGCGGCCGAGATCGACGGCACCGGGAAGCTGCCGAGCGACGGCGAGTTCGACGGTTCCGGCCAGTGGATTCCGCTGGCCACGGCGGGCCCCGACGGCAGCGTCTCGCACGTGGCCGGCATGAGTGCCGAGGAGGTGTTCGTCTTCACCCGCCTCGCCGGCGACAAGGTGGGCGCCACCAAGATGGACCGCCCGGAGGACATCGAGCCGAGCCCGCGCTCCGGCCGCGTCTACGTCGTCCTGACGAACAACACCGACCGCGGCAAGGCCGGCAAGGCCGCCGCCGACGAGGCCAACCCGCGCAACCTCAACAAGCACGGCCAGATCCTGGAGCTCGCCGAGCACTGGGACGACCCGACGTCCGACGGCTTCGCCTGGCGGCTCTTCCTGGTCGCGGGCGACCCGAACGACCCGGCCACGTACTTCGCGGGCTTCCCGAAGGACAAGGTCAGCCCCATCTCCTGCCCGGACAATGTCGCCTTCGACCCGCACGGCAACCTGTGGATCTCGACGGACGGCAACCAGCTCGGCTCGCACGACGGTCTGTTCGGCGTGGCGACCAAGGGCGAGCGCCGCGGTGAGCTCAAGCAGTTCCTGACGGTTCCGGCCGGTGCCGAGACCTGCGGTCCGCTCGTCCAGGACCGCCGAGTGCTCGTCGCGGTCCAGCACCCGGGCGAGATCGACGGCGCGTCCGTCGAGAAGCCCGCGAGTGTCTGGCCGGACGGACCGGGCAAGATCGTCCGCCCGGCGGTCGTCGCCGTCTGGCGCAAGGACGGCTGCGACATCGGCGTCTGACGCCTGTCATGAGGTGGCGCGCACCTGTGCGCGCCACCTCAGGAATTCCTCCGCCGCGGGTCCCGTGTACGACCACGGGACCCGCGCCGCTTGCCGCCCGAGCAGCCCGAACAGCTGCCTGGCCTCGTCGGCCAGGCCGGCGTAACAGGCCGCGTGCGTCAGATAGTTGAGCTCGCCCATTTCCTCCGGGGCCGCCGGGCCCCGCCCGCGGCCGCCGATCCAGCGGTCCCAGGTGCGCCGTACCTCGGTCACCGCCAGCTCGTGGTGCCAGTGCCGGCCGAAGTCCCGTACCGGCGCAGGACCCGTCGCGCCCTCGGTGACATGGCGGTACTCCTCCACCCGGGCGATCTGCACCAGTACCGGCAGCGGCGACCCGGGCGGCGCCGCGCCCGCCGCGTCCCGGGCGAAGTCGTACATCCGGCCGTGGGTGCCGTGCCAGCGCGCCGAGTGGTAGCGCAGCAGCTGCACATGGCCCTCGATGTTGTGCGGGTCGCGCCGCCGCAACTCGTCCCACCAGCCGCGCAGTTCGCGCCGCGACACGCCCGACTCGTACAGCCGGGCCACCGTCAGCAGCGACACCCACGGCATCGGGTCGTCCGGCTCGGCATCGGCCGCGCGCAGGCAGGCCAGCACCGTCGCATCGAGCCGTTCCTGGTCGAGCGCGGCCCTGCGGCCGGACTCGATCGCCTGGTGGAAGACGCGTACGACCTCGGTCGCCGCCCGCAGCACCTCCGCGTCCGGGCTTCCGGGCTCCGCCGCCCGCCAGGCCTCGACCGCCGACGAGCCCGCGGCCGCGTGCGCGAGGAGCCGCAGCCGGTGGGTGCGCAGCGGCCAGTCGGCTCCGGTGGCGCGCAGCAGATCCCGTACGCCCTGCCAGCGGCCGATCACGATGTCGTGCACGGCGTCGGCGAGCGGCCGATCGCCGAAAGCGGGATCGAAGTCCGGGACGAAACCACCACGTCGGCGGCGCGCGGCCATCTTCGCCACGTCCCTCAGAAGTCCGTCGCCAGCGCCTGGTCGGCGTAGTCGGTATGCCGCGAGGCGGAGTTGGCGTACCGCTCCTCGGCGGCGATGGCCCGCGTCGCGTCCAGTCTGGCGGGTCGATAGTACGAACTCCCCCGCCGCCAGTAGTGGATCATCGGCACCAGACCGGCGGCGAGACCGCCGATACCGATCGCGATCGAGGCCGCGCTCAGCCTGCTCAGTGCCTCGACGAGAATCCAGAGCATGAACAGCGCCCCGAGCAGCGGCCACGCTCCGCCGAGGACGAAGTCCCGTACGGAGGTGAGCAGGGTCTTGCGGTACGCGACGACCGCGGCGATGCCCGCGAGACCGTAGTAGAACGCGATCTGCAGGCCGATCGCGGAGACCGCGGCGGAGAGCACGTCGCCGACCGAGCCCAGCGCGGTGGAGGCGACGAACATCGCGAGCGCCACCGCCCCGACGACGGCGATCGCGACCCAGGGGGTGTTCCAGCGGCGGTGCACGGTGCCCAGCGCGGCGGGCATCGTACGGTCGCGGCCCATCGCGAACAGTGAGCGCGTCACCTGGATCAGGGTGGTCTCCAGGGTGGCGACGGTGGACAGCAGCACCGCCACGACCAGCAGTTTTCCTCCGACGCCAGGCCAGATCGCGTCCCCGAGCGCGCCCAGCACATTGGCGCCGTCCGCCCGGATGTCCTCGTGGTCAAGGATCATGTTCACGGCGATGGTGAAGGCTTCGAAGAGAAGGAAGACGACACCGAGACCGACGAGCGAGGCGAGCCCGGCCGTGCGGCGGCTGTCGCGGGTCTCCTCGCTGAGATTGCTGGTGACGTCCCAGCCCCAGTAGTAGAAGGCGGCGACCAGCGCGCCGGAGGCGAAGCCCGCCGGTCCGTCGAAGTGCGAGAAGCCCAACCAGGACCAGTCGAAGGCGGCGGCGTAGCCGGTGTGCAGCAGCGCGGCCACGACGAAGAACAGCAGGATCGCCAGCTCCACGCCGGACATCAGCAGCTGAGCGCGCACGGTCAGCCGCGCCCCGCCGACGACGACGAGCAGCATCGCCAGGAACCAGGCGGCGCCGGTTGCCGTCGCGAGTGCGGTGTTCTCGGCGAGGTCCGGGTCGAAGAGCGCAAGGGTCATGGCGCCGGCGGGCAGCGATCCGGCCACCATGAAGATCGTCGCGGAGACGACGAGCGCCCAGCCGGACAGAAAGCCGAGGAAGGGGTGGACAGTTCGGCCCACCCAGGAGTAGCTGGCGCCCGCGTTGACGTCGATCCTGCCGAGTCTGCCGAAGGCCAGGACGATGCCGAGCATGGGGATCGCGCAGTAGAACAGCGCGGCGGGTCCCGCGAGACCGACGGAGGCGACGAGTACGGCGGTGGTGGCCGCGATCGAATAGGCGGGGGCACTGCCCGCGACGGCCATCACGATCGTGTCGAAGGTGCCGAGGACATTGGGCTGAAGCCCTCTGCCGGAGTTGGTGCGCATGCGACTCTCCGAATGCCCTGGTGATGCCTGGTGCCGGATGTGCCTGTGTCACACGACATGTGTCGGCGCGTCAGAAACGAATGCCCGCGCAGAGTGAAGGCCCCGCGAGAAGGCCTCCGTGAAGGGAGAACGTGCGCATCGTAGTCGGATGCGTGCGCTGGGGTGAGGGGGTGGGGCCGCTCCCAGAGGCTGGGTGCCGCCATGGGCCGGGGTCCCCGCTCTGCGAAGCGTCACCGTCGCGGTGATCGGCACGGCGGGCGCCGAAGGTATTGCCGGTGCGGGCGATGCGGGCGGACTCGTAGAGTCGGTATATGACTGCAGACGTTTCGGACGAGGGAACGGTACGGGTCGACACCTGGATCTGGTCGGTCCGCCTGACAAAGACCCGCTCGCAGGCCGCCTCGGCCTGCCGGGCCGGACATGTCCGGGTTAACGGCGACCGGGTCAAGCCCGCGCATGCGGTGCGCTCGGGGGACGAGGTGCGGGTCTTCCACGCCGGGCGGGAGCGGGTGGTGGTCGTCTCGAAGACCGTCCGCAAGAGGGTGGGCCCACCGGTGGCGGTCCAGTGCTACGTGGACAACAGCCCGCCGCCTCCGCCGAGGGAATTCGTGGCCCCGGTGGCGATCCGGGACCGGGGTGCGGGGCGCCCGACGAAGAGGGACCGGCGAGAGATGGAACGCTTGCAGGGTGGCGGCGGCCCGGTCCGCTGAGGTTTCGGGGTCGCCCGGTGCCGTGGGGTGCGGGGCTCTGGGCGGTCCGGGGTGCCCGGTGCCGTGGGGTGCGGTTCCGGGTCGCCTCCGGGCTCGACTCCTCGGCGTCGGCGGCGGTGAGGGGTTCGTAGGGGCACCCGGTGTTGGCCGCCAATCGCCTGCGGGGACGACCCTGCACCGCCCCTCCCCACCGGACAGCCCGTGGTGCGCGGCGGTTCGCCCGCGAGACCACCCACCGGGCAGCAACCACCAACGCCCCCTGGCCCACGGCACCCACGGACCCTGGAAACGCGGGGACGACCCTGCACCGCCCCTCCCCACCGGAACGGTGTAGGCCCGGGTCCGCCGGGCGGCGCGAAGCTGCCGCGAGGGTGTGCGGGCGTCAGCCCCCACGTCCCCCTGGGGTCCGGGGCGGAGCCCCGGTTTCGGGAAGGGGCGGGTAGGGGAAACAAACCCCCCTCACCCCGAACCCCCCGGCGACGCGATCGCCCTCGCCGCTCTCACCTCCTGCCGCAGCGCCCCCAGCACCCCCTCCTCGCCCCCCTCCAGCTCCGCCATGACCTCCACCAGCACCTCACTCGCCCGCAAGCCCTCCGCCAGCTCCCGCAGCTGCTGCTCGATCTCCGACACCTCCGCCCGCGTCGGCGGCTCCGCCCCGTGGTTCACGCGTACCCGCGCCGCCGTCGTCGCGTCCACGATGCGTTCGACGGCGACGACCAGCGGCCACCAGGCCGCCGCCCGCGCCCCCGTCGGCGGTGGTTCCGTCAGGGCGCGCTGGAATTCCGTGCGGACGGAGGACAGGTCGCGGTAGATCCGCCGTCGCCGGCGCACCCGTTCCGCCTGGTCCGCCGCCGACTCGGACCCGAACGCGTACGCCACGTACCCCGCCGTGTCCTCCACCGCCGCCGCGAGCCGGTCGCCGATGCGGGTGTGCCAGCTTTCGGGCCAGAGCAGATAGCCCGCGACGAGCGCGATCGCGCAGCCTATGAGGCTGTCGACCAGGCGCGGGAGGACCAGGTCGAAGCCCTGGTGGTTGAGGACGTCGGAGAGCAGCAGGATGACGGGGGTGATGGCCGCCGTCTGGAAGGCGTAGCCCTTCGCGGAGAAGGCCGGGACGAGCGCCGCGAGGACCATCATCACCGGCACGTCCCACCAGCCGCGCGGCACTTGGGAGAGCACGGCCGCCGCGACGACCAGACCCCCCGCCGTACCGAGTGCGCGCAGGACCGCGCGGGAGAAGACCGAGCCGAAGTCCGGTTTGAGTACGAAGGTGACGGTGAGGGCGACCCAGTACGAGCGCGGCACCGGCACCAGCGAGACCAGGGACTGGGCGAGGCCGATGCACAGGGCGAGCCGCAGGCCGTAGCGCCAGGACGGTTCGGAGAGCAGGAGGTCGCGGGCCGTGCGGCGGGCGCGGATGCGCAGGGCCGCGGGCCTGCCGAGCCGGTCGTCGACGTTGTAGGGGTCGGGGTCCGCCTCGTGGACGACGACCGCGGCGTGCCGCAGCGCGGCTTCGACGGCGCGGTCGGCGGGGCCTTCCGGCTCGGGCAACTCCAGTCGGGGCGCCTCGCCTCGGCCCCGGTCGACCGCGTCGGCCAAGTCCCGTACGGCCGCGGCGATTTCGGGCTGCCGCGAGGCCCGCCCGTACAGGTGCGCCGCTGCCGCCGCCTCGACGAGCGGGATCAGCACGTTGAGCTGCGCGAGGAGCCGTACGAGCGGGCTGCTCCGCCCGTGGTCGCGGGCCCGCCGGGCGAGGATCAGGTCGTAGGAGGTGTTGAGGGACTCGGTGACGGCCTGGCGTTTCTCGTCGTACTCCGTCGTGCCCGCCGCATCGAGGAGATCGGCGACCGAGCGGTACGTGGCGGCGACCGCCGTCCGCTCCGGCATGCGTCCGCGCAACGGCCAGGCCAGCAGCGACAGTACGAGGACGAACAGACCGCCGAGCGTGAGCAGCATCGGGGCCTTCCACCACGGCCCGGGCATCGGCAGCCCCGCGCCCACCACCGCGTTGAGCAGGAGCAGCAGCCCGGACACGGATGCCACCGCGCCGATCGACGAGATCATTCCGGAGACGAGCGCGACGAAGGTCAGCGCGGCGACCGCGAGCCAGCCCTGTCCGTAGACGAGCGTGCCGAGCGTGACGCCGATCGCGCCGAAGAGCTGCGGGACGGCGATATTGAAGATCCGCATCCGGTACGCGTCGGCGGTGTCGCCGATGACGCCCGACAGCGCGCCCATCGACACCAGCGCGCCGTACATGGGCTGCCCGATCGCGAGCCCGACGGCGAGCGGCGCGGCGAGTGCGACGGAGGCACGGGCGACGGCGGCCCAGGGCACGGGCGCGGACTGCGGCCGCAGGCCCTTGAGCAGCCACTCGGGTGGGGACAGGCGCCCCGTCGGCGCCTCTGATCCGGAGGATCTCGTGGAAGTTCCGCCCTTGTCTTCACCCATGGTCATCAAAAGACCTCGAAGTGGGCGGCCTGCGCAACTCCCCTGCGCTACTCCCCTGAGGGAAGGCGGGCGGTCAGCCCAGGTAGCCCTCCACCTCGTCGGCGGGCTGCACCCTCGCCGTGTCCGGGTCCTCCCCGAACTCCGCCTTGGCGCGGCGCCGGCGCAGCAGGTCCCAGCACTGGTCGAGCTGGACCTCGAGGTCGCGCAGCCGCGCCTGCTGGTCGGAGTCGAGGCCGTGCTCCTCGGACGTGCGCGCCCGCAGGGCGCGTTCCTCGGCGACGAGTTCGCTGATGCTGCCGAGTATCTGGTCGTTGTCCATGGCTCCTGCTCTCAGAGTACGAAGACCGTCTTGCCGCGTGCCCCGCCCGCGCGGGACTGCGCGAGCGCGTCCGGCGCCCTCTCCAGGGGGAGTTCGGCGTCCACGGGCGCCGTCAGGGAGCCGTCGGCGGCGGCCGCGGCCAGGGTGTCCAGCAGGGCGGCGGAGGGGTGCTGCCGGAAGTCGATGCCCTCGACGCCGGCGGGGAGCCGGGCCTCGCCCGCCACGCCGCGGGTGGTGAGGGCGCGGCCGCCGGCGTGCACCGGGGTGGCCATCGCCGCGAAGGAGGACGCGTCGGCCGACACCAGGTCGACCAGCGCGTCGACGCCGTCCGGGCAGGCGTCCCGTACCGCGGACGACAGGTCGCGAGAGGTGGTGTCGATGGTCGCTGCCGCGCCGAGCGCGGACATCCGGCCCTGCTCGTCGCCACGTACGGCCGCCAGGACCTGGACGCCACGGGCCGCGGCGAGTTGGGTCAGGAAGGTGCCGACGCCGCCCGCGGCACCGATGAGCAGCAGGGACTGCCCGGCGCCCACCCCCGCCGCGTCCAGCAGCTGCGCGGCGGTCATCCCGGCCGTGGGCAGCATGGCCGCCGTCTTCAGCGGGAGGTCGTCGGGGACGAAGGCGATGGCCGCGTCCTGCGGCATGACCACGTACTCGGCGTACGTACCGGTGCCGACCGGCGGCCTGGTCGCCTGGCCGAAGACCGCGTCACCCACCCGGAAGCGGCTGTCGCCGGGGCCGACCACATCCACCCTGCCCGCGAAGTCCGAGCCGATGACCAGCGGGAAGACATGCGGGACCCGGCCGGCGAGCGCTCCGTCGGCGGCCTTCCAGTCGAAGGGGTTGAGGGCCGCGTACGCGATCTTCACCAGCACCTCGCCCTCGCCGGGCTCCGGCTTGGGTACCTGGATCAGCTCGGCCTCGGCCTTGAACGCCCTGACCGCGACAGCACGCATCCGGAACGCCTCCTGACGAACGGCCCCCCGCTGACGGACGGCCCCCCGCGTCTCACCGACACTCCCACGACCCCACTCTTACGCGGGCGCGCACTCAGCGCACGTCGTGCAGTTCGAGCCCGACGAGCAGCGCGCGGTGGTCGGTGTCCGCCAGGTCCAGGAAGCGTGCCGAGCGGACCGAGAAGTCCTCGCTGACCAGCACATGGTCGATCTGCGCGCCCAGTGGGCGGCGGACCGCGGCGGGCCAGGACGGGGTGCGGCCCGCGCCCACGAGGGTGGCGCTGTCGCGCAGCTGACCGGCGTCGAGGATGTGGCGGAAGGCGGCGTGGTCCTCGGTGGCGTTGAAGTCGCCCGCCACTAGCGTCGCCTCGCCCTTCACCCCGCTTGCGTACGAACGCACCCGGCCGAGTTCGCGGCGCCAGTCGCCGATGGCGCCGGGCATCGGCGGCAGGGGGTGCGCCAGCTGCACGTTCACCGGGTGCCCGGCGACGACCGCGACCGAGCCGGGCATCGCGAGCTCGCTGTCGATCCCCGGCGCCGCGCGCAGCGGATACTTGCTGAGGATCGCCGATCCGGAGGCCGAGTCGCCCTCGACCACATTGCGGTACGGGTAGTCGGTGCGCGGGACCCTGGCCGCGAGGGCGTCCAAGCAGGTGCGCGAGCATTCCTCGACGAAGACCAGGCCGGGCTTTTCCCGGCGGATGGTGGCCAGCAGCCCCTCGGTGGCGTTCCCGAACTTGATGTTCGATGTGAGCACCGTGACGCCGGCGACGACCCGCCCCGGCGGATCGTCGGTCAGCCCGGTGTCGTACGGCCTGACGAACCACCCCGTGACGGCGAGTACGGCAGCGGCCCAGATCATGCCGGTGCGCCAGCGCGCGAGCAGGGCGAGCAGCAGTCCGGCTCCCTCGGGCAGCAGCAGCCAGGGCAGGAAGGCGAGCAGCTGGGGGACGGGCGTGATCCCGTCGGTGTCCGCGACGCGGCAGCCCACGACCACGCTGGGAGCGAGGAGCAGCAGGCCCGCGAGCCAGGCAGCGGCGCGCCGTCCGTCCGAGGGGCCCAAGGACGCGTCCGCCGCGTCCGGGGCCGCCGCCGAGATGGCGCTGTTCACAACCGGCCTCCGAGCCGCGGGATGGTCAGTCCTCCTTCGGAGCATACGGGCGGAGGGCGTTGATCAGCAGTTCCACCCCGAAGGTGAACTCCGCATCGTGATCGATCACCGCGAGCTTCGGCGCGAGTTTCGCCACCGCCGGGAAGCCCGAATTCGCGAGCTGCTCGGTGCGCTCCCGTACCGCCGACTGGTCCTCCCCCTTGACGGAGGGCGAATGGAACTCCCGGAGCAAGGAGCCGACCTGGAAGGCGATGAGCAGCCGCAGCGCGTGCACGGCGGCGGCCTCGTCGAAGCCGTGGTCGAGCAGGACGGCGAGGGAGCAGTTGATGGTGGGGAGCGCGCCGGGGGAGGAGAGCTGGCGGGTGAGGACGAGCTCGCAGGCGCGCGGGTGGCGCAGGGACGCCCGCCGGAAGGCGTGGGCGACCGAACGGATGCCGTCCTCCCAGCCGCCGCCCGAGCGGCGGGAGAGCTGCATGTCATGGGTGATGAACTCGGTGACTCCGTCGAGGACGTCCGCCTTGCCGTCGACATGGTTGTAGAGCGACATCGCCTGGACACCGAGGGTGGTGGCGATCCGGCGCATGGAGAGCGCGTCCACGCCCTCGGTGTCGATGATCGTCAGCGCGGCCTCGACGATCCGCTCGCGCGACAGCGGCTCGCGGGGTTCCCGCTCCTCGCCAGGGGCGGATGTGCTGCGCTCCGTGGGGTGTTGACGGGATCTTCCGTCAGACATCGGGGGGCTCCTGGGTGGGTTTCGCGGACTCGTGCCCTACTCCTTGACGACTTACAGCGTAAGTGCTTCTCTCGGTCCCGTACTTACGGCGTAAGTACGGAATGGACTGGCCTGGAGGGCCCGGAAGATGAGCAAGGAAGCGCGCGAGGCACTCGTCCTCGCGTACATGGCGAGCGAGAACCGGCACGAGTACGACGACACCCGGAAGACCTTCGGTCTCCCCCGGTACGAGATCGTCGCCACGGGTCAGGTCTTCGACGGGCTCGCGTGGGCCGCCGGTTACTACGAGGTGACCCGCACGGCCTTCCCCGGCCGGCGCAAGGAACTGGTCTGCGAGCGCGTCCGCTTCGACCCCGCGACCGTCCCCGCCCGGCTCGGCCTCGCGCCGTCCCTCCCTCTCCCCGCGTAAGCCGGAGGCGCGCACGCATGTCTGTGCCCACCGTCCACCATCTCGACTGCGCCCCGATGCATCCGGTCGGCGGCGTCCCGCTGGTCGCCCACTGCCTGCTGGTGGTGACCGGCAGCAGCCTCGTCCTCGTCGACACGGGCCTCGGCTCCGCGGATGTCGCCGACCCGCGGCGGCTCGGCACGTTCTTCCGGCGGACCATGCGGCCCGAACTGGGCATGGCGCACACGGCGTACCACCAGATACGGGCGCTCGGATACGACCCGCGCGACGTTCAGGACATCGTGCTCACGCATCTCGACCTCGACCACGCGGGCGGTCTCGCGGACTTCCCCGACGCGCGGGTGCATGTGATGGCCGACGAGTACCGCGCGGCGATGCGCCGCGACACGCGCCTCGACGCCGGCCGCTACGTCACCGCGCAGTGGAGCCACGGCCCGCGCTGGACCGTCCACGACACGGCGGACTCCAACTGGCACGGCTTCGCGGCGTCCCGTGTCCTGCGCTTCCCGGACGTCCTGATGGTCCCGCTGCCGGGGCACACGCGGGGGCACTGCGCGGTGGCGGTCCAGCAGCCGGACCGCTGGCTGCTGCACGCGGGCGACGCGTACTTCTTCCACGGCGAGATGGACCTGCGCAGGCCGCGGTGCCCCCGCCCGCTGGCGCTGCACCAGCGGCTGTTGGCGGAGAACCACGGCCAGCGCCTTACGCAGCTGGAACGCCTGAGGGAGCTGCGCAGGGCGGACCCGAGGCTGATCCGGATCTTCTCGTCGCACGACGCGCAGGAGTTCGCGACGCTGAGCACGGAGACTTTCGGCCACGTGAGGTGACGGGTCGGGGGGCGCGGGTCGCGCCGTGCGAGATGCGCTCCCAACTACGGCCGAGGCTCTCGCAGTTGGTACCAGGGGTGTCAGGCCCTAGCCCCCACTGACCCTCCCCCCGAGGGTCCGGGGTGGAGCCCCGGGTTCGGGAAGGGGCAGGGCGGGGGAACAACCTCGAGCCCGCGCCCCCCGCCATCGCCCCACCCCCCACGCCCCCACCGCAAGCCCCACCCCCACCCCCGTCACCCACCACGATGTCGGCCGCAGCGTCTCCGTCAGGGCGTCGTACACCGCCCCCGCCGCCGGGCGGTCCACGTCCGCGGGGAGGTCGTCCAGGGCGAGGCCGTGGCCGATCGTGACCGCGAGGCGCAGCAGCGCGCCGCCCGCCGCGATGGCGAGGCCGAGGCCGATCAGGGCGCGGACCCGGCGTGCGGCGAGCAGCACGGCCGCCACCCCGAGCAGTAGCGTCGCCACCGGCAGCCACACCCCCGCGATCTGCAGCCCGTCGAAGACCTCGCGCGCCACGCCGAGCTTGTCGGACTCCAGGATCGTGACCGGGGTGCGCTCCACGGGGATCTGGTCCGCGAACGGCACCCCCTCGTCGCTGAGCTGCTGCTTGACCTGCGCGATGACGGGCCCCAGGTCCATGCTCACGTTGTCGCCGTTGTCGCTGGTCAGTGCCTGCTCGACGGCGGTGTGCGCCGCGCGGTTGACCGTGTTCCAGGCGGTCTTGTAGGCGTCGGTCCCGGAGAAGGAGAACACGGCCTCGTGCAGCAGATTCCGTACACCTTCCTGGAAGGGACCCGCGTCGAACTTCGCCATCGCCTCGTCGGTGATGCGGTCGGCGACGGCGTTCTGCACGGCGGGGTCGGCGGCGAGCGGCGCCATCGTGGCGACATAGCTGTCGGTGTCGCCGATCTCCTGGTCGGCCCAGACGGCGAGCGCGCTCAGCGGCGTCAGGAGGGCCACGAGGACGAGCAGCACCGCCGACGCCGCTGAGAGGAAGCTCCGCACAGCTCAAGGGAACGCGGGCCGCGGGCCGCTCGCGAGCGGTGCGCCGCCGACCGGGCGGTGCGTGGCGCAGTGGGGTGACTGGGCGTCAGCCGCCGCCGGGACAGTCGAATCCGGGGTCCATCGCGTGCAGGATGCGCATGCTGATCTCGCGGAGCTGGTCGAACTGTTCGGGCTCCAGCGCGTCGACGACGAGCGACCGCACGGCCGTCACATGCCCGGGCGCGGTCGCGACGACCTTGTCCCAGCCCTCGTCGGTGAGGACGGCGTTGGTGTAGCGGCCGTCCTCGGTGCAGGGCTCACGGCGCAGATAGCCGCGGTTCTCAAGGCGTTTGACGACATGGGAGAGGCGGGAGAGCGAGCCGTTGGCGAGTACGGCGAGGGTGCTCATCCGCATCGTCCTGCCCGGGGACTCGGAGAGCCCGGCGAGTACGAGGTACTCGAACTGGTTCAGCCCCGCGTCCCGCTGCAGCTGAGCGTCCAGCGCGGCGGGCAGCTTGATCATGGCCGCGCTGAAGGCCCGCCAGGCGGCGAGCTCCCGCTCGTTCAGCCAGCGAGGGTCCTGCGGATCACGGTCGTGCGCGTTCATGGCATCGAGCCTACCCGAGTCACTTGACGCTTCAAGTGATCGCTTCTACGGTGAGGAAGTACGTGGGTTGAAGCTTCAACCCATCGCCGCGATCCGAAGTCGAAGGAAGCCCCGACATGAACATCACCCTGTGGACGGTCGCGGGCCTGCTGGCCGCGCTCTTCCTCGCATCCGGCGCCGGCAAGCTCCTCCAGCCGAAGGCGAAGGTCGTCGCGAGCAGCGGCGCCTGGGCCGAGAGCTTCCCGCCCGGCGCGCTGAAGGGCATCGGTTTGGTGGAGGTGCTCGGCGCGATCGGCCTGATCCTGCCCGCCGCCGTGGACATCGCACCCGCCCTCGCCCCGGTCGCCGCCATCGGCCTCGCCGTGGTGATGGTGGGTGCCGCCGTCACCCACGGCAGGCGCGGCGAGACCAAGAACGTCGCGGTGAACGCCGTACTCCTCGCCCTCGCCCTGGTCGTGGCCTGGGGCCGCTTCGGTCCGTACGCGTTCTGAGTCCGTCGTCCGAGCCTGTCGCCGGACTTGCCAGGCGGTGGACGCGGGTGTGCCCTGAAAGGAGGACGCGGGGGAACGAGAGGGAAGGAGCTCTCCGCCATGGCCGCACACGCAGCGGTGCCCGCACGGCACCACGGTTCTCTCGGCTGGGCGATGCCCGTCAGCCTGGGCCTCGCCTACGGCACCTACGTGCTGTTCATCCGCCACGCCTGGGGTGACGTCACCTGGGGCGATGTCCTTTACGCCCTCGTCGCCGGCGTGATTCTCGCGGCGCTGGCGTTCGTTCTCGGCCGGACCCAGCATCTGCTGCCGCGTGAGCTGCGCGCCGGGGCGTACGGGGCACTGTGCGGCGTGGCCATAGGCTTCCTGTACAGCCTGACCGGGGAGAGCGTGCTGAGCTCCGTCGGCATAGGGGCCATCTTCGGCGCCGTGATGCTCGCCGTGTCCTTCTACCTCTTCTACATGAGAGAGCCCTAGGGGCCCTGCCGGGGCGCTGACCTGCGGTTCTCCATGCGACGCGCGGTTGCCGGACCCGATCCGGCAACCGCGCGCCGCGGTCACCGTACGCAGGAGGATGTCGTCCATTCCGTCGCCCGTACTCTGGAGCGACGGAGTGACGATGGAACGGTGACGCGAGGAGCGACGGGTGAGCGAGAGCGAGAGCTGGAAGGAGCGGGGGGTTGCGCTCCGGGTCTTCGTGTACATCTTCGCGACGCATCTGTTCGCCGGGTTCGTGTACCTGCTGTTCTACGTGGGGGAACACGCGCAGAAGTAAGGGGACTCGCAGTGCCCCGGACAGCCCCGCTCAGCCCCGCCCCACCGCCGTTGCGAACAGCTGGCGGAACGCGTCCGCCGACTCCGAGCCCGAGCGGCCGAACGGGGCGTCGAAGTCCCAGACCAGGAAGAGCAGGAACGCGATCAGCGCGCTGAAGAGACCGGCCATCAGCAGCTCCCTCGGTGTGCGGCCGATCTGCAGCGTGAAGATCAGGCCGACCGTCACCAGCGCCCCGGTGATCAGGCCGAACCACACCACACCCGGCAGCGTCTCCCCGGCGTTCTCCGCGCGCGCGTTGCGCGCGTCGTCCGCGATCGCGATCTGGTCGAGCAGCGGCTGGTAGGCCTGCGCCTCCAGTTCGCCCGCGGGCGCCCTCTCCGCGATGTCGGTACGGACCGCCGCGAGCAACTCCGAGCCCCGGTCGGGCAGTTCGTTGTGGTCGACCATCCTCGGCCATTCCACCTGGACGACATGGGAGACGTACCGGTTGATGTCCGTATGCAGCTTCTCCCGGACGTCGGCCGGGTAGACCTGGGCCCGCTGGGACACCTCGTGCAGGGCCTGCGCCTCGCGCCGTACGTCGTCCTGCGCGGCGCTCCGCGCCTCCCACACGCCCGCGATGGCCAGACCGAGCACGATCGCGTACACGACGCCGACCATCATCGTCATGTATTCGAGGACGTCGGGCGTCTCGCTGCCGTCCTCCTCCGCCACCCCCGCCCTGCTCAGCCGGTACTGCCTGAACAGCACGATGACGAGGACGAAGGCGCACGCGGCGGCCATCGCGAGGACCAGGACCAGCCATTCCGACATGACAGTTCTCCGGAGGGTGTGTGGGGAGCCGGGGAGGGGACGGTGGTTCAGGAGCGGCCGCAACCGGAGGCGGCGGACCGTGAGCGGGGCCGCAGCGCTGCGGCCGCCAGGACTGCCGGGGTGGTTGTCACCAGCATCAGGACCGTGATCGGGGTCCCGGTGCCGGCCGGTTTCCCGGTCGCCCGGCGGTAGTTGCGTACGGCGTGGACGCGCGGCCGCGCTGCGGGCGTCGCGCCGGGAGCCGGAGGGGGAGCGGGAGGCGGATCCGCGACGGGTGCCTTCGAGGGGGCGGGTTCCGGGGGCTCGGGCGAGGGCGGCGCGGGCTCAAGCGGCGCGGGCGACGGCGGCGGGGGCAGCGGGGCCGCCGGAGTGCTGGGCGGTGCCGGAGCCGACGGCACGGGCTGCGTGTGCGTGGGCGCGGGAGCAGGTGTCGGTCTTGGCGCCGGCGTGCAGCTCCCGATGTGAACCGCCAGCGGCCCGACGTCCACGCACACGGCGACGCCGCATCCCTGCGAGCCCAGAATCGCCACGATCCCCAGTACGCACAACTGCTTCCATCCCGCCACAGCGGCACGCTACGGGCGCACGCCCCGGCCGGACGACCACCATCACCCGTACGACTGATCAGCACACTTGTCGGACTGTCGCCACCGAGTAGCCGAGATCACCCGATCTCTCTTTTGCACCTTGTTGCATAATCGCTTCGGGGTCGCTACAACTGGACCGTCGACCCCTGCGCGAGGAGGCGCCCCCATGAACCCGAACCCGAACCCGTACCCGCATCTGCTGAGCCCGCTCGACCTCGGGTTCACCACCCTGCCCAACCGGGTGCTCATGGGCTCCATGCACGTCGGCCTCGAAGAGGCGGAGAACGGCTTCGAGCGGATGGCCGCCTTCTACGCCGCCCGCGCCCGCGGCGGCGTCGGCCTCATCGTCACCGGCGGCATCGCGCCCAACGACCGCGGCCGCCCGTACGAGGGCGGCGCCAAGCTCACCACCGAGGCCGAGGCGGAGCAGCACAGGACCGTCACTGACGCCGTGCACGCCGAGGGCGGGCGCATCGCGATGCAGATCCTGCACTTCGGCCGGTACGCGTACCACGCGGACCTCGTCGCGCCGAGCGCCATCCAGGCCCCCATCAGCCCGTTCGTCCCGCACGCCCTGACCGACGCCGAGGTCGAGGAGACCATCGAGGACTACGTACGGGCGGCACGGCTCGCGCAGTCCGCCGGGTACGACGGCGTCGAGATCATGGGCTCCGAGGGCTACTTCATCAATGAGTTCATCGCCGCCGCCACCAACCACCGCACCGACCGCTGGGGCGGCTCGTACGAGAACCGGATCCGGCTCCCCCTGGAGATCGTCCGCCGCACCCGCGAGCGTGTCGGCCCCGACTTCATCCTGATCTACCGCCTCTCCATGCTCGATCTCGTCCCCGGCGGCTCCTCGCTCGAAGAGGTGATCACGCTCGCCAAGGAGATCGAGGCGGCCGGAGCGACGATCATCAACACCGGGATCGGCTGGCACGAGGCCCGTATCCCCACCATCGCGACCTCGGTGCCGCGCGGCGCGTACACCTGGGTGACCAGGAAGCTGATGGGCTCCGTCTCCGTCCCCCTGGTCACCAGCAACCGCATCAACACCCCCGAGGTCGCCGAGCAGTTGCTCGCCGAGGGCCGCGCGGACATGGTGTCGCTGGCCCGCCCGTTCCTCGCCGATCCCGAATTCGTCGCCAAGGCGCGGGCGGACCGCGCGGAGACCATCAACACCTGCATCGGCTGCAACCAGGCCTGCCTGGACCACACCTTCAGCGGGAAGATCACTTCCTGTCTGGTCAACCCGCGCGCCTGCCACGAGACCGAGCTGGTCCTCTCCCCGACGCGGCTGCGCAAGCGCGTCGCCGTGATCGGCGCGGGTCCCGCGGGGCTCGCCTGCGCGGTCTCGGCGGCCGAGCGCGGCCACGAGGTGACCCTCTTCGACGCGGCGGACGAGATAGGCGGCCAGCTGAACGTCGCCAAGCGGATCCCCGGCAAGGAAGAGTTCAACGAGACGCTGCGCTACTTCCGTACGCAGCTCGAACTGCACGGCGTCGAGGTCCGCCTCGGCGTCCGCGCGACCGCGGACGAGCTCGCGTCGGCCGCGTACGACGAGATCGTGGTCGCCACCGGGGTCACGCCCAGGACCCCCGAGATCCAGGGCGTCGACCACCCGAGCGTCCTCAGCTACCTCGACGTCCTGCGCGACGGAGCCCCCGTCGGCGAGCGGGTCGCGGTCGTCGGCGCGGGCGGTATCGGCTTCGACGTCGCGGAGTTCCTGACCGACGGCGGCGAGGGCGCGAGCCTGGACGCCGAAACGTACTTCCGCCAGTGGGGCGTCGACACCGACTACAGCGCGCCGGGCGGGCTGCGGGCGCCCGAGCGCCCGAAGCCGCCGCGGTCGGTCCACCTCCTGCAGCGCAAGAGCAGCAAGGTCGGCGCGGGTCTGGGCAAGACGACGGGCTGGATCCACCGGACGGAACTCAAGCACCGCGGGGTGACGATGACAGCCGGGGCGACCTACGAGCGCATCGACGACGAGGGCCTGCATGTCAGCGTCGACGGCACGACCACCGTGCTCCCCGTCGACACCGTCGTGCTGTGCGCCGGCCAGGAGCCGCAGCGCGGACTGTACGAGGAGCTGAGCGCCGCGGGCTGCTCGGTGCATCTGATCGGCGGCGCGGACGTGGCGGCCGAGCTGGACGCCAAGCGCGCGATCGACCAGGGCACGCGGCTGGCGGCGACGCTGTAGCGGATCCCTAGGATCGGCCCATGTCCCTCCCGCACGCGATCCTCACGGCCCTGCTCGAAAAGCCCTCGTCGGGTCTTGAGCTGACCCGCCGCTTCGACAGGTCGATCGGCTACTTCTGGTCGGCCACGCACCAGCAGATCTACCGCGAGCTGGGGAAACTGGAGCAGGCGGGCCACATCCGGGCTCTGCCCGCGACGCAGCCGACCCGCGGGCAGAAGAAGGAGTACGAAGTCCTGCCCGCGGGCCGCGAGGAACTGACGGCCTGGGTCGCGAGGTCGGAGGACCCCAGACCGGCGCGCGACCCGCTGCTGTTGCGGCTGCGCGCCGCGGGCGTGGTGGGCAGCGCGGGTCTGGAGGCGGAGCTGGAACGCCATCTGGGGCTGCATCGGCGCCAGTTGGAGGAGTATCTGGCCATCGAGAAGCGCGACTTCCCGCCGGACCGACAGGCGACGGAGCAGGACCGGCTGCGGCATGTGGTGCTGCGGGGCGGGATCGAGCTGGAGACGTTCTGGACGAAGTGGCTGACGGAGGCGCTGGCGGGTTTCCGTACGGGAGCCTGACGTTTACGACGTCCGGTCTTCCGTCTCCTGCGGACGGAGTAGCCCGGCATGCGGCATCTGACGACCCGTGAGACGGTCGCGGCGTGACCGATTCCATGTTCGCCGTCTTCGTCGCGGCAGCTCTCGCTCTTATCGTGACCTCCGTGCGCGGCTTCTCCCGCGCCGGAGGTACGGACCCGTCCGCCGAGGCGCGCTCCGTGACGCTCGCGCTGTACGGCTGCGGTGTCGCCGTACTGACGTTGGCCCTGTTCATCGCGGGGACGTAGCACGGCCACGGGCATTGTCAGTGCCGGCTGGCACGACGCCCAGGTCTAGGACACCCCCTGGCGGTACGCTGACGCCGTGCCCCGAGTGGTGGAACTGACGTCCTATCCGATCAAGGGATGCGCGGGCGTTGCGCTGACAGCGGCCCTGATGACCCGGGCGGGTCTCGCTCATGACCGCAGCTTCATGGTGGTCGGCGAGAACGGGGTGTTCCGCAGCCAGCGGCGCGATCCACGACTTGCGGTCGTCCGCCCCGCGATCACGGCCGACGGCGGGCAACTCACACTCCACGCACCGGGTGTTGACGCCGTCCGTATCGACGTCGACCGCGCGTCGGCGCGCGTCGGGGTGGAGCTGTTCGGTACGGCGTACGAGGGCATCGACCAGGGCCGGGCAGCCGCCGACTGGCTCTCCGACGTACTGGGCACACCGAGCAGGCTCGTGTGCGTGCCGCCGGAACACGGGCGTCTGACGGACGGGTTGACGTCTGGCACCTCCGGCTATGCCGACAGCAGCCCGGTGCACATCCTGTCCGTCTCCTCCCTTCAGGCGCTGAACCGGCGGATCGCGCGGTCGGGCTCCGGCCCGCTGCCGATGACCCGGTTCCGCCCGAACATCGTGGTCGACGGCTGGGACGAGCCGCATACGGAGGACCGGGCCCGGCGCATCACCGTCGGGAACGCCGAGCTCGGTTACGCGAAGCTCGCGATCCGCTGTGCGGTCACCCTGGTCGACCAGAGCAGCGGCGCGAAGGCGGGCCCGGAGCCGCTGCGGACGCTCGCGGGCTATCGGCGGGCGGCCGAGGGCGGTGTGGCGTTCGGCTCGAAGTTCTCGGTGGTACGGACGGGCGAACTGGCCCTCGGCGATGACCTCGTCGTCGGCGAGTGGGACGGCTGAGGCGTCCGACCGAGGGGAGCCAACGAGCTCAGCCGGCCACGCTCTGCGCCGCCAGGTGTGAGGTGAACCAGTCCCGGGCGAGCTCGGCGACCCGGTCCAGGGCTCCCGGCTCCTCGAAGAGGTGCGTGGCGCCCGGCACGATCTCCAGCCGGTTCTCGCAGTGCAGCTGCCTCTGGGCCTGGCGGTTGAGATCGAGGACGAGGGCGTCGTGGCCGCCGACGATGAGGAGCGTGGGGGCTCGTACGTCGCCGAGGGACGGCCCGGTGAGGTCGGGGCGGCCGCCGCGGGAGACCACGGCCCCGATGTCCGCGCCGGAGTCCGTCAGGGCGGCGGCCCGCAGCGCCGCCGCGGCTCCGGTGCTCGCTCCGAAGTAGCCGATCGGGAGGGATTCGCGGCCCCGCAGCCAGCGGGTGGCGTCGGCCAGCCGCCGGGCCAGGGTCTCGATGTCGAAGACGTTGGCCCGGTCCGACTCCTCGGCGGGAGTGAGCAGATCGAAGAGCAGGGTGCCCAGGCCCGCCCGGTTCAGGGCGCCCGCCACGAAGCGGTTGCGCGGGCTGTGGCGGCTGCTGCCGGAGCCATGGGCGAACATCACGACCGCCGCGGCACCTGTCGGCAGGGTGAGGTCCCCGGCGAGAGCGACCCCTCCCGCGTCCACATCCACCTCGGCCTCGGAGCCTGTCGAGGCGCCGTGCGCCGACGCCTGAGCGAGCAGCGAGGCGACCTCCTCGTCGGGAGTCTGCGAGAAGTCCATGTACCACTCGCCGACGGCGCGGAAGGCGCGCGGCGTCGACAGGCACACCACCTCGTCCGCCTCGGCGCGCAGCCACTCGACGGCGTCGGGCGGTGCGACCGGCACGGCCAGCACCACGCGGCCCGCGCCCTGTGCCTGTACGACCTGGCAGGCCGCCGCGGCCGTGGCACCGGTCGCGATCCCGTCGTCCACGATGATCACGGTCCGGCCGGTGAGTGCGAGCCGTGGCCGGTCCGCCCTGAAGCGCCTCGCCTGCCGCGCGAGCTCCGCCTCCTCGGCCCGCTCGACCGACTTGAGCTCGTCCTGCCCCGCCCTGCTCATACGGACGATCTCGTCGCTGATGACCCGCACCCCGCCCTCGCCGATGGCCCCGAATCCCAGCTCCCGGTGGTACGGGACCCCCAGCTTGCGGACCACGATCACATCGAGCGGCGCCCCGAGCGCCCGCGCCACCTCGAAGGCCACCGGCACTCCGCCCCGGGGCAGGCCCAGAACGACCGGCTCCTCCCCCTGTACGTGCCGTAGCGCTTCGGCAAGCTGTCGTCCTGCGTCGGTGCGGTCGGTGAAGAGCACGGTGGTTCACTCCCCCGCGCGTATTGCCCCTTTTGTGGCTATTTTACAAGGCGGCGATACGGTCCTCCGTATGGAACGCATCGGAGCCGCCCTGATCGACATCGACGGCGTACTCACCGTGTCCTTCAAGCCACTGCCCGGAACCGTGGAGGCTATGGAAAGCCTGCGGGCCGCCGGCCTCCCGCTGGCGCTGGTCACCAACAACACCTCACGCACCCGCGCCACGATCGCCGCGAAACTCGCCTCGGCGGGCTACCCGGTCACCGCCGGTGACATCCTCACGGCCCCCGCCGTCACGGCCGCGTACCTCCGCGAGCACCACCCGGGCGCCCGCTGCCTGTTCCTCAACAGCGGCGACGTCCAGGACGATCTCGACGGCGTGACGCTCGTCCCCGAGGCCGACGACACCGCCCCCGACGTGGTCGTCTTCGGCGGCGCGGGCGACGAGTTCACCTATGCCTGTCTCAACCGCGCCTTCCGCGAACTCCAGCGCGGCATCCCGCTGATCGCCATGCACCGCAACCTCTACTGGCGCACATCAGGGGGCCTCGATCTCGACACCGGGGCCTTCCTGCTCGGCCTGGAACAAGCCGCCCGCGTCGAGGCGACAGTCACCGGCAAGCCCGCGGAGGCGTTCTTCGCCACGGCACTGGCCCACCTCGGAGTCACCGCGGCCGAGGCCCTGATGGTGGGGGACGACATCGAGTCCGACGTCCTCGCGGCGCAGCGCTGCGGCATCACCGGGGTCCTGGTCAAGACGGGCAAGTACCTCCCGGAAACCCACGTGTCGGCGCCCGGCACCCCCGACCATGTCCTCGACTCCTTCGCGGACCTGCCCGCGCTGCTGGAACGGGCGGGCCGATGAGGCTCACTCCTGAGGATGCACGACTACGGTTTGCGGCGGCACCGGTCGCACGCCTGGCCACGGTCGGCAGCGAGGGCGCACCGCATCTGGTGCCGTTCACCTTCGCCGTGGACGGCGACCGCGTGTGCTTCGCGGTCGACCACAAACCCAAGAGCACACGCGATCTGCGGCGGCTGCGCAATATCCGCGCCAACGATCAGGTGTCGGCACTCGCCGATCACTACGCGGACGACTGGGCCCGGCTGTGGTGGGCACGGGCCGACGGGCATGCCGAGGTGGTCGAGGAAGGTGAGCGGCTCTCCGGTGTCATTGAGCTGTTGCGCGCCAAGTACGTGCAGTACCGGGAGCGTTCTCCCGAGGGGCCGGTCGTCGTGATCAGCGTGACGCGCTGGACCGGCTGGGCAGCCACCTGATGGGCGGCGGCCGGCGCGGCGCTCAGAGCCAGCCGTTGCGGCGGAAGCTTCGGTGGAGGACGAAGCACGCCACCGCCATGACACCGAGGGCCAGCGGGTATCCGTAGGTCCAGCGCAGCTCCGGCATGTGCTCGAAGTTCATGCCGTAGACGCCGCACACCATCGTCGGTACGGCGATGATCGCCGCCCATGCCGTGATCTTGCGCATGTCCTCGTTCTGGGCGACCGTCACCTGTGCGAGGTGGGCCTGGAGGATCGAGTCGAGCAGGGCGTCGAAGGACGTGATCTGCTCGGCGACGCGGTTGAGGTGGTCGACGACGTCACGGAAGTAAGGCTGGATGTCCGGGCCGAACGGCGGCAGCGAGTGGGTGGCCAGGATCTGGAGCGGGCGGTCCAGGGGTGCCACCGCGCGCTTGAGTTCCAGCAGTTCGCGCTTGAGCTGGTAGATGCGGCCGGCGTCGCCGCGGCCCGCGTGTTCGCTGAAGACGGCGGTCTCGACGGCGTCGATGTCGTTCTGTACGGCGTCCGCCACGGTGAGGTAGTCGTCCACCACATGGTCGGCGATCGCGTGCAGTACGGCGGACGGGCCCTTGGCCAGCTGCTCGGGCGTGGCCTCCAGGGACTCCCGCAGCGGGCCGAGCGAGCCGTGCCTGCCGTGCCGGACGGTGATCACGAAGTCGGACCCGGTGAAGACCATGAGCTCGCCGGTGTCCACGACCTCGCTGGTGGCGGTGAGCTCCTCGTGCTCGACATAGCGGCAGGTCTTGAAGACGGCGAAGAGCGAGTCCTCGTACCGCTCCACCTTGGGCCGCTGGTGGGCCTGCACCGCGTCCTCGACGGCCAGCGGGTGCAGGCCGAACAGCTCGGCGATACCGGCGATCTCCGTCTGCGAGGGCTCGTGCAGCCCGATCCACACGAAGCCGCGGCCCGTCTTGCGGACCCGCCGCAGGGCCTCGTCCACGGGGGCGGCGTCGGGCTGCCGTACGCCGTTCTCGTAGACCACGCAGTTGACGACGGTGCTGCCCAGGGGGGAGCGGGACGGGTGACTCAGGTCCACCGTCCTGCGGTAGGCGCGGCGCACCGCACGGCGGAGGTTGCGGATCATCGGCACAGCTGGGCTCCTTCGGACAATCGTCCGCCAGTGTGCCATCGGTCGCGCCGGCGCAGAGTGCCGCGTCTCGCTCCGGGTCAGCCGCAGCTCAGCGTCGGGGCCGTCCAGTCCGCGTGGTCGTAGTCGATGCCGTCGCCGCTGTCGGTGACGACCAGCCTGACCTCCAGTCCGCCGGTGAGATCCGCGGTCAGCCGCCTGGCCGCGTCGGCCCCGGTGACGCGGCCGCTGTCGGCGACCAACGCGTCGTCCCGGTAGATCCGGAAGACCACGGAGCCGTTCGTACCGCCCGCCTCGTCGTCGATGCCGACACCGGTGGTCAGGGCCGAGCAGCCGCCGCCGAGGTAGTACGTGATCGTGGAACCCGCGTGGGTGCCGAAGCCCTTCGCGTAGGTCGTACCGCCCACGGTGAGGGTCCTGCCGTCGCCCGCGGCCTTCTCGCCGTTGCTTCTGTCGCGTTCCACCGGTCCCCAGCCGCCCACCGCCGAAGTCCACGACAGGTCGCTGAGCGCATGCGTCCCGGCGGCCGGACCGTTGCCGCAGACGAGCCTGGCGTCCGCCCAGTCGGTGTGGTCGTAGTTGATGCCGTCGCCGCCGTCGGTGACGACGAGCCTCAGTTTCGTACCGCCGGTGAGGTCGGCGCTCATCCGCTTGGGCGGATCGTTCGCCGTCCGCAGCCCGCTGTCCGCGAGCAGGGCGCCGTCACGGTAGATGCGGAAGACGGCCGAGCCGCCCGCCGTCGACTCGTCGTCCACGCCGACGTCGACGCTGAAGGACCGGCAGGTGCCGCCCAGGTGATACGTGAGGTCGCTCGCCGCGTGCGTGCCGAGGCCCTTGGCGTACGCCGTCCCGCCGATGGTGAGGGTCCTGCCGTCTCCGGCGGCCTGTTCGCCGTTGCTGCGGTCGCGCTCGACCGGTCCCCAGCCGTTGATCGCCGATGTCCACGGCAGATCGCTGAGCTGGTTGACCCCGGCCGGCGGCGGTACGGGAGCGCCCGGCGTCACGCGGTACATCACGGTGCCGTGGGCGGGCACCGAAGCGCTGATGGCGCCCGTGGTGGTGCTGGTCTGCTTGGACCAGAGGTCCTTGAGCGCGTACGAGGAAGCACCGCCGATCCCGATCGCGTCGACGGTCGTCGAGATCGTTCGCGCCGAGGAGGTCTCGTTCGTCAGGGTCACCGAACGGCCTCCGTCCGCCAGGGGCTTGGACATCACCACCAGGCCGCCGGAACTGGACACGACGGTGCCCTGCCTGCCCAGAGCGTCCTGGTCGACCGCGATCACGTCGGTGTTCTTCAGGATTGCGAGGGTCGCGGCGGATGCGCTGCGCAGATCGCTGCCGATCAGCAGCGGCGCGGCCATCTGTGCCCAGAGGCTGACGTGGGTGCGGTATTCGGTGTCGGTCATCCCGCCGTTGCCGACCTCCAGCATGTCCGGGTCGTTCCAGGCCCCGCGTCCGGCATACGGAGCGAGTCCCTGGTTCTGGTGCGCGATGCCGATCATGCTGGACCAGGAGTCGCTGATGTCTCCGGTCGTACGCCATGAATTGCCGACGCCCGCCGCCCAGTTCCACGGCTGGTTCTCGCCCCACTCGCAGATGCTGTAGAGGATCGGCCGCCCGGTGGCCCTGAGCGCGTCGCCCATCGCCTTGTAGCGCTGCCGTGCGTCGGCGCCGGTGTTGTTGCAGTTGTCGTACTTCAGGTAGTCCACCCCCCAGGACGCCCACAGGTTGGCGTCCTGCCGCTCGTGCCCGAGCCCGCCGGGAAAGCCCTGTCCGTCACAGGTCTTGGTCCCGGCGCTGGAGTAGATCCCGAACTTGAGCCCCTTGGAGTGCACATAGTCGGCAACTGCCTTGATCCCGTGGGGGAAACGCACCGGGTCGGGCACGAGATTGCCGGAGGCATCGCGGTTCGGCAGGGCCCAGCAGTCGTCGATGTTGACGTAGGTGTATCCGGCGTCCTTGAGCCCCTGCGAGACGAAGGCGTCGGCGACGCCCTTGACCATCGCCTCGTTGAACTCGGCCCGGCAGTGGGTGGAGTTCCAGTTGTTGAAGCCCATCTGGGGCGTCAGGGCGAGGCCGTTGTCGACGGCCGCTGCCGGGGGCGCGGCGGCGACCTGTGCGGTGACGGCGGCGAGCGTCGCGGCCGCGGCCCCGCCGGTGAGGAGGGCGAACGCGGCGGTGACGGCGGCCAAGCGCTCTCTGAGCGGGCGTGCGGTGTGTCGTTCGGTGTGCATGTGCGGCTCCAGAGGGGGTCAATGGCGCACAAACAAACGGGGGCGAACGAAAGCCACCACATCTCAGCGTCGAGGCAGGAACATGTCAAGAGATTGCGCGAGTAATCACCGGTGCGGTGCCGCAGGTGCGGCGCCGCCGTTGCTCAGGCGGCGTACCGGCCCAGGATGTGGCCCATCGCGGCCAGCACCGACGGCTCGACCCGGTAGTAGACCCAGGTGCCGCGCCGCTCCGAGCTGAGCAGGCCCGCGTCCTTGAGCTTCTTCAGGTGGTGGCTGACGGTCGGCTGGGAGACGCCGACGTCGGAGATGTCGCAGACACACGCCTCGCCGCCCGCGTGCGAGGCCACCGCCGAGAAGAGCCGCAGCCGGACCGGGTCGCCGAGGGCCTTGAACATGGCGGCGGTGCGGACCGCCTCCTGTGCCGTGAGGGGGCGTTCGGTCAGCGGCGGGCAGCAGGGCTCGCCGTCCGGCTCCAGCAGGGGCAGCACCTTCGCATTCGACATACGTCTATGTTGACACATGTCGAACCAATGTGCCGGGAGGCGGGTGTCTTCGCTCCGCGAACTTATGCCGGAAATAGATGGGAAGGGAGCACAATCTATTCAGGGGGAACGAGAAACGGCACCGCCCGGAGAGTGATCAGATGCCAGCGAACCGGCCTCTTTCGCGCTACGCCCCGGATCACGGACTCACCACACGCATGGTGACGACGATGTTCCTGATCGGGCTGCTCTATGTCGTCTTCGTGGGCGCCCTGCTGGCGATCCTGCGAGGCTCCTGGCCGCTCATCCTGATCATCGCGGGCGCTGTGTTCGTCGCGCAGTTCTGGTTCAGCGACCGGATCGCGGCCTTCAGCATGGGCGCGCGTGAGGTCACCCCCGAGCAGGCGCCCGAGCTGCACGGCGTCGTCGACAGGATCTGCGCGCTCGCCGACATGCCCAAG
The DNA here is from genome assembly GCF_036147535.1 of Streptomyces sp. NBC_00322. Classification (NCBI taxonomy): domain Bacteria; kingdom Bacillati; phylum Actinomycetota; class Actinomycetes; order Kitasatosporales; family Streptomycetaceae; genus Streptomyces; species Streptomyces sp. NBC_00322. Next base: position 4,326,749 of record NZ_CP108019.1, on the reverse strand, counting down.
CCCCGCGTCGCGATCGCCCAGAGCGATGTGCCCAACGCGTTCGCCACCGGCCGCAACGAGAGGACCGCCCTGGTCTGCGCCACGACCGGCCTGCTGCGCCGCCTGGAGCCGGAGGAACTGGAAGGGGTCCTCGCGCACGAGCTGTCGCATGTCGCCCATCGCGATGTCGCGGTGATGACCATCGCGTCCTTCCTGGGGGTCCTGGCGGGCGTGATGACCCGTATCGCGCTCTGGGGCGGCTTCGGCCGGGCGGACAGCAGCCGCGACCCCAACGCCGCCATCGCCATGATCCTTGTGCCGGTGGTCAGCGCGGTCGTCTACGTGATCAGCTTCCTGCTGACCCGCGTGCTCTCCCGCTACCGCGAACTGTCCGCCGACCGCGCCGCCGCGCTGCTCACCGGCCGCCCCTCGGCGCTCGCGTCCGCGCTCACCAAGGTGACGGGCGAAATGGCGAGGATCCCGACGGAGGATCTGCGCAAGGCGGAGCCCTACAACGCCTTCTGGTTCGCGCCTGCGTTCTCCTCGAAGCAGAGCCTGAGCCGCCTGTTCTCCTCGCACCCGACGCTGGAGCAGCGCCTGGACCAGCTGGCCAGGATCTCGGCGCAGCTGGCCCGTCCCTAAGCGCTCACCCCGTCCGTAAACGCTCACACAGATGCCGACGAACTGAGGTACCTCGTGGGACTCCTCGACACCATCCTCGGCCGCAGCAAGCCCGTACGCCCCGACCTCGACCAGCTCTTCGGCCTGCCCGGGGCCGCGATCACCCTCCAGGCCGGCGCCGGTTTCACCCCGACCGGTATCGGATCGGTGTGCTTCGCCAGCGTGGAGGGCGGCGCTTTCGCGCAACTCCAGCAGGATGTACGGGAGTTGCTGGACGCGGACACCGGTCGCGGCGGCGTCCCGGTCGAGTTCAGCCAGGACGCGTACGGCTACACCTGGCTCCTCGCCCGCCAGCCCGCCGACGACACGGCCTCACTGGTCAACGACCTCCACGCGGTCAACACCCTTCTCCAGGAAGCGGGATTCGGCCCCCAGCTGCTCTGCTCCCTGATGGTCTTCCACGAGGCGGCGGGCGCTCGCTCGCTGGCCCTGGTCTACCTCTACAAACGCGGCACCTTCTACCCCTTCGCGCCGCTGCCCGGCGCGGTCGAGAAGCGCGACAACGCCCTGGAACTGCAGGCCAGGGCGCTGCTCACCGACGACCTGCGCATCGAGACGGACCTGGCCCGCTGGTTCCCGGTGTGGGGCGCCCCGGGCCTGGGGGCCCCGCGGACCTGAATCTCACCGGGGCCGGGCGTGACAGGCGTTCACCGCGCGGGTTGGCCCCGGAATGGCTAGCGTGACAAGCGGGGACAAACCATCGATCAGGAGAGAGTCATAGCCATGGCCGCACTACCTGAGGGCACGCCGTGCTGGGCCGACGCGATGTTCAGCGATGTCGAGGGTGCGAAGAGTTTCTACGGAGATGTGCTGGGCTGGACGTTCGGAGAGGCGCAGTCGGAGTACGGCAACTACACACAGGCCTACGCCAACGGCAAGGCGGTGGCCGCTGTCGTCCCGCCGATGCCCGGCGCGGAGGCGCAGTCGGCGTGGTGCCTGTATCTCGCGTCGCCGGACGCCGCCGCCACGGCCACGAAGATCCGTGACAAAGGGGGCGAGGTACTGATGGAGCCGATGCAGGTCGGCGACTTCGGTTCGATGCTGCTGGCCCGCGACCCCGGCGGTGTCGCGTTCGGGGTGTGGCAGGCGGGTGTCCACGAGGGCTTTGAGGCGAAGGCCGTACCGGGCGCGTATGCCTGGGCCGAGGTCTTCACGCGCGAGCCCGAGAAGTCGGACGCCTTCTTCCCCGCCCTCTTCCCGTACAAGGTGCAGCGCGTCGAGGACCCGGAGGTGAAGGATCTGGACTTCACGATCTACAACCTCGGCGACGACACGGTCCTGGGGCGGATGAGGATGGGGGAGGAGTTCCCGCCCGAGGTGCCCGCGTACCTCAACGTGTACTTCACCGTCGAGGACTGCGACGCGGCGGTGGCCAAGGCGACGGAACGCGGCGCGGTGCTCCGGTTCGGGCCGATGGACAGCCCGTTCGGGCGGTTCGCGGCGCTGACCGATCCGCAGGGCGCGGCGTTCTCGGTGATCGACATGACCAAGACCGCCGGCGATATGCCGAAGATGTCGGACGTGACCTGAGCGGTGGTCGCAGGCCTCCCGCATTTCCTCCCGCGCGCTTCTTGAAGGGGCGTGCGGGAGGCGCTTGAGGGGCGCGCGTTGATTCCGCGTGCTTCCATCGCTCCGCCGTGAACCAGTCACCGAAAGTGACGGCTGTGCCTTCGGGGAGTATTTCAAGGCCATGGCCGCCAACGACCTCGCGAAGTGCTCGGTGGCCACGGGCATCGAGGACCCCTTCCTGACCGCGTACAAGGAAGGCAGCTTCCACTGCCTGCTGATCGCCGCGGACCGCGTCCGACGGCTCAACGGAGCAGCCCCGGGCCCCCGTCGGCCCGGGGCTGCCCTGCCGTCGCGGCGAATTCACGGCCCGCACACGCGGGCATCCCGTGCCCGACGCCCGGCCGCCACCCCCCGGTTACACGCTCACGTGACTGATCGTCATGTTCCCGACACTGAGGAGCACATTCGTGAGCAGGCCCCGTTCCGTCCGGCCGGCCGCCCTCGTGCTGGTCACGTCTCTCGCGGTACTCGCGGCGGCCGTGCCCGCCGAGGCGCGTACCCCTGCCTCCGGTTCACTGCCCGCCGTCACACCCCGGGCGGAGACGCCCACGCTGTACGACGACGAAGGGGGCGGCAACGCCAACGCCGACGACCCCGCGATCTGGCGCAACGCCGCCGACCCCGGCCGCAGTCTGGTGATCGCCACCGCCAAGGAGGGCGGACTGCGCGTCTACGACCTCGACGCCCGCCAGATGCAGTCGATCCCGGCGCCTGCCGGGCCGCGGCCCGGCGACGCACCGGGCAGGTTCAACAACGTCGACCTGGTACAGGGGCTGCGGCTGAGCTCCCAGAAGGCCGACGTCGCCGTGACCACCGACCGCGGCAACGACCGGCTGCGCGTCTACCGCATCGACCGCGACCGTCCCGGCGGACCGCTCACCGATGTCACCGACCCCGCCGCCGCGCCGGTGTTCTCCACGGGCCAGAACGAGATCAACGACCAGAAGACCGCCTACGGCCTGGCCACCTGGACAGACAGGACCAGCGGCCGCTCGTACGCCCTGGTCAGCCGCCGCAACCGCACCGCCGTCGCGCTGCTGGAGCTGACCGCCCGGCCCGGCGGCACCGTCGGCTACCGCAAGCTGCGAACCCTCGACCTGCCGTCCGCCTTCCGGCTGCCCGACGGCTCCTCCTGGAGCCCGTGCGCCGAACCCGGTGAGCTGCCCCAGGTCGAGGGCATGGTCGTTGACCCGGCCAACGGCACGCTCTATGCCGGGCAGGAGGACGTCGGCATCTGGCGTATGCCCGCAGATCTGACCGGTCGCCCCCAACTCGTCGACAAGGTACGCGAGTTCGGCATCCCGGGCGTCTACGACGAGGAGACCGAGGAGTGCACCGCGGGAGCCGACCCCGGCTTCGGCGGCAAGCGTCTCGCGGCCGACGTCGAGGGGCTGACGCTGCTCACCGAGCGCGACGGCGACGGCTACCTCATGGCCTCCAGCCAGGGCGACAACACCTTCGCGCTGTACGACCGCGAGCTGGAGGACGACAACGAGTACGAGGGCGGCTTCCGGGTCGCCGCGGCGACGGGGACCCTCGACGGCTCCGAGGAGTGCGACGGTGCCGCCGTGCTGGGCGCGCCGCTGGGCAGGAAGTACCCGCACGGCCTGCTCGTCGTCCAGGACGGCCACGACACACCGGTACAGGGCGAGCGGGAGGCCACCGGGTTCAAGTTCGTGGATCTGGGCGATGTCATGGACAGCATCAAGAACTGAGTCGAGGACCGAGTACCGGCCGGTCCCGCCGCCCCGCCAGAGCGGCCCGGCGGGACCGGCCGGGCGGGTTGTGCCCCGGGGGGTGGCGGGAAGCCGGGAACTGGTGAACACTCGCGGAACCCCGCACACGCCGCGCGCCTTCCCTAGGCTGGAACCGACCGGTTCAGGACGCGTGACGAGGTGGGTGGGCCGCCTCTGAGCGCGGCGCGGCCGACAGGGCCCGGTCGGAGGCGAGGGATGATGAAACGTCCGACGACAGCGCGAGCACGGGGGCGCTGCGGACTGTGACACAGCGGATCCAGGTTTTCGGCGGGGCGGCGCTGGCCGCTGTCTATGTGCTGGGCAAAAAGCACGACACCCTCCAGCTGGCGGAATCGGCCGGAGGCTCCGGTGCCCTGTACGGGCTGTCGCCCAGCTACTCCCTGTCCGGCCGGGCTCCCGTCGTAGACGCCTTCCGTACCGGCCGCCCCCTGTGGCTCAACGCGACGGGACTCGCCTCGTACGGCGAAAACCCTCCCGAGACCCTGCCCGCCCATGTCTCGCTGGGCGCGCTGCCGCTCGGAGCCAACGGCACTCCGCTCGGCTGCCTGGTCGTCGTCGACGAGGTCGCTGACGGCTTCGACGCCGAACGGCGCAACTTTCTGGAGCTCTACGCCGACCAGGTCGCCGCATGGCTCGAAGCGGGCGGCGAACCGAACAGTCACGCCATCGGCCGTACGGGCCGCCGCCCGGTTCTGGGACCCGCTCTGGGCCGCTTCTCCGTCGGCTCCTTCACCCTGGTCCTGAACACCGGGCAGATCGACGCGGACGACCGGGTGCTCGATCTGGTCGACATCCCCAGGGAAGACTTCGACGGACGTGTCGAGACGCTTCTCGAACACACCGTCCCCGACGATCTGCCCGCGCTCATGTCCATCGTCGAGCCGGGCCATATGACCTCCACCGGCCGGGAACTGGAATTCCGCATCCGGCGTCCCACGGGTGAGCTGCGCTGGCTGCGCCTGCGCGCCCGGCGGCTCGCGGAGCGCGGCGGCAGGCCCGAGCGGGTCCTCGGAGTCGTCGCCGACGCCGCGCATCTGCGGCCCAGCGCGGACGAGGTCTCCAAGGTGCAGCGGCTGTCCGTCGCGCTGGCCGGTGCGATGACCGTCAGGGACGTCAGCCGAGCGGTGGTGTCTGCCCTGCGCGACCCCCTCGAAGCCGACCGGGTGGCTCTCGCCGAACTGGAGGGCGACCGCCTGGTGGTCTCGGTCCTGGACCCGCCGGAACCCGATGCCTGGCCGGAACTGTGGCGTTCGGAATGGCGCTCCGAGTGGCCCGACGCGCCCGCCCGCGCCCTGCCCACACTGGAGGCCGCGCTGCGCGAGGGCCGGATGAGCCTGTGGACGGCGGGATCCAGCCTGGAGCCGAACCTCGCGGGCGTCGGCCCCGGCGGCCTCGCCGTGCTGCCGCTCCCCGCCGAGGGCCGGGTGGTCGGCGCATGTCTGGTCGGATGGGACGAGCCGCACGCCTTCGGCACCGAGGAGCGGTCCCTGCTCACCGCGACCGCGGGCCTGGTGGGACAGGCCCTGATGCGCGCCCGTGCGCTCGACGCCGAGCACGAACTCGCGACGATGCTCCAGCGCAGCCTGCTGCCCCGCAAGCTTCCCCGGCTGTCCGGAGCCGTCGCCGTCGCCCGCTATCTGCCCGCGACGGTGGGCCTCGCCGTGGGCGGCGACTGGTACGACGTGATCCCGCTCTCCGAGAACCAGGTGGCGCTGGTCGTCGGGGACGTCCAGGGACACAACGCGGGCGCCGCGACGATCATGGGCCAGATGCGTACCGCCATCAGGGCCTACGCGGTGGAGGGCCACCCGCCCGACGTGGTGGTCTCCCGCGCCAACCACCTGCTCGTCGGCATGGAGACCGACCTCTTCGCCACCTGCTGCTATGTCGCCATCGACATGGAAGAGGGCAACGCCTGGTGCGTACGGGCCGGGCATCTGCCGCCTCTGCTGCGGACGCCGGACGGCGACACCCGGGAGGTGACGATCGAGGGCGGGCCCCCGCTGGGCGTACTCGCGGAGGCGGACTTCCCGATGACCGCGGTCGCACTGGCCCCCGGCGCGGTGCTCGCCCTGCTGACGGACGGCCTGGTCGAGTCGTCGAGCCTGCACCTGGACGACGGCATGCGCCGCGTGTGCGACCTCCTGTCCGCCGCCGACCCCTCCGATGCCGGGCGGATGGCCGATGAGCTGCTCGGCGGCTCCAACCGGCGCGACGACGACGTGGCCCTGCTGCTCCTGCGCTACGACGGCATCGGGGTGCGGCCGCTGCGGGTGAGCTGGACCGTGTGGAGACTGCCCGACGCCGTCGCCCACGCGCGCCGCTTCACCTCCCGCACCCTGCGCTCCTGGCAGGTGACGCAGGAGGCCGACACCATCCTGCTGATCGTCTCCGAGCTGGTCACCAATGCCCTGGTCCACACCCAGGGCCAGGTGCGCGTCGACTTCACACTCGCGGGGGAGCGCCTTCGGGTGGCGGTGAGCGACGCCTCTCCGCGCGCACCCGTCAAACCGTCGAACCTGAACTGGGAGGCGACCGGCGGCCGGGGCATCCTGCTCGTCCAGGCGGTGTCGGCGGCGTACGGCTCCGTGCCGCTCAGCAGCGGCAAGCAGGTGTGGGCGGACGTTGCCCTGACGCCGCGCCAGGCCTGACCGGCGGGGTGGTGCGCACGCCCGCGGTGACGGACGTGCGCACCCCTGCTTTCCGACGGGCTACGGCTTCCACCAGGAGGCCGAGGCATCGCGCAGCGTGTTCGTTCCGCAGTGCACCTCACCCATGCCGACGTGATACGTGTGCCAGTCGTCGAGGTACGACACCTTCATTCCCGCGCCCGTGTACGCGGCGGTCACGGCGGTGGTGAAGATGTCCTTGCCGCCGATGACCGGTCCCCACTGCCGCGGAGCCAGATAGCGGTTCCTGCCGAGCACGATCCCGTTGACCGCCCCCGGAACGTAGGCGCTGGTCATGACGGTTGCCGCGACGGCGGCGCCCTCGCGGTGCTGCGAGAGTTCCTTCTGCTGCCCGTACTCGCGGACCGCGTCCGGTGCCTGGCCGGCCCCCATCCGCGTCAGCCGCGGCATGCTGTCGCCGCGCTCCTCGCCCGTACCCCGCGTGTACAGGGCGGGCACCCGCACGACCTCGGCTTCGGTCGCGCCCGTCTCGCGCATGAGCACAGCCAGATTCGCGGTGATCCGCTTCGCGGCCATGGTGTTGTCGGCCACCAGCCACTTCGAGGCGAGCGCCTGGTCGATGGTCTCCTTGGGGGCGGGCAGGTCCTTGCTGCCCGGCACCGAGAACATCCGCGTCCTGCCGTGGCCTGCCGCCTTCGCCTCGCGCAGCAGCCGCAGCCCGGCATCCGGGTCGGCGATCGCGATCTTCCAGCCACGTGGGGTGTCGGCCGGGAGGAACTGGACGAACTCGTCCACGTGGCCCACATGCAGCCACGAGGTGTCCAGGAGCAGCGGGTCCTGGAAGCCCTGGGACTTCAGCAGCGTACGCATGGCCTGCGCGGGCTTCGAGCCGTTGTCCTTGCGCTCGCCCATGATGATGCGCCCGGCGGGGAAGGACCGGCCGCCTTGGCTGTACGGAGGGATGGTCTCCAGGTTCCCCATCGAGTTGAGGGTCCACTCCTCCGAGTCACGGACCCCGGACACCTGCACCACGCCCACGCCGTTGCCGCGCAGCTTCTCGAACAGCTCCCGGCCCGCCGCGCGGTCCGCCTGCGCGGAGCGCAGCATCACGCGCATGACCTGCTGCCGCCCGCCGGGACCGGCCATGCTCACATAGCCGGGCTCGACGAAGTCCTGTGCCCAGATGTCCCCGTACTTCTCGAAGGTCACCAGCGGCTTGGACATCCCTGCCGACTTGGCCTCCGCGGCAAGGCCCTTGACGAAGGCCTGCTGCCTGCGCGCGTAATCGTCCTTCCCCGGCACCTTGGTGACCATCAACTGCTGTGCGTTTTGCAGGTGATGGTGGGTGAGCAGCGGGGCGACGCGCAGGGTGACATCGTCCGACGTGCTCCTCCCGCCGGAGGTCACGGTCAGCCGGATCACGGCGCGGCCGTCCCAGACCTTGCTGTCACGTATGACGTCGGTGCTCTCGACCCCGAGCTCCGCCCCGGAGCGCAGCTCGGCGGCGGACAGGCGGGTCTTCGCGGTGACCAGGGCCCAGCCGGTGGTGCGCTTGAGGAAGACCCGGGTGTTCTTGCCGCCGTTGACCACCCGCAGCGTGCCAGTCGCGGTGGCGGGCAGCTTCGCCATCGGCACGGAACGCACCCGCGCCAGGTCGGCCAGGTCGTCGGCGCCGTTCACCTTGGCGTCGGAAGCGTCGTTGCAGGCGGCGAGCTTGGCGTCCGGCAGCTGCTTGCCGCCGGGGCCCTTCACGGCACACCGCTTGCTGTCGTCGTCGATATTGGGCAGGAAGACCGCGCCCCTCCCGGGGGCCCAACTGTCCTCCCCGTCGGTGTCCGTGACGCCGCTGACATCCACCCGCCCGTCCCGGTTCACATCCGCCCGGAGGTCCACCTGTGGCGGCGCCTCGACGGCGAACGCCGGTGACACGGGCGCCAGTACGGCCCCGATCACGGTGATGGCCAGTGCCGCGTGTCTCGCATGGCTCGTACCCACGATGCGTCCCTTCCTGGGGTTCGGATTCCGAGCCGGAAGAGGGCAGGAGTGAGCGGTGAGTTGCCTGTGGACGCAAGGGATCATCCCGCAGGTATGGCGAGGGGGAGACCCGTGGAGGAGGCAGTGTCAGCCCGGGCATGACGAGGAATCAGGCGCATGGGGATAAGGGCGGGTCGGACCGGCCCGACCACCCGATCGGTGGGCTCGATCCCTGTCGATCTAGGCTTCCGGTTGACCACGCGGGCCGACATGCCCGCGTCAACGGGAAGGGGAACAACAGATATGCGCCCACGCCGAATCCTCGGAGCGTCTGTGGTGACTGCCGCCCTGCTCGGCACCACGCTGATCGCCGGCGGGTCCGCCTCGGCCCAGACGGGCGCCGCCACGTCCGCGGCGAGCTGCACGGCTACGGCCCTCGAGACGGTCGTGATACGCGACCGAACGAGCGTCAGCGGCACGGCACTTGCCCAGCTCAACAAGGGCGAGAGCGCGTCTTCGCCGTGCCAGATGTACTACGGCGGGTCGTACACGAAGTGCGGAATCACCAGCAAGCGCTGGGTCAAGGTCACCAAGCACGGCGTGACCGGCTATGTGGTCGGCACCTGCGTGAAGACGCCCTGACTCCCGTTTCCAGCCCGTCCGGCGTTTGAGGACACGCGCGAAGCGCGTACGGGGTCTGGGGGCTTGCCCCCAGTTACGGGATGGGGGTACCTCCCACGGCCGCCAGGCCGTAGCGGGAGGGCGGGTCGGGGACAGAGCCCGCCGCAGGCGCGCCCTCTACTCGCTGAGCCGCACCAGCGCCAGCGTGATGTTGTCCGGCCCGCCCGCCTCGATCGCCGCCTTCCACAGCTCGAACGCCGCCCTCCCGTCGTCGTGCACCCGCAGCAGATCGTCGATCACCTCGTCCGGCAACGGGTCGGTCAGCCCGTCGGTGCAGATCAGGTAGCGATCGCCCATCGACAGCGTCGAGGCCGTCACATGGGCCGTGACGGCCTCGAATTCGAGTCGTCCGCCGAGCGTCTGCGTGACGGCCGACGTTGTGCGCCGCCCCAGCTCCGGCGGCGGGCTGTCGTCCACGCTCACCTGGCGAAGCCCGTCCCGGGCTGCCTCGTACACCTTGCTGTCCCCGACGTTGAACGTCAGCAGTGACTCCGCGAGCACGACGGCACCCGCCACCGTGGTCCCCATCGTGGCCAGTTCGGGCCGGCCGCCGGCAGCCGCGTACACCGACTGGTTGCACACGTCCAGCGCGTCACGGAGGGGCGCCTCACCATCCAAGGAAGGCCCGAACGAGGCGAGTTGGCGGGCGACCAGCGCACTGGCCACCTCACCGGCGGGCTGCCCGCCGAGCCCGTCGGCGACCGCGACGACGAGCGGCGTGCCGAGCGGGAACACCAGGGTCTGAGGGTTCTCGGTCACGGTGCCGCACAGCGTCCACGGCCCGACGACGAGACTGTCCTCGTTGTGCTCGCGAATCAGCCCGACGTGGCTCAGGGCGGTCACGGCTATGTACGGCACTGAAGGTCCCGCCTCTCCGCTGGGCAGCCGCGTGCTCCTCACCACCATTGTGACGCGTGGGGCGGGCCGGGGCAGCGGGCCGGGCCCTGTTCCGTGCCGCAAGGCTCCGGAGTGCCCCTGTGGCAGGGGTGCCATAGCGTGGGTTGTAGTCGTGGTGGGGGCCTTGCGGAAGGATCACCATGCGCAGCTATCCGCTCATCGCGGACCACGGGCTCATCGGGGATCTGCAGACCGCGGCCCTCGTCTCGTCCGAGGGCGTCGTCGACTGGTTCTGTACGCCGCGCTTCGACTCGCCGAGCCTGTTCGCCGGGCTGCTCGACCTTGAACGCGGCGGGCATTTCGCGATCACCGCCGATGCGCCCGACACCACCGCCCGGCAGCTCTATCTGCCGGACACGGCCATCCTGGTCACCCGCTTCCTCACGGCCGACGGCGTGGGCGAGGTCCTCGACTTCATGCCCCTCGACCTCCCCGAACTGCCCACGGCCCGGCACCGCATGGTGCGCGTGATGCGGGTGACGCGCGGCAGCGTCCGCTTCGCCCTGGAGTGCAGGCCGCGGTTCGACTACGGCCGCGCCGAGCACCGGCTGACCCTGGAGTCCGGAGTCGCTCACTTCAGCGGGCCGGGCGCCGAGGCCTTCTTGCAGACCATTGGGCCGGTGACGCTGGAGCGCGACGGCGAGGACGCACGGTCGACGGTGCTGCTGCGGCAGGGGGAGCGGGCCGCCGTGGTGCTGACCGTGTGCGAAGCCGGTGGCGAGCAGCCGGCACCGATGACCGAGCACGACGGACGGCAGGTGTTTGATGACACCCGGGACTTCTGGCACGGGTGGATCCGCCGCAGCCGCTACCGGGGCCGCTGGCAGCAGATGGTTCACCGCTCCGCGATCACGCTCAAGCTCCTGACGTACGCGCCGACCGGCGCGCCCGTGGCAGCGGTCACGATGGGGCTGCCGGAGCAGCTCGGCGGCGAACGGAACTGGGACTACCGCTACACCTGGGTACGCGACGCCTCCCTGTCCGTGAGGGCCCTGGTCGACCTCGGATTCGAAGAGGAGGCCCACGCCTTCCGCCTCTGGCTCGGTGCTCGTATGAAGGCGGGCAAGACCGTCACCGGTGAGCCGCTGCAGATCATGTACCGGGTGGACGGCGACCCTCACCTCGCGGAGGAGGTGCTCGGCCACCTGGAGGGCTATCGCGGCTCGGCTCCGGTACGGGTCGGCAACGGGGCCGCCGACCAGCTCCAGCTCGACATCTATGGAGAGGCCGTCTACGCGCTCGCGGAGACCAAGAACGTCGTCCTCCTCGCCGGCTATGACGGCTGGCAGGTCGTTGCCGGAGTGCTCGACTGGCTGACCGGGACATGGGATCGGCCCGACGAGGGCATCTGGGAGACCCGCGGCGGGCAGAAGGACTTCACGTACAGCCGTCTGATGTGCTGGACGGCCTTCGACCGCGGCATTCGGGTGGCCACGGAACTCGCCCGCCCGGCCGACGTGCCCGGCTGGACCGCCGCTCGTGATGCCGTGCTCCAGCAGGTGATGGACCGCGGCTGGAGCCCAGAGCGCCGGGCGTTCGTCCAGCACTACGGGGACGAAGTCCTGGACGCGTCCCTGCTGTTGATGCCCACCGTGGGATTCGTATCGCCCAAGGACCCCCGCTGGCTGTCGACGCTGGACGCGATGGACGCGGAACTGGTCTCCGACAGCCTCGTCTACCGCTACGACCCGGCCGCGTCCCCGGACGGACTGCGCGGCAGCGAGGGCACCTTCTCGCTGTGCAGCTTCCTGTACGTGGACGCCCTGGCCCGCGCGGGCAGGCTCGGCCCAGCCAGGTACGCCTTCGACAAGATGCTCACCTACGCCAACCATGTCGGCCTGTTCGCCGAGGAGATCGGGCCCACGGGCGAGCAACTGGGCAATTTCCCCCAGGCGTTCACGCATCTGGCACTGATCACCGCGGCCATGTCGCTGGACGAGGAGCTCGACCGGGCGGAGGTATGACGCCCCCTGCGGAGCGGCTTCCCCAGGGAAACGGGACCTGCGCGCACCCTTGCGATCGCCGGGCGCACACACTGAGCGCTTCAGTTGGCGAAACCCGCCAACTGAAGCGCTCAGTCACATCTGGCCAAGTACCGCGCTCGGCCTGTGTTGTGACCCGTTGATCAGTTCTTGACCTTGACGGGGGTCAGGGTGAATCCGTTGTTGGGCTTGCCCATGAGCAGGTCGGGCAGCCCACCGGTGAGGGCGAAGGTCGACCCGTGGGGCCCGGCGGCGATGCCGCTGGTGACGGGGGCGGTTACGGTGTCGGTGACATTCACCGTGGCGTACTTCCAGTCGCCGCAGGGGCGCACCCGCTGGATCTGGGCGGGCTTGCCGGTCAGGAGGCCGCTGCTGACCGCGGCGATGGAGCCGTCGGGCAGCACCCGGATGCCGGCGGTGAGGGCGGCCAGCGGCTGGGAGAGCTCGACCTTCCGCGCGCGTTCGGGGTGGTTGACCGGTACCCGGACCAGAGTGCCGTCGGCCTTGGCGATGATCAGGTGGTTGTGCGGCGTCCAAGCCACCGCGGTCATCCCGATGCCGGACAGGAAGTTGGGAACGTCGACCGTTCCCTTCAGGAGATCGCTGCGCAGGAGGACCGAAGCCTGGCCGTTGCGGTCGATGCGGAACACCGTGGGGGTGAGCTGGTCGACCGCGTACGCGGTGCCGTCGGGGGCCACCGTCACGTCGGCGATCAGGTGCTGCTTGCCGTCGGCGGCGACCTTGGCCAGATCGGCGTACCACTGCTTCCGTCCGCTGGTCAGGTCGTAGCTGCCCACTCCGGCGACGCGGAAGGTGGTGTCCTTGGACGAGCGGTCGGCAACGCCGTAGTCCACGTTGCCGGCCAGGACGCGATGCATGTCGCGGTCGACGCGGACCGCCTGGACGGACACCAGGCTCGGGTCGTCGACGAGGGTGCGCACGGTTCCGTCGAGGCCGACGGTGGAGATCGTGCTGTGCTTCAGCGAGCCGACGACGAAGCTCTTCGACTGGCGGTTGTAGTCGACCGAGTGGGGGAACACCCCCGGGCCGTTGGCCTTGATGACGCTGTGTGCGGCGTTTTCGGTCTGCGCGATCCTGTGTCCGTCGTGGCCGGGAGCCGTGGAGGCGGAGGCCGTCATAACGGCCGTACCGGTGGTCAGCACTGCGGTGAAAGCGGCGGCAGCGAGCGCGAGCTTGAGCTTCATGGAAATCTTCCTCCGTCTGTTGATGCGTTCTTCGCGTAAGGCTGTGAGTGATGGAGCGCGGCGTTGACGCTGCCGCGGACGGTGTTGGAGTACGGGCGGACCGACTGCGAGGGGAGATCAGCCGGCGATCTCACGCCCGAGCAGGGCGGCCAGGTGGTCGATCGCGGGGGCATCCGCCGGGGCGGTGCGGGACATGGCGAACGGGCCGTCCGGGGCGGGCGGCAGCTGCGCCACCAGACCGCGGGCGAACTCGATCTCCCGCTCGACCGCGGTGTCGTCGAACAGGGCCTTCTGGCCGGTGGCCTGGGCCAGGTCCCAGCCGTGGACCAGGTGCTCCATGGTCTGCAGGTGCAGTGCCACGGCGCCGGGCACCTCCCCGATCGGGGCCTGCACGGTGCGCTCCAGCGCTCCGGGTCGCGCGAAGGCGGCCGCCAGAGCGCCGGCCGACTCGCGGACGGCCGCCTTCAGCGAGTCCGGCGTGGACTCGGTGCCGGCCGGCTGCTCAGGGCCCTGCGAGGTGGGCTGCTCGGCCATCGCGTCGGTGAACACCCGCTGTCCCGCCACCAGATGGTCGACCAGCTGCGCCACGTTCCAGTCGGAGCACGGCGTGGGTGCGGTCCACTGGTCATCGGCGACGGCCTCGACGAGGTGGGCAACGGTGTCGGCGATGCCGGTGAAAGCCGTCACGGGCGTGTTGGACATGGGAGAACTCCATTCATGGTCAAAAGGGGGCAGGACGGGGTGTTCCGGTGGCTCGCCGCGTGCGGGCACCGCCCCGGTGGACATGTCTGTCGAAGGGCACGTCGTGCCCCTGCTGCGGAGGTGGGACGAGCGGGAGCGGCAGCGTCGTCGGCGTCGGCGACGGCGAGGTGGCCGTGACACGCGCCGCTCAGGTCACTCGTGGCCCGGTTACCGGCAGTGGGCAACCGCCGGGGCGCTCGTCCGGGCGTGACGCATCGTCCGGCCGGCTGCGATTGGGTTTCGGTTCGTCAGCCGGGCGGTTGGATCAGGTAGGCGATCGGATCAGGCGTGCGAGGACGTACGGGTGTTGGGACTGTCGGCCCTTGCCACCTCCCCGGCGCGGTGGAGGGTCTGGTTGAGCAACCGCAGCGCCGCTTCGGAGGCCGATCCGGGCTCGGCCGTCGTCACGACCAGCCGGACCCCCTGTCCCCGCGGCACCGGCAGCGAGTGCTGCAGAACGTCCATCTCCCCGACCAGCGGATGGCGCATCCGGTACTCGGCAAGATCCCAGGCCCGTACCCGGTGCTCGGCCCACAGGGTGGCGAACTGCGCGCTCTGCATGGTCAGTTCACCGATCAGGGATGCCAGGCGCGGGTCGTCCGGGTATTCGCCCACCGCCTGCCGCAGCTTGCCCACCACGTCCCTGGCCTTCCTCGGCCAGTCGACGTATAGGTCCCGCGTATGGGCGTCCAGGAACACCAGCCGGGCCGTGTTGGGCCGCTCGGCCACCCGGTCCGGGCTGTCCGCGTCCAGGTGCCCTGCGAACAGGGCGTGCCCGGCGCGGTTCCAGGCCAGCACGTCCGAACGCCTGCCGAGGGCGACCACCGGTGCATCACCGAAGGTGTCCATCAACTGCCGTACCGCCGGGGTGACCCGCTCGGCGGGCAGTCGGCGCCGGCGTGTCTGCTGCCGCCCGTCGCCCGCCAGGTCGTGCAGGTGGCGCCGCTCCGCTTCGTCCAGCCCCAACGCTGTGGCCAGCGCATCGAGGACCTGAGGCGACGCGTTCAGCGACAACCCCTGTTCCAGCCGGGTGTAGTAGGCCACGCTGACTCCCGCCAGCTGCGCCAGCTCCTCGCGCCGCAGACCCGGGACCCGCCGCCGCTCGCCGTACTCCGGGAGCCCCACGTCCGCCGGCTTCAGCTGAGCCCGACGCGTTGACAGGAACTCCCCGAGGAGGGATTTGCCGTGCCGTGTGTCGTTCATGCGGTCGAGTATGTTCCGGCCCGCATCTTCTAGCCTGCCACTGCGAGTAACAGGCACGGAGACCGCGGAGACCGTGCTGCTCGGCCCGGGAAGGGGACCCGACGCCCGACGCCTCGGCGGCATGAGACTCGTCGGCGCTCAGCACTCCCGTGAACCACTCGGTCACCGTCAGGTTCCCCAGTCACCGAAAAGTGCGTTCTTCCCTGCCGGGCACACACTCTCCTACGGTTTCCGAGTAACCACCGGAGAGCGCTTGCGTCTCGGGTTCTGCGGAAGCGAGCCCACGGGCTCTCAGGCAAGAAAGCAGGCAGCATGGGAGGTCGAAGCCACCGCGATCCTCGACTGAACAGGGGCTCTTCGCCCGGAGGTCGGTGAGCAGGCCCTCTGCCGGCGGCGGGCGAAGGCGTGCGCTCGGCGTGTAGACGTGCGCAGGAAATCGAACACATGATTGAATTCCGGTCATGCCCCACGCTGCTTTCCCGCCCGACCTCGTGCAGGCCCAGCGCGACTGGAACCGGACATACGCACTGCTCGCCGAGCATCAGCTCCACACCACGGTGCTGCGCCGCCGCCTGCTGGACCTGTCCCTCCGACTTGTCCGGCATCCGTTCTGGGCCACCGAGCAGGGCCGGTCGCCGGCGGCCCGGGTGGAGCTGCGCCGCCACGTGCGCGCTCAGGAGGAGGAAGGGGAGACCTGTGGTCGATCGCCTGAGCGCGCGGCAGGAGAGCATTCTGCGGTGCATCACGGAGTGGATAGCTGACCATGGCGAGGCCCCGACGATCCGCGAGATCGGTGAGAGCGTCGGCCTGTCCAGCACGTCGTCGGTGGCCTACCAGCTCCGCCGGTTGGAACAAGCCGGGCTGATCAGCCGCAGCCGCCGGAGCTGGCGCTCCTGCCGCATCGGCAACTGACCTGCGGGCCAGGCCCGTTGGGCTGGCGCTCACGCATCGTGGAGGCTGAACACCGGGCCGTACGAGCGTGCCCCGAGGCGGATTGGCCCTCAGCCGGAGCCGGTCATGGCCCGGGCGGGACCGGAGGCGTCCGGCTCACCGTCCGGCCCAGCGCCGCCGCCGCCCGTGCGAACTTCGCCGCGTCCACCACGGCCGCGCCGCCGACGTCGTTGTTGAAGTACACGTACACCTCGTCCTCGTCCGGCCACGCGTCGGCGATCCGCCCGGCCCACGACGTCAGGGCCTGGCGGCCGTAGCGCGGCGGCGGCTCGGCGATGCCGCCGTGGAATCGCACGTACCCCCATGACGCGGTGCGCCACAGGGGCGTCACCGGGCGGGACCCCCGGTCCGCCCAGCACAGGGCGCTGCCGTGCCGTTCCAGTACCGCCCGGAGCTCACGCTCCGCCTCCCACCACGAGGTGTGGCGGAATTCGACGGCCACCCGGACCGTGCGGGGAAAGCAGCTGAGGCAGGCGTCCAGAGCCGCGATGTCCTCCCGGAAGTTGGGCGGCAGTTGCAGCAGAACCGGTCCGAGCCGGTCGCCGAGGCCCTCGGCGCGGTCCATCAGCCGGCGCACCGGCTCCTGGGGGTCGTGCAGCCGCTTCAGATGGGTCAGATAGCGGCTGGCCTTGACCGCCATGACGAACCCCTCCGGCGTCCGCTCCCGCCAGGAGGCGAAGATCTCCTTGGTGGGGAGCCGGTAGAAGGCGTTGTTGTTCTCCACGGTGGCGAACTGCCGGGCGTACTCCTCCAGCCACAGCCGCTGCGGTTGCTTGGGCGGATAGAGAACACCGCGCCAGTCCTTGTACTGCCACCCCGAGGTTCCGACGAGCATGGGCATGCTCCGATCCCTGCCCGCACGGGACAGAGACATCACGAGACTGGGACATATCGCCCCATTCGTCCGGCCGGACCGTCGCGAAGCCCGCGGCACTCGTGAGTTCAGGGCGCCGTGAAGAGGGTCGGGAAGCGGGGAGCGAGCCAGGGCTTGCGGCCCCAGGCGACGACGCGGCCCCGGGCCATGGCGCCCCACGGCTCGCAGCGGCCGAGCGCCATCAGCAGGAAGGTGACCGGCTCCGTGAGAATCGTGCAGTCCGGGCGGCCCGGCGGCTGCGGGCTCACGGCCACATCGCCGTCGGTGAACGTCACGCCGAAGCGGGCGCCGCCCCACAGGCGGATGGTGTAGCGGGCGTTCAGCCCCGCGCTGTTGGCGGCGTCGACCACGCGCGGCATGGCCCTGATCAGGAAGGGCAGGGCCAGCTCGACCCGGACGCGGTCGATCATCTGCGGGCGGCGGCCCAGCGCGCGGGCGAGATCGTAGCCGTGGCCGAGCATGTGCGTCAGCAGGTACGAACCCAGCTCGGCCGGGCTCATCGGGCCCAGTGGAGTGAACAACGCCACCTCCACGGCCCCCTCGCCCGCCCGCTCGTCGACCGCCTTGAGGAATGCGGCGGCCTGCTCCACGATCATCCCGGCCAGCGGATCGGCCGCGCGCTCGCCGAACTCGGCGAGCGCGCGCTCATTGGCCGCGGCCAGGCTCTGCGGGGTGCCGTCCCCGTGGCTGCGCTCCCGCCCCGCCGCGATGTCGGCCATCAGCTCATTGGCCTGCGCCAGATGAGCCGCCGCCGCCCCGAGGCTCCACTGCGACCCGGGCACCGGAACACCCGTGTCGGCAACCCCGCGCAGCAGCGCGGCGATCTCCTCGGCGGTGCCGCGTATCGCGTCACCGAGTCCCTCGGGCAGAGTGCCTCGCATGTCCTGCCCAGCCACTGGTGCCACGCCATTCCCATCGTCACCGAACCCGTACGGGATCGCCCGCGGTACACAACTCCGCGGTACACAACCAGGCAGGAAGAGCTGCGACAAGACCTTCAGCACCACAGATGCCACGTGCACCCGGCTTCACTTCGCGGGCGGCAGAATCACCCAGTCCGCGTCGGGGGCCGACTCCACACTGTCGGAGTGGACCGCGGTCACCAGGTAGAAGCGCGTGGTGCCGGGCGCCGCGCTGGAGTCCGTGTACGAAAGGTGGACCAGACAGCCCGACACATCGGCGACCGAGTTCCAGGAGAGCTCTGATCAAGGAAGGCAGCGAGGCATGGCAGGGCAAGGGCTGCTGCGCGGCCCGGTACCCCCGGCCTCCCCGTCAGCGGAGGCCGATCCCGATGTCTGCGCCTGCGGGCCGGGCTGCGGCTGCGCCTGACACCGGATTACGGTGGCTCCATGGCGGAACCGCTGGATGTACTGGTGGTGGGTGCCGGCCCGACGGGACTGGCCCTGGCCGCTCAGCTACGGGCGTACGGCACCCGGTTTCGCATCATCGACCGCAGTCTCGACCGGGCCCGCGAGTCACGCGCTCTGGCCATCCAGCCGCGGACTCTGGAGGCGCTGTCCGGGTTCGGTGTGACGGACGAACTGGTCGCGCGCGGCAATCGGGCGGTGCAGCTGCGGATGCATGTGCCGGGCCGGGTGCTGCGGCTTCCGCTGTTCGACATCGGCTGTACGGACACCCCGTATCCGTATCTGCTGTTCCTGTCCCAGGCCGAGACCGAGGCCGTGCTCGGCGCGCATCTCGCCGAGCGTGGTGTGGCCGTCGAGCGCGGCACAGTGCTGCGGGACCTGTCGCCACAAGACACGTATGTCACCTGCCGGTTGAGTCACGGTGACGAGGAGTGCGAAACGGTCCGGGCCCGCTTCGTCGTCGGCTGCGACGGCGCGCACAGCACCGTACGCGGCCTCGCGGGCATCGGTTTTGTGGGCTCCGCCTACCCACAGACGTTCCTGCTCGCGGACCTGGAGGTCGACGGCCTCGAACGCGGCGCCGCCCATACGTACCTCTCCGGGGCCGGGATGCTGTTCTTCTTCCCACTGGAATCACCGGCCACCTGGCGAATGCTCGCCATGCGCCCGCCGGACGCGCCGGACGAGGAGCTGAGCCTGGGGCAGCTACAGGCGATCACCGACCGGTACGCGGCCTCCGCGGCCGGGGCGGGTTCCGCGGCCGAGGCGGGCGAGAGGCTGCGCCTGCGGGACGCCGTCTGGATGACCGAGTTCCGGCTGCAGAACCGCGGCGCCGCCCACTACCGCGCCGGAGGTGTCTTTCTCGCGGGCGACGCGGCCCATATCCACAGCCCGGCCGGTGCCCAGGGCATGAACACCGGCATTCAGGACGCGCTCAACCTCGGCTGGAAACTCGCCCTCACCTGCCGGGGCGACGCCCCCGACGCGCTTCTCGACACGTACGAGAGCGAACGCGCGCCGGTCGGCCGGAACGTGCTGCGCTTCACGGACCGCGCCTTCACGATCGCCACGAGCCGTAACCCGTTCATCCGGCGTGCGAGGACCCAACTCGCCCCGCGCCTGATGCCGTTGGCGCTTCGCTTCACCACCCTGCGGGGCAGAGCATTCCGTACGCTCTCCGAGCTCGCCATCCACTATCGGCACAGCCCCCTCACCGAAGAGGGGAACCGCCGTCCGCGCGGCGGCCCCCGGGCGGGCGACCGGCTGCCCGACGCTCCCGCCGGTCTGCAGGCCCTGACATCGGGTCCCGGCTACCACGTGCTGCTGTGCGGTCCGCGTGACGCGTGGGATCCGGAGGACCTGGCGGCCGTCGGCCGAAGCGGCCTGGTCACCGTCCACCACCTCGGCGACCGGGGCCCCTGGCCGGGTACCGCGCACGGCCTGGTCCGCCCCGACGGATACCTCGCCTACCGCGCGGGCGGGACCGACCTGTCCGGCCTCCGCCACCACCTGGACCGCTGGCTGCCCGCGCCACCCCACAACTGACGGGTTTCACGGGCGTCGTACGACCGGGGCCGCGTGTCGCGTGCATCACCCATTGCCGGGGGATGGGTGTGGCTTGACCGGGCCATGACCGTGATCTTCTAGGGTGGGGATTCGCAGTCGATAACGGGGGAGGCGTCGCGTGGGCGACGGTAAGGGCGACGGCAAAGTCCTGGAAATCAATACGGCCGACATCAAGTTGACGGCGCCGATCTTTCATACGCAGGGCAAGAATCTGAGCACGGCGCTGACGGCTTTGGTCACCACCTTGGACGGGCTCGGCGCCCCCTGGGGAGACGACGAGCAGGGCAAGAGCTTCTACGACGCCTACCACCCGCAGCAGAAAGCCATCGAGCGGGCTGCCGGCACCCTTGTCCTCGGCCTGATCAGCATCCACGAGGCGATGGTGGACATGGCGGACGGGCATGTCGACAACGACGAGTTGATCGCCGGGATATTCACCAAGGTGAAGGCGAAGATCGATGGTGACCACGGCCAGGGCGTCAAGTGAGTGTTGAGGACGAGGCCAAGGAGATCCTGCTCAAGCTGGGCATGTGGTGGCCGGACGCCAACTCGGGCACACTGCGCAGCGCTGCCACTGCCTGGCGGACGTTCGCCGATGCCGTGGACGACGTACGTACCCCTGTGAACAACGCGGCTTCATCGCTCATCCACAACAACAAGGGTGAGGCGATCGATGCGTTCGAGATCTTCTGGGGACGTTACGCCAAGGGCAAGGACGCGGGCTGGCTGAGCGATCTCGCGAAGGCGGCCCGCAAGATGGCGGAGGCGCTGGACAAGTTCGCCGAAGCCGTCGACGACGCCATCAACAAGCTCCGGACGCATCTCGCCGTCGACGCCGCCATCATCGTGGCGGGCATCGGACTCGCCTGGTTCACGGCGGGCATTTCCGCGGGCGCCGCGGCTATCGCCGCCGAGGCCATCCTTGAACTCGCGGGCACGCTGGGCATCGCCGTCACCACCACCGTCGCCGAGATCGCCGCGGGCGCCCTGATCGCCGCAGCCTTCGGTGGCGTCGAGTCGGTGACCGTCGACCTGGCCGTCGCCCAGCCGCTGAAGATCGCCACGGGCATGCAGAACGGCTTCAGTCTGGACGAGATCAATGCCGCCGCACAGGACGGCATGATCTATGGCGGGGCCTTCGGCGCGGGCAGCGGCGTGGTGAAGGCCGGGGTCGAGCGGAGCCTGTTCGGGAAGTTCAACGAGGTGCCGCTCATGCTGCGCCCGCCTTCCCTCCGTCCCGACCTGGTCGAACTCGGACCAGCTGCCCGGCAGGCCAAGGGAACTCCATGCGTTGGAGAGCCGATCGACGTGGCGACGGGCGCCATGCTGATGACGCAGACCGACCTCACGCTCCCGGCCGGCCTTCCGCTCGTCTTCGAACGCACCCATCTGTCCTCGTACCGCGCCGGAATGTGCTTCGGACCCACCTGGGTCTCCACCCTCGACGAGCGCCTTCAGATCGACGGGGAAGGCGTGGTGTTCGCGGCCTCCGACGGGATGCGCCTGGTCTATCCGGTACCGCAGCCCGGTGAGCCGGTCCTGCCGGTGAAGGGTGCCCGCTGGCCGCTCGAATGGGACGGCAAACCCGACGGCGTCATGACCGTCACCGATCCGGTGTCCGGGGTCGTACGAAACTTCAGCACCCCGGTCCCCTCCGGCACCTTCGGCGTGTTCCACCTCCCCCTGGACAGCTGGCACGACCGCAACGGCGCCCGCATCGACGTTGAGCGCACGCCCGAAGGCGTCCCCACTGCGCTCCGTCACTCCGGCGGCTACTACGTGGCCGTCGACACCCTGGGGCCCCGCATCATCGCCTTGCGCCTGCTCGACGAGGCCCCGTCGTTGTACGAGCCGTCGCAGGGCGAGGGCGGCGGGACGGTCGTCATGCGGTATGGATACGACGAGTCGGGCAACCTCACCGAGGTCATCAACTCCAGCGGTGCGCCGCTGCGTTTCACCTATGACGCGGAGGGCCGTGTCACCTCCTGGACGGACCGCAACGGCACCTCGTTCGCGTACTTCTACGACGCGCGTGGCCGCGTCGAGCGCACCGAAGGCAGCGACGGCTTCCTCTCCGGGGCTCTCACCTACGACGATGAGTCGCACGCCACCACGTACACCGATTCACTCGGTCGGCAGTCCACGCATCGATACAACTCCCAGGGACAGGTCGTCGAGGAGACCGATCCCCTCGGCCACACCACCCGCACCCAGTGGCACGAGCGTGGCGACAAGCCCCTCTCGGTCACGGACCCACTGGGCCGCACCACGCGCTACACGTACGACGAAGCCGGCAACCTGACCGAGGTCGCCCTGCCTGACGGCTCCGTCGCCCGGGCCACGTACAACATTCTTGGCCAACCGATCGAAGTCGTCGAGCCGGACGGCGTCATCTGGCGGCACACCTACGACGAACTCGGCAATCTGCTGACCGCGACCGACCCAGTGGGCGCCCAAACCCACTACGTCTACGACGGGTTGGGTCACCTGATCGCCATCACGGACGCTCTCGGGAACACTCGCACCGTCACGCGGAACGCGGCCGGACTGCCCATCGTCACGACAGACGAACTCGGGCACCGCACAGAGGTCAGCCGCGACAGCTTCGGCCGGGTCGTGGAGCTGACCGACCCGTTGGGGCATGTAACCCGGATGTGCTGGACTACCGAAAGCAAGCCGGAATGGCGCGAACACGCTGACGGCTCGCGGGAGTCCTGGATGTGGGACGCCGAGGGCAACCTCCTCAGCCACACCGATGCCGCGGGCAATGTCACCCGCCACACTGCAGGGTACTTCGACGTCCCCGCTACCCGGACGGACCCGGACGGCACGACGTACGCCTTCGCGTACGACACCGAGCTGCGCCTGACCGGAGTCACCAACCCGCAGGGGTTGACCTGGTCATATGTGTACGACGAGGTGGGCCGACTGGTCGCGGAGACCGACTTCAACGGTCGGACGCTGGCGTACACGCATGACGCGGCGGGCGAACTGGTGTCCCGTACGAACGGCGCGGGGGAGGCGGTGCGTTTCACGCGGGATGTGCTCGGGCGCATAACCGAGCAGCGGACCGACGCCGGTGATGTCACCACTTATGGATACGGCCCGGCCGGCCATATCAACTCTGCGGCCAACGGCGAAGCCGAGGCTGTCATTGAACGCGACGCGGTCGGCCGTACGCTCGCCGAGACCGTCAACGGCCGTACGACCACGTACACCTACGACGTTCTTGGACGGCGGACCGGGCGGGTCACGCCGTCAGGTCTGAGCACGAAGTGGACATATGACCAGGCAAGTCGGGCGGTTGAGCTCCGTTCAGATGCGGGTTTGATGTCCTTCACTTACGATGCTGCCGGGCGCGAGGTCCAGCGTAGACTCGGGGATGAGGTCGCCCTCAGTCAGACCTGGGACGCGACCGACCGCCTCACCACTCAGTCCCTTACGGCTCGCGCAGTGGGGGGCGATCGTGTCCTTCAGCACCGCGCCTACGCCTTTCGTGAGGACGGCTACCTCACCGAGATCCGTGAACTGACTTCGGGCACAAGAGGATTCGACCTCGACAGGATGGGGCGGGTCACGGGCGTACGGGCCCATGGCTGGACCGAGACGTACGCCTACGACGTTGCCGGCAACATCACCCACGCCACAGCCCCCGCGCACGAGACCCCTGGCGACCGCGAATTCGAGGGCAACCTCATCCGTCACGCGGGCCGCACCTCCTACGAACACGACGCGCAGGGCCGCCTGGTCCGCAAGACCCGCAAGCTCCTCAACGGGCAGCAGCGGACGTGGACGTACGCGTGGAACGCGGAGGACCGCCTGACCGAGGCGGTCACGCCGGACGGCGACCGTTGGCTGTACAGGTACGACCCGTTCGGCCGCCGAATAGCCAAGGAACGCTTGACGGAAGATGGCTCGGTTGCCGAGCGCACGGACTTCACTTGGGACGAGACCCGCCTGGCCGAGCAGCGGGGACCCGACGGCAGGGTCACCACCTGGGATTACGCCCCGGGAACCCATCGCCCGCTCACTCAGACCGACCACAAGCCACTGGTCCGCGAGCCGGGTGAGTCCCTACTCTCCAAGCTGGCCGAGGACACCTCGGCGAACTACGGCACCCACTTCCACGCCGTTGTCACGGATGCCTTGGGCACCCCTGCCGAACTCGTCACGCCGGATGGCGACCTGGACTGGCAGCGGCGCACCACCCTCTGGGGCACGAACCTCCCTGCCCCAGCAGACAGCACGTCCGTGAACTGTCCTCTCCGTTTCCCGGGCCAGTATGCCGACCCCGAAACCGGCTTGAATTACAGCTACTTCCGTTATTACGCCCCGGAAATCGCCAAGTATGTGTCGCCGGATCCTCTCGGACTGTCCCCCGCGCCAAATCCGACGGCCTACGTCGGCAACCCTCACACCTGGGCCGACCCCCTGGGCCTCGCGCCGTGCAAGGCGGGAGACACCCTCGGAGACACGTCCAAGTTGAAGGGATGGATCCCTACCGAGGTTCCTGTGGAGTCCAAGGCGGTCCTGCAGGACATTCGAGAATTCGGCGTCGAAGCGCAGGGAGCAGGACCGCAGCTCATGGGCCCGTCCGTACCCAAACCATTCGAGAACAGCGGAAAGGGCGGCGCATTCAAACTCCCTGAGTTCGATAGTACAGGAAAGGCGATTCGCTATACCGAGTGGGGGACAGTGCAGTCGCCGCTAAACCCGAAGTGGGGTGGCGAGCGGGTCATCACTGGGTCTGACGGATCCGCCTACTACACTCCAACCCACTATCAGACTTATATCGTCATGGAGGTTGGGCGATGAGTAGTATCTCCTGGTGGTCCGACTCGCCGCCGTGGGTGCGCGTGATCCCGGATGATTCACTTGTGCCAGCATCGGAAGCCTTGCCGCCGAGCGGTGCGATTTTCTCTGCTCGGATGCAGGGGCGCGAAATGGCCAACATTGATGGCGTTTTCACGCAATTCTACGAGCACCTTCGCCTGCCCGATTATTTCGGCTGGAATTGGGAAGCGTTGCGCGATTGTCTCTGTGATCTGCACTGGGTCAGCGCCACGCAATATCTACTGATTGTGGATGACGCGGAGGACATCCTCCATGAAAGCTCAGAGGATCGCGTCACATTCCTCGAGGTGATGCAGAAATCAACTAAATTCTGGGCAGAGAAGCCCAGTTTCCCGGAGAAGACTGGAATCACCCTCCGCGTCGTTCTTCTTTGCGCTCCTGAACGGTACGCAGGGCTCAGCCGAGAGGTTTCTGAGGCGCAAAAGGAGTATGGGTCATGAATGAGGGAATCACTCTTGCCTCCGGGACGCACGGGCCACCGCTGGTGATGATCGGCGTCTTCGTGCTGGCCGGCCTGGTGGCGGTGTGGTGCGGTGCGAGCTGGGCGTTCAATGTGCGGGGCATAGCGGTACGGCGGGCCGAGAACATTCGGCAGCGTCATCAGTTGGGAGGGGCCGGGCTGGGGCAGCTCGGTGGGGCGCCGTCCGGTGGGATGTGGGCGGAGCCGTGGTACCACCGGCTTCTGGGAGCCGCCCTGACGGCCGCGGGCTTGGTGCTGGTGGTCGCGGGCTACGCGCTCTGGCATCTCCGCTGAGCAGCACGGGGCCGCGATTCCGTCAGCGTGAGGAGGCCTCGGCGCGCGATGGCAGCGAGGCGATCAGCCAATGCACAAGGCGATCAGGCACACCTGCGTCGGTGATGTTGGGTCGCCCGCCGACGTTGACGGCAAAAGGTTCACAGTCGTTGTGCCTGCGCCGGGGCGTTCGGTGGAAGCGGGCGCAGTCGGCTCCGGGGCCGGGGCAGCGGCGTTGCCCGCGGGCGTCGCCTTGGCCGAATCGGCTGCGGAGGGCGGCGTTGCGCCAGGGGGCGTGAGCGGTTGGGCCGTCGGCGCGGTCTTCAGCTGTCGGCTCGTCGTCCCTGTGGCAGGCGCAGTGCGAGGCGTGGCGGCCGTGGTGCTCTGCTGTCCGCCGGTTGCTATGGGCGGGCGAGTGCTGGGGTGCCGCGAATCCGGAGTGTCCGGTTGCTCGGATGCCGAGTCGGTGGCTGCCGTCCCGGGCGTTGCCGCGGTCACTGGCTCCGGCGGTGAGGCTGCGTGTGTGTGGCTGCTGGAAGGCCTGGTGGTCGGGAACGCGGCAACGGTCAGTCCGCCACCGACAAGGGCAACGGCCGTCGCGGCCACGGCCCGACGCTTGTTCTTCTTCCAACGCGCCAGCTGCCGACGCCGAGCCGCCCGGCCCTGCCCGGTGGAGGCGGTGACTCCGTGGCCGCTGGACGAACCAGTACCGGATGCGTCCGCCGTCGTGTCTCCGGACGCGCCGCTGCCGGTGGGTGCGGCATCGGACTGAGGGGTGCCGGGGCGGGGCTCCGGGGCGGGGACCTCCTCCGCGTCCCAGGCCTGCCCCGCCGTTGCGGGAGAGGCGACCGCGCTGTGGAGGCGATGGGCGGGCGGGGCGATGTCCGGAGCGTATGCACCGCACCCGGGACACACGAGCGCACCATTGAGATTCCGACGGCACGAGTAGCAGTAGTCCATCTGCGATCTTCCTGTGCTGACTGCACCGCCAGGGACGCCGGCGACCTGTTTCGCGTTCGCATTTCGCTTCGCATGCGGGATCGAGCGGCCAGTAACGCTACTGGCGCCCGTGGAAGGTGATGCGCAGCCCTTGTGACGCTGCTGCAAAGATCTACTGGCGGTGGTACGTCGTACTCCCGGACATGTCGTCACGAATCCCGGGATGAGAGGCGGGCTACGCGGCGTACCCCATCCGGTGCGCGGCTGGACCGACCGACGGCGCTGCGTCGCGGTCTACTCCCAGGGCCGCGCGTGAGCGGCCGGCGGTCACAGTTTCAGGATGTGCTGCTCCTGGCCGCGGTGATGATGGTGTCGAGCCTGTCGCGGGCGCTGACCAGTTCACCCACCTGCTTGTCGATGCGATTGCGCTCGGCCGTCAGCAGCGCCAGCGATTCAGGCGTGCTCACTCCTGTGTAGACACAGGGGAGGAGCTCCAGGATCGTCCTGCTCGACAGCCCCGCGGCGTACAGCTGCTGGATCAGCAGCACGCGGTCGACCGCGCTGTCCGGGTAGAGCCGTTGCCCGCTCGGGCTGCGTTCCGAGGTCAGCAGATTCTGCTCCTCGTAGTACCGCAGCGCCCGCACGCTCACGGATGTCCTCGCAGCGAGCTCGCCGATGCGCACAGCGCCTCCTGGTGATCCGAGCCACATCACTTGCCTCTGACGTCAGCGTCAGGTTTTAGCGTAGCTCACGGAGCAGCCCACGGACGGCCCGCACATTCCGCGAATGCAAAGGACAGCACTGTGACCAGCTTGTTTGACAGCTACCAGCTTGGAAACCTCCGGCTCCCCAACCGTGTGGTGATGGCCCCGATGACCCGGGCCCGGGCAACGGCGGACGGAATCCCGAGCCCCCTGGCGGCGACCTACTACGCCCAGCGGGCCACCGCCGGGCTGATCGTCAGCGAAGGCGTGCAGCCGAGCCTGCGGGGCCAGTCGAACCCCAACACCCCCGGGCTGCACACCGACGAGCAGGTCGCCGCGTGGCGGCCGGTGACCGCCGCGGTGCATGCCAACGGGGGGCGGATCTTCGCCCAGCTCATGCACGCCGGCCGGGTCGCGCACCCCGAGACCGTCGGCCACCATCCCGTCGCCCCGTCGGAGATCGCCCTGCAGGCGGAGCTGTTCACCGGCCCGAAGGGGCTCCTGCCCGCTCCCGTCCCGCGCGCCCTGTCGACCGAAGAGGTCAAGGGCGAGGTCCAGGTGTTCGTGGACGCCGCGCGCCGCGCGATCGACGCCGGTTTCGACGGCATCGAGCTGCACGGGGCGAACGGCTACCTGATCCAGCAGTTCCTGTCCTCCAACGCCAACCAGC
Organism: Streptomyces sp. NBC_00322; assembly: GCF_036147535.1. Lineage (NCBI taxonomy): Bacteria > Bacillati > Actinomycetota > Actinomycetes > Kitasatosporales > Streptomycetaceae > Streptomyces > Streptomyces sp. NBC_00322. The sequence continues at coordinate 4,298,792 of NZ_CP108019.1, read as the reverse complement.
GCACCGACGCCTACGGCGGTTCCGTCACCGGCCGCATCCGCTTCGCCGTCGAGGTGGCCGAGGCGACCGCGGACGCCATCGGCGCCGACCGCGTCGGTATCCGTCTCTCCCCCGGCGGCCAGGTCTGGGAGATGGCCGAGGACGACGTCTCGCAGTTGTACGGGGCTCTGCTCGGCGCACTCGCCCCGCTCGGTCTCGCCTACGTCCACACCCTGGTCACCGCGGACGACGACCTCCTGATCATGCTGCGCAAGGCCTGGCCGGGCGCGTTCATCGTCAACCCGGGCGGGCAGATCGGACCGATCCCGACCGACCAGGCGCTCGGCGAACGCTGGCTCGCCCAGGGCGCGGACCTGATCGGCTACGGTCGCGCCTACCTCGCCAACCCGGATCTGGTCGAGCGGCTTCGTACGGGACTGCCGCTGCGCGCCACCCCCGACAAGGACACGTGGTACTCGGGCGGCGACACCGGATACGTCGACTATCCCAGCTACCAGCGCTGAGCTGGGCCGAGGCCCGGGGCCCCGCACGCCCGCATGCACTGCACCGCACCAAGGCCGCGCACGCCCCGGGCGGTTACGGCGAGCATTGCCCGCCGCAGGTCCGGACACGGCTCCGCGCGGGGCACCTTAGGTGGGCTACTTCACCGCGCTCAGCGTCGCGAAGACCACGACGTTGCCCTGGTAGCCGGTGCCCTTGGTGTAACCGCCGCCGCAGGTGATCACCCGCAGTTCGGGACGCTCGGAGCTGCCGTAGACCTTCTCGTCCGGGAATTTCTTCTTGTCGTAGACCTCCACGGCGTCGACGGTGAACACGGCCGTCCGCTCGTCTGCCCGGCTGATCTCGATGGTGTCGCCCTTGGTCAGGGCACCGAGGTCGTAGAAGACGCCCGGGCCGGTGCGCGTGTCCACGTGCCCAGTGGCGACGGCAGTGCCTGTCGAGCCGGGAGCCGTGCCGGCGCCGTACCACCCGGCAAGGCCGGGGCTGTCGGCGGGCGGGGGCCGTAGCGCCCCCGCCGCGTCGAGGTCCAGTCGTGTCATGGGGGCGTCGACACCGATGGCGGGGACCCGAAGCCGGACCGGATCCGATGGGGGCAGCGTCAGGACGGTGGGGAGCGCGGCCGGGGCGGCGCGGCTGGGAGTGGGCCGTACAGAGGTGGGGAAGGCCTGGGCGGCCGAAGGCTGTGGTGGCTGCTCGTCGCGTGCCGCGTTGATCACGAGCACGCTGCCCGCGATCAGTGCGCAGGCCAGAACCTTGGCCGAGGGGATGAGGGAGTGTGGGGAAGCGCTGGTCTGGTGCCCGGTTTCCATCGCGGTTGAGCCTCTGCTTCGCAGCCGGTGGGGGGAGCCTCGTGGCCCCCGGACCGATGCGGTGTCCGGGGGCCGGTGTGGCGGGAGTTGGGCGGTCAGGTTCGGACACCGCTCGGGCGGCGCCGCATCCTGAGTACACCCCCGGCGGCGGCTCCAGCGATCAGCACACCGCCCAGGGCGAGCTGGGTACTTTTGTCGCCGGCCCCGAAACCGGCGGCGACCGCGCCGCTCGGGCCGTTCGGGGCGCCGGCGGTGATCAGGTGCGTATCTGTGATCTTGATCCGCGGTGGGCACTTCACCGTGACTTCGTGGATGCCGGGCCCGGTCTCTTCCGGGACCTTGAACTGGCCGGTGAGCACGCCCACCCTGTCACCTTTGAACAGGTGGAACGCCCCTCCCGCCTCTGACTCGCCCTTGCCGTAGGTCTCCTTGCCGCAGGCAGTGGTACTGACGGTGATGGTGGAGCCCGGGGCGGCCTTCCCCGGGCGGATCTGGATGCCTGAGCCATCGGCGGCGACAGCGGCCGGGACCGACAGGGCAAGGGCTGCGACAACCAGGCCGATACCTGCACCAACTCGTGTGTTACGCATGAGGATCCTCCAACGGAGCAGTGTCCGGCCTGTCTGCGCGGCGCCTCTGCTGTGCTCCGCTCTTGAGGCAACCGACAGTCCGTCAGCTCCGCAACATGACGCATCGCCACATGTGTCACCCGGGTAGGCGTAGCGGCGGCTCTTGCTTGATCATTTACGCAGGTCACCGGAGCAGAGACCGTCACGGTGGAGGAAACGGCGGAGGGACGGCGAACGGGCTAGGAGCGCTCTGCCGGGATGCCGCGATCCCCCTGAAACGCACGTAGTGGCACGTGCATGTGCGGTTCCCCCGAAAACGCGTCAGGGCCTGAGCCGTCCGGAGCCGAGTAAGGGCCCTGATCAGGCATTCTGTGGTGTCTTGCGCAGAGCGGGTGACGGGAATCGAACCCGCGCTCCGAGCGTGGGAACGGTGCCGGCTTCCGGCCGCCCCTGTCCGCCCTCTTCGATGTCAGGCATGGATGTCAGTCCAGGGGCGGTGTCAGTCCGGTTCCAGTCTGGCCCGGAGGATTGCGGGCGACGCGGACGATCAGGGTGATGGGCGGGTAGCCGCTCCCGGCGGCCAGGACGCTGCTGGTGATGGTCAAGGAAGGCGCCGGCGGCGCCGGAACTGCAGGAGCTGTCGCCGTTCGCCACGGCAGAGCAGGTGTTGTCCAGGTCCTTCTGACCGCCCGGACGCGGCACGCGAAAGGGGTGGGCCCCGCCGGATGACCGGCGGGGCCCACCCCGTGAGGCGTGCTCAGCGAGCGACGTTCGCCGTCGACCTGCTGATGGCGGTCCCGTCGCTGTGCCCGGTGCGGCGGGCGGTCACCTTCACCGTGATCTTCCTTCCGCGCTGGGCGGGGGTCAGCTTCAGCGAGGAACCGGTGGCGCCCCTGATCGCCTTGCCGTCCGCGTACCACTGGTAGGCGTACGAGGACGGGGTGGGCGTCCAGGTGCCCTGGGCGGCCTTGAGCGTGTAGCCGACCCTGGCGGTGCCCGAGATCGTGGGCGCCTTGGTGGCCTTCGGGGCGCTGCCCTTGGCGACCGTGACCGCGGCGGTCGCGGCGGCGCCGTCGGCGTGGCCCGTGCGGTGGGCGGTGACGGTGACAGTGAGCTTCTTGCCGAGCAGCGAGGCGGGCACGGTGTACGTGGACGCCGTCGCCCCGGAGATCACCTTGCCGTCCGCCCTCCACTGGTAGCCGTACGACGTGGCGGCCCGCGTCCAAGTGCCCTGCGTGAGGCCGAGCTTGGCGCCGACCTTCGCCGCGCCGCTGATGTTCGGGGCCGTGATGGCCGTCGGGGCGGCGCCCTTGGCGACCGTGACGGCCGCCGAGGTGACGGCGGTTTCTCCACCGAGGAGGCGGGCGGTGACGCTGACGGTGAGCTTCTTGCCGAACTGCGAGGCGGGCACGGTGTACGTGGACGCCGTCGCCCCGGAGATGGCCTCGCCGTCCGCCTTCCACAGGTAGCCGTACGACGCCGGGGTGGGCGTCCAACTGCCCGGGTCCGCGGTGAGGGTGGCGCCGACCTGGGCTGTGCCCTGGATGGCGGGAGCCGCGGTATTGGTCAGCGTGGGCGGGGTGACGGTGAAGGTGCCCTGTGCGTACTCCCCCGCGTTATGGGTGATGACGCTGAGGTTCCAGTCGCCCGGGGCGGCCCCGGTCAGGTCCAGGACGGCCGTAAGGGACCTGCGGTTGGCCGACACCGACACGGTGGTCGATTCCACCTTGCTGCCGACCCGGCTGAGCACCACCTTGTCGTCCTTGTGCAGAGCGGTACCCGTCACGCTTACGGTGGCTTTCGTGCCGCTCTCGGCGGTGGTCGGGGTCACCCAATCGACGCTGACCCGCTGCGTGCCGCAGATGGCGGAGGAGCAGGTGAGTTCCGCCCGGTATGAGGTGTGCGAGGCCTTCTTGGGCAGGCTCAGAACCATGATGCTGGGGGTGACGGCCCTGGTCTCCGGCTCGTTGACGGAGCATTCGTAGCCGGTGGACTGCATCAGTGTGCAGCCGTTGTCGAGGCTCTTGCCGTACAGCGCCGGCACGGCGGTGTCGCCGGCCCCCGTGGTGTCACTGATCGCCACGTTGAAGCGGTCGCTGTACGCGGTCGGCAGTACCGCGCAGACGGCAGTGTGCTGCTCGTCCAGGGTGCCGGTGATCGGACCGTACCCATAGCTGACGTTGGGCACGGCCGTGCACTCCCGGGCCGGCCCGGCGGCGGTGGCGATGCGCAGGGCGTCGAAGCGGTAGGGGTCGTCGTCCTTCTGACTCGTCGGCACGGTGACGAGGACCTGGTAGTGGGTGGAGCCGGTGACCGCGCAGGCCTTGTTGGTGTAGTTGCTGCAGGCGAGCTTGCCGTCCTCGCTGTAAGCCACGAGGCTCGCGGTGCCGAGCGCGTCGCGGACGTCGAGGTGCAGGGTGTCCTCGGCGTCGGAGGTGGTGACCTGGCGGCAGAGCAGCGTGTTCGCCCCGGAGAAGGTGCCGCCCGTGGACGGTCCGCCGACCGGGGTCGCGGGATTGGCCGTGCAGCCCTTCGCGGTGGAGGTGACGTCCCGGCGGGTCAGGGTGTAGGTGCCGGGTGTGTCGCTTCCGTTGACCAGGATGGTGTGCGCGACGCCCGGCACGAGGTTGCAGGTGAGCCGGATGCCCTGCAAAGCGGGGCCCCGGCAGACCTGCCTGCTGTACTTGTCCACGACCGAGAGGTACGTCCTGGCCGTCGTACCCGGGGCGGCCTGGAGCTGGATGCTCTCCATCGCGCTGTGGTCGCCGGCGGGGATGGTCCGGCAGTGCGAGAAGACCCCGCCGCCTGTGTTGAAGCTTGCGTGGGCGCTGTCGGAGGTGAAGTCGCCTGCCGGGAGTACCTGGCAGTCGTTCGCCGTGTCCGTGCGGTAGAGGGCGAGGCGGTAGGAGCCGGTCGGCGTCTTCTGGTCGGCGGCGGAAACCAGGACACGGAACGGAGCGGTGCCGTTCAGCCCGCAGGTGCCCCAGTTGAGGGTGGTCGCGTCGCACAGCTGGGCGCCGGTGGCATCGGCGACGGTGACATCGATCCGCGGGATCTGGCCGCTCACGCTCTTCAGCACGGCCATTCCCGAGCCCTTGGGCAGCGGCAGGGTCAGGCAGTCCACCTCGCCGCTGTGGGTCAGAGTGCCCTGGTGGGTGCCGAGTTCGACGGCCTGGCAGCCGGTGGTGGCGGACCGGTCGAGGATCAGGGTGGCGTCGTCGGTGGGTACGGTGTAGTCGCCGGCAGCGGGCAGGGTGCAGAGGCCGTCCGATGTGCAGACGGTCCGGCCCGTGTGGTCGTACACCTTCAGCGGGGAGCGGCTCCCGTCGTGAACCCCGTACACGTCGTAGCGCCCGGCGGCGGGCGCGGTGAAGACCTTGCAGCCGGAGGCCGGATCCACGGTGGTGGGCGCCGAGCCGTACGCGTCGAGCGGGACGTGCGCGCAGCCGGCCGGGTCGGAGAGGCGACGGATCTTCAGGGTGTACGCGGCGGGGAAGCCGCCCTCCACGTCTCCGATGCGGGCGAGGACCCGGTAGGGGCCGTCGCCGGGCAGGACGCAGCCTTCGCTGTTGTCGTCGTTCGAGCGCGGGCAGATCCGGGCACCGGACGCGTCGGTGATCCAGTACTGGCTGTCGCTGGAGTGCTTGTCGGTCCGGAGGTCGACCGTGATGCGCTCACCGGCCTTCCCGGTGAAGGGCTGGCACATGATCGCCACCGCGCCGGGGGCGGAGCCCTTCATGTCCGGGGCGTCCCACGCCGTTCCGGCCTCCGGGGCACAGTGGTCGGCGGTGTTCAGCGGCACGACGGCGACAGGAGTGTCAATCAGGTTCGGCCACCCCTGATTGACCACCTTCAGGGTGTAGGCGCCGGCGCGGGGCAGATCGCACCAGCCCGCGTCGCTCCGATCGGTCTGGTTGCAGTTCAGTTGGGTGTCGCCGTCGAAGACCTGGGAGTAGGTCTCGGGGTTGACCTTGCCGATCATGACGCGGTGCAGCCCTGCCTTCGCGGCGGTGAAGCCGAAGCAGGCACGGCCGCCGTGTGCAGGGATCGTCGCTTTGCCGGCCGCGCTGCCCGGGTCCCCGAAGGGGCTGAGCGGCAGCTGGGTGCAGCTGTCGCCGGCGGCGTTCGCGGCGGTGGGCGTGATGTCCCGCGCCCACGCTGCTCCCACCGGAAGCAGCGTGGACAGCAGGACGGACAACAGGACGGGCAGCGTGAGCATGAGTGCGGTGCGCGGCGCAGATCTGGCGGCCGTCGCACGCGGATGGCGTGACATTCCGTTCCCCCCCGGGACGGTAAGACATGGCCGCGCTCGCTGGTCCGGTGCGGCACATGGTGAAGATGCGGCCATGATCGTACACAAGTCCCACACACAGAACCTGAATTCGACCGGTGGGGCCACCGACTGGCGCCGGTCGCCCGGGCCGGTGCGCATCTGCCACCCGGCGACGAGCGTCGCGCCCGCCGGGTGCCAGGTTCAGCGCCTCGGCGAGTAGTCCGCGGGCCCCAGCCACCGCCGAGGTGATGACCGCGTTCCATGCGGTGATCCGTATCGACGGTCCGGACGGTAGCTACTCGCGTGCCCGCGCCGTTGGGGTTGTGCTTGCGCTGGGAAGCCATCAGTCAGCCTCCTCGGTCCGGTCGCTACCCCTGAAGCTGTGACAGGAACCGGCGTGAAAGCCCATGTGACGGCCTGCCGGGCGGAGGGGCAGGCCGTCACAGAATCCATCGGGCCAGCGCTCTGTCTACGGCGCTTGCCACTCCGCCTGGAGCTGCGGAGCTACGACGGCCCCTCCATTGGATGCGGAGAGAGAGGTGGCGGGGCTTCCGCTGTTCTGGAAGACCGTGAGGGAGATCACGTCACCTGCATTCAGCTCAAGAATCGTGGACAACTCCTGCGAAATTCCAGGAGCGCCCCCGGTGTCTGCGGTGTCCTGCTCGTCGTAGGCCTGGAGAACGCCGTTGACGTAGATGCCCATTTGACGGCTCCCCGGAGCCGGAGTGATGGACCAGAGAAGCCGTGCCTTGAGGAGGTAGCGCCCGGGGGTGTTGACCACCAGACTGTCGGAGGCGTCATCGAACATCGCGTCCGTGTCGTAGGCGGAGTCGTCGAAAGCGATCTGAGTCGCGGCGCTGCTCGGGATGGCCTGGTTCGCCGTGGCGAAGATACTCGCGCCGACATCGACCGTGGGCCCGGTTGCGCCGGTCGCCCCGGTCGCGCCGGTTGCGCCGGTCGCCCCGGTCGCCCCGGTCGCCCCGGTCGGTCCCGTCGCCCCGGTTGCGCCGGTCGCCCCGGTCGGACCCGTCGCCCCGGTCGCCCCGGTCAGACCCGTCGGACCGGTCGGTCCCGTTGCGCCGGTCGGACCAGCGGGACCGGTCGGACCCGTCGGACCTGTCGCCCCCCTGCAGCGGTCCCTGCCGCCGAGGATCGACACGCCCTCGCACCTGTCGTCTCCGCCGCCCGGACGGCTCGACGCGTTCACGCGTTCGCCCATGCTCTGAGCCGCGACCGCGACCGGACTGACAACCCCGGCCGCCAGGACCAGCGCGAGGGAGACGATCGTGCCGCGTGCCTGCCACTTGCCTCGACGGGGCACAGGCCCCAGCGGGGACCTCCTGTTGTCAGCACCCATGCACTTACTCCCTGTTTCAGTCGATTTGGCCGAACCCAGGGCTGAGCTTGACCCGTGCGCAGTCGATCGATCCGTCCACTCGACAAGAACGCGCCGATTGTCAGCAGATCGGAGTAATCGACATATCCGGAGGGGTACTTTTCGTCCGCCGATTCGCACTCGGGGACGCGCGGGCAATCGGGCTGAGCGTCCGACTTCGTGAGGTCGGCGGAGCGCACCTGCTTGAGGAGTTCGATCAACAGGACGCCAGTGCATGCCGGGGTAGGGGGTGCGGTGGCACAGCGAACCACTGGGGACCGTGGTCGTGCGCTGTCGTTGATGGCAGGTGTGGATGTCAGGCAGGTCGAGGCACGATGCTCACCGCGCGGTAGTCGTACCCGTCCTGTTTGAAGCCGGGGGCTTCCCACGTGAGGTCCACTTGCTGTCCGGGCGCCAAAGTGCGGTACCCAGTCATCTGTATGTCGGAGAAGTGGCCAAAGCAGCCGCCGGGAGTCTCGGGGGAGTCGAGTACACCCCACCCTTCCTCTTCGCGCCACTCGCGGACAGTCGCAGTCACCATGGTCGGAACCTTAGAGGTTTGTCTGCGCCGGCAGTCCGGGTCCTGAGCTTGGGAATCACGGATGATCTACTGGCGGTTGGTGTCCAGAGCAGCGGGTTCGCCGAGGCGGCCGGGGCCTAGGGCGTGTTTTAGAAGTCGCTCCCCCAGAGCTTCGCCTGGGAGGTACCCCCACCCCGCGACGCCTGGCACGCACACTCGCGGTGTTGTCGGAGTCGCCCAAGTACGTCCAGTACGAGGGCGATCCTCCGCCTTGCGATTGCACGCACCAGACGCCGCGGGGCCCGCCCTGCGGGCGGACGGCGCTACTTCTAAAACACGCCCTAGGAGAGAAGGGCTCCTACCGGTCGGCGGCCGACATCACCGGACCGGAGTCGCCGGCCAAGGTACGGGCGCACAAGCAGGAGATGAAACGTGCGGCAAAAGCGGCACCGGCCGCGAAAAAGTCCTGATCCAGGACCGGTTGAAGTGGATGCTTCGGCTCCGCGTGCCAGTTACATGAAATAAGCCGTCAGTTACGGCTCAGGTGTTCCCAGAACCCGCAGAGATCGCTAGCTTCCCCTCAACCCACGTTCGCACCGGGAAGGACCTCTGTGAACGCATCCCATCGCAGAGCCGTGGCCACCCTGGCCGCAGCCGCACTCGCCACCCCGCTCCTGCTGGCATCCGCCTCCCCCTCCGCAGCCCACCAGGACCCCGCCGACCGGGCGGCCAAGGAGGCGTCGAAGCTGGCACGGAAGCTGGTCGAAAGGTCGTCTGCGCAAGACGCCTTCAAGCACCTGCAGAAGTTCCAGCAGATAGCGGACACGACCGGCGGACACCGCGCCGCCGGCTCGCTCGGGCACGACGCGTCCGCCGCGTACGTGTACCAGCAGTTGAAGAAGCTCGGGTACGACGTCTCGTACCAGCGCTTCGAGTTCGTCTATACCGAGACGCTCGCCCAGAAGCTCTCGGTCGTATCGCCCGCGCCCCGCGACGTCGCCATCCAGGCGATGACGTACACCAAGTCCACCCCGGTGGGCGGCGTCAAGGCCGATCTGGCCGCGGTGCCGGTGGACGCCACCACCGGCTGCGAGGCCACCGACTACGCGTCGGGCACCTTCACCGGCAAGATCGCGCTGATCAAGCGCGGCGGCTGCACCTTCGCCGCGAAGCAGGCCGCCGCGGCCGCCGCGGGCGCGATCGGCGCGATCGTCTACAACAACACCGAGGGCGCGCTCTCGGGCACCCTCGGCGACGCGGCCGCCAGCAAGATCCCGACCGGTGGCATCACCCTCGCCGAGGGCGAGAAGCTCGCCGCGGACCTCGCCAACGGTCCGGTGAACATCTCCTTCGAGATCCGCCAGCTGCAGGAGACGCGCAGCACCAACAACGTCATCGCGGAGACCCGCCACGGCAACGCGGCCAACACCGTGATGCTCGGCGCGCACCTCGACTCGGTCACCGCGGGCCCCGGCATCAACGACAACGGCTCCGGCTCTGCCGGTCTGCTCGAGGTCGCCGAGGAGCTGGCCAAGGCGGAGAAGCGCCCCGCCAACAAGGTGCGCTTCGCCTGGTGGTCGGCCGAGGAGAACGGCCTGCTCGGCTCCGAGCACTACGTCGCGAACCTCAGCGACCTGGGCAAGAAGGAGATCAAGCTCTACCTGAACTTCGACATGATCGCCTCGCCGAACTACGGGCAGTTCGTCTACGACGGCGACGACTCGGACGGCGTCGGCGCCCCGGCGGGCCCGACGGGCTCGGCCCAACTCGAGCGCGACATCAACGAGTTCCTCGACAAGCGCGGCACCCCGCACGAGGGCACGGACTTCACCGGCCGCTCCGACTACGGGCCGTTCGTCGAGGTCGGCATCCCGTCCGGCGGCACCTTCACGGGCGCCGAGGGCATCAAGACGGAGGCACAGGCAGCGAAGTTCGGCGGTACGGCCGGCGTCGCGTACGACGTGAACTACCACGCCAAGGGTGACGACCTCCGCAACATCAACATGACGGCGTTCAAGGTGAACATCGGCGTCATCGCCAACGCCGTGGGCACCTACGCCCAGGACCTGAGCTCGCTGCGCAAGCCGGTCGACTCCGTCCCGACGGACGGTGACGCGGGCAGCGGCGGCGGCCTGCATGACGCTCACGACCACGAAGTGACCGAGTAACACCCCCCGGGCGCGGCGCGCCGCGGGCTCATCGCCTGTGGCGCGCCGTCCCGAAGAGCGAGCGCGAGATCTCGCGCCCCAGCTGCGTCCCCACCGAGCGCGCCAGCGTGGCGGTTGCGAGGTCACCCCTGGTGCGAACGAGCTTGACGCCCTAGGCCGCGACTGCTCGGCTCTGCCTGGGCTGGCGGGCCAATCATGAAGACTTTGACCACACATAGAGACTGCCGCTGACTGATACGTCGGACGTAGCGCCGCCATCCATGTGCTCGATCACAGCCATGGAGACAGCGCCTTGGTCTGTGACGGCGCACAGCGCCGCGCCTTCAACGAAGCCCCGCTTCTCCCGATCCCCAGTCTGGTAGAGGGCAAGGGCTCCGAAGCCCGTTCCGGCTGCGGCTTGGCAGGATTTGAAGGACTTCTCCATGTCGGCTCGAAGAAGCCCCACGCGGGTATTGGGCAGAGCCCGTAGCGTGTAGTCGCCTATGCCAGTGCAGGTGTCGGGCCAGTACAGGAGCTCGGCCCCACCGGGGTCCTTGACCGCGCCGTTGTCCTCGGGTTCCACCCGGCTCTGGCCATCGTCGAGATCCACGAGCTGCTGCTCATGCTGTGTACAGGGCACAGGCGCAAGACCCCACCCCGCCTTCCGTACGTGTGCGTACCCAGTGGGTGCATTGAGATCCGCGTCTGGCGAGGCTGACCCGGTTGGGTCCTCGGTCGACGACCCAGTCGCTTCTGGTGCTGGGGCAGGGCTCGACGGGGCGGAGGAGCCAGACTCTAAGCTACTCGTGGCCGGAGTTGGGGTAGCCACCACTGTGGGTTCGCGATCACCGCTGACGATCACGCTCACGACTATGCCAAGCAGGGGGATCGCGATCCCACCGACCCACCAGGCCCACCGTGGAGGTTCCGCACGCGGGGTGCGAGGGGGGTGTGGCGGCGGCGGTGGGGTGCTCGGCGCCCCTGCATGCGTACTCATGTCCCCCTCGTTGGACCCGACTCCTCAAGAACGGCAACAGCTTAACGATCACCCCAGGACTGGGCCACCAGCCTTTCGTGAACCGGGTATTGCAACGCAACCCCCGCCGGCTTGCGCGGTTCCGCGGTGCTCACCACGTCCGCCACCATGCATAGCGGGCGTGGCACAGTGGCGTCATGAAGGCGTTCGGCCGGCCCCGGGGGTGTTGCTGCCCGCTCCACCCCGGGGCGGCCTGTCATCAGCTCCTTCTGCGCGGCCCGGTCATCCGCGAGGGTGGCCGGGCCAGTTGCTGGTCACGGTGACGATGAGCGAGCCGATCTGCACCGCCAGGGCGACCAGAGGCTCGATGCGGCCGACGGTCTTGAGAGCGTCGCCCAGGCGCCGCCGCGAGCGGGGCTGCCCAGGTTCCTCCTCGCGGGGGTCGTGCGCGTCCTGCACAGTTCTCCTTCCTTCAGAGTGACCTCGGCCTGAAGCCGCGCTGCCCCGAGGCGGGACATCCGGCCGCAGACTCGGGTGACGAAGCCAGTACACGGGCTGTGCGTTGATTCCTCCAACGCGTGAACAGACTGCCGGAAGAATGCCGAACAATGCGCTGACCTGCACACGCAACATCGACTTCACCGAACGGGCCGCGTCGCGGCAGTAGTTCCGGAACAATGAGCGGTCTGCGAACAATGGGGGGCATATCCGTGGCGGGCCGCAGACTCAAGGACTTACCGGACGACGGATCGGCCCGCACCCAGCTTGCGCTGCGCCTGCGTGCGATGAGGGAGCAGGCCGGTGATCCCACCTATGTGGAGATCAGCAAACGCACGGGCTATTCGCGTACGGCCTTGTCCGGACTGTTCAACGGTCAGGTACCCAGTCGTGAGCTCCTTCAGGACGTTGTGCAGTGGCTCGGGGGGAATCCGCAGGAGTGGCTCGGGCTGCTCGATCAGGCCCAGCGTGAGGACGGCTCCCGGCAAGAGCCCGCCCCCGGCCTCGCGGAGGAACTCCAGCGTGCTCACGAGGAGATCGCCGCCCTCAAACTCATGATCGCCAATCCGGACGATGCCGGGTACTGGGCGGACCGCAAACTGAACGCCGCGACCGACCAGGCCCGTAGTGCGGCGGACATGGAACGGCAGGCCTCGGAGCTCCTCACACGAGTGCAAACCGAAATGCGTCGCCTGAAGGACATGCGCACCGATATTGAACGGGACTGCGACGAGATGATCCGCAACTCGATGAGGCAGGCCACCCTGAGCGAAGAGCGTGCACAGGTGGCGGCCACCGAGACGACTCGAGATGCAGAGAACACGGCTGCCCACATTGTCGAAACGGCGAGGGCACAGGCGGAACGTATCAGCGCCGATGCCCAGACCTACGCCTCCAGTCTGCACGGCCGTGCAGGCGAGCAGGTCGACGCCCTGCTGCGGGAGGCGGATGCAGTGGCTGCCGACGCACGGCGCGAAGCCGACCGGCTCAAGGCACGCGCACGTATCGAGATCCAGCGGATAGTTCGCGACACCCAGGACGCCCTCCACCGCGCTGGCAAACCGCAAACCGCGCAGACGCTGGAGCAGTTGTTGATGGACTTCGCGATTGGCGACATCCATCCTGAGGACGGTCCATCCGGCCGCCACCGCCGCAGCGCACTACCCGCATCCGCTCCGCGCCCCGAACTCACCGCCTGAAGCTGCAACCAGTCCGCGATGGCCCGCCCGGTCGCAATCGAGCTGATCTGCCAAGACAGTTGAGCCACACTGATCACCGTCGGCCGTGACCTGCGGCCGCCTCGTCGATCAAGGCTCTGACCTGCTGCTGAGCTGTCGGCAGTTGTCGGCGTTGGTCATCGTTGAGCGCCTTTCCACGGCCCCAGGACGGCCCGGGAGGGCGCTCATGCGTTGGTGGAGGAGATGACTGCCTTGTAAGCCTGGTAGTGGCCTTCAGCCTGTCTTCCCAGGCCAGTAGGCACGAACCCACGGAGTGTCGCCGGGTACGAGCTTGTCCCCATCTTCGCTTTGCCCTTGGACGGCGGAAGTTGGCACCCGGCTCTGACTTCTGACGCCGGCCGAGACGCACGGCCAGGGACCGCCGTGCCCGCCATGGGCGACAACCCTGATGGGCAGCCACATACTTGCGCACGGCCGCCGCCTTCCCCTCACACCCCTGCCTCTACCCTTGAGGACTTCGGATTGATGGTTCACGAACAACTATGGAACGGAGCGTGCGGTGACCGCGGGGGAAGCGCATGGCGGAGAGCTGACGGGCAAGGTACTCGGCGGGCGTTACCGGGTGACCTCCATGATCGGGCGCGGCGGCATGGGAGTGGTCGCCCGGGCGGTGGACGAACTCCTGAACCGAGAGGTCGCCGTCAAGGTCCTGCGGGCTTTCACCGACACCTCCGCAGCCGAACTGGCCGACGTGCGGACCCGGATGCAGCGGGAAGCGCAGGCCGCCGCCCGTATCCGGCACAGCGGCGTGGTCACCGTGCACGACGTGACCGAGGAGCAGGGCCTCCCGGTCATCGTCATGGAACTCGTCGACGGGCCCTCGCTCGACGACGTGCTGACGGAGCGCGGGACGCTGGAGCCGCACGAAGTCGCCGCGATCGGCGCCAAGTTGATGGACGCGCTCGACGCCGCGCACCGGGCCGGCGTACTGCATCGGGACGTCAAGCCGGGAAACGTTCTGCTGGAGCACGGTGGCAGGGTCGTGCTCACTGATTTCGGCATCGCCAGCATGGAAGCCTCCGACGACGACGCCATGGCCAAGCTGACCCAGAGCGGTCAACTCGTCGGTTCCCTCGACTATTTGCCGCCGGAGCGCGCGCAGGGCAGGGAGCCCGGTCCCGCGTCGGACATCTGGTCGCTCGGCATGACGCTCTACGCGGCCGTGGAGGGCACTTCGCCGTTCCGCCGCACGTCCGCGTGGTCCACCCTTTCGGCGATCGTCACCGAGCCCCTGCCGGAGCCCCGCCGGGCGGGACCGCTCACGCCGGTGCTCCAGGCGCTGATGGCGAAGGAGCCGGAAAACCGGCCCACGGCGGAACAGGCGCGCGGCATGCTGGAGCGCGTCGCCTCGGGCGGGACGGTGCACCTCCCATCCGCCGCTCCGACGCCGACACCCGCTCCCGATCCCTCGGTGGGTCCCGGGGCCGCGGCCGCCGCCGCACCTGCCCCCGGGTTCGGTCCCCCGCTGTTCCCTCAGCCCGCCCCGCAGTCTGAGCCTCCGCACGCCGGCTACGCGCAGCCCGACCTGCCGCCGACGCTGCCGCAGCACGGCGCGCCGGTCGCGGGCCACGCCGGAGTCCCCGCTCCCGAGACGAGCCGGACGGCAGCCCGTCGCGCACCGCGCCGCAGCAACCGCACCGTCGTCGCGGCAGCGGCCGCCGTCGTGCTCCTCGCCGCAGGCGCCGGCATCACCTACGCCCTGACGTCCCAACAGGGCGGCACGACCACGGACGGCGCACAGGCGACGCCGCCCGGCGTCGGCTCCCCCACGGACAGCCCCTGGCCGACCTGGGGCAGCACCCCGTCGTCCGCCGGTTCTCCCGGCACGTCCTCGAAGCCGTCGACCTCGGAGGAGCCGGACGGTCACGAGGACGAGGAGCTGGGCCCCACGAAGAAGCCCGGCGTCGAAGGCGACAAGCCGACCGAGAGCCCGTCGGCCTCCCCAGAGACCAAGCCCAGCCCGACGGTGAAGGAGCCCACCCCGGTGTCGACGGCCTGCACCGGCTGGGGCCACGAGAACCGCAGCGACGGCTACGGCTACCTGGCCGAGACGTCCCACCTCTACACCGGGCCGTACGCGGAATGCCAGTACGTGACCGCGGTCAAGACCGGTGTGAAGCTCTACTACCACTGCTACATCACCAACGCCTACGGCAACAAGTGGATCTACGCCCGTATCGATGGGACGAACACAGAAGGCTGGGCCCACAGCACCAAACTCACCAAGGAGAGCGGCACCCTGCCCCGCTGCTAGGCGTTCCCAACCAGTGCTGTATCGGGGCGCAAGCCGCCACTGTGGTAGCCCCGCGATGGCCGGGGACCGCTTCAGAGGCGGTCTTTGGCGGCCCGCACCAGCCGGCTGGACGGGGACGGTTGCTGCAGTTGCGGTACTGCGCTGCTGCAGCCGCGTGTGGCTAGCCGAGCGAGGGCGCTCGGTGGTCTTCAAGGCTGACGGAGCGTGTAGCGGACGCTCCCATTGGGGTTGTAGACCCACACCTTCACCGCCCAGCCGTCGGCCTCTTGGTCCCGTGCGGTCACGACGTCGCCGTACGTCTCGAACGTGACCTTCCCGCCGGGGTCGCCGTCATCGGTCTGCAACGAGTGGCTGTCGGCATAGCTCGGCGTACCTGCCAGGCACACGAGTGCCGCTGCCGCGGCCGTGGCTCCGAGCATCCCTCGAGCACGCATGAATCGCATGAATCAACTCCGATGTCTGTCGTCCTTTGCGCCGCGAGTGCCGCACTGGCACGGCGGCGTTGTCCTTCACCGGCAGCATTTCGGATCCACCGGGCACAGTCCTTACCGCTCGGTTCACAGGGCTTGCCCATGCCTCTACACATGCGGCCACGACACAGGCCGAGGGCACGAACTACGCGGGCGACGTGAAACGACGCTGCGGGTGGCGGGCGAGCTGTTCGGCGACACGAGCCCCCACTTGGTGATGACCACTGCCCCACGCCCCGTACAACATCGGCATTGCAACCGGCCCGTCCGGACTGGTCGTTGTCGACCTGGACCTGCCCAAGCACCCGGACGACACCCCGCCGGCCGAATGGGCGATCCCCGGCGTGAACAACGGCGCCGACGTGCTCGCCGTCCTGTGCGAGCGCCACCGCCAGCCCTACCCGGACGACACTCACACCGTGCGGACCTGGAGCGGCGGCACCCACCTGTACTTCGCCGCCCCCGAAGGCACGCCCCGGTGGACACTCGCGCCGTGGGCGGGCTCGTCGTCGCCGCGGGCAGGGCCTTCAGCAATCAGCCGTACTAGACCGTGCGCCACCACGTCGTGGCGCCGTTTCCCGGGCTGGCTCACGGAGCTGCTGCGCCTGGTGCCGCTGCCGCCACAGCAGCCGGTCACGGTCGTTCTCGCGTCCGACCGGCGTGGCAAGTGGCTGCGCGCCGAGACCCAGACGCGGGGGCGGTCAACTTCGAGGAGTACGCATTGAAGTGGGTCGTTGAGCGCGGAATCGCGCCCACTACGGATGAGCTTTACCGGCGACTCCTGCGGCTGCACATCCTCCCGGCGTTCGGGCGATATGACCTGGATCAGATAACCCCACCGCGGGTCCGCGAGTGGAGGGCTGAACGGCTCACGTCGACCGGCGCCACGACGGTGGCAGGCAGTTGTCCCGGTCTCGGCCCCCGACCGTATCGGGTGTGGCATCCACCGATCCGCGCGGGGTGAGCGACCCCACATTCATGGAGGATTTGCTGCTGCCAAGGTCTGAAGTGAAGTTGTTAGGGTGGCCCGGGTGTGTCAAGTAACCAGCGGAGCAGCGGCGTTGACGACCGCAGACTGGGGGATGCGATGAGTGGCGCAGGCGGACAGCCACGACTTCGGGCGCAGGACGACCGGCTGACGGACCTGGCCAATGACCTCGACGGTATGCAGGGCTACCTGGACAAGCAGGTCAGACGCATGGACGCGATCGTCGACCGGATCGAGGCGGGATGGCAGGGGCCGGCCGCCCGTGCCTACCGGGACCTCCACCGGGGCGCGGCCGAGGACGCCGTACGTATCCGCATGATCATCCAAGCTGTTGAACAGGCAGTGCGATTGAGCCGGGACGGGTTCTCGGAGCAGGACCTGGACGTCATGGCGCAGCTACGGAAGATCCAGGTCGAGACGGATGTGAAGCGCGAAGCGGACGCGCTGTCGACGCCGAACACAGAGGTACCCGCCGCGCCGCGCAGCACCCTCTCCGACCTCTGAGAGCCCGTACGCCAACTGACGACTTCTGAACGGGGGAAGCATGGTGGACGACGACCACATAACCGTCGACTTCGCGACGCTGCAGGACCTTTCCGGAGATCTCGAGGACATTCTCAAGCGCCTCAACGAGCAGCTGGACCTGCTCTACCGGCGCGCCGAGAAGGTGGTCCTGACCTGGGAGGGCGAAGCCCGCGAGGTGTTCATCGACAAGCTGGACGAGTGGGACCGGTCCGCGGCGGATCTGCAGGCCACGCAGGCCTGGCTGCACGACGTGGTGGTCAACGGCGAGATCAATTACGCGGCGGCGCACCAAGCGGTGCTCCGGGGCTGGGGTGCCGCCTGATGGCCGATCTGCCCTCCGACAAGCAGCGCAAGCAGGAGCGCGACCAGGCGAAGACCGCCCCGCCCAATCGGGGCGTCGGGCGCTTCGACGTACAGCCGAAGCACCTCTACTTGACGTCACTTGTCGTTCGCGACGAGCAATTCGCGTACGACAAAAGCGCGAAGAAGTTCATCGAGCGCGTGAACAAGTACAGCCAGTCCGCGGGCACGGGCTGGGGTCCGGACTCCTTCGCCGACCGGTACGGCATCGTCGCCGGGAAGTTCGTGAAGCTCTGGGCGAAGAGCGTGGTGTCCGTGGGCGGGGTGTCGGTGGGTTTCACGCAGACCGCGAACAACTACGCGCAGGCGGACTGGGCGGCGAACAAGGGCAAGGGCAGTCCGCCCGAGGAGAAGCAGCCTCCGGCGGTGATCGACAGCGATCCCACGTACGGCCCGCCCAATGACCTCACTTGGCGAGGGGAGGGCGAGTACCACGATTCCTGGGCGATCTCGGGAATCCTGGGCGAGGTCCCGGACTTCCTCATGTTCATCATGAAACCCGTGGTCGACGAAGGGCTGAGACTCGGCCGCGTCCACGAGATCACGCCGGGCGTCAAGGAAGATGAGTTCCGCGACATCGCCGGGGCCTGGCGGGATGTCTCAAAGGACGTGAAGAAGGCGGCCGACGGCTTCACGGACGCGATCTCCTACATCACCGATCCCACGGGGAATGGTGAGTGGCAGTCCGCGATGAGGGCCTTCTGCCAGACGATCTGGGGAACCACGGCCTGGGGGAAGGTACGTGACCAGCGGGCGGAGGTGACCGCCAAGAAGGGCGCCCGAAGCTGGAAGACCCTCGGGAAGGTCGACCCCGCTACGAGACGCCCGATCATCGAGGTCCTCGACAAGAGCGCGAACACGATTCAGAAGCTGTTCGACGACCTGGCCGACCTGGGCGAGAAGACCACCGAGACGACCACGCGCCTTGCCAAGGAGGCCGCGGACAAGACGGTGAAGGACCTCACGTCTGGTCTCGACCCCATCGAGCTCACCAGACTCGCGGTCGGGCTCGTGGTCGCGGAGGTCGTCCTGACCTTCCGGTCCCATATGGACAAGGCGGCCATGGACGCGGCGGTCGGGGCCTATCTCGAGGCGTTCGGCGATGCCGCGGGCAAGCTGGCCATGCTTGAGTTCGAGCTCGACGAGGCGCTGCAGAGCGTGCCCACGTTCCAGGCGGAGCGGGCCCGGGCGCAGGGGTTCGGTGCGCGCTCCCTGAATGAGTTCAAGAAGGAGCACCGCTGGCAGCTGCCGGAGAGCCAGTTTCCCTACATGTACTCGATGGACCTCGCCGCGGCGGAAGGGGTGGGCAATGGACATACCCTTGACAAGCATGTGGGGAAGACCGACGAGCAACTGCTCCAGCGGATGAGGGACGAGAGCAAGGCGGATGGGACGCCCAAGATCCCGGGCGCATCTACGTACGCCGACATGGAATCCGCTCAGCGGTACACCCAGTACGCTCTGCGTGACAACACGGACGAAATCAACAAGTGGCTCAATGAGAATCCGCCGAAGCCGTTCGCGGAATTCAATACGCCGTCCGTTCCTCTCCAGGGTCCCCTGGCCGGCGACGCGGTGACCGGGCGCGGCACGGCTCTGGTCGACGGACAGCTCACAGAGGTGCGCGACACCAAGGGGGTCTCGCTGCGTCTCATGCACGACCCGAGCCTCGATCCGCCGTTCGTCGTCTTCAGCTCGATGCCCAAGTGAGGGAGACCCGGATGGACAGCGAGACCGAGCCCGATCGGCAGGACGGCCCGCAGCTGCCCCTGGATACCGCGACCTGGGCGGCGGCTGTGGAGATGTACCGCAACCGGTACTCCTTCGTCGCGGTCGGCCCGCGCGCCCACGAGGACTGGCTGCCCGATGTGGCCGCGGTGATGCACCGCGAGGTGGCCGATCCCCGTGGCTGGAGCGGCAGGGATCCCGAGCAGGGAGACGAGGAGCTGGAGGAGGACCCCGCCTTTCCGTTCCGGGTTCCGCCGACGGATGAGACCGGGGCCGCGGAATGGCGCAGCCGGCTGTTCGAGATCCCGCGTTCCGCCGTCGTACGGCTGCTCGTCATGCTGGCGACGGACGCCATGGACGTGTCGCGGCAGTACGGCTTCGCCGAACGCAGGCCGAGCATGGAGGAACGCGCGCAGGCGATCCTGTCGCGCTTCCCGGAGGGCTCGCAGTTCTTCACGAACACCCGCCACGGCGACCACCCCGACTTCTACGAACGGGTCACCGGCTGCTGGCCTATGACCCAGTACTCCTGGGACTTCGGCCTTCTCGCGGTGTCCCGTGAGGAAGTCGGCCTCATCTGGTCGTTCGACGCAAGCTGAAGTGGAAGACATGACTGTACGCACCAGATCCGCCACCTACCCCGACCGCGAAACCGCCCACTGGGCCACCCAGCAGGTGGTGACCGGCAACGAGCAGAAGATCCACCGCTGGCTCGCCCAGGGCACCCGCGCCCGCCTCGCCATCGAGGCCGCCTGGCCCTCCCGTGAGGCGCCCGTCGGCCGCGTACTGCTGCAGGCGATGATGCTCGCCGGGCGCGAGCCCGTCGATGTACGCGCGGCACGTGTCGTCCTCAAGCGTGAGCCGAACAGCCCGCACGGCTTCGTCGTGCTCACCACCGTCCCGATCTACCTGTAGAGGTCCAACGCCGTGTCCATGAAGCCGCTCGAATTCGACCGCCGCTACGGCGAGTTGGACCAGGTCATCAGCGCGTACACCGGCATGGCGGCCGACGACGAGCCGGACAAGCCGAGCGAAGCCCTCCAGGCCTACCTCCGCCACATCTGGCACACCCGCCCCTGGGCCCTGGCCACGGCCGAACAGCAGATCCGCGAGTACGCCCGCAACCCACCGGGCCGGCTGCGCCTGAGCCTCGGTGAGTTCTACCCCGTGCCGGACGTCGGCCTGCCCGAATCGGCAATCCAGGACTGGCTGTTCGTGATCGCGGATCACCTGAAGCGGTCGATCGAGGAGGGCGAGGTCCCGCCCCCGGCCGGCCCTCGCACCCACTGGGAGTGGCACGCCCGCTTCCCCGAGCTCGGCCAGTTCCTCGGCGGCTGGTTCTCGCAGGACATGCCGGACGAGTTCCCGGACCACGACGCGGCCGTACGCGACTACACCGCCACCACGGACCCGCAGCTGGTTGCCCGCCTCACGGGCGAGCTCCACGAGCTGCTCGCCCTCGCCCTCGAAGAGTCCGAATACGCCCTCGCGGTGGCGCAGCTGGGCATGGAGGTCGACCCGCCCCAGCCGTACTCCCCGAGCGGCTGGCTGGCCCACCTCGCGGACTGTCTGGGCGGATTCAAGGCGTACTACGGACCCGGACCGGCCACGGGCTGACCGCATGCCCGTCTTCGCTCACTTCGCCCTGGCCACCGGCCGCCTCCACCACCTCGCCTGCTGCGCGGCCGAGGCCCGGCGGTCCGCGGGGGCGGTGGATCCGCTGGAGTGGCAGGAGCTGCGGTAGCGGCGGCTCGCGCAGGGCGTGAACTGACCTGGGCCTTCGTCGTGGAGCGGGTGACGGGAATCGAACCCGCGCTCTGAGCTTGGGAATCACCGTGCTTCTGCGGCCCGTTGTGGCTTTGACCAGGCACAACGCATGCTGGAACCAAGCCTGGGCTGCGTGGCCCAGCACCCGCCATTGACCGTGGTCCCCGCCTCGTCGGGCACGCATCGGGCACGGAACCACTGACACACACGGAGGTCGTTTCATCTTTACCTCGGAGCCGTTCCAGGTCCGATCACAGCGGGTGCAGCTCGATGTGCAATCGCGTGCGGGCTGGCCAGTGGCCTAAATCCCGCTGGCGTTCAGCGATTTACGCGGCCGCTCTGAGGCTGAGAGCCTGTCGATGGTCATGGCGCCGTGATCTCGAACCAATGCCGTCTGCGATAAGCCTCGTTGCTCGCCACGACGGCTGTGTGAGGTGCCTGTCTGGCCGGTTCTTCGCACTGCCGCCCGTAACACGTTCGCTCATTCGGTAAGATGCGCGCATCCGGCTCGCGGAGAGTCGGATGGCGGCATGTACCCCCAGGCCCGGCACCTGAGGACGCTGCAGATGGGTGTGGTTCACCCAGCTCCGCACGAGCTTTTGACGGGTTCACGAGGTATGTGACCGAGAGCGTCAGCCGGGTGGCATCGAGGTATCAGCATGCCTGAAAGCGTGAATAAGGCCATTGCCCGCGCCCGAGTGGGATTCACTGGCGAGCCCAAAGAGGCGGCGCTAGCGGGGGTTCCACGAGACGGGTCACTCGGTCTCGACACCTGCTTGCCCGAGCAACGCACCCTCCGTGCGCTGTTGGCACTCGGTCTCTTCAACCGATTGGGACTCGGGGAAGCTCGACCGCCTGCCTGGTGGGGACTGCACACACTCGTCGCATACGACATCACGGCCTCGCCTCGCCACAACCGGCTCGTCCTCATCACGGACGTACCGCACAACGTGGCCCCGTACCTTTTGCCCAGTCGTGATGGCGGAAGCTCGCTTCCGGGGCTTCGACTTGAAGAGTTCCGCGGACGCCGCACCTACGTTGCACGCCACCTGCCCACGGACGCGCAACTTGTAATCACCGGGAACCCGTCCGGCACTTGGAGTGCAGCTCAGCGTCCCTCCCCGCGCTGGGACTTCTTCTCAGTTGATGAGCCCCTCACCCAGTCGGAACGGACACAGCTTGAGCAAGTCCCCGATATGAATGCAGACGCTGAGCGTCTGTTGGCCGGCCTCACGGTCCGTATCGCAGCACAGGACCCTCAGGGCGGATGGGCGATCGGCAACTGGTTCTCCGACCCACTGCAGCGCCCTGGTTGGCTCAACGACGGGAGCGAAGAGCGATACGGGAAGCAACTGTGGGGCTCCGGGTATATTTGGTCGTTCCGGTGGAACGGCTTTCCTTACGCCGAAGATGTGGCCGCGTCACTGACGGCGCCCCAGGTCGGCGTTCCCGGCGCTACGGTGCACGATGCTGGCGACCGTTTGGATGTGCGGTTGGGACGCACAACGCTCAGCCTGCATGGACGACGAGCAACTCTCCAGCGGACGCGAGGGCGGTCTTCATGAGCTGGGACAATGCGACGCTGATCATCCTGGCAAGTTTCGGCTGCGCAACGTTGCTGCTCACGCAGATCGCCGAGGTGCTGTCCAAGCTTCCGGCGATTATCCGTGCTTGGCACGAAGTACGGCGCGCGCTTCAAGCGGGGCTTGATCACCCCCCGAGAGAAGAGACCCGGCAAGAAATCGACGAATTGAGTCCCATGACGGGTGGGGAAAATTCACCAGAGGAACGACACTCTGCGTGACACGAGAAAGCCCCGGGCTTCTGGCCTGGGGCTTTTCCATGGAGCGGGTGACGGGAATCGAACCCGCGCTCTGAGCTTGGGAATCACCGAGCCTCGACGGTCCGATCTGGCGTCTGACCAGGTACAACGGCCGCTTGAACCAACTCGGAAAGCCTGTGTCACCAACCGCCATTGACCGTGATTCTCCGCCCTATCGGGCACGGGGAACTTCTGATCCGTAGCTCTATGCAGACCGGTCAGTAACGGTCACATCGGGCACACATCGGTCGGGTGCAGCTGCCAGGAACCGGTGCTCGTTGTTGCGGTTGCGGTACTTCCCTGCTGTACGGCCAGAGCGTCAGAACCTGCTAGAGGCTGTCCCGTATGGGGCGGGAGTTATCCGATGAGGGCCATGTTGTGAAGGCGTGCGATGCCGAGCATCGCCTGGTGAACGCCGTTGCCTTTGAGACGGCAGTCCCGCAGGATCTTCCAGTTCTTCAGGCGGGACAGCGCATGCTCAACGCGGGCGCGGGCCTTGCGGTGCACGTTGTTCTCGGCTTCCTGTTGAGAAGTCAGGTGTTCCTGGCCGCGTCGGCGGCGGTGTGGAATCAGCAGGCCGGTCCCTTGGTATCCGCCGTCGGCGATCGCGGGGACGCCTCGGCAAGCGGCATCGACGCCGGATTCGGCGTAGGCCCGGCAGTCGTTGCGGCTGCCGGGCAACGGATCGCCGATGGCCACCACCAGGCGGCTGTTGGCATCGATGACGACCTGCAGGTCAGCGGTTTACCCCGGTGCGATGTCCGAGCCGTTGACCTGCCCGGATGCGGCGGCGGCGCTTATCGTGCACGAGCTCGTTAGTCGGCCGTGACACTAAGCACCGCAAATGCTCCGTGGGTAGTACACCTACGGGCAACCAGGACAATCGGGGGGATCGATCCCCTTCATGGCCAGACTAGGCCGACGGGCTATATCACGCAAATTTCGCACACAATCAGGCCACGAAAATCGACACCTCAAGTTCGGCTCAAGCGGATTGCCGACGTTCTGCTTTACGTGCGAGAGTTCACCTCGACCCACCCGGCAAGCGCAGGGTGTAAGTAGTCTTTCCCCAGGGGGTAATTTCACAATGAATATTGTTCGTATGAGTGCCAAGGTCACGGCTCTTGCGGTGCTGGCTCTGCCCATGCTCGGGAGCACTGCCTACGCCGCGCCGCAGGCTGGGACCTCTGCTACTCCGCTGGCAGGCGCCGTGCAGACCTCGTGGGGCTGCGACAACAACTCGAACCGCTTCAACGCGTCGTACACGCCGGGGAACAATTCCGTCACCGTCTACTACAACAACCACTGCAACCACAGCGTGAAGTGGCGTGTGGAGTTCTTCGACACCAAGAACCAGGAGAATCACATGTCGGAGTGCGTCACGGTCGCTGCTGGCTCGAAGAGCAGCAAGAAGTTCAGCAAGAGCGTCTTCGACGACGTAACAGGCGTCTGGAAGTGCTGACGCTAGCCTAATTTCCGCTCGCTCATTTCGACGGAAATTAAATGAGCGGGATAGACGGATTTCGCCTGGCGAGTTTTGGAAAATTCACCAGGCGAAAGCCGTCTATCTTCCTGCTTGACCGAGCAGAGGGTGGTCTCCGCGGTGGTTGCTTCTACCGGCATCGCAGGCGGTGGTCTGGTTCTCGCTTACCCGAGCCTTGCTGCACCCATTGGCATATCGGCTGGAGTGGTGGCCGCTGTCGTGCCGCTTGTGCAGCGGATGGGACGCGGGCGGTCCGATCGCCAGACAGGGGACGACATGTAGCTCGATCCGGTTCGCGGGGCGCTCCCTGGCTTAAGGCCAAGGGGCGCCCGCCTGCGTTCCTGGAGCACTTAGAACTCCTAACAGAATGGGCCGCCCTCCGATCCGCGGCGCGGTAGGGCAAGGCGAGTGCGAGGGAAGATCACTACTCTGCCTGAGTGCTCTCATACGACGAGTTGACTTCACCAGAGCGTGAGCTGTGGGACGCGTTCCCCGAGGGACGCCGCGTGGACCTGCGCACGGGTGTGCCCGAGGACGACCGTGTCGCCGAGGGTGGGCGGTGGAGCTCCGGGCGGACAGTTCGGGCCACCGTGATCGTGGCGCTCCTCCAGGGCGCGAACACCCCGCAGCCAGGAGCTGTCGCGTGCCTGAGGCTCGCCGGGGCGCGGATACCCGGACACCTCAACCTGGCCGGCGCGCAGATCGCTCACCCCCTCTGGCTCGAGGACTGCTGGTTCGAGGATGGCGTGGACCTCTCCGGAGCGTCGACCCAGTCGATCGCGATTGTGGGCAGCCGAGTGCCGGGCGTGGAAGCGGGCTTGATCCGTATCGAAGGACGCCTCGACCTGCGGCGCTCTCGCCTGGAAAGAGGCTCTGCCTCGCCCTTCCACCGCAGGGTCACCGCCTTGTCGCTCATCAACGCCCACGTGAGCGGCGCCGTGAATCTCAGCGGCGCCGAGATCATCGCACCTGAGCAATGGGCGCTGTCCGCTGGCGGACTGGTCGCGGAGGGCGGCGTCTACTGCTTGGACGGATTCGTCGCCCATGGTGAAGTCCGTCTCATGGGGGCACAGTTGCCAGGCGGACTGCACATGCGGGGCGCACTAGTGGAACGCCCCGGCCAGCGTGGGGTGACGCTCGCCCTGGACAACGCCGTGGCCTCGACGCTCGACTTCTCCGACGGGTTCATCTCGAACGGGACCGTACGGCTGCGGGGCGCCCGGATCTCGGACAACCTGACCTTTGAAGGAGCGGTCCTGAACGGGCCGCCCGACGGCCACGGCCCGTCATTGGTCGCCCTGCTGATGCAGGCAGTCGACTTCGACTTCATCCTCGCCCGGCCACCGTCCGGCACCGTGGACCTGCGGGGCGCGCAGGTGTCCTACCTCCACGACAGCGACCACAGCTGGCCGGACGTGGTGGAGCTGGACGGCTTCGTCTACGGCTCCATCAAGGTGGACGAGGCAGGCGAGCGGCGGGAGGCAGTGGGGCGGCGGGACTCCGTGGCCCGCCGCGTGGCGTGGATACGACGCAGTCCGGGCTACAACCCCCAGCCCTATGAGCAGTTGGCGAGCTGGTACCGGAAGGCCGGCCACGACCACGACGCCCGCCGGGTGCTCCTGGCGAAACAGCGCCATCGGCGTCAAACTCTGCCTCCGGCCGCGGGTGTGTGGGGGCACCTGCTCGACGTGACCGTCGGTTATGGCTACCGCCCCTGGCTGGCGGGCGTTTGGCTCCTCGTGCTGACCTTGCTGGGCACACTGTCCTTCGGCACTCACTCCCCCGATCCGGTCAAACCAGGTGAAGGCGCCCCGTTCCAGCCCCTTGTCTACACACTCGACCTCTTGATCCCCATTGGTGGTCTGGGTCAGCGCACGGCCTGGTACTGGTCGAGCGGCAGCCTCCAATGGCTGGCCTACCTGCTGATCGCCTTCGGCTGGGTGCTGACGACCGCCGTCATCGCGGGTGTCACCCGCACCCTCCAGAAAAACTAGCGGTCGACAGCTGAGTTCAGGCGTCGCCAGCAGAGCAGTGCGCATCCCAGGATGAGGAAGGCTTCGTGGATGTCGTCGCGTATCTCCCAGCGGATTCGCAGGCGGCGAAACCAGTGCAGATGTGCGAACGCGCGCTCGATGACCCAGCGTTGGGTGCCCAGGCCGGAGCCGTGCTCGGTGCCCCGGCGGGCGATCAGCGGCTTCACGCCCAGATCCCGGACACGACGGCGGTACTTGTCGTGGTCGTATCCGCGGTCGCCCAGGACCACGGTGGGGCGGCGGCGGGGTCGGCCGCGCTTGCCCCGTACCGGCGGGATCGCCTCCAGCAGTGGGATCAGCTGGGTGACGTCGTTGCGGTTGCCGCCGGTCAGTGTGGCGGCCAGAGGGATGCCGGTGGCGTCGGTGATCAGGTGGTGTTTGCTGCCCGGCCTGCCCCGGTCGACGGGGCTTCGTCCCGTCTTGGGGCCCCCTTTAACGCCCGGATGTGGGAGCCGTCGACGGCCGCCCGGGAGAAGTCCAGGGCGTCCACACTGCGCAGCTTTGCCAGGAGGGCCTCGTGCAGCCGGGGCCACACACCGGCCTCAGTCCACTCAGCCAGCCGGCGCCAGCAGGTCATGCCCGAGCCGAAGCCGAGTTCCTGCGGCAGGTGTTCCCAGGCGATCCCGGTGTGCAGGACGAACAGGATGCCCTGGAACACCAGCCGGTCCGGATGCCGCTTACGCCCAGGGTGCCGGGCCCGACGCTCGACCTTGGGCAGCAGTGGCTCGACCACCGCCCACAGCTCGTGGTCGACTTCCCACGGCTTCGGCCGAGCCACCCAGCACCCCCAGGTCATCAGTCCCGGAGTGATCCAACCACTTTGAAGATCATTTCGTTAGGAGTTCTAAGTGGCAAAGAAGGGACCGAAGAAGGGCAAGAACTTCCGGCGCTTCGGAGCAGTACGTCAGTACCGCTCCGGCCGCTGGACGGCTACCTATCTTGATCTGCTCGGGGAGCGTCGACGTGCACCGGACACCTTCGCAACCAAGACCGATGCAGAGGTCTGGCTGAGTCAGGTTGAAGCAGACCTCACACGCGGAGACTGGCGAGACCCAGACGCGGGGGCGGTCAACTTCGAGGAGTACGCCCTGAAGTGGGTCGTGGAGCGCGGAATCGCGCCCACCACGGATGAGCTTTACCGGCGACTCCTGCGGCTGCACATCCTCCCGGCGTTCGGGCGATATGACCTGGATCAGATAACCCCACCGCGGGTCCGCGAGTGGAGGGCCGAACGGCTCACATCGACCGTGCCACGACGGTGGCCAAGTCGTACCGACTCCTGAAGGCCGTACTCGAGACCGCTGCTGATGACGAGTTGATCCGCCGGAACCCCTGTCGGATCAGAGGAGGAGGCAACGAGTCCGCGATTGAACGCGAGATCGCCACGGTGGAGCAGGTAGACGCGCTCGCGGACGCGGTCGGGCCCCGGTGGCGGCTCATGGTTTACCTCGGTGCGTACGGCCCGATGCGGCCGGAGGAGCAGGCCGAGCTGCGCCGTAGGGATGTGGACCTGGACAGCATCACGATCCGAGTCCGCCAGGCCGCGCCCGAACTGAGCACTGGTCGGCGAGCCGTCGGCGACACCAAGTCCGCGGCGGGCAGGCGCTACGTCGTTCTGCCGGCCTTTCTGCACACGGACCTGAGGAGACATCTCGACTGGTACGCGGAGAAGGAGCCGGACGGACTGCTGTTCGTAGGGGAGAAGGGCGCTCCCTTCCGACGCTCCTCCTTCGGACGGAAGTGGCGGAAGGCACGAGCCAACGTCGGGATGCCGGAAGGCTTCCGCTTCTACGACCTTCGCCACACCGGTCACACGCTGTCCACGCGGTCCGGAGCCACGCTCAAAGACACGATGGTGCGCGCCGGACAGTCGTCGGAGAAAGCGGCGCTGATCTACCAGCACTCAGACCGCGAGCGTCAGAAGGAGGTGGCGAGCGGGTTGGACAAGATGGTCCGAGCCGCGCGGAAGAAGGGTTCTGACCAGCCTGAACAGGGTCCAAGTGGTGCGGAAGTGGTGCGCGACGCCTGAATCGGTCTAGACAACACGAAGGCCCGGGTTGGGGATCATGTCCCTGACCTGGGCCTCATCTTTTGGAGCGGGTGACGGGAATCGAACCCGCGCTCTGAGCTTGGGAAGCTCATGTTCTACCATTAAACTACACCCGCGCGGCGGGCCGTGACCGGCACCGCATCGTCGCACACTGTACCCCATCGCTGGCCCCCGGTGTATTTCGCCGCGGGGCCTTTGCGCTGTCCGGGGCCCTGGCCCCGGGCCCTCTCGAAGGTCGGATGTGGCTGCGGGGCGCGGGAGTTGAGGCGTAACGTTGAAGCGCGGAGTGCCGCGTGCGGCCCCGTCCCCTTCATCCTCTAATGTGGCCGTTCGTCCGCATTTGGTTGGGGAAGGGACTCGATGGACTTGATGGAGCGCACCGTCGTCCGCTGTGCCGAGGGGCACGTCTTCAGTACCGCTTCGTTTCCGATGCAGCAGCTCCGCGCCGATCGGATCGGGCCGGGGCGGCTCATCCGGTGTCCGCGTTGTGCGCGGCTGCGCAGTGTCGTGCCTGTGGAGCCCGCCAAGCGGTAGCGGGAGACGTAGCGGGACGTAGCGGAAGGCAGGGAGCGGCGCGGAGAGGAGCGTGCGGGGCCGTCCGATTGGGGTGGGCCCGTGCGCTCTGCGTATCCTCGGGGCGTGCTTCTCTCAGACAAGGACATCCGGGCCGAGATCGACGCCGGGCGGGTCCGCATCGACCCGTACGACGCAACCATGGTGCAGCCCTCAAGCATCGATGTGCGGCTGGACCGCTACTTCCGGGTGTTCGAGAACCACCGCTATCCGCACATCGACCCCGCCGTCGAGCAGGCCGATCTGACGAGGCTGGTCGAGCCCGAGGGCGACGAGCCGTTCATCCTGCACCCCGGTGAGTTCGTCCTCGCCTCGACGTACGAGGTCATCTCGCTGCCGGACGATCTCGCCTCGCGGCTCGAGGGGAAGTCCAGCCTGGGCCGGCTCGGGCTGGTCACGCACTCCACCGCCGGCTTCATCGACCCGGGGTTCTCCGGGCACGTCACGCTCGAGCTGTCGAATCTCGCGACGCTGCCCATCAAGCTCTGGCCGGGGATGAAGATCGGCCAGCTGTGCATGTTCCGGCTGAGCTCGCCGGCCGAGTTCCCGTACGGGAGCGAGCGCTACGGGTCGCGCTACCAGGGGCAGCGGGGACCGACCGCCTCGCGGTCGTTCCAGAACTTCCACCGGACGCAGGTGTGAGCCATGACTGACGTACGGGAGAACCTGACGTACGAGAAGTTCGGCGGCGCGATCCGCCAGCTCGCGCAGACCATCGCCGACGACGGCTACGAGCCGGACATCGTGCTCTCCATCGCGCGCGGCGGCGTCTTCGTCGCGGGCGGTCTCGCATACGCCCTCGACTGCAAGAACATCCACCTGGTGAACGTGGAGTTCTATACCGGCGTGGGGACGACGCTGGAGATGCCGGTCATGCTCGCGCCGATGCCGAACGCCATCGACTTCTCGGAGAAGAAAGTCCTCATCGCCGACGACGTCGCCGACACCGGCAAGACGCTCAAGCTCGTGCACGACTTCTGCGTCGACCATGTCGCCGAGGTGCGCAGCGCCGTCATCTATGAGAAGTCGCACAGCCTCGTGAAGTGCGAATACGTGTGGAAGCGCACGGATGACTGGATCAACTTCCCCTGGAGCGTTGAAAAGCCCGTCGCGCAGCGCAGCGGGCAGGTTCTCGACGCCTGACCGGATCTACGACGGACATGCGCAGGGCCCCCGCCTCATCATCGGCGGGGGCCCTGCGCATTCTCAGATCGTGCCCAGCTTGATGATCGACAGCAGCGCGATCAGCTGGATCGCCGACGCCCCCAGCGCCTTCGGCCACGGCAGATCGTGCGACTTGCTCACCATCGACGTGAACAGCGCGCCCGCCGCCAGCCAGGTCGCCCAGCCGAGCACCTGGACCAGGGAGTTCTCGCCGCCCAGGAAGAGCGCGAAGACCAGGCGTGGCGCGTCCGTGATGGACATGATCAGCATGGAGAGGCCGACCGTCGGCTGCCAGGCGCCGTCGCCGCCGAGCTGGCGGGCCAGGGTGTGGGTCACCGCGCCCAGGATCAGGCCGCCGATGACGAACGCCACCGCCGTCGTCAGGACGTACGGAATGGCCGTGGAGATCGTCGCGTTGATCGTCTCCTCGCGGGCCTTGTCGAAGCCGAAGAGCGCGAGCAGGCCGTAGAGGAACGTGACGATCAGCGCCGGGCCCCACACGGGGTAGTCGCGCATCTGCCAGAACGTCGGGCCCGGGCGCAGCACGATGCCGTTCAGCAGCTGCTTCCAGTGCAGCCGCGGGCCCGTCGGCGCAGCTGTTGAAGCGCCCGCGCGGTAGGTCGCGCCGTTGCCGTACGGGTCCTCGTTGATGCTGAACGCCTGCGTGTGGCCAGGGGTGTTGGCATACGGGTCGCCGTGCGGGGGCTGCTGCTGGTACGGGTCGCCGAAGTACTCCGGTTCGCCGTACGGGCCCTGGGGCTGCTGTTGTTGGTGGCCGCCGCCCGCCTGGGGCCACTGCGGCGGTTGCTGTTGCTGCGCATGCGGCGGCGCCGCACGGCCGCCCCCGCCCCGGTAGGGCGGCGGCGGTGCCTGCTGCGGTTGCTGCTGCTGCGACGTGCGGTTGTCCCGGCCGCGTCCGATCCTGAATCCAGCCACGTAATCGAACGTACCTGGTCCCGGAGAGTGAGGTGCCCGCGCTCGGGGAACCCACAGGCCTTTGCTGCCGACCTGTGACATCCCCTAGGGGATCCCGGTGGCGGCTGCGGAGGCCGGTTCAGTGCAGCCGGTTCAGTGCAGGAAGACCGACGTGCTGAAGGTGAGCAGCGCGGCCGTCCGCGCCGAGGCCGGATACAGCGCCACCACATCCGCCCGCTCGCCCCGGTGCGTACGTGTGACCAGGTCGGGGCGCTTGTCGCCGTCGAAGTCCGCGTACTGCAGGACGTCGGTCACCGGGCTCGTCTCGCCCGCCGGGAGGGCGGGGGACGGCGGGACGGACAGGGCGGTGAAGCCATAGCGGCCTCCCGCGCGGCCCGGGCCCTGCGGGCCGCCGAGCAGCAGTTTCCCCTTGGCCGCCGCGCCCGGCTCCGGGGCGCGGGCGGAGACCACCAGGTCGTCGTAGCCGTCGTCATTGGTATCGGGTTCGGGGGAGGGCGCGGACAGGGCGGGGCCGCCGCCCTGGACCGGGGCCGTGGCCGCGCGGGGGGCGCCGGTGCGGGCGAAGGGCCCGCGCAGGAAGCTGACCCTGCCCGCGGACGCGGTGACGGCGAGGTCGGTGGAGCCGTCGCCGTCGAAGTCGCCGCAGACGGGGTGGTCGGGCCACTCGCTTCCGTAACGGGCCTGCTCGGGGATGCGCAGGACGACCGCCTTGCCCGCGAGCCCGGCCGGGGAGCCGAAGAGGACCTGGAGCGGTACGGGTGGGCGGCCGATGCCGTCGTACGGCGGGTCGGTGGCCACGATCAGGTCGGAGAAGCCGTCCTTGTCGAGGTCGCAGGCGGCCTCGGCGTCGAAGGCGGCGGGCAGGGTGCCGCCGACCGGCGCTGCGTTGGCCCGCGGGGTGAGCAGGCGGCGTACGGACGGGTCGAGGGCGCGGGGGCCGGCGGTGCCGTAGACGACGCCGATGCCCGCGTCGTCGCCGTGGCTGTCGCCGGGGGCCTTCACCAGGTCGTTCAGTACGAGGTCGCGGTGGCCGTCGCCGTTGAAGTCGGCGGGGACGCGGCTGCCCTTGCCGCGGGGAACGGGCAGGCCGGCGGCCCGGGCGGCGAGCGGGGCGGTGTCGCCGTTCTTGGCGGGGGTGGGCCGCTGGGGCTCGGAGGTGCTCGTGCAGCCCGCCAGCAGCACCACGCAGGCGCAGGCAGCGATCGTCGCCGCCACGGGCCCCAGTCCTGTCCGCACAACTCACCTCGTCCGTCTCGTTCGTCATCAGCCGCCTCACGATGCTCGTTCGGCGCTCGCCTCAGGGCAATGGCTCCGGCGAGATCGCTGGTCAATGGTTATCCGGTGAGCATCCGTAGCTTCGTGGATGTCGCAGCCGCGAAGGGCTCCAGACACGGCACATCAGGCGTCAGCTCACCGGCCTGGGCTGCGCGATGCCGCGCCGTCGCGGCAACTGGCGTACGCACGCGGCAACTGACAGACAGAAGCGGCCGGTTCTGCCCCCGAGGCAGATCCGGCCGCTGCTGCGTCTTCCAGTCTTCCAGTCTTCCGGAACTACTTCACCGGCTCCGGCTCCGGTGCGTCCTGCGACTCCGTCTCACCCGCGGGCTCGGCCGGAGGCGTCTTCACCGAGTCGAGCAGCAGTTGCGCGACATCCACGACCTGCAGGCTCTCCTTCGCCTGGCCGTCGTTCTTCTTGCCGTTGACGGAGTCCGTCAGCATGACGAGGCAGAACGGGCAGGCGGTCGAGACGATGTCCGGGTTCAGCGACAGCGCCTCGTCCACACGCTCGGTGTTGATGCGCTTGCCGATCCGCTCCTCCATCCACATGCGCGCGCCACCGGCGCCACAGCAGAAGCCGCGCTCCTTGTGACGGTGCATCTCCTGCTGGCGCAGGCCGGGGACGGCGGACATGATCTCGCGCGGCGGCGTGTAGACCTTGTTGTGGCGGCCCAGGTAGCAGGGGTCGTGATACGTGATCAGACCCTCGACCGGCGTCACCGGAATGAGCTTGCCCTCGTCGATGAGGTGCTGGAGCAGCTGCGTGTGGTGGATGACCTCGAACTCGCCGCCCAGCTGCGGGTATTCGTTCGCGATCGTGTTGAAGCAGTGCGGGCAGGTCGCGACGATCTTCTTCGACGACTTGGGCTTCTTCGTCGTCTCGTCCTCGTCGTCCTCTCCGTAGGCCATGTTCAGCATGGCCACGTTCTCCTGGCCGAGCTGCTGGAACAGCGGCTCGTTGCCCAGGCGCCGGGCGGAGTCACCCGTGCACTTCTCGTCGCCGCCCATGATCGCGAACTTCACGCCCGCGATGTGCAGCAGCTCCGCGAAGGCCTTGGTGGTCTTCTTGGCCCGGTCCTCCAGGGCGCCCGCGCAGCCGACCCAGTACAGGTAGTCGACCTCGCTCAGGTCCTCGACGTCCTTGCCGACGATCGGGACCTCGAAGTCGACCTCCTTGGTCCACTCGACGCGCTGCTTCTTGGCGAGCCCCCAGGGGTTGCCCTTCTTCTCCAGGTTCTTGAGCATCGTGCCCGCCTCGGACGGGAACGCGGACTCGATCATCACCTGGTAGCGGCGCATGTCGACGATGTGGTCGATGTGCTCGATGTCGACCGGGCACTGCTCCACGCACGCACCGCAGGTGGTGCAGGACCACAGAACGTCCGGGTCGATGACGCCGTTCTCCTCCAGCGTCCCGATCAGGGGGCGCTCGGCCTCCGCGAGAGCGGCCGCGGGGACGTCCTTGAGAGCCTCGGCAGAAGCCTTCTCCTCGCCCTCCATCGTCTTGCCGCCGCCGGCGAGCAGATACGGGGCCTTGGCGTGCGCGTGGTCGCGCAGCGACATGATCAGGAGCTTGGGGGACAGCGGCTTTCCGGTGTTCCAGGCCGGGCACTGCGACTGGCAGCGGCCGCACTCCGTACACGTGGAGAAGTCGAGGATGCCCTTCCAGGAGAACTGCTCGACCTGGGAGACGCCGAAGACGTCGTCCTCGCCCGGGTCCTCGAAGTCGATCTCCTTGCCGCCGCTGGTCATCGGCTGCAGGGCGCCGAGAGCGGTGGAGCCGTCGGCGTTCCGCTTGAACCAGATGTTCGGGAAGCCGAGGAAGCGGTGCCAGGCGACACCCATGTTGGTGTTGAGCGAGACCGTGATCATCCAGATCAGCGAGGTGCCGATCTTGATCATCGCGGTGAAGTAGATCAGCGTCTGGAGCGTGGGGACGCTCAGCCCCTTGAAGGCCAGGACCAGGGGGTACGAGACGAAGTACGCCGGCTCGTAGCTGTCGACGTGGTGGATCGCGCCCTCGAGCCCGCGCAGGGCGAGGATCGCGAGGCCGATCGTGAGGATGACGTACTCGACGAAGTACGCCTGCCAGGCCTTGGAGCCCGCGAAGCGCGACTTGCGGCCTGCCCGCGAGGGCAGGTTGAGCAGCCGGATCGTCATCAGCACGACGATGCCGATGACCGTCATGATGCCGATGAACTCGATGTACATCTCGAACGGCAGGAAGCCGCCGATGACCGGCAGCGTCCAGTCCGCCTCGAAGAGCTGGCCGTACGCCTGCGCCAGGGTCGGCGGGAGGGTCAGGAAGCCGATCGCTACGAACCAGTGCGCGAAGCCCACGATCCCCCACCGGTTCATCCGGGTGTGGCCGAGGAACTCCTTGACCAGGGTGATCGAGCGCTGCTTCGGGTCGTCGGTGCGGCTGCCTGCCGGGACCGGCTGACCGAGCTTCACGAAGCGGTAGATCTGCGCGACGGCTCGGGCGATGAGCGCAACGCCGACCACGGTCAGGACCAGCGACACGATGATCGCGGCGAGTTGCATTTGGGGGCTCCTCGGGCCTGCGAGGGTGGGGATCTCGACAGTCTACTAAGCGGTAACTTAATCAGTCCGTGCTGAGCGTACCCACTTATTCCGCCGCACTGTAGTTGCGCAGCCGGTGATCTGTGTCGCTCAGGCAAGCCTGACCGGACGGGCCGCGCGGCGTCCGGCGATCGCGGTCGGCAGGGTCCGGACCAGGATCAACAGGTCCAGTCCCAGCCAGTGCTGCTCCACATAATGTAGATCGAGCACGCCCATTTCCTCCCAGGGGAGCTCGGAGCGGCCGCTGATCTGCCACAGCCCCGTGATTCCGGGGCGTACGCAGAGGCGGGCCCGGCCCGCGGCGGAGGCGTCTTCCCCGGGCGGAAGCGGCCGGGGACCCACGAGCGACATCTCCCCGCGCACCACATTGATCAGCTGCGGCAGATTGTCCAGGAAGTGGCGGCGCAGCAGCCGTCCTGCGGGTGAGGCCGGTGTCGTACGGAACGACAGCATCGCAAACGTGGACCCGCCCAGGCCCGCCCTGTCGCGGCGGGTCAGGAGCGGGCCCCGGGTGGTCGAGGCGACGGCGGCGGTGAGGGCGAGCAGCACGGGGGACAGGAGCAGCAGCAGGATCAGACTGCCCGTCAGGTCGATGGCTCGCTTCGCAGGCATGGACGCACGCCCTTTGGCTTCTATTGACCGCTTTTGCGGCTATGACTCTCCCAGATGGGGGCATCCGTGAAGGGGTGCGCCACGCGCTGCGGCGGACTTGGGGCGCAGGTCGGGGGGCGGGCTGCAGGTAAGTGCCGGATAAAAGTTGAGTGGGGTCGACTCAGCTCTGTTGACGTCGTCGACTCGGTCATGCATCCTTGAGCCAGATCCACTCAAGTCAGCTGGAGGAATTGAAATGGCACGTGCGGTCGGCATCGACCTGGGCACGACTAACTCCGTCGTCAGCGTTCTGGAGGGCGGCGAGCCCACCGTCATCACCAACGCCGAGGGTGCCAGGACCACGCCGTCCGTCGTCGCCTTCGCGAAGAACGGTGAGGTGCTGGTCGGCGAGGTAGCGAAGCGTCAGGCAGTCACGAACGTCGACAGGACCATCCGGTCGGTCAAGCGCCACATGGGCACCGACTGGAAGATCGAGCTCGACGGGAAGACCTTCAACCCGCAGCAGATGAGCGCCTTCATCCTGCAGAAGCTGAAGCGCGACGCGGAGTCCTACCTCGGCGAGAAGGTCACCGACGCGGTGATCACCGTCCCGGCGTACTTCAACGACTCCGAGCGCCAGGCCACCAAGGAGGCCGGTGAGATCGCGGGTCTGAACGTCCTGCGTATCGTCAACGAGCCGACGGCGGCCGCCCTGGCCTACGGCCTCGACAAGGACGACCAGACCATCCTCGTCTTCGACCTCGGTGGCGGCACCTTCGACGTCTCGCTGCTGGAGATCGGCGACGGCGTCGTCGAGGTGAAGGCCACCAACGGTGACAACCACCTCGGTGGTGACGACTGGGACCAGCGCGTCGTCGACTACCTGGTGAAGCAGTTCGCCAACGGTCACGGCGTGGACCTGTCCAAGGACAAGATGGCTCTCCAGCGTCTCCGCGAGGCCGCGGAGAAGGCGAAGATCGAGCTGTCGTCCTCGACCGAGACGAACATCAACCTGCCCTACATCACGGCCTCCGCCGAGGGCCCGCTGCACCTGGACGAGAAGCTCACGCGCGCTCAGTTCCAGC
Source organism: Streptomyces sp. NBC_00322 (assembly GCF_036147535.1). Taxonomy (NCBI): domain Bacteria; kingdom Bacillati; phylum Actinomycetota; class Actinomycetes; order Kitasatosporales; family Streptomycetaceae; genus Streptomyces; species Streptomyces sp. NBC_00322. The sequence continues at coordinate 4,262,196 of NZ_CP108019.1, read as the reverse complement.
AGCTCACCGCGGACCTCCTGGAGCGCTGCAAGACCCCGTTCCACAACGTCATCAAGGACGCCGGCATCCAGCTGTCCGAGATCGACCACGTGGTCCTGGTCGGCGGCTCGACCCGTATGCCCGCCGTCGCCGAGCTCGTCAAGGAGCTCACCGGCGGCCAGGACGCCAACAAGGGTGTGAACCCCGACGAGGTCGTCGCCATCGGTGCCGCTCTGCAGGCCGGTGTCCTCAAGGGTGAGGTCAAGGACGTCCTGCTCCTCGACGTGACCCCGCTGTCCCTGGGTATCGAGACCAAGGGCGGCATCATGACCAAGCTGATCGAGCGCAACACCACGATCCCGACCAAGCGCTCGGAGATCTTCACGACGGCCGAGGACAACCAGCCGTCCGTGCAGATCCAGGTCTACCAGGGCGAGCGCGAGATCGCGGCGTACAACAAGAAGCTCGGGATGTTCGAGCTGACCGGTCTGCCGCCGGCCCCGCGCGGGGTCCCGCAGATCGAGGTCGCCTTCGACATCGACGCCAACGGCATCATGCACGTGACCGCGAAGGACCTGGGCACGGGCAAGGAGCAGAAGATGACCGTCACCGGCGGCTCCTCGCTGCCGAAGGACGAGGTCGACCGGATGCGCCAGGAGGCCGAGCAGTACGCGGACGAGGACCACCGCCGCCGCGAGGCCGCCGAGTCCCGCAACCAGGGCGAGCAGCTCGTCTACCAGACCGAGAAGTTCCTCAAGGACAACGAGGACAAGGTCCCCGGTGACGTCAGGACCGAGGTCGAGACCGCGCTCACCGAGCTGAAGGAGAAGCTCAAGGGCGAGGACACGGCCGAGATCCGCACGGCGACCGAGAAGGTCGCCGCGGTCAGCCAGAAGCTCGGCCAGGCGATGTACGCCAACGCCGCCCCCGAGGGTGGCGCGGCCCCCGGCGCCGAGGGCGCCCCGGCCGGCGAGCAGCCCCAGGCCGAGGACGATGTGGTCGACGCCGAGATCGTCGACGACGAGAAGCCGAAGAAGGACGGTGCCGCGTGACGGAGGAGACCCCGGGCTTCGAGGAGAAGCCCGACGTCCCCTCAGGCGCCACCTCTGACGACGCCGCCGCGTCCGCCGAGTCCTCCGAGAAGGAGGGCCCGGCGGCCCCGGCAGGGGACGCAGCAGCAGAGATCGCAGGCCTGACGGCTCAGCTGGACCAGGTGCGCATGGCGCTCAACGAGCGCACCGCGGACCTCCAGCGGCTCCAGGCCGAGTACCAGAACTACCGCCGTCGTGTGGAGCGCGACCGGATCACGGTCAAGGAGATCGCCACGGCGACTCTGCTGACCGAGCTCCTGCCCGTGCTCGACGACATCGGCCGTGCCCGTGATCACGGGGAGCTGGTGGGCGGGTTCAAGTCGGTTGCCGAGTCTCTCGAGACGGCCGCAGCCAAGATGGGCCTGCAGCAGTTCGGCAAGGAGGGCGAGCCCTTCGACCCGACGATCCACGAGGCCCTGATGCACTCGTACGCACCGGATGTCGCCGAGACCACGTGCGTCGCGGTCCTGCAGCCGGGGTATCGCATCGGCGAACGGACCATCAGGCCCGCACGGGTCGCGGTGGCCGAGCCCCAGCCGGGCGCGGCGCCCGCGGCCTCGAAGGACGAGACGGCGAACGACGAGGAGAGCGGTGGCCCGGACGAGGGCTGACGCAATGATTGTCCGAGAGGAGGGACGTCGATGAGCACGAAGGACTTCGTCGAGAAGGACTACTACAAGGTCCTCGGCGTCCCCAAGGACGCCACCGAGGCCGAGATCAAGAAGGCGTACCGGAAGCTCGCCCGCGAGTTCCACCCGGACGCCAACAAGGGCGACGCCAAGGCGGAGGAGCGCTTCAAGGAGATCTCCGAGGCCCATGACATCCTCGGCGACCCCAAGCGGCGCAAGGAGTACGACGAGGCACGCGCCCTCTTCGGCAACGGTGGCTTCCGCGCCGGCGCGCCGGGCGGCCCCGGCGGCTCCTTCAACTTCGACCTGGGCGACCTCTTCGGCGGCGCCCAGGGCGGCACGCAAGGGGGTGCCGGCGGCTTCGGCGGCGGTCTCGGCGACGTGTTCGGCGGGCTGTTCAACCGCGGCGCCGGCCCGGGTACGCGTACCCAGCCGCGCCGCGGCCAGGACATCGAGTCCGAGGTGACGCTCAGCTTCACCGAGGCGGTCGACGGGGCCACGGTCCCGCTGCGGATGTCCAGCTCGGCCGCCTGCAAGGCCTGTTCGGGCACCGGCGACAAGAACGGCACGCCTCGCGTGTGCCCGACCTGTGTCGGCACCGGCCAGGTCTCGCGCGGCGGCAGCGGCTCCTTCTCGCTCACCGACCCGTGCGTTGACTGCAAGGGCCGCGGGCTGATCGCGCAGGACCCCTGCGAGGTCTGCAAGGGCAGCGGGCGGGCCCGTTCCTCGCGCACCATGCAGGTCCGGATCCCGGCGGGCGTCTCCGACGGCCAGCGGATCCGGCTGCGCGGCAAGGGAGCCCCGGGCGAACGGGGCGGCCCGGCGGGCGACTTGTACGTCGTCGTGCACGTCGACTCCCATCCGGTCTTCGGCCGCAAGGGCGACAACCTCACGGTCACCGTGCCCGTCACCTATACGGAGGCGGCGCTCGGCGGCGAGGTGAAGGTGCCCACGCTCGGCGGTCCGCCGGTCACGCTGAAGCTGCCCGCGGGGACACCCAACGGCCGTACGATGCGTGCCCGCGGCAAGGGCGCGGTCCGCAAGGACGGCACCCGCGGCGACCTGCTGGTCACCGTCGAGGTCGCGGTCCCCGAGGAGCTCAGCGACAAGGCGAAGGAAGCGCTGGAGGCCTACCGCGAAGCCACCGCGGACGAGGACCCGCGGGCCGAGCTGTTCCAGGCCGCGAAGGGAGCATGAGATGGACGGTCGTCGCCGCAACCCCTACGAACTGACCGACGAGTCGCCGGTGTACGTCATTTCGGTGGCGGCCCAGCTCTCGGGCCTGCATCCGCAGACGCTGCGGCAGTACGACCGGCTTGGTCTCGTCTCCCCCGACCGCACCGCGGGACGGGGCCGGCGCTACAGTGCCCGTGACATCGAACTGCTGCGCACCGTCCAGCAGTTGTCGCAGGACGAGGGCATCAACCTGGCCGGAATCAAGCGCATCATCGAACTGGAGAACCAGGTCGCTGCGCTTCAGCAAAGGGTTGCCGAGCTGTCGGCCGCAGTCGAGGGAGCGGCTGCGGCGATGCAGCAGCGCGAGGCCCAGGTGCATGCCTCCTACCGGCGCGATCTCGTGCCGTACCAGGATGTGCAGCAGGCGAGCGCACTGGTGGTCTGGCGACCCAAGCGTTCCGAATAGGCCATGTCTCGGCCCGAAGGGGCGGTGGAGCAACGCGAGTTGCTCCACCGCCCCTTCGGTGTATGGGTTTCGGTCACGTTCAGGACTCGTGTTCCAGGATTCCCGACTGGGCGATCAGATAGCCCAGCTGGGTCCGGCTGCCGCTGCCCAACGACGAGCCCAGCTTGGCGATATGAGCCCGGCAGGTACGGACATTCATCCCGAGCCGGCGGGCGATGGCCTCGTCCACATGCCCTTCGACCAGCAGCTTCGCGATCGAGCGCTGGATGCCGGTGATGCCGTCCAGGTCCGGTCCGTACGAGATCGGCTCCTCCCACGCGATGCCGTGCAGCCAGAACTGCTCGAAGACGCCGACCAGATACTCGACGATGCCCTTGTGCCGCAGTTCCAGCGCGGACAGCCGGTCGCTGCTCGCCGGGATGAAGGCCACTCTCCGGTCCACGATGATCAGCCGGTCGATGATCTCCTCCAGCGTGCGCACCTCCACGCCGGAGGGCCCCACTTGCTCCATGTAGGCGAGCGTGGCGGGGTGGTGGCGGGCCGTGTGCTGGTAGAGAGTGCGCATACGGACGCCGCGGTCGATGAGCGGCTCCACGCGGCGCAGCGCCTTTTCCAGGATGTGGGGCTGTCGCCCGCTGCCGGGCTGGACAGTGAGAAGCTCCTCGGTGCAGTCTGCGGTGACTTGGTCGAGGGTTGTGTTGATGCGGTTGAGGCCCTCGAGGACGGTAATCCCTTGTGGGACGGTGGAGTTCTGAGCGGTGAACGCCATGAATGGCTCAAGAGCATCGGTCAGAGCGACAGTTCGTCGTCGACGCTCTTGGATCTCCCGCTCGATGGGGTGTATCAGCTGTGTCAGCGCAGTGGTCGGCGGGACCGGTCGGAGCCACTGAGCGTCGTCGGGATCCGGGTGCAGCAGGGCGAGATCGAAGAGGCAGGGTGTTGATTCCGCCTCTGACCGGGCTATACGCCCGGTGCGCAGTGCGGTGATGTAGAGACTTTTCCCCGCCTCGCACAGCTCGCCGTCTGCGTGAGGGTGTCCCGTTTCGCCCTCATTAGATGGCATATGCACCCCCTCAGGCTCCTGCATTACAGGAACATGATGCCTGCCGTCGCTGGTGCAAGCGTTCGGAGTGAGACATCGTCTTATGCGCGGGGGAGGAGGAATGATCAAAAGAGGTGGAGATCACCCATGTCTAGGACGCTACGTGCTCTTTGTGCTCTTGCCATAGCGGCGGCCGCGCTCGGTGCGGTGGCCTCCGGTGAGCCCTCCTGGGGTAGCTCTCCCGCCGGCGCGGTGACGGCAGCCCCTGGGGAACCGTCGTGGGGTTTCGCTCCCGCTGACGCTGTGGCCGGAACGCCCGGTGAGCCCTCCTGGGGCGTTGTGGCACCGGCGGACGCGTCGGCTCCCGGTGAGCCTTCATGGGGTGTCGCTCCGGCTGACGCCGCGGGCACGCCCGGTGAGCCCTCCTGGGGTGTCGCTCCGGCCCGCACGGACGCATGACCGTTCCACCGGACGACCGGGTCTTCCGGCGCGAGATGGCTACGGCTTATCGATCGGGGTGGCATTTCATCGACCTCGTCACGGCAATCCCCCACCGTGGCGACTCGTTGATGGTCACCCTCTTCGGAGAGCCGATCGTCGTGGCGCGCGAGGAGGACGAAGACGTCCGTGCGTATCGGTGCCTTCGCCGGCCCCGTGGAGCTCCGCAGCCCGTCCGCTGTGCCATCCGGTACGGCATGATTTTCGTCAATCTCGATCAACGCGATCACCAGTTGGTCGAGCCCGACACCACCACCGCCACCCCCCGCAGTGCCTGAGCGGTTCCCCCGTCGTTGTAAATCGCTCGGGCGCTTCCCCCACACAGCGGCGCCATCGTGGACCTGAAACGCGATGGCGCCGCTGTGCTTTTCCCGTACGGAAGGCATGTACGGGGAACGTGAGCCCGGCTAGGCCCGGCCCATCGCCCGCGTCAGGGCGATCTCGATCAGCACCCGGTCCGGATTCGGGGCCGGTGTGCGCCCGTAGCGTTCCGCGTAACGCTCCACCGCGTCCGCGATGAGCTCGGGCTCCGTACGGACCCTCGCGCGGCCCTCCAGGGTCGCCCAGCGCCCCTTGTCGACCTGGCAGACCGCGACCGGCGCGCCGTCCGGGCCCGCGGCCAGGATGTTGGCGACCTTGTGGCTGTGCTTATTGGTGATGACGCGGGCGAGTCCGCCCTCCGGGTCGTACGTGACGCCGACCGCGACGACGTGAGGGGTGCCGTCCTGGCGCGGGGTCGTCAGTGTGCACATGTGGTACTCACGCCAGAAGGTGAGGAAGGACGCGTCGGGGCTGCGCGGGTCGATGGCCATGCCCGGAACCTACCGGCGGCAGCTACCGCTCACTAGGTTGAGTGGAATAGACTCAACTTTGTGCACGCTGAATGAGTCAGTGTGAAAGAACAGACCCCTACCAGCGAGGAGGAGAGACCGCAGTGGACGCCGAGCTGACCAACAAGAGCCGGGATGCGCTCAACGCCGCCACCAGTCGGGCGGTGTCCGCAGGGCATCCCGATCTGACCCCCGCGCATCTGCTGCTCGCGCTGCTCGCGGGCGAGGACAACGAGAACATCGTCGATCTGCTGGCCGCCGTCGAGGCGGACCAGGTGGCCGTGCGCGCCGGGGCCGAGCGGGTGCTCGCGGCCCAGCCCAGCGTGACCGGCTCGACCGTCGCCCCGCCCCAGCCCAACCGGGAGCTGCTGGCGGTCATCGCGGATGCCGCCCAGCGGGCCAAGGAGCTCGGGGACGAGTACCTGTCCACCGAGCACCTGCTCATCGGTATCGCCGCCAAGGGCGGGCAGGCCGGAGAGGTGCTGGCCCAGCAGGGAGCCACGGCGAAGAAGCTGCTGGACGCGTTCGAGACGGTAAGGGGAGGGCGCCGGGTGACAACTCCCGACCCCGAGGGGCAGTACAAGGCACTGGAGAAGTTCGGTACGGACTTCACCGCCGCCGCCCGCGAGGGCAAGCTCGATCCGGTCATCGGCCGGGACCAGGAGATCCGCCGGGTCGTCCAGGTGCTGTCCCGCCGCACCAAGAACAACCCGGTGCTGATCGGTGAGCCCGGCGTCGGCAAGACCGCCGTCGTCGAAGGGCTCGCGCAGCGCATCGTCAAGGGAGATGTCCCCGAGTCCCTGAAGAACAAGCGGCTCGTCTCGCTGGATCTCGGTGCGATGGTCGCGGGTGCGAAGTACCGCGGTGAGTTCGAGGAGCGGCTGAAGACCGTCCTTTCCGAGATCAGGGCGAGCGACGGCCAGATCATCACCTTCATCGACGAGCTGCACACCGTGGTGGGCGCGGGCGCCGGCGGCGACTCGGCCATGGACGCGGGCAACATGCTCAAGCCGATGCTGGCGCGCGGCGAGCTGCGCATGGTCGGCGCCACCACGCTCGACGAGTACCGCGAGCGGATCGAGAAGGACGCGGCCCTGGAGCGGCGCTTCCAGCAGGTGCTGGTCGACGAGCCGACCGTCGAGGACACGATCGCGATCCTGCGTGGGCTCAAGGGCCGCTACGAAGCCCACCACAAGGTGCAGATCGCGGACAGTGCGCTGGTCGCCGCGGCGACCCTCTCCGACCGGTACATCACCTCGCGCTTCCTTCCCGACAAGGCCATCGACCTCGTCGACGAGTCCGCCTCCCGGCTGCGGATGGAGATCGACTCCTCGCCCGTCGAGATCGACGAGCTGCAGCGCGCCGTGGACCGGCTGAAGATGGAGGAGCTCGCGCTCAAGAACGAGACCGACCCCGGCTCCAGGCAGCGGCTTGAGAAGCTGCGCCGCGACCTCGCCGACAAGGAGGAGGAGCTGCGCGGTCTCACGGCGCGCTGGGAGAAGGAGAAGCAGGGCCTCAACCGCGTCGGTGAGCTGAAGGAGAAGCTCGACGAGCTGCGCGGCCAGGCCGAACGGGCCCAGCGCGACGGCGACTTCGACACCGCGTCCAAGCTGCTGTACGGCGAGATCCCCGCCCTGGAGCATGAGCTGGAGGAGGCCTCCGAGGCGGAGCAGGAGGCGGCCAAGGACACCATGGTCAAGGAGGAGGTCGGCCCCGACGACATCGCCGATGTGGTGGCCTCCTGGACCGGTATTCCGGCCGGGCGGCTCCTGGAGGGCGAGACGCAGAAGCTGCTGCGGATGGAGCAGGAGCTGGGCAAGCGGCTGATCGGCCAGAGCGAGGCCGTCCAGGCCGTGTCCGACGCGGTACGCAGGACGCGCGCCGGGATCGCCGACCCCGACCGGCCCACCGGCTCGTTCCTCTTCCTCGGCCCGACCGGTGTCGGCAAGACCGAACTGGCCAAGGCGCTCGCGGACTTCCTCTTCGACGACGAGCGGGCGATGGTCCGTATCGACATGTCGGAGTACGGCGAGAAGCACTCCGTCGCCCGCCTCGTCGGCGCCCCGCCGGGGTACGTCGGCTACGAGGAGGGCGGCCAGCTCACCGAGGCCGTCCGCAGGCGCCCGTACTCCGTCGTCCTGCTCGACGAGGTGGAGAAGGCACACCCCGAGGTCTTCGACATCCTGCTGCAGGTACTCGACGACGGGCGGCTGACCGACGGCCAGGGGCGGACGGTGGACTTCCGCAACACCATCCTGGTCCTGACGTCGAACCTCGGCAGCCAGTATCTGGTCGAGCCGCTCACCAGCGACGAGGAGAAGAAGCAGCAGGTCCTGGAGGTCGTACGGGCCTCCTTCAAGCCGGAGTTCCTCAACCGGCTCGACGACCTGGTGGTCTTCTCCGCGCTGAGCAAGGAGGAGCTGAGCCGGATCGCCGAGCTGCAGATCGGCCGCCTCGCCAAGCGTCTGGCCGAGCGCCGGCTGACGCTGGAGGTCACTCCTGGGGCGCTTCAGTGGCTGGCCGACGAGGGCATGGACCCGGCGTACGGAGCGCGCCCGCTGCGCCGTCTGGTGCAGACCGCGATCGGCGACCGGCTCGCGAAGGAGATCCTCGCGGGCGAGATCACGGACGGCGACACGGTGCGGGTGGACCGTTTCGGGGACGGCCTGATCGTGGGACCGGCCACCGGAAAGACCGGACCGGCCACCGGAAAGACGCTGTAAGGCCGCTGGAAGAGTCCACTCGGACTACGCCACGAGCGGACCCGTCGGGTGGGGGTTGCCAGCCCCCGCCCGAGATGGGGGAGGATGGCAGGAACCGTACGAAGGGAAATCCACGGTGACCATCGATCCGTCCTCGATTCCGAATTTCGGGGGCCAGCCCCAGCCTCAGGCCGCAGGACCGGCGGGCCCCGTCGTTCCCGACCAGGACCTGGTCAAGCAGCTCCTCGACCAGATGGAACTGAAGTACGTCGTCGACGACGAGGGTGACCTCGCGGCGCCGTGGGAGGAATTCCGTACGTACTTCATGTTCCGCGGCGAGGCCGACCAGCAGGTCTTCTCCGTGCGGACCTTCTACGACCGTCCGCACGCCGTCGAGGACAAGCCGAAGATCCTCGACGCGGTCGACGACTGGAACCGCCGCACGCTGTGGCCCAAGGTCTACACCCACCTCCACGAGGAGGAGGAGGACGGCCCCACCATCCGCCTCATCGGCGAGGCCCAGATGCTGATCGGCACGGGCGTCAGCCTGGAGCACTTCGTCTCCTCGACGGTGAGCTGGGTCCGTGCCGCCATCGAGTTCGACAAGTGGCTCGCGGAGCAGCTCGGCCTGGAGACGGCGGACGAGAAGCCCGCCGACGAGAAGCCCGACGACGAGGCCTGAGCAGACACGTCCCGTTGGCGAACGACAGCCCGGCCAGTGCGACGGTCACCACGACCGCCGCCCTCGGCCGGGCTTTTGTCAGCGCGACGGCCCGCTGCAGCGCCTGCTCAGGCCTATCGTGAGGGCCGGATCTCCTGGTTGACGGACTCACTCGGGAAAGCGGGATCGCATGAACACGGCAGGGACGGCTGACACGCGCGGCGTCGTGGGCTCGGCAGGCTGGAGTCCTGCGGCTCGGGTACACGGCATGGGCACGTCGATCTTCACGGAGATGACGGAGCTGGCGCGGAGTACCGGGGCCGTGAACCTCGGGCAAGGCGTGCCGGAGCTGGCGAGTCCGCCCGTACTGCTCAAAGGCGTGGCGGACGCGGTGCTCGCGGGCAGCAACCAGTACCCGCCGGCTCATGGGTTCCCTGCGCTGCGCGAGGCTGTCGCCGCTCATCAGCTGCGGCGGTACGGCCTCGACTACCGGCCTCAGGGGGAGGTGCTGGTGACGACGGGCGCGACGGAAGCCCTCGCCGCGGCCCTCCTGGCGCTCTGCGATCCCGGCGACGAGGTCATCGCCTTCGACCCCTGCTACGACGCCTACGCTGCCGACGCCCGCCTCGCCGGGGCCCGGTTGGTCGCCGTTCCCCTCGTCCTCGACGGCGACGGGTTCGCCCTCGACGCGGACGCGCTGCGCGCGGCCGTTTCCCCGCGTACCCGGGTGCTGATCCTCAACACCCCGCACAACCCCACGGGCATGGTCTTCAAGGCCGAGGAGCTCGAAGCCGTCGCGGATGTGTGCCGTGAACACGCGCTGACGGTGATCACGGACGAGGTCTACGAACACCTCGTCTACGGCGACGGCGCGCGCCATCGGTCCATTGCCGCTCTGCCGGGGATGCGGGAGCGGACGGTGGTCATCTCCTCGGCGGGCAAGACCTTCAACACGACGGGCTGGAAGGTCGGTTGGGTCTGCGGACCCGCGCCGCTCGTCGCCGCGGTGGGCGCGGCCAAGCAGTTCCTGACGTACGCCTCGGGTACCCCGTACCAGGAAGCGCTGGCGCAGGCACTCGGCTCGGTGGAGGAATGGGCGGCCGGTCTGCGCGACACGCTGCGGGCGAACCGCGACCTGCTGAGCGACGGCCTGGCGGAAGCCGGACTGCGGCCCTTCCGCGCGGACGCCGGCTATTTCGTGCAGGCGGACGTGCGGCCGTGGGGATACGCGGACGGGGTCGAGTTCTGCCGGAAGCTGCCGGAGCGCGCGGGTGTCGTGGCCATCCCGACGTCGGCGTTCTACCTGGGCGCGAACGCTCCGGCCTGGCTGGTCCGATTCTCGTTCTGCAAGCGCGAGGACTCGATCCGCAAGGCCGTCGACCAGCTGATCACCGCGCGCTGATCGCAGCCGGGCTGTGCCGCACCCGGAAAGGCTGCTGCGTGCCTTGCGCCGGGCGGCCCGGTCCGGGCATGTTTGGCCGCAGAGCACTTTGCGGTGTTAGAAAGGCAATGTGGTCAAACGCTCCGACCGATTCCGGAGCGCACCGGTTCGGTCACTGACCGACAAGCACCCCCGGAGCGTTGCGGGGCAGGTCTTCACCCTGCAGGTGGCCTTGGTGGTGCTGCTTGTGGCGGCCGCGGTGCTCGCGCTTGTGCTGCAGTCCCGGTACGACAGCAGCTCGGAGGCGAAGCGCCGCTCTATTGCCGTGGCGCAGACGTTTGCGCACTCACCGGGTGTTCTGGCTGCGCTGAAGACCCCTGACCCCTCCAAGGTGCTGCAGCCACTCACCGAGGCGGGGCGGAAGGCGGCCGGCGTCGACTTCATCGTGGTGATGGACACCAAGGGGATCCGCTACACGCATCCCCAGCCGGAACGGATCGGGAAGAGGTTCGTCGGCACCATCGAGCCCTCGCTGGCCGGCCGCGTGTACACCGAGAGCGTCCATGGCCCGCTCGGCCACGAGGTACAGGCGACCGTCCCCATCTACGACCTCAAGGGCAACGTCGTGGCCCTGGTGTCCGCCGGTCTGAAGGTCAAGAACGTGACCAGCGTGGTGGACAGACAGCTGCCGATCATCCTCGGTGCCGGAGCAGCCGCGCTCGCCCTGGCCACGGGCGGGACGGCGCTGGTGGCCAGGCGGCTTCGGCGGCAGACCCACCGTCTGGGCCCGGCCGAGATGACCCGCATGTACGAGCATCACGACGCTGTGCTGCACGCCGTACGCGAGGGTGTGCTCATCGTCGACAACGACGGTCAGCTGCTGCTCGCGAACGACGAGGCCAGGCGACTGCTGGACTTGCCGCCCGACGCCGAGGGGCGGCACATCTCGGAACTGCCCAGCCTTGATCCCCCCACGGTGGAGCTGCTGACCTCGGGCCGCGTGGCCACGGACGAGGTGCACCTGGCCGGGGAGCGGCTGCTTGCGGTGAACCAGCGGCCCACGGATCGCCACGGCGGCCCCGAGGGGACGGTCGCGACCTTGCGTGACTCCACGGAGCTGCGGGCGCTGTACGGCAAGGCGGAGGTGGCCCGCGAGCGGCTGAAACTGCTGTACGACGCCGGTCTGGGCATCGGTACCACCCTCGACGTGGTGCGTACGGCCGAGGAACTGGCGAAGGTCGCGGTCCCCCGATTCGCCGACTTCGTCACCGTCGATCTTGCCGACCCGGTCCTGCGAGGGGAGGAGCCGAACGGTACCGGCGCGGACATGCGCCGCACCGCGGTCCACGGCATCCGGGACGACCATCCCCTCTACGAACTCGACCGCCTGATCGACTTCGTCCCCTCCACACCGCAGGCACGCGGTCTCGGCAGCGGACTCTCGGAGCTGGTTCCCGACCTGGCCGCCGCGTCCGGCTGGCATGCCCAGGACCCGGAGCGGACACGGATGATCGTCGACTACGGCATCCATTCGCTCATCACGGTGCCCCTCCAGGCGCGGGGCGTCATCCTCGGCATGACCAACTTCTGGCGCTCGGAGAAGCCCCAGCCGTTCGAGGAGGACGACCTGTCCCTGGCCGAAGAACTCGTCGCCCGGGCGGCGGTCAGCATCGACAACGCCCGCCGCTTCACCCGTGAGCACACCCTGGCCGTCGCCCTGCAGCGCAGCCTGCTGCCGCGAGCCCTGCCCGAGCAGAGCGCCCTCGAAGTCGCCCACCGCTACCTGCCCGCGCTGTCCGGCGTGAGCGGCGACTGGTTCGATGTGATCCCGCTTCCCGGCAGTCGCGTGGCGCTGGTCGTCGGGGACGTCGTCGGCCACGGCCTGCACGCGGCCGCCACGATGGGACGGCTGCGCACGGCGGTGCACAACTTCTCCACGCTCGACCTGCCGCCCGACGAAATCCTCAACCACCTCGACGATGTGGTCGGGCGGATCGACCAGGAGGAGGAGGCGGCGTCCGCGGGTGCGGGGGTCATGGGCGCCACGTGTCTGTACGCGATCTACGATCCCGTCTCCCGCCGCTGCGCCATGGCGCGGGCCGGGCACCCCCTGCCCGCGCTGGTCCACCTCGACGGCAGTGTGTCCTTCCCCGATCTTCCGGCCGGGCCGCCGCTGGGCCTCGGCGGTATGCCGTTCGAGACCGCCGAGCTGGAACTGGCGGAGGGCACCCAACTCGTCCTGTACACCGACGGGCTCATCGAGGACCGCACCCGGGACATCGACGTGGGGATCGAGATGCTGCGCAAGGCCCTGGAGTCCCATCCCGACCGGTCGCCGGACGAGAGCTGTCAGGCAGTGCTCGACGAGCTCCTGCCCAGTCGGCCGAAGGACGACGTGGCGCTGCTCATCGCCCGCACACGGGCGATCCCGCCCGACCACGTCGCCGGCTGGGACGTGCCGCTGGATCCCGCCGCCGTGGCGGGGATGCGCGCCGCCGTGGCCGAGAAGCTGGACGACTGGGGTCTGTCCGAGCTCGCGTTCGCCATGGAACTGGTGCTCAGTGAGCTGATCACCAACGCGATCCGCTACGGCTCCGCGCCGGTCACGATGCAACTGCTCCACGATCGCACCCTGACCTGCGAGGTGGCCGACGGCAGCAGCACCTCGCCCCATCTGCGGTATGCGGCCACGATGGATGAAGGAGGCCGCGGACTGTTCCTCGTCGCGCAGATGGCCGAACGCTGGGGCACCCGCTACACCCCCGAGGGCAAGGTCATCTGGGCGGAGCTGGCGCTGCCCCGATCCGACGGGAGCCTTGACGGCACGGTTTGACGGGAGCCTTGACGGCACGGTTTGACGGGAGCCTTGACGGCACGGTTTGACGGGAGCCTTGACGGCACGGTTTAGGGGGTGTCCGACGTCCCCTGCGCGGTGACGACGTGCCGAAGCTCTGGAGTTGCTCAAGTCTGCTTTGGGTTCCGGGGGCCGGGGGCATCCCCCTGACACGCAAGAAGCGGTCACGCGACGACGCGGGGGGCTCGCTTCGGGGGATGGAAGGACGGTGAGTGCAGTGCCAACGTTCATCGGGATTCTGATCATCGGGTTCGTGTTCGTCGTGATCATCGCGATGGCCTCCGGTTCCAAGCGGGCCGGGAGCGGCAGGGGGCGCCGGAGCGGCGCATCGGGTGGCGCCGCGGGGAGCGGCAGCTGGTGGGCCGGTGGCGGTGATTCGGGCGGCAGCTCGTGCGGAGGCGGCTCTTCCTGTGGCGGGGGTTCGTCCTGCGGGGGCGGCGGGGGATGCGGTGGCGGAGGCAGCTGACACGGGGCAGCCGGTCCGCGACCACTGAAGGCACCTGGCGGAGCAACTCCCGCCGGGTGCCTTCTTGTTGATGGTCGGCGAGGTGACCTTTGTGGCCGTTCGCAGTTGAACAGTTGAACCGTCAGGCCCCCGGGGGGATGGAAACCCCTGCAAGTTGGGTAAAAATGCTGTGAGCGTCGCTTACTTCATGATTCCCTCGCTGTCGGAACCTTGTTGGAACCATCCAGCCCTCGGACCTGATGTGGACCCGAGTCGGCGCTCCTCCCGGATCTTCTTCAACTCCCCCTCAGGGGCGCTGCCGGTCCACGTGTCCACCCCCCGAAGCGTGTTTGCGGAGCCGACCCATGCTCACGACCCTCCATACCGCCTACACAGACACCCGCGCCGACGACCTCGCCTGGGCGCTGGGCCGGGAGCCGCTGCCCGCCCTCGCCGTCCTCGACCTCGAACTGTCCGGAGCGAAGCTCCAGTTGAGGCTGCTCGGTGCCTCGCACCAGGTACTGCTGGAGGAGGAACAGGGCAGCTGCTCCGAGACCGTCGCCTGCATGCCCGGCAGCAGCACCCCGCTCCCTCTCGGCGTCGCCAAGCGGATCGGGGACTGGGAGTACGAGTTCGCGGCCCGCGTCGAGACGCTGTCGAACGGCTCCTTCGCCGGGCGCGCGCAAGAGCTCCTCGCACTGGTCGCCGATCACCCCCATGGGCTGGCCGGCACCTTTCCCGGATCACCGCACGCGTTCACGGCGATGCTGGCGCAGCGGCTCGATGGCCAGGTGCGGTGGCGCACATGGCATGCCTATCCGCAGGAGGGCCAACTCGTTGTCACCCGAACGCGGGTCGGTGCCCGTATGCCTGCAACGCTGTAGTGAACCCTTGTGGGTGACAAGCCGCACCGTACCCCTGACGTAGCGTTACGAACATGATCGACCGGCCGCCGACCTCACCGCCCCCGTGCGCGGTGCGGCTGCCCGTGCGCCCCGACGCCGGCCGGTATCTGGTGCTCACCGCCGTCTTCGTCTGCGCCGCCTGCGGACTTGTGTACGAGCTCGAACTGGTCGCGCTCGCTTCGTATTTGATCGGCGACTCCGTCACCCAGGCGTCCGTCGTGCTGTCGGTGATGGTCTTCGCCATGGGCGTCGGCTCGCTCCTCGCCAAGCGGCTGCGCTGCCGGGCCGCGGTCGGATTCGGTGTGCTGGAGACGGTGCTCGCCCTGGTCGGCGGCTGCTCGGCGATGGTGCTGTACGCCGCGTTCGCCTGGTTCGGCGAGTCCCGGTTCGTGCTGGTGGGCTTCTCGCTGGCCATCGGGGTGCTGATCGGCGCGGAGATCCCCCTGCTGATGTCCCTGATCCAGCGCATCTCCCGGCGCGACGCCGAGGGCACGGTCGCGGACCTGTTCGCCGCGGACTATGTGGGTGCCCTGGTCGGCGGGCTCGCCTTCCCGTTCCTGCTGCTGCCCTGGCTGGGTCAGCTCACGGGCGCGCTGTTGACGGGAGCCGTCAACGCGGTGGCCGGCGGCTCACTCGTACTGTGGCTGTTCCGGCAGGATCTGACGGCGCGTTGGCGCGGCTGGCTGCTCGTCGCCAATGTGGCAGTGCTCGCCGTGCTGGCGACCGCGACCGTCATGGCCGACGACTTCGAGCGGGCCGCACGCCAGGCGGTCTACGGCGACGAGGTGCGCGTCGCCATCCGCACCGGCGTCCAGGAGGTCGTCCTCACCGGCAGCCGTTCGGGGCCGCCGGATCTCTTCCTCGACGGACGGCTGCGGGTCAGCGGGCACGACGAGTACCGCTACCACGAGGCGCTGGTGCACCCGGCGATGCTGGGGCCGCACGCCCGGGTGCTGATCCTGGGCGGGGGCGACGGGCTGGCCGCGCGCGAGGTGCTGCGCTACCGGGACGTCGAGTCGGTGACCGTCGTCGAACTGGACCCGGGCGTCGTCCGGCTGGCACGCAGCGACCCGGCGCTGGCCGCGCTGAACGGGCACGCCCTGCGTGACGCGCGGGTGCGGGTCGTCTTCGCGGACGCCTTCACGTGGCTGCGTGTGCCGCGCGGGACGTACGACGTGGTGATCTCGGACCTCCCCGACCCGGGCATCACACGGAGCACGAAGCTCTACTCCCAGGAGTTCTACGGACTTGCCGCGAGGGTCCTCACGGGCGGCGGGCGGCTCGTCGTGCACGCGGGGCGGCCGGGCTCGGGCCCGCGCACCTTCTGGACGGTCGACGCGACGCTGCGGGCCGCCGGGTTCCGGACCCGTCCGTACTGCGCCGCCGGACCGCTCGCCGGTTTCGCCGAGGGGGCCGGGCGCTCGGGGCGGGCGGCGCCCGTGCCGCGCGGATGGGGCTTCCTGCTGGCAGCCGTTGGGTGGGCGCCGCAGCTCGGGCTTGCCTCCTCGGCGCCGCCGCTGAGGGCGCTGGACGCGTCCGAGCTCGCGGCCGGGGCCTGGTGTGCGGAGCGTACGAGGCTGCCGGGTCTGCCGCCCTCCACGCTGGTGCACCCGCGGTACACCGACTGAGTTGCGCATCGAGTGGGCCGTACACGGACCGAAACGCAGACGTGGCGGGCGCGTCTGAGTAGGCTCGGCTCCCATGGAGCATGAGGTGTTCGTTCCGGTTCCGGCAGAGACCGTCCGAAAGGCGCTGAGGGACCCCGTCCGGGTCGCCCGCTGTGTGCCGGGGCTCCAACAGGACGCGGACGAGTCCGCAGGCCCGCTCGCCGGCCGGCTGAAGGTGCGCATCGGCGGGCACACGATCACCTACCGCGGCACCCTGCGCATCGTGGAACAGGGCGAGGTCTTCACGGTCGAGGGCGACGGCGTGGAGGCGCGCGGCACCGGCTCGGCCAAGGTGAGCCTGACGATCCGGCCGGAGCCCGCCGAGGGCGGCACGACGCTCACCTTCACGGGGACGTCGAGCGCCGAGGGCCGGCTGGCGGAGCTGGAGGACGCGACGACGGCGTCCGCCGCGCACCGGCTCCTCGACCGTTTCGCGGACCGGCTCGCGACGACCGCGGAGGACCCGGCGGTGGAGGACGCGCCGGCCGACGACGCGTCTGCCGACGATGCGGCGGTGGGTGAGACGGCGGTGCAGGACCAGGACGGCGACGCCGCGGCGCCGTCCGTGCTCGACGCGCCCGTGCCGCCGCCCTCCCTCGACCCCGCCGCCGAGGAGGAGTTCGACGCGGCCGATTTCGACGAGGGCGAGGCGCAGGCTCCGGACGGACCCGAAGAGCCGGAGGAGTTCGGCGAACTGCATGAGCTTCCCGCCATCCCCGACGAGCCGCCCGCCGAGGCGGCGCACGCCCGCCGCACCATGATCGGGCGCAGCGCCGAAGAGGTCGACCACGCCCCGCCGCGCGGGCGTTACGCCCCCACGCCCGCCCCCGACGCCGGTACCGCCGCGGCCACCCTGCGCTGGATCGCGCCCGCCGCTGCCCTCGCGCTCGCCTCCGCCGTGGTCGTCAGCCGAGTGCTGCGCCGCCGCAAGTAGTCACCGCCAGTACTGTCGTGGTGTGAGTAGCGAAGAGAGCGTCCGGCTGGCCGCCGGAGACGTCGAGTTGACCGTCCGTCCGCAGAACGGCTGCCGTGTCGGGGGCCTGAGCATCGGCGGCACCGAGGTGCTGCGCCAGGGCGACCGCTACGGGTGCTTTCCGATGGTCCCCTGGTGCGGCCGCGTCAGGAACGGCCTGTTCCGCAACGGCGACGTCGCGCATCAACTGCCGCTCAACTCCCCGCCGCACGCCATCCACGGCACCGGCCGCGACACCGCCTGGCGCACCGCCCGTACGTCCAAGAGCGAGGCGTCCTTCACGTACGACCTCGCCGAGCCCTGGCCGTACACCGGACGTGTCACCCAGACCTTCGAGCTGGCCGAGGACTCGCTGACGCTCGCCATGGGCATCGAGACGTACGACACCTCCTTCCCGGCCCAGGCCGGCTGGCACCCGTGGTTCCGGCGCAACCTCGGAAGCGGCGAGGACGCGCGCGTCGACTTCAGCGCGGCGTGGCAGGAGCAGCGCGGGGAGGACCATCTGCCGACCGGGCAGCGCATCGCGCCCCAGCCCGGGCCCTGGGACGACTGCTTCGGGATGCCCGACGGGGTCTCGGTCACCCTCACCTGGCCCCAGCAGCTGGAGCTGACCGTGACCAGTCGCGCCGAGTGGGTCGTGATCTACGACGAGCAGGCCGAGGCGATCTGCGTGGAACCGCAGTCCGGCCCGCCCAACGGCCTCAACACCCACCCTCAGCTCGTCACTCCGATCGAGCCGCTGGAGATCGCGACGACCTGGAGCTGGCGGCGCCTCTAAGCTGGCGGGCATGACTGACGTACGTGGTGAGCTGCTCCAGCAGATCAAGGACAAGGCCGTGGTGCACGGCAGAGTGACCCTCTCCTCGGGCATTGAGGCCGACTGGTACATCGATCTGCGCCGGATCACGCTGGACGGCGAGGCCGCGCCGCTGGTCGGACAGGTGATGCTCGATGCCACCGCTGAGCTGGACTACGACTGCGTGGGCGGGCTGACCCTGGGCGCCGACCCCGTGGCCACCGCGATGCTGCATGCGTCGGCGGCGCGCGGGCAGCGGCTCGACGCCTATGTCGTGCGTAAGACGGGCAAGGCGCACGGCATGCAGCGCCGGATCGAGGGCACCGACGTCAAGGGCCGCCGCTGCCTGGTCGTCGAGGATGTCTCGACCACCGGTGGCTCGCCGCTCACCGCTGTCGAGGCGGTACGGGAGGCGGGCGGCGAGGTCGTCGCGGTCGCCGTGATCGTCGAGCGGGGCGCGGCACCGGCCGTCGCCGAGGCGGGGCTGCCCTATGTCAACGCCTACTCGCTCGGCGAGCTCGGTCTCGCCTGAGACCTGTCCGCGAGCAACTCGTGACCTGGGTCGCGAGAGGGCCTCTGACCTGCGGTGATGATGAGGGGTCGGCTGTTTCACGTGAAACAGTCGGCCCCTCACGCATGCCCACGACGCACGCAGGGTGGAGCCGCGCCAAGAGTCTGGAAAGATAGGCCGTGACGATGACGTCGCCCCCAGGTCAGGGCCAGCACCACATACCCGCACATCACAAGGAGCGGACACATGCCCATCGCGACTCCCGAGGTCTACAACGAGATGCTCGACCGGGCGAAGGCAGGCAAGTTCGCCTACCCGGCCATCAATGTGACCTCGTCCCAGACCCTGCACGCTGCGCTGCGCGGCTTCGCGGAGGCCGAGAGCGACGGCATCATCCAGATTTCGACCGGTGGCGCCGAGTTCCTGGGCGGCCAGCACAACAAGGACATGGTCACGGGAGCGGTCGCGCTGGCCGAGTTCGCGCACATCGTCGCCGCCAAGTACGACATCACCGTCGCCCTGCACACGGACCACTGCCCCAAGGACAAGCTCGACGGCTATGTCCGTCCGCTGCTCGCCGTCTCCGCCGAGCGCGTGGCCAAGGGCCAGGACCCGCTGTTCCAGTCGCACATGTGGGACGGCTCGGCCGAGACCCTCGCCGACAACCTGGCCATCGGCCAGGAGCTGCTGGCGCAGGCCGCCGCCGCCAAGATCATCCTCGAGGTCGAGATCACCCCGACCGGTGGCGAGGAGGACGGCGTCACCCACGAGATCAACGATGAGCTGTACACCACCGTCGAGGACGCGCTGCGCACCGCCGAGGCGCTCGGCCTGGGCGAGAAGGGCCGCTACCTGCTGGCCGCCTCCTTCGGCAACGTCCACGGCGTCTACAAGCCGGGCAACGTCGTGCTCCGCCCCGAGCTGCTGAAGGACCTGCAGGCCGGTGTCGCCGCCAAGTACGGCAAGGCCGACCCGTTCGACTTCGTCTTCCACGGCGGCTCCGGCTCCACGGCCGAGGAGATCGCCACCGCGCTGGAGAACGGCGTCGTGAAGATGAACCTCGACACCGACACCCAGTACGCCTTCACCCGCCCCGTCGCGGACCACATGTTCAAGAACTACGACGGTGTGCTGAAGGTCGACGGCGAGGTCGGCTCCAAGAAGACCTACGACCCGCGCACCTGGGGCAAGGCCGCCGAGGCCGGTATGGCCAAGCGTGTCTCCGAGGCCTGCGCGGCCCTGCGCTCCACGGGCACCAAGCTCAAGTAAACGACGTCCGCACCGCCGGGCCCGGCACCCCCTCGCGGGGTGCCGGGCCCGCGGCATGCCCCGGGAAGGACTCATCGTGAGCTATGACTTCGACACCCCCGTCGACCGGCGCGGCACCTGGTGCATCCAGTGGGACGGGGTCGCCGACCGCTTCGGCGCCGACGGGCTGCTGCCCTTCACCATCTCCGACATGGACTTCACCTCACCGCCCGAGGTCCTCGAAGCGCTCCAGCGACGTGTCGCCCACGGTGTCTTCGGCTACACCGACTGGCGGCACGAGGACTTTCTGTCCGCCGTGGCGCACTGGTTCAGCAGCCGCTATGACACCGAGATCGACACCGGACGGGTCGTGTACGGGCCGTCCGTGCTCAACCAGCTCTCCCAGCTGCTGCGGATGTGGTCCGAGCCGGGCGACGGGGTCGTCGTCCACACACCGACGTACGACGGCTTCCTGAAGGCGATATCGGGCCTCGGGCGGGAGCTGCGCGGGGTGCCGGTCGGTGACATGGCCGCACTGGAGCGGCAGCTCGCCCGCGCCGACAGCAAGGTGCTCGTCCTCTGCTCGCCCCACAACCCCACAGGACGGGTGTGGACTCGGGCCGAGCTGGAAGAGACGGCCCGGCTGGCGGCCGCGTACGACGTCGCCGTCGTGAGCGACGAGATACACGCCGACTTCGTCCACCCCGGCTTCGTGGCGGACGGGCAGCGCCATCTGCCGTGGACGCGGTTCGGAGCGGGCCGCTGGGCGCTGATCACCTCGGCCACCAAGGCCTTCAACTTCCCGGCGCTGAGCGGCTCGTACGGGATCATCGGCGACCCGGACGACCACGCGGCGTTTCTGCGCCGGATGCAGACCGGCGAAGGGCTCGCCTCGCCGGCCGTGCTGTCGCTGACGGCGCACATCGCCGCGTATCGCGAGGGCGGGCCGTGGCTGGACGAGCTCGGCGCGTATGTGGCGGGGAATCTGCGGATGGTCGCCGAACGGCTGGGCTCCGCCTTCCCCGAGCTCGGCTGGCAGCCGCCACAGGCCGGCTATCTCGCCTGGATCGATCTGCGGGCGCTGGGCATCGACGACGCGGTGCTGCAGCGCGAGCTGATCCAGCGGGAGAAGGTCGCGATCATGCCCGGCACCACGTACGGGGTTGAGGGCTTCGTACGGTTCAACGTCGGCTGCCCGCGCGCCAAGGCGGAGCGGGGTGTGGACGCCCTGATCCGTGCCCTCCACCGACTCGTCTGAGCCGGTGGAGGCTGGGATGATCCGGGTATGGACAAAGCCCCGGGCGAGATCAGGCTTTCCACCGCCACCGGGCGCTGGGTGATTCTGACGACCGTGCTCGGGTCCAGCATGGCGCTGCTGGACTCCACGGTCGTCAATGTCGCACTGCCTCGCATCGGCGAGGACCTCAACGCCGACCTGGCGGTCCTCCAGTGGACCGTCAACGCTTACACGCTCACCCTGGCCGGTCTGATCCTGCTCGGCGGGTCGCTCGGCGACCGCTACGGGCGGCGGAAGATCTTCGTCCTCGGCGTGATCTGGTTCGCTATCGGCTCGCTGCTGTGCGGCCTCGCACCCAACGACATTCTCCTGGTGGCCGCGCGTGCCCTGCAGGGCGTCGGCGCGGCGCTGCTCACCCCGGGGTCGCTGTCGCTGATCCAGGCAAGCTTCCACCCCGACGACCGGGCGCGTGCGGTGGGGCTGTGGTCGGGTTTCGGAGGCGTCGGCGCGGCGGTCGGTCCCTTCATCGGCGGCTGGCTCGTCGACGGGCCCGGCTGGCGCTGGGTGTTCCTGATCAATGTGCCGCTGGCCGCGCTGTGCGTACCCGTGGCGCTGCGGCATGTTCCGGAGTCGCGCGACCCGCAGGCGCACGGCCGGTTCGACGTACTGGGGGCAGTGCTCGGCGCGGCGGCGCTGGCGCTGATCACGTACGGGCTCATCGCGCCGCAGGTGTGGGCGGGCGTCGCGGGCGTGGTGGTCGGCATCGCGTTCGTACTCGTCGAGCGCTCGCGGCCCGATCCGATGCTGCCGCCGTCGATCTTCGCCTCGCGGCAGTTCACCGCGGCCAATCTGGTGACGGTGTGCGTGTACGCGGCCTTCGCCGGCTTCTTCTTCCTGACCGCCCTGCAACTCCAGGTGGTGGCGGGCTATTCGGCGCTCGGCGCGGGGACCGCGCTGCTGCCCACGACGGTGCTGATGCTGCTCTTCTCCGCGAGATCGGGCGAGTTGGGGGAGCGGATCGGCCCGCGCATCCCACTCACCGTGGGCCCGCTGCTGTGTGCGGGAGCGATGCTGCTGATGCTGCGCGTGGGCGAGGACGCCTCGTACGTACGCGATGTGCTGCCCGCCATGCTGGTCATGGGCATGGGCATGGTGACGCTGGTCGCGCCGCTGACCGCGACCGTCCTGGCGTCCGTGGAGACCGCGCGGGCGGGGCTCGCGAGCGGCATCAACAACGCGGCGGCCCGCGCGGCCGGACTGCTCGCGGTGGCGGCGCTGCCGCTGCTGGCGGGGATGGGGCCGGAGGCGTATCGCTCGGCGGAGCAGTTCGGGGAGACGTTCCGGCGGGCGATGCCGATGTGTGCGGGGGTGCTGGTGCTGGGCGCGCTGATCGCGTGGACGACGGTACGGAGGCCGGAACCGGCGGACGTCCTGGCGCGGGCGCGGCCGCAGTGCCGGGTGAACTGCGGGGTCTCGGCGCCACCGCTGGAACAGGCGGCGGAACGGGTGACCGGGTCCGCGGGCCCCTGACCGGGGGCTGCGCCGCATGCCTGAGCGGTCCGGGTGTGGGTCGCATCGTGGCCCGGTGTGGTGCGGGTCTGGGCGGTCCGGGGTGCCCGGTGCCGTGGGGTGCGGGTTCCGGGTCGCCTCCGGGATCGACTCCTCGGCGTCGGCGGCGGTGAGGGGTTCGTAGGGGCATCCGGTGTTGGCCGCCAATCGCCTGCGGGGACGACCCTGCACCGCCCCTCGCCACCGGACGGGCTGCGGTGCGTGGGGGTTCGCCCGCGAGGCCACCCACCGGGCAGCAACCACCAACGCCCCCTGGCCCACGGCACCCACGAACCCGGTACAAGCGCCGTCGGGCTCGACTCCTCGGCGTCGGCGGCGATGGGGGGTTCGTAGGGGCATCCGGTGTTGGCCGCCAATCGCCTGCGGGGACGACCCTGCACCGCCCCTCGCCACCGGACGGGCTGCGGTGCGTGGGGGTTCGCCCGCGAAGCCACCCACCGGGCAGCAACCACCAACGCCCCCTGGCCCACGGCACCCACGAACCCGGTACAAGCGCCGTCGGGCTCGACTCCTCGGCGTCGGCGGCGGTGAGGGGTTCGTAGGGGCACCCGGTGTTGGCCGCCAATCGGGGGTTCGCCCGCGAAGCCACC
This sequence comes from Streptomyces sp. NBC_00322, assembly GCF_036147535.1. NCBI lineage: Bacteria > Bacillati > Actinomycetota > Actinomycetes > Kitasatosporales > Streptomycetaceae > Streptomyces > Streptomyces sp. NBC_00322. The sequence goes on along the minus strand of NZ_CP108019.1, from coordinate 4,238,946 downwards.
TACCGGACAGCAACCGTCAACGCCCCCTGGCCCACGTTCACCACGGACGCTGGAAACGCGGGGACGACCCTGCACCGCCCCTCCCCACCGGACGGGCTGAGGTGCGCGGGGGTCCGCCCGCGAAGCCACCCACCGGGCAGCAACCACCAAACGCCCCCTGGCCCACGCTCACCACGGACGCTGGAAACGCGGGGACGACCCTGCGCCGCCCCTCCCCACCGGACGGGCTACGGTGCGCGGGGGTTCGCCCGCGAGAGCGCCCCACCGCGCCCCCGCCGCGGATCTCGCAGGGACCTGTGACACTTGGGCCATGTCCATCCATGAAAACCTCCTCGGGGGACCGCCCCCGACCCACCTGCCCGACGAGCCCGAGCCGCGTGAGCTGCTCGCGGCCGGGACGGCGCCCGCCGAGGTCGCCGCCAAGTACCCGACCTCCTCGCTGGCCTGGGCCCGGCTCGCCGACGACGCCTTCGAGAGCGGGCGCGTCGTGGAGTCGTACGCATACGCCCGCACCGGCTACCACCGCGGCCTCGACGCGCTCCGGCGCAGTGGCTGGAAGGGCCACGGCCCCGTGCCGTGGGAGCACGAGCCGAACCGGGGCTTTCTGCGGGCCCTGCACGCGCTGGCCCGCGCCGCGCAGGCGATCGGCGAGCAGGAGGAGTACGAGCGCTGCTCGACGTTCCTGCGGGATTCCTCCCAGACCGCGGCGGACACGCTGAGCTGAAGCGCGGACACGCTGCGCTGATCATGGAACCGAAGGCCCGTATCCCCTGTCTTGATCGTGGGACGCGGGCCTTCGGCCTGTCCGCCCGCACACCGGTACCGCTGGGGAGGGGTCTGTCTTGGGCAAGCGTGCCGACGCCCGTCGCAAGGATTCCCGCCGCCGGCTTTTACGAATACTCCCGGTCGGCGCGGCCCTCGGCGTCCTCGCGCTCGGCGGCGGCGCGGCCCTCGCGCACTGGCAGGGAAGGGAACAAGCCGCGACCGGGGCCGCCCAGGACACCGTCCGGCCGCTCCTTCCCCCGTCACAGAGCCCCGAGGCCGCCGATCCCGAGGCCGCCGACCCCGAGCCGCGCACCACCGCCTCGGCGCCCTCGCGAAACCGCCCGCCGGTTGCCGAGCCGCCCACGAAGCGGAAGCCACCCGCCAAGGTCCCGGCCTCGGGTGCGGGCACCTTCACCACCACCCGTGGCGAAGGCCGCCCGTCCGGCTCGGGCACGCTGCGGCGCTACCGCGTCCAGGTCGAGAACGGCGTCGACATCCCCGCGAAGGACGCCGCCACCGAGATCGAGCAGATACTCGCCCATCCGCGCGGCTGGGCCGCGCACGGCCGGGGCTCCTTCCAGCTCGTCGAGTCCGAGGCCGACGCCGATTTCGTGATCAGGATCGCCACCCCGGCCACCGCCGACCGCCTCTGTCTCGCGCAGGGCCTCGACACCCACGGCGAGCTGAACTGCGAGACCGCCGACGGTGTCGTGGTGAATCTGCGCCGCTGGATGCTTGGCTCGCCGACGTTCAAGGGCACGCCCGCCGAGTACCGGCATCTGATCATCAACCATGAGGTCGGGCACGAGATCGGCATCCGCCGGCACCTGGGCTGCGGGGGCCCCGGCAGGCTCGCGCCGGTGATGATGCAGCAGATCAAGGGGCTGGACGGCTGCCGTTCCAATGCCTGGCCGTACGACGAGGACGGGACGTACGTCACAGGCCCGGAGCTCTGACCCGTGAAAAGCCTGTCGGCTTATGATGCCAGTGGGGACCGGGGCTCCCGAGCCAACAGGAAGGGGCGGACCGCTACCCGGACACGTCGAGGAGACAGCGATGTCACATGACGCGGCCCCGAACCTGGATTTCGCGGGCACCACTCCGTACGAGGACTATGTCCAGGCGGACGTTCTCACCCACCTCCAAAAGACGCTCTCGGACGATCCGGGAGAGATGGTCTTCCTGGTCACCACGCAGGTGATGGAGCTGTGGTTCACCGTCATCGTCCATGAGTGGGAGACGGCGGCGCGCGCCCTGCGCGAGGACGATCTGCCCGTCGCACTCGCCGCGCTGAAGCGCAGCACGTACGAGCTCGAATCGCTCAACGCCTCCTGGAAGCCGCTGGCGCACCTGACGCCCGCGCAGTTCAACGCGTACCGCAGCGCCCTGGGCGAAGGCTCCGGCTTCCAGTCCGCGATGTACCGGCGGATGGAGTTCCTGCTCGGCGAGAAGTCGGCGTCGATGCTGGTGCCGCACCGGGGCGCGCCGCGCGTGCACGCCGAGCTGGAGAAGGCCCTGCACGAGCCGAGCCTGTACGACGAGGTGCTGCGGCTGCTCGCCCGGCGCGGGCTGCCCGTGCCGTCCTCGGTCCTGGAACGGGACCTGTCGCAGAAGTACGAGCCGTCGGAGGACGTCGAGAAGGTCTGGGCCGCGGTGTACGGCGGCGAGGACCAGGACAGCGACATGGTCCGTATCGGCGAGGCGCTGACCGATGTCGGCGAGCTCGTGTGGCGCTGGCGCAACGACCACCTGGTGGCGACGCGGCGGGCCATGGGCTCGAAGGCGGGAACGGGCGGTTCGGCCGGGGTTGCCTGGCTGGAGAAGCGGGCCCGCAAGAACGTCTTCCCGGAGCTGTGGACGGCGCGCAGCCATGTCTGAGTCACTGGCCCACAGGGCCGCGGCGCTCGACGCCGCCGACGAGCTGGCCGGTGCGCGCAAGCTGTTCGCGCTCGACGAGACGGTCTATCTGGACGGGAACTCGCTGGGCGCGCTGCCCGCGCACGTACCCGCGCGGGTCGCGGACGTGGTGAGCAGGCAGTGGGGCGAGCTGCGGATCCGCTCCTGGGACGAGAGCGGATGGTGGACGGCGCCCGAGCGGATCGGCGACCGGATCGCGCCGCTGGTGGGTGCGGGACCGGGGCAGGTGGTGGTCGGCGACTCCACAAGTGTCAACGTTTTCAAGGCGGTTGTCGGGGCGGTACGGCTGTGCGGGGACGACTCCCGTACGGACATCGTGGTCGACGCGACGACGTTCCCGACGGACGGCTACATCGCCCGGTCGGCGGCCCGGATGACGGGCAAGCGCCTGGTGCCCGTCGCCCCGGCGGACCTGCACTCCGCCCTCGGGCCGAGCACCGCGGTCGCACTGGTCAACCATGTCGACTACCGCACCGGCCGCCTCCATGACCTGCCGTCGCTCACCGCGGCGATCCACGAGGCGGGCGCGCTCGCGGTCTGGGACCTCTGCCACAGCGCGGGCGCGCTGCCGATCGGCCTGGACGAACACGGCGTGGACCTGGCGGTCGGCTGCACGTACAAGTACCTGAACGGCGGGCCGGGTTCGCCGGCGTATCTGTACGTCGCCGAGCGGCACCAGGCGGCGTTCGACTCCCCGCTGCCGGGCTGGAACTCGCACGCGGACCCCTTCGCGATGACGCCCGGCTTCGAGGCGGCGCCGGGCGCGGTCCGGGGGCGGGTCGGGACGCCGGACATCCTGTCCATGCTGGCGCTGGAGGCGGCGCTGGATGTGTGGGAGGGGGTCTCGATCGAATCCGTACGGGCGAAGAGTCTGGCGCTGACGGATTTCTTCCTGGAGTGCGTCGAGGCGTACGTGCCCCGGGGGACGGTCGCCTCGCTGACGCCGGTCGAGCATGCCGCGCGCGGCAGCCAGGTCGCGCTGCGGTGCGCGGACGCGCCCGCGGTGATGGAGCGGCTGATCGCGCGGGGCGTGGTGGGGGACCTGCGGCGGCCGGACGTGCTGCGGTTCGGGTTCACACCGCTGTATGTGGGCTTCGGGGACGCGGAGCGGGCGGCGGCGGTCCTGGCGGAGGTTCTGGCCGGCTGAGAATCAGCCCGCCCGGCGTTTGAGGACATGCGGCCGAAGGTCGCATACGGGGTTCCGGGGCGGAGCCCCAGTTACGGGAAACCGCGGGGCGGGGACAAGCCCCGCCCCGCGGAACCGGCTGCTACCGTCCCCGCTGGTCAGGTCAATTCCGCCACTCCGCAGGAAGGCTCGAGCGCAATGCCGGACCCCGTCGACCCCGTCGCCCGTGACGCCGCCGAGTTCGAGTCGGTGCTTTCGCATCCCGCCGTCACGCCGGACGAGTCCGTCGCGTACGGGGACCATCCCGACCAGGTCGTCGACTTCTACGCGCCCCGCGGCGGGCAGGCCGGTGCGCCCCTCGTCGTCGTGCTGCACGGCGGCGCCTGGCGAGCCCCGTACGACCGCTGGCATGTCACCCCCTTCGCGGACTTTCTGGCCCGCCGCGGGCTCGCCGTCGCCAATGTCGAGTACCGGCGCGGGCGCGAGATTCCGCAGCAGCACGGGAGCGGGCCCGTAGCCGGGCGGTGGCCGGAGACCTTCGACGACGTCGCCGCGATGATGGACGCCCTGCCCGCCCTCGCGCGAAAGGCCCTGCCGCAGGCGGACGTCCGGCGCATCGTGGTGACCGGGCATTCCGCGGGCGGGCATCTCGCGCTGTGGGCCGCCGCGCGGCATGTGCTGCCCGTCGGGTCGCCGTGGCGGCTGGACGCGCCGCCCGCGCTGCGCGGGGTCGTCGCGCTCGCCCCGGTCGCGGACTTCGCGACGGCCGTCGAGCTCGATGTGTGCGGTGGTGCGGTGACCCAACTCCTCGGTCGTGAGGCGGAGTTCGAGGCGAGGAGCGCGCACGCCGATCCGTCCGCGCTGCTGCCGACGGGCATCGCCACGACCGTCGTCCAGGGCCGCACCGACATCGTCGTGCCGTACGCCGTCTCCGAGTCGTACGTCGACGCCGCGGCCAAGGCGGGGGAGACGGTCGGGCTGACCCTCCTCGAAGGGGTCGGGCACTTTCCGCTCATCGATCCCGCCGCCGACGCGTGCGCGGTCGTCGCGGAGGAGATCGCTCAGCTCGCCTGGTAGAGGCACGCGGACGCGTTCCACCCGTAGGGCGCGCCTGACCAGGAAGTACCGCGAGTAGACGCAGGTAGTACTCAGGGCGGACGCGGCAGGATCCGCAGCGATGCTGACGACCGCGTCCGTCCGTCCGCTTACCGTTCTGTACGTGACCGAGATGAACCGCAGCCCCGAGTACCGCCTTGCAGCGGGCGCCCTGAGCGGCCTCCGCGAGGACCTCTTCCACGACGCCTTCGCCTACCGGCCGCTGCCGCGGAGGCGCACGGACGGGCCGATAACCCGCCGGCTCCCGGGCCGGATACGCGACTACGCGGCCTGGATGCCGCATGCCGCGGTCGGCGCCGTGGCGATGTTCACGCTGCTCCTGGCCTATGGCGGCGAGGGCGTAGGACCGGCGTTGGTGCTCACCGGGTTCATCCCGGCGGCCGCCGTGGTGATGACGCTGCTCCGGCCGGTCGGCGCGTTTTGGCTCTCGCTGGCGTCGACGCCCCTGGGCGTCACCGCCGGCTACTACGGCGACTGGCCGTGGTCGCCCAGCGGCTTTGTCTCGCACCTGGCGGTGATGACCCTGGTGGCGCTGCGGACCCGGCCGCGCACCGCGGCCTGGATGTGGCTGCTCACCGCCGGATACGGCCTGTTCGCCGAGGTCGTGCTCTCCCGGGGCTTCAGCTCCAACATTCCGGAGATGCTCTTCCTCGCCGCGCTGGCGCTGCTGGTGGTGACCGTGCGGCAGGTACGCCGCGAAGCCAAGGAGGAAGTCGCGGCCCAGCAGACGGTGACGGCCGTCGAGCGCGACAAGCGCACGCTGCTGGAAGAGCGCACCACCATCGCGCGTGAGCTGCACGACGTGGTGGCCCACCACATGTCGGTGGTGGCGATCCAGGCGGAGGCGGCGCCGTACCGGGTGGAGAACCCGCCGCCCGAGCTGGAGCGGGCGTTCGCCACGATCCGGGAGAACGCGGTGGCTGCGCTGACCGAGCTGCGCCGGATCCTCGGAGTCGTACGGGCCGAGGACTACCAGGCCCCGGACGCACCGCAGCCGGTGCTCGGCGACCTGGACAGCCTGCTCGCGAATGTCCGTGACGCGGGCCTGGAGACGGAGAAGACGATCACCGGCGCGGTCCGCACGCTGCCACCGGGCGTCGAGCTCTCCGCGTACCGGATCATCCAGGAGGCACTGAGCAACACACTGCGCCACGCGCCCGGAGCGACGGCGAAGATCGAGATCTCGTACGTCCTCGGTGGCCTGGGCCTGCGGGTCGTGAACACCGCGCCCCGGGGCCTGGTCAAGCCCTCGCCGGGCGCCGGGCACGGCATCACGGGCATGCGGGAGCGTGTGACGATGCTGGCCGGCGAGATGACCGCGCAGCCCACGCAAGACGGCGGCTACGAGGTGACCGCCTTCATTCCCGTCGTCGCGGCCGAGACCGCATCCGAGGAGACCTCATGACGATCCGCGTCCTCATCGTCGACGACCAGATCATGGTCCGCGAGGGCTTCTCGGTCCTGCTGAACGCGATGCCCGACATCGAGGTCGTCGGCGAGGCCGTGAACGGCCGCGAGGCAGTCGCCAAGGTCGCCGAGCTCGCCCCCGACGTCGTCCTCATGGACATCCGTATGCCGGAGCTGAACGGCATCGAGGCGACCCGCGAGATCGTCGCGGCGCACGCCGATTCCAAGGTGCTGGTGCTGACCACCTTCGACCTCGACGAGTACGTGTACCAGGCGCTGCGTGCGGGAGCCTCCGGCTTCCTGCTCAAGGACGCGTCCGCACGCCAACTGGCCGACGGCGTACGGGTGGTGGCGGCCGGCGAGGCACTGCTCGCCCCGACGGTGACGCGCCGCCTGATCACGGAGTTCTCCAAGCTCTCCCAGACCCCGCGGCCGCCCGCGCTGGCGCAGGTCGGCGACCTGACGGAACGCGAGACGGAGGTCCTTGTGCTGATCGCGCAGGGGCTGTCGAACGCGGAGATCGCCTCGCATCTGGTGGTCGCCGAGTCGACGATCAAGACGCATGTGAGCCGGGTGCTGGTGAAGCTGGGCCTGCGGGACCGGACACAGGCGGCGGTGTTCGCGTACGAGGCGCGCTTGGTCACGCCGGGCTGAGGACTCCTCACGTGCGTTGACACGCAAGAGTGTGAGTGGTTGAGTACTCACATGAAGAGCGAACGACCCCGCCAGTTGTCCACCGCGGAGGAGCGCCGCGAGACGGTGCTGCGCACCGCCATCGGCGCGTTCGCGGCGCGTGGCTACTGGGGCACGACCACGACCGAGGTGGCGAAGGCGGCCGGCATTTCGCAGGCGTACGTCTACCGCTTGTTCCCGAACAAGGAGCTGTTGTTCACCGCCGTGGTCGAGCACTGCTTCGTGCTGGTCCGGGCGAGTCTGGAGCGGGCGGCGGCGGAGGCGAAGGGCAGCTCCGCCGAGGTGGTGCTGGATGCCATGGGGGACGCCTACGCGCGGCTGATCAGCGACAACGACCTGATGCTGATCCAGCTGCACGCCCAGGCCGCAGCCGTCTCCGAGCCGGCTGTACGCGAGGCGGTCCGGCAGGGCTATGCCCGGGTGGTGGAGTACGTCCGCGGCGCCTCCGGCGGCACCGAGGAGCAGGTCCAGCAGTTCTTCGCGATCGGCATGCTGTGCCACCTCATCGTCTCCATGCGGGCCGACGAGGTGGACGCCCCCTGGATCCGAACGCTGGCCGCGGGCATCACGCACTACTGACACCCGGCGCAGCCGCGCAGCCGGGCCTGTCGGCTGGGCACACAGCCCCGCCGTTTTCTTAGCGGCAATTGTGAGTGGTTGACCACACATGGAGATGCCGTGAGGATCACTGACACCACCCGCAGCCCCGGAGCGGCGCTCGCGGCTCTGGCGGGGGCGCAGTTCACCGTCATGCTCGCCACCTCGATCGTGAACCTGTCCGGCGCGGGAGGCGCGGCCGGAGTCCTGCTCGGTGGTGTCCTCACCCAGGCGTGGGGCTGGCAGTGGATCTTCTTCGCTGTCGCCTTCGGCGCGTTCCTGGTCCTGGCCGGCGCTGCCGTCAGCGCCCCTGCTCACCATCGTTTCCGACCTCAAGCAGGACGCCTCCCAGCTCCTGGTGGTCCTGGACGCCTCCAGCCTCGACCGGATCGCGACGGTCCAAAGCCGGGCCCGGTGCTCGGGCTTGCTCGCCCCAGCACGTCGTTCCTCGTCTCCATACGTATATCGGAGTCCTCAGGGGATTCCCCGGGGGCTACGGCCCGGCCGTACCTTCGGCTAGCGTCGGCCCATGGCCGCCTTCGACCCCTGGTCACCCGCATTCCTCGCCGACCCCTACCCCGCCTACGCCGAGCTCCGTGCCCGCGGACGCGTCCACTTCTACGAGCCCACCCGCCAGTGGCTCGTGCCCCGTCACGCCGACGTCTCCGCGCTCCTGCGGGACCGGCGGCTCGGCCGGACGTATCTGCACCGCTTCACCCACGAGGAGTTCGGGCGTACGCCGCCGCCCGCCGAGCACGAGCCGTTCCACACGCTCAACGACAACGGGATGCTGGACCTGGAGCCCCCGGACCACACCCGCATCCGGCGCCTGGTCTCGAAGGCGTTCACGCCGCGCACCGTCGAGCGGCTGGGCCCGTACGTCCAGGGGCTGGCCTCCGAGCTGGTGGGCGCGCTCGTCGCGGACGGCGGCGGCGATCTGCTGACGGCCGTCGCCGAGCCGCTGCCGGTCGCCGTCATCGCTCAGATGCTGGGCATCCCGGAGTCCGACCGCAAGCAGCTGCGGCCCTGGTCGGCGGACATCTGCGGGATGTACGAGCTGAGCCCGTCGCGGGAGACGGCGCATCGGGCCGTCCGGGCGTCCGTCGAATTCTCCGCCTACCTGCGGGAGTTGATCGCCGCCCGCCGCAAGGAGCCGGGCGACGACCTGATCTCGGGCCTCATCGCCGCACACGACGAGGGGGACCGGCTCTCCGAGCAGGAGATGATCTCCACCTGCGTCCTGCTCCTGAACGCGGGGCACGAGGCGACGGTGAACGCCACCGTCAACGGCTGGTGGGCGCTGTTCCGCCACCCCGGGCAGCTGGCGGCCCTACGCGCCGACCGCTCGCTGCTGTCCACAGCTGTGGAGGAGCTGATGCGGTACGACACCCCGCTCCAGCTCTTCGAGCGCTGGGTCCTGGACGACATCGAGATCGACGGTACGACGATCCCGCGCGGCTCCGAGGTCGCCCTGCTCTTCGGCTCGGCCAACCGCGACGCGGACGTCTTCGCCTGCCCGGACACCCTGGACCTGTCCCGCGAGGACAACCCGCACATCTCCTTCAGCGCGGGCATCCACTACTGCATCGGCGCGCCCCTGGCACGTATCGAACTGGCGGCGTCCCTGGGGGCCTTGCTGGACCAGGCCCCGACGCTGCGTCCGGCGGCGGAGCCGGAACGCAAGCCGAACTTCGTGATCCGCGGTCTCAAGGAGCTGCGCGTCGAGCTGTAGCCCTGTCCTTAGCCCACGCAGGTCATCGTCTCCGGCCGTTCGTGGGACGGGTGCGCTGCCCGGGTTGCGGTTGTCGACCGGTTCGGGCACCCATGCCCTCGCGCCGGGCGACCCGGCAGACGAACAGGAGACAACAGCATGCTCAAGATGCGAGCGACTCGCGCAGCGTGGCGCCTTTGGGCGCCGGCCGTGACCGTCGCGGTCACCGCGGCCGCGGCCGGAGTGGTCTCGGCCGCCCCCGCCTCGGCCCAGACCATCGTGAACTGCCCCGCCCAGAACCTCCAGACCGCGATCGACAGCGCGGCCTCGGGTTCGATGATCATGGTTGTGGGGACCTGCGTCGGCAACTTCACCGTCGACAAGGACCTCAGCCTCGTCGGCTTCGACGGTGCGGTTCTCGACGGCAATGCCGCGGGTACGACCCTGTCCGTCGGCGCGGGTGCCCATGTGCAGATCACCGCCGTGAACATCACCAACGGCTCCGCCGACAACGGCGCCGGTCTCCTCAACAACGGCACGGTGACACTGAACTCCTCCACCGTGCGCGACAGCAACGCGAACTTCTACGGCGGCGCCGTCCTCAACGCCGGCACGATGACGCTGAACGCTTCCACGGTGCACACCAGCACCGCCGATGTCGGCGGCGGTATCGCCAACTTCTCCGGCGCCACACTGACGCTGAACGCTTCCACGGTACGGAACAACACCGCTCTGTCCGGGGGCGGCGTCGCGAATCTCGGCGGCACTGTCCTGATGAACTACTCCGCGGTGACGCTGAACACCTCGGTGGGCGGCGCCGACACCGATGGCGGCATCAACAACAGCAGCGGCTCGGTGTCCCTGCTGGCCACCGCCGTCACCGGCAACACCCCGAACAACTGCACCGCGGCCATTGCGGGCTGCACCGACTGACGCGCTCGGCGCCGGGCCGGCGGCCTGTCAGGCCGATGAGCCCGGCGCCCCTCGGAGTCACCGTCAGGCCTGCATGTCCCTGTGGCGCAGGCCCGCAAGCCCGTCAGCACCAGCACCGGCGCCCAGGCATCTGCGTCCCCGGCAGCGACGGCAGGTGCTCGAACGGCGACAGGTTGGTCACCGACTGCACTTCCAGCGCCGGGCCGATCCAGCCGAGGGCGAGCGCGATGCCCGACGCTCCCCAGGCGGCCGCGTGCGGTCCCGGCCCTACCCGCCCCCCGCCGCGCCCGCCGCCGACGGCAGGGTCAGGCCCCACGCCCCCGGTCGCAGTGTCCATGTCCGGGTCCGGACCGGGCCCGTGATCAGTGTGTCCGCCCGGTAGCGGAAGTCCGCGCCCGACACCGTCACCGTCAGGGCCCGCGCCATGACCGGTTCCGTCTGGGCGCCGTGCCGCACCGTCACCTCCGCGCGTCCGCCCCCCGCCCGTACCGTCACGGCCTCCACCAGGCGGTCCAGGTCCGTCAGCAGCACCCCGTCGGCCTCCACCCGCAGCCGGTGGGTACGCACCGCGGGGGCGGCCGGTGCCGGGCGGACCAGGGTGCGCACCAGCGAGCGGCAGGTGTCCCACACGGACCCGCCGGGCGTGCCGTTCGCCGTGGGCACCGCCACCGACCCCGCGGCGGCCGGGATCGCCAGATCCCCCAGCACGACCCCGTCGCTCTCGTCCACCAGCAGATCGAGCCGCCGTACGGCCCCGTCGAGCACCGCGCGTGCCGCGGCCACCGCCCCCCGCGGCACCCCCAGCGCATGCGCCAGTTCTACGGAAGGCCCCACCGGGACCATCGCCAGTGCCCCGTCGCCGAGCCAGCGGTCGCGGTGCAGCAGTGCCACCGCACGCAGCAGCGTCCGGTCGTCACCCACCACGACGGGCCTGCGCGACCCCCTGCGGGCCAGTGCCCGCGCGAATTCCTCCGGCCCCTCGGGGAGACAGATTTTCGCCTCCGACCCGCCACACAGCACATCTTTCGCGATCCGCACGGACTCGCCGTCATTCCGGCGGGCGACCGGGTCGATGACCACCAGTAGCTGGTCGTGAGCCGACACCTCGGTCCTTCCTCGGGTAGCATCTTTGTGCAAGAGCCCCTTGCGCTATTGCGCCAGGGGCTTCGTCTATTCCGGGGCAACCGGTCCGAAGACTCAGGCACGGCTCAGGCCCCCTGACCTTGGTCTTGCCCCGCCCGGAAGGGGTGTACGCCTGTGCCCGCACTTGTGCTGCTCGGTGCTCAGTGGGGTGACGAGGGCAAGGGAAAGGCCACCGACCTCCTCGGTGGATCCGTCGATTATGTGGTGCGCTATCAGGGCGGCAACAACGCCGGCCACACGGTTGTCGTGGGCGACCAGAAGTATGCGCTGCATCTCCTCCCTTCCGGAATCCTCTCGCCCGGATGTACCCCGGTCATTGGCAACGGCGTCGTCGTGGACCCGGCGGTTCTGCTCTCCGAGCTGAGCGGGCTGAACGACCGTGGCGTCGACACGTCCAAGCTCCTGATCAGCGGTAACGCCCATCTGATCACTCCGTACAACGTCACCCTCGACAAGGTGACGGAACGGTTCCTCGGTAAGCGGAAGATCGGCACGACCGGCCGCGGGATCGGCCCGACCTACGCCGACAAGATCAACCGCGTCGGCATCCGCGTCCAGGACCTCTACGACGAGTCGATCCTGGAGCAGAAGGTCGAGGCGGCGCTGGAGTCCAAGAACCAGCTGCTCGCCAAGGTCTACAACCGGCGCGCGATCGAGGCCGGGAAGATCGTCGAGGAGATGCTCCAGTACGCGGAGCAGATCAAGCCGTACGTCGCCGACACGACGCTGATCCTGAACAACGCCATCGACCAGGGCAAGGTCGTCCTCTTCGAGGGCGGCCAGGGCACGCTGCTCGACGTGGACCACGGCACGTACCCCTTCGTCACCTCCTCGAACCCGACCGCGGGCGGCGCCTGCACGGGCGCGGGCGTGGGTCCGACGAAGATCAGCCGGGTCATCGGCATCCTCAAGGCGTACACCACGCGCGTCGGCGCGGGTCCCTTCCCGACGGAGCTCTTCGACGACGACGGCGAGGCGCTGCGCCGCATCGGCCACGAGCGCGGTGTGACGACCGGCCGTGACCGGCGCTGCGGCTGGTTCGACGCGGTCATCGCGCGGTACGCGACCCGGGTCAACGGCCTGACCGACTTCTTCCTCACCAAGCTGGACGTGCTGACCGGCTGGGAGCAGATCCCGGTGTGTGTCGCGTACGAGATCGACGGCAAGCGGGTCGAGGAGCTGCCGTACTCCCAGACCGACTTCCACCACGCGAAGCCGGTGTACGAGTACCTGCCGGGCTGGTCCGAGGACATCACGAAGGCGAAGACCTTCGACGACCTGCCGAAGAACGCGCAGGACTATGTGAAGGCGCTGGAGGAGTTGTCGGGCGCGCCGATCTCGGCGATCGGCGTGGGCCCCGGCCGCACCGAGACGATCGAGATCAACTCGTTCCTGTAGGGGTTGCTGTGGCTCGCCCCGGCTTTCGGCCGGGGCGAGCCCTCGTTCCTACAGACGGCTGTACTCGCGGGGCGAGTCGCCCGTGTCGAGGAAGGACCGGGTCAGCGTGCTGCCGCTCACCGTCAGGACCGACGACCCGGCCGCCGCGCAGTCGCCGCTCAGCACCCGCGAAGGACCGATCACGACGCGGTCCCCCGCCGAGAACAGCTCGGCGTCCGACGTACAGGTCGCGCCGTCCGTCGTGGTGGTGAAGGTGACGACGCTGCTGCCCACGGCGCCCTGTGCGACGGTCAGCCGCTGCGCACCCTTCGAGCCGGTCAGCGACCGCTCCCACGAGCCCAGGAAGCTTCCCGGGATCCGGTCGGAGCCCGCCCTGCGCAGTGTCGAGGTCCGGCCGCCGCTCGCCGTCCACGCGAGGGTGCCGTCGGAGCGCGCTGTCAGGGTCTGCTCGCCGATGGCGGAACACTTTCCGGCGGGCGTGCTCGCCGTGACTGCGGTGTCGATACGGATCGAACCACCGCCTGCCGCAAGCAGCTTGCCGGTGCCCTTGCACAGATAGCTCTCGCCCACGCTGATGCTCGCGACGACCGTGTCGCCGACCGTGCCGGGGGAGAGGGTGATCCGGCGCTCCGACCCGGTGTCCGCGCCGTCGCGGTAGACGCTGCCGGTCCAGGACCCGGCATACGCGGCGGGCAGCGCGGCCGGTCCGGCGGGCTTCCCCGGCGCTCCCGGCTTCTTGCCCGCCGGGTCCTTGGACGCAGGGTCCTTAGCATCCGCGCTCGCGCCGCTCCCGGGCTCGGACGACGACAGCGACTCCTTGCCCTTGCCCTGACCGGCCGTGCCGGGCGCTGCGGTGGTCTGCCCGCCGCCTCCCGGGCGGCTGCTCACCCTGTCTCCGTCACCGCGCAGGAGCGTGACGGCGGTGAAGGACGCGCCCAGCAGCGCTGCCACGGCGACACCGGCGATCGCCACGGTCCGCCGGGAGCGCTTGCGCGCCAGGGGGCCGGTGCCGGTGGTGTCGGGTGCGTCGGCGCTTGTGAGGTGGGCTTGTACCCAGGGGCCGTAGGGGGCGGCGGCCGAGGGTGCTCCGGGCGCGGGGGCTCCGGGCACGGGGGTTGCGGGTGCGCCTCCGGGGGTTCCGGGTGCCGGGGCGGCGGCGTACGCCGGTGGGTTCGCCGCGGCGCCCCTCGACGGCGTATCGGCGTCGAGCAGCGACACCGCGTGCTGCCCGAGCTGTGCGATCAGAGCCGCGGGCAGCCAGGGCTCGGCCGGATCGGCAGGGCGCGTGCGCTCCACGATCTGCTCCGGCGTCGGCCGCTGTGCCGGGTCCTTGGCCAGACAGTCCGCGATCAGCTGCCGCAACTCCCCGTCCACACCGCTCAGATCGGGCTCCTCGCTCACGATGCGGAACATGACCGAGTGGATCCCGGTGTCCGAACGCCCGAACGGCAGCCGCCCGGTCGCCGCGTACGCCAGCACCGAGCCCAGCGAGAACACATCGCTTGCGGGACCGACCCGCTCGCCCTGGATCTGCTCGGGCGACATGTAGCCCGGCGACCCCACCACCACGCCGGTCTGCGTCAGTTCATCGGACGCGTTCTCCAGCGCGCGGGCGATGCCGAAGTCGATGACCCGGGGACCGGCGATGGTGACCAGTACGTTGGACGGCTTCAGATCCCGGTGCACGAGACCGGCCCCGTGCACACTCCGCAGCGCGCCGGCCAGCCCGTACGCGAGTGTCCGCACCGACTCCTGAGGCAGCGGCCTCTCCCGTACGACGTGCAGCAATGAGGGCCCGGCGACGTACCCGGTCGCCACCCACGGCTCCGCCGCCTCGGTGTCCGCGTCCAGCACGGGCGCGGTCCACTCCCCGCCGACCCGGCGTGCGGCTGCCACCTCCTGCCGGAAGCGGTGACGGAACTCCGGCTGCCCGGCGAGCTCGGCCTTGATGAGCTTGACGGCGACTGTGCGGCCGCCCGCGGAACGTGCGAGGTAGACCCGGCCCATACCGCCCTCACCGAGGCGGCCGAGCAGACTGTACTCACCTATGGAGGGCGGATCCTGGGGCGCGAGCTGTTCCATGCGCGAAAGCCTACGAGGTCAGCCCGCGCCGCAGATCCGCAGCCCCTTGGGCGTCGCGCACGGCAGATGCCCGTGCGCGCGGATGACGTCCTGCCCGTTCCCCCGGCTCATGTAGCCGAGGAAGCTGGAGGCCAGTGAGTCCGCCGGCGGCTGGCCATAGGTGTACGCGTAATCGATCTCCCGGTACGGGTACTTGCTCTCGCCGATGTCGTCCACCGACGGCGGATCCCCGTCGATGTCCAGCCGGTGCAGCCCCTTCAGCCCGGTCCCGGCGCGCAGTTCGCTGTAGCCGATCGCTCCCGGCAGCCGCGCCACGGTGCCAGCACCTGTTCCGTGCTGTCGAGTTCGTAGCGCAGGACCTTCGCCTCGCCGTCGTCCTTGCTCTCGCAGTCGCGCGAGGAGTTCGCGGGCTCGTTGCGCAGCAGCACCCGGCGCTGGAACACCTCGCGCGTACCGGAGTTGGCGTCCCTGCTGACCAGCAGTACGGGCAGAGCGGGCCCGCCCAGCTGCTTCCAGTTGGTGATCCCGCCGCGGTAGATCCTGCGGATGTCGCCGGTCGACAGATTCTTCACTGACACCTTGTCGTTGACGACGAGCGCGAAGACGGAGACGGCGACGCGGTCCTCGCGCAGCTGCGTGGATAGCCGCCGACCGGTGCGGGGCGGTTCGTGCACCCACTGCTCCTCTGCAACGCGGCCTCCGCGTTGCAGAGTTGAGCCCCGGGTCGACATGACCGGTACACCTCAAAAGTTACTCAAGTCGCTCGACCGGTCCGTCGAACGGTTGGCAGGATGATCAACGACCACTCGGCATCAAGCCAATCTGTATCCATTCCCGGTGCCCGCTGCCGGGAGAAACGGGGCTGTCCATGCGAACCCTCGCCCATGGCGCGGTTGTCCTCACTCTCATCTCGGGAGGAGCGGTTGCCGCCGCGCAGCCGAGCTACGCCGCCTGCGCACCCGAGAAGCCGATCTTCAACATCACGAACATCCAGACGACCTACCGCCCCACCAACATCAAGAGCGACTTCATCAAGGGCCCGGGCACCATCTCGTACTCGAAGGCCGACTCGGCGACGTCGACCTGGACCGGCAGCGCGGGGATCGGCGGCGACATCGGCGTGATCGTCGCCAAGCTCAACCTCCAGGCCAGCGGGTCGTACGCCAAGTCGTGGACCAAGACCACCACGTGGACCTACACGCTGGACATCGCCAAGGGGAAGACCCAGCGCATCCGTATGTACCACGCGTCGAAATCGCTCTACGTGACCA
This sequence comes from Streptomyces sp. NBC_00322, assembly GCF_036147535.1. NCBI lineage: Bacteria > Bacillati > Actinomycetota > Actinomycetes > Kitasatosporales > Streptomycetaceae > Streptomyces > Streptomyces sp. NBC_00322. Next base: position 4,222,787 of record NZ_CP108019.1, on the reverse strand, counting down.
AGAAGGTCTTCAACAACGGCCGGTGCAAGTGGGAGACCGTCTACAAGGACAAGAAGGTCATCGTGCCGTCGAAGCAGAACGTCAATGTCTGGAAGCGCGAGAACTTCTAGACCCCCGATGCTCGCCGAGTCCCCGTCAGCTCACTGGCGGGGACTCGGCGCGTGAGCCCGCCAGGGCCTGTCCGGCGGATCTTCTGGGGCTCAGCGACGTGCCTCCAGGCCATGGGGGCCTGGGAGGTGCCAATGCGGTTGCCTTATTGGTTTGCCGTCGGCGAGCCCGGTCGGATAGGAAGTTTGCATGCTAAGGGGCAGCAAGGTCGGGCTCAGGGCCCGGCATGAGGACGACATCCCGATCCTGCGGGCTGAGCTCTACGACGACGTGGTCAACGCCTCGCGGGCCGAAGGCCGGCCGTGGCGGCCGATCACGCCCGGCTCGAAGGACTCGCGGCTGGTGGTGGACGACAAGGAGCAAGGGCACGTCCCCTTCTCTGTAGTGGAGTTGGACGGCGGCACGCTGGTCGGCACCGCGGTGCTGTGGGACATCGACAACCACAATCGGTCCGCGCACATCGGCCTTGGACTGCTGCCGTCCTCTCGCGGCAAGGGCTACGGCACCGACGTGGTCGGGGTGCTGTGCCACTACGGTTTCGTCGTGCGCGGCTTGCAGCGGCTGCAGATCGAGACGCTGTCGGACAACGCCGCGATGCTGTGCTCAGCCGAGCGCAACGGCTTCGTCCGCGAGGGCGTGCTGCGCTCCTCGGCCTGGGTGATGGGCGAGTTTCTTGACGAGGTGCTGCTCGGGCTCCTCGTCCAGGACTGGAAGCAGGACTCGAAGGTCTAGGCCGTTTCTGATGGCTCTTGGTCGGCCACCGGGTGATCGTTCGGCGTGAACCGCCTCGCGATCCGCCGGCGGTTTCAAGAGCCGTCTGCTCATTGGAGTACTAGCTGCTCTTCGTGTACGTGAGCGGTGCCCCGCCCGAGCCCACCAGTTCGCGGACGATCGTCGTGCCGTTCGGCATGTCCAGGCGGCTCCACTGGCCCGGTGCGCACTGTTTCGGGTCGCCCGATGTGACCTGTGTCGGGCCGAGTTCGAGGGGCGGGCCCGAGGCCTGGAGGGTGGCGGACCAGGTGCAGTCGTAGTTCGGGCCGGTGCCCGACAGGGTCATGACCTGGGTGCCCGTCGTGCCCTGGGTGATCGTCATGGTGCGGGTGTTGTTGCCGTCGGCCGTGGCGAAGGATGCCTGCCAGGTGCCGACGTACTCCGCGGGGACGCCGCCCTCCTGCGTGCCGGGTGTGGTCGGAGGCTGGGAGGAACCAGGGGGTGTGGACGGCGTGTTTGTGCCGGGGGTTGTCGGCGAGGAGGTCGTGGGGCCCGGCTCGGCGTCCGCCGGGGACTTCTTGCCGTCGTCGCCCATGAGCGCGTACACCGAGCCGCCCGCCGCGAGCGCGACCAGCAGGGCGACCGCGATCAGGGCGATCGTGCCGCCCTTCTTCCGAGGCGGGGGCGGGGGCGCGTAGGGGGCGGGCATCGGCTGGTACGGCATCGGCGGGGCGTGGGTGACCGAGGGCGCCGCGTGCGGGTAGCCGTAGGCGGGCAGTGGCGGGGGCGGGGTGGGCAGCGGCGTCGGGCCGGGCGGCTTGGGGGCGGACGCGGTCATCGTCGGCGGCTGGACCGGCGCCGGGGCCTGCGGCTGTTCCACCTCCAGCAACTGGACCGCATGACGACCGAGTTGGGCGATCAGCGCGCCCGGCAGCCAGGGCTCGGCGGTCGCGTCGGAGGTGGTGAGCTCCAGGATCCGGTCGATCGTGGGGCGCGCCTCGGGGTCCTTGTGCAGGCAGTCCCGTACGAGAGAGGCGAGGCTCTCCGGAAGACCCTCCAGGGCCGGTTCCTCCTGCGCGATACGGAACATCAGCGCGTGCACCCCGCTGTCCGCCGAACCGAACGGCATCCGGCCCGTCGCCGCGTACGCGAGAACCGAGCCGAGGCAGAAGATGTCGCAGGCGGGCGTGACGCGGTCACCGCGTACCTGCTCCGGAGCCATGAAGCCGGGCGAGCCGACGAGCGCGCCGGTGCGGGTCAGACCGCCGTCGGTGACCGTCTCCAGGGCGCGGGCTATGCCGAAGTCGATGACGCGGGGGCCGTCGATGGTGATGAGGATGTTCGACGGCTTGAGGTCGCGGTGGATGAGGCCGGCGGCGTGGATGTTGCGCAGGGCGTGTGCGAGGCCGGAGGCGAGGATGCGGACGGAACGCTCGGGCAGGGGGCCGTGGTCGCCGGAGACGACGGTGTGCAGGGCGGGTCCGGCGATGTAGCCCGTGGCGACCCAGGGCACGGGCGCCTCGGTGTCGGCGTCGAGGACGGGCGCGGTCCACTCGCCGCCGACGCGCAGAGCGGCCCGTACTTCCTGGCGGAAGCGGCCTCGGAACTCCTCCTGCTCGGCGAGCTCATGGCGTACGAGTTTGACGGCGACGGTGCGGCCGCGGTCGTTTCGGGCGAGGTAGACCTGGCCCATGCCGCCCGCGCCGAGGCGGGCCAGCAGACGGTACTCGCCGATGTGCCGTGGATCTGCTGGTGCCAGAGGCTCCATCGTCGTGCGCCCTTCCCCCGTACCGCTCCCTGCCGACGGACCGAGGATAGTGCGCGCCGAACCGGGGCTTACATCTCAGGATCCGGCGGGAGCGGCCCGAGGCTGTCCATGGCTTTGGAGAGCTGCTCCAGGATCCGTGCGGTCTCGGCGAACTGCTCGGGGCCCAGCGCCTCGGCGAGACGGGCGGCCAGCGCCGCGTGGCCGGGGCTGATCCGGTCGATGGCGGCGTGGCCGTCGTCGGTGGGGCGCAGGAGTTTGGCCCGGCGGTGGGCGGGGTTGGGTTCGTACGCCGCGAGGCCCCGCTCGACGAGCAGATCGGCGATCCGCTGCACGCTCTGGCGCGTGATGCCCATGGCGCGGGCGATCCCGGCGACGGGCAGCGGCTCGTGCAGCACGGCTCCGAGAACCTGCCACCAGGCCGCGGTCAGCCCGGCGGGCTTCGCCAACTCCTCGGAGACGGCGAGGAATTGGCCGTTCAGCCGGAAGACGCCGAGGGCTGTGCGGCTGAGCAGTTCCTGTTCCTCGCGGCTCATGAGTTGAGGGCCGCGAAGGCGGAGGCGTCCGAGTCGTGGAACAGCCGGTACCAGGCGTCCAGCTTCTCGCCCTCGTACACACCGAGCCTGGCGAAGACCTCGCGGGCGAACGCGACGGGCTCGGTGGGGCCCGCGGTGATCAGGTCGCGGTCGGTGACGGCGTCGGCCTCGCGATAGTGATCGCCGCCCTTGTAGCCGGTGGCGCCGAGGTAGAAGGAGGCGGCGCTGGTGTGATCGCGGTCGTCGAGCAGCCCCTCGCGGGCGAGCCCTGCTGTGGCACCGCAGATGGCGGCGACGGGGACGCCGGCATCGAGGAAGGCGCGCGCCTTGGCGGCGAAGGGGGCGAGGTCGTCGCCCGCGTCCCAGAGGTGTGCGCCGGTGAGGATGAGCAGGGCGCTGTTGCCCGGATCGAGCTCGCCGAGGGCGAGATCGGGCTGGATACGGACGCCGCCCATGGTGGTGACGGGGTCGGTGGTGGGGCCGACGGTGCGGACGGTGAAGCCGTTCTGAGTGAGGTGGGCGGTGGTGTGGCCGGTTTCCCAGTCGGCGAAGGTGTCGTAGACGGCGAGATGAACGGTGCGGGTGTTCATGGTGGCCCTCCTGCCTCGATGACAGCAGCCTGTCATATCGACAGCCTGCTGTCAATGAGTTCCGAGTGGCACTGGGCCGCTGACGCGACACAGTGCCCAGGAACAGCGCCACGGCCATACACGGTGGCCATGTCCGTCCCCGCCCGCCCCTCCTTACCCTTGCCCGCATGACCCCTCATCCCGACCCCCAGGCCGGCGCAGCCGTGAAGGCCGCAGACCGTGCGCATGTGTTCCACTCCTGGTCCGCCCAGGGCCTGATCGACCCGCTCGCCGTCGCCGGTGCCGAGGGCTCGTACTTCTGGGACTACGACGGGAACCGCTACCTCGACTTCACCAGCGGTCTCGTCTACACGAACATCGGCTACCAGCACCCCAAGGTCGTCGCCGCGATCCAGGAGCAGGCCGGCAGGCTCACCACCTTCGCGCCCGCGTTCGCCGTCGAGGCCCGTTCCGAGGCCGCACGCCTCATCGCCGAGCGGACCCCGGGCGATCTCGACAAGATCTTCTTCACCAACGGCGGCGCCGAGGCCGTGGAGAACGCCATCCGGATGGCCCGGCTGCACACGGGCCGCCCGAAGGTCCTCAGCGCCTACCGCTCCTACCACGGCGGTACCGCGACCGCGATCAACCTCACCGGGGACCCGCGCCGCTGGGCCTCCGACAACGGCACCTCCGGTGTCGTGCACTTCTGGGCGCCGTTCCTCTACCGGTCGCCGTTCTACTCCGAGACCGAGGAGCAGGAGTGCGCCCGCGCCCTCCAGCACCTCGAGGACACGATCGCCTTCGAGGGCCCGGCGACGATCGCCGCGATCATCCTGGAGACCATCCCGGGGACCGCGGGCATCATGACGCCCCCGCCCGGCTACCTCGCGGGCGTACGCGAGATCTGCGACCGGTACGGGATCGTCTTCGTGCTCGACGAGGTCATGGCCGGATTCGGCCGCACCGGCGAGTGGTTCGCCGCCGACCACTTCGGCGTCGTACCCGACCTGCTGACCTTCGCCAAGGGCGTCAACTCGGGCTACGTACCGCTCGGCGGTGTCGCCATCTCCGCCGAGATCGCCGCGACCTTCGAGACCCGCCCCTACCCCGGCGGTCTCACCTACTCCGGGCACCCGCTCGCCTGCGCCGCCGCCGTCGCCACGATCAACGTGATGGCGGAGGAGAAGGTCGTCGAACAGGCCGCCCACATCGGCGCGACCGTCCTCGGCCCGGGGCTGCGCGAGCTCGCCGAGCGGCACCCGAGCGTCGGCGAGGTGCGCGGTACGGGTGTCTTCTGGGCGCTCGATCTCGTTCGGAACGAGGAGACGCGCGAGCCGCTGGTGCCGTACAACGCGACCGGCGCGGCGAACGCCCCGATGGCCGCGTTCGCGGCGGCGTGCAAGTCCCATGGCCTGTGGCCGTTCGTGAACATGAACCGCACGCACGCGGTGCCGCCGTGCAACATCACCGAGGCGGAGGCGAAGGAGGGCCTGGCGGCGCTGGACGCGGCGCTGTCGGTCGCGGACGAGCACACGGCGTAGTCGGCTCTAACTGGGGGCAAGCCCCCAGACCCCCGTATGCGACCTTCGGCCGCATGTCCTCAAACGCCGGACGGGCTGAAATTTCCGCTGGTCGGCCTGAAGATTCAGGCCGACCAGCGGAATTCACCCCCGTGGGGGTCCCCCCGGACGAAGTCTGGGGGAGTTTGAGGCGCGGGGTCCGGGGCGGAGCCCGGTCGGGGGTCCCCTCGGCCGTCACCCCCGCCCCGCCTCAACCTCCAAGAACCGCCGCTTCCGCGCCCCCCGGTACATCAGCGCCTCCCACCCGAGCGCCCCCAGCGCCGCCGCGCACCGAGCCAGCCCCGGCTCCTCCTCCTGCGCCGCACCGGCACCCCGCGGGCCCAGCCAGTCCACGCACACCATCCCGGCCCTGTCCGACGCGCGTACGCGATAGCCCGTCGCCGTCCTCGCCCCCGACGCGTCCACGGCCGAGGGCGGAATGCCCGCCGCCTCCAGGACGAGGGCGACCGCGCGCACCATCCGGTTGAGCTCCCACGCCGCCGGTGCGGTGTTCGTCACGCGGCGGATCTGGAGCAGGCCGTCCAGCGCTGCGCGCACCTCCGCGGCCCGTACTTCAGCGGCCCGTGCGGTGAGATCGGGCCGCGGACCGTCACCCGTCGCAGCCTCGAAGACGTCTGTCATGTCAGAATCCCCTGTCCGCACCCGGTTCGTGACGTCTGGCCTATCGTGTCCGGGACCCCGGCGAAGGAGAAGGCCACGATGCAGGGCAACGGCAGCAGTCCCGCTGTCACCCGCAACACCCTGCGGCAACAGATCGCGGACGCGCTGCGCGACGAGGTCCTGGCCGGACGTCTGCAGCCCGGACAGGAGTTCACCGTCAAGCAGATCGCCGAGCAGTACGGCGTCTCCGCCACGCCCGTCCGCGAGGCCCTCGTCGACCTCTCGGCCCAGGGCCTGCTCGACTCCGACCAGCACCGGGGCTTCAAGGTCCACGAGTTCTCGGTCGAGGACTACCGCGGCATGGTCCAGGCGCGCGCGCTCGTCGTGGACGGCGTCCTCCACCATGCGCAGAAGCGCGGCGTCACCGCGGTGCCCGGCAAGGCGCTGGTGTCCGTACGCCGCCGGGCCGAGGAGGCCGCCCGCGCGGCCCGCGCCGGGGACCTGGACATCCTCATCGGCTACGACCTGCGTTTCTGGCGCGAGCTCTGTGCGCTCGTCGCCAACCGCTACATCTGTGACTTCCTGCACCGGCTGCGCGTCCAGACCTGGGTGTTCGCCGTCCCGTATCTGCGCGGTCTGCGCAGTGGCGAGGAGTTGCGACAGTGGCTGTGGAGCGGCCACGAGGAGCTGGTGGACGCCGTCACGACCGGCGACGCCGAGGGCGTGCGCGCGGCCGTCGGCGCATACGACGATCATGCGCTCGCCTGGGCGGATCGGCTGGAGCGGTGAGCGTGGATCTGAGCGTCGTCGTCCCGGCGTACAACGAGGAGGGGCGGCTGCGTCCGACCCTGGACGCGATCTGCGCCCATCTGCGCGCGGAGCCCGGCCGCTGGGGCGACTGGGAGCTGATCGTCGTCGATGACGGCTCCACCGACGCCACCGCACAGATAGCCAAGGAGGCCGCGGCCGATGAGCCGCGCATCCAGCTGGTCAGCGGCGACGGCAACCGCGGCAAGGGCAGCGCCCTGCGCCTGGGCGTGCTCGCCTCGTACGGCCGGCGCGTCCTGATCACGGACGCCGACCTCGCGACACCCATCGAGGAACTGGACCGTCTCGACAAGCAACTCGCGGCCGAGGACAGCGCGGCGGCGATCGGCTCGCGCGCGCACCCCGACTCGCGCATCGAGGTGCACCAGCGCCCGATGCGCGAATGGATGGGCCGGATGGGCAACCGCCTCATACGCGCCGTCGCCGTGCCCGGCATCCATGACACCCAGTGCGGCTTCAAGCTTCTGGACGGCGACAAGGCGCGTGCCGCCTTCGCCGACTCGCGGCTCGACGGGTGGGGGATCGACGTCGAGATACTGCGCTTCTTCCGGCGCGCGGGCTGGCCGGTGACGGAGGTTCCGGTGCGCTGGTCGCACCAGGCGGGCTCCAAGGTCAGACCGCTGGACTACGGCAGGGTGCTGCTGGAACTGCTCAGACTGCGCGCCCGTGCCGTACGCCGCGTCGACCTGGCCGTCGTCGGGCTCTTCGTCCTCGCGTCCGTACTGCTCTACAAGAATCTTCTGGCGGACCTCGACCGGGGCTATCTCGCCGACTCGGGGCAGGACCAGAACCAGTGGGAATGGTTCTTCGCCGTCACCGCCGACAATGTCGCGCATCTGCGAAATCCCCTCTTCACCACGCTCCAGGGCTTTCCGGACGGCGTGAACCTGATGGCGAACACCGTCATGTTCGGGCTGTCCGTCCCCCTCGCCCCCGTCACGCTGCTGTTCGGCCCGACCGTCACCTGGGCGCTGGTGCTCACGCTCGGGCTCGCGGCGACCGCGAGCGCCTGGTACTGGCTGATCGCCCGGCGGCTGGTGACCAACCGGTGGGCCGCCGCGCTCGGCGCGGCCTCCGCCGCCTTCGCGCCGCCGATGATCTCGCACGGCAACGCGCACCCCAACTTCCTTGTGCTGTTCATGATTCCGGTGATCATCGACCGGGCACTGCGGCTGTGCGAGGGGCGCAATGTCGTACGCGACGGGGTGCTGCTGGGCCTGTTCGCGGCGTATCAGGTCTCCCTCGGCGAGGAGCCGCTGCTGCTCGCGTCGGTGGGCATGCTGCTCTTCGCGCTCTCGTACGCGCTGGTGCGCCGCGATGTGGCGCAGGCGGCCCGGCGGCCGCTGCTGCGCGGCCTCGCCGTCGCGGCCGCGGTCTGTCTGCCGCTGATCGCCTTCCCGTTGGGCTGGCAGTTCTTCGGGCCGCAGAGCTACAAGAGCGTGCTGCACGGCGACAACGCGGGCAACAGCCCCCTGGCTTTCCTGGAGTTCGCGGGCCGTTCGCTCGCGGGCTCCGACGAGGTCGCCGACCCGCTCGCGCTGAACCGCACCGAGCAGAACGCCTTCTACGGCTGGCCGCTGGTCGCGCTCGCGGTGGCGATCGTGGTGCGGCTGTGGCGGCTCGCGCTGGTCAAGGCGCTTGCCTTTACGGGGCTTGCGGCGGCGTTCCTCTCGCTCGGGCCGAAGTTCCGCATCCCGTACACGGACATCGTGCTCACCGGCCCGTGGCGTGGGCTGGCCCATCAGCCGCTCTTCGAGTCGGTCATCGAGTCGCGCGTGGCGCTGATCTGCGCCCCGGTGCTGGGCGTTCTGATCGCGCTCGCCGCCGACCGGCTCGTGGTGTCCAGGGACCGGGTCAGCCAGGTGGTGGGCCTCGCGGCGGTGGCGGCGGCGCTGCTGCCGGTGCTGCCGACGCCGTATCCGGTCCGGGAGCGCTCGCAGGTCCCGGAGTTCATCACGCAGGGCATGTACCGCTCGTACCTCGGCGAGGGAGAGTCGGTGGTCACGGTGCCGCTGCCCAATCCCGGCAGCGCGGAGGCCCTGCACTGGCAGTCGGCGACCGGCCTCGGCTTCCGGGTCGCGGGCGGCTATTTCAACGGGCCGTGGGGGCCGGACCACATCGGCATCTACGGCGCGACGCCCCGGCACACCTCCAACCTCCTGAGCGAGGTGCGCAACAGCGGGCGCGTGCCCACCATCGGCCCGAACTGGCAGGCCCAGGCGCGCTTCGACCTGGCGGCGTGGAAGGCGGGACTGGTGGTGCTGGAGCCGCAGTACAACGACGCGGCCCTGTATGCGACCGTGGAGAAACTGCTCGGGCGACCGGGGAAACGGGTGGGCGGCGTGTGGGTATGGGATGTGCACGACCCGAAGGACTCGGTTCGGACAGACAGCTGACCGGCACCCTTCGCCGAACGTGTCCCTGCCACTACGCTGTCCCCTCCGTGCCCGACCCTGTCCCCGATCTTGTGCCTGATCTTTTGCCCGACCCTGTGCCCGACACCCTGGAGAGCGAGCCTTCCCTTGGCCTGTGACCTGTGGCTGGTCCCCCTCGTCGACGTGCTGTGCCACAGCCCCGACAACCCCTTCGCCGAAGAGATCGCCGCCTACGACAAGGCACTGACCGACGCGGGACTGCCGACCGTCCCCGTCTTCGCGTACATGCCAGGCCTGTCCGGCGATGTGGCGCCGGTCGCGGGCTTCGACTACGACGCGCTGCACTTCCTGCGGCGCGCCTACCTGCTGCAGCTGTGCGGGCTCGCGGTGACCCCGGTGGACGAACTGGGCGGTGACTACGAGCAGTTGCTGGAGATGTTCGAGGCGACGGCGCAGCAGTCGCATCTGGTCTGGCACTACGACCACGCCGGGGCATACGTTCCCGTCGACTTCACCTCGCCGCTGTTCAACGACGAACTGCTCGCCGGGGGCGGTCCGCTGGGCTCCACGCAGGGCCTGCTGCGGGAGCTGGAGTTCGTCGCGCCCTCGATCGGCATCGACCCGGCGAACCCGCCGCAGGCACCGCGGCCGCCGGACCGGCCGACTTCGCTGGAGGAACCGGCGGGGCCGATTCCGTACGACGAGAGCCCGTTCGCGCGGGAACGGCACGTGTGGCTCGGGCTGCACGCGGCGGCGACGCGCAGCCTCGGCCAGGGCTCAATGATCATTTTCAGCTGACGCACATCCTGCGCACATCCGCTGAACGCGCGGCCTTAAGCTCCGGGACATGTCCGCCCGGTAGGACCAGTGCATGTCACAGACGAGTACCCCGGCGACGGGGGAGATCGCGGACGAAGCGCTCCCCCGGCCCACGCGCTTCGCAGACGTCAAGGGCTGGTTCTGGCCCGTGGACCAGCTCCTCTTCGACTGGTTCCTGTCCTATCAGCGGGACACGGATCCGGACGGGAGAGGGGATCTGCTCGAGCTCGGGGCGTACCTGGGCAAGAGTGCGATCTTCACGGCCGACTATCTGCGGGAGGGAGAGGAGTTCACGGTCTGCGACCTGTGGGACTCGCCGGCACCGGACGACTCCAACAGCGCGGAGATGGACCGGTCGTACTCGACGCTGACGAGGCAGGCGTTCGAGGCGAACTATCTGTCGTTCCACGCCGAACTGCCCACGATGGTGCAGGCGCCGACCTCCGTGATCACCTCGCGGGTGAGCGCGGGGAGCTGTCGCTTCGTGCATGTCGACGCGTCGCACCTGTACGAGCACGTGCACGGCGACATCGAGGCGGCGAAGACGCTGCTGCAGCCGGAGGGCATCGTGTCCTTCGACGACTTCCGCGCGGAACACTGCCCCGGGGTCTCGGCCGCGGTGTGGGGCGCGGTGGCGACCTCGGGCCTGAAGCCGATCGTGATCACGGGCACGAAGCTGTACGGCACGTGGGGCGACCCGGCACCGGCGCGCCAGGCGCTGCTGACGTGGCTGGAGTCGCGTACGGACCTGTGGCACGGGGTGGAGGAGGTGGCCGGCCTGCCGCTGATCCGCATCAAGGGCAACAAGGCGGAGGTGCCGCCGCACCCGAAGTCCCGCCATACGCCGGCCCCGAAGCCCGATCCGGTCGCACCCGCGCCCGTGCCCGCCGTCGCGGCTGCAGCGGCCCCGCGCCGCCGCCCGTCCCGCGCCCGCCGCCTGGCGAAGGACCTGTTGCCCCCGATCGTGACGAGGGCGATCACGTCCCGCCGTTAGCGCCTGTCCCCTAGGCCGTGTCTGACAAATAGCGCCGTCCGCCCGCAGGGCGGGGTGCGCGGCGTCCGGTGCGTGCAATCGCAAGGCGGAGGACCATCCTCGTACTGGACGTACTTGGATGACTCCGACAACGCAGCGAGTGTGCGTGCCGGGCGTCGCGCGCCAGGCGAGATTTGTCAGACACGGCCTAGACCCGGGGGGCGGAAGCCGAGCCGCCGTGCGGCACGAAACCGCCGCTGCCCGGGGTCCGGGTGCCCCGCCCAAAAACAGCCCCGTGGGGGTCCCGGTGAGATGACGCGCGGGGTCCGGGGCGCAGCCCCGGCGTCCGGGCTCAGCGCGGCGCCTCCGGCGGTCGCTGTCGCGGCATGTTCGGCCGCGCCCCCGGCGGCAGCGGCACCCGACCCGACGGGTGCCCTTCCACCTGCCGCCCCGGCGCCGCCCCCGTCGACTGCATCACCAGCGGCGCCGGGCCCGAGCCGAACTCCACCATCCAGTCCGCCGTCTCCGACCGCACCAGCTCCGCTACGTCCTCCGTGAACCGCCGCAGTACCCCCAGGCACCTCTCCGCCGCCTCGCTCGCCGTGCCCTCCGCCGGGCCCAGCACCTCCCGTACGCACTCCGACGCCCAGTCGAACTGCAGCCCCAGCAGTTTGCGCTGCACCGCCTGCGCCGTGGCGACGTTCCTTATCCAGCCCGACGTCAGCCCGAAGTACCGGTCGCACGCCAGGCAGGCCGCTCCCAGCAGCAGCGACAGATACCCCCACCTCGACGTCCCGTCCCGTACGCCCGTCACCTCCAGGAGGGGGAGCACGGCCCCGGCGATCACGCCCAGAGCCGTGCCGATGCGCAGCACCCGCGCCGCCCGGCGTTTCCACACGCGGTCCACCAGATACCACTGAGCCGTACGCAGCGCGCCCGCCTCGACCCACCGGTACAGCTCGTCGAGCCTCTCCGCCGGTTCTCCCCAGTCGCCGAGCGGAAACGGCCTCCCGGCCAGGTCACGGCGCGGCGCCTCGCCGCGCTCGCCCCGGGCCGGCCCCCCGGGCTGCATGTCCGGCTGGCTCACCGGTGCACTCCTCTACGACGTGGAACGAGGTGGAACGACGTAACACTGCGTGTACATACGGTGCGCGCGTGCATTCTGATGCGCATGCCCTTCCTACCGCCGAATGGTGGGCTGTGCGCCAGAAATACCGGTATTTCCGCCCACAAGAGGTCCTTGATCAGCTAGGGGTGTCCGCGCCCACTCACTCGAAAGAGTTGGTCACCGCAGGGTGGGGCGAGCCGCCCGGCGAGCACGTAGGCTCGGCTTACCGAACAATCGTCGTCGAAATGCCAGGAGTGACCGTGATTCCCGGTGGTGGCCAGCCCAATATGCAGCAGCTCCTCCAGCAGGCCCAGAAGATGCAGCAGGATCTCGCGCGGGCCCAGGAAGAGCTGGCACAGACCGAGGTCGACGGTCAGGCGGGCGGCGGCCTGGTGAAGGCCACCGTCACCGGCTCCGGCGAGCTGCGCGGCCTCGTCATCGACCCCAAGGCCGTCGACCCCGACGACACCGAGACTCTCGCGGATCTGGTCGTCGCCGCCGTCCAGGCCGCGAACGAGAACGCGCAGCAGCTTCAGCAGGAGAAGCTCGGCCCGCTCGCCCAGGGGCTGGGCGGCATGCCGGGCCTGCCCTACTAAGGCGCAGGCTCACCAACTACCGTAAGCACCACAGCACTCCACGAGAGGCGTTCCGTTGTACGAAGGCGTGGTTCAGGACCTCATCGACGAACTGGGCAGGCTGCCCGGCGTCGGTCCCAAGAGCGCGCAGCGGATCGCCTTCCACATCCTCCAGGCCGAGCCGACCGACGTACGCCGGCTCGCCCACGCGCTGCTCGAGGTGAAGGACAAGGTCCGCTTCTGTGCGGTGTGCGGCAATGTCGCGCAGCAGGAACAGTGCAACATCTGCCGTGACCCGCGCCGCGACCACTCGGTCATCTGCGTGGTGGAGGAACCGAAGGACGTTGTCGCGATCGAGCGGACCCGGGAGTTCCGGGGCCGCTACCACGTGCTCGGCGGGGCCATCAGCCCCATCGAGGGCGTCGGCCCCGACGACCTGCGGATCCGTGAGCTGCTGGCCCGCCTCGCGGACGGCACGATCACGGAGCTGATCATCGCCACGGATCCCAATCTCGAGGGCGAAGCCACCGCCACGTACCTGGCGCGCATGATCAAGCCGATGGGCCTGAAGGTCACAAGACTGGCCAGCGGTCTGCCCGTGGGGGGAGACTTGGAATACGCCGACGAGGTCACGCTGGGGCGTGCCTTCGAGGGGAGACGACTTCTCGATGTCTGACGCCAATCTGCACGCCGTCAATCAGGACCCGGACAGTTTCGCGGTCCAGATCGCCGACTCGATCGAGTCCTTCATCGTCGCGACCACGGAAGTCGCGAAGGGCGACGAGCCGGACAGCGCGGTGCCCTTCCTGCTGCTGGAGGTCTCCCAACTCCTGCTGACGGGCGGCCGGCTGGGCGCGCACGAGGACATCATTCCGGACGAGCGGTACGAACCGGACACCGGCCCCGACGTGGACGTCGACGACCTGCGCGAGCGCTTCGCCGTGCTGCTCGACCCGGTCGACGTCTTCTCCGAGGTCTTCGACCCGTACGAGCCGCGCAAGGCTCCGGTCGCCTCCCGGATCTCCGACAACCTCGCGGACATCGTCACCGACCTGCGGCACGGTCTGGCCCACTACCGTGCGGGCCGCACGAGCGAGGCGCTGTGGTGGTGGCAGTTCTCGTACTTCTCCAACTGGGGCCCGACCGCCTCCGCGACGCTGCGCGCGCTGCAGTCGCTGGTCGCGCACGTCAGGCTGGACCAGCCGCTGGAGGAGCTGGACGGCCTCGACACGGACGAGGACCTAGCCGAGGACGCCCTGGCCGAGGAGGCCGGGAAGGTGATGGTGCAGGAGATCGCGGGCCCGCTGGGCCTGCGTACGGCCACCTGAGCGCTCTCCGCGGTGGCCGGGGACGCGGGAGGCCGCATCGCCCAGCCCCGACAGGAGTCACTCCACGTGACCGCCGACGTTCGGCCGAAAACCACGAGCCCAGGGTGTGACCCGGCCCACACCTCGCGTAGCGCGCACCAGGCGGGGCAGGAGTCGATCCGAGCGGCCGTGACCCTTCCTGATGATCACGTAGTGAGCGGGACATCTCACCATGTGACAGCACCGGGTCGGAGTCCGGCCGCTCGTTAGACTGAGCCGACCGCAGTAGTGCGGAACGAAACAGACTGAGCGAGGAGCGCACGTGGGCCTTGTCGTGCAGAAGTACGGAGGCTCCTCCGTTGCCGATGCCGAAGGCATCAAGCGCGTCGCCAAGCGAATCGTCGATGCCAAGAAGAACGGCCACCAGGTGGTCGTCGTGGTATCCGCGATGGGCGACACGACGGACGAGCTGATCGATCTCGCCGAGCAGGTATCCCCGATCCCTGCCGGGCGCGAATTCGACATGCTGCTGACCGCCGGAGAGCGGATCTCCATGGCCCTGCTGGCGATGGCGATCAAAAACCTGGGCCACGAGGCCCAGTCGTTCACCGGCAGCCAGGCAGGCGTCATCACCGACTCGGTCCACAACAAAGCGCGCATCATCGATGTGACGCCGGGCCGGATCCGTACGGCGCTGGACGAGGGCAACATCGCCATCGTCGCGGGCTTCCAGGGTGTGTCCCAGGACAAGAAGGACATCACCACCCTCGGCCGCGGCGGATCGGACACCACCGCCGTCGCCCTGGCCGCCGCCCTCGACGCCGAGGTCTGTGAGATCTACACCGACGTCGACGGCGTCTTCACCGCCGACCCCCGGGTCGTGAAGAAGGCGAAGAAGATCGACTGGATCGCCTTCGAGGACATGCTGGAGCTCGCCGCCTCCGGCTCCAAGGTGCTGCTGCACCGCTGCGTCGAGTACGCACGCCGATACAACATCCCGATCCACGTCCGCTCGTCCTTCTCGGGGCTGCGCGGCACCTGGGTCAGCAACGAGCCGCAAGGGGACCAGCAGGTGGAGCACGCCATCATCTCCGGAGTCGCCCACGACGTCTCCGAGGCCAAGGTCACGGTCGTCGGAGTGCCGGACAAGCCGGGCGAGGCCGCGGCCATCTTCCGTACGATCGCCGATGCCGAGATCAACATCGACATGGTCGTGCAGAACGTCTCGGCGGCCACCACCGCCCTGACCGACATCTCCTTCACCCTCCCGAAGACGGACGGCCGCAAGGCCATCGACGCGCTGGAGAAGGCGAAGGCCGGGATCGGCTTCGAATCGCTGCGCTACGACGACCAGATCGGCAAGATCTCGCTCGTCGGCGCGGGCATGAAGACCAACCCCGGCGTCACCGCCTCCTTCTTCGAGGCGCTCTCCGACGCGGGCGTGAACATCGAGCTGATCTCCACCTCGGAGATCCGTATCTCGGTGGTGACGCGCGCCGACGACGTCAACGAGGCCGTGCGCGCCGTGCACACCGCCTTCGGTCTCGACTCCGACTCCGACGAGGCGGTCGTCTACGGAGGCACCGGGCGATGACCCGCAAGCCGACGCTCGCGGTCGTCGGAGCGACCGGGGCCGTCGGCTCGGTGATGCTCCAGATCCTTTCGCAGCACGCGGATGTCTGGGGCGACATACGGCTGGTCGCCTCGCCGCGCTCGGCCGGCCGCAAGCTGGCCGTGCGCGGAGAGGAGACCGAGGTCGTCGCGCTCTGCGAAGAGGCCCTGACGGGCGTCGACGTCGCGCTCTTCCTCGTACCGGACGCGGTGTCCGCACAGTGGGCGCCGATCGCCGCGGCCAACGGCGCGGTCGTCGTGGACAATTCGGGCGCCTTCCGGCTGGATCCGGATGTGCCACTGGTCGTCCCCGAGGTCAATCCGCATGCCGTACGGGTCCGCCCGCGCGGCATTGTCGCGAGTCCGCACGACACCACGCTCGCGATGGTTCCGGCGGTGGGCGCGCTGCACGCCGAGTTCGGGCTGCGCGAACTGGTCGTCTCCTCCTATCAGGCCGTCAGCGGCGCGGGACGTGACGCCGTCGCGGCGCTGCGCGCCCAACTGTCGCTCGTGGCCGGTACGGAGCTGGGTGCCGGGCCCGGAGACGTACGCAGGGCCGTGGGCGACGAGCTCGGGCCCTTCGCGGCACCGCTGGCGCTGAACGTGGTGCCGTGGTCCGGGACCCTCCAGGACGGCGGCTGGTCCTCGGAGGAGCTGGGGCTGCGGGCCGAGACGCGCAAGATCCTCGATCTGCCGGGGCTGCGGGTGGCGGCGACATTCGTCCGCGTACCGGTGCTCACCACGCACTCGCTCGCCGTGCACGCGCGGTTCGAGTGTGAAGTCACAGTGGAGCGGGCGCACGAGATCCTGGCGACCTCGCCCGGAGTCGTGCTCTACGACAATCCGGCGGCCGGCGACTTTCCCACACCCGCCGATGTGGTGGGGACCGATCCGACGTGGGTGGGGCGGGTGCGGCGGGCTCTGGACGACCCCTGTGCGCTGGACCTCTTCGTCTGCGGCGACAATCTGCGTAAGGGTGCCGCGCTCAACTCCGCGCAGATCGCGGAGGCTGTCGCGGCGGAGATCGGGCCCGCGCTCGCCTCCGGCTGATCCTTCTCGGTCTTCTCCGCCTTCTCTGTCCGTCTTCTCTGTCCGCTTGCGGCTTATTCGGGGCGGCAGAAGCGGAATGCTTTGTAGGATCTGTGAACGCCCTGTGATCAAGTCGAAGGTCTGTACCACTTGAACTGGGGTGCAAGGATGTTCGACGATGCGCTTCCCCCTTCCTGCAACCGGCAGTTGGGCGGGAAGCGTCTTTGCGGTTGCCCCTTCACGGTGCCGCGAAGAAAAGGGGCATTGGGGAAGAGCGGGTACGCATGAACGCATTTGGTTCACCGTCAAAAACGGTGGCGTACGCGTACAACCCTGACGGGGGGAAGCGTGTCCAACAGGCGTGGCAGAGGTTCTCGACATCACCAGGGTGGTCCCGGTCCGCGGCGCTGCAGTGCGCCCGCTCCGCAGACCCCGCCCGTCCGGCGGCATGCCGGTGATCGCCCCTATGCCCGCGCCCCGCACCACCCGCATCTCGTCCCAGCGCGAGGGCGCTGAGGACGTCATGGCCGCGGGTACCACAGTCGATCACCTCACCGAGACCTACCGCGCCCACTACCGGTCGCTGCTCGGTCTCGCGGCCCTGCTTCTCGACGACACGGCCTCCTGCGAGGACGTCGTCCAGGAAGCGTTCATACGCGTCCACTCGGCGCGCAACCGGGTGCGGGACCCGGAGAAGACCCTGGCGTATCTGCGCCAGACCGTGGTCAATCTGTCGCGGTCGGCCCTGCGCCGCCGCATCCTCGGGCTGAAGCTGCTTTCCAAGCCGATGCCGGACATGGCGAGCGCCGAGGAAGGCGCGTACGACCAGCTGGAGCGGGACGCGCTGATCAAGGCCATGCGCGGACTCCAGCGCCGCCAGCGCGAGGTGCTGGTGCTGAGGTACTTCGCCGACATGACAGAGGCTCAGGTCGCCGAGACGCTGGGGATCTCTCTGGGCTCGGTGAAGGCGTACGGCTCGCGGGGCATCGCGGCGCTGCGCGTCGCCATGGAGGCCACGGCATGAGCGGGCACAGGCACAGGTTTGAGCGGTACGGGCCGGACGGGCCGTTTGACGACCGGACTGGGAACGGAATTGTGAACAACGGGCCGGAAAATGAGCTGGGCGGCCTCGGAGGCCTCGGCGGGGACGAAGTTGCCCTGCGGCGGCTGCTGCAAGGGGCCGTGCAGGACCTCGCGCCCTCCGAAGGAGCCCTCGACCACCTGCGAAGGGCGGTACCCGCGCGGCGCGCCCGCAAAAGGCAGGCGCTGGTGGGTGCGGCGGCCGCGGTGATGCTGATCGGCACCGCCGTCCCCGCCTTCGTGCATGTGGCGAACTCCAGCGGCAGCGACAGCGCCAACCCCGTCAACGCCGGACACGGCGAACAGGCGCAGGGCGGCACCGGGTCAGAGGCGGGTGCCGAGGACGGCGAGGCGGGGACGAACAGCCCCTCCGTCGGCGGCCAGGGCACCGGGCAGAACCAGGGCGGCGCGACCCAGACGCCGGGACAGCAGCCCTCCGGCGCCAAGGACGGCACGACGGGCGGCGTCGTCAACCCGCCCGGTAGCGCGCCCGCGAGCTCCCCGGTCTGCGATGCCGGACAGCTCGGCGTCACTGCGGGACAGGCGGCGCCGGATGCCGAAGGCAAGGTGTACGGCACCTTCCGCGTCACCAATGTCTCCAAGACCGACTGCGCGGTCAGCGGCGACGGCACGGTCAACTTCAAGGCGCTGGGCGCGGCCGACCCCGCCAAGATCACGGTCGTCGAGCACACGGCGGGCGACGCGGCGACCGGACTGCCGGACCCCTCGCTGGAGGCGGGCTCGCTGCTGCTGAAGCCGGACACGGCGTACCAGGTGAAGTTCGCCTGGGTCCCGAAGGACAGCTGCCCGACCACCGGAGGCTCGCCCGAGCCCACGCCGTCGGACGGCGGCTCGTCGGGCGCGAGCACCGGTACGGGTACGGGCACGACCTCGGAGAACACCCAGCCCCAGCTCGTCCCCGCGGAGGGCGGCGGCACGGCGGACGGCAGCGTCGCGGTGAGCCACACCACGGCGGTGGGCGCGCCGAGCGCGGAGACGACGATCACCAACGCGTGCTCGGGCACGATCTACCGCACGGGTGTGCTGAGCGGTCAGTGACGGGCCGGTCCGGCGCCTGCGGCGGACCCACGCGGCGGAGCCGCACCTCGATACAGCCACTGCCCGCCCTCCCCCTACGGCCCGGCGGCGGTGGGAGGTACCCCCGTCCGGTAGCTGGGGGCAAGCCCGAGACCCTGTATGCGGCCTTCGCCCGCGTGTCCTCAAACGCCGGACGGGCTGTATGAGGGGGTCCGGGGCGGAGCCCGAGGGTGGACGGTGCTGCGGCCCTGGTTACACCGGCTCCGGCTCCAGGCCGAGCGCGCGGTCCCGCTCCGCCTCCGCCTCGCGGCGCAGCAGCCGGAACCACATGAAGAGCACGAAGCCCGCGAAGACGAACCACTCCCCGGTGTAGCCCAGGTTCTGGAACGCCTTCAGGTCCAGCCCGCTGCCCTCCGGCACGGACGCCGGGACCGGCTTCAGCCCGCTGTCCGCCTCCGTGAGGGTGACCCACGCGTCGTACACGTCGTCCGGCACGAGGTTCACCAGCGACGCCGCGCTGATCATCCCCAGCTGCCCGCTCGGCAGGCCGCCCGCCGTGTGCACCCC
Organism: Streptomyces sp. NBC_00322; assembly: GCF_036147535.1. NCBI lineage: Bacteria > Bacillati > Actinomycetota > Actinomycetes > Kitasatosporales > Streptomycetaceae > Streptomyces > Streptomyces sp. NBC_00322. The sequence goes on along the minus strand of NZ_CP108019.1, from coordinate 4,203,605 downwards.
GTCGGTGCCGGGGGTCTCCGAGGCCTGCAGGGCGCCGGCCACGGTGACCCGGCCGGCCGGTGCCGCGGGGGCGGGCGTGCCCTGCCGCAGCCAGCCGCGGACCACCGGCAGCGTCCGGCCGCCGTCGGTCTTGAGCAGCGTCAGCACATACGAGCCGCGCTCACCGTCCAACTCCCGGTCCGGCACCAGGAACTGCTTGCCGTACCTTCCGTCGGCCACCGCCTGCCGCCCCGACGTCTCCTGGTCGACGGGCAGCAGCTCGTCGAGAGGCGCGGCCTTCTGCTCACCCGGCGTGGGCTTCTGCTTGGCCTGCTGATGCGTGTGGACGCGGTCCTCGAACTTGCCGAGCTGCCACGAGCCCATGAAGACACAGAAGGGGATCGCCAGCACGACGAAGATATTGATCCCCCACCAGCGGGGCGTCAGCAGGAACCGGTACACACCCCCACGGTACGGAACGTGCCGACCGTCCCTCGGCCCGCCCCCCGTTCCCGTCCTCGGCCCGCCCCCGTTCCCGGAGCCCGTTGCCCATCTCCGCTAGCCCAGGTCCACCCCCTGCCCCAGGTGCTCGGCCGCGAAGGCGATCTCCAGCCCCACCTGCTTGATCCGCTCCTCCACCACCAGCGAGCCGTGCCCCGCGTCGTACCGGTACACCTCGTGCACCGCGCCGCGCGCAGCCAGCCGGTCCACATAGTTCTCGACCTGGCGGATCGGGCAGCGCGGGTCGTTGACGCCGGCCGAGATGTAGACCGGGGCACGGACCGCGTCCACATACGTCAGCGGCGAGGAGGTCTCGAAGCGCTCCGGGACCTCCTCCGGCGTACCGCCCAGCAGGGTGCGGTCCATCGCCTTCAGGGCCTCCATCTCGTCGTGGTACGCCGTGACGTAGTCCGCGACCGGCACCGCCGCCAGGCCCAGCGCCCAGGCCTCGGGCTGGGTGCCCAGGCCGAGCAGGGTCAGATAGCCGCCCCATGAGCCGCCCGCCAGGATCAGCTTCCGCGGATCCGCGAGCCCGGACGTGACCGCCCACTTCCGGACCGCCGCGATGTCCTCCAGCTCGATCAGCCCGACCCGGTGCTTGAGGGCGTCCGTCCACTCCCTTCCGTACCCCGTCGAGCCGCGGTAGTTGACCCGTACGACCGCGTAACCGTGGTCGATCCATGCCGCCGGGCCCGCCGCGAAGGCGTCGCTGTCGTGCCAGGTCGGGCCGCCGTGGATCTCGAAGACGGTCGGCAGCGGGCCCGTCGAACCCGCCGGCCTCTGCACCAGCGCGTGGATAAGGCCGCCCGGCCCCTGCACCCAGGCGTCCTCCACCGGCACCGACTCGGGCGCCTTCATGCCCGGGGGATCGAGCACGACACCGCCCGACGTCGAGCGCACCTGGGGCGGCAGCGCGGCCGAGGACCACAGATACTCCACCTCCCCGTCCGGCCGGGCCGTCGCACCCGAGACCGAACCGGCCGGCGTCTCGATCCGCTCCAGCTCCCGCGTCGCCAGGTCGTACCGCCACAGCTCGCCGCGCGCCTCGAAGCTGTGCGCGACCAGAAGCCCCGAGCCGTCCGGATACCACTCCGCGTTCACATCGCCCGGCAGCTCGATCGCCAGATCGGACTCCTCGCCCGATGCGACGTCCCAGATCATCGGCTCCCAGCGGCCGCGTCGCTGATGCCCGATGAGCAACCGGGTGTCCCCGTCCACCGGAGCAAAACCGAGGACCTCCAGCCCCAGTTCCTCAGTGCCCCCCTTTGTGTCGTCCAGCTCGGCGACCGGGCTGCCGTCGAGGCGCACCACGCGCAGCGCCGAGTGCATGGCGTCACCGTGCTCGGTGTGCTCGATCGCGATCAGCGTCCCGTCGTGCGACAGATCGCCGACCCCGGCCGACTCCCGGTGCCGGTAGATCTCGACCGGCTCCGCGTCCTTCCGTACGACGTGAATGGTCGTGCCGTCCTCGTCGGTCGAGCGGCCGACCACCGAGGTGCTGTCCCGGCCGATCGCCAGGCCCGCCGGGTACGAGGGGCGAAGGCCCGGTGCGGCGGGCTCGTCGTCCCCGCCGCCGAAGGGCTGGCGCATCCAGACGCCGAACTCGTCCCCGTCGGTGTCCGAGAACCACCAGATCGACGCGCCGTCGGGGGAGAGCACCCCGTCCGTCGTGCCGTTCGGCCGGTCCGTCGCCTGCCGCTGCTCGCCGGTCGCCCGGTCCCAGGCGTACAGCTCGTACGTCCCCGTGGCGTTCGACACGAAGAGCGCGCGGTGCGGTGCGTCCTCCGCCCAGTCGGGCAGGGAAACGCGCGGCGCGCGGAAGCGCTTCTCCCAGTCGGGCATGTGGGGCAGCTCCGGCGTGCCCGGCAGCTCCGGCGTGGAGTCAGTGATCTCAGTCATGACCCCATTCTGCGCCGGACCCCCGACAATCCGTTCGCGTCGTCCGCAGCCTGTGGATAACTTCGACGGCATGTACTCCCCGACTCCCTCGGACTGGCGCGAGGCCAACCGCTCGCGCTGGAACGAACGCGTTCCCATCCATGTGGCCAGCGACTTCTACGACCTGGACGCCTTCCGCGCGGGCAAGGACGTCCTGCGCGACTTCGAGGCCGCGGAGGTCGGCGACGTGACCGGCCGTACGCTCCTCCACCTCCAGTGCCACATCGGTCTCGACACCCTGTGCTGGGCACGCCGCGGCGCCGCGCAGGTCGTCGGCCTGGACTTCTCGGAGCCGGCCGTCGAGACGGCACGCGGCCTCGCGGCAGACCTCGGACTCGGCCCGGACCGTGCGGCGTTCGTCACCGCAGATGTCTACGACGCCGCCGAAGCCGTCCCCGACTCCTCGTACGACATCGTCTACACCGGCGTCGGTGCGCTGAACTGGCTGCCCGACATCAGGCGCTGGGCGGAGACCGCCGCGTCCCTCGTCGCGCCCGGCGGCTTTCTCTATCTCGCCGAATTCCATCCGCTCACCGATGTCCTGGACGATGCGTCGGGCTCGCGGATCGTCAACGACTACTTCGCGCGGGACGCCTGGATCGACCAGACACCCGGTACGTACGCCGACTTCGACGCGCCCACCGTCCACAACCGCAGCGTCGAGTGGCAGCACCCGGTCGGCGAGGTCGTCTCCGCCCTCAGCGCCGCGGGCCTGCGGCTGGAGTTCCTGCACGAGCACGACGTCTCACTGTTCGAGCGCTTCGGCGTCCTGGCGCGGCACGAGGACGGCTACTACCGCTTCCCGGCCGACCGGCCCCGCATACCGCTGATGTACTCGCTCAAGGCTTCGCGCACGTGATCACCCAGACCCGGTTGTCAGTGGCCGGGTGCACACTCGCCGTATGAACCGATCGACCTCAGCGACCGAGCTGCACACAACAGTTGAGACGTACTGGTCCTCGGCCGAAGCCCGCGACTGGACGGGCTTCGCCGCGACGCTGGCCGAGGACGTGGTCTACGACCTGCCGCAGACCCGCGAGAAGATCCGCGGCAAGGAGGCGTGCGTCCGGTTCAACCGCGAGTATCCGGGCGACTGGCACCTGCGCATACAGCGGATCGTGGCCGACTCCGACCAGGCCGTCACCTGGATCCACGTCACCGTGGGCCTGGAGGAGATGTACGCGGTCACCTTCTTCACCGGTGACGAGGACGGCCGGATCACGACCGTCACGGACTTCTGGCCCGAGGCGTACGAGCCGCCGCCGGGCCGCGAGCACCTGGTCGAGCGCTACTGAGAGGCGGGCGCGGGCGGGGTGCGGCGTACGGCGAGGGCCGCCGTGTAGCCGGGATCCGCGGGCAGATCGGCCAGCAACCAGTCGGCGTTCACTGCCGGTTGGGGCCCGGCCCCGACATAGGTGAGGGCAAGGCCCTCGTTCAGGCCGACTCCGGTCGCCTTCAGCAGGGCCTCCTTACGGGTCCAGCAGCGAGCGAAGGCGACGGCGCGGTCCTCCATGAGCAGCGCCGCGAGGTGTGCACGCTCCTTCGGGTGCAGCTGCGTGGCGACATCGGCGACGATGGCGGGGTCGTCGGGGACGCCTTCGACGTCGATGCCGACGGGTGCCGTAGCGAGGGCGATCATCACCAGGCCACTGGTGTGCGAGAGCGAGAAGTGCACGGGGCTGCCGGGGACGACGGGCCGCCCGTGCGGGCCACCGCAGTGGGCGCACGGCTCGCGCGACAGTGTCACCGCTTCGGGGGCCTGTCCCAGCCGCTCACCCAGCAGCCGGCGCAGCATCACGTGCGCCACGGCGTAGGAGTCGCGGTCGGCGTCGCGCACGAAGGCGGCCAGGCGCGTGGTCTCGTCGCTGTCGAGGGTGTTGCGCTGGGCGAGGACGTCGGCGATGTGGTCGGGGACCCGGCCGGACCACAGCAGTTCCACGCCCGGCAGCGTCTGGGCCTCGCGGCCGATGGGGATGTCGGTCGGCATGCTGTGGTCCTCCGCCTGTGGTTCGACGCCGTCACCATGATCAACGGGCCGGATGTTCCGTTGAATTGGCCGGCACCAGAGTCGACCGTACGGGAACGGGAGTCGCCATGACCTCTGGGGACGCAGACCCGGGCACCCTCGGCGCCGTTCGCCCCGGCCGCCGGACCACCCGGGTCGCGGCGTCCGTGCTGTGGGCCGCGGGCGACGCCCTGGTCGCGTACGTCGGCTGAAGCGGCTGACGGACCCCGGGGCGTGCCAAGGGCCCGACCCGCGCCGCACAAGTCGTCGAGGATCAGGCCCTTGAGCAGGTGAACAGGCTTACGCGGCTCAGATGTTGACGCCGAAGTCCTGAGCGATGCCCCGCAGACCCGAGGCGTACCCCTGGCCGACCGCGCGGAACTTCCACTCCGCGGCATTGCGGTACAGCTCACCGAAGACCATCGCGGTCTCGGTCGAGGCGTCCTCGCTCAGGTCGTAGCGAGCGAGCTCGGTGCCGCCGGCCTGGTTGACGACGCGGATGAAGGCGTTGCGCACCTGGCCGAAGGACTGCTGGCGGCTCTCGCCCTCGTGGATCGAGACCGGGAAGACGATCTTGTCGACCCCGGTCGGCACGCCCGCGAGGTTGACCTTGATCTGCTCGTCGTCGCCCTCGCCCTCACCCGTGAGGTTGTCACCGGTGTGCTCGACGGAGCCGTCCGGGCTCTTGAGGTTGTTGAAGAACACGAAGTGCTGGTCGGACACGACCTTGCCGTTGGCATCGACCAGCAGGGCGCTGGCGTCGAGGTCGAAGTCCGTGCCGGTGGTGCTTCGTACGTCCCAGCCGAGGCCCACGACGACCGCGGTCAGTCCCGGGGCCTCCTTGGTCAGCGAGACATTGCCGCCCTTGGAAAGGCTGACACCCATGGAAATCCCCTGCGCAATCCGGCGCGGGCCGCGCCTCTTGACGATTCCTTTGCCCAACGGGGCAACGAGCGGTCCCCCTCCCTGGTTCCCGGTCACCTGATGTCATCGTCCGGATGGCCCTCACCACGCTTCGGTGCCCTCGGCCCGCTCCGCCCGGCGGCAGCCCCCTTCCCGCTGCGGATCTTCAGCGCCAGCAGCGGGAAGACAAGGTCGGACATCATGGCGGCGCCGACCAGCGCCGCCGCCTCGCCCGCCTCCACGCGATGATCGGGCCGAATTCACCGACCGCCCCGAAGGCCAGCATGACGGTCCCGAAGCGGCCCTGAAGGTCGCCGCTGTCGCGCAGGACCGGCAGGACGATGCCCAGCGCGGTACTGGTGAGCGCCGTGCCGATGGCAAAGCTCTTGCCGGTCTGCGCACCGGTGAGCGCGAACGCGATGCCCAGGCCGAGGGCGAGCGAGACCGCCCACGCCCAGGTCGCCCGGCGAAGGGTGCCGCCGCGCACGCTGCTGAACTCGATCTCGTACCCGGCGAGGAAGATCAGCATGGACAGGCCCGGATTGGAGAGGGTGTCGATGAACTGGCTGTGGGATGCCCAGCCCAGTGCTTCGGGTCCGACCGCGATGCCGAGCAGGATCTCGAAGAGCACCAGGGGGACGGGAGCCCAGCGGGCGACACCGTAGGCGAGCAGGGGCGCGACGACGGCGATCGCCATGATCAGGATGAGTGTCCCGTGATGCGACATGGCTCGTATGTGGCATCAGGCCCGACAAGTGGGACGGACCCGTCAGGTGAGATCGTCGCGTCCCAGCCGCTCCCCGGCCCGCCTGCGCACCCGGCGCGTCACCGCGGTCGCGGCGGCGGTCAGGACGACGAAGCTGTAGAGGATCTGAAACATGGTCACCAGTCGTGCGGTCTGGCTCCCTGGCACCACGTCCCCGTAGCCGACGGTCGCCAGCGTGACGACGGTGAAGTACAGGGCGTCGAGGCGTGTCTTCAGTCCCGTGAACGCGTTCGGGTCCTTGGCGAGTGCGTAGTACGTCGCGGAGAAGAGCAGGACCGCCAGGAACATCAGGACGGGAATGACGAGGACGGGATGGGTGCCCGGCTTGTCGACGTACGCGTTCATGATCTGACGCAGCAGCAGGTACGTGACGATGGCGAGCCCCACGAAGAAGATCGTCCAGCTGAGCAGGGGGCGGTGCGGTCCGAAGTTGTCGAGGGGGAGCAGGAAGTACGCGACGGTCGTGGCGACTACGAGACACAGGGGTGGACCCACCACCCGCACCCATCCAGGATTGGTTGTGCGGTGCACCACGTGAGCCTCCCGCCCGAGGTCGCGTCCCGCCGAAGCACGCCCCCACCACGATCGTCCGCCCCGGCGATCCGCCGCCACCCGACAGCGGCCGAACGGTGCACCGGCGCATGAGCGCCCTGCGCCCGAATCGCCCGGACGGGCGTTCCCGAATGGCGGCGGGGTGGGCCCGGGCCGACGCTCGAAGTCCCGGACGCGTCCGGCGTACGGGACCGACCAGAGGACCACGCCATGAGCCAGGACCAGCCGGTAGGAACACCGACGTACAAGGGGCCGCAGCCAGGAGAACCGAACAGCCCGTGGGTGACCGGCGGTCTCGCATTCGCCGCCGTGCTGATGCTGTGCATCGGAGTGCTCGGCGTGCTCCAGGGCATCGCCGCGATCATCGACGACGATGTGTACGGCCGGGTCGGCAACTACGTCTACCGCATCAACCTGACCGGCTGGGGCTGGATCCACCTGATAATCGGCGCCTGCCTCGCGATCACCGCCGGGGGCCTGTTCAAGGCCGCCACCTGGGCGCGGGTACTAGGTATCTGCCTGGCCTCGCTCAGCCTCATCGCCGAGTTCATGTTCCTGCCGTACTCGCCGATCTGGTCGGTGGTCATGATCGCGATCGACGTGTTCATCATCTGGGCGCTGGCGGTGTACCGCAGCGACGCGCCAAGCAGGGCCTGATCAGTCCGTCGCGCCCTACTTCCGCTCCCCTTCGAGGAGTTGGGAGACGACGAAGCCGAGAACCGAGCAGACGATGACCAGCGGCATCTGGTGGGCCGCGTCAGTGCCGAGCAGCAGGAAGGAGAGCACGGCGCTGGTGACCGGGAGGCGGGTGACCACCGAGGTGGCGGTGGCCATCCCGAGCGCGAGCCCCGGCGCCGTACCGAGTCCCGGCAGTCCCGAGCAGGCGATCCCGATGGCGGCACCGAGCAGCACCGACGGGAAGATGGGACCGCCGCGCAGGCTGCCCAGACAGAGGCCCCAGGCGAGGCCCTTGAACAGGACCAGAGCGGCCAGCGCGCCGATTGACCAGGCGTGGGGATGTGCGGCGAGGGTGCCCAGGGTCGCCTGGCCGGACAGGGCGGCCTCCTCCGGCGAGCGGCCGGTGACCAGGGCGTACGCGGAGATGAACACGCCCACGGCCGCGGCACAGGCGATCGTGCGGACGGCGGTGCGCCGTCGCGTCCACGCCGCCGTCAGATGGCCGAGGCGGTGCCCGGCGGTGAGGATCGCCGCGATCAGCACCGCCAGGGGAATCCCCCACAGGAAGTCCCCGGCGTCCGGGCTCGCGTCCGGCGGCACCTCGGGCAGGGTGAGCGCCCCGGTCGACAGCCCGGTCCACTGCCCGAAACCGGTGAAGACGAGCGCCCCCACACCGCTGGCCAGCAGACAGGGCAGCAGCAGGAGCACCAGCTGCGAGCCGGCGAGACCGGCGGCCTCGACCATCATCACGGCGGCCACCAGAGGGCCGCCGAGAATGGTGGAGATCGCCGTTGTGGAGCCGGCGGTGCCCAGTACGAGCACGGTCTTGGGGTCCGCATCCCTTTGCACCGCTCGCAGGATGAGCAGGGCAAGGCCGCTGCCCACCGCCATCAGGGGAGCTTCCGGACCCAGCACCACGCCCAAAGGCAGCGTCGCGAGGGCGGCGAAGAGCACGCCCGGCAGTTCCTTCGGCCCGAGCGGCGGGCCGCCGAGACCGTGGACGGGCACATGTCCGCCCTGCCCCGGTGCGCGTGTGACGACGGGCGCGAGCAACAGCCCGGCCAGCAGCAGCGCGGGCAGGGGCCACCACCAGGGCGCCCGGTCGTATCCGGCGGCCTCCGGCAGGGACTGCCACACCCAGTGCTGCAGCTCGTGCTGCAGGCTCACGAAGTAGAAACAGGCGAGCGCGATGGGCACACCCAGGACGACGGAGACCAGCAACAGGCGTACGTAGCCGGGGCTGAACAGCGTCTGACGCAGCGCCGGCGGACCGGGACCGGGCCCTTGGCCCTCGGGCCCGGGGGGTGCGGACTGGCCTTGGGGCGCGGGAGGTGCGGACATGGAGGGTGCGCTCTCCTCGCTCTCCGGCGGGCCAGGGGCGGTGGGCTCAGTCAACGCCGACGAGATCAAGGGCGCACTCCGAGGACGACGGTGGAGTGACGGGTCTCCCCGTCGCATCTGCTCTGCTGCGGTCCAGGAGGCCTGGCTCAAACGCCGTCCGGTCCGAATCGCATGGGTGGGCGTTGCGAACATGTTCGTCAAGAACTTGTTCGCGGCGAACATGTTCGCTACCTTCCAGGCATGGCAACTCACGGCAATGGCCCCCTCAGTCGTCGGGAACGCCCGGCCAAGCCCGCTCTGACCCGGGCGGGCATCATCGCCGCCGCAGTGCGGATCATGCGGTCCGAAGGTCTGCAGAAGGTCACCATGCGCCGCCTGGCGCAGGAGCTGGACACCGGCCCGGCATCGCTGTACGTCTACGTGCGCAATACCGCCGAGCTGCACGCTGCGGTCCTGGACGAGCTGCTCGGCTCCGTGGACATGACCCCGGTCAGCACCGACGGCGACTGGCGCGACCGGCTGATCGAGGTGCTCACCTCCTGCACGACGGTGCTGTTCTCCCACCCCGAACTGGCCCGTGCGGCGCTGGTCGCCCGACCCAGCGGGGAGCACTATCTGCGGCTGGTCGAGGCGCTGCTGGCTCTGCTGGACGAGGGCGGCGTCCCGCCGGGACAGGCCGCTTGGGGCGTGGACGTACTGCTGCAGTACGCCACCGCGACCGCCGCCGAGCACGCCGGTCAGGACCGGGCCGTCGACACCCAGGACGACTGGGACGCCCTGACCCGGGCCCTGCACGGCGCCTCCCGCGACATTCACCCCCATATCGCCGCACTCGCCGCCGCGCTGCTTTCGGGCGAGCCCGGGGACCGGCTCGACTGGGGTTTCCGTGTGCTGCTCAACGGCATCATGCACACTCCCGTCCCGGCCCCTCCGGCCCGTTCCGCGGACTGAAACTCACCCCATGAGGAGCATCGGCATGACCACCCACCACCCCATCGCCATCATCGGCGCCGGCCTCGGCGGCCTCACCCTGGCCCGCGTCCTGCACGTCAACGGCACCGAAGCGACCGTCTTCGACCTGGAGGCGTCCGCCGGAGCCCGCACCCAAGGCGGCATGCTCGACATCCACGAGGACACCGGGCAGGCGGCGCTGCGTGCCGCAGGCCTCCACGACAAGTTCCGCCGGCTCATCCACCCCGGCGGCGAGGCCCTGCGCATTCTCGACAAGCACGGCGTCGTACGGATGGAGCAACAGGACCCGGGCGACGGCAGCCGCCCCGAGGTCGACCGCGGACAACTGCGCGACCTGCTGCTCACCTCGCTGCCCGAGGGCACCGTCCACTGGGGCAACAGGATCACCGGGGCGCGCCCGCTGGGCGGCGGCCCCCACGAGGTGACCCTCGCCGACGGGAGTTCCTTCACCACCGACCTGCTCATAGGCGCCGATGGAGCGTGGTCGAGGATCCGCCCGCTGCTCTCTGCGGCGGTCCCCGCCTACACCGGCGTGTCCTTCGTCGAGGTGGACCTGCTGGAGGCCGACCGGCGCCACCCCGCCAGCGCGGCCGTCATCGGCGGCGGCTTCTTCTTCGCGCTCGACGGCGGCAAGGCTCTCCTCGCCCACCGCGAGACCGACGGCAGCCTGCACGTCTACGTCGCGCGCAAGGCGCCCCAGGAGTGGATCACCGGCATCGATTTCACCGACTCGGATGCCGCCAAGGCGGCCGTCCTCGCCCACTTCGACGGCTGGCACGACAGCCTGCGCGCACTGGTCGCCGAGGCCGACGGCGCCCGTGTGCCGCGGCACATCCACGCCCTGCCCACCGGCCACCGCTGGGACCGGATCCCGGGTGTCACCCTGCTGGGCGACGCCGCCCACCTGATGTCACCGTTCGCCGGCGAGGGCGCCAATCTCGCCATGTTCGACGGCGCCGAACTCGGCCGGGCCCTCACCGCCCACGCCGGTGACACCGAGGCCGCGCTCGCCGCCTACGAACGGATGCTGTTCCCCCGCAGCGAATCCGCCGCCGCCGAGTCCGCCGCCAGCCTCGACCTGCTCTTCGGCGACGACGCCCTCCCGCGTCTGCTCGACCAGTTCGCCGCCCACAGCCAGGCGGGCTGACTCGCGCGGCTCGCCCACTTTGCGCCACCGGTCCGTACGACGACGAACCGTGAAGGAGCCCCGGTGACCCTTCGTCTCCTACGGCGTGGACGGAGGCGTACGCGCGGTGGAACAACTCCGTCAGATCGTGGGCGCCTTGCAGATCGCCGACGTGGCCGCGCAGGTGGCACTGAACCTGCGGACCGACTTCGCCGACTTCCACGACTTCAAGCCGGGCGACCACCAGCACAAGACGCTCACGACGGCGCTGGACCAACTCGTGACCTGGAGCACGGCCCTCGACACCCTGCGCCCCGCATCCAGCTCCGCAGCCGCCTGACGACGAAGCAGCCCGGCCCTCGCCGCTGTCAACAGTTTTGACAGCAGCCCGAGTTCACGGTTCCGCGCTCTGCACGGGCTGTGCGGGAGAGGCTTCCCAGAGGACCCGAGAAACCACTCAGGGGCCTGATCCACTGAGTGGATCAGGCCCCTGACCTTGTGTTTCGGCTGTCGGGGTGGCGGGATTTGAACCCACGACCTCTTCGTCCCGAATTAGGCCCTGGAAGATCGTCTGCCTGTGCGCTAGGTCAAATTTGCAGGTCAGGGCGTTGGGGAGCATTGGTCTCCGTTGGCGCCTCAGGGGCCCTGACGCAAGATCATCTCCAGAATTTCTCCAAGACAGCACTCGGGCTCACTGCGCGCGATGCAGGAGTCGGCGTGTGGTCCGCAGTTCCGTGGCCCGCGGCCCGCTGTCTGGCACTGACCGCCTCGGCGTGAGCCTCGGAGACTAGCTGCGCGGGGCTGGAACGGCGATGTATAGCTGCCGGAGTCCGTGCACGGCGGCATGGAACGCGGCCGCGATTTCGCGTGCCTTCTGCTCGCTCTTGATCGCCCATATGGAGATGTAGTCAGGTGCAATGTTGGCCTGCGTCACCGTGCCGTCAGATACCAGTACTTCAATCGCGGACTGTAGGACAGCAACTGCCTGCTCCGGGATGGTGGGCCCGCTGCTGGCAAAAGCGTCAAGCTCCACCTTCCAGCGCGATCCCTGGCGAGCGATGCAGACAAAGATCGCGTCGTTGGTCTTGGCGCTTTTGTAGGCCGTGCGGTGAGCATCCGGTTTGGTGCAGTCGGGGATGAGCGCAGCGGGGAGAGGCGTTCCAGGTGTCGGCATGTTCACATCGTCGCAGGCGCTCACGCCGCTAATCAGGCGAACACCGGCCATCGCATCGCAGTCAACCTGTTTCAGTACCGCACAATGTGAGGGCATAGATCACGCTGTTCGTAGCCGCCGCGAACGCCAGCGCTCACTGAGCTCCAGAAGACTTGTGCGTCGCTGAAATGCCCGCCGAGGGTGTGCCAGGCCATCTGCGGAAAGTCGGTCCGAAGCGCGGCCAGGCCCGCTTTGGCGAGTCCACAACGCTGGTACTCCGGCTCGGTGTGAGGCTCCTCGACCCAAGCCAGCTTGCAGCGGCGGCACACCTTGTAGTCGACCCCAAACACAGTCTCGCCGTACAGGTTGGCCGCGCGCTGTCGCCAGCCGGAACGAGTAGGCGAAATCGTGTCCTGCCATGGAGTGTTCAGCTGAGGTGGGTCGGGCCAGCCCTTGGGCTGGCCCAGGCGCCCGCAGGTGATGCGGTGCAGATACAGACGTAGTGGCTCAAGTCCGTAGGAGCGCCCTAACTCGCTAGGTTGCCCGCTGAGGCACAGTGCTGCTTGCCGGTGCTCTTCATTTGCCATGGCGTCCATGTTGCCCACGCCGATCCCGCTGCACGCGCGGTTTCGAGCGCCACGGCCAGGCGCCGCTGGCCAGACTCCTACGCATTACGAGCTGTCCGGGCTTGTTCCGCGGAGGTCCAGGGGCGTCCGCCCTTCGCTTCACGCCGCAGGTCAGGCGTGTGGCGGACGTTCACGGACGAACGCGAACCGCACCGGATTAAGCAGCAATCGAGACTAGAACTGAGACTGCGGGGGCACGTAACGCGTCGGGCTTCAACCGCCCGTCGCACCCTCTCAGCAGCCGTGTGAGGGTCCTCATGCTCCCAGACACGAACCGCAACCCAGCCGGCCTCCCGCAGACGTCGATTCGTGTCCTCGTCTCGCTCCTTGTTCCGGGCAACCTTCTCAGCCCAAAACGAAGCATTGCGTTTGGCGACCGTGTGATGAGTTGGGCATCCATGCCAAAAGCAGCCATCCAAGAAGACAGCGATCTTCGCCCGGGTGAACACCAAGTCCGCGGTTCTACGCACCTCCGGAAGGGGGCGGACCGCCACGCGGTAGCGGAGGCCGAGGCGGTGCACGGCCCGTCTCAGCGCCAGCTCGGGTCGTGTGTCACGACTGCGGTTGCCTCGCATGCTGGCTCGAGTAGCCCTGCTTGAGGCCCAGGACTCGTTGCGTGATCCCACTGAAGCAACGGTAGTCCAGCCCTTCCTCATCTGTGCGCACGGCCAGTCCTCGCGGTGCGAGGACTGGCTCCGTAGTCAAGGGCCCACCCCCTCCTCCCCAACCTGTCGTGCGTGGCAGCCACGAACTCACGCATCTGAACCGCCCGAGGCCCAGTCGGCCACCCAGCCCCCATCGCAGAAAGAGGCACAAGCCAAGCCATGCGTCAGACCTTCCAGAAGGAACGTGGGATCATCGACACCATGCCGACCCTCGCCACCGCCACCCGACCACTGACCGTTGCAGGGCTGTTTGCCGGCATCGGCGGTGTCGAACTGGGACTTCAAGCGGCAGGCATGGAAACCAAGCTGCTCTGCGAGTGGTGGGAGCCGGCTCAGGCTGTACTGCAGCACCGTTTTCCTGACACTCCGCTACATGGCGACATCCAAACGTTGCAGTCGCTGCCTGACGTCGACATCGTGACTGCCGGTTTTCCGTGCACCGACTTGTCGCAAGCCGGCCGAACTGAAGGCATTCACGGGAAAGCCTCGGGAATGGTCAAGCATCTTTTCGAACTACTGCAGGATGCTTCCCCTCGGTGGGTAGTCATCGAGAACGTCCGCAATATGCTTTCCCTCGACCGCGGTACAGCAATGGAGTACCTTGTCGGCGAGTTTGAGCGGCTCGGCTACACGTGGGCCTACCGACTCGTTGATTCACGCTTCACTGGGGTACCGCAACGACGTCAGAGGGTTATCTTCGTTGCGTCACGCACCGAAGATCCGCGTACCGTCCTATTCGCCGACAACACTGAAGAGCGGTCCGAATCGGACTATAAGGACGACGCATTCGGTTTCTACTGGACAGAGGGAAACACGGGGCTGGGATGGGCGAAGGATGCCCTTCCCACTCTTAAAGGCGGATCGGGCCTCGGAATCCCTTCATCACCCGCCGTATGGGTGCCTGGCGCAGGAGTCGGCAGGTCTATCGTGACCCCCCTGATCGAAGACGCGGAAGCAATGCAGGGGTTCCCCCGAGATTGGACCAAAGCGGCACTAGAGGTCGCGCGCCCCGGTACGCGCTGGAAGCTCGTCGGCAACGCGGTCACCGTGGGCGTATCCGAATGGCTGGGACGACGGCTTCAAGCCCCTGGCGACTATGACGAGACGGGCGAACTAATTCTCCCCAAGGGGATGAAATGGCCCACAGCGGCCTGGGGCAACGTGGATGGTCGCTGGGATGTGCCGGTCGGCCTGTGGCCCGAGCAGCGTGAATATCAGCATCTGCTGGACATCATGAACCCGGACACAGCCGTACCCTTGAGCCTGCGAGCCACTGCCGGGTTCCACAAACGCCTCCTCAAGAGTCGCCTTCGCTACCCGGAGGACTTTTCCACGGCTCTCAAGGATCACGCCGACTACATGCAGGGTCTAGTCAGGACAGCCTGACGTAAGGCAGCGCTGGCACTCGATTTCTCGGGGACGAACAGTCTCAGACAGGCGATTAGCATCGACCGCGGATGCGGGGCGAGTTCCCGCATCCGCGACCGGAAATCACGCCCCTCACACAAGACGTCGGCGTAGAATCACGCGCATGACGCCCGAGGAAACCTTGGCACGCCTGTCTCGCTTGCTTAAAAAGGAACACGAAAGGCCCATTAACAACAAGTACGCTGAAGCACGGGGTTTCACCGCCCAATTGCTCGATTTACCCCCTTCGAGGCTTTATTTCACTTATGTCTCAAGGGTGAGCAATTTCAGCGTTCGCGCTGTTCAATCTCCGGCTGCGGTACAGGCAACCGTTGTTGTTGCCCTTATTAAGCTTCGCACCGAAAATGAGGCAACTCACCGAGCCGCCGAAAAACTCGCAGCTAAAACAGGTAAAACAATCCTCCTCTTGCAGCGAGTCAGCGATGAGAGCCTCGAGTGGGCCGTGATGGGCGGCTACTACGTGGCCGCTGACCCCAATACTGAGGAAATCGCCAATCGCATCGTGGAGGTTTTCGGCGGGCCGCCCTTGCGAGGGATCGAAATCAGCCCGAGCGAGGCAGCTACCAGCGCCCTTGAATACTTCGACAGGCTCGGCCTTAGCGGCGCGAGCGTTGGCGCCGTCCTTTCACAGCGGGCCGACATTTCTAGCATTGTCGCATTCGCCGCCGCTTCGAGCGCCGCGGGCCTCTCTGCTGCAGAGACTGCTGTCATCGCAAGGCGGCGAGCTTTGATCGCAGAACTCAAGCGGATGATCTCAGATCCGGCCACCACGGAAACTGATCTACACAGGAAAATCAAGGGAAACTACTGGATTTTCGGCGGCAGGTATACAGGAGTTGCGCGGGCCTCAATCATGCCGATGGATCGGTACGACATCCCACTTTTCTGCGCGGATGGTTCCCTACATATCGTCGAACTTAAGGGATCTCACATCCCAAGCCTCATCGAGCGCCACAGGCAGCATCTGATGCCCGGCGCGAAAGTTCATGAGGCGGTTATGCAGGCCGCCAACTACATCCGCCAACTGGACGAAGGCGGCGCCACCATGGAAACCATCTACAGAAATAGCGGCATCGACTACGATCTGCGTCGAGGGCGAGCAACCGTCGTAATCGGAAATCAGGCTTTTGTAGACATCCCGGAAGATCCCGCGAGACAACTAGGGGCCGTTACTCGGTCGATGGTTGACCAAACGATCCGAACCTATAACTCCCTCATCAATCGGGTGGAAGTCCTGACATGGGCGGACCTTCTCGACGCTGCTGACCGGTCACTCCGATTCGAGGAGGAGGTCGCTGGAAATATCGCGATCGATACGCCCAGCGGGGACGGGGAGGACAGGGCGCAGGGGTATGCCTCAGAGACCGCCGAAGAGGCCGGGCAGGCAGAAGCCAGCCTCTTTTAGTCGGGCCGTGTGGCCGCCTTCTATGCGGCGTCAGAAAGAACGCGTGGTCCCAGCGTCCGGAGTCTGCGGCCCCGTTGGTGCCGCAGACTCCGCAGAGTCGAGGGCGTGTCCCACGGCCAGCAGATGTGAACTAGCGGCCAGCAACTCCGGGTACGGCTCTGCCATGCGAGCCGCCTCCATGGCGGAGGCGACGAGGGCATCGGTGGGTCCTTCGCCCGGCTGCTGCTCAGCCGCCTTCACGAGCGACCATGCTGGCCCTTCAATCCCGAAGACTTGCACGTCCTGCAACCCTGACGCCACCAGCTCTGCCACCAGCTCTTCAGCGCGATGGAAGTAAGACAAGGTGAACCCTCGTACGCCGTCGTAGACAGCCGTCTCAAGAATCTCTGAAACGGAATCACGAATCCGTTCGGTGTGCAGGTGGGCGTAGGTAACGTGCTCGAAGAGCGATGCGTACCGATTAATCGCAGCCGCAACGACCAACCCGCCCGGCTTCACTACACGCTTGGCTTCCGCCAGCGCCCTACGCCGGTCAGCGGGATCGGGCAGGTGGTATAGCGGCCCGAGGAGCTGCACAACGTCGAAGCAGGCGTCGGGCTCGTTCAGCTCGCGGGCATCTCCCACGACCGCTGAGCACACTGATGACGCAGTCTCGACATGCCGGGGGATCGGGTCCACGAGGGTCACGTCGTAGCCGTCCTTCACAAGCCATTCGGCATGGATCCCGGTTCCCCCTCCCACGTCGAGCACGCGGGCCGGCGCCGGGGGCAGAAACCGTCGGAGAAGCTCTTGCGTCCTGATCAGCTCCATCCGCCCATCTGCCGAGCTGCGCAGGCGACTGTCCTCGTTCACTGTCTCGCCATAGAACCGCATCACGGAGGGCGCCAATTCGAGATTCGACATGCCCGCAGTATCGTGTGTACCGGTGGACCAGTCCAGCGCGCGAGGTAGAGGAAGCTATGGCTGTTCTGAAGTACGAGGAGATCGCTGAGTCACTTCGAACGCGCATCGCCGCAGGTGAGTTCGCCCCCGGCGAGACCATCCCGTCCGGCCGAGACCTGGCTGAGCAGTGGGATGTGTCGCGGGCCACTGCCATCAAGGCCGTCGACGTGCTCCGCAACGACGGCGTAGTAGTGGCCAAGCAGGGGACCGGTTTCGTCGTCACGGAGACACCCGTGGCGCGCCCTGCCGGCGCCCGCCGGGCAGGGTCGGCACGCATCTTGGGCGGGATGCCGTTCCTGAGGGTTGGGGTGCCTGACTGGGCCGAACCTCCAGCGCGCGTCGCCAACGCCCTGAACCTAGCGCCGGGAGTCTTGGCGCTCCGGCGCGTCCGCATCCTCCAGCTCCCGGACGGGAGCCCCAATAGCTGGGTGGAAGCGTGGTTCCCCCCTGAGATCGGAGAAGCGGCCCCCCGGCTCTCGGACACGGCTCCTATTGCTGAGGGCACAACCCGCTACGTCCGTCGACAGACCGGGCGATTCCCCGTTGAGGGGGTAGACGTCACCACTGTGCGCCTGGCCACCGATGTGGAGGCGGAGCGGTTGGGAGTTGAGGAGGGCGGCGCGGTCGCGGTTCTCCTGCACACGGCGCACGACCAGGAAGGACGCCCATTGGTCTGCGAAGAGGGCGTTACGCCTGCCTCACTTTTCGAGCAGGTGGACACCTACGCGATGTAGTGAAGTGCTCGAATCGAAGCTGGACCGGTCCGCCGGTCCAGCTTTTTTGATGCCCTGTCAGGCGTTCTGAGCTGGGGATATTGGCTGCGATGTTCGACAACTCCAAATTCGCCGCTTGACTGGACCGGTCCACCGGTCCAGTCTGTAGTTGCAACGCCACGCCGCCTCAGGCGGAGTGGCTCTGGTTCGGGATGGCCTGCCACAACTAGGGGCCCCGCGCTGGGGGTTGCTTGAGAACTACATAGGTGGGCCCCGCCTCCCCGAGTCGAAAAGGCGGCCGCGCGGCACTTGCCCGCGCTTCTGCCTCGCGGCTTTCACGCCGCGCCGGTTGCCTCCGCTGCTCGTCTCGTACGAGCAGCGCTGAGGGGAGCCGGATCTACCGCCTCAACGGCGCGCGGCCCCGGAGTTGCACCTCCGGGGCCGCTGTTCGGGCCGTTCCCACCTGAAAGGAACTGCGACCCATGAAGAACATCGTTGCTGGTCATGTGGCTGTTACCGCCACAGAGTTCGTTGAGCTCGCGCTCGGTACCCCGCTGGATCTGTGGCTGGGTGTGGAGGGCGAGAGCGAGATGGAGCGGGCCGCCCGGCTGGACGCCGCGCGAGACATCCTCGCCGCGTATCCGGAGCTGCCGGACACGGTGAGCAAGGTCGCTGCGGAGGCGATCGAGGCGTTCGCCCCGGAGCTCTTCAACGTGACTGTGCTGCCGCAGCCGTCGCTGCGTCGTCGTCCGGGTACGGGCAAGAGGGCCGCGGCATGAACGACCTCGTACTGAACGACCTGACAGGCGCCCTGCGCGCCCTGCGCACGCTGGCTGTCGAGTTTCCGGACCTGCCGGCCGTGCATGTGCACTTGTCGCCCATCTACCCGGACCGGCTGGACCTCTCGCTGCACGGCGACCTTGCCGGGTTCGAGACGTGGCGGGTGGCGCTCGGCATCAGCCCGGACACGGTGGCCCGCCACGACCAGGACGACGGCACGACCGTCTGTCTGGAAGGCGGGACCGAGTTTGCGGGGGCCGCGGTCCGGCTCATGGGATTCGCACGCCTGGTGCAGACCCCGTCCGCGACGGACCATCCGCGCGTCGCTGAACCTGTCAAGGTCGGGGGCTCGGCATGAAGCGGCCCGCACCCCCGGGCGAGCAGATCGCCGCGCTACTCCTGCTCCAGTCGCGGCTGACGCGGGTGCTGGTGGCCATCGCGGTGGTGGCGCTCGCGTTCACCGCGACGAACGTGACCCTGTTCGCGATCACTCATCACATCTCGGTGTGGATCGCCTGGCTGCTCGATCCGATGGTGGCGGTCGCACTCGGCACCGTGCTGATCGTCGACGGACTGCTGTCGCAGCACGGTGTGCAGCCCTCGGGGTGGGCGACCGCGCTGCGCTGGTTCACCGGGCTCGGCACGTGGCTGATGAACTGCTGGGCCGCACTGTGGCCCGCTGGCAAGCCGTTCGGCATCCCCCGCGACGTGGACCCCGCCGGCCTGGTCCTGCACTCGATTCCGCCCGTGCTGTTGATCGTTCTCGCCGAGGCGATCACTCACTACCGGCGGGCGATCCTGGCCCGGATCGCCGAACTGCGCCTCCTGGTGGACACGGTGGACACCCACCCCGTCCACCGGCCGTCCACCCCGGCATCCACCCACGCCCCCATCGAGCTACCGACCGCGATTGCGAAGCCGGTACCCGCGGCAAGGCCGCTGGTCATCTGTGGTGGAGGCGCGGTGTTTCCCCTCGCTGTCCACCCGGCGTCCACCCCGGACCGGGACGGGCTGCAGGGCGGGCGGAGGTTGAGCACGGAGGAGGCCGCGGAGGTCATCCGCGAGTGCTTCGAGGGTGGCGACAGGATCGCGGAAGCGGCGGTGAAGTCCACCCGGTCCACCTCCTACGTCCACAAGGTCTACGGCCGACTCGCCAACCCCGAGGAGCCCGGGCCGCGCTTGATGGCGGTGGGCGGTGAGGGCTGATGCCGCCCTCCCGCAGCCGGTGCTTTGACCCCACCGGCCGCGTGCACGGGATACCGACCTACCCGTGGCGGCTGGCCCCCGACGGATACGCCACGCGCCGGCAGCTGCGGGCGCGCGGTCTGAGTCCGGGCGGGCAGCCGATCGCGGCTCAGCTGCTCCGGCCCCGCAGAGGTCGCGGACCGCTGACGGCCTACCTGTACCGGCTCGATCGTGCCAGGCCGGTGCGGCCGATGACGACAGCGATGTGGGCCGCGCACGCCAAAGCGATGCTCGCGCGCCGCAAATGCCCCAACTGCCGCACGGATGCGGGCTACTGCATCCCCACCTCGCTCGGAATGTGCGTGTCCTGCGCCTACCCCACCGCGCAAGCCGCCTGAACTCAACTACTCGTCAAGGAGATTCCTGTGACCAGCGCCGTCACATCGTTCCACTACGTCATGACCGTTCACACGAGCGGCGGCCACTTCGCCACGTTCAACGGCGCGGCCGACCTGCCCACCGGCCCACAGGGCGCCACCCGGGCCGAGGCATTCGAGCAGATCCGCGCCGTCGTCGCGCGGGAGCTGGGCCTGAACGCCGACCAGCTTGCAGTGCAGTTCTTCTCGATCGACCCGAACCAGCTATGACCTCGCACGACCCCGATGGACAGCGCGCTGCTTGACCCGTCCCGATGACCGAGGCCCGGCCGCTTCCTACCAAAGTCCCGGCCGGGCCCCTACTCCACCGAGGAGTGCTCGCAGCATGACCGATGTCAGTACCGAGCCGGTAGCGGTCGAACCGGCCACACCGCCGCCCCCACCCGAGATCACACCCCGCTCCCACCAGGCTCCCGAGCCTGCCGAGTTGGACCACACGCCGGGTGGCTGGCCCGTTCTGCCGCTGGCAACGACGGGAGCGAACAGCACCATCGGCATGGTCGCCACCGCAGCTCTGGCCGGTGGGCCGGTCGCCGCGGCGATCGCCATGACCGGTGCGGTCGTTCTCGGCACGGCAGCCGCGGCCCGCAAGAGCCGCCGCGACCAGCGCACTCCACGGAAACAAGGCACGGGCCGCACTGCGTCACGCGCTGCGTCGGCCGCTGGTCAAGCCCGTCGGCAGGGCCGTGGCGGGGTGCCGTCGCAGTCCCGTAACGGGAGTGCCGGCACCAGCGCTGGCCGTGGCCAGAGCAAGTCCCGCACCGGCAGGGGGATGCACGCCGGTGGCCCTGCCAGCCGGGGTAAGCACCGTCCGGCAACACACGGCGCGGGTACGGCAAAGCGGCACGGGACTGCCCGCCCCGGCGGTACGGGTCGGGTGGGTCAGGTGCGGGCGCTGCGCGCCGACAAGCGCCAGGCCGCTCCGACGCGGGCGGCGAACCGGGCGCAGACCACCGCGGCCCGCCGCGGTGTCGCGGACGCCCGCCGGGCCGCGAAAGCCGCGGCCCGCAACACCGACACCCCCACCAAGGGGCGTGTCGGCCGTGCCCTTGCCAAGGGTGCGGGCAAGGTCGCGTCGGGCCGAAGCGCGCTGGTCGCCAAGGCACGGCGCGCTCGTGATGAGCGCACCGGGAAGGACGTGGCGGGCAAGCGGTCCGCGGTACGCAAGGCCCCGGCACGCAAGCGGGCCCGCTGGGCGCTGTGGCGCTCGGCAGCCCGCATGCAGGGCCGTCGCCTGGTGGCCGCGCTGCTGGGCGGAGCGCTGGGCGTCATCGGCCTGATCACCACACCGCTGGGCCGAACGCTCGGCGTTCGCTGGCTCCAGTACCCCGGGCGCCGCCTCTACCGCCGGTTGCTGGGTCAGGCGCGGCTGGAGAAGGCAGAGCGTGACGCGGCGATCCGGCAGACCCAGGACGCCGAAGAGGCCGCCGCCGATGCGGAAGCCGAGAGCGACCCCAACGAGATCACCGACCAGGTGGAGCGTCCCGCCCACCTGGTCCCCACCACACCTGCTTCACCCACGTTCGCTGAGGAGGCGACGCACGTGTCTGGGTTCAACTTCGAAGAGACCGCAGCCGAGATGGAATCGGCGGCCCACTCCTACGAGCCGGACGGCTGCATGGAGATCCTGGCCATGGTCGAGAGCCTGCCCGCAGCCCTGCTGAGCATCGCCCACACGATGCAGATCCTCGCGGAGCGCTCCGACTCGGAGTTCCCGCTGGAGAAGGAAGTCGCGGGCGGTCTGACCGACATCTACAACGCCCTCATGTACGCCGTGTCCGCCGCGGAAGACCTCGGCCCGATCTTCCGGCAGGTGCATGAGCAGGACATCGCCCGCCACGAAGACCCCCGCAACGGTCCCGATGCTGAGAAGGGCTGGAACGTCTGAGATGAGCACCAACACCAAGGCCGCCACCAGCGGTCCGGTGTGGGACTGGAGCGCCGGTCACGGACCCGTGACCGGCGCCCTGTCCGCCACCACCGGAGCATTCGCCCTGGCCACCACCGGAGCAGCCACCCACATGCCACCCGGCTGGGCACTCGCGGCCGGCACCGCCGGGGCGCTCGGCCACGCCATCGCCGGACTGCGCGCCCGCAACGCCGGCCGGACCATCGCCACCCGCGCCGCCTCCTGGCTCGTGGGCGCCGGATGGACCACCTGGGCCATGGCAAGCGGCCCTTTGACCTGGGCCGCGCTCGGCTCACTCGCCACCATCGGCATCGGCATCGGCGCCGCCGCCCGCTCCATGAGCCTCTTTGAGGAGGCGCGGGAGGAGGAGGCCATCGCCGCAGCCGAGCGCCACATCGCCGCAGAGTTGTCCGCCGAACGGCGGGCGATCGCTGCGGAGTGGGTCGACCGCGTCCAGCGGGTGTGCGGCATCACGCTGCGCGTCCTCGCGGTCGAGATGTGGCCCACCGGCACCGGATTCAGCATCGATGCCGAACTCCCGGCAGGCGGTGCCACCTACGACCGGATCGCGAAGGAGTCCGGGCGGCTGTCCGCGGACGCGCGCCTGCCGCACGGCTGCACCGCCGCCGCCGGGCCCGGCATCGACCAGGGCCGGGTACTGATCGACGTGACCACCGTCAACGTCCTGGTCGCCGAGACGACCTATCCGAGCGAGTACGGGCCGCTGTCGATCCACACCGGCTTGCCGTGGGGGTATCGCACCAATGCGGAAGAGGTCCTGGCCTACCTGCGTGAGCAGTGCGCGCTGGTGGTCGGCCCGACCGGATCGGGCAAGACCAACATGGTCCACGTCATCCTCGCCGGATTCGCCCGCGCGGAAGATGTGCTCACGTGGGTGATCGACCTGAACGCCGGATCGGCCGGACTCCCCTGGGTCCTGCCCGCCCTCAACCACCAGCCCGTAGAAGGACAGGCCCCGTTGCGGCCCGGGGTGGACTGGCTGGCCGCCTCCTACGACGAGGCACTCCTGATGCTGGATGCGGCGGTCAGGGTCGCGAAGCACCGGAAGATGGCCTACCAGGACCTGATGTCCCGCGCGA
Organism: Streptomyces sp. NBC_00322; assembly: GCF_036147535.1. NCBI lineage: Bacteria > Bacillati > Actinomycetota > Actinomycetes > Kitasatosporales > Streptomycetaceae > Streptomyces > Streptomyces sp. NBC_00322. The sequence continues at coordinate 4,180,501 of NZ_CP108019.1, read as the reverse complement.
ACACCGACCTGCTGCCGGTCAGCGCGAAGATTCCGCAGATCATGCTGGTCATCGACGAGGGCGCGGAGATCCTGACCAGCAACGACAAGCAGATGCGGGAACTGGCCAAGAAGATCCTCGAAGTCATCCGCATCGCCCGCGCCATGGGCGTACGCACCGTGCTCACCGCGCTCGGGGCCACCGGCTCCGTGCTCGGGAACCTGATGATCCGCCGCGAAGCCAAAGTGCGTGTCGCGCTCACCGGCGGTGAGACCGAGGGCATGGACCTGGGCAAGATGTTCCCCGGCAGCCGCGGACTCAAGACCGACCAGGCCCCCTACAAGGGCGCCGGATTCCTCGGCACCCCGGAATCCCCGGTGGCGCTGTTCAAGAACTGGCGGATCCTGCCCAACCAGATCCGCGACATCGTCGCCGCCACCTCAGACCGACACCCCGCACTCGACCAGCCGTCCGCGGACGCGGCCGGAACGGCCTACGCCCGCCGCTGGTACAGCGACCGCATCGCCTGGATGCACGACACCCCCAGCACCGACACGACCGAGTCCACGCCACCGGCCAAGGCCGGTGGGCTGAATCTGTCGGCCCTCCGCAGCGAGAGCGCCGAGCCGGACGCGGATGCCCTGGCAGCACAGTTCATGGCTGAGATCGACGAGCAGTTCGGCACCGTCGCCGAGCCGACCAAGGCTGCGGAGGAGGCACCCGCGGCACCCTCGCAGGGGCTGAACCTGTCCGCCCTACGCGGAGACAAGGACACCGACTCGGGCCCGGCATGGCTCGCAGAAGCGATCGACGCCATCAAGTCCGCGGGCCCCATGGGCATGAAGCCCTCCGCCGTCGCGGAGCTCGTGCGCCGTGATCGCAAGACCGTGCGCGACGCCCTCAAAGCGGCTGCAGAACGCGGTGAGTTGATCTACCGCGACAACGGACCGCACTCCGTCTACATCCACCCCGACCACTTCTGATCACTCACACACAGCTACTGGCTACTGGGTAGTGGGGACCACCCCAGTAGCCAGTAGAACACCCCAGTAGACCCCACTAGAGGCCCCAACAGCGGCTTTCTACTGGGGTCCCCACTAGCCACTACCCACTAGACACACCCCACTACGGTCACACCGTGTGACCGTTCGGGCCGGTTTCCACACCCTGTGGAGACCGGCCCGCCCCGTTCCCGCACCACCACACCGCGAGATGAACGGAGGCACCACCATGACCCGCCAGCCGCCCGGGCCCGAACACGGAACCATCGCCCCGCACATACCCGCCGACCTCTACCGGCAGGCCGAACGAGAAGGCAGGCCGATCATCGTCGTCGTCCAGGCCGCCCCGGCTGCCCGACACGCGCGCGCCTTCCTGGTGCCTCTCGGCCTGGGACTCGCCACGGCAATCGGGGTTGCGGGCACGGTCGCCGCGATCCTCGCGCTGTTCGAGTTCGCCATCCACACCGCAACCCTCATCGCCGGGGCCGCCGGACCCATCGGCGTCGGCGGCCTCACCTTCAAGCTCACCCGCCCCAAGCAATGACGCCCGGGGCGGCCCCCACTCACGCCAATGACTTGGGGCCGCCCCGGCATCCAGCACCAATTCAGAGAAACTGGAGACCTCCAGCATGACCCAACCCACCGACATCCGGCGAGTGCGCGGCTTAAGGCCGCGTCTGCTGGACGCGTTCTGCTGCCAGGGCGGCGCCGGCAAGGGCTACTCAGATGCCGGGTTCGACGTCACCGGCATCGACATCGCCCCGCAGCCCCGCTACCCCTTCACCTTCGTCCAGGCCGAGGCCGTGGCGTTCATCCGCGAGCACGGTGCGGAGTTCGACTTCATCCACGCCTCACCCCCGTGCCAGCACGACAGCGAGTGCCAGCGCATCCGCGGTAACCCCCACCCTGACCTGATCGCCCCCACCCGCGCCGCCCTGGAATCCACCGGGCGCCCGTGGGTGATCGAGAACGTCAGGGGCGCCGTGCCCAAGCTCCGCGAGCCCGTGATGCTGTGCGGCTCCATGTTCGGGCTTGAGACCTACCGGCACCGCTACTTCGAGACCGGCAGCGGCTGCACCCTGACCCAGCCTGCGCATCCCGGACACGTGACGCCCCAGGCCAAGATGGGGCGCCCCGTACCGCCGGGGTACTTCGGGCAGTACATCGGCAACTTCTCCGGCGTCGGCCGGGCCCGCGCGGTCATGCGCGTGCCGTGGATGAACCGGGACGGCATCCGCGAATGCGTCCCCCCGGCCTACTCCCAGTGGATCGCCACCCAATTCCTCACCCTCGAAGGGAGGACCGCCGCATGACCGCCAACCGCAGCCACCTGCGCACCGCACTGGAGTTGGCCGGGTCCGGTGTGCCGCCGCTGCCCCTGCGCAAGGGCAAGGCCCCTTTCGGGAACTGCCCGGCATGCGCCAAGAACGCCTGCGGTGGCCGGCCGAACATGAAGACCCCCGGCCCCTGCACCTGCTCGGCGCCCTGCCACGGCTGGGCCGCCGCTACCACCAACCTCCACGTCATCAACTCGCCGACGTGGGAGCGGGTGTGGCGAGAAGCGGCAGCGGTTGCCTACCACCCCGGCGGCGCCGGCCTCACCGTCGTCGACCTGGACTCCCCGGCCGCCGTTGCCTGGGCCCGGCAGAGTCTGCCCGCCACCCGGATCGTGCTGACGACGCGCGGTGAGCACTGGCTCTACCGGGGCGCCATGCCGTCGTCCAGCGCGGTCCGGCCGGGCGTGGACATCAAATCGCGCATGTCCTATACCCGTTGGCTCGGCCCCGGCACCGGCCGCATGGTCGACCTGCCGACAGCCGTGCGCGCCTTGGTCGTGAGGGAAGAGGCCACCCGCGCGCCCGGGAGGGTGGCCTCTTCGTCTCCCGTCTGCACCACATGGGACCGGGTCGTCGCAACCGGGTGCCGCCACACCGAACGCTACGTACGCACTGGCATCGAGCACGGCCTCGCGTTGGTGCGCAGCCACACCGAATCCGGCGCCGGAGCACAGGCGTTCCAAGTGGCTCGCTTCCTGAAGACGCAGCACGGCCGGTGTCCCGGGCCGTGCGGACTGGCCGTACTCGGGGAACGGATCGTGGCTGCCGCTGTCTCCGTCGGGGTGCCGGAGGCCTACGCCCGCCGCGCGGTCGCCAACGGCCTTGAGGCGGCTGTGGAGCGCACGGTATGAACAAAACATCCCTAATCGCCCCGAACAGCCCACAGGGCGCCCTGCAGGGCCCGCTACGGGCGGCCGTGGGCGCCCCGAAGGGCGTCGCCGAAGGCGTCCCCGTTGCTGTTCGCCCTGACCCGCGCCCGAGTGACGGCCGCTACCCCGTTGCGTGGATGGCGATCTGCGCCCCGCGGGGGGCTATCCCCTCGGCCACCTCGAAATGCCTGTGTGGCAGGGACCGTAGCGCGATTGGCAAGCCACGCGTACTGGCCCTGATCGCCGACCACGAGTCCCACCGCGACACCTGCCCGCTGCGCACTACCCAGGAAGGGAGGGCCGCCGCATGACCGACGTCATCGACGGCGCCGCGCTGCTCGCCGAGATTCATCGACTCAAGGCCCGTATCCGAGAACTGGAGAGTCCTGCCATCGACGCAAAGCGCGCCGAGATCCGCAGCAGCTACATCGAGCTCATCTCCCAGGCCGAGCAGGACCGCGACTACGAGGGCGTGTTCGGCGTCCAGGGCCTTCTCCGTGAACGCGAGGAGCGGTGGGCGGCCGAGGACTCGGCAGCCAGGCAGTTCACCGCAACGGTCGTCAGCACTGAAGCACCCCAGAACATGAGGGCCGCCGCATGACGACCAACGACGCAGGCCCGGATCTGTGGGAGGGGTTCGAGCACATCGAACCCGAGCAGATCACCGGCCCCGCCTGGGATGAACCCGTTCCCCTGCGGGTTCGCCCGCCGCTCCCGGACTTCCCCGTGAACGTCCTCCCCGCCTGGTTGGGCAGCATGGTGCGCGGTGTCGCCGAGGAGACCCAGACCCCGGCGGACCTAGCCGGATGCCTGGCCCTGGCGGTCCTCGCCACCGCCGCCGGCGGGCGCGTCAAGGTGTGCGTACGCGGTCACTGGCGGGAGCCCGTGAACATCTACACCGCCATCGCACTGCCCCCTGGCAACCGGAAGTCCGCCGTATTCGACCTCATGGTTCAACCACTGCTCGATGCGGAGAAGGCTCTGATCGAACTCTCCGGACCCGTGAGGGCGGAGGCCGAGACCCTGGCGAGGCTGGCCAAGTCGGCAGCCGAGAAGGCCGCTGGCAAGGCGGCCAACGCGGAGCCCGAACACCGCGACACCCTGACCGCCGAGGCCGTCCAACTGGCTCAGGACGCAGACAAGATGACGGTTCCCGCCGAACCGCAACTCGTCGCGGACGATGTGACGCCGGAAAACGTCGGGACACTCCTGGACGAGCAGGGCGGGCGCATCTCCTGCCTGAGTGCTGAGGGGGAGCTGTTCGACATCATCGCCGGGCGCTACACGGGCAAGCCCAACATGGGCATGTTCCTCAAGGGCCACGCAGGGGACATGCTCCGGGTCAACCGGCAGGGCCGCAGTGCTCAGCACGTCGACTCCCCGGCAGTCACGATCGGCCTGGCAGTGCAGCCGGAAGTTCTGGACGCACTTAGCCGCATCGACGGAGCAGACGGGCGCGGACTCCTTGCCCGCTTCCTCTACTCCAAGCCCCTGTCCCTGGTCGGCTCCCGGAGCCTGACGCCCGCACTGTTGGACGAGCAGGTGGCCGCCACCTACGCCAAGCACTTGGCGGGTCTGACGCTCGCCCTGGCGGACTGGACCGACCCCGCCCTCATCCAGCTCACCCCCGAAGCCGACGCCGTCCTGCTGGCCTACCAGAAGGTCACCGAGTCGCGTCTCGGCCCGGACGGGAGCTTCGCTCCGATCGTGAAATGGGCGTCCAAGCGGGACGGCGCCGTGGCCCGCATCGCCGGCCTCCTGCACCTCGCCGCTCACCCCGAGGACGGGTGGCACAAGCCCATCGAGGCATCCACCATGGCCGCCGCTACTGAACTGGGCGTCTACTTCACCGCGCACGCCTTGGACGTGTTCAGCGTCATGAGTGCCGACCCCGCCCACGAATCCGCGGTGACCGTCCTTGCACAGCTCGTCTCCAGCAACCCCGCACAGTTCACCAAACGGGAGCTGTTCCGGATGCTGCGTCGGGCGGACTTCCCCGCCATCAGCGACCTGGACCCCGCCCTCGCCCTGCTCGAAGAGCACGGCTGGATCCGGCAGCAGCCGCCGCCCCCGCGCACCGGTCGCGGCGGCCGGCCGCCCTCGCCTCGCTTCGAGACCCACCCGCGCATCGCGCGCGGAGCCTGACAGAACCCCCAGGCCGCTGACAGAACTGACACAACCGCCCGAACAAGCCGTTGACCTGCACGAACGACCATGATCGCGGTTTTGACAGAACTCAATTAAAACTCGACAGAACCCCCGGCAGCGCCGCGCGGGTCCTGTGACAGAACCCCCCTGACGAGGTTCTGTCAGCAATTAATTCAGTTCTGTCAAAGATCCAGAAAGCATCAAAACCGCAGGTCAACGGCTTGCAGGCGAGGTTCTGTCAATTCTGTCACTGGATCCCGCTTCCTCGTGAGGAGTCACCGCTACATGAGCACCGCTCCGCGACTGGAACCCCCGGCCCTTCCCCCGGTCTACCTCCCGAGCGACATCGCCAAGGCCCTCCACTGCTCGGAGTGGTGGGTGAAGGAACAAGCTCGCAGGGGACGCATCCCCTTCACCAAGCCCGCAGGGAGCTACCGGTTCACGGCCGAGCACTTCGCCGAGATCATGCGCATCTTCGAGAGCCGCCCCGCCGAAAGCTATGACGCTCCTGCGCCGGCAAAACAAGCACCACGGCGCAGGGCGACGACAACGGCGGCGTCCGTCACCTCCCTGAAGGCAAGGACCCCACGCAGGGCGCGTGGCGGCCAACCGCAGTCCAGCGCAGCCTGATTCCGCGTGCCGCCCGGCCCTTGAGCCGGGCGGCACGCCCGTTCATAGGAGAACAACGTGGGTTATGCCGAGAGTCTCGGCAACTACTGGCGCGGCCGGTACAAGCTGGCGCCGGGCAAGTACGGCACTGTCCGCGATGCCGATGGCGATGCCATCCGCTTCCGGACCAAGGCTGCGGCAAAGAAGGCGGCTGACGCCGAAGAAGCGAAACTGTTGGCCGGAACGAAGAAAGCACCGCCTGAGCGGATCACCTTCGGTGCCTACGTCAACCGCTGGTATGCCGCACAGGACTTGGCGGCATCCACCATGCAGAACTACCGGCGGCACATCGAAGAGCATCTGCTCCCCGCATTCGAGGATTCCGCCGTCGCTGACATTCTGAGCACCGACATTGCCGCTTGGGAGAAGCGCGAACGTGCCGTGCCCTATGCGGCATCCAGCGTCAAGACATGGCGGGCGACACTGCACCTGATCCTTGCCGACGCTGTTGATGAGGGACTGCGCGACTCCAACCCGGCAACAAAGCGCCGTGGACGAGGAAAGCGTGCCGGCCGCTCACGTAACCGTGGCCCGGAGAAGGCAGTCACGACTGCACTCGGCGTCCTGCTGCTCGCCGAGAGAATGGCGCTGCTGTCCGGCCGCGACGACGAGTTCGTTGCCGGCATCATCAAGGGCTACACCGGCGTGCGCTGGGGCGAGATCGTCGGCCTTGAGACCGAGTTCGTACGGCCCAAGAGCATTCGCGTGGAATGGCAGCTATACGAACTGGACACCGGCGAACTGCACCGCTGCCCGCCCAAGGACGATTCTTACCGCGACATCGACACTCCGGATTTCCTCGCCTCGCTGCTTGCCAGCCACATCGCCCGGAGGAGACCGAAGCCTTGCGAGTGCCACGGACTGGCCTACGTCTTCCGCGGACATGGAACCGCCAATGGGTCCGTGAGCCGCCCTGGGGCGAAGCTGGTCGACGTGGCGCGCCGCTGCGGCGTATCGACCGGCACTGCCTCCAACGTCCTCAACCGCCCGGATGCTGTGGCGGAGCCGACTCGCCTGATCGTGCTGGAAGCCGTCAGTGATCTCGGGTACATCCGCAACGCCGCATCGGGGGAGTTGGCTGCTCACTGGCGGCGCTCCGGTTTCGCCACGTGGCTCTTTCGGCCGGCCGCGACAGGGCGGTACCCGGGGCGGGGCAGTCAGGAAGAGCGGCCGGTGCCTGTCGTTGCTGAGCCTTGGCCTGGCATCCCGGCGCGCGGGCGAGGAGCCTCCAAGCGGGCTGAGGTGTGCTGGGTGCCGATCGCTCCGGGACTGACTCCGCACGGGTTGCGTCACACGCACAAGACTCTGATGAGGGAGGTGGGGACCCCGCCGAAGCTCATGGACGAACGCATGGGCCATGAGGATGGCTCCGTCCAGTCGCGCTACGACCACATCACGCCAGGAATGCGGCAGGCGCTGATGACCGCGCTCACCGGGATGTGGGAGGAAGCGCTGGACGCACGCCGGGAGATGAGTCACGGCTCGCCCGTGGCTGCTCTGGATGCGTTGCTGAAAGCGCGCTGATCTGGAGACAGATTCCAAGATCTTCTCCAGGATTTCTCCAGAGAGCCCCTGGAGAACGAGTCAGGCCCGGTGCTGAAGTATCAGCACCGGGCCTGACCTGCAATTTAGCTGTCGGGGTGGCGGGATTTGAACCCACGACCTCTTCGTCCCGAACGAAGCGCGCTGCCAAGCTGCGCTACACCCCGATGTCACCGCTGTCGCGGCGACATCGATTACTTTAGCCCACCCGCGCCCCTGGACGAAATCCGGTTTTCGCGCACCTACCGGGGCCGTCTCAGTCCCGCGCCACCAGTGTGAGCAGCGTCGCTTCCGGTGGGCACGCGAACCTCACCGGCGTGTAGCGGTTCGCGCCGCAGCCCGCCGAGACGTGCAGGTAGGAGACGTTTCCGGCGTTCTGGTGGGTCGAGAGGCCCTTGACGCGGGCCGCGTCCAGGTCGCAGTTGGTGACGAGGGCGCCGTAGAAGGGGATGCACAGCTGGCCGCCGTGGGTGTGGCCCGCCAGGATCAGGGGGTAGCCGTCCGCCGTGAAGGCGTCGAGCGTGCGCAGGTACGGGGCGTGGACCACGGCCAGGGAGAGGTCGGCGGCCGTGTCCGGGCCGCCGGCGACGCGGTCGTAGCGGTCGCGTTTGATGTGCGGGTCGTCGAGGCCCGTGAACGCGAGCTCGTAGCCGTCGAGCTTCAGGCTGCCGCGGCTGTTGGTCAGGTTCACCCAGCCCGCCGTGTCGAAGGCGTCGCGCAGCTCTTCCCACGGGTTGTGGACCACGCCGACCGCCGCGGAGTTGCCGTTCAGGCCGTGTCGGCCCTGGGCCTTCTCGATCAGATAGCGGGCCGGGTTGCGGAGCATGGGGCCGTAGTAGTCGTTCGAGCCGAAGACGTAGACGCCGGGGTATTCGAGAAGCGGGCCGAGGGCGTCGAGGACTTCGGGTACGCCGTCCGTGTCGGACAGGTTGTCGCCGGTGTTGACCACGAAGTCCGGGCGCAGGCCCGCCAGGGACTGGAGCCATGCCCGTTTCTTGCGCTGGCCGCACACCATGTGGATGTCGGAGACCTGGAGTACGCGCAGCGGGCGCATCCCGTGCGGCAGGACGGGAACCGTCAGCCGTCGGAGGCGGAAGGAGCGGGCCTCGAAGCCGGCGGCGTAGGCGAGGCCGGCTGCGCCGACTGCCGTGATTCCCAGGGGTACTCCGTAGCGTGCGCGCATGCGCCCATCGTTGCAGATCCGGCGTGGTGGGGGAGCGGGCGGGCGGCGGCCGCCCCTTCCCGCAGGGGGAGCGCGATGAGCAGACCGAGGCAGATCCAGACGTACGTATTGCTGCCGACGAAGCCGTCGATGCCCGTCGCGTCCCAGCTCCACAGCCATACGACGCTGCTGCACAGGATGACGTAGATCGCGCCCGCCCAGCGCAGCAGGCGGCGCCGTCTCGGGTCACCCTTCTGAAGGCGCAGCCCCGCGTCGATGAGGACGGCCAGTGCCGGGAACACCCAGACCAGGTGGTGCACCCAGGTGACCGGGCTGATGAGGCAGGCCGTGAGGCCGGTCACGGCGAAGCCCGCGAGTTCGTCTCCGGCGGCCACGGCCCGGCGGGCGCGCCAGGCCCAGAGGCAGAGGATCACGATCACGCCGAGCGCCCAGACCGTGCGGCTGGGGGCGTCGGGTTCCGAGAGCCGGGCGACGACTCCCTGCCAGGACTGGTTGGAGACGTACGCGAGCGAGCCGACCCGGTCCGTGTTCCACATCGCCTCGGTCCAGTAGACCCGCGAGGCGTCGGGCGCCACCCACATGGCGAGCAGTGTGGCGCCGGTCGCGACGCCCGTGGCGGTGGCGGCGGCTCGCCAGCGGCGGGTGACCAGGAGGTAGCCGATGAAGACGGCCGGGGTGAGCTTGATGGCGGCGGCCAGGCCGATGCCGAAGCCCGCGAAGCGGCCGCGGCCCGTGGACAGGAGCCAGGCGTCGGACAGTACGAGCGCCAGGAGCAGCAGATTGACCTGGCCGAAGCTGAAGGTGTCGCGGACGGGCTCCAGCAGGACGAACAGACAGCCCGCGACGGCGAACGTGAACCACCGGCTCCAGCCCTGCCGCCGCACGACGGTTCCGGCCGAGCAGTACAGCACCGCTCCCGCGGCCGCGAGGTTGAGCAGCACGCTGATCGCGACGGCGCTCTGCCAGTCGACCAGGGTCATCGGCAGCATGCACACGGCGGCGAACGGCGGGTAGGTGAAGCCGTAGTGCGTCCCCGGGACCAGATAGTCGTAGATGCGTCCGCCGTCGGTCCACGACTCGACGGTTCCGTAGTACACGCCGAGGTCGAACCAGTCCCGGTGCAGCGGGACCGTGGCCAGGAAGAGTCCGACGGCGGTCGCCAGCCCCCCGACGAGGGACAGCCGTCCGCGCGTGGTCGTCGGCCAGGTCATGGCTGTGGATCTGGTCATCGACATGTGGTGCTCCCTGGCCTCATCCGGCGGCTCCCCGGCCTCTTCGTCATGCGGCGCTCCCCAGCGGGTCCGTCCCGGTGCGGGCCGCGGCGCGCTCCGTCATGCGGTGGGCGCACCACAGCGCGAGCACGGCGAGGACTCCGCCGCAGGTCGCCAGCGCCACCTGCGGTCCCTCGGGCGCGAAGCCGCTCGGCAGTACGGCCAGGGCAAGGACTCCGCTCGCGACGGCGACCGTCCGGCGCACCCAACTGTCGGGTCCGGCCGCGGCTATCAGGAACAGCCCCCACAGCACGTACCAGGGCCTTATCGCCGGTCCGAGGACGGCCACCGCGATCAGGCTCAGCCCGAGTGCGTACACCGGGCGCAGTCTGTGGTGGCGCCGCCATGCGAGCAGTACGGCCAGGGCGGTGGCGCCGAGGCCCGCCAAGTGCCAGGCGGGAGCGGCGAATTGGGCGAGCCCGCTGCCCGCGTTCTCCAGCAGTGCGCCGGTCATGCGGCCGAGAGAGGAGGTGAGCGACCAGTTCTGTGGCGAGACCGGGGTGTCCAGGGCGCCTATCCATCCGTATCCGGTGCCTGTCAGGGCGGTGGTCACCGCCGTGGTGGCCGCGCTGATCCCCAGGACCGCCGCCGCGGCCTTCACCCGTGGCGTACGGCCGTCGAGCTGCCGGGCCCAGAGCAGGGCGACGGCCAGCAGCCCGAGCGCGGCGGGCGCTTTCACCAGGGCCGCGAGCGTGACCAGGACGACCGCGACGATCGGCCAGCGCCCCAGCGCCGCCACCAGACCGGCACCCAGCAGGCCGAGCATGATCGCGTCATTGTGGGCGCCGCCGACGAGATGGAGCAGCACCAGCGGATTGAGCGCCCCGAGCCAGAGCGCGGCTGCCGGGTCCGCCCCGCAGTGCCGCGCCAGCGTGGGCAGGCAGCAGACCATCACGGCGACCCCGAGCAGGGCGACGAGCCGCATCCCGAGCACGCCGGTGAAGACTTCGCTGCGGGTGAAGTCGGTGATGGCCCGGGCGCAGGCGAGGAAGAGCGGTCCGTACGGAGTCGGGGTGTGCTGCCACAGCGGCGCCACCTCGGCGGGCAGAGGTCCGCCGAGCCGCGAGGGCCCGTGCGTGTACACGTCTATCTGTGCGTCGACCATGGCGCCCTGCGCGAGATAGCTGTACACGTCCCGGCTGAACAGCGGCGGCGTAAGCAGCAGCGGGGCCGCCCACAGCCCGAGCGTGAGCAGCAGGGTGCGCCGCCCGGGCGGCTTGGGCCCGCGGACCGCCCGCCCCAGCAGCGCCCAGGCCGCTACCAGCAGGACGAGTCCGAAGTACGCGGCGACCAGTCCGAGCGCGGCCCGGCCCGACTCCGGTGCGAGAGCATTCCGTACGGGCAGGGCGCCGGCGGTCACGCCGCCCGCGGCAAGCGCTGCCGAGCCCACCAGGCCGAGCAGTTGGCAGCGGCGGGTGTCGACGGAGACGGGGAGCACCAGCATCTGGGCAGCGTGTCAACGGGCGGTGTCCGAAAGGCGACGTCGTCATCGCCATCGTGCGGCCGCCATATGTCGGCAGTCTTACAAACATACGCACGAGGGGTTCCGCGGCCCTTCCGGGGCCCCGCCGCGAAATGCACGGGCCGGGACATCGACCCACCTGCCACACTGGATCCCATGACCAGAGTCAAGCCTCCTTCGTACTCTTTTTGTCGCGTTGTCGAGGCACGGGGGCTCTGAGCAGGACGCATCGCGAGCCCTGGATGGCGGGTCGTGCTCCGGCCTAGGCTTTCGCTCATGACTGAGTGCGTGCAGGTGTACACAGCGACGGAGAGCCGCGAGGCGGCGGTGGCACTGGCCAAGGGGGCGACAGAGGCACGTCTGGCTGCGGGTGCGCAGGTGGTTGGCCCCGTGGCGTCGCTGTTCTGGCACCTGGGCGAGTTCGGTGAGGGTGAGGAGTGGCAGGTGATCTTCAAGACAACGGTGGCTCGGTACCCCGAACTTGAGGCACATCTGCTGGAGCATCACCCGTGGAAGAACCCTGAGATCAATGCGGTGGCCATCGTGGCGGGCTCTGCGGCGGGTCTGGACTGGATCGCTCGCAGCGTTGCTGAGTGATCACATGGCCGCGCGGTCCAGGAGTTCGGCGACGGGCGCGATGGTCCGGTGGGGCTGAAGCCTGAGCAGGAATTCGTTGGCGCGCTGCTGGGGCCGGACGGAGCCGATTCCGGTGGAGAGATCCATGGCCTTGGCGATCACGGTTGCTGATTGCTCGATCTCGCCTGCGTCCAGGTAGGCGTGTGCCAGCCAGGTGAGGTACAGCGACTTGTCGCGGGCGTGGGCGTCGTCGAAGTCGGCCAAGGCTGCTTCGAGGGCAGGCACGGCGCGGAGGGGGCGGTGCAGCTCGGTCCAGCAGCGCCCTTTCATGATCTGGAGCTCGCGGGTGTCGACCCAGGACGACCAGTCGGGCCCGGGGCGGTCGCTGCTTGTTCCTGTCAGAGCCTCTTCCGCCTGGCCGAGTGCTTGCTCGGTCTCCTTGGCCTGGCCTGCTTTGGCATGGGCCCACGCGCGACGTTCGAAGAGAAGGGCCCGGACTGTCGCAGGCGCGTCCGCGCTGGCTGTCGCGCACGAGGCGGCGGCTGTTGCCACCCCGGACGCGCCGATGCTGACCTGCTGATATGCGAGGAAGGCGAGCGAGTTACCCGCAAGCGCCGCATCTCGTGCCTCGGTCGCAGCCTGAAATGCCTTCTCGTAGAGGGTTGACGCCTCGGTCTGCCGCCCTGAGTCGAATGCGGCCCAGCCTGCCTGCTGTGCCTGCTCGGCCACCAGGCTCAGGAGCTGCCGACCCGTGGTCTCGGTGTAGGAGGCGTTGCGGAGGAGGTTCATGGTGGTGCCGAGCTCGGTGCGGTAGATGTGCCGAGTGTCGGCCCCGCCGAGTACGTCATCGAGACTGCGGAGACGGGTGGTGCGCCGCTGAAGGTGCTGCACCTCGCGCTGTCCGATGCGGCGGCCGGCCGGGGCTCCTGCCGCCATGGCGGCACCGGTGGCGATGCCTATGGAAGCTGCGAGGAACCTCCTGCGCTGCACTTCGTCTCCTTCGAGATCGACGGTTCCCAGATCATCGAACTCGGGAACATCCGCAATTCCTGGGGCGACACTCGCGAGGGGAGAGATCAGCTCCGGGCGGCTTGCAGGTGTGAGCGTTGCTGCCTGCTCCCACGGGCGCGGAGCCATCCCGATCATGTGGCCAGGGATAGCGAGGGCGTCTGCGATGTACGCAATCTTCTCGTAGGTGGTGATCGCGCCGTCGCCGCGCGCCAACTTCCCCACACGTTCCGGCTTGATGTCGCACGCGTCGGCGATTTTCAGAAAGCTGATCCCACCCCACTGCCGGGCCAGCTTGAAGACCTGCCCGAAGTCGTGGCGCTTCAGCGCAGCCTGCATGTCGGCCCGGCCAAGGACATGGGCCGGTAACGCCGTTGGTGAGAGGTCTCCTGACACGCGCTTCCTCGAATCTGCCTGGGCACAAGGAATATCAGCGATTCTCCGCGCGGAGTTTACCCATCATGGGTACCCCTATCGCCGGGAATCGATGACGCATTGAGACGTCCATCCTCGGAGACATGCAGAAGCGACAGGATGCGCTGAACAGCCTGGAAATGGTGTGCCGATGGGCTCGCCATCCTCGCTGCGTCGGCCTGGCCCGCGTCGAGCTGCGCAAGGCGCTCGCCGCCTGGGGCCTGGCGAAGATTGAGGACACGGCTCTCGTCGTGCTCTCGGAACTGGTCACGAACGCCGTCCGGCACGCGCACGTTTCGCCGGGGCGTGAGATCGAGACCCGTTTTCTGGTGGTCGGCGACGACCTCCGCATCGAGGTACACGACGCCGCTGATGGGTGGCCTCACAAGCACGTCGCCACCAATAGCTCGGAGTGCGGCCGAGGGCTCGTCCTGGTCAGCGTGCTTGCGGACCAGTGGGGCGTAAGCGAACGCGGTGGGGTCGGTAAGTCCGTGTGGGCTCTCATGGCGGTGCCGCCTCAGGACGGAGACAGCTGATGGACGCTACTCAGGGACCAGTGGAAGCTAGCGCGCTGACTAAGGGTTGTCCCGCAATGGATCTCCGAGTCGCTTCGGGTGGGTTGGCCGCTGTACGGGTCGGTCGCCTATCCGGCGAGGGCGAGGTTGTGCAGCCGGGCGATGCCGAGCATGGCGTGGTGAACTCCGTCGCCTTTGAGGCGGCAGTCGCGGAGGATCTTCCAGGTCTTCATGCGGGCGAAGACGTGTTCGACGCGTGCGCGGACCTGTTTGTGGGACTTGTTGTGCGCTTCCTTCCAGTCCGGAAGGTCTTCGCCCTTGCGTCGGCGGTGGGGCATGACGAGCCCCGTGCCGGGGTATCCGCCGTCGGCGATCGTCAGCGTCCTGCCGACGGCGGCTTTCGCGCCGGACTCGTCCCATGCCTTGCAGTCGTTGCGGTTGCCGGGCAAAGGCCGGCCGACCACGACGACCAGTCGGGTGTCGGCGTCGATGACGATCTGGTGGTTGGTGGAGTACCGATAGTTCTTGGACTGCTCCGCCACTGTGTGGTCCCGGGTCGGGACCAGGGTGCCGTCCACGATGAGCACGGTGTCCTTGGCGAACCGCTTGCGGGGCTGGAGCGCGAGCATCGGCCCGAGGTGGTCGATGATCCGGTCCGCTGCCGACTTGGACACCCCGAAGAGCGGGGCGAGCTGGCGCATCGTCAAGTTGGTGCGCCAGTACGCCGCGACCAGCACCAGACGGTCCTCCAGGGGCAGGCTCCACGGCCGGCCCCGCCGCACCGGATCTGCTCCTTCGCGACGCAGCGCGGTGACCAACTTGCTGAAGCAGCGCGGGCTCAGCCCGGTGAACGGCGCTATCCAAGACAGTTTTGACGCAGTGATCACAGCAGCCATGATGTGATCATCTCGTGGTGCTCGCCGGGTAGGGCCCGCGACGCTCCCTCTTCGGGTCCAGCGAATTGACACGGGTGTCCGTCGATCTGGGGCGCTCGGCTTTCTACTCGCCGACGGCTCCGTCGATCGCCTCGCGCAGCAGGTCGGCGTGGCCGTTGTGACGCGCGTACTCCTCGATCATGTGGGTGAGGACGTAGCGGAGTGAGATGGTCTCGCCGCGGAAGTCGACGGTGTTGTCGAGGGAGTTGAAGGAGGCGGCGACGGCGCGGGCGCGGGCGCACTCCTCGCGCCAGATCCCGAACGCCTCGCCGACGTCGGCGTCCTCGACGTGGAACTCGGCGAACGTGCCGTCGACCTCGCCGGGCCAAGGCGTCTTGACGTCCTCGGCGTTCACGATGAAGCGGAACCAGCTCCGCTCGACCGAAGCCGCGTGCCGCACCAGGCCAAGGAGCGTGAGCCCTGAGGTCGGTATCACCTTCTGCTTCAGCTGTTCGCCGGTCAGACCCGCGCATTTCATGGCCAGGGTCGCCCGCTGGTAGTCGAGGAACGAGGTGAGTGACGCACGGTCGTCGGCCACCTTCGAGGGGTATATGCGCTGGTCATCGTTCACCGGGTGATCATGGCAACGATGCGTTCTCGCAGGCACCCCCGGTCCGAAGCGTGGACACCGACGCCTACCTACCCACCGACGCTGAGGCCGGAGATCCATTGCGGGACAGCCCTTAGTCAGCCGGCGAGACCTCGCGCGGTTATTCGGTTCGCGGACTGGGCGTTGACCACAGACAAGCAGGGCAGCGGACCGGTCTACGAGGCTGAGTGCACGACGTGCGGCGAGTCCTCCGACGCGGCGGAAAGCAAGGACGAGCCCGAGCTGTGGTGTCTCCGGCATGCGGGTGCGCTCGGGCACACCGGCTTCCGTGGGGTCACGACGGCGTTCTTCCGCGCCACTCTGGTCAACGCGCGGAGTGGTGGTGCGGACTCATGAGGCAGCGCTTATTCGCCCTCGGATCGTCGTCTTCTGGATCGCGGTGTACGTGCCGTTGGCGGTGATCAGCGATCCCTATTCGTAAGCCTTTTGGTGTCTGGTCCGAGTAGACCGGATGCAGGCCGGACCGCCCCCTTGGCCTGGAAGCACTCGGGGGCGGTCCGGTTGGGGCGCAGAAGCAACCCCGGTGCCGATGGTACCGGGGCGGTCGTCGTGTCCATGATCGACGAGCCCTCTCATGGTCGGAGTTGAGCCAGCGACGGGGAAAGGGACTAGCGGATGCACGACCCAGAGGACGCAGGCTTCGAGAGCGAGCCGTTCGACCCTGACGACGTGGTTTGGGTACGTGAGGTCGATTACGTGGCTGGCTGGCGTGATGCGACGGAAGCCGGTGGGGAGTTGGCAGACGCGTTGGAGAGCGCGGGGTTCGACACGGCGGGACTCGAATGGCGAGCTCGGACGAGTGCGGACGGGGCGGGAAGGGTGCGCCTGGTGCTGTCGGCGGCAGCGGCTCATGACGTGGCTGCGTTGGTGCGAGCGGTCGCTCGGTTGGGCAAGGCGAGCTGAGCGAGCGGATTGCACCAGGGGCACCGCCTGGAGGGCTGAGCATGTAGCCAGCGAGCCAGGGGGCATTCTCAGTTGTGTGTCGTGCATTGCGAGTGCCCCCAGTGCGTGCCACTCACGTGCCCCAAGCCTGTTTGGCCGCGGGCCTACGGGAGCGCCCCCAACACGCTTTCCAAGTCTGTTGGGGGCGCTGAGCCTTGTGCAAGGTCGTTCACCAGCGTTCATTGGTGGCCGACCGGCCGATACTTGGTTCGAGTCCTACCTGAACGACGCTGAACGCAGCTGAATGAGACGGAAACTGAGACGGAGCGTGCCTAACCAGGTGACGACGAGTCCCCGTTGGCGTTAGCGTGCGGCGGTGATCAGCAATGAGGGGGAACGGCTGGGGGCGGAGGCCGCACGTCGCCTGGCACAGACGGGTCTCTACGAGTTCGAGCCTGGTCTGTCAGACGCCGAGTTCACGCGCATTGAGAGTGAGTACGGCTTCGAGTTCGCGGACGATCACCGAGCGTTCCTTGCGGCCGGCCTTCCCGTCAACGTTCCTCCGGAGGAGGGGCAGACGTGGACCAAGCCTTGGCCTGAGTGGCGCAGCGGGGACTTGGACAGGTTGCGCGATCAGCTCGGCTGGCCGGTTGAAGGCGTTCTCCTCAGTGTTAAGCACAACGGGTTCTGGTACGAGGGCTGGGGTGAGCGTCCGGTCGATCATGTAGCCGCCCTAGCCAAGGCTCGGCGCCACCTTGCAGATGTGCCGGTGCTCGTGCCCGTGTACGCCCACCGGTACCTTCCCGCCGGCCGAGGAACCTTTGGGCACCCGGTGCTCTCGATGTGGCAGACCGACATCATCTACTACGGGCTGGGCCTGGCCGACTACATGCACCAGGAGTTCGACGAGGCACGGGGCGACGTCGACGAGAGCTGGAACCCGAGAGCAACCGTCCCCTTCTGGCGGGATCTTGTCTGACTTCTGCGGTGCGCGAGGGCGGATCAGTGGGCGCTCTGAGCTTGGGAATCACCGGGTCCGAAGGCTGAGCAAGGGTGCTTGACCTGCTGTTATGGTGCTCACCGCCGTTGCTGGTCCAGAGCCTGGGAGCCCGTAGGTGACCGCGGCTGACCGTCCGATCGGGCATGCCTCGGGCACGGGCCTGCGCCTGGCTGGCGGAGTGGGAAGAGCTAACGTCTAACGTCGCACCCACTGTCGCAGCGTCCTCATGGCACGATCCTTGCGGAGACGGGTTGCCGGCCTTTCGCCTGGGCTCGTCATGAACGCCGCGACAGGGGTCCATCGCTTGCGTCCGCTGCGAGTTGTCCACCTCACCGCGGGGAAGTCCGTGATCTGCGTAATGCGCCCTCGTTCGATCACCCGCGTGCGTAGGTAGCCACGGATTACCAGTCGCGAGTGTTCATATGTCACGCCGAGCCGATATCCCCGCACTGCTAGGACTGCGAAACCGATCACGGCCAGACAAGCCGCGAGCTGCGCAACGGCGGTGTTGGCGTGCGCCAGGTACACACTGCAGACAACCGCCGGAACGGCTCCAAGGCCGCTGTTGGCGAGACGGTTCTGCGCGGCTAGTGATTGCTCCATGACGTTCCTCGTGTGGTCGAGTCAGCCGGCAGCCTACAGTCGGCGGTCCGCTCGACGTCTTGTGCACCAGTAGATGGCATTTCGCCGCCCGTTCCCCGACTACTGCCTTGTAAGCCTGGCGCCGATCGCAGGCCGGTCTTGGCTGGTCAACAGGCGTACAACAGAGTTGGGCCTGTCGGCGCTTGCCTGCACCGCCTCACACCCTAATTGACCGTGGCTGACCGCTGAATCTGGCACGGATCTGGCACGCGCGGCGTCGCCTCACCTGCCTTGTAAGTTCAACCAGAGGACGATGCAGTCCTGAACTGCTGTTCCCCGTGGCTACCCGCTAGATCGGGCACGGAAGGGGCATAGCTACCGCATAAATCCGTGCTGCTCACGGAGGGTCCCGGGCATAGCATCAGCCTGCTTGATCACGTGGGGGCGGGAGGCTGTGGTGTACGCACACGAGGTGATCCTCAACGAGCTCGCACAAGGGCTCAAACCGATGGCTGAGGGCGTTGAGTGGTTCGAGGGCCTCTCGGAGGATGACCAGCGCAAGGCTGTGCACGCGCTGGTGCTGTTCTGCGGGCAGGCCCGCGCGCGCGAGGACGATGTGCCGGAGAGCATTGCGCGCTCTGGCATTCGCCCCACTCACACGCCTGCCGTGATGCTCACGAAGTGGCGCTTTGGGATGGACCAACTTCCGGCGTATGAACTCACGAAGTCGTTTCGCCTTCTTGTTGCCCTCTTCAGCATCGCTGATAACCGCAGGCGGATGCTGTACTGCGCTGGCGGGTGCAGTCATGAGTGGCACCAGCTGTCAGCTCAGCCAAAACGATCAACATAAGCTGCTTCCTGCCCTGGGTCTTCTAGGGATCACGGCGACCTGGGTTTCGCTGGTCCAGGCGCTGGCCGCCCGCCCTTGACTAGTCGTCATTGGTCGTTGTTGGCCGCTGCCGATCGGTCTTGGACGGCCCAGAGAGGGCCCGGCCCCTGAACCGCGAGCACCGCTTTAGGAGCGTGGTGGGGCGAGTTGGGCCTGACCTGGGTATTGCTGGCTTCGGCGCCTGCGGCCCCTGGGCCCTGCAGACAGCCGCGGTTCCCCGTGAGTCCCCGCCCGATCTGGCACGGTTGTGGCACGGGGACCGCTGGTCCGTTGTTCTCAGATTCGGGCGTGCCTGGGGTCAGGCGTCGCGCCACGCTTCGAAGAATTGATTGCGCTCCTGTGCCGTTTCGAACTCCCGTCGACCGGCCAGTGCAACGCGCCATGCGCTCATCTCGGCGTCCCGTAGCCAGAGCTCGCCCCCGTACCGGCCACTGACGCCGATGGTGCCATTGCCGAGGGCCGAGCCGATGACCTCTGCCAAGTCAGTGCGCTGAGCTGGCGTCAGCTCCTCCAGGAAGCTCAGGACGCGGGAGGCGATGCCGCCCTCGTTACCGTCATGGATGCGGTCGAAGAAGGGACCGCCCATGTTGGCAGGATGGATGTTCCAGGCTGCGCTGCCGCCGGCGTCGCGGATGCGCTCCCAGAAGTCCTTCCCTTCTGTGGTTCCCGGCAACGGAAGTGCCGCGAACAGGTCGATCAAGTGACCGTTGGCGGCATGGCTGTAGGCGGTATCGCAGGTTGCAGCAGCGGCGATTCTGGCGACGTGGCTGGCAGTGAGGCCGCCATCTTCTGGCCAGTCAAGTGGGACGTTGAGCTTCTCGACGAGGTGCTGTTCTAGTTCGTCGTGCTCATCAGGCTGTTCGCTGCCGACACGCCGGTTCACGATCACGCTGTCCCCCTGGGGCTGCGGTCCGATACTCGGTCTGCCAGCATGCCAGCACCGGGAGTCTCGGCGTGGTTGGTTTCTGGACGAGTTGGCTCCCTATCGCGAGGCCCATGACTCGACCGAGCGACTGCTTCGTCCCGAAGCAACTCGCATGGGCCGCCGACCTTGGGCCAGCGCTTATCTGACCTGCTGCGACGGTCCGTGAGTGGCTGTGTTCGTCCGCCGCTGCCTGTCCGCGTTGTCACGCAGTTAGACACTCAACGCTGCGGCTCACGCTGCGGTGTTCAGATCGGCGTTGTGCAGCGCAGCAAGTTCCTTCAGGTCGTTCGCGACCATGACCTGAGAGAGACGACCCGCGACCGCTACGACCCTTGGCCAAGAGGGTGCCCGTAGATACTCCGCGTCGGTGTCGTTGGGTGCCTCGGCCGCCGCGGCGTTGAGCGTGATGCCCAGCTCACGCATGAGAGCGACCTCTTCGTCAGTTCTCAGACTGACTCCGAGGTAGCGCTCCGGCTCGTCGGCGTCGCAGAAGTCATCGAAGAGCGTGTGAAAGACGTGGTCCAGGTTCTCGAACACCTGCGGGTCCAGCCAGACGTCCTGCTGCCACGGCGGATTGGCCAGAGCCAGGACAACGGGTACGACGTGGACCCGGTGGTTCGCTATGAGACGGGCGTCTTCGCTCATGGGCCGAGCCTAGCGACGAGGCCCTGAGGTTGCGCCGTCATTTCCCGGGAGCCGAGTGGTAAGAAACACCCCATCTTGCCATACCGCTACCCCTGGGTGGAAACGCGATGGTGTGGGTCCTATGACCTGGGGTTTCGCTCCTGGCGGCTATAGCTCGACTGTCACTGCCGGTCGCTAGTGGTCGGCCTCGGGAAGCCTCGGACGGCCCAGAGACGGCCCAGCTGGGCAGGCAGGCTGAGTCCCCTTCCTTGTCAGTGCGTGCGGCTAGGGTGCCCCCACCATCACGGGCAACGCTCTGGGGAGAGGTTTTGGGAGCCAAGACGGGACTGCTGGTGTACGCGGACGGCGACGTGCCGGGGTTGCTGCGACGAGTGGGGGCCGCGGACCTTGATCGGACGGTCACCATGATGCGGCGGCTCTACCCGGGCTGGGAGATCGAGCAGTGCGAGGGCTCGAACCTCTGGGACGGCGTGTATCCACCGAAGGGGACGACGTACGCAGCGAGCTGGCCGGGTGTAGAGGTCATCGGTGATCAGGGGGTGATGATCGACGCCCCTTCCCAGCTCCCGGACCACCTCGTGGCGGCAAGCGTCGGACGGCGGCTCGTCCTGCACGCCATGCACAGCGTCGTCGACTGGCTCGGGTTCGCCGTGTGGGAGGACGGACGCCTCGTCCGCTCCCTGAGCCTGTCGCCGGACAGCGGAATCATCGAGAACGTCGGCGAACCGCTCCCCTTCGAACTGCCCTACTGGGCTGGGGACCGCCCGGCGGACATCGTTCCCTGGCCCGGCGAGGAGGAAGAGCCGTACGCCCTGCCCTTTCACCCCCTGGACCTCGGCGAAGACGCACTGCGGGCGCTCTGCGGGTTCATCCAGGAGGGGCTTCCCGAGCGCGATGACGTCGACGCGGACGCCATCGAGCTGTTCGGATTCCACGTGCGCGACCCACACGGGCCTGACCCCGCAGAGCAGGAAGCGGAGCTGCGCAGAGCCGTGGAAGCCATGGATCCGCCGCGCTTCTACACACTGAGCCCTGACGGCTCACTGGTCGAGCGCAACGGCCTTTAGCTCACGATCTCTTCGTCCCGAAGCAACTTGAGCGAGGCTCTGCCTTGCGACGGTGTGGCTCTAAGCTGCTGGGATGGTCCGTGGGTTTGCGTGGGCGTCCGCCGGTGTTTGTCGGCGTTGTCACGCAGTTACACACTCATGGGTCTGGCGTAGTCGTAGTCCGGGCCGATCTGGGCTCCCAAGGGGATCTGCCCCGCCACGCAGCGAGCCAAATGCCGGAAGGTCCTCACCACCCGCGTCATCCGTCCACAACCTCCTGAGACAGAGCGGCCAGCGGGCAACATGGCCTCATGACAAAACTGTCCGTCCCGTCGGTCCGTCGTGCCTCCTCTGGTTCAGTGCTGTCGTTGTGGTCACAGGACTCTGTGTTGTCGATCGGCTCAGTAGGATCGGTGCTGTCCGTGGGGTCCGTTGGTTCGGCCTTGTCAGTCGGCTCGATCGGAAGTGCCCTGTCGGTCGGCTCAATCGGTTCCTCCCTGTCGCTGATCTCAACCGGGTCGTGGCTGAGTACAGGATCGTTGTTTTCCGCGCAGTCGCGGTGGTCGGTGCTGTCCTGGCGTTCCTCTCGCGGTTTCCTGGCCGCGGGAGCGGTAGGGGCAGCGACCGGAGGCGCCCTGCTGTTGGCCCAGATGCTGTACAAGGCCGAAACCGGCACCGAATAGCCTTGATCAGGTTGAGAGGATATTTCGCTCGGCGTTTCAGAACGGGAATGATTGCTTGGTCCCGTGACGCAAGGTCGCGCCGGAAGATGGTGCTCTCGTCGGCGAGGCGGCGGGTCATCAGGTCGGTCATCGCGGGGTGGGTCACGGCTTCGGAGGGCGCGGGCAGGATCTCGTAGCGCAGGCAGGCCGACATCGATCTCTGTACCTCAGCTCCGATCGGCGGCCAACTAAGGTCTGGCCGTAGGAAGAATGGGGCTATGGATGCTGGACTCACCGCACTGTTCGGTGCCGCCGTAGGCTCACTCGCCACCCTCGGCTCCGCGATGGTCACCGGGCGCGCGGCGGCGCGCTCGCAGTTCGGCCAGTGGCGCCGGCAGCATCGCCGGGACGCCTACGCGAACTACCTGGCCGCGGTGTACGACCGCGATGTCGCCCTGGATGCCGTGCGCGACGCGCTGGGGGCGGACCAGCCGGACCTGCGGGAAGTCGACGAGAAGATGGAGCGCTTTGCCGCCCAGGTTCGCGGCGTTCACCGAGCCGCCGAGTTCGTCATCCTCGAAGGTCCGGCGTCCGTAGTGGAGGCGCTCTACCGCGTGGTCCACTCGGCCGACGATCTCGCCGAAGTCATACGGCGCATGGCGCGTGATGCCCGTGAAGGGGACACCTCTCGCAAGGTCGCGGACGCCGCGCTTGCCGCCGAACGGGACCACCCCTTGCACCAGGCCGTGAAGGGCCTCCGCACGGCGGCGGCCGACGTCCTCGGCGACAGCCGGATACGCGTCTACTAGTGACTCGGGCCCACCGGCAGGGCCCTGTCCGTTGCCGCCCAACTCCTCAGAAGAGCGTCAGCCGTTGGCGCTTCGCGGCCCGTGGGCCACGCGTACTCGTCCATCGTCAGATCATGACTGCGCAAGGTATCGCGATCACTGCTTTGTAAGCCTGGCGCCGATCACAAGCCGGTCTTGGCTGGTCAACAGGCAAACAACAGCGCTGAGCCAGGCGGCGCTAGCCTGCACCGCCGCGGACCCCAATTGACCGTGACTGACCGCTCGATCTGGCACGGATCTGGCACGCGCAGCGTTGCCGACACCTGCCTTGCAAGTTCGATCAGACGGTCGCCGTAGAGCCTCTGTCCGCGCGCCGGTGAGCCGCTTCCGATCGCCCAACGCACGGCGAAGCAGGATTGACCGATGACCTGCGTGGGCCCTTTGGAGGGCCGTAGGCTGGTCCGGCAGCCTCAGACTGAAGCCAGCTGCCACAGGCGGGGAGTATGTCACATTCGTCACCAGGTCCCGAATTTCGCGAAGCCGAATTTATCCAGTTCCTGGTTGAGCTGCTACGCAGATCTGGATACCAGAACGCTCAGCCAGAGGCGGCCGTGGGTGGGAATAAACGCGTCGATATTGTCGTAGACTCACCGGATGAGATCTTCCTGATCGAGGTGAAGAGAAGCTCCCCACAGACAGAGCGGCGAGTCAGGGAAAGTGTGGCGCAGTTGAAGCACTACTCTTCTCTCGCCTCGAATGAGGCGTACGCCGGTCGACCTCAAAAGCTTGTCCTGGCAATTCCGGGAAACCTGACGATGAGCACGATAGGAGCGCTATCCCGGGAAGGTATTACAGTCTGGGATGGGGCTTGGATCGCCGAGAAGGCGGTGGCAGTTGGACTCGCTGCCGACGCCGCAAGGTTCCTAAGCGAGGAACACTTTGCCAGCAGTCCAGAGGATCAGTTGCCAGGCATGGCCGAAAGGCTTGCCCAATTGGCGCCTGGACGCCCAGCCTGGTCGGCCTATCAGAGGCTATGCCGAGAAATCGCAGAATTCCTCTTCTGCCCACCCTTGCGATCTGCAATCTGGGAGAGTGCCAATGAGGCAGAAATAAACAAAAGAGACTTCATCTTGCCAAACTATGCCACGGAAGGCTTTTGGAAGTTCCTGAGAGACGAGTATCGAGCACACTATGTAGTGGTTGATGCCAAGAATTACAGAGATGGAATCGAAAAGGAACAGGTTCTTCAGATTGCCAACTATCTCTCACGCCACGGGACCGGTCTGTTTGCACTTATTATGACCCGCAATGAAGCGAAGCAGTCTGCCCTGTATACGATGAGAGAGCAATGGATTCTCCATAACAAGATGATCGTGGTGCTCCACGATCGCGACATCATGCAAATGCTGACCGACAAGTCATTCGGAAATGACCCAGCAGAGCTAGTGCGACAGAAGATCGAGGACTTCCGCTTGGGTATTTGAGGGCCCGAGTTTCCGGTCAGGAAAACCACAGGGTGATCTGTGGGATTTCGCGCTGCCAAATACAGCCCTCCTGGGGGTACGCCGTACAGCCGCAGAGAGGAGTCAGGTTCCTGAGTCAGCTTTACCGATATGACTCATGAGCGCTTGCAGCGTTGGCACAGCTGCGATCACTGCACCGCAAGCTGCAACCACAAGGTCCAAATATTCCGATGAACTCCCTTGCCAGTCCTTTGGATCCCATACAAGCTTGTCTACAGAAAATAGGCAGGCAATTCCGGCGGCGACGCTAACAACGAGCAGGCTCCACTGTGACTGATCCGAATCCGCCCGAAGTCCTTGGTCTCCGCGACGCACGAGTCGCGCCCAGATCAATCCCGCGTAAGCTGCAAATAGTGCTGCTAGTCCGACACGGTTCATGTATGGATACTTTACGTGAATTACGACAGGTACATTTCCTCCCATCGCCCGCGGATCGTCGAGGCTTGCCGCTCCGGAGTACGGCCCAAATTCACTGACTTCGCCATAACGAGGCGCAACACAAACGGTCAGGGTGACCGTTCGTCCACCGCGTCCAACCTGTGCGCTACTGGCTACCTGCCCTTCAGGAAGTGATACTCCGTCCGTCTGGCGGATCAGGTCGGTATTCGAGGTAGCAAGCCGCGCACCTGGGGCGAGCTTGGCACTTTCTGCCACGTTCATTCGCGCTGTAGCAGTCAAAATGCCATCACCGTCGAAACTTTTCGGAATGGTGATATCAATTCCAGCAGAGTCCTCGACTTCAGCAATTTTCAATGGACCAGGGCTCGCAATAACTCCCTCGTCCCCTTTGCATTTGACATTAGGGTTCTCACCTGTGGGGCTTACAGATGGTTCATTAATCACAAGAAAGCAGGTGGCTGCTGCCGCAAGTAGGAGGATTACAACATCCGCATAGTGTAACAGCATCCATTTCGTTAGATTCTTGATGGGTGGCACAGTCGCTCCCTCTTTGACGTAACAGCTTCTAGCGAAACATCAGTATGCGAGTCGATGTTTCAGTGAGAGCGGAGGATCGTTCTTTCTTGCGTGTCACCACGGATTCCGCAGAATCGCCGCTTCATAGAAGGGCAGGAGACCACCGCGGTTGACGTAGCGGCTTTGGGCGGGAGCTGCCATGGGGCGAGAGATCGGGGCCCGTAAGCTTTCCGCGACTCGGGCAGTCTCCTGACCTGCCCGCAATAGCCCGATGTGGGCCCCGATCTTCGAGGCTCGCCCCATGGCGGCTGCCTAAAGCCGCGGAGCCGACCGCCCCAGCCCCGGCCGGCCTCTCTCTGACGGTTTGGTGTCCGCGCTCGGTGCGCCGCCGCCCGGCCGGGGGCAGCCGGGCGAAGACAAAGGCAGCCCCCGAGCCGGGGGCTGCGGCGCGCGCCGCGCTTGCGCGGCGCCTTGAGTAAGTGAAGAGAGTTTGGACCGATCCAGCCTGTCGGCGGTCTGTCAGTTGCGGACGGCGCGGAGTGTGCGGGGGCTGTCGGCTGTGATGCGGTAGGTGAGTTGGGCCTGGCTGCCGTTGGCGCGGAGCTCTTCGAGGATGAGGGGCTGATGGCCAGCGCCGTGGGTGACGCGCAGGGTGTGGATGACCGGTGTGGCGTCGGGAAGTTCCAGGGCGCTGCGCTCGTCGGCCTGGGGCATGCGGGCTCGTACGGTCTCGGACCAGGTGAGCTTGTGCCCGGCCGCGGTGAGAACGGCGTAGATCTCCTCCGGCGCGGTGTCGGGGGCGTCGGCGAGCGGCGGTGTGTTCTCGGCCGTGGCGAGCGGGATCAGCACGCGGTGCAGCGCGCGGGCGCCTGTGGCCGGATCGATCAGGACGCGGTCGACACCGAAAAGTGCTTCGCCCTCGCCAAGTTCGAGTAGCGGGCCGGTCGTGGCAGTGGTTTCGGTCCGGTACACGGTCGGCTCGTGCGGCTGCCCCCACGGGGCGTGCTCGGGAGCGTATGTTCCGCCGGTGCGGGTGATGGTCCGCTCGATCGTCAGTGGCGGCGTAGGTGTGCCCTTCACGAAGCTGCCCTTGCCGTGCCGCACCTCGATGAGTCCTTCGGACCGCAGTGCCGCGATCGCGTTGCGCACGGTGGGCCGGCTGACTTCGTAGCGCTCGATGAGCTGGGCCTCTGAGGGGAGCGCGCTGCCGGGTGGGAACTCGCCGTCCGCGATGCCTCGCCTGATGGCGGCGGCGACCTGCTGGTACAGGGGTCCGGGGCGCTCGATGCCTGCCATGTCTGTGGCCTCCGCTCATGGGCGCGCGTTAGATGTGGGCGGCTGACGCCCGTCGTGTTACGTCACTCGTCAGCATAAGTGCTTGCCTTCTCGCGTCAAGCCATGCATGGTTGTCACTCGTCAGTACGAGTGACGTCAGGTTGATCCTGGCGCCTGGATGGCCAAGGAGGCCAACTACCCATGCAGTCCATACCTGTGGACACATCCCGGCTCGGCGTACTGCGGTGCGCCGTTGGGCCGGAAGCGAAGGTCAGCAACTTCGAGACGAAGGAGGTGAAGAAGGACCGGGACGGCAACACGATCTACACCGTGGCCGTCATGGTCCGCCAGGAGGGGCGCCGGGTGTCGGTGATCGAGATTTCGGTGACCGGGGAGCCCAAGGGCGTCACGGATGGCACGGAAGTCAGGGTCACGGGCCTGGAGGCGTTCGCCTGGGCGATGGGCGACCGGCACGGGATCAGCTTCCGTGCTGCCGCCATCACGCCCATCCCGGCCGCGGGCGGGAGCACAACCGCCGCTGCCAGTAAGGCGGGTGGCGCGTGATGGGGCCGATCGTGCTCGCGTTCGCGCTCGCCGCACTGGCCTGGTTACTGGTCGCCGGGTCCGCGCTGCGGGAGCGGCACCCGGTGTGGTTCTGGTACCTGACGGGCTACCCGATGACCGTGGTGCGGGTCCTGGCTACTTGGCGCAGGGTCGCGCAGTTCAACGGGCTCACCGTCACTCACAAACCTGCCCGCCGGATCGTGGGCGACCTGGAGGTACGGGGTGAGCCGGTGCACCCCATCGCCCCGCGCATCTCCTTTCCTCGCGCCACACCGACGGGTCTGTCCCTGGTGGTGCGGCTGCATCCGGGGCAGACGCCGGGCCCGTTCATTACGGCAGCGGACGCTCTGATGCACGCCTGGCGTGTGCACGGGGTGCGGGTGACCTCTCCGGAGCGGGGAACCGTGCTGATCACGGCGACGGCCCGGGATCCGCTGGAGCGCCCCGGCCTGGCATCCGCCCCCGTTGAGCTGCTGTGTGCGCTGGTCGGCGTGCTGGAGTCCGGCGGGGCCTGGGTGATGGACCTGCGACAGATTCCCCATTGGCTGATCACCGGGGCGACCCAGTCGGGCAAATCCACTCTCCTTGCCCGGCTGGTGTGCCAACTGGCCCCGCAACCGGTCGCCCTGGTCGGCATCGACTGTAAGGGCGGCATGGAACTCGGGCTGTTCGGCGATCGCCTCACCGCACTCACGACCAGCCGACGTGAGGCGGTGGCCGTCCTCGGCGCGCTGGTGGTCGAGATTCAGGACCGGATGCGCATCTGCCGTGCGGCGGGGGCCCGCTCGATCTGGGAACTGCCCCACACCGTGCGGCCGGTGCCCGTCGTGGTCATCGTCGATGAGCTCGCCGAGCTCTATCTGACAGATGGCACCAGGGAGGGCAAGGCGGAGGCGGAGCAGTGCTCCACCTACCTTCTGCGCCTCGGGCAGCTCGGCGCAGCGCTCGGCGTACATCTCGTGGTCGCCGGGCAACGCGTCGGCTCCGACCTCGGTCCGGGTGTGACCGCGCTGCGCGCTCAGCTGGCCGGACGGATCTGCCACCGCGTCAACGACCCCGGCACAGCCGAGATGACCCTGGGCGACCTCAACAAGGACGCCGTAGCGGTCGCCCAGTCCATCACCTTCCAGGAGAAGGGCGTGGCCGTGTGTACCGGGACGGAAGGCGGTTGGGACCGGGCCCGTTCCCATCTGACCACGACCGAGGAGGCCCGCAAGACCGCCTCTGCCTACGCGGGTATGACGCCCGAACTGCCCGGCCTGGACCAGGCCCTGACGGCCTCGGCTGGGGGTGAGATCCATGAGTGAGGAAGCGTCGATTCCCTTCGCGCTGGTCTTCGGGATCATCACCGTCCTGCTGGTGCGCTCTCGCGATGTGAAGGCGTGGGAAGCCGTGATGATCGGCCTGTTCGGCCTCTACCTCGGCCAGACCCCGGTCATCTTCACTGTCGACGGCCTCGTCACGTGGTTCCTCTCCGGATTCACCCACACCTGACAGGGAGCCGTATGCCGATGCGACGCGTGCGCTGCCCCGTCTGCAAGGGCGAGCGCTACCGCAAGACCCGCACCGGACACCGGCGGCGCTGCCGCTGCTGCCGAGGCACCGGAACCATCCGCTGACCCAACCGACCAACCGACCAACCGCCAACCGGCCAACGCACCGACGCACAGGGAGTGATCGCCATGGACACAGCCCACCCACCAACCGTCCGTGCCGCTTCGGCGGCCCACCAAGGGAGGTCCCCGCCATCACCGCCGAGATCACCTCGGCTGACAGGCGCGCCGTGCTCGACCGCGCGGCGCGTCTGCGTCAGCTCACCGAAGTCGACCAAGACGTCATCCGCCGTGCGCAGGACCAGCAGTTCGCCCGCTGGCTGGAACAAATCACCGCAACCGGCGGCTGCGCCCACCCGATCCACCTCACCGGTGCAACCACCGTCCGCGACACGCACAGCGGCGAAATCCTGCACCACTACGACACCATCGCAGAACCGGGCGAACGGCTCCTCGTCCGCTGCCGCAACCGGCGCGCCACCGTCTGCCGGCCCTGCTCCCGCCTCCACGCCGGAGACACCTTCCACCTCGTGCGGGCCGGACTCGTCGGCGGCAAGAACGTCCCCGCCGACGTACGCCAGCATCCGCGGCTCTTTGTCACTCTTACCGCCCCCGGCTTCGGCCCCGTCCACCACATCACCGAAGGGGAAGAGCGCTGCGGCCCCCGCCGTGGTGCAGGGCGCTGCGAACACGGCCGGGCCGTCGGCTGTTCCGCACGGCACACCGACCTTGACCCGCTCGTCGGTCAGCCGTTGTGTCCCGACTGCTACGACTACCCGGGCCATGTGCTGTGGCACGCGCACACCGGGGAGCTCTGGGCCCGCTTCACTCGCACCGTCCGCCGCACCCTCGCCTCAGCCACCGGGATCGCACAGAGCCGCTTCCCCGACCACGCACGGCTCTCCTTCGCCAAAGTCGCCGAATACCAGAAACGCGCGGCCATCCACGTGCACGCCGTCGTGCGCCTCGACGGCCCGGCCGGTCCCCACGATGCTCCGCCGCCCTGGGCCACCGCCGACGCACTCACCACAGCCGTCCACACTGCCGCTGGCACGGTCACCGTTCACACTCCGTACAGCCCGGCCACCGGCGAACATGCCCTGCGATGGGGTGCCCAGCTCGATACCCGGCCGCTGCGTGCCTTCGGCGACCGTAACGGGCTAGCCGATGACGCAGTCGCCGCGTACGTGGCCAAGTACGTCACCAAGGGCGCAGCCGACACAGCCGCCGGCACCGACTACCGACTGACCTGCGCTGAGGACATCGAGACTGCAGCCGTCTCCCCACACCTGCGATCCCTCATGCGCGCCTGCTGGCGACTCGGCGGCCTCCCGGAATTCGCGCCCCTGCGACTCTGGGCCTGGGCACACACCCTCGGCTACCGCGGCCACATCCTCACCAAATCCCGCGCCTACTCCACCACCTACGCCACCCTGCGCGCCGAACGCGCCGACCACGAACGCACTGCCGCCGGGGGCGAACTCCCCGACGACTCCGGCACGGTCACAGACGCTCACTGGCGCTACATCGGCTCCGGACACACTCCGGGTGCCGCCCTTATGGCTGCCGGAATCGCCGAAGACCTCGCCCGAAACCGCGAGATCGCATCCGTGGAGCTGGAGGAGCCTGGGAGGTGGGGAAATGAGCGCAGCACGACGTGACCCAGCGGTGGAGCGAGCACGACATCTTGAGCGCGTCTGCTCCCGGTTCCCGAGAACGATTAGCGCGGACAATGCCCGTCGGCTGGCTCGCCTTCTCAGACCTCCTGGCGACGAACAGACCAGATAGCAAGGATGGGGCCCGCCTGAGCGCGGGCCCCATCCTCTTTCGTCTCGCGGATCGTCAGAGCGGGTTGGGATCGATGTCCACACGCCCGAAGTCGAAGTACCGGCCCTTCGTGCTTGGCTCGTCGATGATCACCGCGTTGAACAGGAACCGCAGGACGGCATTCATGCGGTCGTACTCCTTGGCCTTCACCAGCTCCCGCCAGTTCTTCCGGGCCTCTGGGCCGACCAGCCCCCGAAGGACCTCGACCGCCGGTCGGACGACGAGCTTGCGCTCAACCTTTGAGATCCGCTCCTCGACCGTCTTCCTCATGGCGCGGTACTCGTGGGTCTTGAGCTCTCGGCTGTCCCACATGTCCTTGAGCTCGGCGAGCTCTTCGCGGTCGGCCTCGATTGTTGCCCGATCCTCCTCCGACAGGACAGCGGCGCTCGCTTGACCCGTCACGTCCAACCCCTCAAGAAGCTTGATCGCAGCATCGCTTACGAACTTCTCCAGCGGAGCGCAGCTGGCGGTCCGGTAGCAGCGGTTCGAATCTGAGCGTGCGGCGCGGTTGCACATGTACTTGCCGCCACTTCCGCCCATTCGATTGCCGCACCCCTTGCAGACAACCAGCCCGCGGAGAATGTAAGGCTGCTTCGGCGCATACTTCCCTCTGTTGGCGGCGGCGCGGTATGCGCGGCGCTCCCGAGCCTCGTCCCATACGCCACGACTGACGATCGCGGGCCAGCCGCCCTGCCCGATCTCCTCGCCACGGAAGATCCGGATGCCTGCAACATGGTGGCTGTCCAGGATGGCCCGCACGTTGAAAGAGTTCCACTCCTTGTTGAGAGCGGTCAGTTCTCCCCGGCGATTGAGGTCCTGGGCAAGAGCCGTGGTCGTCTCGCCATCGAGGTAGCGCGTAAAAATCTCGCGCACGATCTCTGCCTCGGCCGCAATGATGACTGTGCCGCTCTTGTCGTAGCCGTACCGGCGCTTTCCGGTGTGCGGCTTCCCATCCTGTGCACGGTCGATCTGTGAGTCTTTGAGTCGTCGGGAGGTGTCGTCGCTGGACCTGCAAGCGTGCGCTACCTCGATGCGCAGAAAGAACCGGTCATCAGGGTCGGCAAGATCCCGTTGGTTCGCCTGGCCGTGAAGGGTGATGCTGTGGTCATCCGAGATCTGAAGAAGCTCCTCAAGATCGCGAGGCTGCCGCATCAGACGGTCCGGGTGATAGGTCAGGATGTGCCGGACGCCTCCGGACCGTGCCGCATCGAGTAGGGCATCCCACCCCTTCCGCTTCCGGTTGCGCTGCCATGCTGAGCGGTTGTTGTCCACGAAGATCATGTGCTGGTCGACCGTGACTCCGAGCCGCTGCGCGATGTCCCGGCAGATACGCTCTTGACGATCGACGCCCGTCTGGTCGTCATCGTTCACGTGCGAGATCCGGCAGTAGATCGCCGCCGATTCCCCTGTCCAGTCAGCACGGCCGCGCTTGGCTCGCTGTGCTTCGGTTATCCGGGCCAACTTGCGAAGTCGTTCTGAGTCGTTTCTGACCTGCGATATCTCGTTGACCGGGTCCATGCCAAGAGACTATGAAGGAACCATGACTAGCCTCAAGTCCAAGCTCCAGGAAGACCTCACCGCCGCCATCAGGGCGCGCGACGAACTGCGCTCCTCCACACTCCGGCTGACCCTCACCGCGATCACCAAGGAGGAGGTCGGCGGCGAGACGGCGCGCGAACTCTCCGACGACGAGGTGCAGAAGGTGATCGCCAAGGAGGCGAAGAAGCGCCGCGAGGCTGCCGAGGCGTTCCAGCAGGGTGGTCGGACCGAGTCGGCCGAGCGGGAGAAGGCCGAGGGCGAGCTGCTCGACGCGTACCTGCCCAAGCAGCTGTCCGACGACGAGCTGGGCGCGATCGTGGCGCAGGCCGTCGAGGAGGCGAAGGCCGCCGGCGCCGAGGGGCCGCGGGCCATGGGGGCGGTCATGAAGATCGTGAACCCGAAGGTGGCCGGGCGTGCCGAGGGCGGCCGGGTGGCCGCCGCGGTGAAGCAGCTGCTCGCGGGCTGAGCCGCGCACAGACACAGCACGACCGAGGGGACCCGGCCGCCCGGCCGGGTCCCCTCGGTTCGTACACGACTACCTGTACGCGAACTACCTGTACACGACTACCTTTACGCGACTGCTGCGGACTTCTTACGGGAATGCGCCGGTCGTCCCGCCGTTCCCCTGGCCGCGGTTGTTCCCGCCGCCGATCAGGTCCGGCGGGATCGAGATGTCGGGGAAGGGGTCCTGTCCGCCGTTGTCCTGACCCCGGTGGTCACCGTGCTTGCCGTCCTCCGGCTTCTCGGGCTTGTCCTTGGGCGGGTCCGGGATCGGGACGGTGACGAACGGCAGCGCTTCCTTGCCCTCCAGGGCCCCGGTCATCGCGTCGCGCCAGATGG
The DNA here is from genome assembly GCF_036147535.1 of Streptomyces sp. NBC_00322. Lineage (NCBI taxonomy): Bacteria > Bacillati > Actinomycetota > Actinomycetes > Kitasatosporales > Streptomycetaceae > Streptomyces > Streptomyces sp. NBC_00322. Next base: position 4,147,527 of record NZ_CP108019.1, on the reverse strand, counting down.
GTCCGGGGACCTGACCGCCGAAGACCTTGTCCTGGTATTCGCCGCCGATGTAGATGTGCTCCATCTTCACCTGCTGGGTGGGGCTGCCGACCCAGACGGCGCCGGACAGGTTCGGGGTGTAGCCGACGAACCAGGCGTTCTTGCGTTCGTCGGTCGTACCCGTCTTGCCCGCGTTGTCACGGCTCTGGAGACCGGCCTGCTGACCCGTACCGGAGTCGATCACTCCGCGCAGCAGGGTGTTGATGGTGTCCGCCGTCTGTTCGGACATGACCTTGCCGCAGGTGGACTTCGGGACCTCGAGGTTCTTGCGGTCGGCCGTCTCGATCGACTCGATCGCGGTCGGGGTGCAGTACGTGCCGCGGTTGGCGAAGGTCGCGTACGCGTTGGCCACGGTCAGCGGCGAGATACCGGTGGAGCCCAGGGTGAGCGCCGAGGGCTCCTCGGGGAGCTTCTTGCCGCTGCCCTGCACCACGCCGAGCTTCTGCGTCATCTCCATGACCGGGCAGAGGCCGATCTCGGCGATCATCTGAACGAAGTAGGTGTTGACCGACTTCGCCATCGCCTCCTTGAGGGCGTACGGACCGACCTCCTTCTCGTTCTCGTTCTTGAGCCGCTGGTTGCCGAGGTTGACCCACGGCTTTCCGCTGCAGGTCGCCACCTGGGAGGGGTAGGGCATCTCGTACGGCGCCGGATACACCTGCGTCGGCGGCTTGCCCTGCTCTATCGCCGCCGCCGCCACGAAGGGCTTGAAGGTCGAGCCGACCGGGAAGCCGTAGTTCGAGCCGCCCATGCCCTGGTTGACCGAGTAGTTGATCTGAGTCTCGGTCTTGCCGAAGCCGTACGGCCTGGACTGGCCCATCGCCACGATCTTGCCGGTGCCGGGCTGGACCATCGTCACCGCGGTGGCGACGTCGTCCGTCTTGTAGACGTGTTCCTTGATCGATTTCTGGGCCGACTTCTGAGCCTGCGGGTCGAGCGTCGTCTTGATCGTCAGGCCGCCCTGGTTCCAGACCTTGGCCCGGTCCTCCTTGGTCTTGCCGAAGACCGGGTCGGACAGGAACACCTCGCGTACGTAGTCACAGAAGAAGCCCGCGCCGCTGACGGCCGTGATGCAGCCGTTCTTCGGTTTGCTGACCTTCAGGCCGATCGGCGCCGCCTTCGCCTTGTCCGCTTCCGCCTGGGTGATGTCGTGGACGTCGGCCATGCGCTGCAGCACGGTGTTGCGACGCTTGGTCGCCTCCTGTGTGTCGTTGACCGGGTCGTAGCGGCTGGGGGACTGCACGATGCCCGCGAGCATCGCCGCCTCCTCCAGCTTCAGGTTCTTGGCGGACTTGGAGAAGTAGCGCTTGGAGGCGGCCTCGATGCCGTACGCCTGCTGCCCGAAGAAGGTGATGTTGAGGTAGTTCTCCAGGATCTTCTTCTTGCCCAGCTCTTCCTCGACCTGGATCGCGTACTTCAGTTCCTGGATCTTGCGGCCGATCGTCTGCTGGGTGGCCTGGGCGACCTTGTCGGGGTCGTCGCCTGCCTCCTCGACGAAGACGTTCTTCACATACTGCTGGGTCAGGGTCGAGGCGCCCTGGGAGACGCCGCCCGACTGGGCGTTGCGGTTGAGCGCGCGCAGGACGCCCTTGAGGTCGATCGCGCCGTGCTCGTAGAAGCGTGAGTCCTCGATCGCGACGATCGCCTGCTGCATGTACGGGGAGACGTCCTTGAGCGACACCACCGTGCGGTCGCGTGAGTAGACCGTGGCGATCTGCCCGCCCTGCGAGTCCAGGATCGTGGTGCGCTGACTCAGCGGCGGAGTCTTGAGATTGGCCGGGATCTCGTCGAATCCCTTGACCGTCCCCTTGGCCGCGAGGCCCAGCGCACCGACGGCGGGCAGGGCGATGCCTGCCAGCACGGCTCCGGAGAGCACGCTGACACCGAGGAACTTGGCGGCCTGCTGGGTCCCTGTCAGACCTCCGCCGGAGCGCTTCTTTGGCATGGGGGCAGCCTACGTTCTCATTCGCCGGACACGCGTATATGCCTTGGCCTAAGCTGCTCACAACTGTCACAGCAGTGCGGTTCTGCATCAAGGCCTTCCCGGATTCCCGCTGTACCCGAAGCTGGCGGGCCGCTGTCCGAATCCGCCTCATGCGTCGCCCGAAGTCCGTTGTGACTCAACTAACCTGTCCTGTTTTGTCGGGATAGTGATGTATGCCCCCAGCTCACTCCCCTGGGTGATCTGCCGCGTACGCATAGTCCGTTCGGGCCATTCAAGATTGGGCCCGAAGGGGGTGTTGCGCTGTGCCCACCTTCCGTAACGTCCTCAACTGGCAGCGGTGAATATGCCGCTGCCGCCGTGGGGGAGCCTCGATTCGGGAGAGGACGGCGCCGGCATGGGCTGGGTAACCGACTGGAGTGCGCAGGCAGCCTGCCGCACTACCGATCCGGATGAACTGTTCGTACAAGGGGCAGCGCAGAACAGGGCCAAGGCGGTGTGCACCGGTTGTCCGGTGCGGACCGAGTGCCTGGCCGATGCGCTCGACAATCGCGTCGAGTTCGGCGTCTGGGGTGGAATGACCGAGCGGGAACGGCGCGCACTGCTGCGCAGGCGTCCCACGGTCACCTCCTGGCGCAGGCTGCTCGAGACCGCGCGTACGGAGTACGAGCGCAGCGCGGGCATCCTGCCCGTGGGCCTCGACGACGACGAGACATACGAGACGTACGCAGCGGTGGGGTAGCCCACCGCTGTTTGTTTACACGGCGCTTCTCATACGGCGTCTCATACGGCGCTTGTCTTCACGGCGTCTGTGTCTGTGTACACGGCGTCCGACTACACAGCTCCGGCCGGAGCGGAACCGCCGGTCGCGAGCCGGTCACCGATGGCCCGCAGCCCCGCGAGATCGTGTACATCGCCGGGCAGGGCGGGCACTTGGGCCACCGCCACCTCGGGGTGGAGCGCGGTGAAACGGTCGCGCGTGCGCTGTTCGCGCGCGAGCACCTGCATCCGTTCTGCGTGCAGGCGCAGCAGACCCGCCGTCAGCTGTTCTGTGGTGTGGTCCGCGGGGGTGTGTTCCTCGAGAGTCGTGCCGTCCACGGGGGTGCCGTCCACGGGCTGGGATTCGGGAGAGGCGGCCGTGGAGTCACGAACACCAGTCTTCCCGGACCTTTGATCCACAATGCGGCCCTCGTCAAGATTTTCTGCGGCCGCCAGCGCCCGCTCGGCCGACAGACGGGCGGCGCCGCTGCCATGGACCCGGTTGAGCACCAGGCCGGCCAACGGCATCTCCTCCGCCGCCAGCCGCTCCACGAAGTACGCCGCCTCCCGCAGCGCGTCCCTCTCCGGCGCCGCGACCACCAGGAAGGCCGTTCCGGGTGCCTGCAGCAGCCGGTAGGTGGCATCGGCGCGGGTGCGGAAGCCGCCGAACATGGTGTCCATCGCGGCGACGAACGTCTGCACATCGCGAAGGAGTTGACCGCCGAGCAGTTTGCCGAGCGTCCCCGTCATCATCGACATGCCGACATTGAGGAACTTCATCCCCGCCCGGCCGCCCATCTTCGCCGGCGCCATCAGCAGCTTGATGAACTTCCCGTCCAGGAAGGACCCGAGACGCCCGGGCGCATCGAGGAAGTCCAGCGCCGAGCGCGAGGGCGGAGTGTCGACGACGATCAGGTCCCACTCGTCACGCGCGCGCAGCTGCCCCAGCTTCTCCATCGCCATGTACTCCTGCGTGCCCGCGAAACCGGCCGACAGGGACTGGTAGAAGGGGTTCTCCAGGATCGCCCGGGCCCGCTCGGCGTCCGCGTGGGCCTCGACGATCTCGTCGAAGGTCCGCTTCATGTCGAGCATCATGGCGTGCAGTTCGCCCTCGCCCTCGATGCCCTTGACCCGGCGCGGGGTGTTGTCCAGGGAGTCGATGCCCATGGACTGGGCGAGCCTGCGGGCCGGGTCGATGGTGAGGACGACGACCTTGCGGCCGCGCTCTGCCGCCCGTACGCCAAGGGCCGCGGCGGTCGTGGTCTTGCCGACGCCTCCCGCGCCGCAGCACACGATGATGCGGGTCGCGGGGTCGTCGATCAGCGGGTCGACTTCCAGAGCGGCCGCCGCGTCCAGGGTCATGAGCCGGTTCCTTGCTTCCGCAGTTCCTTCGACAGCCGGTAGAGCCCCGCCAGGTCGACTCCCTCGCTCAGCAGGGGGAGTTCGTACGTCGGCAGGCCGAGGCCGGCCAGTGCCGCGCGCTGCTCGCGCTCCAGCTCCACGCGCTGGGCGTGGTCGGCGGCCTGCTCCAGGAGCGGAGTGACGAGCTTCGCCGAGCCGCTGACGCCCGCCGTCGTCAGCGCCTTGGCGATGTCCGCGCGCCGGTCGCCCGCGGCGTGGCGCACCGCCTCCTCGTCGAGGATGTGGGGGCGCACCATGTTCACGATGACCTTGCCGACGGGCAGGTCGGCGGCGCGCAGCTCGGCGATGCCGTCCGCGGTCTCCTGGACGGGCATCTCCTCAAGGAGCGTCACCAGATGGACCGCGGTCTCGGGGGACTTGAGTACGCGCATCACGGCCTGGGCCTGATTGTGTATCGGGCCGAACTTGGCCAGGCCCGCCACCTCGTCGTTCACATTGAGGAAGCGTGTGATGCGGCCGGTGGGCGGGGCGTCCATCACCACGTAGTCGTAGACGTACGGGCCCTGCTTGGTCCTGCGGCGTACGGCCTCGCAGGCCTTGCCGGTCAGCAGTACGTCCCGGACACCGGGCGCGATGGTCGTCGCGAAGTCGATCGCGCCGAGCTTTTTGAGCGCGCGGCCCGCGCTGCCCAGTTTGTAGAACATCTGGAGGTAGTCGAGGAGCGCGCGCTCGGCGTCGATGGCCAGCGCGAACACCTCGCCGCCGCCCGACGAGACGGCGATTTTCCGCTCCTCGTAAGGAAGCGCCTCCGTCTCGAAGAGCTGTGCGATGCCCTGTCTGCCCTCGACCTCGACAAGGAGAGTGCGCTTTCCCTCGGTTGCGAGGGCCAGCGCGAGGGCGGCGGCCACCGTCGTCTTACCGGTACCACCCTTGCCGCTGACGACCTGGAGCCTGCTCACGTATTCGAGCCTAACCAGTCGGGCTGTCGCCCATGCAGGAGGCTGCCTGCGGGCTGCGTCACGAGGCGGGCGGCAGGTGCGGCTACAGTCGGCTCCATGACCAAGTGGGAATACGCGACCGTGCCCCTTCTCGTGCACGCGACCAAGCAGATTCTGGACACCTGGGGCGAGGACGGCTGGGAGCTCGTCCAGGTCGTTCCCGGGCCGAACAACCCCGAGCAGCTCGTGGCGTATCTGAAGCGGGAGAAGCAGTCGTGAGCGGCGCTGTCGAGGCGAAGCTCGCCGAGCTCGGGCTGACGCTGCCGGAGGTCGTGCCGCCGCTGGCCGCGTACCAGCCGGCTGTGAGGTCGGGTGCGTACGTCTACACCGCGGGCCAGCTCCCGATGGTGGAGGGCAAACTTCCGGTCACCGGCAAGGTGGGCGCCGAGGTCACCCCCGAGGAGGCCAAGGAGCTTGCGCGCACCTGTGGGCTGAACGCGCTGGCCGCCGTGAAATCGGTCGTCGGCGACCTGGACCGGATCGCCCGCGTCGTGAAGGTTGTCGGCTTTGTCGCTTCGGCCGCGGACTTCACCGGACAGCCCGCCGTGCTCAACGGCACCAGCGAGCTGCTCGGCGCGGTGTTCGGTGACAAGGGTGTGCACGCGCGCAGCGCGGTGGGCGTCGCGGTGCTGCCGCTGGACGCACCGGTCGAGGTCGAGATCCAGGTGGAGCTCGTCCAGGACTGACGCGCCGTTCAGGACTGACACGCCGTTCAGGACTGACGCACCGTGCGGGACTGACTGATCGTTCAGCACGGAGCGGAGCTTGTACGGAGCCGAAGCTCCTGGTCAAGCGCCGTATGTGGCCCCGTGTCCGCCGGTTTTCCGGCGGATGCGGGGCCACACTCGTCTTCGGTATTCCCTTGCATCTCTCTTGACGTGGACGCGTCGACGGGTGTGACCTGTCCATGGTTAGGAACGTTTCCTAACCATCTGAACGCAGGAGGGATCCGTGGCACCAACCCCCCGCCAGTCGCGCAGATCGGTCGGCGCTGCCCTCGTGGCCGCGGCCACCGCAGCGTTAACCGTGGCCCTTCCGGCCCTGAGCACTGCCCAGCCCGCCGCCCGAACGACCGTGAACGCCGCACCCGTCCGCTATGAAGCCGAATCGGCAGCCATCTCCCAGGGCGCCGCCGAGTCCAACCACACCGGATTCTCCGGCACCGGCTTCGTCAACTACACCAATGTCGCCGGCGGCTATGTCGAGTTCACCGTGGACGCCCCCGCCGCGGGCAGCGCCACCCTGGCCCTCGGCTTCGCCAACGGCACCACCGGCAACCGCCCGCTGAACATATCGGTCAACGGCAGCGCCGCCGCGGCCAATCTGGCCTTCCAGCCCACCGGCGCCTGGACCACCTGGTCCACCGTGACCACCACGGTCACGCTCAAGGCGGGCACCAACACCGTCCGCGCCACCGCCACCGCCACCGAGGGCGGCCCCAACCTGGACTTCATCGACGTCACTCCCGCCGACGGCCAGGCAGGCACCGACTACGAGGCCGAGTCCGGGACGATCTCCCAGGGCGCCGTCGAGTCCAACCACTCCGGGTACTCCGGCACCGGCTTCGTCAACTTCCAGGCCGTGGCGGGCGCCTCCGTGGAATTCACCGTCGACTCCGCGCAGGCCGCGGGCGCCAAGCTGGACTTCCGCTATGCCAACGGCTCCACCGCGAGCCGCGCGATGGACATCACGGTGAACGGCACCTCGGTCGCCGACGACCTCGCCTTCCCCGTCACCGGCGCCTGGACCACCTGGAAGACCGTCACCGCCAACGCGGCGCTCAAGGCGGGTGCCAACAAGATCCGCGCCACCACCTCCGCGGGCGACGGCCCGAACCTGGACAAGCTCACCGTCACCGCGAGCGGCCCGGCCGACACCGAGAAGCCGACTCCGCCCGCCAATCTGCGCAAGGACAAGGAGCCGACCGCGAGCACGGTCTCGCTGGCCTGGGACGCGTCCACCGACAACGTCAAGGTCATCGGCTACGACATCTACCAGCACGGCCAGCTGATGAAGAGCGTCGACGGCAGCACGCTCGCCGCCACGGTGGAGGGCCTCAACCCCGAGACCTCGTACGACTGGACGGTGTTCGCCCGTGACGCCGCAGCCAATGTCTCGGCCGCGAGCAACGCCGTCACCATCGCCACCCTGCCCGCCCCGCCGGACAACGAGGCGCCGAGCATCCCGGGCAGTCTGCGCTCCACCGGAAAGACCGCGACCAGCGTCGACCTCGCCTGGAACCCCTCCACGGACAATGTGAAGGTCACCGGGTACGACATCTACCGCGACGGCGCGGCCGCCGGAACCTCCGACTCCGCGTCGACGACCATCGCGGGCCTGAAGGCCAACACCGCGTACAAATTCAAGGTCAGGGCCTTCGACCTGAAGGGCAACAAGTCCGAGTTCGGCCCGGAGATCACTGTCACGACCGGCGGCAGCCAGCCCGGCGGCGTCCCCGACCCGGGTACCGTCTCCACCCTCGCCAGTGGCGTGGACGTGGCCTGGGGCCTGGGCTTCCTCCCCGACGGCTCCGGCATCTACACCGAGCGGAACACCTTCAACGTCTACCGGCTCACCAAGTCGGGCCAGAAGACGCTGATCGGCAAGGTCCCCAACGCGGTCGGCACAGGCGGTGAGGGCGGACTGCTCGGCATCGAGATCAGCCCCAGCTTCACGACGGACCACTATCTCTACTTCACCCACTCCGCGTCCGAGGGCAACCGCATCGTGCGGATGAAGTACGAGAACAACGCGCTCAGCGACTACAAGATCTTGCTCCAGGGCATGGAGAAGAGCCGCTTCCACAACGGCGGACGGCTGCGCTTCGGTCCGGACGGCAAGCTGTACGCGTCGATGGGCGACGCCCAGAGCGGCAGCCGGGCGCAGGACAAGAACTCGCTCAACGGCAAGATCCTGCGCATCAACCCCGACGGCACCGTCCCCTCGGACAACCCCTTCGGCAACGCCGTCTGGTCGCTAGGCCACCGCAACCCCCAGGGCCTGGACTTCGACTCCCAGGGCCGCCTGTGGCAGGCGGAGTTCGGCAACAGCACCATGGACGAGGTCAACCTGATCCAGAAGGGCGGCAACTACGGCTGGCCCAACTGCGAGGGCACCAGCGGAAGTTGCTCCGGCTACATCGCACCCAAGAAGACCTGGCCCACCTCCTCGGCCTCACCCAGCGGCCTGACCATCATCAACGACCACGTCTTCGTCGCCACCACCGTCGGCGAGCGCGTCTACCGGCTGCGCATCGACGCGAATTCGAACCTGGTGGACCAGAAGACGTACTTCCAGGGCACCTACGACCGGCTGCGCACCGTCGAGGTCGACCACGACGGCGACATCTGGCTCACCACGTCGACCGACAAGGACGGCACGGCGGGCAACGACCGGGTCCTCTTGATCGACATCGTCTACTCGGGCGGCAATCCGCAGCCCGGCGAGTTCAAGCTGACCAGCAGCGCCTTCAACGACGACGCCACCATCCCGGCGAAGTACACCTGCGCCGGGGACGGTACGGCGGGCCAGGATCCGTCGCCGCCGCTGGCCTGGGGCGCGGGAAGCTCCGGGGCGAAGAGCTACGCCATCGTCTTCGCCGACGTCGCCAACAGCGGAAACAAGCTGCACTGGGCGATCTGGGACATCCCGGCGGCCAAGCTCGCCCTCCCCGAGGGTCTCGGATCGGGCTTCGACGTCCCCGGCCAGGACGGCGCCAAGCAGAAGGCGATGGGCAGCGGGGCGAACGCGCAGAAGTTCTTCGGGCCGTGCCCCGGAGGCTCGACGCACCCGTACACGTTCACTCTGTACGCGGTGAACTCGGCGACCGTGCCCGGGATCGGCTCGGGTTCGTCGATGGCCCAGGTCGAAACGGCGATCAAGAACGCGAGTACCGCGAATGTGAAGCTCCGCGGCAACTCCAACGCCGGCACCTGAGCCCGGGCACCTGAGGCACGGTTCCAGGGGCGGTTCGAGGGGCGGCACTCACGGCCGCCCCTCGAACATCCCGACGAGAGCGGATAGCCTCCGGCCATGTCCAATGGTCAGTGGTACCCGCCGGAGTGGCCGGACCGGATTCGCGCACTCGCGAGCGGTGAGCTCACCGCCGTGACGCCGAAGCGGGCTGCGACCGTGATGCTGTTGCGCGACGCCGCGGACGGCCCCGCCGTCCACATGCTGCGCCGACGCGCCTCCATGGCCTTCGCCGGAGGCGCGTACGCCTATCCCGGCGGCGGCGTCGACCCGCGCGACCACGACCATCTGGTGCGCTGGGCGGGTCCCTCGCTGCAGACCTGGGCCGACCGTCTCGGCGTGGACCAGGCATCGGCCCAGGCCATCGTGTGCGCGGCCGTGCGCGAGACGTACGAGGAGGCGGGGGTCCTTCTCGCGGGCGAGACGCCCGGCACGGTCGTCGGCGACACGACGGGCGACGACTGGGAGGCCGACCGGCGGGCGCTGGTCGAGCGGGAGCTCTCCTTCGCGGACTTTCTGGACCGGCGGGGCCTGGTACTGCGCTCGGACCTCCTTGCCGCATGGGCGCGGTGGATCACCCCCGAGTTCGAGCCGCGGCGCTACGACACCTGGTTCTTCGTGGCCGCCCTGCCCGAGGGCCAGCGGACGCGGAACGCGTCGACGGAGGCGGACCGCACCGTCTGGATCCGCCCGGCCGAAGGGGCCGCGGGCTACGACAAGGGCGATCTGCTGATGATGCCGCCCACGGTCGCCACGCTGCGGGCGCTGGAGCCGTACCGGGCGGCCGCGGACGCGCTCGCCGCCGCCGGGGAGCAGGACCTCACTCCCGTACTGGCCCAGGCACGGCTGGACGACCAGGGGCAGCTCGTGCTGAGCTGGCCGGGCCACGACGAGTTCACCAAGCACATCCCGACGGAGGGCTCGCGATGACGGAGAACGCCGCCATACGGCGGCGTGCCGGAGGTGCGCGATGACCGAAGCAGCCGCTCTGCCCGGGCAGCCGCGCGGAGGCGTGCTCTCGGGGCCTGCCACCGCACGCGCCATGAATGTCCTCGCGCCCAATGCCTCCGCCATGACCCTCGACGGCACGAACACCTGGATCGTCTCCGAGCCCGACTCCGAGCTCGCCGTCGTCATCGACCCGGGCCCTCTCGACGACGGCCATCTGCAGACCGTCGTCGCGACCGCCGAGAAGGCGGGCAAGCGGGTCGCCCTGACCCTGCTCACCCACGGCCACCCCGACCACGCGGAGGGCGCCGTCCGGTTCGCGGAGCTGACGGGTACGAAGGTCCGCGCCCTCGACCCAGCGCTGCGGCTCGGCGACGAAGGGCTCGCCGCGGGCGAGGTGATCCGGGTCGGCGGCCTCGAAATGCGGGTCGTCCCGACGCCGGGCCACACCGCCGACTCGCTCTGTTTCCATCTGCCGGCCGACCGGGCCGTACTGACCGGCGACACGATCCTCGGGCGCGGCACGACGGTCGTCGCCCACCCGGACGGGCGGCTCGGCGACTACCTCGACTCACTGCGCAGGCTGCGCTCGCTCACGGTCGACGACGGGGTGCACACGGTCCTGCCGGGCCACGGGCCCGTGCTCGACGACGCACAGGGCGCGGTCGAGTTCTATCTGGCCCACCGGGCGCACCGCCTCGCCCAGGTGGAGACGGCCGTCGAGGACGGGCACGTCAGCGCGGCCGATGTGGTGGCGCACGTGTACGCGGACGTGGACAGGTCGCTGTGGCCGGCGGCGGAGCTGTCGGTGCGGGCGCAGCTGGAGTATCTGCGCGAGCACGGCCTGATCTGAACCCGTCCTGATCCGAGTCCTGTCCTGATCTGAACCCTGTTCCGGCCGGAAACCGCCGGCAGGCCCCCAGGCGACGGGTTCATTGGCCCGTGCTTTACGCTCCGCTTACTTATCGACACCGTTCCTGGGGGGACCAGCGTGTTCGTGCTCTTCATCCTGCTCGTCATCGTGGCAGCCGTGCTGTTCTTCGTCGGCCGCGGCAGCGAAAAGCGCGGGCTCAAGCTCGGCGCGCTCGGGGCGCTGCTCGCGGGCCTCTTCGCGGGGATCGCCAGCTGTGTGCATGTCATCAGCGCCTATGAGGTGGGCGTCCCGGTCACCTTCGGCAAGGTCGGCTCGCCCATGACGCCGGGGGTGAACATCACCTCACCCTTCACCAACGTCACGACCTTCTCCACCCGCCCCGTGGACCTCAACCTCTCCGACAAGGAAGTGGTCGAGGTGCGCTCCTCGCAGGGCGGTGTGATGTACGCGGAGCTCACCGTGAAGTGGGCGGTGACGCCCGCCAAGGCCGTCGAGCTCTACCGGCTCGCGGGCAGCGAGGACGCGATTCAGCAGCGCCTGGTCTTCCCGGACAGCCGGGAGATCGTCCGTAACGTCTTCGCCCGCCACACCAGCGAAGAGGGCTACAGCTCGGCCCGGGAGACGATCAACAGCGAGATCGCCGACCGGATCAAGGAGCGGCTCGCCCCCCGCGGGATCGACGTCACCACCGTCAATCTGCGCAATGTGAAGCCGTCCGACCGGCTCCAGGACCAGATCGACCGCAAGATCCAGCAGCAGCAGGCGACCGAGCGGGCGACGGAAGCGGCACGCACGGCCAAGGCGGAGGCCGAGCGCCGCCGGATCGAGGCCGAGGGCATCGCCAGGGCCAACAAGATCCTGAACAACTCGCTCACCGACAAGGTGCTGACCAACCAGTGCATCGACGCCTTCAAGGAGGCGGCGGCGAAGCACCCGGTGTACGCCGTGCCCTGCGGCGGCGGAAGCGCCAACCCGCTGATCGTGGACGGCACCAAGAACTGAGGCAGACATGCGGGAAGGGCCGCTCCCGGTGGGGGCGGCCCTTCCCGTACGAGACGACTCAGCGCGAACGCTTGGCGAGGCGCTCCACATCCAGCAGGATCACGGCCCGCGCCTCCAGCCGCAGCCAGCCGCGCTGCGCGAAGTCGGCCAGCGCCTTGTTCACGGTCTCGCGGGAGGCGCCGACCAGCTGGGCCAGCTCTTCCTGGGTCAGGTCGTGGACGACGTGAATGCCCTCCTCCGACTGCACGCCGAAGCGGCGCGACAGGTCCAGGAGCGCACGGGCCACACGGCCCGGTACGTCGGAGAAGACCAGGTCGGACATCTGGTCGTTGGTCTTGCGCAGTCGCCGGGCGACGGCGCGCAGCAGCGCGGTGGCCACCTCCGGCCGGGCGTTCAGCCAGGGCTGCAGATCGCCGTGGCCGAGGCCGAGGAGCTTCACCTCGGTCAGCGCGGTGGCGGTCGCGGTGCGCGGGCCGGGGTCGAAGAGGGACAGCTCGCCGATCAGCTCGCCCGGGCCGAGGACGGCGAGCATGTTCTCGCGGCCGTCGGGGGACGTGCGGTGGAGCTTGACCTTGCCTTCGGTTACCACGTAGAGGCGGTCGCCGGGGTCGCCCTCGTGGAAGAGCGCGTCGCCGCGGGCGAGCGTCACTTCACTCATCGAGGCGCGGAGCTCCGCGGCCTGCTCGTCATCGAGCGCCGCGAAGAGCGGGGCGCGCCGCAGAACGTCGTCCACGTGTTCTCTCCTTGTCGACCTGCTCAGGGACCGTGGCCCATGATGCCGGACCACGCACCCGAGGTGCGGGCGCAGGTCGGATCCCTGGCCGTAAAACCGTGCGATCAATCACACCAAGTCTGACGCACTGGAGCGCCTGTTCGTGCGGCAGGGGCCCGATTGGGTCCTGATTGGCTGTGACCGGGGCGGATGTCAGTGCGGGCCCGTAGGCTGACCGGGTGTCCAATTCGCCGGTGAGAGCGCAGGCCAAGGGGGCTGGGAGCGTGTCCGGAAAGCAGAATTCCGCTGTGGGCGAACAGTCCTCGCTCGGCCCTAAGAAAACGAGCAAATCGCCCAAACCGGAATCGCGGCTGGCCATGGTCCGCCGCGCGCGCCGGATCAATCGGGAGCTCGCCGAGGTCTATCCGTACGCCCACCCGGAGCTGGACTTCACCAACCCCTTCGAGCTGCTCGTCGCCACGGTCCTGTCCGCCCAGACGACGGACCTGCGGGTGAACCAGACCACGCCCGCGCTCTTCGCGAAGTACCCGACACCCGAGGATCTCGCCGCCGCGAATCCGGAGGAGGTCGAGGAGCTCATCCGCCCGACAGGGTTCTTCCGGGCCAAGACCAAGTCGATCATGGGCCTCGCCACCGCGATCCGCGACGACTTCGGCGGCAAGGTCCCCGGCCGCCTCGACGACCTGGTGAAACTGCCGGGAGTGGGCCGCAAGACGGCGTTCGTGGTCCTCGGCAATGCGTTCTCAGTGCCCGGCATCACCGTCGACACCCACTTCCAGCGCCTGGTGCGCCGCTGGAAGCTCACCGAGCAGGAGGACCCGGTGAAGATCGAGGCGGAGATGGCCGCGATCTTCCCCAAGAGCGAGTGGACGATGCTCTCGCACCGGGTGATCTTCCACGGCCGCCGTATGTGCCACGCCCGCAAGCCCGCCTGCGGCGTCTGCCCGATCGCGCACCTCTGCCCGGCGTACGGAGAGGGCGAGACGGACCCCGAGAAGGCGAAGAAGCTGCTCAAGTACGAGAAGGGCGGCCAGCCCGGCCAGCGCCTGAACCCGCCCCCGGACTACCCGGGCAAGCCGGCCCCGCCGCTCGGGGCGGGCGGGTGACGTCCCCGAGAAGGAGCGACGGAACGATCCACGCGCCCCGAGGCGTTGTGAACGAGGGGTGCCGATGATGCGCGCAGGAGAAGAGACGTACGAGCAGAACTACGACCACGAGGTGGTCGTCACCACCGACGGTCTGCCCGCCTGGCTCGACCCCGTCGTGCGCGCCGCGGACACCGTCGAGCCCGAGCAGCTCAGCCGTTTTCTGCCGCCCGAGAGCGGCCGCGGTCGGCAGTCCGCCGTCCTGATCCTGCTCGGCGAGGGTGACAAGGGGCCCGAGCTGCTGCTCATGGAGCGCGCCGGGAGCCTGCGCTCGCATCCCGGGCAGCCCTCCTTCCCCGGCGGTGCGCTCGATCCCGAGGACGGCGATCCGGCCACCACCGGGCCGCTCCGTGCCGCGCTGCGCGAGGCCGAGGAGGAGACCGGCCTCGACCCGGCGGGCGTCCAGATCTTCGGCGTGCTGCCCAAGCTCTACATCCCGGTGAGCAGTTTCGTCGTCACGCCCGTACTGGGATGGTGGCGCACCCCGAGCCCGGTCGGAGCGGTCGACCCCGCCGAGACCGCGCGGGTCTTCACCGTGCCCGTGGTGGATCTCACGGACCCGGCCAACCGTGCGACGGCCGTGCACCCGAGCGGGCACAGCGGTCCGGCGTTTATGGTCGAGGGGGCTCTGGTCTGGGGTTTTACCGCGGGTGTGATCGACCGCATTCTGCATTTCGCCGGATGGGAACGACCATGGGACCGCGCCAAGCAGGTCCCGCTCGACTGGCGCTCATGACAGGCTGAACCCAGCCGCTCCAGCCGGACGGAGCAGGCGCCGACGAATCTGCGAGGCAAATGACGGTGAACGTGCTGGACATTCTGTTGCTGGTCGCCGCCGTGTGGTTCGCGATCGTCGGCTACCGACAGGGTTTCGTCGTCGGCATCCTTTCGGTGATCGGTTTCCTCGGTGGCGGTCTCGTCGCCGTGTATCTGCTGCCCGTGCTCTGGGGTCAGCTGACGAACGATTCCGACGTGTCCACCACGGCAGCGGTCGTGGCCGTCGTCATCGTGATCGTCTGCGCCTCGGTGGGGCAGGCCTTCACCACCCACCTCGGCAACAAACTCCGCCGGTACATCACCTGGACGCCCGCGCGTGCCCTGGACGCGACCGGGGGCGCGCTGGTCAACGTCGTGGCGATGCTGCTGGTCGCGTGGCTGATCGGTTCCGCACTCGCCGGAACCGCCCTGCCGACGCTCGGCAAGGAGGTCCGCAGCTCCAAGGTGCTGCTCGGGGTCTCCCGGGTGATGCCCAGTCAGGCGAACACCTGGTTCACGGACTTTTCCTCCGTTCTCGCGCAGAACGGCTTCCCGCAGGTCTTCAGCCCGTTCTCGAACGAGCCCATCACCGAGGTCCAGGCGCCCGACCCGGCGCTCGCGGGCAGCCCGGTGGCCGCCCGCGCCCAGCGGTCCATCGTCAAGGTCGTCGGCACGGCCCAGAGCTGCGGCAAGGTGCTCGAAGGCACGGGCTTCGTCTTCTCCGACCGCCGCGTGATGACCAATGCGCATGTCGTCGGCGGCGTGGACGAGCCGACCGTCCAGATCGGCGGTGAGGGCAAGCTGTACGACGCGAAGGTCGTGCTCTACGACTGGCAGCGCGACATCGCCGTACTGGACGTGCCCGATCTGAAGGCGCGACCGCTCCAGTTCGCCGACACCGACGCCCGCAGCGGCAACAGCGCGATCGTCGCGGGCTTCCCGGAGAACGGCTCGTACGACGTGCGCTCGGCCCGCGTCCGCGGCCGGATCAACGCCAACGGCCCGGACATCTACCACCGCGGCACGGTGCGCCGTGACGTCTACTCCCTGTTCACGACGGTCCGTCAGGGCAACTCCGGCGGCCCGCTGCTCACGCCCGACGGCAGGGTGTACGGCGTGATCTTCGCCCGTTCGCTGGACGACCCGGACACCGGTTACGCGCTGTCGGTCGACGAGATCCGCGAGGACATCTCGTTCGGCCTGACCGCGAACCAGCAGGTCGACAGCCAGGAGTGCGCGCTGTAGCGGTCAGCCGTACGGGGTGCTGTACGGGGCGGCGCTAGGCCGTACGAGGAGCTGTACGGGTCAGCCCTGAGCCGCCTGGGCGTCAGCCGCGGGTATGCCGCAGCCGCGCCGAGACCCAGCGGGCCCGGCGGCGCAGGATGCGCGGAATGCCGATCCCCTGCCCGGGATACTCATGGCCCTCACCTTGGGGGCCACCCCTCTCGCGGGTGACCGGCCCGTTGGCCGAGCGGCGGTTGCGTGCTGCGTCACCGTAGTCGTACGTCCAGCCCATACACCGACGTGTGCCCGTGCCCCATGGTCGGTAACCGCGCCGGGGGCGGCCAATTGGCCTATGCGCCGGGCAATTGGCTGTTCGTCGTACAAGCGTTCAAGGTTGTGGGTGCACGGGAACCCACCGGGCTAGCGGTCGGGCTCCGGGTCCTTCAGCCAGGCGATGAGTTCCTTGGAGAACCCGGCCGGATCCTCCTCGTGAGGAAAGTGGCCGAGGCCGTCGAACAGCCGCCAGCGGTACGGCGCTTCCACGTACTCGCCCGAGCCCGCCGCGCTGCGCGTCCGCATCGCCGGGTCCAGCGAGCCGTGCAGATGCAGCGTAGGCACCCGCACCGGGCGCTTCATCCGGCGGTTGAACTGGATCCCGTCCGGCCGCGCCATCGACCGCACCATCCACCGGTACGGCTCGATCGAGCAGTGCGCCGTCGACGGGATGCTCATCGCCCGCCGGTAGACGTCGATCTCGTCCGCCTCCGGCAGCTGCGGCCCGGACCAGTCCTGGATGAGCCGGCCCACCAAGGCCGCGTCGTCCGCGACGAGCTGACGCTCCGGAATCCATGGCCGCTGGAAGCCCCAGATGTACGAGCCCGCCCGGCTCTGCGAGAAGTCGGAGAGCATCGCGGACCGCCAGCGCCGGGGGTGCGGCATCGAGGAGACCGCGAGCCGGCGCACCAGCTTGGGCCGCATCACCGCCGCGGTCCACGCCAGATAGCCGCCGAGGTCGTGGCCCACCAGCGCCGCGTCCGGCTCGCCGAGCGAGCGCACCACGCCGGTGATGTCGAGCGCGAGGTTCGCGGGGTCGTAACCCCGCGGCGTACGGTCGCTGCCGCCCACGCCCCGCAAATCCATCGCAACCGCCCGGAACCCGGCGTCGGCGAGTGCGGTCAGCTGATGCCGCCAGGTCCACCAGAACTGCGGAAAGCCGTGCAGCAGCAACACCAGCGGCCCATCGCCCATCTCGGCGATATGGAAGCGCGCACCATTGGCCGCCACGTCGCGATGGGTCCAAGGACCATCGATGCGTACGGGGCTTCCAGAACCGGTATCAGGGGCCGTCATGCAGTCGAGCGTGCCACACCCGAGCACCCCACGGTCGCCATGCCCACCCGAGAGGGAGCGACGGGCGAGACCCAGAGGATGCTCCGCCGGTGCTCACGGCCCCGCGACCGTGGTCCTCAGACCGCGACCTTGTCCTGCGCCGGGCGGGTGTGCGGCTTGACGCCCTGCAGTACGGCGGCCGTCTGTTTGGCCGACGCGATGGACTTCTCCGGCGGCTTGACCTTCTTGAACTTGGCCACGGCCAGCACCGCGAGCAGCCCCGCGAGCAGCAGATAGGCCCCGCCCACGATCAGGAACGACCACGCCAGGCCGAGACCCAGATTGTGGATCCCGTACACCGCCGCGAAGCTCAGCACCGGCAGCGAGAAGAGCACGAACACTCCCGCGACAGTGAACGCCGCGCCGCCCATCACGCCGCGCCTGACGTCCTGCCGCAGTTCCGCCTTGGCCAGGGCGATCTCGTCGTGCACGAGCGCGGACATCTCGGCGGTCGCCGAGGCGACCAGCTGGCCGAGACTGCGCTCGGCGCCGACGACGTTCGCCGCGGTGTTGCCGGGGTCGCTCATCGCTGACTCCCTCTCCTCATCGGCGGATCCGATGTCAGTTCCGATCTCAGTTCCGATGTCAGATCATGCCGGACTGTCGCCGCCCTCGCGCGACGCCCCCGCCAGTTCGGCCTTGCGACGGTGCTCCGCGGCCTTCTCCTCGTAGATCGCAGCCATCCGAAGGTGGTATTCCGGGTTGTCCTGTTCATAGATGTCCGGGATGCCGTCCTGGTCCTCGTCGCGCTCCTCAGCCTCGACGAGCGCGTTGTACTTCCGTACGCGCAGCTTGAGCAGAATCGCGGCGAACACGGCGGCGATCAGGGAGCCCATCAGGACGGCGGCTTTGACATCCTCGGTGAGCACCGGGCTGCCCGCGAAGGCGAGTTCGGCGATGAGGAGGGAGACGGTGAAGCCGATTCCGGCGAGCGCGGCGACGGCGAAGACGTCCGGCCACGCCAGATCCTCATTGAGTTCGGCCCGGGTGAAGCGGGCGGCGAGCCAGGTGCCGCCGAAGATGCCGAGGGTCTTGCCGACCACCAGGCCGAGGACGACGCCGAGGGGCTCCGGCTTGGTGAAGACGTCGGTGAGCAGGTCGCCGGAGACGACCACTCCTGCGGAGAAGAGCGCGAACAGCGGTACGGCGAGTCCCGCGGAGAGCGGCCGTACGAGGTGCTCTATGCGCTCGCCGGGGGAATGCTCCTCCCCCTCGCGCCTGGTGCAGCGCAGCATCAGGCCCATGGCGACACCGGCGATGGTGGCGTGGATGCCGCTGTTGTACGTCAGCCCCCAGATGACGAGGGCCATCGGGACGTACACGTACCAGCCGCGCACGCCCTTGTGCAGGAGCAGCCAGAAGACGCCGAGGCCGACGACGGCACCGCCCAGCGCCGCGAAGTTCAGCTCGTCGGTGAAGAAGACGGCGATGATCAGGATCGCGAAGAGATCGTCGACGACGGCGAGGGTGAGCAGGAACGCGCGCAGCGCGGACGGCAGCGAGGTGCCGATGACCGCGAGGACGGCGAGCGCGAAGGCGATGTCGGTGGCGGTCGGCACGGCCCAGCCCTCGGTGGACCCGCCGCCGGCAGTGGTGACGACGAGATAGACGAGCGCGGGCATGGCCATCCCGCAGACCGCGGCGATCACGGGCAGCGCGGCGGCCTTGGGTTCGCGCAGCTCACCGGCCACCAGTTCGCGCTTGAGCTCGATCCCGGCGACGAAGAAGAAGATGGCGAGCAGTCCGTCGGCGGCCCAGTGCTCGATCGAGAGATCGAGGCCGAGGGCGGAGGGGCCTATGTGGAAGTCGCGTACGGATTCGTAGCTGTCACCCAGGGGCGTGTTGGCCCAGATGAGTGCGGCGACGGCGGCGACGAGAAGAAGGACACCACCCACGGTCTCGGCCCGCAGCGCGTCCGTGACGAACGTCCGCTCAGGAAGGGAGAGACGTCCGAGAAACTTGCGGGGGGTGGAGGTGGGCGCGGCCACGTCGGGGGACCTCCGGTCGGGTGGGCAGGACAGAGCACATGCCGACCAGACTTCCCGGCGCACCTAGGTTTTCTTGCTACGTTATTGACGCGGTCCTTAGTTTACCTAAGAGCGCGAGGGCGTATCCGGTGAGCCTCACTTTAAGGCGCATAAGGGACACGCGTCGCGCTGTCGCGGGCGGTTGCGTGCGCCCGCGGCGCGGAGTCACCGCGTCCGGGGTCGTCGGGGCCCGCCCCGACACGGACACGAGGGGGGTCCTGCCGCACGCGGCCGGACCCCTCCCCAGGCGCTGAATCAGTCCTCGCTTGCCGCCGTCGGCAGCTTCGTCTGGATCAGATCCATCACCGACGAGTCCGTGAGCGTTGTGACGTCGCCCAGCTGCCGGTTCTCCGCGACATCCCGCAGCAGCCGCCGCATGATCTTGCCCGAGCGGGTCTTGGGCAGCTCCGCCACCGGCAGCACCCGCTTCGGCTTCGCGATCGGCCCGAGCGTCGCGCCCACGTGGTTGCGCAGGTCGTTCACCAGGTTCTCGTCCTCGCTCGCCGTACCACGCAGGATCACGAACGCCACGATCGCCTGACCCGTCGTCTCGTCCGCCGCGCCCACGACTGCCGCCTCGGCGACCTTCGGGTGCGAGACCAGTGCCGATTCCACCTCGGTCGTCGAGATGTTGTGCCCGGACACGAGCATCACGTCGTCGACGCGGCCGAGCAGCCAGATGTCGCCGTCGTCGTCTTTCTTGGCGCCGTCGCCCGCGAAGTACTTGCCCTCGAAGCGCGACCAGTAGGTGTCGATGTAGCGCTGGTCGTCGCCCCAGATGGTGCGGAGCATCGAAGGCCACGGCTCGGTGAGGACGAGATAGCCGCCGCCTCCGTTCGGAACCTCGTGGGCCTCGTCGTCCACGACGGTGGCCGAGATGCCGGGCAGGGCGCGCTGGGCGGAGCCGGGCTTGGTCTCGGTGACGCCGGGCAGGGGGCTGATCATCATGGCGCCGGTCTCGGTCTGCCACCAGGTGTCCACGATCGGGCAGCGGTTGCCGCCGATGTGCTCGCGGTACCACATCCAGGCCTCCGGGTTGATCGGCTCGCCGACCGACCCGAGCACCCGTAGCGAGGACAGGTCGAACTTGGCGGGGATGTCGTCTCCCCACTTCATGAAGGTACGGATCGCGGTCGGCGCCGTGTACAGGATCGTGACGCCGTACTTCTGCACGATCTCCCAGAAGCGGCCCTGGTGCGGAGTGTCGGGGGTGCCCTCGTACATCACCTGGGTCGCGCCGTTGGCGAGCGGCCCGTAGGCGATGTAGGAGTGGCCGGTCACCCAGCCGACGTCGGCCGTGCACCAGTACACGTCCGTCTCCGGCTTGAGGTCGAAGACGGCGTGGTGGGTGTACGCCGCCTGGGTGAGGTAGCCGCCGGAGGTGTGCAGGATGCCCTTCGGCTTCCCGGTGGTGCCGCTGGTGTAGAGAATGAACAGCGGGTGCTCGGCCTCAAAAGCCTCGGGAGTGTGCTCGGTTGACTGGCGCTCGACGAGCTCGTGCCACCATGCGTCGCGGCCCTCGGTCCAGGCGACGTCCTGGCCGGTGCGGCGCACGACGAGGACGTGTTCGACGTTGTCGACGCGGTCGATCGCGTCGTCCACGGCCGGCTTGAGTGCGGCCGGCTTGCCGCGCCGGTATCCGCCGTCGGCCGTGATGACGACCTTGGCGTCGGCGTCCTGGATACGGGTCGCGAGCGCGTCGGCGGAGAAGCCTCCGAAGACCACCGAGTGCGCGGCGCCGATGCGGGCGCAGGCCAGCATCGCCACGACCGTCTCGGGGATCATCGGCATGTAGACGGCGACCCGGTCGCCCTTGCGGACACCGAGCTCGGTCAGGGCGTTCGCGGCGCGCGAGACCTCGTCCTTGAGCTCGGCGTAGGTGATCGCGCGGCTGTCGCCGGGCTCGCCCTCGAAGTGGATGGCGACCCGGTCGCCGTTGCCCGCTTCGACATGGCGGTCCACGCAGTTGTACGCCACGTTCAGCGTGCCGTCCGCGAACCACTTCGCGAAGGGCGGGTTGGTCCAGTCGAGGGTCTCGGTCGGTTCGGTGGCCCAGCTGAGCCGCCTCGCCTGCTCGGCCCAGAAGCCAAACCTGTCAGCCTTGGCCTGCTCGTACGCCTCCGCCGTCACGTTGGCGTGCGCGGCCAGCTCCGCCGGCGGTGCGAACCGCCGCTCTTCCTTGAGCAGGTTGGCCAGGCTTTCGTTACTCACGACATCTCCCTTTCCCAGGGCGTCCTATGTGCCTATGTGTCCCAAGCCATAGCTCATCAGCCAGAGGGCCGGGTGACAAGAGCCTTCCGGAAATTGGTTTAGACCTATTGAGGCTGTGGGTGAAGCTATGGGTGGCCCCTCCTCCCCGGGCGGCGGGAAAGAGGGGCCATACGGTCTCACGGACGCGGCCGACGAGCGGTTCAGGCGCGCAACTCCTGCAGAGCCGAAGGAGCAGGTGCGACCCGGTCGAAGACCTCGTCGATCTCGTGCTCGTCGCTGCTCGCGAGGAGATACGCCTGGGCCTCGCCGACATGGAAGTACATGCCGTGCAGCTCCAGCCTCCCTTCGGCGAGCCGCCTGGCGACCGATTCATGGGCGCGCAGATGCTCCAACTGCTGGACCACATTCGTCAGACACAGCTGCTCGACCGCGTCGGTGGGCATCCGCCCGGAAATCCTCGCCCAGGAACGGTGCCTGCTCCTCATCCGATCAAGGCTCGGCTGCCCGTGCCGCAGCCAGCGCCGCAGCGGGGTCTGGACGCTTGCGGGCGGCCCGTTCAGCAGCGACTGCATCGCGCCGCAGCCCGAGTGGCCGCAGATGGTGATCGAGTCGACCTCCAGCACATCGACGGCGTACTCGATGGCGGCGGCCACCGAATCGTCGCTGCTCTCCGCCCCGGGCAGCGGAACCAGATTTCCCACATTGCGTACGGTGAACAGATCGCCCGGGCCGCTGGCCGTGATCATGCTGGTGACCAGCCGGGAGTCGGCGCAGGTGAGGAAGAGCTGCGAGGGCCGCTGCCCCTCGCGCGCCAGCCGCGCCAGCTCGTCGCGCACCAGCGGGGCCGTATTGCGCTGGAACGAGCTGAGCCCGCTGGCCAGTTGATGCGCGTACGCCTGCCGGGGGCGGTTGTCGGCGCAGTGATGGTTGCGCCAGGGTGTCCAGGGGCGGCAGCAGCCGTGCGTCTCCGAGGCCGGCTCGCTGATCCGCCCCCCGGCCCGGCCGGTGAACTCCACCGTCCCGCCCTGCGCGACGTGCGAGGCCTGCCAGCCGTGCAGCGCCTCGTACGCCGCATGGTCCATGAAGGAACCGTCCAACTCGACCACACAATGGGCTCCTTGGGGCACCTGGCCCAGCGTCCGGCTCAGCCGCGGCACGGCCAGAAACGTCAACTGGCCACGCGCCCGGACCAGGTGGACCCCGTCCCGGTCCTCCGTGGTGATCCGGGTCCGGGTCAGCCGGCGCAGAGCCACCGCGACGGCCACCGCGATCCCGATGGCCACACCTTCCAGCACGCCCGTGAGCACGACCGACGCCAGCGTCGCCGCGTACACGAGGATCTCCCGGTTCCGCCGCACGCTGCGCAGATGCGTGATGCTGACCATCTGTACGCCCACGACCATCACCAGTGCTGCCAGCGCGCCCAGCGGGATCAGATCGAGCACGGGCACCAGCAGCAGTGCGGCGACCGTGATCCACAGACCGTGCAGCATCGTGGCGTTCCGGCTCACCGCGCCTGCGGACACATTGGCGGTGCTGCGGACGGCTACTCCGGTGACGGGCAGCCCGCCGAGCGCACCGGCGACGACATTCGCCGCCCCCTGCCCCGCCAGCTCACGGTCGAGACGCGCGCGCGGAATCCGGCCGCCCGGCTCCTTGCGGGCAGCCACCAGGTTGTCGACGGCGACCGCTGACAGGAGCGACTCCACGCTGGCCACCAGGGTGATGGTGAGGACGGCGGCAAGGATGCCGAGCACCGGCCCTTGGGGCAGCTCGGGCAGGGCATGGCTGCTCCAGGACGGCAGATCGACACGCGGCAGGCTCAGCCCGGCGACCACGGCGAACGTGGTCGCTGCTGCCACCGCGGCGAGTGCGGCCGGGATCTTCCGTGCGACTCGACCCACGTGCCCGGGAATCCGCGCCCACACCACCAGTACGGCAATGGTCAGAACGCTGGCCGACAGCGCGGCCGGGTGAACGTTGGCCAACTGGGCGGGAAGGGCACGGACATTGTCGATCGCGGAGCTCTGCGGTGTGGCGCCGAGGACGATATGGAGTTGTGCGAGGGCGATCGTGACGCCGATGCCGGCCAGCATGCCGTGCACGATCGCCGGGCTGACGGCGAGAGCCGAGCGGGCCACCCGCAGAGCGGCCAGCCCGAGTTGGGCGATTCCGGCGAGGACGGTGATGGCGCAGGTGGTGCGCCAGCCGTACTGCTGGATCAGATCGGCGGTGACGACGGTCAGCCCGGCGGCGGGACCGCTGACCTGAAGCGGCGCCCCGCCGAGCCGGCCGGCGACGATCCCGCCGACGGCAGCGGCCACCAGCCCGGCCTGGAGAGGGGCGCCGGTGGCGAGCGCGATGCCGAGGGAGAGCGGCAGCGCGATCAGAAAGACGGAGATCGAGGCGGACAGATCGGCGCCCGCGATGCGGAAGCGGTGGGACGGGCGGTCCTTGCTCTTTCGGGACTTTCGAGTTGTGCGGGGCTTTCGGCTTTTGCGGGAGGGGTCTTCGGTGCGAGTGGGGGCGCAGGCAGACATGGTTCCCGTCTCCTCCGGGGCAGCGCGGTCGCGGAATGTGGGGACGCGGCCGTGGGTCACGGCGTGCAGCGGCGGGATTCTCAACTCTCGGTAAATGGATCGTAATGCAGAGTAAAGACTGAGGCATTATTTTCGGGGCAAATGGGGCAGCATTTCACCCGTTCTGGTGATTAGTACTTTGAACGCGGCTCGTCGCACCCTTCCCCCACCCACCGCGATGCGAGCTTGACGGCGCCATGGGCAATGCGTCGTACAGGCATATAGGCATAAGAAAGAGGGTGGGCGGATGAAGGTCGCCACGAGGAGGATCGCCGTCGGGGTAGTCGCCACGGCGCTGATCGCAGAACTCGCCGGCTGTTCCGTACTGGACGCGGCTGACGACTCGGCCGCCGCCCAGCAGGGTGCCCCCGCAGCGAGGAAGGGCGCCCCGGCTCCCCAGAGCGCGGTACGTCTCATCGGAGACGGATCCACCGCGTTCACCGGACCCCAGTCCGGTCTTCTCAAGCCGCAACGCCTGAAGCCGGGTCAGCAGCCGCCACAGTTCGTGGTGTTCTCCTGGGACGGGGCCGGCGAGGACAGCCAGAAACTCTTCTCGCACTTCCGCAAGGTCGGCAAGAAGTACGACGCGACCATGACCTACTTCCTGAGCGGCGTCTATCTGCTGCCCGAGGAGAAGGCGACCCTCTACGACCCGCCCCAGCATTCACCCGGCAGCTCAGACATCGGCTTCAACGACACCCAGGGCATCCGTGACACCGTGCGCGAGCTGCGCGGCGCCTGGCAGGACGGCAACGAGGTGGGCACCCACTTCAACGGCCACTTCTGCGGCAATGAGGGGGGCGTCGGCCAGTGGTCCGTCGCCGAGTGGAAGAGCGAGATCAGACAGGCCAAGTCGTTCGTGAAGAACTGGCGCACCAACGCGGGCCTGGAGGACGAGCAGCCGCTGCCCTTCGACTACGACAAGGAGCTCATCGGCGCCCGCACCCCCTGCCTCGAGGGCCGCACGAACTTCGTGCGCGCCGCCGGCGAGCTGGGCTTCCGCTACGACACCAGCGGCATCAACGACCAGATCTGGCCCAAGAAGGACCTCGGCCTGTGGGACCTCTCCCTGCAGATGGTCCCCGTCCCCGGCCGGGCTTTCGAGACCCTGTCCATGGACTACAACTTCATGGTCAACCAGTCCGGGACGGTCAAGGGTGACCCCTCGAAGTACGAGTACTGGGGCAACCAGATGCGCGACGGCCTGGTGAAGGCCTTCGACCGCGCCTACAACGGCAACCGCGCGCCGCTGATCATCGGCAACCACTTCGAATCCTGGAACGGCGGCACGTATATGCGTGCGGTCGAGGAGACGATCGCGAAGGTCTGTGTGAAGCGGGACGTGAAGTGCGTGTCCTTCCGGCAACTGGCCGACTGGCTGGACGTGCAGGATCCCGAGGTCCTGCGGAAGCTGCGCACGCTCCAGGTCGGTCAGGCCCCGAGGAACGGCTGGGCGGCCTTCCTCGCTACCCAGCCGGCGGGCGCACCGGGCTCAACCAAGACCAAGCAGGCTGAGCGGCACTGACGTCGTGCGCCCGCACTTCGTCCTTGGGCCCCCCCCGCGCCGTTCGGCGCCGGGGGCGTCTCGTCAGCTGGGCTGAGGTACGGGGGCAGGCTCGGCCAGCACGAAGGCGGGGTCGACCTGCGCCGCAAGGTCGGCTCCTGTCTTCGCGTTCCCCCAGCTCTCCGCGTTCTTCAGGTGGAAGTGCACCATCTGGCGGGTGTAGCGCTCCCAGTCGCGGTGTTCGTACGAGTCCTCCGCGGCGTTCTGCAAGGCCTGCAGCGACATGCGGTTGTCGGCCTCCAACTGCTCGAAGCGCGGCGGCCGTCCCTTCTCCATCGCCCGTACCCAGCCGGAGTGCCCGACGGTCACCAGCAGGTCCTCACCGACCTCGTCGCGCAGGAAGTCGACGTCGTCCGGGCCCTGCACCTTGTTGCCGACGACCTTCAGGGCGACGCCGAAGTCCTGTGCGTACTCCTTGTACTGGCGGTAGACCGAGACCCCCTTACGGGTCGGCTCGGCCACCAGGAACGTCATGTCGAAGCGGGTGAACATCCCGGAGGCGAAGGAGTCCGACCCCGCGGTCATGTCGACGACCACATACTCCTCGGGACCGTCGACCAGGTGATTGAGGCAGAGCTCGACCGCGCCGACCTTGGAGTGATAGCAGGACACCCCGAGATCCGACTCGGTGAAAGAGCCCGTGGCCATCAGCCTGATGTCCCCGTCGTCGAGGCGCACGCTGACCGCGCAGGCGTCATAGACCGGGTTGTCCTCGCATACGCGCAGCAGCCGCGAGCCCTCCCCCGGGGGTGTGGTCTTGATCATCGTCTCGACAGAGGCGATCCGGGGATTGGAGCCCCGCAGATAGTCCTTGATCAGCGACAGTTGCGCGCCCATCGCGGGCAGCGCGGCGGCCTCTGCCTCATCGAGCCCGAGCGCGGCC
This sequence comes from Streptomyces sp. NBC_00322, assembly GCF_036147535.1. Lineage (NCBI taxonomy): Bacteria > Bacillati > Actinomycetota > Actinomycetes > Kitasatosporales > Streptomycetaceae > Streptomyces > Streptomyces sp. NBC_00322. The sequence continues at coordinate 4,121,120 of NZ_CP108019.1, read as the reverse complement.
CCCAGATGCTGATTGATGTCGGCGTCCACCGCGACGACGGGGGCTTCATTGGCGGCAAGGTGGCGGATGAAAAGCGAGGACAGCGTCGTCTTGCCGCTGCCGCCCTTCCCTACGAAAGCGATCTTCATGTTCACCTAGAGTAGTGGGTCGATCGCATGGTGTGGTCAAGTTGCGTGAAGAAGACCACTCCAAGGTGGGGCGTGGGTCGGGGGCGCGTAGCCTCGCTACCTATGAGTACGAATGCCTCGTCGGTCGACCCCCTAGCCACCCTCGGCTCCCTGCCGGGCGTCGCCGACTCCGTGGACTCCGTACGCAAAGGTGTCGACCGGGTCTACGGTCACCGGGTGATGCGCCGGCGCAGCACCGAGGTCACGTCGGAGGCGGCGCTGCGCGGAGCTCGGGCTTCTGCCGCGCTGTCCGGTGCGGACTGGGCGCTGGAAGAGGTCCGCAGGCGGACCGACTTCGGCGTCGAGCCCGAGGCGCGCACGGTGGGTGCGGCCCTGCGGCTGACCGCCGAGGCGGGTCAACTCCTGTCCATCTGGCGGCAGTCGCCGTTGCGTGTGCTCGCCCGGCTGCATCTGGTCGCGGCGAGTGGCGCCGGTGACGACGCCACGGTGGGCAGGCCGCGCCTCGCGAGCGAGGAAGTCGACGAGCCGCTGATCGAGGCCCCGCTTCCGGATGCGGACGAGGTGACCGGCCGACTCGACGGACTGGCCGAACTGATCATCGCGGGCAGCTCCGCCCCGGCTCTGGTGACCGCTTCCGTGGTCCACGGCGAGCTGCTGGCTCTGCGCCCGTTCGGTACGTACAACGGTCTCGTCGCGCGGGCCGCCGAGCGCATCGTGCTGATCGGCAGCGGGCTCGACCCGAAGGCGATCTGTCCCGCCGAGGTCGGTCACGCCGAGCAGGGCCGGGCGGCGTACGTCGCCGCATTCGAGGGGTATCTGTCGGGCACGCCGGACGGGATGGCCGCGTGGATCGCGCACTGCGGGCGTGCGGTGGTACTCGGGGTCAGGGAGTCGACCGCCGTGTGTGAGGCATTGCAGCGCGGCGCTGCCTGAACTGAGGCCGGACAAGTTCCTGCAAGAGCCCCCGAACAGGGTTGCGGCGGTACCGGAATTGGTACCGCCGCTGGCATGTCCGCCAAGTTACCAAGCGTCCTCGATATATTGCCCATCAGGTCGGGAACTTCTGCCCGTCACCTGGTGCGGCTGGCCCGTAATCGACGGGTCGACGTCGCGTGGGTGCTCAGTTTTCATGCTTCGGTCCGTGGGCCTTCATGCGTTAAAGGTGATCCTTTCGGATGTCCTTGGTCTCGCGGGCCGTTGATTCATTTGTACTCCAGCGGGAGGGGAAGCGGAACCCCTGGCTGCACATCTTTACTTTTAGGTTCAAACAGGGACGCATATCTACACAGCGGCGGCAGTGGCAATCTGAGCTGCGGCATTGCGTCGCCGGCTGGCGTACCAGACGAGCCCGGCGGTCGCGGCCGCCGCCCCCACCGCAGCCGCCGCGACCAGGGCCGGACGCGGCGGCATCGAGAGGGCAGGCAGCCGCTGTTTGAGGCGGACCGGACGGTTGAAGACGAGAATCGGCCAGCCGCGCGCGGTCGCCTCCCGGCGCAACGCCCGGTCCGGGTTCACTGCATAGGGATGGCCGACGGAGGAAAGCATGGGGATGTCCGTCGCCGAGTCACTGTAGGCGTAACAGCGCGCCAGGTCGTACCCCTCCGAGGCGGCGAGCTCTTTGATCGCTTCGGCTTTGGTCGGCCCGTATGCGTAGTACTCCACCTCCCCGGTGAAGCAGCCGTCGTCGCCGACCACCATGCGGGTGGCCACCACCCGGTCGGCGCCGAGCAGCTCGCCGATCGGCTCGACGACCTCAGCGCCGGAAGTGGAGACGATGACGACGTCGCGGCCCGCGGTGTGGTGCTCCTCGATGAGGGACGCGGCCTCGTCGTAGATGATCGGGTCGATCAGGTCATGGAGGGTCTCGGCGACGATCTCCTTGACCTGCTGGACGTTCCAGCCTTTGCAGAGCGCCGAGAGGTACTGGCGCATCCGCTCCATCTGGTCGTGGTCGGCGCCGCCGGCGAGAAAGACAAACTGGGCATAGGCGGTACGCAGTACGGCGCGGCGGTTGATCAGCCCGCCTTGGTAGAAGGACTTGCTGAAGGTCAACGTCGAAGACTTCGCAATGACCGTCTTGTCCAGGTCGAAGAAGGCGGCTGTGCGCGGCAAGGAGTGGTTTTCCACGAGCCTGAGCATAGGTGCCCGCCATTCGGCGTACGCTCGGGCGCGTGGGTTTGCCTGAGAAGGCTCTCGGGTACACCATGGAAGTCACGGATCGTTCGCGACCGTGCTAACCCGGTCCGGCTCCTCCCCCCCCGAGTCGGCCGGAGAGACGACCCCCGCTCTCCCCCCCGGCGGGGGTCGTCGCATGTCCGGACGCCTTTTCGTCCCGCTGCTGTGATCCATTGTGATCGTTCTCCCCTCGTGCGAGCTGTGCCGTCGACGGCCTTCCATCACCCTGCACGGTCACTGTGCGTAGTGGAAGTGCTGCTCCCGGGAGTCACCGGTATGAGCGAGCGGGATATTCACAAGTGGCTAGTTGTCCACAGCTTTTCAGCAAGATCCACACGATTTCCCGGTGCGCTGCACGGTGATTCCAGCCGCGCAGTTCGCGGACCGCAGGAATCGCAGATCTCGGCACGAAGCGAGATCGAAGTAATCAGGGGGTGGAGTACGTGGCTGGATCCATCACGTCCACACGGCCGCCGGCCGTCGAAGGGCGGCGGGACGGGCCGCTGATCGTCACCGAGGACATGGAACTGCTCGACGATCTGCTGCGGTTGTGTGCCGCGGCGGGAGCCGAGCCGGACGTCCATCACTCGGTGCCGGAGCGGAGGGGAAGTTGGGAGGGGGCGCCGCTGGTCCTCGTCGGCGACGACGCGGCCGCTCGCTGTCGTGGCGCGGCGCGCAGACGCGGTGTGCTTCTGGTCGGACGCGATCAGGATGACCCGGACGTCTGGCGGCGGGCGGTGGAGATCGGGGCCGACTGCGTGCTGCGGCTGCCCGACGCCGAGAGCTGGCTCGTCGACCGGATCGCCGATGTGGTCGAGGGGGTCGGACGGCAGGCGCTCACCGTGGGGGTGATCGGTGGCCGGGGCGGGGCCGGGGCATCGACGCTGGCCTGCGCGCTGGCGGTGACCGCGGCGAGGACCGGGCAGCGCACCATGCTCGTCGACGGCGACCCGCTCGGCGGTGGGATCGACGTGCTGCTGGGCGGAGAGCGGGCCGAAGGCAGGCGCTGGCCGGATTTCGCGGCATCCAAGGGACGGGTCGCCGGCGGGGCGCTGGAGGAGTCACTGCCCGAGCTGCATGCGCTGCGGGTGCTCAGCTGGGACCGCGGCGACTCGGTGGTCATTCCGCCGGAGGCGATGCGGTCGGTGCTGGCCGCGGCACGCAGGCGCGGCGGGGTGGTGGTCGTGGATCTGCCGCGCCGGGTGGACGAGGGCGTGGCGGAGGCCCTGGCCCAGCTGGATCTCGGACTGCTGGTGGTGCCGGGCGAGTTGCGGGCCGTGGCGGCTGCGAATCGCGTGGCGTCGACGGTGGGCATGGTGCTCCAGGACCTGCGCGTGGTGGTGCGCGGCCCGTTCGCAGCGGGTTTGGACGAGCAGTGGGTCGCGGACGCCCTGGGGCTGCCGCTGGCCGGTGAACTGCCTGCGGAGGCCGGCCTGTTGGCCGCGCAGGACTCGGGCGCTCCACCGGGCGGCGCGCGCGGGCCGCTGGCCAGGTTCTGCGTCGCCTTCTGGGATCGCGCGCTGACGGGTGGCGGGGTCTCATGAGCACCGGACTGCTGGACGCCGTGCGGCAGCGGCTCGCGGAGAGCGGCGCCGAACCCACACCGGCACGGGTGGCGGCCGCGCTGCGGGCCCAGGGACGGCTGCTGGGGGACGCCGAAGTGCTCGGCGGCACCGAGGAGTTGCGGTGCGAACTGGTCGGGACGGGGCCCCTGGAGCCACTGCTGGCCGATCCTTCCGTGACGGATGTCCTTGTGTCCGCGCCCGACCGGGTGTGGGTGGACCGGGGCCGTGGACTTGAGCTCACGGGAGTGACCTTCGCCGACACGGCGTCGGTGCGCAGGCTGGCGCAGCGGCTCGCGGCGGTGGCGGAGAGGCGCCTCGACGACGCCCGGCCCTGGGTGGATGCCCGGCTGCCGGACGGGACCCGCATGCATGCCGTGATCCCGCCGGTGGCGGTCGGCTCGACGTGTCTGTCGCTGCGGGTCGTCAGACCCCGGGCGTTCTCCGTGGGAGAGCTCGTCGCGGCAGGGACGGTACCGCCCGGCGGGGACCGGGTGTTGAGGGCCCTGATCGATGCCCGGCTCTCTTTCCTGATCAGCGGCGGGACCGGATCGGGCAAGACGACCTTGCTGTCGAGCCTGCTCGGCCTCGTGGGGGAGCGCGAGCGGATCGTGCTGGCCGAGGACTCGGCGGAGCTCAGACCCGAACACCCGCATGTGGTCCGGCTGGAGTCGCGTACGGCGAACCAGGTGGGCGCCGGCCTGGTGACGCTGCGGGACCTGGTGCGCCAGGCGCTGCGGATGCGGCCGGACCGGCTGGTCGTCGGGGAGGTGCGCGGCGCGGAGGTCACGGAACTGCTGGCCGCGCTCAACACCGGGCACGAAGGCGGCTGCGGGACCGTCCACGCCAACGCTGCGGCGGATGTACCGGCCCGCCTTGAGGCGCTCGGGACGGCGGCGGGGCTCGACCGGGCGGCGCTGCACAGCCAGTTGGCGGCCGCTCTCGCGGTGGTGATCCATCTCGTGCGGGACAGGGGCGGGCAGCGGCGGGTCGCCGAGGTGCATGTCCTGGACCGGGATGCGGCGGGGCTGGTGGTGACCGTGCCCGCACTGCGATGGGGTGCGGAGGCCTTCGCGTACGGGCGGGGCTGGGAGCGGCTGCGGTCGCTGATCGGAGGTGCGTTGTGATGGCCGGCGAGCAGGTGTACGCGGCAGCGGTGTGTGCGGGGGCGGCTGCGTGGCTGACGGTCGGGCGGGAACAGGGGCTCAGGCGGGCGCGGTTGCTGCTGGCGGGCGGCGGCGCCGTGAAGGCCTCCCGGTGGTGGGCGTGGAAGGGGGTGCTGCCGCGGGTCGGGCTGCGGCGGGAGTGGCTGTGCCTGCCGGTTGCCCTTGTCCTCGCGGTGCTGGGTGGGTCGGTGCTGCCGCTGATCGCGGGGGCGGTGGCGGTGCCGTTGGTGAGGCGGCGGCTGCGGGCCCGGGAGCTGAGGCGCGAGCAGGAACGACGGGCCGAGGGGGTGGTCACCCTGTGCGGCGCGGTGGCCGGCGAACTGCGCGCGGGGCTCCAGCCGGGGCAGGCGCTGTTGTTCGCCGCGAGATCCACTGGGGTGCTGGGCGATGCGGAAGCCGGGGTACTCGCGGCCGCGCGCTTCGGGGGCGACGTTCCCCAGGCGCTGCGGGAGGCGGCGCGGGAGCCGGGTGCGGATGGGCTTGCGGGTGTCGCTGCCTGCTGGCGGGTGGCCGTGGACAGCGGTGCGGGTCTGGCCGCCGGGCTCGACCGGCTGGAGGCGGCCTTACGGGCTGAGCGGGACCAACAAGCCGATCTGAAAACCCAGTTGGCGGGTGCGTGGTCCACCATCGGGCTGCTTGCCCTGCTTCCGCTGGCGGGTCTCGGGATGGGCTGGGCGCTGGGCGCCGACCCTCTGCGGGTTCTGCTGCACACCCCGGCGGGCCTGATGTGCCTGATGGTCGGCGGCTTGCTGGAGACAGCGGGTCTCTGCTGGGCAGGGCGGATCGTGCGTCAAGGAGGCGAGCCGTGACCGGGGACGCCGTCCACAGGCTGGGGGTATTGGTGTGCGTGGTGGCCGCGGCGACCTTCCTGGCCTTCACGATCGCAGTAGGGCGGCGTCGGCGCGCCGTGCGCAGGCGGATCCAGGCGCTGTTGAGGGTGGAGCGCGAGCGGCAGCGACGGCGGCCGGAGTACGGGGCCTGGGTGAGGCGTTGGGCGGCGCCGTTGGGTGCGGTGATGACCGGCTGTGTCCTCGTCGGCGGGGTGACCGGCTGCGTCGTCGGGCTCGGCGGGGCCTATGGGGTTTCACGCTGGCAGCGAAGCCGTAAGCCCGCGGCGGCGGGAGCCGAGGAACAGCAGGCGAGCCGCCAACTGCCACTTGCCGCCGACCTCCTGGCGGCCTGCATCTCGGCCGGGGCGGGGCCCCGCGAGGCGGCGGAGGCGGTCGGGGAGTCGCTGGGCGGACCGGTCGGCGAGCGGCTGGCGCGGGCGGCGGCGGAGTTGCGGCTCGGAGGTGAGCCGGCGCGGGCGTGGGGGTGGTTCGGGCGGATACCGGGAGCGGAGGCGCTGGGCCGCTGCCTGGAGCGAGCCGACTCGACCGGGGCTCCGGCCGCGGAACCGGTGTCCCGGCTTGCCGAGCGCTTCAGGGCGGACCGGGCGCGGGCGGTCGCCGAACGAGGCCGCAAGGCGCAGGTCCTGATCACGGCCCCGGTTGGGCTGTGCTTCCTGCCCGCCTTCCTCGCGGTGGGCGTGGCCCCGGTCGTGATCGGCCTGGCGGACGGACTGCTGAACGGCAACTGAGCACGCGCAGGTGTGCAACTGAACAAGAACTCTTGGGGGTTGACATGTGGAATCCGGTACGGGGATGGCTCCACGGGCTGTCGCGCAGGATGGGCAAGGACACGAGGCGCAAGGACGCGGGCATGACCACGTCCGAGTACGCCATGGGGACGATCGCGGCGTGCGCCTTCGCCGCTGTTCTGTACAAGGTCGTCACGAGCGGGGCCGTCTCGGGGGCGCTCCAGTCGGTGATCGGGAAGGCGCTCGATGCGCAGTTCTGAGGTAGCCGACAGGGGGTCCGTGACGGCGGAGGCGGCCGTCGCGCTGCCCGCCCTGGTCGTCTTCGCCATGGCCCTGGTCTGGGCGCTGATGGCCGTGTCCGCGCAGATCCAGTGCGTGGACGCGGCCCGGGCCGGGGCGCGTGCCGCCGCCAGGTCCGAGCCGCGGGCGGCCACGCTGGCCGCCGCCCGCTCGGCGGCTCCCAGTGGCGCCAGAGTCACGCTGGGGCGGACGGGTGACCTGTGGCGCGTCCGGGTCGAGGCGACGGCCCCGGGCCCGGGTGCCCTGGCTTTGACGCTCAGCGCGGAGGCGGCTGCGTTCGCGGAGGACGCCGCGGGCCAGGAGGTCGCCTCATGAACCGGAACCGGAACCGGCACCTGAACTGGAACTGGCACCTCGACCGGTACCAGGACCAGCATCGGCACCGACGCCGAGGCCAGGACCGGGACCAGGACCGGGGTTCCGCGACCGTGTGGGTGGCCATGGCGACCACCGTGCTGTGTGCCGTCTTCGCCGTCGTCCTCGCCATGGGGCAGGCCGTGGTCGCCCGCCATCGCGCAGGCTCCGCAGCCGACTTGGCGGCGCTGGCGGCTGCCGATCAGGCTCTGCGGGGCACGGCAACCGCCTGCGCGAAGGCGGCCGAGGTGGCCCGGGCGCAGGGTGCCGCGGTGGTGCGCTGTGCGGTGCGGGGTGAGATCGCCGACGTGATGGCGCAGGCCAGCTTCGGGCCGTACGCCCCGGAGGTCAGGTCGCGGGCGGGGCCACCGGGGCCACCGGCGCCACCGGGGCCTCCTGCGCCGCCGGGGCGTCCCGCAGCAGTTCCGTGAGGAGGCGGACCGCGCCGCGCTTGTGCAGCGGGTCGTTGCCGTTGCCGCACTTCGGGGACTGGATGCAGGACGGGCAGCCCGCCTCGCACTCGCAGGACGCGATCGCCTCACGCGTGGCGGTCAGCCACTCACGGGCGGTGTGGAAGGCCCGCTCGGCGAAGCCCGCGCCACCCGGATGGCCGTCGTACACGAAGACAGTCGGCAGCAGGGTGTCCGGGTGGAGCGGCACCGAGACGCCACCGATGTCCCACCGGTCGCAGGTGGCGAAGAGCGGCAGCATCCCGATGGAGGCGTGCTCGGCGGCGTGCAGCGCCCCGCCCAGCAGCTCCGGATTGACCCGGGCGGCGTCCAGCTGGTCCTCGGTGACCGTCCACCACACGGCCCGGGTGCGCAGGGTGCGCGGCGGAAGATCGAGTTTGGTCTCGCCGAGCACCTCACCGGTGATGAGTTTGCGGCGCAGGAAGGAGACGACCTGGTTGGTGACCTCGACGGAGCCGTAGCAGAGGCGTCCGTCGCCCCACGGGATCTCGGTGTCGGTTTCGAGTACGGAGATGGAGGTGGTGTCGCGGGCGGTGGTGGAGTACGGCGGGTTGGCCTCCTCGACGAGGGCGGCCGAGTCCTCCAGGTCCAGGTGCTTCACCAGGTACGTACGGCCCTGGTGGAGATGGACAGCCCCGTCGTGTACCGAGGTGTGGGCGGCCGATTCGTCGACCGTGCCCAGCAGCCGGCCGGTGGCGGCCTCCACGATCTGGACAGGGCGGCCGCCCTCGCCACGGATGTCGGTGAGGTCGGCGGCCCGCTCCCGGCGGGTCCAGTGCCAGCCGGAGGCCCGGCGCCGGAGCAGCTTGGCGGCCTCCAGCTGGGGCATGAGCTCGGCGGTCGCGGGGCCGAAGAGCTCAAGGTCGGCGTCCGTGAGCGGAAGCTCGGCAGCGGCAGCGCACAGATGGGGGGCGAGGACGTACGGATTGTCGGGGTCGAGGACCGTGGACTCCACCGGCTGCTGGAACAGCGCCTCGGGATGGTGGACGAGGTAGGTGTCCAGCGGATCGTCTCGGGCGACGAGCACAGCCAGGGCGCCCTGGCCCGAGCGGCCCGCGCGGCCGGCCTGCTGCCAGAGCGAGGCCCGTGTCCCGGGGTACCCGGCGATGATCACGGCATCGAGGCCCGAGACGTCGACGCCGAGCTCGAGGGCGGTGGTGGCGGCGAGGCCGAGGAGCTCGCCGGAGTGCAGGGCCCGCTCCAGGGCACGGCGCTCCTCGGGCAGGTAGCCGCCCCGGTAGGCGGCGACACGCGGGGGCAGCGAGCGGTCCACCTCGGCGAGGCGTTCCTTTGCGATGACGGAGATCAGCTCGGCGCCGCGCCGGGAGCGTACGAAGGCGACGGAGCGGACGCCCTGGACGGTCAGGTCGGTGAGCAGGTCCGCGGTCTCGGCGGTGGCAGTGCGGCGCACCGGGGCGCCCTTCTCGCCGTGCAGCTCGGTGAGCGGGGGCTCCCAGAGGGCGAAGACGAGCTCACCGCGCGGCGAGGCGTCGTCGGCCACCTCTTGGACGGGCAGGCCGGTGAGGCGGCCGGCGGCCAGAGAAGGTTCCGCGGCGGTGGCGGAGGCGAGGAGGAAGACCGGGTTCGCACCGTAGCGGGCGCATACACGGCGAAGGCGGCGCAGCACCTGGGCGACATGGGAGCCGAAAACGCCCCGGTAGGTGTGGCACTCGTCGATGACGACATAGCGCAGGGAGCGCAGGAAGGAGGACCAGCGGGGGTGTGAGGGAAGTATTCCGCGATGCAGCATGTCCGGGTTGGTCAGGACGTACGTGGCGTACTGCCGGACCCACTCGCGTTCCTCGACCGGCGTGTCGCCGTCGTAGACGGCGGGACGCACCCGGTTGCCCAGCGGCGCGGCGAGCTCCTTCACGGCGCGGCACTGGTCGGCGGCCAGAGCTTTGGTCGGGGCCAGGTAGAGGGCCGTGGCACCGCGTCCATTGGGGGCGTCGGCGCCGTCGAGGAGTGTGGTGAGCACGGGCGCCAGGTAGGCCAGGGACTTGCCCGAGGCGGTGCCGGTGGCGATCACCACGGATTCGCCGTCCAGGGCGTACTCGGCGGCGGCGGCCTGGTGGGCCCACGGATGGTCGATCCCCGCCTGCTGAATGGCGTTGATCACTTCCGGGCGGATGCGGTCGGGCCAGACTGCATGGCGGCCCGGCCTAGGGGGCAAGTGCTCCGTATGAGTGATGCGCGCGGCACGGCTCGCCCCTGCGGCGAGCCGGTCGAGGACCGTAGCGGGGGAGGGGCGGTTGTCCCCGCTCTCGGCGGGTCGTCTGGGACGGTGATTCTTGGCCATCGGGACCGAGTGTGTCACCGGCGTGACGGACAATGGTCCCAAGGCGTCGTGCATGGCTGCTGGTAAGTGATTGAATGCCATCGCGGCTGGCGACCGTCTCCGGCTCCGCCGGGGAGACCTCAGGGGGCGGCCGCTCGATAGCAAGGTGCTGGAGGATCCGTGGACCTGTCCCTGTCGACTCGCAATGTGTCCGGCCCTGGTGGCGACCGTACGGTCGTCGAGGTCGGTGGCGAGATTGATGTGTATACCGCGCCCAAGCTGCGCGAGCAGTTGGTCGAGTTGGTGAACGACGGCAGCTACCACCTGGTTGTCGACATGGAGGGCGTGGACTTCCTCGACTCCACCGGCCTCGGCGTGCTCGTGGGTGGCCTGAAGCGCGTTCGCGCGCATGAGGGTTCGCTGCGCCTGGTCTGCAACCAGGAACGCATTCTCAAGATCTTCCGGATCACGGGTCTGACCAAGGTGTTCCCCATCCACACCACGGTCGACGAAGCTGTCGCGGCCACCGACTGACGGTCGGCCGCAGACTTCCGGAAGAAGTGAGGGGCACCGGGCATCCAGCCCGGGCCCCTGAGATGCACGCCCGTACGTCCGAGGGGGATTGCATGGCCACCGTTGAACTCCGCTTCAGCGCCCAGCCTGAGCATGTCAGGACCGCCCGTCTGGTGGCCGCTGCCGTGGCTCGCCGGGCAGGGGTCGACGAGGCCGTGCTGGACGAGGTCCGTCTCGCGGTCGGCGAGGCGTGCAGCCGTGCGGTCGGGCTGCACCGCAGCCATGGCATCACAGCCCCTGTCCGGGTCGTGCTGACCGAGGAGGAGAAGGCTTTCTCCATCGAGGTCGGGGACGAGGTCCCGAGCGCGGGCGCCGAGGGGTCCTCCGGGGCCCCGGGAGCCCGTGACGCCACGGACGAGGACCTGGACTCCGAGGGCGAGGACGAGATGGGTCTCGCCGTCATCAGCGGTCTCGTCGACGACGTGGAGGTCACGTCCACCGATGAGGGGGGCGTGATCCGGATGAGTTGGCCGACGACGCCCGTCACCATCGTGCCCTGATCGCGGATGATCGACGACGGTGCCGAACTGTCGGCGCTTTGATCGTTTTCTTTGGATGAGGCCCTGCTGAGCAGGGCCTCTTTCCATTTCTCTAGATCATTTATCGCGCGTCAATGCCTTTGTCCCATTACCTCTTTCGGGGGGTGTTTCGGAACCCGATCATTTGCTGAGGAGCATGTGAAGGTCAATTCCAATTGCCGCGCCCTGTTTTGATCAGGTTCCGCTACCTACAATCCGTCCACATCTTGAGCTCTGAGCGTCAAGGAGGACGAATGGCGGGGCTCTTCAACCCAGAACTGACCGACCACCCCACTTCTCTCGCAGCCGCGGTACTCACCGACAGCAACCGGCTGATCGTTATCGTCATCGCCGCGGTCGCGGTGGCGGCACTGATCGTCGCCCAGGTGCTGACGCGCCAGGTGCTGGCCGCCGGCGAGGGCACCGATTCCATGAAGAAGATCGCGGCAGCCGTGCAGGAGGGCGCGAATGCCTATCTGGCCCGGCAGTTGCGCACCCTCGGCGTCTTCGCCGTCGTGGTGTTCTTCCTGCTGATGCTTCTTCCGGCCGACGACTGGTCACAGCGTGGCGGACGCTCGGTGTTTTTCCTGGTGGGTGCGCTCTTCTCGGCGGCCACCGGATACATCGGCATGCGCCTGGCCGTACGAGCAAATGTGCGCGTGGCAGCGGCCGCGCGTGAAGCGACACCGGCGGAGGGCGAGCCGGAAAAGGATCTGACGGCCGTCTCGCACAAGGCCATGAAGATCGCTTTCCGGACGGGAGGCGTGGTCGGCATGTTCACGGTGGGCCTCGGCCTGCTCGGTGCCTCCTGCGTCGTTCTCGTCTACGCGGCCGACGCGCCCAAGGTGCTCGAGGGCTTCGGCCTCGGCGCCGCGTTGATCGCCATGTTCATGCGTGTCGGCGGCGGCATCTTCACCAAGGCCGCCGACGTCGGCGCCGACCTGGTCGGCAAGGTCGAGCAGGGCATCCCGGAGGACGACCCGCGCAACGCCGCCACCATCGCCGACAACGTGGGCGACAACGTCGGTGACTGTGCCGGTATGGCGGCCGACCTCTTCGAGTCGTACGCGGTCACGCTCGTCGCGGCGCTCATCCTCGGCAAGGCGGCATTCGGCGACGCCGGACTCGCCTTTCCGCTGATCGTCCCGGCGATCGGCGTGGTCACCGCGATGATCGGTATCTTCGCGGTCGCCCCGCGGCGCGCCGACCGCAGCGGGATGACTGCCATCAACCGCGGATTCTTCATCTCCGCGCTGATCTCGCTCGGCATGGTGGCCGCGGCGGTGTTCATCTATCTGCCGTCCACGTACGCCGAGTTGGACGGGGTCACCGAGGCTGCGATCAAGTCGCATCCCGGAGACCCGCGGATTCTGGCCCTCGTCGCCGTGGCCATCGGCATCGTGCTCGCGGCCCTGATCCAGCAGCTGACCGGGTACTTCACCGAGACCACCCGGCGTCCCGTCAGGGACATCGGCAAGTCCTCGCTGACGGGACCCGCGACCGTCGTGCTGGCGGGTATCTCCATCGGTCTGGAATCCGCCGTCTACACCGCGCTGTTGATCGGTCTCGGTGTGTACGGGGCGTTCCTGCTCGGCGGTACGTCGATCATGCTCGCCCTGTTCGCGGTGGCTCTGGCCGGTACCGGTCTGCTCACCACGGTCGGCGTCATCGTGGCCATGGACACCTTCGGACCCGTCTCCGACAACGCCCAGGGCATCGCCGAGATGTCCGGCGACGTCACGGGCGCGGGCGCCCAGGTGCTCACCGACCTCGACGCCGTCGGCAACACCACCAAGGCCATCACCAAGGGAATCGCCATCGCCACGGCCGTCCTGGCCGCGTCCGCGCTCTTCGGTTCGTATCGCGATGCCATCGCGACCGCGGCCAGGGACGTCGGCGAGACGGTCGGCGAGGGCGCTCCGGTGAACCTCGTGATGGACATCTCGCAGCCCAACAATCTGGTGGGCCTGATCCTCGGCGCCGCGGTCGTCTTCCTCTTCTCGGGTCTCGCGATCAGCGCGGTGTCCCGTTCGGCGGGCGCGGTCGTCTACGAGGTACGGCGGCAGTTCCGCGAGCATCCCGGGATCATGGACTACACCGAGCAGCCGGAGTACGGGCGCGTCGTCGACATCTGCACCAAGGACGCGCTGCGCGAGCTGGCCACACCGGGTCTTCTCGCCGTACTGACCCCGATCGCCGTCGGCTTCTCGCTCGGCGTGGGGGCCCTCGGCTCCTTCCTGGCGGGCGCGATCGGCACCGGCACGCTGATGGCCGTCTTCCTCGCCAACTCCGGTGGCGCGTGGGACAACGCCAAGAAACTCGTCGAGGACGGACACCATGGCGGCAAGGGCAGCGACGCCCACGCGGCCACCGTCATCGGTGACACCGTCGGCGACCCGTTCAAGGACACCGCGGGACCGGCGATCAACCCGCTGCTGAAGGTGATGAACCTGGTGGCGCTGCTGATTGCGCCCGCGGTGATCCAGTTCAGTTACGGGGACGACTCCAGCGCCGGAATCAGGGCGCTGGTGGCGGTGCTCGCCATCCTCGTCATCACCGGCGCGGTGTACATCTCCAAGCGGCGCGGCATCGCCGTCGGTGACGAAGACAACCATGCGGAGCGGAGCGCGAAGTCACCTGATCCTGCGGTGGTTTCGTAACACCTGCTCAAGAGGCGGGCGGGCGGCGCGTATTGACGTGCCGCCCGCCCGTTTGCGCGCCGCCGTGAGCCTTGTCTCTCTTGGTGCAAATGGCTTCAATAGATAACAGAACGGACATACGGCACGCGGTTGTCGCCCACGCGGCGTGTATGTTCCGGGGCCGAGAGCCTTGGAAGGGACCAATCCGGTGAACAAGAAGCTTGCGGCCGCACTGTCCGGCGGCGCGGTACTGGTACTGGCGCTGTCGGGCTGCACCGACGACGACGGCGACAACAAGGTGAACGACTGGGCCAAGACGTTCTGCGACCAGGCGCAGCCGCAGATCAAGAAGAGGGCCAACGCCGAGCAGGCCATCATTTCGACCGCGGCGGACGGCAAGCCCGCCGACATCCAGGCCGCCGACTCGAAGGCCTTCCAGGACCTCGCCGATGTGAATAATTCACTCGCCACCGCGGTCAAGGGAGGCGGAACGCCGCCCATCGACGGCGGAGCGAAGGTCCAGCAGGACGCGGTCGCCGAACTCCAGGCGACGGCCAAGGCCTACCTCGCTCTGAAGAAGCAGGTCGACGGGCTCGACGCCAAGGACCAGCAGAAGTTCGCGGACGGGCTGCAGGGCGTCGCCGACGGTCTGGCCAAGATCGAGAAGATGAAGCAGGACGCGGTGAAGAAGCTGCAGTCCGGTGACCTGGGCAAGGCGATGGCCAAGGAGCCCGGCTGCCAGACGGTGAAGGGCTCGAGTCCCCCTGCGGGCGGTTCCGGCTCGGACTCTCCCTCCGCCCCGGCGTCCCCGTCCGGACCGGCTTCGTCGAAGGCATCGGCGAAGGCCGCGCCGAAGCCGTCGGTGACGGTCTCGGCAGGAAAGTCGAGCGAGCAGTCGAGCGAGCTGTAGGAGGCGGCGGGCAAGAAGGGGGCCCGGCCGTGCGGCGTTTGTCAGTGTCGGCCGCCACAATGGGCGGGTGAGTACGACCAGCCCTGCCCCAGGCCTTCCTTCGCCCGACCGCTCGCCCCGGCTGCGTGAAGCCCTCCTCGCCGCCGACTTCACCGCTGACGGACTGCTCGACCTGCTGGGCGCTCCCGCCTATGCCGCGCTCGCCCGCAGTGAGACGGTGCCGGCCCTGCGCGCCACCCGCGGGGACGGCGTCCTCGACACCCTCGTACGGCTGTTTCTGCTCCAGCGCTCCGTCGCCTCCGGGCGGGCGCGGGCAGCCCTGCCGCTCGACGAGTGCCTTGCCGACGGCTGGGTGGTGCGGGACGGCGAGGACGTACGCGCCACGGTCGATGTGAGGCCGTACGGCGGTCCCGAGGGCCAGGACTGGTTCATCGTCTCCGACCTGGGCTGCGCGGTCGGCGGCGCGGGTGGTGCGAGTGGCCAGGGCGAGGGAGTCGTTCTCGGTGTCGGCGGGGCGTCGACCACGCTCGCCGGGATCACCGTTCGTACGCCGGTGTCCTCCGCGCTCGACCTGGGAACCGGCTCCGGCATTCAGGCGCTGCACGCCACGCAGCACGCGATCCGCGTGACGGCCACCGATCTGAACCCGCGCGCCCTGCACTTCGCGCGGCTCACGTTGGCCCTCTCCGCAGCCCCAGAGGCCGATCTGCGCGAGGGCTCGCTCTACGAGCCGGTCCACAAGGACACGTTCGACCTGATCGTGTCCAACCCTCCGTTCGTCATCTCCCCCGGCGCCCGGCTGACCTACCGGGACGGCGGGATGGGCGGGGACGATCTGTGCCGTTCGCTCGTTCAGCAGGCGGGGGACAGGCTGAACGACGGGGGATACGCCCAGTTCCTTGCCAACTGGCAGCACGTGGAGGGGGAGGAGTGGCAGGAGCGGCTGCGCTCCTGGGTGCCGCGCGGCTGTGACGCCTGGATCGTCCAGCGCGAGGTGCAGGACGTGACGCAGTACGCCGAACTGTGGCTGCGGGACAGCGGCGACCATCGCAGTGACCCCACTCAGTACGCCGCGCGGTACGACGCGTGGCTGGACGAGTTCGAGGCCCGTAAGACCAAGGCCGTCGGCTTCGGCTGGATCACGCTCAGGAGGTCCGGTTCCGAGCGCCCTTCGATCGTCGCCGAGGAGTGGCCGCACGCTGTCGAGCAGCCGCTCGGCGCCGCCGTGCAGACGCACTTCGAGCGGCAGGACTATCTGCGTACGCACGACGACGCGGCGCTGCTCGCCGGTCACTTCACGCTGGCCCCGGAGGTCGTGCAGGAGCAGGTCGGGCTGCCGGGCGCGGAGGACCCGGAGCATGTGGTGCTGCGTCAGAACCGCGGCATGCGGCGCGCCACCAAGGTCGACACGGTCGGCGCGGGCTTCGCCGGGGTGTGCGACGGGACGCTCAGTGCCGGACGGATTCTGGACGCGATCGCCCAGCTGCTCGACGAGGATGCGGTGGTGCTGCGTGATCGCACCCCGCAGGCGCTGCGGCTGCTGGTCGAGGAAGGTTTTCTGGAACCGGTCCGTCCATGAGGTGAAATCGGCCAACATCAAACAGAAGAAGAGGAGGGTCGGCCTCCGGGTGGGTGAACCGACGCGGCGTTCACTCGGAATTCGCACCCGTGTCGCCCGGAGGTGCCAGCCTCGGCCTCCGGGAGACCTCGGCTTCAGGGAAGGACCGGGTACGGGCATGGAGAGCGGGCCGGCGATCTTCGCGGGGACGGCGTTCACGCTGTTCGGGGCCGGGCTGCTGATGTGGACGGGAGCGCGTGTGCGCCACCGCGCGCCGGTCGCACACGGAGTGAGTCCCGCCACGGCCGTCGCGCTCGCCGCCCTCTTCGGCGCGGGGTTCCTCGCCCTCGGTCTCTGGTGCTTCGGCCGCGTCTGATCTGGGGGCATCTGGGCGCCGAAGCGCCGTCGTGCCGCTCCGGGGCGGCAGGAATGGCCGGACTCGGGTTACCGTTCGAGTGGCCGTTGCGGGCTTTTGCCGTTTGACACGGGGGCGGGTTGTACCGTCACACTCCGCAGCGACAGCAGCGTCACAGCCGTGCCGCACCCAGTGCCGTGCAGCCGTGAGCGCCCACAGAGCGTCGACCGGAGAGAAGAGCGAAGTTGTCCCCGACCAGCGAGACCGCACAGGGCGGCCGCCGACTCGTGATCGTCGAGTCGCCTGCCAAGGCGAAGACGATCAAGGGCTACCTCGGCCCCGGCTATGTCGTCGAGGCGAGCGTCGGGCACATCCGCGACCTCCCCAACGGCGCCGCCGAGGTGCCGGAGAAGTACACCGGCGAGGTGCGCCGCCTCGGTGTCGACGTCGACAATGACTTCCAGCCGATCTATGTCGTCAACGCCGACAAGAAGGCCCAGGTCAGGAAGCTCAAGGAGCAGCTCGCCCAGTCCGACGAACTCTTCCTCGCCACCGATGAGGACCGCGAGGGCGAGGCGATCGCCTGGCACCTGCTCGAGGTCCTCAAGCCCAAGGTCCCCGTCCACCGGATGGTCTTCCACGAGATCACCAAGGACGCGATCCGCGAGGCCGTCGAGAACCCGCGCGAGCTCAACAAGCGCATGGTCGACGCCCAGGAAACCCGCCGTATCCTCGACCGTCTCTACGGCTACGAGGTCTCGCCGGTCCTGTGGAAGAAGGTCATGCCGCGGCTGTCCGCCGGCCGTGTGCAGTCCGTCGCCACCCGTCTCGTCGTCGAGCGTGAGCGCGAGCGCATCGCCTTCCGCTCCGCCGAGTACTGGGACCTGACCGGCACCTTCTCCACCGGCCGCGCCGGGGACGCCTCCGACCCCTCTGTCTTGACGGCCCGGCTGAACACCGTCGACGGGCAGCGTGTGGCCCAGGGCCGCGACTTCGGCTCGGACGGGCAGCTGAAGTCCGCCCAGGTGCTCCACCTCGACGAGGCGAACGCCCGGGCGCTCGCCGCCGCGCTGGCCGATGCGTCGTTCGCGGTCCGGGCCGTCGAGTCGAAGCCGTACCGCCGCTCTCCGTACGCACCCTTCCGTACGACGACGCTGCAGCAGGAGGCCTCCCGCAAGCTGGGCTTCGGGGCCAAGGCCACCATGCAGGTCGCGCAGAAGCTGTACGAGAACGGCTTCATCACCTATATGCGTACGGACTCCACCACGCTGTCCGACACCGCCATCTCGGCGGCCCGGGCGCAGGTCACGCAGCTGTACGGCGCCAACTATCTGCCGGACAAGCCGCGTGTGTACGCCGGGAAGGTCAAGAACGCGCAGGAGGCGCACGAGGCGATTCGCCCTTCGGGTGATCGTTTCCGCACTCCGGCCGAGACGGGTCTGAGTGGCGACCAGTTCCGGCTCTACGAGCTGATCTGGAAGCGGACCGTCGCCTCCCAGATGAAGGACGCGGTCGGTAACAGCGTCACTGTCCGGATCGGCGGCCGTGCTTCCGACGGCCGGGACGCCGAGTTCACCGCGTCCGGCAAGACGATCACCTTCCACGGCTTCATGAAGGCCTACGTGGAAGGCGCCGACGACCCGAACGCCGAGCTCGACGACCGTGAGCGGCGCCTCCCGCAGGTATCCGAGGGCGACGCCCTGTCCGCCGAGGAGATCTCGGTGGACGGCCACGCGACCAAGCCGCCGGCCCGCTACACCGAGGCCTCGCTGGTCAAGGAGCTGGAAGAGCGCGAGATCGGCCGCCCCTCGACGTACGCGTCGATCATCGGCACGATTCTGGACCGCGGCTATGTGTTCAAGAAGGGGACGGCGCTCGTGCCCTCCTTCCTGAGCTTCGCCGTGGTCAATCTGCTGGAGAAGCACTTCGGCCGGCTCGTCGACTACGACTTCACCGCGAGGATGGAGGACGACCTCGACCGCATCGCGCGGGGAGAGGCGCAGGCCGTGCCGTGGCTGAAGCGTTTCTACTTCGGCGAGGGCGACGACAGGGGCGCCGCCTCCGGCGCGGGCAACGGCGACTGGGACCACCTCGGTGGCCTGAAGGAGCTGGTGACGGACCTCGGCGCGATCGACGCCCGTGAGATCTCCAGCTTCCCGGTCGGCGAAGGCATCATGCTGCGCGTCGGCCGGTACGGCCCGTACATCGAGCGCGGCGAGAAGGACGCGGAGGGCCACCAGCGCGCCGACGTTCCCGACGACCTCGCTCCGGACGAGCTCACCGTGGAGTACGCGGAAGAGCTGCTGGCCAAGCCGAGCGGCGACTTCGAGCTGGGCGCCGACCCGGTGACCGGCAACCAGATCGTCGCCAAGGACGGGCGCTACGGCCCGTACGTCACGGAGATCCTTCCCGAGGGCACCCCGAAGACCGGCAAGAACGCGGTCAAGCCGCGCACAGCCTCGCTCTTCAAGTCGATGTCCCTGGACACCGTCACGCTCGACGACGCCCTCAAGCTGATGTCCCTGCCGCGTGTGGTGGGCAAGGACGCGGACGGCGTCGAGATCACCGCGCAGAACGGCCGGTACGGCCCGTATCTGAAGAAGGGCACGGACTCGCGCTCCCTGGAGACCGAGGACCAGCTCTTCAACATCACGCTGGACGAGGCGCTGGCGATCTACGCACAGCCCAAGCAGCGCGGACGGGCCGCGGCCAAGCCGCCGCTGAAGGAGCTGGGCACGGACCCGGTCAGCGAGCGGCCGGTCGTGGTCAAGGACGGGCGCTTCGGTCCGTACGTCACCGACGGCGAGACGAACGCGACGCTGCGCACGGACGACAGCGTCGAGGACATCACGCCGGAGCGCGGCTACGAACTGCTCGCCGAGAAGCGGGCCAAGGGGCCTGCCAAGAAGACGGCGAAGAAGGCTCCGGCCAAGAAGGCACCCGCGAAGAAGGCCGCGGCGAAGAAGACCGTCGCCAAGAAGGCGGTGGCCAAGAAGACCGCCGCAAAGAAGACGACATCGGCCGCCGCGGCGAAGAAGACGACCGCGTCGGCCAAGGCCTCGACGAAGGCGTCGGCGGACGAGTAGCGGTTTGCCCGGCTGTGTTCGGGTGCTTTGTTCGGGCGCTTTGCGCGGGGAGGTATCGCACCCTCCGTACAAAGCGCCCGTATGTTCGGACAGGCCTCCGGGGAGCGGTGCGCTCCGGATAGGCTGGGCGGATGACGCGAGCCGAGCAGCCAGCCGAGCAGCAGGCGGTCGTGAGCACCGCCTCAGAGACTGCCTCAGACTCCGACGCAACCGACGCACTTGGCGCGGATTCCCGTGAACGCGCGGTCCGCGCCCTGTTGCGCTTTCCCCCGCTGAGGCGGTTGTGGAACGCCCAGGTCGTGGGCGGGATCGGTGACTCCGTTGCCGTCCTTGTCCTCCTCCTGCTGACGCTGCAGGCCTCGGTCCTGGCGGGCACCTTCGGGGAGGGCTATCGCGGAGCGGCCTTCGCCGTCGCCGCCGTGTTCGGTGCGCGGGTGCTGGCCACGCTGCTCTTCGGCGCCGTACTGCTCGGCCCGCTGACCACTCTCACCTCGCCCAAGGGGCCGCTCGACCGGCGCTGGACCATGATCGGGGCGGATGGGCTGCGGCTCGCGCTCTTCGTCGTCGCGCCGCTGTGGATCGACTGGACCCCGGACAACGCCCCGGCGATCCTGTTGATCACCGTCTTTGTCGCGGGCGTCGCCGAACGCTTCTGGACGGTCGCCCGCGACGGTGCCGCTCCCGCGCTGCTCCCCGCCCCGCCGCTGGAGGGCGCGGCCGTGCGCCCGCTGCCGGACCACCTCGACGCGCTGCGCAGGCTGTGGCTGCGTACGGGCTTCGCCGTCATCCCCGCCGGTGCCGCGGTCCTGCTCGTGGCCACGCTGATCGGAAATCTGCTCGGCTCGGGCATCGACTGGTTCTCGCTGCACCAGGCGGCACTCGGTTCGTATGTCGCGGCCGGTCTCTTCGCCGCGTCCATCTCGACGCTGTACTTCGTCGAGCTGCCCGGCTCGCAGACCGCGCGGCCGCGTTCGCCGCTCGAAGGGCTGCGCCGTCCGTCCACCGGCAACGGTCTGGACAGGGGGCGTACGGGCGCCATACCGCTGTTCGTCCTCGCCTGCGGGTCGGTCGCCGGCGCGATCGCATCCGCCGTGGCCGTCTCCGTACTGCACGCCTTCGACCTGGGCGGCGGGCCCGCCGCCTTCGCGCTGCTCGTGCTCGCGCTGACAGGCGGCACCGGTGTCGGCATCCGCGGCGCCGCCGCCGTACTGCCCACGCTCTCGCGCCGCCGGCTGCTCGCCATCGCGCTCGCCGTCACCGGCATCGCGCTGCTCGCGATGGGCCTGGTGCCCGACACGGCGAGCGTGCTGTTCATCGCGCTGCTCGCGGGACTCGCGGCAGGTGTCGCGGCGAGCACCGGGCACGCGCTGATCGACCAGGAGGCCGAGGACTTCCGGCGGCCCCGGATCACCGAGCACCTCCAGGCGGTCGTACGGGTCGCCATCGCCCTCGGCGCGCTGGTAGCTCCGCTGCTCGCCGCGGCGATCGGGCCGCACCGGCTCGCGAGCGGGGACTTCGTCTTCGCGCACGGCGGCGCGGCGTTCACGCTGATGCTGGTCGGCGCGCTGCTGCTGCCTGTCGCGGCCGTGGTGCTCGCCAAGACGGACGACAGGTCCGGTGTCCCGCTGCGCCGGGACCTCGGCGACGCGCTGCGCGGCGGGGCCGACCCGGCGCAGGCGCCGTCCCCGACGGGGTTCTTCATCGCCATGGAGGGCGGCGACGGGGCCGGGAAGTCCACGCAGGTCGAGGCGCTCGCGGAGTGGATCCGGGCGAAGGGCCACGAGGTTGTCGTGACGCGTGAGCCGGGCGCCACGCCGATCGGGAAGCGGCTGCGGTCGATCCTGCTCGACGTGTCCTCGGCGGGGCTCTCGAACCGCGCTGAGGCGCTGCTGTACGCCGCCGACCGCGCCGAGCACGTCGATTCCGTCGTACGGCCCGCACTGGAGCGCGGAGCGATCGTCATCTCCGACCGCTACATCGACTCGTCGGTCGCCTACCAGGGAGCGGGCCGCGATCTGTCCCCGACCGAGATCGCCCGTATCAACCGGTGGGCCACGGACGGACTCGTACCGCATCTGACGGTGCTGCTCGACGTCTCCCCGGAGGCGGCGAGGGAGCGCTTCACCGAGGCGCCGGACCGGCTGGAGTCGGAGCCGGCGGAGTTCCACCAGCGGGTGCGGGCCGGATTCCTGACACTCGCGGCGGCGGACCCGGGCCGGTATCTGGTGGTGGACGCGGGGCAGGAGCCCGGGTCGGTCACCACGGTCGTACGGCACCGGCTCGACCAGATGCTGCCGCTGTCCGAGGCCGAGGTGAAGGCGCAGGCGGAGGCGCGCAAGGCGGCCGAGGAAGAAGCCAGGCGCAGGGCCGAGGAAGAGGCCGCGCGCAAGGCGGAGGAAGAGCGGATCGAACGCGAGCGGCAGGAACAGCTCGCGAAACTCCGCGCCGAGGAGGAGGAGCGCAAGCGCCGCGAGCTGGAGGAGGCGCGGCAGCGCGAGGCCGAACGGCAGGCGGAGGAGGCCCGGCGGCGGGCCGAGGAAGCACGGCGGCTCGCCGACGAGGAGCGGGCACGGCGGCTGGCCGAGGAGAAGGCGCGCCGGGAGGAAGAGGAACGGCGGCGCCGGCAGGCGGAGGAGGAGGCCCGGCTGCGGGCGGAGGCGGAGGAACGGCGTCTCGAGAAGCAGCGCAAGGCGGAGGAGGCGCTGCTCAGGGCCGAGGAGGCGCGGCGGCTGGCCGAGGCGGAGGCAGCAGCGGCTTCGCCCTCGCCTTCGGAGGTGACGGTGCCTACTCCGGTGGTCGCGCAGCCGGACGCGGTGACGCGGGAGGTCCCGACGCCGGGGCCGGTGGCCGATGAGACGGCGGTACTCCCGAAGGTCCCGGCGGACGCGGACGAGACGGCGGTCCTTCCTCCGGTGCGGGACGCGGACGAGACGGCGGTGCTCCCTCCGGTACGGGACGAGGGCGCGGCCCCGGACGAGCGCACGCGTGAGCTCCCTCAGGTCGACCTGAGTTCGGGCCGCCCGCGCCGCCGCTCGGACTGGGCGGAAGAAACGCCGCTCGACGACCTCCCGTCGCTGGCGGACGAACTGCTGGGCCCGCACGAGGACGACGAGAACGACGGCAGCCGCAGGAGGAGCTGAGGGGTGCCCGGTGCGGTGTCGGTTGCCCTTTGGGGTCCGCGCCTTGAGTTGCCCGGCGCCGCAGGGTGACCGTCTGGGGTCCGCTCCGGGGTTGCGTCGGGACTGCATGATTTACGGCGCGTCTCTCTGGTCTGACGCTTTGTGGGCCCCCGCGCCGCGAAGCCGGCGCATCGGGGGTGTGGGGGCGCAGCCCCCTTCCCCATGGGGCCTGGGGGCTGGGCCCCCAGTTTCGGGGGAGACACCCCCGGCCCGCACTCTGCTGTCAGACGCCTCCCCCACAATGGAGACCCCACGCAAGAAAGGCGGGTGACGGCCCATGGCCGTATGGGACGACGTCGTCGGCCAGGAGCGCGTCCACGCGCAGCTCTCCGCCGCCGCCAGGGACGCCGACACCCGCGTCACCGCCGAAGCCCTCCGTGAGCGGCCGCCGGACGCGTCCAAGATGACGCACGCCTGGCTGTTCACCGGTCCGCCCGGTTCCGGGCGGTCCACCGCCGCTCGGGCGTTCGCCGCGGCGCTGCAGTGCACGAGTCCCGACCGTGCCCTCGGCGGGGAGCCCGGCTGTGGGTTCTGCGACGGCTGCCACACCACCCTTGTCGGTACGCACGCCGACGTCGAGGTGATTCGTACGGACCTGCTGTCCATCGGCGTCAAGGACACCCGCGAGCTCGTCCGCCGCGCGCAGCTCTCCCCGGCCGGCGGGCGCTGGCAGGTGATCATCCTGGAGGACGCCGACCGGCTCACGGAGGGCGCGGGCAATGTCCTGCTGAAGGCCGTCGAGGAGCCCGCCCCCCGCACCGTGTGGCTGCTCTGCGCGCCGTCGATCGAGGATGTGCTGCCGACTATCCGTTCCCGCTGCCGCCATCTCACGCTTCGTACGCCACCCGTCGAGGCCGTGGCCGACGTACTGATCCGGCGTGACGGGATCGAGCCCGATGTCGCCATGTCCGCGGCCCGCGCCACCCAGGGGCACATCGGTCGGGCCCGCCGCCTGGCGACGGACGAGCGGGCCCGGGCCCGCCGGGCGACCGTGCTGAAGATGCCGCTGCGCGTCGAGGACATCGGCGGCTGCCTCAAGGCCGCCCAGGAGCTGATCGACGCCGCCGCCGAGGACGCCAATCAGGTGGCCGAGGAGATCGACGTCAAGGAGACCGAGGATCTGAAGACGGCCCTCGGCGCATCGGCCGGGGGGCGGATGCCGCGGGGGACCGCGGGGGCGATGAAGGAGCTTGAGGACAGGCAGAAGCGCCGCAAGACACGTTCGCAGCGCGACAGCCTGGATCTCGCGCTGACCGATCTGACGGGCTTCTACCGCGATGTGCTCGCCCTCCAGATGGGCTCCGAGGTCGCGCTCGCCAATCTCGACGTACGGGACTCCCTCGACCGGATCGCCCGCGCTTCGACCCCCGAGGGCACCCTGCGCCGGATAGAGGCGGTGGTCGCCTGTCGTCAGGCGCTGGACAGCAATGTCGCGCCCCTGCTGGCGGTCGAGGCGATGGCGGTGGCTCTGCGCGCGGGCTGAGCGACCGCAGCGGTGTTGACCGGCTCACCCGTACGGGCCACCGGCAGGCATGGCCCGCACCCTGCGACTACGCTCCGAGGATGGACACCAGGCGCCTGCTTCGCACTTCCGCCCTCGCGCTGGCCACTGCCGGTCTGCTGATCTCCGGCTGTACGGGCGGGAGTTCGTCGTCAGGCGCCTCCGCTTCCGCCGCACCGGGCCGGGCCGCCCCGGCCGCCGCTCTCAAGCCGTACTACGAGCAGCAGTTGAAGTGGCGGCCGTGCGGTGTCGAGGGCTTCGACTGCGCCACGATGAAGGCTCCGCTGGACTACGCCGCGCCCGGCGGCGACTCCATCAAGCTGGCCGTGGCCCGCAAGAAGGCCACCGGCCCCGGTAAGCGCCTCGGCACGCTGCAGGTCAACCCGGGTGGCCCAGGCGGCTCGGCGGTCGACTATCTGCAGGGGTACGCGGGTATCGGCTACCCCGCCCCCGTCCGCGCCCGGTACGACATGGTCGCGATCGACCCGCGCGGTGTCGCCCGCAGCGAGCCCGTCGAATGCCTCAGCGGCAAGGAGATGGACGCGTACACCCAGGTCGACCAGACCCCCGACGACGCCGCCGAGACGGCCCGGCTCTCGACCTCGCTGAAGGATTTCGCGGCGGGCTGCAAGCAGCGTTCCGGCGAGGTCCTGCCCCATGTCTCCACCGTCGAGGCGGCCCGCGACATGGACATCCTGCGCGCCGTGCTGGGGGACGAGAAGCTGTCGTACGTCGGGGCTTCGTACGGCACCTTCCTCGGCGCGACGTACGCCGAGCTGTTCCCCGACCGCGTCGGCCGTCTCGTCCTGGACGGGGCTATGGACCCCTCACTGCCGTCCCGTGAGATGAACCGGGACCAGACCTCGGGCTTCGAGACCGCGTTCCAGTCCTTCGCCGCGGACTGTGTCAAGCAGAAGGACTGCCCGCTCGGCGACACCTCCGCCGCGGACGCCTCGCTCCGGCTCAAGGCCTTCTTCACCGCGCTCGACGCCAAGCCCGCCGCGACCGGTGAGAGCCGCAAGCTCGGTGAGTCGCTGGCCACGACGGGCGTGATCGCCGCGATGTACGACGAGGCCGCCTGGCCCCAGCTCCGCGAGGCCCTCACGACCGCCATGGCCGGGGACGGAGCCGCGCTGCTCTCGCTGGCCGACAGCTACTACGAGCGCGAGAGCGACGGCACGTACGCGAACCTGATGTACGCCAACGCGGCCGTGAACTGCCTCGATTCGCCGCCCGCCTTCACCACCCCCGGGGCCGTGGAGTCGGCGCTCCCGGAGTTCGAGAAGGCCTCGCCGGTCTTCGGCAGGGGTTTTGCCTGGGCCTCGCTGAACTGCGCGTACTGGCCCACCCCCGCGACCGGCGCGCCGCACCGCATCGAGGCGAAGGGCGCGGCCCCGATCGTGGTCGTCGGCACCACCCGGGACCCGGCCACCCCCTACAAGTGGGCGCAGGGGCTGGCCGCGCAGCTGTCCTCGGGGAGCCTTCTGACGTACGAGGGTGACGGCCACACGGCGTACGGGCGCGGCAGCGACTGCATCGACACGGCGATCAACACCTACCTGCTGGAAGGCACGGTTCCGCCGAAGAACAAGCGTTGCAGCTGAACCGACGGGACGTGGTTCGAGGGTGTTCGGGGGTGGTTCGGGGCACCCGAAACAACCCTGTAGACTTGGCGCCGCTGCTGATGCGAACGTGTCTTCGTCAGGACGCGCATATGCGCAGCTTGCCGCCTTAGCTCAGTTGGCCAGAGCAACGCACTCGTAATGCGTAGGTCTCGGGTTCGAATCCCGAAGGCGGCTCCGCTGAAGCCCAGGTCAGTTCTCCGCTGACCTGGGCTTCTTTCATTGGTCCGCCCGAGCGTGCGCGGGACCCAGCAGGGACCAGCTTCGGTCGTCGCCCCAGATCGAGGACGCGTCCACATACGGTCGCAGAAGCGCCGTGAGCTCCGCGTCGCCCCGGCCGTTGAGCTCGTCCGAGGCTATCTTCCGCGCCACTCCGGCCAGGAAATCCGCGAGCTGAACGCGTGGGTCCGAGCGGGAATCGACGAGCCGCACGCTGGTCAATCGGCCCTGTGGTGAACGGAGATGCTCCTTGAGCCATGCGATGCGCTCTTCTGTCAGCGCGTTCTGCTGGTCGTGGACAAGGGAGACGGACTGTCCGCCCGCACTCCAGTGGGCGACGGTTTGGACGATGGCCGGAATGAGGGGGTCCAATGACGGAATCCTCGTCGGGTTTTCGAGCGTCCGCGCCCAGAAAGAGTCGGCGCGGGGCCGGGCCTGTTGAAGCAATTCCATGATGTCGCCCACTCCGTTGCCCGCGACTGCCGGGCGCAGGGCGTCGAGCAGGTGGAAGAAGGAGTCGACCGGGGTTCGGGCGTCCCAGCGGTTCTTGGTGCGCATCAGGTTGTTGGACGACTCCAGGAAGGCTTGCCACTGTTGGTGCCCGAAGGTGCGGGGTCCCTCGCGGTAGAGGGTGAGAGCCATGGTGCCCGGGGCCCGGCTGCGGGTTTCGCCCACGAGGAGGTCGACGACTCTGCCGACGACGAAGAATGCCTTGTCGGTGAGATGCACATGGGCGTTTTGGTGGATCGGGCCCGAAGGCCCCAGCATCCACTCAAGCGTCGAGCGGTGTTTCCCCCGGAGCAGATGATTCGCTTTGTATTCCTCCGCCGGTGATCGGATTCTGTTTCGTATTTCCTGGATGGAATCCGCCGCCGGTTCAAGGGGCAGGTGCACGCTGGCGTGGGCGAACACATCAGTGTTTCCGCCGGTGAGATTCTCGCCGTCGGACCCGGACTCGTCGCAGAAGACTTCCACCCTCACCAGTGTTCGCGATCCGGGTGGCATGCACCATGGGTTTTCCCGTACCTCCGCTCGGGGGCAGGTTCCGTGTGTCCGGAGGTCACATTCCTCCGCCCCGTCGTGTCATGGCAGTGAACGCACGACCTGAGCACCGCGAACCGAGCACCAGGAGCACGTCATGAACGAAGGCATCAAGACGATCATCTACCCCGTCAAGGACATCGAGCAGGCCAAGGCCCGCTTCACCGAGCTCCTGGGGGTGGAGCCGGTCATGGACGAGGTCTACTACGTCGGCTACCGCGTCGGCGGCCAGGATGTCGGTCTGGACCCCAACGGCCACAGCCTGGGGATGACGGGCCCCGTCGCCTACTGGCACGTCGATGACATCAAGGCCAGGATCCAGGCGCTCGTCGGCGCCGGCGCCGAGACCGTGCAGGACGTCAAGGACGTCGGCGGCGGCAAGCTGACCGCCATGCTGAAGGACGCGGACGGCAGTGTCATCGGCCTTATCCAGGAGGCCTGACGGCAGGCGGCCGTCAGCCGCGGAAACGGTGGCCCGGTCCGTACGCCTCCCCGTGCCGACCGGGCCGCCGCAGCCCCGCGCCCCGGCAGCCCGGTCCGGCGCCAGTCAGCCGCTCAGGACCTCCAGGTCCAGCCGGCCCAGGCCCCCGGGGTCGGCCACGATGTCGATCGCGACGATCCTGCCGTCGGCGGCGATGGTGAAGCCGAAGACGACGCGCGGCTGTCCGCCCGGGGCCCAGACCAGCCCCGCCGAGCCGTTGATCAGCGCCGGCTGTGCGGCCTTCGCGCGGCCCGCGAAGGTGTGGGCCACCGCCTGCGCACCGCGGGCCGCGCCCGCTCCCGACCGGACGGCCGCGCTGTCCGCGCGCAGGACGACATCCGGGTCGAGCAAGGTCAGCAGCGCGTCGAAGTCGCCGCCGCGCGAGGCGGCGAGGAAGG
This sequence comes from Streptomyces sp. NBC_00322, assembly GCF_036147535.1. Taxonomy (NCBI): domain Bacteria; kingdom Bacillati; phylum Actinomycetota; class Actinomycetes; order Kitasatosporales; family Streptomycetaceae; genus Streptomyces; species Streptomyces sp. NBC_00322. Next base: position 4,093,028 of record NZ_CP108019.1, on the reverse strand, counting down.
CGTCGACCACCTCGCGCTGGCGCGTGACATCGGTTTCGGGGGCGGTTTCCGCGCCCTGGACCCGGCGGCGGGCGCGGCTGGCGAGCTGGCGGGTGGCCGCAGGGGTGCGCTCCACGATGGGGGCGATCTCGTCGAAGGGCACAGCGAACATGTCGTGCAGGACGAAGGCGAGCCGTTCGGCGGGCGCCAGGGTGTCGAGTACGACGAGGAGCGCCAGGCCGACCGAGTCGGCGAGCAGCGCCTGGTGCTCGGGGTCGGCGATGTCCTCGCGGTCGGCGGCCGGTTCCGGCCGGTGCACGTCCCAGGGGTCCTCGCGCCGGGTCTCGCGCGAGCGCAGCATATTGAGGCACACGCGCGCGACGACCGTGGTGAGCCAGCCGCCCAGGTTGTCGACCGCGTCGGCGTCGGAACGGCTGAGCCGCAGCCAGGCTTCCTGGACGGCGTCGTCCGCCTCGCCGGACGAGCCGAGCATCCGGTAGGCCACCGCGCGCAGCCGGGCGCGGTGCTCCTCGAAGCGTTCCGCCAGAAATTCGTTCTCGTCCATGGGGCACATTCCTTCGCCGCCGCGGGTCACAGGAGTGACCCGTGAAACCGAGCCGATGTGACAACTATCAGCCAGGAATCAAGCCACGCGTGGGAGGAAGCATGAACGACAGTCCGTACGTCCTGCAGCCGATCGGCCGGGTCGAGTCCCCTCTGACCGACCGCGAGTCGGCTCCCAAGCAGGGGGACGAGGGTGCGCCCGAAGCCTGGCTGGTGTTCCAGCCGGGCGTGAGCGAGGGGCTGCGCGATCTGCGAGCCGGGGAGGAGGTGATGGTGCTGACCTGGCTCGATCGCGCGAGCCGCGAGGTCCTTGCGGTGCATCCGCGCGGTGATGTGACGAGGCCGGTGACGGGGGTGTTCTCGACTCGTTCGCCGGACCGGCCCAACCCGATCGGGCTGCACCGGGTGACCCTTGTGGCGGTCGACGTGACGAAAGACGGCACGAGAGTGCGCGTGCAGAATCTGGAGGCGCTGGACGGGACACCCGTACTCGACGTGAAGCCCGTGCTCGACCCGGGAGCCGAGCGCTGAGCGAACCGCCCGTCCGTCACAGCTGGAGCAGAGCCCAGGCGCCCGCCGCGACCACGGCCAGGAGGTACGCCGCCGCAGCCGCCCGCACCACCTTTTCGCGGGTCGACCCCGGCCAGGAGGTGAAGGCCAGCAGGCGGGCCAGAACCGGCAGGACCAGGATCACGTGGAGCGACACCCCGTGCAGCGGCTTCAGGGCTCCCGAGGAGTGGTAGGCGGCCTCCTGGCTGTCGGTGCGGGTCACCACGACCCCGTACGCGATCATCGCCGCGCCCGACAGCAGGCCGACGAGCAGCACGGCGAAGCCCGTGCGCACCGCGAGTGCCATGCCCGCCGGGCCCTCGGGGCGGTGCCTGAACGAGGCGATGGCGAAAGTCGTGAGAATCAGCACCAGCAGCACCCCGCCGACCGCGAGGGCCGTGGCGACAGCGCTGTCGAAAGGAGTCTCGCGGTTGAAGTGAGACGGAACATCCCGCCAGGCCTGGAGCGTGATCCCGGCGACTTCGAGTACGCAGTCGGCGGCGAACAGGGCCAGCAGTACGCAGCGGGCGCGGGCGCCGATCCGCAGATACGACGTCACCCAGGTGATCGCGACGAGCGTCAGGCCGAAGGAGACCCCGAAGGTGAAGGGCTTGCGCCAGGAGACCGGGCCCGTCCAGGGGCCGCCGTCGGCGAAGAAGACCACCAGGTGGAAGAGGCCGGCGGCGATCAGGATGGCGCCGGTCGCGTAGCAGAGGCGTTCAGTGGGGCGCGGGCCACCCGTATGCCGGGACGTGAGGGCGTGCCGGAGGGCTGCGGTGGTCATGCGGTCAGCATCGGCCCGGACCGGGGGCGGCCGCGTCGTCCCGGCGGAGTCACCCCTCGTACGACCGGGGGAGTAGCGGGACGGGGCAGGCAGACATGCTGCGGATGCGGCCGCGTCGGCGATACTCCCCCGAGTGTGGCTCTGCACGCCGAGCACCGGCGGAGCCGGATCCGAAGACTCGATCCAACAGCCGCCACCACCCCCGACGGGGGCGTACGAGTCGACGCTGGGGGAGTTGCGGGAGCCGCTGGGGAGCCGGTCCGTGTCCGTGTGAAACATTCCGCAGGTGCCATCGCGTCAGAGAGGTGAAGGCAGGCACGAGAACGGAGAGACATGAGACGGTCCCGCACGGAGGACTTCCGGGAGTTCGCGGCTGGTCGCACCAGCCACCTCTTCCGCTCTGCCTGTCTCCTGACGAGTGGTGACACCCATCTCGCCGAGGACCTTGTGCAGGAGACGCTGGGCCGGATGTATGCGCTGTGGGGTCGCGTCTCGCGGATAGACAACCCGGCGGGCTATGCCCAGGCCGTTCTTGTACGCACCTTCCTCACTCATCAGCGGCGGCGATCCGCCACGGAACGCCCCCTCGGCGAAGTCCCCGACAGTGCTCTGCAATCCGGTGACGACCCGGCGCTGCGCCTCGCACTGCTCGGTGCGCTCGGGCAGCTCGCTCCCAAGGACCGTGCCGTGGTGGTGCTGCGGTACTGGGAGGACCGCAGTGTCGAGGAGACCGCCGATGCCATGAAGGTCAGCTCTGCTGCCGTTCGCACCAGATCGACGCGTGCGCTCGCGAAGCTCCGGGAGCAACTGGGCGGAAATCTCGCCGAGTTCGCCGCCCACTAAGGCTCCCTTTTCCCCTATTGACCCAGAAGTGGTGGTTCATCATGCCCTTTGAAGACGAACTGGGCGATGCGCTGCGCCGTACCGGAGAGGCCTTCCGGCCGGCGGGCGGCAGGGCACTGGTGGACGGCGGCCTGGCCCGCGGCCGCCGCAGGCTCGCCCGCCGCCGTATCTCCGCCGTGGGCGGCGCCTCTCTGGCCGTGGCCCTGGTGGCATCGAGCGCGCTGTACCTGGGTGGCGCATTCCGAGGTGACACAGCGGACGGTGCGACCGACCCGGTTCCGCCGGCCGGCTCGGGGCATTTCAAGGTCACCGCCGAGCAGATGAAGAACATCCTGCAGAACGGTATGGAACGCGCGGGGATCGCCATCGCCCGCCCGAAACTGCAGGGCAGCGGCAGTTCCAGCCAGGCCAAGGCAGCGACAGCATCCATCGTCTTCGAGGACGGCTGGGCCGGTGCGACCGTGACGCTCTCGGTCCGCCGCGTGGACCCGGCGGACAAGTCGCTCGCGAAGCTGGTCACGTGCCCGCCCAAGAAGGGCTCGCCGTACGAGGAGTGCACCACACAGCCGGGCAACCGGGCCGTGAAGGGGTACACGGAGGCGGGCCGTGCCGGAGGCATCAAGAAGTGGGCGGTCACGATGCTCTCGTCCAGCGGGTACCTCATCGAGCTGGCCACCAACAACGTGAAGGCCGGGAACCAGGAGGCGCCGTTGAGCCGCAACCCGCGGATGAACCCGGGCAAGTTGCGCCATCTCGCGCTGTTCGTGGAAGGCTCGTTCACCACAGCCGGTGAGCCGAACGCGTTCGGTTCTGTAAGGCCCGGTTCCAGGGCCGAACCGGGTGACATGCTGCCCATCCTCAAGTCCCTGCTGCCCAAGCGCCTCGAGGTGTACTCCGAGGGCGGCACCGGCGCCGACGGGCACGTGGTGGTGGTCGACGGGAACACCGGGGGTCGCACCTACATCGAGACGGTGCGGACGGCCGCCGACGACGCCGTCTGGACCGAGACCCGTCCGGACGGCATGAAGGTGGCCGCCGTGAAGAAGCCCGGCGCGTATCCGGGCGTCCAGCACTGGCAGGTCGACACCTTCCGGCCGAACGGTCTGTCGATCCAGATCTCCGCCTACAACTCCCCAAGCCCCAAGTCGCTCAAGAGCGGCAAAGAACTCCTGATCACGATGGAGGAGCTGAAGGCCATCGCCACGGACCCCGTGTGGCTCACGGCTCGGTAACTCTCCCGGACGCGGTCACTTCGCGTCGGCGTAACACTCCACCACCGCCGTCGTGAACGGAAACCGCACCGGCGTCCGACCGAAGGCGATCCGCCCGGCCAGCTCCCCGGCCTCGCGGATCGCCTTCGCGACCTCGGCCGCCTCATCGGCCGGGCAGTGCACGATCACCTCGTCGTGCTGGAAGAAGACCAGCTCGGCGCGCATGCCCGCGATGGCCTGCCGCAGTGCCGCCAGCATCAGCAGGGCCCAGTCCGCCGCGCTGCCCTGCACCACGAAGTTACGGGTGAAACGGCCCCGCGCCCGCGCGTTGGAGGAGGCGTATCCGGGGGTGAACTCCGCGTCCGGGGACGGGAGTTCCTCGCTCTCCTGGGGGATTCCCGCCTCGTCGTCGTCCCCCGAACCCGCCGCCCGCGGGCTCGTGCGCCCCAGCCAGGTGCGCACCAGCCGCCCCTCCTCGCCCGCCCGCGCCGCCTCGTCGACGTACGACACGGCGAGCGGGAACCTGCGTCTGAGCATGGCCAGGTTCTTCAGGCCGTCGCCCGAGGTCTGGCCGTAGATCGCGCCGAGCAGCGCGACCTTCGCGTGGTCGCGGTCGCCGGAGAAGGCGCGGTCGGAGAGCGCGGAGTACAGATCGCCGTCATGGCCCGCGACGTCCATCAGGCCCGGATCGCGGGAGATCGCGGCCAGCACCCGCGGCTCCATCTGGTCGGCGTCCGCGACCACCAGGCGCCAGCCCTCGTCCGCGACGACCGCGCGCCGGATCACCTTCGGGATCTGAAGTGCCCCGCCCCCATTGGTCGTCCAGCGGCCCGAGACCGTGCCGCCGGGCAGATACTCGGGGCGGAAGCGGCCGTCGCGGACCCAGTCCTGGAGCCAGCTCCAGCCATGCGCGGTCCAGATGCGGTACAGCTTCTTGTACTGGATCAGGGGCTCGACGGCCGGGTGGTCGATTTCCTCCAGCTCCCAGCGCCGGGTCGACTTCACCTTGATCCCGGCCTGCGCGAACGCCTTCACCACATCCGCGGGCAGATCCGGTCGCACCCGGCGCCCGAAGGCCGCCGACACCTCGTCCGCCAGCTCCGCCAGACGGCGCGGCTCGCCCCCGCCCGCGTACCGCTCGCCCAGCAGCTCGTGCAGCACATCCCGGTGGACGTCCGCGCGCCACGGCAGCCCGGCGCGGTTCATCTCCGCGGCCACCAGCAGGCCCGCCGACTCGGCGGCCGTGAGCAGCCGCATCCGCCCAGGGTGCTCGGCGGCCTCGTGTCTTCGCTGCTGGTCGGCGTAGACCTCGAGGAGCGCTTCCAGTGGTACGGGCACGGGCTGCGGCTCGAAGAGCGAGGACTGCGAGCCCGGTTCGGCCGCGCGCTGCGGGGGATCGGGCGGCACGGGGGCGTTGTGCAGCCGGGCCCAGGCGGCCGCAGCCGACCGGGGCTCGCCGAGCCGTCCCTCGTGGCCGAGCAGCAGGAGCTCCGCGTCCTCGATGTCGTAACACCGCTCGACGCGCACTCCGGCCGCCAGCAGCCGGGGGTAGATCTCGGGGGTGGAGCGCCAGACCCATCTGCCGACGTCCGGGCGGGAGCGGACGGCCTCGGTCAGCTCGGGTTCCTCCTGGACGGGCCCGGCGGGCAGGCCGTCGGGGCCGAGGGGGACGAGCCGCGCCCCGTCGCCCTCCGCCGCCGCCAGAGCCCATCGTTCGCTCATGGGAGCGAGTGTCGCAGCCGGGTCTGACATCCGCCCTGATCGGCGGGGCACGGCGCCGCGGGCCGGGTCGGCGCGGCCGCTCCCCAGGGTGTGGACGCGGCTGGTGATCACTCCCTGACGGCGATCTAGGATCGGTCAGGTTTGTTCGGAACTGACCCAGGGGTGGGGAAGCGTGGTGCGAGGTCTTCTGCGCGGTGTGGGTGCGGGGCTGGTCCCGGTGGCGCTGGTGACGGTGGCGCTGACCGGCTGTTCCTCGGAGGGGGAGTCGGACCGGCTTCAGCCCGCGGCGAGCGCGAAGGGCGCTGCTGAGGGCCAGGCGCAGGGGGACGGCAAGGGGGACGCGGCCAAGGCCGCCGCGAAGGGCGGCACGGTCGGGGGTGCCGGTTCGCCGTGCGCCCTGCCCGTCTCGTTCGACCTGGCGGCCGGCTGGAAGCCGAAGGCCGTCAAGGAGGACAAGCAGTTCGGGCTGACCAAGCAGGGTCCCGTCACCCTCGTCTGCGAGATCGACGCCAAGCCCGCCGGGAACATCGGCTTCCTGCGCGTCTGGACCGGGGGCCGCGCCGGCGACGATCCGCGCAAGGCGCTGGAGGCTTTCGTCGCCGAGGAGGCCAAGAGCCGGGACAAGGTCGCGTACGCCCAGATCAAGGCGGGCGAGTACGCGGCCACCGAGGTGACCTACCTCAATACCAACGAGTCCCTGGACGCGCCCAAGAAGGAGCGGGCGCTCGCCTTCACGACCCCCAAGGGCGTGGTCGTCGTGCATCTCGGTGGACTGGACACCGAGGAGCACGAGGGGATGCTCCCTGCGTACGAGCTGGCGAAGAAGAGCCTCCACGGCGCTTAGGGGCTTTGCGGCGGGCCCGCCGGAGGTGCCCGATCGGGTTACCGCTGTCAGGCTCGTTGTATGCGAATGGCACTGGCACAGACCGACTGTGTACTGGGCGAAGTGGACGCGAATCTCGAAACGGCCCGGGAGCAGATCGAGCAGGCCGTCGCCCAGGGTGCGGATCTCGTCGTCTTCCCCGAGCTGAGCCTGCACGGCTACCACCTGGGCGCGCTGCGGCGGGACACCTCGGTGCAGGCACGCGACCCGCGGCTGCTCAAGCTGGGGACGTACGGCGCGGACGTGATGGCCGGATTCCACGAGCACACCTCACTGCGGGCGTACAACACCTGCGCGTACTACAGCGGTGGTGAACTCCTGCACACGCACCGGAAGTGCTATCTGCCCAACTATCTGGCGTGGGAGGAGCGCAAGCACGTCAGCCCCGGCCAGTTGGTGCGCGCGTACGACCTGCCGGACGGTGCCGGTCGCGCGGCCACGCTCATCTGCAACGACGCCTGGCAGCCGATGCTGCCGTGGCTCGCCGTGCAGGACGGGGCGGAGGTCGTGATCGTGCCGGCGAACAGCGCGGCCAGCCTCGATCCGGAGGCGATGGACACGGGCCTGTACTGGGACAGCCTGCTCACCTATACGGCGCGGATGCTCCAGTGCTGGGTCGTCTTCGTGAACCGGGTGGGGAGCGAGAACGGCGCCTCGTTCTGGGGCGGTTCACGGGTGGTCGACCCGCGCGGGTCGGTGGTGGCCCAGGCGCCCAAGTGGGAGCCCGGGCTCGTGACCGTGGACATCGACCTCCACGAGGCGCGGCGGCAGCGGAGATCGGTACCGCTGGTGGCGGAGGCGCGGCTGGGGCTGATCGACCGCGAGGTGCGGCGGCTGATCGACGAGGGCGGGGACAGCTAAGCCCGCCTGGGAGGGCCGCTTGGTCGTACCTCCCGCTCCGCCGCGCGGCGGAGCGGGATGCTCCCGTACGCCGATGTCACCGGCGCACCCCCGGCCCGAGCATGAACGCATGCCGAAGATGAGCGCTCTGCCGAATGTGCCGCGCTGGGCCGTGCTCGCGGCCCACGCCGTACCGCTGGTCACCCTGCCGTCCGGGCTGTGGCGGATCGCCCTGGTCGCGGGGGTGCCGTTGCTCCCCCGGGCCGTCTCGAACTGGGGAGAGGGGCTGTACATCGTCATGCTCAGCGTGGTCGCGGAGTGCCTCGCGCTGCTGACCCTCGGGCTCGTCCGCCCGTGGGGCGAGGTGGTGCCCGACTGGATCCCGCTGATCGGCGGGCGGAGGGTGCGGCCGAGCGCCGCGGTGGTCCCGGCGCTGCTGGGCGCGGCCGGTCTCACCGTGCTCTGCGCCTGGTCGTTCTACGCCCAGTTCGCCGGTCTTGGCGACGGGCTGGACGGGAGTGCGCTCCAGGTCGCGGTGCTGGTGGTCTGCTATGCCCCGCTGCTCGCGTGGGCTCCGCTGCTGGTGGCGGTGACGCTCGCGTGCCGCCGGCGCCGTACGACGGCCTGAGGTCAGGCGCGGGTCGCCCGCCAGGCCGGGAGCAGAGCGGCCGCCTGGGTCACGCCCGCCCTCCGCAGCGAGGCGAGCCCGGGCGCCCGGGCGGAGGTGGCCATCAGCAGGGTGCCCGCGAGCGCGATCGCCGTGCAGAGCAGGGCGACGCCGAGGACGACCGGCAGGTCGACCACTGGGGGGCGTCCTCAGGGTAGGGGCTGACCAACCCCGAGACACACCTCAGGGCAGGCCCGGCCCCATGGGATCATCGGAGGCGTGAGCACAGTCGGCACGGTCGAGAAGGCGCTTGCCGTGGCGTTGTACGCCGACGGCCACGAAGGGCTCGACACCGGCGCCTCCCTGCTCGCCGCCGATCCGGCCGCCGACGCCGAACTGAGGCTGCGCGGCGAGGAGTTCCTGCGCCGGGCCTGGGAGCGCGGCTGGCAGCCCGCCGATGTCGTTCGGCTCGTACGGCGCGACCTCGACGACGAGCACGAGCGGCTGGTCGCCGGGCTGATCACGGGGGAGAGCGGGCGGTACGCGCACCTCGCCCCGCGCTGGCGGGCCCACCTCGACGAGCTGAAGCTGCCCCCGTACACCGCCGACCGTTTCTCGTACGCGACCGCCGTACTGGATCTGTACCGCCTGCTGATCCGGCTCCCCGCGATCGAACCGGTCGGCCCGATACCCGGCGCGCCCCTCTCCGCCGAGCCGGCGCCGCACGAGCCGCGCATGCTCGGCCGGATCCGGGCGCTGCTCGCCAAGGCCGAGGCGACCGGCTATCCGCAGGAGGCGGAGGCGCTCACCGCGAAGGCCCAGGAGCTGATGGCGCGGCACAGTCTGGACGAGGCCATGCTCGCCGCGCAGACCCATCGCCCCGATGTGCCCGCGGCCTGCCGCATCGGCGTGGACGCCCCCTACGAAACGGCCAAGGCGATCCTGCTGGACGCGGTCGCATCGGCGAACCGCTGCCGCGCCGTATGGAACAGCGCCTTCGGATTCTCGACGGTCGTCGGCTTCGACGGCGACCTGGAGGCGGTCGAGCTGCTCTACACCTCGCTGCTGGTTCAGGGGACGACATCGATGACCCGCGCGGAGGCGACCCAGCGCGCGGGCGGCCGCAAGCGGACGAAGACCTTCCGGCAGTCCTTCCTGATGTCCTACGCCGCCCGCCTCGGCGAACGCCTCACGGCGGCGACGGACGCGGTGACGGCCGACGAGGGAAGCGACCTGCTGCCGGTCCTGGCCGCGCGGGACGTGGCGGTCACGGGCCGCACGGAGCAGATGTTCCCCGAGACGACGACCACACGGGTGCGCGGAGTGACCGACGAGGCGGGCTGGGTCCACGGCAGAGCGGCGGCGGACACAGCGCATCTGGCGCGGGAGCGCCACAGGCTCAGCGGTGAACAGGCCCGCTCGGGCGCAGCGGACGCGTAGGTCAACGGCGTGCCACGGCGGACCCCTGCCCCGCCCCAGGGCAGGGCAGGGGTCGTGCGTCAGCGCTCCTGGACGAACGCCCTGCCCTCGTGGGCATCGGCGGAGCAGGACTGCTTCTCCGCATCGGTCATCTTGCGGCTCTTGACGACCACCGCGTTGCTCTTGCCGTCCGTGCCGTTCGCGGCCGGACCGGTGATGGTGTCCTGCCAGAACCAGTAGTAGTGATCCCACTTGGGGCTGTCGTAGTGGGTCTGCCAGGTGCCGGAGACGTTCTGCATCACCTGGGCGCGCGAGATCCAGCCCACTTCACCGGGCTTGACCGTCATGCCCAGGGAGCTGCTCTCCGAGTGCGTGCTCGTCCAGGTGTGGCTGTAGGTCGCCGTCACACTCAGGTCGATGATGCCCGCGATGTTGCCGCCCGCGGTGACCGAGACGCCGGCCGAGTCGGTCGAGCCCACGGTGTCGCTCCAGGTCATGGACTGAGTCGCGTCCGACGTACTGCAGTTGTAGAGCGAGTCGGAGACCTGGCGGAACTGACCCAGGTACGCCTCGCCCAGCTGGGGGGAGTTGAAGGTGCACTTGCCCTCGCCGGAGGCGCAGTCCGCCGTCAGCTGCTCCCGCGTCGGCTGCTCGTCGGCGGATGCGGACGTGGTTGTCGCCGCCGCGATTCCGCAGGCCGCCACCGTCAGGGCCAGTAGCCGGCCGCCGTGCCGTATGGCGCGGTTCATTGTCATGTTGGTGCCTTTCGGTCGTGCATGGGGGGCCGGTGAACCGGTCGTCTCCGCACGGGAGTTGAGGCTCCCGGACGTGACCGAGCTCACCGCCTGTGCATGCGAGGCTGTCCCAACAGCCTCCGCAGCCACACCAAGAGAAGGCAAAGTTGTAGTTGACGGTGCAATCGCCGCCGGGCCAGGCCCCGCTGACACGACGACGGGCCGCGAACCCGTAAAGGTCCGCGGCCCGCGGCTGACCTCGTATGTCAGGACGTCGGAGGCATCAGAGGCGTCAGGGAGCCGGGATGCCGGTCGGCAGCTCCGTCGGCAGTCCCTTGGGCAGCTTGCCCGGCTCGGTCTTGGTGAGCGTGTCCTTCGCGCCCGCGTCCCACGAGACCACCAGCTTCGTACCGTCGTTGGACTCGATCGAGCCCATCGTGCGGTCGGTGTTCCCGTCCGCGCACTTCAGCGACAGCATCGGCTTGCCGTGGTCCGTCACCTCGCCCGTGCAGACATGACCGTCGGCGACGACCGCCGCGGTCTTGCCCGAGACGGACAGCGCGATCGGCTTGCCGTCGGTCACACCGGACCAGGCGCCGTCGATGCTCCCACTCGCCGACCCTCCGTCGCCACCCGCTTCCGTGGGCGTGGCAGAGGTCTTGCCCTTGTCCGCGTCGTCACTGTCGCTGCTGCCGCAGCCGGTCAGCGCGAGCGCGGCGACAAGACCCGCCGCGGCGACTGACATTCGTACGCGCTTGTGCACTTATCGGTCCCCCTAGTCGGTTTCAAGACCGCGCCAAGCTACCAGGAGGACTTGCGCACTCCGGGGAGGAACCCGGCGTGTGCCTGCTCACGCACCCGGACACGCGACAGGCCGAACTTCCGCAGATGGCCGCGCGGCCGGCCGTCCACGCTGTCCCGGTTGCGCACGCGCGTGGCGCTCGCGTCGCGCGGCTGACGCCGCAACTCCTCCTGCGCGGCGATCCGTTCGGCCCCGCCGACTGGACGCTGGAGCCGGAAGGGCGCGGGACACGTCTCTTCCTTGTGTACGAGGGATTCGATCCGGACGACCCGGCCCAGGTGCGTGCTGGAGAAGCTCCCGCGGAGCTGTAACCGGGGGGCCACTCGGCGTGCACGTGCATCTGCTCGTGCTGCCGCCCATGCATCGGCATATGAACACAGCTATGATCCGGGATAGTTGACACCTGCATCTTGCACCCCGGGAGCGACTTGTGCCCAACGTGTACAACGGCATGGCGGCGACGGAGCTGCACGGTGTCGTCTGGCAGAAGAGCAGGCACAGCAACTCCCAGGGCTCGTGCGTGGAGTTCGCCAAGCTGCCCGGCGGGGATGTGGCGATGCGCAACTCACGGCACCCGGACGGCCCCGCACTCGTATATACGCCCGCAGAGATAGAAGCGTTGCTTCTGGGCGTCAAGGACGGGGAGTTCGACCACCTCGTCTAGAGCGTGCTCAGCCGAGCCGGAACAGCGCCCAGACCACCTTGCCGTGCAGTGATCCAGCGAGCGGGTGCCAGCCCCAGCTGTCGCTGAAGGAGTCCACGAGAAAAAGGCCCCGGCCGGACTCGGCCGCGCCACTGGGATCCGGGAAAGGAGCGTCGTCACTCTCCCCGGCCGCCCCCGGGCCGTCGTGGCTGGGGTCGCGCACGGCGCACACCAGCCGGGTCGTCCAGCGCATCAAGTGCAGCCGTACGGGCGGTTCCTGGGTCTCCTGATGCGTCTGAGTGGGCAGCGCGTGCCGTAGTGCGTTGGTGACGAGTTCGGACACGACCAGCGCGACATCGTCGAAACGGTCGCTCAGTTCCCACTGGCCGAGAGTCGTCCGGGTGAACTGCCGTGCTCCGCGCACCGCTTCGAAGCGGGCGGGCAGGGCGCACGAGGCCGAGCTGGAGACCGCGGCGGGATCAATAGGAGGAAGCCCCTGCCGTAACGGCGCGAGCATGGTCGATCCATTCATCCCCATGCGAGGCACTCCCGGGAATCGCGGCTGTGACGCTACAACACGAACGAGCACGCAGGTGCGCGAGGACCATGGTTCCGAATGCGTAGGGCAGATGCAAGGGCAGATGCACGTGCACGCGCCGGACCTGTCCGACCCCGTGCCGGTTCTTGCTCATTTCTTCCACCAATCTCTTTCCAGCCCTTCCCAAGGCCGTCTCATTTCCGTAATCGAATGAGTACGGGCTGAAGCGTTTTGGTGGCAGAATCCCGGGTCTCGGGGTTCGGGGGTGCTCCGGTAAGGCGGACAAGCGAGTTGAGTCGAGGCGGACCATGAGTCGATGGGGAGGGTTGGGGTCGTGACCGCAGGCGAGTCGAGCGGTTCGGTGGTACGGCGCATCCTGTTGGGCTCGCAGCTGAGGCGGCTGCGCGAATCACGCGGCATCACCCGAGAGGCTGCCGGGTACTCGATCCGGGCATCCGAATCCAAGATCAGCCGCATGGAGTTGGGACGGGTGAGCTTCAAGGCCAGGGACGTAGAGGATCTGCTGACGCTCTACGGAGTCTCCGACGAAGCGGAGCGCGAGTCCCTCCTCGGTCTCGCCAAGGAGGCCAATGTCGCCGGCTGGTGGCACAGCTTCGGCGATGTACTGCCGGGCTGGTTCCAGACGTACGTCGGTCTGGAAGGCGCCGCCTCGCTCATCCGTATCTATGAAGTGCAGTTCGTGCACGGCCTGCTGCAGACCGAGTCGTACGCCCATGCCGTTGTCGCCTGCGGCATCCCCGACGCCCCCGCGGCCGAGATCGACCGCCGCGTCGCCCTCCGCCTCGAACGCCAGAAGGTTCTGGTCTCCGAGCGCGCCCCCCGCTTCCATGCCGTCCTCGACGAGGCCGCGCTGCGCCGCCCCTACGGCGACCGCTCGGTGATGCAGGGCCAGTTGAGGCATCTCATCGAGATCTCCGAGCAGTCGAACATCACGCTCCAGGTGATGCCCTTCAGCTTCGGCGGGCACGCGGGCGAGAGCGGCTCGTTCACGATGCTGCGCTTCCCCGAGTCCGACCTCTCCGACCTCGTCTATCTGGAGCAGCTGACCAGCGCCCTGTATCTCGACAAGCGCGAGGAAGTGGCGCAGTACGAACGGGTGATGAGGCGTCTGCACGAGGACAGCCCGGATCCGTCCGAGACCCGGGATCTTCTTCGGGGTCTCCTTCAACTCATCTGAAACACAAGTACGATGACGCCACATCAGGCATCTGCTTCTGCAGTCTTCTGCGGTAAGGAATCGGATCACATGTCCTTCTTCACCGAGCTGGCCCAGCAGTACATCGATGGCGAGTGGAGGTCGGGAAGCGGCTCCTGGGACATCATCGACTTCAACCCGTACGACGGGGAGAAGCTGGCCTCGATCCCCGTTGCCACCGCCGCCGAGGTGGACCAGGCCTACCGCGCCGCCGAGCGTGCGCAGGAGGCCTGGGCCGCGACCAATCCGTACGCCCGCCGCCTTGTCTTCGAGCGCGCCCTGCGCATCATCGAGGACCGCGAGCAGGAGATCACCGAGACGATCATCGCGGAGCTCGGCGGTACGCATCTGAAGGCGGCCTTCGAACTTCACCTCGCCAAGGAGTTCCTGCGCGAGGCGGTGCAGCTCTCGCTGCGGCCCGAGGGCCGGATCCTGCCCTCGCCGGTCGACGGCAAGGAGAACCGCGTCTACCGGCTGCCGGTGGGCGTCGTGGGTGTCATCAGCCCCTTCAACTTCCCCTTCCTGCTGTCCATCAAGTCGGTGGCCCCGGCGCTGGCGCTGGGCAACGCCGTCGTCCTCAAGCCGCACCAGAACACCCCGATCTGCGGCGGGTCGCTGGTCGCCAAGGTCTTCGAGGACGCGGGCCTGCCCGCGGGTCTGCTCAATGTCGTCATCACCGACATAGCGGAGATCGGCGACGCGCTGCTGGAGCACCCGGTGCCGAAGGCGATCTCCTTCACCGGCTCGGACAAGGTGGGGCGGCATGTCGCCACGGTCTGCGCGGCCAACTTCAAGCGCGCGATCCTCGAACTGGGCGGCAACAGCGCGCTGATCGTGCTGGAGGACGCGGACATCGACTACGCGGTGGACGCGGCGGTCTTCAGCCGTTTCGTGCACCAGGGCCAGGTCTGCATGGCCGCCAACCGTGTCCTGGTGGACCGGAAGGTGGAGAAGGAGTTCACCGAGAAGTTCGTCGCCAAGGTCAAGACCCTCAAGGTCGGCGACCCCAAGGATCCCGGCACCCACATCGGCCCGCTCATCAACTCCACGCAGGCGGACGCGGTCACGGCGCTCGTCGACCAGACCGTGGAGGCCGGCGCGACCGCGCTGCTGCACGGCAGCTCCGAGGGCAATCTGGTGCGCCCGTCGGTGCTGACCGGGCTCGAAGCCGATTCGCCGGTCCTGCAGCAGGAGATCTTCGGCCCGGTGGCCCTGATCGTCCCGTTCGACGGGGAGGACGAGGCGGTCAGGATCGCCAACGACACTCCGTACGGCCTCAGCGGCGCGGTGCACACCGGTGACATCGAGCGCGGTGTACGGATCGCCCAGCGCATCAACACCGGAATGATCCACATCAACGACAGCACCGTTCACGACGAGCCGATCGTGCCCTTCGGCGGCGAGAAGCACTCGGGCAGCGGGCGGCTGAACGGCGAGTCGATGATCGAGGCGTTCACCACCCAGAAGTGGATCTCGGTGCAGCACGGGCGCTCGCAGTTCCCGTTCTGATTTTCCCGGGCCGCCGCCACCCTTGCGGACAGAAACTGACCGCAAGCGTCCGTAGCTTGGTTGGTGTCAGGACGGCACAACCAAGCTCGGAAGGGCAGACATCATGGTCACTCACGTTCCCGCAGAGGCTCACGGCGACGAGCGCGGCGCGCTGCTCGCTTTCGTCGAGGCGCAGCGCGGCGCGATCCGCCGCTCGGTACTCGGGCTGACCGAGGAGCAGGCCGCGAGCCGGCCCAGCGCCAGCGAGCTCTCGCTCTCCGGGCTGCTCAAACATGTCGCGGAGACGGAGCTCGGCAGGCTGCGGCGGGCGCAGCGGCGAACGAACGAGAGGGAGCGCACCGAGGAGACCTGGGCCGACAGCTTCCGCCTGGTGGGCGACGAGACCGTCCCGGGGATGCTGGCCTTCTGGGACGAGGTGGCCAAGGAGACGGAAGCCTTCATCCACTCCGTGCCGAGCCTGAACGACACCTTCCCGCTGCCTCCCGCGCCCTGGTTCCCCAAGGACAGCGCTGTGTCCATGCGCTGGGTGCTGCTGCACCTGGTCGAGGAGTTCGGCCGGCACGCCGGGCACGCCGACATCATCCGCGAGTCGCTGGACGGCAAGGGCGCGTTCGACCTGGTGGCGCTGGAGAGCGGCCAGAGCTGGGGCTGAGCCCGGCCGTACCCTATTCAAAGTTGAATAGAAAGGTGCGCGGATGTCAGCGATCCGGCTGCTGGTCCTCGGGGCCGTACGCCAGCACGGGCGGGCGCACGGCTACCAGGTCCGCAACGATCTGGAGTACTGGGGCGCGCACGATTGGTCCAACGCCAAGCCGGGCTCGATCTATCACGCGCTGAAGCAGATGGCGAAGCAGGGACTGCTGCACGCGCACGAGTCCGCGCCGTCCACGGCCGGCGGGCCGCCGCGTACCGAGTACGAGATCACCGAGAAGGGCACCGAGGAGTTCTTCAAGCTGCTGCGGGAGTCCCTGACGGCCTACGACGAGAAGATGGACGTGCTCTCGGCGGGGATCGGCTTCATCGTCGACCTCGAGCGGGAGGAGGCCGTGGCCCTGCTGAAGGAGCGGGTACGCGGCCTGGAGGAGTGGCGGACCTCGGTGACGGAGTACTACACACCGCAGGCGGGGCCCGAGTCGATCGGGCACATCGGCGAAATCATGAACATGTGGGTGGGCTCGGCGGACTTCGGCGCGGAGTGGACGCGGGGGCTGATCCGGCGGATCGAGGACGGGGCGTACGTGTTCGCGGGGGAGGGGGAGCCCTTCAAGGGAGTGCTCGCGGAGGGCGAGGAGAACCCGTACGCGACGGGCGAGCGGCACCCGCAGGACGACAGCTGATCAGTGGTGGAACGCCGAATGCGCCGCCGTGTCCGTGCTCAACGGGTGCTGCTGGCGGCGCAGTTCCGGCAGTAGCTCGTTCAGATCGTCCATCAGCAGCTCGCCGAGGTCGGCCGAGAAGCCGTTGCGGATCACCAGTCGCAGTACGGAGAGGTCCTCGCGGTTGGGCGGGAAGGAGTAGGCGGGGACCAGCCAGCCGCGTTCGCGCAGCCGCCGCGAGACATCGAAGACGTCGAAGTTCTTCACGTCCGGCGCGGTGGTCACCGCGAAGACCGGCAACTGGTCTCCTCTCGTGATGAGTTGGAACTCCTCCAGCGCCTCCATCCGGTCCGCGAGCGCGCAGGCGATGTCCCGGGAGGTCTGTTGAACGGCCTGGTAGCCCTCCCGGCCCAGCCGCAGGAACGTGTAGTACTGCGCGACGACCTGAGCGCCCGGACGTGAGAAGTTGAGGGCGAACGTCGGCATGTTGCCGCCCAGATAGTTGACCCGGAAGACGAGTTCCTCCGGCAGATCCTCCGGTGAACGCCACAGCGCCCAGCCGACCCCCGGGTAGACAAGGCCGTACTTGTGCCCGGAGGTGTTGATCGACTTGACCCGCGGCAGCCGGAAGTCCCAGACCAGATCCTCGTCGATGAACGGCGCCACCATCCCGCCGGACGCCCCGTCGACATGGACCGGGATGTCCAGGCCCGTACGCTCCTGAAGGGCGTCCAGCGCGGCACAGACCTCGGCAACGGGCTCGTACGACCCGTCGAAGGTGGAGCCGAGAACGCTCACCACGCCGATGGTGTTCTCGTCGCAGAGATCGGCCGCCGCCTGCGGATCGAGATGGAAGCGGTCGCCCTCCATCGGCACGAGCCGCGCTTCGACCTCCCAGAAATTGCAGAACTTCTCCCAGCAGACCTGGACATTGGCGCCCGTCACCAGGTTCGGCCGGGCGGCGCCGGGATAGCGGTCCGCGTTGCGCTGCGCCCAACGGCGTTTGAGCGCCATCCCGGCGAGCATGCAGGCCTCGCTGGAGCCGGTGGTCGAGCAGCCGACCGCGGTGGCCGGGTCCGGGGCGTTCCACAGGTCGGCGAGCATGGCCACACAACGCCGCTCCAGCTCGGCGGTGCGCGGGTACTCGTCCTTGTCGATCATGTTCTTGTCCCGGCACTCCGCCATCAGCACCCCGGCCTGCGGCTCCATCCAGGTGGTGACGAAGGTGGCGAGGTTGAGCCGTGCGTTGCCGTCCAGCATCAGCTCGTCGTGCACCAGCTGGTACGCCGTCATGGGCGGAAGCGGGCCGTCCGGAAGTCGGTGCGTGGGCGGAGCCGTGGTCATTCCGCTGGTCGGGTCGGTTGCCCCGAAGAAGGGATTGACCGAGAGCCTGCGCATGTCCCCCGGCCGCTCGGCGGAGCCGTCCTTGTGGGGAGGGCTGCCCGCGCCCTTGTGGAGTGGCATCGTCGGTGTCCGCCTTCCTGGCGCATGGCTGTGCGGTCAGTTCTCAGGCTCGTACGGGCTTGCACCTCACGCAACGTGAGGAGCGAGGCTGGGACGCGCAACGAGAGACGAAGGAGCGGAACGCGATGAGCTACTCCGTGGGACAGGTGTCCGCATTCGCCGGAGTGAGCGTGCGCACGCTGCACCACTACGACGAGATCGGACTGCTCCGTCCGGGTGGCCGCAGCCACGCGGGCCACCGGCGCTACGAGGACGCCGACCTCGACCGGCTGCAGCAGATCCTGTTCTACCGGGAGCTCGGCTTCCCGCTCGACGAGGTCGCGGCGCTGCTCGACGACCCGGCCGCGGATCCGCGCGAACACCTGCGCCGGCAGCACGAGCTGCTGACCGGCCGGATCGCCAGGCTGCAGCAGATGGCCGCCGCCGTCGAACAAGCCATGGAGGCGAAGAAGATGGGCATCAACCTCACGCCCGAGGAGAAGTTCGAGGTCTTCGGGGACAAGGACCCCGAGCAGTACGCCGAGGAGGCCGAGCGGCGCTGGGGCGGTACCGCGGCCCATGCCGAGTCGCAGCGCCGCTCCGCCCGCTACACCAAGGACGACTGGCTGCGCTTCAAGGAGGAGAGCGCCGACTGGAACCGCCGCGTGGTCGCGCTCATGGAGGCCGGGGCACCCGCGGACGGAGAGGCCGCGATGGACCTCGCCGAGGAGCACCGGCAGCAGATCGTCCGCTGGTTCTACGACTGCGGCTACGAGATCCACACCGGACTGGCCGAACTGTACGTAACGGACGACCGCTTCACGCAGACGTACGAGCAGATCCGCCCGGACCTGGCCCGGTACCTGCACGACGCGATCCTCGCGAACGCGGTGCGGGGCAGCTGAGGGCTCCCGGCCCGAGCGTCCTGGCCCGGGGTTCCTCAGCTCTTGGCCAGGACCACCGCTGTCCCGTACGCGCAGACCTCCGTGCCCACGTCCGCCGCTTCCGACACATCGAAGCGGAACATCAGCACACCGTTGGCGCCGCGTGAGCGGGCCTGCTCCACCAGGCGCTCCATCGCCTGGTTCCGGGTCTCGACCAGGGTCTTGGTCAGCCCCTTCAGCTCGCCGCCGATCATCGACTTGAGACCGGCGCCGATCTGGCTGCCCAGATGCCGCGAGCGCACAGTGAGGCCGAAGACCTCGCCGATGACCTGCTGCACCTGGAATCCCGGGACGTCGTTCGTCGTCACGACCAGTACGTCGGCCTGCGGACCCTGTCCGCCGCCGTAATCCTCAATGCCCATCTGCGTCCACCTTCCGTACGGGCTTGTGACGCACAGCTTTGTCCCAGAGGGGGCACAGTGCATCCTGAGCGGGCGGACGGAACGTGGAGCAGCGGCGATGCGTTGATAGCTTTGGGTGGCCGACCACGCCGAATCGACGGCCGAATCGACGATCGACCGACTATCGACTCAGGAGCCCGGACCTCGTGACTACCCTTGCGCTCGGACCGAGCTGGCTGGACCCGGACTATCTGATCTCGACCTTCGGCCTGATCGGCGTCCTGGTCATCGTCTTCGCCGAATCCGGCCTGCTCATCGGCTTCTTCCTGCCGGGCGACTCGCTGCTGTTCACCACCGGCCTGCTGGTGACGACCGGCAAGCTCGACGAGCTCCCGCTGTGGGCGGTCTGCGCGCTGGTCGTGTTCGCGGCCGTCGTCGGTGACCAGGTCGGCTATCTCTTCGGCCGCAAGGTCGGCCCCTCGCTCTTCAAGCGCCCCGACTCCCGGCTCTTCAAGCAGGAGAACGTCGAGAAGGCGCACGAATTCTTCGAGAAGTACGGTCCCAAGTCGCTGGTCCTGGCCCGCTTCGTGCCCATCGTGCGCACGTTCACGCCGATCATCGCCGGTGTGAGCCGGATGAACTACCGCTCGTTCGTCACGTTCAACCTCATCGGCGGCGCGCTCTGGGGCGCGGGTGTGACGCTGCTCGGCGCCGGGCTCGGCAAGGTCGAGTTCGTGAACAAGAACATCGAGGCGATGCTGGTCCTGATCGTGCTGCTCTCGGTGATCCCGATCGCGATCGAGTTCCTGCGGGCCCGCTCCAAGAACAAGAAGGCAGCTGCCGCCGGACCGGCCGACGACGACGTGCCCCCGGCGCAGCGCGGCCGCCACGCCAAGCGCTGAGCCCGGCTCCCGGGCCGCTCAGAATCCGCGCGTCCGCTTGGCCGCGCGGCGAAGCGGGCCCTCCACGCCGGGCATCCTGAGGAACAGCCGCGACAGCTCGCCCCCCAGGTTCACCCCGATCGCGATGGCCAGCGCCAGGGCGGCGGCCTTGGTGAGCTGGGTGAGGCCCGCGTTCAGATCGTTCCTGGCGATCTCCAGCAGCCCGAAGTACGTCGCGCTACCGGGCAGCAGCGGCCCGATCGCCGCGGTCACGTACGGCAGCGCGGACGCGAACCGGTAGCGCGAGAGCACCTGCCCGAACAGGCCCACCAGACCGGCCGCGGCGGCCGTCGCGGCGACCGGCGAGACACCCGCGGTGTTCGCGAGCGCGCCGTACACCACCCAGGCGATGCCGCCGTTGAACGTCGCCAGCAGTACCGTGTTCCGCTCCTGCTGGAGCAGCACGGCGAAGCACAGGGACAGTGCCATCGCCGCCAGCGTCTGCACGATGGGCCGGTCGACGCTGTGGATGGCCGTCTCGGGGTTCAGGCCCGCGCCCAGTGCGAGGCCCAGATAGAGCACGCTCAGTACGCCGACGACGATGCCGACCACCAGATAGCCGACCTCCAGCAGGCGGGCCGCCGCGGTGATGTAGAAGCCGGTCAGGCCGTCCTGTACGCCGGCGACCAGGGCCCGCCCCGGGATCAGCGCGAACAGACCACCGGTGATCACCGCGGAGGCGCGTACGTCCAGCGGCGACAACGTCAGCGCGACGCCCATCGCGGCGGACGGCATGGCCGCGGCGACGAACTGGTAGAACTCCGGCAGTCCGCGCCCGGCGCACAGCCAGGCCAGCCGGTCGCCGAGCATGGCGCTGATCGCGGCCGCCAGGAACACCAGCGCGTCGCCGCCGACCAGCACGGACGCCGCGCCCGCCAGCAGTCCGCCGGCCAGGGTGAGCGCCCAGCCGGGGTAGGGGTGCCGGTTACGGCGGATCTCGGCGAGGCGGCGGTAGGCCTCCTCCAGCGAGACCTCCGACTCCTCGGTGCTGATGTCGTGGACCAGCCGGTAGACCGCGGCCAGCCGGGTGTAGTCGGTGCCCCGGCGCCGTACGGTCCGGTTCGCCGTCACCGGGTCGTCGACGAGCGAGGGCTGGTAGGTGATCGACAGCAGGGTGAAGGTGACGGTCGGCTCGCAGCGGTCGAGTCCGTACGAACGCGAGATGGCGAACATGGCCGCCTCGACGTCCTCGGCGCCCTCGCCGCCCGCGAGCAGCAGTTCCCCAATACGCAGCGTCAGGTCCAGCACGCGCGGGACGGCCGGGCCGCCCTCCTCATGGCGCTGCACCGCCTCCGGCACGGGCCGCTCGCCCACCGGCATCCGCAGCATCGCCCGCATCCGGTCCTGCCAGTGGGCGTCCTTGGTGAGCCGGACCACGGGGATGCCGTGCGCGGGCGTGAACGCGGGCGGCGAGCTCTTGGCGCTGTAGGTGCGCGGGAGGGCGAAAGCGGAACCTTCCGGTTCGGCCGGGCCCTCGGTGCCGATCCCGGCCGGAACGGCGAACTCCGAGGAGGGATGGTCCTCTTCGTGAACATCCGGCTGTCCCACCCCGGGCGGCGGGGTGAAGGCGCTGTGCGCCTCGTCGGACTGAGGCTTCCGGTCTTCCGGACCCTCCGGCTCCGCCACCACGTGCTGTCCTCGCTCCCTCTTGTGTCGCGTGTCAGCTCAGTATGGGTGTGGGCCGGCGGCCACACGCACGACGGGCGGCCCCACCTTTCTTGACGCCCCGCTCGCAACCTTCCTTGACGCGCCGCTCGCACTGCTCGGCGCCGGGGCGCCTCCCGGGCTTCGCGCCGCTGCGTCGGCCTGCGGCCGCCGATCCGGGGCCGGACGCACGAGGGGCGGCACACCCCGAAGGGTGCGCCGCCCGTACGAGCAACAGCGAACTCAGTGCGTGCCGCCCTGCGCCTCCAGGCGCTTGTAGGAGGCCTCGATCTCCGCCTCGGCCTCGGTGCGGCCGACCCAGTTCGCGCCCTCGACGGACTTGCCGGGCTCCAGGTCCTTGTAGACCTCGAAGAAGTGCTGGATCTCCAGGCGGTCGAACTCGGACACATGGTGGATGTCGCGCAGGTGCTCGACGCGCGGGTCGGAGGCAGGCACACACAGGAGCTTGTCGTCGCCGCCCGCCTCGTCCGTCATCCGGAACATGCCGATCGCGCGGCACTTGATGAGGCAGCCGGGGAAGGTCGGCTCGTCAAGGATGACCAGCGCGTCCAGCGGGTCGCCGTCCTCGCCGAGGGTGTTCTCGACGAAGCCGTAGTCGGCCGGGTAGCTGGTCGAGGTGAAGAGTCGACGGTCAAGGCGGATCCGACCGGTCTCGTGGTCCACCTCGTACTTGTTCCGCGAACCCTTCGGGATCTCGATGGTGACGTCGAACTCCACGGGTGGCTCCTCCATGATCAACACATACGTCGGGTGGTTAAGTGTCCCTCACGCAGGTGTGTGATCGCGAAAGGGGCTGGTGCGAGGTGCCAGAGGTCAGTACGTGGCAGCTCGCCGCGGGCGCCGCCGTGTCCGGCCTCGCCCTCGCCGCCGGGGCGGTGGCCGTGGCTGGTCCCTGGGACTCCGGTCAGCGTAAGGCCGAGAAGGAGTGGGCGGCTGCCCGGAGTCCGGTGGGTGGCGCACATCACGGGACGCCGGGGCGGCAGGACCCGGCGCCCGCGCCCAGCGCACCCGGTGTGCTCGCCGCTCTCGGCGCCCCCGCGAACGCCACGGCCAAGGCCGCGAAGGCCACCCCCGCCGACCTCGCAAAGGTGCTCGCACCGCTGCTCGGCGCTCCCGGGCTCGGGACGGTCCGTACGGCCTGCGTCATCGATCTCGCGACGGGCAAGCAGCTGTACGGGCAAGGGGTCTTCGACCCGATGACCCCCGCCTCCACCATCAAGATCGCGACCTCGGTCGCCGCCCTGTCCGCCCTGGGTCCCGACCACCGCATCCCCACCACGGTCCTCGCCTCCAAGGACGCCAGGCAGCTCACACTCGTCGGCGGCGGAGACCCGAGCCTCGACTCGGCAGGCCTGCGGACGCTCGCCGACCGTACGGCCCGTGCCCTGCGCGAGCGCGGAGTCGTCTCCGTCCGGCTCGCGTACGACACCTCGCTCTACAAGGGGCCCGTCCGGCACCCCATCGGCCCCAACCAGAACATCGCCCCCGTCAGCGCACTCATGGTGGGCGAGGGGCGGTCCGACGAGAAGAGCACCGGGCCCGTGGACCGCAGCCCCGACCCGGCGGGAGACGCGGCCCGCGCCTTCGAGCGGCTGCTGAAGGAGCGCGGCATCGCCACTTCCGCCGCCCCCGCCCCCGGCCGTCCCGCCGCCGGGTCCGCCCCGCTGGCCAAGGTGCTCTCCGGACCCCTGTCGGCCCTGGTCGAACGGGCACTGACCAACAGCGACAACGACATCGCCGAAGCACTGGCCCGCCAGACCGCCGTCGCCACCGGCGAGGAGCCGAGCTTCGAGGGCGGCGGACGGGCCGTCAACGGGCAACTGGCCAAGCTGAAGCTCCCGTTGACCGGCGCCCGCTTCGCCGACGGCAGCGGCCTGAACCGGGACGACCGGCTCACCGCCGGGCTGCTCACCGCGCTGCTGGCCCGCGCCGCCGACCCGGCCCACCCCGAGCTGCGCCCGGTCCTGACGGGCCTGCCGGTCGCGGGCTTCAACGGCACCATGGAGAACCGCTACAGCCGGAACTCGCCAGGCACCGGCCTGGTGCGCGCCAAGACCGGGACCCTGACCGGCGTCAACACCCTGGCGGGCACCGTCGTAGCCCCGGACGGACGCCTCATCGCCTTCGCCTTCATGGCCGCCAACACCCCGTCCAAGGAGGCCGCCCAGCCCGCTCTGGACCGGCTGGCGGCCGCGCTGGCCTCGTGACTCAATGGGCGAACCGGCCGTTGCCGACACCTGACCGCTCCCGGAGCCGACAACGTACGGTTGACGCATGACGAGCATCGGTGGTGCCGAGATGGTCGACTGGAACCTCGCCGTGGCGACCGCGACCCGCTTCGTGCGGCCCGGACCCGACGTGAGCCGGGAGGAGGCGCGTGCCGTCGTCGCCGAGCTGCGGCGGCATGCCAAGGCGTCCGAAGTACATGTGCGGGGCTTCACCCGGATGATCCCGGACGGTCATGAACCGAAGGACACTCCCGTCCTCGTCGTGGACCGGGCCGGGTGGATCCAGGCGAATGTCGCGGGCTTCCGCGAACTGCTTAAGCCGCTGCTGGACAAGATGCAGGAGCGCCGCTCGAGCAGCCCGGGCGGCGCGATGCTCGGAGCGGTCGGCGGCAAGGTCACCGGCGTGGAGCTGGGCATGCTGCTGTCGTTCCTGGCCTCGCGGGTCCTCGGTCAGTACGAGACCTTCGCGCCCGCCACCCGTGAACTGCCCGCGGGCGACCCCTCCGTCCCGGGCGCCGGCGGCGGCCGCCTGCTCCTGGTCGCCCCGAACATCGTCCATGTCGAGCGTGAACTCGAAGTGGACCCGCACGACTTCAGGCTCTGGGTCTGCCTCCACGAGGAGACCCACCGCACCCAGTTCACCGGGGTGCCCTGGCTGCGCGACCACCTCGAGGGCGAGATCCAGTCATTTCTGGGCGAGACCGAGGTCGACCCGATGACGGTTCTCGAGCGCTTCAGGGAGGCCGCCCAGTCGCTCTCCGGCGCCCGGCCCGAGGGCGAGGAGGACGAGAGCGGCCGCTCCATCGTCGAGCTGGTCCAGACCCCCGCCCAGCGCGAGATCCTCAGTCGGCTGACCGCCGTGATGTCCCTGCTGGAAGGGCATGCCGACTTCGTGATGGACGGCGTCGGACCCGATGTCGTGCCCTCCGTCGCCGAGATCCGGGAGAAGTTCCAGCAGCGCAGGGCTCGTGGTGCGAGCCGTCTGGACCAGGCACTGCGCAAGCTGCTCGGCCTCGACGCCAAGCTGCGCCAGTACCGCGACGGCGAGCGGTTTGTCCGGTCCGTCGTCGGGGAGGTCGGAATGGATGGATTCAACCGCGTCTGGACGTCTCCGAACACGCTGCCCACCAAGGCGGAGATCGCCAAACCCGCGGACTGGGTCGCGAGGGTGCACCGTAAAGCAGATTCGTGAGCGGGCGGCGTCCGACGGCGAAAGGACGCCCCCCTAATCACCCATCCGAGGGACCGTAGGCAATGGGTAGGCGTGCAATGCTCGGGTATCGGCTCGGTTCTGTCACCATCGACGCACTCTGAGTGACTGATCCTCCCCTCCCGACAACCGACCGAGGCACCCCCCAACTTTTCACGAAGGGCACCGGACATGGGTCCCCATCCTGCGGTCGCGGCGATACGCCTGGCGGTCCGCCGCGTACTCCACGACGTACTCACCGAACACTCCGACCGGCTCGCGCGCTCCGTCGGCCACGCGGCCCCCGCGCGCTCGGCCTCCTCCTTCCATCACGCGCCCACAGACGAGCAGCCGCTCGTCCTGGTGGCATGCTCCGGCGGCGCCGACTCCATGGCCCTCGCCTCCGCCCTCGCCTTCGAGGCCCGCAAACTCTCCGTCCGGGCCGGCGGCATCACCGTCGACCACGGCCTCCAGGACGGCTCCGACCTCCGCGCCACCGAGGTCGCCGCCCGGCTCACCGCGATGCAGCTCGACCCCGTCGAAGCCATCACCGTACGAGTCGGCCGCGACGGCGGCCCCGAGGCCGCGGCCCGCGACGCCCGCTACGCCGCCCTCGACGATGCCGCGGAGCGCCACGGCGCCGCCGCCGTCCTGCTCGGCCACACCCGCGACGACCAAGCTGAAACCGTCCTGCTGGGTCTCGCCCGCGGCTCCGGCACCCGCTCGCTGTCCGGGATGGCGGCCGTCTCGGGGGCGGCCGGCCGTTACCGCCGCCCCTTCCTCCAGCTCGACCGGCAGACCGCCCGCAAGGCCTGCATGGCCCAGTCGCTGCCCGTCTGGGACGACCCTCACAACGCCGACCCGGCCTACACCCGCTCCCGGCTGCGCCACGAGGGCCTGCCCGCGCTGGAGAAGGCGCTCGGCAAGGGCGTCGTCGAGGCGCTCGCCCGTACCGCACAGCTCTCCCGCGACGACGCCGACGCCCTGGACACCTGGGCCGCCGACGCGGACGCCGCCGTACGGGACGACGCGGGCCGCCTGGAGTGCACGAAGCTGTACGCGCTGCCGCCCGCCGTGCGCCGCCGGATCCTGCGCCGGGCCGTCATCGAGGCCGGGGCGCCCGCCGGTTCGCTCTTCGCCCGGCACGTCGAGGAAGTGGACCGGCTGATCACGGGCTGGCGCGGCCAGGGAGCCATCAATCTGCCCGGCCGCGTCGAGGCACGACGGCAGGGTGGCAGACTGGTCATTCGGCAAGGCTGACGCAGCAAACGAAAGTGACCCGGGTGAACGAGAAGGACATGGGCGCCGACCTCCAGTCGGTGCTCATCACCAAGGAAGAGATCGACGCGAAGCTGGGCGAGCTGGCCGCGAAGATCGACGCAGAGTACGCGGGCAAGGACCTGCTCCTCGTCGGTGTCCTCAAGGGCGCCGTGATGGTGATGGCGGACCTGGCGCGTGCCCTGTCCACCCCCGTCACGATGGACTGGATGGCGGTGTCCTCGTACGGCGCGGGCACCCAGTCCTCGGGCGTGGTCCGGATCCTCAAGGACCTGGACACCGACATCAAGGGCAAGCACGTCCTGATCGTCGAGGACATCATCGACTCCGGCCTCACGCTTTCGTGGCTGCTGTCGAACCTCGGCTCGCGCGAGCCGGCCTCTCTTGAGGTCTGCACACTGCTGCGTAAGCCGGATGCCGCGAAGGTCGCGATCGATGTGAAGTGGATCGGCTTCGACATTCCCAATGAGTTTGTCGTCGGGTATGGCCTGGATTACGCCGAGAAGTACCGCAATCTGCCGTTTGTCGGCACGCTCGCACCGCACGTGTACGGCGGCTGAAGCCCCCCGAAAGCACGGGAACCCTGGCCCCTCTCCCGCCGTTGGAGCAAGCGAAGACGGTCGCGGGTGACAATGCTGGGGTACCGTCCGAAGAACAGTCTTTTCTCACAGCAGCATTTACCTACGGGCAGGAGGGACGGAGCGATTTCCGCTCCGTATGGATGGACGTGAAGCGATACTTCCGTGGGCCGGTCATGTGGATCGTGCTGGCCGTCCTCGCCGTGGTCGTGTTGATGCAGGTCGTCGGCTCGTCCGGCGGCTACAAGACGGTGGACACCGGCGAGGTCGTCCAGGCGATCGACAAGAACCAGGTCGACCAGGTCAAGCTGACCACCGGCGACGAACAGATCATCAAGGTTGATCTGAAGGACGGCCAGAAGGTCAAGGGCAGCGACAAGATCCAGGCGAGCTACATCGGCACCCAGGGCGCCGATCTGGCCGAGAAGCTCCAGACGAAGTACGAGGCCGGCGACATCGGGAAGGGTTACACCGTCTCGCCGTCGAAGCAGAGCCCGTTCGTCTCGGTGCTGCTCTCTCTGCTGCCCTTCGTCCTGATCGTCGTGGTCTTCCTCTTCCTGATGAACCAGATGCAGGGCGGCGGCTCCCGAGTCATGAACTTCGGGAAGTCCAAGGCCAAGCTGATCACCAAGGACACCCCGAAGACGACCTTCGCCGATGTGGCGGGGGCCGACGAGGCGGTCGAGGAGCTCTACGAGATCAAGGAGTTCCTGCAGGAGCCGGCCAAGTTCCAGGCGGTCGGCGCCAAGATCCCGAAGGGTGTGCTGCTGTACGGCCCGCCCGGTACGGGCAAGACGCTGCTCGCGCGCGCCGTCGCGGGCGAGGCCGGTGTCCCCTTCTACTCGATCTCCGGCTCCGACTTCGTCGAGATGTTCGTCGGTGTCGGTGCATCCCGAGTGCGCGACCTCTTCGAGCAGGCCAAGGCGAACGCCCCGGCGATCGTCTTCGTCGACGAGATCGACGCCGTCGGCCGGCACCGCGGTGCGGGTCTGGGCGGCGGACACGACGAGCGCGAGCAGACGCTCAACCAGCTGCTCGTCGAGATGGACGGCTTCGACGTGAAGGGCGGCGTCATCCTGATCGCCGCCACGAACCGGCCCGACATTCTCGACCCGGCGCTGCTGCGCCCGGGCCGTTTCGACCGGCAGATCGCCGTCGACCGCCCGGACATGCAGGGCCGTCTGGAGATCCTCAAGGTCCACCAGAAGGGCAAGCCGGTC
Organism: Streptomyces sp. NBC_00322; assembly: GCF_036147535.1. Lineage (NCBI taxonomy): Bacteria > Bacillati > Actinomycetota > Actinomycetes > Kitasatosporales > Streptomycetaceae > Streptomyces > Streptomyces sp. NBC_00322. Next base: position 4,065,042 of record NZ_CP108019.1, on the reverse strand, counting down.
GCCCCGGACGTCGACCTGGGCGCGGTTGCCCGGCGTACGCCCGGCTTCACCGGCGCGGACCTGTCGAACGTGCTGAACGAAGCGGCGCTCCTGACGGCGCGCAGCGACAAGAAGCTGGTCGACAACCACGCCCTGGACGAGGCGATCGACCGCGTCGTGGCGGGCCCGCAGAAGCGGACCCGGATCATGTCGGAGAAGGAAAAGAAGATCACCGCGTACCACGAGGGCGGTCACGCCCTGGTCGCGGCGGCCTCGCCGAACTCCGACCCGGTGCACAAGATCACGATCCTGTCCCGTGGACGGGCTCTCGGATACACCATGGTCCTGCCGGACGAGGACAGGTACTCCACGACCCGCAACGAAATGCTCGACCAGCTGGCATACATGCTGGGCGGGCGCGCGGCCGAGGAACTCGTCTTCCACGACCCGACCACGGGTGCGGCCAACGACATCGAGAAGGCCACGACCACGGCCCGCGCGATGGTCACGCAGTACGGCATGACCGAGCGTCTTGGAGCCATCAAGTTCGGTGGCGACAACACCGAGCCGTTCCTCGGACGTGAGATGGGTCACCAGCGCGACTACTCCGAAGAGGTCGCCGCGCTGGTCGACGAAGAGGTCAAGAAGCTCATCGAGACCGCGCACAACGAGGCGTGGGAGATCCTTGTCGAGAACCGTGACGTACTCGACAACCTGGTTCTCCAGCTCCTCGAGAAGGAGACCCTCGGCAAGGAGCAGATCGCCGAGATCTTCGCGCCGATCGTGAAGCGCCCGGCCCGCCCGGCCTGGACCGGCTCCTCGCGACGCACGCCGTCGACGCGGCCGCCGGTGCTCTCGCCGAAGGAGCTGGCGCTGACCAACGGAGCCGTCGGCTCCAACGGCTCGGCCCCGACGGATGCCGTCCCGGCCATCGAGGTGGTCCCCGAGGAGCGTCCGGAGGGCTGATCCCTTCCGGCGCCGTGGTCGCACGGCGCCGCACAGGGCCCGGAATGAATGCCGCGTCCCCCAGGTTTTAGCCTGGGGGACGCGGCATTTTCGTATGCCCGCACGCCAGAGCAAGAGGAACGAGGCACAGCAGATGACCGACCCGGTGACGCTGGACGGCGAGGGCACGATCGGCGAGTTCGACGAGAAGCGGGCCGAGAACGCCGTGCGAGAACTCCTCATCTCGGTCGGGGAGGACCCGGACCGGGAGGGCCTGCGGGAGACGCCGGGGCGGGTGGCGCGCGCGTACCGGGAGATATTCGCGGGCCTGTGGCAGAAGCCGGAAGAGGTCCTGACGACGACGTTCGACCTCGGGCACGACGAGATGGTCCTGGTGAAGGACATCGAAGTCTTTTCAACCTGTGAACATCATCTGGTCCCGTTCAGGGGTGTGGCGCATGTCGGCTACATCCCGTCGACCGACGGCAAGATCACCGGACTGTCGAAGCTGGCCCGCCTCGTCGACGTCTTCGCCCGGCGCCCCCAGGTGCAGGAGCGGCTCACCACCCAGATCGCCGACTCATTGATGGAGATACTGGAGCCGCGCGGAGTGATCGTCGTCATCGAGTGCGAGCACATGTGCATGTCGATGCGCGGCATCCGCAAGCCGGGTGCCAAGACGATCACTTCCGCGGTGCGCGGCCAGCTGCGCGACCTCGCGACGCGCAATGAGGCGATGAGCCTGATCATGGCTCGCTAGGGCCTGTCCGGGGCGCCGGCGGGCCCCCGCCGCGCTGCTGAGGTCTACGACGCGCTGAGCCGGCCGCTCAGCCACTCCAGGGCCGGCGGGATCTCGCGCCGCCAGGTGTTGAAGTTGTGCCCGCCGCTGTCGAGCATGATCGACGAGACGCGCGCCGGAGCCTTCACCTTGTCGATGAACTGCAGGGTGTGCTTGAGGTTGCCCTCGCCCCCCTTCGAACTGGTCACCAGGAACGACGACTTGCCCTGCGGCAGGTGGTCCAGGCTCCACAGCAGATTGGCGCGGCTCTTCGCCTTCTTGTCACCGTGGAAGAGATCGCCGGTCGTCGGATCGTCGGCCGCCTTGTAGTACGCCGAGAGGCCCGCGGCCGCACCGAACTGCTCCGGGTGGTGCAGCGCGATCTTCAGGGCGCAGTAGCCACCGGTCGAGTTCCCGATGAAGCCCCAGTTCCGGGGCTTGGTGCCGACGCGGTACGTCTGAGAGATCGCCTTCGGCAGATCCTTGGCGAAGAAGGTCTCGGTCTGCGGCCCGCCCGGTACGTCCACGCACTCGGTGTCCCGCGGCGGCGCGACGGTCGGGCGCAGCATCACCAGGATCATCGGCTGCATCCGGCCTTCTTTGACCTGCATGAAGGCCGTCCTCGGGTACTTCAGCCCCTTGAGCAGGTTCTCGGCCGTCCCGGGATATCCGGTCAGCACAAGGGCTGCCGGGAAGGTGCTCTTCTGGTATTTCGGCTGAAAGTACTCCGGAGGCAGATAGACGTACGCAGGGCTGTCGATCCGGGATTTCTCGCCCGCCACGACGATCTTCTGTATCTGACCACCCGTCGCGGGCCGCGAGCTGCCCGGAACATCCAGCTTCTTCTTCTCCACGACCTTGATCCGCTTGCCGCCGGCCGAGTGGTCGACGACCACGCCCATGTCCTGTTCCTGACCGAAGAGGTCGGACCAGGTGCCGTAGAAGAGGAACGAGTTGTTCGCGGCGAGTCCGACCGCGGCGAAGAGGGCCAGTTGGGTCGCGAGCAGCAGGCCGATCCTGCCGGTCACGGCCCGCCAGCTGCGCCGCCCGAGCCGCGGCCAGAGCCAGATCGTGACGGCGAACAGCACCACGGCCACGAGGATGGCCAAGGCCAGAACTTTGTTACTGGTCAGACCCATGAGTCGCGTGAGCTTTCTTCCTTGAGAATTTCCTGAGAGTGAGTGAACCCGCCTCCCGAAAGTCCCGTCCTAGAGAGCGCAAATCGTCCGAGGCCCGCTGAACTGCGGCTCACGGACACAGGATCTCTCGCGGAGTCACGGGAAGCGATGTCTGCAACGGTAGATGGGGACAAATCAGGATTGGTTCCGGATCGGGTACGTCGCGTCCTGCGCGGCCCCCGATCGGAAGTGGTTCCTTCGCTGGTCGGCACGGCCTCCACACTCGTCGGCCTGATCGACATTGCCGCCGGGGTCTTCCCCCGGTTCCGGCACAGCCGTATGCACTCGCTCGCCGAGGTGCTGCCGGGGGCCACCGGGCCCTTCGCCGCGGCGCTTTCGCTGAGCGTCGGCGTGCTGCTCCTGCTGCTCGCCCACGGGCTCAAGCGGCACAAGCGCCGTGCCTGGCGGGCCGCGGTGATCCTGCTGCCCGTCGGGGCGGTGGGGCAGTTCGTCTACCGCCACTCGGTGATCGGCGCGCTCGTCTCGCTGCTGCTGCTGACGCTGCTGCTGCGCCACCGCAGTGAGTTCGCCGCGCTGCCCGACCCGCGCAGCCGCTGGAAGGCGCTCGCCAACTTCATCCTCATGGGCGCCGGTTCCCTGGGCCTCGGCCTGGTCATCGTCAGCGCTCACCCCGACAACGAGGTCGGCAGCCCCAGCCTGACGGACCGCCTGGAGCATGTCCTGTACGGGCTGTTCGGCTTCGAGGGTCCCGTCGACTACTCCGACAGGGTGTCCTGGACGGTCGGTTACTCGCTCGGCGCGCTCGGCCTGCTGACCGCCGTCACCACGATCTATCTCGCCTTCCGCCCCGAGCACCCGGCGGCGCGCCTCACCGAGGACGACGAGCGCCGGCTGCGCGACCTGCTGACCCGGCACGGCGGGCGGGACTCGCTCGGGCACTTCGCGCTGCGCCGCGACAAGGCGGTCGTCTTCTCGCCGAGCGGCAAGGCCGCGGTCACCTACCGCGTGGTCTCCGGCGTGATGCTCGCCAGCGGCGACCCGATCGGCGACGTCGAGGCGTGGCCGGGCGCGATCGAACGCTTCATGGACGAGGCGAAGGCGCACTCGTGGACCCCCGCGGTGATGGGCTGCTCGGAGACCGGCGGTGAGGTCTGGACCCGGGAGACCGGACTGGACGCGCTGGAGCTCGGCGACGAGGCGGTGGTGGACGTCGCGGATTTCTCGCTCACCGGGCGCGCGATGCGCAACGTACGCCAGATGGTGAAGCGCATCGAACGCAATGGGTACACCACGCGCGTACGGCGCGCCCGTGATCTGTCCGACGAGGAGCTGGAGGCCATCCGTCGGGCCGCGGCGGACTGGCGGGGCACCGACACGGAGCGGGGCTTCTCGATGGCCCTGGGCCGGATAGGCGACCCGGCCGACGGCGACGCGGTGATCGCGACGGCGCACAAGGAGGACCCCGATTCTCCCTACGGCGACCTGAAGGCGATCATCCACTTCGTCCCGTGGGGGCCGGACGGAATGTCCCTGGAACTGATGCGCCGCGACCGCTCGGCCGACCCGGGCATGAACGAACTCCTCATCGTGGCCGCCCTGCAGGCTTCGCCCGAGCTGAAGATCGAGCGGGTCTCGCTGAACTTCGCGATGTTCCGCTCGGCACTGGCACGCGGCGAGAAGATCGGCGCGGGCCCGGTGCTGCGGATGTGGCGCGGACTTCTCGTGTTCCTCTCCCGCTGGTTCCAGATCGAGTCGCTGTACAAGTTCAACGCGAAGTTCCAGCCGCGCTGGGAGCCGCGCTTCGTGGTCTTCCGCAACACGCGCGACCTGCCGCGGATAGGTTTCGCGGCGATGCAGGCGGAGGGCTTCGTCAACGTGGCGCTCCCGCGCCTCTTCCCCCGCCGCCGCCCGCCGCGCCAGCCCCGCCCGTGCGCGCACATGACGGTCCACCAGCCGGAACACGAGGTTCAGGCGGCGTAACGCCGTGCCGGCCAGCCCCGCCGCCCCGCCCGCCGCCCGGGACAGCGGGGTTCGTGTGGGGGGCGCCTGAGCCCCGCCCTCCGACCGGGGGGCGGGCTCAGGCGCCCGCCTTCGTCGCGTAGCCGCCGCTACGCGCGGGGCCTGCGGCCGGCCTCTGCGGCACGGTGCCCACCCGGCTTGGTCTGCGGGTCCCGCCACGGGCCCCCGGGCGCGCCTCGCGGCGCGAAGCTGCCGCCCCGGCGGGGCGCGGGGGATGCCCCGCACCCCCGTATTCACAGGGCGCGCGGGTGGGGACAAGCCGTCGTCCGCCACCGGCGTGACTTCCCGCCCGCCCCACGGGCCTAGGCTGGGCGTATGAGTACGTTGCGCGGACGGGGCACGGCCAGCGGCCTGCCGGAGTGGGATCGCTGTGCCGTGATGGGGGTCGTCAATGTGACGCCCGATTCCTTCTCCGACGGCGGTCGCTGGTTCGACACCACCGCCGCGGTCAAGCGCGGCCTCGAGCTCGTCGCCGAGGGCGCCGACCTCGTCGACGTCGGCGGCGAGTCCACCAGGCCCGGCGCCAGTCGCGTCGACGAGGACGAGGAGCTGCGCCGCGTCGTCCCCGTCGTACGTGGCCTTGCCGCCGAAGGCGTCACCGTCTCCGTCGACACCATGCGCGCCTCCGTCGCCGAACGGGCCGTCGCCGCCGGCGCCGTACTCGTCAACGACGTCAGCGGCGGCCTCGCCGACCCCCGCATGGTCCCCGCAGTCGCCGCCACCGGCGTCCCCTTCGTCGTCATGCACTGGCGCGGCTTCAGCCAGGACATGAACGCCCGCGCCGTCTACACCGACGTCGTCGCCGAAGTCCTCACCGAATTGCGCGCCCGCATGGACGCCGTCGTCGCGGGCGGCATCGCGCCCGAGCGCATCGTCCTCGACCCCGGCCTCGGCTTCGCCAAGCAGGCCGAGCACGACCTCGCCCTCGTCGCCCACCTCGACGAGCTCCGCGCGCTCGGCCGCCCCCTCCTCGTCGCCGCCTCCCGCAAGCGTTTCCTCGGCAACGTACTGGCGAAGGAGGGCGCCCCGCCACCGGCCCGCGAGCGGGACGCTGCGACCGCCGCCGTGTCCGCCATCGCGGCCCACGAGGGTGCGTGGGCCGTACGCGTGCACGAGGTGCGCGCCACGGCCGACGCCGTCCGCGTCGCCCGCGCCGTCGAGGGTGCCCGGTGAGCCGTACCGACGTAGAGCTGGTCGAAGAGGCCAACACCACGTTCTACGAGACGATGGAGCGCGGGGACTTCGAGGAGCTGTCCAGCCTCTGGCTGGACGAGGGCATCTCCTGCATCCACCCCGGCTGGCCGGTCCTCACCGGCCGCGGCGAGGTGCTCCGCTCGTACGCCCTGATCATGGCGAACACCGAGTACATCCAGTTCTTCCTCACGGACGTGAAGGTCAGCCTCGCCGGCGACACCGCCCTGGTGACCTGTACGGAGAACATCCTCAGCGGCGGACCCGCCGAGGAGAGCGGCGAACTCGGCCCCCTCGTCGGCCAGCTCGTCGTCGCCACCAATGTGTTTCGCCGCACATCGGACGGTTGGAAGATCTGGTCACATCACGGATCACCCGTTCTGGCGGAAAGCGACGACGAAGAGGACGACGAAACCCCCTCATAAGTGGGTAGGCGGGCCTTCGGGGATTGGAAATCCGGCCCTCCGGGTAGGGGCGGCTACCAGCCTCGCGGGGTGCTCGTCCACAGCCCCCGTTGGCGGGCACTGTCGGTGCCCGCAGGTAGATTCGATGGTGGACACCGTGCCGCCCGCACGCGGCAGTGTGCCCGCAAGTCCAACGACAGCAGGAGTGATTCGCGTGGATCGTGTCGCGCTGCGCGGCCTCAAGGCCCGCGGGCACCATGGTGTCTTCCCCCGGGAGCGCCAGGAGGGCCAGACCTTCATCGTGGACCTGGTGCTCGGCATCGACACCCGCCCCGCGGCGGCCAGCGACGACCTGGCCAAGACCGTGCACTACGGCATCGTCGCGGAGGAGGTCGTCGCGGTCGTCAAGGGCGAGCCCGTCGACCTGATCGAGACGCTGGCGGAGCGGATCGCGCAGCAGTGCCTCAAGCACGACGGCGTCGAAGAGGTCGAGGTGGTCGTGCACAAGCCGGACGCGCCGATCACGGTGCCCTTCGACGACGTGACCATCACGATCACCCGGAGCCGAGTATGAATTCGACCCAGAGCGACCCGACCGTGCAGCCGGTGCCCGCCTCCGTGGTGGAACAGGTCGACGCGGCGGATGTCACCCTGTCCAACCCGAAACGAGCGGTGATCTCCCTCGGCTCCAACCTGGGCAACCGCCTGGAGACCCTGCAGGGCGCGATCGACGCGCTCGAGGACACCCCGGGCCTGCGGGTCAAGGCGGTCTCTCCCGTGTACGAGACGGAGCCGTGGGGCGTCGAGCCCGGCAGCCAGCCCTCGTACTTCAACGCGGTGGTCGTGATCAAGACGACGCTTCCCCCCTCCTCCCTGCTGGAGCGCGGCCAGGCCATCGAGGAGGCCTTCGACCGGGTCCGGGAGGAGCGCTGGGGTCCGCGCACCATCGACGTCGACATCGTGGCGTACGCCGATGTGGTCTCCGACGACCCGGCGCTCACGCTGCCCCACCCGCGCGCCCACGAGCGGGCGTTCGTGCTCGCGCCGTGGCACGACGTCGAGCCGGAGGCACAGCTGCCCGGCCGAGGAGCGGTCGCCCAGCTGCTGGCCGGCGTCGCACAGGACGGTGTGGCTGCCCGGGCCGACCTGGAACTCCGTCTCCCCGAGTAGTCGTTAGGCTCTTCGGATACGCAGGACAGGTGAAGGGCGGCGCTCTCGGTGAAGCAACTACGGCTCGGTGTACTGGCCGGTCTCTTCGCCGCGGCCGGCGTGCTGTCGTGGGCCGGCGCCCGCCTGTGGGAGGCCTTCGGCACCCTGCCGAAGGTGCCGCTGGCCGCGCCGATCGTGCTGGCGGTGATCGCGGTCGTCCTCACGGCGACGGCACTCTCCCTCCGCGCCCGCCTCCGGGCCCAGCGCGAACGCCGCCCCGGTGCGAAGGGCGTGGAGCCGCTGATGGCGGCCCGAGCGGTGGTCTTCGGCCAGGCGAGCGCGCTGGTGGCGGCACTGGTCTCGGGGATGTACGGCGGTACGGGCGTCTACCTGCTCGGCTCCCTGGACATTCCGGCCCGCCGGGATCAGGCGATCTACGCGGGCTTCTCGGTGGTGGCGGGCATCGGCGTGATCGCGGCGGCGTTCTTCCTCGAGCGGGTCTGCAAACTCCCCGAGGACGAGGACAACGGGACGGGCGCGGCCCCGACGGCTCTCTGAGGCAGCCTCGCTCTCTCTGGGCAGCCTCTGTGGCACCTTCCTCAGAGCTTCGTCACGGCCGTGACCGTCTCGATCGTCTCCAGCGCGACTTCGGCACGCGGGATGTCCTGCGCGTCCGCGTCGATCGAGCGGCGCAGCGCCTCGTGCAGCCGGGCCGGGGTGAGCACCCCGAGGAAACGCCCGGTCTCTTCCTTGTCGATGACCGCGATCCAGCCCGCGTCGTGCTGGAGCATCGTGGCGAAGGCCTGCTTGAGCGATGCGCCGACGGGCAGCCATGCCTCCATCCGGCGGGCGTGTTCGCGTACGGAGCCCTTCTGCTGTGCCTGCTCGGCGGAGATCCAGCCGTGCAGGTCGCCCGATCCGTCCAGTACGACGGCCCAGCGGGAGCCGATCTCGCGCGGCAGCGGGTCATCGAGACGGACGACGGGCGGCTGGTCCAGATCGCTCTCCTCGATCGGGGTGACCGACAGCCGCTTGAGCCCGCGGTCCGCGCCGACGAAGTCCGCGACGTAGTCGGTGGCCGGGGTGCCGAGAACCGCGGCCGGTGCGTCGAACTGCTCGATGCGCCCCTGTCCGTAGACGGCGATACGGTCGCCGAGGCGTACGGCTTCCTCGATGTCGTGGGTGACGAAGAGCACGGTCTTGCGGACCTGCGACTGGAGCCTGAGGAACTCGTTCTGCAGATGCTCGCGCACCACCGGGTCGACCGCGCCGAACGGCTCGTCCATCAGCAGCACGGGCGGGTCCGCGGCCAGTGCCCGGGCCACGCCCACGCGCTGGCGCTGCCCGCCGGAGAGCTGCTCGGGGTAGCGGTCGCCGTACACCGACGGGTCCAGGCCCACCAGATCAAGGAGTTCGGCGGCGCGCTCGCGGCCCTTGCCGCGCTTCCAGCCGAGGAGATGCGGGACTGTCGCGACATTCTCCAGGACCGTTTTGTGGGGGAATAGGCCGACCTGCTGGATCACATAGCCGATTCGGCGGCGCAGTTGGACCGGGTCGATGGCGGATATGTCGTCCCCGTCGAGGTATATCCGGCCGCTGCTCGGCTCGATCAGGCGATTGACCATCTTCATGGTGGTGGTCTTGCCGCAGCCGGACGGCCCGACGAGCGTGACCAGTTCGCCCTCGGCGACCTCGAACGACAGGTCGTCGACCGCTGTCGTTCCGTCCGGGTACCGCTTCGTGACGTGTTCGAATCGGATCATGATTCCCCATTGTGACGGGTGTTGTGTGAAGGCCATGTTGCTGCAATGTGGCGGCCCTCGGCGATTGTCAGTGCCCAGGGATATGGTCGCCATACATACGTTCGGCACTGCTGGGGAGGTGGGGGTGGATGAGTTTCCAGGTGGCTGCGCAGAGCTGTCTGGCAGCCAATGACTGGATCTGCGGGGAGTATCTGCGCACCCGCAGCCAGGAGTTGACCGACGCGACGATCCAACATGTCTGGATCACCGTGGTGTCCGTTCTGATCGGCCTCGCCGTGGCCTTTCCGCTGGCTCTGCTCGCGCGCGCCAAACCGCGGTTCGCGGGCGCGGTCCTGGGGCTGACGACCCTGCTCTACACCATTCCGTCGCTGGCGATGTTCTCGCTGCTGCTGCCCGTCTTCGGACTGTCGGCCGCGCTGGTGGTCACCGGCCTGGTGCTGTACTCGCTCACCATTCTCGTACGGAACATCATGGCGGGGCTCGACGCAGTGCCCGGCGAGGCGCGGGAAGCCGCACGCGGGATGGGGTACGGCCCGGGGCGGCTGCTCTGGGAGGTCGAACTGCCTCTCGCGCTGCCCGCGCTGATGGCGGGCCTGCGCATAGCGACGGTCTCGACGATCGCGCTGACGACGGTGGGGGCGCTGGTCGGCAAGGGCGGTCTGGGCAATCTCATCGACGACGGAGTGCAGACCACCTTCAAGGCGCAGGTGCTGACCGCGTCCGTGCTCTGCGTGCTGCTCGCGGCCGTCGCTGATCTGCTGCTGCTCGGCCTGCAGCGGCTGCTCACCCCCTGGACCCGAATACGCACGGCGAAACCGGCCGCGGCGCCGGCACCGAAGGTGAAGGTGGCGGTCTGATGGAAGTCCTCGCCGACGCGTGGACGTGGCTCACCACCGGCTCCAACTGGTCGGGGGAGAGCGGTGCCTGGCACCGGCTCGGCGAGCATGTGTACGTCAGCGGGGTGTCCCTGGCGCTGGCCTGCGCGATCGCCCTGCCGATCGCGCTGTGGCTGGGGCATGTGGGCAAGGGGGGCGCGCTCGCGGTCAACATCTCCAACGCGGGCCGGGCGATCCCGGTCTTCGCGGTCCTCGCCCTCTTCATGCTCACGCCGCTGCGCAGCGCCGGCTATCTGCCGACGATCATCGCCCTGGTGCTGTTCGCCGTGCCGCCGCTGCTGACCAACGCCTATGTGGGGATGCGGGAGGTGGACCGGGCGGTGGTCGAGGCCGCGCGGGGGATGGGCATGTCGGGCGGCCAGCTCTTCTTCAGGGTCGAACTGCCCCTCGCCTACCCCCTGCTCATGACCGGGCTCAGGTCGGCCGCCGTGCAGGTGGTGGCCACGGCCACGATCGCCTCGATGGTGGGCCAGGGCGGCCTGGGCCGGATCATCACCGCGGGATTCAACACCTACAACACCCCGCAGGTGGTGGCGGGCGCGCTCCTCGCGGCGCTGCTCGCGCTGTTTGTCGAGGGGGTGCTGGTCGCGGCCGACCGGCTGCTGAACCCCCTCCGTAAGACCGTGTGACAACACTTGGACGGAGAACCTGATGATCAAGACCTCGCGCATCGCGGGTGCTGTACTCGGTGTGGTGGCCCTGACGGGTTCTCTCGCCGCATGCGGCGGCGACAGCCTGGAGAAGGAGAAGGGAGGCTCGGCTTCGGGCGGTGGCTCGGACAAGAAGGGCACGCTCGTTATCGGCGCCGCGTCCTTCACCGAGTCCAAGGTGCTCGCCGAGCTCTACGCACAGCTCCTGGGCGATGCCGGATACAAGACCTCGGTCACCACGGTGAAGAACCGTGAGCTGTATGAGCCGTCCCTGGAGAAGGGCGAGATAGACGTCGTACCGGAATACGCGGCGACGATCGCCGAATTCCTCAACGCGAAGGTGAACGGCCCGAAGGCGCCCGACGAGAAGCCGGTCGCGTCCGGTGATGTCACGGCCACCGTCGCGGCTCTCACCAAGCTTGCCGAACCGCGCGGGCTGAAGGTGCTGTCGGCCGGTGCGGCCGTCGACCAGAACGCCTTCGCGGTGAGCCAGGAATTCGCCGAGAAGAACAAGCTCAAGACGCTTTCCGACCTCGGGAAGTCGAAGCTCAAGGTGAAGGTCGCGGCGGGCGACGAGTGCGAGGTGCGGCCCTTCTGCGCGCCGGGACTGAAGAAGACGTACGGCATTGATGTCGCGGGCATCGACCCCAAGGGCGTGGGCACTCCCCAGTCCAAGCAGGCGGTCAAGGACGGCGCCGACCAGCTGGTGCTGACCACGACCACGGACGCGGTGCTGGACGGCCTGGTCTTCCTTCAGGACGACAAGAAGCTCCAGAACGCCGACAACGTCCTGCCGGTGGTCAATGCCAAGGACGCGGGTTCCAAGGAGATAGCCGACGTACTCGACAAGCTCACCAAGGTGCTGACCACCGAGGATCTTGCCGAGCTGAACCGCAAGGTGGACGCGGAGCGCGCGAAGCCCCAGGACGCGGCGAAGGCATATCTCGAGTCGAAGGGCCTGCTCAAGAAGTAGCGAGAGGCCGCCCTGGAAGTGGCGGCGGTGCGGCCCGGCGTTCTTGAAAGAGAGATTTGCCGGGCCGACACCCCATTCGGCGTCTACGCAGGGTAAATTTCGGGCCATGCCACGTGGACGCCACCGTCATTCCCCACCCCTTCACAGGCTGCTGCCGCCCTCGGCGGTCGCCGGAGCGTCGGTTCTCTGTGCCGCCGGCGCGTGGTTTCTGGCGGAGCCAGTCATGCTCCGTTCGCTGGTCACCGCGGCGACGGCCGCGGCCGTGACCGGCGCGGTCCTCATGCGCAGTTGGGACCGTTCCGCGGGTCGCCGCGTCGCGGAGCTCACCCGTGCCCGCGCGAGCGACGCGTGGAAGACCGAGGAGCGCATAGCCGAACTCGAAACCGACATCGACGAATCGCGCGAGCTTCGCGCCAAGCTCGATGCCAAGCTGCGCGCCAAGCGCGTCGAGCTGGCGGCGCTTCGCGGTGAGCACGCCGCCCTGCTGCGGCGTTACGCGACCGCCGAGACCGAGCGGGCCGGAGTCCTGGAGGATCGCCGGCAGCTCGCGCTGGAAGCCGCGTCCCCGGTCAAGGCGCTGCCCCCGGCGGGGACCACGCCCACCCCGGCGACGTATCTGCGGGCCAACAAGGCGCTGGACGAGCTGTCCCGCAACGCCGCGGCCCAGGAGGCGAAGAGAACCGTCGAGGAGGCCCGCGCCCGGGATCTGGCCGAGCGGTCCCGTGAGGCGGACGAGCCGCAGGGGAAGCACGCGGCGGTCGCCGGGGGAGAGCAGCACACCCGCCCGACGTCCGCCTCTCCCGCCCGTCGTCCCGTTCCCGCGGCCACCGCGATCGTTCCGTACGGCCCGCAGCGTCGCCCCGTCAAGCGCCCCGAGGGCGGCTTCGACTTCTTCGGCACGACCGAGGGCGCGGGCGCGCAGAAGGCGATCGAGGCCGTGCAGAACGAGGATCTCGCCGATGTGGTGGGCGAGGAGGCCCTGGCCGCGGAGCATCCGGCGGACTCCCGTGCCGTCGGCAAGGTCATCGACCTGACCGCGCACGACGAGACGGAGACGCTCGACGTGGTCGAGCTGCGCGACGCGGTCAGCTGACCGGCCCCTCGCCTACTTGTCGATGTCGCCGACGACGAAGAACAGCGATCCCAGGATCGCGACCATGTCGGCGACCAGCGTCCCCGGCAGCAGCACGGTGAGCGCCTGGATGTTGTTGTACGACGCCGAGCGCAGCTTCAGCCGGTAGGGCGTCTTCTCGCCCTTGGAGACCAGGTAGTAGCCGTTGATCCCGAGAGGGTTCTCGGTCCAGGCGTAGGTGTGGCCCTCGGGAGCCTTCAGCACCTTCGGCAGCCGCTGGTTGATCGGGCCGGGCGGCAGGTCCGCGATCCGGTCCAGGCAGGCGTCCGCCAGCTCCAGCGCGTTGTGCGTCTGATCGAGCAGCACCTCGAAGCGGGCCAGGCAGTCGCCGTCCGCGCGCGTGACGACCTTGAGGGTGTCCTGCAGCTCCCCGTACGCCAGGTACGGCTCGTCGCGCCGCAGATCGAAGTCGACGCCCGACGCGCGGGCGATCGGGCCGCTCACTCCGAAGGCGTGCACCGCCTCGGCCGGGAGCACGCCCACGCCGCGCGTACGGCCGCGGAAGATCTCGTTGCCGAGGACGAGGCGGTCGTACACGTCCATCCGAGAGCGGAGCTCCGCCACCGCGTGCCGGGCCCGGCCGAGCCAGCCCGCCGGGAGGTCCTCCTTGAGGCCGCCGACCCGGTTGAACATGTAGTGCATCCGGCCGCCGGAGACCTCCTCCATGACGTGCTGGAGCTCTTCGCGCTCGCGGAAGGCGTGGAAGATCGGGGTGATTCCGCCCAGTTCGAGGGGGTACGACCCGAGGAACATCAGGTGGTTCAGTACCCGGTTGAGCTCGGCGAGGAGCGTACGGGTCCAGACCGCGCGCTCCGGGACCTCCATGCCGAGCATGCGCTCGACGGCCATGACGACGCCGAGCTCGTTGGAGAAGGCGGAGAGCCAGTCGTGGCGATTGGCCAGCATGACGATCTGGCGGTAGTCGCGCGCCTCGAAGAGCTTCTCGGCGCCGCGGTGCATATAGCCGATGACCGGCTCGGCGTGCTGGATGCGCTCGCCGTCGAGGACGAGGCGCAGGCGGAGGACGCCGTGGGTGGAGGGGTGCTGGGGGCCGATGTTGAGCACCATGTCGGTGCTCTCCGCCGCGCCGCCGATGCCGACCGTCGTCTCCGTCATGCGGCCAGTATCCCTTGTGGGGCGAGCACCCGGGGCTCCGCCCCGGACCCCGGTCATCGGATGCGCTGCATCAGCCAGCCGAAGTCGCCGAGGCCGCCGCGGGCCGTCAGTTCCGCCGCCTCGCTCGCCGACGCCAGTGCGTGGACGTAACCCGTCGGGTCGGACGATGCCTGGGACAGCGGTGGGCGTGCGCCGGTGAGGCCCAGGTCGCGCAGTGCGTACCGCTGGGTGCGCAGTTCCGCGCCCGGCAGCGCGCAGGCGTCCAGGGCCACATGCGACGTGATGTCGCAGCTGCCGTCCGGGACCGGGCGTACCTCGCGACCCGCGCGGAAGCCCGTCAGCGTGCCGAACGGCGGCCGGGACCCGGCCGTGTGTGCGTAGTCGACCGCCACGGCGAGGCCCGCCCGCAGCGTGCCCACCGCCGACGCCCACGCCTCGTCGCGCGGGCGCCCGATCTCCGCCCGCGTTCCGGGCTCGGTCAGCGGCCACCAGCGCGCCAGCCACTTCGCGTCCGCGCCGTCGACGGGGGAGCCGAGGCGCTCGGTGCCGTCCGGGCGTACGAGGACGTAGCGCGCCACCCCGTCGGGGTCGGCCTCGGCGATGTCCACCGGGACGTTGTCCAGCCATTCGTTCGCGAAGAGGAGTCCGCTCACGCCGGCGGGCGGCTCGGCGCACCACTCGATGCGAGGGTCCAGACCGGCGGGCCGGGGAGCCTGTTCGACGGCGTACGCCCGGACCGGGAAGCCGGAGGGGAGTGCGGCCAGTACGCCGGTGAGGAGCTCACCGCGGCCCGCGCCGACGTCGACGAGTGCCATGTCGTCGAGTTCGAGTGAGGTCAGCAGACGGGCGACTGCCGATGCGAAGAGGGGCGAGGTGTGCACGGACGTACGGAAGTGCCCGGCGGGTCCCTCGGGCCGCAGATAGAAGCCGCCGGGGCCGTAGAGCGCGGCCTGAGCGGCTTCCCGCCAGCCCCTCCATTGACACGTCTCATCAGTCACGTCATCCATCACGCGCACAAGTCTCCACCTTGGGGAGTACGCCCCGGCCGCCCGGATCGCTCCTCCGGTTGACCCCTGCACCTATCTGCTTTCCCTACTCTGGGTTACGTGCAGCGCCTCTATGACTTCATCCGCAGACACCCGACGGGCGTCGACACCTTCTGGGCTGTCGTGCTCTTCGGGTTCGCCATGCTGTGGGTGATCGACGTGCCGGTCGGGGTCGAGACCCAGTGGTCGGCCGGAATCATCGCTCTCCTGCTGAGTGTGGTGGTGGCCCTTCGCCGCCGGATGCCGGAGAAGATGCTGATCCTCGCCGCGCTCCTGGGCGCCGCCCAGCTCGCGCTCGACGTCGAGGTCAACCCGGGCGACTTCGCGATGCTCGTGATCATCTACACCGTCGCCGCCCATGACGGGCCGCGCTGGACGTCCCGTCTCGCGCTCGCCGGAGGGCTCTCCGCGGCCACCCTGGCCCAGCTGCGCTGGCCGGAGGAGGGCGCCGGCGTCGGCGGCAGGATCTTCGTCACGATCGTCATGACGGTGCCCTTCGCCCTCGCCTGGGTGCTCGGCGACTCGATACGCACCCGGCGGGCGTACTTCGCCCAGCTCGAAGAGCGTGCCACCCGGCTGGAGAGGGAGCGCGAGGCGCAGGCGAAGGTCGCCGTCGCGGCGGAACGGGCGCGGATCGCCCGCGAGCTGCACGACGTCGTCGCGCACAACGTCTCGGTGATGGTCGTGCAGGCCGACGGCGCCGCGTACGTGCTCGATGCCGCGCCCGACCAGGCCAAGCAGGCGCTGGAGACCATCTCCACCACCGGCCGCCAGGCGCTGGCGGAGATGCGCAGGCTGCTCGGCGTCCTGCGCACCGGCGACGCCCCCGAGAGCGGGGAGTACGTCCCGCAGCCCGATGTGCAGCAGATCGAGGACCTGGTCGAGCAGGTGCGCCGCGCGGGCCTGACCGTCGACTTCAAGATCGAGGGCACACCGCGGCCACTGCCGAGCGGCGTCGAGCTCACGGCGTACCGCATCGTCCAGGAGGCGCTGACCAACACCCGCAAGCACGGCGGCCCCGAAGCCGGCGCCAGTGTGCGGCTGGTCTACTTCGACGACGGCCTCGGCCTGTTGGTGGAGGACGACGGCCGTGGTTCGGCGCACGAGCTGTACGAGGACGGCGGGGCCGACGGAAAGGGTCACGGCATGATCGGCATGCGCGAGCGCGTCGGTATGGTCGGCGGCACGCTCGACGCGGGGCCGCGGCCCGGCGGCGGCTTCCGGATCAGCGCACTGCTCCCCCTCAAGCCCGCACACTGAGCTCGCCCACGTGAGTTCGCAAACCAGAGACCGAGGAACCGACTGACATGTCCATCCGCGTGATGCTCGTCGACGATCAGGTGTTGCTGCGCACCGGATTCCGCATGGTGCTCGCCGCCCAGCCGGACATGGAGGTCGTCGCGGAGGCGGGCGACGGCGCGGAGGCGATCGAGAACCTCCGCTCCACGGCCGTGGACGTGGTGCTGATGGACGTACGCATGCCGAGGCTGGACGGGGTCGAGGCGACGCGCCGGATCTGCGCCGAGCCGAGCGCGCCCAAGGTGCTGATCCTGACCACCTTCGACCTGGACGAGTACGCCTTCTCCGGGCTGAAGGCGGGCGCCAGCGGCTTCATGCTCAAGGACGTGCCGCCCGCCGAACTGCTCAGCGCCATCCGCTCGGTGCACAGCGGCGACGCGGTGGTCGCGCCGTCCACGACCCGCCGGCTGCTCGACCGCTTCTCGCCGATGCTGCCGAGCAGCGTGAACGAGCCGCAGCACAAGGAGCTGGAGCGGCTCACCGAGCGCGAGCGCGAGGTGATGATGCTGGTCGCCCAGGGCCTGTCCAACGGCGAGATCGCCGGGCGTCTGGTGCTCTCCGAAGCCACGGTCAAGACCCATGTGGGCCGCATCCTCACCAAGCTGGGCCTGCGGGACCGGGTCCAGGTGGTGGTGCTGGCGTACGAGACCGGCCTGGTGCGGGCGGGCGGCGGACAGGCGTTCTGACGCCATGCTGCTCTGGATCAACGGCCCGCCCAGGGGCGGCAGTCCCAGACCGCGTACGAGCTGAAGCGACGCCTGCCGCGCAGCGTCGTCTGCGATCCGGAGCATGTCGGCTTCGGATCGCAGACGACGCCGCGCCGGATGGCGCCGCTGCAACTGCTAGGCGACTTCGAGGACTTGGCTGCCTGGCGGCAGGGCGTGTACGAGGTCCTCGACCTGAGCCTGCGCTCGTACGAAGGCGTGGTGATCGCCCCCATGACGCTGATCGGTGTCCGGCCGATCTTGCCGGGCTCGCGCCCGATCGGCCGGACAGGTTGCTCTAGTCGATGACGACCGGGCCGTCCTTCGTGTCCGTGCCCTTGTCGGGCGCCGACAGGCGTCCCGGAAGCCCGAGCCTGCCGTCGGCCTTCTCCGGCTTCTCCGGGCGCTGATCGGAACCGCTCAGGTTCTGCCTGACCGAGTCCAGGATCGTCAGCCCCTGTCCGACCAGGCCCGCAGCGATCTCGCCGAGGCCGTCGGCGCCGTTGAGCACATTGACGTTGGCGCCCGCGAGGCCGCCCGCCGCCTCCTTCACGATCTGCGGCAGCTGGTCGATCAGCATCCGGTCCAGCGCCACCCGGTCGTGCGAGGCGGCGGCCTCGGCCTGGATCTTCATCCGCTCCGCCTCGGCCACTGCCAGCACCCTGATCCGCTCGGCCTCGGCCTCGGCCGGCTTGACGATCTCGGCCATCAGCTCCTGCTGGCGGAGCTGGGCCGCGCGCTGGGCCAGCTCGGTCTGCGCGGCGAGCACCTCCTGCTGCGCGTGCGCCTTCGCCAGCGGCCCGGCCTGCGCCGCCTTGGCCTCTGCGCGTTCCACCTCCGCGGAGTACTCCGCCTTCACCACCGCGGTCTGCCGCGCGTACTCGGCCTGGTTCCGCGCGGCCACCTGCTGCGCCTCGACCGACGCCTGGGTGGCCTGGGCCTGGGCGATCTGGGCCTGCCGCTGGATGGCCGCCTTGTGCGGGGCCGACATCGCGTCGATGTAGCCGGTGTCGCCGTCGTCGATCGACTGGATCTGCAGCGAGTCCACGATCAGACCGATCTTGGCCATCTCGGTCTTCGAGGTGTCCAGGACCTCGGCCGCGAGCTTCTGCCGTTCGGTGACGATCTCCTCGACCGTCATCGAGCCGATGATGGCGCGCAGGTGGCCGGCGAAGATCCGCCCGGTCAGCACCGACATCTGGTCCTGGTCGGAGAGGAATCGCTGGCCCGCGTTGATGATGCTCTCGTGGTCATTGCCGACCTTGAAAGCGATCACGGCGCGGACGTGAAGTGCGATGCCCTGCCTGGTGACACAGGTCTCGGTGACCTCGGACTCGCACATCGACAGTGTGAGGAAGCGCGTCTTGCGGAAGATCGGGAGCACGAACTTGCCGTGGCCTGTCACCACACGGAACGGCGCACCCCCAAGACCCCGCCTGCCTCCCGAGATCAGCATCGCCTCGTCGGGGGCCGGAACCCGGTAACCGAACATTCTTCGTCTCCTTAACCAGCGCCGACGGCGCCGCCGCCCAGCGCATCCAACGGATCGGCCCACTCGATGACGTCCACCTGGCGATGGCCGCGGGATCCGATCACAAGCACGGTCGCGCCCCTCGGCAGGGGCTCTTCGGACCAGGCGAGGAACGTCTCGGATCCGCCTCTGACCCGTACCAGGATCTCGCCGGGACCGGCCGGTCCACGTGTGCCGATGAGCAGCTCTCCGGGGCAGCCGATCACGGCCTCGTCCTGTGCCACTGGCGGCCGCCTCCTATCGTTCTGCTCCCGATTTCAGACCTTAGACCCGCTGGTAACGGCGGCATATCCTCAGGGTCCAGTTTGATCCACAAGGCATCCCTAGTCGCCTTTGAGGACGAGTTCGAGGAGGCCGGGGAAGCGCGCGTCGAACTCCGGACGCCGCAGCCGGTTCACCCGCTTCGGTCCGACGTCGCGCTGCTCGACGAGTCCGGCCGCGCGCAGCACCGAGAAGTGATGGCTGATCGCCGCCTTCCGTACCGGCACGTCGAAGGAACCGCAGGTGCGCGTCCACTCCTGCGATGCGGCGAGCTCGCGGACGAGCTGGAGGCGCACCGGGTCGGCGAGTGCGTCGAGTGCGCTCAGCAGGGGGACGTCGGCGGGGTGGGTGTGCTCGGGCGCGGGCCGGTGGCTGCTCATGTCGGGCGTGTCCCTCCTTGCCGAGTGTTCGATGGCGCTCGTACACTTCGAGTGTTCGCTTTTCATTGAACAGTCTAGCGAGGGAGTGCGGCGTGCGTGCGATCCAGGTGGCGGAGTTCGGCGGCCCCGAGGTGCTGCGGCCTGTCGAGACGGATGTGCCGGAGCCAGGCGCCGGCGAGGTCACGATCGATGTCGCGTACGCGGGAGTGAACTTCGCCGAGATCAAGGCGAGGCGCTCCGGTTACCGCAGGCCGATTCTCCCTTTCACCCCGGGACTTGAGGTCTCGGGCCGCGTCCGGGCGCTCGGTCCTGGCGTCACGGACCTGACCGTCGGCCGGGAGGTCGCGGCCTTCATCGCGGGCGGCGGCTACGCGGAGGTTGCTCTCGCGCCCGCTGCCACCGTCTTCCCGGTCCCGGCCGGCCTGTCGCTGCGTACCGCCGCCACCCTGCCGACCGTGCTGCCCACCGCTCACGCCCTGATCCACGAGGTGGGGCGGCTGCGGGCGGGCGAGAGCGTGCTGGTGCGGGGCGCCGCGGGCGGAGTTGGCACGGTGGTGGGCCAGTTGGCGAATCGCGTCGGCGACGGCGCCGTCTACGGAGTGGTGTCGTCCGCGGCCAAGGTGGACTTCGCGCTGAAGCACGGCTACGACCAGGTGTTCGTCGGCGACGACTGGGAGCGGCAGCTGGCCGCGGCGACCGGCGGGCGCGGCGTGGATCTGCTGCTCGACCCGATCGGCGGTGAACAGCTGCGCCACAGCCTGCGGTCGCTGGCGCCCTTCGGCCGGGTCGTGAACTTCGGCAACGCCGGCGAGGAGGCCCCGTGGCACTTCGGCGCGGCCGAACTCGGGCCCGGCGCCTGGTCGGTGGCGTTCTTCTCGATCCTGACGCTGGCGGCGGAGCGGCCGAAGGAACTGCGCGAGGTGTCGGCGCGGGCGTTCCGTCTTGTCGCGGACGGGGCGGTGGACCTCCCGGTCACCGCCGAACTGCCGCTCGCCGAGGCGGCGGAGGCGCACCGGCTGATGGAGAGCCGTGCGACGACGGGCAAGCTGCTCCTGCGCGTTGAGGACTAACGGAGCACCGTCTCCAGGAAGTCGCTGCCGAGGCGGGCGACGGCGGTGACGTCCAGCTGGTGCAGTACGTAACGGCCGCGCCGCCGGGTGGAGATCAGCCCGGCCTTCTTCAGCACGGCGAGATGCCGTGAGACCTCGGGAGCGGTGATTGCGTACGTGTCCGCCAGCTCGCTCGTCGTGTACGGGGCGCGGGCGAGGTTGCGGCACAGGCGCATGCGCATGGGGTGCGCCAGCGCCTCCATCCGGAGCTTCAGCAGCTCTACGGGGGCCGGTCCCGGCAGCGCGGGCGAGCCGACCGGGTAGTGGATCACCGGCCGCCAGCCGGGCGCGTGCAGCACCATCAGATGCGGCCAGCCGAAGCTGGACGGGATGAGGGAGAGCCCGGCGCCGACGACCGGGTCGACGGCCGTCGTACGCCCGTCCGCGAGCTTGTCGGCGCTGATACGGGTGAGGTCCTCGTCCACCGCGAGTGCCGGGGAGACGGCGTGCAGCGCTTCGGCCAGGCCCTTGTGACGCAGCAGCTCGGTCTTGTGGCGGGCGTCGGAGGCGAGCTGGGTGCCGATGCGGCGCCAGGTGTCGGCGAAGAACGCCTGGTCGCAGTCCTCGAAGAGGCGGCGCACCCAGGCGCGTACGGAGACGGGGTCGTCCAGCAGCCGCCGGGTGAAGTCGAGCTGCTTGGGGCCGCGGGTGGCGGCGAGTTCGAGGGCGCGCTCGCGGCGGGCCGGGTCGCTGAGGGCGGAGGGCACGCCTGTCCCGTACGTACTGACGCAGGTGAACTCCAGGGCGGCGGAGACGAATCGCTCGTCGTCGAGCCGGTCGAGCATGTCCAGCTCGTCGGCCAGGCTCGCGCCGGTGCTGTCGCCGGGCCCACGGGCGGAGGCGGGCAGCCCGGCGAACGGCATGAAGACGTCCGAGAAGGTGGTCCGCCACAGGAACTCGGCCTCGTGGAGCCGGTCCGCGAGATCGGGCTTGAGCCCGGCGGAGGTGGCCGTCGCCCAGCCGTGCAGCCCGGGATGGTGCCCGGGCTCGGCGAGCGCGTGCAGCGCCACGCCCAGCTCGGCGAGGGGGGAAATCTCGAAGACGATGCGCTCCGGGGGCAGCCCCGCGATGTCGATGCTCACGCTCACCCCTCCATGGTGCGGGGTGCGGCGAGGTGGTCCCGCGTCATTTGACTGGGCTCGTCAATCGGCGGGACCAGGGGTGGGGGGCGGGTCCAGCGTAATGGGCCCGCGGGGCGGCGGGCTGCCGCTGAGTCCGAGCGGGGGCGCGCGCCGACCCGCCGGGGAGCTACCCCATCCGCCGCACAAACTCCTCCACCGCATCCCGCACGTCCTCCCCCGTCCACTCCAGCCCCTTGGACCCCACCGTGACCTCCGTGACCGCGATCCCCGGCGGGCACCCCTCCGTGAACCAGCGGCGGAACAGCGTCACGCCCGTCTCCTCGGCCTGGGCCAGCGACGCCTCGTTCAGCGCCTCCGCATCGCCTGCGAGCCAGACATGGAACTGATGGGTGTGCGGCTCGCCGGGGTGGACCCGGAACCACGGCACGCCCGCCGCCGCCAGACCCTCCCGCAGCGCCGCCGCGACGAGCTTCGCGTGGGCCACGTACGACGGCAGTCGGGGCAGCTCGCGCTCCAGGCCGAGCAGTGCCGACAGTGCCGCGGGGTACTGCTGGAAGAGCATGCCGCCGTACCGGTGGCGCCAGGCGCGGGCCTCGTCCATCAGGTCCGTCGGGCCCGCCAGTGCGGCGCCCGAGAGCGCGTCGAGCGACTTGTAGAAGGACACGTACACGCTGTCAGCGAGCGAGGCGATCTCCTCCAGCGGGCGGCCGAAGTGCGAAACGCACTCCCACAGGCGCGCGCCGTCGAAGTGCACCACCGCGTCGCGGGAGCGCGCCGCCTCGACCACGGCCACCAGCTCGTCCCACGTCGGCAGTACGAACCCCGCGTCCCGCAGCGGCAGTTCGAGCATCAGCGCCCCGAAGGGCTCCTCGAAGTCCCGTACGTCATCCTCCGTGGGCAGCCGCGGTTCACTCGTCGGGTGGACAGTGCGCAGCCCGCTCAGCGCACCGAACGCGCCCCGCTCGTGCACTTCCGGGTGCGCCATCGGATGCAGCGCGACCGTCGTGTCCCCGGTACGTCCCGCCCAGCATCGCAGCGCCACCTGCTGCGCCATCGTCCCGGTCGGGAAGTACACCGCGGCCGGGAAGCCGAGCAGTTCGGCCACCCGCTGCTCCAGTTCGGCGACGACCCCGTTGCCGTAGATGTCGGTCCATTCGTCCAGGTCGTAGACGGATCGAGCGTCCGCCGCCAGGGCCGAGAGCCGCTCCCCGACGCGGTGGTCTGCGGAGCCCCGCGACAGCACCCGGTCGCAGGCCCGCCATGCCGCAAGCCTGCGCCGGCGCTGGTCCTGCTCGCTGTGCTCAGTCATCCACAGATCATCGCCCACGCTCGTGTCGTACGGACCACCCACAGCCTGTGGACAACTGCCGGGGGTGGACAGGCGCTGGCGTAGCATGACGGGAAATCGTCCGGTACCCCCCGCGGACTGGAACGGAAGGCCCCGCCGCGTGAATGCCACAGCACCACAGGAACCGCTCGACCCGCGGGACCGTCCCGCCCGCCTGAGCGTCGGCGTTGTCGGAGCGGGCCGCGTCGGTCCTGCTCTCGCGGCGTCCCTGCAGCTCGCGGGACACCGTCCGGTCGCCGTCTCCGGAGTGTCCGACGCGTCCGTGAGGCGGGCGGCCGCTCTGCTCCCCGACGTTCCCCTGGTGACACCCGCCGACGTACTCGCCCGCGCCGACCTGGTGCTGCTGACCGTCCCGGACGACGCCCTGCCCGCGCTCGTCGAAGGACTCGTCGGAGCCGGCGCGGTCCGCCCCGGCCAGCTGCTGGTGCACACCTCGGGGCGTTACGGCACGAAGGTGCTGGACCCCGCCACGCGGGCCGGTGCGCTGCCGCTCGCGCTGCACCCCGCGATGACGTTCACGGGGACGAGCGTGGACGTCCAGCGGCTGGCGGGCTGCTCGTTCGGCGTGACCGCCCCGGAGGAACTGCGGCTGGCCGCCGAGGCGCTCGTCATCGAGATGGGCGGCGAGCCCGAGTGGATCGAGGAGGACAACCGCCCGCTCTACCACGCGGCCCTCGCCCTCGGAGCGAACCACCTGGTGACCCTGGTCGCCCAGTCGATGGAGCTGCTCAGCAAGGCCGGGGTGGCCGCTCCCGACCGGATGCTCGGCCCGCTCCTCGGCGCCGCCCTCGACAACGCCCTGCGCTCCGGTGACGCGGCCCTGACCGGACCCGTCGCCCGCGGCGACGCGGGCACCGTCGCCGCCCATGTCGCGGAGCTGCGCAAGCACGCCCCCGGAACCGTCGCCGGTTATCTCGCGATGGCCCGCACCACCGCCGACCGCGCCCTCGCGCACGGCCTGCTCAAGCCGGAGCTCGCGGAGGATCTGCTGGGCGTTCTTGCGGAGGATGACCAGCGATGAGCCATGGTTTCGAACTCGTTCCGGGCGCGGACGAACTGAACCGCGTCCTCGGCCAGCGCGCCGTCCCCGGCCGCAGCGCCGTCGTGATGACCATGGGCGCGCTCCACGAGGGCCACGCCACCCTGATCCGCACGGCCCGCGCGCACGTCGGCCGCGAGGGTCTCGTCGTCGTCACGGTCTTCGTCAACCCGCTGCAGTTCGGCGCGGGCGAAGACCTCGACAGGTACCCCCGTACCCTCGACGCCGACCTCAAGACGGCCGAAGACGCGGGCGCGGACGTCGTGTTCGCCCCCCCGGCCGACGAGGTCTACCCCGGCGGCAAGCCACAGGTCACCATCGCCGCGGGCCCGATGGGGGAGCGGCTCGAAGGGGCCTCGCGCCCCGGCCACTTCGACGGCATGCTCACCGTCGTCGCCAAGCTGCTCAACCTCACCCGCCCCGATGCCGCCTTCTTCGGACAGAAGGACGCGCAGCAGCTGGCCCTGATCCGGCGGATGGCCCGCGATCTGAACTTCCCGGTCGAGATCGTCGGCGTACCGACCGTGCGGGAGCCGGACGGCCTCGCCCTGTCCAGCCGTAACCGCTATCTCTCGGCCGAGGAGCGCCGCACCGCCCTCGCCCTGTCGGGGGCGCTGTTCGCGGCCCGCGACCGGCTCACCGCCCAGCAGGCGCTGCGCGCGCGTGCCCGGTCGCAGCCCGCGTCGCAGTCCCGGGCCGCGGCGCTCTCCAAGCTCGGCGAGGCCCGCGCCGCGGCCGACGCGCACGCCGTGGCGCAGGCGGGACCGGGCGGCGCCGATGCCGTACGGGCCGCGGCCCGCGCCGTGCTCGACGAGGCGGCCAGGGCCAAGCCCCCGCTCGTACTGGACTATCTGGCCCTGATCGACCCGGCCGACTTCACCGACGTCCCCGACGACCACACCGGCGACGCCGTCCTGGCCGTCGCCGCCCGGGTCGGCACCACGCGGCTGATCGACAACATCCCCCTGACCTTCGGAGCCCCCGCATGACCGGAATACGGCTGAACGCTCCCGCCCCCGGCTGGGCCATCGACGCGGACGTCGTCGTGGTCGGCTCCGGCGTCGCAGGCCTGACCGCGGCGCTGCGCTGCGCAGCGGAGGGGCTGAGCACGGTCGTGGTCACCAAGGCCCGCCTGGACGACGGCTCCACGCGCTGGGCCCAGGGCGGCATCGCGGCGGCGCTCGGCGAGGGGGACACCCCCGAGCAGCATCTGGACGACACCCTCGTCGCGGGGGCGGGCCTGTGCGACGAGGAGGCGGTACGCACCCTGGTCACCGAGGGGCCGGGCGCCGTACGACGCCTCATCGCCACCGGCGCGCACTTCGACACCTCCGACGCCGGCGAGATAGAGCTCACCCGCGAGGGCGGCCACCACCGGCGCCGTATAGCGCACGCGGGCGGCGACGCCACGGGCGCCGAGATCTCCCGGGCGCTGGTCGGGGCGGTGCGCGACGCGGGCCTGCGGACCATCGAGAACGCGCTGGTCCTGGACCTGCTGACGGACGCCGAAGGCCGTACGGCCGGTATCACCCTGCATGTCATGGGCGAGGGCCAGCACGACGGCGTCGGCGCGGTCCACGCCCCCACGGTCGTCCTGGCCACCGGCGGCATGGGCCAGGTCTTCTCCGCCACCACCAACCCCGCGGTCTCCACCGGCGACGGCGTGGCGCTCGCGCTGCGCGCCGGAGCGGAGGTGAGCGACCTGGAATTCGTGCAGTTCCACCCCACGGTGCTCTTCCTCGGCGCGGACCGCGAGGGCCAGCAGCCGCTGGTCTCCGAGGCGGTACGGGGCGAGGGCGCCCATCTCGTCGACGCGTCCGGGACCCGCTTCATGCTCGGACAGCACGAACTGGCCGAGCTCGCGCCGCGCGACATCGTGGCCAAGGGCATCATGCGCCGGATGCAGGAGCAGGGCGCGGCCCACATGTATCTCGACGCCCGCCACTTCGGCGCCGAGATGTGGGCCTCCCGCTTCCCCACGATCCTCGCCGCGTGCCGCGCCCACGGCATCGACCCCGTCACCGAGCCGATCCCGGTGGCCCCCGCCGCGCACTACGCCTCCGGCGGCGTCCGCACGGACCTGCACGGCCGCACCACGGTCCCGGGCCTGTACGCCTGCGGCGAGGTGGCCTGCACGGGCGTCCACGGCGCGAACCGGCTGGCCTCCAACTCCCTGCTGGAGGGCCTGGTCTTCGCCGAGCGCATCGCCGCCGACATCGCGTCCCGGGCCCCGCTGCGGGCCGGTGCGCCAGCCGCCCCGGCGACCCCCTCCGTGCTGCCGCTCATCGCCCCCGAGACGCGCGCCGAGATCCAGCGGATCATGTCGCACGGCGCGGGCGTGCTCCGCTCTGCCGAAAGCCTCACCGCCGCTGCCGCCGCGCTCGGCGCCGTCCACCGCGACGCCGTCGAGGGCCGCAACGGCTCCGCCGCCAAGACGGCCGAGCCCGGCGTCGAGTCCTGGGAGACCTCGAACCTTCTGTGCGTGGCCCGCGTGCTGACCACCGCCGCGCTGCGGCGCGAGGAGACCCGCGGCTGCCACTGGCGCGAGGACCGCCCCGAGCGCGACGACGCCCAGTGGCGCCGCCATCTCGTCGTACGCCTCGCCCCCGACCGGTCACTCATGGTCAGCCGCACCGAGAACACCGCATTCGCCCCGACCGTCCCCGCCGTCCCCGTCGCCCCCAGGGAGCCCCAACCGTGAGCACGCCCGAAGAACGTCCGCGTCCCGTGGACGTACCGCTGATCCAGATCGGCGCTCCCGCCGCGGCCTCCACGGGCGGCTGCGGCGACGCGTGCGGCTGCGGAGGCGACGAGGAGGGGTACGACGACCTGGAGTGCGGCCTCGACCCCGGCCTCGCCCAGTTGCTGGCCGACGCGGGCCTCGATCCCGTACAGGTCGAGGACATCGCGCACCTCGCACTCGCCGAGGACCTCGACGGCGGCGTGGATGTCACCACCGTGGCAACCGTCCCCGAAGACGCCGTCGCCACCGGGGACTTCACCGCCCGCGAGGCCGGTACGGTCGCGGGCCTGCGCATCGCCGAGGCCGTCCTGTCGATCGTCTGCACCGACGCCTTCGAGGTCGAGCGGCATGTCGAGGACGGCGAGCGCGTCGAGGCGGGCCAGAAGCTGCTGTCCGTCACCACCAACACCCGCGATCTGCTCACCGGCGAGCGCAGCGCCCTGAATCTGCTGTGCCGCCTGTCCGGCATCGCGACCGCCACGCGCGCGTGGGCCGACGTACTCGAAGGCACCGGCGCCAAGGTCCGTGACACCCGCAAGACCACGCCCGGACTGCGCGCCCTGGAGAAGTACGCGGTGCGCTGCGGCGGCGGCGTCAACCACCGCATGTCGCTCTCGGACGCAGCCCTGGTCAAGGACAACCACGTCGTGGCCGCGGGCGGCGTGGCGGCGGCCTTCAAGGCCGTACGGGACGCCTTCCCGGACCTCGCCATCGAGGTCGAGGCCGACACCCTCCACCAGGTCCGCGAGGTCCTGGACGCGGGCGCCGACCTGATCCTGCTGGACAACTTCACCCCCGCCGAGACCGAGGAGGCCGTCGCGATCGTCGCGCACCGCGCCGTACTCGAGTCCTCCGGCCGCCTCAGCCTCGACACCGCCCGGGCCTATGCCGAGACGGGCGTCGACTACCTGGCGGTGGGCGCGCTCACGCACTCCTCCCGGATCCTCGACATCGGCCTCGACCTGCGCGAGGCAGGCATCTGATGCTGCTCACGATCGACGTCGGCAACACCCACACCGTCCTCGGCCTGTTCGACGGAGAGGAGATCGTCGAGCACTGGCGCATCTCCACCGACGCCCGGCGCACCGCCGACGAACTCGCGGTCCTGCTGCAGGGCCTGATGGGCATGCACCCGCTGCTCGGCGACGAACTGGGCGACGGCATCGAGGGCATCGCGATCTGCTCCACCGTCCCCTCGGTCCTGCACGAGCTGCGCGAGGTGACCCGCCGCTACTACGGCGACGTCCCGGCCGTCCTCGTCGAGCCCGGCATCAAGACCGGCGTGCCGATCCTGATGGACAACCCCAAGGAGGTCGGCGCGGACCGCATCATCAACGCGGTCGCCGCCGTCGACCTGTACGGCGGCCCGGCGATCGTCGTCGACTTCGGCACGGCGACGACGTTCGACGCGGTCAGCGCGCGCGGTGAGTACGCCGGCGGCGTGATCGCCCCCGGCATCGAGATCTCCGTCGAGGCGCTCGGCGTCAAGGGCGCCCAGCTCCGCAAGATCGAACTGGCCCGCCCGCGCAGCGTGATCGGCAAGAACACGGTCGAGGCGATGCAGTCGGGCATCGTCTACGGCTTCGCGGGCCAGGTCGACGGCGTGGTCCGCCGCATGAAGGTCGAACTGGCCGACGACCCGGACGACGTCACGGTGATCGCCACGGGCGGCCTGGCGCCGATGGTCCTTGGCGAGGCGTCGGTAATCGACGAACACGAGCCGTGGCTGACGCTGATCGGGCTGCGGCTGGTGTACGAGCGGAACGTCTCGCGTATGTAGCGTTTTCGGCGCCCGCGGTGGGTTGCGCGGGCGAACCCCCGCACATTGAGGCCCCTTCCGGTGGGGAGGGGCCGTGCAGGGTCGTCCCCGCGTTTCCAGCGTCCGTGGTGAGCGTGGGCCAGGGGGCTTTGGTGGTTGCTGCCCGGTGGGTGGCTTCGCGGGCGAACCCCCGATTGGCGGCCAACACCGGGTGCCCCACGCGGACGCCTCATCGCCGCCGACGCCGAGGAGTCGAGCCCGGAGGGGCCCCGGAGCCCGCGCCCCGCGGCACCGGGTGCCCGGACAGCCCAGGCGCGCCCCCGCACCCCCCGCCGCGCCCGGGTTCGCGGAATTAACCCGATTTTGTCCAAGTCGCACGTATCGTCGCCCCATGCCCACGCCATACGGATCCCGCGGCGGCATGGCCTTCAGCGCAGACGAGCTGCGTGTGCTCCGACGCGCCCTCGCCAGTGCCCTCCATCCCGCCCCTCTCGCCGACGAGGACGTCCAGGACTGTCTGCGTCTGGCCGATTCCGTGGACGAGGCGGTACGCGAGGCCGGCCGGCTGCGTACGTTCCTCCTCGCCGACCTCGCCCGTTACCGCGAAGCGCTCCCCGGCTCGGCAGCCGGCTATCTGGAGCTCCTCCAGGACGCCCTGGCCGCCGGCTACGACCCCCGCCCGGAGGATCTGGCCGCGCTGCGCACCCTGCGCCGCCACCCCGTTGGTGCCGCCGTGCTGCGCCGCTGCCAGACGCTGGCGGAGCACTCCGTACGCGCCCGGCTGGCCGGCCGCGCGGTACGGACCGGGTCGCGCGCCCCGGCGAGCGCCCCGACCCCCCGCACCCGACTCCACGCGCTCCCCGGCGGCCGCGCCGCCGACGAGCCGAAGCCGCAGCAGAAACCCCGCGAGAAGCCCCAGCGGGAACCGCAGCCCAAGGCGCCCGCACCCGGCGAGCGGCCGGTGCCCAAGCCCTCCGAGGTCTTCCCGCCCCGCCGCAAGCCCGTCCCCCCACCGGAACAGCTCGCCGCCGGCTAGCTACTCTGGGAGCCATGGACTACGTATCCGCGCTCCTGCCCCCCGTGGTGATGGCCATTTTCTTCACCTTCCTGGTCGTGACGATCGTCAAGAGCCAGGGCGGCCCGAACAAGGCCAAGGAGGATGCGATCGTGGACGCCGCGCTCGCCCGTGCGGCATCCACCCGCCAGGCCGGCCGCGACGACTGACGTTCACCGGCGGACCCCTTCGCGCCGAGGACGTACGGCAGATTTCCCGCCGTACGTCCTTTTTTGCTGCGGCAATAACAGGCCATTCCGCCACAACTCGCACTATGGTGGCGCTGTGCCCCGCCAATTGGGAGAGCTGGAAGACGCCGTCATGACTCGCGTCTGGCAATGGAACCGGCCGGTCACCGTCCGGGAAGTCCTTGAAGACCTTCAGCAGGAACGGTCCATCGCCTACACCACCGTCATGACCGTAATGGACAATCTCCATCAGAAGGGCTGGGTGCGCAGGGAAGTCGACGGCCGCGCCTATCGATATACCGCTGTCTCCACCCGCGCCGCCTACGCGGCAGCACTGATGAACGAAGCCTGGTCCCAGAGTGACAACCCCGCCGCAGCACTGGTCGCCTTCTTCGGCATGATGTCGCCCGAGCAGCGCGAGTCCCTGCAAGCCGCGGTCCGCATGGTTCAGGACACCGAGGCCCCTGAGGGCGGTACGCCGCCGGGGCGATAGCGTCGGGCCATGCCTTATGCCGCAGCAAATGCCATCACCGTCAGGCGGGCCAGGACCAGCGATGTGCCCGAGGTCCGCCGACTCGTCGACCCGTACGTGAGTGAAGGCATCCTGCTCGACAAAGCGACGGTCACCCTTTACGAAGACATCCAGGAGTTCTGGGTCGCGGAACGCGACGAGGATGCCCGGGTGGTCGGCTGCGGCGCACTGCATGTCATGTGGGAAGACCTCGCGGAAGTACGCACTCTCGCCACCGATCCCGTCTTCAAGGGCGCCGGCATCGGTCATCAGGTGCTCGGCAAGCTGCTGCAGACCGCCCGCTGGCTGGGGGTGCGCAAGGTTTTCTGCCTCACCTTCGAAGTGGACTTCTTCTCGAAGCACGGCTTCGTGGAGATCGGGGAGACTCCGGTCGACGGAGATGTCTACAGCGAGCTGCTGCGTTCCTATGACGAGGGCGTCGCCGAGTTCCTCGGGCTCGAACGAGTGAAGCCGAACACCTTGGGCAACAGCCGGATGCTTCTGCACCTGTGATCACCGCAAGAGTCGGAACCCTATGTCCGAATCGCGCATGTTTCCCGTGTTCTTGAGGTTCTGAACCTCTCCCAAGGGTTTGTGTTTTCCAAGGAAAAGCGGTTTCCTTTCCGCGTACTGCATTTTCGATGAAAGGAAATCCGGTGGCACAGAAGGTTCAGGTCCTTCTTGTCGATGACCTCGACGGCGGCGAGGCGGACGAGACGGTGACGTTCGCTCTGGACGGCAAGACCTACGAGATCGACCTCACCACCGCCAATGCGGACAAGCTCCGTGGTCTCCTCGAGCCGTACGCCAAGAGCGGTCGGCGCACGGGTGGCCGCGCCGCATCCGGCCGTGGCAAGGGTCGTCCCGCCGCGGGCGGTAACAAGGACACCGCAGAAATCCGCGCCTGGGCCAAGGCGAACGGCTTCGAGGTGAACGACCGCGGCCGTGTCCCGGCCACGGTTCGTGAGGCTTACGAGAAGGCCAACGGCTGAGTATTAGTGCGCGGCGTATTCGTACGCAGCAAACGGGCCCGGTGGCACTCGGTCGCCACTGTGTCCACGAGTCGTACGAGATCGGGGCTGATACCCCCACCTGTTCCGGCGCTGCGCCCGAAAGGGGCCAGAGCCGGCAGCGTCGGCTCCACCTCGCGCCCCGGCACGGGGGGTCGCAGCCATACGGCGGCCCCCCGCGAGCCAGGCCATCCGGGCGGCGGCGGGGCGGTCATCAGTCCGCCCGCGCCGATGGCGGTCAGATCGAGCGCGATCCCGCCCCACTGAAGCCAGTCGAGCAGCCCAGGCAGCTCCTCCGCGCTTCCCGCGGCCACCAGGAACCGCATTCTGCGCCCCATCAGAACTACCGGGCCGGCCGTCTCCGCCCGGCGCAGCACGGCCGCGCCCGCGTCCGCCGGCAGCTCCAGCACATCGAAGCGCAGCCCGGTGAGCAGCCGCACGGGCGACCCCTCCGCGGCGGCCCAGCCGAGTTCGTTCTCGTACCACCGCGCGGCACTGCCGTCGCAGGACGCGCGGGGAAGCGGGACGATGGAAGCCATACCCCCGGGAACGGGAGAGCCGCCCCGGGAGTTACGCAGAGTGTGAGTGCGATCGCACAGGGTGTCTGAGTTGGGGGCGTATGTGCGCTTCAGCAGGCGCAAGGTTGTTCGCCCGTAGCTGAGGGAACCGGTGCGCGCCGCATGGAGTGTCAGTGCTTACGGGTAAGACATTCCTAGTGGGGAGGGGCGACACGCTCGCAGGTACAGTCTCACGTTCGCCATCGGCGTAGCGGTGGTGAGGGTAACTGCCTGGCCTGCGGGAACATCGTCTCGCACCATCGGGTTGAGCAGTTGTCGGCGTTCAGCGGTCAGGAGGCCACAGACGGGTGTCGGCAGTTGGAATGAGCGGTCCCCGCTTGCGGGACTAAGCTGCGGAAGGACAGGGAGGGGACCGACCCCTTACTGCCTGACCGCTCTGAGGAGCGATTAACGATGTTCGAGAGGTTCACCGACCGCGCGCGGCGGGTTGTCGTCCTGGCTCAGGAAGAAGCCCGGATGCTCAACCACAACTACATCGGCACCGAGCACATCCTCCTGGGCCTTATCCACGAGGGTGAGGGTGTCGCCGCTAAGGCCCTGGAGAGCCTCGGGATTTCGCTCGAGGCGGTCCGCCAGCAGGTGGAGGAGATCATCGGGCAGGGCCAGCAGGCTCCGTCCGGGCACATCCCCTTCACCCCCCGTGCCAAGAAGGTCCTGGAGCTGTCGCTCCGAGAGGCCCTTCAGCTGGGCCACAACTACATCGGCACGGAGCACATCCTGCTCGGCCTGATCCGCGAGGGCGAGGGCGTCGCCGCCCAGGTCCTCGTGAAGCTCGGCGCCGATCTCAACCGGGTGCGGCAGCAGGTCATCCAGCTGCTCTCCGGCTACCAGGGCAAGGAAGCCGCCACGGCAGGCGGCCCGGCCGAGGGCACCCCCTCGACCTCGCTCGTCCTGGACCAGTTCGGCCGGAATCTCACCCAGGCCGCTCGTGAGTCCAAGCTCGACCCGGTCATCGGGCGCGAGAAGGAGATCGAGCGGGTCATGCAGGTGCTCTCCCGCCGTACCAAGAACAACCCGGTTCTCATCGGCGAGCCCGGCGTCGGCAAGACGGCGGTCGTCGAGGGCCTGGCCCAGGCCATCGTCAAGGGCGAGGTGCCCGAGACCCTCAAGGACAAGCACCTCTACACCCTGGACCTCGGCGCGCTGGTCGCCGGCTCCCGTTACCGCGGTGACTTCGAGGAGCGCCTGAAGAAGGTGCTCAAGGAGATCCGCACCCGCGGCGACATCATCCTGTTCATCGACGAGCTCCACACCCTGGTGGGTGCGGGTGCCGCCGAGGGCGCGATCGACGCCGCCTCGATCCTCAAGCCGATGCTGGCCCGTGGTGAGCTGCAGACCATCGGCGCCACGACGCTGGACGAGTACCGCAAGCACCTGGAGAAGGACGCAGCGCTCGAGCGCCGCTTCCAGCCCATCCAGGTCGCGGAGCCGTCGCTGCCGCACACCATCGAGATCCTCAAGGGCCTGCGGGACCGTTACGAGGCCCACCACCGCGTCTCCATCACCGACGAGGCGCTGGTCCAGGCCGCGACGCTGGCGGACAGGTACATCTCGGACCGCTTCCTGCCGGACAAGGCGATCGACCTGATCGACGAGGCCGGCTCCCGGATGCGCATCCGCCGGATGACCGCGCCGCCGGACCTCCGCGAGTTCGACGAGAAGATCGCAGGCGTCCGCCGCGACAAGGAGTCGGCGATCGACTCCCAGGACTTCGAGAAGGCGGCCTCTCTGCGCGACAAGGAGAAGCAGCTGCTTGCCGCGAAGACCAAGCGCGAGAAGGAATGGAAGGCCGGCGACATGGACGTCGTCGCGGAGGTCGACGGTGAGCTCATCGCCGAAGTCCTCGCCACGGCGACCGGCATTCCCGTCTTCAAGCTCACCGAGGAAGAGTCTTCCCGGCTGCTGCGCATGGAGGACGAGCTCCACAAGCGCGTCATCGGTCAGAAGGACGCCATCAAGGCGCTCTCGCAGGCCATTCGCCGTACGCGAGCGGGTCTGAAGGACCCGAAGCGCCCCGGCGGCTCGTTCATCTTCGCCGGCCCGTCCGGTGTCGGTAAGACCGAGCTCTCCAAGACGCTCGCCGAATTCCTCTTCGGCGACGAGGATGCGCTGATCTCCCTCGACATGTCGGAGTTCAGCGAGAAGCACACGGTTTCCCGTCTCTTCGGTTCCCCGCCCGGATACGTGGGTTACGAAGAGGGCGGCCAGCTCACCGAGAAGGTGCGCCGGAAGCCGTTCTCCGTCGTCCTCTTCGACGAGGTCGAGAAGGCCCACCCCGATATCTTCAATTCCCTTCTGCAGATCCTGGAGGACGGTCGGCTGACCGACTCCCAGGGCCGCGTCGTGGACTTCAAGAACACGGTCATCATCATGACGACCAACCTCGGGACCCGGGACATCTCGAAGGGCTTCAACCTGGGCTTCGCGGCGCAGGGCGACGTCAAGTCGAACTACGACCGGATGAAGGTCAAGGTCAACGAAGAGCTGAAGCAGCACTTCCGGCCCGAGTTCCTCAACCGTGTCGACGACACCGTGGTCTTCCACCAGCTGACCGAGGAAGACATCATCCAGATCGTCGACCTCATGATCGCCAAGGTGGACGAGCGCCTGAAGGACCGCGACATGGGTCTGGAGCTCAGCCCCACGGCCAAGTCGCTGCTCGCGAAGAAGGGCTACGACCCGGTTCTGGGCGCCCGGCCGCTGCGCCGGACGATCCAGCGCGAGATCGAGGACATCCTGTCGGAGAAGATCCTCTTCGGCGAGCTGCGCCCCGGTCACATCGTGGTCGTGGACACCGAGGGCGAGGGTGAGGAGAAGAAGTTCACCTTCCGCGGCGAGGAGAAGTCGGCGCTGCCGGACGTTCCTCCGATCGAGCAGGCGGCCGGCGGAGCCGGGCCGAACCTGTCGAAGGACGCGTAAGCGTTCTGAGTGTCTGAAGGGGCTGCCCCGGACCGTTTCGTACGGTCCGGGGCAGCCCCCTTTTGCCTGTCCGGTCGGTGAGACCCTGAGCGGGCCACCGGCGTTTCAGCAGAACTTCGGCTTCTGCCAGGAGCATTCGAGGCCGGCCGGAAGCTCGTGGGTGCGCACCGCGTTCGGGGCAACAGCGGCGATGGTGCCCGCCCCCGTGTCCGACTTCGCGAGCGTGACCACGATCGCGTCCTCGATGCTCTTCACCGAGGACGCCAGGTAGTTGTTGAGAACGATGCTGTAGACGAGTTCACGGCCCGCGGCGTCCTTCACATACCCCGACAGCGCCGAGGCGCCCGTCAACGACCCTGTCTTGCCACGGGCGTTGAGAGCCGCGGGAGTGCCGCACATACGGGAGCGCAGGGTACCGCCGATCGCGCGGTCGGTGTTGCAGGCCACCGGGAGGGATGCGTACCAGTCGGCGTACCAGGGAGCGTCCCGCACGGAGAGGAGCAGCGTGGCGAGTTGTTCGGCCGGGAAGAGATTCATACGGGTCAGGCCCGAGCCGTCCAACTGGCGGATCGTGGAGGTCCGTACGCCTTCCTTCCCCAGGTAACCGCCGATCGCCGCGAGGCCCGCGTCCCAGGTACCGCGGCCCGCCGTCTCGTAGCCGATCGTCTTGGTGAGCGTCTCGGCGTGCATGTTGTTGGACAGCTTCATGAAGGGAAACATCAACTCCCGCAGCGGCATGGAGCTGTGCGAGGCCAGCAACTTCGCGCCGGGCGGGGTCGCGCGGCCGAGGCGGGGGCTGCCTGAAATGCGTATGCCGTGCTGGGCGAGCGCGTCGGAGAAGACCGCGGCGGCGTAACCCGTGGGCTCCCAGGTGGTCACCCATTCCTTGGTCGCGCTCGCGCCGACCGGGATGTTCCCGCTGACGACGATCGTGTTGGTGCCGTGCTGCCGCTCGATGGCGAGGGTGTCGGTCTGCCCGGCGGGGACCGTGGTGCCGCGGTTGTCGATGCGGACGTAGTCGGTGAGCGGGGTGAGGCTCACGCGCGGCTTGTCGCCGGGGGCGGCGCCGGGCAGCGCCTCGACGATGACCGTGCCGGAGTCGTAGTCGGTGTCGGGCGCGAGGGTGAGCGGTGAGATCTGCGCGGAGTAGTACGAGGACTCGTCGTCGGCGGCCCAGGAGCGGCCGAGGCGCTGGGTGTCGAAACGGGTGTCGTCCGCGACGAGGCGGCCGGTGACGCGCTTCACGCCCGAGGCCGCGAGGTCGGCGGCGAGCCGGTCGTAGTCCTTGGCGAGGGTCGTGGGGTCGCCGCCGCCGCGCAGATAGAGGTCGCCGCGGAGGGTGGAGCCGTGACGGCTGCCGGTGGACAGGACGTCGGTGTGGAAGCGGTAGTCGGGACCGAGCAGGGCCATCGCGGCGGTGGAGGTGGCGAGTTTGGTGTTGGAGGCGGGCATCAGGCGGTCGCCGCCGTCCCGCTGGTAGAGCCGCTCCCCGGTGGCGGCGTCGGCGATGACCACGCTCGCGGCCCCGCCGTCCATGCGGGCGTCGGCGAGGATCGCGTCGATGGCGCCCTTGAGCCCGGTGTCGGAGGGTCCGGCTCCGGCGGGTGCGCTCCAGGTGAGTGTGGACGTGAGGATGCAGGCGAGGCCTAAGAGGGCGGGCCTGAGCCGGCCGCGGAGCCGTCCGCGGCCTCGGGTCGGGCGAATCACGGGTCTACTCATGGCACAGGAGCATCCCGGAGGCGGGGCGGGGCGGGAAGGTGGCGGTTCGGTCGTATGGGCCGCTTCCGGAGTGCCGTTCTGGGGCGAAACCGGCATTTGCGACACGGGAGTTGGTGTGGCGCGGGTAACATCCGCGGCCCGTGGCGGGCCTCGGGTCCGTGACAAGGCACACAGGCCCATCCGGCCCTACTAGCCGGGTTAGGAGCACTTGTCACCCCCCGAAGGGTGCCCTCCGCCCAGGGGTGCGGCGAGACCTTTGGTCCATGACTGGGCGAGAGGTTCCTATCCGGGCGGGATGTCGGTTTCGGTCGGTTCACACAAGGGCTTAAACCTCTCCCCGCTGGGATATTTTGTCCGCTTTTCGAGCGACTCCGGTGGGGATGGGAGTGGCGTCAAGAGTTGAATTCCTGGGGTGACAGCTACGACGCAATGTCGTAGATGGGCTGTTTGAGGTGGAACGGGAGCTCGGGTTACCAAGGGATGGCCAGCCCGGTGCCAGCGCGCCGGGTCCATTCATGCCCGGAGGTTCTCCCGTATGTCGAAGCGCGTCATCAACCCCCGTCTCCGCCCGTCCGTGCTCCGTAACCGTGGCACCGTCGTGGCCGCCGGACTCGGCGCCGTGATGGTCGTCGGAGCCGGTGCCGGTGTCGCCTCCGCAACTGCGGGCAAGGCGGCAGTCACGACTCCCGCCGCCGCCGTGGCCGTCCAGGCCAACGTGCAGGCCAAGGCCGCCGCAACTGCCAAGGCCGCCGCAACGGCGAAGGCTGCCGCAGCCGCCAAGGCCGCCGCCAACGCGAAGGCCCTCAAGGCCGCCGCGAAGGCCAAGGCTGCGAAGGCTGCCGCGGTGAAGGCCGCTGCCGCGAAGGCCGCCAAGGCCAAGGCCGCCAAGAAGGTCGGCTGGGTCAAGCCGGTCGCCCGCTACACGCTGACCGCGAGCTTCAACCAGGGCGGCGCCATGTGGTCCCACAAGCACTCCGGCCAGGACTTCGCCGTTCCGGTCGGCACCCTGGTCAAGGCCACCCACGGCGGTGTCGTCGTGAAGGCCGGCCCGAACGGCGGCGGCGACGGTTCCGCGTACGGCAACGCCATTGTGATCAAGCACGCCAACGGCACGTACTCGCAGTACGCCCACCTCTCGAAGATCAACGTGTTCGTCGGCAAGCACGTGAAGACCGGCCAGGCGATCGCCCGCTCGGGCAACACCGGTAACACCTCCGGCCCGCACCTGCACTTCGAGATCCGTACGACCCCGAACTACGGCTCCGCGATCAACCCCATGGCCTTCCTGCGCGCCGAGGGCGTCTCCATCTGACGCACCGAGCCGGACGTACCGAGCCGGCCGAGCCGAGCCCGATGCGCCGACCCTGACGCCGCAGCGCGTCAGCCCTTGACGCCGTGAGCCTGGCTCACGAGATCGATGGCGACCTCGAGGACGGCCGAGCGCTTGTCCTCCGGGTCGCCTTCGACGTCCTTGAGCAGGAACATCCCGGCGTGCATCGTGAAGAGCGCGCTGAAGCAGCGGACCTGGTCGGGCAGCGCCGCCCCGGGCTCCTTGATCAGCTCTACCATCGCCAGCATCCGGTCCTTGAAGGTCTCGCCGATGCTCAGATCGCGCAGCGTCGCCTGGTTCTCCTGCATGAAGCGGAAGAGCGGGGCCGCGCCGAGCAGTGCCTCGCTGTAACGGCGCAGGATCTCCTTCTTCGTCTCCAGCGTGTGCGGCTGCGTCTGCGCCCACTCGATCAGCTCGTCCATCGGCCTCGTCAGGTCCTGGAAGAGGCTGATCAGGATGTCTTCCTTGGTCTTGAAGTGGTAGTACAGCGCGGCCTTGGTGACGTCGAGGGCCTCTGCGATCTCGCGCAGTGACGTCTTGTCGTAGCCCTGCTCGGCGAAGAGCTCCAGGGCCACGTCCTGAATGCGCTGGCGGGTGTTGCCTCTGGCCATGGGGCTCTCCTGAAAACTTACTTGACGCCCGGCTAGTTGCGGGTCTACCTTCCCAGTGTAGTCAGCTAGCCGGGCGGCAAGTAAGTGTCGGGGAGTGGGAACGATGGCCGGTATATCGGGAGACAAGAAAAAGCCGAGCGCCGAGGCGCCGGGGCAGCAACAGGCGAATCAACAGCCACAGGCGCAGCAGGAGGCTCAGCCTCAGGCGCGCAGCGTCCGGGTCGTGATTCTCGCCCTCATGATCGCCATGCTGCTGGCCATGCTCGACAACATGATCGTCGGCACCGCGATGCCGACGATCGTCGGTGAGCTCGGCGGCCTGGAGCATCTCTCCTGGGTCGTCACCGCGTACACCCTGGCCACCGCCGCCTCCACCCCGATCTGGGGCAAGCTCGGCGACATGTACGGCCGCAAGGGCACCTTCCTCACCTCCATCGTGCTCTTCCTGATCGGCTCGGCACTCAGCGGCATGGCCCAGGACATGGGCCAGCTCATCGGCTTCCGCGCCATCCAGGGTCTGGGCGCGGGCGGTCTGATGGTCGGGGTCATGGCGATCATCGGCGATCTGGTTCCGCCGCGGGAGCGCGGCAAGTACCAGGGCATGATGGCGGCCGTCATGGCCGTCGCGATGATCGGCGGACCGCTGGTCGGCGGCACCATCACCGACCACCTCGGCTGGCGCTGGAGCTTCTACATCAACCTGCCGCTCGGTGCCGTCGCGCTCGCCATGGTCACCGCGGTGCTCCACCTGCCGAAGAAGGAACGGACCAAGGCGCGCATCGACTATCTGGGCGCCGGGCTGCTGACCGTGGGCATCACCTCGATCGTGCTCGTGACCACCTGGGGCGGTACGGAGTACGCCTGGGACTCGGCCGTGATCATGGAGCTCATCGCGATCGGTGTGGCCGCGCTCACCGGCTTCTTCTTCGTCGAGACCAAGGCCGCCGAACCGATCATGCCGCTGCACATCTTCCGCAGCCGCAACTTCTCCCTCATGTCGGTGATCGGCTTCCTGACCGGTTTCGTGATGTTCGGCGCGGTGCTCTTCCTGCCGCTGTACCAGCAGTCGGTCCAGGGCGCGTCAGCGACCAACTCCGGCCTGCTGCTGCTTCCGATGCTGATGTCGATGCTCGTCGTCTCGATGATCGCGGGCCGGGTCACCACCAGCACCGGTAGGTACCGGCTCTTCCCGATCATCGGCGGCGGGCTGATGATGGTCGGCCTGTACCTGCTCTCGACGATGGACACCGAGACCTCGCGGCTGACCTCCGGCCTCTACATGGCGGTGCTCGGCGCGGGCATGGGCTTCCTGATGCAGATCACCATGCTGGTCGCGCAGAACAGCGTGGAGCTGAAGGACATGGGCGTCGCGTCATCCGGTGCCACCCTCTTCCGTACGCTCGGCAGCTCCTTCGGGGTCGCGATCATGGGCGCGCTGTTCACCAGCCGGGTGCAGGACGAGATGGCTGCCAAGGGCGGCTCGGCGATCACCGAGCGTTCCGCGCAGCTGGACGCCGCGAGCCTGGCGAAGCTGCCGGACCCGGTGAGGGAGGCGTACGAGTTCGCGGTGTCGTCCGGCACCCACGCGGCCTTCCTGCTGGGGGCGGCGGTCGCGGTGATCGGCTTCCTGGCGGCGTTCTTCGTCAAGGAGGTACCGCTGCGCGGGGCGGCCCCGGCGCCGGCCGCGGAACCGAGCGCGGACGCCGAGCAGAGTGCGGACGCGGAGGAGAGTGCGGACGCTGGTGGCGAGAAGGTCACCGAGAGGGTCTGACCGCGCCCGAACCCCGCAGAATGCCTGGCCGACGGCCCCCGGTGTGCACGCCGGGGGCCGTTGTCAGTGGTGCGTGCCAGCATCGGACATGTGGAAAGCACCACTGCGGCGCCGGCGCGCCTGGCCCATCTGCGGCAGCTGCGCCTCGCCAAGGACGCCATGGACCGCGACTGGGCCGAGCCGCTCGACCTGGACGCGGTGGCCGCCCATGCCGGGTATTCGCGGTATCACTTCGTGCGCGCCTTCAAGGCGGTGTACGGGCAGACGCCCGGCCAGTACCTGTCCTGCAGGCGCATAGAGCGGGCCGAGGAGCTGCTGCGCTCGGCGGATCTGTCCGTCACCGAGATCTGCACACTGGTCGGCTTCAGCAGCCTCGGCACCTTCTCGACCCGGTTCAAGAAGCAGACCGGGCTGACACCGAGCGAGTACCGCGCCCGGCACGTGGGGCGCGGGGCCGCGCTGATACCCGGGTGTTATGCCCTGCTGTGGGCGGGCGGCTTCCCCGCGAAGCAGGGTCCGGACCGACAGAGCAATTCTGGAGAAGCCGGCTGACGTGCGCGCTGCCTACGGTGACACCACGGGCAGGGACCACCCCGCTCGACGCACCGAACCGAGGAGCACCTCATGATCAAGGGTCTTGCCATTTCCACGGTCTGGGTCCTGGACCAGGACCGTGCCAAGGAGTTCTACACCGAGAAGCTCGGTCTTGAGGTCCGTACCGACATGACCATGGGCGACGGCGGGATGCGCTGGCTGACCGTCGGAGCCAAGAACCAGCCGGACGTGGAGCTGACGCTGATGGTGCCTGGCGCGCCCGCGATGGACCCGGAGGCGGCCGCGGCGATGAAGACGCTCATCAGCAAGGGCGTCATGGGCGCCGGGGTGCTGACCACCGACGACGTCCACGGGGACTACGAGAAGCTCAAAGCGCGCGGCGTGGAGTTCCTGCAGGCGCCGCAGGAGCGTCCGTACGGCACGGAGGCGATCCTGCGCGACGACTCGGGCAACTGGTTCTCCTTCACGCAGCGGCGCGAGGGTGGCCTCGACCTCGACCAGGACTGGGCCCGTTAGCGCAGGGCGCGGTTAGTCCGGGAGCGGCATCATCGGGAAGCTGCCGGTGTTCGTCGGCGCGTGCTCGGGCAGCCACAGCACCGCGATCGCGCCGCCCGACTCGCCCAGCGGCGTCTGCATCCCTTCCGGCGCGGCATTGCGGAAGGTCAGCCGTGCGCCGAGGACGCGCGCCTGGCCCGCCGCGATCGTCAGACCCAGGCCGTGGCCGGTGCCCGCCCGGTCGCTGGCGCCCGTACGGAAGCGGCTCGGGCCTTCGCGCAGCAGCGCCCCGGGATAGCCGGGACCGTGGTCGCGGACCCGCACCACGCGGCCCTCGACGGTGACCTCGATCGGCGGCTTTCCGTACTTGGCGGCGTTGGTCAGCAGATTGAGCAGGATGCGTTCGAGGCGGCGCGGATCGGTGCTGACCCACGACTCGTGCACGACCCGGACCACCACGTCCGGATTCAGTGCCGTGATCCGGCGGCTGACGAACTCGCCGAGCGCGATCTCCTGGAGTTCGGCCCGCTCCGACGCGCTGTCGAGCCTGGCCACCTCCAGGACATCCTCGACCAGTGTCCGCATGGCCTGCGCCCGGTCCCGTACGAGCTCGCTGGGGCGGCCGGGCGGCAACAGCTCGGCGGCCGTGAGCAGCCCGGTGACGGGGGTGCGCAGTTCGTGCGCGATGTCCGCGGTGACGCGGCGCTCCGCCTCGAGGCGATCGTTCAGCGCGTCGGTCAGGGCGTCGACGGCACGGGCGAGATCGTCGGTCTCGTCGCGTACGACACCACTGATGGCGTGCCTGACCCGTACGTCCGTATTGCCCTGCGCGACATTGCGGGCGGCCGCAGCGGCCTTGCGCAGTCTGCGCGAGAGCTGTCCGCCGATCAGCACGCCGAGCGCGCAGCCGCCGAACACCACCGAGACCGAGCCGATGATCAGCGCCCGGTCGAGGTCGTTCAGGACGGTGGCGCTGCGTCCGGTGAACTGGCTGTGCAGGGAGAGCACATCGCCGTTGGAGAGGGGGACGGCGGCCCAGATGTCGGGGGTGCTGCCGTGGCTCTCGTCGACGTAACTGCCGCGCCGCTTCTCCCCCATCAGCTTCTGGAGCGACTTGGGCAGCGTGGGGTCATTGATCTTGGTGTTGAAGCGGGGGTCCTTGTCCTTGTTCTTGGACGTCTCGTACCAGCGCTGCGCGAGCAGCACCTGTTTCATCTGGACGTCGCGCGCGTTGTCCAGCATCGAGACGCGGGCTGCGTTGTGCACGACAAGACTCAGCGCCACGGCGATCAGTGCGCCCACCCCTGCGATCGCGATGCTGATCTTCCATCGGACGCCGGTGCGCAGTACGAGCCGCCTCATGCCTTGAGCTTGTAACCGAAGCCGCGGACCGTCTCGATCCGGTCCTGTCCGATCTTGGTGCGCAGCCGCTGGACATGGACGTCCACGACCCGGGTGTCGCCGCCCCAGCCATAGTCCCAGACCCGCTCCAGCAGCTTGTCGCGGGAGAGCACGGTGCCGGGCGTGGAGGAGAACTCCAGCAGCAGCCGCATCTCCGTCGGCGTCAGCGCCACCGGCTCACTGGCCTTGCGCACTTCCATGCCCTCCGTGTCGATCTCCAGATCGCCGAAGACCAGCAGCGCATCCTGCGCCTCCTGGCCCGCGGGGCCCGACTCGCCGCCCGCCGCCCCGCCCGCGTGGCCGAAGCGGCGCAGGACCGCGCGGATGCGGGCGACCAGCACCGCGCCGTCGAAGGGCTTGG
Source organism: Streptomyces sp. NBC_00322 (assembly GCF_036147535.1). Lineage (NCBI taxonomy): Bacteria > Bacillati > Actinomycetota > Actinomycetes > Kitasatosporales > Streptomycetaceae > Streptomyces > Streptomyces sp. NBC_00322. The sequence goes on along the minus strand of NZ_CP108019.1, from coordinate 4,022,104 downwards.
TGACGTAGTCGTCGGCGCCGGCCTCCAGGCCGAGCACCACATCGATGGAGTCGGCTCGCGCCGACAGCATGATCACCGGCACGGTCGACTCGTCCCGGATACGGCGGCACAGACTCACGCCGTCAAGGCCCGGCACCATCACATCGAGCAGCGCGATGTCCGGACGGTTCGCCCGGAACGCGTCGAGGCCCTGCAGCCCGTCGGGCATCGCGGTGACCCTGAAGCCGTCGCGCTCCAGCGCCAGCTGGGTCGCCTCGCGGATGACGTCGTCGTCCTCCACGAACAGGACATGGGTCTCGGCCATCCCGCTGTTCTCTCAGTTCTCGCTCGTCGATGACGGTTCGGGGACGACTGCCTCGCCCTCGCCGACCGCTCTGCTGAATTCGTTGCGTACCCAGTACTGCTGGACGAACTTCCCGCCCGCCCAGTGCCACGTGGTCACTTCCTCGCCCGACGGCTCGGCGCCCTGATCACCCTTGGCGTACACCTGCTTGGTCACCACCAGGTCGCCCCGGTCGATCGCGGCGTACACCGCGGGCTCCTCGGCTGCGAAGACATTCTCGTACCTCTCGCCGTTGTCACGGTACACATACGTGCCCATGCCAACCGCGTCGCCGCACGTCAGGACGTTGACGACCACATCCGGCTTGGTCCCGCCGGTGAGGTTTCCATAGGACGTGTCCACCGGGTAGGAGTCCCGGGCGCACGGCTTGAGGTCGGCCTTGACCCGCTCGCTGACCTTGGGGTCACTCATGATCAGCTTTACCGGGTTCGTGCCCTCGGTCTTCTGCGCACCGCTCGTGGGGCTCGCATTGGGCGAGGGGGTGGTCTTGGTGGCCACGTCGGCATGAGCCGCGCCCTCGTCCTGGAGCCCGGTGCCGCCCGAGGAGCAGGCGACAGTGAACACGCCTACGGCGGCGAGCCCGGCCATCGCCGCGCCGCTCACCGCCAGGCTTTTGTTGCCGCCTCTGACTCTCAGGCCGCGCACCGCTCCTGCCCCCGTTCGTCGAGCTCACGCTCACGCCGCAGTTCGCCGCGCTCAAGGGCGCGGGCGTCCAGGTCCCGGCTCTCCAGCTCCTGGCGGAGCCGGGCAAGGGCCCGGTGCAGCGTGCTCTTCACCGTACCGGCCGACATGCCCAGCGCGGCAGCTGTCTCTTCGGTGCTCATCTGCTCCCAGTGTCGCAGCACGACGACGCTGCGCTGCTTGGGAGCCAGCACCTTCAGTACGTCCATCAACAGGGCGCGGTCCGCACGCTGTTCACTGCCGTCCTCGACGCTCGCGTCCGGGAGCTGCTCGGTCGGTACCTCGTCGAGCTTGCGGGCCCGCCACCACTCCGTACGCGTATTGATCATCACGCGGCGGAGGTAGGCGTCGGCCAGCGACTTGTCGGCGATGCCGTCCCAGCGGCCGTAGGTGCGGACCAGAGCGGTCTGCAGCAGGTCCTGGGCGTCGATCGGGTCGGGTACGAGACGCCGGGCGCTTCTCAGCAGAGCCTCCTGCCGGTTGCGTACGTACTCTTCGAATTCGAGCACCTCGCCGTGCGCCATTTCAACCGCCTCCGTCCCCGTGAATCCCCGTGACAAGCAACTGCCGTTCCCTTACGCCAGTGAAGCTACGGAGGTGTTGTCACGGGGCTGTGCGGTCCAGCCGTCGGAGGGCGCACGGCCATCCATCGGTTGTGTAACAAGAGAGGTTTCAGGCATGGTTCGGGTGGGAAACGGCCCCCGGGCGCGTTGCGGACCTTGGCCGAGGGTACGGCTTTCCGCGCCGGCTCTGTGTCTGCTCCGTGTCTGCTCTGCGCCCGCTCGGGGTCAGTTCTGAGGGAGGCGGTAGACGCCGTTCTCCAGCGGCTCGACAAGGCCGTCCGCGACCAGTCCGTCCAGCGCCCGGGCCCGCTGCACCGGCTCGTGCCAGACCGCGTCCAGCGCCGACTGGGGCACCGGCACCACGGCCTCGCGCAGCACGGCCAGGAGCCTGCCGCGCACCTGGCGGTCCGTGCCCGCGTAGGTCTGGGCGCGGCGCGCGGGCCCCTGGTGGGCGGGCTTACCGGCCAGCCGCCAGGCGCACCGCTCGGCGATCGGGCAGCGCGCGCAGTCCTCGTTCTTCGCGGTGCACACCAGCGCGCCCAGCTCCATGGAGGCCGCTGCCCAGCGGGCGGCGGTCTCCTCGTCGTCGGGCAGCAGTGCCCGTGCCAGCTTGCGCTCGGCCGCGGTCGTCGCGGTCGGCGGGTACTGGATGCCGCTCGCCGCGCGGGCGAAGACCCGGCGGACGTTGGTGTCGAGGACGGCATGGCGCTGTCCGTACGCGAACGAGGCCACCGCGGCCGCCGTGTACTCCCCGATACCCGGCAGCGCGAGCAACTGGGCGTGGTCGCTGGGCACATCGCCGCCGTGCCGATCCGCTATCGCCTGCGCGGCCCCGTGCAGGCGCAGCGCACGGCGCGGATAGCCGAGCCGCCCCCAGGCGCGGACCGCCTCGCCGGGCGCATCGGCCGCGAGATCGGCAGGACGCGGCCAGCGGGCCAGCCACTGCTCGTACACGGGCAGCACCCGGTTGACCGGGGTCTGCTGCAACATGAACTCGCTGACCATCACACCCCAGGCGCCGGCCTCGGGGCGGCGCCAGGGCAGATCGCGTGCGTGCTCGTCGAACCAGGCGATGACGGGGGCGTGGAGGGCCGCCGCGTCAGCCGGGGCAGGGTCTGTGGTGGTTTCAGTCATCACTCCGATCCTGACACGTCCCGGGGAGCCGATGCTGCATACGCTCCGTGAAGCTGTCGCCTTCTCTCGGTGACCGGAATGCGGACAGGGCGGTGCCGCCCGGGATGATGATCCGCAGAACTTGGAAGTCCGGCGGCGGGTGGGGCCGGAGTTGGCCCGGAACTCTCGTAGAGTTTGGGCCGTGGGATCTCTGCGCAATCCGATCGGGCCGCTCCCCTCCTCCATCTACTGGCGACGGAGGGCAGTCGCGGCTTCGTTGATCGCGCTGCTCGCGATGCTGACCGTATGGGTCGTCAGTTCCGGCGGTGGCAGCGGAGACAAGGGCGACGGCGACAGCGCCAACGGCTCGACACCCGCCCGCACCATCACCCCCGGACCCTCGCAGTCCGGCACCGCGATCAGTGAACAGCCGGGCGGGCGCGACGAGTCGGGCGAAACCGGCGGCAGCGACGGCAGCGGTGACGACGGCGGTACGGGCGACGGCGCGGGCGGCGACGGTGGCGCCACCGCGGGCAAGAACGGCGACGACGCAGCGGGCGGCGCGGCCAATGGCGGCGCCGGCGGCCAGCAGGTCCCGGCCGGCTCCAGCCTGCCCGACTGCGCCCCGGGCGCACTGAAGTTGACCCTGCGCAGCGTCGAAGTCGCCTACGGGCCGGGGGAGAAGCCCGCGTTCCAGCTGGTCGCCTCCAACTCGTCGGCGACGACGTGCAAGGCGGACTTCGGGCCCAAGGCGGCCGTGCTCACCGTCACCGACCACGAGGACGACGCGGTGTGGTCGTCGAAGGACTGCCCGCGGGCGGCGGGGAGTCTGCTGCTGAGGGTCCCGGCGAAGGCGAGCATCACGCACACCGTGGAGTGGGACCGCAAGCGGAGCGCGCCGCAGTGCGCCACGCCGCCCGCGGGGGCGGTGGGTCCGGGCACGTATCTGGTGGAGGCGGCGTTCCCGGGAGTGACGGTGCTGCCGGCGTCGTTCCGCCTCGAAAAGGACTGAGCCGGAGCCGGGGCCGGCCGGCGGTCGGAGTTTGTCCTCAATCGCCGGACAGGCTGGAAGATCCAGCCTGTCCGGCGATCGAGGACAAAGAACTCACACGTACCGCTCGAGGATCGAGGACTCCGCCAGCCGCGACAGGCCCTCGCGCACGCTCCGTGCCCGCGCCTCGCCCACGCCGTCGACCGTCTGCAGATCGTCGACGCTCGCCGCCAGCAGCTTCTGCAGACCGCCGAAGTGCTCGACGAGCCGCTCGATGATCGCGCCCGGCAGCCGCGGCACCTTCGCCAGCAGACGGTAACCGCGCGGCGAGACCGCGGAGTCGAGCGTCTCGGGTGAGCCGCTGTAGCCCAACGCCCTTGCCACTATGGGCAGTTCGAGCAGTTCGGTGTGGGTGAGGTCGTTCAGCTCGGCAAGCGCCTCGTCCACCGTGCGCGACCGCTTCGCCGTCGGCTCCGGCACGTAGTCGCGTACGACCAGCTCCCGCTCCGGCTCGACGCCCGCGATCAACTCGTCCAGCTGCAGCGAGAGAAGGCGGCCGTCGGTGCCCAACTCCACCACGTACTCGGCGATCTCGGTCGCGATCCGGCGCACCATCTCCAGGCGCTGAGCCACCGCCGTCACGTCGCGGACCGTCACCAGGTCCTCGATCTCCAGCGCGGAGAGCGTGCCCGCGACCTCGTCGAGGCGGAGTTTGTAGCGCTCAAGGGTCGCGAGCGCCTGGTTCGCGCGGGAGAGGATCGCGGCCGACTCCTCAAGGACCCGCCGCTCCCCGTCCACGTACAGCGCGATCAGGCGCATCGACTGGGAGACGGATACGACGGGGAAGCCGCACTGGCGCGAGACCCGGTCCGCCGTGCGGTGGCGGGTGCCCGTCTCCTCGGTGGGGATGGACGCGTCCGGGACCAGTTGCACACCGGCCCGGTGGATCTTGCTGATGTCCTTGTCGAGGATGAGCGCGCCGTCCAGCTTGCACAGCTCGCGCAGCCTGGTCGCGGTGAACTCCACGTCCAGCACGAAGCCGCCGGTGCACATGGATTCGACCGTTTTGTCCATGCCGAGGACGATCAGGCCTCCGGTGTTGCCGCGGAGGATCCGCTCGAGGCCGTCGCGGAGGGCCTGCCCGGGCGCGACCGCGCTCAGTGCGGCGCGGATCAGTGCTTCGTTGCCGGAGCCTCCGCCGGACTTTCCGGGTGCACCTGCCCCGTCCTTGGCTGCCACTGCACTCCTCCGGCTCGTACGGATGGGCGAGACCAGGGCAAAGTCTACCGGCGCGCGTCGCCCGTCCGTGGGGCCTCGGTGCGCTCTTTCCCCGCGGCGGTCTACTGACCCCTTTCGGAAGCCCTTTCGGGACGCCCTTCGGAACCGTTGTCGGGAGCCGTCCGGCGACCGCGCGGGAGCACTCTGAGAGCGTCCCCCATGTCGGCCACTTCCGTGACCTTCATGCCCGCAGGGATCTTGCCCGGATCGGTGGGGACAAGGGCATGCGTGAAGCCGAGCCGGTGCGCCTCGGCGAGCCTTCGCTGGACGCCCGTCACCCTTCTGACCTCGCCCGCGAGGCCCACCTCGCCGATCGCGACCAGATTCTTGGGCAGCGGGGTGTCGCTCGCCGCCGACGCCAGGGCGAGCGCGATCGCGAGGTCCGCCGCGGGCTCGGAGAGCTTCACACCGCCGACCGTCGCGCTGTAGATGTCGCGCTTGCCCAGCGCGGTGATCCGGCCGCGCTGTTCCAGTACGGCCAGCATCATCGAGACACGTGAGGTCTCCAGACCCGAGGTCGTGCGCCGGGGCGAGGGGATCTGCGAGTCGACGGTCAGCGCCTGCACCTCGGCGACGAGAGGGCGGCGGCCTTCGAGGGTGACCGTCAGGCAGGTGCCCGGGACGGCCTCCGCGCGGCGGGTGAGGAAGAGGCCCGAGGGGTCGGCGAGGCCGGTGATGCCCTCGTCGTGCAGTTCGAAGCAGCCGACCTCGTCCGTCGCGCCGTAGCGGTTCTTGACGCCTCGTACGAGACGGAGGCGGGCGTGCCGGTCGCCCTCGAAGGACAGCACGACGTCCACCAGATGTTCGAGGAGCCGCGGTCCGGCGATCGCGCCGTCCTTGGTGACATGGCCGACAAGGAGCGTGGACATGCCGCGCTCCTTGGAGGCGCGGATCAGCGCGCCCGCGACCTCGCGGACCTGGGCCATGCCGCCGGGCGCCCCGTCGATCTCGGGCGATGCGACGGTCTGTACGGAGTCGAGGATCAGCAGCGAGGGCTTGACCGCGTCCAAGTGGCCGAGGACGGCGGAGAGATCGGTCTCGGCGGCGAGATACAGGTGGTCGTGCAGCGCGTTGATCCGGTCGGCTCGCAGGCGGACCTGGCTCGCGGACTCCTCGCCGGTGACGTACAGGGTGGGGTGATCGTCGCTCGCGGCCTTGGCGGCTACGTCGAGGAGCAGTGTGGACTTGCCGACGCCCGGCTCGCCCGCCAGCAGCACGACGGCTCCCGGCACCAGGCCGCCGCCGAGGACGCGGTCCAGCTCGGCCACACCGGTGGAGCGGGCGGTCGCCTGCCGGCCGTCGACCTGGCCGATGGGGAGCGCGGCGGTGGAGACGCGCCCGGCGGCGGTCGTACGGACAGCGGGTGCGCCGTACTCCTCGACAGTGCCCCAGGCCTGGCATTCAGGGCAGCGGCCGAGCCACTTGGCGGTCGTCCAGCCGCAGTCGGTGCAGCGGTAGGACGGCCGGTCCTTCGCGGATTTCGTACGGGCAGCCATGCAGGAACCGTATAGGGGACCACTGACAACGAGGTCTCCCGCGGCCTGTCATCGCCGCAGGGCGGACCGGTAGGGGTGGAATTAACGATTCCTGTCCCCCTTCGAGCGAAGTGTTCACCCGTAAGGATTAAAAGTGTTCAAGGGGTACGAAGGGGATGTGATTCAGCGCCTACGGTCACGGCGTGACGAGCAGCAGGCTGGAGCCACCGATCCACATCACCGGCGCACACCGGGGGCACCGGCGTGCGCCCCGCCCCTCCGCACAACAGCCGCCCGCGCGTTATGAGCCCTACCTCGACGGCCTGTTCACCTACTGCCTCTCCGTGCTCTGCGACCACGACGCCGCGACCGCGCTGCTCGGCGACGTACTCGCCATCGCCGAGCGCCATTACGGGCGTTGCCCTTCGGGCGAGGCCGAGCGGAAGGCATGGCTGTACGCGCTCGCGCGCTGGGCCTGTCTGCGCCGACTGGCCGAACAGCGGCGCAGGCGGCAGGGGGCGCACACCGGTCGGCCGACGCGGCCCGCCGTCCCGGACGAGGCCCCGCGGGTCTGTGAGGACGTCGCCGAGCGCCGCCGCGGCGAACTGGCGCTGCTGGCCTGGCCCGAGGCGGCCGGCACAACACCCGAACAGCGCGAGGCCCTCGAACTCGCCGTACGGCACGGACTCGGGGCATCCGAAGTCGCCTCGGTCCTCGGCCTCGACGCACTCGCGGCGCGCGAACTGCTGGCCGCGGCCGCGTGCGAGGTCGAGCGCACCCGGGCCGCGCTCGCCGTCGTCGAGACCGGCAACTGCCCGGCCGTCGCCCGGCTCACCGACGACCACCGGGTCCTGCTCTCCGCCGCGCTGCGCCAGGAACTCGTCCGGCACGTCGACGACTGCCCGCGCTGCCGCCGCGCCGCCGAGCGAGCCGGTGCGGGCGGCCCCTGGCCGGGGTCCAGTGTCACCCCGGCCGCGCTGCCCCTGGTCGAGGCGCCGCGGGCCGCCGCGTACATCGCCATGCTGCACGTGCCGCGGGCCCGCGCGGGCGCGCCGCGCTTCGGCCCCGACGGCTTCCCCCTCGACCCCAAGGACCACGCGGCCCGGCGTGACCGGCTGCGGGCACGCGCCGTGACGACCACGGTCGTGGCGACCGTCGTCGCGGCGCCGGTGCTCGCGCTGTGGGCGGCGTACCGCGACGCGCCGCAGACGGGGGAGGGGCGCAACGGGTCCTCGGTCACCGCGAGCGAGGCGGACGGTCCCGGCGGGCTCGACGGCGAGCCGTACGACTACTACGAGAACGCGGGCAACGCGCGCGCGGAACCGGACCCGAGGTTCACGGCGGGCATGCGCTCGCCCGACGTCTCGGTCGAGGTCATCAGCGCGGGCGCCTCGTCGCCACCGGCCCGCCCCGGCGTCCCGGGCCCCGGCCGCATCACGGTCGAGGCGGAGCCCGCGGGCGACACGACCCGCATCACGCTCAACGCGTCGGGCGGGTCCCCGGTGGCCTGGTCCTTGTGGACGGACGCGCCCTGGCTGTACGTGAGCCGCTCCTCGGGGACGCTGCGTCCGGGCGAATCGGTCACGATCTACGTGACCGTGGATCACGGGCGGGAGCCTGCGGGGCCGTGGAGTGCGCGGGTGGGGGTGGACCCGTCGGGAGCGGTCCTGGAGATCGACGGCTACGGCGCGACCCCGACGCCGCCCTCTTCGCACCCGACGCCCACGCCGACCCCTACGCCCACAGACCCGACGCCAACCCCGTCGGACCCGACCCCGACGCCGACAGACCCGACGCCGGCCCCTTCGGATCCGACCCCGCCCCCGTCGGACCCTCCGCCCACGGAGCCCTCCTCGTCGGAGACGGCCCCGTCCGACCCGCCGCCGTCCCAGGAGGAGACGCCGCCGTCGCCGTCGGGCTGAGAGAGGGTCCCCCGCCCGCGGCAGCTTCGCGCCGCGGGCACGACGCCCCCTGGACGCCGTTTCCACCCGTGGCGCCGGGTGCGCCCATCAAGCCCGTCCGGCGTTCGAGGGCCGGGGAGGTTGGGCCCACGACCCGCGGCCCCCGCCCCTCAGTCCCTCTTCGGGTCCGCCGGATGCGGCGCCACCAGAGGAAGCTGGGACGACAGCCGCGCCTCGCACAGCTCCACCAGTACCTCGTACGCCGCCTTGCCCATCAGCTCCGTCAGCTCCGGCCGGTACGTCACGTACACCGGCTCCCCCGCCCCGTGCGCCGACGTCGCCGACGTGCACCACCAGTGCAGGTCGTGGCCGCCCGGACCCCAGCCCCGGCGGTCGTACTCGCCGATCGAGACCTGCAGCACCTTCGTGTCGTCGGGCCGCTCGATCCAGTCGTACGTCCGCCGCACCGGCAGCTGCCAGCACACGTCCGGCTTCGTCTCCAGCGGCTCCTTGCCCTCCCGCAGCGCCAGGATGTGCAGCGAGCAGCCCGCCCCGCCCGCGAACCCGGGACGGTTCTGGAAGATGCAGGAGCCCTCCCAGCGCCGCGTCTGGCGTTCGCCGTCCTCGTCGAGCTGGACCCAGCCCGTCTCCGCGCCCACGTCGTGGAACTGCCACAGCTCGGGAGTCAGCCGCGCGACATTCTCCGCGACCCGCTTCTCGTCGTCCTCGTCGGAGAAGTGCGCTCCCAGCGTGCAGCACCCGTCGTCCGCGCGGCCCGCCTGGATGCCCTGGCAGCCGCTGCCGAAGATGCAGCTCCAGCGCGAGGTCAGCCAGGTCAGATCGCAGCGGAAGACCTGTTCGTCGTCGGCGGGGTCCGGGAATTCGACCCACGCGCGTGCGAAGTCCAGGCCCTTCTCGTCCGGCACAGCGTCCGGCACAGCGTTCTGCACGCCGTCCCGGTCGCGCTTGTTCTGCTTCGGGGGCTTGGCTTTGCCCGGCTTCGCCTTTTTCGTCTTTGGCACAGGCCAAGGGTATGTCCGCGACCGCAGTAGCGTTCGGTCCATGAGACTCGGAGTCCTCGACGTCGGTTCGAACACAGTGCACCTGCTGGTGGTGGACGCGCACCCCGGCGCCCGCCCCCTGCCCGCCCACTCCTACAAGGCGGAGTTGCGGCTCGCCGAACTTCTCGACGACGACGGGGCGATCGGCCCCGCCGGAATCGACCGGCTGATCGAGACGATCGCCGGGGCGGTGCAGGCCGCCGAGGACCAGGGCTGCGAGCAGGTGCTGCCGTTCGCCACATCCGCGGTGCGTGAGGCCACCAACGCCGACGCGGTCCTCGCCCGGGCCAAGGCCGAGACCGGCGTGGATCTGCAGGTGCTGACCGGTGAGGAGGAGGCCCGCCTCACCTTCCTCGCGGCCCGCCGCTGGTTCGGCTGGTCCGCCGGGAGGCTGCTGGTCCTGGACATCGGCGGCGGATCGCTGGAGATCGCGTACGGGATCGACGAGGAGCCCGACAAGGCCGTGTCGCTGCCGCTGGGTGCGGGCCGGCTGACGGCCGGGATGCTGCCGGGCGACCCGCCCGACGCCGAGCACGTGAGGGCGCTGCGCCGCCAGGCGCGGACCGAAATCGCCCGTACGGTCGGAGAGTTCACCCGGCTGGGCAAGCCGGACCACGTCGTGGCGACCTCCAAGACCTTCCGGCAGCTGGCCCGTATCGCGGGCGCCGCGCGCTCCACCGAGGGGCTGTACGTGCAGCGTGAGCTCAGTCTCAAATCGCTGCGGGAGTGGGTGCCGAAACTCGCCACCATGACGGTCGAGCAGCGCAGCACGCTCCCCGGTGTCTCCGAGGGCCGCGCCCGCCAGCTGCTCGCAGGAGCCCTGGTCGCGGAGGGTGCGATGGAGCTGTTCGGCGTACCGGTCCTGGAGATCTGTCCCTGGGCGCTGCGCGAGGGCGTGATCCTGCGGCGTCTCGACCACCTCCCGGCTTCCTAGTGTTGGCCCGTACGCTGTCACCCGTGGCAGAACCAGTGGTGCGCATCCCGGATGCGAAGATTGTCCTGTCGACGGCTTCCGTCTATCCGGAGTCCACGGCGACGGCCTTCGAGATTGCCGCACGCCTCGGGTACGACGGCGTAGAGGTCATGGTCTGGACCGATCCCGTCAGCCAGGACATCGAGGCCCTGCGTCGCCTGTCCGACTACCACCGGGTGCCGATCCACGCCGTCCACGCGCCGTGTCTGCTGATCACCCAGCGGGTCTGGTCCACCGACCCCTGGGCGAAGCTCCAGCGGGCGCAGGCGGCGGCCGAGAAGCTGGGCGCGTCGACGGTCGTCGTGCATCCGCCGTTCCGCTGGCAGCGGCAGTACGCCCGTGACTTCGTCAGCGGGATCTGGCGCATGGCGCACGAGACGGACATCCGATTCGCCGTCGAGAACATGTACCCCTGGCGCTACCGGGACCGCGAGATGCTCGCGTACGCCCCCGACTGGGACGTCACCCAAGAGGACTACCGGCACTTCACGATCGACCTCTCGCACACCGCGACCTCCCGCGCCGACACCATGGCCATGGTCGACCGGATGGGCGACCGGCTCGGTCATGTGCATCTCGCCGACGGCAAGGGATCGTCGAAGGACGAGCACCTGGTGCCCGGGCGGGGCAACCAGCCCTGCGCCGAGCTCCTCGAACGGCTCGCCCGGTCCGGCTTCGACGGCCATGTCGTCATCGAGGTCAACACCAGGCGCGCGATGTCCGCAGCCGAACGCGAAGCCGACCTGGCCGAGGCGCTCGCCTTCACCCGGCTGCACCTCGCGTCGGCCGCCTCCTCGGGAGTGCGCGGCTCATGACCGGTGCGGCGGCTCCGCGGCGGCGCGGCCGCCCGGCCCGTACCAAGACCGACGAGGGGCCCGGCGCCCGGGACCGGATCCTTGAGGCGGCCCGTACGGAATTCGCCGAGCGCGGCTACGACAAGACGACCGTCCGCGGCATCGCCAGGGCCGCGGGCGTCGACCCGGCCCTCGTGCACCACTACTTCGGTACCAAGGACGAGGTCTTCGCGGCCGCCATCGAGGTCTCCTTCGAGCCGGCCCTGGTCGTCCCGGCCATCCTGGGCCAGGGCAACGAGGGCATCGGCGAGCGGCTCGCCCGCTACTTCATCGGGGTGTGGGAGAACCCGGCGACCCGGGGCCCGCTGCTGGCCATCGTCCGCTCCGCGCTCACGCACGAGGCGGCGGCCAAGGTGCTGCGCGGCTTTGTGCTGCGGCGGCTGCTGGAGCGGATCGCGGGGGAGCTTGACGTACCGGATCCGAAGCTCCGCGCGGAGCTCGCGGCCTCGCACATGATCGGCATCGCGATCCTGCGCTATGTGATCAAGGTGGAGCCGCTGGCCTCGGTGGAGCCCGAGGAGATCGTGCAGATGGTGGCGCCCACGCTCCAGCGGTATCTGACCGAAGCGTGAGCGACCGAAGCGTGACGACCGAAGCGTGAGCCGCACGTCCCGTATAGCGGACGGAGTGTCCAGATCTTGGAGCCTCGGCGTAGGCTGGTTTGCAGTCCTATCTGTCTGAAGGATCTGCCTGAAGGATCCGTCCGAAGGAGCGAGCGACGATGCCCGAGCTGCGGTCCCGCACTGTCACCCACGGCCGGAACATGGCGGGCGCCCGCGCCCTTATGCGGGCCTCGGGCGTAGCGAGCTCGGACATCGGCAAGCCGATCATCGCGGTCGCCAACTCCTTCACGGAGTTCGTCCCCGGGCACACCCACCTCGCCCCGGTCGGCCGGATCGTCTCCGACGCGATCCTGGCCGCGGGCGCCGTGCCCCGTGAGTTCAACACGATCGCGGTCGACGACGGCATCGCCATGGGCCACGCGGGCATGCTCTACAGCCTGCCCTCCCGGGACCTGATCGCCGACTCCGTCGAGTACATGGTCGAGGCGCACTGCGCGGACGCGCTGATCTGCATCTCCAACTGCGACAAGATCACCCCGGGCATGCTGATGGCCGCCCTGCGCCTCAACATCCCCGTCGTCTTCGTCTCCGGCGGCCCCATGGAAGCCGGTCAGGCCACCCTCGTCGACGGTACGGTCCGCAAGCTCGACCTGATCAACGCCATCGTCGACGCGGTCAACGAGAACGTCTCGGACGAGGACGTGCTGCGTATCGAGGAGAACGCCTGCCCGACCTGCGGCTCCTGTTCCGGCATGTTCACCGCCAACTCGATGAACTGCCTGACCGAGGCCATCGGCCTCTCCCTGCCGGGCAACGGCTCCGTCCTCGCCACCCACACCGCCCGCAAGGCGCTGTACGAGAACGCCGCCCGCACGGTCGTCGAGATCACCAAGCGCTACTACGAGCAGGACGACGAGTCGGTCCTGCCGCGCAATATCGCCACCCGCGCGGCCTTCGACAACGCCATGGCCCTCGACATCGCCATGGGCGGCTCGACCAACACGATCCTGCACCTGCTCGCCGCCGCCCAGGAGGCCGGGCTCGACTACGACCTCAAGGACATCGACGCGGTCTCGCGCCGGGTGCCCTGCCTGGCCAAGGTCGCCCCGAACGTCGCCCCCGGCGGCACGTACTACATGGAGGACGTGCACCGCGCGGGCGGCATCCCCGCGATCCTCGGCGAGCTCTACCGGGCCGGAATGCTCAACGAGGACGTTCACACCGTCCACTCGCCCGGCATCAAGGAGTGGCTGGAGACCTGGGACGTGCGCGGTGGCTCGCCGTCGGACGAGGCAGTCGAAATGTGGCACGCGGCGCCCGGCTGCGTCCGCTCGGCCACGGCGTTCTCACAGTCGGAACGCTGGGAGACGCTGGACACCGATGCGGCGGGCGGCTGCATCCGCGACGCGGCGCACGCGTACTCCAAGGATGGCGGCCTCGCCGTCCTCAAGGGCAATCTCGCGGTCGACGGCTGTGTCGTGAAGACCGCCGGTGTCGACGAGTCGATCTGGACCTTCGAGGGCCCGGCGGTCGTCTGCGAGTCGCAGGACGAGGCCGTCGACAAGATCCTCCGCAAGGAGATCAAGGAGGGCGACGTCGTCGTCATCCGTTACGAGGGCCCCAGGGGCGGCCCCGGTATGCAGGAGATGCTCTACCCCACGTCCTTCCTGAAGGGCCGCGGCCTCGGCAAGGCCTGCGCACTGGTGACGGACGGCCGCTTCTCCGGCGGCACGTCGGGCCTCTCGATCGGCCACGCCTCACCTGAGGCGGCGTCGGGCGGCGTCATCGCCCTGGTGGAGGACGGCGACCGCATCCGTATCGACATCCCGAACCGCTCGATCGAACTCCTCGTGTCGGAGGACGACTTGGCGGCCCGTCGTGAGGCGCTGGGTGGCGTCTACGCGCCGAAGAACCGCGACCGGCAGGTCTCGGCGGCGCTGCGGGCGTACGCGGCGATGGCGACGAGCGCGGACAAGGGAGCGGTCCGGGACGTGTCCCGGCTGGGCTGACCAACCGGGGGCGCTGCTCGACCCGGCGCCTGCGGCGGCCTTGTCCCCTACCGCCCTCCCCCTACGGCCTGGCGGCCGTGGGAGGTACCCCCATCCCGTAAACCCAGACCCCGTACGTGCTTCGCGCGTGTCCTCAAACGCCGGACGGGCTGGATGTGCGGCCCTGCCGCACATCTAGGGCGTGTTTTAGAAGTCGCGCCTGCCCCGCGACGCCTGGCACGCACACTCGCGGTGTTGTCGGAGTCGCCCAAGTACGTCCAGTACGAGGGCGACCCTCCGCCTTGCGATTGCACGCACCAGACGCCGCGGGGCCCGCCCTACGGGCGTACGGCGCTACTTCTAAAACACGCCCTAGCCCTGCCCGCGCCGCACCGCGCCCCTCACCACCCCGCCGCGCCCCGCCCGTCCAGCGCGAACACCGACCCGTCCGGCGCCATCCCGTACACCCTCCCGCCCCCCGCCACCGGCGCCGGCAGCGCCGACGCGAAGGTGTAACGCCCGTCGTCCATACGGGGTTTCGACTGACCGGTCAGCACCCCCCGCACCGCGTCCACCGCCAGCAGCCGCCCGTCCCCCGCCGTCACATACACCGCGCGCCCGTCCGCCGCGGGACGCGAGAGATGCGTGACCTGGGTCTCAAGGCGCCACAGCTGCGCGGGTTTCCTCCCGCTCGTGTCGAGGGCGATCAGCGAACCGCCCGACCCGCTCAGGTAGACGACGTCCCCGGACACCGCCACCGCCGCCTGCGCCTGGTCGAGCGGCGCGGACAGCACGATCCGGCGAACAGCACGCTTGCCGCCCGCGGTGTCGATTCGTACGACCGCGTCCGTGAAGCCGTCGGCGTTCGCGGCGAGCAGATACAGCGCCCCGCCAACGAACCGCACCGGGCTCAGCGACCCCTTGACCCGCTTTTCCCACAGCAGCTTTCCACTGCCCGGATCGACCGCGCTCACCAGCGTCGTCGTACCGTCCGGCGCGGGCGTCGCGCCCAGCGCGGGCCCGTCGCCGCCCGGGGACGAGACCCACTGGGTGCCGCGTCCGCCGCGCTGCCGGGTCCAGCGTTCCTTGCCCGTCGCGGCGTCGACCGCCCGCAACCGCCCGCTGTCGGTCACCAGCAGCACCACGTCGCCGCTGTACCGGACCGAGGAGTACGGGGAGATGTCGACGTCCCAGCGCACCGTGCCGGATTCGGGGTCGAGCGCCTCAAGCCGGTTCCCGCCGGGCGCGACAACCTGAAGCAGCCCTCCGGAGAGCACGGGCGTCATGCCCTCGTCGGTCTGCGCCGCACTGTCGGCCGCCTTCTGCGACCAGAGGATCCTGCCGTCGTCGGGGTCCAGCCGGGCCGCCTTGATCCCGGGCGCCGCGCAGTACAGCCCCCCGTCCGCCGCCGCGCAGACCGGTGTCCTGTTCTCGTCGTTCCCGCCGCGCAGGGGCACACTCCAGCCGTGGAAGCCCTGTTCGGCGCGCGGCGCGGAGTGAGCGCGTCCGGGGCTCCCGCCGTCCGCCAGCGACCCGGCGACCACGAACCCCGCCGTGACCAGCACCGCCACCGCCACCGCCGCGGCCGCCCACTTCATCTTCCGGCCCAGCCGCCGCCGCGGCCGCGGCCCGGCGGCAAGGCCCGGGGGCACGTTCTCGCGGGGGTCCGGCGTCCGCTGCACCGGTATGTAGGCCTGGGTGTCGTACGAGGACGAGGGTGACGATCCGCGAAGCGCGACCATCAGCTCGTACGGCGTCGGCCGCTCGTCCGGGTCCTTCGCCAGACAGCGCCGGAACAGCGGTATGAGGTCCGCGGGCACCCCCGCCAAGTCCGGTTCGTTGTGCACCACTTGGTACGCCACGATGTACGGGCTGTCCGAGTCGAAGGGCCCGCGCCCGGTCGCCGCGTGCACCAGCACCGCGCCCATCGCGAACACATCGGCTGCCGGCCCGACCTCGCGCGGGCGCTGGAACTGCTCGGGCGCCATGAACGGCGGCGTACCGATCAGCTTGCCCGTCTCCGTACGCAGATCGCTGTCCGCGGGACGGGAGATGCCGAAGTCGATGACTTTGGGGCCGTCGGGCGCGAGAAGTACGTTGCTCGGCTTGAGATCGCGGTGCACCACGCCGACGCGATGGATGTCGCGCAGCGCCTCGGCCAGGCCCGCGCCCGCCTTGCGCAACTCCTGTGCGCCCAGCGGCCCGTTCCGTTTCACCCGCTCGGCGAGCGTCGGGCCCTCGATGAACAGCGTGGCCATCCAGGGCCGTTCGGCCTCCGGGTCGGCATCGACCACAGGCGCGGTGAACGCCCCGCTGACCTTCCGGGCAGCCGCGACCTCCTGCCGGAACCGGGCTCTGAACTCCGGGTCCGACGCGTGCTCGGCATGGATGACCTTGACGGCGAGGCGCAACCCCGAGGCAGAGGTGGCCAGATGGACCACACCCATGCCGCCATTGCCGAGGCATGCCTCAAGCCGGTACTGCCCGGCATATTCCGGATGCTCCGCTTCCGGGAACTGACCGGTGCTGCGCAGCGGTGGCATTTCCCCACCCCCGTGATGTTCGTGCACACGCGCGACGCACGGAGCCTAGTCGATGATGCGTCCGATGCCGGTGTGGCTTGCTAGCCTGCGCGGCGTACGGGCGAACCGTACGGATCAAGCCACATTGGTCAAGTCGCATTGACGGGGGAGAGTTTCATGGCTGTCGAAGAAGTGCGGAGCGAGTCGGAGAGCTTCGAGGAGACCACGGTCAAGCGCTACCCGGTCGCGCCGGGCGTCGCGTTGAACGTCCGCAGCGGTCCCGGCACCAACTACCGGCTCATCAGGGTGCTGCCGGTCGGGTCGCGGGTGCCGATCAACTGCCAGAAGCCGGGGGAGTGGATCAGCGGCCCGTACGGCACGTCCAACCTGTGGGACAACATCGCGAACGGGGAGTACGTCTCCGACGCGTATGTGAACACGGGCAGCGATGGCTATGTGACCATCCGCTGCTCGTGACGGTACGGGGATAATCGCCCCGTGAGCGACCAGATCCAGAACACCACTGACGGCGCCGGTGACGGCCCGCAGCCCGAGCCCATCCGTTTCTTCGGTACGACCTGGGTGGGCCACGACGGGGGCTACGGGCCGCGCCGCGCCGCGGTAGCGGCCGGTTCGCTCATCGCCGCGCTCGCGGGCTGCCTCGTCCTGCGCTTCGCCTACCAGGGCCTGGCGATCGCCGACATCGGCGGCTTCGTCAACATGCTGGTCGTCGTCACCTTCGCGATCTGCAGCGCCGTCGCCTTCCGCAAGACCTGGGAGGGCTTCACCCGCCGCCCCACCGGCTCCGTCGGCGAGGACTCGCTTCGCAGCCTCAAGGTGATCGGCTTCGTCGGCGCACTCCTCGCGTATTTCTTCCGCTCGCTGGCCGAGGCGCCGGGCGAGAAGCTGCACCGCGAGGAGTACGAGACGGCTCGCAGCCAGTACGAGAAGCGCCGCGGCGCCCGCGCGGGCAATCCGGCCGCGCGCAGGCCGAAGGGCGCCAAGTCCCAGCGTAAATAGCCGTGTCGCGGTGAGGATGGAACGCATGACGAAAACAGATCACGCGCGGCGCGGGCTCTCCTTCGACACTGCGGCAGCCCAGTACGACGCGGCCCGCCCCGGCTACCCGCCCGCTCTCTTCGACGCCGTCGAGGAACTGACCGGCCGTCCCCTCAGGGGCTCCCGGGTCATCGACGTCGGCGCGGGTACGGGCATCGCGACCCGGCTGCTGCGGGAGCGCGGCGCCCACGTCACCGCGGTGGAGCCGGGCCCCGGTATGGCGGCCCAACTGCGCAGCGCCCTGCCGGACATACCGCTCGTGCTGGGCTTTGGCGACGCACTGCCGCTGGCCGACGGCTGCGCCGACCTCGTCGCGTACGCCCAGTCCTGGCACTGGACCGACCCGGAACGTTCCTTCCCGGAGGCGCTCAGGGTGCTGCGGCCGGGCGGTGCGCTGGCACTGTGGTGGAACGTCTCGGACAGCGATGTCCCGTGGATAGCCGCGCAGGACGAACGGCTCCGCGGCGAGCTGAAGAACGGCGCACATGGAGCCGCCGGCCCGGCCCGGCGCCTGCCGGAGGGGGTGGAGCGGGCGGAGCGGCGGGTCCACTGGACCCGGCGCGTCTGTCTCGACACCCACCTCGACAACCTCGGCAGCCACTCCCTTTTCCTGGTGCTGGGCGCGCAGGCCACGGCGTCCTTCCTCGCCCGGGAGCGCGCCGAACTGCTGAAGGTCTTTCCGGACGGCGTCGTCGAGGAGGCGTACGCGGTCGAGCTCAGTGTCACAGTCCGCGCGTCGGGATCGTCCACCCGGTAAGGCCCGCGCGTATCTGCCGACTCCCCCACGCCCACCTCACCGACGGCCCCGCGACACGCGCCCCACCACGCCCACCACACCGACCACCAGCGCCCCCCGCCACAGCCCCTCCCACAGGCTGCCGAAGAACCCCTGCGACGTCAGCACCTGCCGCACCACCACGTCCGACGCCACCATCAGAGCCCCCGGCACCGCCGCGACCCGCCACGGGTGGGCCGCCGCCCAGCGGCGTATGCGGCGGTCCGTATCGGCCGCCCCGGCAGCCGACGGTGCATCGCCCAGCACCGCCCCGGCCCCGCCGACCATGAAGAACAGCATCAGCGCGACCGACAACGCCCCGGCCAGCATGCCCAGTCCGATTCCGTCGTCGATCGCCCCGAGTGCGAGGGCAACCCCGCCGCCCAGCCCGCCGACCGCCGCCGCCGCACGCCACGGCCCGAGCGTCGCCGAGGCGATGGCGAGCCGCCGCCGCTCGGTCTTCGAGATCTCACTGTTGTGGCTCATATGTCCACAGTCCGCCGCCTTTCCCCCGGAGCGCCATGGGGGATGCCCCTGACGCACCCCCCATCTCTTGACGAGGTCCAGGCCCAGGCGCATTATTCATCGCATGATGAATTCTTCTGGCCTGGCTGTCCTGGCCCGCGGCCTCACCGTCGTACGAGGAGACCGCACCGTCCTGCGCGGCATCGACTTCACCGTCCCGCCCGGCCGTATCACCGGCCTCCTCGGCCCGTCCGGCTGCGGAAAATCGACCCTGATGCGTGCCGTCGTCGGCACGCAGGCCAAGGTCACCGGCACCCTCGAGATCCTCGGCAAGCCCGCCGACGACGCCTCCCTCCGCTCCCGGATCGGCTATGTCACCCAGGACCCCTCCGTCTACGACGACCTGACGGTCCGCCAGAATCTCGACTACTTCGCCGCCGTACTGGAACCCGGCCGCCGCCGTCGCGAGGCCCGCCGCGAACACGTCGCCCGCGCCATCGCCGATGTCGACCTCACCTCGCACGCCGACTCCCTCGCAGGCAGGCTCTCCGGCGGCCAGCGCACCCGCGTCTCCCTCGCCGTCGCCCTGCTCGGCGCACCCGAACTGCTCGTCCTCGACGAACCGACCGTCGGTCTCGACCCCGTCCTGCGCCGCGACCTGTGGAACCTCTTCCACCGCCTCGCCGAAGAGCGCGGCGCGGCGATCCTCGTCTCCTCGCACGTCATGGACGAGGCCGAGCGCTGCCACCGCCTGCTGCTCATGCGCGAGGGCGAGATCCTCGCCGAGGACAGCCCCGACGACCTGCGCCTGCGCACCCGCTCGGAGACGGTCGAGGCCGCCTTCCTCCACCTGGTCGACGAAGCCAACGCCCGCCGGGCCGATGACCGCAGGACCCGGATGCCGCAGACCCAGGCCATTGAGGAGAACGCCCGATGAGCACCTCACGCACCCTCGCCACCGCCGCCCGGGTCCTGCGACAGCTGCGCCACGACCCGCGATCCATAGCGCTGATGGTCTTCGTGCCGTGCGTGATGCTCTTTCTGCTGCGGTACGTCTTCGACGGCAGCGAGCAGACCTTCGACTCCATCGGCGCCTCGCTGCTCGGCATCTTCCCGCTGATCACGATGTTCCTGGTGGCCTCCATCGCCACCCTGCGCGAACGCACTTCCGGCACCCTGGAACGCCTCCTCGCCATGCCGCTGGGCAAGGGCGATCTGATCGGCGGCTACGCCCTGGCCTTCGGACTCGTCGCCGTCGTCCAGTCCCTCCTCGCCACCGGCCTCGCGCTGTGGGCACTGGGCCTGGACGTCATCGGCTCGCCCTGGCTGCTGCTCCTCGTCGCACTCCTCGACGCCCTGCTCGGCACGGCGCTCGGCCTCTTCGTCTCGGCCTTCGCCGCCTCCGAGTTCCAGGCGGTCCAGTTCATGCCGGCCGTGATCTTCCCGCAGCTGCTGCTCTGCGGTCTGTTCATCGAGCGGGAGAAGATGCAGCCCGTCCTGGAAGGGATCTCGAACGTCCTGCCCATGTCGTACGCCGTCGACGCGATGAACCAGGTCCTGCGCCACCCGGACGCCACAGGCGACTTCACCCGCGACGTCCTGATCGTCGCGGCCTGCGCGATCCTCGTCCTCACCCTGGGCGCGGCGACCCTGCGCCGCCGCACCCCCTAGTTGGGGACGATCACGTCCCCGACCTTGAGCTGGTCGTAGACCCACTTCGCATCGTCTGAGCCCACTGCGATCACGTTCGAGGAAACTCTCGTGATCTTGGACGCCTGCGCGATGTAGACGGGAGAACCGCCTGTCCTGGTCAGCTTCACCACCCACTGCGCGCCGTACACGTACTTGCCCTCCGGGAGCAGGTCGGCGGGCAACGTGCCCTTGGGGTACTTGTCGGCGACGGTGAGCCGGATCAAGGCGGTGCCTTCCTTCATCCACACGTCGATCGAGCGCGACCGGCCGTCGCGCCCGGTGACCGTCAGCACCATGTTCTGGGTGTCGAGGCTGGCCGCCGACAAGGGCGGCGGTGTCGGCAACGAAGGGCTCGGTGTCGACGCGGCAGGCGGCCGATCGGCCCCACCCGCACCCATCACCTGGGGGAGGCCGAACGCGACCCCCGCCACCAGCGCAACGGCCACAGCCGCCGTCCCCACGACCCGCCGACGCCTGCCCCGCGCCTCACCGCGACGCCGGATCTGCCCACCCGACAGCGACGGCGGCGCCTGTGCATCCGCGGCCAGCACCCGCAACGCGGAGCCGAGCGCGTCCGGCTCGTGCTCAGACATGGCTCCCCTCCCTCTCGTCGGCGGACTCCCCGGGAGACAACAACTTCGCGAGCGCGGCCCGCCCACGAGACAGTCGCGCCTTGACCGTACCGGCCGGAGATCCCGTCTCCGCGGCGATCTGCTCGATGCTCAGGTCGCAGAGATGGTGCAGCACCACCGCCTGCCGCTGCGCTTCCGGCAGCTGCCGCAGCGCCTCCACCAGCATCGTGTGCTCCGGCCCGGGCCCCGGCGTACGGTCCGCCGGCGGATGGTGCCGCACCAGCTCGAGCCACCGCCTCGCCCGCCGCCAGCGGCTCACCGCGAGCCGCATCGCGACCGTGCGGATCCACGCCTCCGGAGCCGCCTCGGCCAGGAAGGAGGCACGACGGTCCCAGGCCCGTACGAACGCCTCCTGGACCACGTCCTGAGCCTCGCCGTGATCCCCCGTCAACGCGTACAACTGCCCCACCAGGCGCGGGAAAGAGGCCGCATAGAAGGTGTCGAATTCCTCCTCGGTCACGAGCGGTAGGACAGCCGACGCGCCCCCGCGGTTCCCCCGGAACTTTCCGCGCCGCTCCTGCAACCTCCCCCTCTCCCCATGCGTACAGAAGCCGAACCAGCACAGCTGACCCATCAGCTGACCCAGGGGGAGGAACCATGCGAGGACACATCGGCGCCGCCGTACTCGGCCTGATCTGCGCACTGTCGCTCACCGGCTGCTCGGGAGCGAGCGTCACATCGGATGCCGCCGCGGCATCGGCGCGACCGGCCGACAACAGGTCAACCACGCCCCCTTCGGCATCCCGGCCCACGGCCACCCCGCCGACCGCCGCCACCCTCGCCCACCTGTCCGACGCCTCCGTCAACATCACCGAAGGCGAGCGGGTCGGCGTCGGCATGCCGATCTCGGTCACCTTCAAGCGCCCGATACCCGAGTCGGAGCGTGCCGACGTGGAGCTCCGGCTGAAAGTCACCGCCAACCCCTCAGTCACCGGCGCCTGGGCCTGGATCAAGGACCGCAACCTCCACGACGGCCAGCGCGTCGACTTCCGCCCCGCGACCTACTGGAAGCCGGGCACCAAGGTCAGCCTCACGGCCCCCTCCATCGCACGCGCCTTCACCATCGCCCGCTCACTCGTCGCGACGGTCGACGTCCGCAGCCACAAGATGACCGTGGCCGAGGACGGCGAGGCCACCCGGACCATCCCGATCACCGCCGGCGCTCCCGGCTACGACACCTGGAACGGCACGATGGTCGTCTCGGACAAGCAGCGCCGCGTCTATATGGACTCCCGCACCGTCGACATCGCCGACTCCTACCAGGGCTGGTACGGCTACGCCGTCCACCTCACCACCTCCGGCACCTACCTCCACGAGAACGACCGGGCCAACACCTTCGCGGGCCGCACCAACGTCAGCCACGGCTGCATCGGCCTTGCATCCGACGGCACCGCCCGCCGCTTCTACGAGCAGATCATCCCGGGCGACGTCATCCGTGTGACCAACTCCAAGGAGACCCTCGCCGCGGGCAACGGCTACGGCGACTGGAATCTCTCCTGGTCCCAATGGCGCTCCCGCAGCGCCCTGTGATCCCGCCCCTCGGACGTCACGGCACCGTCACGCCCCCGGTGCGAGGATGGCCGCACGTATCCCCACCGGCGAGGTGAACAGAGCCATGACCCAGACAGTCGCAGTTCTCGGTACGGGCAAGATCGGCGAGGCCCTCCTCAGCGGCATGATCCGTGCCGGCTGGCGCCCCGCCGACCTGCTGGTCACCACCCGCCGGGCCGACCGGGCCGACGAGCTCCGCACCCGCTACGGCGTCGAGCCCGTCACCAACGCCGAGGCCGCCAAGCGAGCCGACACCCTCATCCTGGCCGTCAAGCCCCAGGACATGGGCAAGCTCCTCGACGAACTCAGCCCGCACATCGCCGCGGACCGTCTCGTCATCAGCGCCGCGGCCGGTATCCCCACCTCCTTCATCGAGGAGCGCCTGACCGCAGGCACCCCCGTCGTCCGCGTCATGCCCAACACCCCCGTACTGGTCGACGAGGGCATGTCCGTGATCTCGGCCGGCAGCCATGCCACCGCCGATCACCTCGCCCACGCCGAGGAGATCTTCGGCGGCGTCGGCAAGACCCTCCGCGTCCCCGAGTCCCAGCAGGACGCGGCCACCGCCCTGTCCGGCTCGGGTCCGGCGTACTTCTACTTCCTTGTCGAAGCCATGACCGACGCGGGCATCCTCCTCGGCCTCCCGCGCGCCCAGGCGCACGACTTGATCGTCCAGGCCGCCATCGGCGCCGCCGTCATGCTCCGCGACAGCGGCGAACACCCCGTCAAGCTCCGTGAAGCCGTCACTTCCCCCGCCGGCACCACCATCAGCGCCATCCGTGAACTCGAGAACCACGGTGTACGCGCCGCCCTGATCGCCGCCCTCGAAGCGGCCCGCGACCGCAGCCGCGAGCTCGCCTCCGGCAACGGCTGAGAGATCGGCGGCCGCAGGCGCGGCCGCCGGGCCCACCGCCGTGGCGCCACGGCGGTGGCGGCGAACCGTCCTCCCGCTACCCCGCTAAGCGGGCAGCAGCCCGATCGCCCGATAGGCGGCGTCCACCCTCGGCCTGGCCATCCCCCTGGCCCGCTCTGCTCCCTTCCTCAGCACGTCGTCGACATGTCCCGGATCCGCCGCCAGCTCGGCATGCCGCTCCCTGACCGGTCGCAGCAGCTCCACCACCGCCTCGGCCGTGTCCTTCTTCAAGGCGCCGTACGACTCATATGCACCGGCCAGCTCGATGGGGTCCCCACCCTCACAGGCCGCCAGCACTTCGAGCAGATTCGTGACACCGGGCCTGGCCGCTCGGTCGTACTCGACCTCGCGTCCGCTGTCCGTCACCGCCCGCATGATCTTCTTGCGGACGACGTCGGCCTCGTCGAGCAGATAGACGATCCCCGCCCCGGCCTCGTGCGACTTCCCCATCTTCGACGTCGGGTCCTGCAGATCCATGACCCGCGCGGCCACGGGCGGATGCGTCGCCTTCGGCACGGTGAACGTGTGCCCGTACCGCTGGTTGAACCGCACCGCCAGATCGCGGGTCAGCTCCACATGCTGGGTCTGGTCGTCCCCCACAGGCACCTCATCGGTCCCATAGGCCAGGATGTCCGCCGCCATCAGCACCGGATACGTCAGCAGCGACAGCCGCACACTCTGCCCGGCCGCCTGCGCCCGCGCGGCCTTCTCCTTGTACTGGATCATGCGGCGCAGCTCGCCGTCCGTGGCCGTGCACTCCAGGAGATACGACAGCCGTGCGTGTTCGTCCACATGACTCTGTACGAATACGGTGCACAGCTCCGGATCCAGCCCGGCCGCCAGCATCAGCGTGGCAGCCTGCCGACTCAGTCTGCGCACCCGCGCAGGATCGTGCTCCACGGTCAGCGCATGCAGATCGACCACGCTGAACAGCGCGTCCGCCTGGTGCTGATCGACGTCGACCCACCGGCGCAACGCCCCGAGGTAGTTGCCCAGCGTCAGATGCCCTGTGGGCTTGATCCCGCTGAAGATCCGCGTCATCCCGCTCTCCGTCTCTGTCGGAGCCGCCGCCACCAGCGGCCGGACTCCCGGAGGGAGAAACACGAACGGCCGCCGAAGCGGCGGCCGTTGAGTGCGTGCGTAAGCGCCGGCCGCCGTCAGGCGGCCCACCACTGAAGGAGGCACGTACGCATAGTCATGCGAACGAGAGTACGCTGGCAGGCACCAGGTTGACAGCGGATTCCCCCATCCGTACTGTTCTCCGAGTTGTCCGGCGTGAGCACCGACTTCGGCCGGTCCCGGGGCAACCATTCCGCAAGATCCACTACAGCAAGCGACTCTCCGTCGCTCGGCTTTCCGTGCGCTTTTGCGAAATGAGGAATCGGCGTTCGAACGGACGTCACCCCGATTAGCGTCGGGGGCAAGGATTCCGCTAAAGTCTCACTCGTCGGAACGGCTCAACGGCCGGAATGACAACCCGAGTTCGACCGGGAATCAGGCCCGAAAGGATCTGATAGAGTCGGAATCGCCGGAAAGCCGAAAGGCCGGAAAGCGAGCCCCGCCGACGGGGAATCGGACACGAAAGAGTCTGATAGAGTCGGAAACGCAAGACCGAAGGGAAGCGCCCGGAGGAAAGCCCGTGAGGGTGAGTACGAAGGAAGCGTCCGTTCCTTGAGAACTCAACAGCGTGCCAAAAGTCAACGCCAGATTGACAACCCCGGCCCATTTCGGTGGGTTGAGGTTCCTTTGAAAGTCCTGTCGGTCCTTTGTGGCGGGCAGGCAATGACACAGCGAGGACGCTGTGGACGATCGGTCTTATTCCGACCGGTCGTCCCGCTCTTGTGGTGTTCGACCCGATTACGGGTAAACATTCATGGAGAGTTTGATCCTGGCTCAGGACGAACGCTGGCGGCGTGCTTAACACATGCAAGTCGAACGATGAAGCCCTTCGGGGTGGATTAGTGGCGAACGGGTGAGTAACACGTGGGCAATCTGCCCTTCACTCTGGGACAAGCCCTGGAAACGGGGTCTAATACCGGATACCACCTCCCGAGGCATCTTGGGGGGTTGAAAGCTCCGGCGGTGAAGGATGAGCCCGCGGCCTATCAGCTTGTTGGTGGGGTGATGGCCTACCAAGGCGACGACGGGTAGCCGGCCTGAGAGGGCGACCGGCCACACTGGGACTGAGACACGGCCCAGACTCCTACGGGAGGCAGCAGTGGGGAATATTGCACAATGGGCGAAAGCCTGATGCAGCGACGCCGCGTGAGGGATGACGGCCTTCGGGTTGTAAACCTCTTTCAGCAGGGAAGAAGCGCAAGTGACGGTACCTGCAGAAGAAGCGCCGGCTAACTACGTGCCAGCAGCCGCGGTAATACGTAGGGCGCAAGCGTTGTCCGGAATTATTGGGCGTAAAGAGCTCGTAGGCGGCTTGTCACGTCGGATGTGAAAGCCCGGGGCTTAACCCCGGGTCTGCATTCGATACGGGCTAGCTAGAGTGTGGTAGGGGAGATCGGAATTCCTGGTGTAGCGGTGAAATGCGCAGATATCAGGAGGAACACCGGTGGCGAAGGCGGATCTCTGGGCCATTACTGACGCTGAGGAGCGAAAGCGTGGGGAGCGAACAGGATTAGATACCCTGGTAGTCCACGCCGTAAACGTTGGGAACTAGGTGTTGGCGACATTCCACGTCGTCGGTGCCGCAGCTAACGCATTAAGTTCCCCGCCTGGGGAGTACGGCCGCAAGGCTAAAACTCAAAGGAATTGACGGGGGCCCGCACAAGCAGCGGAGCATGTGGCTTAATTCGACGCAACGCGAAGAACCTTACCAAGGCTTGACATATACCGGAAAGCATCAGAGATGGTGCCCCCCTTGTGGTCGGTATACAGGTGGTGCATGGCTGTCGTCAGCTCGTGTCGTGAGATGTTGGGTTAAGTCCCGCAACGAGCGCAACCCTTGTTCTGTGTTGCCAGCATGCCCTTCGGGGTGATGGGGACTCACAGGAGACTGCCGGGGTCAACTCGGAGGAAGGTGGGGACGACGTCAAGTCATCATGCCCCTTATGTCTTGGGCTGCACACGTGCTACAATGGCCGGTACAAAGAGCTGCGATGCCGCGAGGCGGAGCGAATCTCAAAAAGCCGGTCTCAGTTCGGATTGGGGTCTGCAACTCGACCCCATGAAGTCGGAGTTGCTAGTAATCGCAGATCAGCATTGCTGCGGTGAATACGTTCCCGGGCCTTGTACACACCGCCCGTCACGTCACGAAAGTCGGTAACACCCGAAGCCGGTGGCCCAACCCCTTGTGGGAGGGAGCTGTCGAAGGTGGGACTGGCGATTGGGACGAAGTCGTAACAAGGTAGCCGTACCGGAAGGTGCGGCTGGATCACCTCCTTTCTAAGGAGCACTTCTCACCAGACCCCGGTCTGGTCAGAGGCCAGTACATCGGCGTACGTCCGATGCTGGTTGCTCATGGGTGGAACGTTGACTATTCGGCACGATGAGTTGGGATCACTAGTACTGCTTCGGCGTGGAACGTGACTTCTTGACTGGTCGTGCCGGGCGCGCTGTTGGGTGTCTGAGGGTACGGACTGAAACGTCTGGACCTTCGCGATGCCGGCCCCAGTGAACTCGTTGCTTGTCGACGGGGTGGTGGGTGGCTGGTCGTTGCTTGAGAACTGCACAGTGGACGCGAGCATCTGTGGCCAAGTTTTTAAGGGCGCACGGTGGATGCCTTGGCACCAGGAACCGATGAAGGACGTGGGAGGCCACGATAGTCCCCGGGGAGCCGTCAACCAGGCTTTGATCCGGGGGTTTCCGAATGGGGAAACCCGGCAGTCGTCATGGGCTGTCACCCGCTGCTGAACACATAGGCAGTGTGGAGGGAACGAGGGGAAGTGAAACATCTCAGTACCCTCAGGAAGAGAAAACAACCGTGATTCCGGGAGTAGTGGCGAGCGAAACCGGATGAGGCCAAACCGTATGCGTGTGATACCCGGCAGGGGTTGCGCATACGGGGTTGTGGGATCTCTTTGTCATCGTCTGCCGGCGATGAGACGAGTCAGAAACCGTTGATGTAGGCGAAGGACATGCGAAAGGTCCGGCGTAGAGGGTAAGACCCCCGTAGCTGAAACATCAGCGGCTCGTTTAAGAGACACCCAAGTAGCACGGGGCCCGAGAAATCCCGTGTGAATCTGGCGGGACCACCCGTTAAGCCTAAATATTCCCTGGTGACCGATAGCGGATAGTACCGTGAGGGAATGGTGAAAAGTACCGCGGGAGCGGAGTGAAATAGTACCTGAAACCGTGTGCCTACAAGCCGTGGGAGCGTCGCTGTTGTTCTTCGGAGCAACAGTCGTGACTGCGTGCCTTTTGAAGAATGAGCCTGCGAGTTTGCGGTGTGTTGCGAGGTTAACCCGTGTGGGGAAGCCGTAGCGAAAGCGAGTCCGAACAGGGCGGTTTAGTAGCGCGCTCAAGACCCGAAGCGGAGTGATCTAGCCATGGGCAGGTTGAAGCGGAGGTAAGACTTCGTGGAGGACCGAACCCACCAGGGTTGAAAACCTGGGGGATGACCTGTGGTTAGGGGTGAAAGGCCAATCAAACTCCGTGATAGCTGGTTCTCCCCGAAATGCATTTAGGTGCAGCGTCGTGTGTTTCTTGCCGGAGGTAGAGCACTGGATAGGCGATGGGCCCTACCGGGTTACTGACCTTAGCCAAACTCCGAATGCCGGTAAGTGAGAGCGCGGCAGTGAGACTGTGGGGGATAAGCTCCATGGTCGAGAGGGAAACAGCCCAGAGCATCGACTAAGGCCCCTAAGCGTACGCTAAGTGGGAAAGGATGTGGAGTCGCAGAGACAACCAGGAGGTTGGCTTAGAAGCAGCCACCCTTGAAAGAGTGCGTAATAGCTCACTGGTCAAGTGATTCCGCGCCGACAATGTAGCGGGGCTCAAGCGTACCGCCGAAGTCGTGTCATTCGTACATATATCCCCAACGGGAGTACGGATGGGTAGGGGAGCGTCGTGTGCCGGGTGAAGCCGCCGCGTAAGCGAGTGGTGGACGGTTCACGAGTGAGAATGCAGGCATGAGTAGCGATACACACGTGAGAAACGTGTGCGCCGATTGACTAAGGGTTCCTGGGTCAAGCTGATCTGCCCAGGGTAAGTCGGGACCTAAGGCGAGGCCGACAGGCGTAGTCGATGGACAACCGGTTGATATTCCGGTACCCGCTTTGAAACGCCCAGTATCGAGCCCATTAATGCTAAGGCCGTGAAGCCGCCCCGGAGCCTTCGGGCAAAGGGGAGTGGTGGAGCCGCCGAACCGAGGTGGTAGTAGGTAAGCGATGGGGTGACGCAGGAAGGTAGTCCAGCCCGGGCGGTGGTTGTCCCGGGGTAAGGGTGTAGGCCGTGTGATAGGCAAATCCGTCACACATTGAGGCTGAGACCTGATGCCGAGCCGATTGTGGTGAAGTGGATGATCCTATGCTGTCGAGAAAAGCCTCTAGCGAGTTTCATGGCGGCCCGTACCCTAAACCGACTCAGGTGGTCAGGTAGAGAATACCGAGGCGTTCGGGTGAACTATGGTTAAGGAACTCGGCAAAATGCCCCCGTAACTTCGGGAGAAGGGGGGCCATCACTGGTGATCTGTCTTGCACAGTGAGCTGGGGGTGGCCGCAGAGACCAGCGAGAAGCGACTGTTTACTAAAAACACAGGTCCGTGCGAAGCCGTAAGGCGATGTATACGGACTGACGCCTGCCCGGTGCTGGAACGTTAAGGGGACCGGTTAGTCACATTTCGGTGTGGCGAAGCTGAGAACTTAAGCGCCAGTAAACGGCGGTGGTAACTATAACCATCCTAAGGTAGCGAAATTCCTTGTCGGGTAAGTTCCGACCTGCACGAATGGCGTAACGACTTCTCGACTGTCTCAACCATAGGCCCGGTGAAATTGCACTACGAGTAAAGATGCTCGTTTCGCGCAGCAGGACGGAAAGACCCCGGGACCTTTACTACAGTTTGATATTGGTGTTCGGTTCGGCTTGTGTAGGATAGGTGGGAGACTGTGAAGCTTGGACGCCAGTTCAGGTGGAGTCGTCGTTGAAATACCACTCTGGTCGTGCTGGATGTCTAACCTGGGTCCGTGATCCGGATCAGGGACAGTGTCTGATGGGTAGTTTAACTGGGGCGGTTGCCTCCCAAAGGGTAACGGAGGCGCCCAAAGGTTCCCTCAGCCTGGTTGGCAATCAGGTGTTGAGTGTAAGTGCACAAGGGAGCTTGACTGTGAGACCGACGGGTCGAGCAGGGACGAAAGTCGGGACTAGTGATCCGGCGGTGGCTTGTGGAAGCGCCGTCGCTCAACGGATAAAAGGTACCCCGGGGATAACAGGCTGATCTTCCCCAAGAGTCCATATCGACGGGATGGTTTGGCACCTCGATGTCGGCTCGTCGCATCCTGGGGCTGGAGTCGGTCCCAAGGGTTGGGCTGTTCGCCCATTAAAGCGGTACGCGAGCTGGGTTTAGAACGTCGTGAGACAGTTCGGTCCCTATCCGCTGTGCGCGTAGGAGTCTTGAGAAGGGCTGTCCCTAGTACGAGAGGACCGGGACGGACGAACCTCTGGTGTGCCAGTTGTCCTGCCAAGGGCATGGCTGGTTGGCTACGTTCGGAAAGGATAACCGCTGAAAGCATCTAAGCGGGAAGCCTGCTTCGAGATGAGGACTCCCACCCCCTTTGAGGGGTTAAGGCTCCCAGTAGACGACTGGGTTGATAGGCCAGATGTGGAAGCCCCGCAAGGGGTGGAGCTGACTGGTACTAATAGGCCGAGGGCTTGTCCTCAGTTGCTCGCGTCCACTGTGTCAGTTCTGAAGTAACGAACTGTCGAGTCCCCCCACGGTCACAGGGGGGATTCCGGAATCGATATCTTCACAGTGTTTCGGTGGTCATTGCGTTAGGGAAACGCCCGGTTACATTCCGAACCCGGAAGCTAAGCCTTTCAGCGCCGATGGTACTGCAGGGGGGACCCTGTGGGAGAGTAGGACGCCGCCGAACAATTTTTAGCCTCAACCCCCGGACTCTGTCCGGGGGTTGAGGCATTTTTGCGTTGTGCGTCAGGCGTGGGGCCCTCCTAGGCTGGGGGCATGCGCTACGACCTTGTCATTTTCGACAACGACGGTGTGCTCGTCGACAGCGAGCCCATCTCCAACACCATCCTCGCCGGGTATCTGACCGAGCTTGGGCACCCCACCTCGTACGAGGACTCCCTGCGGGACTACATGGGGGCCGCTGTGCATCGCATACACGACATAGTTATGGAACGGACCGGGCAGACGCTGCCTGCGGATTTCGACGACACCCTGCATGCTCGCGTCTTTGCCGCCTTCGAGCGGGAGCTGGTAGCCGTCGACGGTGTGACGGAGGTGCTGGAGAAGCTGGTCGCGGACTCGGTGCCGTACTGCGTTGCGTCGTCCGGGAGCCATGAGCGCATCCGGGTCGGGCACCGCAAGACCGGGCTGGACCGGTGGTTCGAGGACGGGACGGTGTTCAGCGCGCAGGATGTGGGGCGGGGGAAGCCGGCGCCGGATCTGTTTCTGCATGCCGCCGAGCGGATGAGGGTCGCGCCGGAGCGGTGCGTCGTCGTGGAGGACAGTCGCCTCGGGGTGGCGGCGGCCAGGGCGGCCGGGATGGATGTGTACGGGTTCACGGCGATGACCGCGGCCGAGAAGCTGGCGGGGGCCAAGGGGTACTTCGAGGAGATGGCGGAGCTGTCCGCATTGCTTGCGTGATCGATCTACCCATGGGTAGACGAGCGCTCTACGCTGTCCGGCCATGACAGATGCGCGGTTGCGGCACGGGCGTGCCTCCTTGGCGTTGAGCTTTTTCGCGCAGGGAGTGGCGTTCGCGCTGCTCGTGACGCGCATACCGGCGATCCAGGACCGTTACGGGATATCCGACGGGCTGCTGCCCGCCTTTCTAGCGGCCGTGCCGGTGCTGGCCGGGGTGGCGAGTGTCGTCACCGAGCGGCTGGTGCGGCGCGTCGCGCCGAGTGTGGTGCTCCGGTGGGCGCAGCCGGTCGTTCTGCTGGCGCTGCTCGGGGTCGCCGCGGGCGATGAGCTGTGGCAGGTGGCGTTCGCGCTCGGGGTGTTCGGGCTGGCGGTCGGTGCGCTTGATGCGTCCATGAACATGCTCGGGGTAAGCCTGCAGCGGGCGTACGGGCGCAGCATCATGCTCGGCTTCCACGCGGCGTACAGCCTGGGCGGGATCGCGGGTGCCTCGCTCGCGTGGGCCGGGGCGCACTGGCATCTGTCGCTGCTCGTCTCGTATCTGCCGGTGGTGGGTGTGCTGTTGCCCGCGGCGCTGATCGGGAGCCGGTGGTACGCGGACGGGGAGCGGGGCGGACCGGTCTCGGCCGCGGGCGAGGGGAAGCGGACGGGGGTCGCGTTCACGCTGCTGCTGCCGCTCTGCCTGGTGATGACCTTCGCGTACATCGGGGACTCGACGGTCTCCAACTGGAGCGCGAAGTATCTGCAGGACGTGCTGGGCAGCTCGGAGGAGCTGGCGACCGTTCCGTACAACGCATACATGGTCACGACGCTGCTCGGGCGGGCCGTCGGGGATCTGGGGGTGCGGCGGTTCGGGGCGGTGGCTGTGGTCCGCTGCGGGACCGTGCTGGCGGCGGCCGGGTTCGGGGTGGTGGCCGTGGCGGCCGGAGCGTGGGTGGGGATTCTCGGGTTCACGATGCTGGGGCTCGGGCTGTGTGTGATCGTGCCGCAGACCTTTGCGGCGGCGGGGCGCCGGGCTGTCGAGAGCGGCGATCCGGGGGCGAGTGACGCTGCGGTGGCGCGGCTGAATGTATTCAACTACGTGGGGTTTCTGATCGGTTCGCCGTTGGTGGGGGCGCTCGGGGACGCGTGGAGCTACCGGTGGGCGATGGTCGTGCCCATGGTGTTGGTGCTGGTGACCCTGCGGTACGCCAGGTCGTTCGATGCGCAACAAGCCGGATACCGTGGCGGGCATGAGCGGCCGCGGGTTGTTGATGTGGGACGAGGCGGTAACGAAGTATGACTTCGGGGACGGCCATCCGATGGATCCGGTACGGCTTGCGCTGACCATGGGGTTGGTGCGGGCGTACGGGCTGGATCGCGTCGTCGATGTGGTGGCGGCGAAACCGGCCGGGGACTCGACGCTGCGGCTCGTACACCGCGAGGACTATGTGGCGGCGGTGCGGGCGGCGTCGGCCGATCCGCGGGCGGCGGATCAGGCGTACGGGCTGGGGACTGTCGACGATCCCGCCTTCGCGGGGATGCACGAGGCGTCGGCGCTGATCGCGGGGCAGTCCGTGGGGGCCGCGGAAGCGGTGTGGCGCGGGGAGGCGACGCACGCGGTGAACTTCGCGGGCGGGCTTCATCATGCGATGCCGGGGTCGGCGGCGGGGTTCTGCGTGTACAACGATGCGTCCCTGGCGATCGCGCGGCTGCTGGAGCTGGGGGCGGAGCGGGTCGCGTACGTGGACGTCGATGTGCATCACGGGGACGGGGTGCAGGCGGCGTTCTGGGACGACCCGCGGGTGCTGACGATCTCGCTGCACGAGCATCCGCGGATGCTGTTTCCGGGGACCGGGTGGCCGGAAGAGACGGGTGGGTCGGGGCCGGGTGAGGGCTCGGCCGTGAACGTGGCGCTGCCGGCGGGGACGGGGGACGCGGGATGGCTGCGGGCGTTCCACGCGGTGGTGCCGGAGCTGCTGGCGGACTTCCGGCCGCAGGTGCTGGTGACGCAGCACGGGGCGGATACGCACTTCGAGGATCCGCTGGCACATCTGGCGGTGTCGCTGGACGCGCAGCGGGCGGTCCAGGAGTCGTGCCACACGTTGGCCCACGAGTGGGTCGAGGACGGGCGGTGGGTCGCGCTCGGGGGCGGCGGGTACGCGGTGGTGGATGTCGTACCGCGGTCGTGGACGCACTTGGTGGGGATCGCGGGGCATGCGCCGGTGGACCCGGAGTCGGTGATTCCGTCGTCGTGGCGGGATGAGGTGTATGCGCGGACGCGGCAGTTGGGGCCGGGCCGGATGACGGATGGGCGCGAGCCGGAGTGGCGGTCGTGGGAAGAGGGGTACGACCCGGCGGACCGGCTGGACCAGGCGGTGCGGGCGACGCGGCGGGCGGTGTTTCCGTTGCGGGGGTTGTTGGCGTAGGGGTGCGCCACCAGCGGGGCCGTTCGGTGCGGGCCCGGGGGTGGCGCGGGTGGCCGCTGCGCGGGGCGTTTCCCCACCCCGCCCCTGCCCGAACCGGGGCTCCGCCCCGGACCCCGGGGGTTTCCCCACTCGCCCGCCCTTGAGTTGTGAGGGTACGGGGTACCCCCACGCCCCGGCGGGGCGGCAGCTTCGCGCCGCGGGTTGGGGCCGGGCGACCGCTTCGCCGCGCCCGGTGTGGCGGGGCCACGGCTTCCGCCCGGCGCTGTCGGCCGCCAGCAGCTTCGCGCCGCCGGTGAGTTCGGGCACCAGCTGCGAGGCGCCCGGTGTGGCGGGTGCCCCAGTCCCCGTCACGCGCCCGCGCCCTCGGCCGCGGCAGCCTGGCGCCGCCGGGTGCTCTCGGGCAGCAGCTTCGCGGCGCGCCGTGGGGCGGGGGCAGCTTGCGGGTGCGGTCGGCCGACCGCTTCGCGCCGCCCCGGCCGGCCGCGCTGTGGCGTCGGCCCGCGCCGAGCGCCGAGGCTCGGCGGCGGTAGCCCTGGCGGTCATTTTGCGCCGACCACGTGTCATTACGCCAACTGTGCGTGGTATTCCTCCTTTTGGCCCGGGATTCTGCCCCATGCGGCAGCATCAACCGTGTGTTGAGTACCGGAGCGCTGCGTGCGCATCTCCTGGCCGCTCGGTTGGCCGGGCCCGTGGCCACCTCGCGGGAGGAGAGTCTGCGCAGCTATCGGCTCTTCGCCGCCAGGGATCCCCGCGTCACCCTCGGGCTCGATCCCGAATGGGACTGGGGCGAGCGGGACTTGATCGCGTTGATGGCCGACAAGTGCGGGGTCTCCCGCGATCCCACGCATGTCGACGGGCCGGATGTGATTGATCCCGAGCTAACGCTGAGCGCACTCACGGCCTTTGCCGAGCGGCTCGGGGACGTGGCCGCCCGGCGGGGGGCCGTGTTGATCGGGACCGGGCATCCGCATCGGCTGCTTGGGTTCTACGCCGCGCTGGCAGACGCTTTGTCGGCAGTGGGGTGCGAGGTCCTCACACCCGCGCAGGGGCGATGTGTCGACATAACGACCCGGTTCGGCGTACGCACGTACGACCTTGAGTACGTACGAGGAGTCGCGCTGGTGCGGGAACCCGGAGCGCAGGGCGCCGCCGGTGGCACCGGCGCACACACCCACTCGCCGCTCCCGGTTCGGGCTGCCCTGGAGGGTGTTGTGCAGGGCGGCGGGCCGCTGCCCGAGCTGGTCGTCGGGGACCATGGCTGGGTCTGCGGGGCAGGTCAGCTGGGGATCGAGGCCATCGGCCTCGCCGATACGGACGATCCGGCCTTGTTCGTCGGCGAGGCCGAGGGCCGCGTGTCCGTCGTCGTTCCGCTTGATGACGCTGTGCGGTCTGATTACTACCGACCGCTGACACGCTATGTACTCAATCGAGCGTGTCTGTCACAGTAGGCGGCCGATGGCTGCTCCTCTTCCCCACTCGCATCACCCGCCCCTAGTCTGGGGAGTGAGCGCACAGCGACGAAGAGTCACCGGAGGGGAAGCCGGTGTGCGTCGTGTGCGGAAGGTACAGGTGGGTCATGGCTGCTGGCAGCGAGAGGCCTCTCAATGAGGTCAAGTTTCTTACCGTGGCGGAAGTCGCCTCGGTAATGCGAGTGTCGAAGATGACGGTGTACCGCTTGGTACACAGCGGTCATCTGCCGGCGATCCGGGTGGGCAGGTCCTTCCGGGTTCCGGAGCAAGCAGTTCACGAGTACCTCCGCGAATCCTTCGTGGGGGTGGAATCGGCGTAGCCGGAGCCGGTCGGTTCCCCTCGGATTACAGGCTCGGAGCTCGGGCGGGTAGGCTAGGCCGACGTAGGTCGTGTGGGCCCAGACGCCCCGCACCGAGTGAAGAGAAGTGAGCGAGGGTAGTCGTGGGCTCTGTTATCAAGAAGCGGCGCAAGCGGATGGCTAAGAAGAAGCACCGCAAGCTGCTCAAGCGCACCCGCGTTCAGCGTCGCAACAAGAAGTAAGCGATAGCTGTTCGTGTCGCCGCGACCCTCCCACCAGCACGGTGGGAGGGTCGCGGTGGTTTTCGGCCGGGTGGCAAAAGTGCGTCGCGTGGTCATCACAGCGCAACACCGAACCGCTACGGTGACGCGTGAGAGTGGGACCTGGGCGGACCAGGGACCTGGGCGGACCTAGGCGGACCTATGGGAAGGCGCTGATCTTGGGGAAGGTCGTGCTCGTCACCGGAGTGGCCCGGCAGCTCGGAGGCCGTCTCGTACGGCGTATCCAGCGGGATCCAGAGGTGGACCGGGTCATCGGCGTCGATGCGGTGGGGCCCGAGCACCATCTCGGTGGGGCCGATTTCGTCCGCGCGGACATCCGCCAGCCCGCGATAGGGCGCGTACTGGCCGAGCACGGCGTCGACACGGTCGTCCATATGGACGTCACCGGCACGCCGCTGGGCGCGGGCGGCCGGACGACGGTCAAGGAGACCAATGTCATCGGCACCATGCAGCTGCTCGGCGCCTGCCAGAAGTCGCCGACGGTCAAGCGGCTGGTGATCAAGTCCAGTACGAGCGTGTACGGCTCCGCTCCACGCGATCCGGCGGTCTTCACCGAGACCACCCCGCCCAAGTCCCTGCCGAGCGGCGGCTTCGCGAAGGACGCGGTGGAGGTCGAGGGGTACGTACGCGGATTCGCCAGGCGGCGGCCCGATGTGGCGGTCTGCGTGCTGCGCTTCGCGAACATCCTCGGGCCGTGCGCGGACTCCCCGCTCGCCGAGTTCTTCTCACTGCCCGTCATGCCGACCGTCTTCGGCTACGACCCGCGGCTGCAGTTCGTCCACGAGGACGATGTGATCGACGTGCTGCGCATCGCCCTGCACGAACCGCGGCGCGGGACGCTCAACAGCGGCACGTTCAATATCGCGGGCGACGGTGTGCTGCTGCTCTCGCAGTGCTCACGGCGGCTGGGGCGGCCCACCATGCCGGTGCTGCTGCCCGCGGTCACCTGGGTCGGCTCCGCGCTGCGTACGGTCGGTGTCACGGACTTCTCGCCCGAGCAGATCCGGCTGCTCACCCATGGCCGGGTGGTGAGCACCGACCAGATGCGCGAGACACTGGGCTTCAACCCGAAGTACACGACCGCGGAGACGTTCGCGGACTTCGCGCGCAGCCGGGGCCCGGGGCTGCTGCCGCCGGAAGCCCTGGCCAAGGCTGTTGACCAGGTGGCGGCGGCACTGCCTTGCGTGGGCAGTGCGCGTACGAAGGCCACGAAGACGACTCAGAGCGACGCCGAATAAGGAGCGCAGCCAACGATGGCGGACGCCAAGGTCATTCCGTTCGACGACGACCGTTCGCGCGCCGGCGCTCAGCGTGGGGCACGGCGACGCCCTGCGGGGGGCCGCCGGAAGGCCGAGCCCGCGGCGGTACACGAGGTTCCGGTCAGCCCTCTGCCGGGGCCGCAGGGGGCGCTGAGGGCTTCCGAGACGCCCGGCCAGGAGCCAGGGGCGCTCCCGGAGCCTGCGGGCGCGGGTGGCGGCTGGGAGCGGCGTATCGCGGGCGGGCTCGCGTTTCTGCGCCGGCGGATCACCGGTGACTACGAGGTCGACGAGTTCGGTTACGACAAGGAGCTCACCGACCAGGTCCTGATGTCGATGGTCCGGCCGCTGTACGAGAAGTACTTCCGGGTCGAGGTGAAGGGCATCGAGAACATCCCGTCCGACGGCGGGGCGCTGGTGGTGGCCAACCACTCCGGAACGCTTCCGCTGGACGGGCTGATGATGCAGGTCGCCGTCCACGACAACCACCCGGCGAACCGGCATCTGCGTCTGCTCGCCGCGGACCTGGTCTTCATGCTGCCCGTGGTCAACGAACTGGCCCGCAAGGCCGGGCACACGCTGGCCTGCGCGGAGGACGCCGAGCGGTTGCTGCAGCGCGGCGAGGTCGTCGGGGTGATGCCGGAGGGCTTCAAGGGCATCGGCAAGCCGTTCAGCGACCGCTACAAGCTTCAGCGGTTCGGGCGCGGCGGGTTCGTGTCGACGGCGCTGCGGGCCGGGGCGCCGATCGTGCCGTGCTCGATCGTCGGGGCGGAGGAGATCTACCCGATGCTCGGCAACGCGAAGACCCTGGCGCGGCTGCTGGGGTTCCCGTACTTCCCGATCACGCCGACGTTTCCGTGGCTGGGGCCGCTGGGTGCGGTGCCGCTGCCGACGAAGTGGACGATTCAGTTCGGCGAGCCGATTCCGACGGACGGGTACCCGCCGGAGGCGGCGGAGGATCCGATGCTGATGTTCAACCTGACGGACCAGGTCCGGGAGCAGATCCAGCACACGCTGTACAAACTGCTGGTGCAGCGCCGGTCCGTGTTCTTCTGACGCGTGTTCTTCTCACATACGTGGCAGGGAGGGCTTTCCCTCCCTGCCACGTAATGCCGGTACCGCTAGCCGTCGTCGTCGCTCTCGAAGCCGAGACCCGGCAGGATCCCCGGCAGCAGCGGCGGGATCGTCACATCCTGCTGCGGCATCGTCGAGATGTCGCCGGACGGGGCCGGCGACGCGCCGGTCGCCGGGGGCTCGAACAGGCCGCCCGTGTTGCCGCCCAGCAGGCCCTCGTCCGCCGTGGTGGTCGCGCCCGACGGGTTGAGCTTGCCGCTGTCTCCCGGCCGACTGTCGCTCGCGCCGGGTGAGGCCGGTGACGTACGACCAGGGCCCGAGGTGCGTCCGGAGTCCTGCGTGGAGCCGGGCTGCTGGGAGCCGCGGCCCTTCTCCGGGGACCGGGGGAGCAGCGACTCCAGCGGGCCGACCTCTTGGTCTATGGCGTCGAAGGCGGAGTTCACCTCGTCGCCGACGTCGGCCAGCTGAGCGGGCAGCCGGTCGCGCAGACCGTTCCACGTGTCGCGGTGGGACCTGGCGAACGAATTGAGTGTCGCCATCGGGCCGAGCGAGCCGTCCCGTTCGTACTCCGCGTGCAGCAGGCGGTGGCCCTCGCTCACGTCGCGCCGCATGCCGTTGAGCGCGCGGCGGACCTCGCCCAGCGATTCGTGGTCCATGGCGCCCGCGCGGCCCCGCTCCATCAGGCGCCGGGCCTCGCTCAGGCGGGTGGACGCCTGGTCGAGGTAGAGCTCGCCGCGGTCGGAGTCGTCGTCCGCCAGGCCGAGCTTGAAATCTTCCATGCCACGCTTCAGCCCGTAGAGCGAGTCACCGGGCAGCGCGTCGGAACTGGCTGCGGCCACCCCGCTGAAGGCTCCCGCGGCGACTCCGACGGTCAAGCCGCCGGCCGCGAGGCCCTTCGACCAGCGGGAGCGCGGTCGCAATTTTCGGAGTGGGGAGGCGCGATGGGCGCCCCGGCCGGTCCGCTGCCCGGGCACCGCGGAGCCCGAGGACGCACCTGCCGAGGCGAACATCTCTTCCATGGCGGCCACGAGCTGTGCTCGCTGCACCACTTTGACCTCGGGATCCATCTCCGGTTTCGGCAGCTCGCCGAGACCGTTCGCCAGAGCCAACAGCCGTCCGTGCTCGGTCGGTTCGACCGATTCTTCGGACTGCCCGGCCGCCTGATCTTCCAAGCCTTGGGCGAAGGCGCTCGCCCGCCGGTGCGCCGATACGTTCGCGATCACTGGCGGCACCTCCTCTCGTCATGACGATCGACTCCCCTGGGGGTCTGGAGGGTTGCACGCCTTGAGCACATCCACACGATCGAGTGAGTGGCTGTGGGCATGGCGTGACCACAGGGAGCCTGCATCCCGCACAACGAGCGTCGCGGCACTTGGGTTACGCGCGAAAGATGATCGGACCAGTGCGTCATCGAGGCGTCACCGATTGTGAGTTGGGGTTCGGTCAGCGGGCGTCGTCGGGAAGGAGCCGGGCAAGGGTGCGCACCGCGCGGTACTGGAGGGTTTTGATCGCACCCTCGTTCTTGCCCATGACCCTGGCCGTCTCGGCGACCGAGAGGCCCTGCAGGAAGCGCAGAGTGACGCACTCCTGCTGCTGGGGGTTGAGCTTGCGGACGGCTTCCAGCAGTGCGGCGTTCGAAAGGGACTCCAGGACGGAGTCCTCGGGGCTGCGCTCGACCTCGTTGGCGTCGAGCATTTCGCCGGTGGTGACCTCCAGCCGGAAGC
Organism: Streptomyces sp. NBC_00322; assembly: GCF_036147535.1. NCBI lineage: Bacteria > Bacillati > Actinomycetota > Actinomycetes > Kitasatosporales > Streptomycetaceae > Streptomyces > Streptomyces sp. NBC_00322. The sequence goes on along the minus strand of NZ_CP108019.1, from coordinate 3,982,429 downwards.
GGCTGGACTTGAAGTGGTCGGCCACCAGGTTGCGGGCGATGGTGACCAGCCAGGCGCCGAAGTCCCGGCCCTGCCAGGTGAAGGTGGAGATACGGCGCAGGGCGCGCAGGAAGGTCTCGCTGGTGAGGTCCTCCGCCGTCGCCTTTCCGCCGACCCGGTAGTAGATATAGCGGTAGACGGTGTCGCTGTACTGGTCGTAGAGACGGCCGAAGGCCTCGGCCTCGCCCGCCTGGGCGCGCTCGACCAGCTCCATCATGCGTGCGCTGTCACTGTCGGCACTCGGACGGCGGGCGGTGGTCGAGGCGCCGGAGCCGCCCCGGCTGCCCCGTCTGCCGACCGCCGCGCGGCCGTCGGCCAGGGCGTAGCAAGGGGCGGCAGGGCCGCTTACGGCAAGGCGGGGCATGGCGAATGCGGGGACGGCGTACGCGGTGGGGACGAAGCCGCGCAAGTGGTCGAGGACCGCTGCGCGCAGCGTAGCCAGGCCCGAGGCGTCAACCCCGACGTGTGGGTACACGGGACTCCCAGAGGCAGAGCTTCCATCACGTGCAGTGCGGGACCGTTCACCCGTCGTGGGGACTGGTGGTGGTCCGTCATGCGTCTGAGGAGAATAACGCTTCGTACAGGCAGTGCTACACCCAGTTGCTCAAATCGCCGTTTCCGTCGCTTACGTTACGTCTCAGCGACGTATCAAGTAGCAGATTGTGAACGCTTGTTGATCGAATTGCGTCGTGATCTGTCGTATCGGGCGGTGGATTGCGCCCGCGCCGCGGCAACAGGACTGGCCGGGGGCACGCCGGGCCAAGGCCCCCGGAATGGCCGGGGGTGCGCCGCCCGTGTCCGCCGGGAAACCGGGCAGGTGTGCGTCAGCGGCGGCGGCGGTGCAGGGCGACCGCTGCGGCGGTTCCGCCCGCGATGGCGCCCACGCCGGCGGCGGCCGGGATGCCCACCTTGGCCGCCTTGCGGCCCGTCCGGTAGTCGCGCAGCCGCCACTCGCGGGCGCGCGCGTGCTTGCGGAGCTTGGTGTCCGGGTTGATGGCGTACGGATGCCCCACCAGCGACAGCATGGGGATGTCGTTGTGCGAGTCGCTGTACGCCGCGCAGCGGGTCAGCTCCAGGCCCTCGGCGTGGGCAAGCGCCCGCACGGCCTCGGCCTTGGCGGGTCCGTGCAGCGGTTCGCCGACCAGCCTGCCGGTGTACACGCCGTCGACGGACTCGGCGACGGTGCCGAGCGCGCCGGTCAGGCCGAGGCGGCGGGCGATGATCGTCGCGGTCTCCACGGGGGCCGCGGTCACCAGCCAGACCTTCTGGCCCGCGTCGAGGTGTGCCTGGGCGAGTGCGCGGGTGCCCGGCCAGATGCGGTCGGCCATGTACTCGTCGTAGATCTCCTCGCCGATCGACATCAGTTCGGAGACGCGGTGGCCCTTGACGATGGACAGGGCGGACTCGCGGACGTCCTGCATATGGTCCGGGTCCTCGACGCCCGCGAGGCGGAACCAGGTCTGCTGCCAGGCGAAACGGGCGAGTTCGCGGCGCTGGAAAAACTTCCGCTTGTACAGGCCGCGGCCGAAGTGGAAGATCGCGGCGCCCTGCATCACGGTGTTGTCGAGGTCGAAGAAGGCGGCGGCCCGGTCGTCCCCCGCGACGGGGAATTCCGGTTCGGCCGGGGCAGTGCCGTCCTTCGCTTCGAGCGCGTCGAGTGCCTCGAACTGCTGTGACGACTTGCGCGCTGCCTCGGCTGCTGCCTCGCCTGCGAGCACGCTCCGTGCTGTGGCGGAGCGCCTACGGGGGGTGAGCCATCCCAGTGCGGCCATGTCGTGAGCATAGCCAGTCTGTTCGGTACTTCCCGACACGCCGGGATGCCATGGCGTGAACACTCTGCGACCTGCCTGTTAAACGGGTGATTCGTCACGCGAGGCACGGGGGACCCATCGCGCGCGGGCGGGCGGAGAATGGCTGCATGAGTCCTGTGTTGCGGCGTACGAAGAAGAAGGCCGGCGAGCGCGTGGTGACGCTGATCGGGAAGCCGGGGTGTCATCTGTGTGACGAGGCGCGGTCGGTGATCGAGGAGGTGTGCACCGACACGGGGGCGTCCTTCGAGGAGAAGGACATCACTCAGGACGAAGCGTTGCACCGTGCCTACTGGGAGCAGATTCCGGTCGTCCTGGTCGACGGGGAGCAGCACACCTTCTGGCGCGTGGATGCCGGACGGCTTCGCCGCGCGCTGGGTGCATGACCGGAAGGTTCGTGACCACCCTGGACGTTTTACTGGGTTTTTCCGGCGGGCCCGGCTCTATCCGGACGCGACACGGACAGGGCACAGTAGAGCGGTCTCGGGGGCGTCATCGTGAGGAGTGTGTACGGCTTTGCGCCCTTCGGCTCTTCAACGGACCGATGCGGTTCACGGTTCCAGGATCGTGTGGCCGGATTGCGTGACCCCGGTCACTTTGCGCGGACAAAGCGGACACCATCTTTGTGCACGCGTTCACAAAGACATAGCCTGCATTCGACGGGGCGGTCCTTGGACGTCTGGCCGCCTGCAGCCTCGCTCATCCCGCAGGAGCACCGTGGCAACTGGCCGAAATCACCGACCGGCGACCCGTAGCCGAGGAATCCCCGAGGCCACCGTCGCCCGTCTTCCGCTGTACCTGCGCGCTCTGACCGCGCTGTCCGAGCGGTCCGTACCCACGGTCTCCTCCGAGGAGCTCGCGGCCGCCGCCGGGGTCAATTCCGCGAAGCTGCGCAAGGACTTCTCCTACCTCGGCTCCTACGGGACGCGGGGCGTCGGCTACGACGTGGAGTACCTCGTCTACCAGATCTCCCGTGAGCTCGGCCTCACGCAGGACTGGCCGGTTGTCATCGTCGGTATCGGTAACCTTGGCGCCGCACTCGCCAACTACGGCGGGTTCGCCTCCCGTGGCTTCCGGGTCGCCGCGCTCATCGACGCCGACCCCACCATGGCCGGAAAGCCGGTCGCCGGGATTCCGGTCCAGCACACCGACGAACTCGAGAAGATCATCAGCGACAACGGGGTGTCCATCGGCGTCATCTCGACGCCCGCCGGTGCCGCGCAGCAGGTGTGCGAGCGCCTGATCGCCGCCGGCATCACCTCCATCCTCAACTTCGCCCCCACCGTCCTCTCCGTGCCCGACGGCGTCGATGTGCGCAAGGTCGACCTCTCGATCGAGCTGCAGATCCTCGCCTTCCACGAGCAGCGGAAGGCCGGCGAGGAGGCCGAGGCCGCGGCAGGCCGGAAGGGACCGGACGGGGACATGCCCGCCGTGATGCCGGCATGAGCCTTCTGGTCGTCGGACTGAGCCACCGCAGTGCGCCGGTGAGCGTGCTGGAGCGGGCCTCGCTGTCCGCGGACGCGCAGATCAAGCTGCTCCAGGACACGCTGGCCGCGGAGCCCGCCACCGAGGCGGCGGTGCTGGCCACGTGCAACCGCATCGAGCTGTACGCGGACGTGGACAAGTTCCACGCGGGTGTCGCCGAGCTGTCCACGCTGCTCGCGCAGCACAGCGGCGTCGGGCTCGAGGAGCTCACTCCTTATCTCTACGTGCACTACGAGGACCGGGCCGTCCACCACCTCTTCTCGGTGGCCTGCGGCCTGGACTCCATGGTCGTCGGCGAGGGCCAGATCCTCGGGCAGATCAAGGACGCCCTCGCGCTCGGGCAGGAGCTGCACACCGCGGGCCGCCTGATCAACGACCTCTTCCAGCAGGCGCTGCGCGTCGGCAAGCGCGCGCACAGCGAGACCGGGATCGACCGGGCCGGGCAGTCGCTCGTCACCTTCGGACTGGAGCAGCTGGCGGACGGCGCGGACGTAGAGGACTGGGCCGCGGACAAGCGGGTGCTGGTGATCGGCGCGGGCTCGATGTCCTCGCTCGCCGCGACGACGCTCGCGCGCCTGCGCGTACGTGAACTGGTCATCGCCAACCGGACGCTGGAGCGCGCGGAGCGACTGGCCGCGGCACTGGGCGAGAGCGGCGGGGTGACGGCGCGCGCGGTTGCGATGGACGGCCTCGCCGATGAGCTGACACGTGCCGACGCCGTGGTGTCGTGCACCGGTGCGACGGGTCTTGTCCTGACGGCCGAGTCGATCGCGGCGGCCCTCGCGGTGGCGCCCTCCGCTCCGGACGCGGGTGCGGGCGACAGCCTGCGCGCGCCGGACGGCAGCCTGGTGGCGCGCCTCGCAGCGGCGGCGGCGCGGGACGGCCGCGTGGCCGACAAGTCGCTCGCGGGGACGTCGTTCGGTGACACGGGTGTGAGTAACACCGGTACCGACGCGGCGGTCTCCGGCCGCCGGGACTCCGCCCCTGAAGCCTGCCCCGTGGGTCTTGACCAGTCGCCCGCCGACGAACTTGCGCAGCACGGCGCCTGGGTGGAGAACGCCGGACGGCGCATTCGCCAGGGTTCGGCCGCCGGAGCAAGGGCCACCGGCGACGTACGGATCGCGCTGCTCGATCTCGCCATGCCGCGGGACATCGACGGCGCCGTCCACCGCCTCGCCGGTGTGCGGCTCGTCGACATCGAGTCCCTCGCCGAGGCCTCCGCCGACGCCCCCATGGCCGCCGACGTGGACCAGGTGCGGCGCATCGTCTCCGACGAGGTCGCCGCCTTCGGCGCGGCCCAGCGCGCCGCGCACATCACTCCGACCGTCGTCGCCCTGCGCACCATGGCCGCCGATGTGGTCGCCGGGGAGATGGCGCGCCTGGAGGGCCGGTTGACCGGTCTCGACGAGAAGCAGCGCGCCGAGATCAACCAGACCGTGCGCCGCGTCGTCGACAAGCTCCTGCACGCGCCCACCGTGCGGGTCAAGCAGCTGGCCAGCGAGCCCGGCGGCGCCGGGTACGCGGACGCGCTGCGGACACTCTTCGACCTCGACCCGGAGACGGTCGCCTCCGTCAGCCGGGCCGACATGAATGACCCGAATCGAGGGCGAGTATGACCGAGAGGGCTTTGAGGCTCGGGACCAGGCGCAGCAAGCTGGCCATGGCCCAGTCCGGGCAAGTGGCTCAGGCGGTGCGCCAGTTGACCGGTCGGCCCGTCGAGCTCGTCGAGATCACCACGTACGGAGACACCTCCCGTGAGCATCTCGCGCAGATCGGCGGTACGGGGGTCTTCGTCACCGCCCTGCGGGACGCCCTGCTGCGGGGTGACGTCGACTTCGCCGTCCACTCCCTGAAGGACCTGCCCACCGCGCAGCCCGAGGACCTGACGCTGGCGGCCGTGCCGCTGCGCGAGGACCCGCGGGACGCGCTGGTGGCCCGCGAAGGGCTGACCTTCGACCGGCTGGCTGCTCCTTCCCCAAGGGGGGCTGCCCGGATCGGGACAGGTTCGCCGCGCCGCATGGCGCAGCTCAACGCGTACGCCCGCGCGCACGGTCTGAGCATCGAGACCGTGCCGATCCGCGGCAATGTCGACACCCGGATCGGATACGTACGCGGCGGAGAGCTGGACGCCGTGGTGCTTGCCGCGGCCGGGCTCAACCGACTCGGCAGGATCGACGAGGTCACCGACTTCCTGTCGGTCGACTTCGTCCTGCCCGCCCCCGGCCAGGGGGCACTGGCGATCGAGTGTGCCGCGGTCAACGCGGACCTCGCCGCCGCGCTCGCCGAGCTCGACGACCCGCACACCCGGGCCGCCGTGACCGCCGAGCGTTCCCTGCTCGCCGCCCTGGAGGCCGGCTGCTCCGCACCTGTGGGTGCGCTGGCCGACCTGCTGGCCGACGGACAGGTTGTCAACGAAATGCGCCTGCGCGGCGTCGTCGGCACGACCGACGGCTCCACGCTGGTGCAGCTGTCCACCACCGGTCCCGTACCCACGTCGCACGGCGACGCCATCGCGCTCGGTCGCGAACTCGCGTCCGAGATGCTCGCCAAGGGTGCGGCCGGTCTTATGGGGGAGCGAGCACTTTGAGCCCCACCAGCCCCACCAACAACGCATCCTCGACGCTCTCGGCACACGGGCACGTCACTTTCCTCGGCGCCGGTCCCGGCGACCCCGGACTGCTGACACTGCGCGCCGTCGAAGCGCTCGCGGGAGCAGACGTACTGATCGCCGAACCGGATGTGCTCGACGTCGTACGCAGCCATGCGCGGGCGAATGTAAGCACGCCTGAACTGACGGTTGTTGACGACGCGTCAACAGCCGCCGGAATCCCCATCCTCAGGGATGCGGCCAATCTTGTCATGGAGGCCGCGCGCCACGGCAAGCGGGTCGTCCGTGCGGTGACCGGCGATCCCGGCCTGGACACCGACGCAGGTCAGGAGATGCTCGCCTGCGCCGCGGAGGGGATTCCCTTCGAGGTCGTGCCCGGTGTCGCCACCGCGGTGGGTGTGCCCGCGTACGCCGGTGTGCCGCTGCGCGACGCGCAGGGTACGGACGTCCGCTTCGTCGACGCCCGCACCGCGAGCGAGCGTTGCTGGACCGAGGTCGGCGCGAGCGACGGCACGGTCGTCGTCTCCACGACGCTGGAGACGGTCGCCGCGGCGGCGGGCGAGCTGGTGGCCGCGGGCCGCAAGCCCGACACCCCGCTGACCGTCACCGTCGCCGGAACCACGACGCGGCAGCGCACCTGGACCGCGACGCTCGGCACGATCGCCCAGACCCTGAAGCAGGCGAAGGTGCTGCCCTCGCCCGACGGCCACCAGTCCGTCATAGCCGTGGTCGGTGAGCGCAGTGCCGCTGCTCAGCGCGACCAGCTCGCGTGGTTCGAGTCCAAGCCGCTGTTCGGCTGGAAGGTGCTCGTGCCGCGGACCAAGGAGCAGGCCGCCTCGCTCTCCGACCAGCTTCGTTCGTACGGCGCGGTGCCGCACGAGGTTCCGACGATCGCCGTCGAGCCGCCACGGACGCCGCAGCAGATGGAGCGCGCGGTCAAGGGCCTGGTGACGGGCCGCTATGAGTGGATCGCCTTCACCTCGGTGAACGCCGTGAAGGCGGTACGGGAGAAGTTCGAGGAGTACGGGCTCGACGCGCGGGCCTTCGCGGGGATCAAGGTCGCGGCGGTGGGGGAGCAGACCGCGGCCTCACTGGTGGACTTCGGCGTCAAGCCGGACCTTGTACCGAGCGGTGAGCAGTCCGCGGCCGGTCTCCTGGAGGACTGGCCGCCGTACGACCCCGTCTTCGACCCGATCGACCGGGTCTTCCTGCCGCGGGCCGACATCGCGACCGAGACGCTGGTCGCGGGCCTGATCGAACTCGGCTGGGAAGTCGACGACGTCACCGCCTACCGGACGGTGCGGGCGTCGCCGCCGCCGGCGGACACGCGCGAGGCGATCAAGGGCGGCGGCTTCGACGCCGTTCTCTTCACATCGTCGTCGACGGTGCGGAACCTGGTCGGCATCGCCGGGAAGCCGCACAACGTGACCGTGATCGCGTGCATCGGTCCTGCGACCGCGAAGACCGCGGAGGAGCACGGGCTGCGGGTGGACGTACTGTCCCCCGAGCCGTCGGTGCACAAGCTCGCGGAGGCGCTCGCGGAATTCGGGGCGCGGCGGAGGATGGCGGCGCTGGAGGCGGGGGAGCATGTGACGCGGCCGAGCGAACGGCGGCCGGGGGGTCGGCGGCGCCGGACGACGTAACCGGGGACGCTGCCCCCGGACCCCCGCGCCTCAAACGCCGGCGAGGCTGAATGTGCGGCTGGGCCGCACATGTCAGCCCGTCCGGCGTTTGAGGACATGCGGCCGAAGGTCGCATACGGGGTCCGGGGGCAGCCCCGTCGGGGTCTGGGGGGCTTGCCCCCAGTTCGGGAAGGGGCGGGGTGGGGAACAGGCCCGCCGCAGGCGCCCCCGCTCCGCCGACGGGCTGTCGGTACGTGAGCCCCTCCGACGGGCGTACCGTTCCCGTATGACTGCGTACGGATCCTTTCCCGGCGCGCGGCCACGGCGGCTGCGCACCACGCCCGCCATGCGCCGCATGGTCGCCGAGACCCGCCTTCACCCCGCCGATCTGATCCTTCCGGCCTTCGTCCGCGAGGGCATCCATGAGCCCGTGCCGATCAGCGCCATGCCCGGCGTCGTGCAGCACACCCGCGACACCCTGCGGAAAGCCGCCGTCGAGGCGCTGGAGGCGGGCGTCGCCGGGATCATGCTGTTCGGGGTGCCGGAGGACGCGAAGAAGGACGGTGCGGGGACCGCGGGGACGGACCCGGACGGGATTCTGCAGGTCGCGATCAGGGACGTGAAGGCCGAGGTCGGGGACGAGCTCGTCATCATGTCGGACCTGTGTCTGGACGAGTACACGGACCACGGCCACTGCGGCGTCCTGGACGCCGACGGCCGCGTCGACAACGACGCCACCCTTGAGCGGTACGCCGAGATGGCCCAGGTGCAGGCCGACGCGGGCGTTCATGTCGTCGGCCCCAGCGGCATGATGGACGGCCAGGTCGGCGTCATTCGCGACGCGCTGGACCAGACCGGCCACGAGGACGTGTCGATCCTCGCGTACACGGTGAAGTACTCGTCGGCCTTCTTCGGACCCTTCCGCGAGGCCGTCGGCTCCTCTCTCAAGGGCGACCGCAAGACCTACCAGCAGGACCCCGCCAACCTCCGGGAGTCCCTGCGGGAGTTGGCGCTGGACCTCGAAGAGGGCGCCGACATGGTCATGGTCAAGCCCGCGGGCCCCTACCTCGACGTGCTGGCGAAGGTCGCCGAGTCCGTCGACGTGCCGGTCGCGGCGTACCAGATCAGTGGTGAGTACGCGATGGTCGAGGCCGCCGCCGAGAAGGGCTGGATCGACCGGGACAAGGCGATCGCCGAGACGCTGCTCGGCATCAAGCGGGCCGGTGCGGACATGATCCTCACCTACTGGGCGACAGAGGTCGCGCAGGGGCTCGGCGCAGGTCGCTGACGTAAGACGCACACGCGGGCGTGAACCGAAGGTGTCGGCTCACGCCCGCGTGACCAACGCGTCTGCGCCTACGGCGCGTTGAGCACCGTGCCGGTCAGGACCGGGCCCTGCGGCTTGCCCTCGTCGTCGATGGACCGGAGTCCCACGTACTCCGCCGGCTCGGCCAGCCGGTCGCGGACCGTGGGTACGGTCACCTCGGCGCTGGTCTTCCCGGCCGGTACCGACGCCCACAGGTTGGCGTGTTCCAGCCGGGACAGGGGGACTTCACCGTTCGGGACCTGGCCGATCAGGTCGAGCAGCCACTGCCGGTCGACGTCCGCCGTGGACAGCTCGCGGCGGCCCGGGACGGGGACGAACGTCAGCGTGCTCGTGATCTCCACGTCGGCGGGCGCGGACAGGGCGACCTGCCACTTCAGGGGCTGCCCCTCGGTCACCTTGTCGGCGGCGGGCTTCACGGTGACCTTGGGCATCGGGTCGTCGTTCTCGGCGATGACCCCTCCGGAGTGCGAGCCGATGACGGTCCCGCGGACCGCCTTCACGAGCAGGTCGTGGGACACGTCCCAGGCGTACCGCTTGTTGCCCTTCACCCGCACCGAAACGTCGATGCCCCCGCCGGGCCGCACCGTCACCAGCCGGTCCTTCGCCTTGCCGGTGGCCGGGTCGAGGACGTACAGCCGCACCGTGCCGCTGCCCTTCCCGGACGCGCTTACGGGGACCTGGTACGTGCGGACGCCCGAGTCGCCCTCCTTGACCTTGATGCGGCCGATGTCGATACGGGTCAGCGGGGCCTGCGACACCGCGGGGGTGCCGGGGCTCCACGCCCAGGCGTCCATCAGCCACGCCTGCCCGGAGGGGGTGCGCGGGGTCAGCTCCAAAGAGGCGGTCTTGCGCAGGTCGAGGCCGGCGCGGGCGGCGGCGGTGAGCGGTACGCGCACCTCGCGCGCCCAGTAGGAGGAGGTACGGTCGCTGCCGGGCAGGCCGTCCACCCGTACGCGGCCGAGGTTCGCCCGCTTGCCGGAGGCGTCGGTGACGGACACGTCGAGCTGCGTGCCGGTGGAGTTCGGCGGCACGAAGACGCGCAGCGCGAGGCTCTTGGCGTCCTTGACGGAGAGCGGCTTCGCGGGGCGCACGGTCACCGCCGAGCCCGGCGATTTCCAGCGCAGGGCCACCGCCCGGCGGCCGGTCTCGCGCTCCGGCTGCCAGGACGCGAAGTGCGGCGAGGAGCCGGCCGCCGAGTCCAGGCAGGCGACGCGCGGGTCGGGATCGATCGCGGAGCACAGCCGTCCGCCGGTCACCTTCACGGAGGCGTCGGGCAGGAACCCGGCCCCGCGGCTCGCGCCGACCGCGTGCGTCAGCACCCGCGCGGGGTCGGCGGAGGGGGCCCGGCGGTCCGAGCCGTCGACCAGCTCGCGAACCCGGTCGTCACCGGCGACGAACAGCCGGGCCGCGGCGGCGATGTAGGTGGCCCCGGCCCGGTGCTGCTGGTCGGCCGTCAGCCGGGTCGCGGTGCCCGGCGAGCACACCGGGTCCGGCCGCTCGGGGTCCTGACCGAAGTCGTCGGAGGAGGGTGCCTGGGCCTGGCCCGGCGTCCACTCGGTGTTGAAGAAGTTGTGGTTGGCGCCGACCATGTAGACGGAGCTGTGCAGAGCTTTGCCCGTGCTGACCCCGCGGGTGCCGTCGGCGTACACCTGGCCCTGGAGGTCGGATACGTCGCCGTCGCAGCCCGGCAGGATCGTCAGCGACGGCACGTCCGGCACCGGGTTGTGCCCGAAGATCGTCGGCCCGATGAGCACGGTCCCGCGGATGTGCCAGCGCACCGCGCCGCGGTAGCCGTCCTGGGCGGGCGGGGGCGGGTACAGGCTGTCCATGGCGGCACGGTTGACGCCCTCGCCGCCGCGCGAGTGGCCGACGAGCAGGACACGGGACATATCGGCCTTCGGCGCCTTGCGTACGGCCGCGGGCGCGGCGGACGGCTTGGCGGCCCAGTCGGCCCAGCGTGCCAGGTGGGTGCGCACCAGTGAGGAGCGCGCCTGCGCGCCGGCGTCCTCGATGTCCCCGTCCTGGCCGTTGATGCCGTTGGCGGAGATCGACACGGTCACATAGCCCTGGGAGGCCAGCAGTTCCTGGTCGCGCAGGTAGCCCCGGTGGCTCGGGATCGGTTTGGCGCCCTTGGCGCAGGGCCAGTCGATGTTCGGCTCGTCGCTGCCCGGGACGTAGCAGGTGGCATGCCGTCCGTGCAGGAACAGCGCGATCGGACGCTTGCCCTTGGCGTCCTTCGGTGCGACGACGACGCCGCGCATCTCGACCGGCGCGGAGAGGCCGGGCAGGCGGACCGGGTCGAGCGCGTACTCGCCGGTGACCGTGCGGTACGTGCCCGGCTTGCCCGGGTCGACGGAGCCGGCCGGGAGCTTGGCGGGCGGTTTCGCCGAGGACGGCGAGCGCCGGTCACGGGCGCTGTCGGCCTTCTGGTCCAGCCGTCGGCCGGCCGCCAGCACCTGAAGGTCCGCCAGATCCGCTGTGCGTGCGTCGTCGAGGGGCAGCCGGAAGGTCCGGCCGTCCTCGTCCGGCTCGGGCACGCCGACCAGCTTGCCGTCGGCGTGGAACTCCACGCGCGCGTCGCCCGTCGGCACCGGGCGCGGGGAACGCCACTCCAGCGCTTGTTCCCCCTCGGTGTTCGTGATCTGCCAGCCGGGCGGCAGGGCATCGTCGTTGTTCGCCGCCGCGGCAGGCCGGACCTCAGGCGGCTTGGGCTGGGCGTAAGCCACGGCCGGGGACACCCCCGCCACGGTGAGCACCGCTATCGCGGTGGCCCATGTTCTCCGGGCACGTATCAACTGTTCTCTCCTCAACCCCCCGACTGCGGCGCCCGGTTGCGCCCGGACACCTCTCGATCCCGGAGGACGGGGAGAAGATCCTGTGGGTTGCCCAGTGGCACATGAACAAGGAGTGGCGACAGTGACTGTGGCGCGAAATGGGGCTCACATGGCTGACCGCGGGCCGGGGAAATCGCTCCCGGCCCGCGGTCGTGTGGGGGGTGTCAGCAGTACAGGTTGGAGCCTGTCGGTACACCGAGGATCTGCGTGAACTGCGTGTAGCTGTTCACCCGGCTCTGGACCTGCGCCGGGTTCCTGCCGTCGCATTCCAGCGAGCCGTTGATCGAGCGGATGGTCTGGCCGAAGCCCGCCTGGTTGACCATCGCGTTGTGCGGGGTCATCGTGCCCGGGCCGTTCTGCGTGTTCCAGTACCAGAGGCCCGTCTTCCAGGCCACGGCCGCGTCGTTCTGCACAAGCCAGGGGTTGTTCAGCAGATCGATGCCGAGCGCGTCGCCCGCCGCCTTGTAGTTGAAGTTCCAGCTGAGCTGGATCGGCCCGCGGCCGTAGTACGCCGCCTGGCCCGCCGGGCAGCCGTAGGACTGGCTCCAGTCGCAGTAGTGCGGGTAGTTGGCCTGGTTCTGCTCCACGACGTAGACCAGACCGCCCGTCTCGTGGCTCACATTCGCCAGGAAGGCCGCGGCCTCCTGCTTCTTGACCGTGTCGCTGCCCGTGTTCGCGAAGCCCGGGTACGCGCTCAGCGCGGCGGTCAGCCCGCTGTACGTGTAGAACGAATTCCGGTTCGGGAACATCTGGTTGAACTGCGCCTCGCTCACGACGAAGCCCGACGGGGACGGGTCCCCGCTGCCGCTGCAGCTGTACGGGTCCCAGTACCAGGTGCTGATCGTCGGGTCGTAGCCCGGGTTGTCGTGCTCGGCTATGTAGTACTTGCCGTCCGTGTACTTGACAACGTTGCCAGTGCCGTACCAGGTGCCGGCCGACCAGTTCGGCGCGGACGTGCAGGCGTCCGCGGTGGCGGCGGTGGCGGCGGGCATGAAGACCGCCGCCAGGCCGCTTCCTACGAGGATGGCGATCAGCAACGCCATGATGCGGTGTCGTCTCAGCACGCGATCACTCCTTAGCACGCAACGGCCGTGCCGTGGTGGGGGGTTGTGCGCCACACTCAAGCGTGCTTGACGTGATCGAGTCAAGGTATAGACCAATGTGAATCAGGGTCAGCCGAAAACCGCTCCTGGGGTCAGTCCCACCAGAACGTCCAGTGCTGCTTCCCCAGCAGGCCCTCCCCCGCGTACTCGCGGATCGTGTCGTACCCCTGCCGGACGTTGTCCGGGCAGAACGCGTGGTGCTCGGCGGCGACGGCGAGCGCATCCGTCATCGTGCTGGGCGGCGCTGCGACGGACACGTCCAGGCGGTCGAAGTGGAGTGCGACGACGCGTAGTCCGAAGCGGTCCTCCCAGGAACGCAGGATGGTGGACAGCGGGCCTGTGTCGTAGTGGTTGCCCGCGGCGGTCCAGCCCAGCGCGCTGGGGATGTCCGCACTGCGGCGTACGGGAATCAGCCCGGCCCGGGCGCCGGGCAGCCGGCCGGCCTTCATCAGCTCGCCCGCGACCCGGGCGGCCGTGACGTCGGCGTCGGCCAACCGCTCGCCGGCGGGGGCGAGGCCCGGCCACTCGGATGTGAACGGGGCGATGGTGTCCGCGTCGTCCTCGGCCTCGTTCTCCGCCATGTCGTAGTCCCACAGGGACGTCAGGACCTCTTCGACGTCGTAGTCGTCCGGGTGCGACACACGGTCGAGATCGAGGTCCCGGTCCCAGGTGAGGGAGCGGTCCTCGTCGTTCACGAGCAGCACCGGGTGCATGCCGGACGCCTCCCGGGCGGGGAGCAGGCGCGCCCAAGTGTTCAGCTGTGCGGGCTCGTTCGCGTACCAGAGGGACGGCTGGACACGCATGGCACCGGGCGGCAGATCCAGGCCCAGTGCGTTCGGGTTGATCACCATGCAGGCGACTTTATGCGTCGCCACTGACAATTTGGCTCAGAGCAGGGTGGTGGTGAAGGCGGCCCAGGTGGCGGGGGTGAGGGTGAGCATGGGGCCGTCGGGGTTCTTGGAGTCCCGGATGTGGACGGCGGCGGGGTGGGTGGCGACCTCGACGCACTCGCCGCCTTCGTCGCCGCTGTACGTGGACTTGCGCCAGGCGTAGGCGACTTCGAGGCAGGCGCCGCCTTGCTCGCTGCTGTAGCTGGACTTGAACCACTCAAGTGCGGTGCTCATTACTCTCCTAGCAGCCGGTCCAACAGGCCCTTCGTTTCCTCGGGGTTGAGAGCCTGCGTTCGCAGCATCGCATATTTGCGTGCCAGGATGCTCACCTCGTCCGGGTCGGAGATGAGTTGGCTGCCTCGCTGCGTCTCGGCGTAGGCAAGATGCTGGTGGTCCGGTGTTTCCAGCAGGATGAAGGGGCCAGAGAGCCCGGCGTGGGTCTGACGGCCGAGCGGCATGACCTGGAGGGCGATGCCTGGCAGGTCGGCGCAGGCCCGGAGGTGGCGTAACGCCGCCCTGCGTACCCCGTCTCCGCCGAGACGGTCTCGCAGGATTGCTTCGGAGATGATGAAGCTCGCGGTCGGCGGCAGTGTGCGGTGCAAGATCTCCTGGCGTTGGATGCGGGCTGCTACGCGTCGCTCGATCTCGTCCTCGCTCAGGACGGGGACGTCGGTTCGGAACACCGCGCGCGCGTAAGCCTCCGTCTGGAGCAGGCCTTGCAGTACCTGGTTCTCGAACCAGGACAGCGCGATCGCCTCGCGCTCCAGGTCCATGAACTCCTCCGCCCACGCCGGGATCAGATCGATCTCCGGCATGTTGTCCACCGCAGTCTCCAGTGCCCCCTTCGTATCCAGGATCCTGTCCAGCGCCCTCGCCAGGTCAGGCTTCAGCGGGCGGCGGCCCTGCTCCAACGACGCGATCGTCTCCTCGTGCAGGCAGACCCGCTCGGCCAGTTCGCGCTGTGTGAGCCCTGCGAAGACCCGGAACCGGCCCACCAGCGCGCCCACGAGCTTCATCGCCGACGCGTTCTTCCGCTGCCGCTTTCTGGGGTGCATACACGTCCAACTCCCCACCCATGTCCGTACGTCACGCACTTCGGGCCCGTACGAAATTCCCGTACGGGCTCGCGTACTGCACCACCGTAGTCACAGTCAGTGACGCTCGTCTCATGGACGACGTGATTCAACAGCCCTGTCTGCGGGAGCAGTTCTACCGGCGCGAGCGGCGATCCGTTCCCGCGGCCAGGGAGTTCGTACGCACGGCCGTGACCGACTGGGGGCTCGGCGCGCGTATGGACGACGTACTGCTCTGTGTGAGCGAGCTGGCCACCAACGCCCTCGTGCACGGTGTGCCGCCCGGGCGCGGGTACCGGCTGAAGCTGTGGCTCTACGGGGACGGGGACGGAGCATTGCGCATCGAGGTGCACGACAGCGGCGGCGGGCTGCCGGCGGTACGGGAGCCGGACGAGGAGTCGGGGCGAGGGCTTTTACTCGTGGCCGCGCTCGCCGACAAGTGGGGGGTCGGCGAGCGCGATCCCGGGAAGATCGTGTGGTGCGAGTTCGCCGTCAGCGCTTGAGCGTAATAAGTCGGGTACGCGCCATTCGGTCAGTGATGTGGTGATCACGGGCCCGGCGGCGCACTCTGGAGAGGTACCGCTGGAGGTGATCCGCCATGCAGACACTCGTCGGATGGCACGTTGAGATGGAATTCCAGGAAGAAGGCGACCGGACCAGGGCGGCCGCCATGGTGAGACTGAGCGACGGCACGGAAATCCGCGGCCACGGTAATGCCCAGCGTCACCACTCCGACCCGGAACAGCTCCGGGTCGGCGAGGAGATCTCGGGCGCGCGGGCGCTCATGGACATCGCCTCGCAACTGCTGCAGAAGGCTCATGTGGAGATCGACGAAGCCTCGGGCAGAATGTCGCACCCCCTGAGGTGACCGGAATGCGGTGACAGCCCCCGCCGGGGAACCGGTGGGGGCTGTCGCGTGGCGTGCCTCAATACGCGGTGCGGGTCAGTACGTGAGCGCGTCGGACATGCTGCTCTGCCAGTAACTGACGGCCACGGTGTCGTCCGCGTACGTGTTCGCGGGGAGGGTGAGCACGTGGGGGTTGCCGATGGAGCCGGAGCCGTCGCGCGGGGCGAAGAAGACTCCGAGGGTCTTTGCCGTACGCCCGTTCTCGCCGCTGCCGTCGGCGGAGGACAGGAGAATCGACGCGTACCCGGACTGCCTGGGGGAGAGTGTGACGACCGCCTGCGGCCGGCTCTCGTCCATGATCCGGGTGACGGCCTGGCCCTCGTCGACGCGGAGCAACGGAGCGTGGTAGGCGTTGCACGCCTTGGAGCCGGTGTTGGTGACGGTGAGCAGCAGATGGTTGATGGGGCGGCTCACCTTGGTGACGGTGACCTTGGTGTTCGCGTCGGTGCAGGCGGTGGTGACGGGGCCGGTGTCAGTGCCGGTGCCACCGCCGGTCCTTCCCTTGCCCGCGGAGGTGGGCTTGGTGCCCGTCGTGGGCTGCTTGGCCGTGTCCGCGGCGGGCGTCTTGGCGTCGGTCGTGGGCCCGGTCTTGTCGGCCGCGGGGGCGCTCGTGGTCGGGGCCGACGCGCTGGGCTTCTTTGCGTCGTCGTCGGCGGACTGGCACGCGGTCAGTGAGAGGGCGGCCAGCAGAGCGGTGGCGGCTACGGCGGTGTTGCGCATGGTGTTCGGTTCTCCCCGTGGTCGGTCTGTGGGTCAGTGGCGGCAGATGAGGGCCGTGACGATCGCGATCGCCGCGATCAGTACGAGTGCCGCCACGGCATCAATGAGGCTGTCGCGGCTATGGCTTCGCATTGATCACAGGCTGGGCCGCGGCGGATTCCGGCCGCAACAGGCCCTGAACCATTGGGGATGCTGGAATGCTTCCCCGTACTCTGACCTGGGCGGATTTCACGTCCCTGGAACGGCGTTCCGGGACAGTCGGCAGGGCTCACGAGGGGGAACACAGCAGTGGCGACGCCAGAGGCCGAGGAGTTCGCGGCCCTGCTCAGGGAACTCAAGGACCGCTCCGGACGCAGCTACGGCGTGCTGGCGGGCAAGCTCCACGTCAGTACGTCCACGCTGCACCGGTATTGCAACGGCGACGCCGTCCCGACCGACTACGCCCCCGTGGAGCGGCTCGCGCGGCTGTGCGCGGCGACGCCGGACGAGCTGGTGGACTTGCACCGGCGCTGGATTCTGGCGGACGGCGCGCGGAAGCGGGCACGGGCAGAGGTTCCACAGGCCCTGGAGGCCGAAGTTCCGGTCGATGCCACGGAGCCCGAGGTCGCCGACGAGGCCGACGTCGCGCCGCGCGGCCGCGACCGCAACCGGATGCGAATCGCCCTTGCCGCGGGGGCCGTTGTCGCCCTCGCCGTGCCCGCAGCTTTCGTCGCCGTTCACGCCGCCGACGGGGACGAGGGCGGGAAGAGGTCGGGCGCCGTCTCCGGAGCCCGTGCCCCGTCACGCACCACCGCACCACGCACCGCACCCCCCAGCGCCTCGCCGAGCGGGAGCCCTTCCCCGAGCACGTCGCCGAGCGGGAGCCCGTCGGCCTCGTCTGCTCCGAGCCGCCGGGCCACGCCCGCGGCGACGGGTGGCGTACCGCTCCGGGTGGGCGTCAGCTCGTACAACTGGGAAGAGCCCTGCGGGCAGTACTACTTGCTGGACCAGGCCCCCGACGCGGTCCCGCCGCCGCCCGCGCCGCAGGACAACCGGAGCTGGGCACGTGCGCTGGGCGGGGTGGACGGCGGCCACATGTTGCTTCAGCTGACCGCGACGGGCAAGACGGCGGACTCGGTGGTGCTGAACGCCGTGCATGTACGGGTCGTTGCGCGCAGCGCACCCCTCGACTGGAAGGCGTACTCGATGTCCTACGGCTGCGGTGGGGGCATCACCCCGCAGACCTTCGACATCGACCTGGATGCCGGGCATCCGCCGGTGAAGCCCGTGGCGGGGCAGGACGGCGACACCGTCGTGCCCGCCAAGGACTTCCCGTACAAGGTCGCGTCCGACGATCCGCAGGTGCTCAATCTGGACGTCCACACCGAGGGACACGACGTCAGCTGGTACCTGGAGCTCGACTGGAGCAGCGGGGACCGGCGCGGGACGGTGCGTGTCGACGACGGCGGGAAGCCGTTCCGCACGAGCGCGATGAACGGACGGACCGAGTACGCGTACTGGCCGGACAAGAGCGCGTGGGTCGAGCAGCCCGCGCCCTGAGGGTCTCTGTCGTACGAGACCCTCAGGGGACTGAGGGTCAGAGACGCTCGGGGGTGCGGATGCCGAGGAGCGCCATGCCCTGGTGAAGCGTGCGGGCTGTCATGTCGCAGAGCAACAGGCGGTTCTCGGCGACCTCGCGCGCAGGCGCGGGCTTGATGACCGGGCACTTGTCGTAGAACGTCGTGAACAGCGACGCCAGCTGGTACAGGTACGCCGCCAGCTTGTGCGGCTCGTACGAGCCCGCCACCTCCGTCAGCGTCTCGCCGAACTGGTCCAGATGCAGACCCAACGCCCGCTCCGCCGCGGCCAGTTCGAGCTCCGGGTGCGCGGCTGGCCTGACCTCGCCCGCCTTCCGGAGGATCGACTGGATACGGGCGTACGCGTACTGGAGGTACACGGACGTGTCGCCGTTCAGCGACACCATCTGGTCCAGGTCGAACTTGTAGTCCCGCGCCGCCGACGTGGACAGGTCGGCGTACTTGATCGCGCCGATGCCCACCTGCGTGCCGCGCTCCGCGATCTCCTCCTCGGTGAGCTGCTTCTGGACATCCTTCTCGCGCACGACCGTTGTCGCCCGCTCGATCGCCTCGTCCAGCAGGTCCACCAGCCGCACCGTCTCGCCCTCACGGGTCTTGAACGGCTTGCCGTCCTTGCCGAGCACCGTGCCGAACGCCAGCTGGACGGCCTTGACCTCGTCGTTCAGCCAGCCCGCCCGGCGGGCGGTCTCGAAGACCATCTTGAAGTGCAGGGACTGCCGGGCGTCCACGACGTAGATGAGCGTGTTCGCCTTGAGGTTCTGCACCCGGTCGCGGATGGCGGACAGATCGGTGGCCGCGTAGCCGTAACCGCCGTTGCTCTTCCGGACGATGAGCGGGGTCGGGTTGCCGTCCGGTCCCTTCACATCGTCGAAGAACACGCACAGCGCACCCTCGGAGCGGACCGCCACGCCCGACTCCTCCAGGAGGCGGCAGGTCTCGTCGAGCATGTCGTTGTAGCCGGACTCGCCGATGATGTCGGCGTCGTGGATCTCCATGTCGAGCTTGTTGAAGACCGAGTAGAAGTAGATCTTCGACTCGTCGACGAACCGCTGCCAGTGGGCACGCGTCTCGGGGTCCCCGGCCTGCAGGTCCACCACCCGGTTACGGGCGCGGTCCTTGAACGCCTCGTCGGAGTCGAAGAGCGCGCGCGAAGCCTTGTAGATGCGGTTCAGGGAGGACATGGCCTCCTCGCCGGTGACCTCCTCGGCGCTCTCGTGGTCCAGCTCGTGCGGGTGCTCGATCAGGTACTGGATGAGCATGCCGTACTGGGTGCCCCAGTCGCCGATGTGGTGGCGCCTGATCACCTTCTCGCCCGCGAACTCCAGGATCTGGACCATCGCGTCGCCGATCACCGCGGAGCGCAGGTGGCCGACGTGCATCTCCTTGGCCACGTTCGGCTGGGCGTAGTCGATGACCGTGGTGCCCGGGTTCTGCGCGTACGGGACACCGAGCCGGTCGTCGGCGGCGCGCGCCGCGAGGGTCTTCACGATCGCCTCGTCGGTGAGCGTGATGTTGAGGAAGCCGGGGCCCGAGACCTCGATCTCCTTCAGCAGGTCACCGTGGGGCAGGCCCTCGACGACCTTGGCCGCCAGCTCGCGCGGGTTGCCCTTCAGCTTCTTGGCGAGCGCCAGGATGCCGTTGGCCTGGAAGTCGGCCCGGTCGCTACGTCGCAGCAGGGGATCGGCGGAACCGGCCTCCGGCAGAGCTGCCGAGAGGGCGTCCGCGAGGCGCTGCTGCACGGTCGAAGCGAGGGAAGGGACCGAGGCCATGAGCTTCCGTTCTTGTCGAGTCTCGTCGGGAGGGTTATTTCGGTTGTCAAGTGTCCCATGGGGCAGCAACCTCTTTCTCCTCGGATTTATCCCCGGAATCAGCACGGTGATGAGCAACCTCAGAGGGAGCCGTTCCGTCTGGGACAATGGCGTACGACGCCTGTCGAGAACCCAAGAGAACCCCAAGCATTCAAGGACGTGCCGATCGTGGCTCAGAGCAGCACCGAGACCGACTGGGTCTCCCGTTTCGCGGACGAGGTCATCGCCGAGTCGGAGCGACGTGCGCCTGGCAAACCGGTCGTCGTCGCGTCCGGCCTCTCGCCCTCAGGCCCGATCCACCTGGGCAATCTGCGCGAGGTGATGACCCCGCACCTGGTCGCCGACGAGGTCCGGCGGCGTGGGTACGAGGTCCGGCACCTGATCTCCTGGGACGACTACGACCGGTACCGCAAGGTTCCGGCCGGGGTGCCCGGTGTGGACGACTCGTGGGGCGAGCACATCGGCAAGCCGCTGACCTCGGTGCCCGCGCCGGAAGGCTCTCCGTACGCGAACTGGGCCGAGCACTTCAAGGCCGCGATGACCGCGTCCCTGGCCGAGCTGGGCGTCGAGTACGACGGCATCAGCCAGACCGAGCAGTACACGTCCGGTGTGTACCGCGAGCAGGTCCTGCACGCGATGAAGAACCGGGCGAAGATCGACGCGATCCTCGACCAGTACCGCACGAAGAAGGCGCCCGCGAAGAAGTCGCAGAAGCCCCTCGACGAGGCGGAGCTGGAGGCGGCGGAGGGATCCGGCGCGGCCGCGGAGGACGACGGCAGCAGTGGCGCCGCGGGCTACTTCCCGTACAAGCCCTACTGCGGGCAGTGCCAGAAGGACCTCACGACCGTCACCTCGTACAACGACGAGACCACCGAGCTGACCTACGTCTGCACGGCGTGCGGCTTCGGCGAGACGGTGCGGCTGAGCGAGTTCAACCGCGGCAAGCTGGTCTGGAAGGTCGACTGGCCCATGCGCTGGGCGTACGAAGGCGTGATCTTCGAGCCGAGCGGTGTCGACCACTCCTCGCCCGGGTCGTCGTTCGTCGTCGGCGGGCAGATCGTGCGCGACATCTTCGACGGAGTGCAGCCGATCGGTCCCATGTACGCGTTCGTGGGGATCTCCGGGATGGCGAAGATGTCGTCCTCGCGCGGAGGCGTGCCGACGCCTGCGGACGCGCTGAAGATCATGGAGCCGCAGCTGCTGCGCTGGCTGTACGCGCGCCGCAAGCCGAACCAGTCCTTCAAGATCGCCTTCGACCAGGAGATCCAGCGGCTCTACGACGAGTGGGACAAGCTGGAGAGCAAGGTCGCGGACGGGACCGCGCTGGCGGCGGACGCCGCGGCGTACTCGCGCGCCGCTCGCACGGCGGCGGGAGAGCTGCCGCGGACGCCGCGGCCGCTGCCTTACCGCACGCTCGCGTCGGTCGTCGACATCACGGCCGGGCACGACGAGCAGACGATCCGCATCCTGAGCGACCTCGACCCGTCGAACCCGCTGTCCTCACTGGACGAGGCCCGGCCCCGGCTGGACCGCGCAGAGAACTGGATCACGTCGCAGGTCCCGGCGGAGGCGCGCACGGTCGTGCGCTCCGAGCCCGATACGGAGCTGCTGTCGTCGCTCGACGAGCAGGGCCGCGAGTCGCTGCGGCTGCTCATGGAAGGCCTGGACACGCACTGGTCCCTGGACGGCCTGACGACGCTCGTCTACGGCGTACCGAAGGTGATGGCGGGCCTGGAGCCGGACGCGAAGCCGACGCCGGAGCTGAAGGTGGCGCAGCGGACGTTCTTCGCGCTGCTGTACCACCTGCTGGTGGGCAAGGACACGGGGCCGAGGCTGCCGACGCTGTTGCTGGCGGTGGGGGCGGAGCGGGTGCGGAAGCTGCTGGGGGCGTAGGGGGACGTAGGGGGCGCCTGCGGCGGGCCTGTTCCCCACCCCGCCCCTTCCCGGAACCGGGGCTCGCCCCTGGACCCCTTGCGGGGGCTCCGCCCCCGGACCCCCGCGCCTCAGACGCCGGCGGGGCTGAATTTCGTGCCCGGGACCGCGCCTCAAGCGCCGGCGGGGCTGGATGTGCGGCTCGGCCGCACATTTCAGCCCGTCCGGCGTTTGAGGACACGCCCGAAGGGCGTATGGGGGTCTGGGGGCGGAGCCCCCGGTTAACGGGGTCTGGGGCCGAGCCCCGGTTCCGGGAAGGGGCGGGGTGGGGGAAACTCCCCGCTCAAGCGATGTGCTCCGCCTCAAGCTCCGCCTGGAACCGGTTCTTGAACTCCGGCATCAGCCGCCGCAGCAGCGCCGCGCTCCGCGGGTGCCGCACCCCGTGGCCGTCCGTCAGGTGTATGTCCAGCTGCTCCGCACTCGGGAACGCGCCGTGCTGGTTCACGTACGCCTGGAAGACCGGATAGGCCAGCTCCCTGAACTCCTCCGTGTCGGCGGGCGGCTCCGGGAACTCCTCCTGGACGGGCTCCGGCGCGGGGGCCTCGACGCGCTGGCCGGGGACCATGCCGCCGAGGGGGCGGGTGCGGCCCGGGCCCGCGGGGACGCGGACGGCGGTGGGCTCCAGGCCCTCCACGTACGTCGGGTCGAAGGCCTTCTCGTACGCCTCCTGGTACGCCTCCTGCGGGACCTGCGGCGCGGCGAACCACGGGCTCTCGTGGTTGGCGGGGCCCTGCTCGTACGGCTGCTCCTGCTGCTCCTGCTCGTACGGCTGCTCGTACGGCTGCTCGTACTGCTCGGGCCCGTACTGTTCAGGCTCGTACTGCTCGCGCTCGGGCTCCTGTGCCCACTCCTGGCCCCGCGGCAGCTCCGGCTGCGGTTGCTGCTGTTGCGACTGCCGCGGCGCCGGCGGAATCAGCGCGGGCTCAACGCCCGCCGCGGCCAGCCCCGCCGGAGCCGTCTCGGCAAGCGGCACGCCGTACTTCGCCAGGCGCAGCGGCATGAGCGACTCGACAGGCGCCTTGCGTTTCCAGCTCCGCCCGAAGCGGGCCTGCAGGCGCGCCTGGTAGATCAGCCGGTCCTGCTCCAGCTTGATGACCTGCTCGTAACTGCGCAGCTCCCACAGCTTCATCCGGCGCCACAGCATGAACGTGGGGATCGGGGACAGCAGCCAGCGGGTGAGGCGGACGCCCTCCATGTGCTTGTCGGCCGTGATGTCCGCGATCCGGCCCACCGCGTGCCGGGCTGCCTCGACCGAGACGACGAACAGCACCGGGATGACCGCGTGCATGCCGACGCCGAGCGGATCCGGCCACGAGGCCGCGCCGTTGAAGGCGATCGTCGCGACGGTCAGCAGCCAGGCCGTCTGGCGCAGCAGCGGGAAGGGGATGCGCAGCCAGGTCAGCAGCAGGTCGAGGGCGAGCAGAACACAGATGCCCGCGTCGATTCCGATGGGGAAGACGAGGGAGAAGCGGCCGAAGCCCTTGCTCTCGGCGAGCTCGCGCACGGCGGCGTACGAGCCCGCGAATCCGATCGCGGCGATGATGACCGCGCCCGTGACGACGAGCCCGATGAGTATGCGGTGCGTGCGTGTCAGCTGCATCGCGGCCACCCGCGATCCCCTCCCGTATTCGATTCCAGCGGGCACAGCCTGGCACATGCTTACGGAGCCCGCCCCTCCGGGCGACCCTCGTCGGGTGCTACCGGGGGTACGTCGGGGTGGCCGGATCCGTCAACAGGCTCTGGCCGGAACCTACTTGTTGGCGGTGCCCACCGAGGCCACGGCCTCCTTGGCCGCCGCCACAGCGCCTTCCGTCAGGTCGGAGGCGGACGGGGACTTGGCGCCCGCGTAGCCCGTGCCGTTGTAGGTGAGCGTGATCACGACGTTGTCGACACGGGTCACGATCGTGGCGTAGGTGAAGTCCTCGCCGGTCTTGGTCAGTTCGTAGCCAATGGCCGTGGCCGCCTCGCCGACGCCGCTCGCGGGCGAGGTCCGGACCTTCTTCGCGCCCTCGGTCGCCTGTGTGTTCGCGACTTCCTTGGCGTAGTTGTCCTCGGCGCGCTTCTTGCCGCTGACGCCGAGCGACTGCTCGGACTCGTAGCGGAGGAAGGAGACGTCGAGCCAGCGGTACTGGGAGCCCTTGACGCCGTTGTCGTCCAGGCCGTTCCAGGAGCAGCTGCCGCGGCTGGTGGTGTCCGAGGACTTTCCGGCCGTGCCCGCCTTGGTCTTCGTCTTCGGGACCAGCTTCGCGATCGTCTTCGCGGAGATCGACTTGCACGGCTCGGGGAGCTTGGCGTACTTCGCCGGGTCGACGGCCGCGGGCTTCTGCCCGCCCTGCGAGGTGGCGGAGGAGGACGAGTCCGAGCCCGAGTCCTTCTTGCTGTCGGAGTCCGAGAACGACGAGCAACCGGCGACGACGAGCATCACCGGGACGGCGGCACAGGCGAGAATGCGGGTGAGTCGCGGGGCTGAACGGTGCATGGTTCCTTCAGTCGATGTCGGTCGATGTCGGTCGACAGTCTGCGGTCGGTCCGGTCGGCCAGGCCACGGTACGCGGACCCGGCCCTTCCGTGGGACTGTCTCCCGATACGTACGCCACATCGCAACCCGTCCGCACAGCGGGTCAGCCGCTGAACTCCTCGGCGAGCTTGCGGGCCAGACTCCGGGCCTTGTCCTGCAGTTCCTTGCTGTCCGGGACCTCTGTCGTACGGGCGGCCTGCTCGCCGTAGACGATGGTCACGATCACGTTCGATGTGCGGAAGACCACGCTGACGGTGCGGCGCTGGGCGGTGGATCCGGCCCCGGCTCCGGTGAGGACGTCATCGAGGAAGGCGGCGTCGCCGAGGTCGTCGAGGACACGGGGCTGCAGGCCGTCGGCGGTGCCGGTGGGGGTGCCGCTGGGGGTTCCGCCCGGGGTTCCCGAGGGCGTGCCGGCCGGAGTGCCCGTCGCGGGCTTCGAGGTCGAGGGGGTGGGGGGCGGGGACACCAGGCTCTGCTTGCCGTCGGCGTCGGTGGCGGCGCTGTTCGCGGGGATCGGCAGGTTGGCCGCGTCCTGCTTCGTGGCGAAGACCTCTTGCGCCCGGTCGTCGTCGCTCACCGCCCCGTCGTACGAGACGACCCGTTCGAAGTCGACGCTGAGGTGGTGGGAGGCGTCCGGGGAGTCGGCCTTCCAGCTGCAGCCGACCCGGCGGTCCGTGTCGTAGGTGACGGCGGACGTGCCGCGGAAGATCTTCTGCCGCTGCTCCTCGGGCAGCTCGGCGGCGCCGGGCAGCAGGTCCTTGAGCGTGGAGCCCGGGACGGAGCCGCAGGGCTCACGCAGGGTGCGGTATCTGCCGGGCTGCGCGACGGAGGACGTGGTTTTCCCGGCCTTGGAGTCGATGGCGGAGCCGTCGGTGCCGCTGTCGGCGGTGCAGCCGGCGAGGAGCGCCACGAGGAGCACCGCGAGGCCGGGTACGTACGCCTTTCGTTGCACGGTCCCAGGCTCCCTTCGAGAGGAAAAACGGTTGCCGCGCGAGAGCGGCCGATGAACACAATGTCTATCGCACGCACGGCCGTGGATGCCGGTCCGTTGAGTCATATGCGGGCTTGGGCTCCGGCTTTTGCGCTTTAGACTTTTCATGGTGTTTCGGGGGAATTGAGGAAGTATGTCGTACGTAGAGGTGCCGGGTGCGAAGGTCCCCATCCGGATGTGGGCGGACCCTTCGACGGTCGAGAGCGGCGCGATGCAGCAGCTCCGGAACGTCGCGACGCTGCCCTGGATCAAGGGCCTCGCGGTGATGCCGGACGTCCACTACGGCAAGGGCGCGACGGTCGGCTCGGTGATCGCGATGCACGGAGCGGTCTGCCCGGCGGCGGTGGGTGTCGACATCGGCTGCGGTATGTCGGCCGTGAAGACCTCGCTGACCGCGAACGACCTGCCCGGAGATCTTTCCCGGCTGCGCTCCAAGATCGAGCAGGCGATCCCGGTCGGCCGGGGGATGCACGACGACCCGGTCGACCCGGGACAGCTGCACGGCTTCCCAGCGGCGGGGTGGGACAACTTCTGGGCGCGGTTCGACGGGGTGGCCGACGCGGTCAAGTTCCGTCAGGAGCGTGCGACGAAGCAGATGGGAACGCTCGGTTCCGGAAACCACTTCGTCGAGTTCTGCCTGGACGAGTCCGGCGCGGTCTGGCTGATGCTGCACTCCGGATCCCGGAACATCGGCAAGGAGCTCGCGGACTTCCACATCGGCGAGGCCCAGAAGCTGCCGCACAACCAGGGCCTGATCGACCGCGACCTGGCGGTGTTCATCGCGGACACCCCGCAGATGGCCGCGTACCGGAACGACCTCTTCTGGGCGCAGGAGTACGCGAAGTACAACCGCGCGATCATGATGTCGCTCTTCCAGGACGTGGTCCGCAAGGAGTTCAAGAAGGCGAAGGTGACCTTCGAGCCGGTGATCTCCTGCCATCACAACTACGTGGCGGAGGAGCGGTACGAGGGTATGGACCTGCTGGTCACGCGTAAGGGCGCGATCCGGGCGGGCAGCGGCGACTTCGGGATCATCCCGGGCTCGATGGGCACGGGCTCGTACATCGTGAGGGGTCTCGGAAACCCGGCGTCCTTCAACTCGGCTTCGCACGGGGCGGGTCGGAAGATGAGCCGGAACGCGGCGAAGCGGCGCTTTTCGACGAAGGACCTGGAGGAGCAGACGCGGGGTGTGGAGTGTCGTAAGGACTCCGGCGTCGTGGATGAGATTCCGGGTGCGTACAAGCCGATCGAGAAGGTGATGGAGCAGCAGCGGGACCTGGTGCAGGTGGTCGCGAAGCTCAAGCAGGTCATCTGCGTCAAGGGCTGAGGCGCAGCACTCCACCTGCGGTGCGCACCGCCTGGCGTACCGTCAGAAAGGCTGCCCGCGGTGAGCAGCAGCCCGGCGAGAACCAGGATGAAGGAGTCCAGG
This sequence comes from Streptomyces sp. NBC_00322, assembly GCF_036147535.1. Taxonomy (NCBI): domain Bacteria; kingdom Bacillati; phylum Actinomycetota; class Actinomycetes; order Kitasatosporales; family Streptomycetaceae; genus Streptomyces; species Streptomyces sp. NBC_00322. The sequence continues at coordinate 3,955,758 of NZ_CP108019.1, read as the reverse complement.
ACTCACTGGGCGTCTTCACCGAAGTCGGCAGCCCAGTCATCGAGTGCTGACGACCCCGCTCTGCTGAGCATGCCGAAGGGGCGGTGACCAGTTTCCCGGTCACCGCCCCTTCGTGTTGTCTGGGCCCCGCTACGCCGGGTGGTCGGCCAGCCAGCGGAGGTAGGCGTCGACCATCTGGTCGGCGTCCCCCTCGGCCAGCACCGGGCCCGTGTACTGGAGTACGAAACCCTCGCTGCCGCGGCACAGGAACGGGACGTCGTAGCTCGTGAAGCGCGAGCTGCGCAGCATCCGGAACATGCCGTGGCTGAAGATCGGGAACATCGCGGCCAGTTCGGGGCGGGCGTACGCCGCCTCGACGACCTCGCTCCAGTTCTCGGAGGCCTCCTGGCGCACCAGGCGCCAGGCGACCTCGACCTCGTTGCCCTCCTCGTAGGCCAGCAGCAACTCGTCCACTGCGACGAACGGCCACCGCGCGGCCAGTTCCCGAGGACCGAGCCCCGCCAGCCAGCCCTCCGCCGCCAGAGCGGCCCCGGCCAGGTCGGGGGTCCTCGCCCTGGCGTAGGTGGTGCCCGCCCTGGTGAAGGTGAGCCCGAAGCCGCGTTCCCGGACCGCAACACCGACCGCAACCTTGCGGTCGCCCCGCACGGCAACCGCCCTCACCGGACCCGCGGACGAGTCCTGGTCGGCGAACTCGGGGCCCGCCCCGGCGCCGGCCGCGCCGAGCGCAGCACCGAGGCTTGCACCGCCTGCCAGTTCCGGGTACATCACCGGGTCGTAGCTGTACGTCACGACGATCTCCTCCCGTCCGGCACTGGTCTACTGTCCCGCACTGGAGCGCAGGGCCCCCCAGTCGGGCTCGGGCATGTCGGCCTTGGCGATCGGCTTCCCATTGAAGAACCAGGAGATCTCGGACCATTTCAGATAGCCCACGTGGGAGTGGTGGCCGACCCGCGGCATCTCCCACTGAGTTCCGGGCCTCGTTCCCATCCCTGCGCGACGCCCCGGATGTATGCCTCAGCGAAGATCTCTGCCGACGCCTCGAACCCCACCTGGCCGCCGTGCAGCACTCCGGGGAGGTCGACGGCGATGTTGATCCGGTCGTCGTTCAGGGCGGAGTTGACCTCTTCGGCCCACTGGGGCCCGTGTTTCCTTGGACGTTGTGGCTGAGCGTCATCCCGCCACGCCCTCGTCTTCCATCGAGGGATGGAAGGCACCCGCCGCATCGCAGTCCATGGCCGTGCAGTCATGGCGGACGGCACATGTGACGATGCCGGCTGCCTCACCCAGTGCGAGCACAAAGGCGGGAGCGAGGATGGGCGTCCCGGTCAGGGCCGTCACGGCGGCGAGGATGGCGACGTGCGGCGACGGCAGCCACCAGGTCTCCCTGGACAAGGTCATCAAGACCATGAAGGAGACCGGCGCGGACATGCCAGGTACAAGGAGACCGCCGGCGGCGGCCTCGCGTTGAACGTCACCGAGTACTGACGACCCCGCTCTGCTGAGGATGCGAAGGGGCGGTTACCGGAGATCCGGTCACCGCCCCTCCGGCATGCTCAGCTCTACGAGGCCTCGCCGCGGGTGCCGTCAGCGCAGCCGGCGGGCGGCGAGTGCCCGGGCTGCGTCGTGCGCCTCGGCCGGGAGGTCCACCAGGTAGTGGATGACCACGCAGTCCTTGCACTTCTTGTACGGGCCGAGGGTGACCCGGTCCCGCCACGAGTCCCGCATCCGCCCGATGGTGACGAGCGCGGAGTCCACGACCACGGGGTCATACCTCTCGGCCGGGACGCCGAGGGCGGCCATCAGGTCGCCCAGCGGCAGGATCCCGTCGGCCACGGCGGGGATCCGCTCCGCCACCGCCTCCCAGGCCTCGCTGTCGGTCGAGGCGAACAGGGTGCGCAGCCGTGCGCGCCGTACGCCCGGCCGCTCCTCGGCGGTGTCCAGCTCACCCGGCTGGAGCGTGGTCTGCCGGCCGTCGGACCAGACGAACCGGTACTGGTCCGCTCCGGGGATCCAGGCGACCTCGCCCCCGGCGAACGGCGCATGGCCCTCCGGCACTGTCCCGGCGGTGCCCCACCGGGTCAGTACCGACGCCCAGTCCGGCCCGGTGGCCGAGCGCACCAGGCACTGCTGGTGCGCGGCCCCGGTCCAGCCGCCGGCGTCGATGCGCCGACTGGCCTCGTCGTCCCCCAGACAGTAGGCGGGCAGCTGGCAGTCCTGAGCTTCCAGCCCGATGATCCGGTCGCCGCAGAAGCAGCAGCGCGGAAGCTCATCCGGGTGCATCGCTCGCACTCCTCCTCAGCCCCTGGGACGGCCGACGAAGTATCCGAGGCTGTTCACGAAGGACACCCCCGGATTCTCGATCACCCCGCCGCCGTCGTAGTAGAGCAGGTTACCGCTCCAGTCGATCACGGATTCGAGGTACTTGGCGTGGTTGATGTCGCCCTCCACCTCACGCGCGTCCGCCGCCCACGAGGGGTGTACGTGCGAGACGATCACCTCGTTCCGCTTCAGCCGGAACACGGTGGCGGTCGGGGATGTGCCCAGGATCGCGGACAGCTTGCCCGTCTTCATGTTCTGGACGACGCCGATCTCCATGTAGAGCGCCTGCGAGGCGTCGGCGAGCGACTGGACGGGCACACCGCTGCCTATTCCGATCCGGCCCTTGGGTCCCTTTCGGTCCAGGGCCGTCGCGATCCGGCGCGCGGAGCCGCTGAGTTGCTTGGTGTCGGTGATCTCCCGCGAGGCGGGATCCGCCCGCACCGAGCGCGTCTGCGTGGTTCCGGTGGACGGTGCGTCCGGGGCCGCCGAGGAGGCCGAGGAGGATTCCGCCGCGTCCTGGCTGGAGGACTTCTTCGGAGCCGCCGCGTTGCCGCCGGCCGCGTCCTTCGAGGCCTCCTTCGCCGCACCCGCCTCGGTGGCCGCGCCCTTGGGGCCTGCGGGCCCGGCCTCGGCCGAGGCCTTTCCGCCGGCTGCCCCCTTCGTCCCTGCCGATGAGTCCTCGCGGGCCGTTTCCGACAGTCCTTCGCCGCCGGGGCCCGGGCCGCAGTCGCCCAGCATCGCGCCGCAGGTGGCGGCGAAGGCCATGCCTGCGCCCTCGATGCAGGCCGGGCCGAGTAGTCCGCCGGACTCAGCGGTGCAGGCCGTGGCCGCGACCACGACCACCACGACGACGAGCACCACCACGATGACCGGTGCGACCTTCTCGATGAAGTCGCCGGCGCAGTCCCAGAATCCGTCGCAGTCGTCATCGTCGCCGCCGCCCCCGGAGGAGGTGGTGGTGGTCGTCGTGACGGTGGTGGTCGTGGTGGTCGTGGTGTCCTGCGGACCGCAGTCGATCACGCACTTGTTCATGGTCGGGTCGTTGTACCAGTCGTCCAGGCCGCTGGGGTCGCTGGAGCTGGCCGGGTTGTCGGCCGCGTACGTGTACCCGCCCATCTGGTTGGGATCGCCGGCCTGGAAGACCGGGTCCGCGCTGAGGAACCGTCCCGTCACGGCGTCGTAGTCGCGCGCGCCCAGCAGGTTCAACCCGGCTGCGGCGTCGAGCGGTTGCCCAACAAACCCGCGGTTCTCGTCCGGTGACACCCACGATCCAGGCTTGGGTCCGCGCGCGTTGCCGTACGGGTCGAAGTACCGCCGCGTGGCGATCAGGCTGACCGCGTCGACCGAGGTCGTGGTGGTGCCGTGCATGGCCGGGAGCTGGTAGCTGACGGCGCCCGCGCTGGTGCGCGTGACGACGGTGCCGTCGGGTCCCTGGTAGTGGCGCAGACCCGTCCAGGTCTTCGCGGCCACGTTCAGCGTGATCTGCTCGGCGCCGCCGAACACGTACAGCACCCGGGTCTTGTCCGTGCCGCCCACCGCTGCGGTGCGCAGGAGCAGCCCGCCGTCGGCGTCGTACAGGTACTTGCTGGTGCCGCTGGTGGTGCCATTCCCGGTGGTGACGGTGGCCGTGCGGCCCTCGCTGTCGTACGTGAGGGTCTGGGTTTGGCCCGCCGGGACTGCGCCCGTCTCGGCCGTGTCCCACGCTTGGCCGGCGCTGCCGCAGGCGGCCAGCGTCAGCTGGGTGCCCTTGGTGGCGCTGGCGCCCGGGTCGGTCAGGCACATGGCGCTGTTTGCAGCGTTGACCAGTGCGCCGGTGGTGGTGGCCTTCCACTTCTGGGTGGCGTCGGCACTGCACGTGTCGATCACCACGAGGGCGCCGGCCGTGGTGCCGTTGGAGACGGTGTCCAGGCACATGCCGAGCACCTTGACGGTGCCGTCCGTGCCGATGGTCCACTTCTGCGCGGTGCTGGTGCCCGTGCAGGTGTTGACCTGGACCTTGGTGCCCGGAGCGGTGGCGCCGCCGGTGTCATCCACGCACAGCTTGCCGCCGCCGGCCAGGGTGAAGCCGGTGGACAGCGGGCCGGTGGTGCTCACCTTGCGGGTGATGGTGTTGCCGCTGTTCTTGTTGGCGTACGCCGGGTCGGTGTACGTGTTCGTCCAGGTCGCCGAGCCGTCGCCTGGGTGGCTGCTGACCGTGCTGCCCGCCTGGTTGGGCTGGGCGGCCGCGACCGTGCCGTTGCTGCCCGTATAGGCGATGGACTGGGTGGTGTTCGCGAGCGCGTTGCCACCCGCGTCGTGGTTCACCATGCCGGTGCGATCACCGAGCAAGTCGTAGGTGTACGTCTGCCAGTACGCAGCCGGGCCGCCGACCGTGGTGGTCTTGATCTGCCCGGTGCTGGTGGTCTGCACCCGGCCGCTGGTGCAGCCGCCGACCGCGCCCACCGGCGCCGCCGAGGGCGAGGTGATGCCTGCGGTGTCCGTCCAGGCCTGGGTGAGGCGCTGGAAGGAGTCGTAGGTGAAGCACTGGGTGTCGTGGGTGGTGTTGTTCTGCAGGTCGTCGATCGCGGTGACTTCGCCGACCTGGTTGTAGCGGTAGTTGACCACGTCCAGCGCGGTGGCCGATGTTTGCACCATGCTGCTGGTCTGCGTCAGCCGCCCGGTGGTCACGTCGTACTGGCCGAAGGTGGCCGTCTGCTTGCCGCTGGGGCCGTAGTTCGCCTGCTGGACCCGTCCGAAGACGTCGTGGACGGTGGCGGACAGGTAGGCCGGGGTGTTGGCCGCGTTGATGTAGCCGCCGAAGGTGTCCAGCGTGCCCTGCTGGGTGTAGCCGTAGTCCACGTCCTCGGCCGGCAGATTGCCGTCGGCCTGGTAGTGAGTGGTGGACAGCAGGCCGACGGTGGGCGTGTGGTCCGCGGTCATCGTGTACGTGACGGTGCCGCTGGCGGGCGCAGTGCTCTGGCCCGCTGCAGCGAAGCCGTCCGTGGCGGGGATGGTCAGGGTGCTGCCGTTGGCCTGGTAGGCCGTGTTGTAGCCGCTGACGGCCTTGGTGTAGGTCTTGCCCGTCGCGCCGCCGACATAGCGGGTGGACGAGGTGGGGTATCCCTTGGCGAGGGTGTCGTACAGCCAGCTCGCCTGGAGTTTGGCCGGGTCCGGGGTGGTCTGCCAGGGGCCGGTGTACTCGCCGGTGCGGCGGTTGTTCCAGTCGTAGGTGAAGGAGAGCACCTGGCCGCGGGGGTCCGTGGTCTGGAGCAGGTTCCCCGCGACGTCGTACTTGTCGAAGCTCGTGCTACCGGAGTTGGGGTCGGACTGGGTGAGCTTCTGGCCAAGCAGGTTGTATGTGTATGACCAGGTGTTGCCCGCGTTGTCCTTGACCGTGGCGACCTGGCCGGCCGGGTCGAAGGTGTAGTCGGTGGTGGCGTCGGCCGCCGGCACCGCGCCCGCGGTGCCCTGCTTCCAGAGCACGGTGGAGCCGTCGCCGGCGACCACGACCGCGGTGGAGTCGGCCTGCACCCGGAAGGTGGAGCCGGTGGTGGCGGCCAGTCCGCTGGTCCACTTCACGGCGCCGGCCGTGGTGAGCACGGAGAGGTTGCCGTCGGTGCCGAACCTGGCGAACGCGGCCGGGTTTCCGGCGGTGCCGCTGGACCAGATGGTCTTGCCAGTGGCCAGCGCGCTCAACACCAGGTTGCCGTCCGCCTGCATGGTCAGGCGCACGCTGTTGGAGGCGAGCGAGGTGCCGGAGGGAATCACGTCCCCGCCGTGCAGGATCACGGTGGCGTCGGTGTTCTTGGCCACTGTGCGCACGGTCTGGCCGAGCGCGTTGCTGTAGCTGGTGGTCCGGCGCCCGCCGGCCGGGGGTGTGCTGTCGGTCTGGTCGGCTCCCGGGTAGGCGGTGGAGGCGTGCCACTGCTCGACGGCTTGGTGCCACAGGGTGGTGGTGAGGGCCCGGCCCTGGCCGTCGTAGGCCGTGGTGGTCTCGGCGGGGATCTGGTTCTCGTTGGCCGCAAAGAGCGTGCCGGTGGGCGCGGTGGCCGGGTCGTAGTAAGGGGAGTACGTCGTGACCGGCCAGCCGTGCGAGTCGTAGAAGGTGTCGGAGACGATCCGACCGGTGTCACTGTCGCCCTGCGGGGTGCTCTGCGTCTGGCGCGGCTGGAGCATGCCGTCGTAGATGGCGACGCCGACCGAGTATGTGCCGTCCTCGCGCAGGGTTTTGGTCGTCACCGAGGTCGGCGCGCCGGGCTGGGTGACGGTGTCGCCGGGGGCCGCGACGGCGCCCGGGTTGACGGAGTAGCTGAAGGTGCGGTCGGCACTCTGGCCGGCTCCCTTGTCACGGCCGGGCAGCCACACCGCGGTGCGGCGGCCGAGCGCGTCGTACGTGATCTCGGTCTTGCGGCCGTTCGCGTCGACGTGCTGCGTCTCCAGCCCGCGCAGCGGGGAGTGCGTGGAGGTGACCGTCCAGCTCTTGCTGTTGGTGGTCTTGACCGTGGTGGGGTTGGTGTTGTTGCCGCCGGAGTTCCACACCGGGGTGAAGTCGGTGTGGGTGTTCTGGCCGGTGGCGTCCAGGGCGTCGGTGACCCGGCCGATGCCGTCGTACTTCATCGCGGCCGAGGTCTGCCAGTTCTCGGTGGTGCCGGTGAAACCGGTGGCGATCTGCACGCCGGTGGCCGCCGCGTCGGCCGAGAGCTGGCCGAAGGTGCCGAGGCCGGTGAGCGTGCCGTCGCCCTTGTAGTAGATCTTCTTGTCGGACAGCAGGGTCGAGGCGCTCACGGCCGTGCCGCAGGGCCCGTGGACCTGGGTGATCCGGTCCGGGAACGAGATCATCGCCGGGTTGGTGGCCGGGGCGCTCGCGTACTGGGTGGTGCTGCACCTCTCCTGGCTCGCGTCACTCACGTCACCGTGCGCGTCGACCGTGGAGACCCGGCCCTGGGCGTCGTACGTCGTGTCGGTGCGGGTGTGCCGCCAGGTGCCGTCGGCGAGCTTCGCGTAGCCGTGGCTCTGGGTGCTCTGCATCCGCTGGGCGACCAGCGGGGGCAGGGTGTTCAGGGCCGGCTTGGTCTCGCCCGGGTGGTCGGTCTGCTCCCAGCCGCTCCATGCGGTCTGGGGCACCGTCGCGGTGTCGGTCGAGGTAATGGGGCCGCTGACGCTCGTGGACGTGATCGTGCCGCCCGCGGCCGTGTAGACGTCCTTCTGGAGCTCGGTGCCCGACAACTGGTCGGCGTCGGTGACGCTCTGTACCACCGAGCCGCCGACCTTGGCGTCCACGGTGACCGAGCGGCGGCTGCCGTCGGCCTTGTAGTCGCCGTCCATACCCTGGAGGTACGTGGACACCGTCTGCGTGACCGGCTCGGGGGCGCGGCCGGTCTGGACCGTCACGGTGCGGAAGCCGCGGAACTGGCCCCAGGTGCGGTACTGGTCGTCGCTGAAGGGCGAGTCGTCGCGGTGCCAGGCGGCGCCCGCGTAGCTGTACGTGGCCACGCGCGCGGCGGAGCCGGCCGGGGCCGCCTGTCCGTCGGGCCGGTAGGTGGAGGCGATCGTCAGGTCGGAGGTGGTGACCTGACGGACCGTGATCTTGTTGAACCAGTCCTCGATGGGCTTCGAGGCCCCCGGCACGTTCCAGTACACCGGGTAGCAGGAGTTGGTGTTGGAATCGGCCGTGGCGAAGGCCAGGGTCTTGCCCGCGCACGGGTCGAGGTTGTAGTCGACGGCGATGGACTCGCCGGTCTCCGTCTGGATCGTCGACATACGGGGGTGGTAGAGCGGCGGGGCCGACGGCATCACGTCGTTGACGCGGTTGTCGATCTCCGTGCCGGTGAACGCCACCTTGTTCAAGGTGATGTCACTGTTGCCGTTCCCGTACGTGTCCTTGCCCGTGTGCTGGATGGTCTGCAGCCACATCACGGCCTGGAGGAAGCCGGAGTGTTCGGGGTCGACGGAAGTGCCGGTGACCGGGTCGACGGAGCCGCCCGCGTCGGAGAAGACATGGCCGAGCTGGTAGGAGTCGACCGCCACCAGCTTGTCGTTGTCCGCGTCCTTGACGTGCACCTTGGTGGTGATGGAGTCCAGGCGCGTGGTGGACCAGAAGGTCGGGCCCGCGATGACGCAGACGTCCTTGGGGACCGTGGTGGACCCGTCCGGGATGGTGGTGCTGTCCGTGGAGTCGCAGTGCAGGTCCCACGGGGTGTCCGGCCAGTGCGGGGAGGTCTCGTCCTTCAGGTTGCCGGCCGAGCAGTCCGTGAAGGTGGCGTCGGTCTGGCAGCGCTGCTTGGTGGTGAAGACCACCTGCGCCGAGGGGGTGCGCTTGGCCAGCGCGTCGGCGAGCGTGTAGCCGTACGAGATCGACGCGAGGGCGCCGCCGCGGGTGTACGAGGTGAGCGTGCCGAAGTCGCCGTCGGGCGCCTGGCCGCCGCCGAGGCTGTAGTAGTTCGATTCGGTGGAGTAGTCGTACCTCTGGACCAAGCCGTTGGGTGAGACGACGAAGTCCAGGTTCCAGCGCCAGCCCTCGGGCTTGGCGCAGCGCGAGGCCTTGCCCTTGGCCGAGTCGTAGCAGGGGTCGCCGGACTGGGGGTGGAAGACTGGCACGCCCCAGGCGGAGTCGGTGCTGTCGTCGGTGGGGGTGCCGGACTGCGGGACGGCGGTGGTGCCGACGCCCGCGGGCGCGTGGTCCGAGCCGAAGTAGGCGGCCGAGCCGTCCGTGGTCAACACGCGGAAGTACGTGCCGTCCTGGAGGCCGTTGGCCGCGCCGGAGAGCTCCTGGACGGTCGTGCCGTCGTCGCCGCGCAGCTTCCACTGGCGCAGCAGGCCGGGCACGCCCGGGTCCTTGGTGTCGGGCACCAGGACGCCGGAGTGCGGTCCGAAGGAGATCTGGGCGTTTGCGCCGGTCCAGCAGTTGTCGCCGGAGCCCTTGAGAATCTTGTCGCCATTGGCGTCGCGGAGGGTGTTGCAGCCGCGGTATGTGCGCTCGACGAAACCGGGGTCGTAGTTCCAGCCGTCGCCGATCCAGGAGGACTGGGAATTGCGGGCCGAGGTCTCACCGTCCACGGCCTGGGAGTCGTACGACAGGCCCACCGAGGGCGCGTTGCCGCCGAGGCCGGCCGGGACGTCGATCGGGTACGAGTACGTGAACGAGCCGGTGCCGCTGGCCTGCCAACTGCCCGAGGGGTTCAGGGAGGTGGCCGCGTAGTCGCCCTGGGAGCCGCCGCTGCCGGAGGTCACGGCGAGGGTGGTGCCCTCGGCCGCCGATTGCGTGGACATCGCCGACATGGTGGTCCTGGCCTGCTTGCCGCCCGTGCCGGGGGCGGGGGCGGGGGCGTCGAGGGAGACGGTGGCGGTCAGCTGGTCCGCGGTGGCCCGGTTGGTGAAGGGGATCGCGGTGCGGGTCCGGCACCGGGCCAGCTGCGGCGTCGTCAGTGCGCAGTCGGGCATGCGGACGAGCTGGAGGCGGGAGCCGTAGCCGCCGCCGTACGCCTTGGCGAGGGAGCCGTAGTCGATGACCACCTGCACCTGGCCGGAGTTGGTGGCCGGGCCGGCCGGCACGACGGAGATCAGCATGCCGTTGGCGCCGGCCCGCAGGGCCTGGGCGTGGGAGCTGACCTTGACGCGGACCCCGCCGGGGGCGGCGTCGGGGGTGGCGGACGCGCCGTCGGCGCCCTTGGCGGAGCCCTTGCCGTCGGCCGGCTTGGCCGGGGTCACCGGAGCCACCCAGACGGGAAGCGGGCCCGCCTTTACGGGCGCGTGGGCGCCCTTGGAGCGCTGAGTACCGCCGGCCAGGTTCACCGTGGCGGACCCGGCCTTCGGCCAGGCGGCCCGCTGGGGCTCGTAGCGCTTCAGCGGCCGGTAGCCGGACGGGTGGCCCTGCTTCGGGCCGGGCGACAGCGTGTGGCCGCCGACTCCGGCGACCTCGGACACCTTCTTCGGCTTCCAGACCTCGCCGTGGAAGCGGTAGTGGCCGGCCTGGCCGCCCCGGCCCTCCCAGTCGTCGCCCTTGCCGAGGCCGGGCAGGCGCAGGTCGAGACCCTGGGTGAAGGCCAGGGGCAGGAGCAGCGCCAGGCCCGCCAGAAGGGCCACACCCAGGAGGCTCTTGCCGCGCCAGATCCGGAATCTCTTGCTCGCGAACCAGCGATGTCGAGCTGCCACGTGCCATCCCCCCGCCCACCGGTGGCCGGGCCACCGCAGTTCTCCGTCACACAACTGCGTGACCGGCGGAGGCTATTGATGTTCTTGAGGTTTGATCAATACGGTGACTCGTCAGCCAGTTCGAACGGAATTAGCCATCGCGAAGGGCTAGTTGCCCCTTTTATGCGGGATAAAGAACCAGCCATTCAGACAAACCGTGAGGCCTGCTTTGCCGCGCCGCCGCAACGCCGCTGCCGGTGCATGGGGGAATCGATGATTCCAACTCACATGATCTTGCGAGGACCTTGACGCATGCTTTGCCATTCTGACCCGAGTCCAAGAGGGCTGAGACGCCTGACGCTGTCTCAAAAACTCGTGATAGCAATTTCGGCCATGATACTGGCCGCGCCCGCTTTGCCCGCAAACGCCCAGGATCAAGAACCGGCCACCGGCGGGGCCCTGTTCACCGCCCAGCAGGAGGCGGTCGCCGAGGGCAAGACGGTCCAAGTGGACACCCTCACCACGCAGACCACGACGGTGGCGGCCAACCCGGACGGCACCTTCACCAGCACCACCAGCCTGATGCCCGTGCGCGTGCAGAAGGACGGCGAGTGGGTCGCGGTCGACGCCACCCTCGGCCGCAACGGGGACGGCACCTGGTCTCCCAAGGCCAGCCCGCATGCGGTCGCCCTCTCGGGCGGCGGCAGCGGCCCTGTGGTCAGGCTGACCCACGAGGACGGCAGCGAGTTCGCGCTGACCATGCCCTTCCCGTTGCCCGCCCCGCAGGTCTCCGGCGACACCGCCCTCTACCCCGCGGTCCTGCCCGGCGTGGACCTCTCGGTCTCCGTCACCGACCAGGGCGGCTTCAGCGACATCCTGATCGTGCACGACGCGGCCGCGGCCGCCGACCCGCGCGTCAGGGAGCTGAAGCTCACCGCCGCCACCGACGGCCTGACCCTCCACGCGACGCCCTCCGGCGGCATGGAGGCCAAGACCGCCGACGGCACCCTCGATTACGTCTCCGCGCGCCCGGTGATGTGGGACTCCGCCACCCCGGACGCCGCCGCCACCGCCCCTGCCACGAACACCAGGACCACCGCGGCCTCCCGCCTCGCGCCCGCCACCGGTTCCGTGGCCCTGGCCGCCCCCGCCGTCGCCGTACCCGTGGCGTCCCTGGCGGACACCCCCGCCGACGAGGCCACCGCCTCCTCGGTCGACGGTCCGGGCCCCGGCGCCATCGTCGACCAGGTCCCGATGACCACCACCCAGGACGCGGTCACCCTGCGCCCGGACACCTCCGTGCTCACGGACCCCGACACCGTCTACCCGGTCTACATCGACCCGTACACGAACCCGGTATCGAGCAAGTCCGGCCACTTCACCGAGGTGTACTCCAGCTCCGCCTGTTCGGACAGCCCGCAGTACGACAAGCCGCAGTCCAACGGCGAGGGCGTGGGCTACCAGCGCTGGGGCGGGGCCTGCGGCACCGGCCTGGAGCGCTCGTACTACGCCATCAACAGCAGCGGCCTCAACCCCGCGATGGTGGTCTCCAAGGCGATCATCACGGTGGCCTCCACCTACGCCGCCAGCTGGGACTGTTCCAAGGACCAGCCGATCACCCTGCACAGCACGGGGCCGATCAATTCCGGCACCGACTGGAACAGCAAGCCGGCCACATACGACAGCACCTACGCGGCTGTGAAGACCACGATCCCCAGCGCCGCGAACTCCGGCAGCAGCTGCAGCAACCACACCGCTAGCTTCACGGTGACCGGCCAGGCGCAAAAGATCGCCGACTCGGGCACCGACTGGTGGACCGTCGGGCTCTTCGGTGACGAGTCCATATCCAGCGGCAACGACAACTACCTGCGCATGTCCACGGTCCTCACCCTGACCACGACCTTCGACATCCCGCCGAACACCCCGGGCAGCCTGCACACCACCCCGGCCGCGACCGGCGCCTCGGGCGCCTGCGTCACCAGCGGGGTCGGCTGGATCGGCGCCACGTCGTACAGTGCCGCGGGCAGCAACCTCCAGCTGCACGCGACGGTCACCACCAACGTCTCCGGGGAACTGGCCAGCGCCGTCTACGACTTCTGGGACCGCACGGTCCTCAGCGGCGGCAACCCCACCACCGTCGCCACCCCGTCGAGCCCGTACGTCGCCTCCGGCACGGACGCCGACGTCCCAGTGGGCGTCACCCTCAAGGACGGCCACGAGTACGGCTGGGACGTCTACGCCAAGGACAACGCCGCCGCGCACCTGACCTCGCCGGTCTCGCCGCACTGCTGGTTCCGTACGGACTTCAGCCCGCCGGAGACCCCGGACATCGCCGCCAACCCGTCCTTCCCGCAGGTCGGCGGCGGCGCGGGCGACCCGCTCGTGTACGCGGGCCCCGGCCACACCACCGAGTTCGACGTCTCCGCGGGCGACCGCGCCCCCGCCGCCACCTGCACCCCGGGCCCCTGCCTGATGAGCGGTGTCGACCACTTCGTGTGGCGGCTCGACGCCCAGCCCACGGCCCAGGCCGGCACCTCGGTCCCCGTCGGCGGTACCAACGGCTCCGGCGACGCCACCGCGAAGCTGACCGTCCCGGTGACGGCCTGGGGTGTCCACACCCTGTACGTCGCCGCCGTGGACAAGGCCGGCAACCTCTCGCAGTCCCCGGTCGGCTACACGTACACCGTGCCGTGGAACCCGGCCACCAAGATCACCCCCGGTGACATAAGCGGCGACGGAGTCCCCGACCTCCTGGCCACCACCCGCACCGGCGACCTGGTCCTCCTCCCCGGCAACACCGACGCCGCGCAGCCGGTGGCCCCGGCGCAGACCGCCCCGCAGACCGAGCCCACCGCCCCGGCCGCCGGCCCGGCGACGGTCTCGACCGCGGCGCAGTCCCCGGACGGGACGGGCTGGAACAACTACCTCATCGCCCACCGCGGCAACCTGCACGGCTCCGACGTGGACGACCTGTTCGCATACAACAAGCAGACCCACCAGCTCTACATCGTCAAGAACGACCTCGACCCGGCCGCCGACGACGCCTTCCCGCGCCAGCCGTACTCCACGTACGCGGGCTTCATGGGCAAGCGCTTCGACGTTGTACCGAAGGACGCCTGCGAGCCCGTCGAGCGGGTCGCGGACGACGCCCGCTGCCGCACCGCCGGGTACAACAGCACCTCCTGGAACCTCGAGCAGCTCGTGACGCCCGGCAACCCGTACGGCAACACCACCAACTATCCGGCGGTGATCACCGTCGAGGGCAAGAAACTGTGGATCTACCAGACCGACGGCGGCGGCCACTTCAAGCACCCGCTGCTGCTCGGCGACGGCGACTGGTCCGGCTTCACCCTCCTCGGCCCGGGTACCGTCGGCGGCACCCTCACCACGGGTGACGACGGCAAGGGCAGCGTCACCGGCGGCTCGCCCGTCCTGTGGGCCCGGGACGACAGCAGCGGCTCGGTGCTCAGCTTCCCGATCACCGTCGACCCCGACACCCTGGTGCCGGCGCTGCTGCACGCCCCGGTGGACACGGCCCTCACCTCCGCCGTGGCGGCGGCCGGCGGCGGCAAGCTCTGCCTCGACGTCTATCAGGCGCACACCGCCAACGGCACCAAGGTCCAGACGTGGGCCTGCAACGGCACCCGCGCCCAGACCTGGACGCTGATGTCCGACGGCTCGCTCCGCGCGCTGGGCAGCTGCCTCGACGTCAACGGCGGCGGCACCGCCAACGGCACCCTGGTGCAGCTGTGGTCCTGCAACGGCGGCGGGTCCCAGAAGTGGACCCTCGGTGCCTCGGGCAGCCTGGTGAACCCCCAGTCCGGCAAGTGCCTGGACGACCCGAACGGCAGCAACACCCCGGGCGCCCAGCCGCAGATCTACACCTGCAACGGCACCGCCGCCCAGAACTGGACTACAGGGGCGGCCGCCGGCTGGCAGACCAACTCGCCCACCGCGCTGTCCCCGGTCCTCTGGTCGGGCCAGTACCCCTCGGTGATGTCCCCGGGCGACCTCAACAGCCCGGCGGGCGGACCCGACGGCCACCCCGAGCTGTACGCGGTCGACAGTGCCGGCCAGCTCATCGAGTACGCGGGCGCCGCCCCCACGGGCACCATGGCCGCGTTCACCGCCCCCGCCTCCCTGGGCGCGGTCGGCAACACCGCCACCCACGAGTGGCGCCTCGACGAGGGCGCCGGCTCCACCGTGGCCGACGACCCCGGGGCCCTCGACGCCGCGCTCACAGGCGCGTACGCCTGGAACACGGACGCCGGCCGCGGGAAGGTGCTGAACCTGTCCGGAACCACCGGGTACGCGGCCACGACCGGACCGGCCGTGGACACCTCGGGCAGCTTCACCGTCTCGGCCTGGGTCAAACTCGGCTCGGCGACCGGCAACTCGACATTCGTCTCCCAGTCGGACGGCGCGGGCAACGCCAACGGCTTCCAGCTCTACTACTCATCCGGGGCCAAGGTCTGGGCCTTCGGCCGACACCACGACGACACCGCCAGCCCGGCCTTCTCCGCGGCGTACGGCGCCCCGGCCGTGGTCGGCAAGTGGACCCACCTCGTCGGCGTATACGACGCGGCCGCGGACCAGCTGCTGTTGTACGTCGACGGCAAGCTCTCGGCGACCAAGGCGTACGCGGGTACGACGTGGAACGCCGACGGCGGGGTGCAGATCGGCCGCCGGCTGTACCAGAGCGCGTACGGCGAGTACGCCAATGGCTCGGTGAGCGATGTGCGCGTCTTCCCGACCGCCCTGCCCGCGGCGAACGCGGCGGCGACGGGCTCGCTGCCAGGGATCACACAGCTGGACTGACCGCCGGAGGGGCGGGCCGCCGAGCACACCCCGCCCCTCCGACGCGTACACGGGTGCCGGCGGGACGGCCAAGGATCGCAACCTCCACGGCGCCGTCCCGCGGGTCCCCTCCACGATGGCGGCTGTCCCTCCCCGACGCTCAGGGGGCGAAAGGTCAAAGCACCCTCGCGGCAGGGATCACGTACCTCTTCGGCCGCGCGGAGTGCGGGGGCTGTGGCAGCGTCTTCAACGTCGCGACCCTGGGTAACCCGGCGTCGTTCAACTCGGCTTCGCACGGGGCGGGTCGGAAGATGAGCCGGAATGCGGCGAAGCGGCGGTTCTCGACGAAGGATCTGGAGGAGCAGACGCGGGGTGTGGAGTGCCGTAAGGACTCTGGCGTGGTGGATGAGATTCCGGGTGCGTACAAGCCGATCGAGAAGGTGATGGAGCAGCAGCGGGACCTGGTGCAGGTGGTCGCGAAGGTCAAGCAGGTCATCTGTGTGAAGGGCTGAGGAACAGCACACCACCTGATCGACAAGCCCCGGACTGATAGCAGTCCGGGGCCTTCCGCTCGTTGGGGTGTCTGTAAGCCGCCACCTGACCACGCAGGACATCAAGGCCGCCCCGGCTCCGGAGCTGGTCGGGCGGGACTTCACCGCCGCACGGCCCGGCACGAAGCTGGTCGGGGACATCACGTATCTGGCGACGGTCGAGCGCTGGTGGTTCCTGGCCACGGTGATCGACCTGGCGACCCGCGAAGTCATCGGGTACGCGATGGCCGAGCACCACCGCGCCGAGCTGGTCACCGACGCCCTGCGCATGGCCGCCGGCCGGGGCGCGCTCCAGGCCGGCTGCATCATGCACACCGACCGCGGCAGCGAGTATACGAGCGGTGAATTCCGTGCTCTGGTAAGGGAGTTGGATCTGAGGCAGAGCATGGGAAGAACTGGCATACGCTACGATAACGCCGCAGCGGAGAGCTTCTTCGGACTGCTGAAAGCGGAGATCGGCACCACCCTCTGGGAGAGCCGCGACGCGGCCCGCGCCGACGTCTTCCGCTTCATCGAGGTCGAGTACAACCGCACCACGCTCCGCAGACACCCCGAGTTCGGGTACCTCACCCCCCTCGAAACCCGGACCAGGCTGCACACGACTTCACCCCCCCGCAGCGTAAGAACACGCTGTCCAAGGTCAGGGGGGAACTTCACGGTCTGTGATCGGGTGGGCCCCTGCTGAGGGCGCGTGAGTGTCGAGACCATGGCCTGGTCGAGACGGAAAGTGAGTCGACGCCAGCATGACAGCCGAAGTGAGAGGGGAACCCGTCGGCGGATTTCCCGGCCGGGCGCGAGAAGTCGCGATCCTGCGCGCGGTGCTGGCGGGCGAAGGCGGCACCGGGTGCGTCGCGGTCACCGGTGAACCGGGGATCGGCAAGAGCCGGCTGCTGATGGAGCTGGGGAAGCTCGCGAACACAGCAGGATGGACGGTCCGCAGCGCACGCGCGGCGGAGTTCGAGTCCCACATCCCGTTCGGTGTGTTCGTCAACGCGCTCGACGACCAGCTCGCCGAGCTGGGCCCGGAGCGTCTCGCCGCCCTCGGGCAACAGCAGCTTGCACTTCTCGCGTCCGTGTTCCCGGCGATTCCCGCCGCCGGCCCCGCCGACCTGGTCGACGCGGAGCGGTACCGGCTGCACCGGGCGGTTCGGGCGTTGCTGGAGCTGGTCGCCGAGCCGTCCGGGCTGGTGCTCGTCTTCGACGATCTGCACTGGGCGGACGAGGGTTCGGTCGAGCTGCTCGACCACCTTTTGCGCCACCCGCCCCAGGCGCGGCTGGTCTTGGCATTGGCGGGCAGGCCCCGGCAGACGTCGCTGCGGCTGTGGCACGCGCTGTCCCGCGCCGCGACCGACGGAGGGGCCGAGCTGCTGGAACTCGCGCCGCTGAGCCAAGCCGATGCCGGCCACCTCATGCCGGAAGGTCTGGGCCGTTCGCGGCGGGAAGAGCTTTACCAGGCCAGTGGCGGAAACCCGTTCTACCTGGAAGCCCTGGTGCGGGCCAGTGAGCGGGGTATCGCCGTCGGTGATACGGCGCTCCACCCCGACGGGGCGATCCCCGTGGCGGTCCACGCGGTGCTCGCCGCCGAGTTGGCCGCGCTGACCCCGCAAGAGCGCGTCGTCGCGCACGCCGCCGCGGTCGTGGGTGACGACTTCGAGGCTGATTCGCTCGCCGAAACGGCGGCAATGGACGCCGGGTCCGTGCTCGCCGCGCTCGATCGGCTCGCCGAGCGTGACCTGGTGCGGCTGGACGGCGCGACCGGCCGGTTCCGGTACCGGCATCCGCTGGTGCGCAGCGTCGCCTACCAGGACGCCGGTCCGGGCTGGCGGCTTCAGGCACACGGCCGGGCCGCGTCGGCACTCCGGAGCCGGGGCGCGCCGCCGGCCGAGTTCGCCCGGCACGTGGAGCGATCCGCCGTCCGCGGTGACCTCGAGGCGGTCGCGGCGCTCACCGAGGCGGCCGAGGCGACGATGCACACCACGCCGGCGACCGCCGGGCACTTCCTGCGGGCGGCCATCCGGTTGCTCCCCGACTCGGAGTCGGCCACGCCGCAGCGCCTCATCCTGCTCGGCCGGCTGGCGCACGCACTCGGTGCCACGGGCGACCTGCGGCAGGCCAGGGAAACCATGCACGAGGTGCTGCGGCTCCTGCCTGCCGAACTCACCCAGATCCGGGCACAGACAGCGCGGGCCTGTGCGACGGTGGAGCAGATCCTCGGGCGCTACACCGAGGCCAGGGCGATGCTGCACAGCGAGTGGAAACGCGTCGAAGGTGTTGACGCCCACTCGGCGGCCTTCCTGCTCGTCGCGCTCGTTGCCGGTGAAAGTGTCGAGCGCGAGCACGGACAGGACCGCGTGGCCGAGGCGATCGCCGCCGCGCGGGAAGTCGGGGATCCGATGCTGCTGGCGACGGCGTTGTCGGCCGCAACGCTCATCGACCGGCGGGCGGACCGGCTGGACGAGGCGGCCGCACTCCTGGACGCGCTGCCCGACAGCGACCTGGTCCGCGACATCGATGCGGCGTTCTGGCTGAGCTGGTCGGAAGTCTCCGCCGACCGGCTCATGGCTGCGAGCCGGCACATGAGCCGTGGCCTGCAACTGGCTCGCGCGAGCAGGCAGTCCCACAAGATCGCGCTGCTGACCGCGATCCGCGGCATGGTGCATGCCTACCTCGGCGAGCTGGCGGCGGCGACGACCTGCTTCGACGACAGCCTGGAGTCGGCGGAACTGACCGGCAGCGAGGAGCTGCGCGTCATGGCGTTGACTTTCGGGTGCTGGATCACCACCTGGCGCGGCGACCTGGCCGAGGCCATCCGCCTGGGTAAGGAGGCCATCATCGTCGACGACCAGGCGACGGCCATGAGTTCCTGGCGCAGTGGCCAGGCCGAGGCAATGCTGGCGCAGGCGATGTTGCACTCGGGTGATCCGCACGCTTGCATCGAGCTGCTGCTCACCAGTGGCGGTGGGACCGAGCTGCCCGCGGTGGGCCTGCGCACCAGGCCATTGGTGTACCTGATGCTCACGGAGGCGGAGGTCGCAGCCGGCCGGGTTGCCGCGGCCGTGGCATGGGCCGACCGAGCGGAGGACGCGGCCGGCCAGCTCGAGCTTCCGCTGCGCACCGCCATGGCACAGCAGGCCCGCGCGATCGCCACGCTGCCAACGGATCCGGCGGCAGCCGCACCGCTCGCTGTCGCCGCTGCCGGCACGTTCGGCCGGATCGGAGCGGCCGTGGAGGCCGGGCGGGCGCACTTGCTCGCCGCGACGGCGTTCGGCGGCAGCGGGGCGATCGACCAGGCCCGTGCGCACCTCGTGTCCGCCCGTGCGTTGTTCACCCGGTGTGACGCACAACTGTTCCTGCCTCAGGTCGCGCGCGAGGAGCGGCGCCTGAACGCGCGCGGCCCCCGGCCCGAAAGCGGCGCCGAGCGGTTCGACTTGACCGCCCGTGAGGTCGAGATCGTCAACCTGGTCTCGGACGGCCTGACCAACCGGGACATCGGCCTCCGGCTGCATCTGAGTCCCAAGACCGTCGAAGTCCACCTGGGCCGGGCCTACGCGAAGGTCGGCGTCTCCGGTCGTGCTGCTCTGGCCGGCGTGTGGGCCGCCGTGGCGCGTGATTGAGGACGCCACGGCAGCCAACAACTCAGTTGCCGAGGCCGCGTACGTACAGGTTGAACTTCCGGCTGGTGCCGTCACCGCCCAGGTTCGTCGCGCTGGTTGTGAAAGCGACGTGGTGGCCGTCGGCCGAAATCGAGGGGCTGTAGCTGTACCCATCGCTCTGCGAGCCGTCATTGGCGACGCTGACCCTGGTCGTGGTGGCGGTCACCCGGTCTCGCACGTACACGTCCCAGCTTGAGTTGGTGTCGCCGGTGACCAGCTTGTCCTCGCCGGACACGAACGCGATGTAGCGGCCGTCGGCGGAGAGCGTCGTCCGCTCCTGGCCGGGGGTTTTGCTGTCGCTCAGGCCATTGGGGCCAAGGTTCACCTGCGTCGTCGTCCGGGTAACCCGGTCGTACAGGAAGATGTCGGTGTCGATCGGACCGCCGGTGTCGCCCGCCACCAGATTCGACGCCGTGGATTCGAACGCGACGAAGCGGCCGTCGGCCGAGATGGTCGCCGTGCGACTGGCGGAATTGCCTTCGTTGCCGTCGGGACCGACGCTGATCCGGTCGGTGTACCCGGTCAGCCGATCGTGCACGAACACGTCGTCCGCGTGGTTGTTGTCGGGGAACAGGGACAGTGTCTTCGCCCCGGAGGAGAAAGCGACGTAGCGCCCGTCTGCCGAAATCGACGGCAGTTGGCTGATGTCGTCGCCCTGGCGACCGTTCGAATCGACGCTGACCCTGGTGGTCTCACCGGTCTGCCGGTCCCGCACGAAGACGTCGTGGATGTCGTTGGTGTCGCCGAACACCAGGTTCGACGCGGGAGAGTCGAACGCGACGAACCGGCCGTCGGCGGAGATCGACGGATGGAAACCCTCACTGTCGCTCTGCTCGCCGTGGCTTCCGACGCTGACCCTGGTCGTCTCACCGGACTGCAGGTCGTGCACGAAAATGTCGCGGTAGCGGTTGGTGTCACCGGCTACCAGGTTCGTCGCGAAGGACTCGAACGCGACGTAGCGGCCGTCGGCGGAGATCGACGGATTCCGGCTCACGTTGTTGGCCTGGTTGCCCGCGGAGTCGACGCTGACCCTGGTGATGACGCCGGTCTGCCGGTCGCGCACGAACACGTCGTCCGCTCGGTTGGTATCGCCGGGCACCAGGTCCCTTGCCAGCGAAGCGAAAGCCACGTAGCGGCCGTCGGCGGAGATCGACGGCCCGCTGGCGGAGTTGCTGATCGGTGCCGTGCCTGCCGGTTTCGGTTCGGCATCCGTGGCATGCGCGACGCCGCCCGATAGCAGCGCCGCGACGATTCCCGACGCGAGCACTGCGCGCCCTGCGTTGCGGATTACGGAGAGACGTCTCATGGGTGTCCTTCTGTTCGGTTCGCCGCCACGGCAGCCAGTTGCCTTGATCAGCGTTCCGTGTCGGACCGGCCGAAGCATGAGGGAACCCCCTACACCTCCGGCGTCGCGTTCTGCGCGGCGCGCGGCCGCCGCGAACTCGCCTGGAGGAGCCGGTCAGTTGTAGTCACCACAACTACGTGGCGGAGGAGCGGTACGAGGGCATGGACCTGCTGGTCACGGGTAACGGCGCGATCCGGGCGGGCAGCGGTGCCTTCGGGGTGCGTAAAGGCCGATCGAGAAGGTGATGGAGCAGCAGCGGGATCTGGTCGAGGTGGTCGCGAAGCTGAAGCAGGTCGTGTGCGTGAAGGGTTGAGGAACAGCACACCAAGTGATCGACAGAGCCCCGGATTGGGTCCGGGGCTCTCTGCTGTCCGCCCCCGGGGCTTTGGCAGGCTAGCCTCGTTAATTTGTTCGATGGCCAGCGGCGACAGGATGTGGGAATGGCGTTGGAACGTGATGTCCCTTCGGAGATTTGCGCCCGTGACCCTGGGGCTTGGCCGTGCGGGGTCGGGATCCCGAGTGATCTGTTGGCGGCGAGGGAGCTGGCGTATGACCCGAGCGGGTTCACGTGCTCGCGGCCGGTGCCTGAAGAGGAGAGCGCTGAGTACGGGGCGTGCGAGTTCACCCTGGACGGCTTCTCGGTCAGGTTCCGTGTGGCCAAGACAACCCCGACGAAGGTCGGTCAGTTCGTCACGGTGTGGAAGAGGTCGGCGAGCGGGCCGATCCAGCCGTTCGACGCCGAGGATGCCGTTGATCTGTTCGTCATCAGCACTCGCGATGGTCGACGGTTCGGGCAGTTCGTGTTCCCGCGAGACGTCCTCTGCGAACGGGGCATCGTGTCAAAGAACGGTTCCTCCGGGAAACGGGCATTCCGTGTCTATCCGCCATGGGTGACGACCAGCAACCGCCAGGCCCGCAAATCACAGATATGGCAGCTGAACCACTTCCTGCAGCTGCCTGAGGACGAGCCCATCGACAGGGCCCGGGCCCGCGCCCTCTTTCACCCCGGTGCCGTCTCTGACACAGACGGGGGTCGTCGTCTGCCTCATTGAGCCGCGGGCGACAGTCGAGCCGTCCGCCTGATGGCCGGTCAAGAGGGTTGGGGCAAGCCGCCGATGAGCAAGTGGGCGGACCGAAGAGACGCGGGAGACGCGATGTGGCATGACCTGATGAGCGTGGGCATCTCGTACGGCGAGAAGGCGGTGCGCACCGTGCTGGTCTATCTGGTGGTCCTGGTGCTGCTCCGGTGGGGCGGGAGACGGGAGCTGGCTCAGCTCAACACCTTTGACCTGGTGGTCATGCTGTTGCTGGCCAACGTGGTGCAGAACGCCATCATCGGACCCGACAATTCCGTGGCCGGAGCCGCCTTCGCCGCTGCCGTGCTGCTCGCGGTGAACGCACTCGTGGTCCGGGCTGCCTCGCTGTCCAGCCGGCTCGGCCGCCTGCTCGAGGGATCGCCTGTCATTCTCGCGCGCGACGGGCAGTGGCTGCCCTCCGAGGTAAAGCGCAGCGGACTGAACCGCGCGGACTTGGATGTCGCGGTCAAACGGCAGGGCGGCGACGATGTCTCCGAGACCACCTCGGTCAGCCTGGAGCCGAGCGGTTCGCTGCTGGTCAGCCTGCGCGAGGGCGACCAGGCGGCCGACAAGAACGACGTCGCCGCTCTGCAAGCCGAGATCGCCGCGTTGCGGCAGCAGCTCACACACCCCGGGCCCGGATCCGGTTCCGGCGCGGGGCCACGCTGACCTGCCCCCTCTTCCGCCCCGCCTCTGGAGGTCCGCGGACAGGACCGGGCCCGGCGGCGGGGAATCGGCGCGAAAGTGTCCGCCAACCGGTTGACCTCCGAGGCGGGCCGAGGATCCGCTGCCGGGCGCGCTGGGACGATGCGCCCCATGACATCCAAAGCGGGCACGGGGAGTTCGACGAAGGCAGGACTCGTCCTGCTGACTCTCGCGGCCGGGCAGTTCCTGATGGCGCTCGACAGCTCCGTCATGAACGTCTCGATCGCGACGGTGGCTGACGACGTCGGCACAACGGTGACCGGGATCCAGGGTGCGATCACGGCCTACACCCTCGTGATGGCGATGTTCATGATCCCTGGCGGCAAGGTCGGCGTGATCATCGGCCGTAAGCGCGCGTTCATGATCGGCTGCTGCATCTACGGCTGCGGATCCCTGACGACGGCGCTCGCCCCGAACC
This sequence comes from Streptomyces sp. NBC_00322, assembly GCF_036147535.1. Lineage (NCBI taxonomy): Bacteria > Bacillati > Actinomycetota > Actinomycetes > Kitasatosporales > Streptomycetaceae > Streptomyces > Streptomyces sp. NBC_00322. The sequence goes on along the minus strand of NZ_CP108019.1, from coordinate 3,932,785 downwards.
TGCCGGTTCTCCTGCTCGGCTGGTCGTTCCTCGAAGGCGTCGGGGCGGCGCTCATCCTGCCCGCGATCGTGGCGCTCGTCGCCGGCAACTTCGGCGCGGAACGCCGCCCCGCCGCCTATGGACTCGTCGCGGCCGCAGGAGCTGTGGCGATCGCGGTCGGGCCGATCATCGGGGGTGTCGCAACGACGTACTTCTCCTGGCGCTGGGTCTTCGCCGGTGAGGTTGTCATCGTGCTCGGCATCCTGGTGCTCGCCCGCCGTATCGCCGACGCGCCAACCGGCCAACGCCACCCCCTCGATCTCGTCGGCGCCGCGCTCTCCGCGCTCGGGCTCGGGATCTTCGTCTACGGCGTACTCCGCTCGGACGAATGGGGCTGGTTCCGGCCGAAGCCCGACGCGCCCTCCTGGCTGGGGATCTCGCTGGTCGTGTGGTTGATGCTTGCAGGTCTGCTGCTGATCTGGCTCTTCCTGCGCTGGGAGGCCCGCCTGGTGGAGCAGCGCAGGGAACCCCTCGTGGACCCGGCGCTCCTGCGGAACAGACAGCTCACCGGCGGCCTGACCATGTTCTTCTTCCAGTACCTCGTGCAGATGGGCGTTTTCTTCGTCGTACCGCTCTACCTCTCGGTCGCGCTCGGCCTGTCCGCGCTCCAGACCGGGGCACGCATCCTGCCGCTCTCGCTGACACTGCTCGCCGCCGCGATCCTGATCCCGCGTCTCCTTCCGAACGTCTCACCGCGACGCGTGGTCCGGCTCGGGGTCCTTGCGTTGCTCGCGGGTGCTGTGGTCCTGATGGCCGCGCTCGACGCAGACGCCGGTGCGGAAATCGTCACCATCCCCCTCCTGTTGATCGGGCTCGGTATGGGCGCGCTGGCGTCCCAGCTCGGGTCGGTCACGGTGTCCGCAGTTCCCGACAAGCAGAGCGCGGAGGTCGGCGGTATCCAGAACGCCGTCACCAACCTCGGCGCCTCGATCGGTACGGCACTCGCCGGGTCGATCCTGATCGCCGCGCTGACGGCTTCGTTCCTGACCAGCGTCGAGCAGAACGAGGCGATCCCGGCCGACGTCAAGAGCCGGGCGACCGTCGAACTTCAAAGCGGCGTGCCCTTCCTGTCGGACGCCCAGCTCAAGGACGCCCTCGACGAGGCGGGCACGAGCAAGGAAGTGACGCAGGCTGCGCTCGACGCGAACGAGGCAGCCAGGCTCGACGGCCTGCGCGCCGCACTCGCCATCCTCGCTCTCGCCGCCCTCCTCGCCATGTTCTTCACCCAGCGGATCCCGACCACCCAGCCCCGTTCCACGGAACCGTAGAGCCAGGGCGCGATCCGGGCGGGCAGCGGCGACTTGGGGATCATGCGGGCTCGACGACGACCTGACCGCGCTGCTCGCCCCGCACCGTCACACACATGCCGACGCGCGGCGGCGCGTCTACTCTGCGCCTGCCGCCGCCTGCGATGGCGCTGCCCGGGTCTGTGCGGTCGGCCACTTGAACTCGATCTCCAGCTCGATCTCCCCGTTACCGACCTCGACCTCTATCTCACTGCGAAGGTCGTCGGGGATCCGCAGGCTCAGCCTCCCGGGGCCGAGTTCCAGATCGGCATCACCACCGTGCCTCAGTGCGGCCGCGAGCGCCGTGAGCTGATCAGCCGCCTCAAGGCGTGACAGCGAGCGCTTCTGCTCAAACTTGAGGTCCTTCATGGATGTCTCCGATCCGGCAGAAACAGCAGATATCGCCAATTCTGACGCCATGCGACGAATCGGACATCCTCAAGGCCGGGTGGAAGCCTCGATCCGGTAGAGGAGACTGCGCTGTCCACTCCCGTCGAGCCGTGCGCCCGCTCCTACGCCACCGATCTTCTCCACAGCACGCTGGGAACGCACGTTGCCGGGCGCGACGAGGAAGATGACGCTGCTGACGTACCGGAATGCATGGTTCAGCATGAGCTGTTTCAGCTCACGGTTGTAGACGCCGCCCCAGTGTGACCGGGCCAGGAACGACCAGCCGATTTCGACCTCGTCGCGCTCCTCGTCGTAGCCGTGGTAGCGCGAGGACCCGATGAGACGGCCGTCTTCGTTGTCGATGACGGCCAACGCCCCTCCGGATTCCAGGGCGTCGCGAAAGAAGCCGCTGAACGCCGATTCCTGGTATCGCTCCGGGTCGGGATGCTGCTCCCAGACGAGCGGGTCCGCCGCGACGGCAAAGAGGTCTGCGTAGTCTTCCGCGCGGAGCGGCCTGAGTTCGACCAATTCGCCCTTGAGGCACGGCTGAACGTCAAACGGCATGGAGGAACTCCGTGGACTCGGTCGCGCGGGCATAACCCCCGCCAAGTCTCATCCGTGCAGGTCAGCAGGGCTGCTGTCAGAGTGGAACGGTAGCCTCGTCTCATGGATCAGCAACACCTTGCCAACCTTGCGCGCCTGCGCCGAGCGCGGGATCTGGTCGACCGGGAGTACGCGCGTCCGCTCGACGTACCGACCATGGCTCGCCACGCGCTGATGTCGCCGGGGCACTTCTCCCGGGCGTTTCGGGCGGCTTACGGCGAGACGCCGTACAGCTACCTGATGACCAGGCGCATCGAGCGGGCGATGGCGCTGCTGCGCGGGGGCATGAGTGTGACCGAGGCGTGTATGGCGGTGGGCTGCACCTCCCTCGGCTCGTTCAGCTCGCGCTTCACCGAGCTCGTGGGGGTGACGCCGAGCGCGTACCGGGCCCGTGAGCACCGCGCCGTAACGGCGATGCCCGCGTGCGTGGCCAAGATGCGCACCCGGCCGACCAGGGAGCAACCGAGCGGGATCGCAGAAGCGGCCCGCGCAGCCGGGGCCGGAGGGGACCTAGCCTTGGCACCATGACCATTTCACTCCAGTACTGCCATGTCACCGTCAACGACCCGGACGAGTCGCTCGCCTTCTACCGCGACGCGCTCGGCCTTGAGGTGCGGAATGACGTCGCCTCGGGCGGGTTCCACTGGATCACCCTCGGCAGCGCGTCCCAGCCGGACCTGGAGATCGTGCTCTCCGAGCCGCACGCCGGCCGATCCCAGGCCGATGGCGACGCTCTGCAGGAGCTGCTGACCAAGGGAGTCCTGCCGATGATCGTGTTCCGCGCCGAGGATCTCGACGCGACCTTCGAGAAGGTGCGGGCCTCCGGTGCCGAGGTGCTGCAGGAGCCCATCGACCAGCCTTGGGGCCCGCGCGACTGCGCGTTCCGGGACCCCTCGGGCAACATGGTGCGCATCTCGCAGGCGCCCAAGGCGTAGGCACCGCGAGCTATCGGCTTCCGCACTGCCGGCGCCGGGGTAGGGCGACCCCGGGATCAACTGCCATCGCCCACGCGCGAGCCGCTCGGCCGCCCTCAGCGGCGCGCGCCGGAACTCCATGTCTGACCCAGGGGCAACGTAGCGGCGTCCCCACACCCGCTGGTCCGCTCGACATGTGCGCGTCGCGTCCCTGCCACACGCTGTAAGCATGACCAGCGATGCTCAAGAGGAGTTCCACCCCGCCCCCGTCGTCGTGCTCGGCGTGGTGCCGAGCGACCCGTCGTACCGCCTGGTGGAGATCAACGGGGAGGTGGCCGGGCCCGCCTACACCATGCTGGATGTGATCAGGCTGGCGCACAGGGCGGGGCTGACCCATCTCGACGTCGACGATCCCGCGGTCGTGCGATGGGTCGGCGGAGGCAAGTACAAGTGGGTCCCCTGAGCGGGCGGGTTTCCGGCGTATAGGGGTTCATGACACGGATAGCGCCCGCTTCCGCGACAAACAACCCCGGACCGCGCCAAAGGTCCCGGACTCCTGCATCTGGCGGGTGAGCCGGGCGGGGAGTCGTACGCGGAGGCACTGTGCGAGCTGTTTGATCCGGCCCCGGCTGCGGTCCGGACGAGCGCGGCGGTGGCGGATCGCCCGAGAGCGCCCCGCCCACGGTCCGGGTTGCCCGAGATCAGGGGCGGGAGGCAGGTGCCGTGACGTTGTCGGCCGGGCGGCGCGTCAGCGACCGGTCAACGCAGGCCGGCGGAGCTCGGCGGAGGGACAGCCGCCGTCGGGATGGGGCCGGATCAGCGGGCCGTGGGGTGCGTCAGTTCGAGCCCGGACTGGTGATGCGCTCGACGCGCGGCTCGGCGAGCCTTGCGTAGTCCGCGCCGGAGATGGACAGCGAGCGATCAAGGCGGGCGGCGTTGAAGTAAAGGCGCGGCTGCGCAATGACGTCCGGGTCTGCGACGAGTTCAAGTTCAGGGTCGAAACTGAAGGGCAGGACGGTGCCGGGGACGGCATGGGCCAGTCGCTCGGCAGTGGCTGCGTCGCAGAATCCGGCGTAGCGGGCGGCGAAGAGCGTGCGGATGGCGTTGAGGTCCACACGCCGGTCCCCGGGGACGACCGCCAGCACATAGCGAGTGACTCGCCGGTCGATCTTGACGATCAGGATGAGGCATTTGGCTGCTTCCGACACTGGGTGTCCGCGCAGTGCGCTGACGGTCTCGGTCGTGCCTTCCGGTTCATGGTCAATGAGTTTGTACGCGGTTGTGGTGTTGTCGAGCAGGCTGATCAGACGCTCGTAGGTGCTGTTGTCCGGCATGGGGTCTCCTCGTTGCTGGTGGTGCGGTGGGCGCGTTCGATGTTCTGCCCCCAGTACGTTCCGGTGACCATGAGCGCCGCCCCGAGGCCGGCGAGGGTGGTGAACTCTTCACCGGCGAGGCCGATGCCGACCGCGACGGCCCAGACCGGTTCAGTGCCCAGCAGCAGACTGGCCCGGCTGGCGGAGCTGTTCTGCACCGCCCACGTCTGGGCGAGGAAGGCGAACACGCTGCAGAACAGGGCGAGATAGACGAGCCGGCCCCAGACCACGGCATCGACCTGAGTGAGCGCCGACATGCCGCTCGCGGCCGGCATGACGAACAGCGCCGAGCCGACAACCGTCTGGACGGCCGTGAGCTGCAACGGCCGCACGACGCGGCCCTTCGTGAGTCGCCCCACGAGCGCGACGTGCGCTGCGCGCACCACTGCGGCGGCGAGCATCAGCAGGTCGCCGATCCGGGGAGTGTGGAAGCCGCTGCCGGACATGAGCAGTGCGACGGCCAGCAGGCACACGCCCGTGGCGGCGAAGAAGCGCGGGGGCAGCCGCCCGTTGCCTGCCGTGCGGTCCAGCAGTGGGGTCAGCACGATGGTGAGGCTGATGATCAGGCCGGCGTTGGCCGCGCTGGTGTGCGCGACGCCATAGGTCTCAAGAACCAGGACAGCAGCCTGTGTGATCCCCAGCAATGCCCCGACACGAACCTCATCTCGCGTGTAGCGCCCCTTCCGGCTGCGGGCGGCGACGAGGGCGAGGCAGGCGATCGCGGAGATCGCGTACCGCGCGAACAGCACCATCAGGACCGGCAGGGCATAGGTGGCCGTCTTCGCGGCCAGGTAGCTGGAGCCCCAGACGATGGCGACAAGGAGAAGCACTGCGTCAGTGCGGCGGGCGTGGAACACCCCCCTACGCTGCAATGCTTCCACCCTGAAGCCAAGGACGAGGTTCTTCAGCAATCCTGAAGCATCACTACATTGAGAGGATGAATGAACGGCAGTTGCAGATCTTGCGGGAACTCGGCGAGCTGGGAAGCGTCACCGCGACCGCCGAGGCGCTGTTGATGACTCCCTCGGCAGTCTCCCAACAGCTACGGCTGCTGCAGCGCTCGATCCCGGTCCCACTCACCGAACGTGACGGACGGCGGTTGGTGCTCACCGATGCCGGACAAGCCCTGGCCGGTGCGGCGATCGAGGTGGAGACCGCACTGGCCAGGGCACGGCACGCCATCGAGGAATTCGTCGACCAGCCGGACGCAGATGTGTCGGTAGCGGCTTTCCACAGCGCGGCCGCCGCATTCTTCCCACTGCTGCTTGGCCAGGACGGCCCTGGACGCCCGCAGCTCTCGCTCGCCGACGAGGACGTAGCGCAAGACCATTTCCCGCGACTGACCCGGGACTACGACCTCGTACTCGCCCACCGTCTCGACCACGCGCCACCGTGGCCGGCTACGGTCACCGCCGGCACGCTGTTGCGTGAACCGCTCGACATCGCCCTGCCGGCCGACCACCCCCTGGCCGCCGAACGACGCCTCACGCCGCGAGACGTCGCGGATCAACCCTGGATCACCGTTCACGACGGCTTTCCTCTGATGGCCACCATCGACGCCATCTCGACTGCCGCGAACCGGCGGCTCAACATCGTCCATCGCATCAACGAATTCGCGGTGGTCGCCGAAGTCGTGGCCGCCGGAGGCGGCCTGGCCCTGATGCCCCGCTGGACTACACGTCCGCACCCCGCACTGATCCTCAGACCTCTCAGCGGCGTGCACACCCGACGCCACATCGATGTGCTCCACCGCCCCGAACGTGCCGCACGGCGAGCCGTACGGCTGGTGCTCACCGAACTGCACCGTGCAGCCGAAACGATCCAGAGCCGAGACGTCAGCGCGGGTTCCGACGTGAATGAGACACCCGCTGACGAAGCCTGAACCGGCGCGGTGTGCGCCATGCCTGCAGCCCGGAGAGCGCTGACACTGTGTCGATGGACCGGGACATCAGTTCCGCGGACACGGTGGTGGGAATTATCGCGCTCTGCTGAGCATCGTCGAGGGTCCGGAGCCCACCTATCCAGGCCTCGGAGACAGTACGGATGGGCCTACAGCTCGCGGTGGACCTTGGAGTTGGAGGCCTGGGCGCGGGGGCGGACCACCAGGAGGTCGATGTTGACGTGCGAGGGGCGGGTGACCGCCCAGGTGATGGTGTCCGCCACGTCGTCGGCGGTGAGCGGCTGGGCCACGCCCGCGTAGACCTTGGCTGCCCTCTCCTCGTCGCCGCGGAAGCGTGTCGTGGCGAACTCCTCGGTCTTGACCATGCCGGGCGCGATCTCGATCACCCGGACCGGGGTGCCGACGATCTCCAGGCGGAGGGTCTCGGCGAGGATGTGAGCGCCGTGCTTGGCGGCGACATAGCCGCCGCCGCCCTCGTAGGTCGCGAGGCCCGCGGTGGAGGAGAGGATCACTACGGTGCCGTCGCCGCCGGAGGTGAGGGCCGGGAGCAGCGCCTGGGTGGTGTTGAGGGCGCCGATGACGTTGACCTCGAACATCTGGCGCCAGTCGGCGGGGTCCCCGGTGGCGACGGGGTCCGCGCCGAGTGCGCCGCCCGCGTTGTTGACGAGGACGTCGCAGCGGTCAAGAGATGAGGCGAACTCGTCGACGGCCGGGCGGTCGGTGACATCGAGGGCGTACGCGGTGGCACGGTGGCCCGCGGCGGCGAGCTCGGCGGCGAGCCCTTCGATACGGTCCTTGCGGCGGGCGGTGAGGACGACGTGGTACCCGGCGGCGGCGAGCCCGCGTGCGGTGGCGGCGCCGATGCCGCTGCTGGCTCCGGTGATGACGGCGACGGGGGTCCCAGCGGCGGTCATGTCCTACTCCTCGCGCATGTGATCGATACGGGCCCAGGATAGGCGGCGGGTCTCGCGGGCGACGGCCCGGCGTCAGCGGCTCCGTGGCGCGTACATGATCAATGCCATGCCCGCCAGGCAGACCAGCGCCCCGATCACGTCCCAGCGGTCCGGGCGGTAGCCGTCGGCGACCATGCCCCAGGCGAGGGAACCCGCGACGAAGACTCCGCCGTACGCGGCGAGGATCCGCCCGAACTCGCCCTCCGGCTGGAGCGTCGCGACAAAGCCGTACGCACCGAGGGCGATGACGCCCGCGCCGATCCAGATCCAGCCCCGGTGCTCCCTGAGTCCCTGCCAGACGAGCCAGGCTCCGCCGATCTCGAAGACGGCGGCGACGAGGAAGAGGGCTGCGGAACGGACGACGAGCATGGGGGCAGCCTGCCACGCGAGGCGCCCGCCACCGGGGACCAGTACGTCTTCTGACGGGCGGACAGGTCGCCTGTGCCACGCATCCGGCCGCCGATTCAGCGGCCCTGTGCCCAGGCGATGTAGCCGTCGGGGCGGATCAGCAGTTCACCGCGGCGGTCCGATGCCCAGGTCGCCCGTATGACGCTGCCGGGGGCGGCCGGTGCCGCGGGGGTCTCGCCCTCCGGGGCCACCGACACGAACCGGCCCTCTCGCAGCAGTTCGTAGAGCCTGCCCTGCGTGAGCTCCAGGTCGGGCGCGCGCCTGCCCGTGAGGCGGTGGGCGCCGCGCGGCGCGGCGTAGGAGATGCCGATGCCGGAGATCATGCCCATCGCCCGGGCGGACGCGGGCCGCAGTGCGTTCAGGAAGCGGGACGCGAGGGAGCGGGTGGCGCGCTGGAGCGGGGTGTGGGCCATCGCGAGCCGGACGATCGTGCCGCTGCTGCGCAGCACCCTCGCCCCGACGGGGTGCCGCTCCGACTCGTAGCTGTCGAGCAGGGCTTCCGGGTCGGGGGCCTGGCCCCTGACGACGGAGGCGAGCTTCCAGGAGAGGTTCGCCGCGTCCTGCAGGCCGGTGTTCATGCCCTGGCCGCCCGCGGGGGAGTGGACGTGCGCCGCGTCGCCCGCCAGGAAGACGCGGCCGCTCCGGTAGGAGGGGGCCTGGCGCTCGTCGCTGTGGAAGCGGGAGATCCAGCGAGCGTCATGCATGCCGTGGTCGGTGCCGAGGGCTTGGCGGGCGATCTCGCGGACCTCGTCGAGCTCGACGGGCTCGCTGTCGGGGACCTGACGCTTGCGGTTCCAGCCCATGACGCGGTACCAGCCGTCGCCGAAGGGGGCGATGAACGCGAAGGCGTCGCCCGTGCCGTTGACGGTGAGGAGGCCCTCGGGCTCCTCCGTGAGCCGGACGTCCGCGAGGACGATCGAGCGGATCACCGAGACACCGGGGAACGGCAGGTCGAGAGCCTTGCGCACGGCGCTGCGCACCCCGTCCGTGCCGACCAGATAGCGGGCCCGCAGCGTGCTCCGGGTCCCGTCGGCGTCCCGGACCTCAGCGGTGACCTCGCCGGAGTCGCGGGAGTCGCCGGAGTTGGGGGACTGGCTCAGGCCGAGCAGTTCCGTGCCGTATCGGAAGGTCACGCCCGCGGCGAGCGCCCGGCGCTCCAGCAGACGCTCCACCTCGTACTGCGGGGTGATGAGCAGGAACGGGAAGCGGGAGTGGAGCCGGGAGAGGTCGAGGGAGAGCCGGCTGAAGAGCCGCAGGCCGGTGATGGACGTGCCTGTCTTCACCAGCTCGTCGGCCAGGCCCCGGGCGTCCAGCAGCTCCAGCGTGCGGGCGTGCACGCCGAAGGCGCGCGTCATGTTGCTGGTCTCGTGCGGGCGGCGCTCGATGATGGTGACCCGGACGCCCGCGGCGGCGAGGTCGCCCGCGAGCAGCATGCCGGTGGGGCCCGCGCCCACGACGAGGACGTCGGTGCCGTCCCCGCGGGTCGTGCCGGTCGTGCGGGTGGTCGCTTCGGTTCCGGGCTTGCCGGTCATGGCTGCCTCCTCAGGATGCCAACGCTTGTTGGTCAACGCTTGTTGGCAAATGTAGAGCGGCCCGGTCTGGCATGTCAACACCTGTTGGCCTACAGTTGTTGGCATGACGACGGAAGCCCCCGGCGGTCCCCGCCGCTCCGATGCCACCAGGGCCGCGATCCTCGAAGCCGCGCGCGAGCGCTTCGCGGCCGACGGGTACGAGCGCGCCACCATCCGCGCCATCGCCCGCGACGCGGGCATCGACCCGTCGATGGTCATGCGCTACTACGGCAACAAGGAGGGGCTGTTCGCCGCGGCCTCCGAATTCGACCTGCGCCTGCCCGCGCTGGGAGCCGTGCCCGGCAAGCACATGGGCGCGGTCCTCGTGTCCCACTTCCTCGACCGGTGGGAGCAGGACGAGGTGCTGACCGCGCTGCTGCGGGCCAGCGTCACCAATGCGGCCGCCGCCGAGCGCGCGCAGGAGATCTTCAAGGGGCAGCTCGGGCCGGTCGCCACCGCGGTCTGCCCCGATCCGGCCGAGGCTCCCCGCCGCGCCGCGCTCGTCGCTTCGCAGATCCTCGGGATGGCGCTCGTGCGCTATGTGCTGCGCTTCCCGCCGGCCGTCGACATGTCCCGGGAGGAGGTGATCGCCTGGCTGGCGCCGACGGTTCAGCGGTATCTGACGGCGGAGGCGCTGTAGGGGTGCCGTGGCCGGTGCCGTCGCGGGGGAGTGTGCGTTTGGTTCGTACAATCTCTGCATGACGCAGAAGAGTGCGGCCGGTAGGGGCAGGCTGATGGACGAGCTGTCCACCGCCTCGCGGCGCTACATGGCCGCGTACGCCCTGTTCAACCAGGCCCTCGCCGACCATCTGCGGCTGCATCCCACCGACTTGCAGTGCCTCAACCTGCTGGCGCTCGAGCCCGGCCCGGTGACCACCGGACGTGTCGCCGAGCTGACCGGGCTGACCACCGGGTCCGCGACGCGGCTCGTCGACCGGCTGGAGCGGGCCGGATATGTCCGGCGTGAGCGCGACATCGAGGACCGGCGGCGGGTGCTGGTGACGCTGGTGCCCGAGCGCATGGCGGAGTTCGGCGAGGTGTGGCAGAAGCTGAACGGCTCGTGGTTCGCCATGTTCGATGCGTACAGCGATGAGGAGATCGCGCTCCTCACCGCGCATATGAGGCGGACGGTGGAGCTCAGTGCGGCGCAGGTGGAGCGGTTGCGGGGCGGCGAGCTCTGACGCGGGGGCGCGGGCCCGCCGGGTGCGGTGCGGGTGCGGGTGCGGGGCGCCTGCGGCGGGCTTTCCCCTACCCGCCCTCCCCCTACGGCCTGGCGGCCGTGGGAGGTACCCCCATCCCGCGTCTGGGGGCAAGCCCCCAGACCCCCGCGCCGGCTTCGCGGCGCGAACCGGTGGCTCCGCCCCCGATCCCCCATACGCCCTGCGGGCGTGTCCTCAAACGCCAGACGGGCTGGATATGCGGCCGCCCCCCGCCTGAGCGCCGGACGGGCCGAAATTACGCCGCGGCGTCGCCGAATTCCCTCAGTGCCTCTTCGACGATCGCCTCCAGGCGGGCATGGTGCGCGCCCCGCCAGTACACGCGCTCGCAGGCCGTGCACTGCGCGAACACGTCGTACGTCCGCTGCGTGCCCTGCTGCAACTGGTCCTGGACCGAGTCCTTGTCGGCATCCGTCAGCCGCCCGTTGCACGCCGTGCAGCGGGTCCAGGGTGCGAGCCTCGGCGCGAACCGCTCCAGTACGTCCCGCAGTTGGTCGTCCGGGCGGTCGCTGTAGATGTACGCCCCCGCCCAGATCTCCCGCCGCCTCAGCAGTCCGCGGTCCCGGGAGAGCAGGACCCGCTGCTCCTTCGCCGAGAGGGCGGCCAGTGCCGGGTCGCCGATGTCCTCGTTCTCGTACGCGGCGTCGAGGCCGAGGAGCCGCAGCCGTCGCGCCAGCGTGCCGAGGTGGACGTCGAGGAGGAAGCGCAGCGGGGCTCCGGGGACCTCCTGGGGCCGTTCGACGCCGAGCACCTCGACGGTCTCGCCGGTGCGCGGGATGTGGGAGACGGGCACCTCGCGGCCGTCCACGAGTACCCGGCCCGCCTCGGTGAGCGGGACGCCGAGCGACTCGATGACATGGCCGAGGGTCGCCGATCCGTCGGTGACCAAGGCCGTACGTCCCTGGCGGCGCTCCGAAGGGACGAAGAGGCGCAGCTCAGGGGCGACGCTGAGATGGATTTGCGGTCCGTTCACGCCGCCAGCATGTCACCGGGCGGCCCGCGTCAGCCAGGCCGTTTTGAAGGCGTCGGCGTTCTCCGCCGCCCACTCGGCGAAGCTGCGGGCCGGGTGGCCGGTCAGTTCCTCGACGGCGTGGGTCAGCGGCGTGGGCGAGCCGTCGGTCGAGGCCCAGTAGTCGAGCAGTCCGTCGGCGAAGGCGCCGGGCATGTATCCGGCCATGGCCGCCTTCCACGCCTCGCGGGTCACGGTGGCGTAGGGGAAGGGGCTGCCGACCGCGCGTTCCAGGATGCCGAGTTGCTCGGTGAAGGTGAGGGATTCCGGGCCGGTCAGGTGGTACGTCCTGCCGCGCGGCTCCGGCCGGGTGAGCAGCGCGAACGCCGCCTCGGCGACGTCGCGTTCGTGGATGGGGTCGCCGTAACTGCCGGGGTACGGCAGGTCGATCGAGCCCGCGGACTCCAGCGCCAAGCGCCACTGGAACGCGTTGGCCGCGAAGGCGCCCGGCTGAAGCACGCTTGCCTCGACGGGCGAGGCGGCGAGCGCCTGCTCGACGGCGAGATGCGACGCGGCGATCGGGTTGTCGGCGGCGCCGGGATCGAGGACGGAGCTGGAGGAGAGAAGCACGATGTGTTCGACACCCGCCGCCGCGGCCTCGTCGAGGAACGCGCCGGTCTGCGACGGCTCGGCGTACAGAAAGACAGAGGTCACGGAGTCGAGGGCGGCCGGGAAGGTCGCGGGGTCGTCGAGCGCGCAGTGCACGGCTTCGACGCCCGTCGGGAGGCTGAGCTCGTCGGGGGCGGCGGAGGCGGCGCGGACGTCGGCTCCGGCCTCGTGGAGGAGCGCGATGAGGGCGGAGCCGACTTTGCCGCGGCTTCCGGTGACGAGGACGGTCATGGGTGGGGTTCCTTAAGGGAGTTGCGCATTGCTCGGCGTTGCGCAGTATCTGCGTGACACAGATAAATATCCGCGAAAGTGGCCCTCTCGTCAAGCAGACCCGCACCAGCTGCGCGTCAGCCGCGCATCAGCTGGTGAGCGGAGTCCCCCACAGGTCCAGTCGCCAGTCGTTGGACACCGCCACATGGCCCGGCGGGTACTCGAAGTCGCACTCGCCCAGCAGCTCGAAGCCCACTTTCCTGCACACAGCGTTCGACGGGCCGTTGTCAGGGGGCGGGAACGCGTGCAGATAGCGGTGCTTGTGCTCGGAGCCTGCCGCCTCGACCACCGCGCGCGTGCCCGATGTCGCGATCCCGCGCCCCTGGAAGCCGAGCAGGACGCCCCACCCCGTCTCGTACACCTCCTCGCCCTGCCAGGTCCTCTCCCAGAAGCCGACCGAGCCCACCGACTCCCCGGTCTCCTCCAGGACGATGCGGTACATCCGGCCCCTGCCCGTACGGTCCGAGCTCAGCTCCACATAGCGCGCGTGCCGTTTGACCAGCTGCTCTTCCGTCTCCGGGCCTCCCAGGTGTTCCATCAACTCGGGTGCGTTCGCAGCCCGGAGAAGGTCGAAGTCGTCCTCGGACCATGGCTCGATCCGTACCGCCGATGCTTTGATCTCCATGTCACGCACTGTAAGACGGGGGTCTGACAACCGGGGGTCCTGAGGATGAGCTTCACCGGTGTGTGGGCGATCGGCGCTGTCCCCGATGCCGAAGTCGCCGCCTTGCCCGGGCGTTTCGCGCACCTGGAGGGGGAGTGGAGCACGCCCCCGGGCTACGCCGAGGATCTGGCGTGGTGGCTCGGCGGCGGTGACCGCGAACCGTACTTCACGCCCGGGCCCACGCCCGCAGCCCTCCGCTTCGCCGCCTTCGCGCGCAGTGGCGGGCCCAGCGCGCCGGCCGTCGCCGCGATGAAGGAGGCGGGCATGGACCTGTTGCGGGACGCGGAAGGGGAGGCCGCCTTCGCAGCCGCGGCCCGCAAGGGCGATCCGGTCGTCGCCCTCTGTTACGGCCTGGGGGTCAAGGCCGCGGCCCGGCTCCCCGGCTGGTTCGGCGACTTCCTGCTGACCGCCGCCGAGGTACGGGCCGTCCTGCCGCACGCCGAGTCCGTGCTCGCCGTCACCGGGCCCCGCCGTACCGAGATCATCGGCCGTGTCGACGCCTGGATGTCGGCCATGAGCGACGAGCCCGGCTTCGACGCGCGCACGCTGCTGGACGGGCCGCTTCGGGTGCTGCGGTACGCGGCCGTCCATGGCACGGGCGCGGTCGGCGTCACCGAGAGTTACTGACGGGATCTAGGGGGTTTGCCGCGCGTACGCGGTCGGCGGTACGCCCACCGTGGCCGTGAAGTCCCGTACGAGATGGGCCTGATCGCTGTAGCCGAGCTCGGCGGCCAGCGCCGCCCAGTCCAGCGCGTCGGCGTCCGTGCCCCCGCCGCCACCTTCGGTGGCGGCGTCCTCCGCTGCCTCGGCCCGCTCCAGCGCCTCATGGATGCGGTAGCGCAGGATGACCCACTTGGGGCCGACCCCGACGTACGCCGCGAAGAGCCGCTGCAGCGAACGCGCCGACACCCCTTCCGCCTCCGCCAGCTCGGCGACCCGCCGAATCGTACGGTCCCTGCGCACGAGATCGACCAGCTCCATCGCGCGCAGCGCCTGCGGGTCCGCCGCGGGCTCCAGCCCCAGCAGGAAGGCGTCGAGCGCGGCGACCCGCTCGTCCTCCGCCTCCGGCCCGAGGATCGCGCCCGCCGTGTCCGGGCCCGTGCCCATCGCGGCCGGGCCCGCGCCCGCGAGAACGTCCGCGACCGGCAGGCGCTGCCCCGTCCAGTCGGACACGGGCCGCCCGGGGGCGAACGGCCGGAAGCCGCCGGGGCGGAACTGCACCCCGCACACCCGCCCCCGCCCCTCCAGCTTCTGCGTGAACAGCCCCAGGCCGATGCCCGCGACCTCGCCCCACGGCGGCTTGTCGCCGTACCGCTGGAAGACCACGTTCACGGACGGATGCGGCACGACATGGGAGGCGTACGGCTCCGGCAGGTCCCAGTCGATGAGCCAGTAGTGCTCAAGATACGGACGCAGCTCGGGCGCGGGCTCGCGGCGGCGGAAGTCGACCCGTGCGAAGAGCTCGCGGGCTTCGACGATTCCCCTGGTGTCGCGGCGCGGACCTGCCATGACGCGGATCCTATGTCGCGTTTGTTCAATACGCAGGGGCTCTGCCGCGCCTACCGTCGAGGCATGACGAAACCCATCAGTGAGCTGCTCGACGCGGCGGCGAAGTGTGCCGTGCCGGTGGTGCGCGGCATCACCGACGACCGGCTGTCCGACCCGACGCCCTGTACCGAGTACGACGTACGCGATCTGACCGATCACCTCATCCAGGTTCTGATCAACTTCCAGAAGCTGGCCGCGAAGCAGGACTCCGACTTCGGCGCCGAACCGCACTACATGGAGGGCGACTGGCGGTCCCGGTTCGCCGACGAGGCCGGCGCACTCGTCGCGGCGTGGGCGGCACCCGGCGCCGAGGAGGGCACCACCGGGAGCATGGGCTTCCCGGCCAGGACCGTCGCCAACATGGCGCTGGGCGATCTGACCCTGCACGCCTGGGACCTGGCCCGCGCCACCGGACAGGACTTCACGCCGGACCCGGCGGTCGTCGAGGAGATTGGGCCCGCGCTCGCCGAGATGGCGCCGATGGCCCGCAAGGGCGGCGTGTTCGGCGAGCCCGTCGAGGTGGGGGAGGACGCGTCCGCCTTCGAGCGGGTGCTGGGGCAGACGGGCCGCGATCCGCACTGGCGGCGGTAGGCGACCTGGTCAACCCGTTCAGCCCGTCGTACCCGGCTGACCCGTCCAGCCCGTCGTCCCCGGCTGACCCGTCCTGCCTAGCGGGCCGGGCGGCCGTCGTGCTTGCCCGGCTGCCTGCCCTGACGGCGGGCCTGGCGCTCCAGGCGGCCCCGGTTCTCCCGCTGGTAGCGCCGCTCCATACGGGCCTGACGGTCCCGCCGCTCGCGGTACTCGCGGTACTCCGTGTCGCTCCCGCCGGGGCGGGCGCCGCCACGGCGGTAGCGGACATGGCCGAAGACCAGCACGGCCGCGGCCAGCCACAGCACGGGCTCCATGAATCCGAAGCCGATCAGGGCAACGACGACGAGCAGTAAGAGAGGGTTCACGGTGGACCTCCGTGCGCGGGCTGGCGTTCACGCTGCCAGGGGCTCGGGGGGCTCGGGCCGCGCGGTCCAACCTAGACCCGGCCGCGAGCCCGGAGAAGACACGCGACAGAACCCGCGACAACACACGAACGCACGCGCCGCGATGTCACACGGCGGTCCGATCGGCCGGACAAGACCCGCTAGGGCCACACCAGGCAGTACGGCTGGTGCCCCGCCTCATGCAGACGTACCGAGAAGTCCTGCCACTCGTGCAGCAGTTGGTACACGTTGAACGCGTCCCGCGGACCGCCCCGGTCCGGGACCGTCGACCATATGAAGGCCGCCGCGCCCACCGACTCCTCGCCGATGCCGCGCAGGGGGTCGACCACCGTCATCGGAAGCTTGACCACCGCATAGTCGGGGTGGAGCACCACCAGCTCCAGCGGCGGCACCTTGTTCAGCGGCATGCCCTGGATGCCCGTCAGCACCATCGCGGCTATGGTCTCCGGCTTGATCTTGGCGAACATTCCGCCCATGCCGAGCTCGTCGCCGCCCAGTTCCTCGGGGCGCATCGAGATCGGCACGCGTGCCGCCGTGGCGCCGTCGGGTGCGCCGAAGTACTTGTAGGTCACCCCCACTCGGCCGCTCCTGCTTTCCATGGGTTCGCCCGCGCTTTCCATGGGTTCGCCCGCGCCCGATTCGCCTCGCCGGTGCTTTCCCCGCCGGGCAGGCTCAGGACCCAGACCGTCGGTCCCCTCGCCCAGTCCGCCACCGCGATGCATATCTCCACCCGACCACTCGCAGCCCCCGCCGCGCAACCCGATCATCGTGACAGTGACCTCCCCCACGAACGTGCTGTGAAACACCAGTCCGCAAGAACGTCGAAGGCTCTGACACCATGGATTCCGTGAGCTTTCCCTGTGTCGCCCCAGTTTCGCAGACGCGAGCGTGGTGACGCCCTTTCGTAATACGAGGAGACCGCGCTCCCTGCTCACCGGTGGCCGAGATCCTCCGTCCCGGCCCCCCGAACACCCGCATAGCAGATCAGGACCAAAGTGGCGTATTCATACGAAGCCCCCGTTTCGCAGACGCTTTTCGACCGCGCGTCCCTCGTGACGCCCGGCGGCGTGAACTCTCCTGTCCGAGCCTTCCGAGCCGTGGGCGGTACGCCCCGGTTCATGGTGTCCGGTACGGGTCCGTACCTCACCGATGCCGACGGGCGCGAGTATGTCGACCTCGTCTGCTCGTGGGGACCGATGATCCTCGGGCACTCCCACCCGGCCGTCATCGAGGCCGTGCAGTCCGCCGTGGCCCGCGGAACCTCCTTCGGCACGCCCGGCGAGGGTGAGGTGGCCCTCGCCGAGGAGATCGTGGCCCGCGTCGAGCCCGTCGAGCAGGTACGGCTGGTTTCCAGCGGTACGGAAGCGACGATGTCCGCGATCCGACTGGCCCGCGGCTTCACCGGCCGGGCCAAGGTCGTGAAGTTCGCGGGCTGCTACCACGGCCATGTGGACGCGCTGCTCGCCGCCGCCGGCTCGGGCGTCGCGACCTTCGGGCTGCCCGACACCCCCGGCGTCACGGGCGCGCAGGCGGGCGACACCATCGTGCTGCCGTACAACGACCTTCAGGCCGTGCACGAGGCCTTCCGGGCGCACCCCGGCGAGATCGCCTGTGTGATCACCGAGGCGTCGCCGGGCAACATGGGCGTGGTCCCGCCGCAGCCGGGCTTCAACGAGGGCCTGAAGGCGGCCTGCGCCGCGAGCGGCGCGCTGTACATCTCCGACGAGGTCATGACCGGCTTCCGTACGTCCAGGGCCGGCTGGTACGGCGTGGACGGCGTCGCGCCCGACCTGATGACGTTCGGCAAGGTCATGGGTGGCGGCTTCCCCGCCGCTGCCTTCGGCGGCCGCCAGGACGTCATGGCCCATCTCGCCCCGGCCGGCCCGGTCTACCAGGCGGGCACCCTCTCCGGTAACCCGGTGGCCACCGCCGCCGGGCTCGCGCAGCTCCGGCTGCTCGACGACGCCGCGTACGAGAAGATCAACGCCGTCTCGGCGCAGATCCAGTCGCTGGTGACCGATGCGCTCACCAAGGAGGGCGTGGCCCACCGGCTGCAGACGGCGAGCAACATGTTCTCCGTCTTCTTCACCGGCTCGGACGTCACGAACTACGAGGACGCCAAGAAGCAGGAGTCCTTCCGCTTCACCGGCTTCTTCCACTCGATGCTCTCCCAGGGCGTCTATCTGCCGCCGTCCGCCTTCGAGTCCTGGTTCGTCTCCACGGCCCACGACGAGCGGGCCATCGAGCGGATCGCCGCGGCGCTGCCCGCCGCCGCCCGTGCCGCGGCCGAGGCGACGGAGGTGTCCGCATGAGCGAGGAGAAGGACATCACCGTCGTCCATCTGGTGCGCCACGGCGAGGTCGAGAACCCCGACGGTGTGCTCTACGGCCGCCGCGCCGGGTACCACCTCTCCGAGCTCGGCCGCCAGATGGCCGACCGGGTCGCCGAGCATCTCGCGGACCGCGACATCACCCATGTCGTCTCCTCCCCGCTGGAGCGCGCCCAGGAGACCGCGGCTCCCGTGGCCAAGAGCCACAGCCTCACTCTCGACACCGACGAGCGGCTGATCGAGGCGGCCAACGTCTTCGAGGGCAAGACCTTCGGCGTCGGCGACGGCGCGCTGCGCAAGCCGTCCAACTGGAAGCATCTGACCAACCCGTTCCGCCCCTCGTGGGGCGAGCCGTACGTCGATCAGGTCGTACGGATGATGGGCGCGCTCGACGCGGCGCGGGACGCGGCCCGCGGGCACGAGGCCGTGTGCGTGAGCCATCAGCTGCCGATCTGGATCGTGCGCAGCTTCGTGGAGCGGCGCCGGCTGTGGCACGACCCGCGCCGCCGGCAGTGCACGCTCGCGTCCCTGACCACGTTCACGTATCAGGGCGACCGTATGGTCTCCGTCGGTTACAGCGAGCCCGCCCGTGATCTTGTTCCGGCTCATCTTCTGGCCGGTGCAAAACCTGTGAAGGGCAAGAGCAAAGCATTCGGCGCGTAGATCGAAAACAGTTCGTCACGAACCTTCACGAAAATGGGCGCCAGTCCCCGGAACCCCACTCTCCGGAAGTCCATCTAGACCATTGCCGGTTTGGATGTGCTCTCTCCGACCGGGAGAGCGTGGATGGGGGACGAGATGCGCGACATCAGTCGAAGGGGCTTGCTCGGGGCGGGACTTGGAGCCGCAGCCGCAATCGGAATCGCGGGCTGCGGCTCCTTGGGTCAGGACAAAGGGGGACAGGCCGGACCCGGCGGGGACGGCAAACCCTCCCCGTCCAAGAGTCAGGGCCGGCTCATCGGTGACGGCTCCACGTCCGACACCGGCAAGCAGCCGAACCAGCCGCCCAAGCCCGTTCGGCTCGAACCGGGCCAGACGCCGCCGCAATTCGTGATCTTTTCCTGGGACGGCGCGGGCGAGGTCGGCAACGGCCTCTTCCCGCGCTTCCTCGAACTCGCGAAGAACCACGACACGGCGATGACGTTCTTCCTCTCCGGGCTCTATCTGCTCCCCGAGTCGAAGAAGACGCTCTACCGCCCGCCGAACAACGGCATCGGCGCATCCGACATCGGTTATCTCACCGACGGTCACATCAAGGAGACGCTGAAGTACGTACGCCAGGCATGGCTCGACGGTCATGAGATAGGCACGCACTTCAACGGGCATTTCTGCGGCGGTTCGGGATCGGTCGGCAACTGGTCGCCCGCCGACTGGCAGAACGAGATAGACCAAGCTGTGAAGTTCGTCACCGAGTGGCGTACGAACACGGGCTGGAAGGACATCGATCCGCTGCCCTTCGACTACCGCAAGGAACTCGTCGGCGCCCGCACCCCCTGCCTGCTCGGCCAGGACAAGCTGCTGCCCACCGCGAAGAAGCTGGGCTGGCGCTACGACGCGAGCTCGCCCGGCGGCCGCCAGATGTGGCCCGAGAAGCGCCAGGGCCTGTGGGATCTGCCGCTCCAGCAGATTCCGTTCCCCGGGCACTCCTTCGAAGTGCTCTCGATGGACTACAACATCCTCGCCAACCAGTCGACCAATTCGACCAAGGGCATGCCCGAGCGCTATCCCGGCTGGAAGAAGCAGGCCACCGAGGCGTACCTCGCCGGATTCAACCGGGCCTACGAGAGCAATCGCGCGCCCTTCTACATAGGCAACCACTTCGAGCAGTGGAACGGCGGCATCTACATGGACGCCGTCGAAGAGGCGCTCAAGGGCATGGCCGGCAAGAAGGACGTACGGCTGGTCTCCTTCCGGCAGTTCTGCGACTGGCTCGATGTCCAGGACCCGCAGGTGCTCGCCAAGCTGCGTACGCTCGAGGTCGGCCAGTCCCCGGCCGCCGGCTGGAACACATTCTTCAAGGCAGCCTGACAAGGGGCTTTACGGGCACCCAGGGGGGCGCGGAATGATCCCTGGCACCGCCATGCGAAACTTTTCACATGAGCCTTAGCCGTGCCCCCCGCGCCGCCCTGCTGACCGCCGTGGTCGCTGTTGGCGCACTCACCCTGTCGGCCTGCAGCGGTGACTCCAACGGCAAGTCCGGCGGTGGCGGCGACACCAACTTCGTCACCGACACCGGCGGCATCTCCACCGTCGCCAAGAGCAAGCGCACCACCCCGCACACGCTCTCCGGCGAGACCCTCGACGGCAAGCAGCTCGACGTCGCCGACCTCAAGGGCAAGGTCGTCGTGATGAACGTCTGGGGCTCCTGGTGCCCGCCCTGCCGCGCCGAGGCACCGCATTTCGCGAAGGTCGCCAAGGAGACCAAGGCCAAGGGTGTCGAGTTCGTCGGGATCAATACCCGCGACTCCAACAAGGGTCCGGCTCTCGCCTTCGAGAAGGATTACGAGATCGGCTATCCGAGCCTGTACGACCCGGTGGGCAAGCTGATCGTCAACGGCTTCCCCAAGGGCAGCCTCAATCCGCAGGCCATTCCCTCCACGATCGTTCTCGACCGCGAGGGAAAGATCGCGGCACGCTCGCTCATGGCTCTCGACAGCGAGGGGCTCCACAAGATCATCGATCCGCTGGTCGCGGAGAAGTGATCGTGGAACGGTCCTCGCGAGGTGAGTCGCGGTGAATGAGACGGTCTTCAGCGGTGCGCTGCTGCTCGCGCTGCCCATCGCCGTACTCGGCGGTCTCGTCTCCTTCTTCTCGCCGTGCGTGCTGCCTCTCGTACCCGGCTACCTCTCCTACGTCACCGGAGTCAGCGGCACCGACCTGGCCGAGGCCAAGCGCGGCCGGATGGTCGCGGGAGCCTCCCTCTTCGTCCTCGGATTCACCGCCGTCTTCGTCTCCGGCGGCGCCCTCTTCGGCTACTTCGGCGCGAGCCTGCAGGCGGAGAAGGAGACGCTCTCCAAGGTCCTCGGCGTGCTGATGATCCTGCTGGGCGTGTTCTTCATGGGGCTGATGCCGTGGCTCACCCAGCGCGAATTCCGTATCCACAAGCGGCCGGTGACCGGGCTCGTCGGCGCACCGCTGCTCGGCGCGCTCTTCGGGGTCGGCTGGACGCCGTGCATCGGCCCGACGCTCGCGTCCGTGAACGCGCTGGCCGCCGAGCAGGCGAGCGCCGGCCGGGGGGCCATACTGACGGTCGCGTACTGCATCGGCCTCGGACTGCCCTTCGTCCTCGCGGCGGTGGCCTTCCGCAAGGCGCTCGGCGCCTTCGGATGGGTCAAGCGCCACTACGCCTGGGTGATGCGGATCGGCGGCATCATGATGATCGCGACCGGTCTGCTGCTGCTGACCGGCGTCTGGGACAGCCTGGTGCAGGACATGCAGGGCTGGACCAATGGCTTCACGGTGGGGATCTGAGTTCCATGAGCACGACGGAGACCGAAGAGCAGCGCGACGGCGGGGACGGCAAGGACCTCGGCGCGGCCGGCGCCCAGCTGTCCACCGCCCCCCGCGAGGAGCTCATTGGCGGGCCCTCCCTCTCGGCCGTCGGCTGGGTCCGCTGGTTCTGGCGGCAGCTGACGTCGATGCGGGTCGCGCTGATCCTGCTCTTCCTGCTCTCGCTCGGCGCGATCCCCGGCTCGCTGATCCCGCAGAACAGCGTGGACGAGCTGAAGGTGCAGACCTTCAAGGAGGCCCACAAGACGGTCTCGCCGATCTACGAGAAGCTGCAGTTCTTCGACGTCTACAGCTCGGTGTGGTTCTCGGCGATCTATATCCTGCTGTTCGTCTCGCTCATCGGCTGCATCGTGCCGCGCTCCTGGCAGTTCGTCGGGCAGCTGCGCGGACGCCCGCCGGGCGCGCCCGGACGGCTGACCCGGCTGCCCGCGTACACGACCTGGCGTACGCGGGCCGAGCCCGAGCAGGTGCGTGAGGTCGCGCTCGCGATGCTGAAGAAGCGCCGCTTCCGCGCCCACACCGTCGGCGACGCGGTCGCCGCCGAGAAGGGCTATCTGCGCGAGGCCGGCAACCTGATCTTCCACATCGCGCTGATCGTGATGCTGGTGGCCTTCGCCGCGGGCCAGCTCTTCAAGTCCGAGGGCGGCAAGTTGATCGTCGAGGGCGACGGCTTCTCCAACACCCTCACCCAGTACGACGACTTCAAGTCCGGCTCGCTGTTCAGCACGGACAACCTCGCGCCGTTCACCTTCAAGCTGGACCGGTTCACGGGTACGTACGAGAAGAGCGGGCCGCAGCGTGGCACACCGCGCACATTCGAGGCCGGGGTCACCTACTCCCAGGGCGGCGGCCCGGACAAGAAGTCCGTCATCCAGGTCAACAAGCCCCTGGTCATCGACGGCACCAAGGTCTATCTGCTCTCGCACGGGTACGCGCCCGTCGTCACCGTCCGGGACGGACGGGGCAAGGTCGTCTTCAACGGCGCCGTCCCGCTGCTGCCGATCGACAACAACATCACGTCGACCGGCGCGATCAAGGTGATGGACGGCTACCGGGACAAGAACGGCAAGAAGGACCAGCTGGGCTTCCAGGCCTTCTTCGTGCCGACATTCGGCGGCGCGGGCAAGGGCACCATGTTCTCGCAGTTCCCCGGCCTCGAGTTCCCCGTGATCGCGCTGACCGGCTACCACGGCAGCCTCGGCGTCAACGCGGGCCTGCCGCAGAACGTGTACCAGCTCGACACCGCCAAGATGACCCAGTTCAAGGACGCCAAGGGCCAGATCCTCAAGGCGCGCCTGCTGCCCGGCGAGAAGATGACCCTCCCGGGCGGCGCGGGCTCCATCACCTTCGAGAAGGAAGTGAAGGAGTGGGCGAGCTTCCAGATCTCGCAGCAGCCCGGCAACGGCTGGGCGCTGACGGGTGCCATCGCCGCCATCGCGGGCCTCGTCGGCTCGCTGTTCATCCAGCGCCGCCGGATCTGGGTACGAGCCGTGACCGGTGAGGACGGCGTGACCGTCGTCGAAATGGCGGGACTCGGCCGCAGCGAGTCCCCGAAGCTTCCCGAGGAGCTGGGCGATCTGGCCCTGACCCTCAACGCCGAGGCGCCGACGGCGCCCGATTCCTCAGACGTACCTGCCGAAGGGGCTGAGAAGTGACTCTCGCCGCCGCAACCAACGAGAATCTCGCGCACATCAGCAATGTGCTGATCTATTCGTCGATGGCCGTCTACACGCTGGCCTTCTTCGCGCACATCGCGGAATGGGTCTTCGGCAGCCGCAGCAAGGTCGGCCGCACGGCCGCCGCGCTGACCGGCGCCGGGTCGGCCGCGGCCCCCTCGGTCACGGTCCGGGTCAAGCAGGCCGGCGGCACCGCCGTACTGGACAAGCCCAAGGTCATCACCCGCTCCGCGGCCGGAACCCGCGACGTCCCGGACGGTCCCGGCGCGGCCGGCGGCACCGAGAAGGGCGACCTGTACGGCCGGATCGCCGTCTCGCTGACGGTCCTGGCCTTCCTGGTCGAGGCGGGCGGCGTCGTCGCCCGCGCGATGTCGGTGCAGCGGGCCCCCTGGGGCAACATGTACGAGTTCTCCATCACCTTCTCCACCGTGGCGGTCGGCGCGTACCTCGGCTTCCTGCTGGCGAAGAAGAACGTCCGCTGGATGGGCCTGCTGCTGGTCACCACGGTCCTCCTCGACCTCGGCATCGCCACCACCTGGCTCTACACCGACAGCGACCAACTGGTCCCGGCTCTGCACTCGTACTGGCTGTGGATCCACGTCTCCACCGCGATCTTCTGCGGCGCGGTCTTCTACCTGGGCGCGGTCGGCACGCTGCTCTACCTGTTCCGCGACAGCTACGAGAACAAGCTGGCCCGCGGCGTGCAGCCCGGCTCCTTCGCCACCTCGGTCCTGGAGCGCCTGCCCGCCGCGGCCACGCTCGACAAGTTCTCGTACCGCATCAACGCCGCGGTCTTCCCGCTGTGGACCTTCACGATCATCGCGGGCGCGATCTGGGCGGGCGACGCCTGGGGCCGCTACTGGGGCTGGGACCCCAAGGAGGTCTGGTCCTTCATCACCTGGGTCGCGTACGCCTGCTACCTGCACGCACGCGCCACCGCGGGCTGGAAGGGCCGCAAGGCGGCCACCCTGGCGCTCATCGCCTTCGGCTGCTGGCTCTTCAACTACTACGGCGTGAACATCTTCGTCACCGGCAAGCACTCCTACGCCGGGGTCTGACCCCAGGGCGTGCACAACTCCTGAGCCCGGGCGAGGCTGGTGCCATGGATGCGATCCGCCATGGCACCAGCGAGACCCGGGACGGCAGCATTCAGCTGCTGCACTTCGAGCTCCGGCTGCCGCATCCTGTGGTGCGGGTCTGGGCCGCCGTCGCCACGCCAGAGGGGCTGCCGACCTGGCTCGCCGCCGCGGATGTCCTCGAACCGAGGATCGGCGGGGCCGTCAGGCTGCGCCGGCTCACCACCGAGGACACCCTTGCGGCCGAGGGCCGGGTCACCGCCTGGGACATGGAGCGGGTCGCCGAGTACACCATGGACCCCTTCCGCGGCCGGATCCGCTTTCATCTTCAGGCGGCGGGGGAGAGCGTCACCGTGCTCCGGTTCACCCATGAGTTCCGGGGTACGGACGAGCAGCGGCTCGACCAGTTGGCGGGCTGGCACCACCACTTCGAGCTGCTCGCAAACGCCCTGGACGGGCGGCCGGTGACGGACTGGTCGACCTGGACGCCCGAGCGGTGGCAGGAGTTGCGCGAGGAGTACGTCAGCCGGCCGTGATCGCGTCGAGCTGGGCCCGCAGATAGGTGTGCGAGTCGATGCCCAGGACGTCCGTGCCCGGGTCGCACTCGTAGAAGTAGACCAGCGAGATCAGCTCCTCCGCGGGCGCGTCCGCGGGCGGTGGCAGCACCCGGTGGCGGCCCGAGCGCCAGCGGTCGCCCGTCCAGCGGGCCATCAGATCGCCGATGTTGACGGTGAAGGCCTCGGGGTCGTACGGCGCGTCCTCCCAGCCGCCCTCGTCGGTGAAGACCTGGAGCCCGCCCTTGCCCGCCTGCCGGTCCAGGACCGTGACCGTGCCGAAGTCGGTGTGCGGGCCGATGCGGAACTGGCCGGGCTGCGGGTCGCCGAGCCGGTCCCGGCCCGGGTACCAGTTGATGTTGAAGCCCCAGGTGGGGTGCCCGGTGTGCCGGGTGAAGAAGGTCTCCTGCCGGCCCAGCGCGACGCCGAGGAGTCCGAGGAGCCGGTCCGACAGCTCCCGCATCTGCGCGAGATACGTCTCGACCAGGGCCTTGAGACCCGGCACCTCGTCCGGCCAGGTGTTGGGCAGGAACCACTCGGCGTCCACCGCAGCGTCGCCGGTCGGCTCGTCCGCCGCGAAGGACAGCGACTCCTTGAGATCCGGGGGACTCTCGGTGCCTTCCGCATAGGCGTTGGCCTCCGCGCCCGGGCCCAGCCAGCCGCGTCCGCCGACCCGCACGGCGTACCGCTCCTTCGAAGACTCGGGCAGCCGGAAGAACTCTCCCGCCGCCTCCCGGATCCGTCCGCGCAGTCCCGGATCGACCCCATGGCCTGTGACCAGGAGGAATCCGGCGCTCTGCAGGGCCTTGTCGACCATCGCCGCGACGGTGGCACGGGCGGCCGGGTCCCCGGGGGACCAGAGGCGCAGATCGATGGTGGGAATCCTGGGTTCAGTCACCGATGTCCTCGCTCCACAGTTCGGGACGTTCCCTGATGAAGTCCTCCATCAGGGTCCTGCACTCGGCGTCGTCCAACAGCACGATCTCCACGCCGTGTTCGGCCAGCCAGTCGTGCCCGCCGTGAAAGGTCGCCGCCTCGCCGATCACCACCCGGGAGATCCCGAACTGCCGGACCAGTCCGCTGCAGTACCAGCACGGCGAGAGGGTCGTCACCATGGTCGTGCCCCGGTACGAGCGCTGCCGCCCGGCCGCCCGGAAGGCCGCCGTTTCCGCGTGCATCGACGGATCGCCGTCCTGCACCCGCCGGTTGTGGCCGCGCCCCAGCTGGCTTCCGTCCGCGCCGTACAGCGCGGCCCCGATCGGGATCCCGCCCTCCGCGAGGCCGGTCCTGGCCTCCTCGACGGCCGCCCGCAGCCACGCCCCGTACCGCGCGTTCTCCATGACGCTCACGTCCCAAGGCTAGGTCCTGTCCGGTCGATCAGGCCGGATCAGGGAGCGGGGTCTGGTGCGTGCAGCTGCACGGCGGAGGATGGAGCCCACGCGGAGCGTAGGCGACTGACGACAACGCAGCGGATGGGCGTGCCAGGGCACGCGAGCCCGGCAAGATCGGCCGGACAGGACCTTAAGTCATCGGCGGCACCGATCGGCCCATCGGCAGGACGCCCCACTGGCTCGTGGACCGGCTCCCGCCTCCACTCGTAGCGTCATGGTCATGAACACAGAGAGCAAGGGCACCCTGCAACTGACCGCGGCCATGGTCCTGTCCGGCACGCTCGGAATCTTCGTCGTCGAGTCCGGCGCCTCCGCCTTCAACGTCGTCTTCTTCCGCGTCCTCTTCGGCGCCCTGGCCCTGGGGGGCTACGCACTGGCCCGCGGCTACTTCCGCGACCACGGCCTCACCCCGAAGAAGCTCGGACTGGCCGCGCTCGGCGGCCTGTTCATCGTCTTCAACTGGGTGCTGCTCTTCGAGTCGTACGAGAACACCTCGATCTCCGTCGCGACCGTCGTCTACCACACGCAGCCCTTCTACGTGGTGCTGCTGGGCGCCCTGCTCTTCCGTGAGCGCCTCACCGCGGCGAAGGTCGGCTGGATCGCGCTCGCGTTCGCCGGGCTGATCCTCGTCTCCGGCGTCACGCCCGGCGACTTCACCGGCGGCAACAGCACCTATCTGCTCGGCATCGGCCAGGCGCTCGCCGCCGCGCTGCTCTACGGCCTCTCCACGCTTGTCACCAAGCGCATCACGGGTGTACGCCCGCACCTGATCGCACTCGTCCAGGTCCTCGTCGGCATCCCGCTGCTGCTGCCCCTCGCCGACTTCGGCGCCATGAGCGGGACCGGCGCCGACTGGGGCTGGCTGATCGGCCTCGGACTCATCCACACCGGCCTGATGTACGTCCTGATGTACGCCGCGTACCAGAAGCTGCCCACCGCGAAGATCGCCGTGCTCGCCTTCACCTACCCGGCCGTCGCGATGGTCGCCGACTGGGCGGTGTACGGGCACCACATCGGCCTCGTCCAGGCGCTCGGCGTCCCGCTGATCGTGTTCGCCAGCCTGAAGGTCAACCTCGCCAAGTCGCCCCGTACGGTTACCGGTTCGGCTCCTCGGACCGGCTCGCCGACTCCTGCTCCCGTACCAGCCGCATCGTCTCGTCGATGAACAGCCGCACATGGCGCGGCAGCCGCTTCCCCTCCCGCCACGCAACCTGCGTGTACAGCTGGAACGGCGGCTCCCACGGCAGCGCGAGGAGCGTCCCCGACGCGAGCTCCTCGCGCACCGCCATGCGTGGCAGCAGCGCGACCCCGAGGCCGCCGGCCACACCCCGCTTGGTCGCCTCGATCGTGCCGAACTCCATGAAGGGCGGGGGAGCGCCGTTGCGTTCGCGCAGTTCCTCCTCGAAGAGGTCGCGGTACGGGCAGCCCGGCTCCGTGCCCACCAGCTGGATGTCCGCCAGATCGACGGTCGCGAGCTTCGCCGCGTCGGCGAGCGGATGGGTGGGCGCGCAGACCAGGACGAGTGGTTCGGCGGTCAGCACCTCGGTCTGAAGGCCCGCGTGCTCGGTCTCCCGTTCCATCAGGAAGCCGATGTCGTACACGCCCTGACGCAGCGCCTGACGGGTCTCGTCCCCGAGTGTGGGGCGCAGCGAAAGCTTCACCTGCGGATAGCGGTGGTGGAACAGTTCGAGCAGCGCGGGCAGCCGGTAGGAGGTCAGCGACTCCATGGTGCCGACGTTGATCGCCCCGGCGGGCTCGTCGGCGCCGGTGACGGCGACCCTGGCCTCCTCGGAGAGCTCGATGATCCGGCGGGCGTACGGCAGCAGCCGCTCGCCCGCCTCGGTGAGCCGGATGCGGCTGCCGAGCCGGTCGAAGAGCTCCGTACCGAGAGAGGTCTCCAGCGAGCGGATCTGGCTGGTGACGCTGGACTGGGCGTACTTCAGCTCGGCCGCCGCCTGAGTGAAGCTGAGGACGGTGGCGACCTTCTCGAAGGTGACCAGCAGACGCAGTTCCATGTCAGGGCTGCTGGGGGTCGTCGCCGTTCTCGCGGCGCTTGAGCTCCTCCTCGCGGCGGCGCAGATCCGCCTCCCAGTCCTTGAGGAGCGCCTCGTCTTTCTTGTTCTCGTCCTTGAGGGACTTCAGGAAGTCCGGGTTGTCGTCGGGCGCGACAAACTCGGTGCGGTGGTTGCGGTGCCATTCGGACGGTGTGCTGCCGCCGGCGGTGGCCTTGCGGTCCCTGCCCGCGACGAGCCACGCGATCGGGCCGATCAGGACCTCGCCGAAGAGCAGCACGATGATGACCCAGACCACCTTGGGGAGGTGCTTGACCTCCTGCTCGGGGGTGTTGAGGCAGTCGATGAAGGCGTAGATCCACAGCGCCAGGACCAGCAGGAAGGGCAGATACCGGAGCATGGTGGTGCGTTCCCCCCGGGGAGCGATGGCGGGGCTGCGTACGGCCCCGGTGACGGGTCCAGGGTAGTGCGTGCCGGCTGTGCTATCCCGGGGGCCAACCCCCGGACCCCCGGCAGAGGGGCGGGCCGCGCGCGGGATCACCGTAGGCCTCAGCGATACTTGACCGCATGGCTTACGACGATCTTCGCTCCCTGCTCCGGGCGCTGGAGCGCGAGGGCGACCTCAAGCGCATCAAGGCCGAGGTCGACCCGTATCTGGAGGTCGGGGAGATCGTCGACCGGGTGAACAAGGCGGGCGGCCCGGCGCTCCTCTTCGAGAACGTCCGCGGGTCGGCGATGCCGCTCGCGATGAACGTCTTCGGCACCGACCGCCGGCTGCTCAAGGCCCTCGGCCTGAAGTCCTACTCCGAGATCAGCGACAAGATCGGCGGGCTGCTGAGGCCCGAGCTGCCGCACGGCTTCGTCGGGGTCCGCGAAGCCTTCGGCAAGCTCGGCACGATGGTCCACGTACCGCCGAAGAAGGTGAAGGACGCGCCGGTGCAGGAGGTCGTCCTGCGCGGTGACGACGTCGATCTCGACCAGCTGCCCGCGCTGTTCACCTGGCCCCAGGACGGCGGCTCCTTCTTCAACCTGGGTCTGACGCACACCAAGCACCCGGAGACGGGCGTGCGCAACCTCGGTCTGTACCGCCTTCAGCGGCACGACCGGAACACCATCGGCATGCACTGGCAGATCCACAAGGACAGCCGCAACCACTACCAGGTGGCGGCCAAGCGCGGTGAACGGCTGCCGGTCGCGATCGCCTTCGGCTGCCCGCCCGCGGTGACCTACGCGTCGACCGCGCCGCTGCCCGGTGACATCGACGAGTACCTCTTCGCGGGCTTCGTGGCGGGCAAGCGGATCGAGATGGTCGACTGCAAGACGGTGCCGCTCCAGGTCCCGGCGAACGCCGAAGTCGTCCTGGAGGGCTGGCTGGAGCCGGGCGAGATGCTCCCGGAGGGTCCCTTCGGCGACCACACCGGCTTCTACACGCCACAGGAGCCTTTCCCCGCGCTGACCATCGACTGCGTGACCATGCGCGGGCGGCCGCTGCTCCAGTCGATCGTGGTGGGCCGCCCGCCGACGGAGGACGGACCGCTCGGCCGTGCCACGGAGCGGTTCTTCCTCCCCCTGCTCAAGATCATCGTGCCGGACATCGTGGACTACCACCTGCCCGAGTCGGGCGGCTTCCACAACTGCGCGATCGTCTCGATCGACAAGAAGTACCCGAAGCACGCGCAGAAGGTCATGCACGCGATCTGGGGCGCGCACATGATGTCCCTGACGAAGCTGATCGTCGTCGTCGACGCGGACTGTGACGTGCACGATCTGCACGAGGTCTCCTGGCGCGCACTCGGCAACACCGACTACGCCCGTGATCTGACCGTCGTCGAGGGCCCGGTCGACCATCTCGACCACGCCTCGTACCAGCAGTTCTGGGGCGGCAAGGCGGGCATCGACGCGACGAAGAAGCTCCCCGAGGAGGGGTACGTCCGGGATGGTGGCTGGCCGGACATGGTCGAGTCCGACCCGGATACGGCGGCGAAGGTCGACCGCCGGTGGAAGGAGTACGGCCTGTGAGCAGCGCTGCCGCAGCAGTCCCGCAACCCGGCAGGACCAAGTCGTTTCTGCGGCTCGTGATGATCGAACACTCGGTCTTCGCGCTGCCCTTCGCGTACATCGCCTCGCTGACCGCGATGTTCCAGTTCGACAGGAACATCCACTGGGGGCGGCTGCTGCTGGTCACCCTCGCCATGGTCGGGCTGCGGACCTTCGCGATGGCCTGCAACCGGATCATCGACCGCGAGATCGACGCCCGCAATCCGCGCACCGAGAACCGTGAACTGGTGACCGGCGCGGTGTCGGTGCGGTCCGCCTGGACCGGCGCGCTGATCGCCGTAGTCGTCTTTCTGGGTGCGGCGGCCGCGCTCAATCCGCTGTGCCTCGCGCTCGCGCCGATCGCCGTGATCCCGATGGTGGTCTACCCGTACGGCAAGAGGTTCACGAACTTCCCGCATGTCATCCTCGGCCTCGCCCAGGCCATGGGCCCGGTCGGCGCGTGGATCGCGATCACCGGCGCGTGGTCCTGGGACTCGGTGATCCTGGGTCTTGCCGTCGGCGTCTGGATCGGCGGCTTCGACCTGATCTTCGCCTGCCAGGACGTCCAGGCGGACCGCGCGCACGGCGTGATGTCGGTCCCGGCCCGCTTCGGCGTCCCGGCCGCGCTGTACGGGGCCCGGGCCGCGCATCTCGCGACGACCGTCCTGCTGGTCTGGTACGCGCTGGCCACCGAGGCGGGCGGATTCTTCTGGACCGGGCTGCTGATCGTCGCCGCCGCGTTCCTCTACGAGCACACGATCGTGACGCCGCACGACCTGTCCCGTCTCAACCGCGCCTTCTTCACCGTCAACGGCTTCATCGGCATCGCCCTGTTCGGGTGCGCGCTGCTCGATCTGCTGGTGCGCGGCCTGACCCTGTGACCGGCGGATAGGCTCAGCAGCATGAACGAGGCCAAGCGCACCCCCTGGTTGGTGGGCGTCTCCGGTGCGTCCGGGACGCCGTACGCCGCCGCCGTGCTGCGCGGGCTGCTCGCCGCCGGCGAGAGCGTGGACCTGGTGGTCAGCCGCGCCTCACGGCTCACGCTGCTCGACGAGACGGGGATCGCCTTCCGTGACGCGCACTGGCGCGAGGATCTGCGGGAGTGGCTGGCGCGCGGGGCGGACGGAAAGCCGGACACCTTCCGGGTGGACGTCGAGGACGTACGGCACTGGGCGGCCGGGGATCTGGCCGCCGGGCCCTCGTCGGGTTCGTATCCCGTGAAGGGGATGCTCATCGTCCCGGCGTCCACGGCGTGCGTGGCCGGAGTCGCGCTCGGGCTCTCGAAGGATCTGCTGCAGCGGGCCGCGAGCGTGACACTCAAGGAGCGGCGGAAGCTGGTGGTCGCGGTGCGCGAGACCCCGCTGAACGGGCAGACCCTCAAGCATCTGGTGACACTGGACGAGGCGGGTGCGGTGGTGCTCCCGGCCTCTCCCGCGTTCTACGCGGGGGCGACGCACATCCAGGATCTGGTGGACTTCGTGGCGGGACGGGTGCTCGACGCGGCGGGGGTGCCGCATCGGCTGTACCGCCGGTGGGAGGGTGAGCTGGGTGGCCCCCGTACGGACTGACCCGGGCCGGCATCTCACGCTTGATTTGCATAATTCGTAGGAATTTTGCGCTGCGCACCTTAGATTCTCATGGTAAACTTGCGGAATCGCTGAATAATGGAAGGGTCCAGGCATATGGACGCGGTGGACAGGCAGCTCATCCAGGCCCTCAGGGAGAACGGCAGGGCCTCGTACGCGGAGCTCGGCCGGCTCGTCGGGCTCTCGGGGCCCTCCGTCACCGATCGCATCAACCGCCTCGAGGCGGCGGGCGTCATCACCGGCTATCGCGCCACGGTCGACGCCCGGTCGCTCGGCCTCGGCGTCACGGCTCTCATCGGTCTCTCGCTCTCGGACGCGGCCGACCACGAGGACGTGGCGCGCCGGCTCAAGGACCTGGCCGAGATCGAGGACCTCTGGTTCATCGCGGGCGACGACTCGTACATGCTCAAGGTGCGGGCGAACGACGTGGACGGTCTGGAGAAGACGATCCGCAGGCTGTCCGGCACGAGGGGTGTGTCGCGTACGCGTACGACGATCGTGCTCTCCACGAAGTGGGAGAACCGGGTCGGAGATCTGCCCGAGTAGGCAGGGGCGTACCTTTGGTGGGGCCTGTTGACGAATCGTATGGGAGGCGGCCGTACATGGACGTGGGGCTCAAGCGCGAGCTGGAGGAGAAGGTCCGTTCCGGGGAGCGGCTGACCCGCGAGGACGGCATCGCCCTCTACGAGTCGGACGACCTGGCGTGGCTCGGCGGCCTCGCGCACGAGGTGCGGACGCGCAAGAACGGTGACGTCGTCCACTTCAACGTCAACCGGCACCTCAACATGACCAACGTGTGCACCGCGTCGTGCGCGTACTGCTCCTTCCAGCGCAAGCCGGGCGAGAAGGACGCGTACACGATGCGCATCGAGGAGGCCGTCCGCCTCGCCAAGGCGATGGAGGGCGACAACCTCACCGAGCTGCACATCGTCAACGGGCTCCACCCCAACCTGCCGTGGCGCTACTACCCGCGGTCGCTCAGCGAGCTCAAGAAGGCCCTCCCGAACGTCTCGCTGAAGGCCTTCACGGCGACCGAGATCCACCACTTCGAGACGATCTCCGGGCTGTCCGCCTCCGACATCCTCGACGAGCTCATCGAGGCCGGTCTGGAGTCGCTGACCGGCGGCGGCGCCGAGATCTTCGACTGGGAGGTCCGGCAGCACATCGTCGACCACCGCACCCACTGGGAGGACTGGTCGCGCATCCACCGGCTCGCGCACGAGAAGGGTCTCAAGACCCCGTGCACGATGCTGTACGGCCACATCGAGGAGCCCAGGCACCGGGTCGACCACGTCCTGCGCCTGCGTGAACTCCAGGACGAGACCGGCGGCTTCCAGGTCTTCATCCCCCTGCGCTACCAGCACGACTTCGTGGACATGCAGGACGGCAAGGTGCGCAACCGCCTTCAGGCGCGCACCACCATGGCGACCGGCGCCGAGGCGCTGAAGACCTTCGCGGTCTCGCGGCTGCTGTTCGACAACGTCCAGCACGTGAAGGTCTTCTGGGTGATGCACGGTGTGCAGACCGCCCAGCTGGCACTGCAGCACGGCGCCGACGACATGGACGGCTCGGTCGTCGAGTACAAGATCACCCACGACGCGGACAACTACGGCACGCCGAACAAGCTGACGCGTGACGACCTGCTCGACCTGATCCGCGACGCGGGCTTCCGCCCGGTGGAGCGGAACACGCGGTACGAGGTCATCCGGGAGTACCCGGGGCCGGACGCGGACCGCCGCGAGTCGCCGCAGCCGATGCGGGTCTGATGCCGGCCTGAGGCTGCGCCCGGGACGTTTCCGAATTCGCCCGGCGCGCGGCCATTCGGGGGATTCTGACCACACGGCAGTTTGCTCAGAGTCAAGTCTTCCCGGTTGCTGGCATCTTGATGGCCATTCAGCCTCGGTTTCTGGAAGGCATGGCCATGCAAGCATTCCCCACCAGCGGCACCACTCTGCCATCGCAGCAATCAGAATTCGACAAACAGTCGTCGGCGGAGACGGTCCACGAAAGGCGCTCAGGCGTCGCATGGTGGATGTGGGTGCTGGCGGGAGCGCTGTTCTTCCTTTACACGGCGCTGTCCCTGCGTATCCATCAGCGGATGCTCTCCAACAGCTACGACCTGGGAATCTTCGAGCAGGTCGTCCAGTCCTACGCGCACGGTCGCCTGCCCGTCGCCGAACTGAAGGGCCCGGACTTTCCCGTCCTGGGGGACCACTTCTCACCCATTCTGGCCCTGGTGGCACCGCTCTACTGGCTGTGGCCGTCGCCGAGCACCCTGCTTGTGACGCAGGCGGCGCTGATCGCCGTGAGCGTTCTGCCCCTGACCGTCTGGGCAAAGCGAACCCTGGGCTCCCTGGCCGCCGGGGTCATCGGTGTCTGCTACGGCCTTTCCTGGGGTGTCGCGACTGCGGTCGGCTTCGACTTCCATGAAGTGGCCTTCGCCGTCCCCCTCCTCGCCTTTTCACTGACGGCTCTCGCGAACGACCGGCTGCGCGCCGCGGCGTACTGGGCTCTTCCCCTGCTGCTGGTGAAGGAAGACCTCGGGCTCACAGTGGCCGTGATCGGTCTCGTCATCGCCCGGCGCGGCAACCGCAGGCTCGGGATCATCACCGCGTCGGCCGGTCTGGCCGGCACCGTGCTGGCGCTGCTGGTGATTCTGCCGGCTGTCAACCCGACTGGGTCCTTTGCCTATTGGTTCTACCTGGACAGCCCGGAAGGCAGTGCAAGCGGACCGGGAGAACTTCTCTACAAGTACACGGTCGGTCTCATCACCCCCGAGGCCAAGATGTCGACTCTTGTGCTCGTACTGGCTCCGACTCTGTTCCTGGCTCTGCGATCCCCGCTGCTGTGGATCGCGCTGCCGACTCTGCTCTGGCGCGGCGCCTCAAGCAACGCGGTTCACTGGGGCACCGAGTTCCACTATTCGCTGGTGCTGATGCCGATCGTCTTCGCGGCATTCATCGACGCTCTGGTCCGACGGCGCTCCAGTGCGAGCAGTCTGCGCCGATATCTCGCGGGCTCTGCCGCGATCACCATCCTGTTGCTTCCGCAGTTTCCGCTGTGGCAGCTGGTCCAGCCGGCCACCTGGCGGACCGATCCCCGTATCGCTGTCGCCCACCGTCTGATGGATCAGATCCCTGACGGCGCCACGGTCCAGGCGTCCAGCCATCTGGTGCCCCAGCTCACCAGCCGCACGAGCGTCAGCCTGTACGGCTGGCTCGACAGCCGCCCCTTTCCTCAGTGGATCATGGTGGACACCCGGGTGCCGGCGGAGCGGCGATGGCCTCTGACTGCCGGACAGGAGAAATTCAAACTGGACGGCGCGCTGCGCAAGGGGTACCGCACCGTGGCTTACGAGGATGGCTTCGTCCTGCTCAAGAGCCCGGACGGACCCGGCGTCTCGGGGAGCGAGCCCGGTTTGAACGGCCTTCCGCGTAATGGATAACCTCCATG
Source organism: Streptomyces sp. NBC_00322 (assembly GCF_036147535.1). Classification (NCBI taxonomy): domain Bacteria; kingdom Bacillati; phylum Actinomycetota; class Actinomycetes; order Kitasatosporales; family Streptomycetaceae; genus Streptomyces; species Streptomyces sp. NBC_00322. Next base: position 3,897,412 of record NZ_CP108019.1, on the reverse strand, counting down.
CATGTCCCTTACGTTCGAGCTGGATCCGCCGATAGACCGCGCGCTGCGGGACGGGGTCGTCGCGCTCTGGGCCGGCGTGTCCAATGCCGGGGGCGCCGTCGGATTCGTGCCACCCGTGAACGAAGAGACCGTACGGCCCGAGTTCGTGAAGCATCTGGCCTCGATGGCCGAGGGCCGCACCCGGCTGCTGGTGGGGTACGACGAGGAAGGCGCCGTTGCGGCCTCCGCCTTCCTCACGTACAACACCCACCGGCTGATGCGCCACTGGTTGTGGCTGTACACGGTCATGGTCCATCCCCGCCACCAGGGAGCGGGCTACGGCCGCGAGCTGATGGCGGCGGTGGCGGAAGCGGCCCGCGGCTTCGAGGGCATAGAGGCGATACGGCTCACCTGCCGCGGCGGGACCGGCGTCGACCGCTTCTACGCCGCCTGCGGTTACAAGGAGGTCGGCCGGGTGCCCGGTGCGATCCGGGTCGCCGAGGGCGACGACCGCGACGACATCATGATGCTGCTCCCGCTGAATTGATCCCATAGCGGACGTGCTTCACTGGACGGGCACTACCTGTCGTACGAAGAGAGAAGGCCCGCCGTGCCCGCCAAGTCGACCGCCGCGATCCGGTACACCACCCTGCGCCTGGCGATCTTCATCGGCTGCTTCGTCGCCGTCGGCGGCCTGGTCCAGGTCGGCGCCCTGCCCAAGGGGCTCGGCGACTCGAACTTCGTCTGGGTCGTCCTTCTCGCGCTCGTGCTGTCCGCGCCGTTGAGCTTCGTACTGCTGCGCAAGCAGCGTGACGCGATGTCCGAGCAGATCGCCGGCACGGTCGACAGGACCAAGGCCCGTCTCGAGGCGAACCGCTCGCAGGAGGACGGCGCCGTTCAGTAGGGCCCCTAGGTCCTGTGTCGTCACACGCGCCGGCGGGAGCCTTTCGCCCGGCCGGGGCGCTGCCGTCCCACCGCCGCTTCCGGCTTGAGGCGCCGCTGCGCGAATCCCCGGTTCGTGAGGGTCTGCTCCCGATAGAGCTCGGGCAGGTCGGGCATCGCCAGGAGACGGTTGCAGGCCTGCAGCGAGGCGGTCATGTCGCCCACCCAGTAGGCCGTGATCGAGTACTCGAACAGCAGTCCCCAGCGGTACACCCACGGATGGATGAAGAGGATGTCGTCCGGCTGCTTCTTGCCGAGCCCGGCACGGACGATCGCGTGCGCGGTGTGATGGCGGCCCTGTCTGCGCAGCCGTGAGGACAGTTCGTAACACGCTTCGAGCCGCTGCGGGCGCGACTCCCAGGCGCGGGAGAGGGTGTCCATCGCAGAGGGCCAGTCGTCGGCATCTGCCCGGAGGATCCCGGCCTGCAACAGGGAGTAGTACACCTCCTCGCCCCAGCCCCCCATCTCCGCGCGGCGCTCGTACAGGGTGATCGCCTCGTCGGCCTTGCCCATGTCGCGCATGGTCTGCGCCAGATAGAAGACCGTGCGGCCATTGGCGGGGTCGCGCTCCATCTCGGCACTCAGCAGACGCGCGTCGCGCTCGAACTTGTCGTGCCGTGAGCCGCCGTCGGCGTAATCCTCGATGACGAGGGCGTCGAGGTTCTCCTGGGCGTGGCGCCGGTCTGCGGTGAGGTACTCGTGGGTGACGCCCTCGTAGCGCCAGGGCAAGTCGCCGCGGACGAGGCGCTTGATGCGGTACTCGGTCGCGCTCTCGTGGCGCAGCATGTACGACTCGGCGGTGAGGCGAGGCAGCGGGCCGTCCTGGCGGATCACGTGGTCCGCGTCGAGGAGGAGCAGATAGTCGGCCTTGCCGCGGGCGTGCCGGATGTTCAGGCTCCGGTTGTGGCCGAAGTTGACCCAGGGCTCCTCGTGGAGCTCGCCCGGGATGCCCTGCAGCGTTGTGCGGATCAACTTCTGGGTTCCGTCGGTCGAGCCGGTGTCGGAGATCACCCAGGTGTCCACCAGATCTCGCACGGAGGCGAGGCATCGTTCGATGACTTTCGCCTCGTTCTTGACGATCATGCACAGGCACACGGTCGGCTTCACGGCATCACCATTTCCGGCGGGTCTCTCCGGCGGCGACATTAGGCACCGGACCCGGCGGCGCGGTCACGGCACGCCGACGACTGTGCCGTTCCCTGCCGCGTACACAGCCATTGGTGTGCTACTCGTACGCCATTGCGTTGATAGCTCCGCGAGGCTCTCAAGGGCGTTGCGTACGCGAACCGATGATGTCGAAGGAGGCTCGAACTGGCTTCCAGGGTCTCACTCGAACTGGTTCAAGAAGGAGCACCTGTATGAGTCCTGAGAACAGGACCAAGTCCACTCTGGGTCCGCTTCCGAAGCGGCGTGCCTGGCTGGTCGGCGGCACGATGGCGTCGCTCGCCCTCGTGGTTTCGGGTATCGCGACTCCCGGGATCGCTATGGCGCAGAGCGCCAAGGCGCCCACGTCCGTGTCCGGCCCGTCGGGCGGGGGCTGTGACGTCACGGAGAAGTCGGTCGTGGCCGACCGCAACTGCGGGCCCACCGGGCCCAGCGGTCGGCGCGGCCCCACCGGCCCCACTGGTCCGACCGGTCCCACGGGTCCGGCCGGTCTTGACGGTCTGGACGGTGCGACCGGTCCCACGGGTCCGACCGGTGACACGGGTCCGTGCAGCGACATCGACACCTACAACCCCCTCGTGGTCGCGCCGGTCGGCACCCACCAGGTGAGCGCCGCGCTCGTCGACGGGGTCGCCTTCGCCGGCATCCGGACGGTTCCCGGGGGTGTCTACGACTGGGAGAACATCAGCAACACCCCGCTCGGCGGCTTCCCGGTGGACGCCTGCGCCATCTCGGTGGCCAGCAACGGAGCGGTGAACACCGCCTCGGTCCAGGTGCTCACCGAGGGCGGGGATGTGTACGAGACCACCTGCACCTTGACCTTCGGGCTCGTTGTGGCTCCGTTTACGCCCCCGAGCCTTGCGTGCACCGAGGTGTGGACCCCGCAGGTGACGCCGGAACTCGCCCCGGCGGCCAGTGGTTCGAGCAACGCCGGCCTGATGGGCGTCGTTCCGAGCGAAAAGGGCAGGAAGCATTCCTGACCTCGGGTAGTGGCCTTGGCCCGGTGGCAGTCCTGACCCGGCCGAGATCGTGACGACGCGTGCTGTGCCCGTTCTCCGGGTGCAGCACGCGTCCCCTTGTGCGGCGAGCGCGGTGTACGCCGGCTGTGCGGGGGCCGGGCGCTCGAACTCCGCGGTGGCCGTAGGCTTACCGCCGAGTTGGGGTGTGGGGCGGGAGGATGTTTGACATGGGTGCTGTGAAAGGCGCGAAGGCCAAACGCATGCCGCGTGCCGTCCGCGAGCGGCAGATGATGGACGCGGCCGTGCAGACCTTCGGGCGGCGCGGCTACCGCGCGGCCTCCATGGATGAGATCGCGGAGCTCGCCGGGGTCTCCAAGCCGCTCGTCTATCTGTACCTGAACTCCAAGGAAGAGCTCTTCACGGCGTGCATCAGGCGTGAGGCGGATGCGCTGATCGCCGCGGTACAGGCGGCCGTCGAGCCGGGGCTCGCGGCGGACCGGCAACTGTGGGCGGGGCTCGCGGCGTTCTTCACGCACACCGCCGAGAATCCCTACGGCTGGGCGGTGCTGCACCGTCAGGCGCGTACGCACGGGGAGCCGTTCGCCGCCGACGTGGCGGTGATGCGGGACGCGATCGTGGCGGTGGTGACCGGGCTGATCGGGGCCGCGGCCCGTGAGGCGCACCGGGATCAGGAGCTCGCGGACCGGGATGTGGCCGGGCTCGCTCAGGCGCTGGTGGGGGCGGCCGAGTCGCTCGCCGGGTGGGCGAACGAAGCGGGGGACGTCTCGGCCAAGGAAGCGGCCGGGACGCTGATGAACTTCGCCTGGATGGGGCTGGGGAATCTGATGCGCGGGGAGAGCTGGTCGCATTCCCGCTGAGCCGTGTCGAGATCAGGCCGCGCGGTGCGATCGTCAGGCAGGTTACTCAAAAGTAGGGGGTGCCGTTCGAGAGTGGTGCCCCGGCCCGCGGCGGGGCGGTCAGAGCCGTCTCTGACGGTGAACAAACGGTGACTGACAAGTGCCCTTCGCCACAGTCGGGCGGCCGGGGGTGCTCCGGATACCCGTCGGTAGAGCGGTGGCCGCCACCAGCGTGAGCAGGTGCTATGCCGTTTTGGCGGCTCTCCGGCCGGTCGGCGGGACCCGGGCGCCTCTCGCTCATACAACAGGCGAGTCGGGTGAACGGGGGATAAACTCCTCGTTTGCCGTGCGCGGAATGGGGATTCGCAGCGCACTCGACACGACCTACGGAGAGTGAGAGATGCGTACGAACCTGTGTGACATCCACCGGATCGGACCCGCTCCGAGCGACCTGTCGGCCGGCGATCGGTGCGCTGCATGACTATGGCCCCGGAGTCGCCGACTCTTCTCGATCCGCTGCTCGACGCCGCGCCCGCGACCGCGCTGTTCACCGCTGGCGCCGCCGCCCGTGAGCGCACCCTCCTCGACATTCTCGACGAGAGCGCACGCCGTCACCCAGATGCACTCGCCGTCGACGACGGCGAAGCGCCCCTCAGCTACAGCGCGCTCCTCGACGAGGTCGAGGCGCTGCGAGCCCGCCTCCGCGACGCCGGCATAGGACTCGGCGACCGTGTCGGCGTACGTGTGCCGTCCGGCACCGCCGACCTGTACGTCTCGATCCTCGCCGTCCTCGCAGCGGGCGCGGCCTATGTCCCGGTCGACGCCGAGGACCCCGACGAGCGAGCCGAGCTCGTCTTCACCGAGGCCGCCGTGAGCGCCGTCATCGGCGCGGGCCGCGAGATCACGCCCCTCGGAGGCTGCGGCGGCGACACCGGACGCCGGCCGGGGCCCGACGACGACGCGTGGATCATCTTCACCTCCGGCTCCACCGGCAAGCCCAAGGGCGTGGCCGTCACCCACCGGAGCGCCGCCGCGTTCGTCGACGCCGAGGCCCGCCTCTTCCTTGCCCAGGAGCCGCTTACCCCTGGCGACCGCGTGCTCGCGGGGCTCTCCGTCGCCTTCGACGCCTCCTGCGAGGAGATGTGGCTCGCGTGGCGGCACGGCGCCTGCCTGGTGCCCGCCCCCCGCTCCCTCGTACGCACCGGCCTCGACCTCGGCCCCTGGCTGGTCGAGCAGGGCATCACCGTCGTGTCGACCGTGCCCACGCTCGCGGCGCTCTGGCCCGCCGAGGCGCTCGACGACGTACGGCTGCTGATCTTCGGCGGCGAGGCATGCCCGCCCGAGCTGGCCGAGCGGATGGCCGTCCCGGGCCGTGAGGTCTGGAACACCTACGGCCCGACCGAGGCCACAGTCGTCGCCTGCGCGGCACTGCTGACCGGCGAAGGGCCGGTACGGATCGGGCTGCCGCTCGACGGCTGGGAGCTCGCCGTCGTGGACGCCCGAGGCGAGGTCGTGCCCATGGGTGCGACCGGCGAACTGGTCATCGGCGGCGTGGGCCTCGCCCGCTACCTGGACGCCGAGAAGGACGCCGAGAAGTACGCGCCCCTGCCCGCCCTCGGCTGGAACCGCGCCTACCGCAGCGGCGACCTGGTCAAGGCGGAGGCCGAGGGCCTGCTCTTCATGGGCCGCGCGGACGAGCAGATCAAGCTCGGCGGCCGCCGTATCGAACTCGGCGAGATCGACTCCGCGCTGCAGTCGCTCCCGGGCATCGCGGGCGCGGCGGCGGCGGTCCGTACGACGGGCGCGGGGCATCAGCTGCTGGTGGGGTACGTGGTCCCGAGCGCCCTTGCGGAGGACGCCGCCCCTGACGCCGACGACGTGGTTGCGGGCGCGCTGCCCTTCGACACCGTGGCCTTCGACCCCACCGACGCCGTCGCGCGGCTCCGTAAGGAGCTGCCCGCCGCGCTCGTGCCGCTGCTCGCCGTCGTGGACACCCTTCCGACCCGGACCTCGGGCAAGGTCGACCGGGCCGCGCTGCCCTGGCCGTTGCCCGCCGTGGAGAGGGCGGACGCGGAAGCGGCCGAGTTCACCGAGACCGAGGCGTGGCTGGCCGAGCAGTGGACCGAGCTGCTCGGAGCGCCGGTGAGCGGGCCCGACGCCGACTTCTTCGCGAGCGGTGGCGGCTCTCTCGCCGCCGCCCAGCTCGTGTCGCGCATTCGTGAGCGGTTCGCCGCCGGATCGGTCGGCGACATCTACCAGAACCCGACCCTCGGCGCGCTCGCCCGGACGCTGGAGGCATCCTCCGCGGGCGCGGCCGACGCACGTGACGTCAAGCCGGTGCCGCGCCGCGCCGGAATCGCGCAGACACTGCTCATGCTGCCGCTGTTCGGTGTGGCCGGGCTGCGCTGGGGCGTGGTCGCCGCCGCCGTCGGCAATGTGATCGGCGGGCCCTGGGCCCCGACCGTGTCCTGGTGGTGGGTGGCGCTCGGCTGGCTGCTCTTCGTCAGCCCGGTCGGCCGGATCGTGATCGCCGCGGGCGGTGCGCGGCTGCTGCTGCGCGGCCTGCGCCCGGGTACGTATCCGCGTGGCGGCCGTGTCCATCTGCGCCTGTGGACCGCGGAACGCCTCGCCGAGATGAGTGGCGCGACCAGCCTCGCGGGCGCCTGGCTCACCTACTACGCACGCGCTCTCGGCGTCCGGATCGGAGAGGAAGTCGACCTGCACGCCCTGCCGCCGGTGACCGGCATGCTGCGGCTCGGCAAGGGCTGCGCCGTCGAGCCCGAGGTCGATCTGTCCGGGCACTGGCTCGACGGTGACCGGCTGCACATCGGCTCCATCCGGATCGGCGCGGGAGCCACGGTCGGCGCCCGCAGCACGCTCTTCCCCGGCACGCGCGTCGGCAAGCGCGCCGAGATCGCGCCCGGATCGGGCGTGACGGGCACGGTTCCTGCGGGCGAGCGCTGGTCGGGCGTCCCCGCCACCCGCAAGGGCAAGGCCAACCGTCATCTCCCCGACGGCCGCCCGCCCCGCAGGCGCCGCTGGATCGGCCTCTACTCGCTGACCTCGTTGCTGCTCGGGCTGCTGCCCGCGATCGCGGCGCTTCCGGGTCTGCTCGTGATCGGCCTGTTCGTACGGGGCAGCGCGGACCTCGGCGAGGCGCTGACCGCCGCCCTGATCGCCGTGCCGCTCGCGACCGTCGTCGCCATGGTCACGTACGCACTGATCGTCCTGGCCGGTGTGCGGCTGCTCAGCATCGGCCTGCGCGAGGGCTACTACCCCGTCCACGGCCGGGTCGCCTGGCAGGCGTGGGCGACGGAACGGCTGATGGACATGGCCCGGGTGCATCTCTTCCCGCTGTACGCGAGCCTGTTCACACCGGTGTGGCTGCGGGCGCTGGGCATGAAGGTGGGCCGCCGCGTCGAGGCGTCGACCGTGCTGGCGCTGCCCGCGATGACGACGGTCGGCGACGGGGCGTTCCTCGCCGACGACACGATGGTCGCCTCGTACGAACTCGGCGGCGGCTGGCTGCGGATCGCCGAGGCGCGGATCGGCAAGAAGGCCTTCCTCGGCAACTCCGGGATGACGGCCGCCGGCCGCTCCGTGCCCAAGCGGGGCCTGGTCGGCGTGCTGTCGTCGACCCCGAAGCGCGCCAAGGCGGGCAGTTCCTGGCTCGGCATGCCGCCGATGAAGCTGCCCCGGGCGGCCGAAGCGGGCGACCAGAGCCGCACCTTCGACCCGCCGAAGCGGCTGATGTGGGCGCGGGCGGCCGTCGAGGTCTGCCGGATCGTGCCGGTCATGTGCAGCGCGGCGCTCGCCGTACTCGCGCTCGCGGCCTTCGCGCTGCTGGCCTCCCACGTCGGTGTCGGCCTCGCGGTGCTGTCCACCGGCGGGCTGCTGCTCGCCGGCGGCCTGGTGGCCTGCCTCGTCGCCATCGCGGCGAAGTGGCTGCTGGTGGGCCGTTTCAAGGCGGTCGAGCACCCGCTGTGGTCGTCGTTCGTGTGGCGCAACGAGCTCGCGGACACCTTTGTCGAGGTGCTCGCGGTGCCGTGGCTCATCGGCGCGACCGGCGGCACACCGCTGATGAATCTGTGGCTGCGCTCGCTCGGCGCCCGTATCGGCCGCGGCGCCTGGTGCGAGACGTACTGGCTGCCGGAGGCCGACCTGGTCACCGTCGGCGGCGGTGCCAGCGTGAATCGTGGCTGTGTTGTTCAGACGCACCTCTTCCATGACCGGATCATGCGTATGGACAATGTCGTCCTCGGAGCCGGCGCGACGCTGGGCCCGCACGGCATCGCGCTGCCCGGCGCGGTGATCGGCGACCGCGCCGCGGTCGGTCCGGCGTCGCTGGTGATGCGTGGGGAGCGGGTGCCCGCGGGCACCCGCTGGCTGGGCAATCCGATCGCGGCCTGGAAGCCGTAGTCCAGACTCAGCCACACGCACACGCACACGCACGACAGCAAGAAACGCGAGGACGCACCACGGTGAGGGATTCGTACCTGCCGCAGCACGGTGACAGCGGCTACCGCACCACGGAGTACGACCTGGAGGTGGACTACCGCCCGCACACCGGTCGCCTGTCCGGCCGGGCCAGGATCAGCGCCGTCGCCGAGCGCGACCTGGCCGAGGTCGCCCTGGACCTCGGCCAGTTCCGCATCAACCGCGTCCTCGTCAACGGCGGCCGCCCGGCGCGGTACACCCACCGCGCCGACAAGCTGCGCATCCGGCCCGCCAAGCCGCTGCGCACCGGGTCCCCGTTCACGGTCGAGGTGCGCTACACCGGCGTCCCCCATCCCGTCCGCACCCGGGACTGGGGGGACCTCGGCTGGGAACAGCTGGAGGAGGGCGCGCTCGTGGCCTCCCAGCCCAGCGGCGCGCGCTCCTGGTTCCCGTGCAACGACCGGCCCAGAGACAAGGCGGTCTACCGGATCGCGGTGACCGCCCCTTCGCCGTACACCGTGGTCGCCAACGGGACCCTCACCTCCCGTACGATCAGCGCCTCCACGACGACCTGGGTGTACGAGCAGGCCGCGCCGATGGCGACGTATCTGGCGACCGTCCAGATCGGCCCGTACGAACTGGTCGACATCGCGCACGCCGGACGCGTGCCGCAGCCCGCAGCCGTGCCGCGCGAGCTGCTCGGCCGCTTCGAGCACGACTTCGCCCGGCAGCCGCAGATGATGACCGCCTTCACGGACCTCTTCGGTCCGTACCCCTTCGACGATTACGCCGTCGTCGTGGTCGACGAGGAACTGGACGTGCCCTGCGAGGCGCAGGGCCTGTCGATCTTCGGGTCCAACCATGTCGACGGGCGGCGCGGCAGCGAGCGGCTGATCGCGCACGAACTGGCCCACCAGTGGTTCGGCAACAGCCTGACCGTCGCGGACTGGCGGCACATCTGGCTCAACGAGGGCTTCGCGAAATACGCGGAATGGCTGTGGTCCGAAGTGTCCGGCGGGCCCTCGGCCGCGGCGCTCGCGGCCAAGTCCCGGGCCAAGCTCGCCCTGTTGCGGCAGGACATCAAGATCGGCGATCCCGGGCTGCGGCGGCTGTTCGACGACCGGCTCTACGAGCGGGGCGGGCTCACGTTGCACGCCCTGCGGACGGTGATCGGGCATGCGGCGTTCGTGGCGGTGCTGCGGGAGTGGACGACGACGCGGCGGCACGGGGTGGTGACGACGCAGGAGTTCATCGCGCTGGCGCAGAGGTACTCGGAGCATCCGCTGGACGGGCTGTTCCGGATGTGGCTGTACGACGAGAAACTCCCGGCGTTGCCGCAGGCGCGGCGCTGAGGGGTTGGCGGTGCGGGTCGGCGGGGGTGCGGGGTGCGTCTGCGGCGGGCCTGTTCCCCGACCCGCCCTCCCCCAGACTCCGTCCGGGGGGACCCCCAACCTCCCCGCGCCTCAAACGCCGGCGGAAATCCAGCCCGTCCGGCGTTTGAGGACACGCGCGAAGCGCGTACGGGGGTCTGGGGGCTTGCCCCCAGTTCGGGAAGGGGCGGGTAGGGGAAAGGCCCCGCAGGGCACCGGCCGCCTAACCCGCCCCGCCCGCCCGCCACTCGCGGACGACCGCGTCGATGTCGAACGGCCCAAGACCCAGCGGCGGCCCCGCCGGCGGCCTCCGGATCGCCGCCTCGATCTTCTCGTTGACCTCGGAGAGAAGCCGCCGCACCTGGGACTCCGTCGCCGCCCGCCCCGCCGCCTCCCGCGCGTCCTCCGCCTCCTTGCGCAGGGCCAGCGTCGGCGGCAGGACGGAGACGCCCTCGCGGTGCATCTTGCCCTTGACCCACCACAGTTCGTCGTATGGAGCCGTGTCGTCGGGGAGCGGCTTTCCGAAGCCGGGCAGATCCTTGAAGTCCCCGCGTTCCGAAGCGTCCCGGATCTGCTTGTCGACCCACGATTCGAAGCTGACACCTGGGGGTTTGCGTTCGGTCACGGCCGCTCCTCCCGTCTCGTGAGTCCATGGTAGGCGGGGTCGGTTCGCCGCCGGGCTCAGCGCAGGGTCGGCACCGCGCCGCACTCCGCCCGCTCCATGTCGACCCCGCGCAGGCCCCGGCCCCACCCTTCGGCGATCCGGGCGAGCCGGGCCGCGTCCGGAGGCGTGCGGCCGAGGCCGATCGCGTACCGCGCGAGCGCCGGGCCGGTCTCGTACGGGCGGGGCCAGGCGTGCGCGTCCACCGCCCCCGCGTCCTCCAGGGCGGTGAGCAGCGCGCGCAGGCGGCCCCGGACGCGGCCCAGGGTTTCCTCGAACTCCCCGTCCGGGCCCGGGCGTACGGTCACAGTCGCCCAGGCGGCGTGCCGCCGGTGCAGCGGCGGCGGTGACAGCAGCTCGGGCCAGGGGTCCGCGCCGGTATCCGCGGCCGTCTCCAGGATGGTCCACGCCCGGTAGAGCTCGTCGGTGAGCAGGTTCCGGAAGCCTGCGGTGACCTGCCCGGTGCAGGTACGGACGGGCGCGGTCGGGGTCATGACGGTCAGGGCACCCTGTGGTCCCGTAACGGCATCCGCGAGGCCGACCGGTTCACGCCAGTCCCAGGCGGCCCAGGTGCCGAAGAAGTCACGCAGCCGGTCCGCGTCGGCGGAGCCCGCCGACTCGCGTGTCGTACGGGCAGCGAGCACCGACCAGGCCAGCCCCGGCAGTCCGCCGAAGGGGGCCGAGTCGAGGCCGCGTGCCTTTGCCCACGCCTTCACCTGCCTGGCCAGCCGGGCGAACGCGGCATGGTCGGCGCCGACTTCGGCCCGTACCGCGTCCGCGTCGCTCACCGCGCTCAGCGCGATCGCGGCCGCCTCGCCCAACTCGGCGCGCCGTGCCACCGCTTCGGCCGGACCGAGCGCCCCGGTGGCGACGACCACCAGGTCCACATCGATGTCATGGACGCGCAGCCGCAGGCCGGGCACCCGGGCGCCGGTCACCTCCCGTAGCCGGGTGGCGTCCGGCAGTGCGGCCGTCACGCGCGCCCGGACGTCCGCCATGTCGACGGAGCCCGGCAGTGCGGCCACCAGGTCCAGGTCGGCTCCGGCCAGGGCGCAGCCCATGCGCCGCGATCCGACGACGTGGACGACTCCCTCGCCCAGCGCTTCGGAGAGGTGCTGCGCGGTCCTGTCGTCCGCGACCGGCTCGACTGCGACGGCTTCACGGGACGCGGGGGATTCGGGGGCGTCCGGCAGCCAGCGCACCTCGCCCGTTCCCAGAGCGATCGTGGCCCGCGGCCGCATCGGCCCGTCGCCCCGCCGCGAGAGCAGCACCAGCTCGCTCACCCGCGCCGACATGCCGTCGAGCAGGTCGGCGCAGTGAGTGGCGAGCGTGTGCGGATCCCGGGTCCGGCCCAGGGAGAGGTGTGGGGTGAAGCTCGGGGCCCGGCCCCCGCAGCGGGGAAATCGCTGCTCCAGGGCGCGGTGCAGTTCTGCCCAGGGCGCGGCGTCGGCCGCCGCCGGGTCGAGCCAGACGGTGGAGTCCTCCCGGTGCCGGAAGGAGCGCACTCCCTCAAGACGGGCGGTGAACGCCGCCGTCCCGGCCGTCGCCGCGGCGAGCAGCGGAGCCGCCCGTTCGAAGTCGGACTCCGGTACGAAACCGAACAGCAGGTTCACGTGGGGCGGCCAGCGGTGGATCTGCCGGTCGTGCTCCTGGCGGATGTGCTGGATCGAGGGCCAGAGCTCCTGGGGCGGAAGCCAGGCCACGGCGGTGCGCGGCGTCGGCGCGACGGCGAGGACGTCGGCGAGGTCGTCGGCGAGGTCGTCGGCGGGTTCGGTCCCGCCGACGGTCAGGTCCGCTTCCACACCGTAATGATCCGATATGTACAGCCCTTCCGTGTTGGGCACGTCGCCCCGGAGGGCCGCCCGGGTCGCCCGCAGCCGCCCCGCGCGCAGGAAGATCCGGTCAAGACGGGAGGCCCGGCCGGACAGCGAGGACACCGCGGCCAGCGGATTGACGCCGGGGTCGAAGGTGGAGGTCCGGTCGTCCGGCCCATGTACCTGCGTCCAGGCGTCCCGCAGCCCGAGCGCTTCAGCCGGTCCTTCGCCGCCGTCGTTGAAGTCACCGAGCAGGATCAGCCGCCCGTCGATCCCGCCGAGTCCTTCGGCGAGGCTGCCCAGTTCGGCCTCCCGCCTGGCCGGGCCGTCGTCGGAGTGGTCGCTGCTCAGATGGGTCGCCGCCACCACGAGCGGGCCCGAGCCGGTCTCCACGGTGATGGCGGTGACGGCTTTGTGCGGTCCGAACTCGTGCCGTCCCGCCTCCCGCACGGGCAGCCGGCTGAGCAGCAGCAGCCCGCAGTCGTCGACCTCCTTGCCGTCCGGGTCGGTGCCCAGGGTGTAGCCCGCGCGGACCCAAGGCGCCCGCAGGAGCAGGGCGAGCAGCGCGGGTTCGACCTCCTGGAGTGCGATGACGTCCGCGTCCGCTTCTTCCAGGGCAGCGAGCAGCAGGGGCCTGCGCCGGGCGGTGTCGATGCGCTCGCTGTCGTACCGGTCCCACAGGGTGTTCCACGTCAGTACGCGCAGACTCCTCCCGGCCGGCGCGGCCCGGGACGTGTCGTCCGCAGCCCGCCACCTCTCCGTCGCCCGGTCCCACGCGTGCGGCGTCCCGGCCGTGAAGAACGGCGCGCGCAGGAGGCGCGGATCCCGTGCCCGGCCGGCGTCCGAGGTGTCGATCCGGTCCACCCCGGTGGCGCGGTCCCAGACCACCTCGCCGTCCGCCTCGAAGAACAGCACCCGGTGCCACGGGATGTCGCCTCCGGGTACGAAGGCGGGCAGCGGGATCCGCTTGGGGGCGGCCCCGCGCTGGTTGATCCCGATCACGAACCTGGCCGGGTCGAAGCGCGCGTCCCAGCGGACGCGGTGATAGATCTCGTCGCTCGTACGCACTAGACCGCCTCCTCGACGGTTCCGCCCGGCCCGATGTACCAGGTGCGATGCGCCTGGCCGGGGTAGGGCGGCACGAACCGGTGCAACTGCGCGGTGAGCACGTCGGGCGGCACCGGATGCGGCCGCACCGCGTTGCGCCGGACCAGTTCATCCTCGTCGACCAGCACCACCGCGTGCGTGGTCAGCGCATCGCGACGGTGCGCGACCGAGTGCACCAGGGAACGCTGGTGCGGGTTGAGCGAGGTGGCGTCCCACACCACGGTCCCGCCCGAGGCCAGCGCGGTGTCGAGCCGGCCGAGGCCCGCGCGCAGCACGTCCCCGTTGGCGCGCTGGTCCGCGCGCGAGCCGCGCGCCTCGCGCAGTTCGTCGAGGGACACGTACGCGTCGACTCCCCGCAGGCCGCGCGCGAAGGTGCTCTTCCCGCTGCCCGAAGGGCCGACCAGGTGGATCAGCCGGGGGAAGTCCCCGTTCCGCCACCGCCAGGTCGCCGCGACGGCCTCCTCGACGGTCTGGATCCGCCCCTGTGCATACGCTTCCCGCGCCTCGGCCCGGCAGCGTTCGGCGGGCTCCTTGTCCAGGTCGGCGAACGCCTCCCGCAGTCCCGTCGGCACCTTCGCCCCGCCCAGCAGTCCGGCGTCCTCGGCGTGCAGCGCGGACCAGTCGACCTGCTCGCGCCCCGCGTTGTCCGCCGCCACCGCTCCCGCAACGGCGTGCAGCACCCCCAGGTCGGCCGCGAACGACATCCGTACAAGACCGGCCCGGCGGTCCTCGTCCGGATACGGCCGGTGCAGATTCGGGTGCAGCCCGACCAGGTCGGCGACCTGCCGCGCGAGCGGCATGCCCAGCGGAGCCACCAGCCGGCCGGCGAGTGAGCCCCGGCGTGTGGCGCCCAGCAGCGCGGCCAGCACGCCCGCCAGCCGGGCGTCCCCGGACCGGCCCAGCGCATCGAGCCTCGCCGACACATCGGCGACGGCGGCCCGGGCGGCGGCCGGGTCCCGCGGAGCGACGCCGACCGCGGCCGACAGGGACTCCACATCGGCGGTTGCCCCCGAACGCACTGCCCAGAGGGCGGCCTTCGGGCTCAGCCCGTTCTCCACGACCGCCGCGTGCATCCAATGCGTATCGGTCTGCACGTGCCCGCCGCGCACCCACTTGGCCACCCGCTGCCCGAACTCGTCCTGGCCGAAGCCCTCCACGGTCCGTACGACGTAGCCTTCCTGCCGCGCGGTGTCCAGCCGCAGCGCGCGCAGAGCCCGCTCGTCGAAGACACCCCGCCACAGCACCCGCGGTACGGGAACCCCCAGCCGCCGCAGAAAGCGGACGGTCCGGTCCCAGTCCAGGCAACGGCCGTCGCCGTCCCAGACGGAGAAGCCGTAGAACCAGCTCTCCAGGCCCTCGTACGCGATCGAGTGCCGCGCGTAGAGGTTCTCGCCGCACACCCTCCACCCCCGCGGGATCTGTGTCCCGATCCGGCCCTGCAGAGCTTTGACCCAGGCCCGCGAGGGATGGTGCGCGGAGTCCAGTGACCGGGCGTGGAGCCCGTCGGTGTAGAGGGTGGTGTTCTCCCCGTCGAGCTTCTCGGTGACCACGACGTCTCGGCCGTGCAGAGGCGAGAGATCACCGGCTCGTACGTCGTCCGACGCGGCCCCCGGCGACCACGGGAGATGTGGCGTGCGGGGGTAGTGAACTCGCATGACCGCTCTCCGTGACGACATCGGGTCCGGTCACTGTAGGAGGCGGGAGGAGGGCGTCTCCATCGAAATAAAGGCAGGAGCCCCGGTCCACAGGGAACGGGGCTCCTTGGTACTGCTAAGTCGTGCGCGATCGCCGACCCGTGGCTGACTAGGCCGGGGTGACGTTCTCCGCCTGCGGGCCCTTCGGGCCCTGAGTGACGTCGAAGTTCACGACCTGGTTCTCCTCGAGGGAGCGGAAACCAGACGCGTTGATCGCGGAGTAGTGGACGAAGACATCCGGGCCGCCGCCGTCCTGGGCGATGAAGCCGAAGCCCTTTTCAGCGTTGAACCACTTGACGGTTCCGGTAGCCATAAGCCCTCCTTGGGCCAAAGGGTTGCCCTGCTCCAGAACCTGCAAGAAGTCTGAAAACTACAAAAGCCTGCGGGTTACATGCTCCGCAGGCTCTGTACTGCAAGGGAAACCAAACTGCAACTTGCGTCGAGCCTAGCACGCAGCGTGTGCGCAGCGGTAGAGGGAAAGATCACGTCACCCGGACGTTTGAAAGGATCATGATCGGCTGACGAATTGCAGCTCGGGAGGGGCGCGCCCTGCCCCGGCGGGGCCGCCCGCGCGTCACAGGTCTAGCCTCGCGATGTGGACAGTCTTGGAGAAAGCACAGCAACCGACCACCGCCGTAGCCGGCCCCGCGTCGGCCACATCCAGTTCCTCAACTGTCTCCCCCTGTACTGGGGGCTGGCCCGTACCGGAACTCTCCTCGATCTCGAGCTGACGAAGGACACTCCGGAGAAGCTCAGCGAGCAGCTGGTGTGCGGCGAACTCGACATTGCGCCGATCACGCTCGTCGAATTCCTGCGCAATGCCGATCAGCTCGTCGCTTTCCCCGATCTCGCGGTCGGCTGCGACGGCCCGGTCATGTCCTGCGTGATCGTGTCCCAGGTCCCGCTGGACCGGCTGGACGGCGCGAGGGTGGCGCTCGGGTCCACCTCGCGTACGTCGGTGCGGCTGGCTCAACTGCTGCTGGCCGAGCAGTACAAGGTGGCGCCCGACTACTACACCTGCCCGCCCGATCTCGGCCTGATGATGCAGGAGGCGGAGGCGGCCGTACTGATCGGCGACGCCGCGCTGCGCGCCTCGCTGCACGACGCCCCACGGCTCGGCCTTCAGGTCCACGACCTGGGGCTGATGTGGAAGGACTGGACCGGGCTGCCCTTCGTCTTCGCCGTGTGGGCGGCGCGCAAGGACTATCTGGCGCGCGAGCCCCTGGTCGTACGGCAGGTGCACGAGGCTTTCCTCGCCTCGCGGGACGTCTCGCTGGAGGAGGTTTCCAAGGTCGCCGAGCAGGCGGCGCGCTGGGAGACCTTCGACAAGGCGCTCCTGGAGCGGTACTTCAGGACGCTGGACTTCCGCTTCGGTGCCGAGCAGCTGGCCGGTGTACGGGAGTTCGCGCGCCGGACCGGGCCGACGACCGGGTTCCCGGCGGACGTACGCGTGGAGCTGCTCGGCCCCTGACAGTTGCTCGGCTCCTGTGAGCTGCTGGGCTAGGACGCGGGTATGGGGGCCTGCATGTGCTCGCTGATCCACTGGATGGATCCGTCGCCCATGCCCTTCACATACGTCTTGGCGTTGTGCTCGCCGTCCTGGATGACCTGCAGGCGGCTCTTGACCGGGCCCTTGCAGTAGTCCCGGATGAAGTGCTTGAGGCTGTTTACGCCGCGCTCCTTGGTGCCTATCTGGAAGGCCAGATAGACGTCGTTGGCCTTGGTGTCGGGCTTGGCGGCCAAGGCCTTGGCGAGCTTCTCCGGGTTGTTGGCCTGCCGCTTGGTCTCGTGGCCCGCCCACAGCGGCGAGTCCGGGACGGTGTCGGGGCCGGAGGCGATAACGGCCTTGAACTTGTCCGGGCGCTGGAGTACCGACTTCAGGCCGACGAACGCGCCGGACGAGGAGCCCATGAAGGCCCAGCCGTCACGGGACTTGAAGGTGCGGAAGTTGGCCTTCACGAAGTCGGGGACGTCCTCGGTCATCCAGGTGCCCATCTTCGGCTGCCCCGGTATGTCACTGCCGTCGTAGTAGTACTTCGCGTCCGGGTTGAGCACCGGCATGACCACGATGAAGGGCAGGCTCTTGCCCTCCTGCGACCACTTGCTGATGCTGCTCTGCAGCTTGAGGTCGGTGCCCATCCAGTAGTTCTTGGGGTAGCCGTTGCCACCGGGCAGCGCGATCAGCACGGGGAAACCGCTGTTGGCGTACTTGGGGTCGAAGTACTCCTTGGGGGCCCAGACCCACACCTTGCCCTGGAAGCCGGACTTCTTGCCCTCCAGTGTGGTGACGCCGATCTTGGTGCCGTCGTCCAGGCTGTTCTGGGTGGTGAACGAGGCCTTCGGGCCGGTCGGCATCAGCGTCTTGGCGGCGGCCTCGTCGGCCGCCGTGTCGCCCGTGCCGCTGTCCTGGGCGCCGCCCGACTGCCGGCCGGGGGCCGCTGCGGTGGGGCCGTCGAAGGTGAGCGGCTCGCCCTCCTCCCACCAGCCTGCGCCGAGCGCATAAGAGCCGAGCGACACAGAGCCGAGGACGACGGCGGCTATGAGGGCTTTGGGCAGGCGTTTCATGGACGGACTCCGAGGGATTCTGGCCGAGGCGTTGCGGCACAGGCGGCTTTCGGACAAGCGGTGTGATTTACGAACTGGGAGATGGCGTCAGGCACGGTTCGGTTGGCTGCTGGGCGGCGGGAATCCTCGTGATGCCCAACCCGGCGCCCCCTACGCTGAGGAGCCACAGCAGGCAAGGGCCGTCAGTGCAAGGGCAATCGGGGGAGTACAGATGCAGCCGCTGGATCCGGGCGAGCCGCAGAGCATCGGGGCGTACCGGCTGCTCGGACGGCTGGGGGCGGGCGGAATGGGCCGCGTCTATCTCGGGCGCAGCGCCGGCGGCCGCACGGTCGCGGTGAAGGTGGTCCATCCGCACTTCGCGCTCGACGAGGAGTTCCGGGCGCGGTTCCGGCGCGAGGTGGAGGCGGCCCGCCGCGTCGGCGGCCAGTGGACGGCGCCGGTCCTCGACGCCGACCCGGAGGCGACCGTGCCCTGGGTGGCCACGGGTTACGTGGCCGGTCCCGCGCTGTCGCAGGCGGTCACCGAGCACGGCCCGCTGCCCGCGCACTCGGTACGGGTGCTGGGCGCGGGGCTCGCCGAGGCGCTGGTGGCCGTACACGGCCTCGAACTGGTGCACCGGGACGTGAAGCCGTCCAATGTGCTGCTCACGCTGGACGGACCGCGGCTGATCGACTTCGGGATCGCCCGTGCCACGGACGGCACCGCCTCGCTCACCTCCACCGGGGTCTCGGTCGGCTCGCCCGGCTACATGTCGCCGGAGCAGATCCTCGGCAGGGGCGTCACGGGCGC
The DNA here is from genome assembly GCF_036147535.1 of Streptomyces sp. NBC_00322. Classification (NCBI taxonomy): domain Bacteria; kingdom Bacillati; phylum Actinomycetota; class Actinomycetes; order Kitasatosporales; family Streptomycetaceae; genus Streptomyces; species Streptomyces sp. NBC_00322. The sequence continues at coordinate 3,879,074 of NZ_CP108019.1, read as the reverse complement.
GGCCGACGTGTTCTCGCTGGGCGCGGTGCTGGCCTACGCGGCGACGGGTGCTGCGCCCTTCCCGGGCGACTCGTCGGCCGCGCTGCTCTACAAGGTGGTGCACGAGGAGCCCGAACTGGGCTTCCTGGAAGGCGACTTGCGGGAGCTGGTCGCCGACTGCCTGGCCAAGGACCCGGCCGCGCGGCCCGCGCCCGCGCAGATCGCGAACAGGCTGGCCCCGGGCGGGGCGGCCTCGCTGGTCGGCGCGGGCTGGCTGCCCGGCCCGCTGGTGGAGCAGGTCAGCCGGTCGGCGGTGAGCCTGCTGAACCTGGACGCGGCACCGGCGGACCCGGGTGCGTCGGGGCCGGTGGCGTTCAGCAGCGCGGCGATCGGGACGTTCGGGCCGCCGGTCGAGCCGGTGACGCCGCTCCCTTCGGCGGTGGCTCCCCAGGACGCGCCGCCGCACACCCAGGGAAGTCCACTGGAGAGCCCGCCGCCGGGGCGCGGCCGCCGGAAGGTGAGCTGCACGGTGACGCTGACGGTGGCCGCGGCACTGGCCGCGGTCACGGTGGGCGGCGGATTCCTCTTCGACATGTGGCCGGGCACGGGCACCGACAAGACCAGCGACTCGGCGGGCCACCCCCCGTCGGCGAGCGAGAAGGTGAAGAAGGTGCCGAAGGCCTTCATCGGCAGCTGGGAGGGCCCCTTCAAGGTCAGCTTCGCGGGCAGCGAGCTGGAGGCCGGGACCTTCTCGGTCGCCATCCGCGCGGGGAGGACGGGCGCGAAGTTCGCCACGGTCAGCCAGTTCGACGCGCTGGGCAACCTCTCCTGCGAGGACAATCTCGTGCTGCGCGGCGTGACCCCGAAGGAGCTGGTCGCCGACGGCAGGTCGAGCGGCAAACCGGGCACCAAGTGCACCCCCGGCACGCACACGGTCAAGCTGCGACTGGACGGAGCCCGCGTCCAGTACACCTCCAAGGAACCACGGGCGGGCGACCCGCGCGCCACGCTGGAGCGCAGGCAATGACCTGGCGCAAGCAGGGACCTGCCGACCGCGCCCGCGAGCGAGCGAGGCGGCTGGCGTAGGCTGGATCGGCCCGCTGATGCTCTGAAACACCGCCGAAAGGTGACGCCCGGTGACCGAGAAGGCCGACCTTCAGTCCGTGCTGGACCGTGCTGCCGAGGGTGGGCGGATCACGCCCGAAGAGGCGCTCGACCTCTACCGCTCCGCACCGCTGCACGCGCTCGGCGTGGCCGCGGACGCCGTACGCAAGCGGCGATACGCCGGTACGGAGCACATCGCGACGTACATCATCGAGCGCAACATCAACTACACCAACGTGTGCGTCACCGCCTGCAAGTTCTGCGCCTTCTACGCCCCGCCCAAGGACACCGCCAAGGGCTGGACGCGCGACCTCGACGACATCCTGCGGCGCTGCGCCGAGACCGTCGAGCTCGGCGGCACCCAGATCATGTTCCAGGGCGGTCACCACCCGGACTTCGGCGTCGAGTACTACGAGCAGCACTTCGCCGCGATCAAGAAGGAGTTCCCGCAGCTGGTCATCCACTCGCTGGGAGCCTCCGAGGTCGAGCACATGGCTCGGATCTCCGGCGTCCCGGTGGAGGAGGCCATCTCCCGTATCCACGCGGCCGGTCTCGACTCCTTCGCGGGCGCGGGCGCCGAACTGCTGCCCGAGCGCCCGCGCAAGGCGATCGCCCCGCTCAAGGAGAGCGGCGAGCGGTGGCTGGAGATCATGGAGATCGCACACGGTCTGGGCGTCGAGTCGACGTCGACGATGCTCATGGGCACCGGCGAGACCAACGCCGAGCGGATCGAGCACCTGCGGATGATCCGCGACGTGCAGGACCGGACGGGCGGCTTCCGGGCCTTCATCCCGTACACGTACCAGCCCGAGAACAACCACCTCAAGGGCCAGACGCAGGCGACGCTCTTCGAGTACCTGCGGATGATCGCGATCGCGCGGCTCTTCCTCGACAACGTCTCCCACATCCAGGGCTCGTGGCTGACCACCGGCAAGGAGGTCGGCCAGCTGTCGCTGCACTACGGCGCGGACGACCTGGGCTCGATCATGCTGGAGGAGAACGTGGTCTCCTCGGCGGGCGCCAAGCACCGCTCGAACCGGCTGGAGATCATCGACCTGATCCGCAAGGCGGGCCGGGTCCCGGCGCAGCGGACGACGACGTACGAGCACATCGTCGTCCACGACGACCCGGCGAACGACCCGGTCGACGAGCGGGTGGCCTCGCACATCTCGTCGACGGCGATCGAGGGCGGCACGGCGCACCCCGAGCTGAAGCTGCTCAGCGCCAACTGAGCGTGCTGTGCTGACACTTCACCGGGTGCCCGACTCAGACTCGCTCGTCGTCGAGGGCGCGCGGATCGCCGCGATCGGCCCGTACGAGGAGCTGTACGCCGCGTACGGGGAGCGGGCCCGGGTGCGCGAGTGGGACGGAGTCCTCGGCCCGGGCCGCCACGAGCCGGACGCCGTCGCCCTGCTGGAGCACGCGTACTGGCCCGACCCGCGTGAGGCCGGCGAGCTGGGCACCGGACCGCTCACCGGCGACGCACTGGCCGCGCTCGGGATGACCGACACCCGGTGGGGCGCGAGCGCCCGGCGGGGGGTGCAGCGGCTCCTGGCGTCCGGCACGACCACCCTGGCCGGGCCCATCGGGCGCCCATCCGTGCGGCTCGCCGTCGAGCGCTCCGGCCTGAAGTACGCCGCCGGGCCGCGCGCCCTCACCCCCGGCGGGCCCGCCGACTTCGCCGTCTTCGCCGACGACGGCACCTGCCTGGTCACCGTCCTCGACGGGCGCCTGGTCCACCGCCGACGCCGACCGGGCGCCTGAGACAATGACGTCCACCACGTCACCCGCACCACGACACGAGCGAGGCCGAACGCCAGTGACCCGCGCAACCCTGGACAAGCAGCCGCACGAAGTCGCCTCGATGTTCGACGACGTGGCGGCGAACTACGACCTCACCAATGACGTGCTCTCGCTCGGCCAGGACCGGCGGTGGCGCAAGGAGGTCGCCAAGGCGGTGGACGCCCGCCCGGCACAGAAGGTCCTGGACCTGGCCGCGGGCACCGGCACGTCCTCGCTCCCCTTCACCGCCACCGGCGCGTATGTCGTGCCCTGCGACTTCTCCCTCGGCATGCTGCGCGAGGGCAAGAAGCGCCACCCGTGGCTGCCGCTCACCGCGGGCGACGCGACGAAGCTGCCCTTCCGCGACGATGTCTTCGACGCCGTGACGATCTCCTTCGGGCTGCGCAACGTCCAGGACACGGACGCGGCGCTGCGCGAGCTGTACCGGGTCACCAAGCCGGGCGGGCGGGTCGTGATCTGCGAGTTCTCGCAGCCGACCTGGGCGCCGTTCCGTACGGTCTACACCGAGTACCTGATGCGGGCCCTGCCGCCGGTGGCGCGCACGGTCTCCTCCAACCCCGACGCGTACGTCTATCTCGCCGAGTCCATCCGGGCCTGGCCCGACCAGGCCGGTCTCGCGAAGCGGCTTCAGGGGGCGGGCTGGTCCCAGGTCGCCTGGCGCAATCTGAGCGGCGGGATCGTGGCTCTGCACCGCGGCACCAAGCCCCGCTGAGCCACCCGCCATGGACTACCAGGCGGTCCTCGAACGGATCGCGCAGGACATCGCCCCCCAGGTCGGCAGCGGCACCCCCGCCGAGTACATCCCGGCGCTCGCCGCCGTCGACCCGCACCGCTTCGGCATGGCCATCGCCGACGTGGACGGCAAGGTGTACGGAGTGGGGGACTGGCAGCAGCCCTTCTCCACGCAGTCGATCACCAAGGTCTTCACGCTCGCCCTGGCACTCGCCCAGGGCGGCGACAGCCTCTGGGAGCGGGTCGGGCGTGAGCCGTCCGGCAACCCCTTCAACTCGCTGGTGCAGCTGGAGTACGAGAACGGCATCCCGCGCAATCCGTTCATCAACGCGGGCGCGCTCGTCGTCACCGACCGGCTGCTGACCCTGACCGGCGACGCGAGCAGCGAAGTCCTCGAATTCCTGCGGCAGGAGAGCGGGAACGCGGAGCTGGCCTTCGACCCGGACGTCGCCGAGTCGGAGTCCGCGTTCGGCGACCGCAATGCCGCGCTGGCCCACTTCATGGCCTCGTACGGCAATATCGCCAACCCCGTCCCCACCCTCCTCGACCACTACTTCTGGCAGTGCTCGATCGAGATGAGCTGCGCCGACCTGACCCTCGCGGCGCTCTTCCTGGCCCGGCACGGGCTGCGCGCCGACGACTCGCGGCTGCTGACCCGCAGCGAGGCCAAGCAGGTCAACGCGGTGATGATGACCTGCGGTACGTACGACGCGGCCGGCGAGTTCGCCTACCGGGTCGGGCTGCCCGGCAAGAGCGGCGTGGGCGGCGGGATCGTGGCGGTCGTGCCGGGACGTTGCACGCTGGGCGTCTGGAGCCCCGGGCTCGACGCACGGGGCAACTCGGTGGCGGGAGTTGCGGCGCTGGACCGCTTCACGACGCTGACGGGGCTTTCCGTTTTCTGACGCGGACCTCTGAACGAGCCGTTCCGGGCGGCGAGTTGACGGGAACCGGCGGCCGGGGAAGATGTGTCCGTTGTTTACGACGTTTGCTTACGACGTTCTTATCTCCCCGCCCGTCCCCGTGTCTCACCTCGGAGTCTCCCCATGGCGTCGTTCTGCCCGCACTGCGGCAACCCATCCCCGGATGAGGCTCGCTTCTGCATGACATGCGGGCGGGAGAGGTTGCCCGTTGCCGCTGCGGCGCCGCCCGCGCCACCGCCGCCCGCGTACGGTCCGGGTTCCGTCCCCGGTCCCGTCCCCGGTCCCGTTCAGCCCTCGCCCGTGGGGGCTTTCTTCGGGCGGGTGTTCCGCGGCGACTGGCTGTCCTCGGCGAAGGCCGCTGCCTGGCCCGCCGGGCTGCTGCTGGTGATGGCGGTGGCGCTCGCCATCCCCTCGTACGGCCAGGACGACGAGGTCGTCGTCGGCTGGAGCGACCGGCTGCGGATCGCGCTTGCGATGCTGCTGCAGGGCTTCGGCGGCGGCTTCGAGATGAAGGCGAGCGGTGGTTCCTCGCCCTTCGGCTCGGACTCGGACTCCGGTTCCGGCTCCGGTTCCTCGGGCGGGATGTTCGGCGACTCGGGCACGGACGCCATGGGCGCGGCCTCCCTCTCCCTCGTGCCGCTGACGGTGACCCTGCTGTGGATCGGCGCGCTCTACCTGGGTGCGCGGATGCTGCGTACGCGCGGTGCCGGACTGGAAGCCGCCGTACGGCTCTCGCTGCTGGTCACCGGACTGGTGCTGGTCCTCGGGCTGTTCGCGCAGCCCGAGATCCAGGGGGTCGAGATCTCCTCGTCCCCGCTCCTCGCCGCGCTCGGCGCGCTGGTGATCTCGCTCGCGGTGACGTGCGGGGTGCTGCAGCGCGACGATCTCGCGGCCTGGCTGGCGCGGCGGCCCGGGGCCCGGTCGGCGGTGCGGGCCTTCGGGACCGCGGTGCGCGCGCTGGGCGCTGTCGTGGCGCTCTGCTCGCTGGTCGGCTTCGTCGCGTACGCCAATTCGGACGACGTGGACGGCACGGCCCTGCTGATCGCGCTGCCGATTCTGCCCAACATCGGCTTCGCGGTCCTGGGGCTGAGCTGGGGCGCGCCGGTGAAGTTCGACGTCCAGGGGCAGTTCAGCATGGTCGGCTCCAGCGCGGAGAGCGGCAGCTTCGGGCTGTCCGAGATCGGCGACGTATGGGGCAACGGTGCGGTCGCGGGGGCGCTGAGCCTCGGCGTCGTCTGCGCGCTCACGCTCGGTGTCTGGGCGGCGCGCCGCTCGGCGGACCGTCGTGAGCAACTGCTGGCCGCGGGCTTCTCGTTGGGGCTCGTCCTGTTGTTCACGGGCGTCAGCGGGGTCTCGGCGAAGCTCGCGGGCGGCCTGGCGGACTGGGGCAGCCAGGGCACGTCGGAGTTCGCACCGAGCGTTCCCGACGCGCTGCTGTTCGGTCTGCTGTGGGTGGGGGCGGCGACGTTCCTGGGCCCGTATGTGCTGCGGCTGGTGGGGCAGCAGGCACTGGTCCCGCCGGCTCCGACCGCGCCGCCGATGCCTCCGGCGTACGGCCCGGGGGCGGGGTACGCGCCGGGCGCTCCGGCTCCGGCTCCGGCCGACCCGGCGCTGCCCGGCGCCCCGCAGGCCAACCCGGCCGCGCCCCTGAACCCCGACGTACCGGATCACCCCGCCACCGTCGCCGCCGCGCCGTCCGCTCCGTACGCCGTCGACCCCCACACCATGCACCTCGGCGCCACCCCGGGGCCCGTGGCGCCCGTGGTGCCCGGCGCACCCCCGGTACCTGGCGCGGACCCCGCGGCCGAGCGGAAGCGGAAGGTCCTCATCTGGACCGCCACCCTCACCGCCGCGTTCGTGATCGGCGGCGGCGCGACCGCCGGTGCCCTGCTCCTGAAGAAGAACAACGACGAGTCCGACCAGGCACAGAACAAGCCGCCTGCCGCCTCGCAGTCACCCACCCCGCAACAGGACCAGCAGGACCAGCAGAACCAGCAGCCCTCCGCGACCCCGTCCACCAGCCCCTCGGCGTCCCCGTCCCCGTCCGCCTCGCAGGGCGGCGCGACCCTCCCCACGGGCTTCGTGCTCAAGCAGGACCCCGCCGGATTCACCGTCGGCGTGATGGACGGCTGGAAGCGCCGGCAGACGGGCAGCCAGATCTACTACGAGGCCCCGACGGGCGGGGCGTACCTCCAGATCGGCATCATCAAGAACACGCCGACGACCTCGTACGAGAACTTCCTCGGCCTGGAGAGGAAGGCCCTGGAGACCCCGGAAAGGAACTACAGGCGCGGCCAGTTGATCCAGAACACCTATCAGGGACGGCCTGGCGCGCTCTGGGAGTTCACCCACGTCCCCGAACCCGACGAGAGCAGCCTGCGGCGCCACGTCATCGACCAGGCCTTCGTCGCCGCCGACGGCACGGAGTACGCGATCCTCGCGGCCGGCCGTGCCGATCTGTGGGACGCGAGCAAGGACGTGGTCTTCTCGACGGCGACGAGCACGTTCACGGTGAACTGAGCTCCAGCCGGAAGCAGTACCCCTTCTGCTCGGACACCGGCGTGGTGAAGGTCTCCGCCAGCTCCATCCCGAGCCGCCGGATCACCGCGATCGAGCGCTCGTTGCGGGCGTTCACCATCGCCACCACCCGCTCGACGCCTGCCGCCCGTACCCGCTCCAGCGTGGTGCGGGCGGCGGCCGTCGCGTACCCCTTGCCCCACGCGTCGCGCGCCAGCCGCCAGCCGATCTCGATCTCGCCCACCGGGCCGAAGGTCTCGTGCGGCCACGGCTGCGCCCCGGTGAAGCCGATGACCCTGCCCTCCTCGTCGAGCATGGTCCAGAAGCAGAAGCCGTGCTCGGCGTCGTGTCTGCGCTGCCGGGCGGTCAACTCCTCGTAGAGCGACAGCTCCGCCGACTTTCCGCCGTGAAATTCCATGACCTCGGGGTCGTCGAAGATCCGGTGCCAGGCCACGGCGTCCTCGTCGGTGGGCACACGCAGCTGTACGGCGGGGAGCGGCCTGCTCATAGGGGGTGCCCTTCAGTTTGTGGATCAGTACGCCCCCATAGACTGCACACGTCCTGTGCCATTCGGTACGCAATATCGAGTCTTCGGGAGAACCCGCCGTGACCGAGCCCCTCTCCGAACACACCGCCGATGTGATCGTCGTCGGGGCAGGCCCGGCCGGCTCCACGACCGCGTACTACCTGGCCAAGGCCGGACTGGATGTCCTGCTCCTGGAGAAGACCGCCTTCCCGCGCGAGAAGGTGTGCGGCGACGGCCTGACCCCGCGCGCCACCAAGCAGCTGGTCGCCATGGGCATCGACATCTCCGAGGAGGCCGGCTGGCTGCGCAACAAGGGCCTGCGGATCATCGGCGGTGGCGTGCGGCTGCAGCTCGACTGGCCGGATCTCGCCTCCTACCCGGACTACGGACTCGTCCGTAAGCGCGACGACTTCGACGAGCAGCTGGCCCGGCAGGCGCAGAAGGCGGGCGCGCGGCTGTACGAGCGGTGCAATGTCGGCGCCCCGATCATCGACGACCGTACGGGCCGTATCACCGGCGTGAACGCCAAGCTGGGCGAGGAGAAGACCCCGGTCACCTTCCACGCCCCGCTCGTGGTCGCCGCCGACGGCAACTCCTCCCGGATCTCCCTCGCCATGGGGCTCCACCGGCGCGAGGACCGCCCGATGGGCGTGGCCGTGCGGACGTACTTCACCTCGCCCCGTCACGACGACGACTACCTGGAGTCCTGGCTGGAGCTGTGGGACCGGCGCGGCCCGGGCGAGGACCGGCTGCTGCCCGGCTACGGCTGGATCTTCGGCATGGGCGACGGCACCTCCAACGTCGGCCTCGGCGTGCTCAACACCTCCGCCTCCTTCAAGGAGCTGGACTGGCGCGAGGTGCTGAAGGCCTGGTGCGCCTCGATGCCGGAGGACTGGGGGTACACCGAGGAGAACATGACGATGCCGATCCGCGGCGCCGCGCTCCCGATGGCCTTCAACCGCCAGCCGCACTACACGCGCGGTCTCCTGCTGGTGGGCGACGCGGGCGGCCTGGTCAACCCGTTCAACGGCGAGGGCATCGCCTACGCCATGGAGTCCGGGCAGCTCGTCGCCGACGTGATCGTCCAGGCGCACGCCCGGCAGACCCCGGCGCAGCGCGAGCTGGCGCTGCACCGCTACCCGAAGGTCCTCAAGGACACCTACGGCGGTTACTACACGCTGGGCCGCGCGTTCGTGAAGCTCATCGGCAACCCGAAGGTCATGAAGATCGCGACGCAGCGCGGACTGACCCACCCGCTGCTGATGAAGTTCACGCTGAAGATGCTGGCCAACCTCACCGACCCGACGGGCGGCGACGCGATGGACCGGATCATCAACGGTCTGAGCAAGGTGGCCCCGAAGGCCTGACCCTCGCGGCTCCCGCCCCTGAACGACCGAAGGGCCGCGGCTCCACCCCGAGCGGGGGAGCCGCGGCCCTTCCGGGTACGCAGGGCGATGCAGGCGGTCAGAGAACGCGGACCGCGCCGCTCGCCGGGTAGCCCGACAGGTCCTGGATCACGACGCCCTTGCTGGGGTTGGCTGCGTCGAGGTACTGGCCGTCGCCGATGTAGACGCCGACGTGGTACGCGCTGCCGGCGCCGCCCCAGTAGAGGATGTCGCCGATCTGGAGGTTGCTGGTGCCCACCTGGGTGCCGGCCACCGACTGGTCCTCCGAGACACGCGGCAGGTCGACGCCGACCGTTTTGAACGCGGCCTGGACGAGGCCGGAGCAGTCCCACGAGTTGGGTCCGGTGCCGCCCATGATGTAGGCGTCGCCGAGCTGCGCCTTGAGGAAGGCGACAACGGTCGCTGCGGAGCCCGTCGCGCTGGAGGAGCTGCTGCTGGGCGCGGAGAGCGTGGTGCGCTCGGAGGAGCGGGAGGCGCGCTCCTGCGCCTCGGCCTCCGCGCGCTTCTTCGCTTCGGCCTTCTCCTTGGCCTCGGCCTTGCGCTCGGCCTCCGCCTTGGCCTTCTTGGCGGTCTGCGCGGCCTTGGCGGCGGCGGCGTCCTCCTGGGCCTGCAGCTCGAGGTCGAGGGCGGCCTGCGAAGTGGCCTCGGCGGACTGCGCGACGGCGGCGGAGAGGCCGGAGGTGAGCGTGGGCATCTCAATGGTCTCGGTCACCGGCTCGGCGGTCGCCGGCCCGGCTCCTGAAGCCACTGCGATGGTGCTGAGGACGCCACCGGCAACTCCGGCCCGCAGCGCGAGCTTCGAGCTGCTGCGGCGGGGCTTCCGGTGGCTGGGTATGTGAGCGGTGTGGGACATGAGTACAACCGCTATCAGGGGCACCCGGTTCCCTTCAAGAAACGTGTGTTGCGCCACAGTTACGTTCGGAACGTCTGAATCCGCTTATGTTGCGCCCTTATTGACGCCGTAACGGGCAAACCGGGCACCCGTGATCCGGGCTGTGATCACGGCCTTTCCGTGAAAGGTCCGAATTGCCTGGCGCCTACCATCGCTTCACACCCATGGCCAAGCCCGCTTTTGTTGCGCCCCGGAACGAGTGGTGCAGGTCACAGAAAGGTCACCGCCCGGAGACGGTGAGGGCTCGTGAACGCGTGCACGCGTCCACCTCAATCCGCCCTGTTGCCCGGACGGGTGAGGGTGCGTCCACTATCACCCGATGCGGTCCATCGCCAATTTGCCTGTACGGGCCACCCCTTGATAGAGCGCCACGTCCCCGACCAGCGGTAACACGGCCAGATGTCACGTCTGGTGATCACTCGGGCGCTTCGCGTATGAAGATCACCGCTCATCCGACTTCATGATCGTTCGCCTGGTGGTGGAGATCACAAAGACGTTGGGGTACCCCGTGTCGCAGATCACAGACCGGCAGGCATAGGATGCGGAGCAGTCGGGCTTGTGAACTGCCTCACATGTGCACGATCTTCGCGAGGCGGCGATGCGGATGCCCGGTGCGGTCCAACGGTCAAGGACGACTGGAAGGAGCGGGGAGGGTGAATGCTTACGCGCCCATCCTTGTGCTCGGCGCCCTCGGGGCAGGGTTTGCGATCTTCTCCGTGGTCATGGCCACGCTTATCGGCCCAAAGCGGTACAACCGCGCAAAACTGGAAGCGTATGAGTGCGGCATCGAGCCCACTCCCACGCCGGCCGGAGGCGGCCGCTTTCCCATCAAGTACTACCTGACGGCGATGCTCTTCATCGTCTTCGACATCGAGATCGTCTTCCTCTACCCCTGGGCGGTCACCTTCGACGCCCTGGGGATTTTCGGGCTCGTGGAGATGCTGCTCTTCGTGCTCACCGTCTTCGTCGCCTACGCCTATGTATGGCGGCGCGGCGGCCTGGAATGGGACTGAGGGGCTGAGGGGCACACCAATGGGAATCGAAGAGAAGCTGCCGAGCGGTTTCCTGCTGACCACGGTCGAACAGGCCTCGGGCTGGGTGCGCAAGTCATCCGTCTTCCCGGCCACCTTCGGTCTGGCCTGCTGCGCCATCGAAATGATGACCACGGGCGCCGGACGGTACGACCTGGCCCGCTTCGGCATGGAGGTCTTCCGCGGCTCGCCGCGCCAGGCCGACCTGATGATCGTCGCCGGACGCGTCAGCCAGAAGATGGCGCCCGTCCTGCGGCAGGTCTACGACCAGATGCCCAACCCCAAGTGGGTCATCTCCATGGGTGTTTGTGCGTCATCGGGCGGAATGTTCAACAATTATGCGATTGTGCAGGGCGTTGACCACGTTGTTCCCGTTGACATCTATTTGCCAGGCTGCCCGCCGCGTCCGGAGATGCTGATGGACGCGATTCTCAAGCTCCACCAGAAGATCCAGAGCTCCAAGCTCGGTGTGAACGCGGAGGAAGCGGCCCGCGAGGCGGAGGAAGCGGCCCTCAAGGCGCTCCCCACCATCGAGATGAAGGGGCTGCTCCGGTGAGTGACGGCGAACACACCAACGGTAACAACGTCCCCGCCCCGCGCGACGAGTCCCCGGAGGTCATCGGCGTACGCAGGGGCATGTTCGGCGCCGGCGACGGCGGGGACACGAGCGGCTACGGCGGGCTCGTCAGGACGGTGACCCTGCCGGGCGCCTCGCACCGCCCCTACGGTGGCTACTTCGACGAGGTGGCCGACGAGCTCGAAGGCGCGCTGGAAGAACAGGGGCTCGTCCCCGAGAACGCCATCGAGAAGACGGTCGTCGACCGCGGCGAGCTCACCTTCCACATCGCCCGCGAGCACCTGCTCCAGGTGGCCCGCACCCTGCGTGACGACCCGGCGCTGCGCTTCGAGCTCTGTACGGGCGTCAGTGGTGTCCACTACCTCCAGGACAAGGGCCGCGAGCTGCACGCCGTGTACCACCTGCGCTCGATCACCCATGGCCGGCTGATCCGCCTCGAAGTCTCCGCCCCGGACAGCGATCCGCACGTCCCGTCCCTGGTCGAGGTCTATCCGACCAACGACTGGCACGAGCGCGAGACGTACGACTTCTTCGGGATCGTCTTCGACGGCCACCCCGCCCTCACCCGGATCATGATGCCGGACGACTGGCAGGGCTTCCCGCAGCGCAAGGACTATCCGCTCGGCGGCATCGCCGTCGAGTACAAGGGCGCCCAGATCCCGGCTCCGGACCAGCGGAGGTCGTACTCGTGACTACTCCATCCGCAAGCGCGCGCGAGACCACCGAGGGGACTGTATATACAGTCACCGGCGGCGACTGGGACGAGGTCGTCCAGTCCGCGGCCAAGGCCGACGACGAGCGCATCGTCGTCAACATGGGCCCGCAGCACCCCTCCACGCACGGCGTGCTCCGCCTCATCCTGGAGATCGACGGCGAGACGGTCACCGAGGCCCGCTGCGGCATCGGCTACCTCCACACCGGCATCGAGAAGAACCTCGAGTACCGGACCTGGACGCAGGGCACCACGTTCGTCACGCGCATGGACTACCTCACCTCGTTCTACAACGAGACGGCGTACTGCCTGGGCGTGGAGAAGCTGCTCGGCATCACCGACCAGATCCCGGACCGGGCGAGCATCATCCGCGTCCTGCTGATGGAGCTCAACCGGCTCTCGTCCCATCTGGTCTGCATCGCCACCGGCGGCATGGAGCTCGGCGCCACCACGATCATGATCTACGGCTTCCGGGACCGCGAGATGATCCTGGACCTGTACGAGCTGATCACCGGCCTGCGGATGAACCACGCGTTCATCCGGCCCGGGGGACTCGCCCAGGACCTGCCGCCCGGCGCGGTCGACGCGGTGCGTGAGTTCGTCAAGAAGATGAACAAGAACATGCCGGAGTACGACAAGCTCGCCACCGGCAACCCCATCTTCAAGGGCCGTATGCAGGACATCGGCTATCTCGATCTGACCGGCTGCATGGCGCTCGGCGCGACCGGCCCGATCCTGCGCTCCGCGGGCCTCGCCCACGATCTGCGCAAGACCGACCCCTACTGCGGCTACGAGACCTACGACTTCGATGTCCCGACCGCCGACAGCTGCGACGCGTACGGCCGCTTCCTCGTCCGCCTCGAAGAGATGCGGCAGTCGCTGCGCATCGTCGAGCAATGCCTGGACCGTCTTGAGCCGGGACCGGTCATGGTCGCCGACAAGAAGATCGCCTGGCCCGCGCAGCTCGCGCTCGGGCCCGACGGACTCGGCAACTCCCTCGACCACATCAAGAAGATCATGGGCACCTCCATGGAGGCCCTGATCCACCACTTCAAGCTGGTGACCGAGGGCTTCCGGGTGCCGGCCGGACAGGCTTACGCGGCCGTCGAGTCGCCGAAGGGCGAGCTCGGCGTCCATGTCGTCTCCGACGGCGGCACCCGCCCCTACCGGGTCCACTTCCGCGACCCGTCCTTCACCAATCTTCAGGCCATGGCGGCGATGTGCGAAGGCGGCCAGGTGGCCGACGTCATCGTCGCCGTCGCGTCCATCGACCCCGTGATGGGAGGCGTCGACCGATGACGGCCCAGTCGCCCAAGCAAGAGGTTCAACTGGGGATGCCGCAGCTCCCCGCCCCCGACTACCCGGCCGACGTGCGCGCCCGGCTCGAAGCGGACGCCAAGGAGATCATCGCCCGCTACCCCGACAGCAGGTCGGCCCTGCTGCCGCTGCTGCACCTGGTGCAGGCCGAAGAGGGACATGTGACCCGCACCGGCGTCCGGTTCTGCGCCGAGATGCTGAGCCTGACCACGGCCGAGGTCACCGCGGTCTCCACCTTCTACTCCATGTACCGCCGCAAGCCGAGCGGCGACTACCAGGTGGGCGTCTGCACCAACACCCTGTGCGCGGTGATGGGCGGGGACGCCATCTTCGAAGGGCTCAAGGAGCACCTCGGCGTCGGCAACAACGAGACGACCGAGGACGGCAAGGTCACCCTCGAACACATCGAGTGCAACGCGGCCTGCGACTTCGCCCCGGTGGTGATGGTCAACTGGGAGTTCTTCGACAACCAGACCGTCGAGTCCGCCAAGCAGCTGGTGGACGACCTCCGGGCCGGGGAGCAGGTGACTCCCACCCGCGGAGCGCCGCTGTGCACGTACCAGGAGACCGCGCGGATCCTGGCCGGCTTCCCCGACGAGCGCCCGGGCGCGGTCGAGGCGGGCGGCGGCGCGGGTCCCGCCTCGCTGGTGGGCCTGCGGCTCGCCAGGGGCGAGGCCCCGCGAGTGGTGCACCCGCGTGACGCCGAGGAGGGGGAGTGATGACCATGTCCACCGAATACGGGGGCTCCTCAGGGCCGGAGGCCGGGGGAGAGACCAGTCCCGAGAAACTGCTCACGCCCGTCCTGTCGGCCTTCTGGGACGCGCCGGAGAGCTGGACGCTGGAGACCTACAAGCGGCACGAGGGATACGCGGGGCTCCGCAAGGCGCTGGCCATGTCCCCGGACGACCTCATCGCCTACGTCAAGGACTCGGGTCTGCGCGGCCGCGGCGGCGCCGGCTTCCCCACCGGAATGAAGTGGCAGTTCATTCCGCAGGGCGACGGCAAGCCTCACTATCTTGTTGTCAACGCCGACGAGTCGGAGCCCGGGACCTGCAAGGACATCCCGCTCCTCTTCGCCAACCCGCATTCGCTCATCGAAGGCATCGTGATCGCCTGCTATGCGATCCGTTCGTCTCACGCGTTCATCTATCTGCGCGGTGAAGTCGTCCCCGTACTGCGGCGGCTGCACGAAGCCGTACGCGAGGCGTACGAGGCGGGCTACCTCGGCAAGAACATTCTCGGCAGCGGACTCGACCTCGAACTCACCGTGCACGCGGGCGCGGGCGCGTACATCTGCGGTGAGGAGACCGCGCTGCTGGACTCACTGGAGGGCCGTCGCGGTCAGCCCCGGCTGCGTCCCCCCTTCCCTGCGGTCGCCGGTCTGTACGCGTGCCCCACTGTGGTGAACAACGTCGAGTCCATCGCGTCCGTTCCCGCGATCCTCCATCGGGGCAAGGACTGGTTCAAGTCGATGGGCAGCGAGAAGTCCCCGGGCTTCACGCTCTACTCGCTCAGCGGCCATGTCGCCGGCCCCGGCCAGTACGAGGCACCGCTCGGCATCACCCTGCGCCAGCTGCTCGACATGAGCGGCGGCATGCGCCCCGGCCACCGGCTCAAGTTCTGGACGCCGGGCGGCTCTTCGACCCCGATGTTCACCGACGAGCACCTCGATGTCCCGCTGGACTACGAGGGTGTGGGCGCCGCCGGTTCGATGCTCGGCACCAAGGCGCTGCAGTGCTTCGACGAGACGACCTGCGTGGTGCGGGCCGTCACCCGGTGGACCGAGTTCTACGCCCACGAGTCCTGCGGCAAGTGCACACCCTGCCGCGAAGGCACCTACTGGCTGGTGCAGTTGCTGCGCGACATCGAGGCGGGCAAGGGCGTCATGTCCGACCTCGACAAGCTGAACGACATCGCCGACAACATCAACGGCAAGTCCTTCTGCGCGCTCGGCGACGGCGCCGCGTCCCCGATCTTCTCCTCGCTCAAGTACTTCCGCGAGGAGTACGAGCAGCACATCACCGGCAAGGGCTGCCCCTTCGACCCCGCCAAGTCGACCGCCTGGGCCGACAAACACCTGGAGGTGAACGCATGACGGTCACGACAAACAGCGCTCCCTCCGGGGGCGGGGAGGCGGCTCTTCCGCCGGAAGACCTCGTCACGCTGACGATCGACGGGATCGAGATCAGCGTGCCCAAGGGCACCCTGGTCATCCGGGCCGCCGAACTGCTCGGCATCGAGATCCCCCGGTTCTGCGACCACCCCCTCCTCGACCCGGCCGGCGCCTGCCGCCAGTGCATCGTCGAGGTCGAGGGCCAGCGCAAGCCGATGGCGTCCTGCACCATCACCTGCACCGACGGCATGGTCGTCAAGTCGCAGCTCACCTCGCCGGTCGCCGAGAAGGCCCAGCGCGGTGTGATGGAGCTGCTGCTGATCAACCACCCGCTGGACTGTCCGGTCTGCGACAAGGGCGGCGAGTGCCCCCTGCAGAACCAGGCCATGCAGGTCGGCGACCCGGACAGCCGCTTCGAGGGCAAGAAGCGCACGTACGAGAAGCCCGTGCCGATCTCCACACAGGTGCTGCTCGACCGTGAACGGTGCGTGCTCTGCGCCCGCTGCACCCGCTTCTCCAACCAGGTCGCGGGCGACCCCATGATCGAGCTGCTCGAGCGCGGCGCACTGCAGCAGGTCGGCACCGGCGAGGGCGACCCCTTCGAGTCGTACTTCTCGGGGAACACCATCCAGATCTGCCCGGTGGGCGCGCTCACCTCGGCCGCGTACCGCTTCCGCTCCCGCCCCTTCGACCTGGTGTCCTCGCCCTCGGTGTGCGAGCACTGCGCGGGCGGCTGCGCGACGCGTACCGACCACCGGCGCGGCAAGGTCATGCGACGCCTGGCGGCCGAGGACCCCGAGGTCAACGAGGAGTGGCTCTGCGACAAGGGGCGCTTCGGCTTCCGCTACGCGCAGAAGCCGGACCGGCTCACGACTCCGCTCGTACGCAATGACGCGGGCGTCCTGGAACCGGCGAGCTGGCCCGAGGCGCTGGAGGCGGCGGCCCGCGGGCTGAGCGCCGCCCGCGGCCGCGCCGGTGTCCTGGTGGGCGGCCGGCTCACCGTCGAGGACTCCTACGCGTACGCCAAGTTCGCCCGGGTCGCACTCGACACCAACGACGTCGACTTCCGGGCGCGCGTGCACAGCAGCGAGGAGGCCGACTTCCTGGCCGCACGCGTCGCGGGCCGCGGCCGGGACCGGGACGGCGAGGGCGTCACGTACACCTCGCTGGAGAAGGCACCGGCGGTCCTGCTCGTCGGGTTCGAGTCGGAGGAGGAGGCCCCCGGAGTCTTCCTGCGGCTGCGCAAGGCGAACCGCAAGCACGGCCAGCGCACCTTCGCCGTGGCCACCCACGCGACCCCGGGCCTGACGAAGGCGGGCGGCACGCTGCTGCCCGCGGCGCCCGGGACCGAACCCGAGTGGCTGGACGCGCTGGCTTCCGGGACCGGTCTGGAGGGCGACGCCGCGAAGGCGGCGAAGGCGCTGCGCACCGAAGGTGCGGTGATCGTGGTCGGCGAGCGGCTGGCGGGCGTGCCCGGCGGGCTGACCGCGGCCGCTCTGGCCGCGACCGCGACAGGTGCGCATCTGGTGTGGATCCCGCGCAGGGCGGGCGAACGCGGCGCGATCGAGGCGGGCGCGATCCCCTCGCTGCTGCCCGGCGGACGTCCGGCCACCGACCCGCGGGCCCGCGAGGAGACTGCGGCGGCCTGGCGGGTACGCGAACTCCCGCACCGCTACGGCCGCGACACCGGCCAGATCGTCGAGGCCGCGGCGACCGGCGAGCTGGGCGCGCTGCTGGTGGCGGGCGTCGAGCTCGCTGACCTTCCCGATCCCGCACGCGCGCGTGCGGCCCTCGACGCGGTCGGCTTCCTGGTCTCCCTGGAGCTGCGGCCGAGCGAGGTCACCGAGCGGGCGGACGTGATCTTCCCGGTCGCCGCCGTCGCCGAGAAGCCCGGCACCTTCCTCAACTGGGAGGGCAGGGCAAGGCTGTTCGAGGCCGCGCTCAAGCCCGAGCACATGACCCGGCGCCTCGCGCCGACCGATGCCCGGGTGCTGCACATGCTCGCGGACGCGCTCGACGTCAGCTTCGGGCTGCCGGACCTCAAGTCCGTACGCAGGGAGCTGGACCGGCTCGGCACCTGGGACGGCCCCCGGGCCACCCAGCCGCTGGAGTCCGCCCAGACCCTGCCCCGCCCGGGCGAGGGCGAGGCGGTTCTCGCGGGCCACCGGCTGCTGCTCGACCAGGGCCTGCTCCAGCAGGGCGACGAGGCACTGGCGGGAACTCGCCATGCCGCGGTCGCCAGGCTCTCCGCGGCCACGGCGGCCGAGACGGGCGTGAAGGACGGCGACGTCCTGGCCGTCAGCGGGCCCGCCGGCGAGGTGCGGCTGCCGCTCCAGGTGAGCGAGATGCCCGACAAGGTGGTGTGGCTGCCGCTGAACTCCGTGGGCGGCGGCGTCACTTCGGACACCGGAGCAGTCCCCGGGCAGCTGGTCCGCATCGGCCCCGCGGCCGCCGCCACTGACGAACCGGAGGTGCGAGCGTGAACCCGACCGTCCTCGCGGCTGAGGATCTCTCGATGTTCGGGACCGACCCCTGGTGGCTCGTCGCCATCAAGGCGGTGTTCTGCTTCGCCTTCCTGATGATCACCGTGCTCTTCTCCATCGTGTGGGAGCGCAAGGTCGTCGCCTGGATGCAGCTGCGCATCGGCCCCAACCGGCACGGTCCCTGGGGCATGCTCCAGTCGCTCGCCGACGGCATCAAGCTGATGCTCAAGGAAGACCTGATCGTCAAGCGCGCGGACAAGGTCGTCTATGTCCTCGCGCCGATCGTCGCCGCGATCCCGGCCTTCATGGCGATCGCCGTGATCCCCTTCGGGCCCTCCGACAACGAGGTCTCGATCTTCGGGCAGCGCACCGCGATGCAGCTCACCGACCTGCCGATCGCGATGCTCTACATCCTCGCGGTCGCCTCCGTCGGCATCTACGGCATCGTGCTGGCGGGCTGGTCGTCCGGCTCGACCTACCCGCTGCTCGGGGGACTCCGCTCCTGCGCGCAGATGATCTCGTACGAGATCGCCATGGGCGCGGCCTTCGCCTCCGTCTTCCTCTACTCCGGGTCGATGTCGACCTCGGCGATCGTCGAGGCGCAGGCGGACCGCTGGTACATCATCCTGCTGCCGGTCTCCTTCATCATCTACGTCGTCACGATGGTGGGCGAGACCAACCGCGCCCCCTTCGACATGCCGGAGTCCGAGGGCGACCTCGTCGGCGGCTTCAACACCGAGTACAGCTCGATCAAGTTCGCGATGTTCATGCTGGCCGAGTACGTCAACATGGTCACCGTCTCCGCGGTCTCGGTGACGCTCTTCCTCGGCGGCTGGCGGGCTCCGTATCCCATCTCCACCTTCTGGGAGGGCGCGAACCACGGCTGGTGGCCGATGCTCTGGTTCGTCATCAAGGTCCAGCTGCTGCTCTTCTTCTTCATCTGGCTGCGCGGCACGCTGCCGCGCGTCCGCTACGACCAGCTGATGAAGCTCGGCTGGAAGGTCCTCATCCCGGTGTCGGTGGTCTGGCTGATGCTGGTCGCGACCGTACGGGCGCTGCGGAACGAGAATTACGACTTCCAGCAGATCGTGCTGTACGTCGGGGGCGCGGTCATCGCGGTGCTGCTGCTCTCCTTCGTCGCCGACATGTTCCGCGGCAAGAAGGAGAAGGAGGCCGAAGCCGCCCAGGGCGAGCCCCCGGCCTTCGATCCGATGGCGGGCGGATTCCCCGTACCGCCGCTGCCGGGACAGGAGTTGCCGCCGGTGCCGCGCAGGCGTCCCCGCCGTGAGCGCGAGTTGATTGTCAGTGGTGGCCCGGGCAGCGACATTTCGGGGGGCGACCCCCGAACCCCCGGGGCGAGTGACGGTTCCAGTGACGGAAAGGAGGCTGACGATGTCTGAGGGATCCGAGGACAAGTTCCAGAATCCGGTTGCCGGCTTCGGCGTGACCTTCAAGGCCATGTTCAAGAAGCGGCTGACCGAGCAGTATCCGGAGCAGCAGAAGGTCACGGCGCCGCGCTTCCACGGCCGGCACCAGCTGAACCGTCATCCGGACGGGCTCGAGAAGTGCGTCGGCTGCGAGCTGTGCGCCTGGGCCTGCCCCGCGGACGCGATCTATGTGGAGGGCGCGGACAACACCGACGAGGAGCGCTACTCCCCGGGTGAGAGGTACGGCCGGGTCTACCAGATCAACTACGCACGCTGCATTCTGTGCGGGCTGTGCATCGAGGCCTGTCCGACGCGGGCACTGACCATGACCAATGAGTTCGAACTGGCCGACAGCTCCCGCGAGAACCTCATCTATACGAAGGAGCAACTGCTCGCCGGTCTCGAGGAGGGCATGGTCGACTCCCCGCACTCGATCTTCCCGGGCATGGACGAGCAGGACTATTACCGGGGCCTTGTCACCGAGGCCGCTCCCGGCACGGTCCAGCAGGCCGCCGTCTCCAAGGACGAGAAGGCCCAGAAGGCCGAGGAGGTGGACGTATGAACACCCTCGCGGCCACTGTCACTTCGACGGGTGAGGCCATCCAGTTCTGGGTGCTCGGCACCATCGCCGTGCTCGGCGCGCTCGGCACGATCTTGATGAAGCGGGCCGTCCACAGCGCGCTCAGCCTCGCCGGGACCATGATCATCCTGGCGGTCTTCTATCTCGCGAACGGGGCGTACTTCCTCGGAGTCGTCCAGATCATCGTCTACACCGGCGCGATCATGATGCTGTTCCTCTTCGTCGTCATGCTGGTCGGCGTCACCGCCGCCGACTCGCTCAAGGAGACGCTGAAGGGCCAGCGCTGGCTCGCCGCGGCCTGCGGTCTCGGCTTCGGTGTGCTGCTGATCGCCGGTATCGCCAATGCCTCGCTGAAGAACTTCAACGGACTGGGCGCGGCCAACAGCGCGTACGGCGGCAATGTCGAAGGCATCGCGGCCCTCCTGTTCACCAAGTACGTCTTCGCCTTCGAAATCACCGGCGCGCTGCTGATCACCGCGGCCGTCGGCGCGATGGTGCTCACCCACCGCGAGCGCACCGAGCGGGCCAGGACCCAGCGGGAGCTGGCCGAGCAGCGCGTACGGGAAGGCAGGCAACTGCCCCCGCTGCCCGCACCCGGTGTCTACGCCCGGCACAACGCCGTGGACATCCCCGGCCTGCTGCCGGACGGCACCACCTCCCAGCTCACCGTCAGCAAGACGCTGCGGGAGCGCGGCCAGATCCGCGATGTGTCGAGCGATGCGCTCAACGACCTCAAGGCGCTGGAGCAGCGCGCGGAGGAGCGGCTCGGCCGTGACCACGATTCGCAGGAACAGGAAGAGGGGGTCGCGAAGTGAATCCCGTCAACTATCTGTATCTCGCGGCGCTGCTGTTCACCATCGGCGCCGCCGGGGTGCTGATCCGGCGGAACGCGATCGTCGTCTTCATGTGCGTCGAGCTGATGCTCAACGCCTGCAACCTCGCGTTCGTCGCCTTCTCCCGGATGCACGGCAATCTCGACGGCCAGATCATCGCCTTCTTCACGATGGTCGTCGCCGCCGCGGAGGTCGTGGTCGGGCTCGCGATCATCGTGTCGCTGTTCCGCTCACGCCACTCGGCCTCGGTCGACGACGCCAGCCTGATGAAGCTGTAAGGGGTCGCTGAATCGTGGAGAACTTGATTGCGCTGCTCATCGCGGCGCCTTTGCTCGGAGCGGCGGTCCTGCTGTGCGGCGGGCGGCGTCTCGACCGCAGCGGCCAACTGATCGGCACGCTGTTCG
This sequence comes from Streptomyces sp. NBC_00322, assembly GCF_036147535.1. Lineage (NCBI taxonomy): Bacteria > Bacillati > Actinomycetota > Actinomycetes > Kitasatosporales > Streptomycetaceae > Streptomyces > Streptomyces sp. NBC_00322. The sequence goes on along the minus strand of NZ_CP108019.1, from coordinate 3,857,718 downwards.
CGGCCGCGTCCTTCGTGATGGGCGCGGTGCTCTTCGTCAACATGCTCGGCAAGGACGCGGACGACCGCGCCCTGCACGTGAAGCTGTACACCTGGATCCCCGTCGAGAGCTTCCAGGCGGACGTCGCCTTCCAGCTGGACCAGCTGTCGATGACGTTCGTCCTGCTGATCACCGGGGTTGGCTCGCTGATCCACATGTATTCCATCGGATACATGGAGCACGACGAGCGGCGCCGCCGCTTCTTCGGCTATCTGAACCTCTTCCTCGCGGCGATGCTCCTGCTGGTCCTCGCGGACAACTACCTGCTGCTGTACGTCGGGTGGGAGGGCGTCGGCCTCGCCTCGTACCTCCTGATCGGCTTCTGGCAGCACAAGCCCAGCGCGGCGACGGCGGCGAAGAAGGCCTTCCTGGTCAACCGCGTCGGCGACATGGGCCTGTCCATCGCGATCATGCTGATGTTCACCACCTTCGGGACCTTCGCCTTCGGGCCGGTCCTGGCGTCGACCGGTGAGACGAGCGAGGGCAAGCTGACGGCCATCGGGCTGATGCTGCTGCTGGCCGCCTGCGGCAAGTCCGCCCAGGTACCGCTGCAGTCCTGGCTCGGGGACGCGATGGAAGGCCCGACTCCGGTCTCGGCCCTCATCCACGCGGCGACCATGGTGACCGCCGGCGTCTATCTCATCGTCCGGTCCGGAGCGATCTTCAATGGCGCACCCGACGCCCAGTTGGTGGTCGTGGTCGTCGGCGCGGTCACGCTCCTCTTCGGTGCGATCGTCGGTTGCGCGAAGGACGACATCAAGAAGGCGCTGGCCGGTTCGACGATGTCCCAGATCGGCTACATGATCCTGGCGGCCGGCCTCGGCCCGATCGGCTACGTCTGGGCGATCATGCACCTGGTGACGCACGGCTTCTTCAAGGCCGGGCTCTTCCTCGGCGCCGGATCGGTCATGCACGGCATGAACGACGAGGTCGACATGCGCAAGTACGGCGGCCTGCGGAAGTACATGCCGATCACCTTCGTCACCTTCGGCCTCGGCTATCTGGCCATCATCGGCTTCCCTGGTCTGTCCGGATTCTTCTCCAAGGACAAGATCATCGAGGCGGCCTTCGCCAAGGGCGGCACGGAGGGCTGGATCCTCGGCGGCGTGGCACTGCTGGGCGCGGCCATCACCGCGTTCTACATGACCCGCGTGATGCTGATGACCTTCTTCGGCGAGAAGCGCTGGCAGCCGGACGCGGAGGGCCATGAGCCGCATCCGCACGAGTCTCCGAAGTCGATGACGATCCCCATGATCGTCCTGGCCTTCGGATCGGTCTTCGCCGGCGCGTTCTTCACCATCGGCGACCGGTTCCTGAACTGGCTGGAGCCCGTCACCGGGGACTCCCACGGAGACTCCCCGCTCAGCGCGGCCACTGTCACCTCAGCCACCATGGTGGTCCTGGTCATCGGCGCCGGCATCGCCTGGGGGATGTACGGACGCAGGCCGGTGCCGGTCCTCGCGCCGCGCGGTTCGCTGCTCACCCGGGCCGCCCGCCGGGATCTCCTCCAGGACGACTTCAACCACATCGTCCTGGTGCGCGGCGGCGAGCACCTCACCCGCTCCCTGGTCTACGTCGACCACACCCTGGTCGACGGCGTGGTCAACGGCACGGCTGCCTCCTTCGGCGGGCTCTCCGGCCGGCTGCGCAAGCTGCAGAACGGCTACGCCCGCACGTACGCGGTCTCGATGTTCGGCGGTACGGCGATCCTGATCGCCGCGACCCTGCTGATGAGGGCGGTCTGAGATGTCCTTTCCACTCCTGACGGCGACGGCGGCGCTTCCGGCGGTCGGCGCCATCGCCACCGCCGCCGTCCCTGCCGCGAGGCGGACCGCCGCCAAGTGGCTGGCGCTGCTCGTCTCGCTCGCCACACTGGTGCTTGCCGCGATCGTGCTCGTACGCTTCGAGCCCGGCGGCGACCGGTATCAACTGACCGAATCCCACGCCTGGATCAAGGACTTCGGCGTCCGGTACGAACTGGGCGTGGACGGCATCGGGGTCGCCCTGCTGGCGCTGACCGCGCTGCTGATCCCCTTTGTGATCCTCGCGGGCTGGCACGACGCCGACCCACTGGAGACCAAGTCCTCGCGCTGGCGGCCGACTCAGGGCTTCTTCGCCCTGATCCTCGCGGTCGAGGCGATGGTGATCCTCTCCTTCGAGGCCACCGACGTCTTCCTCTTCTACATCCTCTTCGAAGCCATGCTCATCCCGATGTACTTCCTCATCGGCGGCTTCGGAGACCGCGCCCACTCGGGCAGCGACGAGAACGCCGCAACCCAACGCTCCTACGCGGCCGTGAAGTTCCTGCTCTACAACCTGGTCGGCGGTCTGATCATGCTGGCCGCGGTCATCGGGCTCTATGTCGTCGCGGGAAGCTTCTCCCTGACGGAGATCGCCGACGCCCGGACCAGCGGGCAGCTCGACATGGCGACCAGCACCGAACGGCTGCTGTTCCTCGGCTTCTTCTTCGCCTTCGCGATCAAGGCGCCGCTGTGGCCGCTGCACACATGGCTGCCCAACGCCATGGGTGAGGCGACCGCCCCGGTCGCCGTGCTGATCACCGCGGTTGTCGACAAGGTCGGCACCTTCGCGATGCTCCGCTTCTGCCTCCAGCTCTTCCCGGAGGCATCCAAGTGGGCCACGCCCGTGATCCTCGTACTGGCGCTGATCAGCATCGTCTACGGCGCACTGCTCGCGGTCGGCCAGCGCGACATCAAGCGCCTGGTCGCCTACGCCTCGATCTCGCACTTCGGCTTCATCATCCTGGGAATCTTCGCGATGACCTCCCAGGGCCAGTCGGGCGCGACGCTCTACATGGTCAACCACGGAATCTCGACCGCCGCGCTGATGCTGGTGGCCGGATTCCTGATCTCCCGGCGCGGCTCGCGGCTCATCGCGGACTACGGCGGAGTGCAGAAGGTCGCCCCGGTGCTCGCCGGCACCTTCCTCATCGGCGGCCTGGCCACACTCTCACTGCCCGGCCTCGCGCCCTTCGTCAGTGAGTTCCTGGTCCTGGTCGGCACATACAGCCGCTACCCGGTGGCCGGAATCATCGCGACCTTCGGCATTGTGCTCGCCGCGCTCTACACCCTCGTCCTCTACCAGCGGACGATGACGGGCCCGGTAAAGGCGGAAGTGTCGAAGCTGCCCGACCTCAGGGCACGTGAACTCGCGGTGGTCGCACCGCTGATCGCGCTGCTGCTCTTCCTCGGCGTCTTCCCGAAGCCGCTGACGGACATCATCAACCCGGCGGTGGAGCAAACGATGTCCGACGTACAGCAGAAGGACCCCCAGCCCACTGTGCCTATTCAAAACGCGGAGGCGGCCAAGTGAGCGCTATGGCTGTCCACAGCCTGTGGACGACGGCCGCCGGGCCGATCGACAAGATCCCTTCCCCGACCATCGAGTACGCCCAGCTGGCACCCGCGCTGATCGTGGTCGGCGCCGCCGTCGTGGGTGTGCTGGTCGAGGCCCTCGTTCCGCGCAGGGCGCGCTACTACACCCAGGTGTTCCTGACCGTCGTCGCGCTCACGGCCGCCTTCGCGGCGGTCGTGGCACTCGCGGCCGGCGGATACGGCACCACCAAGGCGCACATCGCGGCGATGGGCGCCATCGCGGTCGACGGCCCGGCGCTCTTCCTGCAGGGCACGATCCTGCTGGCCTCGCTGGTCGCCGTCTTCACCTTCGCCGAACGCCGGCTCGACCCCGCGGCGCACGGCAACCGCATCGACTCGTTCGCCGCGCAGGCCGCGTCCGTGCCCGGCAGCGACAGCGAAAAGGCCGCGGTCAAGGCGGGGTTCACCACCACTGAGGTCTTCCCACTGGTGCTCTTCGCGATCACCGGCATGCTGATCTTCCCGGCCGCCAACGATCTGCTGATGCTGTTCATCGCGCTGGAAGTCTTCTCACTCCCGCTCTACCTCCTGTGCGCCGTCGCCCGCCGCAAGCGGCTGATGTCCCAGGAGGCGGCGGTGAAGTACTTCCTGCTCGGTGCCTTCTCCTCCGCCTTCCTGCTCTTCGGCATCGCGCTGCTCTACGGCTACGCGGGCTCGGTCTCGTACGCCAGGATCGCGGACGTCGTCGACGGCAGCGTCCGCACGATCGACCCGGCGCTCGCCGACACCATGGGCAACGACGCGCTGCTGCTGATCGGCGGCGCGATGATCCTGGTGGGCCTGCTCTTCAAGGTCGGCGCGGTGCCGTTCCACATGTGGACGCCGGACGTCTACCAGGGCGCGCCGACCCCGGTGACGGGCTTCATGGCGGCTGCCACCAAGGTCGCCGCGTTCGGCGCCCTGCTGCGCCTGCTGTACGTCGTCCTGCCCGGGCTGCGCTGGGACTGGCGGCCGGTCATGTGGGCCATCGCCATCGTCACGATGCTGGGCGGCGCGATCGTCGCGATCACGCAGACCGACATCAAGCGGCTGCTGGCGTACTCCTCGATCGCGCACGCGGGCTTCATCCTGGCCGGTGTCATCGCGGCGACGCCCGCCGGCATCTCGTCCGTCCTCTTCTACCTGGCGGCCTACTCCTTCGTGACGATCGGCGCGTTCGCGGTGGTCACCCTGGTCCGGGACGCGGGCGGCGAGGCGACACACCTGTCCAAGTGGGCGGGCCTGGGCCGCCGTTCACCCCTGGTGGCAGCGGTCTTCGCGGTCTTCCTGCTGGCCTTCGCGGGCATCCCGCTGACCTCGGGCTTCACCGGGAAGTTCGCGGTCTTCTCGGCGGCGGCACAGAGCGGCGCGGGCGCGCTGGTCGTGGTGGGTGTGATCTCCTCGGCGATCGCGGCGTTCTTCTACATCCGGGTGATCGTCCTGATGTTCTTCAGCGAACCGAAGGAGGGCGGCCCGACGGTCGCCGTGCCGTCGCCGCTGACGATGACGACGATCGGCGTGGGCGTGGCGGTGACGCTGGTCCTGGGTGTGGCGCCGCAGTACTTCCTGGACCTGGCGAGCCAGGCGGGAGTGTTCGTGCGGTAGCCCGGCCCGGGCTCTTGAGCGCTCGCCGTGGTGTCTTCGACGACGCCGCGGCGAGCGCTCTTTGTGCGGCTATTCCTCCTTGTAGAGGACGAGGTGCTCGTGGGAAGAGCACACCGTCGCGAATGTCGCCGGTGGCGGTGAAGCCGGCGTCGTCGACGTAGTCGATGTGGCTGCCGGTCACGGTGTAGCGGCCGGTGTAGGCGCTGCGGCGGGTGCCGCGTGCCTCGTCGTAGCGGCCGTCGGCGCGCAGCTCCTGCCTGATGTGTCCGTCAGCGGACACCCACATCCCGACCACGTCCGCATGTTCACCGGCCCTTTGGACTTGTTGGTCTCTCACCACGTCCTCTTTCGTTCAGGTGTCCGCGTCAAGCCTGGTCAAGGGCACGGGAGACAGCCAGGACCGGCTCTGCCCGGGTATGGCGCACCCAGGTACGCGCAGTGGGGGCGGCATAGCCTGAGGGGGTGACCAGCAACGATCTCGGAGATTTCCTGCGCGCCCACCGCGCCCGCCTGCGACCTGACGACGTCGGGCTCGCCTCCTACGGCGCCCGCCGGGTGGCGGGGCTGCGACGGGAGGAGGTCGCCGTCCTGGCCGGGATGAACAGCGACTACTACGCCCGCCTCGAACAGGGCCGCGAACGCAGCCCCTCCCCGCAGATCCTCGAGTGCATCAGCAGGGCCCTGCTGATGGATGACGAAGCGCGGGAGCACATGTTCCGGCTGGCGGGCACCGCACCGGAAGGAGAGGGGCCGCAGCCGAGGGAAACGGTCAGTCCCGCGCTGCGGCAGCTGCTGGACGGATACCCGAACGCCGCGGCGTTCGTCCTGAACCCGGCCACCGATTTCCTGGCTTCGAACGCCCTGGCCGACGCACTGTTCTCACCGTTCGAGAACGTGGACAACATGGCCCGCATGATCTTTCTCGACCCGGCCGCCCGGGAATTCTTCACCCAGTGGGGGCGGGCAGCCGAGGCGGTCGTTGCCGGGCTGCGCCACGCCACGGGCCTCGACCCGCACTATCGGCGCCTGCACGACCTTGTCGGCTCCCTGACCGAGGAGAGCGAGGAGTTCGCCGCACTGTGGTCCTCGCACACTGTCCACGGGAAGAGCCGTGACGGCAAGGACCTCGTCCACCACGATGTCGGACCCCTCTCGCTCACCTTCCAGACCTTCGACGTCCGCGGGGCGCCGGGCCAGCAATTGGTGGTCTACCACGCCGAACCGGGAAGCCCCAGCGCCCAGGCACTCGCCTTGCTCGGCAGCCTGCACGCCACGCGCCATCAGGAGGCCGCCCCGGAGCAGTGACACCTCTCGGCTTTCCCACTGGAGCCCGTCACGGTCAGCAGCGCGATCGTCGGCGCGGGTGGGACCCAGCCAGGGGGTGTGCCCGGCGTCGGGGTCAGGCGGCCGGAGTGTTGAGCACGTACTCCCGCGAGGTGTGGACCTCGTCGCGCAGGGCGGGCAGGTCGACATCGAGGACCCGGCCGTTCCACTTGCGGGGCTGCCCGTTGATGAGGACGGCGCTGATGTTGCGGGCATCGGAACCGAGCACGACGGTGCCGACGGCGTCGTTGAGCGGCATGTTGTTGAGGTCCTCGGCCTGGATGACCAGGAGGTCGGCCTTCTTGCCCGGCGTGAGCGAGCCGGTGACGTTCTGCAGGCCGTTGGTGCGGGCGCCCTGGAGGGTGGCGAAGTCCAGGACGTCGTGGGTGGTGATGCGTGTCGGCTGCTGCTCGGTGCCGTAGACCGCGTTGACCGCACGCATCCGCTGGATGGCGTGCAGGGCACGCATCTGCGTGAACATGTCGCTGACCAGCGCCACCTCGACGTCGATGCTCAGACCGGGACGGACCCCCACGGCCAGGGCCTCGTCGATCGCGGGGATCGCGGTCTCCAGCCCGATCTGCGCGTCCGAGGTCGGGGCCAGGGCGATCGTGGTGCCGCTCTCCCCGATCGCCTTCCACGCCTCCGAGGTCAGGCCGGTGGCGTGGATGAGGGTGAGGTCCGCGCCGAGGATGCCATCCTTCGCCCATCCCAGGATTGCCTGGGAGGAGGAGGCACCGAAGACGGCGTCCACACTCACGCCGATCCCCAGTTCCTCGGCCGTATGGGCCAGTTCAGTGCCGTAAGCAAGGGCGGGCCCGGCGATCTCGTCCGTGGCCAGGGCGGCCAGGCGCAGGGTCAGCAACTGGTCGCCATCGGCGAAGTAGGTCTCCTTGAGGCGGGAGAGGTCGCCGGGCCACTGCTTGTCCCAGTTTCCGAAGTGCGGGCCCATGGAAGCGTGCACGCCCCGGATGCCGGTGTCGACAAGAGCCTGAATGGCGGCGTCGGAGTGCTCGGGGGTGCGGGAGTTGTGGGAGAAGTCGAGCATGGTCGTGATGCCGCTGTCGATCGCTGTCAGGGCGGCCAGCTTGGTGCCGACGTGCATGTCGTGGGGCCGGTAGACGGTGGCGTAGCCGGCGAGGGTGGACATCACGTAGGCGCCGAGGTCGTCGACGTCCGGCATGATCCGGCGCAGCTGGGTCTCCCACGCGTGCCGGTGTGTGTCGACGAAGCCCGGCGTGAGGATGGTGCCGGTGGCGTCGACGACCACCGCGCCATCCCGGTTGAGGTCAGAACCGATCGCGGTGATGGTCTCGCCCTCGACGAGCAGATCGGCGCTGTGAAGGACACCGAGGTCGGGGTCCATGGTGACGATGGTCGCGCCGGTGAACAGGATGCGCCGCTTCGGGTCGGCGGATCGGCGCTGAAGCTGTGCCAGTACGGCAGGGCTGGTGGTGTCGGAGGGAGTCAAGGGAGGTCCTGTTCGTCATGCCAGGGTGGTGGCCTGTGCGGAGTGGGCGATGACCCCAGCCTCGGCCCATTCCGACAGCGGCAACCAGGCAGCCTTTTGCCCAGGTACAGCGCACCCAGGCTCACCGCTCGATCCGTAGCCCGTAGGTTGACGCGAACCCGCGCGTTTCGGACGGTCAGGGCAGAAGATCAATCTCGGCCCATACGGTCTTGCGCGGCGCCGGGCCGGGGCTGACGCCCCACCGGTCGGCGAGCGCGTCGACGAGGATGAGTCCGCGTCCGGACTCGTCCTCTCCGGGCTGCCGGTTGACCGGCAGACGGTCACCGCGGATGTCGGTCACCTCGATACGCAGAGTGCGCTCGGTGGCCGCGAGGGCGAGGCGGAAATCGCGGCCAGCCACACGCCCGTGCAGCGCGGCGTTCGAAGCCAGCTCTGCGACCACCTGAGCCACCGTCTCGAACGGGAGCCCCCAGGAGCGGAGTTGCTCGGTCGCGAGCAGACGGGCGAGACGGGCACCTCTGCGGGTGGCGGAGAGCTGCACGCTGAAGTGGCGGACGGTGGTGCCGGCTTGGGTGATTTCTGGATTCACGTAACTCAGCGTGGCCGGGCGTGCGTAGCCTGAACAGTGATGAAGTCGATACGTACGGTGACTGTCTGACGGCTGTCCAGGCCTGTACAGGCTGTCCACCATGACAATTTCGGAGGTGGGCGCGGATGAGCGTGGACGGGCAACGCGCGGAGCACGCGGCGGAGGGGGCGGATGAGCCCGGCTGGGAGGTCGATCCGGAGAACGACTCGGCGGCCGTGGTCGCCGCACTCGGCCACCAGCTCAAACTCTGGCGCGAGGCGGCGGGGCTGCGGCCGGCTGAGTTCGGGGCGGCGATCGGGTACGGCGAGAACCTGGTCTACAAGGTGGAGGGCGGAAAGCGCATCCCCAGGCCGGAGTTCCTGGACAAGGCCGATCAAGTGCTGGGCGCGGGCGGCAAGATCGCCGCGATGAAGAAGGACATCGCGGAGGCGCGGTACCCGAAGAAGGTCCGCGACCTGGCGAAGCTGGAGGCGCAGGCGGTCGAGGTCGGGGTGTACGGCAATCACAACGTACACGGGCTGTTGCAGACGGAGGAGTACGCGCGCAGGCTGTTCGAGATGCGGCAACCTGCCTACTCACAGGACGAGGTGGAGCGAGCCGTGGCCGCGCGCATGGCACGGAACGTGGTCTTCGGACGGTCTCCTGCCCCGGCCCTCACATTCGTTCAGGAGGAGGTGACCCTGCGGCGCCCGCTCGGCGGCAGAATGGTGCTGCGCCGACAACTGGAACGCCTTCTGGAGGTCGGCCAGTTACGGCACGTCGCGATCCAGGTGATGCCGACCGACCGCGACGACCACGCCGGGATGGGAGGTGGGATCGAGGTGTTGAAGTTCGGGGACGGTTCGGCGGTGGGCCGTGACGAAGGACAGTCCGGCGGCCGGCCGTTCTCTGAGCCAAAACAGCTCCGGATCCTTGATCTGCGGTACGGCATGATCCGCGCCCAAGCTCTCACGCCACGGGAGTCGCTGGCCTTCATCGAGCAAATGCTGGGAGAGACATGATCCGCAAGCCCTCTGCCGGGGACGTTTCCGAGCTGGAGTGGTTCAAGAGCACCTACAGCGACAGCAGCAGCAGTAGCGAATGCGTGGAGATAGCGGCGGCGCCTGGTGCGGTACTCGTCCGCGACTCCAAGAACCCCGAGGGCCCGCGGCTCGCCTTCACAGAAGCCCAGTGGGCAACCTTCGTGACGTACACAGCCAAGCACTGACCCCCCACCACCTCGTGAGGCGACGTGAGGCGTACCCACTACGTCTCGTCGCGCGTCAGCTGATCCCGTTCAACCTGGACGTACGTCCTGTCGCCATGCGCATCCGTGATGTCGATGGTGATGCTCTCCCACTCCTCGGCGGGCTCCTCCGGGACCTCCCCCGTCCGGTACTCGGCCTCCGCCAATAGGTCCTCAGTCACCTGGACGCCGGTAAGACGCTCCGCCAGCGCGAAGACCGCCGCCTTGCGATCGACGTCTGGAGCTTCGTCACCTGTGGGGTTAAGACCGACCTCTCTCATCACGGCGTTCAGCTCGTCGGGAGTACTGCCGGTCCTGTGGGCCGGCCACTCGAAGGTGGTCCGCAACTCCCCATTCTCGTACCAGTGGAAGAAGTGCATGGGCTTCCCCCCGTTACTCGAATGCGAGACAACACGCGTCCCAGCGGACAAGGCCTCCAAGAAGCGCGGCCGGGTCCCCAGATCGCCACCGAAATCCAAGGCGAGGGTCCAGTCCCCTTCCTCGCCCGGCACGGTAAACGCTCCCGCAAGGAAGGACTCGGGCCAGTCGGACTCGTACAAGAGCGCCGCGTGCTGCTCGATCAGTGCGTTGGAGCCCACACACACACCACGCGGCTTGGCCCCCACCACCCTGAGCAACTCGGCAGGCGAGACACCCTGCACCAGCGTCAGGGTGTACCCGATCTGCAGCCCATATGCGAACGGCGAGGACGAGGAACGTATCCAGCCGTAGTCGGCCGCGGTGGCTGAGGTCATGCAACGCATCCTGCCGGCGAGCACTGACAACGCCGCACATCGTCAACAGCAGCGTCGGCACGACATGGTCCGGTTACAAGGCCATCGGATGACGGTCGGCCCGGCACCTCGGTGAGGTGCCGGGCCTTCGCGCGAGACCGACCGGCTATCCGTCGGCGGCCCTGTTTCGGCGGGGCTTGATCTGGGTGAGGTCGAGGTCGACGGGGAAGGGGACGGAGACCTTCATCCGGTCATGGAAGATGCCGGTGCTGGTGTACGCGCCCGTGGTCGGCTCCAGCTCGAAGACGTAGACCACGGCCTGACCCTCGTTATCTTCCACTCGCCAGTAGTGCGGGATCTTGGCCCGCGCGTACTTCACCGGCTTGGTCTCGCGATCCCGGGTCACGGAGTCGGTGGAGACGACCTCGATGGCCAGGACCACGGACTCGGCAGGGAACCGGGTCTGATCCGATTCCTCGACGGCCTCTCCGCGCACGACGAACACATCGGGCTCCGGCCTGTTCTGCCGGTCGATGTCGATCGTGAATTCCCGGCAGACCTCAAGATCCTCGGGAACGGCCGACTGCAGCTGCCACTCGAAGAAGCTGACCGCACGCATGTGGAAGACGGTTTGCGGACTCACGAAGACAAGGCTCCCGTCGATCAGCTCCGTGTGCGGAGGCAGGTTCGGAAGCCGGTCCAGGTCATTGGCCGTCCAGCCGCCCACGGGCGGGACGGGCCAGCTGGGTTTCGAGGCCTGGGGTTCGACGCTCATCAGTGCTCCCATGGGACGGAGTCTCGCGGGTCTGATCAGCGTATCCGGAGGGAACGGGACAAGGCTCCCACGCACGTGTGAACGAATCACGTGCCGTTGACGCGCCCTCCGTCACCGTGGGCGTCCGCGACCGGAATGATCACGCACGCCCGCCTGATCTGCCGCCGCTCAGGCCGGAGTAGCCGCCCGGGCGGCATAGGCGCGGACGTCCGCGTCGGTGTCATGGACTGCCGTGGACAGGGCCGTGCGGGCGTCCGGGGTGGCGGTGTGGCGGAGCAGGGAGAGGACCGCCGCCTTGCGGACGTCGGCGTTCGGGTCGGCGAGGGTCTTGGTCAGGGCGGGGACGGCGGGTTCAGGGTCGGCTGCGCCCAGGGCCGAGGCCGCGCCTGCGCGGACCTGCCAGGCGGGGGCAGTGAGCGCGGTGACGGCCGTGGTGTCGTACGGGGCGGGGCATCCGGTGGTGGACAGGGCGGCGAGTGCGGCCGCGCGGACCAGGATGTCCGGGTCCTGGAGCAGGGGGGCGAGGGCTCCCGGGTCGGTCAGGCTGTGGGCCACCGTGACGCGGACCTCGCGGGCCGGGTCGGCGGTCGCGCGGGCGACGGCGTCGAGCGCGTCGACCGAGACCAGGGCGCGTACGGAAGCGATGCGGACCTCGATGTCCGGGTCGTCGAGCGTACGGGTGTAGGCGGTGGCTTCGCCCAGGCGCAGGGCGCGCAGGACGTCGAGCGCGGTGGAGCGGACCCTGGGGTCGTCGCAGCCGAGTGCCGCCAGCAGCAGAGTGCTCAACTCGCCCGTCGGCGGCAGGACTTCCACCAGCTCCTGGAGACAGGCCGCTGCCCCTGCCCGTACCGCCGCGTCCTCGTCCACCAAGGCGGCGGCGAGTGCCGGGCCTGTGCCGTCCGGGGTGGTCTCGGTGAGCGCGGCGACGGCGGCGGCCCGGACGGTCGGGTCGGCGTCCGAGAGGTAGGGGCTCAACTCCGCCAGCGAGGGCTCCTCTTCGGCCAGGGCGAGGAGTTCGAGGATGCGGGGGGAGTGGGCTGAAGCATGCGTCTCGATGCGTATGGGAGCGGCGATGCGGGAGCCGGTCGGCGCGATATCGCGCTGTCCGGCCGTGGAGACCTGCTCCGGGTGGACCTCCCCGAGGTGGCGGGGCAGCCCGCCGGTGGGACTGAACTCCTCGACCGGCACCAGATAGGGCGAGACGGGGCGAGCCGTGAACTCCATTGCCCCGGACGGGGATTTGCGCAGGTCCAGGTGGTGCAGCCAATCTTCGTCGTCGCGCTGCGGGTGGTCCGTACGCTCGTGGTAGAGGCCCCAGCGGGATTCCGTACGGGCGAGTGAGGAGCGCGCCGCCATCTCCGCGCAGTCGCGGATGAAGCTGAGCTCCGCGCAGCGCATCAGCTCGTGCGGGGTCTCGGCGCCCATCTCGGCGATCTCGCCGCGCATCCGCTCGAAGTGCTCAACGGCGAGGGAGAGGCGGGCGCCGGACTTCGGCGGCGCGACGTAGTCGTTCACGAAGCGGCGGAGCTTGTACTCGACCTGGGGCTGCGGCGGGCCGTCCGGGTTGCGCAGGGGGCGATAGATCAGCTCGTGGGCGTCCCGGATCTGGTCGGCGGGCAATTCGCCTTCGTACGCGGAGAATTGCGAGGCGTCCGCCCCGGCCAGGTCGCCGAAGACGAACGCGCCGATCATGTAGTTGTGCGGGACGCAGGCCAGGTCCCCGGCCGCGTACAGACCGGGCACGGTGGTGCGGGCGTGGTCGTCGACGCGGACGCCGGAGGCCGAGTGGCCGCCGCACAGGCCGATCTCCGAGATGTGCATCTCGACGTCGTGGGTGCGGTAGTCGTGGCCGCGGTTCGCGTGGAAGGTACCGCGGGTGGGGCGTTCGGTGGAGTGCAGGATGCCCTCCAGCGCGCTGATGGACTCCTCCGGGAGATGGCTGAGCTTGAGATAGACCGGGCCGCGGTCGGAGGCGAGTTCGGCGGCGAACTCCGACATCATCTGGCCGGACCAGTAGTCGGAGTCGACGAAGCGCTCGCCGTGGCGGTTGACCTGGTAGCCGCCGAAGGGGTTGGCGACGTACGCGCAGGCGGGGCCGTTGTAGTCCTTGATCAGCGGGTTGATCTGGAAGCACTCGATGCCGGTGAGTTCGGCGCCCGCGTGGTAGGCCATGGCGTAGCCGTCACCGGCGTTGGTGGGGTTCTCGTACGTGCCGTAGAGATAGCCGGAGGCCGGCAGACCGAGGCGGCCGCAGGCGCCGGTGGCGAGGATGACCGCGCCCGCGCGGACCGTGACGAACCCGCCGGTGCGGGTGTTGAGCCCGGCCGCGCCCACGGCCCGGCCGTCCGCCGTGAGGACCCGGACCGGCATGACGCGGTTCTCGATCCGGATGCGTTCGCGCATCTCGCGGCGGCGCAGCTGACGGTAGAGGACCTTCTTGACGTCCTTGCCCTCGGGCATCGGCAGGACGTACGAGCCGGAGCGGTGCACCTGGCGGACCGCGTACTCGCCGTGTTCGTCCTTCTCGAACTTCACGCCGTACGACTCCAGCCGCTGCACCATGGCGAAGCCGCGGGTCGCGGTCTGGCGGACCGTGGACTGGTCGACGATGCCGTCGTTGGCGCGGGTGATCTCGGCGACGTAGTCGTCGGGCTCGGCGCGGCCGGGGATGACGGCGTTGTTGACTCCGTCCATGCCCATGGCGAGGGCGCCCGAGTGGCGGACGTGTGCCTTTTCGAGGAGCAGTACGTTCGCGCCGCGCTCGGCGGCGGTGAGTGCGGCCATCGTCCCGGCCGTGCCGCCGCCGATGACGAGGACGTCGCAGGTCAGTTCCTCGGCGTCGGTGAGGGCGGGGATCTGCACGGTCGTGCCTTTCACTTGGTACCGAGAGATTCGAGTACGTCGCGGCGCAGGGCGACGGTCACGGGATCGTTGTGGGCCTCCCGGTCACGCGGGCGCGGTACGTCCAGGACGCGGCCGGTACCGAGGAGGGCGACCCGGTCGCCGAGGAAGATCGCCTCGTCCACGTCGTGCGTGACGAAGACGACGGTCGCGCCGGTGCCGCGCAGCACGTCGACGAGCAGTTGCTGCATACCGGCCCTCGTCTGCGCGTCGAGCGCGCCGAAGGGCTCGTCCATGAGGACGGCGCGGGGCTCGGCGGCGAGGGCGCGGGCGAGCTGCACGCGTTGGCGCTGGCCGCCGGAGATGCGGTACGGGAGGTGGGCGGCGCGGTCGGCGAGGCCGACGCGCTCCAGCCATTGCTCGGCCTTGCGGCGGCGGTCGGTCCGGCTCAATCCGCGGATGGCGAGGGGCAGTTCGACGTTGGCGCGGACGGTGCGCCAGGGGAGCAGGGCGTCGTCCTGGAAGACCAGGGCGCGCTCGGCGCGGGGGGCGGTGATGGGGGCGCCGTCCTGCTCGACGGCTCCGTGGAGTGCGGGGAGCAGTCCGGCGAGGGTGCGCAGGAGGGTGGACTTGCCGCAGCCCGACGGTCCGACGACGGTCAGGATCTCGCCGGGGGCGATGTCGAGATCGAGGCTGTCGAGGACGGGGGTGCCGGGGCGGCCGAGGGTTACGCGGGAGAGGGTGAGGTGGGCGCCGCGGGGTGGGGTTGTGGTGGTGGGAGAGAGGGTCTCGGAAGGGGTGGTCACGGTTTGCGCCTCCTTGGGGTGTGGGTGTGGGTGTGGGTGTGGGTGCGGACGGGGGTGCGGTGGCGGGCGGGGCCGCTGCGCGGGGCTGTTCCCCACCCCGCCCTCCCCCAGACTTCGTCCGGGGGGACCCCCAACCTCCCCGCGCCTCAAACTCCCCCAGACTTCGTCCGGGGGGACCCCCACGGGGCTGAATTTCGCGTCCCTGGATGTGCGGCTGGGCCGCACATTCAGCCCGTCCGGCGATTGAGGACACGGCCGAAGGCCGTACGGGGGGCTGGGGGCTTGCCCCCGGTTACGGGAAGGGGCGGGGTGGGGGAAAGCCCCGCAGGGCGCACCCGTACCCGCACCCGCGCCGCGCCCACCGACCCCCCGTGCTCCGTCCGCGGGAGCCACCGCGTCACCCGGCGCCCCGCCAGCTCCACCGCCGTCGACGTCAGCCAGCCCAGGACCCCGATCGTCGCCATCCCCACGAACACGCCGGGGTAGTCGACCACCGTGTAGTCCTGCCAGGTGCGGTAACCCACCCCGTACTCCCCGGAGATCATCTCCGCAGAGATCACGCAGATCCACGAGACGCCGATCCCGACCGACAGTCCGCCGAGGATCCCCGGCAGCGCGCCCGGCAGGACCACCGAACCGAGCACCCGCCACCGTCCTCCGCCCATCGTGAGGACTGCCTCCTCCCAGACCGGGGTCAGGGCGCGCACCGCGTGGCGGGTGGAGACCATGACCGGGAAGAAGGCCGCGGTGAAGGTGATGAAGACGATTCCCTGTTCGTTGCTGGGGAAGAGCAGGATCGCCACCGGCACCAGTGCGATCGCAGGGATGGGGCGCAGGACTTCGAGGACCGGGCCGAGCAGATCCGCCACAAGGCGCGAGCGGGCGATCGCCGTGCCGACGGCCACGCCCGCGACCGCCGCCAGGGCGAAGCCGGTGACGATGCGGGTGAGGCTGTCGGTGAGGTCCTGCCAGTACGGGCCGCTGCCGATCCGTTCCCCGAACTCCCGCGCCACGTCGACAACTGTCGGGAACTGCTCGAAACGCAGCCACAGATTGATGTCGAGCGCGGTCAGCAGCTGCCACAGCCCGAGCGCGCCCGCGAGCGAGAGGACCCGCAGGAAGCGCCGCGTGGTCATGACGCCCGCTTCAGGGCTTCGGTGTACGGGACGGTACGAGCACCCGCGTGCCCCGAGACGTACGCGGCCGCAGCCGAACGGGTCACGAAGGGCAGCAGGTTCACGCCGTCCGCCACCCATACCGCCTTGTCGGCGAACCAGAGGGTCCCGGTCGTGGCGTCGGGGACGTACGCGGCCCGTACCTGGTCCTGTTGCGCGGCGAGGTGGCGCAGAAGCTCGGCCGGAGTGGCGAAGGACCGCGTCGAGCCGGTCTTGAGCCATACCTCGCTCTTCACAGCCTTCGGGGCCGCCGCGAGCGCCTTCGCATAGCCGTTGCCCAACGCCCGCTTCACATACTGCTCGTCGACGAAGGCGTCCACCTTCACGTCGCCCACCAGCTTGGCCGACTTCAGCACCGGCACGTCCTTCTTCAGCGCGTCCACCAGCTCCGCCCGCAGGGCAGGGCCGAAGGTGGCGATGCCGTTGGAGCCGTTGTAGAGGTAGACGACCTCGGGCGGCAGTCCGGTCGCCTCGGCCACCGACTCCGCCGCCGCGACCGGCTGCTTGTTCAGGTAGTCCGTCGCCTCGGCCTGGGCGCGCAGGAAGTCCTCCAGCACGGCGGGCCGCTTCTTCGCGAAGTCCTCACGGACAGTGACTCCGTGGAAGGTCGGAAGGTTCAGCTCCGCCCCGTCGTACAGCGCCTGCGCCCGGCCCTGGAAGGCGAGCAGCCCCGGCCAGGCCACGAACTGCGAGAGCGCGTCCGTACTGCCCGCCTGGAGCGCCGAAGCTCCCACCGCGGGCTGCTGGTTGAGCTTGCGGATGTCCTTCTCCGGGTCGATGTCAGCCCGTTGGAGCGCCCGTACGAGCGTGCCGTCGGCGGCCGATCCGACGCTCGTGGAGACCTTCTTGCCGCGCAGGTCCTTGAGCGAGGCGAGCCCCGAACCGGGCGCGGTGACAATGGTGTTGAGGCCGCCGCGCAGGTTGTAGCCGGTCACGGAGACGAGCTTCGTCGGCCGGCTCAGCTGCTTGCCGCGCGCGGCGTTGATGAGCAGCGGGAAGTCGCCCATCGAGCCGATGTCGACCTTCCCGGCGGTCATCTGCGCGGTGATCGGCGCGCCCGTGGCGTAGTCCTGCCACTTCACCTTGTACGTGACGCCCTCGCGCTTGCCGCGGGCGGCGAGCTCCCGTTCGAAGTAGCCGAGCGAGCGCAGCAGCGTCCCGGCCGTGACGGTGTTGATGGTCTTGGACTGGTAACCGACGGTGATGGTGACCGTGCCGGAGTCGCCCGCGCTCGCGTCGCCGCCACAGCCGGTGAGGGGCAGCAGCAGAGCGGCGGCGAGGAGCGTGACTGGCTTGCGTGTCATGGGAGTTCGGACCTCTCGACCTTCGCCGGGTTCACCGGAGCAGATAGGGCATGTTGACCGTGACGGCGTCCGTGGGACACCGGGCCGCGCACGGGCCGCAGTACCAGCACTCGTCGACGTGCATATAGGCCTTGCCGCTGTCCGGGTTGATCGCGAGGGAGTCGAGCGGGCACATGTCGACGCAGAGGGTGCAGCCGTCGATGCACTTCGACTCGTCGATGGTCACGGGCACGTCGGCGCGCTGGGGTGCCAGAGGCATGGCTGTCTCCCGGAAAGAGGTGCGGGTGAGGGTCAGGCAGAGCGGTGGAGCAGCCCGCTCATCGTGATGCGGTCGCCGCGGAAGCGGATGAACTCCAGGTCCACGGGGCGTCCGTCGGACAGATGCGTGAGCCGTTCGAGCATGAGGACGGCGGCGCCACGCGGGGCTTCGAGCACGGTGGCGGAGTGCGCGTCGGCGTTGACGGCCTCCAGGGTGATCTCGGCCCGGCCCAACTGCTGTCCGGTGAGGCTTTCGAGCAGCCGGAACACATCGGTGTGCTCCAGGTCGCAGCCGAGCAGCCGGGAGCCGAGGTCCATGGGGATGTAGGTGAGGTCGAGGGAGAGGGGCAGGCCGTTCAGCCTGCGCAGCCGCTCGATGTAGAGCACGTCGGTGTGCTCCGTGATGCCGAGTCGCCGGGCCACGGGTGCGGGCGCGGGGACGGGACCGACAGTACGGACTTCGTTGGTGACGTCGCCGTGTTCGCGCAGGGTCTCGGCGAGGCCCTGCAGCCGGTCCAGGCCGTGCGGGTACTTCTCGGACACCACGACGGTGCCGACACCGGGCTGCCGCTCGATGAGCCCCTCCGTACGGAGGAGATCCAGCGCCTGCCGGACGGTGTTGCGGGAGACGCGGTAGTCGTCGCCGATGGTGCCTTCCAGTGGCAGTACGCCGCCGGGGAAGCCGCCCGTACGCATCTGGTGGCGCAACAGGTCGGCGAGCTGCCGCGCCTGGTCCGCGCGCAGCCGCCGCCGGCGCGCTGCGGCGACCGGCCCGGTGTGCTCACGGATTCGTTCGGCTGGCATGCCGTGGACCATACCGAGGCTTTCCCACCCGTGGTGTTGCCAGAGTGTTGCGCCACCGGCGACCGCCGAAAAATCTCGCTGACCTGCGGTGATGCCGATCAGCGGGGAAGATCTGCCACCCCGGGCACGTCAGTCGCCGCCTCCCCCACCGTCGCCTCCCCCACAGTCGCCTCCGCCATCGGACCCGCCCCCGTCCCCGATGCTGATGCTGCTCGACCGCTTGTCCTGCTGTACGGCGCGGTGCACCGCGTACGGCGCCCACTGCTCCCTTACGAGAATGCGCAGCGTGCCGCTCTCCCGCCAGGTCCGGCCCGGGTGCAGCACCCGGGCGAGGCCGATCGCCGTGGTGAAGGCGGCCAGCAGCCGGCTGCGGCGGTCCGGGAAGCCGGCCGTCATCGACTGGGCGTAGCGCCCCCGGGCCGGTGCCGACCAGTCCGCGGCCGCCGCGGGGTAGCGGTGGTACGGGAAGAGACCGAGGAAGCGTCGGGTCTCCACCCTCAGCGCACCGCGCCCCACCAGGTGGTGCAGGCACAGCTCCTCGACCTGACGCCCGGTGCGCCTGACCCAGCGCCGGGCATGGACGCCGTCGCCGAACCGGCTCCCGCGCGGGGCCGGAAGGCTCGCCAGGATCTGCGCCGAGAGCGGGTCCTGAGGCGGCAGCGGATTGACCACCGTCACCCGGCCGCGGGCCTCGGCGACCCTGCCCTGGAGCTCCAGTTCGGCGAGGGCCGCGCCGGCCAGCCCGTACTGGAGGTAGCTCCTGTTGCAGTGCCGGCGGCCCGTCGCCGGGTCGAGGGCAAGCAGCAACAGCTCCTCGGGCAGGGTCAGTTCGCTCATCAGCCGGCGCTCGGGACGATCCGGCCGGTCACTTCGCCGAGGCCCACCCGGGTGCCGTCCGGGCCGGGCGCCCACGCGGTCATCGTCACCACGTCGCCGTCCTCCAGGAACGTCCGCTTGCCCTCGGGGAGTTCGAGGATGTCCCGGCCGTTCCAGGTGAGTTCGAGGAGCGAGCCGCGCATATGGACCTCGGGGCCGCTGACCGTGCCGGAGCCGAAGAGGTCGCCCGTACGCAGGGACGCGCCGTTGACCGTCATGTGGGCCAGTTGCTGGGCTGCCGTCCAGTACATCGTGGCGAACGGCGGCTCGGAGATCACATGGCCGTTGATCGCCACCGTGATGCGCACATCGAAGCCGCCCGGCTCGTCCTCGCCGGAGTCGTCGAGATAGGGCAGCAGATCGAAGTCGCGGGCGGGCGGGGCGGTCCGCGCCGTGTCCAGGGCCTCCAGGGGGGTCACCCAGGCGGAGACGGATGTCGCGAAGGACTTGCCGAGGAAGGGGCCGAGCGGGACGTACTCCCAGGCCTGGATGTCGCGCGCCGACCAGTCGTTGAGGAGCGAGAGTCCGAAGACATGCTCGCGGAAGTCCCCGAGCGGCACGGGAGTGCCCAGCTCGGAGGGGGTGCCGACGAGGAAGCCGACCTCCGCCTCGATGTCGAGCTTCACCGAGGGGCCGAAGACGGGGGAGGCGTCCGCGGGCGTCTTGCGCTGGCCGGAGGGGCGCACCACATCCGTGCCGGAGACGACGACGGTGCCGGACCGGCCGTGGTAACCGATCGGCAGGTGCTTCCAGTTGGGGGTCAGCGCGTCCCCGTCCGGCCGGAAGATCTTGCCGACGTTGGTGGCGTGGTGCTCGCTCGCGTAGAAGTCGACATAGTCGGCGACCTCGTACGGAAGATGCAGCGTGACCGAGTCGAGCGGGTGCAGCAGCGGTTCAATGTCCGCGCGGTGGGCGGGCACCGTGACCCAGGCGGTGAGCGCGCGGCGCACATCGCGCCAGGCGGTGCGGCCCGCGGCGAGCAGCGGATTGAGGCTCGGCTGTGCCAGCAGCGCGGCATAGGGGGAGCCGAGGGTGTGGGCCGCGGCCCCGGCGTCGAGCACATGGCTGCCGATGCGGACGCCGAGCCGTCGGCGGCCGGGCTCGTCGGCCGTGCTGAAAACGCCGTACGGCAGGTTGTGCGGGCCGAAGGGATCGCCCTCGGCCAGATCGAGCGGGCTCTGCTCGGGCATCGGTGCTTGCCTCGCTTTCCACGGGTGTGGGTCCCACGTTACGTGGATGTTCCCCCGCCGCGGCAGGCCGCCCGGCCTGCGCTCTCACCCGGCCATACGGGGGATCCGCCGCTCCCAGGTGCGGTGGAAGACGATCTCGGGGCCGTCCCGGCAGACCACCTCGTCCCGGGTGATGAAGTCGGCCGCGTCGCAGCCGACTTCGGAGCGGGTCTCGATCCGCACGTCCCAGGCCAGCTCGGGCCGGTGCAGCCGGATCGTCCAGGTGGAGCGGGTGTGCGCGGAGTGCGGGTCGCGCTCGCGGATCGTGTAGGTCTCCAGCGCGTCCTCCGTGTACTCGAGGCCGTCCGGATGAACGAGCGTGGCGCCGTGGCGCGGGTCGATCTCGACGCGCCATTCGCCCTTGGCGACGTCCCGGGTCACCAGCCGCCCGGGTCGCGGCTCGTCGAGCGTCACGGGGGAGCTGACGCCGAGCGGCTCGGACTGTTCAGGCTCCTCGAAGGCGATCTTGTACTCGGCGCCCGCGCCCAGGTCCCGTACGGGGAGCTCCAGACGGGAGCCCGCCGGGTCGAGGGTGAAGCCCGCGGAGCCGCTGTGGGGCCAGATCCAGGGCCAGTACGCGGAGGAGACGGCGAGCCGGATGCGGTGGCCCGCGGGGAAGGTGTGGCCGATGGCGTTCAGCTCGAAGGCCACGTCCTCGGACGTGCCGGGCGGCCAGGCGTTGGCGCGTTCGCGGCCGTGGCGGGCGGAGAGGCTCAGCACGCCGCGGGTGACGAGGGTGGAGGAGCCGTCAGGGGCGACGTCGCAGAGGCGGGCGATCGCCTGGCCGTAGGGCACGTCCGGGCGCAGCCGCAGGGTGACCCGGGGGCGGCCCAGGATCTCGACCGGCTCGTCGGTGACCGGGAATTCGAAACAGGCCGAGCGGGCGTCCTCGTCGCGCTGGTCGGGCGGCAGATCGGCGTCGTTGCCGGTGGGGAGGAAGCGTCCGGCGTCCAGGCCGGTGTGCTGGGGCGAGTCGACGATCACCGGCTCGCCCGTCAGCGCGTACGGCACGGAGGTGATGTGCGGCGACGGCCAGGCGGGGTCGCCGACCCAGCGGCCGGGCAGTTCCGAGTAGACGGTCGCGGGCCGGTGCGACTCGCTGATCCAGGAGCGCAGCAGGGGCTCGGCCATGACGCCCGTGTCCCTGCCCTTCAGCCAGTGGTCCCACCAGCGCAGCGTCTCCTGGAGAAAGCCGATCGCGGGTCCCGGCGGGCGGCCGCGGTCGGGGTACTCGTGCGGCCACGGGCCGATCAGCCCCCGTACCCGGTCGGGGTGCAGCTGCTCGACCAGGCGCAGCACGGTGTCCCGGTACGGATCGTGCCAGCCGCCGACCGCCAGGACCGCCGCGTCGACGGCGGCGTAGTTCTCGCGGATGCTGCTCCGTTTCCAGTAATCGTCGCGGATCTGGTGGGCGAGCCAGGTGTGGATGAAGGGGGAAAGGGCCTCCAGCCGGTTCAGCCACTGCTCGCGCCAGGCGTCGCCGACGTGGAGCGGATCGGGCGGCCGGGCGGTGAAGGCGAGCAGGGTCGCGGCCCAGGCGGGCATCCCGCCGGCCAGGACCGAACCGCCCATGTAGTGCGCGTCGTTGTCGTAGCGGTCGTCCGTGGAACAGACGGTGACGATCGCCTTCAGCGGCTCGGGTGCGAGGGCGGCGATCCGCAGGGCGTCGGTGCCGCCCCAGGAGATCCCGAACATCCCGACCCGGCCCGTGCACCAGGGCTGTCCGGCCAGCCAGTTGATTACCTCGACCCCGTCTGCGGCCTCGGTAGTGTCGTACGCGTCGCCGGGCAGGCCCTCGCTGTTGCCGTGTCCGCGCACATCGACCCGTACGGAGGCGTAGCCGTGGCCCGCGTACCAGGGGTGGCGCTGATAGTCGCGCGGCGCGGTCCAGTCGGTCAGCCGGTAGGGCACATATTCGAGCAGGGCGGGAACGGGTTCGCCGGTCACCGGCCGCCAGACGCGCGCGTACAGCCGTGTGCCGTCCTTGAGGGCGATACGGACGTCCTCATGGGCGGTCTCGTTCGGAAAATCGGTGCGGATGCGCATGGCAGGAGCTTCCTGGCGAAAGGGTCACTCAATGTCGTACCAGCTGATCACGAACATACCGGCGGTGACGGGAAGGCGCCCATGGTGATCGAAACGCGACCGGATACGCTGACTTGAGTGAATCCAGCGACACATCGACAATCCGTGTGACCGTCAGCAGACAGGAGATCCCCTCGTGACCGTCGTCGGGCCGTTCGGGCTGAGCGTGCGGGACCAGGCTCTTGAGGCCGATGTCCAGACCGGATTGGCGGCTGTCGAGGCGGGTCTGCTCGATGCCACCAAGAGCGAGGTGCCCTTCATCACGGAGGCCGCACAGCATCTCGTACGGGCGGGGGGCAAGCGCTTCCGGCCGCTGCTGGTGATGCTCGCGGCCCAGTTCGGTGATCCGTACGCGCCGGGTGTCGTGCCCTCGGCCGTGGTCGTCGAGCTCACCCATCTCGCGACGCTGTACCACGACGACGTGATGGACGTGGCCGACGTACGGCGCGGCGTGGACAGCGCCAACGCCCGCTGGGGCAACTCCGTGGCCGTGCTGACCGGCGACTTCCTGTTCGCGAGGGCCTCGCACATCCTGGCCGACCTGGGCCCCGAGGCCGTACGCATCCAGGCCGAGGCCTTCGAGCGGCTGGTCACCGGCCAGATCCTGGAGACGGCGGGGCCGCGCGACGGCCGCGACCCGATCGACCACTACCTCGATGTCATCGGCGGCAAGACGGGCTCGCTGATCGCGGTCTCCGGCCGGTTCGGCGCGATGATGTCCGGTGCCGACGAGGGTGTCGTGGACATCCTCACCCAGTACGGAGAGCGGCTCGGTGTGGCCTTCCAGCTCGCCGACGACGTACTCGACATCGCGAGCGACTCGCACGAGTCGGGCAAGACGCCCGGCACGGATCTGCGCGAGGGCATCCCGACGCTGCCGGTGCTGCGTCTGCGCGCGCAGGCCGAGGCGCACGGACGGCCCGAGGACCTGGAGCTCGTCGCCCTGCTGGACGGGGATCTGACGGACGACGCCCGGCACGGCGAGGCGCTGCGGCGGCTGCGTGCGCACCCCGCGCTGGAGCAGGCCAGGCGGGACACCGTGCGGTACGCGGAGGAGGCGAGGGCGATGCTCGCCCCGCTGCCCGAGTGCTTTGCGAAGGCTGCCCTGGAGGAGCTCTGCGACGCGGTGGTCCACCGCGCGGGCTGAGGTCCATGACCGTCGGCGGGCGGACCGTTACCACGGCTGCGACCTGCTTGGGGATCAACCCGAAGTGTGTGACGCAGGTCTCATAGTTGGATTGAGTCCAATCTCGGATCCACTCCGTACTCATGCCCGGAAGCCGACGCACCGGGCGTTGGCATCGGTACGGGGAGATTTCAGAATGAAGCGCAACAGGGCACTTCTTGTCGGTACGACCGCCGTCGCCGCCGCCGCGGGCGTCACGCTCGCCGTTCTGCCGGCCTTCGCCGACAGCCAGAGCTCCGGTCGCGCGGGCCACGGGGACAGCGGCGCGAGCATCTCGGTCCAGAGCGGCGGCAGCGGCCCGGACAGTGGTGCCTCCCTCTTCGTGTCCAGCCTGAACGGCGCGAACGAGGTGCCGGTGCAGGGCGGACCCGCCGTCGGTGACCGCGACGGCGTCGCGCTGGAGTTTGTGAAGGTCAAGGGGGACAAGGTGTCCGTCGCCGTGAAGTTCCGCGGCACGGACAAGCCGACCGCCCTCCACATCCACCAGGGCGCGAAGGGCACCAACGGCGGAATCAAGATCGACTTCACCGAGCTGGTCGGCAAGGGCAGGACCAAGGCCAAGGGCTGGACCGGCGCCGTCGCCGGCACGGTCAAGGTCAAGGACAAGGCCGTGCTCGACGCCTTCAAGGCCGACCCGAACGGCTTCTACGCCAACCTGCACACCGCACAGTTCCCGGGCGGCGCCGTCCGCGGCCAGTTCCACAAGGTGACCGGCTCCTTCGACTTCTCTGACGCCCTCGACAACTTCCAGGCCTCCGTGGTCAAGGGCAAGCAGATCTACGAGTGCAAGAAGGGCGAGGACGGCACGCTCTCCTTCCAGCAGCGCGATGTGCGCGCCGTCCTCGCCGGGAACATCGCCCACTCCTTCGTCGCCCCCAACTCCGGTACGCCGCAGTGGGTCGCGCCGGACCACAGCGCCGTCACCGGAAAGCTGATCAGCAAGACCCCGAACGGTGACAAGAACATCGCCGAGCTGGACCTGAAGGCGACCCAGTCGGGCAAGAAGCGGGGCCTGTTGGCGGGCGCCCAGGAGATCTTCCGGCTGAACACCGTGGGCGGCGTCGCCCCGGCCGGCAGCTGCGAGCAGGGAGCCGTCGTCGGCGTCCCCTACGGGGCCGACTACGTCTTCATCCAGAAGTAACCCCTCCTCAACTGGGCCTGCGGCGCTTCCCCTACTGGTTGGGGGAGGCGCCGCGTCCTACTGTCATCCCATAGCAGTACGCCAAGTTGCTCCCGCGGACTGACGCTTCCGTTCGCCCGATTTGGTCAGATGGAGTCAGTGGAACCTGACCAACCACGGAGGTAGGGCACACCATGGCACCGAACGACAGCGCACAGACCACCGAAGAGGCCGAGGACCTCGCAGCGGGCCGCCGCAGGGCAGCGCGCTACTTCGTCCCGGTCGCGGTGGCCGGGGTGGCGGCGGCGACCATCGGGCTCGTCCCGGCGCTCGCTGCCTCCGGTGACCCCGATCTGCCGAAGATCAGCGCGCAGGAACTCATCGAGAAGATGGCCGCGTCGGAGACTCAGCAGCTGTCCGGCAGCGTGAAGATCAACACGGACCTCGGCCTCCCGCTGGGCGGCCTCGCGGGGCTGGGCGGCGGTTCCTTCGGCCCCAAGGGCGAGGACGGCGGGGGCGAAGGCTCGTCCGCCGCTCCCCAGGGCAAGCTGATGGAACTGGCCTCCGGCTCGCACACCCTGCGCGTCGCGGCCGACGGCCCGGACAAGGCGAAGGTATCCATCCTGGAGGACGCCGCCGAGTACAGCCTGATCCACAACGGCGACGAGGTCTGGGCGTACGACAGCGCCTCGAACGAGGCCTTCCACGCCAAGGACGACGGCTCCGGTGAGAAGGGCAAGAAGCACGAGGCCCTGCCGAAGGACCTCCCGACCACGCCGAAGCAGTTCGCCGACGAGGCGCTGAAGGCCGCGGACGACACCACGTCGGTGACCGTCGGTGGTACGGCGCAGGTGGCAGGCCGCGATGCGTACCAGCTGGTCATCAAGCCCAAGCAGAGCGGTTCGACGATCGGCTCGATCAAGATCGCGGTGGACGCGGAGAACGGCGTGCCGCTGAAGTTCACGCTCACGCCGACCAGCGGCGGCAAGGCCGTGATCGACGCGGGCTTCACCAAGGTCGACTTCTCCAAGCCGGCCGCCTCCACCTTCGACTTCACCCCGCCCAAGGGCGCGAAGGTCACCGAGGCCGACGAGCTGGAGAAGGGCAAGGGCGCCAGGAACCACGAGGACTTCAAGGGCCCGAAGGACTTCAAGGGTCACGAGGACTTCGAGGGTTCCGAGGCCTTCAAGGGCCTAAATGTCATCGGTGAGGGCTGGACGTCCATCGCGAAGATCGAGATGCCGGGCGGCAAGGGCTCCGGCGCGCCGAAGGACGGCGACGTGCCGCCGGAGGCGAGCAAGTTCCTGGACGCGCTCGGCGACAAGGTCGAGGGGAAGTTCGGCTCGGGCACGGTCTTCAAGACCCGCCTGGTCAATGCCCTGATGACGGACGACGGCACGGTCTATGTCGGCGCCGTGACCAAGGACGCGCTCGTGAAGGCCGCCAACGAGGGCAAGTAGCCCCACGCGGCACCCATCGGGTAGCACGACACGCGTTGACCGTCCGCCCCGCCGTACGCTCCATACGGCGGGGCGGACCGCTGACCGAGTGAACGGGGACCGGAATGACAGCCGTCATCGAGACGCGCGGGCTCACCAAGCGGTACCGGGGCGGCCAGTTGGCCGTCGACGGACTGGATCTGAGCGTGCCCGACGGCAGCGTCTTCGGGTTCCTCGGCCCCAACGGCTCCGGCAAGACCACCACCATCCGGATGCTGATGGGGCTCATCGAGCCGACCGCGGGCAGCGCCACGGTCCTCGGCAAACCCATGCCGCGCGCCGTGCGCACCGTACTTCCGCAGGTGGGCGCGCTGATCGAAGGGCCCGCGCTGTACGGGTTCCTGAGCGGCCGGGACAATCTGCTGCGCTACGACTCCGCCGACCCCAGCGCCGATCCGCGCACCCGGCGCAGCCGCGTCGCCGGCGCGCTGGACCGGGTCGGGCTCACCTCGGCCGCGGGCAAGAAGGCCAAGGCGTACTCCCTCGGCATGAAGCAGCGGCTGGGACTCGCGGCCGCGCTGCTGCAGCCGCGGAAACTGCTGGTGCTCGACGAGCCGACCAACGGCCTCGACCCGCAGGGCATGCGGGAGATCCGGTCGCTGGTACGGGAGTTGGCGGCCGACGGTACCACCGTCTTTCTCTCCTCCCACCTCCTCGACGAGATCGAACAGGTCTGTACGCATGCGGCGGTGATGGCCCAGGGGCGGCTGCTCATTCAGGGGCCGGTCGCCGATCTCGCGGCGGGCGCGCTCGGACGGCTGGTGGTCACCACCCCCGACCCGGCCGATGCCGCGCGCATTCTCAAGGAGCAGGGTGTGACCGATCTGGCCGTCACCGAGGAGAGGGTGACCGGGGAACCGCCCGCCAAGGACCTCGCGGAGCTCAACGCGGCGCTGGTCCGGGCAGGCGTACGGGTACGGGGCTTCGGGGTCGAGCGGGCATCGCTCGAGGACGCCTTCGTCGCGCTGACCGGGGAGGGCTTCGATGTCGCAGGCTGACACGCTCGCAGCGGCCGCGGGCGAAAGGACGAGCAGCCCGCTGTGGACGCTCGGCCTCTTCCGCTCCGAGCTGACCACCACACTGCGGCGCTGGCGCACACTCGCCCTGCTGGGCGTGCTGGCCGCCGTTCCCGTACTGATCGGCATCGCCGTCAAGATCGAGACGAGCGACGGCGGGCAGGCCGGCGGCGGCAGCGGCCAGGGGCCCGCGTTCATCGCGCAGATCACCAACAACGGCCTGTTCCTGGTCTTCGCCGCGCTCGCCGCGACCCTGCCCGTCTTCCTCCCGATGGCGATCGGCGTCGTCGCGGGCGATGCGATCGCGGGCGAGGCGAACGCCGGAACACTGCGCTATCTGCTCGTCGCCCCTGCCGGGCGGACCCGGCTGCTGCTCGCCAAGTACGCCACGGCCTGCGCCTTCTGCCTCGTTGCGACTCTGGTCGTGGCGGCGTCCGCGCTCGCCGTCGGGGCGCTGCTCTTCCCGCTCGGCGATGTCACGACGATCTCCGGCACCCGGATCTCGTTCGGGGACGGGCTGCTGCGGGCCGGGCTGATCGCCGTCGTCGTCGCCGCGTCGCTGACCGGGATCGCGGCACTGGGCCTGTTCGTCTCGACCCTGACGGGCAGCGGCATCGCGGCTATGGCGACGACGGTCGGACTGGTGATCACGGTGCAGATCCTGGACTCGATCCCGCAGCTGAACGGGATCCATCCGTATCTCTTCCCGCACTACTGGCTGTCGTTCGCGGACCTGCTGCGAGAGCCGGTGTACTGGGACGAGGTGCTGAAGAACCTCGGTCTGCAGGGGGTCTACGCGGCCGTCTTCGGATCGGCGGCGTGGGCGCGCTTCACGACGAAGGACGTCACGGCCTGAAAGGCATCGGCGCCCGCGTCATCGCGTGAAGAACTCCTTGGCCCGGGCGGTCGCGTCCGCGTCGGTCTCCACCTGACCCGGCCGGGTGCCGTTGCCGAGCAGGACGCCGCCGAAGCGCATGCCCATGAAGTCGGCGGTGTTGCGCAGGGTGCCGATCAGCGGCTCGGCCTTGTCGGCGGTGCTCGCGTACGAGGTGACGCCCCACAGTGTCCGCCCGGCCATCCGCGCCCTGAAGTCCGCGCCGGGCACCCGCAGCCAGCCCGACCAGTGGTCCAGATAGCGCTTGACCGAGGTCGAGACGCTGTACCAGTACAGCGGGGACGCGATGACGAGGTCGGTCGCCTCCAGGGTGGCGTCCAGCAGGGTCGCGGCATGCCCGGTGGGCGCGGGGTAGGTGCCGTCGCCCTCGTGGCGCAGGTCCTCGAACTCCGCGAGCGGGAGCTCGGAGAGCCGCAGCCAGCACTGCTCGGCTCCGGCCGGGAGCTGTTCGGCGGCCAGGCGGGCCAGCGTCTCGGTGTTGCCGCCGGCGCGGCTGCTGCCCAGCAGGAACAGGAACGTCCGGGTCATGGCATTTCCCCTTGCGCGCATTCCGATTGCGCGTCCTCCGAAGATGACTGCATGCGTGCGCAAGTATATGCACACGCATGCAGTCTGTGGGGGGTGGTGGTTGTGGGGACCTCTCAGAAGGTGAGCTTGAAGCTGTTGATGTAGCCGGTGTCGTAGGCGGCCTTGTCCTGGACGCGGAGCTTCCAGGTGCCGTTGGCCACCTCGGACGAGGCGTTGACGGTGTACGTCGCCTGGACGTTGTCTGCCGAGTCGGAGGAGCTGAACGGCTTGAGGTTGTAGACCGTTCCGTCCGGGGCGAGCAGATCGACGACGAGGTCGCCGCGCCAGGTGTGGATGATGTCCACGCCGACCTTGAGGGTGCCCGGCGCGTTGCCGGTGCGGCCGGTGACGGTGACCGAGGACGTGACCGCGGCGCCGTTGTCCGGGATGGAGACGTCCGCCGTGGACTCGTACACATCACCCGGCGGTGTGGTCGTCCCGGCGGACAGCGTCCAGATCGCGTGCGCGATCGCATCGCTGTTGCGGTCCAGCGCGGTGTCGTTGATGTTCGAGCTCGTGTCGCACGAGGAGTGGTAACAGCGGTCGAAGGCCTGACCGGCCGTGCCGCCCCACTTCTGGGCCTGGGCCGCCGTCTTGGTGTAGTCGGCGCCTGTGAACAGGCCGCCGACCGGGACGCCCGCGTTCTTGAACGGCGCGTGGTCGGAGCGGCCGTCGCCCTCGGTCTCGATCTCGGTGGGGATGCTCAGTCCGGCGAAGTAGTCCTTGAAGGTCTTCTCGATCGCCGGGTCGTCGTCGTAGACGAAGTAGCCGGGGTTCGGCGAGCCGATCATGTCGAAGTTGAGATAGCCCGAGATCTTCGAACGCTCGGCGGCGGGAAGGTTGTTGACGTAGTACTTCGACCCGACCAGGCCCAGTTCCTCGGCGCCCCACCAGCCGAAGCGCAGATGCTTCTGCGGGGTGAACTGTGCGCGGGAGACGGCGAGCGCGGTCTCGAGGACGGCCGCCGAGCCGGAGCCGTTGTCGTTGATGCCGGGCCCGGAGGAGACGGAGTCGAGGTGGGAGCCCGCCATCAGGACCTGATTGGGATCGCCGCCGGGCCAGTCGGCTATCAGGTTGTAGCCGGTGGCGCCGCTGGAGGTGAACTGCTGGAGGGACGTGGTGAATCCGGCCGCGTCCAGCTTGGCCTTCACGTAGTCGATGGATGCCTTGTAGCCGGTACGGCCGTGGGCACGGTTGCCGCCGTTGGCGGTGGCGATCGACTGGAGCTGGGTGAGGTGCGCCTTGACGTTGGCGAGGGGTATGTCGGGGGCGGCGAGCACCGGCGCCGGGGCCGCGGTGGCCGCGGGCGCGGCGGATGCGAGCAGCCCGGCGAGGGCGAGCGCGGCGGCCGCGGCCGTGCGTATGGGTATGGACCGTCTGGACAAGGACAGGGGCATGTGTGGGGGCTCCGAATTCCGAACGGGGACAGGACGGAACGTGCGAGACGCCCTGGGATGGCGGGTCCCAGGGCGTTGGAGCTGTTGGTGCGCAGTACGTGCTGAGAGTTCAGCGAGAGTTTGACTCACCGTCAAGGGCGGAAACCGGTCAGTGGTGTTCGCATGCCGGACGATCCGGCGCTGACGGGGTTGATACGGGTCACGGAATGGGCAATGCCGCGGCGCTGTTCAAGTACGGGGTCGCAGGCCGGGAGCGGAAGAAGCCGCCGAGCCGCAAGCTGACGGCATGAACCTGGACCCGTTCGTCATCCTGACGTTCTTCGGTGAGATGTTCCTGCGCGCCGGTGTGGTGGCCGTGTTCATCACCGTGGGTGTGATGGGTCTGCTGGTCGGCCTCGTCGCGCTGGGCACACGGCGCGCCCGGCGCCGGTGGACGGACGCCGAGGAGGAGTGCGAGGGGCTGGAGTCCTTCACCTGGACCAAGCAGGTGTAGCGGGATCCGCCACCGCGCCCCGTTACTTCACTACTCCACGCAGAACTCATTGCCTTCCGGGTCGGCCATCGTCGTCCACACGCCCTCCGGCTGGTCCGCGTGGTAGAGGACCCGCGCCCCCAGGCCCTCCAGCCGTGCCACCTCCGCCTCGCGCTGCTCCGCGCCGACGTGCAGGTCGAGATGGAGCCGGTTCTTGGTCGCCTTCGGCTCCGGTACGCGCTGGAAGAGCAGCCGGCGCCCGAGTCCCATCCCGCTGTCCTTGTCGAACGGATCGTCCGGATGCCGGACTGCGACGTAATCGCGAAAGGCGTCCCGGCCGTGCGACTGGACCGTCGATCCTTCCGGCAACTGCCCGTGCCCGCGCAGCCGCTCGATGAGTGCGCTGTTGTCCTCGACCTCGTAACCGAGGGCTTCGGCCCAGAAGTCCGCCTGGGCGTGCGGGTCGGACGTATCGACGACCAGTTTCCAGTGCAGGGTCATGCTAACCACTTATAGTGGTTACGTGAGCGAAGCTGCAAGAGGACTGACCCTGCATACGCCGGACGGACGTCGCTTTCGTTTCGACCCCGGAGCGCTCTGCCTTGAACTGCTGACGACCGGCGGACCCGGCGACTTCGCGCGGTACGAGGTGCTGCACGAGCCCGCCGACCTGGTGCGCTGGGCGGGCGAGAGCCGACTGCCGGACGGTCTTGAGCCGGTCGTCGCGCCGGACGAGGTGTGGGCCGCGCGGGTACTCCGGGACGCGCTGTGGCGGCTGACCTCGGCCCGGGTGCAGGGCCGCGCCCTGAGCCCCGCCGACCTGGCCGTGGTCAACGAGGCCGCGGCGCAGACCCCGCTCGCGCCCCGGATCACCGACCGGGGCGGCCGCGACTGGGCGCCGGGGGCCACCGGAACGCAGCTGCTGTCCGCCGTGGCGCGCGATGCGGTGGACCTCTTCACCGGTCCGTACGCACACCGCATCCGCGAATGCGGCTCGCACAACTGCTATCTGCTCTTCGTCGACACCTCACGCCCGGGCCGACGGCGCTGGTGCGCCATGGAACGGTGCGGCAACCGCAACAAGGTCCGGGCGCACCGCGTCCGCCACGAAGGAGGCCGAACCATGCCAGGAGGACTGACTCAGGTCGCCGGCTGGGAGATCGGCGTGTCCAGGACCCTGCCCCTCCCGGTGGCCGCCGTATGGGAGTTCATCGCGAGCCCCGAAGGCGTCGCCCTCTGGCTCGGCGAGGGTGTCCGGCTGCCCACCGGGAAGGGGGAGTCGTACGTGACGGGGGACGGGATCGCGGGTGAGGTGCGCAGCTACCGGCCCGGTGACCGGGTCCGTCTGACGTACGGCACGAGCATCGTCCAGGTCGCGGTCTCGGCGTCCGGGGAGGGCAAGGCCGTGCTCCGCTTCCACCAGGAGCGTCTCGGAGACGCGGAGGAGCGCGAGCGGCAGCGGGCGCACTGGAAAGCCGTGATGGGCGAGGTCACCGACGCCCTGGGCGGCGTGGCCTGAGGGTCAGGCCGTAGGTTCCGCCTGCGGTGCCGGGGACTGCGGCTCCGGGAGGACCTGCGCCGCCCGGGACGGGGCTGCCGCCGCGGCCAGCCGCAGCGCCTCCGCCCTCGTACGCCGTGCCGTCCGCAGCGCGTCCCAGGTCAGGCACGTCAGCGCCAGCCACACCAGCGCGAAACCCGCCCACCGCTCGGCAGGCATCGCCTCGTGGAAGTACAGGATCCCCAGCAGGAACTGGAAGACCGGCGCCAGATACTGCAGCAGCCCCAGCGTGGAGAGCGGCACGCGGATCGCCGCCGCGCCGAAGCAGACCAGCGGCGCCGCCGTCACGACACCCGTCGCGGCGAGCAGCGCCGCATGGCCCACGCCGTGCGAGCCGAAGGAGGCGGAGCCGTCCGCCCCCAGCCAGAGCAGAAAGCCGAGCGCGGGGAGGAACTGGATCGCGGTCTCGGCGGCGAGCGATTCCAGACCGCCGATGTTGACCTTCTTCTTGACCAGGCCGTACGTCGCGAAGGAGAAGGCCAGCGTCAGGGAGATCCACGGCGGCTGCCCGTAGCCGATCGCCAGGACGAGTACCGCCGCGAAGCCGGTGCCGACCGCCACCCACTGTGCCGGACGCAGCCGCTCCTTGAGCAGCAGGACGCCCATGGCGATGGTGACCAGCGGGTTGATGAAGTAGCCGAGCGAGGCCTCGACGACATGGCCGGAGTTCACGGCCCAGATGTAGATGCCCCAGTTGACGGTGATCACCGACGCGGCGACCGAGATGAGGGCCAGCTTGCGGGGCTGACGTATCAGCTCCCGTATCCAGCCCCACCGCTTCAGCGCCACCAGCGCGATGCCGACGACGGCCAGCGACCAGACCATCCGGTGGGCGAGGATCTCCAGCGCTCCGGCCGGCTTCAGCAGTGGCCAGAAGAGCGGGACCAGGCCCCACATTCCGTAGGCCCCGATCCCGTACAGCAGTCCTGCCCGCTGTTCAGCGTCCGACTTCACTGGCCCCTCCGCCCCGCGCGCGCAATATCTCGACGAAGGTACGCCGCGCAAGGCCGGGCTGTCATGTCCGTATCGCCATACGGTCATGACGGATCACGCTGGCTACGACGCGGCGAGTGCCGCCGCGACCGAGTCGGCGAGCGGAGTCGTGGGGCGCCCGGCCAGCCGCGCCAGGTCGCCCGACGTGCCCGCCAGCAGCCCGCGCCCGACCGCCGCGTCCACGTCGACGAAGATCTCGGCGAGCGGCCCGGGCAGCCCGGCGCCCGTCAGGATCTCCAGGTGCGCCTCGGCGGGGACATTGTTGTACGTGATCGTCCGGCCGGTCTGCCGGGAGAGCTCGGCGGCGTACTCCGCGAAGGACCAGGCGACGTCGCCGCTCAGTTCGTACGCCGCGCCCAGGTGGCCCTCGCCGGTCAGCGCCGCCGCCGCGGCCGCCGCGTAGTCGGCACGGGAGGCGGAGGCGATCCGGCCCTCGCCGGCGCTGGCGACGACGGCGCCGTGCTCCAGGACGGGGGCGAGGTGCTCGGTGTAGTTCTCGGTGTACCAGCCGTTGCGCAGGAAGGTGTACGGCAGCCCGGAGTCGACGATCGCCTGCTCGGTGACCTGGTGCTCGGCTGCCAGCCGGAAGTCGGCCACGGGCCCGCCCAGCACGCTCGTGTACGCGAGCTGAGCGACGCCCGCCGCCTTCGCCGCCTCGATCACGGCGGCGTGCTGCGGCACCCGCCGGCCGACCTCGCTGCCGGATATCAGCAGCACGCGGTCACCGGCGCGGAAGGCCCCGGCCAGCGTCTCGGGCTCGCTGTAGTCGGCGATACGCAGCTCGATGCCGCGCGCCGCGAGATCCGCGGCCTTCTCCTTGCTGCGGGCGACGGCGGCCAGCTGCTCCGCGGGGACGGTGGCGAGCAGCTGGTCGATGAGGAGACGGCCAAGGGCTCCGGTGGCTCCGGTGACGACGATGCGCATGGGGGATTTCTCCTTGTTCGGCGGGGTTCCAGAGCTCACCCTAGGGCGTGCACTAACTATTGGAAAGTACCCACTTTGAAGTAAGGTACTGGCATGGCCGTAAGGAGAGACCCCGACGTCAATCACGCGATGTGCCCCTCGCGTCTGATCCTTGAGCACGTCACCAGCCGCTGGGGCGTGCTCGTTCTCGCCGCACTGCTGGAGCGCTCGTACCGCTTCAGCGAGCTGCGCCGCGAGGTCGGCGGCGTCAGCGAGAAGATGCTCGCCCAGACCCTCCAGACGCTGGAGCGCGACGGCTTTGTGCACCGCGACGCCAAGCCGGTGATCCCGCCGCGCGTCGACTATTCGCTGACCGAGCTCGGCAAGGAGGCCGCCGAGCAGGTGTGGGGCCTGGCCCGCTGGACGGAGAAGCGGACGGACGACGTCCTTGCCGCGCGTACCGCGTACGACGAGGCCCGGACCTCCTGAGGGGAGATCCGGGCCTCGGTGGCTCAGCGGTACGTCAGCCGACGACCGTCCAGGTGTCGTTGCCGGCGAGGAGGGCGGCGAGGTCCCCCTTGCCGTTCTGCTCGATGGCGGTGTCGAGCTGGTCGGACATCTGGGTGTCGTAGACGGGCCGTTCGACGCTGCGCAGCACGCCGATCGGCGTGTGGTGCAGGGTGTCGGGGTCGGCGAGGCGGGACAGCGCGAAGGCGGCGGTGGGGCTGGGGTTGTGCGCGTCGTGGACGAGGATCTGCGACTCGTTCTCGGGTGTGATGTGGACGGCCTTCAAGTCGCCGGTGGCCGGGTCGCGGATGACGCCCTTGTCGTTCTCGGTGCCGAAGCGGATCGGCTGTCCGTGTTCGAGGCGGATGACGGCCTCTTCGGCCTGCTGCTTGTCCTTGAGGGCCTCGAAGGCGCCGTCGTTGAAGATGTTGCAGTTCTGGTAGATCTCGATGAGGGCGGTGCCCTGGTGGCCGGCGGCCTGGCGCAGTACCTCGGTGAGGTGTTTGCGGTCGGAGTCGATGGTGCGGGCGACGAAGGAGGCCTCGGCGCCGATCGCCAGCGACACCGGGTTGAAGGGGGCGTCCAGGGAGCCCATCGGCGTCGACTTGGTGATCTTGCCGACCTCGGAGGTCGGGGAGTACTGGCCCTTGGTGAGGCCGTAGATCCGGTTGTTGAACAGCAGGATCTTCAGGTTCACGTTGCGGCGCAGCGCGTGGATGAGGTGGTTGCCGCCGATGGACAGCGCGTCGCCGTCGCCGGTGACCACCCACACCGACAGGTCCCGCCGCGAGGAGGCCAGGCCCGTGGCGATGGCGGGGGCGCGGCCGTGGATGGAGTGCATCCCGTAGGTGTTCATGTAGTACGGGAAGCGGGAGGAGCAGCCGATCCCGGAGACGAAGACGATGTTCTCCTTCGCCAGGCCGAGCTCGGGCATGAAGCCCTGAACGGCGGCGAGGATCGCGTAGTCACCGCAGCCCGGGCACCATCGCACCTCCTGGTCGGACTTGAAGTCCTTCATGGACTGCTTGGCCTCGGCCTTGGGCACCAGTGAGAGCGCCTCAGTCATTGATGGCCTCCTTGAGAGCCGTGGCCAGCTGCTCGGCCTTGAACGGCATGCCGTTGACCTGGTTGTAGCTGTGCGCGTCCACCAGATACCTCGCCCGGATCAGGGTGGCGAGCTGGCCGAGGTTCATCTCCGGTACCACTACCTTCTGGTAACGCCCCAGAACCTCTCCGAGATTCCTCGGGAAGGGGTTGAGGTGGCGCAGATGGGCCTGGGCGATGGGCAGGCCGGCGGCGCGCAGGCGGCGGACGGCGGCGGTGATGGGGCCGTAGGTGGAGCCCCAGCCGAGCACCAGGGTGCGGGCCGTGTCCGGGTCGTCCACGGTCAGGTCCGGGACTTCGATGCCGTCGATCTTGGCCTGGCGGATACGGACCATGAAGTCGTGGTTGGCCGGGTCGTAGGAGATGTTGCCGCTGCCGTCGTGCTTCTCGATCCCGCCGATCCGGTGCTCCAGCCCCGGCGTGCCGGGCACCGCCCACGGCCGCGCCAGCGTCTTGGGGTCGCGCTTGTAGGGCCAGAAGACTTCGCTGCCGTCGGGCAGGGTGTGGTTGGGGCCGGTGGCGAACTGCACCCGCAGATCGGGCAGCTCGTCCACGTCGGGGATCCGCCACGGCTCGGAGCCGTTGGCCAGATAGCCGTCCGACAACAGCATCACCGGGGTCCGGTAGGTGACGGCGATCCGGGCGGCCTCCAGGGCGGCGTCGAAACAGTCCGCCGGGGTCCGCGGCGCCACGATCGGTACCGGCGCCTCACCGTTGCGGCCGAACATCGCCTGCAGCAGATCGGCCTGCTCGGTCTTGGTCGGCAGCCCGGTCGACGGCCCGCCGCGCTGAATGTCCACCACCAGCAGCGGCAGCTCCAGCGAGACCGCAAGCCCGATCGTCTCCGACTTCAGCGCCACACCCGGCCCGGAGGTGGTGGTCACCCCCAGCGCCCCGCCGAACGCCGCGCCCAGCGCCGCACCGATCCCGGCGATCTCGTCCTCGGCCTGGAAGGTGCGTACCCCGAAATTCTTGTGCTTGGACAGCTCGTGCAGGATGTCGGAGGCAGGCGTGATCGGATACGAGCCCAGATACAGCGGAAGATCGGCCTGCTTGCTCGCGGCGATCAGCCCGTAGGACAGGGCCAGGTTCCCGGAAATATTGCGGTACGTGCCGGTCGGGAAGGCGGTACTGGCCGGGGCGACCTCGTAGGACACGGCGAAGTCCTCGGTCGTCTCGCCGAAGTTCCAGCCCGCCCGGAACGCGGCGATGTTCGCCTCCGCGATGGTCGGCTTCTTGGCGAACTTGGTCCGCAGGAACGTCTCGGTGCCCTCGGTGGGGCGGTGATACATCCACGACAACAAACCCAGCGCGAACATGTTCTTGCTGCGCTCGGCCTCCTTGCGGGACAGCCCGAAGTCCTTGAGCGCCTCGATCGTCATCGTCGTCAGCGGCACGGGGTGGACGTGGTAGGCGTCCAGCGAGCCGTCCTCCAGCGGGGAGGTGTCGTAGCCGACCTTGGCCATCGCCCGCTTGGCGAATTCGTCCGTGTTGACAATGATCTCGCCGCCGCGCGGCACGTCGCCGATGTTGGCTTTCAGGGCGGCCGGGTTCATCGCCACCAGCACGTTCGGCGCGTCGCCGGGGGTGAGGATGTCGTGGTCGGCGAAGTGCAGCTGGAAGCTGGAAACCCCGGGCAGGGTGCCGGCCGGGGCCCGGATCTCGGCGGGGAAGTTCGGCAGCGTCGACAGGTCGTTCCCGAACGACGCCGTCTCCGAGGTGAACCGGTCACCCGTGAGCTGCATACCGTCACCTGAGTCACCCGCGAAGCGGATGATCACCCGGTCAAGTCGGCGGATCTCCTTGTTGCCGGCGGGCTTGCGCTGTTCCCCGACAAGAGCCTCATTGGCCTCGTCATCGGCCTCATCGGCCTGCTCGGCTGGGCTACTGACCTGGCTGGTCACTGAACTGGACCTCCCTCGAGGCGGCTGCTCGGGCCCGGTCGGCCCACCGGCCGTCCCATTAGCCACCCTACGTCCGTAAGGGTGGCCTTCCCTGGACCGCTCATATGCCGGACATCCATGTGAGACACCCCGGCGCCCTGGTTTGCCATGTTTTGTTCGCCCCCCGGGTCCTTCCTGTAAGACGCTCCCCATTCATACTTTGGTTCTGGGACTAACGACCCGCTCGATACCTGACAGAGTGTCAGCCAATTACGAGTTCAGGTAGGTCAACACCGCCAGTACACGCCGGTGATCCCCATCGCTGGGGGACAGCCCGAGCTTCAGAAAGATGTTGCTGACATGCTTCTCCACCGCGCCGTCGCTCACCACCAGCTGCTTGGCGATGGCTGAATTCGTACGCCCCTCGGCCATCAGGCCCAGGACCTCACGCTCGCGCGGGGTGAGATTGGCCAGCACATCCTGCTTACGGCTGCGGCCCAGCAGCTGCGCCACGACCTCGGGGTCCAGCGCGGTCCCGCCCCGGGCCACCCGCACCACGGCATCCACGAACTCGCGTACCTCGGCCACCCGGTCCTTGAGCAGATAGCCCACGCCGCGGCTGCTGCCCGCCAGCAGCTCGGTGGCGTACTGCTCCTCGACGTACTGCGAAAGGACCAGTACCCCGATCCCCGGATGCTCCCGGCGCAGCTGCACCGCCGCCCGTACACCCTCATCCGTGTGAGTGGGCGGCATCCGCACGTCGGCGACCACCACATCGGGCAACGA
Organism: Streptomyces sp. NBC_00322; assembly: GCF_036147535.1. Taxonomy (NCBI): domain Bacteria; kingdom Bacillati; phylum Actinomycetota; class Actinomycetes; order Kitasatosporales; family Streptomycetaceae; genus Streptomyces; species Streptomyces sp. NBC_00322. The sequence goes on along the minus strand of NZ_CP108019.1, from coordinate 3,819,319 downwards.
CTCCTGCGCGGCGAGGTCACCGATCGTCTTGATCAGCGCCTCGGCGTCCCCCACGCCGGCCACCACATCGTGCCCGCGGTCGGTCAGCAGCCGGGTCAGGCCCTCCCGAAGCAGCACTGAGTCCTCGGCGATGACCACCCGCACCCTGTCCTCCACAACCCTGAATCCCCCATGTCGATCCGCGTCCCACCCCTGCACCTACCAGCATCCCAGTATGGGACCCGACTGTGCCCTGGCCGGGAGAATCGACGGGATCGGGCGATTGGGGGCAGATCAGCCACGCCAGGGAAGCTCGGCGGTCACCGTCGTCGGACCGCCGGCCGGGGAGTCCAGGGCCAGGATCCCGTCCACCGCGTCCAGCCGCTCCGCCAGGCCCGCGAGACCGCTGCCCGCGGTGCCCGCGGCGAAGCCGCTGATCGGCAACGTGGCGCCGCCCCGGCCGTTGTCGGTGACCTGCAGCATCAGGCGGTCCTGGGAGCGCCAGACGTCGACCGTGGCGCGGCTCGCCTGCGCGTGCTTGCTGACGTTCTGAAGCAGCTCGGAGACGATGAAGTAGGCGATCCCCTCGATGGCGGGGGCGGGCCTGGAGGGCAGGTCCACCTCGACCGTCACCGGGACCGTGCAGCGCGACGCGACGGCGGAAAGGGCGGCGTCCAGCCCGCGGTCGGTCAGTACGGCGGGATGGATCCCGCGCGCCAGATCGCGCAGCTCCTGCAACGCCACCTTCACCTCGCCGTGCGCCTCGTCCACCATGCGCGCGGCCGCGTCCGGATCCTCGGCCAGCTTCTCCTTGGCGAGCCCCAGATCCATGGCCAGGGCGACGAGGCGGGCCTGGGCACCGTCGTGCAGATCGCGCTCGATACGCCGCAGATCGGCGGCCGCCGTGTCGACGACCACGCCGCGGTCCGACTCCAGCTCGACGACGCGGGTGGCCAGCGTGGAGGGGCCGAGCAGCCCGGTGACCATCACCCGGTCGAAGGAGACGAGAGCGCGGATCAGCCAAGGAGTCACGAGGACGAGCACCAGGCCGACGGCGGCAGTGGAGCCGATCTCGAAGGGGGTGTCGACATAGAACTGGTTGCCGTCGCTGTCGCCGTAGAGCGCGATGCCCGACTGGTCGAGATAGCGCGGGAAGGTCCAGTGCCACAGCGGATACGTGAGCATGGCCCAGGCGTTCACCCAGAAGGTGACCGAGACGACGAAGGCGAAGATCGCCCACGGGAAGTGCAGCAGCGCGTAGAGCAGGTGCCGCCAGGACGCCCCGCTCTTGAGGACGGCGCCGACCCAGGACATCAGCCCGCCCTTCCGGGCCCGTATCGGATCCGGATCCCCGACCTCGAGCCCCAACAGCCCCCGCGCCCGCGCCCGCTCCATCGCCCCGAGCCCCCGGCACCCGGCCAGCCCGGCGGCCAGGACCGGAATCCCGAGGAAGGTGATGAGCAGGCCCGCGCCGAGCGAGACACAGGCGACGGCGAAGGTGAAGAACACGATGCTGATCGGCAGACTCAGCAACAGATAGCCGAACTCCCGCCATGTCCGCCCCTCGATCGGCGCGCGCAGAGCGGCGGGAAGGAAGTGCTCCCGGCGCTCGGATCCGTATTCGGTGGCCATCGGGGTCGTCCGTTCTGCGATGCGGGCTGTCATGGGTCCAGCGTGGGCCCGGGGGAGCGGGGGGCGCCATGTGGTGGGGCACCGTGTTGGGTGGGGGGTTTTCCCCACCATGGGGGTTTGGGGGGCGGGCTTGGGGGGTCGGGGTTCGGGGTGCGGGCCTGGCGGTCCGGGCCGCCCGGTGCCGCGGGGTGCGGCTCTGGGCGGTCCGGGGTGTCCGGTGCCGTGTGGTGCGGGCACCGGGTCGCCTACGGGCTCGACTCCTCGGCGTCGGCGGCGATGAGGGGTTCGTATCGGTCACCCGGTGTTGGCCGCCAATCGGGGGTTCGCCCGACCCTTCACCGCCCCTCCCCACGGGGAGGTGTCGCGGTGCGCGGGGGTTCGCCCGCGAAGCCACCCACTGACGCCCCTGGTCCACGGCACCCACGGACCGTCTCGGCGGCGGAGCCGCCGGAGCCCGGGGGTGTGGGGGCGTCAGCCGCCACGTACCGCTGGCCCGCGTAGCGCCCGACCCGCGCCGGGCACGCTCGCGGCTCCCGCAGGCGTGGGGTGCGGGCGTCAGCCCTGCGGCCATCTCGGGGTCAACCCCGCGTGGTGTCCCGCTCCGCGGCGAAGCCGTCGGAGCAGCAGGGGTGCGGGGGCGCCAGCCCCCGCCACACCCCAGGGGTCTGGGGCGGAGCCCAGTTTCGGGATGGGGGTACCTCCCACGGCCGCCAGGCCGTAGGGGGAGGGCGGGGTGGGGGAACAACCCCCGCCTCACCCCTCCGCCCGCCTCCTCCACGGCAGCTCCGCCGTCACCACCGTCGGCCCCCCCACCGGCGAGTCCAGCACGAACAGCCCGTCCACCGCCCCCAGCCTCTCCGCCAGGCCGGACATGCCCGTGCCCCCGTCCAGCCGCGCGCCCCCGCGCCCGTCGTCGGTGACCTGGATCAGCAGCCGGTCGTTCGCCCGCCACACGTCCACGGCGACGCTCTTCGCCTGGGCGTGCTTGCTGACGTTCTGAAGCAGCTCGGAGACGGTGAAGTAGGCGATGCCCTCGATCGCCGCGGCGGGCCTCTCCGTCAGGTCGACGGTCACCTTGACCGGCGCCGTGCAGCGGGAGGCGACGGACGAGAGCGCCGCGTCGAGCCCGCGGTCGGTCAGTACGGCGGGATGGATCCCGCGCGCCAGATCGCGCAGCTCCTGCAGCGCGAGCTTCACCTCGCCGTGCGCCTCGTCCACCATCGCCGCCGCCGTGTCGGGGTCCTCCAGCAGCTTCTCCTTCGCGAGGCCGAGCCCCATCGCGAGGGCGACGAGCCGCGCCTGCGCCCCGTCGTGCAGGTCGCGCTCGATGCGCCGCAGATCCGCGGCGGCCGTGTCGACGACGACTCCCCGGTCCGACTCCAGTTCCGCGATGCGCCGCTCCAGTTCGTCGGAGGGCGAGAGCAGTCCACGGACCATCGCCCGGTCCGCGTTGGACAGACCGCGCGCGATGAACGGGAGTACGGGCCAGAGCACGAACAGGCTCACCAGCGTCACGCTGAAGGTCAGTACGCCCCACGGCAGCCGTATGAAGGAGTACAGCACCGACCGCCAGGCCACCGGATCCTTGAGGCTTGCCCACAGCCAGGGGAACAGCCCGTCCCGGCGGTGCGGGCCGTGCAAGGGGCTCGGCTCGTCGATCCGTACGCCGAGCAGCGCCCGCGCCCGGCCCCGTTCCGACCGGCCGAGCAGGCGCGCACCCGCGAGCCCGAGGGCGAGGAGCGGCAGACCGATCACGGTCACCGACAGCCCCGCGCCGGTGAAGACCATGACTGCCACGTACACAAAGCCGATCAGCGCGGCCGGCAGATTGGCGAGGAGATGGGCGATCTCCTTCCAGGTGCGGCGGTCGAAGGCGAAGCGCGCGGCCGGCGGCCGGTCGTCGTCGGGTGCGGTGATGCTCGCGGTCATGGCGCCCAGCCTGCCGGGCCGGGTCGCCGCACGCCATGGGGTTCATGGGTGGGATGTAGTAGGGATAACCCCACCTGATGTGCGACTCGACTGCTTACGGTCCCTTTAGCAGGGCCTAGACTCCCGTGCGTAGAGATAGATCGTCGAACAGATCGAACAGATCGCCAACGAGGTTCAGGGAGCGAGGGGCAGACGTGCCGGAACCGACCGTGGCCGTGCTCGCGGCGGACTACTTCGAGACCTATTCGGTCGTCGGACTGCTCGCGTTGATCGGTGTGCTGTTCGTGGCCGTGGCCTTCGGGGCGGGCCGGCTGCTTCGGCCCGTGGTGCCCACGCGGGAGAAGATGCTGACGTACGAGTGCGGCGTCGACCCCGTCGGCGAGGGCTGGGCGCACACCCAGGTCCGCTACTACGTGTACGCCTTTCTGTACGTGATCTTCGCCGTCGACTCGATCTTCCTCTTCCCGTGGGCCACGGTCTTCGCCGCGGCCGGATACGGCGCGACGACGCTCGTGGAGATGTTCATCTTCCTCGGCTTCCTGGCCGTGGGACTGCTCTACGCATGGAAGAAGGGCGTCCTGGCATGGACGTGACCCGGCCCGAGGCCCAGCCCGTGCTCCTGCCGGAGCCGAAACGCCTGGGCGTGCTGTCACGCCTGGCCCCTGAGCCCATGAAGGTGGTCCTCAACTGGGGTCGCCGCTACAGCCTCTGGGTCTTCAACTTCGGGCTCGCCTGCTGCGCGATCGAGTTCATCGCGGCCTCGATGGCGCGCCACGACTTCATCCGGCTCGGCGTGATCCCCTTCGCGCCCGGCCCGCGCCAGGCCGACCTGATGGTCGTCTCGGGCACGGTGACGGACAAGATGGCCCCGGCGGTCAAGCGCCTGTACGAGCAGATGCCCGAGCCCAAGTACGTGATCTCCTTCGGGGCGTGCTCCAACTGCGGCGGCCCGTACTGGGACTCGTACTCCGTGACCAAGGGCGTCGACCAGATCATCCCCGTCGATGTGTACGTGCCCGGCTGCCCGCCCCGGCCCGAGGCGCTGCTCCAGGGCATTCTGAAGCTGCAGGAGAAGATCGCGCGCGAATCGCTCGGCGAGCGGTACGGAAACGGTGGCGCGCGGGCGTCGGCCGATCAGCTGCGCAGCGGTCTGGTCACCCCGCCGCCGGCGCCGGGAGGTGACCGGTGAGCGCCTACGACCGACTCCCCGACGCCGTTACGGAGATCTTCGGCGAGGAAGCCACTGCCGAGCGGGCCTACGACCTGCTCACGGTCGACGTCCCCGTCGGCTCCTGGATCGCCGCGCTGGAGATCGCCCGCGACGGGCTGGGCTGCACGTATTTCGACTGGCTGAGCGCGGTCGACGAACCGGGCGCGGGCTTCCAGGTCTGCGCCCATGTCGTCGCGCTGGGCGGCGGTACGGTCCGCCGCCTGCTGCTCCGTACGACCGTTCCGCACGCCGCTCCCTCCCTCCCGTCCGCTGTCGAGGTCTACGCGGGCGCCGCCTGGCACGAGCGTGAGACGTACGAGATGTTCGGCGTCACCTTCACCGATCACCCGCACCTCGTCCCGCTGCTCCTCCCGGAGGGCTTCGAGGGGCACCCGCTGCGCAAGGACTTCGTGCTGGCGGCCCGCGTCGCGAAGGCCTGGCCGGGCGCGAAGGAGCCGGGGGAGTCGGAACACGGCGGCCCCAAGCGCCGCCAGATGCTCCCGCCGGGCGTCCCGGACCCGAACGAATGGGGCCCGCTCAAGGGCCAGCTCCCCCCTGCCCCGGCCCGCCCCGGGAGGGCAGCCCGTACGGCAGGCGCTCCCGCAGCACCCGGCGAACGCCCGCCCCGCCGCACCCGCAGCGTCGCCGAGGGCTCGGCGTCGCAGGAGACCGCGCCGGTGGAACGCCCGCCTCGCCGTGCCCGCAGCGCTTCGGAGGGCTCGGCGTCGCAGGCCGCGGCGGTGCCCGAGGCGACGGCCGGTGCGGAGACCCCCGAGGCTCCGGCCACCCGGCCCCGCCGCGCACGCACCGCTTCCGAGGGCTCGGCCTCCCAGCAGCCCGCCGCCGGGGCCCGCCCCGGCACCCCGGACGCCCCCTGGCACCACGCCCGCCCGGCCTTCGACGAGTCGGCCACGGCTGAGCCCGCTCCGACGGCGGGCCGCCCGACGCCCGCGCCGGAGGCTGAGCCGAAGCAGCCCGCCCCGGCCCCGGCGGCCGGGACCGAGGCGCCGCCGGCGCCCACGGCACCCGAGCCGCCCGCCGCCGAGGAGCCGGCGACCCCCGCGCCGCAGGCAGCCCCCGCCGCCGAGGAGCCGGCGACCCCCGCGCCGCAGGCAGCCCCCGCCGCCGAGGAGCCGGCCCCGTCCGAACCCACCCCCGACGAACCCGAGCGGCCCGCGGCCGACGAAGCCCCGACCGACTCGGCCGACTCGGCCGAACGCCCCGGAGGAGACGCGTGAACGACGCTCTCGACATCGCCCTCCGGCTGGTCGTCATCCTCGCCGTTTTCCTTGTCCTGCCCCTCGTCATCGGGCAGACCGAGCACAAGGTGATGGCCCATATGCAGGGCCGCCTCGGCCCCATGTACGCGGGCGGCTTCCACGGCTGGGCCCAGCTCGTCGCGGACGGCGTGAAGTTCGCGCAGAAGGAGGACGTGGTCCCGGCCGGTGCCGATCGCCGCATCTTCCAGCTCGCGCCCGCCGTCGCCCTTCTCCCGTACCTCCTCGTACTGGTCGCGATCCCGATCGGCCCGAGCGAGGGCGCGGTCGGTCAGGTCGTCGACGCGGGCATCTTCTTCGTACTCGCCGTGATGGGCGTCGGGGTGCTCGGCTCGCTCATGGCGGGCTGGGCATCGGCCAATAAGTTCTCCCTCCTGGGTGGACTGCGCACCGCCGCGCAGCTGCTGGCGTACGAACTGCCGATGTTGCTGGCCGCCGCCTCCGTCGCCATGGCGGCGGGTACGGTCTCGCTGCCGGGCATCCTGAACGCCTTCGAATGGTGGTGGCTGCCCTGGCAGATCGTGGGCGCCCTGGTCTTCTTCACCGCGGGCCTCGCCGAACTCCAGCGTCCGCCCTTCGACATGCCGATCGCCGACTCCGAGATCATCTTCGGCGCGTACACCGAGTACACCGGCCTGCGTTTCGCGCTGTTCCTCCTGGCCGAGTACGCGGGGATCGTCGTCCTGTGCGCTCTGACCACCGTCCTCTTCCTGGGCGGCTGGCACGGCCCGTTCGGGGCGGACGGTCTCGGCTGGGTCTGGACCCTGCTCAAGACGGCCGTACTCGCCTTTGTCGTCATCTGGCTGCGCGTGAGCTATCCGCGGATGCGCGAGGACCAGCTGCAGAAACTCGCCTGGACCACGCTCATCCCGCTCGCCCTCGCCCAGATCGCCCTCACCGGCATCGTGAAGGTGGTGATGCAGTAATGCCTCCGATCCCCGGATCCGGCCTCGCGAAGGGCCTCGCCGTCACCCTGCGGACGATGACGAAGAAGACCGTCACTCAGCAGTACCCGGATGCCCAGCCCGAACTCCCGCCCCGCAGCCGTGGCGTGATCGGCCTGTTCGAGGAGAACTGCACGGTCTGCATGCTCTGCGCCCGTGAGTGCCCCGACTGGTGCATCTACATCGACTCCCACAAGGAGACGATTCCGGCTGCCGCCCCCGGCGGCCGCGAGCGCAGCCGCAACGTCCTCGACCGGTTCGCCATCGACTTCTCGCTCTGTATGTACTGCGGTATCTGCATCGAGGTCTGTCCTTTCGACGCGCTGTTCTGGTCACCGGAGTTCGAGTACGCGGAGACGGACATCCGCGAACTCACCCATGAGCGGGACAAGCTCCGCGAGTGGATGTGGACGGTGCCCGCGCCGCCCGCGCTCGACCCGGGCGCCGAGGAGCCGAAGGAGATCGCGGCGGCCCGCAAGGCAGTCGAAAAGCTGGCGGCCGCCCAGGCCGAACCGCCCGCGGACGAGGGGGGCCCCGCATGATGCTCGCCGCAGCCGAAACGCACGGCTTCCTCTCCCCGACCGGCGTCGAGATCGCTTTTCTCCTCGTCGGCCTCGCCACGCTCGGCGCGGCCGCCATCACGGTCACGACCAAGCAGCTGGTGCACGCCGCCCTCTGGCTGGTCGTTGCCCTCGGCGGCCTCGCCGTCGAATATCTGCTGCTGACGGCCGAGTTCATCGCCTGGGTGCAGGTCCTGATCTACGTCGGTTCCGTGGTCGTCCTCCTTCTCTTCGGGCTGATGCTCACCAGGGCCCCCATCGGCCGCTCCCCGGACGCCGACTCGCGCAACGGCTGGGTCGCCCTCGCGGTCGCACTCGCCGCCGCGGGCGCCCTGGTCTGGGTGGTCGTGGACGCGTTCCGCACGACCTGGATCGATCTGGACGGACCCTCCCAGGGCTCCACCCAGGTATCCGGCGAGTTCCTCTTCCGGCACTGGGTGCTGCCGTTCGAGGCGCTCTCCGTACTGCTGCTCGCCGCCCTCGTGGGGGCGATCGTCCTGTCCCGCAAGGACACCAAGGCATCCCAAGACGCCAAGGGCCCCAAAGACACCAAGGACGTCAAGGCTCCCGAGGGGAAGAGCTGATGCACCTCGCCTATCCCGCTGTGCTTGCTGTCCTCCTTTTCTCCGTCGGGCTGTACGGAGTGCTCGCGCGCCGCAACGCGATCCTGGTCCTCATGTCCGTCGAGCTGATGCTCAACGCGGTCAACCTCAACCTCGTCGCCTTCGACGTCTGGATGCGCGACACCCTGCACGCCGGCCAGGCGCTCACCCTCTTCACCATCGCCATCGCCGCCGCGGAGATCGGCATCGGCCTGGCGATCGTCCTGATGGTCTACCGCAACCGCGGAACCTCGGACGTCGACAAGCTTCGCGACACCGCCGAGCGCCCCGACGACGAGCCCCACGACCCTGACGCCGACGCAGCCGCCCGGGCGCAGAAGGCCGAGGCCACCGCGTGACCACCACGACCCTCGCCGTCCTCGTCCCCCTCCTTCCGTTCCTGGGCGCCGCGGCCGGACTGCTCCTCGGCCGCACCGCCCCCGGTTTCGTACGGCCCCTTGCCGTCCTGCCGACCCTCGCCGCGGCGGCCATCGCCGTCCTCGTCGCCGTCCGTCAGGGCGGGGGCAAGCCGATCGTCGCCTCGACCGAGCTGACCCCCACCGGGTCGGTCCCCATCGACCTCGCCCTGTACCTCGACGGCTTCGCGGTCCTCGTCGCCGTCCTGGTCGGCGTCGTCGCTTCGTGCGTGCAGATCTACTCGACGGGCTATCTGCGCGACGACCCGCGCTACCCCTCGTACGCGGCTCTCGTCTCCCTCTTCACCTCCGCGATGCTGCTCGTCGTCTACTCCGGCGACCTGATGGTGCTCATGGTCGGCTGGGAGATCATGGGCATCTGCTCGTACTTCCTCGTCGGCCACTACTGGGAGACGCCCGAGGCGCGAGCCGCCTCCCTCAAGGCCTTCCTGGTCACCAAGCTCGGCGATGTCCCCTTCCTCTTCGGTCTGTTCGCGCTCGCCACTGACGCCGGAACCTTCCAGATCACCGGAATCCTCGGCTCCGTCGCGGCCGGTGGAATCGATCACCCGACGCTGATCGCCCTGCTGCTCCTCGCGGGTGTGGCGGGCAAGTCGGCGCAGTTCCCGCTGCACACCTGGCTCCCCGACGCGATGGCGGGCCCCACCCCCGTCTCCGCGCTGATCCACGCCGCGACGATGGTCGCCGCCGGTGTCTACTTCGTGGCCCGGCTCCTTCCCGTCTTCGCCGCATCCGCGGCAGCACTCATCGTTCTCGCCGTGATGGCCGCCGTCACCATGGTCGGCTCGGGCCTCGCCGCCCTCGCCCAGGACGACGTCAAGCGGGTCCTCGCCTACTCGACCATCGGCCAACTCGGCTATATGACGGGCGCGCTGGCCGTCGGTAACCGTGGCGCCGCCGTCTTCCACCTCCTTGCGCACGGCGCGTTCAAGGCGCTCCTCTTCCTCGCCGCGGGCGTGATCATCCATGCCGCGGGCACCAACTCGCTGGCCGCCATGTCCCGGATGAGCGGTCTCGCCAAGCGCATCCCCGACGCGTACTGGACGATGACCGTCGCCCTGCTCGCGCTCGCCGCCATCCCTCCCTTCGCGGGCTTCTTCTCCAAGGAAGCGATCCTCGTAGCCGCCGAGCACGCAGCGCTCGGCGAATCCGACATCGCGCCCGGCGCCGCCGGCTGGACGGTGCTGGTCTCCGGCCTGATCGCCGCCCTTCTCACCGCCGCGTACGCAATGCGGCTGTGGCTGCTCGCCTTCCGCGGCCGCGGAGCCGAAGCCCCGGACCACGGCCGCGAGCCCGTCGCCATGAACGCCGTGCTCTGGGTGCTCGCCATCCCCTCCCTCGGCTTCGGCCTGACCATCGGTTATCTCGACGACTGGTTCGACGGCCAAAGCCTCACCCCGACCGTCACCACCGCCGTCCTCGGCACGGGTGTCGCGCTCGTCGGTGGACTGATCACCTACGGCACCTGGCGCGCCCTGCAGTTCCGCGCGGGAGCAGCCCTCGCCAGGGGGCCCATGGGCGCCGTCGCCGCCCACCCGGAGGCGGCGCCGTCGGTCACCGAGGCCGAGGCCATCGCGACCCACATCCCCGCGTACGACGACATCGCGGCAGCCCCCGACCAGTCGGACCCCGGCCGACTTCTGCTTGGCCCGCTCCACCGCCACGCCGCCGTCGGTTTCCACGTCGACGCGGTCTACTCCGCCCTGTTCGTACGCCCCGTCCGGGCCGCCGCCCAGCTGGTCAGCTTCCTGGACCGCGAGGTCGTCGAGACGTACGTACGCGGATCGGGCACGGGAGCCCGCTGGCTCGGCGCGGCCGTCCGCCGCGCCCAGACCGGCAATGTGCAGACCTACCTGAGCGCGCTGCTGGCAGGCTCCGTCGTCCTGGCGATCGCCGCCGTCGTCCTTTCCAACGTCAACGCGGGATCGTGAGCCGTGATCGATATCAGCGAGTCCGTGATGCAGTTCCTTCTCGCGTTCATCGTCGTCGGCCCGCTCATCGGGGCCGGGGCCGCGCTCCTGCCCGCCCCGCCCGGGCTGCGCGGCAAGAGCCCGGACCAGGCGGTCCTGCGCCACGGCGTGACCTTCACCGGCGCGATCCTCGCCGCGGCGATCGTGCTCGCCATCGGCTTCGACCACGACCACCCGTCGAAGATGCAGGCCACGACGGACATCAGCTGGATCCCGGCACTCGATGTGCGGATCCACTTCGGCGTCGACGGCATTTCCCTCCCCCTTCTGGTCCTTACGGCGCTACTGACCTTCCTGTGCGCGCTGTACAGCTACTACAAGATGCCTTCGGGCCCGTCCCCGAAGGGCTTCGTCGCGCTGCTGCTCGTCCTGGAATCCGGGACTCTCGCGACCTTCGCCGTCCTCGACCTGCTGCTCTTCTTCCTGGCCTTCGAGATGGTGCTCATCCCGATGTACTTCCTCATCGCCCGCTGGGGCGGCGAGGAGCGGCAGTCCGCCGCCTGGAGGTTTATCCTCTACACGCTGCTCGGCTCTGTGGTCATGCTGCTCGGCCTGCTGCTGATCGGGCTGAAGACCGGCACATTCGACATGGTGGCACTCGCCACTGACAACGGCCGTGGGCTGACCGCATCCACGCAGGTCATCGCCGTTTTGGCGATCGGGCTCGGGCTGGCCGTGAAGACCCCGATGTGGCCGTTGCACAGCTGGTTGCCGGACGCGCACACCGCCGCACCGACCGTCGGCTCCGTCCTCCTCGCCGGCGTACTGCTGAAGATGGGTACGTACGGGTTTGTCCGCATCGTGTTGCCCATCGCGCCCGACGGCATGCAGACCTTCGCGCCGTATCTCGCCGCCTTCGCCGTCGCCGGCATCATCTACGGATCCCTGGCCTGCCTCGCCCTCGCCAAGCAGGGCGCGGGCGGCGACCTCAAGCGCCTGATCGCGTACTCCTCCGTCGGGCACATGGGCTTCGTGCTCCTCGGCATCGCGACGATGACCCCCACCGGCGTCAACGGCGCGCTCTTCGCCAACATCGCGCACGGCCTGATCACCGGTCTGCTCTTCTTCCTGGTCGGCGCCCTGAAAGACCGCTACGGCACCGCGGACCTCGACACCCTCTCCGGGGCCACCGGGGCGGCCCTCTACGGCCGGGCCCCGCGCCTCGGCGGCCTCCTCGCCTTCGCCGCCGTCGCATCGCTCGGCCTGCCCGGCCTCGCAGGATTCTGGGGCGAAATGCTGGCGCTGTTCGGCGCGTTCGATCCCGCCGAGGGGCTGAGCCGCCCCGCCTTCCTCACGTTCATGGCGATCGCCGGCTTCGGCACCCTGCTCACCGCGGCGTACCTCCTCGTCGTCGTACGCCGCGTCTGCATGGGCGCGCTGCGACCGAAGGGGCAGACGGGGCAGGAGGAGCAGTTCGTGAAGCCGCTCGCCGATGTCCAGAGCTATGAATTCGCGGCCTGGTCCCCGCTCGTCGCCCTCACCGTCCTCGCCGGACTGTGGCCCGCCGTCCTCCTCGGCCTCACCGACCCGGCCGTGCAGAAGCTCCTCGCAGGAGGCAAGTCGTGACCGTGGCAGCCGACAGCGTCACCAGCCTCGTCCAGTCCGTCGACTGGCTCACGATCGCGCCGCCCACCATCACCGCGACGGTGGCCCTGATCGTCCTGGTCGCCGACCTGTTCGTGTCCGAGAAGCGCAAGCCGCTGCTCGGGGCCGTCTCGATCGCCGGTCTCGTCGCCGCGCTGATCACCCTCGTGCCGCTGCGCGAGGGCAACCGCGCGACGTTCTGCCTCACGACCGACGCGGACGCGTGCAGCTACACCGCCGACCGCTTCACGATCGTGATCCAGCTCCTCGTGCTCGGAGGCGCCCTGCTCACCGCCCTGCTCTCGCTCCACGACACCCGCAAGAAGCTCCCCGCAGGGGAGTTCTGGTTCCTGCTGCTCTCCTCGGCGGCCGGTGCGGCACTGCTGCCCGCCTCGCGCGACCTGGCCACCCTGGTCGTCGCCCTCGAGGTCGCATCCCTGCCGGCCTTCGCGCTCGTCGGCCTCAGGCGTGGCGACCGGCTCTCCAGCGAAGCGGCCCTGAAGTTCTTCCTGTCCTCGGTCACCGCGACCGCCGTGATGCTGCTGGGCGTCAGCTTTGTGTATGCCACGACGGGGACCCTGCACCTCACCCAGATCGCGACCGAGCTCGACAAGGTCCCCGGCCAGCTGGACAGTCTCGCCAAGGTGGGCATCACGCTGACTCTCGTCGGCTTCGCCTTCAAGACGGCCGCGGTTCCTTTCCACTTCTGGGTTCCCGACACTTATGTCGGCGCCCCGCTGCCCGTCGCCGCGTATCTCTCCGTTGTCGGAAAGGCCGTTGGCTTCTCGGGCCTCATCCTCGTGACGGTCATCGCTTTCCCCGGATACGCGGATGTTTGGGGCCCGGCCATGGCTGTCCTCGCGGGTCTCACCATGACCGCGGGCAATGTCGCGGCGCTGCGGCAGTCGGCCACGCGCGCGTGGAGCGCGGTACGCCTGCTGGCCTGGTCCTCCGTGGCACAGGCCGGGTACCTCCTGGTGCCGATCGCGGCCGCCGCGTACTCCAGCGACGACCAGATCGGCGCGACCGTCGCGTACGCCCTGATGTACGGAATCGTGAACCTCGGAGCCTTCGCGGTGGCGGCGGTCGTCGCCCGTACCCGGCCGCTCAACCGGATCTCCGACTACCGCGGCCTCTACGCCACCCGCCCGCTGACCGCCCTCGCCATGGGCTTCTTCCTGCTCTGCCTGGCAGGCCTGCCGCCCGGCATCGTCGGCCTGTTCGCGAAGGTGACCGTCTTCTCCTCGGCCGTCGACGCGGGCCTGGGCTGGCTGGCCGTCGTCATGGCCATCAATGTCGTGATCGCCCTGTACTACTACCTGCAGTGGACCGCGATCCTCTTCCGCGCCCCCGAAGGAGCCGCGGAGGCAGTCACGGAGAGCGCCGAGGCGGGCGGCGAGGCAGCAGCTGCGGCCAGAAGGCGCGCCCCGGCCCCGGTGACCGTGGCCATCGTCCTGACCGCCGTCGTCGGCGTCGTCCTCTCCGGCTATCCCCAACTGGTGCTTCGCTTCGCGGCGACCAACCTGTTCTGAGCGACACCCGAACGGCCCACTCCAAGGGCCGGCGCACAAGGGAACTAGCGTCCCTCGCCTCGCGTTGACCTGTACAGAAGGGTCCACTGGTGAGTGGAGCACCATCACGCGAAGGGTTCCCCTGCGGCACCACTTGGAGGGCGTACCGTGCACCGCCGGCACAACGGGCTGAAGACCGCCGTACTCCTCGGGGGACTGTCCGCTCTCATCCTCGTCATCGGCAGTTTCTTCGGCCGTACTGGCCTGATCGTCGCGCTCTTCGTGGCGCTCGGCACCAACGCGTACGCCTACTGGAACAGCGACAAGCTGGCACTGCGGGCCATGCGCGCCCGTCCCGTCAGCGAATTCGAGGCGCCCGCGCTGTACCGCCTGGTCCGTGAGCTCTCCACCGCCGCCCGTCAGCCCATGCCCCGCCTGTACATCTCGCCGACCCAGGCACCCAACGCCTTCGCCACCGGGCGGAACCCGCGCAATGCCGCGGTGTGCTGCACCGAGGGAATCCTGCAGATTCTCGACGAGCGCGAGCTGCGCGGCGTCATCGGCCACGAGCTGAGCCACGTCTACAACCGCGACATCCTGATCTCCTCCGTCGCGGGCGCGCTCGCCTCGGTGGTGATGTTCCTGGTGAACTTCGCCTGGCTGATCCCCATAGGCCGCTCCGACGACGACGAGGGCCCCGGCCTCATCGGCATGCTGCTGGTCATGATCCTCGGTCCGCTGGCCGCCTCAGTGATCCAGTTGGCCGTCAGCCGTTCGCGGGAATACGAGGCGGACGCCTCAGGCGCCCAGCTCACCGGTGATCCGCTCGCCCTTGCGAGCGCCCTGCGCAAACTCGATGCCGGTACGAAGCAGTTGCCGCTGCCGCCCGAGCCGCGCCTCGAGACCGCGAGTCATATGATGATCGCGAATCCGTTTCGCCCGGGACCGGGCCTCTCCAGGATGTTCTCGACACACCCGCCCATGGCGGAGCGCATTGCCCGACTCGAGCAAATGGCAGGTCGTCGCCCGTGAAAACTATCCTGAACGTCATCTGGCTCGTGCTGTGCGGCTTCTGGATGTTCCTGAGCTACATGGTTGCGGGACTCGTGCTGTGCATCACGATCATCGGCATCCCCTTCGGCCTGGCCGCGTTCCGCATCGGCGTGTATGCCCTCTGGCCCTTCGGCTACACCGTCGTCGAACGCCGTGATGCCGGAGCGCCGTCCTGCGTCGGCAATGTGCTGTGGCTGGTCCTCGCCGGCTGGTGGCTGGCGCTCGGTCATATCGTTACCGGTATCGCCCTGTGCCTCACGATCATCGGCATCCCGCTGGGCATCGCCAACTTCAAGCTGATCCCGGTCTCGCTGCTGCCCTTCGGCAAAGAGATCGTCCGCACGGACCAGCCGTTCGCAGTGCGGTAGGGGACGACGCCCCTATCCCCGTCGGCGTACCGCGTACACCACGACGCCCACGGCCAGAACCGCCGCGCCTGCCGCCACCGAGAGTGCCGGGAGAGCGAAGGCCAGCACGAGGCACCCGGCGAGCCCGAGGCCCGCGGTCACCCGTACCGTCGTCGCTCGTGCCTGCGTCACTCGAACGGGCGTATCCCGATCCGATTCGGAACTCAGCGTCCATGCCGAGGCGTTAGCAATGGCGTAGTACACCAGCACTCCGAACGACGAGAAGCCGATCGCCCCGCGCACATCCGCCGTCGCCGCCACCACGGCGACGACAGCGCCCACCGCGAGCTCCGCCCGGTGCGGCACATGGAAACGGGGGTGCACGGCGGCCAGCGCGCCCGGCAGATGACCGTCCCGGGCCATCGCCAGCGTCGTCCGTGAGACGCCGAGAATCAGCGCGAGCAAAGACCCGAGCGCCGCCACCGCGGCCCCCACCCGCACCACGGGCGTCAGCCACTGGGCGCCCGCAGCTCGCACGGCGTCGGCGAGCGGAGCCGTCGCCCTGCCCAACTCCCCGGCCCCCAGCACAGAAAGGACCGATACCGCCACGCACACATAGACCACCAGCGCGATGCCCAGCGCCAGCGGCACGGCACGCGGGATCGTACGCGCGGGATCTCTCACCTCCTCGCCGAGCGTGGCGATCCTGGCGTACCCCGCGAACGCGAAGAAGAGCAGCCCCGCCGCCTGGAGCACGCCGCCCGCCCATGCGTCCGCGCCCACATCCAGCCGCTCGAAGTCCGCCGAGTCCGACCCGAGGGAGACCACCACGACCGCAGCCAGAACCGCCAGCACCACCGCCACGATCGCCCGCGTCAGCCACGCCGACTTCTGAACGCCCCCATAGTTCACGGCAGTCAGCGCCACCACCGAGGCAACCGCCACCGCGTGCGCCTGGTCCGGCCAGGCATACGCCCCGACCGTCAACGCCATCGCCGCGCACGAAGCGGTCTTCCCGACGACGAACGCCCAGCCCGCCAGATAGCCCCAGAACTCGCCGAGCCGCTCACGCCCGTACACATACGTCCCGCCGGAAGCGGGATAGCGGGCGGCGAGCCGTGCCGACGACATGGCATTGCAGTACGCGATCACGGCCGCCAGAGCCAGCCCCAGCAGCAGTCCCGACCCGGCGGCACGGGCGGCCGGACCGAGTGCCACGAAGATGCCCGCGCCGATCATCGACCCCAGCCCGATCACGACCGCGTCGAAGACTCCCAGGGACCGCCGCAGTTCCGGTGTCATGTGACGACCCTACTGATCTCCGCAACCGCGCTCAGTCCCCCCGACGTCCTTGAGAGCACGAGCACCACCGTACGAAAGGCAGGTTCACGGCATGGGCATCATCAGCTGGATCATTCTCGGGCTGCTCGCCGGCGCCATAGCCAAGATCCTGCTCCCGGGCCGCGACCCGGGGGGCCTGATCGGCACCACACTCATAGGTGTGGCAGGCGCGTTCATCGGCGGCTGGATATCGGCCCGGTACCTGGATCGGCCCATCACCAACGAGTTCTACGACGGGGCCACTTGGGCCGCGGCCATCGGCGGCGCGCTCGTGCTGCTGATCGTCTACCGGATCCTGTTCGGCCACTCGCGCTCGCGCTGACGCCCGCAGTGCTCGCCCAGCACCCGCCGCTCCCGCTCAGCCCGGCAGGCCGGTCTCGCGCAGGGTGATGTTCAGCCGTCCCCTGCTCATGCCCGTCGCGGGGTCGGCCGTGCCCGGGTACACCTTCGGCACCCCGTGGTATGCGAAGCGTGTGGGTCCCCCGAAGACGAACAGGTCCCCGGACGCCAGCTCCACATCCGTGTACGGCCGCCCCCGCGTCTCGGTGTTCCCGAACCGGAAGACGCAGGTGTCGCCGATGCTCAGCGACACCACCGGAGCACCGGAGCGCTCTTCCTTGTCCTGGTGCATCCCCATCCGCGCCGCACCGTCATAGAAGTTGATCAGGGCGGTGTCGGGGGCGTACGCCTGATCCGCCTCGTCCTCCCCGTACGCAGCGACAAGAGCCGACCGCCCCAACTCCGCAAGCCAGCGAGGGAATTCGGCGACCCGGGCGCCGTTCACATCGTCCGCCGTGCGGCTGTACCGGTACGGCTGCCAGTGCCAGCCCACGCACACGGTCTGCACGGACATCACGCCGCCACCCGGGAGCAAGGTGTGGCGGATCGGGACCGGGCCGAGGGCCCAGGAGCGGCATGCCTCCGCCAGTTCCCGCTGTCGCTCCACCGCCAGCCACCCCGGCACATGCACCGCCCCAGGGGCGATCACCGCCCGCTCCCTGGGGAACAGTGCCTCACCCCTCACGGCGTCGGCACGCCCTCAAGCACGCCCTCGAGCCCGAGCAGACGCTGCTTGCGCTCCAGCCCGCCCGCGTATCCGCGAAGGGTGCCGTCCGCTCCGATCACCCGGTGACACGGCCGCACCACGAGCAGGGGATTACGCCCGATCGCGGTCCCCACCGCGCGTACCCCCGCGGCCGAGGTGCCGACCTGCTGGGCGATCTGTCCGTAGGTTGCCGTCGCCCCGTACGGAATCTCTTCCAGCGCCTGCCACACCCGGCGCTGGAACTCCGTCCCGCCGTCCACGTACTCGATCTCGAAGTGGGTCAGCCGGCCCTCGAAGTACGCGCCGAGCTGCCTGCCGATCTCCTCGAAGGCCGCAGGGTCGCGCCGCCAGCCGTCCCGTACGACGGCCGCGCCCTTCTGGCCGGGCAGCGAGAGCGAGGCGAGCGCGGTGCCGCCCTTCGCCGTGGGGGACTCCTCGCCGACCAGCAGCAGTTCGCCCAGCGGGCTGTCGATGGTCGTGTAGACCGTCCTGGCGGTCATGGCCCGTTCCTTTCCTCGCAGCGTGTCCTGCGCCGTACGCCTACGAGTCTGCGACCCCCGCTCCGCCGAAGCTGGCGGTATTCGGACATCACGCCCGGCCGAAGCGCCCCGCCCCCGCCACACGAGGCGAGGGCGGGCGGCCGAGCCGCTCCGCCCCCGGTCGCCAGTCACGCGCCGCCGGAATCAGCGGTAGTTCACGAACTGCAGCGCGAAGTCGAAGTCCTGCCCCTTCAGCAGCGCCTGTACGGCCTGCAGGTCGTCCCGGCTCTTCGAGCTGACCCGCAGCTCGTCGCCCTGGACCTGCGCCTTGACGCCCTTCGGGCCCTCGTCGCGGATGATCTTCGCGACCTTCTTGGCGTTCTCCTGGGAGATGCCTTCCTCGATCGAGGCGAAGATCTTGTACTCCTTGCCGGACAGCTGGGGCTCGCCCGCGTCCAGCGCCTTCAGCGAGATCCCGCGCTTGACCAGCTTGGTCTGGAAGACATCGAGGATGGCGGCGACGCGCTCCTCGGAGTTGGCCTGCATAAGGATCTTCTCGCCGGACCAGGCGATCGAAGCCCCGACGTTCTTGAAGTCGTAGCGCTGGGAGATCTCCTTCGCCGCCTGGTTGAGGGCGTTGTCGACCTCCTGCCGCTCGACCTTCGAGACGATGTCGAAACTGGAGTCGGCCATGTCCTGTGGCTCCTTGTATCGGGTGCGTGGAGGCGCGGCCGGAGTCCCGGACCGCACCCGCAAGCCTAGCCACCCGCACCCGTCCCGAGGGCTGATCAATCCGGTGGTGGAGCACCCCCGGGCATCAGGTATCGTTTACGTCGTTGCCACGGAGCACCACCCCACAGCGGGTGACTTTCACGGCGACATCCCATGGCGGTGTGCCCGAGTGGCCAATGGGAACGGACTGTAAATCCGTCGGCTCTGCCTACCCAGGTTCGAATCCTGGCGCCGCCACGTGATGACAATGGCCCCCGATCTGCGGAAACGCGGACCGGGGGCCATCGTCGTATACACCTGTCCCAGGGCCGGCACTGGGAGACTGCAGGCACCCCGTCCGAACTCCAGGCACCCCCGTCCGGACGGCCGACACCCCCTGCCTGCCCTCGTCGAGCGTGATCACCGCCGCCCTCAGTCGGCCAGCCGGAACGCGAGCTCGATCTCCCACTTGGACGGGTCCGGCTCGACGCGGGGGTCGGTCAGATACGACTCCAGGCGGCAGGCCCAGCGCTCAGCGCCGTCGACCACCGTCATGTCCCACTCCAGACCCTCCCGTTCCGCCCATTCCCGTACCGCCGATATCTCCCTCGGGCTCCGGCATGGACACGACGGGGATGCCCGCCTCGACCTCCGACTCCCCTTCCATGTCGATGCTGTTGAAGCGGAAGAAGGGGGCGCCGCGAGCTCCGCGCCGCGGCTGGTCAGCCAGCCGAACAGTTCCGGCAGCCGGTCCGCGATCGGGGCGAAGGCGTCCATCCGCACGGTTCCGCGGACGAACGCGTAGAGCTGTTCTCCGCGCTCCACGACCGGTGGGTGAATATCAGGCATGTGTTCCCTCATCAATTCAGAACAGAAACGTGGACCACATCGCCCGCGGGCTCAGTTTCCGGCGACGTCCTTCACCGCGACCGTCACCGGCACCGAGCCGCTGATCAGCTCCAGCGTCAGCCCCGCCGTCGCCGGCGTCTCCACCAACTCCGCGAGCACCGCTGCCACATCGTCACGCGGCACCATCCCGCGCCCTGTGGACGCCTTCAGCTGTACGAGACCGGTGCCCGCGTCGTTCGTCAGTGAGCCCGGCCGCAGAATCGTCCAGGCGAGGCCTCGCCTGGACCGTACGTCGTCGTCCGCCGCGCCCTTCGCCCGCAGGTACACGTCGAACTCGCTGTCGCCCGCGTGCTGTGCGTTCGCGCCCATCGAGGAGACCACGATGTACCGCCGTACGCCTGCCCGTTCCGCCGCGTCCGCGAACAGCACCGCCGCGCCCCGGTCCACCGTGTCCTTGCGCGCCTTGCCGCTGCCCGGACCCGCGCCCGCCGCGAAGACGGCGGCGCCGGCGCCCTGAAGCGCGGCGGCGACCTCCTCGGCCGAGGCCGACTCCAGGTCGAGAAGGACCGGTTCGGCACCGGCTTCACGCAGGTCGTCGCCTTGCTCAGGTCTGCGGATGATGCCCGCGACCTCGTGTCCGCCCGCCGACAGCAGCCGTTCGAGACGGAGTGCGATCTGACCGTGTCCTCCAGCGATGACAATGCGCATGCCTACGACGGTACGTCCGAAGCGCCCGGCTCGCTCAGGGACTCACCTTCTGCGACGTCAAGCGCAGACGTCAGGGGCAGACGTCAGGGGCAGGTGTCCGGCCGCCCCTGCCGGGGCAGTTCGAGCGCGACCGCGGCCGCCGAGTCGCAGTACTCCCGTACCGCGCTGGTCCGGGCCACCACCCGGCCGCGGTGAATCACGATCCGGCTGTACGCGAGCGACAGGACCCCCGAGATCCGCTCGCCGCGCACCGCAAGCAGCTCGGCCGGGAAGCCTGCCTCCACCCGTACCTCCGGCAGTCCCATCGCCTGCCGCGCGACGCCCGCCACCGTCCCGTACGCCTCACGCGCCGCCATCCCGCCCTGAGAAGCCAGCAGATACGCGGCCTCCAAAGGATCGCCGCGGCCCACCGGATTCGAAACGTCGCGCAGCGCCCCGCTGCCCGCCGCGACCCGCACCCCGGCGGCTCGCAACAGGCGCACCGGCGCGTTGCCCCGCAGCTCGACGGCCCCGCAGCCGCCCTGGGGCATACAGACCACCGTGACCCCGGCCGCGGCCAGCTGGTCGGCCGCCCTCGACGCCACGTCGCGCGGCAGCCGGGCGAGCCCCGCGCACGGCCCGATCGCGACGCCGGGCCGCAGGCCGCCCGCCATCGCCGCGAGCCGGGCGAGACGGGCCGGATCGTCGCCGTGGGTGTGCAGATCGACGGGGCAGCCGTGTTCGGCGGCGACTTCGAGCACGGCTTCCGCGTACCCGGTCGGATCGGGGTCGGTGTCCGGGCAGCCGCCCACCACCCCGGCGCCCATCTTCACCGCATCCCGCAGCATCGCCAGGCCGTCGGCTCCTGCGACGCCCGTGAGCAGCCGCGGCACGGCCACGGCCGTCAGATCCGCGAGCCCGCGCAGCGAGCGCCGCGCCTGGAGCACCGCCTCCAGCGGGCCGAGCGCGTGCACGTCCCCGATCCGTACGTGCGAGCGCAGCGCGGTCGCCCCGTGTCCGAGCTGCAGCAGGGCGGCCTCGGTGGCACGCCGCTGGACGTCTTCGGTGTCGTACGAAACGGGTCCCAGGGAGTCGGCGGTCAGTGCCGTGTCCCCATGGGTGTGCGGATCTGCCGGGGCGGGCAGCAGCAGATAGCCACTCAGGTCGACGCGGGTGGCGTGCGGGGTGAGGCTGCCCGCGGTGCCGACGGCCTCGATGCGTCCGCCGCTGAGCCGTACGTCCACAGTGCGGCCGTCGGTGAGCCGGGCGTCGCAGAGCAGCAGCGCGGTGGTGTCCGCCGTGGCGCCGTCGGGTGGCTGCGGCTGGCTGTCGGGCATCGCGCTCCTGGGTGGGGCGGTGGGGCTCGGGCGGCGTGACGGAAAACAAGATCACAAAGACAAGATCACGCAGCGTGAGTCGAGCCTAGGGGCGCGCCGAGCGCGCTTCGAGGAGGAGCGCAATAGTCGTACCGGTGTGGCCACGAGTGGCGTACGAGACGGGCGGGGCTCAGGCCGTGCGGAGGGCGCCGAAACGGATTTGGGCGATCGGCGACCGACCGTGTAATGTCTTCATCGCTCGCCCCAATAGCTCAGTCGGTAGAGCGTCTCCATGGTAAGGAGAAGGTCTACGGTTCGATTCCGTATTGGGGCTCTGATGTCGGGGATCCTCACCTCCGGGTGAGGAGATCCGGTATCGCAGCGGTGTAGCTCAGTCGGTAGAGCAAGCGGCTCATAATCGCTGTGTCACCGGTTCAAGTCCGGTCACCGCTACACACAGTAGCCGATTGTGGGGTCGGTCCTCCGATCGGCTACTCTTTTATGCGTTCATCCGTTCATCCGTCCGTCCAAGGAGCACTCACGTGGCTGCCACCGACGTCCGCCCGAAGATCACGCTGGCCTGCGTGGAGTGCAAGGAGCGGAACTACATCACCAAGAAGAACCGGCGTAACAACCCGGACCGTCTTGAGATGAAGAAGCACTGCCCGCGCTGCAACTCGCACACGGCGCACCGCGAAACGCGCTAATCAGGCTCGTACACGAGGCCGCCCCCGACTCGGGGGCGGCCTCGTGTCGTTTGTTGAGGTCCATCTGTCAGGAGGGAGCCAGTCCATGGCGCTCGACCAGTCCTTCGTGGGGCGGACTTATCCGCCCACCTCGCCTTATGAGGTAGGCCGGGAAAAGATCCGCGAGTTCGCCGAGGCGGTGGGCGACGCCAATCCCGCGTACACCGACCCGGATGCCGCCAGGGCGCTCGGCCACTCCGATGTGATCGCGCCGCCGACTTTCGCCTTCGCGATCACTTTCAAAGCTGCGGAACAGGTTATTCAGGACCCGCAGTTGGGGCTCGACTACGACCGCGTGGTGCATCGCGAGCAGAAGTTCGCGTACACCCGGCCGGTCGGCGCGGGGGACCGGCTCGCCGTCACCTCGACCATTGAGTCCATCAAGTCCCTTGCGGGCAACGATGTTGTGGACATCCGGGGAGAGGTGCGCGACGAGGCCGGCGCCCATGTCGTGACCGCGTGGACCAAGCTGGTGGCGCGCGCTGCCGAGGAGGCGTGATGGCTGCGAAGATCTCTTACGCGGACGTCGAGGTGGGCACCGAGCTTCCGGCGCAGAGTTTTCCCGTGACGCGGGCCACCCTGGTGCAGTACGCCGGCGCCTCGGGCGACTTCAACCCGATCCACTGGAATGAGAAGTTCGCCACGGAGGTGGGACTTCCCGATGTGATCGCGCACGGCATGTTCACCATGGCCGAAGCGGTCCGCGTCGTCACGGACTGGGCCGGCGACCCGGGCGCGGTCGTCGAGTACGGCGTCCGCTTCACCAAGCCCGTCGTCGTGCCGAACGACGAGAAGGGCGCGCTGATCGAGGTCAGCGGCAAGGTCGCGGCGAAGCTGGACGACAACCGCGTCCAGGTCGACGTGACGGTGATGAGCGAGGGGCAGAAGGTGCTGAGCATGTCCCGCGCCGTGGTGCAGCTCTCCTGAGGGGCCGCGCCCGAGCGGTACGGCGATGAGTAAGGGGTACCCCTCCATGGGGGGTGCCCCTTACCCCGCTTCCCCTTGCCCTGCCTCCATACCTTTCACTTACCTCTTGACTTGTTAGTGATTGGCCACTAACTTAGCTTTCATGGTCAGGATGAGCGCAGAAGAGCGACGCGAGAGCGTCATCCGCGCAGCGATCACCGAGTTCGCGCGAGGCGGCTACGACGGCACCTCCACCGAGGCGATCGCCAAGCGGGTCGGGGTGTCGCAGCCGTATCTCTTCCGGCTGTTCAAGAACAAGCAGGAGCTCTTCCTCGCGGCGGCGACCCGCTGTCTGACGCAGACCCGCGAGGCGATGGCGGATGCCGCGCGCGATGTGGCGCCGGAAGATGTGCACCTCGCGATGGGGACCGCGTACAAGCAGCTTCTGGCCGAAGACCCCGACAGGCTGCTCATGCAGATGCAGGTGTACGTCGCCGTGGCCTCGGCCGAGGCGGCCGGGGACCATGACTTCGGCGAAGCGATCCGGGCCGAGTGGGAGAAGCTCTGGGACTTCTCGCATCTTGCCCTCGGCGCCGATGTGAAGGAGACCACGTACTTCCTGTCCTACGGAATGCTGATCAACGTCCTTGCCTCGCTCGGCTTCCCGAAGAGGCATCGGGTCTGGTCGGCCTTCGACATGTCCAAGATTCCGGTGGCGGAGTAGGCGCTCGCGCGTTCATGGATGAGCGCGTTCTCTGCCCAGGAAAGTTAGTCATCGATAACTAACATCAGGGGAAAGTCATGGCACAGAGCACGGCCCGCCGCGGCAGCGCCGCCTGGGCACTCGTCATCACCAGCGTCGCCGGCTTCATGGCGGCCCTCGACAACCTCGTCGTCACCACCGCCCTCCCCTCCATCCGCAAGGACCTCGGAGGCGCGCTGGAGGACCTGGAATGGACGGTGAGCGCGTACACCCTCACCTTCGCCGTCCTGCTGATGTTCGGTGCCGCGCTCGGCGACCGCTTCGGCCGTCGCAGGCTCTTCATAGCGGGCCTGGCCGTCTTCACCGGCGCCTCCGCCGCGGCCGCCCTCGCACCCGGTATCGACGCCCTCATCGCGGCTCGCGCCGTCCAGGGTGTCGGTGCAGCGATCATGATGCCGCTCACCCTGACCCTGCTCACAGCAGCCGTTCCGGTCGCCCGGCGCGGTGCGGCTCTCGGCATCTTCAGCGCCGTCACCGGCCTCGCCGTCGCCAGCGGCCCACTCATCGGCGGCAGCCTGACCGAGCACATCTCCTGGCAGTGGATCTTCTGGCTGAACGTACCGATAGGCCTGGCGCTGCTGCCGCTGGCCCGGCTGCGCCTGGACGAGTCCTACGCACCCAACGCCCGGCTCGACATCCCCGGCACCCTGCTCGTCAGCGGCGGCCTCTTCGGGATCGTCTACGCCCTGGTCAACGGCCAGGCCGACGGCTGGAGCAGCACCCCGATCCTGGCCGGTCTGATCCTGGGCACGCTCCTCCTGGCCGCCTTCGTACGGCACGGTCTGACGGGCAAGAACCCCATGCTCCCCATGCGGCTCTTCCGCAACCGCGCTTTCTTCGGCATCAATGCCGCGAGCCTGCTGATGTTCCTGGGGATGTTCGGTTCGATCTTCCTGCTCAGCCAGTTCCTGCAGGGCGTCGCCGGGTACTCGCCCACCGAGGCGGGTCTGCGGATGCTCCCCTGGACCGGCATGCCGCTGATTGTCGCGCCCATCGCCGGATACCTCTCCGACAAGATCGGCGGCCGCCCGGTCGTCGCCACCGGCCTTGCCCTTCAGGCCGTGGGGCTGGCGCTCTTCGCGCTCGTTCTGGAGCCGGGTGTGTCGTACTCCGCGCAGCTGCCCGGGCTGATCCTCGGCGGCATCGGCATGGCGCTGTACTTCGCCCCCGCGGCCAGCGTCGTCATGTCCAGCGTCCGCCCGGCCGAGCAGGGCATCGCGTCCGGTGCGAACAACGCTCTGCGCGAGGTCGGCGGAGCGCTCGGTGTCGCGGTCCTCGGCGCGGTCTTCGCAGCCCAGGGCAGCTACGAGTCCCCCCAGGCCTTCACCGACGGCACCGTCCCGGCGCTGTGGATCGGCGCGGGCGCGGTGGCCGTCGCGGCCTTGGTCGCCCTGCTGATCCCCGGTCGCCGCCACCTGACACCGGCCGACGCTCCGGTGAGCTCCGAGGCCGTCGAGAAGTCCGTGCCCGTCGCCGTGTGATCGGACGCCGTGTGACCCGTCGCCGTGTGATCCGTACGACAGCGGCGTGCGCATCCGGTCCGTGGCCCCGCCCGAGCGGTGGAGCCACGGACCGTACCCTTGTCCCCGTGCAGGAACTCCACGACGCCCCCCTCGCCCCCCTGACCACCTTCCGGCTCGGCGGCCCCGCGACCCGCCTCGTCACGGCGACCACCGACGACGAGGTGGTCGCCGTCGTACGCGAGGCGGACGCCGCGGGTACCCCGCTGCTGATCATCGGCGGCGGCAGCAACCTGGTCATCGGCGACAAGGGATTCGACGGCACCGCGCTGCGCATCGCCACCCGCGGCTTCGAACTGTCCGGTACCACGCTGGAGTTGGCCGCGGGCGAGGTCTGGACGGACGCCGTCGCCCGCATCGTGGAAGCGGGCCTCGCGGGCATCGAGTGCCTGGCGGGCATCCCCGGCTCGGCCGGCGCCACGCCGATCCAGAACGTGGGCGCGTACGGCCAGGAAGTCTCCAGCACCATCACCGAGGTCGTGGCCTACGACCGCCGCAACGGCGAGACGGTCACCGTCCCGAACTCCGAGTGCGCCTTCTCGTACCGCCACAGCCGCTTCAAGCAGGACCCCGAGCGCTATGTCGTCCTGCGGGTCCGCTTCGAGCTGGAGGACGCGGGCGGTCTGTCGGCGCCGCTCAAGTACGCCGAGACGGCGCGCGCACTCGGCGTCGAGGCGGGCGACCGTGTCCCGGCGGCCGCCGCCCGCGAGACCGTGCTGAAACTGCGCGCGGGCAAGGGCATGGTGCTGGACCCCGAGGACCACGACACCTGGTCGGCGGGTTCCTTCTTCACCAACCCGATCCTCGATCAGGCCGCGTACGAGATCTTTCTCACCCGGGTCCACGACCGCCTCGGCCCCGACGTCGCGCCGCCCGCCTTCCCGGCGGGGGAGGGGCGCACCAAGACATCGGCGGCCTGGCTGATCGACAAGGCCGGCTTCACCAAGGGGTACGGCACCGGCCCGGCCCGGATCTCCACCAAGCACACGCTCGCCCTCACCAACCGCGGTGAAGCCACCACCGAGGACCTGCTCGCGCTCGCACGCGAGGTCGTGGCGGGCGTGCGCGAGGCCTTCGGTGTCACGCTCGTCAACGAGCCGGTGACGGTCGGCGTCAGCCTGTAATCCGGCCTATTCCCGGCCGGCAGCCCAGCCTGTACAAGGCAAGCATCGGTCCGCAAAAGCCGATGGAACCCGCCGTGCTCCCCAGGTTGTCGAGTGAGTGACAGGGTCTTTGGACCACACACCGCTCGGGGGGAGCGCCAGTGCGTCAGGGCGGCTCGGCTCGCGATTCGGAATTCGCGGATTTCGTGACGGCGTCACATGTGTCGCTGCTGCGGACCGCCCGTCTGCTGACGGGTGATCCGCACACGGCCGAGGATCTCGTGCAGACCGCGCTGATACGGGTCTATACGCACTGGGGCCGATCGGCAGGCTGGGACTCGCCTCAGGCGTACGCCCGAAAGGCCGTCGTCAATCTCTTCGCGACCTGGCGCAGGCGCCGCTGGCACAGCGAGGTCGCCCACACCGGGGCGGAGAGCGCGGCGGACGGCCACGACATGGCCGGGAGCGCGGAGGCGAGGCTCGAACTGGGCCGCGCGCTCGCGGCTCTGCCCCGTGCCCAGCGCGCCGTGGTGGTGCTCCGCTACTACGAGGACCTGTCGGTGGAACAGACGGCCGAGCTGCTCGGCTGTTCGCCCGGGACGGTCAAGAGCCGTACCAACAGGGCCTTGGAGCGGCTGCGTACTGCGGGTGCGTTGGCCGGCTATGCGGGAAGGGGCGCACGGTGAGCGACGAGGAAGAGGTGCTGAGGCGGGGCCTGAAGGATCTGGCCGAGGGGGGCGGTCAGGCGGGGGGCCTGACGGCGGTGGAGGCATTCCTGGCGAAGGCTCACCGGGCCCGGGCTCGCCGACGTGCGGCGGTCGCCGGCTGCGCGGTGGTGCTGTTCGCGGGCGGCACGGGGCTGGGAGTGCGGCTCTCTATCGGCGACCGAGCGCCGGACAGTGTCGTGAGCAAGGCGACCGAGAGCCCGTCGCCGCCGAAGGGGGGCCCGTTGGCGACCGGGCCCGCCAAGCCCGAGGAGCGGGTCAGGTACAGGTACGACATGTCCCAGGTCTGCAATCTGCGGCATGCCGTCTTCGGCGGCCGCACCTGGGAGGTCGGCGGCAAGGGGTCGCGGTACGTCCTCCGCTGGGCGCACGAGGCCGACCGCCACAGCGGGTATATGACGCTGATAGATACGGACACCGCCCTCTTCGAGACCGACGACCCCACACTGCCCGCACTGGAGCTCCACCCCGTCTCCGGAAAGGTGCCCTGCATCGGCCAGGAACCGCAGCGGGCGCTGTCCGACGAGCCCGCATACCCGATGGGCCCGAAGAACCCTCGGACAGGCGCCAGGTATCCGTACTCCATGACCAAGGAATGCGAGATGCAGTACGCGGCCTTCGGCGGCAAGTGGTGGAAGGCCGACGAGAAATCGTCGTCCGGCGTCCGCGTGGACTGGGTGAACGAAAGGCCTCTCGCCGGGTACATGACTCAGGTGGACAGCACCACCGCTCTCCTCGAGATCCCTCAGCCCAAGAAGACCTGGAAGATCCACTATCAACTGGTCGACCACAAGGGCGACGAGTGCGACTGAGCCGCGCAGTCGCACCCGGGCGGTTCCCGGCTAGTACGCCACGCCCACTCCCTGCCTGACCGTCGCGGGGTTCTCGATCATTCCCAGCATCGCGTGGGCCACATCCGCACGGCCGATCGTCCTGCCGCTGCGCGGAGTGCCGCCCACAACCGTCCGGTACGAGCCTGTCAGCGGCTTGTTCAGCAGCCGTGGCGGGCGTACCGAGGTCCAGTCCGTCGTGCTGCGCGCCAGTTCCTCCTCCATGGAACGGAGGTCGTCGTACACCGGCTTCAGCAAGGTGTCGATCACCGCGAGCATCGTGCGGTCCAGCATCGGCTGGCGCTCGGGGACCGGGCCGAGCGGGGCGGCGCTCACCACCAGCAGCCGGCGGGTGTCCTCCGCCTCCATCGCCCAGAGCACCGAGCGCGTCAGCGCGGCCGCGACCCCGGCGTCCCCGCGCCTGCGTGCCCCAAGACCCGAGAGGACCGCGTCACGCCCGGCGACCGCCTTGCGCAGCGACTCGCCCTCCTTCAGGTCCGCCTTGAACACCTGCAGGCCGGGACCCGTGACCGTGAACCGAGCCGGATCGCGCACCACCGCCGTCACCTCGTGCCCCGCCGCCAGCGCCTGCGTGACGATCTCCTGGCCGATTTGGCCGGTCGCACCGAAAATTGTGAGCTTCATGGCGCACCCTCCTCGGGTGGGTAAGTATTCACTCACCTCTAGAGTGGGTAAGTACTCACCCACTCGTCAAGTCCCGTCGGAGGATCCATGCAGAAACCGGCTCGCGCCCGCATCGTCGACGCCGCCCATGAGCTCATGCTCACCCTCGGCCTCGCCCGCACCACCACCAAGGAGATCGCCAAGGCGGCAGGCTGCTCCGAGGCCGCGCTCTACAAGAACTTCGCGAGCAAGGAGGAACTGTTCGTCGCCGTCCTGAACGAGCGGCTGCCCAAGCTGAGCCCGCTGCTCGCCGGCCTCACCGCCGAGCCGGGGGAGCATCCCGTCGAGGAGAACCTCACGGCGGTCGCCCGCGAGGCCGCACTCTTCTACGAGCAGACCTTCCCGATCGCCGCCTCGCTCTACGCCGAGCCGCAGCTCAAGCGACGCCACGAGGAGGCCATGCGTGAGATGGGCACGGGACCGCACAGGCCGATCCAGGGCCTGGACGCCTATCTGCGGGCCGAGCAGCAAGCGGGCCGTATCAGCGCCGAGGCGGACACCTACGCCGCCGCCTCGCTGCTTCTCGGCGCCTGCGCCCAGCGTGCCTTCGCCTACGAGATGACGGCGGGCGGCAAGCCCCCACAGCCCCTCGACGAGTTCGCCGCAGGCATCGCACGCACCCTGCTGCGCGGAATCAGCCGGTAGCCAGCCAGTTGTCGACCCCCGCCAGCAGCTTGTCCTTCACCTCGCCCGGAGCCGCCGACGCCCGCACCGACTGGCGTGCCAGTTCGGCCAGTTCGGCGTCCGTGAAGCCGTGGTGCCTGCGTGCCAGTTCGTACTGGGCGGCCAACCGCGAGCCGAAGAGGAGAGGGTCGTCCGCCCCCAGTGCCATCGGCACCCCTGCGTCGTACAGAGTGCGCAGTGGCACATCGGCGGGCTTCTCGTACACGCCGAGCGCCACATTCGACGAGGGGCACACCTCGCAGGTCACCCCGCGCTCCGCCAGCTTCCGCAGCAGCCGCGGGTCTTCGGCCGCCCGCACCCCGTGCCCGATCCGCGAGGCGTGCAGATCGTCCAGGCAGTCCCGTACGGACGCGGGACCCGTCAGCTCGCCGCCGTGCGGCGCCGCCAGCAGGCCGCCCTCCCGCGCGATGGAGAAGGCGCGGTCGAAGTCCCGTGCCATGCCCCGGCGTTCGTCGTTGGAGAGGCCGAAGCCGACAACCCCACGGTCCGCGTAGCGCACCGCGAGCCGCGCCAGTGTGCGTGCATCCAGGGGGTGCTTCATACGGTTCGCCGCGACCAGCACACGCATCCCGAGGCCGGTCTCCCGCGAGGCGCGCTCCACCGCGTCCAGAATGATCTCCAGAGCCGGGATCAGCCCGCCCAGCATGGGGGCGTACGAGGTCGGATCGACCTGAATTTCCAGCCAGCCGGAACCGTCCCGGACATCCTCCTCGGCCGCCTCGCGCACCAGCCGCTGGATGTCCTCGGGGGAGCGCAGACAGGACCGCGCCATGTCGTAGAGCCGCTGGAAACGGAACCAGCCGCGCTCGTCGGTCGCCCGCAGCTTGGGCGGTTCGCCGCTGGTCAGGGCATCGGGCAGATGGACGCCGTACTTGTCGGCGAGCTCCAGCAGGGTGGTGGGCCGCATCGACCCGGTGAAGTGCAGATGCAGATGAGCCTTGGGCAGCAGGGCTACGTCACGTACACGCTCCATCCCAGGATCTTGCCGCAACAGTCCGCCCAGGGACAGCCGCTTTCCCCGATCGGGTTCTTGCCCGAACGAAGAAACGGAACCCACCGACTCCGTCGAGTCGGTGGGCTCCGCCGTCGCAGGACGTCAGTCGCGCGCCTCGGCCAGCAGCTTCTGCAGCCGCGAGACACCCTCGACCAGGTCCTCGTCGCCCAGCGCGTACGAAAGACGCAGATAGCCGGGCGTGCCGAAGGCCTCGCCCGGTACGACCGCCACCTCGGCCTCGTCCAGGATCAGCGCCGCCAGCTCCACCGAGCTCTGCGGGCGCTTGCCGCGGATCTCCTTGCCCAGCAGCCCCTTCACCGAGGGGTACGCGTAGAAGGCGCCCTCCGGCTCCGGGCACAGCACGCCGTCGATCTCGTTGAGCATCCGCACGATCGTCTGCCGGCGGCGGTCGAAGGCCGTCCGCATCTCGGCGACCGCGTCCAGCGAACCGGAGACGGCGGCAAGCGCCGCGACCTGCGCCACATTGGACACGTTCGACGTGGCGTGCGACTGCAGGTTGGTCGCGGCCTTCACCACATCCTTGGGGCCGACGATCCACCCCACGCGCCAGCCGGTCATCGCATAGGTCTTGGCCACGCCGTTGACCACGATGCACTTGTCGCGCAGCTCGGGCACCAACGCGGGCAGCGAGGTGAACTTCGCGTCGCCGTAGACCAGGTGCTCGTAGATCTCGTCCGTCAGCACCCACAGGCCGTGCTCGAGCGCCCAGCGCCCGATCGCCTCGGCGTCGGCCTCGTTGTAGACCGCGCCGGTCGGGTTGGACGGGGAGACGAAGAGCACGACCTTCGTACGCTCCGTGCGCGCCGCCTCAAGCTGCTCGACGGAGACCCGGTAGCCGGTGGTCTCGTCGGCCACGACGTCGACCGGGACGCCGCCCGCGAGGCGGATCGACTCGGGGTAGGTGGTCCAGTACGGAGCCGGGACGATGACCTCGTCACCCGGGTCGAGGATCGCCGCGAACGCCTCGTAGATCGCCTGCTTGCCGCCGTTGGTGACCAGGATCTGCGAGGCCTCGACCTCGTAACCGGAGTCGCGCAGCGTCTTCGCGGCGATGGCGGCCTTGAGCTCGGGGAGCCCGCCCGCCGGCGTGTAGCGGTGGTACTTCGGGTTCTTGCAGGCCTCGATCGCGGCCTCGACGATGTAGTCGGGTGTCGGGAAGTCCGGCTCACCCGCGCCGAAGCCGATCACCGGACGTCCGGCGGCCTTGAGGGCTTTGGCCTTTGCGTCGACGGCGAGGGTCGCGGACTCGGAGATCGCGCCGATGCGGGCGGAGACCCGGCGCTCGGTGGGAGAGGTTGCAGCGCTCATACGGCCATCGTCCCAGACGGCCATCCCGCCCGGCACACGTGTTTCGAGTAGCGGACAGGAACCGGCTCGGAGCTATCTGTTCGACGCCGGGCCTGCAACCACGTACACTCACTCGTCGTTGGCCCACACCAACCACATCTTCGGATGGGGTAGGTTGGGGAAACCACAAAGGGTCGTAGCTCAATTGGTAGAGCACTGGTCTCCAAAACCAGCGGTTGGGGGTTCAAGTCCCTCCGGCCCTGCTACACACACCTTCGCCAGGATGTGTGCGCATGTACGTACATTCAATGAACCGGCCGTGCGGCTCCACCGGGCGCGGCGCGGCCACGACCCGGAATCAGGTGAAAGATCGTGACGGACGCCGTGGGCTCCATCGACATGCCTGATGCCGATGACGAGGCGCCTGAGTCGAAGAAGAAGTCCCGCAAGGGCGGCAAGCGCGGCAAGAAGGGCCCACTGGGCCGTCTCGCGCTCTTCTACCGACAGATCATCGCCGAACTGCGCAAGGTCGTCTGGCCCACTCGGAACCAGCTGTCGACGTACACCACAGTGGTGATTGTCTTCGTAGTCGTCATGATTGGTCTGGTGACCGTGATTGACTATGGGTTCCAGGAAGCCGTCAAGTACGTCTTCGGCTGATCCGCGGAGGGCGCCGGCAGCGGCGCCCCTTTCGCATGTTCCACCCCATCTGTATCCAGGAAGAAGCAGCCACCGTGTCTGACCCGAACCTGAACGACGCCATCGAGTCGGCGGAGTCCGTGGAGGACGAGCTCGACATCGTCGAGGCGGCGGACGCTGTGGAGCCGGACCAGGCCGAGGCTGCCGACTCCACCGCCGGTGAGCCGGCCGAGCAGGCCGCGGTGCACGTCGAGGAAGAGGCCACTGCCGTGGCCGAGGTCGACGAGGACGAGGCCGCCGCAGCCGCTGTCGAGGACGAGGCCGAAGAGGCCGCCGACGTCGAAGCCGCCGAAGAGGCGGCCGACGTCGTGGAGGAAGAGCCCGCCGCCATGGTCGACCCCGTCGAAGCGCTCCGCGACGAGCTGCGCGGTCTGCCGGGCGAGTGGTACGTCATCCACACGTACGCCGGGTACGAGAAGCGCGTGAAGGCCAACCTTGAGCAGCGCGCCGTCTCACTGAACGTCGAGGACTTCATCTACCAGGCCGAAGTGCCCGAGGAAGAGATCGTCCAGATCAAGAACGGCGAGCGCAAGAACGTCCGCCAGAACAAGCTTCCCGGATACGTCCTGGTCCGTATGGACTTGACGAACGAGTCCTGGGGCGTCGTCCGCAACACCCCCGGCGTCACCGGCTTCGTGGGCAACGCCTACGACCCGTACCCGCTGACCCTGGACGAGATCGTCAAGATGCTCGCCCCGGAGGCCGAGGAGAAGGCAGCCCGCGAGGCCGCCGAGGCCGAGGGCAAGCCGGCTCCGGCCCGCAAGGTCGAGGTCCAGGTGCTGGACTTCGAGGTCGGCGACTCGGTCACGGTCACCGACGGCCCGTTCGCGACGCTGCAGGCGACGATCAACGAGATCAACGCCGACTCGAAGAAGGTCAAGGGCCTCGTCGAGATCTTCGGCCGCGAGACCCCGGTCGAGCTGAGCTTCGACCAGATCCAGAAGAACTAGCTCCTTCGAGGAGTCTTCTGGAACATACGCCTCCGAACAGGTCAGATCGGCTCTCGCAGCCGCTCTGACCTGCTCGGTTTTTGGCCGCACAGCCGCAGCAGTTATCGTTGTGCGGTTGCCCCTTGGGCAGCAGGAAAGACATGAATAGGAAGAGGACCCGGAATGCCTCCCAAGAAGAAGAAGGTCACGGGGCTTATCAAGCTCCAGATCCAGGCCGGCGCGGCCAACCCGGCTCCGCCGGTCGGCCCCGCGCTGGGTCAGCACGGCGTCAACATCATGGAGTTCTGCAAGGCCTACAACGCCGCGACCGAGTCGCAGCGTGGCATGGTCGTGCCGGTGGAGATCACGGTCTATGAGGACCGTTCCTTCACCTTCATCACCAAGACTCCGCCGGCCGCCAAGCTGATCCTCAAGGCCGCGGGTGTGGACAAGGGCTCAGGCGAGCCGCACAAGACCAAGGTTGCCAAGCTCACCGGCGCCCAGGTCCGCGAGATCGCCTCGGTCAAGATGCCCGACCTGAACGCCAACGACCTGGACGCCGCGTCGAAGATCATCGCCGGCACCGCCCGTTCGATGGGCATCACGGTCGAGGGCTGACAGCCCCCGTTGACCTCAGTGGTAGGACCAAGCGCTGGTCCGCACCACGACTCCATACCTGAACCAACACAGGAGCAGAAGTGAAGCGCAGCAAGACTCTCCGCGCTGCGGACGCCAAGATCGACCGGGAGAAGCTGTACGCCCCGCTCGAGGCCGTCCGTCTCGCCAAGGACACCACCGCCACCAAGTTCGACGGCACCGTCGAGGTCGCCATGCGTCTGGGTGTTGACCCGCGCAAGGCCGACCAGATGGTCCGCGGCACCGTGAACCTTCCGCACGGCACCGGCAAGACCGCCCGGGTCCTGGTCTTCGCGACCGGTGACCGTGCTGCGGCCGCGGAAGCCGCTGGCGCCGACATTGTCGGCTCCGACGAACTGATCGACGAGGTTGCGAAGGGCCGTCTGGACTTCGACGCCGTCGTCGCCACCCCGGACCTCATGGGCAAGGTCGGCCGCCTCGGCCGTGTGCTCGGTCCGCGTGGTCTGATGCCGAACCCGAAGACCGGCACCGTCACCCCCGATGTCGTCAAGGCTGTGAACGACATCAAGGGCGGCAAGATCGAGTTCCGCGTCGACAAGCACTCGAACCTGCACTTCATCATCGGCAAGGTCTCCTTCGACGAGACGAAGCTGGTCGAGAACTACGCCGCGGCGCTGGAGGAGATCCTCCGTCTCAAGCCGTCCGCCGCGAAGGGCCGCTACATCAGGAAGGCGACCCTGACCACGACGATGGGCCCCGGCATTCCGCTGGACTCCAACCGCACCCGCAACCTCCTCGTCGAGGAGGACCCGGCCGCGGTCTGAGCCTGAAGGCTCACTCGATACGAGAACCGGCCCCCGCACCTCGACAGAGGTGCGGGGGCCGGTTTTTGCTCAGGCGCCGCTCTTCATCACTGGCGCTGTCGGAGTCGAACGGTAGTGTCACGAGGGTTTGCGGAGCATCACGTATACCTGTGGGGGGAACATGCATCCGTTGTACCGGAAGGCGGCCGGGGGTCTGCTCGCCGGAGCGCTGCTGTGCGGCACCGCGGCCTGTTCGGCGGGCACCACGCCGAAGCCGGACCGCCCGGCCGCGCAGAAGCCGCTCCGGGTCACTCTGGCCGCGGCGGTCAAACGCGCGGCCGACCAGAACGAGAAGCTGACCTCGCTCTCCTACCGCATGAAGGGCCAGGTGCCGGGGGGCGGCACGATCGAGGGCCAGGCCGCGATGGCGCTCAAGCCGCTCGCCATGCGGATGAAGATGAAGCAGAAGAGCGCCGGGGAGAACGCCGAGGTCGAGATCCGCCTCGTCGGCGGCGTGATGTACCTCAACGGAGGCGAGAAGGCCGCCGCCGAGCTGGGCGGCAAGACCTGGCTCAAGTTCGACCTGTCCGGGCTCCGCAAGGGCGGCCAGGACCCGCTGGCCGGGCTGGGCGGCCAGGCGGACCGGAACCCGACGGAGGACTCGTCCTCGCTGACCGCCGCCAAGGACCTCAAGAAGGTCGGCCAGGAGACGGTCGACGGCGTGTCCACCACCCACTACGCGGGCACCGTGCCGCTGGACGTGATGCGCGCGAGTCTCAAGGGCGAGGACGCGGCGACCAGGCAGCGCCGGGAGAAGAGCCTGGAGAAGTACGAGGAGATGGGCGTCAAGGCCCTCACGATGGACATGTGGATCGACGGGAACGACCACACCAAGCAGTTCCGCACCCGGGCCGCCGCCGAGAAGGGCCCGCTGGATCTCACCATCACGTTCCTCGACTACAACAAGCCGGTCGTCGTGAAGGCGCCGCCGGCCTCCGCGACGGCGGACCTGGCCGAGATGTTCAAGGGCATCGAGAGCGGCCAGGAGTGAGCCGTACGGCCCGATTTGCCTGACCGGGATCCGGTCCCGTAGTCTTCCACAGAAGCCAAAGACCGCTGGTCGTTGCCGTGCTCTCGTAGAGGGTGTGGCGGCCGAAGGATCCGCTAGCTGCGGACGTCCTGCGCAGGTGACTGTGGACAGCTCCCGGATTCCATTCGGTCGAGCTACGCCCCGTGCGCCTGCGCCGGGGCGTTTCGTTTTGTTCAGCCCCTTCTGAGCGGTCCTCATCACCCGGAAGGAGGCCGACGCTCATGGCAAGGCCCGACAAGGCTGCCGCGGTAGCCGAGCTCGCGGACCAGTTCCGCAGCTCGAACGCCGCCGTGCTGACCGAGTACCGGGGTCTCACCGTGGCTCAGCTCAAGGAGCTGCGCCGTTCGCTCGGTGAGAACGCCCAGTACGCCGTGGTGAAGAACACGCTGACCAAGATTGCGGCCAACGAGGCCGGGATCAACACGCTCGACGACCTGTTCAACGGTCCGACAGCGGTTGCCTTCGTCACCGGTGACCCGGTGGAGTCGGCGAAGGGTCTTCGTGACTTCGCCAAGGACAACCCCAACCTCATCATCAAGGGCGGTGTCCTTGACGGTAAGGCGCTGTCCGCCGATGAGATCAAGAAGCTTGCGGACCTCGAGTCCCGCGAGGTTCTGCTCGCCAAGCTGGCGGGCGCCATGAAGGGCAAGCAGTCCCAGGCTGCCGCGCTCTTCCAGGCGCTTCCCTCGAAGTTCGTCCGCACCGCGGAGGCGCTTCGTGCCAAGAAGGCCGAGCAGGGCGGTGCCGAGTAATTCGGCTCGCGCATTGATCAGCGCCGCCTGAAGGCGCGCTGGTCGCAGCGGGCCGAACGCCCGCCGACATATACATCCCGGCACCAGCCGATTTAGTGGAAGGATCGCCCATCATGGCGAAGCTCAGCCAGGACGACCTGCTTGCGCAGTTCGAGGAGATGACCCTCATCGAGCTCTCCGAGTTCGTGAAGGCCTTCGAGGAGAAGTTCGACGTCACCGCCGCCGCTCCGGTCGCCGCTGCCGCTGGTGGCGCCGCTGCCGCCCCGGCCGAGGCCGAGGCCGAGCAGGACGAGTTCGACGTCATCCTCACCGGCGCCGGCGAGAAGAAGATCCAGGTCATCAAGGTCGTGCGTGAGCTGACCTCCCTGGGTCTGAAGGAGGCCAAGGACCTCGTGGACGGCGCCCCGAAGCCCGTTCTCGAGAAGGTCGCCAAGGACGCCGCCGAGAAGGCCGCCGAGTCCCTCAAGGGCGCCGGCGCGTCCGTCGAGGTCAAGTAAGTCCCCACTTGCGCCCACCGGCGCGTGGATTGAGTCTCTGACTCGTGGTTCCGCATAGGAGCCGCAAGGGACACAGCGAAGGGCGATCACCCAGACGGGTGGTCGCCCTTCGACGTGTGCGAGGCCTGCGCTGTTCTTCCGGATCCGGTGGGTATCGTGATCTTCGCCGTGCGCCCCTGACGCTGGTCAGTGACGATCTCAGCAGCCAGTTTGGGTTGGGGGGCCTTGACGAACCGCACGTAGCGCGCAATTCTCAGGACGCGTCGTCACAAGGATCCGGATCCGAGGCATGGATCGACGACCGAACGGGCAGTATCGAGGTGCGCCTCCTGGCGCGAGGGCAAGCCGCGGAGTTGAGAACAACGAGGGTCTCGAAAACCCGCACTGGACATCAGTGTGCCAAGTGGCTACACTGACCCTTTGCGCTGCCTGTTAACTGCCCCCTGCCCGTCACCAGGGGCATCCCCACGTATGAGCATCGTTGACCGAAGCAACCCTGAGCTGGTCATTTGACCAATCAGGAGCGTCTGTCTCCGTGTCCATGGTGGGACCGGTACGCGCGTAGTGAGTCCGAGCCCTCGGAAGGACCCCCTCTTGGCCGCCTCGCGCAACGCCTCGACCGCGAATACGAACAACGGCGCCAGCACCGCCCCGCTGCGCATCTCCTTTGCAAAGATCAAGGAGCCCCTCGAGGTTCCGAACCTCCTCGCGTTGCAGACCGAGAGCTTTGACTGGCTGCTCGGCAATGCCGCATGGAAGGCTCGTGTCGAGGCGGCTCTGGACAGCGGACAGGACGTCCCCACCAAGTCCGGTCTGGAAGAGATCTTCGAGGAGATCTCTCCGATCGAGGACTTCTCCGGGTCGATGTCGCTGACCTTCCGCGACCACCGTTTCGAGCCTCCGAAGAACTCCATCGACGAGTGCAAGGAGCGCGACTTCACGTACGCGGCCCCGCTCTTCGTCACGGCCGAGTTCACCAACAACGAGACCGGCGAGATCAAGTCCCAGACGGTCTTCATGGGCGACTTCCCGCTCATGACCAACAAGGGCACCTTCGTCATCAACGGCACCGAGCGTGTCGTCGTGTCGCAGCTGGTCCGCTCGCCGGGTGTCTACTTCGACTCCAACATCGACAAGACGTCCGACAAGGACATCTTCACGGCCAAGATCATCCCGTCCCGGGGTGCCTGGCTGGAGATGGAGATCGACAAGCGCGACATGGTCGGCGTCCGCATCGACCGCAAGCGCAAGCAGTCCGTCACCGTCCTGCTCAAGGCTCTCGGTTGGACCACCGAGCAGATCCTCGAGGAGTTCGGCGAGTACGAGTCCATGCGCGCCACCCTGGAGAAGGACCACACCCAGGGCCAGGACGACGCGCTGCTCGACATCTACCGCAAGCTCCGCCCGGGCGAGCCGCCGACCCGTGAGGCCGCTCAGACGCTGCTCGAGAACCTCTACTTCAACCCGAAGCGTTACGACCTCGCCAAGGTCGGCCGCTACAAGGTGAACAAGAAGCTCGGCGCCGACGAGCCGCTGGACGCCGGCGTGCTCACCACCGACGACGTCATCGCGACCATCAAGTACCTGGTCAAGCTGCACGCCGGTGAGACCGAGACCGTGGGCGAGAGTGGCACCCAGATCGTCGTCGAGACCGACGACATCGACCACTTCGGCAACCGTCGTCTGCGCAACGTCGGCGAGCTCATCCAGAACCAGGTCCGCACGGGTCTGGCTCGTATGGAGCGCGTCGTGCGTGAGCGCATGACGACCCAGGACGTCGAGGCGATCACGCCGCAGACCCTGATCAACATCCGGCCGGTCGTCGCCTCCATCAAGGAGTTCTTCGGCACCAGCCAGCTGTCGCAGTTCATGGACCAGAACAACCCGCTGTCGGGTCTCACCCACAAGCGCCGTCTGTCGGCGCTTGGCCCGGGTGGTCTGTCCCGTGAGCGGGCCGGCTTCGAGGTCCGTGACGTGCACCCGTCGCACTACGGCCGCATGTGCCCGATCGAGACCCCTGAAGGCCCGAACATCGGTCTGATCGGCTCGCTCGCGTCCTACGGCCGGGTCAACGCGTTCGGCTTCGTCGAGACGCCGTACCGCAAGGTCGTCGACGACCAGGTGACCGACGAGGTCGACTACCTGACCGCAGACGAGGAAGACCGGTTCGTCATCGCGCAGGCCAACGCCGCGCTGACCGACGACATGCGCTTCGCCGAAGCCCGTGTCCTGGTCCGCCGTCGTGGCGGCGAGGTCGACTACGTCCCGGGCTCCGACGTGGACTACATGGACGTCTCGCCGCGCCAGATGGTGTCGGTCGCGACCGCCATGATCCCGTTCCTCGAGCACGACGACGCCAACCGTGCCCTCATGGGCGCGAACATGATGCGTCAGGCCGTTCCGCTGATCACGGCCGAGGCGCCGCTGGTCGGC
This sequence comes from Streptomyces sp. NBC_00322, assembly GCF_036147535.1. Taxonomy (NCBI): domain Bacteria; kingdom Bacillati; phylum Actinomycetota; class Actinomycetes; order Kitasatosporales; family Streptomycetaceae; genus Streptomyces; species Streptomyces sp. NBC_00322. The sequence goes on along the minus strand of NZ_CP108019.1, from coordinate 3,779,793 downwards.
ACCGGCATGGAGTACCGCTGCGCGGTCGACGCCGGTGACGTCATCAAGGCGGAGAAGGAAGGTGTTGTCCAGGAGGTCTCCGCGGACTACATCACCGTCGCCAACGACGACGGCACGTACACCACGTACCGCATCGCCAAGTTCTCCCGGTCGAACCAGGGCACCTCGGTCAACCAGAAGGTTGTCGTGGACGAGGGCGCCCGGGTCGTCGAGGGCCAGGTCCTGGCCGACGGTCCGGCCACCGAGCAGGGCGAGATGGCGCTCGGCAAGAACCTGCTGGTCGCCTTCATGCCGTGGGAGGGCCACAACTACGAGGACGCGATCATCCTGTCGCAGCGCCTCGTGCAGGACGACGTCCTCTCCTCGATCCACATCGAGGAGCACGAGGTCGACGCCCGTGACACCAAGCTCGGCCCGGAGGAGATCACCCGGGACATCCCGAACGTCTCCGAGGAGGTCCTCGCCGACCTCGACGAGCGCGGCATCATCCGTATCGGTGCCGAGGTCGTCGCCGGCGACATCCTGGTCGGCAAGGTCACGCCCAAGGGTGAGACCGAGCTGACCCCGGAGGAGCGTCTGCTCCGCGCGATCTTCGGTGAGAAGGCGCGTGAGGTCCGTGACACCTCGCTGAAGGTGCCGCACGGCGAGACCGGCAAGGTCATCGGCGTCCGCGTCTTCGACCGCGAGGAGGGCGACGAGCTGCCGCCGGGCGTGAACCAGCTGGTTCGCGTGTACGTCGCGCAGAAGCGCAAGATCACCGATGGTGACAAGCTCGCCGGCCGTCACGGCAACAAGGGCGTCATCTCGAAGATCCTGCCGATCGAGGACATGCCGTTCCTGGAGGACGGCACCCCGGTCGACATCATCCTCAACCCCCTCGGTGTCCCGTCCCGAATGAACCCGGGACAGGTCCTCGAGATCCACCTCGGCTGGCTCGCCAGCCGCGGCTGGGACGTCTCCGGTCTGGCCGACGACTGGGCCCGGCGCCTGCAGGCCATCGGCGCCGACCAGGTCGACCCGGGCACCAACGTCGCGACCCCGGTCTTCGACGGTGCGCGCGAGGACGAGATCGCCGGTCTCTTCGAGGCGACGATCCCGAACCGCGACGGTGACCGGCTGGTCCAGCCGTCCGGCAAGGCCAACCTGTTCGACGGCCGCTCCGGCGAGCCGTTCCCGGACCCGGTCTCGATCGGGTACATGTACATCCTCAAGCTCCACCACCTGGTCGACGACAAGCTGCACGCCCGCTCGACCGGTCCGTACTCGATGATCACCCAGCAGCCGCTGGGTGGTAAGGCCCAGTTCGGTGGCCAGCGATTCGGAGAGATGGAGGTGTGGGCGCTGGAGGCTTACGGCGCCGCGTACGCCCTCCAGGAGCTGCTGACCATCAAGTCCGACGACGTCACCGGCCGCGTGAAGGTCTACGAGGCCATCGTCAAGGGCGAGAACATCCCCGAGCCCGGCATTCCCGAGTCCTTCAAGGTGCTCATCAAGGAAATGCAGTCGCTCTGCCTCAACGTGGAGGTGCTCTCCTCGGACGGTATGTCCATCGAGATGCGCGACACGGACGAGGACGTCTTCCGCGCTGCGGAGGAGCTCGGTATCGACCTGTCCCGGCGCGAGCCGAGCAGCGTCGAAGAGGTCTGACGGGTCTGGCCGGGACCTCCTCGTGACGTCCCGGCCCTGCCCCGGACCCGTACAGACCATGATTGAGACACGACCCCGAAAGAGGGATTGACGACAAGTGCTCGACGTCAACTTCTTCGACGAGCTGCGGATCGGCCTTGCCACCGCGGACGACATCCGACAGTGGTCGCACGGCGAGGTCAAGAAGCCGGAGACCATCAACTACCGCACGCTCAAGCCCGAAAAGGACGGACTCTTCTGCGAGAAGATCTTCGGCCCGACCCGGGACTGGGAGTGCTACTGCGGCAAGTACAAGCGTGTCCGCTTCAAGGGCATCATCTGTGAGCGCTGTGGCGTAGAGGTCACCCGCGCCAAGGTGCGCCGTGAGCGGATGGGCCACATTGAGCTGGCCGCTCCCGTCACACACATCTGGTACTTCAAGGGCGTCCCGTCGCGCCTGGGATACCTGCTCGACCTCGCGCCGAAGGACCTCGAGAAGGTCATCTACTTCGCCGCGTACATGATCACGTTCGTGGACGAGGAGCGCCGTACGCGCGACCTGCCCTCGCTGGAGGCTCACGTCTCCGTCGAGCGCCAGCAGGTCGAGAACCGTCGCGACTCCGACCTCGAGGCACGCGCCAAGAAGCTCGAGACCGACCTGGCGGAGCTCGAGGCCGAGGGCGCCAAGGCCGACGTGCGCCGCAAGGTGCGCGAAGGCGCCGAGCGTGAGATGAAGCAGCTGCGCGACCGTGCGCAGCGCGAGATCGACCGTCTCGACGAGGTATGGAACCGCTTCAAGAACCTCAAGGTCCAGGACCTGGAGGGTGACGAGCTGCTCTACCGCGAGCTGCGTGACCGCTTCGGCACGTACTTCGACGGCTCGATGGGTGCCGCGGCGCTGCAGAAGCGCCTGGAGTCCTTCGACCTCGAGGAGGAGGCCGAGCGCCTCCGCGAGATCATCCGTACCGGCAAGGGCCAGAAGAAGACCCGTGCGCTCAAGCGCCTCAAGGTCGTCTCCGCGTTCCTGCAGACCAGCAACAGCCCCAAGGGCATGGTGCTCGACTGCGTGCCGGTCATCCCGCCGGACCTGCGTCCGATGGTGCAGCTGGACGGTGGCCGCTTCGCGACCTCCGACCTGAACGACCTGTACCGCCGTGTGATCAACCGCAACAACCGCCTCAAGCGTCTCCTTGACCTCGGTGCCCCCGAGATCATCGTGAACAACGAGAAGCGGATGCTGCAGGAGGCCGTCGACGCGCTGTTCGACAACGGCCGCCGTGGTCGCCCGGTGACCGGTCCCGGTAACCGCCCGCTGAAGTCCCTGAGCGACATGCTCAAGGGCAAGCAGGGCCGTTTCCGTCAGAACCTGCTCGGTAAGCGTGTGGACTACTCCGCGCGTTCCGTCATCGTCGTCGGTCCGCAGCTGAAGCTGCACCAGTGCGGTCTGCCCAAGGCCATGGCGCTGGAGCTCTTCAAGCCGTTCGTGATGAAGCGCCTGGTCGACCTGAACCACGCGCAGAACATCAAGAGCGCCAAGCGGATGGTCGAGCGCGGCCGCACGGTCGTGTACGACGTCCTCGAAGAGGTCATCGCCGAGCACCCGGTTCTGCTGAACCGTGCGCCCACGCTGCACCGCCTTGGCATCCAGGCCTTCGAGCCGCAGCTGGTCGAGGGCAAGGCCATCCAGATCCACCCGCTCGTCTGCACCGCGTTCAACGCGGACTTCGACGGTGACCAGATGGCCGTGCACCTGCCGCTGTCCGCGGAGGCGCAGGCCGAGGCCCGCATCCTGATGCTGTCCTCGAACAACATCCTCAAGCCGGCCGACGGCCGTCCGGTCACCATGCCGACCCAGGACATGGTGCTGGGCCTCTTCTTCCTCACCACGGACGAGGAGGAGCGCGAGGTGCGCGGCGAGGGCCGTGCGTTCAACTCCACCGCCGAGGCGGTCATGGCCTTCGACGCCCGGGAGCTCTCGCTCCAGGCGAAGGTCGACATCCGCTTCCCGGTCGGCACGATCCCGCCGCGTGGCTGGACCCCGCCGGTCGCGGAGGAGGGCTCGGACATCGCCGCGGGCGAGTGGCAGCAGGGTGACACCTTCCGGCTGCGTACGACTCTGGGCCGCGCGCTCTTCAACGAGCTGCTGCCCGAGGACTACCCCTTCGTCGACTACACGGTGGGCAAGAAGCAGCTCTCCGAGATCGTCAACGACCTGGCCGAGCGATACCCCAAGGTCATCGTGGCGGCGACGCTCGACAACCTGAAGGCGGCGGGCTTCTTCTGGGCGACCCGCTCCGGTGTCACCGTGGCCATCTCCGACATCGTGGTCCCCGACGCCAAGAAGGCGATCGTCAAGGGCTACGAGGCGCAGGACGAGAAGGTCCAGAAGCAGTACGAGCGCGGTCTGATCACCAAGGAAGAGCGCACCCAGGAGCTCATCGCGATCTGGACCAAGGCGACCAACGAGGTTGCCGAGGCGATGAACGCGAACTTCCCGAAGACGAACCCGGTCTCCATGATGGTCAACTCGGGTGCTCGCGGAAACATGATGCAGATGCGTCAGATCGCGGGTATGCGTGGTCTGGTGTCCAACGCCAAGAACGAGACCATCCCGCGGCCGATCAAGGCGTCGTTCCGCGAGGGTCTGTCCGTGCTGGAGTACTTCATCTCCACGCACGGTGCCCGTAAGGGTCTGGCGGACACCGCCCTGCGTACCGCCGACTCGGGCTACCTGACCCGTCGTCTGGTGGACGTCTCGCAGGACGTCATCATCCGCGAAGAGGACTGTGGCACCGACCGCGGCCTCAAGCTGCGGATCGCCGAGCGCGGCGCCGACGGTGTGCTGCGCAAGGCGGAGGACGTCGAGACGTCCGTGTACGCCCGCATGCTCGCCGAAGACGTTGTCGTCGACGGCAAGGTCATCGCGCCGGCCAATGTCGACCTGGGCGATGTGCTCATCGACGCGGTCGTCGCCGCGGGCGTCGAGGAGGTCAAGACCCGCTCGGTCCTGACCTGTGAGTCGGCGGTCGGCACCTGTGCCTTCTGCTACGGCCGTTCGCTGGCCACCGGCAAGCTGGTCGACATCGGTGAGGCGGTCGGCATCATCGCCGCCCAGTCCATCGGTGAGCCCGGTACCCAGCTCACGATGCGTACCTTCCACACCGGTGGTGTGGCCGGTGACGACATCACCCAGGGTCTGCCCCGTGTCGTCGAGCTCTTCGAGGCTCGTACGCCCAAGGGTGTCGCCCCGATCTCGGAGGCGGCAGGCCGCATCCGTATCGAGGAGACCGAGAAGACCAAGAAGATCGTCGTCACCCCCGACGACGGCAGCGACGAGACGCCGTTCCCGATCTCGAAGCGTGCCCGTCTGCTGGTGGGCGAGGGCGACCACGTCGAGGTGGGCCAGAAGCTCACCGTGGGTGCCACCAACCCGCACGACGTGCTGCGGATCCTCGGTCAGCGCGCGGTCCAGGTCCACCTGGTCGGCGAGGTCCAGAAGGTCTACAACTCGCAGGGTGTGTCGATCCACGACAAGCACATCGAGATCATCATCCGGCAGATGCTGCGCCGTGTGACGATCATCGAGTCCGGCGACGCGGAACTGCTGCCGGGCGAGCTCGTCGAGCGCTCGAAGTTCGAGACCGAGAACCGTCGTGTGGTCACCGAGGGCGGTCACCCCGCCTCCGGCCGTCCGCAGCTGATGGGTATCACCAAGGCCTCGCTGGCGACCGAGTCGTGGCTGTCCGCGGCGTCCTTCCAGGAGACGACCAGGGTTCTGACCGACGCGGCGATCAACGCCAAGTCGGACTCCCTGATCGGGCTCAAGGAGAACGTCATCATCGGTAAGCTCATCCCGGCCGGTACGGGCCTGTCCCGTTACCGCAACATCCGGGTGGAGCCCACCGAGGAGGCCAAGGCCGCGATGTACTCGGCCGTCGGCTACGACGACATCGACTACTCGCCGTTCGGCACCGGCTCCGGCCAGGCCGTTCCGCTGGAGGACTACGACTACGGTCCGTACAACCAGTAAGAGCTGGGGGTTCCGGGGGCGTCCCCCGGAATGACGCAGCGTACGCCCACAGGGCGGTCATCCCTCGCGGATGGCCGCCCTGTGTCGTACATTGCAGGCTGGTGTGTCCTGCGCGTGTGCATTTGTTTTGACCGGAGCCGATGCGGTAGGTACGCTCTGACCTTGTGCCTGGGGTGTGCCTGGGCTCGTGTGCGTGTCCTCAACCGCATGGCGAGTCTGCGAAAGGCCACCGTAATCTGCGCTCTCTTCCCTTTTCGGGGGAGCCTGCAGCATTCGACACACCCGACCGCGTGGGTCGGCGACGTTCCAGGTTAGTTTCACATACGGCACACAGAAACCGGAGAAGTAGTGCCTACGATCCAGCAGCTGGTCCGGAAGGGCCGGCAGGACAAGGTCGAGAAGAACAAGACGCCCGCACTCGAGGGTTCTCCTCAGCGCCGCGGCGTCTGCACGCGTGTGTTCACGACCACCCCGAAGAAGCCGAACTCGGCCCTGCGGAAGGTCGCGCGTGTGCGTCTGACCTCCGGCATCGAGGTCACGGCCTACATTCCGGGTGAGGGACACAACCTGCAGGAGCACTCCATCGTGCTCGTGCGTGGTGGCCGTGTGAAGGACCTGCCGGGTGTTCGCTACAAGATCATCCGCGGTTCCCTGGACACCCAGGGTGTCAAGAACCGCAAGCAGGCCCGCAGCCGCTACGGCGCCAAGAAGGAGAAGTAAGAATGCCTCGTAAGGGCCCCGCCCCGAAGCGCCCGGTCATCATCGACCCGGTCTACGGTTCTCCTCTTGTCACGTCGCTGATCAACAAGATCCTGCTCAACGGCAAGCGTTCCACTGCCGAGCGGATCGTCTACGGCGCCATGGAAGGCCTCCGCGAGAAGACCGGCGCTGACCCGGTCATCACGCTGAAGCGCGCTCTCGAGAACGTCAAGCCGACTCTCGAGGTCAAGTCCCGCCGCGTCGGTGGCGCCACCTACCAGGTGCCGATCGAGGTCAAGCCCGGTCGCGCCGGCACCCTCGCGCTCCGCTGGGTCGTGGGTTACTCCCGCGCCCGTCGCGAGAAGACCATGACCGAGCGCCTCATGAACGAACTGCTCGACGCCTCCAACGGCCTCGGCGCTTCGGTCAAGAAGCGTGAGGACACGCACAAGATGGCCGAGTCCAACAAGGCCTTCGCGCACTACCGCTGGTAGTCGCTACCCACATCGAGACCGAGAGAAGATTGAGCCTTATGGCCACCACTTCGCTTGACCTGGCCAAGGTCCGCAACATTGGGATCATGGCCCACATCGACGCGGGCAAGACGACGACCACCGAGCGCATCCTGTTTTACACCGGTGTGAGCTACAAGATCGGTGAGGTCCACGACGGCGCTGCCACGATGGACTGGATGGAGCAGGAGCAGGAGCGCGGCATCACGATCACGTCCGCCGCGACGACCTGTCACTGGCCGCTCGAGGACGTCGATCACACCATCAACATCATCGACACCCCGGGTCACGTCGACTTCACGGTCGAGGTGGAGCGTTCGCTCCGCGTGCTCGACGGTGCCGTCACGGTGTTCGACGGTGTCGCCGGCGTTGAGCCGCAGTCCGAGACCGTCTGGCGTCAGGCGGACCGCTACGGCGTTCCGCGTATCTGCTTCGTCAACAAGCTCGACCGCACCGGCGCCGAGTTCCACCGCTGTGTCGACATGATCGTGGACCGCCTCGGCGCGACCCCGATCGTGATGCAGCTGCCGATCGGTGCCGAGGCAGACTTCAAGGGCATCGTCGACCTCGTTCGTATGAAGGCTCTTGTCTGGTCCGCCGAGGCCACCAAGGGCGAGATGTACGACGTCGTCGACATCCCGGCCACGCACACCGAGGCCGCCGAGGAGTGGCGCGGCAAGCTGGTCGAGACCGTCGCGGAGAACGACGAAGAGATCATGGAGCTGTACCTGGAGGGCGTCGAGCCCACCGAGGAGCAGCTGTATGCCGCGATCCGTCGTATCACCATCGCGTCCGGCAAGGGCGGCGGCACCACCGTCACCCCCGTCTTCTGCGGTACCGCGTTCAAGAACAAGGGTGTCCAGCCCCTGCTCGACGCGGTTGTGCGCTACCTCCCCTCCCCCCTGGACGTCGAAGGCATTGATGGCCACGACGTCAAGGACGCGGAGAAGGTCATCACGCGCAAGCCGTCCGAGGACGAGCCGCTGGCCGCCCTGGCCTTCAAGATCGCGAGCGACCCGCACCTGGGCAAGCTCACCTTCATCCGGGTCTACTCGGGTCGCCTGGAGTCCGGCACCGCTGTGCTGAACCCCACCAAGGGCAAGAAGGAGCGCATCGGCAAGATCTACCGTATGCACGCGAACAAGCGTGAGGAGATCGACGCGGTGGGCGCCGGCGACATCGTCGCCGTCATGGGCCTGAAGCAGACCACCACCGGTGAGACGCTGTGCGACGACAAGAACCCGGTGATCCTGGAGTCCATGGACTTCCCGGCGCCGGTCATCCAGGTCGCGATCGAGCCCAAGTCCAAGGGTGACCAGGAGAAGCTGGGTGTCGCCATCCAGCGTCTCGCGGAGGAGGACCCCTCCTTCCAGGTCCACTCGGACGAGGAGACCGGCCAGACCATCATCGGTGGTATGGGCGAGCTTCACCTCGAGGTGCTCGTCGACCGCATGCGGCGCGAGTTCCGCGTCGAGGCGAACGTCGGCAAGCCGCAGGTCGCGTACCGCGAGACGATCCGCAAGGCCGTCGAGCGTATCGACTACACGCACAAGAAGCAGACCGGTGGTACCGGTCAGTTCGCGAAGGTGCAGATCGCGCTGGAGCCCATCGAGGGCGGCGACGCGACCTACGAGTTCGTGAACAAGGTCACCGGTGGCCGCATCCCCCGTGAGTACATCCCCTCGGTGGACGCGGGTGCGCAGGAAGCCATGCAGTTCGGCATTCTGGCCGGCTACGAGATGGTGGGCGTCCGCGTCACTCTTCTCGACGGCGGCTACCACGAGGTCGACTCCTCCGAGCTCGCCTTCAAGATCGCCGGTTCGCAGGCGTTCAAGGAGGGTGCTCGCAAGGCGTCCCCGGTGCTTCTCGAGCCGATGATGGCCGTCGAGGTCACCACGCCCGAGGACTACATGGGCGATGTCATCGGCGACCTCAACTCCCGCCGTGGCCAGATTCAGGCCATGGACGAGCGCAGCGGCGCCCGCGTCGTCAAGGGCCTCGTGCCGCTCTCGGAGATGTTCGGCTACGTCGGAGACCTCCGCAGCAAGACCTCGGGTCGCGCAAGCTACTCGATGCAGTTCGACTCCTACGCCGAGGTTCCGCGGAACGTCGCCGAGGAGATCATCGCGAAGGCCAAGGGCGAGTAACTCTCCCGAGTACACGCTTTAGGCTTGTCACCGGAGCCTGCGGGGGCATTCCAGCCGCTACGCAAGTAATGCGGCCGGAATGCCCCGGGCCCCGGCATCCCAGCAAAGATCACCTGGCGCCGATGAAGCAAGGCGTACAGAACCACTCCACAGGAGGACCCAGTGGCGAAGGCGAAGTTCGAGCGGACTAAGCCGCACGTCAACATCGGCACCATCGGTCACATCGACCACGGTAAGACGACCCTCACGGCCGCCATTACCAAGGTGCTGCATGACGCGTACCCGGACCTGAACGAGGCCTCGGCCTTCGACCAGATCGACAAGGCTCCTGAGGAGCGCCAGCGCGGTATCACGATCTCGATCGCGCACGTCGAGTACCAGACGGAGTCGCGTCACTACGCGCACGTCGACTGCCCCGGTCACGCGGACTACATCAAGAACATGATCACGGGTGCGGCGCAGATGGACGGCGCCATCCTCGTCGTCGCCGCGACCGACGGCCCGATGCCGCAGACCAAGGAGCACGTGCTCCTGGCCCGCCAGGTCGGCGTTCCGTACATCGTTGTCGCCCTGAACAAGGCCGACATGGTGGACGACGAGGAGATCCTGGAGCTCGTCGAGCTCGAGGTCCGCGAGCTGCTCTCCGAGTACGAGTTCCCGGGCGACGACCTTCCGGTCGTCAAGGTCTCGGCGCTCAAGGCGCTCGAGGGCGACAAGGAGTGGGGCCAGACCGTCCTCGACCTGATGAAGGCCGTCGACGAGTCCATCCCGCAGCCCGAGCGTGACGTCGACAAGCCGTTCCTGATGCCGATCGAGGACGTCTTCACGATCACCGGTCGTGGCACCGTCGTCACCGGTCGTATCGAGCGTGGCGTCCTCAAGGTCAACGAGACCGTTGACATCGTGGGCATCAAGCAGGAGAAGACCACCACCACGGTCACCGGCATCGAGATGTTCCGCAAGCTGCTCGACGAGGGCCAGGCCGGTGAGAACGTCGGTCTGCTCCTCCGTGGCATCAAGCGCGAGGACGTCGAGCGCGGCCAGGTCATCATCAAGCCCGGTTCGGTCACGCCGCACACCGAGTTCGAGGCCCAGGCCTACATCCTGTCGAAGGACGAGGGTGGTCGTCACACCCCCTTCTTCAACAACTACCGCCCGCAGTTCTACTTCCGTACCACGGACGTGACCGGCGTTGTGACCCTCCCCGAGGGCACCGAGATGGTCATGCCGGGCGACAACACCACCATGACGGTCAACCTGATTCAGCCGGTCGCCATGGAGGAGGGCCTCAAGTTCGCCATCCGTGAGGGTGGCCGGACTGTGGGCGCCGGCCAGGTCATCAAGATCAACAAGTAATTGCTGATCTGACCTGGTTGCTCCTGGAGCAACAGCTGGGGCCCCGCACTTCGGTGCGGGGCCCCTTTGCTGCGTCTGTTTGCCTGTGCGCTGAAGCCGGATCAGCCGGCGGTTCCTGCCTCGGGCAGCCAGGTCCAGGGGTGCGCGTCTGCCCCCAGGCCCACCACGGTGGCGCCCGAGCGGCCTATGTGAAGGGCGGGCGCGTCCAGTGCCGCCATGCCCCGAGTGCGCGTCAGAAGCCTTCTGCCGGTGCGGAGTTGGAGTCGTCCGCGGGTGTCCTTGCCGAGCAGTACCGGGCCGCCGGGCGCCGCGGCCACGCTCACCGGGCCGTAGCCGCCGAAGCCCTCCTTGCGGGGCCGTGCGGGGGCGCCCCCGGCGCGTACGGCCATCACGGCCGGGGCTGTCGGCCCGCGGTAGTACAGCTCTATGCCGCCGTCATGGGTCAGCACCGGGGCGATCGGGTCCCCGGGCACCGGCAGGCCGCCGTCCGCGCGGTAAGTGAGCGGCAGGCCCATCGTGTCCTGCGTCCAGTGGTGGACGCCCTCGCGGCCGGCGGCGAAGACATGGACCCGGCCCGCGCGGTCCACGACCGTCGACAGGCCGTCCTGGATCTCCTCGCCGCCGAGGTCGCGCCAGCGGTCCCAGTCCCCTGAGGTGTCGCGGACCCGTGTGCTGATGCCCTTGTCGGCGTTGCGGACGAAGAGATGGACCCGGCCGTCGGGAGCCGCGACGGCGACCGGGACGCCGATGCGCCGGCCGCGGTCGTCGCCCCGCTCGGGGTTGCCGAGCCCCTTCCAGGCCAGGAACGCGCCGCCGGGGGAGCCCTGCTCCAGCAGGACGACCTCGCGCCGGTTGGGCCCGCCGCGGCCGCCGAGCTCGGCGAAGCGCAGCGCGAACAGCAACTGACGGCCGTCCTTCAGCGTTGCGCCGCCCAGCGCGGGCGCGAGCGGGCCGCCGCCGAGGTCGTCCGGGTTGCCCCACTGCCCACTGGCCGGACTGGTCTCGCGCCAGCGGACCGCACGCAGCCCGAGCACCCCGTAGGCGACCAGCCGGCCGGACGGCTCGGCGGCGACGACGGTGCGGGCGCCGGGGTGGCGGTAGTGGGTGGAGCGGACCCAGCCCTTCTTGTTCTTGAGCGGACGGATGCCGCCGACGCTGTAGTCGCCGCAGCCGGACGGGTTGCCGCACTCCCACTGCGGGTCGCCGCCGTACGGGACGAGGTTCCCGGCCTTCTCCTTGAGCACCGCGGCCGGGAGGTTCTTGGGCCAGTGGCGGTTGTAGTAGCCGCGGAACGCGGTGGCGACGAAGGCGGGCACATGGCCGCCGTCCTTCGTCGCACGGGCGACCCAGCGGACCATGGCGGCCCAGCTGAAGGAGGCGACCGCGGTGTGGTCGGCGTGATCCGAGTAGCCGCGCTGCTCGCTGTCCGTCGTGCGGGTCGCCTCGTCGCTGTGCTGGATGTCCGGGTCGGGGTCCAGGGTCTGGATGACGGTCGGCCGGTACTGCTCCATCAGCCCGACCAGTACGTCGACGAGCGCGTCGTAGTCGTACGAGACGGCCCTGCGCAGCGGGGAGTCGGCGGCGACGACGGTGGTCAGCCCCAGGGCGCGGTCCCGCCACAGGCTGGGCAGGGCCATGTACCGGCGCCTGGTGTGCATGGGGAGGTTGAGGAAGATCAGCTCGACCCTGCGGTAGCCGTTGACGAGGATGTTGATCTCGGCACCGTGGCCGCCCTGCAGCGAGGCGACGTCCTTGGTCCACTCGGTGAACCTGCCGAGCCCGAGCAGGGACGCGTAGGCCTGGCGCAGGCCCTGGTGACGGGCCGAGGAGTAGGCCGCCTTGTCCGCCGGGACGTCGGTGTTGCCCGGTATGTGGTTGATGCCCTCGTGCTCGCCCGCGGTGGCGTACACGCAGACCAGTGGAACCCCGGCGTCCAGCATCCGCTGGGTGTCGGGGTTCATGAAGTACAGATCGTCGTCGGGATGGGCGAGTATCTGCATCAGCTGCGCCCGCCGGGAGTTGGCGATGGGCATGCCGGGTGCGGGGTCCGCGGTGGGGTAGGAGCGCCGCTGGGCGGGTACGGAGCAGGAGCTGAGAGCGGCGGCCGCGGCGACGGCAGCTGTGGCGCTGACCACATTCCGTCTGCTCGGGCCGCTGAGGCGCGCGGCAGCCGCCCCCCGGGCATGCGCGATGTTCATCTGTCCCGCTCCGTCCGCTTCCCCCGCAGCGGGCAGACAGGCCCCCCTTGCTGCGTACTCTCACACTCAGATAAGGGCGGACTGGGCTGGTCACAGGCCGTCCGCGCTCAGCAAGACGGCCGATCGACACGCGAGGTTGCCTCGCGTCGCAAGGGCGTGGGTGAGAAGCGGATCAGTGGGGTACTCTCTCCGGCCACGATTGGCCAGGGGTCTGCCCCATATGGCACACTAGCCAGGTTGCTCGGTTGAGTGCCAATGCTGCGCGCCTCCCGCCGGGAGGACCGGAAGCGAGTCCCACAGTACTCGTCGCCCCATCTGTCGTAAGGCAGCGCTGGAGCGGACGTACGGGAATCTTCCGGGAAGTGTCAGCGGGGTACCGACCAGGCACTCGGTGGGTGTTCTTCCCCCGATGCGCGGCTACGGCCCGCACCCCCTTGGTTGGGAAATCCTTCGGGAGATCTTCGTAGAGGGAGTGCGACACGCCCGACCGCGTGGGTCGGAGAAGAATGCAGTACCCGCCGAGTTCCAGAGCGTTACGAGAGACAGGACTACTGAGTAGCCATGGCGGGACAGAAGATCCGCATCCGGCTCAAGGCCTACGACCACGAGGTCATCGACTCTTCGGCGAAGAAGATCGTCGAGACGGTGACCCGCACTGGTGCGTCGGTTGCAGGCCCGGTGCCGCTGCCCACTGAGAAGAACGTGTACTGCGTCATCAAGTCGCCGCACAAGTACAAGGACTCGCGCGAGCACTTCGAGATGCGCACGCACAAGCGCCTGATCGACATCCTCGACCCGACGCCCAAGACCGTTGACTCGTTGATGCGCCTGGACCTTCCGGCCGGCGTTGACATCGAGATCAAGCTCTGAGAGGCGCGGAAGAGATGGCTAAGCAGATCAAGGGCGTCCTGGGCGAGAAGCTCGGCATGACCCAGGTCTGGGACGAGAACAACCGTGTCGTCCCGGTCACTGTCGTCAAGGCCGGGCCCTGTGTCGTTACCCAGGTCCGTACGAATGACTCCGACGGCTACGAGTCGGTCCAGATCGCCTTCGGCGAGATCGACCCTCGCAAGGTGAACAAGCCCCTCAAGGGTCACTTCGCCAAGGCCGACGTAACCCCGCGCCGCCACCTGGTGGAGCTCCGTATCTCCGACGCCAGCGAGTACACGCTCGGCCAGGAGATCACTGCCGAGGTGTTCGAGTCCGGCGTCAAGGTTGACGTCACGGGCAAGAGCAAGGGCAAGGGCTTCGCCGGTGTCATGAAGCGTCACAACTTCAAGGGCCTCGGCGCCGGTCACGGTACCCAGCGCAAGCACCGCTCGCCCGGTTCCATCGGTGGCTGCGCCACCCCTGGGCGTGTCTTCAAGGGCATGCGCATGGCGGGCCGCATGGGCAACGAGCGGGTCACCACCCAGAACCTGACCATCCACGCGGTTGACGCGGAGAAGGGCCTGCTGCTCATCAAGGGCGCGGTTCCTGGTCCGAACGGCGGCCTCGTCCTCGTCCGCACTGCGGCCAAGGGGGTCTGAGGACTATGAGCACCATTGACATTCTGTCGCCCTCCGGCGACAAGTCCGGGACCGTCGAGCTCCCGGCCGAGATCTTCGACGCCAAGGTCAGCATCCCGCTGCTCCACCAGGTCGTCGTCGCGCAGCTGGCCGCCGCCCGTCAGGGCACGCACAAGGTCAAGCGCCGTGGCGAGGTCCGTGGTGGCGGTAGGAAGCCTTACCGTCAGAAGGGCACCGGCCGCGCCCGTCAGGGTTCGACCCGTGCGCCGCAGTTCGCCGGCGGTGGCGTCGTACACGGCCCCACGCCGCGTGACTACTCGCAGCGGACCCCGAAGAAGATGAAGGCTGCCGCCCTGCGCGGTGCCCTCTCGGACCGGGCCCGCAACAGCCGTATCCACGTCGTCACCGGCGTGGTCGACGGTGACGTGTCCACCAAGGCCGCGAAGACCCTGCTGGGCAAGATCAGCGAGCGCAAGCACGTGCTCCTGGTTGTCGAGCGGGCCGACGAGGCCGCGTGGCTCTCCGCCCGCAACCTGCCCCAGGTGCACCTCCTGGAGCCGGGCCAGCTGAACACGTACGACGTGCTCGTCTCCGACGACGTGGTCTTCACTCAGGCCGCTTTCGAGTCCTTCGTGTCTGGCCCCAAGGCCGCTGAGACCGAAGGGAGCGACGCCTGATGTCCGAGGCGACCGTAACCAGCAAGACCTTCACGGACCCGCGCGACGTTCTCGTCAAGCCGGTTGTGTCCGAGAAGAGCTACGCCCTGCTCGACGAGAACAAGTACACGTTCATCGTCGCGCCCGGCTCCAACAAGACCCAGATCAAGCAGGCCGTCGAGGCGGTCTTCTCGGTCAAGGTCACCGGGGTCAACACGATCAACCGTCAGGGTAAGCGCAAGCGCACCAAGACCGGTTTCGGCAAGCGCGCCAACACCAAGCGCGCCATCGTGACCCTCGCTGAGGGCGACCGTATCGACATCTTCGGCGGCCCGACCTCCTGACGGAGGTCGAGTCGTCCGGAATCGGACGAGGACTGAGAAATGGGTATCCGCAAGTACAAGCCGACGACCCCGGGCCGTCGTGGCTCCAGCGTCGCCGACTTTGTCGAGATCACGCGGTCCACGCCGGAGAAGTCGCTGGTCCGCCCCCTGCACAGCAAGGGCGGCCGTAACAACACCGGTCGTGTGACCGTCCGTCACCAGGGCGGTGGCCACAAGCGCGCCTACCGCGTGATCGACTTCCGTCGTCACGACAAGGACGGCGTGCCGGCCAAGGTCGCTCACATCGAGTACGACCCGAACCGCACCGCGCGCATCGCGCTTCTGCACTACGCAGACGGCGAGAAGCGCTACATCATCGCGCCCAAGGGCCTGACGCAGGGCGACCGTGTCGAGAACGGCCCGGCCGCCGACATCAAGCCCGGCAACAACCTGGCGCTGCGCAACATCCCGGTCGGTACGACCATCCACGCCATCGAGCTGCGGCCCGGCGGCGGCGCGAAGTTCGCCCGCTCCGCGGGTGCCTCCGTGCAGCTGCTGGCGAAGGAGGGCCAGATGGCCCACCTGCGTATGCCGTCCGGCGAGATTCGCCTGGTCGACGTCCGCTGCCGCGCCACCATCGGCGAGGTCGGCAACGCCGAGCAGTCGAACATCAACTGGGGCAAGGCCGGCCGTCTGCGCTGGAAGGGCGTCCGCCCGACCGTCCGCGGTGTCGCCATGAACCCGGTCGACCACCCGCACGGTGGTGGTGAGGGCAAGACCTCCGGTGGTCGCCACCCGGTCAGCCCGTGGGGTCAGAAGGAGGGTCGTACTCGTTCTCCCAAGAAGGCGAGCAACAAGTACATCGTCCGCCGCCGCAAGACGAACAAGAAGCGCTAGGAGCGGGTTTAGATGCCGCGCAGTCTCAAGAAGGGGCCCTTCGTCGACGACCACCTCATCAAGAAGGTGGACGTACAGAACGAAGCAGGCACCAAGAACGTCATCAAGACCTGGTCCCGTCGCTCGATGATCATCCCGGCCATGCTCGGCCACACGATCGCGGTGCACAACGGCAAGATCCACGTCCCGGTGTTCGTCACCGAGTCGATGGTCGGCCACAAGCTCGGCGAGTTCTCGCCGACTCGCACCTTCCGCGGCCACGTCAAGGACGACCGGAAGTCGAAGCGCCGCTAACGCGGGGTGACTGACTATGACTTACACCGAAGGGACAACCATGGAAGCCAGGGCCCAGGCGCGGTACATCCGCGTCACGCCCATGAAGGCCCGCCGCGTGGTGGACCTCATCCGTGGCATGGATGCCACGGAGGCTCAGGCGGTCCTGCGTTTCGCCCCGCAGGCCGCGAGCGTGCCGGTCAGCAAGGTGCTTGACAGCGCCATTGCCAACGCCGCGCACAACTACGACCACACCGACGCCTCTTCGCTGGTTATCAGCGAGGCGTACGTGGACGAGGGCCCGACCCTGAAGCGGTTCCGTCCGCGTGCTCAGGGCCGTGCCTACCGGATCCGTAAGCGGACCAGCCACATCACCGTGGTCGTCAGCAGCAAGGAAGGAACCCGGTAATGGGCCAGAAGGTTAACCCGCATGGGTTCCGGCTCGGCATCACCACGGACTTCAAGTCCCGTTGGTACGCCGACAAGCTGTACAAGGACTACGTCAAGGAAGACGTCGCCATTCGTCGCATGATGACGAAGGGCATGGAGCGAGCCGGTATCTCGAAGGTTGAGATCGAGCGCACCCGCGACCGCGTCCGCGTTGACATCCACACCGCCCGCCCGGGCATCGTCATCGGTCGCCGTGGCGCCGAGGCCGACCGCATCCGCGGCGAGCTGGAGAAGCTGACCGGCAAGCAGGTCCAGCTGAACATCCTCGAGGTCAAGAACCCCGAGGTGGACGCTCAGCTGGTGGCCCAGGCCGTCGCCGAGCAGCTCTCCTCCCGCGTCTCCTTCCGTCGCGCCATGCGTAAGAGCATGCAGGGCACGATGAAGGCCGGCGCCAAGGGCATCAAGATCCAGTGCGGTGGCCGTCTCGGCGGCGCCGAGATGTCCCGCTCGGAGTTCTACCGCGAGGGCCGCGTGCCCCTGCACACGCTCCGTGCGAACGTCGACTACGGCTTCTTCGAGGCCAAGACGACCTTCGGCCGTATCGGTGTGAAGGTCTGGATCTACAAGGGCGACGTCAAGAACATCGCCGAGGTCCGCGCCGAGAACGCCGCTGCCCGCGCCGGCAACCGTCCGGCCCGAGGCGGCACCGACCGCCCGGCCGGCCGCGGTGGCCGTGGTGGCGAGCGTGGTGGCGGTCGCGGCCGCAAGCCGCAGCAGTCCGCGCCGGCAGCCGAGGCCCCCAAGGCCGAGGCTCCCGCCGCTGCCGCTGCTCCGGCTGCTGAGAGCACCGGAACGGAGGCCTGACCGACATGCTGATCCCCCGTAGGGTCAAGCACCGCAAGCAGCACCACCCCAAGCGCAGCGGTATGTCCAAGGGTGGTACGCAGGTTGCGTTCGGCGAGTACGGCATTCAGGCCCTCACTCCGGCGTACGTGACCAACCGCCAGATCGAGGCGGCTCGTATCGCGATGACCCGCCACATCAAGCGTGGCGGCAAGGTCTGGATCAACATCTACCCGGACCGTCCGCTGACGAAGAAGCCTGCCGAGACCCGCATGGGTTCCGGTAAGGGTTCCCCGGAGTGGTGGATCGCGAACGTCAAGCCCGGTCGGGTGATGTTCGAGCTGTCCTACCCGAACGAGAAGATTGCGCGTGAGGCGCTTACCCGCGCTGCTCACAAGCTTCCGATGAAGTGCCGGATCGTTCGGCGCGAGGCAGGTGAGTCGTGATGTCTACCGGTACCAAGGCGTCCGAGCTGCGCGAACTGGGCAACGAGGAGCTTGTTGCCAAGCTCCGCGAGGCCAAGGAAGAGCTGTTCAACCTCCGCTTTCAGGCGGCGACCGGTCAGCTCGAGAACCACGGTCGGCTGAAGGCCGTCCGGAAGGACATCGCGCGGATCTACACCCTGATGCGTGAGCGCGAGCTGGGCATCGAGACGGTGGAGAGCGCCTGATGAGCGAGAGCAACGTGACTGAGAACAAGATCGACCGCGGTTTCCGCAAGACCCGTGAGGGTCTGGTCGTCAGCGACAAGATGGACAAGACCGTCGTCGTCGCTGTCGAGGACCGCGTGAAGCACGCGCTGTACGGCAAGGTCATCCGCCGTACGAACAAGCTCAAGGCGCACGACGAGCAGAACGCTGCCGGCGTCGGCGACCGCGTCCTCATCATGGAGACGCGTCCGCTGTCGGCGACCAAGCGCTGGCGCATCGTCGAGATCCTCGAGAAGGCCAAGTAATTACTTGAAGGGGTAACCCTTCGAGTCGGTTCCGCCAGGCTCGGCCGGGGCTGTCCAGTACAGCCCCGGCCGGGAACCGGCAGACAAACAGGAGATAGACGTGATCCAGCAGGAGTCGCGACTGCGTGTCGCCGACAACACTGGTGCCAAGGAGATCCTTTGCATCCGTGTTCTCGGTGGCTCCGGTCGCCGCTACGCGGGCATCGGTGACGTCATTGTCGCCACCGTCAAGGACGCGATCCCCGGTGGCAACGTGAAGAAGGGTGACGTCGTCAAGGCGGTCATCGTTCGCACCGTCAAGGAGCGCCGCCGCCAGGACGGCTCGTACATCCGCTTCGACGAGAACGCCGCTGTCATTCTGAAGAACGACGGCGACCCTCGCGGCACCCGTATCTTCGGCCCGGTGGGCCGTGAGCTGCGCGAGAAGAAGTTCATGAAGATCATCTCGCTCGCGCCGGAGGTGCTGTAAGCATGAAGATCAAGAAGGGCGACCTGGTTCAGGTCATCACCGGCAAGGACAAGGGCAAGCAGGGCAAGGTCATCGCGGCCTTCCCCCGTGAGGACCGCGTCCTGGTCGAGGGTGTCAACCGGGTCAAGAAGCACACCAAGGCCGGTCAGACCGCTCGCGGTTCGCAGACCGGTGGCATCGTCACGACCGAGGCCCCCGTCCACGTGAGCAACGTTCAGCTCGTCGTGGAGAAGGACGGCAACAAGGTCGTCACGCGTGTCGGTTACCGCTTCGACGACGAGGGCAACAAGATCCGCGTTGCCAAGCGGACGGGTGAGGACATCTGATGGCTACCACCACCACTCCGCGTCTGAAGACGAAGTACCGCGAGGAGATCGCGGGCAAGCTGCGTGAGGAGTTCTCGTTCGAGAACGTCATGCAGGTGCCCGGCCTCGTCAAGATCGTGGTCAACATGGGTGTGGGCGACGCCGCCCGCGACTCCAAGCTGATCGACGGCGCGATTCGCGACCTCACCACGATCACCGGCCAGAAGCCGGCCGTCACCAAGGCCCGTAAGTCCATCGCGCAGTTCAAGCTGCGTGAGGGCCAGCCGATCGGTGCCCACGTCACGCTTCGTGGCGACCGCATGTGGGAGTTCCTGGACCGCACCCTGTCGCTCGCGCTTCCGCGCATCCGCGACTTCCGTGGTCTGTCCCCCAAGCAGTTCGACGGCCGTGGCAACTACACCTTCGGTCTCACGGAGCAGGTCATGTTCCACGAGATCGACCAGGACAAGATCGACCGCGTCCGGGGTATGGACATCACCGTGGTCACCACGGCGACCAACGACGCTGAGGGCCGCGCGCTCCTTCGTCACCTCGGCTTCCCGTTCAAGGAGGCGTAAGCGAGATGGCGAAGAAGGCTCTTATTGCCAAGGCTGCTCGTAAGCCCAAGTTCGGTGTGCGTGCGTACACCCGCTGCCAGCGCTGCGGTCGTCCCCACTCCGTGTACCGCAAGTTCGGCCTGTGCCGCGTGTGCCTTCGTGAGATGGCTCACCGTGGCGAGCTGCCGGGCGTGACCAAGAGCTCCTGGTAATTCCCTACTTGGGAATTACCGGAGGCTCTCGGTAAGTATCTGGTCGGCGGGAGCCCTCCTTCACATGCCGTAGGCTTGTGGGGTTGGGCGCCCGCCGCCCTGACCGACTTACTACGCCGTAGGTCCCCGCACCGCACCCGTCCCGCCACTGAGTGGGGAGAGGGATGGCGCATACAGGAAACCCCGGCGAGAGAGGCCGAAGGCCAATTCATGACCATGACTGATCCCATCGCAGACATGCTCACGCGTCTGCGTAACGCGAACTCGGCATACCACGACTCCGTCGTGATGCCGCACAGCAAGATCAAGTCGCACATCGCGGAGATCCTCCAGCAGGAGGGCTTCATCACCGGCTGGAAGGTCGAGGACGCCGAGGTCGGCAAGAACCTCGTCCTGGAGCTGAAGTTCGGCCCGAACCGCGAGCGTTCGATCGCCGGCATCAAGCGCATTTCGAAGCCGGGTCTGCGCGTGTACGCGAAGTCCACCAACCTGCCGAAGGTTCTCGGTGGCCTGGGCGTGGCGATCATTTCCACGTCCCACGGTCTCCTGACCGGCCAGCAGGCGCAGAAGAAGGGCGTGGGTGGGGAAGTCCTCGCCTACGTCTGGTAGTCGGGAACGGAGGAATAGCTAATGTCGCGAATCGGCAAGCTCCCCATCCAGGTTCCCGCCGGTGTGGACGTCACCATCGATGGCCGCACGGTCGCGGTGAAGGGCCCCAAGGGTTCCCTCTCGCACACCGTCGCCGCGCCGATCGAGATTGTTAAGGGCGAGGAGGGCGTTCTCAACGTCACCCGTCCCAACGACGAGCGTCAGAACAAGGCCCTGCACGGCCTGTCCCGCACGCTGGTGGCGAACATGATCACCGGTGTGACCCAGGGATACACGAAGGCGCTCGAGATCAGCGGTGTCGGTTACCGCGTCGCCGCGAAGGGCTCCAACCTGGAGTTCCAGCTCGGTTACAGCCACTCGATCCTGGTGGAGGCGCCCGAGGGCATCTCCTTCAAGGTCGAGTCGCCGACCAAGTTCTCGGTCGAGGGCATCGACAAGCAGAAGGTCGGCGAGGTCGCCGCGAACATCCGCAAGCTGCGCAAGCCCGACCCGTACAAGGCCAAGGGCGTCAAGTACGCGGGCGAGGTCATCCGCCGCAAGGTCGGAAAGGCGGGTAAGTAAGCCATGGCATACGGTGTAAAGATCGCCAAGGGTGACGCGTACAAGCGCGCCGCCATCAAGCGTCGTCACATCCGCGTCCGCAAGCACGTCTCCGGCACGCCGGAGCGCCCGCGCCTGGTCGTGACGCGCTCCAACCGCAACATCGTGGCGCAGGTCATCGACGACATCGCGGGCCACACGCTCGCGTCGGCGTCGACCCTGGACTCCTCGATCCGCGGTGGCGAGGGCGACAAGAGCGCCCAGGCCAAGCAGGTCGGCGCGCTCGTGGCCGAGCGTGCGAAGGCTGCCGGTGTCGAGGCTGTCGTGTTCGACCGTGGTGGCAACAGGTACGCCGGGCGCATTGCCGCTCTGGCTGACGCCGCCCGCGAAGCCGGGCTGAAGTTCTGAGCCCCGGTTCCGGGACTAACGGACGTAACAGAGAGAGGTAAATCCAATGGCTGGACCCCAGCGCCGCGGAAGCGGTGCCGGTGGCGGCGAGCGGCGGGACCGGAAGGGTCGCGACGGTGGCGCTGCCGCCGAGAAGACCGCTTATGTTGAGCGCGTTGTCGCGATCAACCGCGTTGCCAAGGTTGTCAAGGGTGGTCGTCGCTTCAGCTTCACCGCGCTGGTCGTGGTGGGCGACGGTGACGGCACCGTAGGTGTCGGATACGGCAAGGCCAAGGAAGTTCCCGCGGCCATCGCCAAGGGCGTTGAAGAGGCCAAGAAGAACTTCTTCAAGGTTCCGCGTATCCAGGGCACCATCCCGCACCCGATCACGGGCGAGAAGGCCGCGGGCGTCGTCCTGCTCAAGCCTGCTTCCCCCGGTACCGGCGTTATCGCCGGTGGCCCGGTGCGCGCTGTGCTCGAGTGCGCCGGCGTTCACGACATCCTGTCGAAGTCGCTCGGCTCGTCCAACGCGATCAACATCGTGCACGCGACCGTGGCGGCCCTCAAGGGTCTGCAGCGTCCCGAGGAGATCGCGGCTCGCCGTGGTCTGCCCCTCGAGGACGTCGCCCCCGCGGCTCTGCTTCGTGCGCGTGCGGGAGCGGGTGCTGCGTAATGGCCCGCCTCAAGATCACGCAGACGAAGTCGTACATCGGAAGCAAGCAGAACCACCGCGACACCCTGCGTTCGCTCGGGCTCAAGCGCCTGAACGACGTGGTTGTCAAGGAGGACCGTCCCGAGTTCCGCGGCATGGTGCACACCGTCCGCCACCTCGTCACGGTTGAGGAGGTCGACTGACATGGCGGAGAACAACCCGCTGAAGGTCCACAACCTCCGGCCCGCCCCGGGCGCCAAGACCGCCAAGACCCGTGTGGGTCGTGGTGAGGCGTCCAAGGGTAAGACCGCTGGTCGTGGCACCAAGGGCACCAAGGCCCGCTACCAGGTTCCGGAGCGCTTCGAGGGTGGGCAGATGCCCCTCCACATGCGTCTCCCGAAGCTCAAGGGCTTCAAGAACCCGTTCCGCACCGAGTACCAGGTCGTGAACCTGGACAAGCTCGGCGCCCTCTACCCGGAGGGTGGCGAGGTCACCGTTGCCGACCTGGTCGCCAAGGGTGCGGTGCGCAAGAACAGCCTCGTCAAGGTCCTGGGCCAGGGCGAGATCTCCGTGGCGCTGCAGGTGACGGTTGACGCCGTCTCCGGCTCCGCCAAGGAGAAGGTTGCCGCTGCCGGCGGCACCGTCACCGAGCTCGTCTGAGACGAGTTCAGTGGCTGAAAGCTGAAAATCGACCGGGGATGCCTCTCAAATGGGGCATCCCCGGTTGGTCGTTCCTAGGGGGGCACTTCCGCCGGTAAGGTGGCGTGCACTGTTGCTGTAAACAAAGGGGGTTCTGCCCCCGAACCGCGTGGTCTGTGCACCTGGACCAAGCGGAATGCCTGATACGTATTCGTCGATCCTCAATACCGTCACCTCTGACGCAGTAGCGCGGGGGTCGCAGGAGGCACCGTGCTCACCGCGTTCGCCCGGGCGTTCAAGACGCCCGACCTGCGCAAGAAGCTGCTCTTCACGCTCGCCATCATCGTGCTGTACCGGCTGGGATCACACATCCCGGTCCCTGGCGTCGATTACCAGAACGTACAGACGTGTGTGGACCAGGCTTCGAAGGGCAACAACAGCCTGTTCGGCCTGGTCAACATGTTCAGTGGCGGAGCGCTGCTGCAGATCACGATCTTCGCGCTCGGCATCATGCCGTACATCACGGCGAGCATCATCCTGCAGCTGCTGACCGTGGTCATTCCGCGGCTGGAGGCCCTCAAGAAGGAGGGCCAGTCCGGTACCGCGAAGATCACGCAGTACACGCGCTATCTGACGGTCGCCCTCGCCGTGCTGCAGGGCACCGGCCTGGTCGCCACCGCCCGCTCCGGAGCGCTCTTCGGCAACTGCTCCGTCGGCAACCAGATCGTTCCCGACCGCTCGATCTTCACCACCATCGTCATGGTCGTCACCATGACCGCGGGCACCGCCGCCGTCATGTGGCTCGGTGAGCTCATCACCGACCGCGGCATCGGCAACGGCATGTCGATCCTGATGTTCATCTCGATCGCCGCCGGTTTCCCGGGTGCCCTGTGGGCCATCAAGTCGACCGGCAAGCTCGCCAAGGGCTGGATCGAGTTCGGGACCGTCATCCTGATCGGCTTCGTGATGGTCGCCCTGGTCGTCTTCGTCGAGCAGGCTCAGCGCCGTATCCCGGTTCAGTACGCGAAGCGGATGATCGGGCGGCGTTCGTACGGCGGGACGTCCACGTACATCCCGCTGAAGGTGAACCAGGCGGGTGTGATTCCCGTCATCTTCGCCTCGTCGCTGCTCTACATCCCGGCGCTGGTCGCGCAGTTCTCCAACTCCCAAGCGGGCTGGAAGACATGGATTCAACAGCACTTCGTCAAGGGTGACCACCCGTATTACATCGCGACGTACTTCCTCTTGATCGTGTTCTTCGCCTTCTTCTACGTGGCGATCTCGTTCAACCCCGAGGAAGTCGCGGACAACATGAAGAAGTATGGTGGCTTCATCCCGGGTATCCGGGCAGGTCGACCTACTGCCGAGTACCTGAGCTACGTGCTCAACAGGATCACTTGGCCGGGCTCGCTGTACCTGGGTCTGATTGCTCTTGTCCCGACGATGGCGTTGGCAGGCTTCGGAGGCGCGAACCAGAACTTCCCGTTCGGCGGGACGAGCATCCTCATCATCGTGGGTGTGGGTCTGGAGACCGTGAAGCAGATCGAGAGCCAGCTCCAGCAGCGCAATTACGAAGGGTTCCTCCGCTGATGCGAATCGTCCTCGTCGGGCCGCCCGGTGCCGGCAAGGGAACGCAGGCTGCGTACCTTGCCAAGAACCTGTCGATCCCGCACATCTCCACGGGCGACCTCTTCCGCGCCAACATCAGCCAGGGCACGGAGCTCGGTCTCCAGGCCAAGGCCTACATGGACGCGGGAGACCTGGTGCCCGACGAGGTCACCATCGGCATGGCCAAGGACCGGATGGAACAGCCGGACGCCGCGAACGGCTTTCTGCTGGACGGCTTCCCGCGCAATGTCTCGCAGGCCGAGGCGCTCGACGCGATGCTGAAGTCCGAGGGCATGACGCTGGACGCGGTGCTCGACCTGGAGGTCCCCGAGGACGAGGTCGTGAAGCGGATCGCGGGTCGCCGCATCTGCCGCAACGACTCCAGCCATGTCTTCCATGTCACGTACTCCCCGTCGAAGCACGAGGGTGTCTGCGACATCTGCGGGGGTGACCTCTACCAGCGCGACGACGACTCCGAGGAAACCGTTCGCCGGCGCCTGGAGGTCTACCACACGCAGACCGAGCCGATCATCGACTACTACCGGGCGCAGAGCCTGGTGGTCACGATCTCCGCGCTCGGCAAGGTCACGGACGTGACGCAGCGGGCGATGGACGCGCTGAAGAAGTCCGCGAAGAGCTGAGCAGTACCCAGTAGTAACTCCTGGTACGGCCGCGGTGTCCGACGGACGCCGCGGCCTTACTGTTGAGCAGAGACACGTCAGAGGTGGAAGGCAAGGCCATGGTGCAGATCAAGACCCCGGAGCAGATCGCCAAGATGCGCGAGGCGGGGCTGGTCGTCGCCGCGATCCACGCGGCGACACGCGAAGCGGCCGTGCCGGGCGCCACCACCAAGGATCTGGACGAGGTCGCCCGCAAGGTGATCGCCGACCACGGTGCGAAGTCGAACTTCCTCGGGTACGGCGGCTTCCCCGCGACCATCTGCACCTCGGTCAACGAGGTGGTCGTGCACGGCATCCCGGACGAGAAGACCGTCCTCAAGGACGGCGACATCATCTCGGTCGACGCCGGCGCGATCATCGACGGCTGGCACGGTGACGCGGCCTACACGGTCTTCGTCGGCAGCGGTCACGCTCCGGAGCTGATCGAGCTCTCCCGGGTCACCGAGGAGTCGATGTGGGCCGGTATCGCGGCGATGAAGAGCGGCAACCGGCTGGTGGACGTCTCCCGTGCGATCGAGACGTACATCCGCCGCCAGCCGAAGCCGGGCGGCGGACGGTACGGGATCATCGAGGAGTACGGCGGCCACGGCATCGGCACCGAGATGCACATGGACCCGCACCTGCTGAACTACGTCTCGCGCAAGCGCGGCAAGGGCCCGAAGCTGGTCCCCGGCTTCTGCCTGGCGATCGAGCCGATGGTCTCGCTGGGCACCCCGCACACCGAGGTGCTCCAGGACGACTGGACGGTCATCACGACGGACGGCACGTGGTCCTCGCACTGGGAACACTCGGTGGCTTTGACGGAGGAGGGCCCGCTGGTGCTGACGGCCCCCGATGGCGGCAGGGCGAAGCTGGCGGAGCTGGGCATCACGGTGGCGCCGGACCCGCTGGCTTAACGATCTCCGGGGGTGGGCAGACTTGCCGGATTCGTCATTTCGGATGCCCTGGCGTAGACTGATGCGTCGGCTCTCGTGTACTCGTGTGTCTGCATGCGGCGAGCGTGAGTTGATCAAGGTAGCCGATTCGAAGGGCGAAGCGTGGCCAAGAAGCAAGGTGCCATCGAAATTGAGGGCACCGTGATCGAGTCCCTCCCGAACGCCATGTTCAAGGTGGAACTCCAGAACGGTCACAAGGTCCTCGCGCACATCTCCGGCAAGATGCGGATGCACTACATCCGTATTCTCCCGGACGACCGGGTCGTCGTGGAGCTGTCTCCGTACGACCTGACGCGTGGGCGGATCGTCTACCGATACAAGTAGATCTTGCCCGCACCCCGCTCCGGCGTGGGTGGTGGCACTGACCCGGAGAACCTCACATCCCATGAAGGTCAAGCCGAGCGTCAAGAAGATCTGCGACAAGTGCAAGGTGATCCGCCGTCACGGTCGGGTCATGGTCATCTGCGACAACCTGCGCCACAAGCAGCGCCAGGGCTGAAGCACGACCTGCACCTCGCAGTTCTTCGCGCGACGCACGTAATACGTACATACGCAGAGCCCGTCCAAGCCACGGCTGACGACACCTCCGGCGGGGGCCGGGGACCCGGGCCGTACCACCTCTCTTGCGCGAGAGGTCGGCGGTCGGGAGCGGTTCTGCGGAAGACCCCCGAAAACAACTGGAGCCATTGAATGGCACGCGTTTCAGGTGTTGACATCCCGCGCGACAAGCGTGTGGAAGTTGCCCTCACCTACGTCTTCGGCATCGGGCGCACCCGGTCCAAGGAGATCCTCGCCACCACCGGCGTGAACCCGAACACCCGCGTTCGTGACCTGGCCGAAGAGGACCTCGTCAAGATCCGCGAGTACGTCGACGCCAACCTCCGCACCGAGGGTGACCTCCGCCGTGAGGTTCAGGCCGACATCCGCCGCAAGGTCGAGATCGGCTGCTACCAGGGTCTGCGGCACCGCCGTGGCCTGCCGGTCCACGGTCAGCGCACCAGCACGAACGCTCGTACCCGCAAGGGCCCGCGTCGCGCCATCGCCGGCAAGAAGAAGCCGGGCAAGAAGTAGTCCTCAGCGGACGCTCATCAGCGGTCTTCGCTGTAGGACCGACCACCTCCCTGTAGGAGATATAGATGCCCCCCAAGGGTCGTCAGGGCGCTGCCAAGAAGGTGCGCCGCAAGGAAAAGAAGAACGTCGCTCACGGGCACGCCCACATCAAGAGCACGTTCAACAACACGATCGTCTCGATCACGGACCCCTCGGGCAACGTGATCTCCTGGGCCTCCGCCGGCCACGTCGGCTTCAAGGGCTCGCGCAAGTCCACCCCCTTCGCCGCGCAGATGGCCGCCGAGTCGGCCGCCCGCCGCGCGCAGGAGCACGGCATGCGCAAGGTTGACGTCTTCGTCAAGGGTCCCGGCTCCGGCCGTGAGACCGCGATCCGCTCCCTCCAGGCCACCGGCCTCGAGGTCGGCTCGATCCAGGACGTCACCCCCACCCCGCACAACGGCTGCCGCCCCCCGAAGCGTCGCCGCGTCTGACCCCGTAGGGGCCTGACTTCGGGCGGTATGGCGCTTCGGTGCCGTACCGCCCGTACCCTTGTTCCGTTGGCATCAAATAGTGGGTGCCAAGACTGGAGGCATTTCTCATGCTTATCGCTCAGCGTCCTTCGCTGACCGAAGAGGTCGTCGACGAGTACCGCTCACGGTTCGTGATCGAGCCGCTGGAGCCGGGCTTCGGCTACACCCTCGGTAACTCGCTCCGCCGTACGCTCCTCTCCTCGATCCCCGGCGCTGCTGTCACCAGCATCCGGATCGACGGTGTCCTGCACGAGTTCACCACCGTGCCGGGCGTCAAGGAGGACGTCACCGACCTCATCCTCAACATCAAGCAGCTGGTCGTCTCCTCGGAGCACGACGAGCCGGTCGTGATGTACCTGCGCAAGCAGGGTCCCGGCCTGGTCACCGCTGCTGACATCGCCCCGCCGGCCGGTGTCGAGGTCCACAACCCGGACCTCGTTCTGGCGACGCTGAACGGCAAGGGCAAGCTGGAGATGGAGCTGACCGTCGAGCGCGGTCGCGGCTACGTCTCCGCCGTGCAGAACAAGCAGGTGGGCCAGGAGATCGGCCGTATCCCGGTCGACTCCATCTACTCGCCGGTGCTCAAGGTCACGTACAAGGTCGAGGCGACCCGTGTCGAGCAGCGCACCGACTTCGACAAGCTGATCGTCGATGTCGAGACCAAGCAGGCCATGCGTCCGCGTGACGCCATGGCGTCGGCCGGTAAGACCCTGGTCGAGCTGTTCGGTCTGGCGCGCGAGCTCAACATCGACGCCGAGGGCATCGACATGGGTCCGTCCCCGACGGACGCCGCGCTCGCTGCCGACCTGGCGCTGCCGATCGAGGAGCTCGAGCTCACCGTTCGTTCGTACAACTGCCTCAAGCGCGAGGGCATCCACTCCGTGGGTGAGCTCGTCGCCCGCTCCGAGGCCGACCTGCTCGACATCCGCAACTTCGGTGCGAAGTCGATCGACGAGGTCAAGGCGAAGCTGGCCGGCATGGGCCTGGCCCTGAAGGACAGCCCGCCCGGATTCGACCCGACCGCCGCCGCCGACGCCTTCGGTGCCGACGACGACGCGGACGCGGGCTTCGTGGAGACCGAGCAGTACTGAGCCCTGCGGCTCAGGGAAACTTCCGGCGGGCGGCCGCCCGCCGGTAACTGACACCGGTACCTGATACGGCCGGTGCAGATCACAAGGAGAAACACCATGCCGCGTCCCACCAAGGGAGCCCGTTTCGGCGGCAGCGCCGCGCACGAGCGTCTGCTTCTCGCGAACCTCGCGAAGTCGCTGTTCGAGCACGGCCGCATCACCACGACCGAGGCCAAGGCCCGCCGCCTGCGTCCGGTCGCCGAGCGCCTGATCACCAAGGCGAAGAAGGGCGACATCCACAACCGTCGTCTGGTGCTGCAGACGATCACGGACAAGGGCATCGTGCACACGCTCTTCACCGAGATCGCTCCTCGCTACGCCGAGCGCCCGGGTGGCTACACCCGCATCACCAAGATCGGCAACCGTCGTGGCGACAACGCCCCGATGGCTGTGATCGAGCTGGTCGAGGGTGAGATCGCCAAGAAGGCGACCGTCGCCGAGGCCGAGGCCGCCACCAAGCGTGCGGTCAAGGAGTCCGAGACCAAGGCCGCCGAGGCCGAGGTCGTCGAGGACGCCACGCCGGCCGACGAGGCCAAGGACGCCTGAGCGTTCTGACCTGGCTGTGCGAGCGGGCCCGTTCCCTCCGGGGAGCGGGCCCGTTCCGCTTTGAGAGGATCTGATACGTGAGTGACGAGGTGGAGCCCGGACACGTCCGGGTGCGGCTGGACCTGTCGTACGACGGCAGGGACTTCTCCGGCTGGGCCAAGCAGGCCCGTGGGCAGCGGACCGTCCAGGGGGACATCGAGGACGCGCTGCGTACGGTGACGCGCTCCTCGCAGACGTACGAACTGACCGTCGCCGGGCGGACGGACGCCGGCGTGCATGCCCGTGGGCAGGTCGCGCATGTGGATCTGCCGGTGGAGGTGTGGGCCGAGCACCGGGAGAAGCTGCTGAAGCGGCTGGCCGGAAGGCTCGCGCGCGATGTGCGGATCTGGCGCGTCGAGGAGGCTCCGGCCGGATTCAACGCGCGCTTCTCGGCGATCTGGCGGCGGTACGCCTACCGCGTGACCGACAACCCTGGTGGTGTCGATCCGCTGTTGCGCGGTCATGTGCTGTGGCACGACTGGCCGTTGGACGTCGACGCCATGAACGCCGCGGCCGAAAAGCTGGTCGGCGAACACGACTTCGCGGCGTACTGCAAGAAGCGCGAGGGCGCCACGACCATCCGTACGCTGCAGCGGCTCTCGTGGGAGCGGGATGCGGCCGGGGTCATCACGGCGACCGTGAAGGCCGATGCCTTCTGTCACAACATGGTGCGCTCGCTGGTCGGAGCGCTGCTGTTCGTGGGGGACGGGCACCGGCCGGTCCAGTGGCCGGGGAAGGTACTGGCCGCGGGTGTACGGGACTCGGCCGTCCACGTGGTGCGGCCGCACGGGCTCACGCTGGAGGAAGTCGGTTACCCCGCCGACGAGTTGCTGGCCGCCCGGAACCGGGAGGCCCGCAACAAGCGCTCGCTGCCCGGGTCAGGCGGCGGGTTGGGCGGCTGCTGCTGAGGCCTGGGCCTCGCCGCGCCTGCGGATCTGACGGAACGTGAACTCGCCCAGGTCGTCGCCGATCTGGAAGGCCTTGGTGTCTCCCTTGGTGACGGACTTGGCTTTGATGTAACCGGTGAACGTGATGTAGGCGTACCGGCCGTAGGAGTTGTACGTCGAGCGGCAGACCGGGCCGCCCTTGCAGAAGGCAGGGACGCCGTCGCCGGGCAGCGGCAGGATGTTGCCCGACGCCTGCTGCACGGCCTTCTTGGCCTTGGCCTCGTTCTCGAAGGTGGCCACGCCGACGGTGACCGCGATGCCGCCCGCGCTGTAGGTGACGCGGAAGACCTGTTCGCAGCCGTTGCTTTCGAGAGCCGCGCCGAGGGCACCCTTGGTGACGGACTTACAGTCACCGGTCCGCGCCGTGGCGCCCTTGTCGTAGACGCGCTCGCCCATCGTCAGCTTCCTGCCCGGGAAGAGGGACTCCGCGCTGAGCGGCGCCGTGTCCTTCTTCCGGTCGGAGATGAAGTCCTTGGGGTCCGGCGGGGGCAGCGGCGCGACCGACGAGAAGGACGGCTCGGGCTGGGTGGTGTCGCTGGGCAGCTCGGGGGCCGCGGGCAGTTGGCTCGCGTTCTTGTCCGAAGACTGGTTGCTGTCATCGCTGTTGGAAGAGACGATCGCGCTCGCCACGATGCCCGCGACCGCGGCGGTGGCGAGCGCGCCGCCGCCGATCAGCAGCCAGCGCCTGCGGCGGGTGCGGGCCGCGGAGGCGTCGGCGAGCGCGGCCCAGTCCGGGGTGTTGTCCGCCGCTGCCGCCCTGGCCCGCAGGCCGAACGGGTCCGGCGTGCCCTGGCCCGCGCCGTACGGGTCAGGTGCGCCGTACGAGTTCTGCCCCCGGTACGGGTCCTGCCCTCCGTACGGGTCCTGGTTCTGTCCACCGGACCCCCACTGGGGTCCCCCCTGCCCAAAGCTCATGCCGCGCATCCTAAACCTGTTGGGCCCAGGGGACGTCGGCGGTGAGAATCGGAGCATGGGACATCTCGAGGCGGCGCATCTGGAGTACTACCTACCGGACGGGCGGGTCCTCCTCGGCGACGCCTCGTTCCGAGTGGGCGAAGGCGCGGTGGTCGCCCTGGTCGGGGCGAACGGCGCGGGCAAGACGACCCTGCTGCGGCTGATGGCGGGTGAGCTGCAGCCGCACGGCGGGACGGTGTCGTCGAGCGGCGGGCTCGGCGTGATGCGGCAGTTCGTCGGATCCGTACGGGACGAGCGGACCGTACGCGACCTGCTGGTGTCGGTGGCCCAGCCGCGGATCAGGGAAGCGGCCGCGGCCGTGGATGCCGCGGAACACCTGATCATGACGGTCGACGACGAGGCCGCGCAGATGAAGTACGCGCAGGCGCTGAGCGACTGGGCGGAGGCGCGGGGGTACGAGGCCGAGACGGTCTGGGACATGTGCACGACGGCCGCGCTGGGTGTTCCGTACGAGAGCGCGCAGTGGCGGCTGGTGCGCACCCTCAGCGGCGGCGAGCAGAAGCGGCTGGTGCTGGAGGCGCTGCTGCGGGGGCCCGACGAGGTGCTGCTGCTTGACGAGCCGGACAACTATCTGGACGTGCCGGGGAAGCGGTGGCTGGAGGACCGGCTGAAGGAGACCCGTAAGACGGTCCTCTTCGTCTCCCACGACCGGGAGCTGCTGTCGCGGACGGCCGAGAAGATCGTGAGCGTGGAGCCGGGGCCAGCGGGGTCGGACGTGTGGGTGCACGGCGGAGGCTTCGGTACGTATCACGAGGCGCGGCGGGAGCGGTTCGCGCGCTTCGAGGAGCTGAAGCGGCGCTGGGACGAGGAGCACGCGCGGCTGCGCGCGCTCGTGCTGCGGCTGCGGCAGCAGGCGGCGATCAGCCCCGACATGGCGTCGCGGTACCGGGCGATGCAGACGCGCTTCAAGAAGTTCGAGGAGGCGGGCCCGCCGGCCGAGCCGCCGCGCGAGCAGGACATCACGATGCGGCTGCGGGGCGGGCGCACGGGGGTGCGGGCGGTGACCTGCGCCGGCCTTGAGCTCACCGGGCTGATGAAACCGTTCTCGCTGGAGATCTTCTACGGGGAGAGGGTCGCCGTGCTCGGCTCCAACGGGTCCGGGAAGTCGCACTTCCTGCGGCTGCTGGCGGGCGACGCGTCCGTGGCGCACAAGGGCGAGTGGAAGCTGGGGGCGCGGGTGGTGCCCGGGCACTTCGCGCAGACGCACGCGCATCCGGAACTGCTCGGGCGGACGCTGGTCGACATCCTGTGGACCGAGCACGCGAAGGACCGGGGCGGGGCGATGTCGGTGCTGCGGCGCTACGAACTGGAGCGGCAGGGCGACCAGCGCTTCGAGAAGCTGTCGGGCGGACAGCAGGCGCGGTTCCAGATCCTGCTCCTGGAGCTGGCGGGCACGACGGCGCTGCTGCTGGACGAGCCGACGGACAACCTGGACCTGGAGTCGGCGGAGGCGCTGCAGGAGGGGCTGGAGGCGTACGAGGGGACGGTGCTGGCGGTGACGCACGACAGGTGGTTCGCGAAGACGTTCGACCGGTATCTGGTGTTCGGGGCGGACGGGGTGGTGCGGGAGGCGGGGGAGCCGGTGTGGGACGAGGGGAGGGTGGCGCGGGCGCGGTGAGGTGTTGGCGGGGGGGCGCCTGCGGCGGGCTTTCCGCCACCCCGCCCCTTCCTGAATCCCGGGGCTCCGCCCCGGACCCCGGCAGTGTGGCAGCTTCGCGCCGCCGGGTGTGGGCGGGGGCTGCGCCCCTCGCCGGGTGGGGTGCAGGGCTCCGCCGCCTGGAGTGCTTCGCCCCCGCTCTGGGGGCGGCAGCTTCCCGCCGCCGGGTGCGGACGGGCCCCCAGAAGGCCCCTGGGCGCGGCAGCTGCCGGCCCCAGGGGCAACCCCGGTCCCGAGCCGCGACCGGGTGCCACGCAGCCCGTACAGGGGCACCCTGGGCGCAGGCGGGGGGCGGGAACCGGCCAAGGGGCCGCACGCATTTTGACCCAGGTGGGGGACCACGGGTATTCTTCTGGTTCGTTATGCGTATTGGCTTGCTCTATCTCACGTGAGGGGCCCTTACGCCGGTCCACCGGGCCGATGACCAGCGGCAGGCACTCGGGTTGCGTCCCCGTAGCGCCGCCAAGGCTGTCGTGATCGTCCGGGTGGCCTTGTCAGGACCCGTCCCCTCAGCCCTAGCGGGCTTGGGGAGACCCCATCACTGAAGAAGCGAAGGCATACGACCGTGCGTACGTACAGCCCCAAGCCCGGCGATGTGACGCGCCAGTGGCACATCATCGACGCGCAGGACATTGTCCTGGGCCGTCTGGCGACCACCGCCGCCACCCTTCTGCGGGGCAAGCACAAGCCGATCTACGCGCCGCACGTTGACGCTGGTGACTTCGTCATCATCATCAACGCCGAGAAGGTGCACCTCTCCGGCAACAAGCGGACCCAGAAGATGGCGTACCGCCACTCCGGCTACCCGGGTGGTCTGCGTTCCATCCGGTACGACGAGCTGCTCGCCAAGAGCCCCGAGAAGGCCATCGAGAAGGCCGTCAAGGGCATGCTCCCCAAGAACACCCTGGGCCGTCAGATGCTCTCGAAGCTGAAGGTCTACGCGGGCGAGAACCACCCGCACGCTGCTCAGCAGCCGGTCCCGTTCGAGATCACCCAGGTCGCGCAGTAGTTCCGGCCACCCCCTAAGACGAAAAGAAATCTGAGGAGAATCGTGGCCGAGACCACTGCAGAGACCCCGCTCGAGGGCGAAGAGACCTTCGCCGAGGTGACGACCTTCGAGTCGGAAGCCCCCGTCGAGGGCGAGTACACCTCCGAGTCCATGGCGTCCCGCTTCGGCGACCCGCAGCCGGCTGCCGGCCTGGGCCGTCGCAAGAACGCCATCGCCCGCGTCCGGATCGTCCCGGGCACCGGCAAGTGGAAGATCAACGGTCGCACCCTTGAGGAGTACTTCCCCAACAAGGTGCACCAGCAGGAAGTCAACGAGCCCTTCAAGGTGCTCGAGCTCGACAACCGCTACGACGTCATCGCCCGCATCTCGGGTGGCGGCGTCTCTGGCCAGGCCGGCGCCCTGCGCCTCGGTGTGGCCCGCGCCCTGAACGAGGCGGACGTGGACAACAACCGCGCCCCGCTGAAGAAGGCCGGCTTCCTCTCCCGCGACGACCGTGCGGTCGAGCGCAAGAAGGCCGGTCTGAAGAAGGCCCGCAAGGCCCCGCAGTACAGCAAGCGCTAAATCGCTCGCTGGCCTGTACGGCTTACGTTCGCCCCGGCGGCACTCCGTGCTGCCGGGGCGTTCGTTTATCAACTACCTCGGGCGTATAACGGGCCATGGCGCCCAGAGGCTTGCATTTTCGGAGCATTTCGGAGGACAGCTGTGGGACGACTCTTCGGCACGGACGGCGTGCGCGGTGTCGCCAATGCGGATCTGACGGCGGAGCTCGCGCTCGGCCTCTCAGTCGCTGCGGCGCATGTGCTCGCCGAAGCGGGGACCTTTGAAGGGCATCGGCCGACCGCCGTGGTCGGCCGTGATCCGCGAGCGTCGGGAGAGTTCCTGGAGGCCGCCGTCGTGGCGGGTCTCGCGAGCGCGGGCGTCGACGTCCTGCGCGTCGGTGTGCTGCCCACCCCCGCCGTGGCGTATCTCACCGGCGCCCTCGGTGCCGACCTCGGTGTGATGCTCTCCGCGAGCCACAACGCCATGCCGGACAACGGCATCAAGTTCTTCGCGCGCGGCGGCCACAAGCTCGCCGACGAGCTCGAGGACCGAATCGAGACGGTCTACGAGCAGCACCGCACCGGCGAGCCCTGGGAGCGGCCCACCGGCGCGGGCGTCGGCCGGGTCGCCGACTACGACGAGGGCTTCGACAAGTACGTCGCCCATCTGATCGCCGTGCTGCCGAACCGCCTCGACGGCCTCAAGGTCGTCCTCGACGAGGCGCACGGCGCGGCCGCCCGCGTCTCGCCCGAGGCCTTCGCACGGGCCGGGGCCGAGGTCGTCACCATCGGCGCCGACCCGGACGGGCTCAACATCAACGACGGCTGCGGGTCCACGCACCTGGGCCTGCTGAAGGCCGCCGTCGTCGAGCACGGCGCCGACTTCGGCATCGCGCACGACGGCGACGCGGACCGCTGCCTGGCCGTCGACGGCTCGGGTGAGGAAGTCGACGGGGACCAGATTCTGGCCGTGCTCGCCCTGGCGATGCGCGAGGCCGGGACGCTGCGCAAGGACACCGTCGTCGCCACCGTCATGTCCAACCTCGGCTTCAAGCTGGCGATGGAGCGCGAGGGCGTACAGCTGGTGCAGACCGCGGTCGGCGACCGGTACGTACTGGAGTCGATGAAGGCCGAGGGCTACGCCCTGGGCGGCGAGCAGTCCGGGCACGTCATCGTCCTCGACCACGCGACGACCGGCGACGGCACGCTCACCGGTCTGATGCTGGCGGCCCGGGTCGCTGCGACCGGCCGTTCGCTGGCCGACCTGGCCGCAGTCATGAACCGGCTGCCGCAGGTGCTCATCAACGTCCCGGACGTCGACAAGTCCCGGGTGAAGACCTCCGCCGAGCTGGCAGGCGCCGTGGCCGATGCGGAGCGCGAGCTGGGCGCCACCGGTCGCGTACTGCTGCGTCCTTCGGGCACCGAGCCGCTCGTACGGGTCATGGTCGAAGCCGCCGACATCGAGCAGGCCCGCGCGGTGGCGGGGCGGCTCGCGGACGCGGTCAAGTCCGCGCTCGGCTGATCTTCCCGGACCCACACAGCCGGAGGGGTCTGATTCAGGCCCCTCCGGAGCTCGCCGCCGTACGCTCCCGCTGCCTGGCCCACAGGAACTTCTGCACCAGCAGTGTCAGCGTGCCCGCCAGCACGATGCCCAGCAGATTCAGCAGCAGTTGCTCCGTCGAGCCCCACGCCTGCTTGTACTCCTGATAGCTGAAGGCCACCGCCGCGTTCGCCGCGGCCGGGACCGTCGTGACCGAGATCGCGACGCCCACCAGTGCCCCCGACTTCGCCGAGGTCAGCGAGAGCATGCCCGCCGAGCCCGCGAGCACCGCGACCACGAACGAGAATGCGTCGGGGCGGTAGATGAAGTTGGTGTTGGGGCGTTCGGCGCCCAGCTTTACCGCCTCGAAGAGCCCCACCGCGTCCATGAAGTAGCTGAACGCCACCGTCGCCAGCATGGCCGCGGCAAAGCCCACGATCAGTGCCTGGAACGAGCGCCACGCCAGGCGCGGGGCGCGCTGGACCAGGGCCGTGCAGATCCCCGCCAGCGGGCCGAACTCCGGGCCCACCGCCATCGCGCCCACGATCAGGATCGCGTTGTCGAGCACCACACCGCACGCCGCGATCATCGTCGCCAGCGTCAGGAAGGCGATGTAGGTGACCGAGAGCGTCGACTCCTCGTGGGTCGCGTCGGTCAGGTGCTCCCAGAGCACCGCGTCCGCGCCCTCGCCCGGCGCCTCCGCCTCCGCCTTGTCGGCGCGACTGGAGAGCGACAGGTCGATGTTCTCGACGGCGATCGAGCCGGTCTTGTCGATGCCCATCGCGCGCAGGCTGCCGATGAGTTCGTCGCCCGCCTCGCGCGCCACGTCGCACAGCACCAGGTCGCCCCGGGGATTGC
Source organism: Streptomyces sp. NBC_00322 (assembly GCF_036147535.1). Lineage (NCBI taxonomy): Bacteria > Bacillati > Actinomycetota > Actinomycetes > Kitasatosporales > Streptomycetaceae > Streptomyces > Streptomyces sp. NBC_00322. Next base: position 3,742,968 of record NZ_CP108019.1, on the reverse strand, counting down.
GGGCGACGCCCGGGACGACGGCCAGGTGGGTGGTGCCAACCGTCCTCTCCACCGTCCGTACGACTTCGTCCGTACGGTCGGCAGGAACGATCAGGCGCAGATGCAGCATGCTCAGAGTTTACGGAGGGACAGGCGCTGCACCTTGTGGTCGGGTCCCTTGCGGAGCACGAGCGTGGCCCGGCCGCGCGTCGGCGCCACATTCTCCAGCAGATTGGGCTTGTTGATGGTGCGCCACATCGTACGGGCGTAGTCCAGGGCCTCCTCCTCGGAGACCTGGGTGTACTTCCTGAAGTACGAGAAGGGGTTCTGGAAGGCCGTCTCGCGCAGCTTGCGGAAGCGGTTGAGGTACCAGGTCTCGATGTCCTCGGGCCGCGCGTCCACGTACACACTGAAGTCGAAGTAGTCGGCGAGGCCGACGCGGGTGCGGCCGTCCTTGCCGGGCAGGGCCGGCTGGAGGACGTTGAGGCCCTCGACGATCAGGATGTCGGGGCGGCGGACCGTGAGGCGCTCGTCCGGAACGATGTCGTAGATCAGGTGGGAGTAGACGGGGGCGGTGACCTCGTCCTTGCCCGCCTTGATGTCGGCGACGAAACGGGTCAGCGCACGGCGGTCGTACGACTCGGGGAAGCCCTTGCGCGACATCAGTCCGCGGGACTCCAGCTCCTTCATCGGCAGCAGGAAGCCGTCGGTGGTGACCAGCTCGACCCGCGGGTGCTCCGGCCAGCGGGCCAGCATCGCCTGGAGGACACGCGCGACGGTGGACTTTCCGACCGCGACGGACCCGGCGACGCCTATGACGAAGGGGGTGCCGCGCTGCTCGCCGTGGCCGTTTCCGGCGTCGCCCAGGAAGGTGTTGAGCGCACCCCGCAGACCGGCCGTGGCCTGTACATACAGATTCAGCAGCCGGGACAGCGGCAGGTACACGTCCCGTACCTCGTCCAGGTCGATGACATCGCCCAGACCGCGCAGCCGCTCGACCTCCTCGGCGGTGAGGGGGAGCGGGGTTTTGTCGCGCAGGGCGCTCCACTCCGCGCGGGTGAGGTCGACATACGGCGTCGACGCAGGCTCAGCCCGGCGGTGGGCGCTTCGTGGCGGCGAAGAGATCACACAGTCATTGTCGGGTGTGCCGGGCCTGAGTGGCGGGTGGGATCCATCACGCGAGGGGGCCGGGGACCCGGCCGGAATGTCAGTGGCGTACGTCACAGTTATGGGAAAGGTGGACGCCTGCCGACGTCCGTGAACCCCGAGGGGTGGCCCCATGAAGTATGCGATTCAGGCGGAAGGCCTGGCCAAGCGGTTCAAGGAGACCGAGGCCCTGGCGGGAGTGGATCTGGCGGCTCGTACGGGCACGGTGCTGGGTCTGCTCGGGCCCAACGGCGCAGGGAAGACGACGGCGGTGCGGATCTTCGCCACGCTGCTGCAGCCCGACCGTGGCAGAGCCCTGGTGGCCGGACACGACGTCGTGCGGGAGGCCGGTGTGGTGCGCTCCCTCGTCGGCCTGACCGGGCAGTACGCCGCGGTGGACGAGAACCTCACCGGCAGTGAGAATCTGCTGCTCATCGGTCGCCTGCTCGGTCTGCCGAGGGGCGAGGCAAGGGGACGGGCGGCGGAGCTGCTGGGCCGCTTTCAGCTCAGCGACGCGGCGGGACGCGCGGTGAAGACGTACTCAGGCGGTATGCGGCGACGCCTGGACCTGGCGGCCAGCCTGGTCGGACGGCCGCGCATCCTGTTCCTGGACGAGCCGACCACCGGCCTGGACCCGCACAGTCGCGGTGAGCTGTGGGACATGCTGCGTGCCCTGGTCGCGGACGGTGCCACCGCCCTGCTGACCACGCAGTATCTGAACGAGGCGGATGTGCTCGCCGACGACATCGTCGTGATCGACAAGGGGCGGGTCATCGCCGAGGGCACCCCGGACGAGCTCAAGTCGCAGATCGGCGGCCAGGTGCTCGAGCTGCGGCCGGTGCTGGCGCAGGACCTGGCGCGTGCACATGCGCTGGTGGCCCGGGAAGCCGGTCCGGACACCCAGATCGAGGGACAGTCGATCACCGCGCCGGTGAAGGACCCTCAGCTGATGCCCTCGGTGGTGCGCACGCTCGACCGCGAGGGGATAGCGGTGGGCGAGCTGACGCTTCGGCGCTCCTCGCTGGACGAGGTCTTCCTGTCGCTGACCGGGCACCGTGCGGAGCCCGAGCAGCCGGACGGGACCGATGCGGACGAGAGCGAGTTCGAGAAGGCGGTGAGTTCGCTGTGACCGCGACGACGATCACTGCTCCGATCGGCACGTCGGGCCGGGTGCGACCGCTTGCCGGGCTCCAGCAGACCCTCACGATGGCCTGGCGGAGTCTGGTGGCGGTCAAGCACAACCCGCTGGAGCTGGTGGACTACAGCATCACGCCGATCATGTTCGTGTTCCTCTTCACGTTCGTGCTGGGCGGTCAGATGGCCGGTTCGCCGCAGGAGTACCTGAAGTACGCGCTGCCAGGGATCATCGTCCAGAACACGCTGTTCATGACGATGTACACGGCGATGGCGCTCAACACCGACCTGACCACAGGCGTTTTCGACCGGCTGCGCAGCCTGCCGATAGCCCGCTCCGCCCCGCTCGTCGGCCGGATCGTCGCGGACCTCGCCAAGCATGTGTGGGCGATGCTGCTGATGATCGGCCTCGGCCTGCTGCTGGGCTTCAGGATCACCGGCGGATGGAACGGATTCCTGCTCGGCGCACTGCTGTTGGTGGTCTTCGCGGCGGCGGTGTCGTGGAGCGCGGTGCTGATCGGCATGCTGGCGGGCGACGCGGAGAAGGTCCAGGCATTCGCCTTCACGATCATCTTCCCGATCACCTTCACCAGCAGCGCGTTCGTGGTGGTCGACACGATGCCGGGCTGGCTCCAGGCGTGGAGCGACGTCAACCCGGTCACGCATCTGTCGGACGCGTACCGCGGTCTGCTGCTCGGCGGGCCGGTCGCGGAGCCGGTGCTGTGGTCGCTGCTGTGGGCTGGCGGGATAGCCGCGGTCTTCTACCCGTTGGCGATGCGGGCGTACCGGGCGAAAGCGTGACCCGGCCGGTGCGCGCCTGCCGTCTGGGACGTGACAGGCGCGAGCCGTAGGCTGCCGACATGTGCGGAATCGTGGGTTACGTCGGCGGACAGTCGGCGCTTGATGTGGTCATCGCGGGCCTCAAGCGGCTCGAGTACCGGGGCTACGACTCGGCCGGTGTGGCGGTACTCGCCGACGGCGGGCTTGCCGCGGCGAAGAAGGCGGGCAAGCTCGTCAATCTGGAGAAGGAGTTGGTGGGCCGGCCGCTGCCGAGCGGCTCCACCGGCATCGGGCACACCAGGTGGGCCACCCATGGCGGGCCCACCGACGCCAATGCCCACCCTCATCTGGACAACGCGGGACGTGTCGCGGTCGTACACAACGGGATCATCGAGAACTTCGCCGCCCTGCGGGCCGAGTTGACCGACCGCGGGCACGAACTGGCGTCGGAGACCGACACCGAGGTCGTGGCGCATCTGCTCGCCGAGTCCTTCTCGTCGTGCGGCGACCTGGCCGAGTCGATGCGCCAGGTGTGCCGGCGGCTTCAGGGCGCCTTCACGCTGGTCGCCGTGCACGCGGACGAGCCGGACGTCGTGGTCGGCGCACGCCGGAACTCCCCGCTGGTCGTCGGAGTCGGAGAGGGCGAGTCCTTCCTCGCCTCCGACGTGGCCGCCTTCATCGCGCACACGCGCTCGGCCATCGAGCTGGGGCAGGACCAGGTGGTGGAGCTGCGCCGGGACGGCGTGAGCGTCACCGACTTCGACGGAGCGCCCGCGCAGGTGCGCACGTACCACGTGGACTGGGACGCGTCGGCCGCCGAGAAGGGCGGTTACGACTACTTCATGCTCAAAGAGATCGCCGAGCAGCCGAAGGCGGTCGCCGACACCCTGCTGGGCCGGATCGACGTGGAGGGCTCCCTCAGCCTCGACGAGGTGCGGATCCCGGTGTCGGTGCTGCGGGAGGCGACCAAGGTCGTCATCGTGGCCTGCGGTACCGCCTTCCACGCAGGGATGATCGCCAAGTACGCCATCGAGCACTGGACCCGTATCCCGTGCGAGGTGGAGCTGGCGAGCGAGTTCCGCTACCGGGACCCGATCCTGGACCAGCGCACGCTGGTGATCGCGATCTCGCAGTCGGGCGAGACGATGGACACCCTGATGGCCGTGCGGCACGCGCGCGAGCAGGGCGCGAAGGTGCTGGCCATCTGCAATACGAACGGCTCCACGATCCCGCGGGAGTCGGACGCGGTGCTGTACACGCACGCCGGTCCCGAGGTCGCGGTCGCCTCCACGAAGGCGTTTCTGACGCAGCTGGTGGCCTGTTATCTGGTGGCGCTGTATCTGGGCCAGCTGCGCGGCACCAAGTGGGGCGACGAGATCCAGGCGGTCATCCGCGACCTGGCACAGATCTCCGGCGAGGTCGAGCGGGTCCTGGAGACGATGGAGCCGGTACGGGAGCTGGCACGCTCGCTCGCAGACAAGAACACGGTGCTGTTCCTGGGGCGGCATGTGGGCTATCCGGTGGCGCTGGAGGGTGCGCTCAAGCTCAAGGAGCTCGCGTACATGCACGCGGAGGGCTTCGCGGCCGGTGAGCTCAAGCACGGGCCCATCGCGCTGATCGAGGAGGATCTGCCGGTGGTGGTCGTGGTGCCGTCGCCGCGCGGGCGCTCCGTTCTCCACGACAAGATCGTCTCCAATATCCAGGAGATCCGGGCGCGCGGGGCGCGGACGATCGTGATCGCGGAGGAGGGGGACGAGACGGTCGTGCCGTACGCGGACCATCTCATCCGGATCCCGGCGACGCCGACGCTGCTGCAGCCGCTGGTGGCCACCGTGCCGCTGCAGGTCTTCGCCTGCGAGCTGGCGACCGCGCGCGGCAACGAGGTCGACCAGCCGCGCAACCTCGCGAAGTCTGTCACCGTCGAATGATCATCGGGGTGGGGATCGACGTCGCCGAGATCGACAGGTTCGCCGCATCGCTGCGGCGTACGCCCGGGATGGCCGAACGGGTCTTCCTGGAGCGGGAGTTGCTGCTGCCGAGCGGTGAGCAGCGCGGATACGCCTCCCTCGCGGCCCGGTTCGCCGCGAAGGAGGCCGTCGCCAAGGCGCTCGGCGCGCCGGGCGGACTGCACTGGACCGACGCCGAGGTGTACGTCGAGGACAGCGGGCAGCCGCGGCTGCGGGTGCGCGGGACGGTCGCGGCGCGGGCGGCCGAGCTCGGGGTGCGCTCCTGGCATGTGTCGCTCAGTCACGACGCGGGGGTGGCGTCGGCGGTGGTGATCGCGGAGGGTTGAGCGTATGCGTACCGCTTACCGCGTGGAGACCGTACGGGCCGCCGAGGCCGAGTTGATGGCGCGCCTGCCCGAGGGCGCGCTCATGCAACGGGCGGCCGCCGGACTGGCCGCCGCCTGCGCCGGTCTGCTGGGCCGGGTGTACGGAGCCAGGGTCGTGCTGCTCGTGGGCAGCGGGGACAACGGCGGCGACGCGCTGTACGCGGGGGCGCGGCTCGCCCGGCGCGGGGCGGGCGTCGCGGCCGTACTGCTCGGCGCGCGCGCCCACGAGGGCGGCCTCGCGGCGCTGCTCGGCGCGGGCGGACGGGTCGCGGACGACCCCTTCGAGGTGCTGGCCTTCACCGATCTGGTGCTCGACGGAGTGACCGGGATCGGCGGCCACGGCGGGCTGCGTCCGGACGCGGTGCCGGTGATCCGGGCGGCGCGCGGGTCCAACGCGGCGGTCGTCGCGGTCGATCTGCCGAGCGGGGTCGAGGCGGACAGCGGCGAGGTGCACGGCGAGGCGCTGCGCGCCGACGCGACGGTGACGTTCGGCACGTACAAGCCGGCGCTGCTGATCGACCCGGCCCGGGAGTACGCGGGGACGGTGCGGCTCGTCGGCATCGGTCTCGAGGACCACCTGCCGTCGGTGCCCGATGTCGAGGCGCTCCAACACGTGGATGTGGCACAGCTGTTGCCGGTCCCGGCCGCCGAGAGCGACAAGTACCGGCGGGGTGTCGTCGGCGTCGTCGCCGGGTCCGCGCGCTACCCGGGCGCCGCCGTGCTCGCGGTCGCGGGCGCACTGCGGGGTGGGGCGGGCGCCGTGCGGTACGTCGGTCCCGCGGCCCTCGCCGTGATCGCCCGCTTCCCCGAGGCACTGGTGCACGCCGGACCGCCGTCCAAGGCGGGCCGTGTGCAGGCGTGGGTGGTCGGCCCGGGGCTCGGCGACGGGGGCGATGCGGTGGATGCCGTACGGGACGTACTGGACTCCGACGTACCGGTGCTGGTCGACGCGGACGGGCTGCGGCTGCTGGACGCGGTGACGGTACGCGGCAGGAGCGCGCCCACGCTGCTGACGCCGCACGCGGGCGAGGCGGCCGCGCTGCTGGGCGTACCGCGCGAGGACGTCGAGTCCGCGCGGCTCGCCTCCGTACGGGAACTGGCAGCGCGCTACGGGGCGACGGTGCTGCTCAAGGGCTCGACCACCCTGGTCGCCGCGCCGGACGGCGACCGGTCCCCGGTCCGTGTGAACCCGATGGGCACGCCCTGGCTTGCCACGGCCGGAAGCGGCGACGTCCTCTCCGGCCTGGCGGGCTCGCTGCTGGCCGCGGGCCTGGACGCGCGGGACGCGGGCTCGGTGGCGGCGTATCTGCACGGCCTGGCGGCGCGACACGCGGCGGCGGAGGGCACGCCGATCACGTCGTACGAGGTGGCGGAGGCGCTGCCGTATGCGTGGCGGGACGTCCAGGATTGAGGAGCCCCCACCCCGCCCCCTCCTGTAACTGGGGCTTCGCCCCAGACCCCGTATGCGACCTCCGGCCGCATGTCCTCAAACGCCGGACGGGCTGAGGAATTCAGCCCCGCCGCAGGCGGTCACGTCGTGAGGAACCGCACAACCGTTGTACGAGCGCTGTCGTAAGGCTCTGAGACACTGGGCGCGATGAGCCAGACACCACCCATGAGAGCCCGTGCCGAGATCGACCTCGCGGCCCTGCGCGCCAACGTCCGCGCGCTCCGCGCCCGCGCACCCCGTGCTGCCCTGATGGCCGTGGTGAAGTCGGACGCGTACGGACACGGCATCGTGCCCTGCGCGAAGGCCGCGCTCGAGGCGGGTGCCACCTGGCTGGGCACCGCCACACCCCACGAGGCCCTCGGCCTGCGCGCCGCGGGCATCCAGGCGCGCGTGATGTGCTGGCTGTGGACACCGGGCGGGCCCTGGCGCGAGGCCATCGAGGCCGATCTCGACATGTCGGTGAGCGGTATGTGGGCCCTTCGGGAGGTCACCGCCGCCGCCCGTGAGGTGGGGCGCCCGGCCAGGATCCAGCTCAAGGCCGACACCGGCCTCGGGCGCAACGGCTGCCAGCCGGCCGACTGGCCCGAGCTGGTCGCCGCCGCGCTCGCCGCCGAGGCCGAGGGCACGGTCGAGGTCACCGGCCTGTGGTCGCACTTCGCCTGTGCCGACGAGCCCGGGCACCCCTCGATCACCGCTCAACTGGACGTGTTCCGCCACCTGGTGGCGTACGCCGAGAAGGCGGGCATCACCCCTGAGGTCCGGCACATCGCCAACTCCCCGGCGACGCTGACCCTTCCGGAGTCGCACTTCGACCTCGTCCGGACCGGCATCGCCCTTTACGGTGTCTCGCCCAGCCCCGAGCTGGGCACGCCCGCGGACTTCGGACTGCGGCCCGTGATGACGCTGGCCGCGTCCGTGGCCCTGGTCAAGCAGGTCCCGGCCGGTCACGGCGTCAGCTACGGACATCACTACGTCACGGCTCAGGAGACGACGCTCGGCCTCGTCCCGCTCGGCTACGCGGACGGCATTCCGCGCCATGCCTCGGGCCGTGGACCGGTTCTGGTGGGCGGCAAGTGGCGCCGGGTCGCGGGCCGGGTCGCCATGGATCAGTTCGTGGTCGACCTCGGACCGGACGGCGGGGCGATCGCCGAGGGCACCGAAGCGCTGCTGTTCGGTCCGGGCGACCGGGGCGAGCCGACCGCCGAGGACTGGGCCCAGGCGGCGGGCACCATCGCGTACGAGATCGTCACCCGCATCGGAACGAGGGTTCCGCGCGTCTACCTGAACGAGGACTCCGACGAGTAGGAGCGGCACGGTGAGCGAGACCAGCACGGGGGACGTCGTGGCGGCTGCGGCGACGGCCGCCACGACGGGCAACTGGCGCAAGGCGGGCATCGCCGGCGCCGCGATAGGTGTGATCGCCGCGGGCGCGGCCGCGGGCGTCGCACTCGAGCGCCTCACGGTCGGCCGCGGCATGCGCAAGAAGGCCCGGCTCGCGCTGGACGCCTCGGGGCCGTACGGCTCCCTGCGCGGCCTGCCGGGCACGGCGACCGCCGACGACGGCACCCAGATTTACTACGAGGCGGACGAGGTGGACCCGGAGGCGGGCGCCCCGCGCCGCCGCCGGCTCTTCGGCCGCAAGGTGCCCGCGCCGGTCACCGTCGTCTTCAGCCACGGCTACTGCCTGAGCCAGGACTCCTGGCACTTCCAGCGCGCCGCCCTGCGTGGCCTCGTGCGTACGGTCCACTGGGACCAGCGCAGCCACGGCCGCTCGGACCGGGGCGCGTCCCAGTCGGGACCGGACGCCGTTCCGGTCACCATCGACCAGCTGGGCCGCGACCTCAAGGCGGTCATCGACGCGGCCGCGCCCGAAGGCCCGCTCGTGCTGGTCGGGCACTCCATGGGCGGGATGACGGTGATGGCGCTCGCCGACCAGTTCCCCGAGCTCGTACGGGAACGGGTCGTCGGGGTCGCCTTCGTCGGCACCTCGTCCGGCCAGCTCGGCGAGGTCAACTACGGGCTGCCGGTCGCGGGCGTGAACGCCGTACGGCGCGTGCTGCCGGGCGTCCTCAAGGCGCTCGGCTCCCAGGCCGAACTGGTCGAGCGGGGCCGCCGCGCCACCGCGGATCTGTTCGCGGGCCTGATCAAGCGGTATTCGTTCTCGTCCAAGGACGTGGACCCGGCGGTCGCGCGGTTCGCGGAGCGGCTCATCGAGTCGACCCCGATCGATGTGGTCGCGGAGTTCTATCCGGCCTTCGTCGAGCACGACAAGGCCGGGGCGCTGGAGATCTTCCTGGAGGTCCCGGTGCTCGTCCTGGCCGGTGACAAGGATCTGGTGACGCCGAGCTCGCACAGCGAGGCGATCGCGGACCTGCTGCCGGACTCGGAGCTGGTGATCGTGCCGGACGCCGGGCATCTGGTGATGCTGGAGCACCCGGAGGTCGTCACCGACCGGCTGGCGGACCTGCTGGCCCGGGTCGGCGCGGTCCCGGCACCGGCTAACGTTGGCCCGTATGGAAGCACCGCACAGCCCGGCGGCTGAGTCTGCCGCCGCCCGTCTCTTTGTCGAGTCCCCCGAGCAGATGCAGGAGCTGGGGCGCAGCCTCGCGAAGCTGCTGCGCCCCGGCGACCTGGTGATGCTCACTGGCGAGCTCGGCGCGGGCAAGACGACGCTGACCCGGGGCCTGGGTGAGGGCCTCGGGGTCCGCGGCGCCGTCACTTCCCCGACTTTTGTCATCGCGCGCGTCCACCCTTCGCTGACCGGGGGCCCTGCCCTGGTCCATGTGGACGCGTACCGCCTGGGCGGCGGGCTCGACGAGATGGAGGACCTCGATCTCGATGTCTCGCTGCCCGAGTCGGTGGTGGTCGTGGAGTGGGGAGTCGGCAAGGTCGAGGACCTGTCGGAGGACCGGCTGCATGTGCTGATCCACCGTATGGTCGGCACGGTGTCCTGCCTGGGGGCAACCTCCGGACTCCCGGAGCTCGACGAGCACCGCGAGGTCACGTTGACGGGCTTCGGCGCCCGCTGGGCACAGGTGGATCTGGCGGCCCTGGGGGTCTGAGCCGCGACGGGGCCGGTCCAAGCGCGCGACGCGCGCAGAAAGGGTTGGTCGTTCCGACAAGACGTCGGCAAAATGTTGCGCGGGCCGTACCGGGCGTGGTCACATGGTACTGAGACCTGGTTAGGTCTACCTAACCACGCCTGCCCCCGGAGCCCCAGGAGGCGTCCATGTCGGCATCGGACCGCGAATCAGAGCCGCGGCAGCAGCCGCCGGTGCCGCCTGTGCCGATGTCACCGTCGGCCCTGTCGATGCGTGATCTGCTGGCGTCGTGTGCCGCGGCCAGCGCGGTCTCCACCCCGCCCCACGACGAGCAGCTCGCCGGGGAGCGTGAACCGCGCCGCGACGCGGCGTAGTCCGTTCGGGTGAAGGGCGCCCAGGTACAGGGCGCTGTGCTACGGGACGACGACGACCTTCGAGCCGATCGCCGCGAACGTCCACATCGCGTCGCCGTCCGCCCGCTTCATCCGTACGCCGCCGGTCTTTTTGTCCGGGTCCGGGCTCGCCAGCGCCCCGTTCACCGCGGCGCTGAACCCGATCGGCACATTGTCGACGCTGGCGAAGCGCACCACATGCTCGATGCGCACCCCGTCGGAGCCGGGCACGCTGCCGGAGCGCGAGGTGACGGTGTACACACCGGGCACCGGGCTGACCGTCGACGGCATAACCTCGAAGGTCCGCTCCAGCTTGCCGTTGCGGCCCACCAGCCACACGCGCCGCTCGCCGAGCGAGTACACCACGCGCACGCCCTTGCCCGACTTCGCGGGCAGCGCCAGCGGGTTCTTGGGCTTCTGTCCGGTGCCGCCGGAGGCCGGGGCCGAGGGGACCGCACTGGGTGTCGCGGGACCGCCGAACTGGTCGGGGGCGCTCGCCGACGCCTGGTAGGCGAGGAATCCGACGACGGCCAGCGCTGCCGCCGTGAGCCCGGCCACGAGACCCGAGCTGCTCCGTGCCACCGTGCCCACCTTTCTGATGTACGTATCCGTGGTGACGGTAGCAGCAGCCGCACGCTCGGACGGGGCACCGTGGCCAGGCCGCCGGAGCCGTAGGCTGTTTGCGTGCTCCTGCTCGCCGTTGATACCGCCACGCCCGCCGTCACCGCCGCTCTCCACGACGGCAGCTCCGTCGTCGCCGAGTCCTCGTCCGTCGACGCGCGCCGCCATGGGGAACTGCTGCTGCCCGCCGTCGACCGCGTCCTTGCCGAGGCCGGGGTGAAACTCGACGCCGTCACCGCGGTGGTGGCCGGGGTCGGGCCCGGTCCGTACACCGGACTGCGGGTCGGCCTGGTGACGGCCGCGACCTTCGGCTCGGCGCTGGGGGTGCCGGTGTACGGGCTGTGCACGCTGGACGGCCTCGCGTACGCCTCCGGTCTGCAGGAGCCGTTCGTGGTGGCGACGGACGCGCGCCGTAAAGAGGTGTACTGGGCGCGGTACGAGTCCGCGCGCGCCCGGGTGGGCGAACCGTCCGTCGACCGGCCCGCCGACATCGCCGAGCAGCTCGCGGGCCTGCCCGCCGTCGGAGCCGGTGCGCTGCTCTACCCCGAGGCCTTCCCGGACGCCCGCGGGCCCGAGCATGTCTCGGCCGGGGCGCTCGCCGCGCTGGCGGCCGAGAAGCTGGCGGCGGGCGATCAGTTCCTGCCGCCGCTGCCGCTGTATCTGCGCAGGCCCGACGCCCAGGTGCCGAAGAACTACAAGGTGGTCACCCCCAAGTGACCAACACCGCCACCGCCGTGCTGCGTGAGATGCGCTGGTGGGACCTGGAGCCGGTGCTCGCGCTCGAGCACGCGCTCTTCCCCGAGGACGCCTGGTCGGCCGGGATGTTCTGGTCCGAGCTCGCCCATGCGCGCGGGCCGCAGGCCACCCGCCGCTATGTGGTGGCCGAGGCCGAAGGGAAGATCGTCGGCTACGCGGGCCTCGCCGCGGCCGGCGGGCTCGGTGACGTACAGACCATCGCGGTCGCCCGCGAGCAGTGGGGCACGGGACTCGGGTCCCGGCTCCTGACCGATCTGCTGCAGCACGCCACCGCCTTCGAGTGCGACGAGGTGCTCCTCGAAGTGCGCGTGGACAACACCAGGGCCCAGAAGCTGTACGAACGCTTCGGCTTCGAGCCCATCGGATTCCGCCGCGGCTACTACCAGCCGGGCAATGTCGACGCCCTCGTCATGCGGCTCCACGTACAAGGAACAGAGACTTAACAGATGGCTGACGAACCGCTCGTACTGGGCATCGAGACCTCCTGCGACGAGACCGGCGTCGGCATCGTCCGCGGCACGATCCTGCTCGCGGACGCCGTCGCCTCCAGCGTGGACACGCACGCCCGTTTCGGCGGCGTGGTGCCCGAGATCGCCTCGCGCGCGCATCTGGAGGCGATGGTGCCGACCATCGAGCGCGCCCTGAAGGAGGCGGGCGTCTCGGCGCGCGACCTCGACGGCATCGCGGTGACGGCAGGGCCGGGGCTCGCCGGCGCGCTGCTGGTCGGCGTCTCGGCGGCGAAGGCGTACGCCTACGCGCTGAACAAGCCGCTGTACGGCGTGAACCACTTGGCCTCGCACATCTGCGTCGACCAGCTGGAGCACGGGCCGCTGCCCGAGCCGACGATGGCACTGCTGGTCAGCGGCGGCCACTCGTCCCTGCTGCTCGCGCCCGACATCACCTCGGACGTACGTCCGCTCGGCGCGACGATCGACGACGCGGCGGGCGAGGCCTTCGACAAGATCGCCCGGGTGCTCGACCTCGGCTTCCCCGGCGGTCCGGTGATCGACCGTCTTGCGAAGGAGGGAGACCCGGCTGCGATCGCGTTCCCGCGCGGACTGACCGGCTCGCGCGACGCGGCGTACGACTTCTCCTTCTCGGGGCTCAAGACCTCGGTGGCCCGCTGGATCGAGGCCAAGCGGGCCGCGGGCGAGGAAGTGCCGGTACGGGATGTGGCGGCGTCCTTCCAGGAGGCGGTCGTCGATGTGCTGACCCGCAAGGCCGTACGCGCCTGTCAGGACGAGGGCGTGGACCACCTGATGATCGGCGGGGGAGTGGCCGCCAACTCGCGGCTGCGGGCGCTGGCCCAGGAGCGCTGTGAGCGGGCCGGGATCCGGCTGCGGGTTCCGCGGCCGAAGCTGTGCACGGACAACGGCGCGATGGTGGCGGCGCTGGGTGCGGAGATGGTGGCGCGGGGCAGGCCGACGTCCGACCTGGAGCTGTCGGCGGACTCCTCGCTTCCGGTGACCGATCCGCATGTTCCCGGTCGGGGCCACGACCATGTGCACGAGGTCAGCAAGGAGAACCTGTACAAGTGACCGTCACGCTGATGTGGGAGGCCCGGGCGGTCCAGGGCCGGGCCGCCGAGCTGCTGGAGTGGGCGCGGGCCCAGGAGCTGGCGCGCGAGCCGCTGCGCCGGGAGACCTTCCGCGCCCCGCAGGACCGGGTTCTGGTCATCACCTGGTGGGACGCGGACGACGTGGGCGCCGACCTGCCCGAACTCCCGGAGCCCGACGCTCAGTTGATCACGCGGCCGGTCCACCGCTGGCGCTTCGAGTCGGTCGAGACGCAGCCGTAGCCGGCCCCGGATCGGACCGTACCGGTGGCCGCACCCGTGCCCGCCGCGGAAAATCTCGGAAGAATCCCGGGGAGGCTGTCGATCCGGCCGTCTCCTGTTCGACGCATGGGTGAGAGGCGGGGAACGGCCCCGCTCTCCCGAACCGAGGAGTCACCATGCCGCGCTTCCTGTCGATGGTCCGTGTCAACGAGAACGAGCTCGCCGGGGAGGACTTCCCCGAGGACTTCAACGAGCGCATGGGCAACCTGCTGGAGGAGATCACCAAGGCCGGGGTCATGCTGGACACGGCGGGGCTCACCCCGACCTCCGACGGCACCCGCGTGAGCTGGTCCGGCGGGAAGCTGAGCTACACCGACGGGCCCTTCACCGAGAGCAAGGAAGTCATCGGCGGCTACGCCATCATGCAGTGCAAGGACAAGGCCGAGGCGCTCGAATGGACCAAGCGCTTCCTGGAGATCCACCCGAAGCAGTGGGCGGTCACCTGCGAGCTGCGCCAGATCGCCGAAGGCTGATCCGGCCGCGCTTGCCCCGCCTCGGTACGGCTGCTCTGATGGGTGGCCGTGACGGCAGCAAGCGCGACCGAAACGGTCGAAGCGGTATTCAGGATCGAGTCGGCGCGGATCATCGCCGGTGTCACCCGCATCGTGCGGGACGTGGGCATCGCCGAGGAGCTCGCGCAGGACGCTCTGGTCGCCGCGCTGGAGCAGTGGCCGGAGTCGGGTGTCCCGGACAAGCCGGGCGCCTGGCTCATGGCCACCGCCAAACACCGGGCGATCGATCTCGTACGCCGCAAGGAGACGTACGCCCGCAAGCTCGCCGAGGTCGGACGGGACCTGGAGGACGCAGCGCCGCCGCACGAGCCGTCGGGTCCCGACGACATCGACGACGACCTGCTGCGGCTGATCTTCACCGCATGCCACCCGGTGCTGTCGACGGACGCCCGGATCGCACTCACGCTCAAGCTCCTCGGCGGCCTGACCACCGAGGAGATCGCTCGCGCGTTCCTGGCCACCGAGCCCGCGGTGGCCCAGCGCATCGTCCGCGCGAAGCGGTCGCTCGCGAAGGCGGGCGTCCCCTTCGAGGTCCCGTACGGCTCCGACCGCGCGGAGCGCCTCGGCTCGGTGCTCGAGGTCATCTACCTGGTCTTCAACGAGGGGTACTCGGCCACGGCAGGCGACGACCTCGTACGACCGGCGCTCTGCGAGGACGCGCTGCGGCTGGCCCGGGTGCTGCAGGGGCTGATGCCGAAGGAGCCCGAAGTGCACGGCCTGGCCGCGCTGTTGGAGTTCCAGGCCTCGCGCATCCCGACCCGGACGGGCCCGGACGGCGAGCCCGTCCTGCTTGCCGACCAGAACCGCTCCCGGTGGAACCGCCTGCTGATCCGCCGCGGCGTCGAGGCACTGCACCGTGCGGGCCGTGGACCGTACGCCCTCCAGGCCGCGATCGCCGCGTGCCACACGCAGGCGGTCACGTACGAGGACACGGACTGGGCGACGATCGCCACGCTGTACGGGCAGTTGGTGGCGCTGATGCCCTCGCCGGTCGTGGAACTAAACCGGGCGGTGGCCGTCTCGATGGCAGAGGGCCCCGAGGCCGGCCTGGAGCTGGTCGACGCCCTTGCCGACGAACCGGCGCTGAAGGACTACCACTTGCTGCCGACCGTACGAGGCGACCTGCTGGAGCGGGTGGGGCGTACGGAGGAGGCGCGGGCGGAGTTCGAGCGGGCGGCGTCCCTGACCCGTAACGCACGGGAGCGGGAACTCCTGCTGAAGCGGGCCCGGGAATCCGGCTGACCCGGGCTGCTGACCTGAGCGATCACCGCTCCGATACGGTCGGGGAGTTGACGTCGCCGCGCACCCCGTGAAGGAACAGCATGCCCAGCCACCCGCTCCCGCCGCCTCCGCCGCCGCCCGAGTCCGTGCGGGCCTGGCCCGACCGTGAGTCGCTGCTCGCGGACCGTGCCAGGGCGATGGGCGAGTTGAGCCGCCTCAGCATGGGGGCGTCGCAACTGATGCTGCTCTGGCTGATGGCGGTGGGCTTCGCTGCGGGCTGGGGTCTCGTCGGCGGGGCGCTGAAGATCTTCGAAGCGCGCCCCGACGTGCTCAGCGCCGGGTTCGGAGTGATCCTCGCGTGCATGGGTGCCGGGTTCCTGCTGCCGACGGGGATCATGATCGGTCTGGGTGTCCGCCGCGACAAGGTCGTACGCGAACGGCTCCTGAAGTGGTCGTCCCTGGACCGCGACCCGACGACGGACGCCCGCTTCCGCTCACCGGGCCTGAGCCTGTGCTGGTTCGTACCGTCGTTCCTGCTGTGCGCACTGGGCCTGTGGCTGTCGATCGTGACCCCGGCGGAGGCGGAGCCCGGCCGGGATACGTATGCGCAGGTCGTGGTGATGATGGGCCTGGGCCTGATCCTGTGGCTGACGGGCCTGCTCGGTGTCGGGAAGGCGGTGAGTCACTACCGGTGGGCGGTGCGGCTGCCGGCGGGCGCCCCGACGGCCGCGGCGGGCGGCGCGCACCGCTGACCTGCGCTCAGGGGCGGTGGTGGGTCCGCATGTGGGCGTGGCCCAGTTCGGCGTAGACGGCCAGCAAGTCCTGTGTCGCGCCGGACGCGTGCGAGAGCAGGGCGGCGGCGAAGCTGCCGGACTCGGCGCAGAGTGCCAGGGCCTCCAGCGCCTGCGCGACGGCAGGCACGAGCTCCGAGTCGCACAAGGGGTGTCCCGCGTCGATGCGTCCCTGGACGCTCGCCTCGAACGAGTCGTACTCGTCGTCGTGGGCCCAGCGATCGATGTCGATCAGGAGTGGGAAACGCGCCCACGTTTCCCATCTGGTCAGCACCGCGGTTGCATACCGCGGGCCCAGTGTGACCCGGATTACGCAGGCCGCCCGATCAGCATCGTCGGCGCACCCGCCACTCGCGTCAGGAACACCGTCGCCGCGTTCGGTCCGTGCGGCTTCACCTTGCGGCGCAGCTCCTCCGGTTCCACCGCCGAGCCGCGCTTCTTCACCGTGAGTACGCCGACGCCGCGTTCCCGCAGCAGCGCCTTCAACTTCTTCAGATTGAAGTGGAGTTCATCAGTGATCTCGTACGCGTTCGCGTACGGCGTCGGGCGGAGCACGTCCGCCGTGATGTACGCGATCGTCTCGTCGATCAGCCCGCCGTCCAGCTGCTCGGCGGCCTCGGCGACCAGATGCGCACGGATGACGGCGCCGTCCGGCTCGTACAGATAGCGGCCGACCTTCCTGACGCCGGGGTCGGGCAGGCCGCGGCCGGTGAGGGAGTGCGGGCCCGGAAGCAGGGTCGCGCCGAGGGTGGAGGGGCGGGTGCCGAACCAGAGCACCGCCTCCTTCACGTCGCCGCCGTCCGAGATCCACTCCGCCTCGGCGTCCTCGGGGATCGCCTCGTGCGGGATGCCGGGGGCGATCTTGAGGGCCGCGTGCGGGCGGGTGCGGGCCGCGGCGATCGCCCAGGACAGGGGCGGGGAGTAGGCCTCGGGGTCGAAGATCCTGCCCCTGCCGCCCCGCCGCGCCGGGTCCACGAACACCGCGTCGTACGGCGCCGTGTCGATCTCCGTGACATCGGCGCACCGGACCTCGATCAGCTCGGCCAGCCCCAGCGCCCGGGCGTTCGCCCGTGCGACCTGTGCCGTCAGCGGGTCCCGGTCCACCGCCAGTACGGAGATGCCCTGGCGGGCGAGTGCGATGGCGTCGCCGCCGATGCCGCTGCACAGGTCCGCCACGCTGCGCACGCCCAGGGAGGCGAAGCGCCCGGCGCGGTACGAGGCGACGGAGCTGCGCGTCGCCTGCTCGACGCCGTTCGGCGTGAAGAACATCCGCCGTGCGTCCTCGGGCCCGAACTTCGCGATCGCACGCTGCCGCAGGCGCGCCTGCCCGAGGGCCGCCGAGACCAGTTCCGCCGGGTGCTCGCGGCGCAGTCGGGTGGCCGTGGCCAGCTCCTTCGCCGGGTCGTAGTCGACCAGGGAGTCGAGCAGCGCCCGTCCCTCCTCGGTGAGCAGTGCGGCGAAGGAGGCGAGGGGATCGAGGTCGTTCACCCGGCCCATTGTGGGCCAGGCGGGGGATGGTGCGCCCGTGGTGGCGGTGTCGGCCGGGGCGTACGGATTCGTGCTGACAGGATCCAGCGCCATGCAACTAGTACGACAAAACGAAAATAAGCATGGAAATTGGGGCCGAATGGTCCTCGCCGTGCTCATGGTCGCCGCCATCGGCTCCGGATGCGCCTCCGAGTCGTCGGACGACCCCGGCGGCTCGCCCGCCGCTCCCGGTCGGCAGGCCGGACCGGCAGGCGCGCTCTCCGCGTACGTGGAGAAGGTGAAGCGCGCCCAGGCCGTACGGGCCGTCGCCGCCAAGAAATGGGGCCTGGCCAAGACACCGCTCGCCGCGCCCCGGCCGCCCGCCGTCAAGCCCAAGATCGCCACCCGCAAGGGCTTCGAGGTCGACGGCGGCGAGTCCTCGCCACCGGTCTTCACGACGGTGCCGGTGAAGGAGAAGATTGTCTTCCTGACGATCGACGACGGTGCGGAGAAGGACCCCGCCCTTCTCCGGATGATGAGCGATCTTCAGATCCCGTACAGCGCCTTCCTCACCGACTACCTGATCAGCAGCAACTACGGCTACTTCAAGCAGATGCAGGACCGAGGCGTCTCGCTGCACAACCACACCCTCAACCACCGCTATCTGCGCGGCCTTTCGTACGCCCAGCAGAAGCACGAGATCTGCGACCAGCAGACCAAGCTCGAGAAGCGGTACGGAAAGAGGCCCCCGCTCTTCCGCCCGCCGTACGGCAGCTACAACGAGGACACGCTACGCATCGCCCGGTCGTGCGGAATCAAAGCCATTCCCCTGTGGGCGGCCGAGGCGTTTCCCGATCGCATGGAGTGGCGCGAGCGGGACCGGGACCTGCACCCCGGCGACATCATCCTCACCCACTTCCGTGGTCACAAGGACTGGAAGGGCAGCATGCCGGACATGATCCGGCGGGTGATGAAGACGGTCACCGACAAGGGCTACGCCGTGGCAAAACTGGAGGACTACGTATGAGGCAGTCGCACCGGCTGCTGGCCGGACTACTGGCGGCCGGTGCGCTCCTCACCACGGGGTGCGCCCAGTCGGTCGACCCGATCGAGCGCCTCGGGCGCAAGGCTGCGCAGCAGGTCACTCCGGGCGCGGGTGCGCCACGGTCCGCGGCGCACAAGCGGTGGGGGCTGGCCGGACCGCTCGCCCGCGCGCCCGAGCCGCCCGCACACAGGTTCTCGGCGTCGTATGTCGTGGACCATGTGCCGACCCGCGACAAGGTTGTCTTCCTCACCGTCGAGGCGGGCGCGGCGCGCGATCCGCGGTTTGTGCGGATGACGGGCGAACTGAAGCTGCCGGTCAGCCTGTTCCGCGCCGAGGGGCGGCCCGATCTGTCCACGCTCTCGTACGAGGGACAGCGTGCCGAGATCTGCGGGCAGCGCCGCAGCCGCCTGTTCCACCCGCCCCACGGCGCGTACAACGCGGACACGCTGCGGGCCGCAGCCGACTGCGGGGTCCGTGCGGTGGTGCTCGGCCGGGAGTTCCGTGACTACGCGCTGGGCGAACGGCTGCGGCCCGGCGACATCGTCCGCGCGGATGCGAGCGCGACGGCGCCGCTGCTGCGCCGTATCCAGGAGCAGGGGTACGCGGTGGGGCGCCTGGAGGACTACATCTGACCTCGCACCTCCGGCGCGGGGGGCGGAACCCTGGCACCGGCGGCGGCGTTGTCCGTACCGGGACCGAACCGCGGCGCACCGGTGAATTGGCACTCCGCTTGACCGAGTGCTAATCGCGGTCATAGTCTCAGGTCTGGCACTCCCCACTGGAGAGTGCCAACACAGCGACTGGCAGGTCCGGCACCCGCGACGACGGATCCACCTGGTCGCCACCCAGACAGTTAACCCCGTGAGATCTCCGAAGGGGGAGGTCGGATCGTGACGACCGCCAGCTCCAAGGTTGCCATCAAGCCGCTCGAGGACCGCATTGTGGTCCAGCCGCTCGACGCCGAGCAGACCACGGCCTCTGGCCTGGTCATCCCGGACACCGCGAAGGAGAAGCCCCAGGAGGGCGTCGTCCTTGCCGTGGGCCCGGGCCGCTTCGAGAACGGCGAGCGTCTTCCGCTCGACGTCAAGACCGGCGACGTCGTGCTGTACAGCAAGTACGGCGGCACCGAGGTGAAGTACAACGGCGAGGAGTACCTCGTCCTCTCGGCTCGCGACGTGCTCGCGATCGTCGAGAAGTAATTCACCCACGTTTTTGATCTGCGCCCCTGGCCCCCGCACTGATGTAGCCGGGTGCCCAGGGGCGCAGTTCGTTTGAGAGGACAGAGAAGCTCCCATGGCGAAGATCCTGAAGTTCGACGAGGACGCCCGTCGCGCCCTCGAGCGCGGCGTCAACAAGCTTGCCGACACGGTCAAGGTGACGATCGGCCCCCGCGGCCGCAACGTCGTCATCGACAAGAAGTTCGGCGCCCCCACCATCACCAACGACGGTGTCACGATCGCCCGCGAGGTCGAGATCGAGGACCCGTACGAGAACCTCGGTGCCCAGCTGGTGAAGGAGGTGGCGACCAAGACCAACGACATCGCGGGTGACGGCACCACCACCGCCACCGTGCTGGCCCAGGCGCTGGTCCGCGAGGGCCTGCGCAATGTCGCCGCCGGCGCCTCCCCGGCCGCCCTGAAGAAGGGCATCGACGCTGCGGTCAAGGCCGTCTGCGACGAGCTGCTCGCGACCGCCCGCCCGATCGACGACAAGGCCGACATCGCCGCTGTCGCCGCGCTCTCCGCGCAGGACCAGCAGGTCGGCGAGCTCATCGCCGAGGCCATGGACAAGGTCGGCAAGGACGGTGTCATCACCGTCGAGGAGTCCAACACCTTCGGTCTGGAGCTCGACTTCACCGAGGGCATGGCCTTCGACAAGGGTTACCTGTCCCCGTACATGGTGACCGACCAGGAGCGTATGGAGGCCGTCCTCGACGACCCGTACATCCTGATCAACCAGGGCAAGATCTCCTCCATCCAGGACCTGCTGCCCCTCCTTGAGAAGGTCATCCAGGCCGGTGGCTCCAAGCCGCTCCTGATCATCGCCGAGGACGTCGAGGGCGAGGCCCTCTCGACCCTGGTCGTGAACAAGATCCGTGGCACCTTCAACGCCGTGGCCGTCAAGGCTCCCGGCTTCGGTGACCGCCGCAAGGCGATGCTCCAGGACATGGCCACCCTCACCGGTGCCACCGTCATCGCCGAGGAGGTCGGCCTCAAGCTCGACCAGGCAGGTCTGGACGTGCTGGGCAGCGCCCGCCGCGTGACGATCTCCAAGGACGACACCACCATCGTCGACGGTGGCGGCAACCACGAGGACGTCGTCGGCCGCATCAACCAGATCAAGGCCGAGATCGAGTCCACGGACTCCGACTGGGACCGCGAGAAGCTCCAGGAGCGCCTCGCGAAGCTGGCCGGCGGCGTGTGCGTGATCAAGGTCGGCGCCGCCACCGAGGTGGAGCTGAAGGAGAAGAAGCACCGTCTGGAGGACGCCATCTCCGCGACCCGCGCCGCGGTCGAGGAGGGCATCGTCTCCGGTGGTGGCTCCGCGCTCGTCCACGCCGCCAAGGTGCTCGAGGGCGGCCTGGGCAAGGAGGGCGACGAGGCCACCGGTGTCGCGGTCGTCCGCCGCGCCGTCGTCGAGCCGCTGCGCTGGATCGCCGAGAACGCCGGTCTCGAGGGCTACGTCATCACCGCGAAGGTGGCGGAGCTGGAGGCCGGCCAGGGCTTCAACGCCGCGACCGGCGAGTACGGCGACCTGGTGAAGGCCGGCGTCATCGACCCGGTCAAGGTCACGCGCTCCGCTCTGGAGAACGCCGCGTCCATCGCCTCGCTGCTGCTCACGACCGAGACCCTGGTCGTCGAGAAGCCGGCCGAGGAGGAGTCCGACGCAGGTCACGGGCACGGCCACGGCCACAGCCACTGACGTGTGACGTGTGACGTCGTACGAGGTGTGAAGGCCCCGGTTCCCGCCACTGGCGGGAACCGGGGCCTTCCCCGTTCCGGTCTGCGTCGTACCGGTGTCCAGACGACTGTGTGCGGCTTCAGCCGATGGCGCCGAGCTGGCGCATCAGGCCCATGAGGTCCTCGTGCCACCAGCCTTCCTGGATCTTGTCGTTCTTGAACCGGAAGATCGTGGTGCCGGTCATCGTGCACTGCCTGCCCGTGGGCGCGATCCCCATGAATTCGCCCTTGTGGGTGCCTGTCCAGGTCCACAGGGTCACGACGTCGTCGCCCTCGCAGATCTGCCGGTCGAGATCGAAGGTGAAGTCGAAGGCGGCCCGCCACTGGGTGACATCGCGGCGGATTCCGTCGGACCCGACCACGGTTTCCTCTTCCTTGGCGATGTCGTGGTCGGCGTAGTCGGCCGCGAACAGCTCGTCGATGGCGTCAAGGTTGCCCCCGACGGCGATCTCGTGGAAGAACCGGCGGGAAGTTGCCTGGTTCAACTGCTCGTCGCGGACCACATCGAGGTCCGTGAAGGTGGGCATGCCGTCGCAGAGCGCCACCATCTCCTGGAAGATCCGGTCAGTCTCCGGAAGCTTGGAGTTCGCCATCGCCTCTTCGTACGAAGGAAATTCGACGATCTCGACGAGGTGGGAACCATCGGTGCGGTCCTTGCCGATGAGGCTGTGCGTCGCGGTCCGCTTGCCCTTGGTCTGTTGGACCCACTTGTCCATGAGCTGGTCCATCTCATCGAA
Organism: Streptomyces sp. NBC_00322; assembly: GCF_036147535.1. Lineage (NCBI taxonomy): Bacteria > Bacillati > Actinomycetota > Actinomycetes > Kitasatosporales > Streptomycetaceae > Streptomyces > Streptomyces sp. NBC_00322. The sequence continues at coordinate 3,720,767 of NZ_CP108019.1, read as the reverse complement.
CCGCTCGGTCTTGCAGTCGATTATCTGTACGAATTTCATCGCGTCTCCCGGTTCCACGGGTTGGGTGGGATACGTCCAGTTTAGTGAGATTTGGGGATAGTGCCGGTTCAGGCGGAGTGATTCAGGGTCCCCGGATGCACCGGGTCCGCGAAGGGCAGTCCGGCCGCGAACCGCTCCAGTTCGTCGAGGGCCCGGTCCGTCAAACGGTGGAGTTCATTGCCCAGTGAGCCCGCGATGTGCGGGGTCAGCAGGACGTTCGGCAGGGTGTACAACGGCGAGTCGGCGGCCGGGACTTCCGGGTCGGTGACGTCGAGTACGGCATGCAGTCGGCCCGACACCAGCTCCGCGATCAGCGCCTGCTCGTCGATCAGCGAGCCGCGCGCGGTGTTGATCAGGGTCGCCCCGTCCGGCAGCAGCGCGAGCCGGCGCGCGTCGAGCATGTGGTGGGTGGCCGGGAGCTGCGGGGCGTGGAGGGTGACGATGTCGCTGCGGCCGCAGAGCTCGTCGAGGCCGGTGGGAACGACGCCCAGTGCGGCAGCCTCGGCGGCGGTGACGTACGGGTCGTGGAGCAGGACCTGCAGATCGAAGGGGCGGAGCAGCTCGATGACGCGACGGCCGATCCTGGATGCTCCGACGATACCCACCGTGCGGCGGTAGTTGCCCGCGCTGTCGAGTTCACGCCGCCAGTCGCAGCCGGCGCGCAGTTCCTCGTAGCGCTGCGCCGAGCGCAGGACCTGCTTGCCCGCGAAGAGGATGGCCGCGAGCGTGTACTCGGCTACGGGCAGGGCATTGGCCGCGGCGGCCGAGGTGACCGCGATGCCGCGCTCCCAGCAGGCGTCGGTGATGTGGTGCCTGACGGAGCCCGCCGCGTGCACGACCGCGCGCAGGCGCGGTGCCCGCTCGAGGACTTCGGGGGTCAGCGGGGTGGCGCCCCAGCAGGTGAACAGGACATCGGCCTCGGCGAGGGCGGCGGCGACTGCGGGCGTGGGGGAGGCGAGGTCGTGGGCGATCAGCCGCGGATCGCTGCGGGCGAGCGCGGCGAGGCGGTCGCGATGGCGGTCGGCGAACAGGCGCTCGGCGATGCCGGGACCCATGGCGAGCAGGACGGCGGGGCGCTGCGCGGCGCGCATCGTGAGGCGTTCCGCGGCGCGTTCGACGGGGACGGGGCGCTCGGCGCCCGGGTCGTCCGCGGGGCGATTGTCGGTGGCGTGGTCCATGGTGGAACTCGAGCTCCTCGTATGTCGCTTGAGGTCACTGGGCGAACAACGAGGCCGACCTGGGCGGACGGCCGTATCACCGGCGAGAGAGAACACGGCTCGCTTTTCGCCGCGACTCCCGAGGCCGCCGTCCGCATCCGCCGGCCGGACGGCAGCCGCCACACCCTTGCCGCGGCCCCTACTGCGGACCGTACTTCCGGCCTGTCCTGGACGTGACCCCGCCGATCAGCCCGCGCGGCGCCAGCTTCACCACACCCATCATCGCCTTGTAGCGCGGGTCCGGAATCGACAGGGACTTGCCGCGTGCCAGATCCGCCAGCGCGGCCGCCACCAGCTTGTCCGCGTCGAGCCACATCCACCGGGGGATGTTGTCGGTGCCCATTCCGGCCCGCTCATGGAATTCGGTGCGTACGAAACCGGGGCAGAGCGCCATCAGCCGCACCCCCGACCCCGCCAGATCCCGCGCGGCGCCCTGCGTGAACTGCACGACCCACGCCTTCGACGCGCCATAGGTCCCACGCGGCACGAACGCGGCCACCGATGCCACATTCACCACGCCGCCCCGTCCGCGCTCTCGCATCGCGCCGGTCGCCGCCGACGTGAGCCGCAGCACCGCCTCGCAGTGCACCTTCAGCATCGTCAACTCATCGGCCATGGACACTTCCAGAAAGCGCCCCTTGTTCCCGAACCCGGCGTTGTTGACCAGCAGATCCACCGGATTCCTGCGGTCGGCCAGCCGCTTCTCGACCGCCCCGATGCCCTCGTCCTGCGACAGGTCGGCGGTCAGCACCTCCGCCTCGATGCCGTGCCGGTCGTGCAGTTCGGTGGCCTGCTCCTGCAGCCGCGTGGTGTCGCGGGCCACCAGCACCAGGTTGTGTCCCTCGGCCGCGAGCCGCCGCGCGAACGCGGCGCCGATCCCCGCGGTCGCTCCCGTAATCAGTGCAGTCGTCATAGGCGGCACGTTAGTGCCCCGTGTTCGGGCGCGGCATACGCGTCCACCGTGCCCGCCGCCCCCGGAATCCGGGGCTACGCGCTCTGCTTGGCGACGTACTCCCGTGCGGCCCTGAGCAGTCCGGGGTGGAGCGCGTCGCCCGCCGCGAGCACCTTGGGCAGCAGCGTCCGCTCGGTGGTCTCGGCCCGGAACGCCATGTCGACCGTCACCTCGTGGTCCGGCCGGTGCACGATCTCGATCGGGTCGCCCGCGCGGATCTCGCCCGGCTCGACGACCCGCAGATACGCGCCGGGAGCGCCCTGCTGGGTGAAGCGCTTGACCCAGCGCTTCTCGCCCAGCCAGCTCGCGAACGTACGACACGGAATGCGGGCGCTCGTCACTTCGAGCACCAGCTCGTCGCCGATCCGCCAGCGCTCGCCGATCTTCGCCCCGCTCACGTCGAGCCCGCTCGTGGTGAGGTTCTCGCCGAACGCGCCGTTGCCGAGGGGCCGCCCCAACTCCCGCTCCCAGAAGTCGAGATCCTCACGCGCGAACGCGTACACCGCCTGGTCGGTGCCGCCGTGGTGGCGCAGATCGCAGACCGCGTCCCCCGCGAGACCGCCGGCCCCCTCGCCCTTGGGACCGGGGTCACTCACCCGTACCGCCCCCTCCACCGGCTGTTTGTCGATGCCGGTCGCGCCGCCCGGTGTGTCGGTGTACTCGACGATCTTCGGCCGGCCCACATTCACGGTCAGAAGCTTCATGGACAACACGCTAACCCCCCACTCCCAAAGGAACCAACCAAAAAGAAGGCTCCCCTCCAAGCCTCCCTTATATTCGAAGGATGATCGAAGCCCGTCATCTGAGAGTTCTGCGCGCCGTGGCCGCCACCGGCTCGTTCTCCGCGGCCGCGCGCCGACTGGGCTGCACCCAGCCGGCCGTCAGCCAGCAGATGAAGGCACTCGAAGCATCCGCGGGCACCCCGCTGCTGGTCCGTACGGGTCGTGAGACGCGGCTGACCCAGGCGGGTGAAGTTCTCGTACGCCACGCCTCCGGCATCCTCGCCGGGCTGACCGCCGCCGAGGAGGAGATCGCCGCCATCGCCGGTCTGCGGGCGGGCCGGGTGCGGCTCGTGTCCTTCCCCAGCGGCAGTTCCACGCTCGTACCGACCGCGCTCGCCGCGCTGCGCGTGGCCCATCCGGGCACCCGGGTCTCGCTCGTCGAGGCGGAGCCGCCGCGTTCGGTGGAGATGCTGCGCGAGGGCGACTGTGATGTGGCGCTCGCCTTCCGGTACGGCGCTGCGGCCGCGGAATGGGACGACCTGGTCGTCCGCCCCCTGCTCGCCGACCGCCTCGTCGGCCTTGTCCCCGACGGCCACCGGCTGGCCGGCGCCGATTCCGTGGCCATCGCCGATCTCGCCGACGAGTCCTGGATCGCGGGCTGTCCGCGCTGTCGCCGCCAGCTCGTCGAGGTCTGTGAGGAGGCCGGGTTCACGCCCAGGATCGACTTCGCCACCGACGACCATCCGGCCGTGATCGGCCTGGTCGCCGCAGGTCTCGGCGTGGCGGTGCTGCCCGAACTCGCGATGGAGTCCGTACGGCTGAAGGGTGCACGGACCGTCACCGTGGAGCCGTCCCTCCAGCGCGAGATCGTCGCGCTCACGCTGCCGGACCTGGCCCAGGTCCCGGCGGTCGCCGCCACGCTCGATCAGCTCGCCCTGGCCGCACCCCGCTGACCGCACCACCCCCGCCGGAGAGCCGGACGGGGGTGGTGCAGGAACGTTTCTTCGAGGTTCTCCCAAGCGGGGGCGTCAGCTCCGCGCCGGTCCTCCCACGCTGGTCGCCGGGATCAGACGATGTCGCGCACGCCCCATCAGCTCCTCCCGCTCGTCCTCCGTCAGTCCACCCCACACGCCGTACGGCTCCCGCACCGCCAGGGCGTGCGCCGCGCACTCCGCTCGTACCGGGCACCTCATGCAGACCTCTTTCGCCGAGTTCTCGCGCGCACTTCGTGCGGCCCCCCGCTCGCCCTCGGGGTGGAAGAAGAGCGAACTGTCCACCCCGCGGCAGGCTGCGAGGAGCTGCCAGTCCCACAAATCGGCGTTGGGTCCGGGAAGGCGGGAGAAATCTGCCATAGCGCATGTCCCCTTGAAACCGTACTGAGTGGATACAGGTCAGGTAGCGCACGAGCGGGATGCGGGCAGGATCCGGAGCGGGATCCGAGCCGTATCCGGCACCCGTCCGGCACCCGCGTGTGCCTCACGACCGTACATCTCCTGTGTAAGTAGATGTAAATATGACTCATTGCGAATCTAGCTACAGACACCGCAAAAAGGGAAGAAAAGCAGCTAAATGGGGCATAGCTTCCAGGTGAAAAGCTCCATCACCTGCAGTGCTCTCCTCTGCGCACGGCCCCTCACATAGAGTGCCGAAGGCGGGAGTCCGACCCGTAACTCTTTCGAGTGACCGTCGTTGAGAGTGCGGAGGCGGTTGAAAGAACAAGCGCTAGGGCACATGTCCGAGAGCGTTCAACCGCACAGGTGACGAAACGTACCCAGCCTGGAGGCTCAAGGTGACGCGCATCAGCTGCGGAGGGCGGCCATGACATCCGTCCTCGTCTGCGACGACTCCCCGCTTGCCCGAGAGGCGCTCCGCCGGGCGGTTGCGACCGTACCCGGCGTCGAGCGTGTGACGACCGCGGCCAACGGCGAGGAAGTGCTCCGCCGCTGGGGCGCCGACCGCTCGGACCTGATTCTGATGGACGTACGCATGCCCGGACTCGGCGGTGTCGAGACCGTCCGCCGGCTGCTGTCCGCGGACCCGGGCGCCCGGATCATCATGCTCACCGTCGCCGAGGACCTGGACGGTGTCGCGCTCGCGGTCGCCGCCGGTGCCCGCGGCTATCTGCACAAGGACGCATCGCGGGCCGAACTGCGGGCCACGGTCACCCAGGCACTCGCCGACCCGACCTGGCGGCTCGCCCCGAGGCGGCTGCGCTCGGCCGAAATGGGCGCGGCGCCCACGCTCACCGCGCGTGAGATCCAGGTGCTCGAAGGCATGAGCCACGGCCGGTCGAACGCCGAGATCGGCCGGGAGCTCTTCCTCTCCGAGGACACCGTGAAGACCCACGCCAGGCGGCTTTTCAAGAAGCTCGGCGCTTCGGACCGGGCGCACGCCGTCGCGCTCGGATTCCGCTGGGGCCTGGTGCGCTAAGGGGCACGGGTGGGCTGTCGCGGGGGCTCGATGAACCCCGCCCGCCGCCGGGTGGGCGGGGCGACGGATGACCGCGGGCATCCGTTTCCCTCGCGATGCCGCATCCTTGAGGGGTGGAGTTCCTCGGGGACGAGTCGGTCGAGCGTGAGGGGAGGGCGCAGGAGATGAGTTCCGGCGCACCTGCTCATAACGCTTCGGTGCACAACATTGGACGCAGTGCCACGGATGCTCAGCCGCCAAGGCACCATGGACCGATGCGCGACGACGAGACCACGGTGATCGGTGCACTCGTTCACCGTGCCGTCGATGGCGACGAGCAGGCTACGCACGATCTCCTGGCGTGCGTCCATCCGCTCGCACTTCGCTATTGCCGCACCCGGCTCAGCCGGCTGCCGGGCGATGCGCGTCATTTCGTGGAGGACCTCGCCCAGGAAGTCTGCGTCGCGGTTCTGATGGCGCTGCCGCGCTACAAGGACACCGGAAGGCCCTTCGAGGCCTTCGTCTTCGCCATCGCGTCGCACAAGGTCGCCGATCTGCAGCGGGCCGCCATGCGGCATCCGGGATCGACGGCGGTGCCCTCCGACGAGATGCCCGAGCGGCCCGACGACTCCCTCGGTCCCGAGGAGCGCGCGCTGCTCAGCGACGACGCCGAATGGGCGAAGAGGCTCCTCGCCAACCTTCCGGAGAACCAGCGCGAGCTGCTGGTGCTGCGGGTCGCGGTCGGGCTGACCGCCGAGGAGACCGGGCAGATGCTGGGAATGTCACCCGGCGCGGTACGGGTCGCGCAGCACCGTGCTCTCAGCCGGTTGCGCGCCCTGGCCGAACAGTGAGCCGAGCGGTGAGTCGTACGGCCTCTCACGCACGTATGAACACACAAAGCTGTTCGACGATCTTGATCGTGGAATGAGACGGCTTCCGGGCCCGTTAGCATGGACATCCGCACCGATCAAGGCCATTTGGGGAAGGTGTCATGACCAACGTCGACGGAGTGCCCGATAAATTCGCGACACTCGGGCTGACCTACGACGATGTGCTGCTGTTGCCGGGTGCTTCGGAAGTACTTCCGAACGCTGTCGACACCTCGTCCCGTGTCTCCAGGAACGTCCGGGTGAACATCCCGCTGCTCTCCGCGGCGATGGACAAGGTCACCGAGTCGCGGATGGCGATCGCCATGGCGCGCCAGGGCGGCGTGGGCGTACTGCACCGCAATCTGTCCATCGAGGACCAGGTGAACCAGGTCGACCTGGTCAAGCGTTCCGAGTCCGGAATGGTCACCGACCCGATCACGGTGCACCCCGATGCCACGCTCGCCGAGGCCGACGCCCTGTGCGCCAAGTTCCGTATCAGCGGCGTGCCGGTCACCGACGCCGCGGGCAAGCTGCTCGGCATCGTCACCAACCGCGACATGGCTTTCGAGACCGTCCGCACGCGCCAGGTGCGCGAGGTCATGACCCCGATGCCGCTGGTCACCGGCAAGGTCGGCATCTCCGGCGTGGACGCCATGGAGCTGCTGCGCCGCCACAAGATCGAGAAGCTTCCGCTGGTCGACGACGCGGGCATCCTCAAGGGCCTGATCACGGTCAAGGACTTCGTCAAGGCCGAGCAGTACCCCCATGCGGCGAAGGACGCCGAGGGCCGTCTGCTCGTCGGCGCGGCGGTCGGTGCCAGCCCGGAGGCCCTGGAGCGGGCCCAGGCGCTGGCTGGGGCGGGCGTCGACTTCCTCATCGTCGACACCTCGCACGGGCACAACAGCAATGCCCTCAACTGGATGGCGAAGATCAAGTCGAGCGTGGGCGTCGACGTCATCGGCGGCAATGTGGCGACCCGGGACGGTGCCCAGGCCCTGATCGACGCCGGTGTGGACGGCGTCAAGGTCGGTGTCGGCCCCGGCTCCATCTGTACGACCCGAGTGGTCGCCGGCATCGGCGTCCCGCAGGTCACGGCGATCTACGAGGCGGCGCTGGCCGCGCGGGCGGCGGGCGTTCCGGTCATCGGTGACGGCGGCCTGCAGTACTCCGGCGACATCGGCAAGGCGCTCGCCGCCGGCGCCGACACGGTCATGCTGGGCAGTCTCCTCGCGGGCTGCGAGGAGTCCCCGGGCGAGCTGCTCTTCATCAACGGCAAGCAGTTCAAGTCCTACCGCGGCATGGGTTCGCTCGGCGCCATGCAGTCGCGCGGCCAGGGCCGCTCGTACTCCAAGGACCGCTACTTCCAGGCCGAGGTGGCCTCCGACGACAAGCTCGTCCCCGAGGGCATCGAGGGCCAGGTGCCCTACCGCGGCCCGCTGTCGGCGGTGCTCCACCAGCTGGTCGGTGGTCTGCGCCAGACCATGGGCTACGTCGGGGCGGCCGCCATCGACGAGATGGAGAGCAAGGGCCGCTTCGTGCGGATCACTTCGGCGGGGCTCAAGGAGAGCCACCCGCACGACATCCAGATGACTGTCGAGGCGCCGAACTACAGCAGGAAGTAGTCCACGCGTGCTCAGGGGCGGTTCCGGGGATTCCCGGGACCGCCCCTGACGTGTGCGTCGGGGATACTGGTAGGCGCAGACGTAGAGGGAGAGGCCACACATCGTGACTGAGATCGAGATCGGGCGCGGCAAGCGCGGCCGCCGGGCGTACGCGTTCGATGACATCGCCGTCGTACCGAGCCGGCGCACCCGGGACCCGAAGGAGGTCTCGATCGCCTGGCAGATCGACGCCTACCGCTTCGAGCTGCCCTTCCTGGCCGCTCCGATGGACTCGGTGGTCTCCCCGCAGACCGCGATCCGCATCGGTGAGCTGGGCGGTCTGGGCGTACTGAACCTCGAAGGCCTGTGGACCCGCTACGAGGACCCGCAGCCGCTGCTCGACGAGATCTCCGAGCTGGACGAGGCCGCCGCGACCCGTCGTCTGCAGGAGATCTACGCCGCCCCGATCAAGGAGGAGCTGATCGGGCAGCGGATCAAGGAGGTGCGCGACTCGGGTGTGGTGACTGCCGCCGCGCTCTCGCCGCAGCGCACCGCGCAGTTCTCCAAGGCCGTTGTCGACGCGGGTGTGGACATCTTCGTCATTCGCGGTACGACGGTCTCGGCCGAGCACGTCTCGGGCGCGGCCGAGCCGCTGAACCTGAAGCAGTTCATCTACGAGCTCGACGTGCCGGTCATCGTGGGCGGCTGCGCCACCTACACGGCCGCGCTGCATCTGATGCGTACGGGCGCCGCGGGCGTCCTGGTCGGCTTCGGCGGCGGCGCCGCGCACACCACGCGCAATGTCCTGGGCATCCAGGTCCCGATGGCGACGGCGGTGGCCGATGTGGCCGCGGCCCGCCGGGACTACATGGACGAATCCGGCGGCCGGTATGTGCATGTCATCGCGGACGGTGGCGTGGGCTGGTCCGGCGACCTGCCGAAGGCGATCGCGTGCGGCGCGGACGCGGTGATGATCGGCTCCCCGCTCGCCCGCGCGACGGACGCGCCGGGCCGCGGGCACCACTGGGGCATGGAGGCGGTCCACGAGGACGTGCCGCGTGGCAAGCTGGTGGACCTGGGCATCGTGGGCACGACCGAGGAGGTCCTCACCGGTCCCTCGCACAGCCCCGACGGTTCGATGAACTTCTTCGGCGCGCTGCGCCGGGCGATGGCGACGACGGGGTACAGCGAGCTCAAGGAGTTCCAGCGCGTCGAGGTGACGGTGGCCGACTCGCAGCACCGCCGCTGAATCCGCCGCGTACGAAAGGGGCCCCGCACCGGTGGTGCGGGGCCCCTCTCCGTTTGTCCGGATCAGCCGTCGGCCCTTAGGTCCTGTCCGGTCGATCAGGCCGGACAGGACCTAGCCGTTGGCCTTCTTGGCGCCACCGAAAGCGGCGACGGCGCCGATGATGAGGAAGACGTACGTCATGCCGTCGGCCGACTTGCTCCACGCGTCGGTCAGCACACCGAACTTGTCGATGAAGATGTCCAGGAAGGAGCCGTCCGTCAGCTTGGCGACGACGACAGCGCCACCTATCAACTGACCCAAGTACACGGCGGGGAGCGCGAGCAGCGCGCTGACGACGGGCAGCACGGGGTTGCGGCCGCCTGCCTTGGCGGCGGCGAAGCCGATGAGGAAGCCGACGCCGATGGCCGCGTAGCCGATCTCGCGCTCGATGGCGCCGCTGAGGGCGCCGTACGCACCCGCGCCGACCAGTGCGGCGACGACGGCGACGACGATGCCGATGCCGACGTTGTCACGGACGGGCGCGGCAGGCGGAGTTGGGGCGTACGGGGCGTCGCCGCCGGCGAACGGGTTGCCGGACGACGGTGGAACAGGCTGGCTCATCTGGATTTTCCCCCCAGGGACGGATGCCTCGCACGAGCGTGCGGGCGGAGATCCCGGAGACTAGCAGTCCGGTAGGACAGTTCGGCACTGCGTTATGGAGCTGTTGGATGCGGCTGTTGGGGGCTCAGAGGCGGTGTGCGGCCCCGGCCGGGGTGGCTCCCCTTGTGTCCAGGAGGAGTTGGGCCTTGACGGCCAGGCCCTGCAGGTCGTAGGTGCGGTGGTGCTGGAGCAGCACCGTCAGATCCGCGCTGGCGGCGGCCTCGTAGAGCGAGTCCGCGCGGGGGACCGGGAGTTCGCGAACCCGCCAGTCGGGGACGTACGGGTCGTGGTAGCTGACGGCCGCGCCCAGATCCATCAGACGGCGGGCGATCTCGGTGGCCGGGGAGGCCTCCAGGTCGGGGAGGTCCGGCTTGTAGGTGATGCCGAGGAGCAGCACGCGCGCGCCGCGGGCTGATTTGCCGTGTTCGTTGAGGAGCGTGGCGCAGCGCTGGATGACGTACTGCGGCATCCGGGTGTTGATTTCCTGGGCGAGGCCGACCATCCGCAGGGGGTGGTCCGAGCCGCGGCCGGGGGACGGGACGAGGCCCGGGTCCAGCGGGACGCCGTGGCCGCCGACGCCCGGGCCCGGGCGGAAGGCCTGGAAGCCGAAGGGCTTGGTCTCGGCGCAGCGGATGACGTCCCAGAGGTCGACGCCCAGGTCGTGGCAGAGCACGGCCATCTCGTTGACCAGGGCGATGTTGACGTGGCGGAAGTTCGTTTCGAGGACCTTGACGGTCTCGGCCTCGCGCGGTCCGCGCGCGCGGACGACCTTGTCGGTGAGGCGTCCGTAGAAGGCGGCGGCCGATTCGGTGCACGCGGGGGTGAGGCCGCCGATGACCTTGGGCGTGTTGGCGTAGCCATGGGTGCGGCTGCCGGGGTCCACCCGGCTGGGGGAGTACGCGAGATGGAAGTCGCGGCCGGCGCGCAGCCCGGAGCCCTCTTCGAGGATCGGGCGGAGGAACGTCTCCGTGGTGCCGGGCTGGACAGCCGATTCGAGCAGCACGGTGGTGTGCGGGCGCAGCCGCGCGGCGAGTGCCCGGGCGGACTCGGCGAGGGCGGTGAGATCGAGCGCCCCGTCGGCTCCGGGAGGGGTGGGGGCACAGATGACGGCGGTGCGTACGCGTCCGAGCTCGGCCGGGTCCGTGACGGTCCGGAAGCCACCGGCGAACATGCGGCGGATGTCGGCCGGAGTGCATCCCGCCGCCGGTTCGGGCAGCTGGCGTGGATCGGTGTCATAGCCGATGGTCTCGATGCCGACGGCTACGGCGGCCTGGGCGAGGGGCAGGCCGAGATGACCGAGTCCGATGACGGCGAGATCTGCGGGCATGGCGTTGGCCGTCCTTCCCTATAAGCCGCGGGGACATTGAGCGCAAGCCCTGTGGGCAGAACGGGCAAGCGCAATGTCACACTAGGCGTAAATATGACCGTTATGCCGCATTGTGTGCTCGTGGCTGTCCGAGTGTTATCCACAGGCGGTGGCTGAAGTCGTCGACTGCGGACAGAATCGACGTTGTGAGCCCGATCGCAGGGGCCGTACGGGGGCGACGGGAGGCAGCAGTGAGGACAGCGACACTGGGACCGGTGGAGCGTGCCGAGGCGCTCGCCGAGATGGCCGAACGTGAACTGGACGTGCTGGTGGTCGGCGCGGGCGTGGTCGGAGCAGGGACCGCGCTGGACGCCGCGACAAGAGGACTCTCCACCGGTCTGGTCGAGGCGCGGGACTGGGCGTCGGGCACATCGAGCAGGTCGAGCAAGCTGATCCACGGTGGGCTGCGCTATCTGGAGATGCTGGACTTCGCGCTTGTCCGGGAAGCGCTGAAGGAGCGCGGGCTGCTGCTGGAGCGGCTGGCGCCGCATCTGGTGAAGCCGGTGCCGTTCCTCTATCCGCTCCAGCACAAGGGCTGGGAGCGGCTCTACGCCGGATCGGGGGTCGCGCTGTACGACGCGATGTCGGTGTCGTCGGGGCATGGGCGAGGACTGCCCGTCCACCGGCATCTGTCGCGGCGGCAGGCGCTGCGGGTCGCGCCCTGCCTGAAGAAGGACGCCCTGGTCGGGGCGTTGCAGTACTACGACGCACAGATGGACGACGCCCGCTATGTGGCGACGCTGGTACGCACGGCCGCGAGCTATGGGGCCCATGTCGCGAGCCGGGCGCGGGTGATCGGCTTTCTGAGGGAGGGGGAGCGGGTCGTCGGAGCGCGGGTGCAGGACGTCGAGTCCGGCGGGGAGTACGAGATCCGGGCCAAGCAGGTCGTCAACGCGACCGGGGTGTGGACGGACGACACCCAGGCGCTGATCGGGGAGCGAGGGCAGTTCCATGTGCGGGCCTCCAAGGGCATTCATCTGGTGGTGCCCAAGGACCGGATCCACTCGACGACCGGGCTGATCCTGCGGACCGAGAAGTCCGTGCTGTTCGTCATCCCCTGGGGACGGCACTGGATCGTGGGGACCACGGACACCGACTGGGATCTCGACAAGGCCCATCCGGCCGCGTCCAGCGCGGACATCGACTATCTCCTCGAGCACGTCAACTCCGTGCTGGCGGTGCCTCTGACGCGCGATGACGTCCAGGGGGTGTACGCGGGCCTGCGGCCGTTGCTCGCGGGGGAGTCGGACGCGACCAGCAAGCTGTCGCGCGAGCACACGGTGGCGCATCCGGTGCCCGGCCTGGTGGTTGTGGCGGGCGGCAAGTACACGACGTACCGGGTGATGGCGAAGGACGCGGTGGACGAGGCGGTGCACGCGCTCGACCAGCGGGTGGCCGCGTGCGTCACGGAGAACGTCCCGCTCGTCGGGGCCGAGGGCTATGGCGCGCTGTGGAACGCGCGGGCGAGGACAGCGGCGCGGACAGGGCTTCATGTGGTCCGCGTGGAGCATCTGTTGAACCGGTACGGCTCGCTCATAGAGGAACTGCTGACGCTGATCGCCGACGACCCGAAGCTCGGGGAGCCGCTGGGGGGCGCGGAGGACTATCTGCGGGCCGAGGTCGTCTATGCCGCATCGCACGAAGGGGCGCGGCACCTCGATGACGTACTGACACGGCGGACCAGGATCTCGATCGAGACGTTCGACCGGGGGACACGCTGTGCGCGCGAGTGCGCGGAGCTGATGGCACCGGTGCTGGGCTGGGACAAGGAGCACATCGAGAAGGAGATCGAGCACTACGAGAAGCGGGTGGAGGCGGAGCGCGAGTCGCAGCGGCAGCCGGACGACCTGACGGCGGACGCGGCGCGGCTGGGGGCGCCGGACATCGTGCCGATCTGATCCCGTTGTCCGGCCCGTCCGTGCGGCCTGACCCGCGGGCTTTCTGCCGGAACCCTGTTTTCGGCCCCCGACCCGTTGGAAATCGGCCGTCCGGAGGGTCGATTCGGGGTGGCGAGTGTGGTGGATGGGTGTGTTCCGCTTGGCTGGACAGGGCCCCGACCAGCCAAGCGGTGAGCTTCACCGCGAGTAATGGCATGGTGGGTGCTCCCATGCTTCTGGACCTGTCCTGGCGGACTGCGGACCCGGGAGAGGCGCCGGTCCCGGAGTGAGGGACAATGGGGGCTCTGCCAGGGCGGGTTACCGCATCGCGCGGGAAGCGGCAGGCGCGGGCGAAGATCAGGGATCGCAGAGGGGACGCATGTCGGAGGCGGAGCAGTCGCGGGAGCCCCAGCGGGAAACGGCCGAGGAGCCCCAGCGGGATGCCGGGCAGGATTCCGGGACGGAGCTCAAGCCGGAGTCTCAGGACACCGAGCAGGAGTCCCAGGATCCCGAGAAGAAGCTCGACACGGAGCCGGAGTCCAGGGCGGTGCCCGCATCGATGGCCGAACCGGCGTCCGGTGCCGAGCCGGAGAAGGCGGAGGAGCCGGAGAAGCCTGTGAAGGCTTCCGGGCGGGGCGCCGCCGGGCAGGACTCAGGGCCGGCGTCCGACTCGGGCCGCGGTGACGGGGCCGTGTCCGGGGCCGGCGCGTCAAAGGCGCCCCGGGCAACGTCCCCCAAGCCGACGTCCCCCGAGCCCAAGGCATCTGAGCTCAAGGCGCCCGAGCCCAAGGCATCTGAGCTCAAGGCGCCCGAGCCCAAGGCACCCAAGCCCACGTCCCCCGAGCCCAAGGCGCCCGAGTCCGCGGCAGCCACGCCCGTCAAGGCGGGCGCGGCCGGGCGGAGTTCCGGGCGGGAGACTCAGGGGCGGCTGCTCTCCGGGCGGTACCGGCTGGGCGGCGTCCTCGGGCGCGGGGGGATGGGCACCGTGTGGCGGGCTGTCGACGAGACCCTCGGCCGTACCGTCGCCGTGAAGGAACTGCGCTTCCCCAGCAGCATCGACGAGGAAGAGAAGCGCCGCCTCATCACGCGCACCATGCGCGAGGCCAAGGCGATCGCCCGTATCCGCAACAACAGCGCGGTGACGGTCTACGACGTCGTGGACGAGGACGACCGCCCGTGGATCGTCATGGAGCTCGTCGAGGGCAAGTCCCTGGCCGAAGCCGTACGCGAGGACGGCACGCTGACGCCCCGGCGGGCCGCGGAGGTCGGACTCGCGATCCTCGACGTACTGCGTTCCGCGCACCGCGAGGGCATCCTGCACCGCGATGTGAAGCCGTCCAATGTGCTCATCGCCGAGGACGGGCGCGTCGTGCTCACCGACTTCGGTATCGCGCAGGTCGAGGGCGACCCGTCGATCACGTCGACCGGCATGCTCGTCGGCGCGCCCTCCTACATCTCGCCGGAGCGTGCCCGCGGCCACAAGCCCGGGCCGGCCGCCGACCTGTGGTCGCTGGGCGGGCTGTTGTACGCGAGCGTCGAGGGCTGCCCGCCGTACGACAAGGGCTCCGCGATCGCGACGCTGACCGCCGTGATGACCGAGCCGCTGGACCCGCCGAAGAACGCGGGCCCGCTGGAGGAGGTCATCTACGGCCTGCTCGCCAAGGACCCGGATCAGCGTCTCGACGACGCGGGCGCACGGGCGTTGCTCACCAGGGTGCTGCACGCCCCCGAGGCGCCGGAGCCGCCCGCCGAGCCCGAGCCGTCGCCGGAGGCCACCCGCGTCGTCGCGCTGCCGCCGCTTCCCCCGCCGCCGCCAGAGGCCAGGCCGAAGGACCCGGCGGCCGACCGGGTGCGCGGTGCGCTGCGTTCCGTGCGCAACGCCGCTGCCGCCGCGGCCGCCAAGCCGGAACCGAAACCGCAGACCGCGCCGCAGGCTCCGGCCGCGCGGCCCGCGCCGGTGCGGGCGCCGCTCACCGACGTGGTGCCCCGCCGCACCCTGATGGTCGTCGCGGCTGTCGTCGCGCTCGCCGTGCTGGCGACCGTGCTCTATCTGACGCTCGGCGGTGGCGACAAGAGCGGCAAGAACAAGTCGGGCAAAGACAAGACCACTTCGGCCGGGGTGACCGGCGGCAAGGGCACGGACGCGGGTGGCACCGCGGACGGGGGCAAGGGCAAGGACTCCGCCAAGGACGACCCGAAGGACGGCACCGGGACCGGGGACGGCCAGGGCGGGCAGCCGTCCGGCGGGCCCAAGACCGGTGCCCCCGCAGGCCGGGGCGGAATCCCGGCCGGCTACGTGATGGTCTCGAACGAGCGGTTCCACTTCACCATGGCGATGCCCAAGGGCTTCAAGATGACCGGCATCGCGGGCCAGAACTCCGGCGGGATATTCAACCTGCAGAGCGGTGGCTTCCCGCGCGTTCAGGTCGACTTCAACGGCAGTCCCACGGACGACGCCGCCGCTGCCTGGGAGGGGTTGAGGCTGGCGACCGCCGCCAGCAGCGACGGCTATAAGCACCTCGGGATCAAGCCGGTCCAGTACAAGGGCTATCCGACCGTCGCCGACTGGCAGTTCGAGCGCAATCAGAACGGCCAGCGGGTACGAGTCCTCAACAGGGGCTTCAAGGTGGATGCCGGGCACGGCTACTCGATCATGATCACGTGCAAGGCGAGCGAGTGGCACGGCACGCAGTGCGAGACCTTGCGCAAGACGGCGTTCGCCACATTCAAGCCCAAGGACTGAGTCAGGACACGTATCGTGAGAGCTCGCGGACGGTACGCAGCCGCACGGGGTCGTAAGTAGCCGTCAAACGACCGGAATTGACGGTTTGGTGCGACCCTTGAGGCCGTCCGGGGGACAAGCGCGCGCGTGGGGAGGCGACGTGGACGACTATGCGGGAAGGGTGCTCGCCGACCGCTACCGCCTGCCTCTGCCGCCCTCCGACGAGTACGAACTGGTGGAGACCCGCGCGTTCGACACATACAGCGGGCAGGAAGTTCTGGTGCGGCAGGTGCCGTTGCCGGAGGTCGTGGACGCCGAGGTTGTCGAGACGGACGGCCTGGCCGGGTCGGCGGTGCCGCGCAGAGCCCAGGGGCGTACGGCACGGCGGCCCACGGACCCGGCGGTGCGGCGCGCCATCGAGGCCGCTCAGGCTGCCGCCCAGATCCCCGACCATCCGCGCCTGGACCAGGTCTTCGACGTCTTCGCGGAGGGCGGTTTGCTCTGGATAGTGAGCGAACGGGTCGCCGCGCGGCCGCTCGCGGCGCTTCTGGCGGACAAGCCGCTCAGTCCCTACCGGGCGGCCGAGGTCGCCTCCGACGTACTGACCGCGCTGCGCGTGCTGCACGCGCACGGCTGGACCCATCGCAACATCACTTCCCGAACCGTCCTCGTCTGCGACGACGGGCGCGTGGTCCTGACCGGACTGGCGTCGGGAGCGGCGGAGGAGGCGCTGTGCGGGTATGCCCCGGTGCCGGGCCCCCCGGACGAGTCGGCAGGGGTTTCGGGGCCGCCCGAGGCGCCCGCGCCGTCGGGGGCTTCCCTGGAGGCGGAGAAGTACGCGGATCCGGAGGACGGGGACGGGGACGGGTACAGGGACGCAGACGAGGGTGAGGACGGCGGCGAGGACGAAGGGCCGTACGGGGCTTCGCCCGGCGCTCGGGTCGCCCTGCCGGGGCCCGGAACCGGCATGCCGGACGCCCGGGCCGCGAGGGCGGGTGCGATCGCCGCGTACCGCGCGGGCGCACGGGCCGCGGCGCGCGCCGGCGAGGACCAGCGCGATGGCGACCGTCCGGTCCAGGCGGGTTTCGACCCGGACTGGTGGGCTCGGCGTCCGGGCGAGCCGGGCCCGGATCTCGACATGGACGACGACAGCGACGACGTGGAAGAGGACGGCGGCTGGTCCGGCCCCGGCCGCGTCAGGCTGGCCGGTACGTGGCACGACGGTGCCTTCCCGGCCCAGGACGGCCCGCGCCCCCTCCCGGCAGGCGGCAGCCCCGGCACCCCCATCCCCGGCAGCCACAGCACGGGCGGTTCCGCAGCACGCGGCCACAACGACCCGTACGGCACCCGCCCCGCACTTCCCGGCCCCCGTACCGACAACGTGCCGGCCCCCGCCCGTCATGGCGGGACCGCCCAGGATGCGCTGCGCGCCGATGCCCAGCGTGCCGACGTCCAGCGCAGGCCCGTCGTCGCCGAGGTCCAGGCGCCCACCGGGCGCTGGGACGAGATAGTCGCGGGCGGCAGCACACCCGCCTACCGCGGTCCTGCCACACCCCTGGCCGCCGAGCGGGCCCGGCAGGCGCGGATCGCGGTCGTCGGCGCGGTCACCGAGCGATGGGCCCCCGAGCAGGCCGGACCCGTCCATGAGAACTGGCAGTTGGCCGCCCCCATCGGCCCCGCCACCGACCTCTGGGCGCTGGGCGCCCTGCTCTACCGGGCCGTCCAGGGCCACGCCCCGTACCCCGAGGAGAGCGCCGTCGAGCTGGTCCAGCTCGTCTGCTCCGAGCCGCCCGCCTTCGCCGAGGAGTGCGGCCCGCTGCGCCCCGTCGTCGAGTCGCTGCTGCGCCAGGACCCCACGGAGCGCCCGGACTTCGAGGAACTGCGCGGCTGGCTGCGTTCGCTCGTACGGTCCGCGCCCGAGCCCGAGGCGGGGATGGACGTCGTGCCGGTCCCGTCGGCCGCGGTCGACGGCTCCCGGCTGCCTGTCGTACGCCGCCGGGGCGAGCTGGTGCGCAAACGCCGCGGCTCGGCCGAAGTGGTGCACGGCCGCCATCGCCACAAGAAGTCCAAACGTGAGCGGGGTGGCCCGCGTTCCCTCGGCCGTAGCCTCCTGCTGCTGATACTGCTCCTGCTGGTCGCGGCCGTCGCGTATGCCGTGCTGTTCATGCCGAAGGCGGACTCGCAGCAGCGGGACCGTTCCCAGGGCACGAACGGCGGGCGTCCGCCGGCGACCAGTCCGAGCCCGGACCCCGCCACCACCGACAACCGGCCGTCGACTCCCGCGACCAGCCCCGGTGCCCAGCAGCCCCAGACCTCCGCACCCGCCGGGAATCTCCCGTACGGCTACGCGCTGCGCAAGGATCCGGAGGGTTTCCAGATAGCCGTCCAGAAGTCCTGGCAGCGCCGCCCGATCAACGACGTCGGCCAAGTCCGCTACACCGACGGAAATTTCACTCTGATCGTCGTCCCCGGCCGTGACACCGTGAAAGCGAACGGCGACGATCCGCTGACCTATCAGCGCGACAAGGAGCGTGAACTCCAGCCGTGGCGTGACTCGTCCTGGGCCGGGGCGTCCGGGCTGCGCCGTATCGAGGTCGGGCAGCAGGTCATGGCCGAAGGGCAGTTCACCTGGCAGGACAGCAACGGCCGTGAGGTGTACGTACGCAATCTCGCCCTCGTCATCGGCGGCGGTTACCACGTCATCCAGGTGCTCGGCCCGGAGGACCAGCGCGACAAGGTGACCGAGGTCTACCAGGAGGCCACGAAGGCCTATCGGACCACCCGCTAGCATCACGGCCAGGTCACTTGAGGCATCCGGGGTTCCGCGCCCGTACTTCACCTCCGTAACCTGTCATCCCAAGGAAACTGGGCGGGGGACGTGGAACACAGTCAAAGCACGGGCGCGGGTCTGCTGCTCGCCGGACGCTACCGGCTGAGCGAGACCATCGGCAGCGGCGGCATGGGCAAGGTGTGGCGCGCGCACGACGAGGTGCTGCACCGGGTCGTCGCGGTCAAGGAGCTGACCGCCGGGCGGTATGTCTCCGAGGCGGACCGCATCGTTCTGCACGCCCGCACCCAGAAGGAGGCCCGGGCCGCTGCCCGGATCAGCCACCCCGGTGTGGTCACCGTCCACGACGTCCTCGAACACGACGCCCGTCCCTGGATCGTGATGCAGTACGTCGACGGGCCCTCGCTCGCCGACGCGGCCAAGGAGTCCGGGCGCATCCCGGCCGCCGAGGCCGCCCGCATCGGGCTGCACGTGCTGCGCGCGCTGGGCGCCGCGCACGCCGCCGGAGTGCTCCACCGGGACGTCAAACCCGCCAACGTCCTGCTCAACCGTGACGGCCGGGTGCTGATCACCGACTTCGGGATCGCCGCGATCGAGGGCGACTCGACGATCACCCGGACCGGGGAAATCGTCGGGTCCATCGACTACTTGGCACCCGAGCGGGTACGTGGCGCGGACCCCGGACCCGCCTCCGACCTCTGGTCGCTCGGCGCGACGCTGTACACGGCGGTGGAGGGCGAGTCGCCGTTCCGGCGCTCGTCGCCGCTCGCCAGCATGCAGGCCGTGGTGGGGGAAGAGCCGCGTCATCCCGAGTGGGCGGGCCCCCTGGGGCCCGTCATCATGGCGCTGCTGCGCAAGGATCCCGCTGAACGCGCGTCGGCCGCCGAGGCCGAGCAGATGCTGGCGGAAGCGATGGGAGAGCGCCGGGCGGCCCCGCGTACGCCGCAGGTGCCCGCCCAGCGGACGACGGAGCGGCACACCCGGCCCGTGACCACGCAGCTTCCGACGCCGACGCCCCCCGGTCCGGAGGCCGTTCCGGGGCCGGGTCCGGGCACCGCCTCCGGTTCCGGAACAGGCGCGACGGCCCAGGCCGCGCCGCCCCGGCGCCGCGGCGGCAGGCTGCGCAGGGCCGCGATCGTCGTCGTACTCGCGGCGGTTGTCGGCGTCGGCGCGGGGCTTGCCGCCATGGAGTACGCGGGCGGCGACAACGATGGCGGACCGCGTGCGGGCAACCAGACGACCACCAAGCCGGGCCCTTCCTCGACCAAACCGGGCCCTTCCTCGGCCGTGCCGGCCGGCTGGCACCGCGTGAACGATCCGGAAGGCTTCAGCCTGCTCGTACCGGAGGGCTGGACGCGCCAGACGGACGGCGACCAGGTCGACTACACGCCCGACAACGGCAAGCACCGCATCCGGATCAGCAGTAACGATTCGCCCGACTTCGAGAACCCGTATACGCACATGCTGGACATGGAGAGGGGTCTCGCGAAGCGGCTTCCCCAGTACAAGCGGCTGAAGCTAGGCCAGAACACTTACCGTGACCAGGTGAACTCCGCCTGCTGGGAGTTCACCTGGCACGAGAAGAAGACCTTCCCCGGTCCGCGCCGTGCCATCGACCAGATATACATCGAGGAGAACGGCACGGAGTACGCGCTCTACATGTCGGGCCCGGCGGACGACTGGGCGACGACGCGTCAGCAGTTCGACACCATGCTTCGTGGCTGGCGGCCTCCGGCATGATGGACGCAGGCTGATCGAGGGGGAGTTGCGTGTCCGAGGAAACGCGGCTGATCGCGGGCCGCTACCGGCTTGTGGACCGGCTGGGACGCGGGGGCATGGGCACCGTGTGGCGTGCGGACGACGAGCTGCTCGGCCGTCGCGTCGCCGTCAAGGAGCTCCATCCGGAGGATGCGAGGGGCGGCCGTTCGGCGTCCCCGTACACGTCCACGGCCGCGCCGCTGCGTGAGGCCCGCGCCGTTGCCAGGGTCAAGCATCCGCATGTGATCGTCGTCCATGACGTGGTCGTCGACGACGGACTCCCGTACATCGTCATGGAACTGGTCGACGGCGGCTCGCTCGCCGAGCGGATCAGCCGCGGCGGACCGGTCGATGTGGCGGAGGCCGCGCGGATCGGGCTCGCCCTGCTGGCTGCGCTGCGGGCCGCGCACGAACTGGGGGTGCTGCACCGCGACCTGAAGCCCGCCAATGTTCTCATCGAGGAGTCCACCGGGCGGGTCGTCCTCACCGACTTCGGTATCGCGCAGCTCGCCGGGTCCACGACGATCACCGACTCGGGGTCGTTCGTCGGTTCGCCCGAGTACACCGCGCCGGAGCGGATGCAGGGTGAGACGGCCGGGCCCGAATCGGATCTGTGGTCACTGGGTGTACTGCTCTGCGCGGTGCTGAGCGGTGAATCGCCGTTCCGCCGCGACTCGTTGGGCGGCATTCTGCACGCCGTCGTCGAGGACGAGATCCGTCCGCCCTCCCAGGCGGCGCCGCTGTTGCCGGTCGTGCTGGGGCTTCTCGATCGGGACCCGGAGCGCCGGCTCGGTGCGACGGAGGCGGAGGAGCTGCTGCGTACATACGTCACGACGGGGGCCGTACCGGTGGCTGCCGGGCGCGACACCGCCACCCGACGGGACACCCGCCCCGACCCCCGCCGGAAAAGCCTCCGGGACAGTGCGCCGACGCCGCGTGCGCCTGCGCCGCGGCAGCCCGTGACCCCTGCGGCCCCCGGCCCCGCGCGTGCCGGACGACGGCGTGCGCCGCTGCTGGTCGCGGCGGCCCTCGTGGCCGCGCTGGCCGGGGCGGGAGGGGCGGCAGCGGTCCTGCTCCACAACGACGGCGGTGGCGGCGCCGGAGCGGCTCCGGGCCGTACGGCGACGAGCAGTTCGCCCTCGGTGCGTACGGCGCAGACACCCGCCGCGAACGCCAGGCCGACCCCCACGGTGACCGTGACCACGTCGGCCACACCGCCCCCGGCCAAGAAGCCCGTCGCGCCGGAGGGGTATCTCGCGGTCTCCGACCCGGAGGGCTTCGCCCTCGTCGTCCCCGAGGGCCTCTCCCGCTCCCAGGACGACAAGCGGGTCTACTACATGGCGCCGGACCAGGACATCAGGATCGGCATCCGGGTGCAGAGCCCGGCCGCCGACGGGCCGCTCGGATCGATGCGCCGCTCGGCCGCGGACGGCCCGAACACCAACCCCGGCTACCGTGACGGCAAGGTCACGCCGACCACGCACAACGGACTGACCGCCGCGCTCTGGGAGTTCACCTGGAACGGCTTCTCCAAGGCGGAGGGGGACCGGCACACGTTCGACATCTGCTGGGACGAGAACGGCAAGATGTACGACGTGTGGGTCTCGGCCCCCCTCGGCAGGGCGGACGAGGCGCGGCGGCACTTCGACACCGCATTGGACTCCTTCACGCCCGCAGGCTGACGTCAGACGGGCCTCGCGGCCGACGTCACGGGTCTGCGTCCGGCCCCCGGCCCCGCGGAGGGCTGGGCGGCCGCGGAGGGCGGCCGGCTCTTCGGCCGGGTGGTCGAGGGCTCTTCGGTCAGGTGGTCGAGCACCTGAAGATCGAGGATCTCTCAGGGCTGGTCCGAGAGCGGCTGAAGCCCGGAATACCCGGGACGAGCCCCTGATCAGGGCTTATCTGCCAGTGATCGCTGGCGCGATGGTGAGGGCCTGGTGAAAAGCCGTTACCGACGGGTACCCAAAGCTCCGGATGCGGCATACTCTCGCCCCCATGACGGACTCGCAGGCCCCCGCCGCCGCCCCCGGCACCAATCCGACAGCCGCCGCCCCGGCCGGTGCGCGCACCGCCGCCGACGTGGTCACCCCCGAGGTGGTCGCCCAGCTCACCCGTGGCGTGATCGGCTCCGGCCGAACCGCGAACCACACCCCCTTCACCGGGGAGAAGCTGGCGGACCTGCCCGAGTCCACCCCCGACGACGTCGCCGTGGCCTTCGAGCGCGCCCGCGCCGCCCAGCCCGCGTGGGCCGCGACTCCCGCCCGCGCCCGCGCCGCGGTCCTGCTCCGGTTCCACGACCTCGTACTCGAGCGCCAGGCCGAGGTCCTGGACCTCATCCAGCTGGAGACCGGCAAGGCCCGCCTCCACGCGCACGAAGAGGTCCAGGCCGTCGCCGTCGCCGCCCGTCACTACGGCCGCAGGGCGCCCGCCTATCTCAAGCCCAAGCGGCACACGGGTGTGGTCCCCGTCCTCACCAAGACCACCGAACTGCGCCAGCCGCGCGGAGTCGTCGGCCAGATCGCGCCCTGGAACTACCCGTTCGAGCTTTCCGTCGGTGACGCGCTGCCCGCGTTCGTCTCCGGCAACGCCGTCGTGATGAAGCCCGACACCGAGACCGCGCTCACCGCGCTGTGGGCCCGCGATCTGCTCATCGAGGCCGGACTGCCCGCCGAGGTCTTCCAGATCGTCATCGGCGAGGGCCCGGTCGTCGGCCCGGAGGTCGTCAAGCACGCGGACTACGTCTCCTTCACCGGCTCCACCCGCACCGGCCGCGAGGTAGCCCAGGGTGCGGCCGCCCGCCTGGTCGGTGTCTCCCTCGAACTCGGCGGCAAGAACGCCATGCTGGTGCTGCACGACGCCGACATCGAGAAGGCCGCGGCCGGAGCGATCCGCGCCTGCTTCTCCTCCGCGGGCCAGCTGTGCATCTCCATCGAGCGGCTGTACGTCCACGAGTCGATCGCCGACGCGTTCGTGGAGCGGTTCGCCGCCCGCACGAAGGCCATGCGCCTCGGCAACTCCCTCGCGTACGGAGCCGACATGGGCTCCCTGGTCGGCGAGCGCCAGCTGGAGACGGTCACCCGCCATGTCGAGGAGGCCGTCGCCAAGGGCGCCACACTCGTCGCGGGCGGCGTCGCGCGCCCCGACATCGGCCCGCTGTTCTACGAGCCGACCATCCTGGACGGCGTCGAGGCGCCGATGGCCGTGTGCACCGAGGAGACCTTCGGCCCTGTCGTCTCCATCTACCGCTTCAAGGACGAGGACGAGGTCGTCAAGCAGGCCAACGCCACCCCGTACGGCCTGAATTCGAGCGTCTGGACCAAGGACGGCAAGCGCGGCCACGCCGTCGCCGCGAGGCTGCGCACCGGCACCGTCAACATCAATGAGGGCTACGCCCCCGCGTACGGCAGCGTGCAGTCCCCGATGGGCGGCATGAAGGACTCCGGCCTCAGCCGGCGGCACGGCTCGGAGGGCATCCTCAAGTACACCGAGGCGCAGACCGTCGCCCAGCAGCGGCTGATGCCGCTGGCGCCGTCCTTCGGCATGGACGACGAGAAGTACGCCGCGTTCATGAGCCGCAGCCTGAAAGCGATGAAGGCCCTGCGCCTTCGCTAGGGGGTGTCTTTCGGATCTTGCCGGGCTCGCGATCGCACGCACCAGACCCCGCTCCCTGATCCGGCCTGATCCAAAAGACACCCCTATTTCACCCTTACGCACCGAGGAGAGCCATGCCCGAGCAACCCCCTGCCCCAAAACCTGCCGGGAATCAGGACGAATCCGAGTACGACTACGACGTCATCGTCGTCGGCTCGGGCTTCGGCGGCTCGGTCTCCGCGCTGCGGCTGACCGAGAAGGGCTACCGGGTCGGCGTCCTGGAGGCGGGCCGCCGCTTCACCCGCGAGACGCTGCCCAAGAACTCCTGGGACCTGCGCAACTATCTGTGGGCCCCGGCGCTCGGCCTCTTCGGCATCCAGCGCATCCATCTGCTCGGCAATGTGATGGTGCTGGCGGGCGCGGGGGTGGGCGGCGGTTCGCTCAACTACGCCAACACGCTGTACGTCCCGCCCGCGGCCTTCTTCGAGGACCCGCAGTGGAAGGACATCACCGACTGGCAGGAGGAGCTCGCTCCGTACTACGACCAGGCCAAGCGGATGCTGGGCGTGCGGCTCAACCCGACGATGACCCCCTCGGACGTCCATCTCAAGGCAACCGCCCAGGCGATGGGCGTCGGCGACAGCTTCCACATGGCCCCGGTCGGCGTCTACTTCGGCGACGGCGAGGACGCCGACGGCACATCGACGGCCAAACCCGGGCAGGAGGTCGACGACCCGTACTTCGGCGGAGTGGGTCCCTCCCGCAAGGCGTGCACCGAATGCGGGGAATGCATGACGGGCTGCCGCCACGGCGCGAAGAACACCCTGAACGAGAACTACCTCTACCTGGCGGAAAAGGCGGGCGCCGTCGTCCACCCGATGACCTCGGTCGTCACCGTCACCGAGGACTCGCGCGGCGGCTTCGCGGTCAGCACCCTGCCCAGTGACAACAAGCGCAAGGGCCAGGGGCGTACGTTCACGGCGCGCCGGGTCGTGATCGCCGCCGGTACGTACGGCACCCAGACCCTCCTGCACCGGATGAAGGACGGCGGCCTGCTGCCGCGGATCTCGTCGCGGCTGGGTGAGCTGACCCGTACCAACTCCGAGGCGCTGGTGGGCGCCCTGACCGACAACCGCCGGTACCGCAAGAAGCACGGGGCGGAGAAGGTCGACTTCACGCGCGGTGTCGCGATCACGTCCTCGATCCACCCCGACGAGAACACTCACATCGAGCCGGTGCGCTACGGCAAGGGCTCGAACGCGATGGGCGGCCTGACGATCCTTCAGGTCCCCTACAGCGCGCAGTCCCGCGTCGCGGCCTGGTTCGGCAACATGGCCAGGCACCCCTGGCTCGCGGTCCGTTCGCTCTCCAGCCGCCGCTGGTCGGAGCGGACCATCATCGGCCTGGTCATGCAGTCGCTGGACAACTCCCTGACGACGTACCGCAAACCGAAGGGCATCGGCAAGGGCCTGCTCACCGCCCGCCAGGGTCACGGCGCCCCCAACCCCAACCAGATCCCGGAGGCCACCCGCGCCGCGTCGCTCCTCGCCGAGGAGATCAACGGCTTCGCGGGCTCCAACATCGGCGAACTGATGGGAACCCCGCTGACGGCCCACTTCCTGGGCGGGTGCCCGATCGGCGCCTCCGGCGAGGAGGGCGTCATCGACCCGTACCACCGGCTGTGGGGCCACCCGGGCATCTCGGTCGTGGACGGCGCGGCGGTCTCGGCGAACCTGGGCGTGAACCCGTCGCTGACGATCACGGCACAGGCGGAGCGGGCGATGTCGCTCTGGCCCAACAACGGAGACGAGGACGCCCGCCCGCAGCAGGGCGCGGTCTACGAACGCCTCCCGGCGGTGGCTCCGAAGTCACCGGCGGTGCCGGATTCGGCGTTCGGCGCGCTGAGGCTGCCGTTCCTGGGAATGCCGGCGGTCCCGCCGAAGAAGTAGCCCCCTGGGACTGGACATGCGAAGGCCGCTGCACCCCCCTCCGAGTGCAGCGGCCTTCTGGCTTTGGGGCCGGGTGTTACGCGGTGGCGTCACCGCTGCGGCGGCGCTTCATCGCGAAGACGACACCGGCACCGGCGACGATGGCGATGCCACCGGCGATCCCGACGGTCGGCAGCATGGAGCTGGAACCGGTCGAGGCGAGGTTGCCGGTGACATTGCCGGCGGTGTTGTTGCTCGGCTTCTCGGACGGGACCGGCGCCTTGCCGCCTTCCTGAGGCTTGGTGCCGTCAGTGTCCGTACCGGCCTTGACAATCTGGAACTTGTACGCGACGTCGTTGAAGCCCAGGCAGTCCTTGTCTCCGATGTAGAAGCCACCGCCGAGGGTGAAGCCGACGCCGACCGGAGCGGAGGCCTTGACGTTGACCCTCAGCGGGAGGTTGACCTCGTAGCCAGGCTTCAGCTCGTTGGAGCTAGCGACATAGCCGACAGCCTGACCGTCCTCGTCGAGGGTCTCCCAGGTGTTGGTCACCGGGTCGAGAGACTGCAGCTCGACCTGCTTCGTCTTGAAGAGGTTCTCGCCGTACTCGTCGGAGGCGGCCCCCGCGACGTAGTCGATCTCCTTGATGATCGTCTTCGACGAGTTGTAGACGTTCAGCGTGAACTTGTGCCAACCGCTACCTGCGGCGATCTTGCCGGGCAGGCCCTTGATCGAGAGCTCGAGGTCGGAGGTCTTGCAGACGTCGGGGTCTTCCTCGTCGTCGCCCGGCTCGCTCGCCGTGGCACTCGGCGTCGCGGCCGACGAGGTGGCCGGCGTGCTCGGGGTGGCCGCCGGGGTGCTGCTCTGGTCCGCGGCCGGCGTGGTCGCCGTGGCCGAGGGGGTGCTGCTGACCGTCTCCGAAGGGGAGGCGCTGGCCGTCTCGGACGGGGAGCTCGCCGTCTCGGTCGGCGTCGGCGACGGGTCCGCGAACGCGGCCGGAGCCGACAGGAACGCGGCGGGTGCTATGACAGCGGTCGCTGCAGCGACGGCCATAGCGCGGCGAAGCTTCATTAAGACCTCAGTGAAGTCCGGGCGTACCGCTTTGACACGGCACGGAGTCTGAAGGGCCTACCGAGGTGGGGGTGCATAGGTGAGGCCGTTGTTTCGCATGGTTGACCGGCAAGTGGCTGAAAAGGTTGCCCTCGGACTCACAGAAACTTTATGTGCGCCCCGTCACATGCCACTGGAGCGGGCGGAAACGGCCAAGGGCCCCGAGAGGCAGGCCAAGGGCCCCGCGGATACACCACCGCAGGGCCCTTGGGGGTCAGCACCGACGTCAGGGCAGCGCCGGTGCCGAGGCGCGGCGCCGGGGGGTAGCGCCGCGTGGGGAAGGTCGCCGCCCCGGCGCACAGACGGCGCTCGGGTGGTATCGACCTTTGGCAGTTGTTTCGCGCAGAGGGGGACGCGCTTCTCTTGCATCGTGCTGGACGGGCTGCGGCGTGCGCAACCGTTTGGACCGGATGCGGTCGGCCCCGGGCGTCCCCGGAGCCGACCGCCCTTGGGGTGACCGGGCTGCTGTCCCCTGCCGACCGGTCACGCGCGCTGGGGCGAGGTCCCACGACGTACCTGCGGTACGTCACACGCCCCAGCGAAGCCACGCGTGGTTTCTTACGAAGCCCGCCCCTGGCTGGCACGGACATCGGTACCAACGAAGCCCCGCCGGGCGCGGTCACGCGCCGTACGAGTGAGGATGGGCCCGAACTCAGATGCGGCTCCATGCGCCTTGCGCGGCCTCAGATGCGCCCCCGGCACAGCTCCAGGAGCGTCATCGCGAGCGCCGTTCCGGGCTTTCCGAGCGCGTCGCGGAAATGGCTGAGAACCTCCATTTCCCGCGACAGATTCACGCGGCGGCCGCCGGAGGAGATCCGGGCATCCTGGATGACTGCCGAGACCGCCATCCGTTCCTGTACGAGGCCGATGATCCGGTCGTCGAGTGCGTCGATGCGCTCGCGGGCGCCGGTGATGAGAACCGCGGCCTCTTCGGTGCGGGCGCCGGTCTGCTCGGTCACGGTCTGCTCGGTGACGGTCATGGTGGGGCTCCTTTGCGGGAGGGCCCCGGATCGGCACGGCCCGGAAATGACAGAACGCCCCGGGCCTTGTCGGCCCGGGGCGCCTGGGAAGTTGCTTGTCAGTGGCTCAAGCAGCACGACCATGGCAGCCGGACGGGCCGGTGCCATAGGTAAAGACGAAGGTCAGCTGCTTGTGCATGGGGGAAGTATGGACCGCCCGCCGTCCGCGGCAAAAACCCGGTTCGGATGGTGAGACGAAAAGCGGCTCCGGCGCGCCGGTAGAATCGACAAAACCGACCCCCTCCCGCCGGAAGGCCGCCAGTGTCCTCAGCGTCCCCCGCTGCCGCGCCAGACGTCGTACTCGTCGTCGACTTCGGCGCGCAGTACGCCCAGCTCATCGCCCGCCGCGTCCGCGAGGCCCGGGTCTACAGCGAGATCGTCCCGTCGACGATGCCCGTGGCCGAGATGCTGGCCAAGAACCCCAAGGCGATCATCCTCTCCGGCGGCCCGTCCTCCGTGTACGCGGAAGGCGCTCCCCGTCTCGACCGCGCGATCTTCGAGGCCGGGGTCCCCGTCTTCGGCATGTGTTACGGCTTCCAGCTGATGGCGACGACGCTCGGCGGGACCGTCGACAACACCGGTGCGCGCGAGTACGGCCGTACGCCGCTGCATGTCTCCAAGACCGGCTCGACCCTCTTCGAGGGCACCCCGGCCGAGCAGTCCGTGTGGATGTCCCACGGCGACGCCTGCTCCGCCGCGCCCGAGGGCTTCACCGTCACCGCGTCCACCGACGTCGTGCCGGTCGCCGCCTTCGAGAACGACGAGAAGAAGCTGTACGGAGTCCAGCACCACCCCGAGGTGATGCACTCGACGTACGGCCAGCAGGTTCTTGAGCACTTCCTCTACCGCGGCGCCGGCATTGAGCCGACGTGGACCACCGGCAATGTCATCGACGAGCAGGTCGAGGCCATCCGCGAGCAGGTCGGCGGCAAGCGGGCCATCTGCGGTCTGTCCGGTGGAGTCGACTCCGCTGTTGCCGCAGCTCTCGTGCAGAAGGCCATCGGCTCCCAGCTCACCTGCGTGTACGTCGACCACGGCCTGATGCGCAAGGGCGAGACCGAGCAGGTCGAGAAGGACTTCGTCGCGGCAACCGGCGTCCGGCTGAAGGTCGTCGACGCGCAGGAGCGGTTCCTCGGCGCGCTGGCCGGGGTCAGTGACCCCGAGGAGAAGCGGAAGATCATCGGCCGCGAGTTCATCCGGGTCTTCGAGCAGGCCCAGGCCGAGATCATCGCCGAGGCCGAGCACGGCGAGGACGTCGCGTTCCTCGTGCAGGGCACGCTCTACCCGGACGTCGTCGAGTCCGGCGGCGGCACCGGCACCGCCAACATCAAGTCGCACCACAACGTCGGCGGCCTTCCCGAGGACCTCGAGTTCGAGCTCGTCGAGCCGCTGCGCAAGCTGTTCAAGGACGAGGTCCGGATGGTCGGCCAGGAGCTCGGCCTGCCGGAGGAGATCGTCCAGCGCCAGCCCTTCCCGGGCCCGGGCCTCGGTATCCGTATCGTCGGCGAGGTCACCAAGGACCGCCTGGACCTGCTGCGCGAGGCGGACGCGATCGCCCGCGAGGAGCTGACCGCGGCCGGCCTGGACCGTGACATCTGGCAGTGCCCGGTCGTGCTGCTCGCGGACGTGCGCAGCGTCGGCGTGCAGGGTGACGGCCGCACCTACGGCCACCCGATCGTGCTCCGGCCGGTCTCGTCCGAGGACGCCATGACGGCGGACTGGACTCGCATGCCGTACGACGTGCTGGCAAAGATCTCGACGCGGATCACCAACGAGGTCGCGGACGTGAACCGCGTCGTCCTCGATGTGACGAGCAAGCCGCCGGGCACCATCGAGTGGGAGTAACCACCGCCTGGGCCCGCTAGGACTGCTCCAGCTCGAAGTCCTCGTAGTGGAAGCCCGGGGCGACGATGCAGGTCACCAGGACCGGCTCGTCGCCCACGGGCTCCGCCGCCTGCCAGGTCCCGGCCGGGATCAGCAGTTGGGGCTGTTCGCCGGACTCCACCCCGGGGCCCAGGGTCAGGCTCTGTGTCTCGGACGGCTTCTCGTCCGTGCCGCCGAAGCGGAGGCGGAGCGGGCCGCCGCGGTGCCAGAGCCAGAGTTCGTCGGAGCGTACGCGGTGCCAGCGCGAGCTCTCGCCGGGGTGCAGCAGGAAGTAGATCCCGGTGGCGTACGCGCGCGGGCCGGGGTAGCCGCGCGGGGTCGTCGAGCCCGCCGTCCTCCAGGTCTCCTTGAACCAGCCGCCCTCGATGTGCGGTTCGAGGCCGAGGAGCGGGACCAGCGGAGATGTCGTGTCGGTCATGAGCGCATTCTCGTACAAGGCGTGCGAAGTCTCTGGTCACTTCGGGTACCCGAAGGTAGCTTCCAGCCATGACTGAGAAGCCCCCTCCCATCCCCGTCGAGCAGCTGCGCTTCGCCATGCCGCCCGTGCACGAGTCCGTGGTGGACGAGCGGGCCTACCGCAAGGAGCGGCTCGCCGGGGCGCTGCGGCTCTTCGGGCGGTTCGGTTACGAGGACGGGGTGTCCGGCCATATCACCGCGCGGGACCCGGAGTTCACGGACTGCTTCTGGGTCAATCCCTTCGGTGTGCCGTTCACGCAGGTCACGGCCGGTGATCTGATCCTGGTGAACGACGGGGGCCAGGTCGTCGTCGGCCGCCACCACGTCAACCAGGCCGCGTTCGCCGTGCATGCGCAGGTGCACCGCGCGCGGCCGGATGTCGTCGCCGTCGCGCACACCCACTCCGTGCACGGCCGGGCGCTGTCCGCCCTCGGTGAGCTGATCGAGCCGATCACGCAGGAGGCATGCGGTTTCTACGAGGACCACGCGCTGGTCGACTCGTACACCGGAGTGATCGTGGACGAGGAGGAGGGCCGGCGGATCGCGGGCGCCCTCGGTGCGTACAAGGCCGTCGTCCTGCGCAACCACGGGCTGCTGACCGTCGGCGACTCGGTCGACGCGGCGGCCTGGTGGTTCATCTCGATGGAGCGCTGCGCGCAGGTGCAGCTCGCGGCCCGGGCGGCGGGCAAGCCCGTGCTGATCGAGCACCGGGACGCGGTGGCCACGCGCGATCAGCTCGGCAGTGATCTGGTCGCGTGGATCAACTACCAGCCCCTGTGGCGGCAGATCAGCCAGGAGGAGCCGGAGCTGCTTCAATAGCCCCACAACCGGCCACGCGGTGGCCGAAGTCAATCTCGGCACGGCACATTCACCCGCCCTGGCCTCCGGCGCCGGAGCGTGGACCCCTTCCGTACGGCACAATTCCCAGGAATTGCACGGAAGTTCAGTCGGTACGCGGGAAAGGGCGGCGTCGGTCGTGGCGGTGCAGGAAGCGGGACAGTGCGACGAATGCACGCACGGCGCGCGCGAAGAGCATCGGCGTGCCGTGGCGGCCTTCATCGCCAAGCGGGACGAGCTCGCCGCCGGACAGGGGCTGCCGGTCGCCCTCTCGCACTCGCCGAGCGCCTCGCGCCAGTGGGTGTCGGACGAGCTGTACCAGTCGGCCCGCACGGTCGCCGACCGCAGCCGCGAAGAGGGCGAGGCCTGGCTCCAACTGGTGTGGTGCCGCACGCTGTTGATCATCTGGATGAGCGTGGGGGCGCTGGTGCTCGGTCAGGCGGCCACCGCGATCGGCGCGGGCTGGACCGGCGCCCGGACGGCAGGGCTGATCGCCGCCGTCGCCGTCGGCGGGCTGCTGACCGCGGCCGCGCGGCTGCACCGTTCGCGCGGCGGTCTCCTCGCTCCGCTGATCGGCGAGGACAACCGCCTCTCCACCTCCCGCGCCGTCGCCACCGCCTGGGTGCTGCTCGTCGTCTTCGCGGTCCTGGTGCTCGCCGCCCAGCTGGCCGGTGCCTCCTCGGCCGCCGACCGGGACAGGCTGATCGAAGGTCTCGACCTGGCCAGGGGCGCGGGCACGCTGTCCGTCCTCGCCCTGGTGTGTGGGATCGCCGTTGTCATCCGCAGCGTGGTGGCCGTGCGCGTCACGAACCGGCGGTTGCAGAAGATCCGGGCCGACCGCCCGCGCCTCGCGGATCTGCTCTGCGACGACGGCGGGCGCGGCAGCTTCGCGGATGTGCAGTACGCGCTGGTCAGCGCCGTTGCCGTGGTCTTCGCGCTGGTCCGGCTGGCGCGGCGGCCCGAGCAGCTGCCCGATCTGCCGTGGGGGCTCGCGCTCCTGGTCGCGGTCTCGGCGGCGACGTACTTCGCCGGGAAGTACACGGAGGGCGGCCCGCCGGTCGTCCTTTCGGTCGTACGGGCCCGTGAGGCCGGGGATCTGGATGCCCCCATCCGTACGGGCGACGACATCGAGATCCGCGGCGCGGGCTTCGTGCCGCCGGGTGCGGGTGCGCCCGACCGGCTCGCCCGGATGGTCGTCCGTATCGGCGCGGTGCATGTCCATGTCCCGCTGATCCCGGTCCCGGGCGGCTTCGCCAACCCGACGGACACGGTGCTCACGGTGCCGGTCCCGGCCGAGGTCGAGCCCGGGCAGGTGGACGTCCAGGTGGTGACGGCGGCGGGCGTGGAGAGCAACCGCTGTCCGATCCAGGTGAAGGACTGAGACATGTGAAGGCCTGACTCACCACACTCGTCTGTCACAGAGTGCGCGGCACGGCTGGTGAGCGGCCCGGCTTCGTCGTACGTATGGTCAGTTGACGGGTCAACCGAAGGCGGGACCAGTGATGACACACACATATCGGACGACGGCCGGCTACGGATCGTTCGACGGCGGGCGCGGCGGCTGGAGGGAGAGGGCGAGCCGTTACGCCCTTGTGCCGCTGCGGATCTTTCTCGGCGTGACCTTTATTTACGCGGGCATCGACAAACTCACCGACAGCCAGTTCATGGCGGCCAGCGGCAGCGGCTCCATCGGAGATCTGATGCGCAGCGTGCGTGACACCTCCGCCGTGCCCGCCCTGGTCGATCTTGCGCTCAAGAGCCCCGAGGGCTTCGGCTATGCGATCGCCTTCGGTGAGCTGGCCGTCGGCATCGGCACCCTGGTCGGGCTGCTGGCCCGGCTCGCCGCGCTCGGCGGTGCGCTCATCTCGCTGAGCCTGTGGCTGACCGTGAGCTGGCAGACCGAGCCGTACTACTACGGCAACGATCTCGCCTATCTCATGGCCTGGCTGCCGCTGGTGCTCGCCGGCGCCGCGGTGTTCTCACTCGACGCCCTTCTGGCGGAGCGGCGGCGCCGGATTCCGTAGTGAATCCAGGTCACCGCCCCGGCCAGGAACAGACCGCCGAAGACGACCGGGAAGACCACGAACCAGGGTGTCTGCCACGAGCCGGCCGCATCGCCCGCGTACAGCAGCGCTGCGGCCAGCACGGCGAGACCCGCGACCAGCTTGCCCGGCCGGAAACCATGCCGGAGTTCACGACGCGGCACGGGTCACCTCCACCTGTCCGATGCCCACTTCGAGGTTCAGCTCCACAGTGCCCGAAGGCTTCGCCCCCGCGGGGGCGGGCAGCGTCTGCTGCCGTTTCTTGCCGGCCGAGACGTCGATGTCGTTCGGCCCGTCCTCGGGGAGACGGATGTCGCCGATGCCCGCCTCGGCCCGTACCTTCACCGGCGCGTTCTTCGGCACGACGACCTTGAGCCGGCCGGCTCCGACCTCGGCACTCGTCGACACCGTCCGACCCGCGGGCACGGCGAGGGACGACAGATCGAGCGTCGCGACCCCCGAACCCAGCTCGTAGTGCTCCCGCACGGCTGCCACAGTGGCGGGCTTCCAGCCCGTACGCACCCACTGGGTGCTGATGTCCTTGGGCAGCGCGGCCGCGCCCGCCAGCAGTGCCGCCGTGATCACCGTCATCATGATCGTGCCGAAGCCGGTACGGCCCAGCAGCGAGCTGACCAGTAGGCCCAGCCCGAACACCGCCAGCGCGCAGACCAGTCCGATCTGAAGGCTCGTGCCCAGCGGATTGCTGTCCCAGCTGAGACCGGTGCCGAGGCCGCCCGCGATCAGAGCGTTGAGGAAGATGGCGCCGCCGATTCCGCGCGGGCCGCGCGACTGCGGGGGAGCCGAGGACGTACGCCGCCGGGGCGGTGCGCCGGCCTCCCTCTGCGTCTCCGCCTCCGCGACCGCGTCCTCGGGACCCCACAGATAGCCCGAAGCCACGGGGCCCGTCGTGCCGTCCTTGATGATCGGGTCCCGCCACCACGAGGGGCTGTCGGGCGCGGGCGGCGCCTTGGTCTCAGGCGGGGCCTCGGCCACCGCGTGCGCCGTCGCCGCGTCCAGCGGCGCGCCGCCGGGCGCGGTGACACGGCGGCGCTGCGACCACACGGCCGAGCCCGCGACCGCGATCGAGAGCATCGCGGCGAAGGCGAGCGTCCCGCCGTTGCTCAGCATCGACAGGAACACTCCGCAGCCGGTCAGCGCGAGCAGCACGGCCGCCAGCGAAGCGACCTCGACCCGGCCCGACAGCAGCCTGCGGATCTCGTTCTCCTCCTCGCCCTCCAACGGGATCAGCAGCCAGGCGAAGCCGTAGAAGATGAGGCCGAGACCGCCGGTCACGGAGAGCACGCCGATCACGATCCGGAAGATCACCGGATCCACGTCGCAGTAACGCCCGAGCCCGCCGCAGACACCGGCCACGACCTTCTGGCGGGAGGCGCGGCGCAGCTGCTGCGCTTCGGGCGGCACATCCGGCTGCGCCTGAGGCGAAGTGGTCGGCTGAGTCATACGTCCATGGTGACGGGCCGCGCGCCCAGGCGGCACCCACGCCGACCCTGGCCGTTCCCTGATATCGGCCGCCCGCCCCCGCGCGCGGATCAGGGTCGGTTTAAGGGACGACCCTGATACCGCGGCCCGTCCCTGCGTGTGACGATCGGAACATGCCAGTCGCCGCGCCCCGACCCGCCGGACCCTCCCGCGCCCCCGTGCCCGAGGAGCAGCCGCTGCGCAAGCTGTACCGCAGCGCGGACGGCCGGATGCTCGGCGGTGTGGCACGCGGCCTGGCGGGCCATCTGGGGCTGCCCGTCATCTGGGTACGGCTGGTCTTCCTCGGCCTGTTCATGGCCGACGGCCTGGGCGTGCTGCTGTACGCGGTCTTCTGGATCGTCGTGCCGCTCGGCGTCGGGGGCAGGACCGCCGAGCCGCGCTCCGTCTTCGAGACCACGGCCGACGGCCGGCGCAGGCTGCGCAAGCCCGACAAGGGCCAGCTCTTCGCGATGGTCGCGCTGCTCGTCGGCGCCGCGATCTTCGCGGGCAATGTGCAGATGGGCAGCAGCGCCGGCCGCTATGTCTGGCCGATCCTGCTGATCGGCGCCGGTGTGGTGCTGGTGTGGCGGCAGGCGGACAACGCGCGCCGCGCGCGCTGGACCGAGGTCGGCCGCCGCCGCAGGCTGCTGCAGCTGGGCCGCGCGCTGGCGGGCGTGGCCCTTGTCGGCATGGGCCTGACCGTCTTCATCGTGGTCCGCGGCTCGGCCGCCCAGCTCGGCAACGTACTGACCGCGGCGATCGCCGTGATCGCCGGTGTCGCGCTGCTTGCCGGGCCCTGGCTGGTGCGGATGACCCAGGACCTCTCGGAGGAGCGGACGATGCGCATCCGGGCCCAGGAACGTGCCGAAGTCGCCGCGCACGTCCATGACTCCGTCCTGCACACCCTCACCCTGATCCAGCGCAACGCCGACGACGGGGGCGAAGTGCGCAGGCTCGCCCGCGCCCAGGAGCGCGAGCTGCGGAACTGGCTCTACAAACCCGAGGGCACCGGCAAGGACGAGGACGAGGAACCCGACACCCTCGCCGACGCGGTGAAGAAGGCGGCGGCCGAGGTCGAGGACAAGCACGGTGTCCCGCTGGAGGTCGTAGTCGTCGGAGACTGCCCGCTGGACGAGAAACTGGTCGCACAGATGCAGGCCGCACGCGAGGCGATGGTCAATGCGGCCAAGTACGGTGGCGAGGGCGGGGCAGTGCAGGTCTACGCGGAGGTCGAGGGCCGCACGGTCTTCGTCTCCGTACGGGACCGCGGGCCCGGATTCGATCCGGATTCGGTGCCCCAGGACCGGATGGGCGTAAGAGAATCGATCATCGGCCGGATGCAGCGCA
This sequence comes from Streptomyces sp. NBC_00322, assembly GCF_036147535.1. Taxonomy (NCBI): domain Bacteria; kingdom Bacillati; phylum Actinomycetota; class Actinomycetes; order Kitasatosporales; family Streptomycetaceae; genus Streptomyces; species Streptomyces sp. NBC_00322. The sequence goes on along the minus strand of NZ_CP108019.1, from coordinate 3,684,871 downwards.
ACGGCGGCACGGCACGGCTTCGCTCGGTACCCGGCGGGGGCACCGAGGTCGAGCTGGAGATGGAGAGGGCGGGCGAATGACCGAGACCGAGGCTGCGGGAGAGACCGCACAGCGGCGCGTACGGGTCGTGCTCGTCGACGACCACCGGATGTTCCGCACGGGCGTGCAGGCGGAAATCGGCCAGACTGCCACCACCGGCGTCGAAGTGGTCGGCGAGGCGGCCGACGTGGACCAGGCGGTCACCGTGATCACGGCGACCCGGCCCGAAGTCGTTCTGCTCGACGTGCATCTGCCGGGTGGCGGCGGGGTGGAGGTGCTGCGGCGCTGCGCCCCCCTCATGGCGGCCGCCGAGAACCCCGTACGGTTCCTGGCGCTGTCCGTCTCGGACGCGGCGGAGGACGTCATCGGGGTGATCCGGGGCGGTGCGCGCGGCTATGTCACCAAGACCATCACCGGTACGGACCTGGTCGACTCGATCTTCCGCGTGCAGGACGGCGACGCGGTGTTCTCTCCGCGGCTCGCGGGCTTCGTCCTCGACGCGTTCGCCTCGACGGACGCGCCGCCGGTGGACGAGGACCTCGATCGGCTCACTCAGCGCGAACGGGAAGTTCTGCGGCTGATCGCGCGGGGATACGCGTACAAGGAAATCGCGAAGCAGCTGTTCATCTCGGTGAAGACGGTGGAGTCCCATGTGTCGGCGGTGCTGCGCAAGTTGCAGCTCTCGAATCGTCACGAATTGACGCGATGGGCGACGGCTCGTCGTCTGGTCTAGGCTCCGTTGTGAGGTAACTGGTACATAGGCGGGCAACCGACTGTGCCGTGATCACCTCTTGTTTTGCGTGATGAATTTGACGGGGAACACCTTCTTCGTGATCACGATCGTCCTGGTCGTGATCGCCGTACTCCTGCCGCTCCTGTTCTGGAGCCGGCTGCGCGGACCCGCCGTGGTGCGGGGCGGCGGCCGGCTGATCATGGTGCTCTTCGCGCAGGCGACGGCGGTCCTGATGGTGTTCGTGGCGGTCAACAACGCCAATGGCCTGTACGACAGCTGGGACGACCTGCTCGGCACGTCGAACCATGTGAACACCGCGGTCGACCTCGGCCCCAGCGGCACCGGCGGCAGGCAGATATCCTCGCTGCCCACGTTGCACCAGAAGTTCGACAAGGTCGATGATCCCTCGCTCGGCAACGGGCTGCGCCGCACCTATCTCAAGGGCGGGATATCGGGCGTGGAGGGCGAGGTCCTCGTCTGGCTGCCGCCGCAGTACGACGACCCCGCCTACCGCAACAAGAAGTTCCCGGTCGTCGAACTGCTCGCCGGTTTCCCCGGCTCCTCCAAGAGCTGGTTCAAGGCCATGAAGGCGCAGTCCAAGATCCAGCCGCTGATCGAGTCGGGCAGGGTCGCTCCCTTCATACTCGTCTCGCCCCGCACGATGCTGCTGGGCGCGTCCGACGCCGGATACGCGAACATCCCCGGCACGGTCAACGCCGACACCTGGCTGACGGTCGACGTGCGCAAGATGATCTCTGACAACTTCCGGGTCTCCCTCGGCCCCGACAGCTGGGCCATCGCGGGCTACTCGGCGGGCGGGCACGGCGCGGCCAAACTGGCCTTCGCCCACCCCGACCGCTACCGCGCGGCGGTCAGCCTCTCCGGCTACAACGACCCGGCGGCGGAGAAGGACTCGATAACGGGTTCGGACCCGGAGCTGCGCCGCGAGAACGACGTACTGCACATCCTGAAGTCGGCCAAGAAGCCGCCGCGTGTCTCGCTGCTGGCGACGGGCGAGGGAGTGGACGGGTACCTGCCCGGCCTCGCGCTCCAGCGAGCGGCCAAGGGACCGACGAAGGTCGAGGTGCGCAAGACGACCGGCGGGCACCTCACCCGGGTGTGGGGCAGGGAAATGCCGTACGCGTTCGAGTGGCTGACGCGGCAGATGCATCTGCAGGGCATGACCCGGCCCCACGGAAAGGACCAGGGAGACACCGTGGGACAGGCCAGGGGCCGGAGCGATGACCGGAAGCAGGAGGGGGAGCCGACCGACAGCGCCGCCGGACTGCTCGAGTAGCTCGCTGTAACGCCCATGGCCTACCGGCGTGACACGTCCAGTGCCATGTCGGTCTTGTCGCCGACCCGCCGGTAGCCGATCCCCGCATAGATCCGCTCGATGTCCGCGTCGCCCGGCTCCAGCCAGACGACCTTGCAGCCGCGGTCGAAGGCGGTAGCCGTCAGATACGCGGAGAGGGCGGCGCCGATGCCGCGGCGGCGGTGCGACGCGGCGACCGCGAGACCGCACAGCTCGCTCATCCCGTCGACCGGAATGGAGCAGCCGCCTGCGGCGACCGTGGTCCCGTCCGCCTTGTCCCTGGCGAGCGCCGCGACCCCGCCGCCCTCGTGGGCCCCGCGGAGCCAGGCGATCTCGCCCTCGGTCGGCTCGCCCGTGTCGCCGTACGCGAGATGCTGCACGGCGGCCGCGGCGGTGAATCCGGCCGGGTCGCAGGGCTCGCTGATCGCTGTCCCGGCCACCGGCGCGGGCGGGAGGAGGGAGCCGGGCGCGCAGGCCAGCAGTGGGGCGCGGTTGACGACCGCGAAGCCCGCGGCGAGCAGCGCGGGCTCCACCTCGGGCGCGCAGGACGGCAGGAACTCAAGACGCGGCATCCGGTCGCGCTCGCGGAAGACGGCGATCAGAGCGCCGATCTCTTCGGTGGTCGGCTCCGCGCCGTGGTCCGGTATGGCGTAATTCGCCGGCGGGATGGCCCAGTTGGGGTGGTAGCGCACCGTGAAGGGGCCGACCCGCACATGATCGGGCGACCGGAGCGCGAGGGTGCGTACGTAGTTCTGGACGTCGACGTCCACATCGGGCTCCTGCGGCGTTCGGGATCTTTGGACGCCGGGGATCCTATGCGGGCCGGGTGGCACCGGCGAAAGGCATTTCGTCGATCGGCGCGACCCGGACCGGGGCGCCGGGGCGGGGTGCGTGGATCATCTGTCCGCCGCCGATGTAGAGGCCGACATGGCTGATGCCGGAGTAGAAGAACACCAGGTCACCGGGGGCTAGTTCGGAGCGCGATACACGCCGGCCCGCGTTGATCTGGGTGTACGTGGTGCGGGGCAGCGAGACTCCCGCGGAGCGCCAGGCGGCCTGGGTGAGCCCGGAACAGTCGAAGGAGTCGGGCCCGGTGGCGCCCCAGACGTACGGCTTGCCGAGCGCCCCGTAGGCGAAGGCGACGGCCTGCGCGGCACGGGGGTTGGGGGCCTGGAGGGAGCCGCGGGGGGCCGCGGAGCGGTCGGCGCGGGCGTCGGTCGCGGCGTCCCCGTAGCCTCCGTAGGACGTCCCCTGCGAACTGTCGTAGGAGGCGCGCTGCGCGGCCGTGAGCTGGTCCAGCAGGCGTTCGGCGGCCGAGAGCTTCTCCTGGACGGTGGCCTTGTGCCTGGCCAGTTCGGTCTGCCGGGCCGTGAGCGCGCCCATCCGTCTCCCCGCCTCGGCCCGCAACCGGGCGATGTCCACGAGCTGTTGGTGCACTCCGGCGATGGCGTCGGCCTGACGGGTGCCGACCCGCTCGGCGAGCGCGGCACGCTCCAGATACTCGTCCGGGTCGGAGGTCAGCGCGAGCTGCAGCGCCGGGTCGATGCCGCCCGCGCGGTATTGGGCGGTGGCGATCGAACCGAGCGCGTTGCGTGAGGTGTTGAGCAGCTCGGTCCTGCGGGTGGCCTCGTCGCGCAGCTCGTCCAGCGAGCTGCGGGCGCTCGCGGTCTGCTCCTTGGCCCCGTTGTACTTCTCGGTGGCGGCCTCGGCCTCCTCGTAGAGCTTGTCGACCTTGGCCTTGACCTGTGCGGGGGTGAGGACGGGCTCCGCAAGTGCGGTGCCGTTGAATGCGGTGGTCGTTGCGGCGCCGGCGAGCGCGAGGGTGGCGGCGGTCCGGGCCGCGGGCCCGGTGAGCGGATGCTGCTTCGGTTTCCGGTGCGCTGCCACGAGGGCGTCCACGTCCTTCCGTCTTCCCTGCGGTCCGAGCCCGAGTCCGACGGCGGTCCGCACGGGGGGAGCGGTCCGCCGCCGGATCTCTCGGCGGTGGTGGCCGACGGCCGCCCGGGAGCTCGGCGGCGGTGGGGAGTCGGTCACCTGAGGAAGGACGCTAAACCTGGGGATCACGGGGCTGAGGCGCAAGGACCGGTTTTGCCCGAAGGTGGACACCCTGGACCGCTTTCTGGGAGCGGACCTGATGGCACCGGCCCGACCCCGGTACCGCTGTGACCGATGCGGCGAATGAGGCACACCTGCCCAAAGGGCGGTGGTATGGGGATCGTTAGGGGGTGTCTTTCGGATCTTGCCGGGCTCGCGTGCCCTGGCACGCACATCTGCCGCGTTGTCGTCAGTCGCCTACGCTCCGCGTGGGCTCCATCCTCCGCCTTGCAGCTGCACGCACCAGACCCCGCTCACTGACCCGGCCTGATCCGAAAGACACCCCCTAAGCTCCGCCTCATGGACGTACTCATCAATGTCTTCGTCGCCCTGCACATCATCGGTATCGCGTTGCTGCTCGGCGGCTTCCTCACCCAGATGAAGGCGATGGGCGCGGGGACGGCCCGCTTCAGCCCGGCGATGCTGCACGGTGCGCTGACGATGCTGGTCACCGGCGTGGTGCTGGTGGGCCTGAACCGGGCGGACGACCAGCCGGTGAACAGCCTGAAGATCGGGATCAAGCTGGCCGTGCTGGTGGTCATCCTGGGCCTCGTCTACGTCAAGCGGGACGAGGAGAAGGTCGACAAGGCGCTGTTCGGCGCGGTGGGCGGGCTGACGATCGCGAACATCTTCATCGCGACGCTCTGGACCTGATGCCCGGGATGCCCGGGATGCCCGGGGTGCTCGGGGTGCGCCGGGCATGAGAACGCCCGGGCGCGCTTCGGAAGCCCGGGCGTTCGGCTGCTGCGGTGTTACGCGGGGCGCACGCTGCCGTAGATCGGCATGTAGTAGATCGACTCCTCGCGGACGTTCGTACCGGGCTTCGGCGCGTGGATCATCATGCCGTCGCCGATGTAGATGCCGACGTGGCTGATGTCGTCGTAGAAGAAGACCAGGTCACCCGGGAGCAGATCCTTCGTCGCGACCCGCGTGCCCACGTTCACCTGGTCCCAGGTGGTGCGCGGCAGGTCCACACCGGCCGCCTTCCAGGCGGCCTGGGTCAGCCCCGAGCAGTCGTACGAACTCGGGCCGGTCGCTCCCCAGACGTACGGCTTGCCGACCTGGGCGCGGGCGAAGGCGAGGACCTTGTCGGCCTTGGCCGCGTACGTGCTGTCGGTGGTGCCGGTGCCGGTGCCGGTGCCGGTGCCGGTGCCGGTGTCCGTGCCCGTCCCGGTGCTGGTGTCCTGGCTCTGCGCGGCCTCCTGCTGCTGCCGCGCCGCCTCTTCCTTGGCGCGGGCCTCCGCCTCCGCCTTGGCCTGTGCCTCGGCCTTGAGGCGGGCTTCCTCCTGCTTCTGGCGCTCGATCGCGGCGAGCCGGGCCTTCTCCTCGGCGGTCAGCTTCGACAGCAGCTCCCGTGCCTCGGCGAGCTTCGCCTGGACCTCCTGCTTGCTGGCGCTCAGGGCCTTCTGCGAGAGCGTGAGCGACTCGAGCTTCTCGTTCGCCGCCGCGCGCTGCTTGGCGTCCGCGGCCCGCTGGGTCTCGTAGTCGTCGATCACCGTGCGCTGACGGTCGGTCATCCGGTCCATCAGCTGCGTCTGGTCGAAGTACGCCTGCGGGCTGTCCGCGAAGAGCAGCGCGGCGGTCGGAGTGACGGCTCCCGTGCGGTACTGCGTGGCCGCGTAGTTGCCCAGCACTCTGCGCGACTCGTTCAGCTTCTCGGTACGCGTGGCGGCCTCGTCGAGCAGCTCGTCGACCTCGCGCCGCTTCGCGTCGGTGGATTCCTTGGCCTTGTTGTACTTCTCGGTCGCGGTGCCGGCCTGCCGGTAGAGGTCGTCGACCTTCTTCTGCACCTCTTCGATGGAGGGCTTCGGCTCGGTCGGCACGGCGTTGGCGCTCTGCGTCGACAGCAGCGTGACGCCGGCGATGGCTGCCGTCGTGAGCCCGACGGCGGGTGAGGTCGTGGTACGGCTGCGTTCCTTGCGATGCGACGCCAAGGCCGGCATCTCCTTCTTCCGTGGGCCGCCTACCGGGTTAGCTGTCGGGTTCGGGCGGAACGGAAGGTCGCCCTACGGACCGGATGGGGTGCGGTCCGATTCACCCCGGTTGTGCATGGTGGGTCCCCGGTTCCGAACTTCCTTGCGGAAAGCCCGAATTCGGCGCAGGCTGCCCGATGTGGCGCGGATCGCCAGGGGGATACGGGCCGCCTGGTCGAGCACCGTAGCCAACTCGTGTGGCCGCTGTGAAGGTTGATGTTCGATATGCCCGATACATTTTCGTGACCTTGCCGATCGGCGGACCCGGACGTTCCGGAAGATGACCCGACGACATGGCCCGATCACGCAGGGTCGCGAGGATTACGGAGGGTGGTGGCCCGATGCGGCGGCAAGCTGTCAGTGCGGCGGCCTAGACTCGTAGAGCGATGAGCAGCCTCTTTGACGACAGCTTCCTGGCGGACCTCCAGCCCAGCTCGGAGCACCCTCCGCCGCCGCCCGAGGACCCCTCCCCGGAGGAGATGCCTGACGATCTCTTCCAGGGCGCGTTCGACGTGCCCCCGGCCCGGGATCCGTACCACCGCGACGGCGCCCCGCGCACCGTCGTGGACCCCGCCGCCCTCCTCGAAGGGCTGAACGAACAGCAGCGCGCCGCCGTCGTGCACACCGGCTCGCCGCTGCTCATCGTCGCCGGGGCCGGATCCGGCAAGACCCGGGTGCTGACCCACCGGATCGCGTATCTGCTGGGGACCCGCAGCGTCCACCCCGGCCAGATACTGGCGATCACCTTCACCAACAAGGCCGCCGGCGAGATGAAGGAGCGCGTCGAGCAGCTCGTCGGGCCGCGGGCCAACGCCATGTGGGTGTCCACCTTCCACAGCGCGTGTGTCCGCATCCTGCGCCGGGAGTCGAAGAGGCTCGGCTTCACCTCGTCGTTCTCGATCTACGACGCGGCGGACTCGAAGCGGCTGATGGCCCTGGTCTGCCGGGACCTTGATCTCGACCCCAAGAAGTTCCCGCCGAAGGCCTTCAGCGCCAAGATCTCGAACCTGAAGAACGAGCTGATCGACGAGGAGACCTTCGCCGACCAGGCTGCCGACGGTTTCGAGAAGACGCTCGCCGAGGCATACCGCATGTACCAGGGCAGGCTGCGCGAGGCCAACGCCCTGGACTTCGACGACATCATCATGACGACGGTGCATCTGCTCCAGGCGTTCCCGGACGTCGCCGAGCACTACCGGCGCCGCTTCCGCCATGTCCTGGTGGACGAGTACCAGGACACCAACCACGCTCAGTACACACTCGTACGCGAGCTGGTGGGGACGGGGTACGAGGACCTGCCGCCGGCCGAGCTGTGTGTCGTCGGCGACGCCGACCAGTCGATCTACGCCTTCCGCGGTGCGACCATCCGCAACATCCTCCAGTTCGAGGAGGACTACCCGGACGCGACGACGATCCTGCTGGAGCAGAACTACCGCTCGACGCAGACGATCCTCTCCGCCGCCAACGCGGTCATCGAGCGGAACGAAAGCCGCCGCCCCAAGAACCTGTGGACGAACGCGGGCGCGGGCGCGCAGATCACCGGCTATGTCGCCGACACCGAGCACGACGAGGCGCAGTTCGTCGCCGACGAGATCGACCGGCTGACGGACGCGGGCGACGCGAAGGCGGGCGACGTCGCCGTCTTCTACCGTACGAACGCCCAGTCCCGTGTCTTCGAAGAGATCTTCATCCGCGTCGGACTGCCGTACAAGGTCGTCGGCGGAGTGCGCTTCTACGAGCGCAAGGAGGTCCGCGATGTGCTGGCGTATCTGCGGGTGCTGGCCAATCCGGAGGACAACGTCCCGCTGCGCCGGATCCTGAACGTCCCCAAGCGCGGCATCGGCGAGCGCGCCGAGGCGATGATCGACGCCCTGGGGCTGCGCGAGAAGATCACCTTCCCGCAGGCGCTGCGCCGCGTCGACGAGGCGTACGGCATGGCGGCCCGCTCCGCGAATGCCGTCAAGCGCTTCAACGTGCTGATGGAGGATCTGCGCACGGTCGTCGACTCCGGCGCCGGCCCGGCTGTGGTGCTGGAGGCCGTCCTGGAGCGCACCGGCTATCTCGCCGAGCTGCAGGCCTCGACCGACCCGCAGGACGAGACGCGTATCGAGAACCTCCAGGAACTGGCCGCCGTGGCCCTGGAGTTCGAGCAGGACCGCGCAGCGGAAGAAGGCGCGGGCACGCTCGCCGAATTCCTGGAACAGGTCGCGCTCGTCGCCGACTCCGACCAGATCCCCGACGAGGACGAGGACGGCTCCGGCGTCATCACGCTGATGACGCTGCACACCGCCAAGGGCCTTGAGTTCCCTGTGGTGTTCCTGACGGGCATGGAGGACGGCGTCTTCCCGCACATGCGCGCCCTCGGCCAGGCGAAGGAGCTGGAGGAGGAGCGGCGGCTCGCCTACGTCGGCATCACGCGCGCCCGCGAGCGCCTGTATCTGACCCGGTCGTCGATGCGCAGCGCCTGGGGCCAGCCCTCGTACAACCCGCCCTCGCGCTTCCTGGAGGAGATCCCGGGGCAGCACCTGGAGTGGAAGCGGACCGGCCCGATGGCCGCGCCCGCGGGGCCGACCTCCGGCATCACGTCGTCGCTCTCGTCCTCGCGCTCCCGCTCGGGCGGCGGTGCGTCGGGCTTTGCCACGCGGCGTGCGAGCGAGAAGCCGGTGATCTCGCTGTCGGTCGGTGACCGGGTCACGCACGACCAGTTCGGTCTGGGGACCGTGGTGGAGGTGACGGGGTCGGGCTCGGACGCGCAGGCGACGATCGACTTCGGCGACACCAAGCCGAAGCGGCTGCTGCTGCGGTACGCGCCGGTCGAGAAGCTGTGAGCCCTAGGTGGGGTCGAGGCCGTGGCTGCGAAGCCACGGCAGCGGGTCTATGGCCGAGCCGCCGCCGGGCCGGACCTCGAAGTGGAGGTGCGGTCCGGTGGAGTTGCCGGAATTGCCGGAGTACGCGATGACGTCACCGGCCTTGACCGAACCGGAGCGGATCTTGGTGCTGCTGAGGTGGCAGTACCAGGTCTCCGTGCCGTCGGCCGCGGTCACGATGGCCATGTTGCCGTAGGCGCTGTTCCACTGCGTACGGACGGTGCCGTCGGTCGCGGCGCTCACTTCGGTGCCGTACGACACCGGGAAGTCGATGCCGGTGTGCACGGACATCCAGTTGACGCCGGCCTGGCCGTAGTACGCGCTCAGACCCTGCTGCTTCACCGGCAGCACGAACTTGGGGCGCAGGGCCTCGCGGCGCCTGGCCTCCTCCTCGCGTTTCTTCTTCTCCGCTTCCTGGCGCGCCTTGAGATCGAGGCGTTCCTGGGTGCGGGAGGCGCGGTCGCCGAAGTCGCGGGCGTCGGCGCTGAGAGCGGCGAGCTGCGTGTCCATCTTGTTGTTCGCCGCGACGGGCTTGACGGAGGACGGATCGGCGGCCGCGAGGCTCTTGGAGTCGTCTTTGGTGTCGGTACCGAGATTGCCGACGGAGGCGGCGGCGATGCCTGCGACGCCCATCACGCAGGCCGAGGGTACGGCGACGGTGAGGAGGGCGGAACGCTTGGCGGGGGTACGGCGACGGCCGCGGGATCCGCCGGAGCGGCGGACGGGGCGGGGGGTGACGGCGGCGGAGACGGGTTCGGGTTCCGGCGCGAAGTCGGATGCGAACTCGGACTCGGGGTCGTGCTCGGCGTCCGGATCGTCGTCGGCCTCGGAGCCGGTTTCGGCATGGGCCTCGGCGTCGAAGTGAGCCTCGTCGAACTGGGCCTCGGTGTCGAAGTAGGCCTCGGGCTCGGGCTCGGCCGCGAAGTGGGCTTCGTAGTCGGCCGCCGCGAACTCGGTCGTGAACTCCGGCTGGAAGTCGGGCTGGAATTCCGGCTGGAACTCGTTGGTGAGGCCCTCGTAGGTCGGCTCGCCGTGGGACTCCGGCTGGAGGTACTCGTGCTCCGGCGTGAACTGCTGCGGTACGACGGCCTGCGCGCCCGCGTTCCACGCGGTGGCGTCGTACGTCCCGGTGTCGAAGGCGGGCGCCGCCCACTGCCCGGTCGTGTCGTACGCGAACGTCGCCGCGGCCGTTTCGTACTGACCCGTCTGCGCGGTCTGGTTCCACGCGCCGGCGTCCCACTGCCCGGTCGTGTCGTACTGGACCGCGGAGGTGTCGTACTGCGGGAATTGCTCGGTGTACTGCGGCTGTTGTACCTGCTGCGCGCCGTAGACGTCGTAACCGGCGGTCTGGTGCGACCCGGTGTCCCACTGGGTGCTGTCGTACTGGCCGCTGTGGCCCGCCTCGTAACTCCCGGGGAGCGCACCGAAGAGCGGGTCGGCGTCGAAGCTGCCAGTGGTCGAATACCCGTCGTGTCCGACGTACCCGGCGTGGGCGTGCTGGTCGTTCACCAACTTCTCTCTCGCCTCGGCAGCAGGACCTGGGTTCTGGGAGCCACGGGGAGCGGGGGACCCAGAGGGAAAGCAGTGGCGCGACTGTACCCGGCGGTATGCGACGGCGACAATCTTCCGCAGGTTTTAGGCAATCAGGAAACGGGCATTCGGCCGTCTTTCGGCGGACTGCGGGCACAGCTTTGATCCTACGTTCGAAATGCGTTCGACCAGGCGTTGCCCGGCGCTACGCCGGTTCACGCGACGGAGACGGCTCCCGAGGTGACTGCCGCCGAGTCGCTCGACTCGAGGGCCTCCCGGATCGCGGCCGCGACGGCGGGGTGGACCGGCAGGGCGAGATGTCCGATTCCGCTGACACGTACGTTCTGCGCGACGAGGTCGGGGTGGTCGATGCAGGCCGTCTCGACCGGGACCATGATCTGGTCGAGATCGCTCCAGAAACTCACGAACCGGGTGCGGCACCCAGGAGCGGGCTTGGTCAGCTCCTCGATCACGGCCGAGCCGGGACGCATCTGGCGCACGATGGGGTGCGCACTGGCGAGCGGGGCTACGGCGGTGCCCGAATGGGGCGTTCCGAGCGTGACCAGGGTGCGTACGCGCAGGTCGCCGCCGAGGCGCTGCACGTAATAGCGGGCGATCAGGCCGCCCAGGCTGTGCCCGACGATGTCGATCTCGCGTCGGCCGGTACGTGCGCAGATCTGCTCGATGTGGCGGCCCAGCAGTTCGGCGGCCGTGCGGATGTCGCAGGTCAGAGGTGAGTAATTCAGGCACTCGACCTGCTGTCGGCCGTGCCGGGCGAGGGCGCGGCGCAACAGGACGAAGACGGAGCGGTTGTCCACGAAGCCGTGGAGGAGCACGACGGGCGGGTGGACCGGGCCGCCGGTCGGGAGCAGTGCGGCGTCGGAGGGGTGGGGCTCCGGATCCGGTGCCGGGGTGGGCGCGGGGCGCTCCGGGGTCAGGCCGGTGGGGTAGAGAAGCAGATGCCCGGCGAGGATCGCCAGCTCGAGGGCGGTGGCGCGCAGTAGAGCGGCGGATATTCGCAGGTGTCGGACGGGGCGCAGACACAGCGGAAAGAAGGGGAGAACCCTCATGGCCGACCTCCCGTACGGCACGCCGGAGGACGGCTCCGTCCCCCGTGTGCCCTCGTGGGAGCTGCCGCAGGTACTGTGCGGCCCCTGGCCCGAACCGGGCCAGGGGCCCACGGCGTCGTACGCCGTGCCGCGCGGCTGACGGCACGGGGGTACGACCCTGTTGCGGCTCCCGTAGCGACCGTGCCTGCGGCGGTGGTGCGGCTTGTGTTCCGCCTGATGCGGGTACGACGCATAGCGAACTTGTCCCACGTGTGATTTCCCCCTCGCTGTCCACCGCGAAACGGCCGGTTGCGGGATGCTGGAGATAACGTTCGTTCACTTCCCCGGGCCTGAGTCGGCGCGGGACCCGTGCCCAGTGCGGCGCAGTCGGTATGTGGAGGCAGTGATGGGTGTGACCGGTCCGATCCGTGTGGTGGTGGCCAAGCCGGGTCTCGACGGCCACGACCGGGGTGCCAAAGTGATCGCGCGGGCGCTGCGCGACGCGGGTATGGAGGTCATCTACACCGGCCTCCACCAGACCCCGGAGCAGATCGTGGACACGGCGATCCAGGAGGACGCGGACGCGATCGGCCTGTCCATCCTTTCCGGCGCGCACAACACGCTCTTCGCGAAGGTGATCGCGCTCCTGAAGGAGCGCGAGGCGGAGGACATCAAGGTCTTCGGCGGCGGCATCATCCCGGAGGCGGATATCGCTCCGCTGAAGGAACTGGGCGTCGCGGAGATCTTCACGCCGGGGGCGACGACGGCGTCGATCGTCGACTGGGTCAACGCGAATGTGCGGGAGCCGGCGGGCGCGTAGCGGTTTGCCGTGCGGGTGCGGGTCGCCTGCGGCGGGCCTTCCCCTACCCGCCCTCCCCCTACGGCCTGGCGGCCGTGGGAGGTACCCCCATCTCGTTACTGGGGCAAGCCCCCAGACCCCCGTATGCGGCCTTCGGCCGCATGTCCTCAAACGCAGGACGGGCTGGAATTCCGCCCGTCCTGCCAGAATTTGAGGCCTACCCGGGCAAATCCAGCCCCGCCGGCGATTGAGGCGCGGGGGTTCGGGGGCCGAGTCCCCGCAAGGGAGCCGGGGCGGAGCCCCGGTTCAGAGCGGCGCACCCCCGAGCTCCGTCCGTATCGTCGCGCGCAGTCTCAGTGTCGACACCAGTCGCTGGAAGGCCTCCGACCAGTAGCCTCCCGCCCCCGGCGACGCCCCCTCCGTCTCGTCCGGGGTCGCCGTCAGCAGTTCCAGGCGGCTCGCCTCCGCAGGGTCCAGACAGCGCTCCGCGAGGCCCATCACGCCGCTGAAGCTCCACGGGTAGCTACCCGCGTCCCGCGCGATGTCCAGCGCGTCGACCACCGAGCGGCCCAGCGGCTCCGCCCATGGAACGGCGCAGACGCCGAGGAGCTGGAAGGCCTCCGACAAGCCGTGCGCCGCGATGAACTCCGCCACCCAGGCCGCCCTCTCGCCTGCCGGAAGCGTCGCGAGCAGCTTTGCCCGCTCGGCGAGGGACGAGGTGCCCGGACCTGTCTCCGGCGGGGCGGCCGGGGCGCCGAGGAGGGCGCGGGACCACTCCGCGTCGCGTTGTCGCACCGCCGCCCGGCACCACGCCGCGTGCAGTTCCTGCCCCCAGTCCTCGGCGACGGGCAGGGCGACGATCTCCTCGGCCGTGCGCCCGCCGAGCCGCGACGGCCAGGTGGACAGGGGGGCCGCCTCCACCAACTGGCCCAGCCACCATGACCTTTCGCCCCGGCCCGTCGGCGGGTTGGGCACCATCCCGTCGCGCTGCATGTCCGCATCGCACTCGTGCGGTGCCTCGACCGCGATCGTCGCCGCGCCCGCGCCGGCCCCGTCCCCGCTGCGGTCCAGGCCGACGCAGGACGCGGCCCGGGCTGCCATCCGTGCGGCGAGCGCGGAGTGCGGCAGCGCGGACAGGAGCTCGGCCGCCGTGGCGCGGACATTGCGGCTGCGGTCGGACAGGGCCCGCTCCAGGAACGGCTCGTCCTCGCCGGACAGCCCCGTACGCAGGGAGTCGAGGAACATCAGCCGGTCCTCGGCACGCTCTGTGCCCCACGTCGCGGTCAGCAGCGCCAGCGCGGCCCCCGCGTCGTGCACCCGCACCGCGGCCAGCAGGGCGACGCGCTCCGCGAACAGCCCTTCGTCCCAGAGCCGACTGACCGCCTCGGCGTCGGTCAGGTCCGGCAGCACGGCGCTCCCGGACGCGCCGCGCAGCGCGAACTTCCACTCCGGGTTGAGCCGGGCCAGCCACAGCCCGCGCGATCCGGCGAAGGCGAGGGCATGCGGTCGCAGGTCGGTCCGCGCCCGGGCCGCGTCGAGCAGCGCGGGAAGCAGGGACGGCGGCGCCTGGTAGCCGTGCTCGTTGGCCGCGGCGAGCCACTGCGGGAGCAGCTCGGTCAGATCGGGTGCCGTACCGCGCCGCCCGCCCGCCTGGGAGGGGGCGGACCGGTCGGCCAGCAGCTGGGCGAGCCGGCGCCGCGCGGCCACGGGCAGCCGTGGCCGAGTGTCCAGCGGCGCGGGCTCGGGACGGTCGGCCGAGGGTGCGGGCAGCAGTCCCGCCCTGCGCCGTACGGTATGGAGCGCCGCGGCGTCCAGTAGTGCGGCCGGGGCATCCTTGCCCGGGGTCAGGACCGCGTCCGGCGGCGTGCGGCGGTCGGTGCCGAGCAGGGCCGCGGTGACGAGTTCTTCCCAGGCCGATGGGCTGGTGGTGCCAGTCATGGGGTCCTCCGTACGTTCAGATCAGCGGGACCGTCTCGGACCCGTCCTCGGACCAGGCGGCGAGCGGCGAGAAGCCCTGGTGGCCGCACTCGCCGAAGACGGTGACCGGGCCGCCGCCGGAGACGGCCACGAGCTTCAGCAGCCCGGAGCGGGCGAGCGCCGCCGGCGCGACGGGCAGCGCGGTCTTGCCGTCGGCGTCGGCCAGTTGCCACCCTCCGTCCGACGGAACGGGGATGACGCGGCTCAGCGTCACCGGCCAGGAATCCAGCCAGGGGTCGTCCCGCAGTGCTTGCCCGTACGCCTCCAGGGCCGCCGCGGTCGGGCCGCCCGGCGGTGGCGACGTGATCGGGACGGGCGCGCCGAACTGCTCGCCCAGGTCCGCCCGCAGCTGTCCCGCACCCGCGTACGGAGTGAGCTCTGCGTCGATCATCAGCCCCACCGGAAGGGCCTGCTGCGGGGACCGTCCCGCCGCGCCGAACGAGAGCAGCAGTGCCATGCGCCCGGACTCGCGTCCGTACAGCCAGATACGCCGAGTCGCGATCTTGCCGTCCGAGGAGTCGTACTGAGCGAGGATCAGCCAGTCGTCCCGCACCGCCGGGCCCTCGGCGGACGAGGTGAGCCCGACCCGGGTGCGGACCGTCGCGGCCAGCGGCGGCGGCAGGCGCTCGATCCCCAACCAGGCCGCGTCCAGCAGATGGATCAGCGCGAACTCCTCCAGCAGCCGCACCGGCCAGCCGGGCCCCGAACCCGGTATCGCCCCCAACTCACGCACCCGGCCCGCCAGTCCGGGAGCCTGCGCGTCGACCATCCGGGCGGCCGTCTCCTCCCACAGCCCGTACCCCGCCTGCTCGGCCGCGGCCAGGCCGCCGCGCAGCAGGTCGGACAGCCGCTGCTCCAGCTCGGTCGCCCCCGCGGTGATCCGCTCCGCCCGGCGCTCGGCCCTGCGCCTGGCCGCCTCGGGATCGGCGGTCTTCGCCGCCTGCCCCGCTCCGCTCTCTTCCTTGTCCGTGGCGCGCTTTCTGCGCCCTTCCAGCCACTCCTCGGCCCAGTCCGGTGTGCTCGCGACCTGCACGGCGTCCTCGTCCGCCGCCCAGAGCAGCAGCAGCCCCAGCGCGTGCTTGCACGGGAACTTCCGGCTGGGGCAACTGCACTTGTACGCCGGGCCGGTGGTGTCGACGACGGTCTGGTACGGCTTGCTGCCGCTGCCCTTGCACAGGCCCCACACGGCCCCCGAGCCGCTGCTGCCCGCACCGGACCACGGCCCGGCCGCACCGAGTTTGTTTCCCGCTTTGCGTGACGCGTCGTCAGGAGCCAGTGCCAGCACCTGTTCCGACGTCCAGCGCACCCCCAGCTGATTCATGGTGACGACGCTACGGGTCACCACTGACAACGGGCTCTGACCTGCGGCTTCGTATGCGGCGAGGTCGATTGTCAGTGGCATGGTGCACCGTGGAATCCACATCGGGTCGAACGATCTGGAACCGATCTGGAGGGGGATCCATGACCGTGTCCGAAACCGGGGCAGTCACCGGCGCCGAGGCCCTGCGGCCGCATGCCGAGGACGCTTTCGCCGCGGAGCTCAAGGCGCTCGCAGCGGCCGACGACCGGCCGCGCCCGGTCAATTGGCGGCTGTCGCCGTGGGCCGTGTCCACCTATCTGCTCGGCGGCGCGCTCTCCGACGGGACGGTGATCACGCCCAAGTACGTGGGTCCGCGCCGGATCGTCGAGGTCGCCGTCACCACACTCGCCACCGACCGGGCGCTGCTGCTCCTCGGCGTGCCCGGCACCGCGAAGACCTGGGTCTCCGAGCATCTGGCCGCCGCCGTCAGCGGCGACTCGACGCTGCTCGTGCAGGGCACGGCGGGCACACCCGAAGAGGCGATCCGCTACGGCTGGAACTACGCCCGGTTGCTCGCCCACGGCCCCAGCCGCGACGCGCTCGTGCCCAGCCCCGTCATGCGCGCCATGGCGGAGGGCATGACGGCGCGGGTCGAGGAGCTCACCCGTATCCCCGCCGACGTACAGGACACGCTGATCACGATCCTGTCCGAGAAGACCCTGCCGATCCCGGAGTTGGGGCAGGAGGTGCAGGCCGTGCGCGGGTTCAACCTCATCGCCACGGCCAATGACCGCGACCGCGGGGTCAATGACCTGTCCAGCGCGCTGCGCCGCCGCTTCAACACCGTTGTGCTGCCGCTGCCCGCGACGTCCGAGGCCGAGGTCGACATCGTGTCGCGGCGCGTCGACCAGATCGGGCGCTCCCTCGATCTGCCGGCCGTGCCCGAGGGGCTTGAGGAGATCCGCCGGGTGGTCACCGTCTTCCGCGAGCTGCGGGACGGCGTCTCGGCGGACGGCCGCACCAAGCTCAAGTCGCCCTCGGGCACGCTCTCCACGGCCGAGGCGATCTCCGTCGTCACGGGCGGCCTCGCGCTCGCCGCGCACTTCGGCGACGGCGTGCTGCGGCCGGGCGATGTGGCGGCGGGGATCCTCGGCGCCGTCGTCCGCGACCCGGCGGCGGACCGCGTCATCTGGCAGGAGTACCTGGAGACGGTGGTGCGTGAACGGGACGGCTGGAAGGACTTCTACCGCGCCTGCCGTGAGGTGAGCGTATGACCGGCCCCCTGCTCCTCGGCGTCCGTCACCACGGTCCCGGCTCGGCACGGGCGGTGCGGGCCGCGCTGGACGCGGCATCGCCCCCGGCGGTGCTGATCGAGGGACCGCCCGAGGGCGACGCGCTGCTGGCGCTGGCGGCGGACGAGCAGATGCGCCCGCCGGTCGCGCTGCTCGCCCATGCCGTGGACGACCCGGGACGGGCGGCGTTCTGGCCGCTGGCCGCGTTCTCGCCGGAGTGGGTGGCGATCCGCTGGGCGCTGGAGCGGGAGGTGCCGGTGCGGTTCATCGACCTGCCGGCCGCGCATTCGCTGGCACTGGCGGCGGCGGAGGAGGAGAAGGACTCCCCGGACGCGGATCCGGCCCGGGACGAGGATCCGAAGCTCCTCCCGGACGGGGTGGCCGTCGACCCCGAATGGGATGCGGTTCCGGGCGGGGAGCCGCTCGGCGTCGTACCCGACGCGGCGGCCGTCGATCCCGAATGGGATGCCGTGCCCGACGCGGGTCTGCGGATCGATCCCATCGCCGTCCTCGCCGAGACCGCCGGGTACGACGACCCCGAGCGGTGGTGGGAGGACGTCGTCGAGCACCGCGGGTCCGGGTCCAGGGCAGGGCCGGAGGGCCGGGCTGAGGA
Source organism: Streptomyces sp. NBC_00322 (assembly GCF_036147535.1). NCBI lineage: Bacteria > Bacillati > Actinomycetota > Actinomycetes > Kitasatosporales > Streptomycetaceae > Streptomyces > Streptomyces sp. NBC_00322. Next base: position 3,667,290 of record NZ_CP108019.1, on the reverse strand, counting down.
CGACCCCCGCGCGCCGTTCGCCGCGCTCGGCGAAGCCATGGCCGCGCTGCGCGAGACGCACGGCCACGGCGGGCACGACCGCGACCTCGCCCGCGAGGCCCATATGCGGATCCAACTGCGCGCCGCGCGCAAGGAGTTCGGGGACAACGTCGCCGTCGTCTGCGGCGCCTGGCATGTGCCCGCGCTCGCCGAGAGGACCACCCTCGCCGCCGACAAGGCCCTCCTCAAGGGACTGCCCAAGGTCAGGACCGAGATGACCTGGGTGCCCTGGACACACCGCAGGCTCGCCCGGCACAGCGGCTACGGCGCTGGGATCGACTCACCCGGCTGGTACGGACACCTCTTCGGCGCGCCCGACCGGCCCGTGGAGCGCTGGATGACCAAGGTCGCCCGGCTGTTGAGGGACGAGGACCGGATGGTCTCCTCGGCCCATGTCATCGAGGCCGTCCGCCTCGCCGACACTCTTGCCGCGATGCGCGGCCGGCCGCTGGCCGGGCTGACCGAGACGACCGATGCCGTACGGGCGGTGATGTGCGACGGCTCCGACGTTCCGCTCGACCTGATCAGGGACCGGCTGATCGTCGGGGACGTTCTCGGCGAGGTGCCGGACGCCGCACCCGCCGTGCCGCTGCAGCGTGACCTGAGCCGCCTCCAGCGCAGCCTCCGGCTCAAACCGGAGGCACTGGAGCGCGAGCTGGAGCTCGATCTGCGCAAGGAGACCGACGCGGCGAAGAGCCGCCTGCTGCACCGGCTGAAGCTGCTCGGCGTCGGCTGGGGCGAGCCCGTCACGGGCCGGGGGAGCACCGGCACCTTCCGGGAGAGCTGGCGGCTGCGCTGGGAGCCCGAGCTCTACGTCAAGGTCGCGGAGGCCGGGGTGTGGGGGACCACCGTGCTCTCCGCGGCCACCGCGAAGGCGGAGAACCAGGCGGTGGCGGCCACCGCCCTCGCCGAGGTCACCGAGCTCGCCGAGCAGTGCCTGCTGGCCGAACTGCCGGGCGCGCTCCCCGTCGTGATGAGGGCGCTCGCCGACCGTGCCGCCCTTGACGCCGACGTCGGCCATCTCGCGCAGGCGCTCCCCGCCCTGGCCCGTTCCCTGCGGTACGGAGACGTGCGGTCAACCGACACGGCAGCACTCGGCGAGGTCGCGGCCGGGCTCGCCGAGCGCGTCTGCGTCGGCCTGCCGCCCGCGTGCACCGGGCTCGACGCGGACGGCGCGGCCGAGATGCGCGGACACCTGGACGGGATGCACACCGCGATCGGACTGCTGCCCGCAGCACAGGAGTTGAGCGGGCGCTGGGGTTCGGTCCTGCACCGGCTCGCGGGGCGGGACACCGTACCGGGGGTCATACGGGGCCGGGCCGCCCGGCTGCTGCTGGACGACGGCCGGCTCGAGGAGGCCGAGGCCGGGCGCCTCATGGGCCTCGCGCTCTCGCCCGGCACAGCGCCCACCGAAGCGGCCGCCTGGATCGAGGGCTTCGTCGGCGGTGCCTCGGGAGGAGGGATGCTCCTGGTTCACGACGAGCGCCTGCTCGGGCTCGTCGACGCCTGGCTGACGGGAGTTCCGGCGGACGCGTTCACCGACGTCCTGCCGCTGCTGCGCCGCACGTTCTCCGCGTACGAAGCAGGTGTGCGCCGCACCCTGGGTGAGCTGGTCAGGCGCGGGCCATCGGCGGCCCCCGGTGAGATGCGCGCCGAGTCCACGGTGCGCGGCTTCGGCCCGGGCCTCGACGAAGAGCGGGCCGACGCGGTGCTGCCGCTCCTGCGACTGCTGCTCGGCACCCAGGACACCGACGACAACGACCGTGTGGACAACGACCTTGTGGGGGTGGGCCGATGAGCCACGACGACGAGCGGCTGCGGCGCTGGCGGCTGGTGCTCGGCGGCGAGTCCGCGGACGGCACCGGCTGCGCCCTCGCCGGTACGGATGCGGCGATGGACGGCGCGCTGACCGCCCTCTACGGCAACGACGGCGCCAGGAACGCTGACCGCGCCCGCACCCGTTCGGCAGGCCTGGGGGCGTCCGCGCCCTCGGTCGCCCGCTGGCTCGGCGACATCCGTACGTACTTCCCGAGCTCCGTCGTCCAGGTCATGCAGCGCGACGCGATCGACCGGCTCGGTCTGTCCACGCTGCTGCTGGAGCCGGAGATGCTGGAGGCCGTGGAGGCGGACGTCCATCTCGTCGGCACCCTGCTCTCGCTCAACAAGGTCATGCCCGAGACGACCAAGGAGACGGCCCGGGCCGTCGTGCGCAAGGTCGTCGACGACCTGGAGAAACGGCTGGCCACCCGCACGCGCTCCACCCTCACCGGGGCGCTCGACCGCTCGGCGAGGATCAACCGCCCGCGCCACCGGGACATCGACTGGGACCGCACCATCCGGGCGAACCTCAAGAACTACCTTCCTGAGTTCAACACGGTCGTGCCCGAGCGGCTCATCGGGTACGGGCGGGCGTCGCAGTCCGTCAAGAAGGACGTCGTCCTCTGCATCGACCAGTCGGGTTCGATGGCGGCCTCCGTCGTCTACGCCTCGGTGTTCGGCGCGGTCCTGGCCTCCATGCGCTCCATCGCCACCCGGCTTGTCGTCTTCGACACCGCGGTCGTCGATCTCACTGACCAGCTCGACGATCCGGTCGACGTCCTGTTCGGCACCCAGCTCGGCGGAGGCACCGACATCAACCGGGCGCTCGCGTACTGCCAGTCGCAGATAACGCGCCCGGCCGACACCGTCGTCGTACTGATCAGCGACCTCTACGAGGGCGGTATACGGGACGAGATGCTGAAGCGGGTCGCGGCGATGAAGGCGTCGGGCGTGCAGTTCGTCGCGCTGCTGGCGCTCTCCGACGAGGGGACGCCCGCGTACGACCGCGAGCACGCGGCGGCCCTCGCGGCGCTGGGCGCACCGGCGTTCGCGTGTACGCCGGATCTGTTCCCGGAGGTGATGGCGGCGGCGATCGAGAAGCGGCCGCTTCCCATACCGGACAAGTGACCCATCAGTAACCAGGGACTTGCGTGCCCCCGGGAGTCTCGTGCGAGCATCGTCCCGATCCCCGCGGAAGGTCCGCTTCCGCCGACAGGGAAGGCCCCTTCACCGTGACTGCCGCAGCTGCTCGTTCTGCTGCTGTCCTGCGCGTACTGCGCCGGGTGGCGGGCGGACGGCGTGCGCTGCGCGTGATGCTGTTCCTCGGGGGCCTGCTGACGATCGGTCTTCTCTACGGCGGTCAGGCGCACGCGGCCGAACTGCCGCAGCCGACGGCGGCCACCGAGACATCAGCGATGTCGGCCGACGCCGAGGCGAGCGTCGCAACGTCGGTGCAGCAGGCCCCGGTAGGGGAACTGCGGCGCGTGGTGCGGTCCGTCGAGCCGGTGCGCGAAGTGGCGCGGCCGGTCGTGGACACAGTGCGCCATGTCGTACGGCCCGTGGTCCAGCAGCTCACCGAGCCGCTCGGCGGGCTGCCCGTCCAGTCGCTGCCGGAGCCCCCTCCCGTACCGCTGACACCTCCGGGCAGCGACGCGGACAAGGTGGGTACGCCGCAGCTTCTCCTCGGCCGGTCTGCGGTCGTCGAGGCGGGCGGGTCGACCGAGGCGGCGACCGTCACCACCCGGGGACAGCTCGGCAGTTACGGCACCGGACTCGACGGCCCTTGGGCCGAAGCCCGCTCCGAGCGGCCCGTTTCCGCGCCCGCTCAAGTCCCGGGCGAGCCCTGCGACTCCACCCCCGGCACGCTGCAGCAGTCCACCGAGACCCACACGCCGCGCACGGGCGACCAGCATGCGGCGACGAGTGCGTACGACAGGCCGTTCGCGCTCGTACCCGGCGCGGGCGGGTCGGCGGCGGAAGCGCCGACCCGCGAACGACCGCGCGACATCCTCGAATTCCCCGGCTAGGGCAGTCCTTTCCCCCGCTCAAGACCTGCCGCGCGGGGGCGGGACAGGTCTGCCCGCCAACCGGATAGTTCCGGACAGCCGAACCACTTCGAAGGATTTGACACAAGCATGCACAAGAACATTCGCCGTTCCATAGCCGTCGCCGCCACGGCCACCGGTATGTGGGCGCTCGGGACCGCCGCGGCCAGCGCCGACGAGCTGCCCGTCTCCGTGCCGCTCTCCACTCCCGACGAGGCGGCCGACGTCGTCGACGACGTCACGGACGTCCAGTCGGAGGTCCGCTCGGAGATCCAGCCCGAGGTTCAGTCCGTCGTTCAGGGCATCGATGCCGTCGGCGCCGCCAAGGGTGCCGCCTCCGACGCGCGCGCCACCGCCACCGGCTCGGCCACCTACGCCCAGGGTTCGGCCCAGAGCGTCGCCGAGCAGGCCCGTCAGTACGCCGAGGCCGAGCTCCCGGCGTACGACGTCCCTTCGCACGACGTCCCCGCGTACGAGGTTCCGGCCACCCCCGGCGTCGCCGACGTCCAGGCCGAGATCGACTACCTCTTCGGTCCGCTCGCGGCCTTCGCGCCGCAGCTCGCCGAGCAGGCCCCGGCCCAGGCCCAGTACACGGCGCAGAGCACCGTCGCCGCCGCCACCCCGATCGCCGACGCGGCCGCGCAGGACACCCTGCCGCCCATCGCCTCCCGGGCCGTCGACGGCGTCCGCCCGGTCGCCGGTCAGGCGGTCGGCGACATCGGCGGGCTCGCGCAGGGCGTCGTCGGTGACGTGACGCCGTTCGCGGGCGGTGTCGTCTCCGAGGTCCAGCCGTTCGCCGGTGGCGTGGTCTCCGAGGTCCAGCCCTTCGCGGGCGGCGTCGTCGGCGCGGTCACGCCGCTCGTCGACACCGTCGTCGGCCAGGTCCAGCCCGTCGCGTACGGAGTCGGCGGCAGCGCGGGCACCCTCGCGCAGGGTGTCGTCGGTGATGTCGCCCCGTTCGCGGGCGGTGTGGTCTCCGACGTCCGGCCGTTCGCGCAGGACGTCCACGGCACGGCCGACTCGACGCAGCTCGCCGGCAACGCCGTCTCCGGCGCCCAGGGCCTGGCTGCCACGGTCACCCCGGGTTACGCCTCGCACCTGACCCAGGGCATCTGAGGCAGCAGCGCTGTCCGGCAGGCGGGCCGGATTTTCCACGGGCGGTCCTCATTGGGGTGGGGACCGCCCGTTTCCTTCGGTGTAGCCCCTGTTCGGCGCGCCCACCCGTGCGATCTGTGACCGTAATCACCGCTCAGGTGTGATCTGCGATTTAGGGACCCCGGTCCGGCGGGGATAACCTGCGAGACGGACATGCCGCGTACTCGGCCACCGTGTACGCCTCCCTTGTGACAGCGCAGTCACGTTGCCCTTCGCGGCACGCCCACGCAGACAACGAACCGCGATCAGTAGAAAAGGGACGGACGCGCGTGGACCTGTTCGAGTACCAGGCGAGGGACCTCTTCGCCAAGCACGGTGTACCGGTGCTGGCCGGTGAAGTCATCGACACGCCTGAGGCGGCGCGCGCGGTGACCGAGCGTCTGGGCGGCCGGTCGGTCGTCAAGGCGCAGGTGAAGGTCGGCGGCCGCGGCAAGGCCGGCGGCGTGAAGCTGGCCTCCGACCCGGACGACGCCGTCGAGAAGGCCGGTCAGATCCTCGGCATGGACATCAAGGGCCACACGGTCCACAAGGTCATGCTCGCGGAGACTGCGCCGGAGATCGCCGAGGAGTACTACGTTTCATACCTCCTCGACCGCACCAACCGCACGTTCCTCGCCATGGCCTCCGTCCAGGGCGGCGTGGAGATCGAGGTCGTCGCGGAGGAGAACCCCGAGGCCCTCGCGAAGATCCCGGTCAACGCCAATGAGGGCGTCGACCTTGAGAAGGCCCGCGAGATCGTCGCGGCCGCGAAGTTCCCGGCCGATGTCGCCGACCAGGTCGCCGACATCCTCGTGACCCTGTGGAAGACCTTCATCGAGGAGGACGCCCTCCTCGTCGAGGTCAACCCGCTGGCCAAGGTCGCCGACGGCCGGGTCATCGCTCTTGACGGCAAGGTCTCGCTCGACGAGAACGCCGACTTCCGCCAGCCGGAGCACGCGGCGTTCGAGGACAAGGACGCAGCCAACCCGCTCGAGGCTGCTGCCAAGGCCAAGAACCTCAACTACGTCAAGCTCGACGGCGAGGTCGGCATCATCGGCAACGGCGCGGGTCTGGTCATGTCGACCCTCGACGTCGTCGCGTACGCCGGTGAGAACCACGGCGGCGTGAAGCCCGCCAACTTCCTCGACATCGGCGGCGGCGCCTCGGCCGAGGTCATGGCGAACGGCCTCGAGATCATCCTCGGCGACCCGGACGTCCGCTCCGTGTTCGTCAACGTCTTCGGCGGCATCACCGCCTGTGACGAGGTCGCCAAGGGCATCGTCCAGGCCCTGGAGCTGCTCGAGACCAAGGGCGAGGCAGTCACCAAGCCGCTGGTCGTGCGCCTCGACGGCAACAACGCGGAGCTGGGTCGCCAGATCCTGTCCGACGCCAACCACCCGCTCGTGCAGCGCGTGGACACCATGGACGGCGCGGCCGACAAGGCCGCCGAGCTCGCGGCCGCGAAGTAAGGGAACTCAGACCACCATGGCTATCTTCCTCACCAAGGACAGCAAGGTCATCGTCCAGGGGATGACCGGCTCCACCGGCATGAAGCACACCAAGCTCATGCTGGCCGACGGCACCAACGTCGTCGGTGGCGTGAACCCCCGCAAGGCGGGCACCAGCGTCGACTTCGACGGCACCGAGGTGCCGGTCTTCGGCTCCGTCGCCGAGGCGATGGAGAAGACCGGGGCCGACGTCTCCGTCCTCTTCGTGCCGCCGGCCTTCGCCAAGGCCGCCGTGGTCGAGGCGATCGACGCCGAGATCCCGCTGGCCGTCGTCATCACCGAGGGCATCGCGGTGCACGACTCCGCCGCGTTCTGGGCGTACGCGGGCAGCAAGGGCAACAAGACCCGGATCATCGGTCCGAACTGCCCCGGTCTGATCACCCCCGGCCAGTCCAACGCCGGCATCATCCCGGGCGACATCACCAAGCCCGGCCGCATCGGTCTCGTGTCCAAGTCCGGCACGCTGACCTACCAGATGATGTACGAGCTCCGTGACATCGGCTTCTCCTCCGCCGTCGGCATCGGTGGCGACCCGGTCATCGGTACGACGCACATCGACGCCCTCGCGGCGTTCGAGGCCGACCCGGAGACCGAGCTGATCGTGATGATCGGCGAGATCGGCGGCGACGCCGAGGAGCGTGCGGCGGACTTCATCGCGAAGAACGTCACCAAGCCGGTCGTCGGCTACGTCGCGGGCTTCACCGCGCCCGAGGGCAAGACCATGGGCCACGCCGGCGCCATCGTCTCCGGTTCCTCGGGCACGGCCGCGGCGAAGAAGGAGGCCCTCGAGGCCGCGGGCGTCAAGGTCGGCAAGACGCCGACCGAGACGGCCAAGCTGGCGCGCGCCATTCTGGCCGGCTGACCTTCGCAGTACTCCCGTGTGGGCCCGCACCTCTCAACGAGGTGCGGGCCCACACGCGTTACTGGGCGCTCCAGCTCAGCGATCTTGCGGTACCAGCCGTTCCGGGCCGTGCACCGGCTCGGAGAGCAGCCTCGCGCGCAGCTTTCTGTCCGTCGGAGTCAGCCTCTGCGGTCCTTCGTGCGGCGGTACGCCCTCGACCTGCCGGCCGGGGGAGACCGGCGGTTCGTACCGGGTCGGCGCGTTGATCATCGTCAGTGTGGTGGCACCGACGATCAGGGTGGTGACGGTGACAGCGACCCGCGTCCAGAACCGGGCCCGGCGCTCGCTGCCCGTCCGTACGTCCTGGGCGGGCATCAGCCGGGGCGCCGGACAGGAGTTGGCCAGTGCGGTGAGCCGGTCGTGGAGTGTGTCCGGCGCATCGAGTTCGGGCACCCGCTCGGCCAGGGCGGCGCGCGCATGCAGCACCCGGCTCGCCGCGGCGGGCGTGCTCGCCTCCGTCTCGGCGGCCGTCTCGGGCAGATCGAGGCCCACGCCGTCGTAGAGCAGCAGGGTCCGGCGGTAGTGCGGAGGCAGTTCGAGGAGTGCGTCCAGCAGTTCGCGGCGGTCGCGCTCGGCGGGCGGGGGGTCGGGGTAGCGGTGGACGCGCCGCATTCGCTGCCAGGGAGACATGGCGTGCTCGTACGCGGCGGCCCGCACCCAGCCCGGCGGGTCCCCGTCGACCGCGACCTCGGGCCAGCGTTGCCAGGCGAGGTGGAAGGCGCGCTCGACGGCCTCGTGGGAGAGCCTGCGACGGCCGGTGAGCAGGTAGGCCTGGCGTACGAGCGCGGGGGCGGCGTACGCGTAGAGGGCGTCGAAGGCCTCGGCGGGGGTGGGGGCCGGGGGTTCGGGCGTTGTCCGGGGCGGGCTGGAGTGTGGTGCGCCGGAGGGTGGCGGGGCAGGGTGGGCGGGGATCGTCGGGGGCTTGGCCGCGCGCTCGGCGGCGGGTTTCGGCCGGGTGGTGGCGTGGGCCTGCTTGGGCTTGGGCTTGGTCGTGGGCTTGGGTGCCGGTTCAGGGTCCGGGACCAGGTCCGGCGTGCGGGACGACTCCTCGGGTCCCGTATCCGCGAGGAGCTGCGCGTACAGCCTGAGCTTGCGTCCCCGGGGGCTGCTCCGCCCGGTCTCCCAGTTCCTGACCGTCGCCCGTGTGACGCCGACCGCTGTCGCCACCTGCTCCTCGCTCAGGGACTTCGCCTCGCGCAGCCTGCGCCGCTCCTTGGCGGAGGGCAGGGAGACGGACGCAGAGCGTCGGGTGCTCTCAGTCATGAGAGGCTCCCCGCAGCGCTGCACTGGGCGAAAAGTACATAAACGTATCTTGAGCGACACAGCGGGCATTCACCTGTTACATGGATAAACCGCGTGTCGTTGGCAGCATGGCCGGGTGACGCAGATGACTGAGCCCAGCCCGTTGCTGTCGCAAGCCCCGGCCGTCGTCCAGGGGGGCCGTGTACCCGCGCTGGCCGCGGCCCTCGTACGCGGGGTGACCGCCGCGGGGCTCGGGCTCGGCGCGCTCGCCGCCCTCGTGATGGTGCTGTGGATCAGCTCCCCCTACCCGGACAGGGGTCCTGGCGGGGCGCTGCACGTCGCCGCGGGGCTGTGGCTGCTGGCGCACGGCACGGAGCTCGTACGCGCCGACACGCTCTCCGGGAACCCGGCGCCGGTAGGCGTCGTACCGCTGCTGCTCGTCGCCCTGCCCGCGCTGCTCACGCACCGGGCCGCGCGCGATGCGCTCGAACCGGACGAGGGGCGGCCGCGGGCGTCGGCGCGGGGGGTGCTGTGCGCGGTGACTGCGGGGTATCTGCTGGTCGGCGGGGCCGTGGTGGTCTATGCGACGCGCGGTCCGCTGGCCGCCGACCTGCTGAGCGCGCTCCTCCATCTGCCGCTGGTGGCCGGGGCCTCCGCTGCGGCCGGGGTGTGGACCGCGAGCGGGCGGCCGCTCGGGCCGCTGCCCGCGTGGCTGCCCGAGCGGGTACGGGCCGAGCTTGCCCGTACCCGGATCACCGTCGCCGCACGGTCCGCGGCGGCGGGGGCGCTGGCGTTGCTGGGGGGTGGGGCGCTGCTGGTCGCGGTGTCACTGGTGTGGCACGCGGACGCGACGCAGGACTCGTTCCTGCACCTCGCGGATGAGTGGTCGGGGCGGCTCGCGCTGCTGCTACTGGGGCTTGCGCTGGTGCCGAACGCGGCGGTGTGGGGTGCGGCGTACGGTCTCGGCCCCGGTTTCGCGCTCGGTACGGGCGCCCTGGCGACGCCGCTCGCGTTCACCGGCGACCCGGCACTGCCGCACTTCCCGCTGCTGTCCGCGGTCCCGGCGGAGGGCCGCGGGACCGCGCTGAACTGGGCGGTGGTGGTCGTGCCGGTGGTGGCGGGGGTGGTGATCGCCTGGTTCACGGTACGGAGGGACGCGGTGTCGGGCGTCCGCGAGACCGCGCTCGCGGCGCTGCTGGGCGCGGTGGGCTGCGGGCTCCTCACCGCAGTGCTCGCGGCGGCGGCGGGCGGCGCGATGGGCACGGGCAGGCTGGCGGTGTTCGGCCCGGTGTGGTGGCTGACGGGCGCGGCGGCGACGGTCTGGACGGCGGCGGTGGGGGTGCCGGGGGCGCTGGGGGTAAGGGCGTGGCGGATGCGGGGGGCGGGGGTTGTGGCGGCCGAGCCAGCCGTGTCGGCCGTGTCGGAGGGGGCGGAGGAGGCGGAGGAGGCGGAGGAGGGGTACGACTTCCTGCCGGTGGTGGCGCTGGAGGAGAGGGAGCCGAGGGAGGTCCGGTGGGCGGCGCTGAAGGAGGCGTCGGGGGGACTGATGGCGGAGTTCCCGTCGGCGCCGGTCGCGGCGGAGCCGCCGGCAGCAGAGGAGGCCGGGACGTCTGTGCCGCTGGTTGCGGTGGAGCCGGAGGGGGAGCCGCCGGCAGCAGAGGAGGCCGGGACGTCTGTGCCGCTGGTTGCGGTGGAGCCGGAGGGGGAGCCGCCGGCAGCCGAGGAGACCGGGCCGTCGGTGCCGCTGGTTGCGGTGGAGCCGGAAGGAGAGCCACCGGCACCGGAAGAGCCCGGGCCGTCGGCGGCACCGTAGGAGGGTTTTTCCCCAGCCCCGCCCGTTTCCCGAAACTGGGGGCAAGGGCCCCAGACCCCCGGGGGAAGTGCGGCAGGTTCGTGCCGCAGGCGGGCACGGGGGCAAGCCCCCGGCCCCAGTCGGTCGGGCGGGCGGAGTGGGCCGGGGGCTACTCCTTGACGCCGATCACTCCGCGAAGCGGATCCGGCAGCAAGTCGTTGCAGGCCAGCTGGCCCGACTTCGTCAGGGCGTCGTTCACGCACGTGTAGTAGTCGCGGTACACCAGCTGCGCCGTGAACGACGCCGCCACGATCACCAGCGCGATGCTCGCCATCACCAGGCCGCTCACCGCCGCCGTCAGCTGGGACTTGTTCGGGGGTGTCGGCGGCGTCGCGGGCGGGGGAGGGGACATCGGGTCCACCGGGCGGCGTTGGGGCTTGGCGCGCAGGGAGCTGATGCTCCAGTACAGCGCCAGCGCACCCAGCAGCAGCGCGATCTCCGGGAGGTCGAACAGCGCGAAGAAGAACGCCCACATGCCCGACAGCAGCGCATACCGAGCCCGCCGCTGCGCCGGGTCCGTCGGATCCCATTTCATGCCGCCGGGCGAGCCGCCGTCCTGGCCCTGGCGGCCTCCGCCGTTCTGGCCGTTCTCGCCGTTCTCGCCGTTCTGGCCGCCGGGGCGGCCGCCGAAGCCGCCGCCCGACGAGCGGCCCGGCTGGCGGCTGCTCCACTGGCTGCCCCAGGCCGGGCGCTCGCCCTGGTCGCCCGAGGGGTCCGACGAGCCGGACGAGGAGTCGTCGGAGTTGCCGTCGTTCGCAGGGCGGCGCGGCTGCCAGGGCTGGTCCGGCCGGCCCTCCGGGGGCGGCGCGAAGGGATTGTTGTCATCCGTGGACTGGCGCTCCCGCGGCAACAGGAGGTCCGTACGGCGGCGTCGGTCCGGCATCTGGTGAACGTCTTCCCCTCAGACCCAGCGCGCATGGGGTCTTGTCTCGTCGTGCCCGTCGGGGGACGGGCCTGTCCCCAGACGCTACCTCCCGGCCACGCCCCCGTCCCGTGGGGGCCGTTCTGTGTGCCGGTATCGTTGCTGACGGTCGGCCCCTTCGTAGAGTTCCCCGTATCGCGGGGCGCGAATGATTCGTAGGACCGCACAAACGCCGAACAGCCAGCGAACAGCAAGCACGCGAGAAAGAGACCCGCCGTGGCCTCCCCGCCCCCCTCCGCCCGACCGGCCCGCCTCGTGGTCCTGGTCTCCGGTTCCGGTACGAATCTGCAGGCTCTGCTCGACGCCATCGATGACGATCCGCAGGGCTTCGGCGCCCGTATCGTCGCCGTCGGGGCAGACCGGGACAAGATCGCCGGTCTCGAGCGCGCCGAGCGCGCCGGGCTGCCCACCTTCGTGTGCAAGGTGAAGGACTACGAGACCCGCGAGGCGTGGGATCTCGCGCTCGCCGAGGCCACCGCCGCGTACGAACCGGACCTGGTCGTCTCGGCCGGTTTCATGAAGATCGTGGGCAAGGAATTCCTCGCCCGTTTCGGCGGACGGTTCGTGAACACCCATCCCGCCCTGCTGCCCAGCTTCCCCGGAGCCCACGGCGTGCGTGACGCGCTCGCGTACGGCGCGAAGGTCACCGGGTGCACCGTCCACTTCGTCGACGACGGCGTCGACACCGGGCCGATCATCGCGCAGGGCGTGGTCGAGGTCCGGGACAAGGACGACGAAGTCGCTCTTCACGGGCGCATCAAGGAAGTCGAGCGTCAGCTGCTCGTCGAGGTCGTGGGGCGTCTGGCCCGTAACGGCTACCGCATTGAGGGACGAAAGGTTCATGTCGGTGAATAAGCCCATCCGTCGCGCGCTGGTGAGTGTCTACGACAAGACAGGGCTGGAGGAGCTCGCCCGCGGGCTCAACGAGGCCGGCGTCGAGCTGGTCTCCACCGGTTCCACCGCCGCGAAGATCGCCGCGGCCGGGGTGCCGGTCACCAAGGTCGAGGAGCTCACCGGCTTCCCCGAGTGCCTGGACGGCCGGGTCAAGACGCTGCACCCGCGCGTGCACGCCGGGATCCTCGCCGATCTGCGCCTCGCGTCGCACCGCGAGCAGCTCGCCGAGCTCGGTGTCGAGCCCTTCGACCTGGTGGTCGTGAACCTGTACCCCTTCCGGGAGACCGTCGCTTCGGGAGCCACCCCGGACGAGTGCGTCGAGCAGATCGACATCGGCGGCCCGTCGATGGTCCGCGCCGCCGCCAAGAACCACCCGTCCGTCGCGGTCGTCACCAGCCCCGCGCGGTACAAGGGCGTTCTCGCCGCGGTGAAGGAGGGCGGCTTCGACCTGGCCGCCCGCAAGCGCCTGGCCGCCGAGGCCTTCCAGCACACCGCCGCGTACGACGTGGCCGTCGCCTCCTGGTTCGCGAGCTCCTACGCCCCAGCCGACGAGTCGGGCTTCCCCGACTTCCTCGGTGGTACCTGGGAGCGCGAGAACGTCCTGCGCTACGGCGAGAACCCGCACCAGGGCGCCGCGCTGTACGTCAACGGCAACGGCGGCCTCGCCGAGGCCGAGCAGCTGCACGGCAAGGAGATGTCGTACAACAACTACACGGACACGGACGCCGCCCGCCGTGCCGCGTACGACCACACCGAGCCGTGCGTGGCGATCATCAAGCACGCCAACCCGTGCGGTATCGCGGTCGGCGCGGACGTCGCCGAGGCGCACCGCAAGGCTCACGCCTGCGACCCGCTCTCCGCGTTCGGCGGAGTGATCGCGGTCAACCGCCCGGTCTCCAAGGAGATGGCGGAGCAGGTCGCGGAGATCTTCACCGAGGTCATCGTCGCCCCCGGCTACGAGGACGGCGCGGTCGAGATCCTCGCCCGCAAGAAGAACATCCGCGTGCTGCGCGCCGAGGGCGCCCCGGCCAACCCGGTCGAGCTCAAGCCGATCGACGGTGGCGCGCTGCTCCAGGTCACCGACCGCCTCCAGGCCGACGGCGACGACCCGGCGAACTGGACGCTCGCGACCGGCGAGGCGCTGACCGCCGACGAGCTGGCCGAGCTCGCCTTCGCGTGGCGGGCCTGCCGCGCGGTGAAGTCCAACGCGATCCTGCTCGCGAAGGGCGGTGCGTCGGTCGGCGTCGGCATGGGCCAGGTCAACCGCGTCGACTCGGCGAAACTCGCGGTCGAACGCGCAGGCGAGGAGCGGGCGCAGGGCTCGTATGCGGCCTCGGACGCGTTCTTCCCGTTCCCGGACGGCCTGGAGATCCTGACCGCGGCGGGCGTCAAGGCCGTGGTGCAGCCGGGCGGTTCGGTACGGGACGAGCTGGTGGTCGAGGCGGCGAAGAACGCGGGCGTGACGATGTACTTCACGGGCACGCGCCACTTCTTCCACTGACCTGAGAAAGGCCGAAGGCCGTAATCCCGCCGGTTTCGGCGAGGGTTACGGCCTTCGTGCGGTGTTCGCGCAGTGTTGGTTCGAACAGGCTCAGTGGCGCGGGCGCCGGAACCACTCCGCGGTCGCGCTCTTGGACGCGAACACGACCAGCAGGATCGCCACGATGAACGTGATGATGCCGACCGGGATCGTGAAGAGGCCGCTGATGATGGCGAACGAGCCGTAGACGATGGAGCAGACGCGGACGCCGTTCTCACCGCTGGCGAACTTCAGCGCGAGCACCAGGCCGAGCGCGGCGAACACCAGGGCGAGCACCATGAGGAAGCCGATGATGCCCTTGCCGAGGTCGGCGAACGTCTGGGCGTCGGAGCCGCTGAAACTGGAGTTGTGGGTGGCGTCGTCGAACTTCGACAGCGTGTAGGCGTAGATGCCCGAGACGATGACCTGGCAGACGACGATCACGTACAGGAAGATGCGGGCCGCCTTGGTGATGCCCGGCATCTCCGTGGGGCCGGTCGCGTAGCCGCCGCCGTACGGCTGGACCGGCGGCGCCTGCGGGTAGCCGTAACCGGGCTGACCCTGCGGCTGGGGCTGGCCATATCCCGGCTGGCCGCCCTGGGGCTGGCCGTAGCCCGGCTGGCCGCCCTGAGGCTGGCCGTACGGGTTGTTCGGGTCGCCGAAGCTCATGGGGGGATTCCTCCGTTGAATGTGCGGGGACGACGCGGTCCGAGCGGAGGAACTTCACAAGATCAGCGGTTTGCCCCCCAACACTGCCGCGGTACTGCGCGGATCATCGTCGTATTAAGGTCGACTTTTTGTCCAGTCGGTATCCGTATGTGTTGTGCAAGTGCAACCTCCCCTTGTGTTTGCCGGGGCAGGAGGGGCGCGTGCGGTCACCGGAACGAGGGCCGAATTGGAACCGGGGCGGGTCCATCCGCGAGGATGGGTCCATGACTGCCCAGATTCTCGATGGCAAGGCCACCGCAGCCGCGATCAAGTCCGACCTGACCGCCCGCGTGGCGGCCCTCAAGGAGCGGGGCATCACCCCCGGCCTCGGGACGCTGCTCGTCGGGGACGACCCCGGCAGCCGGTGGTACGTCAACGGCAAGCACCGCGACTGCGCGCAGGTCGGCATCGCCTCCATCCAGCGTGAGCTGCCGGACACGGCCTCGCAGGAAGAGATCGAGGCGGTCGTCCGCGAGCTCAACGACAACCCCGAGTGCACCGGCTACATCGTCCAACTCCCGCTGCCCAAGCACATCGACACCAACAAGGTGCTCGAGCTGATGGACCCGGCAAAGGACGCGGACGGGCTGCACCCGATGAGCCTCGGGCGCCTCGTGCTGGGAATCGAGGGGCCGCTGCCGTGCACTCCGAACGGCATCATCCAGCTGCTCCGCCACCACGGCGTCGAGATCAAGGGTGCGCACGTCGTGGTCCTGGGCCGCGGTATCACCGTGGGCCGCTCCCTGCCGCTGCTGCTGACCCGCAAGTCCGAGAACGCGACGGTGACGCAGTGCCACACCGGCACGCGCGATCTGCCGATGCATCTGCGGCAGGCCGACATCATCGTGTCGGCGGCCGGTGTGCAGCACATCATCAAGCCCGAGGACGTCAAGCCGGGTGCCGCGGTCCTCGATGTCGGCGTCAGCCGTGACGCGGAGGGCAAGATCGCCGGAGACGTCCACCCGGGCGTCGCGGAGGTCGCGGGCTGGATCTCGCCGAACCCGGGCGGCGTGGGCCCGATGACCCGCGCGCAGTTGCTGGTCAATGTCGTCGAGGCGGCCGAGCACACGGCTGTGGCTGCCGAGGGCTGAGCGGATCGGGAGAGGCTGAGCCCATGGGCGTACGCACGAACGACGAATCCGAGCCGACGGGCGGCGCGGCGGGCTCGGCCCCCGGGGCCGGGCGGGGCCGCGCGGGCGAGCCTGCCCCGGACGTGGCGGCCGCGGCCGTCCTGGCGGAGGCTGTCCATCCGCGGACCGCGGCTGCTGACGCCGACTCCGAGGGCTCCAGCGGTACGGGCACCGGCGACTCGGACAGGAGGCCCGAGGCCCACACCGCCGACGAGCCGCACGCGCCGGACGCCGAGACCCAGGCCGCCCCCAAAGCCCCCTCCCGGCGGCCGCCCTCCCTCACCCAGGACACCGCCCGGCCCGAAGGCGGCGGGCGTGCCGCCCCCGGCGACGCCTCCGCGCCGGCGCGGCAGTGGCCGCTGCTCACCGTTCTCGCCCTGGCCGGGCTCGGGCTCGTCATCGTCGGCACGGATGCCTTCGCCGACGCGTTCCGCGTGGGCACGATCCTCATCGGGGTCGCGCTCATCACCGGCGCCGTCATGCGCCGCATCCTGCCCTCCGTCGGGATGCTCGCGGTGCGCTCGCGCTTCACCGACATGGTCACGTACGGACTGCTCGGCACGGTGATCGTGCTGATCGCGCTCGTGACCCAGCCGAACCCCTGGCTGGACGTCCCGTTCCTGGAGGACGCGGTCCACTTCACCGTGCGTTAGCGGACGCTCACGTCGAGTACCTTGATGGCGGGACACATCGACGCGTGAGAGGGACGTTCCACCTCATGGCCAAGATCAACGTAGCCAACCCCGTCGTCGAGCTCGACGGCGACGAGATGACCCGCATCATCTGGTCCTTCATCAAGGACAAACTGATCCTTCCGTACCTCGATGTCGAGCTGAAGTACTTCGACCTGGGCATGGAGCACCGCGACGCCACCAACGACCAGGTGACCGTCGACGCCGCCAACGCCATCAAGGAGTACGGCGTCGGCGTGAAGTGCGCGACCATCACGCCGGACGAGGCGCGGGTCGAGGAGTTCAACCTCAAGGCGATGTACCGCTCGCCGAACGGCACGATCCGCAACATCCTCGGCGGCGTGATCTTCCGCGAGCCGATCATCATGGAGAACGTGCCGCGGCTCGTACCGGGGTGGACCAAGCCGATCGTCGTCGGCCGTCACGCCTTCGGCGACCAGTACCGCGCCACCGACCTGAAGATCCCGGGCCCCGGCACGCTCACCATGACCTTCACCCCCAAGGACGGCTCCGAGCCGATCGAGGTGGAGGTCCACGAGTTCCCGGGCGCCGGTGTCGCGCTCGGCATGTACAACCACGACGACTCGATCCGCGACTTCGCGCGCGCCTCGTTCCGCTACGGCCTGGCGCGTGACTTCCCGGTCTACATGTCGACGAAGAACACGATCCTCAAGAAGTACGACGGTCGCTTCAAGGACATCTTCCAGGAGATCTTCGACGCCGAGTTCAAGGCCGACTTCGACAAGGCGGGTCTGACCTACGAGCACCGCCTCATCGACGACATGGTCGCCGCGGCGCTCAAGTGGGAGGGCGGCTACGTCTGGGCGTGCAAGAACTACGACGGCGACGTCCAGTCCGACATCGTCGCGCAGGGCTTCGGCTCGCTCGGCCTGATGACCTCGGTCCTCATGTCGCCCGACGGCAGGACCGTCGAGGCCGAGGCCGCACACGGCACGGTCACCCGCCACTACCGCCAGCACCAGCAGGGCAGGGCGACTTCGACCAACCCCATCGCCTCGATCTTCGCCTGGACCCGTGGTCTCGCCCACCGGGGCAAGCTGGACGGCACGCCCGAGGTCACCAGGTTCGCCCAAACCCTGGAACAGGTCTGCGTCGACACCGTCGAGAGCGGCCGGATGACGAAGGACCTGGCGCTGCTGATCTCCAAGGACACGCCGTGGCTGACCACGGAGCAGTTCCTGGACGCGCTCGACGCGAATCTGCGGAAGAAGATGGCCTCCGCCTGACGGGCCACGGCCACGGCAACTGCCTTGGAAACAGAGCCCGAACGGGCACGCACGGACCACACGTACCGTGCTCGCAAACGCCGACGGCGCCCGTCCTCTCCCCCGAGGGAGGACGGGCGCCGTCGTGTTTCAAGAGTCATGGACGCGCCAATCTCGGACAAGGGACGCCAGGGGCCTGTGGCACGGAAGTGACCGTTCCGCCATGGTGTGATCGTTCCGCAACGGATGGGAGACTGGTCCGGCAGCCGGGGCGGGGCGCACAACGGGGCGCGCCGACCGTTCCGGATGCTCCCGTGCACGCCGTTAACAGGAACTGACATCCTGGCCCTGCGCATCCCAGTGGGTAGTCCGGTACACGGACTCCCGAGGTACACCGCAGGGGGTCAGGAGCGCGGGGCACATCAGGCACGTTCGGGGGGACAAGGGGGGAAGCACATGCCTCGTTGGAAGGCACTGCCGGAGGAGCTGGACCCGCAGGTCAGGGAGTTCACCAGTCAGCTGCGCCGACTGGTGGACCGCAGTGGGCTCGGCATCGCCGCGGTGGCGGACCGCACCGGGTACAGCAAGACGTCCTGGGAGCGGTATCTCAACGGGCGGCTGCTCGCGCCCAAGCGTGCGATTGTCGCGCTCGCCGAGGTGACCGGTACGAACCAGACGCATCTGACCACCATGTGGGAGCTCGCCGAGCGCGCCTGGAGCCGGGCCGAGATGCGTCACGACATGACGATGGAAGCGATACGGATATCCCAGGCGCGGGCCGCACTCGGGGAGTTCGGGCCTGCCCCGGCGGGCACCGCGAACGGCCGCGCGGGCGGCCGAACCGCCGCGCCCGCCGACCCGGAAAGCGGCCACCAACCGGGCGGCGGCAGTCGGGATCCGGGCAGTCGGGATCCGGGCAGCCGGGATCAGGAGCCGCAGAGTCCGTCGTATGTACCGACGCAGCACGGGCCGGGCGGACTCGGCGGGCCGGGCCATCCGGGCCCGCCGTCCGCGGCGGGGTCCATGCCCTCCGCCCCGTCCCCCGGCCGTGGAGGCGGCGGCAAGCGCAAGGTCACCATGTTCCTGGCCGGTCTCGTCGGCGCGCTGCTGGTGATCGCCGCGGCCGTCCTCCTGACCGACCTGGGCGGGGACGGCGAGGACAAGCCCGTGGCCAAGCCCCCCTCCATCGCCCCGACGACCAGCAGCCCGCCGCTGCCCGCCGGAGTGAAGTGCAGCGGCAAGGACTGCACCGGGCAGGACCCGGAAACGATGGGCTGCGGTGGCGAGTTCGCCAAGACCGTCTCGTCCGCGACCGTCGGCAAGGCCTTCGTCGAGGTCCGCTACAGCAAGACCTGCCAGGCGGCCTGGGCCCGTATCACCCGCGCGGCACCCGGCGACACGGTGCAGATCAGCGCGGGCGGCAAGGGCGCGCAGAACGGCCTGGTGAATGCCGACAAGGACGCGTACACCCCGATGACCGCGGTGACCGGGCCTGCCGACGCGAAGGCGTGCGCCACGCTCAAGACGGGCGTCAACGGCTGCACCACGCCGCAGTGATCCGTGCCACAAGGGGGCGTAGGTTGGCGGTGTCCGGGGTCGGATAGCCTGACCGCTGGATATCTCTTCATGTCGAGACACCGATCGATCATGGGAGTTGTCCAGCATCAGGGGCAGGGACCCCCACCGCCAGCTGTCTTACGGAGATCGCCATGACCCGCACTCCCGTCAACGTCACCGTGACCGGCGCGGCCGGCCAGATCGGCTACGCGCTGCTCTTCCGCATCGCCTCCGGCCACCTGCTCGGCGCGGATGTGCCGGTCAAGCTGCGTCTGCTCGAAATCCCGCAGGGCCTCAAGGCCGCCGAGGGCACCGCGATGGAGCTCGACGACTGCGCCTTCCCGCTGCTGCGCGGGATCGACATCACCGACGACCCGAACGTCGCCTTCGACGGCGCCAACGTGGCCCTGCTCGTCGGCGCCCGCCCGCGCACCAAGGGCATGGAGCGCGGTGACCTCCTCTCCGCCAACGGCGGCATCTTCAAGCCGCAGGGCAAGGCCATCAACGACAACGCCGCGGACGACATCAAGGTCCTCGTCGTCGGCAACCCGGCCAACACCAACGCGCTCATCGCACAGGCCGCGGCCCCGGACGTACCGGCCGACCGCTTCACCGCGATGACCCGCCTGGACCACAACCGCGCGATCTCGCAGCTCGCCGCCAGGACCGGCGCCGCCGTCTCCGACATCAAGCGCCTCACCATCTGGGGCAACCACTCGGCGACCCAGTACCCGGACATCTTCCACGCGTCGGTGGCCGGCAAGAACGCCGCCGAGGTCGTCAACGACGAGAAGTGGCTGGCCGAGGAGTTCATCCCGACCGTCGCCAAGCGCGGCGCCGCGATCATCGAGGCCCGCGGCGCGTCCTCGGCGGCCTCGGCCGCGAACGCCGCCATCGACCACGTCCACACCTGGGTCAACGGCACCGCGGCCGGCGACTGGACCTCGATGGGCATCCCGTCGGACGGCTCGTACGGCGTGCCGGAGGGCCTGATCTCGTCGTTCCCGGTCACCACGAAGGACGGCACGTACGAGATCGTCCAGGGCCTGGACATCAACGAGTTCTCGCGTGCGCGCATCGACGCGTCGGTGAAGGAACTGGAGGAGGAGCGCGCGGCGGTCCGCGAGCTCGGCCTCATCTGAGGCATTCGATCCTGACCGCCCCCGGCAGCCGACTGGCTGCCGGGGGCGTTCTGCTGGAACCAGCCGTATGACCGGCTGAGTCTGGGCTGTCATGCGCGTGATGATGATTCTTCCCGCCCTGACCGAAGCCACCAGCCCGCTGTTCCGTCCCATCAAGTACTCGCTGTTCCCCCCGCTGGGGCTCGCGACGCTCGCCGGGTATCTCGGCCCGGACGACGAGGTGACGCTGTACGACGAGCATGTGGAGCGGATCGACATCGAGTCGCTGCCCGAGCCCGATCTGTTGGTGGTGCAGCCGTACATCACCTCCGCACGGCGCAGCTACGAGATAGCCGACCACTTCCGGGCCCGGGGTGTGCATGTGGCCATGGGCGGCCTGCATGTGACGTCGCTGCCTGAGGAGGCCGCTCAGCACGCCGACACGATCTTCACCGGGCCGGGGGAGGACACCTGGCCGCTCTTCCTCAAGGAATTCCGGGACGGCATGCCCGGGCGGCGCTACGACTCCAAGCAGCGCACGCTCGCCGGACTTCCTCCCGTACGGCGGGACTTGATCAAGCGGCACCTCTATCTTGTCCCGAACTCGATCGTCGTCTCGCGCGGTTGCCCGCACCACTGCGACTTCTGCTACAAAGACGCCTTCTTCGAGGGCGGAAAGTCCTTCTACACGCAGGCCGTCGACGACGCTCTCGCCGAGATCGACCGCCTCCCCGGCCGTCACCTCTACTTCCTCGACGACCATCTGCTGGGCAACCGCCGTTTCGCCGAGGCCCTGTTCGACGGGATGGCGGGGACGGGACGGCTCTGGCAGGCGGCCGGAACGGTGAAGTCCGTGCTCCAGCCCGGCCTGCTGGAACGGGCCGTGGAGGCGGGGCTGCGCAGCCTGTTCGTGGGCTTCGAGACGGTCAACGGGGCGAACCTTGCCGAGCGCCGGAAGGACCAGAACATCGGCAAGGACTATTCCGCCGCCGTGCGTCGGCTGCACGACGCGGGCGTCATGGTGAACGCCAGCTTCGTCTTCGGCCTCGACCACGACGGCCCAGACGTCTTCGACCGTACGGTGGAATGGGCCGTCGAGCAGGGCATCGAGACGGCCACCTTCCACATCATGACGCCGTACCCGTCCACCGGCCTGTGGAAGCAGCTGGAGGCCGAGGACCGGATCGTGCACAGGGACTGGGACCTCTACGACACCCGTCATGTGGTCTACCGGCCCAAGGGAATGACGCCGCGTCAGCTGGAGGCCGGTTACTGGCGCGCCTACCGGGACTTCTACCGCTGGGGAAACATCTGGCGGGGCGCGGCGGCCCAGCCGGGCACCCATGAGCGGCTTCGGCATCTCGCGTACGCGGGCGGCTGGAAGAAGTTCGAGCCCGCGTGGGACGCGCTGATCCGCAGCCGTCGGGTGGTGCGCGCGATGCCGATGCTGGAGCGGACGCTCGCCGCCTTCGGCGGCAGGCAGCCGCAATGACGCAGTGGCGTCCACACCTCAGGGCTTCCCGATGTCCACCACCCACACCCCGGTTCCGTCGTATGCCTCGGGCGTGGCGCTGAGTACCTGTCCGTCGACGGTGTCGGAGACCGCCGCGTAGACGGCGTGCGCGTGGCGCCAGTCGATTCCGGAGGCGATGGCCTGTTCCACCGCTGCGGAGGCGGCGAAGTCCAGCGGGTCGAACTCGAGGCCGGGCAGCGCCCCGACGTGGGCCGCCGCGCCGGGCAGTTCCAGGCTCGCGGAGATCAGGCACAGAGCGGGAACGTGGGCCCGCTGGGTGGGGTCGTCCGTCTCGACCACTGCGAGACCGGAGAGCAAGCGGTGTCCCCGGCAAAGGGCGAGCACCGCCGTATGGTCGAGGATGATCACCTGCGGCTCCCGACACGGCCCGCCGCGATGTCCGCCCGCCACAGCTGGGCACGCCGTACATCGTCGTCGGTCAGAGCCGGGCAGAGGTGCGCACGCACGTAGGCCAGCCCTCGGGCAGTGCGCTCCGCGCGCTCGCTCTCGGTGGGGATCTCCCTGGCCAGGCGCTCCACCAGACCTCGCACGCTGGTGCCTCGCTCCTCGGCGAGTATGCGCAACCGGTCGCGGACTTCGTCGGTGATCTTGATCGTGGTGTCAGCCATGTGACGAGAATACATTTGAATACCGGGCCGTGGGGTTGATTTCCGTCGAGCACCGTGAGCGGCCCAGGCAAGGCCAGATGCGTGGCGTAGGCACTGGATAAGTGACACGCGACACTTTCGACCACCCATTGCGCATGCTTCCCACGCCCAGGGGCAGGCGCCCCGTCCGCCGGTCCACACCGGCGAGGAATGAATCGGGAACGGGAAGGCAAAACGCGACGTGTCGGCACAACAGACCATCCACGTGGGCGGAGAGTGGCGTGCAGCCGCCTCCGGCGCCGCGCGCGAGATACTCGACCCCGCTGACGCGACCGTGTTCGCCTCCGTCGCGGAGGGTGGGGTCGGGGACGCGGACGCCGCGGTCGCCGCCGCGCGTACCGCGTTCGACCAGGGCGAATGGCCCCGGACTCCGGTGGCCGAGCGGGCCGCCGTGCTCCGGCGCGTCGCGGACCTGCTGCAGCGGAACCGGGAGGCGCTCGGGCAGCTGGAGAGCCGGGACGCCGGGAAGACCGTCGAGGAAGGCCGCATCGACGTCGACTGCGTCAGCGACGCCTTCCGCTACTTCGCCGACCTCGTCATGAACGAGAGCGGCGGGAGAGTGGTGGATGCCGGTTCGCCGGACATTCACAGCTTCGTGGTGCATGAACCCGTCGGGGTCTGTGCCCTCATCACGCCGTGGAACTACCCACTCCTTCAAGCGAGTTGGAAGATTGCCCCGGCTCTGGCCGCGGGCAATACTTTTGTGATCAAGCCGAGCGAGATCACTCCGCTGACGACCGTCGAGCTGATCCAGCTGCTCGAGGAGGCGGGGCTGCCCGCCGGTGTCGCGAACATCGTGACCGGCCCGGGCGACACCGTCGGGGCCCGGCTCGCCGAGCATCCCGATGTGGACCTGGTGTCCTTCACCGGCGGGCTCGCCAGCGGTACGAAGGTGATGCGCGCCGCCGCCGACAGCGTCAAGAAGGTCGCCCTCGAACTCGGCGGCAAGAACCCCAACGTCGTCTTCGCGGATGCCTGCGAGAGCGACGACGGGTTCGACACCGCCGTTGACCAGGCCTTGAACGCCGCCTTCATCCACAGCGGGCAGGTCTGCTCAGCCGGGTCCCGGCTCATCATCGAGGAGCCCCTGCGCGAGCGCTTCGTCGGCGAGCTCGCCCGCCGTGCCGAGCGGATCCGCCTCGGACGCGGCACCGACGAGGGTGTCGAATGCGGTCCCCTCGTATCCGCGCAGCAGCTCGCCAGGACCGAGGACTACGTCGCCTCCGCCCTCGCCGAGGGCGCGGTGCTGCGCTCCGGTGGGCAGCGGCCCGACGGCGACGAGTACGCCGAGGGGTACTTCTACCGGCCCACCGTCCTCGACCAGTGCCACCGCGGCATGCGCGTCGTACGCGAAGAGATCTTCGGGCCCGTCCTGACCGTGGAGACCTTCCGCACCGAGGACGAGGCCGTCGCCCTCGCCAACGACACCGAGTACGGGCTCGCCGGCGCGGTGTGGACCGCCGACCAGGGGCGGGCGCGTCGCGTCGCCGGGCGGCTGCGGCACGGGACCGTCTGGATCAACGACTTCCACCCCTACCTCCCGCAGGCGGAGTGGGGCGGCTTCGGAAAGAGCGGAATCGGGCGAGAGCTCGGTCCCGCCGGTCTCGCCGAGTACCGCGAGGCCAAGCACGTCTACCAGAACCTCGCCCCGCGCCCCGTGCGCTGGTTCAAGGGCTGAGCCAGGGCTGAGTTGGAGAACGAACACATGACCACGTACGACTATGTCGTCGTCGGAGGCGGCACCGCCGGATCGGTGATCGCATCCCGGCTCACCGAGCACCCGGACGTCACCGTCGCCGTCATCGAGGGCGGCCCGAGCGATGTCGGTCGCGACGACGTCCTGACCCTGCGGCGCTGGATGGGGCTGCTCGGCGGCGAACTCGACTACGACTACCCCACCACCGAGCAGCCGCGCGGCAACTCCCACATCCGGCACAGCCGCGCCCGTGTGCTGGGCGGCTGCTCCTCGCACAACACCCTCATCGCCTTCCGGCCACTGCCGTCCGACTGGGACGAGTGGGCGGCGGCCGGGGCCGACGGCTGGCACGCGGCCGCCATGGACCCGTACTTCGACCGGTTGCGGAACAACATCGTCACGGTCGACGAGAAGGACCGTAACGCCATCGCCCGCGACTTCGTCGACGCCGCACACAGCGCGCTCTCCGTCCCGCGCGTCGAGGGCTTCAACCAGAAGCCGTTCCACGAGGGCGTCGGCTTCTTCGACCTCGCCTACCACCCGGAGAACAACAAGCGTTCCTCCGCCTCGGTCGCGTATCTGCACCCCTTCCTCGACCGCCCGAACCTCCACATCGCCCTGGAGACCTGGGCGTACAAGCTGGAGCTCGAGGGCACCCGGGCCACCGGCGTGCACGTGCGGACCAAGGACGGTGAGGAGCGGGTCGTCCGTGCCCGGCGCGAAGTGCTCGTCTGCGCGGGCGCGGTGGACACCCCGCGGCTGCTGCTGCACTCCGGCATCGGACCGCGCGCCGACCTGGAAGCTCTCGGCATTCCGGTCGTGCACGATCTGCCGGGCGTCGGCGAGAACCTGCTCGACCATCCGGAGTCGGTGATCGTCTGGGAGACGCACGGACCGCTCCCCGAGAACTCGGCGATGGACAGCGACGCGGGCTTGTTCCTGCGGCGCGATCCGGACGCGCAGGGGCCCGACCTGATGTTCCACTTCTATCAAGTCCCGTTCACCGACAACCCGGAGCGGCTCGGCTATGAGCGGCCCGCGCACGGGGTGTCGATGACGCCGAACATCCCGAAGCCGCGCAGCCGCGGCCGGTTGTATCTGACCAGCGCGGATCCGGATGTGAAGCCTGCGCTGGACTTCCGTTACTTCACGGACGAGGACGACTACGACGGCCGGACCCTCGTCGACGGGATCAAGCTCGCCCGCGAGATCGCCCGGGCCCAGCCGCTGGCGGGCTGGCTGAAGCGGGAGGTCTGCCCGGGGCCCGAGGTCACCTCCGACGAGGCGATCAGCGAGTACGCGCGCAAGGTCGCGCACACCGTCTACCACCCGGCCGGCACCTGCCGGATGGGCTCTACGACCGATGAACACGCGGTAGTGGAACCGGACTTGACGATCCGGGGACTCGACGGCATCCGTATCGCCGACGCGTCCGTCTTCCCGACCATGCCCGCCGTGAACCCGATGATCGGGGTCCTGATGGTGGGAGAGAAATGCGCCGAGCTGCTTGCGGCGGCGTCCGACGAGAGGGGTGAACTCCGATGAAGTCCGAAGCAGTGGACAAGACCGCGAACGTGACCGTGAACGAGACGGTGGACGAGGCGGTCGACGTGGACGTGACCACGAAGGCCGGCGACGGCAGTGCGCCGCCCGTCTTCTCCGTACGCGACCTGTGGAAGGTCTTCGGGCCGAAGGCGGGGCGCATCCCCGGCGACGCCGAACTCGGCGCGCTCAGCCCGGCCGAGCTTCGTGCCCGTACCGGCTGCACCGCCGCCGTGCGCGACGTCTCCTTCGATGTGCACAAGGGCGAGGTCTTCGTCGTCATGGGCCTCTCCGGCTCCGGCAAGTCGACCCTCGTACGCTGTCTGACCCGGCTGATCGAGCCGACGTCCGGCGCGATCGCCATCGACGGCGAGGACGTGCTCTCCATGGACACGGCCCGGCTGCGCGAACTGCGCCGCCGCCGCGCGTCCATGGTCTTCCAGCACTTCGGGCTGCTGCCGCACCGCTCGGTGCTCGACAACGTCGCCTACGGCCTGGAGATCCAGGGCCTCGGCAAGGCCGCGCGCCGGGCCAAAGCGGCCGAGGTCGTCGCCAAGGTCGGGCTCGAAGGACTGGAGCACCGCAGGCCGGGCCAGCTGTCCGGCGGTCAGCAGCAGCGTGTCGGGCTCGCCCGTGCGCTCGCGGTCGACCCCGAAGTGCTGCTCTTCGACGAGCCGTTCAGCGCGCTCGACCCGCTGATCCGGCGCGACATGCAGGAGGAGGTCATCCGGCTGCACCGCGAGGAGGGCCGGACGATGATCTTCATCACGCACGATCTGAGCGAGGCGCTGAAGCTGGGCGACCGTATCGCTCTGATGCGGGACGGGCGGATCGTGCAGCTGGGCACGCCGGAGGAGATCGTCGGCTCGCCCGCCGACGACTACGTACGGGACTTCGTCCGCGATGTGCCGCGCGAGCAGGTGATGACCGTGCGCACCGCGATGCGCCCGGCGAACGGCGACGAGGCGGATTCGGGGCCGGCGATCGCTCCCGACGCGACGGTCTTCGAGGCGATCGAAGCGGTGGCCCGCACCGGGTCCCCGGCCCGGGTCATGGAGGCGGGCCGCTGCGTGGGTGTGGTGGACCACGCGGGTCTGCTGAACGTGGTGGCGGGCCTGGACCGCGGCGCGCATACCGACAAGGCGGTGGTCGCATGACGGCCGTCGCCACCGCCCCCACCAGGCAAACGCCTGCACTGCGCGCCCTGCTGAAGAACCGCGTCCAGCGCAAGCTGCTGGCGCTGTGCGTTGCCGCGCTGGTGCTCGTACCCGTCGGCATCGCCCTGTGGGGCAGCGGCAGTTGGCCCGCCGGGCTGACCGTCGACGTCTCGGGTCCCCTCGACGACGCCAACAAGTGGGTCATCGACAACCGTGACACCCACCCCCTCTTCCTCTACTTCCTGCTCCACTTCTCCAACACCGCCACCGACGCGGTCGACGCCGTCTACGGCTTCCTGGACTCCATGGGCTGGCTGGGCGTCCTGGTCGCCGGGGTGCTGTTCGCCTGGCGGGCCGCCGGGCTCGGGCGGCGCGGGATCAAGGTGGCGGCCACCGCGTTCGGGGCGTTCGGCGCCTGCGGGCTGCTCGGCATGTGGGACGCCACGCTGATCACCATCGCGCTGATGGTGGTCTCCGTGGCGGTCGCCGCCCTGCTGGGCGTGCTGATCGGGCTCGCGGCCGGGCTGTCCGGGCGCGTCGACCGGGCGCTGCGGCCGGTTCTCGACACCATGCAGGTGCTGCCCGCGTTCGCGTATCTGCTGCCGTTCGTGCTGGTCTTCGGCACCGGCACGCCCGCCGCGCTGTTCTGCACGGTCATCTACGCCGCCCCGCCCATGGCCCGCCTCACGGCGCTCGGGCTGCGCGGCGCCGATCCGGCCGTGCTGGAGGCCTCCGCGTCGCTCGGCGCGAGCGGCTGGCAGCGGCTGCGGACCGCGCGGCTCCCGCTCGCCCGCAAGCAGATGCTTCTGGGCCTCAACCAGACGATCATGATGGCGCTCTCGATGGTCGTCATCGCGGCGCTCGTCGGGGCCGGCGGCCTGGGCGAAGCGGTGTACTCGGCGCTGTCCACGGTCGACGTCGGCAAGGCGCTCGCCGCGGGCATCCCGATCGTGCTGATCGCGATCTGGCTGGACCGTACGACGGCGGCCGCGGGCGACCGTCTTGGCGAGAGCGCTCCCGGCGGCGGGCTGCTGCACGGCCGCTCGGCCTGGGCCCTGGTGCTCGGGGGTGTCGTGGCCGCCGCGCTGGGCGGCCTCGCCATCGGCAGGGCATGGCCGGAGGGCTGGACGTACGACATCTCATCGCCCGTCAACAAGGCGCAGGAGTGGATCACCGAGAACCTCACGTTCACCGAGGTCTGGTCGCGCGAGTTCACCCTCTGGATCCTCAACCCCCTGCGCGACGGCCTGGTCTGGCTCCCCTGGTGGTCGCTCCTGCTGCTGGTCGCGGCCGTCGCCTGGCTGGTCGGCACCTGGGCGACCGCGTTCACCGCCACGCTGTCGATGGGCGCGATCGGCGTCCTCGGGGTGTGGGGAAAGTCCCTGGACACGCTCTCGCAGGTGCTCGCGGCGCTCGTGCTCACGCTGGCGCTCGGTGTGCTCGCGGGCATCTTCTGTGCGCGGGCCGGGCGGCTCGAACGCTGGCTGCGGCCCGTACTCGACGCGATGCAGACGATGCCGCAGTTCGTGTATCTCATCCCGGTGGTCGCGCTGTTCGGTGTCACCCGCGCCTCGGCGATCATCGCGGCCGTCGTGTACGCGCTGCCCGCCGTCGTGCGCATCACGACCCAGGGACTGCGCGAGGTCGACCCTGCCGCGCTGGAGGCCTCCCGCTCGCTGGGTGCCTCGACCCGCCAGCAACTCCTCCAGGTCCAGCTGCCCCTGGCCCGCCCGGCACTGCAACTGGCCGTCAACCAGGGCGTCGTGCTGGTGCTGGCCGTGGTCGTCGTCGGCGGCCTGGTCGGCGGCGGAGCCCTCGGCTACGACGTCGTCAAGGGCCTGTCCCGCGGCGAGATGGGCATCGGCATGACCGCCGGAGTCGCGATCGTCTGCCTGGGTCTCGTACTGGACCGGATCACGCAGCCAGCCGCCCGCAAGACCGACTGAACCCCTTCCCTCAGTAACAGGAGCAAGAGAAGCACCATGCGCATTCTTCGTACCACCACTGCTGTCATCGGCGCCCTCGGCGTCCTCACCCTCAGCGCGTGCGGCGCCGCGGAGACCGGAAAGAAGGACACGGTCGGCGGCGACAAGACCGTGAAGCTGACCGTCCCCTCCTGGGTCGGCGCCCAGGCCAACACCGCCGTCGCCGCGTACATCCTCAAGAAGGAGCTGGGCTACCACGTCAAGACCCAGCAGATGGGCGAGGTTCTCGCCTGGGACGCGCTCTCCAAGGGCGACATAGACGCGATCATGGAGGACTGGGGTCACCCCAAGGAGGAGAAGCAGTACCTGACGACGAAGAAGACCGTCGTCAAGGGCGGCGACCTCGGCGTGACCGGGCACATCGGCTGGTTCGTGCCGAAGTACTTCGCGGACAAGCACCCCGACGTCACGGACTACAAGAACCTCAACAAGTACGCCAAGGACTTCAAGACCGGTGAGAGCGGTGACAAGGGCGAGATCCTGGAGGGCTCCCCGGACTACGTCACCAATGACGACGCGCTCATCAAGAACCTGAAGCTGGACCTGAAGACCAACTACTCGGGTTCCGAGGCCGCGCAGATCACCGCGATCAAGAAGTACGCGAAGGCGCAGAAGCCCTTCCTGACGTACTGGTGGACCCCGCAGTGGCTGAACGCGCAGGTCGACATGGTCGAGGTCAAGCTGCCGGAGTACAAGACGGGCTGTGACGCGGACCCGAAGAAGATCGCGTGCGCGTACCCGAACACCCCGCTGCAGAAGTACCTCAACGCGGACTTCGCCAAGAACGGCGGCGAGGCGGCTCAGTTCCTGAAGAACTTCAAGTGGACGACCGAGCAGCAGAACGAGGTCGCCCTGATGATCGCGGGCGAGAAGATGTCGCCGGAGGCCGCGGCCGAGAAGTGGGTCAAGGAGAACGAGGCGACGTGGAAGGCGTGGCTCCCGAAGAAGTGACCCGAGCTCTGAGTCTGCTCAACTCGCTTGAGTGAACGGGGTTCGCGGATGAAGATCCATGCATGTTCTTTGGATCCGGCAAGCGCGAACTGTCCGTACTCGTTGTGCGTGACGCGGACGGCATTCTCGATGCCGTCCGCGCCGCGCTGTCCACGGCCACCCCGGAGGAACGCCCCGGCCTGGAGCGCGCCGCCGCGATCATCGCCGAGGCGGCGGAAGCCTCCGCCGCCGAACTGCGCGGCCGGTGGGTGCGCCAGCAGCTCGACGCGGCGGGCATCAAGGGCCCGGCCGACTCGATCCCCGCGATCAAGGCCCTGCGCCAGGCGCAGCCGGGATTGAGCCTGCTGGCGGCGGTGGAGCTCGCGAGGGAGGCGGAGGCGGGGTAACCGGGGCCTCGCCCCGGACCCCCGTATGCGACCTTCGGTCGCATGTCCCCAATCGCCGGACGGGCTGAACTTCACCCCCGGCGCCCCACAACCGGCGCTGCTAGTCCGCGCGGCCCCCGCGCAGCTCCTCCGCCAGCTTCCGCGCCGCCACCATCGCCTGCCTCTGCAGATACGGCCCGAACGTCACCCGTGTCGCCCCCAACCGCCCCAGTTCCGCGATCCCCGGGCTGCCCGGCAGCGGCGCGACGTTGATCGGGACGTCGATCTCCTTGCGCAGCAGGGGAAGTTGCTCCGGCGGCGCCGCGAAGGGGTAGACGCAGTCCGCCCCCGCCGCCGCGTACAGCCGCGCCCGCCCGATCGCCTCCGCCGGGTCGCTCACACCGCGCAGGAACGAGTCGACCCGGGCGTTGACGAACAGGCGGTCGCCCGCAGCCGCGCGGACCTCGGCGAGCCAGTCGGCGTGGCGCCGGGGGTCCTTGAGCGTCTTGGTCCGGGAGTCGGAGTCCTCCAGGTTGCAGCCGACGGCGCCGGAGTCGAGGATCCTGGCGACCAGCTCCTTCGGGGACAGGCCGTAGCCGTCCTCGATGTCCACGGAGACGGGGATGTTCACCACGCGGGTGATACGGGCGACGGCCGCGAACATCTCGTCGGCCGGGGTCTGCCCGTCCTCGTAACCGAGGGACGCCGCGACTCCCGCGCTCGGTGTCGCGAGCGCCGGGAAGCCCGCCTCCGCGAAGGCGAGCGCGCTGGCCGCGTCCCACGGTCCCGGCAGGACGAGGGGATCGCCGGGCGCGCGGTCGTGGTGGAGGGAACGGAAGGTTTCAACGGTCATTTCGGATACCCCGGTCTGGTCGTCGCTCGTACGCGGATCAGTGCTTGAACTGGCCGGGCGTGTAGTGCCCGGGGACCATGCGCGTGCTCACGGCGAAGCGGTTCCATGCGTTGATGACGGTGATCGCCGAGATCAGCTGCGCGAGTTCCGCCTCGTCGAAGTGCTTGGCTGCCCTCTCGTACACCTCGTCCGGCACGAAGCCGTCGGTCAGCACGGTGACGGCCTCCGTCAGCTCGATCGCGGCGATCTCCTTCTCGGTGTAGAAGTGCCGCGACTCCTCCCACGCGCTGAGCTGGATGATCCGCTCCACCGACTCGCCCGCCGCGAACGCGTCCTTGGTGTGCATGTCCAGGCAGAACGCGCAGTGGTTGATCTGCGAGGCGCGGATCTTGACCAGTTCGAGAAGGACCGGGTCGAGGCCCTGCCGGGCGGCCGCGTCCAGCTTGACCATGGCCTTGTAGACCTCGGGGGCGAGCTTTGCCCAGGGCAGGCGGGGGGTGTGCTCGGGGGCGTGGGACTGGTTCTCGTTCGGCGTCATGCGCACGAATCTAGTGCGCCTGTGGCGCAGGAGTATGGTCCATCTTCATGACGGATTCCTGGGCCACTTTCGGCGCCGACCTGCATCTCGAACTGCGTGGTTCCGGGCTGCGCGCGGGACTCATGGACGCCTTGCGGGAGGCCGTGCGCACGGGACGGCTGACCCCCGGGACACGGCTGCCGTCCTCACGTTCGCTCGCCGCCGACCTGGGGATCGCCCGCAATACGGTCGCCGACGCGTACGCCGAGCTCGTCGCCGAGGGATGGCTCACCGCGCAGCAGGGCTCGGGCACGCGGGTCGCCCGGCGGGCAGCGCCGAGGAAGCCGGCGGCGGGGGCGGTACGGACCCGGCCGGCCCGCGGCGGACCGCAGTACAGCCTGATGGCCGGCAGCCCAGACCTCGCCTCATTCCCCCGCGCCGAATGGCTGAAGGCGGCCCGCCGCGCCTTGACCGCGGCGCCGCACGACGCCTTCGGATACGGGGACGCACGCGGGCGCATCGAGCTGCGGACCGTACTGGCCGACTATCTGGCGCGGGCGCGCGGCGTGTACGCGGCCCCCGAGCGGATCGTCATCTGCTCCGGCTTCGTCCACGGGCTGATGCTGATGGGCAAGGTCCTCAGGCGGCGGCGGGTGCGCGAGGTGGCCGTCGAGTCGTACGGACTCGACGTGCACTGGAATCTGCTGACCGAGGCGGGGCTGCGCACGTCCGCGCTCCCGTACGACGAACTGGGCACCCGCACGGATGAGTTGGGCGCCCTGCACGGAGCCGGTGCGGTGCTGCTGACACCGGCGCACCAGTTCCCAATGGGCGTCGCACTGCACCCCGACCGGCGCGCGGCGGCGGTCGACTGGGCGCGCGGGACGGGCGGGCTGATCCTGGAGGACGACTACGACGGGGAGTTCCGCTACGACCGCCAGCCGGTGGGCGCGCTCCAAGGGCTCGACCCCGACCGCGTGGTCTACATGGGGACGGCGAGCAAATCACTCGCCCCGGGGCTGCGGCTCGCCTGGATGGTGCTGCCCGAGGAACTGGTGGGGGACGTGCTGGGGGTGAAGGGCTCCGTCGACTGGGTGTCCAGCGCGCTGGACCAGCTGACGCTCGCGGACTTCATCGCGTCCGGCGCGTACGACCGTCATGTACGGGGGATGCGGCTGCGCTACCGCAGACGGCGCGACCAACTCGTCGCCGCACTGGCGGAGAGGGCGCCGCACATCCGGGTCAGCGGGATCGCGGCGGGGCTCCACGCGGTACTCGAACTCCCGCCGGGCACCGAACACTCGGTGATCCAGGCGGCGGCATGGCAGAACCTGGCGGTGGAGGGCGTCTCGCGCTTCCGCCACGAGGACGCGCCGCGGGGGCGGGACGCGCTGGTGGTGGGGTACGGCACGCCGCCGGACAGCGCGTGGGCGGGCACGCTGGACGCGCTGTGCCGCGCGCTGCCGTGACGGTGCCCGCCGGGGCTCCGCCCCGAACCCCGAGCGCCTGCGGCGGGCTTTCACCCCACCCCGCCCCTTCCCGAACTGTGGGCAAGCCCCCAGACCCCCGTATGCGACCTTCGGCCGCATGTCCTCAAACGCCGGACGGGCTGAATGTGCGGCCCAGCCGCACATTTCAGCCCCTCCGGCGCTTGAGGAGCGGGGGTCCGGGGGCAGCGCCCCGGTTACGGGAAGGGGCGGGGTGGGGAACAAGCCCGCCGCAGGCGGAGCCGGCTCACGCCCCCCGCGCCACCGGCTCCTCCACCCGCTCCGGCGCCGGAGGCTCACCGAAGCGCGCCAGCGCCAGCGCGCCCGCCACCGCCACCGCGAACCCCGTGATTCCCAGCCACGCCAGCCCCTCCCGGGTCCGGTCGCCCAGCCACACCACCCCCACCAGCGCCGGGCCGATCGTCTCGCCGAGCACCATGCCCGCCGTGGCGGTTGTCACCGAGCCGCGCTGCAGCGCCGAGGTGAGCAGCAGAAACGCCGCGCCGCCGCCCAGCAGCAGCGCGTACAGCGCCGGATTGGCCAGTACGCCCGGCAGCGCGAGCGAGTCGATCAGGCGGACCGAGACCTCGACCACGCCGAAGCCGAAGCCCGCGCCGAGGCCGAGTGTCAGGGCGCGCGACTTGTCGGGCAGGCGGCCCGCCGCCGCGCCGAGGAGGAGCACGGCGAGCGCGACGCCGAGCATCGACCAGCGCAGCGCGTCCGTTCCGGCGCGGTCGCCCTCTTCGCCGGAGGCGAGGCCCAGCATCGCCAGTCCGGCGCAGACCACCGCCACCGCCGCCCATTCGATCCCGCTGAGGCGGACGTGGAGCAGCCAGCCTGCGACGACGGCGGTGACCGCGAGGCTGGCCGCGAGCGCCGCGCCGACCGCGTAGATGGGGATGGAGAGCAGGGCGACGATCTGGAGGACGAAGCCCACTCCGTCCAGGCCGAGTCCGGCGACGTAGCGCCACTGGCGCAGCGAGCGCAGCAGCAGCCCGGGGTCGACCCCCGAGCCGGTGCCCGGCTCCGCGGCGCGGGCGGCCATGGCCTGGAGGACGGAGGCCGTGCCGTAGCAGACCGCTGAACCGAGCGCGCAGATCATCCCGAAGAGCACAAAGCGACTGTAGAGGTACCTCGTGTCCCGACGCAGTCGGAAGGGGCCCGCGGTCGGATTCCCGTGACGGGATGTCAGGGGTCCCGCCGCGGGATCCCGGCAAGGATGTCGTCGATACGTCCGTTGCTGCGCTCGTATCCTTCGCCGCCATCTTCGAGCAGCATGATGTGGCGAATTTGCTCAGTGCTCAGTCCGCGATCGTGGAGTGCGATCACCTGTTCGCGCCAGGCGACGGCTGCCGTCGCGCCGTCGATGTTGTAGTGAGCGGTTACGGCTCTGTCGGCGATCTCCTGAGCTTGGGACAGGGCCAGGTCGGCTCGGCGCATTGAGGCTGTGGCTATGAGGATGGCCGCGATGTTTCCGATGACGCCGGTGATGGCGGATGTCGCCGCCCAGAGAGTCTCGTCCATGCAGCGCCCCCGCCTTGTTTGCCTACCGAAGCTGGATTTTCGTGCGGGAGCGCTGTTCGGAACAGTTCGATTTTCAGTCAGTCTGCGGGCCAGTAGTGACCGAAATGGATGGCTCCGGCACGGCGCGGCGACGCAGGAACCCAGCCGAAGCCGCACCCGATGCCACGGGTGCGGCAGACGGCAACCCCCACCTCCGCGGAGGCGAGGTTGTCAACAGGGGCTCGCTCCGCTTCACGTTGCGGGGCAAGGACGAGTCGCTACGCGCCCAGGACGGCCCTGAGCTGGTCCAGGCCCCAGTCCAGGTCCTCCTTGCTGATCACCAGCGGCGGCGCGATCCGGATCGTCGAGCCGTGGGTGTCCTTGACCAGGACCCCGCGGTCCATCAGCTTTTCGGAGATCTCCCGGCCGGTGCCATGACTCGGCACGATGTCGACGCCCGCCCACAGCCCGCGGCCGCGAACCGCCTCCACCGCGCCGCCGCCCGTCAACAGGCCCAGCTCGTGGTGGAGATGCTCGCCCAGCTCGGTGGCGCGCTGCTGGAACTCGCCGGTGCGCAGCATCGCGATCACCTCAAGGGCCACCGCGCAGGCCAGCGGATTGCCGCCGAAGGTCGAGCCGTGCTCGCCGGGACGGTAGATGCCGAGCACCTCGCTGGAGGAGACGACCGCCGACACGGGGACGACACCTCCGCCGAGCGCCTTGCCCAGGACATACATGTCGGGCACGACGCCCTCGTGCTCGCAGGCGAAGGTCTTTCCGGTCCGCCCGAGGCCCGACTGGATCTCGTCCGCGATGAAGAGCACGTTCCGCTCGCGGGTCAGCTCACGCACCCGCGGCAGATACCCGGCCGGCGGCACCAGCACCCCGGCCTCGCCCTGGATCGGCTCCAGCAGCACGGCCACGGTGTTCGCGCTCATCGCCGTCTCGAGCGCGGTCAGGTCCCCGTACGGAACGATCTCGAAGCCCGGCGTGTAGGGACCGAAGTCCGCGCGCGCCTCATGGTCCGTGGAGAAGCTGATGATGGTGGTCGTACGGCCGTGGAAGTTGTTGGCGGCGACGACGATCTTCGCCTGGTTCTGCGGGACGCCCTTGACCTTGTAACCCCACTTCCGGGCGGTCTTCACGGCCGTCTCCACCGCCTCCGCCCCGGTGTTCATCGGCAGCACCATCTCCATGCCGCACAACTCGGCGAGCTGGGTACAGAAGTCCGCGAACCGGTCGTGGTGGAACGCGCGGGAGGTGAGCGTGACTCGCTCCAGCTGCGCCTTGGCGGCGTCGATCAGCCGGCGGTTCCCGTGGCCGAAGTTGAGCGCCGAGTACCCGGCAAGCATGTCGAGATAGCGGCGCCCCTCGACATCGGTCATCCACGCGCCGTCCGCCGAGGCGACGACCACGGGGAGCGGGTGGTAGTTGTGCGCGCTGTGGGCCTCCGCAGAGGCGATGGCGCTCTCCGTTGCAGACACGGGATCTCCGTTCACGTAGTGACAAGGCATCCGGCGTGGGGCGGGGTGTGCCCCTGTTTCTATCGTCGCTCGAATGGTGGACGAAGAAACCTTGCTGTCAGGCCGACCCCTTAGGCTGGAGAGTACGCACGGCGACTGGCGTACGGGGAAGTGACCCCGAGGGAACCGCGCGCGGAAGATCACACGAGGTGCCGCCCGCCTGGGTACCCCGGGACACGTCCCGTGTGGTGCCGCACGCCCCCTGCCATGGGTGACCCGCCTCTGGCCAGGGACCCCCGAGCGGACCCCGGGACCACGACCGAGCACGGATCGCCCCGGAGGAAACGATGACTCTTCCCCTGCCGCACCCCGCACTGGCCGCCACGGACCCGGAACTGGCGGCACTCGTCGCTGCCGAGGAACAACTTCAGGCCGACACCCTGCGCCTGATCCCCAGCGAGAACTATGTCTCCCGCGCCGTCCTCGAAGCCTCCGGCACGGTCCTGCAGAACAAGTACAGCGAGGGCTACCCGGGCCGCCGCTACTACGAGGGCCAGCAGAACATCGACAAGGTCGAGCGGCTCGCCATCGACCGTGCCAAGGCCCTCTTCGGTGTCGAGCACGCCAATGTCCAGCCCTACTCCGGCTCCCCGGCCAACCTCGCCGTCTATCTCGCCTTCGCCGATCCCGGCGACACCGTGATGGGTATGGCCCTGCCCATGGGCGGCCACCTCACTCACGGCTGGGGCGTCTCCGCCACCGGCCGGTGGTTCCGCGGCGTCCAGTACGGCGTACGCCACGACACCGGCCTCATCGACTTCGACGAGGTGCGCGAGCTCGCCCTCAAGGAACGCCCGAAGATCATTTTCTGTGGCGGTACGGCACTGCCCCGCACCATCGACTTCGCGGCCTTCGCCGAGATCGCCCGCGAGTCCGGCGCCGTCCTGGTCGCCGATGTCGCCCATATCGCCGGCCTGATCGCCGGCGGCGCCCACCCCTCGCCGGTCCCGCACGCGGACGTGATCTCCACGACCACCCACAAGACCCTGCGCGGGCCCCGCGGCGCGATGCTGATGTCCCGCGAGGAGCACGCCAAGGCCATCGACAAGGCGGTCTTCCCCGGCCTCCAGGGCGGCCCGCACAACCAGACCACCGCCGCGATCGCGGTCGCCCTCCACGAGGCGGCCCAGCCCTCCTTCCGCGACCACGCCCACGCGGTCGTCGCCAACGCCAGGGCTCTCGCCGACGAGCTGCTCGCCCGCGGCTTCGACCTGGTCTCCGGCGGCACCGACAACCACCTGATCCTGATGGACCTCACCCCCAAGGACGTTCCCGGCAAGGTGGCGGCCAAGGCGCTCGACCGGGCCGGGATCGTCGTCAACTACAACACTGTCCCGTACGACCCGAGGAAGCCCTTCGACCCCTCCGGCGTCCGCATCGGCACCCCCTCCCTCACCTCCCGCGGTCTCGGTACGCAGCACATGGCGGCGGTCGCCGAGTGGATCGACCGGGGCGTGAGTGCGGCCGGCGCGGGCGACGAGGACGCGCTGGCCGCGATCCGCGCGGAGGTGGCCGAGCTGATGGCGGCGTTCCCGGCGCCGGGGCTGACCGCCTGATTGTTCTTCCTTGTGCGGCCGCCCCGCCCGAACGGCGGGGCGGCCGCCGTGGCGCGCTGTGTTCCTCGTCTCATTGACCGCGACCGCCCCGAAGGGCCACCACCGGCGGCCGGAGATCGGTTCCGCACCTGAGAGAATGATGAGCATGGCCTCAGACCGACCCCGCGCGCTCTCCGGTATCCAGCCCACCGCAGGCTCGTTCCACCTCGGGAACTACCTCGGTGCCATCCGCCAGTACGTGGCGCTGCAAGAGACCCACGACGCGTTCTACATGGTCGTGGACCTGCATGCGATCACCGTGCCGCAGGACCCGGCCGAGCTGCGCGCCAACACCCGGCTCGCCGCCGCCCAGCTGCTGGCCGCCGGTCTCGACCCCGAGCGCTGCACGCTCTTCATCCAGAGCCATGTCCCCGAGCACGCCCAGCTCGGCTGGATCATGAACTGCCTCACCGGCTTCGGCGAGGCCTCCCGGATGACGCAGTTCAAGGACAAGTCCGCCAAGCAGGGCACCGACCGCGCCACCGTCGGCCTGTTCACGTACCCGATCCTGCAGGTCGCGGACATCCTGCTCTACCAGGCCAACGCCGTCCCGGTCGGCGAGGACCAGCGCCAGCACATCGAGCTCACCCGCGACCTCGCCGAGCGCTTCAACGCCCGCTTCGGCGAGACCTTCACCATCCCGGCGCCGCACATCGTCAAGGAGGTCGCCAAGATCTACGACCTCCAGGACCCGTCGATCAAGATGAGCAAGTCGGCGTCCACGCCCAAGGGCCTGATCAACCTGCTCGACGAGCCGAAGGCGACCGCCAAGAAGGTCAAGAGCGCGGTCACGGACACCGACACCGTCATCCGCTTCGACCCCGTCGGGAAGCCGGGCATCTCCAACCTGCTGACCATCCAGTCCACCCTCACCGGCAAGACCATCGCCGAGCTGGAGGCGGAGTACGAGGGGAAGATGTACGGGGCACTGAAGACGGACCTTGCCCAGATCATGGTGGATTTCGTCACTCCGTTCCGTACCCGTACGCAGGAATATCTGGACGACCCCGAGACGCTGGACTCGATCCTGGCCAAGGGCGCGGAGAAGGCCCGCGCGGTGGCCGCCGAAACCCTGGCCTCGGCCTTCGACAAGGTGGGGTTCCTGCCGGCGAAGCACTGAGTACGCACAGTTGCGTACCGATTCGTCACCGAATCAGCACTGTGTCCAAGGCCTCTGGCCACACCGGCGGTGCAGCCGCCACACTGGCGGCTGCACACCTAGCTACCGACGACTGAGGAGAACGACGTGGGGACCGTAACGCTCGGCGTTTCGATCGCGGTCCCGGAGCCCTACGGCAGCCTGCTCCAGGAGCGGCGCGCGGGCTTCGGTGATCCCGCCGCGCACGGCATCCCCACGCACGTCACCCTCCTCCCGCCCACCGAGGTCGACGCCGAGGCGCTCCCCGCCATCGAGGCGCATCTCGCCGCGGTCGCGACGACCGGCCGCCCGTTCCCGATGCGGCTGTCCGGCACCGGAACCTTCCGTCCGCTCTCGCCCGTCGTCTTCGTCCAGGTCGTCGAGGGCGCGGCGGCCTGCTCCTGGCTGCAGAAGCGGGTGCGGGACGCCTCAGGGCCGCTGGTGCGGGAGCTGCACTTTCCGTACCACCCGCATGTGACCGTGGCGCACGGCATCGCCGAGGAGGCGATGGACCGGGCGTACGAGGAGCTGTCCGAGTACGAGGCGGCCTGGACGTGCGCCTCCTTCGCGCTGTACGAGCAGGGCGCGGACGGCGTGTGGCGCCAGCTGCACGAGTACGCCTTCGGGGGCGGCATCGCGGCCGTCCCCTGTCAGGGCGCCCCGGTGGACGAGCCCGCCGCCACCCCCTGACCCCTGCTGCCCCGATCAGAGTGGCAGTCTGCGGAACAACGGACGCGGCAGATGCCGCAGCCCCGACATCACCACACG
The DNA here is from genome assembly GCF_036147535.1 of Streptomyces sp. NBC_00322. Taxonomy (NCBI): domain Bacteria; kingdom Bacillati; phylum Actinomycetota; class Actinomycetes; order Kitasatosporales; family Streptomycetaceae; genus Streptomyces; species Streptomyces sp. NBC_00322. Next base: position 3,627,721 of record NZ_CP108019.1, on the reverse strand, counting down.
CATCGCCCCCGGCACCCACACCGTCTCCGACCTGCGCCGCAGCCCGAGCTCAATGGCCGCGGCGACCGCCTCGGGGGTGGTGGTGAGCGGCGCGGCGGGCAGCCCGGCCGTCATCTTCGTCCGCACGAATCCGGGGCGTACGACCATCACGTGCACACCCGTCCCGTGCATCGCGTCGCCCAGGCCCTGCGCGAAGGCGTCCAGGCCGGCCTTGCTCGATCCGTAGATGAAGTTCTCCCGGCGGGCGCGCTCACCGGCGACCGAGGTGAGCGCGACCAGCGAGCCGTGCCCCTGCTGCTGCAGTGCCGCCGCGCACACCAGAGAGGCCGAGAGGGCCCCCGTGTAGTTGGTCTGGGCGACGCGGACGGCCGCCGGGGGATCGGACTCGTCGTTCGCCTGGTCGCCGAGTACGCCGAAGGCGAGCAGCACCATGTCGATGTCGCCCTCCGCGAAGACCTTGCCCAGTACCTCCTCGTGGGAGCTGGGGTCCAGGGCGTCGAAGGCGACGGTGCGGACGTCGGGCCCGAGGGCACGGAGCGCGCTTGCCGCGTCCTTGAGGGACGGCGCGTGGCGGCCCGCCAGCCAGACCGTGCGGGTGCGGCGGGCGATGAGGCGCCGGGCGGTGGCCAGCCCGATCTCCGACGTGCCGCCGAGGACGAGCAGGGACTGAGGGGGGCCGAAGGCGTCCTTCATGGCTGGTGTCTCCTTGCAGGGAGGGGCGGCTCAGGGGAGCGTCGCGCGGGGAGCCGGGGCGGCGATGGCGTCGGTCCTGTGGCGGGTGTCGGCGGCCATGGCGCTGACCGTATCGCCGCGTATGCCTCAATTCGGCAATGCCTCACGGGTCCGCCGGAAATGGGTGATTAAACGATTCTGGGGACCCGGGCGCTGGTGTTGCCGCGTGGAGGGTACGCGTACGACATGGACTGGCTGATCAAGCTCCCCGTCATCGGACCGCTCGCCGTCCGGCTGATGCGCACCCACGCCTGGCGTTCGTACGAGACGCTCGACCGGGTGCACTGGACGCGGCTCGCCGCCGCGATCACCTTCATCAGCTTTCTCGCGCTCTTCCCGCTGATCACCGTGGCCGCGGCGGTCGGTGCGGCGCTGCTCGACCAGAAGCAGCTGACCAAGCTCGAGAACAAGATCGCCGAGCAGGTGCCGGGCATCTCCGACCAGCTCGACATCAACTCCCTGGTCAACAACGCGGGCACGATCGGACTGGTCGCCGGCGCGCTGCTGCTCGTCACCGGCATCGGCTGGGTCGGCTCGCTGAGGGAATGCCTGCGGGTCGTCTGGGAGCTGGACGACGAGGAGGAGGGCAACCCCGTACTGCGCAAGCTCAAGGACGGGATCATCCTGCTCGGTCTCGGCGCGACCGCGCTCGCCTCGATCGCGGCGTCGGGCCTCGGCTCGACCGCCGTCGGCTGGAGCGCCGACCGGCTCGGCATCGACAAGGGCGGAGCCGGAGGCGTACTGCTCCAGGTCGCGGGCATCGGGATCGCCGTCGTCGCCGACTTCCTGCTGCTGCTGTATCTGCTGACACTGCTGCCGGGTGTGCAGCCGCCGCGCCGCCGCCTGATGGTGGCGGCGCTGCTCGGCGCGGTCGGCTTCGAGCTGCTCAAGCTGCTGCTCGGCGGCTATATGCGGGACGTCGCCTCGAAGAGCATGTACGGCGCCTTCGGCGTCCCGGTCGCCCTGCTGCTGTGGATCAACTTCTCGGCGAAGCTGCTGCTGTTCTGCGCCGCGTGGACGGCGACGCAGAGCAAAGAAGCTGTCGAAGAGCCAAGCGGCGACGCGGCGACGCTAGCGACGGCGCAGCGGCCAGCGGCGGTTGACGAGGTAGACCCCGGCCGCCAGCACCACCAGCGCCCCGCCCGTGACGGCGAGCGCGATACCGATGCCCCCTGAGCTCTCCTTAGCGGCGACCGTCTTGGCCGGTGCGCCGTTGTTGGCCGGTTCGTTGCCGTTGGAGGCAGGCGTTGTCGCGGACCTCGGCGCGACCAGCTCGCCGACCGGAGTGACCTTCCCGGCCGCGGCGAAGCCCCAGTCGAGCAGCCGTCCCGCCTCCTTGTAGACGGCCTGGCCCTCGCCGGAGTCCGGGTTCATGACGGTGACGAGCAGCACCTTGCCGTTTCGCTCGGCGACACCGGTGAAGGTCGCGCCGGCGTTGGTGGTGTTGCCGTTCTTGACGCCCGCGATGCCCTTGTACGGGGACATGCCGTAGTCGCCGGTGAGCAGGCGGTTGGTGTTCTGGATCTCGAAGGTCGCGCGCGCCTTGCCCGGCTTCTGCTCGCCGGGGAACTTGGCGCTCGCCGTCGAGCAGTACTCGCGGAAGTCCTTCTTCTGCATGCCGCTGCGGGCGATGAGGGTCAGGTCGTACGCGGAGGAGACCTGGCCGGCGGCGTCGTAGCCGTCGGGCGATACGACATGCGTGTCGAGCGCCTGGAGCTCGTCGGCGTGCGCCTGCATGTCATGGACGGTCTTGGGAACGCCGCCGTTCATCTCGGACAGCACATGCACGGCGTCGTTGCCGGAACGCAGGAAGACGCCGAGCCACAGATCGTGGACGGAGTACGTCTGGTTCTCCTTGACCCCGACCAGGCTGCTGCCCTCGCCGACGCTCGCGAGCTCCTTCGGGTCCACCTTGTGGATCTCGGTCTTGGACAGCCGGGGCAGCACGGTGTCCGCGAACAGCATCTTGAGCGTGGACGCGGGGGGCAGCCGCCAGTGCGCGTTGTGGGAGGCCAGCACCTCGCCGCTCTCCGCGTCCGCGACGATCCAGGACCGGCCGCTCAGATCCTTCGGCAGCACGGGCGCGCCCGGGCCGAGGCTGACCTGGGTGCCCGCCCTGCCCAGTTGGGTCCCGCCGACGGTGGACATGGAGGCCGGCGGATTCGGGTGTTGTTTGCCTGCCTTGTTGTCATGGCCGTCGGCCGACGCGGGCGCGACGGCGAGTGCGGGCAGCAACGTGGCGGCGGTGACCGTCAGCGCGGTCTTCTTCAGAGCAGACACGGACGAGAACGTACAGGGCCGAGAAGGAAATATGCTCATCAGCTCGATGACCCGCCGGGAGGACCGCCGGGACAGCCCACCCCGAAGAACCCGGTCGCAGGACGGACGCGATACTGAGTCCATGAAGCTCAGCCGCCCCGTCTCCTGGTTCCTGCTCGCGTTCGGGGTGTGGAGCTGGTTCATCTGGATCACTTTCGTCAAGAACCTGTGGAAGGACGGCAGCGGGCTCGCCTTCGACGACGCGGGTGACCCGACCGGGTACTTCTGGGTCCATCTGCTGCTCGCCATTACGTCCTTTGTTCTGGGGACGATCGTCGGCGTGATCGGGTTGCGTGGCGTTCGGGCGTTGCGGCGAGAAACGCCTCAGGAATAGGGGAGCGGTCCGTGCTGGTGGTCGTCCTGCTCGTAGTGGTCGCGGTCGTCGCCCTGTTGGCGGGCGTGCACTGGTACGTCTGGCGACGGCTGGTCCGCGACACGACGGCGCGCGGGGGCGTGGCGCGCCGGGTGGGCACGGCGGCGATGTGGGTGCTGCCGCTGCTGTCGGTGGCGGCGCTGGTCTCGGGGCGGGCGGGGGCGCCGTTCTGGCTGGAGCGGGTGGTGGCGTGGCCGGGGTATCTGTGGCTGGCGGTGCTGCTGTATCTCGTGCTGGGGCTGGTGGTGGGGGAGCTTGTGCGGCCGCTGCTGCTGCGCCTGGGCGGGGTGAGTTCCCCCGCCCCGCCCCTCCCCGAAACCGGTGGCCAGGGCCCCCGGACCGCTGAGCCGTCGCTGCCCGCGCACTCCGCCGCGGGCAGTGCCGATGCGGTCGGCCGTACGCCGGTCGGCGCGGACGCGCACACGGGTGCTGCCCGTACCGACGCGGCGTCCGTGGGGACGGCCCCCGCCGAAGCCCGCACGGGTGCGACCGCAACGGCTCCCGCCGGGGCAACCCGTACAGACGCGACCGAGGCGTCCGCCGGGGCGGCTCGTACCGACGCGGCCGCAGGCCCCGGTGCCGGCGGGCAACGTACCCTCTCGCGGCGACTGTTCGTCTCGCGTGTCGTCGGCGGCGCCGCCGCCGCCGTCGCCCTGGGGACCGTCGCCCACGGGACCTACGGCGTCCTCCGTGGGCCCCGCGTGAAGCGCGTCACCGTTCCGCTCGCCCGGCTTCCGCGTGCCGCCCACGGGTTCCGGATCGCCGTCGTCAGCGATATTCACCTCGGGCCGATCCTGGGGCGCGGGCACACCCAGCGGATCGTCGACACCATCAACGCCACCTCCCCCGACCTCGTCGCCGTCGTGGGTGACCTCGTCGACGGCAGCGTGGCGGACCTCGGGCCCGCCGCCGAGCCGCTCGCGCGGCTCACCTCGCGCTACGGGTCCTTCTTCGTGACCGGAAATCACGAGTACTTCTCCGGCGCCGAGGCGTGGGTCGACCACGTCCGTGAGCTCGGGCTCAGGCCGCTCCAGAACGAGCGCGTCGAGATCGGCGGCTTCGATCTCGCCGGCGTCAACGACGTCGCGGGCGAGAGCGAGGGCGACGGTCCCGATTTCGGGAAGGCGCTCGGCGACCGGGACCGTTCCCGCGCGTCCGTGCTTCTCGCGCATCAGCCCGTCGTCATCCATGACGCCGTCGAGCACGGCGTCGACCTCCAGCTTTCCGGCCACACCCACGGTGGCCAGCTCTGGCCGGGCAACTATCTCGCCGCCCTCGCCAATCCGACCGTCGCCGGGCTCGAACGGTATGGAGACACCCAGTTGTACGTGTCGAGGGGAGCGGGCGCATGGGGCCCGCCCGTGCGAGTCGGGGCGCCCTCGGACATCACCGTCGTACAGCTCGCCTCCCGCCACGCATAACCGCCGCATGTCCTCCACATGGCGCAGGAATGGCTTTGGCATAGCCCAGGCATAGCTGTTGTCACAGTTGTCGGTGAGCCATAAAACCACCCTTCCTCTGGTGAAGGCCCCTGTGGTTGGCTGAGCGCCTTATCACGAACAGGGGTGGGCGTGAAGAGGAGCTTGGCGATGCAGTCGATCCGTCTGCGGATACTCGTCACTTGTGCGGTGGTCCTGGCCGCGGCCGTCGGAGGCTGGCAGTTATTACCCTCCGAGGAGGAAAGCAGGGCAACGATCACTGTCGGCACCACTGATGTGGTCACATCGCTCGATCCCGCGGGGGCGTACGACGCGGGCTCATGGGCCATGTACAGCAACGTCTACCAGTCGCTGCTGACCTTCAAGCCGGGCGGCGTCACGCCGGTCCCCGACGCCGCCCGCGACTGCGACTTCGTCGGGGTGACGCTCAAGACGTTCCAGTGCGAGCTGCGCGACGACCTCACCTTCGCCAACGGCCGCAAAATCACCGGCGAGGACGTCAAGTACTCCTTCGAGCGGATGCTGCGCATCAAGACGGACGTCGGCCCGCAGCCTCTCTTCTCCACGCTGAAGAACGTCACGGCCAGGGGCCAGACGGTCACCTTCAACCTCCGTACGCGCGACGCGACCTTCCCCCAGAAGGTCGCCACCGGGGCGGGCTCGATCGTCGACCGCAGCCAGTACCCGGACCAGAGCCTGCGCGAGGGCGAGAGCGTGGACGGTTCGGGACCGTACGTACTGAAGGCGTACGAGCCCGGGGTCAGGGCGCGGCTCGTGCCGAACCCCAAGTACAAGGGCGCGCTGACGAAGACCGGCGGGCCGGTACTGATCCGCTACTTCGAAGGGTCCGACCAGCTCGCGGAGGCATGGAAGGCGGGACAGCTCGACGTGACCCACCGTCAGCTCCCAGCGAAGCTGATCGCCGGTCTCGACCCGGGCGATTCGGGCATGCGCGTCAGCGTGGCGGACACCGCCGAGATCCGCAATCTCGTCTTCAACGTACGGCCCGGCTCCCCGATGGCGAAGAAAGCCGTGCGGCAGGCGGTCGCGTGGGTCATCGACCGCCCCAAGGTGGTCACTTCGGTCTATCACGCCACGGTTCAGCCGCTGTACTCCCTGATCCCGCAGGGGACCCTGGGGCACACCAACCCCTTCTTCGACGCGTATCCGAAGCCCAGCGCGAAGGAGGCCCGGGAACTGCTCGACGACGCCGGGATCCAGACACCGGTGAGCTTCACCCTGGTGCACCGCGCCGACAGCGGCCCGGCGCAGGAGGCGGCCGAGCTGCGCCGACAGCTGGAGGCGACCAAGCTGTTCAAGGTGAAGGTCGTCGCCGAGGACTGGAAGGTCTTCCAGAAGGGATACGGGGCCGGCAAGTACGACGCGTACACGATCGGCTGGATCCCGGACTTCCCGGACCCCGACAACTTCACCCAGCCGCTCGTCGGCAAGGACTCCACTCTGCGCAGCGGCTACGAGAGCAGGACCGTCGACCAGCTGATCGCCTCCACCCAGCAGTACGGCGAGCGCCCCCGCGCCACCGAGGACTTCAAATCGATCCAGCGGGAGATCGCCAACGATGTGCCGCTGGTGCCGCTGTGGCAGAAGAAGGACTACGTACTGAGCAGTGGGGACATCAGCGGCGCGCAGTACCTGTCGGACGGCACCGGCGTCTGGCGGCTGTGGGAACTGGGCTGGATCTGAGGGCCCAACTGGCCTCTACGTCTTGACCGTACGGGCGGCGGCCGGGAGCGTGACCGTCACCGCGAGGCCGTCGCCCGGCGCCGTCCTGACGGTCACCTCGCCGGCGTGCGAGGCGACCACGGCCTGCACGATCGCCATTCCGAGGCCGCTGCCCGCGGGCCCGCTGCCTTCACCGCCCGCGCGGAAGAAGCGGTCGAAGATGCGGTCCGCGTCCTCGGGGGTCATGCCGGGACCCTCGTCCGCGACCCGCAGCCGGACCGCGCCGGGACCGTGACCGCCGCCGTCCTCGCGCTCCAGCTCCACCCGCAGCGGCGCGTCGGCCGGGGTGTGGGCGCGGACATTGGCCAGCAGATTGCCGACCACCTGCCGCAGCCCCGACTCGTCGCCCTGCACGATCATCGCGCCGTTCGCCGAGACCGCGAGCGGGCGCTGCGGCTGCTGGGCCCGCAGATCGTCCGCAGCGTCCCGCACCAGTCGGCTCAGATCGACCGTGCACACGCGCAGTTGGGGCTGCTGGTCGAGGCGGGCCAGCGTCAGCAGCTCCTCGACGAGCCGCCCCATCCGGTCGGCCTCCGCCGTCATCCGGGCCAGAGCGCGGGCTCGTTCGGCGGGCTCGCGCAGCATCCCCTTGTCGTACAGCTGGAGATAGCCGCGTATCGCGGACAGCGGTGTACGCAGCTCGTGCGAGGCGTCCGCGACGAACCTGCGCAGCTGGGCCGCGCTGTGTTCGCGGGTCTCGAAGGCCGACTCGACCTGGTGGAGCATGGAGTTGAGGGCGGTCCGCAGCTGCTCGATCTCGGTGACCGGATCCCGCCCGGCGGGCACGCGCCGGGTCAGATCGCCCTCCGCGATGGCGGATGCCGTCTCCACCATGTCCTCCAGCGGCCGCAGCCGGTGCTTGGCGCCGAGCATGGTGAGCAGCGCGAGCAGCGCCAACAGGACGGTGCCGAAGGCGAGATCGAGTTTGAGCGCCTTCTTCATCGAGGAGTGCACGGACCCGGTGTCGGTCGCCAGGACGACCACCGTGCCGTCGCCGAGACTGGTCGCGACCGTGCGACAGGGATCTCCCGCCACACTCACGTCCCGCGGGCCGGGGGAGTTTGCGAGCGCGGCCGGATCGTCGACCGCGGCGGCGAGTTCACGCTGGCGCTCGGTGGGGGCGATGCCCGCGAAGGAGATCGGCTCACGGTTCGCGTCGACGGCCACCATGATCGTGTCGGAGCGCGGCAGACCGCCCGCCCCCGTCTTGCCGAACTGGGCAGCCAGCTCACTGATGGCGCTGATCGTCTCGATCTCTTTCTGAGTGAACCCCGTCCGCTGCAGCGCCGTGCGGCTGCCCATCAGCTCGGTGTCCACGCGGTCCAGCAGAAAGTGCCGCATGCCCATCAGGCTCACCGCGGTGGCCGCGACGATGCCGAGGGTCAGCACGCACACGTTCACCAGGGTGAGTTTGGCGCGCAGGGAGTGGATCGCTCGGTGGTGGTGCCTCGCGCGGGCCCCTATCCAGCGCTTGGTGCCCGTCCAGCACCTCATGCCAGCCCGTATCCGAAGCCCCGCCGGGTGGTGATCAGCGGTGGCCCGAGGGGATCCAGCTTGCGTCGCAGATAGCTGATGTAGGTCTCGACGACGGTCGACTCGATCTGGTGCTCGTACTGCCAGACATGGCGCAGCAACTGCTCCTTGGGGACGATGCGCCCGCCGTTGCGTACGAGGAAGCGCAGCAGCGCGTACTCGGTGGGCGTGAGCTGCACCGAGCGGCCCGCGCGGCGCGCCGCGTACGTCGCGTCGTCCAGTTCGAGATCGCCGTAGCGCAGCGGCGGCCGTGCGGGCAGCACATCGGCGGGCCGGGTGCGGCGCAGCACGGCCCTGATGCGGGCCACCACCTCGTCGACGTTGAAGGGCTTGGTGATGTAGTCGTCGCCGAAGCCGAGCGCGCCGACGATCTCGGCGGGCGCGTCGCGCGCGGTGAGGAAGACGAGGGCCGTCTCGGGCTGCGCGTCGCGCAGTTCACGCCCCAGCGCGCGCCCGTCGCCGTCCGGGAGCATGACATCCAGCAGCGCGACATCGGGACGCGTCTGCCCGGCCAGCTGTCGCGCCTGCCGTACGCTTCCCGCCGTAATCACCTCAAAACGGTGATAGCGCAGGGCGATGGCGAGGACGTCGGCGATGCTCGGCTCGTCCTCGACGACCAGCACGGTCGCTCCCTCGTGGTCCATGTCCTCAGTATCGGTCTGATCCCGCGCGGGGGACCGGTCACTGTCTGGGAGTTCCTTGAGAGTCATGGCCGCGCCACGCCACGGGCCGTCTCCACGGCCGATTCTGAAGACCGGCCCGGGGGAGACGGAACGACGAAGGGGCAGGAATCGTGGCGGCATTGGCACGCTGGTGCTATCGGCACCGGCTGGTGGTCCTGGTGCTGTGGGTGGGGGCGCTGTTCGGCCTGGGGGCCGCGGGCAGTTCGGCGGGCACCGACTACTCCAACAGCTTCAGCCTTCCGGACACCGACTCCACACACGCGTACGACCTGATGGTCAAGGCATTCCCGGAGAGCTCGGGCGACACCGACACGGTGGTGTGGCGGGTCTCCGAGGGCTCCGTGCGCGATACGGCGGTACGGGAGCGGATCGAGCCCGCGCTCAAGGAGATCGCGGGCATGAAGGGCGTCGGTGACGTCGCGAGTCCCTACGGCCCGGCGGGTGCGACGCAGATCAGCGAGGACGGGCGGATCGCCTACGCCCAGGTCACCTTCGCCGAGCAGGCCAACGGCGTGCCGAAGAAGCTGGTCGAGGACGTCGTCGACACCGCGCAGGACGCCGAGCGGGCGGGCCTCCAGGTCGAGCTGGGCGGGCAGGCGATCGCACGCATCCAGGAACCGCCCACCGGCACCGCCGAGATGGTCGGCATCGCCGCCGCGGCGGTCGTGCTGTTCCTGGCCTTCGGCTCGCTCTTCGCGATGGTGCTTCCGCTGGTGATCGCCATCTTCGGGGTCGGCACCGGAATGCTGTCGACGATGCTGATCAGCCACGCGACGGATGTGCCCGAAGTGGCCCCGCTGCTCGGTTCGCTGATCGGTCTCGGCGTCGGCATCGACTACGCGCTGTTCATCGTCACACGCCACCGCAAGGGCATTCTGCGGGGCATGGCGCCCGAGGACTCGGCGGTCACCGCGCTCAACACCTCCGGGCGCGCGGTGCTGTTCGCGGGCGGCACGGTGTGCATCGCACTCGCCGGAATGCTCGTGATGAACATGCGGTTCCTCGACGGCGTCGTGATCGCCACCTCGCTGACGGTCGTCCTGAGCGTGCTGGCCGCGATCACACTGCTGCCCGCGCTCCTCGGCGTCCTGGGCATGCGCGTACTGAGCAGGCGCCAGCGGCGCAGGCTCGCCGCGAACGGCCCCGAGTCCGTCGAGCCGGGCGGCGCCGCCGCCCGCTGGTCCGCGACCGTGCAGAAGCGGCCCAGGTCCATCGCGCTGGTCGCGGTCGTGGTGATGGCCGCGCTCGCGATCCCCGTGCTGTCCCTGCGGCTCGGCGCGACCGACCAGGGCAACCACCGGAAGGACACCACCACCCGGCAGGCGTACGACCTGCTCGCCGAGGGCTTCGGCCCCGGCTTCAACGGTCCGCTGCAACTGGTCGCGAAGGACGCCGAACCGGCCGCCGTCCAGAGCCTGGTGGGCAAGGTGCGTGCCACGGAAGGTGTGGCGCAGGCCGTCGCGCTGCCCTCGCAGCCGGGCTCCGGCATCACCGTGATCCAGGTCGTCCCCACTTCATCGCCGCAGTCCGAGCAGACGGACCAGCTGATCGACACCCTGCGCGACGAGGTCATCCCGCAGTCGGGCGAGGAAGTCCATGTCGGCGGAGTCACCGCGATCTTCAAGGACTTCGCGGCGGTGACCGGCGACCGGCTGCCCTACTTCGTCGGGACGATCATCGCGCTCGGCTTCCTGCTGCTCCTGATCGCGTTCCGTTCACTCGTCGTTCCGCTGACCGCCGCCCTGATGAACCTGATCGCGGCCGCGGCCTCCTTCGGCGTACTGGTCGCGATCTTCCAGTGGGGCTGGGGAGCGGAGGCGCTCGGCCTCGGCAAGGAGGGCCCGATCACCGCCTTCCTGCCGGTCATCATGCTGTCGCTGCTGTTCGGCCTCTCGATGGACTACCAGGTCTTCCTGGTCAGCCGGATGCACGAGGAGTGGGTGCATACGAAGGACAACGCGCGGGCGGTACGGGTCGGTCTCGCCGAGACCAGCCGGGTCATCAACTGCGCCGCCCTGATCATGATCTGTGTCTTCAGCGCCTTTGTGCTGAGCGGTGACATGGAGGGCGCGATGGCGGGCATCGGGCTCGCGGCGGCGGTCGCGCTGGACGCGTTCATCCTGCGTACGGCGCTGGTGCCTGCGGCGATGCATCTGCTCGGGAGGTCCAACTGGTGGCTGCCGGCGGGTCTGGAGAAGCGGCTGCCGCATCTGGCGGTGGAGCCGAGTCAGGACGCGCCGGAGTTCGCTGTCTCCGTGCCGGGTCCACGCTCCGAGCGGAGGGCCGGGGCAGGCACAGGGGCGGGCGGGTCCGTCGTGCACGGCTTCGTCCGTACGGAGTCGGGCGAGCCGGTCGCGGACGCGATCCTCACCCTCGTCTCGCCGGGCGGAAGCCAGGTCGACCGCGTGGAGTCGCTGGCCGACGGCTCGTACATCCTGTCCGCTCTGGCCGGTGGCGCGTACATGCTGGCCGTGACGGCGGGCATCCATGAGCCCTGGGTACGCCACATCATGATCGGCGGCGATCCGCTGGTCCACGACGTGGTCCTGTCGGACCTGGGCGTGAGCCGCTGAGCGATCCGGGCCCGGGGCTCCGGGCCCGGCTGCTACTTCTTGCGGGCGGCTACGGTCTCGGCCATCCCGGGCAGGAAGTCCGTGAACAGATCGTGCACTTCGTGTACGAGCGGTCGCAGCACCCGGAAGCGGGACAGCGCGACACCGCGGGTGGTCAGCCGGGCGCCGCGTTCTGCCAGCCGCCTGGTGCGCTCGCGGCCCTCCGAGCGGTCGAAGACCCAGTACAGGACGAGTCCCATCTGGGACAGCCACATCAACTCGGGCAGGGCGTCGACGAGTTCGTCGGCGACCTTGGCCTTGGAACCGGCCAGCACCTCGCGGTGGATGGACAGGGCCGCCTCGCGGGCGTGCTCCGACTCGGGGGAGAACGGGCTGAGCGGGCTCTGAGGGTCGGCGGCGTTCTTGAAGAACTGGGCCGCGAACTCGTGGTACGGCTCGGCGATCTCCAGCCAGGACGTCAACACCCCGGCGAGACGGGCCTCCAGGTCCGTCTCCCGGTCCAGGATGGGCCGGACCGCCGCCTGGTGCTCGGCGCCGATCCGGTCGTAGAAGCCCTGGACGAGGTGTTCCTTGGAGGCGAAGTAGTAGTACGCGTTCCCCACCGAGACACCGGCCTCTTTGGCGATGGACCGCATCGTCGTCCTGTCGTAACCGCGCTCCTGGAAGAGACGGAGCGCGGTCTCGAGGATGAGCGTGCGGGTCTGCTCGCTCTTGGGGGCCTTCACTTCTGTCACGGTGTCCGAGCCTAACCGGGAACGGAGCACCGGTCGTCGCAGGGCGTACCGCCGGCCCCTCCCGCCGCGGTCGCCTCGCGGTACTTGGACGCCGCGAGCATCGTCACCCGTACGAACGGCAGGCCTGCCGGGGTGGCGAGCCAGTGGGCCCTTGGACGGTACTCGGCCAGCGCCCAGAGGCAGACGATCCAGGCGGCGGGGCCGGTGTAGATCTGGCCCCTGTCGCCGATGACGGTGATCTCCCGCAGGGTCGCGGTGTGGTCGAGGCGCGGGTACCTGCGCCGCGCCTCGGCCGACCCCGCGGGCACCAGGTCCAGCGGTACGAGCTGCTTCTGCCGCCGCAGCCAGCTGCGCAGGTGGACGCAGAGGGAGCACTGGGCGTCGTACAGGACGGTCAGTCCCCGGACCGGGGTGCCCATCGCGCTCACGCCCCGGTGGGACCGGCGGCGGGCGCGGCCCACGGGCCCGGGCCCGCCTGGGTCGTCCAGCCCTGGGGCCCGACCGGCGGAGTCTGCTGGCGCTCCATCACTCCGCGCCGACGGATCTTGTTGAGGACCCAGACATTGCCGAGGTGCATCACGCCGAGCACGAGGAGTACGACGCCGAGCTTGACCGAGAGCGCCTCGAAGAGCCCGCGGGCGTCCTCGACGGCATCGGCCGCCTTGAGGTAGAGGGCGACGAAGCCGAGGTTCACGAGGTAGAAGCCGACCACCAGGAGGTGGTTGACGGCGTCGGCCAGCTTCTCGTCCCCCTGCAGGACGCTGGCGATGAAGATGCGCCCGTTGCGGCTCAGGGTCCGCGCGACCCAGATGGTGAGCGCGACGCTGGTCAGCAGGTAGACGACATAAGCAACAACAGTGAGGTCCATCCCCCACCCTCCCTTGAACGTGTTCAAAAGCTGGCAGTCATGACTGTAGACCTCCTTTTGAACATGTTCAAGCGATGGGTGTGGCGGGGCCCGGAGTCGGTCGGGCGGTCGGCTGGGGCTAGGGCGTGTTTTAGAAGTCGCGCCTGCCCCGCGACGCCTGGCACGCACACTCGCGGTGTTGTCGGAGTCGCCCAAGTACGTCCAGTACGAGGGCGATCCTCCGCCTTGCGATTGCACGCACCAGACGCCGCGGGGCCCGCCCTGCGGGCGGACGGCGCTACTTCTAAAACACGCCCTACGCGTCGCGCCGCAGTTGAGCCGTGATCGTGCGGTCGGTGATCCTGGCGTCGTCCGCCAGCACAAACGCCGTCGACAGGATCAGCGACAGCAGTCCGCCGTCCTCCTCGAAGGGCAGAAAGAGCCGCTCGCCGCCCGCGCCCGCCGCCGAACGGTCCACCACGATGCGCAGATACGCGTCATCGGACTCCATCAGGACGTTCCCCGAGCCCAGATGGATCTTGTACGTGTGCAGCTCGCCGCGCACCCTCAGGAACCGGTCGGTGAGCTCCACGCGATCGGCGATCCAGGTCCGCGGCAACAGCCGGGCCAGCGACTGGCGCCGTATCAGAGCCGACTCGGTGAGCTCGCCGAACGCCCATCGCTCCCAGTACCCGTCGTGCGCCCGCTCCTCGCCGCCGTCGCGCCACTGCGGATCCGCCCCGATCGACGCGACTGTCACGAACAGGTCGGCGTCCCGCATCGCCTCGGTCAGCACCAGCGGCGGAACGGCGGCGAGCTCGGCGAGCTCCCACGGTCCGCGCGCCCCGCGTCGCCGCTCGAAGCGCAGCTGGTCCGTGGAGCACAGCGACGCCAGTCCGCCGTCCGACTGCTGCTCGACCAGTTCGACACAGAACCTGGCGCGCCAGAACTCGCCCTCGCTCAAGGTCAGTTCACCGGCGCGCGGCAGCTCCCGCACCATCTCGGCGGCGTATCCGTCGCTGAAGTACCCCAGGTGGTTTCCGGCCCAGCCGCGCTCCACCAGCAGCGCCTTCGCCTGGCTGTAGCGCAGGATGTGACCGGCGAAGCGGTTGGAGTAGGTGCGGGTTCCCTCCTCGGCGGGGGCGAGCGGATAGGCCTCCCGGAAGCCCTGCTTGAAGGGCTGACGCAGCTCGCGCTCGGTGAGCTCCTCGCGCCAGGTCCCTGTCTCCTCGGCGTCAGCCCGGACCGGATGCCACAGCCGCAGCACGGCCCCGTCCGTCACGGGGACGGCCGTACCGTCCGCCCCGGCCAGTGCCCAGCCGCCCGCCGTACGCTCCGGCAGTCCGGCCACCCACTGCTCGCCGTCGTCCGCGCTCGCCTCCCAGATCAGGGTGCGGGCCAGGGTGCCGGTCACCGGATGGTCGATGTAGTGCCGCTCCCAGTCGGCCGCCGCCCATCGGGTGCCCGCCATCAGATGCTCTTCCAGCCGCGCGCGCTCGACCGGCATCAGTGTGCGCAGCTGCTTCAACGCGGCCCGGATGTCGTTCAGTTGCTCGCCGTACTCCTCGCGGACCGCTTTCGGCGCGGACTTCAGCACCTGGCCCTGCGGCCCCCGGAAGGACAGCGCGGGTGTCCCGGAGGCGGTGACCGACAGGACCGCTGTGTAGTCGCCCAGCGCCTGTTCGCGGATACCGCGCGCATCGAGGCCCACGGACGGCACGGCTCGCTCCCTGAGCATCGACGGGGTGATCCCGCCGCGCTCGGCCACGGCCTGCAGCGCCGCGGTGATGCCCTTGAGCACGGTGCGGTTGCGGATCTTGCGCTGCAGGCGGCCGAGCCAGTCGACGGCCTGCTCGCCCTGTATTCCGCCGAAGTCGCCGAGGACCGCGACCGCGGTCGTGGCCATCTTGCCGTTGCGGCAGTAGCCGCCGGAACCACCCGTACCCGTACCGGAGTTGAGCGCGACCGCGCCGACCGCGGGCACCACCCAGTCCGCCCCGATGTCCGCCGCGGCCCACAGCAGCCCGCGCACCAGCCGGGTGTTGCCCTCCGAGGAGATCCCCGGCCAGGTGCTGCCACTCACCCAGGCGGGCGCAGCGACCCGATGCTCACGCTGGTCGCCCATCCCTTCCAGCAGCGCCCGCACCGTCTCCCCGCCCCGCTGCGTGCCCGCCAGGAGGACCCCGGCCTGCCTGCGCCACCGCTTGGTGGCGCGCACCTGGCCCTGCGCCGCGCAGTGCTCCAGGAACGCGGCGACCCCCGGCCCGGCGAGCAGCTTCGGATGCTCCGTGCGCATCCGCGGCCCGAACTCGTCCTCGTCGTCGAGCAGGACCGGCGAAAGCCCCGTGTCATCGGAAGCCTCCGGCCCGATGAGGGCGTCCAGCCGAGCCCGCATCGTGAAGTTCTCGGATCCCTCGTCCTGCCCTCCCCAGGCCGACAGGGACACCTGACGCGCGGCCCGCAGCAGCCGCCGGTCGTGGCTGCCCGCCTCCTTCGCCGCGGCCAGCGGCAGCCGGGCGAGCGCCCCGAACTGCCGCAGCAGCTGCCCCGGATCGACCAGCGCGTCCGCCCCCACAAGGCGCCGCAGCAGCGTGTCGGCCTCCGCGGCGGTCCAGCCGAGGCGCTGCTCCGAGAGCCAGGGCACCGCCCAGTCGTCGGCGCGGTCCGCCCCGCCGTGGCACAGATTGCGGTGTATCCACAGCGCGGCCCGCCGCCGCTGGTCGAGGGTCAGGGACTCCAGCAGCTCCCGCACGGGCGTACCCCCTTGGATGCGCTGACGCACCCCCGCCTCGTACAGTCTGGTCTCCAGGCCGTCCGTCGTCACCGTCATCGTGCCGGTCCCCTCCCCGAGCTCAACTCCTCCTGACGGTACGGGCCGCCACTGACAGCCGGGTCGGCGGACCCGAATCGCCGCACTCCCGGCACCGCCGCCGAAGCTACGGGCGACGGATCCGCGCAGCCCCCGTCACCGACATCACCAGCGAGTACAGACCCGTCGTCGCCGTAATGAACAGGCGGTTGTTCTTCGGGCCGCCGAAGGCGATGTTGGAGACCGCCTCGGGGACGCGGAGCCTGCCGATCAGGGTGCCGTCCGGGTCGTAGCAGTGCACTCCGCCGTCCATGGCCGCCGCCCACAGGCGGCCCTCGTCGTCGAAGCGGATGTTGTCGAAACGGCTGACGTCGTCCGTCACTTCGGCGAACACCTTGCCGTCGGAGAGGGTGCCGTTCTCGCGTACGTCGAAGACGCGGATCTGGCCGGCGCGGGTGTCGGAGACGTACAACTGCCGCTCGTCGAGCGAGAAGACCAGGCCGTTCGGGCCGCCGAAGCCGTCGGCGACCAGCTGGACCTCGCCCGTCGCCGGGTCGGCGCGGTAGACGTTGCACGCGCCGATCTCGCTCTCGGCGCGGATTCCCTCGTAGTCGCTCGTGATGCCGAAGTCGGGGTCGGAGAACCAGACGGAGCCGTCGGACCGTACGGCCGCGTCGTTCGGGCTGTTGAGGCGCTTGCCCTCGAAACGATCGGCGAGGACGGTGATCCTGCCGTCGGGTTCGGTGCGGGTGACGCGGCGGTTGCCCTGCTCGCAGGAGATCAGCCGGCCCTCGCGGTCGAGCGTGTTGCCGTTGCTGTGCCCGGCGGGGGAGCGGAAGAGGCTGATCGCGCCGGTGGTCTCGTCCCAGCGCAGCATGCGGTCGTTGGGGATGTCGCTCCAGATCAGCTGCCGCCAGGCGGGCAGATACAGCGGGCCTTCGGCCCAGCGGCAGTCGCCGTGGAGCTGCTCCAGGCGCACGTCGCCGTTGGCGCAGCGTCCGGTTCGGAAGCGGTCGTCCAGGATCTCGTATATCGAGGCTTCGTCGATGGTGGACATGGTCAGGCCCTCCAAGCATTCAACTGAATGAGCTTCGGCCTGACATGCATATCCCGGAATGAGGTATGGTCGCAAGCGTGGATGACACTGACCGTGAGCTCGTGGCCCTGCTCCAGGAGGACGCCACTCAGGCATACGCGGCGCTGGGCAAGGCCGTTGGCCTCTCGGCGGGCGCGGC
This sequence comes from Streptomyces sp. NBC_00322, assembly GCF_036147535.1. Taxonomy (NCBI): domain Bacteria; kingdom Bacillati; phylum Actinomycetota; class Actinomycetes; order Kitasatosporales; family Streptomycetaceae; genus Streptomyces; species Streptomyces sp. NBC_00322. The sequence goes on along the minus strand of NZ_CP108019.1, from coordinate 3,610,701 downwards.
GCACGAGCGGGTGAGGAAGCTGCGTGAACGCGGAGTCATCCGCCGTACGACTGTGGAGGTGGACGCGGCCGCGCTCGGGCAGGGCGTGCTGGCCTTCGTCATGGTGGAGTCGTCGGCGTGGATGGGGGAGTCGGGGGCCGCGTTCGCCGCCATCCCGGAGATCCAGGAGGCGCACATCATCGCGGGCAGCGCGTCGGTGCTGGTGAAGGTGCGTACGGCCACGACGGAACAACTGCAGGACGTGCTGCGCCGGTTGTACGCGATCGACGGAGTCAGCGGCACTCAGGCCACGGTTTCCCTGGAGACGTTCTTCGAACGTCCCGTCTCCCCACGGGCGGGCTGACCCGACTCCCAGCCCGCCCGTCAGTGGCGGCATCTGCTCCTTGGCGTACCGGAGCTGACCCAAAACGCGTGACCGCTACATGCTGGCGAGCGAACGCGCGTAGTTGATCTGCCCCATGACCTGCTGGAACGTCTCCGGTCCACGCGCCGGGATCATCGTCGAGTGGTGCTTGCCGCCGCTCGTCACCGTGACCTGGATGAAGCCCGTGGTCTTCTTCTCCTTCATCAGCAGGAACAGCAGCCCCAGCAGGCAGAAGATGAAGAAGATGACCGCGAGCACGATGGCGTGGGTCGGCATCTTCTCCTCGGTGTGCGACATGTCGGTGGCGTTCCACACCGAGCCCCGCAACGGCAGCGTGCCCGCGGGAGTCACGATCGAGTCGCCCATGACACTGATGTCACCGATCGACACCAGCGGCGCCCCGCCCATCGCGGCCGGGGCCCCGGCCGGTACGGGGAGAGCGGGCTGCGTCTGGCTGTAGTCGGGAGCCTGATTCGGATACCCGTACCCCGGCGCCTGGTTCGGGTAGCCGTAGGCCGGCGTCCCCGGAGGCTGCGTCGGCCCCCACTTGTACTCGGGCTCTCCGTCAGCCGCGTACGGATTGGGCTCGCTCATGGTCTCGTCCCCGCTTTCCTGCTGCTCATGTCAGACGTTCCCCGATCCTGCCAGGTATCGCCTCGCCCGGTGAACCCCGGGCACCAAAGGGCCCCGCCTCATACGAAGTTGAGACGGGGCCCCGGTACCGTTCGGTCAGAAGCGACGCGTGATCAGCGCGCGCTTGACTTCCTGGATCGCCTTGGTGACCTCGATACCGCGCGGGCAGGCGTCCGTGCAGTTGAACGTCGTGCGGCAACGCCACACGCCGTCCTTGTCGTTGAGGACCTCCAGCCGCTGCTCCCCGCCCTCGTCACGCGAGTCGAAGATGAAGCGGTGCGCGTTCACGATCGCCGCCGGGCCGAAGTACTGGCCGTCGTTCCAGAACACCGGGCACGAGGACGTGCACGCGGCGCACAGGATGCACTTGGTGGTGTCGTCGAAGCGCTCGCGGTCCTCGGCGGACTGCAGACGCTCGCGCGTCGGCTCGTTGCCGGACGTGATCAGGAAGGGCATCACATCGCGGTACGCCTGGAAGAACGGCTCCATGTCCACGACCAGGTCCTTGAGGACCGTGAGGCCCTTGATGGCCTCGACCGTGATCGGCTTCTCCGGGTTGATGTCCTTGATCAGCGTCTTGCAGGCGAGCCTGTTCTTGCCGTTGATCCGCATCGCGTCGGAGCCGCAGATGCCGTGCGCGCAGGAGCGCCGGAAGGTCAGCGAGCCGTCGACGTCCCACTTGATCTTGTGGAGACCGTCGAGCACACGCTCCTTCGGGTCGATCTCGATCTGGAAGTCCTGCCACTGGGCCTCGTCGGAGACCTCGGGGTTGAAGCGGCGGATCCGGAAGGTGACCGTGATGTAGGGCGAGGCGGCGGCTTCCGCCTCCACCTTGTCCAGAGTCGGGGTAGCCATCAGTACTTACGCTCCATCGGCTGGTAGCGGGTCTGGACGACCGGCTTGTAGTCGAGACGGATCGACTCGACGCCGTCGTCGCCCACCTCGCGGTACGCCATGGTGTGGCGCATGAAGTTGACGTCGTCGCGGTTCGGGAAGTCCTCGCGGTAGTGACCGCCGCGGGACTCCTTGCGGGCCAGTGCCGAAACGGCCATGACCTCGGCCAGGTCGAGCAGGTTGCCCAGCTCGACGGCCTCCAGCAGGTCCGTGTTGAAGCGCTTGCCCTTGTCCTGGATGGACACGTTCAGGTATCGCTCGCGCAGCTCGCCGATCTTCTCGACCGCGGTCTTGATCGTCTGCTCGGTGCGGAACACCATGACATTGGCGTCCATGGTCTCCTGCAGCTCGCGGCGGATGTCCGCGACCCGCTCCTTGCCGGTGGCGTTGCGCAGCCGCTCGACCTGCGCCTCGACCAGCGAGGCCGGGTTCTCCGGCAGGTCGACGTAGTCGTTCTTCGCCGAGTACTCGGCGGCGGCGATACCGGCGCGCTTGCCGAACACGTTGATGTCGAGAAGCGAGTTGGTGCCCAGGCGGTTGGCGCCGTGCACCGACACGCAGGCGACCTCACCGGCGGCGTACAGGCCCGGCACGACGGTGGTGTTGTCGCGAAGGACCTCACCCTTGACGTTGGTCGGGATGCCGCCCATGGCGTAGTGCGCGGTCGGCTGGATCGGGATCGGGTCCGTGTACGGCTCGATACCGAGGTACGTACGCGCGAACTCGGTGATGTCCGGGAGCTTGGCGTCCAGCTGCTCCGGCGGCAGGTGGGTGAGGTCCAGGTAGACGTGGTCGCCCTCGGGACCGCAGCCGCGGCCCTCGCGGATCTCGGTGTAGATGGAGCGCGAGACGACGTCGCGCGAGGCGAGGTCCTTCATGACGGGCGCGTACTTCTCCATGAAGCGCTCACCGTCCTTGTTGCGCAGGATGCCGCCCTCGCCGCGGGCGCCCTCGGTGAGCAGGATGCCCATGCGCCAGATGCCCGTCGGGTGGAACTGGAAGAACTCCATGTCCTCCAGCGGCAGTCCGCGCCGGTAGCAGGCGGCCTGCCCGTCACCGGTCAGCGTGTGCGCGTTGGAGGTCACCTTGAAGAACTTGCCGGTGCCGCCCGAGGCGTAGATGACGGCCTTCGCCTGGAAGATGTGGATCTCGCCGGTGGCCAGCTCGAACGCGACCACGCCCGCCGACTTCTTGACGCCGTCGACCTCGATGATCAGCTGGTCCAGGACGTAGAACTCGTTGAAGAACTCCACGCCTTCCTTGACGCAGTTCTGGTACAGCGTCTGGAGGATCATGTGGCCGGTGCGGTCCGCGGCGTAGCAGGACCGGCGGACCGGGGCCTCGCCGTGGTTGCGCGAGTGACCGCCGAAGCGGCGCTGGTCGATGGTGCCGTTCGGGGTGCGGTTGAACGGCAGGCCCATCTTCTCGAGGTCCAGGACCGCGTCGATGGCTTCCTTCGCCAGGATCTCGGCGGCGTCCTGGTCGACCAGGTAGTCACCGCCCTTGACCGTGTCGAAGGTGTGCCACTCCCAGTTGTCCTCCTCCACGTTGGCGAGCGCGGCGGCCATGCCGCCCTGCGCGGCGCCCGTGTGGGAGCGGGTGGGGTAGAGCTTCGTCAGCACGGCGGTACGGCTGCGCTTGGTCGACTCGATGGCCGCGCGCATGCCCGCGCCACCGGCGCCGACGATGACGGTGTCGTACTTGTGGATCTTCATTGGTCTCGTCAGCCCCGGCTTTAGCGGATGTTCGGGTCGAAGGTGAAGATCACCAGCGTGCCCAGAAGGATGGTGAACACCGTGGCGGTGTACAGCAGGCCCTTGAGCCACAGGCGCGTGTTGGCGCGCTCGGCGTAGTCATTGATGACGGTACGCAGGCCATTGGCGCCGTGCAGCATCGCGAGCCACAGCATCAGCAGATCCCAGACCTGCCAGAACGGGGACGCCCAGCGGCCGGCCACGAACGCGAAGCCGATCTTGGAGACGCCGCCGTCCAGCACCAGCTGGATCAGCAGGTGGCCGATGACCAGGACGACCAGGACGACACCGGACAGGCGCATGAAGAGCCATGCGGCCATCTCGAAGTTGCCGCGGGTCGCCCTCGGGGTCTTGCCGGTGCGCTTGCGCGGGGCCTCGATGTACGGGGCCGGGTGGTCGACGTCGTAGGGGCTCGTGCCCTCGACGGGGCCGACGGCGGAGGTGGTGTCGGCGACTGCGTTGTTCGAAGACATTGTCTGGCTCAGCTCCCGAACAGTTCACGAACGGCGTGGCCGAGCACCGGGTACAGGGCGCCCACCATCAGCACGAACCAGATGACCATCACGATCCAGAACATCCGCTTCTGGTAGCGCGCGCCCTTGGACCAGAAGTCCACGGCGATGACACGCAGGCCGTTGAGCGCGTGGAAGAGAATCGCGGCCACGAGGCCGTATTCGAGCAGCGCGACGATCGGCGTCTTGTACGTGGCAACGACATCGTCATACGCCTCGGGGGAGACGCGGACGAGAGCGGTGTCCAGCACGTGTACGAACAGGAAGAAGAAGATGAGGACGCCGGTGACTCGATGAGCCACCCAGGACCACATTCCTTCCCGGCCGCGGTACAGCGTTCCAGCCGGCACGGAAGAACCCTCCGAAAGCGGGGATTGGGGCCATGCCGGCTTCTCTGTCGGTCTGGCCCGGCCGGGTACGGTCCACCGGCCCCGGCCATCGTAGCGACGACTTGTCGGTTCGCTCGCCCGGGGTCCGTAGGTGTGATCAAACAGGCAACAAACAGCCTCGGACGGGCTATCGGGAAGCCCCCGCGACGTCTGATTCCGGATGGTTGGCCACTACATGCGCCAGTCGGGAGCGGGCGAGGCCGCGCAGCTGCTCGGCCGAGACGGCCCGCTCCTCGTCCCGTTCGTGGCCGAGCCGGGCGCGGATTCCGGCGAGCACCTGGTCGAGGTACTCCTCGGGCCGGGATCCGTCGAGGCTGATCACGAAGGCGTGGCCGAAGCGGCTCTCGTACGCGGCGTGGGCGGCGGCCAGCGCGGTGTGCGCCGCCTGGGGCGCGCCCGGGTGGAGACCGGCGGAGGACTCGCCGGCGAGGGCCTCGGAGAGGTCGGCCTGCGAGAGGTCGTAGCTGGCCTCGTCGGCTGCGGCGAGGAGGGCGTCGACATCGGGGTAGGGGCGGTGGACGACCAGCCGCTGGGCCCAGCGGTGGCTGCCGCAGCAGGCGAGAAGGGTCGCTTCGGCCGAGTCTGCGGCCGCGGTGTTGAAGCGCTCGAGACCGGGTTCACCGCCGCGCTGGCCGGGAAGGCGGGGCGAGAGCGTGGCCGGTATGGCCGAAGAGGCGAGCGCATGCCGGGTGTGGTGGAGTGTCGGCGGTCGCTTCGGGAGGCCGGCGTGGGATTCGCTGGACAGCGTGGGCTCCTCGAAAGGGACAGCAGGACGGCTGGGAAGTGTGGGGTGGATGAGTCGTAACGCTATCCGTGGCTGCCGGAAGCTGTCCGACGGATGCGCGATTTTCACCCGGACGGGAGAGTTTCGACTCCTGTGATGGACGATGGTGGGGATGGTTCGCGGTAGTTACGCCAGATATTGGAGGTATCCGGGTGGTACGGCACTTTGGGTGTGCCAGGTTCACGGGCGTCTTCCTCGCCGCGGCAGCGGCCTTCTCGATGACGCTGACCGGCTGCTCGAGCGACGAGCCGTCCACGACGGCAGGCCAGACGCGGGGCGGAACCAAGGCCCCCGCCGCCGTGAGCCCGTCACCGAAACCAACACCCTCCAGGACCTACCCCCTCTCCCGGGCGCCCGCCACCATCCCCGCCGTACGCACGCACGAGGCGGCGCGCGGGCCGGGCTGGCGCCCGCGGCCCGGCGGAGGGGTCGTCGTCGCCAAGGGCAGCGAGGCGCTCGCCGACGAGGCGCGGCTGCTCGCCGACGAGCTGAAGCTCGGCTACCGCGGCGCCGTCGCCGCCCGCGCCGGCGATGTCGAGCTGGCGCTCGGGGCCGGGGGCGCGCGCGAGTCGTACACGGCCCTCACCAGCGGCGGACGGGTCAGAATCACCGGACCCGACGAGGCGGGTGTCTTCTACGGGACCCGGACCCTCAAGCAAGCGGTGAAATCGGGCGGAGCGATGCCGGAGGGCGTCGTACGCGACCGGCCCGACCGGCCGCAGCGCGGCCTGATGGTCGACATCGCCCGCAAGCACTTCTCCGCCGCCTGGATCGAGGCCCGGCTGCGCGAGATGGCCGACCTCAAGCTCAACCAGCTCGGCCTGCACTTCTCCGACGACCAGGGCTTCCGTATCGAGTCGGACTCGCACCCCGAGATCGTCTCCAGCCGGCACCTGACCAAGGCGGAGGTCCGCCGGATCATCGACCTGGCCGCGCGGCTGCACATCACGGTCATCCCGGAGATCGACTCCCCGGGACACCTCGGCGCGGTGCTCGCCGCCCATCCCCAGCTCCAGCTGCGGGACGCCGCGGGCAGGCCGGTGCGCGGGGCGATCGACATCGGGCAGCCCGCCTCGGCCGAGATCGTGGATGAGCTGCTGAAGGAGTACGCGGAGCTGTTCCCCGGCGCGTACTGGCATCTCGGCGGAGACGAGTACCAGGCGCTGGTCCGGCGGAACCCGGAGGCGTCCTTCCCGCAGCTGGCGGCACTCGCCCGCCAGAAGTACGGCCCGCAGGCACGGGTTCAGGACCTGGCGACGGCCTGGGTGAACGACCGCGCGGCGGTGGTGCGCCCCCTGGGCAAGAAGCCCAAGGCATGGAACGACGGGTTCTTCCGCGGCGGCGTGGTCAGGGCGGACAAGGACCTCGAGGTCGAGTACTGGACGGGCAAGGAGATCGGGGCCAGGCCACCGCTGGAGTACCTGCGCGAAGGCCGACGGCTCGTCAACGTCAACGACGAGTACCTGTACTACGTGCTCGGCCAGCCGCAGACCTTCGTCTATCCGACGGGTCGGCGGATCTACGAGCAGTGGACACCGTTCGTGATCCGGGGCACCCAGCCGGTGCCCCGGAAGTACTCGTCCCAGATCCTGGGCGGCCGCTTCGCGGTCTGGTGCGACCTCGCCAACTCCCAGACCCAGGAACAGGTGGCACGCGGCATCGCGATGCCGCTGCGGGCGACGTCCCAGAAACTGTGGGACCCGCGGACGCCGGGGCGGAGCTGGCAGCAGTTCCAGGAGCTGGCGCGGAAGCTGGGCTGAACTGGGGCCGGGCGCCCGCTGGGTCCGGCGTCCTTCGCGGGCCGTGTCAGTTGCTCCCGGGCGGGGACGACGGGGGAACCGTCTTCTCGTTGAACACCTCTACCAGGCACTTGGCCTGCTTCGCTCGTGCGCCGTCCTTGATCCGCCCGTCGCTGGTCACCAGCGGCACGTCGAAGCCTTCGGCCAGCGCGACGTAGGTGGCGTCGTACGCCGAAAGGTTGGCGTAGAGCTCGCGCACACGCGGCAACAAGGGCACGTGCTCGAGCCGTCGGACCGGCAGGACCGCAAACGCAGCAAGTGCGTCGTCCAGCTCACCCTCGGTCAGCTTGCCGCCTCGATGGCGTCCCAGCAGCGCCGAGGTCACTTCGACATCGACCAGATAAGGAGCGAGCAGTCGCTCCCCCTGGACGCGTGTGCGCAGTGCCTCGCCCACAGGTCCGGCATCGGCCAGCAGCATCACGAGCGCCCCGGCGTCCATGACGATCACTCGTGGCGCCTTCCCCGGTCGATGTCTCGCAGCACATCGCCCGTGGACAGCCGGGCCGTGGCCCGCTCCCGGATGCGGGCGACCACGTCCTCGAGGGCCGGGGTGGCGGCCTCCTGCTCAAGCAGGGTCCTCGCGTACGCCTGCAGGGACTGCCGGTTTCGGGCAGCTCTTATCTTCAGCTCGGTGAGTGCTTCCTCGGACAGATCCCGCACGTAGAGAGTGGCCATGCAACAAGAATAGTCGCAGTGCCAGCATTCTGCTAGCACGATTGGCGGGTGGCGCCAGAGGCCACGCGGCATCGCGATGCCGCTGCGGGCGACGTCCCAGAAACTGTGGGACCCGCGGACGCCGGGGCGGAGCTGGCAGCAATTCCAGGAGCTGGCGCGGAAGCTGGGCTGAACTGGGGATTCATGGTGGACGGCACCGGCCGCTGCGGCATATCGTCCGCGGGCGACCGCTTGCCGTACGGCCCGGTCTCCGCGACGCCTCTGGGGAGGGGCGTCTTCTCACCCGTGGGGGGCCGCTCGGCCATGCTCTGCTCGAAATGCCGGACCGACGCGGCGGCGACCGCCGAAGGACTCTGCCAGGCCTGCTCTGTCGGTACGGTCGACATCACACCGCCCGGGCCGTGGGCCGGGGGTGTTCTGCGTTCTCCGGTGGGCATCTCGTACGCCGTCGTGGCGCTGCTCTGCCTCGTCGTCGCGACCGACCTCTTCTCCCTCGTGGCCGCGGTCGGTCTGCGGAACCTGACGGCCACGGCCTACTCGGACACGGACCTGGAGCAAGCCACGTCGCTGATGGATACCGCGGGAGTCACTCAGGGGATCGCGCAGCTCGCCACCCTGTTCGTCTTCCTCGGTTGGTTCCAGCGGGCCCGGAACAACGCCGGTGTCTTCGCGCCGGATCTCCAGCGGCGCGGTGCGGGGTGGGCGACCGGAGGCTGGTTCGTCCCGTTCGGGAATCTCTACATCCCGCGCGCGATCACCGCCGACATCTGGGCGGCGAGCCGGCGGGACCCGTACGGAACGGGGAAGCAGGAGCCGCACACCGTCGTCAACGCCTGGTGGACCGCGTGGCTCGCCACGAATCTGATCAATCCGGTCGCGGGCAGACAGTACGCCTCGGCCGACACTCCGGACGCCTTCAGAGCGGGCGCGGACGTCTTCGTCCTCGGGGGAATCCTCGACATCGTGGCCGCGCTGCTGGCGATCGTCGTCGTCCGCAGGCTGACGCGCATGCAGAACGCCAAGGCGGCGCACAGGCGGAGCGGGTCTCGAAGGAGGCCGCGGTGTGAGCCCGCCCGGGGTGTGCGGGCCCACACCAGTCTTGGGTCGCGGCGGTCCCAACAGGGCGCTCTGCAGGCCGAGTTCCAGGTGGCCGGAATGTAACAGAGTTGTGGCGCATATGTGTGTGCTCGGCACGCGAATGTGTTCCGGATCGGATCGCCGAGACTGTGGCGGCCAGGGTGCCGGAGGGAGTACTTTTCGCCAAGCGGCCCGAGGCTGTACCCGGGGACCTTTCTTCCGATTCCTGGAAGGAATGGGTATTCCCGGCCGGCGCAGTGACGCATTCGAGCCACGGGGCGCAGTAAGAGGAAGTACTGCGTCCGCGATGGGAGGCGTCCGTGGCGTCGAAGAGCCTGAGGGAACTGATCGCACAGGCGGATGAGCGAGGCCTGGCCGCGAGCGGGCTCGCCTGCCTGGACCGCTGTCTGCCCGTGCTCGCATCCGAGGCCGACGCGCTGCGTCCGCTCTGGGCCGGTCTGGTGGAAGGCGAGGAGGACTGGTCGGGACGGCTCGCCGAGGCCAGAGCGAGCATGGAGAGCGCCGCCGTCGAGGACGAAGCCGCTGCCCTCGTACGTCAGATGCTGGGCGCCGCGCCCTCCGAGTGGGAGGCGGACCCCCTGCGGGAATGGGCGGACGACTGCTCCGTCGCCGCGCTCGAACTCCACAACCGCTTCGACGCGGGCTCGGGCGCCGACGAACCCGCCGCTGCCGACGTCGTCGACGTACTCACGCGCTGCCGCGAGGGCGAGCCGGACGGAGCGGGACCGCTCGTCGCCGGTGAACTGCGCCGCCAGATCCAGATCCTGGAGATCCTGGCCGACGCACAGGGCGGCGTCGGGCTGCGCCAGGCGCTGGATGTCTCGATCGAGGGCCAGCGCGTGCTGCGCGCGGTCGTCTCGCGACGGGCGCGCGTCAAGCGCTGAGGCGCCGGTTCGAGGGCGAGTCCGGGGGTCAGTGCTGCCCGGTCGGCAGTTGACCGGTGCAGGTGGCTCGTCCGTAGCTGCCTGACGCGGTGGCGAGTTGTACGTGCTTGCCGCGGACGGCGAGCGAGCAACTGGCCTGGCCGCCCTTCTCGTTCAGGACGAGGGCGATGGTCGGCGCCTTGCCCAGCGGTACCTGGACCGTCTTCTTCCAGGGCAGCGCAACGCGCTTCTCCACGGTCGCCTTGCCCGACTCGCTGCGCGCGAGGTACGAGAGCTCGGCCGTGCCCTGTCCGGTCACCTCGTAGGTCACCTCCGCGGTCGGGACGGCACGCGGCTTGGGCTTCTCGTCGGTGTTGAGGAAGCCGTACCCGATGAGCCCGCCGCAGGCGAGCAGTGCCACGGCGGCGATGGCCACTCCGCGCCGGTCCGGGCCGCCGCTCTTTCCGGCGTCAGCCGGGCTCGTGGCTTCAGTTGATTCAGCGGACTCAGTGGACTCAGCGGATTCAGGCGATTGTGTGGATGGCATGAGGCACCGGCTTTCAAGGAATTGACTCTCTTCGGAACCGGGCGTTTATACACGACGCGACCCGCTCGGCGCGAGCGAGCGGAAGAAACGGGCGAATCGACGCTCTTTTCAGGGGTCAACTGTCCCGATTGTCCAAGGGGTTGACTGGACGTCACTCCAGTGACTAGAAATCACGCCGCCACGTCCGTGAACTGGCAATTCGCGGTTCGTGGAGCAATGAGTCACGCCGACCGGAAACCTCCGGGTCGGCTCATTCGGCGTGCCCATTTCGCATGCGGCGAATTGGCCCGCCGATGCGGAAGGGTAACGAGGTGAAAGTTCCGTACGGGAGATATATCTCCTGTCTAGTCGTGTCGGCGATAGCGGGAACGCTGCTGCCGCAGGTCGCGTATGCGGCCCCGGCGTCGTCGTCGAATGACGACGGCAAGGGCATTGTCGACACCGTCAAGGGCTGGTTCTCGGACGACGACGAGGAGGCTGACAAGCCGCCCGTCGGCGGCAAGCTGGAGATACCCAGCCGGGAGAAGCTGCCCAGGGGCAAGAAGCTTCCGAAGGCCAAGCGGGTCAAGGAGCTGACGAACCGCCGTACCCCACAGGCGCGGTTCTGGCAGCTGTCGGACGGCCGGGTCGAGGCGGAGCTGTCGGCCGTTCCGGTCTCGTACAAGTCCGGGAAGTCCTGGAAGCCGATCGACACGGCGCTGAGGCCGACGACGGAGAAGGGCTTCGGCTTCGCCAACACGGCGAACACCAGCCGGAGCTGGTTCGGCTCCGACGCCGAGAAGCTGCTGCGTTTCGGAGCGCCGAACGGCCGCTCGGTCACGATGGGCCTGAAGGGTGCCGGCAAGTCGCTGAAGCCGCAGGCCAAGGGCGAGACCGTCACGTACAAGGACGCTGTTTCCGGCGCGGATCTGCAGTACGTGGTGGGCCGGGGACAGGTCAAGGAGAACATCGTCCTGGACGCGGCTCCGGCCGGCCCGGTGTCGTACACCTTCACGCTGAACACCGACGGCCTGACGCCGAAGGCCCGCAAGGACGGTTCGGTCGCGCTGTTCGGTGAGCTCCCGAACACTCCGGTGATGGTCATTCCGGCGCCGTACATGACGGACGCCAAGAAGGACGCGCTGTCGCCGACCGGTGGTACGTACTCCACCAAGGTCAGCCAGAAGCTGGCCCGCGACGGCGAGAACTGGAAGCTGACTCTCACGCCTGACACCAAGTGGCTGGCGGCGAAGGAGCGTCAGTACCCGGTGGTGATCGACCCGACGATCACCATCGCGCCGTCGCCGACGGACTCGCAGGACACGATGGTCCTGTCCGACCAGCCGTCGGTGAACTTCAACACCACGTGGAAGCTCTCCGCCGGCAAGACGGACACGGGCATCGCGCGCTCGCTTATTCAGTTTCCGCTGAGTGAGATCCCGGCGGGTGTGAAGGTCGATGCCGCGCGGCTGGGGATGTACTACGACCAGTCGCACACCACCAACGCCAACGCGGTGACCATCGAGGCGCACCGGGCGACGGGTTCGTGGACCGAGGCGGGTGCGAACTGGTCCAACACCAGTGCGCTGGTGGGTGAGCTGTCCGGCACCACCGTCCAGCAGGACGACGGGGACACCGGTACGGCGGCGGTCGGCGAGTGGCCGGGAGGCACCACCACCGGTGGGGCCGCGACCAATGACGACTTCGCCTACAACAAGAACGCGCTCACGGGCGAGAAGTACACCTGGCAGCCGCAGGTCCCGGAGACCGACTCCTACCGGGTGGATGTGCACTACCCGGCGGCCTCCGACGCGGCCACGGCCGCCCCGTACACCGTCACGTACAACGGTGGCACGAAGAACTACACGGTCAACCAGACCGGGACCGGTGGGGTCTGGAAGACCCTGGACGCCGCCGAGTACAGCTTTGCCAAGGGCAACGCGGGCAAGATCGTGCTGGGTGACACCGGCAGTTCGACCACGCGCAACCTGGCGGACTCGATCCGGCTGGTGAACCCGGCACAGATCGTGAAGCCGGTCGGCAAGTACAACGTGTGGCACGACTTCCCGGTCGCCGACACCGTCCAGAAGTGGGTGTCCGGTACCGCCCCGAACTACGGGTTCGTACTCAAGGCCACCGACGAGTCGGGCACCGCGCCGACCGGCGGCCCGCGCTACGAGGCGGGCGACGGCAACACCTACGGCGGCGAGACCTCGACCATTCCGCGGCTGACCGTCACCTACGGGAAGGTCGGCACGGCGCTGAACTCCCCGACCGTGGTGCACGGCACGGGCCCGGAGCTGTCCTGGCCCGCGTACAGCAACACAGGCGGCGCGACGAACGACGACATCGTCGAGTACCAGCTGCACCGCTCCACGCAGCAGGTCTTCACACCGTCCGCGGCGACCCTGATCGCCCCGATCGCGGCCACGGCCACGAGCTACACGGACACCACCGCGGTGCCGACCCCGGACTCCAGCTCCAGTGAGATCGGGAAGTCGTACTTCTACCAGCTGGCGGTCAAGACCAAGGGCGGTGAGCTGCTCGGCTCTCCGACCCGGGTGGTGGGCATCCCGAAGGCCGGCCGGACGATGAAGATCATCCAGGCGGGTCAGACGGACACCACGCTGTCCTCGCAGCAGCCGACCACCAACCAGAACGCGATCCAGTCCTTCGGCGTGGGCCAGACCTGGCTGAGCGTCGGCAACAACTCCACCACGTACGGCAAGACGCGTGCCGTGCTGAAGTTCCCCACCACCGGCATCCCCACCACCGCGACGGTGCTGGAGAACAAGATGTACATGTGGGGAGCGGAGACCACCAGCACCACCAATGGTGCGATCTACGAACTCCACGCGCTGACCCGGGACTTCACCGACACGACGGCGACGTGGAACAACGCGACGGCGACGACTGCGTGGACCACGCCGGGCGGCGACATGTCCGCCACCGTCTCGGACACCGTCCCGCAGATCACGGACGAGGTCGGGCGGCACTGGTGGGATGCCACCGGCCTGATGCAGTCCTGGGTCAAGACGCCCACGGGCAACAAGGGCGTGGCCGTCAAGCTGAAGGACGAGACCACCACCGGCCCGCAGGAGCGCACGCTGTTCCTGTCGTCGGAGGCCTCGGACCCGCAGCTGCGTCCGTACATGCAGGTCATCTACGTCGACTCGACGACCGAGGACACGTACTACGCGCCGACCACTCCGGCGCGGATGACGCCGAACTCGCAGTACACGGTGGACTTCACGGTCACCAACACCACCGCGACCGCGTGGGCCGCCGGTGAGCGGCAGCTGTCGTACACCTGGAAGCTGCCCGACGGGACCGATGTCACCACCGGCGGCAACCAGCTGTCCACCGCGATCCCGGCCCTCCTGCCGGGCAAGTCGGCCACCATCCAGGCGCAGGTCAAGACCCCCATCAACTCCGATGAGGGCAACAAGCGCCTGGACTACGTGCTCGGCTGGGACATCAAGAAGGTCGCCGACGGCACCTGGCTGTCCGCCGGTACCGGCGCCATCCCGTCGCTGAAGCAGAACGTCACCGTCGAGGACCCGACCTCCAACACCCTGGGCCTGGAGAAGTTCTACGGCTACACGGGCAAGAACACCGGCGCGGGTGCGAGCATGATGAACAACCTCGCCTCCGGCAATGTGGTGTGGTCGTACAACGCGTTCAACAACCCCGGCCGTGGTCTGAACACGTTCTTCCGGCTGGCCTACAACAGCCTGGACACCTCCGACACGGTCTCCGGCTACGGCTGGTCCTTCCAGGCATCGGGCCCGATCCGGCTCGGCGCGCCGCTGGAGTTCCACCCCAAGCCCAACCCCACCGAGGTGCGGCTGCCCGACGGCGACGGCACCACCCACGTGTTCCGCTGGGACTCGGCCACGAGCTCGTGGAAGGCGCCGGCCGGTGTGCACTACAAGCTGGCCGCCAAGGCAGGTCTGGACTGCACCCCGACCAAGGACCCGATCCCGGACGCCTGGACGATGACCCGGCCGGACGGCAGCCGCTTCCTGTTCGGCTGCGACGGATACCTGACCTCCACGGTGGACAAGAACGGCAACACCATGCTGTTCACCTACGAGGAGCGGAAGTCCAACAACAAGCCGACCAAGTTCCTGACGTACATCACCGACCCCGCGTCGCGGCAGACGCTGACGGTGGACTACTTCAAGAAGGGCGACAACTCCTACGAGTACGTCTCGAGCACCGGCACCATCGCCACGGGCTCGAACCTGACCAACTCCAAGATCTACGACCACATCAAGTCGGTCACCGACGTCTCCGGTCGTAAGATCAACTTTTGGTACACCGACAAGGGTCTGCTCGGCCAGTTCACCGACGGCGTGGGCTCTTCGCAGCCGAAGGTGTTCAAGTTCGTCTACGACGCCACGCAGGGCAACAAGAACGTCAAGATGGTGACGGCCACCGACCCCCGGGGCAACGCCACCAATCTGGACTACTACGCCCCGCAGACCGGCGACGACCCGAAGTACCACTGGTGGACCAAGACCATCACGGACCGGCTGAACAACAACACGACGTTCGCCTACCAGGCGGACCCGACGAACACGAATTTCACCGACACCAAGGTCACGGACTCCGAGTCGCACTCCACGGACTACGTCCTGGACGACTTCGGCCGCCAGGTGAAGGCCACCAACGCCAAGTCCGAGACAGTGGACATGTCCTGGGACGCGGACAACAACGTCATCCTCATGAAGGACGCGAAGGGCGCCCAGACCACCTGGACGTACGACCCGAAGACCGGCAACCCGCTGACGATGAAGGACGCGGAAGCCAACAAGAACGGCACCGCGGCGACGGTCTACACGTACCAGACCCGTGCGGACGGCTTCTCGGCCGATCTGTTCACCAAGACCTCTCCCGAGGGCCGCAAGTGGCAGTTCGGCTATGACGCCTTCGGCAACCTGAAGACGGTCACCGATCCCAAGGGTGTCGCCACCACCTCGGTGCCCGACGACTACACCACCAAGTACGACTACGACGGCTACGGGCAGTTGACCAAGGCCACCGATGCCAACGGCAACGCCACCGTCAACTCCGACTTCGACGTCATGGGCTACCCCAAGACGATCACCGACGCGGAGAGCCACGCCACCTCGTTCGTCTACGACGAGCGCGGTCAGGTCACCTCGGTGACCGACACGCTGGGCACCACCACCACCCAGACCTACGACGCCTTCAAGCGTCCGCTGGTCAACAAGCTGCCCAAGGACCAGGCGCAGGGGGTGTTCATCACCACCCCCGCTCCGCTGTACGACGCCAACGACAACGTCACCACCAGCACCGCCGCGGACGGCGTGGTGTCCACCGCGGTCTACGACTCCGCGGACCAGGTGACCGAGGCGACCGGCCCGGACAACAACCTGAGCGGTCGCACGACGCACTACACCTACGACAAGGTCGGCAACCTCAAGACCACGACCGAGCCCAAGGGCGTGGCGACGACCTCCGTCCCGGACGACTACGTCACCACCAACAACTACGACGAGATCTACCAGCTCATGTCGGTGGTGAACGCCAAGGGTGACAAGGTCTCCTACGAGTACGACAACGTCGGCAACCCGGTCACGGTCATCGACCCGAAGAGGAACGCCACCGCCGACACGACCGACTACACCTCCAAGACCGCGTACGACCTCAACCACCGCGTGACCAAGGTCACGGACGCGGCCGGCAAGTACACCACCACCACCTACGACAAGGACTCCCTGGTCGTCGAGAGCACCGACAAGGAGGGCAACAAGTCCCAGGCCGTCTACGACGAGCGCGGCAAGGTCATCGAGCAGAAGGTTCCCTACGAGGGCACAACGGTCCGGTCGACCAAGTTCGAGTACGACCAGATGGGCAACACCACCAAGGTGATCAGCCCGCGCGGCACCGCTACTGCGGCCGTGGACGACTTCACCAGCCGTACCGAGTACGACAAGCTAAACCGTCCGGTCAAGCAGTTCCAGCCCTACGACCCGGCGGACGCCCGCTACAACGACCCCAACGTCTACACCCAGACGACCTACGACGCGGTCGGCCGCACCTCGCGGGTGTCCGCGCCGCCGTCGGCGGGTCAGACGGTCCGTAACGACACCGACTACACCTACTTCGACAACGGCTGGACCAAGACGTCCACCGACCCGTGGGACATCATCACCTCCTACGGCTACAACCAGACCGGCCAGCAGATCTCGAGCACCCTCACCTCCGCCGGCGGCTCCAGCTCGCGGACCCAGGGCTGGGCGTACTACCCCGACGGCAGCCTCCAGGCCCGCTCCGACGACGGCGTGCCGGTCGGCGCCCACGTCGTGGTGGCCGACAACTCCGACACCCAGACCGTCTCGGCGACCGGCACCTGGGCCACGGCTTCGGCCACCGGCCAGCAGGGCTACGACCACCGCACCCACGCGGCGGGGACGTCGACGGACACGTTCACCTGGACTCTGAACGTTCCGCAGGACGGCACCTACACCGCCTATGCGAAGTACCCGACGACCTCGGGTGCCTCCACGGCGGCGAAGTACACCGTCACCCACGACGCCGGCACCACCGACAAGACGGTCAACCAGAGCACCGGTGGCGGCAGCTGGGTCTCGCTGGGCTCGTTCTCCTTCAAGCAGGGGAACACGTCCAAGATCACCCTGGCGACCGACGCCTCCGGCAAGGTCGTCGCCGACGCGGTGAAGATCGTCCGCCAGGTCACCGAGACGGACAACGAGAAGAAGAACTCCACCTACTCGTACGACCTCAACGGCAACCTGACGTCGATCACGGACAGTTCCTCGGGCGCCAAGATCGACACATACACGATGACCTACACCGGGCTCAACCAGGTCCAGAAGGTCAGCGAGTCCCTGTCCGGCGTCGAGAAGAAGGCCACGTCGTTCACCTACGACGCCAACGGCCAGAAGGAGACGACGACCCACCCCGACCAGTACGCGCAGTACATCTACGACCTGCGTGAGCTGGTCAAGACGGTGAAGGTCGGCAAGTCCGCCTCGGACGCCTCGCCGAAGATCACCGACTACACCTACACCGACCGCGGCCAGCGGCTGAAGGAGACGAAGGCCAACGGCAACACGGTCGACTACACCTACTACCTGAACGGCGCGCTCAAGACCCAGAGCGAGAAGAAGCCGAACGCCACCCTGGTCTCCTCGCACACCTACGCCTACGACGCCAACGGCAACCAGGCGCAGGACGTCGCGTCCAAGATGAACGCCGACAACCACGGCGCGTACCTGAACTCCACCACGGACTACACCTACGACCCGGTCAACCGGCTCGCCCAGTCCGTGAAGACGGGCAGCGCCGCGGGCACCGAGACCTACGTCCACGACGCCAACGCCAACGTCGTCACCCAGACGATCAAGAACGTCACGACCAACTACACCTACGACCGCAACCGGCTCCTCAGCTCCAACATCGGCGCCGCGACCAACAGCTACAACTACGACCCATACGGACGACTGGACACGGTCGTCGCGGGCGGCAAGGTGGTCGAGGACCGGGACTACGACGGCTTCGACCACGTGGTCAAGAACGCCAAGCTGCAGGCCGACGGGGTCACGACGAAGTCCACAACCTACGTCTTCGACCCCCTGGACCGCACGGCATCCAAGACGGACGCCGACGGCAAGACCACCGACTTCAACTACCTCGGTACCTCCAGTGAGGTGCTCAACGAGGCCGTCGCCGGCCAGGTCACCAAGTCCTACCAGTACAGTCCGTGGGGCGAACGCCTGACGCAGTTGAAGCGCAACACCGACGGCTCCGAGGAGCTCGGCGTCTACGGCTACAACGGCCACACCGACGTCGAAACCCTCACCGACACCAGCGGTGACACCAAGTCCACCTACGGCTACACCGCCTACGGCAACAACAACGACGCCGAGTTCACCGGCATCGACAAGCCCGACACCGCCCAGCCCGACAAGGAGGCGTACAACCCCTACCGCTTCAACGCCAAGCGCTGGGACTCCGCCAGCGGCACCTACGACATGGGCTTCCGCGACTACAGCCCCGGCCTGAACCGCTTCACCAGCCGGGACATGTACAACGGCGCCCTGGCCGACATGCGGCTGGGATCGGATCCCTTCACGGGGAACCGCTACGCCTTCACCGGCGGCAACCCGATCAGCAGCGTCGAGATCGACGGTCACAACTGGTGCGAAGGTGGCGCCTTCTGCCCCTGGGACGACAACTTCGCCTCTGCCTGGGTCGGCACCGTCGAGACTGTCGCCGACACGCTTGCTAGCCCCGTGATCGCCGCGGAGCCGATCCTTCGGGAGCACTGCCCCGGATGCTTCGGAACTCCCGGAAATCCCAATGGTGTGGACCTGGGCTTCGAATGGGTCTCGGGCACCGGCCCCAAGCATCGGGACTTCGGAGGAAACGACGCCTTCACGCAGTCGCTCATGGACCACTACCATGTCCAGCGCGTGCGGGAGCTCGCGGCCGACAACATCAACATCGGCAACTATAATCTGGACGCAACGGTCAAACAGGGAAAGCCGGACCCGAAGACAGGTTTCATCAAGAATAACGGCTTGAATCACTCGCTGAACACCAAGACCGTCTTCATGGACTTCACGTCGAACATGTCCGCGGCATTCCTTGGTTCATACAACATGGAATACACCGTCAAGTCCGTCGACAAGGAGGCGGGGACGGCGACCGTTCAGTTCCATGTGACCAACAGCAGCACCATGAACTCCGGAACGCATATCGCCCCGGAGCTCGGCGGGTACAGCGATTGGTGGGACAAGAACATCGGCAGTGTCCTCAACGACTATTACGATACGGGGCGTTTCGGCACGAAGGATCAGAGCATCACGTGGACGGAGACGGTCGACCTCGACGACCCCAAGGCTCCGTCGCAGTCGTCATCGTCATCGTCGTCGTCGGGGGATTCAGGTGGCTTCCTGGACACCGTGACGAGTTGGCTGGGCAGCCTCTTCTGATGGCAGCCTGACACTCTCGCTCCCGCCGGCTGTCCGGCCGGGACGCGCCCTGAAGAACGGCAGGGCCGCGCCCAGGAATCCCTGGGGGCGGCCCCGCCGCCCGGAACGACCGGAAGAGATCGCGTGAAGCTCGACGTATTTCGTACTGGTGCATGCCTTGCGGCTGTCACCTTGACGGTACTTGCCTCGACCGCGTGCGGGAAAAGTAAACCCACCGCCGTCACCCCGAAGGCCGTACATCATTCCGAACTGGTCGGTCGATGGAATGGAGGGCCGGAATGCAGATCGCCACTTCCAGTCATTCGGCTGCGTGACGATTACACCTTTTCCGTCAAGGACTTTCCGGTCGAGTGGTCCGGTCCCGGGTCGGACTCGAAGGTGACGCGCCGTTCGGACGGCGGGAAATGGCATGCGGTCAACAAGGACCCCGGTCTGACACCCTATCTGGTGCTCAATTTCGAGAACGGGAAAGACAACGAGTTTCTGCCGTTCTATGTGGAGAACGGAGAGCTGTGGATGAGCGGGAGTGTCCCGGTGTACGGGGAGCCCGACCATGCCTACTCGTGTTACTACAAGCGCACTTCTGCCGACCCTGAATTCGGCCTATAGCGGGTCTGTCAAACGAACGGCCCTGTCTGGGTGTGTCCCGCGAACGGATTTGGCCCGTAGTCAGTGGGGACGCCGAGTAGCGATGCCCGTCAAAGGTCAATGTATGGAAGAGCGTGATCTTGCAAGCCTTCGTGGCCTGGCCGATCGTGTCGAAGAAGCTTTGAAGTCCTTCAACTTCCCTCCGGCGGCTGGAGAGTCAGGCGGATTCGTTGTGGAGATCGACGCCGGTGACGATGAGGCGGTGCGCTACTCCTATTTCGAGACAACGGTCACGCTCGCCGCAGACGGCTTCGATGCGGAAACCTTCCGGGTTCCGGTTCTAGATTTCATGTACTGCCTCCTGCTGTCTGCCCAGTCGATTCGAGGAGGCGGAAAAGGGCGAGTCAGTTTCACTGAGAGCGACATGCTGATCGAACTCGTGCCGCAGGCGCCAGAGTTGAAGATCCTGAGATCCTGGGATCCGGTTCCTGGAAACTGTGGAACGGACGAGTTCGTTGTCGCGGTTACCCGGTTCACGGATGCCGGTCTGGGCTTCATTGCCGATAGATATCCGGCGTTCCGGAACAACCCTACGTACCAAAAATTGATCGACTTCAGGTCCGGCTTGGTATCAGCATCCAGACGAGACAGGAGTCCAAGATGGGTACGTCATTGAGAATGCGCCGGGTTTCAGCTGATGAGGTGGCGAAGGGCCCGGATCATCTGGAGAAGCAATTCTCGAAGACCCTCAAGAACAGGACGTTTAAGAAGGAGTTGGATTCCGGGATCCTGTGCAGTCTTGGTGAGTACTGGCAAATGGTCAACGTCCTTCTCGCCGGTGAGGACTTTCCGACCACCGGAGTCGAGTCGTTGCCCGTGCTCGGAGGTGAGCACATCGCGACTCAAGGGGAACAGGTCGACGTATTGCTCGTTCTGAAACCGGAGTTGGTCCGTGCGGCGGCTGATTATCTTCAAGGCATCGACCGTGAGGCACAGGTGCGTGAGAACAAGGGCAAGCTTCGGGTTGTCGGGGGAGCACCGGACTGGATGATCGATGCGCTGGTTGGCAAGTTTGAAGCGATGAGGAAGTTCTATCTGGAGGCTTCGGCGAGCGGCAGCGCCGTGGCCAAGCGCGTCTACAGCTGAGCGTCATCAGCGGCCCGCTGGCCTGAACCGCGGATACAGAGCCGGACTTCTTCCCGATGGAATCAGTGGCCTGAGCGCGTGGAGGGGTGCACATGGAGTGGGTTGATCGCCTGGCGGTGACTTGTTGGAGCACGGAACCCGGCAACCTCGACTGGTCCCGCACCGAAAGGGTGCTCGGCACCGCGCTGCCAGCTGATTTCAAGGAACTGCGTCGGCGCTTCCCGGAGTGGGGCGCCTTCAGTGACCACGTTATGGTGCTGGAGGCGCAAGGGGATACGGAGTCGGTGCTCGCCAATCACGAGTCCTTGCTCAGGTCCGTGCGGGGAAGCCCCGACAATCGGCGGATGTTCGAACCGTTCGAGATCCTCGGGGCGAGCGACGAGAGCGACGGCAAGGGCCTTGTCCAGTGGGGGTATTCAAGAACCGTGGCATTCCTAGAGTGGCAGCCCGGGCGGGAGTCCGGGATCGTCGCTTCGGGCGGGGTGGTGTCGGCTTCGTTCGTCGACAGAACCGAAAACGGCACGACGCAGTCCCCTGCTGGCGGGGCGGTGAATGCGGCACTCCGTAGCATCGGTGTGGTCAGTGGCGAGTGGCCGGACGAGCGTTCTGCGGTGGGACTGGAAATGCCCCTGACCTCATGACGGGGGTTACCCCGCAATCCAGTGGACCTCGCGGTTACCGCGAGTCCTGACCCGCCGCCGGGCTCACGGGGCCGACGACGCCCGGACCTCCTTGAGGGACGTGACGAAGGACGTCCAGGCGCGGGCCGTGAGCGTGAGGACTGGGCCGTGGGGGAGCTTGGAGTCGCGGACGGGGACGATGCCGGTGTGGGCGTCGCAGACCTCGACGCAGTCCCCGCCGCTGCCGTTGCTGTGGCTGCTCTTGCGCCAGTGGGCGGCGCCGGGGAACGCTTCGGCGACTTCGACGCAGTTCCCCCCGCTGCCGTTGCTGTAGCTGCTCTTGCGCCAGACGGCCGTTCTCAAGTCAATGTCTTTGCTTGCCATTTCGGTCATCCTCAGCCGTTTCCTCGATCATGGCGAGGGACGCCTCAGGTGGCAGCGCGGCGGCCCTGAGCCAATCGTACGACCGGCGGTACTCCTTCACGAGGGGCGGATCGTCGATGGTGTCGCCGGTGTGCAGCGCCTCCGTGTAGACCAGGGGCGGGGCATCCGGAAAGGTCATGATCATGACCGTGCCGAGCATGAATGGATGCGGTCCGCGGTTCCACGGAAGGATCTGTGGAAGGATCCGGCGGCTCCGCGCCAACGCCGTGATGTGCTCAAGCTGTTCGGCCATCGCCCCCGGCGGGAGGATCGGCTGGCGCAGCAGCGACTCCGGCAGGATCACCCAATACATCGGGGTCTTGTGGTCGTCCTCGAAGAGGCGGGCCCGTGCCATGCGGGCGCTGACCTTCTCCTCCACCTCCTCGTCGGGCGCCAGCGGGTGCGTCGCCCGCACCACGGCCCGCGCGTACGCGTCCGTCTGCAACAGGCCCGGAATCAGTGTCGGACACCACTCTTCGATGGTCTCCGCGTGCTTCTCCGCCTCCAGCACGCGCTCGAAGTAGCTGGCATGACCTCGCCTCTTCGCCTTCCGTACGTCCTCGCAACGCCGCTTGAAGAAGCCATCGGTGCCCAGCACCTTGTCCACGTGCTCGGCCAGTTCCGCCGGCATGCGGCGCGCACCGCGTTCGATCTCGCTGAGGTGGCTGGGGCCGTAGAAGCTGCCCTCGACCAGTTCCTGGAGAGTGAGTCCGGCCTCCTCACGTTTCCAGCGCAACTCCTTGCCGTAGAAGGTGGGGACGCTTGCCGACCCGTCGATGTCCTTGCGCTGTCCCATCGTTCACCGCTCCTGGTGCCGCTACCGCCTGTTTCCCGGCGTGTCCGCCCAAGTCCCGGCGATTCCCGTCTTCATACCAACTCGACGTCCCATACGTGCAGTTCAGGGCCGGGTGTCCGAACCTCTTTCACCGTACGCGGACCCCCGTCAGGGTGTGAGCAGTTCGTCACAGAGCGCACTGGAAGGTGTGACACCCATGCACGACCAGCCCGACGTACAGGACTGCGCCGAGGAGCCGCGGACCGCCCTCGCCGCCCACGGCATCACGCTGCCGTCCCTCGGCGTCGACCTGCCGACCTTCGCCGCCGGTTACCGCACCCCGCCCCTCATCGCGCTGGGCAACTGCAACCTGGCCACTGCGCGCGCTCTGGTCGTCGCCCTGCGCAAGGGAGTTGCGTGATGCGACCACCGCTCACCCTGGAACTGCTCGCCACCCCGAAGGAAGTGCCCGAGGTCCGCCGGGCCCTGTGTGCGTACATGGGCGGTCCCTGCGCCGACCTCCAGTTGTGCGCGAGCGAGCTGATCACGAACGTCGTCCGCCATCTCGGGGAGGGCGTACCCGTGACCGTCCGTGTGGCCTGTGGGCAGGGCCGTACGCGACTGGAGGTCACCGACCCCGACCCCCGGGCACTGCCCGTTCTGTGCAAGGCCGCAGACGACGACGAGACCGGCCGCGGCCTCGCCCTGCTCGACGCCCTGGCCCTGCGGTGGGGTGTGGAACAGGGCCCCCGCAGCAAGACCGTGTGGTGTGAGATGCAGAGCATTCATGACGGTTCGCGAGGAATGGTCGTCGGCGTGATCGGAGGCTGATCGCTGCTGTACAGTCCGCGCGCCCCGCCGTGACGTAAGGAAGAGATCCATGCGAAGTCGTTTCAGGTGCGCTGCACTGTTTCTGCCGCTCGCCTTCTCGCTGGCCGCCTGCGGCGCGGCGGAGGAGGACGGGCCGGTGGAGCCGGCCGGGGCCGAGAGCCCTGAGGCGACGCAGTCCTCCGAGGCGCCCGCGGCACCCGAGTCCCCGGAGGACTTCCTCGACCTCGCCGAGAAGGCGATGGCGGAGGAAGGCGCCTGGACGTTCTCCGTGAAGGGACAGGAAGGGCTGACGCTTCAGGGCCGGAAGAGCGCCGCGACCTACCGGGCCACGGTCCGGCGCGGCATGGAGCCGGAGGCGCTGCACTCGCAGGGCGTCAGTACCAGCAGCAAGGGAACCACCAAGAACGAGGAGATCTACGTCGTCGACGGCACGGCGCACCTCAAGGAGGGCAGCGCGCCTTGGAAGGCCGCACCCACCTCCGACCCCGAGATGCAGAACAAGGTCGAGGACGCCGTCGCGGCCATCGAGGAGTTCCGGGAGTACGCGCAGGCCGCCGGTGACGAGATGACGCTGACCAAGACGGACGGCACGATCCAGCTCCGTGTCGCCAGCGACAAGCAGAGGCTGACCGCCGTCCGGGAACGGGCCTGGGTGAAGAAGGCGCAGCGGGAGTTCGATCCCACCGCCGAGCAGCTCCGGGACGCCGGAATCCCGGTGGTCGACGCTCAGTTGACGCTGTCCGGGCTGGAGGAGGTGCTGGTCCTGGACGCCAAGACGTACCGGATCAAGAGCCACCGGTTCGAGTTCGGCTTCCTCGTCCCGTACGCCGGTGGCCGGGACATCACGTACGAGCAGGACGTACGGCAGGAGAACCAGGGCACGTTCGACGGGAAGATCGAGCTCCCCGCGGGCGTCCGGTGACCTCCGCCGCGCAGGAGGTACCGAGACCGTGAGCTTCCACATGCACCTCCGCGCCCTGCGGGAAACCGAAATTCAGGACAACTACTCCTGGCTGGAGGAGTTCATGGAGGTGGCTTGGTCCGACCACTGGGAAGCCGAGCGTGACGCAGGCATCGCCCACGCCATCGAAAAGGACTTCGGCCCTGTCCACGAACTCCACCTCGCAGCCGCGGCACTCGCAGACGGCGCCTTTGAATCGCGGGAGTGCGAATTGCCGGTTTACGGGGGCCGCCCCGTCTACCACCCCTCCCACGATCAACCACCCTTCGTCCTACTGACTGCGGCGGAGGTCCGGGCAGCCGCGGACTTCCTGACAACCGCGTCGTTCGACGCGCTGTGGGCGGCCGCGGGGGCCAAGATCGCGGCGCCGTACCGCGGCTGGGACGAAGCGGAGGTCAAAGACATCTTCCTCGGCCAGCACGCGGGCCTGTGCGCTTTCTACGGACGCGCTGCTTCAACCGGCCATGCCGTCATCAAGGCCTTCTGGTACTGAGACATTCCAGTTGAGGGCCCATGCGGTTCGGATGAATTCATTGCGGCTGTTTCCCGGTTCACGACCGACGCCCTGGAATTCATCACCGGTAAATACCCGGCCTTCTGCAAGAATCCAACCTTCCAGAAGCTGACGACCATGATGGGGCCCTCCGCCAGCAGCAATCACGGTCGGCTCGATGTTTCGTGATGAGCCGTCAGCTTCGCGCCGCGATCTCGGCGTCTAGGGATTTGACCGAAATATCCGTCGGTTCGCATTCGGGCGTCGACCTGATATAAAACCAGCCATACTCCGCCGTGCCGATCCCGGCCGTCGCGTCCTGCCCATCACCCTGAAGGGTTACTTCGTGCTGCCCTCGTCCCGTACCTTCTCCGCCGCACTGGCTGCCACCGGCGCGATATTCCTGGCCACGGCCTGCGGGCACCAGGGCAAGGACGCCCCGGCCGCCGACGCTGCCGCGGCCACCGCCACCAGCGTGACGTCGGACGCGTCCGCCTCTTCCGCCTCTCCGAGCGGTTCCGCCTCCGCGTCCGCCTCGGCGTCTGCTTCCCCCTCCACCTCCGCCTCTGCTTCCGCGACGCCGTCCGGCAGTGCCAAGCCCGCACCCAGCGGCTCCCGCAGTGCGGCGGGCGGCGGTACGGGGACGGCTCAGGCCGCCCCGACGGCCCACGCCCCCAACTTCCCCGTGCGCGTCGACGTGGCCAATGCCACCCAGGTCATCACCGTGAAAGCCAGCGGCTCCTACGCCACCGTGACGGCCTGGGCCAAGGGATCGTCCGGCTGGAAGTCCGTCATCACCGCCAGTGGCCGGGTCGGGTCGAACGGCATTGTCGACGGGTCCACCCGCCGACAGGGCACCTACACCACGCCATCGGGCACGTACACCATCACCGAAGGCTTCGGCGTCGAGTCCGGCGGCACGAACATGCCGTACACGCGGGTCAACAGCAGTCACTGGTGGGTGGAGGACCCGCAGTCGAAGTTCTACAACCAGATGCACACCGCGGCCGGAGCCGACTTCCCGCTCACCGAGACCGGTGACCGCGGCAGTGAGCACCTCATCAACTACCCGACCCAGTACGCCAAGGCCCTGGTCATCAACTTCAACCGCTGGCCCGCGACGCCCGGCCGCGGTGCCGGGATCTTCCTGCATGTCAACGGACGAGGAGCGACCGCGGGTTGCGTGTCGGTGCCGCGTTCGACCATGGACCGGATCATGGCCTGGATCCAGCCCGGCGCCCACCCGCGCATCGCCATCGGCTGACACACCGGTCAACACCGCATGGCTCGAACTCCTGTGTGAGAAGCGTCACTTCCGGACACCGTGATGTTCTGCGTCAGCATGTCGCTTGGTCATACATGGATACGGACTTTGGAGTGCTGCCCAGCGCTGCCGACATGCGCGCGTACGTCGCCGGGGTCGTCGACCGCCTCACGCAGCGCGGCAGGCTGCCGCTCGACTACTCCGTCGCCAGCCTGCGGCTCGTCGACTTCATGGTGGACGGGGTACGCCGCGGCCGTCCGGACATCGGGCAGGTCGCCGGGCTGCTCCAGGGACTTGGGGCGTACACGGGAGAGGTGATCGTCCGGCGGGCCGGTGCGAAGTGGGTGGACTTCGGGGCCGAGCAGCGGGAGTTGTTCGGGCAGCCGGCGGGCGTCCGGATGCCCGACGGGCGGGTGTGGAATCCGCTCGGCAAGGTCGTCAACCGCTTCGAACTGGGCGGTCCTGACGAGTCCGTTCAGCGCCTCTATCTCTTGCTGCACGGGCGGACGCGCAGGGCGGCCACCCCGAGGGCCGCCTGCGGACGGTGACGTTTCTCGGTCTCCGTACGCAGAGAAGTAGGGGCATGTGCCGAGGGGCGCTGGTACGGAGAGGGAAATGTGGGGGCGTACGACGCGGAACTCGGAGCTGCCGTCGAGCGGGCGCAGCAGGGGGACGAGGACGCCTTCGCCGTTGCGTACCGGCTGGTGCAGCCAGGGCTGATCGGGTATGTCCGCGGGCTTGTCGGCGACGATGCCGAGGACGTGGCGGCCGAGGCGTGGCTGGAGATCGCCCGTGATCTCGGCCGTTTCCGGGGGGACGGTGCGGGGTTCCGGGGCTGGACCGCGACCATTGCCCGGCACCGCGCCCTGGATCATCTGCGCAGGCAGAAGCGGCGTCCGCGTACCTCTTTACTCGAACAGGACGTGCTGGACCTTCCGGGCGGACAGGACACGGCCGCCGCGGCGCTCGAAACGCTCTCCACCGAGCGTGCTCTCGCGCTGATCGGCCGGCTGCCGCGCGAGCAGGCGGAAGCCGTGCTGCTGCGTGTGGTCGTCGGACTCGACGGGCCGGCGGCGGCACGGGTACTGGGCAAGCGGCCCGGAGCCGTACGCACCGCGGCGCACCGGGGACTGAAGGGACTGGCGGAGCTACTGGCCAGGGCGTACGCCGAAGGATGAGAGATGAAACCCGAACCGCAGGACCCGCGTACACCCGAGCTCGAAGGGCTGCTCGGGGCGGCGCGCCGGCCCGGCAAGTTCGATGCCGGTGCCGAGGAGCGGGCGCTCCAGGCGTTCCGGGAGGCGCGCGAGGCGGGGCTGATCACGGCGCGGGTGCGGTGGCGGCGGAGGCGGGACGACTGGCGGGCGGCCGGTGAGCAGCGCCGGGCGCGGGTCTTCAGGGCGCTGGTGGCGGGTGTCGCCGCGGCGGCGACGGTGGGCGGGGTTGCGGTCGCGGCCGGGAAGGGCGCGATCCCGTCGCCGTTCGGGGGCGGCGCGGAGCCGAAGCCGGTACGGAGCGCGCCCGCGGAACCGGGTCCCGCGGAAGAGCGGTCCCGCGAACGGCGGGAGGCGGGAGCACCCGAGAGCCCGGCGCGGCCGACGAGGCCGTCCGCGGACGCGACTCCCCATGCACGTCCGGGCACCGCGCGGGACACAGCCGCGCACTGCCGCGTGTATCTGGCGGCCGTTTCGCGACGGGGTACGCCGCCCCGGAGCGCGGCCATGGCCCGGCTGGAAGCGGCCGCGGGCGGGCCGGAGTTCGTACGGGCCTACTGCGAGCGGCTATTGGCGGGTGAGATGTCCGACACCCGGCCGACGAACCCTGCGAACGGGAGGCCGGACACAAAGCCCGCGAAGGGGAAGTCCTCGCAGAAGCAGGGCAACGGGCGAGCGGCTGGTCGCGACGGCCGGGACACACCGGCGGCCCGACCCCGCTGACCGGCGGTGCTGGACATGCAAGGACGACCGGGGCCGCCACCCCCCACAGGAGAGGCCCCGGTCGTCTTCGCCGGGGCCGCAGAGCGGCCCCGTACTTCTCTCAGCGCCGAGCGTGCGTTTTCTGTCACACCCCGCTGTGGCAGCATGATGTTGCGGGTTGTACAAAATGTGGACGTGGCCGGGTGCAAGGACGTAGCGTGCTGATTCGCGCAGGGTGGCGCGGCAGTGATGACCAGCTGCGATTCAGGACAGGGTATGGGGTAGTGCTGGGGGACGACGCGGAGTTGACCACCGCGGTGCTCGCGGCGCAGGCCGGGGACGAAGACGCCTTCCGGACTGTGTACCGCGCTGTGCATCCGCGGCTGCTCGGGTATGTACGCACGTTGGTCGGCGATCCCGACGCCGAGGACGTCGCCTCCGAGGCATGGCTCCAGATAGCCCGCGACCTCGACCGGTTCAGCGGCGACGCGGACCGCTTTCGCGGCTGGGCCGCACGGATCGCCCGTAACCGCGCCCTCGACCACATACGGATGCGTGGCCGCCGCCCGGCCGTAGGTGGTGACGAGACCGAACTGACGGGCAAGCCCGCCGAGTCGGACACCGCGGACGAGGCCATGGAGGCGCTCGCAACCGGCAGCACCATGGCGCTCATCGCCCAGCTGCCACAGGATCAGGCCGAGGCCGTCGTACTGCGCGTCGTCGTCGGTCTCGACGCGAAGAGCGCGGCCAAGACGCTGGGCAAGCGGCCCGGAGCCGTACGGACGGCAGCGCACCGCGGGCTGAAGCGCCTCGCGGAACTGCTGGGCGCGGACGGCGCGGACTATGCGGACTTCATGGACAGTCGGGACGATACGGACAGTCGGGATGCACCGAATAATTCGAACGGCTCGAACGGTTCGGCCCCCGAAGAGCGTGGCGCGGATCTGAACGGAGTACCGCCGCAGCGCGGCCCCCGGCCGGGCGCGTCGGCGCCCGCCGGTGTGACGCATTCACGCCTGCGGACGCAGAAGGACATGTGATGGCCGACGAGCAGTTCGAGTGGCTTGACAGGGAAGCGGCGGAGCGGATGCTGCGCGGCGAGCCGGTCGAGGCCTCGGACGAGCACGCCCGCATCCAGGCCGCACGACTCTCCCGCGCGCTGTACGAGGCGGGCCGGACCGAGTCTCTCGACTACGCCGGTGACGGCGAAATGCCCGGTGAGGCCGCCGCCTTGGCCGCCTTCCGCAAGGCCAGGGCGGACGCCGCGGCGCCCGCCGGGGATGCCGTCGGGGCCGTACGGCTGGTTCCTTCGCATCGGCGCCCTGCGCGCCGCCCGCGCTTCGGCCGTCCCGTGCGCTTCGGACTGGCCGCCGCTGTGGCCGGCTGCGCGCTCGGCGGCGCCGCCGTCGCCGCGACGACCGGCCTCCTGCCCAGCCCCTTCCGTGGCGATCCGCTGCCCGCGTCCTCCGTCTCGGTGGCCGCGACCCCCGAGCCGCTGGAATCCGACTCGCCCACCGGCGGGGGAGCGGTGGCTCCTCCGTACACCTCAGGATCGCCGAGCACGCCGCCCCTCTCGCCCTCGCCGAGCGACGGGACCGGGGCTCCGGATCCCGCTGTCGGCGGCACCGACGGCAACTCGGGCAAGCCGCAGGGTGACGGGGACAAGTCCCGTCAGCAGCGCGAAGAGTGGTACCGCAAGATGGTGGACGCCTGCCGCGACTACCGCAGCGGCCATATCGCTCCGGACAGCAAGCGGCGGCTGGAGGCCGCGGCCAAGGGCGCGAGTCGTGTCGAGCGCTTCTGCGACCAACTGCTGGGCGGCGACACCAAGGGCAGCGGGGACGGCAGCGGCGAGAGCGGCAGTGACAGCGGCGGCAGCAGCAGCGGTGACAGCCATGACAGTGACGGTGGCGCCGGGAAGCTTTCAAGCGGCAGCCAGTCGGGCAGCGCGACCTTGCCGCCGGTCGCCTGGACGCCCCGGCCGTCCGAAAGTGTTCCCTCGCCTTCGCCCAGCACCACGCTGATCGCGCTCTGACCTGCGCTCTATTGCCGGGGTCGAGTTTCGGACCCACCAGGTGTGACGTTTTTCGAGCCGGTGACGCAGTAGAAAGTGAGCCGACTGGTCATCGGCTGCGCCTGAGCCGGGGTTCCCCCCGTACCTACGACTCGGCGCAAATGGCGCGGGCGGGACACGTTCCCCCGGTCCCGCCCGCGCCCCTTCTTTGCGGCTAAACCGCCGCCGCTCTCGCGGACGTGGTTGCTCGCCGCGGGGGTTCCTCAATTGATGGTTGAGGTCACCAATAGATGACGACCTTGTCCCCGTTGCGGACCTGCGCGAACAGGCCGGCGATCGCTCCCTTGTCCCGGACATTGACGCAGCCGTGCGACGCGCCGTTGTAGCCACGCGCCGCGAAGTCCGCGGAGTAGTGCACCGCTTGACCGCCGCTGAAGAACATCGCGTACGGCATGGACGTGTGGTAGATCGTCGAGACGTGGTCCCGCGACTTCTGGAACACGCTGAACACGCCCTCGCGGGTCGGCGTGTACTGCGAGCCGAAGCGCACGTCCATCGTCGACCGCACCTTGCCGTCGACCACCCAGGAGAGCGTGCGGGTGGTCTTGCTCACGCACATCACCCGGCCCGTCATACAGCGCGGATCCAGCTTCGCCGACGGCTTGTTGACCGTCCTGCCCGCCAGCTCGTCGCGCGTCGGCTTCTTCGTCATACCGAGCAGCCGCTGCCAGGTCACGGTGTCCGTGTCACCGGTCGTCGGCAGCCCCCGCTTGCCCTGGAAGCCCTTGACCGAGGCGACCGTCACCGGACCGTAGGTGCCGGTCGGGGTGTCGTCGAACCAGCCGATCTGGGCCAGCCTGGCCTGCAGTTCACGCACCTGCTCGCTCTTGGTGCCGCTCGCCATCAGCACCGTGCGCTTCGGGGAAGCGGACTCACTCGGCTTCTCGCTCGGCCTCTGGCTGGGCTTCTCACTCGGCTTCACCGACGGCGTGGCCGGATCCGAAGAAGACGGCGTCTGCGTGGACGCCGTGCTCCCCGCCTTCGAATCGGCCGGGCGGCCGGTCGCGGCCTGGGCCGTGCACCCCGCGGTCACGGCGAGCACCGCGGCCGCGGCGAGTGATCTGCGTATGACGATGTTCCGAAGCATGTCGCCCCCCTGTATCTGCTGTGCCTCATGAGACAGATTCCCGCCCTGCTCGGTTGCGCAATCCCGCGCATGATGGGGAGGAAGCCGTGCGAACGGTTGTGAGCAAGGTCCCAGCGCGGGGCTCTCCATCCGTCGGGGACCCGCCGCTACAGTCCGTCGCGAGGTTGGTTACCAACGAGTAGCTTCAGCGGAGGCACAGACATGGCGCGCGAGTCCGAGTCGGGACTGCCCATCGAACCGGTCTACGGGCCGGAGGCTCTTCAGGGGTGGGACCCGACCGAGAAGCTGGGCGAGCCCGGCTCGTATCCCTTCACCCGCGGTGTGTATCCGTCGATGTACACGGGCCGTCCGTGGACGATGCGCCAGTACGCGGGCTTCGGCACCGCCGTCGAGTCCAACGCCCGCTACAAGGAGCTCATCGCCCACGGCACCATGGGCCTCTCGGTCGCCTTCGACCTGCCGACCCAGATGGGGCACGACAGCGATGCGCCGCTCGCCCACGGCGAGGTCGGCAAGGTCGGCGTCGCCATCGACTCGATCGACGACATGCGCGTCCTGTTCGGCGGGATCCCCCTGGACAAGGTCTCCACGTCGATGACGATCAACGCCCCCGCCGCGCTGCTCCTGCTGCTCTACCAGCTCGTCGGCGAGGAGCAGGGCGTGCCCGCGGACAAGCTCACCGGCACGATCCAGAACGATGTGCTCAAGGAGTACATCGCCCGCGGCACCTACATCTTCCCGCCCAAGCCCTCGCTACGGTTGATCGCCGACATCTTCAAGTACTGCAGGGCCGAGATCCCGAAGTGGAACACCATCTCGATCTCCGGCTACCACATGGCGGAGGCCGGGGCCTCTCCCGCGCAGGAGATCGCCTTCACGCTCGCGGACGGCATCGAGTACGTGCGTACGGCGGTCGCGGCCGGCATGGACGTCGACGACTTCGCGCCGCGCCTGTCCTTCTTCTTCGTCGCCCGTACGACGATCCTGGAGGAGGTCGCCAAGTTCCGTGCCGCGCGCCGCATTTGGGCCCGGGTGATGCGTGAGGAGTTCGGCGCGAAGAACCCCAAGTCGCTGATGCTGCGCTTCCACACCCAGACGGCCGGGGTGCAGCTGACCGCGCAGCAGCCCGAGGTGAACCTGGTGCGGGTCGCCGTCCAGGGCCTCGCGGCGGTGCTCGGCGGCACCCAGTCGCTGCACACCAACTCCTTCGACGAGGCGATCGCCCTGCCGACGGACAAGTCGGCCAGGCTCGCCCTGCGGACGCAGCAGGTCCTCGCGTACGAGACCGATGTGACCGCGACCGTGGACCCCTTCGCGGGTTCGTACGTCGTCGAGAAGATGACGGACGACGTCGAGGAGGCGGCGCTGGCGCTGATGCGGCGGGTCGAGGACCTGGGTGGCGCGGTCAGCGCGATCGAGCACGGCTTCCAGAAGAACGAGATCGAGCGCAGCGCGTACCGCATCGCGCAGCAGACCGACAGCGGCGAGCGGGTCGTGGTCGGCGTCAACCGCTACACGCTGGATGCGGAGGAGCCCTACGAGCCGCTGCGGGTCGACCCGGCGATCGAGGCACAGCAGGCGGAGCGCCTGTCGAAGCTGCGGGCCGAGCGCGACCAGGCAGCCGTCGACGCGGCGCTCGCGGAACTGAGCCGGGCCGCAGAGGGCACGGACAACGTGCTGTACCCGATGAAGGACGCGCTGAAGGCTCGGGCGACGGTCGGCGAGGTCTGCAACGCACTGCGCGCGGTGTGGGGGACGTACGTCCCGACCGACGCGTTCTGAGCCGCCGTTTGCGCTCCGTGGCCGTGCAGGCACCGGAGGGGTGCAGCAGCGGGACGGGGACCGGGTCGCACCCGGTGCACCTGTTTCTGATCCATTCCGCGATACGGAACACAAAGGCGGAGTGTCGTACCCATGTGCGACACTCCGCCTCATGCTGGGTGTTACCGATCTGCCGACCTATCTCGCAGGCCTTGTCCTGATCGTTCTGCTGCCGGGGCCGAACTCGCTGTACGTGCTCTCGGTCGCCGCGCGCCGAGGCGTGCGTACGGGCTACAAGGCCGCCGCCGGTGTGTGGTGCGGCGACACCGTGCTGATGGTGCTGTCCGCGGCGGGCGTCGCCTCGCTGCTTCAGGGCAATGCCCTGCTCTTCGGGATCGTGAAGTTCGCGGGCGCCGGCTATCTGACCTGGCTGGCGATCGGGATGCTGCGCGCGGCGTGGTCGATGTGGCGCAGCCGTCGGGAGCTGACGGCCGAGCAGTCGGCACCCGCCGACGAGCCCGCCGCTGAGCGGCCGTTCCGCAAGGCGCTGGTGATCAGCCTGTTCAATCCCAAGGCGATCCTCTTCTTCATCGCCTTCTTCGTGCAGTTCGTCGATCCCGGCTACGCCTATCCGGCGTTGTCCTTCGTCGTGCTCGGCGCGTTCGCGCAGCTGGCCAGCTTCCTCTATCTGACCCTGCTGATCTTCACCGGCACTCATCTGGCGGCCGCCTTCCGCCGCCGCAGGCGGCTGTCGGCGGGGGCGACGTCGGCGGCCGGTGCGCTCTTCCTGGGCTTCGCGGTGAAGCTCTCGCTCAGCAGCGCGTGACCTTCGCCAGGTAGTCGCTCAGGCCGGTCGTGTCCTCGCCCGCCCAGCCGACATAGCCGTCCGGGCGTACGAGGAAGAGGCCCTTGCCGTACGGCTCGTACGCCTCGACGCGGTGTACGTGCACCAACTCTCCCTCCAGCAGCGGCAGTTCGGCATCCGTGCCGACCGCGAGCAGGGTGAAGTGCGGGCCGCGGAAGAGATCGAAGAGCCGCCGCCCGCCGGGCAGCGGGCCGTCCGGGGCGCGGTCTCCCGCTTCCAGTGCCCCCGCGGATCCGGAGGCGAGCGGGCCGCCGCGGTAGCCGAGGCCCAGCTGCATCGTGGCCGCGCCGCGCTGCTCCTCGCCCCGGTGGATACGCGTCGACAGGCCGAGCATCTGCGCGGCGACGGGCAGCCGTTCCTCCTCGTAGGTGTCGAGCAGTGACCCGGGCGCCCCGTGGCGCAGTACCTGGCCGAGCTTCCAGCCGAGGTTGTACGCGTCCTGGACGCTGGTGTTGAGGCCCTGCCCGCCGGCGGGGGAGTGGACGTGGGCCGCGTCGCCCGCCAGGAACACCCGCCCTTCACGGAAGCGCTCGGCCATCGCCGCGCGCGGCCGGAAGTCCGATGCCAGAAGGATCTCGGTGACCTCGTCGGCGGTCAGATGGGTGCGAGCGGCGACCAGGGCCCGTACGCCCGCGGGCGAGATGTCCGGCTCGCCGTCGGTGCACTGGCCGACCAGCTGGAAGTCGTCCGTACCCGGCAGCGGGCAGACGGCGAGATAGCCGGCGCCGTCGCCGGGGAAGACGTGCCAGTTGAGCCGGTCGAGGGTGGGGATGCGGACATCGGCGACCAGCATCGGCGCCGGGTCGACGTCCTCGCCGGACATCGCGATGCCCAGCGCCCGGCGCACCGTGCTGCGGCCGCCGTCGGCCGCGACTGCGTAGGCGGCGCGCACCGTCCCGGTCGACAGCTCCGCGCTCACGCCGTGCTCGTCCTGGGTGATCCCCGTCAGGGCGGTGCCGAAAGCGACGCTGCCGCCGAGTTCGGTCAGCCGGGCATGCAGGATCTGCTGGGTGCGCCACTGCGGGAGCAGCCAGGGCTCGCCGTACGGCGCGGAATCCGTGGGCCCCGGGCGCTCGAACATGTCGTGCTCGCCCTGCCGGGCGCCGTTCTGCCAGACCATCCCGACCGGGGCCGTCCCGCCCGACGCGAGGACCGCGTCCACCACGCCCAGGTCGTCGAGGACCTCCATGGTGCGGGGCTGGATGCCCTTGCCGCGCGAGCCGGGGAAGAGGGCGTCGGACTGCTCGACGACGAGGGCGCGCACGCCGCGGCGGGCCAGATCGCAGGCGAGGGCGAGCCCGGTGGGTCCGGCTCCGACGACCAGTACGTCGGTTTCCTTAACGCTGTTAAGTTCCATGGTTGGGAGGATGCGCTTAACGCTGTTAAATTGTCAAGGTGGCCGCTGAACGACTCGACCGGACCCGGGTGGCACGGGCCGCCCTTCGCCTGCTCAACGAAGTGGGCCTCGAAGGGCTGACGCTGCGCGCGATCGCCAAGGAACTCGACGTCAAGGCGCCCGCGCTGTACTGGCACTTCAAGGACAAGCAGGCGCTGCTCGACGAGATGGCCACGGAGATGGTGCGGCGGATGGCGGCGGACCTCGCGCCGTCGGAGCCGCGGGGCGACTGGTCGGAGGTCCTCGCCGCGGCGATGCGGGGGCTGCGGGAGCA
Source organism: Streptomyces sp. NBC_00322 (assembly GCF_036147535.1). Lineage (NCBI taxonomy): Bacteria > Bacillati > Actinomycetota > Actinomycetes > Kitasatosporales > Streptomycetaceae > Streptomyces > Streptomyces sp. NBC_00322. Next base: position 3,574,946 of record NZ_CP108019.1, on the reverse strand, counting down.
TCTGCTGCGCTACCGGGACGGCGCGAAGGTATACAGCGGTACGCACTTCACGGACACGAGCTACGCCGCGCCGATGGAGGCGCATCTGCGCCTGCTCACGGAGGCGGGCTTCACGCCGGGCGCGGCGGCGCGGGCGTGGCTCACCGCGTACAGCTACACGATCGGCTACGTGATCGAGGAACAGTCGACGGGGCCGGACCCGGCGACGGGCGCGGAGGGGTACGACCTTGCGGCGCGCGCCGAGCGGCTCGCGGAGTATCCGCTCACGGCGGCGGCGGGGGAGGAGATTTTCCGCGGCCACCAGGAGGGGTTCGAGGCGGGGCTGACGGCGGTGGTGGCGGGGGTGGGAGCGGTGCTGCGGGGGCGCGCGTAGCGCCTGCGGCGGGCCTTGTCCCCGCCCCGCCCCTTCCCGAACCATGGGCTCCGCCCCTGGACCCCTGCGCCTGCTTTGCGGCGTGAACCGGGGCTTCGCCCGTGGACCCCGTATGCGACCTTCGGCCGCATGTCCTCAAACGCCGGACGGGCTGAAAATTCAGCCCAGCGCCACCCGCTTCAGGCGGCGCGCCCTGCGCACCACCCGGCGCACCGCCGCGTGCCGCGGGACCGGGATCCCTCCCGGCAGGCCCAGCACCGTCAGCCTGCGCCGCTTGAAGTAGCGCATCGTGCGCGAGTCCAGGTGGCGGCCGAGATGCGCCACCGCCGCCTCCCGCAGATCCGGCCGCAGCTGCGGCTGCATCGCGTAGCCGACCGAGGTGACCAGGCCCTTCAGCGTGTCGTCCGCCTCCTTGGGCGCGCCGGACTCGCCGAGCGCCAGGTCCGGGACCAGTGCGTCGACGAGCGTCACCGGGATCCGGTTGCTGTTCTGGTACGGCGTGAGGCGGTCGAGCAGCGGCTCCGTGCCGATCCGGGCGACGGGGATGCCGTAGAAGGTGCTCGCCGTGAAGAGCGCGGTCGAGAAACAGCCCGCCACCAGGGCGGGCCGCAGCTGACGGTAGAGCGCTTCCGCGATGATCGGCCGGTCCAGGACGGTCAGTTCCGCTTCCAGCGCCTCCGCCTCGCGCTCCAGCGCGCGCGTCCAGGACGCCGGCGCGGTGGGGTGCGGTTTGAATACGATCCGGCGGTGGCCGAGCGCGACCGCGCCCCGCACCATCCGCACATGGAGGGTCTCTTCCTCCTCGTGCGTGATGATGCCGAGCGCGGCGAGGTACTGGCCGAGCAGCAGTGCCGGGCCGTCGCCCTCGACGGGTGCCAGGTCGGTCACGGTGTCGGCGAGTTCGGCGACGACCTTGACGAAGGCCTCGGTGGGCACGACCTTCGGCTCGGCGCCGAACTCCGCGAGCAGCAGCGGCTTCAGGCCCGGTACGAGGTCCAGGTGGAAGAGCGTCCGCACCCGCTCGCCGACCAGCGGGTCGATCTTGTTGCGGGTGGGGCCGTAGCTCATGAGCCCGTCCGCGTACACGTCCAGCTTGGCGTCCGGGAAGAGCTGCGCGATCGCGAGCGCCGGGGTGACCTGGATGGACTCGACCGCCAGCTCGATGCTGTCGTCGCCGAGGTCCCACAGCATCCGCAGATACCGCTCCCACATCGGGATGTCGTCCGGGCGCGGGGACCAGCCTCCCGGATGGAAGGGGGCGATGGCCTCGTTCCAGGACAGCACCCCGTCGAAGCGGCCGCGCAGCTGCTCGAAGCCGGGCATCGCGTCGAGCGGGGGCGAAGTCTCGGGCGTCGTGGCGTTGTTGGCGACCAGGAGCAGGCGCCGGTCGGCGGTGGCGAAGGCGCCGCTGTCGATCGCCGCGGCGAGCGTGGCGGCCCCGTACAGGGAGGACGCGTAGAAGATCTGGGTCGTACGCATCAGGCCGCGGCCTCCGCCGAGAGAGAGGGGCGGCGGCGCAGCCTGCGCAGCCTGGACGCGCGCTCGGAGTCCATCGAGTCGAGCGCTTCCTTCAAAATGTCCTGCGGCATCCGCTTCAGCGCCGCCGCGCTCATCGCACGCAATTTCCGCGCCACTGCGGGTTCGAACCTCTCAACTGATCCCAGGTGGTGGGAAATAACGGCACAGTACGTTCGCACGGCTTTTGGAAGAAGGCGAGCGGAATCGGGATCCTTTGCCGTTTCTTCGAGTACCTGGTCGAATGCGCGGATGAAATCGAGCTGCCGAATGTCACCGATTTGTGTCAGGGATGATGCAACGCCGCGTCGGTAGAAGATCCCCAAGTGGCTGATCGCGGCGAAAGTCTCCGCCTCGCGGTGCAGCCGCCAGATCCACGGCCGGTCCTCGGCGGTGCGCAGTCCGTCGGTGAAGTGCAGCAGCCCGCGCTCCGCGAGCCGCCGGTGGTACATCCCCGCCCATGCCATCGGGTAGTCGACGCCGGTGGAGCGGTCGGCGGGCAGGATCGCGTCACGCGGCCGCAACACTTCGCCGCGCCGGCCGACCGGGACGCGGTGGACCGTGCGAGCCCTTGCCGTGCACTGCACGTGGTCGGTGCGGACGAAGTCGCAGCCCAGCTCCTCGATGGCCGTGAGCAGCGTCTCGTAGTGGCCGGGTGCCAGCCAGTCGTCGCCGTCCAGGAAGGTGAGGTACTCCCCGCTCGCGGCGTCGAGGCCGGTGTTGCGCGCGGTGGCGAGCCCGCCGTTCTGTTCATGTCTGATCAGCCGAGCTCCCGGAACCTCACGCTCCGCGCGCTCGAGGATCTCCGGTGTCCCGTCCGTCGAACAGTCGTCGACCAGCAGGAATTCGAAGTCCTCGCGGGCGTTCGCCTGGAGACTTCTGAGTGTGTCGGGCGCGTATGTCTGCACGTTGTAGAACGGCACGATGACGGAGAGCTTAACCACCCGCGTGAGGTTAGGTCGCCACCCGGCATTCGCCCTGTCCCTGGGAGAGATGATGGGTGAACGAAGAATGGCGGAATGGTTAACCAGCCTGATTCCCTGGCATTTTCGCCAACCGTCGACACGCTGTTAACCATCTGTTGCGGTCCAGTTGGGCCGTCAAACGGAATGCCTTTCTAACGTCCTCGACGTGCCATCAAGTACCAGCGAGGCCGTACGGGTCGCCGTGCTCGCCGACTCCGACACCCGGTGGAAATGGGGCGCGCTCACCGCGCGCCGTATCGCCCCGGACGACGCGACGAACTCCATCGAGCTGAGCGGCTTTCTGCTGCGCGGCCGGGCCACTCCCACGGCCCGCCAGCTCGCCGAGGTCGGGGTGAGCGCCGACGAGCTGCGCGAGGTCACCGGGAACGAGTTCCTGCGGGCGATACGTGACGAGGGGTACGACGTGGTCGTGCTCGCCCTCGTCGGCGGTGCCGTCCAGGCGATGCTCCACGGACTGGCCGTGCTGCGTCTGGCCGAGCGGCCCGTCGTCGTCACCGGCTACGTCGGAGTCGTATACGAAAAGCTCGCCGACGGCCTGCTGCTGCGGCACGGCGCGGATGTCGTCCTCGCCAACTCCCGGCACGACGCGGACCGTTTCCGCGCGGTGTACGAGGGCGTGGGCGCCGATGCCTCGTCCGTCACCGAGGCCGCGCTGCCCTTCCTCGGCGGCGCGCCCTACGCGCCCGAGGAAGGCCGCGACACCGTCGTCTTCGCGGCCCAGCCCTCCGTGCCCGAGTCCCGCGCCGACCGCACCTATCTGCTGCGGCGGCTCGTCGAGCACGCCAGGCTCCACCCGCACCGCGAGGTGCTGCTGAAGCTGCGCTCCAAGCCGGGCGAGCACACCACACACCTCGAAGAGCTGCCCTACCAGAAGCTCGCCGACCGGCTGCCCGGCGGACTGCCGCCCAACTTCCGCCTCGTGTACGGGCACATGGGCGAGGTTCTGGACCGTACCGACCTGCTGGTGACGGTCTCCTCGACGGCCGCGCTGGAGTCCCTGCACCGGGGCGTGCCCACCGCGGTCCTCAGCGACCTGGGCGTGCGCGAGGCGCTCGGCAACCACCACTTCCTCGGCTCCGGGCTGCTGGCCTCCTGGGACCAGCTCGACGGCGGCCACCGTCCGGTCCCCGACCAGGACTGGCTGGCGCGGCAGGGCGTCGCCGCCGACGGTGCGTACGACACGGCCTTCGACGCGGCCCGCAAGCGCGTCGCCGAGCTCCTTGAGCAGCCGGAACTTGCGCCGATCTCGCCGTACTACACCCCCGCCACCGCGCCCGGCTATCTGCCCGGCATCCTGGCCCGCCACCACCTGGCCCCCGACGGCACCCCGCTGCCGGGCGCGGCCCCGAAGGCGCAGACCAGCGGACTGAGGCGCGTGGTGCGCGACGCCGTACGCAACGCGGCGCGCGGCGCGTACCGCCACGGCGTGCAGCGCGTCGCCCCCGTCATCCGCCGGATGGGCGAACTGTGACGCCCGCCCGCACCGGCGCCACCTCTCAACTCCCTTACTCAGGAGCACCGATGACCGTTCTCGCCGTGATTCCCGCCCGGGGCGGCTCCAAGGGCGTACCGGCCAAGAACCTGGCCCCCGTGGCCGGTGTGCCGCTCGTCGCACGAGCCGTGCGCGAGAGCCTCGCCACCCGTCTGGTCACCGATGTGGTGGTCTCCACGGACGACGCGGACATCGCGGCCGCGGCACGCGCCGCGGGCGCCGAAGTGGTGCTGCGTCCCGACGCGATCGCCGGGGACACCGCCACCAGCGAGGCCGCGGTGCTGCACGCGATGGACGCCCACGAGGCGATGCACGGCGCGCCCGTGGACGTGGTCCTGCTCGTCCAGTGCACCAGCCCCTTCCTCACCCGCGAGGACGTCGAGGGCGTCGCGTCCGCGGTCATCGAGGGCGGCGCGGACAGCGCGGTCACCGTGGCTCCCTTCCACGGCTTCGTCTGGCGCGAGGACGAAAGCGACGCGGGCCCGGCGGTCATCGGTGCCCGGCGCGTCGGCGGCTCCACCGCGGTGCTCGTCGACACCGCCGGCGCCCGCGGATACGGCGTCAACCACGACGCGTCCTTCCGGCCCCGCCGCCAGGACCGGCCGCAGGACTTCCTGGAGACCGGGGCCGCGTACGCGATGTCCGCCACCGGCTTCCGGGAGGCCGGGCACCGCTTCTTCGGCCGCACGGCGCTGGTGCGCACCGACCCCGCGCGCGTCCTCGAAGTCGACGACCCGCACGACCTGGCCCGGGCCCGCGCGCTCGCGCCGCTCCTCGACACTCCCGCGCAGCCCATGCGCGAGGACGTCGACGCCGTCGTCCTGGACTTCGACGGCACCCAGACCGACGACCGCGTCTGGATCGACGCGGACGGCCACGAGACGGTCGCCGTGCACCGTGGCGACGGCCTCGGCATCGCGCATCTGCGCAGGGCGGGCCTGGACCTGCTGATCCTGTCGACCGAGCAGAACCCGGTCGTCGCCGCACGCGGCCGCAAGCTCGACATCCCGGTCCTGCACGGCATCGACCGCAAGGACCTCGCGCTGAAGCAGTGGTGCGAGGAGCGGGGCATCGCCCCCGACCGGGTGCTCTACGTCGGCAACGACGTCAACGATCTTCCGTGCTTCAACCTCGTCGGCTGGCCCGTGGCCGTCGCGAGTGCGCACGGCTCCGTACGTGCCGCGGCGCGCGCCGTCACTTCCGCGCGTGGCGGCGAGGGGGCGATCCGCGAGATCGCCTCCTGGCTCCTCGGCCCGACGCTCAACACCCCTGAGAACACCCCTGAAACCGCTGCCACGTCCCACAACTCCCCCGAGAAGTAAGGAACGACCCCCATGAGCCCGTCCCGCCTGCGCACCCTCGGCACCAAGACCGCCGGTCCCGGCCACCCCGTCTATGTCACCGGTGAGATCGGCATCAACCACAACGGCGACCTGAACAACGCCTTTGCGCTCATCGATGCCGCCGCCGACGCCGGCTGCGACGCGGTCAAGTTCCAGAAGCGCACCCCGGAGATCTGCACCCCGCGCGACCAGTGGGACATCGAGCGCGACACGCCGTGGGGCCGGATGACGTACATCGACTACCGCCACCGTGTCGAGTTCGGCGAGGACGAGTACCGCCGGATCGACGCGCACTGCAAGAAGCGCGGCATCGACTGGTTCGCCTCCCCGTGGGACACCGAGGCCGTCGCCTTCCTGGAGAAGTTCGACGTCCCCGCGCACAAGGTGGCCTCCGCCTCGCTCACCGACGACGAGCTGCTGCGCGCCCTGCGCGCCACCGGCAAGACGGTCATCCTCTCCACCGGCATGTCGACGCCGAAGCAGATCCGTCACGCCGTGGAGGTGCTCGGCAGCGACAACATCCTGCTCTGCCACGCGACTTCGACGTACCCGGCCAAGGCCGAGGAGCTCAACCTCCGCGTCATCAACACCCTCCAGGGCGAGTACCCGAACGTCCCGATCGGCTACTCCGGCCACGAGACCGGCCTGCAGACCACGCTCGCCGCGGTCGCGCTCGGCGCCGCCTTCGTCGAGCGCCACATCACCCTCGACCGCGCCATGTGGGGCTCCGACCAGGCGGCCTCCGTCGAGCCGGGCGGCCTGCAGCGCCTGGTCCGCGACATCCGCACCATCGAGACCGCGCTCGGCGACGGCGTCAAGAAGGTCTACGAGTCCGAGCTCGCCCCGATGAAGAAGCTGCGCCGGGTCGCGGGCGTCGTCGCCGAGGCCGGCGACCGCGAGCCGGCCGCGGTCTGACGGGCCGGCCACCGTGCTGTCTCACCCCGGGAAGCCTTTCCCGGACCCATCTCGAGGTGAACGTCAGTGCTGTGTCTTCCCGGGGGGCAACCCCCGGACCCCCGGTCGCAGCGGCGCTCGGGCCGTCCCGGCATCTCGAGGTGAACGTCAGTGCTGTGTCTTCCCGGGGGGCAACCCCCGGACCCCCGGTCGCAGCGGCGCTCGGGCCGTCCCGGCATCACGAGGTGAACGTCAGTGAATCTCGCTTTCGTCGAGAGTCCGGTCCAGCTCCTGAACGTCCTGGAGTGGGCCCACTCCAGGCCCGGTGCGACGCTGGACCGGGTCCCGTCACAGCCGACCGGCCCGGCAGCGGCGGCACGCCTGCCGGTCGCCGAACTCACGGTGGTCGTCCTGTCGCCCACCGACCCCATGTCGCGGGGCCAGCTGCGCCGGATGGCGGAGCTGGCCCGCGACGAGGGCTTCACGGTGCGCTGGCAGGAGGCGCGCGGCGGGACGAAGGCCCCGCTGAAGACGGTGCGGGAGCTGGCCCCGATGCTCCACCGGGCCGAGCGCATCGTCATAGGTGACCCGTTCTCGCGCTACGTACAGCTACTGCTGACCATGACCGGCAGCAGGGATCTGACCATCGTCGACGACGGCACGGCCACGATGGAGTTCGTCGCGCAGCTCGCGCGCGGCGAGAAGCTGGTGCGCTGGCACCGGCGCGGCAGGCGGGGCCCTCGCGAGCTCGTCCTCGCGCCCGTCACCTTTCTGGCCCGCCGCAGGCTCACGCCCTCCCGCAGCCGCCAGGTCGAGGTCTTCACCTCGATGCCGGTCGAGCCGCCGCCGGGGATCACCGTCACACCGAACCGCTTCGCGTGGACCCGCTCCCGCTTCGGCCCGCCCAAGATCACCCGGGGCGCGGACCTGGTGGGCACGTCCCTGGTGGAGACGGGGGTCGTGGACCTGGACCAGTATGTGGAAGCGGTTGCCGCCCTGGCCCGTACGCACGGCGCCACCCGCTATTTCGCCCACCGCCGGGAGAGCTCGGACAAGCTCCACCGCCTCGCCGTCGAGACCGGCCTGGAGATCGTCCGCCCGGACCTGCCGCTGGAGCTGATCGCCCGCCGTGGCCCGATCGGCCGTACGGTCCTCAGCTTTCCGTCGACCGTCGTGCACACCCTGCCGCTCGCCCTGGTGGGTACGGGCATCCAGGTGGCCGTCTGCGACATCGCCCCGGAGTGGCTCAGAGACAGCGCATCCCCGCGGGCGCAGGGATTTCTGGCGGGAGTGACGGGGACGGCCCGCGACGTCCAGCGGCTGCCGGCGCCCGCATAAGAGGCGCGCTCGCCCACTCGCGTTACGGTAGAGAAGAGGAGTGAGCTTACCCACACGAGCGTGCAACTATGCACCTCGCGGCCATCTTTCCTTCCCCTATCGGGTTGAACTTTTGTTGATCAGTGGTCAGTTGACCCCTGTCTGGGCCTACTCTTCAACAGGTGAACCAACTGATGTCCCGCGAGTCCGAGGCCGACCAGCCCGGGGAAGCCGCACTGCCAGGCACGCTCTCCGAGCCGCTGCGCGACGAGCTCATCGCCTTCCGCCGCGACCTGCACATGCACCCGGAACTCGGCAACCAGGAGTTCCGTACCACCGCGGCGCTCAAGGCGCGCCTGGAGCAGGCGGGCCTCACGCCGCGCGTGCTCTCCATCGGCACCGGACTCATCTGTGACATCGGCAGCTGGGACGGGGTACGTCCCCTCTTCGCGATCCGTGCGGACATCGACGCGCTTCCCATCCCCGACACCAAGACAGAGGTGCCCTACCGCTCCACCGTCCCCGGCCGGGCGCACGCCTGCGGGCACGACGTGCACACCACCACGGTCCTCGGCGCCGGGCTCGTGCTGGCCGAGCTCGACCGGCAGGGGCTGCTGCCCCAGCCCGTCCGGCTGATCTTCCAGCCCGCCGAGGAGGTGCTGCCGGGCGGCGCGCCCGACGCCATGGAGTCCGGCGTGCTGGACGGCGTCGGCAAGATCATCGCTGTTCATTGCGACCCCCGGGTCGACGCGGGCGTCATCGGGCTGCGGCCCGGACCCATCACCTCCGCCTGCGACCGCCTTGAGGTCACACTCGACGGCCCCGGCGGCCACACCGCCCGCCCGCATCTGACCACCGACCTGGTCACGGCCGCGGCGAGGATCGTCACCGACGTCCCCGCCCTGCTCGCCCGCCGCGTCGACGCCCGCTCCGGGCTCGCCCTCACCTGGGGCCGTATCGAGTCGGGCCACGCCTGCAACGTCATCCCGCAGCACGCCGAACTGTCCGGAACCGTGCGCTGCCTGGATCTGCCGGGCTGGCGCGCGGCCCCCGACCTGGTGCACGCCGCCATCGACGAGATCGCCACGCTGCACCGGGCCAAGTCGCAGATCAACTACATCCGCGGAGTCCCGCCGGTGGTCAACGACCCGGTCGTGACCGAGCTGCTGCGCGACGCTCAGACGGCTCGCCGTGGAGCATGCGCAATCGAGGACACCGAACAGAGCCTGGGCGGCGAGGACTTCTCCTGGTACCTGGAGCACGTCCCGGGCGCGATGGCGCGGCTGGGCGTGCGCACGCCCGGCGACACGACGCGCCGTGATCTGCACCGGGGTGACTTCGACGCCGACGAGCACGCGATCCAGGTCGGTGTCGAGCTCTTCACCGCCGCCGCGCTGCTGGACGCAGAGCGCGGATAGCTGCGCAGACGGGTGGCTTTGGAGAAATCCGCCGTCCTGCCGAGTAACGGGGCCGGGCGGCGGCCCGGCGGGTGTACCTTGCGTTCTTGAGCCGCTACTGCGCGCAAAGCTGATGGCCTGTTCGCGACGATACGATAACGACTCATGAACAGGGCTTTAACTGACATCTACGCGCGTTACGATCGCCGCGAAACCAGCGCCGGAACTGGCGCTTTCGGTCAGGTTTTAAGGAGCCCCTCAGTGCGCCGGATCACCAGGATCGCCACCGTGGGCATCGCGTCCGCGGCTCTCGCGCTGTCCGTCACCGCGTGTGGCGGCAAATCGTCTTCGTCTTCGTCCTCCGAGTCCAGCTCGGGCAACGGCGGCAACGTCGCCATCGCATACGACATCGGCGGCCGTGGCGACCAGTCGTTCAACGACGCCGCCTACGCCGGCCTGGTGAAGGCCGAGAAGGACCTCAAGGTCAAGGGCACCGAGGCCGAGCCCACCGAGGGCGAGGGTGACCCGGACAAGGTCTCGCGCCTCACGTCGCTGGCCCGCGCCGGCAACAACCCGGTGATCGGTGTCGGCTTCTCCTACGCCCCCGCCATCGCCCAGGTCGCGCCGAAGTTCCCGAACACCACCTTCGGCCTCATCGACGACACCTCCAAGACCGGCAAGAACATCGCCAACCTGGTCTTCAACGAGGAGCAGGGGTCCTACCTGGCCGGCGTCGCCGCCGCCAAGGTGACCAAGTCGAACATCGTCGGCTTCATCGGCGGCGTCGAGACCCCGCTGATCAAGAAGTTCGAGGCGGGCTACGTCCAGGGCGTCAAGGACACCAAGAAGAACGTCACCGTCAAGGTCCAGTACCTGACGCAGCCGCCGGACTTCGGTGGCTTCTCCAAGCCCGACCTGGGCAAGGCCGCCGCGCAGGGCCAGCTCGACGCGGGCGCCGACGTGATCTACGCCGCCGCCGGTCTGGCGGGCTCGGGCTCGATCGAGGCCGCGTCGAAGGCCGGGAAGTGGGCCATCGGTGTCGACTCCGACCAGTACAACCAGAAGGGCCTCGCGGCCTACAAGGCATCCATCCTCACCTCGGTGACCAAGGATGTTTCCGGCGCGGTCTTCAACGTGATCAAGTCGGTCAAGGACGGCAAGCCGCAGTCCGGTGAGGTCCGCTACGGCCTCGCCGCAAACGGCGTGGGCCTGGCCGCCTCCAACCCGGCCTACACCAAGATGACCGACGTGACCGCGGCGGTGGAGAAGGCCAAGGCCGCCATCACCGCCGGCACGATCAAGGTCAAGACCGCTCCGTAATCGCGGGCACGCCAGGACCTTAGGCACGCGGGTCCGGAGACGGCGGCACACAGCCGCCCCTCCGGGCCCCGGCCCGGTTTTTGGCCATCGGTTTTTGTTATTCGGCTGTGCTACGCGCGTAGAGCGCGCTGGGACGCGATAACTTCGCCCCGCCCCCTGCCCGCATTTCCACAGCCCGTCCCGCCTGCCCTCCCTACTCCTTTCCCGCCAAGGAGAGTGCGTCATCAACGCGTCCAGCCCTCCTGCCGCCGTAGAACTGCGCGGCATCACCAAGCGCTTCCCTGGCGTCGTCGCCAACCACGACATCGACATCACCGTCAGCAAGGGCACCGTGCACGCCCTCGTCGGTGAGAACGGTGCCGGCAAGTCGACCCTGATGAAGATCCTCTATGGCATGCAGAAGCCGGACGAGGGCACCATCACCGTCGACGGCGATCAGGTCACCTTCCACAGCCCTGCCGACGCCATCGCGCGCGGCATCGGCATGGTCCACCAGCACTTCATGCTGGCCGACAACCTCACCGTGCTGGAGAACGTGGTTCTCGGCGGCGAGAAGCTGTACGGCATCGGTGCCCGGGCCCGTAAGAAGATCCAGGAGATCTCGGACGCGTACGGGCTGAACGTGCGCCCCGACGCCCTGGTCGAGAACCTCGGTGTCGCCGACCGCCAGCGCGTGGAGATCCTCAAGGTCCTCTACCGCGGCGTCCACACCCTGATCCTCGACGAGCCCACCGCCGTGCTCGTCCCGCAGGAGGTCGACGCTCTCTTCGACAACCTGCGCGACCTCAAGGCGGAGGGCCTCACGGTCATCTTCATCTCGCACAAGCTGGGCGAGGTCCTGCGGGTCGCCGACGAGATCACGGTCATCCGCCGCGGTACGACGGTCGGCACCGCCGACCCGCACACCACCACCACGAAGCAGCTCGCCGAGCTGATGGTCGGCAGCGAGCTGCCCTCGCCGGAGACCCGTGAGTCGACGGTGACGGACGTGCCGATGCTGCAGGTCTCCGACCTGAAGCTGACCGTGACCGACCCCGACGGTGTCGTCCGCGAGGTCCTCGCGGGCATCAACTTCACCATTCACAAGGGCGAGGTGCTGGGTGTCGCCGGTGTCGAGGGCAACGGCCAGACCGAGCTCATCGAGACCCTGATCGGCATGCGCCTCCCGGACGGCGGTGTCATCACGCTCGACACCGACGACATCTCGCACGCGCCGACCCGCAAGCGCCGCGAGGGCGGCATCGGCTACATCCCCGAGGACCGCCACCGGCACGGTCTGCTTCTGGAGTCCTCTCTCTGGGAGAACCGCATCCTCGGCCATGTCACCGAGGAGCCCAACAGCAAGCGGGGCCTGCTCGACCTCAAGGGTGCCCGCAAGGACACCGAGCGGATCGTGCGCGAATACGACGTGCGCACCCCCGGCATCGAGGTCACCGCGGCCTCCCTCTCCGGCGGCAACCAGCAGAAGCTGATCGTCGGCCGCGAGATGAGCCACAGCCCCAAGCTGCTGATCGCCGCGCACCCCACCCGTGGTGTGGACGTCGGCGCGCAGTCGGCGATCTGGGACCAGATCCGCGAGGCGCGCCGCGAGGGCCTCGCGGTGCTGCTGATCTCCGCCGACCTGGACGAGCTCATCGGGCTCTCCGACACCCTGCGGGTGATGTACCGGGGCCGGCTGGTCGCGGACGCCGACCCCGCCACGATCACCCCGGAGGAGCTGGGCTCGGCCATGACCGGAGCTGCCACCGGCCACCTCGAAGCACCCGAGCAGCCTGAGAACGGTGAGGGCCGATGAAGAAGTTCGACAAGGACCGGCTGCTGCTGGGCATCGCCGGCCCGGCGCTCGCGCTGGTCGTGGCCTTCGCGCTCACCTCGATCGTGCTGCTCGTCTCGGACCGTGATCCGATCGAGCCGTACCAAATCATGTACGACACGGCCCAGTTCACCGACGTACAGGTCAACATCGTCAATACGACCGGTACGTACTACCTGGCCGCACTCGCCGTCGCCATCGGCTTCCGGATGAACCTGTTCAACATCGGTGTGGACGGCCAGTACCGCCTCGCGGTGATGCTCGCCGCCGTCGTCGGCGCCAACGTCGATCTGCCAAGCCCGATCCACATCCTGCTGATCGTGCTCGTCGCCATGGGCGTCGGAGCCATCTGGGCCGGTATCGCGGGTGTCCTGAAGACCACCCGCGGGGTCAGCGAGGTCGTCTCCACGATCATGCTGAACGCGATCGCCACCAGCCTGATCGCCTGGATGATCCTGCCCGCCAACCTCGGTGTGCAGCTGCCCGGTTCCAACGACCTGAACACCGGCGAGATCCCCGAGTCCGGCTGGTTCCCGGGCGTGGACGTCGACGGCGGAACCATCTACGGCTTCACGTTCGTCGCGTTCGCGCTGGGCATCGTCTACTGGTTCGTGCTCAACCGCACCCGATTCGGCTTCGACCTGCGCGCCACCGGCGCCAGCGAGTCCGCCGCCCATGCGAGCGGCGTCGACGCCAAGAAGATGATCCTCACCGCCATGCTGATCTCCGGCGCGGTCGCCGGTCTCGCCGGTCTGCCGCTGCTGCTGGGCGACACCCACACCTACAGCCTGAGCTTCCCGGTCGGTGTCGGCTTCACGGGCATCACCATCGCCCTGCTCGGGCGCAACAACCCGATCGGCATCTTCTTCGCCGCACTGCTCCTCTCGTTCCTGGACAAGGCCTCGGCCGAGCTGGACCAGCACGGCTACGAGAAGGAGATCGCCACGATCATGCAGGGCCTGATCGTGATCGCGGTCGTCGTGTCCTACGAGATCGTGCGCCAGTACGGGCTTCGCCGACAGCAGCAGAAGGTCGGCGAGGAGCTTGCCGCGCAGGCCAAGAAGAGTGAGGAGGTCGCGGCATGAGCGAGTCCACGAGCACCGTCTCGATGGTGTCCACCGCGCCCAAGAAGGGCGGCGGACGCCGCAAGCTGTCCCTGCCCGTGATCCTTCTGATCATCGCGGGCGGCCTCGCGCTGTTCTCGCTGGTCCGGGAGATCAGTGGTGCCAACGACCTCACCTCCGTCGGCCAGGTCGCCGGAGCCCTCCAGCTGGCCGTGCCGATCGGCCTCGCCGGACTCGGCGGTCTGTGGGCCGAGCGTGCGGGTGTGGTCAACATCGGCCTCGAGGGCATGATGATCCTCGGCACCTGGTTCGGTGCCTGGGCGGGCTACCAGTGGGGCCCGTGGACCGGTGTCCTGGTGGGCATCGCCGGCGGTGCGCTCGGCGGTCTGCTGCACGCGGTCATGACGGTCACGTTCAACGTCAACCACATCGTCTCCGGTGTGGCGGTCAACATCCTGGCCGTCGGCTTCACCCGCTATGTATCTAACTTCACCTTCGCCGAGGCCGAGGGCGGCTCCTCCAAGCAGTCCCCTCGCATCGACCAGATCTACGACATCACCATTCCGGGACTCTCGGACTGGCTGGCGGACCTGCAGGCCAGGCACTGGTTCTTCATCTCCGACCTGGCCGGTGCGCTCGGCGGTCTGGTGACCAACCTGTCGCTGCTGACCATCGTGGCGCTGCTGCTGGTCCCGGGGACCTGGTGGGTGCTGTGGCGCACATCCTTCGGTCTGCGGCTGCGGTCCTGTGGTGAGAACCCCGTCGCCGCCGAGTCCCTCGGCGTCAACGTCTACAAGTACAAGTACATCGCCGTCCTCGTCTCCGGTGGCCTGGCCGGACTCGGCGGCGCCTTCCTCGCCATCGTCTCCACCGGTATCTACCAGGAGGGCCAGACCGGCGGCCGCGGTTACATCGGTCTCGCCGCGATGATCTTCGGTAACTGGATGCCCGGTGGCATGGCGCTGGGCGCCGGACTCTTCGGCTTCACCGACAGCCTCAAGCTGCGCGGCGGCGCCGAGAACGTCCACGCCATGCTTCTGCTGCTGGCGATCCTGCTGGTGCTGGCCTTCGCCTGGCAGCTGTACAAGAAGAAGCACTGGCAGGCCGCGATCTGCCTCGCGGTGGCCGCGGGCCTGTACGCCTGGTACGCACTGACCGACGCGCTGCCCAGCCAGTTCGTGGACGCCGCGCCGTATGTCACCACGCTGCTGGTCCTGGCGCTGTCCGCGCAGCGGCTGCGGCCGCCCAAGGCCGACGGCCTGCCGTACAAGAGGGGCCAGGGCAAGTGAAAGACGCCGACCGGGAGTTCGACTGGGACGCGCTGCGCGAGCTGGCGCGCGAGGCGATGTCGCACGCGTACGCCCCCTACTCGACCTTCCCGGTCGGCGTGGCCGCGCGCGTCGACGACGGCCGCACGGTGATCGGCTGCAACGTCGAGAACGCCTCGTACGGGCTCAGCCTGTGCGCGGAGTGCGGCCTGGTCTCCCAGCTCCAGGCCACCGGCGGTGGCCGGCTGACGCACTTCACCTGCGTGGACGGCCGCGGCGAGATTCTGGTGCCGTGCGGCAGGTGCCGTCAGCTGCTGTACGAATTCGGCGGCCCCGAGCTGCTGGTGGAGACCCCGGCAGGGGTCGTCCCGCTCTCCGAGATGCTTCCGCAGGCCTTCGGGCCGGGGCATCTCGGTTAGCAAACCTCGCGGCCCTTCCGCTTCGTCGGAAGGGCCGTTCCCCTACGCTTTCTCTATGCGCGTAGAGCGACTCTGAGCCACTCTGGAGGAATTCCATGGACGTCATCTCCGTCATCCGCACCAAGCGGGACCGGGGCGAACTGAGCCCCGAGCAGATCGACTGGGTCATCGACGCCTACACGCGCGGTGAGGTCGCCGACGAGCAGATGTCGGCGCTGGCGATGGCGATCCTCCTGAACGGCATGAACCGTACGGAGATCGCCCGCTGGACCGCCGCGATGATCGCCTCCGGAGAGCGCATGAACTTCGACGCGCTCTCCCGCCCCACCACCGACAAGCACTCCACAGGCGGCGTCGGCGACAAGATCACGCTGCCGCTCGCGCCCCTGGTCGCCGCCTGCGGCGCCGCCGTACCGCAGCTGTCCGGCCGCGGCCTCGGCCACACCGGCGGCACCCTCGACAAGCTGGAGTCCATCCCCGGCTGGCGCGCACTGCTCTCCAACGAGGAGATGCTGCACGTCCTGGACACCACCGGCGCGGTGATCTGCGCGGCGGGCAACGGCCTGGCCCCCGCGGACAAGAAGCTCTACGCGCTGCGCGATGTCACCGGCACCGTCGAGGCCATCCCGCTGATCGCCTCCTCGATCATGTCCAAGAAGATCGCCGAGGGCACCGGCTCCCTGGTCCTGGACGTCAAGGTCGGCACCGGCGCCTTCATGAAGACCATCGAAGACGCCCGCGAACTGGCCTCCACCATGGTCGCGCTGGGCACCGACAGCGGAGTGAAGACCGTCGCGCTGCTCACCGACATGTCCACCCCGCTCGGCCTCACCGCCGGCAACGCCCTGGAGGTCCGGGAGTCCGTCGAGGTCCTGGCGGGCGGCGGCCCCGCCGATGTCGTCGAGCTGACCCTGGCGCTGGCCCGGGAGATGCTGGACGCGGCCGGTATCAAGGACGCGGACCCCGCCAAGGCCCTGGCCGACGGCTCCGCGATGGACGTCTGGCGCCGCATGATCGCGGCCCAGGGCGGTGACCCCGACGCCACGCTCCCGGTCGCCCGTGAGCAGCACGTCGTGACCGCCCCCGCCTCCGGTGTGCTCACCCGCCTCGACGCGTACGACGTCGGCGTCGCCGCCTGGCGCCTGGGCGCGGGCCGCGCGCGCAAGGAGGACCCGACGCAGGAGGGCGCGGGTGTCGAGCTGCACGCCAAGCCGGGGGAGCAGGTGACGGCGGGGCAGCCGCTGATGACCCTGCACACGGACACGCCTTCGAGGTTCGACTACGCGCTGGACTCGCTGAAGTCGGCGTACGACGTCGCCCCGGCAGGCACCGAGTTCACCGCGAACCCGATCGTGCTGGACCGTATCGCCTGACGCATTGTCAGTACGAGAACGGGAACGGGACCGGCGGCGCGAGCCACCGGTCCCGTTTTCGCGCTGGAAAGCGACGAGCCGATGAGATTCGCCCCGCCCGGCGGTCCACAGAGCAGGGCATATCCGCCCCTGCGAGGGACGGGAAGGTGGGTCATGGCCCCAGACCGGGTATCGCGATGAGTTCCGGCCGCAGGGACAGTCCCTTCGGTGTGGACGCCACGCAGCCCATCGTCGTGCGCATCGCCGGGAGAGTGGTACCGGCCGATGTGCCGCGCCTGTGTGAGGAGTTGGCCGCGCGGCTCATCCACAGCGATGCCACCGAGGTGATCTGCGACGTCGGCGAACTCACCCACGCCGACCTGGCCGCCGTGAACGCTCTCGCCCGGCTGCAGCTCACCGCCCGGCGACGGGGGTGCCGGATCGGGCTGCGCGATGCCCGGCCCGAGCTGCGGGCGCTCCTCGATCTGGTCGGCTTCGGCGAGGCCGTCGCCTGACCGCGGCCTAACCCGTCGCCTCGCCCGTGGGCGCGCCCTCCTTGTCCAGCAGCGGCGGCAGCTCGAACAGCGGGAACCAGCGCTTGGTGTCCAGGAAGAAGTCCATCCCGCCGATCATGCCGCTCCTGACCTCCAGGACGATGAGCGCCCATGGCTCGTACCCCTCGCCGCTCTGGCTCGGGTGGTAGTGCGCGAAGGCCGGGGAGCCGTTGGCCACGGTCGGGACCAGCTTCGAGCCCCGGCAGACCTCGCCGACGCCGAGCATCCAGCCCACGATGTCGTCGTGGCCGCGCAGCCACAGGTCGTAGGGCGGCATGGACATGGTCGCGTCTTCGTGGAGCAGCGCCGTCAGCGCCTTCATGTCGTACCCCTCGAAGGCAGCGACATAGCGGTCGAGGAGCTTCTGCTGCTCCTCGTCGAGCGGGTCGGCAGCGTCCGTCGTGGCCGGCTCCGACTCGGCGAGCGTCGCCCGCGCCCGCTGCAGCGCGCTGTTGACGGAGGCGACCGAGGTGGACAGCAGCTCAGCCACCTCGCTCGCCTTCCAGGCCAGCACCTCGCGCAGGATCAGCACCGCCCGCTGCTTGGGCGGCAGATGCTGCAGCGCCGCGACGAACGCCAGCCGGATCGTCTCCCGCTCCACCGCCGTCTCGGCCGGGTCGGCGACCGACGGCAGCACCCGCCCGTCGGGCACCGGCTCCAGCCAGGTGATCTCCGGGCGGGAGGTGAGCTGTGCCTGGGCCACCGGGGTGGGTGCCGTGAGGTCCATCGGGCGGGCCCGGCGGTTGCCGGCGTTCAGCATGTCCAGACAGACGTTCGTCGCGATGCGGTAGAGCCAGGAGCGCAGTGACGAGCGCCCCTCGAACTTCTCGAAATTGCGCCAGGCCCGGACCATCGTGTCCTGGACGGCGTCCTCCGCCTCGAAGGCGGAGCCCAGCATGCGATAGCAGTAACCCGTCAGCTCGCGCCGGTACTGCTCCAGCCGGGAATCGAGATCCTTCGTCGTTGCCAGATCACTCATCGGGTCCACCCCTGTCGCCCATCGGCACCAGCCCTTCGGAACCTACAGGAGGGGACTGACAGTGGGGTCAGGTTCCGGGCTTGCGCCCGTAGACGTAGACGTCGTCGCCGTTTCTCAGCAGGTTCCAGTATGCCTTCGCGTCCGCGGGCCGCATGTTCACACAACCGCCCGAGCCCGGCGGGTTGTACATGGACTTCGTGGTGGAGTGGAATGCCTGTCCGCGGTCGAAGAACTGCGAGTACGGCATCCGTACGTTGTAGAGCGTCGACCAGTGGTCGATGCTCCGCCAGTAGATCTTCTTGGCGCCGGTCCGCGTCTCGGTGCCGTCCTTGCCCGTACGCACCGGCACCGGGCCGTACTTCAGCTTCGCGCCGTCCTGGATCCAGGTCAGCTGGCGCGTGAGGTCCACGCACGCGATACGGCCCTTGTTGACCGGGCACTTGCCCGCCCTGTTGGGCGTTTTTCCGGCCGCCCGCTGCTGGAGGATCGTGTTCATGGTGCGCCAGGTGATCACGCCCGCGTAGCCGATGGCCGGCTTGATGCCGTGCCAGCCCTGGAAGGTCTGGATCGCCTTGCAGTCGGCCGCCGACTGCTTTCCGTCCACCGGGCGGCCCAGGAACTTCTCCACCTGCCTCTGGTACGGGCCCGTGGACGTCGTGCACGAGGCCGCCTGCGCGGGCGCGCTGCCGAGCGCCATCGTCAGCGGGACCACGAGCCCGGTCAGTCCGAGCGCTATCCCCGCGCGTCGCCCGTTCGTGTTCGTCACAGCCACCAACTCCCCTTCGCCGTCTGTCGGTTTGACACGCGTCGGGGAGTTGGAGTTGTACGGATTCTCTATGGAATCTCAGTGCATGTCGGCGCCGGGGTCAGTGCCCGTGGGAGCACCGGGCCAAGCGCCCGGCTCAGCGGCGGGCCGTGGCGAGAACCAGCCGGTGCTCGGCACGGGCCACCCGGGTCCCGTACAGCGTGATCGACACGACGCCGAGCACGGCGAGCAGACCGAGCAGGACCGTGCCCGCCCAGCCGCCGGAGTGGAAGGCGATCGCGCCGAGCGTTCCGCCCGCGCTGCTGCCCAGGTAGTACGCGGACTGGTAGAGCGCGGAGGCCTGGGCGCGGCCCGTCTTCGCCGTACGGCTCACCGAGGACGAGGCGACCGCGTGGCCCGCGAAGAAGCCCGCGGTGATCAGGACCAGGCCCAGCAGTACGGCGGGCAGCGAGTCCGCCAGCGACAGCAGCAGGCCCGCGGCGGTGGTGGTGACCGCGAGATACAGCGCGCCGCGGCGGCCCAGGCGGCCGACCAGCCCGCCCGCGGCGGCGGAGGACACCGTGCCGACGAGGTAGACCAGGAAGATCGAGCCGATGACGCCCTGCGGGAGACCGAACGGCGCCTCGACCAGCCGGTAGCCGATCACCGTGTAGACCGCGCCGAAGACGGTCATGAACAGCGCGCCGATCGCGTACAGCCGCAGCAGCAGCGGGTCGGCGAGATGGCCGCGGACGGTCTTCGTGAGCGCCTTCGGGTTGAGCGAACCGGGCGTGAAATGGCGGGCCTTGGGGAGCAGCGCGCGGAAGACCAGCGCGCACACCACCGCCATCAGGCCGACCGCGGCGAGCCCCGCGCGCCAGCCCCAGAGCTGGGCCACCCAGCCGGTGACGATACGGCCGCTCATGCCGCCGATGCTGTTGCCCGCGACGAACAGGCCGATCGCGGCGACCAGTGCCTTGGGGCGTACTTCCTCCGCCAGATACGCCATCGCCGAGGCCGGCAGACCGGCGAGCGCCGCACCCTGCACGGCGCGCAGCGCCACCAGCCACTCCAGGCTCGGCGCGAACGGCACGAGCAGCCCGACCACGACGGCGACCGCGAGCGAGGCGGTCATCACGCAGCGCCGCCCGAAGCGCTCGGAGAGTGCGCTCATGGGCAGTACGCACAGGGCCAGCGCGCCCGTCGCGGCGGAGACCGTCCAGCTGGCGGCGCTCGCACTCACGCCGAAGGAGGCGGAGACGGCGGGCAGCAGCGCCTGCGTGGAGTAGAGGAGGGCGAAGGTGGCCACTCCGGCGGCGAAGAGCGCGAAGCTCATGCGGCGGTAGCCGGGGGAGGAGGGGGTCAGGCGGTGGTCGGTGCGGGCGTCCACGGTGATGGTGGACGCCTTGGTACTGGCGGGAGACATGCATCGAACGTAGGCCGCGACATCTCATGCGTCCAATGCACGGAATGGCGATAATCGATCCCATGGTGCATCAACACAGCTCACAGGCGCGACTGTCACCGAGTAGTTACGAAGAAGACATCGCGTTGCTGCTCGCTCCGCGGCTCGCGTACTTCGCCGGGGTGGCCCGGCACGAGCATGTGACGCGTGCCGCGCAGGAGATGGGGGTGCCCCAGTCGACGCTCTCGCGGGCCATCGTGCGCCTCGAACAGGACCTGGGGGTCGTGCTGTTCGCCCGCAAGGGCCGCACCGTCTCGCTGACGCCGGCGGGCCGGACCTTCCTCACGTCCGTGGAGCGCGCGCTCGCGGAGGTGGAACGGGCGGCGGAGTCGGTCCAGGCGGACGCGGATCCGGCGTCCGGGAAGGTGGCCTTCGGCTTCCTCCACACGATGGGTTCCGAGACGGTGCCCGGCCTGATCCGGGCCTTTCGGGCCGACCACCCGCGTATCCGCTTCACCCTCGTCCAGAACTACGGCGAGGCGATGATCGAGCGCCTGCGGGCCGGGGAGCTCGACCTGTGCCTGACCTCACCGGTCCCGGACGCACCGGACCTGGTCGCCCGCCGCCTCGACGAGCAGCGCCTGCGGCTGGTGGTCCCGGACGACCACCGCCTGGCCGCCCGCAAGCGGATCCGCCTGGCCGAAGCGGCCGACGAAACCTTCGTCACCCTGGAGCCGGGCTACGGCCTGCGGCGCATCACCGACGACCTCTGCGCGGAGGCGGGCTTCACCCCGCGCGTCGCCTTCGAGGGCGAGGAGGCGGAAACCCTGCGCGGCCTGGTTGCCGCGGGCCTGGGCGTGGCCCTGCTCCCACCCCCGGCGGTGGCCCGCCCGGGAGTGGTCGAACTGACGGTGACGTCCCCGCGCGCGGCCCGCGAAATCGGCGTGGCCTGGCTGGACGGCCACGTGGATACGGCACCGGTGGCGGCGTTCAAGCGGTTCTTGCTGTCACGCCGGGGCCATCTGCTGCCGGACTGACGTCCGGGGGTTGTTCCCCCACCCGCCCGCCCCTTGGAATACAGGGGTACGGGGGTACCCCCGGCCCCGCGGCGCCGCAACTCCGCGCGGCGGGTGGCCAGGGCTTCGCCCGGGCCAAGCCCCGAGCCCGGCGCCGCCGGCATGGGTGCACCCCGGCCGCCCGGGCCCATTCCGCGGTCGCAGCGGACCGGCTCAGTTGCGGAGGGAGCGGCCGAAGCCTGCCGCGAGCGGCATGCGGAGGCCCAGGGGCGGCGGGGCCGCCAGGGCGTCGGCCACTGGGCGGGCGAAGGTGCGCGTGAACAGGGCGCCCAGGACGAAATCCGCCGCCAGCGCCAGGACTTCCTCATAGTGCTGGCGCAGCGCGTGGCCGTCCGAGTGGACCTCGAAGCGGCACGTGTCGCGGTTCGTCTTCTTCGCGCGTTCTGCAAGGCGGTAGGAGAGCTCCGGGTCCGTACGCGCGTCGTTCGTGCCGTGCACGATCATCACCTGGCGGCCCACCAGCTGTTTCACCGGCTCCGGCGTGGCCGCCACATCGTCCTCCGGCAGCCAGGGTGCCATCGCCAGCACCGAGTTGACCGCCGGGTGGCCCGCCGCCCGGAGGGCCGCCCGGCCGCCCATGCCGTGGCCCGTGAGGCAGACGGGGACGTCGCCGTAGCGCCGTACCACCTCCTCCACCGCCCACGTCGCGTCCGCCGCCAGGTGCGCGTCCGGGCCGTTCCAGCCGCGGCAGCGGTAGTGGACCGCGTGCACCGCCAGGCCGTCCGTGCGGCCCGCGCGGGCCAGCGTGCGGCCCAGCGGCAGCGCCGCCGCGTACGACAGCGCCGAGGGCCTGCGTACCGACTCCGGCTCGCCGTCGGGGAGGAGCAGCACCACCCCGCCCACCGCCGAGTCCGTGCCGAACGCGCGTCCGCCCGCCGGCCTTCCCAGCCGCGCACTCGGCGGCGTCCGGCTCCCTCGCGCTCCCCTTGCCACCGTCGCTGCCGCCGCGCCTTCCGGACGCCCCCACCACAGGGGCAGTGCGTGGTCTGCCATGGCAGAACAGTCTCAGAAGGACAGGTGTACTCCACCCGTACGCACGGTCACTGTTACGTATCGACGCGGCGCTCTCTACGCGCGTAGGGGCTAGAGTGCGCAGATGACGAGCCAGACCCTCAACACGCCCAACGCGGACCAGATCCGCCGCGCTCCGAAGGTGCTCCTCCACGATCACCTCGACGGCGGGCTTCGTCCGGGCACGATCATCGAACTCGCCCGCGAGACGGGCTATGAAGCGCTTCCCGAGACCGAGCCCGACAAGCTCGGCATCTGGTTCCACGAGGCCGCCGACTCCGGCTCCCTGGAGCGCTATCTGGAGACGTTCGCGCACACCTGCGCCGTCATGCAGACCCGTGACGCCCTGTTCCGCGTCGCCGCCGAATGCGCGGAGGATCTCGCCGAGGACGGCGTCGTCTATGCCGAGGTGCGCTACGCCCCCGAGCAGCACCTGGAAGCCGGACTCTCCCTCAAAGAGGTCGTCGAGGCCGTCAACGAGGGCTTCCGCGAGGGCGAGCGGCGCGCCCGCGCGAGCGGTCACCGTATCCGCGTCGGCGCCCTGCTGACCGCGATGCGGCACGCCGCCCGCGCCCTGGAGATCGCCGAACTCGCCAACAGTTACCGCGACATGGGCGTCGTCGGCTTCGACATCGCGGGCGCCGAGGCGGGCTTCCCGCCCACCCGTCACCTCGACGCCTTCGAGTATCTGAAGCGGGAGAACAACCACTTCACGATCCACGCCGGCGAGGCCTTCGGACTGCCGTCCATCTGGCAGGCGCTCCAGTGGTGCGGCGCCGACCGGCTCGGACACGGTGTGCGGATCATCGACGACATCGAGGTGTCCGACGACGGCGCCGTGAAGCTGGGGCGGCTCGCCGCATACGTACGGGACAAGCGCATCCCGCTGGAGCTCTGCCCGACCTCCAATCTGCAGACCGGCGCGGCCGCTTCCTATGCCGAGCACCCCATCGGACTGCTGCGCAGACTCCACTTCAGGGCCACGGTCAACACCGACAACCGGCTGATGAGCGGCACCAGCATGAGCCGGGAATTCGAGCTGTTGACCGAGACTTTCGGATACTCGCTCGACGACATGCAGTGGTTCACCGTCAATGCGATGAAGTCGGCGTTCATTCCTTTCGATGAACGACTGGCAATGATCAGCGACGTCATCAAGCCGGGTTACGCCGAGTTGAAATCCGAATGGCTGTTCCGGCAAACCGCCACGACCAGCGACTCTTCCCCCGTCGAGGACTGAGCGCGGGCACTCCGAAGCGGCCGGGACCGTCAACACCCGGCCGCTTCGTGGTGTTTGCGGGCGCAGACTACGGCTGGCTAGCTTGCAGAGCCGCTCGATATCCCCGTCCCAAGGACTCATCCCTGATGAAGCAGTCTGCTGCCAAGACTCTCGGTGTCGCCGCTCTCGGCGCCGCCTTCGCCGCTGCCGCCGCGGGCACCGCAACCGCCGCGCCCGCGCTCCCCGACTCCGCCACCTCGCTGGACACCGTCACCAGCGTCGCGCCCGTCCAGGAGGCTCTGACGCAGCTTCCGGCCGGTGCTCCGGAGTCGCTGGCCGGCGGCACGAGCACGCTGCCCGGCGCGGTCCAGGGGGCGGCCAGCAAGGTGCTGCCCAACGCCGACGCGGCCGACCCGGTCGGCAGCCTGCTCGGCGGCCTGCCGGTCGGCAAGGCCACGAGCGGTCTGCCCACGAGCGGTCTGCCCACGAGCAGTCTGCCCACCGGCGGTCTGCCCGGTCTCGGCGGCTGACGCACTCCGCAGACTCCGTACGCTCCGTACACGGATGTGGGGCGCACACCCGAACCGGGTGTGCGCCCCACATCCGTGTGCCAGGATCGCCGCCATGCGCGTGAAGACCGCAGGACTGACCGCACTTGTCACCGTCCCCGCGCTCCTGCTGGCCACGGCCTGTACGAGTGACGACGGCAAGCAGCCCGCCAAGGGCACGAGCAGCCCTGCCGGTACGCAGACGGGCCGCAGCCCCGACACCGCCAAGGGTGGTGCCGAGGCCTCCGAGCCGCTCAGCGGGCCCCAGTTGGAGCGGGCCGCGCTGGCCACCGGCGATCTGCCCGGCTTCCAGGTGTCCCCGGGGAAGAGCGCGCTCGCGCCCTCCGGACAGCCCGCCGCCGACAGGCACAAGTGCCAGCCGCTCGCCGACGCGATGGGCGACAGGCCGAGCCCGCAGGCGCGGGACACCGTCAACCGTGGGCTCGGGTCACTGCAGAGCCTCGGCCTCGCGGTGTCCGCCTCGCTCAGTTCGTACAGCGAGGCGGCGGCAGGAAAGCTGATGCAGTCGCTCACGTCGGCGGTCGCGGGCTGTGGCGAGGGTTTCAGCGCGACCCTCGACGGCCGCAGCGGCGACTACCGCGAGGTGAAGACCGCGGCCTTCACCGTCAGCGGCGCCGACGAGACCGTCAGCTGGACCACCGTGGGGTCAGGCGACGGCGCCCAGGTCCCGATCCATCTGGTCGTGGTGCGCAAGGGCGCGACCGTGGCGCGTTTCATGGCGCTCGACCTGGCGCGGCGTACTGTGCCGCGGGTCCCTCAGGCGGTCGCCGACAAGCAGCTGGCGAAGGTCGCCCAGGTGCTCGCCGGCTGAGAAGGGCGGCCCGGCCGGTCCGGCCGGCTGCGTACTACCAGGCCGTACTGGCGGTCTTCTCCGAGGGAAGCAGCGCCCAGAGCGCCAGGTAGATCAGGAACTGCGGTCCGGGCAGCAGACACGAGACAACAAAGATCACACGCATCGTCGTCGCGGAGGTGCTGAAGCGCCGTGCCAGCGCTGCGCACACTCCGCCGATCATGCGTCCGTCTCGGGGGCGGACAAGTGCGGCCATGGTGGGCTCCTTCGCGAGAACCTTCCGGGGAGCATCTCTGTCGTGCTCCCGATGCATCCATGGTGGCTCCGCGAGGGGGGTCAAAGCGTCGCTCTACGGGGCGATCCCGACCCTGGGAATCGTCGGGGTCGCCCCCTGAGACGCGTCATCCCGGAGCATGGCCCCGCGCTGCCGCCGGGAGGAGCCCGCCGCGGATGTCCGCCCTTGCCTGCGGCGGAGCCGGGCCCGGCCCGCGGGCACGACGGCCAGATGGGCCAGGGCCACCCCGGCCGTGTTCAGCAGCAGCGAGTCCACGTCGAGCACCCGCCCGGGGACCCCGGTCTGCAGCAGCTCGATGCCGAGCGACAGCAGGGCCCCGGCCGCGACCGTACGGGTCAGCGAGGCCAGCGGAGAGACGATGAGCTTGCCGCCCGCCATGGGCAGCAGTACGCCGAGGGGCGCGAGCAGCAGCAGACCTTCGCCGATCCGGCGCGCGGCCTCCACCGGGCCCAGCGCGATATCCGCCTTTATACCGGCGAGGGGCTCGAGATTCGCGGCCGTCACCCACGCCACATCGAGGGGGCGCAGCATCAGCCAGGAAACGAGCAGCAGATGCGCGAGGAGGAGGATGACCCCCGCCGCGCGGAAGTGGATGGCGGCACTGCCTGCCGGACCTTGACGCTGCACGCCCCCCAAGACGCACGCTTCCCGCGAATCGGTTCCGCCCGCCTCGAAGAGGAAGCTCCGCGGGACGCTCGGGGGACTCTCTACGACGCCGAGGGCAGCGCGCCGAGCGTCGGTACGGCCTCCTGGGGCCGCTCCTTGGCTCCGGCCGAGCACTGGTACCCGCGGGGCGCGTAATCCCCGGGCCCGCCCAGCAGCACCGAGCCGTCGGCCGCTCCCGCCCGGCTCTCCGCGAAGGTGCACACGATCTGGGCAAGCGCCGTCGTCGGCAGATCCTCCGGCTGGCGGCTCAGCCGCAGCGTCCCCGCCGGATCTCCCTTGCGCGCGCCGCTCAGAGTGAGGGGTCCTCGTACGTACGTCGCGAAGCCCGCCTCGTGCTCCGGCGCCGAAGGCTCCTTCTCGAGCTCGTCGAGGAGCGCCTGGGCGGCCCGAAGACGGCTGTCGCCCGCCTTCCCGTCGGACATCGGAGCCGTACGGTCCACGGACGCCAGCTGGGAGGCGCAGACCAGGTAGACGCGGACCGGGACGCCCTGCGGCTGTGCCTGGGGCGTGATGTTCTCCCCGGTCACCTCGCAGGGCACCCGCGAAGGCGCGGGACCGGCGTCGACGGGCACCTGGGTGGGCCGGATCCCGCAGCCGCCGAGGACGGCCACGCCCATGAGTACGGCGAGTGCCGCTGCCGTGCGCCGGGTACGGCCCTTCACGCGTGTCACTGCGTGCCTTCCTCTCCCCGGTCGTCCGCGGGGTCCTGGTCCGCGTCCGTGTCGCCGTGCCCGTCGCCGTCGTTCAGCGACGAGGCGTCGCGCGGCAGCCGCAGCACGAACACCGCGCCGTCGCCGTCCGCCGAATTGGCCGCGGTGATGTCGCCGCCGTGGATATGGGCGTTCTCCATCGCGATCGACAGCCCGAGCCCACTGCCCTCGGAGCGCGGCCGCGAGGCGCTCGCCTTGTAGAAGCGGTCGAAGACATGCGGCAGCACGTCCTCGGGAATGCCGGGCCCGTGGTCCCGTACCTCGATCAGCAGCTCGTGGTCGACCGGCCGCACCGACACCCGTACCGGCGAACCGCCGTGCTTGAGTGCGTTGCCGATCAGATTCGCCAGGATCACATCGAGCCTGCGCGGATCGAGCCGCGCCATGATCCCGCGCTCGGCGTCCAGGTCCACCGCGTCCAGCCAGGCGCGCGCGTCGATGCAGGCGGTCACCTGGTCGGCGACGTCGACCGTGTCCAGGACGAGCCTGGCCGTGCCCGCGTCGAAGCGGGTGACCTCCATCAGGTTCTCGACGAG
This sequence comes from Streptomyces sp. NBC_00322, assembly GCF_036147535.1. NCBI lineage: Bacteria > Bacillati > Actinomycetota > Actinomycetes > Kitasatosporales > Streptomycetaceae > Streptomyces > Streptomyces sp. NBC_00322. Next base: position 3,547,838 of record NZ_CP108019.1, on the reverse strand, counting down.
GTCACCGAGCCGACGGGTCTCGCTGACCACCAGGTGCACGGCGGGCGCGATCATCGGGTCGAGGCTGTCGGCCTCGTCCTCGAGCACTTCGGCCACGGCGGTGAGCGCGGTCAGCGGGGTGCGCAGCTCGTGCGACATGTCGGCGACGAAGCGGCGGCTGGACTCCTCCCGCGCGCTCATGTCCGCGACCTTCTTCTCCAGCGACTCGGCCGTCTTGTTGAACGTCCTTGCCAGCTCGGCGAGTTCGTCCGTGCCCGAGACCCGCAGCCGGGTGTCGAGCTTGCCCTCGCCGAGCCGCCGGGCCGCCTCGCCCAGCCGGTGCACCGGCTTGAGGACGGTGGTGGCAGCGGCCTGCGCGAGCAGCGCCGAGCCGACCAGGGCAAGCGCGGTGGCGATCCCCAGCGACCAGGCGAGGGAGTTGAGGTCCTGGCGCTCCTGGTCCAGCGACTTGAACACGTAGCCGGTCGGGCCGCCGCCGATGATCCGCGTGCCGCCGACCAGATAGGGCCTGCCGTGGCGCTGGGTGCGCTGCCAGTAGAGGTGGTACGGGACGGAGTTGCCCGCGCCCACGCCCTGCCGCTCGTTGACGGCCTCCTGCAGCTTGGCCGGGACGTCGTCGAGCGTGAAGTTGTCCGGATCGGAGGCGCCGACGATCGGCTTGCCCTTGTCGCGCTCGCCGATGAGCAGCACGCTGTAGCCGGCGTTGCCTCCGGCCATCTGCTCGGCGGTCTTCTGCAGTTCGCTCTGGGTGGGCCGCAGCGGCAGCGCGGCGGCCCGGTTCTGCATCCCCTGGCGGAAGTCGCCGAGCGCCGAGTCCTGCGTACGGGTCAGCACGGCTTCCCGGTTGAGCCAGTACGCGATGCCCGAGGCGGACACGGCGGCGGTCAGTGCGACCAGGGCGAAGACGACGACGAGACGGAGCCGAAGGCTCGTCCAGCGAAGTCCGGCGAGTATCGCGCGCTTCGCGGCACCGCTCACCGAGTGCTTCCGTTCACGGGGGTCATGGCGTGCACATCTCTCACTGGGGGACGTCCAGCCGGTAACCCACACCGCGCACCGTACGGATCAGGGTCGGCGAGGACGGTACGTCCTCCACCTTCGCGCGCAGCCGCTGCACGCACGCGTCCACCAGTCGTGAGTCGCCGAGGTAGTCGTGCTCCCACACCAGCCGCAGCAGCTGCTGCCGCGACAGCGCCTGCCCGGGCCTGCGGCTCAGTTCGAGGAGCAGCCGCAGCTCGGTCGGCGTGAGCTGCAGATCCTCGCCGTTCTTGGTGACCGTCATCGCGGATCGGTCGATCACCAGCGAGCCGAAGGTCGCCGAATCGGTGGACTCCCGCTCACCGCGCCGCAGTACGGCACGGATCCGGGCATCCAGCACGCGGCCCTGCACGGGCTTGACGACATAGTCGTCCGCGCCCGACTCAAGACCCACGACCACATCGATGTCGTCGCTGCGTGCGGTCAGCAGAATGATCGGCAGCTGGTCGGTGCGCCTGATGCGCCTGCACACCTCGAAACCGTCGATCCCGGGCAGCATCACATCCAGCACGATCAGGTCCGGCCGCTGCTCACGCAGCAGTTTCAGGCCGTCCTCGCCCGTCGCCGCGGTGGCCACTCGGTGGCCCTGGCGTGACAGCGAGAGTTCGAGGGCCGTGCGGATGGCGTCGTCGTCCTCGATCAGCAACAGGAAAGGCACGGAGGTCATTCTGTCCCATGGGGGAGCCGTAGTTCGACTGCTGGTGCGCTCTCACACGACTCCTCCCCTTGTGAGAGGCGTTTCGAGCGCTTTGTTCCACGGTTCGCGAGGGGGTCCTGACCGGGCCCGGACCGCTGATCAACGAGACTCCGGTGGGCCCTGTGACAGGCCTGTGACAGTCGACGGACAGCGCCATGAAACTGCCCGGGCAATCTTTTTGGCACACGGACGGAAACAGCCACTCGACGGGGGGCGCGAGATGAACGCACTGCACAGCACCAACTCAAGCGCAGTTGTCACGCGTCTCCACGACGTCGTGAGGAGCACCGAGAAGTCCGGCGCGGTGAACGGGCGGGGGTGCGTTCGCAGCGCCGGGCGTCAGCACAAGCCGTCGTACATGACGGTCGTTGACGCGAACGTGGGGGCAAGCGGTGCGGCGTACGGAGAGGCCACGGGGGAGCGGACGAGCCTGTCGGAGGCGGAGTTCACCGCCTACGTGCAGGAACGCCGCGCCTCTCTGTACGCGACCGCGTACCACCTGACCGGGGACCGGTTCGAGGCGGAGGATCTGCTGCAGAGCGCCCTCTTCTCCACGTACCGGGCCTGGGACAGGATCAGCGACAAGGCGGCGGTCGGGGGATATCTGCGCCGCACGATGACCAACCTGCACATCAGCGCGTGGCGCCGGCGCAAGCTCAACGAGTACCCGACGGAGGAGCTGCCGGAGACGGCGAGCGACACCGACGCGATGCGGGGTACGGAACTGCGCGCGGTGCTCTGGCAGGCGCTGGCCAGGCTGCCCGAACTCCAGCGGACGATGCTGGTCCTTCGCTACTACGAGGGCCGCACCGACCCGGAGATCGCGGAAATCCTGGACATCAGTGTCGGCACGGTGAAGTCGAGCATCTGGCGGTCGCTCCGCCGGCTGCGCGAGGACGAGGTCCTCAGCTTCGGCCGTGACGAGGAAGAGTCCTTCGGCGAGCTGGTGGCCTGAGGGCAACGGGGGGAACGGGGCCGCCGTTTCGGGGGAGACGGCGGGAACGGGGGACCACGGGGGTCACGGGGGCCACGGGGGATACAGAGCGGGACCGGACAGGCCGGGGGGTCTTGTCCGGCCCCGCCGCGTTTTGCGCTGTGCCTTGCGCCTGAACCGGCGCCGCCTTCGCGGAGGCGCTTGCTCTGCGTGGGGGTTGCTCCATGGCTGCTTGCGGTACATGCGGGCGGTTTACGGCGGACGCCGGCCGCGACCGGCGCTTCCTGGCTGGTTCGGGGAGCGGGCTGAGCTCCTCCCAGCTCGGGGGCCCGGGTTTCCGTACATCCCCGCAGGCGCGCGGCGCGGGACTTCCGTACCGGCTCCGGGCGCGGCGCGAAGCTGCTGCGAACCGCGGGGGTGTGGGGGTACCCCCGTACCCCCACGGTCATGAGCGGGTGGGCGGGGAGAACCCCGTCAGGCCATCGTGCGCGCCGCAGGCGTCCGGCGGCGGCCCGCTGCCGCGGCCGCGAGGCGGCCGAGGGCCTCGGCCTTGCCGCAGGGGAACGCGCCCAGTTCCGTCTGGCGGGCCACGATGCCCCGTTCCGCGCGCATCAGGCGCCAGCCGCGGCGCAACAGGAAGCCCACCGACTTGCGGCCCTCGCGAAGATCCCGTGTCAGCCGTCGGCGGAACGTCGTCGACGGGCGGCCGCGCAGACACAGCGCGTCCGCCAGTACGCCCAGTTCCTGGCAGCGCCCGACGATGTCCGCCGCGAAGATCCCCTCCGCCACGAACAACGGCGTGCGGTCGATGGCGAACGCCTCCACATCGACGCGCGAGCTCGTGGCGATGTCGTACACGGGCACTGTCGTGCGTCCCGTACGGCACAGCTCCGCGACCGCCGCCACCGCCGCGTCCGCGTCCCACGACGCCGGGGAGTCCCAGTCGATGTCCGAACTGCCCGCGACCAGCGGGAGCGTCGGGTCGTCGCCCTCCTTGTAGAAGTCGTCCAGGCGCAGCACCGGCAGACCGGTACGGGCGGCGAGGGAGGACTTTCCGGACCCGGAGGGACCCGAGAGCAGCACGACACGAGTGGGCATGGGGGAAGAGGTCACGGGACACCAGTGTGAGGCATTGACCCGTGAAGGGGACCCCTCGGGGCGGGCGTTGGTATTGAGCATCACACCTCAACTACGCTGCGTACTCGTCCGATTACCCACTCAGTCAGGAATCCCATGGCACGTCACACAGCTCCCCAGTCCCGGCGGCTCACCCTGCTGCGTGCGGGTCTGACCGTCGCGGCGGTGGCCGCGGCCCTCGGTGCGGGTGAGGCCGCCGCGCATGCCGCGCCGACGGCACCCGTGGGCCTCGACATGCTCGACGCGGACCAGGCCCAGGGTCCGACCGGCCTGGTCACCAACTCGGTGGCCGGTGTCGGGCAGCTCAAGAGCCTCCCGCTCAACCCGCTGGCCAAGACCGGCGTCGACCCGTTGAACAACGGCGTTGCCACCCAGGTGGCCGACTTCAAGCCGGTCGGCACGACGACGGCGACGGACCAGTTGACCCAGGGCCAGGCCGTCGAGGACCTGCCGGTGGTGGGCGGCGCGTCCGCGATGCTGCCCTTTTGAGCGGGGCCTGAGCCGGGCCTGAGCGGCCTGAGCCGGGCATGAAGGAGCCCCCTGCCGCCGGACGGGGCGGCAGGGGGCTCGGCCATGGGGGCCGGACCGGTCAGTACGCCGAGCCGGACGCGCCGAGTGAGCCCGTCGGATGCCAGACCGTCTTCGTCTCCAGGAAGGCGGTCAGGCGGTGCGTGCCGGGATCGGCCGAGAAATCCACAGGCTGTGGACGAAGGACGCGCTTGAGGTTGTCCGCCGCCGCGATCTCCAGCTCCTTCGCCAGTACGTCATCGGCACCGGTGAGGTCGATGGCGTTGACGTCCTGGTGCGAGGCCAGCGGCGTGGCGATCTCCGCGGTCCGGCCCGAGAGGACGTTGACCACGCCTCCGGGAAGGTCGGACGTGGCCAGCACCTCGCCGAGCGAGAGCGCCGGGAGCGGGGACTTCTCCGAAGCGATCACGATCGCCGTGTTGCCCGTCGCGATCACCGGGGCGAGCACCGAGACCAGCCCCAGGAACGACGACTCCTGCGGCGCGAGGATCGTCACGACGCCGGTCGGCTCGGGGGTGGACAGGTTGAAGAACGGGCCCGCGACCGGGTTCGCCCCGCCCACGATCTGGCCGATCTTGTCGGTCCAGCCCGCGTACCAGACCCAGCGGTCGATCGCCGCGTCCACGACGGCCGCGGCCTTCGACTTGGACAGGCCCTCCGCGTCCGCGACTTCGCGTACGAACTGGTCCCTGCGGCCCTCCAGCATCTCGGCGATGCGGTAGAGGATCTGGCCGCGGTTGTACGCGGTCGCGCCCGACCAGCCGCCGAAGGCCTTGCGGGCCGCGACGACCGCGTCACGCGCGTCCTTGCGGGAGGAGAGGGGGGCGTTGGCCAGCCACTTGCCCTTGCCCGCCGCGCCAGCGGCTGATGTTTTCGCGGTCACTTCGTACACCCGGCCGCTCTCGGAGCGGGGGAACTTGCCCCCGACGTACAGCTTGTAGGTCTTGAGGACGCCAAGACGAGTCGCTTCAGACATCGAGGTAGGCCTCCAGACCGTGACGGCCGCCCTCGCGGCCGAAGCCCGACTCCTTGTAGCCGCCGAAGGGCGAGGTCGGGTCGAACTTGTTGAACGTGTTGGCCCACACGACACCGGCCCGGAGCTTGCTCGCGACCGCGAGGATGCGGGAGCCCTTCTCCGTCCAGATGCCCGCCGACAGGCCGTACTGGCTGTTGTTGGCCTTGGCGACCGCCTCGTCGGGCGTACGGAACGTCAGCACGGACAGGACCGGGCCGAAGATCTCGTCGCGCGCGATCCGGTGCGCCTGCGTGACGTTCGTGAACAGGGTCGGCGCGAACCAGTAGCCGGAACTCGGCAGCTCGCACGGGGCGGACCAGCGCTCGGCCCCCTCCGCCTCGCCCGTCTCGGTCAGGGCCTTGATACGGGCCAGCTGCTCCGCGGAGTTGATCGCACCGATGTCGGTGTTCTTGTCCAGCGGGTCACCCAGGCGCAGCGTGGAGAGCCGGCGCTTGAGGGAGTCGAGCACCTCGTCCTCGACCGACTCCTGGACCAGCAGGCGGGAGCCCGCGCAGCAGACCTGGCCCTGGTTGAAGAAGATGCCGGAGACGATGCCTTCGACGGCCTGGTCGATGGGGGCGTCGTCGAAGACGATGTTCGCGCCCTTGCCGCCCAGTTCCAGGGTGACCTTCTTGTCCGTACCGGCGATGGAACGCGCGATCGCCTTGCCGACGGCGGTCGAGCCGGTGAAGGCGACCTTGTTGACGTCCGGGTGCTCGACGAGCGCGGCGCCGGTCTCGCCGTATCCCGGAAGGATGTTGACGACGCCCTTGGGCAGGCCCGCCTGGCGGCAGATGTCCGCGAAGAAGAGGGCGGAGAGGGGGGTCGTCTCGGCGGGCTTCAGCACCACGGTGTTGCCGGTGGCGAGCGCCGGGGCGATCTTCCAGGCGAGCATCAGCAGCGGGAAGTTCCAGGGGATGACCTGGCCCGCGACGCCGAGGGGCTTCGGGCCCGCGCCGTAGCCGGCGTGGTCGAGCTTGTCGGCCCAGCCCGCGTAGTAGAAGAAGTGCGCCGCGACCAGGGGGAGGTCCGCGTCGCGGGTCTCCTTGATCGGCTTGCCGTTGTCGAGGGTCTCCAGGACGGCGAGCTCGCGCGAGCGCTCCTGGATGATCCGTGCGATACGGAAGAGGTACTTGGCACGCTCCTGGCCGGGCAGCGCCGACCACTTCTCGAACGCCTTGCGGGCCGCCTTCACGGCACGGTCCACGTCCTCGGCGCCGGCCTGGGCGACCTCGGCGAGGACCTCCTCGGTGGAGGGGGAGACCGTCTTGAAGACCTTGCCGTCGGCGGAGTCGGTGAATTCGCCGTCGATGAACAGGCCGTACGACGGCGCGATGTCGACGATCGACCGCGATTCGGGTGCAGGCGCGTATTCGAATACAGATGCAGATGCAGATGCCATGGTGATCAGTCCACCGTCACGTAGTCGGGGCCGGAGTAACGGCCGGTGGCGAGCTTCTGACGCTGCAGGAGCAGGTCGTTGAGCAGGCTCGACGCGCCGAAGCGGAACCAGTGGTTATCCAGCCAGTCTGCACCCACGGTCTCGTTGACCAGGACCAGGAACTTGATCGCGTCCTTGCTGGTGCGGATGCCGCCCGCGGGCTTCACGCCGATCTGGATGCCGGTCTGCGCGCGGTAGTCGCGCACAGCCTCCAGCATGAGCAGGGTGTTGGCGGGGGTGGCGTTGACCGCGACCTTGCCGGTCGAGGTCTTGATGAAGTCCGCGCCGGCGATCATGCCGAGCCAGGAGGCGCGGCGGATGTTGTCGTACGTGGAGAGCTCGCCGGTCTCGAAGATGACCTTCAGCCGGGCCGGGCCCGCGGCCTCCTTCACGGCGCGGATCTCCTCGAAGACCTTGAGATAGCGGCCCGAGAGGAAGGCACCACGGTCGATCACCATGTCGATCTCGTCGGCCCCGGCGGCGACGGCGTCGCGGGTGTCCGCGAGCTTCACGTCGAGCGCGGCGCGGCCGGCCGGGAAGGCGGTGGCGACGGAGGCGACCTTGACGCCGGAGCCCTTGAGGGCCTCGGCGGCGATCGCGGCCATGTCGGGGTAGACGCAGACCGCCGCGGTCGAGGGAGTGGTGCGGTCGGTCGGGTCGGGGTGGACGGCCTTGGCGGCGAGCGCCCGGACCTTGCCCGGGGTGTCCGCGCCTTCGAGCGTCGTCAGGTCGATCATCGAGATGGCCAGATCGATGGCGTACGCCTTGGCCGTGGTCTTGATCGAACGCGTACCGAGCCCTGCGGCGCGGGCCTCCAGGCCGACGGCGTCGACGCCGGGCAGGCCGTGGAGGAAGCGCCGCAGTGTGCTGTCGGACGCGGTCACGTCAGCGAATGCGGTGGGGATGGTGGGCATGGTCACCAGATGAGCATATCTACGCGCGTAGCGGCCTGTACAGGGGGTGGGGTCGAGGGCTTGTCCCCCGGGCGCGGGGTGGACCGGGTCGGCGGCGCGGGGACGTACGGCAGAATCGGAGTCATGACGAGTCCCCAGCAGCCCACCGAGCCCACGTACGCCGACCGGGTCTTCCGGTCGCCCGCCGGGATGGCCGGGGGAGTGCTGCTGCTCGCGCTCATCGCCTGGCTCACCGGAGACGCGGTCGTACGGGGCGAGGGGCGCACGCCGTGGGCGGCCCTCGCCGGGGCACTGTTCGCCGTCCCGCTGGTGGTCGCCTTCACGCTGCGGCCCGCGGTCTTCGCGAACGACGACCGGATGCGGGTCAGGAACCCCTTCCGGACGATCACGATTCCGTGGGCGGCCGTCGCGGATGTGCGGGCCGGGTACTCCTGCGAGGTCTTCACCCAGGAAGATACGAAGTACCAGCTCTGGGCCATCCCCGTCTCGTTGCGGGCGCGCAAGAGGGCCGCGCGGCGCCCGCTCTCGCCCGCGAACGGCGTCACGCGCGGCCGGACGCCGACAGGCGCCGACTCCACCAACTCCTCGCCGCTGATGCCCGCGGCGGACCGGGCGATGGCGGATCTGCGGGAGCTGCTGGAGCGCAATGCGGGCAAGCCGGGTGCGAAGGGTGAGCCGCAGGTCCGCTGGGCGTACGAGATCGCGGCGCCGGCGGTGGCGGGTGCGGTGCTGCTGGTCATCCTGCTGGCGACGGGCTGACGCGCAGGCTGTGCGGGGTCCGGGGCGCGGGCTGTTGGGTCCCCGCCCCGTCCCTTTCCGAAGCCCTGACGGGACCGGGGCGCTGACGCCGCTGTGCGTCCGTCGGCGGCGGCTTCGCGCCACGGGGTGCAGCGGGCGGTCTCGCGGGACTGTTTCGCTGCCTCGCGGCTTATGGCACGGCGCCCTCAGGGCCCGGGCGGCCCTGCCGTTTCGCGCCGCGAGGGCAGCGCCCCGCGCAAACGGGCCGCCCGCCCCAACACCCTTATGGCGGGCCCTTCCACACCAGCAGCATGTACGCGCCGCAGGCGACACCGGGTCACCATTGCCCGGACGATCCCGGCGAGCGGGCGCAGCCGCCTCGACTCCGAACGAGAATCACCCTTTCGGGCGGTCGGGTCTCGTGGTCGGCCTGTGGTCGCGTACCGGGGTCAGATGCCGGCGGCCTCCGCCAGATCCCGCTTGATCCCGTCCAGGATCTCGGCGGCCCGCTCGCGCGCGCCCCGGAGTTCGCTCGCGTCCGCGACCGGGACCACGACCTCCAGATAGCACTTGAGCTTGGGCTCGGTGCCGCTCGGGCGGACGATGACGCGCGCCTTGAACTCGCCGTCGAGGTGGTAGCGCAGGCCGTCCGTGGGCGGCAGCTTGTCCGTGCCCCGGTTCAGGTCCTCGGCCGAGACGACCCGCAGCCCGGCGAGCACGGTCGGCGGCTGCTCGCGCAGCCTGCGCATGGCGTTCGCGATGATGCTCAGATCCTCGACCCGCACGGACAGCTGGTCGGTGCCGTGCAGCCCGTGCGCGACGGCGAGGTCGTCGAGCAGATCGGTCAGTGTCCGGCCCTGCTCCTTCAGCTCGGAGGCCAGCTCGGCGACGAGCAGCGCGGCGGTGATGCCGTCCTTGTCGCGTACGCCCTCGGGGTCGACGCAGTAGCCGAGCGCCTCCTCGTAGCCGTAACGCAGGCCCTCGACACGGGCGATCCACTTGAAGCCGGTCAGCGTCTCCTCGTGCGGCAGCCCCGCCGCGTCGGCGATCCGCCCCAGCAGGGACGAGGACACGATCGACTCGGCGAACGTGCCGCGGGCGCCCTTGTGGACGAGGTGCTCGGCCAGCAGCGCGCCGACCTCGTCGCCGCGGAGCATCTTCCAGTCCCCGCCGTCCGGGACGGCGACGGCGCACCGGTCCGCGTCGGGGTCGTTGGCGATGACGATGTCGGGCCGGACCCGGCGAGCGGTCTCGAAGGCGAGATCCATCGCCCCCGGCTCCTCCGGGTTGGGGAACGAGACCGTCGGGAACGCCGGGTCGGGCTCGGCCTGCTCCTGTACGAGGACGGGCGCGGGGAATCCGGCACGGGCGAAGGCGGCGGTCAGCACGTCCTTGCCGACGCCGTGCATGGCCGTGTAGACGACGCGGGCGGTGCGGGGGGAGCCGGGGGTCAGGACCGCGTCCGTACGCGCCAGATAGGCGTCCAGGACCTCGTCACCGAGGGTTTCCCAGCCGCTCACGGCGCGCGGCACGTCGTCCAGACTCGCCACGGCGGCGATCTCCGCGGCGATCTCGGCGTCGGCGGGCGGCACGATCTGCGAGCCGTCGCCGAGGTAGACCTTGTAGCCGTTGTCGCGCGGCGGGTTGTGGCTGGCGGTGACCTCGACCCCGGCCACCGCGCCGAGATTCCTTATGGCGTACGCGAGCACGGGGGTCGGCAGCGGGCGCGGCAGCACGGCGGCGCGGAGCCCCGCGCCGACCATCACCGCGGCGGTGTCGCGCGCGAAGTCGACGGACTTGTACCGGGCGTCGTACCCGATGACGACGAGGCCGTCGCCCTGGCCCTTCGCCCTGAGATACGCGGCGAGCCCGGCGGCCGCCCGGATCACCACGGCCCGGTTCATCCGCATGGGCCCGGCCCCGAGCTCGCCGCGCAGCCCGGCCGTCCCGAACTCCAGCGTGCCGCTGAACCGCGCGGCGAGTTCGTCGACATCCTTCGCCTCGATGAGCTTGCCGAGCTCGTCCCGGGTCTCACTGTCCGGGTCCTCCGCCAGCCACGCGCTGGCCCGCGCGATGAGGTCCTGCTGCACGGTTGGTCCGCCTCTCGTGTGGTTTGGTCGCCCGGCCATTCTGGACGGACGTCCGCGTGTGCGGGGCGAGGTGGGGCGGGTGCATGGCTTGTTCCCCCACCCCGCCCCTTCCCGGCTGTATCGACGCGGCTGCGCCGCACGGGGGCTGTGCCCTGGCCTCCCGGGAGCGGTGCGGGGCCGCGTGCCCCGGCGCGGGCGAACCGCCCCAGACCCGGACCCCGACGGGGAACGGCGCCGGCTTCGCGTTTCCAGCATTCGTGGTGGACCTGGGCCAGGGGGCGTTGGTGGTTGCTGCCCGGTGGGTGGTTTCGCGGGCGAACCCGGAACTCGCGCCGTGCGACGGGCCCGCGCAACGGACGCCAAGACCCGCGCCGCGCGGCACCGGCGCACCCCCGACCCCGCACCCCAAAGCCCCCGCGGAGCCGGACCGTCAGATCCGGTCCAGCACCCGCGTCAGCAGCTCGCCCATCCGCGCCGCCGAATCCCGCCCCGCCTGCAGCACTTCCTCGTGGTTCAGCGGCTCCCCCGTAAGCCCCGCCGCCAGGTTCGTGACCAGGGAGATGCCCAGCACCTCAGCGCCCGCCTCCCGCGCGGCGATCGCCTCGAGGACCGTGGACATGCCGACCAGGTCGCCGCCCATGACGCGGACCATGTTGATCTCGGCCGGCGTCTCGTAGTGCGGGCCGGGGAACTGGACATACACGCCCTCCTCCAGCGACGCGTCGATCTCCTTGCACAGCGCCCGCAGCCGCGGCGAGTACAGGTCCGTCAGGTCCACGAAGTTCGCGCCGATGATCGGCGACGCCGCCGTCAGGTTGATGTGGTCGCTGATCAGCACCGGCTGTCCGGGGCGCATGCCCTCGCGCAGACCGCCGCAGCCGTTCGTCAGCACGACGGTCTTGCAGCCCGCGGCCACCGCCGTCCGCACCCCGTGCGAGACCGCGGCCACGCCACGGCCCTCGTAGAAGTGCGTACGGCCCAGGAAGACCAGCACCCGCTTCACGCCGATGCGGTACGAGCGGATCGTGCCGCCGTGGCCCTCGACCGCCGGCGGGGGGAAGCCGGGCAGGTCGGTGACCGGGAACTCGGCCTCGGGCGTACCGAGCGCGTCGACGGCCGGTGCCCAGCCGGAGCCCATCACCAGGGCTACGTCATGCGTCTCGGCGCCGGTCAGCTCGCGCAGGCGCGCGGCGGCGGCGTCGGCTGCGGCGTGGGGGTCGGCGCTAACGCCGTTGAGGTCCGGATTCACAGATGCGTTCACGCCGACGAGGGTAGCCGGTCATTTCCTACGCGCGTAGATGACGCAGCAGCCGGTCTTCGGATCGTTGCCTTGTCGTTTCCCACGAACGCGACGGTGAACGCATCAGCAAGGCCGCTTCCGCAGCTCCATCACATAGTCGTGCGGAGCGCCCGCCGAGTCCGCCGCATCGGCCAGCTCCCCCAGATAGCGCGCTGACGGCAGCCCGCCCTCGTATCCGTTCAGCACGTACACCCAGGCCGGCTCCTCGCCGTCCAGGGTGTCCACCCGGACCCGCATGCGCCGGTAGATGTCCAGGCCGACACCCTCCCAGCGGTCCATCGAGTCCTCGTCCATCGGGGCGATGTCGTACAACGCGATGAAGACCTGGGAGCGCGGCGCCTCCACGATCGTGGCCAGTGCCCCCTCCCAGCCCATCTGCTCGCCGCCGAAGGTCAGCCGCCAGCCGTTGAGCCAGCCGGTGCCGCGCAGCGGTGAGTGCGGGGCGCGGCGGGACATCAGCCGCGCGTCGAGGTTGCCGGCGTACGCGGCGTAGAGCGACATGGGATCGAGGGTACGGGAGGGGCGCGGGTGGTTGCGGTTCACCGATGAAGGGACCCGGGGCGAGGGCACTTGAACCGTGCGGGACAATGGAGGACGTACTGCAGTCCAAAGGGGCCACCCCCCGAACCCCGGCAGAACGAACGAGAGCGCGAGGCGTAACCCCAGTGACCCGGATCGTGATCATCGGCGGCGGACCCGGCGGATACGAGGCGGCCCTGGTGGGCGCCCAGCTCGGCGCGGAGGTGACCGTCGTCGACTGCGACGGCCTCGGCGGGGCTTCTGTGCTGACCGACTGCGTACCTTCCAAGACCCTGATCGCCACGGCCGAGGTGATGACGACCTTCGACTCCTCGCACGAGGAGCTGGGCATCATCGTGGCCGACGACACCCCGCCGATGGAGCAGGCCGCCCGGATCGTCGGCGTCGACCTCGGCAAGGTCAACCGACGGGTGAAGCGGCTCGCGCTCGCCCAGTCCCACGACATCACCGCCTCCGTCACCCGGGCCGGCGCCCGGGTGATGCGCGGCCGCGGCCGGCTGGTGGGCAGGCAGGCGATGGACGGCTCCCGCAAGGTGGTCGTGACCGCCGCGGACGGCTCCGAGGAGACGCTGACCGCCGACGCCGTGCTGATCGCGACCGGCGGCCACCCGCGCGAGATCCCCGATGCGCTCCCCGACGGGGAGCGCATTTTGAACTGGACCCAGGTGTACGACCTCACCGAGCTCCCCGACGAGCTCATCGTGGTCGGCTCCGGCGTCACCGGCGCCGAGTTCGCCGGCGCGTACCAGGCGCTCGGCTCCCGCGTCACCCTCGTCTCCTCCCGAGACCGCGTGCTGCCGGGCGAGGACCCGGACGCCGCCGCGGTCCTGGAGGACGTCTTCCGCCGCCGCGGCATGAACGTCATGGCCCGCTCCCGCGCCGAGTCCGCCAAGCGCGTCGGCGACCGGGTCGAGGTCACGCTCTCCGACGGCCGCGTCATCTCCGGCTCGCACTGTCTGATGGCGGTCGGCGCGATCCCGAACTCCGCGGGCATGGGCCTGGAGGAGGCCGGCGTCCGGCTCAGGGACTCGGGCCACATCTGGACCGACAAGGTCTCCCGTACGAACGCTCCCGGCGTGTACGCGGCCGGTGACGTCACCGGGGTCTTCGCACTCGCCTCCGTCGCGGCCATGCAGGGCCGTATCGCGATGTACCACTTCCTGGGCGACGCGGTGCAGCCGCTGAACCTCAAGACCGTCTCGTCCAACGTCTTCACCGACCCGGAGATCGCGACCGTCGGCTACAGCCAGGCGGACGTCGACGGGGGCATCATCGACGCGCGCGTCGTCAAGCTGCCGCTGCTGCGCAACCCGCGCGCGAAGATGCAGGGCATCCGGGACGGCTTCGTCAAGATCTTCTGCCGTCCGGGCACGGGCATCGTGGTCGGCGGCGTGGTCGTCTCACCGCGCGCCAGCGAACTGATCCATCCCATCTCGATCGCGGTCGACAACAATCTGACGGTGGAACAGATCGCAAACGCTTTCACCGTGTACCCCTCTCTGTCGGGGTCGATCGCCGAGGTGGCACGGCAGTTGCACACCCGCAAGGCGGCCGGCGAAGGGTGATGCGGGCGCAAACCCGACGAACCCCGGGCACTCCACCCGGCAACTGATCAACTCCCGGGCCGCCCATACCACTTGGCGGTCCCGTCTGTGCGCAACTTCTGTTATTCGGCGCATAGTGCTGAAAAGTATCGGTCGGTCAGGTTACTGTCAGTTTCGTGTTCGCTGCAGAACGTCGCCAATTGATCCTCGAAATGGTGCGCGCCAACGGAGCCGTGTCGCTCCGTGAGCTCGCCCGCGTCGTCCAGACCTCCGAAGTGACCGTACGGCGGGACGTGCGGGCTCTGGAGGCAGAAGGACTCCTCGACCGCCGTCACGGCGGTGCGGTACTGCCGGGCGGTTTTACGCGGGAGTCCGGCTTTCCGCAGAAATCCCTGTCCGCGACCGCGGAGAAGACGGCCATCGCCGATCTCGCCGCGAGCCTCGTCGAAGAAGGCGAGGCGATCGTGGTCGGAGCGGGGACGACGACGCAGGAGCTGGCCCGCCGGCTCGCGCGCGTCCCCGGACTGACCGTCGTCACCAACTCCCTGCTCGTCGCCCAGGCTCTGGCCCATGCCAACCGGGTCGAAGTCGTCATGACCGGCGGGACGCTGCGTGGCTCCAACTACGCGCTGGTGGGCAGCGGGGCGGAGCAGTCCCTGCAGGGCCTGCGGGTGTCCCGGGCGTTTCTCTCGGGGAGCGGGCTGACGGCCGAGCGTGGCCTGTCCACGTCCAACATGCTCTCGGCGAGCGTCGACCGGGCGCTCGTCCAGGCCGCGGCGGAGGTCGTGGTCCTCGCGGACCACACCAAGCTCGGCACCGACACGATGTTCCAGACGGTGCCGACGGATGTGATCACGCGGCTGGTCACGGACGAGCCGCCGACGCACGACGACCGGGCGGCGACGGAACTCCAGGCGCTGGCGGACCAGGGCGTCCAGATCGCGGTGGCGGGCTCGGGCGCGCCGTCGGACACGGCCGCGCCCGGCCGCCAGCCCCGCCGCGACGTCCCGCTCCCGTCCCAACGCCGCACCCGCGGCGGGGCCGGGCCGGGCCCTCAGCTGCGCAACGCTCTGACGTCGGAACCTCCGGGGGAGAGGGCGGCGAGGGTGGCGGACCTACGCCGCCGATAGGCACCGGGGTCGTGGGTGCCGTGGGCCGGGGGCGTTGGTGCGGCTTTGGGGTGCCCGGTGCCGTGTGGTGCGGGCGGCGGCTTGTTCCCCCACCCCGCCCCTTCCCGTAACTGGGGCTTCGCCCCAGACCCCCGAAGGGGGAGGGTTGGTGGGGGCTGACGCCCCCACGCCCCGAGACTCCAGCGGCTTCGCCGCGGAGTTTCCAGCGTTCGTGGCCACCCTGGGCCAGGGGGCGTTGGTGGTTGCTTTCCGGTGGGTGGTTTCGCGGGGGGACCCCGATTGGCTGCCAACACCGGGTGACCAATACGGACCCCTCATCGCCGCCGACGCCGAGGAGCCGGGGGCCTGCGCGCCGCGTCGGGCCCGAGCCGCGCGACCCCTGGGACCCGCGCACCGCGGCACGGGGCTACCCGGACCGCTCAGGCCCGAGCCGCGCGACCCCCGGGACCCGCGCACCACGGTGCCGGGCAGCCTGGACCGCCTTAGGCCCGAGGCGCGGCAGCCCGCGCACCACGGAGTCGGCAGCCTGGACCGCCCAAGCCCGGGCCACGGCACGCCGGATCGCCTAGGCCCGGGCCACCGCGCTCCCCTTCAGACCCCGCAGGGTCAGCGTCAGCAGTCTGTCCGCCAACTCCGCGTCCCCCGGCTCCTCTTCCGCCGCCAGTGCGATCGCGTTCGTCAACTGCATCAGGTCGCCGATCGAGACATCCGCCCGCACCGCCCCGCTCTCCTGCGCCCGGATCAGCAGCCGTTCGCCCGCCTCGCGCAGTGGCACGCTGCAAGCCGACAGCGCCGAAGTCTCGTCGTGCGAGGCCGACATGAGCGCTCGGGCCAGCCCGCGGTACTCACCCGCATGGGTGATGAGGGCGCGCAGCCACTCCACCAGCGCCCCGCAGGGCTGCTCCGCCGAGGCCAGTTCGCCCGAGCGCTCCAGCAGTGCGGCCAGGGCCTCCTGGAAGACCGCGCTCATCATCGCGTGGCGGTTGGGGAAGTGCCGGTACAGCGTGCCGATGCCCACGCCCGACCGCCGCGCGATCTCTTCGAGCGAGGCGTCGGTGCCGTACTCGGCGAAGACGGCGCGCGCTTCGGTCAGCAGCCGTTCGTAGTTGCGGCGCGCATCCGCCCGCATCGGCCGCGCCGAGCCGACTGCCGTACTGGTCGCCATCGCGTCGTCCTCCCTGAGTCCGCCCCCCGGCGTTCAGTGTCCAGGATGCATACGCGTGGGGCCTGCCCGTCGTCGTACCGGGCAGGCCCCACACGTACACACTCGGCCGGACGTCAGTCCTTGATCTCGCAGATCGTCGCACCCGACGAGATCGACGCGCCGACCTCGGCCGACAGGCCCTTGATGGTGCCGGAGCGGTGCGCGTTCAGTGGCTGCTCCATCTTCATCGCCTCCAGGACGACGACGAGGTCGCCCTCGTTGACCTCCTGGCCCTCCTCGACCGCGATCTTGACGATCGTGCCCTGCATCGGGGAGGCGAGGGTGTCACCGGAAGCCGCCGACGCGGACTTCTTCGCGGCGCGGCGCTTGGGCTTGGCGCCCGCTGCCAGGCCAGTGCGGGCCAGCGTCATGCCCAGCGAGGACGGCAGCGAGACCTCCAGGCGCTTGCCGCCGACCTCGACGATGACCGTCTCGCGGCCGGGCTCGTCCTCGGTGTCCGCGTCGGTGGGGGCCGCGAAGGGCTTGATCTCGTTGACGAACTCCGTCTCGATCCAGCGGGTGTGGATCCGGAAGGGGTCCGCGGTGAACGCCGGGTCGGTGACGACCGCGCGGTGGAAGGGGATGGCGGTGGCCATGCCCTCGACGTTGAACTCCTCCAGCGCACGTGCCGCACGCTGCAGCGCCTGCTGCCGGGTCGCGCCGGTGACGATCAGCTTGGCCAGCAGCGAGTCCCAGGCGGGGCCGATCACCGAACCGGTCTCGACGCCCGCGTCGAGGCGCACACCCGGACCGGACGGCGGCGCGAAGGTGGTCACCGTGCCGGGGGCCGGGAGGAAGCCCCGGCCCGGGTCCTCGCCGTTGATGCGGAATTCGAAGGAGTGACCGCGCACCGCCGGGTCGTCGTAGCCGAGCTCCTCGCCGTCGGCGATACGGAACATCTCGCGGACCAGGTCGATGCCGGTGACCTCTTCGGTGACCGGGTGTTCCACCTGGAGACGGGTGTTGACCTCCAGGAAGGAGATCGTCCCGTCGACACCGACGAGGAACTCGACGGTGCCCGCGCCGACGTAACCGGCCTCCTTGAGGATGGCCTTGGACGCGGCGTACAGCTCGGCGTTCTGCGCCTCGGAGAGGAAGGGCGCGGGCGCCTCCTCGACCAGCTTCTGGTGGCGGCGCTGCAGCGAGCAGTCACGCGTCGACACGACGACGACATTGCCGTGGCTGTCGGCCAGGCACTGGGTCTCGACGTGCCGCGGCTTGTCCAGGTAGCGCTCGACGAAGCACTCGCCGCGCCCGAAGGCGGCGACGGCCTCGCGTACCGCCGAGTCGTACAGCTCCGGCACCTCTTCGAGGGTGCGGGCGACCTTCAGACCGCGGCCGCCACCGCCGAACGCCGCCTTGATCGCGATCGGCAGCCCGTTCTCCTGGGCGAAGGCGACGACCTCGTCGGCGCCGGCGACCGGGTCGGGCGTACCGGCGACCAGCGGCGCGCCGGCGCGCTGGGCGATATGACGGGCGGCGACCTTGTCACCCAGATCGCGGATCGCCTGCGGCGGCGGGCCGATCCACGTCAGACCGGCGTCCAGCACGGCCTGCGCGAAGTCCGCGTTCTCCGAGAGGAAGCCGTATCCGGGGTGGATGGCGTCCGCTCCCGAGTCCTTCGCGGCCTGGAGCACCTTGGCCATGTCCAGGTAGCTGGCGGCCGGGGTGTCACCGCCCAGGGCGAACGCCTCGTCGGCCGCGCGGACATGCAATGCGTCCCGGTCCGGATCGGCGTAGACGGCTACGCTCGCGATCCCGGCGTCCCGGCAGGCACGGGCAACGCGGACAGCGATTTCGCCACGGTTGGCGATGAGCACCTTGCGCACGATGGCTCCCTCCTTGAAACAAGCTGAGTTTAGGGAAGCCGCACACCGTCCTTCGACCCGTCCCCAATGGTGAGCTATGCCACACGGAGCGTGATTCGAGGCTCGCGCAAGTCGCGAAATCCCTTGTCGCACCAAGGTACGACGGGTTCCTTCCTCGCACAGTAACCCCGTGGTGTGGCACAGGTCTCTGTTCTGGGCGCCAGCGGCCGGGCGCGTTTCTTTGTCGAGTCCCTACGAATGGCCCAATGATTCTTTGCTGTGAGACCGAGCGTGCCGCGCCCCTTGTCCCGCCCTTTACCCGTTAGTAGCGTTCACGATGTCGTACGTACTTCCGGTAACAGAGGGTTGGGGGCGCCGTGGCGCGCAGACCGGTGGCCGTGGTGGCCGCACTTGTTCTGCTGGTGGAGGCCATCGGCATCGTGGTGATCAACGGGATCCTCGCCACGTTCGTCGACAAGCAGAGCATGTCGCTCGCCGACCTGGACCCGGACGCGATGGTCACGGGCACATGGGTGATGGGCGGGATCTTCGGTCTCTACCTCGCCGCCTGCGGTGTGGTCCTGCTGCTGACCGGCCTGCGCGACCGGGCCCCGGGGCGCGTCGCCCGGATCCTGCTGATCTCGTGCGCGATCACGCACGGCGTGCTGGGCGCGCTCACGGTGGGTCTCGTCGGCTGGGAGGCGTTCGCGTTCATGATGGTGGTGCTCGGACTGATCGTCCTGGTGCTGCTGGCGTACGGAAATGGCGGGAAGCGACAGAAGGAAGAGACCCGCAACGAGCCCGCTCCGACGAACGGCGCCGCACCTGCCTGAGCGGGATCCGAGCCGGTCGTGAGGCGGGCCCGAGCCCGCCCTCACCGGGCCCCGAGCCGGTGTCGAGTCTGACGTGATTCTGACGCTCGACTGACGTCAACCCGCCCCGGGGCGGGGGTGCTTCAGTCCGTCCACAGATCCGTGATCGAGAAGCCGAGCTCGGCCAGCAGCGTGCGCAGCAGCGGCAGCGAGAGCCCGATCACGTTGCCGTAGTCGCCGTCGATGGAGTCGATGAACGGCGCCGAGCGGCCGTCCAGCGTGAACGCGCCCGCCACGTGCAGCGGTTCGCCGCTCGCGACGTACGCGGCGATCTCGGCGTCCGTCGGCTCGCCGAAGCGCACGGTCGTCGAGGCGGTCGCCGACACGCTGCGGCCGGTCGCCGTGTCCGCGACGCAGTGGCCGGTCTGCAGGATGCCGGAGCGGCCGCGCATGCTCTTCCAACGGGCGGTCGCGTCCTCCTCGTCGGACGGCTTGCCGAGGGCCTCGCCGTCGAGTTCGAGGACCGAGTCGCAGCCGACGACGAGCGCGCCGGAGGCCTCCGGGCGCGCGGCCACGGCGGCGGCCTTCGCCTCGGCGAGTACCAGAGCCAGCTCGGCCGGGGTCGGTGCGCTCAGCGCGTCCTCGTCCACGCCGCTGACGATCACTTCGGGGGCGAGTCCGGCCTGGCGCAGCAGATTGAGGCGCGCGGGGGAGGCGGAGCCGAGGACGAGGCGGGGGCGGTGAGCGGTCATGGGGTCATCGTAGGCGGCGGTCAGTGCAGCCCGACCACGAACATCGCCACCACCATGGCGAGGGCCAGCAGGAGGCCCGCGCGGCGCATCATCGCCTGCGTCTCGCGCAGCTCTTTCGGAGGCTCGTTCTCCGGGTCGGACCACAGCATGTCTTCGATCCTGCTGCGGGGGGCCGGGCGGCGCCTGAGTACGGGTACTCAACCGGTGGGCCGACAACGGGCCAATTTCCGGTGTCGCGAGGACTACGTGGCCTGCTGTTCTGTCAGGGGCTCATGCCCTCGATCGCCGGACCGGCTGGAATGTCAGCCCGTCCGGCGATCGAGGCACGGGGTCCGGGGCTCAGACCGGCCAGTAGCTGCGGGCCCACGCCCGCGGGCCCGGCAGCGGCCGTCGCGTGCGGGCGATCCGCGCCGGGTCCGACCACTGTTCCGGCGGCAGCGGCGCGCCTTCCACCGCCGCGGCCGTCGCCGCGGCGCGGGCCTGAACCACCGCAAGTGCGGCGGCCAGCTCCTCCGGGGTGGGATTTCCTCGTACGACCTTGATCATCGTCAGGTCCCTTCCTAGAGGGGGATGTTGCCGTGCTTCTTCGGCGGCAGGCTTTCCCGCTTCGTACGCAGCTGACGCAGGCCCTTCACGATCTGCGAGCGCGTGTCCGACGGCATGATCACCGCGTCCACGTAGCCGCGCTCCGCCGCGATGTACGGGTTGAGGAGCGTGTCCTCGTAGTCCTGGATCAGCTCCGCGCGGGTCGCCTCGACGTCCTGAGCGCCCGCGATGGTGCGGCGGTGCAGGATGTTCACCGCGCCCTGTGCGCCCATGACCGCGATCTGCGCGGTCGGCCAGGCCAGGTTGAGGTCGGCGCCCAGGTGCTTGGAGCCCATGACGTCGTACGCGCCGCCGAAGGCCTTGCGCGTGATCACCGTGATCAGCGGGACCGTCGCCTCCGCGTAGGCGTAGATCAGCTTCGCGCCGCGGCGGATGATGCCGCCGTACTCCTGGTCGACGCCCGGCAGGAAGCCGGGCACGTCGACGAAGGTCAGCACGGGGACGTTGAAGGCGTCGCAGGTACGCACGAAGCGCGCGGCCTTCTCGGAGGCGTTGATGTCCAGGCAGCCCGCGAACTGCATCGGCTGGTTGGCGACGATGCCGACCGGGTAGCCCTCGACCCGGCCGAAGCCGGTGACGATGTTCGGCGCGAACAGCGCCTGCGTCTCCAGGAATTCGCCGTCGTCCAGCACATGCTCGATGGCCGTGTGCATGTCGTACGGCTGGTTCGCGGAGTCGGGGATGAGGGTGTCGAGCTCGCGGTCCTCGTCGGTCGTCTCCAGGTCGGCCTCCTCGGGGAAGGCCGGTGCCTCGGAGAGGTTGTTGGACGGCAGGTACGACAGCAGCGACTTGACGTAGTCGACGGCGTCCTTCTCGTCGCCCGCCATGTGGTGCGCGACACCGGAGGTGGTGTTGTGCGTACGGGCTCCGCCCAGCTCCTCGAAGCCGACGTCCTCTCCGGTGACCGTCTTGATGACATCGGGTCCGGTGATGAACATGTGCGAGGTCTGGTCGACCATCACCGTGAAGTCGGTGATCGCGGGGGAGTAGACGGCGCCGCCCGCGCACGGTCCGACGACCAGCGAGATCTGCGGGATCACGCCGGAGGCATGGGTGTTGCGGCGGAAGATCTCGCCGTACATGCCGAGGGCCATGACGCCCTCCTGGATGCGGGCGCCGCCGGAGTCGTTGATGCCGACGACGGGGCAGCCCGTCTTCAGCGCGAAGTCCATCACCTTCATGATCTTCTGGCCGAAGACCTCGCCCAGGGACCCGCCGAGGACCGTGAAGTCCTGGGAGAAGACCGCCACCGGGCGGCCGTCGACCGTGCCGTAGCCGGTGACCACACCGTCGCCGTAGGGGCGGTTCTGCTCCATGCCGAAGTCCGTGGAACGGTGCCGGGCGAACTCGTCCAGCTCTACGAACGAACCCTCGTCCAACAGCAGATCGACGCGCTCACGGGCGGTCAACTTGCCCTTGGCGTGCTGCTTCTCCACCGCGCGCGCGGAACCGGCATGCGTCGCCTCGTCAACACGGCGCTGCAGATCCGCCAGCTTTCCTGCGGTGGTGTGAATGTCGATCTGTTCCGGCTCGGACATCGGGATGCGGCTCCCTGGCTGGTCACGGGGTCGGTGGCTACTGACTCGTAGCGTATCGGCGCGCATACCGTTCGGCAGTGCGTCGTTTACCACACCTAACCTGGCTTGCATGACGCCTGAGAATGCGCCCCGGAGCCGCTGGTCCGACCTCGACCGGCCGCCGCTGAACGAAGCCGCGCTGCGCCACTCGCTGCTGCAGCCGGGCGGGCTGTGGACCTCTTTCGACATCGTGCCCGAGACCGGGTCCACCAACTCCGACCTGGCGGCCCGAGCCGGGTCCCTGGAGGAGGGGGCCGTGCTCGTCGCCGAGGTGCAGACGGCCGGGCGGGGACGCCTGGACCGCACCTGGACGGCGCCCCCGCGCTCCGGGCTGTTCGTCTCTGTACTGCTCAAGCCCGGAGCGGACATCCCGGTCGAGCGCTGGGGCTGGCTGCCGCTGCTCGCCGGGGTGGCCTCCGCGACCGGTCTCGCCCGCGCCGCCGGGGTGGACATGTACCTCAAATGGCCCAATGACCTGCTGGTAAAGATCGACGGCGAGGAGCGCAAGACCGGCGGGATCCTCGCCGAGCGGGCGGGCGACGACGCTGTGGTCATCGGTATCGGCCTCAATGTCACCCTGCGTACCGAGGAGCTGCCGGTCCCGGAGGCGGGTTCCCTCGCCCTCGCGAACGCGATCTCCACCGACCGTGACCCGCTGCTGCGGGCCGTGCTGCGCTCGCTGGAGCAGTGGTACGGCGACTGGCGCGCGGCGGGCGGCGACCCGGGCCTCTCGGGGCTCCAGGAGGCGTACGCGGCTGGCTGCGCGACGCTGGGACGGAGCGTACGGGCCGAGCTGCCAGGCGAACGCTCGGTGATCGGCGAGGCGGTCGCGATCGACGGCGACGGGCGGCTGGTGCTGTCCACGGAGGGCGGGGGGCGGCAGGCGATCAGTGCGGGCGACATCGTGCACCTGCGGCCGGCCGGATGAACCGGCTGGGCGGCCGGGACGTGAGCTAGGGCACACCTGCCGTATCGTTGAGGCGATCGAGCGACAGATCGGCAGGGCAGTGCGCAGGGAACGGGCAGGAGGCGGCTGGTGACCGTCGACGACAGCACTTCCGGCGCGGGCGCGCAGCCGCCGGAGGGCTCCTCGTCCGGCGCGTCCGCCCCGTCGAATTCGTCATCGTCGCCCTCCGGCGCGTCCTCGTCCCCGGGCACGGCCTCCGGGTCGGCCGCGGTGCATCCGCCGCATCACGAGGTCGATCACACCGTGGAGCCGACCGACGACCCCCTCGCGATCCGGCTGGAGCAGCTGATCCTGGGCGCGGACCGGCGCTACACGCCGTTTCAGGCCGCCCGCACGGCCGGAGTGTCCATGGAGCTCGCCTCCCGCTTCTGGCGGGCCATGGGCTTCGCCGACATCGGCCAGGCCAAGGCCCTGACCGAGGCGGACGTACTGGCCCTGCGACGGCTCGCCGGTCTCGTCGAGGCGGGCTTGCTCAGCGAGCCGATGGCGGTCCAGGTGGCCCGCTCGACCGGCCAGACCACCGCCCGGCTGGCGGAATGGCAGATCGATTCCTTCCTGGAGGGCCTGACCGAGCCGCCCGAGCCCGGAATGACCCGTACGGAAGTCACGTACCCCCTGGTCGAGCTGCTCCTGCCCGAGCTGGAGGAATTCCTCGTCTACGTCTGGCGCCGCCAGCTCGCCGCGGCGACGGGGCGCGTGGTCCAGGCGGCGGACGACGAGGAGATGGTGGACCGCCGTCTCGCCGTCGGCTTCGCGGACCTGGTGGGCTTCACCCGCCTCACCCGGCGCCTCGAAGAGGAGGAACTCGGGGAACTCGTCGAGGCGTTCGAGACCACCTCCGCGGACCTGGTCGCCGCGCACGGCGGCCGCCTGATCAAGACGCTCGGCGACGAGGTCCTGTACGCGGCGGACGACGCGGGCACGGCGGCGGAGATCGCGCTGCGGTTGATAGAGACGATGACGCACGACGAGTCGATGCCCGCGCTGCGGGTCGGCATCGCCTTCGGGACGGTGACGACGCGGATGGGTGACGTCTTCGGTACGACCGTGAACCTGGCGAGCCGCCTGACCTCGATAGCGCCGAAGGACGCGGTGCTGGTGGACGGCGCGTTCGCGGAGGAGCTCGTGCGCACGGGGGACGCGCCGGCGTCCGAGGCGGAGGCGGCGGAGGAAGCGGCCGCGGCGGAGAAGGAGGGCGAGGAGCCCCCGTCGTACCGCTTCGCGCTCCAGCCGATGTGGCAGCGGCCGGTGCGGGGGCTTGGCGTGGTGGAGCCCTGGCTCATGTCGCGTCGCGGCGGCTGAGGTCCGACCGGGGGGTGTTCCCCGCCCGGCCCTCCCCCAGACTCCGTCCGGGGGGACCCCACGGGGCTGAGGTGTGCGGCCGAGCCGCACATTTCAGCCCGTCCGGCGTTTGAGGACACGCGAAGCGCGTACGGAGTTCGGGGCGGAGCCCCCCACGCGGCGGAGCCGCAAAATGTCACAGCGGGAAGGGGCGGGCAGGGGACAGGCCCGCCGCAGGCGCCCCGTCCCCCCTATGATCCGGTTAACCATCGTTCACCGGGAGGGTGCCCTCATGTCCGAGTCCGAGCAGCGCTTCGGGGAATTCGTCGTCGTCCGCAGGCACGAGCACGTCGCCGAGCTCGTACTCGACCGGCCCAAGGCCATGAACGCCGTCTCCACCGAGATGGCCCGCTCCATCGCCGCAGCCTGCGACGCCCTCGGTGCCGACCGGGACGTACGGGTCACCGTGCTCAGCTCCACCCATGATCGGGCCTTCTGTGTCGGCGCCGATCTGAAGGAGCGGAACTCCTTCTCCGACGCCGAGTTGGTGCGGCAGCGGCCGACCGCGCGGGCCGCCTACACCGGGGTGCTCGAGCTGCCCATGCCCACCGTCGCCGCCGTGCACGGATTCGCGCTCGGCGGCGGGTTCGAGCTGGCGCTGGCCTGCGATCTGATCGTCGCCGACGGCACCGCCGTCGTGGGGCTGCCCGAGGTGTCCGTCGGTGTCATCCCCGGCGGCGGCGGGACGCAGCTGCTCCCGCGCCGCGTCGGGGCCGCGCGGGCCGCCGAGCTGGTCTATACGGCACGCCGCGTGGAGGCCGCGGAGGCCCGGGAGTTGGGGCTCGTCGACCAGCTCGTGGACGATGCCAGGACCGGCGCGCTGGAGCTCGCCGCCAGGATCGCCGCGAACTCTCCCGTCGGGCTGCGCGCCGCCAAGCGCGCGATGAGGCTCGGGCAGGGTCTCGATCTGCGGGCCGGTCTCGAGGTCGAGGACGCGGCCTGGCGCTCGGTGGCCTTCTCCGGGGACCGGGCCGAGGGCGTTGCCGCCTTCAACGAGAAGCGGAAGCCGCAGTGGCCCGGCGAGTGACCCGCGGCAGGGCTCGCAGGGCCCGGGTTACGTCAACTGATCAAATCGGGCAAACCAGCCCTAAGCTGGGATAATGGCTGAGGATCGGCGGCTGCGAGCCGTAGTGGCGCTGGCGCAGGCAATGGCTTGTGCGCGCACCCCGCGCGAGTCCTGGCGCGCGGCGGCGCTCGGCGCGTGCGATGCGCTCTGCGGCTCCTTCGCGGCGCTGTCCGTGTGGGAGCGCGAGCTCGGACGCCTCAAGGTGCTCGTGAACGCCGGCGAACGCGCCGCCGGGGAGGAGGAGTTCCCCGAGTCCGAGACGTATCCGGTCAACCGCTTCCCGGAGATCACGGAGTTTCTGCACGAACAATGGGCCGGCGGCGGCGAGCCCGACGCCTGGGTGGAGACCGTGGACGGCCCGGTTTCGGGCGAGATCGGCTACTCCCATCAGCGCGTGGCCGCGCTGCGGAGGCGCGGGCGCGGCTGCTGTGTGGTCGCGCCCATCGTGCTGCACGGGCGGGCATGGGGGGAGCTGTATGTGGCACGCGCGGCGGGCCGGCCGGTCTTCGACCGGGACGACGCGGACTTCGCGACCGTGATCGCCTCCGTGGTGGCGGCCGGGATCGCCCAGACCGAGCGGCTGGAAGAGGTCCGCAAGCTGGCCTTCACGGACCCCCTGACCGGCCTCGCCAACCGCCGCGCCGTCGACATAAGGCTCGACGAGGCGCTGGAGCGCCACCGGGTGGACGGTGCGGTCGTCAGCCTGGTGGTGTGCGACCTCAACGGCCTCAAGCAGGTGAACGACACCCACGGCCACGCCGTCGGCGACCGGCTGCTCGAACGCTTCGGCTCGGTTCTCTCGGTGTGCGGGGCGATGCTCACCGGCGCGCTGGCAGCCCGTCTCGGCGGGGACGAGTTCTGTCTGCTCTCGGTGGGCCCGACGGCGGACGAGGTGGTCCATGCCGCCGACGAACTCTGCGTACGAGCGGGCGAGTTGGAGATGGGTGAGGGTGTCGCCTGCGGGGTCGCGTCCACCGGCGACCCGATCGGGCAGGTGCGCTCGGCCCGCCGTCTGTTCCGGCTCGCGGACGCGGCCCAGTACCGCGCGAAGGCGGCCCGCTCCCCGAAACCCGTGGTCGCGGGCCGCGACGGCACGGTGCTGCGCCTCGCGGACTCCCCGCCCCGCTCCAGGCACGAGCGCCGCACGTTCCGGGCCGCCCGGCCCGAGGACGCCCAGGAACCCTGGAGCGAGCCCTAGGGGGTGGCCGACTGGCGGGCACCCATGAGCGCGTAAGGGGTCAACCCGGCCGCCACTAGTGACAGGTTCCGATTCAATCCGTACGCTGCTGAATATGGATATGCACACAGTCGTGGTGGGGACGTCCGGTACCACCGCCGAAGACGTCATCGCCGTGGCCCGCGAGGGCGCCCGTATCGAGCTCTCCGAGGAGGCCGTCGCCGCCCTCGCCGCCGCCCGCGGAATCGTGGACGCCCTCGCCGCCAAGCCCGAGCCCGTCTACGGGGTCTCGACCGGATT
The DNA here is from genome assembly GCF_036147535.1 of Streptomyces sp. NBC_00322. Taxonomy (NCBI): domain Bacteria; kingdom Bacillati; phylum Actinomycetota; class Actinomycetes; order Kitasatosporales; family Streptomycetaceae; genus Streptomyces; species Streptomyces sp. NBC_00322. Next base: position 3,521,182 of record NZ_CP108019.1, on the reverse strand, counting down.
CGGCGCACTCGCCAGCCGGCACATCAGCCCCGAGCTCCGCGCCCAGCTCCAGCGCAACATCGTCCGCTCGCACGCCGCGGGCATGGGCCCGCGTGTCGAGCGCGAGGTCGTCCGCGCGCTGATGTTCCTGCGCCTGAAGACCGTGGCCTCCGGCCACACCGGCGTACGCCCCGAGGTCGCCCAGACCATGGCCGACGTACTGAACGCCGGGATCACGCCCGTCGTCCACGAGTACGGCTCACTCGGCTGCTCCGGCGACCTCGCGCCGCTGTCCCACTGCGCGCTGACCCTCATGGGCGAGGGCGACGCCGAGGGCCCCGACGGCACCGTCAGGCCCGCGGGCGAGCTGCTCGCCGAGCACGGCATCGCGCCCGTCGTGCTCCGCGAGAAGGAGGGCCTCGCCCTTCTCAACGGCACCGACGGCATGCTCGGCATGCTGGTCATGGCCCTCGCCGACCTCCAGCGCCTCTACACCACCGCCGACATCACCGCCGCGCTGTCGCTGGAGGCGCTGCTCGGCACCGACAAGGTCCTCGCCCCCGAGCTGCACGCCATCCGCCCCCACCCGGGCCAGGGCGTCGCCGCGGCGAACATGAGCGCCGTACTCAAGGGCTCCGGGCTCGTCGGCCACTTCCAGGAGGAAGAGGCCCCGCGCGTCCAGGACGCGTACTCGGTGCGCTGCGCCCCGCAGGTCGCGGGCGCCGGACGGGACACCCTCGCCCACGCCCGTCTGGTCGCCGACCGCGAGCTCGCCTCGGCCGTCGACAACCCGGTCGTCCTGCCCGACGGCCGCGTGGAGTCCAACGGCAACTTCCACGGCGCTCCCGTGGCGTACGTCCTGGACTTCCTGGCCATCGTCGCCGCGGATCTCGGATCGATCGCGGAGCGGCGTACCGACCGGCTGCTCGACAAGAACCGCTCGCACGGCCTGCCGCCGTTCCTCGCCGACGACGCCGGTGTGGACTCGGGCCTGATGATCGCCCAGTACACCCAGGCCGCCCTGGTCAGCGAGATGAAGCGGCTCGCCGTACCGGCCTCCGCCGACTCGATCCCGTCGTCGGCGATGCAGGAGGACCACGTCTCGATGGGCTGGTCCGCCGCGCGCAAGCTGCGTACGGCCGTCGGCAACCTGAACCGGATCCTCGCGGTGGAGCTCTATGCCGCGACCCGCGCCATCGAGCTGCGGCGCCATCTGACCCCCGCGCCCGCCTCGCAGGCCGCGATCGGTGCGCTGCGCGCCGCGGGCGTCGAGGGCCCGGGCCCGGACCGTTTCCTCGCGCCCGACCTGGAGGCGGCGGACGCGTTCGTACGGGACGGAAAGCTCATCGCGGCCGTCGAGCCCGTGACCGGGACGCTGGCCTGACCCGGCGGCATTTCGCCGGTCGGCCCGCATGCCGGGCCGACCGGCCCCGGTTCAGGCGGGGAACCCTCCGCGGCGGTGCACCGAGTACGTCACGAAGCCCACGCCTATGCCCAGGAACGCCGTGCCACCGATCAGATACGGCGTGGTGTCCACCGTGCCCGTGTCGGCGAGAGCCAGCCCTTGCGCCGACGCCTGCGCGCCGGTCTGCTGTCTCTGCACCGCTTCCGTCTCGGCCGTGGCATTCGCCGAGGGGACGAACCACAGCGCACACAGCAGAGTCCCTGCGGCAGTGGCGGTAAGAAGCGGTCGACGTACGACGGACACGGCTCGATCCCCCTTGAGGCATCCAAGAATTGGCCGGGTGCGCTGATGCTAGTGAAAGCAGCGGGTCGTGGGAAAGCCGGGTGACCGGGCGCTCTACCCTCCGTCGTATGACCTCTTCTGAGACATCACGTTTTGTGCGGCTGCGGGTGGAATTGGTGCTGGAGATCGCCGAGCCCGAGGCGCTGACCGGCGCGGCGCTCGAGCGCATCGCGGCCGACGAGTTCATGCCGGACGAGGAGCGTGCGCACGCACGCTCGGCGGTGCGCGAGGACGAGGCCGAGGCCATCGCGTATCTCGTGGACCCCTTCGACCTGGTCAGCGAGGTTCCGGGGGTCGATCTCGCGCAGGCCTCCTGGAGCAGTGAGCAGATCGAGTACGACCCCGATGCAAAGGAGTGGGACCTCGACGAGGAAGATGGGGACTACGACGAGGACGAGAGCGACGAGAGCCCTGACGGCGCGCGGCCGTAACCTCCGCGGCCGGCCGATGGAAGGGCCCGGATCGCCAGGCCGGTGAACCTGAGCCCGGCCGTTTTCGTGCCGTACTGCAACCGGCGGGGCCACCGCTGCGTCGGTGAGAGTCGGTGAGTGGCGTATCCCACATCCCCGCCGGATGTGGAACCGGGTGGCCCGGAATGAGTGTTTCAGCAGTTGGTCAGGGGAATCGGCGACGATGGAGAAGCGTGTGATGACGGACAGCAAGCGGCGCAGGGCCCTCATGGCCGCGTCCGCGGTGCTCGGCGGCGTGCTGGTCATATCCGGCTGCAGCGGCGACGGGGACAAGGGCGGCGCCGACGGCTCGAAGAAATCGCAGGCTCAGGTCGACGAGGCCGCTGCGAAGGACGCTTCGAAGGCCCGAATAGTCATCTCGCCCAAGAACGGCGCGACCAACGCGAGCATCAACAACGCCGCCAAGGTCACCGTCAGCGACGGCACCCTCACCCAGGTCACGATGGCCACCGCCGACGGCAAGAGCGTCAAGGGCACGCTGGCCCCCGACGGCAAGAGCTGGAAGCCGGACGAGCAGCTCGACCGCTCCACCACGTACAAGATCACCGCCTCGGCCAAGGACGCAGCCGGCCTGGAGGCCCACGAGAACTCCTCCTTCACCACGGTCTCGCCCGACAACAGCTTCATCGGCAACTTCACGCCCGAGGAAGGTTCCACCGTCGGCGTCGGTATGCCGGTGTCCATCACCTTCAACAAGGCGATCACCGACAAGAAGGCCGTCCAGTCCGGGATCACCGTGACGTCGAGCAGCGGCCAGGAGGTCGTCGGCCACTGGTTCAGCGGGCAGCGTCTCGACTTCCGCCCCGACCAGTACTGGCAGGAGGGCTCGACCGTCACCCTCAAGCTGAAGCTGGACGGCATCGAGGGCGCGGACGGCGTCTTCGGTGTCCAGCAGAAGACGGTCACCTTCAAGATCGGCCGCAACCAGGTCTCGACCGTCGACGCCTCGGCGAAGACGATGACGGTCACCCAGGACGGCAAGACGATCAAGACGATCCCGATCTCCGCCGGTGCCCCCGACAACCCGACCTACAACGGTCAGATGGTGATCTCCGAGAAGTTCAAGGAGACCCGGATGGACGGCTCGACGGTCGGCTTCAAGAAGAAGGACGGCAAGGGCGAGTACGACATCAAGGACGTCCCGCACGCGATGCGGCTGTCCACGTCGGGCACGTTCATCCACGGCAACTACTGGGGCGCCGACTCGATCTTCGGCAGCGCCAACACCAGCCACGGCTGTGTCGGCCTGAACGACGTCAAGGGCGCGGGCGACCCGAACCAGCCCGCCGCCTGGCTGTTCAACAACTCGATCGTCGGCGACGTCGTCATCGTGAAGAACTCCGAGGACAAGACCATCTCGCCCGACAACGGCCTCAACGGCTGGAACATGAGCTGGAGCGCGTGGAAGGCCGGCTCCGCCGTCTGACCCATGACGCGTACGAAGGCGCGTCGAAATTGACCTGCGCGCGCTCGGGCCGGCCCGTACCGTCCCGGCTATGACGATCACCCCTCTCGCCGTCCCGCCGCCCGCGACCGCCGTCGACGCCTGGCACGACGTGGTCACAGCGGCCCACCGCCACGACCTTCCGGCCGCGGCGCCCGCGCCCGGGCGGGTCGAGACAGAGGGGAAGCTCAGCCTGTCATCGGTGCACGGGCGTACCGTCCGTCTCGCGGCGACGGCGCCGGACGGTGCGTACGACGGCGTGGCATCGCTGCTGCTGTTCACCGACGAGGGCAACCGGCACACCGCCTTCCTCGACGTGCTCGCCGTCCACCCGCGGGCCAGACGCCGCGGCGTCGGCGCCGCGCTCTGGGAGGCCGTGCGCGCCGAACTCACCGCCGACGGGCGCACATCGGTCTCCACGATGCTCGAACTCGGCGGCGGGGGCGAGAAGTTCGCGACCGGGCTCGGCTTCGAGAATGTGCTGCCGCTGGGGTGGTACGTACAGAATGTGCGCGACGCGCTCGAAGCACACCTGCGGCCGCCGGAGCTCCCCGAGGGCTATGCGTACGCCCAGTGGCCGGGCGTCGTGCCCGACACCCACGCGGACGCGTTCGCCGCGGCGCACAACGCCATGGAGGACGCCCCGAGCGGCGACATGGACGAGCAGGTGACCCCGTGGGACGCCGACAGGGTGCGGGCAGCCGCGCAGGTGATCCTGGACCGCGGCGGGGTGATCCTGTCCTCGGCGGTGCTCCACGCGGCGAGCGGTGGCAGTGTCGCCGCGTACACCGAACTGGTGCTGCGCGACCCGTCGGACGTGCGCGCCATCCAGTACGACACGGTGGTCACCCCGGACCACCGGGGCCGCGGGCTCGGCCGTGCGGTCAAGCGGCACATGCTGGGGGCGGTGAGCCTCGCGCAGCCCGGCGTACGGGAGATCGCGACGAGCGTCGCCGACGACAACGGGCCGATGCTGGCGGTCAACGAGCAACTCGGCTACCGGCGCGAGCGGACGGCCGCGGTCTTCCAGGCCAAGCTCTGACCCGGTCCGGCCGCATCGGATCCGGTGCGGCCGGACCAGAGGGCTCCCGCTGATTACCTCAGGCGTAATCGACGCTGTTGCAGGTCCCCCGGCAGGATCGAAGACATCCGACACCTGCACGCACCTGGAGGACATCGTGAACGCCTACGCCGTCGGTCATCTGCTTCCCTCCGCCCACCTCGACGACGAGATCTTCGTCTACATGGAGCGGATCCAGTCCACGCTCGACCCCTTCGGCGGTCGCTTCCTCGTCCACGGCGCGAGCGTCGAAGTCCGCGAGGGCGAGTGGCCGGGCGCGCTCGTCATCATCGGCTTCCCGGGGATGGACGAGGCGCGCGGCTGGTACGAATCCGAGGCGTATCAGGAGCTTGTGCCGCTGCGCACCCGGCACATGGCGGGCGACGTGCTGCTGGTCGAAGGCGTGGCTCCCGGGTACGACGCGTCGGTCACCGCGGACCGCCTCAGGCGGGAGCAGGAGCAGGCTGCGGTGAGCTGACCACCGCGTTCAGCAGTCCGAGTCGGCCGAGCGCGACAGGCGGTAGAGCGAGTCCAGCCGGTACTCACCGGCCCTTGGCACCGTAAGCCGCGTCCACTCGCCCTCCTGCCGCAGGCACGCCCCCCGCGCCCGCAGCCACGGCGAGTACGCCACCCGCACCGTCACCGACCCGGCCGCCGGCATCCGTACCACCAGCTCCGCGTCGTCGCCGCGCACCACCGTCGCCGGGGAGGACACGAGCGGAACCGCGTCCCGCACCCGGTAGACCGACCAGCCCTCGTCCTGCCACACCCGCTCCAGCCAGCCCGGCCCGCTCGTGACGATCGCCGCCTCGGCCTCCGCGGGCCCGTCGGGACGCCCGTGGTGCAGCACCACGAGGCCGACCGCCCACCTGTCGAGCCACTGGCGGTACGTCGCCGGGGTCAGCGACCCGTCGTAGAACAGCCGCCCGCGCTCCACGTCGAGCTGGCGGTTCCAGCCGCGCGCCATATTGATGTGCGGGGCGAGGAGGGACGCCTCGCGGTGATTGCGGGCGGGGACGACCTCGACCCGGGTGCGGCCGGCGCCGAGCCTCTGCAATTCGCGTACGACACCGTCGGTGTGCGCCGCCCACGCGGGCACGTCGTTGGAGACCACCAGGTCGTCGTTGGTCTTGTCGATCAGCCAGTACGTGTTGAGGGCGAGGGCGGCCGCGAGGACGGCGCGCAGGAACCTGCCGAGCCCTGCGGTGAGCACGGCGGCAAGCAGCACCGGCGGTCCGACGAGACCGACGAGACGCTCGACGTTCGTGCCGATCGGCGAGGCGATGAGGTAGGTCAGGACGACGCCGAGGCCGTACACGGCGGCCCCGTACCGCACCACCCGCCACTCACGCCCGCGCGGCGCGGCGACGGCGACCGCGGCCGACGCGGCCAGCGGCATCCACAGCTTGCCGGTCGCCATGGGCTGCTCGCCCTGGAAGGGGAAGAGCAGCGTCACCACGCCCACCACGACGAACGGCGGCAGCACGAGCGCGGCGGCCTTGCGCCACTGCCGGTCCAGCAGATACGCCGCCCCCGCCACCACCAGGAACAGCCCCGCGACGGGACTGGCCATGGCCGCCAGCGCCGTGCACAGCGCCGCGACCGCGGTCCTGCGTACGTACAGCAGCGCGAGCAGCCCGATCGCGACGCCCAGCGCGAAGGTCGTACGACCGGAGGCGACGTTGCACCAGAGCGCCACCGCCCCGAGAACGGCGGGCCAGACCGGCCGCGGCACTCCGCTGCGTACGAACAGACGGGCAAGCACCCAGGTCCCGGCAAGGCCGGCGGCCACGGACACGGGGCGTACGCCGAAGACGGCCATCAGCGGGGGAGCGAGGAGGCTGTAGTTGGCGGTGTGGGTGCCGCCGTACCAGGAGAGGGTGTACGCGGAGGCGGGATGCCGCTCCATGAAGCCGGCCCAGGCGAACTGCGCGGCCAGATCGCCACCGCCGGTGGCGAGCCAGAACGCCCACAGGGCGTAGAGCGGCACGACGACGGCGATCGCGACGACCGGAACGCGTGCGACGACCGGAACACGTGCGACAACCGGCAGGCGCGCGACGAGCGGGACGCGCCACCAGGGTGATGCGTCCCGCTCGCCTGCGTCACTCCGGACGCTCTCCGCCTGTTCACTGATCCCCACGGCGCAAACCCTAATGGCGGGGAGCCGGCGCCCGCCCGTCGCCGAGCCGTACGAAGGCGCGGGCGGGTATCGCCCACCCCCGCCCGTCCTGCGCGAGGACCAGCCGCCCGTTGCCCCAGGTGCCGCGCACCGCGATGTCCTCGTCCTTGAGATGGCTGCGGGTGGTGAAGGAGATACGGGCTGCTCGGCATGTGCGGCATCCTCCGGGTCGGTTGCGGTCCGCAGACCGGGCGTACGTCCGCAGGCGGAGCTGCGGGTGTGCTGGGATGTCCGTCCGGTCAGTGACGTGGATCAATGGCTCGATGGTTTCGTCTCCGGCGAAGCTCCGGTAGGAGGAGTGGCCGCCGACGACAGAAGGAGTTGGGGCAGTGAGCGGACACATCAGCTGGTCGGCGAGCGGACATCGGGAACGGGCAGAGGAACTTGCGGGTGGCCGGGACGAGTTCGTAGAGGGCGCCCGTCGGATGCTGTCCGAAGGGCAGGGGCGGCCGCTCGACGAGCGTGTGGGGAACAACGCGATTTCTGACCAGCACCGCTAACCCTGCCCGCGCCTCGCCGGAGGGGCGATCCCATCCGGGACACGGGATGCCCGAAGAGGCCGGTCTGAGCAACGCTTCTTGGAGCCCACCGTCATTCAGGTTCCGGCTGCACACCCAGCGGTCGACCGAGGTGCCGTCGATCCGGCCCAGACTCGAAACGTCATGCAGGCGCGAGGGAGCCGCCTCCCGAGGCTGTCAGTGGCGGCCTGTTCAATGTGGCTCATGGAGATGGATACGCAAAGGCGTGGGTTGTTCTGGGACGTGCAGGCAGGGCGGGTCCCACCGCCACCTGCAGCGGTGCTTCTCGGCTGGGAGCTGGTCGACGTGGATCCGGAGCAGGGGACTATCGAGGTTGCCTTTCAGGCGGGCGATCAATTCGCGAACCCTGTCGGTGTGATCCAGGGCGGGTTCTTGGCCGCGATGCTCGATGACACTCTGGGTCCGGCGCTGGTCGCGACGTTGCCGGAGAACCAGTTCGCGCCGACGCTCGATCTTCATGTTCAGTTCCTCCGCCCCGCCCGCCCCGGACGGCTTACGGGGCGGGGACGGATTGTGCAGCGCGGCAAGGACGTGTGCTTTCTCGCCGGTGAGCTCATCGGCCCTGACGACAGGCCGGTTGCTGTGGCGACCGCGACCGCGCGAATCCAGACCATTCGTTAATGGTCGTAGGCGATCACTGACCGCATCCAGCCTGTCGGCCCCCGTTGGATCGCCCGCCTGTATCCGAGCCGGTACGGGTGCTCGACGGACGCGCAGGGAACCAGCCCTCAGGCCGAACCGCTGACGCCGGGCGCCACGAAGCGCCGGTGGAGCGGCGTGAATTGGGTCTCGGGCTGCCCTGCGATGCCGCGGCTCCGGCAGACCTACATCAGCGGCCAACCCCAACGGCGGCACACGTGCCCGCCACGTGCCCGTCTGACGGGCGCGCAGCGGGGACTGGCGGGGAACGTCGGCGAATCCCGCACGAACGCCCAGGTCAGCGTTTCGCCAGCTCGGCGCCCCCCCCCGCATACGCGATCTTCCAAACTGGGGCCGGTCATCCGCGCAACCGCCACCAGGGGTAGCCTTCCCGTCCGTTCGAAGGCACCTGGAGGCTCCCTGTGCAGACCACCGTTTTCCTGCTGCGGGACGCGCTGGGTCTGGGTGGCGGTCTGGTTGGCTCCTGGGAGCTGACCCGCCAGGCTTCGGGGCCGGGCTGGAGGAAGCCGCGGGTCTTCTCTGCGATGGCGGCTTTGATTCTTGCCGCGCTGCTCGCCATCTAGAGATGGCCAGTCGGCGGGCTCTTCTTCAAGGGCCCTGTCGGGCGTGACTCGCCTGGGCAGCGGACCACAACACGTGGCTGACGGGGTCAAGCACAGCGGCTCTCGCTGACATCAGTGCCTGACACCAACAGCAGCGAACACCGGCGGTTATGGCCGATCATCCACGACCACCGAGGCCGGAGAGCCGGCTGCATCCCGGGTCGCAACTGGGATGCTGGACCGACCTGATACGGATGGGGCCACAGGTTCAAGTCCTGCGGCCGGCCAGGTGCCCTCAGCCTGACGGAAGAAGGCCTCTGGCTTGACTCGGTCATTGAGACTCCGCCGACCTCACAGGCCTCCAAGTCCTTGACACCATGGGCCCGCCTACGAGTTGATCGCCGGGCCGGGCCCGGTGCACGGAGATCATCGGACACTGGCCTTGGCCTGGACGTGAACGATGTAGCGGACGGTGAACATCATCGGGATCACGAAACCGGCGACCTGGATGAGCGTGGCGAGGGTCGAGTGGGCGTTCCCTTCGTGCGCCACGAAGGCGAGCACGACAGCAGTCAGGGCAAAGGCCGCGGTCCAGACGGCGGTGATGATGACGTTGGTCCGGATGAACGGCTTGAGCCCCCAGACCTCGCGCGGGGTGGTGCGCTTGGCGATGCCCGACGTGAAGGGCTTGCCGATGGCCAGCGAGACCCCGGCGATGACCGCCAGTGTGCCCGACGAAAGCGCCGCCGAGTAGTCGTGCACGCCCGAGTCCGGGTTGGCGAAAGCGATGACGGCCAGCGCGGTGAAAAAGACCGCGGAGCCGAGCTCGATGATCAGCGCGTCGAATCCGGCACCCGCCCGTACCTGCTGGACGATCACCGCTACCGCGACCACCAGGGCTGCCAGCGCCGCCCACTGCCAGTTCCCCGAGGGCAGCACGGCGAAGACGATCCACGGGAGGAAGGTGCGCAGGTAGGACATGAGGTCTCCGCTTCAGTGTTTCCGTTCCGACATGTCAAAACTAGAAGGTCTAATATAGACATGTCAATAGTGGAATGTAGACTGTGGAACATGAGCCTCCGACACGCACTGCTCGGGCTCCTCTCCGAGCGCCCCGCCAGCGGCTATGACCTGCTGAAACTGTTCGAGACGTCGCTGGCCACCGCCTGGCCGGCAACCCAGAGCCAGATCTACACCGAGCTGACCAAGCTGGCGGACACAGGGCTGATCATGGTGACAGCCGAGGGGCCGCGAGGCCGCAAGGAGTATGCCCTCACCGACGAGGGACTGGCCGAGCTGCGGCACTGGCTGACCGAGACCAAGCCTCAGCGGAACACCCGCAGCGACATTCTCCTGCGGGTGTTCTTTCTCGGGGTGCTGACGCCCGAGCAGGCGTGCGGCTACCTCACCGAGCTCATCGAGCTGTCCGATCAGGGGTACCAGAGTCTGCGCCGACTGGAGAAGTCCGTCGACTGGGATGACGACAATATTTCGGTCTACGGCCGGATCGCCCTGGAGTACGGCCTGCGGTTCAACGCCATGCGCCGCGAGTGGGCCGAGTGGGCGGCCAGTCAGATCACCTGACGGCTGGTGGACCGACGGGAGCGCTGCGGGAACCGGACTTCCCGCCGGGGACTGCACCCACGGCGGGGCACCACGGGCCAAGCCGATCAGCCGCGAGCAGGCACTCGCAGCCCTGATCACCCACCCGCCCGCAACCTCGCCCATCGAGTGCACTGGTCCTACTGGCGCCGCCGACACCAAGCACGAGCCCGCGCCGGCCACTGCCGGTGGTGGGCCGTCCAGCAGCCATGAAGATCACGACCCGTGCCCCGGGAGGCAGCTATGCAGGAAGGTCCTGGCCGATCGCCCGCAGGACATCGGCAAGCCACACAAGGTGGTTGGCCGTCGCACGATCCTGGTCGGCGCGCAGGTCTCGCAAATGCTGCCAGGACTCCGACAGCTGCCCGATCGTCAGGTCGTCCGGCTCCGTGTAGACGTCGTACAGCTCATCCGGAGGGACGGACCAGAAGTAGTCCTTGTCCAAGATGACGGCATCGCCGGCGGTCACGGCTTCCACATGACGCAGCAGCACGTCAAACGACTCTCGCAGCTCGGCGATGGACACGACCAAGGGTTCACCACTCACACGCCCCATCATGACGCCGAGACAAGATCGCGATCTACCAGCTGGAGTACTAGGCGCGAAGGCGATTGACGCCGGTTGGTATCCCCATCGCCTAGCACTCGTACAGCAGCGGAGCACCGCAACCACAACAACCGCTTCCGGCCGCTGCCGCCTCTCCGGGACCCTGTAGCAGCCGTTATGGCCGTCGTTGACCGATGTGGCTAGAGCTACGGATCAGATGTTCCCCGTGCCACGACCGCGCCAGATCGGGCGGGGAGCCACGGGGAACTGCGGTCGTTGACAGTGCGCGCAGCCTGCGTCCGTCGGAGTCGACGTGGCGCAGGTCAGGCCCCGAGCCGCCATGGCAGCCGGAGGTTGGACCTATGCCAGCCTCGCAGCGAAGGCAGAGGTCGACCCCAAGTCCATTGAGCGCTGCGGTCGAGGGTGAGTGTCGCGTTCATTGGCCTTCCGCCAGGCGCTGGACTGTCCACCACTGCGGCACTTCGTCGTCGGGGATGTCCGGGGAGGCTGAGTGGAACGACAGCCCGCAGAGTGGCCGCCGCCCTGGGACAGGGCCAACTGGCCCGGTTCTGGCCGCTGCCGGCCGAGTTGTCCGCGAACTCCCCCGAGATTGTCCGTGAACGGTAACGGACGCATCCCGTGGCCGCCGCCCCTCGTCCTGCCGGGTGGTCGCAATGTGACCGAGGATCGGCGAGGGACTGCGCGAAAGCGGGGCGGACATGGCACGGCACGGCGGCGGGCGGGGCTGGTACGGCAAGCTGGTGGGGGCGGCGCTCGGGGTGACGGTGCTCACCACCGGTGCCTCGGTGTGGACCGCGCAGGCCGGTGCGGTGGGCGGCTCGTCGCCCAAGGCGGCCGCGTCGGCGACACCGGGCAGTGACGTCAAGCAGGTCGCGGTGACCATCGCGCACGCCTCGGACAAGGGGACTCGCGGCGTCAACATCACCATCGACGACGGCCCCGACCCTGTGTGGACCCCTCAAGTGCTGGACGTGCTGCGGGAGTACGGGGTGAAGGCCACGTTCTGCATGGTGGGGATGCAGGCGCAAGCCCACCCGGACCTCGTGAAGAAGGTCGTCGCGGCCGGGCACCGGCTGTGCAACCACTCGTTGTCGCACGACACCACCATGGACAAGAAGCCCCAGGCCTACCAGTCGCAGCAGATACGCGACGCCGAACGCATGATCACCGAGGCGTCCGGAGGAGTACGGCCGATGTACTACCGGGCGCCCGGCGGGGCCTTCACCCCTCACAGCCGCAAGCTCGCCGCTTCCCGGGGGATGCGCCCGCTGGGCTGGAACGTGGACACCAAGGACTTCGAACGACCGGGCACGGACGCCATCGTCGCCACCGTCGAGCGGGAGCTGCCCAATGGGCCGACGCTCCTCTTCCACGACGCGGGCGGCGACCGTTCCCAGACCGTCGAGGCCCTGCGCCGGATCCTCCCCTGGCTCAAGGAGCAGGGCTACTCCTGCGGCTTCCCGGTGCGTTGAGCGGCCCTGGTCGGTCCCGGCGTTCGAGGTCCCGGCCCCGGCGCGAGCGCCACCCCCAGCCCGGGCTGGTCAGCTCAGCGGCGTCGGGCCCACAGCGTGCCCTACAGGGCGCACGACCACGGTCAGTGGCAGCCGAAGCGCCAGTCCCACGGGAGGCATGGGCACTGGCGGCAATGGAAGAAGTGGACGCCACCGCAGTCGCCCAACTGAATGTCGCCGGTGATGGTCAGAAGGTGCTCCATGCGGTGTCCGCTCTCGCAGTCCGGCCAGTCGGCAGGCTGCGTCCAGGCGGGCCAGCCGCCGACCTTCCTTCGTCCCGATGATGTCGGAGTCGGATGGCCACCTGGAGCCGCCCGTCGGCAACCGGGGTAACTGCTCTCGCTTGACCAGGGTGGGGGTTCTCGCCGCGCTGTCGGCTGCTCAGCGCGCGACGAAGCGAGGCTGCGGCCATGCGGTGATCGGCTCGCTGGACGCCGAGTAGATCTCCAAGAGCGAGAGATAGCCGTCCCTCGTGAACGCCATGACCCCGGCGTCCTCGGGCTCGACGTACCAGGCATCCGCAGCCGGATTGCCGTGCGTCGGAGCCGGCGGCACTGCGGCTCGATCCACCGCCAAATCGACCGTCACGCAGCCGCAACCGCACCTGTCCGCCACCTGCGTATGCGGAATCTGAGCGCGAAGCGCGCTGCTGACCTGATCTGAGCCGGTCAGCAGCGCCTTCAACGTCGCCGTCGCCTGCTGCGAGAGTGGCTCAGCCATCTGCCTTGGCCACGCCGATCGGGCAGGAGACCCCGGTCCCGCCGGTCCCGCAGTAGCCCGCCGGGTTCTTGTCCAAGTACTGCTGGTGATATGCCTCGGCCGGGTAGAACGGGCGGCCCTCCTCCGGCAGCAGTTCCGTCGTGATCGTGCCGTACCCCGAGCCCGTCAGGACTCGCTGGTACGCCTCGCGCGACGCCGCCGCCGTCTCGGCCTGAGCTGCCGAGTGGGTGTAGATCGCCGAGCGGTACTGCGTGCCCCTGTCATTGCCCTGGCGGAAGCCCTGCGTCGGGTCGTGGGACTCCCAGAACAGCTTCAGCAGCGACTCGTACGAGACGACCTTCGGGTCGAAGACGACGCGCACCGCCTCGGTGTGGCCCGTCAGGCCCGAGCAGGTCTCGTCGTAGGTGGGGTTCGGGGTGTGGCCGCCCTGGTAGCCGACCAGCGTCGTCCAGACGCCCTCCGTCTGCCAGAACTTGCGCTCCGCGCCCCAGAAACAGCCCAGGCCGAAGTCCGCGATCTCAAGGCCCTCGGGGTACGGGCCGAGCAGCGGGTTGCCCAGGACCGTGTGGCGGGCGGGGACGGAGAATTCGGGCTCCGGGCGGCCGCGGAGGGCCTGGTCGGGGGTGGGGAGCTCGGGGGTGCGGCGGGACAGGAACATGCGGGCTCTCCTTGAGGTGGCGACACCTGTGAGAACGATTGGTGCGGCGCCGGAATTCCCAGCGCCGCGCACCCCACGGGCACTTCCACCCGATCAGTGCGGCAGCGTCGCCGGGCTCCCGCCGTTCGCCTCGTAACCCGCCACCGCGAGGTTCCGGTACACCGTGTAGTCCGCCGCCGGGTCCCCGCTCAGCGTCCACGGCAGTGCGCCGATGTGGCCGTCGACGTGAACCACTTGGTTCATCGCCTCCGCCCACCTCTCCGACCGTACGAGGAAGAGGACGAGCAGGTGCCGTACGTGCGCGAGCATCGGGTCGTCGGGACGGGCCGCGTGCACCGCGAAGAGCGCGCCCTCCATCGCCTTGGTGACGACCTGGCTCCGGTAGAAGCTCTGCACCAGATTGACCTCGGGCAGGTGCTCGTACACCGCGAAGAGCGGCAGCGCCGCCAGCAGCGAGCCCTGCGGGGCGCGGGCCGCGGCCGTCGTCGCGAAGTGGTCCGCCTCCTCGCGGGAGCCGTGCCACTTCTCGCACCAGTAGTGCAGCGCGGCCAGATGCGCTCCCATGTGCTCGGGCGCGCGGTCGATGACCTTCGCCCACACCTGGTCGAACTGCTCGTGGGAGTAGCCGAGTCCGCGGCCGACGGCGAGTTCGGCGATGTACGGAACGGGGTCGCCGGGCGAGAGCAGGGCCGCCTCGCCGCAGACCGTACGGGCCTCCTCCAGGATGATCCGGAAGTCGTCCGTACCCGCGGTCGACGAACGCCACGCCTGCTGCACCAGGAACTCCGCGTGCACCTGCGCGCCGCCCGCGTCCTTGGGGGAGTCGAGGCGCCAGGCGCGCAGCCACGCGCCGCCGACACCGGGCTGCTGCTGGAGCTCCACGGACGCGGCCCCGGCGAAGGCCTGCACGCGCTGCCAGCGGACCTCGCCCGCCTTCGGGGTTCCGGCGAGCAGCTGGGATGCGGCGCGCCAGTCCTGGGTGCGCTGGACGACTTCGAGTACGTCGAGGAGGTCCTGGTCCGGTCCCGGCAGCCGGATGTCCAGCTCCTCCTGGCGCACGAATCCGTACGTGTCCGGGTCGGCGGCGTCGGGCGAGCCGGGCGCCACCTGCCGGATGCCGGAGCGCCGGCGCAGCACGAAGGGACCGATGACCGCGGTCAGCATGCACAGCGCGATCAGGAACCAGAGAATCTCCATGAGCCCATTGTCCCGGACGGCACCGCGGCGTCATCGGGGCGGTGGGTACCGGACAGCGTTCGGGGCCGGGCCGCGTAGTCGCTCCGGCGCGACTACGCTCGGGGCTCATGAGTGACCAGCACAGTTTCGAGACCCTCGCCATCCACGCGGGCAACACGGCAGACCCGCTGACGGGCGCGGTCGTCCCGCCCATCTACCAGGTGTCCACCTACAAGCAGGACGGTGTGGGAGGACTGCGCGGCGGCTACGAGTACAGCCGCAGCGCCAACCCGACGCGTACCGCGCTGGAGGAGAACCTCGCGGCGCTGGAGGGTGGCCGGCGCGGGCTCGCCTTCGCGTCCGGACTCGCGGCGGAGGACTGCCTGCTGCGTACGCTGCTGGAACCGGGCGACCATGTGGTGATCCCGAACGACGCCTACGGGGGCACCTTCCGGCTCTTCGCCAAGGTCGTCTCCCGGTGGGGCGTCGAGTGGTCGGTGGCCAACACCTCCGACCCGGCGGCGGTACGGGCGGCAGTCACCCCCAAGACCAAGGTGATCTGGGTCGAGACCCCGTCCAACCCGCTCCTCGGCATCACCGACATCGCGGCGGTCGCCGAGATCGCGCGGGGCGCGGGCGCGCGGCTCGTCGTGGACAACACCTTCGCGAGCCCCTATCTCCAGCAGCCGATCTCGCTCGGCGCGGACATCGTCGTGCACTCGCTGACCAAGTACATGGGCGGGCACTCGGACGTCGTCGGCGGCGCGCTGATCGCGGCGGACGAGGCCGTGGGCGAGGAACTGGCGTACCACCAGAACGCGATGGGCGCCGTCGCGGGCCCGTTCGACGCATGGCTGGTGCTGCGCGGCATCAAGACGCTGCCCGTCCGGATGGACCGGCACAGCGAGAACGCCACCCGGGTCGCCGAGATGCTCACCCGTCACCCCAAGGTCACCCAGGTCCTCTACCCGGGCCTGCCGGAACACCCGGGCCACGAGACCGCCGCCAAGCAGATGAAGCACTTCGGCGGCATGGTCTCCTTCAGGGTCCAGGGCGGCGAGGAGGCGGCGGTCGAGGTCTGCAACCGCGCCAGGCTGTTCACGCTCGGCGAGTCGCTGGGCGGCGTCGAGTCGCTGATCGAGCACCCGGGACGGATGACGCACGCCTCGGTGGCGGGCTCCGCACTGGAGGTCCCGGCGGACCTGGTGCGGGTTTCGGTGGGCATCGAGTCGGGCGACGATCTGCTGGCGGATCTGCAGCAGGCGCTGGGCTGACCCCACGGTCACCATCGCCGGACGGGCTGCGCATCGGCCCGTCCGGCGAGCACGTCAGAGGACGTCAAAGGACCGCAGAGGACGGCATGAGTCAGGCGCCGGGCGTCACGCGGTGACCGTCTCGTCCTCGAGCGATTCACGGATCTCCGAGCGCAGCTCCAGGCTGTCCGGGTGTCCATGGACGGAGACCGCGTGCTCGGCTGCTGCCCGTACGACTTCCTCTTCCTCACCGGAGATGGTGAGCGAGCAGTCCATCACGCTCGGGAACCTGCGGCAATCGGCGACTTTCCTGGTCATGGCGACCTCCTGGGCTCGGTCTGTACGCCGCTTTTTCCAGGATAGATCCGGGCCGCTCCGGCAGGTCAGGGCAGCGAAGGGGCGGCCTACCAGCCCTCCAGCGGCGGCGTCGTGTCCGACGGCGCCGCCGCCCACGGCTGCGCCACCATCGCCCAGAGGGCGAACGCGATCGCCGCGGCCACCAGCAGCAGCCACAGCGCACGGCGCAGTGCCCGATGGCGGCGCAGCAGCCGGGTGCCGTGCTCCGCGGCGCGGGCGGCGAGATCGGCCGGGACCTGCGGATGGGGGGTCTCCAGCATCCGGCGGACCTCGGTCTCCTTGCGCTCCCGGCCGCTCATGACGCCGCCTGGACCTGGGTGTGCGGCGGCGGCGTGGGAGGACTCGTGCACATCGTCCGCACCGCGCGCGTGAAGATCGCGCGGACGCGTTCCACCGGGAGCCCGATCAGCGCGGCCGTCTGTTCCTCCGCCACACCCTCGTAAAGACGCAGCACCAGAATCAGGCGCTCCTGCGGGGTGAGGCGTTCCAGCACCCCGCCGCGCACCCGGTGGTGGCGCCAGGCGCCGTGGGCGAAGCGGGCGGCGAGTTCCTGGCGGGTGCGGTCGTACGGATCCTCGCCGCGCAGCCGGTCCCATTGTGCGTACGTATGGGCGAGCGCGGCGGTCAGCAGCCGCTCGGCGTGCGGATTGGCGCCCGGGGGCTCGGCGGTGAGCAGGGTCGCGGCATGCAGCAGCCGTGGCGCCGCGCCCGCGACGAACGCCTCGAACTCCCGGGCACGGCGACGCCCTTGTGCCGTCTGCCGCTCGCTCACATCCTCATATAGGAGCAGATCAGGCGCCCGGGTCAAGAGGTCGGCGACGTCTCCGTGTCCACGGGCGGCAGACCGGCCTGGCGGGCGGAGAGAGCGGTGTTGAAACGGGTGAGCAGAGTGCAGAACGATTCGCGCTCCGTCTCCGTCCAGCCGTCTGTCACCTGTGCCATCAGCTCGCGCCGCGAGGAGCGGACCTCTTCGAGCCTGGCCTGGCCCCGCGGGGACAGCTGGAGCACGACGGCGCGGCCGTCCTCGGGGTGCGAGGTGCGCTTGACCAGCCCGGTGTCGACGAGCGGCGCGACCTGGCGGGTGACGGTCGAGGAATCGATGCCCATCCCCGCGGCCAGCGCCTTGACGCCCATCGGGCCTTCCTTGTCGAGCCGGTTGAGCAGCAGATACGCGGCACGGTCCATGGAGTTGCGGACCTGGCCGACCCCGCCGAGCCGGGTCTGTTCCGCGCGGCGTGCGAAGACGGCGACCTGGTGCTGGAGGGCATCGAGGAGGCCGGGGTCGAGATGGGTCGTCATGTCCTGAGAAGTGGGCATGGCTAGGGGGGCTCTCTCGTGCGGCGGTCGGTTGGTGGGGGACAGAGTACGCGGCAAAAACCCGGTGTGTACCAGGGCTGCGCAAACCAGTGGGGAAGCCCGGGATCCGGGCAGCCGTCGGCCCGGTGAGCTGCGATGCTTGACGTCATGAGCTTCAGTACGTCTGGCACCTTTCGCCCCGTCATCCTCGACGACATCCGGGGGGCTCAGAAGATGCTCGCGGGGGTCGCCAGGATGACCGCGATGGAGGGCAGCAGGCATCTGTCGCAGCTGGTGGGCGCGCCCGTTCATCTCAAGTGCGAGAACCTCCAGCGGACGGGGTCCTTCAAGCTGCGCGGCGCGTACGTCCGGATCTCCGGGCTCTCGCCGGTGGAGCGGGCCGCGGGCGTCGTCGCGGCGTCCGCCGGCAACCACGCGCAGGGCGTGGCACTGGCATCCTCGCTGCTCGGAGTGCGCTCCACGGTGTTCATGCCGATGGGGGCGCCGCTGCCGAAGGTCGCCGCGACGAGGGAGTACGGCGCTGAGGTGCGGCTGCACGGCCAGGTCATCGACGAGACCCTGGCCGCCGCGCAGGAGTACGCGCACGAGACGGGCGCGGTGTTCATCCACCCCTTCGACCACCCGGACATCATCGCCGGGCAGGGCACCGTCGGCCTCGAAATCCTGGAGCAGTGCCCCGAGGTGCGGACGATCGTCGTCGGCATCGGCGGCGGCGGGCTCGCGGCCGGTATCGCGGTCGCGGTGAAGGCGGTGCGGCCCGATGTGAAGCTGATCGGCGTGCAGGCGGAGGGGGCGGCCGCCTATCCGCCCTCGCTCGCCGCCGGACACCCCGTCTCGATCGACGCACCGTCGACGATGGCGGACGGGATCAAGGTGGGCTGCCCCGGAGATGTTCCGTTCAAAATCATTGGCGATCTCATCGACGAGGTCCGTACGGTCTCCGAGGACGAGCTCTCCAGTGCCCTGCTGCTCTGCCTTGAGCGGGCGAAGCTGGTGGTCGAGCCCGCCGGGGCGAGTCCGGTGGCGGCGCTGCTGAGCGATCCGCGGTCGTTCAAGGGCCCGGTCGTCGCCCTGCTGTCGGGCGGCAATGTGGACCCGCTGCTGATGCAGCGCATCCTGCGGCACGGAATGGCGGCAGCCGGCCGCTATCTGTCGCTGAGGCTGCGGCTGACGGACCGGCCAGGTGCGCTCGCCGCACTGCTCGGCTCGTTGTCAGTGGTCGACGCTAACGTCCTTGATGTGAGTCACGTAAGGACCGATCCGCGGCTCGGGCTCACGGAGGCGGAGGTGGAGTTGCAGCTGGAGACGAAGGGCCCTGAGCACTGCGAACTGGTGGCGGCGACGCTGCGCGACGCGGGTTACACGGTCATGAGCTGAGCCCGTGAGGGCGCTCTCGTGGCCTCCGGCGCGGGTGGCCTGCGCAACCTGACACAGCCTGACGCGGCGCTGACAGGCTCTTTGGACTTTCTCGGCACGGGCACTCGCAACAGTCTTGAGTATCGCGATGTATCGCGTTACGGTGAAGGTCCTGCCATGCTCCCGTCACGCTCGGGACATCCCACGCCCGCCCACATCTCCTCGTA
Source organism: Streptomyces sp. NBC_00322 (assembly GCF_036147535.1). NCBI lineage: Bacteria > Bacillati > Actinomycetota > Actinomycetes > Kitasatosporales > Streptomycetaceae > Streptomyces > Streptomyces sp. NBC_00322. Next base: position 3,501,814 of record NZ_CP108019.1, on the reverse strand, counting down.
TCTCTACGCACCTCTTCGCAAGACGTGACCCACTCACCTGCCACCTTGGGAGAACCCACATGCCAGGCGCCATCTACGCCGAAGGCCTGGTGAAGACCTTCGGCGATGTAAGGGCTCTGGACGGCGTCGACCTCGACGTCCCGGAGGGCACGGTTCTGGGTCTTCTCGGCCCCAACGGGGCCGGCAAGACCACCGCCGTGCGCGTACTGACCACCCTGCTGCAGCCCGACAGCGGCAAGGCGGTCGTCGCCGGTATAGACGTCCTGAAACACCCGAACGAAGTCCGCCGCTGCATCGGCCTCTCCGGCCAGTTCGCCGCGGTGGACGAGTACTTGACCGGCCGCGAGAACCTCCAGATGGTCGGCCAGCTCTACCAGATGAGCGCACGTGACGCGAAGGTGCGGGCGGGCGAGCTGCTCGACCGCTTCAACCTCGCGGACGCCGCCGACCGGCCCGCCAAGACGTACTCCGGCGGCATGCGCCGGCGGCTCGACCTCGCCGCCGCGCTGGTCGTCTCCCCGCCCGTGATGTTCATGGACGAGCCCACCACCGGACTCGACCCGCGCAACCGGATGCAGCTGTGGGAGGTCATCGAAGAACTGGTCAGCGGCGGTACGACACTGCTGCTCACCACCCAGTACCTCGAAGAGGCCGACCACCTCGCTCACGACATCTGCGTCATCGACCACGGCAAGGTCATCGCCCGCGGCACCGCCGACCAGCTCAAGGCCCAGACGGGCGGCGAGCGCGTCGAGGTCGTCGTGCAGCACCCGGACCAGATCACCCCGGCGCGCGAGGTGCTGCTGGGCTTCGGCAAGGGCGAGGTCGCCATCGCCGAGCACACCCGCAAGCTCACCGTCCCGGTCACCGGCGGCGCCAAGCTGCTCGCCGAGGTCATCCGCGAACTGGACACCCGGGGCGTCGAGATCGACGACATCGGTCTGCGCCGCCCCACCCTCGACGACGTCTTCATATCCCTGACCGGCCATGCCGCCGAGCTCCAGGACGAGGAGAACGGGCAGTCGCGGGGCGTCAAGGACGCCAAGGATCCCAAGGACGCGAAGGCCAGGAAGTCCCGGAAGGAGCCCGTGAAGTGACCACCGCAACGGAAGCCGTGAAGCTCGCGGCACCCAAGCCGCGCGGCGGCGTCGTCCAGTCGATCAATGACTCGCTCGTCGTCGCCAAGCGCAATCTGATCCGGATGACCCGGATCCCGGAGATGATCATCTTCGGCATGATCCAGCCGATCATGTTCGTGGTGCTGTTCAGCTACGTCTTTGGCGGATCGATCAGCGTGCCCGGTTCCGGACTCAGTGCTGCCGGCTACCGGGAGTTCTTGATGGCTGGCATCTTTGCCCAAACCGTCACATTTGCGACGGCGGGCGCCGGTGCCGGCATCGCCGACGACATGCACAAGGGCCTCATCGATCGCTTCCGGTCGCTCCCGATGGCCCGCGGCGCGGTTCTCACCGGGCGCACGTTGGCCGACCTGGTCCAGACGGCATTGACGCTGGTAGTGCTTGCGATCGTCGCTGTCCTCGTCGGCTGGCGCACCCACGAGAACTTCGGCAAAGTGCTCGCCGGCTTCGGCCTGTTGCTGCTCCTTGGGTATGCGTTCTCCTGGATCGGTGCGCTGATCGGCCTTTCCGTACGCACTCCCGAGGCGGCCACCTCCGGCGGTCTGATCTGGCTGTTCCCGCTGACGTTCATCTCGAATGCCTTCGTGCCGTCCGAGAACATGCCATCGTTCCTGCAGACCCTCGCCAATTGGAACCCGTTCAGCGCCACCGTCCAGGCGTGTCGGCAGCTCTTCGGCAACCTGCCGCCCAATTATCCGGTATCGGATGCCTGGCCCATGCAACACCCGGTCTGGGCCTCGCTCATATGGTCGATCCTGATCATTGTGGCCTTCCGGACCTTGGCGGTACGCAAGTACCGCTCGGCCACAGCCTGATCATCGGCCGCCGCCCGATCTGCCGGAGCAGATGACTGGGGGGCAGTGACCGCCCGGACTGCCGGCCGGGCGGTCACTGCCCCTTGTGCTGTCCCCGAGTCCTGCCTGCCACACGATGCGCGCGGCCTGCAGTCGGCTGCGGATGCCGAGCTTCGCGTAGATGTGGTGCAGATGGTCCTTGGCCGTGTCCGCGCTGATCGTCAGGATGGCCGCGATCTCCGGGTTCGACATGCCGTCGCCGGCGAGTGCGATCACCTCTCGTTCGCGCGGTGAAAGCGCGCCGAGCAGCGCCTGTGCCCTGGCTTGCTCCGTGCCCGCGCCCGCGCCCGCGGGCTCGGTGGGAGTGTCCGCCAGGTCCCTTGCCAGCCCCGGTTCCAGGGCCAGGCCGCCATGGGCCGCCGCGTGGACCGCCCACTGCAGATGCCTGCCCGCGGTGGCCCGGTGCAGGATGCCCGCAGCGCGGAGCCTCAGGAGTCGGCGCACGCCGTCGCCGGTGAGCCGGTCGGCGAGCAGTAACGCGGCCGGGGGCATTGGTGTTTCCGTGATGCGTTTCAACGCACCGAGTGCCGCGCCCTCTTCCGGCTGGCTCACGATCACCACATCCGGGCGGGTGCGGCACACGAGGTCGCATTCCTGGCCCGGCACTCCCTCGGCGACGACGCGATACCGATGGTCGGCCTCCAGAGTGGTGCGGATCTGCGCCCTTTCCAGCTGATGCCGAGCGACGAGCACGATCCTTATCACGTGGAATTTCCCCCTTGTGCGAAACAACGCACCCATCGTGAACATGCACGCTGGTCAGGCGCGCACTTGACGCTACAACGGTGCCTTGATCGCCACTCGGCCGTGGCGTGAACACGTGGTAACTGAGGGGAATTTGAGCTTTGTGCGGCGCGTGTTGAAGATCCCCTGGGTGGGGGATATTCGAGAGCTCCCCGGGACGGAGATGCTGCCTGGGACCGAAGCCGGTCGGCCGGTATCCGGCCGGCCGGCATTGTGCTGAAACCTGGGGGTTGTCAATGAACAAGACGCGCATGGGTGTTGTCGCTGCCATGGCCTCGGCGGTGATGGCTGTGACCACGACGCAGGCGTCGGCGGCGCCGAAGCTGGAGGCGTACACGCCCCGCATCGTGCAGGGTGTGGTCGGGGGCCAGGTGTTCTACGACGGCTACAAGAAGGTCTGCGCCTCGCTTCTGGGGCAGACGCTGTCGGGCTGGGTCCAGCTGACGAGCAAGTGCGTCACGGTCTCCCCGAGGTCCTCAGGAAGCTTCAACACCACCATCAAGTGCCCGACGCGCGGCGCCTTCAAGACCTGGGTGTCGGGGACCAGGAGCAACGGCAGGGTGGATGTGAAGATGTCCGGCGGTATCTACCTCGAGTGCCGCCACTGACCACCGCGGGCAGCCGTGCGCACCACGAAGCCCCCGGCACGACGAGCCGTGCCGGGGGCTTCGCGTCGTCCGGTGGCGGGCTCAGGCGCTGTACGGCCTGGCCGCCAGGACCTTGACCGAGGCCGTCTTGCCGTTCGGCAGCTCGTACTCGGCGAACTCGCCGACCTTCTTGCCGTTCACGCCGCTGCCCAGCGGCGACTGCGGGGAGTACGTCGCGATGGCGTCGGAGGCGTACTCGCGCGAAGCCAGCAGGAAGGTCTCGGTGTCGTCCTCGTCGCCGTCGAAGGCGATCGTCACGACCATGCCGGGCGCAACGACGCCCTCGGCGGTCGGCGCCTCGCCGACCTTCGCGTTCTCCAGGAGCTGGGTCAGCTGGCGCACACGGAGCTCCTGCTTGCCCTGCTCCTCCTTGGCCGCGTGGTACCCGCCGTTCTCCCGCAGGTCGCCCTCCTCACGCGCAGCCGCGATCTTGGCGGCGATCTCCGTGCGCGCGGGACCAGACAGGTACTCCAGCTCGGCCCTGAGCTGGTTGTACGCCTCCTGGGTGAGCCAGGTGACGTTCTCGCTGGTCTGGGTCACAGGTGCTCCTCGTAGGTACTGGGAATACAAAGCATCGCCCTACCCAGAAGGATGTGCCTCCATGGATGGGCGAAACCACGAGCCTAACAATTCCGAGGCCCAAGGGGGAGGACGAAAGCCATCAGAATTACATCGCCGCAGGTCAGCGGGCGAGACCCGCCATGCGATCAGGCAGGGGATCCGCTGTCAGCGGGCGGTGCACTGCACCAGTTCGGCGCTGGTCCCGCGCGCCGTCGTGCGCACCTTGACGACCTCGTCGATACGCGTCCCGCCCTGACGGCCGACGGCGACGTCCAGGCGTCCCACCTCGGTGCCGTCCGCCGAGCGGGAACGCAGCGTGCAGGTGCCGGCGGCGTCCGCGCTCTTGCGTACTTCCAGGTGCACCTGCACCTCGGTGTCGGACGTGACGCTGAACTTGATCACTTCGGCGCTGATCTTCTGCCCGGCGATGTAGTCGTATCCGAACCAGCCGATCACCCCGAGCAGTACGACGCCAAGGCCCGCGCCCACGATCTTGAGCTTGCGGTCGGCACGGTCGTCAGCCGAGCGGCCGTAGCGGCCCTCCGGAAGCTGCTCGCGCACCGCGGCCATGACAATTCCTCTCGGGATGGGTTCGGGATGGGGCTGCCGGAATTTTCCGTCCCCCGATTCGGTCACTATAGAAGCCGCCGTACGCGACGAATCATTGAGGATCGAGTCTTGACTGAGCAGCTGCGACTGATGGCCGTTCACGCCCACCCCGACGACGAGTCGAGCAAGGGCGCGGCCACGATGGCCAAGTATGTGTCCGAGGGGGTGGACGTGCTGGTCGTGACCTGCACGGGAGGCGAGCGTGGCTCCATCCTCAATCCCAAGCTCCAGGGGGACGCGTACATCGAGGAGCACATCCACGAAGTGCGCAAGAAGGAGATGGACGAGGCGCGCGAGATCCTCGGGGTGAGCCAGGAATGGCTCGGTTTCGTCGACTCCGGCCTGCCCGAGGGAGACCCGCTGCCGCCCCTTCCCGAGGGCTGCTTCGCGCTCGAGGACGTCGACGTGGCCGCCGCGCGACTGGTGAAGTCCATCCGTTCGTACCGCCCGCAGGTCATCACGACCTACGACGAGAACGGCGGGTACCCCCACCCCGACCACATCATGACCCACAAGATCTCGATGGTCGCCTTCGACGGCGCGGGGGACGCGGAGAAGTTCCCCGAGTCCGAGTTCGGGCCCGTCTGGCAGCCGCAGAAGCTCTACTACAACCAGGGCTTCAACCGGCCGCGCACGGTCGCGCTGCACGAGGCGCTGCTGGAGCGCGGCATGGAGTCCCCCTACGGGGAGTGGCTGGAGCGCTGGAAGGAGTTCCAGCGCGCCGAACGCACGCTGACCACGTACGTACCGTGCGCGGACTTCTTCGAGATCCGCGACAAGGCGCTGATCGCGCACGCGACGCAGATCGACCCCGACGGCGGCTGGTTCCGCGTTCCGATGGACATCCAGAAGAAGGTCTGGCCGACCGAGGAGTACGAGCTGGCGAAGTCTCTGGTCGATACCTCCCTCCCCGAGGACGACCTCTTCGCGGGCATCCGCGAGAATGCCTGATATGAGCGCAAGCGCAAACCTCGCACTGACGCACCTCGTCCCTCTGGCCAAGGAGGTCGACGACAACAAGGTCACGCCCGGTGTCCTGGGCTTTCTCGTCTTCGCGGCGCTGGCCGTGGGGGTGTGGTTGCTGATGAAGTCGATGAACCGGCACATGGGGAAGGTCAACTTCGAGGAGGCGCCGGATCCGAAGGGGGACGGGGCGTCCAAGGAATCCCGGGGGACCTCGGGCCCTGCGGCGGCGTGAGGCCGTGACGGGGGCGGGTCGCCTGCGGCGGGCTTGTTCCCCGCCGCTTCCCGAACTGGGGGCAAGCCCCCAGACCCCGTATGCGACCTTCGGCCGCATGTCCTCAAACGCCGGACGGGCTGAAACTCTGCCCGTCCGGCGACTGACGGCTACGTCGACGCCGTGACCGGGACGCCCATCACCTCGCGCGCGTGGCGGTTCGGGACCATTCCCAGGTGCCAGGCCTGCCAGCCGTCCTCCAGGTGGACGCCGCGCTCCAGCATCACCGCCAGCGCCTCCGCGCAGTCCTCCAGCTTGCCGTCGCGCGAGGAGTGCGACGTACCCATCAGCTGAGCCAGCTCCTCCTGCGCCACCACCGTGCCGACCTCTATGCCGCCCGGCGACGCGAACGGCAGCAGCGTGCAGCGCAGGAAGCGTGCCCAGTCCGAGCCGCGGTCGTCGTGGTACGACGCGAACAGCTCCGTCGCCTCGTCGCACAGCGCCAGCGCCTGCGCCGCGCGGTTGTTGCCCGCGTCGATCAGAGCCAGCTCCAGACAGGTCCAGGCCTCGCCGTGCGCCACCCCGATGCGGTGGAAGTCGGCGCGGGCGTCCACCAGGAGCTGGCGGGCGAAGCCGGAGTTGCGGAGGTTGCCGGTCTGGGCCGCCCGCTGGTCGCGGGTGACGCGGCCCGAGTGGTGGCGGGCGCAGGCCAGACCGTAGACGTCACGCATCCGCGAGAACATCGTCCGGGCCCGCTCCAGCTCCCGTACCGCCTGGTCGCGGTCGCCGCTCTCCTCCAGCGCCTGGCCGAGGTAGTACAGCGTCCACGCCTCGCCGCGCGCGTCCTCGTTGTCCCGGTGCCGGTTCAGCGCCTGGCGCAGCTCATCCACCGCGGGCGCCGGGTCGCCGTCCACCAGCCGCGCCCTGGCCAGCTGGGTCAGCGCCCACGCCTCACCGCGGCCGTCACCGGTGCGGCCGTACAGATCCAGCGCCGTACGCAGCTCCGACTCGGCGCGCGGGACGTCGCCCATGCGCAGGCACACCTGTCCCAGCTGGAAATGCGTCCAGGCCTCGCCGTGGAGTGACTCGCCCTCCCGGTGCAGGGTCAGCGCCGTCGCCAGCAGGGTCAGCGCCTGGGCGAGATTGGCCCGGTCGCGTTCGACCGCGGCCAGCGCGTGCAGCGACCACGCCCGGTCCTCGGCCTGCTCGTCGGACGACTGCAGCTCGATCGCCTCGTGCAGCTTCGCCGCGGCCTCGGTGAGATTGCCCTGGTGGTGCAGGGTGATGCCGAGCGAGCAGAGCGCGAGTGCCGTACCCGAGTCGTTCTGCGCCTCGCGGTAGAGGCCGACGACGGACGAGAGGGTCGTACGGGCCTTGTCGAGCTCGCCGAGCTGGCGGGCCGCGATGCCGGTACGCCAGCGTACGGAGCGCTCCAGCAGCCCCTGGTCCACCGCCTGCGACAGCTCACTGATCTCGCCGAGGCGGTACAGGTCGCCGCGCAGCAGGCAGTAGTCGCACAGCGCGCCCAGCAGACCCAGCACCGTCTGCTGGTTCACACCCTCCGCGTGCCGCAGCGCCGAGGTGATGAAGCTCGACTCGTCGTCCAGCCAGCGCAGCGCCGCGTCCAGCGAGGAGAAGCCGTGCGCCCCGAACTGGCCCGCCCGCGTGGACATCTTGCCGTCCACCATGCGGATCACGGCCCCGGCCAGGTCCGCGTAGTTCTGGATCAGCCGCTCCTGCGCGGCCGCCCGCTCCTTGGCCTCCTCCTCGTCCAGAAGCCGGGCCTGGGCGAAGGACCGTACGGCATCGTGCAGCCGGTAGCGGCTGGCTCGCACATGGTCGATCAGGCCCGTCCTCGCCAGGTCCGAGAGCATCCGCTGAGCCTCCTGCTCGTCCGTGGCCAGCAGCGCCGCCGCCGCTGCCGCGCCCAGCGAGGCCCGTCCGGCGAGCGCGAGCCGGCGCAGCAGCCGCCGCGCCTGCTCGGGCTGGTCGGTGTAGCGCAGCCACAGGGCTCGCTCGACCGGATCCACGGGACCGTAGGCGCCCAGGTCGGCCGCGAGCTGATGCGCGGTCCGGGGGCCGAGCGAGGAGCCCGCGACACGCAGCGCCAGCGGCAGCCCGCCGCACAACTCCCGCACTGCGTCCGCCGATTGAGCGTCGTACGGACCGGACGAAGGCTCCTCGGCCGACGCCCGCAGCAGTTCCTCCGCGCCCGCCGGATCCAGCGCGTCGACCGGCAGCTGGTGCACCCACGCCGGAATGTCGTCCGCCAGGTCGAGCGGCCTGCGCGCGGTCACCAGCACAAGACTGTCCGAACGCTCCGGCACCAGCGTGCGCACCTGCGCCGCATCGCTCGCGTCGTCCAGAACCACCGTCACCGGCAGGCCCGTCAGGTGCTGGTGATACAGCTCGCTCAGGCGTCGCACCTGCTGCTCCGCCGAGGACCGCTCACGGAACAGCAACTGCTCGCGCGGCGCGCCCAGCCGGTTCAGCAGATGCAGCAGCGCGTCCCGTGTGGACAGCGGATCGGCGCTGTCGCCCCGCAGATCGACGACGCAGGCGCCCCTGAACTGGTCCTTGAGATGGTGCGAGGCCCGTACAGCCAGTGTCGTACGCCCCGAACCCGCATCGCCGTAGAGCACCACGACCGTCGGCTTCGTTTCCGTCGACGCGCGGGCCGCGTGCACCCACTGCGCGATCTGCGTCATCTCCTCCCGGCGGCCCGCGAACGGCCCCTCCGGCTCCGGCAGATGCCCGAAGGACTGCTCCAGCACGGACCGCCTGCGCGCCGCCGCGCTGCGGTCCGCGCCCCGCAGCTGGGGCGCCACGGCGGCCTTCTTCGTCGCGGTACGGGTGGAGGAGGCCAGCATCCGCTGCTGGTCCAGGAACGGACGGATGCCCCGTATCTCCAGCGCCGTCAGCCACTGCAGCCGCAGCTGTTCGGCCCCGCCCGGCTGCCCGAGCGCCCCGGCCCTGCGGTGCGCGGCCGGCCAGTGCGACGCGGTCACCTTGGCGACGGTCGTCGCCGCCCCGGCGACGGCGACGACTGCCCCGGCCCCGAGCGCGGTACCCGTGGCCGTGCCCTGCGCGACATCCGCGCCGATCGCCGCGATCGCCGCAACGGCCGTCACCAGCAAGGGAGTCGACACGTTCCGCCGACTGAACCGCTCGGCCAGCGGCTGCTGCCCGGCCTCCGCCTCAGCCAGCGCCTGCTCGTACGCGGCGTACTCCTCGTCCGCGTTCGCCGCCATGCCGTCCAGGGCGGCCCGCGCGCGTGCCAGCAGCACGGCGGAGTCCGCCCGCCCTCCCGAACGCCGTACCTCTTCCTCGACGGCGCGTACCAACAGCCGCTCGGCTTCCGCCCGATGGCTGTCCCGCATGTGCGTCCCCCTCCGAGAGCTCCGGTTCCGTTCCGGTTCCGGGCCCTCTCGGGTTCCGGTTCCGTTCCGGCGACAAGTGTCCTGCGTGCGGCGCGTCAGCGCGAGAGACTCTGACGATCATCCTCATCTGAGAGAGGATGACTACATGCCGAACCGCCTTGCCCATGAGACTTCCCCCTACCTCCTGCAACACGCCGACAACCCGGTCGACTGGTGGCCGTGGTCGGGCGAGGCCTTCGAGGAGGCGCGGAAGCGCGGGGTGCCGGTGCTGCTGAGCGTCGGCTACTCGAGCTGCCACTGGTGTCATGTTCTGGCGCGGGAAAGTTTCGAAGATGAACAAACTGCCGCCTACATGAACGAGCACTTCGTCAACGTCAAGGTCGACCGCGAGGAGCGCCCCGACGTCGACGCCGTCTACATGGAGGCCGTGCAGGCCGCCACCGGGCAGGGCGGCTGGCCCATGACCGTCTTCCTCACCGCGGACGGCGAGCCCTTCTACTTCGGTACGTACTTCCCGCCCGAGCCCCGGCACGGCATGGCCTCCTTCCGGCAGATCCTCGAAGGGGTTGCCGACGCCTGGGCCGAGCGGCGCGATGAGGTCGGTGAGGTCGCGGGGAAGATCGTCCGGGATCTGGCCGGGCGTTCGCTCGCGTACGGCGGGGAGGGTGTGCCCGGTGAGGAGGAGCTGGCGCAGGCGCTGCTCGGGCTTACCCGCGAGTACGACGAGCGGAGCGGCGGCTTCGGCGGCGCGCCCAAGTTCCCGCCGTCGATGGCTGTGGAGTTCCTGCTGCGCCACTACGCCCGGACCGGGTCCGACGGGGCGCTGCAGATGGCCGCCGAGACCTGTGCGGCGATGGCCCGTGGTGGGATCTATGACCAGCTCGGCGGCGGTTTCGCGCGGTATTCGGTGGACCGTGAGTGGGTGGTGCCGCACTTCGAGAAGATGCTCTACGACAACGCCCTGCTGTGCCGGGTGTACGCGCATCTGTGGCGGGCGACCGGTTCGGAGCTGGCCCGGCGGGTGGCGCTGGAGACCGCGGACTTCATGGTGCGGGAGCTGCGTACGGCCGAGGGCGGGTTCGCCTCGGCGCTGGACGCGGACAGTGATGACGGCGCGGGCAGGCATGTCGAGGGCGCGTTCTATGTGTGGACGCCTCAGCAGCTGCGTGAGGTGCTGGGCGAGAGGGACGGGCAGCGGGCCGTCGAGCTGTTCGGGGTGACGGAGGAGGGGACCTTCGAGGAGGGCGCGTCGGTCCTGCAACTCCCGGACGGCGAGGTGGATCCGTCGGTCAAGGAGCGGCTGCTCGCTGCGCGGGCGCTGCGGGCGCGTCCGGGGCGGGACGACAAGGTGGTCGCCGCGTGGAACGGTCTGGCGATCGCGGCGCTCGCCGAGGTGGGTGCGTATTTCGAGCGTCCGGATCTCGTCGAGCGGGCGACCGAGGCCGCCGATCTGCTGGTGCGGCTGCACATGGACGACGGCGCGCGGCTGGCCCGTACGTCCAAGGACGGCAGGTCCGGCGCGCACGCCGGGGTCCTTGAGGACTACGCGGATGTCGCCGAGGGCTTCCTGGCGCTCGCGGGTGTGACCGGCGAGGGGGTGTGGCTGGAGTTCGCGGGCTTCCTGCTGGACATCGTCGTCGACCAGTTCGTGGCGGAGGGCGGGGCGTTGTACGACACGGCCCATGACGCCGAGCCGTTGATCCGCCGTCCGCAGGACCCGACGGACAACGCGACCCCGTCGGGCTGGACGGCGGCGGCCGGTGCACTGCTTTCGTATGCGGCGCACACCGGATCCGAGGCCCATCGCACGGCCGCGGAAGGCGCGTTGGGTGTGGTGAAGGCGCTCGGCCCGCGGGCGCCGCGCTTCATCGGCTGGGGGCTGGCGGTCGCGGAGGCGCTGCTCGACGGGCCGCGCGAGGTGGCCGTGGTCGGGCCCCAAGGCGACGCGGCGACACGGGAGTTGCACCGGACGGCGTTGCTGGCGCAGGCTCCCGGCGCGGTGGTCGCGGTGGGCGAACCGGAGGGCGAGGAGTTCCCGTTGCTGCGGGACCGCGATCTGGTGGACGGCAGCCCGGCGGCGTACGTCTGCCGGAATTTCGCGTGCCGGATGCCCACGACGGACCCGGCTGAGCTCGCCGGGCAGCTCGGCGGTCGCTGAGTGCGGCGGGGCCGCAGATTCAGCCCGTCCGGCGTTTGAGGACATGCGGCCGAAGGTCGCATACGCGGTCCGGGGGCGGAGCCCCCGCAAGGGGGCCGGACCGGCGGCATACCAGTTCAGGGAAGGGGCGGGGTGGGGGAACACCCCCCGGTAACACGCCCCGGGTCAAAGCCTCAGCCCGCCCTGGATCGTCGTCAGCGCCCGGTCCAGCAGCGCGATCAGGTCGTCCTTGTGGTCCCGCGCCGCCCAGTACAGCATCACCTCGCGCACCGCCCCCAGCACCGCCGCCGTGAAGACCCGTACATCCAGGTCGTCACGGGATCGGCCCGTGCGGTCCGCCAGCGCGTGGACCAGGAGTTCCGACGTCGTCGCCATCGTCTCCGTCATCCGCGCGCGGATCGCCGGGACCTCCACCATCAGCCGGGTCCGCTGGATGACTTCGTCCCGCTCCTCCTCGACGAACGTCGCCAGGCCCTGCGTCAGCACGGCCCGGATGGAGTCCAGCGGATCCTCGCCCGCCGGCCGGGCCCGCAGCTCCGCCTCCATGATCGGGTCGTACTCATCGGTCAGGACGATGTCTTCCTTGGTCGGGAAGTAGCGGAAGACGGTCGACGGCGAGACCTCCGCCGCCTCGGCGATCTGCTCGATCGTGGTCGCCTCGTACCCCTGCTCGGCGATGAGCCGGTACGTCGCCCGGCGGATCGCGATCCGCGTCTTGAGCTTCTTGCGCTCGCGCAGGCCGGGCTGTGGCTGCGCTTCGGCAAGAGAAGCACCGGAGGGCGTACGTGGGGTGGCGGCCATGTCCGTCATTGTCCTGCATCGACCGGCGCGGGAGCCACGTCCACCTCGTCCTGCGTGACCGGCCGCCGGTTCGGCAGCAGCGCGGCGACGAACAGCGCGGACAGCAGCGCCGCCACTGCGCAGACGAGCAAGACAGTGGTCATGCCGTGCACATACGCGGTGTCGGCGGAGTCCGCGAGGCGTCCGCCGACGCCGTCGCCGAGCTGCTGGGCGACCATGTGCGCGGCGACGACGGAGTCCTGGGCCCGTTCCGCGGCCGCCGCCGGCAGTCCGGTGACGTCGAGGTCGTCGACGTACAGGGAGGCGAGCAGCGAGCCGAGGAGCGCGATCCCGATCGCGCTGCCGACCTGGCGTACGGTCATCAGCAGCCCGGACCCGCTGCCCGCGCGGTCGGCGGGCAGGGCGCCGAGTGCCGCGTCCATGGCGGGCACCATCGCGAAGCCGAAGCCGAGGCCCATGACGGACAGCCAGAGGGCCGTGAAGCCGTAGCCGTTGTCGACGGTGGTGCGGCTGCCGAGGAGCGCGGAGAAGGCGAGGACGACCAGTCCCGCGGTGATGACCCCGCGCGGGCCGAAGCGCTGGACGAGGGCCGCGCCGGCCTTGGCGGCGATCATCAGGCCGCCCATCATCGGCAGCATCCGCACCCCGGTCTCCAGGGCGTCGTAGCCGAGGACGGCCTGGAGATGGACGGGCAGCGTGAACAGCAGGCCCGCCATCACGAACATCACCAGCGTCGCGGTGAGGGTGTTGAGCAGGAAGCCGCGGTCGCGCAGCAGCGACATGTCGAGCAGGGGCCTGGCTGCCCGGCGTTCGCGCAGGACGAGTGCGCCGATGAGTACGACACCGGCGGCGAGCATGCCGACGATCAGTGAATCGCCCCAGCCGCGGTCCGGGGCCTCGATGATCGCGTAGATCAGGGTGCCGAGTCCGGCCGCGGTGAGCGCGGTGGAGACGGCGTCGACCTTGGGGGACGCGGGGTCGCTGGTCTCGGGCAGGAGCAGGAGGCAGGCGGTGATCCCGATGGCGACCATCGGGACGTTGATCACGAAGATCGAGCCCCACCAGAAGTGATCGAGGAGCCAGCCGCCGAGGATCGGGCCGAGCGGCAGGCCGAGCGCCGACGCGGCGGAGACGATACCGACAGCCCTGGTGCGGTCTTGGGGCGCGCCGAAGAGCGAAGGCAGTACGGAGAGGGCGAGCGGCATGATCAGCGCGCCGCCGATGCCCATCACGGCACGGGCGGCGATGACGGTGGTGACGTCAGCGGCCAGCGCGCCGACGAGCGAGCCGGCGAGGAAGACGCCGAGGCCGGTGACGAGCATCCGGCGGCGGCCGAAGCGGTCGCCGAGGAGGCCCGCCGGGAGCATCAGCGCGGCGAAGACGACGACGTAGGCGTCGGCCATCCACTGCTGTTCGCCGGTGGTGGCGCCGAGCTGGGCGGCCATGGTCGGCAGGGCGACATTGAGGATCGTGAGGTCGAAGCCGAGCACGAGCATGCTCGCGACGAGGGCGCCGAGCGCCCACCAGCGGCGGGACATGGCCGCCTCCTTCGAGAGTTGGTGTCAAATGACAGTAGCTCTCAAAAGATGGTGGATGTCAATGTGTGCGGCGGGTGCGAAAACGCCGAACGGCCCGTGGCGGGTGCCACGGGCCGTTCGGCGAGCCAGATGCCGGAGCGCGTCAGGAGTGCTGGTAGGCCACCAGCGAGATCCCCACGTAGTGCACGACGAACGCCGCGAGCGTGAAGGAGTGGAAGACCTCGTGGAAGCCGAACCACCGGGGGGAGGGGTTCGGCCGCTTCATTCCGTAGATCACGCCGCCCGCGCTGTAGAGCAGCCCGCCGACGATCACCAGGACGAGCACCGCGATCCCGCCGGCGCGCATGAAGTCGGGCAGGAAGAAGACGGCCGCCCAGCCCATCGCGATGTAGCAGGGGGTGTAGAGCCAGCGCGGGGCGCCGACCCAGAAGACCCGGAAGGCGATGCCCGCCACGGCCGCCGCCCAGACCGCCCACAGCAGCGTCCGGCCGGTGGAGGCGGGGAGAAGAAGCATCGTCAGCGGCGTGTACGTGCCCGCGATGATCAGAAAGATATTGGCGTGGTCGAGGCGGCGCAGTACGGCCTCGCCGCGCGGGCCCCAATTGCCGCGGTGGTAGAGCGCGCTCACCCCGAAGAGCAGGCACGCGGTGAAGACGTAGATCGCACAGGCGACCCGGGCCTTGGTGGTGTCGGCCAGTGCCGTGAGCACGAGCCCGGCGACCAGGACGGCGGGAAACATCCCGGCGTGCAGCCAGCCGCGCAGCCGCGGTTTGTGCGGTGTGGGCTCAATGTCGGTCGCTTCCGGCACGGCAGAGGTCATGGCGTGGATGTTACCTACGCAACCGTAGGTAACGAGGCTGTCTGCGGGCCTCGTTACAAGCCTCACACCGGCTTGGCGTAAACGCTCGGCGGGGGTGGCGCGATTGCGAGTGGCGATGCTCACGTGAGAGGTCCTCTGGACATATGCGCATAGGGCACCGATGATCAGATGAGTGCGGTCGGCACCGGATGAGCGCCAGAAGAGCAAGGGACCGAAGCATCCGGGTCGCAGCCCCCACGGGGCATCAACCTTCATACCCCTCACTTAGGAGCGATCGTGGCGCGCGACATCGCGGCTCCCAGCACCGTCCCCAGCAACCACCAGGAGCTCATCTCCTGGGTCGACGAGATCGCAGCAATCACGCAGCCGGACAGCGTCGTCTGGTGTGACGGATCCGAGGCCGAGTACGAGCGCCTGTGCGAGGAGCTCGTCGCCAAGGGCACCTTCAAGAAGCTGGACCCGATCAAGCGCCCGAACTCCTACTACGCCGCGTCCGACCCGACCGACGTCGCGCGCGTCGAGGACCGCACCTTCATCTGCTCCGGGAAGGAGGAGGACGCGGGCCCGACGAACCACTGGAAGGCTCCCGCGGAGATGAAAGAGATCTTCGCCGGTGAGAAGGGCATCTTCCGCGGCTCGATGCGCGGCCGGACGATGTACGTCGTGCCGTTCTGCATGGGCCCGCTCGGCTCCGAACTCTCCGCGATAGGCGTCGAGATCACCGACTCCGCGTATGTCGCCGTCTCCATGCGCACGATGACCCGCATGGGACAGCCCGTCCTCGACGAGCTCGGCTCCGACGGCTTCTTCGTCAAGGCCGTGCACACGCTGGGCGCGCCCCTCGCCGAAGGCGAGCAGGACGTCCCCTGGCCCTGCAACTCCACCAAGTACATCTCGCACTTCCCCGAGACCCGCGAGATCTGGTCGTACGGCTCGGGCTACGGCGGCAACGCCCTGCTCGGCAAGAAGTGCTACGCGCTGCGCATCGCCTCCGTCATGGCGCGCGACGAGGGCTGGCTCGCCGAGCACATGCTGATCCTCAAGCTCACCCCGCCGCAGGGCGAGCCCAAGTACGTCACCGCCGCCTTCCCGAGCGCCTGCGGCAAGACCAACCTCGCCATGCTGGAGCCCACGATCTCCGGCTGGACCGTGGAGACCATCGGCGACGACATCGCCTGGATGCGCTTCGGCGAGGACGGCCGGCTGTACGCGATCAACCCCGAGGCGGGCTTCTTCGGCGTCGCGCCCGGCACCGGTGAGCACACCAACGCCAACGCCATGAAGACCATGTGGGGCAACTCCGTCTTCACCAACGTCGCCCTGACCGACGACGGCGACGTGTGGTGGGAGGGCATGACCGAGGAGCTGCCCGCGCACCTCACCGACTGGAAGGGCAACGACTGGACGCCACAGTCCGAGACCCCGGCCGCCCACCCCAACGCCCGCTTCACCGTCCCGGCCGGGCAGTGCCCGATCATCGCGCCGGAGTGGGAGGACCCGAAGGGTGTGCCGATCTCGGCGATCCTCTTCGGCGGCCGCCGCGCCAGCGCCGTTCCGCTGGTGACCGAGTCCTTCGACTGGCAGCACGGTGTCTTCCTCGGTGCGAACGTCGCCTCCGAGAAGACCGCAGCCGCCGAGGGCAAGGTCGGCGAGCTGCGCCGCGACCCGTTCGCGATGCTGCCGTTCTGCGGCTACAACATGGGCGACTACATGGGCCACTGGCTCAAGGTCGGCAAGAACGCGGACGCGTCCAAGCTGCCGAAGATCTACTACGTGAACTGGTTCCGCAAGAACGACGAGGGCAAGTTCGTCTGGCCCGGCTTCGGCGAGAACGGCCGCGTCCTGAAGTGGATCGTGGAGCGCCTGGAGGGCAAGGCCGAGGGCGTCGAGACGCCGATCGGCATCCTGCCGACGCGTGACGCGCTCGACACGGACGGCCTCGATCTCCCCGAGGCGGACCTGGACTTCCTGCTCAAGGTCGACAAGGACGTCTGGCGCGAGGAGGCGGCGCTGATCCCCGAGCACCTCAACACCTTCGGTGACCACGCGCCGAAGGAGCTGTGGGACGAGTACCGCGCGCTGGTCTCGCGTCTCGGCTGAGCGTTCGCCGTGCCCGACAGCCAACTGAAGAAACGTCGCGGCGGGCCTGGCTGACATCCGCCCTGACCTGTGGGGTCAATCTCGGCCCGCCGCGTCCCCGGCCCCCGGAGCCCCCTCACGGCTCCGGGGGCCGGACCTGTTTTTTGCGCCTAAGCCGGCGCCGCTCTCGCGGACCTGGCTGGTCGCCGTTCGGGTTCCTCAATTGACGGTTGCGTGGGCGACTCGGGAATGTCCTGACGGATCGCTCGGGACGGCGCGTGCACCGCCCCTCGTCGAGGTAGTCGTGGAGCCTCGCGAACTCGGCGCGCAGGGCGTCGAGTTGGCCCGCCGCATCGACGAAGCGGTCTCACCGTCGGCAGTCAGCGCGGCGGCGGGGGCGGCCGGGGCGACCGTATGACGTGGGTGGCACCCGGTCCGTGCGCCTCCTCGGCACGCGGACCGGGGCCGTCAGTGGGCGCCTGCCGGTGCGAGGGCGGCGGAGTGCACGTCCATCCGCTCGGCCGCGAGGATCGCGGCGGCGGTGTCGGCGCGGGATGCCGCGACGACGAGGGCGCGGCCAGCGATGTCGTGGGCGCGGCGGTGGAGGACGCCGGCGTCGGCGGCGCTGAGGCCGGCGTTCCGGGCGGGCGGCGCGCCGCGCAGCCGGGCGACCTGCTCGGCGATGCGCTCGGCGGCCTCGTCGAGGCCCAGTTCGTCGGTGACGGCGAGGAGCGCGGACAGGTGGCCCGCGAGCTGGATGTCCAGCTCCTCCTCGCGGCTGCGGTGCGGGTAGTCGGCCTGCGCGTCGGCCTGCATGCGATGGACCGACTTGGTGCGGATCGGCTCGTACATGGGATGGCCTCCTGCGTGGGTCGTCAGGAGACCATCCTAGCTTGGATTCCGTCTAAAGTTGAGCTGGATCCGGCAATCGGGCGAGATACCTCAGGGCTGGCTGTAGCCGTCCAGGAAGGTCCCGATCCGCGTCACCGCGTCCGCCAGCTCCTTCGCCGCGGGCAGCGTCACGATCCGGAAGTGATCGGGCTCCGGCCAGTTGAAGCCCGTACCGTGCACGACCATGATCTTCTCGGTGCGCAGCAGGTCGAGCACCATCTGCCGGTCGTCCTTGACCTTGTAGACCTTGGGGTCGAGCCGCGGGAACAGATACAGCGCACCCTTCGGCTTGACGCAGGTCACGCCCGGGATCTGGGTGAGCAGGTCGTACGCGACGTCCCGCTGCTCCAGGATCCGCCCGCCCGGCAGGACGAGGTCCTCGATCGACTGCCGGCCGCCCAGCGCGGTGGCGACCGCGTGCTGCGAGGGCATGTTCGCGCACAGGCGCATATTGGCGAGGATGGTCAGGCCCTCGATGTACGAGGCGGCATGCGCCTTCGGGCCGCAGACGGCCATCCAGCCGGAGCGGTACCCGGCGACCCGGTAGTTCTTCGACAGCCCGTTGAAGGTCAGGACCATCAGGTCCGGCGCGATCGCGGCGGTCGGCGTGTGCGTGGCGCCGTCGTAGAGGATCTTGTCGTAGATCTCGTCGGAGCAGACGATCAGGTTGTGCCGGCGGGCGATCTCGGTGAGGCCGCGGAGCATCTCCTCGCTGTACACCGCGCCCGTGGGGTTGTTCGGGTTGATGATCACGATCGCCTTGGTGCGGTCGGTGATCTTCCGCTCGATGTCCGCGAGGTCGGGCATCCAGTCGGCCTGCTCGTCGCAGCGGTAGTGCACGGCGGTGCCGCCCGCGAGCGACACGCACGCGGTCCACAGCGGATAGTCCGGGGCCGGTACGAGCACCTCGTCGCCGTCGTCGAGCAGCGCCTGCATCGACATCTGGATCAGCTCGGAGGCGCCGTTGCCGAGGTAGATGTCCTCGACGTCCAGGTCAATGCCCTTGGTCTGGTAGTGCTGCATCACCGCGCGGCGTGCGGACAGCAGGCCCTTCGCGTCGCCGTAGCCGTGCGCGTCGCCGAGATTGCGGAGGATGTCCTCCAGAATCTCGGGCGGGCACTCGAAACCGAAGGCTGCGGGGTTGCCGGTGTTGAGCTTGAGGATGCGATGACCCGCTGCCTCAAGCCGCATCGCCTCCTCGAGGACCGGACCCCGGATTTCGTAACAGACGTTTGCGAGCTTCGTCGACTGGATCACCTGCATGCCCGTGAGCTTACGGGCGCGTAAAGCTGATCGCTTGGTGTTTTCGGCCACCGGGGCGTGGCATGAATGTCCGGTTTGCTGCATCGCCCGGTGAGAGCGCCCGCTTCCCTTCGAAAGGGCCACCGGCACGGTGCCTGCACCTGCGGATTGCGTTACGAGAGCCGTAGGCGGACCGGCCGGTGTTGTCCTCGTCACCTTGTCGACGCCGCCGGTTCCGCCCCGCGCGGGCTGAACGTGGGCCGACTCCTGCGGCATCTCGACGGCGGCCACGGCCGGGCGGAGGCGACCGCACGGACCGGGCGCCGGAGCCCGCCCCGGACGACACCGACCCCGCCCGATCTGGCGGTCCTGCTCTCGGTCAAACCAGTGGTTTGACCGACATCAGCAGGTGCTGATGCCGGAGCCGCGCCCCGCCGTCCGGAGCCGGCGACAGGCCGGTGAGCATGGCACGCTGCCCGGGTCCCAGCAGCTCGAAGCGGACGAGCGTCGCGCCGAAGGAGGCAAGGGCGTCGATCAAGTACGACGGGTTGAAGGCGACCGTCACCGCGTCGGGGCTCTCCATGACGGCGGGCAGTCTCTGTGAGGCGATGTCGTCCTCGTAACCGGCCTGCAGATGAACCGAGTTGCCGGAGAAGGTCAGCTGGAGCGGACTGTCGCCTTCCGCGACGACCGCGACGCGCCTCGCGGCATCGAGCAGTGGGACAAGTTCCGTCGAGGCGACGGTCGGCCGGTCCAGTGCGAACAGCTTGTCGTGCCGCGGCAGTCGGCCCTCCAGGAGGCGGGTCGTGATGCGCATCCCGCCGTTCTCGAAGCCGATCGAGCCACCGTCCAGCGCCACGCGGACCGTGCCGGACCGGTCGAGGGAGCGGGCGATCTCGGTCAGCCGCCGGGCCGATACGACGACATCGGCCGAGTGGTCGGGGGACTCGGGCTGCCAGGCGAGTGAGCGCACCGCGTAGCGGTACCGGTCCGTCGCGGCCAGGGTCATCGTCCCGCCGTCGAGGCCCACCCGGATTCCGGTGAGCACCGGCAGCGCGTCGTCGCGGCCGGCGGCCACCGCCACCTGCGCGACGGCCACGGCGAATGCCTCCGCGTCCACCACCCCGCGGAATTGCGGCAGTACGGGCAGAACCGGATAGTCGTCGAGCGGCAGCACCGAGAGCCCGAACGAGGCGCCGTCACTGGCCACGCAGAAACGCGATCCCTCAACCGCGCACTCCACCGGCCCTTTCGGCAGCACCCGGCAGACGTCGAGCAGCCGGCGCCCCATGACCAGCACCTTCCCGGGCCGTACGGTCTCCGCCTCCACCTCGATACGCGCGGACGCCTCGTAGTCGAGCCCCGAGATACGCAGCCGGTCCCCGTCAGCCTCCAACAGCAGCCCACCGAGCACGGGCACGGGCGACCGCGCGGGAAGCACGCGTGCTGCCCAGCCGACGGCATCGGCGAAGGTGTTGAGCTCTGTCCGGAACTCCATGCGTGCGACCTCTCCCACTCCTGGCAATGGTGGCCGTGACGCTATAGGCCGCCACTGACAGTTGCGGAGGGTGCGGTCCGGTCAGTGAGCGATGGAATCGATCAGTTCCCGTGCCCCTTGACGGAGCAGTGCAACGGCGACCGAGGTTCCGAGGGTTGCGGGGTCGAGCGGGCCCGCCCACTCATGGGCGTTCAGGACCCTCTTCCCGTCGGGGGCGAACACGCAGGCCCGCAGCGAAAGGTCGCCACTGCCCTCAGCGGTGGCGAACCCGGCGATCGGGCTGTTGCAGTGGCCCTGCAGCACGTGGAGCAGCATGCGCTCCGCGGTCACTTCTCGGTGCGTGTCCGGGTCGCCGAGGCCGCTGACCGTGTGGATCAGGTCCTGGTCGTCTTCGCGGCACTGGAGGGCCAGGACGCCCGCACCGATCGGCGGGCACATGACCTCGGTCGACAGAGTCTCGGCGATGACATCGGTGCGGCCGATGCGTTCCAGGCCGGAGACCGCCAGGAGCAGCGCGTCGGCTTCACCCGCGGCGAGTTTGTCCAGGCGGCGGTTGGCGTTGCCGCGCATCGGTACGCACTGAAGCTGCGGGTGGGAGGCGGCGAGTTGCGCGATGCGGCGTACGGAGGAGGTACCGATCCGGGTCCCGGCCGGAAGCTGGTCGAGCGTGAGTCCCGCCGGGTGAATGAGGGCGTCGCGGATGTCGTCCCGCTTGAGGAAGGCGGCGAACGTCGTGCCTGCGGGCAGCGGCCGGTCGGCGGGGACGTCCTTGACGCAATGCACTGCGAGGTCGGCCTCGCCGGCGAGCAACGCGGCGTCGACCTCCTTGGTGAAAGCACCCTTCCCCTCGACCTGCGCCAGATCGCCCATCCATTTGTCCCCGGTGGTCTTGACCGGGACGACCTCGGTGGCGATGCGGGGGTGGAGCGCGGCCAGTTCGGTCCGTACGCGCTCCACTTGGGCGAGTGCCATCGGCGAGTCACGGGAGACGATGCGGATCAGCTCGGGGGCGGACATGGCATCCACCATAGAGCGTCACACGCGCCCCCAACGCCCAGACCTGACGCCCATCTCGGTGTTGTCGCAAGGAGATTGGACGCCATCAGTCGTCCGGGACACCGAGTGACCCTCGCTGCCCCGGCCACCGCACATGAGCGGCCGGGGCAGCGAGCCTGCTCAGGACTCCTCGCATTCCTTCCAGGCGAGCCGATAGATGGTGTTGATGTCACCGTCCGTCGAGTCCATCGTCATGAAGCTGGTCGTTTTCTTGGGGTCCGATGTCCCGGCGTTCACACGCACTTCGGTGTTGATGTTGAAGTTGCGCTTCACTCCGCACGGCGCCCACACCAACTGACCCCATTCCGTGGAGTCCGATGCCTGCCAGTTGTCGTCCAGTGGCCCCTTGAAGGGGTGATTTCTGGCCGCCGTATCCGGCGATCCCTGGAAGTAGTACGACGCTTTCTGCATTGCCGTGGCGCCGGACTGGAGGCTCGCGAAGCCCCGGTAGTCGGCGCTTGCCACCGCGTATGTGAAGCCCTGCGGGACATGGACGACCAGGTTGAGCTGGCAGTTCTTGCGGAAGTCGGTCGGGCCTGCTCCCACGCCCACTTTCGCGAGGTACTCGCTGTACGTCACTGTGAAGGCGGTGTTGTCCTCGGACACGGCCACCGCGGCGGACCCCGGGCGACAGCCCGATCCATTGACCGTTGCGATGTCGATCGTGATTTTGTCAGGGGGTGTGCGGTTGACCGCGGAAGCGTTCTGAGCGGCCAGCAGCGAAGCGAGAATTGCCGCTGTCGCGCCGCTCGCGAAAAGTGCACGGGACATGATTCTCCCATCGGGGAAATGTGAGGGGTTCATCCCGGAACAGGCCATGGTTAACCATGGGCATGTCAACTCTTCAAACATTTCTTGGCGCTTCTCGAAGAGCCGGATCGACCTGAATGGTAGGTACCAGCGGAACGGCTGGCTAGGGCCGTAATCGGCCAGCCGCCCTCACGGCCGACCGCGCAGAAAGGCGGCCCCGAGGTGAGCTCTCGCGCTCCTCGGGGCCGCTCGGTGCTGAATGTCAGCCGATGCCGCAGGCGTTGCCCATGGCCGGGTTGAGCAGGCCGATCAGCGTCGCCGTGTTGCCGCAGGCGATCACGGGAACGTGAAGCGGAACCTGAATCACGTTGCCGGACAGGACGCCGGGGGAACCGACGGCAGCGCCCTCCGCACCCGCGTCCGCCATGGCGGGGGCGGCGCCGCCCACGGCCATGATGACGCCCGCTACGACGGCTGCAGCCTTCATGTGCTTCATCTGTGTGATCCTTTCAGCAGTGGTGCCCGTACGCAGGCGCGACCTTCGCGCGTTGCGCTGTCAGTTTCCTGTTCATGGGCACCGCCGCATGGACTGGTAACGATTGGATTCCCGCAAAGAAACCTCAATATGGCCGCCAGTTCGAGAAGTCACTCGGATGCCTCGCGGGCAGTTTATTCAACTGCCGAGTAGTTTCTTTGCGATAACGCTCTTCCCGCTTCGCGGGGCGTCATTTTCTCATTCACCGGAACATTTGACGCCCCGAAAGAGTGCACCCCCCGAACGCTCGATGCTCGGGGGGTGCACGTGTCGCAGCGAGTGTCAGCTGTCGGCGGAGCCGTTGCCGGACAGGGCCGAGATGTCGTCGAGGATGTGGGACAGCGCCTCGTCGCCCTTGGCCTGGGTCGCGTTCTCGGTGCACTGCTGGGTCTGCGGGCTCGACAGGACCGGGATGTCCTGCGCGGAGATCGGGACGACGCCGACGAGCGAGCCGACGTCGGCCTTGGCCGGCAGGCCGACGCAGGGCTTGTTGAGCGAGCCCTGGGCGAGGCCCAGCTGCGGGCTCATGTCGCCGTTGGTGACGGAGTTGCCGAACTCCTGCGAGGCGCCTTCGCCGCTGGTCGACGTGGTGCCCCCGTCGTTGCCGATGGCCATGGCCTGAGGAGCCATCGAGGCACCGACGCCCACCATCGAAGCGGTGACGGCCGCAGTCGCCAGAATCTTCTTGATCACTTTTCGTCCCTTTTCGCTTTGATCGATCGATCGTGGAGCAGACTGATCAACTGCGCCCGACGGGTTTGGTTCCGCGCATTCACCCGAATGCCGCAACGATTTGATATGCGGCCCGGAACGCAATATCGGCGGAGGGCCTCAGAAGGCCCTCCGCCGACGGGAGCAGATCGTCGCGGGCACCCGGCTGCGCCATGCCAACAGGAGACACGACTGCCCCACGACGCAATGCGCCGCCGGCTGGAGGCCTGCAACCGGAGCAGATCCCATGCACGGTCTGCACGGCCATTCCATCACCTCGGGAGAGCCGTCCAGACCCGTATTCACCCGTTTGCCGAATGAATTCTCTGCGATCGAAGCAATCCCGAATTGGGGCACAATGAGGGTGTCCAGCACGCAATCGAAGCGGTGAAAACTACATGACAATCACAGAGGACGGACCGGTGTCCGTCGGGCGGCGGAGAAGTCGAAGGACTCACGGGGGCGCGATCGGCGGGAGTCGTGCTTTCTCGTGGCTTCTGGTGATCACGGGTGCGGCGGGTCTGCTGGCGTCGTGGGTGATCACGATCGACAAGTTCAAGCTGCTGGAGGATCCGGGTTTCACGCCGGGGTGCAGTCTGAATCCGGTGGTGTCCTGCGGGAACATCATGAAGAGCGAGCAGGCGTCGGCGTTCGGGTTCCCGAATCCGATGCTGGGTCTTGTGGCGTACTCGATGGTGATCGCGATCGGTGTGGCGCTGCTGGCGGGGGCGCGTTACCGGCGCTGGTACTGGCTGGGTCTCAACGCCGGGTGTCTGTTCGGGGTGGGGTTCTGCACCTGGCTGCAGTACCAGTCGCTGTACGAGATCAACGCGCTGTGCCTGTGGTGCTCGCTGGCCTGGGTCGCCACCATCGTGATGTTCTGCTACGTCACGCTGCACAACATCGAGCACCGGATCATCAAGGTGCCGGAGGGGCTGCGCAAGGGACTGCCGGAGTTCCACTGGCTGCCTCCGGTGCTCTGGATCGGCATCATCGGGATGCTCGTCCTGACCCGCTGGTGGGACTTCTGGACCGGCTGAGCAGGACCCGTACCAACAGACCCGTACCGACAGCGAAGACCCCGGCAACCTGCAAGAGGTGCCGGGGTCTTGCTTGCTGGCTCACGCCCCGAGGGGCGGGTTTCAGCTGTCGGCGGAGCCGTTGCCGGACAGGGCCGAGATGTCGTCGAGGATGTGGGAGAGGGACTCGTCGCCCTTGGCCTGGGTCGCGTTCTCGGTGCACTGCTGGGTCTGCGGGCTCGACAGGATCGGGATGTCCTGCACGGAGACCGGGACGACGCCGACGAGCGAGCCGACGTCGGCCTTGGCCGGCAGGCCGACGCAGGGCTTGTTGAGCGAGCCCTGGACGAGACCCATCTGCGGGCTCATGTCCCCCCAGGTCTCCGCGTTGCCGTAGACCTGCGAGGCGTTGGCGCCGCTTTCCGACGTCGTGCCGGTGTCGTTCCCGATGGCCATAGCCTGCGGAGCCATCGCCGCGCCCGCGGCCGCCACGGAGAGGGTGACCGCCGCAGTCGCCATAACCTTCTTGAGCATGTTCCGTCCTTAAGTCTCGTGGATGCCCGCCAGTGGAGCTCCCTGGACAACTAGCACCTTTGAGAATTAGTTCTTCCGGTTCACTCAATTGGCCCCATGTTGCGTGCTCGTAGGGATATTGGGCCGAACAGGGGCATCGGTGGTGTCGGCCGTGTCATCTCTATGGGTAATCCGTTTCGATTTGAGTGAGCCCTAATGTTGGGCAGAACATCGAACAGAAGGTGCTATTTCCCATGAAGACTGCCAAGAAGGCCGCCCTGATCCTGGCCACCGCAGGTCTCGCCGCTGGTTCCGCGGCCGGCGCCGCGTTCGCCGACGCCGGTGCGGAGGGTGTCACCTCGAACTCGCCGGGCGTGCTGTCGGGCAACGCGTTCCAGGTCCCGGTGCACGTGCCTGCCACCGTCTGCGGGAACACGGTCGACGCGGTCGGCCTGCTGAACCCGGCCTTCGGCAACCTCTGCGCGAACGGCTGACCTCGCTCCACGCACAAGGGTGGCGCCATCGGTGCGAACCGGTGGCGCCACCCTTGTGCGGTTCCGAGCCGGGAAACAGTGAGAACGGCGGGAGGGGGTGCGGCCGCCGACGGTCGCACCCCCTCCTGAACACACAGCCACAGACGGGCGGTTCAGCCGCCCAGTTCGACGCCGCCCAGCATGGGAGTGAGCTCACCGGCCGTCTTCATGGCCTGCTGCGGGGCGTCGCCCCTGACACTGTTCACATCGGTTGCGGTGTCGGCGACATCGCTCACCACGGACCCGTTTCCGTCCAGCAGCGGCGTCTGGCTGAGGGCCTGGGCAAGACCACCGTTGAGGCTCATGGGAGGCATGGACGGCGTCGTCGCGGCCATCGCGGGAGACGCGGCCCCCATCGCCGCTACGGAGCCGGCAACGATCGCAGCAACCCTCGAGTACTTCATCTCTTCGCATCCCTTTCTCCGACGGCGTTTCTCGCCGTCGTCGACATGGGTAACGAGTCCTGGCCGGAGGAGAAACCCTGGCTCCGGGGGCCTTGCCCGACGCCACACCAACGCGTGGGCGCGGAGATTCTCGTATCACCTGCTATTGGGCCGAACCGCCCTGTGTGGCAAAGCTGTTGGAAGCCGGGTGCGGCTCGTGGAGCCAGCCCCGGCGCGGCGGCGGGGGCGCGGGGAGAATGTCGGTTTCGCCCCCCGGTTGCGATGGATAGCGGGAGAGGCGGGTCCACTCCACGTCGGGCCTGCCCGGCAGGGTGCGGCCGGCCGCGGCCCATTCCCGGGCGAGCTGTTCGTAGATGGGGCTGGTCCCGGCGGGCGGACTCGCCGGGCTCGGGGCTGAGAGCGTCTGGACGCGCTGCCATCGGGCAGAGGTGTTGGTCCTTGCCATACGACCGCCAACGCGCGCCCGCGGGCGAAGTCACTGCCGGGGTAGGGCATTGGGGGACGGGAGGAACGGTCTTTCGACCCCGTCGCACGTACCGGTGAGTTTCGCTCCCGCCGCACGATGCAGCACCTGGCGGCTCCGCATCCGCCATCCAGGTGAACGGCTTACTTCCCCTGGTCGGCAGGGCATTAGGGTGCCGAGCCATGACCACTGCTTCCCCTTCCCAGAACACCGTCCAGCGCGGCCATTTGGGCACCCTTTCCGTGCTCGCGTGGACCGGGGATCCCGAAGAGGGCCACGACATGCCCTATCTGATCGCCTACTCCCTCGGCGACGGCAAAGAAGGCGCCGAGGCGGGTGAGTCGGCCCTCCTCGCCGTGATCGACGAGCTCGGGCTCACGCCGGGCGGGAGCGTGCACGACGCCACGCAGGCGAACAACTCCCCGATCCGGCTGCTCGTCCAGGGCGGGTACGCCGTCCTCAACATGCCCTATCTGACGGCCCAGTGCCGCGCCCCGCAGGAGTGGCTCACCGCCGCCGAGCAGCGCGGCCACGCGCACTTCATGGTGGCCAGCCGCCCCTGGCCCGAGGCGGTACCGGGCAAGCCCGTCACCGAGGAGATGCTTCAGGCCTTCCTCGGTGACGAGGACACCCTCACCAGCGCGGCGCACATCCTGCTGCCGGTGAGCCGGCTGCGCCGCTGACCGGACCGGTCGGGCGGCGACGTACGACCGCGGCCTCCCCCTTTCGACAAGGGGGAGGCCGCAGTGCTCGGGGCAGCGTTCAGCCGATCGCGCACAGGCCGCCGAAGGCCGGGTTGAGCAGTCCGACGACGCTCGCCGTGTTGTTGCACACGTTGACCGGGACGTGGACGGGCGCCTGGACGGCGTTGCCCGAGGCGATACCGGGGGAGTCGGTGGCGGCGCCGAGTGCTCCGGCGTCAGCGGCGGCCATACCGGCACCGCCGGCCAGGATCGCACCCGTGCCGACGACAACAGCGGCTGCCTTCGCGATACGCGACATCAGTTCTCCTTGCGAGATGAGGGCTCGGCCGCAGGGCCTGCGGCCGTCACGATTTCAACGCCGTAACGCATGGTCGGTAACGGATGAAATGTGAAAGTCATCGCCATGGACGGCACCTGACCGGAATCCGTCCCTTGTCGGCCGACCCGGATCCCCCAACAATGCACATGACAAACCGAAGACCCACTTCGGTCACAGAAGTCGCAAGAGGGGACCCCCACATGAAGAAGCCTCTCGTCGGCACGTTCCTGGCCCTGGCACTCCTCGGGGCGGGCGCGGCGCCCGCGATCGCGGTCGCCGGCGCGGACACGGCGCCGGCCGGCACGACCGCCGCATCAGCCCGGCCCGCGGCCCATGTCACCGCCAAAGCGGTCGACTTCGCCGGGACGGTGGCGCTCAGCAACTGCTCCGGATCGGTGGTGCGGATGCCGGCATCGGAGCCCGACGACCCCGCCCTGGTGCTCTCCAACGGGCACTGCATAGAGAGCGGCTTCCCGGCCGCGGGCGAGGTCATCGTCGATCAGCCGTCCAGCCGCAGCTTCGGGCTGCTCAACTCCGCGGGCAGCAGAGTCGGCACGCTGCGGGCGAGCAAGATCGCGTACGCGACGATGACGGACACCGACATCTCGCTGTACCAACTCACCAGCACCTACCAGCAGATACAGAGCCGGTACGGCATCAAGGCGCTCGAACTGAACGCCGCGCACCCGGTGCAGGGCACGGCCATCAAGGTCGTCTCCGGCTACTGGAAGCGGATCTACAGCTGCAACATCGACGGCTTCGCCTACCGCCTCAAAGAGGGTGAGTGGACCTGGAAGGACTCGGTCCGCTACACCTCCAGCTGCAACACGATCGGCGGTACCTCGGGCTCGCCGGTCGTCGACAACACCACCGGCAAGGTCGTCGCCGTCAACAACACCGGCAACGAGGACGGCCAGCGCTGCACCGACAACAACCCGTGCGAGGTCGACGAGAACGGCCAGGTCACGGTGCGCGAGGGGATCAACTACGCCCAGGAGACGTACGGGATAGTCCCGTGCGTCGGGCTCGACAACAAGATCGACCTGGGCCGGGCGGGCTGCGCGCTGCCCAAGCCGTAGGCCCTGTCCTCGACGTCCGCCGACATAATCCGTTCGTATGTTCGAATGGGGAGCTACCCTGGAGGTATGGCAGCACATCTCCAGGGTTCGCTCTTCGACCAGACCGACGAGATACGTCTCGGTCCGCTGAAGGACGTCCGGCGGACCCTGCTCGGTGACGGGGCATGGATCGATCTGCTGCCCGGCTGGCTCGGCGGGGCGGACGCCCTGTTCGAGGAGCTGGTCTCCTCGGTGCCGTGGCGGGCCGAGCGGCGGCAGATGTACGAGCAGGTGGTGGACGTGCCGCGGCTGCTCGCCCACTACCGCGAAGGCGACCGGCTCCCGCACCCCGTGCTGGACGAGGCCCGCGCCGCACTCTCCGCGCACTACGGACCGGAGCTCGGCGAACCGTTCACCACCGCCGGGCTCTGCTACTACCGCGACGGCCGCGACAGCGTCGCCTGGCACGGGGACACCCATGGGCGCGGCTCCCGCGAGGACACCATGGTCGCCATTGTGTCCGTCGGCGCCCCGCGCGATCTGGTGCTCCGGCCGCGCAGCGGCGACCGGCTCCCCCTGCGCAGGCCGCTCGGGCACGGCGATCTGATCGTGATGGGCGGGTCCTGCCAGCGGACCTGGGAGCATGCCGTGCCGAAGACGGCGCGCTCGGTGGGACCGCGCATCAGCATCCAGTTCCGCCCGCAAGGCGTCAGCTGAGGCTCAGGCGGGTGTCCTGCGCACCGACCTGCCCGCCAGTACGTCCGTGCGCGAACCGTCCTCGATCACGAACCTGCCGTCGATCAGCACATACGGGATGCCGGCCGGCAGCGTACGAGGGGCTTCGAAGGTCGAACCCGCAGCGACCGTGTCCGGGTCGAACAGCACCAGGTCGGCCCGGTAGCCCTCGCGGACCAGGCCACGGTCCGGTAGGCGCAGCCGGGCGGCCGGGCGGGAGGTGAGGTGGGCGACGGTCTCCTCCAGGGAGAGGATGCCCAACTCCCGTGCGTACCGGCCGAGATACTGCGGGAAGGTGCCGTACGCCCGCGGGTGCGGCTTGTGGCCCTGCAGGATGCCGTCGCTGCCGCCGGTGTGGACGCGGTGGCGCATGATCTGCCGGACGTTCTCCTCGTGGCCGACGTGCTGGAGGATCGTCGAGCCGAGACGGTCGTCGATCAGGAGACGGCGGGCGGTCGCCCAGGGGGCCTCACCGCGGGCCTCGGCGGACTCCTGGACGGTCTTGCCGACACAGCTCGCGAGCGCCGGGTCGCTCACGCCGGAGATCTCGATGGTGTCCCACTCGATGGGCACACCGTGGCAGCCGTCCGAGCCGATCTCCTCCAGGTGGTGACGGATCCTCTCCGCGCTCTCCTCGTCCTGGAGGCGGGCCAGGACCGCCTCGGGGCCGCCCTCGCTCGCCCAGCTCGGCAGCATCGCGACGAGCGTGGTGCAGCCGGGGGTGTAGGGGTAGGTGTCGAGGCTGATGTCGGCTCCGGCGTCCAGGGCCTTGTCGAGCAGGGCGAGCAGACCGGGTGCCTTGCCCTTGTTCACACCGAAGTTCATGGTGGCGTGCGCGAGATGGAGGGCGCAGCCGGCCTCGCGGGTGAGATCGACCATCTCCTCGTAGGCCTGAAGCGCCCCGGCGCCGTAGGAGCGGTGGTGCGGGCAGTAGTAGCCGTCGTAGCGCGCCACCACCCGGCACAGCTCGGTCAGTTCGGCGCCGTCCGCGTACATCCCGGGCGTGTAGGTCAGGCCGGAGGACATGCCGACCGCGCCCTGTTCGAGGCCCTCGGCGACGAGCTGCTTCATACGGGCCAGCTCGGCAGGGGTCGCCGGGCGGTCGTCCCAGCCCACCGCGTACATCCGGACGGTGCCCTGCGGGACGAGATACGCGGCGTTGACCGCGATGCCCCGGTCCATGCGGTCCAGATACTCGCCGACCGTACGCCAGTCGAAGTCGATGTCGCGCCCGTCGCCGTTCCAGCCGGTGACGGCCTTGCGGACCTCGGTGAGCGTCGCGTCGTCGACGGGGGCGTACGACAGTCCGTCCTGGCCGAGGACTTCGAGGGTGACGCCCTGCGCGGCCTTCGCCTCGTGCGCCGGGTCGCGCAGCAGGGCGAGATCGCTGTGCGCGTGCATGTCGATGAAGCCGGGGGACAGGGCGAGTCCGTGCGCGTCGAGGGTGCGCGCGGCGGACAGGGCCCGGTCGCCGTCGCGCCGTATGGCACAGATACGGCCGCCGTCCAGGCCGACATCGGCGCGGTACGAGGGTCCGCCTGAGCCGTCGATGACGCGTACGCCGCGGATGACGAGGTCCATGGGCCCTCTCAGAAGAACGTGCGGATGTAGTCGGTGACCGTGCCGTCGGCCTCGACCAGCGGGATCAGCTGCCACTTGTCGAAGCTCGTGCACGGGTGGGA
Organism: Streptomyces sp. NBC_00322; assembly: GCF_036147535.1. NCBI lineage: Bacteria > Bacillati > Actinomycetota > Actinomycetes > Kitasatosporales > Streptomycetaceae > Streptomyces > Streptomyces sp. NBC_00322. The sequence continues at coordinate 3,471,194 of NZ_CP108019.1, read as the reverse complement.
CAGGCCCATGCCGACCCAGTCACCGACCTCCAGGTCGGCCTCCGGGGTGGTGCGCAGCCAGCCGTGCTGGTCGGACAGGCCGGTCACGGTGATACCGGCGGCCGGGCGGATCTCACCGGTGCGGGCGTCGCGGACGACCTGGGCCTCGGGGAGGTCGAGGTCGTACGCGGCGTCCCGCTTGCCCGCGTTGACGAAGGCCTGCTCGGGTGTCGGGCGGGAGACGACCTGTGCCCAGAGGCGGAAGGCGGGCTGGAGGGCGCCCTCCTGGGGGATGCGGTTGAAGGGGGTGAGGTGGCGGTAGTGGCCGTCGTCATGCGAGACGTACGCGCCCGAGCGGAGCAACTTCAGTACGGGGGACGAGAGTTCGGGGATCCGGGCGAAAACGTCGGCGACCGCGTCGAACCAGGCGCTGCCGCCCGCGCTGACCACGATCTCGTCGGCTCCCTCGAAGCGGCCGGCCTTGTCGAAGTCGGCGGCGAGGGCGGTGAGACGGCGCAGCCAGGCGTGTACGCGGTCGTCGTCGGCCTGGGGGACCTCGCCCTCGTATCCCGCGACCCCGACGAGACGCAGGGTCCGCGCGGCGGCCACGGCATCGGCGACGGCGGCGCAGTCGGCTTCCGTACGGGCTCCGGTGCGGGCGCCCTCGCCGGCGCCGAGTTCGATGACGACGTCCAGGGGGCGGGAGATGCCCTGGAGTGCTTCGTCCATCAGCTCCACGCCGCGTACGGAGTCGACGTAACAGATGAAGCGGAAACCGGGGTCGGCGTCCAGCTCGTGCGCGAGCCAGCGCAGGGCGGCCGGGTCGACGACCTCATTGGCGAGGAAGATTCGCTGGATGCCGTAGGCGCGGTAGACGCGGGCCTGGTGGGGGACGGCGGCGGTGATGCCCCAGGCGCCGTACGCGAGCTGGCGGTCGAAGAGCTGGGGGGACATGGAGGTCTTGCCGTGCGGGGCGAAGGCGAGGCCGTGACGCTCGGAGTAGGTCTCCAGGAGAGCGAGGTTGTGCTCGACGGACTCGGCGGAGAGGGCGAGGACGGGGGTGGTGAAGCCGCCGGTGAAGAGGTTGCGGCGCTCGGCGGCGAGTGCGCCGACGGTGAGGTGGGCCCTCTCCGCGTCCGGGGGGAGTGCCTTGAAGCGGTGGTCGACGGGTTCGTCGGCGAGTCGTCCGACTGTGGTGTCGCCTGCCATGGGTCCTCCCTGGGTGACGGTGTTGCAGTGTATGCAACGGTCATTGCGCATCTCGCTTACGGCTGTCTAACATCCGAGCCAACGCCCGGTCAATGGTGTTGCCCGGCGACCAACTCATGAGGAGTTTGAGGGATCGTGACCCCCGACGTGCCCGGACCTGTGGCCCCCGGACCCGTGGCCCCCGGACCCGTGGAACCCGGCTCGGTGGTACCCGGCTCGGTGGACATCGTCTGCCTCGGCGAGTCCATGGTCACGTTTCTGCCCACGGCGCCGGGCCGCCTCGCCGAAGTGCCGTCCTTCGTACGGGGCATCGGCGGAGCCGAGTCCAATGTGGCGTGCGGTCTCGCGGCGTCCGGCCACAGCGCGAAGTGGGTCGGCCGGGTGGGCGCGGACGGCTTCGGCGAGTACCTGGTGGCGGCGATGGCGTCGTACGGCGTCGACACGTCGGCGGTTCAGCGGGATCCGCTGCGGCCGACGGGGGTCTACTTCCGTACGGCGGGCGACCGCGCGTCGCACGGGCACGAAGTCCTCTACTACCGGGCGGGGTCCGCGGCGTCCGCGATGTCGCCGTCGACCGTGCGGTACGAGGACGTGTGGGCGGGGCGGATCCTGCATCTGTCCGGGATCACGGCGGCGCTGTCGGCGGACTGCCTCGCGCTGATGCGTGACCTGACGGCGCGGCGCGCGGGGCGTCCGCTGGTCTCGTTCGACGTCAACCACCGTCCCGGCCTGTGGGACGCGCACGCCGGTGCGTGCGTGCTGCTCGATCTGGCGCGGGGCGCGGACATCGTCTTCGTCGGCGAGGACGAGGCGGAAGCGGCGTGGGGGGTGCGGGGTGCGGACGCGATCCGGGAGGCGCTGCCGGAGCCGGAGGTGGTCGTGGTGAAGCGGGGGGCGCTGGGGGCGGTGGCGTACGGCCGCTGCGCGGGACCTTTCCCCACCCCGCCCTCCCCCAGACTCCGTCCGGGGGGACCCCCAAGCTCCCCGTATGCGACCTTCAGCGGCATGTCCTCAAACGCCGGACGGGCTGAAGAATCGGCCGCGCCCCGCGTCGACGTCGTCGCTCATGTCGGCGCCGGGGACGCCTTCGCCGCCGGTTTTCTCTCCGCCACCCTCCGCGGGCTGCCCGTTCACGACCGGCTGCGGCACGGGCATCTCATGGCCGCCGCCACCCTCACCGTCGCCGGGGACCTCGCCACCCCGCCCCCGCGGGCGTATGCCGACCGGCTTGTCGCACTCGACGAGCACGACTGGGGGAGACTGCGACTCGGCCCCGGCTGGACCGCGGCCGCGGAGCAGGGACCGCAGGACCCGCAGGAGGTACGTATCCCATGAGCCAGACCGTCGACCGTGCGCTGAGCATCCTCCCCTTGCTCGCCCAGGGACCCGCCGACCTAGGACAGGTCGCCGAACGCCTCGGCGTGCACAAGTCCACCGCCCTGCGGCTGCTGCGTACGCTCCACGAGCACGGACTCGTCTACCGCCAGCAGGACCAGCGCTACCGCCTCGGCGCCCGCCTCTTCGCCCTCGCCCAGGAAGCCGTCGAGAACCTCGACGTACGCGAGATCGCCCACCCCCATCTCGTCTCCCTCAACGAGCAGATCGGGCACACCGTCCACCTCGCCGTGTACGAGGAGAGCGAGGTCCTCTACATCGACAAGGTCGAGAGCCGCTATCCCGTCCGGATGTACTCGCGGATCGGCAAGCCCGTCGCGATCACGGTCGCCGCGGTGGCGAAACTGCTCCTCGCCGACCTTCCCGAGCCCGAGCGCCGTGCCCTCGCCCAGAAGCTCGACTACCCCATGTACACATCCCGTTCGATCCCGAACGCCGCCGCGTTCCTCAAGGAACTCGCCGTCGTACGCGAACAGGGATGGGCCACCGACCTCGGCGGCCACGAGGAGTCCATCAACTGCATCGGGGCCCCCATCCGAGGTGCGGACGGGCGTGTCGTCGCCGCCATGTCGGTCTCGGCGCCGAATGTCGTCGTCACCGCCGAGGAACTCCTCACCCTTCTCCCGCTGGTGCGCCGCACCGCCGACGCCATCAGCCGGGAGTACTCAGGTGCTGTGCCCGACTCAAAAACCGTCCCACCCAAGGAAGCTCCATGAGCGAGAAGATCGCGATCACGCCCGCCACCCACACCGCCCCGCCTGCGAAGTTCTCCCACGGCGTCAAGAAGGGCAACATCCTTCAGGTCGCCGGGCAGGTCGGCTTCCTGCCCGCCGTCGAGGGGGAGGCCCCCACCCCCGCGGGCCCGACCCTGCGTGAACAGACCCTCCAGACCCTCGCCAACGTCAAGGCGGTCCTCGAAGAGGGCGGCGCGAGCTGGGACGACGTGATGATGACGCGCGTCTACCTCACGGACACGGCCCACTTCGCCGAGATGAACGAGATCTACAACGCCTACTTCGAGGAGCAGGGCCTCAAGGCCCCCGCCTCCGCCCGTACGACGGTGTACGTCGGCCTGCCTGCCGGCCTCCTCATCGAGATCGACGCCCTGGCCGTCCTCGGCTGACCTTCGGTTGATCTTGTCCAACCCCCCATTGCAGGGGGCGGCGCTCTTCCCCGAAGCGCCGTCCCGCGGTCCTCCCTTGCCAAAAACAGGAGAACTCCCCATGCTCATCGCCGCTGACGCACCCCCACCGCCCCCGCCCCACACCGGAGGACTCCTCCTCCTCATCGACGGCACCGCCGGTCTGCTGACCGTCGCCGCCCTCGGTATCGCGCTGCTCCTCTTCCTCATCATCAAGGTCAGGCTGCAGCCGTTCGTCGCGCTGCTCGCCGTCTCCATAGCCGTCGGCCTCGCCGCGGGACTCTCCGTCACCGAACTCTTCGGCACCGTCCAGAAGTCCGCCGCCGTCTCGGTCATCGAGTCCGGCATGGGCGGCATCCTCGGACACGTGGCGATCATCATCGGTCTCGGCACCATGCTCGGCGCGATACTCGAAGTGTCCGGCGGCGCCGAGGTGCTGAGCTCCCGTCTGCTGCATCTCTTCGGCGAGAAGCGCGCCCCGCTCGCCATGGGCCTCACCGGCCTGATCTTCGGTATACCCGTCTTCTTCGACGTCGGCGTCTTCGTCCTCGCGCCGATCGTCTACGCGGCCGCCAAGCGCTCCGGCAGGTCCATCCTGTTGTACGCGATGCCCCTGCTGGCCGGTCTGTCGATGACCCACGCCTTCCTGCCGCCGCACCCGGGCCCGGTGGCCGCCGCCGGTCTGCTCCATGTCTCGCTCGGCTGGGTCATCCTGATGGGCATAGTCGTCGGCCTCCCGGCGGTCCTCGCCGCCTGGGGGTACGCCGCCTGGATCGGCAACCGCCTCTTCGTCGAGGTTCCGCAGGACATGGTGGAGGCCGGGGAGGACGCGAAGGCCGCCGTCGTCGCCGAGCAGAGGGCCGCGGGCCGCACGCCGCAGGAGCGCCCGGTCTCCCTCGGCACGGTGCTCACCATCATCGGTACGCCGCTGGTCCTGATCCTGGCCGCCACCTTCTCGTCCATCGCGCTGGATCCCTCCACCGCGCGCTCGGTCGTCGAGTTCTTCGGCAGCCCCTTCGTCGCCCTGACGATCGCGCTGCTGATGGCGTACTACTTGCTGGGCCTGCGCCGTGGCTGGTCCCGCAAGTCCCTGGAGACCGTGTCGACCTCCTCGCTCAAGCCCGTCGGCAACATCCTGCTCGTCGTCGGCGCGGGCGGCATCTTCGGAGCCGTACTGAAGGCCAGCGGCGTCGCCCAGGCGCTCTCCGACGTCTTCAACGACATCGGCCTGCCCGTCGTCGTGCTCGCCTATCTCATCTCGCTGGTGCTGCGCGTCGCGCAGGGTTCGGCGACGGTCGCGATCGTCACCACGGCAGGCATCGTGCTGCCGCTCGTCGAGAACGGCCACCACTCGCAGGCCTTCCTGGCGCTGGTCATCATGGCGATCTCGGCCGGTTCGATCTTCGCCTCGCACGTCAACGACGGGGGCTTTTGGATCGTGGCGAAATACTTCGGGATCTCGGAGCGGGACACGCTGAAGTCCTGGACCGTCCTGGAGTCGGTCCTGTCGGTCGCGGGCTTCGCGGTCGCGGCCGCGCTCAGTCTGGCGCTTTAGGTCGTCTCTTCAAAGTCCCGTCTGCCTGGCGGTACGGACACGAAAGGGCGCCCCGGACTCCCCGGGGCGCCCCTCAGTCGCCTATCAACTCGTGCAGTACTGCTGCTCCTTGCCGATCGAGCGGTACATGCAGTCGGAGTTCTCCAGCAGCTGGAGCACCGCGTCCCGGTTGCGGCTCGTCTCGCGTTCGATCACCTCGTCGGGCGGGTAGAAGCCGCCGCCGCCCGAGGACGGATACATCTCGAACGTGTAGCTGAAGATCTTCTGGCTGCCCCACAGCCAGTCGTCGATCGTGCCGTCGGTGATGTACAGATCGCTGGACTGCTCGGGCGTGTAGCCGTTGCTCGCGGCCATCTTCTTGCCGACGGCGGCGTACGCGTCCCGGTCGTCCTGGGTGAGCCCGGGCCCGGTGTCGTTGTAGGTGTAGCCGTACGGCCAGAGCACCAGCTCGCTGTACGTGTGGAAGTCGATGCCGGCCTTGATCTGCTGCTTGCCGCCGACGACCCGGCTGCGCACGAAGTCGGCGACGACCTTGACCTCGGGCGCGGACTCGGCGGCCGAGCCACGGTAGGTGTCGGAGGACTTGCTGCCGGAGGAGCCGCCGCAGCAGCCCCACTTGTAGGCCCAGTTGCGGTTGAGGTCCGTACCGACGTACGAGGAACCGGAGTTGGGCTGGCGGTTCTTGCGCCAGCTGCGGTACGAGCCGGTGGCGATGTCGTACTCGCCGCCGTCCGGGTTGAGGTCGGGCACGATCCAGATCTCGCGGCCGTTGACGGCGTTGGTGATCCGCGAGTCGCTGCCGTATCCCGCGCCGAGTTCGCGCACCAGATACAGCGCCATCTCGACGGTGAGGTGCTCGCGCGCGTGCTGATGGTGCGTGAAGAGCACTTCGGGCTCGGCTTCGTCGGTGCCCACATTGTCGCTGATCTTGATGGCGACGATGTCCCTGCCCTGGTACGACTTGCCGATGACGCGCTTGCTCATGATCGACGGATACTGCGCGATGCGCTGGTCGAGCTCGGTGCCCATCTCGGCGTAGTTGTGGTACTTGGAGTCGGCCCCGGGGAAGTCCATCGGGCGGACGGCCGTCCCGTCGCGGCGGTCGGGGACCTTGCCCACGGCCCGCAGCTTGTAGCCGAGGGACTTGAGCTTCGCGGCCTCCGTCGGGTCGGCGGAGACGATGACCACATGGCCGTCGGAGTCGTCGATGGTCACGCCCGTCCTGGCGAGCGCCGTGCGGGTGACCTTGTCGGCGTGGATGTCGATTTCGTACTGGCGGATGTCCTCGTCCGTCGAGACGGGGGGCGGCGCCGATGCGGTGGCGGTGCCGTTCGCGGTGAGTGGCGCGGCAAGTGCCACTGCCAGCAAGGCGGCGAGGGCCGCGGCCCTTTTGCCGCGGATGCGAAGTCGCATGCTGTCTCCTGGGTGTGGAGGTGGGGGGTTGATCAGTTGCGACGCATGTCGTGCGGGTGTGTGCGCACATGGTGGGGCTCTGGCATGACCCGGTCAAGGGGTGAACTTCGGCCAAACGGGTGAGGTGGCGGGCTCGGCCAGGGCGCGTGGGCACCGTTCATCTTGCACAGTCGCGCGGCGGGTTCGCGGTAGCGGCACGGGGCAGCAGGGGGACGCTCGTTGCACTCGCGGCAGGCGCAAAGACCCTCTTGCGCGATCTCCCGCACCCCGCTTTGGTGACCTCAGTCACAATCCTGGGACGAGCGGGAAGGCGGCCACGCACATGGCAGGCACCACCGAGCGCAGTACGACCGACGAGTCCATCTCCCGTCCGCGCAAGTCGAGTTGGAAGTACATCGGCCCGGGAATCGTGGTCGCCGCCACCGGAGTCGGCGCGGGCGATCTCGTCGCGACGCTCATCGCGGGCAGCAACTTCGGCTACACCCTCCTGTGGGCCGCCGTGATCGGCTGCGTCGTCAAAATCTCCCTCGCCGAGGCGGCCGGCCGCTGGCATCTGTCCACCGGCCGCACGCTCTTCGACGGCTGGGCGAGCCTGGGCCGCTGGACCACCTGGTTCTTCGTCGTCTACGTCGTCGTCTGGGGCTTCGTCTACGGGGCTGCCGCGATGTCGTCCAGCGGCCTCCCGCTCCAGGCGCTCTTCCCCGACGTCATGGGCCTCAAGTCGTGGGCGATGCTGACCGGCGTGGTCGGTCTGGTCTTCGTCTGGTTCAACAAGTACGACGTGTTCGAGAAGGTCATGACCGTCCTCGTCGGCGTGATGTTCGTGGTCACCGTCTATCTGGCGATCCGGGTCACCCCGAACCTCGGCGACGCCTTCGCGGGACTCCTGCCCGTCCTTCCCGATGAGAAGGACTCGATCCTCAACACCCTCGGCCTGATCGGCGGTGTCGGCGGCACCATCACCCTTGCGGCGTACGGCTACTGGGTCAACGCCAAGGGCTGGACCAACACCGGCTGGATGAAGGTGATGCGGCTCGACAACCGCGTCGCGTACCTCACCACCGGCATCTTCGTCGTCGCGATGCTGTTCGTCGGTGCTGAAATGCTGCACTCGGCGGACGTCGCCATCGCGAGCGGCGACAAGGGGCTCATCCAGCTCAGCGACATCCTGGAGGCGGAGTACGGCGGCGCCACCGCCAAGCTCTTCCTGGTGGGCTTCTTCGCCACGTCCTTCACCTCGCTGATCGGCGTCTGGCACGGCGTCAGCCTGATGTTCGCGGACTTCGTCGAGCGCTACCGCAGGGACAGGGCGGTGGGCGCCGAGGACACCGAGCTCAGCGGCGAGGCCGTGGCCGCGGGCAAGCGCGAGAGGTCGGTCCCGTTCCGGGCGTATCTGCTGTGGCTGACGTTCCCGCCGATGATCCTGCTCTTCCAGGGCCAGCCGTTCCGGCTCGTGATCATCTACGGAGTGCTGGGCGCGGCCTTCATGCCGTTCCTGGCGCTGACCCTGGTCTGGCTGCTCAACTCCGGCCGCACGCCCAGTCAATGGCGAAACGGCATCCTGAGCAACGCCATGCTGGTCGTCGCCGGGCTGCTCTTCCTGGTGCTGTGTATCAAGCAGATCGCCGACCAGCCGTGGTCGGAGTTCTTCTGAGGCCGGGCCGGTGTCAGAGGCGTACGGCCCGGACGCCCTCGGTGTTCGGGCCGTACAGCATTCCGTCCCGCACCACCGGGTCGTCCGCCAGCGCCCCGTCGCACGCGAGCCGCCACCGCGGCTCACCGGTGGCGATGTCGTACGCCCACCAGGCGGTGTCATGGCCGACGAGGGCGAGGCGCCCGGACGGGACCGGAAGTGTCCACGACGGCTGTTCGCGGTCCTGGCGCCACAGTGCCTTGCCCGTCCGGGCGGAGTGGGCGAGGACATAGCCGGGGCGGTCGTCCCCCAGCTGCCTGCCGTCCTCGCCGTGGTAGCTGTCGCCGGACGAGAGCAGGATCGTGCCGCCGTACGGAACGACCTCGTCCCGCGCGTACGGGGCGGTCGTCGCCGTCCAGGTCCGGCGGCCGTCGGCGGCGCTGTGCGCGTGCAGCCGGCCGCGGCCGTCGTGGAGGTAGAGGGCCCTGCCGTCCGGGGCCGCGGTGATCGTGCCGTCCAGGGCGGGGACGTCCCAGCGCGGGGCGCCGCCCGCCGCGTCGTAGGCGTACAGGTGGGTGTTTCCCTTGGGGCCCGAGACAAGATGGACGGTGTCGGGCCCCAGCGCGAAGGCCGGGGCCTCGGCGCCCCTGGCGCCCGGCAGGCGCCAGCGTTCTCGGCCTGTCGCGGGATCGCAGGCCGCCACGCCGTCCGGCGTGCTCCGGAAGAGAACGCCGCGCTTCGGGTCGGGTGTGAAGAGCCAGGACATGTCCGTGCGCCACAGGACCCGGCCGCTTGCCGTGTCGATGCCGCACAGCACTCCCGGCTCCAGCACCCGGCCGTCCTCGTCGCTCCGCGCGCGCAGCTGTACGCACAGCACACTGCCGAGCACGAACGGCCGGTCGGGCTCGCCCTCCTCCGCCAGCGGCCCGGCTCGCCACAGCCGCTTGCCGTCGGACGCGCGGTAGGCGTGGACGAGCCCGTCCTGACTGACCCGGAAGACCGTGCCGTCCAAGACCGCGACCATGTCGGGTTCGGTCCCGGTCGAGGTGCCGCCCTTCGCGCTCCAGCGGGTGTCGCCGGTCCTGGCGTCCAGGGCGTACAGCAGATCGGGTCCGACGGTGGGGACATAGACCGTGCCGCCGTCGACCGTGAGTTCGCCGTAGACGCTGCCGTCGAAGGTCCAGGCCGCGTCCCGCTTCTTCGGACCGTCCTCCTCCTCGGCGGTGCACGCGCCCGCGAGGCCGGCCGCGCCCGCCAGCCCCAGCACTCCCAGCGAGCCGCGCAGCACGGTGCGGCGGCTGATACCCGGTACGTCCCCCGTCGCGTTCACGGACGCAACGTACAACAGCGCCACCGGGGGAGCGGCGGCGCTGCTGTCTCAGGGTGTGGGGCTGAGAGCTACGGGAGGCCGTGCACGTGCGGGCCGACCGCGTTCGACCAGGCGTTGCCGGACTTCGCGTCCCAGTTGGTGGACCAGGTCATCGCACCGCGCAGCGACGGATAGGTCTTCGACGGCTTGAACGATCCGCAGTTGGTGCCCCGGGCGAGGCAGTCCAGCGCGTTGTTCACGATCGTCGGCGACACGTAGCCGCTGCCCGCGCCGCTGGTCGAAGCGGGCAGACCGAGTCCCACCTGGGCCGGGGTGAGGCCGCCCTCCAGCTGGATGCAGGCGAGCGCGGTGAGGAAGTCGACCGAGCCCTGCGAGTAGACCTTGCCGTCGCAGCCGAGCATCGAACCGCTGTTGTAGTACTGCATGTTGACGACGGTCAGGATGTCCTTGATGTTGAGCGCCGTCTTGAAGTACTCGTTCGACGTCGACTGCATGTCGATGGTCTGCGGCGCCATCGTGATGACGAGCTTGGAGCCCGCCTTCGAGGAGAGTGACCTGAGCGCCTGGGTCATATAGGTGGAGTTGAGGCCGTTCTCCAGGTCGATGTCGACGCCGTCGAAGCCGTACGTCTGCATCATCGAGTAGACGGAGTTGGCGAAGTTCGCCGCCGAGGCGGAGTCATTGATGCTGACGGTGCCGTTCTGGCCGCCGATCGAGATGATCACGGACTTGCCGGCCGCCTGCTTGGCCTTGATGTCGGCCTTGAACTGGTCGACGGTGTAGCCGCCGAGCCCGGCCGAGTCGAGGTTGAAGGTGACACCACCGGGTGTGCCGGTCGCGTCGGCGAAGGAGACCGCGATGATGTCGTAGTTGGCGGGCACGTCGCTGATCTTCTGGACGGTGGCGCCGTTGTTGAAGTTCTGCCAGTAGCCGGTCACCGCGTGCTTGGGCACCGTGCCGCCCCCGCCGCCGCCCGATGCGGAGGTGGTGCCGGTCACCGCTGCGGACTTCGCGGACTCACCGGCCGCGTTGGTCGCGGTCACCTGGAACTGGTACGAGGTGGAGGCACTCAGCCCCGTCGCGGTCGCCGAGGCGCCGCTGACCGACTGCACCTTGGTGCCGTTCTGGTAGAGGTTGTAACCCGTCGTGCCCGTCACCGCGTTCCAGGACAGTGCCACGGAGGACGAGGTCACGGAGCCCACCGCGAGTCCGGCCGGGGTGGCCGGCACGGTCGGCGAGGGGTCGCCGCCACCGCCGCCGTCCGGGCCGAAGACGCTCACATCATCGGCGTAGTAGGGGGCCTGCCCGTACCAGCCGTGCGTGTAGACCGTCACGGAGGTGGTGCTCGCGCCGGTCGTGAAGGTGGTGGACAGCTGCTTCCAGCCGGACGAGTCCGGCGTCCAGGTGGAGACGTCCGTGGCGCCGGTCCCGCTCGCGCCGAGGTAGGTGTACCCGCCCTGCACCCACGCGCTGAGCGTGTACGTCGAGCTGGGCTTCACCGCCACGGTCTGGGTGCACTTGGCGTTGTCCTGCCCGGCGGGAGTCCCCTTGAGCGCGGAGGCGCCGCCGTGGACGGGCGAGGCGACATTGCTCCCGCTGCCCGCGGAACAGGTCCAGTTGGCGAGCCCGGACTCGAAGCCTGCGTTCTTGGCGACATTGACGTCGGCGGCCTGCGCGGTCCCCGTGATGCCCATGAGGGTGAGGCCGGTCCCGACAGCGAGTGCGAGCACTGAGCCGAGCCATCTTCGGGAGGGGCGTCTCCGAGAGCGTGAGGTGCGGTCCACTTGCTGCCTCCGGTGGGGGAGTTGGGGGTGTGGAGGGGGTTACGGAACGGTGGCCACCGCTGGGCGTACAAACTGGTCCAGACCAATCGGGTTGTCAAGACCTGTGGCAGCGATTCGTATACACACACCCGTGCCGCACGGCCACGCGCTCAGGTCTCGTCCTGCAGCCGGTCCGCGGTGTACCCCGCAACGCACCCCACCACCAGTACCGCGTTGGACAGCAGCACCCCCTCCGCCGCCAACTCCCGCCACTGCACAGCCATGTTGAGCGCCTGCGCCACGACCGGCACCGCGAACGCCGCCGTCAGATGCCCGGGCACCGACTCCCGGAACGGCTCGCGGTGGATCCGCGCCGCAGCCCAGGCGGCCAGCGCGACGCACACCGCGTTCGGCAGATGGATCAGCAGCAGCCGGCCGCCGAAACCCTCCATGCGCGGCCCCGTCGCCAGGAGGTCGTAGACGAGCGCGGCCTGCAGATACTCGCTGAAGAGGAGGACGACGACACCGGCCGCCCAGGCCCGTACGAGCGCGAGCAGCGCCGCACCCCGCCGCTCGGGGTGCGCCCCCTGGTAGCCGTACCGCGTCATCGCTTCATGACCGTGATCGAGTCGATGATCCGCTTCAGATCGCCGTCCGCGAGCCGCCCTTCGGCCGCGTCGATCCGTACGGCGTACGCCGTGTCCCGCGCGTCCAGACCGGCCACGATCACACCCCTGATCCGCGTCCCCTGCTGCGTGAACTCGAAGTCGACCCGGCGCGCCTCCTCCTCGCCCTTCGGCCCCCTGACCCGGATCTCCCGCTGCCCCTGGAGCTTCGAACCGAGCGCGATGCCCGCCTCTGCGGCGATCGCGGCCTCCTCGGCGGAGTCGGCCTCGGTGAAGTCCAGCTGAACGGTGATCATGCCGACGGCCTTGCCGCCCGCGGCGAGGGTGGCCGCCGCCGCGTTGTGCTTGCTCCGCTGTGCGTCGCTCTGCGGTACGAAGGCGGGCGGATGGGCGACGGTGACGGCGGGCGTGCGCAGGGTGCCCCACCCTTCGGGCGCCTGGCCGACCGTGTCCGTACCGCATCCGGCGGCCAGCAGGACGGCCGCTGTCAGCCAGGCGCCCGCCCTAGGGAGTGTCTTCAAAGTCCCTCCCCCAGAGCTTCGCCTGGGAGGTACCCCCACCTGGCGACGTCTGGCACGCACGCTCGCTGCGTTGTCGTCAGTCGCCGACGCTCCGCGTGGGCTCTTTCCTCCGCCTTGCGATCGCACGCACCAGACGCCGTCAGGCCCGCCCTTCGGGCGGACGACGCTACTTTGAAGACACTCCCTAGGGGGTGTTCGGCCCCTGGTCTTCCTCTTCACCGTGTGTCCTCCCTCGCCCCTCGGCCGGTCAGTTCGCGCAGTAGCTGTACGGCACATAGTTGCGGCCATTCCCATGGGGTGCGCCCAGGAACTCGGCGGCATTGAGGGTCTCCTCCTTCTTCTCGGTGGAGACCGAGAAACCGAGGCTCAGCCCCAGATTCAGCTCGAAGCCGTACTCCGCCGCCTCCGTCTTTCCGGTGTAGGTCGTCCTGCTGGACTGCCCCTCGTCGAAGAGCAACTGCCCGAAGGGGTCGTCGGCACCCGGCCGCCGGGTAGGAGCATGGTCGTTGAACATATAGGCGAAGGGCGCGCCGCACTGCCCGCTCCCGTCCAGCCAGTCCTGCGCGATCTTCCGCCCGGCATCGCCCTCGGCGCCCGGCGGGAAGGCGAGCGAGTTGCTCACGATCTCGATCCCGGTGTCCGCGTCGCCGCCTTTCTCCCCGGCGTTGCCGCCGCGCTTGTCCTTACCCGACTTGCCGTTGTCGCCCCCGACCTTGACCCCGTCCTTGGTCGAACCCTTCTCGACGGTGCGGGTCATGTCGATACGCACCAGCTTGCCGGTCTCCTTGTCATGGGTGACGGTGATGGTCCCGGTCTGCGTGGTCGACGCGGACGCCTCCCCGCTGAGCGGCCCGGCCTCGTACCCGACCTTGGTCCCGTACTCGATCGACGCGCTGTACGTGTACGACTTGGTGCCGTTGAAGTCGTTGTCGGTCCACGTCGCCTCGGGTGTGAACTTGAACGAGCCTCCGAGGGTGGCGCCGAGCTTCTTCTCGTCCCCGGCGGAAATCTTCAGCCCGCCCGCGGCGGAGGTTTCGAGGGCGACCTTGCCGTAACTGATGTGGCGGTTGCCGAGCTTCTCCTCGATGCGCTTGCGCAGCTTCTCCTCCTCGGCGAGGGGCCCCTTGCCGAAGAGGTAGAGGATGCCGCTGCCGAGCCCGCCGCCCTGGGAGTTGGCGTGCCGGTTGGCGAGCTCGTACGTCTTGAGCGACTCCAGATCGTCCCGGAAGGCCGCGGCATCCGCCTCACTGTCGAAGACCCAGGTGTCCCCGTTGGTGACCTTGATCCCGGCCCCGAGCTCGACCTTGTCGGAGCCGAACCTGCCGACCTTGGCCCCGGGCTTCCAGTCCTTCTTGGCGGCGACGGACGCGGCATCGGTGAAGGTCATCATGACCCGCTGGTCACGGTCGTCGACGGCGCCGTCGCCGTTGACGTCGGAGTTGGCCTTGAACGTCTGCTGCTGGAAGCCGTACTCCTCGCCCCATTCGATGAAGAGGACTTTGGCCTTGGCGCCGGCCTTGTCGGTGATGGAGGAGATCTGGCAGAGAGGGGGTTCGTAGTCGGCGTCGGTTTTGGGGGTGGCGCGGGGGTTCTCCCCGGTGCCGCACGGGCCGCCGGAGATCACGCAGATGATCTTGTCGCCGATCATCCGGCCCACGTCCAGCGTCGTCACCGCGGCGATGACGGCGATGAGGACAACCAGCATTCCGATGTACTCAACGGCTGTGGTGCCCCTGTCGCGCGCAGGGTTCCGCGCCCGGCGTCCTCTCGTCCGGCTCATCCGCCGTCCCCCTCGGTGGCCGTGCCTCTCGTACAAGGAATCGGAAGTGGAGCGTACGAAGGGGGGCACCGGGCTGGCTTGGGCCCGGAGACCCAACGCGGACCCAAAACGGACCAGGGCCCTGGCGAATTCACTCCCCTGAAACGAGAGTGAACCTCTGACGCCTTCGCCCGTTTTCGCCTGTGCGGAGCGTGTGCGCGTTGTGGCCCAGAGATCTCAAAGGTGTTCTCTGCCTCGTAGGACGTGGATAAAGTGCTGGGGCAGAAGCACGGAGCAGTAGGTATCTGCGGTCGCCGGGGCCCCGGCGTCCGGGGCTGAACGGGGAACCAGCGTGCCCACCGCGATAGCTGTCACCAGCGCCGATCTGGTGCTGCCGCCCACCGACCACCAGACGCCCACCGCGGCACTGCTCCACTCGCCCGATGCCCAGCCCCTGGACGCCGCGCTCGCCGACATGAGCGTCCTGCTGGAGCAGCACGGCTCTGTGATCGTGTTGTACCCCTCGACCATCCCCTCGGCCCACGAGCGCCGACTGCACACGGTGCGGTCGGTCCTGGAGAGCGACCGGATCGCCTGTCTGAAGCTGGATCTGCCACCGCTGGGTGTGGCTGTACTCGTGCGCCAGTTACGGCAGTTGTCGATCTGCGACTTCAGCGCGGGTGTGGTGGCCTCCGCCGCCCGGCTGCTCTCCCATTACATCTATGCGGGGGCGCTGCTGAACTCCGTGACCAGGCTGGACCGCGTTCCGGTGAGCCTGAAGTCCCACGCCAAGTCCTGGGTCCCCGGTTCCCAGTTCGGTGTGCTGGCGAACCCGAATCCTCAACTGATCAAAATTGGCTCCGGTGAGCTGTCCGGCCCCGAGTTCGGCACGCAACTGCTGGTCGCGAAAGGACAGTTGCAGAGCGAGTGGGTGAGCTCGGCACTCGCTCCCGCCTGGCAGGTGCAGGGCCTGCAGGTAACCGCGCTTCCTGCTGATTCCCCCCGCTGGTGGGGCACGTCCAGACTGGTCGAATTCGCTGCCTATCTGCCTGATATCTCCGTGCTCTACCAGCTGGTTTCGTCCGTACGGCGAGAGGTGTGCACCTGGTGCGGAAGAGAACTCATCGGTGATCGCTGCGGCTTCTGCTCCGCACCGCTCGCCCCGCCCGAGAACCAAACGCACACGACCGGTGTCCTGAACCAAGGGGCCCCGATGCGTCAGGGTTCGTAACCGGCCTTCGGGCCGCTCCCCGGAGGTTCCACCTCACCGGCCCAGCCGCAGCAGCTCAGGTACGTGCACAGTTCCGACTCTGTCCGCTCCTCAACGCTCCTGAACGAGGTTGTCCCGCCCATGAATTCACGTCAGCGCCGTGGCGTCATACTTCTGCTCCTGTCGGTTCTCTGCGCCTTCGGTGTGTTCGCCGGTGTCCTGTCCGTCATCAGTGACGTGAATTCAAAGGTGGGGCCCGAGGTCGCGGCGTACCGGATCAAGACCGATGTGGCGCCCTACACGGCCCTGGATCCTGGGCAGTTCGAGAAGATTTCGATGCCCAAGCGCTGGCTGTCGCAGAATGCCGTCACCGATCTGTCCGTGGTCAAGGGCAAGATCGCCGTCACGCAGCTCAAGAAGGGCTCGCTGCTGCAGGACGACATGATGGTGAAGAAGCCCGCGGTCGGCAATGGTGAGCAGGAGATCGCCATCATGATCGACGCGGCCACGGGTGTGGCAGGAAAGATCACACCTGGCTCTCTGGTCAATATCTTCGCCACCTTCGCCGGCAAGAAAGAGGGCGAGACGGACCAGTCGCGCATCATCGTGCCCAACGCCAAGGTCATCGACGTCGGCCGGATCACCGCACTGCAGCCGGACAAGAACGACCGGGGCAGCGGACTCACCCAGGCCGTGCCCATCACCTTCGCCCTCAACACCACGGACGCCCAGCGCCTCGCCTACGCGGAGTCCTTCGCCGAGCACGTCCGGCTGGCCCTCCTCGGCAACTCCAGCCCCACCACACTGCGCCCGGGGGACAGCACCTACACCCTCGACGAAGACAAGAACAAGTGAGGGCTGCATGACCACGCGAATCATCCCGGCAGTCGGCGACGCCGACGCAGCACGGTCCATCACCACCCTGCTGAGCCAGCTCCCCGACGCGGAGCCGGCCAGCCCGGTGGGCGACTCGACCACGCTCCTCGACACCCTGGCGCGGCTGGCCGGAGAGTCGATCGACGAGCTGCCGGAAGTCGTCCTGGTCCACGAGCGGATCGGACCGGTACCGGCGCTCGAGGTCATCCGGGAAGTGGCCCTGCGTTTCCCGGCGGTCGGCGTCGTGCTCATCACCTCCGACGCCAGCCCCGGGCTGTTCTCGGCCGCCATGGACTCGGGTGCGCGGGGTCTGATCGGACTGCCGCTGAGTTACGAGGAGCTGGTCACCCGGGTCCAGGCGGCGGCCGGCTGGTCCGTCGGAGTGCGCCGCCACCTCGGCCAGGGCGCCGAGGTCTTCTCCGGTCCCGGCGGCACGGTCGTGGCCGTCGCGGGCGGCAAAGGCGGCGTGGGCACCACGCTGACCGCGGTCCAACTGGCCCTGGCCGCACAGGCATCCGGCCGGCACACGGCGCTGGTGGACATGGATCTGCAGGCGGGCGACATCGCCTCGTATCTGGACGTGCAGTTCCGACGCTCGATCGTGGATCTCGCGGGTATCCAGGACATCTCGCCGCGGGTCCTCCAGGACGTGGTCTTCCATCATGAAAGCGGCCTCGGTCTGCTGCTCGCCCCGGGTGAGGGAGAGCGCGGTGAGGAGGTCACCGACCGGGTGGCGCGGCAGGTCGTCAGCGCTCTGCGCCAGCGCTATCAGGTCGTGGTCGTCGACTGTGGTTCGCAGATGAGCAGCGCCAACGCCACCGCCATCGAGATGGCGGAAAAGGCAGTTCTGGTGACCACCCCGGACGTGGTCGCGGTGCGCGGGGCCAAACGCATGGTCCGGCTCTGGGACCGGCTGCAGATCCGCAAGGCCGAGGAGACGGTCACCGTGGTCAACCGCCACATGCGCAATACGGAAATCCAGCCGCCGCTGATCGAGCGGATCACCGGCACCCGGGTGGCGCGGATCGCCGTCCCGTCGAACTTCAAGGAGCTCCAGGGCGCTGTCGATGCCGGGCGCATGCAGGACCTGGAGGCCAAGAGCACCGTCAAGCAGGCGCTGTGGGGCCTGGCCGGAGAGCTCGGCCTGGTGACGACGGCGGAGAACGAGGGCAGGACCAGGAGCAAGGGCGGACGCACCGCGAACGACCGGGGGTCAATCGCCTTCGGACGCCGTACACGTGGCGAAGCATCGAAGGACGGGAAGTGGGGGGCAGGGGGATGAGACACAGATGGACCGATCGGGGCCGTCCGGACGGCGAACGCGACAGGGGCCAGATCGCGGTCGAGTTCGTCGGCATGCTGCCGATCATTCTCCTCACGTGTGTACTGCTCTGGCAGGCCGTGCTCTTCGGCTACGCCTACACCCTGGCGGGCAACGGCGCCGACCGGGCCGCACACGACGCGGCCGTGAACTACTTGCGGCCGGAACAGGACGCGCGGTGCCAGGAGGGCGCACGCCGGGGAGTGGCCGATCCGGACTACGACTTCAGCGCCGACTGCAGCGCGGACCTCGGGCACAACTCGATGCGGGCGAGCGTCGGTGTGAAGGTGCCCGTCCTCATACCCGGCCTGACCGACTACTCGTTCGGCACGGTGACCGGCAAGGCCAGTTCGCCGCTGGAGGAGGACTGAACCGATGACCAGGCGCAGAGAAGACAAGGGCGCGACCGCGGTCGAGTACATCGGATTCCTGCCGATCCTGATTCTCATCGGGATCTGCCTGGTCCAGTTCGGTCTGGCCGCCTACGCCATGCAGCAGGCGGGCACGGCCGCTCGCACGGCGGCCCGTATCAGTTCGCAGAGCAACGACGATGCCGCCGCCAAGGCGGCCGGTGAGGCGGCCGTCAGCGATCTCATCAAGTCGGGCACCCGCGTTGACATGAGCGGTTCTGCCGAGGACGCCGAGGCGACGGCCACCGTCGACATCCCCTCGGTCATCCCCGGGTTCAGCTTCGACCCGGTGAAGCGTACGTCCACCATGCCGCGCACCGACGAATAGACCGGCCGAGCAAAAGAGTTGGAGAACCGATGAGCCTTCTGGAGCGCCGAGGCGCCCCCGAGGAGAACGGCGGGAACCGTGAAGACGGTCATCTCGTCGCGACCTACCGGGCGAAGCTGCTTCAGGAGATCGACCTCGCGGAGATGTCGGCGCTGGCCGCGGTGGAGCGCCGCGTCCGCCTGGAGCGTGTACTGGGCCACATCATCAGCCGGGAAGGCCCCGTCCTCTCCACCGTCGAGCGCGCCCAGCTGATCCGGCGCGTCGTCGACGAAGCGCTCGGGCTCGGCATCCTCGAACCTCTGCTGGAGGACGCGTCCGTCTCCGAGATCATGGTCAACGGCCCGGATCAGATCTTCGTGGAGCGCGGTGGCCGGGTCGAGCAACTGTCGATGCGCTTTGCCTCCAACGACCAGTTGATGCAGACCATCGAGCGCATCGTCTCCACGGTCAACCGCCGGGTGGACGAGTCGAATCCGATGGTCGACGCCCGGCTCCCCAGCGGCGAGCGGGTCAACGTGATCATTCCTCCGCTGTCGCTGACGGGCGCCATTCTCACCATCCGCCGCTTTCCCAGGGCCTTCACGCTGCGCGAGCTGATCGGCCTGGAATCGCTCGACGAGCCCATGCTCTATCTGCTCTCGGCGCTGGTGCAGTCCAAGATGAACATCATCGTGTCCGGCGCCACCGGCACCGGAAAGACGACCCTGCTCAACGCCCTCTCCGGACTGATCCCGGAAGGCGAGCGCGTGATCACCATCGAGGACTCGGCCGAGCTGCAGCTGCAGCAGTCGCATGTGATCCGACTGGAGTCCCGCCCTCCGAACGTCGAGGGCAAGGGACGGATCACCATTCGCGACCTGGTACGCAACTCGCTGCGCATGCGCCCGGACCGCATCATCGTCGGTGAGGTCCGTGGCGGTGAAACGCTTGACATGCTCCAGGCAATGTCGACCGGTCACGACGGTTCACTCGCCACCGTTCACGCCAACAGCGCCGAGGACGCGCTGATGCGACTGCAGACCCTCGCCTCGATGTCCGAGGTGGAGGTCCCCTTCGCGGCCCTGCAGGACCAGATCAACTCCGCCGTCGATGTCATCGTCCAGCTCACCCGCCATGCCGACGGCTCCAGGAAGATCACCGAGATCGCGGTCCTCGACTCGCACGGGCGCGAGCCTTTCAAGATCGTCTCTGTGTGCCGCTTCCTGTCCCGGCCGATGGGAGCCGACGGGAAGATCTACGGGCAGTTCGAGTACTACCCGCTGCCCCGCCGCGTCGCCGACCGCTTCTACATGACCGGCCAGCCCGTCCCGCAAGCCTTCGGTATCGCACAGTCCGACGAACAACTCGCCTCCAGAGAAGCCAAGTAGCGAGTAGGTGCCAGGAAATGAATCGACTGGATCAGCTGACGATCGGCGCCACCCTGCTCTTCAGCGCGCTCCTGATCGCGGGCGTCCATACGTACGCCTCGGGCAAGGCCCAGCGCGCGGCGCTCGAGCATCGCCTGTCATCGACGCAGCAGATCACCACTCCCGGGCGGCGACGGCGCTTCAGGGGCGTCGACCGCAGACTCAAGCAGACGCGCTTCGGCAAGAAGATCGAGCAACGTCTCGCGGCCACCGGTCTCGATCTCACGCCTGGTGAGTTCTTCGTCTACATGGTCGCTGCCGTTGCCGGCTTCTGGCTCCTCGCCAGCTCGGTACTCGCCACCTTCTTCGGCCCGATCGCGGGAGTGATCGCGCTCTGGTCCGCGTTCGCGTTCCTCAACTGGCAGCGCCAGAAGCGCATCGAGAAATTCATCAACCAGCTGCCCGAACTCTCCCGCATCATCGCGAACGCCACCCAGGCCGGACTGGCCCTGCGGATGGCGATCAGCCTGGCCGCCGAGGAGCTGGAAGAGCCGGCGGGAGACGAACTGGCCAAGGTCGCCAACGCCCTCGCCCTCGGGCATTCGATCGACGACGCTCTCGGCGAGCTGGCGGACCGGCTGCCCTCCCGCGAACTGGTCGTCCTCGTCACCACCCTCGTCCTGTCGAACCGCTCCGGCGGCGCCATCGTCAGCTCCCTGCGCAACCTCACGGAGACGCTGGAAGAGCGCAAGGAGACCCGCCGCGAGGTCAGAACCCAGCTGTCGCAGGTGACGCTGACCGCGTACATCGTCCCCGGGATGGGCCTGGCGATGCTGATGCTCATGGACAGCGTGTGGGACGGCGCACTGGACAAGATCACCGGAAACACCCTGGGGCAGGCGGTCGTCCTGATCGCCCTCGGGCTCTACCTCGTCGGCTTCTTCCTCGTCCGCCGACTGGCCAAGATCGAAGTCTGAGGGGGGTCATGGAACTGCTGCTCGCACTCGCCGCCGGACTGTCCGTCACCGGCATGTTCTACGGGATCAGGCTCTACCGCGCCGACGCCAAACTGCCCTCGGACCTGGCACTCGCCCTCGAAATGGGCTCCACCCGCACCAGCGCCGTGGGAAGCGGCATCGACCGCCTCGGCATGCGCTACGCGCCCGCGGTGCTGCGCATGATGGGCGCCAAACGAGTCAACAAGCTGCGCATACGACTCGACATGGCGGGCAACCCCGGTGGCCTGACCGTGGACCGCTACGCAGCCCGCCGCGCGGTCTACGGCTTCATCGGCGCGCTCGGGGCATTCGCCCTGCTCATCAACGCGCACCCCGTCCTCGCCCTGCTGTTCGTGGCGTTCGGCATCTGGTGGGCGGAGGTGGGGATCTGGGCGGCCACCCGCGCGCGCAAGGCCGCCATCGAACGAACGCTGCCGGACTTCCTCGACGTGCTGGCGGTCGTCGTCTCCGCGGGCCTCGGCTTCCGCCAGGCCCTCGACCGGGTGGCGGAGCGCTACCGGGGCCCCTGGGCCGACGAGCTCAAGATCACGCTCCGCCAGATGGACATGGGGATGAGCCGCCGCGACGCCTTCGAGCAGCTGCGCAAGCGCAACGCGTCCGAGCAGGTCGCCCAGTTCGTCACCGCCCTGCAGCAGGGCGAGGAACTCGGTGCGCCCATCGTCGACACCCTGATAGCCATCGCCAACGACATGCGCCGCACGGACGCCCAGAATGCCCGCCGCCGGGCATCCAAAGCCGTCCCTCAGGCAACGGGCATCGTGACCATGCTCATGGTCCCGGCCACCATCCTGCTCATCGGGGCAGGCATGTTCCTCGGCTCGGGCATGAGCCTCGGCGGATGAGCAGGGGATCCCGGGGAAGGGGGAGAGTTCCATGGCACTGCACCAGCTGTCGACCGGACCGGCCGGCGCCATGACGGCGCACGGCCTGCTCGGCGTCGCCTCCGGCGATGTCGTTCCCGCCGAGCCCGCGCTCAGGATCCAGCTGAGCGCGCTCCAGGCCATGTGCCGCCAGGTCTTCGGATTCCGGCTGGCGATGATCGCACTGGCCACCCCCTTCGCCGTCGTGGGTGCGGCATCCGGCTGGCCGACCGTCCTCGTCGGCATCGCGATCCTGGCCACCTTCATGGGCTCGTACGTACTCTTCCGCGACTGGGAGCGCTTCGGCCCGCTGCTGCTGCGGCATCCCTGGCTGTTAGGCATCGACGCCTTCTTCGGCGCGCTGCTGCTGATCACCGCCACCCCGGCCAGCCCCCTGAGCTACGTCACCATCTGTACGCCGCTGCTGGCCGGCCTGGTCTACGGATGGCGAGGCGCCGGCGTCTTCGCCGCACTGACCATCCTGATCATCTTCGCCGCGTACGCCGCCAATACCGAGCTCCAGGTCTCCATCGCCGGGTCCACACTTCTGCCCGGCCTGTGTGCCGTGCTGGGTGCCGTCGGGGTCAGCCTGCGCCAGCTGATGCTCCGCTTCGGTACGGCGACGCAGGCACTCAGCGACGTACGCTCGCGGCTCGCGGTGACCGAGGCCGTCCAAGGTGAACGTGCCCGTCTGGCACGTGAGATGCACGACTCCGTCGCCAAGACCCTGCACGGTGTGGCGATGGCCGCGGACGGTCTGGCCTCCTCCGCCGACCGTATGGACCCACTCACCGTCAAGCACCAGGCCGAAGTGGTCGCCAGATCCGCCCGCCGTGCGGCCGCCGAATCCCGTGAACTGCTCTCCGACCTGCGCCGCCAGAGCGATATCGAAGCCGCAGGCGTCGACGTGGTCGCGGAACTCGCCGCCCGCACCGACGACTTCGCCCGGCGGACCGGGATGCGGGCCACCTTGCGCACCCACGGCGAACTGCCCGTACCCGAAGTCCCGCACGCCGTCGCGCGGCACTTACTGACCATCGTGTCCGAGTCGATGGAGAACGCCCACCGCCATGCCCGCCCCACCTGCATCGACGTGTCCGTGGGAGTCGTCGACAGAGCGCTGCGCATCAGCGTCTGCGACGACGGGTGCGGCCTGCCGCCGGGCACGTCGCTCGACGACCTCAGAAAGGCGGGCCACTTCGGACTCGTCGGCATGGTCGAGCGTGCTGCCGGAATCGGCGCCCGTATCCGCATTGGACGCGGACGGGCGACCAAGGGAACCGAAGTCCGCCTCGAAATCCCCGTCAACGCCTTGCTGCCCAGTGGCCTGCCCGCCGCCGTACACCCGCCGCTCACCGCACCAGCCAGTCCCCAGCCGCATCAGTTCCCCACACACTGAAAGGAGGCCGCACCATGCCGGACGATTCGTCGTACACATCAGGACAGCACCTGCCGGCGTCGCACGTGTCCCAGCACACGTCTTCGCACAGCACGCCCATCCGCTCCGAGCACACACCCGCCCAGGTACCGCTTCCCCCGCCGGCCGCGGCAGCCGGAGGGTTCCCCGCCCTCCCCGCTCCGGTGACGCCGACACCGCTTCGGGTCGTGGTCGCCGACGACAACCCCGTCGTACGGGCCGGGCTCCATGCGCTGCTCTCCGGCCGCGAGGACATCGCGGTCGTCGCTGAGGCAGCAGACGGACGCGAGGCCTATGAGGCCGCCCAGCAACACCGTCCTGACGTCGTTCTGCTCGATGTCAGGATGCCGGGCGTCGACGGCATCTCCGCGCTTCCGCATCTGGTGCGGATCGCCCCGGTGCTGATGCTGACGTACAGCCGAGAGAGCGAGATCGTGCACGAGGCGCTGCGCCTGGGCGCGGGCGGCTACCTGGTCCACGGAGAGTTCGCCGCGGACCAACTCGTCGACGCGGTACGGGACATCAGGCAGGGCCGGGCCCACTTCACGGCCACCGCCGCCAACGCCCTGCTCGCCCATCTGCGGGGCGAGCGCCCGCCGGCCGGGCCTCAGCAGCTTCCCGAGGGGCTGGGGCATCAGGGTGCGACTGCACATGGTTCTGCATCGCAAACCGATCCGTGCCAGACGTCCAACTTCGGGCACCAAGGCGGCTCCTATGTATCAAACCCATTGCAGCCGCTGCATGACGCTTCGCGTATGCAACCAGATGTGGGACAGTCCTTGGAGGCGCGGCAGGCGGCAGCTCCACGGGGGCCGACTCGACGCGCGGGGTCCAGGACGGAGTTCGGCCTTAGCTCGCGGGAGGTGGAGGTGATGGATCTGATCGCGTCGGGCATGACCAATCAGCAGATCGCCGCGACCTGCTTCATCAGCGAGAAGACGGTCAAGAACCACATCAACCGCATCTTCGCCAAGTTGCACAGCACCAGCCGGAGCGAAGCCATCGCGGTATGGCTCGGCACGGCACATGGCCACAGCGGTGGCGGCATGCCGAGGGGGGCGGCCGGCCATGGCTGACGGTACGGCGATGTGCGGTGCGGGCCGCCGGGCCCACAGTCGGAACGGACAGGCCCATCCCTCTCTTTGGGCCTTGGATTGGGCCCTGGGACCCTCTGCGGGGACCACCCGTCCGTCGTACGTTTCTCGCGTCGAAAGCGGCACCGGCCAGGAGGAAGCCGGTTACGCGGAAGGCACACAAGAGACGTGCGAACCGGCCGGTGTGCGGCCGGCCGGACCCGGAGGGGAACATCATGTCGAAGGACATCGCGCTCAAGGCGGCGGTTGCGACGCAGCTTCGTGTGAGCGGCTGGAAGAACACGGCGATCGAGCGGATGAACCGCAGGGCCGACAAGGGGCAGACCTCGGTCGAGTACATCGGCATGCTGGTGGCGGTCATCGCGATCATCGCGATCGTGGTGACCATGAAGGGGGACATCGGCAAGGAGATCGGCAACAAGATCAAGGACGTGATCGGCACCTCCGGCAAGTCGGGCTGATCGTCGGATTGCACACCAGGCAACGCGAGGCAGGGCAGGCTTTCCCCATCTACATCACGGTGGTGGCGGGCCTGCTCTTCCTCGCGTTTGCGTATTTCGTGGTCGGGGAGTCCGCCGACCAGCGAAATGGCGCCCAGGGTGCTGCCGACGCCGCCGCGCTGGCCGCAGCCCGGGATGCGCGGGATCAGATCGTCGAAGAACTGCTCGGGCCGAAGCTGCCCGACGACTGGGCGGACCTCATTCTCGGACGCGGGTTCGGTCCCGGCGCGGCGTGTCAAGCCGCCGATGAGTACGCGCAGAAGAATGACTCGGACAGGACCAGTTGCCAGCCGTACTACGGGGAGTACTGGGGTTTCACGGTCGGAGTCGAAACAAAGAAAACCATCGGTGATTCGGTGATCCCGGGTACGGCGGACGAGAAGGGCGAGGCAAAGGCCAGAGGCGTTGTCGTGCCGAAATGTTCGCTCAGTGGAGCGAAGCTGGATTGCGACGGCCTGGGTTCGTTGATCGATCCGGACGACCTCGGTAGCGTGCCGGACCTGGCTGATCTCTTCACCGTCCGTCTGATCGACCCGAACTGACCGAGTGACAACTAGCAGAGGAATCGCAGTGATGAGCATGCGGCAGATCTCAGGGGCGCGCAGGGCGGCGGCGGCCGTCACCGCCGCGGTGGCGCTGACCTTCACGCTGGCCGCGTGCGGCAGCGACGGTGACAAACCCGATAAGAGCTCAAATGCCGGCCAGTCGTCGACTCCTGACAACGGGGGTGCGGCCGATCAGGGTGACAAAGGGAATCCCGGAAGCGCGAACCCAGGACCGGACAAGGTCCTGACGACGCTCAAGGGCGAGGACGGGATGGAGCTGGACATCACCGCCGCCGTCCGCGACTCCGGCGGGTTTGTGACGGTCCAGGGGAACATGCGGAACACCACGGACAACGACTTCAACCACACATCCGACTGGTCCGGTTCCGAACTCGACGTCAATACTGCGGTCGGCGGTGGCTCAGTGGCCGGCGCCACCCTGGTGGATGCCAAGGAGAAGAAGCGCTACTACGTCCTGCGTGACACGGAAAACCGGCCGCTGGTCACCACAGTCAGCAGCGTCAAGGCCAAGTCGTCGACTCCGGTCTTCATGCAGTTCCCGGCGCCGCCCGAGACCGTGAACCAGGTGACGTTCTCGCTGCCTACCTTCCAGTCTGCGACGCTCCGGCTCGGAAGCGAGTGAGGCATGCGAACCAGTACCGGATTCGTGCGTGGCAGGGCCGTAATCATCGGCTCCATTGCCCTTGCTCTGATTGTTGTTGCCGTTCCGTCGGCAGGAGCCGACGACGGACCGCGCCCCAAAGCGACCTCCGTGTACGAGGGGAAGATCGACGTCAGCGACCCGGACCTCAAGATGGTCGACGGTGCCACGCTCGCCGCTGCCAAGGTTCTGGAGATCAAGCAGGTCGTCGGCGACGAGGCGGGCAATGAGCAGCGCGAGGACTCGAATTCCGAGGTCAAGTTCAGCCTGCAGGCCGAGGTCCTCTTCGGCAAGGACAGCGCAAAGCTGAGCAGCGATGCAGACGCCCGTATCAAGGCGATTGCCGAGGAGATCAAGAAGCAGAACGCCAAGAAGGTACGGGTGTTCGGCTTCACGGACGACCTGGGCTCGGCCGAGCACGGTGATGTGCTGTCCAGGCAGCGCGCCGCCGCGGTGCACGGTGTGCTCTCGCAGGAACTCGCGGCCGTAGGCATCAGCTACGAGATCCGGGGATACGGCGAACAGTTCCCGATCGCCGAGAACAACTCCGAGGAGAACCGCCGGAAGAACCGGCGTGTGGAGGTCTCCTTCCCGCGAGGCACTGCCTCCTAGACTCCGGGGACGGGGAGCGATTCTCGGTACGAAGCTCAGTGGGCTCCGCC
Organism: Streptomyces sp. NBC_00322; assembly: GCF_036147535.1. Classification (NCBI taxonomy): domain Bacteria; kingdom Bacillati; phylum Actinomycetota; class Actinomycetes; order Kitasatosporales; family Streptomycetaceae; genus Streptomyces; species Streptomyces sp. NBC_00322. Next base: position 3,444,621 of record NZ_CP108019.1, on the reverse strand, counting down.
GCAATCACCTTGCAGCGGGGCCCACTTCATGTGCCGGGCAGTAGTGAGCCCGACTTTGGGTCCTGGGGCCCACGACTGAGCATGCACCGCGCCTTAGCGTCGTGTGCATGTCGCGTATGGGGGTAGTGCGTCAGCTTCGCCGGCGGATGCGTGCGCTGTTGCCGCGCACCGATGCCAGGGCACTCGGGCTGCGGAAGTCGCAGTCGGGGCAGACCGCGGTGGAGTACATCGGTCTGGTCGTGGTGGTGATCGCCATCATTGGCGCGCTGGTGGCGACCGGTGGTGTGCCCGAGGTGGGGAAGACCATCGGGAACAAGATCTGCCAGGCGGTCGGCGGCAGTTGTGGCGTTGGTGGCGGCGGTGATCCCCAGGCGGGCGACGACCCGGCCGCCGACGATCAGCCACCATCCGATGACGGAACCGACGGGTCCGACGACGATCCCGGCGCCGGCCAGAAGCCCCAGTCCCAGATCGACTACGAAAAGGCCCTCAAAGAGCTCCAGGACGCCCAGACCGCCGAGAAGTCCGATCAGGACAAGGCCATCGAGGCCGCCAAGGAGCTCGCGAAGATTCTTGCCGATGAGCTCGGGATCACCGATGCGCTCGACTGCATCACCAAGGGCGACATGGGCGCCTGCACCGAGACGCTCGTCAATGTGCTGCTCAGCCTGATCGGCGGCGCCGTCGGGAAGCTTGCCGCGAAGTACGGGGCGCCCTGGAAGTGGAAGAAAGCCGTCGAGCTTGTCAGAAAGCTCAAGAAGCACGGCGGGGAGCTGTACGACGCGCTCACGGGTCTCATCAAGAACCGCAAGCGCGTCAAGGATGCCGAGAAGGCGCTCGAGGACGCGCGGAAGAAGTGGGACCCCGAGAAGCGGAAGAAGCCCGACAAGCCGACCTGTCCTGCCGGCCACAGTTTCCTTCCCGGCACTCGGGTTCTGCTTGCGGGCGGGGTCAGGGTTCCGATCGAGTCGGTGCGCGTGGGGGACCGGGTGGTTGCGACCGATCCGGTCAAGGGGGTCACCGCGTTGCGGCGGGTCACGGACACCTTCACGACGTACGACGACAAGCACTTCACCCGGCTGAGCACGCCGGCGGGTACGGTCACCGCCACCGACACGCACCCGTTCTGGCTCGTGGACGAGCGGCGGTGGGCGGACGCGGGCGAGATCGTGGCCGGGGACGAGCTGAGGGGGCCGGGCGGGAGTTCGCTGAGGGTCGGGGCGGTTTCCCGGTACGCCGTGCGGCAGACGACGTACGACCTGGCGGTCGCCGGTATCCATGCCTACTACGTGGGCATCGGGTCCTCGTACGCCCTCGTGCACAACAACAACCCCTGCAAGGAGTGGGACGCGGATCCGAGCGTCAAGGGCCCCGCTGCCGGGAAGAAGCTCAAGCCGCCGCATCCGCGTCACACCGTCGCCGGGGCCAGGAACGGCATGGTGAAGGAGAAGAACACGGTCATCCTCAAGGGGCGCGAGGCCGAGATCGAAGGCGATATCCAGGGCATCGCCGAGGGCAAGGCGAAACTTGTCGACAACGGCAGTGCGTATGAGATCAACGGCCGCAAATACGGCGTCGAGGAGAACGGGCGGACCTTCCCGATCTCCGGCAACGGGCTCGTCGAGCTGAACCGGAACGAATACGCGGCTCTCAAGGAGATTGCCAAAGCGGGTGGGCGAACGGACGTGCCTGCGTTGACTCGGAACCCGCGGTTCGCGAACAATCCAGGTGCCGTGGAGAAAGCCAAGAAGATCTACGACGGGACGTACCCGTGACGGGTGACCTGTTCACCGTGGGCCTGCTCGAGCCCGACGTGCTCGTCGCCGTGCTCGCCGGAGCCGTCGGCGTCGCACCCGCCGAAGTCGATGTGGCCGACGCGGACGCGGACCCGGAGGCGAGGAGCTGGGACGCCCCCGTGCTCTGCGCCTACACCCGGCTGCCCGCCGGGGGGCTCGGCCTCCTGCTCGACGTGTATGTCGCCGACGGGACGGACGGGACCCTCGACGAGGCCGAGCTGGCGCGCCGGTTCGCGGCGCGGGCCGGGACGACGGTGCTCTACCCGGCCGAAGCCTTCCCGCCGAGCGCGTACTGGGCGGTGACCGCCGACGGGCTGGTGACGCGGGCCAGGCTCTACGAACCGGACGAGAACGAGGACCCGTATGTCGTCGACGCCGTCGAGGCGCCGGTGCCGGATCTGCCGGAAGTCCAGGTGACCCTGCTGCCGGAGATCCTGCGCGAGGAACGCATCGACCTCCCGGTGACCGATGCCTTCAATGCCGCCGTCCCGGACAGTTCGGCGGGCAGCGAGGCCGACGCGGCCCGCATCGGGCTGGTGACGTGGGAGCGGCTGGTGCGGAGGCTGGAGCGGGACTGGGCGCCGTCGGGGCGCTACCGTCCGGATCTGTACGAGGAGGACCTGGCCGAGCGTGACGAGCTGGAGGTCCTGGAACCGAGGCTTCCGGAGGCGTATGTGCAGCCCTTGCGGACGGCCCTCGGGCAGCTCGACGCCCTCTTCCGTACGTATACGGTTCCGATGGCCGACGCCGACGAGGCGCAGTGGTGGCGGGGCAGGCGGCCCCGGCACGTCCCCTGGGAGGACGACGCGGAAACGGCCGCGGAATGGGACGCGGAAAGGGACGCCGCAACGGGGGATCAGATGTGAGAGTGCCTTTCGGCGCCCGGCTTCGTGACGAACTGGGTGTGCCGCGGCGCGCCCGGCTGCTGGAGAGCAGCCCGCGGTCCGCGGTGTGGCGCGTCGAGCTCGACGGGGGCACGGCCGTCGTCAAGCAGCTCGTCGCCGGTCAGGGCGCCGATGAGCGCTACGCGCGCGAGGTGGCCGCGCTGCGGCTCGCTTCACCGGTCCAACCGCCCGTTGTGCCCAGCCTGTGGGGTACGGACTGTGCCGAGCGCGTACTGGTGCTGGAGTACGTGGAGCACAGGCAGCCGCGCGCGGGATGGGAGGTCCGGTACGCGGCAGCGCTCGCCCGGCTGCATGCGGCGGGCGCGGACGGGGGCGGCGCGGAGCTCCCGCCGTGGGCAGGGCCCGACGCGAAGGACATCGTGTCGTTTCTGGGACTCGCCGACGCGCTCGGGGTCCCGCTCCCGGACGGGGTCCAGGACGAACTGGCCCAACTCCTCGACAGACTGGCCGCATTGGACGGGCCGCGCGCCCTGCTGCACGGCGACCCGTGCCCGGGCAACGACCTGCACACCGAGGACGGCATTCGCTTCATCGACTTCGAGCAGGCATGCCTCGGCAATGCGCTGATGGAACTGGCGTATCTGCGGATCGGCTTCCCCACCTGCTGGTGCGTGACCGCCGCCCACGAACCGCTGCTCGCACAGGCCGAGTCGGCCTACCGCACGACCTGGCGGGAAGCGACCGGTACTGATGTCGAGGGTGAGCTCGCCGACGCCTGTGCGGGGTGGCTGATCCGGGGCGACGCGCTGGTTCAGCGCGCGGAGCGCGGGACAGTCGACCAGTTGGCCCGGGTCATGGACGGGGACTGGGAGTGGGGGACGGTGAGCGCGCGGGAGCGGCTGGTGCACCGGCTGGGGGTGGTGGCCGGGATGAGCGGCGGCACAGAAGCCCTGGGCGGCCTCGGGCGGCTCGGCGCGGACATGCGGCGGGCCATGCTCGACCGCTGGCCCGGACTCCGAGGCGCGCCGAGCCGAAGGCCTTAGCGGCAGGCCTTTGGGTCCGTGGGCCCATGCGGCGGCGCGGACACCGCTGTTAGCGTGCGGCGACCGGACCCCGACATCGGACGAGGTGGGCACGGATGACGCAGCGGCGCACGGCGGTGGCGGCAGCAGCGCTTGCCCTTGCCGTGGGGCTCACGGCCGGCTGCGGCGGCGAGGACGACACTGCCGGAAAACCGCAGCAGCCGAAGAAGGAGACCGCCGCCGCGAGGCCCGCCACCCAGGACCCGACTCCGGAAGCACCCGCGTCGCCGTCCCCCGCCACTGCCCAAAAGGACCTCTCCAAGGCCGAGTTGGAGCAGGCCATCCTCGCCAAGGGCGATGTCCCGGGCTTCGACGTCGGCTCCCTGGGCGCCCCGCCGTCCCAGGGTGAGAGCGCCGACAAGCCCGAGTGTGCCCCGCTCACCGCCGTCATCAACGGCAAGCCGGAACCCCTCGCCCAGGCCTCGGCCTATCGTCAGCTCACCGGCGCCAAGGACGACCGGCCCGCAGTCTCCGAGTTCCTCACCGCCCACGGGGCGCAGGGCGCGGCGACAGTGCTCAGCCGGTTGCGTACCGCCGTCGAGGCCTGCAAGGGCGGCTTCGCGGCGAGCGGCGGCGAGGGCCCTTCGACGTACAGGAGCGTGAAGGCGCTGCCCGTCGCCAAGGTGGGCGACGACGCGTTCGCCTATCAGGTCACCGGTGACTTCGAGGGCGATCCCGTGCCCCTGGTCTTCCAGGTCGTACGTTGCGGCGGCACGCTCGCGACGTACTACACCGCGAACTTGGAGGGCCCGGCGACCCCGCGGATCCCGCGCGTCCTGCTCACCGCCCAGGTGGCGAAGCTCAGTTGATCGTCACCAGCACGCCCGGGACCAGGCCCCATCCCGCCATCGCCCCGGCCTCCGCCTCCAGCACATGCCGTGCCCGAAGGCGCGGCAGACCGAGCCGTCCCGGCTTCATGGTGTGGACGTGGACGACCCTCAACTCCTTGTCCAGGTAGGCCACATCGATGGTGAAGCGCATCCGGAAGGTGTGCACGCTGTTGCACGGTGTCAGCAGGATCGCGCCCGCGATCCCGTCCCGCCCCAGCAGCCCGCGCCGCCGCGGCCCGTAGGTCGCCGCGATCTCCACCGGGACACTGCTCTCGTGCCCGGCCACGGTCAACGTCCCTGTGCCGCCCAGCCATTGACGCCGTCCACTCATGGACGTAGACCGTAGCGCCCGGCACACCCCCTGTGGGCCCCGGACCGGCAGGAGTGGGCCCCAGGGCCCATGACCGGCCCGCCCATCCCGGCCTACGCTCGCTGCCGTGTACGCCACGCTGATCGCCGTCGCCGCCCTGTGGGGCGCGGGCGCCGGGCTGCTCCTGCCGCGCGCCGCCTACCGGCTCTCCGTCGAGCCGGAGGAGGCGTGGCGCGACGCCTGCGCCGAGGGGCACCCGTTCACCGGGCCCGCGCGGGGGTGGATCGGCGGGGCGCGATGTGTAGCTTGCGCCACGGCCGTTCCGGCCCGTACGGCACAAGGCACAGCGCAAGCACAAGGCGTGCCCGCACCCCGCCCCCAGCCGCTCGTTCCGCTCACCACCGCCCTCGTGTGCGCGGCCCTCGCCGCCGCCACCGGGCCCCGCCCCGAACTGGCCGTCTGGCTGCTGCTCACGCCCTTTGCCGTACTACTGGCCCTCGTCGACCGAGCCGTCCACCGCCTGCCCGACCAGCTGACCCTCCCGCTCGCCGTCGCGGCCGCGGCCCTCCTCGGGCTCGCCGCGCTGCTCCCCGGCGACGGCGGCTCCTGGCCCACGGCGCTGTTCGGCGGGCTCGTCCTCGGTGCCGCCTACTTCGTGCTCTTCCTGATCCACCCGAACGGCATGGGCTTCGGCGACGTCAAGCTCGCCCTCTCGCTCGGCGTCGTTCTCGGCTGGTACGGCTGGGCGATCCTCTTCGCCGGAGCCTTCGCGGGCTTTCTGCTGGGTTCGCTGTACGGGCTCGGGCTGATGGCCCTGCGCCGCGCGAGCCGCAAGACCGCGATCCCCTTCGGGCCGTTCATGACCGTGGGCGCGCTGGCCGGAGTACTGCTCGGAGCCCTGGCGGCGCTGCCGTAGAACCGGGTCCCCGTATACGTACAAGACAACGCGGCCTTCGCCGGGCAGTATCGGCCGTATGGACTACAAGCCGGTCAATCTCACCGAAGCCCTGGCCTCCTTCGACGAGGTCTACAGCCCTCGCATCGTCGCCCGTATGAACGACTACGACGTACGGATCGCCCACACCGCCGGAGAGCACGTCTGGCACGTCCACGAGGACACCGACGAGTTCTTCCTCGTACTCGACGGGCGCTTCGACATCGCCCTGCGTGCCGCCGACGGCACCGAGTCCACCGTCGAGCTCCGCCAGGGCGACACCTTCGTCGTACCGAAGGGCACCGAGCACAAGCCCTCGTCGCCCGGCGGCTCGATCCTTATGTTCGAGCCCTCCGGTACGAGGACGACGGGCGACCGGCACGAGGGCGAGATCCCGGGGCATGTCGACAGCACCACCGGACACACCCTGTCGTGACAGCGCTGCCAAGCCCGACCCGGTGCCTCAGGCATGAGGGCCGACCGTGACCCTGCCCACCGTCAACTCGGCCCGCCCCTGAAGGATTTCGCCCACCCGCTCGGCCTGCTGCTCCAGCTCCCGGCGGCGCTCGGCGGTCTTGAGCGCATTCCCGACCGGTTCCACCGTCACGGCGATCCGCCGCCCGGACCGGCGCTGGTGCCAGACGCCGGCGACGGTCCCGTCGACGAGCACCACCGGGAAGTTCCCGGCCTGCCCGCCGGCCAGCGCCCGCTCGTAGGCGACACCGGGGAAGAGCAGCTCGCGCGGCTGCGAGGCGATCGTGTACGCGTCGAAGTACGGCAGCAGCCGCACGCCCCGGGCACGCTCGTCCGGAAACCCGGTATCGCCCGAGGCCACCCACGCCGGGCTGCCCTCGAACACGACCTCCTCGATCCGTCCCTTGTCCGCGAGTGAGGTGAACAGGCCGTCGGCCCAGGCCTTCGGCGCGGCCAGCCACTTCGCGAAGTGCGTCGGCGTCGCGGGCCCGTAGGCACGCAGATAGCGGTCCACGAGGGCGGCCGAGGCGGCAGGCCCGTCCATGGGGGCGACGCACGGGCTGGTGTAGGTCGCCTTGCGGCCGCGGTTGGGCGCGAAGCGGAGCACCCCGCGGTGCGCGGCCCTGTGCATGACCTGACGCCAGCGCGGCCACTTGTCCTGGAAGGCGTCCATCACCCGGTCGCCGGCCCAGGAGCCGGTGCGCGCGACGATCGCCTCGGTCAGCTCGTCGATCGTCAGCTCGGCGCCGGCGAGTGCGTCCCCGATGGCCGCGACGACCTGCTCGGTCTGCTCGGCCGTCATCCGTACATCCGCGGGCATCGGGCTCGGACCGGCCGGGATCGCGGACAGCGCCCCGGTCCACAGCGGAAGATCGGCCGCGGCCAGCAGATGAACGGTGCCGCGGGGCCCGTACGTCTTCACCAGGCTGCCCTCGCTCCACAGCGCCTCGCGCACATCGGCCCGGGTCGCGCCGCCGTCCAGCCGCAGCGCGAGCGACAGCTCGGCGGCGGACAGCACCTGGGCATGCGCTCCGAGCATGGCGGCGGCGATCCCCGCCGGAGAGCTCTTGGCGGGAGCAGCCAGTCCCTGTCGCTCCAGGCGCCGGGCGCCTGCCTCGCTCCACGTCACTCTGTGTGTCGTCATGCGGACGACTCTAGGAGCCATATAGGTCAGCTTCTGTCCTCCTTACCCCACCGATGCGGACCACAGCTGCGGTCTCGATGCCGCCGTGGACGTCGTCGGCAGAAAGTGGAAGCCCTCATCTGGGGCAGATCCTCGCCAGCAAAGCCAAGGAGCGGGCTGTCTGACGGGACGTAGGACCTGCGGCGTCAACGGCGCGCCCGCGGCCGGGTCCCTCTTGGGGGCTACGGCTCCGGGGCGGGCGCGGGGCCCGCAGGCCGCCGCTTCCGGGCCCGGGCCTGGGGCGCCCCACCGTGTCCGCATATCCGGAGCGTGGTTACGGCATGGCGTGGCACTCGGCACCGCTTACGAAGGGTTATGGTGGAAACCCCCCCTCGGGCCGGTCCGTATCCCCCCCACGGACCGGCCCGTTTTATGTTCCTCTCCGCCTTCCCGGCGCTCCCTCAGCTCCGTCCGGCCCAGATATTGGTGCCCGCGGTGTCCACGGCGAAGGTGTCGATCTCCTTCAACTCCTCGGCGCTCAGCGGTGGTCCGGCCGGCGCCGCGACGTTCTCCTCCAGCTGCTGCACGCTGGAGGCGCCGATCAGCGCCGACGTCATCCGCGGATCCCGCAGCACCCAGGACAGCGCCAGCTGGGCGAGCGACTGACCGCGTGACGCGGCGATGTCGTTCAGGCCGCGCAGCCGCCGGGTGACCTCGTCGGAGAGCAGGTTCGGGTCCAGGGACTTGCCCTGCGTGGCCCGCGAGCCCGCCGGGATGCCCTTCAGGTACTTGTCGGTAAGCAGCCCCTGGGCGAGCGGTACGAAGGAGATGCAGCCCATGCCCGCGTTCTCCAGCGTGTCGAGCAGGCCGTCGTCCTCGATCCAGCGGTTGATCATGGAGTACGAAGGCTGGTGGATGAGGGCCGGGACGCCCATGTCCTTCAGCAGGCCGGCCGCCTCGGCGGTCTGCTCCGCGTTGTACGAGGACACGCCCACGTACGTCGCCTTGCCCTGCTGCACGGCGGAGGCCAGCGCGCCCATCGTCTCCTCGAGCGGAGTGTCCGGGTCGAAACGGTGCGAGTAGAAGATGTCGACGTAGTCCAGACCGGTCCGCTTCAGGGAGGCGTCGAGGGAGGACAGCAGATACTTCCGCGAACCCCACTCGCCGTAGGGTCCGGGGTGCATCAGATAGCCCGCTTTGGTCGAAATGACCAGTTCATCGCGATATGCAGAGAAATCCTGTGCGAAGATCTTTCCGAAGTTCAGCTCGGCCGAACCGGGCGGCGGCCCGTAGTTGTTCGCCAGGTCGAAATGCGTCACACCCAGGTCGAAGGCGCGGCGCAGAATCGCACGCTGCGAGTCCAGGGAACGGTCGTCGCCGAAGTTGTGCCAAAGACCGAGGGAGATCGCGGGGAGCTTGAGCCCGGAGCGGCCACTGCGCCGGTACTCCATCGACTCGTAGCGGTCCGCGGAGGCTCGGTAGAAAGGGGAATCAGTCACGCATCCCTCCTTATCACGGACTTGTGACAGACCAGGTTGGGCCGCCGTGGCCCGTGCGCAGTACTGTGGCGGCTTCGGGGACTGCCGCACACGGGGGTCAGGGACTGTGCTGCATCTCCCGGGGTCTGAGACATCAGCGGCCGGCGCCGCGGAGCCCCCGGACCCGACAAAGGGCCGGTGCGCCCGACAGAACCGAGAGGTGAACTCAGTGAACTTGCGCGACCTGGTGTACGGGCTCTACGCACGCCGGGTGGAAGGCCGCCTCGACCACGCCCAGGTGCCCAAGCACATCGGCGTCATCCTCGACGGCAACCGTCGCTGGGCCAAGGCGTCCGGCGGTACCGCCGCGCAGGGCCACAAGGCCGGGGCCGACAAGATCTCCGAGTTCCTCGGCTGGTGCCACGAGACCGATGTCGAGGTCGTCACGCTGTGGATGCTGTCCACGGACAACTTCGACCGGCCCGAGGACGAGTTGATCCCGCTGCTCGGCATCATCGAGGACACGGTCCGCGACCTGGCCGCCGACGGCCGCTGGCGCGTCCACCACGTGGGCACGCTCGACCTGCTGCCCGCCCGCACCCAGTCCGTACTGAAGGAAGCCGAGCAGGCGACCGTAGGCATCGACGGCATACTCGTGAACGTCGCCGTCGGCTACGGAGGCCGCCAGGAGATCGCGGACGCCGTCCGCTCCCTGCTGCTGGAGCACGCCAGCAAGGGCACGAGCTTCGAGGAGCTCGCCGAGATCGTCGACGTCGAGCACATCTCCGAGCACCTCTACACCCGCGGCCAGCCCGACCCCGACCTGGTCATCCGCACCAGCGGCGAGCAGCGTCTGTCCGGATTCATGCTCTGGCAGAGCGCCCACTCCGAGTACTACTTCTGCGAAGTCTTCTGGCCGGCCTTCCGCAAGGTCGACTTCCTGCGCGCGCTGCGCGACTACGCGGCGCGTCACCGCCGCTACGGCTCCTGACGGGATTCCCGCGGCTCACGTACACCCGGGTGAGTGCTGTTACCCCCTGTTCATCCATGCGCCGTCATATGCCATGGCATGGCTGCGCGTGTTCGAGGGAATATCCCTTCCAGAGTGAGTGGCATGGAGTCCGCTCACCCGGGAGGCCCTTTGCACCAGGACGACCGTGCAGCACCTGCACGGACGACGGGGAGGGCCGGTGTTCGGCCCGCGCATCGGCGCCCGAGCCCGGCCCCATCCCCCCGCGACGCCGTCGCAGTCGCACCCCGACCTGATCCGAGGGGGTACGTCCTTCCGTGGTGACCAGCACAAAGCGCCGCATGCCCGACAGGCGCACCTATGTTCTCGACACCAGCGTCCTGCTGGCCGACCCGAACGCTCTGACCCGCTTCGACGAGCATGAAGTCGTGCTCCCGATCGTGGTCATCACAGAGCTGGAGGCCAAGAGGCACCATCCGGAGCTCGGTTACTTCGCCCGCCAGGCGCTGCGCCTGCTGGACGACTACCGGATCCGGTACGGACGCCTCGACGCCCCCATCCCCATGGGCGACCTCGGAGGCACGCTCCGTGTCGAGCTCAACCACTCCGATCCCGGCGTCCTTCCGGCCGGCTTCCGATTGGGGGACAACGACTCACGGATCCTGGCGGTAGCACGCAACCTCCAGGCCGAGGGGTACGACGTCACGGTCGTCTCCAAGGATCTGCCCCTGCGTATCAAGGCCTCGTCCGTCGGCCTGCTCGCCGAGGAGTACCGCGCCGAGCTCGCCATCACCGACTCCGGCTGGACCGGTATGGCGGAACTGCCGCTGTCCGCCGAACAGGTGGACCTGCTGTACGGAGAGGAGACGCTGTACGTCCCCGAGGCGGCCGAATTGCCCGTCCATACGGGCCTCGTCCTGCAGTCCGAGCGGGGCAAGGCGCTGGGCCGGGTCTCGGCCGAGGGCAATGTGCAGCTGGTGCGCGGCGACCGGGAGGCCTTCGGCATCCACGGCCGCAGCGCCGAGCAGCGCATCGCACTCGATCTGCTCCTCGACCCGGACGTCGGCATCGTCTCGCTGGGCGGCCGGGCCGGCACCGGAAAGTCGGCGCTGGCCCTGTGCGCGGGTCTCGAGGCGGTCCTGGAGCGCAGGCAGCATCAGAAGGTGATGGTCTTCCGGCCGTTGTACGCCGTGGGCGGGCAGGAGCTCGGCTATCTGCCCGGCACCGAGGCCGAGAAGATGAGCCCCTGGGCGCAGGCCGTCTTCGACACGCTCTCGGCCGTGGCGGGCCGAGAAATCATCGAGGAGGTGCTGGGGCGGGGCATGCTCGAGGTCCTGCCGCTCACGCACATCCGGGGCCGCTCGCTGCACGACGCGTTCGTCATCGTCGACGAGGCCCAGTCCCTGGAACGGAACGTCCTGCTGACTGTTCTGTCCCGTATCGGGGCCAATTCCCGGGTTGTTCTCACGCATGACGTGGCACAACGGGACAATCTGCGCGTAGGCCGATATGACGGAGTAGTCGCCGTCGTCGAGAAGTTGAAGGGCCATCCGCTCTTCGCGCATGTCACTCTCACCCGCTCCGAGCGCTCCCAGATTGCCGCGCTTGTGACCGAAATGCTGGAGGACCGCCAGATCTAGTACGGAATGCAAGCGGTTGGGGCAGTACGGCAGTTGGCGCCGCCCGGCAAAGCGCAAGAGCGTAGCCGGGCGGCGTCGTGCTGTCCGCCGGTTTCCGTAAAACCCCTGGCCCAAACGGCATGTGACCTTTCACACGTAACGAAGAATTGCCTTGCGGCGTCGGCTTCCGGCAGAGTCTTGCTTCCGTCAGGCCCCGCATACGGCACACCAGTACCACCAGGTGCACCGCACCACACAACTCAAGATCTGCCGTCGTATGCCGCCCGCGAGCATCATGCGGCTTCTCCCGGAGGGGAGTTGCCCACCGGGCCAGCGCCTCCCGTGACCCAAGCAAGGGGAGGCCAGCGTCAGGGGCACGATTGCGCCCGCGAGGTCACCTAAGCGGGAGCTGCTGGAAGGAAACCGTGTGAGCCGGATCTCGGTCCGGGGATTCGCGGTGGCATCTGCCACTGCGGTCACCACCGTCGGCGCCGTCGTGGGCGTTGCGTCGGGCAATGTCCAGCCCTCGGGCGACAACCTCGAGGCAACGGCAGCCGACGCGACTCTCCTCGCAGACATACCCGTGGGCCAGCAGGCCCAGATTCAGGTCTCGTCCCTGACGCAGCAGGCCGACGCACAGGCCGCTGCCGCCGACGCGGCCGCGCAGAAGTCTGCCGAGGAAGCCGCCCGCATCCAGGCTGCCAAGACCGCCAAGGCGAAGAAGGAAGCCGCCGAGGAGAAGGCGGAGCGCGAGGCCGAGGCGAAGGCCGAGCGTGCCAGCCGCGACTCCGTACGCGACGCGTCGAGCTTCTCCGCGAAGAGCTCCTACTCGGTGTCCGAGGTCCAGGCAATCGCTCGGCAGATGATCCCCGGTGACCAGTTCCAGTGCTTCAGCAACATCGTGGACCACGAGTCCAGCTGGAACTACCAGGCGCAGAACGCCTCTTCCGGCGCCTACGGTCTCGTCCAGGCACTGCCCGGCTCGAAGATGTCCTCGGCCGGCGACGACTGGCAGACCAACCCGGCAACCCAGATCAAGTGGGGCCTGAACTACATGAACGACCGCTACGGCAGCCCTTGTGGCGCGTGGTCGTTCTGGCAGGCCAACAACTGGTACTAGATGCGGCCGCCGCTCAACTTCGCGGAGCCCCTCACCGTCATACGGTGGGGGGCTTCGTGCGTGTACCGTCGGGTTCGAAAAAGCTCCGGGGGGAGTGGTGGGGGGAAGAGGGAAGATCATGTCAAGACTGCCAGGATGGCTTGCCGGTATGGGCGCCTCTCTGACCCGGATCGGCGAGCACCTGGAGGAGCGGCGCACCGAGGCGGCCAAGGACGACGTGCCCGATGTCGCCGTGGCTGACGTTGTCGTGCCCGATGCCGCGCCGTCGGCTTCGGGAAGCGTCCCGCCGCCGCCCTCGTACGCCCCCGCCATAGCCGCGAGGCCCGATCCCGTCGCGGCCATCCCCTGGGGCATCCGCGTCGCAGCCGAGGCCGGCTGGCGGCTGCTCGTACTGGCAGGCACGCTCTGGGTGTTGATCCGCATCATCAGCGCGGTGCAACTGGTCGTCCTCGCCTTCGTCGCCGCGCTGCTCGTCACCGCGCTGCTCCAGCCCACCGTGGCCCGGCTGAAGAGACTGGGCCTGCCGCGCGGACTGGCCACCGCCGTCACCGCGATCGCAGGCTTCGTCGTCATGGGCCTGGTCGGCTGGTTCGTGGTCTGGCAGGTCATGGACAACCTCGACGATCTCTCCGACCGGGTCAGGGACGGTATCGAGGAGCTCAAGCGCTGGCTGCTCGACAGCCCCTTCCATGTCACCGAGCAGCAGATCAGCGACATAGCCAAGAACCTCAGCGACACCATCGGGACCAACACCGAGGAGATCACCTCGGCCGGTCTGCAGGGTGTGACGGTGATGGTGGAGATCCTCACCGGAATACTGCTGGCGATGTTCTCCACGCTCTTCCTGCTGTACGACGGCAAGCGCATCTGGCAGTGGGTGCTCAAGCTGGTCCCGGCGCAGGCCCGCGAGGGTGTCGCCGGAGCCGGTCCGCGGGCCTGGCGCACGCTGACCGCCTATGTGCGCGGCACGGTGATAGTGGCGCTGATCGACGCGATCTTCATCGGCTTCGGGATCTATTTCCTCGATGTCCCGATGGCCGTCCCACTGGCCGTGTTCATCTTCCTGTTCGCCTTCATCCCGCTCGTCGGCGCGGTCGTCTCGGGCGCGCTGGCGGTCGTCGTCGCGCTCGTCACCCAGGGCGTGTTCACCGCGCTGATGGTGCTGATCGTCGTGCTGGCCGTGCAGCAGATCGAAGGCCATGTGCTGCAGCCGTTCATCCTGGGCCGCGCGGTGCGGGTCCATCCTCTCGCCGTCGTCCTCGCCGTCGCGGCGGGCGGCCTGACCGCGGGCATCGGCGGCGCGGTGGTGGCGGTGCCGCTGGTGGCGGTGACCAACACGGTCGTCGGCTACCTGCGCGCGTACAGCAAGGAGCAGGCGCTGCGGGCCGCGCAGCCGCTGTACGGTGCCACGACGATCGAGCTCGCCCCTACTCCGGTGCCGGTCCCTCCGGGGGCGCAGGGGGAGTAGCCGCACGCGGCTTGAGTCTCCCCGTCGTCCAGGCCCGCTGCGATGAAGGGCCGCATGAGCTTGGTGAGTGCCCGGGCGTGGGGCCGTCTGCTGGTGGGGCCACGGTGATGACACCTCCTGTCCGGTGCGTAATGCGCAACTGACCGCACGAACGGTGAACCGTGCGCTGAACTCTTCCGAACAGCCTGGTGAAAGTCGTTCATTACTGACCGGAAACCGAACAGCGGCTGGCTAGCGTCCGCTGCCATGAAACACATACGCACAGCAGCCGGGCTCAGTCTCGCGCTGCTGTTCCTCGTGCTGGGCATCGGCGCCCAGCCCGCCATGGCGCACGTCTCCCGCGAGCATGCCGAACTCGTCGTCGCCACCGGTGAGAACGTCACCAGCGGCCGTCTGATCGTGCACCGCGATCTGATCTCCCCGCAGGCGGCCGGAGCCTGGGCATCCTCGACGCTGCAGGCCCGCTGCCCGGCCACCGGCTCGGGCGTGCCCGGCGACGACGGCGGGGTCCCCGGTGGTGTCGTCATCGAACTGGCGTGGAGCTGCCACATCGACGCGCTCGACCTGAGCGCGCTGATCGAGAACGGCGGACTGACCAAGGTCGTCGTCGAGTTCGACGGCACCGCGGTCGACGCCTCCGCCGCCACACCTCTCGTCGACGCCAAGGGCGCCCACGCCCTGCCGACGTTCCCCTGGCTCACCGTCGCCCTCGTGGTGGCGGCCGCTGCCCTGCTCGTCGTCGCCGTCCGGCGGCTCCCGTCCCTGGCGCGCGGGCTGCGCTCACGCCGTCACTTCCGGCTCGCGACCGCGGGAGCAGTCGCCCTGTCGTGCCTCGCGCCCCAGGCCGCGTTCGCCGATGACGCGGCACCGGCCACTGTCACCGTCGAGGGCACCGTCTTCAAGGACCTCAACGGCAACGGCCGGCGGGACGAGGGCGAGACGCCCATGCCCGGTGTCGATGTCACCGACGGCGCCGCGTGGACCACGACTCGCGCGGACGGCTCGTACACCCTGGACATCGATCCGGCCCGGCGCGAGACCGACCTCGTCAGCATCGTCTCGCCCGACGGGTACACCCCGGCCCTGCGCAAGGACTACGTCCCGCAGTTCTTCCACAAGGTCCCCGAGAGCGGCGGCAGCGGCATCGACTTCGCGCTCGTCCGGGACCGCAACGCCTCGAACCCCACCGAGACCTGGGTCATGAACTCCGACCCCGAGGTCGGCAACCGCACCGACGCCGAGGCGCGCACGGCACTGCCGCAGTGGACCGGCCAGGTGCAGGCCATGTCCGAGGTCGACGGCGCGACGATGCAGATCGCGACCGGCGACCTGACCGTCACGGACTACGCGGCGGAGCCGCGCAGGCAGGGCGCGTACGACCTGTTCAGCAAGGGCCTTGAGCAGGGGCGGCTCGGCCACCCCTTCTATCCCGTGATGGGCAACCACGACTTCGGCGGCACGGCCACGTCCCAGGGCTACGCGGGCAGCCTCGAGTACTACCGCCGCAACCTCGCCCCCGAGTGGTACAGCTTCGACCGCAACGGCCGCCACATCGTCGTACTCGAGGACAATTACGACGCGAGCGGGCTGGAGCCGCAGCTGGAATGGCTGCGCAGGGACCTGGCCCAGCACGCGGTCGGCAAGCAGGTGTTCGTCTTCGCGCACCGCTCGCTGTTCACCCAGTGGGGACCGGGCGCCGGCATGCAACCGACCGTCGACGAGCTGGCCAAGTACGACGTACGGTTGGTCGCCGCAGGTCACAACCAGCAGGCCGAGTTCCGGCGCGGAGCCTTCAAGCGGTCCGTGGAGATCAACAACCAGGGCACGTACGGAATCGACGGCGCCCACCCCGACTACAAGGTCCTCGACTTCAGCGCCATCACCGACGATCCGCGCACCTACCGCGACGAGGACACCGGTCATGTGACCGGCATCCACCGGCAGTTCGACATCGACGACGACTCCGCGCTGGTCAGCCCCGCGCAGGGCAGCGTCCACGGCGCAAACGCCTCGGTGCCTGTCGAGGTGTACGCGGAGGACGACGGCCGTACGCCCGCTCGTGCGACGCTGACCGTACGGGACAGCCGCGGCCATGTCGTCGAGCGTGCGAGCCTGCCCTTCGGCAGGGGAGCGGCGCGTCCGGGTATCGAGAACTGCTACACCCCGCCCGGCGGGGACCCGGAGCGCTGCCCCGACGCGCGCGGGGCGTGGACCCGGGCGAGCGGCAGCCTGCGCGGGCTCTGGCCCGGCACGTACACCGCCGAGACGGTCGTGTACGACACCCGGGGCACGGCGTTCTCCGCGCTTCCCGCGGCGAAGTCCACCTTCGAGGTCGTACGCGACTCCGAGCTGCCCCGGCCGGGCACCGGCCAGGACTGGCTGCGGCAGGGTGGCGACGAGGCGGGACGCTCGGCGAGCGGCGACGAGCCGGGGGACACGCTCGACCTCAAGTGGGCCCGGCACACGGGCGAGCAGTTCAACCTGAACGGCTCGGTGATCGCGGACGGCAGGCTGATCGTCTCGTCCCGTGCCTTCGACTCCCCGTACAGCATGATGCTCGCGTACGACATCAGGACCGGCCGCGAGATCTGGCGCACCTATCTGGACGGCGACGCCGAATCGGCGCCGACGCTCCACGACGGGCGGGTCTATCTGACGACCGGTGTCGGACGGATCTACGCGCTGGACGCCGAGGACGGGCACATCGCCTGGGAGTCGATCGACCGTGAGGAGCGGCACGGCGACACCGTGCGCCGTTACGGTCGCGCGGGCGGACCGGTCTCCGTGTTCCCGCTCGCGCGCAAGGACCGCACCGTCGCCGTCTACCAGGACGCGAACACGATCCGCTGCCGCGACGCCGAAACCGGCAAATTGCTGCCCGGCGGATTCGGGGCCGCGTTCTCCTGGGGCCAGGCCCACAGCACCGCGATCCGCGAACCCGGCTCCGACACCGCGTATCTGCACTCCATGTCGAGCAACACCGTCATCGCGATGGACCTCGCGAGCTGCAAGCAGCTGTGGGTCAAGGACACCGCGGGCGACATCGACAGCCACTCCTCGCCCGTGCTGACGCAGCCCGCGTCGGGCCCGGCGAAGCTGGTCACGTTCACGGCGTCCGGCGTCCGCGGGCACGACCCGCAGACGGGCGCGGTGACCTGGGAGTCCAAGGTGGGCGGCGCCAGCACCTGCGAGCCGGGCCGTGCTCCGCTCACCAGCCCCGCCGTGTGGGGCGACATCGCCTATGTCGCGGGCCGCGACGGTGTCGTACGCGCCTATGACACGAGCGCGGCCGACCCGTCGAAGCCGGTGTGGGAGACCAAGTCCGGCTACCTGGCGGGCGAGAGCCCGCTGGACGACAAGTGGCGCGTCGCCATGGGCTGTTCGGTGGGCGCCGGTTCGCCGACGATGCATCCGCTGGTCACAAAGTCCCTTGTGTACGTGGGGACGTGGGACGGGCGCCTGCTCGTCCTGGACCGGGGGAGCGGCAAGCAGCTCGCCGCGTACAACCTCGGCGCGGGAGTGGCTTCGGCGCTTGCCATCAGCGGTGACTGGGTCGTCGCCCTCACGGACGACGGCACGGTCCACGCGCTGGCCGCGCGCCGGGACTGAGAGGAAGCACCACCGTGCGAACACTCCGCACCGGGGTGCTGCTTGTCCTGGCCGCCGTCCCCGCGCTGCTCTTCGGCAGCGCGGGGACGGCCCAGGCGCACCCCTTCGGCACACCGCCCGTCGTCCGGGTCGAGGCGAAGGGCTCGGCCGTGGACGCGGCCTGGTCCGGGCAGAAGGACGATGTCGCCGTCCTGACGAAGGAGTCCGGCGGCGATGTGGCGGGCTACCTGCGCTCGCACATCGTCGTACGCCAGGACGGCAGCCCGTGCCGCGTCGAGGGCGCGGAGGGGACGAAGCTCCATTTCGTCTGCCCGCGGCCGGTGGACAGGATCACTTTGACGGTCACGGCGCTGACGGACATCGACCCTGCGTACCGCACGCTCTCCGTGACGGATCTGGGCGGCGGGGGACTGCACACGGCGAAGGAGCCCACGCGGGAACTCTCCCTCACATCGGCGGAGGGAGGGAACAACTCATCTGCGTCCGACGGCAGTTGGACCACCGACCTGGCGCCGCTCCTGGACCGCGGACCGGCCGTCCCGGTGGCGCTGCTCCTCTCGGCGGCCGTGGGCGCGCTGCACGCCTGCGCGCCCGGGCACGGCAAGTCGCTGGCCGCCGGGTACCTGGTGGGCGCCGGTGGCAGACCGTGCGACGCGGTGTGGCTGGGCGGCATCGTCGCCGTGATGCACACGCTCTCGGTCGCGGTCCTGGCCGTCGGCTGGTGGCTGGCGGCGAAGAGCACTCCGGACATGGCGGCCGTGACGGGGTGGCTGCAGCTGATCGCGGCGCTGGTGGTTGCGGGGGTGGGGGTGAGCCTGCTGCGGAAGCATCTGCGCCGGCGCAAGCACCATCACGACCACGACCACGACCACGGGCACGACCACGGGCACGACCACGGGCACAGCCATGAGATCCCGGACGCGCCCTCCCTGCTCACCTGGCGAGGCCTCGTCCTCCTCGGCGCATCCGGCGGACTGCTGCCCTCGCCGTCCGCCTTCCTGGTGCTGCTGACCGGGCTGCTCACCGGCAAGGTCGGCATCGCCCTGGCGATGGTCGCCGCCTTCGGCGCCGGTATGGCCCTGACGCTCACCGGCGTCGGCCTGATCGTGCTGCGCGGCCGCGACGCGCTGCTGGACCGCGTCTCCCGGTCCCCGGCCCTGCGCACCTGGACGCGGAGGGTTCCCCTCTTCGCGGCCTGGGCGGTGGTGGCCGGGGGCACGCTCGCCTCGGCGCTCGCGGCGGGCCAACTCCTCGTGCCATAGCGGTCGTTACGACAAAGGCGCCTCCGCCCGGCTCGAAGCCGGGCGGAGGCGCCTTCGTACATCGGCCTACTCGGCCAGGACGGCTTCCGCGTCCAGGGTCGTACCGACCGCCTGGATCACCGCGGCGATCTTGAAGGCCTCCTGGATCGTCTCGCGGTCCACACCGGCCTTACGGAGCACCTGCTCGTGCGAGTCGAGGCACTGACCGCAGCCGTTGATCGCGGAGACGGCGAGCGACCAGAGCTCGAAGTCGACCTTCTCCACACCCGGGTTGCCGATGACGTTCATCCGCAGACCCGCGCGCAGCGTCCCGTACTCCGGGTCCGACAGCAGGTGCCGGGTCCGGTAGAAGACGTTGTTCATCGCCATGACGGCAGCGGCCGACTTGGCGGCGGTGTACGCCTCGGGGGAGAGGTTGGCCTTGGCCTCGGGCTCCAGCTCGCGCAGCACCTTCGGCGAGCGCGAGGCGATCGCGCAAACCAGGACGGTGCCCCAGAGCTGCTGCTGAGGCAGCCCGCTGTTGCCGATGACCGAACCGAGGTTCAGCTTCAGGTCCTTGGCGTAGTCCGGGACCGCGGACTTGAGGGTGTCGAGAGACATCTCGATCACTCGCCCGACAGGAGCGCGACCGGGTCGAGGGTGTTCTCGCCCTTGGTCCAGTTGCACGGGCACAGCTCGTCGGTCTGCAGGGCGTCCAGCACCCGCAGGACCTCCTTGGGGTTACGGCCGACGGAGCCGGCGGTCACCATCGTGAACTGGATCTCGTTGTTCGGGTCGACGATGAAGACGGCGCGCTGCGCGAAGCCGTCCTCGCCCTCGATGCCGAGGTCGCTCATCAGCTCGTGCTTGGAGTCGGCCATCATCGGGAAGGGCAGGTCACGCAGGTCGGCGTGGTCCTTGCGCCAGGCGTGGTGGACGAACTCGGAGTCGCCGGAGAAGCCGAGGACCTGGGCATCGCGGTCGGCGAACTCGTCGTTCAGCTTGCCGAAGGCCGCGATCTCGGTGGGGCAGACGAAGGTGAAGTCCTTGGGCCAGGCAAAGACCACCAGCCAGCCCTTTTCATCGCGGTTGCGCTTCAGCCAATCGCGGTCGATGCGCTCGAACTCCTTGCCCGTGTCCAGGGACACGCAGGCCATGAGGTCGAACTCGGGGAACTGGTCACCGACGGTGAGCATTGCACTCCTTGAAGCGTCGCAAGCCTCGAAGGACTTGCGTGAGGGGTTGGACTGAGGCTCACCCTGTCATGAGGGCTATTGATCACAGAAATAGGCCAAGTCACTCCAATTGATCGATGTTACTTATGGCCGAGCACTATTCACCCCGGCTATACACAAAGCGTATACACCGCGTGTAGAGTGCGGACCATGTCCATCGGTCACACACTGCTAGGACTCCTCGAGTCCGGCCCGCGCCACGGCTACGACCTCAAGCGCGCCTTCGACGAAATGTTCGGCCACGACCGGCCCCTCCACTACGGGCAGGTCTACTCGACCATGTCCCGCCTCCTCAAGAACGGCCTCGTCGAGGTCGACGGCATCGAGGCCGGCGGCGGGCCCGAGCGGAAGCGGTATGCCATTACCGACGCCGGGATCACCGACGTGTCGCAGTGGCTCGCCCAGCCGGAGAAGCCCGAGCCCTATCTCCAGTCGACCCTGTACACCAAGGTCGTCCTCGCCCTGCTCACCGGCCGCAGTGCCGCCGATCTGCTCGATACCCAGCGGGCCGAGCACCTGCGGCTCATGCGTATCCTCACCGACCGCAAGCGCCGCGGTGACCTCGCCGATCAGCTCATCTGCGACCACGCCCTCTTCCACCTCGAGGCCGATCTGAGGTGGCTGGAACTGACCGCCGCCAGGCTCGAGCAGCTCGCCGAGGCGGTGCGCCGATGACGCCCGCGGGCTCCCTCCTCGTCGCCGAGGGTCTGCACAAGGCGTACGGCGCCACCCCGGCGCTCGACGATGCGTCGTTCTCCATCCACGCCGGCGAAGTCGTCGCCGTGATGGGGCCCTCGGGCTCCGGGAAGTCGACCCTGCTGCACTGTCTCGCCGGGATCGTCCGGCCCGACGCGGGCACCATCACGTACGGCGGGCGCGATCTCACCGCGATGCCCGATGCCGGACGCAGTGCGCTGCGCCGCAGCGAGTACGGCTTCGTCTTCCAGTTCGGCCAGCTCGTCCCCGAGCTGAACTGCACCGAGAACGTCGCCCTGCCGCTGCGCCTGAACGGCACCCGGCGCAAGGAGGCCGAGCGCACCGCGCAGGAGTGGATGGAGCGTCTCGAAGTCGCCGACGTCGGGGACAAACGGCCCGGCGAGGTGTCCGGCGGCCAGGGTCAGCGCGTCGCGGTCGCCCGCGCGCTGGTCACCTCGCCGCGCGTGCTCTTCGCCGACGAACCGACCGGCGCGCTCGACTCGCTCAACGGCGAGCGGGTGATGCGGCTGCTCACCGACGCGGCCCGCGACACCAATGCCGCGGTGGTCCTTGTCACCCACGAGGCCCGGGTCGCCGCGTACTCCGACCGCGAAGTCGTCGTCCGCGACGGGAAGCTGCGCGACATGGCGGGCGTGGCATGAGCGGCAGCTGGATACGTGACCTGACCCTGGGCGTCCGGTTCGCCGTCACCGGAGGCCGGCGCGGCTGGACCCGTACGGTCCTCACCGCCGTCGGCGTCGGCCTCGGCGTGTCCCTTCTTCTGGTCGCAGCGTCCGTTCCGAATCTCATCCAGAGCCGGGACGACCGTGAGTCGGCCCGCGTGGTGACCTTCGACAATGACGTGAAGCGCTCCGAGCGCTCCTTCCTCATGGCTGCCACCGGCACGCTCTACCACGGCGACACGATCAAGGGCACTCTGATCCGGCCGGACGGCGACCACGCGCCCGCCCCGCCCGGCCTGGCAAAGCTGCCCGGGCCCGGCGAGATGGCCGTGTCCCCCGCCCTCGCCGAACTGCTCGCAGCCCCCGAAGGCGCACTGCTCAAGGACCGGCTGCCGTATCGCATCACCGCGACCATCGCGGACCGCGGCCTCATCGGCCCGGGCGAGCTCCTCTATTACGCGGGTAGTGGCACTCTCTCCGCGGACACGGCCGACTCGCGCTCGGTCGGGTACGGCGGCAATGAGGGCAAGCCCGAACCGCTGAACGCCGTGCTCCTGCTCATGATCGTGATCGCCTGTGTGGCTCTGCTCCTGCCGGTGGCCGTGTTCATCGCCACCGCCGTCCGCTTCGGCGGCGAGCAGCGCGACCGGAGGTTGGCCGCTCTGCGTCTTGTCGGCTCCGATCAGGCGATGACCCGGCGGATCGCGGCCGGTGAGTCACTGTGCGGCGCGCTGCTCGGCCTGGCCGCGGGCGCCGGATTCTTCGCGCTGATACGGCAGTTGGCGGGCTCGGTGACGATCTGGAACATCAACGCGTTTCCGTTCGACATCGTGCCGAGCACGGCGCTGACCGCGCTGGTCGTCCTCGCCGTACCGGCCTCCGCGATCGGGGTCACCCTCTTCACGCTGCGCGGTGTGTCCATTGAGCCGCTCGGCGTCGTACGGAACACGGCTCCGCGGCGCCGCCGGCTGTGGTGGCGGCTGCTGCTGCCCGCGGCCGGGCTCGCCCTGCTGCTGCCCCAGGCGGGCCAGGTCGACATGGCGGGCACCGAGATCGCCACCTACCAGATCGCGGGCGGCGCGCTGCTGGTGCTGATCGGGGTCACGGCGCTGCTGCCGTGGCTGGTCGAGGCGGTGGTCGGCCGACTGCGCGGCGGCCCGGTGTCCTGGCAACTGGCCGTTCGACGGCTCCAGTTGAGCAGCGGCACGGCGGCGCGCGCGGTCAGCGGCATCGTCGTCGCGGCGGCCGGAGCCATCGCGCTGCAGATGCTGTTCGCCTCCGTACAGAGCGACTTCATGAAGCCGACCGGCATGGACTCGGCTCGCGCCCAGTTGGAGACGCACGCGGGCGCCGCGGACGGCTCCGTGGCGCACGAGATGATCCAGAAGTACTCGGCGACCAAGGGCGTCTCGGGCGTGATCGGGATCATCGAGGCAGGCGTCGAGCGGGCGGGACCGCAGCGCTCGGGCGAGGACTTCATCCCCACCACTCAGATCACCGTCGGCGACTGCCCGTCGCTGCGGGAGCTGGCGAAGCTGGCCTCCTGCAAGGACGGCGACGTTTTCCTCGCCCGTACGCGCGGCGGCGACGGACCCCCCGACGACTATCTCGCCAAGACGGCCAGGCCGGGCGCCCAGGTCAACCTCCACCCGGATGCGTACTCCTCGGAGGGTGAGCCGGAGAAGACCGAGCCGGTGCTGTGGCGTATCCCCGCCTCCGCCAGGACAGTCGACTCGCGCACCGACCCGATGGGGCAGAAGTCCTTCGGCATCCTGGCCACACCGTCCACCGTCGATGTGTCGAAGCTGCGCAGCCCCAGCGCCAGGGCGATGATCCGGCTCGACCCGGCAGTCCCCGATGCGGCGGAGTACGCGCGCAACACCGCGGCGGCCATCGACCCGCTGACCCGGGTCTCCACGCTGCAGAACTTCGAGCGCGACAGCATGTTCTCCAGCGTGCGCACCGGTCTGTTCGTGGGTGCGACGGCGACGATGCTGCTGATCGCCGCATCGCTGCTCGTCTCCACACTGGAGCAACTACGTGACCGCAAGCGGCTGTTGTCGGTGCTGGTCGCCTTCGGCACCCGCCGCGCCACACTCAGCTGGTCGGTGCTGTGGCAGACGGCCGTGCCGATCGCGCTGGGCCTCGCCCTCGCGGTCACCGGCGGCATCGGGCTCGGTCTCGTCCTGCTGAAACTGGTCGGCAAACAGGTCGCCGACTGGTGGGCCTTTCTGCCGATCACCGGCGTCGGGGCGGCGCTGATCCTGCTGGTGACGCTGCTCAGCCTGCCGCCGCTGTGGCGGATGATGCGGCCGGACGGACTGCGGACCGAGTAGACGCCGTGGCCGGTGCCCGGATGCGGTGCGGCCCCTTCCCGTCGGCGGGGGAGGGGCCGCACCCCGGCGGCGTGAGTGGGATCAGATCCCGCCGAACTCCTTCATCACCCGCCTGGCCTGGGCGAAGAGCATGCCCACGTTCACCGATTTGCGGCACACCGCGACCACGACGACGTCCTGGCTCTCGTTCATACGGATGAACAGATGGGTCAAGTTGTCGCTGTTCACCAGGATTTCCTGGAAGTAGTGCTGATCGGAGTTGACGCCCCTGCGCTCCTTGAAGACGTCCTCGATCATCACCACCGTGCGCCCCTGGAACAGGTCCAGCGTCGCTCCCGCGAGCAGGTCAAGAACCTCCGGCGGGTGACTGTCGACGGTCTCGTACGACAGGAGCATGCCGGTTGCCAGGTCGACGACACCGGCCGCCAGACAGTCGGGTGTCTCGGACCTCATGGCCTTCACCAGGGCCATGACTTGGTCCGAGAACCCCTGGGCCATGCGTTTCGTCGCCATGCGCGCTACTTCCCTCCGGACAGGATGTCTCCGATGCGGTTCAGCATCGGCTGGGATTCGAGGTGGAGCCGTTCGACGTCGAGTCCTTCGTCGCCGAGCACCACCATCAGGGCGGTGTCACCCACCGCGTACACGGCCGCACAGCCCCGGTTTCCGTAGGCGACCGTGCGCCGCAGGGATCCGCGGCCCGTGGCCGCTGCCGTACGCCGGGCAAGGCCGAGGCCGGCCGCGGCGAGCGCGGCGAGGCCGTTCGGTTCGATGGCATCCTCTGTGTCGGCCGCGATGAGCAGCCCGTCGACGGCCACCACCGCCGTATCGGTAATTCCTGGTATCTGGTCGCGAAGTCCCTTCATTTCCCCGGCCAGAGCCTTATGATCCATTCACTGAACCCCCTCGCACATGTGCATGTTTTCCCCGGCCCTTCAGGAGTCCGCGACCCCGGAATTCGCTGTCCGGGTACGGCTTCGAAATCGGAAGAGCCCTTTCCAGCTCGTCGCGGAAACGTCCGCGGCGAGAGTCTTCTCCGTAATCCCGCTGGCCCCGGGGGTGCGGCGGGGCAGCTCCCCGGTCGCGTCCCCACCGTGCGGCGCGACGGCCGGACGTCGCGGCACCGGAGCCTGCGTCGCCCACACGCGCGGAACGCCGGTCCCCCCGTTGCGAGTGGCCCGCTCCAGCAGCCCCTCGGCGAGCATCCGGGAGATCTCGACGGTCACGTGGTAGACGCCCCGGCCGATCATGAAGGCGATGTCCCGTGGGGTGCGCCTGCCGTCGGCGAGAAAGAGGATCGCCTTCCTGTGGGGCGCCAGGTCCTCGGCCGGGCCGTCGACGCCGCGGCGGACGACGACCCGCTCCCGGTCGGGCAGGACTGCCTGGGGCATTGCGGCGAGAGCGGCCAGTTTCCTGACCGCGTCGTCGAGCAGCCGCAGCGGGTCCTCACCGGGGCCGACCGGGACCAGCGGGCCGCTCTCGGGATCGGCGAGGCAGTCGCCCATGTCTCCCGCGAGGACGGCGAAGACCGCGTCCTGCAGAGCCATCGCGGATACGACCTGAAGTTCGGCGGCGCCGATGTGCCCGCGCGCCACCAGTTCGGCGACGGGCCTGCGCGAGTCCATGCCCGCCGGGACCAGCTCGGCCCAGTCCGACTCGCTGATCCGGCCGGAGCGCAGCAGCAGCGTCTCGATTCCGGGGGCGCCGGGGCTCTCGACCGCGACCACGCCGCCCTGCCGGAGGTGGAACACCCCGCCGGGCCGGCCGCACACCCGCAGGACCATGGTCGATCCGGCCGCACGGCACTGGGCCAGCGCGAGAGAGAGCACGCCGTGTCCGGCGCGGTGAAGGGATTCGCGAATGTCCGGCATCACTCCCCCTTGGCAGCCGCGCCCATCGATTCAATGCACATGAATTTCAGCGCACACGAATTGCAGGGCACATGAATTTCGCACTGGTGCCTGACATATGACACCGAGGGGGTATGTGTATCAGCCGCGGAGGCGCATCTTCCGCCAGTCATGCAATATGACCGAAGCTGCAATGTCCCCGCCGGTCAAAGACCGTCGTCGATCAGAAAAGCGACCGCCTACTTAAGAGTCAGCTCCGCGCCTCGGGACCCCGGTGGACAGCACCCGGACCGGGAGCACCGCCATCGCCTCCCGCAGCGCCTGCGCGAACTCCACGAACTCGCCCTGTCGTGCCGCACCCGCACGCATCGCCAGGGCGATCCGGCGCGCGGGAGCGGGCTCCGCGAAGTACCCCGTCTGCAGCCGCCCGCCCCGGCCGGTTTCGACGTCGACCGCCGTACGCGGCAGCAGCGTCACACCGAGCCCGCCCGCGACCAGCTGCACGAGCGTCGACAGGCCGGCAGCCGTCGTGGTCACCGGGGCACCCTCGGTACGTCCGGCCTCACGGCAGATGTCGAGGGCCTGGTCGCGCAAACAGTGCCCCTCGTCGAGCAGCAGCAGATGCAGCTCGCGCAGTGCCTCGCGCGGGATGTCCTGTCGGCCGCCCAGCCAGTGGTCCTCGGGCGTGACCAGCACAAAGTCCTCGTCGAACAGCGGCAGTTCGGTCACCCCGGGCACCCCGAGCGGCACGGCGAGCAGCAGCAGATCGAGCCGCCCGGCCCCGAGCCCCTCCAGCAGCGAGGAGGTCTGCTCCTCGTGGACCTGGAGATCGAGGTCCGGGTAGCGGTCGTGCACGAGCCGCAGCACGTTCGGCAGAAGATAGGGAGCTACGGTCGGGATCACACCAAGCCTGAGGACCCCGGTGAAGGGGGCGCGTGCCGCCTCGGCCTCCTCCATCAGCTCACCGACCGCCTCCAGCACCGCCCTGGCTCGCACCGCGAGCCGCTCCCCGGCCGGGGACAGCAGCACCTTGCGGGTCGTACGCTCCAGCAGCTGGACACCCAGTGCCACCTCCAGGGCGGACACGGCCCCGGAGAGTGCGGGCTGACTCATCCCGATTGCTGCCGCGGCGTCCCGGAAGTGCAGATGCTCCGCCACGGCCGCGAAGGCGCGCAGCTGCGCGAGGCTCGGCTGTTTGCCCCTGTCCGCCGTACTCACTGACACCCACTGATAACTAGGTCCTATCGCGATGACCAGTCTAAGTGGGTGAAAGCGGACGCCTTCGGTGGGGAATGAAAAGCAGACCCGCGCCGAAACCGGCGCGGGTCCATTCCCCCGGCGGGCCCGGGCTACTCCGCTTCGTCCCGCGGCGCAGCCGCCGGTGGGCGGCCCCTCCGCGGGAGCGGCCCGACGCCGCCCGGCAGGCGGCCCGCGTCCGACAAGGCGCGGCGCAGCACGAACTCGATCTGCGCGTTCGCGCTGCGCAGCTCGTCCGACGCCCACCGCGCCAGCGCCTCGTAGACCGCCGGGTCGAGCCGCAGCAGCACCTGCTTACGCTCGGGCGGCGGCGTCACTGGTAGAGCGTGCCCGTGTTGAGGACCGGCTGGGGCGCGCGGTCACCGCACAGCACCACCATCAGATTCGACACCATCGCCGCCTTTCGTTCCGCGTCGAGCTCCACGATGTCCTGCTCCTGGATCCTGGCCAGCGCCGCCTCGACCATGCCGACCGCGCCGTCCACGATCTGCCGCCGTGCCGCGACCACCGCGCCCGCCTGCTGGCGCTGCAGCATCGCGGACGCGATCTCCGGCGCGTACGCGAGGTGCGTGAAGCGGGACTCGATGATGTGGACGCCCGCCGCCTCCACGCGCGCGTGCAGCTCGATCGCCAGCTTCTCCGTGATCTCTTCCGCGTTGCCGCGCAGCGACAGGCCGTCCTCGTCGTGCGCGTCGTAGGGGTACTCGATGGCGATGTGCCGTACGGCCGCCTCGGTCTGCGTCGAGACGAACTCCAGGAAGTCGTCGACCTCGAACAGCGCCTGGGCGGTGTCCTCGACCTTCCACACCACGACCGCGGCGAGTTCGATCGGGTTGCCGTACGCGTCGTTGACCTTAAGGACCGCGGTCTCGTGGTTCCGCACCCGCGTCGAGATCTTGGTCCGCGAGGTGAGCGGGTTGACCCAGCGCAGTCCGTCCGTACGGATCGTGCCCCGGTAGCGCCCGAAGAGCTGGACCACCCGCGCCTCGCCCGGCGCGACCGTGTTCAGCCCGCACATCGCGAAGAACGCGGCGACCGCGATCACGATCCCGAGGACTATCAGTGCCGCCTTCGTGCCGGCCGCGCCGGCGGAGGCGCCGGTCACGATGAGTGCCACTCCGCCGCCGAGGCCGAGCAGCCCCAGCAGCAGCGCCAGTCCTCCGCCGATGCTGTGTGCCGGAATTTCCCGGACCTGTGGCGTCGGCATCTGCGGCAGGTCGTCCACGGTCGAAGTACTGGTGGCAGGCATGTTCGCTCCCCGTTTGTGCCGTCGGCGACCCCCGCCGACCTCTTAGCATAGTGATATCACTTTAACTGCCTTCGCAACCTTGCGCACCTCTCATGAGTCGGTTCCATGAGACGGGGTGCTGATTCTCACGTCCGGAAAAGACCGGATCGGTTGCCCTTTGTCTGTACGAGCGGTGTTAGCTTTCTGAGCTGATTCCGGGCCGATTCCGGCCACGCGACCACAGAAAACGACGAGCGGAGCAACGAAGCGATGGGCCGAGCGGAAGAGCGGCAGGCCCGGCAGCGCGGCGCGCGCCGGGCGAAGAAAGCCAAGCCCACCGGCATACGGCGCTTCTTCACCTGGAGGAAGCTGCTGGGCACCTTCTTCGGCCTCTGCCTGCTGGCGATGGGCGCGTTCTTCGTGATCTATCTGATGGTGCCCGTGCCCTCGGCCAACGCCCAGGCGGAGATGCAGAGCAACGTCTACAAGTTCAGCAACGGCAAGATCCTCACCCGCACCGGCAAGATCAACCGCGAGATCGTCGGGCTGGAGAAGATCCCCAAGGACGTCCAGTTCACCTTCGTCGCCGCGGAGAACAAGACCTTCTTCAAGGACTCCGGAGTCGACTTCAAGGGCACCGCCCGTGGCCTGATGAACACCCTTACGGGCGAGGGCAAGCAGGGTGGCTCGACCATCACCCAGCAGTACGTCAAGAACTACTACCTGAACCAGGACCAGACGGTCACCCGCAAGCTCAAGGAGCTGGTGATCTCGCTCAAGGTGGATCAGAAGAAGGAAAAGAGCGAGATCCTCGCGGGGTACATCAACACCAGCTACTACGGCCGCAATGCGTACGGAATCCAGGCCGCGGCCCAGGCGTACTACCGCAAGGACGCCAAGGACCTGAACGTCGCCGAGGGCGCGTATCTCGCCGCCCTCCTCCAGGCCCCCAGCCAGTACGACTGGGCCGTCGCGTCGGAAACCGGCAAGAAGCTGGTCAAGGAGCGCTGGGACTACGTACTCGACAACATGGTCGAGGAGGACTGGCTCGAATCCGGCAAGCGCACGGGCCTGAAGTTCCCCGTGCCCAAGGAGCCCAAGGCGGCCCCCGGCATGGAGGGCCAGACCGGTTACCTCGTCGATGCGGCCAACGCCGAGCTGGAGCGCCGGGGCATCAGCGAGGAGGAGATCAAGGCCGGCGGCTGGACGATCACCCTCAACATCGACGAGAAGCGCCAGAAGGCCCTGGTCAAGGCGGTCGACAAGCAGCTCGAGGCCAGGCTGGAACGCAAGAAGGACAAGCGTGACGCGACCGTCCAGGCAGGCGCGACCTCGGTCGACCCGAAGACCGGTCATGTCGTCGCGCTCTACGGCGGCGTCGGCGCCACCGAGCACTGGCTGTCCAACGCCACCCGCCGCGACTACCAGCCCGCATCGACCTTCAAGCCCGTCGTCCTCGCCTCCGCCCTGGAGAACGATGCCGAGACCCAGGACGGCGTGAAGATCGGCCTCAACACCAAGTACGACGGCACGAGCAAGCGGCCCGTCGAGGGCAGTGACGTCCCCTTCGCCCCGGAGAACGAGGACGACCGGGACTACGGAATGGTCAGCGTCCAGCGGGCGACGAACAGCTCGATCAACTCCGTCTTCGCGCAGATGATCGTGGACGTCACCCCGGCCAAGGCGAAGAAGACCGCGCTCGCCATGGGCATGAAGGAGGGCAAGGGCTGGCCGGAGCAGCCCGCGATGTCGCTCGGCACGATGGGCGCATCCACCTGGGACATGGCCGGGGTGTACGCGACCCTCGACAACCACGGCAAGCACCTCACGCCCATCATCGTGAAGTCCGCCGAGCACCAGGTCCGTGACGATCACCTCGATACCGACGAACCCAAGCAGGCCGTAAGCCGCGAGGCTGCGGACACCACGACCGCGGCCATGACGGGCGTCGTGAAGTCCGGCTCGGGCACCAACGCGGCCGGCGACTACGAAGCGGCGGGCAAGACCGGTACCTCGGAGAACAACCGCTCGGCCTGGTTCGTGGGCTACACCCCCGAACTGGTCACCGCTGTCGCCCTGTTCGGCGAGGACCCCAAGGGCGGACAAGTCACGCTGACCGATACCGTCAACGAGGGCCGCGCCAACGGCGGTGGTGTCCCCGCGAAGATCTGGAAGCAGTACACGACGGGCGCGCTCAGCGACGAGGCCGCCGCCGCCGAGTTCGACCTGGAGGTCGAGGAGGGCGCCACCGCGGACCCGGACCCGACGCCGACCCAGACCCCGTCCGAGTCGCCTTCTCAGACCCCGTCCAAGGGGCCGACCAAGACTCCGACGAAGAAGCCGACCAAGACTCCGACGGACAAGCCGACCAAGACTCCGACGGACGAGCCGACCGGGACACCGACGGAATCGCCGACGATCACCCCGCCGACCGATCCGGCCGACGGTGACCCCGGCGGGCCGAACGGCAATCCCGTCATCAAGCCGTAGCTGTTGCAGTACGACAGTGCCGCGGATCGTCCGATCCGCGGCACTGTCATGTGCGGTGCGGGCTCAGCCGCCGTTCACCCGGCTGGCGATACGGTCGCCCAGCTCCTTGTCGATATTGCGCCAGTACTGCAGCGCCCGGTCCACAACCGGCCGGGAGACGCCCGCGAGCAGATGCCCGCTGACATTCGACACCAGCCGGTCACGGGCCGCGTCGTCGAGCACCTGGCGGACCATGGTGCCCGGCTGGCCCCAGTCGTCGTCCTCGCGGTGCAGCGTGTACGCCTCGCGCACCATCTCGCCGGCCTCCGTCGCCCAGCCCGCCGGCTCGCCGAAGTTCCCCACGTCGGCCGCCGGGCCGCCGTAGGAGTTCGGGGCGTAGGGCCGCGCGGTGTTCGCGGCCTCGTAACGCATCGGGCCGTCCTTGGCGTACGAATTCACCTGCGAGCGCGCCCTGTTGGGCGGCAGCTGGTTGTAGTTAGGGCCGATGCGGTACCGGTGGGTGTCCGGGTACGAGAAGAGCCGGCCGAGCAGCATCTTGTCCGGCGACGGGCCGATGCCGGGCACCAGGTTCGAGGGCTCGAAGGCGGCCTGCTCGATATGGACGAAATAGTTCTCCGGGTTCTTGTCGAGCGTCATCCGGCCGACCTCGATCAGGGGGTAGTCGCCGTGCGGCCACACCTTGGTCAGATCGAAGGGGTTGAAGCGGTAGCCCGGGGCATCCTCGAAGGGCATGACCTGGACGTTCATAGTCCAGCTCGGGGCGTTGCCGGACGCGATCGCGTCGTACAGATCGCGGCGGTGGACGTCCCCGTCGCGGCCGGCCAGATCGTCGGCCTCCGCCTGGGTGAGGAAGTCGATGCCCTGGTCGGTCTTCACGTGGTACTTCACCCAGAACTTCTTGCCGCCGCCGTTGACCCACAGATAGGTGTGCGAGCTGTAGCCGTTCATGTGGCGGTAGTTCTTGGGGATGCCGCGGTCGCCCATCAGCCAGGTCACCATGTGCGCGGACTCGGGGGACAGCGTCCAGAAGTCCCACTGCATGTCGTTGTCGCGCAGCCCGCTGTCCGGGCGCCGTTTCTGCGAGCGGATGAAGTCCTGGAACTTCTGCGGGTCGCGTACGAAGAAGATCGGCGTGTTGTTGCCGACCAGATCGTAATTGCCGTGCTCCGTGTAGAACTTGAGCGCGAAGCCGCGGGGGTCGCGCCAGGTGTCCGGGGAGCCCTGTTCACCCGCGACCGTGGAGAATCGGGCCAGCATCTCGGTCTGCTTGCCCGGCTGGAACAGGTCGGCTTTGGTGAACTGGCTGACGTCATTGGTTACTTCGAAGATCCCGTACGCTCCCGCGCCCTTGGCGTGGACCACCCGCTCGGGGACCCGTTCCCGGTTGAACTGGGCCATCTTCTCGATGAGGTAGTGGTCCTGGAGCAGGATCGGGCCGTCGGCGGTGATGGTGAGCGAGTGCTCGTCGCTCTCCACCGGGATGCCGGAGTTGCTCGTCGTGTACGGAGTCTTGGGGGATGTCTCGGTCACGAGCGTCCTCCCATCCATAAAAGGGACTGTGGTCGCTTCGGCCGTGTGCTCCAGTCAACTCCGCAGCTGCGATGTGGGCAACCTTGGACGAGGTCCAGAATTGGGCTACGTATGGGTAGGCAGCTCGAACCAGACAACCTTGCCGGTCGACAGGCGGGTGGCCCCCCACCGCCTGGCCAGCCGGTTCACCAGGAACAGTCCGCGTCCGCCCTCGTCGGTGTCCCGCGCCCGCCGCTGTCTGGGCAGCTGCGGCGAGTCGTCGCCGACCTCGCAGCGCAGTACGTCCGTACGCAACAGCCTCAGCGTCACCGGCCGCTCCGCATACCGCACGGCATTGGTCACCACCTCGCTGACCAGCAGCTCCACCGAATCGCTCAGCTCCTCCAGGCCCCAGCGGGCCAGTGCCCTGCGGGCCAGGCGGCGGGCGCGGCTCGGGGCGGCGTCCTCCGGCTCCAGGAACCAGTACGCGACATCACTTGGCGCGATCCCGTCGAAGCGGGCCGCGAGCAGCGCGATGTCGTCGTCCCGGTCACCCGGGCCGAGCATGTCGAGCACGTCGTCGCACAGGGCCTCCAGCGGCGGGGAGTGGTCGGGCCCGGTCAGCTGGGCGGTGGCGGCAAGACGCTCCCTCAGCTGCTCGATCCCCGTCCACACATCGCGCAGCCGGGACTCGACCAGGCCGTCGGTGTACAGCAGCAGGGTCGCGCCGGCCGGGGCGTCCAGTTCCACGGCCTCGAAGTCCACCCCGCCCACGCCGATGGGCGCTCCCGGCGGCACGCGCAGCACCTCGGCCCGCCCGCCCAGGTGCAGCAGGATGGGCGGCGGGTGGCCGGCGTTGGCGATGGTGATGCGGTGTGCGACGGGGTCGTAGACGGCGTACAGGCAGGTCGCCATCCGGTCGGTGCCCAGCCGCTGGGCCTGCTCGTCGAGGTGGTGCAGGACCTCCTGCGGTGGCAGGTCGAGCCCGGCGAGGGTCTGTGCGGTGGTCCGCAGCTGGCCCATGATCGCGGCCGAGGTCATGGAGTGGCCCATGACATCGCCGACGACCAGTGCCACCCGGCTGCCGGGCAGCGGGATCGCGTCGTACCAGTCGCCGCCGACGCGGGCCGTCTCGGCGGCCGGCAGATAGCGCGAAGCGAGCCGGACACCGGTCGGCTGGGGCAGCGAGTCCGGCAGCATCGTGCGCTGCAGCTCGTCGGCGATGTACGCCTCGCGTCCGTACAGCACGGCCTTGTCGATGCCGAGGGCGGTGTGGGTCGCCAACTGGGCCGCGACCAGAAGGTCGTTGGGCTCGAAGGCGGGCCGGTCGGGACGGCGCAGGAAAACGGCGGCGCCGATCACCCGGCGCCTGCCGCGGAGCGGGGCCAGTATCGCGCGATGGCCGCTGGGCACCGTACGGCCGTCGCCCAGCAACTCGGGCAGCGCGGCCCGGGCCGCCGCGGAGTCGCCGAAGACCGGCCGCACCCCGCGCAGCACCTCGGAGAGCGCACCGCCGGACCGCACCTCGCACAGCTCTGCGGTCGGCGAGAGGTCGGTCTGCGGGTCCAGGACAGGGATCGGGACAGCGGTGCCGAGATCGGCGTCCTCACCGGCTAAACGCAGCCTGTCGGTACGGCGCAGGCGCAGTACGAACGGCGAAACGGGCCGCTCGTCGCCCACCGGCAGCGGGTCGCGGAGGTAGACGAGGATCGCGTCGGAGAAGGTCGGCACGGTCGCCCTGCACAGCCCGAGGACGATCTCGTCCAGATCTATCCCGCGTGCGATGCGCCGCGTCGCCGCGCCCACGAAACGCAGCCGGTCGCCTTCGCGGCGCGCCGTCCCCGCCAGGTCCTGCGGGGGACCGGCCGGCGAGGGCACGGCCGATGGGCCGGGCGCCTCCGATCGCGGCCGGGTGCGTTCGTGCGGCCGGGCAGCCAGGGGCTGCCGGCCTTCGTGGGAGGTGGGCTGCTCCGTCACTCGTGGGGTTCCGTCCGTCCGGGCCGGTTGTGCGATGCGATCACCTCGTGGAGCGGTGCTGTGCTACCTCGGGGGATAACCCCCGAGCCCCCGGGCGAAACAACCGCTCTGCGGGCGGCGTCGACAGGATGGCGGGCATCCGGCACAGCTCCACCCCCTCGGCACTGCCTCGTGATGACTTACGGTCAGGTCGTGTGCTGCGCTCAACGGTTGCCGAAACGGCGCAGCCTTGCGGACGACGATCCTACGTTTGCCCCCAGGGGGCGCATCAAGAGTCTCATGAGGTCGCATGTGCCGGAGGGTGTTCCCGTACCGGAACCAGCCACACCGCTCATCGCCCCCGCCGCGGACTCAGGACGTGAGCTGCGCGGGTCTTTGGTCCCAGTCCGCGGGCAGCTCGGGAACCCGCCAGGAAGGATCGGGCCGCCAGTGCTCCCAGCCGTCCGAGAACGGCGCTCCCCAGGCCCTGATGACCTCCACGGCCGCCTCGCCCGCCTCCCGCACCCGCGCCGCCTTCTCCGCGTCCATCAGGCCGACGAGCTGGGCCTGGCCGAACTCGTCCTCGTCGTGCCAGCGCCAGCTGCGGTCCGGGTGCACCGAGAGGTCCAGGAAGTGGTCCTCGGAGTCGACACCGCCCGCCCAACGCGCGCGTGGCTCTTCGAGGTTGACGTACCAGTTGCGAAAGCGCCAGCCGCGATCCCAGAAGAGCCACACCGACCACGGCTCCCCGGGCCGCGCCAGCTTCAGCACGCCCGCGCCGGACCAGCGGGCGCGGGTGACGGTGCGCGGAGCGGTGTAGCGGGTGGCGAGGGGCTCCTCGTGGACCGGCGTGCCGTCGGCGAGCACCGGCTTCACGCACTCCGTGCCCGGCGCCATCCACACGGCGAGCAGTTCCGCGGCGTCCTCCACGACGGTCACGGGGCGGCAGATGTGGACGGCGGCGCCCGACAGGTCCGGGGCATGGCCGCGATAGCGCCAGAGGATGTGGTCCCCGGGCGTCCAGCGTGCGATGCGTTCGATGCCTGTCATGAGCAGAATCTTAGGAGGACGGCCGGGGTCCTGCTGCGACCCAGGTCACGGCTGTCCGGTCACGGATACGTCATACGCAGCACGTCGAGGGCCTCGTCGAGCTGCTCGACGGTCAGCGCTCCACGCTCCACATAGCCGGACTCCAGGACGACCTCGCGGATCGTCTTGCGCTCGGCCAGTGACTTCTTGGCGACCTTGGCCGCCTCCTCGTAGCCGATGTACTTGTTCAGCGGGGTGACGACCGACGGCGAGGACTCGGCGTACTCCCGGGCCCGCTCGACATTGGCCGTGATGCCGTCGACGGTACGGTCCGCCAGCAGCCGGGAAGCATTGGCAAGCAGCCTGACCGACTCCAGCAGATTCCTGGCGATCACCGGGAGCATCACGTTCAGCTCGAAGTTCCCGGCGGCGCCGGCCGCGGCGACGGTCGTGTCATTGCCCGTCACCTGGACCGCGACCATCAGCACGGCCTCGGGGATCACCGGGTTGACCTTGCCGGGCATGATCGACGAGCCGGGCTGCAGGTCGGGGAGGTTGATCTCGGCCAGTCCGGTGCGCGGGCCGCTCGCCATCCACCGCAGATCGTTGGAGATCTTGGTGAGCGAGACGGCGACGGTACGCAGCTGGCCCGAGGTCTCGACGAGCGCGTCACGCGCGCCCTGGGCCTCGAAGTGGTTGCGGGCCTCGGTCAGCGGCAGCCCTGTGGCGCGGGCGACCTCGGCGATGACCTCGGCCGAGAAGCCGGGCGGGGTGTTGATCCCGGTGCCCACCGCCGTACCGCCCAGGGGGAGTTCGGCGAGGCGGGGCAGCACGGACTCTAGCCGTTCCACGCCGTAGCGGATCTGCGCGGCGTAGCCGCCGAACTCCTGGCCCAGCGTGACCGGGGTGGCGTCCATCAGATGCGTACGGCCCGACTTGACGACGGCCGAGAACTCGGCGGACTTGCGCTCCAGCGAGGCGGCCAGATGATCCAGCGCCGGGATCAGATCCCGCGTCACGGCCGCCGTCGCGGCGACGTGGATGGAGGAGGGGAAGACGTCGTTGGACGACTGGGAGGCGTTCACGTGGTCGTTGGGATGGACCTCGCGGCCGAGACGCTCGGTGGCGAGTGTCGCGATGACCTCGTTGGCGTTCATGTTGGATGACGTCCCGGATCCGGTCTGGAAGACGTCCACCGGGAAGTGCTCGTCCCAGCGGCCGTCCGCGACCTCGGCGGCGGCGTCGGCGACGGCGCCCGCGATGTCCTTGTCGAGCACGCCCAGTTCGGCGTTGACCAGGGCGGCGGCCGCCTTGATCCGGGCCAGGGCCTCGATATGGGCCCGCTCCAGACGCTGGCCGGAGACGGGGAAATTCTCCACGGCCCGCTGGGTCTGGGCCCGCCACTTGGCGTGCGCGGGGACCCGCACCTCACCCATGGAGTCGTGCTCGATCCGGTACTGGTTCGCGTCAGTCATCTCTCTCGTGCCTCCCGAAAAGATGAGCACTTGTCTTGTTCCGTCTATTCCCATCTGCGCTACCGGCCAGTAAATACCCCAGTCAACGACAAACCGGGGAGGCGCAATGAGGCGCACGAGACGAAGACTTCGCTGTACGGTCGCGGCCGCGGCCGCACTGGCGGCCGGACTTGGCGGGATGACCACCACCGCTCGGGCCGCTGCCGACGAGACGCGAGTGGCCTTGTCCGTACCGCTCCCGCCCGAGCTGGAGTCCATCCGCGCGGCCGAGGCCGTCAAGCTCTACGGCAGCCCCGCCGAACGCCCGCACGCCGAGCGCAGGACCGGCCTGATCTCGCTCGGCGACAGCGAGATCTCCGGCGAGGGCGTCGGCACGTACGAACCCGGCACCAACGGCCCCGACAACTGGTGCCATCGTTCCCCCGACGCCGCCATCCACCGTACGGGCATCGCGGCGGACGTCACATACAACGTCTCCTGCTCCGGCGCGTACACCGGCAACATCAGGATCGGCGGCTCGAAGCAGTACGCCGACGAGCTGGTCCAGAGCGACAACCTCGCGATCAAGGCGCGCAACACCCGTATCAAGATGGTGCTGTTGGTGGCCGGAGCCAACGACGACCTGCAGTTCGGTCCGGTGATGACCGACTGCGTCACGCGCTATGTGCTGATCCAGGGCCCCTGCGAGCCGAAGTACGCCCCCGGCTGGCAGGCCCGCGTCGACGGGCTCGTCCCCAAGGTCGAGCAGACGGTGCGCGACCTGCGCACCGTGATGCACGACGCCGGCTACGCCGACGGCGACTACAAACTGGTCGTCATGGGCTACCCGAGCCCCATCGGCCCGGACTTCCGAGACAACCCCGGCTTCCCCGGCAAGCTGATCTGCGGCGGCATGGGCTACGACTCCGACACCGTCTGGGGCCGCAACACGGCCGTCCCCGCCTTCGAACGCGGCATGCGCAGGGTGGCGCAGTCCACGGGAGCGGTCTACCTGGACAACTCCCGGCTCTTCCACGGCCATGAGGTCTGCATGGAGGACACCTGGGCGCGCGGACTGTACATCGACCT
The DNA here is from genome assembly GCF_036147535.1 of Streptomyces sp. NBC_00322. NCBI lineage: Bacteria > Bacillati > Actinomycetota > Actinomycetes > Kitasatosporales > Streptomycetaceae > Streptomyces > Streptomyces sp. NBC_00322. The sequence goes on along the minus strand of NZ_CP108019.1, from coordinate 3,406,910 downwards.
CTCCAACCCCTTCCCGCCGGACTCCAATTCGGTCCGCCAGTCCTTCCACCCCAATGTGCGCGGGCACGCGGCCTTCGCGTCCTGCCTGACCCAGCTCTACAACTCGGGTCTGCGCGAGGCGAGTTGCGCTGACGTCGCGTCCAGCGGAAAGCCCGCGCTGTACGCGGGGGCGTGGGACGACGCGTACAGGCCGCTGAGGAACGAGGCGACGGGCACGTGCGTGGACGTCGCGGGTGCGGTGAGCCGCAACGGGACCGGCGTCGTGGGCTGGGACTGCCACGGCGGGCGCAACCAGGGATGGTGGTACGACGAGGCGCGCAGATCACTGCACACGGAGCTGACGCAGGACAGGTGCCTGGACGTCCCCGGCGGCAGCTATACGGCCGGTACGGCGGCGATCGTGTGGAACTGCCACGGCGGCGCGAACCAGCAGTTCGTCCGCACGGGCGGGACGGTGCGGCCGGCGTCGGCGACTGGGCTGTGCCTGACGGTGGCGGCGGCGCGGGATGCGGTGCGGTTGCAGCCGTGCACGGGCGCGCCGAACCAGCGCTTCGACTGAGGCTGTCTGGGGGCTCCGCCCCCGGACCCCCGCGCCTCAATCGCCGGCGGGGCTGAATATCAGCCCGTCCGGAGATTGAGGACACGCCCGAAGGGCGTACGGGGTTCGGGGCGGAGCCCCGATTCGGGAAGGGGCGGGTAGGGGACAAGGCCCGCCGCAGGCGTTACGCCAGCCCCGGCCCCCGCACCGGGATCGACGTGAACGTCGGCGCCGGCGCCGGCTCAGTGAAGAAGTCGTTCCCCTTGTCGTCCACCACGATGAACGCCGGGAAGTCCTCCACCTCGATCCTCCACACCGCCTCCATCCCCAGCTCCTCGTACTCCACGACCTCGACCTTCTTGATGCAGTCCTGCGCCAGCCGCGCCGCGGGCCCGCCGATCGAGCCGAGGTAGAAGCCGCCGTGCGCCCCGCACGCGTCGGTGACCTGCTTGGAGCGGTTGCCCTTGGCGAGCATGACCTTCGAGCCGCCCGCCGCCTGGAACTGCTCGACGTAGGAGTCCATACGGCCCGCCGTCGTCGGGCCGAAGGAGCCGGACGCGTAGCCCTCGGGCGTCTTCGCGGGACCGGCGTAGTAGACGGGGTGGTCCTTCAGGTACTGCGGCATCTCCTCGCCCGCGTCGAGGCGTTCCTTGATCTTGGCGTGCGCGATGTCGCGCGCCACGACCAGCGGGCCGGTCAGCGAGAGCCGGGTCTTGACCGGGTACTTGGTGAGCTCGGCGAGCACCTCGTCCATCGGCCGGTTGAGGTCGACGCGCACGACGTCTCCCGCCTCGTCCAGGTGCTCGTCCGTCGTGTCCGGCAGGAAGCGCGCCGGGTCGGTCTCCAGCTGTTCCAGGAACACGCCCTCCGCGGTGATCTTCGCGGTGGCCTGGCGGTCGGCCGAACAGGAGACGGCGATCGCGACGGGCAGCGAGGCACCGTGCCGCGGCAGCCGGACCACGCGCACGTCGTGGCAGAAGTACTTGCCGCCGAACTGCGCGCCGATGCCGATCTTCTGGGTGAGCTCGAAGACCTTCTCCTCCAGCTCCTTGTCGCGGAAGCCGTGGCCGGTGGGGGAGCCCTCGGCGGGCAGCTCGTCGAGGTAGTGCGCGGAGGCGTACTTCGCGGTCTTCAGGGCGAATTCGGCGCTCGTACCGCCGACGACGATGGCCAGGTGGTACGGCGGGCACGCGGCCGTGCCGAGCGAGCGGATCTTCTCCTCCAGGAACTTCATCATGGAGGCCTCGTTCAGGACCGCCTTGGTCTCCTGGTAGAGGAAGGACTTGTTGGCGGAGCCGCCACCCTTTGCCATGAAGAGGAACTTGTACGCGCCGCCGTCGGTGGCGTACAGCTCGATCTGGGCGGGAAGGTTGGAGCCGGTGTTCTTCTCCTCCCACATGGTGAGCGGAGCCATCTGCGAGTACCGCAGGTTGAGCTTGGTGTACGCGTCGTAGATGCCGCGGGAGAGTGCTTCCTCGTCGCCGCCCTGCGTCAGGACGTTCTGCCCGCGCTTGCCCATGACGATTGCCGTGCCGGTGTCCTGGCACATCGGGAGCACGCCCGCGGCGGCGATGTTGGCGTTCTTGAGCAGGTCGAGCGCGACGAACTTGTCGTTGGAGGAGGCCTCCGGGTCGTCGATGATGCGGCGCAGCTGCGCGAGGTGGGCGGGCCGCAGATAGTGCGAGATGTCGTGCATGGCCTCGGCGGCGAGCTTGCGCAGCGCCTCCGGCTCGACCTTGAGGAACGTACGGCCGTCGGCCTCGAAGGTGGAGACTCCCTCGGCGGTCACCAGCCGGTAGGGCGTGGCGTCCTCTCCCAGCGGGAGCAGATCGGAGTACGCAAACTCTGGCATTACGGCCATTCCTCACTCGGCAGACAGCGACGCGGCCTCCATTGGCAGCGCGCCCTCCAGCGTAGAACGCGGTTCGCTGCCGCGGTCTGTGAGGTAAGGCTCACCCGGAGCCCCGGCGGTAGGCGGCGCGCCCGACCCCGGGCAGGGTCCCAGGTCGTGTCTTCGAAGTCCCGGCTGCCTGGCCCGCCCTTCGGGCGGACGACGCTACTTTGAACACACTCCCTAGTCGCGATCTATCGCGTTTCGCTACGCTGAATCCGTGGACCTCGACAAGCACTCCCAGAAGCCGGCCCCCGCCGAGCCCGGCGACGCCATCCGTGCCTCCGATGCCGACCGCGACCGGATCGCGGACATCCTCAGGGATGCCCTGGCCGAGGGCCGGCTGGACGCCGAGGAGCACTCCGAGCGGATCGACGCCGTCTACCGCGCCAAGACGCTCGGCGAACTCGAGCCGCTCGTCCGGGACTTGCCCGCGACCCGTAAGCGCCCCGATTCGCCCGCGTACGCCTACGGGCCCGACGAGCCCGCCGGACCGGCCGAGAATCTGGTCGCCGTCTTCTCCAGCTCCACCCGCAAGGGCCGCTGGCGCGTCGGCCGCCGGACCAACGCCTTCTCGCTCTTCGGCACCATCGAGATCGATCTCACCGAGGCGCTGTTCGGGCAGCGGCTGACCGTGATCAACGCGACCTCCATTTTCGGCAATGTCGAGATCCGCGTCCCCGAGAACATCTCGCTGCGCGGCAGCGGCACCGGTTTCTTCGGCAACTTCGAGGTGCTCACCCTGGAGGCCGCCGACCCCGAGGCCCCGGTCGTCGTCGTCAACGGGTATTCGGTTTTCGGCAATGTCGAAGCCAAGCCGAAGCGGGGCCGGTTCATCGCCGATCTCCATGACCGCCTGCGCAAACACCTCGGCTGACGGCTCCGCCCCGGAGCGCTTTCCGGCCGCGAGCGCCCATCCCGCAATTCCGTACCCCGGAACTCAGTGCCACTCAGTGAATAGGCGTGCGCACAGCGGGTAGGGAGTGCTGCATCGTCTCTCGCTCGCGAAGCCGTCGTCAGGAGTAGACCGTGCTGCAACTGCCGCATCAGTCCTTGCAGGTGACCGCCCTTCCGCCCCAGCGGATTCCCGCTCGGGAAGATCAGGCCGGACCCTGGCACGCGGAGGCGGTGTGCCGCCGGGACGAGGCCGGACTGTTCTTCGCCCCGTCGAAGGAGCCGACGGCCGCGCGGCTGTCGCGGGAGGAGGCTGCGAAGCGGGTCTGCGCCCGCTGTCCGGTGATGGTCGAGTGCCGGGAGCACGCGCTGCTCCAGCCCGAGCCGTACGGAGTGTGGGGCGGACTGACGGCCGCCGAGCGCCGTGTGGTGCTGGCCCGTCGCAGGCGGCGCGAGGTCGAGCTGAAGAAGCCGGCGTCGGCGGCCTGATCCGGGCGAACTCCGCCTGAGACGCGTACATACGGGAAGGGGCGCCCCACCGCACATGGGGCGCCCCTTCCCGTGTCTGCCGCTCCGTCGCGCGTACTACTTCGCGCGGTCGAAGTCGATCGCGCTGTACGCACGGAGCTTGGACAGCCGGTGCGTCGAGTCGATCCGCCGGATCGTGCCGGACTTGGAGCGCATCACGAGCGAGGACGTCGTGGCGGTCTCCGCGCGGTAGTGAACGCCGCGCAGCAGTTCGCCGTCCGTGATGCCGGTGGCGACGAAGAACACGTTCTCGCCGCTGACCAGGTCGTTCGTGTGCAGCACCCGGTCCAGGTCGTGCCCGGCGTCGAGCGCCCGCTGCCGCTCGGCGTCGTCCTTGGGCCAGAGCTTGCCCTGGATCGTGCCGCCGAGACACTTGATGGCGCAGGCGGAGATGATGCCCTCGGGCGTGCCGCCGATGCCCATCAGCATGTCGACGCCCGTGCCCTCGCGTACGGCCATGACCGAGCCCGCGACATCGCCGTCCGAGATGAACTTGATGCGCGCGCCGGTCTCGCGGATCTCCTTGACGATGCCCTCGTGGCGGGGGCGGTCCAGGATGACGACAGTGACGTCCTCGGGGGACATGCTCTTGGCCTTGGCAACCCGGCGGATGTTGACCGACGGCGGGGCGGTGATGTCGACGAAGTCGGCCGCTTCCGGGCCGACGACGAGCTTGTCCATGTAGAAGACCGCGGACGGGTCGAACATGGTGCCGCGGTCGGCGGCGGCCAGGACGGCGATGGCGTTGGGCATGCCCTTCGCGTTCAGGGTGGTGCCGTCGATCGGGTCCACGGCGATGTCGACCTCGGCGCCGGTGCCGTCGCCGATCCGCTCGCCGTTGTACAGCATCGGGGCTTCGTCCTTCTCGCCCTCGCCGATGACGACGACGCCGTTCATCGAAACGGTGGCGACAAGGGTCCGCATGGCCCGGACTGCCGCGCCGTCCGCGCCGTTCTTGTCGCCGCGGCCGACCCACCGGCCCGCGGCCATGGCGGCGGCCTCGGTGACCCGGACGAGCTCAAGGGCGAGGTTGCGGTCGGGGGCCTCGGGGGAGACCTCGAGCTGGGACGGGAGAGAATGCTCGGTCATCGGAGCGCACCTTTCTGTACGACGACGGCCGGAAAAGAGGGTGATGCGACTCTATCCGTACGTCGACAAATTGAGCAGAGGGGGCCACGTTTGAGCACGCACCCTTGATGCGACGATGGGGGCGTGGCAGGTATGCGAGGCAGACAGACGGTGCGCGACATGGTGCTGTCGATGGCGGTGATCGGCGCCGTCGTCGCAGTGATCTATGTATTCATTCCGCACGACGAGAAGGCGGACCCGATCAAGGCGGTCGACTACCGCGTCGAGCTGCTGACGGCACGGCGCGCGGCGCCGTATCCGGTGGCGGCCCCGCAGGGCCTGACCAAGGAGTGGAAGCCGACCTCCGTCTCGTACAAGGGAGCCGACGGCGACGCCTGGCACCTGGGCTTCCTGGACCCGGATGGCGAGTACGTCGCCGTGGAGCAGTCCACTGCCCCCGCCGGGAAGTACATCCCGCAGGTCAGCCAGCAGGCCACGAAGACGGGCCGCACCCAGCAGATCGCGGGCGTGACGTGGCAGCGCTGGGAGGGCCCGAAGTACGACGCGCTGGTGCGCGAGGACAAGGGCTCGACGACGGTCGTGACGGGCACGGCGTCCGACGAGCGGCTGGCGTACTTCGCCGCCGCGCTGGAGTCCAAGAAGACCTGACGGGCGTACGGCAAAGGCCGCCGCACCCCGGAGCGGGGTGCGGCGGCCTTTTCGTGCGACGGCTCAGACGGTGGTGACGACCTCGTCGTACGCCAGGCGCGGCGAGCGCGGGAACGAGGCGTCCTCGCCCGGCCTGCCGATGTTGACGATCATCAGCGGGGTGTGGTCACCGTCCAGGAACTCCTTCTGGACGCCCGCGAAGTCGAAGCCGGTCATCGGGCCCGCGGCCAGACCAGCGGCGCGGACGCCGACGATGAAGTACGCGGCCTGCAGTGCGGCGTTGAAGCCGGCGGCCTGCTCGCGGACCGGGCGCTCCGCGAAGAACATGTCCTTGGCCTGCGGGAAGGCCGGGAACAGGGCCGGAAGCTCCTCGTGGAACTCGTTGTCGGCGGCCAGGATCGCGACCAGCGGGGCGGACGCGGTCTTCGCCCGGTTGCCCTCGGCCATGTGCTGGACCAGACGCTCGCGGGCCTCCTCGGAGCGGACGAGGACGACGCGCAGCGGGCTCTGGTTGAACGCGGTCGGGCCGTACTTCACGAGGTCGTAGATGGCCTGGACCTGCTCCTCGGTCACCGGCTCGTCGGTGAACGTGTTGGCGGTGCGGGCCTCGCGGAACAGGAGGTCCTGGGCGGCGGAGTCAAGGGCGAGCGTCATGGGGGCGTACCTTCCGGGGCGTGCAGATGTTGACGCCCGGTCCAACCGCACCCCAGTAGATTAAATTTCAACTACAGCCCGATGGTGACCCGCCTCACACCGGAGACCGGTCCGGGTGGCCCCTGACCTGCTCAGTCCTCGGTGTCACCGGCCGCTGCGTCCTGGTCCTCACCCTCGGACAGTGCCGCGTCGAGGCGCGCGCGGGCGCCCTCCAGCCAGTGGCGGCAGACCTTCGCCAGCTCCTCGCCGCGCTCCCACAGAGCCAGCGACTCCTCGAGCGTCGTGCCACCCGCCTCCAGGCGGCGTACGACCTCGATCAGCTCGTCCCGCGCCTGCTCGTAGCCGAGCGTGCTCTCTTCCGTCTTGGCTGCCATGCCGCCCACCCTATTCGCCCCGTTCGTACTCACTCGGACACCCGTACCGCGAACTCGCCCTCCGCGACCCGCGCCCTCAGCTCGTCGCCCGCTGTGACCTCCTCAGGCGAGCGGACCACCGCGCCGTCCGTGCGCTGAAGCACCGCGTACCCCCGCTCCAGCGTCGCAGCCGGGGACAGCGAGACCACGCGCGCCCGGGTGTGCGCCAGCTCCGAGTCCGCGCGGTCCAGGAGATGCCCCAGCACCCGGCGGCTACGGGCGACCAGGGCGTCGACCTCCGCCTCGCGCTCGTCCACCATCCGGTGCGGATGCTCCATCGACGGGCGGGCCAGCGCATGGGCGAGACCGCGCTCCTCGCGGTCGATCAGCCCCCGCACCGTGCGCAGCGCGCGGTCGCGGAGCTGCCGCACCCGGTCCATCTCCTCGCCCACGTCCGGGACGACCTTCTTCGCCGCGTCCGTCGGCGTGGACGCACGCAGGTCCGCCACCAGGTCGAGCAGCGGCGAGTCCGGCTCGTGCCCGATCGCCGACACCACCGGTGTGCGGCACTCGGACACCGCCCGCACCAACTGCTCGTCCGAGAACGGCAGCAGATCCTCCACGCTGCCGCCGCCCCGCGCCACGATGATCACGTCCACGTCCCGGAGCTCGTCCAGCTCCTTGACCGCCTGCACGACCTGGGCCACCGCGTGCACACCCTGCACCGCGACATTGCGCACCTCGAAGCGGACGGCGGGCCATCTGCGCCGCGCCACCTCCAGTACGTCACGCTCGGCCGCGGACGCCCGACCGCACACCAGACCCACCCGGTGCGGCAGGAACGGCAGTGCCTTCTTGCGGTCGAGGGCGAACAGCCCCTCCGCGCCCAGGGTCCGCTTCAACTGCTCCAGGCGCGCCAGCAGTTCACCGATCCCGACCGGCCTTATCTCCACGGCACGCAGCGACAGCTGCCCCCGAGGCGCGTACCACTCCGGCTTGGCGTACACGACGACGCGCGCACCCTCCGCCACCACGTCGGCGACAGCGTCGAAGACCTGCCGGAAGCAGGTGACGCCCACCGAGATGTCGTACGAGGGATCGCGCAGCGTCATGAAGACGACGCCGGCGCCCGGCCGTCGCGACAGCTGGGTGATCTGCCCTTCCACCCAGACCGCGCCGAGCCGGTCGATCCACCCGCCGATGAGCCGTGACACCTCGCCGACCGGCAGAGGAGCTTCCGCGGACGTGTTGAGAGCCATACGGGCGAGCGTATCGGCCGCGTACGACAACGCCGCCGCCACAGGCGCGGTCTTGCCGCGGCGGGTGATCTCTTGCCTCTTCGACGCGGCCTTACGATGGGGGGCATGACTGCTACGACTGCCGCCCGACGCGTCCTGCTCGCCGCTCCCCGTGGCTACTGCGCGGGCGTGGACCGTGCCGTGATCGCCGTCGAGAAGGCCCTTGAGCAGTACGGGTCGCCGATCTACGTCCGCCACGAGATCGTCCACAACAAGTACGTCGTACAGACCCTGGAGAAGAAGGGCGCGATCTTCGTCGAGGAGACGGCGGAGGTCCCCGAGGGGTCGATCGTCATGTTCTCCGCGCACGGCGTGGCGCCGGTCGTCCACGAGGAGGCGGCGCAGCGCAGGCTCGCGACCATCGACGCGACCTGCCCGCTGGTGACCAAGGTCCACAAGGAAGCCGTCCGCTTCGCCAACGAGGACTACGACATCCTGCTGATCGGCCACGACGGCCACGAGGAAGTCATCGGCACCTCCGGCGAGGCACCCGAGCACATCACGCTCGTGGACGGCCCCGAGGACGTCGCGAACGTCTCCGTACGCGACGAGTCGAAGGTCGTCTGGCTCTCCCAGACCACGCTCTCGGTCGACGAGACGATGGAGACGGTCGACGCCCTCAAGACGAAGTTCCCCCAGCTGATCTCGCCGCCGAGCGACGACATCTGCTACGCCACGCAGAACCGCCAGATCGCCGTCAAGCAGATGGGCGCCGAGGCGGACCTGGTCATCGTGGTCGGCTCCAAGAACTCCTCGAACTCCGTCCGGCTGGTCGAGGTGGCGCTGGGCGCGGGCGCGCGCGCCGCCCACCTGGTGGACTTCGCCGACGAGATCGACGAGGCCTGGCTGGAGGGCGTCTCCACGGTCGGCCTCACCTCCGGTGCCTCGGTGCCCGAGGTGCTGGTCGAGGGAGTCCTGGAGTGGCTGTCGCAGCGCGGCTTCGAGGATGTCGAGATCGTCAAGGCGGCGGAGGAGTCGATCACCTTCTCGCTGCCGAAGGAGCTGCGCAGGGATCTGCGCGCGGAGGCGGCGGAACTGTCGGGCCGGCCGTCCGGGCAGGCGTCCGGGGAGTGACTGTCAGCGGCTGCCCGTAACGTTGTGTCCATGAACGTGTTCGGAGTGGACATCGGCGGATCCGGCATCAAGGGCGCACCTGTGGACCTTGAGCGCGGCAAACTGGCGCAGGAGCGCCACAAAGTTCTGACCCCACACCCGTCGACACCCGACGCGGTGGCGGACGGCGTCGCCGAGGTGGTGAGCCAGTTCGACTGGGCGGGCCCCGTCGGCATCACCTTCCCCGGCGTCGTCACGAGCGGGATCACCCGCACCGCGGCCAACGTCGACAAGGGCTGGGTCGACGTGGACGCCGCCACGCTGCTGGGCGACCGACTCGGCGGCCTTCCGGTGACGATCCTCAACGACGCTGACGCGGCGGGCATCGCGGAGATGACCTTCGGCGCGGGCCGCGGCCGCAAGGGCACGGTGATGCTGCTGACCTTCGGCACGGGCATCGGCAGCGCGGTCTTCATCGACGGCCGTCTGGTCCCCAACACCGAGCTGGGCCACCTGGAGCTGCACGGCCACGACGCCGAGAAAAACGCGTCGACGAGGGCCAAGGACGACGAGGGCCTGAGCTGGCACCACTGGGCGCACCGGGTGCAGAAGTATCTGCAGCATGTGGAGATGCTGTTCTCTCCGGAGCTGTTCATCATCGGCGGCGGGGTGAGCCGCAAGGCGGACAAGTTCGTGCCGCTGATCAAGGGGATCAGAGCGGAGATCGTCCCGGCGGAACTGCAGAACAACGCGGGCATCGTGGGCGCGGCGATGGCGGCGGCCGGAGGGTAGCGGCCGAGCCCGGGGCCGCCCGGGCCGCCGTCCCCCGGCCCGGGTGCACCACGAACGCTGGAAAGCGGGGGTTCGCCCGCGAAGCCCACCACCGGACAGCAACCACCAGCGCCCCCGGCCCAGGTGCGCCACGAAGGCTGGAAACGGATCAGCGGCTGCGGGGCGGGCCCCCGGGGCGGCTGTTGCGCCGCCGGCGGCGACTCATCACCCGTACCTTCCGTACGCACGTGATGAGGCCCGCGACCAGCGTGCCGCCGTACAGCCATCCGGCGTGCACCGCGAGCGAGGTGATCACGGCCATCGTCTGCCCGCCGATGCCCCCGGTCCCGCCGGAGATCGGCACGACCCCGACCGCGAAGGCGATCGGGACGCTGATCGGCGCGGTGACCAGGTCGGCCTCCCGCACCCACAGCGCGGTCAGCGCGCTGACCGGCAGGAACAGCAGCCCGTACACCACCGCGGCACCGCCGAACAGCAGCTCGTCCAGGCAGCCGAGCACAAACATCGCCGCGGCCCCGAAGAGCCCGCCGCCGATGCCGGTCAGCCGAGGATTGGGCAGTCTGCGCAGGGCGAGCACGACGGGGGGCGCGGTCCGCGCGGGCCGGGTGGCGACCCGGTACACGGCGGGGCCATCGGCCAGCGCGCCCTGCGGGGCGAGGGGGCTCTGCGGGGAAAGAGGGGGCTGCGGTCGCTGTCGGCCCCGAGGGTGACTTGTCCTGTGCTGCTCCACCCGAACAACGTAGGTCGCATCCAGGGAGGAAGCAGGCATGAGACACGCGCTTTGGGTGACCTTGGCGTTGAGTTCGACTCCCGGCCACCGTCGCTGCCCGGCCCCACCCGCCCGTAAACTGAGGGATCGGCCCACCTGGGTCGTAGGCCAACAGCCAGTCCTCACTTCAGGAAGTCGCCAACGTGTCGCTCTCGATCGGAATCGTCGGCCTGCCGAATGTCGGCAAGTCGACCCTGTTCAACGCCCTGACCAAGAACGACGTGCTGGCGGCCAACTACCCGTTCGCCACGATCGAGCCGAACGTCGGCGTCGTCGGCGTCCCGGACGCCCGCCTCGCCAAGCTGGCCGACATCTTCGGCTCGCAGCGGATCCTTCCGGCGACGGTGGACTTCGTCGACATCGCGGGCATCGTGCGCGGCGCGAGCGAGGGCGAGGGCCTGGGCAACAAGTTCCTCGCGAACATCCGTGAGTCCGACGCGATCTGCCAGGTCATCCGCGCCTTCAAGGACGAGAACGTCGTCCACGTCGACGGCAAGGTCTCGCCGAAGGACGACATCGAGACGATCAACACCGAGCTGATCCTGGCGGACCTCCAGTCGGTCGAGAAGGCGCTGCCCCGCCTGACGAAGGAGTCCCGCCTCCAGAAGGACAAGGTCGCGGTCCTGGCCGCGGTCGAGGAGGCGCAGAAGATCCTCGAGGCCGGGACGACGCTCTTCGCCGCGGGCATCACCGCCGGCACGGAGAGGGGCCGCCTGCTGCACGAGCTGCATCTGCTGACCACCAAGCCCTTCCTCTACGTCTTCAACGTCGACGAGGACGAGCTGGTCGACGAGGACTTCAAGAACGAGCAGCGCGCGCTGGTCGCCCCCGCCGAGGCGATCTTCCTGAACGCCAAGATCGAGTCCGAGCTGATCGAGCTCGAGGACGACGAGGCGCTGGAACTGCTCCAGTCGATGGGCCAGGAAGAGCCGGGCCTGGCGACGCTGGGCCGCGTCGGCTTCGACACCCTGGGCCTCCAGACGTATCTGACGGCGGGCCCGAAGGAGACCCGCGCCTGGACGATCAAGAAGGGCGCGACGGCTCCCGAGGCGGCCGGTGTGATCCACACCGACTTCCAGAAGGGCTTCATCAAGGCCGAGGTGATCTCCTTCGCCGACCTTGTGGAGATGGGCTCGGTGGCGGAGGCCCGCGCGAAGGGCAAGGCGCGGATGGAAGGCAAGGACTACGTGATGCAGGACGGCGACGTGGTGGAGTTCCGCTTCAACGTCTGAGCGGATGAAGTAACACCACGTCGGCGGCTCAGTAAACATGCAGGTCACATGGGGTCGGCTCGTCCGCGAGTCGACCCCTGGCTGTTTTCCGTGCCGGGATGGTGCGGGGCTTCCTAACGGTGTGTCACTTTTTTGGTTGCGCGCGAGGCGACTGATAGTGGTACGTTATTTGGTACCACTTGATGTAGGGAGTTAGCCCGTGTCGATAACTGCGAGCGAAGCCCGCAAGGCCCTCTTTCCGCTGATCAAGAAGGTCAACGACGATCACGAGGCCATCGAGATCGTCTCCAAGCACGGCAATGCCGTGCTTGTCTCGGCCGAGGACTATGCGGCACTGCGCGAAGGCTCGTACCTTCTGCGCTCCCCAGCGAACGCCCGCCGACTGCTAAAGGCATACGAGAACGCCCTGGGCAACATCAACGTGTCGGAGCGTGAACTGATCGATCCGGATGCGACGGACGCTGCTGCGGGGGCCGCGTGAGGCTTGTCTTCGAGGACCAGGGCTGGGAGGACTACACGTCCTGGCTCAAGAACGACCGCAAGATGCTCGCTCGGATCAACAAGCTCATCGAGGACGTCAAGCGTGATCCCTTCACGGGGATCGGCAAGCCCGAGCAGCTGAAATACCACTTGCCCGGAGCATGGTCCCGGCGGATCGACGACGAGCACCGCCTCGTCTACCTGGTCACGGACAAGGAGATCGTCATCCTTGCCGCCCGCTACCACTACTGATCGCAGCGCGTTCGGTTGTGCTGGCATGCGGCTACCGTGCTGGGATTGGCGCTGGGACGGACCCTCTCGAGGTCGCATCTCTGTGCCACACGTTCCGCTTCAAAGTGTGACGCGGCGCGAAGGGGGCGGGTCCGTCGGGGCCCGCCCCCTTCGTCATGTCCGTGGGTCCGTGGAGGCCCCTGAGGCCCTACGCGGCTCCGCTTTCGAGCAGGCCCTTGAGCGTCTGCTCGTTCTTCGGCATCTCCTTCCGTGCCTGCGGGCGCACGACCAGCGGCACCAGCAGCTTGCCCATCCCGTGGGCCTCGAAGTCGAGGTCGAGCGTCAGGCGTGACCGCTCGCCGTCGCCGAGGGGCTCGATCGTGCCGTGGACGTCGCCCCTGACGGGCCCGTCAACACCGTGCATGTGCCAGCTGCGGGGAGGGTCGAACTCGGTCACCTCCATGGTCATCGGGAACGTCCGGCGCCCGAGGCGCCGGGTCACGACCATCCGGGACCCCACGCCCATCGGGGCGTCGCCGAGGGGCTGTACGGATACGGCGCTTTCCTGCCACTCGGTGAGGTGGGAGGGGTCAGTCACGTAGGAGTAGACATCCTCGGGTGGACGGGCGATGTCTACGCTCTCCTTGATGGTGGACATTTCGCCTCCTGTGTGAGGTTCTGCCACAAATATCCCACCCCGGTGACCCCCGCACCAGAACCCGAACCCGAGCCCGAGCCCCCCGCGGAGTCAGCGACCCTCGCCCGGCCCCGCCGCGTCGGCCAGTTCCGCCAGCACCTCCGCGTGGCAGCGTTCCGGGACGCACCAGCAGCCGAGGCGGTGCCCGCGCAGGGCGGGGAGCCGGGTCAGCAGGTCGGGGCGCGAGAGCAGATACGCGCGGTACTTCTCGACGACCTCCTCGCGGGTGCCGTCCGGACCCGGGCGGAAGGGGCTGGCCAGGGGAGAGGCGTCGAGGTGCCAGCCGCCGCGGTGCATCGCGCGGCCCACGTAGACCACGTCCGCGTACTCGGGGTCGTCGCGGTGGCCCTTGAGGTTGACGACCGTCGTCCGGTCCATGGGCTGGATCCTCCGTCCTCAGGCGTCGCCCGGCAACGCGAAGACCGCGCAGGTCGTCGTGCCGTGGGCGTACAGCTTGCCGTCGTCTCTGCCGGTCACCCGCGCCTCGGCGGTCGCGGTCGTGCGGCCGGTGTGGATGACGGTGCCTTCGCAGCGCAGCGGCTGGGTGTCCGCGTACACCGGGCGGACCAGGTTCACTCCCAGCTGGATGGTGGTGTAGCCGCGGCCCGCAGGGAGGGTCGTCATCACCGCGCTGCCGAGCGCCGAGTCGAGCAGTGTGGCCAGGAAACCGCCGTGGACGCTGCCCATCGGGTTCAGCAGATGCTCATCGGGCTCGCCCTCGAAGACCGCGCGGCCCTCGGTGGCCTCCACGAGCCGGAATCCCACTGTGCTGCTGAACGGGGCCTGCGGGACCTCGCCGTCCAGGATGAGACGGAGGAGCTCCAGGCCGGAGCGATTGCCGGCCTCCGCGAGGCTCCTCGGCGGCTCCCAGGTGTGGGTGCGCGAGCGGGTCGCGCTGGTGTCGCCCGTGGCGGGCCTGCTCGTGAGCCGCGTCATGATGACGTCTCCTCAGGGGGATCTCGGGGGATGGAACTCGTCGACGCCGGGGCGGTCTCGCCCCGGCGCCGCCGGACAGCGGACAGGCGGATCGTGGCCCGCCGGACCGGGAGAACGGGCTCAGGGAAGCTTGACCGCCAGCAGGTCCACAGGACGGATGTCGGGGGCGGAACTCAGCATCGTCTCCGCCGCCTCCATCAGCGCCGCCGCGATCCGGCCCTGCAGATGACCGGTCCGTCCCTCCTCGTTCTCGAAGGTGTCGAAGACGCCGAAGGTCGTGGCGCTCTCCCGGAAGGCGAACCAGGTGACCGTGTGCTCCTCCTCGCGGGCGAGCTGGAGCGCGCCCCGCAGCAGCGCCTCCACCTTGTCGGCGTACTCGGGCTTGGCCTCGATGCGGGCCAGCAGGCCGATGTTCATCGTGAGTCACTCCGTAGGTCGGCTTCGGTGTCCTCGTCGTCGGGGACACCACCAACCGTAGGCCGGTCACTCCCGCCGCCCCAGTGTCGTAAACGACGTGTCGGATACGGTTTCCGTCATGGATGTATCGGTGCTGGTCTACGACGGGGTCTTCGACTCCGGACTCTCGGCGATCCTCGACGTGCTCGAAGGGGCGAACGCCATGCGCGGTGAGCTTCCCCACCCGCCGCCCGCCTGGCAGGTCACGACCGTCGGTTTCCGCCGCCGTGTGCGCACCGGCGCGGGGCACATCGTCACCACCGAGCCCGCCGCCGACGCCAAGCGCGCCGACCTCCTCCTGGTGCCCGCACTCGCCGAGCGGCGGCCGGACGCCCTGCTCGCCCATGTCTCGGGCCCCGCGTCGGCGGCGGTACGGGACCTGGTCGCCGAGACTCGTGAGCGCGGCACCCCCGTCGCCTCGGCCTGCACGGGAACCTTCCTGCTGGCCGAGTCGGGCGTGCTCGACGGCCGGAAGGCGACCACGAGCTGGTGGCTGGCGCCGGTCTTCCGTCAGCGCTACCCGGCCGTGACGATCGACGAGACCACGATGGTCACCACGTCGGACGGGGTGACGACGGCGGGAGCGGCCTTCGGGCACGTCGACCTGGCGCTGGCGATCGTACGGATGAGCAGCCCGGCCCTGGCCGGCCTCGTCGCCCGCTACCTGGTCGTCGACGAGCGCCCCTCGCAGTCGGCGTACACCATTCCGAGCGCGCTTGCCCAGAGCGATCCGCTTGTCGCCGCCTTCGAGCGCTGGGCCAGGCAGCGTCTGGACGAGCCGGTCAGCATTGTCGACGCGGCGCGCTCGCTCGGCGTCAGCGAGCGCACTCTCCAGCGGACCGTGCGCCGCGTACTGGGCACCTCTCCCGTGCGTTTCGTCCAGGATCTGCGCGTCGAGCATGCCTCGCACCTGCTGCGGACCACCGACCTCTCCCTGGAGTCCATCGCCGGCAAGGTCGGCTACGAGCATGCGAACACGCTGCGGATCCTGCTGCGCGAGCGCACGGGCAGTACGGCGGGCGCCCTGCGCGGCCGCTGATGCCCGCGCCGGGCCTCCTCGGTTGGAATTGACAACCCACCTTCGCCGGGGCAGGCTGGCACCAGGAGGGTTTGAATTTCAAACCCATAGCTTGGGGAGGTTGTCGTGGTGCGGGACGCGGTGATCGTCGAGGCGGTTCGTACGCCGGTCGGCAAGGGCAAGCCGTCAGGGGCGCTGCACGACGAGCTCCCCGTGGACCTGCTGGCCCGCACGCTCGTGGCGCTGGTGGAGCGGGCCGGGATCGATCCCGCACTCGTCGACGACGTCATCGGCGGCTGCGTCACGCAGGTCGGGGACCAGTCGTTCAACATCACCCGCAACGCCGTGCTGGCCGCCGGGTTCCCCGAGAGCGTGCCGGGCGTGACGGTGGACCGGCAGTGCGGTTCGTCCCAGCAGGCCGCGCACATCGCGGCGCAGGGGGTGATCAGCGGGGCGTACGACATCGCGATCGCGTGCGGCGTGGAGTCGATGTCCCGGGTGCCCATGGCGTCCAACGTGCTCCCTGGCAGCGACCCCTTCGGGCCGAGGCTGAGCGAGAGGTATCCCGGAGGTCTGGTCGGGCAGGGAATCAGCGCGGAACTGATCGCGGCCCGCTGGAGGATCTCCCGGGAGGAACTGGACGCCTTCGCGCTTCAGTCGCACCGCAGGGCCGCGGACGCGTGGGAGCGCGGGGAGTTCGACCGCGAGGTCGCCTGGACCGGGCAGCGGGACGAGTCCGTACGGCCGGAAACCTCGGCCCAGGTGCTGGGCGGGCTCAAGCCGGCGTACTACGACCCGGCCATGGAGCGGCGGTTCCCCGAGATCGGCTGGCAGATCACCGCGGGCAACAGCTCACCCGTCAACGACGGCGCGGCGGCGCTGCTGATCATGGGCTCGGATGTGGCGGAGCGGCTGGGGCTGCGCCCGCGGGCCCGCTTCCACTCCTTCGCCGTGGTCGGTGACGATCCACTGCTGATGCTGACGGCGATCATGCCGGCGACCGAGAAGGTGCTTGCCAGGGCCGGGCTGGGGATCGGCGACATCGACTTGTTCGAGGTGAACGAGGCCTTCGCCTCGGTCGTGCTGGCCTGGCAGCGGGAGACCGGTGTGGAGGCGGACAGGCTGAATGTGCGCGGCGGCGCGATCGCGATCGGGCATCCGCTCGGCGGCAGCGGGGCGCGCATCATGACGACGCTGCTGCACAACCTGGAGGACCGGGGAGGGCGGTACGGGCTGCAGACGATGTGCGAGGCCGGAGGAATGGCCAACGCGACCATCATCGAAAGACTTTGACCGGCGCGCTCGTCAGGGCTGCTGCGGGTAGCCGATCGAGGCGATGTCCTCGCCGAGTTCGGCCGGCGTGAGATGGGGATTGAGCGCCGCGACCACCTCGGCGGTCAGCGGGCGCAGCGCGTACACATGGCGTACGGCAGCCAGGTCGACCGGCACCTCGTAGTAGTCCTCGGCGAACTCCTGGTAGGCCGAAGGGGTCCCGGCGGTCAGCATCGCGAACAACTCCCCGGCGCCGTCCGCGTCTTCGCAGTCCTCGGGGAAGTCGATCGTCCCCGTCCGCCAGCCGTCGTCGGCGGGCTCGCGCCACAGACAGGCCGTCGCGACGGGCATGCCGTCCTCGTCCGTGAAGGCGGGTTCCTGGACGCAGGGGCGGAAGACCTCAGGGACCTCGTCCAGCACGCCGGGCCACGGTCCGTCGGAGGCGTACGGGCTCATCGGGGACTCGTGGGAAAAGCCCCGGACGAACGCGCCGGCGGGCGAGAAGACGATGGCGTACTCGTCGCCCGAGCCGTTCAGCATCGAGGCCATCTCCTCCGACGAGGACCAGTGCGCGTCGAAGGAGTAGAGCCGGTCCTCCCACTCCGGGCTGAGGATCGCCTCCAGCATGGCGATCGAGCGGCACAGGTCACGCACGACGGGGACGGCGGGCAGCTTCCGGGCGACATCGAGAACACTCACGCCCTCATCCAACCTCATGGCTCCCTAAGCTGATCCCCCCAGGCGCGGGACTGAGGAGGAGGAGAGGGACATGTCGTACCCCGACCCGAAATACATCGACGGCAAGGGCGAGATCAGCGCGGAGTTCCGGCCCGCGGCCACCGAGCCGGATCTGCGCTCCCGCACCGGGAGCAAGACGCACTATCTGGCCACCGCCGCCTCCACGGGCGGGGAGTTCGGGCTCTACCGGCTGGACATGGCGCCCCGGGCGGGCGGCCCGAAGACGCACTTCCACAAGTCGATCTCGGAGTCCTTCTTCATCATCGAGGGGACGGTGCGGCTCTACAACGGCGAGAGCTGGACCGACGCCACCGCGGGCGACTTCCTCTATGTACCCCAGGGCGGACTGCACGCCTTCCGCAACGACTCCGACGCGCTCGCCTCGATGCTGCTGCTCTTCACGCCGGGCGCTCCGCGCGAGGAGTACTTCGAGAAGGTCGCCGAGGTCGCCACCGAGTGGTCGCCCGAGCGGCAGGCGGAGTTCTTCATCAAGCACGACACCTACTGGACCGACTGAGGCGCGAGTCCCGTCTTCAGGCCCGCGCCGCAGAGCGGGACGACGGCCGTGCCCTCGCGCCAGGCGCCCGCGGCCGCCCAGCACGCGACGCCCGTGGACTCGACGAACAGTCCGCGGGCGGCGAGGTCCAGCTGCGCGGCCCGGATCTGGTCCTCCGTCACCGTCAGGAAGGTGCCGCGGGACGCGCGGACGGCGCGCAGGATCTGCCTCGCCCGCGGCGGGCGGGGGATCGCGATGCCTTCGGCGAGCGTCGGCGCGAGCGGCGTGGGCTCGTCGAGCAGCGTGTCGGCTCCGGCGTGGAAGGCGGCGGCCAGGGGGGAGACGGCCTCGGCCTGTACGGCGATGAGGGCGGGCCGCTCGGAGATCAGGCCGTGTGCCTGGAGTTCGCCGATGGCGAGGTCGGCGCCCAGCAGCAGTGTGCCGTTGCCGACGGGGACGACGATCGCGTCCGGGAGCGTGCCGCCGAGGTCCTCCCACAGCTCGTAGACGTACGTCTTCGTGCCGTGCAGGAAGTACGGGTTGTAGACGTGGCTCGCGTAGAAGGTGCCGGGTTCATCCGCTGCCGCGCGGGCCGCCTGCGCGGTGGACTCGCGGTCACCGGGGACGAGTTGGAGGTGCGCGCCGTGCGCCCGGATCTGCTCGACCTTCTTGGCGGAGGTGTCCTCGGGGACGTACACCGTGCAGTCGAGACCGGCGCGTGCGCCGTACGCGGCGATCGCGGTGCCCGCGTTGCCGCTGCTGTCGGCGATCACCCGGCGGGGTGCGAGACGGCGGGCCAGCTCCGCCAGCATCACCGCGCCCCGGTCCTTGAAGGAGAGCGTCGGCATCAGGAAGTCGAGCTTGGCGGAGACGGTTTCGGTGAGTGCGACCAGCGGGGTGCGGCCCTCGCCGAGCGAAACGGCCGGTGCGGCGAGCGGCAGTGCCTCCTCGTAACGCCACAGTGAATTGACCCTGGCGGGCAGGGACTTGAGGCTGATCGCCGATGGCGTGAACTCAAGGTCCCAGGGGCTGCGGCAGTTCGGGCAGCGCCAGTTGGCCGTCTCGACGGGGGAGCGGGTGCCGCATTCGGGGCAGTTGTACGAGCTCATGGGCCGCCAGCATGGCAGTTGTGTGGCGCATGTGTTACGCACCGTCCCGGACCCTTGTGTGATTCCTATGGATCGGTCAATCTTTGGCTCGGCAGGCGGGACAAGGGCAGGGGAAATTCAGCCGTTCCACCTTGTCATGCACCTGTCGTTTCCCCCACAGCAGCGCACCACCAATGAGGAGGACCCCTCACATGTCTGTGATGCGTAATTCGCGTCGAAGACTCGCCACGGGCGGCGTCATAGCCGCCGCCGCGCTCTCGCTGGGCGTGGCATCCGCCCTCACGGCCACCGCGGCCGAGTCGGCTCCCGTAGGCGTCATCCAGAACGCGGGCGCGCCCGGAGTGATCGCGGGCAGCTACATCGTCACGCTCGACGCATCGGCACCCGACGCCGGCTCCAAGGCCGGCAAGGCGCTCGCGGCGGAGTACGGCGCGAAGATCAGGAAGACGTACAACGCGGCGCTGAACGGGTACTCCGTCCAGCTCACCGAGGCGCAGGCCAAGAAGTTCGCCGCCGACCCGGCTGTTGCCTCCGTCGTGCAGAACCGCGTCTTCAAGGCGACCGGCACGCAGCCGAACCCGCCTTCCTGGGGCCTGGACCGGATCGACCAGAAGGCCCTCCCCCTGAACCAGAGCTACACCTACCCGGACACCGCGGGCGAGGGGGTGACCGCCTACATCATCGACACCGGTGTACGGATCACCCACACCGACTTCGGCGGCCGGGCGTCGTACGGCTATGACGCCATCGACAACGACAACACCGCGCAGGACGGCAACGGCCACGGCACCCACGTGGCCGCGAACGTCGCCGGCTCGTCCTACGGCGTGGCCAAGAAGGCCAAGATCGTCGGCGTCCGCGTGCTCGACAACTCCGGCTCGGGCACGACCGAGCAGGTCGTCGCGGGCATCGACTGGGTGACGCAGAACGCCGTCAAGCCGGCCGTCGCCAACATGAGCCTCGGCGGCGGGGTCGACACCGCGCTCGACACGGCGGTACGCAACTCCATCGCCTCCGGCGTCACGTACGCGGTCGCCGCGGGCAACGACGGCGCCAACGCGTCCAACTACTCGCCCGCGCGGGTGGCCGAGGCCATCACCGTCGGCTCCACGACCAGTTCGGACGCGCGCTCCAGCTTCTCCAACTACGGCAGCATCCTGGACATCTTCGCTCCGGGCTCGTCGATCACGTCGGCCTGGAACTCCAGCGACACGGCGACGAACACGATCTCCGGCACGTCGATGGCGACCCCGCACGTCACCGGCGCGGCCGCGCTGTACCTCGCGGCGAACAAGACGGCGACCCCGGCGCAGGTCTCCTCGGCGCTGACCACGGCCGCGACGACCGGCGTGGTGGGCAACCCGGGCACGGGCTCGCCGAACCGCCTGCTGTACGTGGGCGGCGGCACGACGCAGCCGCCGGGGCCGAAGTTCGAGAACACCGCGGACTACACGATCAGTGACTTCGCCACAGTGGAGTCGCCGGTCACGGTCAGCGGAGTCACCGGCAACGCGCCGGCGAGCCTGAGCGTGCCGGTGGACATCAAGCACACGTACATCGGCGACCTGCGCATCGACCTGGTCGCGCCGGACGGTTCGGTCTACAACCTGAAGGCGTACGGTGCGGGCGGCAGCTCGGACAACGTGATCACGACGTACACGGTGAACGCGTCGTCGGAGGTCGCGAACGGCACGTGGAAGCTGCGGGTGAGCGACAACGCGGCGTACGACGTCGGCAAGATCGACGCGTGGGCGCTGCAGTTCTGATCACCGGGTAGCCGGGAGGGGCGGCCGCGACGGCGACCGCCCCTTTCGTTTTGCGGGCGTTGGCGCGGGGGGCCGTGGCTCGGGCTTGGGGGTCCGCTGCGCGGGTCCGCCGCGAGGCGTGGGCCTGGGCGGTCCGGGGTGCGCCGGTGCCGTGTGGTGCGGGTTCCGGGTCTCCTACGGGCTCGACTCCTCGGCGTCGGCGGCGATGAGGGGTTCGTAGGGGCATCCGGTGTTGGCCGCCAATCGGGGGTTCGCCCGCGAAGCCACCTACCGGAGAGCAACCACCAACGCCCCCTGGCCCACGTTCACCACGGACGCTGGAAACGTGGGGACGACCCTTCACGGCCCCTCCCCACGGGGAGGTGTCGCGCTGCGCGGGGGTTCGCCCGCGAAGCCACCCACCGGGCAGCAACCATCAACGCCCCCTGGCCCACGCTCACCACGGACGCTGGAAACGTGGGGACGACCCTTCACGGCCCCTCCCCACCGGGCGGGTTGCGGTGCGCGGGGGTTCGCGAAGCCACCCAACGGGCAGCAACCGCCAGCGCCCCACGGCGGCGCGAAGCAGCCGAATGGGGTGTGGGCCCCCGTCTTTCACTCCGCGGCGAAGCCGCCGGAGCACCAGGGGTGTGGGGGCGTCAGCCCCCACACCGCCCTCGCCTGGGGTCCGGGGCGGCCCCGGACCCGGGTCTCGTCTCCGCGGCGAAGCCGCTGGAGCACCGGGGGTGTGGGGCGTCAGCCCCCACTAACCTTCCCCCTCCTCGGGGGTCTGGGGGCGCAGCCCCCAGTTCGGGAAGGGGCGGGGTGGGGAACAGGCCCCGCGCGGCGGCCCACCCCCGCAACGGCCCCACCGGTCCGCGCCCACCGCACGGGCGCACCCCGAACCTCCGCCCCCCACCCCCGTCGCATAGGATCCGCGCCCGTTCGCACCACTCCGTGAGACCCCGACGAGGAGCCCCACCCGTGGCCATGTACCCCCCGCCCCCCTACGCCCCCGCCAGACCCCCGAATCCCCCCGTCAACGGGCTCGCCATCACATCCCTCGTCGTCGGGATCGTGTGCTGCATACCCCCGCTCGGCCTGATCCTCGGTCTGATCGCCCTCTCCCAGATCAAGCGGAACGGCCACCGTGGCAAGGGCATGGCCATCGCGGGCAGCATCCTCTCCGGGATCAGTACCGCGCTGGTGCTGGCAGGTCTCCTCACCGGGGGGATCAGCGACGCCCTCGACGGTTTCAAGAAGGGCGTCAAGGAGGCCGCCCGGTCCCGGAGCACGCTCGATCTGCGCAAGGGGGACTGTTTCAACGTCCCGGGCACCGAGCTGGAGCGGGAGACCGCGAGCGTCAGGGTCGTCGACTGCGCCAAGCCGCACGACGGCGAGGTGACCGGCTCGTTCAAGCTGGAGCAGTCCGGGGCCTGGCCCGGGGAGGCCGCGGTCGAGCCGATCGCCGAGAAGCGCTGCACCGAGCTGAACGACGCTTATGTGTCGGACCCTTCCGCCGTGCCCGACAACGCGTCGACGTACTACTACATGCCGAGCAAGAGGAGCTGGCGCCTGGGCGACCACACGGTGACCTGCTCCTACGCCGCAGTCGACGGCAAGCTCACCGGCTCGCTGCGGGCAGGGCCCGGCAGCACGCCGTCGGCGGGTGAGTCCGGCGCCTGAGCCGCCGACGGCCCGGGCGCCGGACTCGTCCGGACTAGTGGCGTGAGAGCCCGCGGTCGACGGCGGTCATCAGCTCGCCGTCCTCGGTGTCTCCGTCCAGCGACCAGAACATCGCCCCGCCGAGGCCCCGTTCACGGATGTACGAGGTTTTGGCGCGCAGCACCTGCGGGTCGTCGTACGTCCACAGGGTGGTGCCGTCGAAGAGCCACGCGTGTCCGTTCCGCCGATCCCGGTGGAGGGTGTACGTGCCCGAGTCGGCGAGCTTCTTGAGGGCCTTGTAGTCCTCGTAGCCCGCCGCCCAGGTCGCCGGCGCGGGCGCCGTCGCCGGCTGGCCGAGGCCGTCGCCGCCGCCGGTCACCCCCGTCCAGCCCTGGCCGTAGAAGGGCATGCCCATCACCAGCTTGCGGGCGGGCGCGCCCCGGCGCAGCCACTCGCGGACGGTCTGGTCGACGCTGAAGTCGCCGCGTGCGTACAGGGCGGACTGCTGAGCGGTCGTCTTCTCGCCCGAGACATGGAAGTCGTAACCCTGCAGGTTCACGAAGTCCAGGTCACACATGATCTTGCGTACTTCGAACCCGGCGTCGATCTTGGCAGGCGCGGTCGGCACGAAGGCGCTCAGCTCGTAGTGCTTGCGCTTGCCGCGCTGCGAGGTCGCGTACGCGTCGAGCTGGGTACGGAACTCGTGCACGAGGGCCGTGAAGTTCTGCTTGTCCTCAGGCCGGTAGACGGTGTCCGTGTCGCCCGCCGAGCCGGGCCACTCCCAGTCGAGGTCGACGCCGTCGAAGAGCCCGGCCGCCGCGCCGGCTCCGCCGCGTGCTCCGTCGACGGGCAGATTGCCCTTGATGTAGAGGTCGATGCAGGAGGAGACGAACGCCTTGCGGGAGGCGGGGGTGCGGGCCGCGTCGGAGAAGTGGGTGGACCAGCTCCAGCCGCCCAGTGAGATCAGCACTTTGAGACCGGGATGCTTGGCCTTGAGCTCGCGCAGCTGGTTGAAGTTGCCCGCGAGCGGCTGCTCGGGGGTGTCGGCGACACCGTCCACCGAATCGGCGGCGTCCAGCGGGCGGGCGTAGTCGGCCCAGGCGTCCGCCTCGCCGGGGACGTTGCCGGTGAAGCATCTGCCGTCAGAACTCACATTGCCGAAGGCGTAGTTGATGTGGGTGAGCTTGGCGGCCTGGCCGCTGGTGTCCATGTCCTTGACCTGGAAGTCCCGGCCGTAGATGCCCCATTGGGTGAAGTAGCCGACGCGCTTGTACGCCTCGTGGTGGTTCCCGTGGGCCCAGGCGCTGGGCGCGAGCGCGGCGAGGAGGGAGAGGGAGCAGGCGGCAACGGCCGCCCCGGCAAGGGATCTTCGGCAGTTTCGACGCATGGCCAGGAACATATTGGTCTGGACCATTGAGGTCAAGCGTGGAGGCGGAATTGACGTCCATGTCTGCGGTAAGTGCCTGCCTAAACCCAACTCATCACTTCGAGTGAAACCCTGGCCCATGCTTGCGGCATCAACCGACGGTTGCCAGGCTGTTGCTGTCTGTCAACCTGTTGGGAGTGCCAGTGACATTCGGTGAGCAGCCCGCCTATCTGCGCGTTGCGAGCGACCTTCGCCAGAAGATCGTCAACGGCTCGCTGCCGCCGCACACCCGGCTTCCCTCGCAGGCCCGTATCCGTGAGGAGTACGGAGTCTCCGACACCGTCGCCCTGGAAGCGCGCAAGGTCCTGATGGCGGAGGGCCTGGTCGAGGGCCGCTCGGGCTCCGGCACCTATGTCCGCGAGCGGCCGGTCCCGCGCCGGATCGCCCGCTCCGGCTACCGCCCGCCGTCCGGAGCCAACCCCTTTCGTCAGGAACAGGCCGAGGAGGGGATCCGGGGCACCTGGGAGTCCAGCAGTGAACAGGAGGGCGCGAGCCCGGAGATCGCCGCTCGCCTCGGCATCCCGCTCGGCGACCGGGTGATGCGTACGCGCTATGTGTTCCGCGACGCGGGCGAGGCGATGATGCTCTCCACCTCCTGGGAGCCGCTCGAAGTCACCGGCCGCACACCGGTGATGCTGCCCGAGGAGGGCCCGCTCGGCGGCTGCGGAGTCGTCGAGCGCATGGCCGCCATCGACGTCGTCGTGGACAACGTGGCGGAGGACGTCGGCGCCCGGCCGGGGCTTGCGGAGGAGCTCCTGGCACTCGGCGGCGTACCGGGCCATGTGGTGATGGTCGTCGAGCGGACGTACTACGCGTCTGGGCGTGCGGTCGAGACGGCGGACCTCGTCGTCCCGGCGGACCGCTACCGGATCGCATACCACCTTCCGGTGAAGTGACCGTTAGCCGGACAGCACGTCCGGCCCCCGTGATCACGAGTTAACCGCGCCCGGCGTCCCGTAACGCACGGGCAATCGCACGCTGCGACGGGCCGTCATGTCCCGCTCCTACCTTCCCGTCCGTACCCGCGTACCGGACTGACGAACGGGATGTTGCCGATGACTGACACCGCCACCCCCACCACGAAGGCTCCGGAACAGCCGCCCAGGCGCAGTTACGCGAAGCTCGCCGCCGACGAGAGTCGCGAGGACTACTCGCTGCGCTATGCACCGCACTCGTTCAGGCGCTGGTCGCCCGCGATGGTCGCGGGCACCGCGCTCGGCGGCATCGCCTATCTCGCGGACTTCGCGATCGGCGCGTCGATCGTCTTCACCTACGGCTTCACCAGCGGCTTCGCGTCGATCCTCACCGCCGCGGTCATCATCTTCCTCACCGGCATTCCGATCGCGCGGGCCTGCGCGAAATACGGCCTGGACATGGACCTCGTCACGCGCGGCGCCGGGTTCGGCTACTTCGGCTCGACCCTCACCTCCCTCATCTACGCCTCCTTCACCTTCATCTTCTTCGCCCTCGAAGGCTCGATCATGGCCCAGGCCATGCACCAGGCCGTCGGACTGCCCGTCGAGATCGGCTATCTGGTCACCACGCTGATCGTCATCCCGATCGTCTTCCGGGGCATGGGCGCACTGGCGAAGGTGCAGGCATGGACCCAGCCGGTCTGGATCATCGGCATGGTGCTGCCCTTCCTCGTGCTGGCCTTCGAAGCCCCCGACGCCTGGGGCGCGTTCGGCTCCTTCGGGGGTACGGAAGGGGCGGGCTCGGGCTTCTCCTGGATCGGCTTCGGCCTCGGCACGGGCGTCGCACTGTCCCTCATCGCCCAGATCGGCGAACAGGCCGACTACTTGCGCTTCATGCCCGCCAGGACGGAGGCGAACAAGCGCCGTTGGAACCTCGCCGTGCTCGCCGCCGGACCCGGCTGGGTCATCATCGGAGCCGCCAAACAGCTCGGCGGCGCCTTCCTCGCCTTCGTCGCGCTGGAGGCCGTCGGCAAGACCCACGCCCTGGAGCCGATCACACCGCAGATCGAGGCGCTCAAGCCCTGGCTCGGCTCGTTCGCCCTGCCCGCCGCGGCGGTGTTCGTGATCGTCTCCCAGATCAAGATCAATGTGACCAACGCCTACAGCGGTTCGCTGTCCTGGTCGAACTTCTTCTCCCGCATCACCCACAAGCACCCGGGCAGGGTCTGGTACATCTTCCTCAACCTCGCCATCGCGCTGACGCTGATGGAGATGAATATGTTCGCGATGCTGGGCAAGCTGCTCGGCTTCTACTCGAACGTGGGCATCGCCTGGATCGCGGCCGTCGCCGCCGACCTGGTCATCAACAAGCGCATCGGGCTGAGCCCCAGCTACATCGAGTTCAAGCGGGCGTATCTGTACGCGGTGAACCCGGCCGGCTTCGGCGCGATGGTGATCGCATCGACCGTATCGATTCTGGCGTTCTTCGGGCTCTTCGGTACGTACGCGGAGGCGTTCTCGACCTTCATCGCCGCCGGACTCGCCCTCGTCCTCTGCCCGTTGATCGCCTGGGCGACGAAAGGCAAGTACTACCTGGCCCGGCCGAACCCGGTGAACGGCCCCGGCGTCGAGATCGAGGACATCACCGCCACCCACACGTGCACCGTGTGCGAGACGGCCTACGAACTGCCCGACATCGCGGACTGCCCCGTCCAGTCGGGACCGATCTGCTCACTGTGCTGCTCGCTGGACGCGGAGTGCGGGGACATCTGCCGCAAGAATCCGGCGGACGGCTCGGCGGCCGGTCCGGTGCTGATGCCGGTGCCGACGATGCCGGTCCGCGGGGCATGACGCGGGGCGGAGCCGAGGCTCAGTGAGGCCCGGAATCGGCCAGCGGGGGGCGTATCCAGCCGGGTGCGCCCTCTTTCATATCTCTTTGTGTAAATCCGTATCCGCTGAGTAAAGGTCAGGCGTAGGCTCGGGCATATGCGTAGTGCGGTTTCCTGGCGATCCTTACAGACCTGCAGGCCGGCCCGGGGAGGGGCGCGATGAACGACAGCCCCGCTCTGCTCCCCTGGCTCGTCATTCGGCAGGACGACAACGGCAATCGCTACCGCGTCGGACGGTACGCGACCCGGGACGAGGCCCAGCAGATCGCGGACACCCTCGACGGCCGCGGACACAAGCAGCTGTACTGGGTCGAGCGCATAGGCCAGACGACGCATTAGCCGAGTACGCGCCGGAGCCCAGTACGCGCCGGAGCCCAGTACGCTCCGGCGCATGAAGGATCGTGTTGTGGTGGCCGGCGCCGTGTGCGACAAGGGGCGGCTGCTGGCCGCACGCCGCAGCGCACCCGAGGAGCTCGCCGGCCGCTGGGAACTGCCCGGCGGCAAGCTGGAGCCGGGGGAGAGCCCCGAGCAGGCGCTGGTGCGCGAGTTGCGTGAGGAGCTGGGCGTCGAGACCGAGCCGCTGGAGCGGATCCCCGGCGAGTGGCCGCTC
Source organism: Streptomyces sp. NBC_00322 (assembly GCF_036147535.1). Classification (NCBI taxonomy): domain Bacteria; kingdom Bacillati; phylum Actinomycetota; class Actinomycetes; order Kitasatosporales; family Streptomycetaceae; genus Streptomyces; species Streptomyces sp. NBC_00322. Next base: position 3,379,489 of record NZ_CP108019.1, on the reverse strand, counting down.
AAGCCCGGCTATGTCCTCCAGGTGTGGACCGCCCGGCTGCTCTCCGGGGAGCCCCGGCCGCTGGAGGACCATGACGAGCTGCGCTGGCTCGCCCCCCATGAGACCGATGCCGTCGACTGGCTCGACCAGGACCGGCCCGCCGTGGCGGAGGCCGCACGGCGCCTGCGCGCGGGCGAGCTGCGTGGAAGCGAGCGGGGCGGCGCCCGCGACTGAGGCCTACGCCGTTCGTGCCACGGTGTGCACCTTGCCGTACCGACCGGGATACCTCCCACCAAATATCGGGTATGTGCTGATTAACCCCGAAATAGGACGTGGGTCTGCTGGGCTGCCGGTCTGGGGAAGTGAGCGGCGTGATCGACACCGAGGGTGAATGCGTCGAGTGGACCTTCCCTGCGGAGCCCGACTCCGTGCGCGCTGCCCGGCACGCCGTGCGCGACACCCTGCGAGCCTGGAAGCTTGATTCGGTGATCGGCGATGTGACCGTGCTGCTGGTCAGCGAGCTGGTGACCAATTCTCTGCGGTACGCATCGGGCCCCATCGGGGTCCGTCTGGTCCGGCCCGAACCGGGCGACTCCTCCCCGTCGCTGCTGGTCGAAGTCTCCGATCCCCTTCCGGATCCGCCTACCGAGCGCAGCGCACTGCCCGACGACGAGGGCGGACGCGGGCTTCAGCTGGTGGCTGGTTCCGCTCGTAGGTGGGGCACCAGGCGCGGGAGAACGGGCAAGACGGTGTGGTTCGAGCTCCCGCTGACTGGTTAGAAGAGTGGGGGGACGACGATCACGCCACGCACGGTTCCGACCTGGCCGGGAGTAGGCCGAAAATGAACGAGACCGTGCTGTGATCGTGAACGCCGTGCCGGTCTGGCCCGTAGTGCTGAATACTGCGGTCATGACCGGTCCGGTGCGGTGAGCTGGAGGGGACGGTCGCGTGAGCGAAATACCTGAGACGGCGAGCACTGTCGTGTGGCAGAGCAGCCCGCCTGGCTCGATCTATGACTACATAAAGGTCGCTTCTTTCTCGATCGGCCCCGACGGGCTGGTCGACCAGTGGAGTCGGCGTGCGATTGATCTCTTCGGCATCACCGCAGACGAGGTCAGGGGAAGGGACCCGGTCGAGGTCTTCATGCCCGCCGAGCTGCGCCCGCGCGGCCACCGGCACGTGGCCGAGATACTCGATGGCAAGGAGTGGACGGGCCTCGTTCCGTTCCGGATGCCGGGGGCGGGCGGCGCGCACGGCATCGCCGAGGTCTATGTGATGCCGACCGAGACGGAGAGCGGCGACAGGGCTGCGCTCTGTATCGTCGTCGACGTCCGCGCACTGCGCCGGATCGAGACCGATCTTGCAGCTTCGCAGGCGATTTTCGGCCAATCTCCTTTTGGGTTCCTCCTGTTCGGTACGGATCTCACCGTGCAGCGCGCCAACCAGCGCTTCGCGACCGTCTTCGGAGGCACCGCAGACGATCACCGCGGACGCACCGTCCACGACTATCTCTCCCGCGCCGAGGCCGACCGGATGACCGCCTCGCTGCGCCGGGTGCTGGAGACCGGCGAATCCGCCATCGACCTCCAGATCGTCGGCGCGGCACCCGGCAGCGCGGACCGCAGGCACTGGTCGATCAACCTCTACCGCGTGCACAGCGGATCCGGGCGCCCGATCGGTGTCGCCGGGATCGGCACCGATGTCACCCGTCGTCAGATCGCCGCCCGCGAGGCCGCAAGCGCGCGCCGTAATCTCGCCCTCCTCAACGAGGCGAGCGCCCGCATCGGCAACTCCCTCGACCTGGAGACCACGGCCCGCGAACTGCTCGACGTCGCCGTCCCCGGCTTCTGCGACCTCGCTTCCGTCGACCTCTGCCAAGGACTCCTGAGCGGCGACGAGGCACCTCCCGGCAGATGGGGATCCCCGCACGCCGAGGGATACGGCGGCGGGAGCGCCGAACTGCGTCGGGTCGCCTTCGCCAGCGCCGTGTCCGACGCACCGCTGTTGGCCACCCCGGGCTGCAACCCGGAGGGCACCGCCCCCATCGCCCTCGGTGCGGTCCACCGCTATACCTTCAACTCGCCCTGCGCCAGGGCCCTGCGCACCGCCCGCGTCCAGTCGATCCCGGGCGAGGACGGCAGCCTCGTACAGTCCACCCTCGCCGTCCCGATGGTCGCGCACGACACCGTCGTCGGCCTGGTGCAGTTCTCCCGTACGAAGGGGAGCGAGCCCTTCGGGGAGCGGGACATGGCGCTCGCCGTCGAACTCGCCGCCCGGGCCGCGGTCTGTATGGACAACGCACGGCTCTACCGCAGGGAGCACGAGCGGGCACTGATCCTCCAGCGCAGCCTCCTGCCGCCCGGCGACCCCGAGGCCGCGGGCCTGGACATCGCCTGCCGCTATCTCCCGGGCAACACGGCCACCGAGGTCGGCGGCGACTGGTTCGACGTCATCGAACTGCCCGGCCACCGCACCGCCCTGGTCGTGGGCGATGTGATGGGCCGCGGACTGCGGGCCGCGGTCGCCATGGGCGAACTGCGCACGGCCGTACGGACCTTGGCGCTGCTCGACCTGGAGCCGGCCGAGGTGCTTTCCGCGCTCGACGAGATCGCCCGCGGGCTCGGCACCCCCAGCGGCGCCCAGCAGGCCTCGCGCGTCGCCCACAAATCCCGCGACGCCGACCTCTCCGAGGTCTATCTCGCGACCTGCGTCTACGCCGTCTATGACCCGGTCACCCGGCGGTGCACCTTCGCCAACGCCGGCCATCTGCCGCCCGTCCTCGTCGAACCGGGCGAGGAGGCACTGCTGCTCGACGTGCCGCCGGGGATGCCGCTCGGCGTGGGCGGCGAGCCCTTCGAGGAGGTCGAGGTCGAGCTCGCGGAGGACGCGCTCCTCGCCCTCTACACCGACGGGCTCGTCGAATCCCGCGACCACCCCCTCGACGAGGGGCTGCGCGCCTTCCGCACCGCGCTCACCAATCCGGTACGACCCCTCGAGGACGTCTGTGACCATGTGCTGAGCACGCTCGACACCCGGCACGGTGAGGACGACATCGCGCTGCTGATGGCCCGGATCCAGGGGCTGCCCGTCGACGCCGTCGGCGACTGGCGGCTGCCCCGCGAGCCCCGCTCCGTCGGCCGTGCCCGGGAGCTGGCCCGTGCCCAGCTGGTCACCTGGGACCTCGAGGCGCTCGTGGACACGGTCGAGCTGCTGGTGAGCGAGCTGGTCACCAACGCGCTGCGGTACGGCGAGGGCGAGATACGGCTGCGGCTGCTGCGTGACCGCACTCTCGTCTGCGAGGTGTGGGACGCGGGCCTGGTGCAGCCGAGACGGCGCCGGGCACGCGACACCGACGAGGGCGGCCGCGGACTGCAGCTGGTCGGGCTGCTGAGCGCGGCCTGGGGCTCGCGCCGGACGCCGCGCGGCAAGACGGTCTGGTTCGAACTCGCCCTGCCCGACGGGGACTCGACGGCGGAGCCCACGGTCGAACAGCTGCTGAGCATGTTCTGACACAGCCCCACCCGTCATCCGGTCCTGCGCCTGCGCCGACGTGGCCAAGGCCACCGGTTCGTCCGCCTGGTCTCGGCGTCGAGGGTCTCGGCGTCGAGGTCGGCCGGTGGCTTCTCGTGCGCCTGCCGCGGCGGGCCCCAGCCCTCCTGGCCGCCCTGAGGTGTGGTGCGCGTCGCGGTCCGCCTCCGGCGCTTGGCGGAGCTGTACGCGGCGATCGCACCGGCCGCGGCGACGAGCGCGATGGGCAGCACCAGATCCGCGGCCCACGACCCGGCCCCGGTGATCCGACCCTCGCCGGACAGGCCGGCCGGATCGTCGGCGAGCGCGCATCGAGCGGCGGGCACCACCAGCCACCACGCCGCCACCAGCACGGCCAGGAGGGCCCGGGCGGCTATTCGCGTCACATTTGGGAGGCTATGTCGCCCGATGGGCCTCCGCGACCGGACTCGCGCGCCCGGCAAGATCGGCCGGACAGACCTAGTCAGCCGCCCCGCGCCGCGTGATCTTGTTGCCCAGCCACACCAGCGGGTCGTACTTACGGTCCACCGCCCGCTCCTTGAGCGGGATCAGCGCATTGTCGGTGATCTTGATGCCCTCGGGGCACACCTCCGTACAGCACTTCGTGATGTTGCAGTAGCCCAGCCCGTGCTCGTCCTGGGCCGCCTTCTTGCGGTCCAGGCCCGTCTCGGCCGCCGCGTCCAGCGGGTGCATGTCCAGCTCCGCCACCCGCATCAGAAAGCGCGGACCGGCGAACGCCGTCTTGTTCTCCTCGTGGTCGCGCACCACATGGCAGGTGTCCTGGCACAGGAAGCACTCGATGCACTTGCGGAACTCCTGTGAGCGGTCCACGTCCATCTGCTGCATGCGGTACTCACCCGCCGTCACCCCCGGCGGGGGCACAAAGGAGGGGATCTCCCGTGCCTTCGCGTAGTTGAAGGACACATCCGTCACCAGGTCCCGCACCACCGGGAACGCCCGCAGCGGCGTCACCGTGATCGTCTCCTCGCGCGAGAAGACCGACATTCGCGTCATGCACAGCAGCCGCGGCCGCCCGTTGATCTCCGCGCTGCACGAACCGCACTTGCCCGCCTTGCAGTTCCAGCGGACGGCGAGATCGGAGGCCTGGGTGGCCTGGAGGCGGTGGATGATGTCCAGGACCACCTCGCCGTCGTTCACCTCGACGGCGAAGTCCTCAAGACCCCCGCCGTCCTGGTCGCCCCGCCAGACCTTGAAGGCCGCTGTGTAGCTGCTCACTCGTAGAGCTCCTCTTCGGCGAGGTACTTGACCAGCTCCTCCTTCTCGAAGAGGGCGAGCAGGTCGGGACGGATGGGCTCGGTCGTCTTGCGTACGAGCGCGATCTGGCCGCTCACCGGATCGGCGGCCGCGAGCCCGCCTGTGGGGTCGACGAGTTGGCACAGCAGATTGATCCGCCGCCACTCGCGCTCCATGGCCGGGCAATCCTCGCGGGTGTGCCCGCCGCGGCTCTCGGTTCTCTCCAGTGCCGCCCGCGCGATGCACTCGCTGACCAGCAGCATGTTCCGCAGGTCCAGCGAGAGGTGCCAGCCGGGGTTGAACTGCCGGTGGCCCTCGACCCCGGCGCGCCGTGCCCGCACGCGCAGATTCGCCAGCTTGTCCAGCGCCTGCGCCATCTCCGCCTCGCGCCGGATGATGCCGACCAGGTCGTTCATCGTCTGCTGGAGTTCCTGGTGGAGGGTGTACGGATTCTCCGGCTGTGCGCCCTCGTCGGGGCCCTCGGCGCTGAACGGACGCAGCGCCTCCGCCGCGGCGGCGTCGATCTGGGCCTCCTCGACGGCCGGGCGGGCGCTGAGCCCCTCGGCGTACTCGGCCGCGTGCAGCCCCGCCCGCCGACCGAAGACCAGCAGGTCGGACAGGGAATTGCCGCCGAGCCGGTTGGAGCCGTGCATCCCGCCGGCGACCTCGCCCGACGCGAACAGGCCGGGAACGCCGACCGCCGCCGCGGTGTCGGACTCGACGGCGATGCCGCCCATCACGTAGTGGCAGGTCGGTCCGACCTCCATGGCCTCCGCCGTGATGTCGACGTCCGCCAGCTCCTTGAACTGGTGGTACATCGACGGCAGCCGGCGCCTGATGACCTCGGCCGGCATCCGGGTGGAGACATCCAGGAACACGCCGCCGTGCGGGGAGCCGCGGCCCGCCTTCACCTCGGAGTTGATGGCACGGGCCACCTCGTCGCGCGGCAGCAGCTCAGGAGGACGGCGGTTGTTGTCCGGGTCCTCGTACCAGCGGTCGCCCTCCTCCTCCGACTGCGCGTACTTCTCCTTGAAGACGTCGGGCACGTAGTCGAACATGAACCGCTTGCCCTCGGAGTTGCGCAGCACCCCGCCGTCGCCGCGCACCGACTCCGTGACGAGGATGCCCTTCACCGACGGCGGCCAGACCATCCCGGTCGGATGGAACTGCACGAACTCCATGTTGAGCAGCGGAGCACCCGCGAGCAGCGCCAGCGCGTGCCCGTCCCCGGTGTACTCCCAGGAGTTCGACGTCACCTTGAAGGACTTGCCGATCCCGCCGGTGGCGAGCACCACCGAAGGGGCCTCAAGCACGAAGAAGCGCCCGGACTCCCGCTCGTAGCAGAAGGTGCCGCTCACGCGGTCACCGTCCTTGAGGACGCGCGTGACCGTGCACTCCTGGAAGACCTTCAACCGGGCTTCGTAGTCCCCGAATTCGGCCTTGTCCTCCTGCTGCAGCGAGACGATCTTCTGCTGGAGGGTACGGATCAGCTCAAGGCCCGTCCGGTCGCCGACATGCGCGAGACGCGGGTACTCGTGCCCGCCGAAGTTGCGCTGGGAGATCTTTCCGTCGGCCGTGCGGTCGAAGAGCGCGCCCCAGGTCTCCAGCTCCCACACCCGGTCGGGCGCCTCGCGCGCGTGCAGCTCCGCCATCCGCCACTGGTTGAGGAACTTTCCGCCGCGCATGGTGTCGCGGAAGTGCACCTGCCAGTTGTCCCCGGCGTTCACATTGCCCATGGAGGCCGCGATACCGCCCTCGGCCATGACGGTGTGGGCCTTGCCGAAGAGGGACTTGCAGATCACCGCCGTACGGGCGCCGCGCTCGCGTGCCTCGATGGCGGCCCGCAGGCCCGCACCGCCCGCGCCCACCACCACGACGTCCCACTGCTGCCGTTCGAGTTGCGTCATGTCAGAACGCCCCACCCATCAGAAGAACCTCGGATCGTCGAAGGCACCGGACGCGACGAGATAGACGTAGAAGTCGGCGAGCGCGACGCTGATCAGCGAGGCCCACGCGAGGAGCATGTGCCGTTCGTTCAGCTTGCCGACCCAGCCCCACAGGCGATAGCGCACCGGGTGCTGTGAGAAGTGCTTCAGCCGGCCGCCGATGATGTGCCGGCAGGAGTGGCACGAGAGGGTGTACGCCCAGATCAGCGCGATGTTGACCAGGAAGACCACCGTGCCCAGACCCATGTGTCCCCACGCGTAGTGCTCGTCGCGGAAGGCGAGCACGGTGTCGTACGTGAGGATCCCGGCGACCGGCAGCGCCGCGTAGAAGAAGTACCGGTGGATGTTCTGCAGGATGAGCGGGAAGCGGGTCTCGCCGGTGTACTTCTTGTGCGGCTCGGCGACCGCGCAGGCCGGTGGAGAGGCCCAGAAGCCCCGGTAGTAGGCCTTGCGGTAGTAGTAGCAGGTCAGCCGGAAGCCCAGCGGGAAGATCAGGATCAGCAGCGCGGGGGACAGGCCCCACCAGCTGCCGAAGATCTCCCAGTTGGGGCCGCCCCGCATCGTCGCGCAGTTCTCCGCCAGACACGGGGAGTAGAACGGCGAGACATACGGCGCCGCGTAGTAGTCGGCGTTGGCGAACGCGCGCCAGGTCGAGTAGACGATGAAGGCGAGCAGCCCGCCGGCGGTCAGCGCGGGCGCCAGCCACCAGCGGTCGGTCCGCAGATGTCGCGGGCTGATGGCGGCGCGCGTCGCGCCGTGCACGCCTGTATTGATTTGTGGTGGTTCAGTGCCTGTGGCCAACGAGATCTCCTAGGGGGCGTGCCGGTCCTGGACGCCCAGGCCCTCGTCGTCCGAGTCCGTCCACAGGGCGTGGTTGTACGGCACGTCGGGGATGGTGACCAGCTCGGGGCGCTCTGGTGTCTTCGACTCGGCGGGCGCGGCCGGGCCGGCGCCACGCAGCTGATCGACGGTCCGTTCCAGATCGCCGACACGCTGGACGAGCTCGTCGAGGCGCTGCTGGATCGCCGTCAGATCTTCCTGCTGGGACATGACTCGCCCTCACTTCCGCAGGGTGCGGTGGCTTCGCTCATGCGCCTGCGAGTGTCGCGCGTCACATCCCCGCTTGTGAAGGGGACGTACGGGGATTCCCGGCGCATGCGCTGTCAGCGCGCCCTTGTGGTTCGAACCTCACTCCCCTCATTTTGTCCCTTTTGGTGGCGCTGTGCCGGATTCCCCCTTGGGCCGCACGGGTGACCTTGAGCCGACCCGCGCCGTGTCGCCACCGACTGCCCGGCTTCGTCCACTTCAGTGGACGGGAATCGGTGTGATCATCCCTAAATTCCGCAAAACAGGACGATGAGGTACAAGCCATGCCCGAGGTCGACGCGCCACGCGGGAGGACATGCTCCCGGACGCTCCGTTCCGTCGCGCTTCTCACCAGTGGGGTGCTCGCTCTGCCCGTCCTGTCGGGCTGCGGCTCCGGCGATACGGACGGCGACGCCAGAGCCGCGGCCCAGGACATCGCGCCCGCCGGGCGTGACCTGATCGCCGAGGGCGGCACGCTGCGCTGGGCCATCGACGCGATGCCCACCACGCTCAACACCTTCCAGGCCGACGCGGACGCCGCCACGACGCGTATCGCCGGTGCCGTGCTTCCCGCCCTGTTCACCCTCGACCGGCGCGGACGGCCGCAGCGCAATCCTGACTTCGTCGAGTCCGCGAAGGTCGTCAAGCGCGAGCCCAAGCAGGTCGTCCTCTACAAGCTCAACCAGCAGGCGGTGTGGAGCGACGGCAGGGAGATCGGCGCGGCCGACTTCGTCTCGCAGTGGCGCGCGCTGAGCGGCAAGAACTCGGCGTTCTGGACGGCCCGCAACGCGGGCTACGAGCGGATCGAGAAGATCGAACGAGGCGCCGACGACCTCGAAGTCAAGATCACCTTCAAGAAGCCGTACGCGGACTGGAAATCCCTCTTCACACCGCTCTACCCCAAGGAAGTGACCGGGACCCCGGCCTCCTTCAACGACGGAGCACGCACGGCGCTCAACACGACGGCCGGCCCCTTCCAGCTGAAGGGCCTCGACCCCAAGGCGGGCACGGCCACCCTCGTACGCAACCCGCGCTGGTGGGGGTCCAGGGCCAAGCTGGAGCAACTGGTGCTGACCGCCGTGCCGCGCGACAAGCGCGCCGCGGCCCTCGCCGCCGGCAGCCTCGATCTCGCCGAGATCGACCGCGCCACGGCGGACCGCATCGCCCTCGCCCGGAAGAACAAGGGCGCGGCCGGCCAGCCGCTCAGCCAGGGGCCCGGCGCCGCCGTCACCCCGTCCGGGGCGCTCAAGTCCTGGGCAATGGCCAACGGCTCGAACAAGCAGCAGGCCGAGGCCGCCGGGCTGGCCCGCAAGCAGACCGCCGAGGCGATCAGTGAGTACGCCACCGCACAGAACGCCCTGCGCGGCTATGTCGTACGCAAGTCACTGGAGCCCGCCTACACCCAGCTCGCGCTGAACGGCGAGTCCGGACCGCTCGCCGACGACCGGGTACGCCGGGCCGTGGCCCGCGCACTGGACCGCGAGGAGCTGGCCGAAGCCGTGCTGACTCCACTCGGCCTGCCCGCCACCCCGCCCGGGAGCCATCTGGCGCTGGCCGGGCAGCGGGCGTACAGCGACAACAGCGGCGCGCTCGGAGACCAGAACACCCAGGAGGCGCAGGCGCTGCTGGCCGACGCCGGCTGGACGCCCGCGGGGGCGCGCATGAAGCCCGCCCCGGCCAAGGCGGGTGGCGAGGGCGAAACCGACAGGAAGAAGCCCCCCGCCACCGCGGCCTCCGACAAGCCTTCACCCAAGGCCGGGCCCAACCAGGCGCCCAAGGAAGCCGCCAAGGAAGCGGCCGAGAAGAAGAAGGAAGAGGACGTCGCGTCGAACGAGGGGCTGTACATCATCGGCGACGACAAGCCCGACAGCGCCGGTCACGGCCCCGAGAGCGGCTCGACCGGTTCGCACATCCTCGCCCCCGCGCCCGCCGCTGCCAACCAGGGCATGGCCGTGCAGCGCCAGGCCGAGTCACTCGACGACGACGCCGCCGGGTCCAGGACGGGCGCCCAGCAACGGAACGGCGCCGTCGCCGGGGCGTACGCCCCGCGCGGTACCGCCGCCCCCGCCCGCGCAGCCACCACCGTCGGCAAGAACGGCAAGCCGCTCAACCTGCGCTTCGTCCTCCCCTCGGGCCCCGGCTCCGAGGCGCTGCGCACCGTCGGAAACAAGATCGCGCAGATGCTGGACCGCATCGGCGTGCACACCGAGATCACCAAGGTCTCCGACGACAGCTACTTCAAGGACCACATCGCCTCGGGCGACTACGACATGGCGCTGTACTCCTGGCCCGCCACCGCCTACCCGGCGACCGACGCCCGCCCGATCTACGCCAAGCCCGAGCCCGCCACCGACGGCTCGCTGCTGGTGGAGCAGAACTACACCCGCGTCGGCTCCGACTACATCGACCAGCTCTTCGACCAGGCGGCCGCCGAGCTGGACGAGAGCGCGGCCCGTGACCTGATGCGCAGGGCCGACGCCCGGATCTGGGCGGCGGCCGGGTCCATTCCGCTCTATCAGCGACCCGAGCTGGTCGCGGCCAGGCCCAAGGTGGCCAACGCCGGGGCCTTCGGCTTCGCCGCTCCCCGCTACCAGGACATCGGATTCAAGATGCCGACGGCCGGGGCCCCGAAGAACATCAAGAAGTAGCGGGAAGCAGCGGCTCACAACCTCAGAACTGGCTCAATTTCCTTGCCCGCCGGCGCCGCCGGCGGGCAGGATCGTCTCACCCTTGACCCAGGCTTTCAGATCCCGGTTTCACCGCTCCCCACAGAGCTCCCGACTGACGCAGGAACCTTCTCCCGATCGGCCCGGGAAGCCCCCGGCGCGGCGGCCCCGTACCATGGGACCAGCCGAGGCGTGTCCGCCCGGCGGGCGGACGAGGCTACGACCATCAAACGCCTGATCCCACGATCGAGAGAAGCCCCAGCCAGCATGCCCACGCGCCACGACATCCGTAACGTTGCCATCGTCGCCCACGTCGACCACGGCAAGACCACCCTGGTCGACGCCATGCTGAAGCAGGCCGGCGCCTTCGCCGCGCACGATGCCGAGCACCTCGACGACCGCATGATGGACTCGAACGACCTGGAGCGTGAGAAGGGCATCACGATCCTGGCGAAGAACACCGCCGTGAAGTACCACCCCAAGGTCGGCGGGGCCCCGATCACGATCAACATCATCGACACCCCCGGCCACGCCGACTTCGGCGGCGAGGTGGAGCGCGGTCTGTCGATGGTCGACGCGGTCGTCCTGCTCGTCGACGCCTCCGAGGGCCCGCTTCCGCAGACCCGCTTCGTGCTCCGCAAGGCGCTGCAGGCCCGGATGCCCGTCATCCTCTGTATCAACAAGACGGACCGCCCGGACTCGCGGATCGACGAGGTCGTCAACGAGACCTACGACCTGTTCCTGGACCTGGACGCCGACGAGGAGCAGATCGAGTTCCCGATCGTCTATGCCTGTGCCCGTGACGGCGTCGCCTCGCTGACCAAGCCGGAGGACGGCACCGTCCCGGCCGACAGCGAGAACCTTGAGCCGTTCTTCACCGCGATCCTCGAGCACGTCCCGGCTCCCGAGTACGACGAGGCCGCGCCGCTCCAGGCCCATGTCACCAACCTGGACGCCGACAACTTCCTCGGCCGTATCGCGCTGTGCCGCGTCGAGCAGGGCGAGCTGCGCAAGGGCCAGACCGTCACGTGGATCAAGCGTGACGGCACGAAGTCCAATGTCCGCATCACCGAGCTGATGATGACCGAGGCGCTCACCCGTAAGCCGGCCGAGAAGGCGGGCCCGGGCGACATCTGTGCGGTCGCCGGATTCCCGGACATCATGATCGGCGAGACTCTGGCCGACCCCGAGAACCCGATCGCGCTGCCGCTGATCACGGTCGACGAGCCCGCCATCTCCATGACCATCGGTACGAACACCTCGCCGCTGGTCGGCAAGGGCGGCAAGGGCCACAAGGTCACCGCCCGCCAGGTGAAGGACCGCCTGGACAGGGAGCTCATCGGTAACGTCTCGCTCCGCGTCCTGGACACCGAGCGCCCCGACGCCTGGGAGGTCCAGGGCCGTGGTGAGCTCGCGCTCGCCATCCTGGTCGAGCAGATGCGCCGTGAGGGCTTCGAGCTGACCGTCGGCAAGCCCGAGGTGGTCACCAAGGAGATCAACGGCAAGACGCACGAGCCGATCGAGCGCATGACGATCGACTCTCCCGAGGAGCACCTCGGCGCCATCACACAGCTGATGGCGACCCGCAAGGGCCGTATGGAGACCATGACCAACCACGGCTCGGGCTGGATCCGCATGGAGTGGATCGTCCCGTCGCGTGGCCTCATCGGCTTCCGTACGGAGTTCCTCACCCAGACCCGTGGCACGGGCATCGCGCACTCCATCTTCGAGGGCCACGAGGCGTGGTTCGGCGAGCTGCGCACCCGTCACAACGGTTCGCTGGTGGCGGACCGATCCGGTTCGGTGACGCCGTTCGCCATGGTCAACCTCCAGGAGCGCGGTGTCATCTTCACCGAGGCCGGCACCGAGGTCTACGAGGGCATGATCGTCGGCGAGAACTCCCGGGCCGACGACATGGACGTGAACATCACCAAGGAGAAGAAGCTCACCAACATGCGCGCCGCGTCCGCGGACACCACCGAGAACGTGGTGCCGGCCCGGAAGCTGTCGCTGGAGCAGTCCCTGGAGTTCTGCCGCGAGGACGAGTGCATCGAGGTGACCCCGGAGACCGTACGCATTCGCAAGGTCGTCCTGGACCAGAAGGAGCGCGGCCGCACCGCCTCGCGCGCCAAGCGCAACTGACGCTTCGTCACAAACGGCTCGGCCCCCTCGGCGACACGGAGGGGGCCGAGCCGTTCGTCAACTCCATTTTCCGGCTCGATCGTCCGTATATCGGACGCTGATCTCCGGAACGTGTGTTAAGGGTCCGTTTCGCGTGTGTCTGTCTGTGCTCAGTTTGTCCGGATTTCGGGCACTCGGGGTCCGGCGATGTTGTCAAAACGAGACCCATAAAGTGTGGTTAATGGCCCGGGCGTACTCAATAGTTGGCTCCATTGAGCTCGGGTCAACGGGTCAGGCGCTGTGGGGAGTGCCGACTCACGAGCACACTCGGGGCACTTGACGTTCACGCTGTCAGGGGTGTCAGCGCGCGTAGAACGTGCCCCTCTTGTAGTGACAAGTGGACTCATGAGGAGGAACCCATGCGCGGTGCCAAGAGCGCCAAGTGGGTAGCGGGTGCAATAGTCGTCGCCCTGGCAGCAACCGCCTGTGGTGGCGGAGACAAGGACAGTGGTTCCAGCGCCAAGGGTGGAGTTGACCCGAACGGGATCTTCTCGATCGAGCTGGGTGAGCCGGAGAAGCTCCTGCACACCGGTGACACGATGGAGTCCAACGGCTCCGCGGTCATGGCCGGCCTGTTCTCGACCCTGGTCGACTACAAGGCTGACGGCTCGCTGGAGATGATCAACGCCGAGTCGGTGGAGACCACCGACTCCAAGAAGTGGACCGTCAAGCTCAAGAAGGGCTGGACCTTCCACGACGGCACCCCGGTGACCGCCAAGTCCTATGTGGACGCGTGGAACTGGAACGCCAACATCAGCAACGCCCAGGGCCTGGCTTCCTGGTTCGCGGACATCAAGGGCTTCGACGCCCTGCACCCGGAGAAGGAAGGCGCCAAGCCGACCGCCCAGGCCATGGAGGGCCTGAAGGTCGTCGACGACAGCACCTTCACCATCGAGCTGAAGAGTGCCGTCCCGGCCTTCGGTCACAAGCTTGCCTACATCGTCTTCGCGCCGCTGCCGGCGTCCTTCTACAAGGACCCCAAGGCTGCGGGCGAGAAGCCGGTCGGCAACGGTCCCTACAAGTTCGAGAGCTGGGACCACAAGAAGCAGATCAAGATCGTCCGGTACGACGCCTACAAGGGCTCGAACAAGGCGAAGAACGGCGGTGTGGTCTTCAAGAACTACACCACCCTTGAGGCCGCCTACGAGGACCTGAAGTCCGGCAACGTGGACGTCCTGCGTCAGATCGGCCCGAAGGACCTCCCGGTCTACCGCCAGGACCTCGGCGACCGCGCCGTCGACCAGGCGTACTCCGCGATCCAGACGCTGGCCATCGCCTTCTACGCGGACCAGTGGAAGAAGCCGAAGGCGGTCGACCCGAAGGTCATCCAGGGTCTGTCCATGGCCATCGACCGCAACACCATCACCAAGACGGTGCTGCAGGGTACCCGCGAGCCGGCCACGGGCTGGGTCGCCAAGGGCGTCGTGGGCTACCAGGAGAACGCCGCGGGCGACGTCACCAAGTTCGACCCCGCCAAGGCCAAGGAGCTCATCAAGGCCGGCGGCGGCGTCCCGAAGAACGAGATCTTCATCCAGTTCAACGCGGACGGCGGCCACAAGGAGTGGGTCGACGCGGTCTGCAACAGCATCACCCAGGCGACCGGCGTCAAGTGCACCGGTGACAGCAAGCCGGACTTCCAGGCCGACCTGACCGCTCGTAAGAGCCAGCAGGTCAAGTCGATCTACCGCTCCGGCTGGGTGCTTGACTACCCCGTCAACTCCAACTTCATCAGCGACCTGTTCCGTACGGGCGCGGCGGGTAACCAGGGCGGATTCTCCAACAAGGCGCTCGACGCCAAGATCGCGGCTGCTGACAGCGCCGCGACGCTCGACGACTCGGTGAAGCAGTTCCAGGCCATCGAGAAGGACCTGGTCAACTACATGCCGTCGATCCCGCTCTGGTACTACAAGGTCAACGCGGGCTACTCGGAGAAGGTCTCCGGCGTGAAGTACGGCCAGGACGGTGACCCGATCCTGACCGGCGTCGAGGTCAAGAAGTAATCGCCCAAGCGTAGTCCGCACGCCGGTGCAGGGCTGACGACAGGTCAGTTCCCACACCTGGCTCTTACGCAGCGGCTGGGGGGCCCTTCCACGGCATTCGTGTACCCACTGGGGTGCGGATGCCGTGGGAGGGCTCGTCGGCTGCTGCTGTCACATCTCAACGGAGGCATGATGGGGCGCTATGTCGCACGACGACTGCTCCAGATGATCCCGGTCTTTCTCGGGACAACCTTTCTGATCTTCTTCATGGTCTACAGCCTCCCGGGCGACCCCGTGGCGGGGTTGTTCGGCGACAAGGGCGTCGACCCGGCGACTCTCGCCGCGAAGAGACACGAACTGGGGCTGGATCTCCCAATCTGGGAGCAGTACTGGAACTACATGACCAATATCGTCCTGCACTTCGACTTCGGTAACCAGATCCGCAATGGGCGGCCGGTCACCGACGTGCTGGGCGACGCGTTCCCCATCACCCTGCAACTCGCGGCGCTGGCTTTCGCCTTCGAGCTCATCTTCGGCATCGGCCTCGGCGTCATCGCCGGTCTGCGGGCCGGCCGCCTCGCCGACAACGGGATCCTGATCTTCACTCTGCTGATCATCTCGATTCCGGTGTTCGTCCTCGGCTTCATCATCAAGCTGGTCTTCGCCTTCGAGCTGGGCTGGATGTCGCCGAACGTGAGCAACGAGCAGAAGTGGTCCGAGCTGATCGCGCCGGCCATCGTGCTCGGCGGCCTCTCGCTCGCCTACGTCGCCCGGCTCACCCGCACCTCGATGGCGGAGAACCTGCGCGCCGACTACATGCGCACTGCCGTGGCCAAGGGTCTGCCCAAGCGCCGGATCATCGGTGTCCACCTGATGCGCAACTCGATGATCCCCGTCGTCACCTTCCTCGGCACCGACATCGGCGCCCTGATGGGCGGTGCGGTCGTCACCGAAGGCATCTTCAACGTCAAGGGCATCGGCGGCGTCATCTACGAGTCGATCAGCCGACGTGAGGGCACCACCCTGGTCGGCCTCGTCACCATCCTGGTGCTCGTCTACCTCGTCACCAGCCTGCTCATCGACCTGCTGTACGCGGTCCTGGACCCGAGGATCCGTTATGCCTGACGTGACCAAGACCGCGGCTGTCGCGACCGAGGACGCCATCGCGCCGCCCTCCGCCGCCGCCCCCGCGCCCCAGAAGCCGGAGAAGGCGCGCAGCCTGTGGGGAGACGCCTGGGCGGATCTGCGCCGTAACCCCTACTTCCTGGTGTCGTCGGTTCTGATCTTCTTCCTGCTGGTCATCACGGCCTTCCCGGGCTGGTTCACCAGTGCCTCGCCCACGGTCGGCGACCTGGTGCACCACTACCTCGGCAAGCCGGAGCTCGGCAGCGTCGGCTCGGAGGGCTGGCTCGGCTACGACGGCCAGGGACGCCCGGTATACGCCCGACTGATCTACGGCACCCGTGCCTCGGTCATCGTCGGCATCTGCGTCACCCTGATCACCACCATCGTCGGCGGCATCATGGGCATGATCGCGGGCTACTTCGGCGGCATCGTCGACGCGATCCTCTCGCGGGTCACCGACATCTTCTTCGGTATCCCGTTCCTGCTCGGCGCCATGGTCGTGCTGCAGTCCTTCACCCAGCGCACCATCTGGGTGGTCGTCTTCGCCCTCGCGTTCCTCGGCTGGACCCAGATCACCCGCGTCATGCGTGGTGCGGTGATCACCATCAAGCAGGCCGACTACGTCCAGGCCGCCAAGGCCCTCGGCGCCGGCACCACTCGGATCCTGTTCCGGCACATCCTGCCGAACGCCATGGCCCCGGTGATCGTCGTCGCGACCATCGCCCTCGGCGGCTACATCTCGGCCGAGGCGACCCTGTCGTACCTGGGTCTGGGCCTGTCCTCGCCCATCGTTTCCTGGGGCGTCGACATCTCCACCGGTGTCCAGCAGATCCGGACGGCGCAGCACATCCTGCTGTACCCCTCGATCATGCTGAGCATCACCGTTCTGGCGTTCATCATGCTCGGCGAAGCCGTCCGCAACGCCCTCGACCCCAAGCTGCGCTGAGGAGGGCGTACGACATGACCATCATTGACAAGACCGCGTCTGTCCCCGCCCCGCGCGACGGCAACGACTACGAGGGCTCGCTCCTCGAAGTCCGCGACCTGCACGTGGAGTTCCACACCCGTGACGGTGTGGCCAAGGCGGTCAACGGCGTCAACTACAGCGTGAACGCCGGTGAGACGCTCGCCGTGCTCGGCGAGTCCGGCTCCGGCAAGTCCGTGACCGCGCAGGCGATCATGGGCATCCTCGACATGCCGCCCGGCAGGATCCCGCAGGGAGAGATCTTCTTCCGCGGCCAGGACATGCTCAAGATGTCCTACGAGGAGCGCAGGCAGATCCGTGGCCGCAAGATCGCCATGATCTTCCAGGACGCGCTCTCCTCGCTGAACCCGGTCCTCACCGTGGGCTACCAGCTCGCCGAGATGTTCCGGGTCCATGAGGGCCTGTCCAAGAAGGAGGCCAAGGCCAAGGCCGTCGAGCTGATGGACAGGGTCAAGATCCCGGCCGCCGCGGCCCGGGTCAACGACTATGCCCACCAGTTCTCCGGCGGTATGCGTCAGCGCATCATGATCGCCATGGCGCTGGCCCTGGAGCCGGACCTGATCATCGCCGACGAGCCCACCACGGCTCTTGACGTGACGGTCCAGGCTCAGGTCATGGACCTGCTCGCGGAACTCCAGCGCGAGTACAACATGGGTCTGATCCTGATCACCCACGACCTCGGCGTGGTCGCCGACGTCGCGGACAAGATCGCGGTCATGTACGCGGGCCGGATCGTCGAGACCGCCCCGGTGCACGAGCTCTACAAGCGCCCCGCGCACCCGTACACCCGCGGCCTTCTCGACTCCATCCCGCGCCTGGACCAGAAGGGCAAGGAGCTCTTCGCCATCAAGGGTCTGCCGCCCAACCTGCTGCGCGTACCGTCCGGTTGTGCGTTCAACCCGCGCTGCACGATGGCGGAGGACATCTGCCGCTCCGAGATCCCGGCACTGCTTCCGGTCTCCGAGCAGGACGGCACGGAACTGGTCGGCCGCGGCAGCGCGTGCCACTTCTGGAAGGAGACGATCCATGGCTGAGCTCAACAAGTCCGACGAGCCCATGGACGCCACCCCGAACGTCACCGACGTCGAGACGGTCGACGCCGCCACCGAGGCCGAGGCGGTCGCCGCCATCGAGGCGCCCGTTTCGCAGGGTGAGCCGATCCTTCAGGTCCGTAACCTGGTCAAGCACTTCCCGCTGACCCAGGGCATCCTGTTCAAGAAGAACGTGGGTGCGGTCAAGGCCGTGGACGGGATCTCCTTCGATCTCTACCAGGGTGAGACGCTCGGCATCGTCGGCGAGTCCGGCTGTGGCAAGTCCACGGTCGCCAAGCTGCTGATGACGCTGGAGCGGGCGACCGCCGGCGAGGTCTTCTACAAGGGCCAGGACATCACCAGGCTGTCCGGCCGCGCGCTGAAGGCCGTACGCCGCAATATCCAGATGGTGTTCCAGGACCCGTACACCTCGCTGAACCCGCGCATGACGGTCGGCGACATCATCGGGGAGCCCTTCGACATCCACCCGGAGGTGGCGCCCAAGGGTGACCGCCGCCGCAAGGTCCAGGAGCTCCTGGACGTCGTGGGTCTCAACCCGGAGTACATCAACCGGTACCCGCACCAGTTCTCCGGCGGCCAGCGCCAGCGCATCGGCATCGCCCGCGGCCTCGCGCTCAACCCGGAGATCATCATCTGCGACGAGCCGGTCTCGGCCCTGGACGTCTCGGTCCAGGCTCAGGTCATCAACCTGATGGAGAAGCTGCAGGACGAGTTCAACCTCTCCTACCTCTTCATCGCCCACGACCTGTCGATCGTCCGGCACATCTCGGACCGGGTCGGCGTGATGTACCTCGGCAAGATGGCCGAGATCGGTACGGACACGCAGATCTACGACCACCCGACGCACCCCTACACCCAGGCGCTGCTGTCGGCGGTCCCGGTTCCCGACCCGGCCGCCCGCGAGGGCCGCGAGCGGATCATCCTCGTCGGCGATGTGCCGTCGCCCGCGAACCCGCCGTCCGGCTGCCGCTTCCGCACCCGTTGCTGGAAGGCCGAGGAGAAGTGCGCCACGGAGGTCCCGCTGCTGGCGATCCCCGAGCGCTTCAAGGGCGCCGACACCCCGGCGGCACACGAGTCCGCGTGCCACTTCGCCGAGGAGAAGGACGTCGTCCACGCGGCGTAGTGCTCTGTGCCTGAACGAAGGGCGCCCGGACCATGTGGTCCGGGCGCCCTTCGTTGCGTACGGCCCGAAAAGTCGTGCGTAACATCCGTCGGCTCCCAGGCGTGTTCATGGCAGAAGGGACGAACGGACAAGGAGCGGAGGGAAGATGCCGACGCAGTCGGACGAGTTCGACGCGTTCTACGCGGCTACGGCCAAGCGCGTGGTTGCCACGATCTATGCCGTCACCGGCGATCTCGCGGAAGCCGAGGACGCCGTGCAGGAGGCGTACGTGCGCGCCTGGCAGCGGTGGGACCGGCTGACCCGTGAGGGGGATCCGCTGCCGTGGGTGCGCACGGTCGCGGCACGGCTGGCGATCAGCACCTGGCGCAGGACCCGCAACCGTCTGCTCGCGCATCTCAGACACGGGCCGCCGGGGAACTCTCCCGAACTGTCCGCGGACCGTGTGGCGTTGATCGGGGCGCTGCGCGAACTGACCCCGGACCAGCGGCAGGTGGTGGTCCTGCATCACCTTCTCGACCTGCCGGTGGAGCAGGTGGCTCGCGAGACGGGCGCCTCCAGCGGTGCTGTACGCACCCGGCTCAGCCGGGCCCGGAAGATCCTCGGCGAGCGGCTCGCCGATACCACTGTCCCGTCGGAGGGGGTTGTCAGCCATGGCTGAGGTCGAGGAGCTGCTGGACGACGTCACACTGCGGATGCCGAGCGCCGCGGAGGTACGTGCGCGGGGGAACCGGCGGCGCGTGCGGCTGCGGGCAGGCGTGGCCGCCGTGGCGGTTGGTCTGGCGGGAGGGATGTCGTGGGCGCTGGCGCAGGGCGGCGGGCAGCAGGAGGTGCGGCCCGCCGGGATGCACACACCCCCGCCGGTCGCCGACCGTAACCCGTACAAGACGGGCGAGGAGTTCACTGAAGTGGCTGACCGCGATGTGCCGCTGTACGACACGTGGCACTGGAAGCTGGACGACAAGCCGGCCGGTGAGACCGGTGACCGGTTCCCGCGCGTGGGCTTCAACGACGCCTGCCCGGTGGCGCCTCCGGCCTCGCCGGACAAGCTCGACCAGGTCGCGTACACCGCCGTCTACCAGGGGGACGGTGGGGCCGTCGCCCGCCACCGCTATGCCGACTACGGCAGCGCCGCCCAGGCTGCCCGTGAGCTGGAGCGGCTGAAGGACGCACTCGCCGCCTGCGGTCTGGGGCCCCTGGGCACGGGCGCGGATGCCTCCTACGCGGGCACAACCAGAGGCGGTCCGTGGCTGCGGGTCGACATCGACACCGGCCCGAAGTGGATCTCGGTGATCGAAGTGCAGACCGGCAAGGAGTGAGCGGACCGGATGTCCTGACTGCATGCAAGGGCGGCCCATTCCCCCGGGATGGGCCGCCCTTGGGTCTGTTGGTTCATGCCTGGCGCGGTGCGATCCGTCACATCACCGCGAGGCCGTGTCGAAACCAGACCTGCCAGGTCGATTCGCTCACCGGAATGGCAGGGGCGGAACTGTCTCTCGGCCGCATCGACAGCGCTGAGGCTCATATCGAGGCGGCACGGAAGATCGCCGAGGGCTCGGATGTGAGCCGCGTCGGGATACGCATGGTGAGTGCGAGGGTTCACCACCGGTTTGGGCGGTACCGGCAGGCGCAAGAAGAAGCCGGGCCGGCTCTGCAGGAGGCGCTCAAGGGCAGCCCCCTTGATCTTCCCAGGCTGCATGGGCTGATCGGCGCCATCCACCTCGGTATGGGCGACGGGGAACAGTGCTTGCGGTCGTGCGATCTGGCGTTGGAACTCGCGTACCGGTCGGGGCAGCGCCTCGAGCACGCCCGCACCCTCATCACCCTGGGGCATGCGCGCAGGGCGGCCGGTGATGAGCAGGCCGCTCAGGCCGCCTGGCGGCAGGCGCACGGCGTGTTCGGCATTCTCGGTACTCCTGAGCAAGAGGACACGGCGGCACTCGTGCGGTGAACGACGCGGGCGCTCGCCCTGTGCACGGGACGGCCCTGCGGTACGCCGTCGACACGCGGGAGGTCACTCGCCCGGCAGCGTTACCATCCACCTGGATGCCCTGAAAGTGCGTTAAGTCGCGCATGGAGTGATATTCGGTCCTAAGTAAGGCTCAGGACTCGGGAGGCACTCCATGCGTGGAGCCACGCACGCCAGATTCGCCGCATGCGCGGTGGCTGTCGCCCTCGCGGCGACGGCCTGCGGCGGCGGCAGCGACAGCGGCGGCGGCGGTGGCGCCGACGGGATCGTGAAGTCCTCCTGGGGTGATCCGCAGAACCCGCTGGAGCCCGCGAACACCAACGAGGTCCAGGGCGGCAAGGTCCTCGACATGCTCTTCCGCGGACTCAAGCGGTACAACGCGAAGACCGGCGCGGCCGAGGACATGCTCGCCGAGAAGATCGTCACCACGGACTCGGTCAACTTCACGATCACCGTCAAGGACGGCTGGACCTTCAGTAACGGCGAGAAGGTCACGGCGAAGTCCTTCGTGGATGCCTGGAACTACGGCGCCCAGCTCAAGAACAACCAGAAGAACGCCTACTTCTTCGGCTATATCGACGGCTACGCCCAGGTCCACCCGGATACAGGGCAGGCCACCGCCCAGACGCTCTCCGGGCTGAAGGTCGTCAACGACCAGACCTTCACGGTCAAGCTGAACCAGAAGTTCTCCACGTTCCCCGACACCCTCGGCTACTCCGCCTTCTCGCCACTGCCCCAGGCGTTCTTCGACAACCACGACACCTGGCTCTCCAAGCCCATCGGCAACGGCCCGTACACGGTCGCGTCGTACGCCAAGGGCTCGCAGCTGTCCATGCGCACGTGGGACGACTACCCGGGCACCGACAAGGCGCAGAACGGCGGAATCGACCTGATTGTCTACACCGACAACAACACCGCCTACACCGACCTGACCGCCGGCAACCTCGACCTCGTCGACGATGTGCCGGCCGCGCAGCTCAAGAATGTCTCGGCGGACCTCGGAGACCGGTACATCAACACCCCGGCCGGCATCATCCAGACCATCGCCTTCCCGTACTACGACAAGGCCTGGGACACCCCGAACGCCGCCAAGGTCCGCACGGGCCTGTCCATGGCGATCAACCGCCAGCAGATCACCGACACGATCTTCCAGAAGACGCGTACGCCCGCGAAGGACTGGACCTCGCCGGTGCTCGGTGCGGACGGCGGCTTCAGCGAGACCCTGTGCGGTACGGCCTGTGAGTACAACCCCACCGAGGCGAAGAAGCTGGTCACGGAGGGGGGCGGCATCCCGGGCGGCCAGCTGAAGGTCTCGTACAACGCGGACACCGGCTCGCACAAGGAGTGGGTCGACGCCCTCTGCAACAGCATCAACAACGCGCTGGGCAACGACCAGGCCTGCGTCGGCAACCCCATCGGCACCTTCGCCGACTTCCGCAACCAGATCGGGCAGCACAAGATGCCCGGTCCGTTCCGCGCCGGCTGGCAGATGGACTACCCGCTCATCCAGAACTTCCTGCAGCCGCTCTACTACACCAACGCCTCGTCCAACGACGGCCTGTGGACCAACGCGGAGTTCGACAAGCTCGTCGACAAGGCCAACGCCGAGACCGACACGGCGAAGGCCGTCGAGATCTTCCAGCAGGCCGAGGAGGTCGTGCGCGACCAGATGGCCGCCATCCCGCTCTGGTACCAGAACGGCAGCGCCGGCTACTCGGAACGTGTCTCCAATGTCGCGCTGAACCCCTTCAGCGTGCCCGTCTACAACGAGATCAAGGTCAGCTGACGGCGGAAGGAAACCGGCCCGGCGTCCCCTGCGCGCCGGGCCGTCCCCCTTCCCACGACCCCCGGAGCCCTGATGGGACGTTATGTGATCCGGCGTCTGCTGCAGATGATTCCGGTCTTCTTCGGCACCACGCTGCTGATCTTCCTCATGGTGAACGTCATGGGCGACCCCATCGCGGGCCTCTGCGGCGACCGGCAGTGCGACCCGGCGACGGCCGCACAACTGCGCAAGGAGTTCGGCCTCGATAAGCCGGTGTGGCAGCAGTACCTGACCTACATGGGCAATGTCTTCACCGGCGACTTCGGCACCGCGTTCAACGGCCAGGAAGTCACCGAGCTGATGGCCGAGGCCTTCCCGGTCACCATCCGGCTCACCCTCGTCGCGATCTTCTTCGAGATCGTCATCGGCATCACCCTGGGTGTGATCACCGGGCTGAAGCGCGGCCGTCCCGTCGACTCCGGCGTGCTGCTGCTCACTCTGGTGGTCATCTCGATCCCGACCTTTGTCATGGGTCTCGTCCTCCAACTGCTGCTGGGCGTCGAGTGGGGCCTCATCAAGCCCGCCGTCTCACCGGAGGCGCCGCTGGGCGAGCTGCTGATCCCCGGCCTTGTGCTCGCCTCGGTCTCGCTCGCCTACGTCACCCGGCTGACACGGACCTCGATCGCCGAGAACGCCCGCTCCGACTACGTCCGCACCGCGAAGGCGAAGGGGCTCCCCAGAGGGCGGGTCGTCCGCCGCCATCTGCTGCGAAACTCACTGATCCCGGTGGTCACCTTCATCGGCGCCGACGTGGGCGCCCTGATGGGCGGCGCGATCGTCACCGAGCGCATCTTCAACATCCACGGCGTCGGCTACGAGCTCTACCAGGGCATCGTGCGCCAGAACACCCAGACCGTCGTCGGCTTTGTGACCGTGCTCGTCATCATCTTCCTGGTGGCGAATCTGCTGGTCGACCTCCTGTACGCCGTACTCGACCCGAGGATCCGGTATGCCTGAGCCGAAGCAGCCGTACTCCAACGGCGGGGCCATGGCAGGCACCGGCGCGGGTGGCACGATGGACCTCGCGACCACCGAGGGTGAGACGCTGGAGAAGACTCCCGGCGGCCCGATGGGCACCGGGCCCTCCGAGAAGCCCCGCAGTCTGTGGTCCGACGCCTGGCGCGATCTGCGGACCAACCCGATCTTCATCATCTCCGGCCTGATCATCGTCTTCCTGGTGATCATCTCCATCTGGCCTTCGCTGATCACGACGCAGAGTCCACTTCACTGCGATCTCGCCAAGGCTCAGCAGGGTTCCCAGCCCGGTCACCCCTTCGGCTTCAACGGGCAGGGCTGTGACGTGTACACCCGTACTGTCTACGGCGCCCGGGCTTCGGTCACGGTCGGCGTCTGCGCCACCGTCGGTGTCGCGCTGATCGGTTCCGTCCTGGGCGGTATCGCCGGCTTCTACGGCGGGGCACGGGACGGGCTCGTGTCCCGGCTCACCGACATCTTCTTCGGCATCCCGGTGATTCTTGGAGGTCTGGTCTTCCTGTCCGTCGTCTCCAGCTCCACCATCTGGCCGGTCGTCGGCTTCATGGTGCTGCTCGGCTGGCCCCAGCTCTCCCGTATCGCGCGCGGCTCGGTCATCACGGCGAAGCAGAACGACTACGTCCAGGCGGCGCGGGCGCTCGGCGCGTCCAACTCCCGCATGCTGCTGCGGCACATCGGCCCCAACGCCGTCGCTCCCGTGATCGTCGTGGCGACCATCGCGCTCGGCACCTATATCTCCCTGGAGGCGACCCTGTCGTTCCTCGGTGTCGGCCTCAAGCCGCCGACCGTGTCCTGGGGCATCGACATCTCCTCCGCCTCGCCGTACATCCGCAACGCCCCGCACATGCTGCTCTGGCCGGCGGGCGCGCTGGCGATCACCGTGCTCGCCTTCATCATGCTCGGCGACGCGGTGCGCGACGCCCTCGATCCCAAGTTGCGCTGAGGAGCCCGCCATGTTGCTCGAAGTGCGCGATCTGCACGTGGAGTTCCGTACTCAGGACGGGGTGGCCAAGGCCGTCAACGGCGTCAACTACACCGTGGACGAGGGGGAGACCCTTGCCGTGCTGGGCGAGTCGGGCTCCGGAAAATCCGTCACCGCACAGGCGGTCATGGGCATCCTGGACATGCCCCCGGGGAAGATCACCGGCGGCGAGGTCCTCTTCCAGGGACAGGATCTGCTGAAGCTCAAGGAGGACGAGCGGCGCAAGATCCGCGGGGCCGGGATGGCCATGATCTTCCAGGACGCGCTCTCGTCCCTGAACCCGGTGCTGAGTGTGGGCGACCAGCTCGGCGAGATGTTCACCGTCCATCGCGGGATGTCGAGGAAGGACGCGCGCGCCAAGTCGGTCGAGCTGATGGAGCGGGTGGGCATCCCCGCGGCCAGGGAGCGGGTGGGGCAGTATCCGCACCAGTTCAGCGGCGGTATGCGCCAGCGCATCATGATCGCCATGGCGCTCGCGCTGGAGCCCTCGCTGATCATCGCGGACGAGCCGACGACCGCGCTGGACGTCACCGTCCAGGCACAGGTGATGGATCTGCTGGCCACGCTCCAGAGCGAGCTCAACATGGGGCTCATCCTGATCACCCACGACCTCGGTGTCGTCGCGGACGTCGCGGACAAGATCGCGGTGATGTACGCGGGACGGATCGTCGAGACCGCCCCGGTCCACGACATCTACAAGGCCCCCGCCCATCCGTACACCAGGGGGCTGCTCGACTCGATCCCGCGTCTGGACCAGAAGGGCGAGCAGCTGTACGCGATCAAGGGCCTGCCGCCGAACCTGATGAGAATCCCGCCCGGCTGTGCCTTCAATCCGCGCTGTCCGCTGGCCCGGGACGTGTGCCGGACCGACGAGCCGCCGCTGTACGAGGTGTCCGAGAACCGCAGGAGCGCCTGCCACTTCTGGGAGGAGCAGCTCAATGGCTGAGGCGATCCTTCAGGTCCGCGGCCTGGTCAAGCACTATCCGCTCACCCAGGGCATCCTCTTCAAGAAGCAGGTGGGCGCGGTCAAGGCGGTGGACGGCGTCGACCTCGATCTGGTGGCGGGCGAAACGCTCGGCATCGTGGGTGAGTCGGGCTGCGGAAAGTCCACGCTCGCCAAGATGCTGGTGCATCTGGAGGAGCCGACGGCAGGGACGATCCGGTACAAGGGCGAGGACGTCACCAGACTGTCCGGCCGCGCCCTGAAGGCGGTCCGGCGGAACATCCAGATGATCTTCCAGGATCCGTACACCTCGCTCAATCCGCGGATGACGGTCGGGGACATCATCGGTGAGCCGTACGAGATCCATCCCGAGGTGGCGCCGAAGGGCGACCGGCGGCGCAAGGTCCAGGATCTGCTCGACGTCGTCGGGCTCAACCCCGAGTACATCAACCGCTATCCGCACCAGTTCAGCGGCGGTCAGCGCCAGCGCATCGGCATCGCACGCGGTCTCGCGCTCCAGCCGGAGATCATCGTGGCCGACGAGCCCGTCTCGGCGCTCGACGTGTCCGTGCAGGCCCAGGTGATCAACCTGCTGGACAGTCTGCAGAGCGAGTTCAGCCTGAGCTATGTCTTCATCGCGCACGACCTGTCGATCGTGCGGCACATCTCGGACCGGGTCGGCGTGATGTATCTGGGGCGGGTGGTGGAGATCGGCAGGGACGAGGAGATCTACGACCATCCGACCCACCCCTACACGCAGGCGCTGCTGTCCGCGGTCCCGGTGCCGGACCCGGAGGCGCGCGAGCACCGCGAGCGGATCATCCTGTACGGCGACGTCCCCTCCCCGGCGAACATCCCCTCGGGCTGCCGGTTCCGTACGCGCTGCTGGAAGGCGCAGGAGAGGTGCGAGCTGGAGGTGCCGCTGCTGGAGGTGCCCGCGGTGTTCCGGCTGGCGGAGGGGCCGGCGAAGCATGCGTCGGCGTGCCACTTCGCGGAGGAGGTACGCGTCGTGCCGGGGGAGGACGAGCTGGGCGGGGAGTGACGCGGGCCGGCGCCGCCGTTCGGCAAGGCGGGCCGGCCCTACGGCGGGCTGAGCGCGGCTCAGTCGTCGGCCAGGTCCTCCGCCGCGCGCAGCGCCGGGTCGAGGATGACCTCCTCCTCCCGTTCCCGCGTCGGGTCCTCCGGGAAGTGGCAGGCCGTCAGATGGCCGTCGCGGTTCCCCTCGATCCGCACCAGCGGCGGCTCCTCGGCCGCGCACTTCTGTCGAGCCTTCCAGCAGCGCGTACGGAAGCGGCAGCCCGACGGAGGTTCGATCGGTGACGGAACGTCACCCGCCAGCCGGATCCGCTCCTGCGAGTGCGCCTCCGCCTCGTCCGTCAGTGCCGCCTCCGGGACCGCCGACAGCAGCGCATGGGTGTACGGATGGCGGGGACGGTAGTAGATCGACTCACGGTCGCCCACCTCGACCACCTTGCCCAGGTACATCACCGCGACCCGCTGCGAGAAGTGCCGTACCACCGCCAGGTCGTGGGCGATGAAGAGGAACGCGATCCCCAGCTCCCCCTGGAGCTCCTGAAGCAGATTGACCACCTGCGCCTGGATGGAGACATCGAGTGCGGACACCGGCTCGTCCGCCACGATCAGCTTCGGCTCCAGCGCCAGCGCCCGCGCGACGCCGATCCGCTGGCGCTGACCGCCGGAGAATTCGTGCGGGAAGCGGTTGTAGTGCTCGGGATTGAGACCGACGATCTCCAGCAGCTCCCGCACCCTGTTCTCGCGGCCGCCTCGCGGCCGGATGTCGTTGATCTCCATGGGGCCGGAGATGATCTTGCCGACCGTCTGGCGGGGGTTCAGCGAGGAGTAGGGATCCTGGAAGATCATCTGGATCTGGGAGCGGACCGGTGCCAGCTGTTTGCGGTCCGCGTGGCTGATGTCCTGGCCCCGGTAGGTGATCTTCCCGGCGGTCGGCTCGAGGAGACGGGTCAGCAGACGGCCCGTCGTCGACTTGCCGCACCCCGACTCGCCGACGAGCCCGAAGCTCTCGCCCTCGTACAGCGTCAGATCGATGCCGTCGACCGCCTGTACCGACCCGATCCGCCGCTTGAACGGAAACCCGCCGAGGATCGGGAAGTGCTTGGTCAGGCCCTGCGCCGTCATCAGGACGTCGCCGCCCGCGGGCGCCCGGTCACGGGGGGCCGGGATGGTGGCTTCGTGCGCCATGTCGCGTCTCTCCCTAACCCAGCCGGGGCTTGATCTGCTCGATGAAGACCGTTCGCTTCTGCTCGTCCGTCAGATGGCAGGCGGAGCCTCGTCCCGGGGGCAGCTCCGGCCGTTCCTCCTCACACCTAGGGGGTGTCCCTGCGCCACCGACCATCGACGGGTAGCCGCAGCGCGGATGGAACGGACAGCCCGACGGCGGCGCGAGCAGACTCGGCGGCGCCCCCGGAATCGGCGTCAGCAGCTCCGAGACGTCCGAGCCGAGCCGCGGCATCGACCCCAGCAGACCCCAGGTGTACGGATGCTGAGGATCGCGCAGAATCTCCCGTACCGAACCCCGCTCGACCGCCCGCCCGGCGTACATCACCAGCAGATCGTCGGCGACATTCGCGACCACGCCCAGGTCGTGCGTGATCAGGATGATCGCCGAGCCGAACTCCTGCTGGAGATCGCGCAGCAGATCGAGAATCTGCGCCTGCACGGTGACATCCAGCGCCGTCGTCGGTTCGTCGGCGATCAGCAGCTCCGGATTGCACACCAGCGACATGGCGATCATCGCCCGCTGCCGCATGCCACCGCTGAACTGGTGCGGATAGTCGTGCGCCCGCAGTTTTGCCTGCGGAATGCCGACCTTCTCCAGCATCTGAACCGCCCGGGCCCATGCCTCCCGCTTGGAGGCTCCCGTGTGCTTGCGGAACGGCTCCGAGACCTGCCGTCCGATCGTGTAGTACGGCGAGAGCGCGGTGAGCGAGTCCTGGAAGATCATCGCCGCCTTGTTGCCGCGCAGCCGCTCCAGCGTCCGCTCCCCGGCTCCGGTCAACTCCTCGCCGTCCAGCACGATCTCGCCCCAGGTCTCGGTGAACTTCGGATCGTGCAGACCGAGGATGGAGAGATTGGTGACGGACTTCCCGGAGCCGGACTCACCGACGATGCCGAGCGTCTTGCCCCGCTCCAGATCGAACGAGATCCCGTCGACCGCCTTGACGATGCCGTCCTCCGTGGAGAAGTGGACGTGCAGATCGCGTACGGAGAGAAAGGGGCCGTCGGCCGCGGGGGATGCCGGCTGATCGGTCTTGGTCAGCGTGGTCACTCAAGACTCCTATGCCAGCCGCACACGCGGATCGAGCAGGGCGTAGACGGCGTCCACGACGATGTTGAAGAAGACGATGGCCGCCGCGCTCACCAGCATCACGCCCATCAGCATGGGCAGATCGGTGAGCTGGACGGACTGCACGGCCAGCCGGCCGATGCCGTGCAGCGTGAAGGTGACCTCGGTGATCATCGCGCCGCCCAGCAGCGAGCCGAGGTCCATGCCGAAGATGGTCAGCACCGGGGCGACCGCGCCCCGCATGGCGTACCGGAAGAACACCGTCCGGCGGGCGAGCCCCTTCGCGCGGGCCGCCCGGACATGCTCCTCCTGCAACTGCTCGACCATCAACGACCGGGCCAGCCGGCTGTAGTTGGCGACGAAGATCATGGAGAGCACCAGCCAGGGCAGGATCATCCCGGTGAACCACCCGGCCGGATCCTCGGTGATCGGGCGGTACTCGGGCTGGTCCAGCCAGCCCAGATTGGAGACGAACAGCGCCAGACAGAGCACGCCGACGAAGTAGATCTGCAGCGACGAGCCGAGCAGCGACAGCGAGCTGAAGAACTTGTCGACCCAGGTGCCACGGCGCGCGGCGGCCAGCAGACCGATACCCACGCCGACCGTGAGGAAGACGGCCGCGCCGCCGAAGGCCAGCGAGAGCGTGGTGGGGAAGCGGTCGAGGATCGTGCCCCACACCGATTCCTGATTGACGAACGAGTAGCCGAAGCAGGGCGCGTCGCAGTGCCCGACGGAGAAGTCGCGGCCCGCGAAGATCCCCACCATGAAGTCCCAGTACTGCACCGGAACCGGCTTGTCGAGGCCGAGGTTGCTGTTGATCAGCGCGAGCGCGGCGGGATCGCAGTTCTTTCCGCAGGCCAGCCGGGCGGGTTCGGCGGGCAGCGCGAAGAAGAGGAAGAAGGTGACCGCGCTGATCACCAGAAGGATGACGAGGGCACCGAGCGTGCGGCGGACGAGGAATCTCAGCATGGCTTCGCGGGCTTCCGGTGAGAGGGACCGGCCCCCGCCCCAGGAGCGGGCGGGGAGCCGATCCGGTGTTCCGGTCGGTTACTTGACGAAGACGGCGGTCGGGTCCACGGCCCCGTACGGCTCGTGGAACTTCACCCCGCCGAGGCCCGAGCCCCACAGCGTGAACAGCCGGTTGTAGAAGATCGGCACCTGCGGCACCTCGTCGGTGAGAATCTTCTGACTGATCTTGATCCACTCATTGCCGGCCTGGTCGATGTCGCCGATCTTCTCCGCCTTGGCGATGTCGGCGTTGATGGCCGGGGCGTTGAGGTGCGAGTAGTTCGCCGAGTCGTCGTAGATGTTCTTGCCGTCGTACAGCGGCGGCACGACCGTCGAGGCGGACGGCCAGTCGGCGCCCCACGAGGAGCGGTAGGCGTCGAACTGGTTCTTCACCTTGCCGATCTGTGTGTAGTACGTGGTGGAGTCGATCTCCTTCTTCTCCACCTGGAATCCGGCCTTCTCCAGCGCCCGCTCGACGACCACCGCGGCGTTCTGGGCGGGACCGGTGTTGGCGTAGGCGTAGACGATCGTCTTGCCCTCCTGGCCGGCCTCCTTCAGCAGCGCCTTGGCCTTCTCCGGGTTGCCCGCCGGGTACTTCTTCTTCTGATACGGATCGAAGGGCTGGTAGCCCTTGAGGGTCGGGCCGACCAGGCCGCCGGCGACCTCGCCGGCCTTCACGCCGCCGTACTGCTGGAGCACCTGCCCGGACGGCCAGGCCCAGGCCAGCGCTTGACGTACCCGCTTGTCCTTGAGCCGGTCCATGTTGAAGCTGACGACGTCCACGTAGGGCTGGGTCTTGGTGAACGACCTCGCCATCGCCTCCTTGTTCCCCAGCACCGTCGAGATCAGTGACGGGTCGACCGCGTTGGTGAAGCTCATGCCCGTCTTGTCGGCGCCCTGCCCGGCGACGAGCCGGCGGGTGGAGTCCACCCACTGGTGCCCGAAGGTGACCGAGAACTTGTCCGCGTACTGATGGCGTACGGCGTCCGTCTTCGGGTCCCAGTTGGTGTTCCTGACGAACTCGATGCTCTTGTCGGGCTTGAAGTTCTGGATCTTGTACGGGCCCGAGGCCACCGGCGCCTTGTCGTACTTCTCCTGGGTGTCCTTGGCCGCAGGCACCGCGGTGATGTTCGGCATGGCGACCGCGAAGGGCACTTCGGCGCGCGGCTGACCGAAGTGGAAGACAACGGTCTTGTCGTCCGGCGTGGCCAGCACGCTGTCGGGCAGATGCTTGCCCTTGTACGGGCCGTCCGGCAGTGCCTTCCGGAAGGTCTGCCCGGATCCCGAGAGCCACTGCTGCAGATAAGTCGGGCCGCTGACCTGGTACTTGGCGTACAACCGCTCCACGCCGTGCCGTATGTCCTTCGAGGTGATCGGCGTGCCGTCCTCGAACTTCAGCCCGTCCTTGAGGGTGTACGTCCAGGTCTTGCCGCCGTCCGACGACTTGCCGGTGTCCGTGGCGAGGTCGCCGACCAGCGTCACCTTCCCGGTCTTGTCGTCGATCTTGTAGGTGGTGAGCGTGCGATTGAACAGCGTCTGCATGATCAGCTCGTCGCTGACATAGATCTGGCCGGGGTCCAGATGCTCGAAGGCGTCACGCTGGAGCACGGAGACCGTGCCGCCCGGCTTGGCGCCCGGGAGGTCCGGGGCGGGCCCGGTGGAGTCCTGGGCGGTGCCGATGCTGATGGTCTGCTGCTTGAGCTCGGGTTCCTTGGACTGTTTGTCCTTGCTGTCACCCCCGCCGCCGCTGCTGCACGCGGACAGCACAAGCGCTCCGGCGGCGACCGAAAGGGCCGAGATCCGCACTCTTCGCTGAATGGTGGACGTCATGGTCTCCATGCACCTGCCTCGTCGGACGGAACACTCAGTGCCTTGCGACGTGCCTTGCGCTGTGCCTCGCGACGTGCCCAGGGATGTACGTCAGTGCTTGGTCTTCGGGTCGATGGCGTCCCGGACCGAGTCCCCGAGCAGGTTGAAGGCGACCACGAAGATCACCATCGCGATGCCGGGGAAGAACATGTAGGTGATGTCGCCCTCGTAGAAGTCGGCGCCTTTGGCGAACATCCGGCCCCAGTCGGGCGTCGGCTCCACCAGGCCCACGCCGAGGAACGAGAGGCCGGCCTCCAGGGTCACGAAGTTGGGCAGCATCAGCGTGGACTGCACCAGGATCGGCGTGGTCACATTCGGCAGCAGCTCCTTGCGGATGATGCGCCAGGGCGGGGCCCCCGTGACCTTGGCCGCTTCGATGAACTCCCGTTCGCGCAGGCTCAGTACCTGGGCTCTCAGCAGCCGCGCGAGGGTCATCCAGCCCAGCAGCCAGAGCACAAGGACCAGCGCGGTGACCCTGAAGTAGGTCGGGGTCTCCTTCTGCGGGCTGACGAACAGCGCGGTCACCACCGGCATGAAGGCCACGAAGAAGAGCTGCTGCGGGAAGGAGAGCAGCAGATCGATGAACCGGCCCAGGAAGTAGTCGGTACGGCCGCCCATATAGCCGGCGGTCACTCCGACGAGGATTCCGGTGACGGTGGACAGAATGGTCGCGGCAAGACCGATCAGCAGCGAGGTGCGGATTCCGTACACCAGCTGCATGAGGACATCGCGGCCCAGCCTCGGTTCGATTCCGAACCAGAATTCACCGTCGATGCCGCCATTCGGTTTCACCGGATAGCTGGTGATCGGATCGAGCAGTTCAGGTCGGTCGAGGCCATAGGTGGTGTACGGATCCTTTCCGTACAGCCAGCCGATCACCGGGGCGAGAGCCGCGACGACGAAGAAGAACAGCACGATGTACGCGGCGAGTACGCCGGTACGGTCGCGTTTGAAGCGGCGCCATGCCAGCTGGCCGGGGGACCGGCCGACCAGGGTCTGCTCCTGCTTGGTCAGGGCGGCAGGGAGCGGACCGGCCGCGGTGGCCGGATCGGTGGCCGCTTCGGCCAACTCGCCACGGGATGGAATCGTCACGTTTCTGCTCGCCCCCGCAATTCATGACTCGCGGTTCATGACTGACGTACTGTCAAGAGGTCGGAAAACGCTGCTGGTTGAGCGGACTGTGGCAATCGTTGTCAGTGCCAGTCAAGAGCCAGGAGGCGAAAGGCGGGATGTCGGTGCGCTTCTTGAGCGAACGTTTTGCAGATCGAGGTGGCGACGTGCTTGACACTCGGTCGGGGTGGGCGACATAGCTCAATAAATGCCCATCAAATTCGTTAACATGCAGGCAACTTGACTGTCGCAACTCCGATATACGAACGCGCCACGCTGAACAGCGTACGGCCGTGCGGGTGCCGTAGACCGGCTGGGGCTCGCCATGTGGCTCCGGCCGGTCGCCCGCGCCGTGCGGGCCCTTGTTCAGCGCAGTGGAGCGATGCAACATCGCACTGTGACTTTTACGCGGGGGGCCCGGATCACCGGCACCGTGCTGTGCGCCGCCCTCGCGATCGTCGTCGGTGTGTGGATCGCCCGCGATCTCACCACCGTGGACGACCCGCTCGACCTGTGGCGGTTCTGGACCGGGAACGCGGGCGGCGTCAGTGCCTCCGCCCCGATGACGACCACCCTCGAGGATCTGGTGCTGCTCGCGGTGTACCTCACCGTGGCCGTCGCCGCTCTGCGCTCACCCGTCGCGGCTGCCGCGCTGGTGGCGGCCGGAGTGGTCACCCTCGCCGTCCGGCTCCCCGGGCTGTGGGTGCTCAGCTCCTCCTGGATGGGACAGCGCGCCACCGACGAGCTGCGCACCAGGGCGCTGTACTGCGCCTTCGCTGCAATGGGGCTCGGCCTGGGGCTGATCATCACGGCCGCCGCGGGACGGCGGGCGCCCGCTGCGTACGACCCGTACACCGTGCGTGGCCCCTTGGCGGCCCACGAACGGACGCCGACCAGGCCCACGCAGGGGGTGTCCGTGCTCGCCTTCCTGCTCCTCGGCACGGCGGCGGCGGTCCTGGCGGCCTGGGAGGTCTACACGGCGCGGGAGATCGGCGGCTCGCGCTCTCTCGACCGCTTCACCGGCAACGACACGGTCTTGATGCCGCTGCTCGGGACACCGCCCGGGTGGCTGACCGCGGTGACCGTGGCGCTCGCGCTGGTCGCGGCGATCGGCGCGCTCTTCCACACGGTCTACTCGCGGCCGCTGGGCCTGGTGGCGGGGGTGCTCGTGCTCGGCACGGGCGGCCGGGGTGTTGACATCGCGGTACGGAACGACCTCTTCACCCGGCTCGGTGATCTGCCGACGCGGGATCAACTGCTGGTGCTGTCCTGGCTGTTCGAGGTGGCGGCGGGGATGACGCTGCTGGTTGCGCTGGGGCGGCGGGGGGAGGAGGACGGGGTGGCGGATGCGCGGCAGGTGGGGTCGGCCGGGGTGTTCGGGCCACCGCCGCCGAGCTCGCCACCGCCGGGGTGGTAGCGGGGGGTTGTTCCCCACCCCGCCCCTTCCCGTAACTGGGGGCAAGCCCCCAGACCCCGTACGCGCTTCGCGCGTGTCCTCAAACGCCGGACGGGCTGAAAATCCAGCCCCTTGGGGGTCCCCCCGGACGAAGTCTGGGGGAGTTTGAGGGGGGTCCGGGGGCGGAGCCCCCGCAAGGGGTCCGGGGCGGAGCCCCGGTTCGGGAAGGGGCGGGGTGGGAAAAGGCCCCGCGCAGCGGCACCGCCTACCGCAGACCCAGCGCGCGCTTCAGGAACTCCACCTCGAGAAGGAGCCTGTTCTCCGCGATCTGTTCCTGCGGAGTCATGTGCGTCACCCCGCTCAGCGGCAGCACCTCATGCGGCCTCCCCGCCGCCAGCAACGCCGACGACAACCGCAACGTATGCGCCATCACCACATTGTCGTCCGCCAGACCGTGAATGATCATCAGCGGCCTCGCCGGGTTCTCCGGCGCTGTCAACCCGTCGTCCGTGACAAGGGAGTTCGCCGCGTACACCTCCGGCTGCTCCGCCGGATCGCCGAGATAGCGCTCGGTGTAGTGCGTGTCGTACAGCCGGAAGTCCGTCACCGGCGCCCCCGCCACCGCCGCGTGGAAGACGTCCGGGCGGCGCAGGACCGCGAGAGCCGCCAGGTAGCCGCCGTACGACCAGCCGCGGATCGCGACGCGGTCCAGATCGAGCGGGAACGCCCCGGCGAGCGAGTGCAGGGCCTCGATCTGGTCGTCGAGGGTCAGCGGGAAGTTGTCCTTGATCGCCTTCTCCCAGCGGGGGGAGCGCCCGGGAGCCCCCCGGCCGTCCGCGACGATCACCGCGAAGCCCTGGTCGGCGAACCACTGGGAGGTGAGATACGGATTGTGTGCCGCGTACACACGCTGGCCGTGGGGTCCCCCGTACGGATCCATCAGTACGGGCAGCAGCCCGT
The DNA here is from genome assembly GCF_036147535.1 of Streptomyces sp. NBC_00322. Classification (NCBI taxonomy): domain Bacteria; kingdom Bacillati; phylum Actinomycetota; class Actinomycetes; order Kitasatosporales; family Streptomycetaceae; genus Streptomyces; species Streptomyces sp. NBC_00322. Next base: position 3,344,208 of record NZ_CP108019.1, on the reverse strand, counting down.
CCGCCTCCCGGTAGCCGGTCGGCAGCAGCACCGCGCAGGGGATCCGCCGCCCGCCCTCCACCAGCCGCACCCGCGCGGACAGTACGGGCTGCTCGGCGTACGAGGCCACCGTCGCGACCGGCTTGCCGTCCCGCAGCACCTGCACGGACGTCCCGCTCACCTCCGTGCGTGAGGAGGCCAGTACCGTCACCCCGCCGGAGCGTACGGCCGAGTGCACGCCGGCCCCTTCCGAGACGCGCTCGATCCCCAGCTCGTTGACCCTGTACACATGGATCTCGCCGATCTCCGGATCCGCGGCCTCCTCGCCCGCAGCCGCGGACACCAGAACATCGTTCTCGCCGATGTCGAGCACCGCCCGCAGCTGCAGCTGTGCCCCCGTCAGCGTCCGGTCACCGACCGCGAGCACCCGGGCGCCGCCCTCGTCCGCGATCCGCACCAGGCGCCCGTCCGGCGCCCAGGCAGGCACCCCGGGGAACAGATCCAGCCACACCGCGTCCTCGTCGACATGAACCGTCCTGGTGGTGCCCGTCTCCGGGTCCACCGCCAGATACAGCTGGGTCCGCTGGTCGCGCGCCTGGACGAGCAGCAGCGGAGCGCCCGCCGCCGACCAGTGCACCCGGGCCAGATACGGATAGCGCGACCGGTCCCAGCTCACCTCCGTACGCTCCCCGTCCAGCGTGAGCAGGAACAGCCGCACCTCGGCATTGGACGTGCCCGCCGCCGGATACCGCACCTGCTCCGGCTCCCGGTCCGGATGGGCGGGGTCGGAGATCCACCAGCGCCTTACGTCCCGTTCGTCCACGCGCGCGACGAGCAGCCGGTCCGACTCGGGCGCCCACCAGAAGCCCCGCGAGCGGTCCATCTCCTCGGCCGCGACGAACTCCGCCAGGCCGTACGTGGTGTGCTCGTCCTCCGGCTCGGCCAGCGCCCTGTCCCCCTCGCCCTCCGCGCCGGTCAGGCGCAGTTGGCCGCGCGTCACATAGGCGATGTGCCGGCCGTCGGGGGAGGGTCGGGGGTCGATCACCGGTCCGGGCACGGGCAGTTCGCGGGCGGTACCGGCCCGCAGTTCCGCCGCGTACAGCCGCCCGGAAAGGGTGAACGCCGCCAACTCGACCGCCTGGTCCACCGCGTAGCCGACGATGCCCGCCGAACCCTCGCGGCTGCGCTCCCGCCGGGCCAGCTCCTCGGCCGAGAGCTTCTCCTTCGCCCCGCCGAGCAGCGCCTGCGGATCGGCGGCGAGCCGCTCCTGGGGCCTGCGTGCCTCGCCGTCGAGATCCAGCACCCAGAGCCGGCCCGTCCGGTCGGTCCCGGAGGGCGACCGGAGGAACACCACGCGGGAGCCGTCCGGCGACACCGTGAAGGAGCGCGGGGCGCCGAGAGTGAAGCGCTGGGTCCTGGCGTACTGACGCGGGAAGGAGAGCTGCAGCTTCGTCGTCATGCGACCGAACCTAGCGTTCGTGCGCCCCCGTGTGCTGCTGTGCACCGATCGATGCGTGGGAACGGATAGTTATGATCCGTAGCGCAAGGTGGGTATGAACCCCCTGGCACATGCAACCTGCCCGTCCCGACCAAATATCTGTGGAGGTGAACCGCCGTGGCACTCTCGATTTCGGCGGTGGTGCTGCTGGCGATCGTCGTCTTCCTGCTGGTCCGGAAGTCCGGGCTGAAGGGTGGGCATGCGGCGGTCTGCGTGTTGCTCGGGTTCTATCTCGCAAGCTCGTCCATCGCCCCCACGATCAACGAACTGACCACGAATGTGGCCGGGATGATCGGGGGCATCAAGTTCTAGCGCGGCGGGCCAGGCCGCGGGGGCTGTCCGGCCTCGTAGGCTGTCCCGTATGAAGGATCTTCCCGCCCGCCGTCTGCTGCTGGTGCACGCGCACCCGGACGACGAGTCGATCAACAATGGCGCGACGATGGCCAGGTACGCGGCCGACGACGCCCGGGTCACGCTGGTGACCTGCACCCTCGGGGAGGAGGGCGAGGTCATTCCGCCGGACCTCGCCCACCTCGCGCCCGACCGGGACGACCGTCTGGGGCCGCATCGCATCGGCGAACTGGCCGCCGCGATGAAGGAGCTGGGCGTCACCGACCACCGCTTCCTCGGCGGGCCCGGCCGCTTCCGGGACTCCGGGATGATGGGCGTCCCGCAGAACCATCGCGCGGGAGCGTTCTGGAACACCGACGTGGACGAGGCCGCTCCGTATCTCGTCGAGATCATCCGTTCGGTGCGGCCCCAGGTCCTGGTGACGTACGACCCCAACGGCGGTTACGGACATCCCGACCATATCCAGGCACACCGCGTCGCGATGCGCGCCGCCGAGCTGGCCGCCGATCCCGCTTTCCGGCCCGATCTCGGCGGCGCGCACTCCATCGCCAAGATCTACTGGAACCGGGTACCGCGCTCGGTGGCCGCGGAAGGCTTCGCGCGGCTGCGCGCCGCCGGAGTGGACTTCCCGGGCATCGCGGAGATCGACGACATTCCGGGTGTGGTCGACGACTCCGAGATCACCGCGGAGATCGACGGCATGCCGTACGCGGAACGGAAGGCGGCGGCCATGCGCGCCCATGCCTCCCAAATCGCCGTGGACGGCCCCTTCTTCGCACTCTCCAACGATCTGGGGCAACCGATCTTCGTGACGGAGTACTACCAGTTGGTGCAGGGCGAGCCGGGCGCGCCGCCCGGAGAGCGTGAGCACGATCTCTTCGCGGGAGTGGCGGCATGAGCGTCAGCGGCGGCCGGATCGCCGGTTACCTCTCTCTCGCGGTGTTCGGCGCGCTCGTCGGCATCGCGGGCTCACTGGTCCAAGGGGCATGGCTCCCGGCCGGGTTGGTGCTCGGGCTGCTCGCCACGGCCGGGCTGTTCTACGGCGCGCTGTTGCTGACCGGCACCCAGCTCGGCGTGCTGGCCCCCGCCGTGGGCTGGCTGTTGGCGATCGTGGCGCTGAGCATCGGCCGCCCGGAGGGCGACGGCATGTTCGGCGCCGGCGTGGGGCCGCTCGTCTTCATGCTCGGTGGAATGGCGATCGCTGTGATGTGCGCCACCCTGCCGCGGCTCGCGCAACCGGGCCGCGACCCCGGCCGACTTGGCAAGTAACGGCAGGGCGAGGTACCTCTTCCACGGTTGTGTGCCGGTCCGGGGCCAATGTGCCGCACACCGCTCTCACCTCGGGCGGGACCCCCGACGCACACACCGCGCGGCGGGCCCCTAGGGTGGGTCGCCCCCAGGGGGTGGGAAGGCACTGAACTGACCATGCCCGTACGGTCGGCGGAATGTCGCTTTCCACAGTCCCGGGGTGTCTGTCGGCGGCGGCCAGTATGGTGGTGCGCGCCGCCGAGCCGCCCGCAGCAGAGCACGTACTTGTAAGAATCGGGCGGCGGAGCCAACCGGGAGAACCTGCTTTGAGTCGTGAAACTGACAGTTCGTCCTCCGGCCCCCAGGGGCGCGGTGGAGCCGCGTACCCCTCGGGAACACCGCCGTACGGATCCCGCCAGTATCCGTCGCTGCATCCCACGCAGGACGCTCCGGACGAGACCGCCGCGCCCGCAGAGCCGCAGCCGGACGAGCCCAGGACCGAGACCACGCTGACCACCCGCATCCGGATCAACATCCCGGGTTCGCGGCCGATCCCGCCGGTCGTCATGCGTACGCCGATGAGCGAGGCGGAGGCGGACGCCCACGCGGCCGCATCCGGTGGCCAGGACAACGAGCGCACGGGCAGCACGCCCCGGCCGGACGTCGCGCACGACGCCGCGGCGGCGGAGCCGCAGGCCGAGGAGAAGGCCCCGGCGAGCGACTGGTTCGCGCCGCGGAAGTCCTCGTCGTCGAGTACGAACGGGGCGGGGCTTTCGGTATCGGGCGCCCAGTCGTCCGCGCCCGCGGGTCCGGCCGGCGGGTCCGGCGCGGCTGCGAACGGCGGTGGTCCCGGGGCGGGGCTCCCGTACTTCTCCGACGGGCAGCAGTCCGGCGGGCGTCCGTCCAGCCCGGGTCAGGCCCCTCACGGTTCCGGCCCCGGTTCCGAGGCGCCCGCGCCGCGCCCGCGCAGCGCGCTCAGCGACCTGGCGGCGAACACTGACGGGCCGCCCGCGGGTACGAACGGCTTCGCTCCTGGGGCTCCCGGGGGCAGCACGCCTCCACCGGGCGCACGGCCGCCGAGCGGCCCGACCGGGGGCCCGGTCAAGGGCAGCATGCCGATCCGTCCGCGTACGGGCGGCCAGGGCGCGCCTCAGGGCCCCGGCCCCGGCATTCCCGGGCAGGGCCCGGGCGCACCCGGCTCCGGCGGACCTGGCTCCGGCGTACCTCTGATGTCCGACGACACCGCCGTGCTGACCCCGCAGAAGCCCGCAGGACCGGCCTCCGAGCCCCCCGGTGGTCATGTCTCCGGCGACACGCTCACCAGTGGGATCCCCGTGGTCCCCCCGGAGCACCGCTCGCCCTTCCCGACGTTCGCCGGCCCCGGACCCGCCGGCGGACCTGGCACCGGGCCGAACCCCCTCGCGACCCCGATCATCGGCGGCCCCGGCCCGCAGGACCCCGACGCCGGTTTCTCCGCGCCCGAGTTCCCGGCCGGTACGAGCGGTACCCCGGGTGGCCCGGTGGTGCCCGTTCCCGCGCCCGCCGAGGCCCGGCCCGCCCCGGCCCCCCGTTCCGCGCCCGCCAAGAAGGGCCGCTCCAAGCTGGTGCTCGCCGGCGTGGGAGTGTTTGCCCTGCTCGGCATCGCGTACGGCGCGGGTCTGCTGATGAACCACTCCGACGTACCGAAGAGCACCACGGTCCTCGGTGTCGACATCGGCGGCGGCACCAAGGAGGACGCCGTCGGCAAGCTCGACGCCGCTCTCGGCAAGCGCGCGGCCACCCCGCTGCAGCTCTCCGTCGGCGGCAAGAAGGAGCAGCTCGCACCGGACAAGGCCGGGCTCTCGCTGGACAGCCAGGCCACCGTGCGTAACGCCGCGGGCAGCGACTACAACCCGGTCTCGGTGATCGGCTCCCTCTTCGGCGGCGAGCGCGTCGCCGAGCCGGTGATCCTGGTCGACGAGGAGAAGCTGAGCGTCGCGCTCACCGACCTCGCGGGCGTCTCGGGCTCGGCCACCGAGGGCACGATCAGGTTCGAGCCGGGCAAGGCCGTGGCCGTACCGGGCAAGTCGGGCCAGGCGCTGGACGTCGGACGCTCCATGCTCTCCGTCAAGGACGCGTACCGCGCCCAGGTCGAGACGGGCAGGCCGAACCTCGTGGAGCTACCCGTCGCCACCCGCGAGCCGACCATAAGCCAGACGGAGCTCGACCGGGCGATGAAGGCCTTCGCGGAGCCCGCGATGGCCGACCTGATCACGATCAAGGCGGGCGGCAAGCAGATCCAGTTCGGCCCCGCCAGGTCGCTGCCGAAGATCCTTTCCATGAAGGCGATCGACGGCAAGCTTGTCGAGGTCTATGACAAGAAGGCGATCGACGAACTCCTGGACGGCGTCTTCGACGGCGTCATGATCACCAAGGGCGACGGCAAGAAGCACCAGGTCTCCGCCGACGATGTCGCGCAGGCCATGGGCACGGCGCTGCGCGGCAAGACGCCCGAGGAGCGCACCACGGTCATCGAGCTCAACCCGAGCTAGCTGCCACCGCTTCGTCGCTGATCAGAGCCCCTGCCCGGACCGGGCGGGGGCTCTTGTCGCAGCCGGGGTCATGGTGGGGGCCATGACATCTGTCATCCCGGAGTCACGACCGACGACACTGACGGCGGACCCTGTCCGGCGGCCAGTCTGAACACATGACGACAACAGCCGCTCCCACCCGCACAACTCCGGTGGTGAGCTTCGAGAATGTGAACAAGAGCTACGGCACGGTCCGCGCCGTGGCCGACCTCTCGCTGACGCTCCACCCCGGCGAGACCGTCGCCCTCCTCGGCCCCAACGGCGCGGGCAAGTCCTCCACGCTCGATCTGCTCCTCGGCCTGCGCCCCGCCGACACCGGCTCCGTACGGCTCTTCGGCACGAGCCCGCAGCGGGCCGTCGCGGCCGGCCGGGTCGGCGCGATGCTCCAGAGCGGCGGCCTGATGGAGGAGGTCAGGGTCCGCGAACTGGTGAAGCTCGCCTGCGCCCTGCACCCCAGGCCGTACCCCCTCGACCAGGTGCTCGCCCAGGCCGGGATCGGCCAGATCGCCGACCGTATGGTCAACAAGCTGTCCGGCGGCCAGGAGCAGCGCGTGCGGTTCGCGCTCGCGACCGCCGGTGCCAACGATCTGATCGTCCTCGACGAGCCGACCACGGGCATGGACGTCCAGGCCCGGCACTCCTTCTGGGCCACCATGCGCGAACAGACCGAGCAGGGACGTACGGTCCTTTTCGCCACGCACTATCTGGAAGAGGCCGACGCGATCGCCGACCGGGTGCTCGTCCTGCACCGGGGCCGTCTCCTCGCCGACGGCACGGCCGCCGAGATCAAGGCCAAGGCGGGAGCCCGGCGTATCTCCTTCGACCTGGAGGGACCGCTCGACGAGGCCGCGCTGCGCCGACTGCCGTTCCTGTCCACGTTCTCCCTGTCCGGCCGTACGGTCCGCATGCAGTCGCACGACGCGGACGCGACCGTCCACGCGCTGTACGGACTCGGGGTCTACCCCCGCAATCTCGAAGTCGCAGGACTGGGCCTGGAGCAGGCTTTCGTCGCCATCACGGAGGCCGAGGAGGCCAAGGCGCTGTGAACACTCTCATCAAGCTGGAGATCACCCGCACCCTGTGGAACAAGAAGTTCATGTTCTTCTCGGTGATCTATCCCTCCGCGCTGTTCCTGATGATCGCGGGCACCCAGGATTCCGCGGCCAAGGTCCCGCACACCGAGCTGACGATGCCCGCCTTCTACATGGTCGCGATGGCCTCGTTCGGCGCGCTGACCGCCGTCCTGATGGGCAACAGCGAACGCATCGCCAAGGAGCGCGAGAAGGGCTGGGTCCGCCAGCTGCGGCTCACCTCGCTGCCCGGCCGTGGCTATGTCCTGGCGAAGATCGCCGGTGCGGCCGTGGTCACCCTGCCTTCGATCCTGATCGTCTTCGTGGTCGCCGCCCTGGCCAAGGACGTACGCCTGGAGACCTGGCAGTGGTTCGCGCTCACCGGTGCCATCTGGGCCGGCAGCCTGGTCTTCGCCGCGCTGGGTGTGGCCGTCGGCTATATCGCGAGCGGAGACGCGGTCCGGCCCGTCACGATGATGCTGTACTTCGGGCTCTCGATCCTCGGCGGTCTGTGGATGCCCACCACCGTCTACCCGCAGTGGCTGCAGAACATCGCGGAATGGCTGCCCACGCACGCGTACGCGGGGCTCGGCCAGGCCATCGAGCTCGGCAACTCCCCGCATCTGAAGGACATCGCCATCCTCGGGACGTACTTCGTGCTCTTCGCGGGGGGCGCGGCCTGGCTGTACCGGAAGGACACACTGAAGGCGTGAACGAGGAAACCTTCGCCAGGATCGGGCGCCCGCCGACCACCCGCCGCCAGGCCGCGGTGAAGCTGCTCTGGATCTGCATCTGGCTGGTCTTCATGGGCGCCCCGGTCAGCGACCTGCTCCGTGGCGAACACACGGGCCGGTCCACCGCACTTGGGTGGCTCGGCCTCGTGTCCTTCGTCGCCGTCTATCTGGTCCTCGTCTTCCGCCACACCTCCAAGCCGGTGACCAGGACCATCGTGCATGTCACGCTGGCCGTGCTGTTCGCCCTCGCGGCGGTCCTCACCCTGAGCCTCGGCTCCGCGTGGCTGGTGCTGTTCGTGTACGTCTCGGTCGCGGCCGGAGCGACACTGCCGCTGAACCAGGCCCGCGTGGTCATCCCGGGTATCACCGCGGCAATGGTCCTGATCGGCCTGAAGACCGACAACCCGGGGGACGTCCTCCCGGCCGTCGTCATCCCGGCCCTGCTCGGTGGCTTCGCGCTGACGGGAGTGCGCCAGTTGGTCGTGACGACCAAGGCGCTGCGTGAGGCCCGCGCCACTGTGGCCCAGCTCGCGGCGAACGAGGAACGGCTGCGGCTCGCCCGCGACCTGCACGACCTGCTCGGCCACTCCCTCTCCCTGATCACCCTCAAGAGCGAGCTCGCCGGGCGGATGCTGCCGGACCAGCCGGAGCGGGCCGCGCAGCAGATCGCCGACATCGAGAAGGTCAGCCGCCAGGCACTCGTCGACGTACGCGAAGCGGTCACCGGCTACCGGCGGCCCACGCTGCCGGGCGAGTTGGCCGGCGCGCGCACCGCGTTGGCCGCCGCCGGAATCACGGCCGAGGTTCCCGCCGACGCCCCGGAGGTCGCCGAGAAGCAGGAGGCGGCACTGGCCTGGTCGCTGCGGGAGGCGGTGACCAATGTCGTACGCCACAGCGGCGCTCACCGCTGCGTCGTCGCGCTGACCCCGCGCCAGACGCTGGACGGCCCGGTCCTCGAACTGACGGTTGAGGACAACGGCCGTGGCGGCAGCGCGTCGTTCGGCAACGGCCTGACGGGCCTGAGCGAACGCATCACGGACGTCGGCGGCACGGTCGACACCGGCTCCGGCCGAGGCTCTCAGGGCGGCTTCACGCTCACCGTGCGGGTCCCTCTAGGATCCGCCTCGTGATCCGACTCCTCCTGGCCGAAGACCAGTCGATGGTCCGCGAGGCCCTTGCGGCACTGCTCGGCCTGGACCCGGACTTCGAGGTGGTCGCCCAAGTGGCACGCGGTGACGAGGTGTTGGCGGCGGTGCGCGCCCACGAGGTGGACGTTGCGCTGCTCGACATCGAGATGCCGGGCAGGACGGGCATCGAGGCGGCGCGCGAACTCCACGCGGAGTTCCCCGCGGTGAAGATCGTCATCCTCACGACCTTCGGCCGCCCCGGCTATCTCCGTACGGCGATGGAAGCGGGCGCGGACGCCTTCCTGGTCAAGGACGCCCCCGCGGCCCAACTGGCCGACGCGGTACGCAAGGTGCTCGCCGGCGAACGCGTCATCGACCCGACCCTGGCCGCGGCGGCCCTGGCGGAGGGCGCGAACCCGCTCACCGACCGCGAGCGCGAGGTCCTGCGGGCGGCGGGGGACGGCGCGACGAACGCGGAACTGGCCGCGCACCTGCACCTGTCCCAGGGGACGGTGCGCAACTACCTCTCGACGTCGATCCAGAAGCTCGCGGTCAGAAACCGGGCGGAGGCGGTGCGGACGGCACGGGAGAAGGGCTGGCTGTAGGCCGCCGGGACCCGTCACTTCGAGTGAGCGCACCGCGGGCAGGCGCAGGGCGAGTGGCGCAGCGCGGACTCGATCTTCTACGGGATGAGAGTCGCGACCGCGCGCGAGTGTGACACGGGGCACCCGGGATACCCGAACATCCAGGACGTCCGGGACTCAGTTCAGCATCGCCCGCGCCGCCCGCGCACGCCCCTTGATCGTGTCCGCCGCGGCCCGGTCCACCGCCGCCACCAGGTCCGCGTACGCATCCAGTTCCGCCGCGCCCGTCAGGAACTCCCCGCGCTGTACGAGCAGTTGCGCCCGCTCGTAGCGCAGCCGTGCCGGATGCGAGGGCAGCAACAGGGACAGGTCCACCGCCCACAGGGCGACGTCCGAGCGTTCCGGGCGGGTCGACGCCCAGGCGCGGATGTTGTTGAGGATGCGCAGCACCACGTCGAGCGGATCCGCCGCCGACAGCATCGACGGGTCGAGCGGCGCGCCCGTCGCGCCCGCGACCAGCAGGTCCGCGTCCGATCCCGTCAGCAGCCGGCCGCCCGCGAAGGGGTCCACGAGGACCTGCTCGTCCGTAGCGGCCGGGTCGCCGAAGCCGACCACGAAGTGGCCCGGCAGGGCCACCCCGTACACCGGCGCCCCCGCACGGCGGGCGACCTCGATCCAGACCACCGACAGCAGGATGGGCAGGCCCCGACGGCGCCGCAGGACTTCGTGCAGGAGGGAGGACTCCAGGCGCTGGTAGTCAGGGGGTGAGCCCCTGAAGCCGAGGCGTCCGCCGAGGAGGTCGGCCAGCGCCGTCGCCCAGGCGTGGGGAGCGGAGAGACCGAAGGGGAGCAGTCCGGCCAGACGGTCCAGTTCGATCTGGGCCGCGTCCAGGGCGGGGTCGTCCACGGCCGGGTCGGCCACCGCGCCCACCAGCAGGCACAGCGCCGCGAGGTCGGGTCGCTCGGAGCGGGCCTCCTCGGCGAACTGCTGCCGCCGGTCGGCGGACCGGTCGGCGGGCATGTCGGGGGATTCGTCGTGCATACGCGTTTCGTACCCGCCTACGCGGGCCGGAAGTGGTGATAACGGTGATGGGTCGCGAAGCCCATCCCCTCGTACAGCGCACGCGCCCCGTCGTTGTCCGTCTCCACCTGCAGCCACGCGGCCGACGCGCCCTCCTCCAGCGCGCGCCGCGCCAGCGCGGTCATCACCGTGGTGGCCAGGCCCTGACGCCGGTACGCCGGGTCCACCTCCACAGCCATGAAGCCCGCCCAGCGTCCGTCGACCACACACCGCCCGATGGCCGCAGGCACCTCACCCTCGCCGGGCACGGTTGCGAACCATACCGAAGGGCCGCTTTCCAGGACGTGAAGCACGTGCGGCCCGGGCACACCGGACCGCTGGTAGCGCCGCAGCCACGCCTCGTCGACAGAGCGCGTGAGCCGCACCCGCTCCACCTCCGCGTCCAGGTCGCCGATGGGCGCCAGGCCCCCGATCCGCACCTCCGCCGACACCTCGCGCAGCCAGCCGCGCGCCTCCAGCTGCGCGCAGAGCTCCTCCTGGGTGCCCGCCGCGCCGGTCGCCGTCTGTATGTACGCGGGCAGTCCCCGGCGCTCGTACCAGGTGCGCACCTGCGCGAGCGCCTCGTCGAGAGGCAGCCCCGGGTCGCCGAGCGGCAGCACCGAGTTGGCCCGCCGCGTGAAGCCGGACGACGCCCGCAGCGTCCACTCGCCCAGCCGCTCGCTCTCCACCGGCCGCCAGGCGCGCGCCATGACCCGCGCGAGCTCCTCGAAGTCCGCCGCGGGACCCCGCCGCCGAGCCGGCGCGGCAGGGACGACCTTGCCCGCGACCAGGGACGATTCCGCGATACGGACACTCTCTCCGGTCCGTCGTGTGATCAGCAGCACACCCTCCTTCCAGGATGTGAGAACGCCAACCGTGTCGGTGAACTTCGTCAGCCCGCTGTCAGCATCGGTCAGGCGCCGGACTGATACACGTTTGCCCACGTCAGCGGGTGTAATACGGACCTCGAGCCGTCCGCCGCCGGTGAATTCCACAGGTCTGCGCGCCCCTCCTGTTCGGATCGTCCCCAGGAACGGAGATACTAGGGGCGGGCATCGACGACGCCGCGCTCCCGCGCAATGCCAGCCCTACCGAGGAGGAACGACAGCGTGACCTACGTCATCGCGCAGCCTTGTGTCGACGTCAAGGACAAGGCGTGCATCGAGGAGTGCCCCGTCGACTGCATCTACGAGGGCTCCCGGTCCTTGTACATCCACCCGGACGAATGCGTCGACTGTGGTGCTTGTGAGCCGGTCTGCCCGGTCGAGGCGATCTTCTACGAGGACGACACCCCCGAGGAGTGGAAGGACTACTACAAGGCGAACGTCGAGTTCTTCGACGATCTCGGTTCGCCCGGTGGTGCTTCCAAGCTCGGCCTGATCGAGCGCGACCACCCCTTTATCGCCGCACTTCCGCCGCAGAACCAGTAGGACCCGCGGCGGGTGCTCCCCCGGTCCCGTACGGCTTCGTCGTCCGTACGGGACCGAAGCGTTCAACCCGGAAAGACAGAAAGAGAAGCCCGTGTCCGCAGTCTCTTCGCGCCTTCCCGTCTTCCCCTGGGACAAGCTCGAGCCGTACAAGGCGACGGCCGCCGCCCACCCCGACGGCATCGTGGACCTCTCCGTCGGCACTCCGGTCGACTCCGTCCCGGACCTGATCCAAAAGGCCCTGGTCGCGGCCGCCGACTCGCCCGGCTATCCGACGGTGTGGGGCACGGTGGAGCTGCGGAACGCGCTCACCGGCTGGGTCGAGCGGCGCCTCGGCGCGGTCGACGTCGCGCACACGAACGTCCTGCCCGTCGTCGGCTCGAAGGAGCTGGTGGCATGGCTGCCGACCCAGCTGGGTCTCGGCCCGGGCGACAAGATCGCCCACCCGCGGCTCGCGTATCCGACGTACGAGGTCGGCGCGCGGCTGGCCCGCGCAGAGGCCGTCGTCTACGACGACCCGACCGAGCTCGACCCGGCCGGGCTCAAGCTGCTCTGGCTCAACTCGCCCTCCAATCCGACCGGCCGCGTGCTGGCCAAGGACGAGCTGACCCGTATCGTCGCGTGGGCGCGCGAGCACGGCGTGCTCGTCTTCAGCGACGAGTGCTATCTGGAGCTGGGCTGGGAGGCGGAGCCGGTCTCGGTTCTGCACCCGGATGTCTGCGGCGGTACGTACGAGGGTGTCGTCGCCGTCCACTCGCTCTCCAAGCGCTCCAACCTGGCCGGCTATCGCGCGGCCTTCATCGCCGGTGACGAGAGCGTGCTGGGCGAGCTGCTGCAGATCCGCAAGCACGGCGGCATGATGACGCCCGCGCCGGTGCAGGCCGCCACGGTCGTGGCGCTCGGCGACGACGTCCATGTCAGCGAGCAGAGGGCGCGGTACGCGGCCCGGCGTACCGCTCTGCGCACCGCACTGGAGGGGCACGGCTTCCGGATCGAGCACAGCGAGGCCAGCCTCTATCTGTGGGCGACGCGCGACGAGCCGTGCTGGGACACGGTGGCGCACCTGGCGGAGCTCGGCATTCTGGTGGCGCCGGGCGACTTCTACGGGACGGCCGGTGAGCATTTCGTACGGGTGGCCTTCACGGCGACCGACGAGCGCGTCGAGGCGGCGGTCAAGCGCCTGGGCTGAGTCCGGCCGAGAACGTGCGAAGGGGCCCCGGGAGCACAGACTCCCGGGGCCCCTTCGGTGTGTACGGACTAGCCGAGCGGGGACGCCACGGGCAGCTGCTCGGTGGGCAGGCCGCCACCGACGGGGAGGTCGCCTCCGCCGGGAAGGTCGCCTCCGCCGGGAAGGCCGCCACCGACGGGGAGGCCGCCGAGCGACTGCGTCGCGGTGCCGGCGGTGCCGCCCACGACCTCGCCGGCGCTGCCCGCGGTGTCACCGGCCACCTCCTGGGCGGTGCCGGGCGCCGACTTGCCGGTCTTTCCGACGGTCTTGCCGGCCTTGTCGACGGCCTTGCCCGCGGTCGGAACGGCCTTCTTGACCGCATTGCCGCCGGTCTTGCCCGCCAGGTCGGTGGTCTTCTGCGACGCACCGTCGACCGTGTCGCCGAGGCCGTCCGTGTCAAGCGCGGTCAGGCCGCCCACCGGGGCCTGCGGAAGTTCCACGGCGCTTGCGGAGCCGGCCGCACCGACCACGGGGGCTGCTCCCGCCGCGATGAGCAGCGCGGCACGGGCGATCCGACGGGTCAGGGGGAGGGACATGATGCTCCTAGAGACGAGAAGGACTTTGGTTCGGACGCAGTGACAACCGCCGGAAGGGCGGCAGAAGTTGCGGTGCCCCGAGGTAAAGAGTTTGCAATGCGTCGCATTATCGGCTTCGGATAAAGACGGGCAAACATTCCATTGCGCAACCGTCTGCCGAACCGTCACTTCCCGTTGCTTGCAAGGGAATTGAGGGATCGGTCGTACGTGGGTCGAACAGCCGCGAGTGTTCCTGTCCCGAGATGAGTGGAGTGCCTCGTTCGAGGGAGTGTCCGGATCAGCGTGCGAGGCGAATTCGTACGTCGGCGGTACCGGATTCCGCCGCGGACCCCTCCGACGGCGGGTTCTTACCGGCGGAATGCCAGCCCTTCCCGGAATTGCGCGCGCTCCACACCCGGCCCCGGTACGAGACCTCCTCGATGCGCAGCCCGTCCGCCCGCGCAACGGCCCAGTGCGCCAGCTCCCAACCCCGCTGGGTGGCCCCGCCGCCGTACGTCCCGGCCGTCGACGGCACCGGTACGGACACCTCGCGCGGGCCGGGCGCTCCCGTCCGGCCCGAGGTCCGTGCCGTCGGCAGCACCTCGGGACCGAACGCCCGCACCAGCTCGGCACGGACCTTCCCCGGGTCGCCCGCCGTGTCGTCCTCGCGCGACTCGCAGGTCAGAGCCCCGCCCGCGCGACCGGTCAGAGCCGCGGCCAGCAGCGTCGCATCGGGCTCGTGCTTCGCGTACGCCTGCGGGAAACCACTGCGCTGGACGCGCTGCGCGGCGACCGTCAGCGGGAGCCGCGAATAGCCGGGGACCTCGGCGAGGTGCTCGTAGAACTTCCCTGCGGAGTAGACGGGGTCGAGGATCTGGGCGGTCGTGCCCCACCCCTTCGAGGGGCGCTGCTGGAAGAGGCCGAGCGAGTCCCGGTCCCCGTGCCCGAGGTTGCGCAGGCCCGACTCCTGGAGAGCCGTCGCGAGCGCGATGGTGACCGCGCGCTCCGGCATGCCGCGGGTCGTGCCGACCGCGGAGATCGTCGCGGCGTTCGCGGCCTGCTCGGCGCTGAGTTCGTACCTGGGGCCGCCGTCCTCGCCCTGGGGCGCCCGGACCGTGCAGCGCGGAGTGCGGCCGCCGGTGACGTGCTGCACGACGACGTAACCGATCAGTGCCAGCAGCACGGCGAACGCGGCCGCGATACGCAGGAGGCGGCCGCGCCGGACTGGGGAGGCGGTCTCGGACACGCTGCCCACCGTACTGGAGCCCGCGTTAAGGTCGGAGCCATGCCCGACACCGTGCTTGACCTCACTCTTGATGCCCCGGCGCTCACCGCAGCACTCGTCGACTTCCCGTCGGTCAGCGGCACCGAGAAGCCCCTGGCCGACGCGATCGAGGAGGCCTTGCGCGAACTGCCGCACCTCACCGTCGACCGGCACGGGAACAACATCGTCGCCCGCACCCACCTCGGGCACAGCGAGCGGGTCATCCTCGCCGGGCACATCGACACCGTCCCGATCGCGGACAACGTGCCCTCCCGGCTGGACGGGAACGGGGTGCTCTGGGGCTGCGGCACGAGCGACATGAAGTCGGGCGTCGCGCTCCAGCTGCGCATCGCCGCGACCGTCCCCGAGCCCAACCGTGATCTCACCTTCGTCTTCTACGACAACGAAGAGGTCGCCGCACACCTCAACGGTCTGGGTCATGTGGCCGAAGCCCACCCCGACTGGCTGGAGGGTGACTTCGCGGTCCTTCTGGAGCCCTCCGACGCCCAGGTCGAGGGCGGCTGCCAGGGCACGCTGCGGGTCTTTCTCCGTACGACGGGGGAGCGGGCGCACTCAGCGCGCAGCTGGATGGGGTCCAATGCCATTCACGCCGCGGCCCCGATCCTGGCCCGCCTCGCCGCGTACGAGCCGAGGCGGCCGGTGATCGACGGCCTCGAGTACCGGGAGGGGCTCAACGCCGTAGGCATCGAGGGCGGCGTCGCCAGCAACGTCATCCCCGACGAGTGCACCGTCGTCGTCAACTACCGCTACGCGCCCGACCTCACCGAGGAGGAGGCCCTGGCGCATGTCCACGAGGTCTTCGCGGACTGCGGCGTCGAGGAGTTCGTGGTGGACGACCACTCGGGCGGAGCGCTGCCGGGGCTCTCGCACCCGGCCGCGGCAGCGTTCATGGAGGCCGTCGGCGGCAGCGCGCAGCCCAAGTTCGGCTGGACGGACGTCTCACGTTTCAGCGGGCTGGGGGTGCCCGCGGTCAACTACGGACCGGGCGACGCGCTCTTCGCCCACAAGCGGGACGAGCACGTCTCCGTCGAGAAGATCACGCACTGCGAGACGCGGCTCCGCGACTGGCTCACTGCCCGACAGCCCTGATTTCACATGTCGTAACGTTCGCCGACCTACCCTGGGCCGAAGCATTGATGTTCGGCGGAGGGAGCAGGTCATGGGCAACCCCGAGGGACCCGAGGGTTTGCGGGCGCTGGCGGAACAGCGACTGGGACCGGTGCTGCGCCGCAGGCAACAGGTCCAGCCCGGCACCACCGACCAGCGGCTGCTGGACACCGAGGGCGACTCCGAGTGGGTGCACACCGACCCCTGGCGGGTCATGCGTATCCAGTCGGAGTTCGTTGAGGGCTTCGGCGCGCTCGCCGAACTGCCCAGCGCGATCAGCGTCTTCGGCTCGGCCCGCACGGCGCCGGGAACCCCCGAGTACGAGACGGGTGTCCGCATCGGCAGGGCCCTCGTCGACGCCGGTTTCGCGGTGATCACGGGCGGCGGCCCGGGCGCGATGGAGGCGGCGAACAAGGGCGCGCGGGAGGCCGAGGGCATCTCGGTCGGCCTGGGCATCGAGCTCCCCTTCGAGCAGGGGCTCAACCAGCACGTCGACATCGGCGTGAACTTCCGCTACTTCTTCGTCCGCAAGACGATGTTCGTGAAGTACGCGCAGGGCTTCGTGGTCCTGCCGGGCGGCCTCGGCACGCTGGACGAACTGTTCGAGGCGCTCACCCTGGTCCAGACGCGGAAGGTCACGCGCTTCCCGATCGTGCTGTTCGGCACGGAGTACTGGAGCGGCCTGGTGGACTGGCTGCGGAACACGGTGGTGGCGCAGGGGAAGGCGTCGGAGCACGATCTGCTGCTGTTCCATGTCACGGACGACGTGGAGGAGGCGGTCTCGATGGTCACGAAGGAGACGGGCCGGTAGTTCTGGCGGGCTTCAAACGCCGGACGGGCTGCAGTTCAGCCCGTCCGGCGTTTTGCGGGTAGGGGAACAGGCCCGCCGCAGGCGCCCCGAACCCGCACCCGGTACCGCACCCGCACCGCCCGCCTACGCCAGCCCCCGCCTCGCCACCGCCGGCCCCCGGCGCCCCGCGATCGTCGCCACCATGTCCAGCACCTGCCGCGTCTCCGCCACCTCGTGCACCCGGTACACCTGCGCCCCCAGCCACGCCGACACCGCCGTCGTCGCCAGCGTCCCGATCACGCGCTCCTTCACCGGCTTGTCGAGCGTCTCGCCGACGAAGTCCTTGTTCGAGAGCGAGACCAGCACCGGCCATCCCGTCGCGACGAGCTCCCCGAGCCGCCGTGTCGCTTCCAGCGAATGGCGTGTGTTCTTCCCGAAGTCGTGCCCCGGATCGATCATGATCCCGTCCCGGCGCACCCCGAGCCCCACCGCCCGCTCGGCCAGCGACAGCGTCACCCGCAGAATGTCCGCGACCACGTCGTCGTACGCGATCCGGTGCGGCCGGGTCCGCGGTTCCGCGCCGCCGGCGTGGGTGCACACCAGGCCGGCGCCGTACCGCGCGGCCACCTCCGCCAGCTTCGGGTCGACGCCGCCCCACGCGTCGTTGAGCAGATCCGCGCCGGCCTCGCAGACCGCCTCGCCCACCTCGTGCCGCCAGGTGTCGACGCTGATGACGACGTCCGGGTGCCGCCTGCGGACCTCGGCCACGAAGCCGACCGTCCGCCGCGCCTCCTCCTCGGCAGTGACCTCCTCGCCGGGACCGGCTTTCACGCCACCGATGTCGATGATGGCGGCGCCCTCCGCCACGGCCTGCTCGACGCGGGCGAGCGCGGGCTCGTCGCGGAACGTCGCGCCCTGGTCGTAGAAGGAGTCAGGCGTACGGTTAACGATCGCCATGATCACCGGCTCGTGCACGTCGAATTCGCGCCGTCCCAGCCGCAGCATCAGCGGTTTCCTCCTCAGGTCGTCCGCCTGCGACCCTAACTGTCAGAGGGTCGTGGCACGATCAGCACCGGACAGTTTCCGCTCCGGGGAGAGGGTCGCTCGTGTTCTTGTTCTTGCTGATCGCGATGGTCGTGGTCGTCGCCGCGGTCACACTCGCCGTGGTCGGCGGCGGCGACAGTGCGGCTCTGCCGGAGGTGGCGCCCGAGCAGCTGGTGGATCCGCTGCCGGTCTCCCGCCCCGTCGGCCGGGCCGATGTCGACGCGCTGCGGCTGCCGGTCGCACCGCGTGGCTACCGGATGTCCGATGTGGACGATGTGCTGGGCCGCCTCGGCGCGGAGCTCGCCGAGCGGGACGCGCGCATCGCCGAACTGGAGTCCGCGCTGGCCGGTGCGCAGGCCGCCGCGGGGGGCAGGCGCGACCTGTTCACCAAGCCCGGCGAGGAGCCCGAGCAGTGACGGGCGGCGCCGTCCCCGGGCCTGACGGGAAGCTGCGCTGCCCCTGGGGCCTGTCCGCCGACGAGTACGTCACCTACCACGACGAGGAGTGGGGCCGCCCGGTCCACGGCGACGACGCGCTGTTCGAACGGCTCTGCCTGGAGGCGTTCCAGTCGGGCCTGTCCTGGATCACCATTCTGCGCCGTCGTGACAGCTTCCGTACCGCCTTCGAGGACTTCAAGATCGCATCCGTTGCGGAGTTCACCGACGCCGACAAGGAGCGACTGCTCGCCGACCCCGGGATCATCCGCAACCGCGCCAAGGTCGAGGCGACCCTCGCCAACGCGCGTGTGCTCGCCGACTGGCCGGCCGGCGAGCTGGACACGCTGATCTGGTCGTACGCCCCGGATGCGGCGAATCGGCCGGCTCCGCGCACGATCGCCGACGTGCCCGCGGTCACCGACGAGTCCACGGCGCTGGCGAAGGCCCTGAAGAAGCGCGGTCTGCGCTTCATCGGGCCGACCACCGCGTACGCCCTGATGCAGGCGTGCGGGCTCGTCGACGACCATCTGGGCGACTGCGTCGCCCGCGGGGCCGCCTCCCTGGCCTCCTAGGTCCTGCTAGCGGCCGAGGTACTTCGGCTTCTCCTTGCCGATGAACGCCTGGACCGCGATCGTGTGGTCCTCCGAGGCGCCCGCCCGCGTCTGGAGCTCGTCCTCCTTCTCGAGGGTCTCGCCGAGCGTGTGGCCCGCACCGTAGGCCAGGGACTCCTTGAGCGCCGCGTACGCCACGGTCGGCCCCTCGGCGAGGGCACGGGCCACGGCCGCCGCCTCGGCGGCCAGGTCGTCGGCGGGGACCAGCTTGTTCGCGATGCCCCACTCGTACGCCTCGTGCGCGGAGAAAGACCGCGGGAAGAGCAGCAGGTCGGCAGCGCGGCTCTGGCCGATCAGCCGGGGCAGCGTCCAGGACACCCCGGAGTCCGCGGTGAGCGCGACACCCGCGAAGGACGTCGTGAACTTGGCGGTGTCGGCGACGACCCGGTAGTCCGCGGCGAGTGCGAAGCCGAGACCCGCGCCCGCGGCGACGCCGTTGACCCCGGCCACGACCGGCTTCGGCATCTCGGTCAGGGCCCGCACGATGGGGTTGTAGTGCTCGCGCACGGTGGTCATGACGTCGCCGCTGCCCGCTTCGCGGGCGGCGGCGAGGGTCCCGATGTGCTCCTTGAGGTCCTGGCCCACACAGAAGGCGCGCCCGGCCGCGGTGAGCAGTACCGCCCGTACGGAGGGGTCCGCGGCGGCTGCCTGGGCCGCGTCCCGGAGGGCGACCTTGGCCTCGGTGTTCATCGCGTTCATGGCCTCGGGCCGGTTGATCGTGATCGTCGCGAGTCCGTCGCTCACCTCGTACAGAACGGAGTCGGCCATGGCAGGGTCCCCTTTGCGGCTCAAACGGCGTTGTTCAGGCATCTTCGGCGAGTGTTCAGGCCCAGCATGGCGGAGATCGCCGGGACCGAACATGTGACCTGCGTCAAACAATCTTCGGGCCCGGCCCGGTGCGCGGCGGCGAAGTATCGCAGGCGGATCGCCGAATTGAGTGGTTTTGAGAGAGCGCGTTGCGCAAGCGATGCCGACCGATGTTGGTCATCGGGTCCCGCCATGCGGGATAATGACCTGGAAGCAATGTGTTCGATGCCGGTGACACCTGGGTTGTCGGCTGCGATGAGCTGGTTTCAGGAAGGGGAACGAGCATGGCGGCCATGAAGCCGCGGACGGGCGACGGCCCGCTCGAGGTGACCAAGGAGGGGCGGGGCATCGTCATGCGCGTTCCGCTCGAAGGCGGCGGTCGGCTTGTTGTCGAGCTGACTCCGGACGAAGCCGATGCCCTCGGCGACGCCCTGAAGAAGGTCGTCGGCTGACGCGGAAGCGCCCACACTTTTCATTGCCCCGGCACTGACGTGCCGGGGCAATGCTGTTTCCCGGGGCCATGCGGTTTTCGGGGCGGAGCTCCGGCCTGGCGTCAGCCGCGCCGCACCGCGCAGAGGAGGCCGTCGCCCACCGGGAGCAGGGACGGCAGCAGCTCCTGGCTCTCGCGGACCGCCCGCAGCAGTTCCCGTACGCGCAGCACCTCCGCCGGCTGGGCCGCCGAGTCGACCGTGCGGCCCTCAGAGAAGACGCCCTCGAAGCAGACCAGACCGCCAGGTCGCAGCAGGCGCAACGATTCAGCGAGATAGTCCAGCGACTCCATCCGGTCGCCGTCGCAGAACACGAGGTCGTACCCGCCGTCCGCCAGGCGCGGAAGGACATCCAGCGCCCGGCCCGGGATGAACCGGGCCCGGTTCCCCGCGAAGCCCGCCGCGCGGAACGCCTGCTTGGCGAACTGCTGACGGTCCGGCTCGGGGTCCACCGTGGTCAGCACGCCGTCGGGCCGCATGCCCTGCAGCAGATAGATCCCGGAGACACCCGTCCCCGTACCGATTTCGGCCACCGCTTTCGCGTCAGCCGTGGCAGCCAGCAGTCGCAGCGCGGCACCCGTGCCTGGCGACACCGAGGGGAGCCCTGACTCCCGGGACCGGTCACGGGCCCAGCGCAGCGCGTCGTCCTCGGCGACAAAGGCGTCGGCGAACGCCCAGCTCGTCTGCCGGTTGGCGGTAATGACCCTCTCCTGTCCCCGTAGTTGGCGCGACGCTGACTGTATCCGCTGTGCCCGGGAACCCGCAGATGGGACCAGGCGTTATGAAAGACGGGGGTAAGCGCATGGATCAAGACCGGAAGCAGCACCCAAATTCGCGTAAAGATTCTTATCCGGAGCTAACGGGCGAGGTGGCTATGGTAGGGGCTCCGCTGGACACCACCAGAGCCGACAGGGGAGGTGCGGCTGCACCTGCGGATCGGAGAGGAGTGCTGAGGCGCTTCCTCAGGTCGTCGGGTGAGCCGAGATCCGTGACCGACATTGCTGACCAGTCCCGCACCCACGACTCCGCAGCAACCGCGACGTTCGCATCGGATGCGGAATCGCAGGCATGGACCCCTCCCTCCTGGGAGGAGATCGTCAGCACGCACAGCGGCCGGGTCTACCGCCTCGCTTACCGACTGACGGGCAACCAGCACGACGCCGAGGACCTCACTCAGGAAGTCTTCGTCCGCGTCTTCCGCTCCTTGTCGACGTACACCCCCGGCACCTTCGAGGGCTGGCTGCACAGGATCACCACGAACCTGTTCCTGGACATGGTCCGCCGCAAGCAGCGCATCCGCTTCGACGCGCTCGGCGACGACGCGGCCGAGCGGCTGCCGAGCCGTGAGCCGTCCCCGCAGCAGGTCTTCAACGACACCCACTTCGACGCCGATGTGCAGCAGGCGTTGGACACCCTCGCCCCGGAGTTCCGCGCCGCCGTGGTCCTCTGTGACATCGAGGGGCTGTCGTACGAGGAGATCGCCGCGACCCTCGGCGTCAAGCTCGGCACCGTCCGCAGCCGCATCCACCGCGGCCGGTCCCATCTGCGCAAGGCCCTGCAGCACCGTTCCCCGGAGGCCCGTGCGGAGCAGCAGCGCACGCTGACGGCCGCGGTGGGCCTGGCAGGGGAGGGCGGACCGGCGTGACTGGCTCAAGTCCCACCCCCGCGGAGCAGCACCTGGGGGACCGGCTTGCCGCGCTTGTCGACGGCGAGCTGAAACACGACGTACGGGACCGGGTACTGGCCCATCTGGCGACCTGTCCCAAGTGCAAGGCCGAGGCCGATGCCCAGCGCCGCCTGAAGAACGTCTTCGCGCACACCGCGCCGCCGCCGCCCTCCGAGGGGCTGCTCGCGCGGCTCCAAGGGCTGCCCGCCGGCCCCGGAGGTGACGACGACCGGGGGGGTCCCTTCGACGGGGGGCGGATCGCCGACTCCGTATTCGGAGCGCTGAACCCCTCGTCGGGACAAGCCCCCGACTCCCGCACCCAGACCTTCGGGTACGTCCCCACGGGCCCGCACGCGTCCGTGCTTCCCGACAGGTCCGGCGGCTTCCGGATCCATGACGTGGGGCGTTCGGAAGCGGAGCGCTCGCCCTGGCGCGGGCGCCGGTTCGCTTTCGCGGCCGCGAGCGCCGTCTCGTTCGCGGCGATCGCCCTCGGCGGGGCCATGCCGCTCGACGCTCCACTCCAGGCAGGGCCCGGAGGCGAGGGCTCGGGGAACAACGTCACGCCACTGCGTACGGCCACCGGTTCGGGTTCCGGGGTGACCGGCATCAGGACCACGGATGCCGAGCGCCCCCGCAGCGGGGGCGGCGGCCTTGGCAGACCCGACAGTCGGCCGGTCGTCGCCGCGGAGCCCAGCCTGCTGGCCCCGGCCGCGCCGCACAACCAGGCCTTCTCCGCACCGATGCTGACGGACACCTCGCTCTCCGGCCCCCCGCTGATACGTCCGACGGGCTCGGCGTTCCAGCTCGCCACCGCGCCCGGTCTCACCCCCACGGCCACACCCGTTCCCACACATATCGCTGCTCCGACGCATCCTGCTGCGCCCCGGTCACCCCGCCACTGACGGGGACCTGCGCGGAGATTCGCAAACCTGGTTGAATCCTCTGAGGGGTGCCCCACAGGGGTGCGCAGTGGTCGGCAGTTTGCGGGGAGAGCATGGACGACGGGAAGCCCACCGGACCCAAGGCGAAGTGGTGGAGCCGGCCCAGCGCGGGACGTGCGAACCACCCCGAGGCGCAGATTCAGGAGCTGGTGACGGTTCCTGAACCTGCTCTGGTGGCCGCGCCCGAGGAGGTACCGGACACCGAGGTCACGGCGGAGCTTCCGCCCACGCCTTCGTCGCCTGCTTCTCCGTCGCCCACTGCTCCGCCGGCCAGGCCGAAGCCGCTGCACGAGCCCGACGAGTACAGCACCCCGCCGTACGGCGGTCCCGGCCCGTGGGCCCCCGCACCGCCCGTACAGCGGCCGGTGCCGACCCCGGCACACGGCACGCCCATTCCGCCGCAGTACAGCGCGCCGAACGGCCCGGCACCGGCAGCGGGCGGCGGCGGATACGCCCCGCCGCCCCAGCCTCAGCCGCATGGGCACCCCCAGCCTCAGGTCCCGGCTCAGCCGGGGCCCTCCCTCTGGCTGCAGTACGACCCGTGGAGCACCCCGGGCGGGCCGCTGACCCACGTCGGCGAGCCCGCCAGGAAGAAGCGCCGTGGATCGCTGCTGGTGGGGGCCGTCCTGCTGGCGCTGGTCGCCGGCGGGATCGGCGGCGGCATCGGCGCGTACATCGAACGCAACGGCGGCATCACCGACATCGAACTCCCGCAGGCGCCCAAGGACAACGGTCACCGCGCGCCGGACAGCGTCGCGGGCATCGCCGCCAGCGCGCTGCCGAGCGTCGTCACCCTCCATGTCAGCGGCAGCGGCGCACAGGGCACCGGCACCGGCTTCGTACTCGACCAGCAGGGCCACATCCTGACCAACAACCATGTCGTGGACCCGGCAGGCTCCGCCGGGGAGATCTCCGTCACCTTCAGCGGCGGCGAGACCGCCAAGGCGACCCTCGTCGGCAAGGACAGCGGCTACGACCTCGCAGTCGTCAAGGTCACCGGTGTCTCCCACCTCAAGCCGCTGCCCCTCGGCAACTCCGACAGCGTCCAGGTCGGCGACCCGGTCGTGGCCATCGGCGCGCCCTTCGACCTCCAGAACACCGTGACCTCCGGCATCATCAGCGCCAAGGAGCGCCCCATCACGGCGGGTGGCGAGAAGGGCGACGGCAGCGATGTCAGCTATGTCGACGCGCTCCAGACCGACGCCCCGATAAACCCCGGCAATTCGGGCGGCCCGCTCGTGGACACCAAGGCTCATGTCATCGGCATCAACAGCGCCATCCGTGCCGCCGACACCGGCGCGGGCCCCGAGGGCGGCCAGGCGGGCTCCATCGGGCTCGGCTTCGCCATCCCCATCAATCAGGGCAAGCGCGTCGCCGAGGAACTGATCAACACCGGCAGGGCGAACCATCCGGTGATCGGCGTCAGCCTCGACATGAAGTACACCGGCGACGGCGCGCGGGTCGGCGAGAAGAGCAAGGACGGCACCCCGTCCGTCTCCCCCAAGGGCCCCAGCGCCAAGGCCGGTATCAAGCCCGGCGACGTCATCACCAAGGTCGACGGCCAGCGTGTCCACAGCGGCGAGGAACTGATAGTGAAGATCCGGTCCCACCGCCCCGGCGACCGGCTGGAGCTGACCCTCGTCCGCGGTGGGCGTGAACGGACGCTGACGCTCACACTCGGCTCCGCGTCCGGGACATGACGTACAGCGAAACGCCGGCGGCACAGGGCCTGGCACGGGCCGCGGGAAGGTACCGCGCGGACAGTTCGGGCGGGTACCGTGGATCGGGCCCGGACCCCATCCGACCTGCGGGCCGCACAGAACACAAGGAGCAGCAGGGTGTTCAATGACATAGGCGCACTGGAGCTGGTGGCGCTCGTGGTGCTCGCCGTGCTCATCTTCGGCCCGGACAAGCTGCCGAAAGTCATCCAGGATGCCACCCGCTTCATCCGGAAGATCCGCGAGTTCTCCGAGAGCGCGAAGCAGGACATCCGCAGCGAACTGGGGCCGGAGTTCAAGGATTTCGAATTCGAGGACCTCAACCCGAAGGCGTTCCTCCGCAAGCAGCTGAACGAGAACGAGGACCTGAAGGAACTCAAGGACCTCCGCAGCAGCTTCGACCTCAAGAAGGAGATGAACGAGGTCGCGGACGCGGTGAACAGCAAGGAATCCGGCACCTCGGTCCCTGCCGCCGTCAACGGCTCGCCCGGCACCCCCGACCTGCTCAAGAAGCGCGAAAAGCTCGATCAGGACGAGCGCCCGCCCTTCGACGCAGACGCCACCTGAGTACCGTCAATCCCTGCGAGCCGGGACAGGGTGGCTATTCTCCATCTGTCCGGCAGTGAGGACGCCCGAGGGGGGCGGGTCCGCTCCGGGCCTCGGACACAGAGGAGGCGGCCGGGTAGATGGAGACGACAAGTCGGCTGGCGGCGCAAGGCACGGTCAGCGATTCCCCTGCCCCCGGTGGGCAGCGCCCGCTCGCGGCGGCACCCGCGGGGACGCCGGCCCGGCGCGCGGTCGACGGATACCTGCGGGCGTCCTTCCCCTGGTACGGCCTCGACGAGGCCTTCACCGGTCCGCGCTGGCTGATGCAGGTCGGCGCCGCGGCGGACGGTACGGTCCAGCACGGCGCGATCGGCCACGGCGCCGAGCCGTCGATACGGTCGGAGGCCGGCGGCGCGGAGAGGGAGCGGTTCGCGGCGGTCATCACCGTCGTGGCGAGCCCGGTGCGCGGCAGCGGTGACGGCACGGGTGTCCTGGACGCCACCTCGGTCTCCTCGGCGGCCTGGCTGGCCGGCTCGGGACTGCTGGCCCACACCTGGCCCGCCCAGATGGACCACTCGCTGCGCGACGACTGGCTGGACCAGCAGACGGAGACCGCGTTCGAGCTCGCCGACGATCTGCACGGACCGGCCTGGTCGGTGCTCTCGCTGCCGGTGGACGGTGTGCCGACGTCCTTCCACTACCGCGAGTCGGAGTTCGGCTGGGTGCTGGCGGGATCGACGCTGGCGGGCGTGCACATCGGTGCGTACGGGCGCGGGATGAGCGCGTACGGGCTGGCCTTCTCGGTGGTCCAGGACCTGGGCGCGTACGCCTAGGGCGAGCTGGGGGTCCGGGGGCGCTGCCCCCGGACCCGGAAGGCCCGCCTCAGAACTTGTTGCGCGGCGTGATGCCCAGCGACATGCCCGACAGCCCACGCGCCCGGCCGCCCAGCTTGTCCGCGATCGCCCGCAGCGCCGCGCCCGCCGGGGATTCCGGGTCGGTCAGGACGACCGGCTTGCCCTCGTCGCCGCCCTCGCGCAGCCGGACGTCGATCGGGATCGAGCCCAGCACCGGCACATTCGCGCCGGTCGTCTTCGTGAGCCCCTCGGCGACCCGACGGCCGCCACCCGAGCCGAAGACGTCGATGATCTCGTCGCAGTGCGGGCACGGCATGCCCGACATGTTCTCGACGACGCCGACGATCTTCTGGTGGGTCTGTACGGCGATCGAGCCGGCCCGCTCGGCCACCTCGGCCGCGGCCTGCTGCGGGGTCGTGACCACCAAGATCTCGGCGTTCGGCACCAGCTGCGCCACGGAGATCGCGATGTCGCCGGTGCCCGGCGGCAGGTCGAGAAGCAGCACGTCCAGGTCGCCCCAGTACACGTCCGCGAGGAACTGCTGGAGCGCGCGGTGCAGCATCGGGCCGCGCCAGACCACCGGGGCGTTGCCCGGGGTGAACATCCCGATCGAGATGACCTTCACGCCGTTCGCGGACGGCGGCATGATCATGTTCTCGACCTGGGTGGGACGGCCGTCCGCACCGAGCATGCGCGGCACGCTGTGGCCGTAGATGTCCGCGTCCACGACGCCGACCTTCAGCCCGTCGGCCGCCATGGCCGCCGCCAGGTTCACGGTCACGGAGGACTTGCCGACGCCGCCCTTGCCCGAGGCCACCGCGTACACCCTGGTCAGCGAGCCCGGCTTGGCGAACGGCACCTCGCGCTCGGCGGTGCCGCCGCGCAGCGAGGCCGCCAGCTCGCGCCGCTGCTCGTCGCCCATCACGTCCAGCGTGACGTCGACGCGCGTGACGCCCTCGACGCGCGCGACAGCGTCGGTCACATTCTGGGTGATCGTCTCGCGCATCGGGCAGCCGGAGACGGTGAGATACACCGTGACGGCGACCGCGCCGTCCGCCCCGATCTCGACCGATTTGACCATGCCGAGGTCGGTGATCGGGCGGTTGATCTCGGGGTCGTTCACCGTCGCCAGTGCCTCAAGCACCGCGTCTTGTGTAGCCATACGGACGATGGTACGGCGCGGGGTGCCACCCCCGGTAAGCCCTGTCAGCGGTCGCCTTCGTCACTCCGGTCCCGGCGCTCGTACGGGAATAGCCGCCGCTCGTCCATCTCCTTCATCAGATCCTGGAATTCGGAGCGGATCCAGTCCCGCGTTGCGACCTCGCCGAGGCCCATCCGGAGCGCGGCGATCTCCCGCGTCAGATACTCCGTGTCCGCGATGGAGCGCTCGCCCTGCTTGCGGTCCTGCTCGTAGGTGACCCGGTCCCGGTCGTCCTGCCGGTTCTGCGCCAGCAGGATCAGCGGGGCCGCGTAGGACGCCTGAAGCGACAGCATCAGCGTCAAAAAGATGAACGGGAACTCGTCGAAGCGCAGCCCCTTGGGCGCGAAGACGTTCCAGAGGAGCCACACGATGATGATCACCGTCATCCAGACGATGAACCGCCCGGTCCCCAGGAAGCGGGCGAACCGCTCGGAGAACCTGCCGAAGGCCTCGGGGTCGTACTGCGGCAGCAGCCTGCGCCGCGGCGCGCGCGGCTGGTCGAGCCGGACGCGGTGACGCGGCAGGGCACTCGCCCCGGAGGGCGTCCGCTCCTTCTGCTCGCCGCGCTCGCCCGCCCCGTGCTCGCTGCCGCTACCCATGTGCGGACTCCTCGCGGGCGGCCCCCTCGTGGGCGGACTCCTCGAAGTCCGTCTCGCGCCAGTCCTCCGGCAGCAGGTGGTCGAGTACGTCGTCGACGGTCACCGCCCCCAGCAGCGATCCGCTCTCGTCGACGACGGGCGCCGCCACCATGTTGTACGCCGCGAGATAGCTGGTCACCTCGGGCAGCGGGGTGTCCGGTGCGAGCGGTGGCAGATCGCTGTCCACGATCGAGCTGACCAGTGTGAACGGCGGGTCCCTGAGCAGCCGCTGGAAATGCACCGTGCCCAGGTACTTGCCGGTCGGCGTCTCGTCGGGCGGCCTGCACACGTACACCTGCGCGGCGAGCGCGGGGGAGAGGTCCTGCTGGCGTACGCGCGCCAGCGCGTCCGCGACCGTCGCGTCCGGCCGCAGCACGATCGGCTCGGTGGTCATCAGACCGCCCGCCGTCCGCTCCTCGTACGACAGCAGTCGCCGCACATCGGCGGCGTCGTCCGGCCGCATCAGCGCGAGCAGCCGCTCCTTGTCCTCCTCGGGGAGCTCCGAGAGCAGGTCGGCCGCATCGTCGGGGTCCATCGCCTCCAGGACGTCCGCAGCCCGCTCCTCCTTGAGCTTGCCGAGGATCTCCACCTGGTCGTCGTCGGGCAGTTCCTCCAGGACGTCCGCGAGCCGGTCGTCGTCGAGCGCGGCCGCGACCTCGGCACGGCGCTTCGGTGACAGATGGTGCAGCACATTGGCGAGGTCGGCGGGGCGCAGCTGCTCGAAGGTCGCCAGCAGGCTCTCGGCGCCCTGACCGTTCTCCTCCAGTGAGAAGCCGGTCACGGCCGACCACTCGACGGTCAGCGTCTCGCCCTTGCGGCGCAGCGCCCCGGGCTTTCCCTTGCGTACGAAGACCTTGTCGATCTCCCAGTCGCGGCGGGCGGGCAGCTGCTGGATCGAGACGTCGAGGACGGCCACCTCCTCACCGGTGTCCACGAGGCGTACGCGCCGGTCCAGCAGCTCGCCCAGCACCAGCCGCTCGGTGGGGCGCTGCTCGAAACGGCGCATGTTCAGTACGCCGGTGGTGATGACCTGGCCCGACTCCACACCGGTGACCCGGGTCATCGGGAGGAAGATCCGGCGGCGGCTGAGCACTTCGACGACCATGCCGAGCAGGCGCGGCGGGCGGCGGCCCACGCGCAGCATCGCGACCAGGTCGCGCACGCGTCCCACCTGGTCTCCGTGGGGGTCGAACACGGGCACACCGGCGAGGTGGGAGACAAAGATCCGAGGGGCGCCTGCCGCCATGCTCCGCACCTCCTTTTTTGCCCGTGAATACCGCTGTTTGAGGGCTTCAGGCTAGCCCGTACCGTTCCGGGCCGCCCTGGCTGGACGTCCGGACGGGACCCTTCCGATCGATGCCCTCGGCACGGGTACGCTGCGACCTGCCACCACGACAAACAGATGAGAGGCAGTGCGCTTGTGACTCCCCTCCCTCCGGTTCTCCGGGCCCGCCGGGCCGCGCTCTCCGTGGCGCTCTGCGCCGTGCTGACCGCGGTACTCACGGCGTGCGGCGAGGACCCGGACGCGGGGACCAACGGCATCGCCAAGCTCTCCGCGGCCGAGATCGAGACGAAGGCGCGCGCGACGGCGGACGCGGCCACGTCGGTACGGCTCTCCGGGACGCTGGTCAGCAAGGGCGGCACGTACAAGCTCAACATGCGCCTCAAGCACGACGGCGGCACCGGCTCGGTCACCTCGAAGGACAACACCTTCGAGCTGCTGCGGATCGGGGACGCGCTCTACCTCAAGGCCGACGCGGGCTTCTGGACCCACGTGGACGGCGAGGGCGACGAGAAGCCGGCCAAGAAGGACTCGGAGGCGGCGGGCAAGCTCAACGACAAGTACGTGAAGGTCCCGAAGGGGGACCCGGCGTACAAGCAGTTCCGCGGCTTCACGGACATGGATGTGCTGCTGGAGGGCCTGCTCGGGATGCAGGGCGACCTCAGCAAGGGCGACCGTACGCAGGTGGGCGGCGTCCGCACGATCAAGGTCATGGCGGGCGGGGGCACGGGCGGCACGCTCGACGTCTCGCTGGAGGGCAAGCCGTATCCGCTGCAGTTCGCGCGGGCGGGCGGGGCGGGTGTGCTGACGCTGGGGGACTGGGACAAGAACTTCACGCTGGCGGCGCCGTCGAAGGACGAGACGGTCGACTACGGCCAGAAGCTCCCGAAGACGAGCGACTAGGGCGTGTTTTAGAAGTCCCTCCCCCAGAGCTTCGCCTGGGAGGTACCCCCACCCCGCGACGCCTGGCACGCACACTCGCGGTGTTGTCGGAGTCGCCCAAGTACGTCCAGTACGAGGGCGATCCTCCGCCTTGCGATTGCACGCACCAGACGCCGCGGGGCCCGCCCTGCGGGCGGACGGCGCTACTTCTCAAACACGCCCTAGGCCCCGTCCGGCTAACCGCTCTTCCGCTTGCGCTTCATGAGCAGCCGCGGCAGCCCCGCAGGCACAGGAAGGCGCGTCGTCGCCGTCGTCGGCAGCGGCGCCGCCGCTCCCGAGTCGGGCGGGAAGTCGGTGTTCGCATCCTGCGGCTCCAGGCGCAGCACCCGGCACTCACTTGCCCAGCGCTCCGTCATCTGCTCGGCGTCCGGCGCGTTCAGCCGCTTGCCCTTCAGTTCGGCGACGGCCGACTCCCAGCCCTCGGAGTGCGGCTCCAGTTCGCTCACCGTCGCCGTCCAGGCGACCAGCCGGCCGCCCTTGTCCTTGCTGCGGACCGTGACCTCGGCCGTCGCGCCGTTGGCCAGCTGCGGCAGGGGCTGCTCGCCCGGCCCGTCGCCCACGACATGCGCGGCGCCCTCGTGCCAGACGTGCCACAGGGCCCGGGCGGGACCCCCGCCGCGCACCCAGATGAGGCCGGACTTCTTCGTGGCCTCCTCGACGAGCGCCTGGCCGAGCAGCTGTTCTGTCATGCGGGCAGCCTACCTACAGCCAGCCGTTGCGCTTGAGGGTGCGGTGGATCGCGAGGCAGAGCCCGATGATGCCGGTGAGAACCATGGGGTAGCCGTACTTCCAGTGCAGCTCCGGCATGTGGTCGAAGTTCATGCCGTACACCCCGCAGACCGCCGTGGGCACGGCGATGATCGCCGCCCAGGAGGTGATCTTGCGCATGTCCTCGTTCTGCGCGACGGTCGCCTGCGCCAGATTGGCCTGGAGGATGGAATTGAGCAGCTCGTCGAAGCCGATGACCTCTTCCTGCACCCGGACGAGGTGGTCGGCGACATCGCGGAAGTACTTCTGGATGTCCGGGTCGACCAGCCGCATCGGCCGCTCGCTCAGCAGCTGCATCGGCCGCAGCAGCGGAGACACGGCCCGCTTGAACTCCAGCACCTCACGCTTGAGCTGGTAGATCCGCCCCGCGTCGCTGCCCCGCGGGCTGCCTTTCGCGGGCGCGGAGAAGACGTCGATCTCGACCTCGTCGATGTCGTCCTGCACCGCCGCGGCCACCGCGATGTAGCCGTCGACGACATGGTCCGCGATGGCGTGCAGCACCGCCGACGGCCCTTTGGCGAGCAGTTCGGTGTCCTTCTGCAGCCCGTGCCGCAGCGCCCGCAGCGAGCCCTTGCCGCCGTGCCGCACCGTGATGACGAAGTCCCGGCCGGTGAAGCACATCACCTCACCGGTCTCGACGACCTCGCTCGTCGCCGTGAGCTCGGCGTGGTCGACGTAGTGGATCGTCTTGAAGACGGTGAACAGCGTGTCGTCGTACCGCTCCAGCTTGGGCCGCTGGTGGGCGTGGACCGCGTCCTCGACGGCCAGCGGGTGCAGCCCGAACTCGGCCGCGATCCCCGCGAATTCGGCTTCCGTCGGCTCATGCAGCCCGATCCACGCGAAGCCGCCGGCCTCGCGCACCCGCAGCATCGCCTCGTGTGGCGTCTGGCAGGCGCCGGTGTCCAGCCGCTTCCCGTCGCGGTAGACCGCGCAGTCGACGACGGCGCTGGAGGCGGACGGGTCGCGGGTGGTGTCGTACGTGTTGTACGGGGCGCTGCTCTTGCGCAGGGCAGGGCGCACTGCTGCGCGCAGGTCACGGATCATCGACATGGCGGGCTCCTTCACGGAGAGGCCGTCGGCGAGTGGCGTGGCACAGCCCGGAATGGGGACGTGATGCATACGTCCGCAAAGCGGGCGGCACCGCGGGATTCGCGGTGACGGCGTTCGCTACAGACAGGCAAAAACGAAGTGCTCTTCCGTCGTGCGAAAAGCCGCGGGCCCCGTGCGGGAAGGCCTCAGATCACCAAGGAGAGGTGTCGTGCGGAAGAGCGGTTGGTACTGCACGGTCGACTTCGATCCACCGCAGACCCCACCTCCTCCGGCCGGTCCCCCGTAGGGGATGACGTGTCGTCGGGACTTAAGAGCGACTCCCCCAGAGCTCCGCCTGGGGGTTCCCCCTCATCAGCGTGCCGTCCCGACCAGCGGCCAAGACTATCAGCCGACAGAGGGTCAATCCCTTGTTTTGCCCGTTCCATACGCGCTTTATGCTCGCGACATGGAAGATGTTCTTGCTCTGGTCGAGGCCAGGCTGCGCACGGCACTTGGCGAACCGGACGCGCGCGCCGCGGTGACCTTCCTCGGTACGGACCGCATCGAGGTGCTGCGGTTCATGGACCGCGACGGGGACATCGTTCGCTACGCCACCCTTGGCATGTCCGCGCACCCGATGGCGGACCCCACGGCGGCCCTCGCCGACCCGGTGAAGGGGCCGCGCGCGGAGCTGGTCCTCTCCGTACGGGGCGGGCTCGCCGACACCGACAAGGTGCTGCGCCCGCTCGCCGTGCTCGCCGCGTCACCGCAGGTCGAGGGCGTGGTGGTGGCGCCCGGCGCCTCGCTGGACGTCGGCGATCCGCTGTGGCCGTCCGCGCCGTTCAGCTCGGTGCTCGTCGCGGAGCCGGGCGGTCTTGTCGAGGATCTGGAACTGGATGCACCGAGGGACCCGGTGCGCTTTTTGCCGCTGCTGCCGATGACGTCGAACGAGGCGGCCTGGAAGCGGGTGCACGGCGCGCAGGAGCTCCAGGAGCGCTGGCTGACGCACGCCACGGACCTGCGCGATCCCCTGCGCAGGTCCGTCACTCTGGACTGAACTCCTGACTGAACGCCGGACTGCCGAAAGCGGATGGGAGCACACGCCGGACGGGTGATCGTCCTTGACGCGACGACGGCCGGGGAGGACCGTGGGGCGCTATGAGGGGCGAACCCAGTTGCCCGAAGTGCGGTGGCCGGGTCAGGGCGCCCGGTCTCTTTGCCGACTCCTGGCAGTGCGACGTGCACGGTGCCGTGCACCCGCTGCAGCCGGTGATCCCGCCCAGCGTCGAGGCCCTCAGTGTCGTCGTGCACCGCGCGAAAGTCCCTGTCTGGATGCCCTGGCCGCTGCCCGTCGGCTGGCTGTTCACCGGGGTCGCCTACGCGGGCGACGACCGCAGCGGAGGCCGCGCGACCGCGGTGGCCTGCTCGGGCCCCGGCCCCCTCGGCGGCATAGGTGAACTCCTGCTGGTCGCCGAGGAACTGGGCGTCGGCCTCGGAGCGCGCTACGCGGGGACGGACGGCCCCGACCCCGGCCCGCACATCTGCGTCGACAAGCCGTCACAGGCCAAGGTCCTCGCCGCCGGCCGCCCCACCCCGCTGTGGCATGTCGCCGATGCGCCCGACGACCGGGCGGTGTTCGCCGGCGAGGCCCGCGGGCTGTGGCTGTGGGCGATCGTCTGGCCCGAGCAGTCCGGGCTGCTCATGTACGACGAGCTGGTGCTGACGGATCTGCGGGACGCGGGCGCGGAGGTGGAACTGCTGCCCTGCGGGGCGCTGTCGCCCCGCCTGCTGTCGTGAACCGGGGCTGACCGGGGTTGTTCGAATCCCCGATACACTTGACCGTCCCCTGTCCGTCTTCCCCCAGAGCTTCGCCTGGGAAGTGCCCCCACCCTGGAGTCACGCGCCGTGCGCATCGATCTGCACACCCACTCCACGGCATCGGACGGCACGGACACCCCGGCCGAGCTGGTACGTAACGCCGCAACGGCCGGACTGGACGTCGTCGCGCTCACCGACCACGACACCACCCGCGGCCACGCCGAGGCGATCGCCGCGCTCCCCGAGGGCATGACCCTGGTCACCGGCGCCGAACTCTCCTGCCGTATCGACGGGGTGAGCCTGCATCTGCTGGCGTATCTCTTCGACGCCGACGAGCCGGACCTGCTGCGCGAGCGTGAGCTCGTACGGGACGACCGGGTGCCGCGCGCCCAGGCGATGGTGGCCAAGCTCCAGGAGCTGGGTGTCCCCGTCGAGTGGTCGCAGGTCGCCCGTATCGCCGGAGAGGGCTCGGTCGGCCGCCCGCACATCGCGTCCGCGCTGGTCGAGCTCGGCGTCGTGCCCACCGTCTCCGATGCCTTCACCACGGAGTGGATCGCCGACGGCGGCCGTGCGCACATCACCAAGCACGAGCTGGACCCTTTCACAGCGATCCGGCTGGTCAAGGCCGCCGGCGGCGTCACCGTCTTCGCGCACCCGCTCGCCGTCAAGCGCGGCCGCACCGTGCCCGAGAGCGCCATGGCGGAACTGGCGGCGGCGGGTCTCGACGGCATCGAGATCGACCACATCGACCACGACGAGGCGTCGCGCGCCCGGCTGCGCTCACTGGCCGCCGACCTCGGCCTGCTGGGCACCGGATCCAGCGACTACCACGGCAGCCGCAAGACGTGCCGGCTCGGGGAGTTCACCACCGACCCGGAGATCTACGGCGAGATCACGCGCCGAGCGACGGGCGCGTTCCCGGTGCCGGGCACGGGCGGACGTCCCGCGTAGCCTCCTCGCCCTCCCTCTATTCCTCTTCTCGCTAGGCCCTCACTGTGTTCGACGCTGCCATTTTCGGCTCTCTCTTCCTGACTCTTTTTGTCATCATGGATCCCCCCGGGATCACTCCGATCTTCCTCGCGCTGACCTCCGGCCGGCCCGCCAAGGTGCAGCGCCGCATGGCCTTGCAGGCCGTCGCCGTCGCCTTCGGTGTGATCACCGTCTTCGGCATCCTCGGCCAGCAGATCCTGGACTATCTGCATGTCTCCGTGCCCGCGCTGATGATCGCGGGCGGTCTGCTCCTGCTGCTCATCGCGCTCGACCTGCTGACCGGCAAGACGGACGAGCCCAAGCAGACGAAGGACGTCAATGTCGCGCTCGTACCGCTGGGCATGCCGCTGCTCGCCGGGCCCGGCGCGATCGTCTCGGTGATTCTGGCCGTGCAGCACGCCGACGGCGCCGCCCAGCAGCTGTCCGTGTGGGCCGCGATCGTCGCGATGCATGTGGTGCTCTGGCTGACCATGCGCTACTCCCTGCTGATCATCCGGCTGATCAAGGACGGCGGCGTGGTGCTGGTGACCCGGCTCGCGGGCATGATGCTCTCCGCGATCGCCGTGCAGCAGATCATCAACGGCATCACCCAGGTGATCCAGAGCTCCTGAGCCGCCGCCACAACACAGTGCGCCCCCGTACGGTGATCCGTACGGGGGCGCGGTGCGTCACATCACAACGTCATGAAGCGTTACGAGGCCGTGGTTTCGGCGGGTCGGATGTAGATGCGCTGGCCGATCGAAGCGGCCTGCTGCACGATCCGGTTGACGGAGGCGGCGTCTACAACGGTGGTGTCCACGGCGGTGCCGTCGACGTCGTTGAGTCGCATGATTTCGAAGCGCAAGGCTTCTCCCTTCGTCTGATCCTCCTGCTGGAGAACTGATGGCGACGGATGCCCGTCAGTGTTCTGTACTCGTTCAACGGTATGCACCCTGCAAACATTCCCTACGCTAAGGAAATTTTTTGGATGCCTAACTACTGGCAGGTAGAGGCGGGGCCACGGAGAATGAGCCTCGTATGAACGATGCAGAGATCAACGAGATCAGCGCCCGCCTGGAGCGGACCAACGAGCTGCTCCATCGCATGCTCGCCGAGGTCGCCAAGACCCCTTCGACACATGCCATCTTCGTGGACGCCGGTTACGTCTATGCTGCGGCCGGGTTGCTTGTGGCGGGCACCGAGGACCGGCGCTCCTTCGACCTGGACGCCGAGGGGCTGATCGAGGCCTTCATCGACAAGGCCCGCACGATCTTCGCGGAC
The DNA here is from genome assembly GCF_036147535.1 of Streptomyces sp. NBC_00322. Classification (NCBI taxonomy): domain Bacteria; kingdom Bacillati; phylum Actinomycetota; class Actinomycetes; order Kitasatosporales; family Streptomycetaceae; genus Streptomyces; species Streptomyces sp. NBC_00322. Next base: position 3,308,596 of record NZ_CP108019.1, on the reverse strand, counting down.
AGCAGACTGCTGCGGGTGTACTGGTACGACGGCGCACGCCGCCGTATCCACACCCCCGAGCAGCAGTCCATCGCCGAGCTGCCGGACGTCAAGGTGCGCCTGGGCAATCTCAACGCGAACAACCAGCAGAAGGGCGTCGACTCACTCATCCGTACGGACCTGGAGTCACTCGCCCGGCACCGCGCGATCAGCGACGCGGCGCTCGTGGGCGGCGACGAGGACTTGGTCTCGGCGGTCGAGGCGGCGCAGGGGTACGGGGCGCGGGTCCATCTGTGGGGCATCGAGGCGGGGGAGGGACGCAATCAGGCCGAACCGCTGCTGTGGGAGGTCGACAGCCAGCGGACGTTCGACCTCGACTTCTGCCGTCCCTACATCACCCGCCGCCCGGTCACGACGTACGAGAACGAGGGCGCTCCGCCGCCGTCGCGCGACGAGGTGCGCTTCGTGGGGGCGCAGATCGCGGCGACGTGGCTGGCGGAGCGGGGGCGGGAGCCGATGGCGGAGCTGCTGCCCGGCCATCCCTATCTGCCCGGCCCGGTGGACCAGGACCTGCTCATCGAGGCGGAGAGGGTCCTGCAGCGCTCGCTACGGGGGCATGCGGTGCTGAGACGTGCGCTGCGGGACGGGTTCTGGCAGCACCTGCAGGCTCAGTACTGATCCCAGAACGACAGCAGGGCTGCGGCCGTCTCGGCGGGACGGTCGGTGTTCGGTGAGTGCTCGGCCCCGGCGATGACCGTCCGACGGGCATCCAGACGCCGTGCCATCGCGTCGAGCAGCGGCACCGGCCAGGTGTCGTCGCGCTCGCCCGACACCACGTGCTTGGGCAGCGGCTGTACGGCGGCGAGCGCGTCGACCCGGTCGGGCTCCACGGTCAGGGCGCGGCCGGTGGCGATCAACTGGGACGGGTTGTGCCGCAGCCAGCGTCGGCGCAGGTCCTCGCCGTTGGTGGGGTCGGTGTCCGCGTCCTCGGGCGGGTCGAGCGCTTTCATCGCCTGCCACACCTCGTCCATGCTCATCACCGCGAGCGCGTCGCTGAGCATCTTCACCTTCTGCTGCTGGGCGGGCGAGATCTGTGCGGGCCCGGAGGACATGAGGGTCAGGGTGCGGAAGGGGGCGGGGGCGACGAGGACGGCGGCGCGGGCGATCTGTCCGCCGAGCGAGTGCCCGAGGAGGTGGACCGGGCCGTCCTGGACCGCCTCGGCCTGGGCAAGCACGTCGCGGGCCAACTCGGCCTGGGCGTACGCCTGTTGGTCCTCGGGGCCGTCGGTCTCGTACTGCCCGCGCCCGTCGACGGCGACAGCGCGGTAACCGGCCATGGCGAGGGGCTCGAGCAGCGCGATGAAGTCCTCCTTGCTCCCGGTGTACCCGGGCAGGAGGAGGGCGGTGCCCTTGTGGGGCTGACCGCTCGGCCGCGAGTCGAGCACGGCGAACGTGCCGCGCGCGGTGGGGAGGTCGCGGGGGAGGGCGCAGGGGGGCGGGGTGAAGGTGGGCGGCCGGCTCATGCGACGAGGCTAACGGGCCACCGTTTGCCACACGCCGATGGCCCGGCCCCCCACAAAGGGGGCCGGGCCATCCGGTTCGTGCGTCAGCTCTCGGGCTTGTTCGTGCGTCAGCTCTCGGGCTGGGTGGCCTTCGGCGCCCGCGTACGGCGCCGAGGCTTCACAGCCGCCTCAGGGGCCTCGGCCGCCTCGGCCGTCGCGACGGCCTCGACCGGCTTGGCGGCACGCGTCCGGCGGCGGGGCTTGGTTTCCGCCTCCGGCTCGGTCGCGGGTGCGATCTGGAAGTCGACCTCGGCCTCGACCGGCTTGACGGCGCGGGCGCGGCGGCGGGGCTTGGTCTCCACCTCGACCTCGGTTGCCACAGCCTCGACGGTGTCGACGGCCTTGACGGCGCGGGTGCGGCGGCGGGGCTTGGTTTCCGCCTCCGGCTCGGTCGCGGGTGCGATCTGGAAGTCGACTTCGGCCTCCACCGGCTTCGCGGCACGCGACCGGCGACGGGGCTTCGGCTCCGCCACAACCTCGGGCTCGGCCACGACCACCGTGTCGACCGACTCGACCGTGTCCACGGCCGTCGTCGCCGCTCCCACCCGGGTGCGGCGGCGGCGCCGCGGAGTGCGGGGCTCCGCAGGGGCGTCCGTGGTCTCGGGCATCGCCTCGGTCGTCGGCTCCGCCGTCTGAGGCGTCGAGCCGCCGCGCGTACGGCGGCGCTGCCGCGGAGTGCGCGGCGCGCGCTCCTCGGTGGCCGGCGCGGACTTGCGGCCGCGGCCGCCCGTCTCGCCCAGATCCTCGACCTCTTCCGCCGCAAGACCGGCGCGGGTGCGCTCGGCGCGCGGCAGGACACCCTTCGTGCCCGCAGGGATGCTCAGCTCCTCGAACAGGTGCGGCGACGTGGAGTACGTCTCGACCGGGTCGCTGAAGCCGAGGTCCAGTGCCTTGTTGATCAGCTGCCAGCGCGGGATGTCGTCCCAGTCGACCAGCGTGATCGCGATGCCCTTGGCTCCCGCGCGGCCGGTGCGGCCGATGCGGTGGAGGTAGGTCTTCTCGTCCTCGGGCGACTGGTAGTTGATGACATGCGTCACACCCTCGACGTCGATGCCGCGCGCGGCGACATCGGTGCAGACGAGGACGTCCACCTTGCCGTTGCGGAAGGCACGGAGCGCCTGCTCGCGCGCGCCCTGGCCGAGGTCGCCGTGGACCGCGCCGGAGGCGAAGCCGCGGGTCTGCAGCTGCTCGGCGATGTCGGCCGCCGTGCGCTTGGTGCGGCAGAAGATCATCGCGAGCCCGCGGCCGTCGGCCTGCAGTATGCGGGAGACCAACTCCGGCTTGTCCATGGAGTGCGCGCGGTACACGTACTGCGCGGTGTTCGCGACGGTCGCGCCCTCGTCGTCCGGCGAGGTCGCGCGGATGTGTGTGGGCTGCGACATGTAGCGGCGGGCGAGGCCGATGACCGCACCCGGCATGGTCGCCGAGAACAGCATCGTCTGGCGCTTGGGCGGAAGCAGCTGGATGATCTTCTCGACGTCGGGCAGGAAGCCCAGGTCGAGCATCTCATCAGCCTCGTCGAGGACGAGTGCGCGCACATGCGAGAGGTCGAGCTTCTTCTGGCCGGCCAGGTCGAGCAGCCGGCCCGGGGTGCCGACGATCACGTCGACGCCCTTCTTGAGCGCCTCGACCTGGGGTTCGTACGCACGGCCGCCGTAGATGGCGAGCACGCGGACGTTACGCACCTTGCCGGCGGTGAGCAGGTCGTTGGTGACCTGCGTGCACAGCTCGCGGGTAGGGACGACCACCAGAGCCTGCGGGGCGTCGGTCAGCTGCTCGGGCTTCGCCCGGCCGGCCTCGACGTCCGCGGGGACGGTGACGCGCTCGAGCAGCGGCAGGCCGAAACCGAGGGTCTTGCCCGTGCCGGTCTTGGCCTGGCCGATGACATCGGTGCCAGTGAGCGCGACGGGGAGCGTCATCTCCTGGATGGGGAAGGGGGACATGATGCCGACGGCCTCAAGGGCCTCGGCGGTCTCGGGGAGGATCCCAAGATCCCGGAAAGTCGTAGTCAGGGTGCTGCCTCTTCTGTGAGACGCGGCACGAGGCGAACGATGGGGGTCGTACCGCACCTGGGTACTGGGCCGGCCGTGGGTTGGCCGGATGGCGCGGGACCACTGCCGTCGCTCGAGCGTCATGCCGCTGAGGGGGCCCCTCATCTGCGGTCGTACGCAACTGTGCGCACGGTCCGCGTGGAGGGCGGTCGGTTCGGAGCCGATCGTGCCACCGACCGGGCATCCTCAAGGGGACTCTGGGGAACAAACCCCCAGTCATACACTGCGATCGCCCGCCGAGTAGCTAAAACGCTCGACAGGCGCATTACCACTGTACCCCGGAATCGCGCATGTGTGTTGGGCGAATTCGTAGGAACCTCACTACGGGCGAGGCTGACCAGGCCCTTCCGCCCTGCGGTGAGCGGGCTATTGTGCGCTTCATGGAGACGCCTGACAACGCCACTGAACCCACCGGAATCGCCGCCCAGGACTGGGCCACGGCGTCCGCCGACCCCCAGTACCGCGCCGCTGTCGTGGATCTGCTGGGCGCGCTCGCGTACGGCGAGCTGGCGGCCTTCGAGCGGCTCGCCGAGGACGCCAAGCTGGCACCGACGCTCGGCGACAAGGCGGAGCTGGCGAAGATGGCCTCCGCGGAGTTCCACCACTTCGAGCAGCTGCGCGACCGGCTCACCGCCATCGACGCCGAGCCGACCGCCGCGATGGAGCCCTTCGCCCAGGCCCTGGACGACTTCCACCGCCAGACCGCGCCGTCCGACTGGCTCGAGGGCCTGGTCAAGGCTTACGTCGGCGACTCGATCGCCAGCGACTTCTACCGCGAGGTCGCGGCCCGCCTGGACACCGACACCCGCGGGCTGGTGCTCGCCGTGCTCGACGACACGGGCCACGGCAACTTCGCGGTCGAGAAGGTGCGCGCCGCGATCGAGGCCGAGCCGCGCGTCGGCGGACGCCTCGCGCTGTGGGCGCGCAGGCTGATGGGCGAGGCGCTGTCGCAGGCTCAGCGGGTGGTGGCGGACCGCGACGCGCTCTCCACGATGCTCGTGGGCGGTGTGGCGGGTGGCTTCGACCTCGCGGAGGTGGGCCGGATGTTCTCACGGATCACCGAGGCGCACACCAAGCGCATGGCGGCCCTGGGGCTGGCGGCCTAACTTTCGGTCGATTCGGGCGGCTTGGGCGGCTCGCTCGGCTCGGAGGACTCCGGTGCTTCGGGCGACTTGGTCGACTCCGGAGCTTTCGGCGGCTTCCGCGGCTCCTCGGGCTTCGCGGAAGCCGCTTCGGGCGGCCTCAGAAAGGGAACGCCCGGCGCAGCCGGCCCGTCGACGGCCTGATCAGCAGCGAGAGCAGCACGGCTCCGACAGCCACCGCGCCCACCAGTACCGCCAGGGTGTGTCCCGGACCGAGCGCCGCATGCGTCACATACGCGCCGAACAGGGCCCCGAGCGGACCTGAGGTGAGCACCACGCGGCGCGACGGGAGACGGTCCGGCAGCTGCCGGACCGCGGCCCAGGCGAGGGCGAGTCCGAGCAGGACTGAACCGAGCGCTTCCAGCAGCACTGCTGATCACCTCACGGATGCCGGTGCGGGCAAATCGGTCGTAGCCCGTACTACCCGGCGGTCGTGGGGTACAACCCTCCCTGAGCAGCGGAAGAGGGCCCGGCCGGGAATTCCCGCCGGGCCCTCTTCGTGCTGCTTCAGTAGTACTGCTTCAGTGACGTCGCGGCGCCCTACAGCGCGCCGAAGCCAACGCGCCGTACGGCCGGCTCGCCGATCTCGACGTACGCGATCCGGTCGGCCGGCACCAGGACCTTGCGGCCCTTGTCGTCCGAGAGGCTGAGCAGCTGCGCCTTGCCGGCCAGAGCGTCGCCCACCGCGCGCTCGACCTCCTCGGCGGACTGCCCGCTCTCCAGAACGATCTCCCGGGGCGCGTGCTGCACGCCGATCTTGACCTCCACGGCTATGTCCCTCCGAACGGTCAGTGCGTTGCGCGGTCAGCCGCGCTGTACGCAGCACACACTAGCCCGGCGAACGGACAGGGCAGGCGTCCGAGGTGAACGCCAGGAGCGAACACCGGCCGGTCAGTCTCCCTGCTGGTCGGTGCCGTGCCCTCCGTGCTGGTCGGTGCCGTGCAGCGGGAAGCCCGCGATTCCCCGCCACGCGAGCGAGGTCAGCAGCTGTACGGCCGTATCGCGCGGAATGGCGGAAGCACTGGAGAGCCAGTACCTGGCCACCACCTGCGAGACCCCGCCGAGGCCCACGGCCAGCAGCATGGACTCCTCCTTGGACAGGCCCGTGTCCTCGGCGATCACGTCCGAGATCGCCTCGGCGCACTGGAGCGAGACCCGGTCCACGCGCTCGCGCACGGCGGGCTCGTTGGTCAGGTCGGACTCGAAGACCAGCCGGAAGGCACCACCCTCGTCCTCGACGTATGCGAAATAGGCGTCCATGGTGGCGGCGACGCGCAGCTTGTTGTCGGTCGTCGACGCGAGCGCCGTACGGACCGCGAGCAGTAGCGACTCGCAGTGCTGGTCGAGCAGCGCGAGATAGAGCTCGAGCTTGCCCGGGAAGTGCTGGTAGAGCACCGGCTTGCTGACGCCTGCCCGTTCGGCGATGTCGTCCATGGCGGCCGAGTGGTAGCCCTGGGCCACGAAAACCTCCTGGGCAGCGCCCAGAAGCTGGTTCCTGCGGGCTCGGCGTGGCAGGCGTGTGCCCCGTGGGCGCGCTGCCTCTGTCTGCTCGATGGCTGTCACGCCGCCTCCCAAAATCGTTCCGTGCGCGCTGTGCGCAGCGCCGCCATCGTACTTTTGGGTAACCCGGCTGTGCGTGCTGCGAGCGCAGAATTTCACGGACCGGACAGTCGCGGTAGCTCCCTACTCGGGGGCAATCAGGGGCAGGTCACCGGTAGTCGTCCTCGTCGAGGGCCACCACCCGGGCCTGTTCCACGGCGTCGGCCACGTTCGCAGAGTCCAGCCCATTGGGGCTGACCTGGTCGTCCTGCTCGGATTGCAGGTCCTTGAGCTGTTCCGCCGCATCGGCCTCCGGGACCTCCTCGTCGAGTGCGGCGGCCTGGTCGTCTTCTTCGAAAGTTTCCGGGTCGGTGGGATCGACAGCCATGCGGCACCGCTTTCCATGGAGAGCGCCTTTCCTACGAGCGTAGGAGCTACTGATTCGCGGCGCTACGCGATGTGTGATGCCGAACACACGAACCACGGCGTGATCGTCTCGTAACATTGCCGCATGTCTTCGACCGAGCTGCCGGGAGTCCGCGCCGCGACCGCTGCCGTGGCCCCCAAGGTCGCGGCCGTACGGGTCGCCGAGGGGGAGGAGCTTCGCTCCGTAACGCTGCCCGGTCTGACGCTCAACGTCAGATCGCGTCCCCCTGCGCGTTCCGGGTTGCCGCACGCGCTGTACGTTCACGGCCTGGGCGGTTCCTCGCTCAACTGGTCCGCGCTGATGCCCCTGCTCGAGGATGTCGTGGAGGGAGAGGCGCTGGATCTGCCCGGTTTCGGGGACTCCCCGCCGCCGGACGACGGCAACTACTCGCTCACGGGACACGCCCGGGCCGTGATCCGTTTTCTGGACGCCGCGGGCCACGGGCCCGTGCATCTGATCGGCAACTCGCTGGGCGGCGCGGTCTCCACCCGAGTCGCTGCCGTCAGGCCCGATCTGGTGCGCACGCTCACCCTGATCTCGCCCGCCCTTCCCGAGCTGCGCGTCCAGCGCTCGGCCGTGCCCACCGCGCTGCTGGCGCTGCCCGGTGTGGTCTCGCTCTTCACCAAGCTCACCAAGGACTGGTCGGCCGAGCAGCGCACAAGAGGCGTGCTCGAACTGTGTTACGGCGACCCCACGCGGGTCACCGACGAGGCGCTGCGCAATGCTGTGGAAGAGATGGAGCGGCGCATAGAGCTCCCGTACTTCTGGGACGCCATGGCCCGCTCGGCGCGCGGAATCGTCGATGCGTACACCCTGGGCGGTCAGCACGGACTGTGGCGGCAGGCGGAGCGGGTGCTCGCGCCGACGCTCCTGGTGTACGGAGGACGCGACCAGCTCGTCGCGTACCGTATGGCGCGCAAAGCGGCGGCGGCTTTCCGGGACTCCCGGCTGCTGACACTCCCGGACGCGGGGCACGTCGCCATGATGGAGTACCCGGAAACGGTCGCCCTGGCCATCCGGGAGCTGCTCGACGACTGCGGTGGGAGCTGATCCGGGGCGTGGGACGACATAGTCGCAAGGGCCCCGCACCCAAGGGCTCCGATTCGGACAGCACGTCCGGCATAGGGACCGATCGGGCCGGTGGGCGGCGCAGCCGCCCCGCCGCACCGGGTGCCGAGCAGCACGCCCCTTCCGGCTACGGCATACCGCAGGCCAGGGGCGGACACCCCGAGCAGCGCGAGCCGGGCGGTGGCTGGGGCGTACCGCAGCAGTACCAGAACTGGCAGGGCGCCCCGGGCGGGCAGCGGGCGCAGACGCCGCTCCCGCCGCCTCGTACGGTGGCCGGCGGGGCGCGAATACCGGGCCCACGACGGGAGTTCGTCGAGGCATTCGACCAGCCCCAGCCGGGCAGGCAGCAGGGCAGGGGGCCGCAGGACGATCCGTACGCCTCCACCACCGCCTGGGATATCGAGCCCGATGCGGCCTTCGACGCGTACATGGACGGCGCGGACGAGGACGGTGCGCCCGAGGAGCGGCCCGCCAAGGGCGGCAAGGGGCGCACCTTCACCGGGATCGCCGCCGCCGCGGTGACGACCGTGCTCGCGGTCGTCGTGGCCGGCCAGGTGGCAGCCGACAATCACGGCCACTCCAGCGCCCAGTCCGCGGACCAGGACCGCGGCGGCGCCGAGAGCCCGGCCTCCCGTTCCGAGAACCGGCAGGCCCCGCAGAAGGGCGGGGCCGCCGCTCCCGCGGCCCCGGTCTCGTACCGGCAACTGATGGCCACACGGTTCGCGATGGCCCCCAAGCTGAAGGCGAGCGGGAAGTTCGAGGCCGTCCCCGGCTTCGACAAGGCGCCCGGCAAGGGCCGCAAGATCCGCTACCGGGTTGATGTCGAACAAGGCCTCGGACTCGACGGAGCGCTCTTCGCCAAAGCGGTCCAGGAGACCTTGAACGACGACCGCAGCTGGGCGCACGGCGGGGCGATGACCTTCGAGCGGATATCCTCCGGCGATCCCGAATTCGTCATCACGCTCGCCAGTCCCGGCACCACGCACGAGTGGTGCGACAAGTCCGGGCTGGATACGGCCGAGGGCAATGTTTCCTGCGATTCCGCGCAGACCGAACGCGTGATGATCAACGCGTACCGCTGGGCCCAGGGATCCGAGACGTACGGCCCCCAGGCGATGCTCACGTACCGTCAGATGCTCATCAATCACGAGGTCGGGCACCGGCTCGGACACGACCATGTGAACTGCCGTACGCCGGGAGCGCTCGCGCCGGTGATGCAGCAGCAGACCAAGTCCCTCGACATCAACGGCATCAAGTGCAGGCCCAACCCCTGGGTGTACCCCGGCAGTTGAGTCCGCCGTGCGGGATGGGTGTCTCAACCCCCCGCGCCCGGCGCGTCGGCAGAGGCAGCTGGGTTCATTACTGAAACCGCACCGTAGCGCGACAGAACGCAACCGGCACGCGAAAGTTACGTGCATTCACCCCTTCCGGTGGCGCGATGGACAACCGTCCGTCGCGCCACCGTCGTACCGGCTTAACGTCGTCACGCTGCGAGTCGCCGGACCAACGGCGGCCGCCCACAAGGGAGATCGGGGGTGTGCTCGTGCGGATCGGACTGCTTACGGACGGTGGTTATCCGTATGCGACGGGTGAATCCAGGCTGTGGTGCGACAGGCTTGTGCGCGGGCTGGCGCAGCACGAGTTCGACATCTACGCGCTGAGCCGCAGCGCACAGCAGGAAGACCACGGCTGGATCCGGCTCCCGGCGCAGGTGCAGCGCGTGCGCACCGCCCCGCTCTGGGCGCCCGAGGACGACGGGCACACATACGGCAGACGCGAACGACGGCGCTTCGTCGGCCACTTCACGGAACTCGCCTCCGCCGTCTGCGGACCGGGCGAAGGCTTCGCGGACGGCCTCTACGGCCTCGCCGAACTCGCCCGCGAACGTGGGGGCCTCTACGCCGCGCTCCGCTCCGAACTGGCCGTGCGCGCCCTCGAATCCGCCTGCCGCGCCCCCGGCGCGCGCCGCACCGTGCACGCCGCCACCGTCCCCGACTACCTTGCCTTCGCCGACCAGCTGGAGCGTGCCCTGCGCCCGCTCTCTCTTGACTGGTACGGCGACGACGGGCTCGGAGCCGTCGATCTCTGCCATGCCGCGTCCGGCGGATCCGCGGCGCTGTCCGGCCTGTTGGCCAAACGCTTCTTCGGGGTTCCGCTGCTGGTCACGGAGTACGGCGTTCAGCTGCGCGCGCACTATCTGGCCGCGAGCGAGGGCGAGCTGACCGCGCCCGTACGCGCCCTGCTCGCCGCCTTCCAGGGCCGACTCGCGGCCGAGGTGTACGCCCAGGCCTCCGTCATCACCCCCGGCAACACGCACGCCCGGCGCTGGCAGGAGAAGTGCGGCGCCGATCGCGCCAAGCTGCGGACCGTCTACCCGGGCATGGAGGCGGATCGGTTCGCCGCGGTCGGCGACGGCGACGACAGCGGTGACGAGCACACCCTGGTGTGGGTCGGGAGGTTCGAGCCCGCCAAGGACCTCATCGCGCTGCTCCACGCCTTCGCCGAGGTGCGCAAGGAGGAGCCGCAGGCGCGGCTGCGGCTGTTCGGGGCGCCGGTGCACGGGCCCGAGGCCGCGACGTATCTCGCCCACTGCAAGGCTCTGGCCGCCCAGCTCTTCCCCGACGAGGCCGCCGACGCCCACGCCGTTGGCGACAACCCCGTCTCGTTCGAGGAGATCGGCGGGCCCGAGGCCCCCGAACTCGCCGACGCCTACGCGTCCGGCGGCGTGGTCGTCCTGTCCAGCGTCGTCGAGGGCTTCCCGATCAGCCTTGTGGAGGCGATGTTCTGCGCCCGCGCGACAGTGTCGACGGACGTCGGCGCGGTCGTCGAAGTCATCGGCGGTACGGGCCTGGTCGTGCCCCCGCGCAATCCGCGGGCGCTCGCGGACGCCTGCCTCGCGCTGCTGCGCGACCCGGAGCGCCGGGAACGGCTGGGCGCCGCCGCACGCGCCCGCGCACTCGAACTGTTCACGATCGAGCAGAACCTGACGGCATTTCGCGGCATTTACCTGGAGCTGATCTCGCACTCCCCGGTGAAACGCGAAGCCGTCGACGAGGACGGCGAGCCGCTGCCCTTCGCCCACCCCGCCGAGGCGCATGTCCCGGGCCACTGGACGGGCGGCGGTACCGCCTTCAGCGGCCGCACCCCGCGCTGGGCGGACAGACAGGACCGGGTCGGCGGCCTGGTCGGCGCGGCCGTGACCCCGAAGGAGGCGCGCGCATGAGTACGTCGCGGATCACTGAGAGCGCGGGGAGCGCGTCGGGCGCCCGCGCAGGAGAACACGTGAGCACCCGGGGTGCAGGAGAGCACGTGAGCATCCTCGGCGCCGCGAACGCCTGGGGTGCCGACAGCGCTCCGGGCGCCGGCCCCGATCCGAGTGCCGGAAGAACCGGCAGTTTACGGACGACCGGGACCACCGCAGGCACCGGCAGCGGGCCCTCCAAGGAGCGCTCCGCCCTCGACGGGGCCTGGCCGCCCGCCGACGCCGACGCGCGGGACAGCCGTGGCGACGCCCTCCTCGCCGACGTCCGGGACGTTGAGCCGGCGAAGACACGCAAGCCCCCCGCCCCCCGCCGCGGCCCCGCCGACCCCGTCAAGGCGCTGATGCATCGCCACCGGGAGCTGTGCGAGCGCGCCGTCGACCCCCTGGAGATCGCCGCGGGTCTCGAAGCCCACGGCATCACCGACCGGACCGCCGCCCGCTTCCGTCACCGGGATGTCTTCTCGCTCGCCGAGGAGCTGTACGCCCGCGTGCCGCGGGGAGCGGAGTCGGCGGATGCCGCCGGCCGTCCGGCGCGCGCGGCCCAGGCGCGCGCCGGACGCCGCCCCCAAGCCGCCGGGCGCGCACTCCTCACACTCCTGCCAGGCGCAGCCTGCGCCCTCGCCGTCATCGGTACGGAAGCGATGGACGGCGGTGCCCGGATCGCCATCGTGGGCGCGGGTGCGATCGGCGTCGCCGTCGCGCTCACGCTGTGTCTGCGGCGCGGACCCCTGCGCGCCGAGGGGCGCACGGTCCCCGCCGTACGCCTGTGGACGCTCTGGCTGCTGGCGTACGCCGCGTACGGAGAAGGCCTCCTCGACGAGATCGTCGCCGGGGGCCCGGACGGCCCGCTGCCCATGAGCCCCGCCCCGCTCGTCGCCCTCGCCCTCGCCGTCGCCCCCGCGGCCGGGTGCGCCCGCCTCTTCTCCTTACAGGCACGGCGCAGGCTGGACGGCAGCCGGGGCCTGGAGGAGTTCGCGTCCGGGATGCGCCCGCTGCTGCTGGGAGTCGTCGCCCTGTACGTCGCTGCCCTCGGCGCGCTCCTCATCCTGGCCGGCCTGGTATTTCCCCATCGGGCCCTCGTTCCCGCCGTCGCCCTCGGTGCCCTGCTCTTCCTGGCCAGGCTGCTGATCGTCCACGGCTACCCGGCGTCCGCGTCCGCAGGACTCGCCGTCGCCTGCGGTGCCGAGGCCCTCGCCCCCGCCCTCCTGCTGGCCGGACGCCTGCCCGGCTGCGAGGTCCTGGCGAGTCCCGTCGAGGCGGCCGTCGGTGCCTGGGGCGCCGGTGCCTTACCGGCCATCGCCTGCTCGGCCGCGGCGCTCGGCCTGCTGGCCCATGCCACCGCTGCCCTGGCCCGGGCCTCGGCGCACAGCGTCTGACCACCCGCGGAGCCGACATCGCGGGCGCATCCGGCACCCGTGTCTCCACGGGTTCCGGCACCCCTTCCGCACCGACAGCAACACCCCTAAGGAGAAAGCGACATGACGCCCCAACCCCCAACAGAGGCCCGTCGGCACACAGGGGCCGCGCGATGAGGGTGCTCCTGCTCGGTGCCAATGGATTCCTCGGCCGCTTCGTCGCCGACCGGCTGCTCGCCGACCCCGCCGTGCACCTGACCGCCCTCGGGCGCGGTGACGACGCCGACGTACGCTTCGACCTCGCCGGAGGCAGCCCGGGCGCGCTCACCCGCTTCCTGGGCGCCGTCCACCCGGGCGTCGTCATCAACTGCGCGGGCGCCACCCGCGGCGGCGCCCGTGAGCTGACCCGGCACAACACCGTCGCCGTCGCCACCGTCTGTGAGGCCCTGCGCCGCAGCGGCTGTGGCGCCCGGCTCGTCCAGCTCGGCTGCGCCTCCGAGTACGGTCCGTCCCAGCATGGTTCGTCGACCGCGGAGGATGCGATTCCGCGCCCGGGCGGCCCGTACGGCGTCAGCAAGCTCGCCGCCACCGAGCTGGTACTCGGCGCGGGCCTGGACGCCGTCGTGCTGCGGGTCTTCTCGCCCGTCGGTCCCGGCACCCCGGCTGGCTCACCGCTCGGCCGTCTCGCCGAGGCGATGCGCCGCGCGATGCAGTCCGGCGACGGTGAGCTGAAACTCAGCGGCCTCGGCGTGCAGCGCGACTTCGTCGACGTGCGGGACGTGGCGCGGGCCGTGCACGCCGCCTCGCTCTCCGCCGCGCAGGGCGTCGTCAACATCGGTACGGGACGTGCCGTACGACTGCGCGACGCGGCCGCCGTCCTGGCCCGGGTCGCGGGCTACGCGGGCGCGCTGCACGAACTCGACGCGTCCCCCGGCCGCCCCTCCATCGGAGCCCCCCGCTCCGAATCCGTGCTGGAGCAGCTCTCCGCGAACCCGGCCCCCTACCCCGACGGCTGCGGCAGCTGGCAGCAGGCGGATGTGCGCACCGCCCGCGACCGCCTCGGCTGGCGCCCCCGCATCAACCTCGAAGAGTCCCTCGCCGATATCTGGATGGAGGCGGCATGCCGCATCTGACCACCACGGGTACCAAGCTCTCCGCGACCGGCGCGGAGCGACTCGGCTTCGGCATCCCCGGCTATGCCCACCCGCTGCTCGCCCCGGTCGAATGGGCCGAACTGACCCGCCCGGGAACGCCCCTGCACTGGGTCGTCCTCAATGTCGACGGCGGCCCCGGGGACCGCCCCGACCCGCACTGCCTGGAGGCCGCGGGCAAGCTGCGCAATGCGGGCGTGCGAGTTCTCGGCCATCTCGACATGGTCCACGGCTCGCGCTCCTTCGGCGACCTCGTCTCCGACGCGCACCTCTACCTCGAGTGGTACCGGGTCGACGGCTTCCTGCTGGACCGCTGCCCCACGGACCGCGCCGATCTGCAGGAGGTGCGGCGTACGACGGCGACGCTGGAGGCCGTTCTCGACGGCGGTCATCTCGTCCTCGGGCACGGCTCGCATCCGTACCCGGGCTACGCGGAGGCCGCCGACCAGCTGGTCACCTTCTCCGGGCCATGGACGGATTACCGCTGGTCACAGGTGGCGGAGTGGACGGCGGACCATCCGCCGGAGCGCTTTGTGCACTTCGTGCACGGGGTGCCGCGCACCCACCTGGAGGAGGCCACCCGAATCGCCCGCTGGCAGGGCGCCGGGACGATCTTCTTCACCGATCGCACGGACCAGTGGGGACAAAACAGTCCATTCGAGGCGCTGCCCGGCTACTGGGACGAAATCGTCTCGCGGATCGGACCGGGTGTCTCGGAATGAGGAGGGCCGTGGCAGTGTTACGGGGAGAACAACCGTACTGACTTATCGACGCAACGGAGTCCCCGTGTCGCTGCCACCCCTGGTCGAGCCAGCTGCTGAGCTCACCGTCGACGAGGTCCGCAGGTACTCCCGCCACCTGATCATCCCGGATGTCGGGATGGACGGGCAGAAGCGGCTGAAGAACGCCAAGGTGCTGTGTGTGGGCGCAGGCGGCCTGGGTTCGCCGGCCCTGATGTACCTCGCCGCGGCCGGTGTCGGCACGCTCGGCATCGTGGAGTTCGACGAGGTCGACGAGTCGAACCTGCAGCGCCAGATCATCCACAGCCAGGCCGACATCGGCCGCTCCAAGGCCCAGTCCGCCAAGGACTCGGTGCTCGGCATCAACCCGTACGTGAACGTGGTCCTGCACGAAGAGCGGCTTGAAGCCGAGAACGTGATGGACATCTTCGGCCAGTACGACCTGATCGTCGACGGCACGGACAACTTCGCGACGCGCTACCTGGTCAACGACGCGTGCGTGCTGCTGAACAAGCCGTACGTCTGGGGCTCGATCTACCGCTTCGACGGACAGGCCTCCGTCTTCTGGTCCGAGCACGGTCCCTGCTACCGCTGCCTCTACCCCGAGCCCCCGCCGCCGGGCATGGTCCCCAGCTGCGCCGAGGGCGGCGTGCTGGGTGTGCTCTGCGCGTCCATCGGCTCCATCCAGGTCAACGAGGCCATCAAGCTGCTCGCGGGCATCGGTGAGCCGCTGGTCGGCCGACTGATGATCTACGACGCCCTGGAGATGCAGTACCGCCAGGTCAAGGTCCGCAAGGACCCGGACTGCGCGGTCTGCGGCGAGAACCCCACCGTCACCGAGCTCATCGACTACGAGGCCTTCTGCGGCGTCGTGTCCGAGGAGGCCCAGGAGGCGGCGGCCGGTTCGACGATCACTCCCAAGCAGCTCAAGGAGTGGATCGACGACGGCGAGAGCATCGACATCATCGATGTCCGTGAGATCAACGAGTACGAGATCGTCTCGATCCCCGGCGCCAGGCTGATCCCGAAGAACGAGTTCCTGATGGGCACCGCTCTCCAGGACCTGCCTCAGAACAAGCGCATCGTCCTGCACTGCAAGACGGGTGTCCGCAGCGCGGAAGTCCTCGCCGTGCTCAAATCCGCGGGCTTCGCGGACGCGGTGCACGTCGGCGGCGGTGTGATCGGCTGGGTCAACCAGATCGAGCCGGACAAGCCCATCTACTGACGCAGATGTGTGCAGGGCCCCGGACCGCAGCGCTGGTCCGGGGCCTTTCGCCGCGCTGCTACGAGCAGGTCTTGCCGTTCGCCGGGACCGTGCCGTCCAGCAGATACGCGTCCACCGTCCGCGTCACGCAGGCGCCGTTTCCGTAGGCGCCATGGCCCTCGCCCTTGTTGGTCAGCAGTACTCCGACTCCCGCGCCGAGCTCGTCCGCCATCTTCTTCGCTCCCTCGTACGGAGTCGCCGGATCGCCAGTGGTGCCGACGACCAGGATCGGCGCCGCGCCCGCGGCGGCCACCTCGGGAGTGTCGGACTCGCCGGGCACCGGCCAGTCGGCGCACCAGCCCGCCAGGTCCCAGGCCAGATACGGGCCGAAGACCGGCGACACCTTGGTGAACTCGGCGAGATGACGGGACCTGACCTCGGCGGCCGTCACCCGGCCCTTGGTGTCCGCGCAGGATATGGCGCGCTGGGAGTGGTCCTGGGTGCTGTAGTGGCCCGTCTGGTCACGGCTGTTGTACGCCTCCGCCATGATCAGCAGACGCGTGCCGTCGCCGTTCTCCGCCTCGTCCAGCGCCTGGGTGAGGTAGGGCCAGCTGTCCTTCGAGTACAGCGGGAAGACGATTCCCGTGAGCGCCAGGCTCTGGGTGAGCGTGCGCCCCTCGTGGGTGGGCAGCGGCTTGCGGTCCAGCCTGTCGAGGAGCTTCACGACCCGCTCGGTGCCGTCCTTGGAGCTGATGTCCCGGCTCTTGAAGTAGTTCTCCAGGGCGCGTTGGAAGCCCAGCGCCTGGCCGCGCGAGTGCCCGGCGTAGTCGGCGGTGGGATCGACCACGGCGTCCAGAACGAGGCGTCCGACGTTCCTGGGGAACAAGTGGGCGTAGACACCGCCCAGTTCGGTGCCGTAGGAGAAGCCTAGATAGTGCAGCTTGGCGTCGCCGAGGACCTGGCGTATCAGGTCCATGTCGCGCGCGGCGTTGGTGGTGCCGACATGCGGCAGTATCCGGCCGGACTTCTTGGCGCAGCCGGCGCCGAAAGCCACGGAGTTGTCGATGTACGCCTCCTCTTCCGAGGGGGTGTCGGGGGTGAAGTCCAGCCGGTGCGCGGCCTCGATCTCCCTGTCACCCCGGCAGGTCACCTCGGCGCTCTCGGCGACACCTCGCGGATCGAAGCCGACCAGGTCGTAGCGGCTGTGCAGCTTCTTGAACTGATCTGCCGAGCCGGGCAGCGCGGCGACACCCGAGCCGCCGGGGCCGCCGAAGTTGAACAGGAGTGAACCGATCCGCTTGGACCCGTCCTCGGCCTTCGAGCGGATCAGGGCGATCCCGATCGTCTCGCCCGTGGGCTGCCTGTAGTCGAGGGGGGCTTTGAGCCGGGCACACTGCCACTGCCCGCCCGGTCTCTTCGCATAGCTGCCCTCCGCCTTCACGGGCGCCTCGCAGCGCTTCCAGTCGAGCTTCTGACCGGTGAGCGCGGCGGGCAGAACCGGCTCGCTCGGCGTGCTCGGAGCCGCCTTGCCCGGGGAGTTCTGCGAGGCGGAGGGCCCGGCCGTGTTCTTGCCGTCGTCACCCGCCTTGTCCTGACCGCTGTCACAGCCGACGGCCAGACCGGCCACCAGCAGCGCGCTCACGGCCACGGCCCCCGCCCGTACCCGAATCGCCATACATGCCCCCGCGCTTCGAAGATTTTTTCGACATCCTAGGCGGGGCTACTGACACACCGTGCCCGCGGCAGGCACCTTGCCCTCCAGGAGGTACGAGTTCACCGCCTGCTGCACGCACGCGCTGCCGCCGTTGTACGCGCCGTGTCCCTGACCCCGGTAGGTGAGCTCGATGCCGACCCCCTTGCCGAGGGCGTCTGCCATGGC
This sequence comes from Streptomyces sp. NBC_00322, assembly GCF_036147535.1. Classification (NCBI taxonomy): domain Bacteria; kingdom Bacillati; phylum Actinomycetota; class Actinomycetes; order Kitasatosporales; family Streptomycetaceae; genus Streptomyces; species Streptomyces sp. NBC_00322. Next base: position 3,291,237 of record NZ_CP108019.1, on the reverse strand, counting down.
CTTCGCTCCCTCATAAGGGGTCGCCGGGTCACCGGTGTTGCCGATGACGAGGATGGGCGGTGCGCCGGGGGCCGACACATCGGGTGTGTCCCAGGTGCCCGGCAGCGGCCACTCGGTGCAGCCCATCAGGCCCCACCCGAGGTAGTCGCCGAAGACGGGGGACGCCTGGCGGAACTCGGGGAGCTTCGCCTTCGTCTGCTCCAGGGTCCAGCGGTCCTTGAAGTCGACGCAGTTGATGGCCGCGTTCGCCGCCTGGATATTGCTGTAGTGGCCGTTCTCGCCCCGTCCGTTCAGCGAGTCGGCGAGTGCGAGCAGCAGCCCGCCGTTGCCGCCGTCGGCCTCGTCGAGACCCTGCTCCAGGTACTGCCAGTACTCCTTGGAGTACAAGGCCTGCGCGATGCCGCTGGCGGCCTGGCTCTGGGTCAGCATCCGGTCGCCGCTGGCGGGGATCGGCTTCTTCTCGAGCTCGTCGAGGAGGGCGATGATCCAGGCCTCGACCTCCTTCGCCGTGGAGCCGGGCAACAGGCACTTGTCGCCGCGGTTCACGCAGTCCTGGGCGAAGTTGTCGAGGGCCAGCTGGAAGCCCTTCGCCTGGCCCAGGGAGCCCTCTTCGGAGTTCTTGGTCGGGTCCACGACGGCGTCGAAGACCGCCCTGCCGACCTTGGTGGGATACAAGTGGGCGTAGACGCCGCCCAGTTCGGTGCCGTACGAAATGCCGAAGTAGTAGAGCTTGTCGTCGCCGAGGACTTGGCGCATCAGGTCCAGGTCACGGGCGGCGTTGACGGTTCCGACGTAGGGCAGTTGGTCCCCGGAGTTCTTCTCACAGGCCGCTGCGAAGGACTTCAGACCCTCGGTGAAGGTCTTCTCCTCGGCGGTGTCGTCGGGCGTCGAATCCTGCTGGTAGTACGCGTCGAGCTGCTTGTCGTCCTTGCACTCCACCGCGGCGCTGCGGCCGACCCCGCGCGGGTCGAAGCTCACCAGGTCGTAACGGGTGCGCAGGGCTGCGTAGTCCGCGGCGGCGGGCGGCAGACCGGCGACCCCGGAGCCTCCGGGTCCGCCGAAGTTGAATATGAGGGAGCCGATGCGCGTGGACTGGTCGCGTGCCCTGGCGCGTATGAGAGCGAGCTCGATGGTGTCGCCGCCCGGTTTGGCGTAGTCGAGCGGGGCGTCCATGAAGGCGCACTCCCAGACCGTGCCGCCGGGCAGAGGCGACGGCGGGGTGCCGCCGCCCTCCGCGTCCGAGGGGGCCGGGCACGCCTGCCAGTCCAGCTCCTGGGAAGCGAGCTCCTTCGCCCGGTCCTGGTCCGTCTCCTTGCCCTTGCCGCCGTCGTCGGAACAGCCGGCGGCGGCCAGCAGCGCGGCGACACAGGCGCTGATCGCGACGGCGCGGGCGACGGAGGAAGGGGGCATGCTGCCATGGTGCGCCGCGGGTGCGGGCTGCGCCCGCGACGACGGTCCATGCGGGTGGTTCATTACCGGGCCTCGGACTCCCGGCTGGATGTGCGGCCGGGCCGCACATCCAGCCCGTCCGGCGTTCGAGGACACGGCCGAAGGCCGTACGGGGGCTCGGGGGCTTGCGCCCAGTTACGGGAAGGGGGTACCTCCCACGGCCGCCAGGCCGTAGGGGGAGGGGCGGGTAGGGGAAAATCCCCCCGGGCACCCCCTACAGCGCGCCCTTGCGCGTCAGGTGGTTGAACGCGAACCACCCCGGCAGCACCGGCAGCCACAGCGTCATCATCCGGTACAGCAGCACCGCCGGCGCCGCCACCTCCTTCGGCACCCCCGCCACGATCAGACCGAAGGTCAGCGCCCCCTCCACCGCACCCACACCGCCCGGCGTCGGCGCCGCCGACCCCAGCGCGTTGCCCGCCAGGAACACCACGGCGATGCTGGCGTAGCTCAGCGGCTGGTGGCCGTTGTCGAAAGCACGGATCGACGCGTCCAGACACATCACGAAAAGCCCGGTCAGCAGCAGCATCCCGCCGATGCCGGTGATCAGCTTCACCGGCCGCTGCAGTACGTCGAGCATGCGCGGCACGACCCCGGCGAACAGCGAACGCAGCCGCGTCGAGACGAACTTCCGCAGGAACGGGATCGCGGTCACCACCAGCACCAGCACCGCGACCGTCAGCAGCCCCGCAATCACGGTCCTGGACGGGGTGAACGACGCCGTGCGCTCCGTACCGGTCAGATAGCCGAAGGCGAGCAGCAGCATGACGTGCGCGCCGAGCCCGAAGAGCTGGGAGGCGCCGACACTGGCCACGGCGAGCCCGGGGCGTACCCCCGAGCGCTGCAGGAAGCGGGTGTTCAGCGCGACACCGCCGACCGCCGCCGGGGCGACGATCTTGACGAAGGATCCGGCGACCTGAGCGACGACGGTCCGCAGGAATCCCACCCGCTCGGGCACGAAGCCCAGCAGGCTCATCGCCGCGGCGAAGTAGCTGAGCGCGGAGAAGGCGACAGCGGCCGCCACCCAGCCCCAGTGGGCCTGGCCGAAGACCGTGCCGAAGTCGATGCCCGCGAGCTGCGAGAGCAGGAAGTACGCGGCGACTGCGCCCGCGATGAAGCTGACGAGCGTGCGCGGCCTGATCCGCTCCAGACGGACCGGTTCGACCGGCGCCTGCGGCCTGATCAGCAGCATCTGGGCGCGGATCTGGGAGAGCAGATCCTCCTCGCGCGCCTCGTCCATGGCCACGTCCATGGCCCTCTTGTCGGCCTGCTTCTCAGCGCGTTCCGTCTTGCGTACGACCTTGGGGTCGGCGTGCGCCTCTTCCGTACGGGCCCGCTTGGCGGCGGCCGACGCCTCGAGGACGGCATCCCGCTCCCGCTGGGACCGCTCACGTGCGAGCTTGCGCAGCGTCGCCCGGGTCGAGCGGCTGAGCGCGATGGGCTGGAGCAGTGGCAGGCAGTCGGCGACCGGGTCCGGGCCGAGCACCTCGACCGCGGTGGCCACCGCACGCTCGGCACCGACGCGCAGGCCGATGGTGGTGAGCAGCTGCGCGATGTCCATGCGCAGCACCACGTCGCTGGCCGCGATCTCGCCGCCGCGCAGATCCGTGAGGATCACCTTGCCGGAACGATCCACCAGAATCGCGTCGCCGGTCAGCCGCCGGTGCGCGATGCGCCTCGACTGGAGCGCCTTCACCTGTCGCCAGGCCCCGCGCACCACGTCGTCGGTGACTTCGGCGTCGTCCAGGGAGTCGAGGGAATGGCCGCCCAGGTGCTCGTAGACCAGCATCACGGCGTCCGGGCCGAGCTCGGAGGTGGCGATCAGCTTGGGGGCGTTGGCTCCGGCCGCGATCGCCGCGTACGCGAGCAGCGCCTCCTGCTCCAGCGCCTGGCGCAGCGACTGGATGGAGCGTCGGGTGGTGATGGAGCGCAGCGTGAGGCGCCGCCACACGCGGTAGAAGAAGCCCTGGGCCTGCTGCTCGCGGTCGACGACGGTGACATCGAGCGGCGAGCCCTCCTCCAGCGTGACCAGGTAGCGGCGGCCGCGGTCGCCCTGGTCGGCGGTGTCGGGGATGTCCTCGGCCCGCATGGCGGTGACCGGGCGGAAGCCGACATGGCGCAGACCCGCGAGCAGGGTCTGGCCGGTGGGGCGTACGTTCGGCGAGCCGACGGCGTACAGCGTTCCGTACGCCACGGTCCAGCCGAGCAGCACGGTGAGGATGATCGAGAACGGTGTGGTGTACCCGGCGACCAGCATCGCGAAGGCGTCGAGCAGCAGCACCACCCACAGGACCACCCGCCATCGCGGTCTTCGGGACATGCCGACGGCCGTCATATAGGCGATGACGGGCGCGAGATATCCGTGAACGGGATCGGTGAGCCCGCCGCCGGTCTGTGCCTGCGTCAGGGCTTCCTGGAGGGTGCCGGGCGCGGCCCTGGCGACCCAGAGATCGGTGGCGAGAGTGGCTCCGTGCGCGAGGACGGCGGCCAGTACGCCGTCCGCGATCCGCAGACCGTCGCGTTTGATCAGCCGCTCGATGGCGAAGGCGACCGGGACGAGCAGTACGGCGATGCTGGACACCAGACCGGCGATCTTGACGAACAGGTCGGGGGCCTGGTCGGTGCCCTTGTCGATGTCCTGTGCGAGGCCCGTCGTGGTGCCCTGGGCGAAGGCGGCCACGGCGAGGACGATCGCGATCGCGAGGATGCCGATGAGCAGGCGCATCAGATCGGAGGGCCGGTGGACGCGGGCGGCCAGCAGCGGCTCGTCCCCGGAGACGCGGTCGACGCCGGCGACGTCGGTCACTTCGGCCGCGTCCGCCGCCTTGCCCCCGGCTGCGGCCGGCGTCTTGTCGGCCGTCTTGTCGGCTGCCTTCTCTCCGGCTGCCTTCTCTGCGGCTGTCTGGTCCGCGGCGGCGTCGGACGCTGCACCGGCACCCGCCGCCGCCTCGTCGCTCGTGTCCGGCTGCGGAACGGGCGCGTCCGGGTACGACTCGGCCTCAGGGGTGCTTGCCACCTTCGGAGGCTGCACGCCCTGCTCCCTCGCCGTCTCGGTCTCTTCTTGATCTCGTATCACCAGTCACCGCCCGCATGATGGTGGCACGACCGGACGACAGAGGGGGGCATCAGGGTGCATCGCGGGGACGGGAGGTGCGCGAGATACGCCCCTTTGCCCGTCGGAGCCGACCGCCCGCGCGGCGCCCGCTGCCCGGGGCGTTGTCGGTGGCGTGCGGCAGGATGAGCCGGATGGAAGAGCTGCCGGAGTACGCGGAGCGGGTGCTCGAGGTCGCCGAGCTGATCCCGCCCGGCCGCGTGATGACTTACGGCGACATCGCCGAATGGCTGGAAGAGGGCGGCCCGAGGCAGGTCGGCCGGGTCATGGCGCTGTACGGGGGCGGGGTGCCCTGGTGGCGCGTCGTGCGCTCGGACGGCGCGCTGCTGCCCGGCCATGAGCTGAGCGCCCTGGCGCACTACCGCAGCGAGGGGACGCCCCTGCGCGAGGCGGCACGAAGCGCCGACAGCCATGTGCCGCGCCTCGACATGAAGCGCGCGCGATGGGACGGCGACGAGGGTGCCGGCGACAGCGCTCACATATGACAGCTTCCGCCAATCGGGGGCGCCACGGGGAATCGGGGGACCGTACGGAGTACCGGGACTACAGGCGGTACGCGACGGACTCACTGCGTTCCCGCCACGCGCTGGCGTAGCGTCGTCAGCGCGCGGCACGAACCGCTCCATCACCACCAGCACACCCACCAGGACCGGCGATCCACGTGAGCTCCTCCTCCACCACCGGGCGTACGCCGTACCAGCACCAGGTACGGCGTGGGACCCCCGGCGCGTACCGACTGGTGCGTACCCCGCCGGGCCCGGTGGATCCCCCTCTCCTGGACGCAGCGCAACGCGCTGTGGTTGACCACGATCACGGTCCGTTGCTCGTTCTGGCAGGTCCCGGCACAGGCAAGACCACGACGCTGGTCGAGGCGGTCGCCGCGCGCGTGGCCAAGGGGGCGGATCCGGAGCGGATCCTGGTGCTCACCTTCAGCCGCAAGGCGGCGGTCGAACTGCGCGACCGGATGGCGCTGCGGCTCGGCGGCACGAAGGGGCCGCAGGCGACGACCTTCCACTCCTTCTGTTACGCACTGGTCCGCGCGCACCAGGACGCCGACCTTTTCTCCGAGCCGCTGCGGCTGCTGTCCGGTCCCGAGCAGGACGTCGCCGTACGTGAACTCCTGGCAGGCCAGATCGACCTGGAGGCGGACGGGCTGGCGCGCAACGAGTGGCCCGACGAGCTGCGTGCCTGTCTGACCACGCGCGGCTTCGCCGACGAGGTACGCGCGGTGCTCGCCCGGAGTCGTGAACTGGGCCTGGGACCCGATTCCCTGGCCCGCTTCGCGGCCCGCACCGGCCGTCCCGACTGGGGGGCGGCCGCGTCGTTCCTCGCCGAATATCTGGACGTTCTGGACATGCAGGGGGTGCTCGACTACGCGGAACTGGTGCACCGGGCGGTCCTGCTGGCGGAGCGTCTACCGTTCGGGTTCCCCTACGACGCCGTGTTCGTGGACGAGTACCAGGACACCGACCCGGCTCAGGTCCGGCTGCTCCAGGCGCTGGCCGGCAGGGGCCGAACGCTGGTCGCCTTCGGCGACCCGGACCAGTCGATCTACGCCTTCCGCGGCGCGGACGTGAACGGCATCCTCGACTTCCCGGACGCCTTCCCGCGCGCGGACGGCAGCTCGGCGGGGGTGGCGGTGCTGACTGCATCCCGCCGCAGCGGATCGAAACTGCTGGAGGCGACCCGCCTGCTGACGCGCAGGATGCCGCTGCCCCGCCTTCCGTCGGAGAAGGTCCGGGCGCACCGGGAACTGGGCGCCGTCCGCGAGGGCGGCCGGATCGAGACGTACACCTACCCGACGGCCTCCACGGAACTCGACAACATCGCGGACATCCTGCGCCGGGCCCACCTGGAGGAGGGCGTCCCATGGGGAGACATGGCAGTCCTGGTCCGCGCGGGAGGCCGCACGATCCCCTCGGTCCGCCGCGCCCTGACATCGGCGGGCGTCCCCCTGGACATAGACGGCGACGACGTCCCTCTCCGCCACGAACCGGCGGTCGCGCCACTGCTGACGGCGTTGCGCGCGGTGGCGGAGGCGGCGATTGGACGGGGCGGCGCGGACGTCACGCCAGCTTCGGCGGCTGCGGGTTCGCCGATCGAGGCGGTCGCGGCGGCGGACGCTTCGGCCGAGATGGGCTCGGGCCGGGGTGCGTTGGCCGTGGCGGACGGGCCGAGTACGGCCCCGCGGACGCACGGCGTTGCCGACGCCGAGGGGGGCGCACCGGTGGGCTCGGACGCGTCGCCGGACGGCGTGGCCGCCGACGGTCACGAACCCGCGCCCGAGACGTCGGCGCCGAGTGCGGCCCGGACGGACGCGGAAGGAGCCGAGCAGCGCGAGACCGAACTGCTCTGGGGCAGGGCGGGACCGGGGCACACCCGCCAGGGCGACGCGCCCGCACAACCGGCCGGCGCGGAGCCGCGCGACCCCGGGAGCCCCGCGCAGGGGAACACCCCCGCCACCCCCTGGCTCCGCACCGAGACGGCCCTCGACCTCCTCGCCTCCCCCCTCGGCGGCATGGACACCGCCGACCTCCGCCGCCTCGGCCGCGCTCTCCGTGACGAAGAGCGCGCCGGCGGCAACAAAATCCCCCCGCCCTCCGACGAGCTCCTCGCCCGCGCCCTTGCCGAGCCCGAGCGCCTCGTCGCCCACGACCCCGCGTACGCCCGCGGCGCGCAGCGGCTCGGCGCGCTCCTGCGCAAGGCGCGTGAGCTCCTCGAAGGCGGCGGCACCGCCGAGGAGGCGCTGTGGGAGCTGTGGGCCGGCACCCCCTGGCCGCAGCGCCTGGAACGCGCAGCCCTCCGCGGCGGCGCGGCCGGCCGCAATGCCGACCGCGACCTCGACGCCGTCTGCGCGCTCTTCGACACCGCCGCCCGCGCCGAAGAGCGCACCGGCGGCCGCGGCGCCCTGAACTTCCTCGAGGAGATCGACGCCCAGGACATCGCCGCCGACACCCTCTCCAAAAGAGAGGTGCGTTCCGACGCCGTACGCCTGATGACCGCCCACCGTTCCAAGGGCCTCGAATGGAGCCTCGTGGTCGTGGCGGGCGTACAGGAGGGCCTGTGGCCCGACCTCCGCCGCCGCGGCTCACTCCTGGAGGCCGACCGCATCGGCCGCGACGGCCTCGCCGAGCCCCTCACCCCCGGCGCGCTCCTCGCAGAAGAGAGAAGGCTCTTCTACGTCGCTGCCACCCGCGCCCGCGACCGCCTCGTCGTCACCGCCGTCAAGGCACCGGCCGACGACGGCGATCAGCCCTCCCGTTTCCTCACCGAACTCGGCGTCGAGCCGAAGGACATCACCGGCCGCCCCCGCCGCCCCCTTGCCGTGGCCGCGCTCGTCGCCGAGCTGCGCGCCACCACGGTGGACCCGCAGGCGAGTCCCTCGCTGCGCGACGCCGCCGCCCGCCGCCTCGCCCGACTCGCCGCGCTCACCGACGACGAGGGTCAGCCGCTCGTGCCCGCAGCCCACCCCTTCCGCTGGTGGGGCCTGTACGAGCCGACCCACAGCCGGCTGCCCCTGCGCGACCGGAACGAGCCCCTCACCCTCTCCGGCAGCGCGCTGGACCAGCTCGCCAACACCTGTGCCCTGCAGTGGTTCCTGGGCCGCGAGGTGAAGGCGGACGCCCCGGCCACCGCGGCCCAGGGCTTCGGCAATGTTGTGCACGTACTGGCCGACGAGGTCGCCTCCGGACAGACCCCCGCAGACCTGGCCGTCCTCATGGAACGCCTCGACTCGGTCTGGAACGCGCTCGTTTTCGACGCCCCATGGAAGTCGCAGCAGGAGAAGGGCCACGCGCGCGTGGCGCTCGAACGCTTCCTGCGGTGGCACGTCATGGACCGTGGCGGCCGCACTCCCGCCGCCACCGAGCACGGCTTCGACGTCACCCTGGAGGCCGGTGCGTACGAGGTACGCATCCGGGGCTCCATGGACCGCGTCGAGCAGGACGCCGAAGGACGCGCGTACGTCGTCGACTTCAAGACCGGCAAGCAGTCCCCCACCCGCGACGAGGTCGCCCGGCACCCCCAACTCGCCGTCTACCAGCTCGCCGTGCGTGAGGGCGCGCTCGACGAGGCCTTCGGCGGCCGCCGCCCCGAGCCGGGCGGCGCCGAGCTCGTACAGCTGCGACAGGCCGCCGCGAAGAAGGAGGGCGGTGAGGACCTGCCCAAGGTCCAGGCGCAGGAGCCGCTGGCGGGGGAGTGGGTCGGTGAGCTGCTCGCCACCGCAGCGGGCCGGGTCCTCGACGAGCGCTTCACGCCGACCGCCGGGCAGCACTGCACCCACTGTGCCTTCCGCGCGTCATGCAGCGCACAGCCGGAAGGCCGCCAGATAGTGGAGTGAGCGGCGCTGTGACGCGGGTCACGACGGCCGCTGCGACGGACCACGTGAACTGCGAGGAGAGGTACATGGCGGCCAAGCGGAAGTTCCTGGTCATGGCGGTGGTCTGGGCGGCCGCGATCGCCGGACTGGCGGGCTGCTCCACCGGCGACGAGCTCGAGGCCCAAAGCGGCACCGAGAAGATCGAGGCCGTGGACGCCGCGGCCACGAAGGCTTCGGGTGACCCGTTCGGCGGCCTCAGCGCCGACCAGATCGCCGGCAAGGCAGTCGCGGCCACCAAGTCCGCGCGGTCCATGCGGATCGCGGGCAGGGTCACGGGCGACGGCGAGCTGCTGACCGTCGACTTCGCGGTGGACAGCAAGGGTTCCTGCACCGGCAAGATCGGGATGAAGGGCGGCAACGCCGAGCTTCGCCAGGTCGGCAAGGTCATGTACATCAAGGGCGACGAGAAGTTCTGGACGGCTTCGGTCGGTGCGCAGGCCGACGGCATCACCGACCTGCTGAAGGGCCGCTGGATGAAGGTGCCGCAGGGCGCCTCCACCAGCATGGAAGGCGTCTGCGACCTCAAGGCGATGATCGCCGACATGGGCAAGGACAAGTCGGAGCTCCGGGGCATGACCAAAGGGCCCGACGCGGTGGTCGGCGGCAAGCCGGTGGTGACCCTGGTGAAGAAGAAGCCGGGCGGCGAAACGCTCACCATGTATGTCGCCAAGGAGGGTGCGCCGTATGTGCTCAAGGTCGTCAGGAAGGGCGGCGTCGAGCCCGGGACGCTGACGTTCTCGGACTACAACAAGCCGGTGAAGGCCGTGGCCCCGCCGCCGGACCAGGTGGTGGACGTGGACAGCCTGGGCTCTGCCGCCGCGCTCTCGGCCACAACCGCGTCAGGCTCCCGCTCCGGTACCGCCGCGGGGGCCTGACGCGGTGAGGCCGATGGGGGCCATCGCTGTCAGTGGTCCCCATTAGCCTCACTGAGGTGACCGCACGCATCAACGACCCCGAGCAGCTCACGGAGCTCCTCGGCATCCCCTTCACCCCGGAGCAGACGGCCTGCATCACCGCGCCGCCTGCCCCGCAGGTCATCGTGGCCGGAGCCGGGTCAGGGAAGACGACGGTCATGGCCGCGCGGGTGGTGTGGCTCGTGGGGACCGGCCAGGTCGCCCCGGAGCAGGTGCTCGGTCTCACCTTCACCAACAAGGCGGCGGGCGAACTCGCCGAGCGCGTCCGCACCGCGCTCGTACGGGCCGGGGTGACGGACGCCGACGTCATCGACCCGGACAACCCGCCGGGCGAGCCGCGCATCTCCACGTACCACGCTTTCGCCGGGCAGCTCCTGACCGACCACGGGCTGCGGATAGGTCTGGAGCCGAGCGCCCGCCTGCTCGCCGACGCGACCCGCTATCAGCTCGCCGCGCGCGTGCTGCGCGAGGCGCCCGGGCCGTACCCCTCGCTGACCAAGTCCTTTCCCTCCCTGGTCAGCGACCTGCTGGCGCTCGACGCGGAGCTGGCGGAGCATCTCGTACGCCCCGGGCAGCTCGCCGCGTACGACGGGGAACTGCTGCGCACCCTTGCGAGCGCGCGGCTCAGCAACGCCGAACTCCGCAAGGTCCCGGAGGCCGCGGCGGCCCGCCGTGAGCTGCTCGATCTGACCGTCCGCTACCGCGAGGCCAAACGCGCCCGCGACCTCCTCGACTTCGGCGACCAGATCGCGCTCTCCGCCGAGCTCGCGCTGACCAGGCCCGAGGTCGGGACGATCCTGCGGGACGAGTTCCGGGTTGTCCTGCTCGACGAGTACCAGGACACCTCGGTGGCCCAACGGCTGCTGCTGTCCGGCCTGTTCGGCCAGGGCACCGGTCACGCCGTGACCGCGGTCGGCGATCCCTGCCAGGCCATCTACGGCTGGCGCGGAGCCTCCGTCGCCAACCTCGACGACTTCCCGGCGCACTTCGCCCACGCCGACGGCAGCCCGGCCACGCGCTTCTCGCTCAGCGAGAACCGCCGCAGCGGGGGCCGGCTGCTGCACCTCGCCAACGGCCTGGCGGAGCCCCTGCGCGCCATGCACGCGGGCGTGGAGGCGCTGCGCCCCGCGCCCGGGGCCGAGCGCGACGGATCCGTGCGCATCGCCCTCCTCGACACCCACGCGCAGGAGATCGAATGGCTCGCCGACTCGATCGCCCACCTGGTGCGTACGGGCAAGGAACCCGGCGAGATCGCGGTCCTGTGCCGTACGGCGGGTGACTTTCCCCAGATCCAGGGCGCGCTGGTCGCCAGGGACATCCCGGTGGAGGTCGTCGGCCTGTCCGGGCTGTTGCACCTCCCCGAGGTCGCCGACCTGGTCGCGATGTGCGAAGTCCTCCAGGACCCGGGGGCCAATGCCTCGCTCGTACGACTGCTCACCGGTCCGCGCTGGCGGATCGGCCCGCGCGACCTGGCCCTCCTCGGCCGCCGGGCCCGGCTGCTCGTCCACCGCACCCAAGCCGACGGCACGGACCCGGACGAACGGCTGGCCGCGGCCGTCGAGGGCACCGATCCGGCCGAGGTCGTCTCGCTCGCCGACGCGCTGGACACCTTCCTGGAGTCGGCCGGCGGGGAGGACGACGACCTTCCCTTCTCGGCTCAGGCCCGGGTCCGATTCGCCCGCCTCGCCGCGGAACTGCGCGATCTGCGCCGCTCCCTGGCCGACCCGCTGATGGACGTTCTGCACCGCGTCCTTGGCACCACCGGCCTGGAGGTCGAACTCTCGGCGTCCCCGCACGCCCTGGCCGCCCGCCGCCGCGAGACCCTCGCCAACTTCCTGGACACGGCCGCCGGTTTCGCGGCGCTGGACGGCGAGGCTTCGCTGCTGGCCTTCCTCGCCTTCCTGCGTACCGCCGCGCAGTACGAGAAGGGCCTCGACAACGCCCTGCCGGGCGGCGAGAACACCGTCAAAGTCCTGACGGCCCACAAGTCCAAGGGCCTGGAGTGGGACGTCGTGGCGGTCCCCGGCCTGGTCGCCAAACACTTCCCGAACGATCAGGCGCGCGAGGCCTGGACCTCCCAGTCCAAGGTCCTGCCGCACGCACTGCGCGGCGACGCGGGCACGCTTCCCGACGTGCCGTCCTGGGACGCGAGAGGCCTCAAGGCCTTCAAGGACGCCATGAAGGACCACCAGCACACGGAGGAACTACGCCTGGGCTACGTCACCTTCACCCGCCCCCGCTCCCTGCTCCTGGGCTCGGGCCACTGGTGGGGGCCGACCCAGAAACGCCGACGGGGCCCGTCGGCGTTCCTGCAGGCGCTGTACGACCACTGCGGTGAGGGCTTCGGCGAGATCGAGATCTGGGCGGACGAACCGGAACAGGACGCGGAGAACCCGTCCCTGCGGGAGTCGGCGCAGGACCATGCCTGGCCGCTTCCTCTGGACCCGACGTCGCTGTCCCGCCGCCGTGAGGCGGCGGACACGGTGCTGTCGCACCTGGACGCGCTGACGCTGCTTCCGGCCGAGCCACAGGAGCCGGAGCCCCACGACGACGAGCCGCTGTGGGACGACGAGCCGCGCTGGGACGAGGACGCCCCGGAGCCGGAGTGGGAACAGGCCGCCCCGTCGGCGGACCTGCCGCACCAGCGCAGCGAGCCGTCCTTGCGTCGCGAGACCGGCGCTCCCGGGGGTGTGGGGGCAACCCCCGAGGACCTCCGCACCATCGCCTCCTGGGACCGCGACCTCACCGCCCTCACCGGCGAGCTCCGCCGCACCCGCGCCACCGTCCGAGACGTAGTCCTGCCGCCCTCCCTGTCCGCCTCCCAGCTCATGCGCCTCGCCGCCGACCCCGACGGCTTCGCCCATGAGCTGGCCCGCCCCATGCCCCGCCCTCCGCAGCCTGCCGCCCGCCGGGGCACCCGGTTCCACGCCTGGGTGGAGTCCCGGTTCGAGGAGCTGCCGCTGCCGATGCTCGGCCCGGACGAGCTCCCCGGGGGCGAGGCCGGCGATCCCGAGATCGTGGACGAGCGCGACCTGACCGCGCTCAAGGAGGCCTTCGAGCGCACCCCGTACGCCCGCCGCACCCCCTACCGCGTGGAGTCGCCGTTCCAGCTCACCCTCGCGGGCCGCGTGATCCGGGGCCGTATCGACGCCGTCTACCGCGACGACGAGGACGGCACGTACGAGATCGTCGACTGGAAGACCAGCCGCACGCGCACCGCGGACCCGCTGCAGCTCGCCATCTACCGCCTCGCCTGGGCCGAGCAGCACGACCTCCCCCCGGAAGCCGTCAAAGCAGCGTTCGTCTACGTCCGCAGCGGCGAAATCGCGCGCCCCACCGCCCTCCCCGGCCGGGCCGATCTTGAGCGCATCCTGCTGGGCGAGACGGCCGACGAGACAGCAGCCGAGGCCCGTTAGGCTCACCTGCATGAGCGACACCCCGGACAGCGCCGTCCGTACGTACATCGAGGAGCACCGCGCCGCCTTCCTCGACGACCTCGCCGACTGGCTGCGCATCCCGTCCGTGTCGGCCCAGCCCGATCACGCCGCGGACGTACGGCGCAGCGCCGACTGGCTCGCGGCCAAGCTCAAGGAGACCGGCTTCCCGGTCACCGAGGTCTGGCCCACGCCCGGCGCTCCCGCGGTCTTCGCCGAGTGGCCCTCCGGCGACCCGCGCGCGCCTACCGTGCTCGTCTACGGCCACCACGACGTCCAGCCCGCCGCCCGCGAGGACGGCTGGCACAGCGACCCGTTCGAGCCGCTGATCGCCGACGGCCGGATGTACGGGCGGGGCGCGGCCGACGACAAGGGCCAGGTGTTCTTCCACACCCTGGGTGTACGGGCCCATCTCGCCGCCACCGGCCGCACCGCCCCCGCGGTCAACCTCAAGCTGCTCGTCGAGGGCGAGGAGGAGTCGGGTTCGCCGAACTTCCGCGCACTCGTCGAGGCCAACGCCCACCGTCTCGCCTCCGACGCCGTGATCGTCTCGGACACCGGTATGTGGTCCGAGACGACCCCCACCGTCTGCACCGGCATGCGCGGCCTCGTGGACTGCGAGATCGACCTGAACGGACCGGACCAGGACATCCACTCCGGCTCCTTCGGCGGCGCGGTCCCGAACCCGGCCACCGTCGCCGCCCGCCTTGTCGCCGCGCTGCACGACGCCGACGAGCAGGTGACGATCCCCGGCTTCTACGACGGCATCGCGCCGCTCACAGGCGCCGAGCGCGAACTGCTTGCCGAATTGCCCTTCGATGAGGCGTCCTGGCTGAAAACCGCCAAGTCGCACGGCACCCTGGGCGAGGCCGGATACACGACCCTGGAACGCATCTGGGCGCGCCCGACCGCCGAGCTCAACGGCATCGGCGGCGGCTACCAGGGCCCCGGCGGCAAGACGATCATCCCGTCGTCGGCGCAGCTGAAGCTCACGTTCCGGCTTGTCGCGGGACAGGATCCGGACACCATCGAGAAGGCCGTCGGCGCATGGGTCGCGGATCTCGTCCCGGCCGGAATCCGCCACGAGATCCGGTTCGGCGCCTCGACCCGCCCCTGTCTGACCCCGCTGGACCACCCCGCTCTGCAGTCGGTCGTGCGGGCCATGAGCCGCGCCTTCGACGGGCAGAAGATCCGCTTCACGCGCGAGGGCGGCTCGGGACCCGCCGCGGACCTGCAGGACGTCCTGGCGGCCCCGGTGCTGTTCCTCGGCATCTCCGTACCGTCCGACGGCTGGCACGCCCCGAACGAGAAGGTCGAACTGGACCTGCTCGTCAAGGGTGTCGAGACGACCGCCCACCTGTGGGGCGACCTCGCCGAGGCCCTGCGCTGAACTCCGCTGACACGACACCCAATCCACCCGGGGGAGTTGGAAATACCGTGAGCACCAACAGCTACGCCACCGCGGACCGCCCGATCGCTCTCACCGCGCCGACCGGCATCGACCGCGAGGCGCACCACCGCCTCGACGAGGCCTGGCTCGCGGCGGCCTGGAGTCACCCCACGACCCGGGTCTTCGTGGTCTGTGGCGGCCAGGCGCTGATCGACGACACCCCCGACGGCCGTACCGAACTGGTGATGACCCCAGCTTTCGAGGCCCCGGTCACCGAGACCCACCGCTACTTCCTTGGTACGGACGAAGAGGGCGTGCGCTACTTCGCGCTCCAGAAGGACGCCCTTCCCGGGCGTATGGACCAGTCGGCCCGTCCCGCGGGCCTGCGCGAGGCAGGACTGCTGCTGTCTCCGCGCGACGCGGGGTTGCTGGTCCACGCCGTAGCGCTGGAGAACTGGCAGCGGCTGCACCGTTTCTGCTCACGCTGCGGCGAGCGCACGGTCATCGCGGCCGCGGGCCACATCCGCCGCTGCCCCGCCTGCGGCGCCGAGCACTACCCCCGTACCGACCCTGCCGTGATCATGCTCGTCACCGACGAGCAGGACCGCGCGCTGCTGGGCCGCCAGGTCCACTGGCCGGAGGGACGCTTTTCCACACTCGCGGGCTTCGTCGAGCCGGGCGAGTCGATCGAGCAGTCGGTGCGCCGCGAGGTCTTCGAGGAGGCGGGTGTCACGGTCGGCGACGTCGAGTACATCGCCAGCCAGCCCTGGCCCTTCCCCTCCAGCCTGATGCTCGGCTTCGTGGCGCGGGCGACGTCCGCGGAGATCAACGTGGACGGCGAGGAGATCCACGAGGCGCGCTGGTTCTCCCGGGACGACCTGCGGGCCGCCTTCGAGTCCGGGCAGGTGCTGCCTCCCTACGGGATCTCGATTGCGGCCCGCCTGATCGAGCTCTGGTACGGAAAGCCGTTGCCCAAGCCCGGTGACGTCGGCTGAGAGACCTTGCGGCTCAGACGCCGATCTTCTGCTTGACCTGCGCCAGCGAGGGGTTGGTCAGCGTCGAACCGTCCGAGAAGAGCACGGTCGGGACGGTCTGACTGCCCCCGTTGGCCTTCTCGACAAAGGCCGCAGACTGCGGGTCCTGCTCGATGTTGATCTCGGTGTACGCGATGCCCTCGCGGTCCATCTGGCTCTTCAGCCGACGGCAGTAGCCGCACCACGTGGTGCTGTACATCGTCACAGTGCCCTGCATCGTCTCTCGTGCTCCTCTGTCTCGCAATGCGATCCCTTTGCTCGATGCGTATTCGCACCGGGTACTTGAACGTACGCGACCTGTCCACCATTCCCGCATTAGTACGACTGCCCAGGGGCCCCTGTGGACAACGGCCACGGCAGCCTCTTGCGACCTGGCAGCATGGCGGTGTGACAGCAGCAACGCACTCCTCCCTTTTCCCGCAGGTCCCCGAGTCGGCGGACGCGGTGCTCGACGGGCTCGACCCCGAGCAGCGCGAAGTGGCGACCGCTCTGCACGGTCCGGTGTGTGTGCTGGCAGGCGCCGGCACGGGCAAGACACGCGCGATCACGCACCGCATCGCGTACGGCGTGCGCGCCGGCATACTCCAGCCCGCCAGTGTGCTGGCCGTCACCTTCACCAACCGCGCCGCGGGCGAGATGCGCGGGCGGCTGCGCCAGCTCGGCGCGGGCGGTGTGCAGGCACGCACCTTCCACTCCGCCGCGCTGCGCCAGCTCCAGTACTTCTGGCCGAAGGCGGTCGGCGGTGAGCTGCCCCGGCTGCTCGAGCGCAAGATCCAGCTGGTCGCCGAGTCGGCCGCGCGCTGCCGTATCCGGCTCGACCGCAATGAGCTGCGGGATGTGACGAGCGAGATCGAGTGGGCCAAGGTCACCCAGACCGTCCCCGCCGACTACCCGGCCGAGGTCGCCAAATCGCATCGCGACGCCCCTCGCGACACGGCCGAGATCAGCCAGATCTATGCGATGTACGAGCAGCTCAAGCGCGACCGCTCGGTGATCGACTTCGAGGATGTCCTGCTCCTCGCGGTCGGCATCCTCCAGGACCGGCACGACATCGCCGACCAGATCCGCAGCCAGTACCAGCACTTCGTGGTGGACGAGTACCAGGACGTCAGCCCGCTCCAGCAGCGACTGCTCGATCTGTGGCTGGGCGACCGGGACAGCCTCTGCGTCGTCGGCGACGCCAGCCAGACGATCTACTCCTTCACCGGCGCGACCCCCGACCATCTGCTGAACTTCCGCACCCGCCACCCCGGCGCGACGGTCGTCAAGCTCGTCCGCGACTACCGCTCCACGCCACAGGTCGTCCATCTCGCCAATGGCCTGCTGAGCCAGGCCCACGGCCGAGCCGCCGAGCACCGCCTCGAACTGATCTCGCAGCGCGAGGCAGGCCCCGAGCCCGCCTACACCGAGTACGCCGACGAGCCGGCAGAGGCCGAGGGCACCGCCCGCCGTATCCGCGACCTGATCGCCGCGGGGGTCCCGGCCGGAGAGATCGCCGTGCTCTACCGCGTCAACGCCCAGTCGGAGGTCTACGAACAGGCGCTGGCGGATGCCGGAGTCCCCTACCAGCTGCGTGGCGCCGAGCGCTTCTTCGAACGCCAGGAGGTCAGGGAGGCGGGCATCGCCCTGCGCGGAGCCGCCCGCGCCGGAGGCAATGACGCCCTGCTCGACGACGTCGGGGATCTGCCGTCCCAGGTCCGGGCCGTGCTCTCCACGAAGGGCTGGACCACCGAGCCGCCCGCCGGATCGGGCGCCGTGCGCGACCGCTGGGAGTCCCTGGCCGCGCTGGTCCGCCTCGCCGAGGACTATGTGCGGGTCAAGCCGCAGGCGACCCTCTCCGATCTGGTGGCCGAGCTCGACGAACGCGCCGCCGCCCAGCACGCTCCCACCGTCCAGGGTGTCACCCTCGCCTCGCTCCACTCGGCGAAGGGCCTGGAGTGGGACGCCGTGTTCCTGGTCGGCCTCACCGAGGGCATGATGCCGATCACCTACGCCAAGACCGACGAACAGGTCGAGGAGGAGCGCCGACTGCTCTATGTCGGCGTGACCCGGGCCCGGCTCCATCTCTCGCTGTCCTGGGCGCTGTCGCGTTCCCCCGGCGGCCGCGCCTCCCGCCGCCCCACGCGCTTCCTCAACGGGATGCGCCCGGGATCGGTCGCCCCGGGCGCCCGTGGCGCGGGCGGTGGAGGCGGTGGAGGCGGCATCGAGCGCGGCGCCGGCCGGCGCAAGCGGCGCGGACCCGTGTTGTGCCGTGTCTGCGGCAAGACGCTGACGGACGCGGGCGAGATGAAGCTGATGCGCTGTGAGGACTGCCCCTCCGACATGGACGAGGCGCTGTACGAGCGCCTTCGGGAGTGGCGCTCGGAGCAGGCGAAGGAACTGGGCCAGCCCGCGTACTGCGTGTTCACCGACAAGACGCTGATGGCGATCGCCGAGGCCGTGCCGGGCAGCGAGGGGGAGTTGGCCCAGATCTCCGGCGTCGGCGGACGCAAACTTGAGCGTTTTGGAGCCGATGTGCTGGTCATCTGCGCAGGTCAGGAAGTTGGAGAGGCCGACGAGGAGGACTGATACAAACTCGTCGAGAAAATAGTTTGCGCGCGCCCCAGCCAGCCCCATAGGTTCTTAACCACGGGAACAGCGACTTCTCTGAAGCCCTGTCCTCGTGCTGTACTTATCCGAATACGCGCGATCGGCCCCGGCCGGTCCTCTAGACGCCGAGAGGAGGCGATTCCAGTGATCAGCACCAAGACCCGCTTCACCAGCACCAAAGTGACCGATCGCTCGGTCGTCTCCGCCTGCACGCTCGGCTTCTCCGCGGCGTTCAACGGCACCGGTCTGTCCGGCTTCTCCGCCGTGCTTCCGGTGTCCGGCCTGGGCGGCCTCCCCGTCCTGGAGCGCAATGAGCGACCGACCAAGGCACTGGAAGCAGGAGTAGCAGCGGCAGAGGCTCAGGCCTATGCCATTGCCGCGGCCAGTGCCGAAACCCAGAAGCAGACGACGCAGCACCACACGATGTGGGCCTTCCGTGGGCTCGAACCCTGGAGTGATCCAGCCTGATCCAGATCAGGCCGGCGCCTTCAGGGCCGCGGAACCCCACCCGGGATCCGCGGCCCTTCTGTTTTCCCCGAACAGGGACGACAGAGCGAAGGGGCCTCGGGACAAGCAGCACCCGGTACCAGCCGACACCCGGCCAACAGGCCGGAACCGACCAGACGAGGAAGACACGACCGTGCAACTCGAAGCGCACGCCCCGTCCGTACCGCCTTCCGAGACGATCCCCCCGCCCGCCCTCACGGAGGACTCCACCTTGACTCCGCTCACCGCGCTCTCCGCGCTCGACGACGCCATCGAGAACCTCGGCGTACCCGTCCCCTGCCGTGCTTACGACCCGGAGGTCTTCTTCGCCGAGTCCCCGGCCGACGTCGAGTACGCCAAGTCCCTCTGCCGCACCTGCCCGCTGATGGAGGCCTGCCTCGCGGGCGCCAAGGAGCGGCGTGAGCCGTGGGGCGTCTGGGGCGGAGAGCTCTTCGTCCAGGGCGTGGTCGTCGCCCGCAAGCGGCCGCGTGGCCGCCCGCGCAAGAACCCGGTCGCGGCATGACCGTCATCGGAACCATCGACCGCCCCATCACGCACGATCCCCAGAAGCTGGCCCCCATGACCTCTTCCACCAGCGAGCCGTCAGGCTCCGCCACCCCAGACGTCACCACCATCGGCGCGAACGCCTCGCGTCAGAACAGGACCCGTGAGATGCAACTCATCCCAGAAGCCATGGCTCGCGCGCATATGCACGAGCGCCTGCGCGAGGCCGAGGCCGAAAGCCAGGCCGTGCGCCTGGTCGCCGCCCGGCGGATGCAGCGCCGCGCCGAGCGCGCCTCGCTGCGTGCCCGCCGCGCGCTGGCCATGGCCGTCATGCACTGATCGCGCAAGCGCTCCGCCACGTATGCACTGAACCCGCGGGGCCCGGTCCGAACGGACCGGGCCCCGCGGTGCGTTGTCCCTGCGGCACGTCCGTTACGGGGTTATCGTCACGAGGTGGACCAGCAGCAGACTCCTCACCCTGCGCAGGCGGGTGCCGAGAGCATCGTGTGTTCCCACTGCGGCACCGTCGCCGAGGGACCACCGCCGACCTGGACCTGCTCCGTGGAGAACGGCACCCGTCACTACTTCTGCGATGACTGTGCACGCGCCAACATCAGAGCGATCGAGGGCAGACTCGACTCCGCCTGGTGGTGATCGCCGCCTGACACGGTGCCGCCCGCGACGGACTACCGATGGCGGCGCGCCCTGCGGCGACCGTTCACGCCCGCGCCTCGACCGCCGTGCCGTCCTCCTCGTCCTCCGGCAGGAAGCCGGGCAGCCACGACTCGAGTTCGTCCCGCAGCCGCACCGCCGCGTTCAGCTGGCACAGCACCCCGATCGTGCTCAGCGTCACCCGGTGTATCAGCAGATACGAGGGCGGCAGATTGAGCTGCTTGCCCAGCTGATGCGCGGGGGAGCGGATATCGGCGATCCGGGCCGCCTGGTTGCGCATCCAGCTGCGGCTGAACGTGAACTCCCCGACCTCGGCGGGCTCGATGATCGGCAGCAGATACTCGAGCACCGCGTCCGGGTCCAGCTCTATCGACTCCTTGACGAAGCCCGCCTCGCGCAGCAGCTCGTAGACCGCCTCGGCCTCGCCCTCCAGCGTCATCCGCAGACAGTCTCCGATGGTCTGCGGCAGCCCGCCGGGCAGCCGGTCCACCGTGCCGAAGTCCAGCACGCCGAGCCGCCAGCCCTTGCCGTCCTCCTCCGGAAGCAGCCGGAAGTTCCCCGGGTGCGGATCGGCGTGCAGCAGTCCCGTGCGCGCCGGGCCGGAGAAGAGGAAGCGGGCCAGCAGCTGCCCCGCGCGGTTCCGCTGCTCGTCGGTGCCGTCGGCGATCACCTCGGCAAGGGGGATCCCGTCGATCCACTCCGTCACCAGCACCTGATCGCTCTGGTGCACCACATCCGGCACCAGAACATCGGGATCGTCGGCGAACTCGGCGGCGTGCTCCCGCTGTGCCTGCGCCTCCAGCTCGTAGTCCAGCTCCTCCGAGACCCGGTCGCGGAGTTCTGAGATCAGAGGCTTGATGTCCATGCCCGGGATCAGCGGCCCGAGCAGCCGAGCGAAGCGGCTGAGCTGAGTGAGGTCGGACAGCAACGCCTCCCCCGCCCCCGGGTACTGCACCTTCACCGCGACCTCACGCCCGTCGTGCCACACCGCTCGGTGCACCTGGCCGATGGACGCGGCGGCCGACGGTTTGTCCTCGAAGTTCAGGAACAGCTCCCGCCAGTCCTCGCCCAGCCGCTCAGCGAGGACCGTGTGGACCGTACGCGTCGGCATCGGGGGCGCGGCGTCCTGGAGCTTGGTGAGAGCCGCGCGGTAGGGGCCCGCGACCTCCTCGGGAAGGGCAGACTCGAAGACGGACATGGCCTGCCCGAACTTCATCGCACCGCCTTTCAGCTCGCCGAGCACTTTGAAAAGCTGCTCCGCCGTGCGCTGTTGCAGCTCCCTGGCCACGATCTCCGCGGACTTCCCGCCGATCCGCTTTCCCAGACCCCAAGTGGCCCGCCCGGCGAAGCCCAGTGGCAGCGAGGCCAGCTTGGCGGTCCGGGTGACCGCCTTCCGGGGAAGATCAGACATGTGCCCCTCCAAATCCCAGACAGCCGTGCCGCGTGTGCCTTACGGCATTGCTCCGTTGACGGCCGTTACCCGGCCATTGTCTCGTGCGGCGACCCGAACTTTGAGGTGTGTCCCCCCTCACTCTTCCGTCTCGCTCCGCAGGCACAGTGAAGATGCGGCGTGATTGTTTCCGAGCGCCACTCCAGCAGCGGCAGCGAAACCTCCCAGCGCGCTCCCGTGCTCGCGGGCAGCTCTCCGTCGAGAAAGGACAGCGCGTGCGCCGCCGTCATCCCCGCAACGGCCGTGGCCAGGGCGACATCGCAGGCCGGTAACGCGCGGCGGCGGCCCGACCGCCACTGCGCGAGCAGCCTCGCCCTGCCCGGATCCCGCTCCACGCCGTCCAGCTCCAGGCAGCTCGCGCACGCCGTGCCGCCGGGCAGCACCAGCGGGCCGACCACACCGGTTGCTTCGACAACTCCCGCATACATATGGGGTGTCCCGCCGACGATCCAGTCCGCGGCGCCGGCCGGGTCGGGTGCGTATGCCGCCAGACCGTCCCGTGGGGCCACCACGACCAGAGAGAGACCTGGCTCACCGCAGCCTGGTGCCGTCGTGTACTCGGCCGCGCGTGGCGGGCGGTCGGGCGCGGTCCGCCGCACCAGCTGCCGGGCCGCCGCCTCCCGCCGCTCACCGATCGCCTCGGCCGGCAGCCCGCCGGGCGCCACGTCCCATGGCTCCGTGCACCCGCTGTCGAGCACTTCGACCCGGCCCACCCCCGAGGCGGACAGCACTGCGGCGACCGTCGCACCCACTCGGCCCGCGCCCCGGACCTGGACGCGCATCGCGCGCCGGGCCGCCAGGCGCCGTATCCCGCCGCCCGGTTCCGGATCGACCACGGACAGCGATGCCAGATCGGGGCGCAGCCGGTCGAACGTGCCCGTCCGTTTCCGTAACGCGTCCGCCGCGGGCCCGCCGGCCGTCGGATCGTCGAGCAGCCCGGCCGATGTCAACCGCTTCACCAGCGCGTCCACTTGTCCTTCCGGCAGCCCTATTTCCCGCGCCTCCTGACGCAGCAGCGGCAGCCCCCGCGTCCCGTCGAAGAGCTCGAGCAGGGCTCCCGTCGCCGTGTCCACCGGGCCGACCATCACCGCATGCGCGGGCGTCGTCCCGAACTGCACCGTCTGCCGCTCCCGCCATGCCCGCTTCAGGGCAGGCTTCACCATCGGATGCATTTCCACGTCCCCCGTTCCAACTTCCCCGTTAAGTCTTGTCGGATCTCTCCGCTGATCTGTTGTCAGAATGCACGGCCGCGCCGAGGGATGTGAAAAGTTATCCACAGGCATGGGGTATTAGTCGTTCAAATGGTGCAGCCATGGAGTGGATCAAGCTCGAACCGTCCCGGAGGCGGGACTTCCCCCACTGACAGCGGGTAACGTCGGGGCGTGTCCGTCGATCCGTCCCCTCGCTTCGCTGGGGAGACCCCACAGCGCAGCACGAAAAGCCGACCGCCCCGCGGATCGGGGACGAGTGCGGTCGAGGTCCGAAGGAGCACCCGGCGCAGCAGAACGGTCTCGGCTTACCGCGAGGGTGACCGCACCATTGTCCTCATCCCTGCCCGGATGTCCGAGGCGGAGGAGCGGCGCTGGGTCACCGTGATGCTGGACAAGCTCGCCGCTCAGGAGAGCAAGCGCATCCTCGGCGACAACGAACTGGCCGAGCGCGCCGAGCGTTTGTCCGCCCAGTACTTCGACGGACGCGCAAGACCGACATCCGTGCGATGGGTGACGAACCAGAACACCCGCTGGGGCTCCTGTACCCCGGCGGAGGGCAGTATCCGCCTGTCGCACCGCCTGCAGGGGATGCCCGAGTACGTCGTCGACTATGTGCTCGTCCATGAACTGGCCCATCTCCTCGTGCCGGGACACGGACCGCGCTTCTGGCGACTCCTTGAGGCGTATCCGCGCACCGAACGCGCGCGGGGCTATCTCGAGGGCGTCGTCGCGGCCGACCGGCTGCCGCACCTGCCGGCCGCACGCGAAGAGTGACCGGCGGCCGTCCTGTACCGAATCTGTACCGGCTTGGCTCAATGTCGTACTGAGCCGTTAGCCTGGCGCGACGGATTCACATTTCGGGATGGGGGACGGTCGTTACGCATGGCCAGGGAATTCCAACGCGGCCACAAGGCCAAGATCAGTGATCTCACGCCGGGAACGGATCTGTACATAGGTGTGCAGATCGCCGCTCCTGGGCTGACCTTCGACATCAGCTGCTTCGGACTCGACGCCAACGAGCAGCTTTCGGACGACCGGTACTTCATCTTCTTCAACCAGCCGAAGTCACCCGAGGAGTCCATCCAGCTGCTTGGCGCGCAGTCCGGTGACACCGAGTCATTCCGCGTCACTCTGGACCGCATTCCGGCGAACATCCACCGGCTCTCCTTCACCGCGACGATCGACGGCGCCGGACAGATGTCGCAGGTCGGCCCCGGGTACGTCCGTATCGTCGCGGGTGGCGAGGAGGTCGTCAGGTACGCCTTCACCGGCTCGGAGTTCACCACCGAGCGCGCGGTGATGCTGGGCGACTTCTATCTGAAGGACGTCTGGCGCTTCGCCGCCATCGGCCAGGGCTTCGACGGCGGACTCGACGCACTGCTCAAGAACTTCGGCGGCGAGGTCGCCGAGGAGCAGCCGGCCGCGCAGCAGCCCCAGGGCGCCGCGCCGTCGTTCGCGCCGCCCCCGCAGGCCACCGCGCCCCCGGCGTTCGGCGCACCGGCCGCACCGCAGGCGCCTCTGGCCCCGCAGCCCGCGCCCTCGTTCGGCGCACCCGCGGCCCCGGCGCCTGCCCCTGCCCCTCAGCTGAACCCGCAGATGCACGCCGCGCCCACCATTGCGGCCCCGATGAGCCCGCCCGCCGGCACGGTGCCGCCGCCTGCGCCGGCTCCGTATGGACAGCCGCCCCAGCAGCCGCAGTACGGCCAGGTCCCGGGACAGATGCCGGGTCAGGTCCCGCCGGGCGCGCCCTCGCCGTACGGACAGCAGGCACCCTCCCCGTACGGACAGCAGCCTCCGGGCATGCCGCAAGGGGTTCCGCAGGGCGTCCCCCAGGGCGTCCCGCAGGCAGGGGCCGGTCTCCAGGCCGCCCTCCAGCCGTACCGCGAGACCGCCACCGGCCAACGCTGGACTCCGCAGAACCAGCAGCTCATGCGGGTCGATCTGACCATGGGGGGCATGCCCGTGCTGGCCCGTCAGGGCAGCATGGTGATGTACCAGGGCAAGGTCGACTTCAGCTACAAAGGCGCCGGTTTCGCCGGCCGCATCGTCGGCAACGCCACCGGCCAGGAGATGCAGCTGATGCGCTGCAGCGGCCGAGGCCAGGTCTTCCTCGCCGAGAACGGCGCGCATCTGCACTCCATCGAGCTGCAGGGCGACGGCATTTGCGTCTCCGCCGAGAACGTCCTCGCCTTCGACGAGTCCCTGCAGCACGAAGTCCGCAGGATCGAGGGCCACGGCATCCCCGGCGGCGCGCTGTTCACGATGATGTTCCAGGGCACCGGCACGGTCGTCGTGAAGACCCAAGGCGTCCCCGTTGTCCTCCCGGTCACGCCGACGACCTTCGCCGACTGCAACGCGGTCGTCGCCTGGTCGGCAGCGTCCCAGGTGATCCTTTCCAGCCAGGTCCGGCTTCGCCGCAACGCGTACCCGGGACACAGCGGAGAGACCGTCAACCTCCAGTTCCGGGGCGCCCCCGGCAACTTCATCGTCGTCCAGCCGTACGAGGTCTGAGGGAGCCCGAAGAAATGAACCAGCAACTCGCGGGCTTCGCCCCGACACCGATCGCGGCCCGGATGGAGAACCACGGCCGCGCCATGCTCAAGGTCGCCATGTCCAGCGGCCAGGACCTGTACGCGCGCACCGGCTCGATGGTCGCCTACGAAGGCTTCGTGCAGTACGAGCCGAACCCGCCGGCCGTCCGCCAGATCGCCTCCCAGTGGGTGACCGGAGAGGGCGCGCCCATCATGAAGTGCTCCGGCGACGGACTGCTCTACCTCGCCGACTACGGCGCGGATGTCGTCGTCATCAACCTCAACAACGACTCGCTCTCGGTCAACGGGACCAACCTGCTTGCCTTCGACGCGCATCTCCAGTGGGGCGTCGAGCGGGTCAAGGGCCTGGCCAAGTTCGCCGGCCAGGGCCTGTGGAACGTCGAGGTGGCGGGCACCGGCTGGGTGGCCCTCACGTCGCGCGGCACGCCGATCGTCGTCGACTGCGGCCGTGGCGAGGACGAGACGTATGTCGACCCGGACGCCCTTGTCGCCTGGTCCCCGAACCTGAAGGTGAAGGGCAAGCGCAGCTTCAAGGCTTCCTCGCTGATCGGGCGGGGCAGCGGAGAGGCGTACCAGATGGCCTTCTCGGGCCAGGGCATCGTCGTCGTACAGCCGAGCGAGGACAGTACCGACCGCCTGCGGATCCGGAACTGAGGGGGAGCGAGAACACACCATGCAGAGTCCGCTTTTCAGCAACACGGAACAGCAGTCCCAGGACCGGTACGTCGTGCAGAACCCGCAGCTCCTGCGGGTCGCGCTCACCGGCCACGACGACGTCCTCGCCCGCAAGGGCGCCATGGTCGCGTACCAGGGTCTTGTCGACTTCGACGGCGAGTACCAGACGGGCAATCAGCGCCGTGCCCGCGCCAACACCGGCGAGGGCCTGGATCTGATGCGCTGCTCCGGGCAGGGCACCGTCTACTTCGCCAACCTCGCGCAGTACATCCATGTCGTGGACGTCGACCAGGAGGGCATGACGGTCGACAGCGCCTATGTCCTGGCGCTCGACTCCACGCTGCACACCGAAGTCATCGCGGTGGACAGCCAGTACGGAATCTCCGGCTCCGGGAAGTACCAGCTCAATATCTCCGGCCGGGGCAAGGTCGCGCTGATGACCTCCGGCCAGCCGCTGATGATGCAGGTGACGCCCGACAAGTACGTCAGTGTCGACGCCGATGCCATCGTCGCCTGGTCGTCCGCCCTGCGGGTGCAGATGCAGGCGCAGACGCACTCCTCCGGTGTACGACGCAGGCGTGGCAACACCGGCGAGGGCTGGGAACTGAGCTTCCTCGGCCAGGGCTTCGCGCTGGTGCAGCCCAGTGAGGTCATGCCGCCGCAGAGCGCGGAGATCGGACAGGGCCTGCGTGCGCAGTACGGCATGGGCCAGCACGGTGCTCACGCCCAGAACCAGAACAACGCCTGGAACTGACGTCATAGGGCACAGGTAAGGGGCGGCCTCCCTGGAGGCCGCCCCTTACGCGTCGCTGCGTACCTTGGCTCGCTACAGAGCCGCGCGCGTCAGCTCAAGCAGTCGTACGACCGACTTGTCAGCCACGTCCGCCACCTCGTCGTAGGCGAACCAGCGCAGATCCAAAGACTCCTCGCTGATCTCCTCGACCGCTCCGGACGGAGCCAGCGCCGCGTACTGCACATCGAGATGCCAGTGGCAGGGCGCCGGAATCGGATGCCGGTCCAACCGTACGGGGCCGCCGGGCAGCAGCGTCAGGCCCCTGATCCCCGACTCCTCCGTGGCCTCGCGCAGCGCGGCGGCCGCCAGCGTCGTGTCGTCCGGCTCGCAGTGGCCGCCCATCTGGAGCCACATGCCCAGCTTCTTGTGCAGGGTCAGCAGCACCCGCCCGCGCTCGGGGTCGACGACCAGCGCGCTCGCCGTGACATGGCCCGCCCCGCAGGCCTTCCACATTCCGTCGGGATGCGCCGCCAGATGGTCCAGATAGAGGCGGCGCAGCTCCTCCTGGTCCTCGTAGCTCTTCAGTACGAGGACCGCGTCGTCGTGCAGGCTCACTTGTCCTTGTCGCCCTCGTCGTCGTCCTTGCCGAGGTCCTTGTCGAGATTCGGCTTGTTGCCGCCCGCGGCCTCGCCGAGCATCTTGTCCAGCTCGGAGAAGTCGAGCTGCTCGCGGTGGACGAAGCCGTCGGGGTCGTCGAGATCGTTTGCCGTCGGCAGCATGTCAGGGTGCGCCCACAGGCCGTCACGCCCGTCCACGCCCCGGGCGTCGGTGAGCGATGCCCACAGCCGCGAAGCGTCCCGCAGCCGCCGCGGACGCAGCTGAAGGCCGATCAGGGTCGCGAACGTCTGCTCGGCGGGACCGCCTGATGCCCGCCGCCTGCGCAGCGTCTCGCGCAGGGCGTCCGCGGAGGTCAGCCGCGTCGATGCGGCCTCGTGGACCACCGCGTCCACCCAGCCCTCGACGAGGGCAAGCGCGGTCTCCAGACGGGCAAGCGACGCCTTCTGCTCGGGGGTGTCCTCCGGCTGGAACATGCCCTGCTGGAGAGCTTCCTGGAGTTGCTCGGGATTCTGCGGGTCGAATTGGCCGACCACGTCCTCCAGCTTGGACGTGTCGACCTTGATTCCGCGTGCGTACGCCTCGACCGCGCCGAACAGATGCGAGCGCAGCCACGGCACATGCGCGAAGAGCCGCTGGTGGGCGGCCTCGCGCAGCGCGAGATACAGCCGCACCTCCTCCTTGGACACGCCAAGGTCCTTGCCGAGCGCCTCGACGTTCAGCGGCAGGAGCGCGGCCTTGCCGGCCGGGCCGAGCGGCAGACCGATGTCGGTCGAGCCGACCACTTCGCCCGCCAGCACGCCCACGGCCTGCCCGATCTGCTGGCCGAACATCGCGCCGCCCATGGAGCGCATCATGCCGATCAGCGGGCCTGCCATGGCCTGCATCTCCTCGGGCAGTACATCGCCCATGGCCAGACCGACGCGCTCGGCGACCGGGTCGACGAGCTGCTGCCACGCCGGGAGGGTCGCCTCGACCCACTCGGCGCGGCTCCACGCCACGGCCGAGCTGGCGCCGGAGGGAAGCGAGGTCGCTCCGTCCAGCCACAGGTCGGCGAGGCGGACGGCCTCCTCGACCGCGGTGCGCTCGGCCGGGCCGACGCTCTGGTCCTTGGTGCCGTCCGGCGTGCCCTGGGACACCGTCTGGCGCGCGATCTGCTTGGCCATGTCCCAGTTCACGGGACCGCCCTCGTAGCTCAGCATCTGGCCGAGCTGCTGGAAGGCCGCACCCAGGTCGTTCGGGTTCAGGGAGCCGAACATCGCGGCGAACGGGTTGTCCGCGCCGTCCCCAAAGCCGAAACCGAAAGGATTGGCAGGCGAAGGCCCGCCGGAGCCCTGGCCACCTCCGGCGGGATCCTTCTTCTTGCCCTCGTCGCCGTTCTCCGGCTCCTCCGGCGGAAGGCCGAATCCGAATGGGGTGTCACTCACGGGTTTCCTCGGCTCGTAGGGCCACCGGCTTCCTGCCGGCGGCGGCTGCCCGACAACACACCCAGCGTAGACATGCGGGTCGCATATGGGCTCAGTGCTCCGCCGACCTTTGGCCTGCGGCAGGATGGAAGCCACCTGGTACGTACGCGTTCATTCGCTCACGTACTGAAGACAACCGCTGGAGACGCCTGGTGAGTTCCCCAGATCCGCAGGTTCGCGCAGCGCGAAACCGCTCAACCCAGACCTCGGCCCCGGGCCGCGGGTCGGCCGGCCGTGGCCCCGTGGTCGCGATCACCGGTGCCGCCACGGGCGTGGGTGACCTGCTCACCCGGCGCCTCGCCGGGTCCGACGAGATCAAGCAGGTCATCGCGATCGACGAGCGCCGGGGCGAGGTCTCCGAGGCGCAGTGGCACATTCTCGACGTACGCGACCCGGCCATCGCCGAGAAGCTGCGCGGCGCTGACGTGGTCGTGCACCTGGCGCTCGACCTCGACCTGGAGACCGACCCGGCCGCCCGCACGGCATACAACGTGCGCGGTACACAGACTGTGCTGACCGCCGCCGCGGCTGCGGGCGTCCACCGGGTCGTCCTGTGCACTTCGGCAATGGTCTACGGGGCGCTGCCCGAGAACGACATCCCCCTCTCGGAGGA
This sequence comes from Streptomyces sp. NBC_00322, assembly GCF_036147535.1. Taxonomy (NCBI): domain Bacteria; kingdom Bacillati; phylum Actinomycetota; class Actinomycetes; order Kitasatosporales; family Streptomycetaceae; genus Streptomyces; species Streptomyces sp. NBC_00322. The sequence continues at coordinate 3,261,960 of NZ_CP108019.1, read as the reverse complement.
CGCGGAGCTGCGCGCCACCGCCGAAGCCACGGGCGTCAGTGACCTGCTGGAGATCGAACGCCTGGGCCGCCGTGCGCCGCGCGCCCACCCCGGGCTGAACGTCACGGTGGTAAGGCCCGCCGTCCTGGTGGGCGGTACTGACACCGCGCTGACCCGCTACTTCGAGTCGCCGCGCCTCCTTGTGGTCGCCGGATCTCGTCCCACCTGGCAGTTCTGCCATGTCGAGGACCTGGTGACAGCCCTGGAGTACGCCGCGTTGGAGAAGGTCGACGGCGAGCTGGCCGTCGGCTGCGACGGCTGGCTCGAACAGGAGGAGGTCGAGGAGCTCAGCGGCATCCGCCGGATGGAGCTGCCTTCTGCGGTCGCCCTGGGCGCTGCGGCTCGGCTCCACCGGATCGGCCTCACCCCGTCTCCGGCCGGGGATCTGGCGTACACGATGCACCCCTGGGTGGTCAGTGTGAGCCGGCTCCACGATGCGGGCTGGCGTCCTCAGTGGACCAACGAGGAGGTCCTGGCTGCGCTGCTGGAGGAGGTGGAGGGCCGCCACACGGTCGCGGGCCGCCGCCTCGGCCGCAAGGACGCGACCGCGGCCGGCGCCGCGGGTGCGACGGTGGCGCTGCTCGGTACGGCCGCGCTGGTGCGACGTGCGCGCAAGGCCAGACGTCGTATGTAGGAGGCTCCAAGCCGGTGCCGCCCCGGCCGGTCGAATGGGCTATTTCTCGATGTCAGTGGCGTACGGCACGATGGACGGCATGGCAAGCACGTACGACCACCCCGGTGAGCAGGCGGCCCAGGACCCCATCCGTCTGCTCGCGATCCGCGACACGCCGCTCTCCGTCGACGAGGTCTTCGCGGCCGTCGGCGACGACGCGGCGGGTGGCACCGCGCTCTTCGTCGGCACCGTGCGCAATCACGACGGCGGCGCGGATGTGGACACGCTGGGGTACTCCTGCCATCCCACGGCGGAGGCCGAGATGCGCCGTGTCGCCGAGAAGGTGGCGGCGGAGTTTCCTGTACGGGCGCTTGCCGCGGTCCATCGTGTGGGTGACCTGGCGGTCGGCGATCTGGCGGTCGTCGTCGCCGTGTCGTGCCCGCACCGGGGAGAGGCCTTCGAGGCCTGCCGGAAGCTGATCGACGACCTCAAGCACGAAGTGCCGATCTGGAAGCACCAGAAGTTCTCCGACGGCTCGGAGGAGTGGGTCGGCGCCTGCTGAGGCAGGATCGGCTGAAACCCGGAGAGTTACCAAGCGCCTGATTTGCGTAACCGCCCCCCTGCCATGAGTGTTGAACTCGCAGACACTAATCTGCTGATCACTCAGTTGCGTACGTTCATGGGGTAAGGGGGTCGCGATGGCGGCACTCGCTTGGCTGCTGATTCCGCTTTTCGCTGCCGTGGGTGCTGCGATATGGGGAAGCTGGGCTTCACGTAACCGGACGTCGGGGGATGTTGCCGAGCTTGCCGGATATGCGCGGTTCCGCGATGCGATGGAGAAAGCGGGCTCCGGTACCGACGCCGCCTGACGCGGCCGACGCCGCGTGACCCAGGGGGACCCGGCCGCTGACCGTACGCAGTTGCCAAGACGCCACGTACGGACTGGCCCCGGCGGTGCACTGACAGACCCGTCCCGTACTGTCGTTCCATGCCACGCCGCACCGCGACGATGCTCGCTTCCACCCTGATTTTCATCGCGCTGCTCTGCGCCGGGGTGTTCATTACAGTGCCGTATTCGGAGATGTCGCCCGGGCCGACGGTCAACACGCTCGGCGCGGCCGGTGGCGAGCCGGTCCTGCAGATCTCCGGCCGCAAGACGTACCCGACGAGTGGCCATCTCAATATGACGACGGTCAGGGTCACCGGCGCGGACTACAAGATGAACCTCGTGGAGGCGGTGTACGGCTGGCTGGCCCACGACAACGTGGTGGTGCCGCACGACACGCTCTACCCGGACGGGAAGACCGAGGAGCAGTCGACACAGGAGAACGCCGAGGAGTTCACCCAGTCGCAGGAGAGCGCCAAGGTCGCGGCGCTCCAGCAGCTGAAGATCCCGGTGAAGTCGCGGGTCGTGGTCTCCACGGTCCTCAAGAACACACCTTCGGAGAACCGGCTGCACGCGGGGGATGTGATCCGCGCGGTGGACGGTACGGCGGTGAAGGAGCCGGGCGACGTCGCGAAGCTGGTCGTGAAGCACAAGCCCGGCCAGGACGTGGTCTTCACGATCGTGCCCGCGAAGGAGGCGGCCGCGGCGGAGAAGGCGGGCAAGGAGCCGGACGCCACGCGGAAGGTCACGATCACCACGGTCAAGGCGGACAAGGAGAACCGGGCGATCGTCGGCATCCAGGCGGGTACCGATCACACGTTTCCGTTCAGCATCGACATCAACCTGGCGGATGTCGGGGGCCCGAGTGCGGGCCTGATGTTCGCCCTCGGGATCGTCGACAAGCTGACGCCGGCGGACCTGACGGGCGGGAAGTTCGTGGCGGGCACCGGGACGATCGACGACAAGGGGAAGGTCGGTCCGATCGGGGGGATCGAGATGAAGCTGGTGGGGGCGCGGAACGCGGGGGCGCAGTATTTCCTGACGCCGAGCGAGAACTGCGCGGCGGCCGTGTCGGACATTCCGGACGGGCTGACGCTGGTGAAGGTGAACACGATCGCCGATGCGACGAAGTCGCTGGAGAAGATTCGGTCGGGGGACACGGCGGGGTTGGTGGGCTGCGCGGCGGGCTGAGCGGGGGTCCGTTCCCCAGGCCCGCCCCTTCCCGAAACTGGGGGGTGCCCCCAGATCCCCGGGATGGTGCCCTGGCGATCCGACCCGCGGTGCAACGAGAGACACCGCCGTAGCCGGACCTCGCGACCCGGTACGGCGGTGCCGCAGAACTGATTACGCCGCGAACGTCGCCGAGAGCGCCTCCGCCAGGCCCGGGACCAGGGCGGAGCCCGTCAGGACCTCCTTCGGGGAGTCCTTTTCGCGCAGGCGCAGCGCCGATTCGCGCGTGCCGTCGCGCAGGACCGCGACCGTCATGCGGACCTCCTGGCGGTCGGGGTGGGACGAGACCCACTTGGTGAGGGCCTTGTCGTCGAGGCCGGCCGGGACCGAGGACTCGGCCGAGGGCGGGAGCATCTGGCGCTCCACCGTCAGCGCGCAGCCCGCCACCGCGTCCGGCCAGGCGATCGTTGCGAGGAACTCGTCCAGCGGGGTGCCGGCCGGAATCTCGTCCTGCTCGATCGGGGTCAGCGGCGCGGCCGCTTCGTCGGCGTCGAGGCCGAGCTGGGCCGCGAGGCCAGGTTCGTGGGAGCGCAGATGTGCGGTGTCGACGAGCGCGAAGAGCCTGGCCGGCTGGTCCCAGCCGAGGCCGGACGCGTACTCGTCGATTTCGAGCACGGCGCGGGTCAGCGGGCTGGCGGCCATCGGGGGGCCGGAAGGGGAAACGTTGGGCATGGCCAATATCCTGCCTCCTTCCGGCCCCAAGACGGGAACTAGGTAAAGCCTCAGTAAGTTGCAGTAGTGGGCTCTACGATCGCGGGGCCCGTTTCACACGACCGCGAACTTCGAGGTGCGCACGTTGGCTTTCCAGATGCCGGACCGCGGCGGAGGCCCGACAGGGCCACGGATCAGAGTGGGCCGGCCGTCCCGGCGGGTCCGCACCCTGCTCATGACGCTGGGCGTCCTGGCCGTTCTGGCCATGGCGTTCGTCATGTTCGCCGGGTTCTGGACCGACTGGCTCTGGTACCGATCGGTGCACTACTCCTCCGTCTTCACCACCACCCTGTGGACCAAGGTCGGACTGTTCGCCGTCTTCGGGCTGCTGATGGCCGCGGCCGTCGGCGTCAACATCTGGCTCGCTCACCGGCTGCGCCCGCCGCTGAGCGCGATGTCGCTGGAGCAGCAGAGCCTCGACCGGTACCGGATGGGCATCGCGCCGTACAAGAAGTGGGTGCTCCTCGGGATCACCGCTCTCGTCGGGCTGATCTCCGGAGCCTCGGCCACCGGTCAGTGGCGCACCTGGCTGATGTGGGTCAATGGCGTGTCCTTCGGCCAGAAGGACCCGCAGTTCCACATGGACGTGTCGTTCTACGCGTTCGATCTGCCCTGGTACCGGTTCCTCCTCGGCTTCGGCTTCGCGGCCGCTGTGCTCTCGCTGATCGCCGCCGCCCTGACGCACTACCTGTACGGCGGGCTGCGCATCACCAGCCCCGGCGCGCGGGCGACCGGCGCGGCGACCGGGCATCTCTCGGTACTGCTGGGCGTCTTCGTCTCGCTCAAGGCCGTGGCGTACTGGCTCGACCGGTACGGCCTCGCGGTGAAGTCCAGCGACTTCAAGGCCACCGGCAACTGGACGGGCCTGCGGTACGTCGACGCCAACGCCTACCTCCCGGCGAAGACGATCCTGTTCTGTATCGCCGTCATCTGCGCTCTGCTGTTCTTCGCGACGCTGTGGCGCCGCACCTGGCAGCTCCCGGTGATCGGCTTCGGGCTGATGGTCCTGTCCGCGATCCTCATCGGCGGCCTCTACCCGGCGATCGTGCAGAAGTTCCAGGTCCAGCCGAACGAGCAGGCCAAAGAAAGCCCGTACATCAAGAAGAACATCGAGGCCACGCGTCACGCGTACGGCATCGACAAGGCCAACCCCGAGGACTACTCCGGCAAGGGTGACCCCAAGCGGAAGGCCCAGCAGCGCGCTGCCGCACCTTCGGCGGCGAGTTACCGACTCGTGGACTCGAACGTGGTCTCGCCCGCCTTCCAGCAGCTCCAACAGGAGCGCAAGTACTACCAGTTCCCCGCGACCCTCGACGTGGACCGGTACACCGGCCCCGACGGCAAGCCGCAGGACACGGTCATCGGTCTGCGTGAGCTCAACATCACGGGCATCCAGAAGCGCAACTGGATCAACGACCACTTCACCTACACCCATGGCTACGGCGCGATCGCGGCCAAGGGCACGAACACCATCACGGACCCCGACAAGGGCACCGTCGGCTCGCCCGACTTCACCGAGTCCGGAATGCCGACCGGCGGTCAGCTCGGCACGTACGAGCAGCGGATCTACTACGGCGAGAAGACGGAGCAGTACTCCATCGTCGGCGGCCCGCAGAAGGAGCTCGACTACGAGGCGAGCGTCGGGCCCACCAAGTACACGAGCTACAAGGGCAAGAGCGGGGTCAACCTCTCCAACCCGCTCAACCGCGCTGCGTACGCCGTCGCCTTCAGCGAGCCGCAGATCCTGTACTCGGGAGCCGTCGGCGAGGGCTCGCGGATTCTGTACAACCGCACGCCCAAGGAGCGCGTCGAGGCGGTCGCCCCCTGGTTGACCATCGACGGCGACGCCTATCCGGCGGTCGTCGACGGCCGGATCCAGTGGATCGTCGACGCGTACACCACGACCAACGGCTACCCCTACGCCTCGCGTACGACGCTGGGCGAGACCACTGCCGACTCGCTGACCACCAATCAGCGCGCCGTGGTCGCCCAGCAGAACCAGGTCAACTACATCCGCAACTCGGTGAAGGCGACCGTCGACGCGTACGACGGCACGGTCAACCTGTACCAGTGGGACACCCAGGACCCGGTGCTCAAGACCTGGATGAAGGCGTTCCCGGGCACGGTGAAGGCGAAAGACGAGATCTCGCCGTCGCTCAAGGCCCATCTGCGGTACCCGCAGGACATGTTCAAGGTGCAGCGTGAGCTGCTCACCCGGTACCACGTCACCGAGCCCGAGCAGTTCTACAGCGGCTCGGACGCCTGGCAGGTGCCGGACGACCCCACGAACAAGGACACCAGCGCCGTCCCGCCGTACTACCTGAGCCTGAAGATGCCCGGCGACCAGACGCAGAAGTTCTCGCTGACGACGACGTTCACGCCGGCCGGGCGTCCCAACCTGGGTGCGTTCATGGCGGTCGACGCCGATGCCAACAGCGACAAGTACGGCACGATAAGGCTGTTGAGAGTCACCGAGACCGTGCAAGGTCCACAACAGGTGCAGAGTGAGCTCAACGGCAATGACGACGTCGCCGAGTTCGTGAGAAACCTCAGAGGCACCGACTCGGACATCGAGTACGGCAACCTGCTGACGGTGCCGCTCGACGGCGGTTTCCTCTATATCGAGCCGGTGTACGCACGGGGCGGCAGCGCGAACTACCCGCTGCTGAAGAAGGTGGCCGCCGCCTACGGCGGAGGCAAGCCGGTCTTCAAGGACAGTCTCTCCGAAGCACTTGACGCGGCCTTCGGACAGGTCGGCACCGAGCAGCCACCGCCGACGACGACACCGCCACCGGGCACCAAGCCACCGGCGACCGGTGACGCGGCGACGAAGGCTGCCATCGCGGATGCCCTGAAGGCGCATCAGGACGCCGAGGCGGCACTGTCGAAGGACCCGAAGGACTGGGAGGCGTACGGCAAGGCCCAGGAGGCTCTTGACGACGCGCTGCGCAGGCTCTCCGAGGCGCAGTCCAAGCCCAGCCCGACGGCCACCCCGTCCAAGGGTGGCTGACCGTGGCTGAAGGCGGCTGAGCAGGCACCATCCCGCGCCGTGGTACGGTTGCAACACAACGGCGCGGGGTGGAGCAGCTCGGTAGCTCGCTGGGCTCATAACCCAGAGGTCGCAGGTTCAAATCCTGTCCCCGCTACTGAAATGAAGAGGGCCCGGATCCTTTGAGGATCCGGGCCCTCTTCGTGCGTATGTGCTGCTGGTGAGAACTGTGTGCCGCGTGGCGCGAGTTGGGGTTCGGCGTGTTTGACTTATCTCTCTGTGGGCATGTCGACAAAACGCTGAAGTGACCTCGCTGGCTGCGGTATACCAGGTGTACGCGGGTTGCAGGTGGTGCGACGATGGAATTTATGGGGGACAGGGCAACTCTGTTGGAGACAGGGCGGTTTGTGCAGCGGCATGCCGGAGACGTGGCGGATGCGACCAGTTCTGCCGTAGCCGCTGGCAACGTTGACGGCGCCGGCAGTGGTGGAAGTGCCGACTCGGTGGAGACCGCCGGGGCCGAGGCACGGCACCGGCGCGCGGCCGAAAGCGGCGACACCGCGTCGATGAGCGTGCTCGGCGCGCTGTTGCTGCGCCGTGGCGACCTCGACGGCGCCGAGCCGTACCTGCGTGCCGCGACCGCCGAAGGCGACCGCGCCGCCGCCAACAACCTGGGTGTCCTGCTCCACCAGCGCGGGTACGCCGACGAGGCGGCCGGATGGTGGCGTATCGCCGCCGTCGCCGGTTCCGCGGCCGCGGCGCATGCGCTGGGGCGCCACTTCCGCGAGCGCGGCGACGAGCCGGCCGCGGAGTACTGGCTGCGCCAGTCCGCCGAGCAGGGGCATGCGCTGGGGGCCTACGCCCTCGCCGACCTGCTGGAGCACCGCAGCGACGTGGGTGCGGAGCGCTGGCTGCGCGCTGCGGCCGAGCAGGGACACCGTGAGGCGGCCTACCGGCTTGCCCGCGCGCTGGAGCGCCGGGCGGCGGAAGAGGCACGCGCGGGCGGGGACGTGGGCCTGGTTCTGGGGCGCACGGAGAACGCGGCGCGGGTGCAGGCGCAGGGTCGTGCGGGCGGCGGGGACGCGGTCCCGGCGGTCGGCGCGGTTTCGGGTACGTCGGCTACGTCGGGTGCCGGTGGCGGCGCAGGCGGTCGCGCTGCGGATGCCCCGGCATCCGCTGTCCACGCGCCCCTCGTCGGCGGCGAGGGCGGCGAGCTCTCCGTACTCGACGAGGCCGCTCAGTGGTACCAGCAGGCCGCCGCGCGTGGGCATCGGCGGGCCGCGCTGCACCTCGGCGCGATCCTCGAGAAGCGCGGCGAGCTCAAGGAGGCCGGTCGCTGGTACCTCACCTCCGCCAAGGACGGTGAGGCCCGCGCCGCCTGCGCGCTCGGATTCCTGCTGCGCGACGCAGGCGACGAGGAGAGCGCCGCCGTCTGGTGGCTGCGCGCCGCGCAGGACGGTGACGGCAATGCCGCCAACGCCCTCGGCGCGCTGCATGCCGCCCGCGGTGAGCAGCAGACCGCCGAGCGCTGGTACCGCGCCGCCATGGACGCGGGTGACGTCAACGGTGCGTACAACCTGGGGCTGCTCTGCGCTGCCCAGGACCGTACGCCGCAGGCCGAGCAGTGGTATCGCCGCGCCGCCTACGCGGGTCACCGCGAGGCCGCCAACGCGCTCGCCGTGCTGCTTCTGCAGGCCGGGGACGCGACCGGCGCCGAGCCCTGGTTCTCCAAGGCCGCCGAGGCGGGAAGCGTCGACGCCGCCTTCAACCTGGGCATCCTCTACGTCGGCCGGGACGACGACCGTACGGCCCTGTCCTGGTACGAGCGGGCAGCGGCCGCCGGGCACACCGAGGCAGCCCTCCAGGTGGGTATCGCGCTGCTCAGGGACGGCGACGAGCAGGCCGCCGAGCGTCATCTGCGCTGCGCGGCGGGCGGCGGCAGTGCCGAGGCCGCGTTCCGGCTCGCCACCGTGCTCGACTCCCGCCAGCCGCCGCCGGGCCCGCCCGCGCTCGGTGAGCCGATGGCGGAGAAGAGCGAGTGCGAGGAGTGGTACGAGCGCGCTGCAGAGCAGGGGCACCGGCGTGCCCAGGTACGGGTGGGGATGCTCGCCGCGACTCGCGGAGACATGGCCGATGCCGCACGCTGGTACCGGGAGGCCGCCGAGGCGGGCAGCCGCAACGGCGCTTTCAACCTCGGGCTGCTCCTGGCCCGCGAGGGCAATGAGCGCGAGGCGGCCCTGTGGTGGGCCCGTGCGGCCCGCGCGGGGCACGGCCGGGCGGCGCTGCGCCTGGCCCTCCTCGCGGCCCGCAGGGGCGAGCTGACCGAGGGGCAGCGGTGGTGCGCACGTGCCGTCGAACTGGGTCCCGCCGAGGTGGCGGAGCGTGCGGCGCGGCTGCGCGACGCGCTCCACCAGGAGCTCACGGCGTAGCGACGGATGCAGAGACGAATATCGATTTGCGCTGGTCGGCGGGGTGACGTAGTGTTGCGTTCATCGACGCGGGGTGGAGCAGCTCGGTAGCTCGCTGGGCTCATAACCCAGAGGTCGCAGGTTCAAATCCTGTCCCCGCTACTGAAGACGAAGGCCCGGATCCATCAGGATCCGGGCCTTCGTCGTGTGTCGAACGGGTACGCGAAAGGCCCGGCACCACGAGGTGCCGGGCCTTCGGAAAACCTCAGCGTCAGGCCGACGCGCAGTTCGGGCACGTGCCCCGGTACGTCACCTCGACGTCCGAGATCGTGAAGCCGAAGCGCTCCGAGTCCGGGAGGTCCGCCAGCGGGTTGCCCGCGGGATGGACGTCGCGGATCGCGCCGCACTGGGCGCAGACCAGGTGCTGGTGGGGGCGGTGCGCGTTCGGGTCGTACCGCTTGGCGCGGCGGTCCGTCGAGACTTCGAGGACCTCGCCGAGGCTGACCAGCTCGCCCAGGGTGTTGTACACCGTCGCCCGGGAGATCTCGGGCAGCCTCGTCACGGCGCGCGCATGCACCTCGTCTGCCGTCAGGTGGACATGTTCGCCGTCGAGGACCTCAGCCACGACACGCCGCTGCGCCGTCATGCGCCAGCCACGTCCGCGAAGTCGTTCCAACAGGTCACTCATAAGGACCAGCCTAACAGTGGTTCGACCCAGATACGGAACGGGTGTGACTTTGGATACTCGTTTGACTTAGACAAAGTCCATTGTAGGATCAAGTCCGGCAAACGCCGAGGGACAGGACTTGCAGGTATGACGCAGGAGGCGCACGTGACGCAGGGACCGCTCACCACGGAGGCCGGCGCGCCGGTCGCCGACAACCAGAACAGCGAGACCGCGGGCGTCGGCGGGCCGGTTCTGGTTCAGGACCAGCTGCTGCTCGAGAAGCTCGCGCACTTCAACCGTGAGCGCATCCCGGAGCGCATCGTCCACGCGCGCGGTGCCGGTGCGTACGGCACCTTCACGCTGACCCGCGACGTCTCGCAATGGACGCGTGCGAAGTTCCTCTCCGAGGTCGGCAAGCAGACCGAGACCTTCCTCCGCTTCTCCACCGTGGCCGGAAACCTGGGTTCGGCGGACGCGGTGCGTGACCCGCGCGGCTTCGCGCTGAAGTTCTACACCGAAGAGGGCAATTACGACCTCGTCGGCAACAACACCCCGGTGTTCTTCATCAAGGACGCCATCAAGTTCCCCGACTTCATCCACACGCAGAAGCGCGACCCGTACACCGGCTCGCAGGAAGCCGACAACGTGTGGGACTTCTGGGGCCTGAGCCCCGAGTCGACGCACCAGGTGACCTGGCTCTTCGGCGACCGCGGCATACCCGCGACGCTGCGCCACATGAACGGCTACGGCTCGCACACGTACCAGTGGAACAACGAGGCCGGCGAGGTCTTCTGGGTCAAGTACCACTTCAAGACGGACCAGGGGATCAAGAACCTGACCTCGCAAGAGGCCGCGATGCTCGCCGGTGAGGACCCGGACTCCCACCAGCGCGACCTGCGCGAGGCCATCGAGCGCGGCGAGTTCCCGTCCTGGACCGTGCAGATCCAGGTCATGCCGGCGGCCGAGGCGGCGAACTACCGCTTCAATCCGTTCGACCTCACCAAGGTGTGGCCGCACGAGGACTACCCGCCGGTCGAGATCGGCAAGCTGGAGCTCAACCGCAACCCGGAGAACATCTTTGCCGAGGTCGAGCAGAGCATCTTCTCGCCCGCCCACTTCGTGCCGGGCATCGGTCCCTCGCCGGACAAGATGCTCCAGGGCCGTCTCTTCGCGTACGGAGATGCCCACCGCTACCGCGTCGGCATCAACGCCGACCACCTGCCGGTGAACCGCCCGCACGCCACCGAGGCGCGTACGAACAGCCGTGACGGCTACCTGTACGACGGCCGCCACAAGGGCGCCAAGAACTACGAGCCGAACAGCTTCGGCGGCCCGTTCCAGACGGACAAGCCGCTGTGGCAGTCGACCGCCGACTTCATGGCCGGCACGGGCAACCACGAGGCCCCCTCGCACGCCGAGGACAACGACTTCGTGCAGGCGGGCAACCTCTACCGGCTGATGTCGCAGGAGGAAAAGGGCCGCCTCATCGAGAACCTCGCCGGGTTCATCGCCAAGGTGTCGCGCGACGACATCGCCGAACGCGCGGTCGACAACTTCCGTCAGGCCGACGGAGACTTCGGCAAGCGGCTGGAGGCTGAGGTCCAGGCATTGCGTGCCTGAACTACGCTCCTGAACCACCTCACGAGAGCCGGATCCCAGCCCGGGGATCCGGCCCTCCGGCCTATCCGGCGAGCGTTGCCGGGTGTCGCCGTGCCGGGGCCCAGCAGCGGATGATGTCGCGTACGGAGACGATGCCGACAGGTCCGCCGTCGTCGAGCACGATCAGATGCCGGAAGCCGCCGTGTGTCATGGCTTCCGCAGCCTCCTCCAGGGTCCATGAGGGCGCGGCGAAGACGACGTCGGTGGTGGTGTGGGTGCCGGCGGGTTCCAGATCGGGGTTCTGCCCCGCACCCACCGAGTTCAGGATGTCGCGCTCGGTCAGAATGCCGAGGCCGCCCGCGTCGCTGTCGAGGACGACGGCGGCGCCGACGCGGCGCGCGGCCATCAGGCGGGCCGCCTGGCGGAGTGTGTGTGCGGGTCCGATGGTGAGGACCACCGTGCTCATGGCGTCACGGACGAGCATGGATGGAGCCACCTCCTTGGTGGATCGGTCGTTCGGGAACCGATTCACAAGTTCACAAGTGGGGGGACTCTCAGAGTCGCAGCCCTGGGGCGGGGCAGCAAGAGGGCGCGCACGGGCGGAAAAGGGTGTATATACCCGTCAGTTGGCTGTCCGCTGACCGTCAGTAGCGCTGGTTGAGATATCCCAGCAGCTCTTCGTGGAGCAGACCGTTGGACGCGGCGGCGTTGCCACTGTGCGGACCAGGGCGTCCGTCCAGGCCGGTGAAGGATCCGCCCGCCTCCTGGACGACGATCGCTGTGGCCGCCATGTCCCAGAGTGACAGCTCCGGCTCGGCACAGATGTCCACCGAACCCTCGGCGACCATCATGTACGGCCAGAAGTCGCCATAGCCGCGTGTGCGCCAGCAGGCCCGGGTCAGATCGAGGAAGCCGTCGAGCCGCCCCTGCTCCTCCCAGCCGCTCAGCGAGGAGTACGCGAACGAGGCGTCCCGGATCCGGCCGACCTTGGAGACCCGCAGCCGGCTCGCCGAGCTCAGACTGCGCCCGGTGTACGCGCCGCCGCCCTGCGCCGCCCACCAGCGGCGGCCGAGCGCCGGGGCCGACACCACGCCCACGACGGGCTGGTAGCCGCCCTCGCCCTGCACCATCAGCGAGATCAGCGTCGCCCAGACCGGCACTCCACGCACATAGTTCTTGGTGCCGTCGATCGGGTCGATCACCCAGCGCCGGGGGCCCGTGCCCTCGATGCCGTACTCCTCGCCGAGGATCGCGTCACGCGGCCGCGCCCGCTGGAGCTGTCCGCGGATCAGCTCCTCCGCCGCCTTGTCGGCCTCGCTCACCGGCGTCATGTCCGGCTTGGTCTCGACCTTCAGGTCCAGAGCCTTGAACCGGTCCATCGTGGCGGCGTCGGCGGCGTCCGCGAGGACATGGGCAAGACGCAGATCGTCGTGGTAGTCGGGCATGGCCGTCACTCTATCCGGGCTCAACGTGGCCGCCCGGGGCCCTGTCCCGCCCGGCTTCCGGGCCCTGTCCGGCATGGCTATTGACAGTGGATGGCCGCGCGTCAACTCTGAGCGCAGTGCCGCACGGCCTCACAGGCGCACGGCCGCAGAGCCGTACGGCCCGGGAGGCGACGATGCCTACAGCGCGCGAGTCCTTGCTGAACGCCGCTCTTGCGGCGCTCGCCGATCTGCCCTGGTCAGGGGTGCGGATGGTCGATGTCGCCTCCGCCGCCGGGGTCTCGCGGCAGACCCTCTACAACGAGTTCGGCAGCAAGGACGGTCTCGCCCGCGCGCTGGTGCGGCGCGAGGCCGACGCTTATCTCCATGGCGTGGAGCGGCTGCTGGCCGAGCGGACCGGGGCCGCGGACCGGCTGGTCTCGGTCGCCGAGTGGACCGTCGCCGAGGCGCGCGCGAAGCCGCTGCTGCGGGCCCTGCTCACGGCCTGCTGGGGCGAGCGGCTGCCCGCGCCGAGGCCGGCCCGGCGCGGTGCAGTGCTGTCCGGGGTGCCCGCCCAGCGGCGCGCCGACGCGGGGCCGCCGTCCCCGGCGGATCTGGTCGCGGCGGTACGGGACCGCTCGGTGGCCGCTCTGGAACAAGGGCTGTCCGACGGGCGGACGAAGGAGGAGTCGGCCGACGTGGCGCGCCGCTGCGAGCTGGCGGCGCGGCTCGCGCTCGCCCATGTGGTCGCGCCCGTCGGCGAAGAGGTCGGGCAGCTGGTGCGCACGGCCGTGGGCGGGGCCGCCGGCGAGTGGGTCAGTGGCTCCGTCAGTGCGACGAGCCCGACAGCTGGAGACCGATGACGCCGACGATCACCAGCGAGATCGAGACGATCTTGAGGGTGGACACCAGGTCGCCGAGGAAGATCATTCCGTAGATCGCGGTGCCCGCCGCGCCGATGCCCGTCCACACCGCGTACGCGGGACCGACGTCGAGCTTCCTCAGGGCGAGCGTCAACAGACCGAAGCTTCCCAGCGCGAAGGCGGCGAAGGCGATGGTCGGCCACAGTCTGGTGAAGCCGTGCGAGAGTTTGAGACAGACCGCGAACCCCGTCTCCAGGATTCCGGCGACCACCACCAGCAGCCACGCCATGGTCTGTGCCTCCCGCATCAGTCGGTGACTGCTTCGTCGGACTTGGTGCGATTATGCACTTACCAACTGCCGCGGGCCGCAAACGTGCGGGAGTCAGTCCCCCTCGCGTCGTTCCCTGGTGGCCAGCAGACGCCGCAGCGAATAGAGCCGCGCCGGATCCGCGTGCCCCTCGGCGACCCACTCGTCCAGCGCGCAGTCCGGCTCGTCATGACTGCATGCCCGCGGACAGCCCTCCGTACCCGGTACGAGATCGGGGAAGGCGAGGATCACGCGGGACGGATCGACATGGTGCAGACCGAAGGAGCGCACGCCCGGGGTGTCGATCACCCAGCCGCCCTCCTTGCCCGAGAGCGGAAGGGCCAGCGCCGATGTGGTGGTGTGCCGGCCGCGGCCCGTGACCGCGTTGACAACGCCCGTGCTGCGTCGACGGTCCTTCGGGACAAGGGCGTTGACCAGGGTCGTCTTGCCGACGCCGGAGTGACCGACGAACACGGTGGTCCTTCCCCGGAGGTGCTCGTAGACCCGGTCGGCCGCGGCGCCGTCCACGAACTCGTCGCGCGTGGTGACGATATGGGGGACGCCCAGTGCGCCGTACTTCTCCAGCAGTTCGTCGGGCGAGGCCAGATCCGACTTGGTCAGTACGAGGAGCGGGGTGAGCCCGCCGTCGTACGCCGCGACGATGCAGCGGTCGATCAGCCGCGGGCGCGGTTCCGGGTCGGCCAGCGCCGTCACGATTGCCAGTTGGTCGGCGTTGGCGACGACCACGCGCTCGTACGGATCGTCGTCGTCGGCGGTCCTGCGCAGCACCGACTTGCGCTCCTCGATGCGCACGATGCGCGCGAGGGTGTCCTTCTCGCCGGACAGATCGCCGACGATGCCGACACGGTCGCCCACCACCGCGGCCTTGCGGCCCAGTTCGCGGGCCTTCATCGCCATCACCACGCGGTCCTCGACGAGACAGGTGAGCCGACCCCGGTCGACGGTCAGGACCATGCCCTCGACCGCGTCCTCGTGCTTGGGGCGAATGTTGGAACGGGGCCGGTTGCCCTTGCGGTTGGGGCGGGAGCGGATGTCGTCCTCGTCGGTGTGCTTGCCGTAGCGGCGCATCTGTCGTCAGGCCCCGAGCATTCCGGCCCACATCCGCGGGAAGTCGGGCAGGGTCTTGGCGGTCGTCGCCACGTTCTCGATCTGAACGCCCTCGACGGCGAGGCCGATGATCGAGCCCGCCGTGGCCATCCGGTGGTCGTGGTACGTGTGGAAGACGCCGCCGTGCAGCGGGCGCGGGCGGATGTGCAGCCCGTCCTCGGTCTCGGTGACATCGCCGCCGAGCTCGTTGATCTCCTTGGTCAGGGCCGCGAGGCGGTCCGTCTCGTGGAGGCGCAGATGTGCCACGCCGCGCAGCGTGGAGGGGGAGTCGGCGAGCGCCGCGACCGCCGCGATGCCCGGGGTCAGTTCGCCGACCTCGCCGAGATCGACGTCGATGCCGTGGATACGGCCCGTGCCGGTGAACGTCAGACCCGACTCGGTCAGTTCGCAGGAACCGCCCATCTCGGTGAAGATCCGGCGCAGCGCGTCACCGGGCTGGGTGGTGCGCTCGGGCCAGTCGGGGATGGTGACCCGGCCGCCGGTGATCAGCGCGGCGGCGAGGAACGGCTGGGCGTTGGACAGATCCGGCTCGACCGTCAGATCGCGGCCGAGCAGGGCGGAGGGGGAGACCCGCCAGACATTGGGCTCGCCGCCGGTCTCGGGCTCGTCGACCTGGGCGCCGACCGCGCGGAGCATGTCGACGGTCATCCGGATGTGCGGCATGGAGGGGAGGGTGCCGCCGATGTGGCGTACCTCCACGCCCTGGTTGAAGCGCGGTGCGGACAGCAGAAGAGCGCTGACGAACTGCGAGGACGAGGAGGCGTCGATCTCCACCGGGCCGCCGTCCAGCGCGCCGCTGCCGAACACGGTCATCGGGAGCGAGCCGCGGCCGTCGTCGTCGATACGGGCGCCGAGTACGCGCAGCGCGTCGATCACGCCGTTCAGCGGGCGCTCGTAGGAACGGGGGTCGCCGTCGAAGCGGACCGCGCCGTCGGCCAGTGCGGCGACAGGGGGCAGGAAGCGCATCACCGTACCGGCGTTGCCGACGTCGATCGTGGCGGGCCCGTGCAGACCGGCGGGAATGACGCGCCAGGCCTCGCCCTCGCCGTCGTGGCTGCCCGCGACCGTGGAGCTGGAGGACACCGTCTCCTCGATGCCGACGCCCAGCGCGCGCAGGGCCTCTGCCATCAGAAGGCTGTCCCGGGAGCGCAGCGGGCGGCGCAGCCAGCCGGGTTCGGCCGCCAGGGCAGCCAGCACCAGGGCCCGGTTGGTGACCGATTTGGACCCGGGCACGGTCACCGTCGCTTCGACGGCTCCGGTCGCGTAGGGGGCGGGCCACAGGGCGGGGTGCACGGAGCTTTCGGTCATGGCCATCACTTTAGTGGCTCCGCGAAGACCAGGATCTTGATCAAAAGTGGCGAAATAGGGGCGTAACCGGGGAGTGATAGGGGCTCGGCGGTCAGGTTTCCCGGCCCGTCCGCCCACCGGACCGCGGGTGTTCAAAGGCCCAGCAGCCAGCGGCCGCCGCCGATCAGTGAACACAGTGACACGGCATGGAACAGGAACAGCCACATCGCCGCCGGTACATGGGTCAGCCGGGACAGCTGATCGGCGTCCGAGTCCGGGGCCCCGCCGTGGCGGCGCTTGGACTGGAGCTCGAAGGCCGGTCGTACGCCGCCGAGCAGCAGGAACCACACGGCGGTGTAGGCGAAGGCGGCCTGCACCTCCGGTTCTGTCAGCCAGGAGACAAGGAGGAAGGCGGCTCCGGTGAGGATCACCGTAAGCGCGCCGTACGCGTTGCGGATCATCACCAGCATCGCGATGAGCAGGGCGGTGGCCAGCCAGAGAAGCAGCGTGATGTGGTGCGCGGCGAGCAGCCAGGCGCCGCCGAGGCCCAGGAGCGGCGGCGCGGTGTAGCCCGCGGCCGCCGTGAGGATCATGCCGAGACCGGTGGGCCTGCCGCGGCTGACTGTGAGGCCGCTGGTGTCGGAGTGCAGCCGGATGCCGTCGAGCCGACGGCCGGTGAGCAGCGCGACGAGGCCGTGGCCGCCCTCGTGGGCGATGGTGATGGCGTTGCGCGAGATCCGCCATATCGGGTGGGGTGCGACGGCGCCGAGAGCGATGACGCCCGCGACGAGGACGAGCCATTCGTCGGGGGCGGGCTGAGAGCCGAAGACGCGGTCCCAGAGATCGGTGGCGGACTGTGTGATGGCCATTTCTCGGGCGGCTCCTCGGGCGGCGGGCAGGAGTGGCAGTCTGGCACTCATGTGCGGACGGTATGCAGCGAGTCGTAGGCCCGAGGATCTCGCAGGACTCTTCGAGGTCGAGAAGTGGGATCCGGAAGAGACGCTGGCGCCCGACTGGAACGTGGCCCCCACGAAGGACGTCTACGCGATTCTCGAGCGCCCTGTGAAAGACGCCCCGGACCCGCGTCCGGTTCGCCAGCTGCGGGCGCTGAAATGGGGGCTCGTGCCGTCGTGGGCCAAGTCGCCCGAGGGCGGGGCGCGGATGATCAACGCGCGGGCCGAGACGATTCACGAGAAGCCGTCCTTCCGTAAGCCCTTCGTCTCGCGGCGCTGCATCCTGCCCGCGGACGGCTATTACGAGTGGGTGACCGGGGCGGGCGAGCGGGAGCTCGAGGTCGAGGGCAAGAAGAAGCGCCCGCGGAAGCAGCCGTACTTCGTGACGCCGGCGGACGGATCGGTGTTCGCGATGGCGGGGCTGTATGAGTTCTGGCGGGACCGGACGCTGCCGGACGATCATCCGCTGGCGTGGTGGGTGACGTGCTCGGTGATCACGACGGAGGCGGAGAAGGGCCCGCTGGGGGTGGCCCCGGCACAGGGCCCCCGGTCGCTCTCCGACATCCACCCGCGGATGCCGCTGATGCTGACACCGGACCGGTGGGACGCGTGGCTGGACCCGTCGCGGACGGACATGGACGAACTGCGCAGGATGCTGGAGCCGCCGCCGGAGGGGCTGATGCGGGCCTATGCGGTGACGACTGCGGTGAGCAATGTGCGCAACAACGGGCCGGAACTGGTGGAGGAGCTGGCGGCGCCGGAGGTGGGGACGCTGTTCTGACGGCACCCCGTCGCGGCGCAGCCGTGTCGCACGCTTCGCGCGGCAGGATGGAAGCGTGAGTCGGATCGAGATCGTGGAGACAGACGCCGGTGAGGCCCGTGTCACCTGGCATGCCGCCAAGCGGGCCCGGCTGGTGCTGGGGCTCGGGCATGGCGCCGGGGGCGGGATCGAGGCGCGGGATCTGCAGGCCGTCGCCCGTGGCCTGACCGCGGACGGGGTCACCGTCGCGCTGGTGGAGCAGCCCTGGCGGGTGGCCGGGAAGAAGGTCGCCCCCGCGCCGACGACGCTCGACGTCGGATGGCGCGGCATCTGGCCCGTACTGGCGAAGCCCGGGCTGCCCGTCGTCGCCGGAGGGCGCAGTGCCGGGGCCCGTGTCGCCTGCCGGACCGCGGTCGAGCTCGGGGCTGTCGGGGTGCTCGCGCTGAGTTTTCCGTTGCATCCGCCGGGCCGTCCCGAGAAGTCCCGCGCCGACGAGCTGCTCGGCGCAGGCGTGTCCACCCTCGTCGTACAGGGCGGCAACGATCCCTTCGGGAAGCCCGCGGAGTTCCCCGAGGGGGCGTACGAGCTCGTGGAAGTCGCGTACGGAGATCACGGCTTCGCCGTCCCCAAGCGGGCCGGGATCAGCGAGAGCGAGACGCTGCGGGTGATCACGGACGCGGTGCGGGACTGGGCCCGCGGGCTCCGGGAATGATGCGCGCGCACACACTGTTGTGGCGGTTGTCGGGACGTCAGTCACAGAGCATGGAGTAGGGAGTCCACCGCATGGGTTCGACCATCTGCCCGAGCCGCTCGAACACCGCTGACCTGGAGTGGACGGTGCTTTCCGCGGCCAAGACCGTCCCTGTCCGGGCGGCGGGCGGAGCGGATCGTCGTCTATCCTCCGAGTCGAGCGGGTCCGCATTCGGTCTCGCCACAGCGTTGGAGGAGGTGGGTCCGGTCACTGGGACCGACGCAGGGACCGACGACGGCCAGGCGGGGCAGTCCGAGGAGACGACTGCCGAGCGCAATGCCCGTTTCGAGCGGGACGCTCTCGGCTTCCTCGACCAGATGTACTCGGCCGCGCTGCGTATGACGCGGAATCCGGCTGATGCCGAGGATCTCGTGCAGGAGACGTATGCCAAGGCGTACGGATCCTTCCACCAGTTCCGCGAGGGCACGAACCTCAAGGCGTGGATGTACCGGATCCTCACGAACACCTTTATCAACTCTTACCGCAAGAAGCAGCGCGAGCCCCAGCGCAGTGGCGCCGAGGAGATCGAGGACTGGCAGCTCGCGCGCGCCGAGTCGCACATGTCGACCGGGCTGCGCTCCGCCGAGTCGCAGGCTCTCGACCACCTGCCGGACTCGGACGTCAAGGCAGCGCTGCAAGCCATTCCCGAGGAGTTCCGTATCGCGGTCTATCTCGCCGACGTAGAGGGCTTTGCGTACAAGGAGATCGCGGACATCATGGGAACACCCATCGGGACGGTTATGTCCCGCCTGCACCGGGGCCGTCGTCAACTGCGCGGCATGCTTGAGGATTACGCGCGCGAGCGCGGACTCGTACCCGCCGGTGCGGGGGAGTCGAACAACGCGAAAGGCTCGGGCTCATGAGCTGCGGAGAGCCGCACGAGACGGACTGCTCAGAGGTCCTGGACCATCTCTATGAGTTTCTCGACCGTGAGATGTCCGAGAGCGACTGCACGAAGTTCGAGGTGCACTTCGAGGAGTGCTCGCCGTGCCTGGAGAAGTACGGTCTCGAGAAGGCCGTGAAGAAGCTGGTCAAGCGTTGCTGCGGACATGACGACGTGCCCAGCGATCTGCGGGCCAAGGTCATGGGGCGCATCGATCTCATCCGCTCGGGGCAGGCCGTGCCCGACCAGGATGTGACGGTCTCCGGCGCGAACCTCCCGGGTCTCGCCCAGGAGTAGCCGACGAGCGCAAGCTCGTACACGTGTGCAGGGTGTGTCGCGATTCTCCCGGTGCACCCTGCTCGTATGTTCACCCACGTGTCACCCGTGGGTGCGAACAGAGTGCATCCGCCTTCCGTTCACCCCTCAACTCGCTAGCCTGGCGCTCGATTTGAGGAGGGGGCTGGGCGGTGACGGCCATACCGACGGCGGCACGTGCGTACATTCTCGGCACCGTGCTCTGCGCTGCGGCCTGCGCGCTGCCGCTGCTGCCCGCCGTGCGGCCCGGCGCCTCGGTGCCCTGGAGCGCGCTTCTGCTGGCCGGTCTGTACGCGGTGTGCGAGATGCCCGCCCGCTGCCGCTGCCCCCGCGACTGGGTGCCGGTCGGCGCCGGGTCCTTCTTCCCCGTGCTGCTCGCCGCGGCCTTTGTGCTGCCGCCCCCCGCGGCCGCGCTCGTCGCGGTGCCCGGCGCGCTGCTGGGGCGGGTGGACCAGCGGCCCGCGGGTGTACGGCGGATCTGGCGTGCCGCCCGGCTCTCGCTCGCGACCTGGGGCGCGGCGCAGGCGTATCTGCTGCTCGGCGGCGGGCGGACGCTGGGCGTACCGGACTTTCCGTATGCGCTGCTGCCGGCCGCGGCCGGAGCCCTCGCCTTCTGTCTGGTGCTGACCGCGCTCGACGGCGGCATCCTCGCCACCGCGGAACGGCTGCCCGTACGCAGCGCCTGGCGCGGGCCGCTGCTGCGCTCACTGGCGCCGCACCTCGTGCACGGGCTCGCCGGGCTGATGATGGCGGTGCTGTGGCGCAGTCCGTACGGGCCGCTGTCCGCGCTCCTCGTCCTGCTGCCGATGTACATCTCCTGCTGGATCTTCGCGCAGTACCACCGCGAGCGGGCCGCGCATCAGGCGACGATCCGGGCGCTGGTGCAGGCGGTCGACATCAAGGACAAGTACACCCGCGGGCACAGCGAGCGGGTGGGGCGCGCGTCCGTGCTGATCGCGCGCGAACTGAGCATGGACGAGGGGCGCCTGGAGGTGCTCAGGTTCGCCGGGATCCTGCACGACGTGGGCAAGCTCGGGGTGCCGACGCGGGTACTGCGCAAGGACGGTCCGCTGACGCCGCAGGAGCGGCGGGTGATCGAGCTGCATCCGGAGTACGGGCACGAAATGGTGCGCGGGATCGGATTCCTGGGGGAGGCGCGGGCGGCGATCCTGCACCACCACGAGCGGCTGGACGGCAGCGGATATCCGTACGGTCTGGTGGGGCCGCAGATCCCCGAGTTCGCGCGGGTGGTTGCGGTGGCGGACGCCTTCGACGCGATGACCTCGACGCGTTCGTACAGCCGGGCGCGCCCGGTGGCCGCGGCGCTCGAGGAGCTGGAGCGGTGCGCGGGGACGCAGTTCGACCCGCAGATGGTGCAGGCGCTGGTGCGGGCGCTCGCCCGGCACGGCTGGGAGACCTCGGTGACATCGGACGAGCCGGTCGTGCAGGCGGCATGCGGAAACGTCCCGCCACGGCCGGAGCCAGGGTCGGAGCCACAGCCTGAGCCGCAGCCGGTCCGGGTGCCTGTCAGCGGGCCGCTCCCGGGGCGTGACGGTGCGCCGGGCGGATCGGGGTGAGCCCGGCGGCCGGGGTCACCGTTCGCGGGGTGTACGTCGCCGCCGCCCTGCTCACCGGTGGGGCCCTCGCCCTGACCCTGTGGCACGGGCTCGAGCAGCCCCTGAACGCCCTGGCCTTCGGGGCGTTCATCGCCGTCGGGGAGCTGGCCCGCTGGGGTGCCCTGCCCGGGGAGCGCGAACCAGCGCCCCTGGGCGCCGCCGGAGCCCTCGCGTACGCGCTGCTGGGAGAGTGCGCCGGGCAGCCCACCACGCACGGCGTGCTGCAGGTCGTCGCCGTCGTCGTCGCGGCCGCGCTCGCCGGTGCCGTGCCCCATGTGGCGCGAGGGAGCGGGCCCGCGCTCGATCATGTGGCGCGGCGGGTGCTGACCGTCTCCTTCGCCGCCGCCTGCTTCCAGCCGCTGTACAACTCCGGCGAGTTGGAGCGCTGGGTCGGACACGGGGCGTACTACCCGCTGTTCCTGGTCGTCCTGCTCCTGCTGACGGCCCTGTGCGACGCCGTACTGGCCGCCGCGATGCTGCAGGCCCGCACCCTTCCCCATAGCGCCAAGCGCATGGGAGGTGCCCCCATCCCGTACACACCGCTGCTGCGTGAGGAGCTCAGAGCCCTCCTCGGCATCGGTTCGGCCGTCTGTGCGACCGGAGCAGTGATGGCGCTCTCCGTCGCCGTCGCAGGGCTCTGGGCGCTTCCCGTGTTCTGTGTGCCGCTGCTGCTGACGCAGCTGTCCTTCCGCCGGTACGCGGCCGTGCGCACCACCTACCGGCAGACCATCGCCTCCCTCGCCCGGTCAACCGAGATCGCCGGATACACCCAGCCGGGCCATGCCCGCCGCGTCGCGGCGCTCTCCACCGCCGTAGGGCGCGAGCTGGGGCTCTCGGGCTCCGAACTGACCGTTCTGGAGTACGCGGCCCTGATGCACGACATCGGGCAGCTCTCGCTCGTGGACCCCGTTCCGGACGGGGCCACCGCGCTGCTGCCCGTCGCCGAGCAGCGGCGGATAGCCCTGCTGGGGGGTGCGGTCGTGCGCCAGACCGGAGTCCCGGCCGCCGTCGCCGTCGTGGTGGAGCTGCAGGCCGATCCGTACCGAGAGCAGCCGCTGCCCGCCCGGATTGTCCGCGCCGTCAACGCATACGACGATCTGACCGGGGGAAGCGGACGAACAGCGGGCGGAGTACTCGGCGCACTCGAACAGCTGCGTCTGGGCACAGGGCGGGACTACCAGCCAGAGGTCGTCGAATCGCTCGCCAGAGTCCTCGCCCGAGGCGGTCTGGCCCCGGTGCCGCCTGGGTAACCCATGGGTAATGAGCGAGCCTCCAGCTCGGCATGGTTGGATGCGAAGGAAGGCACAAAACACGTGTCCGGGGGCAGTGACCCGAGCGACCGGCAGGCGGGAATCGTGAGGATCTTCGGGAAGGTACGGCATCGGCCCTCCGCCTCTTGGCGGCAGGCCACCGACCGCGCGTTCACGCTGATCGGCGACGGCCGGTACGAGGACGCGGGCGCGCTGTTGACAAGGGCGGCGGACCTCGAGCCCTGGCTCTCGGAGTCCTGGTTCAACCTTGCACTTCTGCACAAGTTCCGGCACGACTGGGAGCAGGCCCGCGCCGCCGGCCTGCGGGCCGTAGCGCTGCTGGACAAGGAGACCGGCGCCCCCGACTGGTGGAACGTCGGGATCGCCGCCACCGCCCTGCAGGACTGGCCGCTGGCCCGCCGCTCCTGGCAGGCCTACGGACTCAAGGTGCCCGGCGCGGCCGCGGCGAACGGCGAGCCGGTCGGCATGGAGCTCGGCAGCGCCGCCGTACGGCTGTCGCCCGAGGGCGAGGCCGAGGTGGTGTGGGGCCGCAGGCTCGATCCGGCACGGATAGAAGTGCTCTCGATCCCGTTGCCGTCCTCCGGACGGCGCTGGGGCGAGGTCGTCCTGCACGACGGCGTGCCGCACGGCGAGCGGACCACCACCGCCGGGCCTTCGTACCCCGTGTTCGACGAGATCGAGCTCTGGGCGCCCTCTCCCGTCCCCACCTGGGTGGTTCTGCTGGAAGCCGCGACCGAGGCCGACCGGGACGCCCTGGAGCAGCTCGCCTCCGACGCGGGCTTCGCCGCCGAGGACTGGTCCTCCTCCGTGCGGCTGCTGTGCCGGGCCTGCTCCGAGAGCCGGATGCCCAGCGCCGAGGGCGAGGGCGAGCACCTGGACCCGCACGACCACAGCGAGCCGGGCCACCCGGGACCGCTGGGCCACCGCACCGCGGGCGATCTGTGGTCGCCGGAGCGCGAGTGCGGGATCGCCGCCCCCGCCGGACTGGTCCGGGGCCTGCTGGACGGCTGGGTCGCCGACAGCCCGGGCACGCGCGAGTGGCGGGATCTCGAAGAAGTCTGCTGACCGCTGGCCGTAGGCTGTACGGGATCGATTCGGGTTCCCAGGAAGGCGCAGAAGCGGCCATGGCGCAGCAGCAGACGGACGAGCAGGTGAACGACGGCTTCGTCGTCGACACGGAGAACTGCGAGGAGCGCGAGCTGGCGTACCGCGAGCGCGGCACGGCCCGCCCGATCACGGTCGTCGGCAACCCCGTGCTCCACAAGGAGTGCAAGGACGTCACGGAGTTCGACGACAAGCTCGCGGCTCTGATCGACGACATGTTCGCCAGCCAGAAGGCGGCGGAGGGCGTGGGCCTTGCCGCCAACCAGATCGGCGTCGACCTCAAGGTCTTCGTGTACGACTGCCCCGACGACGACGGTGTACGTCACACCGGTGTCGTCTGCAACCCCGTCCTGGAGGAGCTGCCGCCGGAGCTGCGCGTTCTCGACGACGCCAACGAGGGCTGCCTCTCCGTCCCGACGGCCTACGCCTCCCTGGCCCGCCCCGACTACGCGGTGGTGCGCGGCCAGGACGCCGAAGGCAATCCGATCAAGGTGCGGGGCACGGGCTACTTCGCCCGCTGCCTCCAGCACGAGACGGACCATCTGTACGGCTACCTGTACATCGACCGGCTCTCCAAGCGGGACCGCAAGGACGCGCTGCGCCAGATGGAAGAGGGCACGCCGCGCTACGAGACCGTCCCCAACGACTGATCCTGCCGGGGGCGCCTGCCCGGCGTGGTGCCTCACGCGACGCCGTGCAGCGGGCCCCGGAAAGTGCGGCGGTAGGCGTGTGGCGTGGTGCCGAGCGTACGCAGGAAGTGGTGGCGCAGGACGGCCGCATTGCCGAAGCCGGCGCGGCCCGCGATCGCGTCAACCGTCTCGTCCGTCGTCTCCAGCAACTCCTGTGACAGCAGCACCCGTTGGCGCAGCAGCCAGCGGTAGGGAGTGGTGCCCGTCTCCTGCTGGAAGCGGCGGGCGAAGGTGCGCGGCGACATATGGGCCCGGGCGGCGAGCTGCTCGACGGTCAGCTCGACGTCCAGATGCCGCTCCATCCACGACAGCACCTCGCCGACCGTGTCGCACGAAGTGCGCGGCAGCGGGCGGTCGATGTACTGCGCCTGGCCGCCGTCGCGGTGCGGCGGCACCACCATGCGGCGGGCGATGGCGTTGGCGGTCTCGGGGCCGTGCTCCTGGCGTACCACATGGAGGCAGGCGTCGATCGCCGCCGCGGTGCCGGCCGAGGTGATCACCGGCCCCTCGTCGACGTACAGCACATCGGGGTCGACGAGGGCGCGCGGATGGCGCTCGGCCAGGTCGCGGGCGTGCCGCCAGTGGGTGGTGCAGCGGCGGCCGTCGAGCAGCCCGGCAGCACCGAGGACGAAAGCGCCGGTGCAGACGCTCAGCACGCGCGCACCACGGTCGACGGCTCGGCGCAGCGCGTCGAGCAGCTCCTCCGGATACTCGCGGGTCGGGTACGAACCGCCGGTGGGCACGGCGATGAGATCCGCGTCCTCCAGTCGTTCGAGGCCGTACGGAGTGCTGATGGTGAACCCGGCATGCGTGCGCAGGACGGGGCCCTCGGCGGAGACCGCCGCGAAGTCGTACACGGGCAGTCCGTCGTCGCTGCGGTCGAGGCCGAAGACCTCGCTGACGACCCCGAGCTCGAAGGGATGCACGTCCTCCAGGAGGACGGTGGCCACGTTTTTGAGCATGGAACCATTGTGGCAGTAATTCGATGATTCATGACAGTCCTGCCACTGACTTTCTTGGCGCGCGAGGACGACAGTGGAGCGCATGAACACATTCTTCGACTACCTCTTCGTCATCGCCCTCTTCGGGCTCATCCTCCTTCCCGCACTGGTGGGGAACGTCAGGGAGCGGATCGTCGACCGCCAGCTGCGCGAGGCGGAGCTGGGCCGGGAGGACGTGCGCCGTGCCAGGCTGCTTCAGGCCGAGCTGCGAGAGGCCCGGCGTCGTTCCTCGACCAGTGCTCCGGTCCGTACGCCGGTGCGCACGCCAGTCCCGTCGAGGACGATCGTGAGCCCGAAGTCCACGCCCGTGCCGCGCCGGGACGCGGCAGCGGTGAAGACCCCGTGCACTGCGGAGTAGCGGTCCGTGTGCCGTCAGGCCGATGGTGCGCCGAACCACTTGGGCAGCCGGCTGAGCAGGTCCTGCTGATCGTCACCGACCCACGCCACATGGCCGTCCGGCCGCAACAGCACCGCGGGCACGTCCAGTTCCTCGCTGACGTCGACGACGTGGTCGACCCGGTCCGCCCAGCCCGCCACCGAGAGCCCGCCGGTCTGGTCGAGCAGCAGCCCGCGGCCGCCGTGCATCAGCTCGTAGAGGCGCCCCTGCTTCAGCTTCACGTCCCGCAGCCGCCGACCGAGCAGTTCATGGCCCTCGCCGAAGTCGTAGCGGACCCCGATCGCGGTGATCTTCTCGATCAGGTACCGGTTCACGTCCTCGAAGTCCATCAGTTCCGACACCAGCCGGCGCACTGACCGGGAACCCGGCTCGGGGGACATCAGCAGCATCTGCGCGCGGGTGTTGTCCAGCACGTCGGCGGCCACCGGGTGCCGTTCGGTGTGGTAGCTGTCCAGCAGCCCCTCCGGTGCCCAGCCGCCCACATCGGCGGCCAGTTTCCAGCCGAGGTTGAACGCGTCCTGGATGCCGAGGTTGAGCCCCTGCCCGCCGGCCGGCGGGTGGATGTGCGCCGCGTCGCCGGCCAGCAGCACCCGGCCGGTCCGGTAGCGCTCGGCCTGCCGGGTGGCGTCGCCGAAGCGGGAGAGCCAGCGCGGCGAGTGCACGCCGAAGTCGGTGCCGGCGAACGCCCGCAGCTGCTGCTTCACCTCCTCGAGGGTCGGCGGGACCGAGCGGTCCTCCGCCACCCCCTCGGCGGGCACGACAATGCGGTACACCCCCTCCCCGAAGGGCACGGCGCCGAACCGAAGTTGGGTCTTGCGGACTTCGGCCACCACGGCGGCCAGCGTCTCCGGCGGTACGGCCACCTCCATCTCGCCCAGCAGCGTCTCGACCCTGGTGGGCTCACCGGGGAAGCCGACGCCGAGTAGCTTGCGCACCGTGCTGCGGCCGCCGTCGCAGCCGACGAGGTAGCGCGAGCGCAGCTGCGTGCCGTCGGCCAGCTCGGCGGTCACCCCGTGGTCGTCCTGGGTCAGCCCGACCAGCTCGCAGCCGCGCCGGATATCGACGCCGAGTTCGGTGGCGTGCTCGGTCAGCAGGCGGTCGGTGGTGGTCTGCGGAATGCCGAGGACGTACGGATGTGCGGTGTCCAGGTCCGGCGACGGCTTGGTGATGCCGGCGAAGAAACCTCCGACCGGGTACTGCCGGCCGAGCGCGAGGAACCGCTCCAGCAGGCCGCGCTGGTCCATCACCTCGACGCTGCGCGCGTGCAGACCGAGCGCGCGGACATACCTGGTCGGCTCCATCTCCTTCTCCAGCACGAGCGCGTGCACGCCGTGCAGCCGCAACTCGCAGGCCAGCATCAAGCCGGTCGGTCCACCGCCGGTAACGATCACGTCAATCATAAGAATCCCCCAAAAGGCACGTACTTCGCGAACCCCTGATTTCCGCAGGTTCTGGCTACGGCTGACGATTCTGTGTGACGGCCCGGGTCTTGCCGCAAGGCCCCCTGTGCGCTATATGTTGAAAGTGGCAAGGAGTGGGTAACCTCCTTGCCTTTACTTTTGTCGGCGAGCGGTACGAACAACGAAAAGCCGGGCGGATGCACCCCTGCATCCGCCCGGCCGTTCTCCCGTCCCCCCGTGACGGGAGAGATCTGTGAGGTCTCGACGTGAGGGCCTAGAAGTCGTCGTCGAAGCCGACCGAGCCCTCCACCGCCACCTGGTAGGCGGACGGACGGCGCTCGAAGAAGTTCGTCAGCTCCTGGACGCCCTGCAGCTCCATGAAGGAGAACGGATTCTCCGAGCCGTACACCGGGGCGAAGCCGAGCCGGGTGAGCCGCTGGTCGGCGACGCACTGCAGGTATTCGCGCATCGACTCGGTGTTCATGCCGGGCAGACCCTCGCCGCACAGATCGCGGCCGAACTGCAGCTCCGCCTCGACGGCCTCCCTCAGCATGTCGGTGACCTGCTGCTGGAGTTCGTCGTCGAAAAGCTCGGGCTCCTCCTTGCGGACCGTGTCCACGACCTCGAAGGCGAAGTTCATGTGCATGGTCTCGTCGCGGAAGACCCAGTTGGTGCCGGTGGCCAGGCCGTGCAGCAGGCCGCGGGAGCGGAACCAGTAGACGTACGCGAACGCGCCGTAGAAGAACAGCCCCTCGATGCAGGCCGCGAAGCAGATCAGATTCAGCAGGAAGCGGCGGCGGTCGGCCTTCGTCTCCAGCCGTTCGATCTTCTCGACCGAGTCCATCCACTTGAAGCAGAACTGGGCCTTCTCGCGGATGGAGGGGATCTCCTCCACCGCGTCGAACGCGGCCGCGCGGTCATCCGGATCGGGGAGGTAGGTGTCGAGCAGCGTCAGATAGAACTGGACGTGCACGGCCTCCTCGAAGAGCTGACGGCTCAAGTAGAGCCGCGCCTCGGGGGAGTTGATGTGCTTGTAGAGCGTCAGCACGAGGTTGTTGGAGACGATCGAGTCGCCGGTCGCGAAGAACGCGACCAGCCGGCCGATCATGTGCTGCTCGCCCGGCGTGAGCTTGGCGAGGTCGGCGACGTCGGAGTGGAGGTCGACCTCCTCGACGGTCCAGGTGTTCTTGATCGCGTCGCGGTAGCGCTCGTAGAAGTCCGGGTAGCGCATCGGACGCAGGGTCAGCTCGAAGCCCGGGTCGAGGAGGTTCTTCTGAAGAGGAGCGGTGTCGGAGCGAAGCGCCGTCGTTGAGGGGCGGTGGTCGGGTGACGGGTGGGGGGTCATTACTGGCAGGCCTCGCAGGACTCGGGGTTTTCGAGGGAGCAGGCGATCGCGTCGGCGTCGGGCGCGGATGCCTGCTGTACGGGGATGGTCGCCTGCGACTGGGCGGCGCGGGCGATCCGGGTCGCCGGGCGTGAGCGCAGGTAGTACGTCGTCTTCAGGCCCTGCTTCCAGGCGTACGCGTACATCGAGCTGAGCTTCCCGATGGTCGGCGTCTCCAGGAACAGGTTCAGCGACTGCGACTGGTCCAGGAACGGAGTGCGGGCGGCGGCCATGTCGATCAGGCCGCGCTGCGGGATCTCCCACGCCGTGCGGTACAGCGCGCGGACGTCGGCGGGGATCCAGTTGAAGCCCTGCACCGAGCCGCTGGACTCGCGCAGCGCCTCACGGGTCTGCGCGTCCCATACGCCCAGCTGCTTCAGCTCCTCCACGAGATAGGCGTTGACCTGGAGGAACTCACCGCTGAGCGTCTCGCGCTTGAACAGGTTGGAGACCTGAGGCTCGATGCACTCGTACACGCCCGCGATCGAGGCGATGGTGGCGGTCGGCGCGATGGCGAGGAGGAGCGAGTTGCGCATGCCGCTCTTCGCCACCCGCGCGCGCAGGGCGTCCCAGCGCTCAGGCCAGATGACTTCGACGTCGTAGTGGTCGGGGTGCAGCACGCCACGGGCCGCGCGGGTCTCGGACCAGGCGGGCAGCGGGCCGTTGCGCTCGGCGAGCGAGCAGGACGCCTCGTACGCGGCGAGCATGATCCGCTCGGCGATCTTCGTGGAGAGCGCCTTCGCCTCGGGGGAGTCGAAGGGCAGGCGCAGCTTGAAGAAGACGTCCTGGAGGCCCATCGCGCCCAGGCCGACCGGACGCCACCTGGCGTTGGAACGGCCCGCCTGCTCGGTCGGGTAGAAGTTGATGTCGACGACCCGGTCGAGGAAGGTCACGGCGGTACGGACGGTCTCGTCCAGGCGCTCCCAGTCGATGCCGTCGCCCGCGACGAACGAACCCAGGTTGACCGAGCCGAGGTTGCAGACGGCCGTCTCGCCGTCGTCCGTGACTTCGAGGATCTCGGTGCACAGGTTGGAGCTGTGCACGACCCGGCCGGGCTCGGCGGTCTGGTTGGCGGTGCGGTTGGAGGCGTCCTTGAAGGTCATCCAGCCGTTGCCGGTCTGGGCGAGCGTACGCATCATCCGGCCGTACAGCTCGCGAGCCGGGATGGCCTTGCGGGCCAGGCCCTCGGCCTCCGCCTCGCGGTACGCGGCGTCGAACTCCTCGCCCCACAGGTCGACCAGCTCGGGCACATCGGCGGGCGAGAACAGCGACCAGTCGGCGTCGGCCTCGACGCGGCGCATGAACTCGTCAGGGATCCAGTGCGCGAGGTTGAGGTTGTGCGTACGCCGAGCGTCCTCACCGGTGTTGTCGCGCAGCTCCAGGAACTCTTCGATGTCCGCGTGCCAGGTCTCCAGATAGATCGCGGCCGCGCCCTTGCGCCGGCCGCCCTGGTTCACGGCGGCGACCGAGGCGTCGAGGGTCTTCAGGAACGGCACGATGCCGTTGGAGTGCCCGTTGGTGCCACGGATCAGCGAACCGCGGGCGCGGATACGGGAGTACGAGAGACCGATGCCGCCCGCGTGCTTGGACAGGCGAGCGACCTGGTGGTAGCGGTCGTAGATCGAGTCCAGCTCGTCCAGCGGGGAGTCCAGCAGATAGCAGGACGACATCTGCGGGTGGCGGGTCCCGGAGTTGAAGAGCGTGGGCGAGGAGGGGAGGTAGTCGAGCCTGCTCATCAGCCGGTAGAGCGCGGCGACCTCGTCCAGGGCGCGGGTGCTGTTGTCCTCCGCGAGGCCCGAGGCGACGCGCAGCATGAAGTACTGCGGGGTCTCGATCACCTGACGGGTGATCGGATGCCGCAGCAGATAGCGGCTGTAGAGGGTGCGCAGACCGAAGTAGCCGAAGCGGTCGTCCGCGTCCCGGTCGATCAGCGCGTCCAGCCGGGCGGCGTGCAGCGCCACGAACTCGGCAGTGCGGTCGGCGATCAGGCCCTCTCGGTGGCCGACCGCGACCGAGGCGGAGAAGGAGACCGCGCCCTGTCCGGCTGCCTCGTCGGCGATATGACGGGTCAGCAGGCGGGCAGCGAGCCGGGAGTAGGCAGGGTCCTCGGAGATCAGCCCCGCGGCCGCGTCGGTGGCCAGGCCCCGGAGCTCGGCCGCGTCCGAACCGGCGTGCCGGCCGCGCAGCGCGGCGGCGGCGACACGGCCGGGGTCGGTGTCGGGCAGATCGGCGGTGAGACCGGTCAGGGTCCGCAGAAGCGCGGTCCCGGGGCCGTCGGCCACCTGCTCGGAGATGCCTGAAGCCGGATCGGCTGGCGCGATGGTCACGTGGTGCTCTCCCTCGCTCGGCTCTGGGCCGGCGGGGGAGGCGTCACGGGCGCGCGTCACGGGGACGGCTCACCGCGTCCACCGGCCCAACCGCGAGGCCCGGACGTGTCGGCACCCGGTTCGGTCGAGCCGGATGCGCCGTCGGCAGGTCTTCGGACTAGTGGGGTGCGACAAAGCGCACCGCATCACACCGTTGCGGGACAGTTCCGGATTCGCACCGGATTCCCCTGCGGCGACAGCGAGCATGAGCATACATGTGGGGGCGGGGAGTTGCCGCACCCACCACATGTTGTGTCGGGGCGGCTACGGGGTGCGGGTGCGCCTGCGGCGGGCTCTGCCCCCGTCCCGTCCCTTCCCGAATCGGGGCTCCGCCCCGAACCCCGCATACGACCTTCGGCCGCATGTCCTCAAACGCCGGTCGGGCTGAACTTCAGCGCGGGGTGGGGGAACAAGCCCCGAACAAGCCAAAGGGCCGCCATGCCCCCCGCCAGGGGACGCGGCGGCCCTCGCGCCAAGTCCGACCGTCAGTGACCCGCGTCCGCCGTCGCCGACGGCAGTTCCGCCTTCACGCCCGGATCTCCCGCGTCCGCCGTGTAGTCCGACGGCGACGTCTCGTCGACGCCCTCCGGCGCCTTCACCGCCCGCAGTGCGAACGTCAGCACCACCGTCACCACCACGTTCAGCACGAACGCCGTCAGACCGATGTACCCGATCTCGCCGAAGCCGGGAATCTCCGCGGACGAGCCGCCGAAGTGCTTCTGCGTCGGGCTGGCCACTCCGTACGCCGCCGCCGTGCCGTAGATCATGCCCACCGCCCAGCCCGCCAGCAGCGCCCAGCGGTGGAACCAGCGGGTGAACAGGCCGCCCACCAGCGAGGGGAAGGTCTGGAGGATCCAGATGCCGCCCAGAAGCTGGAAGTTGATGGCCACCGTCTTGTCCATCGTCAGGACGAAGACCAGCGCGCCGACCTTCACCAGGAGGGACACCAGCTTGGAGACCTTGGTTTCCTGCGCGGGCGTCGCGTCCGGCTTGATGAAGTCCTTGTAGATGTTCCGCGTGAACAGATTCGCCGCGGCGATCGACATGATCGCCGCCGGCACCAGCGCCCCGATGCCGATCGCCGCGAAGGCGACACCGGCGAACCAGTCGGGGAACATGTTCTCGAACAGCTGCGGGATGGCCAGCTGACCGTTCTTCACCTTCACGCCCGCCGCGATCGCCATGAAGCCGAGCAGCGCCAGCAGGCCCAGCATCAGTGAATACAGCGGCAGAATCGTGGTGTTGCGCCGGATCACGTCACGGCTGCGCGAGGAGAGCGTCGCCGTGATCGAGTGCGGATACATGAACAGCGCCAGGGCGGATCCGAGTGCCAGCGTGGCGTATCCCCACTGGCCCGCCTCCGCCGGTGCCAGCGCGCCCCGTGGCTTGTCGGTCGCCGGGTTGATCTGCGCCAACGCGTCGCCCGCCTTGGCGAAGATGTCGTCGAAGCCGCCGAGCTTGATCGGGATGTAGATGATCGCCACCGCGATGACGATGTAGATCAGCGTGTCCTTGACGAAGGCGA
This sequence comes from Streptomyces sp. NBC_00322, assembly GCF_036147535.1. Taxonomy (NCBI): domain Bacteria; kingdom Bacillati; phylum Actinomycetota; class Actinomycetes; order Kitasatosporales; family Streptomycetaceae; genus Streptomyces; species Streptomyces sp. NBC_00322. The sequence continues at coordinate 3,229,397 of NZ_CP108019.1, read as the reverse complement.
TCAGCGCGGGGGCCCGCAGCCCGGAGGAGTACGTGTACGCCGCGAGCACACCGAAGGCGATCAGCAGCGGCAGGTCCTTGACGAACCAGTTCGTCGTCTCGCCGCCGCCGACACCCATCACGTCGAGTACGGCCTGGATGCCGACCAGTTGGAGTGCGATGTACGGCATCGTCGCCAGGATGCCGGTGACGGCGACCGCGAGCGACAGGCCCTTCGAGCCCCAGCGTCCGCGGACGAAGTCCGATGTGGTGACGTATCCGTGCTTGTGCGAGACCGACCACAGCCGCGGCAGGAAGGTGAAGATCAGCGGGTAGACGAGGATCGTGTACGGGACGGCGAAGAAGCCCGCCGCGCCCGCCGCGTAGATCGCCGCGGGGACGGCGACGAAGGTGTACGCCGTGTAGAGGTCGCCGCCGAGCAGGAACCAGGTCACCCAGGTGCCGAACGACCGGCCGCCCAGGCCCCATTCGTCGAGGCTGTCGCTCTCGGCCTTGCGCCAGCGCGCGGCCAGGAAGCCCATGACCGTGACGGCCAGGAAGAAGAAGATGAAGACGCCGAGTGCGACGCCGTTCACGCCGTCGTTCACTTCGACGCACCCCCCTTGCGGGCGCGCTGGTCGCGCTGCCACAGCTTGTAGGCGACCACGGTGAGCGCGGTGGAGATGAGCACCCAGAGCATCTGGTACCAGTAGAAGAACGGGATGCCGATGAACGTCGGCTCGGTCTTCGCGTACGAGCCGACCCAGAGCATCGCGACGAACGGCGCGAAGAGGCAGAGGGCGACGATCGCGCGCACCGGCGTGATCACTGGTTGTTTCTCGTCCGTCACATCTGACATACGGCGGCTCCGTCCCCTCACGTATCACCAGTTGTAATGCGCAGGAAATCTAGGGGAGGGTTCTGACCAGCGTCACCCCCGTCCGCATATCGGTACGGCAACGACTCGGCGCCAACGTCTCGTCAGCAGGCCGAACCCCGTGGCGGGGTCCGGCTTCTGTCGGTCCGTCCGATCCGAGCGCACCGGATCGTCCTCCCGTCGCTCGCGATGACGGGAGGACCGTAGAGCAGGAAGTACGCCCCGCGCTACACCACGTGCCGTGCTCAGTCCTTCGGCCGCTGGAGCCTGGCCACGCCGCAGTCTCCCGCGGGACAACCCCCGGACCCCCGGCAAGGCCGGCTGGGCGCCGCGTCAGTCCTTCGGCCGCTGGAGCCTGGCCACGAACTTGTACCGGTCGCCGCGGTACACCGAGCGCACCCACTCCACCGGCTCGCCCTGCGCGTCCAGCGAGTGGCGCGAGAGCATCAGCATCGGCAGGCCCACGTCCGTGCCGAGAAGCCCGGCCTCGCGCGGGGTGGCGAGCGAGGTCTCGATCGTCTCCTCGGCCTCGGCCAGATGGACGTCGTACACCTCCGCCAGCGCCGTGTAGAGCGAGGTGTACTTCACCAGGCTGCGGCGCAGCGCCGGGAAGCGCTTGGCCGACAGGTGCGTCGTCTCGATCGCCATCGGCTCGCCGCTCGCGAGCCTCAGCCGCTCGATCCGTAGCACCCGCCCGCCGGTCGAGATGTCCAGCAGTCCGGCCAGCGTGTCGTCGGCCGTGACATAGCCGATGTCCAGCAGTTGCGAGGTGGGCTCGAGGCCCTGGGCCCGCATGTCCTCGGTGTACGAGGTGAGCTGGAGGGCCTGCGAGACCTTGGGCTTGGCCACGAAGGTGCCCTTGCCCTGGATGCGCTCCAGGCGGCCTTCGACGACCAGTTCCTGAAGCGCCTGGCGCACCGTGGTGCGCGAGGTGTCGAACTCGGCCGCCAGTGTGCGCTCCGGCGGCACGGGCGTGCCAGGCGGAAGCGTTTCGGTCATGTCGAGCAAGTGGCGCTTGAGCCGGTAGTACTTGGGCACGCGCGCGGTACGGGCCACTGCCCCGCCCTCGGCTTCGGTGCCGCCCCCGTCCGTCGTCATGGCCCGCCTTCCCGACTCCTGTGATGCTGCCGTCACCGGCTCCTCCGTCTGTTGCGGCTCACATGGTGGCACGGGCACGGTCACGGGTCCTCGCCTGCCCTCAGGTGTCGGTCCGATAACGGACGCGACAGCCCTTCTTATACACCCTTGACACCCCTAAAGGTCTAGGCCAAGCTCCGGGTACTGGTCTAAACCATTAAAGACCAGGTCCCAGCCCCACGAGCAGTACTCGTCGTATGTCTTCGCGGTGGGCGGGGGGTTGCAGGCATCCCTGAGGAGGGTGGCGTGAAGCGCAAGCTCATCGCGGCGGTAGGCGTCGCGGGCATGATGATCGGCCTGGCGGCCTGTGGCGATTCGGACAAGGGCGGGGACAAGACTGCCGGCGGCGACGCCAAGGAACTGACCGTCTGGCTGACGGTCGACGCGCAGAACAACTGGCCCGATCTGGTGAAGGCCGCCGACGCGGCGGTCGTCAAGAAGCACCCGGGCATCAAGATCAAGCACGAGTACTACGGCTGGCCGGACAAGAACGCCAAGCTCGACGCCGTACTCGCCACGGACAAGGCTCCGGACGTGGTCGAGATGGGCAACACCGAGATGCTCGGCTACATGACCAAGGGCGCGTTCGCCGAGGTCGACCCGAAGAAGTTCGAGCAGTCGGACGCGTGGCTGGACGGCCTCAAGGAGTCCGTCACGTACGAGGGCAAGACCTACGGCGTCCCGTACTACGCCGGCGGCCGTGTCGGCACCTGGCGCAAGGACATCGCCACCGAGGCCGGCGTGAAGGCCGCCCCGAAGACGTACGCGGAGCTCACCGCCGCTCTGGACAAGATCCAGGAGAAGAAGGGCGACAAGTTCAGCGCCTGGTACCAGCCGTCGCCCGACTGGTACGCCGCGATGTCCTTCGTGTACGACGCCGGTGGCTCCATCGCCAAGAAGGACGGCGACCAGTGGAAGGCCAACCTCTCCTCGCCCGAGTCCCTCAAGGGCCTCAATGAGTACAAGTCGATCCTCGACAAGTACATGCACGGCGACAAGACGAAGGACGAGTCCGACCGTCCGGTCGTCTTCGGCCAGGGCAAGTCCGCGACCATCTTCAGCGCGGCCTGGGAGGGTGGCACCGCCGCCGCCCCGGAGAACGACAAGGTCGGCAAGCTCGCCGACAAGATCGAGAACTTCGTGATGCCCGGCCCGAACGGCAAGGCCCTGCCGGTCTTCCTCGGCGGCTCCGACCTGGCCGTCCCGGTCAAGTCCAAGGCGCAGGACGTCGCGGCCGAGTGGATCAACGCCTTCACCGGCGCCCAGGGCCAGAAGGGTCTGCTCGCCAAGGGCAATCTGCCCAACAACAAGACGGACCTCGCGACCCTGAAGAACGACCCGAAGACGGTGGTCCCGGCCACCGCCGCCGAGTCCAACTGGTTCGTGCCCATGGCACCGGGCTGGGGCCAGGTCGAGAAGGCCCAGACCCTCAAGACCATGCTGCAGGAGATCGGCACCGGCAAGAAGTCGGTCGCTGACGCCGCGAAGGCCGCGGACGCCGCGATCGACAAGGTCATCAACACCAAGTGACCTGTGGGCAGGGCCCCCGTCACCGCGACGGGGCCCTGCCTTTCGTACCGGGAGAGGGACTGCTGAGGAGCACGGGATGAGTGCCGCAGAGACAACCACCGCCACGGTGCCGCCGACGTGGCCATCGCCACCACCGGGGACCGGCGCAGCCACCCCCGCGAAGCCCGGCAGAAAGCAGACCAGAGGCGGGGCAGGAGTGCCCTGGCTGCTGCTCGCGCCCTGCCTGCTCATCCTGCTGCTCGTCCTCGGCTATCCGCTGGTACGGCTGGTCACCCTCTCCTTCCAGAAGTTCGGCCAGCCCCAGCTGTGGGGCTTCAAGGACCCGGAGTCGGTCGGCTTCGACAACTTCTCCAAGATCCTCGGGGACAGCGAGTTCTGGACCGTCGTCGTTCGGACCGCCGTCTTCGCCTTCAGCGCCGTGGTCCTCACCATGGTCATCGGCATGCTGGTCGCCCTGCTGCTGCAGCGTGTCTCCGGCTGGGTGAAGACCCTGATCAACATCGCGCTGGTGGCGAGCTGGGGGATGCCCATCATCGTCGCCACCGCGATCTTCAAGTGGCTCTTCGACGCCGACTACGGCGTACTCAACTGGCTGCTCTCCCGGCTGCCCGGGGTCGACATGATCGGCCACAACTGGTTCGCCAGCGGCCCCCAGGGCCTCTCCGTGATCATCCTGCTGGTGGTCTGGGGCGCCGTGCCCTTCGTCGTGATCACGCTCAGCGCCGGCCTCACGCAGGTACCCAAGGAGCTCGAAGAGGCCGCCCGGCTCGACGGCGCGGGCGCCTGGGGCGTCTTCCGCTTCGTCACCCTGCCGATCCTCAAGCCCATCATCGTGATGCTCACGACGCTCTCGGTGATCTGGGACATGGGCGTGTTCCCGCAGGTCTTCGTGATGCGCAACGGCCATCCCGAGGCGGAGTTCCAGCTGCTCACCACGTACTCGTACGACAAGGCGTTCGTCGTCAACGACTACGGAACCGGCTCGGCGATCGCACTCGTCACGGTGCTCCTGCTGCTCGGTGTGGTCGCGGTCTACATGCGCCAGATGCTCAAGATCGGAGAGGTGGAGTGACTTCGACCGCCGCGGCTCCCGCCGCCACCCGCCGTCCCAGGAAGAGCCGGCTCGGCTGGAATCTGCTCGGCCTGCTCGTCTTCGTCACCGCGGGCTTCCCGGTCTACTGGATGCTGAACACGGCGTTCAAGCCCGCCAAGGACGCGATCGACCCGGACCCGCATTTCTTCCCCAACGTCTTCACGACGGACAACTTCCGCCGCGCACTGGACATCGCCGACTTCTGGGGACCCGTCGGACGCAGCCTGACCGTCTCGCTCGTCGTGGTCGTCATCGGCATCGCGGTCGGCATGCTCGCCGCACTCGCGATATCCCGCTTCGCCTTCCGCGGCCGCAAGATCGTGATCGTCGGCATCCTCGCGGTCCAGATGATCCCGCTGGTCGCCATGATCATCCCGGTCTTCCTGCTGCTGAACGACCTCGGTCAGTACGACAGGCTCACGGGCCTGATCATCACGTACCTGACCTTCATCCTGCCCTTCACGGTCTGGACGCTGCGCGGATTCATCGTCAACATCCCCAGGGAGCTCGAGGAGGCGGCGATGGTCGACGGCTGCACCCGCACCGGCGCGTTCATCCGCGTGGTGTTCCCGCTGCTCGCCCCGGGCATGGTCGCCACCTCGGTCTACGGCTTCATCCAGGCGTGGAACGAGTATCTGTACGCACTGATGCTGATGAGCCAGCAGAACCAGACCGCCACCGTGTGGCTGGGCAACTTCACCACCAAGAACGGCACCGAGTACGCCCCGATGATGGCGGGCGCCACGATGATGGCCATCCCCATCGTGATCCTCTTCCTCCTCGTCCAGCGCAAAATGGCCGCGGGTCTGACGGCCGGCGCAGTGAAGGGATGACGCCGTCCCCATGACAACTCTCGTACGCACAGACACCCTGACGCGCGACGCCCTCGCCGTCCTCCAGCCGGGTTTCGTGGGAACCACCGCACCCGACTGGCTGCTCCGCCGGATCGGTGAAGGCCTCTCGGCCGTCGGCCTGTTCGGCCGCAATATCCTCTCGCCGAATCAACTGGCCGCCCTCACCGCACAGTTGAGGGCCGAGCGGGACGACGTGCTCGTCGCGATCGACGAGGAGGGCGGAGACGTCACCCGCCTGGAGGTACGCGCCGGCTCCTCGTTCCCCGGCAACTACGCGCTGGGCACGGTGGACGACGCGGACCTCACCCGGGCCGTCGCCCGTGAACTGGGCCGCAGACTCGCCGAATGCGGGGTCGACCTCAACTGGGCGCCGTCCGCGGACATCAACTCGAACCAGGACAATCCGGTTATCGGTGTACGGTCTTTCGGCGCCGACACCGCGCTCGCCGCCCGCCACACCGTCGCGTACATCGAAGGTCTCCAGGCCGCCGGAGTCGCCGCCTGCACCAAGCACTTCCCCGGACACGGCGACACCAACGTGGATTCGCACCACGCGCTGCCCCGGATCGATGTGGATCTCGACACGCTGCACGCCCGTGAACTGGTGCCTTTCCGCGCAGCGATCGCGGCGGGTTCCAAAGCGGTGATGAGCGCGCATATCCTGCTTCCCGCGCTCGACCCTGATCGCCCGGCGACACTGAGTCCGCAGATCCTCACCGGTCTGCTGCGCCAAGAGCTGGGCTACCAGGGCCTGATCGTCACCGACGGCATGGAGATGCAGGCCATCTCGGCGGTGTACGGCATCGAGCGCGGCTCCGTCCTCGCGATCGCCGCGGGTGCCGACGCGATCTGCGTCGGCGGCGGCCTGGCCGACGAGGAGACCGTACTGCGACTGCGCGACGCGCTGGTCACGGCGGTACGGGACGGCGAACTGCCCGAGGAGCGACTGGCCGACGCGGCCGCGCGGGTGCGCGCGCTCGCCGACTGGACGCGACGGGCCAGGGGGGCCGCAGCGGAGCCGGGCGCGGCTTCACAGGAGGGGACCGCGCCCGGCACCGACACCGGACTGGCCGACATCGGTCTGGTCGCCGCGCGGCGGGCCGTACGGGTGACGGCGGCGGAGCCGTTCACGCCCCTCACGAGCGCCCCGTACGTCGCGGCTCTCGCCCCCGTCGCGAACATCGCCGTCGGGGACGAGACTCCCTGGGGCCTGGCGGCCGAGCTGGCCGCGATCCTGCCGGGCACGACGACCGACACCTATGCCGCCACGACCGAAGCGTCGGCCCTGGTGGCACATGTGCTGGGTGTCGCGGGTGACCGTAGGATCGTCGCTGTAGTGCGCGACGTTCACCGCCACCCCTGGATGGCGGACGCCCTGGACGCCCTGATCGCGGCCCGCCCCGACACGGTCGTGGTCGAGATGGGGCTGGACCGGGCCGAGCCGAGGGGGGCCCTGCACATCGCGACCCATGGCGCCGCCCGCGTCTGCGGACGGGCCGCCGCGGAGGTCATCACCGGCAAGGGCGCCGGAGCCTGACCGAAGCGGACCGTGCGGTGCCGGGCCGGCCTGTCCGTCCCGGCACAGGGAATGCCACATGGAGGCACCTCGCATGTCCGAAAAGCCGGGCGAGATCATGGCCGGTGAGATGGCGGAGCAGCCGATGGTGCTGCGGCGCATCCTGGAACAGGGCGCGCCGAGGATCCGCGAGGTGGCGGCGGCGATCGCGGCGCGCAGCCCGCGCTTCGTGCTGCTCACCGCCCGCGGCACGTCCGACAACGCCGCGCTGTACGCGAAGTATCTGCTCGAGATCCGGCTCGGTCTGCCGTGCGGGCTGACCTCCATGTCCACGACGACGGCGTACGGCGCGCGGCCCGACCTGACGGACGTTCTGGTCATCACGGTCAGCCAGTCCGGAGGCTCACCGGACCTGGTCGCCTCGACGAAGGCGGCACGCGAGGGGGGCGCGATCACGCTCGCGGTCACGAACAACCCCGACTCCCCGCTGGCGGCGGTCTCCGAGTTCCACATCGACATCCTGGCCGGTCCCGAGAAGGCGCTTCCGGCGACGAAGACGTACACGGCGTCGCTTCTCGCGCTCTATCTGTTCGTGGAGGGGCTGCGCGGCGGTGACGGCGCGGCGGCCAAGGTCCTTCCCGACCTGGCCTCGCAGGTCCTTGCCCGCCAGGACGAGATACGGCACCTGGCCTCCCGCTACCGCTTCGCCGAGCGGATGGTGATCACGTCGCGGGGTTACGGCTATCCCACGGCGAAGGAGGCCGCGCTGAAGCTGATGGAGACGAGCTACATCCCGGCGCTCTCGTACTCCGGCGCGGACCTGCTGCACGGTCCGCTGGCGATGGTGGACAACATCTCCCCGGTCATCGCCGTGGTCACCGACGGCAAGGGCGGCGAGGCCCTCCAGCCGGTCCTGGACCGCCTCCGCGGCCGCGGCGCGGACCTCGTGGTGGTGGGCCCGGCTCGCCAGGCAGAGGCGGCCTCGGCGGGCTTCGTCCTGCCGACGGAGGGCGTCCCGGAGGAGCTCCAGCCGATTCTGGAGATCCTGCCGCTGCAACTGCTGGCGTACGAGGTGACGATCGCCCGGGGCCAGGACCCGGACGCGCCGAGGGCACTGGCCAAGGTGACGGAGACGCACTGAAACCCGCGGGCCGCGGCGCCTGACGGGACCCTCAACCCGTCCGGCACCGCAGCCCGGAGTCGCTCCGGCCGGCAGGTGTGCGGTCCCGCGCGGCCGGTTGGAGGTCTCGGCGCAGTCAGGGCAGAGAGCGCCGTGGACCTCGGTCCACCCTCCTGTGCGGGGAGGGCGGAGGTATCAGGATCGGGGGTCGCCCCCGGAGTCATACAGCTTGATTCATTGTGGACTAGACCATTCTCCACTGTCCATCCATTTGAAGAGCATAGTTCTCGTCCCATGCTCCGGCACGGGCGGGCAGGTCGACCGGTTCACCCCGCAGGTACGCTCGCAGTTGTGCCCTCCATGAACGACCTCGTACGCCAGCACACAGCCCTGAGTGAATCCGACCTCGAGTGGCTCCATCTGCTGGTCTCGGAGTGGCAGCTGCTCTCCGACCTCTCCTTCGCCGACCTCGTCCTGTGGGTCCCCACCCTCGACGGCACCCGCTATGTCTCCGTGGCCCAGATGCGGCCGAACACCGGCCCCACCTCCTATCAGGACGACATGGTCGGCCATCTCGTTCCCCGCGGCCGGCGCCCGCTGCTCGACGCCGCGCTCGACGAGGGGCGGATCGTGCGCGAGGGCGACCCGGAGTGGCGCGAGGAGGTGCCGGTACGGGTCGAGTCCATCCCCGTACGCCGAGAGGGCCGCGTCCTTGGAGTCATCGCCCGCAACACGAATCTGCTGACCGTAAGGACCCCGTCCCGGCTGGAGCTCACCTACCTCCAGTCCGCGTCCGACCTCGCCCAGATGATCGCCGCGGGCTCCTTCCCCTTCCCCGGCCAGCAGGTCGACATGGACGCGTCCCCGCGCGTCGGCGACGGGCTGATCCGGCTCGACGCCGACGGCGTCGTCCAGTACGCGAGCCCCAACGGCCTCTCCGCGTACCACCGCCTCGGCCTCGCCTCCGACCTCGTCGGACACCACCTCGGCCAGACCACCGCCGAACTCGCCCCCTCCCGCGGCCCGGTCGACGAGGCCCTGGTCAAACTCGTCAGCGGTTACGCGCCCCGCGAGACCGAGGTCGAGGGCAACGACGGCGTCATTCAGCTGCGCACCATCCCGCTCAAGCCCAAGGGCACCCACATCGGCTCGCTCGTACTGCTGCGCGACGTCACAGAACTGCGCCGCCGCGAGCGCGAGTTGATCACCAAGGACGCCACCATCCGGGAAATCCACCACCGGGTGAAGAACAACCTCCAGACGGTGGCCGCGCTGTTGCGGCTCCAGGCCCGGCGGATGGATTCAGTTCGTGGCCGCGAAGCGCTCAACGAGGCGGTGCGACGCGTCGGTTCGATCGCGATCGTGCACGAGACCCTCTCCCAGAACCTGGACGAGCGCGTCGAGTTCGACGAGATCGCCGACCGGGTCATCGCGATGGTCGCCGAGATCTCCCCGGGCAAGGTCGCCTGCCGCCGTACGGGCCGCTTCGGCATTCTCGACGCCGAGGTCGCGACCCCGCTGTCGATGGTCCTGACCGAGGTGCTGCAGAACGCCCTGGAACACGCCTTCGCTCAGGGGGAACACGGCTCGGTCGAGGTCGCGGCCGTACGCAGTGACCAGCGCACCGACGGCCGGCTGCTGATCACCGTGCAGGACGACGGCTGCGGACTGCCCGAGGGCTTCGACGCGCAGCGGGCCGGGAATCTGGGCCTGCAGATCGTACGGACCCTGGTGGAAGGGGAGTTGGGCGGCGGCTTCGACATGGTGCGGGTGCCGGAGCCGGGGCGGGGCACGCGGGTCGTGCTCGACATCCCGGTCCAGGGCGACAAATAAGCGATGAGCCCCGGACCGTGGAACGGTCCGGGGCTCGAAGCTTGTGTTTGCTCACGCTGCGATTGCGATGCGCATCGGGGGCACTGCGCGCTGCGGCTCGGGGGCGGTGAGTGCGTACTCTCTGTACGCGCCGCCAGAGCTCAGGCTCGTATCAGGGGCTTCAGGCGCTGGCGTTACGCGCCCGGTTGCGAGCGGCACGGCGCTTCATAGCGCGGCGCTCGTCCTCGCTGAGGCCACCCCAGACGCCGGAGTCCTGGCCGGACTCGAGCGCCCACTGCAGGCACTGCTCCATAACGGGGCAGCGACGGCAGACGGCCTTGGCTTCCTCGATCTGCAGCAGCGCAGGACCAGTGTTGCCGATGGGGAAGAAGAGCTCGGGGTCTTCCTCGCGGCAAACGGCGTTGTGACGCCAGTCCATGGCTGCTACCTCTCCTTGGTATTACATGCAGGTTGCTTGTGAATGTGAACGCTTTCACGAATCCCCCCGCAAGGGAAGGGCCGACTGCCAGTTGCACTGGCGTGGTCCTGAAGTTCTGAGGAGGGGTTCTGGCGGTCTGTGGGGCCGATGTTGCGGGCCGTCCCGATCGCCATGTAGAGATTCGCAAACCTCGGCGGCGGATACAACCCCTTCCGGAAACTTTTTTTTGATTCCTCGGTGTCGACTAGGTCACAGCCGTACTTCTATGGGGTGGAGCCCAGTCCGTACGTTCGAGATAAAGGACTTCCGGCCCTTCCGCTCACACAATCACACGCAGTGCACGGCGTACGCCTGTGAACGTCACGCTGGTGCGCAGTCCCAGGTGGTCACCGTCCATCTGGAACGGGAGCGGGACCTTGGAATTCAAGGTGAAGTCGGTCAGGTCGTGAAGAGTGACCGCGTGCTTACCGCGTGGTCCGCGCTCGGGGGTGGATGTGAGCAGCTGGGTCGCATAACGAGCCACGGCGGGAGTCGACAGCTTGGACAGCGCGACGACGTCCAGGGCCGTGTCGAAGGAGGCCTCCGGGGAGGCGTACACGGGGCGATTGCCCAGGTAGGTCCAGGGGGTCGTGTTGCAGATTATGGACAGCACAAGATTGCTGACCGGGTCCTCGCCGGGGCGCTCGAGCGTGATCGGGCCCCGGCGGCGGTGGGGCTCGTCCAGAAACTGGCGTACCACCTGGCGCATATAGAGGGCGTGCGTGGACCGCTTGCCGCGCTCCCGCTGCTGTTCGACCCTGCCGATGACGCTCGCGTCGAAACCGAGTCCGGCGCAGAAGGTGAACCAGCGGGCCGGGACGCCCTCGTCCTCCGTGCCCGGGGTGCCGGCCGCGAGCCCGAGGCCGACGGTGCGCTCCGTCTGATCACGCAGCGCGTCCAGAATCGCGCCGGTCGCCTCCACGGCGTCGTTCGGCAGCCCGAGGGCGCGGGCGAAGACATTCGTCGAGCCGCCGGGGACGACGGCGAGGCGGGGGAGGTGGTCGGGATCGGGGCCGTTGTGCAGCAGACCGTTGACGACCTCGTTGACGGTGCCGTCGCCGCCGAGGGCGACGACGAGCTCGATGTCGTCGGAGTCGGCGGCCCGGCGGCCGAGGTCTCGGGCGTGTCCGCGGTACTCCGTGGTGACCGCTTCCAGCTTCATCTCGCTGGCGAGGGCATGGATGAGTACGTCACGAGTGCGGGCACTGGTGGTGGTTGCTGCCGGATTGACCACGAGAAGTGCGCGCATGCGCAGCAGCGTACCCAGTGGTGTGTACCTGGCCCAGCCCAGGGCTGCGCACGGCCGCTACCCTGCTGGAATGAGCACTGACCAGACCCCCCGCCCCGCCCGCCTGACCGCCGCGGCCGCGGTGTCCGGCCTGGAAGGGCTGGTACTGGTCGCCGGCGGCGTCTCCATGCTCGTACTGGGGCTGCTCGGCCGGCCGGACAGTCCCTCGCAGGCGGAGATGGGCGGGGTGACGCTTGTCGCACTCGGCGCGATTCCGCTGATCGCGGCGAGGGGTCTGCTGCGCGCCCGCAGCTGGAGCCGGGGCCCGGCGATCATCACGCACCTGATGGCCCTGATCCCGGCCTGGACCCTGCTGCGCTCGTCGGGCGCGCTGATCCCGGTGGGCATGGTGCTGGCGGCGATGGCGGTGACGGGCCTGGTGCTGCTGGTGAACCCGGCGACGGCCCAGGCCCTGGGAATCCGCGGCAGCGCGGGGGACGCGCAGCGGTAGCGGGCCCAGGCGCGGGCCGCGCTACCGCGGGGCCTTACTCCTCCACCAGGAGCTTCTCCCGGAGCTGAGCCAGCGTTCTGGCCAGGAGGCGGGAGACATGCATCTGGGAGATGCCCACCTCCTGCGCGATCTGCGACTGGGTCATGTTGCCGAAGAACCGCAGCAGCAGGATCCGCTTTTCCCGCGGCGGGAGGTCCTCCAGCAGCGGCTTCAGCGACTCCCGGTACTCCACGCCCTCCAGCGCCTCGTCCTCCGCGCCCAGCGTGTCCGCCACCGCCGGGGACTCGTCGTCCGTGTCGGGGACGTCCAGGGACAGCGTGGAGTACGCGTTCGCGGACTCCAGGCCCTCCAGCACCTCCTCCTCCGAGATGCCCAGGCGTTCGGCCAGTTCGTGGACCGTGGGGGAGCGGCCGTGCTGCTGGGACAGTTCCGCCGTCGCCGTCGTCAGGGCGAGCCGCAGTTCCTGGAGGCGACGCGGCACCCGCACCGCCCACCCCTTGTCGCGGAAGTGGCGCTTGATCTCGCCGACCACCGTCGGGGTCGCGTATGTCGAGAACTCGACACCGCGCTCCGGGTCGAACCGGTCCACCGACTTGATGAGGCCGATGGTCGCGACCTGCGTCAGATCGTCCAGCGGCTCGCCACGATTGCGGAAGCGCCGGGCCAGGTGCTCGACCAGCGGCAGATGCATCCGCACCAGCTGGTTGCGCAGCTCCGCCCGCTCCGGCGAGCCGTCGGGCAGCTTGCGCAGCTCGATGAACATCGCCCGCGCCCCGCTGCGGTCATGTGGATCGTGGTGCTGCTGCTCGTTCACGTGCTCGCTCATACGGTCCGCCTGCCCTGCCTGCGCCTGCGCCTGCTCCGCCGCGGCCGTCTGGCCGTCCAGCCCGTCCTCCGGGTGCGGCCGCGCCTGCTGCTCCGGGAAGCCCGTCACCGCGGGTGGCTCCTTCCGCACCGGACCGTCCCCGTTCCTCACGCCGGACCGGGTCCCGCGCCGCGCTGTTTGTACAGGCTGATGGTGACCGTACGGTCGTCGGCGACCGATGAGTCGACCTTGCCCGCCAGCGCGGAGAGCACCGTCCAGGCGAAGGTGTCACGCTCCGGCGCGCGCCCGTCGGTCGTCGGTGCCGAGACCGTGACCTCGAGCGAGTCGTCGACGAGCCGGAACACGCAGCTGAGGACGGAACCGGGAACGGCCTGCTGGAGCAGGATCGCGCACGCCTCGTCGACCGCGATCCGAAGATCCTCGATCTCGTCGAGGGTGAAGTCCAAGCGCGCCGCGAGACCGGCCGTGGCCGTACGCAGCACGGACAGGTAGGCACCCGCAGCGGGCAGCCGGACTTCCACGAAGTCCTGAGTCCCGGGCTCGCCTGCGATCTGGGACACCCTCACCTCCAAGGTGGCACAAGCTCAAACGGGGCTACGGGAGGGGAGATCCCGAAGCCGTCGCTACGTTTCGTACGTAGCCGGTACTGGCCCGGCGACGCTATCGCGATCCATGGTGCCCTGTCGCCGGGACCTCCAGTCGATGGGTGTCACTCATGGTAAGCACATGAGTACGCACAGTGGCTAGAGGTCTGCGCGGCCCAATTGCGAGGAACCGGCGGAGGGTTGACGTACCCACGCGTCAGACGATCGAACCGTCGACGAAACACCATCGCCAGGGAGCGCCCGGCTCCAGGCTCTGCATAATCGGATGCCCCGTCTGTCTGAAGTGCCCGCTCGCATGCCGGTGGGGCGACGAGTCACAGCACCCTACATGCCCGCACACCAGGCAGATGCGCAACTGCACGGGATGGCTGCCGATCGCCAGACACTCCACACAGGTCTCGCTCTGCGGGGCCGACTGGGGGCGGGGCAGTTCGGCTACGTGTGGACACTCGCTCATGATTGCCAGATTACGACGCGGGTTACGGACATACGTACGGACAAGGGGATCGGCGAGATGGACGCACTGCCACTGGTCGCGCTGATCGCGGTGAGTGCCGCGATCGCCGGGGCGGCCCGGAGAACACCGGTGCCCGCGCCCCTGCTGCTGGTGGCGGCCGGGCTGCTCGCCGCCTATGTGCCCGGGGTGCCCGACTACACGCTCGACCCGCACATCGTGCTCCCGCTGATCCTGCCGCCGCTGCTGTACACGGCCGCGGTCGACAGCTCGTATCTCGATCTGCGGGCGAACGCGCGGCCCGTCGCGATGCTCTCCGTCGGTTATGTCCTCTTCGCGACCGTCGCTGTCGGTTACCTCGCCTATCTTCTGGTGCCGGATCTGCCGCTGGCGGCCGCCCTGGTACTGGGCGCGGTCGTCGCGCCGCCGGACGCCGTCGCGGCGACCGCGATCGCCCGGCGGCTGGGCCTGCCGAACCGGATCACGACGATCCTGCAGGGCGAGTCCCTGGTGAACGACGCGACCGCGATCACCGCGTACAAGGTGGCGCTCGCCGCGGCCGTCGGCGAGGGCGCTAGCTGGGCAGGCGGCATCGCGGAGTTCGCGCTGGCTTCGCTCGGCGGGGTCGCTGTCGGCCTGGTGCTGATGGTGCCGATCCACTGGCTGCGTACACATCTGAAGGAAGCGCTCCTGCAGAACACGCTCTCGCTCCTCATCCCGTTCGTCGCCTACGCGGCTGCCGAGTGGATCGGTGCGTCCGGGGTGCTCGCCGTGGTCGTCGTCGCGCTGTATCTCGGGCACCACGCCTGGCAGGTCGACTTCGCGACCCGGCTGCAGGAGGAGGCGGTCTGGAAGATGGTCGCGTTCATCCTGGAGACGTCCGTCTTCGCGCTGATCGGGCTGCAGTTGCCGTACGTGATCGAGGGCCTGGGCGGGTACGGCGTCGGCGAAGCCCTCTGGTACGCGGCCGGCGTCTTCGCGGCCGTGGTGGTGGTGCGGTTCGTCTGGGTCTTCCCGGCGACGTTCCTGCCGCGCGGCCTGTCGAAACGCGTCAGGGAGCGCGAACCGGACACCAACTGGACCGCGCCGGTGATCGTGGGCTGGGCCGGAATGCGCGGAGTCGTCTCGCTCGCGATCGCCTTCTCGATCCCGCTGGCGACGGCGGACGACGAACCGTTCCCGGCGCGGAACCTGGTGCTGTTCCTCACCTTCACGACGGTCATCGGCACGCTCGTGATCCAGGGGCTCACGCTGCCGCCGCTGATCCGGGCACTGAAGCTGCCGGGGCGCGACGCGTACGCCGAGACGCTGGCCGAGGCGCAGGCCCAGAGCGAGGCCTCGCAGGCGGCGGAGCGGCGGCTGGAAGAGCTGCTGGCCGACGAGCGCAACGCGCTGCCGCAGCCACTCGCGGACCGGCTGCTCACCGTGCTGGAGCGGCGCCGGAACGCCGTCTGGGAGCGGCTGGGGGCCGTGAACGAGCTGACCGGCGAGTCCGCGGACGATACCTACCGGCGACTGTCGAGGGACATGATCGACGCCGAGCGCGAGGTCTTCGTACAGCTGCGCGACCAGCGGCGGATCGACGACGAGATGATGCGTACGCTGCTGCGCCGACTGGACCTGGAGGAGGCGGCGGCCTATCGCGAGGAGTCCTGACCGGTGATCACCGCGGCGATCGTGGTGCCGGGCGGGAAGGCGCCTTCGGCGGCCAGCGCGGTGAGGCCGTAGAGCATCTTGGCGACGTAGACGCGCTCCACGGGGAGATCGTGACGGGCTTCGAAGTCGTCGGCGAAGGCGGTGAGTTCGGGGGTGGTGCGGGCGTACCCGCCGAAGGTGAAGCGCTCGTCGAGGGACCAGTCGCCCGCGCGGTCGCCGAACGCTTCGTGCTGGAGACGGGATATCGCGTCGGTGAGGAAGCCGCCTTCCAGGACGGGAAAGCCGATGGCGCGCCGGCCGGGTGGGAGACCGGCGGCGAGCCCCGCCAGGGTCCCGCCGGTGCCGCAGGCGACGGTGACGACGTCGGCGACGCCGCCCAGCTCCCGACCGAGGTCGGCGCAGCCACGGGCGGCCAGTGCGTTGCTCCCGCCTTCGGGGACGACGTAGACGTCCCCCGGTATCCCGGCCCTGTCGGCGCTCGATGCGCGAGCCACGTCCAGGATCGCTGCCAGCCCGTCCGGCTCGGACTTACGGCGGTACAGCGAGCGGGAGACGAACACCAGCCGCATACCGTCCGCCGCGCACCGGACCAGGGACGGGTTCAGGGGGCGCGAGGCCAGTTCGTCGCCGCGGACGATGCCGGTCGTCCCGAAGCCCAGCAGGCGGCCCGCGGCGGCGGTCGCCCGCAGATGGTTGGAGTAGGCGCCCCCGAAGGTCAGGAGCGGGCGGCCCGCTGCCGCCTGAAGGTTGCGGGAGAGTTTGCGCCACTTGTTGCCCGGGAGGTCCGGGTGGATCAGATCGTCCCGTTTGAGCAGCAGACGTATCCCGTGCCGGGTGAAGCGCTCGTCCTCGACCGGCTGCAGCGGCGACGGCAGTCGCGGCTGCAGGGCGGTGGTGAGGTCGAGCGCTTCCCTGGTCACGCACCCATTGTCACTTCAGGCGGTCATGGATGCGTGCGCGCATGGCGTCCATCGTGAAGCCCCGGGGGTCGACCTTTCCCGGCTGCCATTCGAGGTGGCCGATCACCGAGCGGGCGGTCCAGCCGTGGTGGCGGCAGACCGCCGCGGCCGCCCGCTCGATCGCCTCCAGCTGGACCTCGGGCCAGGGGTCCTGGCCGTCGCCGAGGTTCTCGCACTCGAATCCGTAGAAATGGCGGTTTCCGTCCGTGTTCGCCTCGTTGTCGGCAGGCAGAGCCTTCTCCGCGATGACTGCGCTGAGGACATCGTCGTCACCGAGCCCGGCGTGGTTGGCGCGGCCGTAGCCGACGAGATGGACCGTGCCGTCCTTGGCGATCACGCCGTGGCACAGCGGCCCCGGCAGCGCCTCGAAGCCGTCCCTGCAGATACGGACGGTGTTCGCGGTGCCTTCGGTGACGGTGTGGTGGATCATCACGCCGTGCACCGGGCCCCAAGGGCCCTTGTGGTTGCGGTTGTGCGTGCGCCATTCGCCGACCTCGACGACTGTCAGCCCCTCGTCGCGCAGTGCGTCGAGGAAACTGCTCGCGGGCATGGGTGGGGACACGGCTGTCTCCTTGGGGATGTGAGGGGGTGCGCGCTAAATGTGCCGTACTGCGCTTTTACCCCCAACTCCCATGGAATGACCATATGTTGGTACGGGGGTGCGAACACATCCGGCCAGCGGGCGACCGGCCGCACCTGCCCCACCGAGATCGAACTAGTCCCATCCATTTGTGTAATGGTGCGAGGACTCTCCGTACTGGAAGGCTTGCAGACGCAGGTCAGACCCGTGATCGAGAGGGAGTCCCATGTCGGTTGGCTCGGTTGGTTCTGTCGGCGACGAAGTCCGCGAACAGCAGACGCCGAAGCAGCAGAGTCTTGGTACGGCCGCTGCGCGGAACCTGGCGACAACCACGAAGTCCGCCCCGCAGATGCAGGAGATCACCTCCCGATGGCTGCTGCGCATGCTGCCGTGGGTGCAGGTACAGGGCGGTACCTACCGCGTGAACCGCCGCCTGAGCTACTCGGTCGGCGACGGGCGCGTGACGTTCGTGCAGACCGGCGACCGGGTGGCGGTCATCCCCGCCGAGCTCGCCGAGCTGCCCGCCCTGCGGGAGTTCGACGACGAGGCGGTCTTCTCCGAGCTGGCGAACCGCTGCGAGCAGCGGGAGTTCGCGGCCGGCGAGGTGCTCGCAGCCTCCGGTGCGGCGGCGGACCGGATCTTTCTGCTGGCCCACGGCCGGGTGGAGCAGATCGGCACCGGTCCGTACGGCGACGAGACGGTGCTCGGAGTCCTCGCCGACGGCTCGTACTTCGGCGACCACGCGCTTCTCGACGGGGACGCCCCCTGGGAGTACACCGCACGCGCCGCGACCGCGTGCACGGCGCTCGTGCTGACCCGGGCCGATGTGCTGAACCTCGCGGAGCGCGCGGGGTCGCTGCGTACGCATCTGGACGGGCTGGCGTCCCTTCCGCACCAACGCACCAACAAGTACGGCGAGGCGGCGATCGACCTGTCCGCGGGCCATGTCGGCGAAGCCGTCGTCCCGCACACCTATGTCGACTACGACGCGGCGCCGCGCGAGTACGAACTGAGCGTCGCCCAGACCGTGCTGAAGGTCCACAGCCGGGTCGCCGACCTCTACAACCAGCCGATGAACCAGACCGAGCAGCAGTTGCGGCTCACGGTCGAGGCGCTGCGCGAGCGCCAGGAGCACGAGCTGGTCAACAACCGCGAGTTCGGCCTGCTGAACAACTGCGACTACGGCCAGCGGCTGCAGCCGCACGACGGGGTGCCCAGCCCCGACGACATGGACGAGCTGCTCTCGCGGCGGCGCGGTTCGAAGCTGTTCCTCGCCCATCCGCGGGCCATCGCCGCCTTCGGGCGCGAGTGCAACAGGCGCGGACTGGTCCCCGACAGTGTGGAGGTCGCGGGGCAGCATGTGCCCGCCTGGCGAGGTGTTCCGATCTTCCCCTGCAACAAGATCCCGATCACCGAGGCCAGGACCACCTCGATCATCTGCATGCGTACGGGCGAGGCCGACCAGGGCGTCATCGGCCTCCAGCAGAGCGGGATCCCCGACGAGATCGAGCCCAGCCTCTCCGTCCGCTTCATGGGCATCGATGAGCAGGCGATCATCTCGTACCTCGTCACGGCCTACTACTCGGCGGCCGTGCTGGTGCCGGACGCGCTCGGTGTCCTGGAGAACGTCGAGGTGAGCCGCTGGCGGTGACCCGGCCGGCCGGGGGCGCGGTACCGCACCCGGGCCCCCGGTCCCGTTCCCTGAGCACCTGGTCCAACGCCTGGAAAGGACTGCCCGGTTGACCATGTCCGACACCGTCGTGGCCGGTGAGGCCGTCGCCCTCCTCGAACGCACCCGTATCGCCGTCCATCCCCAACTGCGCACCGCCGTGGAGTCGCTGCCCGGATCCATGCGCCGTGTCGCGATGTACCACTTCGGCTGGGAGCACGCGGACGGCACCCCGGCCGCGGGCTCGGCGGGCAAGGCCATCAGGCCCGCGCTCGTGCTGGCCGCGGCCCGGGCACTGGGCGGGGACCCGCAGCACGCGGTGCGGGCGGCGACCGCCGTCGAGCTGGCGCACAACTTCACGCTGCTCCACGACGACGTCATCGACGAGGACCCCACCCGCAGGCACCGCCCCACCGCCTGGACGGTCTTCGGTGTTCCGGACGCGATCATCGCGGGCGACGCCATGCTCGCCCTCGCGCTGCGGCTGCTGGCCGAGGACCGGCATCCCGCGGCCGGCGCCGCGTCTGAGCGGCTCGCGGCCTGTGTGATCGAGCTGTGCGCGGGGCAGCAGGCGGACTGCGCCTTCGAGGAACGTGCCCCGCACGAGGTCTCGCTCGACGAGTGCCTCGCCATGGCGACGGCCAAGACCGGGGCGCTGCTGGGCTGCGCCTGTGCGCTCGGCGCCCTGTACGCGGGAGCGGGCGAGGAGGAGGCCGCTGCCATGGACGCCTTCGGCCGGGAGGCCGGGCTAGCCTTCCAGCTCATCGACGATCTGATCGGGATCTGGGGCGACCCGGAGCGTACGGGCAAACCGGTCGGCGCCGATCTGGCCGCCCACAAGAAGTCCCTGCCGGTGGTCGCGGCCCTGACCTCCAGAACCCCGGCAGCGGCAGAACTGGCCGAGCTCTACCGCCGCCCCATGAACGCCGCGGCGGTGCGCCGGGCCGCGGACGCCGTGGACAGGGCGGGCGGCCGTGACTGGGCGCAGCTGCAGGCGGCGGACCGGATGGCCCGGGCCGTCCACGAGCTCGCCCGCGCGGTCCCGGATCTGGCGGCGGCGGGCGATCTGCTGTCCCTGGCGGAGTTCGTCACCCGGCGCACGCGCTGAGCTGTCGGGGTTGCCCAAACCGCCATATCCTGGAGGCGTGGGCAGCCAAGGACGTGAGATCCTTCATGACCCGCAGGCCGAGCATGTGTGCCCGGCGTGCGGACAGCCTGTCGTCACGGTCGTGAAGCGGCACAAGACTCTCGGGACGTACGTCCCCCTCTGGGGGCCGGGCCCCTGCCACAACCCCGAATGCCCTCAGTCCGTCGACACCCGGGGAGAGCATCCGGGCGGGCAGCGGGGTGAGCAACGAGGCGGACAGCGGAGCACGGAGCACACCGATGCGCCCGGCGGTGAGGCGGGCGACGGGCCCGGTGGTGAGGCGGGCGACGAGCCCGGCGCCCCGGTCGGGACCGCTTGAGGGATCCCGCCTGTTCAGCGGAGGGGTGCGTACCGCTACAGTCCGCGCCATGTCATCGGAGTCGACGGAAGTGTGGGCGGGCTGGTACCGCGACCGCACGGGCGCGGAAGCGGTCTCGATCGCCGCCAGCGGGCGCCAACTGCGCACGCGTATCAAGGGTGTTGAGTACGAGGGGGAGACCTTCGCCGCTCTGGAGCCGGTGGGCGCGGACGGGGTGCTGTCCTCCTGCGTACTGGAGTGGGACATGCCGCTGCCCGTGCAGTCGGACGGGAGGGTCGAACAAGCCACGCTCAGCTGTCTGTTGACGCTCGGCGAGTCACCGCAGGACGGCGGGCCGCTCGACCGCGCGGACCTCAATCTGACCCTGCACTACGGCGGGGCGGCGTACGAATCCGGTGTCGCCGGGGGCGACTTCGGTGATGCGCTCAGCCGGATACGCAGGCAGCTGCCGCCCGGCGCGGAGTTCGTGGTGCGGACGCCGGTGGGTGCCTGACGCCAAACGGTGACGGCCATACGGTGATGGCCATAGGCGACAGCCGCACGGTGACGGCCTCAGCGCAGGCCGTTCCAGCCCCAGCGCGGGGTCGGTCCCGGGTCGCCGAGGTCCGTGCCCACCGGGTCGGCCGAGACCGACCGGGCGATCTTGGTACCCCAGTCGAAGTACTCCATCACCCGGCGGCGCAGCAGCTCGTCGTCCGGGAGCTCCTTCTCCACCGCCGCGCTCATCAGCTCCATCCAGCGCAGTCGCTGCTCCTCGGTGATCGAAAGCCCGAGGTGGGCCCGGAGCAGAGTCTGGTGTCCGCCCAGTTCGGCGGTGAAGCGGGCCGGGCCGTCGAAGATCTCGGCGAGCCAGACGGCGACATGCTCGATATGGGTGGGCGTGAAGTCGGCGAAGACGGGGGCGAGCAGCGGATCGGCGAGGACCGCCTCGTAGAAGGTGTTGCTCAGCCGTCGCAGGGCGTCCATGCCGCCCACGGCCTCGTACAGCGTCTCGGGACGCTCACTCGGGCTCGTCATGCGACCACCCTAAGCGCGAAGCGGCGGAGGGGCGCCCCTCACTTTCGTGGAGGGACGCCCCGGCGTTCGTGGAGATCCGGTCAGGAGACGCGGGCGATCGCCGCTGCCAGTCCGTTCGCCCACAGCTGGTTCACGCGGGAGCGCTCCTGCGCGTTCGGGTAGGCGTTCTGGCAGGAGGTGCCGGGGCCGCCGCCCGACATCAGCTCGCTGCACGGGCCCGAGTAGTGGTCCGGCAGGCCCAGCACGTGTCCGGTCTCATGGGCCGTGACGCGGGTGGAGTTGTACTGCTGGTTCTGCCGGTAGTCGAGGAAGATGTAGCCGCTGCCGTGTCCGTCGGTGCTCGCGTAGGAGCCGCGGGAGTCGTTGCCCTCGTAGTACCGGAAGTCGGGGTTGCTGCCTTCCTGGAGCTTCACATTGCTGACCGAGCTGTTCCAGATCTGGGTGCTCCGGGATATCTGGCTGCGGAAGCTCGGGGCGTTGCCTGCGCTGTAGATGACGGTCACGGCCTGCGCGCCGGGGTTCGCGGCGCGCTTGTGCGCGACCGACTTCACGACGGCGTCGAAGAAGGCCTTGGTCGCCTTGGCGTCCTCGGCGGACCCTTCGTAGGCGGCGTAGGACTGGGCGGCGGCGGCCTCAGGGGAGTTGACCGACGTGCCTGTGTTCGTGGCGGCGGTGGCGGGCACCGCGCTCAGCGCGGCGGCGAGACCGAGGCCGAGTGCGGCGGAGAGTAACGTTCTCTGGTGACGCATGTGGGGGGCTCCTACGTGTCCGGTGAACCCCGGCGGATGGGGTTCGGTACGGCAGAGTTTCGGGGAGCCGGCCCCTCTCGGGGATGATGCCAATGGCCGATAACACGAGCGCATCGCCTTGTCCCGGTCAGTCCTTTGTGCCCCAACTACGGTGTCTGGTGTGACTGTTGGGGCTGGCTTTACTCTCTGGTCATGGAGCTCGAGGTGAGGCACCTCCGTGCGCTGTGCGCCATAGCGGACACCGGCAGCCTGCACAAAGCCGCCCGGCAACTGGGCGTCAGCCAGCCGTCCTTGACCACCCAGCTGCGGCGGATCGAGAACTCCCTAGGCGCGGAGCTCTTCTCGCGTGAACGCACCGGCTGCCGGCCGACCCCGCTCGGCCGATCCGTCCTGAGCCGTGCCCGCCCACTGCTGGCCGAAATGGCCGCCCTCGTCGTCGAGGCCAAGGCGTCAGCCGCCCGGGCAGGTGGCCCCAGGCTGCGCATCGGCTCCACCGCCAGCCGGGTGCTTGCCGGCTGGCTGCGCCGACTGCGGCAGCGGCTGCCCGGCACCGACATCTCGCTGCATGTGGATGTCTCCGCGAACGCCCTGCTCAGGATGGTCGCGGCGGGCCAGCTCGACGTGGCCTTCGTGCACGAGGTGGAGGGATGCCCCCTTCTGGTCCCGGACGCCCTGACCTCACGCGTACTGGTCGAGCGCGAGCCGCAGTTCATCTCCATGGCTCGCGACCATCCGGCCGCCGCCGCGCCCGTCGTGGAACTCGCAGATCTGGCCGAGGACCGCTGGATGGTCGACCCGACGGTGGACGGCGAGTGGGACGGCCTGCGCCGCGTCCTGCGAGCGGCGGGGCTCAACCCGCCGGTTCTGCACGGCGATTACCACACAGCGGCGTCCCTGATCGCGATCGGCGAGGCGGTGGCGCCCTGCCAGCCGACCTCGGGCCCGCGCGAGGACATGGCGATCCGTCCGCTGCGGGGCGACCCACTCGCCGTACGGCTGCTGCTGTTCCGAAGACCCGGAGCCTGCGAGGAACTGCACGAGGCGGTGTACGCGGAACTGGCGGCCGCCTACCGGGAGGCGGCGCTGCGCGCGGCCGCCTACCGGCAGTGGCTGCTTGGGCACAACAGCCCTCTGCTGCACGCGCCCGCGGCCTGACCTCTGCTCTCCGATGGCCGCAATCATGGGGCGGCGTCAGCGCGGCTGAGGTTTTCCACAGGCCCGAGCGCGTGTCGGTGGCGGCCTGCATCATTGCCTCATGACCGATCTTGAGTCGCTGCACGATTCGTTGCTCTTACGGCGCGCGCTCTCGCGTGTCTGGCTCGTCTCGTTGGCCTTCTCGTTGGCCTTCTTGCTGACCGGGTGCGGGCTCGGCTCCGGGAGCGAAGCCAAGGCGCCCTTCGCGGCAACTGAGGCGGACATACCCCCACTGCCCCTGGACCGCTATCAGTTGGGCACCAAGGAGTACGAGCGCCTCACCCAGGCACGGCACCGCCTGGTGCAGCGCTGCATGGTGGGCTTCGGGTACGCCGAATTCCCGCTGGACCCGAAAGACCCGCAGCGCGGGATGGCGGCGCTCGTGTCGGTGCTGGTCTCCTCGAGTCCTTTCGGAATGCTCGACCTCGACGACGCCCGCCGCTGGGGATACGGCTGGGATCCGAAGAAGAGCATGGAATGGAAGCCCAAGGACCGTGTGATGACCGAGGAGGAGTACGGCGTCGTCCACGGCCCAGGCAGCGGCGGCGCGGCCACGATCCACGGCCGCAAGGTCCCGGAGAACGGCTGCTCCGGCGAGGCGGACAAGCAACTGATCGGCGGCGTCAAGGACTCCACGCGCATGTGGTCCTACGTCTCCGGACGCGAACACAGCCTGACCGGGACGGAACCCAGGAACGGACGGATACGCCAGGCCTGGGACACCTGGTCCCAGTGCGTCGTGGACAAGGGGCTCGGCCGGTACCAGAACCCGGACAAGGCGTTCGCGGACAAGGCCTGGCAGCGGGGAAGCGGCGGCAATACGACCCGTACGGAGCGGGAGTTGGCGACGGCGACCGCCGATGT
The DNA here is from genome assembly GCF_036147535.1 of Streptomyces sp. NBC_00322. Classification (NCBI taxonomy): domain Bacteria; kingdom Bacillati; phylum Actinomycetota; class Actinomycetes; order Kitasatosporales; family Streptomycetaceae; genus Streptomyces; species Streptomyces sp. NBC_00322. The sequence continues at coordinate 3,205,224 of NZ_CP108019.1, read as the reverse complement.
CGAGTGCAAGCGGAAGCACGACACGGTGCGGGTGTGGTGGGAGGTCCGCGCGGAGATACAGCGTGCCGATGTCGAGCGGAACAAGGCGACGTACGAGGCGGTGCGCCGGGATCTGGACGTGGTGAGGGCCAACATCCGGCAGGCACTGGACGAGTGATGAACGGTTGCGGAGCCCGCATCGTCGGTATCGTTCCGCCCGGAATCAGCCGACCCAGCGATGGGCGCCGGAGGGGGAGAGGCCGTGCCACCAGGTAGAGAGCGTTCCCGGATGATCGCCACAGAGGGCGGTCACCGGGTGACGCCTGCCGAGCTGTTCTTCGACTTGGTGTTCGTGTACGCGATCACGCAGGTCACAGCTCTGATGGCGGCGGACCCCTCCCTGCTTCGGCTGCTCGGCGGGGGAGTTGTGCTCGCCCTGCTGTGGTGGTGCTGGTGCTGCTTCGCCTGGCTGGGCAATGTCGTCCGGGCCGACTCCGGGGCGATGTTCGCCGTGCTGGTCGCCGTGATGGCGGTGGTGCTGGTCGTCACGGTGACGGTGCCGGAGGTCTACGACGACCTGCCCGGCGGCCTGTACGCACCGCTCGTGTTCGTCCTCTGCTACGGCGCGGTCCGCGTCCTGCACTTGGTCACGTACTGGATCTCCAGCCCCGGCGACGAGGCGCTCCACGCCACGCTGCGCCGTACCGCGCTGCTCTCGGTGGCACCGCCGTTCGTCCTGCTCCTGGTCGGCAGCGCCTTCACCGGCCTGACACAGGTGCTCATCTGGCTCGGTGCGGTCGTCATCGACTACGGCGGCATCTACATCACCGGCTCCTCGGGCTGGCGGGTCGCCTCGCCGGGCCACTTCGCCGAACGGCACGGACTGATCGTCATCATCGCGCTGGGCGAGTCGATCGTCGCGATCGGGGTGGGGGTGTCCGGCCCTCCCATCTCCACACCGGTGCTGGCCGGGGCCGCCGCGGGCCTGTTGGTCGTCGCCGGGCTGTGGCGCCTGTACTTCCGCCAGATCAGCGAGCCCGCCGAGGAGCGCCTGACCGCTTTGGAGGGTGACGACCGCACCCGCCTGGCACGCGATGCGTACACCTTCCTGCACCTGCCGCTCGTCGGGGGCATCGTGCTCACCGCGCTCGGCATGAAGAAGGTGCTCCATCAAGTTGCGGACAGCGAGCACTACGACCTGTCCGAGCCGCTGCACGGCGTGGTGGCGTGGGCGCTGACCGGCGGCGTGGGCATCTTCCTGCTCGCGGCGGCGGCGATCCTCCTGCGCACCAGCGGTCGGCGCTCCCTCGTCTTCATCATCGGCGGCCTCGCCTGCCTGGCCGCGGGCGCGCTCGTCGTCCTGCTTCCCGCCCTGCTCGCTCTGGCGCTGCTGGCCGCGGCGGTGCTCGGCATGGTGCTCCTGCACAGACGGCGGACCGGGTCCGCGGAGGAAGCTGCGGCATAACGCTCACCGCGAACACGACCGCACCCGGCCTCCCGTGACGGGGACCGGGTGCGGACAAATCGGCGATGCGATACGTGAGAAGCTCGCGGGTCGCGCCGCTCGGGCGGATCAGGCCTTCTTGGTCTCCCAGAAGATCTTGTCGATCTGGGCGATGTAATCCAGCGCCTTCTGGCCGGTCGCCGGGTCCGTCGATGCCTTCGCGGCCGACAGCGCCTTGAGGGCGTCGTTGACCAGCTGGTGCAGCTCCGGGTACTTCTCGAAGTGCGGCGGCTTGAAGTAGTCGCTCCACAGCACCGAGACGTGGTGCTTGGCGAGCTCCGCGCGCTGCTCCTTGATGACCGTGGCGCGGGCCCGGAAGTGCGGGTCCTCGTTGGCCTGGAACTTCTCCTGGACGGCCTTGACCGACTCGGCCTCGATACGGGCCTGGGCCGGGTCGTAGACACCGCAAGGCAGGTCGCAGTGGGCGCTGACCTTCACCTTCGGGGCAAACAGGCGGGAGAGCATTGAGCTGTCCTTCCTCGTGATCGTCTTCTCAGGTGGGACATTACTCCGTGAGAGACGTGTTTTTGCGAGTGCCCCCTAGGGCTTAGGACAAAAGTCCAGGGTCAGTATGGGACTGGTGGGCGAACATACCGTGGGACTCGGAGGTGGCGGATGACCGATCAGGGGCGGGAGCCGAAAGTGCCGTTCGGGGTCGCCGAAGTGACAGGTCCTTCCATGTACCCGACGCTCAAGCACGGGGATCAACTGCTGGTGCACTACGGCGCGGAGGTGCGGCCCGGCGATGTCGCCGTGCTGCGTCATCCGCTCCAGCAGGACCTGCTCATCGTCAAGCGGCTCGTCGAGCGGCGCGAGGACGGCTGGTGGGTGCTCGGCGACAATCCGGGGGCGGAGGGGGACAGCCGACTGTTCGGCACGGTGCCCCATGAGCTTCTCCTGGGGCGGGTACGCGGCAGGTACCGGCCGCTCGCGCGGGATCAGCGATCCGTGCGCGGGGTCGCCGCCTGGGCGTTCTCGGCGGTGAGGCCGGTGCTGTCCGACCGTTCCGTCTCGAGGCGTTTGCGGGCGCGGTAGGCGGCCACATTGGCGCGTGTCGCGCAGCGGTCCGAGCAGTAGCGGCGAGAGCGGTTGGTCGAGGTGTCCAGATAGGCGTTGCGGCACGGCGCTGCCTGGCACAGGCCGAGCCGGTCGACTCCGTACTCGGTGAGATGGAACGCGAGCCCCATCGCGGCGATCGCGGCGTACCCCGCTGTCGCGTTGGACGGATGCTCGGCCAGGTGCATGTGCCACTTGGGGCGGCCGTCCTCGTCCCGGTAGTCGTGGCCCGAGATCTGCGGGTTGACGGGGAACTCGAGCAGCAGTGAGTTGAGCAGGTCGACCGCCTGGGTCTCGTCGCCCGCGTCGGCCGCGGTGAAGACCGCGCGCAGCCTGGCCCGTACGGACCGGAAACGGGTGACGTCCGCGTCGGTGGCGCGCCGTGCGGCCGGGGCGGAAACGCCGAAGAGTTCCCGGACGGCCTCGACCGAGGTGAGGGAGTCCTTGTTGCGGGCCGGCTCCTCGGTGTTGACCAGGCGCACGGCATAGTCCGAGTAATGGGCCAGTTCCACTTGTAGTCCTTACCGCGGCGGTCTAGTGTCGGCGTAACAGCTGCTATTGCTTCGAGGGTATTACGGACGGGAGGGTTCCGGTGTCGGAGACGATGACGGGAGCAGACTGGCGGGCCTGGCAGCAGAGCTGGGACCGGCAGCAGGAGTGGTACATGCCCGATCGCGAGGAGCGGTTCCGGGTGATGCTCGACATGGTCGAGGCGCTGGTGGGACCCGAGCCCCGGGTGCTGGACCTCGCGTGCGGTACGGGAAGTATTACGGACCGGCTCTTGCGCCGGTTCCCGAAGGCCACCAGTACCGGGGTGGATCTGGACCCCGCTCTGTTGACCATCGCCCGGGGCTACTTCGAGGGCGACGAGCGGGTCGGCTTCGTGACGGCCGACCTCAAGGATCCCGACTGGGTGACCAAGCTGCCGTACGACTCGTACGACGCGGTCCTCACCGCCACCGCCCTGCACTGGCTGCGCAGTGGACCGCTGGCCACGCTGTACGGACAGATCGCGAGGCTCGTGCGCGAAGGCGGCGTCTTCATGAACGCCGACCACATGATCGACCGCGACACCCCCCGCATCAACGCCGCCGAACGCGCCCACCGCCACGCCCAGATGGACCGGGCCAGGGCCGCGGGCGCGCTCGACTGGTCCGAGTGGTGGGCCCTGGCCGCCAAGGACCCCGTACTCGCCGGACCGACCGCCGAGCGCTACGAGATCTACGGCGAGCATGCCGACGGGGAGATGCCCTCCGTACGCTGGCACGCCGAGACGCTGCGGAACGCCGGATTCGGGGAGGCCCGGGACGTATGGGCCTCGCCCTCCGACACGCTGCTGCTGGCCGTCAAGTAGCCCGGCTGTCAGCGACACGACACAGCGGAAAGGGCGGTACGGACACCAGGTCCGTACCGCCCTTTCCGTGCTGCTCAAGGGTGCTGCTCAAGGGACCTTCGAGTTACAGGACCTTGGAGAGGAAGGCCTTGGTGCGGTCGTGCTGCGGGTTGTTCAGGACCTCGCGGGGGTGGCCGGACTCGACCACGACACCGTCGTCCATGAACACCAGCGCATCGCCGACCTCACGCGCGAAGCCCATCTCGTGCGTGACGACGATCATCGTCATGCCCTCTTCGGCGAGGCCGCGCATCACGTCGAGCACCTCGCCCACCAGCTCCGGGTCGAGCGCCGAGGTGGGCTCGTCGAAGAGCATCAGCTTCGGCTCCATCGCCAGCGCGCGGGCGATGGCGACGCGCTGCTGCTGGCCGCCGGACAGCTGGGTGGGGTAGTGCTTGCCCTTGTCGCCCAGGCCCACCCGGTCGAGCAGACGCTCGGCGCGAGCACGGGCCACGGCCTTGGACTCGCCCTTGACCTGTATCGGCGCTTCCATGACGTTCGCCAGGGCGGTCATGTGCGGGAAGAGGTTGAAGCGCTGGAAGACCATGCCGATGTCCCGGCGCTGGGCCGCGACCTCGCTGTCCTTCAGCTCGTAGAGCTTCTCGCCCTTCTGGCGGTAGCCCACCAGCTGGCCGTCGACCGACAGCCGGCCGGCGTTGATCTGCTCCAGGTGGTTGATGCACCGCAGGAACGTCGACTTGCCGGAACCGGAGGGGCCGACCAGGCAGAACACCTCCTGCGGAGCGACCTCGAGATCGATGCCCTTGAGGACGTGGGCCAGACCGTACGACTTGTGTACGCCCTCGGCCTTCACCATGGCGGTCATGTCACACCCCCCTGGGGCTGCTGCGGAACGACAGGTTCTTCTTGATCTTCTGCCACGGCGTGAGCGGTAGCTGGCGCAGAGAACCGCGGGCGTAGTACCGCTCCACATAGTACTGGCCGACGCTGAAGACGCTGGTCAGAGCCAGGTACCAGACCGAAGCGACCAGCAGCATCTCCATGACCGCGAAGGACGTGGAGCCGATGTTCTGCGCCGCGCGCAGCAGCTCGGTGTACTGCACCGCGGACACCAGCGAGGAGGTCTTGAGCAGGTTGATGAACTCGTTGCCGGTCGGCGGCACGATCACCCGCATCGCCTGCGGAAGAACGATCCGCCGCATGGTCCTGCTGCTGGACATGCCCAGCGCGTGCGAGGCCTCGGTCTGGCCCTCGTCGACCGACTGGATGCCGGCCCGGACGATCTCGGCCATGTAGGCGCCCTCGTTCAGGCCCAGCCCCAGCAGGGCCACCACGAACGGGGTCATCACGTCGACCATCTCGTCCTTGTAGAACCCGAGGTTCAGGACGGGGAAGATCAGCGCGAGGTTGAACCACAGCAGCAGCTGCACGAACACCGGAGTGCCGCGGAAGAACCAGATGTACAGCCAGGCCACCGCACCTGTGACCGGGTTCTTCGACAGCCGCATGACGGCGAAGACGACACCCAGTACCAGGCCGATGAGCATCGACAGCACGCTGATCAGCAGCGTGTGCCACATGCCGGTGACGATTCGGGGGTCGAAGATGAAGTCCCCGACCGTGCCCCAGTTGACGTCGCCCTGAGAGAACGAATAGACCAGCAGGGCCAGCAGCGCCAGGACCACGACGCCGCTGATCCAGCGGCCCCAGTGCCGTACCGGGATGGCCTTGATCTGCTCAGGGTGTGACGCCACCTTGACGACCGCTGAGTCCTTTGGGGGCTCGTCGGCAGGCGTCTTGTCGAACTTGTCAGTCACAGTGACTGCCCTTCAGTGAAACGCTTGAGGCGGACGGCAGGGATTACTTGCCGGCGTTGATCGTCGCCTCGGTGACGGCGCTGTTCTTGACGTCCCACTTTTCCAGGACCTTGTTGTACTCGCCGTTCTTGATGATCGCGGTCAGGGCTTCCTTGAGCGCGTCGCGCAGCTGGGCGTTGTCCTTGTCGACAGCGATGCCGAACGGGCCGGCCTCGGTCTGGTCGCCGGCGACCTCGAAGTCGTTGCCGCCGCCCGCGGTCTTCGCGATGTACGCGGAAACCGGGTAGTCGTTGAGGTCGGCGACCGCGCCGCCGGACTTCACGCGGGTCTGGGCCTCGGCGTCGGTGTCGAACGCCTCGATCGTGAGCTTGCCCTTGCCGTCCTTGCTGCACTTGGCGGCCTGGGTCTTGAAGGTCTCTTCGTAGATCGTGCCGCGCTGGACGGCCACCTTCTTGCCGCACAGGTCGTCGAACGACTGGATCTTCTCCGGGTTGCCCTTCTTGACCAGGAGCGAGACGCCGGAGGTGAAGTAGTCGACGAAGTCGACGCCCTCGCCGACCTTCTTGCCCTTGTCGTCCAGGCCCTGCTGGCGGGCCTTGGTGTCGCTCATGGACGACATGATGATGTCCTGGCGGCCGGTGTTCAGCGACGAGATCAGGCCGTCGAAGGTGCCGTTGACGAACTGGAGTGTGACGCCCAGCTCCTTGCCGAGCGCGGCGGCGATGTCGGGGTCGACACCGACGATCTTGCCGCCCTCCTCGAACTCCATCGGTGCGTAGGCGGCGTCGGTGCCGACCTTGATCACCTTGGAGTCCTGGTACTTCTTCGGCAGCTTGCTGAACAGCGCGGCGCTGCTCTCGGAGGTGCCCGTGGACTCCTTGGAGCCCGAGGCGGTCTGGTCACCACAGGCGGTGAGCATCAGCGACCCGGCGACCGCGATCGCGCCGACCGCGGCGATCCGGGCCCTGGTGGCGGTCGTACGACAGGTGTTGCTTGCGGTCATGGTCGTGATCCTCCGGCGGATGAGGGTGCTGCCATTTTGGACATTTCGAGTCGTTCCACTCATCTTCGAGTGTCGCGACCTTGAGTGTTTTCGGCATCTTGCCATTCGGACTAGCCCAACCAGGGGGCCACGCATGTCAAAATCGGGTAACGGGACACCCCCGAACCCCACGAGGCCGGTACATCAAGGCCGGACCTTTCACTGGAATACCTTCTTTCGGCCGGAAAATCTGCGGCCCGACCGGTGCTTCGCACCGGTTTCCGGGTGCGTAGCTGACGTGTCCTGACATGGGGCAATGAGTCCTGTCAGCAAGCTGATATCGACTCGTCGCCGGGGCCGTCGGTCCGGTAAGAAGGACGCTTACACCCCTCATCCGGGGCTCAGGGCGCGTGTGCGGCGCGCCCGCGCGTACGTACCTCCCCCGCCGGGCGGGCCAACCGCCGAGGCGGGGCACGTACGCGGTGCCCGCCCACCCCTCCTCAACCAGGAGTGGCCACCCTCAACTGATGAAGACTTAAGGGGTCAACAAAATGGCAGCGGAGATCGTCAATCCTCGCAGCGACAGCGAAAACGGTGCGGAGAGTGCTCCCGAGGAGCCCTTCGATCCGGCCTTCGCGCTGCACCGCGGCGGCAAGATGGCCATCCAGGCCACGGTGCCGGTGCGAGACAAGGACGACCTGTCCCTCGCGTACACACCCGGGGTCGCCAAGGTGTGCAGCGCGATTGCCGAGCAGCCGGAGCTCGTCCACGACTACACCTGGAAGTCGCAGGTCGTCGCAGTTGTGACGGACGGCACAGCGGTGCTCGGTCTCGGCGACATCGGGCCGGAGGCGTCGCTTCCGGTGATGGAGGGGAAAGCCATCCTCTTCAAGCAGTTCGGCGGGGTCGACGCGGTGCCGATCGCGCTCGCCACGACCGACACGGACGAGATCATCGAGACCGTGGTCCGGCTCGCGCCCTCGTTCGGCGGAGTGAACCTCGAGGACATCTCGGCGCCGCGCTGCTTCGAGATCGAGCGCAGGCTGCAGGAGCGGGTCGACATCCCGGTCTTCCACGACGACCAGCACGGCACGGCCGTGGTGACCCTCGCCGCGCTGCGTAACGCCGCCAAGCTGACCGGACGCGGTCTGGGTGACCTGCGCGCGGTCATCTCCGGCGCCGGCGCCGCGGGTGTGGCCATCGCGAAGTTCCTGCTGGAGGCGGGTATCGGCGACGTGGCCGTGGCCGACCGCAAGGGCATCGTGAGCCTGGACCGCGACGACCTGACGTCCGTGAAGCGCGAGCTCGCGGAGATCACGAACAAGGCCGGTCTCTCGGGCTCCCTGGAGACCGCGCTGGCCGGGGCGGACGTCTTCATCGGCGTCTCCGGCGGTACGGTCCCCGAGGAGGCGGTCGCGTCGATGGCGCCGCGTGCCTTCGTCTTCGCGATGGCCAACCCGAACCCCGAGGTCCACCCGGACGTCGCGCACAAGTACGCGGCCGTGGTGGCGACGGGCCGCAGCGACTACCCGAACCAGATCAACAACGTCCTGGCCTTCCCCGGGATCTTCGCGGGCGCGCTCCAGGTCCGGGCCTCCCGGATCACCGAGGGCATGAAGATCGCCGCGGCGAACGCGCTGGCGGACGTGGTGGGCGATGCCCTGGCGGCCGACTATGTGATCCCGTCCCCCTTCGACGAGCGGGTGGCCCCGGCGGTCACCGCGGCGGTGGCGGCGGCCGCGCGCGCGGAGGGCGTCGCGAGGCGCTGACGCCGGGCACTGTTGCGGGGCGCGACAGCCCGCCGCCGATTCATCCGTACGGGCCGTGCGGCACTCCTGAGGGGGTGCGGCACGGCCCGTCGGGCGTGGAGCGCGAAATTTCTGTGCGGGTTTGCGCCGAACAGGTGGATCGGCCGCCGCCGGTGCGTGGGACGCGGTGCGTGTCACACCTCTGCGTGGTTCCGCCGCGTCCGGCCGCCGTCCTATCGTCATGGTCATGTTCGCCGCCTACGCAGCCCGCATCGACCGTGACGCCCCGCTCAACGGCCTGGAGCTGGGTGAACGCCCGGCCCCCGAGCCCCGGCCCGGCTGGAGCACCGTCACCGTCAAGGCCGCCTCGCTCAACCACCACGACCTCTGGTCGCTGCGGGGAGTGGGCCTCGCCGAGGACAAGCTCCCGATGATCCTCGGCTGCGACGCCGCGGGCATCGACGAGAACGGCAACGAGGTGGTCCTCCACTCCGTCATCGGCCAGAGCGGCCACGGCGTCGGGCCCGACGAGCCGCGCTCCATCCTCACCGAGCGTTACCAGGGCACATTCGCGGAACAGGTCTCCGTCCCCACCTGGAACCTGCTGCCCAAGCCCAAGGAGCTCAGCTTCGAACAGGCCGCCTGCCTGCCGACCGCCTGGCTCACCGCGTACCGCATGCTCTTCACCAACGCCGGGGTGCGCCCCGGTGATTCGGTCCTCGTCCAGGGCGCGGGCGGCGGCGTCGCCACCGCCGCGATCGTCCTCGGCAAGGCCGCCGGACTGCGGGTGTACGCGACCAGCCGCGACGAGGCCAAGCGCAAGCGGGCCGTCGAGCTCGGCGCGGAGGAGGCCTACGAGCCCGGGGCACGGCTGCCGCGGCGAGTGGACGCCGTCATCGAGACCGTCGGCGCCGCGACCTGGTCGCACTCGGTCAAGTCGCTGCGGCCCGGCGGCACGCTGGTGATCTCCGGCGCGACCAGCGGCGACCGCCCCTCGCACGCCGAACTGACCCGGATCTTCTTCCTGGAGCTCAAGGTCGTCGGCTCGACGATGGGAACCAAGGACGAGCTGGAGGATCTCCTCTCCTTCTGCGTGGCTACCGGCGTACGTCCCGTGATCGACGAGGTCCTGCCGCTGGACCGGGCCCGGGAGGGCTTCGAGAAGATGGCCGCGGGCGACCTCTTCGGGAAGATCGTGCTGACGCCCTCTTGATGGACCGTCAGGTGGGCTGATGGGATCCGTCCCATGCCCACGCGCCGAACGATCCCGGTACTGATCGGCTGCTGTCTCCTTCTGGTTCTGGCGGCGGTGGCTCCGGCCTCCGCCGCCACCCCCTCGGACCCGGCCGGCATTCCCCGTCTGACCGACGACCGCGGCCGGACGCTCACCGTGCGCGGCTGGAACGTCGAGGACAAGACGAACCGCGGCGACCGGGCGCTGTCCGCCATCACCGAGAAGCACTTCCGCGACATGCGCGCCCAGGGCTTCAACTTCGCCCGTCTGCTGGTCTTCTGGGACGACCTGGAGCCCCGGCGCGACCAGTACAGCGCCGCGTATCTCCGCAAGATCGAGCGGATTCTGGACTGGGCGGAGACCTACGGCATCCAGGTGCTGATCGATTCCCACCAGGACGTGTTCGGCCCGGCCTTCGGGCATCGCGGAATCCCGGAGTGGGCCACCCGGACCGACGGGCTGCCTTTCTCCCCGCATCCTGACGACTGGTTCTCGGAGTACTTCGAACCGGCCGTGCAGCGCGCCTTCAGCCACCTCTACGAGGACGAGGACCTGCGCCACTCCCAGGCGCGGATGTGGCGGGTCCTGGCCGACCGCTTCGAGGACCACCCGGCCGTTCTCGGCTACGACCTGATCAACGAGCCGATGGGTGAGCTGCGCGCGGGCGAGGACCTTCCCACCGCGGCCCGCCGCATCGAGCGCGATCAGCTCACGCCGATGTACAACCGCCTTGCCGACGCCGTCCGTTCGGCTGACGACGGCAACTGGGTCTTCGTCGAACCGACCCCGATCGTGGGCGAGGGCCTCCCGACAGGCCTCGGAAGGATCATGGACCCCAAGGTCGTGTACGCACCGCACTTCTACAACACCGCGATGGAGGCGGGCGCGGACTACGACCCCTCGGCGGGCTGGATCGAGTCGTACGAGGCGGCCGTGACCGCCTACCCGAAGGAGCAGCGGATCCCGGTCGTGGTGGGTGAGTGGGGTCCCCTCAACAACTCCCTTCCGAACATGGGCCGTTTCTACCGTGAGGCGCTGGCATCCCTGAGCCGCTACAGCTCAGGCTGGGCCGGCTATGTCTGGTGCTACGGCGGCGGCTACTGCGCGGTCGACGAGCGCGGTCTCTTCCGTACGAACAAGGAGCAGACCGCAGCGCCGTATGCGGCGGCCGTCGCGGGGCGGGTCGTGGCCGAAACGTACGTCCCGGGGTCCGGGACGTACCGCTTGGTCTACCGGGCGCACGGGCGGCGGGGCGCGACGGAGATCTCGCTGCCGCCGAGCGCGTCCGGCCGGCGTATCGCCCTGGACGGCCCGGCGTGGACGGACACCCGGACGGTGCCCGCGGGCCGGGCGTGCACGGTGCGGGTACTGGCGCTGCCCGGCTCGCGGATCACGGTCACCGTCAGTCCCCGTACACCACGATGAAGTCCCCGCTGTGGGCCCTGCGTTCGGAGAGGGCATCGCGCAGCCGTCGCAGATGCGCGGTCGTCAGCTGGAGCGGAGGCTCGTCCGGCTGATGCGTGGTGCCACGGGGGTAGTCCTTGTCCGGGGTTCTCGTCATCTCTATGTGGCAGCCGAGGACATGGGTGACCGGGGTGGTCTCGCAGAAGGCGAGCAGCCGGTCGACGGTGGCGGCGAACACCTCCGTGTCCTGGACATACAGCCGGCCGGGGTAGAGCGAGTCGCCGGTCAGCAGCAGCCCGGTGTGCCGGTCGTGGAAGACGACGGCGGCCTCCTGGTGCCCGGGCCCGGGCACCAGGTCGAGCACCCGCCCGCCGAGGTCCAGCTCGGCACGGCCGTCCGGCCAGTCCGTCAGCCCGAAGAACTCCCGCACCTCGCCGAGCGACGGTTCGACGACCTCGGTGTGCGGCCGGTCCGCGAACTGGGGGTCGCCCGCGATGTGGTCGCTGTGGCCGTGCGTGTGGGCGACCACCAGTCCGTACCCGGAGCGGGGATGGCGGGCGAGCCACTGCTCGATCAGCGCGTCGACGGTGGCGCGCAGGGGGAAGCAGGCGGGGTCCGGGGTCGCGCCGGTGTCCAGCAGAAGCGCCCGTTCGTTCCCGAACAGCAGGAAGAGGAACGGGGCTTCGAAGTGCACGGACTTGTTCTGCCGCAGGATCACGGTGTGTTCGGAGTAGGCATGCACCTGTATCTCCGGAGCCGGGTCGTGCTTCGGAGAGGGCCAGCCGGCGTGCCACTGGACATTGAGGCTGCCGGTCACGGGTGCGGACGTACGGAAATCGATCACGGGACCACGGTACGGCGAGATGTTGTCAACGGGGGTTGACTGTGGACAACTGTCAATGTAGGTTGACATGCATGACCGAAGCAACCGATCTCGCCGAGCGGGCGGGCGACCGTGACCCGCGGGTCGGGCTGCGAGCCGTCGCCGCGCTGCGGCGCCTTCTTGAGCAGCTTGAGGCCGTACAGGTACGCAGTGCCCGCAATCAGGGCTGGTCGTGGCAGGAGATCGCGGCCGAGCTGGGCGTCAGCCGGCAGGCCGTACACAAGAAGTACGGGAGGCAGTGATGTTCGAGCGCTTCACCAAGGACGCCCGTGAAGTCGTCACGGGCTCGGCCGAACACTCGGAACGGGCGGGCGCGGACTCCATCACAGAGGAGCATCTGCTCCTGGCAATGCTGGATCAGGAGGGAACGCGTACGGCGTTCGCCTTCGCGTCCCTCGGGATCACCGACCGGCGCGGCTCGGTGGAAAAAGCGCTCGCGGACGCGCGGCGGCGTGGGGGCCTGTCCAAGGCGGACGAAGAAGCGCTGGCGGGGCTCGGCATCGACGTGGCCGAGATCGTCTCGAAGATCGAGGAGACGCATGGGGCGGGCGCGCTGCAGGTGGTCCGGAAGCCGAAGCGATGGTGGTCGGGGCACCGGGCCTTCAGCCCCTCGGCGAAGGACACGCTGGAGAAGTCGCTCCGCATCGCGGTGGGCCGGGGCGACCGCCACATCGGGGGCGAGCACTTTCTGCTGGCGCTGACGGCGCGGCCGGGGGTGGTGGCGGAAGTGCTGGCGGAGCATGGGGCGACGTATGAGGCGGTGGAGCGGGCGATGTTTGGGGGTGGGGCGGCGCGGGCGGGGTGAGGGGTGTTTGTTCCCCACCCCGCCCTTTCCCGAAACTGGGGGCTTCGCCCCCAGGCCCCGGGGAGGTTCACGTGGGGCTGACGCCCCACACCCGAAGCGGCAGCTTCGCGCCGCGGGCGCGGGCCCGGCGGGGTTGTTTCCCCCACTCCGCCCCTTCCCGAAACCCTGACGGGAACCATGGGGGCTGGCGCCCCCCCCGGCCCCCGAGCGGCAGCGCCGCAGCCCGCAGCCTCCACGTTTTCAGGGGATTGACAGGTGAACCGGGACAGTTGAGAAGCCTGGTGTCCCGCGCACGAACGATGCGCGGGACACCAGGCTCTCCTGGCTCAGTTCTTGCCGGTGACCGAGGCCCCGGTCAGCGGCCGCTCCGGGCCGGAAGCCGGCCGCAGTCGCCGCCGGCGCACTTGCTCAGCCAGTCGGCGAAGTCGGCGTCGTACTTGGTGCCGATGGTGTCGCGGAGCAGGCTGTGGGCCGCGTCGTACTCGCCTGCGCGGTAGTGGCCGAGCAGGGTGGCCACATCCTCGGGGTGTGACTGGAGCATGTATCGGACGCCCAGGTAGCCCCACTGGTAGATACGGGTGGTGTCGGCATTCTCGTAGGTGGTACCGAAGAGCTGGCTGAGCTTGTAGGTGTTCTTGCCCGCCTCCTCGATCGCCCGGTCGTAGGTGACGCCGCGGTACGAGTAGGAGACGTACTCGGCGAAGCCCTCGACCCACATCACGGTCGGGGTGGTCTGCCCGGCTGCGAAGTCGCCGTGCATGTCGAAGCGGCCGTCGAGGTAGTGGGTGTACTCGTGGTTGAGGTTCCAGATCTGGAACGCGCCGTCCTGGGCCGGCTGCTCGTAGGCGATGAAGCGCGGCTGGTTGCCCTCAGCGGCCGGGTCGCCCTCCAGGTACATGCCGCCGTTGTTGGTGTCGATGCCGAAGACGACACCGGCGTAGGTCTTGTAGTCGGTGCTGGAGTTGAAGGCGACAATCTCGATGTTGGTGTTGTTGTCGTCCTTGACCGGGCCGTTGTCCTTGACGATGTTGTGGAAGACCGGGTCCTGCTTGAGGATGCTGTCGCATGTGGCCGAGAGTTCCGACGCGGTCAGCTCCTGCGCGAGGATCTTCGCGCTCGGACCGCATTCGTGCTTGATCGTCAGCACGGCGTCGCGCACGCGGTTCTGCAGGTCACAGGTGTCGTACTCGGCGCAGTTCTCCTTGTCGAACTCATTCGTCATCTCGGCGAGGCCGACCCAGAGCGGGGCGGTGCGCCCCGTGATCTCGCTGCGGCCGAGCAACTCCTTGAGCAACGGCTTGACGGTGTCCTTGAGGGCGGCGTGCTGCAGGAAGCGGCCGAGTTCGCGTCCGGCGTTGCTGGCCAGGTAGGACTTGTCGGTGCCGAGCAGATCGTCGTGGGCGACGGCGAAGTCACGTAGTCCGGTGAGGACGCTCGGGTCGGCCTGCACGGCTTCCGCGAACTCCGGCAGCTGGTGGCCGCGGAACAGCACGGTGTAGGTGTTGTTGACCGCCGCGACCATCCCGTAGAACTCGTCGTACGACGAGTTGTAGTCCTTCTGCAGACGCTTGACCACGTCGAGGTGGCGGGCGTTCTCTCCGGAGCTGTCGATCAGGGTGACCGTCTCGGCCAGGGTTTCTCCGTTGGCCTCGGTGACGTCGAAGGCGTGGGACGAGCCGAAGAAGGCATCCAGGGCGCCCTGAATGGCGCTCTTCAGCGTCGGGCCGTATTCGCCGACGTTCTCCGGCTGGTTGTACTGGATGTAGTAGCCGGCGCGCAGGTACAGCACCACCTGGGTTGCGAAAGTGCTGTTGTCCCCCGGGTAGTTGGTCGCGACATCCTTGAGTGCGTTCGCCACCGTGACCATCTGTTCCTCGCGGAAGAGGGCCTTGGAGTCCTCACCGGTCACGCTGAACAGCGTGTTGATGCAGGTGGTTTCCGACTGCTTGATCTGCTCGACCAGGGCAGCGCCGGTCTTCGAGGTGAAGTCGCTGACGTTGCAGTCCGCCGCGGCCCTCGCCGCAGAGCGGGCCTGCTTGCGCTCTGCGGCGTTCTGGGCCGCGGGGAGCGGAGGGCGTTGCGCGGGGTTCGAGGTCTTCGTGGCCGATCGCGCGGGGTCGACGGCGTGTCCGGGTGCGAGATCGGCGGCAAGCACGGTGGCGGAGGCGGGCTGCGGGGCGGGGGCCGACCTCGGTGCGGGCTTGGGTGCCGCGGCGCCGGCCGGGGCCGCCGCGCCATTGGGGGCGAGCATGGTGAGCGCGAGGCCGGCGGCGGCCACGGTAGGTATCACCAGTTGGGCGAGTTTCCTGAGGGTGGGGGGTTTGCGCATGCGATGGCCTCCAGGCCGGTCGGCTGCCGTGCGTGGGGCACGGCGGTGGGGGGTGCGGACCGTGATGGCAACGGAAGTTGAGCACTCCCGGAGCTGTCAGGGCCGCCGAAAGTGTGACCGTACAATTTCACAGTTCACATGGCAGTGAAAGAGGCTTGCAAGCAACAGAAGAAACTGATGAGCCGTCAGAAGTGAATCCCGTAGGGGGCCTTGGGATTCCTGGACGGAACTACATGATCGCTGGGCATGCTCATGCCGGTTTGGAGGGGTGACCGTCGTCCCTGAGGCGAGCCGGTGCCCCTCCATCCCGCTCTGTGCGCGGATTCCGCCCCGGACCGCGTGGGTGACGCGCGAGCAATCCCGGTGGCACGACGGCGACATGGGTACGGGACCGGCTGGACGGGCCGTCGGGTGACGAGGACTTCGCCGGCTGGTCGCAGGCGAAGATGCGGACGGCGACGGCGGCTTCAGCCTCGTACTCGCCGCGGGCGCTCCGGGCAATGTTTCCGGCAGGGTGAACTTCACCCTGCCGGAAGGTCACGGGTGCTGGCGTGGGTGGAGGGTGGCGTACTCGGGCCGGTCGGGGTCGTGTCCGGGCCGGGGCCGGTGGGGTGCTGCTCGTGCCGCACCACGCCGAAGGCACGACCATGGAGGTCTGCCCGCCGACTACCAGCGGATCCTGCGTGCCGTGGAGGGCAAGGGCGGGCAGCCGGTGATGACGCGGGAGGTGTGTGAGGCGCAGGGCATGGGGGTGCAGCGCAGCAGACCGAGCAGAGGCGGGGCAAGCTCAAGCGGCTCGCGGGCGTAAGGCGGCGCAACTCGCGCGAAGCGCGGTGACCACGCGGCGGAGCCGCATAGCGAATGCAGCGCAGTTCAGGACACGAGCCCCGTAGCTCCCCCAGACGGTGCGCACTCGGCGCGGGTTAGCCCGTAACCCGCAGCCCGGCTTCCTGGGCCAAACCGCCCCGGGCGCGCCCGAAACCCCCGCCCCGAAACCCGCGCCCCGGAACCCCCGCCCCGGACCCCCGCCCCGCGGGCTACGCCTCCGGCTTCCGCAGCAGCGCGCCGATATGTGCCGCCGCCGTTGACAAGTGGCTGCGGGCCTCGCCCAGTTGGGCGGCCGTGACTCCGTGGTCCCTCGCCGCGTCGCGGATGTCGTCGCGGAAGCGGTCCAGCAGGCGGTCCAGGTCGCGGGCCGGGTCGTCCGAGTCGGCCGGGTCCTTCGCCCATTCCGGGGGCTCTTGCGCCGGGTCCGGCTTGATGTAGGGGGGCCATGCCGTGCCCCGTGCCAGGCCGCCCAACTGCGTGCTCAACTCCGACAGGCCCTCCCGTACACCCGTCGGCCAGTCGCCCCGCGCGAAGTGGTCCTGCACCTGGTCCTGGACCTGCTTGGCGATGCGCTGCATCTCCCGGCGGGCAGTCTCCTGCGCCTCCTTCGCCTGGCGGCGCGCCTGCTGCGCGTCCTCGCGGGCCCGGCGCGACTCGTCCTTCGCCCGCCGCGCCTGCTCCTTCCACTCCTGCTTCGCCTTGCGCAGCTCTTCCTTCGCCGCGCGCCACGACTCCTTGTCGCCCCAGTCCGTCTCCGCCCCGCCGGATGTCGCGCGTGTCTCGGACGCCGCCGCGCGCATCTCGCTGCGCAGCTTGCCCGCCGCGCCGCGCACGTCGTCGCGGATCTCCGCGGCCAGCTCGGAGACCGACTCGCGGATCTCCAGTTCGAGGTCGGCCAACTCGCCGCTGCGCCCGGCCAGTTCCTCCCGGCCCGCCTCGGTGATCGAGTAGACCTTGCGTCCGCCCTCGGTGGCATGGGTGACCAGGCCTTCGGCCTCCAGCTTGGCCAGGCGTGGGTACACCGTTCCCGCCGAAGGCGCGTACAGGCCCTGGAAGCGCTCCTCCAGCAGCCGGATCACCTCGTAGCCGTGGCGAGGGGCCTCGTCCAGGAGTTTCAGCAGATACAGGCGCAGACGGCCATGAGCGAAGACGGGCGGCATGTCAGAGCACCTTTCCGGTGGGGGCTGCGTCGTGCGGTTCGTCCTCCGCGGAAGGCCGGCGCAGCAGGGCGATCGAGCCGGACACGGTCGTCGCCTTGAGCGTCCCCGTGCCCGCGCCCAGTCTCCCGGTGATCTTCTTCGCGCCCCACTGGCCGCTGACCCGCAGGTCGTCGAAGGCGTTGGAGACCGCTCCGCTCGCGGTGTTCGCCTCGACGCGCGCGTCCGCGGGGTGCGGGAGCCGGATCGCGACCTCGCCGGAGACGGTGGTCAGCCGGATGTCGGTGGGCTTGCCCGCGGGGTCGAGGTCGATGACCATGTCGCCGCTGACCGATTCGGCCCGTACGGAGGTTCCGGCGCCCTCGATCACGGTCAGATCGCCGGAGACGGAGTTGTAGCGCAGATCGCCGGTGACGGACTGGGCCTCCAGATTCCCGGAGACGGTGTCGGCGCGGACCGCGCCGGAGAGGCCGACGAGTGTGGTGTCGCCGCTGACGCCGCGTACTGCCGTCGTGCCCTGGATGCCGGATACGAAGGCTGCCGCGCCGACCACGCCGACCTCGACCGCCGAACCGGTCGGCACGGCGAGGGAGACGACCGCGCTGCGGTGCCAGCCCTTGCGGTCGAGCCACTTGAGAAAGCCCTTCCAGGGCAGATCCTCGTACGCCACGGTCAGTGTGGAGCCCTGCTGGGTCACGATCAGCGGGGGGCCCTCGATCTCGGAGACCTCGAGGCGGGCGGAACCTTCGTCCGTGCCCACGACGTTGACCGTTCCGTTGACTATGCGCACGTTGAGTGCCGTCACGGGGTCGTCGAAGGTGAGCTTCTTCGGCTCAGCGACTTCCCACGTCGACTCTGCCATGGTGCTGACCTCCCTGGGGCGGGCTTGACGCAACATATCGCGTCTCTTGGTAGATACGATATATCGCGAATAGGGGATGTCAAGCGTGGCAGCGGGCGCGTGAGGGGGCGCATAACGGTTGTACAGGGGCAAATTGGCCTAGCGTATGAGCCATGAACGCGACATCCGCGGGCGCGCTGCTGCTCTGCCGGGCCGAGCCGGCTGCGGTACGGCACCCCGCCCATCTGCTGCGCGAGCAGCAGCTGCTCGCACCGGCCGGCGAGGAGTGGAGCGTGCTCGTCCCCGAGGGAAAGCCCTGGCTGGACGGCGGCGAACCGGTCGACCGGGTGCTCGGCGGCTGGGCGTCGGCCGTCGCCGTCGGCACGAACTGGCCGGTGCTCGCGCTGTGGTGGGACGGCGACCGGAGCGGCTTCACCCTCGCGTCCGGCTTCCGCAGGCCCGTCGGATACGTCTGGCTCGCGGACGGTACGCCGGTCGGCGAGGACGAGGCGATGCGGACCTTCGCGGCTCGCCTCGGGCTCGATCCCGTACTGGATCTGCAGGCGCTGGAGCCGCTCACGCTGCCCGACCCGGAGTCGGACGGGCGAGCCCGGCTGCTCGGCCTGATCGCGGTCCTGGCGCGGTCCGGACTGGCCCTGCCCGCGGGCCTGGCCCCCGGCGAACCGGCCGACCGGCTGCGGTCGGCCGCCCACGCGCTGGGCGCGGAGCCGGTGGAGTGGTCGGGCTGGCGCGATGCGG
The DNA here is from genome assembly GCF_036147535.1 of Streptomyces sp. NBC_00322. Taxonomy (NCBI): domain Bacteria; kingdom Bacillati; phylum Actinomycetota; class Actinomycetes; order Kitasatosporales; family Streptomycetaceae; genus Streptomyces; species Streptomyces sp. NBC_00322. The sequence continues at coordinate 3,186,544 of NZ_CP108019.1, read as the reverse complement.
TACGAGCGGAATTCGACGCGGTCGAGGAGGGTCCGCTCGGACCGTGGCTGCGCGGCCCGACGGCCCGGCTGCTGAGCGCGGCGCAGCTGGCGGCGGGAGTGCCGATGGTGGCGCGGGGGGTACGGCGGCGGAGCGGAGGGTGGGCGGTGGCGGGGGCGGTGCTGATCGTGCACGGGGCGCTGGGGCTGGTGTACGACCGGGTCCGGGGGCGTCGGGGGTAGGGCCAGTCCCGCCCCTTCCCGAAACCGGGGCCCGTGCGGCCCGCGCCGCAGGCGCAGCAGCCCCCTACTCGTCCTCGTCCTCGTCGTCCAGCCGCGCCAGCCACGTGGCCAGCCGCTCCACCGGGACCTCGAAGTCCGGGTTGAGGTCGACGAACGTGCGCAGCTGCTCGGCGAGCCACTCGAAAGTGATCTCCTCCTCGCCGCGACGTTTCTCCAGCTCCTCGATGCCGCGATCGGTGAAGTACAAGACATGCTCCTGGTACGGATGGGGTCAACCTCATCAGCCTAATCTTTGTGGAGCCCCGGGGGCTCCAAACCAAGTCCGCCCGCCGGCGCGCACAACGCAGGCGTCGCAAGGAGGCGCGGCGGGCGAGGGACATCAATCACAAGATCGCGAAGAAGACCGTGGCCGAGGCTGAACGCACCTCGCGCGGGCGCGGACCGGAACGGCTCCCGCAACATCCGCGCCCGTGCGTGGCAGTTGTGGCGAAGCGGGGTCCGGTCAAAGGCCCCCGCCATCACGAAACCTCGGGTGGCTGGACGCGGACGACGCATCGCCGCCGGTGATGCCGCGTACCGCAGGCCCGGTCGCTTCAGTGGCGGGTTCTTGACATTACGGCGACTTCCGTCTCTCCCCTGCAACCGCCCGGGCCAGTAACGTCGTCGCCATTCGCACAGCACCCAAGTGCAGTGACACTGGGACGAGTTGGCCGTGCAACGACGGGGGGAACCGTGACCGGACGCGTCCAGCAGATCGAACTTCCCGGGGGAGCCGTCGTGCTCGCCCGGCTGTCCACTCCCGGCGGCGGATACGGCGAGGACGACGAGGACGTCGGCTTCGTCGACAACGCCACCGCCAAGGTCCAGCAGCTCCAGCAGCTGATCACCCAGGTCGGTGCCTCCGTCCTGGATGCCGCGGCCGCCGCCAAGCCGGACGAGGCGAGCGTCACCTTCGGCGTCGAGCTCACCGCCAAGTCCGGCGTCGCCCTCGCCGTACTGGCGGCGGGGGAGGCCAAGGCGTCCGTCCAGGTCACCCTCACCTGGCAGCTCAAGGACCGGCCCACGGATCAGCCGACGAACCGGCCCACGGCTCAGGCCCCCGCAGACCCGACATGAGCGACCCCGACTCCGACTCCGTCATAGACGCCCTGACCCGCGCGGCCACCGTCCACTTCTCGCACCGGCAGGACGACTCCCCGATGTGGGGCAGCGGCTTCTTCGTCGCCCCCGGCTGGGTCCTGACCTGCGCCCACGTACTCGCCCCCCACCTCAAGGGCGACCCGGCCAGGACCTTCCGCCTCTGCGGCAGCGAGGTGAACGACGGCGAGCCGCTGGATGCCCGGCTCGTCTCCTGGCTGCTCGACGGCGAGCCGCGCGCCGAGCAGCGCGTGCCCGTGGAGCAGGACCTCGCCCTCGTACGCCTCGTCGACGAGTGCGTCGAGCACGAGTGCGTCTGGCTCACCGACCGCACCGACTACCCGGGCGGCCGCGGGATCGTGCAGGGCTACCGGCCCGAGGACGACCCCGTGCGCCAGGTCCGGCGGGCCGTGCGCTGGAAGGCCGGTGCCAGGATCAACGGCTTCGACGACGACTACGGGATGCGTTTTCGGCCGGAGGCCGAGTTCCCCAAGGGCGGTTCCGGATCACCAGTGCTCGACGCCCACACCGGCGCCGTCGTCGGCATCCTCAAGTCCCGGCGGACCGGCCGGGACGGCGGCATGGCCATCGCCGCCACCGCACTGCGCCGCTTCGGCCCCGCGTACCAGACCCTCATGGCCGCGCACGACCGCTGGCACGGCCAGTCCCCTAAGGTCACAGGCCACAACTGGATCGAGCGCCAGCACCAGCTCCCGGGCGCCGGTGTGCACACAAGCGGCGACCAGTGGAGCCCCCGCGACCGGCGTGAGGCGCTGTCTCTGCTCTCGGGCGTGCACCCGCCGGCCGCCATCCGTCCCGTCGTCGAACTCGCCAAGAAGGCCCGCGGCGGCGTCGCCGCGCCGCCCGGCCAGCTGCTGCCGCGCATCTGGCGCGACGGACACGGCCTGCTGTACGAGGCCGGGCAGCCCGTCGCCGCCATCGCCGCGCTCCACTACCTCCAGCTGGTCGTCGAGTACGAGCGCAGCCGCGGCGGCGACCCCGTCGCGCTCGCCGACTGGGTGGCCCGGCGGCTGCAGGACGTGCCCCGCATCGTGCACACCGTGGTCACCCAGGCGACGCTGCCGCCCGGACTCGTCCATCAGCGCACGGCCGACGGGCAGGACCGGATCGTCGTCCGCTATCCGCGGCCCGGCGACGGGGCAGCCGTCGTCATCGTCGAGCTGGAGCCGGTCTGCGACGCCCGCCCCGCCCGCTTCTACTGGCGGATCCGTGTCGACGACGGCCAGGACGTGAACGAGCCGCTGCACGAGGAGCAGACCGGCGACGGCGTCCCGCCCGAGCAGATCGTGCAGCGGCTGCGCGGCCCGCTGGAGGAGGTCTTCGCCTCCGTGGACTCGCCCGGTGCCCCGGCTCCCCTCGAAGTCGCCCTGCCCGTCGATCATTTCGACACCGCTGTGCACCGCTGGCAGCTCACTGAGATGGCCCGGCTGCACCATCCGGCGTATGTGGGGGTACGGCGGATGGTGGTGCTGCGCGATCTCGCGAGACGAGGGAAACCGGACGCCGTCTGGCAGCGCCGCTGGGAGGGGACGCTGACCGCCGAAGTGCTCACGGCGGCCCGTACGCCGCCGCAGCGGCAGGTCCCGCGCCCGCGGCACTTCGAGGAGATGCCGGCGTCCACGGTGCCCGTCCTGTGCCGACCCGCAGGCAGCGGCGTCGGACGGCGGGCCATCGGGATGGCGCTGCAGGCCGGGCACGGCATCGCCCTGTGGCACACGGACGGCCATCCCGACCTCAGTTGTACGGAGTTCTGCGAGGAGATGCAGCAGGGCGCCGCCCAATTGCTCGCCCAGAGCGTGGGGGTGATTGAGCTTCCCGACCGGCTTCGCCGTATCAGGGACGACATCAGCGGATCGAGGAACAGCAGGCACTGGGCGGAAGGGGTGGCCATGCTCTACGACGACCCGAGCCGCCCTCTGCCCGCCGACGACTCCGGACCGGTGGACTCACCATGAGAAGCCGCGTCCGAGCAATCAGAAGTCCGGGGGGTGGGTACATACCCCCCGTGGTCCGCCACGGGTCCCACCGGCCGCCTACGAGGAGCGAGCGATGGACGACTGGCTGATCTACCGAGGCGTCGGCGCACCGGATCCCGGCCGGATCCGCCACCTACCACCGCCGCCCCCCTGGCGTGCCTTCTCCGGGGTGCCGCTGCCCGACCCGGCGCCGCCGATCGACAGTTCGTCGACGCGGCGGCTCGGCGCGCGCGTGGGAGCCCCGCCCGCCCAGGACGCCGAAGCGCTCGAACTCATCAACGCCGCCCTGTACTTGAGGCGTCCGCTGCTGGTCACCGGCGAGCCCGGCTCCGGCAAGTCCACGCTCGCGCACTCGGTCGCGTACGAACTCGGGCTCGGCCGGGTCCTCCAGTGGCCCATCGTCAGCCGCGCCGAGCTGAAGGACGGCCTGTACACCTACGACGCCATAGGCAGGCTCCAGGACGCGCAGCTCGCCGAGCGCGGTGCCGAGCGGGGATCCGACGACATCGGCCGGTACATCAGGCTCGGGCCGCTGGGCACCGCGCTGCTGCCCGCCGAACGGCCCCGGGTGCTGCTCATCGACGAGCTCGACAAGAGCGACATCGATCTGCCCAACGACCTGCTGAATGTGGTGGAGGAAGGGGAGTTCGCCCTTCCGGAGCTGGAGCGGATGGCCGACCGGCCGGGGCACGACGAGGTGCGGGTGCTCACCGACGACGGCCGCCGGGTGCCCGTCAGGGACGGCAGGGTGCGCTGTCACGCCTTCCCCTTCGTCGTGATGACCAGCAACGGCGAGCGCGACTTCCCCGCACCGCTGCTGCGCCGCTGTATCCACCTGCACCTGGACCCGCCGCGCGACGAGCGGCTCGCCGCGATGGTGCAGGCCCACTTCGGGGCCGGGGCGGACGAGCTGAACCTCGATCTGATCGGGCAGTTCACCCGGGAGGACGGCGACGGCGAGCTGCGGCCCACCGACCAGCTGCTCAACGCCATCTACCTCACGCAGCAGGCGGTACGGGCGGAGTCGGGGCGGCGTGAGGAAATCGCCGAGCTGCTGATCCGTCCCCTCGACACCCGGCAGCGGTGATCGAATGAACGCGGCCGTTCCGCCTCCCACTCCCGTTCCGCCTGCCGTTCCGCCTCCCGCCGCGCTGACCGCGCTGGTCGCCCGACTGCGCGAGGCCGAACTGAAGCCGACGGCCGAGGAGTTGGCGGACGCGCTGTGGCTGTCCCGGCATGTGCCGCCCGCCCCGTCCAGGCCGCCGGGCGCGATACCCGAGGGTCAGTCCGGGACACGGCCCGCGGACCGTCCGCCGGTGGAGGCGGCGCAGCCGCCCGCACCCTCCCCGTTCCGGGCGGGACCGACGCCGGGCCCCCGCATCGACCTGTACGGACCGGCGCAGACGGAGGGCGTACCAGCAGGCGTATCGCCCGCCGGTATGCGCAGGGTCCCCGTGCCGGCCGCCGCCGCGCTGCCCGACGCCCCGGCACTCCAGCGCGCGCTGCGGCCCCTGCAGCGCTACCGCCCGCCCATGCGCCCGGTCCGCCGCGAGCTCGACGAGGTCGCGACGGCCGACCGCGCCGCCGACACCGGCCTCGTGGTGCCGGTGCTGCGCACGGCCCGGCGGCGCGAGGCACGCCTTGCCCTCGTCATGGACGTCTCCTCGTCGAACGTCGTATGGGAGAGGGCACTCGAGGAGCTGCGGCAGGTCTGCGAACGCGCCGGGGCGTTCCGCGAAGTCGCCGTCCACCACCTGCGCGAGCACGCGCCCACGCCCGCCCAGCTCGGCGACCCGACCGGCCGCCAGCTGACCCTGGTCCTCAGCGACTGCGCCGGCCCCATGTGGCGCAGCGGCCGGATGCAGCGGCTGCTGTACACCTGGGCGTCGACCGCGCCGGTCGCCGTGGTGCAGCCGCTGCCGCAGCGGATGTGGGGGCGTACGCACCTTCCCGCGCGGCCAGGGCTGCTGCGACGGCGCGAAGGACCCGCGGGACGGCTGGAGTTCACCCCGAAACAGCCCGGACCGGCGGCCCTCGACCGGGGCATACCGGTGCCGGTGCTCGCCCTGCGACGCTCCTCGTTCGACGCCTGGACCAAGCTGGTGGCGGGCGCGACCGGTCAGTCGCTCGACGCCGCCGCGGCGCTGGTGCGAGCCCGCCACGGACCCGCCGCGATCCGGTCCCGCACGGCCCGGCACATCGAACCCGCCCAGCGCGTCCGGGCCTTCCGCAGGACCGCCTCGCCGGCGGCCGCCCAGCTCGCCGTCTATCTGTCGGCGGTCCCGCTGGTGCTGCCCGTGATGCAGCTCGTCCAGCGCGCCATGCTGGTCCGGGGCGGCCCCGATGTGCTCGCGGAAGTGCTGCTCAGCGGCCTGCTGCGGCGGGACGAGGACGGGCCGGCCGAGCAGGAGGGCGGCCCCGCGTACGTCTTTTTGGACGGGGTCCGCGAGGAGCTGCTCGGCCAACTGGGAGCGAGTAGCGCGGCATTGGTGCTCAAGCACTGCTCCGAGTACGTCGAGAGCCGCTACGGGCGTACGGTGCGCAACTTCCCGGCCATGGCCGCCGCCTTCCTCGCCGGTTCGGTGGACCCGCACCCGGCCGCGCCCGGCGGCCCCGGCAGCCGCAGCCAGTGGGCCTTCGCCCAGGTGTCGGCGCAGGTGCTGCGGCGGCTCGGCGTCCCCGAACCCGCCGCGCCCCCCGGCGGTCTGCCCAAGGACGGCCCGGCGGGTCTGCGGGCGCAGGCCCGCGCCTGTCTCGCGCACTTCGGCGAGTACGGCACCGTACGCGACCTCGACGAGGCGATCAGGCTGCTCGGCTCGGCCACCCAGGCCGAACGGCGCACCGCCGAACGGGCCGTGCTCTACGGGGAGCTGGCCGATGCCCTGCTGCGGCGCTGGCTGGTGCGGCCGCTGCCCGAGGACCTGCGCGAGGCCCTGGACGCCGCCCAGAACGCTCTCACCGGCAAGCCGCAGGCGTATCTGACGCTGGCGCAGGTGCTCGAAGCGATGGCCGACGAGGTGGAGTCGGGCCGGCTGAGCACCCTGCTGATGCCGGAGTGGGTACGGCTGCAGGCGGCGGCCGGAGCCGACGATGTGCGTCTGGTGGCGTCGGTCCTGCTGTCGACCGCGGATGCAGGGCTCGCCGAACTGACCGACAGCCGACCCCGGTTCGACGACGTTCCCGGGCTCAGGGAAGCAGCGGCGGCCGCCAGGATCCGGGTGCTGCGGCGGCTCGCCGTGACCGGCGCCCCGTACGGACTGCGCGGCCCGGTCCGGCCCGAGGACTGGTTCACCGAGACCACGCAGACCGCGCTGGCCGTCGTACAACTGCTGCTGGACGACGAGCGCCCCGAGTCCGCGCTGCTCGTCGAGGGCGGGCTGCTGCTGGAGCTGGCCCGGCACTACCGCGGCGAGGGCCCCGTCGCCAGGGCCGCCGACGAGGAGGACCGGATCGCCTCCCGCGCCTACGCCGAGCGCGCCGACGAGGACCTGCACGCGGGCATCGACGGACTCGACTGGGAGGCGGTCTCCGAGACGCAGCTCTGCCGCGCCTGGCTGGACTACGCCGACGCCATCGAATTCGCTCACGAGACCCCGGACGACGACGACAGGCTGCGCATCCTCCAGGCCCTGGACCAGGCACGCCAGCACGTCGGCAAGGACGAGGACGCCCTGGCCGACATCCTGCTGCGGATGGCCCGTGTCCTGGAGCAGCGCTACCTCTCGACGGGAGGCTGGGCACACCGCGACTCGGCGATCGCGGCCTGGACCGAGGCGGTGCCGCTGCTGCCGTGGAACGACCCGGGCCGTGCCGTGGTCCTGACCTCGCTCGGCAGGCAGCTGACCGAGCGCGGTGTGGACAAGGACTCCTCGGCCGACATCCACGCGGCGGTACGGGCACTGCGCGGCGCTATCGAGCAGACGTCGGCGGCCGACCCGGAACTCCCGCGCCGCCGTGCCCTGCTGGGCCACGCCTACATCGAGCGCTTCCGTGCCGACGAGACCGTCGCCGACCTGCACGAGGCGGACTGGGCTCTGGGAGCCACGGCCCGGGCGGCCGGCGATCCCGAACTGGCCGCGTACGCCTGGTGGTACCGCGCCCTCGCCTCGGCCCTGCTCGCGCAGCGCACCGCCTCGTACCCCAAGCTCCAGGACGCCGCCGCCCATTACCGCCGCGCCGCGGCCCAGATCGGCGCGGGCGAACTGTTGGAGCGGGCGACGGCCGCCCAGTGGATGCGGGCGACCCGCATGGAACGCACGGCGGGCCCCGGGCGAGCCCTGGAGGAGCACCGGGCAGTGCTGTCTCTGCTGTCGGCCGCGGGCGCCTCGCGCACGCAGACCGCCGGCCTCATCCGGCAGGAGGTCGACCGGCTCGAGGACAGCCCCTGACAGCCCGAAGGGCCCTGCCCAGCGCGGTGTGCGCTGGGCAGGGCCCTTCGGTTCGTACGGTCAGTCGGTCGGCCGGTCAGGCCTCGAAGACCTCGTTGAGCAGCTGCTGCTGCTCCGCCTGGTGACGCTTGGCCGAACCGACCGCCGGGGACGAGCCGTGCGGACGCGAGATGCGGCGCAGGCGCTCGCCGTGCGGGACGTCCGCACCGACTGCCAGGTCCAGGTGGTCGATCAGGTTGAGCGCGATGAACGGCCACGCACCCTGGTTCGCCGGCTCCTCCTGCGTCCACAGGTACTTCTCGGCGTTCGGGAACTTGGCGATCTCCGCCTGGAGCTCGGCACCCGGCAGCGGGTACAGGCGCTCGAGGCGGATGATCGCGGTGTCCGTGTTGCCGCGCTTGATTCGCTCGGCGTCCAGGTCGTAGTAGACCTTGCCGGTGCAGAAGACGACCTTGCGGACCGCGTTCGGGTCGACCGAGTCGTCGCCGATCACCGGGCGGAAGCCGCCGTTGACGAACTCCTCCGCCTTCGACGCCGCGGCCTTCAGACGCAGCATCGACTTCGGCGTGAAGACGATCAGCGGCTTGTGGTGCGGGTTGTGGACCTGCCAGCGCAGCAGGTGGAAGTAGTTCGACGGCAGGGTCGGCATCGCGACCGTCATGTTGTTCTGCGCGCACATCTGCAGGAAGCGCTCAGGACGGGCGGAGCTGTGGTCCGGGCCCTGGCCCTCGTAGCCGTGCGGCAGCAGCAGCGTGACGCCGGAGGTCTGGCCCCACTTCTGCTCGGCCGAGGAGATGAACTCGTCCACGACGGTCTGCGCGCCGTTGACGAAGTCACCGAACTGCGCCTCCCACATGACCAGTGCGTCCGGGCGGGCCAGGGAGTAGCCGTACTCGAAGCCCATCGCCGCGTACTCGCTCAGCAGCGAGTCGTAGACGTTGTAGCGGGCCTGGTCCTCGGAGAGGTACAGCAGCGGGGTGTAGTCCTCGCCGGTCTCCTGGTCCACCAGCACCGCGTGGCGCTGGCCGAAGGTGCCGCGGCGGGTGTCCTGGCCGGACAGCCGGACCGTGGTGCCCTCCATCAGCAGCGAGCCGATGGCGAGCGTCTCCCCCATGCCCCAGTCGATCGTGCCGTCCTCTACCGAGGCCGCACGGCGCTGCATCTGCGGCATGAGACGCGGGTGGACCGTGATCCGGTCGGGGATGTTGACCTGGGACTCGGCGATCCGCTTCACGACCTCCTGGGAGACCGCGGTGGTGACGGACACCGGGAACTCGGCCTGCGCGTCCGGGACATGGGCCGGGGCCGGGTGGCTGGTGGCCTCGCGGACCTCCGCGAAGACCTTCTCCAGCTGGCCCTGGAAGTCCTGGAGCGCCTGCTCCGCCTCTTCCAGCGTGATGTCCCCGCGACCGATGAGCGACTCGGTGTAGAGCTTGCGCACCGAGCGCTTCTTGTCGATCAGGTTGTACATCTGCGGGTTGGTGAACTGCGGGTTGTCGCCCTCGTTGTGACCGCGGCGGCGGTAGCAGATGAGGTCGATCACGACGTCCTTGTTGAACGTCTGGCGGAACTCGAAGGCGAGCCGCGCCACGCGGACCACGGCCTCCGGGTCGTCGCCGTTCACATGGAAGATCGGCGCCTCGATCATGCGGGCCACGTCGGTCGCGTACATGGACGAACGCGAGGACTCCGGGGCGGCGGTGAAGCCGACCTGGTTGTTGATGACGATGTGGACCGTGCCGCCGGTGCGGTAGCCGCGCAGCTGCGACATGTTCAGCGTCTCGGCGACGACACCCTGGCCGGCGAAGGCCGCGTCACCGTGCAGGGCGACGGGCAGCACCGTGAAGTCCGTGCCGCCCTTGTTGATGACGTCCTGCTTGGCGCGGGCGACACCCTCGAGAACCGGGTCGACCGCCTCCAGGTGCGAGGGGTTGGCGACCAGCGAGACCTTGATCTGCTCGCCGTCGAGACCGGTGAAGGTGCCCTCGGCGCCCAGGTGGTACTTCACGTCGCCGGAGCCGTGCATCGACTTCGGGTCGAGGTTGCCCTCGAACTCCCGGAAGATCTGCGCGTACGACTTGCCGACGATGTTCGCCAGGACGTTCAGGCGGCCGCGGTGGGCCATGCCGATGACGACCTCGTCGAGGCGCGACTCGGCGGCCGAGTCGATGACCGCGTCGAGCAGCGGAATGACGGACTCGCCGCCCTCCAGCGAGAACCGCTTCTGACCGACGTACTTGGTCTGCAGGAAGGTCTCGAAGGCCTCCGCGGCGTTGAGACGGCGCAGGATCCGCAGCTGCTCCTCGCGCTCGGGCTTGGTGTGCCCGCGCTCCACCCGGTCCTGGATCCACTTGCGCTGCTTCGGGTCCTGGATGTGCATGAACTCGATGCCGGTGGTGCGGCAGTACGAGTCGCGCAGCACGCCCAGCACGTCGCGCAGCTTCATCAGGGACTTGCCGGAGAAGCCGCCGACGGCGAACTCGCGCTCCAGGTCCCACAGCGTGAGTCCGTGCTCGGTGATGTCCAGGTCGGGGTGCTTGCGCTGGCGGTACTCCAGCGGGTCGGTGTCGGCCATGACATGGCCGCGGACCCGGTAGGAGTGGATCAGCTCGAAGACGCGGGCCGCCTTGGTGACGTCGTCGTCGTGGCTGGCGTCGATGTCCTTGAGCCAGCGGACCGGCTCGTAGGGGATGCGCAGCGCCTCGAAGATGTCGTCGTAGAAGCCGTCCTCGCCGAGGAGGAAATTGGCGACGATCCGCAGGAACTCGCCGGAGGCGGCGCCCTGGATGACCCGGTGGTCGTACGTGCTGGTGAGGGTCATCACCTTGGCGATGCCCAGCTTGTTCAGCGTGTCCTGGGAGGTGCCCTGGAACTCCGCCGGGTAGTCCATGGAGCCGACGCCCATGATGACCGACTGTCCGGGCATCAGACGCGGCACGGAGTGGACGGTGCCCAGCCCGCCGGGGTTGGTCAGCGAGACGGTGACGCCGGTGAAGTCGTCCATCGTCAGCTTGTTGTTGCGGGCGCGCCGGACGATGTCCTCGTAGGCCTGCCAGAACTCGAAGAAGTTCAGCGTCTCGGCCTTCTTGATGCCCGCGACGACCAGCTGGCGGTCGCCGTTGGGCTTCACCAGGTCGATGGCCAGGCCGAAGTTGACGTGCTCCGGCTTGACGAGGGCCGGCTTGCCGTCCTTCTCCGCGTACGACCAGTTCATCGACGGCATGGCCTTGATGGCCTGCACCATCGCGTACCCGATGAGGTGCGTGAAGGAGACCTTCCCGCCGCGGGCGCGCTTGAGGTGGTTGTTGATGACGATGCGGTTGTCGAAGAGCAGCTTCACCGGCACGGCGCGCACGGACGTGGCCGTGGGCATCTCCAGCGAGGCGTTCATGTTCTTCGCGACGGCGGCGGCGGGGCCGCGCAGGGGCACGTACTCCGGGCCCGCCGGGGCCGGCTCAGCTGCCTTGTCGGCGGCAGCCGCCGGCTTGGGGGCGGCGGGAGCCGCGGCGGGCTTCGCCGCCGCGGGGGCGGCCGGGGCCTGAGCCGCGGGCTTCGCCGGTGCGGCGGGCGCGGCCTGCGCAGGTGCGGCGACGGGCTTCGCGGCCGCCGGGGCGGGGGCCGCGGTCGGTGCCGCTGCGGTGGCACCCGTAGCCCCCGCGGCTACGGCGCCGGACTGCGCGGCGGCCGGGGCATCCGTGGCAGGGGCCCCGTCGACCGGCTTCGCCCCTGCGGCGGCAGCACCCGCGCCGCCCGGCTTGTAGTCGGCGAAGAAGTCCCACCAGGCACGGTCGACCGAATTCGGGTCCTGGAGGTACTGCTGGTAGATCTCGTCGACGAGCCACTCATTGGGGCCGAACGCGGCGGCAGGGTTCTTACCCTGCCCGCCTTGGTCGGTCGAGATGCTCGAGTTACTGGGGGACTGAGACGACACGGCGGCAACCGCCCTCTTCCGCTTCACAAGGTGATGGACAGCGGAAATAAAGGCTACGCCTCCCTGGCCGAGAGGTGCAGGCCGGGCGGGTCATCGTCGCGCAAGTCACACCGATCGGCGGGTTTCGGGGCAAGGAATGGCGGGAAACTAGCTCGGTTCCGTTTTCCGCGGGTACGACTCACCGCGGCTGCGACCCACTGCCTCGCACCCAGGACGGCGTACCGGCCGCATTTCGGCCGTGCCCTCACCACGTACACGCAGAATGCGCGCTTCCGGTTCGAACCCTACGTCAACCGCGTGCCGAGGGGATCCCCGGAAGGGTCACGAGAATGCGGCAGCCGCGGGACGATTCGGCCACCCCGATGCGTCCGCCGTGCAGATCGACGGCCCAGCGCGCGATCGCGAGGCCCAGGCCCGTACCGCCGTCGCTGCCCTTGCCGTGCGGGGCCGTGACGCTGCCCCGGTTGAACCGCTCGAAGACCCGGTGGCGCTCCTGTTCCGGGATGCCGGGGCCCTCGTCGACCACTTCCAGGTCGAGGGACTCCGGCAGCGGGCCGCGCCGGGCCCGTACGGTCACACGGCCGTGCGGCGGCGAGTGCTTGACCGCGTTGTCGATCAGATTGGCCACCACCTGGTGGAGCCGCTCCGCGTCCGCGTGCGCGGTCAGCTCCGGCGGCGACACGTCCAGGTGCAGATGGACGTCGGTACGGGTGTGGTGGCCGGACCCCGAGGTGAGACCGCGCTGGGCGGCGGCCAGATTGGCCTCCTTCAGCACCCCGGACAGGTAGGGCCACACCTCGAATCGGCGGGCCCGCAGCGGTACGACGCCGTTGTCGAGCCGGGACAGATCCAGCAGCGTCTCGACCAGGCGGCCCAGGCGCTCCGTCTGCTTCAGCGCCGTACGCATCGTCTCCGGGTCGGCGGCCGAGACCCCGTCGACGACGTTCTCCAGCACGGCGCGCAGCGCGGCGATCGGGGTGCGCAGCTCGTGCGAGACGTTGGCCACCAGCTCCTTGCGGTGCTGGTCCACGGCCTCCAGATCGTCGGCCATGCGATTGATCGTGGACGCGAGGTCGCCGAGCTCGTCGCGGCGGTCCGCGCCGCGCACGCGGCGGGTGTAGTCGCCGTGCGATATGCCCTTGGCGACCGTGTTCATCTCGTCCAGCGGGGCGGTCAGGCCGTGCGCCACGAACTGGGTGATCAGCAGCGTGGCGATCACCGAGAAGACGGTGATGAAGCGCAGCTCGGTCTCGGTGCGCAGGGCGACCAGCAGCAGGCCGGTGGTGATGAAGACCGAGACGACGACGAGCGTGCCCAGCTTGGTCTTGATCGAGATCGAGATGGAGACCGAACGCAGCCAGTTCCGCCAGCCCTGGCGAGCGGGCAGCCCGTCCCAGGGCCGCCGCCGTCTCATGGCGCTCATGGCGCCGGCGTCTCCAGCGCGTAGCCGACGCCGTGGACCGTACGGATGCGCTCGGCGCCGATCTTGCGGCGCAGGGCCTTGATGTGGCTGTCGACGGTCCGGGTGCCGGACGCGTCGGCCCAGTCCCACACCTCGGCGAGCAGCTGCTCGCGGGAGAGGACGGCGCGGGGGGTGTTCGCCAGGCAGACCAGCAGGTCGAACTCGGTCGGGGTGAGGTGCACGTCCTCGCTGCGCACCCGGACCCGGCGCTGGGCGTGGTCGATCTCCAGCTCGCCGAGGCGAAGGATGCCGCTGCGCGGCGTCACGGCGGCGAGTGCGGCGCGCTCGACGCGGCGCAGCAGCACGTGCACGCGTGCCGCGAGCTCCCGCATCGAGAACGGCTTGGTCATGTAGTCGTCGGCGCCGACACCGAGGCCGACGAGCATGTCCGTCTCGTCGTCGCGCGCCGTGAGCATCAGCACGGGGACCGGGCGCTGGGCCTGGACCCGGCGGCAGACCTCCAGGCCGTCGAAGCCCGGCAGCATCACGTCGAGCACCATCAGATCGGGCTGCCAGGCCTCGGCCGCGTCGACGGCGGCCGGTCCGTCCACGGCCGTCTGGACGAGGAAGCCCTCGGCCCGCAGACGGGCGGCGATGGCATCGACGATCGTCGAGTCGTCCTCGACGACCAGCACGCGGCGCTGGGCGCCGGGTGTGGCCGCGACGCCGTTGTGCGTGGTGTGTGTCTGCTCCATGGCCCCGCCCCTGTACGCGTTCTCGCGAGCTGCATGCCGGTGTAGATCCCGTGTGTAGGTCAGCAGCGTAAGGGCATCGACCGCGTCCCGGCTACGCAGGGCGAACAGCGAGATGGACCACGTCGGGTACTCCTCGGGCAACCCGGATCTCTTCGGTTCTTACCCCGGTGAATCCGGCATTCCGCAATGCGTCCTCAAATGCGGGGGAGGGCTTGGCAGACCAGACGGCGAGCACGCCGCCGGGCTCCAACCGCCCCTGGCAGGCGGCGAGTCCGGCCGGTGAGTAGAGATTTCCGTTGTCGTCGGTGACGGTCCAGTCGGGCCCATTGTCGATGTCCAGACAAAGTGCGTCGTAGCGGTCCGTGGTCGTGCCCAAATGGGTGACGAGGTCCGTGTGCAGGATCACGCTGCGGGGGTCGGCGAGCGCGTCGCCGGAGATCCGCGCGAGCGGTCCCGATCGGTGCCAGTCGATGATCGCCTGTTCGCGCTCGACGACGGCGATACGTCGCCAGTGGGGGTTGGCCGCGGCGCGGGCGAGAGAGAAGCCGACGCCGAGTCCGCCGATGAGGAGGGAGGGGGCGGTGCGGCCCATGGCGGCCAGCGCGTCGTAGGCGGCGTCGACGAGAAGACGCTCGGAGCGGCCGTCGGAGGTGTCCATGAGGAAGCACCCGTTGGCGATGATCTCGTGGTGCCCGCCGCGCTGCCGCAGTACGACCTCCCCGTGGGGCCCCTCACGGCGGTCGAGGGTGACGGGTGCGTCGGCATGAAGCGGCATGGCGGTGACCTCCTGGCGACGGGGCGGACACGTGTCGGTGGCCATGGTGCCGGGGTGGGGCGAGCGGGACAAATGGTTTAGGCCGGCCTGGCTCCGGCCGTTCCACAATCGCTTCCCGGTGGATTCACAGCTGATCCACAGTGGACTCACAGCTGGTCGGCGGAGTGTGGCGTGCACACGACGCTCGAGGTGGCGCGAAGGTTGCCTCGTGTGGCGCAGGTCATAGACGGGGGTCATGGTGATCGCGTTGGGTGGGGGTTCGTTCGGGCTTGGACGAGAGGGGCCTCACGCGTGAACCAGCTTTCGACGCGCGACCCGGCCACGGGCCAGGAGCTGCTGGGCGGTATTCCGGCCCAGCGCACGGTGACGCGGGCGGCGGCACCCGCACTCGCGCCCCCACCAGCCCAGACGCACGCCCCCTGTGTACGACGGCCCCTGTGGCGCCGAGCGCTGCGGCTGCTGCCCACGCCGACCGGGACACCGTTCACCTTCGGCTATGCGCTCGTCCTGATCGCCACCTCGCTCTTCGTGGAGTACGGCGACCCGGCGACCGTCTCCTCGCTGCTCCATGGATCCAGTACCGATGTCGCCCATTTGGCCCACACCCCGCTCCTTGTTCTGGGAGCCAGCGCCCTCTGGGTCGCGGGGGGCCTGGCGTCTCCGTACGCCGTCGCCTTCCTCTTCACCCTCACCGCGCTGGAGCGCCGCATCGGCGGCCGCCGCACCGCGGGGGTGTTCCTGCTGGGCCATGTCGGGGCGACCCTGGCCACCGAGATACCCGTGGCGGTCTCCGTCATGGCCGGGCATCTGCCCGCCACGTCGCTGCACCGCCTCGACTACGGCATCAGCTTCGGCCTGATGGCGAGCATCGGCGCCCTCGCCGGACTGCTCGGCCCCATCCAGCGCGGGACGCTGCTCGGCTTCGTCGTCCTGATGCAGGTCCAGGACCTGCTGGCCTTCGCGGACCCGCTCACCAACTGGGGCCACCCGCTCGCGCTGCTGGCCGGTATCGCCTGCTGGCCCGCCGTACGCCGCTGGTCGCGAGGGCGTGCGTGGGTGCGCCCGTCAGTCGTCGGGCAGCGCGGCGAATACGTCCCGCAGGGCGGGTAGTCGCATCGTCTCGTCCGTGGTGACGGTATGGCCTGCGTACCTGATCCGGTAGGTGAACCCGTCCGCGACGGGACTGCCGGTGGCCTCACCGGGAAGCCGCGCGAAGTCGGCCTTCTCCAGAGCCCGCCGCAGCTCGGCCAGCTCGGCGGGCGTCATCCTGCCGGAGCCCTTGGGGCCGGTTTTTGTGGACGTGGTGTAGGTGCCGTCGTCCCGGACGAGAAGGTCGTTGCGTACGCCGGCGATGCCACCGGTGACGGTCACGTGGACGAGCGGCCGCGCGACGGCGGGCGTCGTGGGCGCAGAGGACCCCGCGCGGGTTGAATCCCCGCCACCGTCCCCGCCCTCGCCGGACGCGCACCCCGCCGCCAGCAGGACACCCAGCAGCACCCCGGCGGCCCCGCATCCGCTCCATCTCATCCACCGCTGCCGGCCCATCGAGCCCCTGGCGGCGGTAATGGCTGAACTCCGCATGCGCCTAGTCCATCCCTCCGGCTACCGGGCGCGAGAGCTGATCGCTGAGAGCGAACGCCCCCTGGGGAACAACTCCGCGGCTTCCTGCATTGAGTCCATACAGCTCAACTTGACTGCCTAAGGGGAGATCATGGCTTCGACGTCCACACCGCTCACGCTGCCTGTGCTGCCGCTCGACGACGAGGTCGTGCTGCCCGGAATGGTGGTGCCGCTCGACCTGTCCGACAACGACGTACGAGCCGCGGTGGAGGCCGCTCAGGCCGCCGCGCGTTCCAGTGGTGCAAGCAAGCCGACCGTGCTGCTTGTTCCACGCGTCGACGGGACGTACGCAGCGACCGGCGTGCTCGGGACCGTCGAGCAGGTCGGCCGGCTCTCGGACGGCGACCCCGGCGCGCTCATCCGCGGCCGCGGCCGGGTGAACATCGGCGCGGGGACCACGGGCCCGGGCGCCGCGCTCTGGGTCGAGGGCTCCCGCGTCGAGGAGACCGTGCCCGACCCGCTGCCCGGCTCGGTCATCGAGCTGGTCAAGGAGTACAAGGCACTTGCCACCGACTGGCTGAAGAAGCGCGGCGCCTGGCAGGTCGTCGACCGCGTCCAGCAGATCGACGACGTCTCGCAGCTCGCCGACAACTCCGGCTACTCACCCTTCCTGACCACCGCCCAGAAGATCGAACTCCTCGAGACCGCCGAGCCGGTGGCCCGCCTCAAGCTCGCCACCCAGCAGCTGCGCGAGCACCTCGCCGAGCAGGACGTCGCCGAGTCCATCGCCAAGGACGTCCAGGAAGGCGTCGACAAGCAGCAGCGCGAGTTCCTGCTGCGCCGCCAGCTCGAAGCCGTGCGCAAGGAGCTGCGCGAGCTGGGCGGCGAGGGCGGCGAGGACGAGTCCGACGACTACCGGGCCCGTGTCGAGGCCGCCGACCTCCCCGAGAAGGTGCGCGATGCCGCCCTCAAGGAGGTCGAGAAGCTGGAGCGTTCCAGTGACCAGAGCCCCGAGGGTTCCTGGATCCGCACCTGGCTCGACACCGTCCTCGAACTGCCCTGGAACGAAAGAACTGATGACAGCGCGGCCGGGTACGACATCCAGGGCGCCAAGGCGGTCCTGGACGCCGAGCACTCGGGTCTGCAGGACGTGAAGGAACGGATCACCGAGTACCTGGCGGTGCGCAAGCGACGCGCCGACCGGGGGCTGGGCGTGGTCGGCGGGCGGCGCGGGGGCGCGGTTCTGGCGCTCGTCGGCCCGCCCGGCGTGGGAAAGACATCCCTCGGCGAGTCCGTGGCACACGCCATGGGACGCAAGTTCGTACGGGTCGCGCTCGGCGGCGTACGGGACGAGGCGGAGATCCGCGGCCACCGGCGCACCTACGTCGGCGCCCTGCCCGGCCGGATCGTCCGGGCGATCAAGGAGGCCGGTTCGATGAACCCGGTCGTCCTGCTCGACGAGATCGACAAGGTCGGCTCGGACTTCCGCGGCGACCCCGCGGCCGCCCTGCTCGAAGTCCTGGACCCGGCGCAGAACCACACCTTCCGCGATCACTACCTGGAGGTCGAACTCGACCTGAGCGATGTCGTCTTCCTGGCCACGGCCAATGTGCTGGAGGCGATCCCGGAGGCCCTGCTCGACCGGATGGAGCTGGTCAGGCTCGACGGCTACACCGAGGACGAGAAGGTCGTCATCGCCCGGGACCACCTGCTGCCGCGCCAGCTGGAGCGGGCTGGCCTGGAGCCCGGCGAGGTGATCATCGAGGAGTCGGCGCTGCGCAGGCTCGCGGGCGAGTACACCCGTGAGGCGGGCGTGCGGAACCTGGAGCGATCGGTGGCCCGGCTGCTGCGCAAGGTGGCGGCCCAGCACGAAATGGGCGACCAGGAACTGCCGTTCACGGTCGGCGCCGAGCAGCTGCGCGGCCTGATCGGGCGGCCGCACCATGTGCCCGAGTCCGCGCAGGACCCGGCCGAGCGCCGTACGGCCGTACCGGGCGTGGCCACCGGCCTCGCCGTCACCGGCGCGGGTGGCGACGTCCTGTTCGTCGAGGCCTCTCTCGCCGACCCGGAGACGGGCGCGGCGGGGCTGACGCTGACCGGACAACTCGGCGACGTGATGAAGGAGTCCGCGCAGATCGCGCTGAGCTTCCTGCGCTCGCACGGCGCGGAGCTGGAGCTTCCGGTCGCCGACCTCAAGGACCGGGGCATGCACATCCACTTCCCGGCGGGCGCAGTCCCCAAGGACGGGCCGAGCGCGGGCATCACGATGACGACGGCGCTCGCGTCGCTGCTGTCCGGACGCCTGGTGCGTACGGATGTGGCGATGACGGGTGAGGTGTCGCTGACCGGGCGGGTCCTGCCGATCGGCGGTCTGAAGCAGAAGCTGCTCGCCGCGCACCGGGCGGGCATCACGACGGTCGTGATCCCCAAGCGGAACGAGGCGGACCTGGACGACGTCCCGGCGGAGGTCCTCGAGAAGCTGGACGTGCACCCGGTCACGGATGTGCTCCAGGTGCTGGAGATCGCGCTCTCACCGGCGGATGTGCCGGTGCAGGCCGCGGCCTGACCACGATCGGCGAGCCGCGGGGGGAAGGTCTTTGACCTTCCCCCCGCGGCTCTGCGCTACTGCTTCGCGGCCTTGTCGTACAGCTTGCGCGCGTTCGCGTTGAAGCGGACCGCCGTTGACACACTGTCCGTGTCGCCGCCGCTGGTCACCCCGATGAGGCGGCCCGGATGCTTCGGGTCCCGGTAGCCCGCGAGCCAGGGACCGCCGCTCGTGCCGTCCCAGAAACCGGAGCAGTCCATCCGTACGGATCCGGCCAGTTCGGGATCCGGCTCGGTGTCGGTGGTGCAGGCGATCGGGCGGTTGTCCGGATTGTGGTCGGGGTTGGGGTAGCCGACGACCGTGACCCGGCGGGCCGGCACCGCGGTCCAGTCGACGGGCGTTCCGCCCACGACGTCCTGGACGTTGCGGCCCTTGGCGTCCGGCTCCAGCGTCACGAAGGCGTAGTCCACGGTGTCGGAGTCCTCGGTGTCGGCGCGCCAGCGGGCGTCCACCTGGATGGCGCGGACCTTCCACCGTCCGTACGGCGTCTTGCCCGCACCCGCGCCGCTGAAGCTGGGGGCGAAGGTGACGTTCTCCATATAGCTGCCGTACTCGAAGACACAGTGCGCGGCGGTGGCGATGACATTGCCCTTGGGGCTGTCGACGACGCTCGCGGAGCAGAAGTGCTCGCCGTCCTTGTCGAGCAGTACGCCGGCCGAGGACAGGCCCGCGAAAGCAGTCGCCGAGGACTGTGGCTCGGGCGGCGGCGGCAAGGGGGACGCGTCCCCCGCGTCGGGCGCGGCCGAAACCGGACCGCCGCACGCCGTCGTGGCGGCGAGCAGGGCTATAGCGGGCCACCTCAGCAGCCTCTTCGGGCCGGCGGGTGTCTTTCGCCAGACCCCGCGCACTGTTCCGGCCTGATCCAAAAGACACCCCCGAGCGATCCACTTCATCCGGCCATCTTGCCTGTTTGCGGCCGTCAGTCCAGCCAGCCCCGCAACGTGGCCTGCGCCCCGGCCTGGAAGCGGGTCTCGGCGCCGAGCGTCTCCAGCAGACGGCTGATCCTTCTGCGCGCCGTGTGCACATGGACGCCCAGGCGGCGGGCGATCGCCTCGTCCTTGAGGCCCGCCGCGAGCAGACCCAGTAGCTCCTTCTGCGCCTTCGCGAGCGCCGCGTCGTCGCACGCCCCGCCCGACCCGCCGAGCGGTGTGGCCCTGTCCCACACCGTCTCGAACAGCGGCATCAGCGCGTTGCGCAGCAACGCGTCGCCGATCACCAGGGCGGATGCCCTCGGGTCCGCCGGGTCGGCCGGCGGAAGCAGGGTGATCCGCCGGTCCACGGTGATCAGTTCGGTGGGCACCGCCGCCGCCACCCGTGCCCGCAGGCCCTGTTCGACGAGGCCGGTCACCGAGCCCATCCGGCCGGGACAGGCGAGTCCGTCCCGGTCCAGGACGGTCCGCACCTCCACCCCGCGGTCCAGGAGCCCCTCGATGTCCAGGGCCGGCGCGCGTGAACCGCCGTCCCCGCGTGGCCCCTTCCCGTACGGCGACCGGTCCAGGATGGCGACCTCCCGCTCCGCCGTGGCCAGCAGATACTCCGCCCGTTCGCCGATGGCCCGCGGCCCCGTCACCACCTCGATGCCACGCTCGGGTGCGCCGGTCGCCCCCGACATCAGGCGGCCCGCCAGCCGGTCCGCGGTCATCCGTAATCGTTCCAACTCGGCCGAGCGTAAGTGCAGTTCGGCCTGGCGGCGGTGGATGAGCGTACGGATCGCGGCGTCCGGCGCCGCCGGATGCGGCAGCGCGTCCCCGTCGGCCGGCAACGCGAGGCCGTGCTCGACCAGATGGCCGAGCGCCCGGTCGATGCGGTCGCGTGGCAGGCCCAGCAGGCGCGCCAACTCCTCGGCCCCGGTGGCCCGTTCCTTGAGCAGTGCCTCGTAGATGCGTTCCTCGGCCTCCCCCAGGCCGAGGGTGTGCAGTTCCCCCTCGCTCATGCGTCGGATTCTCACTCCCTCTTCACGGGCCACACAAGTGTGCGTGTCCACTTGTCAACATGCCCGCCACATTGATCGGTTGGCGTCCCGCGGGTTGCATGGCCATGACCACCTTTACGGCTTGACCAGCACGTGGGAGGGGTACGTACTGTGCGCAAGGCCAGGACAAGCACACAGAGATCGGGTATTTCCAGGGGGACCGGTCTCGTGGCACTGCTCGGCGCGGCCGGGCTGTTGCTGACGGCGGTACCGGCCCAGGCGGCCGCCCCGCCGGCCACCGCACCGCCCGCCGACGTCCTTCCGGGGGCCGAGACGGCCACCCCGTCGCTCGTCGACGGAATCAGGGAGGCGGCGGACGCCAAGGCAAGCCCGGCGGACGCGGCCCGCGGCCATCTCGCCGCCAAGGAGAGCCGCTACAAGATCGCCGACGCGCGGCGCGACCTCGCGCCGATGGGGACCGTCAAAAATGGCGCGGAAGAGACCGTGCGGCTTCAGCAGAAGCACCACGGCATACCGGTGTTCGGCGGCGAGTACGTCGTACGGATGGAGTCCAAGGGCGGCAAGCGCGTCGTCACCGGCACCTCCGGCAAGTACTTCACGGGTCTGAAGACCGGCACCAAGGCGAGCGTCACCAAGGACACCGCGGTACGCCGCGCGGTCGCGGCCACCGCCGCACGCCTCGGCGGCAAGACGCTCAGCAAGGCCGACGCGATACGCGGCAAGGGCGCCAAGTCCGCGAAGGCGGCGGCCCTCACCGGCAGCGCGGGCGGCCTCGTCGTGATCCCGCGCGGCGAGGGCATCCTCGCCCACCACGTGACCGTACGCGGCACGAACCCCACCACCGGCGAACCGGTGCTCCAGCAGGTCTACATCGACGCCCGCGCCGGCTACCCGGTGCTGCAGTTCAGCGGCATCAAGACGCTGACCGCGAAGGGGACCGCCGCGTCCGGCGCCACCGCGAAGGCCGCCCCGGCGGGGGCCCGCGCGGCCGAGGCCGACCCGGCCGCCGGGGTCAAGGGCAGCGGCGTCAAGCTCGACAAGGCCAAGGTCGACCTCGACCTCCAGCTCGACACCGCCGCGAACAAGTACCTGATGATCGACTCCACGCGGATGGCGGGCTCCACCAAGAACACCCTCACCACCTGGGACGCCCGCGACCGCGATGTCAGTGAGGTGGCCGGAACCTGGCCCGGCGGGCTGAAGGAGTTCAGCCACCCGGAGAAGGACTTCGGCAAGGACGCCACCGATTCCGGAGCGGTCGACGCGCACTGGGCGGCCGGCAAGGTCTACGACTACTACAAGCAGAACCACGGCCGCGACAGCCTCGACGGCCGCGGCATGACCATCAACTCCCTGGTCGGCGTGACCGAGTTCGGCACGCCGTACGTCAACGCCTTCTGGGACGGCCAGAAGATGGTCTACGGCAGCGGCGACGAGGACTACAAGCCGCTCTCCGCCGACCTCGACGTGGTGGGCCACGAGATGACGCACGGCGTCGTCGAGAACACCGCCAACCTCGTCTACGCCGGACAGTCCGGCGCGCTGAACGAGGCGCTCGCCGACTACTTCGGCAACGCGATCGACACCGCCGCATCCGGAGTCTCCATGGACGACCCGGACGCCGGTCTCATCGGCGAGGACCTGTGCCGTGCGACGAAGCCGCGGGCCTGCGCCTTCCGCGACCTCAACGACGGCGCGACCACCTCGAAGAACTTCCTCGGCGTCACCTTCGGCACCGACAACGGCGGGGTGCACCTCAACTCCACCGTCTTCTCCGGCGCGCTGTGGGACCTGCGCCAGGACGTGGGCGGGCAGCTCGCCGACAGCATCGTGTACAAGGCGCTGTCCGAGTACATGACTCCGCTCGACGGCTTCACCGACGGCCGCAACGCGGTACTCGCAGCCGCGAAGGACCTCGGCGTCACCGCGAAGCAGCTCACCGCCGTCAAGCGCTCCTTCAACGCCCACGGCATCGTCCCGGGCTGGGAGGACGCGCTCGGCGTCGACTCCGACCAGCTGCTCGGCAAGGTCAACACCGGGGGCACCGGAGCCCAGGCGGGCGGCGGCTGGTGGACCGCCTCGCAGTCCAACGACGACGGCTCGGAGCCGTACTCCGTGTACGCGGGCCGTACGGACGGCAAGGGCGCCCCGAAGCTGATCAGCCCCAACGACGGCCGCTACCACGTCTATCCGGCGACCGACGGCAAGACGGTCGTCTGGGTGGCGTACGGCCCGACCAGCCTCGACATCCTCTCCCGCCCCCTCACGGGCGGACCGATCAAGAAGCTGTACACCTCGTCCACCGACATCGGCGGCCTGCGCGTCGAGAACGGCGTCGTCGTCTTCGAGAGCTTCGGCATCTTCGGCGACCGGCACGTCGGCTATCTGCGCCCCGGCGACCGTGAGCCCACCTTCGTCGACGGCGGCGGCTTCGAGACCCTGACCGCCCTCCCGGCGATCAAGAACGGCAGGCTCGCCTACGCCAAGCTGTATCCGACCCCCGAGGACTACAAGCTGGGCGTCGAGGTCTTCGACCTCAAGACCGGCAAGGCCGCCCTCGCGGAGCAGCTCGGCGAACCGCAGATCCTCGGCCAGACCGGAATCAACGCCACGCACGCCTTCTGGCTGGTGGACGAGAACCTGAACGACCAGGGCCAGATGGGGATCCGCCGCTCGGGCCTGGACGGCAAGGACACGGTGGACATCAGCTCCGAGTACAAGCCGAGCGCTCTGATGCCGTTCGACCTCACGGCCTCGGACGACGCGGTCACCGTGAACAGCGCACTGCCCGACACGGCGTTCCGCAACGAGTCACTGCCGAAACTCTGGCAGCTGACCACCGACGGATCGCGCCAGGAGCGGGTCTCCTGCAACCGCGGCGAACAGATCTCCCCGGCCGCGGTCACCGGCCGCCAGGTGATCTGGATCGACGGCACGACGGGCTGGACCGACCTGGTCACCCGCGAACGCCCCGCGGGCCTGTGCGGCTGAGACTCCGGCCCCGGCCCCGATGAGAGACGGACCCCCGGCGCCCGTGCGCCGGGGGTCCTTCGCGGTCGTTCACAATGGACCCATGGAAAACCCCCTGCAGGCCGACTGCGGGAGCTGCTTCGGGCTGTGCTGCGCCGCGCTGCCGTTCGCCAAGTCGGCGGACTTCGCGATCAACAAGGACGCCGGAAAGCCCTGCCCCAATCTGCGCACGGACTTCCGCTGCGGCATCCACACCCGGCTGCGGCAGAGCGGCTTTCCCGGCTGCACGGTCTACGACTGCTTCGGCGCCGGGCAGCAGGTCTCCCAGGTCACCTTCGGCGGCACGGACTGGCGGCAGGCGCCGGACACCGCGCAGCAGATGTTCGCGGTGTTCCCTGTCGTACGGCAGCTGCACGAACTGCTCTGGTACCTGACCGAGGCGCTGAAGCTGCGGCCGGCTCGCGCGCTGCACGGCGAGATCCGCCGGCTGCTGGAGGGGACCGAGCGCCTGACCGGTCTTGCCCCCGACGCGCTGGAAAAGCTCGATGTGGCGGCGCACCGGCAGGACGTGAACGTGCTGCTGCTCCGTACGAGCGAACTGGTGCGGGCCGAAGCCGGACGCAAGAAGAAGGACCGCCGAGGGGCCGACCTGATCGGGGCGAGGCTCCGTGGCGCCGACCTCCGTGGCGCCAATCTGCGGGGCGCGTATCTCATCGCGGCCGACCTCACGGGCGCCGATCTGCGTCTCGCGGACCTCATCGGGGCGGACCTGCGGGACGCGGACCTGGCGGGCGCGGATCTGACGGGGAGCTTCTTCCTTACGCAACCGCAGCTCAACGCGGCGAAGGGCGACGCGGCGACCAAGCTGCCGCCCGCGCTGACCCGCCCTGCGCACTGGTCGTGACCCAGGGGTCGCGAAAGTGCGCGGGACGGGCTGTCACGCTCTGCTCAGCCGTTCGCGAGAGCCACGACGCGGTCCAGCGCTCCGTTGAACTTGTCGTGGTCGCCGACGATCGGTCCTGACGAGGTGTACTGCCACATCGTCTGGTAGACCCAGCCGGCCGGGAGCGTGCCGGGTGTGGTGTTGTAGCGCGCGATCCACAGCGGGTTGCTCGCGCCGAAGCCGCTGTAGTTGCCGGTGCACTGGGTCCACCAGCTGGTCGCGGTGTAGATCACCGCGTCGCGCCCGGTGCGGGCCTTGTAGCGGCTCAGGAAGTCGCGGATCCAGGTGACCATCCCGGACTGCGTCTTGCCGAAGCACGCGGCGCCGTACGGGTTCCATTCGATGTCGAGCGCGCCCGGCAGGGTCCTGCCGTCGCGGGACCAGCCGCCGCCGTTGTTCACGAAGTAGTCGGCCTGCGCGGCGCCGGTGGCGGTGTCGGGGGTGGCGAAGTGGTAGGCACCGCGGATCATCCCGACGTTGTACGAGCCGGTGTACTGCTGCCCGAAGTACGGGTTCTTGTAGTAGGTGCCCTCGGTGGCTTTGACGTAGGCCCACTTCACACCGCTGTTCCACAGGCGGGGCCAGTCGACGTTGCCCTGGTGACTGGAGACGTCGACGCCTTCCGTCTGCACCACCCGGGTGTCACGGGGGAGCCCTCCCTGGCCGTCGTGGGCGATGACCCCCATGCCCAGGTGGGCGGAGCCGCGCGGGGGTACGTCATCGGCGTTTGCCGCGCCGGGCAGCGTGAGGAGAAGGGACAGGACTGCGAGGAGGATGCCGGCTGCCGCGAGATGCGACCGGCCGGTCTTTCGGGATCTGTGCACGGGCATAGCGTGCCTCCGAAGACCTCGGTGGGGGATCTGGCGATCTGTCGACATGCCGTGGCGGAAATCTGTGGCGGGGACCATATGGTGTGGACATGTCAGCAATGAAGTTAGGCACGTGGAACCCCTTGTGGAAGGGGGGCAGGGGGCTGCCGTTGGTCTACGCCTGCGAAATACTGGCCGAGCTGCGGCGATGGGATGCGCCGGAAGAAACTTTCAGAATCCGGAAAGCGCGCGAGGGGTGCTGACGTGCACGAAAGCGGTACGGGGAGTGAAGCGAACTCGAAGGGCGGGAATGGTGTGGACCGCGAATTCCTTGCTCTGGAAAGGGAGTTGGCGGTCTTTCTGCGCCGGGCCCGGGCGTCCTCGGGCGAGATGGCCCGCGAGGTCCACCCCGAGCTGGAGCCCGCCGCGTACGGGCTGCTCGTCCGGCTGGAAGAAGCCGGGCAGCAGCGGGCGACCGAACTCGCGGCGTACTTCGGCGTCGGCAAGGCGACGATGAGCCGTCAGCTGCGCGCGCTGGACGAGCTCGGCCTGGTGACCCGCGAACCGGATCCGGCGGACGGCCGGGCTTCACTCGTCCGGCTCACCGAAGAAGGTCGGCTCCGCTTCCGCCGAGTGAGGGACGCGAGGCGGGACCGGTACGTGAGCAAGCTGGCGGGGTGGGACCGGGGGGAGATCGCGGAGCTGGCGCGGCTGCTGCATCAGCTGAACGCGCGAGCGGGGAGCTGAACGGTCCGCCTGCGGCGGGCGTTGCCCCCGCGCCGCCCTCCCCCAGACTTCGTCCGGGGGGATCCTACGAGGCTGGATGTGCGGCCCTGCCGCACATTGCAGCCCGTCCGGCGTTTGAGGACATGCGACCGAAGGTCGCATACGGGGTCCGGGGCGAAGCCCCGAACGCGTCAGAGCTCGGCGAAGACCGCCGTCGCGTCGTCGCGGAGCTTCCAGCGGATCACCTCACCCCGCTCCTGCGCCGACGTCTCCATCGACCTGACCCGGTCGATCAGGCCCTGCGGGCCCTCCTTGCGGAGCAGGGCCATGCAGTCGGCCCAGTCGCCCTCGCCGAACATGTCGACCCAGCGTGAGGCTCCGTCGGTGAGCGCCGCCACGGCGCGGACCCCGGACCGGGGCGTCGCGCCCGTCACCGCGCGCGCCGACACCGCCGGGTCCGCCGCCGCCGTGAAGAAGCCGCCCTCCGCGTTGCGCAGTGCGTCCGCCGTGGCGTGTGTGCGCAGCAGTTCGCGGGGCAGGCGGTCGATGCGGTCGTCCAGCACCGGGCGCACCTCTCCGTTCGGCGACTCCAGCAGCAGCGTCGAGTCGGAGAGGACCAGATGCTCCACGGCGTCCGCCGAGCCGCCCCAGCGCACCAGGACCACCGTCGCCTGAGGCGTACGCACGTGAGAAAGGTCACAGGTGTCGCGGTGGGAGTCGGCGGTGCGCCGGATTGCCTCGGCGAGAATTTTGGCCAGGGTCATATCCCGCCGTGAACCGGACAGTTCGATCAGCGCGCCGCCGAGCCTGGCGGTGAACCACGGCACACCGTGCACACATCCGTCCTCGCCCGCCGGAGGCGTCACACCGTCCAGTACCACGATCGTTCCGCCCTGGCCCGAGGCAGGCAGGGCCACGGATGCCCAGTCCTCGTTGAGCCGCTCGGGGGTGCCGGGTGCGCTAGCCAGTTCGATACGCATGACCCCAGTCTGCATGACTCCTTCACGATGCCCCCACGACACCGCAAATGGCTCGTATCAGCAGGTCAGAAGGGTCCCGGACCCGCGGCGGCGCGGCCTGGGGCAGCTGCGGGCGCGCATCCTGCCAAAGCCCGGCCGGAAGATCCAGCCGGACCCCGCGCGCCGCCGTATCCGTGGCCGGGGCGAGTTGTTTGTCAACTCCTCAGTGATGTTCACTCCTTCGGGTGGCGGAGCGGCCGATGCGCGCCTCCCTCCCAAAGGCGCTGGAATGGTCGTAAGCCATACCAGGGGTGGGGCTCTCACGTGTGACCGGTCGTCATCTCTGCTTCATGGGTGGACGAGTCAAGCAAGATTGCGAGCACCGGTGCAGAACAAGCGGCCGTCCCGGACGCAGGACCCCTCGCCCGAGCCCGCCGAGCGCGGTCGCGCCAAGCGCGTGCGCAACCGCCTCGTCGCCGGCGTCGCCGCCGTCACCATCGTGGTGGTCGCCGCGGGCACCCCCGGCATCCTCGCCACCTCCGCCGAACTCACCGAGTCCCAGCGCCTGGTCACCCTCGCCGGACTCGACCGCCAGGCCGTCACCCTGGCCCACTCCCTCGCCGACGAGCGCGACGAGGTCACCGCGTACATCGCCGCGGGCCGCGCGGACCAGAAGGGCGACAAGGCCGCCCGGCGCGCGGTCTCCGCCGGGTTGAGCGCCCGCGTCGACCGGCAGATCGACGAGATCCGCGGCAGCATCCCCGACGACCACGCCGATCTGGGCCGCGATCTGTCCGTCGTCCCCTCCGTCCGCCGCACCGCGCTGACCGGCAAGGGCACGGCGATGGAGGCCCACCGGGCGTACACGGCCGTCATCGCGAGCCTGCACGCCCTGGCCGACGAACTGGCCGAGAAGACCCCTCCGCGGGCGGCCAACGGCACCCGGGCCCCCGCCGAGCTCGGCCTCGCCGTCGAGCAGGCCTCCGCGACCCGCGGGCTGCTGCTGGCCGCGCTGGCCCTGCCCGCCAAGCAGAGCAACCCGGGCTTCGACCCGGTCACCGGACTGCCCGTGGAGGGCGAGGACGACGACGCCGCGGACCCCGCGCGCAACGCGCTGAGCGCCGCCGCACAGCAGTCCCGGATGCGTGAACTCGCCGCGCTCGCCGACTTCGACCGGGCCGCCGACAAGGACGCCCGCGACTCGCTGGCCGCCACCGTCACCGGGGCCGAGGTCAAGACCGCCGAGATCTACCTCGCCCGGCTGACCGACCAGCCCGAGCTCTCGAAGGCCGACCGCAAGTCCAACCGCGAGAAGCTCGAAACCTCGCTCACCGCCCGTATCGAGCAGATGCGCGGCGTCGAGTCGACGCTTGCCGCCGAGCGGATCGAGCGCTTCGAGCAGCTGCGCGACGACGATGTCACCGCACTGGAGATCCGGGTCGCGCTTCTCGGCGGCCTGGTGATCGTCGCCATCGGAGTCTGTGCAGCCGTGGCCCGTACGCTCACCCGCCCGCTCGCCGTCCTGCGGATCGGCGCGGCCCGCATCGCCGCCGCCCCCGAGGTCGAGGAGCCGGTCCGCTTCACCGGTCGCAACGACGAGTTCGCGCAGGTCGTACGCTCCCTGAACACCCTGCACGGCAGGGTGCGGGACCTAGGAGTACGCGCCGAACGCCTCGACAGCGACCGCGGCGACCTGGCCGGCGCCCGCGACACGCTCGCCGCCGAACTCGCCACGGGACGCGCCGAGCTCAAGGAGCAGACCGATCTGCTGACCGCCGAGCTCGAACGCCTGCGGCACACCGTCCAGCACACCTTCGTCAACCTCTCGCTGCGCACCCTCGGCCTCGTCGAGCGTCAGCTCGGCGTCATCGAGAAGCTGGAGGAGCGCGAGCAGGACCCCGAGCGGCTCGCGACCCTCTTCAAGCTCGACCACATGGCGACCGTCATGCGCCGCCACAGCGAGAACCTGCTGGTCCTCGCGGGCGCCGAGCACAGCCACGGCCATCCCGGACCCGTCCCGCTCGTCGACGTACTGCGGGCGGCCGTCAGCGAGATCGAGCGGTACGAACGGGTCGTCATCCAGTCGCTGCCGCCGCACGCCCAGGTCGCCGGATTCGCCGCCGACGACCTCAGTCATCTGGTCGCCGAACTCCTGGAGAACGCCACCTCCTTCTCGCCGCCGGACGCCCAGGTCGAGCTGTCGGGCTGGCTGCTGGAGAGCGGCGAGGTGATGCTCTCCGTACAGGACAGCGGCATAGGGATGACCGCCGGGCGGATCGCCGAGCTCAACGCCCGCCTTGAGGACCCGCAGGCGTATCAGACGCGGACGGGCCGGGACGGCGAGGGCCTCGGGCTGCGGGTGGCCGCGCTCCTGGCGGCGCGTCATGGCGTACGGGTCCAGCTGCGCGAGCAGAAGGGCGGCGGGATCGCCGCGGTCGTCGTCATCGCGCAGGCGCTGCTGCCGACAGGCCCGCCGGCGCCCGCGTCGCCCACGGTGACCATGGCAGGGTCCGCGCCTGCGCTGCATCTGCCCGGATCGGTGGCGGAGGCCAACTCCAACGCCCTGCCCGGCAGTTCGCGGCGTATCGACCCCCTGGTAGCGGCCGCAGAGCAGGCGATCCGCGAGGCGGAGCCGGACGCTCACGAGCTAGCGGCGGACGGCGACAAGGCCGAGGGGATCGACGCGGCCGACGGCATCGATGAAACGACATTCGCGATGCGCCTGCCGGACCCGCAGCCGGAGCCGGAGCCGGAGGCCGAACCGGAGCCGGAGCCGGAGCCGGAGCCGGAGCCGGAGCCGGAGCCGGAGCCGGAGCCGGAGCCGGAGCCCGAAGCTGAACCGCAGCCGGAGGCAACACCCGAGCCCGAGGCCGTGGAGCCCGAGGGCGTGGAGCCCGAGGGCGTGGAGTTCGAGCCCGCGCAGCCCGCCTGGGAACGCGTCACGGACAAGGGCCTGCCCAAGCGTTCCCCCAAGATCGTCAAACCCGCCGCCGCGCCCACCGGACGCACCGGCGGCATCGACGCCGACGCCCTGCGCCGCCGCCTCGGCGGCTTCCAGCAGGGCGCCAACGAAGGCCGCCGCGACGCCGAGGCGGAGATCACACAGCAGACAGAAGGCACACCTGCAACTGGCGCACGTACAACAACAGAAGAAGCGGGGGACACAGTCGAGGAGGCACGCAGTTGACTGCGACCGGGACATTCGGCCTGAGCAGTGAAGCCCGCAATCTGCACTGGTTGCTGAGCAATCTCGTGGAGGAGGTGCCAGGGGTGCGCTCGGTCGCCGTCGTCTCGTCCGACGGGCTGCTGCTGCTCTCCTCCGACCCCGCCCACAACGCCGCGGCGGCCACCACCGAGCGCCCGGAAGGACCCAAGGGCTCCAGCGCCGACCTCGCCACCATCGTCTCAGGCATCGGCAGCCTCACCATCGGCGCCGCACGGCTGATGGACGGCGGCGCCGTCAAGCAGACGATGGTCGCCATGGAGGAGGGCAGCGTCTTCGTGATGTCGATCAGCGACGGCTCACTGCTCGGCGTGCATGCCACACCCGACTGCGACATGTCCGTCGTCGCGTACCACATGGCGCTCTTCGTCGGCCGCGCCGGACACGTCCTCACCCCCGAACTCCGCAGCGAGCTGCGCACATCGATGGAGGAGAGCGCCCAGTGACGTCCGCCGCCGAACCGGCCCGCAGGCTCCCCATGCGTGGCGACGGCCGCCGCCCGGCCCGGGTCCGCCCCTACTCGCTCACCGGCGGCCGCACCCGCTTCGGTCATGTGCTGCTCGTCGAGACCTTCGTGGCCGCGCTCGAAGCACCGGCCGAGCGCCGGGAACTCCCCAGGGGCTCCTCGCGCGTCATGCCCGAGCTGCGGGCCATCGTCGAGCTGTGCCGTCGTATGCGTACCGTCGCGGAGATATCGGCGCTGCTGAAGATGCCGCTGGGTGTGGTCCGGGTGCTGCTCAGTGATCTGGCCGACCAGGGAAGGATCCGCGTGTTCGGGACCGGGCACGGCTCCGGCCAGCCCGACCGCGCGCTGCTCGAAAGGGTGCTGAGTGGACTCCGCCGCCTCTGACACGCTCGCCCCCGACCCGAGCTCGGGCACCCTGCCGGCCCCGCCCGACCCGCAGCCCGAAGAGGAGCTGCAGGCCTGGCAGTTGGACCCCACCCGGGCCCCCACCGCGACCAAGATCGTGGTCGCGGGCGGTTTCGGCGTGGGCAAGACGACCTTCGTCGGAGCGGTCTCCGAGATCACGCCGCTCAAGACCGAGGCGCTGATGACGCAGGCGAGCGAGGAGAGCGACGATCTCACCGCGACGCCCGACAAGCTCACCACCACCGTCGCCATGGACTTCGGCCGGATCACGCTCGACGACGATCTGGTGCTGTACGTCTTCGGCACACCGGGACAGCAGCGCTTCTGGTTCATGTGGGACGACCTGGTGCGCGGCGCGATCGGCGCGGTCGTGCTGGCCGACACCCGCAGGCTGCCGGACTGCTTCCCGGCGCTCGACTACTTCGAGAGCAGCGCTCTGCCGTACATCGTCGCCGTCAACCACTTCGAGGGCACGGAGCGGTTCGAGGCCGAGGACGTGCGGGAGGCCCTGACGGTTCCGCCCCACGTACCCGTGGTGATCATGGACGCACGCAGCCGGATCACGGTGGTCGAGTCGCTGCTCACACTGGTCGCCCACGCCCTCGAAGCCACCCCCCAGTAGCTACACAACGGAGAACCCCCGCCATGCGGAAGATACTCATCGTCGGAGCCGGCCAGTCCGGTCTCCAGCTCGCGCTCGGCCTCCAGTCCCAGGGCTACGACGTCACCGTGATGTCCAACCGCACGGCGGACGAGATCCGCTCCGGCCGGGTCATGTCCACGCAGTGCATGTTCGACACCGCGCTCCAGCACGAGCGGGATCTCGGCATCAACTTCTGGGAGTCCCAGGCGCCGCGCATCGAGGGACTCGGTGTCTCCGTCGCCGCCCCCGACGCCTCGCGCGCCGTCGACTGGGTCGGCAAGCTCGACGGCTACGCCCAGTCCGTCGACCAGCGCGTGAAGATGGCCGGCTGGATGGATACCTTCGCCCAGCGCGGCGGCCAGCTCGTCATCCACGGCGCCGCCGTCTCGGACCTGGACTACTTCTCCCGTACGTACGACCTGGTGCTGGTCTCGGCGGGCAAGGGCGAACTGGTCTCGATGTTCGGCCGGGACGCCTCGCGCTCCCCGTACGACACCCCGCAGCGGGCGCTCGCCGTCTCCTACGTCCACGGCCTGGGCCCGCGCCCCGAACACCCCGAGTACGACGCGGTCCGCTGCAACCTCGTCCCCGGGGTCGGCGAGCTCTTCGTGATGCCGACCCTCACCACCACCGGTCGCGCCGACATCCTCTTCTGGGAAGGCATCCCGGGCGGCCCGCTCGACGTGTTCCAGGACGTCAAGGACCCCGCCGAGCACCTTTCCCTGACGCTTGAGCTGATGGAGAAGTTCACGCCCTGGGAGTACGCGCGTGCCACCAAGGTCGAGCTGACCGACCCGGGCGCCACCCTGGCCGGGCGCTACGCCCCCACCGTCCGCCTGCCGATCGGCCGGCTCCCCGGCGGCGGCCTCGTCCTGGGTGTCGCGGACGTCGTCGTCGCCAACGACCCGATCACCGGACAGGGCTCCAACTCGGCGTCCAAGTGCGCCGCTTCGTATCTCGCCTCGATCACCGGACACGGCGACGGGCCGTTCGACGAGGAGTGGATGCAGTCCACGTTCGACCGCTACTGGGACACGGCGCAGCACGTCACCAAGTGGACGAACGCGATGCTCGGCGTCCCGCCGGAGCACGTACTCAACCTGATCGGCGCGGGCGGTCAGTTGCAGCCGGTCGCCAACCGGTTCGCGAACGGCTTCAACGACCCGGCCGACTTCGAGAACTTCTTCTACGAGCCGGAGAAGACAGCCGCGTATTTGGCGGTTGCCGGAGCCTGACGGGCTTCTGACCAGCGGTCCAACCGTCGTTGTCGGTCGTCTTCGGCCGCCCTCGGACGGCCCACGGACGGCCCGGCCCCGGTGTCCGGCAGTGCCGCTAACGTTAGCGGCACTGCTAGCGGGCGGTCCTTACTGGTCGCCCGCCTCGGGACGCTGTCGATAGCGGCCAGGGGCTGCTGTCGACAGCAGTCCTGATAGCAGCCAAAAGCAGCGCTGATCAGCGCGTTAGCAGATAGCGCCCCATCCGCCGGAACCCGCAAAACCGGCTAGTGGGGTGCACCCCACTACCCAGTAGAGGGGTGAGAGTAGCCACCCCAGCGATCGACTACCAGCACCACCCTCGGGCGATCAACACTCGCCACTACTGGCTAGATGTGGTTGAGGTGTCCGCGGCGGAGCCATTGGCGGATGGTGCCGGGCTTGATGCCGGTCTCCACTTCCGCAGCGTAGGGGTCGACGAGGAGCGGCTCGGTCATTGGCTCCATGGTGCGGGAGCACGAGCTTCGTGTTCCACTGAGCTGGGTGCTCGGTATGGCCAGGTCGGATGATCCAGGCGAGCCCGGCAGGCCGCGTGGGATGCGGGGCTGGTGGGGGCAGCTCGGCATGCTGAAGTGGGTGGTGGGTCTGGCGGCCCTCCTGCTGCTCCTCCTGGCCTCTACCGCGTTCGGCGCCATTTTGGCAGCTGTGGACAGTCCTTCTGAGCCGACATCCACGCCGGTCCCGACGTCTACGCCGACATCCAGGCCGGTCCCGACGTCTACGCCGACATCCAGGCAGGTCCCGACGTCTACGCCGACATCCAGGCCGGTCCCGACGTCTACGCCGACATCCAGGCCGGTCCCGACGTCTACGCCGACGCCCACGCCCACGCCCACGCCGTCATCCACGCCTACGCCCACGCCCACGCCCACGCCGACACCCACGCCGGTCCCGACGGTGACGGTGACGGTCGTGCCACCGACGCCCACGGTGACGGTGACGATGACCGAGACCGAGACAGCGGTTCCGCCTCCTCCGCCTCTTCCCGAACCTTAGCCACTGCCGGAGGTGTGTCTTGAGGGCAGGCGCGAGCGTCGCACGGGAGCACGACTGTGCCAGATGCGGTCGACTGCTGTGGACCGGGACAGGGTCTCTGCCAGAGGGCTGCGCAAAGTGTCGGGACTGCCGCCGCGACGGGCGTGGGCAGGCGGCTTGACACAAAACCTCTCCGAGCCGGAGAAGGCGAACGCCTACCTGGCTGAAGTCTCCGCGGCGTCCGGCGGCTCCGCCTGCGAGTAGCCGGTGTCCGGTCCCGCCGTGGCTCCGTCCGGGAGCCGCGGCGGGGTGTACGAACT
This sequence comes from Streptomyces sp. NBC_00322, assembly GCF_036147535.1. Classification (NCBI taxonomy): domain Bacteria; kingdom Bacillati; phylum Actinomycetota; class Actinomycetes; order Kitasatosporales; family Streptomycetaceae; genus Streptomyces; species Streptomyces sp. NBC_00322. The sequence continues at coordinate 3,152,127 of NZ_CP108019.1, read as the reverse complement.
CAGCGGGCTGCCGTCCGGGTCCGGGCGTACCGCACCGAGCAGCGGATTCGCCGCGACGGGGGAGACCTTGACGGTGGCTCCGGGGCGCGGGGCGTGGACCACCATGCCGCCGCCCAGATAGATCGCCACATGGGTGGCCTCGGGGAAGTAGACGACCAGATCGCCGGGGCGCAGTGAGCGCAGCGGGACCTTGGGAAGCTCCTCCCACTGCTCCTGGCTCGTCCGCGGGATCTCGCGGCCCGCCGTCGCCCAGGCCTGGGAGGTCAGTCCCGAGCAGTCGTACGACTCCGGTCCCTCGGTACCCCAGAGATACGGCTTGCCGATCTGCTCGACCGCGTACCGCAGTGCCTCCTCGCCCTCCTCGGTGGGCGTGCGGTCGCCCGCGAGCGCGCCCGAGGCGATCAGCTCCTCCTGCGCCTTGTCGGTGCCGGACTGCTCGAGCGCGGTCAGCCCGGCGATCTGCTCCGGCGAGAGCGAGGCGAGCATCGCCTCGACGGCCCTCAGTTTCGCCGTCGCGGCCTCGTTCGCCTTCTTCTGCCGCGCCGCGAGGGTCTGCTCCTTGTCGAGGGCGTCGCGGGACGCGGCCTCAAGTCCCGCGGCCCGCCGTGCTCCCGTCTCCAGCCTGGCGGTTGTCGCCAGCCGCTCAATGGCCGCGCGCTCGATGAGGTGGTCCTGGTCGAGGGCCTGGCGAGGGTTCCGGGCGAGGAGGAGCTGGAGATACGAGGAGAGCTCGGACTGGCCCTGGTACTGCAGCCGTGCCAGCCGTCCCGCCTCGCCCCGGCTCGCGCTGAGGGCATTGCGGGCCTTCGCGAGCTCGCGGCCGAGCCGCGCCGTCCCGGCCCGCTGCTCGGTGAGCTCCTCCTCCGTCGCGTTGTACCTCTCACCGGCCGCCTCCGCCTGCCGGTACAGGGTCTGAAGCTGTGTCAGCATCCGGGTGAGGTTCGCCGTCGGATCGGCGGCGGGTTCGGCCGCCGCGGGCACCGCCGCGAGAGCGGTCGCGGCTGCCAGCGCCGCGGTACAGACGGATCGGAGCACGCTGCCTGACATCTCGTCACCTCCGGCTGTGGGCTGGGCCGTCCGCCCCATCGTGCGAGCGCGCAACCGGGAGCGCCCGGCGGGTGGTCGATTCAGCGCAACGCGGTCACTCGTCGAGAGGGAGTGCGGCCCGCCTCCGGCGTGTCAGTCCACCGGCAGCGCGTAGAAGGTCCGCTCCCGCTGGACGACGAGCATCCGGCCGCCGCCCTGCAGCGGCACATAGCGCGAGCCACCCGGGACGTCGCCGGCACCCGCCTCCTGGAACTTCCACAGCCGCTTGCCGTCGCGCCCGGCGAACGCGGTGAGCTGCACGCCGTCGCCCGCGAGCACCGTGCCTCCGCTCGTGCTGAGCGCGGTCGCCGGGACGCTGCTCCAGACCGGCGCCTCGGTGGAGCGCCGCCACAGGGCCCGGCCCGTCGCCGTGTCGACGGCGCACACCTCCTGATGGCGGTTGGCGACATAGAGCGTCGAGCCCCGCAGGACCCCCTTCCCGAAGGGGAAGACCCCGGTCTCACCGGGCGCGTCGGCGGCCGTGGCCAGCCGCCACAGCCGTTTGCCGCCGCTGCTGGAGTACGCGTGCAGCTCGCCCGCCGACGCGGCGAAGACCTTCTCCGCCGCATCGCCGGTCAGGGTCGCGGTGGGCGCGATGCCCGGGAGCGCGAGCGTCTGCAGCTGCTTGCCCGTCTTCCGGTCGAACGTGAGCAGCACGGACGCGCCCTTGGACGCCCTGCGCTGCACGGGGGTCAGCGACGCCGCGTCCTGCCGTACGACGATGTCGGCGGCGCGGACGGCGATCAGGTCGTACCGCGGGATCGCGGGCGGCTGCCCCCTGGTGATCTGCGTGCGCCACTGCCAGGTGCGTGCGACCAGGTCGTACGCGAGGAAGTGCGCGGTGGTCGCGGCACCCTTCTTGATGTGCCCGGTCATCCAGAGCGTGCTGCCGTCCCAGCCCGTGACGGTCCCGACGGTCAGGGTCTCGCCGGGGCCCAGGAGGTTGGTCTTGGCGACCCGGTGCTTGATCCGGCCGTCCCGTACGGAGATCCAGAGGAACTCGGAACCGCCGTCGACGAAGCAGAGCTCCGCGTCCACGGGTACGGCACGGGCGGGCGAGGCGGCCTCCGCGATCTGCCAGAGCCGGCGTCCGGAGCGCACATCCACGCCGACGGCCTGGTCGGTGCCGGTCAGGACCAGGACCCGGTCGCCCCACACGGTGGCGTTCGGCGGCGCGTCGTCCTCCTTGCCGGGGTGCTCGTAACGCCATACGGGCTCGGGCGGCACTCCGGCGATGCGGGTGCGCAGGGGAGTGGGTGCCCGTTTGGGGGCGGACTCTGACGCATCGTCAGTGAGGGCGTAGACACCGCCGCCGCCGAGCGCGACACCGGCGACCCCGGCGGCGATCCCGACGAGCAGCGCACGCCGATCGGGCGCGGCCGGCGGTGGCGGGGCTGCGGGTGCGGGCACCGGCAGGGGTACGGCGGGCAGGGCAGGTGCGACCGCAGGTGCGACCGGTGCGGTCCGGGCGCTGGGCACCCCGAGGGCAGCCGTCGCCCGGTCGGCCCCCCGCCCACGGACGACGAGGGTGTCGCCGCCGGTGACGAGCCGTCCGCCCTCGGGTGCGCCCACCGTGCCCCGGCTCCCGCCCGCATGCTGCTGGGGGACCGCATCCATGGGCCCAGGGCCCGCCTGCGCCGGCTCACCCCCCGACCGCAGGGACTCGACCTCCGCCGCCTGCGACTCCACCGCTTGGACCAGGCCCGGCGGAAGCCAGCCGTCGCGGGCCAGGGCCGCCGCGCCCTCCAGGGCCAGTTCCGCCGCCACCGTGCCCGCCGACGGGCGGTCCTCCGGGAGCTTCGCCAGGCAGCTCGCCACCAGCGGACGCAGCTCAGAGGGCACGCCGTCCAGCTCCGGCTCGGCGTGCGCGATCCGGTCCGCGTCGCCCAGCGGGGTCGTGCCCGTCGCCGCGTACGCCAGCAGCAGACCGAGTACGAAGATGTCGGAGGCGGGTCCGGGCTTCGCGCCCACCGCCTGTTCCGGGGTCAGATAGCCGAGCCTGACGGTCAGTTGCCCGTCCGGATGCGCCTCGGCGACGGCCGCCGCGCCCAGAGCGCCGAAGGCCGTCAGCCGCGGCCCGTCCGCCGCGAGCAGCACGGTGTCGGGCGCGAGACCGTGCAGCACCGCCCCGCCCGCGTGCACCCGCGACAGCGTTTCCGCGAGCCCCGCGCCCAGGGTCCGCAGCGCTCGCTCCGGCAGCGGACCGCCGAGGGCGATCGCCTCACGCAGGCTCAGCGCCGGGACGTAGGGGCTGGCCGTCCACATCGGATCCCCGTCCGTACGGGACTCGATGGGTGCCACCCAGCCGCCGGCCAGCCGTTCCGTCCTGCGCGTCTCCGAGCGGAAGCGGCTTCGGAAGGCCGTAAGCGCGGCGAGTTCGGGCCTGGCCACGGAGACGACCGAGACCGCGCCGTCCGGCCCGTACGCGAGATAGCGGACGCAGACCGCCGACTCCCCGAAGCGCGCCAGCGCGGTGTACGGGCCGATCTGGCGCGGATCGTCCTGCTGCAGCGGCTCCATGGCGAGCATCCCCCCTGACGGACAGTCCAGTGATCTTATGGCGCGCCGTTCGGCTTCGACCAGGGCCACTTGAGTGTGCGCCGCTCAACGCCCCCCGGTGCGTACTCGTACTTCCAGCCGCGCTGCAGACCGAGCCGCTTGGTGTAGCCGGAGGGGACGCGCCGGTAGGCGTACACGGTCGGCGGCGTGCCGTCGTCGTTCGGGACAGGGACCTTGTACCACTTCGGGGGATGGCCGGTCGGCCCGACCAGGACCGGCAGGACGCGCCCGTCCAGCGGCCCGCCCTCGAAGGGGGTGTTCTCGCTTCTCACACGGGCCAGTCTCACGCAGGGCCCGTCCGCCGCCGTCACCGGGCGCGCCGCGGCGTGGCATGCACCCGTTGGAGTGCAGCGCGGGGCCCGCCCGGCAGGCACCGTTGACGCCTCAGGAGCAGTGGCGTATCACTTTCGGCTACTGCCAAAACCCCCCTGTGGGCCGGAGGTGTTACTCCTGTGAGACCGCGCCGGCCCGGGAGACGCTGATGCGTGAACCCGAACCGCTGGGTGTACCGCTCGCCGACGTCCTGCTTCTGGGCGGCACGGTCGCACCGGGACCCGGCGGCAGACCGGCCCTGTGGAATGTGTCCACGGGCAGGCCCGCCTGTCTCACCGCCGTCGATCCGGCCACCGGCGAACAGCTGGTCAGCGCGCCGCTCGCCGACGCGGACGGCGCCTGGGCCCTCACCGCCGCGCCCGACGGCGTCTACGCGGGGACGTACAGCAACGCGCATCTGTACCGCTGGCGGCCCGGCGCGGGCGACGAGGCCGAGGATCTCGGGCAGCCGCTCGACGGGGAGTCCTTCGTCTGGTCGCTGGCCTGCGACGAGGACGGCGCGATCTGGGGCGGCACCTTCCCCGGGGGAAGGGTGTTCCGCTTCGACCCGGCGGCCAAGGAGTACACCGACTTCGGGCAGGTCGTCGCGGGTCAGACGTACGTACGGAGCATCGCCTGCGCCGGCGGCAAGGTCTACTCCGGTTCGTACGCGGCCGCCCACATCGCCGAACTGGACCCGGCGACCGGGTCCGTCACCGAACTCCCGATGCCCCCGAGCCTGGACTCCGCCGAAGGAAGGGCCGTCTACGACCTGGACGCCCACGACGGACGGCTGTACGCCCGCATCGGCTCCGACCTGCCGGGACCGCTCTTCCTCTACGACCTCCAGGCACGTGCCTGGACCGACGAGATCCCCGGCGCACACGGCCTGACGGTCGCCCCGCCCGACCCCGGCGGCGGCATCCATCTCGTCCAGCACGGCGAACTGCACCGCTACGACCCGGCCACCCGGCAGCTCAGCAGCACCGGTCTCACCTTCACCGGCAAGATGCGATGCGTCCGCTCCTTCGGCTGGGCCGAGCTGCTGCTCGACGACTGGCCGGGCCCCAGCGTCGTGGGCACGCTCTCGCGCGGCGAGATGTTCCGCTACAACCCGGCCACCGGCGCGTACGCGATCACGGACATGGGGATCACCAAGAGCCCGATCGAGATCCTCGCGCTCGGCGCGGGCGAAGGGGAGACCCTCTATGCGGGCGGCTTCCTCAACGGCGGTCTGGCCTCGGTGAACACCGCCACCGGCGCAACGGAATTCCACCGTTTCGGACAGACGGAGTGCATCCTGCCCGCCTCCGACGGTTCCGTATGGCTCGGTCTCTATCCCGAGGCCAGGCTCTACCGCTACCGGCCCGACCTGCCCTGGAACAGCGCCGAATACTCGCCGGGCGGCCCGCCCGGCACACCCGTCAACCCCGAGCCGGTCCTCAACCTCGCGCCGCATCTGCAGATGCGTGCCAAATGCCTGGCGGAGGCCGACGGGAAGATCGTCGTGGGCACGGTCCCCGAGGGCGACCGGCTCGGCGGCGGGCTCGCGATCCACGATCCGGCGGCCGGGACCTACCGGTTCGTCCGCCATGTGGTCGAGGACCAGTCCGTGTTCTGTCTGACCGCGCACGAGGGTGTGGTCTACGGAGGGGCTTCGATCACCGGCGGGCTCAGCACCACCGAGTACACCCGGGAGTCGGGCGCGGTGTTCGCCTGGGACATGCAAGCGGGCGAAAAACTCTGGGAGTTGGAGCCCGTCCCCACGGAGCGGTCGGTCAGCGCCGTGGCGATCGGCCCCGACGGAAGGCTGTGGGGCCTCGCCGGTCACACGCTCTTCGCGGTCGATCTCGGCAGTCAACAGGTGGTGCGCCAGTACAGGTTGGGCAGCAGAAGCGCGGCGGGGTCCATCGTGATCTCCCGGGAAAGGCTGTACGTGAGCGTGGACAACGCATTGATCTACCGGGTCGATCCCTACGCGGAGGACGATGAACCGGCGCTCGTGGTGGGCTTCGTGCACAGGCGGCTGTGCGTCCACAGTGACGGCAGCTTCTCTTTGAACCGTGGACCCGAGCTGTTCCGGGTGGTTCCCCGTTACTGACTCATTGACAGGTCAAATCCCCCGCGACTAGTTTCGGCCCAGGCCGAAACAGCCGGGCTCCGTGCTCCCTTCGTATCAGGCCTTCCGGAGGCCCCCATGAAGACAGGCTTCAAGCGCGCCACCGCACCTCTCGCACTGTTCATGCTCGCCGCCTCGCTCTCCGCATGCGGGGACGGCGACGCGGGCTCGGACTCGAAGAAGGTCACCGTCTGGATGTATCCGGTGATCGCCGACCCGAAGGCCAGTGCGGCCTACTGGGACGGCATCGAGAAGGCCTTCGAGAAGGCGGCACCGGGCACCTCGCTCACCGTCGAGCAGCAGCCGTGGGACAACCGCGACCAGAAGATCGCCACCGCGTTCGGCGGCGGAAAGGGCCCGGACGTAGTCCTGCTGACGCCGGACCAGATTCCCCAGTTCTCCGCCAACGGCGCCATCAGGCCGGTGGACGGGGCGCTCAAGGACAGTGCCGGAAAGTTCCTGCCCGCGACGATGGGCGCGATGAAGCAGGACGGCAAGATCTACGGTGCGCCGATCTACCAGACCATCACGACCACCATCTACAACAAGAAGCTGCTGACCCAGGCAGGTATCACCGCACCGCCCGCCACCTGGGACGAGATCAAGGCCGCAGCCCCCAAGCTCAAGCAGAAGGGCGTGGCCCTCCTCGACTACTCCGCCAGCAACGAGGCCTCGCTGAACCTCAACTTCTATCCGCTGCTGTGGCAGGCGGGCGGCACCGTCTTCGCCAAGGACGGCAAGAAGGTCGCCTTCAACAGCCCCGAGGGCGTCGAGGCGCTCACCTTCCTCACCGACCTCTACAAGGCGGGCTCGGTCCCCAAGTCGTCGATGACGAACACCAACCTGCTCGCCGACCAGGCACTGGGCAAGCAGCAGGCCGCCATGGGCTTCTCCGTCGTCCTCGCCGACGCGGAACTGGCCGCCAAGACCTGGGGCCCCGAGAACGTCGTCATCGGCGCGCCGCTCAAGGGCCCCGCCCGGGAGGTCGCCTTCGGCATCCCCGGGGCGCTCAGCGTCAACGCCAAGTCCAAGAACACGGCGGGCGCGGAGAAGTTCCTCGCCTTCATGACAGCGCCGGAGCAGATCAAGTCCCTGGGCAAGGCCAGCGGCTACTTCTCACCCCGTACGGACGTGAGCGTGCCGAGCGCCTCGCCGTACGCGAAGCAGTACCAGGCCGCGCTGTCCAACGTCTCTCCCGGTGAGCCCAATCCCGCCGCACGCCAGCTGATGGGCCTGCTCGCACCGGAGATCCAGGCGGCGCTGCTGGGCAAGAAGAGTCCCAAGGACGCGCTGGACGACGCGGCCAAGGTGGCCGACGACCTGCTGGCGCGACAGCGTTGAGCGAGGCAGTCACCGACGAGGCGGTCCCGGACGAGACAGACCCGGACGGGACAGTCCCGGACGGGGCGGCCACGCGCAAGACGGCGACGCCCGAGGCTGCCGCGCGCCGGCCGGGCCGGCGCCAGGGGCGGCGGCGCGAGGCCCTGGTGGGCCTCGCGTTCGTCGCCCCGATGCTGGTGCTGTTCATCGTCTTCCGCTTCGGACCGACCCTGGGCGCTGCCTTCCTCTCGCTCACCGACTACCGGCTGAGCGGCGAATGGCAGTTCATCGGGGCCGAGAACTACACGCGGCTGTTCGGCGACGACCTGTTCTGGGAGAGCCTGGGCGTCACCGCCTTCTACACCGCCGTCTACGTCCCCATGACGGTGCTGCTCGCCCTCGGCACGGCCGTCCTGCTGCATCGCACCATCTGGCTGCGGGGCTTCTTCCGCGGCGTCTTCTTCCTGCCGTACGTCACCAGCATCGTGCTGGCCGCCGTCATCTGGAAGTGGATCTACGAGGTCGACGACGGGCTGCTGAACGCCGCACTCGGCGCGCTCTCCCTCGGCCCGGTCGACTTCCTCGGCGACGAGTCGCTCGTGCTGCCCTCCATCGCGGCCACCTCCGCCTGGAAGGGCTTCGGCTACACCATGCTGATCCTTCTCGCCGGACTCCAGTCCATCCCGCGCGAGGTCACCGAGGCCGCCACCGTCGACGGCGCGAGCGCCTGGCAGCGCTTCCGCTTCGTGACCCTGCCGATGCTGCGGCCCGTGCTCTTCTTCGTCCTCGTCATCGAGGCGATCCAGGCCTTCCAGGTCTTCGACGCGATGTACGTGATGACGGCCGGCGGACCCGTCAGGGCCAGCTATTCGCTCGTCTACTTCCTCTACGACTCCGGCTTTAAGTACTTCGACTTCGGCTACGCCAGCGCGGTCGGCCTGATGCTCTTCCTCGTCGTCCTGGTCTTCTCGCTCATCCAGCGCCGGCTCATCGGCAGAGAGGTGGACTGATGGGAGGCCGGCTGAGACTGCCCGTACTGCTGATCCTCGTCGCCTTCGTGACCGTCACACCCTTCGCGGTCATGGTGCTGGTCGCCTTCGCCCCGCCCGGTGGCCAGACGTTGCCCGGGGCCTTCGACATCACCCGGGCGACCTGGCAGAACTTCTCCGACGTCCTGGCGAGCGCGGACATCACGCGCTGGGCGCTCAACTCACTGATCTACTCGCTCGTTTCGGTCGTGCTCATCCTGCTGTTCTCGTCGATGGCCGGATACGCCTTCGCCAAGAAGCGGTTTCCCGGGCGCGAGGTGCTCTTCTGGGCGTTCCTGGCGACCTTGATGGTGCCCTTCCAGGCGACCCTCATCCCGTACTACATCCTGGTCTCGAAGATGGGCGGTGTTGACACCTACTGGGGCCTGATCGTGCCGACCCTGGCCAACTCCCAGGCCGTCTTCCTGATGCGGCAGTTCATGTACCAGCTGCCCGACGAGCTCTTCGAGGCCGCGAAGATCGACGGCGCCTCCGAGTGGCGTATCTACACCACCATCGTCATCCCGCTGATCCGGCCGATCCTCGCCACGCTGGGTGTCTTCGTCTTTCTCTGGCACTGGAACGACTTCCTGTGGCCGCTCGTCATCGGCCAGTCCTCGTCGATGCGCACGCTCACCGTCGGACTCGCTACGCTCGCGGGCGAGGACGTGGCGATCAACCAGATCATGGCGGGGGCGACCATCACCGTGGTCCCCTGCCTGCTCGTCTTCGGGCTGCTGCAGCGCTATCTGACCGACTCCATCGCCACCAGCGGCCTCAAGTCCTGACGTTCAGTCGCCCAGCCGGGGCAGCACCTTTGTGCCGAACGTCTCGATGGCGCTCAGGGCGTCCGCCTGCGGCATGCCCGGTGGCTGAACGCGCAGCACCACCCCGTCGGCGCCCATCTCGCCGTACGCTCCCAGCCGATCGACGCACCCGTCGACCGAACCGATCACCGAGCGCGCCTCGATGTCGTCCCACTGCTGGGCGTAGCGGGCCGCGTCGGCCGAGGTGCGCTTCCAGTCGCCGTAGGCGTCGTACAGACCGCGCAGCGGCGCCTCCAGCGCGGCCCGGGCCTCCTGCGAGGTGGCGGCGGCGTAACCCTCGCGGCAGACGATGACCTCGGAGCCCAGACTCGCGGCGCCGCGCGGGAAGGAGTGGTACTCCTCGATCTTTCCGGGCAGTTCGGAGTCGAGCTCGTTGAACGAGGTCGTCCAGCCGTCGCACATCCGGGCCGTGCGCTCCAGGGCCGCGGAGACCCGGCCGCCGTTCCAGATCCGTGGCCGCGGGGACTGCACCGGGCGCGGCGAGAGAAAGGCGTCCTCCACCGAGGTCCAGCGGCCGTGGTGGGTGACCTCGTCCTCGGTCCACAGCCGGGTGACCAGCTCCAGGCACTCCTCGAAACGGGACACGCGCTCGCGCGGCTGTGTGCCGAACAGCGTGAACTCCTCCGGCCGGTAGCCCAGTACGAAACCGGCCGTGAGCCGCCCGCCCGACAGCACATCGACGTGCGCGAGCGTCTCGGCGAGCCACACCGGCTGGTAGACCGGCGCGATCAGCCCGGCCGTGGCGAGGCCGATCCGCTCGGTGCGCGCGGCGAGATACGCCAATGAGGTGAGCGCCTCGTGATAACCGGGCCGGTGCAGATGCCGCTCGCCGAGCACCACCCAGTCGAATCCGGCCTCCTCGGCCAGCCGCACCTGCTCCACGGCATCGGCCAGACGCGGCCGGTCTGCCGCGTCCGCGTAGAGATTGACGTACAGGCCGAGACGCATGGGACGCTCCTTTACGGTCCGGGCCGTAAAGGCTAGCGTGTCGCCAACGACCGCAACAGACGGGAGAGATCGCCCATGTCCGCGACGCCCACCTCCGCGACGGAGGACCTGGTGCGGCGGCTGCGCGGCACCGTACTGCCCGCGGTGGCCACGCCCATGGACCCCGGCGGGGTCGTGGACTTCGGCGCACTGCGCGGGTACGCGGAGCGGATCGCGGCCGAGCGGATCGGCGGCGTGGCCGTCTGGGCGCACACCGGCCGCGGCCTCCACCTCTCCGAGTCCGACCGCCTTCAGGTGCTGCGCACCTGGCGGGAAGCGGTCCAAGGGCCGATCGTGGCAGGTGCGGGGGTGCCACGATCGGCCCGCGCGAGCAACTTGCGGGAGGCCTGGGACGCCACCGTCGCCATGGCGGTCCAGGCAGCCGACCTCGGCGCGGACGCGGTCATGGTCTACCCGCTGGCGCAGTTCGCCTCCCGGCCGGCCGGGCAGTCGGAGGCGGTACGTCTCCATGAGCGGGTCGCCGAGGAGAGCGGGCTGCCGGTGCTCGGCTTCTTCCTCCACGGCGAGGCGGGCGGCTACCCCTACCCGCCCGACCTCATCCGCCGACTGCTCGCCCTGCCGTCGGCCGCCGGGGTCAAACTCGCCACGCTGGACCGCGCGATTGCCTGCCAGGACGCGATCCGCGCGGCGCGGTCGAGCGGGAAGCTCGCCATCACCGGCGAGGACCGGATGTTCGGCCCGTCCCTGATGTGGGGCGCGGACTCGGCGCTGGTGGGCATCGCGGCGGCGAGGGTGTCGCTGACGGGGGCGGTGCTGGACGCGTGGGACGCGGGGGACTACGGGGCGTTTGTGCGGGCGTCGGGTCGGCTCGACCGTTTCGCTGAGGCGACGTTCCGGGATCCGATCGAGGGGTATGTGCAGCGGATGCTGTGGGCGGGTGTGTGGGAGGGGTTGATCCCTGAGCACGCCGCTCACGATCCGTACGGACCCGAACTCCCGGTACGGGAACGCGAATCGGTGTTCGCCTGCTTGGAGGAGCTGGCGAAGGAGAACGACTAAGCGCGGGCGGGCGGGGGCGCCTGTGGCGGGCCTGTTCCCCTACCCGCCCGAAAATCCAGCCCCTTGGGGGTCCCCCCGGACGAAGTCTGGGGGAGTTTGAGGAGCGGGGGTCCGGGGGCGGAGCCCCCGCAAGGGGTCCGGGGCGGAGCCCCGGTTAAGGGAAGGGGCGGGTAGGGGAAAGCGCCGCAGGCAACCCGAACAACCCCACCGCGTTCCCCCACAGCACCCTCTCCAGCTCTTCCGGAGAGAACCCCGCATCCCGCACCACCCCCAACGCCACGCACGGGTCGATCAGCGTCGCGTCCGTGCCGAAGAGCAGGCGTTCCACCGGGACCCCCGCCTCCCTCGCGTAGGCGATGCGGCCCGCGTCCGTCGCCGTGCGGCAGTGCTCCAGGTAGAGGCGGTCGCACGACGCGGCCGCATGCGCCGCCTCGCGCCACGCGTCGCCGCCCGCGTGGCCCATGATGACGCGCAGGCCCGGGCGGGACGCCAGGAGTTCCGGCAGGAGGGTGACCTCGTCGCCCCAGGTGTGCAGCAGCAGCGGTACGCCCGCCTCCGCGACCACGTCGAACGCCTCCGCCATCGCCCGCGCCCCGGGCAACTGCCCCGGATAGTGCGTGTGGATCTTCGCCCCGACGAACCGTCCCGTGTCCAGGCAGCGCCGCAGATCCGCCGCGCTCTCCTCGGGCCGGTTGGGGTTCACCACGGCGTATCCGTACAGCCGCGGCTGCTGCGCGAGCACCTTGCTCAGTGCCGCGTTGCCGCCCACCGCGTCGTACACGACCGCCTCCGACGCGGAGACCAGCTGCAGATCGATGCCGTAGCGGTCCATCTGCCGAAGATTTCTCTCCGCGTCACCGGCGGTGAGGTGGAACTGCCAGCGGCCCACATGGGCGTGCACATCGATGATCGGCATCAGGCCAGCAGCTCCTCGACGTTCTTCGTGGAGATCGCGGCGCGGTCGTCGTCCGTGATGTCCGCGTACCGCAGCCGCAGCGTCTGCGGCGAGATGTCCATGAACGGGGTGCGCGAGCCGAAGACGAGATGGCGCGGGCCCACCGTCTCCACCACGCGCTCGATGGAGTCGGGTCCCGACAGCATCCGGGTGGTGGCCCGGAATCCGGGTTCCTCGCGGGCCATCAGCAGGAAGTCGGCCAGCAGATAGGCGTGCAGGTCGAGAAAGAGCACGTCGGCGCCGAGACCCATGAGGGGCGGGCCGAAGCGGCGTGGGTCGCCGTCGTGGAGGAGTGTCAGGCCGCGTTCCAGGGCGAGCGAGACGACCCGGCGGTAGCCGGGGAAGCCGGGCTCGGCCATCTGCTCGATCGTGAACAGCCGCAGGAACCGCACTCCGGCCGCGGCCAGTTCGTCCAGCCGGTCCTCCGCGGTCAGCGCGTCCCGTACGTCGATCGTGCCGACCGGAAGCAGCTCCGGGCAGTCGGCGAGGTCGCGCACCGTCTCGGCGTTGCCTTCGCCGTCGTCGAAGAGCGGGCCGCGCGTCGACAGGGCCAGCGCACAGGCGACGGGCGAACGGCCCAGGCGCTCGCGGACCTCCGGGAGCCCGATGTCGCGGTGGTGCCGAGGCCACGGCCCGTACAGCACGTCCACGTCCCAGCCGATGAACTCCTCGGCGGACGGACGCAGCCACTCCTGCGCGCTCATCGGCCTTCCCCGTCGGCCAGGGCACGGGCGATCCGGTCCACGTCGTCCTCCGAGTACCCCTCGTTCCACTGGAGCACCAGCAGCGTACGGTCGATCAGCCGCTCCGCACGGGGACACAGGCCCGGTGGATATCCGGGCAGTGCCGGGTTGGCGTACAGCGGGCGCTCCAGATAGCCGGGCAGTGCCCCAATACCCGCGGCCTGGAGCTTCTTGGCCCAGCGGGCGTTGTCGTCGACCAGCAGCGGCACCACCCACCAGGCGTGGCCCGCGCGGCGCGCGGGCATCTCGACGCCCGGGATCCCGGCGATCGCCGCGGCCAGCCGCTCCGCGCGCTCCCGCCGTACGCGTACGACGTCCGCGACCTTCGTGAGCTGGGCGCGGGCGACCGCCGCGACGAGCTCGGGCATCCGGTAGTTGAGGCCGGGCTCCCGGTGGATGCGGCCCTCGGTGCGGTCCCAGCCCTTGTCCATGAACAGCCGCATATGGCGGGCGAGTGCCGGGTCGTCGGTGAGCGCGAGGCCGCCGTCGCCAGCGGTGATGTGCTTGTACTGCTGAAGGCTGAAGCAGGCGATGTCGCCCACCGTGCCGAGCAGCCGGCCCCCGGCGTCCTCGCCGAGCCAGGCCTGGGCGCAGTCCTCGATCAGTACGAGCCCGTGCCGGTCGCACACCGCGCGCAGTGCGTCGATGTCCGCCGCGCCGCCGAAGAGATGCACGGCGATGACGGCCTTGGTGCGCGGCGTGACGGCGGCTTCGACCGCTTCGGGGTCGAGGTTGCCGTCCTCGGCGCGTACGTCGGCGAACACCACGCGTGCCCCCTGCGCCAGTACGGGCGCGACCGTGCCGAAGTCCGAGATCGGCGTTGTGACGACCTCGTCGCCCGGGCCGACCCCGGCCGCGGCGACCGCCAGATGCAGCGCGGCCGTCCCCGAACTGCAGGCGACCGTGTGCGCGCGGGAGTACATCCCGCTCATCTCGGCTTCGAGGGAGCGTGCTTCACTGCCGAAGGCGCTGCACAGGACGGTGGAGTCCAGCACGCGCAGAACCGCTGCCCGTTCCTCCTCGCCGAAGGTGCGGCCGCGGGCGTCGAGAACTGTGGGCAGTGGCATTTCCCGTTCGGGCATCGGGGCACTATCCTCTCCGCAAGCATGCGGTTATGGCCTGGGCCGAAATTAGAACCGCGGTTGCCGGGCGTCAACCCCGTCCAGAAGTACCGCAGAACCACTCCAGAAGAACGGAGACCGGCCGATGGCTCTCACGGTCGGCGTGATCGGTCCCGAGGACCTTGTGCCCAAGGTGGTCGCGGTCGGCGGCTCGTCCGGGGCCGACCGTCTTGTGCCGCTCCCGTACCGCCACGAGGACGAGACCCTCGACGTGGTCGCGCGGGCGCAGGCCGACGTGGACGCGCTGCTGTTCACCGGCGTCGTGCCGCACACCCTCGCGACGGCCGCCGGTCTGCTGGACCGGCCCGCCATGTATGTCCCGTACAACGGCGCGACGCTGTTGCGGGCCCTCGTCGAACTGCTCCGGCTGGGCCACGACGTCTCCCGGATCTCCATCGACACGCTGCGCCGCAGCGAGGTCATGGAGACGCTCACCGAGGCCAAGCTGCCCACCGAGCATGTGCATGTACTGCCCTACCGGCCGGGGCTGACCTCGCAGGACCTGGCGGAGTTCCATCTCACGGCCCGTGACAAGAAGCAGACCCGGGTCGCCCTGACCTGCCTCGGCTCGGCCTTCCACCTGCTCGACCACGAGATGCACGCCGTACGTCTGGCACCCTCCCGGCATTCCATACGTTCCACGCTCCAGGCCCTCGTCCTCGCCACCGCGGGCGCGCACAGCGGAGACGCCCAGGTCGCGCTCGGCATCATCGACCTCCCGGCCGCCGACAGCGAACTGGCCGCCGACCTGCGGGTACTGGGCGGCAGCCTCGCCGATCTGCCCCACGGGGAGCGGCTGGTCGTCACCACCCGTGGCGTCCTGGAGGAGGTCAGCGAGCAGTTCACCCGTCTGCCCTTCCTCAGCGATCTCGCCGCCCGGCACGGCGCCGCGCACGTCGGCTTCGGACTCGGCCGCACCGCCGCGGAGGCCGAATCGCTCGCCAGGCGCGCGGTCAACCGGGCGCGATCGGTGGGCCCGGTCGCCGGGGTCGTCTCGATGACCGACGACGTCGACATCGTGATCGACGCGGAACGGTCCTCCGGGACGCCGGTTCCGGGCCCGGAGAGCACGGTGACGCTCGCCCGCCGCGTCGGACTGAACGCCAAAACACTCGACCGGCTGCGCGAACTGGCCGCGCAGGACGCGGACGAGGGCATCACCGCGCACCGCGTCGCCGAACACCTGGACGTCCAGCAGCGCACGGCGCGCCGCATCCTCAAGCGCCTGGAGCGGGCGGGGGTCGCCGTGCCGACGGGCAGCCGACAAGAGGGCCAGACCGGCCGCCCGCCGATCGTCTACCGGGTACGCCTTTAGGGGGTGTCTTTCGGATCTTGCCGGGCTCGCGTGCCCTGGCACGCACGCTCACTGCGTTGTCGTCAGTCGCCGACGCTCCGCGTCGGCTCTCCCCCTGCCTTCGGCGGGGGGACCCCCATCCTCCGGCCTGCGATCGCACGCACCAGACCCCGCTCGCTGATCCGGCCTGATCCAAAAGACACCCCCTGGCCGCCCCCCACACGCGCCCGCGCCCTTACGGTCCGGGCCGTAACTCGAAGGAGCCGTGCTTGAAGATCGCCTCGGTCCACACGCGCGTCGTCAGGGCACCCTACCGACGCCCCTTCGTCATCAGCAGCGGCACCAGCCCCGAACTGATCAGCCTGGTCGTCGAAGTACGCACCGCCGACGGCGAGTCCGGCTTCGGCGAGGCGTCCCCCATGACCGCCTACACCGGAGAGACCCTCGCCGGTCTCGAGGCCGCCCTCACCGAACACGCCGCCCCCGCACTCATCGGCCGCGACCCGCGCGACCTGGCCGGAGCGCACACCGCGATGGACGCCGCGATCCGCGGCCAGCATCTCGCCAAGGCGGCGCTGGACATCGCGCTGCACGACCTCGCGGCGCGGGCGGCGGGCTGGCCCGTGCATCTGCTGCTCGGCGGCTGCGTCCGCCCACGCGTCCCCACCACCTGGGTCGTCGGACTCGGCACCGTCGAGGAGATGGCGGAGGAGGCGACCGCGTACGCAGCGAAGGGCTTCACCCACATCAAGGTCAAGGGCGGCGAGGATCCGGATCTGGATGTGGGACTGGTCCGGTCCGTACGAGAGTCCGTGCCCGACTCCGTCGAACTGTCCCTCGACGCGAACGAGGGCTACGACCCCGGCACGGCCGCCAGGACCGTGGCCCGGCTCGCCGACGCGGGCCTCGATCTGGTCGAACAGCCGCTGCCGCGCTGGGACTTGACCGGCATGGCGGCGCTGCGTGGCGGTGGCGGGGTGCGGGTGATGGCCGACGAGAGCATGCAGTCGCCGCACGACGCGCTGGAGATCGTCCGCCGTGGCGCCGCGGATGTCCTCAACATCAAGATCCTCAAGGTCGGCGGGCTCCACCGGGCGCGGCAGATCGCGGCGGTGGCGGAGTCCGCGGGCCTCGCGGTGAAGATCGGCACGATGCCGGAACTGGGCGTCGCGTCACTGGCTGCGGCGCATCTGGCCGCGGCCCTTCCGCATGCGACGGTGCCGGCGGATCTGGTGGGTCCACTGCTGGTGGAGGCGGAGCCGCTGGCGCGGAGCGCGTTCGCGGGGGTGGTGGACACGGGGTGGGTGGATGTTCCGGGGGGCCCGGGGCTGGGCCACGACCTGTGACGTCGCGGGTCCGGGCGCCTGCGGCGGGCTTCACCCCGCCGCAGGCGAACCCGCCCGCTACGGCAAACCCCTCGCCTCGCCCACGACCACCCCCACCCGCCCCGCCAGCTTCCCCACCGCCCCCGACGGCGCCTCCAGCGCCACCAGTTCCGCGACCGCCTCCGCCGTCTGCGGATCCGTCGCCGCTGTCGCCGCGAGCAGCGCGATGAGGTGGTCCAGCAGCCAGTTCCGCAGCTCGGCCGCCGACGGCTGCTTCCCCTCGTCCAGCCAGATCAGCGACGCCGCCTCGACCGCCGCGATCCAGGTGCGCACCATCATCCGCAGCCGCGGTCCCGGCCGGTCCGCGCCGATGTGGACGAGGATCTGTTCGGCCGCGGCCCGCCGCACCTCGTCGACGATCGCGGTCGTACGGGACGTCTCGGCGACGCTTCCGCCCCGCAGCAGCGCGCTGAACCCCGCGTCGTGCTCGTCGACGAAGACGAGATACCGGTCAAGCACCCGGGCGACCCGCTCGGTCGGCGGGCCCGTGGGCGGCTCCGTGAAGCACAGTTCCAGCTGGTCGGCGGCGGACCGCAGTGCCGTCTCGTACAACTGCTGCTTGCCGCCGGGGAAGTAGCGGTAGACGAGGGGCCGCGAGACCCCCGCCGCCTCGGCCACGTCGTCGAGGGATATCTCGTCCGGCGGCTGGTGCGCGAAGAGGGTGAGCGCGGCCGCGAGGAGCTGTCTGCGGCGCTCCTCGACGCTGAGCCGCCGGTAGGCACGGGTCGCTGGAGCGGGACTGGTCATGCTCGCAGCGTATGCCCTGTGCGGGATCAGGCGAGGAGTCCTGAGCGCTTCCACAGCCGACGCCCCGGCCCCCGCAGGACG
Source organism: Streptomyces sp. NBC_00322 (assembly GCF_036147535.1). Lineage (NCBI taxonomy): Bacteria > Bacillati > Actinomycetota > Actinomycetes > Kitasatosporales > Streptomycetaceae > Streptomyces > Streptomyces sp. NBC_00322. The sequence continues at coordinate 3,134,543 of NZ_CP108019.1, read as the reverse complement.
CCGATGTCATCGAGGAAGTCGGTCAGCCGCTTCGCGCCCGACTGCATCACCTCTCGCCGGTGTCCACTCGCGCGGACCTGGGCGACCGCCTCGCGCCGGTCGAGGCCGATGTTCGTGTACACCTGCGGATTCACGAAGCAGATGGAGAAGACCCGCGCCGCCTCCCCGCAGCTGAGCCGGGTGAACTCCTGCTGCCAGCGCGGCGCGGTCACCATCTGGCGGCGCAACTCCTCGCGGGCGTACCGGACATGGCGCGCCTCCTCCACCACGTGGATTCGGGTCACCCCGCGCACCAGGCTCTGGACGCGCTCGTCGGGGAAGGTGAGCCGCTGCATCCAGTCGAGGATCTCCTCGCCGAGCAGCGTCGCCGCGAAGGAACCGGGCGTGGTCGAGATCGTCTTCAGGACGCGCCCCAGATTGTGGTAGATCCGCGGTGGGGGATACGCCGGTGTCCCGCCCTTCTGGATCATCCTGGCGAACATCATCGAGTGCCGGCACTCGTCGGCGATCTCGGTGAGCGCGTACCGCACGTGGTTGCTGGTCACGGGCTTGTCGTAGATGTGCCGCACCAGCAGCTGCATCAGGATGATCTCGAACCAGATGCCGAGCGAGGCGAGCGCCGCGGACTCGTGCCGGGCCAGGTCGAAGCGCTGCTTCTCGGACATCGTGTGCCACAGCGGGGTGTCGTAGAGGGAGAGCAGCTCCGGCGGCCAGAACCACTTGCCCTCCTCGACCGGGGCGTCCCAGTCGAGTTCCTTGTCGGGGTCGAAGGAGTGCTTGGCGGAGGACTCGAGCAGGCGCTCGGCGACCTGCTCGCGGTCGCGGAGCGGGCCGAGTGCGTCGCGGAGCAGCCGGATGTCCTGTTCGGTCACTGTCGTCATGGCCATTATGAGACTCCCTGTCAGTAAGCCCGTCAATCCCTTGCGTACGACTTGTTGACTCTTCGTCTACCAACGTGTGAGCCTGCCAAGTGGCCTTCGGTATACGGGATATGAGGCGAAGGAGTCGCCGGTGTCGACGTACGACCGCTACACACACGCCCCCGAAACCCTCCACTGGCAGGTCCCTGCCTCCGGTGCCGCCCGTTTCAGCTGGGAGTACGAGGACGGCCGCGACCGGCTCCTCGCCCTCTACCAGAAGGGCAAGGACAAGCAGTGGGACGGCGCCAAACGCATCGACTGGGATCTGGAGGTCGATCCCTGCGACCCGCTCGGCACCCCCGACGAGGCCCTCACCCTCTACGGCTCGCGCCACTGGGCGAAGATGACCGAGAAGGACAAGGGTGAGCTGCGCAAGCACTACACGTCCTGGCAGTTCAGCCAGTTCCTGCACGGCGAGCAGGGCGCGATGGTGTGCGCCGCGCGGATCGTCGAGTCGGTCCCCGATCTGGACGCGAAGTTCTACTCCGCCACCCAGACCATGGACGAGGCCCGGCACGCCGAGATCTACGGCCGGTTCCTGCACGAGAAGATCGGGATGCTCTACCCGGTCAACGACAACCTCCAGGGACTGCTCGGCGACACCCTGCGCGACTCCCGCTGGGACATGCCGTATCTGGGCATGCAGGTCCTGATCGAAGGGCTCGCGCTTGCGGCGTTCGGCCTGCTGCGGGACACCACCGACAAGCCGCTGCCCAAGCAGATCCTCGCGTACGTCATGCAGGACGAGGCCCGCCATGTCGCGTTCGGGCGGATGGCGCTGCGCGACTACTACAAGGAGCTCAGTGACGCGGAGCTGCGCGAGCGCGAGGAGTTCGTGATCGAGGGCTGCTATCTGATGCGCGACCGGCTCAGCGGGGTGGAGGTGCTGGAGAACTTCGGCATCCCCAAGCAGGAGGCGGCCGAGCTCTCCGAGCAGTCGGAATACCTGCAGCTGTTCCGCAAGCTGCTGTTCAGCCGGATCGTTCCGTGCGTCAAGGACATCGGGCTGTGGGGCGAGCGGCTGCAGCAGGCCTATCTGGACATGGGGGTCTTCGAGCTGGGTGACGCCAACCTCGACCTCCTGATGTCCCAGGACGAGGAGATCGCCGAACAGCTCGACCGCGAACGCTTCGCCGCGGAGGAGCAGGCCCGGGTCTCGGAGGTCGAGGAGGCGATCGCGCAGGGCGCGCAGGGAGCCTAGGCCGGCGGCGGGAAGCTCGCCCTCAATGTGAACGCCTCAGGTGTCGGTCCGTGTTCGCGAAGGTGGAGCAGGCGCTTCTCCGCCTCCGCGACCGTCGGGCGGTGGCCCGAATCCACCCACCACAGGGTGGTCATCGCCTCCTGCACCCGCTCGAACCACTCGTAGCGGCGGCTCAGCAGCTCCCGGTGCTGACCTTGGTACATGAACGCGGTGAGCGCGTGGGTGTCCCGCCACACGGACATGTTCACGATCAGCCACTCGTCCGCGAAGACCGGGACGTCCGTCGCGTTGCCGCTCTCGCTCTTCAGCCTCCAGACGAAGCCGTCCGCCGCGTCCGCGACGGCGTTCACCGGGTCGAGGCCGTCGACGAAGTCCTTCAGCTCCGGGGAGTCCAATGAGAATTTGAGTCGGGCTATGTTCACCTGGGCGAGTTCGTAGGGCTTCGGTTGGTTGGTCATGGGCGCACCCTAATCGTGTGTCTCTCCGCCGCCACCGCCATTTCGAGGAGCGAGATGTCCGTGCCGCGGGCCGTCACCAGTTGCAGGCCGACCGGGCAGCCGTCGCTCGTGAAGCCCGCCGGAATGCTTGCCGCCGGGTGGCCGCTCAGGTTGAATGCCCAGGTCAGGGCCGTGGAGTAGAGCTCGCCCGGGCCGTCGTGGCCGTGCGGGCGGTTCGGGGTCGCCGGGGTGAGGAGCAGGTCCGTGTCCCTGAAGAGTCCGGCGAGCCGGCGGTCGTTCTCCGCCCGCACGTCCGCGGCGGCCGCGGGCTCCCCGCGCCGGGTCGACTGCCAGGCGTCTTTCGGGTCGAGCAGGGCGAAGGGCCGCCTGTCGACGCGTACGACACCTGCCGACGCCAGCCGGTCCACTGCCGACCGGGCGACCGACTCCACCTCCGGGTCGGTCTCGGCGTACCCCAGGTCCGGTGACCAACGCGCACAAAGCGGCAGGGGCACCCGGACCGGCTCGTAACCGTCGAGGACACATCTCAGATAGGCCCGCGCGTCCGCCGCCGAGCGGGTCAGCACACCCGCTGACGCCAGGCCCGTCCGGTCCGGCGACGGCAGCAGCCCGTTCGTCGTCTTCAGGCCGAACACCCCGCACCACGCTGCCGGGATCCGTACCGAACCCGCCCCGTCGCTTCCCGTGGCCAGCGGCACCATCCGCGCCGCGACGGCCACCGCCGAACCCGCCGACGAACCGCCCGGCGTACGGTCCGCGCGCCACGGGTTGAGTGTGCGGCCGTGGGCGCCGAGACCCCACGTCTGCCAGTACGTGCCGGGGCCCGGCACCGACGTCGAACCGACCGGGACCGCGCCCGCCGCGATCAGCCGACGGGCCGCGTACGAGCGGATTCCGGAGGGCCCCTTCACCGCGAACGGCAGACCGGACAGAGGTAGTCGGCGACCCGCGCGGTGAGCGAGAGCCCGCTCGGGCCAGACCTCGACGAACGCGCTCAGCCCGGGATCGAGCCGCCCGATCCGCTCCAGCGCCTGTTCCACCACCATGCGGTCAGTCTCTCAGTGCCGCCTCCATCACCGCCCGGGCGATCGGCGCCGCGCTGCCCCCGCCGCTGATCTCGCCGCGTACTTCAGACGCGTCCTCGACCACTACCGCCACCGCGACCGCCGGGCGGATCGCGTCCTCGGCCTGTGCCCATGAGATGAACCAGGCGTACGGCGTGGCGGAGTTGTCGAGACCGTGCTGTGCCGTGCCCGTCTTGCCGCCCACCCTTGCCCCGTCGATCGCGGCGTTCTCGCCGGTGCCCTCCTCGACCGCCCTGATCATCAGCTCCTGGAGCTGCTGCGCCGTCGCCGGGCTCATCGCCTGGTGGTACGAGACCGGGGTGTTCTGCGAGAGCGTGTGGCCGTTCGAGCGGGTCACCCGGTCCACGAGATAGGGGCGTTTGAGATCGCCGCCGTTGGCCACCGCTGCCGAGACCATCGCCATCTGGAGCGGGGTCGCCGTGGTGTCGAACTGCCCGATCGAGGAGAGAGCCACCTGGTCGACGCTCATCCGGCGGTCGAAATTGGACGTGGCGACGCCCGAGGGAATCCTCAGCGACGGGTCGTTGAAGCCGAATCTGCCCGCCGTGTCCAGCATTCCGGCCAGCCCGACCTGGACCCCGATATGGGCCATCACGGTGTTGCACGACCACTGGATGGCGTACGCGAGCGAGGCATCGCCGCAGCCCCTCGCCGTGTTGGGGAGCGTGGTGCGGGTCCCGGGCAGGACATACGGATCGGGTGCGCCGCTCGGCTCGTCGACATCGCTGACCACGCCCGAGTCCAGCGCCGCCGCCGCCGTCACGATTTTGAAGGCGGAGCCGGGCGGATAGGTCTGCCGGATGGCCCGGTTGAGCATCGGCTGATGGCCCGACGCATTGAGCCTCGCCCACGCGGTCTTGACCGGCGGCCCGGTGCCGGAGAGCTCTCCGGGGTCGTACGAGGGGCTGCTGACCAGCGCCAGGATCTTCCCGGTCGACGGCTCGATGGCCGCGACCGCGCCCCGCCGTCCGCCCAGGCCGTCGAACGCGGCCCGCTGCATGGAGGGCTTGATGGTGGTGACGACCTTGCCGCCGGCCGACTCGCCGCGGCTGATGTCGTTCCAGAAGGGCAGCGGCGCGAGCATCGGGGCCGAGCCGGAGAGGATGCCGTCCTCGGCGTTCTCCAGCAGGCTGGTGCCGTAGGTCTGCGAGGAGTAGCCCGTCACGGGCGCGTACAGCCGGCCTTCGGTGTAGGTGCGCTCGAAGCGCAGCTGCTGGCCGGAGTCCCTGGAGCCGGTGACGGCCCGGCCGCCGACCAGGATGTCCCCGCGCGGATCGTCGTAACGGGCGATCGCCACACGCCGGTTTGCCGGGTTCTTGTCGAGTGAGGTGGCCTCGAAGATCTGCACCCGGGCGGCGTTGACGAGCAGCGCTGCCATGAGCAGCAGACACAGGACGGCGGCCCGCCGGATGTAGCGGATCACCGTTCGTCCTCCAGGTCCAAGGCCGGTTCCCGGTCCGGGAGCGGGGCGAGTGCGCCCGGCTCGGGCGTTTCGGGGTGCGGCGCGCGGGCCGAATCGCTGACCGTGATGAGCAGCGCCACGATGATCCAGTTGGTGACGACGGACGAACCGCCCTGCGCCAGAAAGGGCATCGCCATACCGGTGAGCGGGATCAGGCCCATCACTCCGCCCGCGATCACGAAGACCTGGAGGGCGATGATCGAGGCGAGGCCGACGGCGAGCAGCCGCCCGAAGGGGTCGCGCAGGGCGAGCCCGGCGCGGTAGCCGCGGGCCACCAGAAGCCCGTACAGCAGGAAGATCGCGGTCAGGCCGACCAGGCCGAGCTCCTCGCCCGCGGTGGCCAGGATGAAGTCCGACTTGGCGGCGAAGCCGATGAGGACGGAGTGCCCGAGTCCGAGCCCTTCGCCGAGCATCCCGCCCGCGGCGAAGGCGAAGAGCGACTGGGCGAGCTGGCCGGGGCCCTGGCCCGCCTGGATGGAGGCGAAGGGGTCGAGCCAGTCCGTGACCCGGCTGTTGACGTGCGGTTCGAGCGAGCCGACGGCGAACGCGCCCGCCCCGGCGAGCAGCAGGCCCACGGCGATCCAGCCGGTCCGTCCCGTCGCCACGTACAGCATGATCACAAAGAGTCCGAAGAAGAGGAGCGAGGTGCCGAGGTCCCGTTCGAGGACCAGGACGACGACGCTGAGCAGCCAGATCGCGACGATCGGGCCGAGCACCCGGCCGGTGGGGAGCTGGAGCCGCCAGATCCGGCGGCCGGTGTAGGCCAGGGCGTTGCGGTTGGCGGCGAGATACGCGGCGAAGAAGACGGCGAGGAGGATCTTGGCGAACTCGCCCGGCTGGAAGGACAGTCCGCCGATCCGGATCCAGATCTTGGCGCCGTTCACGGCGGGGAAGAGGATCGGCACGATCATCAGGACCAGGGCCGCGGCGACCGAGAGATACGCGTACCGCTGCAGCACCCGGTGGTCGCGCAGCAGGACGACGGCGGCGATGAACAGGCCGACGCCGACGGTGGACCAGATCAGCTGGGCGGGCGCGGCCACCTCGCCGGGAGTGTCCAGGTCGAGGCGGTAGATGAGCACCAGGCCGATGCCGTTGAGCAGGACCGCGATGGGCAGCAGCAGCGGATCGGCGTAAGGGGCGCGCAGGCGTACGGCGAGATGGGCGAGCAGGGCCAGGACGCCGAGGCCCGCTCCGTAGCGCGCGGCGTCGGGCGGGACGGCGTTGTTCTTCGTCAGGCCCACGTCGATGTAGCCGTAGACGGAGATGAGGACGGCGCAGACGAGGAGCGAGAGTTCGACGCCCCGCCGCTTGGGGAGGCGGAGGTCGGGCGGGGGAGCGTCCGCCGGCCTCGTCGTCGTTGCGGTCATGCCTCGCAACGTAGCCGGGGCTCGGTCCCGGACCCGGTTGCTCAGGTACTGGACGGGCCGAAGTCAGCCCGTCCGGCCGTGCTCCACCGCGTTGTCGGCGACGTCGTCCGTGCCATCCACGGGCCCTGCGTACTCCGGCAGGGTCAGCCGGGCCACCGCGCCGCCCCCGGGCGCGTTCCAGAAGCGCAGCTCGGCGCCGATCACCGCCGACTGGCCGACCGCGATGGTCAGTCCGAGCCCGTGGCCCTTGCTGCCGGCGTCCGTACGGAAGCGCTGCGGCCCGTGATCGAGGAGGTATTCCGGATAGCCCGTGCCGTGGTCGGCGACCGTCACGACAGCGCCGTCCACGGTCAGCACCACCGGCGGCTTCCCGTGGTTGTGGGCATTGGCGACCAGATTGCCGAGCACCCGTTCCAGCCGGCGCCTGTCGGTCTCCACGGTCGCGTCGCGCAGGACCCGTATCTCCGTGTCCGTGGCCGAGGCCCGCACCACCCGCTCGGCCAGATACGCGAGCTCGTGCACGTCCAGGTCCACCGTCTCGCTGCCCGCGTCGAGACGGGAGATCTCCAGCAGATCCTCGGTCAGCGAGCGCATCGCCCGCACCCGGTCCCGCACCAGCTCGGCCGGACGGCCCTCGGGCAACAGCTCGGCCGCGGCGGACAGTCCGGTCAGCGGCGTACGCAACTCGTGCGCCACGTCGGCGGTGAACCGCTGCTCGCTCAGCAGCTTGCCCTGCAGGGACGAGGCCATGGTGTCCAGCGCGCCGGAGACCGTCGCGACCTCGTCCTGGGGGCGCGAAGGGTCCTTGGTGCGCGGGTCGTTGACGCGCGCGTCCAGGTCGCCCGCGCTGATCTTCCGCGCGACCTGCGCCGTCAGATGGAGCCTGCGCGTGATCCTGGTGACGGCGAACGCGCCCACCAGCAGCGTCGCCCCGATGGCCAGCACCGAGGAGCCGACGATCGCCCGGTCCAGGCCGGTGATCGTGTTCGCGCTGGTGGTGTAGTCGACGCGGACGGCGAGCGCCCGCCCGTCGGCCGGGCCCGCGGCCCACATGGTGGGGCGGCCCCGGAAGCTCTCGACCATCGTGCCGCGCTTCCCGCCCACGGCGAGGGCGCGCAGCGAGTGCGGCAGCCCCGGCGGGTCGACGCCCCCGAACCGGGGCACCGGGTCGCCCGACTCGTATGCCCGGGTGACCTCGACCAGTCGGGCCAGCGCCTTCTCCCGGGCCTGATCCACCGTCTGCCGGGTCATCGATGCGTGCACCAGCGCGCCGAGCATCGCGGCCAGTGCGCAGCACATCACGGTGATGAAGACCGCGGCCTTCCAGGTGAGGGTCGCGGTCCAGCGGGGGAGCCGAGGCCGATTCACTGCCGGGCCGCCGAGCGCTCGGGCGCGTGGGAGCGTGAGGACTTGACGCGGACGATCTCGTCACGGGTGGGCAGCATGGCGTGCTGCGGTTCGTCCCAGGACCAGGCGGTGCGGTACTCGTATCCGGGGATGCCCGCCGAGACGGAGCGCATGATCAGGTCCCGGCCGGCCAGATCCACGCTGACGACCTGGTCGGAGGTGGACATGACGCGGGTCAGGCCGCCCTTGTCGGGCATGTAGACACGCACCGCCGTCTGCTGCTCGGGCATCTTGATGCCGACGATCAGCTCCTCGTGGCCGTCGCCGGTCAGATCGCGGTAGTACGGCGCGAGGACCGGACAGGACTTCGGCTTCTCCTCGCAGGTGCCGAGCTGCTGGACGGTCTCCTGGTAGAGGCCGTCGACGCCGGTGACCTGATCGGGGTGGGCCGCGGCCTCGGCCTGCACGACGGCGACGGCGTCGAGTGCGCGGACGTTGTCGCCCGGCACCTTGATGCCGGGGACGCGCTCGGTGTCCGTCTCGCCGTAGTCGTTGGGCGGCGCGGTGACGGGCGGCAGATCGGGCCACAGCCGTACGGGGCCGACCGCCGTGGGGGTCGCGCCCGCGCTCTTCATCCGTCCCTCGTCGCCGCAGCCGGCAAGGAGTACGGCTGCGGACGCCGTGAGCAGCACGGCGTACAACAGGCGGTTCGAGCTCGGGCTCAAGATTCTCCTTGCCGGGCGGCGTGGCCCGAGGTACGGCTCTACAGGTGATGCTGGTACCGAGGGCCGGCGCCCGGCCGGCTTCCCCCCGGGCCCGTCAGTGCTGGTACGGCTGCTGACCGGGCTGCTGCTGCGGCTGCCCGTACCCCTGGGCCTGCGGCTGAACGCCCGCGGCCTGCGCCTGCAGCTGCTCCGCCTGCTCCTTGGTGATCCGCTGCTCCATGCCGCAGAAGGTGCACTGCGTCGCGAACTTCGTCGAGAACGGGAACAGCGGGATGAAGAACAGCGTGAACTTGGTGACGTACTTCCTCAGCGTGTGCGCGGACGGATTGCCGCAGTGCCCGCACACCAGCGTGAGTATCGCCAGCTGGTAGACGTAGCCCCTGCTACCAAAGATGATCATGCTCTTGGTCTCTCCCTCGTCAACGCCCGCCGGCACAGGGCCAGCAGCTTCTCGTCGGTAAAGATGTCATGACTGCCGTAGCCGCCGTCGATCGCATTGTGGCGTCGTACGGAATAGAGCTCCTCGCGCAGAATGCGCTCGGCCCCCTCAACCGACATTTCGGTCAGGCGCTGGGCGATCGCGGCCCGGGTGGCGGGCAGTTGCTCCCAGGACTTGAGCAGCACCGGCCATGCCCGCCCGGGATCGCCGGTCACCCGCCACAGCGCGATCGCCGCGTCCACCCGGGTCCACGGCTCGGCCGCCCCCAGCAGTTCACGCAGCGCGGGCGCGGCCTTCTCGCCCGCCGGGCCCAGCGCGCCGAGCGCCGTCGCCGCCGAGCGCCGTCCGCCGGAGTCCGCCTCTGACAGCGCGGCACACAGCACGGGCAGTACGGCCCCGGCATCACCCTCGACCGCCCACAGCGCGCCCGCCGTCCTCGCCGCGAGCGACGCCGAGAAACCGGAGCCGACGCCGACCGAGCGCAGCAGCGCCCGCAGGTCCGGTATCGCGTCCGCCGCGGCGGGACCGAAGGCGGTCAGCGCCCGCAGCGCCGACTCGGCGACCCACTCCCTGCGGTAGTCGGGCGCGCCCCGCAGCACCCGCAGCACCTCGGGCGCCGCCTCGGCGGCCCGCAGCGCCGTCAGCCCGTACATCAGTGGTCCGGCCCGGTCGAAGAGCCGCTCGTCCAGGTCGACCTCGCCGAGCCTGCGCCGCAGCGCCGGTGCCAGCGGTGCCGCCGCCGGGCCCAGATGGTCCAGCGCATAGCCCAGGTCGTGCGGCGGCTCCGGAAGGTCCAGCGTCCGCGCCAGCACCGGCACGGCTCGCCGGTCGCCCGCCCGCGCCAGGGCCGAGACCGCGCTGCCGAGCGTCGGTGGCCCGCCCTGCCAGTGACGCACCCAGGACTCGGGGTCGGCGGCCACCCGGTCGGCCAGGGCGTCGGCGGCGGGCGCGGCCAGAGCGAACAGCTCCCCGAGGGTGTCGGCGGCCGCGTCGGAAAGACGTTTCTCCGGGTCGGCGAGCTGCTCACCGATCAGGCTCACCAGCTCACCGTAGGCACCGCGCCAGGTCCGCAGCAGCCCGCTGCTCATCCGTACGGCATCGATCCGCTGCCCCCAGTCGGGGCTGCACAACTGGTCGACGAGCAGGGCGATCCGGTCGTCCACGCGATCGCCGAGACCGGAGTGCAGCGTCCTCAGCAGATCCGCGGTCCAGGGCGCACCACGGCCGACCGTGTCCGCCTCGTGCGCCTCGCGCAGCCGCCCCAGCAGGGTCGGCGCGGGCGGCCGTTCGGGCACGGGCTCCGCGAGGGGGGACGCGGTCACCGGCTCGGCGCGCAGCTCACGCAGCAGCCCCGTCACCCCCGGCACCACATCGGCGGGCAGAGCGTCCGGCGCGCAGCGGGCGAGCTGCGCGAGCGCGGCCAGCCGCAGGCCCGGGCAGGACGGCACCCGGGTCAGCCCCAGAAGCCACTCCACCACTTCGGGGGCGAGCCGCCGGTGCCGCAGCGCTATCCGGCCCCCGGCCTCGACGCAGGCGAAGCGCACCTCCTCGTCGGGCTCCGCGCCGAGCCGCTCCCGCAGCAGGGCGAGCACCAGCTCGGGATCGCTGTGCAGGGTCGCGAGGGCGAGCGGCGCGGCGAGCCGCAGCCCGCGGTCCTCGGCGCCGAGCAGCGCCAGGAAGACGTCCGCGCCTGCGGTCACGGCGGACGCGGCCATCGCGTAGTTGGCGGCGTACTCGAACTCCTCGTCCTCCGGGTCCAGTTCGTCGTCGTCCAGATCGATGCCGCCGATGCTGGTCAGCAACTCGACGATGCCGCCGCGGTCCTGGACCGTCGGATTCGCCACGAGTTCGAGGAGGAAGGGAATGCAGGCGAGCGTCGAGTCGTACACATCGCCCTGGTGGTGCACCGCTCCGTACATGCCGTCGAGCGCCGTCTCGCGGTCGTCCGGGTCCGCCGAGGCCAGTGCGTACAGCATTTGCGGCACATCGTCCGCCGGACCGTAGGCGTGCCCCAGTGCTGCCCAGTCGACCTCGTGGATCCCCCCGAACACGCTTGCCCCCTCCCAAGAACCTTGTGCTTGGGGAGAGTGTGCACCACCGCTCGGCATCGCGTGGATATTGCCCCGAAGGCCCCCGGGCTGTTCCCATGGTCGAGGGGTGGTGGCATGACGAGACTTCGCGTGACACCCGCACGCAGGCAGGGCCGGGACCGGCTGTACGTCAGCCTCCCGGACGGCCGCAACGTCGCCTGGTACGACAGGGACAGCGGCCGGGTCAGTCTGGTCTCCGAGCGCCATCGCGCCGATGTGCTGGCGGCCCTCGCCCCCTATCTGACCGGCGACGTCAGCATCGGACCACCGCCCGTTCCCACCTCCGCCGACCTCGCACGGCTGTCCCTCCACCCGGACGACGACCTGGCCCCCAACCGGCCCGGCGAAGGGCTCCTGGTGGAGCTCGACTCGCCGCCCGCGGGCGCCGCCCGCCGCTTCCGGCAGGACCCGCGCCGCGTCCAGCTCGCCGCCCAGCAGCTGCTCGGCGAAGCGCTCGACCGGCTGGAGGGCGCGGGCTGGCGGATCCTGCACTCGGTGCCGCTGCCGGGCGCCGACCGCATCGACCATCTGGCCGTCGGCCCTGGCGGGCTGCTGGCCGTGCACACCCTGGCGGCCCGCCGGCTGAAGGTGCGGATCGCCGACCCGATGGTGCGGGCCGGACGCGGCGGGCCGGCGCCGCTGCTGCGGCTGACCCGCCGCCGGGCCGAGCGCGCCACCCTCGCGCTGGCGGCGGCGGTGCGCCCGGTGCTCGCCGTGGTCGGGGCGGCGCGGCTCGACGTGCTGCCCGTGCCGCCCGACATACGGATCATCCGCGACGACGAAGTGCCTGCGCTGGCCAGGCTCGGCGGCGTCCTCAAGCCCGCGGACATCGAGGCGCTGTACGCGACGGCGCGGGACCGCCGCACCTGGCTGCGCGCCTAGGGCCTGTCGTTCGGATCTTGCCGGGTTCGCGTGCCCTGGCACGCACGCTCGCCGCGTTGTCGTCAGTCGCCGACGCTCCGCGTCGGCTCTCCCCCTGCCTTCGGCGGGGGGACCCCCATCCTCCGGCCTGCGATCGCACGCACCAGACCCCGCTCACTGACCCGGCCTGATCCAAACAACAGGCCCTAGGGGTGTCCCTCAGCCGAATCAATCATGATCCTCGGGAAGCCGCAGTCGCAGCACTGTGGTGACCGTGTGCCGCGTCGTGCCCTGCTCCACCTCCGCCGTCAGGCCGCTCTCGACCCTCCGGTACTCGACCTCGCCCACGCCGAGCGCCGTCGCGCTGCCTGTGTTCGTACTGGTCAGCGAGGTGAGCGCGGTCGCGGCCCGCGCCCGCAGCGCCGGGCTCAGCGGGCTGGACACAACGGGGGTGTCGTCGTCCGGCAGTACGAGGACCAGCGCGGCGGGCCGTGTCCGCGGCCCGGTGAAGCCGACGACCGCCGCATCGCGCGCGGAGGTGTGCCGAAGCTTGCGCCACGCGCGCGTGCCGCTCTTGTACGTCTGGTCCAGCCGCTTGACCACCAGACCCTCGACGCCGATCTCGGGCAGCGTCTCGAACCAGGTCGCCGCCTCGTCGGCGTCCAGCGTCATCGGTACGGGCTGGAGCGGAGGCCCGAGCGGGCCGAGCAGCGCGACCAGCCGCGCGCGCCTCTTCTCGTACGCCGACAGCCGCAGGTCCTCGCCGCCCTCGGCCAGCAGATCGAAGGCGGCGTACGAGGCGGGCAGCCGGCGCGCGAGGGCGGGAGCCCGCCCCGGTGTGGCGGCGGCGCGCTTCTGTACGGAGGCGAAGTCGGTACGGCCGTCCTTCCACACGACCACCTCGCCGTCCAGCACCGTGCCCTCCGGCAACTGCTGTGCCGCATGGGCGAGATCGGGGAACGCGGCCGTGACGATCCGTCCCGAACGGGCCTGCAGCAGCACCGTGCCGCCGACCCGGAAGATCACCATCCGGTGGCCGTCGAACTTCGGCTCGTACGCCAGGCCGTGGCCGCGCGGCAGCACGCTCACCGATTCGGCGAGCGCGACCCTCAGTGGCGGGCGCGGCACGCTCATGGCAGGGGCCTGGCGCGGTTGAGATTGATGAGTGGGCCGAGCAGATCCCCGTACCGCTCCAGCCGTGGCGCGATGTCGCCGATCCGGAAGACGAGGTTCTCGTGCGCCTCGACCTCCTCCCAGGTGACGGGCGCGGACACGGTCGGCTCGGTGCGGGCGCGCAGCGTGTAGGGGGTGGCGGTGGTCTTCTTGGCCGAGTTCTGGCTGTGGTCCACGAAGACCTTGCCGGGCCGCAGGGAGCGCGTCATCCGGTGCAGGATCAGCCCCGGCAGCTCGGCCTCGCCCTCGACGGCCAGGCTCTTCGCGTACGCCGAGACCTTCTCCGAGGGGGTCGGCTCCAGCGGTACGAGGACATGCAGCCCCTTGGAGCCCGAGGTCTTGGCGTACGCGAGCAGGCCGTCGGCCGCCAGCCGCTCCCGCAGCCAGAGCGCCACGGCGCAGCACTCGACGATCGTCGCCGGGGCGCCCGGGTCCAGGTCGAAGACCATGCGGTCGGCGATCCCCGGCTCGTCCGCCTGCCACTGGGGCGTATGGAACTCCACCACCAGGTTCGCCGCCCAGATCAGCGACGCAAGATCGTCGACGACGACCTGGTGCGCGTGCTTGTCCTCGGAGCGGGGCACCGCGACCGTCCGCACCCAGGACGGCGTACCGGGCGGCGGATTCTTGGTGAAGAACAGCTGGCCGTCCGGGCCGTCGGGATACCGGAGGAAGGACAGTGGCCGGTTGTGGAGATGGGCGAGGATCGCACCGGCCGTGGTGGCGTAGTAGTGCAGGATCTCGCCCTTGGTGGTCCCGGTGGCGGGGTGGAGGACCTTCTCCAGGTTGGTGAGCGCCAGGCGCCGCCCCTCCACCTCCGTGATCGGCGTCATACGATGAGAATCCCACGAATCCCGAAATTTCGGATGAAAGGGATCAAACGTGCGATCCATATGGAACGGCGCGATCTCCTTCGGTCTGGTCAGCATCCGGATCAAGCTGATGAACGCCACCGAGAACCACTCCATCTCCTTCCGCCAGATCCACACCGAAGACGGTGGCCGGATCCGCTACCGCAAGGTCTGCGAGCTGGAGGAGAAGGAAGTGCCGGCCTCGGAGATCGGCAAGGGATACGAGGACGCGGACGGATCGATCATCCCGATCACGGACGAGGACCTGGCGGTGCTCCCGCTGCCCACGGCGAAGACGATCGAGATCGTCGCGTTCGTGCCCGCGTCGTCGATCGATCCGCTCCAGATGGACGCGGCGTACTACCTCTCGGCGAACGGCGTCCCCGCCACCAAGCCGTACACGCTGCTGCGGGAGGCGCTCAAGCGCAGCCAGAAGGTCGCCCTCGCCAAGTTCGCCCTGCGCGGGCGTGAGCGGCTGGGCATGCTGCGGGTCGTCGACGACGTGATCGCCATGCACGGGCTGCTCTGGCCGGACGAGATCCGCACACCGGAGGGCGTGGCCCCGGAGACCGACGTGAGCGTCCGGGAGGCCGAACTCGACCTGGCCGACGCGCTGATGAACATGCTCGGCGAGGTCGAGCTGTCGTCCCTGCACGACGACTACCGGGCGGCGATGGAACAGCTGATCGCCGCGAAGGTGGAGGGCGGGGTGCTCCCCGAGGCGGCCCCGGCGGAGGGCGGCGGCCGGGTCATCGACCTGATGGCGGCGCTGGAGAGCAGCGTACGGGCGGCGCAGGAGGCGCGCGGGGCGGGCGGCGAAGCCGGCGAGGAGGTCGCCGAGGTTACGCCGATCAAGGGGCGCAAGCGGGCGGCGAGCGCGCCCAAGGCGGCGGCGGGTGCGAAGAAGTCGACGACGGCGGCGGCGAAGAAGACGGCCGCGAAGAAGACGACGAGCGCGAAGTCGACCAGCGCGAAGTCGACGAAGTCCGCGGCGGCGGCGAAGAAGTCCACGCCGAAGAAGACGACCCCGAGGAAGCACGCCTCGGCCTGACGGGTACGCCTGCGGCGGGCTTGCCCCCACCCCGCCCCTTCCCGAGCTGGGGGCAAGCCCCCAGACCCCCGAATGCGACCTTCGGCCGCATGTCCTCAAACGCCGGACGGGCTGAACGTGAGGCCAAGCCGCACCTTCAGCCCCATGGGGGTCCCCCCGGACGAAGTCTGGGGGAGTTTGAGGCGCCGGGTCTGGGGCGGAGCCCCAGTTCGGGATGGGGGTACCTCCCACCGCCGCCAGGCCGTAGGGGGAGGGCGGGGTGGGGAATAGACCCCGCGCAGCGGCTATCCGCGTCGGAGCAGCGTGTCCATCACCGACTCCAGGTACACACCCCGCTCCACCCCCACCGGCAGCGCATGCGGCACCGCATGACTCAGCTGCGTGTGGCCCAGATAGGCCGCGTACGCGAGCAGCCCCCGCCGCCGCGCCTCCTCCGGCTCGAAGCCCAATTCCTCGAAGAGGTGCGCCACATAGCCCACACGCCGCTTCGTCACCCGCTCGATCGCGGCCGCCACCTGCGGATGATCGGCCGTGGCGAGCAGTGACACCTCCAGGGGATCCTCGGCCGCCGTCGCGATCGCCTTCGTGAGGAGCCTGCGCAGCCGCCGCTCCGGGTCCGGCTCGGTCTCCATCGCGGTGATGATCTGCTCGGTGTGGATCTCCTCCCACCGCCCCAGTGCCGCTGCGATCAGCGCGTCCCGGTTGGTGAAGTGCCAGTAGAAGCTGCCCTTGGTCGTGCCGAGCCGCGCGGCGAGCGGCTCCACGGCGACGGCGGCGAGCCCGCGTTCCCCGATGGCGGCGAGCGCCGCGTCGGCCCAGTCGTGTGCCGTGAGTCTCCTGCGTGCCTGCGCCATGTCCATACGCTACCGTATGGTGAAACATACGCCACCGTATGGAGGTGCGTGATGCGCACAGTGCGGAACGTTCACGAACGACAGGTCGCAGCCCCGGCGGAGGTGGTCGGCGCCCTGCTCGACCGCATCTCGTCCGCGGACGACCCGCTCAGCCCCAGCCCCGTCTGGCCGCCCATCCGTTTCGATCGCCCCCTGGGCGTCGGCGCGGACGGCGGTCACGGTTTCGTCCGCTACTCGGTCGGTGCGTACGACCCCGGCCGCAGCATCCGCTTCGACTTCACCCCGCCCTCCAACGGCTTCCACGCCCTGGCGATAGAACCGCTGGATCCGGGCGGCTGCCGGGTCCGCCATGTCCTCGAACAGCAACAGGGCCTCAAGTCCTGGCTGCTGTGGACCCTGGTGATCCGCCCCCTGCACGACACCATGATCGAAGAGCTCCTCGACAACATCGAGCGCGCCGCCACGCCCGGCACCCTGACCCGGCCCCACCGCTGGTCCCGCCGGGCCCGTCTCCTGCACAGCCTCGTCCGGGACCGGCCCAAGGCGACAGCCGTTCCGGCCGGGGCCGAACTGGCCCATCAGGCCTTTCCCGTCCCGGACTTCGCGGACGCGTGCGCGATCCCCCTGGACCCGGGCATGCCCCGCGACCCGCACGCCTGGCGCGATGTCCTCCCGTTCGAGATCAGGGCGAGCGCCCCGGACGAGCTGCTGCTCGGCGAGGACGCCGGCCACCTCGACTTCCGCGCCTCGGTCCTGATAGCCGACGACAAGGTCACGCTCACCACCGTCGTCAAGACCCACAACTGGCGCGGCAGGCTCTACTTCGCGGTGATCAGCCGCATCCACCCGCCCATCGCCCGCAGGATGCTCCGCCGCGCCCACCGCCGCCTGGCCTTCGCGGCCCCTCCGGCCCCGCTACGTGCGCAAACGCCCGCCCAGTAGAGTGCGCCTTCGAGCTCTCCCCGTACCCGAGGTGTCCGTCCGTGAGTCCCGCTTCCCCCACCGCACCGGCCGTCACCGTCGTCGGGATCGGAGCCGACGGCTGGGACGGACTCCCTGCCGCCTCGCAGCACGCCCTGCTGGACGCCGAGGTCGTCATCGGCGGACCGCGGCAGCTGGAACTCCTGCCACCCGCCTGTGCGGGCGAGCGGGTGGCCTGGCCGTCGCCGCTGCGGCCCGCCGTGCCCGCGCTGCTCGCGGCCCACTCCGGGCGCCGCGTCGCGGTGCTCGCGAGCGGCGACCCCATGTTCTACGGCATCGGCCGGGCGCTGACCGAAGCGCTCGGCCCCGGCGTCCCGCACGTTCTGCCGCACCCCTCGTCCGTGTCGTACGCCTGCGCCCGCCTCGGCTGGCCGCTGGAGGACACCGAGGTCGTCACGCTCGTCGGCAGGCCCACCGCGCGGCTCGGCGCGGCCCTGTACGACGGGCGGCGGCTGCTCGTCCTCAGCGCCGGGGCCGCGACGCCGGGCGAGGTCGCGGCCTTCCTGCGCGAGCGGGGCTTCGGGCCGAGCCGGATGCGGGTCCTCGAACAGCTCGGCGGGGAGCGCGAAGAGCAGACCGAGGGCACGGCACAGACATGGGACCGCCCGCCCGGCGACCCGCTGAACGTCATCGCCGTCGACTGCCGCCGCGCGTCCGGCAGTCTGCGCCTCGGCGCCGTACCGGGGCTGCCGGACGCCGCGTACGAACACGACGGCCAGCTCACCAAACGCCATGTGCGCGCGGCGACGCTCGGCGCGCTCGCGCCCGCGCCCGGCGAGCTGCTGTGGGACATCGGCGGCGGCTCCGGCTCCATCGCGGTCGAGTGGATGCGTACGCACCGCTCCTGCCGGGCCGTCACCGTCGAACGCGACGCGGTACGCGCCGCCCGCATCTCCCTCAACGCCGAGCGGCTCGGTGTGCCCGGGCTGCGCGTCGTTACCGGCGCCGCGCCCGAGGCGCTCGCCCAACTCCCCACGCCGGACGCCGTGTTCGTGGGCGGCGGGCTGACCGTGCCCGGGCTGCTCGAAGCCTGCTGGGAGGCGTTGCCCGCAGGCGGGCGCCTCGTCGCCAACACGGTCACCCTGGAGTCCGAGGCGCTGCTCGCCGACCGGTACCGGCGCCACGGCGGCGAGCTGGTACGCCTCGCGGTGGCGCATGCCGTCCCCGTGGGCGGCTTCACCGGCTGGCGGCAGGCGATGCCGGTCACGCAGTGGTCCGTCACCAAATCAGGAGATCAACGATGACCGTGTACTTCATAGGCGCCGGCCCCGGCGCCGCCGACCTGATCACAGTGCGCGGCGCCCGTACGCTCGCGTCCTGCCAGGTCTGCCTGTACGCGGGCAGCCTCGTCCCGCGCGAACTGCTCGCCGAATGCCCGCCGGACGCGCGTCTGGTGGACACGGCGCAGCTCAACCTGGACGAGATCACCGCCGAGTTGATCCGCTCCCACGAGGCGGGTCTCGACGTGGCCCGGCTGCACTCCGGCGACCCTTCCGTCTTCAGCGCCGTCGCCGAACAGATGCGCCGCCTGGACGCGGCGGGGGTGCCGTACGAGGTCGTGCCGGGCGTTCCGGCCTTCGCCGCGGCCGCGGCCGCGCTGAAGCGGGAGCTGACCGTACCGACCGTCGGCCAGACCGTCATCCTCACCCGGATCGCCAACCGCGCGACGGCCATGCCCGAGGGCGAGGACCTGGCGACGCTCGGCCGCAGTGGCGCGCTGATCGTGCTGCACCTGGCCACGCGGTACGTGGACCGCGTGGTCGAGGAGCTGGAGCCGCACTACGGCTCCGACTGCCCCGCGGCGGTGGTCGCGATGGCGAGCCGCCCCGACGAACTGATCCTGCGCGGCACGCTCGGGGACATCGCGGACCAGGTGAGGTCGGCGGGGGTCCTGCGGACGGCGGTGATCATGGTGGGCCGGACGCTGGGGGCGTCGCAGTTCCGGGACAGCCATTTGTACTCGCGGGACCGGGAGAGGCACGAGCCGTGCGCGCCGGTGCCGGGTGCGCCGGTGGCGTGAGGGGGGTGTTTTCCCCAGCCCCGCCCCTTCCCGAAACTGGGGGGCGAGGCTGCCCAGCCCCCCTCGGGAGGGGGAGGGTTCGCGGGGGCTGACGCCCCCACACCCCCGGGCGAGGTAGCTCCGCGCTGCGGGCGAGCCCAGCCCAGTTCCGCCGGTGGCCATCCGGTCGGGGGCGCCATCTCAGCCTGTCCGGCGTTTGAGGACGGACACACCGGCTCACCGTGCCGTCGGCGGCGACATCCCAGCCCGTCCGGCGTTTGAGGACCGGGGGCCGGGCCGGAGCCCGGTTGGGGATGGGGGTACCTCCCACGGGCGCCAAGGCCGTAGGGGGAGGGCGGGGTGGGGAAAGAGCCCCGCAGGGACCGGCTAGCGCGGGCCGCTGCGGCCGACCACCACCCCCGCGCGGTCGATGCAGATCACGTCCACCACCACCGGCGCCCCCCGCAGCACCCCCCGCGCCTCGTCCCGCGCCGCGACCGCGACCAGGTCGCCCAGCGGGACGCTCGCCGCCGTGCACAACTGGAGTGCCGCCAGGCCCGTGTTCGCCGTGGAGACGGCTGCCGCGAGGGACTCGTCCGCGCCGCCCGCCCGGGCCAGGTCCGCCAGGAAGCCCTTGTCGACCTGCGAGCGCGCCGAGTGCAGGTCCAGATGACCCGCTGCCAGCTTCGACAGCTTGGCGAACCCGCCGCAGATGGTCAGCCGGTCCACCGGGTGCCGCCGCACGTACTTGAGTACCGCGCCCGCGAAGTCCCCCATGTCCAGCAGTGCGTCCTCCGGCAGGCCGTACTCCGCGACGACCGTCTTCTCGGACGTCGACCCCGTGCAGCCCGCGACATGCGTGCGCCCCGCCGCCCGGGCCACGTCCACCCCGCGCCGGATCGAGTCGATCCACGCCGAGCAGGAGTAGGGCACGACGATGCCGGTCGTTCCCAGGATGGACAGACCGCCGAGAATCCCGAGCCGGGGGTTCCAGGTCGAGCGGGCGATCTCCTCGCCGTGGTCGACGGAGACTGTGATCTCGACGTCGCCCGTCCCGCCGTACCGTCCGGCGACGAGCCCGACGTGCTCGCGCATCATCTGCCGCGGCACGGGGTTGATCGCGGGCTCGCCGACGTCGAGCGGCAGCCCGGGCCGGGTGATCGTCCCGACGCCCGGCCCGGCCGCGAAGACGACCCCAGAACCGCGCGGCAGCACCCGTACCGTCGCGCGGATCAGCGCGCCGTGCGTGACGTCCGGGTCGTCGCCCGCGTCCTTGACGATGCCCGCCATGGCCCGCCCGTCCGCCAGCGACTCCGCCGCGAGTGCGAACGACGGCGTCTGCCCCTTGGGCAGCGTGATCGTCACAGGATCGGGAAAGTCGCCGGTCAGCAGCGCCGTGTACGCGGCCGTGGTGGCCGCGGTCGCACACGCGCCGGTCGTCCAGCCGTGCCGCAGCCCGGTGTGCTTCAGTTGGGCGCTGCGCCCGCCCTTCGCCTCACCCATGAACGGACCAAGACCCGATGCACGTACTGATCCTCGGCGGGACGACCGAGGCACGGCAGCTCGCGGAACAGCTCCAC
Source organism: Streptomyces sp. NBC_00322 (assembly GCF_036147535.1). NCBI lineage: Bacteria > Bacillati > Actinomycetota > Actinomycetes > Kitasatosporales > Streptomycetaceae > Streptomyces > Streptomyces sp. NBC_00322. The sequence continues at coordinate 3,114,096 of NZ_CP108019.1, read as the reverse complement.
ACCACCGTACGGACCACCACCTCGCTGGCCGGCCGCGTCGCCGCCCCGAGGCTGCCCGCGGGCGACGTCCGTATCGGCGGGTTCGGCGGAGCCGAGGGCCTGGCCCAGTGGCTGCGCGAGCACGACGTGGACGCGCTCATCGACGCCACCCATCCTTTCGCCGGGACGATCAGTTTCAACGCGGCGTCCGCCGCCGCCGAGGCCCATGTTCCCCTGCTGGCCCTGCGCAGGCCCGGCTGGGTCGCGGCCGACGGCGACGACTGGCACCCGGCCGACTCCCTGGAGCAGGCCGCGGCGGTGCTTCCGGCGCTCGGCCGCAGGGTGTTCCTGACGACGGGCCGGATGGGTCTCGCGGCCTTCGCCCACCTGGACAACCTGTGGTTCCTCATGCGTTCCGTGGACGCCCCTGAACCTCCGTACCCGCCGTGCATGGAGGTGCTGCTCGACCGCGGCCCCTTCACCCTCGACGGTGAGCGCGATCTGCTGCGCCGTCACCGCATCGACGTCGTGGTCACCAAGGACAGCGGAGGGGCCGCCACCGCACCCAAGCTCACCGCCGCCCGCGAGGTGGGGCTGCCGGTCGTGGTGGTCCGGCGGCCCCCGGTCCCCGACGGCGTCCCGGTGGCGGCCTCACCGGACCAGGCCGCCGGCTGGCTGGCTCAGCTCTCCGCCCGGGGGCTCTCGGGATAGCGGCGCGGCGTCCAGACGATCTCCTCACCGTCTGAGCGCCGTACGGCCTGCGTCTGCGAGGAACCGACGATCAGGATCGTCCGCATGTCCACCTCGGCCGGATCGAGATCGCCGAGACGCACGATCCGCACGCTCTCCTGCGCCCCGCCGACATCGCGGCCGAGCACCACCGGAGTGTCCGCGGAGCGGTGTTCGAGCAGCAGGTCACGGGCCTTGCCGACCTGCCAGGTCCGGCTGCGCGAACCCGGGTTGTAGAGCGCGAGCACCAGATCGGCCGCCGCGGCGGCGCGCAGCCGTTCCGCGATGACCTCCCACGGTTTGAGCCGGTCCGAGAGCGAGAGCGTCGCGTAGTCGTGGCCGAGCGGGGCGCCCGCACGGGCGGCGGCCGCGTTGGCGGCGGTCAGCCCAGGCAGCACCCGCACCGGAACGTCCTTGTACGCGTCCTGCGACGCCGCCTCCAGCACGGCGGTGGCCATCGCGAAGACCCCCGGGTCACCGCCCGACACGACGGCCACCCGCCTGCCGCGCCGGGCCAGATCGAGGGCGAACTCGGCGCGCTCGGCCTCCACCTTGTTGTCGGAGCCGTGGCGCAGCTGGCCCGGGCGCACCGGCACCCGGTCCAGATACGTGGTGTAGCCGACCAGATCGTCCGCGGCGGCCAGCGCGCCACGCGTCTCGGGCGTGAGCCACAGCGGCCCCGCGGGACCGGTGCCGACGACGACGACCTCGCCCAGCTCCCGTACCACCGCGGGCGCGTCGACACGGCTGGGCAGCACGGCGACGGAGAAGTACGGTACCGACTCCGGCTCCACGTCCGCCAGTTGGCCCGTGCGCTCGCCCGCCATGGTGGCGCGCTCGACATACCGGGCCTCGTCAAGCCGCCCGGAGCGCTCGATCGCCCGCCGTACGGTGGGGAAGGTGCGGCCCAGCTTCATCACGACCGCGCAGTCCGTCGAGGCGAGACGCGCGGTCAGCTCCTCCTCGGGCAGCGTGCCGGGCAGGATCGTCAGCACCTCCTCGCCCTCGGCCAGCGGTGTTCCGAGCCGCGCGGCCGCGGCGCTCACCGAGGTCACCCCGGGTATCACCTCGGTCGGATAGCGGTCCGCGAGGCGCTTGTGCATGTGCATGTACGAGCCGTAGAAGAGCGGGTCGCCCTCCGCGAGCACGGCGACCGTGCGGCCCGCGTCGAGATGCGCGGCCAGCCGGGCGGCGGCCTCGGTGTAGAACTCCTCCATCGCGCCCCGGTAGCCGCCGGGATGGTCGGTGGTCTCCGTGGTGACGGGATAGACCAGCGCCTCCTCGATGTGGTCGGCGCGCAGATGCTTCGCCGCGATGGATCGCGCGATGGACCGGCCGTGCCGGGCGCTGTGGTACGCGACCACATCGGCTTCGGCGATGACTTCGACGGCACGTACGGTCATCAGGGACGGATCGCCGGGCCCGAGCCCCACTCCGTACAGACGGCCTGTGGCGTTGACGTTGCTCACTCTTCCTCGCTCGCGATCGCGTTGAGCGCGGCCGCGGCCATTGCGCTGCCGCCGCGGCGTCCCCGTACCACCAAGTGCTCAAGACCCGAGGGGTGTCCGGCGAGCGCGTCCTTGGACTCGGCCGCGCCGATGAAACCGACCGGCACCCCGATGACCGCGGCCGGGCGCGGGGCGCCTTCCTCGATCATCTCCAGCAGCCGGAAGAGCGCGGTCGGCGCATTGCCGACGGCCACCACCGCGCCCTCCATCCTCTCGCGCCACAACTCAAGTGCCGCGGCGCTACGGGTGGTTCCGAGCTTCGCCGCGAGGCCGGGGACCGACGGGTCGGAAAGGGTGCACACCACGTCGTTTCCGGCGGGCAGCCGCTTACGGGTCACCCCGCTGGCGACCATGGCGACATCGCACAGAATCGGCGCCCCGCCGCGCAGGGCCTCGCGGGCGCGGGCCACCACGTCCGCAGTGAACGAGAGATCGCGTACCAGGTCGACCATGCCGCAGGCGTGGATCATCCGGACCGCGACCTGGCTGACATCGGCGGGCAGCCCCGCGAGATCCGCTTCCGCGCGGATGGTGGCAAAGGACTGGCGGTAGATCGCCGCGCCGTCCTTCTCGTAGTCGAACACTGTGCTCTCGCTCATTTCGTCAACGCGTCACGGCGCTCGTGCGCGCAGCCGCCACGATGGCGGCGAGTTCGGAAGGGGGCATGCCGGTGCACGGCTTGTCCCCGTGTACGCGGACGTCGTAGCCGTCGGCGGTCGCGACGACGTCCACCCAGTCGCCGTGCGGATGGCCGCAACGGCGTTCGCAGCCGGACCAGTACACGGGCAGGCTCGAAGGCCCCGGGCCGAGCGCCTTCGCCGCGTCCGTCCGCACGTCGGCCAGGGACTTGGCGCAGCCGGGCCGGCCGACGCATGCGCCGACGCCGAGCCATGGGGAGGCGGGGGAGGTGATGAGCCCGGCCGTTTCGAGGGCGGCGGCGTCCTTGACCCCGGCGAGAATCACACCGCGCCAAGGGGTGAGCCGTAGTTCGCCGTTGCCGTCGTGCTCGGCCACGGCGGCCAGTTCGTGCCACTGGGCAGCGGTGAGCACGCCGAGCGGCGCGACGACGGACAGTGCGGTGGTGCGCCCGTCGGGACCCGCGACGGCGCCCGGCCGGGGCGGGTCGCCGACCGTCGTGGGAGGCACCGTCACGAGCGTGCCGTTGATCCCGTCCGCCGCCAGACGCGAGGCCACCTCGGTCATCAACTCGGCGGCATCGCCGGGCAGTTCACTCACCCGCCAGCAGCGGGTGGCGCTGCCGCGCGCGGCATCCAGGAAAGCTTCGGCGGCCAGCAGGGCGGCACGCGGCGCGTCTTCACCGCGTACCGACACACCCGCGTCGTCCGAACCCAGCCGGAGCACCGCATCCGTTCCGCCTGCCGCCGCCTGCACGGTCACGTCCGCACCCAGCGCCGCCACATCCCCGCGGCCGTCGTCGAGCGCGAACAGAAAACGCCCCGACAGCCCGGTCGCCGCCTCGCTCGCGCACAGGAGCCGGTCCAACTCCCTTACCCAGGGCTGCACATCGGCTTCGCCTCGCCCGTCGAGCCCGGAGAGCGGGGACGCGACGACATTGCGCACCCGCTCGTGCCGGGGCGAGGGCAGCAGACCCGCCGAGCCGAGCACATCGGCCAGCTCCCCACCGCAGTCTTCGGCGAGGCCGCGCAGCTGCACATTGCCGCGCGAGGTGAGGTGCAGCGAACCGTCGCCGAGCCGCTGTGCCGCATCCCACAGCGCCAGCGCCTGGCCGGTGGTCAGTGCGCCCGCCGGAATCCGTACCCGGGCCAGCGCGCCGTCGTCCGCCGCGTGGAGGCGCAGCGTGCCGGGGCAGGCGTCGCCACGGTCACGGCTCGGGGGTATCGCCCCGGCGTCGCGGGGGCCTGGGGCGGTCGGCATGGCGGCGAGCATACCCACCGCCCCTTCCACCTCACTCCCGCCCACCTGCGCCGATCATCACACCCGCCGCACGCCCGTCTGCCGCCTCCCGAGCCCTACTATGCTCAGGCGACGGGCCGGCCGGCCCGTCATCGCCTGCGACGGCGACATGGAGGAAGCCCGGTGCGAATCCGGCGCGGTCCCGCCACTGTGAGCCCGGTCCACACCGGGTGAGCCAGGAACTCCTGCCGTCCACACCGCCCGGGGCGCGGACACCCCGAGGAAGGCCTGCGCTCGCATGCTTCTGCTGCTGTCGACCTCCGACACCGACCTGCTCAGTGCCCGCGCGGCCGGAGGCCCGGTCGCGTACCGGTTCGCCAACCCCGCGCGGCTCGACCTCAGCGAGCTGCCCGCCCTGCTGGACGGCGTGGACCTGGTCGTCGTACGGCTCCTCGGCGGCGTACGCGCATGGCAGGACGGGCTCGACCTGCTGCACGAGGCCGGGCTTCCGGTCGTCGTCCTCACCGGTGAACAGGCCCCCGACGCCCAGCTGATGGAGGCGTCCACGGTCCCCGTCGGCATCGCGGCCGAGGCCCACGCCTACCTGGCCCACGGCGGCCCCGCCAACCTGGAGCAGCTGGCCCGCTTCCTCTCCGACACGGTGCTCCTCACCGGCCACGGCTTCGAATCACCGGCCCCCGCACCGACATGGGGCCCGCTGGAGCGCACCGTGCGGGAGACCGACGGCCCGACCGTGGCCGTGCTCTACTACCGCGCCCACCACATGAGCGGCAACACCGCCTTCGTCGACGCCCTGTGCACGGCGATCGAGGACGCGGGCGGCCGTCCCCTCCCGCTGTACGTCGCCTCCCTGCGCGCCCCGGAACCCGAACTGATCGACGCGCTCGGCGCCGCCGACGCCATCGTCACCACCGTTCTCGCGGCGGGCGGCACCCGGCCCGCCGAGGCATCGGCGGGCGGCGACGACGAGTCGTGGGACGCGGGCGCCCTGAGCGGCCTGGACGTGCCGATCCTCCAGGCGCTGTGCCTGACCGGTTCGCGCAGCACGTGGGAGGAGAGCGACGAGGGCGTCTCGCCGCTGGACGCGGCCAGCCAGATCGCGGTCCCGGAGTTCGACGGCCGCCTGATCACCGTGCCGTTCTCCTTCAAGGAGATCGACGCGGACGGCCTTCCGGCGTACGAGGCGGACCCCGAGCGGGCGGCACGGGTCGCGGGAATCGCCGTACGCCATGCGCGCCTGAGGCACATCCCCGCCGCCGACAAGCGCCTCGCGCTCGTGCTCTCCGCGTACCCGACGAAGCACTCGCGGATCGGCAACGCGGTGGGCCTGGACACCCCCGCGTCCGCGGTGGCCCTCCTGCGCCGACTGCGGGCGGAGGGCTACGACTTCGGTACGGAGCCCGTACCCGGCCTCGCCTCCGGCGACGGCGACGAGTTGATCTACGCCCTGATCGAGGCGGGCGGCCACGACCAGGACTGGCTGACCGAGGAGCAGTTGGCGCGCAATCCGGTCCGTATCCCGGCGGCGGACTACAAGCGCTGGTACGCGACGCTGCCGCAGCAACTGCGCTCGGCCGTCGAGGAGCACTGGGGCCCGCCGCCCGGCGAGATGTTCCTCGACCGCAGCCGCAATCCGCAGGGCGACATAGTCCTCGCGGCCCTGCGCCACGAGAACCTCCTCATCCTCATCCAGCCGCCGCGGGGCTTCGGCGAGAACCCGATCGCGATCTACCACGACCCCGATCTGCCGCCCTCGCACCACTACCTGGCCGCGTACCGCTGGATCGCCGCGTCCGCGGACGACGGTGGCTTCGGCGCCGACGCGATGATCCACCTCGGCAAGCACGGCAACCTGGAGTGGCTGCCCGGCAAGAACGCCGGTCTGTCCGCGGCCTGCGGCCCCGACGCCGCGCTCGGCGACCTCCCGCTGATCTACCCCTTCCTGGTCAACGACCCGGGCGAGGGCACGCAGGCCAAGCGCCGCGTCCACGCCACGCTCGTCGACCACCTGGTCCCGCCGATGGCACGCGCCGACTCCTACGGCGACATCGCGCGCCTGGAACAGCTCCTCGACGAATACGCCGCGATCTCCTCCATGGACCCGGCCAAACTCCCCGCGATCCGCGCGCAGATCTGGACCCTCATCCAGGCGGCCAGGCTCGACCACGACCTGGGCCTCGAAGACCGCCCGGACGACGACGGCTTCGACGACTTCCTGCTCCATGTCGACGGCTGGCTGTGCGAGGTCAAGGACGCCCAGATCCGCGACGGCCTCCATGTCCTCGGCTCCCCGCCCGCAGGCGCCGACCGCGTCAACCTGGTTCTCGCGATCCTCCGGGCGCGCCAGATCTGGGGCGGGACGTCGTCGCTGCCGGGCCTGCGGGAGGCGCTGGGCCTGGACGAGTCGGCGGCCACCCGAACGACCGCGGACGCGGCCGAGGAGAAGGCGCGCGAGCTGGTGCAGGCGATGGAGGACGCCGGGTGGAACCCCGATGCGGTCCCCGCCGGGCACGGCCCCGAGGTCGCGGCCATCCTGGACTTCGCCTCCCGCGAGGTCGTCCCCCGCCTCGCCGCCACGACCGCCGAACTCGACCATGCCGTCCACGCGCTGAACGGCGGCTTCGTCCCGGCGGGCCCCTCCGGCTCCCCGCTGCGAGGCCTGGTCAACGTCCTGCCGACCGGACGCAACTTCTACTCGGTGGACCCGAAGGCGGTACCCTCCCGCCTCGCGTGGGAGACCGGCCAGGCCCTCGCGGACTCGCTGCTGGAGCGCTACCGCACCGACAACGGCGACTGGCCGCCGTCGGTCGGCCTGTCCCTGTGGGGCACGAGCGCGATGCGCACCAGCGGCGACGATGTTGCGGAGGCGCTCGCCCTGCTCGGCATCCGCCCGGTCTGGGACGACGCCTCGCGCCGCGTCACGGGTCTGGAGCCCATCCCGCTCGCCGAGCTCGGCCGCCCCCGCATCGACGTCACGCTGCGCATATCCGGCTTCTTCCGCGACGCCTTCCCGCACACGATCGGGCTGCTGGACGACGCGGTCCGCCTGGCCGCATCCCTCGACGAGCCCGCCGAGCAGAACTTCGTCCGCGCCCACACCCAGGCCGACCTGGCGGACCACGGCGACGAACGCCGCGCCACGACCCGTATCTTCGGCTCCCGCCCGGGCACCTACGGCGCGGGTCTCCTCCAGCTGATCGACTCCCGCGACTGGCGCACCGACGCCGACCTCGCCGAGGTCTACACGGTCTGGGGCGGCTACGCCTACGGCCGCGAACTCGACGGCCGCCCGGCCCGCGCCGAGATGGAGACCGCGTACAAGCGCATCACGGTCGCGGCGAAGAACACCGACACCCGCGAGCACGACATCGCGGACTCCGACGACTACTTCCAGTACCACGGCGGCATGGTCGCCACCGTGCGTGCCCTGCGCGGCACGGCCCCCGAGGCGTACATCGGCGACTCCACCCGCCCCGAGACGGTGCGCACCCGCACCCTGGTCGAGGAGACCTCCCGCGTCTTCCGCGCCCGCGTCGTCAACCCCAAGTGGATCGAGGCGATGCGCCGCCACGGCTACAAGGGCGCCTTCGAACTCGCCGCGACGGTGGACTACCTGTTCGGCTACGACGCGACGACGGGCGTGGTCGCCGACTGGATGTACGACAAGCTCACCGAGACCTACGTCCTGGACCCGGTGAACCGGGAGTTCCTCCAGCAGGCCAACCCCTGGGCCCTGCACGGCATCGCCGAACGCCTCCTGGAAGCCGAGTCGCGCGGCATGTGGGCCAAGCCCGATCCGTCGGTCCTCGCCGCGCTGCGCCAGGTCTTCCTGGAGACGGAGGGCGACCTGGAGGGCGAGGACTGAACGAGAGGCGGACCGCGGGCCCCTGGACGACACGTCCGGGGGCCTTCGTCATGTACCGGGGGACGGGAGCCCGCACAGCGTCGGCGGGGCCGCGCAGCGTCACCACGTACTTGATCACGATTACCTTCCGTTCCCCCGCGCTTCCCATTCATTTTCCCTCCGTTCGGCCTTCACCTCGTGGTGCGCACAGGCCGCACACAAACCAGCGACTGTCAGTGCGCTGGGGGTGGGGGTTTCGGCCTGTGGCGGAAACGCATGGATGGCAGGGGGTGGTTTTGATGGTTCGGCCGCGGTTCTTGTACGTGGTGCGCGTATCGCAGCAGAGACCGGACGGGGACGAGAAGCCGGTCGGGTGGCGCCTGGTCGGCGCGAACAACCGCGAACTCGGACGCAGTGCCGAGGCGTTCGGCGGCCTCGCGGAGTGCCAGGCAGCGGTCGCTCAGCTCCGGGAGAAGGTGGCGGCGGCCCGTGTGCTGCTGACCATGCCGGATCCGGCGGGCAGCTGGACCTGGCGCCTGGAGATCGAGGGGCGGGCCGTGGCGGTGTCCGGCCGGCGTTATCTGCGCCAGCGGGAGTGCCAGTACAACCTCAGCCAGTTCCTGGTCGCTGTCCCCGTGGCCCAACTGGCCGTCGGGGTCACGAACCGGCCCCGGCCCCGCGCTCTGCCTCCGCGCGGACCTCAGCGGTCCAGATCTACGCGAGCAGAGCAGGAAGACGAAGGCCACGCCCGCCCGCACACCGGCGTCCGGGCCGGGGCGGGTGCGCGATGACCGTAGCGATGCCCGGGCTCGGACGCCCGCCGGAGGCCGAACCGGATCCCGTGGACGCGCCGCGTGCCGTGCGGGGCGGGGGAGAGCCGGCGGACCGTCTCTTCCGTGGCGCTGCACGCGGCAGCGGGGCCATCGTGCTGGCCATCATGCTGCTGGTCGGCGTCTTCCTCAGCTATCGCGCCCTGCAGGCGCTCGATGTCGCCAAGGGCTCGTTCCTCACCACCTCCGCGTGGGAGCCGGATGCCCACCGCTTCGGGATCGCGGCGGTGATCACCGGCACCGTGCTCATCGGCCTGGTGGCGATCAGCTTCGCGGTGCCACTGGCTCTCGGTACCGCGCTGTACATCTCGGAGTACGCACCGCGGCGTCTGAAGCGGACGTTCATCTCTCTGGTGGACCTCATGGCCGCCGTGCCGAGTGTGGTGTACGGGCTGTGGGGCGCGTTCTTCCTGCAGGCGCATGTGGTGGGGCTCTCCCGCTGGCTCGCCACGTACTTCTCCTGGATACCTCTCTTCAAGGTCGACGGGAGCGATCCGCGCGACCCGCTGGAGACGACGACCGTCTACACGTCCTCCACCTTCATCGCGGGCATCGTCGTGGCGCTCATGGTCACGCCGATCGCCTGCTCGGTGATGCGAGAGACCTTCTCGCAGGCGCCTCCCGGAGAGCGCGAGGGCGCGTTCGCGCTCGGGGCGACCCGGTGGGGAATGATCCGCGCGGTCGTGCTGCCGTTCGGCTGGGGCGGAGTGATCGGCGGCACCATGCTCGGTCTGGGCCGCGCCCTGGGCGAGACGATCGCCATCTACATGATCATCTCGCCGGTCTTCGTCGTACAGCCGCACATCCTGCAGAACGGCGCCAACTCGGTCTCGTCGCTCATCGCGCTGCGCTACGGATCCGCGAGCGCCTTCGGGATGTCGGCCCTGATGGCCGCGGGACTCGCACTGTTCCTGATGACCCTTGTCGTGAACTTCATCGCATCCTCGATCGCGGCCCGCAGCCGCTCGGGCAGCGGGACGGAGGCCTGAGATGACCGACCTCCTCGAGAAGCGGCCGGCGCAGACAGTACGGCCTGGCACCGAAGCGCGGGACGAGTCCCCGGAAGTGCGCCGCAACACCTCGTCGGTGCACGCCTCGGACCTGCTCGCGCTCGCCGGCGCCGCGGTGGGCGCCGTCGCGCTGACGGCACTCCTGTTCACCTGGATCGCCCCGTTCGACTCGATCCTGGGCTTCGTGGTCGTCGCCTATGTGCTCTTCCTCGGCGTCTACGCCGTACTCGTCTCCTTCGACGAGAACAGCGTGGCGGTACGGGACAAGGTCGCGGCGGTGCTGTGGCAGAGCCTCGCCACGCTGCTGCTCGCGTCGCTGGTCATGGTGGTCGTGTACACCCTGTGGCGCGGCAAGTCCGCTCTGGTGCACCTCAACTTCTTCACCCAGGACATGTCGCGCACCGGCCCGCTGCAGCCGCTCACCGACGGCGGCGTCGTGCACGCGATCGTCGGCACGCTGGAGCAGATCGCCATCTCGCTGGCGATCACTGTGCCGCTCGGGCTGGCGTGCGCGGTGTTCCTCAACGAAGTGCCGGGCCGGTACGCCCGGTTCGTACGCACCATCGTGGAGGCGATGACGGCGCTGCCGTCCATCGTGGCCGGCCTGTTCATCTACGCCACGGTGATCCTCATCCTCGGCGTCGACAAGTCCGGGTCCGCCGCCGCCCTGGCGCTCAGCGTGATGATGCTGCCCATCATCATCCGCGCCTCCGACGTGGTCATCCGGCTGGTGCCGGGCTCGCTGCGCGAGGCGTCCTACGCGCTGGGTGCGAGCCAGTGGCGCACGGTCTGGACCGTGGTGCTGCCCACCGCACGCTCCGGGCTCACCACCGCGGTGATCCTGGGCACCGCGCGCGGGATCGGCGAAACCTCGCCGGTGCTGCTCACCTCCGGCTTCGCGGCCGACCTGAACCTCAACCCGCTGACCCGTCCGCAGGTCTCACTGCCGCTGGCGACCTTCGAACTGGTGAGATCGCCCCAGCCCAGCATGATCGCCCGCGGGTTCGGCTCCGCAGCCCTGCTGATGGCTCTGGTGCTGCTGCTGTTCATCGTGGCTCGGGTGGTCGGCGGACGCGGTCCCGGTGCGCTGACCCGTAGCCAGCAGCACCGGCGCGTGCTGGCCTCGCGCCGGGACGCCGAGCGCATGAGCAGGCGCGCCCGGCCGGAGTCGGTGCCGTCGGGCGCCGCCGGTCCGTCCGATGCCTCGGGTCCGCCCTCGGACTGACCCGCCCGCCGAGCCGTACGGCTCCCCACCGCAGCCACGGAATCCGCACCGCCCCCGCACCACTCCGTACCGACCCAACCGACCAGGAGTCACCTGCCATGCCCGGATCGCCTCCGGCACGCTCCGCCCGCCTCCGCCTGAGAGCCGTGACCGCCCTCGCCTGCTTGGCCGTCCTCCTGTTCGGCGTCGCGCTGCCGGGTGCCGAGCCCGCCGCCGCGGCGACGTACGTCCCGATCTCCGGTGCCGGATCCACCTGGAGCCAGAACGCGCTCGACCAGTGGCGGGCCAACGTCAAGCAGTACGGCATGACGGTGAACTACAACGGCACCGGGTCCTCCGACGGCCGCAACCAGTTCCGCAACGGCACCGTCGACTACGGCGTCTCCGAGATCCCGTACGGCATCAAGGACTCGGGCGTCGTCGACCCGCCGCCCTCCCGCAAGTACGCCTACATGCCGATCGTGGCCGGCGGCACCTCGTTCATGTACAACCTCACGATCGGCAACAAGCGGGTGACCAACCTCCGGCTGTCCGGAGAGGTCATCGCCAAGATCTTCACCGGGCAGATCAAGACCTGGAACGACCCGGCGATCAAGGCCGACAACCCCGCGCTCGCGGGGGCGCTGCCCGCCCGCAAGGTCGTCCCGGTGGTGCGCTCCGACGGTTCGGGCACCACGGCGCAGTTCACCACCTGGATGAGCAAGCAGTACACCTCGCTGTGGGACGCCTACTGCCGCCGGGCGGGCCGCACCGCGCCCTGTGGCGCGACGTCCAACTACCCGCTCGTACCGGGCAGCGGCTTCGTCGGCCAGTCCGGCTCGAACGGTGTGTCCGGCTATGTCGCCCAGGGGGGCAACGTCGGCACCATCACCTACGTCGAGTACTCGTACGCGGTGTACACGACCGGGTTCCCGGTGGCCAAGGTGCTGAACGCGGCCGGGTACTACAGCGAGCCGACCGCGAAGAACGTGGCGGTGGCCCTCACCAAGGCGCGGATCAACGAGAACATCTCCTCGCCCAGCTATCTGACCCAGATCCTCGACGACGTCTACAACGACCGGGACCCGCGCGCCTATCCGCTCTCCAGCTACAGCTACATGGTCGTCCCGACCGCGCTGGAGTCGAACTTCAACACCCAGAAGGGCAAGACCCTCGGCGCCTTCGCGTACTACTTCCTCTGCCAGGGGCAGCAGCACGTGGACAACCTCGGCTACTCGCCACTGCCGATCAACCTCGTGCAGGCCGGGCTGAAGCAGGTCCGCAGGATTCCGGGGGTCGACGTCGAGAAGATCAATATCAAGGACTGCCACAACCCGACCTTCTCCGGCGACGGCAGCAACACCCTGGCCAAGAGTGCCCCCTACCCGCCGGCCTGTGACAAGAAGGGCGCGGCCCAGTGCTCGACGGGCACGGGCGGCGCCAAGACGCCGACCACCGTCAACGGCAACGGCTCCGGATCCTCCGGCGGTTCGTCCGGGTCCGCCCAGGGCGCTACGGGCGGCGGAGGCACCGGCCCCGGCGGGTCGGCGTCGGGCGCGGGCGGCAAGGGCACGGCCGGGTCGTCGGCCGGCACCGCAACCGGCGGTGGCACGTCCGCCGGCCCCGGGGCCACGATCGACCCGGACACCGGGCAGGTCGTCGGGGCCAACGGCGCGGCGGCCGGCGGCGGCAGCGGTGACGCGTTCGCCGTCCCCGTCACGACGGCCACGAGCATCGGCGGCGGCATGCGGACCGCTCTCATGGTGGTGGCGGGCGTACTGCTGATCGTGGTGACGGTCGGACCTCCGCTGCTGAACAGGCGCCTGAAGCGGAGTACGTCATGATCGCAGCGCTCCGCCGCTTCCTGCGGGCGACGTCCGTCGTCGCGCTCGTCCTGCTCACCGCGGTGACCTGTGCCGTCGCCGTGACCACGGCCACCCAGCGGGCCGACGCCGCCGACCAGAGGTCCGCGGTGACTGTCTCCGGACGGGGCCCGTACGCGAACCTGAAGGTGACCGTCAGCCAGACCCGGAACCTGGTCAACCAGGTGGTGAAGGTCTCCTGGAAGGGCGGCGCACCCACGGTCTCGGACACCACGTACGCGGCCAACTACCTCCAGATCATGCAGTGCTGGGGGGACAGCCCCGACAAGTGCCAGTTCGGCGGCTCGTCCGCGCAGGACACGGCCGGCACCGCCGGTGCGTACACCAACACCCGGCAGCTGTCCTACGGCGGACTGAAGGACCCGGACCAGAAGCTCCCGCCGCCGACCAGCACCGGCATCTCGTACGTCCCGTTCAAGTCGGCTACCGGTGACGTGATCACGAAGGGGAACTGGAACGAGTTCTACGACGTGAACACCACGAACGAGACCCCTTACGCCCGCAGCGGCCCCGACGGCAAGGGCGAGGTGTACTTCGAGGCCCAGACGGCCCTGGAGGCACCCGGTCTGGGCTGTGGCGAGGTGGCGGCCGGTGCCTCGAACGCGACGGCCGGCCGGCCCTGCTGGCTGGTCATCGTGCCGCGCGGCGAGAGCGAGGTGGACGGCAGCTCGTACCACTCCCAGCCGAGCGGGCTCCTGCAGTCCTCGCCGCTCACCGCGAGCAACTGGAAGCACCGGCTCGTCGTGCCGCTCGGGTTCGAGCCGATGGGCAATTTCTGCCCGATCGGCGCCGACGAGCGCAGCACCCTCGGCCACGAGATCGCCGCCGAGGCCATCGCCCGCTGGCAGCCCGCCCTGTGCCAGTCGGCGAGCAAGACGATCTACGGCTTCGCCCAGGTGACCGACGACACCGCCCGGGCCAAGCTGGTCTCCGGCAAGCCCGGACTGGTCTTCCTCGGCCACCCGGCCACCGCCGGCCAGGTGCCGTCCGGCCGGCGTCCCGTCTATGCGCCCATGACGCTGTCCGGGCTGACCATCGGCTTCTTCGTCGAGAGCCAGGCCGGTTTCAACGCACCGGGTGCCGTCACGGCGCGCAACGGAACACGGCTGACCGGACTCAATCTCACCCCGAGGCTGGTCGCCAAGCTGCTCACCGAGTCGTACCAGGACGGCAATTCGCGCCTCGCGCCGAGCACCGCCGAGAATCCGTTCAACCTTGCCCGCGACCCGGAGTTCATCAAGTACAACCCGGACTACAAGGACCTCGAATTCCGCAGCAGCCTCGGAGACGTGCTCGTACCCGAGGCGCTCTCCGACGCGGCGTGGGAGCTGTGGAACTGGGTGGACAAGGACCCGGCCGCCCGGGAGTTCCTGAGCGGCACCGCCGACAATCAGGGGCAGTACGGCAGTCGGGACTTCTCCGGGATGAAGGTCAACCCGCGCTACCGGAACGTCGAACTGCCGAGGAACGAGTTCCCGAAGAGCGACCCGTTCTGCCAGGAGTTCCCGAACAACCCGGGCCAGCCGCCGCTGTGCATCCAGGACAAGCACCCGTACGCCTCCGACATGCACACCGCCGCCCGCGCCGCGGCCCGCGGCGACACCCTGGCGCGCGCGAGCTGGGACAACACCAGTACGCCGCCCGGCTACAAGAAGACCCCGCCGCAGACCGCCGGCAAGCGCGCCGTCCTCGCCCTGACCGACACCGCGACGGCCGCCCGCTACGGGCTGGTGACCGCGAAGCTCCAGAACGCCGCGGGCCGGTTCGTGGGCCCCGACACCGCCGGTCTGCTCGCCGGCCAGGCGGCGATGAAGCCCAGCGGCGTCGCCGGGGTCGTGAGCCCGAACCCGGCCACGAAGGCTGCGAACGCCTACCCGCTCACCCTGCTCACCTACGCCGCGACTGTGCCCGAACAGCTGACCAAGCAGGAGGGTCAGGACTACGCGGCCTTCCTGAAGTACGCGGTGGGCAACGGGCAGCGGCCGGGTGTGTCGGCCGGAACCCTCCCGGAGGGGTACGCCCCGCTGCCGGGGAGCGTGCGTGCCGTGGCGCGTGCCGCAGCCGAGGCCATCGCGGCCCGGGCCGGTGCCTCGCCGTCCACTGCGGCTCCCGGCGGTGACGCCGGCGGCTCCGTCGCGGGCTCGGACTCGGCCGGCGGCGGCACGGCAGGCGGTGGTGGGGGTGACGGCGGTGGCGCGGCAGCCGGCGGGCAGTCGAGCCAGGCCACAGGCGCCGGGGCGTCCCCGGCCGCAACCACGAAGCCGTCCGGTTCGCCCTCCGCGGCGCCGGCCGCGGCCTCCGACGAGCCGATCATCCGCACCCCGGCCTGGGCGCTCGGTGCTGTGCGCTACGCCCTCCTGATCGCGCTCATCGTCGGGCTCGCCGCCGCGGTCAGCGGCCCCCTCCTGCCGAGGGTGCTGCCGCGGCTGTCGGCAGGTCTTTCGGCCTGGCGCGCCGGGGCCAACAAGCCCGGCAGCGAAGGGAGGTGATGCCCGAACCCGAAACATCGACAGGTCCGCGCCAACGAACTGTCTGAAACGCCACGCCGGGCACCACCACCCGGCGAAAGCCTATCCGAGAGGTAACGCAAGTGAACAAGAGAAAGATAGCCCTCGCCGCTGTAGGCATCACCGGTCTCCTCACCGGTACCGTCTGCGCCAGCCAGGCCGTCGCCGACCCCTCCGGGCCGCCGCCCTACCGCCAGCTCTCGGGTGTCGGCTCCGACACCACGCAGGACGTGATGAACGGCCTGGCCAACGCCATCACCATCGGCGGCCAGAAGGTCATCGGCTCGTACGACGCCACCGGCTCGGCCCAGATCACCACCAAGGACCCCGCCACCACCCCGGGCTGCACCGTCAACCGCCCGAACGGGTCGGGCGCCGGACGCACCGCCCTGCTGAACTCCCTGCAGGCGGCCAACGGTTGTCTGGACTTCTCCCGCTCGTCCAGCCTGAACCTGGGCGCCGCGAACCCGGGACTGACCTATGTCCCGTTCGCCGTGGACGCGGTGAGCTACTCGATCACGCCCACCAGCACGGTGCCGCGCAAGCTCTCCCTGGCCGACCTCAAGGCCATCTACCACTGCGACCCCAACTACGTGGGCACCGCTCCCAACTTCAGCCTCACGGCGTACCTGCCGCAGGCGGGCTCGGGCACCCGTAGCTTCTGGGAGTCCACGATGGGGATCACCGACGCCGACGTGGTCGCCGGCGTCTACCCCTGCATCAAGGACACCAAGGCCGGCGCCCCCGTCCAGGAGCACGACGGCCGTGTCCTCGACGACAAGTCGATCGTCCCGTTCTCCATCGCGCAGTACAACTCGCAGGCCACGCAGACCATCGCCGACCTCCGCGGCCGCGCGATCCTCGGCACCATCGACAACCTCGCGCCGAACACCCTCAACAGCAACTTCGGTGTGAAGCGCGACGTCTACAACGTCATCCCGACCAGCAAGATCGGGACGGCGCCCTGGAGCACCGTCTTCGTCGGCTCGAACGCCCTGATCTGCCAGCAGCCGACAGTGATCAACACCTACGGCTTCGCGACCAACGCGAACTGCGGCGACACCAGCAAGCAGACCCCCTGACGCAGCCGCAGCACCTTCGTGGTCACTCAACCCCCCATGCCTGACCCATCGCTTTCGTCACTTTCATCCTTCCAAGAAGGAGAGCACGACTGTGTGGAAGAACACCCTCTCGCGAACCCTGGCGGGCGGTCTCGCGAGCCTGGTCGCCGTACTGGCCGGCGGCCTGATCCTGGCCCCGTCGGCGCACGCCGCCGACATCGGCACCGCGGTGGTCACCCCGGCGACCGGCTCCGACGTCTCCAGCATGACGCTGACCACGTCCGGCCCCTGCCCGGCCAACGCCACCAACGTCATTGTCTCGGTGACCGGTTCGGGCTTCCCGGCCGGCGGCCAGAACGTGGTCGGCAACTCGCCGATCAGCACCTACGGATCGACGGCGGACGGCGGGCTCGTCATCCCGCTCTCCCAGACGATGCGTGACTACGCCAACACGGCGGGCTTCACCAACCTCACCGGCAAGTACAGCTTCCAGGTCACCTGCCGGACAGCCTTCAACGGCACCAGCCTCGGTGACTTCCCGGGCGCGGTGTGGTTCACCTCCAACACGGCGTACCAGAACACCGACCCGGCCGTGAAGACCGACACCACCACCTCCCTCGCGGTGTCCCCGGCCAGCCCGGTCACCGCGGGTACTCCCGTGACGCTGACCGCGACCGTCGGCCCGGCCGGCGCCGCGGGCACGGTGCAGTTCCGCGACAACGGCGCTGCGCTGGGCAACCCGGTGAACCTGTCCGGCGGTCAGGCCGCGCTCACCACGAGCAGCCTGGGCGCGGGCAGCCACTCGCTGACGGCCGCCTTCACGCCGAGCAGCACCGCCTACAACGCGTCCGCGTCCGCTGCGGTCGCGTACACGGTCAACGCCGCTCCGGCGACCGCGACCACGACCGCGCTGGCCGTCTCCCCGGCCGGTACCACGGCCCAGTTCAGCCCGGTGAGCATGTCGGCCACGGTGGCGCCCGCCTCGGCGGCCGGTTCCGTGAAGTTCCAGGACACCGTGGGCGGCACCACCACCACGCTGGCCACGGTGCCGGTTGCCGCAGGTCAGGCCGCCTACACCAGCAGCAGCCTGGGCGCGGGTGACCACTCCTTCTCGGCGGTCTTCGTCCCGACGAACCCGGCCGCTTACCTCGGCTCCGACTCCGGTGCCGTTCCGTACGTGATCGGCGCCTTCGCCGGTGTCACCGCCTCGCAGGACATCACCACCACCGTCGAGGCCGGTGCGCTGGTCATCAGCGTCGACAACCCGCATGTCACCCTGCCTTCCCCGGTGCTCAACGCCAACGGTGACCTGCTGTCCACCACGGGCGCGATCAACCCGGTCACGCTCACCGACACCCGCGCCGGTAACCCGGGCTGGTCCGTCAGCGGCCAGCTGACCGACTTCTCCGACGGCGGTACGCACCTGATCAACGGTCAGAACCTCGGCTGGACGCCGAAGCTGATCGACAAGGGCGCGTCCCAGACCGTCACGCCGGGTGCGGCCGTCGCGGCCGCCAACGGTGTCGCCCCCGCGGACGCGGGCACGGCCGGACTCAAGTCCTCCCGTTCCCTCGCCAACGGAACCGGCCTGGGCACCGCCCATGTCGGGGCGGACCTGGCCCTCAACGCGCCTACCTCGACCGTGGCCGGCACCTACACCGCCACGCTCACCCTGACGGCCATCTGACCCGCTCGGATGGTCACGGCGCGGCACCATCCCCCAGGTAGCCGCCCCGGGCCGGGGCGGGCAGCGATGCCCGCCCCGGCCGCCCACCCACCCCGCTCCACCCGTCCCGCGCCCGAACGGACGACCCGACATGATCACGACCTCCGCCCGCCGCATCGCCGCCGTCCTGGCCGCATGCCTCCTCGCCGTCCTCCCGGCCGCAGCCGGAACCGCGTCGGCCGCCTCCCCGGTTCCGGCCACCCGGCCCGGCGACGGCGGACAGGGGCGTACGACCTTCGGTGTCCAGCCGTCGGCCGCGAAGAAGCCCGACGCGCGGCCCCACTTCTCGTACGGGGTGACCCCCGGCGCCGTCGTCAAGGACCACATCGCCGTCCACAACTACGGCAAGAAGCCGCTCACCCTGCGCGTGTACGCCGGCGACGCCTTCACCACCGCCGACGGCGGCTTCGACCTGTTCGCGGCGAACCACAGGTCCACCGACGTGGGCTCCTGGGTGAAGCTCGGCAAGAACGTGCTGAGTGTGCCCGGCCGGTCCCACGTCATCGTGCCCTTCACCCTGACCGTCCCGCAGAAGGTGACCCCCGGGGACCACACCGGCGGCATCGTCGCCTCGCTCTCGGCGGTACGGACGGACAAGAAGGGCAGCAAGGTCGCGGTCGACCAGCGGGTGGGGGCGCGGATCTATCTGCGGGTGGCCGGGGAGCTCGAGCCCCGGCTGACCGTCGAGGACCTGGACACGAGCTACCACGGCACGGCCAACCCCTTCGGCACCGGCTCCGCGACGGTCACGTACACCGTGCGCAACACCGGCAACGTCCGGCTGGCAGCCCGTCAAGCGGTACGCGTGCGCGATCTGTTCGGCGGCGGCGCGAAGGTGCCGGCTCCTCGCGACATCCCCGAGCTGCTGCCCGGCGCCGCGGTGAAGATCACGACCTCGGCCACGGGCGTCCTCCCGGCCATGCGCGACACCACCACGGTCACCGTCGACCCCAGGCCCGTACGGGGCGACATCAAGCACCGTGTGCTGCCGCGCGTCACGCGGGTCGAGGACTTCTGGGCCGTGCCGTGGGCGATGCTGGCTCTGCTGCTGGTCGCCGCCGGAGCCTTGACGCTCCTGCTCGTACGCAGGCGTCGGCGCCGCGGCGCGGGCACCAGCGCACCGGACCTGCGCCCCGCCGCGGCCAGGTCGAAGCAGGCCGTCGGCCTCGCGGCGATCCTGCTCACCGCCGGAGCGGTCGTCGCGGGCGCACCTGCCGACGCGGAGGCGGCGGAGTCCGGAGGACTCGCGGTCAGCCCGGCGCGGGGCAGCGACGCCCAGCCCATCACGCTCAGTTCCGCCGCGCCCTGTCCCGCGAAGACCGCCAACGTCATCGCCCGCGTCACCGGAGCGGGATTCCCCGGCGGAGGCCAGATCGTCGTCGGCAACGCCCCGCTCGCCACCTATCCGAAGGTGCCCGGCGGCGGCCTGTCGATCCCGCTCACGTACACGATGCGGGACTACGCCAGCACGGCCGGCTTCACCACACTGCGCGGCACCTACACCTTCACGGTCAGCTGCCTGAAAGGCGCATTCGACCTGACGAGTCTGCGGGACTTCACGGGGTCCCTGCGGTTCACCGCGAAAGACGCGTACCGGGACGGTACGCGGGTCGCGGTCAAGGCTCCGGACGCCAAGGCGCCGGGGCAATCAGGGCAGCCCGTACCGCCGACCGTGTCGGGGGGCGGTACGGGCGCTGAAACAGGGAGCGCGGCGGGCGCCGGGGCGGGGGCACCCTCCGCGCCCGCGAACGGGTCCGCCGCGCCCTCGGGTGCGCCGGTCGCCGCGACGGAAGCCGCCGCCCAGGACTCCAACACCTCGCTCGTCGCCTGGTCGGTGGGCGGTTTCGCCGTCGCCCTGCTGGCCCTCCTCATGGGTGCGGCCCACTGGGCGCGGGGACGCCGGGCGCGTGCCGCCGAGCCCGAGCCGGGCGACTGAACACCACCACCATCCATACCTCTTGAACCATCAGTCACAGGGAGAGAACACCGTGTCCATCACAACCAAGTCCCGCACCTTGATATCCCGGCCGGCCGCCGTCCTGCTCGGATCGCTGATCGCGGCGTCCGGCGCGGCCGGGATGCTCACCGCGACCGCCGCGCACGCCGAGGTCGTCGGTTCGGCGGAGGTGTCCCCGGCCACCGGCACGGACACCAGTGGGATGTCGCTGACCACGTCGAAGGCGTGCCCGGACGCGGCCACGAACCTCATCGTCGCGGTGAAGGGCTCGGGCTTCCCGGCCGAGGGCCAGAATGTGGTCGGCAACTCGCCGCTCAGCACCTACGGATCGACGGCGGACGGCGGGCTCATCATCCCGCTCTCCCAGACGATGCGTGACTACGCCAACACGGCGGGGTTCACCACGCTGAAGGGCCGTTACGACTTCACGGTGACCTGCCGCACCGCCTTCAACGGCACCAGCCTCGGCGACTTCACCGCGCCGATCTGGTTCACCTCCAACACCGCGTACCGCAACACCGACCCCGCCGGGCCGACGGCAACGCCGTCCTCCACGGCGCCCACCGGCACCGCCTCCCCGTCGCCCACGGGGACCGCCTCGCCGACCGACACCGGGTCTCCGACCGACACCGCGTCGCCCACCGACACGACGCTGCCGACCGACACCGCGTCGCCCACCGACACGACGCTGCCGACCGACAGCGCCGCCCCGACGGACGCCGCGACCCCGGGCGGCGGCTCTCAGGGCATCTCCACGGACGTCAGCGGCGGCGGTTCGGGCGGCGGCAAGGGATCCCTGGCGGCCACCGGCACCGACATCGCGATGGCCGGCGTGGCTTCGGCCCTCCTCGTGGCGGCGGGCATCACCGTCGTGCGGCGCACTCGCCGGCGCGAGGAGTTCCCCGGCACCGACACCCAGAACGTCTGAGGCGGAGACAGACCATGAGGCTCTCAACCGCACGCCGGCCGCTGTCGGTCGCGCTCGCATCGCTCCTCACCGCCGGAGCGCTCGCGCTCGGCACCACCGGAGCCAGGGCCGATGTCCTCGGCTCGATGGAGGTGACCCCGGCCACCGGTACGGACACCAGCGGGGTCACGCTGACCACCGTCGGGCCGTGCCCGGCCGAGGCCACCAACCTCATTGTCTCCGTGGCCGGTTCCGGCTTCCCGGCCGAGGGCCAGATCGTGGTGAGCAACTCACCGATCGAGACGTACGGCTCCACGGCCACCGGCGGCATCGTGGTGCCGCTGACGCAGACGATGCGGGACTACGCCAGTACGGCGGGCTTCACCACGCTGCAGGGGCGCTACGACTTCACGCTGACCTGCCGGGCCGCCTTCGGTTCGACGACGTACGGCGATTTCACCGCCCCCATGTGGTTCACGTCCGACACCGTCTACCAGAGCGCCGCTCCCGCCGCCGCGACCACGACCACCCTCGCGACGGCTCCGGTCACCTCGGCCGTCCAGGGCACAGCCGTGAAGCTGACGGCGACGGTGGCCCCGGCCGAGGCGGCGGGTTCGGTACGTTTCCTGGACGGGGCGGCCCAACTCGGCACCCCCGTCGCGGTGTCCGCGGGAACGGCCACCTTGTCCACCACCGCTCTGGCGGTCGGCACACACGCGCTCAAGGCGGAGTTCACACCGTCCGACCCGGCGGTGTACGCCACTTCGGCCTCCACGGCCCTGTCGTACACGGTCAAGATCAAGCCGCCGGCGGTCGTCACACCGGCGAAGGTGACCGGCACCCTCAAGGTCGGCTATACGGCCACCTGCACCGTGGCCTTCAGCGGCGCGACGTCGATCAAGTACCTCTGGCTCCGCGACGGCGCAGTGATCAGTGGTGCCATCGCGCGCACCCGTCCCCTCGTCGCCGCCGACTACAACCACAAGACCGCCTGCCGGGCGATCGCGGCCAACAGCACCGGCAGTACCACCTCGACCAGCCCGGTCGTGACCGTGGCTGCGGGCCCGGCGCTGAAGAACGTGACGAGGCCCTCGATCACCGGAACCGCCAAGGCGGGCTACCGGCAGACCGCGAGGCCGGGGACCTGGACCCCCGCGGCCGCCTCGTACAGCTACACCTGGAAGCGCGACGGGCGGACGATCACCGGTGCGACCCGCGTGACGTACTACCCGACCAAGGCCGACCGCGGGCACCTGCTCACCGTCACCATCACGGCCAAGCGCCCCGGATACGCCTGGGGTTACGCCACCTCAGTGTCACGGAGGATCGGATGACGGCACCGGTTGCCCTGGCCGACGCCGTGACCGTGGACGGCGCTCCCGTCCGCGGCACGTCACCCGGCGGCCCCGCGCCGTCCGGCCGTCCGGCCGCCGGGCCCCGACTGCGCGTCGTCAGCGCGGCGTTGAGCATCCTCGCCGCGCTGCTGCTCGGATTCGTCGTCGACGTCACTCTCGTCGGCGACCTCCGGCACGCCCGCGACCGGCAGGTCGACTACGCCGACTTCCGGGCCGAACTGGCCAACGGCGTCGCGCCCATCGGCCGGTCCCCGGGCGGCGGCCTGGCGCCTGAGCCCGGCGCTCCGGTCGCTCTCCTCGACATCCCCGTACTCCAGCTGCGCGAAGTCGTCCGGGAGGGAACCACGGCGGAGGACCTGGCCCGCGGGGCGGGCCACCGCCGGGACACCACCCTGCCCGGCCAGGCCGGAGTCAGCGTCATCATGGGCCGCCAGGCGACGTACGGAGGGCCCTTCCGGCGCCTGGGGGACCTGACCGGCGGGGACAGGTTCACCGTGACGACGGGCCAGGGGAAGCACACGTACAGGGTCATCGGCCCTCGCCGGGAGGGCGACCCCCAGCCACCGGCCCTCACCGGGGGCCGGGGCCGCCTCACCCTCATCACCGCCGACGGCACGCCGTTCATGCCGCGCGGCATTCTGCGGGTGGACGCGGACCTGGTCTCGGACGTCCAGCCCGCACCGGCGCCCGCCGTTCCGTCCGGCGCTCTGCCGGAGGACGAGAAACCGATGGCCGTGCAGCAGACGGCCTGGCTGCCGCTCGTGCTGTGGGGCCAGGGGCTGGTGCTGGCGGCCGCGGCCGTCGCCTGGGCGCACGCCCGCTGGGGCCGGCGGCACACCTGGGTGGTGGGCGTGCCACTGCTCGGCGCCCTCGGCCTGGCCGTCGCGGACCAGGCCGCCCTGCTCCTCCCCAACCTTCTGTGATCGAGTCTCCGCCGAACAAGGACGTGCCGTGAGCGACCAGACCACCCAGACCGAGACCACTCTCCCGCTTCCGGCGCCGGCCGACGGCTTCGGGAGCACCAGGGCGACCAGGGCGACCGGGGCGACCGGCGCGACGGGGGCGACCGGCGCGACGGGGGCGACCCTTGAGGCCCGCCGGATCTCGGCCTGGTTCAGCGACCACAAAGTCCTCGACCGCGTGTCGCTGACCATGCCGACGAGCCTGGTCACAGCCCTTATCGGCCCCTCCGGATGCGGCAAGTCGACCTTCCTGCGCATCCTCAACCGCATGCACGAGCTCGTCCCGTCCGCCTCACTGGCGGGCGAGGTGCTGATCGACGGCCAGGACATCTATGGGGCCGGCCAACGCCTGACCGAGGCGCGCCGCCGGATCGGCATGGTGTTCCAGAAGCCGAATCCCTTCCCGGCGATGTCGATCTACGACAACGTCACCGCGGGGCTGAAACTCACCGGCGTCCGGCTCGGCGGCGGTGCCAAGGACGACCTCGTCGAGGAGTGCCTGACCAAGGCAGGCCTGTGGAAGGAGGTCCGCACCCGGCTGCGCCAGCCCGGCGGCGCACTCTCCGGCGGCCAGCAGCAACGCCTGTGCATCGCCCGCTCGTTGGCCATCCGTCCCAAGGTGCTCCTGATGGACGAGCCCTGCTCGGCGCTCGACCCCACCTCCACCCGCCGCATCGAGGAAACCATCCGCGAGCTGGTTCACGAGGTCACGATCGTGATCGTCACCCACAACATGCAGCAGGCGGCGCGGGTCTCCGACCAGTGCGCCTTCTTCCTCGCCGAACAGGGCACCCCGGGCGTGATCGTCGAACACGGCCCCACGCCCGCGATGTTCTCCGCGCCCTCGGACCCGCGGACGGCGGACTATGTGGAGGGCCGCTTCGGCTAGGGCCTGTCGTTCGGATCAGGCCCTAACCGCGCGTAAGCGTCCGAGGCGTCATCCCATCTCGACGGGAGCGCGCACCAGCGAGCCGTACTCGGTCCAGGAGCCGTCGTAGTTCTTGACGTCCGGGTAGCCGAGCAGTTCGTGGAGCGCGAACCATGTGTGCGAGGAGCGCTCTCCGATCCGGCAGTAGGCGATGATCTCGCGGTCGGACGTGATGCCCTGGCGCGCGTACAGCTCCTTCAGCTCGTCGGCCGACTTGAACGTCCCGTCGTCGTTGGCCGCCTGCGCCCAGGGAATGTTGGCCGCGCCCGGGATGTGGCCGGGGACCTGCGCCTGCTCCTGCGGCAGATGCGGAGGCGCCAGCTTCTCGCCCCGGTACTCCTCCGGGGAGCGTACGTCGACCATGCGGGCGGAGCTCCCCAGGCTCTCCAGCACTTCGGCGCGAAGGGCGCGGAACTGCGGGTTCTCCTGTCCCGTCACCGTGAAGCCGGTGCGCCGGCGGTCCATGACCTCCTGGGTCAGCTCGCGGGCTTCCAGCTCCCACTTCTTGCGGCCGCCGTCGAGCAGCTTCACTCTGTTGAAGCCGCGCAGCCGCAGGATCCAGTAGGCGTACGCCGCGAACCAGTTGTTGTTGCCCCCGTACAGCACCACCGTGGTGTCGTCCTCCACCCCGGCCCTGGCAAGGAGCTGCCCGAGCGCTTCGCGGTCCACGTAGTCGCGGCCCACGGCGGTGTGCAGGTCCCTGGCCCAGTTCCAGCCGACGGCGCCGGGAATATGGCCCTGCTCGTATGCCGAAGTGTCCTCGTCCACGTCGATGACGAGTACCGTCCCGTCGTCGAGGTGGGCGGCCAGCCACTCGGTGTCCACCAGTGTCTCGGGGTGGGCGTAGCCGCTGCTGCCCATGGTCTTCTCCCTTCTCTCCGTTCTCTCCGTGCTCTCAGGCTTGCGGCGTCAGGTCCCCCACCCCGCCGCTGATCACCGCGGTCACGGGGATGCCGACCCGGTCGAGCAGACTCGCCGCGATGGTCGCCCGGCGGCCGGTCCCGCAGACCGTCCAGATCTCGCGGTCCCTCGGTATCTCACCGAGCCGCCGCGGCAGTTCGGCGAGGGGCACGGCGAGCGTGCCCGGGATTCCGCCCTCGGGGCGGTCCGGCCGTACGTCGAGCACTCGCCGTTCGGCGATGTGTCCCGCCAGTTCGGCCACGTCCGCGGTACGGAAGGAACGCACCGGGCGGCCGGCGGCCTGCCAGGCGTCCACGCCACCCGCCAGATATCCCGCGACGTTCTCGTATCCGATCCGCAGCAGCTGCATCATCGCCTCGTCGGCCGCCTCCTCCTCCGGCTCGGGCAGCACCAGCGCCAGGCGCGCGCCGAACGGAACGACCTCGCCGACCAGGCTCGCGAAGCGGTCGTCCAGCTCGTCGCAGAGGGACCCGGGCAGATGGGCCGCGGCGAAGCTTCTGCGGTCGCGGCCGTCGACGAGCTGCGCACCGCCCCCGACCAGCCCCTCCACCATGCCCGGTGTGAGTGGCCGTAGTTCGGGCCGGCCACCGAGCACCTCAGGACCGGCCCGGTTGATCGGCGCCATGTAGCGGTAGTACGCGGGATACGGCGGCAGCCCCGACAGCCGCTCGCCGACGAACCTCTCCTCGTTCTGGATGGCCAGCGTCGGGTTGCTGCGCCGCTCGGCGCCCACGGTGGTCGTCCGGCTCCCGGACACCGGTCCGGCCGCGCAGGAGCTGCCCGCTCCGTGCGTCGGCAGCACGCGGGTGGCGTCCGGCAACAGCGAAAGTCGCCTCAGCGAACGGAACTGCGCCCGGGCCAGCTCCTCCGTGCGCTCGTCACCGGACAGGTCGGTGCGGCCCGCGCTGCCGACGAGCAGACTGCCTCCGGTGAAGACGGCCGTCGGCGCCAGGCGCGGGTCGTCGAACACGAGGTACGAGGTGTGCTCCGCCGTGTGCCCGGGCGTCTCCATCGCCCGCACGGTCGCGCCGCCGACGACGATCTCGTCGTCCTCGGCCAGCGGCAGATGATCAAACGCGTACGGCGCGCGGGCCGGCCCCGCCACCGTGGCGCCGGTCGCCGCGCGGACCTCCAGCGCACCGGAGACGTAGTCGTTGTGCACATGCGTCTCCAGGACGTACCGGATGCGCACCCCTCTGGACGTGCAGGACTCCATGAGTCCCCAGCTGTCGCGCTGCGGGTCGACCAGCGCGGCCTCGTCGCCGCTGACGAGCAGATAGCTGCTGTCACCGAGCGATGCGGTGGTCATGATCTCGATAGCGCTCATACCGTCACCTCTGCTCACTGCTCGGGGGCGCTCATACGACGACCAGCTCGACGGATGCGACGGGGTTGCAGCCGTAGCCGTGGGCGTTCCACGGCGCCCGGGACGGCTGGACATGGCCGTGCTCGTCCGTCGCGCGGGCGAGCAGCCGGTACCGGCCGGGCCGCTCGGGCGTCCACAGGCAGGACCATTCCCTCCAGGCGTACGCCCCCCTCGGCGCTCCGAGCACGGCGTCCTGCCAGCCCCCGTCGCTGGATCCCTCTTCGTTCTCGTACGCGGCTCGCACCTGGACCCGGCGCACCGGCACCCCGCCGCCGGACCAGGCCCGGCCCCGTACGGCGGTCTCATGACCGCGGCGCACGGCCGAGTCGGGCTCGGGCGAGATGATCAGCGACTTGACCCTCAGGGTGGTCACGGGTCCGTCGGGGGTGCCCCGCGACGCCACGTAGACGTACTCCTCGGCCTGGAAGACGCCGGTGAACGGTTCCGTGACGGCCCGCGCCCAGACCAGCCACTTCACATCGGCGACCGCGTACCGGCCGGGGACCACCAGACGCACCGGCGCCCCGTGCTCGGGCGCCAGCGGCTCGCCGTTCATGTGCGTGGCGAGGAGCGTGTCCGGGTGCAGGGCCACGGCGAGCGGGAGGCTGCGCTCGAAGGCCGTCCGGCGGCCGTGCACGGTGCCGGAGTCGGCTCCGGCGAAGACGACTTCCAGGGCGGCCGGCTCGATCCGCGCCCGGGTGGCGAGGAGACGGAACGGCACGCCCCCGAAACGCGCGCAGCCGACCGCCCGTTGGCCCCACGGCAGACCGGGCGGGCGGGGCGTCATCAGGCTGCGGCCATTGCCGGCGCATTCCAGTACGACGTCGAGCTCGCAGCGCGGCATCGCAAGAAGCTCGTCATAACCGATGTCGAAGGGCGCGGCCACGGTGCCGCCGAGCCGCAGCCGCCACCGCCTCGGTGTCGTGCGCGGCACGCCGAAGTGATCGCGTACGAAGAAGGCACCGGCGGGTGTGACCGGCTCGGCCAGCGCGGCCGAGGGCGTCTGCGCGTTGTACGGGTCGGCCGTCACCGTCTCGGGTGCCCAGGCCGTGGCGCCCGGCCCGTGGGGAATCGCCGATGCGGTCATTGGCAGCACCTTCCGTCGGGCTCATGGGGAGCCGACGAGGGTTGCTTCCAGTATCACGTCCGGGGGTCGGCCCCGCTCGGGGTCCAGCGGGAGGACCGTCCGCCCTAGGAGAGAGGAGCATGCACGGCGACGACGTTCCCTTGCGCATCCACCGTGAGCGCGACCCGCTCGACCCTGTTCGTCGCGACGAGAACGACCCACACAATGCCCCACAGAAAACAGGTGACGAGGGTGAGGATGGCGTGCAGCACATGGTTCACCGGCTCACCGCGGACCAGAACCGCCTGGGTCTCGGAGCGGGACTCCACCCGCCATCCGCTCGCGATCCGCTGATTCACCGCCCAGTCGAGGACGAGACGCCGCCGCGCCTCATCGGGCACGCCGCCTTCGGACCCGAAGTAGCCGGGCGGCGGCTGGAGGGGTTCCCCCCACCCAGGTGACACCTTGCGGAGCTTCATGGACTCACCTCCACACGTGCGGGGTCATGAGTCCAGCGTGCGTCGCGTGGCCGGTCGCAGCACCCCGAAATATGCTGGCGAAGGCAGGGAAAGTCCTGGATGAGGGAGATGTGCGCCATGGCCAAACGAGGCAATAAGCGACGCGCCCGCAAGAAGAAGAAGGCCAACCACGGCAAGCGCCCCAACGCCTGAGCCAACAGTCAGCGGCGTGGCCCCGGACAGCCGGAAGTGACCCAGTGGCCACTCCCGGCGCGGCGGTCACGCGGTCGGAACGTCGTCCACCCGCTCGCCCTCGGCCTGCGACGGCTCGGTCCTGGGCACGTCCGGGTGCACTTCCATGGCACTGCGCTCGCCTGGTTCGTCACGCTCGCCCTCGGCCTGCGACGGGGTGTGCGAATACAGCCAGGTGTCGTAATCCGAATCCGAGGCTCCGGTTTTCATGACGGGCCTCCTTCACTCGCTCACCCCCATCCTCCACCTTCGCCTGCGATTGCGGCGAGGCGAAGGCGAGACGAATCCGCAGGATTCGAACCTGCGCACAGGGAGAGACCTGCCCTTAGAGGACTCGGAAGGCCCGACTTACGCGCCCGACCGGGGCTTCATCGCCGTTCCTGAATCTCAGCCCAAACGGTCTTGCCCGATGGCGGACGCGGAGTGACACCCCACCGCGTCGCCAGGCATTCGACGAGGAGCAGCCCGCGCCCGTACTCGTCCGATGGCTGAGGATTGGGTGCTGGAGCAGGCAGCCGTTCCCCCCGGGTGTCGGCGATCTCGATACGGAGTGTCGTGGCCCTACCCGGGTGCAAGGTGACCATCAGGGTCAGCAGAAAGTCACGGCCGGGCGCGCGGCCGTGCGTGACCGCGTTCGCGGCCAGCTCACTGACGAGCAGCGCGGCGGCCTGCACGGTCCCGCTGTCCCTCGCCCAGCCCCAGTCGGTGAGCTGTTGGACGGCGAGCAGGCGTGAGAGGCGGGCGCCGCGCCGGGTGGAGCTGAGCTGCCGGCTGAAGCGAGCTGTGGGGGTGCCGAGTTGGGGTGCATGGATTTCCGACTTCACGTGACAGAGCGTGGCCGGATGCCCCTACGCTGACCAGGTCAGCCATCGGTACGGAGGGTGTGTGTACCGGTACGGCCGGTTGCCTGTCCGGGATGGCGGAGGTAACCGGCCGGGCGGGTACGTGTGTTGGGCGGTTGTGGTCATGACGGACGGTACTCATCAGAGGGGCCCTGAGCGCCGCCCGGATCCGCCGGAGGACGCGGACGGCGCGGCGGATCTGAACCGGGCGGTGGGCAAACAGCTGAAGCTGCTGCGGGAGCGGGCCGGCTGGACGCAGAAGGAGCTCGGAGACAGACTGGGGTACGGCGAGGACCTGATCTCTTCCTTGGAGCGCGGGCGCAGGACGCCACAGCCGGAGCTGTTGGACGCGGCGGACGATCTGCTGGGCGCGGGCGGCCTGTTGAAGGCAACCAAGGATGACGTGGCGCGGGCGAAGGCACGGGTCAGGCATCCGGCGTGGTTCCGGGACTACGCGCGCCTGGAGGCAGAGGCGGTCGAGGTCAACTTCTACAGCACGCTGACGGTTCCGGGCTTGTTGCAGACAGAGGAATACGCGCGGCTGATCTTCTCCGCATTTCAGCCATTGCTGGCCGAGGAGACGATCGAGCAGCGCGTGGCTGCACGTTTGGCACGGCAGGAACTGCTCATGCGATGGCCGGCTCCCACCGTGACGGCGGTCGTTGATGAGTCGGTCCTCCGAAGGCGTGTCGGTGGCTCTGAGGTGCTGCAAGGGCAGTTGAAGCACCTGATGACACTCGGCAATCTGCGCAGCACGACCATCCAGGTCCTGCCGCTCGGGTGCGAGGAGCATGGCGGCTTCGAGGGGCCGTTCATCCTGCTGACACCGAAGGGGAAGCACCAAGTCGGTTATGTCGAGGTGCAAGGAGTCAACCGGCTGATCACAGATGCGGAAGAGGTCCGTATCCTGGCGGCACGATACGGAAGCATCCGGGGGCAGGCCCTCACCCCGCGTGAGTCCCTGGCTCTCATCGAGTCGCTGCTGGGAGAGCAATGAACACCGAACGGCCCGAACAGGGCACGGCGGATCTCGCCTGGTACAAGAGCAGCTACAGCGGCGGCGATGGCGGCGAGTGCGTAGAGGTCGCCGTCGACGAATCTGCCGTCCACCTCCGTGACTCCAAGACCCGCGCCATCGCCCAACTCACCTTCCGGCGGGAGAAGTGGGCCGCGTTCGTGCGGTTCGCTGCCGAGAGCTGACCCACTCCGATTCACCGGCCGCTCAGGTTTATTCGTATTGGTCGAGTGCGGGCTGACATGGCGGACATACAGCAAACCGGTGTTGGTGCGGGTTTCGTGGAAGTAGAGGTGCGGAGTTCGGTGTTACCGCCGCTGATGCGGAGGTGAACGTGCGCTCACGCTTCCAGTTATTGCGGTTTCCGACCATCTCGCACTCCTTCATCTTGACCTTGCCGGACGGAACCAGTTATCGCGACGTCCGGCAGGTTGGCGCCCCCATCGCTCATTGCACGTATCACTCGTCCGGCGTGCTTCTAGCTGCGCAATGCGCGCATGGTGCGCAGAATTGATCGACGATGTGTTGTGTCTCCTTCATAGGGGTGAAAGACCATGCCGACGTATGTCTCATTGCTGAACTGGACCGATCAGGGGGTCCGGGGCTACAAGGACACCTCGCAGCGCTCCGAGGCCTTCGCCGCAGCGGCACAGAAGCTGGGGGTGAAGATCCTGAACCTCTACTGGACCGTCGGTCCGTACGACATCGTGGCCGTTGTAGAGGCGCCCGATGACGAGACCGCCACTGCGGTGCTCCTGCAGGTCTCCGGGTTGGGCAACGTCCGTTCCACCACCCTGCGGGCCTTCGGCCAGGAGGAGATGGACCGCATCATCGCCAAAGCCACGGGCTGAGGCCTTTCAGACCCGTTTCGCGAGTACGAGTGACCCGCCCAGGGCGGGACACTCCGAAGCCACTGGATCCGTCCCGAGCCTTGCCATATCGCGGGCCGACCTGCGCCGAGGACCGCTTTCCTGTCCACGAATAGTCCACGGACGCCGACATACGACGGCTTTGACTGGCATACGGCTGCACATACGCG
Source organism: Streptomyces sp. NBC_00322 (assembly GCF_036147535.1). Classification (NCBI taxonomy): domain Bacteria; kingdom Bacillati; phylum Actinomycetota; class Actinomycetes; order Kitasatosporales; family Streptomycetaceae; genus Streptomyces; species Streptomyces sp. NBC_00322. The sequence goes on along the minus strand of NZ_CP108019.1, from coordinate 3,082,851 downwards.
AAGACCCCGTTCTCAGCTGAAGCGCTGATGGCGGGGTCTTTGGGACCTCGTACAGGGTGCCCCCGGCAGGATTCGAACCTGCGCACACGGCTCGGGAGAGATTGCGCCGATCGCCTCTCGTAACCCCTGTGAGCTGCGGCGGAGTCTGTCACGGACCAGCAGCGACTCGTGGTGTGTCGGAGATGTGTCGCACCCCGTCGCGTCGTAGGTCGCCGGATGGAGGGAGCGTGGATGTGGCAGGGATACGCCCGTCAAGAGGTCCCTGAAAGGCGCGTCTTCGCCCGCAGGACGACGGCTCTCGCCGAGCGTCGCAAGCAACCGGTGCATCTCGCTTTGCAGGATTGTCTCGGCTGGTCAGAGCCCGATCCGCAGGCGTTCACTGCTGTCCATCCTCGTACGGGCACTGGGCGGTTGAGGGTTCCACGGACCCCCGGACGAGCGCGTACGTCGATGAACGAGACGGAAACTGAGATGCAGCGACGTCGAGATGGACCAGGGCGGCCGGACGCCCCCTTGCGCGCGGCCAGGAGGAAGACAAGGCCGAACACCGAAGGGTCCGCGCCCGCAGTCACCCTTCTGCAACACCCTTGAGCGGGGCAGGTGCTCATTCGCATAGGTACAGGTACTCATGGGCTGTGTGTTGCTGGTGCGATGTAGTGTTCTTGGCTGGTGTGATCCACAGGGGTGAACGGGGGCTACGCGTGGCGTGGGACGAGTGGGAACAGATCAAAGCCGATGTGACCGGACGGCAGTCCGCAGCGATGCAGCTCAACCACGTTCCGGTTGAGCCCAGTTCCGGGCCCAGCGCCGTGACGGGCGGCCTGAAGTCCAGCAAGAAGGCGTGGGCCACGGCCGGCGAAGGGGTGGGCTCTCTTCGCCAGAGCATCGGCACCGGGCTGACCAAACTGGAGAACGGCCAGGCAGGGCTCGGCGCAACCACGGGTTGTCTGAGCGCGGCCGCGCAGAAAGACGTGTACGACTCCTGGAAGAAGTACGCCGAAAGCGTCAGCGAGCGGTGCGGCTCACTCCAGAGCATCCTGGAGCAGGTGGGCCGCGACCTGTTGACGTCCGATGAGGCGGTCAAGGGCGAGATGGGCAAGCTGAACCTCAAGTACGCGGACACGGACGCCATCGGCGGCCAGGCGAAGGGCCGGTGACGGGCGGGATGGACTACGCCACCCTCAACGCCTTCAAGCCCTCCGAGTACGAGGACGCCGCCGACGGATACCGCTCCATGGGCAACGTGGCCCAGGCAGCCAAGGATCGCGTCGAGAACACCGTGGCCGCAGGCATGCGCAAGACGTTGCAGGGTGAGGCAGCGGAGGCGGCACAGAAGCAGCTTCAAGCCCTGGCGAAGAACTTCCACTACATCCAGACCGAATGCGGCGTGATCAGCACAGCCCTCAACGGGTTCGCCTACGACATGACGGCCGCCAAGCGGAATCTGGACACGGCGATCGGGGACGCCCAGGGCTGCACGGTGAACGAGGACGGCTCGGTCACATATCCAGCGGGTAAGAAGCCAGGCGACGAGAAGGTCGCTGATGGCGGCACGGTGACGGGGAGTGCCGGAGGCAGCCCCACTTCCGATGCCCTGGAGCGCCAGGCGGCGAACATCCACCCGAACCCGAACTACGGCAAGGCGATGGGGTACGCGAACCGGATCGCCGACGCGCTCAAGGAAGCCACGGACGCGGACACGAAGTGGGCGCCGAAACTACGGGCCCTCAAGGCCGATGACGACCTGACAGTGTCCGCCCGGGACTGGACGGACGTCACGTCGGACACGGAGGGCGTGCGCGACGCGGCCGATGCCTACCTCGACACGATCAAGCCACCGCCCAAGAACGACTGGCCCCAGGACAACGCCAACTGGTGGAACGGCCTCTCCCAGGAGCAGCGCGACGCCTACGTCTCCATGCACCCCGCGAGCATCGGAGCGCTCGACGGCCTTCCCTCCGCCGTACGCGACGACGCGAACCGGATGGTGCTCGCCGAGGCCCGAGGTGCCGCGCAGGTCGAATACGACACGTGGCTCAAGAAGCATCCTGAGCCCACGCGGTACACGGACTACATCAACCCCATGACCGGCACCATCATGAAGGGCGTCAAGGTCGACAGCGTGGCGTGGAAGGAATGGAACGAGAAGAAGAAGCAGCAGGAGAACGGCTACAAGGGCATGGACGACATACAGAAACGTTTCGACAGCTACACGAGCGAGAGTAATCGCCCCTATCTGCTCGGATTCGACGGCAACAACATGGGCCGCGCCATCGTCTCCATCGGAAATCCGGACACCGCCGACAACGTGGTGACGTACGTGCCCGGGACGTTCGCCAAGCTGGAGTCCATCGACGGAGACATCGGCAGGGCTGCGGCACTCCAGTTGAAGGCGGAACGCCAGGATCCCGTCCACTCGACGGCATCGATCGTGTGGCTCGGTTACGACGCCCCGCAGGCCATCGCGACCGATGCGACGGAGACCAAGTGGGCCGACAACGCCAAGGAGCCGCTCGGCAACTTCATCCAGGGGATCGAGGAAGCCAATCACCGCGACAGCGGTGTGAACCAGACGCTCATGGGTCACAGCTACGGGTCCCTGGTGGTGGGCGAGACGATGAGCATGCACATAGACCTGCCGGTCGACAACGCGATCATGGTGGGCAGTCCGGGCGTGGGCGTGGACCACGCGAAGGACCTGAACATCCCGCCGGACCATGTCTTCGCGGCCACGGCCCAGAACGACCTCATCAACGCCGCCCCGCCCCCGGCGGGCCCCCTGGCCCCCCTCAATCCGAAGGCGTACATGGAGTTTTTCGACGACCACTCGATCGTCCACGGAACCGACCCGACTTCCGACGACTTCGGCGGCCAGGTCTTCGACGTCCCCGCCGGAAAGCTGCCGGGCACGGACTGGGAGATGATGCCCGCGCACTCCCAGTACTGGGACGAAAAGCCCCTCGTCAGCCTGGCAAGGATCGTTACCGGAGGACGTCCGTGAACCTGCGCAGAATAGTCCCGGCTGCCGCACTGCTCGCCATGACGACCATGGTGACCGGGTGCGGGGCGCAGCAGGACGGACAGGAAACCGGCGGAAGAGCACCGAAGCAGGTCACGATGAACGAGCAGCAGGCGATCGACCGGGCCGAGGAAATCATCCACCAGGCGGTGGACGGTATGTCCCCCAAGCCGACACTGGAGCGCATCGGGTCCCTGCCCGTCGGCCCCTGCATCGCCAGGGACGACCACGGCCCTGACGACCGCGTGCAGGTCACCGTCGCCTACAAGTTGACCGGTGTTCCGGGGTCCGAGGCCCAGAACCTCGTGCGGCAGGCGCGGGATGCCTGGCTGAAGCAGGGCTACAAGTACAACTCGTCGGGCGAGGCCGACTGGTCCGGCCCCTTTCCGGCGGTCTACATGCGCACGGAGCCCGACGACTTCTGGATGGACGCCATGACCGGCGTCGTAGATCGCGCCAAGGGCGAGGGCCTCGCCTCTCTCGGCGTGACATCGCCCTGCTTCCTCCCGCCCGAGAAGGCCTCGGCGTCGACCGCGGCCGACCCCGCCGCACTTGAGGACCCGCAGGCCGACGATCCCACTCGGCAGCGCGCCCTCGGCCACTCCAGCCGGATCTACGACGCCCTGCGGGTCGGATCGGCGCCCACGCAGCCCGGGGAAGGCCTCAGCACGGTCCGGGACGAGTCCGGGACCTCGGTCCACCACACCTGGTCGACCGAGCCGCTGCCGGAGGACGAGAGGGTACGGGCACTGGCACGCGCGCAGGCGTACTTCCAGAGCGCGGGATGGAACGTACGCCACATGCCGACGCTCGAGGGCATCCCGGCCGTCGTCGCCCGCCACCCCGAAGAGGGCACGATCGCACAGGTCGCGGCCTCGACCACCGGCGCGGTGCGCGTCGCGGTCACGACGCCCGTCAACGGACCGGCGTCCGCAGACGTATGACAGCGGGCCTCACGTGCGGCTGGCGAGAGGTCCGGGCGCGATCCTGAAGGTCACTGATCGGAAGTCGCCTCCGGCTCCTACGCTCTTTGCCCGGCAGTGCCGGGGGCGCCCACTCCCCTCGATAGTGAGTGTCCATTGGCGAGTCCTTCGGTTCCACGTCCAACGAGAGAGGTCGGCTTCGCCGACAGGCTGCAACACCAAAGGGTGTTGCAGCCGTCTGTGACCGGACAGCCCGGACAGCTGCACTTGGAGCTGCCCGGTTCATTTCCGCAGGTCACAGGCTTAACCGGACAGTCGGACAGCTGGGACACTCACGGGCGTTGTGTGCACGCGGCTCCGGAGGGCATGATCGGCTAGAGCGGCGCTATGCCTGTGACCTCCACGAATGCCGTTCCAAGATCACGAAGGTCGGAGTTTCACTCGCCACTCACTCGGAGGGCAGTCCCGAGTCAAGGACCGGACTGCACGGGTTGCCACAGAAATGGGAACGCGGAGGTGCTTTCGGCACCTGCGACCGTCGGGCTTGAGTGGCGGGTCCCTCGCCGTGCCCCGTGGGGGCGCGGCGACGAGCCGCAGCCCACGGTCACCAAGGTGCGGCGCTATCAGGTTGAACTTGCTGACGGTTGGGAGACTGGAACGGACGGATCTCTTACCTTCCACAGTTGCCTGCCCTAGTTGCCTGCCCTAAAGCGTGCGACGGAAAAACGAACGCTCGCGCCAGCTAGCGCTGTCTGGATGGCCTTTCAGGCACCGGCGTGCAGATACGCAGCCCACAGGGAAGGGACGGCAGGAAGCCTGGAGCGGGTGGCGCGGATCGTGCGGTGGAGTGCGTGAGCAGACCTGCTGTCGTCGATACCACCGGCGTCAGCCCACAACAGGCTGTAGAAGGTGTCGGCGATCCCGACGGCACGCCGGTCGTCGATCTCCCAAAGCGTGCCGATGACGTGACAGAAGCCGGCTAGCTGAAAGGCCGTAGTGAGGTGAATGGCCTCATCGGCCAAGGTCAACGCACCACTGAAGGCCGTGCGACAGGCCGACAGGTAAGCCAGACGGGCGCGGGTGAGCGCAATCGGGGCAAGGCTTGCGACCGTCAATGGGTTCGTCTGGTGGTCATGCAAGAGCAGATGGCTGTGGGACGGGTCTACAGGATCGACGGTGCCGTGACAGGCAAAGTGTGCGATGGCGTGCTCTGGCAGGTGGGCCAAGACCTCGGCCTTGGTCGGTTCGGGCACAAGAGTGTATTGCGGTAGCCGTGCCCGAAGCGCGGTCACCTCGTCCGAAACATGCCGCAGCGGGGTCGCGCCGGGCGTGGTGGGCATGGCGACGATAAGCGCCTTGCCACCCGGGCGCGAGGACGAGACGCGTTGCCGCGCATAGCTAAGAGCGCGGACGGTGGGCGTATAGGAAGACACGACTCGATCCATGACCGTACGTCTACTGGCCTTGGCGGCCAGTCCTGTTTGGTGCGGCGACTCACGGTGATAGCCCGCCGCATGCAGGGGGAGCAGGCTGAGCAGCCCGCCGGGAGCCCACCACACCCTCGGCCAGGCATCCGCCTCCGGCTCTTCCGTGAAGTCCAGTTCGTCCAGGACCGGCTCCATAGCAGCGCCCCATAGCCACTCAAGGACCTGGTTCAGCGTGTCCTGAGCACCCTGCCGCTGCGTGGGTGACGCATCTAGGTCATGCGCGATGTGCAGTGCTCGATGGAACGAACTGATATGTCCTGCAACACTATCTACGTCGAGCGCAGGTAGTCGTAGATTCCGAATTCCGTCGGTGGTAACCAGCAGGGCGTCGCTGCGATACCGGCTGACGTTGAACACCACCACGGGGCCCTGATGTGCCTCGTTGATGAGTTCCTCTGGTGGGGGAGGCAGGTGAAAGAATTCGAACCCCTTGCGCAACCGGATTTCCGCTACGGTCGCGGCAAACTGCGTAGCAAGCCTGTGACGGTCATCCGCCGGGATTTTGCTCAACTCTTCTGTGGTGAGAGAAGTCGCGTCGCTCAGATCCCGCAACTGAACGTAGCGTGCCGCGAGATCCGGGTGGAGCTGCCAAAGCTCGGTGAGATCGCTGCGAGTGTGCAGTGCCTGACTGAGAAGAACTGCCCGCCCCTGCTCCAGCAGCCCGAGGGCGCAGGCGGCCCGCTGTTCGTCCGATGTTGTGGGGTCCTGATGCAATAGGGCGAACGCGGCTGCGTCGCTGGCCAGACCGGACAATCCATCCAACGCGTGCTGCTGGTCTCGCCGCTGAAGCTGGCGAGGAGCCACCTCAGGGAGCAGACGCACCGCGGCGCCCAACATCTCCGCGGCATAGTTCGGGCGCGCGGCTGCCGCCAGCGGTGCTGCGGCCTTCGCCGCGCGGATGCGTACGGACGGAGCGCCCGAGACGGTGCCAACGGCTTCTGAGAAGGCGGTCAGGCACTTGTTCAGGTGAGCAGGGTGCTTGGTTCGCTCGAACAGTCCGCGCAGGGCAAGGCCCAGATTGAACGACATACCCGCCCGGTCGGGATGATTGAAGGGGATTACGTGCACGGCCTCCCGACTGACTCTGATTGCCTCCTCCAAGTCCCTCATCTTACCGCTGGTTGCGAACCGGTCCTGTAAGACGGCCCCCAGAGTGGTCAGGTGCAGAGCCCGTTCGTAGGTGTCAGCCGGGCAGCATTGAACTGCGTGGCGCATGAAACTGATCGCGTTGTTCACATCCCCTAGTGACTTGGTGTGGGCGTAGCGGATACGCAGACACAAGCCGACATTGGATATTCGGCCAGGCCGGCGGGCGTGATTGGCGTCAGTGGCCCTTACCGCCGCCCGGCCCAAGCGGATCGCTTCGTCCAGATCCTCAAGCGCCTTGGTGCGGACGAAGCGCGTACGCAAGGAAATACTCAGGTTCGACAGACTACTCGCACGGTCGATACGGCTGACAGCAGTGGCCTTTACATCCTCACGGCCCAGCTGTACTGCTTCGTCTATGTCCTCCAGCGCGCCGGTGCGTTGAAAACGGAGCTGTAGGGCGCCTGCCAGATTGAACACGGCATCGGATCGTCCCGGGCCGGAAGCGGCGGGATCTACCGCCTCGCGGCACAGCCGTATCGCCTCGTCCAGATCCTTAAGAGCCCCGGTCTGAGTAAATCGCAGGCGCAAGGCGATACTCAGGTTGATCAGATAGATAGACTTTCCCTGGCGGTGGGCCGACGCTGTCCGCACCGCCTCGTAGCCTGCCTGTATTGCATTGTCCAGGTCCGCTGTCTCTCCGGACCGCTCGAAGCGTGTCCACAAGGTGGTGGTCAGTTCAGACAGCAGGGCCGGCCGGTCGAGCTCACTGACAGCGGTGGAGTCCAATGCCTTTCGGATCGCTGCAACTGATTCGTTGAGATCCAGCAGCGACGAGGTGCGCTCATACCGTGTCCGTAGAGCGGTGCTTGCATTGCGCAGATGCATGGCCTGGTCTGGGTGATCGGGAGGAGTAATGCGGGCCGCTTCGCATGCCAGCCGTATCGCCTCATCCAGGTCATTCGACGCTCCGGCCAGCTCATACCGGCTCATCAGAGCGTCGCTTAGATTGCCGAGGTACATGCCCCGGAACTCTGCAGGTTCGTCCGAGCAGCTGGTCCGCACCGCTTCCTGTGCAGCCCGAACCGCCTCATCAAGATCCGGTTCCGCATCGTTATGCCGGAACCGCATCAATAGCGCGCGCCCCAGATTTGACAGGTAGAGCGGCGGGGTGGGACCCAGATGGGTGCACTCGATCGCTGAGCGGCAGGCCCGTACCGCCTCCTCGATGTCGGCCAGCACGCCGTACAGCTCGAAACGGGTCCGCAAGGCCAGCCCAAGATTGTTCAGGCGCCCGGCGCGGGTGGCGTCTTTTTCCGGAGTGCCGCGCACAGACTCCTCTCCCGCGCGCACAGCCTCATCCAGATCCTCCAGCATTCCACTGCGCAAGTGTCGGCTTCGCAGGAGCAAGCACAGGTTGTTCATCAACCATCCGCGCATCGGCGTTCCGGCATCAAAGAGCGTGACGGCAACCCGCTTAAGACGAATAGCTTCGTGTAAATCCTCTGCTGAGCGCGTTTGGTTGAATCGGAACTGCAGCGCGCCACTCAGGCTGGCCAGGCGCCCAGCGTGGGCGGGATGGTCAACGGTCGTCGCAGCGGTGATGCGTTGCCACAGGCCTACCACGAATGATTGGAACGCCGGGGCGGTGCGTGTTTCCGCCTGCACAAGCAGGTCGGAGGCTACACCAGCCGAGGCATCAGCGAGCATGGGGATCAGAGGCTCGGGGAGGGGGTCAAGGTCCGTAATGAAGCATGGGGCGAGCATCTCTATTGCTGACGTGAGGGCAGCGCCTCGAGCATTCTGATCATCCGGCAGCGCCGTGACCTGGTACCAGTACAGCCAGCCGAGCGCGAACCGAGCACCAAATTCCCTGGCACTATGACAACCAGTCAAGTTCTGCTCGGTCGGGGGTAGGGCCCCCAGGGCATCATCCAGTCGCTTTGCCTCGTCGATCGCGTCCGGGCAAACGGCCAGCGAGGTGTCCTCCGCAGCTTGGATATCCGCGATGCGGGTCCAAACAGCCTGGATGAGATCCTCGCTTACGATTCCCCCGGTTTCTGCCACGTCAACTCCCGGTACTCGATACGGTCGTTCTCGGCATCAGAGAGTCTGTTGATCCCCGGGAGTCATTCTCCCCGGATCTGTGGCGGCTCACGCGGACGAGGGGGACCAGATGCAGGGTGCGGCGGCAGGCGCTCTACCCAACCCGGACGTCGACCGTATAGCATATGTATGCGAACATCATGCCGTCTTACGGGAATTGCTTGAGAGGACTGGCGACGCTTCGCGCTTGGACCAGATCCTGATGGCGCTCCGCGATGACGAGGCTGCGTGCACATCCGAGTTGCTCGACGAACTTCACGATGCGCTGCAAGAGGTCGGCGACGCCGTTGGCATCCCCGGGAGCAGGCGATCTCTCATTCACCCGACGGGCCTGCCGAGTGAGCGGGGAATCCCCGCCGTACACCACAACGAGATCGTCTTTCTCTGCCCGGGCGATCGCTGCTCCCGTTATTGGTGGCCCCCCGAGGACCCCGATTCAGATACGGACGAGACGGCTCCAAACTGTGCAGTGTCCGGCAGCAGGCTGCGCTGGGAGACCTTCTGACATGGGCGGCCTGTTAGCCGAACTGGGCAAGAAGCTCGCCGAACGTTGGCTGTCCTTGCTTGTCCTGCCAGGCTGTCTGTATCTGGCGACGGTCGTCGTGGCCGATACTCTCGGTCATACCCACCCTTTTGACTCCGGTCGACTCGTCCACCGAACCAACCAGTGGGCCAACTCCCGCCCAGATAGCACAGCATGGCTGGCCATAGTCCTGCTGGCCGTGCTCCTCGCCTCAGCCGCCGCGGGGCTCGCGGCCCAGGCCGCGGGAGCCCTCACCGCTTCGCTCTGGTACGCCGTCGACTGGGCGGCATGGCCGTCACCGCTGAGGCAGTTTGCGTCCGCTCGTGTCACCAGCAGGCAGCAGCGCTGGCAGTCGGCCTCCGACTCATACGATGCACTGCTCGCTGCAGAACGCTCTCGGAGGCGAGTGCGGCGAGGCACGACGAACACGCCCCCGGTCGACCTTCAGGGTGCGCGCCTAAGAGTCACCCGCATCGCAGAGGAGCGCCCCGCCCGCCCCACGTGGGTCGGCGACCGCATCCACGGTGTCGCCGTCCGCCTCCGCCACCGCTACGGGATCGATATGGCAACCGTATGGCCCCCGCTGTGGCTCGCTCTCCCAGACACAGGACGCGTAGAAATCACCGCAGCGCGGGACTCCCTCACCCGTGCCACCACCCTCGCAGGATGGGGCCTGCTCTATCTGGTCGCGGGTGCCCTTTGGTGGCCCGGACTGCTTGTCGCCGCTGCGATTGCTGCGACCGCCTGGCGCCGTACCCGTGCCGCAGCCGACACCTACGCCCTGCTACTGGAAGCCGCCATACGTGTGTACGTCATCGATCTCGTCCGCCAGCTCGGCCTCGCACATGAGGGAAAGTTGGACAAGCGCACCGGATACACACTCACCTGGCATCTCCAAAGCAGGGACAGCCTCATCCGCGCTACTTCGCCTCATCCACCGAACCCTGCTACGTGAGTGGCCCCGTTTGGGAGGGAAAGGCTGGGCGCTTCACCGAGAAGCCGCTCAGCACGACGTTCCCGCATATATCCGTTCGGGCTCGGGCGCACTGGCACCGGCCTGACCACCTACGGCTTCCGCGGCAGGAAGTAGCGCCGGGAGAAAAGTGCCACCATCCATGCGCGCGGGGACGAGCGGGCCGCAAGGACCTTGGAGCGGTAGTGCGGGCGGACGGGCGTCCCATCTCTGCGGCAGCCGCGTACGACGGGCATGCGCTTCAGATCTCCGCGATGCGCGGGCGGGTCCGGGCTAGTGGGTGGCGTTCCGGGCCACTTCGCGCAGCCAAGCGGGGCATGTCGCCGCCGACCTACTGAAAGCCCGTGCGCGGACATGGTTGATCACGGGTTGCCCCCGGTTCTCACTCGCTACTCACTCGCGATCAGTGCGCAACAACGACAAAGAGCCGGACCCAGTGGGACTGGGTCCGGCTCTTGAAGTCTGGCACTTCCGCAGGTCAGCGGGATGATCACGCTGGTCCGGATGAAGTGCCCCCGGCAGGATTCGAACCTGCGCACACGGCTCCGGAGGCCGTTGCTCTATCCCCTGAGCTACGGGGGCGTTCCGCCGCGTTTCGGCGGCGACGGGTAGAACCCTACCAGCTCCCACACGGTCCCCGTGAACAGGTATTTCCACCTTCCCGAGCCGCGCCGCGAGCCACGCCCCGAGCCGCCCCGCGGCCCCCCTAACGTCGCCGGCGCGGGGTGGAAGTGGGCAAAACCCGGACGCAGCCCTGCCCACAGACCTACTCTTGAGTTGTGTCAGGCGCGTCCGGCCGTGTGCTCGTTGTCGACGACAACCGGGTCATCCGGCAGTTGATCAGGGTCAATCTCGAGCTGGAGGGCTTCGAGGTCGTGACCGCGGCCGATGGTGCCGAGTGCCTGGAGGTCGTGCATCGCGTCTGTCCCGATGTCGTCACCCTCGATGTGGTCATGCCCCGTCTCGACGGGCTGCGGACCGCCGCGCGGCTGCGGGATGATCCGCGGACCCGTCATCTGCCGGTCGCGATCATCAGCGCGTGCACGCAGTACGAGGTGGAGAGCGGCCTCGCCGCCGGTGTCGACGCCTTTCTCGCCAAGCCCTTCGAGCCCGCCGAGCTGGTCCGGCTCGTACGGCAGTTGATGCACCGGGAGGGCCCGCCGTCCGTCGACGGCATGCATGGTGCCGGGCGGGCGGAAAGCGCACGGGGCTGACCGCATCGCGAAACCGGTTCGCGAAGGGCCCCCCTCCCTCCCATACGCTTGTCCCGTGACCCCCGCCGAGCTCTCTCGTACCGTGCTGCACGCCGTGTGCCGCGCGGTGGAGGACGGTGTGCTGCAGGCGCCCGTGCCCGAGAGCGTCAGTGTCGAGCGGCCGCGGCCGGGGGGCCGCGGGGACTACGCCACCAATGTCGCGCTGCGGCTCGCCGGGCCGGCCCGGCAGCAACCGCGCGCCATTGCCGAGGAGCTGCGGCGGCGGATCGCCGAAAGCCCCGGGATCGCCCGCATTGAGATCACCGGACCGGGGTTCCTGAACTTCACCCTCGACGCAGGCGTCCAGCAAGCCCTCGTACGGCAGGTGCTGGAGCGGGGTCGGGCGTACGGGCACGGGGACAGCGCCGCCGGTGTCTGCGTACGCTTCCGGCCCGCCGACGAGCTCCGCGCCCGCGTCTGGGCCGAGACCGTCCTGGAGCTCCTGCGCACCCAGGGTGCCGACGTCACACAGGGCGACCCCGAAGCCCTGCATGTCGTGCCCGCCCCCGCTCAGGACCTTCTCGAGCGGCTCGGTCCCGATGCCGCCCGTTGGGCTCTGCTCTCGGGTGCCGTACACGACCGGCCGCAGGCGGGTCCCGACCTCCTCGTGCAGCACGAGCGCAATCCGCTCTTCCGGGTCCGGTACGCCCACTCCCGTACGAGGGCCCTCACCCGCAATGCCGAAGAGCTCGGGTTCGCCGGCGACCCGCAGCAGCACGTCGACGCCCCCGCCCTCACCACCGCCATCGGCGACCACCCCGCCGTCCTCGCCTCCGCCGCACGCCTCCGCGCGCCCGATCGGCTCGCCCGGCATCTTCAGAGCACCGCCGACGCCTTTCTCGCCTTCCAGCACAACGTCCTGCCGTTCGGCGACGAGAAACCCATGGCCGCCCACCGTTCCCGGCTCGCGCTCGCCGAAGCCGCCGGGACGGTGCTTGCCGGTGGCCTGTCCCTGCTCGGCATCAGCGCCCCTGACTACCTGTGAGAGAAGAATGAGCCGTTCCGCACACCCCGCCGGGCCCCGCCACGCAGACGTCCTGCCCGAAGGCCATTACACCGCCCCGCCCACTGACCTCAATGTCCTCGACGAGAAGGTCTGGGCCCGCACGGTCGGCCGGAACGACGACGGCGTCGTCACCGTCGGCGGCATCGAAGTGACGCGGCTCGCCGAGGAGTTCGGCACCCCCGCGTACTTCCTCGACGAGGCCGACTTCCGCGCCCGCTGCCGCGCCTGGGCCGACGCCTTCGGCAAGGACGCCGATGTCTTCTACGCGGGGAAGGCCTTCCTGTCACGGGCCGTCGTGCGGTGGCTCAAGGAGGAGGGGCTCAACCTCGACGTGTGTTCCGGGGGCGAGCTCACCACCGCTCTCGACGCCGGCATGCCCGCCGACCGCATCGCCTTCCACGGCAACAACAAGTCCCAGGAAGAGATCGAGCGAGCCGTCGAGGCCGGCGTCGGGCGCATCGTCGTCGACTCCTTCCAGGAGATCGTCCGCGTCGCCCACACCGCCCAGCGGCTCGGTACGCGCCAGCGCGTGCAGATCCGGGTGACCGTGGGAGTGGAAGCGCACACCCACGAATTCATCGCCACCGCGCACGAGGACCAGAAGTTCGGCATCCCGCTCGCGGGCGGTCAGGCCGCCGAGGCCGTACGCCGTGCGCTCAGGCTCGACGGCATCGAGCTCATCGGCATCCACTCCCACATCGGCTCGCAGATCTTCGACACCTCCGGCTTCGAGGTGGCCGCCCACCGCGTCGTCCGCCTCCTCGCCGAGATCCGCGACGAGCACGGCATCGAACTGCCCGAGATCGACCTCGGCGGCGGTCTCGGTATCGCGTACACCTCCGACGACGACCCGCGCGAGCCGCACGACATCGCCAAGGCGCTGGGCGAGATCGTCACTCGTGAGTGTGAGGCCGCCAGGCTGCGTACGCCCCGGATCTCCGTCGAGCCGGGCCGCGCGATCGTCGGGCCCACCGCCTTCACCCTGTACGAGGTCGGCACCATCAAGCCGCTCGAGGGCCTGCGTACCTACGTCAGTGTCGACGGCGGCATGTCCGACAACATCCGCACCGCGCTGTACGACGCCGAGTACAGCGTCGCCCTGGTGTCGCGGACGTCGACCGCCGGGCCGATGCTCGCCCGTGTGGTCGGCAAGCACTGCGAGAGCGGCGACATCGTGGTCAAGGACGCGTTCCTGCCCGCCGACCTCGCGCCGGGCGATCTGATCGCCGTGCCCGCGACCGGTGCGTACTGCCGCTCCATGGCCAGCAACTACAACCACGCTCTGCGCCCGCCCGTCGTCGCCGTCAAGGACGGCGAGGCGCGGGTGATCGTCCGGCGTGAGACGGAGGAAGATCTCCTGCGTCTTGACGTCGGATAGTTGAGATAGATGTCTCGCATGCCGGACGGAGGATAGAAACTTCCGTCCGGTGAGTGAGACTGGTCCACACCGTAGAAGTAATGAGAAGCGAGGTCGGATGATGCGTACGCGTCCGCTGAAGGTGGCGCTGCTGGGCTGTGGAGTGGTCGGCTCCGAGGTGGCGCGCATCATGACGACGCACGCCGAAGACCTCGCGGCCCGTATCGGCGCGCCCGTCGAGCTCGCAGGTGTCGCCGTCCGCCGCCCCTCCAAGGTGCGGGAAGGCATCGACCCGGGCCTCATCACCACGGATGCGACCGCCCTCGTCAAACGCGGCGACATCGACGTCGTCATCGAGGTCATCGGCGGCATCGAGCCCGCCCGCACGCTCATCACCACCGCCTTCGAGCACGGCGCTTCCGTCGTCTCCGCCAACAAGGCGCTGCTCGCCGAGGACGGCGCGACGCTCTACGCCGCCGCCGAGGAGCACGGCAAGGACCTCTACTTCGAGGCCGCGGTCGCCGGTGCGATTCCGCTGATCAGGCCGCTGCGCGAGTCCCTGGCCGGCGACAAGGTCAACCGGGTGCTCGGAATCGTCAACGGCACGACGAACTTCATCCTCGACAAGATGGACAGCTCCGGGGCCGGGTACTCCGAGGCCCTGGACGAGGCCACCGCCCTCGGATACGCGGAAGCCGACCCGACCGCCGACGTCGAGGGCTTCGACGCCGCCGCCAAGGCCGCCATCCTCGCCGGGATCGCCTTCCACACCCGCGTACGCCTCGACGACGTCTACCGCGAGGGCCTGACCGACGTCAGCGCCGCCGACATCGCCTCCGCCAAGCGCATGGGCTGCACCGTCAAGCTCCTCGCCATCTGCGAGCGCGCGGCCGACGGGCAGTCCGTCACGGCCCGCGTGCACCCCGCGATGATCCCGCTCAGCCACCCGCTCGCCTCCGTCCGCGAGGCGTACAACGCCGTCTTCGTCGAGGCCGAGGCCGCCGGGCAGCTGATGTTCTACGGTCCCGGCGCGGGCGGCTCGCCCACCGCGTCGGCGGTACTCGGCGATCTCGTCGCCGTATGCCGCAACAGGCTCGCCGAGTCCACCGGACCGGGCGAGTCCGCGTACACCCAGCTGCCCGTGAGTCCCATGGGTGACGTGGTGACGCGGTACCACATCAGTCTCGACGTGGCCGACAAGCCGGGCGTGCTCGCCCAGGTCGCGACGGTCTTCGCCGAGCACGGCGTGTCCATCGACACGGTCCGTCAGCAAGGTCGACAGGACGGAAACGGCGAGGCCTCCCTCGTCGTCGTCACCCACCGCGCGCCCGACGCCGCCCTTTCCGGGACCGTCGAGGCACTGCGCAAGCTCGACACCGTGCGCGGTGTCGCCAGCATCATGCGTGTTGAAGGGGAGTAAGGGACCCATGACGACCAACGGCACCCACCAGTGGCGCGGCATCATCGAGGAGTACCGGGACCGACTCCCGGTGACGGACACGACGCCGGTCGTCACGCTCGGCGAGGGTGGTACGCCGCTCGTCCCGGCGAATGTCCTCTCCGAGCGCACGGGCTGCGAGGTGCACCTCAAGGTCGAGGGCGCCAACCCCACCGGGTCCTTCAAGGACCGCGGCATGACCATGGCCATCACCAAGGCCAAGGAGGAGGGCGCGCAGGCCGTCATCTGCGCCTCCACCGGCAACACGTCCGCGTCGGCCGCCGCCTATGCCGTACGGGCGGGAATGGTCTGTGCGGTCCTGGTGCCGCAGGGCAAGATCGCGCTGGGCAAGATGGGCCAGGCGCTGGTGTACGGCTCGCGCATCCTCCAGGTCGACGGAAACTTCGACGACTGCCTGAAGCTCGCCCGGGCTCTGTCCGACAACTACCCTGTGGCGCTGGTCAATTCGGTCAATCCGTTCCGTATCGAGGGCCAGAAGACCGCCTCGTTCGAAATCGTCGACGCGCTCGGTGACGCCCCCGACATTCACGTGCTGCCCGTCGGCAACGCCGGCAACATCACGGCGTACTGGAAGGGGTACAAGGAGTACGCCGCGGACAGGATGTCCACGCACACTCCCCGAATGTGGGGCTTCCAGGCCTCCGGCTCGGCCCCGATCGTGCGCGGCGAAGTGGTCAAGGACCCCTCGACGATCGCCACAGCGATCCGGATCGGCAACCCCGCCTCGTGGCAGCAGGCGCTCGCCGCGCGCGACGAGTCGGGCGGTTTCATCGACGAGGTGACGGACCGTGAGATCCTGCGCGCCTACCGGCTGTTGGCCTCGCAGGAGGGCGTCTTCGTCGAGCCCGCGTCCGCCGCGTCCGTCGCAGGTCTGCTCAAGGCGGCCGAGCACGGCAAGGTCGACCCGGGCCAGAAAATCGTCTGCACCGTCACCGGCAATGGCCTCAAGGACCCGGACTGGGCCGTCGCCGGAGCGCCCCAGCCGGTCACCGTGCCGGTCGACGCGGCCGCGGCCGCCGAGCGGCTCGGTCTGGCGTAAACCCGCACTCCGACGGGATGGCGTAAACCCGCCGTCTCCCAAGCGCCCGGAAGCCCGGTAAGCAAGGCAAGCCGGACATCGGCGTACGTAGAGGCACAGGAGGCTTGCGACACGCATCGTGCGCCTCCTGTGCGCCCTATGTCGCCACTGAACCTTCCTTCGATACGCTGTACCGAACCCGCCCCGCCGCATATGCCGCGGTGTTGTTGCCATTGAGGCCCACGGGTGTTCGTACCTCTTGTTCGCAGATCTCGAAAAAATCTCGTAGCCAGAACCAAGGAGTGTCATCGAGCGATGGCCGGTCCAGCGTTCCGCGCCGCCGCCGTCCGAGTGCGCGTCCCCGCCACCAGCGCCAATCTCGGCCCGGGCTTCGATGCCCTCGGCCTGTCCCTGGGGCTGTACGACGACGTCGTCGTCCGGGTCGCGGACTCCGGTCTGCACATCGACATCGCGGGCGAAGGCGCATCGACGCTGCCCCGCGATGAGAGTCATCTGCTCGTACGCTCCCTGCGTACGGCCTTCGACCTGCTCGGCGGGCAGCCGCGCGGCCTCGAGGTCGTCTGCGCCAACCGCATCCCGCACGGGCGCGGTCTGGGCTCGTCGTCGGCGGCCATCTGCGCCGGCATCGTCGCCGCCCGCGCGGTGACCATAGGGGGCGACGCCAAGCTCGACGACGCGGCACTGCTCGAGCTCGCCACCGAGATCGAGGGACACCCCGACAATGTCGCCGCGTGTCTGCTCGGCGGATTCACGCTCGCCTGGACCGACGGGGGAGCGGCGCGCGCCATCAGGATGGACCCGTCCGATTCCGTCGTTCCGGTGGTTTTCGTGCCCAGCAAGCCCGTGCTGACCGAGACCGCACGCGGGCTGCTCCCGCGCACCGTCCCCCATGTGGACGCCGCCGCCAACGCGGGTCGGGCCGCCCTGCTGGTGGAGGCGCTGACCAGGCGTCCTGAGCTGCTGCTGCCCGCCACGGAGGACCGGCTCCACCAGGAATACCGGGCCCCGGCGATGCCGCAGAGCGTCGACCTTGTCAACCGACTGCGGGCCGATGGCGTCCCTGCAGTCATTTCCGGCGCGGGCCCCACGGTCCTCGCGCTGACCGATGACGGTGTGGCCGACAAGGTCGCACGGCTGGCGGGCGAGGGGTGGGCGGCCAACCGGCTCACCGTCGACGCCGCGGGAGCGAGTGTTCTGCCGCTCGCCCCGCAGTGACACGAGATTGCCGGTGAGGGAGAGGGGGAATGTTTGTTGGAGCCGGTAGTGTTAACCTCAAGTCTGCACCTGACGTCTTTGTGGCGCGGAGCTTCGTGTCCCCATTCGGGACCAACATTCTTCCGGGAGCCTCCCCAACTGCCTGAGCAGCCTGCCTGAGCAGTTTCGAGCACGCTCCGGAACCGGCACGAAACCCTCGCTTTTCCAGGAGTGGGCCGAGCAGGGGGACCTCGGGCCGGACCTTGCACTGAATCTCTTTCCGCCGTTCCATCCGGCGGGACCACCGCCCCGGCATCGGTTCGCGATACGCAACCGCTGCCGGACAGCACAACCGGTCGCCGAGCCAGAAGGCCGACGTCCGCTCCAGGGAAGGACCCTTCGTGAGCGACACCACCGATCTGATGGGCGTGACTGCCGACAACAACGTCGACACCACCGCGCCCGCCGCAGGTGCTGCCTCTGGCACCACCTCACGGCGCCGCCGCTCCGGCACCGGCCTCGAGGGCATGGTCCTGGCCGAGCTGCAGCAGGTCGCGTCCGGCCTCGGCATCAGGGGCACCGCGCGCATGCGCAAGAGCCAGCTGATCGAGGTCATCAAGGAGGCGCAGGCCGGAGGCTCCGCGCCGAAGAGCGCCGAGGCGGGCACCGGCGAGGCCGAGACCAAGCCGAAGCGCCGCGCCACCTCCAAGGCGCGCACCGGCGATGCCGCCGCCGCTGAGAAGGCCGAGAAGGCCGTCGCCCAGCAGCAGATCGACATTCCGGGCCAGCCGGCCAGCGACGACCAGCCGGCCGGGGAGCGCCGCCGTCGTCGGGCCACCGCGCAGGCGGGCAGCCCGGACACCAAGGCCGAGGCCAAGACCGAGTCGGCTGTCGACGTCAAGGACGTACGGACCGAGGCGGAGCCCGAGGCCAAGGCCGAGGCTGCCACCGCCGCGTCCGCGCAGGACGGTGCCGAGGGCCGCCGCGACCGCCAGGACCGCCAGCGCGGCGAGCGTGGTGAGCGCGGGGGCGAGCGCGGGCGTGACCGTCAGCGCGACCGCCAGCGCGGAAAGGGCGACGAGCAGCAGGGCGGCCAGCGCCAGCAGCGCCAGGGCGGCCAGCAGGGCGGCCAGGGCGCAGGCCCGCGTGCCGATGAGGACGACGACTTCGAGGGCGGCCGGCGCGGACGCCGTGGCCGCTACCGCGACCGCCGTGGCCGTCGTGGCCGCGACGACTTCGCGAGCGAGGTGCCGGTCTCCGAGGACGACGTCCTGATCCCCGTCGCGGGCATCCTGGACATCCTCGACAACTACGCGTTCATTCGTACGTCGGGCTACCTGCCCGGACCGAACGACGTGTACGTCTCGCTCGCCCAGGTCCGCAAGAACGGTCTGCGCAAGGGTGACCACGTCACCGGTGCCGTCCGTCAGCCCAAGGAAGGCGAGCGCCGCGAGAAGTTCAACGCGCTGGTCCGCCTCGACTCCGTCAACGGCATGGCGCCCGAATCCGGCCGCGGCCGCCCGGAGTTCCAGAAGCTGACCCCGCTCTACCCGCAGGACCGGCTGCGCCTGGAGAGCGACCCGGGTGTGCTGACGACCCGGATCATCGACCTCGTCGCGCCGATCGGAAAGGGCCAGCGAGGCCTGATCGTGGCCCCGCCGAAGACCGGCAAGACCATGATCCTGCAGGCGATCGCCAACGCGATCACGGTCAACAGCCCCGAGTGCCACCTGATGGTCGTCCTCGTCGACGAGCGTCCGGAAGAGGTCACCGACATGCAGCGGTCGGTGAAGGGCGAGGTCATCTCCTCGACCTTCGACCGCCCGGCCGAGGACCACACCACCGTCGCCGAGCTGGCCATCGAGCGCGCCAAGCGCCTCGTCGAGCTGGGCCACGACGTGGTCGTCCTGCTGGACTCGATCACCCGCCTGGGCCGTGCGTACAACCTCGCGGCCCCCGCCTCCGGACGCATCCTGTCCGGTGGTGTCGACTCGACCGCGCTCTACCCGCCGAAGCGCTTCTTCGGCGCCGCGCGCAACATCGAGGACGGCGGCTCGCTGACCATCCTGGCCACCGCGCTGGTCGACACCGGCTCGCGCATGGACGAGGTGATCTTCGAGGAGTTCAAGGGCACCGGCAACATGGAGCTCAAGCTCGACCGGAAGCTCTCGGACAAGCGCATCTTCCCGGCGGTGGACGTGGACGCGTCCAGCACCCGTAAGGAAGAGATCCTGCTCGGCAGCGACGAGCTCGCCATCACCTGGAAGCTGCGCCGCGTGCTGCACGCGCTCGACCAGCAGCAGGCGATCGAGCTGCTGCTCGACAAGATGAAGCAGACGAAGTCGAACGCCGAGTTCCTGCTGCAGATCCAGAAGACGACCCCGTCCGCCGGCAACGGCAGCGACTGACGTCGTCCCTCGTTCAACAGACCGCCCCGTCACCCAGGTGACGGGGCGGTCTCGTTTTCTCCAGCGACCCATCAGCCGCTGGTCAACACTCAGTTGACGTGCGTACCATGCGCTGGTTACCGGTGGGGGGGAATCCGCCGCAGCACCGAGAGAGGCCGGGGGGCCTCGGGTCCGGGCTGCCCTGTAGTTCGTTTGCCCCACCACACCCGTTTGTCCTCCGGTGGGGCCGTGTGCGCTCTGCCGGTTCAACCCGAGGGGTTACCGAGTGCAGATACGCACCCGTGGTGGTCGTCACAAGCGCCGCATGAGAATCGCGGTACCGGCCGTCGCCGCAGTCGTGGCGGCACTCGTCGGTACGGGCCTGGCCATGTCCGGCTCGCAGGCCGCCGAGACCGAGGGCCCCCAGCTGGGCTCCCGGCAGCAGATCGACCCGCTGTCGCAGCAGGAACTGCGCAGCCGCACGATCGAGGCGATGAAGGCCGACAAGGCCAGCAAGCGCACTCTCGTGCAGCAGCCCTCCTCCTCGTCGTCGTCCGAGACGACGTCGGCGCCGAGCGCGCGCATCATCGGTGGTCAGACGACGACCATCTCGGCGGCGCCCTGGATGGCTCAGCTCCACTTCGCGGACAGCCTGGGCAACGGCTACTTCTGCGGCGGCGTCGTCGTCGCCCCGACGAAGGTCGCCACCGCCGCGCACTGCGTCAAGGGCATCAAGTGGTACGAGACCGGCACGGTCATCACCGGTACCGACCAGCTGCCCACCGAGCTGTCCGACGGCAGCTGGGACTTCCACGGCGGTGTCCTGCGGGGCGCCTACCGCCAGTGGAACCACCCGGCGTACAGCGCGGCCACCATCGACAACGACGTGGCCGTGCTCACGCTGACCTCGCCGGTCTCCGTGAAGCCGCTGCCGATCATGCAGAACACGGACACCGCGCTGTACACACCGGGCACGGACGCCAAGGTGTACGGCTGGGGCCGCACCAGCTCCACCGAGCCCAACAGTGCCTCGCAGACGCTGAAGGTCGCCGACGCGGACATCAACTCCAACTCCGCCTGCCAGACCGCCTACGGCTCGTCCTACATCGTCGGCCACATGATCTGCGCCGGAGCCGCGCCGACCGGTGACGACAGCACGACCGAGACCACCTGCAACGGTGACTCCGGCGGCCCGCTGGTGGCCGGCGGCAAGCTCGTCGGCCTGGTCTCCTGGGGCGACCAGAACTGCTCGGCCACCGGCAAGTACGGCGTCTACGCCAAGGTCAGCACGTACTCGGCCCCGATCCGGGCCCGCGTCAACGATGCCAACTGGAGCGGCGACCACACGGCCGACCTGCTGGCCCGTCGCGCCTCCGACAGCACGCTGTTCGGCTGGACCTCGAAGGTGACCTCGCTCACCCGCCAGTACAACCACGGTTACTTCGGCGGCGTGACCCTGATGGTCCAGGCCGACCTGAACCGCGACGACTACCAGGACCTGCTCTACCGGCTGTCGAACGGTGACGTCTACTGGGCCTACGACCCGGACCTGGCGCCGAAGCTCATCGCCAAGGGCTGGGGAGCGCACAAGCAGATCCTGGTCCCCGGCGACCTGACCGGCGACGATCTGCCGGACATGATGACGGTCAACTCCTCCGGCAATGCCTACCTCTACCCGGGCAAGGGCACCGGCGCCTTCGCCGCGCCGGTCCTGATCGGCGCCGGCTGGGGGCAGTACAGCATGGTCCGCGGCCACGGTGACTTCACCGGCGACGGCAGGGCCGACATCCTGGCCCGCGGCTCCGGCGGCGCCACCTACCTGTACACGGGTACCGGCAAGGCCACCGGCACGTTCGCGGCCCGCCGTCTCGTCGGCACCTTCGGCAGCTCCTTCAACGCGCTGGTCACCACCGGCGACGTGAACAGCGACGGAAACTCCGACCTGTTCGTGCGTGACACCACGGGCAAGCTGTGGCTCTACCCGGGCAACGGAAAGCCCACCGGTGGGATCTTCGCCACACGTGTCGCCTTCGGCACCGGCTGGCAGGCGTACAACCTCTTCGGCTAAAGCTCCAGCGCACACGCCGTTTGGTGCCCACCGCGCAGTCGCGGTGGGCACCAGGCGTTTCTCAGGGGCTTCTCAGACCCCTGTGCAACCCTTCTTGGTGCTTCACCGTCTGAACCAGTGCCGACACCGCGCCTGAAACACCACGGCAGGGGGTAGCGGGACCATCGAGAGCCGAGGGGAACATGGCCGACCAGAGCAGCAGCGGCAGCCGAATACGCAGCCGCGGCAAGCGCCGTAAACAGCCCACCGCACGCCACCGGGCACTGACCGTCGCGGGGTGGTCCGTCGCGGGACTGGTGCTGGTCGGCGGGTCCGGCCTCGGCTACGTCTACTTCAAGCTCAACGGCAATCTCCAGGGCGTCGACATCAACGCCGCACTCGGCACCGACCGCCCCAAGAACATCGACAACGGCTCCATGGACATCCTGGTCCTGGGCTCGGACTCCCGCTCCGGTGCCAACGCCGAGTACGGCGTGGACGAAGGCGCCGCACGCTCGGACACCGCGATGGTCGTGCACGTCTACCAGGGCCACAAGAAGGCCAGCGTCGTCTCCATCCCGCGTGACACCCTCGTCGACCGCCCCCAGTGCACGGACGAGAAGGGCAAGCCCGCCGCCGGTGAGAAGCGGGCGATGTTCAACACCGCCTACGAGGTCGGTGGCCCTGCGTGTGCGGTCAAGACCATCGAGAAGATGTCCGGCATCCGCATGGACCACTACATCGAGGTCGACTTCACCGGTTTCAAGAAGCTCATCGACAAACTGGGCGGTGTGGAGATCACCACCACCAAGGCGATCGACGACTCCAAGAGCCACCTCGACCTCGAGCCCGGCACGCACAAGCTCAACGGGGAGCAGTCGCTCGGTCTCGTCCGCACCCGCAAGAGCGTCGGTGACGGCAGCGACCTTGGCCGAATACAGCTGCAGCAGGCCTTCATGAAGGCGTTCATCGACCAGGTCAAGCACGTCGGCGTCTTCAGCAACCCGAAGAAGCTCTTCGACGTGGCCGACACCGCCACCAAGGCGATCACGCCCGACTCCGAGCTCGACTCCGTCAATGAGCTGATGGACTTCGCCCGGGGGCTCAGCGGCCTCGGAGCCAAGGACGTACACATGATCACGATGCCGGTGGAGTACGACCCGGCCGACCCCAACCGTGTGGTGCCGATCAAGGCCGCCGCCCAGCAGGTCTGGACGGCGATCAAGCAGGACAAGCCGATTCCGGCCTCCGCGGTCAAGGACTCGGCGGGCGACAAGGGCGACGCGGGCACCCTCGTCAAGAAGCAGTAGCCCGGCCGCTCCCTGAGGGGACCCCCGGGGGAATAGTTCCGGCCGGACCCCGGTTTTGGGAGTTACGGCCGGTCCTGGCAGACTGGTACGTCGGCCCCGGTTCACGTACGAGCAATCCGCCCGTGCGACCCGGTGCCCTCCCGAAACTAGGAGACACCTTGAAGCGCGACATCCACCCCGAGTACGTCGAGACCCAGGTCAGCTGTACCTGTGGCGCGTCGTTCACCACTCGCAGCACCATCGGCAGCGGCAGCATTCGTGCCGAGGTCTGCTCCGAGTGCCACCCGTTCTACACGGGCAAGCAGAAGATCCTCGACACCGGTGGCCGTGTGGCCCGCTTCGAGGCCCGCTTCGGCAAGGCTGCCGGCTCCGCCAAGAAGTAGCGAGCCACTGCGCCGGCCCTCGGCCGCCCCTGACCGGGGTGGCCGAGGCCGGCGCTTTGTCCGTTCTGAGCAGCCCCCTTCGCGTACGAAAGACCAGGAGCCCCCGATGTTCGAGGCGGTCGAGGAACTGATCGGCGAGCACGCCGATCTTGAGAAGAAGCTCGCCGATCCCTCGGTCCACGCGGACCAGGCGAACGCGCGCAAACTCAACAAGCGCTACGCCGAGCTGACCCCGATCGTCGGCACGTACCGCTCCTGGAAGCAGACCGGGGACGACATCGCGACCGCGCGTGAATTCGCCGCCGACGACCCGGACTTCGCCGCCGAGGTCAAGGTGCTGGACAAGCAGCGCGAGGAACTCACCGAGAAGCTGCGGCTGCTGCTCGTACCGCGCGACCCCAGCGACGACAAGGACGTCATCCTCGAGGTCAAGGCGGGCGCGGGCGGCGACGAGTCCGCCCTGTTCGCCGGTGATCTGCTGCGGATGTATCTGCGGTACGCCGAGCGCGTCGGCTGGAAGACCGAGATCATCGACGCGACCGAGTCCGAGCTGGGCGGCTACAAGGACGTCCAGGTCGCGGTGAAGACCAAGGGCGGCAACGGCGCGACCGAACCCGGGCAGGGCGTCTGGGCGCGGCTGAAGTACGAGGGCGGGGTGCACCGCGTGCAGCGGGTGCCCTCCACCGAGTCCCAGGGCCGTATCCACACCTCCGCGGCCGGTGTGCTGGTCACGCCCGAGGCGGAGGAGATCGACGTCGAGATCCACGCCAATGATCTCCGTATCGATGTGTACCGCTCCTCCGGGCCGGGCGGCCAGTCCGTCAACACCACTGACTCCGCGGTGCGCATCACGCACCTGCCCACCGGCGTCGTCGCCTCCTGCCAGAACGAGAAGAGCCAGCTGCAGAACAAGGAGCAGGCCATGCGTATCCTGCGTTCGCGGCTGCTGGCCGCGGCCCAGGAGGCGGCCGAGCAGGAAGCGTCGGATGTCCGCCGCAGCCAGGTCCGCACAGTTGACCGCTCCGAGAAGATCCGTACGTACAACTTCCCGGAAAACCGCATCTCGGACCACCGGGTCGGCTTCAAGGCGTACAACTTGGACCAGGTCCTCGACGGGGATCTCGACGCGGTGATCCAGGCCTGCGTCGACGCCGACTCCGCCGCCAAGCTCGCCGCCGCCCAGTAAGCCCAGCACCCAGCAGACAGCACCAGCCCGGAGGACCAGCGTGCAGCAACATTTTGGGGGGCGACCCCCAAGCCCCCGAAGTCTGCTGCTTGCCGAGGTGGCCCAGGCCACTCAGCGGCTGGCCGACGCCGGCGTGCCCTCACCGCGCTTCGACGCGGAGGAGCTCGCCGCCTTCGTCCACAGTGTGAAGCGGGGAGAGCTGCACAACGTCCCGGATGGTGACTTCGACGCCCGCTACTGGGAGGCTGTCGCCCGCCGTGAGGCCCGCGAGCCGCTCCAGCACATCACCGGCCGCGCCTTCTTCCGCTATCTGGAACTACAGGTCGGACCTGGCGTCTTCGTGCCGCGCCCGGAGACCGAATCGGTCGTCGGCTGGGCCATAGACGCCGTACGGGCAATGGACGTCGTCGAGCCGCTCATCGTCGACCTGTGTACGGGATCGGGCGCGATCGCCCTGGCCATGGCGCAGGAGGTGCCGCGCTCTCGGGTGCACGGCGTGGAGCTCTCCGAGGACGCGCTGAGGTGGACCCGCAAGAACGCCGAGGGCACGCGCGTCACCATCCACCAGGGCGACGCACTGAGCGCCCTGCCGGAGCTGGACGGGCAGGTGGACCTGGTCATCTCCAATCCGCCGTACATCCCGCTCACGGAGTGGGAGTATGTCGCCCCCGAGGCCCGCGATCACGACCCGGACATGGCCCTGTTCTCCGGCGAGGACGGCCTCGACACCATTCGCGGCATCGAGCGCACCGCGCACCGGCTGCTGCGTCCCGGCGGCCTCGTCGTCGTCGAGCACGCGGACACGCAGGGCGGCCAGGTGCCGTGGATCTTCAGTGAAGAGGCCGGCTGGGCGGATGCCGCCGACCACCCTGATCTGAACAAGCGGCCGCGCTTCGCGACCGCGCGCAAGGCAACGCCATGACGAAGCACGTGACCACGCATGTGTACGAGGAGGCCCGCTGATGGCTCGGCGATACGACTGCAACGACGCGACGGATCGCATCACCGGTCTGCGTGAAGCCGCATCGGCCGTCCGCCGCGGCGAGCTGGTCGTGCTGCCCACCGACACCGTGTACGGGATCGGTGCGGACGCCTTCAGCTCCGAGGCCGTCGCCGACCTGCTGGACGCCAAGGGGCGCGGCCGCAATATGCCCACCCCTGTCCTCATCGGCTCGCCGAACACCCTGCACGGCCTCGTCACCGACTTCTCCGAGCAGGCCTGGGAGCTCGTCGACGCGTTCTGGCCGGGCGCGCTGACCCTCGTCGCCAAGCACCAGCCCTCGCTCCAGTGGGACCTGGGCGACACTCGCGGCACCGTCGCGATCCGTATGCCGCTGCACCCCGTCGCCATCGAACTGCTCACCGAGGTCGGCCCGATGGCCGTCTCCAGCGCCAACCTGACCGGACACCCGGCGCCGGAGGACTGTGACGCCGCGCAGGAGATGCTCGGCGACTCGGTCTCGGTCTACCTGGACGGCGGCCCGACCCCGGGCATCGTTCCGTCCTCCATCGTCGATGTCACGGGCAAGTTCCCGTTGCTGCTGCGTGAGGGAGCGCTCTCGCCGGACGAGCTGCGCAAAGTCGTACCCGACCTCGAGGTGGCCAGTTGACCGCCCCTGAGGGGCGTGGCATAGCGGAATCCGTCAGCACCAACTCCACTTTCCGCATCCTCCACGTCAGCACCGGCAACGTCTGCCGCTCGCCGATCACCGAGCGGCTGACCCGCCATGCCCTGAGCGTCCGCCTCGGCGACCCGCTCACGGGCGGCCTGATCGTGGAGAGCGCGGGCACCTGGGGCCACGAGGGCGCCCCGATGGAGGCCAACGCCGAGATCGTCCTCGCCGACTTCGGCGCGGACGCGACGGGGTTCGTGGGCCGCGAACTGCTCGACGAGCATGTGATCCGCGCGGACCTGGTCCTCACGGCGACCAGGGACCACCGGGCCCAGGTGATCTCGATGGGCCACTCGGCGGGCCTGCGCACCTTCACGCTCAAGGAGTTCACGCGACTCGTGCGCGCGATAGACCCGACAACGCTGCCGGACCCGCACGAGGGCGTCGTTGAGCGCGCCCGTGCCCTGGTCAGGGCGGCGGCGGCGCTGCGCGGCTGGCTGCTGGCGCCGAGCCCGGACGCGGACGAGGTGTACGACCCGTACGGTGCGCCGATCACCTTCTTCCGGTCGATCGGTGACGAGATCCAGCAGGCGCTGGATCCGGTGGTGACGGCGCTGACGGGGGTTCCGGCGCGCCGCTGAGCCCGGGGCTCCGTCAGGTCCTGTCCGGCCGATCTTGCCGGGCTCGCGTGCCCTGGCACGCCCATCTGCCGCGTTGTCGTCAGTCGCCGACGCTCCGCGTCGGCTCTCCCCCTGCCTTCGGCGGGGGGACCTCCATCCTCCGGCCTGCAGCTGCACGCACCGCAGTGACATCAGCCGCTCCGCGGCGGGCCGCTCACTGATCCGGCCTGATCGACCGGACAGGACCTAGGCGGGCGAGGCGGCGGGGCCCGGCCTACATTGGAGGGGCCGCCACCCCACGCGAGGCCCGGAGCCCAAGATGTCGGTCACCGCTGCACCAGACGCCGCCCACATCACCCACCACGGCGCGGACTTCGAGGCCCTGCGCCGCCAGGATCCCCAGATCGCCGAGGTGATCCTGGGGGAACTGGGCCGGCAGAGCGACAGCCTTCAGCTCATCGCCGCGGAGAACTTCACCTCGCCCGCGGTCCTCGCCGCCCTCGGCTCCCCGCTCGCCAACAAGTACGCCGAGGGTTACCCGGGCGCCCGCCACCACGGCGGCTGTGAACTCGTCGACGCAGCCGAGCGCATCGCCGTCGAGCGCGCCATGGCCCTGTTCGGCGCACAGCACGCCAACGTCCAGTCGCACTCCGGCTCTTCCGCCGTCCTCGCCGCATACGCGGCGCTGCTCAAGCCGGGCGACACGGTCCTGGCCATGGGCCTTTCGTACGGCGGTCATCTCACCCACGGCTCGCCCGCCAACTTCTCCGGCCGCTGGTTCGACTTCGTCGGATACGGCATCGACGCCGACACCGGGCTCATCGACTACGAGCAGGTCCGCACCCTGGCGCGGCACCACAAGCCCAAGGCCGTCGTCTGCGGCTCGATCTCGTATCCCCGGCACCCCGACTACGCCGCCTTCCGCGAGATCGCCGACGAGGTGGGCGCGTATCTGATCGCCGACGCCGCCCATCCGATGGGCCTCATCGCGGGCGGCGCGGCCCCCAGCCCCGTCCCGTACGCCGATGTGGTGTGCGCCACCACCCACAAGGTGCTGCGCGGGCCGCGCGGCGGAATGATCCTGTGCGGGGCCGAGCTGGCCGAGCGCATCGACCGGGCGGTGTTCCCCTTCACGCAGGGCGGCGCCCAGATGCACACGATCGCCGCCAAGGCCGTCGCCTTCGGCGAGGCGTCGACCCCCGCGTTCAGCGCGTACGCCCACCAGGTGGTCGCCAACGCGCGCGTGCTCGCCGACGGGCTAGCCGCGGAGGGCTTCACGGTACTGACCGGCGGCACCGACACCCATCTGATCAGCGCGGATCCGGCCCCACTGGGCGTGGACGGCAAGACGGCCCGCGGCCGTCTCGCCGCGGCCGGACTGGTCCTGGACACCTGCGCACTGCCGTACGGCGACGGACGCGGCATCCGTCTGGGCACCGCGGCCGTCACGACGCAGGGCATGGGCGAGGCCGAGATGGCCCATATCGCCGCGCTGTTCACGGCAGCGATGCGTGAAGAGGGAGAAGGCGCGCGAAAGGTCCGTGCGGAAGTACGAGCGCTGGCCGGTAGATTTCCGCCTTATCAGGGGTAGCCGCGAGCCGTGGAACCATCGCCGTCGCCCGTATGTCCTCAAGCATGTGGCTACCAGAGCTAGGGTGTGGGGCTGAGATGGCCAGCGATTCCTGTGGGGCAGCCCGTGCGTGATTACCTGCTGACGCTCTGTGTCACGGCTGCGGTGACCTATCTGCTGACCGGTCCGGTGCGGAAGTTCGCCATCGCGTCCGGCGCGATGCCGCAGATCCGTGCCCGAGACGTACACCGAGAGCCGACACCGCGACTCGGCGGTATCGCCATGTTCTTCGGGCTGTGCGCGGGTCTGCTGGTCGCCGACCATCTGCAGAACCTGAACAGCGTCTTCGAGCTGTCCAACGAACCGCGTGCGCTGCTCTCCGGCGCCGCCCTGATCTGGATCATCGGCGTTCTGGACGACAAGTTCGAGATCGACGCCCTGATCAAGCTCGGCGGCCAGATGATCGCCGCGGGTGTGATGGTGATCCAGGGTCTGACGATCCTGTGGATCCCCGTGCCCGGCGTCGGCGTCGTCGCGCTGACCAGTTGGCAGGGCACGCTGCTGACCGTCGCCCTCGTCGTGATCACCATCAACGCGGTGAACTTCGTGGACGGCCTCGACGGTCTCGCCGCCGGCATGGTCTGCATCGCCGCCGCGGCCTTCTTCCTCTACGCGTACCGGATCTGGTTCAGCTACGGCATCGAGGCCGCCGCCCCCGCGACTCTGTTCACCGCGATCCTGATGGGCATGTGCCTGGGCTTCCTGCCGCACAACATGCACCCGGCGCGGATCTTCATGGGCGACTCGGGCTCGATGCTGATCGGGCTGGTGCTCGCCGCGGCCGCGATCTCGGTCACCGGCCAGGTGGACCCCGACGCCCTGAAGATCTTCGAGGGCAGCACCCGCCAGGCCACGCACGCTGCACTGCCGGTCTTCATCCCGCTGCTGCTGCCTCTGACCATCATCGCGATCCCGGTCGCCGACCTGCTGCTCGCGATCGTGCGGCGTACGTGGAACGGGCAGTCGCCCTTCGCCGCCGACCGTGGCCATCTTCACCACCGGCTCCTGGAGATCGGACATTCGCACAGCCGCGCTGTCCTGATCATGTACTTCTGGTCGGCGCTGATCGCCTTCGGCGTGGTCGCGTACTCCGTGCACTCGGCGTCGATGTGGATCGTCCTGCTCATCGTCGCGCTCAGCGCGGTGGGGCTGGTGCTTCTGCTGCTGCCGCGCTTCACCCCGCGCGCCCCGCGCTGGGCGGAGGCCTTCGTGCCGCCGCGCTACCGGCGCCGTGCGGTGCCAGAGCCGGCCGCGCTGCCCGCGCTCGCGTACGAGACGGATGCTGCGCAGGAGGAGCCCGAGGAACGCACGCCCGTCGTGGCGGGCGTCAACGGCGTCAACGGAGCGACTGCCATCGGCGCCCGTTCGCGCCTCCCGGACCGGAGGAAGGCCGGGACGCACGGCTGACGTGTCGGTGTATGGGCGCCCAATACCAGACATAACGGCGTCTTGTCCTGCACACACGCGCGGGGTCACTCTCATGTGTGATGGTCGGCACACTCCTAGGTAAAGACCTCATCAAATAGTTTGTGATACCGTTCACGAAACCCGGCGACAGAGCCGAAGGGCCGTAGTGCGACGGCCCTTTGGCGCGAGGTTCACTCTCGCTCCGGGCCTACGCTCGTCCATGACGACACTCATGCCCCCACCACCTGCGGAGCTGCCGCCATGCGGTCCAATGACGCCCGAACACTCCTCCAAGCAGCCCTGCCCGCCGCAGGCGCCGGCATTCTTGCCGCCGTGATCAGTGGCGTGGTCGCGGGTGGCAAGGGAGCTGTGGGCGCCGTTGTCGCGACGGTCATTGTGATTCTCTTCATGGGAATGGGACTTGTGGTCCTCGAACGGACCGCCAAGTCCCTTCCGCATCTGTTCCAGGCCATGGGTCTCATGCTCTATGCGGCGCAGATCCTGCTGCTGTTCATCTTCGTCGCCGCATTCAAGAACACCACGCTGTTCAACCCGAAGGCCTTCGCGATCACGCTGGTCGCGGTGACCCTTGTATGGATCGCCGCTCAGACCCGTGCGCACATGAAGGCCAAGCTGCTTTACGTCGAACCCGACCCCTCCTCGAGCGAGAAGCCCGAAAGCAAGGGGTCGAAGTCGTGAGGGGTAGGGCCGGTATAAGTGCGCGTTCGCGATCCTGCTATCGTCCGGTGCCAACTGCGGCACTGCGGGCGCGGGCATCTGAGCTGACGCCTGCTCAAGCGCGAGGCTCCATGCCTGCCAGCCGCCCCCACATCCGTAACACCAGTCCAGTGCCGATCAGCGGCTGTGCGCCGCGCCGACACAACGAGGTTGCCGTACCTATGCGCCACGCTGAAGGAGCCCGCGGTGAGTGCTGACCCGACGCAGGTGCTCGCCTTCGAGACCGACTGCCACATCTTCCAGAGCGACGGTTGTGGATTCCCGGCTCCCGGCCTGCACTCGTTCCTGTTCCAGCCCCTCTGGGGCGACGGGGACAGCAACTTGTACTTCAACAAGACAATGCTGCTGGCCCTGCTCGGCTCGGTCATCATCGTCGGCTTCTTCTGGGCGGCTTTCCGTAGGCCGCAGGTTGTCCCCGGCAAACTCCAGATGGTCGCCGAGACCGGCTACGACTTCGTCCGCCGAGGCATCGTCTACGAGACGATCGGCAAGCGCGACGGCGAGAAGTACGTCCCGCTGGTGGTCTCCCTGTTCTTCTTCGTCTGGATGATGAACCTCTGGTCCATCATTCCGGTCGCCCAGTTCCCCGTGACGGCGATCATTGCGTACCCGGCCGCGCTCGCCGCGATCGTGTATGTCCTGTGGGTCAGCCTGACCTTCAAGAAGCACGGTTTCGTCGGAGCCTTCAAGAACTTCTCCGGCTACGACAAGAGCCTCGGCCCGGTCCTGCCGCTCTCGATGACCATCGAGCTCTTCTCGAACCTGCTCGTCAGGCCGTTCACGCACGCCGTCCGGCTCTTTGCCAACATGTTCGCGGGTCACACCCTGCTGCTGCTCTTCACGATCGCCACCTGGTACCTGCTGAACGGTATCGGCATCGCCTACGCAGGTGTGTCGTTCGTGATGGTCATCGTGATGACCGCCTTCGAGCTCTTCATCCAGGCTGTCCAGGCATATGTGTTCGTCCTGCTGACCTGCAGCTACATCCAGGGCGCTCTCGCCAAGGGCCACTGAGCACCCGACCTCCTGAAGCACCCGGTGGCCAACCCCCACCGGACCAAGAAAGAGAAGGAAGAACCGGCATGTCTGCTCTCCAGACCCTCGCCGCCACCAGCGTCGAAATCAAGGGCAACCTCGGCTCCATCGGCTACGGCCTTGCGGCCATCGGCCCCGGCGTCGGCGTGGGCATCATTTTCGGTAACGGTACCCAGGCTCTCGCCCGTCAGCCCGAGGCCGCCGGCCTGATCCGCCAGAACCAGATCCTCGGCTTCGCCTTCTGTGAGGCGCTCGCCCTGATCGGTCTGGTCATGCCGTTCGTCTACCCGACCTCCTGACCGGTCGCGAACAGCCCATTCGACGAAAGGCACTGACGTGAACCCTCTGGTTCAGCTCGCGCAGGAAGAGGCGGAAAACCCGCTCATCCCGCCGATCCCTGAGCTCGTCATCGGCCTGATCGCCTTTGTCATCGTTTTCGGCTTCCTCGCCAAGAAGCTCCTCCCGAACATCAACAAGGTTCTGGAGCAGCGCCGAGAGGCCATCGAAGGTGGCATCGAGCAGGCCGCTGCGGCCAAGGTCGAAGCCGAAAGCGTGCTCGAGCAGTACAAGGCGCAGCTCGCCGAGGCCCGCCACGAGGCGGCCCGGATGCGCCAGGAGGCGACCGAGCAGGGTGCCGCGATCATCCAGGAGATGAAGGCGGAAGGCCAGCGGCAGCGTGAGGAGATCATCGCTGCCGGTCACACCCAGATCGAGGCCGACCGCAAGGCCGCTGCCGCGGCGCTGCGGCAGGACGTCGGCAAGCTCGCCACCGAGCTGGCCGGCAAGCTGGTCGGTGAGTCCCTCGAGGACCACGCCCGGCAGAGCCGCACCATCGACCGCTTCCTCGACGCACTCGAGGACAGCGCTTCGAAGGCAGAGGCCGGGCGATGAACGGAGCGAGCCGCGAGGCACTGGCTGCCGCACGCGAGTCCCTTGACGCGCTGACCGACAACACGTCGGTCGACGTGGCAAAGCTCGCGGAGGAGCTGGCCGCCGTCACCGCGCTGCTCGACCGTGAGGTGTCGCTGCGTCGGGTCCTGACCGACCCGGCGCAGGCCGGCGAGGCCAAGGCCGAGCTGGCGGGACGCTTGCTGCGTGGTCAGGTGGGCGGCGAGAGTGTCGACCTGATCTCCGGCATGGTGCGTTCTCGCTGGTCGCGGTCGCGTGACCTGGTCGACTCGGTCGAGGAGCTGGCGGCCTCCGCCGAGCTCACCGTGGCCCAGCGGGCCGACGCGCTCGACGATGTCGAGGACGAGCTGTTCCGGTTCGGCCGGATCATCGACTCCGCCAAGGACCTGCGGTCCGCGCTGACCGACAAGTCGGCGCCGGTCTCCGCCAAGGGTGAGCTGCTGCGCAGCCTGCTCGGCGGCAAGGCCAACCCGGTCACCGAGCGTCTGGTCGTCCGTCTGGTCACCCAGCCCCGGGGACGTAGCCTGGAGGCGGGACTCGAGTCCCTGTCCAGGCTCGCCGCGGCGCGCCGGGACCGGATGGTCGCCGTCGTCACCTCGGCCGTCCCGCTGAGCGACGAGCAGAAGCAGCGCCTCGGCGCCGGTCTTGCGCGGATCTACGGCCGCCAGATGCACCTGAACCTCGACGTGGACCCCGAGGTCCTCGGCGGGATCTCGGTGCGTGTCGGTGGCGAGATCATCAACGGCAGCATCGCGGAGCGTCTCGACGAGGCAGCACGCCGTATGGCCGGCTGACCAAGCCAGTAACTGAACAAGCAGTACGAGCGGCCCGGTTGGGCCGTGCAGAGATTGCAGAAGATTCCTGGGGGTCGCCCCCAGACCCCCTAAGAAACTTCGGGCCCAACAAGGAGAGCAGGGAACCCAGATGGCGGAGCTCACGATCCGGCCGGAGGAGATCCGGGACGCGCTGGAGAACTTTGTCCAGGCGTACAAGCCGGACGCGGCCTCGCGCGAGGAGGTCGGCACAGTCAGCCTTGCCGGCGACGGCATCGCGAAAGTCGAGGGTCTTCCCTCGGCCATGGCGAACGAGCTGCTGAAGTTCGAGGACGGCACCCTCGGTCTCGCCCTCAACCTCGAGGAGCGCGAGATCGGCTGCGTCGTTCTCGGCGAGTTCAGCGGTATCGAGGAAGGCCAGCCGGTCACCCGCACCGGCGAGGTCCTGTCCGTCGCTGTAGGCGAGGGCTACCTGGGTCGCGTCGTCGACCCGCTCGGCACCCCGATCGACGGCCTCGGCGAGATCGAGACCGACGGACGCCGCGCCCTCGAGCTGCAGGCCCCGGGCGTCATGGTCCGTAAGTCGGTGCACGAGCCGATGCAGACCGGCTACAAGGCTGTCGACGCCATGGTGCCGATCGGCCGCGGCCAGCGTCAGCTGATCATTGGTGACCGTCAGACCGGCAAGACCGCTCTGGCCGTCGACACGATCATCAACCAGCGCGACAACTGGCGCTCGGGCGACCCGAAGAAGCAGGTCCGCTGCATCTACGTCGCCATCGGCCAGAAGGGCTCCACCATCGCGTCCGTGCGCGGTGCGCTGGAGGAGGCAGGCGCCCTCGAGTACACGACGATCGTCGCGGCTCCGGCGTCCGACCCGGCCGGCTTCAAGTACCTGGCGCCGTACACCGGCTCGGCCATCGGCCAGCACTGGATGTACCAGGGCAAGCACGTCCTGATCATCTTCGACGACCTGTCGAAGCAGGCCGACGCCTACCGCGCCGTGTCGCTGCTGCTGCGCCGCCCGCCGGGCCGCGAGGCCTACCCGGGCGACGTCTTCTACCTGCACTCGCGTCTGCTGGAGCGCTGCGCCAAGCTCTCCGACGACATGGGCGCCGGTTCGATGACGGGTCTGCCGATCGTCGAGACCAAGGCGAACGACGTGTCGGCGTTCATCCCGACCAACGTCATCTCCATCACCGACGGCCAGTGCTTCCTGGAGTCCGACCTGTTCAACGCCGGCCAGCGTCCGGCCCTGAACGTCGGTATCTCGGTCTCCCGTGTCGGTGGTTCCGCCCAGCACAAGGCGATGCGCCAGGTCTCCGGCCGTCTGCGTGTGGACCTCGCCCAGTACCGTGAGCTGGAGGCGTTCGCCGCCTTCGGTTCCGACCTGGACGCGGCCTCCAAGGCGCAGATGGAGCGCGGCAAGCGCATGGTCGAGCTGCTCAAGCAGCCGCAGTACCAGCCCATGCCGATCGAGGAGCAGGTTGTCTCCGTCTGGGCCGGCACCACCGGCAAGATGGACGACGTCCCGGTCCAGGACATCCGCCGCTTCGAGAGCGAGCTGCTCGAGCACCTGCGCCGTGAGCGCAAGGAGCTGCTGACCAGCATCGCCGAGGGCGCCAAGATGTCGGACGACACCCTGCAGTCCATCGGTGACGCGATCGCCGCCTTCAAGCGTCAGTTCGAGACCTCGGACGGCCAGCTTCTCGGCGAAGACGCGCCGGTCAGCACGGCCAAGTGACGACGGAAGGGACCTGACTCATGGGAGCCCAGCTCCGGGTCTACAAGCGTCGCATCAAATCCGTCACCGCGACCAAGAAGATCACCAAGGCGATGGAGATGATCGCCGCCTCGCGCATCGTCAAGGCGCAGCGCCACGTGGTGGCCTCCACGCCGTACGCGACCGAGCTCACCCGCGCGGTGACCGCGGTGGCGACCGGGTCGAACACGAAGCACCCCCTCACCACCGAGGTGGAGGCTCCGGTCCGCGCCGCGATCCTGCTCATCACGAGCGACCGCGGTCTGGCCGGCGGCTACTCCGCCAACGCCATCAAGGCGGCGGAGCAGCTCACCGAGCGGCTCCGCGGCGAGGGCAAGGAGGTCGACACGTACATCGTCGGCCGCAAGGGTGTCTCGTACTACGGCTTCCGTGAGCGCAAGGTCACGGAGTCGTGGACCGGCTTCACGGACAACCCGACCTACGCGGACGCCAAGAACGTCGCGGGGCCGCTGATCGAGGCCGTCCAGCTGGACACGGCGGAGGGCGGCGTGGACGAGCTCCACATCGTCTTCACCGAGTTCATCTCGATGCTGACGCAGACGCCGGTGCAGAACCGGCTGCTGCCCCTCAGCCTCGAGAAGGCGGCCGAGGAGTCGGGTACCAAGGGCGAGATCCTGCCCCTGTTCGACTTCGAGCCGTCGGCGGAGGACGTCCTCGACGCCCTGCTGCCGCGGTACGTCGAGAGCCGGATCTACAACGCGCTGCTCCAGGCCGCTGCTTCCAAGCACGCTGCCACCCGCCGCGCGATGAAGTCGGCGACCGACAACGCCGGGGAGCTCATCAAGAGCCTCTCCCGGCTTGCCAACGCGGCCCGCCAGGCCGAAATCACCCAGGAAATCAGCGAGATCGTCGGTGGCGCCAACGCCCTGGCCGACGCGACCGCGGGGAGTGACAAGTAATGACGACCACTGTTGAGACGGCCGCCGCCACGGGCCGCGTCGCCCGGGTCATCGGCCCGGTCGTCGACGTGGAGTTCCCCGTCGACGCGATGCCGGAGATCTACAACGCGCTCACCGTCGAGGTGGCCGACCCGGCCCTCGACGGGGCCAAGAAGACCCTGACGCTCGAGGTTGCCCAGCACCTCGGCGAGGGCGTGGTCCGCGCGATCTCGATGCAGCCCACCGACGGTCTGGTCCGCCAGGCCCCGGTGACCAACACGGGTGCGGGCATCACCGTCCCGGTCGGTGACATCACCAAGGGCAAGGTGTTCAACACCCTCGGTGAGGTTCTGAACGTGGACCCGTCCACGGTCGAGATCACCGAGCGCTGGCCGATCCACCGCAAGGCCCCGAACTTCGACCAGCTCGAGTCGAAGACCGAGATGTTCGAGACGGGCGTCAAGGTCATCGACCTTCTCACCCCGTACGTCAAGGGTGGAAAGATCGGTCTGTTCGGTGGTGCCGGTGTCGGCAAGACCGTTCTGATCCAGGAAATGATCTACCGCGTCGCCAACAACCACGACGGTGTGTCGGTGTTCGCGGGCGTCGGTGAGCGTACCCGTGAGGGCAACGACCTCATCGAGGAGATGACCGAGTCCGGCGTCATCGACAAGACGGCGCTTGTCTTCGGTCAGATGGACGAGCCCCCGGGCACCCGTCTCCGCGTCGCGCTTGCCGGTCTGACCATGGCGGAGTACTTCCGCGATGTGCAGAAGCAGGACGTGCTCTTCTTCATCGACAACATCTTCCGGTACACCCAGGCCGGCTCCGAGGTGTCCACCCTGCTCGGCCGTATGCCGTCCGCGGTGGGTTACCAGCCGAACCTGGCCGACGAGATGGGTCTGCTGCAGGAGCGCATCACCTCGACGCGTGGCCACTCGATCACCTCGATGCAGGCGATCTACGTCCCCGCGGACGACCTGACCGACCCGGCCCCGGCCACCACCTTCGCCCACCTCGACGCGACGACGGTTCTGTCCCGTCCGATCTCGGAGAAGGGCATCTACCCGGCCGTGGACCCGCTGGACTCCACGTCCCGGATCCTGGACCCGCGCTACATCGCGCAGGACCACTACGACACGGCGACCCGTGTCAAGGGTGTTCTGCAGAAGTACAAGGACCTCCAGGACATCATCGCGATTCTCGGTATCGACGAGCTGGGCGAGGAGGACAAGCTCGTTGTCCACCGTGCCCGTCGCGTGGAGCGCTTCCTGTCGCAGAACACCCACGTCGCCAAGCAGTTCACCGGCGTGGACGGTTCGGACGTGCCGCTCGAGGAGTCGATCACCGCGTTCAACTCGATCTGTGACGGTGAGTACGACCACTTCCCCGAGCAGGCGTTCTTCATGTGCGGTGGCATTGAGGACCTCAAGGCCAACGCCAAGGAGCTCGGCGTCTCCTGAGTCTGCTGACTCGTGGAGGGGGGCGGGTGCGTCCCGCCCCCCTCTCTTCGCCCATGCTGCATCTCCCGGGGGACAACCCCCGGACCCCCGGCCGAAGGGCTCGGGGCGGGCGCCGTCGTTCTGGCGCCCGGAGCGCTATTAGACTTATGACCCAACACCCGGCAGAACCGCCGGGTGGTGACCCGAGGAGCCAACCTTGGCTGCTGAGCTGCACGTCGAGCTGGTCGCCGCTGACCGGCAGGTCTGGTCCGGCGAGGCCACCCTGGTCGTCGCGCGCACCACGTCCGGCGACATCGGCGTCATGCCCGGTCACCAGCCGCTGCTCGGTGTGCTGGAGTCGGGCCCGGTGACCATCCGTACGAGCGAGGGCACAACCGTCATCGCCGCTGTGCACGGCGGTTTCATCTCGTTCGCCGACAACAAGCTGTCGCTGCTGGCGGAAATCGCCGAGCTGGCGGACGAGATCGACGCTCGGCGCGCCGAGCGTGCGCTGGAGCGCGCCAAGTCGGACGAGGACGACGCCGCCGAGCGGCGCGCCGATGTCCGGCTGCGTGCGGTGGCGGTGCGCTGAGCACCCCGCCGACAGTCGTAGCCCTCAGCCGCGGCCCGGGCTGGATTTCTCCAGACCGGGCCGCGGCTGAGGCGATGCAGGTGCAGGTGCACGTGGGAATCCGTTACGGGACGATGCGAGGAGGTCGGTGGACATGTTCCTCGCTCTGCTTGTGAGCGCCCTGGTCGTCGTCACACTGGTGGGGATCGGGCTGTTCGTCTTCGGACTGCGCCGACGGCTGATCCAGCGTTCCGGCGGCACCTTCGACTGCAGTCTGCGCTGGAACGTCCCGGAGGAGACCGACCTCTCCGGCAAGGGCTGGGTGTACGGCGTCGCCCGCTACAGCGGCGACCGGATCATGTGGTTCCGGGTCTTCTCGTACGCTCCCCGCCCCCGCCGTGTCCTCGAGCGCTCCGCCATCGAGGTCGTGACCCGGCGTACGCCCGAGGGCGAGGAAGAGCTGGCGCTGCTCTCCGACGCGACCGTGCTGGGCTGTCTCCACCGCGGGACGCGGCTGGAGCTGGCGATGAGCGAGGACGCGCTGACCGGTTTCCTCGCCTGGCTGGAGGCGGCGCCGCCCGGCCAACGAGTCAATGTGGCTTAAATAGGCTGTCTCGTTGGTTGGGGGTCCCCCCGGACGAAGTCTGGGGGAGAGTCAATGTGGCTTAAATAGGCTGTCTCGTTGGTTGGTGGTCCCCCCGGACGAAGTCTGGGGGAGGGTGAATGTCGCCTGAGAGTGTGACGAAGCCCGGGAGAAGGAGTCTCCCGGGCTTCGCTGCGCGCAGCGTCAGTTCAGACCGCTGTTGATCGCGCCGACGAGCTCTCCGTTCGTCGTGTCACCGCTGAACTCCCAGAAGAACGCGCCTCCCAGGCCCTGCCCCTTCGCCCAGCTCATCTTCGAGGTGACCGTGGCGGGGGTGTCGTAACTCCACCAGTTGCTGCCGCACTTGGCGTACGCCGTACCCGCGATGGTGCCGGTGGACGGGCAGGTGTTCTTGAGGACCTTGTAGTCCTCGATGCCCTGCTCGTACGTGCCGGGGGCGGGCCCCGTCGCGGTGCCGCCCGGCGTCGCCTGGGTGACTCCGGTCCAGCCGCGTCCGTAGAAGCCGATGCCCAGCAGCAGCTTGGCGGACGGCACTCCCTTCGCCTTGAACTTGGCGATCGCCTCGGCGGAGTTGAATCCCGCCTGCGGGATGCCGGCGTACGAGGTGAGCGGGGAGTGCGGGGCGGTCGGGCCCTGAGCGGCCCAGGCGCCGAAGAAGTCGTACGTCATCACGTTGTACCAGTTGACGTACTGCGCCGCGCCGCCGTAGTCGGCCGCGTCGATCTTGCCGCCGGACGAGGCGTCGGCGGTGACGGCCGCGGTGACCAGGTTGTTCGTACCGAACTTGGCGCGCATCGCCTGCATCAGGTTCTTGAAGGCGGCGGCGCCGCTGGTGTCGCAGGACAGGCCGCAGGCGTTCGGGTACTCCCAGTCCAGGTCGATGCCGTCGAAGACATCGGCCCAGCGCGGGTCCTCCACCAGGTCGTAGCAGGACTGCGCGAAGGCCGCCGGGTTTGCCGCTGCCTGGCCGAAGCCGCCGGACCAGGTCCAGCCGCCGAACGACCAGAGCACCTTGATGTGCGGGTACTTCGCCTTGAGCTTGCGCAGCTGGTTGAAGTTGCCGCGCAGGGGCTGGTCCCAGGTGTCGGCGACGCCGTCGACGGACTGGTCGGCGGTGTACGCCTTGTCGTAGTCGGCGTAGGCGTCACCGATGGCGCAGCGGCCGCCGGTGACATTGCCGAAGGCGTAGTTGATGTGGGTGATCTTCGACGCGGAGCCGGAGGTGTCCAGGTTCTTCACGTGGTAGTTGCGCCCGTAGACGCCCCATTCGGTGAAGTAGCCCAGCTTGACCGTGGAGCCGGGGCCGGGGCCGCCACCACCGCCGGTGGTGCGCACCGCGCGGGCTCCGCTGACCGGTCCCGTCTGGTCGGCGGTGTCACGCGCCTGGACGGTGTACGAGTAGTCGGTGCCGGCGGTGAGGCCGGTGTTCGTGTACGTCGTGCCGGTAACCGTCGCGATCCTGGCGCCGTCGCGCAGTACGTCGTAGTTCTTGATGCCCTTGTCGTCGGTGGCGGCGGTCCAGCTCAGCGCCACCGAGGTGTCGGTGATGTTGCTCGCGGACGGGGTGCCGGGGGCGGAGGGCGGGTTGTCGCCGGGGACGCTGCCGCCGTCGCACGACGCGCCGTTGAGCTTGCAGCCCGAGGGGGCGCCGGAGCCGCTGCCGTTGAAGCCGAAGGAGACCGAGGCGCCGGGGGCCAGCGTGCCGTTCCAGCTCTTGTTCTTGGCGGTCCAGTGCGTGCCGGAGCTGGTGACGTCCGCGTCCCAGGCGGAGGTGACGACGGTGCCCGAGGGGTAGTCCCACTCGACAGTCCAGGAGCTGAGGGAGGTGGTGCCGGTGTTCTTCACCGTCCACTTGCCCTCGAAGCCCGTGCCCCAGTCCTGGACCTTGTTGTAGGTGGCCGTGGCGGATGTGGCGGCTTCGGCGGGCGCTGCGAGGCCGACCATGGCGGCCAGGGGGAGGAGCAGCGCGGTCAGTCCCGCGACGGCTCTGGATCTGACTCTGAATCTGGTTCTGTGCAGTGGGGGTTGCGTGTTCACGGGTGCTCCTCGAGGAGGTCCGGGACGTTCGGGGGATGGTCCGTGCACTGCGCACCCTGCGTGGCTCACCGCAGTGTGTGTGCGGTGAGACTAGGAAGGTCTGGACCAATCGTCAATAGGTCCAGACCATAGGTGTGAGGGGTGGGGGAGAGGGGAATCTAGATACCCAACTCCTGTGCCAGGACGGCCGCTTGGACCCTGCTGCGCAGCTCCAGCTTGCCCAGCAGCCTGCTCATATGGGTCTTCACCGTCGCCTCCGCCATGTCGAGACGTACGGCGATCTCGGCGTTCGACAAGCCCTCGCCGACGCACGACAGCACCTCGCGCTCGCGCCGGGTGAGCAGATCGAGGACCGCGGGGTCGGGTGCGTCCGGTCGGCGTACGGGGGTCGGTGCGGCGAACTCCGCGATCAGCCGGCGCGTGACGGCCGGCGCGATCAGACCCTCGCCGCGCGCCACCGTGCGTACCGCCTCCAGCAGATCCGCCGCGTCGGTGTTCTTCAGCAGAAAGCCCGCGGCCCCCGCACGCAGCGCCCCGAAGACGTACTCGTCCAGATCGAAGGTGGTCAGTACGAGTACGTCGGCGAGCTGCTCGGCGACGACCTGCCGGGTCGCCGACACCCCGTCCAGACGCGGCATCTGAACGTCCATCAGCACCAGATCCGGACACAGTTCGCGGGCCAGCCGCACCGCTTCCTCGCCGTCCGCCGCCTCGCCCACCACCTCGATGTCCGGTGCGCTGCGCAGGATGAGGACCAGACCGGCGCGTACGGCGCTCTGGTCCTCCGCGACCAGTACCCGGATCGTCATGCCCTGCCGTTCCCTTCGTCGACGAGCAGTTCGGCCCGTACCCGCCAGATCTTGCCGTCGCCATTGCCGTCCCCGTCGGTCACCGGTCCCGACTCGAACTGCCCGCCCAGCAGCGCCACCCGTTCCCGCATCCCGACCAGACCGGCCCCCGAGCCGGGCGCCCGCGGCCGGGGCCGGTCGCCGAACGGGCTGGTCACCTGCACCGTCAGCGTCCCCTCGTGCTGGGCCAGAGAGACCCTGACCCGGCCCGGCGACGCGTGCTTGAGGGCGTTCGTCAGCGACTCCTGGATGATGCGGTACGCCGCGAGCTCGACCGGCGCCGGAACCGCGAGGCCCGCCTCGCGGGCGTCGTCGAGCCCGAACTCCAGACCGCTGGCGGCCCCGTTGGTGCCCGCCTGGCTGAGCAGCGCGTCCACACCGGCCAGTGTCGGGGCGGCCGCCGGAGCCGTACCGCCCCCGCTGTCCCGCAGCAGTCCGATCAGCCGGCGCATCTCCGCGAGCCCGTCGACGCTGTTCTCGCGGATCACCCCGAGTGCCTCGCGCGAGGTCTTCGGATCGTCGAGGGAGAGCGCGGCGGTGGAGTGGATCGCGATCGCCGAGAGATGGTTGGCGACCATGTCGTGCAGCTCGCGGGCCATCCGGGCGCGCTCGGCGGTCACCGCCTGGGTGCGGTCGATCTCGGCGAGCAGGGCCGTCTGCTCGGCGCGCAGCTGCGCCGCTTCGGCGGCGTCGCGATGGGTGCGTACGCTCACGCCCGTCCAGGCCGGGGCCACGGTGACGACCGCGAAGACCAGGCCCAGCAGAACGGCCTGCGCGTCCTGGAAGACGACGAGCGCGGTGACCGTCACGGCGGCCGTCGCCACCATGGACACGGCGGGGATACGGCGTGCGGCTGCGGGCGTGCCGTACAGCACGGCCGCGTAGACCAGATCCGTGAACATCGCGATGGTGGCGACATTCCCGTCGGTGAACTGGTCGGCGAGCATCGCCGCGCAGCCGATGGCCAGTGCGGTGTTCGGCATGGTCCGGCGCAGCAGCTCCGCCCCGCTCATCACCGCCAGCGGCAGCAGCAGGAGCGGGCGCGGATCGACGCCGTGTCCGCCGCGGGTGTCCAGTCCCAGCGCGTAGAGCACCAGGCCGCCGAGGAATCCGGCCACGGCGATGAGCACGTCGTCGCGGTGCGGGCGGGTCGGAGCGGTCACGGACCCATCAAACACGGCGGACGGCCCGCGGGCCTCCACGTCCGGGGCGATGGCCCGATACATCGAAGGATGCAGTGCCACCTCGTCACTGGCGACGACGATCCTCTGCCCGGCGGACGGGAGGCTGGAGGTGAACCGAAGGGAGAGTGCTGTGATCGTCACGCTGATCGTGATCTGCGAGGTCGGCTTCTGGGTGCTGCTGGCAGCGGGACTCGCCACGCGCTATGTGCTGAAGTTGCCGCGGCTGGGCGCGGGCCTGCTGCTCCTGGAGCCGCTGCTGGAGGTCGTCCTGCTCGTCGTGACGGCGATCGATCTGAAGAACGGCGCCGAGCCGGACTTCACGCACGGGCTCGCCGCGCTGTACATCGGCTACACCGTCGCGTACGGCCACTACACGATCAAGTGGATCGACGGGCATGTCGCCCACCGCTTCGCGGGCGCCCCGGTGCCGCCGAAGCCGCCGCGCTACGGAGTGGCCCGGGCCAGGCACGAGGGGAAGCTGTGGCTGCGGACCGTGCTGGCTGCCGCGGTCGCCGTCGCTCTGCTGCAGATCGCGATCTGGTACGTCGGCGACGCGAGCCGGACCGGTTCGCTCAGCTCCTGGCAGTTCACGGCGCTGCGGGCGGCCGGGATCCACGGCCTGATCGCTCTCACGTTCACGATCTGGCCGAAGAAAGCCCCGGCGGCGGACTCCGAGCCCGAGCGCGAACCGGTCCGCATCGAGCGCTAGCGCTAGCGCGCGCCGCCCGGCACCCAGAGCACGTCCCCGACCTCCTTGTTCGCCGTCCTCGCGAGGATGAACAGGAGGTCGGAGAGGCGGTTGAGATACGTCGCGGTGAGCGGGTTCATCGCCTCCCCGTGCACCTCCAGCGCCGCCCACGTCGAGCGCTCCGCGCGCCGTACGACCGTGCAGGCCTGGTGCAGCAGCGCCGCCCCCGGCGTACCACCCGGCAGGATGAAGCTGCGCAGCTTCTCCAGCTGTTCGTTGAAGCGGTCGCAGTCCGCCTCGAGACGGTCGATGTAGAACTGCTCGACCCGCAGCGGCGGATACTCCGGCTCCTGGACCACCGGCGTCGACAGATCCGCACCCACGTCGAACAGGTCGTTCTGCACGCGGACGAGGACCTTTACGAGCTCTTCCGGCAGCTGTCCCAGCGCGATGGCCGTGCC
The DNA here is from genome assembly GCF_036147535.1 of Streptomyces sp. NBC_00322. Taxonomy (NCBI): domain Bacteria; kingdom Bacillati; phylum Actinomycetota; class Actinomycetes; order Kitasatosporales; family Streptomycetaceae; genus Streptomyces; species Streptomyces sp. NBC_00322. The sequence goes on along the minus strand of NZ_CP108019.1, from coordinate 3,038,892 downwards.
GAGGACGGCATTGGCCTCATTGGCGTCGGCGTACGCGGCGATCCGCAGATCGGTCTTTGCGGTGCGGCTCATATCGCCCAGGGCGGTCGTGCCCTGGTCGCCGGTGCGGGTGTAGATGCGCGTGAGATTGACCATGAGGCCGAGCCTACGCCGCGGCCGCAAGCCGGGCGAAGTGGCCCATGAAGCGCTCAATTACGCGGTACGGACCGCCTGATGGGCCGTACCGGTGTGATGTCCGTCATCCGAGACGTGACGCGCATCTCTTCACCGCCACAGGGCACCTCACGAGCGCTAACCTCCGCCGGAGAGCAGAAATGTAAACGGGTGTTAAGGGGTGCCGCAGTGGCCAGGAAGCTCGCCGTCATCGGGGCCGGACTCATGGGGTCCGGTATCGCGCAGGTCTCGGCCCAGGCGGGCTGGGAGGTCGTGCTGCGTGATGTCACCGACGCGGCTCTGACCCGTGGCACGGACGGCATCAAGGCCTCGTACGACAAGTTCGTCTCCAAGGGCAAGCTCGAAGCGGCCGACGCCGAAGCTGCCTTGGCGCGCATCACCACGACCACCGATCTGGACGGCGCCGCCGACGCGGACATCGTCGTCGAGGCGGTCTTCGAGAAGCTCGAGGTCAAGCACGAGATCTTCCGTACGCTCGACAAGCTCGTACGGGAAGACGCCGTCCTCGCCTCCAACACCTCCGCCATCCCGATCACGAAGATCGCCGCGGTGACGGAGCGTCCGGACCGCGTCGTCGGCGCGCACTTCTTCTCGCCCGTCCCGATGATGCAGCTGTGCGAGCTGGTGCGCGGCTACAAGACGAGCGACGAAACCCTGGCCACCACGCGGGAGTTCGCCGAGTCCGTCGGCAAGACCTGCATCGTCGTCAACCGCGACGTCGCCGGTTTTGTCACCACCCGCCTCATCTCGGCACTGATCGTCGAGGCCGCGAAGCTGTACGAATCGGGCGTCGCGTCCGCCGAGGACATCGACATCGCCTGCAAGCTGGGCTTCGGCCACGCCATGGGGCCGCTCGCCACCGCCGACCTGACGGGCGTGGACATCCTGCTGCACGCCACGAGCAACATCTACACCGAGTCCCAGGACGAGAAGTTCGCCCCGCCGGAGCTGATGCGCCGGATGGTGGACGCCGGTGACATCGGACGCAAGAGCGGGCAGGGCTTCTATAAGCACTGACCCTCATCGACCGGTTTGGTATCACCCCGAGGGGTGAATTCGGTATCGGTTCGCTTACAAAGCGCAACTGCTGTGCCCATGCGGGAGTCAGTTGTTGCAAGACATTGAAGAGCAAAGCAGAAGAGATCACAGGGCACTGACGCACTCACGGGGAGCGCATATGCACATCAGGGGCGACCACGCCGAGCTGGTCGTCGGGGGCCGCCTCGACGTCCGCAGCGCGGCGGACGCCCGTACGGTCCTGCACTCGGCCGTCGACGACGGAGACGGCGACCTGGTGCTCGACCTGACCGACCTCGACTCCTGGGACGCCACCGGCCTGGGAGTCATCATGGGCGCGCACCGCAGGGCCGGCCGGTGCGGTCGCCGGCTGGTGCTGCGCGGCGTACCGCCACAGATGCAAAGACTCCTGGTCGCCACCCGGCTGCACCGGATTCTTGCCATCGAAGGCGGCATCGCGGCCGAATCGCTCCCCCGGGTGTGAACCGTACGACGCTCGCAATCCTCATGAGACTGTGACGTCGTGGACGGGGCAGCACCCCGCCCCTATGGAGATACTGAGCGAAGGTCTAAGGTTCGGTCGCCCGACGAATTGAAAGACCCATGCGGCGGGCACCGGACCGAAGCGACAGCGGGGCGTGCAGAAAGGCCGGAGGGACAATCCGCACGCGACTCCGCCACCGGAACTCGAACAACCTCGGCGGGGACGAAGCTCAGCGAAGCGCATCTGGGGGGCTTGGACCATGGACAACGACAGTTTCGGCGATGGCGCGGGCCAGGCCCGGCCCCCGCGCGACACCGGCGCCCCGGACTTCAAGAAGTCGGCGTCGGCGCCCGCGCGCACCGTCCAGCTCGTGGCGGGCGACTTCCTGCTCACCGTCAATCCCGTCGACGGCAGCGAGATAGAGCCCTGCCCGCCTGGGCAGCTGCCGACGCGGCCGGGCCGGCACAGCGAGGCCGAGCGCACCGGGCGGCAGCGCGCGGCGCAGCCCCCCGTACCGGCCGGGCCTCCCGCGCCGCGGCTCCCGCTGCTCGAGCGCGGCGAGGAGCGTGAGCGGCTGGTACGGCTGCTCGGCCACGGCCGCTCGGTCCGGCTCACCGGACCCGCGGGCTCCGGGCGCAGCGCCCTGCTCGACATCGTCGCCGAGGACTGCGCGAACTTCGCGCCCGACGGAGTCGTACGCCTCAGCGGCCACCACCGCACCCCCACCGAACTGCTCCACGAGCTCTTCGCCGCCGTCCACAGCGCTCCGCTGTACCGGCCCGACCGCGCCGCACTGCTCGAACACGTCAAGGACATCGGCGCGATCGTCGTCCTCGACGACCTGGAGTTCGGCGGCGCCGCCCTCGGCGAGCTGCTCGACGCCGCGCCCGAGTGCGCCTTCCTGGTCGCGGCCACACCCGACGTCGCCGCACCCGCGGCTGACTCGCACCTCGAAGAGGTCTTCCTCGCCGGACTGGGCCGAAGCGCCTCGCTGGAGCTGCTGCAGCGCACCGTGGAGCGGCCGCTCACCGAGGACGAGTCGAACTGGGCGGGTGACCTCTGGTTCGAGTCCGAGGGCCTGCCGCTTCGCTTCGTCCAGGCGGGCGCGCTGCTGCGGCAGTGCGACAGCCTGCGCACCGACCCGGAGACCCTCGACGACTACACGCCCTTCGACGGCGTCCAGGAAGTCGATGTACCGCTGCCGACGCTGGGGGAGGGGGCCGCGCCCGCTGCCCTGCTCGCCTCCCGGCTGAGCGAGTCCGCCCGCGAGACCCTGCGCTTCGCGGTCGCGCTCGGAGGCGAGGTCCCGCACCAGGCGCATCTGCCGGCGCTCGTCGGGGACACCCACGCGGACGCCGCGCTCGGCGAGCTGATGAGCTGCGGCCTGCTCTCCCCGGTCGGCACGCGCTACCGGCTCGCGGCCGGTGTGATGGCGCAGCTCACGGAGAATGGCTACGCCGACGAGGCGGCCGCCCATGCCCACACCGCCGCCCAGCACTACGCCTGGTGGGCCGGGCACCCCTCTGTCACCCCCGAGCGGGCGGTGGCCGAGGCGGACGCCGTTCTCGCCGCGCTCGGCATGCTCGTGTCGGGGCTGGGGGCATCTCCCGGGCGAAGCTCCGGGGGAGAGGCCGGACACCCCAGCGCGGCCGTCCTGCTCGCCCGCAGCGCGGCGCCGGCCTTCGCGGCGGGCCTGCACTGGAGCGCCTGGGAGCGGGCCTTGCGGGCCGGCTCCGAAGCAGCCCGCATCGCGGGCGAGGTGGCCGAAGAGGCGTACTTCCACCACGAGCTGGGCGTCCTCGCGCTCTGCACCGGAAACCTGGACCGGGCGCGCGCCGAGTTGGAGACCTCCATCGGCATGCGCGGCGCGCTCTCCGACAAGCGCGGCACCGTCGCGGGACGCAGGGCGCTCGCGCTCGTCGAGGACCGCTCGGGCGGGCCCGTCGTCGCCGCACGTACCCCGGCGGGCGAGGAGGCACCGGCCGCGCGTTCCGAGCAGTCGGCGTCGCCGCCCGGAGGCGTACCGGCGCCCGTACTGCCGCTCGGCCGCGGCATCGGACCCGGCCCGGGAGCCGTGGGAGCGCCGAAGGAAGACGAGGAGCCCGCGACGCTGCTGGCACGGCAGACGCCGTCCGGGGGCGGCGCGAAGCCGAGCCGCCGCCGCGCCGTCTTCGGCGGCGCACGGCGCAACCTGGTCGCCGCGGGCGCGGGCGCACTGCTCGCCGCGGTGCTCGGCACAGTGGTGACCCTCGGGGCGACCTCGGACCGGCAGGACCCGCCGAGCAACAAGGTCAGGAACGGCCAGTCCGCGAACGAGGACGACGGCAGCGACGGCCTGGACGCGGACGAGCCCGCGGACGGCTCGACCAACAGCCCGGGCGGCGGACCCGCGGACGACCCGAAGAACCCGGACCCGGTGACGCCGGGGGCGAGTTCGTCGACGGGCGCGGCGACGCCGGCGGGGCGGCCGTCGTCGAACTCGTCGACGCCGGGGAAGCCGGCTACGTCGGGCAAGCCGCCGACGCCGACGAAGTCTTCGACGACCAAGCCGACTCCGACCCCCTCGTCGTCTTCGCCGACCCCGACTCCGACAACCACGCCGCCTGCCAGCTCACCGCCGCCGTCCTCCTCCCCGCCGCCCCCGGCGGGCGGCGGAGAGGGAAGCTCGGCCAGCGCCCCGATGACCAGCAGCGCCGCCCCCTCGGATTCCGGCAGCCCACCCGTCATCTGACCGCGTCGCAACACACGACGGCCCCGGACCGCCTCGCCGTCCGGGGCCGTACTCGTGTCTCAGGCTCGGGCGGCCTCAGAACAGCCGCAGCTTGTCGTCCTCGATGCCCCGCAGCGCGTTGTAGTCCAGCACCACGCACCCGATCCCTCGGTCCGTCGCCAGCACCCGCGCCTGCGGCTTGATCTCCTGCGCCGCGAACAGGCCCTTCACCGGCGCCAGATGCGGGTCCCGGTTCAGCAGTTCCAGATAGCGCGTGAGCTGTTCGACGCCGTCGATCTCGCCGCGCCGCTTGATCTCGACGGCCACCGTCCCGCCGTCCGAGTCGCGGCACAGGATGTCCACCGGGCCGATGGCCGTGGGGTATTCGCGCCGGATCAGGCTGTAGCCCTCGCCCAGTGTTTCGATCCGGTCCGCGAGCAGTTCCTGCAGGTGCGCCTCCACGCCGTCCTTGATCAGGCCGGGGTCCACGCCCAGTTCGTGCGAGGAGTCATGGAGGATTTCCTCCATCGTGATGATCAGTTTCTCGCCCGCTTTGTTGATGACGGTCCAGACGCTGTCGTCACCCTCCTTGAGCGTGCAGGGAGGGGACATCCAGTTCAGGGGTTTGTACGCCCTGTCGTCCGCGTGGATCGAGACGCTGCCGTCGGCCTTGACCAGGATCAGACGGGGAGCGGAGGGCAGGTGGGCGGTGAGCCGGCCCGCGTAATCCACGGAGCAGCGGGCGATGACAAGACGCATGGTCGGCAACGCTACTCGACGCAGACCGGTGCGCGCGATTCTCCCACCCGTAGCCCACCGCCCCCCTCGTTCGAGGCCGTTCGGGCCGCCTGCCCCTTTTCGCCCTGTTCGTTATTGGCCGGTTGTGCTCCCAATCTCCTGGTGCGCTCCGGACGGCGCACTTACCGTGTAAGCGGGAGGTCGTCGGTCGTGCACTCTGCGTCGTCGTACGTCGTTCGTACGACGTCGTTGTCCGTCGTCCTCCTTCCCTGCCCGTAAGACCCCGTTAACCGGGGTCGCGAGAGGAGTACCCATGTCGCTCGACGTCTCACCGGCGCTGTTGGAACAGGCCGAGCGAGGCGAGGTCGACGAAGCTGCATTCGTCGACTGCGTCCGGACCTCCCTGCCCTTCGCATGGGAGATGATCAGTTCTCTGGTGGCTCAGCTGAAGGTGGACGGCGGCGACTTCGCCGACAACCAGACGCCGCCGCCGGACGAGCAGGCACGTGGTCAGCTACTGCGTGCGCTCGCGAGTGACGCCATTCGCGGGGCGCTCCAGCGGCACTTCGGGGTGCGCCTGGCATTCCAGAACTGCCACCGCGTCGCGGTGTTCCCGCTGGACTCTTCGGTCGACGAGCGGCTTGCCCGCTTCACTTCCATACGGGGCCAGTTGCTCAACCAGTCGCCCGAACTGCGCGACTGCTGACGTCTTTTGCTGCCGCTCCGCATCGCGGGAGGTGCTACAGATGTCGGAGCGGCAGCACCTCCCGTGCGGCGGCGAGCGCCGGTCAGCCGAGCAGAGGCAGCACTTCCGTGCCGAGTCGCCGCACGTTCTCCTCGGTGGCGGCGAGGTCGCCGGAGCCCTCGGCGAGCAGGGCGAAGCGGGTGATCCCGGTGCGTTCCGCGGTGGCCGCGATCCGGTCCGCGGCGAGCCGTGGCGGGCCCACCGGGTGCAGCCCGCACAGCAGTTCCGTGTATGCCACGGGGTCCCGCATGGCGCGGGGGCGCCCGTCGACCGTCACATGGGCGTCCAGGCCCTGCTTGAGCCAGCCGGGCATCGTCTTGACCAGAGTCTCCGTGGCCTCGGCCCTGCGGTCCTCGATCTGGGCCACTCCGGCCGACACATGTCCGGCACTGCGGACCTCCTCGGGCGGATGTCCTGCGGCGAGCGCGTGCGTACGCCAGAGTGCCACCATGTCCGCCTTCTCCTCGTCGTCGCAGTGCATCCCGAGCAGCATCGGCAGTCCGTGCCCGGCGGCGAGCTTCACGCTCTTCGGGGACGTACAGGCGACGATCACCTCGGGGCCCTGGGTGGGGCCGCCGATCAGCTCGTCCGGCCTTGGTACGACCGGGACTTCACGGAAGGTGAATCGTTCCCCGCGGGCGGCGACGCGGGGTTCGCTCAGCCAGCGCAGCAGCAGGTCCAGGGATTCGGGAAAGTCCCTCTCGTACGCGGCGAGACCCGTGCCGAAGACTTCCAGATCGACCCAGGGGCCGCCGCGGCCCACGCCGAGGGAGAACCTGCCTCCGCTGGTGAGATGCAGCAGTGCCGCCTGCTCGCCCAGCGCCACGGGATGGGCGTTCGGCAGCACGCTCACGGCCGTGCCGACGCGGATGCGCCGGGTACGGCCGAGCAGCACGGCGGCGAGGGTCACAGCCGACGGGCACACGCCGTACGGCACGAAATGGTGCTCGGCGAGCCAGACCGAATCGAGCCCGGACTCCTCCGCGACCTCGGCGGACCGTACCGCTCGGTGCAGAGCCTCCCCCTGCCCCTGGCCCGGAAATTGGGCCGCCAGTACAAAAGTTCCCACGCGCATCGCCTATTGCCTCCTTGCGGCCGACGCGTCACTCCCCCTACCGGCAACAACGTCTGACACGTGCCAAAGGCACGGCCAATCGTGAAGTTGTTGCGATTTTCCGGTAACTGCCCCCTGTGGGTGTCGCGGTCTCACGCTGCGTGTTTCGTGTACCCATGACAGCGGCCCGTAGGCTGGATGGGAACTGTCCGGACTTGCCCCGTGAGGTGTCACGTGTCCCCGCGCCGCAACCGCCCCCGAGGCGGCGAGAAGCCGACCGAGCATGCCAGCGAGCCGGGCGAGAGGTACGGCGGCTTCGGCCGGAGCGAGTCCTGGCAGGGCGAGGAGTGGTCGGTCCGCCATGTCGCGGGCGCAAGTGCCGCGGGCAAGAGGTATCGCTGCCCGGGCTGCGACCAGGAGATCCCCTCGGGGGTGCCGCATGTGGTCGCCTGGCCGGAACACGGCGGCGGCGTGGACGACCGGCGGCACTGGCACAAGGCGTGCTGGAACGCGAAGGACCGCCGCACCACGCGGGTGCAGCGGTCCCGTAACGCGCCCAGGCACTGAAGAGCGGTCGGACGCCGGAGCAGTCGGACGCCCGAGCGGCCCGAGCGGTCAGACGTCGCGCTTCTGGAGCGAGAGGAAGGCGCCGGCCATCGCCACCGCCGTCACCCCGATCAGGATCCACAGCGGGGTCCAGCCGGTGGGGCCCGTGTCGGTGAGCGCGGCCTCGCTGTAGAACGCGATGAGCAGGCTCGGGATCGCGTAGTCCAACAGAGCCCGCTGTATGTCCTGGAGCGCTTCCGAGAACATGAACATGGCGGCCACCAGCGGCAGCAGCATCACGCCGATCATGATCGTGATCGCGCCCGCCGAGTGCCGGATGATCGTGCCGACGGCGAGGGCCAGCAGCCCGAGGACGGCGACGAACAGGCCCACGCCCACCGTCGCGCGGAACCACTCCTCGCCGGTCGAGTCACGGCCGGTGGTCACGATGCTGTTCTGCAGCGCACCGACGAGCCCTGCGAGCACCGTGGTCAGGGCGAAGACGAGCAGGAAGAAGACGGTCGCCTTGGCGGCGAGCACCCGCGCGCGGCCCGGGCACGCCGTCAGCGTCGTACGGATCATGCCGGTGCCGAACTCGGACGCGATGGTCAGCACGCCCAGCGTGACCACGCAGATGGAGCCGAGCAGGACACCGTAGAAGCCGAGGAAGAGGGGCGACTGGTCGCCGAGATCGGCGTCGGAGGCGGAGGCGGCCACCGCGGCCAGCACGCCGAGCCCGATCATCAGCACGATCATGACGCCGAGCGTCCACATCGTGGAGCGTACGGAACGGATCTTGGTCCACTCGGAGGCGAGGGCGTCGCCGAGGTGGGCACTGCGCACGGGGATCGGCGAGGAGTACGCCCCGGCGGGCGCGCCGTGCTGCTGGAATGGCGCCTGCGGCTGGTACGGGGTGGTCATCGGGCGTCCTCGGGCTTGGTCAGGTCGGCGGGGGCGGAGGCCGGGGGCATCGCGGGCGGGGCGGCAGGAGCGGGCGCGCCGCCGGGCGCACCCGGGGCGATGGGCGCGGCGGCATAGGGGTTCTGTCCCGGCTGGGGCGGCGGCGGGGCGTACCAGCCCTGCTGAGGTACCTCGGGGATCTGCGGCATCGGCGGGGCGTACCCCATCGGCTGCTGCTGCATGAGGCCGGACTTCTGGTCGGCCGTCGAGCGGTAGTCGACCGCGCCCTGCGTCATCCGCATGTACGCCTCTTCCAGCGAGGCCTGGTGCGGCGAGAGCTCCCACAGCCGGACGTCCGCGGAGTGCGCGAGATCGCTGATCTGCGGCAGCGGCAGTCCGGTCACGCGCAGCGCGCCGTCCGGCTCCGGCATGACCTGTCCGCCCGCCTCGGTGAGCGCGGCCGAGAGCTTCTCGCGCTGCTGCGGCTCGGTCTGCGGCGTACGCACCCGGGCGAAGTCGGCGGAGTTGTGCGAGATGAAGTCCTTGACGCTCATGTCCGAGAGCAGCTGTCCGCGCCCGATCACGATCAAGTGGTCGGCGGTGAGCGCCATTTCGCTCATCAGGTGCGAGGAGACGAAGACCGTACGGCCTTCGGAGGCGAGCTGCTTCATCAGATTGCGGACCCAGAGGATGCCCTCCGGGTCCAGGCCGTTGACCGGCTCGTCGAAGAGCAGGACCTGCGGGTCGCCGAGCAGGGCGGCCGCGATGCCGAGCCGCTGGCCCATGCCGAGCGAGAAGCCCTTGGAGCGCTTCTTGGCGACCTCCTGGAGACCGACGACCCCGAGCACCTCGTCGACCCGGCGGGCCGGGATGCCGGAGAGCTGCGCCAGCGAGAGCAGATGGTTGCGCGCGCTGCGGCCGCCGTGGACGGCCTTGGCGTCGAGCAGGGCGCCGACCTGGCGCGGCGCGTTCGGAAGCTGTCTGAAGGGGCGGCCACCGATCGTCACCTGGCCCTCGGTGGGCCGGTCGAGCCCGAGGATCATCCGCATGGTGGTCGACTTGCCCGCGCCGTTGGGGCCGAGGAACCCGGTGACGGCACCGGGCCGCACCTGGAAGGAAAGGTTGTACACGGCCGTCTTGGCGCCGTAGCGCTTGGTCAGGCCGACTGCCTCGATCATTCTGCAGCCCCATCGACTTTCGGGTCGTCGGGGCAGAGGCCGGCCGGCCGTACGCCCCCGTAAGAGTTAGGAGGATATCCGGGCCTTGACGGTTCCGGCCAAGCCGTAACGCTACGGTCTCGGCGGGAGGGAGTCGCCGAGCGGCGGCAGATCGTCGTAGAGCCGGAGCTCGGTGCCGTCGTCGAGATACGGCAGGAAGTCCGTCTGCGGCAGTACCCAGCCCTCGTCGCCGAAGATCTGCGTACCTGCTTCACGCAGCGCGCCGTCCGTGCCCGCCTTCCGCACCCAGGCCGCAGGATCGGGTCCCAGCAGCTCACGCAGCCGGGGCGAAGCCGCGAGCAGGGCCGCGAGCAGCTCGGACTGGTCGCCGCCGCCCGGGCGGGGCATGCCGTCCGGGTCCGCGAGGACGCCGTGCGCGCTGAAGTAGATGTACGCGCCGCCCAGCCGCTCGCCGGAGGGCATCGTCATCTCGAAGACGTCGCCCGGCAGTATCGCCCGCCGGTAGTCGGGGAATTCGGTGTCGTCGACGGCCTTGAGCTGGGTGGAATCCAGCCAAGTGACGACGAGGACGGTCTCGGCGTCCCGCTCGACGTACGGCGTTCCCGCGACATAGCCGGCCGGGCTGATGTGGCCCGAGCAACCGACGCCGATGCCGCGCACCCGCACCGGCACCATCGGGACGGTCGCGGGGATGCCGAGCCGGGTGAGCTTGTGGCTGACCTGTCCCGGCGAGGCGTTGGAGCCGACCGCGATGACCGGGTGGCGGCGGCCCGTCACGACCTGGCCGAGGCCGGAGAGCGCCTCGTCCAGGCTCTGCTGCTGCGCCCTTTCCTCGACGTACCAGTCGCCGAGCCGCACCGGGCGGACGTCCAGCTGCAGCAGTTCGTCACCGGTGAGAAGCGAGGGCTCGGTAGTGGGGCGGCCCGGATAGGTCAGCGGCTGTTTGGCCGGCACGTCGTCCAGGCCCAGCGCTTCGAGGCTTCGGTCCTTCACGGGAGACGCCCTTCGGGGTTGTTCGCTTGTGCGGGCAGAGCCTTCCATCTCAGGTCTACCCCTGCCGAGCGTACGGGACCCTCCCGGGCAATGCGGTTGGCGCAGACGGGAACCGGGGAGGAGGATCCCCTGGATGTGAACTCATGGTGGGGAGGCGGGAGTTGAAATGGTTTCCGGGGTGGCCGGGGCGGCGCAGGCCGCACCCCCGATTTCGGACGTCGGTTCGCTGGTGGATCGCAGGCCGTTCCGTCCACGCGCTGATCCTGATGGCGCTCACCGCGCTGGCCGTGCTCGCTGCGGGCATCGCGGTCGCCTGGACGCTCACCGAAGGCTCGAAGCGCAGCGTGGGGGAGCGGCTGCGGGACGGGGAAGGGCTGCTGAATCTGGCGCTGGAGGCGCTGCGCGCCTGCGTCGGCACCGACAGCCTCAGCCCCGAGCGGGACAGCCTGGCCCATGAACTGCTCGCCACACTTGCCTCGTTGACCGGGGCGCTCGCGCCCGCGGTGCTGCTCGGCATCGTACTGATCAAGATGTTCGCCCTGCGGCCGTTCGTCTGGCGGCGGCGGGCGAGCATCTCGCACGCCTGGGCCGCGGACTTTCCCGGCTATGCCCGGCTCCATGCACAGAGCGACGACGCGATCATCGCGGTGCGCTTCTACAACCACCTCGACAACCTCTCGGTGGTCGATCTGAAGGCGCGGGTGCATCTGCGCTATCTGGAGCGCTCCCCGCACGACGGCAGCCTGGTCATCTACAAGAAGTGGCTCAGGGTGCTCGACGAGAAGGGTGACCCGGCCGACGAGCGCTCCTGGCTCGCGGTGGAGCGGGGCGCGCCTTTCACCGTGTGGATACCGGTCGACGCTCCGGTGCCGACGCTGCCTGTCACCCGGATCCAGGGCAAGGACCTGTCCGAGTCGCACGGGGCGAAGCTGCTCGTGCGGCTGACCGCGCGGACCGTCGGCATGGGGACCGAAGTGGTCGACGAGCGCTGGTTCGACCTGGACGGCGATGACTTCGAGACCGGCCGCTTCGTCCCGCTCGAACCGAATCTTGCCAAGGACGTCTGGTCCTGGAAGGGCTGGAGGGAGTTCGACGAGCTGCTGCCCGACCAGGGCACCCCGCCGTCCTCTACGCATCCCGCTTCTTGAGCACCAGATAACCGCCGATCAGCGCGGCGATCACCCACAGAACCATGATCCCCAGTCCGCCCCACGGCCCGTACGGAGCCTTGTCGCTGTCCAGCGCGTCCGGGACCACCTGCATGATCTTGGACCCGGCCTGGTCGGGGAAGTACTGGGCAACCGTCTTCGCCTTCGGTACGGACGCGAGGATCTGCGAGACCAGGAAGAAGAACGGCATCAGGATGCCCAGCGAGAGCATCGAGCTGCGCAGCATCGTCGCCACGCCCATCGAGAACAGCGCGATCAGACCCATGTACAGCCCGCCGCCGACGACCGCGCGCAGGACATGCTCCGCGCCGATCGTCGTACGGTGATCGCCCAGCAGCGCCTGCCCCAGGAAGAACGACAGAAAGCTCGTCACCAGACCGACCATCAGCGCGAGCGCCGTCGCCACCGTGATCTTGCTGAAGAGGAAGGTGGCGCGCTGCGGTACGGCGGACAGCGAGGTGCGGATCATTCCGGAGCTGTACTCCGTGCCGACCACGAGCACCCCGAAGACCACCATCGCCAGCTGCCCCAGGATCATCCCGGAGAAGCTGATGAACGTCGGGTCGAAGGTGACCTGCTCCTCGCGGGAGAGATCGTCGAACGTCGACCTGAGCAGCGCGCTGAGCGCCGCGCCCATCGCGACCGTGACGACGAGCGCGCTCACCAGGGTCCAGGTGGTCGAGGAGACCGTACGGATCTTGGTCCACTCGGACTGGAGGACCGCGGGTACCGAGGCCATGGGTCAGGCTCCCTTGCTGCTCTGGTAGCTCTGGCCCCACTGGGGACCCGGTGGCTCGGCCGGTGGCGGCGCTTCGTGCGTGGAATGCGCGTGGTACTCCACCGAACCCGCCGTCATCTGCATGAACGCCTCCTCCAGCGAGGCACGTTGAGCGCTCAGTTCATGCAGCACCACCTGGTGCCGGGCGGCCAGCTCGCCGAGCTGCTCGGTGGTGGCGCCGTCGACCTCCAGCACGCCGTGGCCCGATGCGACGGCGACGAATCCCGACGCGTGCAGCAGATCGCGCAGCCGCTCCTGGTGCGGGGAGCGAAGCCGTACATAACTCCGGGAGTTCTGGTGGATGAAATCAGCCATCGAGGTGTCGGCCAGAAGTCGCCCTTGCCCGATCACGATCAAGTGGTCCGCGGTCAGCGCCATTTCGCTCATCAGATGCGAGGAGACGAAGATTGTGCGTCCTTCTGATGCAAGAGTCTTCATCAGATTGCGGATCCAGTGAATTCCCTCGGGATCCAGGCCATTGACCGGCTCGTCGAACATCAAGATCTCCGGATCGCCGAGCAGCGCGGAGGCGATTCCCAGCCGCTGGCCCATACCGAGCGAGAAGCCCTTGGACTTCTTCTTCGCCACCGGCGTCAGCCCGACCGTGTCCAGGACCTCGGAGACACGGGAGGCGGGGATGCGGTTCGACTGGGCGAGACAGAGCAGGTTGTTGTACGCGCTGCGGCCGCCGTGCATCGCCTTGGCGTCCAGCAGCGCGCCGATGTACCTGAGCGGCTCCTGGAGATCGCGGTAGTGCTTGCCGTCGATCCTGACCGTGCCGCTGGTCGGGTTGTCGAGGTCGAGCATCATCCGCATCGTCGTCGACTTGCCCGCGCCGTTCGGGCCGAGGAAGCCGGTCACCATACCCGGCCGGACCGTGAAGGAGAGATGATCGACCGCGGTCAGACTGCCGAAGCGCTTGGTGAGGCCCTCGAGCTCAATCATGCGGCCACGCTAAAGGTGCGAGGTGGCCCGCGCCACCCCACTTCCTGGTACGCGCGAGTGCCCGGCGCCGCATCGGCGCCGGGCACTTTCAGGCGTACCGCGGAGAGGCTGTGCCGGACTCAGCGGGACTGCTGCGCCGGGACGCCGCGGGAGATCGGCTCGTCGTCGGCGGGGGCGCCGGTCGCGGCCACTGCCGCACCGGTCAGCGTGGCCAGCATCTCGCGGACGTTGGTCAGCTGCGCGTTGATCGAGTCGCGGCGGTTGGTGAGCGCCGCCAGCTCGCGCTCCGATTCGCTGCGGATCCGGTCGGCCTTGGCGTTCGCGTCGGCCACGATGTCCTCGGCCTGGCGCTGCGCGGTCTCCACCGTCTGACGGGCCCGGCGCTCCGCGTCCGTACGCAGCTTCTCGGCCTCAAGACGCAGCTGCTCGGCGCGGTGCTCGATCTCCGCCAGGCGCTTCTCGGCCTTGGCCTGACGCGAAGCCAGGTCGCGCTCGGACTGCTCGCGGCGCTTGGCGAGGTTCGTCTCGAAGTCCGCGGCGGCCTGGGCGGCCTTGGCGCGGGTCTCCTCGAACAGCGCGTCCGCCTCTTCGCGCTTGGACTGCGCGTCCTTCTGCGCATCCCCACGCAGCGTAGAGGCGTCGCTCTTCGCCTTCTCGACGATGCGGACGCCCTCGTCCTCGGCCTTGGCCTTGCGTTCGGCGGCGAACGACTCGGCGTCGTTGCGCACCTGCTGGGCGGCGGACTCGGCGAGCTCGCGGTGCTGCTCGGCCGCGCGACGGGCCTCCTCGCGCAGGTCCTTCGCCTCCTCCTCGGCGAGACGGAGGATCTTCTCGACGCGCGCACCGAGACCGGCGTACGACGGCTCCGCGTCGCTGACCTGGGCCTGGGCGTTCTGCGTCTCGAGGTGGAGCTCCTCGATGCGCTTTTCCAGAGAGGTGATTCGGGCGAGAGCACTATCACGGTCGGCGACGAGCTTGGTAATGCGGTCATCCACCTGACCGCGGTCGTAACCACGCCGCACGAGCTCGAAGCCGAAGGGGGAGGAAGTGTCGCTCATGGGGTTCCTGTCGAATGAGACCGGTGAGGTGTTAGGGGGAATCCTAGGGGTCAAAGCGGCGTGTCATCGAGCGGATGCCCGTTTGATCTGGAGAATGTCCAGCCTTTTGAGTGGCTAGCTCTCGGAAGGCTTGCCACTCGAACGTGTAACCCCTGCTGAGGCACCTGCCTTCACGCCGCCGCCCTCCTTGCTACCCCCGGACGGCGCCTCGAAAGACTCCAGCGCCTCAAGAACGTCCTGAACACGGGAAATCTCGGCCTGAATGTCCTCGCGCCGGCGGACCAGCACATCGAGCTCCCGCTTGCCGTCGCCCACCAGACGGTCGGCCTCGGCATCCGCCTCCGCCTTGACCCGCTCCGCCTCGCGGATCAGCTCGGCCTTCTTCTGGCCCGCCTCCTTGAGCAGGCCCTCGGCCTTCTTGACCGCGGCGATGCGGACCTTGCTCGCCTCCGAATTGGCGTCGGCCACCAGCTCCTTGGCCTTCGCCTCCGCCTCCGCCTGCTGCTTGGTCGCCGCCTTCACCAGCTGGTCGACGCGCTCGGCGGCCGTCTTCGTCTGCTCGGAGGTCTCCCGGCGGGCGCGCTCGTGCAGCTCCTCGATCTCGGCCTCGACCCGGGTCCGCAGCTCCTCGCCGCGCTCCCTGATGGCGGTGGCGTCCCGGCGCGCGCCGACGAGCAGCTCGTCCGCGTCCGTACGGGCATGCTCCACCAGGGTGTTGCCCTCGACGGTCGCCTCGGCGACCAGCCGCTCGGCCTCCTTGCGGGCCGCGCCCACCATCGTGTCGGCCTGCTCCTCGGCCTCGGTGGCCGCGCGCAGCGCCTCCTCCTGAGCCTTGTTGATGAGCTGGTCGGCCTGCTCGGCGGCGTCCGCGCGGCGCTTGGCCGCGGCCACCCGAGCCTCGTCGAGCGTACGGTCGGCCTCCTCGCGGGCCTCCGCGCGCATCTGCTCCGCCGCCGCCTCGGCCTCCGCCTTGACCTTCTGGGCCTCGGACTTGATGCGCTCGGCGGCCTGCTGCGCGGAGCCCACCGTGTCGGCGGCCTCGGCACGCAGCCGCTCCGCCTCCCCGGTCGCCTCGGCGATGAGCTGGTCCGCCTGGGCGGCGGCGTCGGAGCGGCGCTTGTCGGCCGCCTCGCGGGCCTCGTCCAGGATCTGCTCGCCGTCGGCCCGGATGCCGGCGTGCAGCCGCTCGGCCTCGGCCTCGGCCTGCGTCTTGATCTGCTCGGCCTCACTGCGCAGCCGGACCGCGGCCGCCTGTGCGCCGGACAGCGCCTCGGCCGCGTCCGTACGCAGCCGCTCGCTCTCGCTCGTCGCCTCGCCGATGAGCAGGTCGGCCTGGGCGGCGGCGTCGGAGCGGATGCGGTTGGCGTCCTCGCGGGCCTCGGCGCGGGAGCGCGAGGCGTCCTGCTCGGCCGATGCCACGGCGTCCGACGCCTCTGTACGCATCCGCTGCGCGTACTCCGCGGTGTCGGCACGCAGCCGGTCCGACTCGGTGATCGCGTCCGAAACGGTCCGCTCGGCGAGCGCGTTGGCGGCCTCGGTCTCCTCCTGAGCCCTCGCCCGCAGCCGGCCCGCGTCCTCGGTGGCCCGCTCCCGCTCGGCGTACGCGTCGGCGCGGACCCGGTCCGCCTCCTCCTGCGCCTCGGTCCTGGTGCGGTCGGCCGCGTGCTCGGCCGCCGAACGCAGCCCGGCGATCTCCTGCTCGGCCTGCTCGTGGAGGCCGTTGACGGAGTCACGTACCTGCTGGGCGGTCTGCTCGGCTGCGCCGACCATCTCGGTGGCGCGGCGGTCGGCCTCCTCGACGAGGCGGTGCGCCTCGGTCTGGGCCTCCTCGACCCGCTTACGGGCCGAGGCGAGCAGCTCCTCGCTCTGCTCACGGGCGAGCTCGCGCTCCTGATTCGCCTCGCCGCGCGCGGAGTCGAGGGTCTCCTCGGCCTCCCGGCGGCGGCGGTTCGCCTCCTCCTGGGCTGCGGCCAGCGCCTCGGCGGCCTCGACGCCGATCCGGTCCGCGGCGGCCGCGGCCTCGGCGCGCAGCCGGTCGGCGCTCTCCTGCGCCTCGTTCTTGAGCCGCTCGGCTTCGTTGGCGGCGTCGCTGCGCAGCCGTACCGCGATGTTCTCGGCCTCGGCGCGGGTGGCCGAAGCGTCCGAAGCGGCCTCCGTGCGCAGCCGTTCGGCCTCCTGCTCGGCCTGCGCCTGGAGCGTACGGATCCGCTCGGCCGCTTCCGTACGCAGCCGCTCGGTCTCCTCGGCGGCCTCGCGCCGGATCCGCTCGCCCTCGCCGCGGGACTCGGCCAGGCCCTCCTCGGCAGCGGCGAGGCGGGACTCCGCCTCGGCGTGCAGCCGGGTCAGCTCCTCCGCGGCCTCGGCCTGGCGGGCCGCGACCGCGCGCTCCGCCTCCTCGCGCAGCTCCGCCCCGGCCTGCTCGGCCGCGGACTTGACGCTCTCCGCCTGTTCCTCGGCCTCGCCGCGCAGCCGCTCGGCCTCGGCCCGGGTGCGCTCCAGCGTCTCCTCGGCCTGCTTGCGCAGGGTGGTGGCGCGCTCGATCGCCTCGGTACGCACCCGCTGGCTGTCGTTCGTCGCGGCCGAACGCATCTCGTCGGCGTCTGCCCGTGCCTTGGTCAGCAGCTCCTCGGCGGTGCTGGCCGCCTCCTCGATCTGCTGGACGGCCTTGCGGCGGGCCTCGCCGCGGATCCGCTCGCCCTCGGCGATCGCCTCGGCGCGCAGCTGCTCGGCCTCGCCGCGCAGCCTGCGCGCCTCCTCCTGCAGCTCAACGGTCTTGGCCCGGTACTCCTTGGTGTCGTCCTTGGCGGCGCCCTTGAGCTGATCGGCCTGCTCGGCGGCCTCGCCACGCAGCCGGTCCGCCTCGGCCTCGGCCTCGCGGCGGATCCGTTCGGCCTCCTCGCCCGCCGCGCGCGTGGTGGCCTTCGCCTCCTCGGAGGCCTTGGTCAGGACGTCCTCGGCGGTACGGGCCGCCTTGGCGAGCTGGGCGGCCGAGTCCTCGGCCGCGACCGTCTTGGCACTCTCCGCCGCGGCGGCGACCAGCTTCTCGGCCTCGGCGCGGGCGTCGGCGAGTGCCTGCTCGGCCTCCGCCTTGAGCGCCTCCGCGTCCGTGGTGGCCTCGCCGACCAGCCGGGCGATCTCCGCCTTGGCGGTACGGGTGCGCTGCTCGTTGACGGACTCGGCGGACGCCAGCTGCTTGGCCGCCGACTCCTTGGCCTCGGTCAGCAGCTTCTCGGACTCCGCGCGGGCCTCGCGCAGCTTCTCCTCGGCCTCCTGGATCCGCTGCTCGGCGGAGCGGCTCAGCTCGGCGGCCTGCTGGCGGGCCTGGTCGGACTCGGCGCTGGTGGAGGAGCGCAGCTGTTCGGCGTGGCTGGTGGCTTCGTGAGCCTGGTTCGACGCGGCGTTCAGCAGCCGTTCGGCGTCCTTGCGGGCGCGCAGAAGGATCGCTTCCGCTTCGGACCTGGCCGCCTCGGACTCGGAGCCGAGCCGCCGGCGGGCCTCCTCGGCGACCCGGGTGGCCTCGCCGCGGGCCGCGGCAAGCGCCTGCTCGGCCTCTGCGCGGGACTCCTCGAGCAGCCGGCGGGCCTGGGACTCGGTACGCGCGCGCAGCTGCTCGGCCCAGGCGACGTTCTCGTTGACGTGCGCCTCGACGGTCTGGCGGCGCTCGGCCAGCTCCTGGTCCAGGCGCTGGCGGCGCTGGTTCGCCTCGGAGTGCAGCTCGGCCTGGAGACGGGCCTGGTGCTCGGCGTGCTCCTGGAGGATGCGCTGGGTCTGGGCGCGGGCCTCGCGCAGTTCGCGCTCGGCGTCGGTGCGCAGCTGGTCGGCCTGGATCTGGGCGTTACGGAGCAGCTGCTCCGCCTGGTAGCCGATGTCGGCGCTGTCGTAGGCAGGACGGGACGCGAGAGCGCGCCGAGCCTCATGGAGCTTGGCGCGCAAGACCTCGACCTGGTAGCCGAGGTCCTCGGCGTGCTGGACGGCCTTCTCCCGCTCGGTCTTCAGCCGGTCCATCTCGGCTTCGAACCGCGAAAGGTGGTCGTCGTCAGCTCGGTGGCTCTCCTGGCGTTCGTAGCCCCGCACTGCGCGGTCCCATCCGTCCCCTGGTCGCAACTGTCTCCGTACGAGCACCGTTCGCCGGCGAACGGCCCCCCGGGGAATGGTGACAGATCAACGGCGGGGACGCGGCGCGGCCCCGACCCGGCCCCGGCCCGGAATCGCCCACTCTACCGGGCCGGGAATCCTCAGGTCAGTGCTCCGTTGCAGAGGTGACGAGTTCGGTGAGGACGCCGTGGCAGTCCTTGGGGTGGAGAAAAGTGATACGGGAGCCCATGGAGCCGATACGCGGCTCGTCGTAGAGAACTCGCACGCCCTTGTCGCGGATGGACTGCGCGTCACCGTCGACGTCGGCGGTGCCGAAGGCGATGTGATGGACCCCCTCACCGTTCTTGGCCAGCCACTTTCCGACCGCGGAGTCCTCGCGGGTGGGCTCCAGGAGCTGGAGGTAGGAGGCGCCGCCGTCGGACGTCTCGTTGATCTTGAGCATGGCCTCACGCACGCCCTGCTCTTCGTTGACCTCGGTGTGGAACACCTCGAAGCCGTAGGTGGCCCGGTAGAACTCGACAGTCTTGTCGAGGTCGAAACAGGCGATCCCGATGTGGTCGATTCGCGTCAGCATTCCCCCAGTGCAGCGCCCCGGACGTGGTTACGCAACGTGCGCGCGATCACACTCGCCGCCCGGTGACCTGGGGCAGTACCGCTCAGTACATTGAAGTAAACCCTCGTTCACTCCTCAGCTGCGCGCTGGAAGGGGATCGTGCCTCATGTCAGGAACGACCGGTACCACCTCAGTGATCGTCGCGGGCGCCCGTACGCCCATGGGACGCCTGCTCGGCTCGCTCAAGTCCTTCTCCGGCGCCGATCTCGGTGGCTTCGCCATCAAGGCGGCGCTGGACCGGGCCGGCATCGGCGGTGATCAGGTGCAGTACGTGATCATGGGCCAGGTCCTGCAGGCCGGGGCCGGGCAGATCCCCGCGCGCCAGGCCGCCGTCAAGGCGGGCATCCCGATGAACGTGCCCGCGCTCACCGTCAACAAGGTCTGTCTGTCCGGCCTCGACGCCATCGCGCTGGCCGACCAGCTGATCCGCGCCGGTGAGTTCGACATCGTCGTCGCCGGCGGCCAGGAGTCGATGACCAACGCGCCGCATCTGCTGCCGAAGTCCCGCGAGGGCTTCAAGTACGGCGCGATCGAGATGCTCGACTCCATGGCGTACGACGGACTCACCGACTCCTTCGAGAACGTCGCCATGGGCGAGTCCACGGAGAAGCACAACACCCGGCTCGGCATCGCCCGCCCCGAGCAGGACCAGATCGCGGCGCTCTCCCACCAGCGGGCAGCGGCCGCGCAGAAGAATGGCATCTTCGAGGCGGAGATCACGCCCGTCGAGATCCCGCAGCGCAAGGGCGAGCCCGTCGTCTTCAGCAAGGACGAGGGCATCCGCGCCGACACCACGGCCGAGTCGCTGGGCAAGCTGCGTCCCGCCTTCGCCAAGGACGGCACCATCACGGCCGGTACGTCCTCGCAGATCTCCGACGGCGCCGCGGCGGTCGTGGTGATGAGCAAGGCCAAGGCCGAAGAGCTGGGCCTGGAGTGGATCGCGGAGATCGGCGCGCACGGAAACGTCGCCGGGCCCGACAACTCCCTCCAGTCGCAGCCGTCCAACGCCATCCAGCACGCGCTGCGCAAGGAGGGCATCGGCGTCGAGGAGCTCGACCTCATCGAGATCAACGAGGCATTCGCCGCGGTCGCCGTGCAGTCAATGAAGGACCTCGGGGTATCCCCGGAAAAGGTGAATGTCAACGGCGGTGCGATCGCACTCGGCCACCCCATCGGCATGTCCGGCGCGCGGGTGGTCCTCCACCTGGCGCTGGAGCTCAGGCGCCGGGGCGGCGGCGTGGGTGCGGCCGCGCTGTGCGGCGGCGGCGGTCAGGGTGACGCGCTGATCGTCCGCGTCCCGGGCAACGGCAAGTAAGCCACGTAAGCAAGGAGCGATCACATGGTGGACGTCCCCCAACTGGTTGCCCAGGCGAGGGAGGGCCGGCCGCGGGCCGTGGCCCGGCTGATCTCACTCGTCGAGGGGGCGTCCCCGCAACTGCGAGAGGTGATGGCGGCGCTGGCCCCGCTTGCCGGGGGTGCGTACGTGGTGGGCCTGACGGGCTCGCCGGGCGTCGGCAAATCCACCTCGACCTCGGCGCTGGTGTCGGCGTACCGGCGGGCCGGGAAGCGGGTCGGCGTCCTGGCCGTCGACCCGTCCTCGCCCTTCTCGGGCGGGGCGCTGCTCGGCGACCGGGTCCGGATGTCGGAGCACGCGTCCGACCCGGGCGTCTACATCCGCTCGATGGCCACGCGCGGGCACCTGGGCGGCCTCGCCTGGGCTGCCCCGCAGGCGATCCGCGTCCTGGACGCGGCGGGCTGCGACGTGATCCTCGTCGAGACGGTGGGCGTCGGCCAGTCGGAGGTGGAGATCGCCTCCCAGGCCGACACCTCGGTCGTCCTGCTCGCCCCCGGGATGGGCGACGGCATCCAGGCCGCGAAGGCGGGCATCCTCGAGATCGGCGACGTGTACGTCGTCAACAAGGCGGACCGGGACGGCGCGGACGCGACGGCCCGCGAGCTGAACCACATGCTGGGCCTCGGCGAGGCGCGGGGTCCCGGCGACTGGCGGCCGCCGATCGTGAAGACGGTCGCGGCGCGGGGCGAGGGCATCGACGAGGTGGTCGAGGCGCTGGAGAAGCACCGCGCGTGGATGGAGGAACACGGCGTCCTCACCGAGCGCCGGGCGCTGCGGGCGGCGGGCGAGGTGGAGGCGATCGCGGTGACGGCGCTGCGGACACGCATCGCCGATCTGCACGGCGACCGCCGGCTGGGGGCGCTGGCCCAGCGGATCGTGGCGGGTGAACTGGACCCGTACCGGGCGGCCGACGAGCTGGTGGCGAGCCTGACGGAGTAGTGAACGGGGCCCGGGGCGGCGGAGCCGTACATGGGATACGGCCCCCCGCCCCGCCGCCTGACGTGGTCAGACGGTTACGGCTTGCCCCGGCGCCCGCGCAGGTGCTCGGCCACCGGCGACAGCGAAAGCCGAAGCTCCGCGAGAGCCTCAGGGGTCAGCAGATCGATGAAGTGCTTGCGTACGGACGCGACATGGTGCGGCGCGACCTTCTCCATGGTCTGGGTGCCCTGCTCGGTCAGCACCGCGTACAGCCCGCGCCGGTCCGACTCGCAGTTCTCCCTGCGGACGAGACCGGCGTTCTCCATGCGGGTGATCTGGTGCGAGAGCCGGCTCTTGGACTGCAGCGTGGCCGCGGCCAGGTCGCTCATTCGCATGCGCCGGTCGGCCGACTCCGAGAGGTTGACCAGGATCTCGTAGTCGTTGTTGGTCAGGCCGAACGGCTGGAGGTCCTTCTCGAGCTGGTGCATCAGCAGTCTGCTGACGTCCAGGTGAGTGCGCCAGGTGCACTGCTCGTCATCGGTCAGCCAGCGGGTGGCCGTCTCGGTCTCCATATATGGATTCTACCTAAGAAGTTGAAATGCGGACGAAGTCGGGGGGTGTGACGCCCGGCACCCGGCGGGCACGTTGCACCGCGCGTAGAAGGGTGCAGGCGTTCGACGTCACACTCTGCAGACTACCGCTCACAGGCCGAAGCGACGCTGGAGGTCACCCAGCTGACCGGGGAGACGAGGGGTAGACCCGTGTTGACCTGGGGCTCCGGCTCCGGCGTGGCCGCCGGGCACTCCCGCCTGCGCGGGCACCGCCCCGGTCGCCGTCTCGGCCATCAGCACCTCGGTCGACTGCAGCAGCACCGTCCCGGCGCCGACGAACTCGAACTGGTGCTCCTCACCGGACGCTCCGCCGATCCCCGTCATCGCCCGCAGACCGCCCATCAGGCCGGTCATATAGCCGTGGTCGTAGTGGTGGCAGGGGGACGGACAGTCCGCCCAGCCCACCAGCGCCTGCGGATCCACCCGGATCGGCGGCTCCATGAAGACCACGGGACCGTTCGATGCGGCCACAAACTTCCCCGTACCGATCAGGGTGAGGAAGCCCGGCACGATCGACTGCTTCAGCGCCAGCGTCGGCTGGTAGGCGAGCAGATTCCCGGAGCGGATCGTCAGGTTCCCGTTGTCCAGGTCGAAGGAGTTGACGTCGAAGGCGCGGTCGGCGAGGAGCATCTTGCCGCTGCCCTCCGCCACCACCCAGTCGGCGGCGTGCAGCGGCGAGTGGAACGAGGTCCGCAGCAGCCGGTCGAGCCGGCCGTGGCCGATGCCGTTGAAGTCGATGCGCCCGTAATAGGCGATCATCTTCCCCTTCTGCAGGAACCACTGACTGCCCTTGAGCTCCACGCAGAAGGTGTACGCGTTGACGTTGTCGTCGCTCGGCAGCGTCATGGGGTCGAAGACCACGGGACCGGTCACAGCTTCTCCTCCGAGGCCTGTACATACACCGCGCCACTGCCGCTCAGCTCCAGCTGGAAGGCCTCGCCCGAGCCGCGCCCCACCATGTCGCGCCAGCCCAGCGCGGTGGAGAGCTTGTTGCGTACGTCGCCGTGGTGCGCGACATACGCCTGCGGGTCCACATGGACCGCCCGGCCCGGCGTGATCGGCAGCTCGATCACCCCGCCGTGCGCCATGACGGCGACCGCGCCGTGCCCCTTGAGAGTCGTGGTGAACAGACCCTGCCCCGTGACCTGCCCGCGCACCATGCCCATGACCCCGCCCTGCGAGCCCATGAACATCGTGCCCTGCTGCAGCGTCCCGTCGAAGGCGAGCAGCCGGTCCGCCTCGACGTACAGGGTGTCGCCGGTCAGCTGGATCACCTGGATGTGATGGCCGCCGTGACCGAACATCACGGTGCCGTTGCCCTCGACGGTCATCAGCGGCGTCGCCTCGTTGGCGACCCGCCGCCCGATCATCGAGGCCAGGCCGCCCTGGCCGCCCTGCATGTTCGGCGTGAAGGAGACCTCGCCCCGGTAGGCGAGCATCGCGCCGCGCTGGCTGAACATCTTCTGGCCCGGGACGACCGTCGCCTCGACCATTTTTGAGTTGACTTCGCGGAACGGCATCAGACGTCTCCTCCGATGGTGTTCCGCTCGCTCGGCTGCACGTACACCAGACCGTCGCCCTCGAAGCGGATCTGGAAGGCCTCGCCGCCGCCCTCGCCCAGGAAGGTCCGGAAGGTCACGCCGGACTGGAAGTCCTGCCGCAGATTGCCCTGGTGAGCGATGTACGCGCCGGGGTCGACGGAGAGCGGGTACTGGGGCGTCACCCGCAGCACCACGGCCGGGCCGTCCGACATGATCGCCGCCTGGCCGTTGCCCTCGACGGTCGTGGTGAACAGGCCGTTGCCCGTCGCACCGCCGCGCAGCCCGGTGAAGGTGGTCCCGGTGCGCAGCCCGGCGTCGGTGCAGAGCAGATTGCTCGCCTCGACATAGAGCTTGTCGCCGTGCAGGTTCACGAGGTTGATCTCGGAGGCGCGGTCGGCGAAGAAGCAGGTGCCCTGCCCCTTCACTTCCATCATCACCATCTGTTCGCCGGTGAGACGGCGGGTGACCATCCCGCGGATGCCCTCACCGCCGCCGGACATCTTTTTGAACGCCATCTGGCCGTCGTAGGCGACCATCGAGCCGTTCTTCGCTTTGACGGCGTCGCCTGTCATATCGACGGCGAGCACCTTGCTGCCTTGGAGTCGGAACGTTGCCACGGGGTGACGTTATCGGGCGCTACCCGGCGCGAACAGGGTCCTTGAGGAGGATCTGCACCCTGATAAAGGAGACCAAAACGGGGCTGCCACAATGGACCGAAGCTTGTGCACGCGTTCACAAGAGCCCTGCCCGTCACAGACCCTCTCCCACCGAAGGTGCCCCCGTGGACATCAAGACCGCCTCCTCCCTCCACCGCCTCCGTCTGGTCTCCGCCCCGGAGGCCGTCTCCTTCCTCCTCCTGCTCGTCTGCTCGGTGCTCAAGCGCACCACGGAGTTCAACGCGGTCCCGGTCATGGGCGCGATCCACGGAGTGCTCTTCATCCTGTACGTGCTCTTCTGGCTGGACGCCTGGAACCGCACCAAGTGGAACCTGAAGACCGCGACCCTCTACTTCGTCCTCTCCGTCCTGCCCTTCGGCGGCTTCGTCGCCGAGCGCAAGCTCAGGCGCGCGGCCGACGACGAGGTCATCGCCGCCCGCGCCCGCCGCGAGGGCAAGGTGAACGCGTGATCGTCGCCTTCTCCGTGACTCCGCTCGGCGTCGGTGAGGACGTCGGCGAGTACGTCGCCGACGCCGTCCGGGTCGTCCGCGAGTCGGGTCTGCCCAACCGCACGGACGCGATGTTCACCTCGATCGAGGGCGAGTGGGACGAGGTGATGGACGTCGTCAAACGCGCCGTCGCCGCGGTCGAGGCCCGGGCCCCGCGCGTCTCCGTCGTCCTCAAGGCGGACATCAGACAGGGCGTCACCGACGGCCTCACCTCGAAGGTCGAAACGGTGGAGCGCCACCTGTCCTCCTGAGACCTCGCTCCGGCCGGCCCCGCCGTCAGGGCGCGCCCGGCTGCGACACCGCCAGCGCGATGCCCAGGGGCGTCCGCTCGTACAGCACCTGATGTCCGGCGCGGCGCGAGGTCAGCAGACCCGCGTCACGCAGTACGGACAGATGCGCCGATACGGAAGACGGCGCGAGGTCGAGGAGCTGCGCGAGCGTGCTCGTCCCGGCGGGCTCGTCGAGCGCGAGGAGTACGGCCGCCCGCCTGTCGCCGAGCAGATGGGCCAGCGCCTGAGGCGCCGGACCCGCGGGCCCGGCCCACAGGGCGCCGATGCCGCGGGCCGGATAGGCGAGCGTCGGCTGCCAGGGCGGCTCGAAGCCGGTCACGACGTCGGGCCAGCAGAAAACGCTGGGCATCAGCATGAGGCCCTGGCCGTCGAGAACGCGTACATGGTCGAAGGGCGTGGCGAGGGTCAGCGTCCCGTCGGCCCACCGCAGCCGCGGGTGGAGATCGGCGAACAGCCCCTCGATGCCGCCCTGCGCCAGCCGCCGCGTATGGAAAGCCACATCGGCTTCCAGCAGCGCCCGCAGGCGCGGCCACTCCGGCTCGACGAGCGCGTGCCAGGCCTGCTCCATGGTGTCGGCGAGCGTGTGGACGGCGCTCCCGGGATCGTCGAGCAGGGCCCGCCCCTGCGGGGTCTCCACGGCGCCCGGCGTGCAGGAGAGGGACCGCGCCAGGTCCTCTCTCGCGGCCTCGGGATCCGCGCCGCGTACGGCGGCGATCTCCTCCTCGAAGGACGCGGCGGGCCCGATCGGGGGCGGCCCGAGAAAGTCCGGACTGTGCCCGCGCCAGGGCATCAGCAACCACAGCGCAGTGAGATCGAGCCCTTCGGCGGCCTGCCGGATCCGGCGCAGCCAGGGAAGGTGATATCCGTGCCGCGCGGGTCGCTTGAGGGTGCGGACGGCGTCCTGGGTCTCCCACAGGGGAGATATGGCGAACCGGATCCGCAGCAGGTCGGCTTCGCCGAAGTGCATGTAGGACGGCATGGTTCTCTCCCCTCGATGCCTGAAGATTCGGCTGCAGCCGAAAGTCTAGGGCGGGGACGGAGTGCGTCGGCAGGCTGTGCCCCATGCCAGAAGAACTGGGCACCGGTGCCACGGGCCGGTCCTTTTCCCCTACCCCACCCCTTCCCGAACCCGGGGACGAGCCCCCGGCCCCCAGCGGCGTCGGCTCCGCCATGCCGGGACGCGCTGCCGCGCGGGAGGGCGATGCGCCCGAGCCGGTGGGTAGAGCCGCTGGGTTGGAGGGCGGCGCCTCCGCCGCGCCGGGACCCGCTGCCGCGCCGACGGGCGGTGCCGCCGGGTTGCCCCGCGGTGACTTCGGCACGCCCGAGGTGGGCCCGCCCGGACCCGGTGGTGCCGGCGCGCCGGGGGGAGGTGGCCTCGCGCCACCTGAGACCAGGGTGTCCGGACCCGGCCGCGCTGCCGCACCGGTCGGCGGCGGCTCTGCCGAGCCGGGGGCCGGGGCAGCGGGACGCGATGCCGCGCAGGACGGCGGGGCACCCGAATCTCCGGGCTGCCTGGTCGCCGATACGGCGAACGGTCGCGCCGCCGGGCCGGAGGCCGGAAGCCCACCGCGTCACGGGAGTTCGGGCGTCCGCGGCTCTGGCGCGCGGGCCAAGCCGGCCGCGCGACGCGGGAGTTCGGGTCGAAGCCGCGACCCCGGCGCCCCCAACTATCGCGCCGTCTTCCACGTGCGCGAGTTCCGGGCCGTCTTCGCCGCGCACCTCATGTCGCTCCTCGGGGTCGTCGTCAGCGAGATCGCGCTGACCGTCCTCGTCTACCGGCTCACCGCCTCGCCTTTCCTCAGCGCGCTCACCTTCGCGCTCGGGTTTCTGCCCTACCTCGTCGGCGGGACCCTGCTCGCGGGCGTCGCCGACAAGTACCCCGCACGACGCGTGCTCGTCGTGTGCGATCTCCTCTGTGCCGCGTGCGCCGCCGCCATGGTGCTGCCCTTGACGCCCGTCGCCGTGCTGCTCGCGCTGCGCTGCCTCATCGCCGCCGTCTCACCCGTGTTCAACGGCACCCGTACGGCGACCCTCGCCGACATCCTCGGTGACGGCGACCTCTTCGTACTCGGCCGTTCCGTGCTGCGCATCGTGTCGCAGAGCGCCGTGCTCACCGGCTTCGGCCTCGGCGGGCTGCTGCTCGCGATCGTGTCGCCCCGTGGCGCCCTCGCCATCACCGTCGCGACCTTCCTCGGTTCCGCCCTGCTGCTGCGCTTCGGCACCGTGCGGCGCCCCGCCCGCGACGGCGACAGCGGTGCCCTCCTGCGCTCGTCGCTGTCCGGCGCGCGGCAGGTCTTCGCCGACCGCAGGCTCCGCGTGCTGATGCTGCTCTTCTGGGCCCCGCCGATGTTCAGCGTCGCCCCCGAAGCCCTCGCCGTCCCGTACGCCGACGAGATCGGCATCGGCTCGGCCGGCCTCGGCATTCTCATGTGCGCGCTGCCCGTGGGCACGATCACGGGTGAGCTGTACGCCGGTTCCGTCCTCGGCCCCAGCGCCCGTTCCCGTATCGTCCTGCCGCTCGCCGCCACCACCCTCCTGCCGCTGACCGTCTACGCCCTCACCCCCGGCCTCGGCTGGGCCCTGCTCGCCCTGACGCTCTGCGGTGCCGGGTCCGCGTACACCCTCGGTCTCGACCGGTGGATCGTCGAGGAGATTCCCGAGGAACTGCGCGGCCGGGCCATGACCCTGCTCACCGCCGGGCTGATGACGATCCAGGGCGTCGGCATGGCCCTGGCCGGGCTCGCCGCGGAATTCTTCTCCGTGAGCGCCGTCGTCACGGGCGCCGGGGTGATCGGCACGCTGTGCTGTCTCCTCCTGGTCGCCGAGGCCCGGAGGACCGAAGAGCGAGACGGGGCTGACCGCCATATGACCAGTCGGTAGGGTCGGTGCCGTGCCCAAGCCGCTCAGCCTTCCCTTCGACCCCATCGCCCGAGCCGACGAGCTCTGGCAGCAGCGATGGGGCCCCGTACCCTCGATGGGCGCGATCACCTCGATCATGCGCGCGCACCAGATCCTGCTCGCCGAGGTCGACGCCGTCGTCAAGCCGTACGGACTGACCTTCGCGCGCTACGAGGCACTGGTGCTGCTCACCTTCTCCAAGGCCGGTGAGCTGCCGATGTCCAAGATCGGCGAGCGCCTGATGGTCCACCCGACCTCGGTCACGAACACGGTGGACCGGCTGGTCAGATCAGGTCTGGTCGACAAGCGGCCGAACCCGAACGACGGCCGCGGCACCCTCGCCTCCATCACCGACAAGGGCCGCGAGGTCGTCGAGGCGGCCACCCGCGATCTGATGGCGATGGACTTCGGGCTCGGTGTGTACGACGACGAGGAGTGCGGGGAGATCTTCGCGATGCTGCGCCCGCTGCGGGTCTCGGCGCACGACTTCGACGAGAAGTAGGGGTCCCAACCCCGGGCGAAGATCGCCCGTTGCGTCCGGTTACGCTCGTTGCCATGAAGTCGAATGTGCTCTCCCGTTATCGGGTGATGGCGTACGTCACCGCCGTCTGGCTGCTGGTCTTCACCGCGGCGATCATCCTGAAGTACGGGTTCGAAGTCGGCGACACCATGCTGATCTCCCAGATCCACGGTGTGCTGTTCATCATCTACGTCATCTTCGCCTTCGATCTCGGCTCCAAGGCGAAGTGGCCGCTCGGCAAGCTGGCGTGGGTGCTGGCCGCCGGCTGCATCCCTGTGGCCTCCTTCTTTGTCGAGCCGAAGATCACCCGCGAGATCCGTCCGCTGCTGGCGGACGCCCCCGCGATCGCGAAGGCGTAAGACCCCGAACCGCCCCGAGCGAGTGCTCGTGGCGGTTGCGCATCGACATTTACTAGGACGTCCTAGTAAATTGGAAGCATGGACGCTGACGCCATCGAGGAAGGCCGCCGACGCTGGCAGGCCCGTTACGACAAGGCCCGCACGCGGGACGCCGACTTCACCACGCTCTCCGGCGACCCGGTCGAGCCGGTCTACGGGCCCCGGCCCGGAGACACCTACGAGGGCTTCGAGCGGATCGGCTGGCCGGGGGAGTACCCCTTTACCCGGGGCCTGTACCCGACCGGCTACCGCGGCCGCACGTGGACCATCCGCCAGTTCGCCGGCTTCGGCAATGCCGAGCAGACGAACGAGCGCTACAAGATGATCCTGGCCAACGGCGGCGGCGGGCTCTCCGTCGCCTTCGACATGCCGACCCTGATGGGCCGCGACTCCGACGACTCCCACTCGCTCGGCGAGGTCGGCCACTGCGGTGTGGCCATCGACTCCGCCGCCGACATGGAGGTCCTGTTCAAGGACATCCCGCTCGGCGACGTCACCACCTCGATGACGATCTCCGGCCCCGCCGTCCCCGTCTTCTGCATGTACCTGGTCGCGGCGGAGCGGCAGGGCATCGACCCGGCCGTCCTCAACGGCACGCTCCAGACGGACATCTTCAAGGAGTACATCGCGCAGAAGGAGTGGCTCTTCCAGCCCGAGCCGCATCTGCGCCTCATCGGCGACCTGATGGAGCACTGCGCGCAGGGCATCCCCGCGTACAAGCCGCTCTCGGTCTCCGGCTACCACATCCGCGAGGCGGGCGCGACGGCCGCGCAGGAGCTCGCGTACACGCTCGCCGACGGCTTCGGCTATGTCGAACTGGGCCTGAGCCGGGGCCTGGACGTCGACACCTTCGCGCCCGGGCTGTCCTTCTTCTTCGACGCACACCTCGACTTCTTCGAGGAGATCGCCAAGTTCCGCGCGGCGCGCAGGATCTGGGCGCGCTGGATGAAGGAGGTGTACGGCGCCAAGACCGACAAGGCGCAGTGGCTGCGCTTCCACACCCAGACCGCGGGCGTCTCGCTGACCGCCCAGCAGCCGTACAACAATGTCGTACGGACGGCGGTCGAGGCCCTGTCCGCGGTCCTCGGCGGCACCAACTCCCTGCACACCAACGCCCTGGACGAGACCCTTGCCCTGCCCAGCGAGCAGGCCGCGGAGATCGCCCTGCGCACACAGCAGGTGCTGATGGAGGAGACCGGCGTCGCCAATGTGGCGGACCCGCTGGGCGGTTCCTGGTACGTCGAGCAGCTCACCGACCGCATCGAGGCGGACGCCGAGAAGATCTTCGACCAGATCAAGGAGCGCGGCCGCCGGGCACACCCGGACGGTCAGCACCCCATCGGCCCCATCACCTCCGGCATCCTGCGCGGCATCGAGGACGGCTGGTTCACCGGCGAGATCGCCGAGTCGGCCTTCCGCTACCAGCAGGCCCTGGAGAAGGGCGACAAGCGGGTCGTGGGCGTCAATGTCCACCACGGCTCGGTCACCGGCGACCTGGAGATCCTGCGGGTCAGCCACGAGGTCGAGCGCGAGCAGGTACGGGTCCTGGCGGGCCGCAAGGCCGGCCGTGACGACGCACGCGTGCAGTCGGCGCTGGAGGCGATGCTGACCGCCGCCCGGGACGGCTCGAACATGATCGCGCCGATGCTGGACGCGGTCCGCGCGGAGGCCACGCTCGGCGAGATCTGCGACGCGCTGCGGGACGAGTGGGGGACGTACACCGAGCCGCCCGGCTTCTGACCGCACGTAAACGGGGGGCGGGGGACGTCCCGCCCCCCGGCCTCAACTCTGGAGCGAGGCCAGTCCCGACACCAGCAGCAGCGCGAAGCTGCGTGCCCACTCCTCGTCCACCGGCTCCGCGCTGACCAGCGCCCGGTGCACCACCGCGCCCGCGATCACATCGAAGATCAGGTCGGCGCTGCGGGCCGCCGCCTGTGCGTCCTCCTCGTACGGCAGCTCGCCACGGGCCTGGGCGCGCGCCCTGCCCTCCAGCACCAGCCGCTTCTGGCGGTCGACGATCGCCGAGCGGATACGGCCGCGCAGCGCGTCGTCCCGCGTCGACTCCGCGACCACCGCCATGAGCGCGGTTTTGGCCTCGGGCCGCGAGAGCAGCGCGGCGAACTGCAGCACCACACCCTCCACATCGGCCATCAGACTGCCGAGATCGGGGAGTTCGAGCTCGTCGAAGAGTTCGGCGACCGCGTCGACGACGAGTTCGTTCTTGTTGGTCCAGCGCCGGTAGAGCGTTGTCTTCGCGACCCCCGCGCGGCTGGCCACATCGCCCATCGTCAGCTTCGACCAGCCCAGTTCGACCAGCGCCGCGCGGGTCGCGTCGAGGATCGCGGCGTCGGCCTCAGCACTGCGGGGTCGTCCCGTACGACCTGTACGTACGGATGTGGGGCGGGTGTGGCTGCACATGACGGCGACCATACCGGCGAGTAAGCAATCTGCTGTGAGGCAGTTCACCGGAGGTTTCTCACACGCCGGAGAGCTGGTGCAGATACGCTACGGCTCGTAGCGAAAGCCTTGACCGGCTTGAGCGACAACCACAGGCGCGAGTGGGGACCCGCGCCGGATCTTCAGGAACGTTTTTCACATGCGCGCGCGGAGGGGGGAGGATGTACTCATGCAGCCTAGGAACATGTCCATGAGCGGCGTCGTCGACCTCGCCGCGGTGAAGGCGGCCGGTGAGGCCAAGGCGAAGGCGGAGCAGGCCCGTGCCGAGTCCGCCCGACAGGGCGGCGGCGGTGCCGTAGCCCCCTCCAGCCTGGTGATCGACGTCGATGAGGCGGGCTTCGAGCGCGACGTCCTCCAGCGCTCCGCCGAAGTCCCGGTCGTCATCGACTTCTGGGCCGAGTGGTGCGAGCCGTGCAAGCAGCTCAGCCCGCTGCTGGAGCGGCTGGCCCAGGAGTACAGCGGTCGGTTCGTCCTCGCCAAGATCGATGTCGACGCCAACCAGATGCTGATGCAGCAGTTCGGGATCCAGGGAATCCCCGCGGTCTTCGCGGTGGTGGCCGGCCAGGCGCTCCCGCTCTTCCAGGGCGCGGCCCCCGAGACGCAGATCCGCCAGACGCTGGACCAGCTCATCCAGGTCGCCGAGGAGCGCTTCGGCCTGACGGGCATCACGGTCGACCCCGACGCCTCCCCGGACGAGGAGGCGGCCCCCGCCGCGGTGCCGCAGGGTCCGTACGACGCCGTGCTGGAAGCGGCCGTCCAGGCGCTGGACGCGGGCGACTTCGGCGGCGCCGTCCAGGCGTACAAGAACGTGCTGTCCGACGACCCCGGCAACTCCGAGGCCAAGCTGGGCCTCGCCCAGGCCGAACTGCTCCGGCGCGTGCAGGACATGGACCAGCAGAAGGTCCGCCAGGACGCGGCCGAGAACCCGGCCGACGTGACCGCGCAGATCGCCGCGGCCGACCTGGACCTTGTCGGCGGCCATGTCGAGGACGCGTTCGGCAGGCTGGTCGAGACGGTGCGCCGCACGGCTGGCGAGGACCGGGACGCGGTGCGGGTCCGGCTTCTCGAGCTCTTCGAGGTCGTCGGGCCGGATGATCCGCGGGTGACGGCGGCGCGTTCGGCGCTCGCGCGGGTGCTGTTCTGAGTCATGTTTGAAACGCCTGCGCGGTACGCGCTGTTCCGCCAGGTGTGACCGTTTTTGCGGCGACGGCGCTGATGAGGCGCCGTCGCCGTTTTGGCGACACAGTGACAAAACACGGCTGCGCTTTACCAAAACTTGGTAAACGGACGAGCTGTTACTCCCAGTAAATCAACCCACTTGTTCTGTCCGCTTATTGGCGGCTATCTCCCCCTCTGGCTCACCCCCTGGTTGCACCCTGTGTGGCCGGGTGACATCAGCCGGTCGTTGCGTGGTTATCGGGCCGTTACTAGCGGGTAACGAACCCCCTTGTGTCACGGCCGGGAATGGACAACGATCGGCCACGCTCGGTCCAATACCGCACCAGCCCGGCCTCCAGCCGCGCCGCGGAATCTTGGGTCCCCACCGGGTCGACCGGCGGCAGTGGCGCCGGTCGTGGACAGGGGGGTTCCTGCCGAACGGCAGGGCCTGTCCAGCAGGTTGTGCGTGATCAGTCAGGCGCGACCAGTGGTTGTCGCTCGGGGGTGATCGCCGGTGTTTCGGACGCAGCTCGCGCCTGAAAGTACAGGCGCTCTCCTTACCGAGGACGTAGCACTTCTCCCACTCCCAGAACGGGCCTGAGGCCCGGACCGGAGATGTACGTCCGAGAAGGAGGAAAGTCATGGAGTCAATGACTCGGGGCGGAACCAGATGGAAGCGGTTCGCCCTCGTCATGGTGCCCAGCGTGGCCGCGACGGCCGCGATAGGCGTCAGCCTGGCACAGGGCGCGCTCGCCGCGTCGTTCGCTGTGTCCGGCCAGGAGTTCAAGGTCACCGCCGGATACCTTGACGGCCATGGATTCGCCCAGTACGGCGGCGTTGACATGGGGTACAAGGACCTGAAGGGCGACGAGAAGACCGCGCACCCCGTCGCGATCTCGTCCTTCCAGAACGCCGAGATCACCGACATGTGCCAGTCGGTCGTCACCGATGTGCCGTTCCTCGGCAAGATCACGATGAAGCTCACGGCCGGTGACCAGGGCACGGCGGTCAAGGCCGACAAGCTCTACCTGGATGTGTCCGATCTGGGCGCCGAAAAGGCCAAGTTCACCAACATCGACATCGGCGTCGCGGTCAAGGACACGGACAACCCGGGCACCGGCAAGGGCCCTGCAGTCAAGGACACGTCCGTCCTGCCGAACGGCTTCGCCCAGCAAGCCGAACGGGCCGAGCTGTCCAACGTCAAGCAGACGGCCTGGGCGACCACTGCCGGCACGTTCGAGCTGAGCGGTCTGCACATGGGTCTGAAGCGAGGCTCCGGCGCCGGAGTCGAGTGCTACTGACGGTCATCCCGTCCGGGCGGGCGAGCAAAGCCTTCACAGCTTCGCCCGCCCGCCCAACTCTTCACACAGCAATGCCAGTTCCAGGGAGCTGTTTTCCATGAGCGCCGAGTCTGCAGTGTCACCGGGGCGGAACGAGCACCGCATCCGCGCCATCCGGCAGGGTTTTCGTACCTGGCGGGGCCAGCGGCCCTTCTGGGCGGGTCTGTTCACCCTGTTCGGCGGAATCCCCATCGCCTACATCCCGTACGCGACCTTCAAACTCGGTCACATGACGCTCGCGATGCAGACCACCGCGGGCGCCGGCGCACTGATCATCGGCGTACTGCTGATGACACTGGGCCTCACGATGTGGTTCCACTCCATCGTCCGGGTCTTCGCAGGTGTCGCCACGATTCTGCTGGCACTGGTCTCCATCCCGATTGCCAACATGGGTGGCTTCTTCATCGGCTTCCTGTTCTCCCTCATCGGCGGTGCGCTCTCGCTCTCCTGGGTACCGGGGAAGCCCGTCGCGGAGTCTGCTCCGGTCGAGAAGGCGTCGACGCCCGCACCCGACCCCGCCGAGGAACCCGTAGCCGAGCAGCAGTGGGACGACTACGGCGTGGGCGCGCACGAGACCAACATCGAAGTCAACGGCGGGAGGAACAGTGCCGGGTGATGTCACACCGCTGAGCACGGCTGGGAGCGATGGGACGCAGGCCAGAAAGGGGCCGCGGCACGCGGCTCCCCGCAAGCCCCTGCTGACCAAGCTCCAGATGCCGGCCGGCAAGGCGATAGCCCTGGCAGCGATGCCCACCGCCGTCTTTCTCGGCATGGGTCTCACCCCCAAGTTGGCACTCGCCGACGACAAGGACATCCCCTTCGCCCCGGGTCCGTGCGTGACCCGCTCGGACGAGCCGGCGGAGTCCGAGTCGCCCAAGCCGTCGGACTCGGCGAAGCCTTCCGAGTCGCCGTCGGAGAAGCCCGACCCGAGTGCCAGTGAGCCGACGGGCGACAAGCCCGCCGACGAGCCGACGCCGGGCGCGACCCCCTCCGCGTCCGAGTCCCCGGACGCGAAGACGGGTGCGACGACTCCGACTCCGACTCCCACGCCGAGCGAGACCAAGACGACGAACCCGCTGGACCCGCTGGGTGTCGGCGACGCGCTCAAGGACCTGTTCGACGGCCCCGACGAGCCCACGGCCACCGCGACGCCGAGTGCGCCCGCGACCACCGCGCCCGCCGACGAGCCGACGTCTTCGACGAAGCCGACCACCGAGCCCTCCGAGAAGCCGTCCACCAACCCCGTCGAGAAGGTGGACGACGCGGCGGACAAGGCCAAGGACGCCATCAAGGACGCGGCGGACAAGGCCGGAGCGGCGACCGAGGAGCTCGACGACGCGGTCAAGGGCCTCGACCCCAAGAAGGACGAGGACATCCCGGACGGCGCCAAGCCGCGCTTCCCGTGTCCGACCGCCGACCCGAAGGCGCTCGCCGCCGCGGACCTGGAGCAGGGCATCCCGCTGCTCCCGGACGACCCGTGGATCCTTGAGAGCTCGAAGCTGACCCTGAGGGGCCTGGACTACAAGGGCATCGTCGAGGTCAAGACGGGCAGCGGCAAGGTCAAGAAGGTTCTGAAGTTCACGGCTTCGGGTGTCGACATCGACAACCTCCACCAGCTGGTGGTCGGCCCGAACGGCACGACCGGGCATGTCCAGGCGGGCAAGGGCTCCACGTCGACGATCACCAACGGCACGGTGACGATGTACACGGAGGAGCTGAAGGGCAACCTCTTCGGCCTCATCCCGGTCACTTTCAGCCCGCAGACGCCGCCTCCGCTGAATGTTCCCTTCGCCATCTTCACCAACGTGAAGGTGACGCAGGCGGGCCAGTTCGGCGGGACGCTGACAGTGCCCGGCCTGCACAGCTACTACACCGGTGGAACCAACTAAGACCCGTCCGGGAGCCGCACAAAGGCTGTGGGCCGTACCCCTTTCGAGGGTGCGGCCCACAGTTGTATTCCGTTTCCCTCTCGAAGGTCAGTCGCCTACGAAGTTCAGGTATCCGGACTTACGGATGGCCGGCCGTTGCGGCGTCGAGCACACGCTGAACCAGATGAGGGCGGGAGAAGCAGGCGCCCGAGTCGAGGGAACGTCCCGAAGCTGTTGGGTCGTTGCGGCTAACTCAGCGAGCTGAGCGCGGTGTTCCTGATGCGCCTCGTCCTGCCCACTTCGGACAACAGCCGCAGAATGTCCGTGTCATCGGAAGCGGCGATGACACGTAGCTGCAGCCAGTCCGACCACCCGTCGAGAGCTGTACGGGCCTCGTGAGCGGTGAGGTTCCCGGACGTGACGGCTTCCAGAACATCGAGCTCTTGCACTCTGCGTACCGAGAAGCCGCGAACTGGCGGGTCGAGTGCTTGCACCCAGGCGTTTCGCTCCTCCGGGGCGAGGCGCTCGACCAGTTGGCCAACGACACCTGCCGCAAGTGGCCTGATTATCTACCGCTGCACGTGGGCTGAGGCGCCCACAGGTCCAGGGAACCGGCTGAGCTGAGCTGCTGGGAAGGGTTGCTTGTCAGCCAACTTCCAGGCCGAGAAGCGTCGTCACCTCCACTCCGCCTTCACAGTAGCCACACAGGTAACCCCCGTCGTGACCACGGGATTTGCGCACGCCGGATCGCGAGAGCTCCTGTAAGGCCCTCACGTCAGGGGTTCCGAACGCTGAAGTCACCTCTTGCTCCGAGGTGTTGACCTGTGGCTATGGTGGTAGCCGCGCGCGCGTGGTGGAC
The DNA here is from genome assembly GCF_036147535.1 of Streptomyces sp. NBC_00322. Lineage (NCBI taxonomy): Bacteria > Bacillati > Actinomycetota > Actinomycetes > Kitasatosporales > Streptomycetaceae > Streptomyces > Streptomyces sp. NBC_00322. The sequence continues at coordinate 3,002,318 of NZ_CP108019.1, read as the reverse complement.
CTTGACCGCTCCGCCGTGACGCGCGCACATCAGCCGGCGGCCGGGGGGACAGTGCCACCACGGGGGAGGGACGACCGTCATGCCGCGATTCTGGCTCATTGTGAATGCCGTCTCGGTCGGCGCCGTCTGCTGCTCCCGTTTCCGCGCCGGGACAGCGGGCTGACCCGCGCGTATCACCACCGCCTCTTGGGACGGTCGCCCCCGCCTGCCCTCGTTCGCTACGAAGGATGCCTCTTTTGCGCCCCAGACCAGGGTTGTTCAGACCCAGATCACGAACATCAGCAGCTTTCACCTCTGTCGTCACGTCCGTCGCCGCCTTGGCCGTCCTCGGCGGCCTGGCCGTCCAGCCTGACGTACTCAACCAGTTCGCCGGACAGCGCATGGCCCCGGCGGGGGACGACTACGACTGGTACACGGACACCGCGGCCGAGCAGTTGCGGCAGGACCAGTGCCTGATGGCCGATGTGCTGCGCCTGGGCGGGTCGTCCATGGCCGCCACCGCGCAGGACGGTCTCAACCAGCCGCAGGACAAGCTGCATGAGCTGGCGAACCGGAAGCACTGGGAGGACACCCCGCTCGCCCTGGCGTACAAGAAGGACCGGGACGCGGCGTCCAAGGAAATGGACGCCCTCAACGCTCTGCGGGACACCTGGCAAAAGCCGCTCGACGGGCTGGAGACTCCTAGAGGTTTCACCGAGGTCGGCTTCCACTGGCCTCCGGGGTACCCGGGTGACAAGAACGAGAACTTCTACGGCCAGACCGGTCTGACCAAGTGGGTCGCCGACCGGTTCTGGAAGAGCGAGAGCGACTTCTACGAGGACCCCACGCCCAAGGCCGACGAGCAGACGGTCAAGGCCGTCAAGGATCTCGGTGGGCCCCTGTACGGCAAGGACCCTGACCCGCAGCAGCCCGAGTGGGAGCGTCAGCGCGCGGAACATGGCGCGTACGAGCACCTGTCCGACTGGTCCCTGGAGCCCACCGGCGCGGACAACTCCCGCCTCTTCCTCGCCTCCGGCGGCTTCCCCCGTACCGCGTCGCAACCGGGCACGGCGGAGCACCGTATCGCGGTCGAGGACCTGAAGACCCGGTTCGCCTCGTGCGCCTGGCGCGACCCGATCGACCCGAACAAGGTCCTGGGCGACATCTCCACCACGGCTGCGAAGGAGTGGCAGCAGGAGATCGCTTCCCAGGCCACGCAGCGCAACCAGATCCTGGCCGCGAACAAGAGCGCCACCACGAGCCTCGCCACCGGCGCGAAGGCACTGGGCGACCTGCTGGGCCACTCCTGGGTGGCCGACCACCTCGCCCGCTGGCAGGACTATTGGTCCGCCGGCGGGGTGGGCTGGATCGGTGACAGCTACGCGACGATCGAGGTCCCGGGCGCGAAGGGCAACTGCCTGGACGTCGCGGGCGGCGCCAAGACCAACGGCACGCCGGTCCAGATCTACACCTGCAACGGCGGCGCGTCGCAGCAGTGGACGCTCGAAGGCAGTGAGGACGACCTCCACCTTCGTAACGTCGGCTCGTCCAAGTGCCTGGATGTGGCTGGGAACAAGCCGGCGAACGGCACGAAGATCCAGATCTCGGACTGCTACAAGTCCGAGGGACAGTCGTGGAATGGTGACGTCCGTGCCGCCTCGCCCCTCAAGAGCCTGTCCACGGGCAAGTGCCTGGACCTGAGTGCGTTCACCAAGAGCACGGACGCGCGGTTGTGGGACTGCAAGGACGCCAGTTCGCAGAAGTTCCTGATCAAGCCGTCCGGTCACAAGGGCACGGACAGCCTGTCCTATCCGGACAAGGCGCAGTTCGACAAGGCGAAGAAGGGCATCACTGACGCCCAGGCGGCGGCGAAGAAGCAACTGGCCGCGATCAAGGCGCAGGCTGCGGCGGCGACGACGGCCGCCACCACCACGGACACGGCTGAGAAGGCCGCGTACGCGGTCGCCGATGCGGCCGGCGCGCCGCGTGGCCGTGGCCTTCTGGTCGGTCAGCAGAAGGCGCAGGTCACCAAGGGTTCCCTCGCCGCGCTGACGGCGATGGTGAAGGCCGGTGAGACCGCCGAGGCCGCAACGAGAGCCTCCGCGGGCGACAGCGAGACCATCGCGCAGCGTGCGCTGGCTCAGGCCGCGCAGGTCAACGCCGAGTTCCGCAAGGAAGCCGCGCACACTGCCGAGTTGCAGGCGAAGGCCGCCGCGGACGCGGCGAAGATCCACCGTGACAACGCGAAGAAGGACAAGGAGACGGCGGAGGCCAAGCTCGCCGAGGCCCTGAAGGCCGAGGGGGACGCCAAGGCGGCTGCCGCTGACGCGCACGCCAAGCGACTCGCGGCCGAGGCCGAAGAGGCCACGGCGAAGGCGGAGAAGGAGACCGCCGCCGCCAAGCAGGCCGAAGCCAACCAGCACAAGCAGAACGCCCAGGCCGAGGCGACGAACGCCCAGGACGCCAAGGAGAAGGCGGAAGCCGCCGAGGGGATCGCCGTCGCGCGGAAGAACGACGCGGTCAAGGCGCGCGACAACGCCCGCGATCTCAACGCCGACGCGTGGGACGCCGCGCAGAAGGCCGACGCCGCACGTGCGAAGGCGGACGCGAAGGAGGCGTTCGCCGAGGCTCATGACTCCGACAGCAGTGCCCAGGAGTCCAGGGCGGCAGCGGACGCGGCCGACAAGTACGCGGACGACGCCGAGGCAGCAGCGGGTCGGGCCCGGGGCGAGGCGGATGCCGCGACTGAGGCGGCGGCCGAGGCGGATGCCGCGGCCACCCGTGCCGAGGCGGCCGCCAAGCGGTCCCGTGCGAGCGCGGACGCCGCTCAGGCCGCCAAGCTGAAGGCCGACGCCGCGGTGAAGACCGCGACCAGCGCCGCGGCCGACGCCATCAAGGCGTCCGAGCACGCCGCCTCGGAAGCGAACGCGGCGGTGAAGCTGGCGGACGAGGCGGAGAAGCTGGCCAAGACCGCCAAGTCCCACGCGGACGAGGCCAGCAAGGAAGCAGGCAAGGCCCTCGTGGCTTCGGCGAAGGCCGCGGGCTTCGCCTACGTCACCGCACAGGCTGCGGTGGACGCGGGCAACGCCGCCGCGCAGGTCGCCAAGCCCGCCAACGACGCCATTCAGCTCGGCTCGCCGTATGTCACGACCGACTCGGCCGCGAGCCTGGTCGTACTGACCGGTCAGGCGTCGAAGTCGATCGCGGAGCAGCAGAAGGCCGTCGCCGAGGCGCACGCCAAGAACGCGCAGGCCGAAGCAGCCGCGGCCAAGAACCTCGCCGACCAAGCCACCGGCGACGCGAAGATCGCCTACCAGTACGCAGCTAACGCCGCCGGCCATGCGGCCGCCGCCCGCGGTTATTCGAAGGAGGCTCTGGGTTACGCGGCTGAGGCTGCCATCGCGGCCTCGAAGGCCTCACAGTCCCTGGCCCGCACCATCGAGTACGACCGCAAGGCCACCGAGGACGCCGCCGCCGCCGACAAGGCGGCAGGCCGCGCCGAAGGCTACGCCAAGGACGCACGTGCCTCCGCCGACCAGGCCGCCCTCGACGCCGCCGCCGCCCGCGAGGCGGCAGCAACGGCCGAGCAGGCAGCCAAGGACGCCCGCGCCGCCGCGACACGTGCCGACGCGGCCGCGACCGAAGCCGAACAGGCGGCCAAGGACGCGCTGAAGTACGCCAAGGAGGCCCAGAAGGCAGCCGAGGAAGCGGCACGCAACGCCGCGAACAAGCAGGTCTCGACCGGTGCGGGCACCGGAGTCGGCGGCACGTGGTACGTCGTCGACGAGGACAGCATCGAGATCACCGACGCCAAGCAGCACGAGCCCTGCGTGATCACGATCGGTTTCGAGGGCTGCACCACCACGTTCACCGTCACCTTCAGCGCGATGGTCGACTTCTTCCTCTGCACCAACCCCGACGCGACGGCCAGCGCCAGCGGCTGCCCGTCCGAGGACACGCTGCTTCTGGAGAGCAAGCGCATCCCGGGTCTGAAGAAGGACGTCACCCGGTACTTCACCAAGTGGCAACTCATCCAGATGACGCTCGCCTACCAGGTCATCAAGGCGGCCTTGGTCCAGGACTTCGTCGACTGCTGGCACGGCAGTGTCAGCGGCTGCGCCTGGGCCCTGAGCAACTTCATCCCCGGCAAGGCGTTCGACAAGGTCTTCGATGGAATCCGGGCCCTGGACGCCGCGATGAAGACCGGAGTCGGGGTGCGAGATGCCTTCAAGGCCCTCAAGACCCTCGACCTGGACCCCGCTACCCTCGCCATGCTCGAACGCTCGGTGAACGTCTACGAGGACGCGTTCACTGCCTGTGCGCGCAACAGCTTCCCGGGCAGCACCCAGGTGCTGATGGCGGATGGTTCGCACCGGCCCATCAGCCAGGTGGGGGTGGGTGACCTGGTCAGGGCCACGGATCCGGTTTCCGGCCAGTTGCGGGCCCGGCAGGTCACCGACACCTTCCAGCACGACACCCAGCGGCTGGTGGACATCACCGTCGTCGGCGGTGGCACGCTGACCAGCACCGCGGGCCACAAGTTCTATGTGGTGGACGGCGGATGGACGCTGGTCTCCGAGCTGCGCGTCGGTGACCGCCTGCGCACCCCGGACGGCTCCGTCCGGGCGGTGACCGCCCTCCGCGACCGCTCGGGCCTGGCTCCGCGCCTCGTCTACGACCTCACGGTCGATGACCTGCACACGTTCTTTGTGCGTACGTCGGGTCAGCGGCCCCAGGATGTGCTCGTTCACAACTGCCTGGACCTCGTGCTGCACGAGAACGACCGCGGGGGACACACGCTCAGGGATCATGTGAACCCCAGCCCGCAGCAAGCCGTTGACAAAGCCATCGAGGACCTGGCGAGGAACCCCAACCATCCTGGAGTGACAGGTATCTGGACGGACCTCGCAACGGCACAGGCGTCCGTGGACGCGGGCTTCGCGAAGTGGTACGCCACCCACCGGTCCGAGCTGGAAAAGTGGATGAAGAACACTCCCAAGGACTCGGAGAGCGCGCTGCACCTCAAGTCGTTCAGGGTCCAGCTGGACACCCCGGGCTCCCTGGGAACCATCTACCCGACCACCGGCGTCGCGCATGCGCGTCCGGCCGGGAACTGGGTCTCCATCACCCTGAAGAGGTCCAAGCACAAGCCCGGGTACATGGTCTACACGTCGCACCCGGAGTGAGAGTGACCAGGTAATGGATCGCAAGGACATCTGGATCGATTTCGGCTTCAGCGGCCTCACCAAGTGGTTCGGCAGCCCCTGGGTCGACGAACACACCCCGCTGGAGATCGTCGCGCTGGCCGCCGACTGGGGCGAGGGTGCCTACGCACCCACCCTCCTGGAGGACGCCGTCACACTGCTGGAGTCACCGCTTCCTACCAGGGAGATCGACATCCTGTGGTGTGCGGCCGTGGGCGTGCGGTTCGTCCCGGAAGAGCGATGGATGGACGGACGCGACTGGCTCCGCCAGATCGTGGACGTCTGCGAGGAACGCATCCGCCGGGACGAGCCGCGACCCGATGCCCTCGCTCCGGTGACTCCTTGCGATCCTGACCTCGGGGACCTCAAGGACGCGGTCCTCGCCGAGGTGCGAGCGATCGCACCGGAGCTGGAGCACACCACCGCCGACCACCCCTACTACGGGGTGCCGGAAGTGGTCCCGGCGCTGGAACGGGTCGTCACCGAGGTCGACCCCGACCTCGGCTTCCGGCTCTTCCTGCGGGTCCTCAAGGCGTACTTGGTTTACATCAGCGAGTCGCAGCACCTCCGGTACCGCGACCTGGGCGAGAGGTTCGGGTACAACGAGTCCGTTGTCGATGACGGCACTCTCCAGCTCATGCCGCGTGCGGACTGACTGAGCACTACAACCGAGGGCGGTATCCCGGTCTTCCACGGGTACCGCCCTCGGGTCTTCGCCATCCGCACCGCTCTTCCGAAGCAGGCGAATGAATCATGGCGCAGCCACACCGGCACCTCGGTGTCGACATCGGGCTCAGCGGGCTGATCAAGTGGATCCGCTACCCCTTGGTCAACAGCGAGACCGTCGGCCTGGACGTCGTCGCGAGCGTTGCCGACCGGTTCGACGGGGCGTTCGCCCAGCAGCTTCTGCAGGACTGTCTCGTGCTCCTGGACTCACCGCTGTCCAGCCGAGACGTCGAGATCCTGTGGCTGGCGGGGACGTTTCGGGAATTCGACCTGGAGCACCTCCGGATCGACGGCCGGGTGTGGCTGCGCCGGATCGCGGACATCTCCACCGACAGGATCCGACGCGACGACCCCGCCGTCATGCCCGCCCCTGCCGCATCGGTGGTGGACGAGGCGATGAGGGAGGCGGTCCGTGCCGAGATCAGGTCGGTCGGGCCTGCCCTGGAGCAGGCCACGGCCCACCACCCCTACAGCCCGCTCGACGGTGTTGTGCCAGCCCTGGAACAGGCGGTGGACGTCGATACGGACCTCGGGTTCCGGCTGTTGCTCCGTGCCGTGAAGGGGTACTTCGTGCCGATCAGCGAGGCCCGTTACGAGCGCTACCTCGCGCTCGGGGACGAGCTCGGCCTCGGTGAGGACGTCGTCGACGACGGTGACTTCAACGTCTGGCCGGACCTGGTGGACTGATGGCGCGCAGGTTGACGAACGCTCTGAACGGGACACGCGCCTTATGCCCGAGTCCTACCGCCTCACGGTGGAGTGGGACGGGTGCCGGAGTACCGCACGTCCCAATGTGCGGGCGAGGGGCACCTGGCCGCGGTCCGATCGGACGAGCCCCTCGGGTTGAAGTACGTCGGCAAGTCCCACAAGCCCAGCAAGTTCGTGGTCTTCACGGCCCACCCCGCTCTAAAGCCTCTCCCGTAAGTGATCCCCGAACTGGATAGGGGACGGCTCACCGGACGTCGAGCGGTGCGCCTGTCCGCCGAGGGTGAGGGTGTACAGGCGGGCGATGCCGAGCATGGCGTGATGGACACAGTCGCTTTTCAGGCGGCGGTCGCGAAGGATCTTCCAGCTGGTTATGTCCATGGGAACGGACAGCAAATGTTTACCACTTCGGTGGGCACGCTGTCTGGCACCGTTCGATTGCGGCAGCAGCACTCGCGCTTCAACCTCTGCCGGCGCCGCGCCGGCCGTTGCCGCCCTTCCGCGCCCATCGAACACGGTCTGGAGGGAGCTAGGTGCGATCCTGCATGTATGAACCATCTCGGCGACGCGAACCTGCGCACCTGGACGCTGCGATTTATGGCCCTCCTCGCAGCCGACACCCAGGAGCAGCTTGCCTGGCTGGGCGAGCGTGAGCTGGAGACGGAGTCCGTCGTTGAAGAGGTGGAGCTCCTCTGCCGCATCTCCGAAGAACTCGCGGAGCGCGGAGCCTTCGAACCCAAGAATCTGCGCGATCTTCAGGCCATCGGCCGTCACCTCGGCGAGATCGATGCCGCCTGCCGCGCCGGCCTCTGGGCCAACGCCCTGGCCACAGATCCGGCGTGGGACGAAATACGTCCTCTCGCCCGCCAGTTTCTCCTCACGACGCTGGGCTACTGGCGTCAGCCGCTGCCACGCCCCGTGCGCCCGCACACGGGCGACCACTGAGCACGTCCAGGCCGCCTGTGCGACTCTGACGTGGCCGGCCCCACACACGAGTTTTGGAGCGGGCCGCCACGTCGGTCGGCCCGGACCTGGCCTTCCGCTTGTTCCTCCAGACTCTCTGCGCCAGCGACGCCGTTGTCAGCGAAGAGCAGTACGCCCGCTACATGAATCTTCGACCAGCTGCTTCCTGAGCGAGGTCCCCCGCCCCGACGGAGTTGGCGAAGGCGGTCGTGCCGGAGGTCCGGCAGATCGCCCCGGAGCTGACGGACGGCACCACGATCACCGACGCCAGCAACCAGTTCGTGATCGTCCTGCAACGTGCGCCGGGGCACAAGCCGGGCGGCTACTACGTCCATACCGGGTATCCGGCATAAGGAGGCGACGTTCGATGGATCGGTCTACGGAGTTCACGTTCGGTATCGCGTGGATCATGAGTTTCTTCCACCAGGATTGGACGCTGGACGCCTCCACGGAAGCGGAGGCCGTGGCCGATCAGTTCGTGGAGGAGCTCGAGCCGGATGCGGTGCTGCTGGTCCGCCGCGATGCTCGGCTCCTCCTCGACGGGCTCCCCTCGGACTGGATCACAGTGCTGTGGGAGGGATGCGCGGAGGGAGGGGAGTACTTCTTCCGCCGCGGCCGCGTCACGGACGGTGCCGAGTGGATGCGACAGGTGATCGGGGTGTGCGATGCCTGGCTCTCCCGCCGCCCGGACACCACGACACTCTTGGGCGCCGACCGGTACGAGGGGAGAGAGCTGGCCGATGAGGTCCTCTCCGCAGTGGAGGAGTTCAGGGGCGTCCTCGACCGGGAGGTGGCGGATGCACTCGCCGAGTGTGTCCGCCACACCCCGGATCTCGCCTTCCGGCTGCTGTTGCGCGCCCTGCCCATGAAGAGCGCCTCCTTGTCCCCGGAGTCCCTGTATCTGTCCGAGGAGCAGTACGCGAGGTTGGCGGCGCTGGGGAAGGCGTTCCACTACGGGGAGTACGTCGTGAGCGATATCAAGTACCTCGTAGACACGATCAGTTAGAGACCGCCCTCCGCGGCGGCGGTGACGAAGGCCGTGAATGCGGCGGGGGTGACGGTGAAGGCGGGGCAGTCGGGGTTCTTGGAGTCGCGGACGGCGATACGGCAGGGCTGGGCGGCGACCTCGATGCACTCACCTCCGGTGCCTCCGCTGTACGACGACTTGAGCCAGGCGGCGGGGCCGAGCGGGGCGCACTCGACGCAGTCGCCGCCGGTGCCTCCGCTATAGCTGGACTTGCGCCACAGCACACCTGTCAGGTTCTGGTTGGTCCCCATAACGTTCCTCCCGTACGCGGGCGATCAGCGCCGCCGAGTCCTCCACCGAGAGGGCCGCAGCCTGCAAGTGATCGTAACGGTGCGCACAGTCCCTGACTGTCTCCGGGTTGGCGGTCACATGGGCCGAACCATAGCTCTCGGCGTAGACGATATCCGGGTCCCCTTCGAACCTCAGGACGGTGAACGACCCAACCGTTGCCGGGTGTTGACCCGCGTGGAATGGGAGCACCTGGATACGAACCTCACGCCGGTCCCGGAAGCTCAACAGATGGAGGAGTTGATTCCGCATGATGTCGCGGCTGCCGAACGGCCGGTGCAGCACCGCTTCGTCCAGCACCACCCAGACCAGCGGCGGGCGCTCCCGGCTCAAGATGCGCTGGCGCTCCATCCTCGCGGCGACCGCCTCATCGAGCCGGTTCGACCATCCAGCCTGAAGCACCGCACGGGCATAGTCCGGGGTCTGCAGCAGGCCGTACACCAACTGCGCCTGATACGTGGAGATGTACGTCGCTCTCGCCTCCATCTCCGCGTACGCCTGGAACCAGCTCGGCAACTGGCTCCGCAGCACCAGCCCCACCAGCCGTGAGAACACCCCGCCCGTCCCCAGCGCCGCGTCCACGCGCTCCGAGAAGTCCCGCGTCGGCACCTTCCTCGCCGTCTCGATCTGGCCGATCAGTGACGCCGTACAGAAGACACAGCCACCCAGCTCGCCCTGCTTCAGCCCGGCGTCCTCTCTCAGGCGGCGCAGTTCGGAGCCGTAGTAGTCCAGCGGCGATGCGCTGGGATCGAGGTCGCGGATGTTACCCACGCGGCGGTCACCCCCAAGCTCACGCCTCGCGGCGTACATTTCCAGTCGTAGCCGAGCGTAAGCGCACCACTCCACTCTGGTGACATGAATTACGTAACTGGCTGCCCACCAGCGACGATTGACGACTGCTACCGCATGGGCTTCGCCCTGGGTACTCACTCCGCGCGGCATCCGCGGCGCATCCTGCGGCGGCCGGACGGGCTGCGGATCCAGGTCGGGGACGAGTACCCGCACTGCCCCCGCCCAGTGCACCAGAGTGCGGAGGCGACGGCTCGACGAGGTCGGGCGGGCTGCTCTCGTCGAGGCGGTGACCGACCGCTGGGACAATCCATGAGCACTCCGAACTCACTGTCTGGGCCGAACTCCACATGACAGCCAGGAGGCGCGGACGAGTTGTGGAGGAGATGTGCCCGCGTCCGCACATCAGTTCCAGAAAGCCTTCCCAGTCGAGGACTCTGCGCTCTAGGGTGATCACGCTGCGGTCGCTCGACCCGGCGCGCGGGCGTCGGGGGGCGGCCGTTGTGCAGCGACCCTCCACGCGTCCGCGCAGGTAACTCCTGTGAGGACCCTCCACATTCATGTTCAGACATCTCAGCCGCCCGGTGCGCCGGGCGGTGATCTATGCCGTGGGCTTCGCCATCGCGATAGCCACCGTCCTGGTGGCCAGGGCGGCGCCGCCGTTCCGTGACGACCGGGCGGACAACGCGGCCGCGCAGGCCACCCAGGCTGCCCCGGGCCCCGTGATGTTCCCCCTCTTCGGCCGCAAGGCCGGCCGTCTCTACGACTACGAGCCCAAGGGCACCGGTGGGGTCAAGCCTCTCGTCGACATGGGCGGCGGCTGGGCCGAGGTGAACACCTTCGTCCAGGCCAACGTGTCGGAGTACGGAAACGGCAACGACCTGTACCACCGCGCAGGCGGCACGCTCTACTACACCGCCGAACATGGCAACGACACCAAGGTCATCGGCGGCGGCTGGGACCAGTACAGCCTGCTGGTGTCCGTCGGCAATATGGGCGGCACCACCGATCCCGACATCGTCGCCCGTCACACCGACGGCACGCTCTGGCTCTACCAGGGCAAGGCAGACGGCACCCTGGTCGCGCGGATCCGCATCGGCACCGCCGGCTGGAACGGGATGAACGCCCTGGCCGGACGCGGCGATTACACCGGTGACGGCAAGGCCGACCTGATCGCTCGCGGTACCGACGGAACCCTCTACATCTACCCCGGCACCGGAAACGCCGTACAGGACGCGGCACTTGGCAGCCGGATCACTGTCGGCAAAGGCTGGGAAGCGTACAAGTCGATCGTCTCCAGCGGCGACAACGACGGCGACGGCAAGACCGACCTCATCGCCAACGACAGCGCCGGCTCGCTGTGGCTCTTCAAGGGCACCGGCAACGCGACCGCTCCCTTCGCCCCCAGGGTCCAGATCGGGACTTCTGGCTGGGCCTCCTTCGACACCCTCTTCTGACAGGACGGCTGAACTGGCATGAGCAGCAACGCACATCTGCCCAGACGCCGAAGAGTCGGCAGATGGTCTGGACTTCTGGCCGCAACGGCCCTGGCCACATCGCTGGCCGTCACTGTTTCCGGCAGCGGGCTGCAGACCCCGCCCGCCGCTATCGACTTCCTCAACGCCGCCGCCACCGGCACCGCGGACGTCCCCGAGGAGTTCAACCTGGAAGAGGCGGCCAAGGTCCGCCAGGACCAGTGCCGCCTCAACTACATCCTGCGCAAGGGCGGCGCAGAGATGAAGGCGGTCGCCCGCGGGGGCCTGGCCGGAACCGACGAGCAGCTGCACGCAGCTGCAGCTTCGAACTACTGGGACCCCACCCCGCTCTCCGCCGCGTACGACAAGGACCACCAGAGGTCCCACGACAAGCTGCTCGAGCTCAACGAAGAGCGCCAGAAGGCCTGGCAGGAACAGCTCAGCAGCTTCCCCGGGTTCTGGGACGTCCCGGGCTACGACTATGAGCCGCCGGGTAACCCGGGCGACGACGAGGACAAGCTCTTCGTGCAGACCGGCCTCAGCGGTTGGATCGCCGATCAGTTCTGGACCTCGGAGGGTGACTTCTATGAGGACATGACGCCTCCGGCGAGCAAGGAGTCCGCCGACGCGGTCACCGATATCGCCACCAAGCGGTACTACCCGGAGACGTACGAGACCTACGAGGACCGCAAGGCGTGGGAGGGCATGACGTTCATGCACCCCATGTACGCCGACGACGCGCGGATCTTCCTGCAGAACGGGGGGTTCCCGACCAGCGCACCCGATCCCGACTCGATGGAGTTCCGGATCGACGTCGAAAACCTCAAAGCACGTTTCGCCTCGTGCGCCAGCCACAACCCGGACGACCCGCACAAGGTCCTCGGCGCCGAGGCGGCCACCGCTTCCGTCGAGTGGCAGAACGAGCTCGCTGGCCAGAAGGCCCAGCGTGAGGTGATCATGACCGCCGAGGCGCAGGCCAACAAGGCCTTGCAGACGGCGTCCCAGGCCATGGGTGAGGCCCTCGGCCAGTCGATGATCGCCAGTCGCCTCACGCAGTGGCGGGCGTACTGGACGACGCAGGACCCTGCCAAGAACACCGACTACCCGACGGCGGCCACGCTCGCCGAGGTGAACAAGCGGATCCTCAACGCGCAGGCGCGCGCCACCGGTCGGCTCTACGTCACCTCCCGCGCCGTGGTCGACGCCAAGGCCCAGGAAGCGAAGGTCGACAAAGCCCAGGCCGAGGCGTACGCAATCGCCGATGCGGCCGGTCAGCCGCGCGGCCGAGGTGTGATGTACGGGCAACAGGCGGCCCAGATCACCAAGGCCTCCGTCGCCGCCACGGTGGCCGCGGCCAAGGCCACGGAGACCGCGCTGAACGCCACGCGTGCGTCTGCCGCCGATGCCAAGACCCTCAACGCGCTGGCGATGACCCAGGCGCACGCCGCCAAGGCGGAGTTCCGCCGCAAGGCCGCAGAGGAGGCCGCCGCCCAGGCGAAGGCCGCCGCGGACGGTGCCGCCGCGCAGGCGGTCAAGGCCGCCGAGAACGCCTCCAAGGCGAAGGCTGCCCAGCTCAAGGCTGCGGCTGCGGAGCAGACCGCGAAGACCGCGGCCGCAGACGCTGCCGCCAAGCGAGCCAAGGCAGAGGCCGAGCGCGACTACGCCAAGTCCCAGAAGGAGCTTGCGGAGTCCGAGCGCGGCAAGGCTGCGGCTGCTGAGACAAAAGCCCAGTCCGAGCGGCAGGTTGCGGCGGACCAGCTGGCTGCGGCGCAGAGCGCCGGAACCACCGCGGCGACCAAGAAGAACGAGGCACTTTCATCTGAGGGCGACGCGGTCAAGGCTCGCGACCGGGCCCTCGCGGCAGAGAGGAACCGGGACGCCCTCAACGCACGGGCTGCTGCTCTCGAGGCCCAGGCAGCGGCCGACGAGGGCACCTCGGCGGCGGAGGCCTCCCGTGCGGCGGCCACCCAGGCTCGTACCGCTGCGAACAACGCGACGACCGCGGCCACATCGGCCCGTACTGCGGCCAATGAGGCCACCACAGCGGCGTCCAACGCCCGTGCGGCAGCGACCCGTGCCGACGCGGCGGCTGAGCGAGCCCAGTCGGCGGCGGACGCGGCCAAGCGGGACGTGGCCATCACCGAGGCTGCGGTGAAGAAGGCGCACGCGGCAGCGGCCGACGCCATCGACGCGGCGGATGCGGCGAAGTGGAACGCCATCACCGCGAAGGCGGAGGCAGAGACCGCCAAGCAGAAGGCCGCGGAGGCCAAGGGCCATGCGGTTGTGGCCCGTTCGGAGGCCGTCCTGGCCGGGGCCGACGCAATCCGTTCCGCGGGCTACGCGTACGCCACCGCGCAGGCGGCCACGGCCGCCCGTGACTCGGCGGCGCAGGTCGTCAAGCCGGCCAACGACGCCATCGAGCTGGGCTCCCCGTACAAGGAGACCGACTCCTCGGCGGGTCTGGCCGTACTGACCGGGCAGGCCGCGAAGACCGCGGCCGAGCAGCAGGCAGCGGTGGCGAAGGCCAAGTCCGAGCAGGCTGCTAAGGCCGCGGCTCTGGCTAAGGAGCTGGCCGCGAAGGCAAGCGTGGACGCGAAGGCGGCTGCGGAGGCGGCAGCCAGTGCCGCGGACTCTGCGGCGAGTGCCGCAAAGTCGGCGGAGCAGGCCCAGGCCTCTGCCAGTGCGGCGGATGCCTCGGCCAAGGCAGCGAAGAAGTCCGAGGCCAACACCGTCGCGTACAACCAGCAGGCCACGGAGGACGCCGAGGCCGCACAAGGCGCGGCCGACTCAGCGGGCAGTTACGCCTCGCAGGCCGACACCGCGGCGACGGACGCCGAGCGGGATGCCGCATCGGCCCGCAGCGCGGCCACCGCTGCGGAGACCGACGCGAGCACCGCACGTGGTGTAGCTGACCAGGCGGAGCGGGACGCGACCACGGCGGAGGCCTCGGCGGCACGGGCCCAGGATGCTGCGGACGAGGCGCAGGCCGCGGCCAGCCGCACCGAGGAGGACAAGCGCGACGAGAAGCAAATCGAGACGGCGAGCACGACAGGCCCGGCGGGCGCCCCTGAGGTGATGGGAGTCCCGTACGGGGTCACGGCCACGGCAGAGTCCGATGGTCTGTGCACTGGAACGAACGGCTGCGACTACACAGTCGACTACCACGTCACCGGCACGATGCTGTACTTCGTCGTCCTGTGCGCCTTCCCGGACACGCCGCTTGCGCAGTGCGCCGGCGATCTGGAAGTGCAGTACGTCGACTCTGCGCCGATCAACATCACTGAGACGCGCAAGGTCCACATCGACGGCTTCGAGCTGACCAAGTCCATGCTCGAAGGCTTCGCCAAGGGCATGGTCAAGGACTTCACGGACTGCTGGGACGGCAAGGTCACGGGCTGCCTCTGGGCGGCGGCGATCGTGGCCCCGGCGGTGATCGGTGTGGCCGCCAAGCTGGTCAGGGGAATCCGGACCGCGGCCGTGGCCGGCTCGGGCATGACCGAGGCCGTGGCGGCGGCGAGGGATGCGGGCATGGCGGCCGACGCCACGACAGGTGCCGTTCGCACCGCGTCGACGGCCGCAGCGGTCGCGCCGGAACTCGAAGCCGTGAACGCCGTGGCGCGAGCGCATGGTTATGCCAATGCCAGTGGACTCGGTAAGGGCATCCTGTGGGCGAACAAGGTCGACAACCTGAACTACATGAATCCCGCGCACGTCGCCAAGGTCAAGCAGGCCGGGTTCACCAAGAGCCAGGTCGAGACCGTGTTCAAGTACTACGACAAGGTCCGCAAGGTGACGCCGCAGAACCCGAGCGCGGGTCCCCGTGCTGATCTCATGGCGTACATCCTGAAGAACTGGTAGGCAGATGAGATTCCGAGTATCGGCAGTGGATGCGCCGCTCACCGTTCAGTTCGAACCGTCGGGGATGGAGTACGAACTGTCCCCCGGGGAGTACATGGATGTCGAGTTGCCGCCGGTCGCCCTCAGTGAGATCGCGGGTGACGTCGACTACGGGCCCGGCATGGTGACCGTCTCGGCACGAGGCCGCGGGTTCGCCCGCGCCTGGAATGCGGAGGGCATCGAGGTCACCACCTGACACGAACAGGACGAGGGCGGTACCCCGGACCAGTCCGGGGTACCGCCCTCGCCAACTCTGCAGGCGCGTGCGACTACTTCGCGTCCACCCCGCCCAAGTGATGCACCCGCACCATGTTCGTCGTCCCCGGCACGCCCGGCGGGGAGCCCGCCGTGATGATCATGATGTCGCCCTCGTTGTACCGCTGGAGCTTCAGCAGTTCCGCGTCCACCAGGTCGACCATCGCGTCCGTCGTCTCCACGAACGGTGCCAGGAAGGACTCCACGCCCCAGCTCAGCGTCAGCTGGTTGCGCGTCGAGGCGTCCGTCGTGAAGGCCAGGATCTGCTGCTCCGCGCGGTAGCGGGACAGCCGGCGGGCCGTGTCGCCGGACTGGGTGAAGGCCACCAGGGACTTGGCGCCCAGGAAGTCCGCGATCTCGCAGGCCGCACGTGCCACCGAGCCGCCCTGGGTGCGGGGCTTCTTGCCCGGGACCAGGGGCTGGAGGCCCTTCGACAGGAGCTCTTCCTCCGCGGCGACGACGATCTTCGACATCGTCTTGACCGTCTCGATCGGGTAAGCGCCGACCGAGGACTCGGCCGACAGCATGACCGCGTCCGCCCCGTCCAGGATCGCGTTCGCGACGTCGGACGCCTCGGCGCGCGTCGGGCGGGAGTTGGTGATCATCGACTCCATCATCTGGGTCGCCACGATCACCGGCTTGGCGTTGCGGCGGCACAGTTCGATGAGGCGCTTCTGCACCATCGGGACCTTCTCGAGCGGGTACTCGACGGCCAGGTCGCCGCGCGCCACCATCACACCGTCGAACGCCATCACGACGTCCGCCATGTTCTCGACGGCCTGCGGCTTCTCGACCTTGGCGATGACCGGGACCCGGCGGCCCTCCTCGTCCATCACCTTGTGGACGTCCTTGACGTCGCTCGCGTCCCGTACGAAGGACAGCGCCACCAGGTCGCAGCCCATACGGAGCGCGAAGCGCAGGTCCTCGACGTCCTTCTCCGAGAGCGCGGGGACGTTGACCGCCGCGCCGGGCAGGTTGATGCCCTTGTGGTCGGAGATGACGCCGCCCTCGACGACGATCGTCTTGACCTCGGGGGCCACGACCTCGACGACCCGCAGCTCGACGTTGCCGTCGTTGATCAGGATCTGGTCGCCCTTGGACACATCGCCCGGGAGGCCCTTGTATGTGGTGCCGCAGATCGACTTGTCGCCGGCGACATCCTCGGTGGTGATGGTGAACTCGTCGCCGCGGACCAGTTCGACCGGCCCCTCGGCGAAGGTTTCCAGACGGATCTTGGGGCCCTGGAGGTCGGCGAGCACGCCCACCGCGTGGCCGGTGTCCTCGGACGCCTTGCGCACGCGGTGGTACCGCTCCTCGTGCTCAGCGTGGGTCCCGTGGCTCATGTTGAAACGGGCCACGTTCATGCCGGCCTCGATGAGCGCTTTCAGCTGCTCGTAGGAGTCGACGGCGGGGCCCAGTGTGCAAACGATTTTGGAACGGCGCATAAGGCGGATCCTATCGGTTTGTTTCGACGCGGAATATTCCGTCTGGTGGAATGTACAAATGGGCGGCGTTCCGCTCAGGCGTTGCCCTCGGCGGAAACGCCTGTGACCAGTGCAAATGTCTGCCGGGCGATCTCCAGCTCCTCATCTGTCGGGACCACGGCCACCACAACTCGGGCATACGGCGCGGAAATAATTCGCGCCTCGTCCGAGCGGGCGGCGTTCCGCTCGGCGTCCAGCACGAGTCCCAGCTCCTCCAGACCCGCGACGGCAGCCTCGCGCACCGGCGCCGCGTTCTCGCCGACCCCGGCCGTGAACGCGATCGCGTCCACCCTGCCGAGTACCGCGTAATAGGCGCCTATGTACTTCTTCAGTCGGTGAATGTAGATGTCGAAGGCGAGCCGCGCGCGCTCGTCGCCCTCCTCGATCCGGCGGCGGATCTCCCGCATGTCGTTGTCGCCGCACAGCCCCACCAAACCGCTTCTCTTGTTGAGCAGTTCGTCGATGTCGTCCACCGACATTCCCGCGACCCGCTTGAGGTGGAACGTAACCGCGGGGTCAATGTCACCGGAGCGGGTGCCCATCACCAGACCCTCCAGCGGTGTCAGCCCCATCGAGGTGTCCACGCACCGCCCGCCCGCCACCGCCGAGGCGGACGCGCCGTTGCCCAGGTGCAGCACGATGACGTTCACCTCGGAGGGGTCCTTGCCCAGCAGGGCCGCCGTCCTGCGCGAGACGTACGCGTGCGAGGTGCCGTGGAAGCCGTAGCGGCGGATCCGGTGGGCGTCCGCCGTCTCCACGTCGATCGCGTAGCGCGCCGCCGACTCCGGCATCGTCGTGTGGAAGGCGGTGTCGAAGACCGCGACCTGCGGCAGGTCCGGTCGCAGCGCCTGGGCGGTACGGATTCCGGTGAGGTTGGCCGGGTTGTGCAGCGGCGCCACCGGGACCAGCCGCTCGATCTCCGCCATCACCTCGTCGGTGATCACGGTCGGCGCGGTGAACTTCAGCCCGCCGTGGACAACCCGGTGACCGATCGCCGCCAGCTCGGGGGAGTCCAGGCCGAGTCCGTCCTGTGCCAGCTCCTCGGCGACCGCCTTCAGCGCCGTGTCGTGGTCGGCGATCGGGCCGCTGCGCTCGCGCTTCCCGGCGCCGCCGCCGAGCGGGGTGTGCACCAGACGCGAGGTCTCCTCGCCGATCCGCTCGACCAGCCCGACCGCCAGGCGCGAGCTGTCCCGCATGTCGAGCAGCTGGTACTTCACCGACGAGGAGCCGGAGTTGAGGACGAGAACGCGGGTGGCGGTCATGCCGGGAGCTCCTGACCCTGGGACTGGATGGCGGTGATGGCGACGGTGTTCACGATGTCGCTGACGAGCGCGCCGCGCGACAGATCGTTCACCGGCTTGCGCAGACCCTGCAGCACAGGACCGACGGCCACGGCGCCGGCCGAGCGCTGCACGGCCTTGTAGGTGTTGTTGCCCGTGTTGAGGTCCGGGAAGATCAGCACGGTCGCCCGGCCCGCCACCTCGGACTCCGGCAGCTTCGTCGCCGCGACGGACGGCTCGACGGCCGCGTCGTACTGGATCGGTCCCTCGATCCGTAGATCCGGACGCGACTCGCGCACCAGCTTGGTCGCCTCGCGCACCTTGTCGACGTCCGCGCCCGACCCGGAGGTGCCCGTGGAGTACGAGAGCATCGCGATCCGCGGCTCCACGCCGAAGCGGGCCGCCGTCACCGCCGACTGGATCGCGATGTCCGCGAGCTGCTCGGCGTCCGGGTCCGGGTTGACCGCGCAGTCGCCGTAGACCAGGACCTTGTCGGCCAGGCACATGAAGAAGACGGAGGAGACGATCGAGGCGTCCGGTTTTGTCTTGATGATCTCGAAGGCCGGGCGGATCGTCGCGGCCGTGGAGTGCACGGAACCCGACACCATGCCGTCGGCCAGTCCTTCCTCGACCATCAGCGTGCCGAAGTAGTTCACGTCCGCCACCGCGTCGTACGCCAGGTCCACCGTCATGCCCTTGTGTGCCCTCAGCTGCGCGTACCGCTCGGCGAAGCTCTGGCGCAGCTCGGAGGTGGCCGGGTCGATCAGCTGGGTGGTGCTCAGGTCGATGCCCAGGTCGGCGGCCTTCTTGCGGATGACCTCGGTGTCGCCGAGCAGGGTCAGGTCGCAGACGTCCCTGCGCACGAGGACGTCGGCGGCGCGCAGCACCCGCTCCTCGGTGCCCTCGGGCAGGACGACACGACGGCGGTCGGCACGGGCCTGCTCCAGGAGGTCGTGCTCGAACATCATCGGGGTGACGCGGCCGCTGCGGGCCACCGATATACGGGCCAGGAGGTCGCCGGTGTCGACATGTCGCTCGAAGAGGCCGAGCGCGGTTTCGGCCTTGCGGGGCGTGGAGGCGTTCAACTTGCCTTCGAGGCCGAACAGTTCGGCCGCCGTCGGGAAGCTCATGCCGGGGACCAGGACGACGGGGGTGCCGGGCGCGAGCCGGGAGGCCAGCGTGAGGATCTCCTCGCTCGGCCTCTCGTTGAGCGTCAGCAGTATGCCCGCGATGGGCGGGGTGCCCGCGGAGTGCGCGGCCAGCGCTCCCACCACCAGATCGGCGCGGTCGCCGGGGGTGACCACCATGCAGCCCGGGGTCAGGGCCCTCAGGAAGTTCGGCAGCATCGCACCGCCGAAGACGAAGTCGAGTGCGTCCCTGGCCAGACCGGCGTCGTCGCCGAGGAGGACGGTGGCGCCGAGCGCGTGGGTGATCTGGGCGACCGTGGGAGCCGCGAGCGCCGGCTCGTCGGGAAGGGCGTAACAGGGAACGGGGAGGCGGGCCGCCAGCCGCTCGGCTATGGACTCGCGCTCATCGGGCCGGACCCGGTTGACGACCATGGCGAGGACATTGCAGCCCAGGGCCTCGTACGCGCGGTAGGCATTGCGGGTCTCGGCCCGTACCAACTCGGCGGTCTGGCCCTTGCCGCCGACCACCGGGATCACCGAGGCGCCGAACTCGTTCGCGAGCCGGGCATTGAGCGCCAGCTCGTCGGGGAGCTGGGTGCCCGCGTAGTCCGTGCCGAGGACCAGCACGACCTCGTACGCGCGTGCCACCTGGTGGAAGCGCTCGACGAGCCGCGAGACCAGCTCGTCGGTGCCCTTCTCGGCCTGCAGCGCGGAGGCCTCGTGGTAGTCCATTCCGTATACGGACGCCGGGTCCTGCGAGAGCCGGTAGCGGGCGCGCAGGAGGTCGAAGAGGCGGTCCGGGCGGTCGTGCAGCAGTGGGCGGAAGACGCCCACCCGGTCCACCTGGCGGGTCAGGAGCTCCATGACCCCCAGCTCCACGACCTGCCGGCCGTCCGAGCGGTCGATCCCGGTCACGTACACGCTGCGCGTCACGCGTGCTCTCCCGTCCATGCTGTCGCGTATGAGACGTACGAAAGGTGGTACCTACAAAAAAGCCGCTCAGGGCGGCCTTGCCCTCTTGACAATACCTCCGGCGATAGGTAGGACGCCCGCCGGGCAAGGGTCGGTCGACAGGCCCGCGAGCGGGGTCCGAGTGCCATGCGGCTCAGTGGCTAGGGCCTGTTGTTTGGATCAGGCCGGATCAGTGAGCGTGCGTGCCAGGGCACGCGAACCCGGCAAGATCCGAACGACAGGCCCTGGGAGCGCCGGGCTCCCGGCGCGCGTGGAACAATCGAACCTGGGCTCACATGTATCACTGACGAGCAGGAGACACGGCACGATGCGTATCGGAGTACTCACCGCAGGCGGCGACTGCCCGGGCCTGAACGCAGTGATCCGGTCGGTTGTGCACCGTTCTCTGACCGGCTACGGCGATGAAGTCATCGGTTTCGAGGACGGGTTCAAGGGCCTCCTCGACGGTCACTACCGCCCGCTCGACCTCAACGCCGTCAGCGGCATCCTCGCCCGCGGCGGCACCATCCTCGGCTCCGCCCGCCTGGAGCGCGGCCGGCTGCGTGAAGCCGCTGAGAACGCCGCGGAGTTGGCGAAGCGGTACGGCATCGACGCGCTCATCCCGATCGGCGGCGAGGGCACGCTCACCGCGTCCCGGATGCTCGCCGACGCGGGCATGCCCGTCGTCGGAGTGCCCAAGACCATCGACAACGACATCTCCTCCACCGACCGCACCTTCGGCTTCGACACCGCCGTCACGGTCGCCACCGAGGCCATCGACCGGCTGAAGACCACCGCCGAGTCGCACCAGCGCGTGATGGTCGTCGAGGTGATGGGACGGCATGCGGGCTGGATCGCGCTGGAGTCCGGCATGGCGGGCGGCGCGCACGGCATCTGTCTGCCGGAGCGGCACTTCCAGGTCGAGGACATTGTGAAGATGGTCGAGGAGCGTTTTTCGCGCGGCAAGAAGTTCGCGGTGATCTGCGTCGCGGAGGGCGCGCACCCTGCCGAGGGCTCGATGGCGTACGAGAAGGGCGAGATCGACCAGTTCGGCCATGAGCGCTTCCAGGGCATCGGCAACCGCCTCGCGGCGGAGCTGGAGCACCGGCTCGGCAAGGAGGCCAAGCCGGTCATCCTCGGGCATGTGCAGCGCGGGGGCACGCCCACCGCGTACGACAGGGTGCTCGCGACGCGCTTCGGCTGGCATGCGGTGGAGGCCGTGCACAGCGGTGAGTTCGGCATGATGACGGCGCTGCGTGGCACGGACGTGGTGACGGTGCCGCTGGCGGAGGCGGTCACCCGGCTGAAGACCGTGCCACAGAACCGTATGTACGAGGCGGAGTCGGTCTTCTGAACCGGTGAACGGGCCGTCCGCCGACCGCGGTTGGAGCACGGTCGGCGGACGTGTCTGCCGGTCTTCCGGGTCAGGACAGCTTGCCGTCGTAGTCCGGCAGCTTGAAGGTCCGCTCGGCGTGACCGCCGACCAGGTCGCCGGTGTTGTTGCCGACATTGGCGATGATCGTGTAGCCCTTGGCCTCGATCTCCGCCCGCTTCTCGGTCTTGTACGCGCTGACCTCGCCGAACAGGTCGGGCAGATCGCGTACGTACAGGCCGTCGACCGGGTAGCCGACCTTCTTGAGGTTGTACGAGGTGAGCGAGTAGATGATGCCGGGGCGGGCCGTGACGAAGAAGATGTCCACGCCGCGGGAGTCGGCGTAACGGACCAGGTCGAGCACCGGCCTGAGCGCCGGGGTCGGGTACTCCCAGAAGTAGTGGAAGTCCGTCTCCAGCGAGGTGTTGTCGATGTCCAGGACCATCGCGAGGCGCTGTCCCGAGGCACCGGCCGTGCGCTGCTCGATGTAGGGGCGGGCGGTGGCGACGACCGCGGAGACGTCGCGCTGCCAGGTCGCGTAGTCGACGTCGGCGAGGAGCGGACGGCTGGTGCTCGTCTGCTGCGAGGTGAGGGTGGGGGTCGCGGCGTTCGCTGTGGCGGTCACGGACGAGGTGAGGGCAAGCGCGGCGACCGTCACCGCCGCCCGGGTGGTCCATCTGCGTGCATACATGGGGGGTTCACTCCTGTGGGGTCCGGTTCCGGGCGCGGAAGCGCCAGGACCTCGGCATGATCGCGGCTGACAGTGGACGGAACGATGCGTTCCAGCTACCGGCTAGTAGCTTCGTCGTTACGGAAGGGGGTACGCGGTCAGAACTGCTCGACGAAATACGGCTCGACGGTCATCCAGCCATTGCCCGAGGCGCCTGTGCGACGGCCCTGGTCCTGCTTGGACAGGGAGTACCAGGAGTCCACATAGTCCGGGTCGTCCGTGTACCAGGAGTCCGGAATGGCCGCGAGTACCGCGTCCACCAGGGGTGCGTAGACGCCCTGGTCGGTGAGGGTCAGCAGTGCGCTCGCGATGGCTTGGGCAAGAGCCTTGTAGTTCGTGTCGCCGTCGTCCTCCATCAGGACAACGTCGGCGAGGTTGTACTTGTAGTTGAACCACTTCACGAGGACCTGGTTCGGGTAGTACGTCTTCCCGTCGTCGTCGAGATACGGCATCTGCACCGTGTCGACGCGCGGGACGCCGTCCTGTCCCCAGCCGGTGACGATGGCGTACGTCTCGGCCCCGCCCTTGAACCACGGCTCCTGGTCGTCGGCCACGCCGATGGACGTGATCTTCGTCGTCCAGACGCCGCTCGCGGCTGCCCCGGACGTGCCCTGCGCGACGGGCTTCTGCGGGGCCGGGAGGGCCAGGCCCGCCTTCGCCAGTTCCCGGTCGAGGATGTCCAGGCCGGCCGCGAGAGCCTTGGACGTGTCGATGTCGATGAGATACACGGGCCGGTCCGGCGTCCTGTTCGCATCGAGCTTGTGCGGGTGGCCGGCGCCGTCGTAGGCGGTGACCGACATGCGGTCGTCGTCCTGTGCGGCAGCCGCCACCAACGGCTTCACGCCCTTCGCGAGGCCGGCGCGCATCGAAGGGTCGGCGAGCCTGATACGGAGCAGCGATCCGGTGCCCGCTCCCAGGCCCTTGGCCGCGGCAAGATCCCTGTTGGCTTCGGCGACGGCGCTCTCCATGCGCCGGCCGGCGGGTGCGCCGGCCCGTCGGCTCAGTTCGAGCAGGTCGACCGCTGCGGAGCGAAGAGAGGCGGTACGCAGCTGCGCACTCCAGGGCGCGTCGCCCAGCGAGGCCGCGGTCTTCCGGGCCAGTGCGTCCTGGATCTTTTCGGCCGTGGAGAGAGAGGTGGAGGGGGACGGTGCTCCGGCGCTGGTCCCCGCCGCCGCCTGAGCGGTGGTGACCGGCAGGGCGACTAACGCGAGGGCGGCACAGGCCAGGCCCGCGAGGGCTCGGTGAGTTCTTCGCGTGCTCATGAGGATGAGGCCTCCTGTGATGGCGGACTGCCTTGGGCGTTTCCCAGGGCATGGCGTCTGGGTCGACGCGCGTAACATCCGGCGCGCGCCCCCGATATCGTCATCACGACAGGACTCACGGGTAATGAGTGAATCCTCCACTGCTGGACCCCGAAGAACGGATGTCACATCCCTGGCGCTTCGGCTGGTTCCGTGATCCGACGGGCCGTCAGTCTTCCGACGCTGCCCGGCGGGACCTGGCGACGTGCCCGGCGGGGGTGGCGCCTGCGGGGCTGGATGTGCGGCCGAGCTGCAAGCCGCGTTCACCGTGGCGGAGGGGGTGCTGAAGGCGGCGGGCGAAGGCTTCGCGGGGGCGGTCGGGGTTGCCGGTCCTGGGCTGGTGCTGGGGGCGGGTGACTGACACCGTGGTCGGCGAGCGGCTTGTCCGAGGGCGGTGCGAGGATGGCGGTGTGTTCCGGGAGGCGACCGGGGCGAGGACGTGGGCAGGTTTCGAGCGGTCGGAGGCGGCATGGCCAAGGAATTCCAGGTGACTTACGACTGCGCCGATCCGGGCGCGCAGGCGGCGTTCTGGGCTCAGGCGCTGGGCTATCGCATCCAGCCGCCGCCCGAGGGCTTCCCCGACTGGACGGCTGCGCTGACGGCGTGGGGCGTGCCGCCCGAGCACCACAACGACCGGTCGGCCATCACGGATCCGGACGGCAAGGGGCCGCGGGTGTTCTTCCAGAAGGTCCCGGAGGGAAAGACGGTGAAGAACCGCTTGCACCTGGATGTGCGCGCAGCACCCGGCCTGACCGGGGACGAGCGGATGGCCACGCTGGAGGTGGAGGCCACCAGGCTGGAGGGGCTGGGAGCGAAGCGGCTGAACCGGCTCGAGCCCAATGGCCTGGACGAGGGGATCATCGTGATGACCGACCCGGAGGGAAACGAATTCTGCCTGGATTGAGGGCAGGGTGCAGGACCTAGACCCGCGCCAAGTCCCAGAAGTGGTCCACTATCCGGTCCAGGAAGTCCCGCCCCGGCTCCCCCGTGTCCTTCGTCGTCGCGCCCCACGCGAGTGTCGCCACCATCCGGGACTGGTAGTCGGAGTGCAGTTCCTCGAGCACGCCCTCAAGGTGCTCCCGCCGCATCGGCAGCATCTTGCCCACCGGGCGTACGTACGCCTGCCAGCGCGCCTTCACCGCGTCCCGGAGCAGTTCCGCGAGGTCCGCGTCCCGGCCGGTCGCCGTGAGGAGTTCGCGGGGGCCGAGGCCGAGTACCTCGGAGAGCGCCGCGGTCTGGCGCTCGTTGCCGCGCCAGCGGCCCGAGTCCTCCATCCGCAGATACGAGCCCACGTCCATGCCGACGAGGCGCGCGAGTTCCTCGGGGGCGAGGCTGCGTGCCATCCGGTGCTCGCGCAGGGTGGTCGCCTCGGTGAGCAGATCGTGCGGCGCACACCACAACACCCCCGCGAGCGCGGTCAGTTCGCGCGCGCCGGGGCTGGAGAGCCCCCGCTCCCACTGGACCACGACGTCGGGCGAGACATGGATCCCGTACTGGGCGCGAAGGCCGTAGGCGACATGGCCGGGGGCCATGCCGAGGGCTTCGCGCAGTCGGCGCGCGGCGGGGGCGTTGAAGGGCGGGGACGGGTTGTGGTGCACGCCGACACGCTAGGGGGCCGGAGGGGGCGGCGACTACGGTGCGTTCACCCAGAGCGACTTGTCGTAGGAACGTCCGAGCTGATCGTTACCTCTTGGTAACGTCATGTGACGGTACAGGGCAGCCACTCACCCCTTGACGGCCCCGCCCAGGGCGAAACCGCCGCCCAGCCTGCGGGCGATCAGTACGTACAGCACCAGCACCGGTGCCGAGTACAGGATCGAGAAGGCCGCGAGCTGGCCGTAGATCACCGATCCGTAGTTGCCGAAGAAGGTGAAGATCGAGACGGACGCGGGCATCTGCTCGGGGGACAGGATCAGCATGAACGGTACGAAGAAGTTTCCCCAGAGCTGGATGAAGGTGTAGATCGTCACCACGGTCAGGCCCGGGCCCATCAGGGGCAGTACGACCCTGGTCAGAGTCTGCAGATACGACGCGCCGTCCGTCCACGCGGCCTCCTCCAGGACCACCGGGACGCCGTCCATGAAATTCTTCATCAGCCAGATGGAGAACGGCAGTTGGGAGGTGGCGAGGAAGAGACCGGTGCCGTACATCGTGTCGATCAGATTGACCTGTACGAACAGGCCGTAGACCGGGACCATGACCGCCGTGATCGGCAGACACGTCGTGAACAGGATCGTCAGCAGATACGGGCGGCTGAAGCGCGAACGGTGGCGCGAGAGCGGATACGCGGCGAGCGCGGCGCACACCACCGTCAGCAGCGTCGCACCCCCGCACAGCAGCAGGCTGTTGAGCATCGGCGTGAAGGTGATCTCGTCGGTGAGTACCGCGTCGAAGTTGTCCGCGGTGAACGACGACGGCGCGCGCACCCGCAGGTCCGCCTCAGCGTCCACCGAGGAGAGCACCAGCCACACCAGCGGCAGCGCGAAGGCCGCGGCGGTGCCCAGCAGTGCGCCGTCGGCGGCGAGCCGGGCGCGGGTGGCCCGGCGCATCACACCTCCACCCGCATCAGCCGCAGATAGACGACCGAGAAGAGCGAGCCCACGAGCAGAAGCAGCAGTGCCACCGCCGTGCCGTAGCCGATCAGACTCTTCTGGAACGCCTGGTCGTACATGAACACCGGCAGTGTCTGGCTGCGATTGCCCGGGCCGCCGCGCGTCATCGCCCAGATCAGCCCGAACACCGAGAGCGTGGAGAGCGTGTTCAGCATCAGATTGGTGCCGATCGAACGGCGGATCATCGGCAGCGTGATGTGCCAGATGCGGCGCGGGCCGCTCGCTCCGTCGACCTCGGCCGCCTCCGTGATGTCGCGGGGGATCTCGGCCAGCGCGGCGGAGTAGATCAGCATCGAGAACGCGGTGCCGCGCCAGACGTTCGCGAACGACACCGCCAGGATCGGCAGCGTGAACAGCCAGTTCTGGGACGGCAGATGAAGCCAGTCGAGCAGTGCGTTCAGGGTCCCCTCGCGGCGGAAGAAGGTGTAGAGCAAGAAGGCCGCGACGATCTCCGGCAGCACCCAGGCGGTGATCACCAAGGTGCCCGTAAGGGTACGGACGGGACGGGACGCCGCGCGCATCAGACCCGCGAGAGCCAGCCCCAGCGTGTTCTGGCCGACGATCGCCGAGACGAAGGTGAAGACGAGGGTGAGCCAGACGGCATTGCGGAAGCCGGCGTCGGCGAAAGCCCTGCGGAAGTTGTCCAGGCCGACGAAGTCGGAGCCCGACGCGCCCGTCAGCTGGGTGTCGGTGAACGCGATCCAGACGCAGTAGCCGATCGGTCCCGCCAGGAAGAGCAGCAGCAGGAGCGTGGCGGGGGCGATCGGCACCCACCGCCAGGGCCTCCTTCTCGCGCTGCTCACTTGGTGGTGACCGCGCCGTCGACGATGGTCTTCAGCTGCTCGTCGTACTCCTTCGCCGCGTCCGCCGCCGAGGCGTCGCCCGTCGTCACCTTCTCCATCGCCTCGCCGATCGCCGTCGAGACCTGCGGATAGACCGGCAGCGCGGGACGGTAGTGGGTGTACTGCACAAGAGAGGTGAAGAAGTCGATGCCCGGCATGGACTTCAGATAGCGGGCGTCGGCGGCGACGTCCTTGCGTACGGCGATCTGCGCGTCGACGATCGTCCACTGGACCGCGTTGGCCGGGGTCTGCATGGCCGTGATGAACTCCCAGGCCAGATCAGGGTTCTTGGCCTTCTGCGGGATCGCCCAGGTCCAGCCGCCCGACATGGACACCTTGCCCGGCGCCTGACCGTTCTGCGTCGGCATCGGCGCCTGGCCCAGCTTTTTGTCCCACTGGGGCCACGGCTTGGCGCCCGATGCGAGCCACTGCTGGCCCATCCAGGAACCGTCGAGGTCGATCGCCAGCTTGCCCTCCGGGAGCAGCTCGGTCGCCACCCGCGTGCCGATGTTGGGGTCGAGGGCGTCGGAGACGTCCGGGCCGAGCTTCTCCCCGTACACCGTGCGTACGAAGCCGAGGGCGTCCCGGAAACCCTTGGCGCCCGCGACCCACTTCTTGGCGGACGGGTCGTAGAGGGGGTCGTCGCCGGTGCCGTACAGCAGCATCTCGAAGCCCTGCATCACCGCGGCCTCGCCCGGGCCCTTGCCGGTGTAGACGTTGAGCGGGATGACGCCCGGGACCTTCTTCTTGACCGTCCGGGCCGCGGTCAGGATCTCTTCCCAGTTCTTCGGCTGCCAGTCGGCGGGCAGACCGGCCTTCGCGAAGATCTCCTTGTTGAACCAGAGGCCGCGGGTGTCGGTGCCGTCCGGGATGCCGTACGTCCTGCCGTCCTCCGCCTTGGCCGCGGACTTCGCCGTTTCGACGAACTGGCTCCACTGGTTCCATTTCGGGAGATAGCCATCCAGCGGCTTCAAGTACCCGGCCTTGATGTCGGAGTTGATGCGGAAGGTGTCCTCGTAGACCAGATCCGGCGCGGTCTTGGGGGAGCGCATCATCTGCTGCGCCTTGGTGGCGTAGTCGTTGTCCGGGGCCTGGATCGGGACGAGCTTGACCTTCTTGCCGGGGTGGTCCTTCTCGAACTGCTTCTTCACCGACTCGAGGAAGGTGTCCTTGAAACGGACCTTGTTGTCGGTGGAACGGTTGTAGGCGACCTTGATGGTGTCCGGGTCGCTGCCGGAACTGCCGCCGCAGGCCGTGAGTGAGGCTGCGACGACAGCGGCTAACGGGACGAGGGCGAGTGGGGCGGTGGGGCGCACGGGCACGACCTCCTCGAAGCCACAGGGGCTGCCCGGTGACCGTAGGTCCGGCCCGTCAGCAGGGTCAATCCCCGTGCAGGGCACACCGGTTCAGCGGCTGGAAGTGATCCATCGGTACTGCAGCTCGGGACGCCCGATCTGTCCGTACTGCGGGCTGCGCGCGGCCCTGCCCTCGGTGACCAGGTGCTCCAGATAGCGGCGCGCGGTGATCCGTGAGATGCCGACGGCCGTGCCCGCTTCCGCGGCGGTGAGCCCGGCGGCGGAATCGCGCAGCGTCCGGGTGACCGCGGCGAGCGTGGGCGCGCTGAGGCCCTTGGGGAGCCCGCCGCCCTGGGGCGCGCGCAGGGCGCCGAGCGCCCGGTCCACCTCGTCCTGGCCACTGGCTTCCCCGGCCGCGGCCCGGAACTCGGCGTACCGGGTGAGCCTGTCGCGGAGGGTGGCGAAGGTGAAGGGCTTCAGGACGTACTGGACGACCCCGAGGGACACTCCTTCCCGCACGATCGCGAGGTCGCGGGCGGAGGTCACGGCGATGACGTCGGCGGAGTGGCCGGCGGCGCGCAGGGACCGTAGGAGATGGAGCCCGTGGCCGTCAGGCAGATACAGGTCGAGCAGCAGCAGATCGACCGCGGTCCGCTCCAGGACGCGGACGGCCTCGGACCGGGAGTGCGCGACCCCGGCGACGGCGAACCCGGTGACGCGGCCGACGTAGAGGGCGTGCGCGTCGGCGGCGACGGGGTCGTCTTCGACGACGAGGACGCGGATGGGGGTGGGGGCGTCGGTCATTGGGCCACCTCGCGGGGCGCGGGCCGCGGCCCGGCGGAGCGGGGGGTTTCCGGCGCGGGCGTCCGAGGTGCGGTGCCCTGCGGGGCATTCCCCTCCCCGCCCCTTCCCGAACTGGGGGCAGGCCCCCAGACCCCGTATGCGACCTTCGGCCGCATGTCCTCAAACGCCGGACGGGCTGAATGTGCGGCCCAGCCGCACATTTCAGCCCCGTGGGGGTCCCCCCGGACGAAGTCTGGGGGAGTTTGAGGCGCGGGGGTTCGGGGGCGGAGCCCCAGTTCGGGAAGGGGCGGGTAGGGGACAAGGCCCGCCGCAGGCGTACCCCGGCTCATGCGCGTACCTCCGCAGGTCTCAGCGGCAGGCGTACGGTGAACTCCGCGCCGCCCTCCGGGCCCTCGGCCAAACGCACCGTGCCGCGGCTGCGGTGTGCCGCCTGCCTGACCAGGGCGAGGCCCAGACCGCGGCCCGCGCCGTGCGTGGACCAGCCGCGGCGGAAGACCTCGTCCGCGTCCGCCGGGTCGACTCCCGCGCCCGTGTCGGCGACCCGCAGCAGCAGTTCGTCGTTCTCCGCGCGGGCCGTGACCGTGACCCGGGCGCGCAGCGATCGCGTGGTCCCCGCCTCCGACGCCGCGTCCACCGCGTTGTCGATCAGATTGCCCAGGATCGTCACCAGGTCGCGCGCCGGCAGCGACGGCGGCAGCAGGCCGTCGTCGATACGGCTGTCCTCCGCGAGCACCAGCTCCACACCCCGCTCGTTGGCCTGCGCCGCCTTGCCCAGCAGGAGTGCGGCCAGCACCGGCTCGCCGACCGAGCCGACGACGCGGTCGGTCAGGGCCTGCGCGAGCTCGAGTTCCGCCGTGGCGAACTCGACCGCCTCGTCCGCGCGGCCGAGTTCGATGAGCGAGACGACCGTATGCAGGCGGTTGGCCGCCTCGTGCGCCTGTGAGCGCAGCGCCTGTGTGAAGCCCCGCTCGGAGTCCAACTCGCCCGAGAGCGCCTGGAGTTCGGTGTGATCCCGCAGCGTGACCACCGTCCCGCGCTGCTCGCCCCCGACGACCGGGCTGGTGTTCACGACGATGACCCGGTCCGCGGTCAGATGGACCTCGTCGACCCGGGGCTCGGCCGACAGCAGCGCGCCGGTGAGCGGCGCGGGCAGGCCGAGGCTGTCCACCGGCCGGCCGACCACGTCCTCGTCGAGCCCGAGGAGTTCCCGGGCCCCGTCGTTCACCAGGGCGATCCGCCGCCGTCCGTCGAGCATCACCAGACCCTCGCGCACGGCGTGCAGCGCGGCCTCGTGGTAGTCGTGCATCCGGCTCAGCTCGGCCGCGTTCATGCCGTGCGTATGCCGCCGCAGCCGCGCGTTGATCACGTACGTACCGAGGCCGCCCAGCGCGAGCGCCGCGCCCGCGACCCCGAGCAGCGCGGCGACCTGCTTGCTCACCTGCTCGCTGATCTTCTCGATGGTGATGCCCGCGCTGACGAGCCCGGTGATCTTCCCGTTGTCGTAGACGGGCGCCACCGTCCGTACCGAAGGACCGAGCGTGCCCAGGTGCTTCTCGCTGTAGATCTTGCCCTGCAATGCCTCGTCGATGTTCCCCAGATACGTCTTCCCGATCTCGCCCGGCTCCGGGTGCGTCCAGCGGGTGCCGTCCGGAGCCATGATCACGACGAAGTTGACGCCCGCGTCACGGCGCAGCCGTTCCGTGTACGGCTGGAGCTGCTCCGTCGGATGCGCCGAGCGTGCCGCGGCGACCACCGAGGGCGAGCGCGCGACGGCGGTGGCGGTGGCCCTGGACTGACGGCGTGCGGTCTCCTCCGCCTGGGAGCGGTCGGTGATGTACGTGAAGAGGGCGCAGCCCGCCACGATCGCGGCGACCAGCACGACCTGCATCGCGAAGAGCTGGCCGGCGAGGCTGCGAGGACGGGGTATGCGCATGGACCCAGTCTGCCTGGCCGAAATTGCGTGAACGAAACGAACGTAAGGGTGACCGGGGTCACAGGGTGGGCGATAGTCACGGCATCCATAGGGACATGGATGAATTCGAACAAGGAGGACCCCGTGGCTACAGGAGCCGTCAGGCGGGACCGTACGCACTATCTCTATATCGCCGTGATCATCGCGGTGGTGCTGGGCATCGTCGTGGGCCTGGCAGCCCCTGAGTTCGCAGTCGAGCTCAAGCCGCTCGGCACCGGCTTCGTGAACCTGATCAAGATGATGATCTCGCCGATCATCTTCTGCACGATCGTGCTGGGCATCGGCTCGGTACGCAAGGCCGCCAAGGTCGGCGCCGTCGGCGGCATAGCGCTCGGCTACTTCCTGGCCATGTCGATGGTCGCGCTCGGCATCGGGCTGGTCGTCGGCAACATCCTTCAGCCCGGTGAGGGCCTCGCCCTGACCGACGCGGTCAAGGACGCGGGCCACAGCCAGATCTCGGCCGAGGCCAAGGACACGACGGAATTCCTGCTCGGGATCATCCCGACCACGATCGTCTCCGCCTTCACCGAGGGCGAGGTGCTGCAGACCCTGCTCGTCGCGCTGCTCGCCGGTTTCGCCCTGCAGGCGATGGGCTCGGCCGGTCAGCCGGTGCTGCGCGGTGTCGAGCACATCCAGCGCCTCGTCTTCCGCATCCTCGCCATGGTGATGTGGGCCGCGCCGATCGGCGCGTTCGGCGCGATCGCCGCCGTCACCGGGTCGGCCGGTCTGGACGCGCTCAAGAGCCTCGCCGTACTGATGCTCGGCTTCTATGTGACCTGCTTCCTGTTCGTGTTCATCGTGCTCGGCACGCTGCTGCGCATCGTCGCGGGCGTCAACATCTTCACGCTGTTCAGATACCTGGGTCGTGAGTTCCTGCTGATCCTGTCCACCTCCTCGTCCGAGTCCGCCCTCCCGCGGCTCATCGCGAAGATGGAGCACCTGGGCGTCAGCAAGCCGGTGGTCGGCATCACCGTTCCGACCGGCTACTCCTTCAACCTCGACGGCACCATGATCTACATGACCATGGCCTCGCTCTTCATCGCCGACGCGATGGGCAACCCCATGTCGCTCGGGGAGCAGATCGCGCTGCTGCTCTTCCTCTTCGTCGCCTCCAAGGGCGCGGCGGGTGTCACCGGCGCGGGCCTGGCGACGCTGGCGGGCGGCCTGCAGTCGCACCGTCCCGAACTGGTCGACGGCGTCGGCCTGATCGTCGGCATCGACCGCTTCATGAGCGAGGCGCGCGCCCTGACCAACTTCGCGGGCAATGCGGTGGCGACGGTGCTGGTCGGCACCTGGACGAAGGAGATCGACACGTCGCGGGTGGACGAGGTGCTGGCCGGGCGGATCCCGTTCGACGAGAAGACCCTGCTCGACGATGACACCCGCGGTCAGGTCGGCGACGCGGAGGTGCCGGAGCCGCGCGAGGAGGACGAGGTGCCGGTGAAGGTGTGAGGTCCCTGAGGGCCTGACAGGAGCCGGGACCGGCGCGCAGTGGGCGCCGGTCCAGGCTCTTTCGCAGCCCCGGGCCGGCGCCGGGCGGCAGCGCATACGGTGAGCAGGTGACCGATCCCGATCCAGCGCACGTGCCCGATCCCGCGCACGAGACCTGGCAGCCGGCCGGCCCCGGTGTTCTGCGGCTTCCCTCCGGGCGGCTCGTCCGGGGCAGGGGCCTTCGCCATCCCCTGCCCGCCGGGCCGCTGCCAGCGTACGGCGTCTATCTGCTCGGGAAGCCGCCTCCCCAAGTCCCCTGGGAAGCCCGGTGGTTGCGCTGGCCGGACTTCCGGCTGCCCAGCAGCCCGGATGACGCCCGTGCGGCCCTCGCCGAGGTATGGGAGCGGGCCGCGGACGAACGCGTCGAGATCGCCTGCGGGGGCGGTCGCGGGCGCACCGGTACCGCGCTGGCTTGTATCGCCGTTCTCGACGGGGTTGCGGCCGAGGCGGCGGTGGACTTCGTACGCCGGAACTACGATCCCCGCGCCGTCGAAACCCCCTGGCAGCGCCGCTACGTCCGCCGCTTCCCCGGCTGACGTGAGCGGCGCGCCATGGTGCGGCGGTCATTGCTGGATCGGATTGCCGTCCGTCCCGCAGATGTATCCCGCGACAATGCAGTTGGCCACCCTGCGCTTCAGCTCAGCGTCGTCCCAGGCGTTGAAGAAGTCGCCGTGGAAGGTGTAGCCGGGCTGATCGGTGACATTGACGCCCTTCCTCGTGCCCGCGAGCGTCAGACCGCCCCCGTTGACCGGCCAGGTGATCAGCAGCTCGAGGCGTGGCACGACCACGGGGTGCGAGGCGGGACAGGTCTGCCCCACCGCGTACGCCATATGGTCCCGGTGGTTGGCGCTGTCCAGGTTCTTCCCGTCCCAGCAGGTGGGGAAGTCCAGATAGTTCTCCAGCTTGGTGCCCGGCGGGCAGTTGATGAACTCCCGGCTGGATTCGGGGCGGCCCACGCAACTCCAGCGCGCGGCCGGGTTCTGGTCGGGGGACGTGGCCAGGGCGTTGCCGACGACGTACCGCAGACCCCGCGGATGGGCCACGGCCCGGGTGTGGTCGGTGATGCCCTGGTAGTAGACGGTGACCCGCTCGGGGGCCACGGGGGCTCCGTTCTTGTAGAGGGTGGGGGTCCAGTACGAGGAGAGGTCCACGGTGGGCGTGCAGTTGGTGGTGCCGGCGGCCAGCGACTGGAGCGTCGAGGACGCGCCTGCGGTGTGGTTCCCGTAGAACTCGTGGATGTGCGAGCGGCCCGCCTGGCCGGGGAAGACGATCGGGTCGTCGCCCTGCCGGTGGCTGGAGAAGCAGTCCGCGCGGAATTCGCTGCCGCGCACCGGGGCCGCCGCCTGGGCGACGATCGCGGCTGACTGCTCGGCGGTGAAGGTGTACGCGTGCCCTGAGTGACCGGTGTGTGCCAAACGACCTGCGTGGCTCTTGGCGGTATCGGGCGCCGGTGCGTCGGTTTCCCTCGCGGTCACCCATCCCACCGTCACCAGGAAGATCACGGCGGCGGTGCTCGCGAGCATTCGGCGGAGCATGGTGGGTCCTCCTGATCGGTCAGTCGAAGGGGATGCGTACGACGGACTGGTTGCCGACGCCGAGCGTGCTGGCGCCGTTGCCGATCGCGCTCCAGACCTCGATCCGCACCGTGCCGCCCGCCAGGTCGCCGAGTGCTCCGGTGGCCGACTTGAGGCCTCTGGCCTGGGTGTAGTGCTCATAGCCCGGGAGGGGATCGGTGGCGAAGTAGTTGTACGTCTCCGTCCGGTCCCAGGTGCCGTCGCTCGTACGGTCGTAACTCACCCTGACCTGCTGGCCGTTGGCGACCGTGGAGCCCGCGTCGACGAAGAGGTCGAACTGGGTCGGGCCGCCGTTGTATCTGCGGGTGATCCCGGTCGAGGTGAAGACCTGCGGATTGTGCGGGGTGCCGTCGTAGTTGGCGCCGCCCGCCGAGGCCAGGCTCACCGTCGCGGCCGATGCCGCCGGATCGCCCGCGCCGCCTCCCGTACGCAGATACAGCTGCGAGGAGCCGGACGGCGGCGGGGTGGTGGGCGGCGGAGTGGTGGGCGGGGTGCTCGGGTCTCCCGCACCCTTGGTCCACACGGCGATGTAGTCGACGAGCATCGGGCGGCCGGGGACGGTCGCGGCGGTGGGGGTCTTGCCCGCGAGCGCGTCCGGGAACGCGCCGCCGATCGCGAGGTTCAGCAGGATGAAGTAGCCCGCGTGGCTGGTCATGTTCGCCCAGGTCCCGGCGTCCACGCGGTTCTCGGCGACGCTGTGGAAGAGCTGGCCGTCCACGTACCAGCGCAGCTCATTGGGGGATACGGCGCGGTCCCACTCGAAGCGGTAGGTGTGGAAGGCGGACTGGCAACTGGCCCCGGGGCAGGCGCGGTTGTTGGCTATGCCGCTGGTCTCGTTGCAGGGGCCGCCGGGGTTGACGCCGCAGTGCAGCACGCCCCAGACGGAGTTGATGCCGTTGACGTTCTCCATGATGTCGAACTCGCCGATGGACGGCCAGTTCCAGTAGTTGCCGCGGTAGGGGGAGCCCAGCGCCCAGAACGCGGGCCAGTAGCCGAGCGCGGCCTGCCCGGTGACATTGGGCATCTGGATGCGGCCCTCGATGCGCAGGGTGCCGCCGGCCGGTGCCTTGAAGTCGGCGCGCTTGGTCTCGATACGGCCGGAGGTCCAGTTGCCCGCGCCGTCGCGCAGTGGCGTGATGCGCAGGTTGCCGCCGCCGTCGAGGGAGACGTTGTCGGGGTTGTCGGTGTAGTTCTGGATCTCTCCGGTGCCCCAGTTGCCGGGCCCGCCGGGGTAGGCGTGGCCGAGGTCGATCTGCCAGTTGGCGGCCGAGAGCAGGGTGCGGTTGGCGCCGTTGAAGTCGTCGCTCCACTGGAGGTTCCAGCCGGGCGTGGGGGGTACGTCGCCGCGCGCCTGCCCGGCGCCGGTGACGGCGATGAAGCCGGCGAGGGCGACGGCCAGGGCGACGATGACGGTGAGCAGGGGGGTGCGTCTGATGCGGCTCGTGCTCAAGGAACACCTCCGGGAGGGTGGTGCCGCGGGTCCGTTGAGAGCGCTCTCAGATTGTTTTGTAGATGTAGACAGTGCGGCCGTCAATGGCCGCACACCCTTAACTTCCTGAATGTAGAGGCCAGTTGGTACGCGTGCCTGGTGGGAGGGGGTCGGGCTCGGTCCCCGACCGGAAGCTGTTCATCCGGTGAGTTACGGGAACCGTCGCCTGTGGCGTCCAGGGTCGCGAGGTCCGGCTCGCTCAGGGTCAGGTCCGCGGCGGCTGCCGAGTCGCGGATGCTGTGCGGGCGGACCGAAGCCGGGATGGGGATCACCGTGGGGGAAAGGGGCAGGCGGCCACCGGGTAGCCGCGCGCCCTTACGCCGAATGGCCTCCCCGGTTGCCCGCTCCCCACCCCCGCCGCAGTGTTACCGGCGTACCAGTCCCCTCCCGGCCCGGGGGCTCTCGGCGAGGACTCATCATGCAAGAACGCCTGGCGCTGCACCCGGTGCCTGCCCCCACGCGGAGGCGCCCTCGATGGACGACAGGCGGGCGTCCGCTCCCGTGGCTGCTGACCGTCGCCGGGGTTTTCACCGCCGCTCAGCTGATCCTGGTGGTACCCGGCTCCGGGCTCGGCTGGGACGAGACCGTCTACGTCAGCCAGGTCGGAGGCAATGCCCCGCCCGCGTACTTCAGCGCGCCCCGCGCGCGGGGGATCTCCTATCTCGTCGCTCCGGTGGCCTCCCTGACCGCGTCCACCACCGCGATCCGGGTCTATCTGGCTCTGGTGTCCGGCGGCGGGCTGTTCGCCTGCCTGTGGATCTGGCGAAGGCTGGTGCCCGTCGCTGTGCTCGGCTGCGCGGGCGCACTGTTCTGCTGCCTGTGGATCACGCTCTTCTACGGCCCCCAGGCCATGCCCAACCTGTGGTGCGCGCTCGGGGCCCTGGCCGCCGTCGGCTGGTTCCTGCGAGCCGTGCCCCGTCCCGGGGAACGCAGGGCGGTGATCGGTGTCGGGTCCGCCGTTGCCGTCGTGGTGCTCATGCGCCCTTCCGACGGGTTGTGGCTGGCGCTGCCGCTGGCCGCTTCGGCCCTGCTGGTTCCGGGGTGGCGCCGTCCGGCGGTGTTCGCCGCGGTCGCGATCGGGTTCCTGGTCGGGGCCGTGCCGTGGGTCGTCGAGGCGTACGCGCACTACGGCGGTCTGGGCGCACGGCTCCACCGCGCGAGCGAGATCCAGGGCGGCCTGGGCTGGCACATGGCTGTGGACGACCAGGTGCGGGCGTTGGACGGGCGTTCGCTGTGCCGCCCGTGCGACGTGCCCTGGAAGCATCCGGCGGCGGCCGCATGGTGGTTCGCGCTGCCGGTGCTCACGGCCGCGGGCATCGCGGCGGCGTTCCGCGCGGACCGGGGCTCAGGCTCGTACCCGGGCTCCCGCTCGCACCGAGGCGCAGCCGCTCTGCTGGCGACCTGCACCGCCGCATCGCTCGCGGTGCCGTACCTCTTCCTCATCGACTACGCCGCGCCGCGTTTTCTCCTTCCCGCCTACGCGCTCCTCGCGCTGCCGGTGGCCGAGTGCCTCGTCTTCCTGGCCGTTTTCCTGGTCACCGCCGTCCGGCCGTCACTGCGGCCGGTCGGCGCCGGAGTCCTCGCCCTGGCCCTCACCGGCCACCTCGCGGTCCAGTACGGAGTGCTCAGCCAGATGCTGGACGTCAACCGCTCCCTGCGTACGCACTACTCGGCGATCGCCGCCGGTCTGCACCGGCTGGGCGTCCGCCCGCCCTGCATGGTCAGCGGCCACGATGCCGTCCCCATCGCCTACTACGCGGGATGCACCTCCCGCCAGCCCAGTGGCCATGACGCCAGCATCACGCCCGGCGGCATCGAGGACGCCGCACACCGCATGCCGGTGGCCGTCGTCGTGGCGGGCGGCAATGCTCCACCGCCGTATGCGCGCATCTGGCGGGCCACGGCCCTGCCTCACGTACGCGGCCGGGAAACCTACCGCGTCTACCTGCCGCCGACGCTCTTGCCTTGACGCCGAGGTCAAGGATTACCGTCGGGGACATGCGAATCGGCGAGCTCGCGGAACGGGCCGGAACCACCACCCGCACCCTGCGCTACTACGAGTCCCGCGGGCTCCTGCCCGCCCGGCGCGCGGTGAACGGCTACCGCACGTACGACGAGGACGACCTGCGACTGCTCCAGCAGATCCGGACCCTGCAGGACTTCGGGTTCGACCTGGAGGAGACGCGGCCGTTCGTCGAATGCCTGCGCGCCGGTCACCCGGCCGGGGACTCCTGTCCCGCCTCGATCGCCGTCTACCGCGCCAAGCTCGGCGAGCTGGACACGCTCATCGAGCAACTCCGGTCGGTACGCGCCCAGGTGGGCGCTCAGCTCGCCCGGGCCGAGGCGGAGCTGCCGGGCGGACCCGAGCCGCTGTGCGAGCTGACCCATGTGACCGACGGAGGGGAACACGAATGATCCACGCAGCAGGCGTCGCCGAAGTGACGGACGCCGACTTCGACGATGAGGTCCTGAAGGCGGACCGCCCGGTCCTGGTGGAGTTCACGGCCGACTGGTGCGGCCCGTGCCGCCAACTCGCCCCGGTGCTGAGCGCCTTGGCGAGCGAGGAGGCCGACAGGCTCAAGGTGGTCCAGCTCGATGTGGACACCAACCCGGAGATCACGACGCGGTACGCCGTGCTGTCGATGCCGACGCTGATGGTGTTCCGCGAGGGCGAACCGGTGAAGTCGATGGTGGGCACCCGACCCAAGCGCCGGCTGCTCCAGGAACTGGAGGACGTGATCTAGCAGCGTGAGTCAGCTGTAGGGCGGAAAGCGGAGCTGCTCCCAAGAACCTTTCGCAGATTCTTGCTCGGGGATGTCGAAATCGTCGGGCGTGCTTCTACCTATCGGTGAGAGCGCCCGACAGGGGCGCACGAATGTGAGGAGCAGGCCGTGAAGTACATGCTGCTGATGCAGTTCAGCGAGCAGACAGCGGACTTCCCGGGCATCGGGACCTGGACCGCGGAGGAGCTCAAGGCGCACATCGCGTTCATGATGGACACCAACAGGAAGCTCGCCGAGGCCGGGGAACTGGTCGACGCCCAGGGTCTGGCGATGCCGGAGACGGCCAAAATCGTCCGCTCCCACGGCCGCGGCGTGCCCGTGGTCACCGAGGGCCCCTACCCTGAGACCAAGGAGTTCCTGGCGGGCTACTGGATCGTCGACTGCGACAAGCCCGAGCGGGCGGTGGAGATCGCCGCGGCCATCTCGGCCGCCCCCGGCCCCGGCGGGACACCGCTGAACATGCCGATCGAGGTGCGCCAGGTGATGTCGGCACCGTCCGGGGAGATGTGACCACTGGCTGACACGGACGTGCACGCCAACGACCTGCTGCGCGAGTTGGCGCCGCAGGTCGTCGGCGTGCTCACCCGGCGTTTCGGCGACTTCGACGCCGCCGAGGACGCCGTCCAGGAGGCGCTGCTGGCCGCGGCGACCCAATGGCCGGACGAGGGGATGCCCCGCAATCCGCGAGGATGGCTGATCCAGGTCGCAAGCCGCCGCATGACCGAGCAGGTGCGCAGCGAGCAGGCCAGGCGCCGCCGCGAAGATCTGGCGGCCAGGCGGATGCCGGCCGACCGGCAGTCCGCGCCCGCGGCCGACGAACAGGACCCCGCCGGGCGGGACGACACCCTCGTCCTGCTGCTCATGTGCTGCCACCCTGCGTTGTCGCCGTCGTCGGCGATCGCTCTGACCCTGCGGTCGGTGGGAGGTCTGGCTACAGCCGAGATCGCCCGGGCGTTCATGGTGCCCGAGACGACCATGGCGCAGCGGATCAGCCGGGCCAAGCAGCGGATCAAGGCCTCCGGAATCCCCTTCGGAATGCCGGACGGTGACGACTGGGCGCCTCGGCTCGGCGCGGCCTTGCACGTCCTGTACCTGATCTTCACCGAGGGCTCCACCACCAGTAGCGGCCCCAACCTGCTGCGCCCCGAGCTCTCACGGGAAGCGATCCGGCTGGCCAGGGCAGTGCACCGGATACTCCCCGACGACAGCGAGGTCACCGGGCTGCTCGCGCTGATGCTGCTCACCGACGCCCGGAGCCCGGCGCGCACAGGGCCGGGCGGCGAGCTCATCCCGCTGGCCGAACAGGACCGAAAACTCTGGGACGAGAAGGCGATCGCCGAGGGAGTCGCGCTCATCACCGAA
Organism: Streptomyces sp. NBC_00322; assembly: GCF_036147535.1. Lineage (NCBI taxonomy): Bacteria > Bacillati > Actinomycetota > Actinomycetes > Kitasatosporales > Streptomycetaceae > Streptomyces > Streptomyces sp. NBC_00322. Next base: position 2,962,541 of record NZ_CP108019.1, on the reverse strand, counting down.
GCCATGCCCACGGGCCCCGTCGGCCCTTACCAGATCCAGGCGGCGGTAGCCGCCGTTCACGACGAGGCGGCGACGGTCGAGGAGACCGATTGGCCCCAGATCCTCGCGCTGTACGGAGTGCTGGAACACATGTCGCCCAATCCCCTGGTCTCGCTCAACCGCGCCGTCGCCGCCGCCATGGTGCACGGCCCGGCCGCAGGCCTCGACATGTTGAGGGTTCTGGAGTCCGACGAACGCTTGGCGGAGCACCATCACCTGTACGCCGCCAAGGCCCATCTCCTGGAGATGGCCGGCGACCTTCAGGCCGCGGTCGAGAGCTACCGCGCAGCCGCAAACCGTACGGCCAGCCTCCCGGAACGGCACTACCTCACCATCCGCGCCGCCCAGCTCGCCGCCCCGCCCACGCAGGCTCCGACAGGCGGGTTGCCTGCTACTGGGACACGCTCCTAGCGTCTCAGGAGTGCGGCGAGCCTTGTCGAGCTCTCGCGCGTATCAGATGGGGAGCTGCCACGACGGCCCGGAGGGCTCACCCAGCCATACGGTTTGTGTTTCGTCCGTGACCTTCATGCCGAACGCGGACTGATCCGGCGCACCTGCCTCCTTCCATGCCGTCAGCGCGTCTTCGACCTGGTCCCACAGGCGCAGCGGCCCGTGTTGGTGCACGGCCCAGTCGGCTCCCGCCGGTTCGGTCCATGCCTGGGAGCCAGTGGCGACATCCACGAGGATCACGCCGTCGCTGGTGGAGACGAGTTCAGCGGACGGGGCGGCGAGTTGGGCGAGGAAGTGCCCGGTCCAGTTCTCGATGAGGGCCGGGTCGACGAGGGCGGCGGGAACGGTGCCGGGGTGCAGGACGAGTTGCGGCCTGGGCGGCCGCTCGTGGGGGCGGGCGAGCATATAGCCGATGGTGTCGCCGGTGAAGCGTCCGGTCGCGGTGCCGTCCTCGCCCATGGTGAGTCGGATCAGGCCGGACGCGAGCATCCATTCGGCAAATGCCGCCGGGGCTCCTCACCGCGCAGGCTCCAGGCCCCCCGTTCCGCTCGGCGGGAGCGCGAGCATCGCGAAGAGGCGGTCGGCCGCGGCACCCCGTCGTACCACCAGCAGCGCGGCGAGGACGACAGCGACCGGGACGCCGAGCCACCAACCCAGCAGGTGCACAAGGACGGAGGCGCCCACCGCCGTGCCGAGCGCCAGCCCGAAGACCGCTCCCAGTACGGTGCCGAGGATGCGGAGCCGGCCCGCCACCGTTGCGGCGGCAGCCCGGCGCTGGCCGGACCGGAGCCAGCGGACCATAAGTGCCAGCATCACCGGAACCAGCACGATCCCCATCCCGTAGAGCGTCAGCGCGACCGGCGAGGTGAGCCAGTCGCCCATGCGCGACAGAGTTTCCCCCGGGCCGGGGTGCGCCGGCCAGGTCGCGAACGACGCCCGGTCGGCGGAGAAGAATCGCTGGTACCCGCGGCCGTCCCACCCGTGGACGAGGATGAAGAACATGCCGGTGTATCCGACCCCGGCCTGAAGGAAGGCCGCGTAGGCCCGGCCGGAGGCGATGAGGCGTGCCGCGACCCAGTAACCGAGCACGCCCTGGCTGACGTTCGTCGCGGCGAAGAGGGCGACCAGCCAGGCGGGCAGCGAACCGTGCCCGTCCGCGGTCTGCATCGTCTCCCAGTCCGGGAAGCCCCACAGCAGCCACGCGCCGCTGGGCGCGAACAGCGCCGCGCAGTAGAGGACGGTCGCCATCAAGTACGGGTCCGACCATCGGCCGGCCTGACGCGCGGGGCCGGTCCTGCTCCTGAGCTGATGCGTGGCGGCGGTCGCGAAGCTCGCGCCGATTCCGTAGGACCAGAAGACATCGACCTGGACCATCGTGCTCTCCTCTCCGGAATGAAACGTCATTCCGTTCTGAAGGCAGAAGCAGTGCAGAAGAAGGCAGAAGAAGTGAGCGGTCCTGCGGGTCAGGGGGAACCGAGGCCGTCGAACATGAGTGTCTCCACCGTGCGAATCCACGGCTCCCGCATGGCATCGGGGTCCTGCGCATGCAGGAGCCGCACCGCCCCGGTCACGATCATTCCGTTGACCGCGAGCCCCACCACGTGCGCGTCCACGTCTCGGCGCAGGAAGCCGCGGTCCTGCCCGTTGCGGATGAAGGCAGCGGTGTACTCCGCCGCCGCTTCCATGGCCCGGCCGGCCAGATCCGGCTCGGCCCGGTCGATCGTGATGGCGTCGTAGAACAGGATGTGGCACAGCGCGGGTTCCGCGGCGACGAGGTCGAACAGCTTGTGGCCGATACGCCGGACTTGTTGCCTGTACTGCGGCAGTGTCTCGCAGGAGCCGGGATCCTCGTCGGAGAGGGCGTCCATCACCTGGCCCAGGGCACGCGACACCACGCTGCGCGCGATGTCCTCCTTGTTCTTGAAGTACCGGTAGAACGTGCCGTGTCCGGCCCCGAGCTCCTGGGCGATGTCGGAGATGCCGGTCGCGTGGTAACCGCGCTCGGCGAACACCTTTCCCGCCGCGCGCAGTATCGCGTCGCGCTTGTCGACAACACCCCTGGGCACGGTCGAACCCTCCCTCGGACGGAATGACATGTCATTCTCGAACCGGCGGTCAACTCCCGTCAATGCCCCTGCACGCACCGGAAGTTGGCGGCCCCTCAGGGCGGTGCGGGCCTCGCTCCGCAGCCGGCAGCTCCCCGCCCCACCGCGTGCGGAACCCATCCTCCGCCCCTGCCAGGTCGACGCGCGGCCTGCGCCACAACTATCCGATCCCGCCAAGAACAAGGAATGTTCAACGAGTCGGGAACTTCCCTAGGCTTTACGGGCGAGCAGTTGAATCTCCTGGAACTGCCGTCGGTCGGTGGGCTGAGGCTCGCGAACCATCCGGGCTACCTCGGCCAACCCGGACTTGCGCAGCATCGCGCCGAGGTGATCAGGCCACCACCGATAGGCCGGCGCGACTGTGTGATCGAAGACCTGCGTCGGGTGAGACGGATCATCGCTTGCCGAAAAGCCGACCAGAAGGTGGCCGCCAGGTGCCAGCACGCGGTGGAACTCCGCCAAGATGACGGGGAGTTCTTGCGGCGGCGTGTGGATGATGGACCAACGTGAGAGTGCGCCGCCCAGCACGCCGTCAGCGATGTTCAACGCGGCCATGGAGCCCACGTCGAACCGAAGGCCCGGATAGGCCTGTCGAGCCAACTCGATCATCGCAGGAGAGGCATCAACACCAAACGCCGCCAGCCCCAGCTCATCCAGATGAGCGGTGATATGGCCAGGCCCACACCCCAGGTCCGCGACCTGACCGTCCCCACTCGCACTTACGACCTCGGCGAAGGCACCCAAGATCGCGCGGTCCAGGGGAGTGTCACGCAGCGTGTCGCGGAACAGCTGCGCATAGGTGGGGGCAGCAGCGTCGTAAGCCTCGCGGGTGGCACTGAGGGCATCGTGTTCGACCATGCTCGCGACAGTAGTTCCTGGCCCGAGGCGAGCCGAGAGAATCACGATCTTCCCTCCCGCCCGCCGGCCGGGGCTATCGCTAGTTCAGAGAAGCGGTGATCTTCCACAACGTCCTGGACATCGCCGAGATCGTCCGCCAGCTCCAGGAGGAGAGCCGCGTCATCGACCCCGAGGATCTGGCCCATATCTCGCCGTACCTGACCGAGCACATCCGCCGCTTCGGCGAGTACCGGTCAGCCAACAGCAGGTTGACGCCTTCCTCGTGGAGGTGATCATCCTGCCTGTGTGCTGGTGGCAGCGGCACACAGGCAGGATGGAGGAACTAGACCTCGACGGCAGCTTCTTCTTCGGCTTTGTCGGTGGGGGTCACTGACTTGGGGCGGCCGGGCAGGAGCAGGCACAGCGGGACGGCGACGGCGGTGAAGGCCACCGACCACCAGAAGGCGTCGCCGAAGCCGTCGGCCAGAGCGCCCGGGGTGTGGGCGTCGCCGGCGGTGTGCTGGAGGATGACGGCGAGGACGGCGATGCCCACCGAGCCGCCGATCTGCTGGGCGACGCGGGTGATGATGCTGGCGTCGGGGATCTCCTTGTGTTCCAGGCCGACGTAGGCGGCGCCGCTGAGCGCGATCATGGCGGCGCCCAAGCCGATGCCGCGGACGAGCAGTGCGGCCATGAGCAGGACCTTGCTGGTGTCGGCGGTGACGAAGGCGAACGGCACGGTGGCTGCGGCGACGAAGGCGAAGGCGGCGAAGGCGACCCAGCGGGGGCCGATGCGGTCGGTGTACTTGCCTGCCAGGGTGCGTGCGAGGAGCGCGCCGACGCCCTGCGGAATGAGCAGCAGTCCGGCGCCGAGGGCGTCCTCGCCGCGGACCTGCTGAAAGTACAGGGGCAGCAGCATCATCGCCCCGTACAGGGTGATGCCGCCCAGGAAGAGCAGGGCGGAGGAGGAGGCCACCGCGCGGTGCCGGAAGAGCCGCAGGTTGACCAGGGCGCCGGTGGTGCGGGTCAGTGCCCGGGCGGTGAAGCCGCCGACCAGGGCGAGTCCGCCGATCAGCGGGATGAGGACCTTGGCGCCGGCGAAGCCCGCGCTGCCCTCGACCTGGGAGAGGCCGTAGATGAGGGCGGCGACGCCGGGGGAGAGCAGGAGCAGGCCGATGACGTCCAGGCGGGCGCGGGGGCTGTCGGGTGCGGGTCGGTCGTCGGGCAGGTTGCGCCAGGCGAGCCGGCCGCCGACGACGCAGAAGGGGACGTTGACGAAGAACATCCAGCGCCAGTCGGCCAGATGCAGGATGAGGCCGCCCAGGACCGGGCCGAGGATCGGGCCGAGCGCGGTGGGCACGGTGATGATGGCCATGACCTTGCCGATGTTGCGGCCCTTGGCGGCCTGCATGATCAGCGTGGCCGCAAGCGGCATCATGATGCCGCCTCCGATGCCCTGGACGACGCGGAAGGCGATCAGGCTGGTCGCGTTCCACGCCAGCGCGCTCAGGACCGAGCCGAGCAGAAATAGGCCAAGGGACGCGATCCACAGACGCTTGCCGCCCAGGCGTGACTGGGCCCATCCGGCGAGCGGGATGGTGACGAACACGGCCAGCAGGTAGCCGGTGCTCACCCACTGGATTGTGGACAGCGGGGCGTCGAGTTCCTTCGCCAGGTCGTTGAGGGCGACGCTGACGATGGTGGTGTCGAAGACGACGGCGAGGGCGCCCACGATGATGGTGATCGCCATGCGCCACACGGCGGGGTCGATACGGTCGGGGTCCGCGGGCGCGGGTCCGGTCCGGTTGGGAGTACTCACGAGCAGCCACCTAAGATATAGAGTCCTATCTTGCGGCTGCCAGAGTAGGGCGCCGTAATAAGATAGGCAAGTCTATCCAAGGGGGTTCGGATGCCTGAGCGACGCCGCGGAGCGGCACTGGAGAAGGCGCTCCTCGATGCGGCCTGGGAAGAACTCACAGACAACGGCTACGCCAGGTTCACCATGGACGCCGTCGTCAAGCGCGCGGGCACCAGCCCCCCGGTTCTCTACCGCCGCTGGTCCGACCGCGACGAACTCCTCCGGGCGACCATCGTCCACATCCTGAAGGAATCCCGCCTCGACACTCCCGACACGGGAAGCCTGCGGGAGGACATCCTCACCCTCATGCGGGAGATCAATGCCACCCATGTCCAGCTCGTCACCGTCATGAGCGTGCACCTGGCCGGCTATTACCAGGAGACCGGAAGAAGCCCCGGTGACCTGCGCGACCCCCTTGCGACGGGGCGCAAGGAGGCTCTCGACGCGCTCTTCGACCGCGCCTTCGACCGCGGCGAGATCAAACCAGAACTCCTCACCGAGCGCATCAAGTCCCTCCCCTTCGACCTGCTGCGCCACGAAATCCTCGTGACCTTCGCCCCCGTGCCCGACCACGTCCTCGAAGAGATCGTCGACACGGTCTTCCTCCCCCTGGTGCACTGACCGCAGCAGCACCAAACCGCTCACAAACGGCCCTTTGTCAGAGCAAGATCAATCAGGCGTCGGGGGGACGCCAGAGATCCCGGAACGGTTCGCACAACTCGTTCTCACTCACTGATGTCGCTCCAGCGCGCACTGCGCGGGCGAGGCGCTACGGCCCGCAGCTCTTCGGCGAGGGCGTAGAGGCGATCGGTCCGGCCCACGCGCACCAGCTCAGGACCGGCGCCGCCGGACCCGTCCGCGGGCAGAAAAATACCCCGGAACCGAATTGACGGCCGGGGACATTCTCTGCGTATATTAAGTGTTTCCGTGTTCACGCACACCGAAAAGCGCGGAGAAGTTCAATAAAGGCACTGTATCGCGTCAGGAGCTGAATTGTCAAGCGAGGAATTGCGGCAGGAACAACAATTCGTCTCCCTCGCCCACGAGCGGCTCGACCAGCTCAGGGGCGAGGCCGAAGCCGCCATGAACGCCACGATCGCGCAGGTCAGCACCGATCGGCAGGCGCTGGTGGAGCGCGATGTCGGCGTGGCCGAGTACTCCGCCACGCTCTCCGCGCTGAATGCCGCCGACGCCGGGCTCTGTTTCGGGCGCATCGACCGGCGCGACGGAGTCACGTACCACATCGGGCGTACGGGAATCCGGCGCGACGACGCGGAACGGACTCCGTTGCTCATTGACTGGAGGGCTCGCGTCGCGCGGCCGTTTTATCTCGCGACCGGATATGAGCCGATGGGGCTGCGCCGCCGGCGGCACATCACCACCCAGGGGCGAACCGTCACCGCCCTGCACGACGAGATCATGGATCTCGCCGACACCACCCGCACCGGATACGAGTCGCACGACGCCGACGAGGTGCTGCTCGCCGCGCTGAACAGTGCCCGTACCGGTCGGATGGGCGACATCGTGTCGACGATCCAGGCCGAGCAGGACCACATCATCCGCGCCCCGCACCGGGGAGTGCTCGTCGTCGAGGGCGGGCCCGGCACCGGGAAGACCGCGGTCGCGCTGCACCGGGCCGCGTATCTGTTGTACGCGAACCGGGAGCAGCTGGCCAAGCGTGCCGTGCTGATCGTCGGGCCCAACCCGGCCTTCCTGGGCTATATCGGCGAGGTGCTGCCCTCGCTCGGTGAGACGGGTGTGCTGCTGGCGACCGTCGGCGAGCTGTTTCCGGGCGTCGCCGTCACGGGCACGGACAGCCCAGCCGCAGCGGCCGTCAAGGGCCGAGCGGACATGGCCGGCGCTCTGGCCGAGGCCGTACGGGGCCGGCAGGAGGTGCCCGAGAAGGACGCCCCCATGGTCATCCGGCACGACGACGGGGATCTGCTGCTCGACTGGGACATCGCCGTCGAGGCCCGGCACAAGGCGCGCGAGAGTGGCCTGCCGCACAATCTGGCCCGACCGCACTTCGTCTTCCGGATCATCGACGATCTGACCACCCAGCTCGCCGACCGGATCGGCGCCGACCCGTACGGCGGCCCCAACTTCCTCGGCCCCGACGACATCGCCCAGCTCGGCAAGGGCATCGCCGCCAGCGCTGAGGTGCACGCCGCCATCGCGTCGCTGTGGCCCCCGCTCACCCCGCAGCAGTTCCTCGCGGACTATCTCGCGCATCCGAAGCATCTGCCCGAGGACGACGCCGAGTTGATCCGGCGCACGGGCGGCGGATGGACCGCGGCCGACGTGCCGCTCCTCGACGAGGCCGCCGAGCTGCTCGGCGAGGACAACTCCGCGGCCCTGGCCGCCGCCGAGGCCGAGCGGGCCCGGCAGATCGCCTACGCACAGGGCGTCCTCGACGTCTCGTACGCCTCCCGTACCTACGAGTTCGAGGATAAGCAGGACATCGACGAGGACGCCTCCGAGGTCCTTGCCGCGCACGACATCATCGACGCCGAGCGCATGGCCGAGCGGCAGGAGGAGGCCGACCACCGCAGCGCCGCCGAGCGTGCCGCCGACGACCGGACCTGGGCCTTCGGGCACATCATCGTCGACGAGGCGCAGGAGCTGTCGGCGATGGCCTGGCGGCTGTTGATGCGGCGCAGTCCGACCCGCTCGATGACGCTGGTCGGCGACCCGGCGCAGACCGGTGACCCGGCCGGATGCGATTCCTGGCAGGAGATCCTCGCCCCTTACGTCCAGGACCGCTGGCAGCTGGCACGGCTCGGAGTCAACTACCGTACGCCCGCCGAGATCATGGAGTACGCGTCGAAGCGGCGGCGGGCCACCGACCCCGGTTTCGAGCCGCCCCGTTCCATCCGCTCGACGGGTGTGCGGCCCTGGGAGCGGACCGTGCCGCTCGGCGAGGTGGCCCGGATCGCCGCCGAGGAGGCCCCGGAGGAGGGCCGGCTCGCGGTGATCGCCCCGCGCGAGCTGCACGCCGAACTCGCGGGGCTGGAAGAGAACGACGGACCACTGGATCTGTCCCTGCCCGTCGTTCTCATCGACCCGCGCCAGGCGAAGGGCCTCGAATTCGACACGGTCCTCGTCGTCGACCCCGACCGGATGAGCGCCAACGACCTCTATGTGGCGCTCACCCGGGCCACCCAGCGGCTCGGGATCATCAGACCGGCCGCAGCCACACGGTAGCCAGCGGAGGCAGCGTCAGCTGGATGCTCGTCGGCCGGCCGTGCGAGGGGACCGACTCCGGCTTCAACGGGTCGGGGTTGAGCACATCGCTGCCGCCGTAGCGGACCGCGTCCGTGTTGAGTACCTCCGTCCACGCCTGGACCGCCTCCGGCACACCGAGGCGGTACTCGTGGCGTACCACCGGGGAGAAGTGGCTGACGGCGAGCAGCGGCGCGCCCGTGGCGTCGAAGCGCAGAAAGGCGAAGACATTGTCCTCGGCGGCGTCGCCGTCCACCCAGGCGAAGCCGACGGGGTCCGTGTCCTGCTGCCACAGCGCGGGGGTGGCGGCGTAGACCGTGTTCAGGTCGCGCACGAGGTCGCGTACGCCGCGGTGGTCCGCCTCCGCGGCGTAGGAGGGATCCAGCAGCCACCAGTCGGGGCCGTGGCCCTCCGACCACTCCGCACCCTGGGCGAACTCCTGGCCCATGAAGAGGAGTTGCTTGCCCGGATGCGCCCACATGAAGCCCAGATACGCGCGGTGATTGGCGCGCTGCTGCCACCAGTCGCCGGGCATCTTGCTGACCAGCGCCTGTTTGCCGTGGACCACCTCGTCGTGCGAGATCGGCAGGACATAGTTCTCGCTGTACGCGTACACCATCGAGAACGTCATCTCGTTGTGGTGGAACTTGCGGTGCACCGGCTCGTGCGTGACATAGCCCAGCGAGTCGTGCATCCAGCCCATGTTCCACTTCAGGCCGAAGCCGAGGCCGCCGAAACCGCCCGGGCCCACATGGTGCGTGGCGCGGGTGACGCCGTCCCAGGCCGTGGACTCCTCGGCGATGGTGACGACACCGGGGCAGCGCCGGTAGACCGTGGCGTTCATCTCCTGGAGGAAGGCGACCGCGTCCAGGTTCTCCCGGCCGCCGTGCTCATTCGGTGTCCATTCGCCGTGCTCGCGGGAGTAGTCGAGGTAGAGCATCGAGGCGACCGCGTCGACCCGCAGCCCGTCGATGTGGAACTCCTCGCACCAGTACGTGGCGTTGGCGACCAGGAAGTTGCGTACCTCCTTGCGGCCGTAGTCGAATTCGAGGGTCCCCCAGTCGGGGTGCGCGGCACGCGCCGGGTCGTCGTGCTCGTACAGCGATCGGCCGTCGAATTCCGCAAGCGCCCAGTCGTCCTTCGGGAAGTGCGCGGGCACCCAGTCGACCAGCACGCCGATCCCGGCCCGGTGCAGGGCGTCCACCAGATGGCGGAAGTCGTCGGGGGTGCCCATCCGGGCGGTCGGGGCGTAGAAGCCGGTGACCTGATAGCCCCAGGAGCCGCCGAAGGGATGCTCGGCGACCGGCATCAGCTCCACGTGGGTGAAGCCCAAGTCCTGGATATACGCGGGGAGTTGGCTGGCGAGCTGGCGGTAGGTGAGGCCCGGCCGCCAGGAGGCGAGATGCATCTCGTAGACGGAGAACGGCGCCTCGTGCACCGGCCTGTCGGCGCGGTGCGCCATCCACTCCTCGTCGTGCCATACGTGGTGGGACTCGGTCACGATCGACGCGGTGGCGGGCGGCACCTCGGTACGCCGCGCCATCGGGTCGGCCCGCAGGGTGTGCGAGCCGTCCGGGCGGGTGATGTCGAACTTGTAGAGCGCGCCCTCGCCGACGCCGGGCAGGAACAGCTCCCACACGCCCGAGGAGCCCAGCGAGCGCATCGGATACCCGGTGCCGTCCCAGTAGTTGAAGTCGCCGGCGACCCGCACCCCGCGGGCATTGGGCGCCCACACCGTGAACCGGGTGCCCGTCACCTGCTGGTGCGCCATGGGGTGCGCCCCGAGCGCCTTCCACAGCTCCTCGTGCCGCCCCTCGCCGATCAGATGCAGATCGAGATCGCCGAGCGCGGGCAGGAAGCGGTACGGGTCCTGCACCTCGATCTCGGTCCCGTCGTAGACGACGAGCAGCTGGTACTCCGGAACGGTACGCAGCGGCAGGACACCCGAGAAGAAGCCGTCACCGTCCTCGTGCAGCTCCGCCCGCAGCCCCTTGGCGAGCACGGTCACCGACTGCGCGAACGGACGCAGCACCCGCAGCTCGACACCGCCCCGCATCAAGTGCGCCCCCAGCAGGGAGTGCGGATCGTGGTGGGAGCCGGTCAGTAGCCGCTCCCGGTCCCCGTCCATGAGCGGCTGCGCGGCCCGAACGCCATGGCTGCCGCCCGCCCGCGGCCGTGGCGAGTCCGTCTGCTTGCGGGGCCCGGCGTCGGCCGCCCGGCGGGGGCTGTGGGGGTCGGAGGAATTGCGGGACGGGGGTCGGGCGGTCACGGGGGTCTGCCTCCTCGGCGGAATTCAGTTGGTGGCGGCCAGGCGGTCGATCGCCGCCATCGGCACCGGAAGCCAGTCGGGACGGTGGCGGGCCTCGTAGACGACCTCGTACACGGCCTTGTCCGTCTCGTAGGCGCGCAGCAGCTCGGGTTCGGTACGGGGATCGGCGCCCGCCATCTCGGCATAGCCCTCGCAGTAGGCCGCACGGCAGCGTTCCGCCCAGGTCGGATTCCAGGGGCGGTGGGTGCGCGCCGCGTAGTCGAACGAGCGCAGCATGCCCGCGACATCTATCACCGTGGGCTGCGGCCTGCGGCGCTCGGCGAGCGGGCGCGCGGGCTCGCCCTCGAAGTCGATGACCGACCAGTGGCCCTCGCCGTGGGAGCCGCCGCCACTCAGGGTCTGCCCGAGATGGAGGTCGCCGTGGACGCGCTGGGCCCGCCAGGCGCAACCGCGCCTGCCCAGCGCGGCGATCGCGTCGAAGGCGCCACGCAGCCGCGGAACGTACGGAAGCAGGGCGGGCACCGCCTGCGCGGCGGCGTCCAGACGAGCCGTCATCGACTCGGCCAGATGCTCGGCCTGCGGCCGGCGCAGCATCACGGTGGGCAGCTCCTTCGCCAGTGCCGTGTGCACCTCGGCGGTGACCCGGCCGAGCGCGCGGGCCTCCTTCGTGAAGGTCCCTCCGCCGGCCAGCGATTCGAGCGCGAGCAGCCAGCCGTCGCGCGAGCCGTGCAGGAACGGCTGCAGTACGCCGAGGGTGTACGGCTCGGGCGCGGTGGCCTCGTACCAGGCGACGGGCGCCGGCACCCGGCCGCATCCGGCGCGGGCGAGCGCGAGCGGCAGCTCCAGATCGGGGTTGGAGCCGGGGTGGACCCGGCGGAAGAGCTTGAGGATGTACGCGTCGCCGTACACCAGCGAGGAGTTGGACTGCTCGGCCTCCAGGGGGCGCGCGGTGAGCCCGCCGGGGATCACCCCAGCCGCCTCGAATCGGTCGAAGCGCAGCGGCCCCAGCGCGCCGGGCGTGCGCAGGCGCTCCAGGATCAGCTCGGCCAGGCGCGGGTCGAAGAGGCCCTCGTAGACCGTCCTCCCGGCGAGCGGGCCCTCGGTCACATGGCCGATCAGCGCGGGCGCGAGTTGCGGTGGCAGCGTCCTGCGCACACCGAGGAGGAGTTGGTAGCAGTCCTGCGACGAGAGAGCGGGAAGGCCGGTCTGCTGGACGCGTACGAGCAGATGCAGCAGTCCCGGACCGGTCTCGGAGTCCAGCGGCAGCAGCTCGGTCGCGGAGACGAGCGAGAAGCCGGTGAGTGGATGGCCCTTGCCGGCGAACCAGCGCTGTCTCGGCAGCCAGCCGAGCAGCAGTGGCGCGAGGGACGGGAGAAGAGCGACGGGAGTCCGGGTGGATGCAGCCTCCGACATGGCATCGCGTCCTTTCCCCGAGATGCACTCCAATGGCGCTGTATGCGCAGAGTGTCCCGGATTACAGCTGTGGCTGTCCGGCGGCGCGCGGGGATGAGGGGGAGAGTGCCCAGTGCGGGGCGGGGGAAACCGCCCCGCGGGAGGCACCTCTCGTTACCTGTGGGTCAGATGGCGGCCGACCTGTGCGTCAGGTCGTGGCCGCTTCCTTGCGCAGCCGGAACCAGTAGAAGCCGTGGCCTGCGAGAGTCAGCAGATAGGGCCACTGACCGATGGCCGGGAAGCGCACGCCACCGATCAGCTCCACCGGGTGCCGTCCGCTGAACGCCCGCAGATCGAGCTCGGTGGGCTGCGCGAACCGGGAGAAGTTGTGCACGCAGAGAACGAGATCGTCCTTGTACTCGCGGGTGAAGGCGAGCACGGCCGGGTTCGACGAGGGCAGTTCGGTGTACGAGCCGAGGCCGAAGGCGCGGTTCTGCTTGCGGATCTCGATCATCCGGCGGGTCCAGTGCAGCAGCGAGGACGGTGAGGCCATCGCCGCCTCGACATTGGTGACCTGGTAGCCGTAGACCGGATCCATGATGGTGGGCAGATAGAGCCGGCCGGGGTCGCAGGAGGAGAAGCCCGCGTTCCGGTCGGGGGTCCACTGCATCGGCGTGCGTACGGCGTCGCGGTCGCCCAGCCAGATGTTGTCGCCCATCCCGATCTCGTCGCCGTAGTACAGGATCGGCGATCCGGGCAGTGAGAGCAGCAGCGCCGTGAACAGCTCGATCTGATTGCGGTCGTTGTCGAGCAGGGGGGCGAGCCTGCGCCGGATGCCGATGTTGGCGCGCATCCGCGGATCCTTGGCGTATTCCGCGTACATGTAGTCGCGTTCTTCGTCCGTGACCATTTCGAGGGTCAGCTCGTCGTGGTTGCGCAGGAAGATGCCCCACTGGCAGTTCTTCGGGATCGCCGGGGTCTTGGACAGGATTTCCGAGACGGGGTAGCGGGACTCGCGCCGTACCGCCATGAAGATCCGGGGCATCACCGGGAAGTGGAAGGCCATATGGCACTCGTCGCCGCCGGCCGGGAAGTCGCCGAAGTAGTCGACGACGTCCTCGGGCCACTGGTTGGCCTCCGCCAGCAGCACGGTGTCCGGGTAATGGGCGTCGATCTCCTTGCGCACCCGCTTGAGGAAGGAGTGGGTGGCGGGGAGGTTCTCGCAGTTGGTGCCCTCCTGCTGGTACAGGTACGGCACGGCGTCGAGACGGAATCCGTCGATGCCCAGGTCCAGCCAGAAGCGCAGGGCCGAGATGATCTCCTCCTGCACCGCCGGGTTCTCGTAGTTGAGATCGGGCTGGTGGGAGAAGAAGCGGTGCCAGTAGTACTTCTTGCGCACTGGGTCGAAGGTCCAGTTGGACGTCTCGGTGTCGACGAAGATGATCCGGGCGTCCTGGAACTGCTTGTCGTCATCCGCCCAGACGTAGTAGTCGCCGTAGGGCCCGTCGGGATCGCTGCGGGACTCCTGGAACCACGGGTGCTGGTCACTGGTGTGGTTCATGACGAAGTCGATGATGACGCGCATGCCGCGCTGGTGCGCGGCGTCCACGAACTCCACGAAGTCGGCGAGGTCGCCGAAGTCGGGGAGTACCGCGGTGTAGTCGGAGACGTCGTAACCGCCGTCCCGCAGAGGGGACTTGAAGAACGGCGGGAGCCAGAGGCAGTCGACCCCCAGCCACTGCAGATAGTCCAGTTTGGCGGTGATGCCCTTGAGGTCGCCGATGCCGTCGCCGTTGCTGTCCTGGAACGATCGCACCAGGACTTCGTAGAAGACGGCCCGCTTGAACCAGTCGGGGTCGCGGTCCTTGGCGGGCGTGTCCTCGAACAGGTCGTGGACGGGCTCATTGACGATCATGATGTGGGTGACCCTCCGATCGGCGGGGACGGTCGCAGAGCGACGATGTGCGCGGGCGTGACGCCCGGCTCTAGGCGCACATAGGTGGCTCTGCCCCAGTGATAGGTCTCGCCGGTGAGCTCGTCGCGCACCGGTGCGCTCTCGTGCCAGTCCAGGCCGAGGTGCGGCATGTCCAACGAGACCGTGGCCTCCTGGGTGTGGTGGGGGTCGAGGTTGGCGACCACGAGCACGGTGTTCGAACCCGAAGCGCCCTCGGCGGTCTTCGAATACGCGATCACCGCCTCGTTGTCGGTGGGGTGGAAGTGGATGTTCCGCAGCTGCTGCAGGGCGGGGTGCCGGCGCCTGATCCGGTTGAGAGCGGTGATCAGGGGTGTGATGGTGCGGCCCTCGCGCTCGGCCGACTCCCAGTCCCGCGGCCGCAGTTGGTACTTCTCGGAGTCCAGATACTCCTCGCTGTCGTCCCTCAGGGGAACGTTTTCGCACAATTCGTATCCCGCGTACACGCCCCAGGACGGCGACATCGTCGCGGCCAGCACCGCCCGCACCTCGAAGGCCGGGCGCCCGCCGTGCTGGAGATAGGCGTGCAGGATGTCGGGGGTGTTCACGAAGAAATTGGGACGCATGTACGAGGCGGCTTCGCCGGAGAGCTCGGTGAGGTACTCGGTGAGCTCCTGCTTGGTGTTGCGCCAGGTGAAGTACGTGTACGACTGCTGAAAGCCGATCGCGGCGAGAGTGTGCATCATCGCCGGCCGGGTGAACGCCTCGGCCAGGAACATCACGTCGGGGGCGCTGCGGTTGATGTCCGCGATCACCTTCTCCCAGAAGACGACGGGCTTGGTGTGCGGGTTGTCCACGCGGAAGATCCGTACACCGTGGTCCATCCAGAAGCGCAGCACGCGCAGGGTCTCGTTGACCAGACCGCGCATGTCAGCCTCGAAGGCGATCGGGTAGATGTCCTGGTACTTCTTCGGCGGATTCTCGGCGTACGCGATCGTGCCGTCGGCGCGGTGATGGAACCACTCGGGGTGCTTCTCCACCCAGGGGTGGTCGGGCGAGCACTGGAGCGCGAAGTCCAGCGCCACCTCCATGCGCAGGTCGCGGGCCGTCTGGACGAAGTGGTCGAAGTCCTCGAACGTGCCGAGGTCGGGGTGGAGCGCGTCATGGCCGCCGTCGGGGGAGCCGATGGCCCAGGGAACGCCGACATCGTGCGCGCCCGGGGAGAGGGAGTTGTTCGGGCCCTTGCGGTAGGTGGTGCCGATGGGGTGGACGGGCGGCAGATAGACGACGTCGAAGCCCATCGCGGCGACGGCGGGCAGCCGCTCGGCGGCGGTGCGGAAGGTGCCGGAGACGGGCGGCGCGCCCTCCTTGACGATCGCCCCTTCGGAGCGCGGGAAGAGCTCGTACCAGGAGCCGAACAGGGCGCGCTGGCGCTCGACGATCAGGGTCAACGGGCGGGAGGCGGTGACCAGTTCGCGCAGCGGGTGACGGTCGAGCGTGGCGGTGGCATCGGGGGCGAGCGCTGCGGCGAGCCGGGCGGCCGCCGGGCGCTCCTCGTCGCGCAGGGCGTCGACGGCGGCGAGCACGGCCTCGCGGCCGTCGCGCTTGGGGACCCCGGCGGCAGCGCGCTCGTACAGCTCGGCGCCCTCGGCCAGCACCAGCGCGGTGTCGATACCGGCGGGGATCTTGATCCGGGCTGTGTGCCGCCAGGTGGCGACGGGGTCGCTCCACGCCTCGACGGCGTAGGTCCAGCGCCCCTCGGCGTCCGGGGTGACGTCGGCGCCCCAGCGGTCGCTGCCGGGGGCCAGTTCACGCATGGGAGTCCAGGGGCCGGGGCGTCCGGTCGGATCGCGCAGGACGACATTGGCGGCGACCGCGTCATGCCCCTCCCGGAAGACGGTGGCGGTGACCTGGAAGGTCTCACCGGTCACCGCTTTTGCGGGCCTCCTCCCGCAGTCGACTTGGGGGCGGACGTCCAGGACGGGGATACGACCGATCATGGGATCACCTGAGGGTGGTGCGGGCAGGGCGGATTGAGCGCGTTGGGCATTTTTGCGAGGTTTGCTGGTTCTTTGTAGCTGCTCAGTCGACGACTGGCGGGCTGCGGGCATGGCCGCTCCTGTCCGCGTTCACTCGGGTGGGCGGAAAGAATGTCGAGAAGGGGTGCGGTGGCATGCGTACCGGATGAGCCTTCCCACGGTCTTCGGGTGGGCAATCCGGTGGAGTGTTAACTACTCGGACGTAGGTGACTGCACAAGACGTGGCGTACGCAATCGGGCGCGCGGTCGGGGTCCGGGTTGCGGCCGTGGGGTTCGTGCCGGGGGTCCGGGGGTTGCCCCCGGGGGGTGCAGCACTGCTCGGACGTCGGTGGCTGCACAAGACGTGGCGTACGCAATCGGGCGCGCGGTCGGGGTCCGGGTTGCGGCCGTGGGGTACGCAATCGGGCGCGGGCCCGACGACTCGCGTCGGGCCCGCGCCCTGCACCGCCTCACAGCACCGAGTCTCCGCTCGGCTACGCTCCCCAGCTCGGCTCTCGCCTGCGCGCGCTCATGACTGCTCCCCCGACCACATCTGCCACGGCTGCCGTGCCACCCACTCGTCCACCGGCGCCGGCTTCAGCGACAGCGCCTGTGCCGACTCGCCCTCGTCGCCCGCCATCAGGCCGGGCTCCAGGCCCGTGGCCATGTAGTGGTAGATCCCCGACACTCCGGCGGCCGACTCCTCGCCCAGGATCTGGGCCAGCCCCTGCTCGAAGATGCCCGGCTCCAGGGGCACATAGCGGACCGCGCGCCCGAGGCCCTGCCCGAAGGCCGTCGCGAGCTCGTCGCCCGTGAGCGTCTGCGCGCCGCCGATGTCGAAGGCACGGCCCGCCACACCGTCCACCGTGAGCGCCGCGTAGACCGCCTCCGCCAGGTCCCGGTGCGAGATCCACGCCGTCGGGATGTCGGCGGGCAGCGGGTAGGCGAGCACACCCTCGTTGACCAGGGCCGGGCCGTTCCACGGGCTGAAGAGGTTGTCCAGATAGACCGGCGGGCGTACGACCACCAGCTCCACACCGCTGTGGGCGAGGCCCTCACGGAAGACCGTCTCGGCGAGCCTGCGCGTCTCGAAGGCCACCACATTCGTGCTCCGGTCGGGGACCCGGGTGTTGGCGTTGTAGACCAGCCGCCCCACCCCTGCCTCGCGGGCCGCCTTCGCTATGTGCTGGGCGTACCGCATGACCTTCTCGGCCTGGTACACCAGCGGCATCACCACCGCCGCGTGGGTGGCCCCTTCGAAGAGCTGGCGTACGTCCTCGTACCGCCCGAGGTCGCCGCTCGCGATGGAAACGCCGGGCAGCTCCGGGCGATCGGCCTCGGGCTTGCGGCTCAGTGTGCGCACGCGGTGCTTCCGCTCGGCCAGCAGCCGGGCAGTCGCACCTCCCTGGAACCCGGTCGCCCCCACGACCGCTACGCGCATCGGAATGTGATCGGACATGAGTCTGAAGAGCCCTTCGATAGGGTGTCGCTGCTGCCGTGAACGGCTCTTCCAGACTCGCTTCGGCGGCTTCGGCCGATCAATTAACAAACCGGGGCGGGGGTTGAAGGATCGTCCAATGAAACCGACGGAGATGGAACCGACGGAGCGCGAAGGGGACGACCTCCTCAGCGAGCTGCTCAAACCCTTACGTCTGACCGGGGTCTTCGACAGCCGCTGGCATGTCAGCGCCCCCTGGGCCATCGAGGGCGACGCGGAACAGAGCTGCGCCGTACTGCACTTCATCACCGAGGGCGGCTGCTGGATCACGGCCGAGGGCCAGACCCCGCTCGAACTGCACGAGGGCGACCTCGCCGTCTTCCCCACCGGCACCGCGCACCGGCTCTCCGACCGGCCGGAGCGGCGGGGCGTCGCGCTCGGCACCGTACTGCCCGAGCGTGCGCCCGGAACCTCCGGTGAGATCAGGATCGAGGGCGACGGGCCAGAGAGCCGGCTGCTCTGCGCCGGGCTGCACTACGACGCCTCCGTGGCCACCCACCTCTACACGGCGCTGCCCTGGGCGCTGGTGCTGGACCACTCCCAGGTGGACAGGGAGCCGTTGCTGCGCGACACGCTGCGGCTGCTCGCCGCCACCGACCGCCCGGTCGGCCCCGGCGACCGGCTGATCACGCTGCGGGCCTTCGAGATGGCGCTGGTGCTCGCGCTGCGGCCGCTGCTGCGCGAACTGGCCCGCAATCCCTCCGCGCTGCCGGTTCTGCGCCATCCCGGTATCAGCCGGGCCATGGTCATCATCGCGACCCGGTTCGCCGAGCCCTGGACCATCGAGTCGCTCGCCCGCGAGGTCGGCATGTCCCGCTCGGCGTTCACGGCGGCCTTCCGCGAGCTGGTCGGCGAGGCGCCCGCCCGGCATCTGACGGGGCGGCGGATGCAGGAGGCGGCCCGGCTGCTCGGCGAGACGTCGCTGCCCCAGTCGGCCGTCCCGGAACGGGTCGGCTACCAGAGCTCGGTCGGTTTTCACCTGGCCTTCCGCAAGTGGTACGCCATGACGCCGGGAGAGTACCGATCGAAAAGCCCCTCAGCTGCATGACTGGCCGGTTCTTAATCACCGCTGGACGGTCGTTCATTGCCCAGCGTCCCTGGCTGGAGCGAGGCTCGGCTGTGTCGGGGGACGTTCCGTTTGAGGAGAGACGTTGACCAGGTCCGGCCAGGAATACCTCGCATCGCTGTGTGACGGGCGTGAGGTGTGGCTCGACGGCGAACGGGTCAAGGACGTCACCCGCCATGCCGCCTTCCGCAACACCGCGGCGTCGGTCGCGCACCTCTACGACCTGGCGCACGACTCCGAGCACAGCCCCGCCCTCACCTCCGGCGGCGTCCACCGCGCCTTCGCCGTGCCGCGCTCCTACGACGACCTGGTCGCCCGGCGTCACGCCTACAAGGTGTGGACCGAGTCGAGCTTCGGGTTCCTCGGCCGTACGCCCGACTACATGGCAGGCGGAGCAGCGGGTTTCGCCGCCCTGCCCCAGGTCTTCACCACCGACTCCTTCGACGGCGCCGACAACGCTCTCGCCTACCACCGCAGGCTCGCCGAAGGCGATCTGTACGCGGCCTTCACCATCACCAACCCGCAGTCCGGCGAGGGGGAGGACGACCTGGTCGTGCGGGTCGTCGCCGAGAAGGACGACGGGATCGTGGTGAGCGGCGCCAAGATGATCGGCACCGGGGCCGTCTTCGCCGACGAGGTGCTCGTCGGCACGATCGAGCCACTGGCGCCCGAGGACGTGGAGCACGCGCTGTGCTTCTCGGTGCCCGTCGGCACACCGGGCCTGACCCTCGTCTCGCGTACGTCGTACGAGGCGGGGGCCCGCAGCGTCTTCGACAATCCGCTCTCGTCGCGCTTCGACGAGAACGACGCGCTGCTGGTCTGCGACGAGGTCTTCGTACCGTGGGAGCGGGTGCTGACCTACCGCGATGCCGAGGCCACAGCGGCGATGTGGTGGGGGACGCCCGCCTACCTCAACTTCAGCCACCAGGCCGCCACCCGCTTCTGGACCAAGCTCGAATTCCTCACCGGCCTCGCCATCCTGCTGACTCGTGCCAACAACACCTCCCAACTCCCCGCCGTCACCCAGTCGGTCGGGCGGCTGCTCGGCATGGTCGCCCAGGCCAAGGCCTTCGTACTGGCGGCCGAGGCCAGCCATGAGCAGGTCGACGGCGGCCGCGGCGGCGTCATGCCCGGCCGGGAGATCTCCTTCGCCCAGCGCATCATGGCCGGGGAGATCTACCCGCGCGCCGTCCAGGAGATCAAGCTGCTCGCGGGCGGCGGCATCATCCAGCTCCCGGCCTCCGGCGGGGATCTGCTGCACCCGCAGCTCGGGCCGGTCGTGCGGAAGTATCTGCGCGTGCCCGGCACCCCGGCCGAGGACCGGGTCAAGCTGCTCAAGCTGGTGTGGGACGCGCTCGGTTCGGAGTTCGCCGGACGTCACGAGCAGTACGAGCGCTTCTACCACGGCGCCCCGCACGTCTATCTGACCATGCAGACGTGGGCGGGCGGCGCGGAGAACTGCGAGGAACTGGCCCAGGCCTGTCTCGAGGGATATGGCCTGGGCGAGGACCCGAGGACGGGCCAGTGACCTCGGCCCGTCCCGTCACCGCGCTCGCGCTGCTGGCCTCCACCCAGCTGCTGCTGATCATGGACACGGCCATCATCAATGTCGCGCTGCCGTCGGTCGGCGACGACCTCGGCTCCGGCTCGGCCGGACTGTCCTGGGTGGCCAACGGCTACCTCATCGCCTTCGGCGGACTGCTGTTGCTCGGCGGGCGCCTGGCCGATCTCCTCGGCCACCGGCTGCTCTACCTCGGCGGTCTGGGACTGCTGGCCGCGGCATCCGCCGCCGGCGGGCTCGCCGGTACGCCGGGTGCGCTGATCGCCGCGCGGTCCGTGCAGGGCGTGGGCGCCGCCTTCGCCGCCGCCGCAGCGTTCGCGACTCTGCTCAACCTGTTCCCGGACGGGCCCGGACGGCACAAGGCGCTCGGGGCCTTCGCCGCGATGGGCGGACTGGGCGGGGTGCTCGGCACCGTGCTCGGCGGAGTGCTCACCGATCTGCTCGGCTGGCGCTCCACGTTCTGGCTCAATGTGCTCCTCGCTCTGGTCATGGGACTGCTCGCACTGCGCGTTCTCAACGGGGGGACGCGCAGCGCACAGTCCGGCTTCGACCTGGGCGGAGCACTCTCGGCCACCGGCGGCCTCGGGCTGGTGGCGTACGCACTCGTCGGCGCGGGCGAGTCCGGGTGGACCAGCACCCGGACCCTCTCCGCCGGCGGTGCGGGCCTCGCGCTGCTCGCGGTCTTCGCCGCAGTGGAGTCGAGGATCCCGAGCCCGCTGGTGCCGCCCGCCGTGCTGCGACGGCCCGCGCTGCGGGACGCCAACATCCTCAGCGCACTGGCCCAGATGGCGCTGTTCCCCATGTTCTTCCTGGTCAGCCTCTATCTGCAGAGCGTTCTCGAACAGTCCCCGCTGACCGGCGGACTCGGACTGCTGCCGCTGTCACTGGTGGTGGTCGCCGTCGCCCCGCAGACCGGCCGCCTCATCGTCCGGATCGGGCTCAGGGCCACCATGACCGCCGGCTTCGGGCTCCTCGTCGCGGGCATGGTGTGGCTGGCGCTCGCCCTGTCCGCCGACGGAACCTTCGCAACGACGGTCCTGGCACCCAGCCTGGTCCTCGGCGTCGCCCTGCCGCTGGTCATGGTCACCACCAATGTGGCCGCCACCGCCGAGGCCGCGCCCGAGGAGACCGGTCTCGCCTCCGGACTCGTCAACACCAGCCAGCAGTTCGGCTCGGTGCTCGGGCTCGCCGTACTGGTGGCCGTGGCCACCGCCGGGGGCGGCCCTTCGGCCGCCGCCCAGACTTCCGGCTTCCGCTACGCGCTGCTGGCCGGCGCCGCCTTCGCCGCACTGGCCACCCTGCTCTGCGTACGACTGCGGCTGCCCGGGCCCGCCCCGGCGCCACCGCGCCGGGACCCTGTGGGCGGTGCCGTGGAGTGACCGTATGCGGCGAGTGCGTACCGCGCAGGCGTACGCAGGCGGCGACAGCGTCCGGTGAGCGCGTGACGCGAGCAACTGCGCCGCATCCCACCCACTGAACCGACGTTGCCCGAGGGGGGCATTCCGTTGACCTTGTACGACCTTGTCGCGCCCGGTCTCCACCTGCGCTGCGATCCGCGCTACCGGATAGCCGAGATACGCGCGGCCGACCCGCTCGGCGCCGACGCGCTGCTCGCGGCGCTGCCCGCGATGAACGCCGACGCCGATGTGCCCGCGCTCACCGTCGCCCTGCGCACCCTGGTGCCCGAGCCCGAACGGGTCGCCGCGCTCGGCGTCACCGACGCTCTCGCGGCCATGCGCGACCTCGGCATCCTGCTCGGATCGCTCAAACGGCACGGCGTCGAGCCCGTCGCGGCGGTGCCCGACGTCCTTCCGGTGCTCGAAGAGCTGGGGCGGCGCACCGACATGGTGCCGCGCGACACCGTGCACCACTACACGACCTGGAACCCGCTCGGCGCCCGGCAGCGGATGTACACCGGCGACATCATGGAGAGCAATCTCCAGGACGCGGTCCGGATGGTCTTCCCCAGCCTGGTGGCGGCGCTCGACACCTGCGCGGAACTCGCCCGCCGAGAGCCCTACGAACCGGGCTTCGCCGCGGCGCTCGACCGCACCGCCCAGCATGTGCAGTCCATGGTCGACTCCATCGACTTCACCGTCGCCAATGTCTCGCCGGTCTTCTTCGCGACCCGGATGCGCTCCTACTTCGAGGAGATCGACGTCGCGGGCACCGACTACCTCGGCCCGGCCGCCGCCCAGGTGCCGCTCTGGCTGGTCGATCTGACGCTGTGGCAGTGCGACCGCAGCAGCCCCGCCTACGACGCCTTCCTCGACGACTCGGTGCGCTACAGCCTCCCCTCCTGGCGCGACCACTACGCCGCGCACAGGGGCGGCACCTCCGCCGTCTCCAAGCTCTCGGCCGCCATCAGCTGGGAGGCGGCCCACCGGCTGCCGCCGCAGCTCGCCGCGTCCGCCGTCTCCCTCGCCCGCGTGCTGCGCATCCTCAAGACCTTCCGGGCCCGCCATATGACCATCGCCCGCAAGGCGTACAGCGAGGACGTGCGGCTGTACGACGTGGGCAGCGGCGGCGCCCCCATCGAACTGCTCCGCTCCGTGCTCGATCTGACCCGGGACAACGAGACCCTCGTACGCCGTTCGATCGAGCGGCCGCGCACCCCCGTCGCCTGACCGTCCCTGGAGGTCCCCATGACCCACATCATGATCGCCGGCGGAGGAATCGCCGGGCTCACCGCGGCACTCGCCCTGCACACCGCCGGATTCGAGCGGATCACCGTCGTCGAGACGGTCCGCGAGCTGCGCCCGGTCGGTGCCGGGCTGAACATCATGCCCAACGCGGTGCGGGAACTCGACGCGCTCGGGCTGCTCGACCGGCTGGAGGAGTGCTCCGTACGCACCCGTGAGCTGCGCTACTACCACCGCAGCGGCGGCCTCATCTCCCGCGAGCCGCGCGGCCTCGGCGCCGGCTACCACTGGCCCCAGCTCTCCATCCAGCGCGGCGAACTCCAGAGTGCGCTCGCCGACGCGGTACGCGCCCGGCTCGGGCCCGGCGCGATCGTCGGCGGCGTCAAGGTCACCGGCCTCGAACCGCTTGCCGACGGCCGCCCCCGGGTCCAGCTCGAACACCGCGACGGCGCCCGGCGCGGCAGAGCGTCCCTCGAACCCGACGTCCTCATCGGAGCCGACGGCATCCGCTCCACGGTGCGCGCCGCGCTCAACCCGGGCGAGGGCGAGCCGCCGTGGAACGGCATGCTCGTCTGGCGCGGCGTCTCGTGGATGCCCGCCCACCAGACCGGCACCTTCATGTTCATCGCCGGCGACGACCGTCAGAAGGCCGTGGTCTACCCGATGACCGAGCCCGACAGGGACAGCGGCGAGGTGCTCGTCAACTGGGCGCTCGCGATGCCCGCCGACTCCGCCGGCGACGCTACGCGCGGAGACTGGAACCGGGAGGTCCCCGTCGAGAAGTTCCTGCACCACTACGAGGGCTGGGACTTCGACGGCGTCAGCGTCCCCCAGGTGCTCCGGGCCGCCGAAGGCGCCTTCGAGTACCCGATGGTGGACCGCGATCCGCTGGAGCGCTGGTCCGTCGGCCGTACGACGCTGACCGGCGACGCGGCCCACGCCATGTACCCGATCGGCTCCAACGGCGCGACCCAGTCCATCGTCGACGCCCGCGCGCTCGGCCACGCCATGGCCCTGCACCCCGACCCCGCCCGCGCGCTGGCCGCGTACGAGGCCGAACGCAGACCCGCGATGACCGAACTCCAGCAGGCGAACCGCCGCCTCGGCCCCGAGGTCGTCATCAACCTCGCCCACGAGCGCGCCCCCGGCGGCTTCACCGACATCGACGAGGTGATCCCGAAGCGGGAACTCGCCGAGATCGCCTCCCGGTACGCGGCCACCGGGGCCTTCGACCCGGGGACCGTCAACCAGGGCTCTCCCTACGACCCGGCGGTGCGCTAGACGCCCCTTCGATGTGCTGAATTGCACCGGCGCCCGCCCGTGGGCCCGGCGCGCGCCGTGGTTGAGGAGGGCGGGGTACCACTACCGTCTGTCGGGACGGAAAAGGACGCACACCGTCGTGCGTCCCCTCGGATGCGTACCTCCCCTGCGAAGGTGGAACCCGTGAAGGCCATTCGTCGATTCACCGTCCGCCCCGTCCTCCCCGAACCACTTCTTCCGCTCAGTGAACTGGCGCGCAATCTGCGCTGGTCCTGGCACACCGAGACCCGTGACCTCTTCCAGGCCGTCGACCCCGACGGCTGGCAGGCGGCGGGTGGCGATCCCGTACGACTGCTCGGATCGGTGTCCGCCACCCGGCTGGCGGAGCTGGCCGGGGACCGGCGCTTTCTGCGCAGACTCGCCGCCGTCGCCGACGACCTGGACGACTACCTGCACGGTCGCAGGTGGTACCAGGCACACAGTGGCGCCCTGGGGGACCATGACCCCGAGGGCGCCGAATTCCCCGCAGCGGTCGCCTACTTCTCGCCCGAGTTCGGTGTCACCGCCGCACTGCCCCAGTACTCCGGCGGCCTGGGAATCCTGGCCGGAGACCATCTCAAGGCCGCGAGCGACCTCGGCGTGCCGCTGATCGGCGTCGGGCTGCTCTACCGCCACGGCTACTTCCGCCAGTCCCTCTCCCGCGACGGCTGGCAGCAGGAGCACTATCCGCTGCTCGATCCCAACGAACTGCCCGTCAGCCTGCTGCGGGAGCCCGACGGGACACCCTGCCTGGTGTCCCTCGCGCTGCCCGGCGGGCGCTCGCTGCGCGCGCACATCTGGATGGCGCGGGTCGGCCGAGTACCGCTGCTGATGCTCGACTCGGACGTCGAGGAGAACGGCCACGGCGAGCGCGATGTCACCGACCGGCTCTACGGCGGCGGCAGCGAGCACCGGCTGCTTCAGGAGATGCTGCTGGGCATCGGAGGCGTACGGGCGGTGCGGGTGTACTGCCGCCTCACCGGCCATCCCGCGCCCGAGGTGTTCCACACCAACGAGGGGCACGCCGGCTTCCTCGGTCTGGAGCGCATCCGCGAACTGGGCGAGCCCCAGGAGCGCGGCGGCCAAAACCTCGACTTCGACGCCGCGCTCGAAGCCGTGCGCGCCGGGACCGTGTTCACCACCCACACACCCGTGCCCGCCGGAATCGACCGCTTCGACCGCGAGCTCGTCGCCCGCCACTTCGGGGAGCGCGGAGAGCTGCCCGGAGTCCCGGTCGAGAAGGTGCTCCAGCTTGGCATGGAGACCTATCCGGGCGGCGAGCCCAACCTCTTCAACATGGCGGTGATGGGCCTGCGGCTCGCCCAGCGCGCCAACGGCGTCTCCACACTGCACGGGGCCGTCAGCCGCGGCATGTTCGCCGGGCTGTGGCCCGGCTTCGACGCCGAAGAGGTGCCCATCACCTCCGTCACCAACGGCGTGCACGCGCCGACCTGGGTGGCGCCCGAGGTGTTCCGGCTCGGCGTGCGCCAGATCGGCACCAGCCGCGCGGAGGACGCCCTGTCCGTCGGCGGCTCCCAGCGCTGGGACGCCGTCGCGGACATCCCGGACGCCGACATCTGGGAGCTGCGCCGTGAGCTGCGCGAACAGCTGGTCCTGGAGGTACGGGAGAGGCTGCGGGCCTCCTGGCGCCAGCGGGGCGCCGGAGCGGCCGAACTGGGCTGGATCGACGGGGTGCTCGACCCCGACGTCCTCACCATCGGCTTCGCCCGCCGGGTCCCCTCGTACAAACGGCTCACGCTCATGCTGCGCGACCGCGACCGGCTGATGGAGCTGCTGCTGCATCCGACCAGGCCGGTGCAGATCGTCGTCGCGGGCAAGGCGCATCCGGCGGACGACGGCGGCAAGCGGCTGGTGCAGGAGCTTGTGCGGTTCGCCGACGATCCGCGGGTGCGCCACCGGATCGTCTTCCTGCCCGACTACGGGATGGCGATGGCGCAGAAGCTCTACCCGGGCTGCGACGTCTGGCTTAACAATCCGCTGCGGCCGCTGGAGGCGTGCGGCACGAGCGGAATGAAGGCCGCGCTCAACGGCTGTCTCAATCTGTCCGTCCTCGACGGCTGGTGGGACGAGTGGTTCGAGCCGGACTTCGGCTGGGCGATCCCGACGGCAGACGGCTCGGCGACGGACGACGACCGGCGTGACGAGCTGGAGGCGGGCGCGCTGTACGAGCTGATCGAGAACCGGGTGGCGCCCCGCTTCTACGACCGGGGCGCGGGCGGGCTGCCGCAGCGCTGGATCGAGATGGTCCGGCGCACGCTGACCACGCTCGGCCCGAAGGTGCTCGCGGGCCGCATGGTCCGGGAGTACGTGGAGCGTCTGTACGCCCCGGCCGCCCGGGCCCACCGGTCCCTGAACGCGGACACGGCACGGGAGTTGGCGTCCTGGAAGGGCCGGGTGCGGGTGAGCTGGCCGCACGTGGCCGTCGACCATGTGGAGGCACTGGAGCAGTCGGCGGCCGGGGGAACGGCGGAGCTGGGCTCCACGCTGGCGCTGCGGGTGCGGGTCACACTCGGCGAACTCCAGCCGGACGACGTGGAGGTGCAGGCGGTGTCCGGCCGCGTCGACTCCGACGACGCGATCGCCGACGCCCAGACCTTCCCGCTCAAGCCGGCGGGCGGCCCCGACCTGGAGGGCCGCTGGGTCTACGAGGGCCCGCTCTCGCTGGACCGTACGGGCCCGTTCGGCTATACGGTGCGCATCCTGCCGGCCCATCCGCTGCTCGCGGCCAGCGCCGACCTGGGGCTGGTGGCGCTGCCCACGGAGGCGACGGGGGAGGGCGCGGGCGTGCTGTTGCGCTGAGGCGGCTTCTGGGGCGGCACGGTGCCCGGCACCGTGCCGAACGCGAAAGCTGCCCGGGGGCTCGGCCCCCGGGCAGCTCCCTTGTGTCACGTCGCGTCAAGACTCAGAAGGTGAGCTTGAAGCTGTTGATGTAGCCGGTGTCCCAGGCGGCCTTGTCCTGGACGCGGAGCTTCCAGGTGCCGTTGGCCACCTCGGACGAGGCGTTGACGGTGTAGGTGGCCTGGACGTTGTCGGCGGAGTCGGAGCCGCTGAAGGGCTTGAGGTTGTAGACCGTTCCGTCCCGGGCGACCAGGTCGACGACGAGGTCGCCGCGCCAGGTGTGGATGATGTCCACGCCGACCTTGAGGGTGCTGGGCGCGTTGCCGGTGCGGCCGGTGACGGTGACCGAGGACGTGACCGCGGCGCCGTTGTCCGGGATGGAGACGTCAGCGGTGTTCTCGAAGACCGTGCCCGGGTCGGGGTCGCCGCCGCCGGGGCGGGCGCCGACGTTGATGCCGGCCCACGCGTCGGTCACGGACTTGACCTCGGCGCTGGTGGCTCCGTACAGCTCCGTCGCGACCGCGATGGTGCCGGTGCGGGCAGCCGCGTAGTTGGTCGTGGAGTTGAACTTCGTGGTGAGCGCCTTGAACCAGATCAGCGAGGCCTTGTCCCGGCCGATGCCGGTCACGGGCAGACCGTCGGAGGTCGGGGAGTCGTAGTTGACCCCGTTGATGACCTTGGCACCGCTGCCTTCGGAGAGCAGGTAGTACCAGTGGTTCGCCGGGCCCGAGGAGTAGTGGACGTCGACGCCGCCGATACCCGAGTACCAGGCGTCCTTGGACGCGCCGTCCTTGCTCGGCTTGTCCATGTAGCGCAGCGGGGTGCCGTCGCCGTTGATGTCGATCTTCTCGCCGACCAGGTAGTCGCCCTTGTCCTGGGCGTTGTTGGCGTAGAACTCGACCGCGGCGGCGAAGATGTCGGAGGTCGCCTCGTTGAGACCGCCGGACTCGCCGCTGTAGACGAGCTTCGCGGTGGCGGCCGTGACGCCGTGCGTCATCTCGTGCGCGGCGACGTCGATCGAGGTGAGCGGCTTGGCGTTGCCCGAGCCGTCGCCGTACGTCATGCAGAAGCAGGTGTCCTGCCAGAACGCGTTGACGTAGTTGTTGCCGTAGTGGACGCGGGAGTACGCGCCGACGCCGTCACCGCGGATGCCGGAGCGGCCGTGCACGTTCTTGTAGTAGTCCCAGGTCAGTCCGGCGCCGTAGGCGGCGTCCGCGCCGGCGGTCTCCGGGTCGGAGGCCTGGCCGTTGCCCCAGGTGTCGTCCGGACCCGAGTACAGCGTTCCGGTGCCGCTGGAGCCGTGGTTCAGGTTGTACGTCTTGTGGCCGCCGCGGCCGCCGTCGGTCAGGTTGTACGTCGAGCCCGACTGCGTGGAGCCGAGGGTCACCTGGCCGCTGTACTGCGTGTTGCCGGTGCCGTTCTCGATGGCCTGCCACTCGAAGAGCTTCGCGCCGGTGGTGGCGTCGGTGACGACGTGCAGCTCGTTCGGCGTGCCGTCGTGCTGGATGCCGCCGACGACGGTCTCGTACGCGAGAGTCGGCGCGCCCTTCGCCATCCAGACCACCTTGCGCGGCGCACGGTCGGCCTTGGTCTTCGCCGAGCCCTCCGCCTTTGCCGCGCCCAGCGCCTGCTTCTCGGCGACGGCCGGGGCGACATCGGCGCTGGTGTCCACGTTCTTCAGGGTCGCTGCCGACGCCTTGCTGACCGACTCGGTGGCGCCCGCCTTGGTCTCGGCGACCACCAGGTCACCGCCGAGGACCGGGAGTCCGGAGTACGTGCGCTCGTAGCGGGTGTGCGTGGTGCCGTCGCGGTCCTGGGTGACGTCCCGGACGACCAGCTTCTCCTGTGCGGTCAGGCCCAGTTCCCTGGCGGTGGCCGCCGTGGTGGCGCTCTGCTTGCGTATCAGCTCCGCGCGCTGCGCGGGGGAGAGGTTCAGCGGCAGGGCGCCGGGGTCGGCTTTCCCCGCTTTCGCCGCCGCCGGCACGGCGGTTGACGCCGAGTCGGCCGAAGAGGTGCCGGTCTGGAATCCGACCGCCAGGAGAGCGGCGGTGGCTATGAGAGCTCCGGTCGCGGTGGTGCGCCGGCGAGGCGTGGGTCTCACGCGAACTCCTTCTGCGAGGGGGGTACCGGGCGACTGGGTGGGTCGGCCGGGCAGAGCATGCGGAGCATGTAGAGCGTGGATCGGGGGAAGAGTGCCAGCACTGAACGCCCCCTGTCAGGAGCGCGTCAAAAGGTTGGCCGGAAATCGTCCGGTGCCTGAATGGTCGTGTTCGTTAAGCGGACGTTTCGGCGATCATCATCGCGAAGCCGTCGAGCGTTCGCGCGAGCCCGAATTCGAAGAGCGTTTCAAGGTCCAGATCGAACGGGGCCTGTGTGAACAGAGTGTTGAGCAGGGGATAGTTCCCGGTCGCCGTGATGACGTCGAACTGTGGCTCGTTCCGGGCCATCCACTCCTCGTCCGACATGCCCGTGTCCTGCTGGGCCTGGGTCTCCAGCTCCGCGGCCATGGCGACCCCCTGGACATACGCGAAACGCACCAGGTGCGTATGGATCATCTGATACGGCGTCAGTCCGGTGTCCCCCAGGGCGCGCAGCACCCACTCGGTGTACCTCATCACGTTCGCCGAAACGATCGGCCGGGTGAACGAAGCCATTGCCTGCGCAACCCACGGATGACGGCTGTAGACGGCCCGCAGCCGGCGCGCGGCGTGTTCGAGCGCCTCCCGCCAGTCGGCCGGAACCGGCCCCTGGCCCGCTTCGCGCCGCGAACCGGGGCTCCGCCCCAGGCCCCGCGCCGCAAACGCCGGCGGAAATCCAGCCCGTCCGGCGTTTGAGGACATGCGGCCGAAGGTCGCATACGGGGTCCGGGGCGAAGCCCCGTCGGGGGTCTGGGGCGGCGCCCCCACGCGGCGGAGCCGCACAATGTCACAGCGGGAAGGGGCGGGTCGGGGCTGTATCGATGTGCGGCTCCGCCGCGTGGGGCCCCCCGTACCCCATGCCGCCCGTCAGCTCACCACGCTGTCCCGCCACGCCCTGTGCAGCCCCGCGAACCTCCCTTCCCCCGCAATCAGTTCGCCAGGCGTCCCGTCCTCCACCACCCGCCCGTGTTCCATCACCAGCACCCTGTCCGCGATCTCCACCGTCGACAGCCGGTGCGCGATCACCACCGCCGTGCGCCCGTGCAGCACCGTGTCCATCGCGCGCTGGACCGCCCGTTCGCCCGGGATGTCGAGCGAGCTCGTCGCCTCGTCGAGGATCAGGACCGCCGGGTCGGCGAGCAGGGCCCGCGCGAAGGCCACCAACTGGCGCTGGCCCGCCGAGATGCGGCCGCCCCGTTTGCGTACGTCCGTGTCGTACCCGTCCGGCAGTCCCGCGATGAAGTCGTGCGCGCCGATCGCCTTCGCCGCCCGCTCGATCTCCTCGCGGCTCGCGTCCGGCCGTCCGATCGCGATGTTCTCCGCGACAGTCCCGGAGAACAGGAAGGCTTCCTGGGTCACCATCACCACCCCGCGCCGCAGTTCGGGCGTGGCCAGATCCCGCAGTTCGACGCCGTCCATGAGGACCCGCCCCTCGGTCGGGTCGTAGAAGCGGGCGAGCAGCTTCGCGAGGGTGGATTTGCCCGCGCCGGTGGAGCCGACGACCGCGACCGTCTGGCCTGCCGGGATGGTCAGATCGAAGCGGGGCAGCACCTCGCCACGGGTGCGGTAGGCGAAGCGGACGCCTTCGAAGACGACCTCGCGCCCGGGGTGGTCGGAGGCCAGCGCGGGCAGCACCTTGGGCTCGCGGGCCTCGGGCACGGACGGGACCTGGGCCAGCAGTCCGGCGATCTTCTCCAGCGAAGCCGCCGCGGACTGGTAGGAGTTGAGGAACATCCCGAGCCGGTCGATCGGGTCGTACAGCCGCCGTAGATAGAGCACGGCCGCGGCCAGCACACCCAGCGCCAGTGTCCCCGCCGCGACCCGGTAGGCACCCCACAGCACGATTCCGGCCACCGCCGTGTTGGCCACGAGCCGGGATCCGATGACATAGCGCGCCATCTCGAGCAGCGCGTCGCCGTTGCTGCGCTCGTGACGGTGGTTGAGGACCTGGAACTCCCCGTCGTTGGCCCGCTCGCGCCGGAACGCCCGGACCGGCCGGATGCCGTTCATCGTCTCCGCGAACTTCACGATGACCGCGGCGATCGCCGTGGAGCGCGTGCTGTAGACCGCCTTGGCGCGCCGCTGGTAGAGCCGTACGAGCAGATACAGCGGTACGAAGGAGAGCACCGCGAGCCCTCCGAGGCCGAGGTCCAGCCAGAGCAGCATCGCCGAGATGTAGACGAAGGCCAGGACGACCATGATCAGCTCTTGGAGGCCCTCGCTGAGCAGCTCACGCAGGGACTCCACGTCGGTGGTCGACCGCGAGATCAGCCGGCCCGAGGTGTAGCGCTCGTGGAAGTCGACGCTGAGGGCCTGCGCATGGCGGAAGATCCGGCCGCGCAGGTCGAGCAGCACGTCCTGGTTGACGCGCGCGGAGGCGCGGATGAAGGAGTACTGCAGCAGTCCGGCGCCGAGCGCGCACACGGCGTACCCGACGGCGACGGCGATCAGCGGCCCGTGGTCGTCCCGGCGGAAGGCAGGCACGCCTCGGTCGATGGCGTACGCGACGAGCAGTGGCCCAGCCTGGACGGCGGCCTGCTGGAGCAGCAGGAGCAGCGCGGCGAGGACGACGCGGCCGCGGCGGGGCGCGAGGAGCGAGCCGAGCAGTGCACGGGTGGCCCCTTCGGGTGCGGGCAAGGCGTCCCGGTCGAAGGGATCATCCCCGCGGGACGCGCCGGTCGGGCCGGACGCGTTCGCAGGCTCCTGAGTGACAGGCGCGCAGCCGGTACCGGCCGTCTCCTCCCCATCGTCGGCATACGGCGTCGTGGTCGTCGACGACGTCATCGAACCCCCTCCTCGGCGTGAGCACGGCCGGCGCCGCCGTCCGCTCCCGACATCAGCCACGCGTACTCCGCGTTCGTCCGCAGAAGTTCCTGATGCGTACCGACCGCGGCGATCCTGCCCTCCGACAGCAGCGCCACCCGGTCCGCCAGCATCACCGTCGACGGGCGGTGCGCCACCACCAGGGCCGTCGTGTCCTCCAGCACCCGCCGCAAGGCCGCCTCCACCAGTGCCTCCGTATGCACATCGAGCGCCGACAGCGGATCGTCGAGCACCAGGAAACGCGGCCGGCCGACCACCGCCCGGGCCAGGGCGAGCCGTTGCCGCTGGCCGCCCGAGAGGCTGAGGCCCTGCTCGCCGACCTGGGTGTCGACGCCGTGCGGCAGCGAACCGACGAAACCGGCCTGCGCCACCTCCAGCGCGCGCCCCAACTCGCCTTCGTCCGCGCCCTCCGCTCCCATCAGCACGTTCTCCCCGACGCTCGCAGAGAAGAGCGTCGGCTCCTCGAAGGCCACCGACACCAGTTCGCGCAGCCGCTCCCGCGGCATCGCCGCGATGTCCTCCCCGTCGAGCGTGATCCGCCCGGTGGTCACTTCGTGCAGCCGCGGTACGAGCGCGGTCAGTGTGGTCTTACCGCTTCCGGTCCCGCCGACCAGGGCCATCGTCTCGCCGGGACGTACGCGCAGATCGATGCGGGCGAGCACGGGCGGGGCGTCCGCGGGCGCGTCCGGGTAGCGGAATTCGACGGCCTCGAACCGCAGCCCCGCCGCGTCCTCGGCCACCGCCGTGCGCCCGACTGCCGTGTCCGACTCCTCCTGCGCGTCCATCACCTCGAAGTACCGTTCCGTCGCGGTCGCCGCCTCCTGGCTCATCGCCAGCAGAAAGCCGATCGACTCCACCGGCCAGCGCAGCGCGAGCGCCGTCGACAGGAACGCCACCAGCGTGCCCGCCGACAGACCGCCGTCCGCGACCTGGACGGTGCCCAGCACCAGCGCGGCGCCGATGACCACCTCGGGGATGGTCGTGATCAGCGCCCAGATCCCGGCCAGCAGCCTCGCCTTGCCGAGCTCGGTGCCGCGCAGTCGCCGTGCGAGCTCCCGGAAGGCCAGCGCCTGGCTGCGGTGACGGCCGAAGCCCTTGATGATGCGGATGCCGAGGACGCTCTCCTCGACGACCGTGGTCAGATCGCCGACCTGGTCCTGTGCTTGGCGCGCGACGATCGCGTACCGCGTCTCGAAGAGGGAGCAGAGAATCACCAGCGGCACGATCGGCGCGAGCAGCACCAGCCCCAGGCTCCACTGCTGCCCCAGCAGAATGATGAAGCCGACCAGGATCGTGGTCGCGTTGACCAGCAGAAAGGTCAGCGGGAACGCCAGGAACATCCGCAGCAGCATCAGGTCCGTCGTGCCGCGTGAGAGCAGCTGGCCCGAGGCCCAGCGGTCGTGGAAGGCCACCGGCAGCCGCTGGAGATGCCGGTAGAGGTCGGCCCGCATCGACGCCTCGACGCCGGCGAGCGGCCGGGCCACCAGCCAGCGCCGGAAGCCGAAGAGCCCCGCCTCGGCGAGTCCCAGCAGCAGCAGGGCCAGCGCCCCGAGCCAGACCCCGCCGGGGTCCCGCCCGGCCACCGGGCCGTCGACGAGCCACTTCAGTACGAGTGGAATGACCAGGCCCAGACAGGAGGCCACGATGGCGACAAATGCCGCACTGAACAGGCGAGTTCGGATGGGGCGTACGTACGGCCACAGCCGCAGCAGTGAACGTACGGCCGACCGGTCCTTGGCGGTTGAATGTTGTTCGGGCATCAGGTGCGAGCCTACGGTTCGCCACTGACATCGCTCATCTGGTTTTGCGCCCGGCGAAGCGGAGCCGGATCGTCAGTTCCTGACCCTCAGCAGCAGCACCGAGCGCTCCGGCACCGTCACCGTCTCCCCGCCCGCGAACACCGTCCCGGGCGCCGACTCCTGGTCATCGAGCGAGGTGTCCACCACCAGCTCGTACGCCTGTGCCCAGGGCGGGCCCGGCAGCCGGAAGCTCGTCGGGCACTCCGCCGCGTGCAGAACGGTCAGGAAGCTGTCGTCCGTCACCTCCGCTCCACGCGCGTCACGTCCCGGGATGTCGCGGCCGGACAGATACAGGGCCAGCGTCGACGCCGGGGCGTACCAGTCCCGTTCCGTCATCTCCGTGCCGTGCGGGGTGAACCAGGCGAGGTCCCGCAGGCCGTCCGCCGCTCGGGCGCGGCCCGAGAAGAAGGCGCGGCGGCGCAGCACCGGGTGGGTGCCGCGCAGGGTGAGCAGCCGGGTGGTCAGCTCCAGCAGGCCGCGCGGGCCCGGGCCCTCGAGCAGGGACCAGTCGAGCCAGCTGACCTCGTTGTCCTGGCAGTAGGCGTTGTTGCTGCCGCGCTGCGTACGTCCCATCTCGTCGCCCGCCACCAGCATCGGTACGCCCGTCGACAGCAGCAGGGTGGTGAGCAGATTGCGCACCTGGCGCCGCCGCAGCGCGTTGATGCGTGGATCGTCGCTCTCGCCCTCCGTGCCGCAGTTCCAGGACCGGTTGTCGTTGGTGCCGTCGCGGTTGCCCTCCCCGTTGGCCTCGTTGTGCTTGTGCTCGTAACTGACGAGGTCGCGCAGGGTGAACCCGTCGTGCGCGGTGACGAAGTTGATGGATGCGTAGGGCCGCCGTCCACCCCATGCGTACAGATCGCTGGACCCGGACAGCCGGTATCCCAGGTCCCGTACGTCGGGCAGCGCGCCGCGCCAGAAGTCCCGTACGGCGTCGCGGTAGCGGTCGTTCCACTCCGTCCACAATGGCGGGAAGCTGCCCACCTGATACCCGCCGTTGCCCACGTCCCACGGCTCGGCGATCAGCTTCACCCGCCGCAGCACCGGGTCCTGGGCGATCACCGCGAGGAAGGGGGAGAGCATGTCGACGTCGTGCATCGAGCGGGCAAGCGCGGCCGCCAGATCGAAGCGGAAGCCGTCGACGCCCATCTCGGTCACCCAGTAGCGCAGCGAATCGGTGATCAGCCGCAGCACATGGGGCTGCACCACATGCAGGGTGTTGCCGCAGCCGGTGTAGTCCGTGTATGTCCGGGCGTCCGACTGCAGGCGGTAGTAGCCGCGGTTGTCGATGCCGCGCAGCGACAGCGTCGGACCCAGCTCACCCGCCTCCGCCGTGTGGTTGTAGACCACATCGAGGATGACCTCGATCCCGGCGGTGTGCAGGGCCTTCACCATCCGCTTGAACTCTCCGACCTGCTCCCCCCGCGTCCCGCTCGCCGAATAGGCGGCATGTGGCGCGAAGTAGCCGATGGAGTTGTAGCCCCAGTAGTTGCGCAGCCCCCGCTTCAGCAGATGGTCCTCGTGTGCGTACTGGTGCACCGGGAGGAGTTCGACCGCGGTAACCCCCAGGCGCACGAGATGCTCGATCGCCGCCGGGTGCGCGAGGCCCGCGTAGGTGCCGCGCAGCTCCTCGGGGATCCCGGGATGGAGCTTGGTGAAGCCGCGCACATGCAGCTCGTAGATGACCGAGTCGGCCCACGGGGTCTTGGGCCTGCGGTCGTCCGCCCAGTCGTCGTCATCGTGGACGACGACGCCCTTGGGCACGTACGGAGCCGAGTCCCGGTCGTCGCGGACGGTGTCCGCGACATGCTGCTGGGGCCAGTCGCGCACATGCCCGTACACCTGCGCGGGCAGCTGGCTGTAATCATTCCCTTTGGCCCCGTCCACCGCCCGGGCGTACGGATCGAGCAGCAGTTTCGCCGGATTCCAGCGGGCGCCCGTCCAGGGGTCCCAGCGTCCGTGCACCCTAAAGCCGTAGCGCTGCCCGGGCCGGATCCCGGGCACGAAGCCGTGCCAGATCTCATGGGTCAGCTCGGTAAGCGGCAGCCGCGTCTCCGCGGCCGACGCGCCGCCCGCGTCGAACAGGCACAGCTCGACCGCCTCCGCGCCACCCGCCCAGAGCGCGAAGTTGGTGCCCGCGACCCCGTCAGGACCGACCCGGAAACGGGCGCCGAGCGGTGTCGGCGCACCCGGCCACACCGACGGCCGGCCAGAGCCCGGCTCCCGATGGCGGCCGTTGACCCCGGCCGCCGTTTCGGCCGTGTCCCCGGCCGCCAGGAGCGGGCCGGGCAGATCGCCCCGCGCCCCCTCCTGCACTGTCTCCTGCTCGGCTGCGCTCGACACCTGCCGGCCTCCCGCGGCTCGTCGGGCCACGCGATCCCAGGCTGTTCACGGCGTCCCGGCCGTGTCACCCCACGCGTGGTCCTCCCACCTGTTCTGCCCGCACTGCTCTTGTCCCAACATGGCCCCGCGCTCACGTTTCCCCTGGAGGGGCGCTGTCGTTGGGCGGTACGTGAGACACGTACTGAAGCGGGCGAGGCACGGCGCGGCCGTCGTCCTGACATGGGCAGGACTGATCGCCGGGCTGACCGGCTGCACCGGCGAGGCGCTCGACATCGGCAACAAGCCGCGGTCGCCGCAGGAGACCATCCGGGTCACCCCCGAGGACGGTGCCAAGGGGGTCGGCCCGGACGGCCCTGTCGAGGTGCGGCTGCCCAGCGGCCGACTGGAGCGGGTGAAGGTGACCCAGGTCGAGGACGACCGGCCCACCGAAGTCCACGGCTCGGTCTCCGAGGACGGCCTGCGCTGGAACCCCGAACCGGGCACCCGCCTCGACCTGGCCGCCAAGTACAGCGTCGACGTGGTCGCGCTGGACGGCCACGGCCGCCGCTCGGCCCGTCACACCACCTTCACCACGCAGGTCCCCGGCCGCCGTTTCATCGGCTACTTCAAGCCGGAGAACCGTTCGACCGTCGGCACCGGCATGATCGTCTCCATCGGCTTCAACCGGGAGATCGAGGACCGCGCGGCCGTCGAGCGCAACATCCGTATCACCTCCGAGCCGCCGGTCGAGATCGCCGGCCACTGGTTCGGCGGGGGACGCCTCGACTTCCGCCCCCGCGAGTACTGGAAGCCCGGCACCAGGGTCACCGTCGATCTGCGGCTGCGCGACGTCCAGGCGGCGCCCGGGGTGTACGGCATCCAGCAGAAGACCGTCTCCTTCACCGTCGGCCGCTCCCAGGTCTCCGTGGTCGACGCGGCGGCGCACACCATGGAGGTACGGCGCGACGGCGGAGTCCTGGCGATGCTGCCGATCACCGCCGGGGCGCCCAAGGCGACCACGTACAACGGGAAGATGGTGGTCACGGAGATGTACGACGTGACCAGGATGAACGGTGCGACGGTCGGCTTCAAGAAGAAGGACGGCAAGGGCGAGTACGACATCAAGGATGTGCCGCACGCGATGCGGCTGACCGACTCGGGCACCTTCATCCACGGCAACTACTGGGCCGCGCCCGAGACCTTCGGCTCGGCGAACGTCTCCCACGGCTGCGTCGGCCTGCGCGACGAGAAGGGCGGCAGCGCGGACGCACCCGCGGGCTGGTTCTTCGACCGGACCCTGATCGGCGATGTGGTCGAGGTCGTCAAGTCGAAGGACAAAAGGGTCGATCCCGCCAATGGTCTCGGCGGCTGGAACCTGGACTGGAAGACCTGGAAGGCGGGTTCCGCACTGCACTGACCCTCATTGACCTGCTAGGTCCTGTCCGGCCGATCTTGCCGGGCTCGCGCGCCCTGGCACGCACGCTCGCTGCGTTGTCGTCAGTCGCCGACGCTCCGCGTGGGCTCCTTCCTCCGCCTTGCGATCGCACGCACCAGACCCCGCTCACTGATCCGGCCTGATCGACCGGACAGAACCTGGCCCGTACCCCTACTCAGTTGAGCTCGCCGGACAGTTGGGACTGAACGGTGACATTCACGGGGAGATTCAACAACCAGGGGTGTGATTATCTAGCGCCGTGCGTGCGTGAGGCGCGCGGGGGTGCGGGCCGTGGCGGGGCCAGGCCGTGCGAGGGGAGACCAATGTGAACGGGCAGCCGATATCGGGGGCGTCGGCACGGGCCGGACGGATACGACGGCGTGGGGGCGCCGCTCTGCCGGCTCTGGTGCTTGGCGCCGTGCTGCTGCTGGTCACGGCCTGTGGGGGCGGGGACGACACGGGCAGCGACAAGGGCAAGAAGGACAGCGGGAAGGTCGCGAACGCGGCCTCCCAGGCGGTGGTGACCATCGCGCCCAAGGACGGCGCCTCCTCGGTCGCCACCAGCGGCGCGCTGAAGGTCAGCGCCGCGAAGGGCAAGCTGACCACGGTCACGGTCCAGGACGACAAGGGCGCCGCGGTCGAGGGCAAGATCTCAGCTGACGGCGCCAGTTGGCAGCCGCAGCAGCATCTGGCCAGCTCCACCAAGTACAAGGTGCACGCCGTCGCCAAGGACGCGGACGGCCGCGAGTCGGCGAAGGACACCAGCTTCACCACGCTCGTTCCGCAGAACACCTTCATCGGGCAGTACACCCCCGAGGACGGTTCGACGGTCGGCGTCGGCATGCCGGTCTCGATCAACTTCACCCGTGGCATCACGGACCCGGCGGCCGTCGAGAAGGCCATCAAGGTGACGGCCGAGCCGTCCGTGCCGATCGAGGGTCACTGGTTCGGCAACGACCGTCTCGACTTCCGCCCGGAGAAGTACTGGGCCGCGGGCACCAAGGTGACCGTGAAGCTCAACCTGGACGGCGTCGAGGGCCGCCCCGGGGTGTACGGCAAGCAGACCAAGACGGTGAAGTTCACCATCGGCCGCAGCCAGGTCTCCACCGTGGACGCCAAGGCGCACCGGATGAAGGTCGTCCGCGACGGCAAGCTGGTCAAGGACATCCCGATCACCGCGGGCGCCCCGTCGACCACGACGTACAACGGCCAGATGGTGATCAGCGAGAAGTACAAGGTGACGCGGATGAACGGCGCCACTGTCGGCTTCGGCGGTGAGTACGACATCAAGGACGTGCCGCACGCGATGCGCCTGTCCAACTCGGGCACCTTCGTCCACGGCAACTACTGGGCCTCGTCGGACACGTTCGGTTCGGCGAACGTCAGCCACGGCTGTGTGGGTCTGCGCGACGCCCGCGGTGCGGGCGACAGCGGCACCCCGGCGGCGTGGTTCTACGACAGCTCGATCATCGGCGACGTGGTGATCGTGCAGAACTCCAAGGACAAGCAGATCTCCCCGGAGAACGGCCTCAACGGCTGGAACCTGTCCTGGACGGAGTGGATCAAGTAACACCCTTCGCGCAGGGGCCCGGTGCTGTGACTCATCGCACCGGGCCTTAGGCCCTGTCCGGCCGATCTTGCCGGGCTCGCGTGCCCTGGCACGGCGCCTCGCTGCGTTGTCGTCAGTCGCCGACGCTCCGCGTGGGCTCCATCCTCCGCCTTGCGATGCACCATGCCAGACCCCGCTCCCTGATCCGGCCTGACCGACCGGGCAGGACCTGCCCGTTAACGGGGGCTAACCTGCTGGGCATGACTGTTTCTCTCGAGGTCTCCGAAGGCGTCGGCACCATCCGTCTCGACCGCCCGCCGATGAACGCACTGGACATCGCCATCCAGGACCGGCTGCGCGAGCTCGCCGAGGAGGCGACCCGCCGCGAGGACGTACGAGCCGTGATTCTGTACGGCGGCGAGAAGGTGTTCGCGGCCGGCGCGGACATCAAGGAGATGCAGGCCATGGACCACACGGCGATGGTCGTACGGTCCCGGGGCCTGCAGGACTCCTTCACGGCCGTCACCCGTATCCCCAAGCCCGTCGTCGCCGCCGTCACAGGCTATGCGCTGGGCGGCGGCTGCGAGCTGGCGCTCTGCGCCGACTTCAGGATCGCCGCGGACAACGCGAAGCTCGGCCAGCCGGAGATCCTGCTCGGCCTGATCCCGGGCGCCGGCGGTACCCAGCGGCTCTCGCGGCTGATCGGTCCCTCCAAGGCCAAGGACCTGATTTTCACCGGCCGGATGGTCAAGGCCGACGAGGCCCTCGCCCTCGGTCTGGTGGACCGGGTGGTCCCGGCAGGCGAGGTGTACGAGCAGGCGCACGCCTGGGCCGCGAAGCTCGCACAGGGGCCCGCGCTGGCGCTGCGTGCCGCCAAGGAGTCCATCGACGCGGGTCTGGAGACGGACATCGAGACGGGGCTCGCCATCGAACGCAACTGGTTCGCGGGCCTGTTCGCGACAGAGGACCGCGAGCGCGGGATGCGTAGCTTTGTGGAGGAGGGCCCGGGTAAGGCCAAGTTCCTCTGAATCAAGGCCGGTTGGACACCTATGTGTCCGGCGTCAACCCTGTGTGTGGCTTAGCTGAGCCTTAAAGCAGCCTTAAGCAGACATCGGCCCGTTGCGCTTGGTGATCACTTGTACGTGTAGCGTTAGCGCAGCTCAGGGTAGGTATGAGGGTCGGCATGCGGCCACAGTCATATGCCAACCGCTTCCCCCGGAACGGCCGATTCCGGGGGCCCCATTCCCCTGGAACGGCCCCGGAAGCCGCCTGTTACGGCCATGATGGGGGCATGGCGGGCCTCGAAGGTGTGGAGCAACCGCGGCAGCGCGGCAGCGCTACCGCGGCGCGGTTGGTACCTGCCGTCGAGGACGAACAGGCGCTCAAGGCGCTCGAGTTGTTCGGCAACCCCACGGACGAGGAAGTCAAGCTTCCCTCCCGCCCGGAATCCGCGGCCACCGCACGCCGGTTGACCCAGTGTGTGGTGCTGCGTCAGTGGGCGCTGTCCGCACAGACCGCCGAGCATGCGGTCTTACTGGTCTCCGAGCTCGTCGGCAACGCCGTACGCCACACCGGGGCCCGGGTCTTCGGGCTACGGATGCTGCGCCGCCGCGGCTGGATCAGGATCGAGGTCCGCGATCCTTCGCGCGGTCTGCCCTGTCTGATGCCGGTCCAGGAAATGGACACCAGCGGCCGCGGGCTCTTCCTCGTCGACAAGCTCTCCGACCGGTGGGGCGTGGATCTGCTGCCGCGCGGCAAGACCACCTGGTTCGAGATGCGCGTCTCCGACCGCTGACGCGAAAACACAGAAGCCCCCTGAGCGGGGGCTTCTGTTGGGCGCCATGGATTGGGGGGGTGTATCCATGGCGGCTTACGACGACCTGGCCCGGGTCAAAAGGGGGTCGTGTCACCGACTATGGCAGACGGGGGGCGGCGGCGCCAAAAGCCCTGACCGGGCATAGCTGGCAAATCGTGACATCTGCAAAATGAATCGTAGGTGAGGTCAGCCACCCACCTGGAAAATAATGCATGAACATGCACTTTGGCGAGTGTTTCAATGATCCACTTGTGTCTATGGTGGCCGATCGGCAGTGACCTGCGACCGACCCGAATTGGGTCAATCGTTATCTTTCGTGTATTTCGCGCCTACTGTGCTTTTCCGTGACCTTGATCGACCGCCGCAGCGCGCGGTGAAGACCACGGAGCTGCTGATCTGATGCACCCGACGACTTGCCGCACCAAGCGGACCACCGCACTGCTCGCCGGCGTCCTGCTCGCCCTCCTCGGGGGCTGCAGCTCACCCACCGGGACGACGCAGGCGCACGGCACCAACGCCGCCGCGCTGCCCGCCGAGCCCGAGAGGGCCGCCCCGGCCGGGCTGCCCGGCATGCCGCCCGTCCTCGACCCGAGCGACATCTACTCCGCGGACCGGCCGAACCAGCTCTCAGCGGCCGTCAGGGGCTTCCCCTCCCGGGTGTACGTCCCCAACACCAACTCCAACACCGTGTCGGTCATCGACCCCGCGACGTACAAGGTCATCGAGACGATCCAGGTCGGCGCCCAGCCGCAGCACGTCGTCCCGTCCTGGGACTTGAAGACCCTGTGGGTCAACAACAACCGTGGCCACACGCTCACCCCGATCGACCCGGCAACGGGCATCGCGGGCAAGCCGGTCGAGGTCCACGACCCGTACAACCTCTACTTCACACCCAACGGCAAGTACGCCGTCGTCATGGCATCCCTGGACCGCCGGCTCGTCTTCAGCGACCCCCACACCATGAACCCGATCAAGACCACCCCGGTGTCCTGCTACGGCGTCAACCACGCGGACTTCTCGGCCGACGGACGGTACTTCATCGTCTCCTGCGAGTTCTCCGGCGAGCTGCTGAAGGTCGACACGGAGAAGATGGAGGTCGTAGGACAGCAGAAGCTGCCCTTCCAGGGGGCGATGCCGCAGGACGTGAAGCTCTCCCCGGACGGGAGGACCTTCTACATCGCCGACATGATGGCGCACGGCATGTGGGTGCTGGACGGCGCGAAGTTCACGACGCCCGCGCTGCTGCCCACCGGCAGGGGAGCCCACGGCCTCTACATCGGCCGCGACTCCAAGGTGATGTACATCTCCAACCGTGGTGAGGGGACCATCTCCATCTTCGACTTCGCGCAGAACAGGCTGACCAAGAAGTGGTCGCTGCCGGGCGGCGGAAGTCCCGACATGGGGGGTGTTTCGGCGGACGGCAAAGTGCTGTGGCTGTCGGGGCGTTACAACGCAGAGGTGTACGCGCTCGACACGGCGACCGGCAGGCAACTGGCCCGCATCCCGGTGGGCGCGGGCCCGCACGGCCTCGCGGTCTACCCGCAGCCGGGACGCTACTCGCTGGGCCACACGGGCATCTTCCGTTAGCTGTCAGCCCTTAACCCGTCAGCCGGCCACGAACAGCGCCTCCGAGCCCACCGGCCGGAAGCCCGCCGCCTGGAAGGTGCGCACGCTGCGGGCGTTCCCCGGCGACTGCTGGGACCACACCACCGAGTCCGGCACCAGATGGCG
This sequence comes from Streptomyces sp. NBC_00322, assembly GCF_036147535.1. Taxonomy (NCBI): domain Bacteria; kingdom Bacillati; phylum Actinomycetota; class Actinomycetes; order Kitasatosporales; family Streptomycetaceae; genus Streptomyces; species Streptomyces sp. NBC_00322. Next base: position 2,919,904 of record NZ_CP108019.1, on the reverse strand, counting down.
GGCCGCGAGCGCCAGAGCGAGTCCCAGGCCCTGCCCGCGCACCGACTCGTCCACCTCGATCGCGGTCTCCCAGCGCCCGGCCACGCCCCGGCCCAGGACGAGAACCCCGCCGTCGGCGGCCCAGACCCGTACGCCGTCGCGGAACTTCAACGCTCGTGCGACACGCGGATGATCGGGGTCCTCGATCTCCCGCAGCTCGAGATCGGGCCTGCCGGGCAGCGCCCCGGCGACCGTGACCAGGTCGATGGTGTTCATCGAACGGCCGGTGCGGGCCAGCATCGCGGCCAGGAACGAGGGGTTCATCGCGGCGGCAAGCCGGTCGGAGTCGGTGGCGGCGAGCTCGGCCCGTATCCACTCCGGATCCTCGTCCGTGAAGATCACCGAGTGCGCGGTGAAGGCCATCACCCCGGCGTCCCGGGCGTTCGGCTGCCCGATCACGGTGGTGGTGCCGTCCGAGGGCGGGAACTCCCCGGCCGCCGCCGCGGCCAGGATCCTCGCCAGTGCCTCGCTCATCGTGTTCCTCTCCTCCTCCTGGACCGTTGACACCCGGTCTCCGTAATACCTGGCCGCTGCCCTGAGGGCGCAACCCGGCCGTTAATCTGACCTCGTCAGTAATGCACCAAGAAGGGGCGGAAGCAGTGGTGGACATCGAAGAGGCGCGCAAGGCGTTCGACCGTTACGACCTGGACGGCGACGGCAAGATCACGGCGGCCGAGTACAAGAGCGTCATGGCGCAGCTGGGCGACTTCCATGTCACCGAGCCGGTCGCCGAGGCCGTCATCAAGTCGAAGGACGCCAACGGCGACGGTCAGCTGACCTTCGACGAGTTCTGGGCCTCGCTGAACAAGGCCTGACCCTCCGCCAGCCGGTCCGGCGGTCCTGGACCCGGGGTCAGGCCTGGGCCGCCAGGGCCGCCTCCAGCGTCGGCGCCGTACGGAACACGTCCAGCACCCCGCCCGCCCGGAACACCCGCAGCACCGGGGGCTGGTCGCACACCACCCACAGCCGCCCGCCGCTCTCGGCGACGCGCCGCCGTGCCCGGCACAGCAGCGCGAGGCCGGAGCAGTCGAAGAACGCGACGTGCGTCAGATCGACCACCACGTCGTGCTCGCGGACGGCTGTGACCACATCCAGATAGGCCCCGACGAGCGTGGCCGCCGCGATGTCGATCTCGCCGTGCAGTTCGACGACCGTACGTTCCTGGCTGCGGTAGACCTGTCCGTACGGACCGGGAAGCGGGGCCCGTAAGTCGGAGGACCTGGATGTCAGCCCCTCGGCCATGGCTGTTTCTCCTTGGTGCGACGAGCCCGTACCGGCCACCGGCGGCCTGGGTGAACAGTCTGTGACGTTAGTGGGGGGCTTTGGGTGGCTGGAGGAGAAAAAACGTTCGGAGCTCGGAAAGCTCCCTCGTGCGGGTGATTTTATGTGAACTTCCTTGACTGGCTGGGGCCTTGGCTCAGCACTCGATGATGTTCACCGCGAGGCCGCCGCGCGCGGTCTCCTTGTACTTCACCGACATGTCCGCGCCGGTCTCCTTCATCGTCTTGATGACCTTGTCGAGCGAGACCTTGTGGCTGCCGTCGCCGCGCATCGCCATCTTCGCCGCCGTCACGGCCTTCACCGCCGCCATGCCGTTGCGCTCGATGCAGGGGATCTGGACCAGACCGCCGACCGGGTCGCAGGTCAGCCCGAGGTTGTGCTCCATCCCGATCTCGGCGGCGTTCTCGACCTGCTCGGGGGTGCCGCCCAGCACCTCGGCGAGCGCGCCCGCGGCCATCGAGCAGGCCGAGCCGACCTCGCCCTGGCAGCCGACCTCGGCGCCCGAGATGGAGGCGTTCTCCTTGAAGAGCATGCCGATCGCACCCGCGGAGAGCAGGAAGCGGACCACGCCCTCCTCGTCGGCGCCGGGCACGAAGTTCATGTAGTAGTGCAGCACGGCCGGGATGATGCCCGCGGCGCCGTTGGTGGGGGCGGTGACGACCCGGCCGCCGGCGGCGTTCTCCTCGTTCACGGCCATGGCGTAGAGCGTGATCCACTCCATGGCGCGGGCCAGCGGGTCGCCCTCGGCGCGCAGCTGGCGGGCGGAGTTGGCCGCGCGGCGGCGGACCTTGAGGCCGCCGGGCAGGATGCCCTCGCGGGACATGCCGCGCGAGACACAGGCCTGCATGACCCGCCAGATCTCCAGCAGGCCCTCGCGGATCTCCTCCTCGGAGCGCCAGGCCTTCTCGTTCTCCAGCATCAGGGCGGATATGGACAGGCCGGTCTCCCCGGCGAGCCGCAGCAGCTCGTCGCCGGTGCGGAAGGGGTACTTCAGCACGGTGTCGTCGAGGACGATCCGGTCCTCGCCCACCGCGTCCTCGTCGACCACGAAGCCGCCGCCGACCGAGTAGTACGTCTTCTCCAGGACGAGCGTGCCCGCGGCGTCGTACGCGAAGATCGTCATGCCGTTGGCGTGGTACGGCAGCGCCTTGCGGCGGTGCAGGATCAGGTCCTTGTCGAAGTCGAAGCCGATCTCGTGCGTGCCGAGCAGACTGATCCGGCCGCTGGTGCGGATGGCCTCGACCTGGGCGTCCGCGGTCTCGACGTCGACGGTGCGCGGGGAGCTGCCCGCCAGGCCGAGCAGGACGGCCTTGGGGGTGCCGTGGCCGTGGCCGGTCGCGCCGAGCGAGCCGAAGAGCTCCGCGCGTATCGCGGTGGTGCGGGCCAGCAGACCCTCGTTCTCGAGCCGCTTCGCGAACATACGGGCGGCGCGCATCGGGCCGACCGTATGGGAGCTGGACGGGCCGATGCCGATCGAGAAGAGGTCGAAGACCGAGATGGCCACGGGGAACTCCTAGCGGGGGTTGGTAGACGCCGTTGTCTGCCGGGGTGGTGCAGAAAGCGGAATGTGGTGCGGGGCACCACGCTCACACCAGTGTGCGTGGTGCCCCATTTGTTTTGCTCCGGGCTGTTACAGACCGGGGTAGAGCGGGTGCTTCGCGGCGAGCGCCGAGACCCGCGCGCTCAGCGCCTCGGTGTCGTACGACGGCTTCAGCGCCTCGGCGATGATGTCCGCGACCTCGTGGAAGTCCTCGTCCGTGAAGCCGCGGGTGGCCAGCGCCGGGGTGCCGATCCGCAGACCCGAGGTGACCATCGGAGGCCGCGGGTCGTTCGGAATGGCGTTGCGGTTGACCGTGATGCCCACCTCGTGGAGGCGGTCCTCGGCCTGCTGGCCGTCCAGCTCGGAGTTGCGCAGGTCGACCAGGACCAGGTGCACGTCCGTGCCGCCCGACAGGACGGAGACGCCGTACTCCTTGACGTCGTCCTGGACCAGACGCTCGGCGAGGATGCGGGCGCCGTCCAGCGTGCGCTGCTGGCGCTCCTTGAAGTCCTCGGAGGCCGCGACCTTGAAGGAGACCGCCTTCGCCGCGATGACGTGCTCCAGCGGGCCGCCCTGCTGACCCGGGAACACCGCGGAGTTGATCTTCTTGGCGAGCTCCTGCGTCGACAGGATCACACCGCCGCGCGGACCGCCGAGGGTCTTGTGCGTGGTGGTGGTGACGACATGCGCGTGCGGCACCGGGTTGGGGTGCAGTCCGGCGGCGACCAGACCCGCGAAGTGGGCCATGTCGACCATCAGATACGCGCCGACCTCGTCCGCGATGCGGCGGAAGGCGGCGAAGTCCAGCTGACGCGGGTACGCGGACCAGCCGGCCACGATCAGCTTCGGCTTGGACTCCTTGGCGAGCCGCTCGACCTCGGCCATGTCGACCTGACCGGTCTGCTCGTCGACGTGGTACGCGACCACGTTGTACAGCTTGCCGGAGAAGTTGATCTTCATGCCGTGGGTCAGGTGACCGCCGTGGGCGAGGTTCAGGCCCATGATCGTGTCGCCCGGCTTGAGCAGCGCGAACATCGCGGCGGCGTTCGCCTGGGCGCCCGAGTGCGGCTGCACGTTGGCGTGCTCGGCGCCGAAGAGGGCCTTGATGCGGTCGATGGCGATCTGCTCGACGACATCGACGTGCTCGCAGCCGCCGTAGTAACGGCGGCCCGGGTAGCCCTCGGCGTACTTGTTGGTGAGGACGGAGCCCTGGGCCTCCATGACCGCGACCGGAGCGAAGTTCTCCGAGGCGATCATCTCGAGGGTGGACTGCTGGCGGTGGAGCTCGGCGTCGACGGCGGCGGCGACGTCCGGGTCCAGCTCGTGGAGAGGGGTGTTGAGAAGCGACATCAGGCGATCCCTACGGTCGTGGTCAGCCGGAGAACTCGGTGTACTCGTCGGCGGAGAGCAGATCCTTCGGCTCGTCCGCGACGCGCACCTTGAACAGCCAGCCCCCCTCGAAGGGGGCGGAGTTCACCAGCGACGGGTCGTCCACGACGTCCTGGTTGGCCGCGACGACCTCACCGGTGACCGGGGAGTACAGGTCGCTGACGGACTTGGTCGACTCCAGCTCGCCGCAGGTCTCGCCCGCGGTCACCGTGTCACCGACCTCCGGGAGCTGTACGAACACCACGTCGCCGAGCGCGTTGGCCGCGTGCTCCGTGATGCCGACCGTCGACACGCCGTCCTCGGCGGCCGACAGCCACTCGTGCTCCTTGCTGTAGCGCAGCTGCTGGGGGTTGCTCATGGCCTGAATTCTCCTGTACGCGGGGGAGTGCTGGTGAACGGGAGGTGTGGTGCTGAAGGTCACTTCTGGCGCTTGTAGAACGGCAGCGCGACAACCTCGTACGGCTCATGCGTACCGCGGATGTCCACGCCGACGCCCTCGGTGCCCGGCGCGGCGTGCGCCGCGTCCACATAGGCGATGGCGATGGGCTTGCCCAGGGTCGGCGACGGTGCGCCCGAGGTGACCTCGCCGATCACCGTGGCGTCCGCTCCGCCCACGGCAATAACAGCCATCCCGGCGCGCGGGACCCGGCGGCCCGTGGCGATCAGACCGACGAGCTTGCGCGGCGGGCTGGTCTCGGCGCGCTCGGCGGCGGCCTGCAGGGCCTCGCGGCCCACGAAGCGGCCGTCATTGGTGGTCTTCTCGAACTTCACGACCCGGCCCAGACCCGCGTCGAAGGGGGTCAGGGCGGTCGTCAGCTCATGCCCGTACAGCGGCATGCCCGCCTCCAGGCGCAGCGTGTCCCGGCAGGAGAGCCCGCAGGGGATCAGACCGACCGGGGCACCGGCCTCGGTCAGCGCCTGCCAGAGCTTCTCGGCGTGCTGCGGCTCGACGAAGAGCTCGAAGCCGTCCTCGCCGGTGTAGCCGGTGCGGGCGATCAGGGCGGGGACGCCCGCGACCGTGCCGGGCAGGCCCGCGTAGTACTTGAGGCCGTCGAGGTCGGCGTCGGTGAGCGACTTCAGGATGCCGGGGGACTCGGGGCCCTGGACGGCGATCAGGGCGTACGCGTCGCGGTCGTCGCGGACCTCGGCGTCGAAGCCCTGGGAGCGCTCGGCCAGCGCGTCGAGGACGATCTGCGCGTTGCCCGCGTTGGCGACGACCATGTACTCGCTCTCGCCGAGGCGGTACACGATCAGGTCGTCGACGATGCCGCCGTCCTCCTGGCAGATCATCGTGTAGCGGGCGCGGCCGACGCCGACGGAGCCGATGTTGCCGACCAGCGCGTAGTCGAGCAGATCGGCGGCCCGGGGACCGGTGACGGTGATCTCGCCCATGTGGGAGAGGTCGAAGAGTCCCGCCTTGGTGCGGACCGCGTTGTGCTCGTCGCGCTCACTGGCGTACCGGAGCGGCATGTCCCAGCCCGCGAAGTCGGTCATGGTCGCGCCGAGCGACCGGTGCAGGGCGTCGAGGGCAGTCAGACGGGGGGCGTTGCTCATAGATGTGGCTCCCAGGGCAGGCCGATGAGGACGATCCTCCCCATCTGTCATCGGAACCTGAGAGGTTCGTCGCAACCGTACGTACAGGTGGTTGCGACTTGCACCTTGGGTGGAGCCGCTCGACAGCGGCTCGCTTTTCAGATCTGCCTCATCACACGCGGTACGGGGCCTGAGAGATTCAAGGGAGGGACTTGCTCCTTCGGCGCCCGGCGCACACAGTGGCCAGGACTCTCCCGCGTGGATTCAAGCGGCCTGTATGCAGTTGGCGCGCACATCATTGCACGCATCGCGGCGGAGTGGGGGCCCGGCCTTGCTGTAAAACGGTTGTACCGCATTACCGTTTCTTTACACTTCATGGGCAAGGGTGGGTGACCCGACATCGGGGAGGGTGATGACGTTGCAGAGGTCCGAGGCCTACGCGACGACCGCGGGGGTGCCGGCCCGGTCGGCCCTGCCCGCCCGGCGACTGCTCGGCGCGCCCGCGCCCGTGCTGCGTGACCTGAGGGACCGCTGCGGGCGCAGCCCGAGAAGCCTGGTCTTCGCCACCGGTGACGTGGTGGTCGTCTCCGGCCTGCCCGGCAGCGGAAAGTCCACGCTCATCCGGCGCGCGGCGACCGGCCGCGGCATCGACTCGCAGGACACCCGCGACCAGTGGGACGCGCGCATGCCGCGCCTGCTGCCGTACGCCGTCTACCGCCCGCTCGTACGTCTTGCCCACTACGCCGGGCTGCGGCGCGCGCTGCGCTCCGGCGAGAGCGTCGTCGTGCACGACTGCGGCACCCAGGCCTGGGTGCGGCGCTGGCTGGCCCGCGAGGCGCGGCGCCGGGGGAGCGAACTGCATCTGCTGCTGCTCGACGTGAGTCCGGCAGCCGCCCGCGCGGGCCAGCGTGAGCGTGGCCGCGGAGTCTCCGGATACGCCTTCGCACGGCACCGGCGGGCGGTGGGCCGCCTGATCGCGGACGCGGAGGCGGGGCGGCTGCCGGTGGGCTGCGCGTCGGCGGTCCTGCTCGACCGCGATGCGGCGGGGGCGCTGGGGCGGGTGGGCTTTCAGTAAGCCGGGGGCGCTGCCCCCGGACCGCCGCGCCTCAAACTCCCCCAGACTTCGTCCGGGGGGACCCCCACGGGGCTGATTGTGCGGCCCTGCCGCACAATCAGCCCGTCCGGCGTTTGAGGACATGCGGCCGAAGTCGCATATGGGGTCTGGGGGCCTGCCCCCCAGTTACGGGATGGGGGGTACCTCCCACGGCCGCCAGGCCGTAGGGGGAGGGCGGAGCCCCCGGGCAAAGGCCCACCGCCCCGCGTTATCGTCGACGCGCAGACCGCACGACGCCCGGGGGAGAAGGACCGCACATGCACACACCCGAGCAGGCTCACCCGCATCCCTACGGCGGCTGGCCGGCCAACGAGCTCGAAGAGGTGCTCGCCGCGTCCCTCGGCAACGCCTCCGCAGGAGGGCGTCTCGTCGAGGTGCTCGGCCGCAGTCAGCTCTGGGTGCCGCTGCCCAACGGCGGCAGCAACGACAGCCCGAATCTCGATCTGCCCACGTTGGAGATCGAGGGCGCCGCATACGTCCCGGTCTTCAGCTCCGAGCAGCAGTTCATGACCTGCGTCGGCAGCCATATGCCCTTCACCGTCGCCCCCGCCCGCGAGTTCGCCCGCGGACTGCCCCCGCAGCTGGGCATCGCCGTCAACCCGGGCGGCACCGTCGGCGCCCCGCTGCCCCCGCCCGCCGTCGCCGAACTGTGCCGGGTCGGCCGCACGCCCCTGGACGGCCCCGCGAGTGGCGGCCGGGTGCGGCTCTTCGAGCCGGACTGGCAGGAGGAGCCGGTGGACTTCCTGGACGCTGCGGCCGGTGAGTTCGAGTCCTCCGGTGTCGTACTGAGCGCCCGGCGTGCGCTCGCCTCCGTAGAGGGCGAGCCGCCGGCCCTTTTCATCGGTGTCCAGGTCTCCTCCTGGGAGGCCGCCGAACGCAATGCCCCGATGGACGCCCTCGGCCGGGCACTGGGCCGGGTACAGGTGCCCTGGCCCGTCAATCTCGTACTTCTGGATGTCGCGCAGGACCCGGTCGGACAGTGGATGCTTGAGCGCGTGCGGCCCTTCTACCAACGACAGCACGCGTAGTCGTCAAGTCGGTGTCAGGACTGCCGTTTAAGCTGGACCGGTCGATCGAAGAGGGGCGGAACCCAGGGTGAGTGCGTCAGGCACCGCGGCGGCGGGGCAGGTCGAGCACATGCTGCGCCAGGTGACACCCGGACGCTATGACGCGTACGAGGCGCTGCTGCAGGCCGTCGCCGACCCGTCGGGCAGCAGGCTCTGGATGCTGCTCTGGCACGGCCAGGCCGGCGCGCCCGACGCCCAGTACGGGAACATGGAGGTCGACGGCGTGGGCTACGCGCCGTGCGTGACCTCTGCCCAGGAGCTCTCCGCCTCGGGCTGGAACCGCGCGCACGAAGTGATCAGCGGCCCGGACATCGCCCGCGCCCTGTATCCCGAGCGCTGGGGTATCTGGCTCAACCCACACGCCCCGGGCGGCGGCGTGGGCATCCCCTGGCTCGATCTCCGCCGGATCGCCACCGGCCTCGACCGGATGCCCGCGGGTCCCCTGCGGCTGTCCGAACCGGCCATCGAGATCCCGCAGTTCTATGCCCTGCTCTCGCAGAACGCCCACCGCACACCCGCGGTCCGCTCCCTGCGCCGCGCCTGGGTGCAGCCCGCGCTCGGTGCTCCGTATCTCGCCATCGGGCTCGATCTGTACGACACGAGCAGGCAGTCCGTGGACACGGTGCGGGCGATGATGCAGCAGTCGATCGCCGCGGTCCCGGACGGGCTGCCCCTCTCCACGGTCGCGATGTCCGACGAGTACGACCCGGTGACGATGTGGCTGCGGGCCAATGCCCGCCCCTTCTACGACCGTGACGCTCACGGTGGTGCACCTGCCGGCGGCGGCTACGGCTACCCTCCGCCCCACGGCCGCTGAGCCGAGGGCGATTTCGCCCCATTTGCGACACGGTCGGTCGTATTTCCATGCTGTGCACCGGTGTTGAGGGCCGGATTGTGTCCGCTTGAGCCTTCGGGTGCCTTGTATTCGAATGAGGCGCCGTTGTCCGCATGGTGGTGCATCAGTCAACTTTCGCCCTATATGCGGTATTTACCGTTCCGCTGAGTCGGCGACTCCGTCCGTATAACGGAAACCCCCTCGCCGCATCACGTTTGAGCAAACATTCCCCGGGGGGGCTGGCGGGTGATCGCAGCAGCGTTGAAGACTCCCGCAACAAGGGCCCTTCGGTCCTGTGTACGACCTGCTTCTTCAAGCGTTCCTCGCACCACGCACACAATTCGCACCGCTGATGTGAACGAAGCCGCTACAGCGGCGGGCATGGGTCGGTCACCACCGGCCGGGAGGGTCCCCACCACGATGACGGCACCACTGCACGACACGAGCGCGGCCGAGACCGCGGCCGTCGATGTCGCCGCCGATGTCCCGCAGAAGGCCATTGAGGGGCGTTCGCCCTGGAAAATCGCCTGGATCCGGTTGAAGCGTGACAAGGTCGCACTTGTCGGCGGCTTCGTGGTGCTTCTCCTGATCGTGGTCGCGATATTCGCTCCACTGATCGTGAGCTGGCTCGGGCACCCGCCCGAGGAACTCCACGAGGACGCGATCGACCCGCTGCTGGGCACCCCGATCGGCGACTGGGGTGGCATCAATTCCGACTTCCTGCTCGGAGTCGAGCCGGTCAACGGCAGGGACGTCTTCAGCCGCATCGTCTACGGCGCGCGGATCTCGCTTCTCGTAGCCTTCCTGTCCGCCTTCGTCGCGGTCACCCTGGGCACGGTCTTCGGTGTCATCGCCGGTTACTTCGGCGGTTGGATCGACGCAGCCATCAGCCGGGTGATGGACCTGCTGCTGGCCTTCCCGCAGCTGCTCTTCATCATCGCCCTGATCTCGGTCGTCCCGAACGAACTCTGGGGCTTCTCCGGTTCGGGTCTGCGGATCGCCGTCCTCGTGCTGGTGATCGGCTTCTTCGGCTGGCCCTACATCGGCCGGATCGTCCGAGGGCAGACGCTGTCGCTGCGTGAGCGGGAGTACGTCGAAGCCGCCCGCAGCCTCGGTGCGGGACGTACGTACATCCTCTTCCGGGAACTGCTGCCGAACCTGGTGGCACCGATCACCGTCTACACGACGCTGATGATCCCCACCAACGTCCTGACGGAAGCCGCGCTGAGCTTCCTCGGCGTTGGCGTCAAGCCGCCCACCCCGTCGTGGGGCGAGATGCTCTCGACGGCCGTGCGCACCTACGAGGACGATCCGCTGTTCATGATCATCCCTGGCCTGGCGATCTTCGTCACCGTGTTGGCCTTCAATCTCTTCGGCGACGGCGTACGAGATGCGCTGGATCCGAAGGGTTCCCGCTGACCCCCACACCGTCCCTGCGGACACACCGCCCCTGCCGAAGTGGTCAGGAGCATTACTCAAGAACCACTGCCCTCTAGGGCCGTGACTACTACGGAGGTTGCGAGCATCGTGACAACCAATCGCACGTCGAAGCGCAGGCTTGCCGCAGGCACGGCTGTCGTGCTCGCGGCCCTGCTGACAGCCACGGCATGTGGTGGCAAGGACGACAGCAAGGACGGCGCCGGCAAGGCGGCCGGCTTCAACGCCGGCATCGGCAAGGTGGCCAACGCGTCCTCGACGAAGGGCGGCACGCTGAAGTTCGTCGGCACGCAGGACGCCGACTCGTGGGACCCGCAGCGCGGTTACTACGGCTTCATGTGGGACTTCGCCCGCTACTACACCCGCCAGCTCGTCAGCTTCAAGCCGGAGGCGGGCCAGGCGAGCACCGAGCTCGTCCCGGACCTCGCGACCGCCAAGGGCGAGGTCTCGGACGGCGGCAAGACCTACAAGTACACCCTCAAGGACGGTGTCACGTGGGAGGACGGCTCGCCCGTCACCTCGCAGGACATCAAGTACGGCATCGAGCGCACCTGGGCCCAGGACGTCATCTCCGGCGGCCCGGTCTACCTGATGCAGGTCCTCGACCCGAAGTCCGAGTACAAGGGTCCCTACAAGGACAAGGCCGCCGACAAGCTCGGCCTGAAGGCCATCGAGACGCCGGACGCGAAGACCATCATCTTCAAGCTGCCGAAGCCGAACGGTGACTTCGAGCAGATGCTGGCCATGCCGGCCGCCACTCCGGTGAAGAAGGAGAAGGACACCGCCGCCAAGTACGGCCTGAAGCCCTTCTCCAACGGCCCGTACAAGATCGACTCGTACGCGCCGAACAAGTCGATGACGCTGTCGCGCAACACCAACTGGAAGCAGTCCACGGACACGATCCGCAAGGCGCTTCCGGACAAGATCACGGTCACCTTCATGACCAACGCGGACGACATGGACAAGCGCCTGCTCAAGGGCGACTTCGACATCGACATCAACGCGACGGGCATTGGCCAGGCCGCTCGTACCACTGCCCTGCGCGAGCACAAGGGCAACCTGGACAACGGCCAGACCGGCTTCATCCGCTACGCGGTCTTCCCGCAGACGGTCAAGCCGTTCGACAACATCGAGTGCCGCAAGGCGGTCATCTACGCCGCCGACCACAAGTCGCTCCAGACGGCGCGTGGTGGCCCGCAGGCCGGTGGCGACATCGCTCCGAACATGCTCCCCGCGGGCATCAAGGGCTCGGACCCCGCGTACGACCCGTACGAGGTTCTGAAGAACGACGGCAAGCCGAACGTCGAGAAGGCCAAGGCCTCGCTGAAGGCCTGTGGCCAGCCGAACGGCTTCAAGACCACCATCGCGGTGCGCAACAACAAGCCGGTCGAGGTCGCCACGGCCGTCTCGCTGCAGAACGCGCTGAAGCAGGTCGGTATCGACGCCCAGGTCGACCAGTTCGACGGCGCCCAGACGTCCGGCATCATCGGTTCGCCGAAGGTCGTCAAGGACAAGGGCTACGGCATCATCATCATGGGCTGGGGCGCGGACTTCCCGACCGGCCAGGGCTTCTCGCAGCCGCTGGTCGACGGCCGGTTCATCCTGCAGAGCGGTAACAACAACTTCTCCGAGCTGAACGACCCCGCGGTCAACAAGCTCTTCGACGACGCCATCGCCGAGACCGACCCGACCAAGGCCGGCGAGATCTACAAGCAGATGAACCAGAAGGTCTCCGAGGCCGCTGTCTACCTGCCCTTCGTCTACGACAAGACGATCACCTGGCGCAGCAGCCGACTGACCAACGCCTACACGGCCGACGCCTACAACGGCCGCTACGACTACGCCTCGCTCGGCGTCGTCAAGTAAAACCCCGTCAGTTCACGTTTCAGTGCCACACCCGCTAGGCACGAAGGGCAGGTGATGGCCGCGAACGGTGGCCCGGAGCCCTCTCCATAAGAGAGGGCTCCCGGGCCACCGTCGGGCCAAGCGCAGTGCTTGCATATCTCATCAGGCGAATCTTCGCCGTCGTCGTCATGCTGATGGTCATCACGCTGGTGACCTTCGGAATCTTCTTCCTCTTCCCCAAGATGATCGGGACGGACCCGGCGCTGTACTTCGTCGGCAAACAGTCCGATCCCGCGTCCATCGAGGGCATCCGGCAGAAGATGGGCCTGGACGACCCGATCCTGGTCCAGTTCGGGAAGTTCGTGATCGGCCTGGTGGCCGGGCGTACCTACGCCAACGGTGCCGACGTCACGCATTGCGCCGCACCTTGCTTCGGGTACTCGTTCAAGACCGAGCAGGAGGTCTGGCCGCTGCTGCTCGAGTGGCTGCCGGTCACCCTCTCGCTCGCCGCGGGCGCCGTCGTGCTCTGGGTGATCGGTGGTGTCTCCACCGGCATCATCTCCGCCCTCAAGCGCGGTACGCCCCTGGACCGTTCGGCGATGGGCATCGCCCTCGGCGGTGTCTCGCTGCCCATCTACTTCACCGGCATGCTCTCCCTGGCGCTCTTCTCCGACCAGCTGGGGTGGTTCGACCGGCCCGACGCGGCGTTCAGCGATGATCCCGCGGGCTGGTTCAACGGCATGGTTCTGCCGTGGGTCACTCTGGCCTTCCTCTACGCCGCGATGTACGCCCGGCTCACCCGGGCCACCATGCTGGAAGTCCTCAACGAGGACTACATCCGTACCGCCCGGGCCAAGGGCCTCACGGAACCCGTGGTGATCGGGAAGCACGCCATGCGCTCGACCATGACCCCGATCCTGACCGTCCTCGGTCTCGACCTCGGAGCCCTGGTCGGCGGCGCGGTCCTGACGGAGAGCACATTCTCCCTGCACGGCCTCGGCTACAACGCGGTGAAGGCAATCAGCGACCACGATCTGCCCGTGATTCTCGGGGTCACGCTCATCGCGGCCTTCTTCGTCGTCCTCGCCAATCTCGTCGTGGACCTCATGTACGCAGTGATCGACCCCCGAGTGAGGCTCTCATGACCGATCTGACGAAGACCGGCGCCGTCGGCGAACCCGTCTCCGCGGGCTCGGCCCCGTCCAACGCCTTCCTCGAAGTACGCGACCTCCAGGTGCACTTCCCGACCGACGACGGTCTGGTGAAGTCGGTCGACGGACTGTCCTTCACGCTGGAGAAGGGCAAGACCCTCGGCATCGTGGGCGAGTCGGGCTCCGGCAAGTCCGTGACCTCGCTCGGCATCATGGGCCTGCACCGCGTCGGTCAGTACGGCCGGCAGAAGGCTCACCTCTCCGGTGAGATCTGGCTGAACGGCAAGGAACTGCTGACCGCCGCCCCGGACGAGGTGCGTGAGCTGCGCGGCCGCGACATGGCGATGATCTTCCAGGATCCGCTGTCCGCGATGCATCCGTACTTCACCATCGGCAAGCAGATCAGCGAGGCGTACCTGGTCCACAACAAGGTGGACAAGAAGACCGCCATGAAGCGGGCCGTCGAACTGCTGGACCGGGTGGGCATCCCGGAGCCCCACAAGCGGGTGGAGAGCTACCCGCACGAGTTCTCCGGCGGTATGCGCCAGCGCGCCATGATCGCGATGGCACTGGTCAACAACCCCGAGCTGCTCATCGCGGACGAGCCGACCACCGCCCTGGACGTCACCGTCCAGGCGCAGATCCTCGACCTGATCCGGGATCTGCAGAAGGAGTTCGGCTCCGCGGTCATCATCATCACCCACGACCTGGGTGTCGTCGCCGAACTGGCCGACGACATCCTGGTGATGTACGGCGGCCGCTGCGTCGAGCGCGGGCCGGCCGAGAAGGTCTTCTACGAGCCGCAGCACCCCTACACCTGGGGCCTGCTGGGCTCGATGCCCCGCATCGACCGTGACCAGACCGAGCGCCTCATCCCGGTCAAGGGCTCCCCGCCCAGCCTGATCAACATCCCCAGTGGCTGTGCCTTCCACCCGCGCTGCCCGTACGCCGATGTGCCCAAGGGCGGGGTCACCCGCACCGAACGGCCCGAGCTGCGGGAGGTCGGCAGCCGGCACCACTCGGCCTGCCACATGTCGCAGGAGGACCGCACGCGGATCTGGACCGAAGAGATTGCGCCGAAGCTGTGAGTACTGCATCTTCCCGGGGGGCAACCCCCGGACCCCCGGCCGGAAAAGATCTTAAGGATTCCGAGATGACCATCCCGGAGCAGGCCACCTCCTCGCCCGAGCCGCTGCTCAAGGTCACCGGACTGGTCAAGCACTTCCCGATCACCAAGGGGCTGCTGCGCCGCCAGGCCGGTGCCGTCCAGGCTGTCGACGGCCTCAGCTTCGACGTACGTCCCGGTGAGACGCTCGGCGTCGTGGGCGAGTCCGGCTGCGGCAAGTCGACGATGGGCCGGCTCATCACCCGGCTGCTCGAACCGACCGGTGGCAAGATCGAGTTCGAGGGCAAGGACATCACGCACCTCGGCGTCGCGGGCATGCGCCCGATGCGCCGGGACGTCCAGATGATCTTCCAGGACCCGTACGGCTCCCTGAACCCGCGGCACACGGTCGGCTCGATCGTCAGCGCGCCGTTCAAGCTGCAGGGCGTGACACCCGAGGGCGGGATCAAGAAGGAGGTCCAGCGGCTGCTGGGCCTGGTCGGTCTCAACCCCGAGCACTACAACCGCTACCCGCACGAGTTCTCCGGCGGCCAGCGCCAGCGCATCGGTATCGCGCGGGCCCTCGCCCTGAAGCCGAAGCTGGTCGTGGCCGACGAGCCCGTCTCGGCGCTGGACGTGTCGATCCAGGCGCAGGTGGTGAACCTGCTGGACGACCTCCAGGACGAGTTGGGCCTCACGTACGTGATCATTGCCCACGACCTGTCGGTCATCCGGCACGTCTCGGACCGTATCGCGGTCATGTACCTCGGCAAGATCGTGGAGATGACGGACCGCAAGTCGCTGTACGAGGCGCCGATGCACCCGTACACGAAGGCCCTGCTCTCCGCGGTGCCGGTGCCGGACCCGAGGCGGCGCGGCACCAAGAGCGACCGCATCCTGCTCAAGGGCGACGTCCCCTCGCCGATCTCCCCGCCGTCGGGCTGCCGCTTCCACACGCGGTGCTGGAAGGCGACGGAGATCTGCAAGACGCAGGAGCCGCCGCTGCTGGCACTGAAGACGGGCCACCAGGTGGCCTGCCACCACCCGGAGAACGCGGAGGACCAGGCGCCGCAGGACGTGGTGCTGCTGTCGGCGGCGCGGGAGGCGATCGAGCTCGTCGAGGCGACGCCGAAGGCCGCGGAGGCGTCGGTGGACGCGGCGGCGGTCGTGGCCATTGCCAAGGTCGACGGTGACGCGGCGGACGCTGCCCACGTCGACGGCGGCGCTGCGGCCGACGAGGCGGAGGCTGTTTCTGCCGCGGACGCCGACGCTGCTCAGGGCGACGCCGACGACCTTGCGGAGGCCGCCGACGACAAGGGCAACCCCGCTCCCGGGGACTCGGGGGGCAGCGCCAAGGAGTAGACCCGGCACAATCGTCCGGTGCTCCTAGAACTGTTCACGCCCTCCGTCCAGCACGCGCTCGACCTCGCCGGGATCTTCGTATTCGCGATCTCCGGCGCACTGCTCGCCGTACGCAAGAACTTTGACGTCTTCGGCATCGCAGTGCTCGCAGAGGTCACCGCGCTGGGCGGAGGGCTTCTGCGTGACCTGATCATCGGGGCCGTCCCGCCGGCCGCCTTCACCGATACCGGGTACTTCCTCATGCCCCTCGTGGCGAGTGCCCTCGTCTTCTTCCTGCACCCGCAGGTGGAGCGCATCCAGGTCGGCGTGAACGTCTTCGACGCCGCCGGCCTCGGGCTGTTCTGCGTCACCGGCACCACCAAGGCGTACGAGTACGGCCTCGGCCTGACCTACTCGGCGGTCCTCGGTCTGGCCACCGCCGTCGGTGGCGGTGTGCTGCGCGACGTGCTGGCCAACGAGGTGCCCTCGCTGCTGCGCTGGGACCGCGATCTCTACGCCGTCCCGGCGATCGTCGGAGCGACCATGGTGGTGCTCTGCATCCAGTTCGACGTGCTCAACGCGGTCACCAGCGGACTGGCCGTGGTGACCGCGTTCGTCCTGCGTCTGCTCGCGATGCGTTTCCACTGGCGGGCACCACGCGCCTGGAACCGGCGCTCGTCCGCCGTCGAGGAAGGCTAGACCCGCGCGGTGCAACAGAAAAAAGCTACCGCTTAGTAATTGCCTGTTGTACGGTACTGCTATGGCACAGGCAGTTCAGGCATCCATCGGGGACAGCGAGTTCGACCGCGACACCGCCGTCACCCTGCGCGCACCGGGCGTCTACGACGCGGAGCTCTCGGCGGGCTGGACGATCATCCAAGCCGTCAACGGCGGCTACCTGCTGGCCCTGCTCGGCCGGGCGCTGGGCGACGCGTTGCCGCACCCCGACCCGTTCACCGTCTCGGCGCACTACCTGAGCGCGTCGCAGCCGGGACCCGCTGTGGTCCGCACCGAGACCGTACGCACCGGGCGCACGCTCTCGACCGGCCAGGCCTCGCTCTTCCAGTACGACGAGAACGGCGCCGAGGTCGAACGCATCCGTGTGCTGGCGACGTACGGCGATCTGGACGACCTGGCCGACGACGTACGGACGACGGCCGAGCCGCCCGCCATGCCGGCGCTTCAGGACTGCCTCGGGCCGTCCGACGGCCCCGCGGCGATCCCCGGAAGCTCGGCGATCACCGAGCGGCTGAACATCAAGCTCGACCCGGCGACCGTGGGCTGGGCTGTCGGTGCCCCCTCGGGCAAGGGTGAGATGCGCGGCTGGTTCTCGCTCGCGGACGGCCGCGACGCGGACCCGTTCTCGCTGCTGCTCACGGTCGACGCGCTGCCGCCGACGTCGTTCGAGCTGGGTCTGAAGGGCTGGACGCCGACGGTCGAACTCACCACACACATCCGCTGCCGCCCGGCGCCGGGACCGCTGCGGGTGTCGATCACGACGCGGAATCTGGCGGGCGGCTTCCTGGAAGAGGACGCGGAGGTGTGGGACAGCGCGGATCGCTTGGTCGCGCAGTCACGGCAGCTGGCGAAGGCGCCGCGCGGCTGAGGCGCAGACCCTGCATTCCCTTGTGGTTATATAACTCTCGGGATATGTTGGCGTCATGTCCATACCGTTCGACGTGCTCGCGGAGCCGAGCCGGCGCAAGATCCTCGATCTGCTGCTGGAGCGTCCGCATCTGGTCGGTGAGCTCACCGACCGGCTCGGCCTGAGCCAGCCCGGCACCTCCAAGCACCTGCGGGTGCTGCGGGAGGCCGGTCTGGTACGGGTCCGGCAGGACGCACAGCGCCGCTGGTACGAGCTGACGCCCGAGCCCCTCGCGGAACTCGACGCCTGGCTCGCGCACTACCGCCACCTGTGGTCCGGTCGCTTCGGCGCCCTCGAACGGCATCTCGACGCGATGGAGGACGACTCCTCATGAACCCGCACTCCGACACCCTCACGACGGCGGACGGGCGGACCGCACTGCGGATGGAACGCCGGCTGGCGCATCCGCCGCAGCGGGTCTGGGACGCGATCACCCAACCCGCCCACCTCGCCCAGTGGTTCCCCTCCGAGGTGACCGTCGACCTGCGGCCCGGCGGGACGGTGGGCTTCCTGTTCCCCGGCGACAGCGAACCGGCCATGACCGGCAAGGTCACCGACGCGCACGAGCCGCACGTCTTCGCCTTCACCTGGGGCGAGGACCATCTGCGCTGGGAGATCACCCCCGACGGCGAGGGCTCGCTGCTCACCCTCACCCACACCTTCGGCGACCGCTTCGGCGCCGCGAGCTTCGCCTCGGGCTGGCATGTGTGCATCACCGCGCTGGGTCAGCTGCTGGACGGCGAGAAGGCCGACGTCGCCCCCGACACCGGAGGCGAACTGCACGAGGCGTATCTCGCACAGTTCGACCTTGGCCGCGGCACGGTCGAGGACACCGCCGAGGGCCGCCGCCTCCGCATCGAACGCCAATTGGTGCGCCCGGCGGAGCAGGTCTGGGCCGAACTGACGGCGGGCGCGGAGCCGCGGAGGGGTGAGCCGGCGCCGGAGGGGTTCACGTCCTCCAAGACCCCGGCGGGCCCGGTCACCGAAACCCGCGCCCCTGAGCTGCTCGCCTACGCCACCCAGCCGGACGGCGAGGTCCGCTGGCACCTCACGAAGGGCACGGGCCACGGGCCGCGCCTGATCCTGACCCAGTCCGGTCCCCGGGACTTCGACGCGGAGGCGGCGCTGGGGGCGTGGCAATCCCGCGTGGAGGCGCTGGCGGCGCGGCTCCTGGAGACGTAGGGGGCGCCGCGCCCCCGGTTACGGGAAAGGGCGGGGTGGGGAACAGGCCCCGCGCACCCGCAGCGGCACCGTCACACCGTCCGCCCGAGCCACGCCGCCAACCTCCCATACGCATCCGCCCCCTCCGGCGCCTCCCGCACCACCCCGAACGGCACCCCCTCCACCCGCGCCTCCGCCGGGAGTACGTCACGAGCGATCGGCAGGATGATCTCGGCCAACTCCTCGTCCAGGGCCAGCGGGTGGCCCAGGGCCTGCGAGAGGTCCCAGGTGTGGGTGACCGTCTCCATCACATAGCCGCCGAGCGCCCCGGCTCCCGGCACCGCGCCCCACGGGACCGTGACCTCGCGGGCGAGCTTCGTGTCGTCCGCCCAAGCCGAGGTGAAGCGGGCGCGGGCTACCTCGTAGGCCGCGGGCCAGCCGTCGTCCGGGACGCCGTCGACGCGGGCCGGCAGGGAGAGGCCGTCGCCGCCCTCGCCGATGAGGGCGATCCGGTGGGTGGCTCCCACGACATGGGACAGCAGCGCGCGTACGTCGTACTCCGTACACGGCGTCGGATCTCCCAGCTGCTGGGGCGTCACCACCTTCAGCAGGCTCGCGAACTGCTCGGCCGCACGCTCGAACAGGGGGCGCGGATCGTTCATGGTGTCTGTCTCCTCATCATCGGTCTCGCTGACGAACCGCACTCTGCAGGGATAACCTGACATCCCCCGTCATGTTTTCCGGAGACCATCAAACCCGTGAAGTCCGACCGGCTGCTCTCGATCCTGCTGCTCCTCCAGACCCGTGGCCTCGTCCCGGCCGCCGAGCTGGCCGAGCGGCTCGAAGTCTCCGTGCGCACCATCTACCGCGACATCGAGGCGCTTTCCACCTCCGGCGTTCCCGTCTACGCCGAGCGCGGCCGCCACGGCGGTATCTCGCTGCTGCCCGGCTTCCGTACCGACGTCACCGGACTGACGGCCGACGAGTCCCGCGCTCTGTTCGTGCTGGCGGCCCAGGGTGCGCACGCCGCGCTCGGCCTCGACCATGCGCTCGGCTCGGCGCTGCGCAAGGTGATGGCCGCGCTGCCCGAACCGCACCGGCCCGCGGCCGAGTTGACGAGCCGGCGGATCCTGGTCGATCCCGCCCGCTGGATGAGGACGCCCCGGCCAGCCGTGTCCCTGGACGTACTGAACTCCGCCGTCTTCACCGACCTGCGGCTGCGGCTGCGCTACCGGCACAGCGGGACGACCGAGCCCCGGACGTACACCCTCGATCCGTACGGACTCGTCGTGAAGGCGGGTGTCTGGTATCTGGTCGCCGACCACCGGACCCGGCCCCGGCTGTTCCGCGCGGACCGGGTTGTCGCCGCCACGCTCACCGACGCGCCGGTGCGGCGGCGCGCGGGCCAGGAACTGGCGGACGTCTGGGAGGTGTTGCGCCGTCAGGTCGAGGACCGTCCCGCGGACGTACGCGTCACGGCGCGGGTGAGGGCCGATCACCTGGACCTGTTTCTCCGGATCCACGTGGGCCGGCTCGCCGCCGAGCCGGTCACGCAGGGGGAGTGGACGTATGTCGAACTCGCGCTCCCGGCCCTCATGGCGGCCCGCGCGCTGCTCACGTCCGGCGAGAGTGTGGAGGTGCTCTCGCCGCCCGAGGCCCGCGCGGAGCTGGCCCGCGCGGCCGCCGCGGTCGTCGAGTTGTACGGGGACGGTTCCGTCAGTCCAGCCAGTGACGGCGGCCGAGGCTGATCAGCCGCAGCTGACGGCGCGCCATCGAGGAGACCCGCTCCTCGCCTTCCGGCCCGGCCTCCAGGAAGGTGCAGGCCGTCATCACCATGTGGTCCACATACACGCCCGCGAGCATGGTCAGATCCGCCTCGCTCCACCCCGCAGTCTCCGGCTCCCGGGCGAACGCCGCCGCCACCTCGTCGCCGAACCGGCGCAGTTGAGCTCCGATCGCCTCGCGGACGGGCTGCACACCGCCGTGCCGTTCGCGAGCGATGAAGCGGACATGCCCGGGGGACGTACGCACCAGGTCGGCGATGAGCGCGACGGTGCGGTCGATCCGCAGGTCGTCGCCGTTCTCGGCCATTGCCTCGCCGATCGTGGCGTGCAGGCTGCCGAGCGCCTCCTCGACGAGCGCGACACCGAGATCGGCCATGTCCCGGAAGTGCCGGTAGAACGCGGTCGGCGCCACACCCACGGCCCGGGTCACCTCGCGCAGGCCGAGGCTGCTCAGGCTCTGCTCCTCCAGCAACTGCAGCGCGGCGTCCAGGAGGGCCTGACGGGTCTTCTGTTTCTGGGCCTGACGGATCCCGATGGTGTGACTCATGCCATTCAGTAAACAACCGTTCTCCGGAGAACGGAAGTGTAGACTCGGGAGTCAGTGAACAGTCGTACTCCCAAGTGTTCACCGGGAATTCGAAAGGAAGACGATGATCGCCCTCGTCGCAGCGCTTCTCCTCCTGGGAATCATGCTGGGCGCCGTGGCCCAACTTCCCCTCTCCGTAACCCTCGTGGCCTCCACCCTGATCGGTGCCTGGCTGCTCGTCTTCGCCGTGCGCGAACGCCGCGCACGCCACCACCACTGACCCGGAAGGAGCCGAACCGCCATGCAGCTCACCGCCACAGCACGCACCGCGCGCACCGCACGGACCGAGAGCACCCACGGGGATGCCGTCGTCCGGGAAACCGCCGGGCCCGACACCAAGCCCGACGCCCAGCCGATGGGCCGGCGCGACGCCGACGGTATGGCCGTCGCCGCCTTCGTCCTCGGCCTCGTCGGACTGCTCGCGATGAACATCGTGCTCGGCCCGATGGCCATCGTCCTGTCCGCCATCGCCCTCTGGCGGGGCACCGCACGCCGCGGCCGCGCCCTGCTGGGACTCGCCCTCGGCGTCGCCGACCTGGCCGTACTCGCCGTACTGGTCACCGTGAACGGCACCGTCGTCTGGGGCTTCGGGAGCTGACGCGGGCAGCCGCCGAAGCGGCACCGCAGCCGCGGAGAACGGCACCCGCAGCAGGAGGAAAAGGGCACCCGCACGCCCGTGCACCCCTGCGCCGCGTCCGCGCCCCCACAAGGCCTCGTAGAATCGGGGCCACCATGGCTTATCTCGACCACGCTGCGACCACCCCGATGCTGCCGGAGGCCGTCGAGGCGCTGACCGCGCAGCTCACCGTCACCGGCAACGCCTCCGCGCTGCACGCCGCCGGGCGCCGCGCCCGCCGCACGGTCGAGGAGGCCCGCGAGACCCTCGCCGACGCCCTCGGCGCGCGGCCCAGCGAGGTGGTCTTCACCTCCGGTGGCACCGAGGCCGACAACCTCGCCGTGAAGGGCCTGTACTGGCAGCGGCGCGACGCCGAACCGGCCAGGACCCGCGTCCTCGCCAGCCCCGTCGAGCACCATGCCGTCCTCGACGCCGTCGACTGGCTCGGCGAGCACGAGGGCGCGACCGTCGAGTACCTGCCGGTCGACGCGTACGGGCGGGTGCACCCCGAGGCCCTGCGCGAGGCCATCGAGCGCAACCCCGACGATGTCGCGCTCGCCACCGTGATGTGGGCCAACAACGAGATCGGCACCGTCATGCCGGTTGCCGAACTCTCAGCAGTGGCAAGCGAGTTCGACGTCCCGCTGCACGCCGACGCGGTCCAGGCCCTCGGCCAGCTCGACGTCGACTTCGCCGGGTCGGGCCTCGCCGCCATGACCGTCTCCGGACACAAGATCGGCGGCCCGTACGGCATCGGCGCGCTGCTGCTCGGCCGCGAGTACACCCCCGTCCCCGTCCTGCACGGCGGCGGCCAGGAACGCCATGTGCGCTCCGGCACCCTCGACGCCCCCGCGATCGCCTCCTTCGCCGTCGCGGGGCGCATCGCCGCCGAGCGCCACGAGGACTTCGCCCGCGAGATCGGCGCCCTGCGCGACGAACTGGTCGACGCCGTGCGTACGGCCGTCCCCGACGCGATCCTCGGCGGCGACCCGGACGACCGGCTGCCCGCCAACGCCCACTTCACCTTCCCGGGCTGCGAGGGCGACTCCCTGCTCCTGCTGCTCGACGCGCAGGGCATCGCGTGCTCCACCGGCTCCGCCTGCACGGCGGGCGTGGCTCAGCCCAGCCATGTCCTCCTGGCCACCGGCACCGACCCGGACCTGGCCCGCGGCACCCTGCGCTTCAGCCTCGGCCACACCTCCACCAAGGCCGACGTGAAGGCGGTCGCCGAGGCCATAGGCCCCGCGGTGGAACGGGCCCGTACGGCGGGGCTCAGCTAGGTCGTGTCTTCAAAGTCCCGTCTGCCTGGCGGGCGGACGACGCTACTTTGAAGACACTCCCTAGGCTCCGTCCGGCCGAGTCCGCGGTGGGGCTCAGCCAGTCCCCGACCTGGCCTCGGCGGACTTCGCGGCCTCCCGCGCCGTCGGTATCGCCTTGCGTACGAGCGCGAGATAGCGGTTCCAGTCCCAGTGCGGCCCCGGATCCGTGTGGTCCGTCCCCGGCACCTCGACGTGGCCGATGATGTGCTCCCGGTCGACCGGGATGTCGTACCGCGTGCATATCCCGGCCGTGAGCTGCGCGGACGCCTGGTACATCGCGTCCGTGAAATCGCCGGGGCGGTCCACGAAGCCTTCGTGTTCTATGCCGATGCTGCGTTCGTTGTACGAGCGGTTGCCCGCGTGGAAGGCCACATCCAGCTCGCGGATCATCTGGGCCACATGCCCGTCCTTGCGTACGACATAGTGCGCCGCGGCCCCGTGCCCCGGGTCCTTGAAGACCCTCAGCGCCGTCGGATAGCTGCCCTGGACGACATGGATGACCACCATGTCGATGCGGTAGTCGTCGGGCCGGTCCGCGAGCCGCCAGTTCGCCCGGGACGCAGCCGTCCATTCCGCGCCCGGGTGGTCGAGCTCACCCTCCTTGCGCGGTTTCGCCATCCCCGGCAGCCGCCACCAGGCACGCCGCAGCTCGTCCTTGGCGAGCACACCCGCGCCCACCAGCACGGCACCGCCCCCGATCAGCACGGCCCGCCGGCTGACGCCCCGCCCCTTGCCCTGCTCGCCGCCGGGCTTCGATTCGCTCCCCATGCGATGCCCAACGCATACTCGCGAGCGTTCGGTTCCCAGGTCCCCTTACCCTGGTAGAGCTATGACTCCTCAGACTCCCCAGCGCCCCCTCCGTGTGCTCGCCGCAATGTCGGGCGGCGTGGACTCCGCCGTCGCCGCCGCCCGGGCCGCCGAGGCCGGGCACGATGTCACCGGTGTGCACCTCGCTCTCTCAGCGAACCCGCAGTCCTTCCGTACGGGCGCGCGCGGCTGCTGCACCATCGAGGACTCCCGCGACGCCCGCCGCGCCGCCGACGTCATCGGCATCCCCTTCTACGTGTGGGATCTCGCCGAGCGCTTCCGCGAGGACGTGGTCGAGGACTTCATCGCGGAGTACGAGGCGGGCCGCACCCCCAACCCCTGTCTGCGCTGCAACGAGAAGATCAAGTTCGCGGCGCTGCTGGACAAGGCGCTCGCGCTCGGCTTCGACGCGGTGTGCACCGGCCACTACGCCACGGTCGTGACGGGCGAGGACGGCAGCCGCGAGCTGCACCGGGCCTCCGACATGGCCAAGGACCAGTCCTACGTCCTCGGCGTGCTCGACGAGCGGCAGCTGGCGCATGCGATGTTCCCGCTCGGGGACACCCTCACCACCAAGGGTGAGATCCGCGCCGAGGCCGAGCGCAGGGGCCTCGCCGTCGCCAAGAAGCCCGACAGCCACGACATCTGCTTCATCGCTGACGGCGACACCCAGGGCTTCCTCGCGAACCGCCTCGGCACGGCGGAGGGCGACATCGTCGACGCGTCGGGCACGAAGCTGGGCACGCACGACGGGGCCTTCGGCTTCACGATCGGCCAGCGCAAGGGCCTGCGCATCGGCCACCCGGCTCCCGACGGCAAGCCGCGCTACGTCCTGGACATCTCTCCGGTGAACAACACGGTGACGGTGGGCCCGGTCGAGGCCCTCGACGTCACGGCTCTCACGGCGATCAAGCCGCGCTGGTGCGGAGTGGCCCCGGCGGGCCCCGGAACGTACACCGCGCAGCTGCGCGCCCACGGCGGCGAGACGCCGGTGACCGCCGAGCTGGTCGGCGACGAGCTTCAGGTCTCCTTCACCGAGCCGGTGCGGGGCGTGGCTCCCGGGCAGGCGATCGTGCTGTACGACGGCACCCGCGTGGTCGGCTCGGCGACGATCGCGACCACCGAGCGGGCGGGGACCGCGTCGGTCGCGTAGATCCGGCCCGATCGACCGGATCTACGCGTTGACTCTTGGTGTCTCTTTGTGCACCCCCCGCGCTCAGGCCTCGACGACCTCGGTGTCGTAGAAGCAGAAGTGCCCCTTGATCTGCGCCACTTCGTCCTTGGGCTCGGGGTATCCCCACACCAGGTCCTGCGCGTCCGGCAGCGACCAGTAGGAGGCCGTTCCCTTGAAGGGGCAGTAGGTGTGCGTCTCGGAGGGCTTCAGCAGGTCCGTGCGTACGTCCTCCTCGGGGAGGTAGTAGCGCACGGGGCAGCCCGTCTCGCGCAGGACGAGCGGGCGCCTGCTCTCCGCGAGAACGTCGTCGCCGCGTGCCACGCGTACATGGACCGTGGTCTGCTCGATGGTGATCGTGTGTCCTTTGGCCATACCGGGGACAGCACCGGCCGGGCCGCACTTCTTCCCTGTTCCCGCAGTAGTGCGAGCATGGCCCGTATGGCTACACATCTGATCACCGGGGCAGGCTCCGGCATCGGCGCGGCCGTCGCGCGCCGCCTGCACGCGCGCGGGGACGAGCTGATCCTGCTGGCACGCGACGCCGGCCGCGCCAAGGAGCTCGCCGCTCACTACGAGGGCGCCCGTACCCTCGTCGCCGACCTCGCCGACCCCGACCGGATTTCCAAGTCTCTCGGCATGCAGCCCATGCCGGAGCATCTGGACTCCCTGCTGCACATCGCGGGCATCCTCGACCTCGGCCCGATCGCGGAGCTGCGCCCCAAGACCTGGCACCAGCAGCTCAACGCCAATCTGATCTCACCTGCCGAGCTGACCCGGCTCTTCCTGCCGCACCTGCGGGCCGCCAGCGGCCAGGTGGTCTTCGTCAACTCCGGCGCCGGCCTCAACGCCCATGCGGAATGGGGCGCTTACGCCGCCTCCAAGCACGGCCTCAAGGCGCTCGCCGACTCCCTGCGCCACGAGGAGCACGGCAACGGCGTCCGGGTGACCTCGGTCTACCCGGGCCGCACCGCGAGCCCGATGCAGGCCAAGGTGCACTCCCAGGAGGGCAAGGAGTACGACGCGTCCCGCTGGATCGACCCGGAGTCCGTCGCGACGACGATCCTCATGGCCATCGACCTGCCGCGCGACGCCGAGATCAACGACGTGACGGTGCGGCCCGGGCGATGAACGTATTCCCATGGGGTCCCGCGACCGGCGTCGGATCCATGCCCGGCGGGGACGCCCGCGAAGCCGCGAAGACCGTCGCCGGATCGTTCGACGACTTTCCGCATCTGCCCGAACTGCCCGCCCGCGGGCCCGGAGCCGACATGATCGGGCGGACCATCGGGCTGCTCGTCGAGATGTACGCGCATGTCGAGCCCAGCGGCTGGCGGATCAGCGACCGGCCGGGGCGCGACACCCGCCGGGCCCGCTCCTGGCTCGGCGAGGATCTTGACGCGCTGGAGGAGCACACCCAGGGCTACGAGGGGCCGCTCAAGGTCCAGGCGGTGGGGCCCTGGACGCTCGCCGCCTCGCTGGAGCTGCGCAACGGCGAGGCGTCGCTGGGCGATCCGGGCGCCGTCCGGGACCTCGCGAGCTCGCTCACCGAGGGGCTGCGCTCGCATCTGGCTGACGTGCGCCGCCGGATTCCGGGGGCCCGCGTGGTGCTCCAGCTCGACGAGCCGTCGCTCACCGCCGTACTGCGGGGACAGATCAGGACCGCCAGTGGATATCGCACCCACAGGGCGGTGGACCGGCAGGTCGTCGAGAGCACGTTGCGGGATGTGATCGGGGTGAGCGACGAGCCCGTCACGATCCACTCGTGCGCGCCGGACGTGCCGTTCGCGCTGCTGCGCCGGGCAGGGGCCGGGGGAGTCTCGTTCGACTTCGGTCTGCTCACCGAGCGTGACGAGGATCAGATCGGTGAGGCAGTCGAAGGCGGTACGCAGCTGTTTGCGGGCGTCGTGCCGTCCAGCGATGCTCCATTGTCAGACCCTGCCGGTAGCGTCATGGGTGTCAGGACGTTGTGGCGCAGGTTGGGGCTGAGTCCGGGGACTCTGAGCGAGTCCGTGGTGATCACCCCGACATGCGGTCTCGCGGGCGCCTCACCGGCATACGCACGCGCGGCGCTCGCCCACTGCGTCCGGGCCGCGAGATCGCTCGCAGACAACCCTGAGTAACGGGAGGACGAGACGGTGGCTGTCGAACAGCAAGGGTCTGTGCCCGCCGAGGCACGGGAGAAGCATGCCCGGCTGGCCGAGCAGGTCGAGGGGCACCGCTTCCGGTATTACGTGAAGGACAGCCCCGTCATCAGCGACGGCGAGTTCGACAAGCTGCTGCGCGAGCTGGAGGCGCTGGAGGAGCAGTACTCCGAGCTGCGCACGCCCGACTCGCCGACCCAGAAGGTCTCGGGGCAGTACGAGACGGAGCTGGCGAAGGTCGAGCACCGCGAGCGGATGCTCTCCCTGGACAATGCCTTCGACGAGGGGGAACTGGCCTCCTGGGCCGAGCGCGTCGCGCGCGATGTGGGCTCCTCGGGCTACCACTTCCTGTGCGAACTCAAGGTGGACGGCCTCGCCGTGAACCTGACGTACGAGAAGGGCAGGCTGACCCGCGCGGCGACCCGCGGCGACGGTCGCGTCGGCGAGGACATCACTCCCAATGTCCGTACGATCGCGGACATTCCGGACCGGCTGCACGGGGACCATGTCCCGGATCTGGTCGAGATCCGCGGCGAGGTCTTCTTCCCGATGGACAAGTTCCAGGAACTCAACGCCCGGCGGGTGGAGGCCGGTGAGCAGCCGTACGCCAACCCGCGCAACTCCGCGTCCGGTTCGCTGCGCCAGAAGGACCCGAAGGTCACCGCGACCCTTCCGCTGCACATGGTGGTGCACGGCATCGGCGCGCGGGCGGGCTTCGACATCGACCGCCTGTCCCAGGCCTACGACTTGCTGCGCGCCTGGGGCCTGCCCACCGCCAAGCACTACAAGGTCGTGGACTCGCTGGAAGGCGTGCGGGAGTTCATCGCCTACTACGGCGAGAACCGGCACTCCATGGAGCACGAGATCGACGGCGTGGTCGTCAAGCTCGACGAGATCCCGCTCCAGGGGCGGCTCGGCTCCACCTCGCGGGCGCCGCGCTGGGCGATCGCGTGGAAGTACGCCCCGGAGGAGGTCAACACCAAGCTGGTCAACATCCGGGTCGGCGTCGGCCGCACCGGGCGCGTCACGCCGTATGCCCAGGTGGAGCCGGTCACGGTCGCGGGCTCCGAGGTCGAGTTCGCCACCCTGCACAACCAGGACGTTGTCAAGGCCAAGGGGGTGCTGATCGGCGACACGGTGGTGCTGCGCAAGGCGGGCGACGTCATTCCGGAGATCCTCGGCCCCGTCGTGGACCTGCGGGACGGCACCGAGCGGGAGTTCGTGATGCCCTCCGAGTGCCCCGAGTGCGGCACCGGGCTGCGCCCCATGAAGGAGGGCGACATCGATCTGCGCTGCCCCAACGCCCGTTCCTGCCCGGCCCAGTTGCGTGAACGTCTCTTCTACCTCGCCGGCCGCAAGTCGCTGGACATCGAGAACTTCGGCTATGTGGCCGCGGCGGCGCTCACCAAGCCCCTGGAGCCCGCGGAGCCGCCGCTGACCGACGAGGGCGATCTCTTCGACCTCACCGTCGAGCAGCTGCTGCCCATCAAGGCGTACGTCCTGGACCAGGACAGCGGACTGCCCAAGCGCGATCCGAAGACCGGCGAGGAGAAGGTCGTCACGGTCTTCGCCAACCAGCTGGGCGAGCCGAAGAAGAACGCCCTCGCGATGCTGGAGAACATCCAGGCCGCCAAGGAGCGCCCGCTGGCCCGGATCATCACGGGTCTGTCGATCCGTCATGTCGGCCCGGTCGCGGCCGAGGCGCTGGCCCGGGAGTTCCGGTCGATCGAGCGGATCGAGCAGGCCGGTGAGGAAGAGCTCGCGGCCGTCGACGGCGTGGGACCGACCATCGCAGCCTCCCTCAAGCAGTGGTTCGAGGAGGACTGGCACCGCGAGATCCTGCGCAAGTGGCGGGCGGCGGGCGTGCGCATGGAGGAAGAGGGCGCGGGCGAGGAGGAAGGCCCGCGGCCGCTGGAAGGACTCACCGTCGTCGTCACCGGCACCCTCGCCGACCACACCAGGGATGGCGCAAAAGAAGCCCTCCAGAGCCGTGGCGCGAAAGTGGCCGGTTCTGTTTCGAAGAAAACGAGCTTCGTGGTCGTCGGCGACAACCCCGGTTCCAAGTACGACAAGGCCATGCAGCTGAAGGTGCCGGTGCTGGACGAGGAGGGCTTCGCCGTACTGCTCGAACAGGGCCCGGACGCGGCCCGTGAGGCCGCTGTGCCTCCAGAGGCGTGACGGAGGGGGCGTGCGCGGGGCTTGGGAGGGGCTCGTCAAGGGGCCAAGAGGGGGCGCACGGGGCGGGAATCGGCCGCTGGATTCCGGCTCGGAACGACCGGTACAGGTCACCCGTTCAGCGCATACCAGATGGATAAGGGTGGCCAGGTCTCATTCGGGCAAGAGCTGTAGAGCGCTGCCCGTGCGAGCCCACTGCGGCCTACTGTTGAGACGTGCGCCTGTCGTGCACGGCTGCGTGGTGGGATTCCAGTCGTGGTGGCATGACAACGGGAGCCATCGCGAGGCATCGGCACCGCCGGCTGTGAGAGGGACGGGAATGAAACCGACCGAGAGCGCCGCCCCGGTCTCACGGCCGCGTGCATTCGCGGCCCTTGCGGGCATGACGCCGGGACTGCCTGTCGCCGTCGTCGTATGCGCCGCCGCACTGCTCGTCTTCGGAGTCTTCAGCACGGTAGGGGACGGGCGGGCGCTCTTCCCCGGTTCCACGGCGGGCTGGTCGCTCGCCGTCCTCACCGGGATCGTCGTCGGTCATCTTGTCGCGCTCGGCCGCGACCGCTGGTGGGGCGGCACCGGGTCCGGCGCCGCCCTCACCCTCGCCGTCCTGCTCCTGTTCGGCTGGGTGCCGGCCGGACTGGTCAGCCTCGCCGTCGTCGCCCTGGTCGGCGCCGCCCGCAGACACCGCTGGCGCCAGGGCGTGTTGCACGGCTCCGTGGACATCCTCGGGATCGGCGCGGCGGCTCTCGTCCTCGAGGTGTTCGGGGTGGAGCCGAGCGTGGAGGCGCCCTGGACGCCACTCGAATGGGGCATCGAGGCCGCCCCGGAAGTGATCCTCGCCGCCACCGCCTATCTCGTGGTCACCCGGCTGCTGTTGTGGTACGTCCTGGCCCCCCAGGGGGGCGGCCTGCCCACCGCAGCCCGTACGGCCCTGCTACGGCAGGGCCTTGTCGCGGTCGCCCTGCTCGGCATCGCCCCGCTGATCTGTGTCGTCGCCGTCGCCCTGCCGCTGCTGCTGCCCCTGTTCGCCGTACCGCTGATCGCCCTCGACTCCACGCTGTGGATCGCCCGGGCCAGAGCGGAGGAGCAGTTGCGCGACCCCCTGACGGGCCTGCCGAACCGTCAGTGGCTCCTGGAGCGGACCTGGTCCGCCCTCGCCGACGCGGAGGGCAGCGGCGCCCGTTCGGCTCTCCTGCTGATCGATCTCGACCGCTTTCGTTCCGTCAATGACACACTCGGCCATCTCGCGGGGGACCGGCTGCTGCTCCAGATAGCCGACCGGCTGAGGCTCGCCCTGCCCCGAGGCGCCGAGGCGGCCCGGCTCGGCGGCGACGAGTTCGCCGTACTGCTCCCGACCGCCGACTCCACCACCAGCGCCCAGCGCGTCGCCCGCCATCTGGTCGCCGAGCTGTCCTCGCCGCTCGATCTCGACGGGCTCACCCTCGTCCTGGAGGCGAGCGCGGGCGTCGCCGTCTTCCCCGAGCACGCACTGGACGCGGAAGGGCTCCTGCGGCGCGCGGACGTCGCGATGTACCAGGCGAAGCGGGACCGCACGGGCGTGGAGGTGTACGAGTCCAAGCGGGACAGCAACACCCCCGACCGGCTCGGCCTGCTGGGCGATCTGCGCCGGGCGCTGGACGCCGGTGACGTGGAGCTGCACTACCAGCCCAAGGTCCGCTTCGACGGCCATGTCGCCGGCCTGGAGGCGCTGGTCCGCTGGGTCCACCCGGAGCGCGGCCGGGTCCCCCCGGACGAGTTCATCGCCATCGCCGAGTCCTCGGGCCTGATGCCGCATCTGACGGAGTACGTGCTGGACACGGCCCTCGGGCAGGTTGCCAAGTGGCGCGCCCAGGGGCTGAACGTGCCGGTCGCCGTGAATGTCTCCCCCCGGGATGTCCACACCCCCGGATTCGCCGGATCCGTCGCCGCCCGCCTCGCCCGCCACGGCGTCCCGGCCGGCGCCCTCCAGCTGGAGATCACAGAACACGTCCTCCTGGAGGACCCCCAGCGCGCCGCCGACACGCTCGCCGGGCTCACCGAGCACGGCGTGAAGATGTCGCTCGACGACTTCGGCACCGGCTACTCCTCCCTCGTGCATCTGCGCAAGCTCCCCGTCAGCGAGCTCAAGATCGACCGCTCCTTCGTGGCCCGGCTCGCCGTCGACAACGAGGACGCCGAGATCGTCCGCTGCACCGTCGACCTCGCCCACTCGCTGGGCTTGCTCGTCGTCGCCGAGGGCGTCGAGGACGACGAGACCTGGGAGCGGCTGCGCGATCTGGGCTGCGACGCCGTCCAGGGGTGGCTGGTCGCGGCCGCGATGCCGCCGCAGGAGACCACGGCATGGCTGCGGGCGCGCGGCGAGCGCGGCTGGCACCGGGCCGCGGAACTGCCCGCCTCGGACGCGACGCGGCCTCCCGCCAGCCCGACCAGCGAGCCCTCCGGCCAGGTCGTTCCCTGATTCGGCGGGGTCCCGGGAGACGCCGGAGCAGGGCCCGGGAGGTCCCGGCCGCACAACCGTTTCGTGGGCAGTGGCCCGTGCCCCATAGGATTGGGCTCAAAACCGCACACTCACCCCTGAGGATCGCTGCATGCCTGGCATTACGCGCGAGGAGGTCGCCCACCTCGCCCGGCTGGCGCGTCTGGAGCTGAAGGACGAAGAGCTCGACCACTTCGCCGGACAGCTCGACGACATCATCGGCGCGGTCGCCCGCGTCTCCGAGGTCGCCGACCAAGACGTACCCCCGACCTCCCACCCGCTGCCGCTGACCAATGTCATGCGCGCGGACGAGGTTCGTCCGTCGCTCACCCCCGAGCAGGCGCTCTCCGGCGCCCCTGCCCAGGAGCAGCAGCGTTTCAAGGTGCCGCAGATCCTGGGGGAGGACTAATCACCATGACGGACACCAACGTCACCATCATCAGGCTCACCGCCGCAGAGATCGCCGCGAAGATCGCTTCCGGCGAGCTCACGGCCGTCGAGGTCACCGAGGCGCATCTGGCCAGGATCGAGGCCGTCGACGAGAAGGTGCACGCCTTCCTGCACGTCGACCGTGAGGGAGCGCTCGCGCAGGCCCGCGCCGTCGACGCCAAGCGCGAGGCGGGCGAGAAGCTCGGCCCGCTGGCCGGTGTGCCGCTCGCGCTGAAGGACATCTTCACCACCGAGGGCATCCCGACCACCGTCGGTTCCAAGATCCTCGAGGGCTGGATCCCGCCGTACGACGCGACGGTGACCAAGAAGCTCAAGGCGGCGGACGTCGTCATCCTCGGCAAGACCAACATGGACGAGTTCGCTATGGGGTCCTCCACCGAGAACAGCGCCTACGGCCCGACCGGCAACCCCTGGGACCTCACCCGTATCCCCGGCGGTTCCGGCGGCGGGTCGAGCGCGGCCCTCGCCTCGTACGAGGCACCGCTCGCCATCGGCACGGACACCGGCGGCTCCATCCGCCAGCCCGCCGCCGTCACCGGCACGGTCGGCGTCAAGCCCACCTACGGCGGCGTCTCCCGCTTCGGCATGGTCGCCTTCTCCTCCTCCCTCGACCAGGGCGGCCCCTGCGCCCGCACGGTCCTGGACGCGGCCCTGCTGCACGAGGTCATCGCCGGTCACGACCCGCTGGACTCGACGTCCATCGACGCCCCGGTCCCGCCGGTCGTCGAGGCCGCGAAGAACGGCTCGGTCGCGGGGATGCGCGTCGGCGTCGTCAAGCAGTTCCGCGGCGAGGGCTACCAGGCCGGTGTCGTCCAGCGCTTCGACGAATCCGTGGAGCTGCTGCGCGGTCTTGGCGCGACGATCGTCGAGCTGGACTGCCCGTCCTTCGACCTCGGGCTCTCCGCGTACTACCTGATCGCGCCGTCCGAGTGCTCCTCCAACCTCGCCCGCTTCGACGCCATGCGCTACGGCCTGCGGGTCGGCGACGACGGCACGAAGTCCGCAGAGGAGGTCACCGCGCTCACCCGCGAGGCCGGCTTCGGCGACGAGGTCAAGCGCCGGATCATGCTCGGTACGTACGCGCTCAGCTCCGGCTACTACGACGCGTACTACGGCTCCGCGCAGAAGGTGCGCACGCTCATCACCCGGGACTTCGAGAAGGCCTTCGAGCAGGTCGACGTGATCGTCTCGCCGACCACGCCGACCACCGCCTTCCCGATCGGCGAGCGCGCCGACGACCCGATGGCGATGTACCTCGCGGACCTGTGCACCATCCCGACCAACCTGGCCGGCAACGCCGCGATGTCGCTGCCCTGCGGCCTCGCGCCGGAGGACGGACTGCCGGTCGGACTCCAGATCATCGCCCCCGCCATGAAGGACGACCGGCTGTACAAGGTCGGCGCGGCCGTCGAGGCGGCCTTCGTGGAAAAGTGGGGCCACCCGCTGCTCGAGGAGGCTCCGTCGCTGTGACCAAGGCACTGACCAAGGCAAAGGGCTTCAAGAAGTCCAAGACCGGGACGTATCTGTCGATCGGCACCACCGCCTTCGGCGCGATCAGCGTCGCCAAGCAGGCCAAGAAGGCCCGCAACGAGGGCGACACGCTCCGGCTGATCGACGCCGCCGTATCCGCTGCCGCCATCGTCACCGGCCTGGCCCTGCTCTACCGCGAGCTGAGGCGCCTGGGCGACGACGACGTCCTGCTGGGCTGAGAGGGAAAGTTTCACCGTGACCGTCACTGAACTGGTGTCGTACGAGGACGCCCTCGCTGCCTACGACCCCGTCATGGGCCTCGAGGTCCATGTCGAACTCGGCACCAAGACCAAGATGTTCTGCGGCTGCTCGACCGAGCTGGGCGCCGAGCCCAACTCGCAGACCTGCCCGACCTGTCTCGGCATGCCCGGCTCGCTCCCGGTCGTCAACGCGATCGGCGTCGAGTCGGCCGTCAAGATCGGCCTCGCGCTGAACTGCGAGATCGCCGAGTGGTGCCGCTTCGCCCGGAAGAACTACTTCTATCCGGACATGCCGAAGAACTTCCAGACCTCGCAGTACGACGAGCCGATCGCCTTCAACGGCTATCTGGACGTCCAGCTGGAGGACGGCGAGGTCTTCCGCGTGCAGATCGAGCGCGCCCACATGGAGGAGGACACCGGCAAGTCGACGCACGTCGGCGGCGCCACCGGCCGTATCCACGGCGCGTCCCACTCCCTGCTGGACTACAACCGCGCCGGCATCCCGCTGATCGAGATCGTCACCAAGCCGATCGAAGGCGCGGGCGAGCGCGCGCCGGAGGTCGCCAAGGCGTATGTCGCCGAACTGCGCGAGCTCATCAAGGCGCTCGGTGTCTCCGAGGCCCGCATGGAGCAGGGCCAGATGCGCTGCGACGTGAACCTTTCGCTGCGCCCGCACGGCGTCGAGAAGTTCGGCACGCGCTCCGAGACGAAGAACGTCAACTCGCTGCGGTCGGTCGAGCGTGCGGCCCGCTTCGAGATCCAGCGCCACGCGGCGGTGCTCTCGTCCGGCGGCACGATCATCCAGGAGACCCGCCACTTCCACGAGGAGGACGGCTCCACGACGTCCGGCCGCGTGAAGGAGGAGGCGGAGGACTACCGGTACTTCCCGGAGCCCGACCTCGTCCCCGTCGCGCCTGCGCGCGAGTGGGTCGAGGAGCTTCGCGCCACGCTGCCCGAACTCCCGCGGGTGCGGCGGAACCGGCTGCGCGAGGAGTGGAGCGTCTCCGAGCACGACATGCAGTCGATCCTCAACGCGGGTGCGGTCGACCTGATCGTCGCCACCATCGACGCGGGTGCGGATGCCGCGTCGGCGCGCAAGTGGTGGATGGGCGAGCTCGCCCGCCGCTCCAACGAGGAGGGCGTCGAGCTGTCCTCGCTGCCCATCACCCCGGCCCAGGTGGCCCGGGTGGCGGCGCTGGTCGCGTCCGGCGACCTCAACGACAAGCTGGCCCGCCAGGTCATCGAGGGCGTGCTCGCGGGCGAGGGCGGCCCGGACGACGTCGTCGAGAAGCGCGGCCTCAAGGTCGTCTCGGACGAGGGCGCGCTCGGCGCGGCGGTCGACGAGGCGATCGCGGGCAACGCGGCGATCGCCGACAAGATCCGCGGCGGCAAGGTCGCGGCGGTCGGCGCGCTGGTGGGCGCGGTCATGAAGACGACGCGTGGCCAGGCGGACGCGGCGCGGGTCAAGGAGCTGATCCTGCAGAAGCTCGGCGTCGAGGGCTGACGCTCGCGCAACGAGAGGCGGTTCGCACCTGCGGGTGCGGGCCGCCTCCGGCGTTCCGACGGCCGCCGCCCTACGTGCCGGATGCGGTGGCGGCCGTGCCGGCGAGGCTCGGGTGCCGAGACCCGGGAGGCCGTGACCGGGGCGCCCCGGGACACCGCGCCGGACGCGCCGCGCTGAGGGGCGGGGTGCCGAGACGCAGGGCGCCGAAACACGGCGTGCCGTGCCGGCGAGGCCCCGGTGCCGAACCCGGGGAGCTTGGGACGGGCGTGCCGGGGCATCTGGCGCCGGGGCCCGGGCAACCTGGAGGCACCCGCGCCGGGCGCGGCGTTGCCCGGTGGATCAGTGGCGTATGCCCAGGCCCGGGAGCCACAGTTCGCCCCGGTCCTTGCAGCTGACATCCCTCGCGCGCAGTTCATCCGGCTCCTTCGTGCCGCGTGCCCGCAGTTCCGTGACTGCCAGGCGGGCCACCGCCGCCACCTCCGGGCGCTCCGGCTCGGGGAAGTCCGTCTGCCACCAGCCCCGGTCGAGGGACTGCCAGCCGCGTGAGTGCATCAAGCCCGCCCGCTCCGGGCTGTCCTCGCCGTCGCGGTCGTCGATGGAGACATGCAGCCCGTCCTCCAGCGCGTACGAGATCTGAAGCTGACGGCCGCGGTCCGCCCCGCTGGTCACGCTGAAGCTCGCCCAGTCGCCGCCGACCTGCACCGAAAGCTGCTCCACCCAGGCCGTGAGCAACAACTCCAGCGCGCTCTGGAAGTGTTCGAGGCTGGAGGCCATTCTCCCGCCCGGCCGCTCGATGGGCCGAACCCCCGGCCCGCTCCGGTCCAACTGCCAGACGTACGGCAGGAAGGCGAAGTCGTGCTGCTCGTCCGCCGACCAGGCGCCGCCCCAGTCGAAGGTGCGCCGTTCGTCGTTCTCCAAGGTGTCCGTGTCGTGGACCGACAGCTGCGCCCGGTGGCGGTTGCCCGCGAGCAGCACCACCCTTCCGCTGTCCCGCCAGCGGATGTTGGGTCCTTCCGCCGAGCCGCCGTAGAGCGTCGGCTCGCCGATCCGGGCCACGATCGCGGCGTACACCTCCCGGAAGGCCTCCCGCCGGTCCCGCAGCGAGGCCCCCGGGTCGTACGCCAGCACCGGAACCGGGGCCTGGTCGAAGTACGGATCGGGTGTGTCATGGAGCGTCAGGGCGAACTCCGCGGCGTCGCCGGGCCAAACGATCGGCTGGTTGGTCCCCGTGTTTTCCATGTCACCCATCGTGCCAGCCGCCACCGACAACGCCGTCCGTACGGATGGGGATTTACGGCCCCGGAACAGCACGGGTACGGCAGTCGGACAGTCTCGGGACGGCTGGGGGCGGGTAACGGCCGGTAACGCCCCCGGCAGGCCCGGCGCTCGACTGTTCTTGCGGACTCTTGGACGTTCACCGCTGCGCCCTCCGCGGGACTTCCTCAAGTCATCCGGCTTCACTACGTTCCGGGCGGTAACAGCGGAATCGGGAGGATCACTTGACCACGGACATGTCACGGCGGCGCCTGCTCGCACTCGGCACGGGCGCGCTCGGCGCCGCGGCGGCCGGGTCGCTGCTTCCCCCGTCCCTGCAGGCAGCGCTGGCCGCCGAGCCCGCGCCCGGCGGGCTGCACGCGGTCAAGCACGTGGTGATCCTCATGCAGGAGAACCGGTCCTTCGACCACTACTTCGGCACCCTGCGCGGCGTCCGCGGCTTCGGTGACCGCAACGCCGTCGAACTCCCCTCCGGCAGGCCCGTCTTCGAGCAGCCCGGCCCGCTCGGCAGCACCGTGCTGCCCTTCCCCGTCCGCGGCGCCGCCGAGACGCAGAAGCAGGACCTCCAGTACATCGGCGCCCTCGACCA
Source organism: Streptomyces sp. NBC_00322 (assembly GCF_036147535.1). Classification (NCBI taxonomy): domain Bacteria; kingdom Bacillati; phylum Actinomycetota; class Actinomycetes; order Kitasatosporales; family Streptomycetaceae; genus Streptomyces; species Streptomyces sp. NBC_00322. The sequence goes on along the minus strand of NZ_CP108019.1, from coordinate 2,882,798 downwards.
CTCCTGGAGCGGCGGCGCCAAGGCCTGGGCCGGCGGCTGGATGAACAACTGGGTCTCCGCCAAATCGGCCGCCACGATGGCCTATTACGACCGCCGGGACATTCCGCTGCACTACGAGCTCGCGGACATCTTCACCATCTGCGACGCGTACCACTCCTCGATCCATACGTCGACGAGCCCGAACCGCAACCACTTGTGGAGCGGGAAGACCGGCTTCGAGGCCGACGGCAAGCGCGCCGTCGACAACGATGCCTACGACGAGGGCACGCATCCCGGCTACGACTGGGGCACGTACGCCGAGCGGCTGGAGAAGGCCGGGCGGAGCTGGAAGACGTACTCCGAGTGGGAGAACTTCACCGACAACCAGATCGAGTTCTTCACCACCTTCAAGGCGATCGCCCGCGAGGCGCTCGCCAAGACCGGTGGCCACACCTTCATGGAGTCGTTCTACGCGGCCGTCCGTGACACGCAGGACACCGCCGAGCGCGATCGGCTGCTGGGCCTGCTGGAGGAAGGGGTCGCGGGCCTCACCCCGGCCGAGCGACGGCTCTTCGAGCGCGGGCTGCGCCGTGTGCCCACCGGCACGCTCGCCGAGGAGTTCGCCAAGGACGTCGCGGCGGGGACCCTGCCCGCGGTCTCCTATCTGGTGCCCTCCGCGGTCGACTCCGAGCACCCCAGCGTCTCCTCGCCCATCCACAGCGCGACGATTGTCTACAAGGTGCTCGACGCCCTCGGCTCGCACCCCGACGTCTGGCGGCACACCGTCGTCCTGATCAACTACGACGAGAACGACGGCTTCTTCGACCATGTCCCGCCGCCGGTCGCGCCGCCCGAGGTCACCGACGAGCAGTGGGGCGGCAAGCCCACCGGGCTCGGCGTGCGGGTGCCGATGCTGGTCGTCTCGCCCTGGTCGGTCGGCGGCTATGTCTGCTCCGAGGCCTTCGACCACACCTCCGTGATCCGGCTGCTGGAGAAGTGGACCGGCATCGAGGAGCCCAACATCAGCCCCTGGCGGCGCGCGGTCACCGGCGATCTGACCTCCGCCTTCGACTTCCGTCGCGGCAGGCCGCAGCCCGATGTGGACCAGCCCGGCGCGATCCCGCCGTTCACCGGCCGCTGGCGGCCCCTGCCGCCGCTGGTGCAGCACATGCCCGTACAGGAGGAGGGGACGCGGCCCGCGCGGCCGCTGCCGTACCAGCCCGACGCGCACGGCAGGATCACCGGCAGTGGCGGGACCTTCACGGTCTTCCTCAGCAACAGCGGCCGGGGGAGCGCGCACTTCGCGCTCTATCCGTACGCCGGCGAGTTCCCCGTGCCGCAGCACAAGGACGTAAGGGGCAAGGCGCAGTGGTCGGTGCCCCTTACCAAGGCCAACTACCGCTTCACGATCACCGGGCCGAACGGCTTCCGCCGTGAGTTCGCGGGCAGCGTGGGCGCCGCGGCCGAGGTCTCCTCGTCCATCGACCACCACGACCGCGATCTCCACCTCACCCTGTGCAACGACGGCAGCAAGCCGATCACGTTCACCATCCGGCCGCTGGCCTACGTCGACGAGGCCGACCTCAAGGACTGGACCCGCACGGTCACGGTCAAGCCGGGGCGCAGCCGCAGCGTCGTCCACTCGGCGGCCGACGCGCACGGCTGGTACGACATCGAGGTGACCGCCGACCGCGAAACCGGCTTCCGCCGCCGTTTGATGGGTCACATAGAGAACGGGCGAGCGAGCGTCTCGGGCTGAACCGGGAGCGTACACAGCCGCAGGTGAACGGGGGTCCGGGAGCTGAATCCGGGCCCTCTGGCGCTGCTGTGAGGAAGCCCACGAAAGGGGCAAAGGATCACGTTCTGCTGCAAGAGTGTCCCTTCGTAGGTTTCGTAGGTCATGAGTTCTTTGCGGGCTGTTCCCGATCAAAGATCCACGAACCACCCAGGGAGCAGTCCGTTGGCAGCAATCGCACGGTGGTGCATCACGCACCGACTCGTAGCCGTAGTGCTCTGGCTCCTGGCTTTCGTCGGCGTCGCAGCCGCCGCCGGCGTCTCGGGCACCGCTTACTCCAACGACTACGAAGTCCCGGGCACCGAGTCCGGCCGTGCCACCGCCCTCCTGCAGGAGGGCTTCCACGGCCAGGGCGGCGACAGCGACACCATCGTCTGGCACACGGACACCGGCAGCGTCCGCGCCGCGAGCGTGCGCCAGCCCGTCTCCCAGATGCTCGACGAGGTCGCCAAGCTCGACGGGGTCGCCTCTGTCACCAGCCCGTACGTCAATGAGGGCATCGGCCAGACCAGCGCGGACGGGCACACCGCCTACGCCACCGTCACCTTCGACCAGCAGGCCGACGCCATCCCCGAGGGGCAGGCCGAGGCGGTCGTCGCCACCGCCAAGGCGGCCGAGACCGGCGGGCTCCAGGTCGAGCTCGGCGGCAGCGCCATCGCGCTCACGGAGGCGTCCACCGCCCATGTGGCCGAGATCGTCGGCGTGGTCGTCGCCGCCGTCGTCCTCTTCCTCGCCTTCGGCTCGCTCGCCGCCAGCCTGCTCCCCATAGCCACCGCGCTCGTCTCGGTCGGCACCGCCTACGCGGGCACCGTGCTGCTCGGGCATGTGATGAGCGTCGCCGACTTCGCCCCGATGCTCGGCATGCTCATCGGGCTCGGCGTCGGCATCGACTACGCGCTGTTCATCGTGACCAGACACCGCAAGGGACTGCGGCGCGGACTGCCGGTGGCCGAAGCGGCCCGGGAGGCGGTCCGCACCACCGGCCGTGCGGTCGTCTTCGCGGGCGCCACCGTCTGTATCGCCCTGCTCGGCATGCTCATCCTGCGGCTCAGCTTCCTCAACGGTGTCGCGATCGCGGCCTGTCTGACAGTCGTCCTCACCGTGGCGGCCTCGGTGACGCTGCTGCCCGCACTGCTGTCGTTCATCGGCATGCGGGCCCTCAGCAGGCGCGAACGGCGCCGGCTCGCCGAACACGGCCCGCAGCCCGAGCTGCCGACCGGCTTCGCCGCCCGCTGGTCCGCCTTCGTCGAACGCCATCCGAAACTGCTCGGAACCGTGGCCGCGGTGGTCATGCTGGTGCTGGCCCTGCCGACGTTCTCGCTCCACCTCGGCACCTCCGACCAGGGCAACGGCGCCGCCACCTCCACCACCCGTCAGGCCTACGACCAGCTCGCCGAAGGCTTCGGCCCCGGCGTCAACGGCCCCCTCACCCTGGTCGCGCATCTCGACGGTGCCGACGACCGGCTGGCGATGGACAAGCTGCCCGACGCCCTGCGAGGCGCCAAGGGCATCGAGTCCGTCGGCCCGGTGACGTACAACGGCAGCGGCGACACGGCGGTGCTCACCGCCGTACCGGACTCGGCGCCCCAGTCGAAGGCGACCAGCGAGCTCGTCGACCGGCTGCGCGACGACGTCCTGCCCACCGCGGCGGACGGCACATCGCTGCAGGTCCACGTCGGCGGGGTGACGGCGAGCTACGACGACTTCGCCGAGATCATCGTCGGCAAGCTCCCTCTCTTCGTCGGTGTCGTCATCGCCCTCGGCTGTCTGCTCCTGCTGCTGGCCTTCCGCTCGATCGGCATCCCGCTCAAGGCCGCCCTGATGAATGTGGCCGCCGTCGCCTCCTCCTTCGGGATCGTCGTCGCGATCTTCCAGTGGGGCTGGGGCAGCGAGCTGCTCGGGCTCGGACGGGCGGGCCCGATCGAGCCCTTCCTGCCGGTGATCATGGTCTCGGTGCTCTTCGGGCTCTCGATGGACTACCAGGTCTTCCTGGTGAGCCGGATGTACGAGGAATGGCTGGAGACCGGCGACAACCGCCGCGCGGTAGGCGTCGGCCTCGCCGAGACCAGCCGGGTGATCAACTCCGCGGCCGTGATCATGATTTCGGTCTTCCTCGCCTTCGTGCTCAGCGGCGAGCGAGTCATAGCGATGTTCGGCATAGCGCTGGCGGCGGCGGTCGCGCTGGACGCCTTCGTGCTGCGTACGCTCCTGGTGCCCGCCCTGATGCACATGCTGGGCGGCGCGAACTGGTGGCTCCCACGCTGGCTCGACCGCAGGCTGCCCCGCATCAGCATCGAACCGCCCGAGTGCCGTGTCCATGCGAAGATCCCTGGGCAGCGCGCGAGCGAGGACTCACAGCTCGTGCCGTAGGGCGTCAACGGGCCGGAGGAAGACGATGTTCGCGATATCCCTGGGCGACGACGGAGCGGAACTGCGCCCCCTGGAGCCGTGGCGGGCCGAGGAGTTCCTGGCCCACATCGACCGCGGACGGGAATTCATCGGCCAGTACATCGGGCTCGCGGCCGCCGCGACCGACATCGAGTCGGCGCGCGGCTTCCTCCAGTCGTACGCCGAGAAGCAGGCCGCAGACGGCGGCCGGATCTACGGCATCTGGCAGGACGGGACCCTCGTCGGCGGGGTCCTCTTCCGGGTCTTCGACACCGCCCTGGAGTACTGCGAGGTCGGCTGCTGGCTGGAGCCCTCAGGGGCGGGCCGCGGTCTGGTCACCCGTGCCGTACGGGTACTGATCGACTGGGCGGTCCTGGAGCGGGGGATGCACCGCGTCGAGTGGATGGCCGCGGCCGGGAACACGGCGAGCCTCAAGGTGGCGCAGCGGCTGGGGATGACGCGCGACGGGGTGCTGCGGGAGGCCTATCCGTACCGGGGCGTACGGCACGACATGGAGGTCTGGTCGGTGCTGGCGCCCCAGTGGCGGGACCTGCGGGCGGCCGACGCGGCCTCCGCTCGATAGAGGGCCTCTCCTCGTTAAGGGGACTCTCAGACAGGCCGCCTAGCGTGCGGCGCATGAATCCCACCGAGACCAAAGAGACCACCGAGCCGACCGAGGCGACCACCTCGACCGTGGGGAAGGACGAGGGCGACGGCGCGGCCGCCGAGCCGGTCGGGACCGACGCCGACGCCTCGTCCGAGGCCCAGGCCCTTGACGGCGAGACCGAGGACTCCGAGACCGAGGACGCCGAGGAGACTCCGCGCGCTCCGTCCGGCATCGCAGCCGCCGCCGCGGCCGTCGTGGCCGCCGGTCTCGGCGTCGTCGCGCTCAGCGGCACCTGGGTCGGGAAGGTCGCCTCCGAGCGCCAGACCCTGCTCGGCCAGATCAAGACCTCGCAGGGCGGCACCCCCGCCCAGCAGATCGCCGCTGTCTACGGCGACGCCTGGCACACCACCGCCCTGGTCAACGGCGTCTTCGCGCTGCTCGCCCTGATCGTCGGCGTGGCCGTGCTCGCCGTGCCGCAGAAGGCCGGCTGGGTACGTGCCTTCGCCGTGGCCGGAGTGGCACTGGGCGTCCTCGGGATGATCGTCTCCGCCGGGATGTACTTCGATCTCTTGCTGTCCCTGCCCACCGCCGGCTCCTAGGCCGTGTCTGACAAATCTCGCCTGGTGCGCGACGCCCGGCACGCACACTCGCTGCGTTGTCGGAGTCATCCAAGTACGTCCAGTACGAGGATGGTCCTCCGCCTTGCGATTGCACGCACCGGACGCCGCGCACCCCGCCCTGCGGGCGGACGGCGCTATTTGTCAGACACGGCCTGGCGAGCCCCGGAAACTCGTTGGTGCGTCCATCCGTGCGGTGCTGCAATGAGCGGATGGATCACGACGACGTGCTCACCCTGTTCGACCGCCGGATGCGACAACACGCAGAAGGGGGCGAACGGATCGGCGACGTGGTCCGGCAGGTCGGCGCCGAGGGCGACTGGCACGGCATCGTCTGGTCCGGCCTGGACCCGGCCACGGCCGACGCCGCGATCGCCCGGCAGGTGCGGTACTTCACCGCCCTGGGGCGTGACTTCGAGTGGAAGCTGTACGGGTACGACCAGCCGGACGACCTGGGCACCCGGCTGCGGGCCGCGGGCTTCACCCCCGAGCCCGAGGAGACGGTGATGGTCGCCGAGATCGCCGATCTGCCCACCGGCGTCCAACTCCCGGACGGCATCCGGCTGGAGGCGGTCACCGACGCGGCGGGCGTGGAACTGCTCGTGGACGTGCACGAGCAGGCCTTCGGTATCAGCGGCGCCCGGCTGCGTGAGCAGCTCCTCGCCCAGCTTGCGCAGACCCCCGACACCGTCCTCATGACCGTCGCGATGGCCGGTGACCGTCCGGTCTGCGGGGCCCGCATGGAGCTCCACGCGGGCACCGGCTTCGCCAGTCTGTGGGGCGGCGGCACCGTCGCCGCCTGGCGGGGCCGCGGCATCTACCGGGCACTGATCGCCCACCGGGCCCGTATCGCCGCCGCGAACGGCTACCGCTTCCTGCAGGTCGACGCCTCCGACCAGAGCCGTCCCATCCTGCGGCGGCTCGGCTTCGCCGCGCTGAGCACCACCACTCCGTACGTCTACGAGACGTCGGCGAGCAGCGGCCCACGGTCTTGAGGCCGGTCCGCGGTCCTAAGGCCCCCGTCGGCAGGGGCCTTAGGCCGCCGGCTTACGTACTGGGGCGCGTCTAAGGACCCCGCCGCCGCCGAGATGCGGAACCTTCCCGATGTGGCGGACCCCCCTGGGAGACGAAAGTTGAGGCATCGCAAGACGCCGAGACAACTCGCAACCAGGGAGTACGACATGTTCGAGTACGAGATGCAGGAGCTCCGGCTGGCCGATCTGCTGCGTGAGGCCGAGACCGCGCGCCTCGTCCGGCAGGTGCGCAAGGCCCGCCGCGCCGCCAGGCGGTCCGCCAAGGACACAGGGGAGGGCCGGGTGAATCACGACAGCATCCGCTACGAGCGCGCCGCGTGATGAGGCGTGGCCGCGCGTGATGACTGTCCTCCCGATCAGCGATGCCGCGTTGTCAGAGGGCTGTGCGATGCTCGGCAGCGTGGAGACCAGGTCCGTCAGCCCCGTGTTCGTCGGCCGCGCCGGTGAACTGACCGTGCTCGGCGACGCACTCACCCGCGCCGCCACCGGTTCCGCGGGCGAGCCGCAGGCGCTGCTCATCGGCGGCGAGGCCGGGGTCGGCAAGACCCGGCTCGTCGAGGAGCTGCTCACCGAGGCATGCAGCAGCGAGGCCGTCGTCGCGGTCGGGGGATGTGTCGAGATCGGCGCGGACGGGCTTCCGTTCGCGCCGTTCTCGACCGCCCTGCGCGCGCTGCACCGCCAGCTGCCCAAGGAGCTGGCGGCGGCAGCGGCCGGGCAGGAGGACGAACTGGCGCGGCTGCTGCCCGAACTGGGGGAAGCGCCCGCGGCCCACATGCGGCACGACGAAGAGAGCACGGCCCGCCTCTTCGAGCTCACCGCGCGTCTCCTCGAGCGCGTCGCCGCCGACCGCACGGTCGTGCTCGTCCTGGAGGACATGCACTGGGCCGACGCCTCCACCCGCCATCTGCTCGCGTATCTCTTCCGGACGCTGCGCCGCGGCAGGCTCGTCGTGATCGCGACCTATCGCTCCGACGACGTCCACCGGCGCCACCCGCTGCGGCCCTTCCTCGCCGAGCTCGACCGGATGCGCACCGTGCAGCGCATCGAGCTGACCCGCTTCAACCGCGGCGAGGTGCACCGCCAGATGGCCGGAATCCTGGCCACCGAGCCCGAACCGGCTCTGGTGGACCGGGTCTTCGAGCGCTCCGACGGCAATGCCTTCTTCGTCGAGGAGCTTGCCTGCAGCATCGTCGAGGACTGCCTCACGGGCCTGTCGGACTCCCTGCGCGACATCCTTCTCGTACGCATCGAGGCACTGCCCGAGGACGCCCAGCGGATTGCACGGATCGTCGCCGAGGGCGGCTCGACCGTGGAGTACGGTCTGCTGCTGGCGGTCGCCCGGATGAGTGAGGACGACCTCATCGAGGCGCTGCGGGCCGCGGTGGGCGCGAACATCCTGCAGGCCACGCCCGACGGGGACGGCTACCGCTTCCGGCACTCCCTCGCGCGCGAGGCCGTCAGCGACGACCTGCTGCCCGGCGAGCGCTCCCGGCTCAACCTGCGGTACGCGCAGGCGCTGGAGGCCGATCCCTCCCTCGTACGGGACGCGGAGCGGGCCACGCGGCTCGCCAGCTACTGGTACCAGGCACACGACCCCGCCAAGGCCCTTCCGGCCGTGCTCAGCGCCTCGGTCGAGGCCAGGCGGCGGCATGCCTACGCCGAGCAACTCAGCCTGCTGGGGCGGGCGATGGAACTGTGGGACACCGCACCGGACGAGGTGCGGGCGGCGCTGCGGCCCGTGGACTACGCCGAGGCGTACCCTCCCTGCGGCTGCGACCCCGCCACCACGCCGCTGCGCTTCCTCGACCTGATGGCCGAGGCGTCCGTCGCGGGCCGGCTCAGCGGTGAACGCGAAGGCGCACTGAAGATCACCAAGCGGGGCCAGCGGCTGGCGGAGGCGGAGGACGATCCGCTGCGCACCGCCTGGTTCATCCTCCAGCGCTCCCTGCTGGTCTCCGCACTCGGCCGCGGCGACGGCTGGGCGGAGCTCGCCGAAGCGCAGGAGCTGGTGCGCGGACTGCCGCCGTCCGCCGTCCACGCCGAGGTGCTCGCCGAGGCGGCGGGCTGGGGCATGGTGCACGATCCCGGCCCGGGGAGCCTGGCGACGGCCGAGCGCGCCGTGCAATACGCGCGCATGGTCGGCGAGGAGGACAACGAACTGCGCGCTCGGCTCATCCTCGGCAGCCTCACGGTCGACGCGGGCCATGTCGAGGCCGGGCTCGCGGAGATGTACGCGGTCAAGGAGCGGGTCGTCGCCCTCGCCGCGCCCTCACTGGTGGGGCGCACCCATGTGAATCTGCCGTCCGTGCTGGAGGGCATCGGCCGCTCGCGGGCGTCCGTGGAAGTCCTCACCGAAGGGGTCGAACTCTCCCGTAAGTACGGCCTGTTGGACACCGAGGCCTGGGTCCTGAACAACCTGGCCGAGTCGTACTTCTCGCTGGGGCGCTGGACCGATACGGCCGAGGTGGCCGGGCGGGCGGCGCGGATCGCGCTGAGCCCCAAGCCGCGGGGATACGCCGCCTTCAAGTGTGCCGTTCTGGCCCTGGAGCAGGGCGATTTGGCGAAGGCGGCCGAGTATCTTCAGGCGGCGCGCGAGCACTTCGGGCCGCACGACCCGATGCCGCAGAGCTCCATACCGATGCACACGCTGGCACTGAGCATTGCCGCCGCGCAGGGGCGTGTCCTGGACGCCCGGGCGGAGTTCGAGCGGGCCGCGAAGGCGGGCTTCCCGCCGGGCACGCAGCGGTACGGCTGGCCGCTGCTCAGGGCCGCGGCCGCGCTGGAGGCGGACACACGCGGGCTGCCCGCGGCGGAGCCCGGCCGCGTCGAGGCGCTGGACCGGATCCGCAAGGCGGCCACGTCCATGGTCACAGCGGTGCCTGTCTGGATGGCCCACGAGCGCTGGACCCGCGCCGAACTGCTGCGCGCCGGTGGCGAGGACACGGCTCTCGACTGGGCCGAGGCGGCGACGGCCTTCGAGGCGCTGGAGCGGCCGTACGACCTGGCGAGGGTCCGCCACCGCTGGGCGGAAGCCCTGCTCCAGTCCCACCGGGCACAGGCCACGGATCTGCTCCGGCAGGCCGCGGCGACGGCCCGCGAGCTGGGGGCGCGGCCCCTGTCCGAGGACATCGCGCTGCTCGCGCAACGGGCCCGCGTCTCCCTGACGGACGAGCCGTCCCCGCCGACTCCGGCCGCGCTGCCCCCAGGGCCGGCGCTGGGGCTGACCCGCCGCGAGGAGGACGTTCTGCGGCTGGTCGCGGCGGGCCGCAGCAACCGTCAGATCGCCGAAGAGCTGTTCATCTCGCCGAAGACGGCGAGTGTCCATGTCTCCAACATTCTGGCGAAACTGGGCGTCTCGGGCCGCGGCGAGGCGGCGGCGCTGGCGCACCGGCTGCGGCTGTTCCCGCCTCCGGATGTGGGGGGCGTGGCGGCGTCGGCGTGACGCGCGGGGGCGCCGGCTTGGGGCGGGGGCCGCTGTGCGGGGCTGTTCCTCACCCCGCGCTCCTTCACGTAACTGGGGGCAAGCCCCCAGACCCCCGTATGCGACCTTCGGGCCCGCATGTCCTCAAACGCCGGACGGGCCGAATGGGCGGCTCAGCCGTTACTTCACATCCAGCTGGAGGATCTTGTCGTCGCCCGGCTCGGGTGTGCCCCGGTTGTCCGTCTCGCTCGTCACGAGCCAGAGCTTCGCGCCGCCCACCGAGACGACTGTGCGCAGTCGGCCGTACTTCCCCTGCAGGAACGACTGGGGTTGCGCCGAAGGTTTCGCGCCCGCCAGCGGGATGCGCCAGAGCCGCTCGCCCCTCAGCGAGGCCATCCAGATCGAGCCCTCGGCGTACGCGATGCCGCTCGGTGACGCGTCCGCCGTCCGCCACTGGGCCACCGGGTCCACGAAGCCCGGCTTGCCGGCCTTGCCCTCCACCTCCGGCCAGCCGTAGTTCTTTCCCGGCTCGATCAGATTGAGCTCGTCCCAGGTGTTCTGGCCGAACTCCGACGCCCACAGCCGTTTGTCGGAGTCCCAGGCGAGCCCCTGCACATTGCGGTGACCCCAGGAGTAGACGATGGAGTCGGCCTCGGGATTGCCGTGGACCGGCCGGCCGTCCGGGGTCATCCGCAGGATCTTGCCGCCCAGTGACTTCTTGTCCTGGGCGAGCGACTTGTCACCCGTCTCGCCCGTGCCCGCGTAGAGCATCTTGTCCGGGCCGAACGCGATCCGTCCGCCGTTGTGGATGCTGCCCTTGGGGATGCCCCTCAAGATCGTGTCCGGCGCGCCCAGTTGCTGACCTGCCGGTTTCTGTTCGTCGTACAGCATGCGCGCGATGCGGTTGTCCGACTCGGTGGTGAAGTACGCGTACACCTGGTGGTCGGAGGCGAACGACGGGGAGACGGCCAGGCCCAGCAGCCCGCCCTCACCGCCCGGCGAGACCCCCGGCACCGAGCCGATCTGGGTCTGCTTGCCGCTCTCCGCGTCGATCCGGGTGATCGTCCCCTCGTCGCGAGAGGCGACCAGCAGATCGCCGTCGGCCAGCGGGGCAACGCCCCATGGAGACTTCAGGCCCTGGGTCAGTGTGGATACCACCTTCACCGAGCCCTTCGCGGGCGGGCCCGTGGGGCTCGGGGAGCCGCCCGCGCCGGACGAGGGGGCGGCCGGTGCCGATGTAGCCCCTGTCCGGCCCGCCGGTGCCTTGTCGTCACCGGACGAGCACCCGGCCGCGAGCAGAAGCACGGCAGTGGCCAACACGGCCGTCACAGCAGGACGTTGCACAGGTCTGATCCCTTCGACGGCTGTCGACTGCCTGACTACTGTTCTTACACCGAGGGAGCCCTTCCGGTTCCCGATCTGTCCGTTCGGCCCGGGCGAACCGGCTCTTCTGCTGGGGGTCCGGGGGCCCGCGGCGCCAGCCGCTGTTGTCGCAGTCCCCGGGAATGTCACCGCAGCCGCCTCATAGGTTCCCGATCACCGGAACATTGCGTTGCACTCAGTCCCAGGATCCCCTCGCCCGCGGCAGTCCCGCCATCTCAGCCACATCCCGCCCGGTGAGCCCCAGCCCCGCCGCCCCCGCGTTCTCCACGGCCCACTCCTCCCGTTTCGCCCCCGGCACCGCCACCACATGCCGTCCCTGTGCCAGCACCCACGCCAGCGCAACCCGTGCCGGTGTCGTGCCCCCGCCGTGCCGCTCCGCGATCCGCCGCAGCCCCGCCACGACCGGCTGGTTCGCCGCCATCATCTCGGCCGTGAACCGAGGGTGCCGCGCCCGCACGTCGTCCGGCTCGAAGCCCTGGCCGGGAGTGAGTGTCCCGGTCAGGAAGCCGTTGCCCAGCGGCATCGCCGCCAGAAAGCCCACCCCCCGCGCCTGGCACCACGGCAGCAGCCGCTCCAGCGCCTCGGGCGACCACACCGAGAGCTCCGCCTGTACAGCGCTCACCGGGAACACCTGTTGCACCCGCTCCAGCTGCCGGATCGTTCCGTCGTACAGGTCCGCCCGACCGCGGCGCGAGGCGCGCGCCCCCACCGCGCACAGCCCCAGCGCCCGTACCTTCCCCGCGCTCACCAGCTCCGCCATCGCGCCCCAGGTCTCCTCGACCGGAATCTCCGGATCCGCCCGGTGGAGCTGATAGAGGTCGATCACATCCGTCTGGAGCCGCCGCAGCGAGGCGTCACAGGCCCGTTTCACATACCCAGGCCGCCCGTTGGCGACCACATGCTGATCGCCGACGAGCAGCCCGACCTTCGTCGACACGAACGCGTCCCGGCGCCGCTCCTTGAGCACGCGGCCGATCAGCAGTTCGTTGGTGAAGGGCCCGTACATGTCGGCCGTGTCCAGCAGGCCGGAGCCGGCGTCGAGCGCGGCGTGCACCGTACGCAGTGAGCGGTCCCCGCGCTGCTGGGAGCCGGTGTACGCCCAGCTCATCGGCATACAGCCGAGCCCGATCGCGCCCACTTCGAGCGCCGCCGCACCGATTGTCCTGCGCTCCACCTGCCCGTACCCCTCCTCAGGCCCGTCCGGCCGCCGACCAACCTAACCAATGCGGACCGCGGCCCTTCGCATAGCCTCCTGACCATGACTGCAGACGTGTGGCTCCCGATTCCGGCCGACGAGATCGAGGGACTTCCCGACCCCTCGGACTCGGGCCTCAGCTACCGGTTCTGGGACGGCGGTCCGGACTTTCCCGCCGACCCCGCCGACTGTGCCTTCTACGCCGTCCCGTACATGAAGGGCATGGAGATCGCGGTCCGTCCGCTGGCCGCGATGACGTCCGTGCGCGTCGTGCAGACCCTCTCCGCCGGGATAGACCATGTGGAGCCGGGACTGGGCGCGCTTCGCTCCGGCGTACGCCTGTGCAATGCCAAGGGCGTCCATGAAGCCTCGACGGCCGAGCTCACTCTTGCCCTGATCCTTGCCTCCCTGCGCGGCCTCCCCGGTTTCGTGCGCGGCCAGGACAAGGAGGAATGGCGCGCGGGCTTCTATCCGGCGCTCGCCGACAAGTCGGTGCTCATCGTCGGCTACGGGTCGATCGGTGCCGCGATCGAGGACCGGCTCGCGCCTTTCGAATGCGCGCGGGTGGCGCGCGTCGCGCGCTCTGCCCGCACTACGGAGCGCGGCGAAGTGCGCGCACTCGCCGATCTGCCGGCTTTGCTGCCCGAAGCGGACATTGTGATCCTTTCCACCCCACTCACCGAGCAGACGAAGGGCCTGGCGAACGCCGGCTTCCTGGCCCGGATGAAGGACGGTGCGCTGCTGGTCAACGTCGCGCGCGGCCCGGTTGTCGACACCAAGGCGCTGCTCGCCGAGGTGGAGCGCGGACGCATCACCGCCGCGCTGGATGTCACCGACCCGGAGCCGCTGCCCGCGGGGCACCCCCTGTGGCACGCCCCAGGTGTGCTCATCAGCCCCCATGTGGGTGGCTCCACCTCGGCGTTCATGCCGCGCGCCAAGCGGCTGCTCGCCGGACAACTCACGCGATTCGCCGCGGGCGAGCCGGTTCGCAACGTGGTGTTCACGACCGAATAGCTGCCCGGCCCGTCCACTTCGGGCACTCTGTGAAGTCACCCGAATGCGCCGCGTGCCGTCCATGATGCTGATCGTCACGGAGAGTAGAGGACCTATGTCCCTGAGTGACCATCCTGGTGTATCGTCCCGACCTGGGGGCTGCAGCAAGCAAGGGGCGGTGCTGCAACGCGACCTGAGTGCCGATCAGAATTCGAGGGGGGCGACGGGTGATGCACGGCCAGTGGAGAGACGATCCGACGCGGCAGGATTGCCGACGGCGACCCCCGCACGCTCCTGAGTGCAGACCCGATACGGCGCCGGTCGAACCGGCGACGGTCCCACCGCCGGCGGTCGGGCGGGCGCAGGCCGAACCGGCGACGGTCAGGCAGACGGCGGTGCTCCCCGGGGCAGCCCGGTGAGCGCCCCGAGTGCGCTCCTGGCCCGGCAGACGGTTCCCGGCGGCGGCTCGGGACTGCTGCCCCGGCTCCTCCTCGCCGCGGTCTGCGGCGGGTACGGCGTGGGTGCCGCCTTCGGCTGGGGCTACCCCGAAGTCGCTCTGATCATGGGCGACTTCGGGCTGAGCGCCGCGGCCCTGATCGCCGCCGTCTCCTGCCTTTTCTACGCCCGCCCGGGGAAGGGCCGGTTTCGGCCCGCCTGGCTGCTGTTCGCGCTCTCCTCCGCGATGGCCTCCGGCGGCAACGCCGTCTGGGGGTGGTACGAGGTCGTGCTGCACCGAGAGGTGCCGAGCCCCTCCATCGCCGATCTGTTCTTCCTCTGCTTCGCGCCGCCGGCCATCGTCGGCCTCCTCGTCCTCGCCAAGCGACCGGTCACCAGGGCCGGCTGGGTCTGTCTCGCGCTGGACGCCTGGCTGATCGGCGGCTCGCTGCTCACCCTGTCGTGGAGTCTCGCGCTCGCCCACACCGCGCATGTGCAGGGCGAGAGCGTGGCCCCCGCCGCCCTCGCGCTCGCCTATCCGCTGCTCGACATCGTGCTGGTCAGCATGGTGCTCGCGCTGCACTTCCGGCGCCCGGCCGCCAACCGCTCCGCGGTGAACACCGCCATCGCCGCGCTCGCCCTGACCGTCCTGTGCGATGCGCTGTTCACCTCGCAACTGCTGCAGGACACCTACCGCTCGGGCCAGCTCCTCGACGCCGGGTGGTTCGCCGGTTCGCTGCTGCTGGCGTACGCCCCCTGGGGCGCCCACCGTCCGGTCGAGGCGACGCGCACGCCGCGCGGCCCGCGCCACCCCAGCCGCCCCGTCGCGGGCTCGCTGGCCGCCCTCACGCCGTATCTCGCGGCCGCCGTGTGCACCCTCGGGATCCTCTACAACGTCATCGAGGGCCGCCGTGTGGACCGGGTCGTCGTCCTCACCGGCTGCACCGTCGTCCTCGCACTCGTCGTCCGCCAGGGCATCATGCTCCTCGACAACATCGCCCTGACCCATGAACTGGCGCAGAAGGAGAACCACTTCCGCTCGCTGGTGCAGGGGTCGAGCGATGTCATCATGATCGCCGCTCCCACCGGGATACTGCGCTATGTCAGCCCGGCCGCCTCCGGTGTCTACGGCCGCGAGGCGGAGGAGCTCATCGGTTCCGAGCTGGCCTGTCTCATCCACCCGGAGGATCTCGGCCGGGTGGTCCGCGAAGTGCGCCGGTTTCTGGCCGCTCCTCCCGCGCAGGAGCCCACCACCCGGATCGAGTGCCGCTTCAAGTCGGGCACCGGCGACTGGCTCAATGTGGAGTCCACGGTCAACCGCCACCAGGGCGGCCTGATCTTCAACAGCCGCGACGTCACCGAACGGGTCCGTCTCCAGGCGCAGTTGCAGCACAACGCCGAGCACGACCCGCTCACCGACCTGCCCAACCGCGCGCTGTTCACCGAGCGCGTCCGCCAGGCGCTCACCGGCCGCCGTGCGGGCGACTCCGGCACCGCCGTGCTCTTCATCGACCTCGACGGCTTCAAGGGGGTCAACGACCGCCTGGGGCACCAGGCGGGCGACGAGCTGCTGATCCAGGCGGCCCGCCGCCTCCAGGATTCGGTACGCAGCGGGGACACCGCCGCGCGGCTCGGCGGCGACGAGTTCGCGGCCCTCATTGTCGGCGACGGCTCCCGTGACGCGTCGGCCCGTGAGTACCAGGTGCAGGAGATCGCCGACCGGCTGCGCCTGACCCTCTCCCAGCCGTACCGCATCGACGGCAGCGAAGTGCGGGTGGCCGCCTCCATCGGGGTGGCCTTCGCCGAGCCCGGCATCACACCCACCGACCTGATGCGCAACGCCGACCTCGCCATGTACCGCGCCAAGGCGGCGGGCAAGGACCGGGTCGAGCTGTACGCCCCGCAGATGCAGGCCGAGGTGGTGCGCCGCAGCGAGCTGGCCGCCCGGCTGCGCAGCGCCCTGCACGAGGGCGAGTTCGCGCTGCTGCACCAGCCCGTGGTGAGCCTCGCCACCGGGCGGGTCGCCGCCGTGGCCGCCCAGGCCCGCTGGCGCTCGGCCCAGGGGATCCTGTTCACGCCTGCCGAGTTCCTGCGGGTCGCTGACGCCGCCGCGGAGACCCAGGAGGGCATCCGCACCGCCGAGCTCGGCCGCTGGCTGCTCGAGGAGGCCGTGGAGCAGGCCGCCGAGCGCGGCAGGCTGGGCCACCGGGTGCCCGTGTCCGTCCGGCTGTCGGCTCCCCGGCTGCTGGACAAGTCGCTGCCGCTCGGCTCCATCGAGGCCCTGCTCACCCGGCACGGGCTGCCGTCGGGCGCCCTGATCATCGAGCTCGCCGACAGCGATCCGCGGATCTCCTTCGACGATCTGGAGCAGCGCCTGGTCGCGCTGCGCAGACTCGGCGTACGGATCGCGCTGGACGGCATCGGCAGCGGTTACGCCGCGATCAACGCACTGCGCAGGCTCCCCGTGGACGTACTGAAACTGGACAGGGGTCTGGTGGAGGGTGTCGTCGAGTCCGCCAGGCTGCACAAGATCACCGCGGGGCTGCTGCGGATCGCCTGCGATCTCGGCATGCAGTCCGTGGCGGACGGTGTCGATGTGCCGGAGCAGGTGCTCGCCCTGCGCGCCATGGGGTGTACGCACGGCCAGGGCATGGCATTCTCCGGAGCACTGGACGAGTACCGGCTGCGCCGCGCCCTGGTGCGCGGCGAGTTCCCGGTGCCCGGCGGAATCGCCCTGCCCGCGCTGACGGGTGGCGCGTTCCCTGCGCGCAATGGCTCAAATAGTGAGACGCGCGTCCCACCCACTTGACACTGACAGTGCGCCGGGGGGAGGGTCAGTGCCATGCGCACCCGAATTCTCGTACTTGGAAAGCGCGTCGGCTGAGCAGGGCCTCATGAAAGCCCTGCAGACCCCTCCCGACGCGCTCCCCTCGCTTGCCACATGGCACGAGGGGTTTTTTGTTGCACTGGAACACCCCAAACCCTCGCAAAAACCCTCAGCTTCGAGAAGAGAATGCCGATGACCGAGCAGGCCACCGGGGCCCACCATCCGCAGCCGCGGGCCCGTACCGGCGGACATCCGACCGCCGCAGTTGAGCACGTCACGGGCGCGCAGTCCCTCATCCGTTCTCTCGAGGAAGTGGGGGCCGACACGGTGTTCGGCATCCCCGGCGGCGCCATCCTCCCCGCGTACGACCCGATGATGGACTCCACCAAGGTCCGCCACGTCCTGGTCCGCCACGAGCAGGGCGCCGGCCACGCGGCCACCGGCTACGCGCAGGCCACCGGCAAGGTCGGCGTCTGCATGGCCACCTCGGGCCCCGGCGCCACCAACCTGGTCACCCCGATCGCCGACGCCCACATGGACTCCGTGCCGCTTGTCGCGATCACCGGCCAGGTGGCCTCCAAGGCGATCGGCACGGACGCCTTCCAGGAGGCGGACATCTGCGGCATCACGATGCCGATCACCAAGCACAACTTCCTGGTCACCAAGGCCGACGACATCCCGCGCACCATCGCCGAGGCCTTCCACATCGCCTCGACGGGTCGCCCGGGCCCTGTCCTGGTCGACATCGCCAAGGACGCGCTGCAGGCCCAGACGGTCTTCAGCTGGCCGCCGCAGACCGACCTGCCCGGCTACCGGCCGGTGACCAAGCCGCACGCCAAGCAGATCCGCGAGGCCGCCAAGCTGATCGTCCAGGCCAAGCGCCCCGTCCTGTACGTCGGCGGCGGCGTCCTCAAGGCCGGCGCCACCACCGAGCTCAAGGTTCTCGCCGAGCTCACCGGAGCCCCCGTCACCACCACCCTGATGGCGCTGGGCGCGTTCCCCGACAGCCACCCGCTGCACGTGGGAATGCCGGGCATGCACGGTGCGGTCACCGCCGTCACCGCGCTGCAGAAGGCCGACCTGATCGTCGCCCTCGGAGCCCGTTTCGACGACCGTGTCACCGGAAAGCTGGACAGCTTCGCCCCGTACGCGAAGATCGTCCACGCCGACATCGACCCGGCCGAGATCGGCAAGAACCGCACCGCCGACGTCCCGATCGTCGGGGATGCCCGCGAAGTCATCGCCGATCTGGTCCAGGCCGTCCAGGCCGAGCACAGCGACGGCCACACCGGCGACTACAGCGCCTGGTGGAAGGACCTCAGCCGCTGGCGCGAGACCTACCCGCTCGGCTACGACCAGCCGGACGACGGCAGCCTCTCGCCGCAGCAGGTCATCCAGCGCATCGGCGAACTTGCCCCCGAGGGCACGATCTACGCCGCGGGTGTCGGCCAGCACCAGATGTGGGCCGCGCACTTCATCCAGTACGAGAAGCCCGCCACCTGGCTGAACTCCGGCGGCGCGGGGACGATGGGATACGCGGTCCCGGCCGCGATGGGCGCCAAGGCGGGGATGCCGGAGCGCACGGTCTGGGCGATCGACGGCGACGGCTGCTTCCAGATGACCAACCAGGAGCTCACCACCTGCGCCCTGAACAACATCCCGATCAAGGTCGCGATCATCAACAACGGCGCGCTGGGGATGGTCCGCCAGTGGCAGACGCTGTTCTACAACCAGCGCTACTCCAGCACCGTTCTGCACGCCGACGACACGGGCCACCATGTGGCGGGCTCCCAGGTCGGCGCGAGCACCTCGGCACGCAAGGGCACCCGCGTCCCGGACTTCGTCAAGCTGTCCGAGGCCATGGGCTGCCACGCGATCCGCTGTGAGTCCCCGGACGACCTGGACAAGGTCATCGCCGAGGCCAATGCGATCAACGACCGCCCCGTCGTGATCGACTTCATCGTCCACGAGGACGCGCAGGTCTGGCCGATGGTCGCCGCGGGCACCTCCAACGACGAGGTCATGGCGGCGCGCGGCGTCCGCCCCGACTTCGGCGACAACGAAGACGACTGAGAGCCGTAGGAAGAGGAACGACGACCATGTCCAAGCACACGCTCTCCGTCCTGGTCGAGAACACGCCAGGCATCCTCGCCCGGATCGCCGCGCTGTTCTCGCGCCGCGGGTTCAACATCGACTCGCTCGCTGTCGGCGTCACCGAGCATCCCGACATCTCCCGCATCACGATCGTGGTCAATGTCGAGGACCTGCCGCTGGAGCAGGTGACCAAGCAGCTCAACAAGCTCGTCAACGTTCTGAAGATCGTCGAACTCGAGCCCGCCGGTGCGATCCAGCGTGAACTCGTTCTGGTGAAGGTCCGCGCAGACAACGAGACCCGCTCGCAGATCGTCGAGATCGTGTCGCTGTTCCGCGCCAAGACCGTGGACGTCTCACCCGAGGCGGTCACGATCGAGGCCACCGGCGGTGCCGACAAGCTGGACGCGATGCTCAAGATGCTGGAGCAGTTCGGCATCAAGGAGCTCGTCCAGTCCGGCACGATCGCCATAGGGCGCGGCGCCCGGTCCATCACGGACCGGTCCCTGCGGGCCCTCGACCGTTCCGCCTAGCGAGACCCCTCACCTTCCTCACCCCCTTCCGCCGTACGGTGGGACGCAACACTGCACACCAAGGAGATATCCCAGTGGCCGAGCTGTTCTACGACGACGATGCCGACCTGTCCATCATCCAGAACCGCAAGGTCGCGGTCATCGGCTACGGCAGCCAGGGCCACGCCCATGCGCTGTCGCTGCGTGACTCGGGTGTCGACGTCCGTGTCGGTCTGCACGAGGGCTCCAAGTCC
The DNA here is from genome assembly GCF_036147535.1 of Streptomyces sp. NBC_00322. NCBI lineage: Bacteria > Bacillati > Actinomycetota > Actinomycetes > Kitasatosporales > Streptomycetaceae > Streptomyces > Streptomyces sp. NBC_00322. The sequence goes on along the minus strand of NZ_CP108019.1, from coordinate 2,863,267 downwards.
AAGACCAAGGCCGAGGAGCAGGGCCTGCGCGTGGTGACGCCCGCCGCGGCCGCGGCCGAGGCCGACGTCATCATGATCCTCATCCCGGACCCGATCCAGGCCCAGGTGTACGAGGAGTCCATCAAGGACAACCTGAAGGACGGCGACGCGCTGTTCTTCGCCCACGGCTTCAACGTGCGCTTCGGCTTCATCAAGGTCCCGGCCGGTGTGGACGTCGCCCTCGTCGCCCCCAAGGGCCCGGGCCACCTGGTCCGCCGCCAGTACGAGGAGGGCCGCGGCGTCCCGGCGATCGCCGCCGTCGAGCAGGACGCCTCCGGCAACGCGTTCGCCCTGGCGCTCTCGTACGCCAAGGCCATCGGCGGCACCCGCGCCGGCGTCATCAAGACCACCTTCACCGAGGAGACCGAGACCGACCTCTTCGGTGAGCAGGCCGTCCTCTGCGGTGGCACGTCCGCGCTGGTCAAGGCGGGCTTCGAGACCCTGGTCGAGGCCGGCTACCAGCCGGAGATCGCGTACTTCGAGTGCCTCCACGAGCTGAAGCTGATCGTGGACCTGATGTACGAGGGCGGCCTGGAGAAGATGCGCTGGTCGGTCTCCGAGACCGCCGAGTGGGGCGACTACGTCACCGGCCCCCGCATCATCACGGACCAGACGAAGGCCGAGATGAAGAAGGTCCTCTCCGAGATCCAGGACGGCACGTTCGCCCAGAACTGGATGGACGAGTACCACGGCGGTCTGAAGAAGTACAACGAGTACAAGACGCAGGACGAGAACCACCTGCTGGAGACCACCGGCAAGGAGCTTCGCAAGCTCATGAGCTGGGTCGACAACGAAGAGGCGTAAGCCCGTGGGCCGGGGAGCCGGGACCAGAGTGTCCCGGCCCCCGGCCACCTTGCTGGGCCGCGATCGGGTGCTTCTCCACTCTGTCCAGCCACGGACGGGTGATCCTGCCTTCGAGGAGCAAGATGCACCCCCTGGCACCACTACACTTCTCAAACACATACGCGTTCAGGCCCACAGTGTCGTGCGTCTTCCACGCGGCTAGCCCCCTCCACCGCCTGCGGCCGTCGGGACGGCCGTCCGCACTGGACTTGTGAGGACTCACGTGAGCTCGAAACCTGTCGTACTCATCGCTGAAGAGCTGTCGCCCGCCACCGTCGACGCGCTGGGCCCGGACTTCGAGATCCGGCACTGCAACGGCGCCGACCGGGCGGAGCTGCTCCCCGCCATCGTCGATGTCGACGCGATCCTCGTACGCAGCGCCACCAAGGTCGACGCCGAGGCCATCGCCGCCGCGAAGAAGCTGCGCGTCGTCGCCCGCGCCGGCGTCGGGCTGGACAATGTCGACGTCTCCGTCGCCACCAAGGCCGGCGTGATGGTCGTCAACGCCCCCACGTCGAACATCGTCACCGCCGCCGAGCTCGCCTGCGGTCTGCTGGTCGCCACCGCGCGCAATATCCCGCAGGCCAACACCGCCCTGAAGAACGGCGAGTGGAAGCGCTCCAAGTACACCGGTGTCGAGCTGAGCGAGAAGACCCTCGGTGTGGTCGGGCTCGGCCGCATCGGCGTTCTGGTCGCCCAGCGGATGTCCGCCTTCGGCATGAAGATCGTCGCGTACGACCCCTACGTACAGCCCGCGCGCGCCGCGCAGATGGGCGTCAAGCTGCTGACGCTCGACGAGCTGCTCGAGGTCTCCGACTTCATCACCGTCCACCTGCCCAAGACCCCCGAGACCCTCGGGCTGATCGGCAACGAGGCGCTGCACAAGGTCAAGCCGGCGGTCCGGATCGTCAACGCCGCGCGCGGCGGGATCGTCGACGAGGAGGCGCTGTACTCGGCACTCAAGGAGGGCCGGGTCGCCGGAGCCGGCCTGGACGTGTACGCGAAGGAGCCGTGCACCGACTCCCCGCTCTTCGAGCTCGACCAGGTCGTCTGCACCCCGCACCTCGGCGCGTCCACCGACGAGGCGCAGGAGAAGGCGGGCATCTCCGTCGCCCGCTCGGTGCGTCTCGCGCTCGCCGGTGAGCTCGTGCCGGACGCGGTGAACGTCCAGGGCGGCGTGATCGCCGAGGACGTGCGCCCGGGTCTGCCGCTCGCCGAGAAGCTCGGCCGGATCTTCACCGCGCTGGCGGGGGAGGTCGCGGTCCGTCTCGACGTCGAGGTCTACGGCGAGATCACCCAGCACGACGTGAAGGTGCTCGAACTGTCCGCGCTCAAGGGCGTGTTCGAGGATGTCGTCGACGAGACGGTCTCGTACGTCAACGCCCCGCTGTTCGCGCAGGAGCGCGGCGTCGAGGTCCGGCTGACGACGAGCTCGGAGTCCCCGGACCACCGCAACGTCGTCACCGTCCGCGGCACGCTCTCGGGCGGCGAGGAGGTCGCGGTCTCCGGCACGCTGGCCGGTCCCAAGCACCTCCAGAAGATCGTCGCCATCGGTGACTACGACATCGACCTGGCGCTCGCCGACCACATGGTCGTCCTGCGGTACATGGACCGTCCCGGCGTCGTCGGCACGGTCGGCCGGATCCTCGGTGAGGCCGGGCTGAACATCGCGGGTATGCAGGTCTCGCGCGCGGAGGAGGGCGGCGAGGCGGTCGTCGTGCTCACGGTGGACGACACGGTGCCGCCGGCGGTGCTGGCGGAGATCGCGGACGAGATCGGCGCGGCGTCGGCGCGATCGGTGAACCTGACGGACTGATGGGCCGGGGGCGCTGCCCCCGGACCCCCGCGCCTCAATCGCCGGCGGGGCTGAGTGTGCGGCGCTGCCGCACACTCAGCCCCGCCGGCGATTGAGGACATGCGGCCGAAGGTCGCATTCGGGGTCTGGGGCGGAGCCCCAGCTACGGGAAGGGGTGGGGGACTACAAAGCCGCCACCTCGTCCGCCCGCGCCTCCGCCGCCGCCGGCACACCCCGCAGCAGCGCCCCCGCCAGCACCGCCGCCCCCACCAGCAGCACCCCCGCGCCCCCCGCCGCCAGCTGCATCCCGTGCGTGAACGCCTCCCGGGCGACGCCCAGTACCGAATCGCCGAGCTTCCCCGGCAGCTGCCCGGCGACCGCCGTCGCGCCGCCGAGCGTCTCGCGGACCGTGGCCAGCGCCCCGGCCGGCACACCCTGGGGCGCCGAGTCCGTGAGGTCCGCGCGGTAGACCGCCGTACCGATGGAGCCGAGCACCGCCATGCCCAGAGCTCCGCCGAACTCCTGGCCCGTCTCCAGCAGGGAGGCGGCCGAACCGGCCTTCTCCGCCGGGGCCGAGGCCAGCGCCAGGTCCGAGATCAGCGCCATGACGGTGACGATGCCGCAGCCGATGACGGCCGCGCCGGCCAGCAGCATCCAGAGCGATTCCGTGCCGGTGAGGGTGAGCAGGGCGAACCCGACGGCGGCGATGAGGAATCCGGCGGCGATGACATACGCCCGGTCGATCTTCTGGCCGACAGCCGCCGCGGTCGGGGCCGCGGCACCGACGGCGAGGGACGGGGCCAGGCTCCACAGCGCGGCCTCCATGGTGCCCATGCCGAGCACGGACTGCAGGTACTGGGTGGTGAAGTAGGCCGAGCCCATCATCGCGAAGGCGGCGATGGTGTTGAGCGCTATCCCTGAGCCGAAGACGCGGTCCCGGAACAGCTCCCTGCTGACCATCGCGTCGGTACGGCTCCGCTGGCGGCGTACGAAAAGCGCGCCGACGGCCAGACCGGCCGCGATGCACAGAGCCATGGCGAGGCTGAAGCCCTCGGCCGCGATCTCCTTCAGGCCGTACACCACCGGCAGGACGGCTCCCATCGACAGCGGCACGCTCAGCAGGTCGAAACGGCCGGGGGCGGGGTCCTTGAACTCCGGTACCAGCACGGGGACCAGGATCAGCAGAAGCAGCATCGCGGGCACATTGATCAGGAAGACCGAGCCCCACCAGAAGTGGTTGAGCATGACGCCGCTCATCACCGAACCGAGGGCGATACCACCGGCCATGGCACCCGACCAGATGCCGATGGCCTGACTGCGCTGCTTGTCGTCCTGGAACATGTTGCGGACCAGGGCCATGGTCGAGGGCATCAGGGTGGCCCCGCCGATGCCGAGCAACGCCCGTGCGGCGATGAGCATTTCGGCGCTCTGCGCGTAGGCCGCGCCGACCGAGGCGATCCCGAAGGCCGTGGCTCCGATCAGCAGGAGCCTGCGGCGGCCGATGCGGTCGCCCAGCGAGCCCATGGTGATCAGGAGCCCGGCGAGGGCGAAGGCGTAGATGTCGAAGATCCACAGCTGCTGGGTGCTGCTGGGATCCAGTTCGCGGCTGATCGCCGGGATGGCGAAGTAGAGGACCGAGACGTCCATCGAGACCAGGAGGAGGGGCAGCAGGAGGACCACGAAGGCGGTCCATTCCCGGCGTCCGGCGCGAAGTGCGGTGGAGTTCGTCATGCAGAGCAATGTACGGACGTCATAAACGTTTGTCTAGAACGAATGTATAAGACGATGGTCTAGGACGCCTGTATGTCGTAGCGGTACGCTTCCGACATGGGACATCGTGAGGATCTGCTCGAAGGCGCGAAGCGCTGCCTGCTGGAAAAGGGCTACGCCCGGACGACCGCTCGGGACATCGTCGCCGCCTCCGGCACCAACCTGGCCTCGATCGGTTACCACTACGGCTCGAAGGAGGCGCTGCTCAACCAGGCCTTCCTCGCGGTCACCGAGGATTGGGGCGACGCCGTAGGACCGGCGGACAAGGAAGGGTCCGAGCTGCCGGCGGATCCCATCGAGCGCTTCGAGAAGACCTGGGAACAGGTCATCGCCTCGTACGAGGCCAGCCGCGCGGTCTGGAAGCTCCAACTCGAGGTCGTCTCGCGGCTGGACGACGACGAGATGCTGCGCGACGCCATCAGGGAGCCGCAGAAGGAGGGCCGGGCGGGCCTGGCGGAGGGCTTCTTCGGAGTGGATCCCGAGGCCGATCCGGAAAAGGCCCGGGCGGTGGGGCTCTTCTGTCAGGCGATGCTGACGGGCGTGATGATCCAGTGGATGGTCGACCCGGACACGGCTCCGTCGGCGAAGGACCTGACGGACGGCCTCAAGGCGATCCTGGACACGCCCTAAGTGCCTTACAGGCGCGCCGCCTTGAGCGCCATGTGCAGCAGCAGCCTGTCCTCGCCCTCGCCCAGGTCGAGGCCGGTGAGCTGCTCGACGCGGGAGAGCCGGTAGTAGAGGGTCTGCCGGTGGATGCCGAGCGCGGCCGCCGTGCGGCCCGCCTGGCCCGAGTGGTCGAGGAACACCTCGGCGGTGCGGGCCAGTTCGGCGTGGGACCGGTCGAGCAGTTCGCGTACGGCGGGGTCCTGCGGGCGGTCCGCGGGGAGCGCGGTCAGCATGCGGTACGGGCCGATCTCCGACCACTGCGCGACCGGGCCGAGCCCGGGCTGCGCCCGTGCGGCGCGGGCCGCGGAAGTCGCCTCCAGCCAGGCGGTGTTGAGGTCGGCGAGCCCGCGGCGCGGGGTCGCGATCCCGGCGGTCGCCCCGGCCGCGCCCGCGTCGGCGCGGAGCCGGTCCGCGGAGGTGCGGACGGGGGAGAGCGCGTCGGCCGACCGCAGGCGTACGAGCACGGCGAGCGCGGGCGCGTCCAGGACGTCGTCTCCGCGGGGCGCCTCCTTCGGGCCGCCGCCCGCAGGAGCGTCCACCCCCGTACCTGAAGCCGGGCCGTCGCCCTCGCCGGTCGAGCCGGTGGGCCCGCGGACCGTGCACAGCGCAGCCGTGCCCGGCAGCGACCGGGACGACGGGGCGTCGGCCGCCGCCCACGGGCTCACGCACACCACCGTGTGCAGCCCGTCCGCGCCCGCGTCCCCCAGGGCCGTGCGCAGCGCGGCCACCGCCATGTCGTACTGCCAGCCGCGCTCCGCCGTCAGGACCGCGCGCAGCTCCCGCGACAGATCCGCCCCCGCCCGCTCCTCGTCCGCGAGCAGCGTGCCGATCCGCGTCGTGACCTCCATCGCCGCGGCGAGCTGCGCCTCGGTGGGGCCGGGTGTCGCGTCGAGCAGCCATACGTAACCGAGCACGATGCCCCGGTGGCGTACGGGAAGACAGATCCGGTCCCGGTTGACCCCCGCGTCCGGGGCCGCCGGAATGCGGACCGGGCCGGTCGCGCGGGCGATGCCGAAGCCCTCGAACCAGGAGCGGACCGCCGGTGTGGACTTGCGGGTCAGGATCGAGCGGGTCCTGACGGGGTCCATCGCGGTGTCGTCGTCGCTGTCGTGCGCGCCGAAGGCGATCAGCCCGAAGTCGCGGTTCTCCAGCGTCGCGGGGACGGCCAGCAGCGCCGAGATCTCGTCGACCAGGTCTTGGTAATCGCCCTTCATTCGGACATTCTCGCACCCCCTTCAGACATATGTCTGAGATCCGGGCCACGGATGCGTGACAGCTGTCGATGGCAGAGGATCGGAGCGATCCTTAGGTTTCACGGTGGTTCTTCGTGCCGTTCCCGATTCGTTCGGTTCCGGCCTCCTTCTGCCCCTGTTTCCGTGGAGGTGCCCCGTGCTGGGTCCCGTGATCCTCGCCGCGTCCCGCAGCGACAAGATGCGACGTTTCGTCTCGGCCGCCCCGGGGACCAAGCAGGTCGTCTCGCGGTTCATCGCCGGTGAAACGGTCGAGCAGGTCATCCCGATCGTCAAGGAGACCGTCGCCAAGGGCCTCGAGGTCACCCTGGACGTCGTCGGCGAGGACATCACCACCCGCGATCAGGCCTACGCCGCGCGCGATGCCTACATGGAACTGATCGAGCACCTCGAAGACCTCGGCCTGGGCGCGAAGGCCGAGATGTCGGTCAAGCTGTCGATGTTCGGCCAGTCCTTGGAGGGCGGCCACGAGCTGGCGCTCTCCAACATCCGCCCGGTCGTCGAGGCCGCCGCCTCCATCGGCACCACGGTCACCCTGGACGCCGAGGACCACACCACCCTCGACTCGATGTTCGCCATCCACGAGGAGCTGCGGAAGGACTATCCGCAGACCGGCTGTGTGATCCAGGCGTACCTCTTCCGCACCGAGGACGACGCCCGCCGGCTCGCCGACGCCGGCTGCCGCGTCCGCCTCGTGAAGGGCGCGTACAAGGAGCCCGAGACCGTCGCCCATCAGAGCAAGGCCGAGATCGACAAGGCGTACGTCCGCATCCTCAAGATCCTCATGGAGGGCGAGGGTTACCCGATGATCGGGTCCCACGACCCGCGCCTCATCGCCGTCACCCAGGAGCTCGCCCGCCGCGCCGGGCGCAAACTGGACGAGTACGAATTCCAGATGCTGTACGGCATCCGCAGCGACGAGCACGTCCGGCTCGCGGCGGAGGGCCACCGGATGCGCGTTTACACGGCGTACGGAACCGACTGGTACGGCTACTTCATGCGCCGTCTCGCCGAGAAGCCGGCCAACCTGCTGTTCTTCGTCCGGTCGATGATCACCAAGGGCTGAGCCCTCCCACCCCTCATAAAGGAGTAACGGAACTCATGGACGCTGTGACCCAGGTCCCCGCCCCGGTCAACGAGCCGGTGCACGGCTACGCCCCCGGTTCCCCCGAGCGCGCCCGTCTGGAGGCCAAGCTCAAGGAGCTGTCCGAGAACCCGATCGAGCTGCCGATGACGATCGGCGGCGTCAAGCGGATGGGCGGCGGCGAGCGCTTCGACGTCGTACAGCCGCACAACCACAAGGCGGTCATCGGCACCTTCGCGGGGGCCACCCAGCAGGACTCGCAGGACGCGATCGACGCCGCGCTCGCCGCCGCCCCGGCCTGGCGCGCGATGTCCTTCGACGACCGTGCCGCGATCATCCTGCGCGCGGCCGAGCTGCTGGCCGGTCCGTGGCGCGAGACGCTCGCCGCCTCCACCATGCTGGGCCAGTCGAAGACCGTGCAGCAGGCCGAGATCGACACCCCCTGTGAGCTCGTCGACTTCTGGCGCTTCAACGTCAAGTACGCCCGCGACCTGCTCGCCGAGCAGCCGCCGGCCAACTCGCCGGGTGTGTGGAACCGGATGGACCACCGCCCGCTCGAAGGCTTCGTCTACGCGATCACCCCCTTCAACTTCACCGCGATCGCGGGCAACCTGCCCACCGCGCCCGCCCTGATGGGCAATGTCGTGGTGTGGAAGCCGTCCCCGACGCAGACGCACGCCGCCGTGCTGCTGATGCAGCTCCTGGAGGAGGCGGGCCTGCCCAAGGGCGTCATCAACCTGGTGACCGGTGACGGCATCGCCGTCTCCGAGGTGGCGCTGAACCACCCCGACCTGGCCGGTATCCACTTCACCGGCTCGACCAAGACCTTCCAGCACCTGTGGAGGACGGTCGGCAACAACATCGAGAAGTACCGCTCCTACCCGCGCATCGTCGGTGAGACGGGCGGCAAGGACTTCGTCGTCGCCCACCCGAGCGCCGACCGCGCCGTGCTGAAGACCGCGCTGACCCGTGGCTCCTTCGAGTTCCAGGGCCAGAAGTGCTCGGCGTCCTCGCGTGCCTACGTCCCCGCCTCGATCTGGAACTCCGGCTTCAAGGAGGAGTTCGCGGCCGAGGTCGACGGGATCAAGATGGGTGATGTCACGGACCTGTCGAACTTCATCGGCGCCGTGATCGACGAGCGGGCCTTCGCCAAGAACAAGGCCGCGATCGACCGCGCGAAGGCGGACCCGAGCTGCACGATCGTCGCGGGCGGGACCTACGACGACTCGGTCGGCTACTTCGTCCGCCCGACGGTCGTCGAGTGCTCGGACCCGGCCAACGAGGTCTTCACGACGGAGTACTTCGGCCCGTTCCTCGCGATCCACGTCTACGAGGACGACCGGTACGACGCGATGCTGGAGCAGATGGAGTCGGTCTCCGCGTACGCCCTGACGGGCGCGGTGATCGCGAACGACCGTGCGGCGGCGGCTTACACAATGGAGAAGCTGCGGTACGCCGCGGGCAACTTCTACATCAACGACAAGTCCACCGGCGCGGTGGTCGGCCAGCAGCCCTTCGGCGGCGGCCGCGCGTCGGGCACCAACGACAAGGCGGGCGCCCCGCAGAACCTGATGCGCTGGACGCTGACCCGCGCGATCAAGGAGACGCTGGTCCCGCCGACGGACTACTCCTACCCGCACATGGGCTGACGCCCTCGCGTGAACGCCTGAACGCCTGAACGCCTGAAGGCGTGAACCCCTGAACCCCGCCCCCGCCCCGGCCCCCACGCCGGGCCGGGGGCGGTGCACGTCATAGGGGTCTACGCTGCTTGGAGGGGCGCCGGAAGGAGGGCGTGATGCCAGGTTCAACGACGTTGAAGGCCGGGCACGGGGTCGATCCGGTCGAGCACACCGATGCCGTGCGGCTGGCCTCCGTACTGCGCGAACTGAGCGGCCTGCTGACCGTGGAGGGGCCGAACCGGCTCACCGACGCACAGGTCAGCGCCCTGTGCGGGGGACAGGTGCACCACCGGCAGGAGTTCGGCGAGTGGATCGCCCGGCTCGCGCGGGAGCTCAGCCAGAAGGTTTCGGCGTAGGCGCCTCAGCCTTCGGTTTCCGCCTCCGCCTCGGCGATGCGCTTGATCGCCGAAAGCCGGGCGTCCCACTCCGAGGCCACGCGGTCCATCCACCGCGCCGTGACGCCCAGCCGCGCGGGCAGCACCGTGTAGCGCGCCTCGCGGCCCTCCCGGTGTCCGGCCACCAGGCCGGCCCGGGCGAGGACCGCGAGATGCTTGACGATGGCCTGCCGGCTGACCGGCAGCTCCGTCGCCAGGACCGTGGCGGTCGCCTCGCCGTGCGCGGCGAGGGCGTCGAGTATCCGGCGGCGGGTCGGGTCGGCCAGCGCCGACAGGACCTCCGTCACGGCGTCCTGGCTCGATTCCGTTGTCATGCGGCGAGCTGCTCCGCGTACTTCTGCAGGTTGCCGACCACCTCGGTCCAGCCTGTCGAGTGGCTGTCGTATCCGGCGGTGGCGGCCTTGTCCTCGGGGATGGCGAGGGCGGCGAAACCGGTCTCCACCACGCGCAGACGGGTGCCGTCGCCGTCGGGGGTGAGGGTGAACTCCACCAGCGTGGAGTTGCCCTCGACGGCCTGCTCCCCGGGGAAGGCGCTCGCCCAGCGGTACGAGAAGTGGTGCGGCGGGTCGACCTTCACGATCGTGGTCGGGAACTGCCCGTACTCGCCGTGGTCGAGCTGCATGGTCCCGCCCGGGCGCAGGTCGACCGGGGTCGGCCTGCCCTGGCCGAACCATGAGCCGACGTGCTCGGGCTCGGTGAGGACTGCCCACACGCGTTCCACCGGTGCGGCGATGGTGATCTCTCGTTCGATGCGGTCCTTGCTCATGTTCCCTGCCTCCTGTTCGGCTGTGACGTGCTACTCAATGGTTGCACGTCCCGGAGGGCTAGTGCAACCCTTCGGTTGCACTAGGGGCTCTGGGAGGATGCCGAGCATGAGTGAGACGCTGCGCACCGCCCACACCTTCGAACTCAGCCCTGCCGAACTCCTTCAGATCCGCACCCTGTTGACGGACGCGTTCCACGGGAGCTTCAGCGACGACGACTGGGACCACGGCCTGGGCGGCATCCATGCGCTGGTGCACGAGGACGGGGAGCTCGTCGCGCACGGCAGCGTGATCCAGCGCCGGGTGATCCACCGGGGCCGCTCGCTGCGTATCGGATACATCGAGGCCGTGGCCGTACGCGCCGACCGGCGGCGGCGCGGGCTCGGCGGCCTGGTGATGGAAACCCTGGAGCGGGTGATCGACGGGGCGTACGACCTCGGCGCGCTCTCCGCCTCCGACGACGGGGCCGAGCTGTACCGGGCGCGCGGCTGGCAGCTGTGGCGAGGCCGGATCGATGCGCTCGGCCCGAGCGGAGTGGTGCACCTCCCGGACGAGGAGGACTCCACCTACCTGCGGCCGGCCGCCGCCCGTCCGCTGCCCGACCCGTCCGCCGCGCTGCTCTTCGACTGGCGCGACGGCGACGTGCTCTAAGGGCGGGTGAGGAACCGCGGCCGGGGCCCACGAACGGCTCCAGTTGCTCCGCGTCGTGGGCCTCCAGGACCTGTCGGTCAGCCGCTGACGCTCGCCGCCCCGGTCTCGATGTGGCCGGTGTACCGCCGCGACCAGGTCGAGTCCACGTCCGTGGTGACGGTGAAGTCGTACCAGCCGTTCTGGTACGCCACCGCGTTGAAGTAGTCCTCGGTGGAGCCGCCCGCCGGGACGGTGTACGACCAGGGGCCGTCCGAGCGGTAGTTGTTCGAGGTGATCGTGAACGTCGCCGCCGAGGCCGAGGCGTTGGTCAGCTTGAACCAGATCGCGAGCTTGCCGGTGCCGCTCTGCACGCCGTAACGCGCCGCCACCTCGAGCGACTTGCCCGCCTTCGTGGCATCACCCGTGAAGCGCCGCAGGAAGCGGTTCGGTCCGGCCATGCTGATGTCGTACTTGCCGGAGCCGTACCCCAGACCGATGTTGAAGTAGTCGGATGCCGTACCGCCCGCGTCGACGGTGTACTGCCAGGGCTCGGTGGAGCGGTAGGCGTTGGGGTGGATGGAGAAGTGCGCGGCGCTCTTCGCCGGTGTGCCCTGGTTGGCCATGCGGAACCAGGCCAGGATCTTGCCGCTCGCACCGAACTCCAGCCGGTCGAGATTGCCGTTCGGCTGGTAGGGCAGGGCGCGCGCCGGGCGGGTTCCGGCCTCCTGTCCCGGCAGGGCGTTGTTCGTGGGGACGGGGTTGGGCAGCGGTCCGCACGTGCCCTGGCCGATGACCTTCGCCGTGCCGGGCAGCGACGGCACTCCGTACACCGGATTGGCGAAGTCGAACACGCCGGTGAGGTCGCCGGTCACCTTGCGCCGCCAGGCGCTGATGTTCGGGCAGGTGGCGGGCTTGCCGATGGCGGAGGTCCACGTTTCGAGGAAGCGCAGCACCGAGGTGTGGTCGAAGACCTCGGAGCTGACCCAGCCGCCCCGCGTCCAGGGGGACATCACCAGCATGGGGACACGGAAGCCCAGTCCGTACGGGACGCCGTTCAGGAACTCGCCCGGCGTGCCCGCGGGCGGCGCCGGAGGCGGGACATGGTCGAAGAAGCCGTCGTTCTCGTCGTAGTTGAGGAAGAGAACGGTCGAGTTGAAGACCTCGGGGCTGGCGGCGAGCGCGCGATGGACCAGGTCGACGAAGTGGGCGCCGTCGCCGGGCGGGGCGTAGGGGTGCTCGGAGAAGGCCTCGTTCGCCACCACCCAGGAGACCTGCGGCAGGGTCCCGGCCAGTGCGTCGGCCTTGATCGCGGCGGCGATGTCGTCGGGGGTGGACCCGGTGACCTTCGGGACGGAAGCCATGCCTCGGTCGTAGAGGGGGCTGCCGGGCGTGGCCGTCTCGAACTGCTTGAAGTACGCGAGACCGTTGTCGCCATAGTTGTCCTGGGCGTTCTGGTAGACCTTCCAGGTCACCCCGGCGCGCTGGAGCGCCTCCGCGTACGTCTCCCAGGTGAGCCCCGACTCGTCGCCGCCGTCCGAGCTGCTCGCGTCGACCTTGCCGCTCCACAGATAGGTGCGGTTGGGGCCGGTGGCGCTCAGCGTGGAGCAGAAGTAGGCGTCGCAGATCGTGTAGTTGTCGGCGAGCCCGTAGTGGAACGGTATGTCGCCGCGCTCCAGGTAGCCCATCGTGCGTACGTTGCCGACGCCCCACACCCAGTTGTCGAGGCGGCCCTTGTTCCAGGCGGAGTGCTGGGAACTCCAGCTGTGCGGCAGGTCGCCGTTGCACTGGGCGAGGGTCTCGCCGTCCACACCCCCGGCGTCGGGCGTGGCGCTCAGCTTCCACGGGTACTGGCGGCCCAGGCCGCTCGGCTGGTTGAAGACGCTGTGCCCGCCGGCGAGGGTGATACCGCTCCGGTCGGCGAAGCCGCGTACGCCCTTGAGCCTGCCGAAGTAGTGGTCGAAGCTGCGGTTCTCCTGCATCAGGACGACCACGTGCTTCACATCCGTGATGGTCCCGGACGCCTCCGCCGCGCGAACCGTCTCGGTGGCCGCCCCGGCCGGTGTCGAGGGGAGAGCGGCCGCCGCCGCAACGCCCGCGCCAAGAGTCACAAATCCCCTACGGCTGATCGGTGTCATTCGCCCCGCCCCGGTCACGTGTGTGCCCCTGTGGCACACCGAGCGCAAGGGTCCAGGCAACGGCCGTAATGGTCCACAGTCGTGCGGGAAGAGATCAGTGAACACCTGCTGAACGCCGATCCGGGCGTCACGACGATCGGGACGACCTCTCCCGTACCGCCGGAGCTGGTCCGAGCCGGCGGGAAGTGTCGCCGTCAGGGCCCTGATCCGCCAGCTGAGAGCCCTCTTCAGGTGATCGCCGTCTCAGATAGTAGGAAGTCCGACTAATTGTGGAGACAGAAGCGCGTACCTGTCCTAGCTTTGTAGAAGCCGAACGTCTCGCTCGATCCAGCGAATGGCGGTCGTGAGCACGTGCCCCAAGCAGGCAACCCCTGCGGCACCGCTCCCCGCCCCTTCCGGCGCCTCGTAGATACACCATGCGGCTCCGCCGCGTGGCTGTGATTCAAGGAGTCGATCACCATGCCCGCTGAGACCGCACGCCGCGTCCGCCGTTCCTCCCGCACGAGCGAGTCCGACCGCAAGAATGCCGCCGCCGCCCTGCAGCGAGCCCTCGACCGCAGGGACAACGGCGGCTCCACCGGCCACTAAAGGGCTGTCAGCTCGAGGACCGCTTGACCTCGAAGTAGTCGATGCGCTTGCCGCTCTCGGCGAGCGCGGAGACCTTCAGCGTCGGCGCCGTACCGGACTCCGCCTCCACCGCGAGGAAGGAGAAGCCGGTGTAGCGCACCCGCGACCACTCCACGGTGTCAGGGTCCGGCAGCCGCAGCTTGGTCCAGTGGAAGGTCAGGATGGTGTCGTGGTCATGGACATTGCCCTCGTAGCTGTCCTCGACCCCGAGCGCGAAGCTGTAGAGCTCCTTGCCGGCGCCGCCCGCCGTGACGTACACGATGCCGTCCCGCGTCGGGTCGGTGGACGCCCCGACCGGCACCGGCTTGCCGATGTCGCCGCCCTTGATCGCGTCCGTACGCTCGTAGACATGGTTGTGGCCGTTGATCACCAGATCGACATGGTGCTTGGTCAGCAGCGGCAGCCAGGCGTCGCGCACCCCGCCGTCGGAGGCGTGGGTCGCCCCGCCAGACGCCGGATGAACGAAATTCAAACCGGAGTTGGTTGATCCGTGGAGCTCGGGTCGTCCAGATGGTGGACGTCAAGTGTCATTGAATGGGACGCGGAGTTAGGGTGCCGACATGTCTCGCAGCATCAATCTCGCAGTGATCCCCGGTGACGGCATCGGCCAGGAGGTCGTGGCCCAGGGCCTGAAGGTCCTGACGGCCGTCCTCCCGCAGGATGTGAAGCTGGAGACCAAGGAGTACGACCTCGGCGCGCAGCGCTGGCACCGCACCGGAGAGACCCTCCCCGACGCGGAGCTCGACTCCCTCAAGAACCACGACGCGATCCTGCTCGGGGCAATCGGCGATCCGTCCGTGCCGTCCGGTGTGCTGGAGCGCGGGCTGCTGCTCAAGCTCCGCTTCGCCTTCGACCACTACGTCAACCTGCGCCCGTCGAAGCTGCTCCCCAACACCGCGACCCCGCTGGCAGGCCGCCCCGACATCGACTTCGTCGTCGTCCGCGAGGGCACCGAGGGCCCGTACACCGGCAACGGTGGTTCGCTCCGTACGGGCACCGAGCACGAAGTCGCGACCGAGGTCAGCCTGAACACGGCGTTCGGTGTCGAGCGCGTCGTCCGTGACGCGTACGAGCGGGCCAATGCCCGCCCCCGCAAGAAGCTGACGCTGGTCCACAAGAACAACGTCCTCGTCTACGCCGGCCACATGTGGAAGAACATCTTCGACAGGGTCGGCACGGAATACCCCGAGGTCACCACCGACTACCTGCACGTCGACGCGGCGACGATCTTCTTCGTCACCCAGCCGGAGCGCTTCGACGTCATCGTCACCGACAACCTTTTCGGTGACATCCTCACCGACCTCGCCGCTGCCGTGACCGGCGGCATCGGCCTGGCCGCGTCCGGCAATATCAATCCGACGGGGGCCTTCCCGTCGATGTTCGAGCCCGTCCACGGCTCGGCGCCCGACATCGCGGGCACCGGCAAGGCCGACCCGACGGCCACGATCCTGTCCGTCGCCCTCCTGCTGCGCCACCTCGGCTTCGAGGCCGAGGCCGTGCGTATCGAGGAGGCCGTCTCCGCAGACCTCGCGGGACGCGACGGCAGCACGGTCCGTACGACGGACGAGATCGGCGACGCGCTCGCGGTACGAGTAGCGAGCTGACCCGACGCTTCCACCAAGCCGCCGGGTCGCAACCGCACCCGGCGGCTTCTCCTGTGCGGCCTCCGGGTGCCACCATTCATCCCTGGACCGCATTCACTGTGTTTCGTGCACGGCGCCCCGCGGGCGATAATCGGACGCGGGCCGCGGCATGCGGGAAAGCTCGGACGTCCTAGCAGTCGCAGCGGCGTGAGCGCGGTCCGTCACAAACAACCGGTGAAGGACACTGCACTCATGACGACGCCCACGATCGAGCTCAAGCCCTCCTCGCACCCGCTGTCCGACGCGGAGCGCGAGGCGATCCTGGTCAGCCCCGGATTCGGCCGACACTTCACCGACCACATGGTGACGATCAAGTGGACGGAGGGGCGTGGCTGGCACGACGCACAGCTCGTCCCGTACGCGCCGCTGTCGATCGATCCGGCCAATATGACGCTGCACTACGCGCAGGAGATCTTCGAGGGCCTCAAGGCCTACCGCCGCTCCGACGGCTCCGTCGTGACCTTCCGCCCGGAGGCCAACGCCGAGCGCTTCCAGCGGTCGGCCCGCCGTCTGGCGATGCCGGAGCTGCCGGTCGAGACCTTCATCGCGGCCTGTGACGCGCTGGTCCAGCAGGACAGCGCCTGGGTGCCTGCGCACGGCGGCGAGGAGTCGCTGTACCTGCGCCCGTTCATGATCGCGACCGAGGTCGGCCTGGGCGTGCGCCCGGCCAACGAGTACCTCTTCATCGTCATCGCATCGCCCGCCGGTGCCTACTTCCCCGGCGGCGTCAAGCCGGTCTCCATCTGGCTGTCCGAGGACCGCGTGCGTGCCGTCCCCGGCGGCATGGGCGACGCCAAGACCGGCGGCAACTACGCTGCGTCCCTGCTCGCCCAGGCCGAGGCCGCCGCGAAGGGCTGCGACCAGGTCGCCTACCTCGACGCCGTGGAGCACAAGTGGGTCGAGGAACTGGGCGGCATGAACCTGTACTTCGTGTACGGGAACCGCATCGTGACCCCCGAGCTCACCGGCTCCCTGCTCGCGGGCATCACCCGTGACTCGCTTCTGCAGCTCGCCAAGGATCTCGGTTACGAGTCCGAGGAGGGTCGCGTCTCCATCGACCAGTGGAAGGCCGATTCCGAGAACGGCACGCTCACCGAGGTCTTCGCCTGCGGCACGGCCGCGGTCATCACCCCGGTCGGCCTGGTCAAGTCCGCCGGCGGCGAGTGGAAGCAGTCCGGCGGGCAGCCGGGCGAGGTCACGCTGAAGCTTCGCAAGGCGCTGCTGGACATCCAGACGGGCAAGGCCGAGGACATCCACGGCTGGACCCACCAGCTGGGCTGACGCCGGCTTTCGCTGTACGCACGAAGGCCCGCCCCCGGGTTCGCACCGGTGGCGGGCCTTCGTCGTCCTGGAGGCGCCGGCGTCAGGCGGACACCTCGACCGTGGACGGTTCCGGCGCGGCCACGGCCGTGGCCGGAGCCCGCAGGGTCAGCAGCAGGTAGGTCAGCCCGCCGACCATGCCCGAGAGGATGAAGCTGCAGTCCACCCCGCCGGTCAGGGCGAGCAGCGGGCCTTCGTAGACGGTCGTGGAGACCGCCGCCAGGCCGACCGCCGCGCCCAGGGCCCAGGACGCCGTGGCGCTGACGTTCCAGCCCGCGCGGTACCAGTAGATGCCGCCCCGGGCGCGGCGGTTGAAGACCTGCAGGGCGTCGGGATCGTACTGGCCGCCGCAGCGCACGTATCCGATCAGCGTGATCACCGCCCAAGGGGTGCCGATGGCGGTCAGCAGCAGTACGAAGGACGTCATGGCCGACTGAACGTCCCAGGCGAACGAGCCGAGGAACACGAAGGTGGTCGCGACGACGGCGGCCATCACCGTGGCCCTGGTGCGGGTGGCCTTCGGCAGGATCGCGTCCAGGTCGAGGCCCATCGAGTACAGCATCAGACCGGCGTTGCCGACGGAGCCCGCCGAGGCCGCGAGGAGCAGCGGCGCCAGGTACCAGAAGGGCGCGGCGCCGACGAGCGGCCCGGCGTACTCGAGACCCGCGCGGGCGGCGAGCGCCGTGTACGTACCGAACAGCTGCGGCACCAGCAGGCCGAGCAGGAGGCCGAGACAGCTCGCCCAGTACACCGTGCGGGTGCTGTGGCGGCGCGGTGAGATGTAGCGCGTGTAGTCGCCGAGCAGCGTGATGAAGGCGACCGGGCCGCTGAGCCCGGCGGCGACGGCCGCGAGCAGCCAGGTGGGCCAGAAGGAGCCGAGCAGATACGGGGTGTCGGGCGGCGCGGCCGTGGTGAAGTCGCCCGCGTAGGCGAAGACGCCGAGCAGCAGGAGGGCGACCATGCCGATGGACAGCACCTTGCTGAGGCGGAGCAGCAACCGGTAGCCGTAGATCGCGCCGACGACGGTGCAGCCCGCGAGCAGCGTGTACATCAGGGCGCGGGTCGCTTCGCCCTCCGGCAGGCCGATCAGCCGGGACAGGGTGCCGACCATGACGTCGCCGCCGATCCACAGCGTGAGGGCCGTGTATCCGAGCGAGAGCAGCAGGCCGACGACCGAGCCGACGAGCCGGCCGCGTACGCCGAACTGGGCGCCGCTGGACGTGGAGAGGTTGGTCGCCGTGCGCAGGGAGATCAGGGCGAGCGGTGCCGTGACGAGGATGCCGGCCAGCGTGCCGATGACGATCGCGGTCACCGACGGCCACAGGCCGAGCCCGAAGGACGGCGGCAGCCAGCCGAAAACGATGACGCCCAGACAGAGGTTGGAGCCCAGAAGGATCGACACGAGGTCGCGGGGCCCACTTGTGCGCTCTTCGTCGGGGATCGTGTCGACTCCGCGCTGTTCTATCGGCATGGGGGACTCCCTGCTCGGTCGGCGACTGTTTGAGTGACGCTCAATGTGACTGAGGCGATGGCGGTACGTCAATGCTTCCGTGAAAGGAAACTCACGGTTAGAGTGTCGTTCGAACAGGAGGTGTGGTGACGTGCGACTGACCCCGACAGAGCGGGACCGACTGCTGATCTTCGGCGCCGCCGAACTGGCGCGGGCCCGCCGGGCCCGCGGCCTGAGGCTCAATGTCCCCGAGGCCACCGCGCTCATCGCGGACACCGTCTGCGAGGCGGCGCGCGACGGACGCAGGCTCGCCGAGGCCATCGAGGCCGCGCGCGGCGTGCTGGGCCCCGAAGACGTCCTGCCCGGTGTGGCGGATGTGGTCACCGAGGTCCATGTGGAAGCCGTCTTCGACGACGGATCACGGCTCGCCGTGGTCGCCGACCCCATCGGCGGCGCCGGTCTGGGAGTCGGCGCACCCGGCGCCCTCGTCCCCGGCCCCGCCGACGCCGAACCCGAGCCCGCCCTGCGGCTCACCGTGCGCAACACCGCGGCCGTCCCCGTCAGCGTCACCTCGCACTTCCACTTCTTCGAGGCCAACCCCCGGCTCCACTTCGACCGGGCCGCGGCCTACGGCATGCGCCTGTGCGTCCCCGCCGGATCCTCCGTCCGCTTCGACCCGGGTGGCGAGGCCGAGGTCGGCCTGCTGCCCATCGGCGGCGACCGGATCGCGATCGGCTTCGCCGGACTGGTCGACGGCGCGCTGGACGCCCCGGGCGCGAAGGAAGAGGCCCTGCGACGCGCGGCGGCCTGCGGCTACCTGGGAGCGGAGGGCACCTGATGGACCCGTACGAGTACGCATCCGTGCACGGCCCCCGCGCCGGGGACCGCGTCGTCCTGGGCGACAGCGGGCTCGTCGTCCGCGTCGAGTCGGACGCCCAGAAGCCCGGCGACGAATTCCTCGCCGGTTTCGGCAAGACCGCGCGCGACGGACTGCACCTCAAGGCCGCGGCAGTACGCGAGACCTGCGACGTCGTGATCAGCAACGTGCTGGTCATCGACGCCGTGCAGGGCATCCGCAAGGTGTCCATCGGTATCCGCGAGGGCCGTATCGCGGCCATCGGGCGGGCCGGGAACCCCGACACCCTCGACGGTGTCGACGTCGTCGTCGGCACGGGCACCTCGATCGTCCCCGGCGAGGGCATGATCGCCACCGCCGGTGCCGTCGACACCCATGTCCATCTGCTCTCGCCGCGGATCATGGAGGCCTCGCTCGCCTCCGGCGTCACCACCGTCATCGGCCAGGAGTTCGGGCCGGTCTGGGGCGTCGGCGTCAACTCGCCGTGGGCCCTGCGGCACGCCTTCAACGCCTTCGACGCCTGGCCGGTCAACATCGGCTTCCTCGCCCGCGGTTCGTCCTCGAACGACGCGCCGCTCGTCGAGGCGCTCGCCGAGGGCGGCGCGTCCGGCTTCAAGGTCCACGAGGACATGGGCGCGCACACCCGCGCCCTCGACACCGCCCTGCGGGTGGCCGAGGAGTACGACGTCCAGGTCGCCCTGCACAGCGACGGCCTCAACGAATGCCTGTCCGTCGAGGACACCCTGGGCGTACTCGACGGCCGTACGATCCACGCCTTCCACATCGAGGGCTGCGGCGGCGGCCACGTACCGAACGTGCTCAAGATGGCCGGCGTGCCGAACGTCATCGGCTCCTCCACCAACCCGACCCTGCCCTTCGGCCGGGACGCGGTCGCCGAGCACTACGGGATGATCGTCTCCGTACACGACCTCAAGACCGACCTTCCCGGCGACGCCGCCATGGCCCGCGACCGGATCCGGGCCGGGACGATGGGCGCGGAGGACGTACTGCACGACCTCGGCGCGATCGGTATCACCTCCTCGGACGCGCAGGGCATGGGGCGCGCGGGCGAGACCGTACGCCGCACCTTCGCGATGGCCGGGAAGATGAAGGCCGAGCTGGGCCCCATGGAGGGCGACGGCGCCCACGACGACAACGCGCGCGTGCTGCGCTACATGGCCAAGCTGACCATCAACCCCGCCATCGCGCACGGGCTCGCACACGAGATCGGCTCCATCGAGGTGGGCAAGCTCGCGGACATCGTGCTGTGGAAGCCGCAGTACTTCGGGGCGAAGCCGCAGCTCGTACTGAAGTCGGGTTTCCCGGCGTACGGCGTGACGGGCGACCCGAACGCCGCCACTGACACCTGTGAACCACTGGTCCTGGGGCCGCAGTTCGGGTCGTACGGAGCCACGCCCGCGGACATCTCGGTCGCCTTCGTCGCCAGGGCCGCGACCGAACTGGGCTCCGACATGATGCCGACGCGCCGCCGCCGGGTCGCGGTGCGCGGCACCCGCGGCATCGGCCCGGCCGACCTGCGGCTCAACTCCCGCACCGGCGACGTGGGGGTGGACGGCCGCACCGGCCTGGTCACGCTCGACGGCGAACCGCTGCGGTCCGAGCCCGCCGACTCGATCTCCCTCAACCGCCTCTACTTCCTGTAAGGGATCAGCGATGACCTTCCGTATGCCGCCCGAGTGGGCCCCGCACGAGCGCACCTGGATGGCCTGGCCCGGCCCGAACGTCACCTTCACCGGGGACGACCTCGCCGAGTCCCGCCACGCCTGGGCGTCCGTCGCCCAGGTGGTACGCCGCTTCGAACCGGTCACCATGGTCGTCGGGTCCGGCCAGGCGGCGCAGGCCCGCGCGCTCCTCGGCCCGGACATCGACCTCGTCGAGCGTGAACTGGACGACGCGTGGATGCGCGACATCGGCCCGACCTTCGTCACCGACGGGAAGCAACTGGCCGCCGTTGACTGGGTGTTCAACGGCTGGGGCGCGCAGCACTGGGCCACCTGGGACCACGATGCGAAGATCGCCCGCCATGTCGCGGACCTCGCCGGGGTGCCCGTCCACAGCTCGCCGCTCGTCAACGAGGGCGGCGGCATCCACGTCGACGGCGAAGGCACCGTGCTGCTCACGGAAACGGTGCAGCTGGGCCCCGAGCGCAACCCCGGCTGGACGAAGGACGAGGTCGAGGCCGAGATCCACGGGAAGCTCGGCACGACCAAGGCGATCTGGCTGCGGCGCGGCCTGAGTGCCGACTACCCGCCGCACGGCTTCGGCACCCTGGGCCACGTCGACATCGTCGCCGCCTTCGCCGGCCCGGGCGTGATCGTCGCCCACACCCAGCCGGACCCGGCCCACCCCGACCACGAGCTCTGCAAGGAGAACGTGGAGATGCTCAGGCTCCAGACGGACGCCCGCGGCCAGCGCATCGAGATCGTCGAGATCCCCGCGCCCACGGTCACACGGGACGAGGACGGCGGCTGGGCCGACTACTCCTACATCAACCACTACGTCTGCAACGGGGGTGTGGTGCTGTGCTCCTTCGACGACCCGCACGACGAGATCGCCGCGGGCATCTTCCGCAGGCTCTATCCGGACCGCACGGTCACGCTGGTCGACGCCCGGACGATCTTCGCCGGGGGCGGCGGCATCCACTGCATCACGCAGCAGCAGCCGAGGGTCTGATCGTCCGCCCTCGTGACGGTTCGCGATCAGGTAGAACATACGGGTGAACGTGTTCCTGACTGCGGTTGCCGCCGTATGACCCCCGCCCCGCGCCGCCGCAATATCGCGCCGCCCCGAGAGTCCGTGCTCGCAGCCGCCATGGCCACCATCGCCGAGCGCGGGCTCGACGGGCTGACGATGGCCGGACTCGGGCGGGAGGTCGGGATGAGCAGCGGGCATCTGCTCTATTACTTCCGCACCAAGGACGAGCTGCTGCTCCAGACACTGGAGTGGAGCGAGGGCCGCCTCGGCGCCGAGCGCGGTTCGCTGCTCTCCCGGCAGGGCACGGTGCGCGAGCGGCTCGACGCGTACGTCGATCTGTACGTGCCCGACGGGCCGCGCGACCCCCACTGGACGCTCTGGCTCGAAGTCTGGAACCGCTCGCAGAGCGCCGATGCCGACGCCCGGGCCCGCCAGGCCGCCATCGAGGGAGTCTGGCACCGGGATCTGGTCGCGCTGCTCGCCGAGGGAATCTCGCGCGGCGAGTTCCGCGCGGTCGACGCCGACCGCTACGCCGCCCGGCTGCGTGCCCTCCTCGACGGCTTCAGCGTCCATGTCGCCGTGGGCATACCGGGCACCGGGCGGCCCCAGGTTCTGGCGCATGTGAGGGAGTTCCTCGACGACACGCTCTTCTCGGGAGCGTAGGCCCCGTAACTCCTTGGGGGCCGCTGCGCGGGGCCTCTCCCCTACCCGCCCCCCTCCAGACTCCGTCCGGGGGGGACCCCCCACCCTCCTTGCGCCTGCTTCGCGGCGCGAACTGGGGGCAAGCCCGGGGCTTCGCCCCGGACCCCGTATGCGACCTTCGGCCGCATGTCCTCAAACGCCGGACGGGCTGAAATGTGCGGCCCCGGCGCGTGGGTGACCGCATCGTGAGACTGTCGTCCATGCCCGCCCGGGCTGTGGCAGACTGCCATCGTGCTCTCATTCGCCATGATTATCGGCAAGAGCGCGCCGGTCCGCAGTGACCGCTGACCCGTGGACAGTAACCCCCCGCGGCAGCGGCACCGTGCCCCAGACCCGCGCGCAGACCTCTCGCACCCGCGAGAGGTTTTTTCGTTTTACGGCCCCACCCCGGCCAAGGAGCGAACCGCGCGAAGATGGGGGCAAGTGGAGCCAGAACTTCCGGAGCCACGAATCCGACAGGAGTCAACTCAGCCATGACCACGGAGACCGACGACAGCTTCCATGTCTTCGACACGACGCTCCGCGACGGCGCCCAGCGCGAGGGCATCAACCTCACCGTCGCGGACAAGCTGACCATCGCCCGGCACCTGGACGAATTCGGCGTGGGCTTCATCGAGGGCGGCTGGCCCGGTGCCAACCCCCGGGACACGGAGTTCTTCTCCCGCGCCCAGCAGGAGATCACCTTCGAGCACGCCCAGCTCGTCGCCTTCGGCGCCACCCGCCGCCCGGGCGCCAGGGCCGCTGAGGACCCGCAGGTCAGGGCCCTCCTGGAGTCGGGCGCCCCGGTGATCACCCTGGTCGCCAAATCGCACGACCGGCATGTCGAACTGGCTCTGCGCACCACCCTCGAAGAGAACCTGGAGATGGTCCGCGACACCGTCTCCCACCTGCGCGAACAGGGCCGCCGCGTTTTCGTGGACTGTGAGCACTTCTTCGACGGCTACCGCGCCAATCCGGAGTACGCCAAGTCCGTGGTCCGCGCCGCGGCCGACGCGGGCGCCGATGTCGTCGTGCTGTGCGACACCAACGGCGGCATGCTCCCGGCCCAGATCCAGGCCGTCGTCTCCACCGTCCTCGCGGACACCGGCGCGCGCCTCGGCATCCACGCCCAGGACGACACCGGATGCGCCGTCGCCAACACCCTCGCCGCCGTCGACGCGGGCGCGACGCACGTCCAGTGCACCGCCAACGGCTACGGCGAGCGGGTCGGCAACGCCAACCTGTTCCCGGTCGTGGCCGCGCTGGAGCTCAAGTACGCGAAGAAGGTACTGCCCGAGGGCGCGCTGGCCGAGATGACCCGTATCTCGCACGCCATCGCCGAGGTCGTCAACCTCACGCCCTCGACCCACCAGCCCTACGTCGGCGTCTCAGCCTTCGCGCACAAGGCCGGACTGCACGCCTCCGCCATCAAGGTCGACCCCGATCTCTACCAGCACATCGCCCCCGAGCAGGTCGGCAACACCATGCGGATGCTCGTCTCCGACATGGCCGGCCGCGCCTCCATCGAGCTCAAGGGCAAAGAGCTCGGCATCGACCTCGGCGGCGACCGCGAGCTCGTCGGCCGGGTCGTCGAGCGGGTCAAGGAACGCGAGCTCAAGGGCTACACCTACGAGGCCGCGGACGCCTCCTTCGAGCTGCTGCTGCGCGAGGAGGCTGAGGGCCGGGCGCGCCGTTACTTCCGTACGGAGTCCTGGCGGGCCATCGTCGAGGACCGCCCCGACGGCACGCACGCCAACGAGGCCACGGTGAAGCTGTGGGCCAAGGGAGAGCGCATCGTCGCCACCGCCGAGGGCAACGGCCCGGTCAACGCGCTGGACCGGGCGATGCGGGTCGGCCTGGAGAAGATCTACCCGCAGCTCGCCAAGCTGGAGCTGATCGACTACAAGGTCCGCATCCTCGAAGGCCGTCACGGCTCCGAGTCCACCACCCGCGTCCTGATCACCACGGGCGACGGAGGCGGCGAGTGGGCCACGGTCGGCGTCGCCGACAATGTCATCGCCGCCTCCTGGCAGGCACTGGAGGACGCGTACACCTACGGCCTGCTGCGCGCCGGGGTCGAGCCCGCCGAGTAGCGGCCGGACCGGTCAGGGCTGCGGGCTCAGGGCTGGAGCCGCCACTTCTGGTTGGCGGCTCCGGTGCACGACCAGATCTGCGCCCGGGCCCCGTTCGCCGATGAATTGTCGCTCACGTCAAGGCACTTGTCGGCGGGGGCGTTCACCAGGTCGCCGGTGGACGCCTGCCGGCGCCACTGCTGCGCGCCCGAGCCGTTGCACCCGTACAGCTGGACCTTCGCGCCGTCGGCCGTCGATCCTCCGGTCACGTCCAGGCACTTGCCAAGGGCCTGGACGGTGCCGTCGGAGCGGACCGTCCAGCGCTGGGCGGCCGTGCCGTTGCAGTCCCACAGCTGGACGGCCGTGCCGTCCGCGCCGGCTCCGCCCGCCACGTCGAGGCACTTTCCGGCCAGCCCGACGAGGCTCCCCGTCGTGTCCGTACCGCCGCTCTGCGTGCCCGACCACGTGAAGGTCGCGGACGTCTTGCCCGGCAGCGAGTACGTGGCGTGCTGCCCGCCCCAGTTGACGGTGAGGGACTGCGCCGACGAGGAGTCGTTGTACGCGATCAGCGCCTTCGAGCCGTCCGGGTTGCGCCAGGCCACGTTCGGCACGGCCGAGCTCGCCGTGGAGGCGATCCGCTGGGCGCCGGGCCGGACGAACTTCGTGAGGTGGCCCATCGTGTAGTACTCGATCATGTAGTCGACCTGGCCGTGCCGGCTGTCCCCGTTGTGGACGGTGATCAGCCCGTCGCAGACGCCGCAGCCGCCGTTGTGCGGACCCCGGTTCTGGTCGACGGCCAGGGACCATTTGGTCACCGACTTCGCCCAGTTACGGGTGTAGTCGACGATGTTCAGCATGTCCTCGCGCTGCTGGTTGCCGATCCAGGTGCCGCCCGAGTGCTCGGTCTGGAAGGCGTCCAGCTGCGGGTACTGGTTGTGCACCTCGGTCTGCCGGGAGACATCGCCGCCGTATCCGTGCCAGGCGATCCCGCCGAAGTTCGGGTGGCTGCGCACCGCCGCGTCATTCACCGTCGCCGCGGCGTACGCGTCGTAGGTGTCCCAGTTCCAGTCGTGCGCGAGCACCTTGGTGGGCAGGCCCGCGGACTGGAGCTTGGGCAGCAGCTCGCTCTTGGTGAAGTAGGCCAGACCCGAGGCGTTCCAGCTCATCGACGGATAACCGGCGCAGCAGGTCGGCTCGTTCTGAGCGGTGACGTAGTCGACCGGGATGCCCTGGTCGCGGTAGGCCTGGAGATACTTCACGAAGTAGTCGGCGTAGGCGCCGTAGAACTCCGACTTCAGCCAGCCGCCGCCCAGCTGTCCGCTGTCCTTCATCCACGCGGGCGCGGTCCATGGCGATGCCACCGTCGTCAGCGCGGGGTTGAGCTGCTTGGCCTGTTTGGTCAGCGGCAGTACGTCGGCGAGATCGTGTGCGACGGAGAACTTCGACAGCGAGGGGTCGGTCTGGCCCGCCGGGACGTCGTCGTAGGTGTAGCCGAAGCGGGCCAGGTCGGAGCCGCCCATCGGATTGCGGACGAAGGAGAGCCCGATTCCCTCGGTGGGGGAGAAGAGCTTCTTCATCGTCTCGTCGCGGGTCGCCTGCGAGAGTGCGCCGCTGCTCTTCATCAGCCAGGCCGCGGTGTCGGTGAAGGAGGCTCCGCCGCCGGTGAAGGTCTGGAAGCGGGTGTTCTCGTCGACGGTGATGTTGGTTCCCGAACCGCCGCTGCCCACCTGGAAGGTGAGGGGCGTCTGCTGCTGGAGCCCGCGTGTGACATGCCTGCCGCCGGCGTCGTCGGTGGTGGTGAGCCAGATGTTCACCTGTTCGCCCGCGGCCTGCGCCGAGCCGGTCGTCAGACCCGTCAGTCCGGCGGCGGCCAGGGCGGATGCGAGCAGGATCCTGATCGTTCTCGTTCGTCGTGCCATGGGCTGGGGCCCTCTCCGGCAGTGGTGTGGGGGACGAGCCGAGAGTGAACTGCCGTCGGGTACGGCCGTCAAGGGTTTGCGCATTCAGGATCTGAACGCACAACGGGCAAGATCCGCACAGGAGTTGGGTTTGGACCAATCCCGACGTGAAGTATTGACGGCACTCTTCGTCAGGGGTTAACTCACCGCCCAGACTCCGGAACCGGTTCCGGAACCGGTCCCAGCACCCGCCCAAACCCTCGACGCGGAGGCCCCGATGCGAGTCACGATCGCCGACGTCGCACGTGAGGCGGGGGTCAGCAAGACCACCGTGTCCCGCGTCCTGAACACCAAGGGCGAGGTGGACTCCGGCACGGCCTCCCGTGTTCGTGAAGTGATCGCAAGCCTCGGCTATGTGCCCAGCAGCGGCGCCGTCGGCCTGGCCCGCGGCACCAGCCGTACGGTCGGGATGCTGACGCCCCCGCTCACCTGGCCCTGGATGGGCGAAGTCCTCCAGGGAGTCGTCGACACCGTCGAGGCCGCGGGCTACGGACTGCTGCTCTTCACCTGCAACCGCGGCGCCGAGTCCGTGGAGCGCTTCACCAGCCAGGTCTCGGCCCGCGCCTTCGACGGACTGCTCGTGATCGAACCGGAGAACACCCTCGGCACGATCACCGCGATGCACCGCAAGGGCCTCCCGGTCGTCCTCATCGACGACCGCGGCCACCACCCCGAATTCCCCTCCGTCGCGACCACCAACCTGGAGGGCGGAGCATCGGCGGCCCGGCATCTGCTGGCCTCGGGCCGCACCCGCCCGCTGATCGTCACCGGCCGCCGCCACTTCGGCTGCGTACGCGACCGGCTGGACGGCTTCCGGGGCATCCTGCCGACCGGCCTGATCGCCGAGGGCGACTTCACCGAGCTCTCCGGACAGCTCGCGGTCGAACGGCACCTCGCCGTCGGCACCCCCTTCGACTCGGTCTTCGCGCACAACGACCTCAGCGCGGTCGGCGTGCTGCGGGCCCTGCGTGCCGCCGGCCGGAGCGTGCCCGACGACATCGCCGTCGTCGGCTTCGACGACATCCCCGTCGCGCAGCACACCGAACCGCCCCTGACGACCGTGCGCCAGCCCATGCGGGAGATGGGCGAAACGGCGGCGCGGATGCTGCTCGCCCACCTCGGCGGCACCCCGGCGCCGGACGAACCGGTCGTCCTCCCAACGGAGTTGGTCGTCCGCCGATCCGCGCCCTGACCTGTCGCCGCGCCCTGACCTGTTCCTGCGTCATGACCTACGAAGGAGCCGCAATGCCACCCCGCACCCGCACGCGCTTCAAAAGCAGAGCCGGAACCGGAACCAGGACCAAAACCGCGGTGCTCGCCGCGACCGCCGTGCTCGCCGGTCTGCTGGCCGCCGCTGTCCCCAGTGCCGCCGCCGACGACCCCGCCCCCGTCCCCGTCGACCGCTTCGAGGGCGAGGTCCCCTTCGCGAACCCGCCCGCCGAGGGCATCTTCACCTGGGGCAGCGACGCCGACGACCAGCCCAAGCTGGAGCTCAAGGAGCGAGCCGACGCCCCCGAAGGCGCCAAGGTCCTCGAAGGCAGCTACGACATCAGCGGCTGGGGCGGACTCACCCACGACTTCGCCTTCGACAAGCCCGCCCACGACTGGACGGCTCACAAGGGCATCCGCTTCTGGTGGTACGGCCAGAACACCGCACCCCTGCCGCCCGGTTCCGGCAAGCGCATCAACTTCGAGCTCAAGGACGGCGGTGCCAACGGCGAGGCGTCCGAGCTGTGGACCACGTCGTTCACCGACGACTGGGAGGGCTGGCACCTCGTCGAGATCCCGTTCGCCGACTTCGTCTACCGCGCCGACTACCAGCCCGTGGGCGGCATCGACCAGATCCTCGGCCTCAACGAGATGTGGGGATACGCGCTCACGCTCCCCACCGGCGCGCCCGGCAAGTTCGCGATGGACGGCGTCGAGCTGTACGGAAAGGCCGACCCGGCCCTGAAGGCGAAGGTCATCACCGACGCCGCCGTGTACCCGGTCGACGAGGGCGGCACCGCCCAGGTGAAGATCTCCGTCGCCACCACCGGCTCCGGCCCGATCGACGAGCCCGTGACCGTCGCGTACACCACCGAGGGCGGCAGCGCCGAAGCGGGCACGGACTACTCCCCGGTCTCCGGCACCGTCACCTTCCCGGCCGGATCGGTCTCCGGTACGTCCGAGACCGTCGCCGTCGCCACCAAGAAGGACTCCGCGGCCGAGTCCGCCGAGACGATCCCGCTCAAACTCACCGTCACCGGCGCCAAGCCCCCCGCCGAGACCCCGCAGGTCGTCGTCGACGCCCACGGACTGCCGTATCTCGACGCCGGGCTCCCCGTGAAGAAGCGCGTCGCCGATCTCCTCTCCCGGATGACACTCGCGGAGAAGGCCGGCCAGATGACCCAGGCCGAGCGCAACGCCCTCAAGTCCCAGGGTGACATCGCACGTTACGACCTCGGCTCACTGCTCTCCGGCGGCGGCTCGGTGCCCACGCCCAACGCCCCCGAGGCCTGGGCGAAGATGGTCGACGCGTACCAACTGCGCGCCCAGGCAACGCGGTTCCAGATCCCGCTGATCTACGGCGTGGACGCGGTCCACGGCCACAACAATGTCATCGGGTCGACGATCATGCCGCACAACATCGGCATCGGGGCCACGCGTGACCCGGCAGTCGCCGAGAAGACCGGAGCGGTGACGGCGAAGGAAGTACGCGCCACCGGCATTCCGTGGGACTTCGCACCCTGCCTCTGCGTCACCCGCGACGAGCGCTGGGGCCGCTCGTACGAGTCCTTCGGCGAGGACCCGGCGCTGGTCACCGCCATGGAGACCGTCATCAAGGGCATGCAGGGACCGCCCTCAGGCAAGGACCTCGACCGCAACGACAAGGTGCTGACCACCGCGAAGCACTTCGTCGGCGACGGCGGCACGGAGTACGGCTCGTCCGCCACCGGCTCGTACACGATCGACCAGGGCATCACCAAGGTCACCCGTCAGGAGCTGGAAGCAGTACACCTCGCGCCCTTCGCCGAAGCGGTGAAGCGCGGCACCGGCTCGGTCATGCCCTCGTACTCCTCGCTCGACATCGTCGGCGACGACCAGGGCCCCGTGAAGATGCACGCGAGTGCCGAGATGATCAACGACGTGCTCAAGAACCGCATGGGCTTCAAGGGCTTCGTCATCAGCGACTGGCAGGCGATCGACCAGATTCCCGGCGACTACGCGAGTGACGTCCGCACGTCGGTGAATGCGGGACTCGACATGATCATGGTCCCGACGGCATACCCCGACTTCCACAAGACCCTGCAGGACGAGGTGAACGCGGGCCGCATCAGCCGGGCCCGGATCGACGACGCGGTCTCCCGGATCCTGACCCAGAAGTTCACGCTCGGCCTCTTCGAGAAGCCGTACGCGGACACCGCCAACATCGGCACGGTCGGCTCGGCCGCACACCGCGCGGTCGCCCGCGAGGCCGCAGCCAAGTCCCAGGTCCTGCTGAAGAACGACGGCGCGGTGCTGCCCCTGAAGCCGTCGCAGAAGGTGTACGTCGCCGGGTCCAACGCCGACGACCTCGGCAACCAGGCCGGCGGCTGGACCGTCACCTGGCAGGGCTCCTCCGGAAAGATCACTACCGGCACGACAATCCTGGAGGCGATGAAGAAGGCCGCGCCGGACGCGGCCCTCACCTACTCCAAGGACGCCTCCGCGCCGACGGACGGCCATGACGTCGGCGTGGTCGTCGTCGGTGAAACTCCGTACGCCGAGGGCATCGGCGACGTCGGCAACGGCCACGACCTGGAGCTCGGCGCGGCGGACAAGGCGGCGGTCGACAAGGTCTGCGGGGCCATGAAGTGCGCGGTCCTCATCGTCTCGGGCCGCCCCCAGCTCATCGGCGACCGCCTCGGCGACATCGACGCGCTCGTCGCCTCCTGGCTCCCCGGCACGGAGGGCGACGGCGTCGCCGATGTCCTCTACGGCAAGCGGCCCTTCACCGGGCAGCTCCCGGTCACCTGGCCCAAGTCGGCGGACCAGCTGCCGATCAACGTCGGCGACGCGGCGTACGACCCGCAGTACCCCTACGGCTGGGGCCTGACCACGCTGCGGAAGCCCCCGCCGGGCGGGGAACTCACCCTCAAGGCGATCGCCCTAGCGGCCAGGGTCCTGGAGGCGGCGGGACGTGGGGACTCCCCGGAGGCCCGGGCGCTCGTCTCCCAGGCCCGCCTGATCGCCCAGCAGAAGATCGGGCAGCACGTGACGGCGGCGTCGGCGAAGCCGTTCGCGGTGGCGGATCACTTGGCGCTGGGGGGTGACGTGACGGGGGCGGTGGCCAGCCTGACGGTGGCGTTCAGGGTGGGTTAGTCCTTACTGGGGGCAGCGCCCCCAGACCCCGTATGCGACCTTCGGCCGCATGTCCTCAATCGCCGGACGGGCTGCACATCCAGCCCCTCCGGCGTTTGAGGAGCGGGGTCTGGGGCGGAGCCCCAGTTCGGGAAGGGGCGGGGTGGGTACAAGGCCCGCCGCAGGCGCACCGCGTCCCCGGACCGTAAGCCCCGCGCTTGTCCGGATTCGCCCCTATTCGGGTAGCGTCGAAGTATGAAGCCCCGGCTGCTCACCGCACTGTCCGGTCTGCTGCTCGCCTTCTCCGCCACCGCCCTCCTCGCGGCGCCGGAAGCGCTAGCCGCCACCGGCCCCGAGACCGTGGCCGAAGCGCTGAAGAAGAGCCCGGTCTACGTCGATCCCCGCGCCTCCGGCCAGCTCTCGAAGGCCGACGCCGACGCGCTGACCAAGAAGATCAAGGACGCCGACAAGCCCCTCTTCGTGGCCGTCCTTCCCAACGCCGCCGAGTTCCCGCCGGACTCGGTCCTGCGCAACCTCCGTACCGAGACCGGCATCACCGGCCTGTACGCCGTCCGCCTCGGCAACGGCTTCAACGCGGGCGCGGACCGCAGCGTCATGTCCAACCAGGCCGTGCAGAACCTGGTCACCGCGGTCAAGACGCCCCCCGGCGCCGACGCCGCGACCCAGCTGAACAACTTCGTCGACCAGGCGCTGCCCCAGCTGCGCGGCAGCGCCCCGTCCTCCTGGGGCGCCGGCTCCGACAACAGCTCGGACTACGGAACCCTGATCGTGCTCGGCGCGGTCGTGGCCGCCGGCGGCGCGGGCGCCTACACGATCGTCCGCCGCAACCGGCAGCGGAAGGCCGCCGAGGAGCGGGCCGCGCTCGACAAGCTGCGCGTGGTCGTCGACGAGGACATCACCGCCTACGGCGAGGAGCTCGACCGGCTCGACTTCCACCCTTCGGAGAGGGGCGCGGACGATGCCATGCGCGCCGACTACGAGCGCGCACTCGACTCGTACGACAAGGCGAAGTCCCTGATGGGCGCGGCCGAACACCCCAGTGACGTACGCCCGGTCACGCAAGCCCTTGATGACGGCCGGTTCTCACTCGCGGTCCTGGAGGCACGCCGTACGGGCGAGGCCATTCCGGAGCGCCGCGCCCCCTGCTTCTTCGACCCGCGCCACGGCCCCTCGACGACGGACATGACCTGGACCCCGGCGGGCGGCCTGCCCCGCGAGGTCCCGGTCTGCGCCGCCGACGCGGCCCGTCTGGAGGACGGCGAGGACCCGATGGCCCGCACGGTCGAAACGGCGTCCGGCCGCCGCCCGTACTGGGAGGCGGGCCCCGCGTACGGCCCGTGGGCGGGCGGCTACTTCGGCGGCGGCCTCCTGCCCGGCCTGCTCGTCGGCACGCTGCTGGGCAGCGCGCTCTCCACCCCGGCGTACGCGGCGGAGTACGGCGGTGGCGACTTCGGCGGCGGTGACTACTCCGGGGCCGACTTCAGCTCTTCCGACTTCGGCGGCGGCGACTGGGGCGGCGGCGGAGGCTTCGACGGCGGGGGCGGATTCGACGGAGGCGGTGGCTTCTGATGCAGACCAAGAAGTGGAATGTCGAGATCGTCATCACGGAGAACGACCACTTGACCAAGGCCGAGGCCAGGCTGCGTGGTCAGAACGCGGAACTGATCCTGGGAGAGGGCACGGCGCACCGTAATCGTGGGGACCAGAACGTCCCGCACATCGGAGACGAACTGGCCGTGGCGCGTGCCCTCAGCGAGGTAACGCATCGGCTGCTGCACGAAGCGGCAGCGGAGATAGAGACCCACACCGGCGAGCGGGTGGATCACCTCCGGGCTTGACTCAGCGCTCGGCGACGAAGGCGGCCCAGGCGTCCGGGGCGACGGTGAGGACGGGCCCGGTGGGGTTCTTGGAGTCACGGATGTGGACGGCGAGGGGGTGGGCGGAGACCTCTACACACGCACCGCCCTGGTCGCTGCTGTAGCTCGACTTCCGCCAGTCGTACGCGACTTCGACGCAGTCTCCACCTTGGTCGCTGCTGTAACTGGACTTGAACCAGTTCATGACTCTCCTAGCAGTTCGTCCAGCAGGCCCATGCTCTCCGCGGGGGAGAGGGCCTGCGAACGCAGCATCCCATATTTCTGCTGAAGGACACTGACCTTGTCTGGATCATCATGCAGGAAGCTGACCAACTGCCCTTCGACATAAGCCAGATGGTCGTGGTCGGGCGTCTCGAGCAGCACCATGGGGCCAGCCAGTCCTGCGTGCACCTCCCTGTCGGTGGGCATGATTTGCAGCCCCAGGAAAGGGAGTTCGGCACAGCGCCGGAGATGCTGGATCTGCTCGTGCAGCACAGAGCTGCCTCCGATCGGGCGGTGCAGCATGACCTCCTCCAGCAGGAAGTTCGCCATGACTCGGGGCTTGCGCTGGAAGACCTTCTGCCGGGCAAGTCGGGCCGAGACCCACTCCTCCACCTCGTCTTCGTCAAGCGGTGGATACAGGCAGGAGAAGACCGCGCGAGCGTACTCCTCGGTCTGGAGCAGCCCCGGCACGACGTGGTCCTGATACGACAGCAGGGTCAGGGCCTCCTGCTCGTGCCCGACGTAGTCCTGCGCGAACGCCGGAAACCGCTCCCGTTCCGGCACCTTCCGCACCGCCGTCTGCAGCGCCATCTTCGTTTCGAGCAGCTCGTCGAGGATCTCCGCAAGGTCCAGCTTCAGCGGCCTGCGTCCCTGCTCGATGGACGCGATGGTTTCCTCCCCCGCGCCCAGCTGCCGCGCGAGCTCCGCCTGGGTCAAACGTGCCGCGTTCCGGAAGACGGCGAGCTGTGCGCCGATGACGTGCCAAGAGGTGACCCGCTTGGGCCGTTTAGCCGAGTGCATGGTGGCCCCCTTCCCCTCACAGGGCGCGCTTGACCCGTCACGGGCCGTACGAACTGGCTGTACGGCTCGGCGACCGGTCCACATGGGGGGCGTAAATCGAACCACTACTGAAAGTGCTCGAACAGCGACCGTACGTGATTGACCGTGATCGTTTTTGCGTGCTTGCCTCGTGCGCATGCCAAACCGAACGAGGCTCAAAGCCTTCGCCGCCGCGGCCCTTGCCGCCGTCCTGATGTCCGCCGGACCGCTCTCCGCGTCCGCCGAGCCGTCCGCCTCCAGCCCGGCCCCGCTGTACCACTCCGCGAAGGCCCTGAAGGGCCGCTACATCGTGTCGCTCAGCGCAAGCGCCGACCCGGACGAGCTGGTGCGCAAGCTCGGCCTGACGTCGCAGTACTCCTACAAGTCCGCACTGCGCGGCTTCGCCGCCCCGCTCACCCCGCTTCAGCTGAAGACCGTGCGTGCGACGCCCGGTGTTGCCGCCGTCGAGGAGGATGCCGAGGTCACCGCGCTGCCCATGGAGGAGGCCGGTGCCGAGCTCGTACCGTCCGCGTCCTGGGGTCTCGACCGGATCGATCAGCGCCGTCTGCCGCTCAACAGCCAGTTCAAGGTGAATGGCACCGGCAGCGGTGTCACCGCGTACATCCTCGACACCGGAATCGACTTCGGCCACAGCGAGTTCGGCGGGCGCGCCACGTACGGCTACGACGTCGTCGGGGACGGCCTGCGCGGCCGGGACTGCCAAGGGCACGGAACGCATGTCGCGGGCACGGTCGGCGGCGCGAACCACGGTGTGGCGCGCGGTGTTTCGCTGGTAAGCGTCCGCGTACTCGACTGCGAGGGCACGGGCTCCTGGTCGGGGGTCCTTGCAGGGTTCGACTGGGTGGCCGAGAACGCCGTCCAGCCCGCCGTGCTCAACGCCTCCCTCGGCGGCGCCAAGTCCGTCACGGTGAACGAAGCGGCGACCGCGCTCTCGGAGAGCGGGGTGCTGCCGGTCGTCGCGGCGGGGAACGAAGCGTCGGACGCCTGCGCTGTCTCGCCGGCGTCCGCGGACGGCGTGGTCGCGGTCGCCGCGTCCGGGCGCAACGACAAGGAGACCGACTTCTCGAACTTCGGCGACTGTGTCGCCCTCTACGCTCCCGGCGCCGACATCGTCTCCGCGAAGCTCGGCGGCGGCAGCGTCGCCCTGAGCGGCACGTCCATGGCCTCCCCGCATGTCGCGGGGGCTGCCGCGCTCTACAAGGCGATCAACCCGACCGCGGCGCCGGACCAGGTCGCGGCCTGGCTCAACACCTGGTCCACCAAGAACGTCCTGGCCGGTCTCAGCCCCGGGTCGCCCAACAAGATCCTCTACACCGACGGTCTCTG
The DNA here is from genome assembly GCF_036147535.1 of Streptomyces sp. NBC_00322. Classification (NCBI taxonomy): domain Bacteria; kingdom Bacillati; phylum Actinomycetota; class Actinomycetes; order Kitasatosporales; family Streptomycetaceae; genus Streptomyces; species Streptomyces sp. NBC_00322. The sequence continues at coordinate 2,828,307 of NZ_CP108019.1, read as the reverse complement.
AGCCGCGGGATCAGGCAGCCGCACGACCGAGCGCCCGCCCCGGCCGCGGGGGACGGCAGGGCGGGCGCGCTCAGGGGGTCGGGCGCGAGGATCAGGCGGCGGCCTTGATGGCGGAGATGTCGAAGGTCAGCTTGACCTTGTCGCTGACCATGACGCCGCCGGTCTCGAGCGCCGCGTTCCAGGTCAGGCCCCAGTCGGAGCGCAGGATCTCGGCCTTGCCCTCGAAGCCGACGCGCTCGTTGCCGTAGGGGTCGGTGGCGGATCCGTTGAACTCCAGGTCGATGGCGAGCGGGCGCGTGACGTCCTTGATCGTCAGGTCACCGGTGATGCGGTACGTGTCGCCGCCCAGCTGCTCGGCGTTCGTGGAGCGGAACGTCATCAGCGGGTACTGCTCTGCCTCGAAGAAGTCGCCGCTGCGCAGGTGGCCGTCGCGGTCGGCGATTCCGGTGTCGATGCTGGCGATCTTGACGTCGATCTCGGCGGTCGAGTGGTGGGGGTCGGCGCCGTTCAGGTGCAGGCTGCCGGAGAAGTCCCCGAACGAGCCGCGGACGTTGGTGACCATCGCGTGGCGGACGGTGAAGCCGATGCTGCTGTGGGCCGGGTCGATGCTGTAGTCGCCGGTGAGAGCGACCAGCGCCGGGTCCACCTCGCGGGTGGCGGTGGCGGTGGCTGCAGCGGTGTCGGCCTTGCGGTTCAAGAGACCCATGACGCACTCCTTGGGGGACGTGGTGGCGTGTTGTTTAAGCTTCAACGACATCGACTGTAGATGCATTCCCTTCAAAGTTCAACATCTTTGCGAGAGGTTCACCCGGAGGTCATGGCGGCCCTCTGGCGGACGCGCGTAGAACTCGGGACCATCTCTCTGCTCCACCTGCACGGCGCTCCACCTGCACGGCCGTCCCCCAGGAATCCACGGTCCTCAAGGGTCATCAGCAGGAGGGATCCCCATGAAAATCCGCTCCGTATCAACCGCCCTCGCGCTCGTCACCGGCGCGCTCTTCGCGCCCGGGTTCGGCGTCATCACCGGCGCGACCGATGCTCACGCGGTCACCAAGATCAGCCATGCCACGGCGACGTCGATGTTCCGCTCGTCCGGGATCACGTGGTCCTCGTCCGGCGGCTGCTCCGACCGCAACAACCCGACGTGTACGTCCTTCGAGCAGCTGAACCTCGCGACCGCGAAGGGGGCGCAGACGCTCAGGAGCGCGAGCGGGTGCGCGCTGAACATCACGGGGGGTACGGAGGCCGGGCATGCGAGCGGGACGTACTCGCACTGGAACGGCTACAAGCTGGACTTCAGCAAGTACACGTGCGTCGGGAACTACATCAGGAACACCTTCACGTACATCGGGGCGCGGCCCGGTGACGGGGCTCCGCAGTGGAAGTCGGGGTCGGGGAACATCTACGCGGACGAGGGCAGCCACTGGGATGTCCTCTATTACAACTGCGGCGGCTGCTGACGGGGGTGTCTGCGGCGCTGTTCCCCTACCCGCCCCTCCCCGTAACCGGGGCTCGGTCCCGGACCCCGCGCCTCAATCGCTGGCGGGGCTGGATGTGCGGCAGGGCCGCACATCCAGCCCGTCCGGCGTTTGAGGACACGCGCGAAGCGCGTTCGGGGGTCTGGGGGCCTGCCCCCAGTTCGGGATGGGGGTACCTCCCAGGCGAAGCTCTGGGGGAGGGCGGGGTGGGGTAGAGGCCCGCCGCAGGCGCACCGCCCGCCCCGCCGTCAGCTCCCCACCGTCACCGTGAACCGCCTCGGATTCCCGTCAAACGCCGCCCCCGACACGTCCGGCTGCCCGTCCGGCCGGACGTCGTCGTACGGGAAGGCATAGCCGATCGGGGTGTTCGCGTGGACCACGCGCGACCAGTGGTTGGTGGCCGGGGCCAGGTAGTAGTCCGCCGTGGTCGCACCGTTCGGCTGGTCGGGATGCGTCAGCAGCGTCGTCCGGTTGAAGGCGGCCGCGATCCTGGCCAGCAGGGCCTTCTTGTCGTCCGGGTCGCCCGGGTTGTTGGCGAAGGGCCCGTGGTTGCAGGTGAAGATGTCCTTCGAGGAGGGCCTGGCGAAGCTGTGCCCGCCGGTGAAGCTGAGGACGTCGCCGTTCACGCGGCCGGTGAGCACGCCGCGCCCGCCCTGGAGGTCGACCTTGAGGTCGGTGGAGCGGTACTTCTCCCAGACCTTGTCGATGTAGTCATTGAAGACGTCCCGGAAGGGCATCTCGGCCGGCCGGTCGAAGTAGGGCGCCATCACGGTCTGCGGTGAGATGACCCGCAGCACCTCGCCGTCCGACCCGCGGATGATCAGCTTGTCCCAGGGCTGCCCGTCGCGCGCGGCCTGCGCGGTGAGGTCGTCGGCGATCTTCTTCAGTGCGCCGTCGGGGAGCGGCGCGACGGTGTGGGTCGCGTCGCCTTCGAGCGTGAGGCCGATGGGGAGCGCGGTCACCAGGTCGACGTAGCTGATGTTGGCGAACAGCTGCTGCGGGTTGAAGGTGAACTCGCAGAAGGACCAGGTGCGCCCGTAGTTGGGGTCGGCCTCCGTCGCGAAGGCGGGTTCGACGAGGGAGGGCCCGGGGTTGAGGAAGAAGTCCAGCTTGTCGTCGCGTACGAAGTAGACGCGCGCGCCGTACATCTGAGGAAGCGTCAGTACGACCGGGCCCGCGCCTGCCCCCTTCAGCGGGATCGCGCAGTCGACGGGGAGCGGGGTCTGCGGCGCGGAGGGGGAGTCGGGCCGGTAGACGCTTCCGTCGGGGCGCAGCAGCACCCATTGGTTGGAGTCCTGCGCGTGGCCGGTGACATAGGCGTGGACCGTGCCGGGCAGCGACGTGTTCTCCAGGGCCAGTTCGCAGGTGGGGGGCGCGGCCTTGGCCCGGGGGCTGAGAGCGCTTCCCCAGGCGGGATAGGTGAGTGCGGTCGCTGCAGCGGCTGTTCCTGTCAGGAACATACGTCGGGATATCACGGATGTACTCCTGGAGTTGTGGGGGGAGACCCACTCTTGCGACGCGTGGGGCAGTCGTCAAGAGTTGTGACTGAGAGCGCTCTCAGATTCTTTGCGGGCTTCACAAGCTGACGGTCCGGGCGGCGACTTGGACTAACGCGCGGCGGTTGTTGGACTGCCGCTCGCCGGAGCGCACGACTTCGTTGACGATGGCGAGAACGGAGGGCTACTCAGTCCCCATGCCACGAAGACTCCGTGCGGCGTGCGCCCTGGCCGCCGTCTCATCCGCCGTGTTCGCCCTTGCCGGACCCGCGCTCCCGGCCGCCGCGGGCGAGGACGAAGCCCCTGCCGTCATCGGCTCGCCGCAGCTCTCGGTCGCCGTAGCCAAGGACTTCCCGCGGGTCCTGACGTACACCGACCGGACCGGTGGGGCAACGCTCCTCGGGAGCACGAGCGCGGTCAGCGAGGTGACCCTCAACGGCAAGGCGTACGCGGTGCAGGTGAAGGGCACGCCCACCCTCACGGCGTCGAGTGCCGCGTACACCCTGGCCTTCGCCGCGCTGTCCGGGGTCGAGATCGACGCGACGCTGACCGTCGCCGGGCGGGCCCTGACCTTCAAGGTCACCGCGATCCGCGACACCGAGGCCTTCCGCGTGGGCACGATCGACATACCCGGGCACGACCTCGTCTCGGTCGGCAGTACGGAATCCGGCGCCGAGACCGCCTTCACGCGCCTCGATCCCGACTCGACGAGGACCGCCGACGTCTTCGGCAGGGTCACGGACCAGACGGCGCCGGACGCGGCACCGGTCGGAGCCTCGTACGCCCTCGTCAACACCGGCTCCCTCGCCGCCGCCGTCGAGTCCAACTCCAGCTACGACAAGCCCAGCGGCGCCACCGGCGGCGACGACGCCCGCTTCTGGCACCAGGCCCGCAAGGCCGCCGACGGCAGCACACGCGTCGGCGTCTGGTCGGGGCAGTGGACCTACCGGGGGAGTGGCGCCCCGAAGCCCGCCAGCGGCAGGGACCTGCCCTGGGCGAAGGTCGTCGTCACCCCCGACGCCAACGGCGACAAGAAGGTCGACTGGCAGGACGGAGCCGTCGCCTTCCGCTCGATCGGGATCAGGGCCCCGGGCAGCGAGCAGACGCCGGACCGGGTGATCACCCATATCCCGTTCAACTTCGCCAGCCAGGCCACCCACCCCTTCCTGCGCACCCTGGACGACGTCAAGCGGATCTCGCTCGCCACCGACGGGCTCGGCCAGCTGGCGCTGCTCAAGGGATACGGCTCCGAGGGCCACGACTCCGCGCACCCCGACTACGGCGGCAACTACAACAAGCGGGCCGGGGGACTCGCCGACCTCAATACGCTGCTCAAAGACGGCAAGAAGTGGGGCGCGACCTTCGGCGTGCATGTGAACGCCACCGAGTCGTACCCCGAGGCCCACCATTTCAGCGAGAGCCTCGTCGACAAGACCAAGCCGGGCTGGAACTGGCTCAACCAGAGCTACTACATCGACCAGCGGCGCGACATCAACAGCGGTGATCTGGCCCGCAGATTCCAGCAGTTGAGGGACGAGACCGACCGCAATCTCTCCCTCCTCTACATCGATGTCTACTACACACACGGCTGGATCGCCGACAAGACCATGCAGGCCGTGCAGGCACAGGGCTGGAACGTCGGCACGGAGTGGGCCGACAAGTTCGAACGGGCCTCGCTCTGGTCGCACTGGGCCAATGACCTCGACTACGGCGGGGCCACCAACAAGGGCCTCAACTCCCGGATCATCCGCTTCATCCGCAACGGCGAGAAGGACGTCTGGAACAACCATCCGGTCCTCGGCCAGAGTGCCCTGGAGGACTTCGAGGGCTGGACGGGCGAGAGTGACTGGAACGCCTTCTACGCCAATGTCTGGCAGCGCGACCTGCCCGCCAAATACCTCCAGCAGGAGAAAATCACCCGCTGGAACGGCAACGATCTGACCTTCACCGGCGGCGTCCGGGGCACGGTCGAGGACGGCCGCCGCACCTTTTACGACCACGGCCGCAAGGTCCTGGACGGCGATGCCTATCTGCTGCCGTGGGACGGCGGCAAGAAGCTCTACCACTACAACAAGGCCGGTGGCAGCAGCAGTTGGGCGGTCGGTGGCGCTGCCTCGTACACCGTCTACAAGCTCACCGACAACGGACGCGTCAAGACCGGGACCGTACGCCCGGTCGGCGGCAGGATCAGCCTGACCGCGGCCGCCGGGCAGCCGTACGTCCTCTACCCGGACCGCGCGCCCGCCCCCGCGGCCCCGCGGTGGGGCGAGGGCGGGCCGGTCGCCGACCCCGGCTTCAACGACGCGGGCCTGGACGACTGGTCCAAGCGCGGCACGGTCGCCCGGGACACCGACGACCACGGCCGCAACAGTGCCGTGCTCAGCGGTACGTCCGCCGCCTCGCTCTCCCAGCGGCTGACCGGGCTCACACCCGGGGCCCGCTACAGCGCGTCCGCGTGGATCGAGGTCCAGCCGGGCAAGGAGCGCCGTACGACCCTGTCCGCCGGCGGCGCGTCCGTCACCGTCGAGCGCTCGACCGCGAAGGACCAGGTCGCCGCCTCCGACCGGCACGACACCTACTTCCAGCGGGCCAAGGTGAACTTCACCGCGCCGGCGGACGGCACGGCCACCCTCAAGGCCGAGGCAGCGAGCGGCAGTTCGGCGCGGGTGCGGATCGACGACGTGCGCGTCGTCAAGAACGCGCCCGCGACCAGGCCGGGCACGGTGGCGTACGAGGACTTCGAGGCCGTCGACCAGGGCTGGGGCCCCTTCCTCAAGGGCGACGCGGGCGGCGTCACCGACCCGCGCACCCACATCGCGCAGAAGCACGCCCCGTACACCCAGGCGGGCTGGAACGGGAAGCTGATCGACGACGTGCTGGGCGGGGCCGAGTCCCTGAAGTCCCACGAGGAGAACGCCGGTCTGGTCTACCGCACGGCACCCTGGACCGTGCCGATGAGCAACGGGCACAGCTACCGGGTCGAGTACGACTACCAGTCGAGCCATACGGGCGCGTACGAGTGGGTCACCGGCTACGACCGGACCGGCGCGGACGGGACCCCGGCCTCCGTCGAGACCCGGCGCACGCCGATCGGGCAGCTGGGGGCACCTCCCAGCGGTAGCTGGGGGAGGGCCACCGGGCACTTCACCGAGACCGTCACGGCGGGCTGCGGCGACACCTGGACCGGTCTGCGCAAACGGGACGACGCCCCGGACGGTGCCGACTTCGTCCTCGACGGCTTCACCGTCACCGACCTGGGTCCGGCGGACGGGCAGGCGGCCTGCGGGACGCTGAGCGTCGAACCGGCCGCCGAGACCCTGGAGCCCGGCCGGAAGAACGCGGTCAAGGCGGTGTTCACCAGCTACGAGGAGCAGCCCGCGACCGGCGTCTCGATCGCTCTCGCACTGCCCGATGGGTGGACGGCTGAGCCCGCCGGGCCGGTGTCCTTCGACGCGGTCGCGCCCGGCGCGAAGGTCACCGGCAGCTGGCAGGTCACACCGCCCGCGGACGCCAAGTACCAGACGTACCCGCTCGGTTCACAGGTCACGTACGCCGTGGGCGCCTCCGCGCGGAAGCTCGCCGCCTCGGCCTCCGTACGCACCCTTCCGCCACCGCCCGCCGCCGACGCCTGGGCCAGTGACATCGACTGGACGTCCGCGGAGAACGGCTGGGGGCCGGTCGAGCGCGACGTGTCCAACGGCGAGACAGGGACGGGCGACGGCAGCCCGCTGACGATCGGGGGAGTGGCGTACGCCAAGGGGCTCGGCACGCACGCTCCGGCGAAGGTCCGCTACTACCTGGGCGGGCAGTGCACGTCCTTCACCGCCGAGGTGGGGGTGGACGACGTCCAGACCTCGCGCGGCAGCGTGCAGTTCAGCGTGCTGGCGGACGGCGCCGAGAAGGTGAAGTCGCCGGTCCTCAAGGCCGCGGACGCCGCCTGGCAACTGACCGCGGACGTCACCGGTGCCTCGTATGCCGATCTGGTCGTCGGCGACGGCGGCGACGGGAACGGCAATGACCACGCGGACTGGGGCAGTGCGCGATTCAAGTGCGGAGCCCCGGGGTAACTGAGCCGCGCTTGCCCCTCGTGTTGAATGCGGAAACCGAGGGGCAAGCGCTTCCCACCCCTTCCAGGAGGCTGCCGTGTGGTCACGCCGTACCGTTCTCGGGATCATGGCAGCGAGCGCTTTCGTCCTCGCCTCCCCGGGACCCGCCATGGCCGACGACGAGTACGAGACCCTGCGGCAGCGCTGGCTGGAGATCAGCCTCGGCACCGGCTACGACCCGACAGCCGAGCCCTACGCGTCCCGCCTCGCCGAGACCGGGCGGCTCGCCGCCGGATTCCGTACCTCCATGGCCCCCACCGACACCTCCCTGTGGCCCGGCTACCCCTTCAACCCGTCCGCCGGGATCACCCAGAGCTACAGCCGCCTGTGGACCATGACCCAGGCGTACGCGCAGCAGGGCACCGGCCTCACCGGTGACGCCGGGCTCCTCGCCGACATCGTCCGCGGCCTCGACCATCTCGCAGCGAAGATCTACAACCCCTCCACCACCCGCTACGGCAACTGGTGGGACTGGCAGATAGGCAGCCCCCGCCTCCTCATGGACACCGTCGCCGTCCTGCACGACCGGCTCACCGCCGCACAGCGCGAGGCCGCCTTCGCCGCCGTCGACCACTTCATCCCCGACGCGGTGCTCGGCGACTACAGCGGCACCTCCACCGGCGCCAACCGCGTCGATCTGTGCCGCTCCGTCGTGCTGCGCGGCGTCCTCGGCCGGAACCCGGCCAAGATCGCCCTCGCCCGGGACGCCCTCTCGCCCGTCTTCCCCTACGTCACCAAGGGCGACGGCCTCTACGCCGACGGCTCGTTCGTCCAGCACACCTGGGTCGCCTATTCCGGCACGTACGGACAGGTCATGCTCGACGGTCTGGGGCGCCTCTTCGCCCTGCTCGCGGGCTCGGCCTGGGCCGTCACCGACCCAGGCCGGCAGATCATCCTGGACAGCGTCGAGCACGCGTACGCGCCGCTGATCCACGACGGGCTCATGATGGACAGCGTCAACGGCCGTGCCATCAGCCGGGGTTACCTCAAGAGCGACGACCGCAGGATCATGCGCAGCGACCACTTCCACGGGCAGGCGCTCATCGCCGCGATCGCCCTGCTCGCGGGCGGGGCATCGGCCGCCGAGCGGGACAGGTGGCACGCCCGGATCAAGGGCTGGATCGAGCGGGACACCATCACCCCGATCCTCACCGCCGGGCAGTTCGGCGTCGCCGACCTCTCCCGGCTGCACGCGGTCGCCGCCGCGCCCGTGGCCGCCGCGCCCGAGCCGGTCGGCCATCAGCTCTTCGCCTCCATGGACCGGGCCGTGCACCGCCGGCCCGGCTGGGCCGCGAACATCGCCATGGCCTCGGAGCGGATCGCGTACTACGAGTGCGGCAACGGCGAGAATCCCCGTGGCTGGCACACCGGAGCCGGAATGACCTACTGGTGGACCCCCGGCAACGGCGGCCAGTACACCGACTGGTTCTGGCCCACCGTCGACTTCTACCGGCTGCCGGGAACAACCGTGTCGACCAAGCGACTTGCCGACCGGGCGGGCGGTGAATGGGGCGAACCCAAGCCCGCCGCGACGTGGGTCGGCGGGGCGAGCGACGGCGAGTTCGCGGCCGTCGGCCAGCATCTGCTCGGCCTCGGCTCCACCCTCCAGGCCCGCACATCGTGGTTCTGCGTCGCGGACGCGGTCATCTGCCTGGGCGCGGGCATCACCAGCACCGACGGGTTACCCGTCGAGACGATCGTCGACAACCGCAACCTCGGCGCCGGCGGTACGAACAAATTCACCGTGGGCCGTGGCTGGGCCCACCTCGAAGGCCACGGCGGCTGGGTCTTCCCGTGCGGTACGCGGCGACTGCGCACCCTGCGCGAGGAGCGCACCGGAGCCTGGAGCGACATCAACACCACCAGCTCGACCGAGCGCGTCACCCGCCGCTACCAGACCCTCTGGCTCGACCACGGGACCGACCCGGTGGACGCCTCGTACGCGTACCTCCTGATGCCCGGGGCGGGACGCCGCGCGCTCGCCGCCCGCGCCGAGGACGAGCGATGGCTGCGGATCCTCGCCAACAGCAAGGTCTGCCAGGCCGTCGCCGTCCGCTCCCTGGGACTGACCGCGGCGAACTTCTGGCAGGCCGGTACGGTGGGCCCGCTCACCGTGACGGCACCGGCGAGTGCCCTCGTTCGGAGTAATCGGCACACTGCGAGCCTTCATTTCAGCGAGCCGCCGCGTACGGGAGCGCCGCTGGAGATCACCTGGCACCACCCGGTGCGTAAGGTGACCAGCAAGGACGCGTCGATCGAAGTCCTCTCCACCGGAGGCTCGCTGCGGCTGCGGATCAGCGGTGGCACCGCCGGAGCCACACAACACTGTGAAGTGGCTCTCAGGTGAACGCCTTGTTGAACCTCCACAAAGCTTGGTGGCACTCAGCTGGTACTAGGGCTGCAGTGGGCAAGCGTTCTGTTCGGTGGTGACAGGAGAACGCTCCGGAGACTGTGTGGAGTCGACGGGACTGTTTTCTTGGTCGGATCCGTAGGGTCGATGCATGACCGTTTTGGACGAGACCACCAGCGAGCCGAGTGACGCGCGCGGACGCGTGGCCGAACTGCATGCCCTTCGTGAGGAGGCCCGTCGTGGGCCGAGTGAGAGGGCGACCGAGGCGCAGCATGCGAAGGGCAAGCTGACGGCGCGGGAGCGGATCGGGCTGTTGCTGGATGAGGGGTCGTTCCATGAGGTCGAGCAGTTGCGTCGGCATCGGGCGACGGGGTTCGGTCTGGAGGCGAAGAAGCCGTACACGGATGGTGTGATCACCGGGTGGGGCACGGTCGAGGGCCGCACGGTGTTCGTGTACGCGCATGATTTCCGGATCTTCGGCGGGGCGCTGGGTGAGGCGCATGCCACGAAGATCCACAAGATTATGGACATGGCGATCTCGGCGGGTGCGCCGCTGGTGTCGCTGAACGACGGTGCGGGTGCCCGGATCCAGGAGGGTGTCTCGGCGCTGGCCGGCTATGGCGGGATCTTCCAGCGCAATACCCGTGCGTCGGGGGTGATCCCGCAGATTTCGGTGATGCTGGGCCCGTGCGCGGGCGGGGCGGCCTACAGCCCGGCCCTGACGGACTTCGTGTTCATGGTGCGGGAGACCTCGCAGATGTTCATCACCGGGCCGGATGTGGTCAAGGCGGTGACGGGTGAGGAGATTTCGCAGAACGGTCTGGGCGGTGCGGATGTGCACGCCGAGACGTCGGGGGTGGCGCACTTCGCCTACGACGACGAGGAGACCTGCATCGCAGAGGTGCGCTACCTGCTGGCGATGCTGCCGTCGAACAACCGGGAGAACCCGCCGGTGGTGGCCTCGGACGATCCGGCCGACCGGCGCGGCGAGGCGCTGCTGGACCTGGTCCCGGCGGACGGCAACCGGCCCTACGACATGCACAAGGTGATCGAGGAGCTCGTCGACGACGGCGACTACCTGGAGATCCACGAGCGCTGGGCCCGCAACATCATCTGCGCGCTGGCGCGGCTGGACGGGCAGGTGGTGGGCATTGTGGCCAACCAGCCGCAGTCGCTGGCCGGGGTGCTGGACATCGAGGCCTCCGAGAAGGCGGCCCGGTTTGTGCAGATGTGCGACGCGTTCAACATCCCGATCGTCACGCTGCTGGACGTGCCGGGGTTCCTGCCGGGTGTGGACCAGGAGCACGGCGGGATCATCCGGCACGGCGCGAAGCTGCTGTACGCGTACTGCAACGCCACCGTGCCCAGGATTTCGCTGATCCTGCGCAAGGCCTATGGCGGGGCGTACATCGTGATGGACAGCCAGTCCATCGGCGCGGACCTGACCTACGCGTGGCCGACCAACGAGATCGCGGTGATGGGCGCCGAGGGTGCCGCCAATGTCATCTTCCGCCGGCAGATCGCCGATGCCGAGGACCCCGAGGCGATGCGGGTGCGCATGGTCAAGGAGTACAAGGCCGAGCTGATGCACCCGTACTACGCCGCCGAGCGCGGTCTGGTCGACGACGTGATCGACCCGGCCGAGACCCGCGGGGTGCTGATCGCATCCCTGGCCATGCTCCGCACCAAGCACGCCGACCTGCCCTCCCGCAAACACGGCAACCCCCCGCAGTGACCCTGCGAAGACTGGAGCCTGATCGCCCATGAGTACTTCTGCCGAATCCCCGTTGTCCTCCTCTCTGCTGCGCGTCGAGAAGGGTCACGCCGACCCCGAGGAGCTGGCCGCGATCACCGCGGTGCTGCTCGCGCGTGCGGCCGCGCAGCCCGAGGCTCCGGCCGCGCACCGCGGCAGCTCCACGGCCGGCTGGCGCCGCCTGGAGCGCCAGCGGGGCTTCCAGCCATCCCACAGCTGGCAGGGCTGACGCCCGGCCCTCCTGAGGCCCTCTACGGCCCCGCCACCGGTGTTGGTGAGCGGGGCCGTTGTCTGTTCCCGGGGGGCTGCCCCCGGACCCCCGCTCCTCAAGCGCCGGAGGGGCTGAATCATTCAGCCCCTCCGGCGCTTGAGGACATGCGGCCGGAGGTCGCATACGGGGTCCGGGGCGAAGCCCCGTCGGGGGAACAAGCCCGCCGCAGGCGTCCCCCGTACAGCAGAGAGCCCCCGCCCTCCCGAAGGAGCGCGGGGGCTTCCCCACAGAGACAGACACGCGACCGCGGTAACCGGCTTACCGCAGGCGGGCCATGAGGGCGTGCTCAACCAGGGTGATGAGCGCGCTCTTCGCGTCCGCGCGGTGCCGCGCGTCCGTGGTGATGATCGGGGTGTCGGGGCCGATCTGCAGTGCCTCCCGCACCTCTTCCGGGTTGTACGGCTGGTGTCCGTCGAAGCCGTTGAGGGCGATGACGAAGGGCAGGCCGCTGTTCTCGAAGTAGTCGACCGCCGGGAAGCAGTCGGCGAGGCGGCGTGTGTCGACGAGGACGACGGCGCCGATGGCGCCGCGGACCAGGTCGTCCCACATGAACCAGAAGCGGTCCTGTCCGGGCGTGCCGAACAGGTACAGGATCAGGTCCTGGTCCAGGGTGATACGGCCGAAGTCCATGGCCACCGTGGTGGTGGTCTTGTCTCCGGTGTGCGTGAGGTCGTCGATGCCCGCGGACGCAGACGTCATCACGGCTTCGGTACGCAGCGGGTTGATCTCCGAGACGGCGCCGACGAACGTGGTCTTGCCCACGCCGAAGCCGCCCGCCACCACGATCTTCGCGCTGGTGGTTGAGCGGGCTGCACCGCCGCTAGAGCTTGCGAAGTCCACTGAGCACCCTTTCGAGCAGTGTCACGGCTGGCTGGCCGCCGGCGGACTCGTCGCCGCCGGGCTGGTGAATGGCGACAAGTCCGGCCTCCGCCAGGTCGGCGACGAGGATCCGGGCAACGCCGAGGGGGATGGTGAGAAGTGCCGAGATCTCCGCGACCGACTTGATCTCGATGCACAGCCGGCAGATCCGCTGGTGCTCGGGCAACTGCCCTTGCAGCCGGGAGGGATCGGCCGTGGTGCTGACCAGTGCCTCGATGGCGAGCTGGTAGCGCGGCCGCGTACGGCCGCCGGTCATGGCGTAGGGACGCACCAACGGGTTGTGTGCCGCAGGTGCGGCCTCCGGTGTCCGCCGGGGCTGCACCGGCTGGATGCGCGGCTGCTGCGGCTGGTTGTACGACGGGTCGTACGGCGACTGCGGCTGCTGGTAGGGCTGCTGGGCGCCCTGTCTGCTCGGCGTGGAAGGAAAGTTGAAACGGTTCTGAGAGTGATCACCCGGTGTTTGGTGAGCACCGTCATAGGGGCGTCCGCCCGGGGGTGTTGCCACGTTTCCTCCTCCGACTGCCGGTCGCCGGTTCCATGTCCCTGTGGAGCCCGCGCCACCGCACCCTATGGTGCGGTGGCGTGAAACGCACTGTCTGTCTGTTAGTTGAGAAGACTTCCCTGGAGCTCCGCACGGAGGTCCGGCGTCAGCACGCTGCCCGCACGGTCCACCAGCAGAGCCATCTCGTAACCCACCAGACCGATGTCGGCATCGGGGTGTGCGAGTACGGCCAGCGAGGAACCGTCGGAGATGGACATGATGAAGAGGAAGCCCCGTTCCATCTCCACCACCGTCTGGTTGACCGCACCGCCTTCGAAGATCCTGGACGCCCCCGCGGTGAGCGAGGTCAGACCGGAGGCTACTGCCGCCAGCTGATCGGCTCGGTCCCGCGGGAAACCCTCGGACATCGCCAGCAGGAGTCCGTCGGCGGAGACCACCACGGTGTGGGACACCCCAGGGGTGTTGTCCACGAAGTTGGTGATCAACCAGTTCAGATTCTGCGCCGCCTGGCTCATCGGGCTCACACTAACGCTCCTGGTTGTAGGTACTGCCCGGGCCGAAGCCCAGTCCGTTCGTGTCCGTTCCCGCGCTGCGTCCCTGCTGGACACCGCGCCGCAGGTTGCTCAACCTGCCGCGCACGGCGTCCGGGGCGCGGGAGACCTGGGGGCCGCCCTGGGGCGTCTGCTCCGCGGTGCCCTCGATGAGATTGGCCTTGGGCACCCGCCGCGGAAGGCCGGAGGAGGTGACCCCGCCCGCCTTCGGCTCGCGGAGCTTCTCCGCCCGCTGCCAGCGCTCGTCGTTGGCCGAGCGCCAGTCCTCGGAGCCGGTGGCGCCGATGCTGTTGCCGGCCGCCTCGGTCTGATCGCTCTGCGGAGCTTGTCGGTCCTGCTCGGCGGGCTGCTGCCACTGCTGCTCGGACTGCGGCTGCTGGGTGCTGCCGCGCCGCGGGAGACCGGCGTTGGTCATCGCGTGGCTGCTGCTCGGAGCGGGCCCGGGTCGGTCGAAGCCTACGCGCTCGGGGACGTTCGCGGGAGCGCCGGGGGCAGATTCCGGTTCCGCCCGGTACTCCGGCTCGTACGCACCCTGGTACGGACCTTGATCCTGCCACTCCGCCTGGTGGGACGGGGTGTCGTACTGGCCGTCGTACTGCGCGTCGGACGCCTGCGAAGCCTGGTAATTGGCTTCCGAATATGCGCCCGCGGACTCGTCCTGGTGCTCCTGGTACTCCTGGTGCTCGGGGTAGCCACCGGGCGTCTGGTAGCCGTCGTACGCCTGCTGGTCCTGGGCGTAACCCTGCTCCTGGAACTCCTGGCCGTACTCGGAGCCGTACTGCTGCTGCTCCTGCGGGTAGTCCGCCTCGTCGCGGAAGAGGGGGCGGTCACCGCCCTGAGCCTGCGCCTCCAGCGCCGCACGGCGCTCCTCGCGCATCAGCGAGCGGCCCACCGGGTCGAGCTGCGGAGATCCCTCGGACTGCTCCTCGTACCGCGAGTCGTCGAAGCCCAGCTCCGCGGCCGTGCGCATCGGCGCACTCTGCAGCGGGGCGTGCTCGTAGGACTGCTGCTCCGGCATGATCTGGGAGACCGTGAAGTCGTCGTCGGGGAGCGCCTCGCCACCGCCACCGTGGGTGATGGCGTCGGGGAGCATGACCAGCGAGGTGGTGCCCGCCTGCTCGCCGGAGGGGCGCAGCTGGACGCGGACGCCGTGCCGGTCGGCGAGACGGCCGACCACGAACAGGCCCATGCGCTGCGAGACGGCGGCGTCCACCGTCGGCGGGTTGGCCAGCTTGTGGTTGATGTCGGCGAAGTCCTCGGCAGTCAGGCCGATGCCCTTGTCGTGGATCTCGATCATGACCCGACCGTCGGGGAGACGGGTTGCCGTCACCCGAACCTTGGTCTGCGGCGAGGAGAACGTCGTGGCGTTCTCCAGAAGCTCGGCCAGCAGGTGCACGAGGTCGGTCACGGCCTGGCCGTGGATGTCCGTCTCCGGGACACCGGTGAGCTCGATGCGTTCGTACGACTCCACCTCGGAGGAGGCGGCACGCAGCACGTCGACGAGCGGCACCGGCTGGTTCCAGCGGCGGCCCGGCTCCTCGCCCGCGAGGACCAGGAGGTTCTCGCCGTTGCGGCGCATACGGGTCGCCAGGTGGTCCAGCCGGAAGAGGTTCTCCAGCTGGTCCGGGTCGGCCTCGTTGTTCTCCAGGTCGGTGATCAGGGTCAGCTGGCCCTCGATCAGCGACTGGTTGCGGCGCGAGAGGTTGGTGAAGATCGCGTTGACGTTGCCACGGAGCATGGCCTGCTCGGCGGCGAGCCGCACGGCCTCGCGGTGGACCTGGTCGAAGGCGCGGGCGACTTCGCCGATCTCGTCCTGGGTGTCGATCGGGATCGGCTGCACCCGGGTGTCGACCCGGCCCGGCTCCGTACGCGAGAGCTGGTCGACCAGCATCGGCAGACGCTGCTCGGCGATGCCGAAGGCGGCGGTGCGCAGCTGGCGCATCGAGCGGCTCATCTGGCGGGCCATGAGACCAGCCAGGATGAAGGCGGTGAGCAGGGCGATCACGACGATGGCGCCGTTGGTGATGGCGTCGCGCTTGGCGTCGTCGGAGATCTCGGCGGCCTCGGTCACGGCCTTGTCGACGAGGTCGTTCTCGATCTCGGTGTAGCCGTCGAACTTGGCGGTGGCCGCGGCCATCCAGACCGTCGGCGTGGTGCCGCCCTTCTTCAGCTCCTTGGGGCTGAGCCCCTGGCCGATAGCGGCGGACATGCCCCCCAGGACCGAGCCCTTGTCGTCCTTCGGCGGGTTGAGGCCGGCGGCCTTGAGCCTCTTGCCGCCCTCGACGGCCTTGGCTGTCATGATCTGCTCGAGCTTGTCGGCGTCGTCCTGTGTACCGCCGGAGACGTACTCGGCGAGCGCGATCTGCTCGAGGTAGTTGTACGAGTTGAACGCGATGGTCTGCTTCGCGCGGATCGTGTCGTCCTGGCTGGGCCGGATCAGCAGGTGCAGACCGATGGCGCGCTGGAGCGACGCGGCGGCTTTGGCCAGCTGGACCGCGTAGACCGTACGGCCGTAGCTGGTGATGTTGCCGGTGCCCAGGCCGAGCTCGTTGGAGAACTCCATCAGCGAGTGCTGGACCTTGACGTAGCTCTCTTCGGTGCCTACCGCGGACTTCTTCTCGACGCCCTCGGTGTAGGCGTACTTGCGGATGTCGGCGAGCTCGGGCTCCACGGCCCGGAAGAGGCTCAGACGGCGCTCCAGGCCCTGTTTCTCAGGCAGAACCTTGACGGCCTCGTCGAACTTCCTCTTCGCGTTGTCCGTGGTCGCGTACGCCTTGGTGACTTCCGGATCCTGGCGGGCATTGGCGAGCAGCTTGGGCGCCGTGCCGTCACGCTCGTTGAGCAGCGCCTGGCCGTACTCCGAGGCGGCGCGCACGATCAGCGCCGTCTTCTCGGCGTCCTGTGCCTCTTTCCAGGTGTCGATGGACGACTTGACCTGGAAGCCGCCCATCACCAGCCCGACGAGCACGGGTATGAGCAGGATCGCGTTCAGGCGGGTGGGCACCCGCCAGTTGCGTGGGGACAGCCGGCTGGAGCTTCCGGTGGCCGGGGACGGACCGGGCGCATCCGCAGGCGACGCCGCTGTGCGCGGCGGCGGGGTGAAGTTGCCCCGCGCCTGCTGCTCTGCGGAGCTCGTCATGCTTCGCCTCACTCGACCAACAACCTCTCGGCGTCGGCACCTACGCTGTGCCGTGTTTCGTTCAGAGCTCTACTACTCGGGAGTTTCGTCGAATTCCAGCACGCGGAGGGGCCCCGTTCCAAACAGTTGGAATTAGCCATTCCGTGTGTGCAGACCCGGGATATTTCGGGCATAGAGAGCAAGTACCGTCAAATTGCGGGGCAAATGTGAGCGCAGGGACACCGGCCGGATGCACCGGGTGGCCGAGCCATCTTAATTCTCTGTCGAAACGTTATGAACACGAGGGCGGACCGTGTCAAAGGACACAGTCCGCCCACGCATAACTACGACAACTGCCGTATGTCGGTGTCTACTTGAGGCGGGCCATGAGGGCATGCTCCACCAGCGTGATCAGCGCGGACTTGGCATCGGCGCGATGACGGGCGTCCGTCGTGATGATCGGGGTGTCGGGGCCGATCTGCAGCGCTTCGCGCACTTCCTCGGGATTGTACGGCTGGTGTCCCTCGAAGCCGTTGAGGGCGACCACGAACGGCAGGCCGCTGTTCTCGAAGTAGTCGACCGCCGGGAAGCAGTCGGCGAGGCGGCGTGTGTCGACGAGGACGACGGCGCCGATGGCGCCGCGGACCAGGTCGTCCCACATGAACCAGAAGCGGTCCTGTCCGGGCGTGCCGAACAGGTACAGGATCAGGTCCTGGTCCAGGGTGATACGGCCGAAGTCCATGGCCACCGTGGTGGTGGTCTTGTCTCCGGTGTGCGTGAGGTCGTCGATGCCCGCGGACGCAGACGTCATCACGGCTTCGGTACGCAGCGGGTTGATCTCCGAGACGGCGCCGACGAACGTGGTCTTGCCCACGCCGAAGCCGCCCGCCACCACGATCTTCGCGCTGGTGGTCGATCGGGCTGCACCGCCGCTAGAGCTTGCGAAGTCCACTGAGCACCCTTTCGAGCAGTGTCACATCCGGCGTGCCGCCGGCCTCTCCGTTGCCCGGCTGATGGATGGCCACCATGCCCGCCTCCGCCAGGTCGGCGACGAGGATACGGGCAACCCCGAGCGGCATCGACAGCAGTGCCGAGACCTCGGCCACCGACTTGACCTCACGGCACAGGTGGCAGATCCGCTGGTGCTCCGGCAGCAGCCCGGCCAGGTGCGCCGGGTCGGCCGTGGTGCTGACCAGTGCCTCTATCGCGAGCTGGTAGCGCGGCCGCGTCCGGCCGCCGGTCATGGCGTACGGACGGACCAACGGCTGATCGCCTTCTCCGTACGACGCGTCGACTGAGGCGCCGTACGGATCGTGAGAGGCGGGTGGCGGGGTCATGAATCCTCCGGGCGTGACAGCAAGTGGTCTGCGTGCCGTCTGAGTGGAGCCGGTGGGGGGCCTGTGGGCGGCCTGACGGTAACTGTGCGGTGGCGCTATCTGCCTCGTGGGGGAGGCGGATTTCAGTGCAGCAGGCTCCCCTGGAGCTCGGCGCGCAGGTCCGGAGTGAGGACGCTGCCCGCCCGGTCGACCAGGAGGGCCATCTCGTAGCCCACGAGGCCGATGTCGCACTCGGGGTGTGCGAGCACGGCCAGCGAGGAACCGTCGGAGACGGACATGAGGAACAGGAAACCGCGCTCCATCTCGACCACGGTCTGGCTGACCGGGCCGCCTTCGAAGATCCGGGAGGCGCCCGCGGTCAGCGAGGTCAGCCCGGAGGCCACGGCCGCCAGCTGATCGGCGCGGTCGCGCGGGAAACCTTCTGACATTGCCAGCAGAAGACCGTCGGCGGAGACCACCACTGTGTGGGACACCCCGGGGGTGTTGTCCACAAAATTAGTGATCAACCAGTTCAGATTCTGCGCCGCCTGGCTCATCGGGCTCAACTAGTGCTCCTGCTGGTGAGTGGGGCCGAGGTTGAAGCTGCCGGTCGTCGAATTCTGCTGACGGCCCTGCTGAATGCCACGACGGAGATTGGTCAGCCGGCCGCGTACATCATCGGGTGCACGCGAAACCTGCGGTCCGGATTGGTGGTTCTGCTCCTGGGCGGTGCCCGGCACAAGGTTGGCGCGCGGGACCCGACGGGGCAGACCAGAGGTGGTGACGCCGCCCGCCGCGGGCTTCCTGACCCGCTCGGCCTGGCGTACCAACTCGTCATTGGGCGAGGAGCGCCATGCGGCACCACTCGCGTTCGGCGCGTTGCCCGGGGTCGCCGGGCTCTGCGCGGGGGCGCGCTGCGGCATCGGCGGAACGGGACGCTCCGTCGGCTGCTGCGGGACAGCTGCCGACGGTCCCTGCGGCTGCTGCTGAGCGGGCTGACCGCTCTGCGGACCGTGGAACCAGTTCGTCTCCAGCGTGTCGTACAGCGGCGTACGGCCGTCGCCGGGACCGGCGGGCGGCAGCGCCTCGGGCTGCGGCTGCGGAGGCAGCGCATTCGCGGGGCGCGGGGCGCGGAAGCCGTCCTGGCCACCGCGCGGACGCGGAGCCTGGGCGGGAGCGGGCGGGGCGTTGAAGTCCGGACGCGCGAACTGCGCGGTGGACGCCGGGTCCTGCGAACCGGCGCCCGAGCCGTTCACGTCCGGGCGGGCGTACTGGCCCGTGGACGAGGAGTCCGGAGCGCCGAACACGTCGGGCCGTACGAACTGCCCGGTGGCACCTGCACCACCGCGCGGCGGGCCCGCGTTGTAGTCGGGCCGCGCGAACTCCGACGTCGAGCCCGGACCGCGCCCGGAGTCGCTGTCCTCGTGTCCGCGCGGCGAGTCCGCGGCATGACGCTGCGGGGCGCCCTGCTGCTCGTTGCCCCAGCTGGTGGCCTGCGGGCGCTGCGGGCGCTGCGGCTCCTCGCGCCGGGGGCTGCCGGGCAGCTCGGCGCGCGGACCGCCGGACGCCGGCAGCTGGCGGCCGCGGTCGCCCGCGCCCGGTGCACTCTGCGGGAAGCCGTTCTGCCGCTCGTTGCGGGCCGGAGCATTCTGCGCGCCGCGTCCCGCACCGGAGCCGAAGGCCCCGGCGAGACCGCGGCCACCCTGACCCTGGGAGGCCTGCTGGCCCGGAGCACCGTCACGGGCCGGCAGCGCGGCACGCGCACCCGAGCCCGCACCGACCTGGCCGCGCGGCGCACCGGCACCGAGCCGACCGCCCGCGGGAGCCCCCGCGGGACCAGCACCGGGGCCGCCGCCGAGACCGGGACGGTTTCCGCCGCCCGCACCGCCGGGACGGCCGCCGATACCCGCCGGACCACCCGGCGCCGGGGGAACGGCGCCCTGGCCGCCCGCACCGGGCATGCCGGTCGGAGGCTTCTTGCCACCGTGGGCGACATCGACGGGGAGCATGACCAGCGCGGTCGTACCACCGGAGTCGGAGGGGCGCAGCTGGATGCGGATGCCGTGTCGCAGGGACAGCCGGCCGACCACGAACAGACCCATGCGGCGCGAGACCGAGACGTCCACGGTGGGCGGCGACGCCAGCCGCTCGTTGATCGCGGCGAGGTCCTCGGGGGAGAGGCCGATGCCGGTGTCGTGGATCTCGACCAGCACACGGCCGTCGGGCAGCGCGTGACCGGTGACGCGGACCTTGGTCTGCGGCGAGGAGAAGGAGGTCGCGTTCTCGAGCAGCTCGGCGAGGAGGTGCACGAGGTCGTTGACGACGCGTCCGGCGACCTCGGTCCCGGGAACCGAGGCCAGTTCGATGCGCTCGTACTGCTCCACCTCGGAGGCGGCGGCACGGAGCACGTCGACCAGCGGGACCGGCCGGGTCCACCGGCGGCCCGGCTCCTCGCCCGCGAGGACGAGGAGGTTTTCGCCGTTCCGGCGCATACGGGTCGCGAGGTGGTCCAGCTTGAAGAGGGAGGACAGCTGGTCCGGGTCGGCCTCGCGGGACTCCAGCTCGGAGATGAGCGAGAGCTGACGCTGGATAAGACCCTGGCTGCGGCGCGAGAGGTTGGTGAACATCGCGTTGACGTTGCCCCGCAGAAGGGCCTGCTCGGCGGCGAGGCGGACGGCCTCGCGGTGCACGTCGTCGAAGGCCGCGGCCACTTGGCCGATCTCGTCCCGGGAGTGCACACCGACGGACTCGACGGAGGTGTCGACGTCCTGCGGGTCCGACTCGGACAGCTGCTTGACCAGCTCGGGCAGACGGTCCTGGGCGACCCTGGTCGCGGTGTCCTGCAGCCGGCGCAGCGAGCGGATCATGGAGCGGGCCACGACGAAGGCGCCCACGAGGGACACACCGAGGACGATGAGGATCAGCGCACCGTTGATGATCGCGTCGCGCTGCGAGGCCTCACGCAGCTCACGGGCCTTGCTCTCCATCTGACCGAGGAGCGTGGCCTCGATGGTCTTCATGGCGTTGATGCGGACCGTGTCGTCGTCGGTCCAGTCCAGGTGCGAACGAATGGGCTGGGACGCCAGACCGTTCTTGGTGTCGAGCACGCGCTTGGCGTAGAGCTCGGACGCCTCGATGGTGGGGTTGCCGTCCTCCATCGGTTCGGTCAGCTCGTCGGCGTTGAGGCCGGAGGACTCGTAGACCGCCTTGAAGGCCTTGAGCTCGGTTTCGCCGCTCTCGCGGGCGGCCTGGCCGTACTGCCGGTCGGACTCGGTCAGGCCGGGGATCCTGCTGTTGTCACCGACCGGGAGCGCCGCGGCGATGACCGCACGCTGGATGGAGGCGTACTCCTTGGCGGACGAGAAGGCCGCCAGAGCGCGGGTCCGCTTGATCATCTCCGGGTTGTTCGTCGCCTGCGCCATGTCCTGGGACAGGCTCAGCAGGGCGTCGATCAGCCGACTGTACTTGTCGATGGTGAGGGAGGTCGGCTCCTTCGGCTTGTACGCGTTTGCGCGGATGCCGTTGAGCTCGTGGACCTGGACGGCGATCTGGTTCGCGTTGGCCCGGATGCTCTCCAGGGCCTCGTCCTCATCCGTGTTGGGGATGTCGCGGGTGGCCTCGAGGAAGGCGTTCCTGGCCCGGTCGGTCGCGGTACGGGGACCTGTGACCTTGAAGTCGGTGACGGCGGCAGGGTCGTTCGACAGCGGGCCCGCCGACAGGTCGCGCTCCGTCTGGAGCTGCGTCGCCAGCTCGGTCGCCTGCTTGGTCATCTTGGTGAGCAGCTGCATGTGATCCAGCTGCTTCATGTCTTCCATGGACTCGTTGATACGGAGTCCGCCCAGCGTGGTCGCCGCGACGACCGGCAGGGTCAGCAGGGAGACAAGGCGCGTGCTGATGCGCCAGTTGCGCAGGGCTATTCGCGACCCTGTGTCCGTCGGTCCCTTCGGCTTCAGCGGGGCCGTGGGCCTCTCGCCGCCGGGTGCCGCAGTGCCGGGGCGCGCGGCACGTTCGCCGCTGTCGCCGGGCGCTGCCGGTCCCTGGTTCTGGGTGTGCTGGGGCGAGGAGCCGCGGTCGGTCCCGCCGCGCGGCTCCTGTTCCGCCGCAGCGCTGCCATCCCTCTTGAAACGTCCCTGCACTAGCGTCGCAACCTCTGGACCAGGCGTCCCTCCGTTCTCACGGCGGGACGGTGTCGGCGTATCGGGGCGGAAAAACGGTGCCCCATGGTGGTCGTTGAGTGACCGGCGCTGCTCCCCCTTTCCCGCCGCCACTCGGCGCTGCGTTGCGCCCCTTGCGCGCCGGCCTGAAACCGCGGCGGTGCGTGGAATTCCAGCACAGTGCAGGATCTCCAACAAGAGCCGTGTACCGGCCTGTGACCTGGATGACTCGGTGTGAGCGTCGCGTCACAAGACGTAGAAGCGGTTCACGGATGAAACGGACGTTTCCGTACGAGTCGCTTAGGGGTGGGGGGTGTCCCAGTAGCGATGATCAGGAGCGGAATGGTCGCTTCAGTGGCGCAATGTCCGTTTCCCTCAACTGACTCGTCATCCGGAATGTCCGAATTGACCGTCAACTGGTGAGGAAACTCACACGTAGATCGCTGAGTCTTCCGGGCTTTCCCGGGGAATTGGATGTTTAGCCTGACGCTTTACAGGGATGGGAAATCCGTCAACCCGGCGTTAACCTCAGCGCCCGCACACCGACAAGGTCTGAAACAACCGATGAAGACGACGATGATGTTCCGCAACATAGCCAACCCCCGGCGCACCACGCTCGCGCACCTCACCGACGCGGACGAACTGCAGACGCCGGAACAGCTGGAGCACGCGATCGATCTTCCCATGCAGACGGCCAACCCCCGCCGCACGGTCCTGATGGACGCCCCCGCCCAGTAATACGCGAGGCGGTGCCCGCACCAATACGCGAGGCGGTCCTCGCACCCGCGTTAGCCTGGAGCGTCAGACTCCAGCCAGCGTCATCAAAAGAGGGGCACCCGCATCCCGTGCGCATCGCCAGGTTCTCCATCGACGGCAATGTGGCCTTCGGCGCGGTCGAGGGCGAAGGCCCCGACGGCCTCGTCCTCGACATCATCAAGGGCATCCCCTTCGCGGACTTCGAGCTCTCCGGCACCAAGGTCCCGCTGGCTCCCGGATCCAAGGACAGGGTCCGGCTGCTGCCGCCCGTGCTTCCCAGCAAGGTCGTGGCCTTCGGCCGCAATTACGCGGAGCACGCTGCGGAGCTGGGCAACGAGGTCCCGGACGCGCCGTTCGCCTTCTTCAAGCCGTCCACCTCGGTGATCGGCCCCGGCGACCCCATCGCGTACCCCTCCTTCTCGCAGGAAGTGCACCACGAGGCCGAACTGGCCGTGGTCATCGGCCGGATGTGCCGCGAGGTCCCGCGCGAGCGGGTCAAGGACGTCATCCTCGGATACACCTGCGCCAACGACGTCACCGCGCGCGACGTCCAAAAGCGCGAGAAGCAATGGGCCCGGGCCAAGGGCTTCGACAGCTCGTGCCCGCTCGGCCCCTGGGTGGAGACCGACCTCGACCCGAGCGACCTCGCCATCCAGTGCACGGTCAACGGCGAACAGCGCCAGCTCGGCCGTACGAGCCAGATGATCCACTCCATCGAGGAGCTGATCGTCAATGTCTCCGAGGCGATGACACTGCTCCCCGGCGACGTCGTCCTCACCGGCACACCGGCCGGGGTCGGCCCGCTCAACGTCGGCGACGAGGTCGCCGTCACCATTCAAGGCATCGGCACTCTCACCAACAAGGTGATCAAGCGTGGCTAACGCGAACGTCCGCGTACGTTTCTGTCCGTCCCCGACCGGCAACCCCCATGTGGGCCTGGTCCGCACCGCCCTGTTCAACTGGGCCTACGCCCGGCACACCGGCGGCACCATGGTCTTCCGTATCGAGGACACCGACGCGGCCCGCGACTCCGAGGAGTCGTACGACCAGCTGCTCGACTCGCTGCGCTGGCTGGGCCTGGACTGGGACGAGGGCCCCGAGGCGGGCGGCCCGCACGCCCCCTACCGCCAGTCGCAGCGGATGGACATCTACCGGGACGTCGCCGAGAAGCTGATGGCCGGCGGCTACGCGTACGAGTGCTTCTGCACCGCCGTCGAGCTGGAGGCCCGCCGGGACGCCGCCCGTCTGGCCGGCAAGCCGTCCGGTTACGACGGCACCTGCCGCAACCTCTCCGCCGAGCGCATCACGCGGTACAAGGACGAGGGCCGCCCGGCCATCGTCCGCTTCAAAATGCCCGACGTGCCGATCACCTTCACCGACCTGGTCCGCGGTGAGCTGACCTTCACCCCGGACAACGTGCCGGACTACGGCATCGTCCGCGCCAACGGCGCCCCGCTGTACACGCTGGTCAACCCGGTCGACGACGCGCTGATGGAGATCACGCACGTACTGCGCGGCGAGGACCTGCTCTCGTCGACCCCGCGCCAGATCGCGCTCTACAAGGCGCTGATCGAGCTGGGCATCGCCAAGGAGATCCCCGCGTTCGGTCACCTCCCGTACGTCATGGGTGAGGGCAACAAGAAGCTCTCCAAGCGCGACCCCCAGGCGTCCCTGAACATCTACCGGGAGCGCGGCTTCCTCCCGGAGGGCCTGCTCAACTACCTCTCCCTCCTCGGCTGGTCCTTCTCGGCCGACCAGGACGTCTTCTCGATCGAGGAGATGGTGGCGAAGTTCGACGTCGCGGACGTCAACGCCAACCCGGCCCGCTTCGACCTGAAGAAGGCCGAGGCGATCAACGCCGACCACATCCGCCTGCTGGACGTGAAGGCCTTCACCGAAGCGTGCGGCCCCTGGCTGCGGGCCCCGCACGCCAACTGGGCCCCGGAGCAGTTCGACCAGGCGGCCTGGGAGGCGATCGCCCCGCACGCCCAGACCCGGGTGACCGTCCTCTCGGACATCACGGCCAATGTCGACTTCCTCTTCCTGGACGCGCCGGTCGAGGACGAGGCGTCCTGGACGAAGGCGATGAAGGAGGGCTCCGACGCGCTGCTGCGCACGGCCCGCGAGAAGCTGGCGGACGCGGACTGGTCCAGTCCCGAGTCCCTGAAGAACGCGGTCCTGGCGGCGGGCGAGGAGCACGGCCTGAAGCTCGGCAAGGCCCAGGCCCCGGTCCGCGTCGCGGTCACGGGCCGCACGGTGGGCCTGCCGCTGTTCGAGTCGCTGGAGATCCTGGGCAAGGACAAGACGCTGGCGCGGATCGACGCGGCGCTGGAGAAGCTCGCGTCCTGAGCTCGGCTCATGCCGGTTCGCGCGGTCCTGTGGGACATCGATACTGCGTTCATCGGGGGACAACCCCGGAACCCCCAGCAGGGGGCGGCGCGGCAGGTACGGTCGGATCATGCCGATTCGCGCGGTCCTGTGGGACATCGACGACACGATCTTCGACTACGCCCGCGCCGACCGCGCCGGAATGCAGCGGCACCTCGAAGCCGAGGGCCTGGTGGACGGATACGACTCCGTCGACCAGGCCCTCGTCCGTTGGCGCGAGATCACCGACCAGCACTGGGCCCGCTTCTCCGCAGGTGAGACCGACTGGCAGGGTCAGCGCCGCGACCGCGTGCGGTCCTTCACCGGCCGGCCACTCGGCGATGCCGAGGCCGACGACTGGTTCCAGCGCTACATCGTGCACTTCGAGGCCGCCTGGTCGCTCTTCCCGGACGCCGTCCCCGCGCTCGACCTGCTCGCCGACGGATACCGCCATGCCGTCCTGTCCAACTCCTCGCTCCACAACCAGGACCGCAAACTGCGCGTCCTGGGCGTACGCGACCGGTTCGAGGCGGTCGTGTGCGCGGCCGAGCTGGGTGTGTCCAAGCCCGCACCCGAGGCGTTCCACGCGGCTTGCGAGGCCCTCGCGCTGCCGCCCGAAGAGGTCGCGTACGTGGGGGACCAGCCGGACATCGACGCACAGGGGGCCGTGGCCGCGGGTCTCACCGGTATCTGGCTGGACCGCACCGGTCTCGGAGGGCGTCCTGAGCTCACCCGAATCACCGGTCTCGCCCAGCTCCCCGGCCTGCTGCGGCGCGATACCCGTTTTGGAGCGCCGGACACCTTCGGGTAATGTTCTTCCTGCGCCGCCCGAGTGGGCCGAGAGGTCCGGCCGGAGAGCGCAAACCAAACAAACCCCCTCCAGGGGTTGAGTTTTGGTGGGCTATGGTGTAATTGGCAACACTACGGTTTCTGGTACCGTCATTCTAGGTTCGAGTCCTGGTAGCCCAGCTCGCAGAGATCTTCTGCAAAGCCCCCGTTGTGTAGCGGCCTAGCACGCTGCCCTCTCAAGGCAGTAGCGCCGGTTCGAATCCGGTCGGGGGTACAGATCCATCCTGCTGATCATCAGGGTCGCACCCGATGACCGCGCAGTGACATCACCCGGCTCTGCCGGGTGGGATCGCTAGGGCCCCCGTTGTGTAGCGGCCTAGCACGCCGCCCTCTCAAGGCGGTAGCGCCGGTTCGAATCCGGTCGGGGGTACTGGTCTAAACCACCATGGCCTATGGTGTAATTGGCAACACTACGGTTTCTGGTACCGTCATTCTAGGTTCGAGTCCTGGTAGGCCAGCTCGCGGAGCTCATCCGCAAAGCCCCCGTTGTGTAGCGGCCTAGCACGCCGCCCTCTCAAGGCGGTAGCGCCGGTTCGAATCCGGTCGGGGGTACGCATCGAAGAGGCCCTCCGCGCATCGCGGAGGGCCTCTTCGCGTTCTTCGCGTACGGACCTTCCTGCGGCGGCAGCCCCTGGCGGATACTCCGCGCATGGATGCTGTCGGCGCGGAACCTCTCGTACGTACCGCGGAGTTACGCATCTCACGCATCCAACAGCCCCCGGGGCTGAGGATCGAGGGCATCGTCGACGTCCATACGCACCGCCATCTGAGCGGCGCTCTCGACGTGATCGCCTCGGTCGAGGGGGACCTCCAACTCGACCTCTCCGGGCTGGAGTTTCTCGACCTCGGCGGACTGCGCCTGCTGATCGGCCTGGCCCGGACCCGAAAGCCGGGCGACCATGTGGAGTTGGCGGGACTCGCCCCGCATCTGCGGAATGTGATCGCGCTCGTGGGCTGGGACGACACGCCTGGTCTGCGGCTGGGAGACCACCGTGTCAACTGACCGAGTCCCGGGCCGCTTTGAGCACCAGGCCTGTCTGTACGGCGACGAGGAAGAATTCCTGGCGATGGCCGTGCCGTTCGCCGAAGAAGGGCTGGCCGCGGGGGAGCCGGTGCTCGCCGCCACGACCCCCGCGAACATCGCGCTCCTGCGGGACGCGCTGGGGGAGCGGGCGTACGCCCTCGACACCGCCGAGATCGCCTGCTTCGGCCGCCGGCCGGTGGACCGGGTCGCCGCTTTGCTGCGGTACACGGACAGCTTCCGGGCGCGGGGCCGCCCGGTGCGGATGATCGCCGAGACGGTGTGGGAGGGGCAGTGCACCCGGCAGATCAACGAGTGGAAGCGGCTGGAGTCCGGGCTCAATGTCCTGCTCGCCCACACCGACGCGCGGCTGATCTGCCCGTACGACACCCGCGGCGTGCCGGACCACGTCGTGGAGGCGGCCTGGGCGACCCATCCCCGACATGTGGTGGGGGACCTGGTGCTGCCCTGCGGCACCTACACCGAACCGGAGACCTACGCCGCGGCCCGGGACAGCCCGCTCCCGCCGCCGCCCCCGCACGCCGCGCTTCTGGAGCCACCGGCCTCGCTGGAAGCAGTACGGCGCTTCGCGCGGCTGCGGGCCGAGACGGCCGGCCTGAACGAGGAGCGCGTCGCACAGGCCGCGACCCTGGTGAACGAGGCGCTGACCTGGCTGCTCGCGCGCGGGGCGTCCGATGCGGAGCTGCGGGTCTGGGAGGAGCCGGGCGCGGTGGTCTGGGACCTGCTGGGCCTGGGGCGGCAGGCGACCTTGCCGGGGCGCTTCGCGGGTTTCGTGCCGCCGGGGTCGCAGCCGTCGGCGGACGACGCGCTGTGGCTGGTGCGGAGCCTGTGCGAGGCGGTGGAGATCCGTGCGGTGGCCGACGGCGGTCTGCGACTACGGCTCCGCTGCGCGGACGCGCGCGCCTTGCGGTGGCCATGAGGCCTCATGCGACCTTCGGCCGCATGAGGCGCGCGGTCTGGAGCGGAGCTCCCCACGCGGCGAAGCCGCACAATGTCACCGCCGGGAAGGGCGGCGCGAGCTGCGTCGATGTGCGGCTCTGCCGCGTGGGCCCGCCGCAGGCGAGGACGGCGGGGCTCAGCCCGAGCGCCGCAGCGCCTCGCTCAGGCGGCCCGCCGCGTCGATGACCGCCTGCGCGTGCATCCGGCCCGGGTGCCGGGTGAGCCGCTCGATCGGGCCCGAGACCGACACCGCGGCCACGACCCGGTTCGACGGCCCCCGCACCGGCGCCGAGACGGACGCCACGCCCGGCTCGCGTTCGCCGATCGACTGGGCCCAGCCCCGGCGCCGTACGCCGGACAGGGCCGTGGCCGTGAAACGGGCGCCCTGCAGGCCCCGGTGCAGGCGCTCCGGCTCCTCCCAGGCCATCAGGATCTGGGCCGATGATCCGGCCTTCATGGTGAGCGTGGAGCCGACCGGCACGGTGTCCCGCAGTCCGGACAGCCGTTCCGCCGCTGCCACGCAGATACGCATGTCGCCCTGCCGGCGGTAGAGCTGCGCGCTCTCGCCCGTCACATCGCGCAGATGCGTGAGTACCGGTCCCGCCGTGGCGAGCAGCCGGTCCTCGCCCGCCGCCGCGGCGAGCTCGGCCAGCCGCGGGCCGAGGATGAACCGGCCCTGCATGTCCCTCGCCACCATCCGGTGGTGTTCCAGTGCCACGGCAAGGCGATGTGCCGTGGGTCGTGCAAGCCCTGTCGCCGCGACCAGCCCGGCGAGGGTGGCCGGACCGGACTCCAGAGCGCTCAGTACCAGAGCTGCCTTGTCGAGAACGCCGACGCCGCTAGAGTTGTCCATGCAACGATATTCACGTCTCACACTGTGAAACGCAAGTTCAAATTTCCCGGGAACTTGCGACTCTGTATTCGCGGCCCGCGGACCAACGGGCTCTGCACAAGATCTCTAGTTGCGTCGGCGAACAGCCGGCCGGAGGGAAAGCGATGGGTAGGACACTCGCGGAGAAGGTCTGGGACGACCATGTCGTCCGGCGCGCCGAGGGCGAGCCCGACCTCCTCTACATCGACCTGCATCTGCTGCACGAGGTCACCAGCCCCCAGGCTTTCGACGGGCTGCGCCAGAATGCCCGGCAGGTGCGGCGTCTCGACCTCACCATCGCGACCGAGGACCACAACACCCCGACGATCGACATCGACAAGCCCATTGCGGACCCGGTCTCCCGCACCCAGTTGGAGACGCTGCGCAAGAACTGCGCGGAGTTCGGTGTACGGCTGCACCCGCTGGGCGACGTCGAGCAGGGTGTCGTCCACGTCGTGGGCCCCCAGCTGGGTCTGACCCAGCCCGGCACCACCGTGGTCTGCGGTGACTCCCACACCTCCACCCACGGCGCGTTCGGCGCGCTGGCGTTCGGCATCGGCACCTCCCAGGTGGAGCATGTCCTGGCCACCCAGACGCTGCCGCTTGCCCGCCCCAAGACCATGGCCATCACGGTCGAGGGCGAACTGCCCGGCAGCGTCACCGCCAAGGACCTGATCCTGGCCATCATCGCCCGGATCGGCACCGGCGGCGGCCAGGGATACATCCTGGAGTACCGCGGCTCCGCCATCGAGAAGCTCTCGATGGAGGCCCGGATGACCATCTGCAACATGTCGATCGAGGCGGGCGCCCGGGCCGGGATGATCGCCCCGGACCAGACCACCTTCGACTATCTGCGGGGCCGTGACCACGCCCCCGAGGGCGAGGACTGGGACGCCGCCGTCGCGTACTGGAAGACGCTGCGCACCGACGACGACGCCGTCTTCGACGCCGAGGTGTTCATCGACGCCACCGAACTGGCGCCGTTCGTCACCTGGGGCACCAACCCCGGCCAGGGCGCGCCCCTGTCGGCCAGCGTCCCCGACCCGGCTTCGTACGAGGACGCTTCGGAGCGCCACGCCGCCGAAAAGGCCCTGGAATACATGGGGTTGAGCGCCGGCCAGCCGCTGCGCGACATCAAGGTGGACACCGTCTTCGTAGGCTCCTGCACCAACGGCCGCATCGAAGACCTGCGCTCGGCCGCCGCCATTCTGGACGGCCGCAAAGTCGCCGACGGCGTACGGATGCTGGTGGTCCCCGGCTCCGTACGGGTCGCGCTGCAGGCCGTCGAGGAGGGCCTGAACAAGGTCTTCACCGAGGCGGGCGCCGAATGGCGGCACGCGGGCTGCTCGATGTGTCTGGGCATGAACCCCGACCAACTGGCCCCCGGCGAGCGCTCCGCGTCCACCTCCAACCGCAACTTCGAGGGCAGGCAGGGCAAGGGCGGACGCACCCATCTGGTCTCGCCGCAGGTCGCCGCCGCCACCGCGGTACTGGGCCATCTGGCCTCGCCCGCCGACCTGTCCGAAGCCCCCGCGACCGTCGGAGTCTGAGCACCATGGAAGCTTTCACCGCACACACCGGCCGGGCCGTCCCGCTGCGCCGCAGCAACGTCGACACCGACCAGATCATCCCGGCCCACTGGCTGAAGAAGGTCACCCGCGACGGCTTCGAGGACGGGCTCTTCGAGGCCTGGCGCAAGGACTCCTCCTTCGTCCTCAACCAGCCCGAGCGGCAGGGCGCCACGGTTCTGGTGGCGGGCCCCGACTTCGGCACCGGCTCCTCCCGCGAGCACGCCGTGTGGGCCCTGCAGAACTACGGCTTCAAGGCCGTCATCTCCTCCCGGTTCGCCGACATCTTCCGCGGCAACTCGCTCAAGAACGGTCTGCTGACCGTGGTTCTGGACCAGAAGGTCGTGGACGCGCTCTGGGAGCTGACCGAAGCCGACCCGACGGTCGAAGTCACCGTGGACTTGGAGAAGCGACAGGTTCTGGCCGAAGGAATCACGGCCGACTTCGAGCTTGACGAGAACGCCCGGTGGAGGCTGCTGAACGGGCTGGACGACATCAGCCTCACCCTTCAGAACGAAGCCGACATCGCGGCTTACGAGGCCACCCGGCCGGCCTTCAAACCCCGCACAATTCAGGCCTGAGCAGCGCTTTTCCCGTACTGCGCCCCCCACCGTCCGGTGGGGGGCGCAGTCGCTTGTTGAGACCCTGCCGGGCGACAACTCGCCCCAGATGGCACAATCGGTGCATGGAACGCGACAGCCAACTCGAGCTCTACGAGGCAGTCGCCGCCCGACTGAAGGAAGCGCACACAAGAGTGCGCGCACTGCAAGTCCCGGAGGGCGTAAGGATGGCGCTGTCCCGGAAGCTGCTGGTCGTCACGGCAGCGGCGAAGCACGATCTCCCGGATGCGGCTAGGCGTCTGGACCGCTTGATGAAGGACCTCGACGAGGGCCGATTCCCTGAAGGCGACTGACACCCGAAGTTCCGCGAAGGTCGACTTCGTTGCGGCACTAGGGTGATTAGCCCGTTTCGTGTTTGATTTGCGGTATATATCTGCCTAACGTGCGAAAAAGCCTGGACGCATTCGTTCCGGCCAATGTCTCCGAAGGGGAAGACGTGAACAAGGCGCAGCTCGTAGAAGCGATTGCCGACAAGGTCGGCGGCCGTCAGCAGGCCGCAGACGCTGTCGACGCGGTACTTGACGCGATCGTCCGCGCAGTTGTCGGCGGAGACCGGGTTTCGGTCACCGGCTTCGGCTCGTTCGAGAAGGTCGACCGTCCTGCTCGTTACGCCCGCAACCCGCAGACGGGTGAGCGCGTGCGGGTCAAGAAGACCTCGGTTCCGCGCTTCCGTGCGGGGCAGGGCTTCAAGGACCTGGTGAGCGGCTCGAAGAAGCTGCCCAGGGGCGGCGAAGTCGCCGTCAAGAAGGCTCCCAAGGGCAGTCTCACCGGCGGCGTCGCCGCAGCCCGTACGACCGTCAAGAAGGCGGCCGCCAAGAAGACCGTCGCCAAGAAGGCCGCCGCGAAGAAGACGGTCGCCAAGAAGGCAGCGGCAGTGAAGAAGACCGCGGCGAAGAAGACCGTCGCCAAGAAGGCCGCCGTGAAGAAGACGGTCGCCAAGAAGGCAGCGGCAGTGAAGAAGACCGCGGCGAAGAAGGCGACCGCGAAGAAGGCCGCCGCCAAGAAGACCGCGCCGGCCAAGAAGGCGACGGCGAAGAAGGCGCCCGCCAAGAAGGCGACGGCGCGCAAGACCGCCAAGAAGAGCGCCGCCAGGTAGTAAGCGGCACAAGGTCACAGGGCCACTCACGCGCCGGGCCGGGCTCCCCTCGGGGAGCCCGGCCCGCGGCGTTTTTCAGAGGGTTGCCAGTGTCACCAGCGTGATGCGCAGGGCCTCGCCCTGGCCCTCGGTCTCGATACGGACCCGCTGGCCCGGCCGCAGCAGCCGCAGACCGCCCGCGTCGAAGGCCGCGGCATCGAAGTCCACCGGGGTGCCGTCGTCGAGCAGCACACTCCCGCTGCGGGTTTCGGAGTCGTAGGTGTACGAGGTCGCCTGCATACCGGCAGCTTAGGGGGTGTCTTCGGGATCCAGGGGGTGTGGGATCTAGAGGGTGCGGGCGCCCGCCGCCCAGCGCTCAGCGGTCCGCGGGCCCACTCCCAGGGCCAGCGCGGCCGCCAGATCGTCCCCCGTGTCCACGTCCTGCCGGACCGAATCCACGCCGTCGAGCAGGATTTCCGCGGCTCCCGACGCCAAATGCCGACGGCGGGATCGGCCGCCGAAAGCGGGGCGCAATTCCGTGCCCGGTGCCGCGGAGAGGAAAGTCGTGCCGATTCCGGCCGCATCCGCCAGAAATGCCCGAGGAAATACCGAAGCGCGAACCAGTACCCGGGCCAATTCCTCGGGACGCAATGCGGGCAGATCGGCGTTGAGTGCCGCGACGGCCGCTTCGGGACGCAGCGCCCGCACCGCCTCCGCCCCGTGTGCGAGCGCCGCGTTGAGGCCGGCGCCCGGGCTGTCCGGCACGATCCGCGCACCCAGCGCGGCCAGCCCGGCAGCGGCCGCCGGATCGTCCGTGACGACCGCCACATCCCGTACCACGCCGCACGTCAGCGCCGCGGCCACCGTGTCCTGGGCAAAGGCCAGCGCGAGATGCGGCCGCAGAATGCCGTCCGCGGCCCCCGCGAGCCTGCTCTTGGCCAGAACGAGGGGTTTCAGCGGGACCACCAGGGACCAGCCGTCCGTCGAGTCGGTGTTCGTGGCGAGCTCTCCGTCCATGCGCATCGGGCCCCATTGTGGCGCGAGCCCTTGATGAGCTGGAGGCCCGGGCCCGGAGCCGAGGCGTACGGTGTTCTCGACAGACCAGGGGCCTGGGGCGACACTTGACCCCCAGCAGCCGGGCGGTAGCCCGGCAATAGAGGAAGGTGTCCGAGTGTCCCGCCGTAGAATCGGCTTCTGGTACCGCCTGGCGGCGGTCATCGCTAAACCGCCGCTGTTGGTTCTGTTCAAGCGGGACTGGCAGGGAATGGAACACATTCCGGCGGACGGCGGATTCATCACCGCTATCAATCACAACTCGTACCTCGACATGTTCTCCTACGGGCACTTCCAGTACAACACCGGACGTGTGCCCCGATTCCTGGCCAAGGCCGCGCTCTTCAAGGCGCCCGTTGTCGGCACCCTCCTGCGGGGCACCGGCCAGATTCCCGTCTACCGCGAGTCCTCCAACGCCTTCGGCGCCTTCCGTGCGGCCGTCGACGCCATCGAGCACGGTGAATGCGTCGCCTTCTATCCGGAGAGCACGCTCACCCGCGATCCCGGCATGTGGCCGATGACCGCGAAGACCGGAGTCGCGCGTGCGGCGCTGCTGACCAAGGCGCCGGTCATTCCGATCGCCCAGTGGGGCGCCAACTTGGCGATGCCGCCGTACGCCAAGGAGAAGAAGGTCCGTTTCTTCCCGCGCAAGACGCTTCAGGTGAAGGCGGGCCCGCCCGTCGACCTCGACCGCTTCTACGGCCAGGAGCCGACCCCCGAGGTGCTGAAGGCGGCGACCGAGGACATCATGGCCGCGATCACCGCCCTGCTGGAGGAGATCCGCGGCGAGCAGGCCCCCGACAAGCCGTTCGATCTGCGCGAAGTGCTCGCGCAGCAGCGCCGTAAGGCCGCCGAGGAGGGCACCAAGTGACGCGCGCCGCCACCAAGGCAGCAGTATTCGGAACCGGCTCCTGGGGCACGGCCTTCGCCATGATTCTCGCCGACGCCGGCTGCGAGGTGACCCTGTGGGCCCGCCGCGCCGAACTGGCCGAATCGGTCAACGCCACCCGGACCAACCCCGACTATCTGCCGGGAATTGAGCTTCCCGAGGCGGTACGGGCGACCAGCGACCCCGCCGAGGCCGCGGCCGGCGCCGAGTTCACGGTTCTGGCCATCCCCTCCCAGACGCTGCGTGGCAATCTCGCCGCGTGGGCACCGCTCCTCGCGCCGGACACCGTGCTCGTCTCCCTGATGAAGGGCATCGAACTCGGCACCGCCAAGCGCATGAGCGAGGTCATCGAAGAGGTCGCCAAGGTCTCCGCCGAACGCGTCGCCGTCGTCACGGGCCCCAACCTCGCCAAGGAGATCGCCCAGCGCCGGCCCGCCGCCGCGGTGGTCGCCAGCCGCGACGAAAGCGTCGCCCGGCGGCTCCAGTCCGCCTGCCACACCCCGTACTTCCGCCCGTACACCAACACCGATGTGGTCGGCTGCGAACTGGGCGGCGCCGTCAAGAACGTCATCGGCCTCGCCGTCGGCATCGCGGACGGCATGGGCCTCGGTGACAACGCCAAGGGCTCGCTGATCACGCGCGGCCTCGCCGAGACCACCCGCCTCGGCCTGGCGATGGGCGCCGACCCGATGACCTTCTCCGGACTCGCCGGACTGGGCGATCTGGTCGCGACCTGCTCCTCGCCGCTCTCCCGCAACCACACCTTCGGCACCAACCTCGGCCGCGGGATGACGCTCCAGGAGACCATCGCGGCCACGAAGCAGACCGCCGAGGGCGTCAAGTCCTGTGAATCGGTGCTGGATCTGGCCCGCAGGCACGGTGTCGACATGCCGATCACCGAGACGGTCGTCGGCATCGTCCACGAGGGCAAGCCGCCGGTCGTCGCGCTGAAGGAACTGATGTCACGCAGCGCCAAGGCGGAGCGGCACTGACGTGATTCAAGCCAGCGGGTAGTCTCATCGCGATATGAGCAGCGAGAACCTCCCCCAGAGCCCTGAGCAGCAGCCGCGCAAGCCGCGCGTAGCCGTCGTCTTCGGCGGTCGCAGCTCCGAACACGGAATCTCCGTGGTCACCGCCGGCGCCGTACTGCGCGCCATCGACCGTACGAAGTACGACGTGCTGCCGGTCGGCATCACGACGGACGGCCGGTGGGCGCTGACCGCCGACGAGCCGGAGCGGATGGCCATCACCGACCGCCGTACGCCGAGCGTCGAGCAGCTCGCAGACTCCACCGAGGGCGGTGTCGTGCTCTCCGTGGACCCCGCCAACCGCGAGGTCGTCTACAGCGAGCCCGGCGCCGTACCCAAGGCGCTCGGCGAGGTCGACGTCGTCTTCCCCATGCTGCACGGCCCGTACGGCGAGGACGGCACCCTCCAGGGCCTCCTGGAGCTCTCCGGCGTCCCGTACGTCGGCTCGGGCGTCCTCGCCTCGGCAGTCGGCCAGGACAAGGAGTACATGAAGCGCGTCTTCATCTCCTTCGGCCTGCCCGTCGGCCCGTACACGGTCATCCGCCCCCGCGAGTGGGAGCTCGACCCGTCCGCCGCCCGCAAGAAGATCATCGACTTCGCGGGTGAGCACGGCTGGCCGCTCTTCATCAAGCCCGCGCGTGCCGGATCCTCCATCGGCATCACCAAGGTCGACGACATCTCCGGCCTGGACGAGGCGATCACGGAGGCGCAGCGCCACGACCCCAAGATCCTGGTGGAGTCGCTGCTGCGCGGCCGCGAGATCGAGTGCGGGGTGCTGGAGTTCGAGGACGGCCCGCGTGCCAGCGTCCCGGCCGAGATCCCGCCCGTCACGGCCCACGAGTTCTACGACTTCGAGGCCAAGTACATCGACTCGGCAGCCGGTCTGGTACCCGCGCCGCTGACCGAGGAGCAGACCGCCGAGGTACGCCGGCTCGCGGTCGAGGCCTTCGACGCCGCGTCCTGCGAGGGCCTGGTGCGCGCGGACTTCTTCCTCACCGAGGACGGCGAGTTCGTCATCAACGAGATCAACACGATGCCCGGCTTCACACCGATCTCCATGTACCCGCGCATGTGGCAGGAGAGCGGCGTCGGCTACTCCGAGCTCGTCGACCGGCTGATCCAGGCGGCGCTGCGCCGCTCGACCGGATTGCGCTAGGCCGTGTCTGACAAATAGCGCCGTCCGCCCGCAGGGCGGGGTGCGCGGCGTCCGGTGCGTGCAATCGCAAGGCGGAGGACCATCCTCGTACTGGACGTACTTGGATGACTCCGACAACGCAGCGGGTGTGCGTGCCGGGCGTCGCGCGCCAGGCGAGATTTGTCAGACACGGCCTAGGGCCTTATGGGATGTCGAGTCTGGCCGGCACCGTCTTCTTGACGGCGTCGGCCAGTTCGGCGAGCGGAGTAACGTCGTGGGCGTACCGCTTGTCCATCGTGACCTCGACATAGGTCTTGCGGTACGTGGTGGTCAGGCGGGGGCCGTCGGGCTCCTCCTCCAGCAGCCAGTTGACTCCGTCCGCCTCCACGGCCTTCGACTGTGCGTCGCTCATCTTCGCGGGCCGCGGGACACCACAGCGCAGTACGATCGCCGCATCGCCCCAGCCGGCGGTCAGATCGGAAGCCGGCTCAGGGTCGCTGCGGTCCTCACCGGCCACGGACTTCGGCAGTTCCTTGTCCAGCGCACCGCACAGGGCGGCCTCGTTCGAGGGCGGGCTGGGAACCGTGACCGACACCGGTGCGTCCGTGGAGGAGCAGCCCGCGGCAGCCAGCATTACCAGGGCGGCAGCGGACAGAAAGAAGGGCCGGCGGCGGGAAGAAGTCACCGGCCAAGCGTAGACGGGGGCTACAGGTGCACGACCGGGCAGGTCAGGGTGCGGGTGATGCCGTCCACTTGCTGGACCTTGGCGACCACCATGCGACCGAGATCGTCTACCGTCTCGGCCTGGGCGCGCACAATCACGTCATAGGGACCGGTCACGTCCTCGGCCTGAATCACTCCCGGAATCTTGCCGATGGTCTCGGCGACGGTCGACGCCTTGCCCACCTCGGTCTGAATGAGGATGTACGCCTGTACCACGGAACCTCCAGGGCGGCCACGAGGATCATGTGGGGGGAAGGGACGCCACGGTATCGCGTCGCCGCGGGCCGCGGGGAGACCCGCGCGCCGGGTGACGCCCGCAGCGTGGCGTACGGAAGGCAGAAGTTGACGTATCTCTTGACGGTACCCAGGGCGCGGACGGCTCGCGACCGCAAGCGAGCAGCACTGCCGGAGGTCCCGGCAGGACGACGGAGAGGTGAGACTCGGTGAAGGGCACTGTGGGCGAGTTGGGGGAGTTCGGGCTCATCAGGGAGCTCACCTCACGGCTCACCTCCACCCCCGCGGTCCGGCTCGGACCCGGTGACGACGCGGCGGTCGTGGCCGCACCCGACCGCAGGGTCGTGGCGAGCACGGACGTACTGCTGGAGGGGCGGCACTTCCGCCGTGACTGGTCGACGGCGTACGACGTGGGGCGCAAGGCCGCCGCACAGAATCTGGCCGACATCGCGGCGATGGGCGCCGTCCCGACCGCGCTGCTGCTCGGCCTGGTCGTCCCGGCCGAACTCCCCGTCACCTGGGCCACCGAGCTGATGGACGGCATCCGCGACGAGTGCCAGGTGGCCGGGGCGGCGGTGGTCGGCGGCGATGTCGTACGCGGCGACCTCATCACCCTCGCGATCACCGCGCTCGGCGATCTGCGCAACCACGAACCGGTCACGCGGGCCGGCGCCCAGCCCGGCGATGTCGTCGCGTACACCGGCTGGTTGGGCTGGTCGGCCGCCGGTCACGCGGTGCTCTCACGCGGCTTCCGCTCGCCGCGCGCCTTCGTCGAGGCGCACCGGCGGCCCGAGCCGCCCTACCACGCGGGGCCCGCGGCGGCCGGACTCGGTGCCACCGCCATGACCGACGTCAGCGACGGACTCGTCGCCGACCTCGGGCACATCGCGGAGGCCAGCAAGGTCCGAATCGATCTGCGCTCGGGCTCCATCGACATCCCCTCGCAGATGAACGACATCGGCCAGGCCGTCGGCGTCGACCCGCTGCAGTGGGTGCTGACCGGGGGAGAGGACCACGCGATCGTCGCGACCTTCCCGCCGGACGCGAAGCTTCCGGCCCGCTGGAAGGTGATCGGCGAGGTGCTCAACCCCTCGGCGCTGCCGCAGGTGACGGTCGACGGTGCGCCGTGGACCAAGAAGAGCGGCTGGGACCACTTCGGGGACATCGAGGACGGCAAGTAGATTCGGGGGCATGGACATACCCGCCCTGCCTCCTCGTGTGCTCACCGTCGCCGGGTCCGACTCCGGCGGCGGTGCGGGCATTCAGGCCGACCTGAAGACGATGCTGGCGCTCGGTGTGCACGGCATGAGCGTGCTCACCGCGGTCACCGCGCAGAACTCGCTGGGTGTGCAGGGCGCGTGGGAACTGCCCGTCGATGCGGTACGGGCCCAGTACCGCAGCGTCGTCGACGACATCGGCGTACAGGCCGTGAAGACCGGCATGCTGGCGTCCGCGCCCCTCGTCGAGACGGTCGCCGATTTGCTGGCCGGAACGGACGCGCCCGTCGTCGTGGACCCGGTGGGCGTCTCGAAGCACGGGGATCCGCTGCTGGCCGCCTCCGCGCTCGACTCCGTACGCACGAAGCTGCTGCCCCTCGCGACCGTGGCCACGCCGAATCTGGACGAGGTCGAGCAGCTCACGGGCGTACGGGTGGAGGCCGAGGCGGATCTGCGACGGGCGGCGGACGCGGTGCTGGCCTTCGGGCCGCGGTGGGCGCTGATCAAGGGCGGGCATCTCGCGGGCGACGCGGTGGACCTGCTGACCGACGGCGCGCAGGAACACTGGCTGCGCGCGCCCCGGCACGACAACCGGCACACGCACGGGACGGGCTGCACGCTGGCGTCGGCGGTCGCCTCGGGGCTGGCGAAGGGCATGGAAGTTCCGGGGGCCGTACGGGCCGCGAAGGAGTACGTCACGGGGGCGATCGCCGCGGGGTTCGCGCTGGGGAGCGGGATCGGCCCGGTTGATCACGGCTGGCGCCTGCGCTGATCGCCCGGTTGCCGACTGCTGTCCGGTGACTGGTGTCCGGGCACGTGCCGTCCGGGCACGGCAAAAAGCCGGTCCACCGAGGTGGACCGGCTTTCAAGGCAACCGGAGGGGCTGCGCTACGACGAAACGTCGCGGTTAGCGCGAGACCTTGCCGGCCTTGATGCACGAGGTGCAGACGTTGAGCCGCTTCGGCGTCCGACCGACCACGGCACGCACACGCTGGATGTTCGGGTTCCAGCGACGGGACGTACGGCGGTGCGAGTGCGAAATGTTGTTGCCGAAGCCCGGCCCCTTGCCGCAGACGTCGCAGTTGGCAGCCACGGGTCACTCCAAAGACTTCAGATGCACTTACAGTGAATTCCGGCGCGCCGGATCAGTGATCTGATTGGTGGCTTTGCCGGGGGAATGGCCCGACTCTCATCGGGCAACCGGAGCAGCATACAACGACTGCGTCCGAGATACGAAACTACCATGGCTTCTCCCGCCCCCGCCCCGGACCCCGCTCCCGCCAGGGGTCTACCCTGCGGTGCAACCCGCTGCTCAGGGCCCTTCCGGCCGCTCAAGGAGGATCACCAGGTGCCGCAGACCCTCGACGCCGCAGCGGTACGCACCTGGTGCTCACTGGCACTGGAAGCGCTGGGCAGGGAGCGCGAGGAGATCGACGCGATCAACGTCTACCCGGTCGCGGACGGGGACACCGGCACGAATCTGTATCTGACCGTCGAGTCCGCGGCCCAGGCCGTGGAGGCGGTCTTCTCCGCGCACGAGACCGAAAGCTCCGCGCCCGCGCCCGCCGATGTGGTCAGGGCGATGGCCCACGGCGCGCTGATAGGCGCCCGGGGCAACTCCGGGACGATCCTGGCGCAGCTGCTGCGGGGCATGGCGGAACGGCTCGGTGCCGGAGACCACCTCGCCGACGCGCTGCGCCGGGCCGCCGGGCTGGCGCGCGAGGCGGTCGCACATCCCGTCGAGGGCACGATCCTTACGGTCGCGGCGGCGGCGGCGGACGCGGCGGAGGCCTCACCGGACGATCCTGTGCGCGCCGCGTACGAGGGGGCGCGGGCCGCGCTGGACGCGACGCCGGGACAGCTGGCGGTGCTGGACCGCGCGGGGGTCGTGGACGCGGGCGGGCGCGGGCTGCTGGCGGTGCTGGGGGCGCTCGTCGAGGCGGTGACGGGGGAGGCTCCTTCCGCGCCCGGTCCCACACATGTACACCCCCCGGCGGTGGCCGCCGTCGCGGCGGGAGGCGGCGAACCGTGCGCGGACGGAGGGCCGGCGTTCGAGGTGATCTACCTGCTGGAGGCCGACGACGCGGCCGTGGCCAGGCTGCGGACCCGGCTGGACGGGCTCGGTGACTCGCTGGTCGTCGTCGGCGGCGACGGGCTGTGGAACGTGCATGTACACGTCGACGACGCGGGCGCGGCGGTGGAGGCGGGCGTCGAGGCGGGGCGGCCGTACCGGATCCGGATCACCCACTTCGACAGCGCCGCGGGGATGTCGCGCGAGCAGGTGCAGCGGGCGGTCGTCGTGGTCGTCCCCGGGGAGGGCCTGGCGGACCTGTGCGCCGAGGCGGGCGCGACGACGGTGCTCGCGCGTCCGGGGGAGCCGCCGGCCAGCGGCGAACTGGTCGACGCGATCCGGCGCGCGCATGCCCGTGAGGTGGTCCTGCTGCCGAACTCCGCGGAGCTGCGGCACACCGCGGCGGCGGCCGCGGAACAGGCCCGTACGGAGGGCGTACGAGTCGCCCTCATCCCCACCCGCGCGGCGGTCCAGGGCATCGCGGCGCTCGCCGTCCACGAACCGGACCGCCGCTTCGACGAGGACGTCGTCGCGATGACAGCGGCGGCGGGCGCGACCCGCTACGCCGAACTGGCCGTCGCGGAACGGCAGTCGTGGACGACGGCGGGCGTGTGCCAGGCCGGTGACGTCCTCGGCCTGATCGACGGCGACGTGGCGGTGATCGGCGCGGACCTGCCGGGCACGGCGGAGGCGGTCCTGGACCGGATGCTGGCGGCGGGCGGCGAACTGGTGACGCTGATCCTGGGCGAGGACGTACCGGAGGGCGACGCCGTGGCGGAGCGCCTGGAACGGCACGTCAGGGAAGGCCACTTGGCGGTGGACACGGTGGTCTACCTGGGCGGCCGGGGGGCGTCCCCGCTGCTGATCGGGGTGGAGTAGGGGACGGGCCGCCCGGGGGACCGCACGCGGCGCCGGGCCTCGCTTGCGGCACGGGTGTGACCAGCGGTTATCCACAGGTGCGCGACGTCTGTCAGTGCTGTGGTGTGCAATGGATCGCGTGTCCGCGCTCGACGAACCCCTGAAGAAGACGCTCGGAGCCGCCACCGCGAAGGTGATGGCCGAGCATCTGGACCTGCACACCCTCGGTGATCTGCTGCACCACTACCCGCGCAGGTACGCGGAGCGGGGCGAGCTCACGCACCTGTCCGACCTGCCGCTGGACGAGCACGTCACCGTGGTCGCCCAGGTGGCGAGCGCCCGCGTGCTCACCTTCAGCGGCTCGAAGGGCCGGGGCCAGCGGCTGGAGGTCGTCATCACGGACGGCAGTGGTCAGCTGCAACTGGTCTTCTTCGGCAAGGGTGTTCACAAGCCGCACAAGGATCTTCTGCCGGGCATCCGCGCGATGTTCGCCGGCAAGGTGTCGGTCTTCAACCGCAAGCTGCAGCTCGCCCACCCCGCGTACGAACTGCTCCACGGTGACAGCGACGAGGCCGTCGACTCCTGGGCCGGAGCCCTCATCCCGATCTACCCGGCCACCACGAAACTGGAGTCCTGGAAGATCGCCAAGGCGGTCGACGCGGCACTGCCCAGGGCCCGGGAGGCCGTCGATCCCCTGCCGGACGCACTGCGCGAAGGACGCGACCTCGTCCCGCTGCCCGAG
Organism: Streptomyces sp. NBC_00322; assembly: GCF_036147535.1. Lineage (NCBI taxonomy): Bacteria > Bacillati > Actinomycetota > Actinomycetes > Kitasatosporales > Streptomycetaceae > Streptomyces > Streptomyces sp. NBC_00322. Next base: position 2,786,296 of record NZ_CP108019.1, on the reverse strand, counting down.
GCACTGCTGAAGATCCACCGGCCGCACACCAAGGCAGACATCGCGGTCGCACGCGACCGCCTCAAGTGGGACGAGGCCTTCGTCCTCCAGGTCGCCCTCGCCCGCCGCCGGTACGCCGACACCCAACTGCCCGCGGTGGCCCGCAAACCGCGGCCGGACGGGCTGCTCGACGCCTTCGACGCCAAGCTGCCCTTCACCCTGACCGATGGCCAGCAGAAGGTCACCAAGGAGATCTTCGACGACCTGGCGACCGAGCATCCGATGCACCGCCTGCTCCAGGGCGAGGTCGGCTCGGGCAAGACCATGGTGGCCCTGCGGGCGATGCTCACCGTCGTCGACGCGGGCGGTCAGGCGGCCATGCTCGCGCCCACCGAAGTCCTCGCCCAGCAGCACCACCGCTCGATCACCGAGATGATGGGCGAGCTCGCGGAGGGAGGGATGCTCGGCGGCGCCGAGCACGCCACCAAGGTCGTGCTGCTGACCGGCTCGATGGGCGCGGCCGCGCGCAGGCAGGCGCTGCTCGATCTGGTGACCGGTGAGGCCGGGATCGTGATCGGTACGCATGCGCTGATCGAGGACAAGGTGCAGTTCCACGATCTGGGGCTGGTCGTCGTCGACGAGCAGCACCGCTTCGGCGTGGAGCAGCGCGACGCCCTGCGTTCCAAGGGCAAGCAGCCGCCGCATCTGCTGGTCATGACCGCCACCCCCATTCCGCGTACCGTCGCGATGACGGTCTTCGGCGATCTGGAGACCTCGGTCCTGGACCAGCTGCCGGCCGGGCGCTCGCCGATCGCCAGCCATGTGGTCCCCGCCCAGGACAAGCCGCACTTCCTCGCGCGCGCCTGGGACCGCGTGCGCGAAGAAGTGGAGAGCGGCCATCAGGCCTATGTGGTGTGTCCCCGCATCGGTGACGGCGAGGACGAGCCGAGGAAGAAGTCCGCGGAGGACGAGGCCGAGAAGCGCCCTCCGCTGGCGGTGATCGAGATCGCCGACCAGCTCGCGGCGGGCCCGCTGAAGGGACTGCGGGTGGAGGTCCTGCACGGCAGGATGCAGCCCGACGACAAGGACGACGTCATGCGCCGCTTCGCCGCGGGCGCTGTCGACGTCCTGGTCGCCACCACCGTCATCGAGGTCGGTGTCAACGTCCCCAACGCCACCGCGATGGTGATCATGGACGCGGACCGGTTCGGAGTCTCGCAGCTGCACCAGCTGCGCGGCCGGGTCGGCCGTGGCTCGGCTCCCGGGCTGTGCCTCCTGGTCACCGAGATGCCCGAGGCCGCCCCCGCCCGTGCCCGGCTGGGCGCGGTCGCCGCCACGCTCGACGGCTTCGAGCTCTCCCGTATCGACCTCGAACAGCGCCGCGAGGGCGATGTGCTCGGCCAGGCCCAGTCCGGTGTGCGGTCCTCGCTGAGGATGCTCACCGTCATCGACGACGAGGAGATCATCGCGGCGGCCCGGGAGGAGGCCGTCGCGATCGTCTCCGCGGATCCGGAACTCGAGCACCTGCCGGAGCTGCGTACGGCGCTGGACGCGCTGCTCGACACGGAGCGCGAGCAGTACCTCGACAAGGGTTGACCTGCGGGAAAGTGTCGCCGGTGGGAAGGTGGCGAGTGGGAACCGGCGTACCGGAAAGGAGTGTGCCGCCATGGACTCCGGCACTGACCCCCGCTCGGTAGTGCGCGCCTATCACGATGCCTGGACCCGTGGGGACTTCGAGACCGCGGTCGGCCTGCTTTCCGCCGGCCTCAAGGTCGAGGTGCCTGTCAATGACTACCCCACGACCGAGTCGTTCGCCGGGGCGCTCGCTGCCTTCGGCGGACTCGCCACTCGCGTGGCACTGCTCTCGGAGCTCTACGGAGAAGACGAAGCGATGCTCCTCTACGACATGGATGTCCAGGGGCTGGGAACGCTGCGTGTGGCGGAACACTTCACCGTCGCCGCCGGCCGGATCATCCGGATCCGCCAGATCCACGACACCGTGGCGATCCGCGCCGCGGGGTTCGCGCAGAACGGCTGAACCCGGGGTTCGGCTGCGGCAGGTTCACGCGGCACATTGCCTATGAGCGCCGCAGAGTTCCTACGAGTCGGTCCGCACCATCTGGGGCACGGCCCGGGCGTCGGCGGCGCGGGCGGTAGCGCCCGACGCCTCGACCGGATGCGGCCCCTCGTGCCGCGGTGCGAGCAGCGCCGAGACGATGCCGACCGCCGCCAGACCCGCTCCGACCCACAGGGCCGGTTTGAAGGCGTCCACGAAAGCGTCGGGCGATCCGTAGACCGCAGGGCCGGTGAAGACGGCCGCGAGGACGGCGATACCGAAGACGCCGCCGAGCTCACGGACCGCGCTGTTCGTCCCCGAGGCGACTCCGGCCTCCTGCTGCGGCACGGAGCCCATCACCGCGTTGGCCACGGTCGGGAAGCACATCGACGTCCCGACGCCGGCCACCGTGAGGGCGGCGCTCAGCTCCGCGTAGCCCATACCGGGGTCGGCGATCGCGGCGACCCACCCGAGTCCGATCGCCTGCAGCGCCAGTCCGGCGGCCATGAAGGGGCGGTTGCCCCAGCGGTCGGCCAGGGTGCCCGCCACGGGCGCGATCAGCATGGGCGTCGCGGTCCAGGGGAGGATCCACAGCCCGGCCGCGAGCGGCGAGTTGCCGAGCCCGATCTGCAGGAACTGCGACATCAGGAACAGCGCGCCGAAGAGCGAGGCGTACATGAAGAAGCTGACGCCGTTCGCCGTGGAGAAGCCGCGCAGCCGGAAGAGGCGAAGGGGAACCATCGGGTTGCGGGCCCGCCGCTGCCAGGCGACGAAGCAGGCCACGAGCGCCGCCCCGGCCAGCAGCGAGGAGATCACTTCGGCACTGTCCCAGCCGACCGTGTTCGCGCGCACCAGCCCCCAGGTCAGGCCGAGGAAGCCCGCTCCGGCCAGCGCGAGTCCCACCAGGTCGAGGCGGGGCCTTGGGCCGAAGCTCTCGGTCAGCCGACGCAGCGCGAGCGGGACCAGGACAAGACCGATCGGGACGTTGAGCCAGAAGATCCACTGCCAGTCGAGACCGTTGGTGATGGCTCCGCCGACGACCGGTCCCATGGCGACCGCCGTGCCGGCGATGCCGCCCCAGAGCCCGATGGCCATCCCGCGCTTCTCGGCCGGGAACGCCTGGCTGATCAGGGTGAGCGTCAGGGGCATCACGATCGCGGCGGCTCCGCCCTGTACCGCGCGGGCCGCGATCAGTGCTCCGACGGAGGTCGAGAGGGCCGCCCCGGCCGAGGCGACGGCGAAGGCGAAGAGCCCGATGGCGTACATACGCCGTCGGCCGAAGCGGTCGCCGAGCGCCGCCCCGGTCAGCAGCAGGCAGGCAAAGCTCAGGTTGTAGGCGTTGACCGTCCATTCGAGGTCGGTGAGTTTCGCGTCCAGGTCGACGCGCAGCACAGGCAGCGCGGTGGCCACGACCAAGGTGTCGAGGGCGACCATGAACAGCCCGAAGGAGGCCAGAACCAAGGTCCATCCCTTATGGGGGCCGACTGCGGCGGGGACACGGGGAGTGGTTTCGTACGGCACGTTTTCCTGCGGCATGGCTTCCGCTCCTTGCGGATCGGTGTGTCGGATTCCGTCTCACTTCCCCGACGGGCGGGGAGAGGGCGAATCGACACAGACCGCAGGAAAATTGCTGGGGAGAGGCTGTCGATCCGGGCGGGTGCCGTACGTCGGCATCATCAGAAGGCCCGAGCGGCGGGCCCACGAGCGAGAAGGGATCGCGCCATGGCGCAGTACCTGATCCTGATCTACCACGACGAGCAGGCCTGGGCGGATGCCCCGCAGGACGTGTGGGACCGGACTCTGAAGGAGCACCGGGCCTTCCAGGAGGCCAACGCCGGAGCCATCCTCGGGAGCAACGCCCTGCACCCGACCGCCACGGCGACCTGCGTCCGCACGGACGACTCGGGCGCCCCGGCCGTCACGGACGGACCGTTCGCCGAGACGAAGGAGGCGCTCGGCGGCTACTACCTCGTGGAGGCCGCCGACCTGGACGAGGCCATCGCCGTGGCCAAGCAGTGCCCGATGCCCTTCGGCGGTATCGAGGTACGGCCCGTGCAGATCTTCCACTGACGGAGGCCCCCGGTGGCTACGGACGGCGCGGCCGACGGGGTCCGCACGGACCCCGCGGTCGCCGCCGCTGTCGCGGAAGCGCACCGCCGCGAGTGGGCCTTCGTGCTCGCCGCGACAGCGCGCCTGACGCACGACCTCGACCTGGCGGAGGAGTGCGTGCAGGACGCGTACGCCAAGGCGCTGACGGTGTGGGGCGAGCGCGGCATCCCGCGTCGCCCCGGCGCCTGGCTGACCACGACCGCCCGCAACCGGGCACTGGACGTGCTGCGGCGGGACGCGACTCTGCGCAGGTCGCTGCCGCAGCTCCTGGACCTCTCGGGCGATCCCTTCACGGAACCGGAGGCTCTGGTGGACGGGGACGGGCCGGAGGAGTTCCCCGACGACCGGCTGCGGCTCATCTTCACCTGCTGCCACCCCGCGCTCGCCGAAGAGGCGAAGGTCGCTCTCACACTGCGCCTGCTGTGCGGCCTGACGACCGCGGAGGTGGCACGCGCCTTCCTGGTGGGCGAGCCCGCCATGGCCGCCCGGATCACCCGGGCGAAGAAGAAGATCGCCGCCGCGCGGATCCCGTACCGGGTGCCGCCCGCCGACGAGCTGCCAGCCCGTATCGAAGCGGTACTCACCGTGGTGCATCTGCTCTTCACCACCGGGCACACCGCTCCGGCAGGCGCCGACCTCGTCCGACGCGACCTCGTGGAACGGGCGCTCGACCTCGCCAGGATGCTGCGCACGCTGCTGCCCGACGACGCGGGCGTCGCCGGACTGCTGGCCCTGATCCTGCTGACCGACGCGCGGCGCGACACCCGCTCGGCCGACGACGGGCGGCTGCTGCTGCTCGCCGAGCAGGACCGTACGCAATGGGACCGCGCTGCGATCGGGGAAGGGATCGCGCTGGTGCGTGAGGCCCTGCGCCGCAGACCTCCGGGGCACTTCGCGCTCATGGCGGCCATCGCCGCCGTCCACGCCGAGGCGCCGAGCTGGGAGGAGACCGACTGGCGGGAGGTGGTGGCGCTCTACGACCTGCTGGTGCAGATCTGGCCGTCGCCGGTGGTGGCCCTCAACCGGGCCGTGGCGGTGGGCTTCGCGGGCGGCCCGGCAGCCGGGCTCGCGGCGGTCGACGCGCTGGCCGCCGAGCCCCAGCTGGCGGGGTACGGCTATCTGGCCGCCGCCCGCGCCGACTTCCTGCGCAGGCTGGGCCGCACCGCGGAGGCGAGATCGGCGTACGCGGAGGCGCTCCTGCTCACGGAGAACGCCGTCGAGAGCGACTTCCTGGCGGGCCGCCTGGAGCAGCTGGGCAGCGCGGACTGATACGGAGCTCCGGACCTGAGCGGACTGAACCCGTGCGACGGCCTATCGTTTAACCACATCCGGTCAGCACATCCGCTCAGCACCACAGCTCAGCGCATCCGCTCAGCCGCAGCCTCAGCCTCATCCGCCTCCGTCTCGAAGGACCCAGACTCAGATGACCCGCGTGATCGCCGGCGCGGCCGGCGGGCGCCGTATCGCCGTCCCGCCCGGCACCGGCACTCGCCCCACATCCGACCGCGCACGCGAGGGGCTCTTCTCCAGCTGGGAGTCCCTCCTCGGCACGCTCGGCGGCATCCGTGTCGCCGATCTGTACGCGGGCTCCGGCGCCGTCGGCCTGGAGGCACTGTCCCGGGGCGCGTCCCACGCCCTCCTCGTCGAGGCGGACAACCGCGCCGCCCGCATCGTCCGGGAGAACGTCCGCGCGCTCGGACTGCCCGGTGCCGAGGTCCGTACCGGCAAAGCGGAACAGATCGTGACAGGCCCGGCGCCCGAGCTCCCGTACGACGTCGTCTTCCTCGACCCTCCGTACGCCGTCACCGATGACGATCTTCGGGAGATTCTGCTCACACTCCATCGCCAGGGCTGGCTCGCGGACGATGCTCTCGCCACCGTGGAGCGCAGCACGAGAGGCGGCGAATTCGTCTGGCCGCAGGGCTTCGAGCCACTGCGGGCCCGTCGCTACGGCGAGGGCACGCTTTGGTACGGTCGCGCCGCCTCTACGTGCGAAGACGCACGATGACCGGTTCGGAGAGCGAGGGACTTCAGTTGCGCCGCGCAGTCTGTCCGGGGTCATTCGACCCCATCACCAATGGGCACCTCGACATCATTGCCCGCGCCTCCAAGCTGTACGACGTCGTACATGTCGCGGTGATGATCAACCAGTCCAAGCAGGGGCTGTTCACGGTCGAAGAGCGGATGGACATGATCCGCCAGGTCACCAGCGAGTACGGGAACGTCGTCGTGGAGTCCCACCACGGCCTCCTCGTCGACTTCTGCAAGGAGCGCGACATCCCGGCGATCGTCAAGGGACTGCGCGCGGTCAGCGACTTCGACTACGAGCTGCAGATGGCCCAGATGAACAACGGGCTCACGGGTGTCGAGACCCTCTTCGTCCCGACCAACCCCACCTACAGCTTCCTGTCCTCCAGCCTCGTCAAGGAGGTCGCCGCCTGGGGCGGTGACGTCTCCCACCTGCTGCCTCCGGTTGTTCACGAGGCACTGACCCGGCGCCTCGCCCAGAAGTGACGAACTGACAGTCCGTCACCCGGTGTCGGGCGGGCGCCGACTGCCCGTACAGTCGTCCCGTCCGTCTCCCATCAGTTCTAGAGAGTGGCGAACCACGGTGGACGTCCAGAAGAAGCTCGACGAGATCGTCGAGGCGGTCGGCAACGCCCGGTCCATGCCCATGTCGGCCTCCTGCGTGGTCAACCGCGCCGAGCTGCTCGCCATGCTCGAAGAGGTCCGTCAGGCCCTGCCGGGCTCCCTGGCCCAGGCTCAGGAGCTGATCGGCGGCCGTGAGCAGATGGTCGAGCAGGCCCGCCAGGAGGCCGAGCGGATCATCGAGACCGCCCACGCCGAGCGCGGCTCGCTGGTCTCGGACACCCACGTCGCCCGCCAGTCCCAGGAGGAGGCCGACCGCATCCTCGCGGAGGCCCGCCGGGAGGCCGAGGAGATCCGTGCCGAGGCCGACGACTACGTCGACTCCAAGCTCGCCAACTTCGAGGTCGTCCTCACCAAGACCATCGGATCGGTCGACCGCGGCCGCGAGAAGCTGCTCGGCCGCGGCCCCGGCCTGGACGAGCAGGGCTTCGCGGACGAGGACGCCCCCGAGTACAGCGCGGACCCGCAGACCCTGATCCAGCGGGCCGACGAGTACGTGGACACCAAGCTGGGCGCCTTCGAGGCCGTGCTCTCCAAGACCCTCGACGCGGTCGGCCGCGGCCGCCAGAAGCTGCACGGCCGGACCACCAGCGACGCTCTCGGCGAGCACATGGCCGCCCAGGACGCGGCGGGCACCCAGCAGCACGCCAGCGACGCCGACTACCTGGCCGGGCTCGCGGAGCTGCCCGAGCCGCAGCCGCAGCCGCAGCCGCAGGCTCAGCCCCAGCACCAGTACCAGCCGGTGGCCGAACAGCAGCCCCAGATCCCGGCCCAGCAGGATCCGTACGCCTACGAGCCCCAGGAGGCGTACGCCGGCTATCAGGCCGATCCGTACGCCGCGTACCAGCAGCAGGGCTACGACCAGCAGCAGTACGCCCAGCAGGACCCGTACGCCTACCAGCAGCAGGTCCAGCAGCAGCCGCAGCAGCAGGTCCAGCAGCAGGGCGCAGCCCTCGACGAGACCAGCCTGTTCGACACCAGCATGATCGACCTGGAGCAGCTGCGCCGGTACGAGCAGGGGCGCTGAACGGCTGCCGGGAGGCGCGGATTGGGTCTACGGCGGCCTGTCCAGTATCCTGGCTCTTCGGTCGCGCGTAGCTCCGCGATCACGGCTGCCCGCTTCGCACCGAGAAGCTCGGGACGGCCCCTCCTCACGATCCGAAAGCAGGAAAAGCCCTGAGCACGCGCCTCGACCACCGCAACCCCCTCGTGTTCGACACACACGAGCTGGGGCGGCGTCCTGGTGCCCTCCAGCGGCTGACCCGCTCGGTCGATGCCCCCAAGGACTTCGGTATCGAAGGGGTCATCGGTGTGCCGGAAGGCGCACCCGTGAAGCTCGACCTCCGTCTGGAGTCGGTCATGGAAGGTGTGCTTGTCACAGGCACCGCCCGTGCATCGGCCGAAGGGGAGTGCGTAAGGTGTCTGGAGCCGCTGAGCCACGAGGTCGCGGCGGACTTCCAGGAGATGTTTTCGTACCCCGACGCCGATGACCGGGGCCGCAGTCGCACTGCGGAGCCGGTCGACGACGCCGAGGACGAGGACACGCTCTTTCTCGAGGACGGCTTGTTCGACCTCGAGCCCGTGCTGCGTGATGCGGTGGTGCTCGCACTGCCGATGCAGCCGGTGTGCCGGGAGGCCTGTGCCGGTCTGTGTCCCGAATGCGGGATCAGGCTGGACGAGAACCCGGGCCACCACCATGACGCCGTCGACATTCGTTGGGCGGCACTGCAGGGACTCGCCGAGACCATTCAGGACGGCGAGAAGGACAACATGGGCGGCGCCGAAGCGGGCGTCGACGAGAAGCAGGAGAAGTAGCCGTGGCTGTTCCGAAGCGGAAGATGTCGCGCAGCAACACGCGCCACCGCCGGTCGCAGTGGAAGGCTGCGGTCCCCACCCTGGTTTCGTGTGAGCGTTGCCAGGAGCCGAAGCAGCAGCACATCGCGTGCCCGAGCTGCGGCACTTACAACAAGCGCCAGGTCCTCGAGGTCTGAGCGGCTGGTGAGAGGCCCGATGTCTGAGCTGTCCAATGCCAAGAAGCAGGCAGACGCAGTAAACACAGCCAACGCAGCCTCGTCCCACACGCTTCTGGAAGGGCGGCTCGGGTATCACCTCGAGTCCGCCCTTCTGGTGCGTGCGCTGACCCACCGTTCGTACGCGTACGAGAACGGCGGTCTGCCCACCAACGAGCGTCTCGAATTCCTCGGGGATTCGGTACTCGGCCTGGTGGTCACCGACACGCTGTACCGCACCCACCCCGACCTGCCCGAAGGCCAGCTGGCCAAACTGCGGGCCGCGGTGGTCAATTCTCGTGCGCTGGCGGAGGTGGGCCGCGGCCTCGAACTCGGCCTCTTCATCCGGCTCGGCCGGGGCGAAGAGGGCACGGGAGGCCGGGACAAGGCGTCCATCCTCGCCGACACCCTTGAAGCGGTGATCGGTGCGGTCTATCTCGATCAGGGCCTCGAAGCGGCCTCGGAGCTGGTGCACCGGCTCTTCGACCCGCTGATCGAGAAGTCCTCGAACCTGGGCGCGGGCCTGGACTGGAAGACCAGTCTCCAGGAGCTCACCGCCGCCGAGGGGCTCGGAGTTCCGGAGTATCTCGTCACCGAGACCGGCCCGGACCACGAGAAGACCTTCACTGCTGCCGCCCGCGTCGGTGGTGTCTCGTACGGCACCGGCACCGGCCGCAGCAAGAAGGAAGCGGAGCAGCAGGCGGCGGAGTCCGCATGGCGGGAGATCCGTGCCGCCGCGGACGAGCGCGCGGCTGCGGCGAAGGCCGAAGCGGAGGCCGGGGCCAAGGCCCGGGCCGAGGCGGAGGCTCTGGCCGAGGCGGAAGCCGAAGCGACCGCTGCTGATGACGAAGGGGCCGCCGACGCCCCTTCGGCCTCGGAATCCGGGGACCGGGCCTCGGCCTGAGTCCACGTTTCCGCTTTCCCCGCGGGGCCCCTCGCTCTCTTCAGGAGCGCAGGGGCCTCGCGGTTTTCCGCCTCAGGCACGGAGGTACGCTGCGGGCGTCACCCTGAGATTGCCCGAAGGAGCCCCGTGCCCGAGTTGCCCGAGGTCGAAGTCGTACGTCGCGGACTCCAGCGCTGGGTCAGCGGGCGGACGATCGCCGAGGTAGAGGTGCTGCACCCGCGCGCGGTCCGCCGCCATCCGGCCGGCGCCGGGGACTTCGCGGCCCGGCTCAAGGGTCACAGCGTCGGGATCGCCCGCCGCCGCGGCAAGTACCTCTGGCTGCCGCTGGCGGACACGGACACCTCGATCCTCGGCCACCTCGGCATGAGCGGGCAGCTGCTCGTGCAGCCCGAGGACGCCGCCGACGAGAAGCATCTGCGGATCCGGATCCGCTTCGACGACCGGCTCGGCACCGAGCTGCGCTTCGTCGACCAGCGCACCTTCGGCGGTCTGTCGCTGCACGACAACACTCCTGAGGGGCTCCCGGACGCGATCGCCCACATCGCCCGCGATCCGCTGGACCCGGCCTTCGACGACGTGGCCTTCCATGTCGCGCTGCGGCTGCGCCGTACGACGGTCAAGCGCGCGCTGCTCGACCAGTCGCTGATCAGCGGCGTCGGGAACATCTACGCGGACGAGGCACTGTGGCGCGCCCGGCTCCACTACGAGCGCCCCACCGCGACCCTGACGCGCCCCCGCTCGGCCGAACTGCTCGGTCATGTACGGGACGTGATGAACGCGGCCCTGGCCGTCGGCGGCACCAGCTTCGACAGCCTCTATGTGAACGTGAACGGTGAATCGGGCTATTTCGACCGGTCGTTGGATGCGTACGGCCGCGAGGACGAGCCCTGCCGACGCTGCGGCACACCCATGCGCCGCCGTCCCTGGATGAACCGTTCCAGCTACTTCTGCCCGCGCTGTCAGCGGGCGCCGAGACCCACCCGCACCTCGTCGTAGCGCTCGCGCGCGGCGAGCACCTCGGGCATCCGGCCCTCGACCAGGTGGATCAGCCCGAGCAGCCGCTCGGCGACGGCGCGTCCCAGCGCGGTGAGTTCATAGTCCACGCGCGGGGGATTGGTGGTCTGTGCCTCCCGGTGGACCAGGCCGTCGCGCTCCAGCGCGTGCAGCGTCTGGGAGAGCATTTTCTCGCTCACACCGTCGACGCGCCGGCGCAGCTCGTTGAAGCGGAGGGTCCCCTCGTACAGGGCCCCGATCGTCAGGCTGCCCCAGCGGCCCGTCACGTGCTCGAGCGTGCCGCGTGAGGGGCACTGCTTGGAGAAAACGTCGAAGGGGTGGCCGTCGTCGTCCATGACGGCCACCCTACTCCGGTGCACTAACTATTCGTAAGCGTTGCAGGAGCGGCTAGAAGCCGAAGTCCTGGGTCCACCAGGGGCCGCCGTCGCCCATGACCACACCCATGCCCAGCGTCTTGTAGTCACAGTTGAGGATGTTGGCGCGGTGACCGTCGCTGTTCATCCAGGAGTTCATCACCGCGGCGGCGTCGGCCTGCCCGCGGGCTATGTTCTCGCCGCCGAGGCCCTTGACGCCCGCCTGGTCGGCGCGGTCCCAGGGAGTGTCCCCGTCGGGGTCGGTGTGGTCGAAGAAGCCGCGCGAGGCCATGTCGGCGCTGAAGTCACTGGCGAGATCCGCAAGACCGGCATCGGCACGCACCGGGCTGCAGCCCACCTTCGCGCGCTCCTTGTTGACCAGGGTGAGCACCTCGGCCTCGGCGGCCGCCGCGCCCGAGACGGCGGGCTTGGCCCGCTCGGGCGCACGGTCGGAGGCGCGGGTCTCGGTACGGGTCGGGGCCGCCGTCTTCTTCTCCGCCTGCGGGGCCTTCGTCTGCTTCGACGGAGTCGCCGACGGCTTGGTCGGCTTGGGGGAGGGGGTCTTCGACGGCGCCTGCGGGCGCGGCGCGGTGGGGCTCGCGGGGGCCGAGGTCCCGTTCGTCGGCTCGGCACTCGCGTCGCCCTGGGTCTGCAGCTGGGCGGAGCCCTCGCTGCGTATCTGCCCGCTCGGCTCACTGCCGCCGCTGACGTCGAACTTGTCGCCGCCCGGCAGCAGGCCGGACGCGACGGCGACAGCGCCTACGGCCATGGCCGCGGAGGCGCCGAGCAGCCCGGTGCGTACGGGCATGCCCGACCGCTTCTTCCGGCGGGCACCACCCCGGTGCCGGCCTGCCGCTCCGTCCGCATGGTCTTGCGCGGCGGGTGCGGCGGCGGAGCGTCGATGGCGTCCCATCTGCTGTGCCTTCCTCATGCTCGACGAGGCTCGACGGTCAAACGTCAAACCGACTCACCCATATGGGTGAGTTTCATTGCGACGGGACTGTACGCCATGACGCGTGGGGGCGAAGTGCTCTGAGTGCAATTGGACGGTTACCGTGCACGCATGAACGATGTCGCACGGCTCACCGCCTGGGTACGCGGCCGAGTACAGGGAGTGGGCTTCCGCTGGTTCACCAGGGCGAATGCTCTTCAGATCGGCGGCCTCACGGGATTCGCCGTCAATCTCGACGACGGCAGAGTGCAGGTTGTGGCCGAGGGACCACGTGAGAATTGCCACCGTCTGCTGGAGTGGCTGCGCTCGGACGACACACCCGGGCGGGTCGAAGGTGTCACCGAGATCTGGGACACCCCGCGCGGCGGCTACGACGGCTTCGCGATCCGCTGAGGTCATCGCGCATTTCTCCGCGGAAGTCGGTCCTGCGGGCATGCCGCGGGCACCTGCCGCAGCAGAAATTGGCTGGTGGTTGCCAAGAAGGGCTTGTCGTGCCAGGCTGCGCCAGTAAGAATGATCTCTACGCCCCCTGGGCCCCGCTGAGAGGCTTCGCCGCACGTTCCGCGGCCGTACGCCCCCGGGTTTGCCCGTCGACGCGGGGCGTGATCGTGTTGACCGTCAAACTTTTTGGTGAGACTCTGGAAGCCCCGCGCACCTTAGCTGTTTGGCAGTAAGAACCGCAGCCGTATTCAGCACTAACAAGCACTGTCGAGCACCGCGGGTGCGAATCCCTCACGACCCACACCGCTTCGGTCGGTCACTCAGTGTGGAGGACCATCCATCATGGCAAAGGCGCTTCTCGGTTACGTCGGCGGTAACGACCCGCGACTCCTCGCCGAGATGCGACGGCTTCAGCAGCGCGTCCAGGACCTCGAATCCGAGCTTGTACGGATTCAGTCCGAGAACGACGCGCTCAACGCTGCCGTCGCTCAGCACCCTGGAGAGTCGTTGCTCGAAGGCATCGACATCGACGTACCCCAGGCGGAGCCTGCGCTCACCTGAGCACGGCGTTCGCTGGAGAATCATCGCGCACAAGATATGCAAGGGACGCCTCGGCGTCCCTTCTTTCTTTTGCGCTCCGCCCCTTACAGTCCTTCCCTTACCGTCTGATGTGCCCTGCACCTTCATAGGTGAAACCGCGAGCGAAAGGTAGAGTCCGGCCGCGTGCACCTCAAGGCCATGACCCTGCGCGGGTTCAAATCCTTCGCGTCCGCCACGACGCTGCGCTTCGAGCCGGGCATCACCTGTGTCGTGGGGCCCAACGGTTCGGGCAAGTCCAATGTGGTGGACGCGCTCTCCTGGGTCATGGGTGAGCAGGGGGCCAAGTCGCTGCGCGGCGGCAAGATGGAGGATGTCATCTTCGCCGGGACGACCGGGCGGCCCCCGCTGGGCCGCGCCGAGGTCTCCCTCACCATTGACAACTCCGACGGCGCGCTCCCCATCGACTACGCCGAAGTCACCATCACGCGGATCATGTTCCGCAACGGCGGCAGCGAGTACCAGCTCAACGGCGACACCTGCCGGCTCCTCGACATCCAGGAGCTGCTGTCCGACTCCGGCATCGGCCGCGAGATGCACGTCATCGTCGGCCAGGGCCAGCTCGATTCCGTACTGCACGCCGACCCGATGGGACGCAGGGCCTTCATCGAGGAGGCCGCGGGTGTTCTCAAGCACCGCAAGCGCAAGGAGAAGGCGCTGCGCAAGCTGGACGCGATGCAGGCCAACCTCGCGCGCGTACAGGATCTGACCGACGAACTGCGCCGCCAGCTCAAGCCGCTGGGGCGCCAGGCCGCCGTCGCCCGGCGGGCCGCCGTCATCCAGGCCGATCTGCGCGACGCCCGGCTGCGGCTGCTCGCCGACGATCTCGTACGGCTGCGGGAGGCACTGCGCAGCGAGATCGCCGACGAGGCCGCGCTGAAGGAACGCAAGGACGCGGCCGAGGCGGAGCTCAAGGCCGCGCTGACGCGCGAGGCGGAGCTGGAGGACGAGGTACGGCGGCTCGCGCCACGGCTGCAGCAGGCTCAGCAGAGCTGGTACGAGCTCTCCCAGCTGGCCGAGCGGGTGCGCGGCACGATCTCGCTGGCCGACGCGCGGGTCAAGAGCGCGAGCGGCGCGCCCGCGGACGAGCGGCGTGGCCGCGATCCTGAGGACATGGAGCGCGAGGCCGCCAGGATCCGTGAGCAGGAGGCGGAGCTGGAGGCCGCGCTGGAGGCGGCCGAGCGCGCCCTGGAGGACACCGTCGCGCACCGCGCCGAGCTGGAGCGGGAGTTGACGGTCGAGGAGCGGCGGCTCAAGGACGTCGCCCGGGCGATCGCCGACCGGCGCGAGGGTCTCGCCCGACTCAACGGCCAGGTCAACGCGGCACGCAGCAGGGCCGCTTCGGCGCAGGCCGAGATCGACCGGCTGGCCGCCGCACGCGACGAGGCCCAGGAGCGGGCCGTCGCCGCGCAGGAGGAGTACGAGCAGCTCAAGGCCGAGGTCGACGGGCTCGACGCCGATGACTCCGCGCTCGGCGAGCAGCACGACGCGGCCAGGCGGGAGCTGTCGGAGGCGGAAGCCGCACTCGGCGCGGCCCGTGAGGCGCTCACCGCCGCCGAACGCCAGCGCGCCGCCGTCGCCGCCCGCCGCGAAGCCCTCGCCCTGGGCCTGCGCCGCAAGGACGGCACGGGCGCGCTGCTCGCCGCGAAGGACCGGCTGAGCGGACTGCTGGGCCCGGCGTCGGAGCTGCTGACGGTGGCCCCCGGCTACGAGGTTCCGGTGGCGGCGGCGCTCGGCGCGGGCGCGGACGCCGTGGCCGTGTCGACCCCGGCGACGGCCGCCGAGGCGCTGCGGCTGCTGCGCAAGACCGACGCCGGACGCGCCGCGATACTGCTGAGCGGCGCCCCCGAGGCCGCGGCGCCCGAGCGGCGCCCGGACGGTTCCCCGTACGCCGCCGATCTGGTGCGCGGGCCCGAGGAGCTGATGCCCGCCGTGCGCAGACTGCTCCGGGGCATCGTCGTCGTCGGAACGCTGGAAGACGCCGAGGATCTGGTCTACGGGCGGCCCGAGCTCACCGCCGTGACCGCCGAGGGCGACGTCCTCGGCGCGCACTTCGCGCAGGGCGGCTCCGCCGGTGCGCCGAGCCTGCTGGAGGTGCAGGCCTCCGTCGACGAGGCCGTCGCCGAGCTGGAGGAACTGGCCGTCCAGTGCGAGGAACTGGCCGCCACCCAGCAGCAGGCCACCGACCGCCGCCGTGAATGCGCCGCGCTGGTCGAGCAGCTGGGGGAGCGCCGCCGGGCCGCCGACCGCGAGAAGTCCGCGGTGTCGGGTCAGCTCGGGCGGCTCGCCGGGCAGGCGCGCGGCGCCGCGGGCGAGGCCGAGCGGACGACCGCGGCCGCGGCCCGGGCGCAGGAGGCGCTGGAGCGGGCCCGCGAGGAGGCCGAGGAGCTGGCCGAGCGGCTGCTGGTCGCCGAGGAGGCCCCCGTCGAGGAGGAGCCCGACACGCATGTACGGGACCGGCTCGCGGCCGACGGCGCCAACGCCCGCCAGACCGAGATGGAGGCCCGCCTCCAGGTCCGTACGCACGAGGAGCGCGTCAAGGGGCTCGCGGGACGCGCGGACGCGCTCGACCGGGGAGCGCGCGCCGAGCGCGAGGCGCGGGCGCGGGCCGAACAGCGGCGCGCCCGGCTGCGCCACGAGGCCGAGGTGGCCTCCGCGGTGGCGAGCGGCACCCGCCAGCTGCTGGCCCATGTCGAGGTCTCCCTCGTGCGCGCCGAGGCGGAACGGGTCGCCGCCGAGGCGGCCAAGGCCGAGCGCGAACAGGATCTGAGCGCCGCCCGCAACCAGGGGCGCGACCTCAAGGGCGAGCTCGACAAGCTGACCGACTCGGTGCACCGCGGCGAGGTGCTCGGGGCCGAGAAGCGGCTGCGGATCGAGCAGTTGGAGACCAAGGCTCTGGAAGAGCTCGGCGTGGAACCGGCCGGGCTGATCGCGGAGTACGGGCCCGATCAGCTGGTGCCGCCCTCACCGCCCGCCGAGGGCGAGGAGCTGCCGGAGGACCCCGAGCACCCGCGGAACCTGCCGAAACCTTTCGTACGCGGCGAGCAGGAGAAGCGCCTCAGGTCCGCCGAACGGGCGTACCAGCAGCTCGGGAAGGTGAATCCGCTCGCGCTGGAGGAGTTCTCGGCACTGGAGGAGCGGCACAAGTTCCTCTCCGAGCAGCTCGAAGACCTGAAGAAGACCAGGGCCGACCTCCTTCAGGTGATCAAGGAGGTCGACGAGCGCGTCGAGCAGGTCTTCACCGATGCGTACCGGGACACCGCCCGCGAGTTCGAGGGGGTTTTCTCGCGGCTCTTCCCCGGCGGTGAAGGCCGGCTGATTCTGACCGATCCCGACAACATGCTCACCACGGGTGTGGATGTCGAGGCCAGGCCGCCCGGCAAGAAGGTGAAGAGGCTCTCGCTGCTCTCGGGCGGGGAGCGGTCGCTGACCGCGGTGGCGCTGCTGGTGTCGATCTTCAAGGCCCGGCCGAGCCCGTTCTATGTCATGGACGAGGTCGAGGCGGCGCTCGACGACACCAACCTCCAGCGGCTGATCCGGATCATGCAGGAGCTCCAGGAGTCCTCGCAGCTGATCGTGATCACGCACCAGAAGCGGACGATGGAGGTCGCGGACGCGCTGTACGGCGTGTCCATGCAGGGTGACGGTGTCTCCAAGGTCATCAGTCAGCGCCTTCGCTAACACTTCTTCAACACTTGAACTAACGCCGATTGCTTCGTGAGTGAACTTGGCTTGATCTCGCCTCTTGACTTCGAAACTTGAACGAATAGTCTCTGCAACGTTGCTATTACCTTCAAGTGGTGGGCGGCGGGCTGTTGTGTGCCGCTTGAAGGGCTCGCCCCCCACGCCCGGCGACGCTGCCGGACGCCCCAGGAGTACACGTGACCAGCACCGTGCAGCCGCCTCCGGCATCGGGAGCCCGTGAGGCCCATCCCGACCACCTCGGCCATGTCATCTTCATCACGGCCGCCGCCGCGATGGGCGGTTTCCTCTTCGGCTACGACAGTTCGGTCATCAACGGCGCTGTCGAGGCCATCCGCGACCGCTACGACATAGGCTCCGGAACGCTCGCCCAGGTCATCGCGATCGCCCTGATCGGCTGCGCCATCGGCGCGGCCACCGCCGGCCGGATCGCCGACCGTATCGGCCGCATCCGCTGTATGCAGATCGCCGCCGCGCTCTTCACCATCAGCGCGGTCGGCTCCTGCGTCCCCTTCGCCCTCTGGGACCTCGCCTTCTGGCGCGTCATCGGTGGCTTCGCCATCGGCATGGCATCGGTCATCGGCCCGGCCTATATCGCCGAGGTCTCCCCGCCCGCCTACCGCGGCCGGCTCGCCTCCTTCCAGCAGGCCGCGATCGTCATCGGCATCGCCGTGTCCCAGCTGGTGAACTACGGCATCCTGCAACTCGCCGACGGTGAGCAGCGCGGCGAGATCGGCGGGCTCGAGGCCTGGCAGTGGATGCTCGGCGTCATGGTCGTGCCCGCGGTGCTCTACGGGCTGCTGTCCTTCGTGATCCCCGAGTCGCCCCGCTTCCTGATCTCCGTCGGCAGGACCGACCGGGCGAAGGAGGTCCTCGGCGAGGTCGAGGGCCACAGCGTGGACCTGGACGCCCGCGTCGCCGAGATCGACCAGGCGATGCGCAGCGAGCACAAGTCGACCTTCAAGGACCTGCTGGGCAGCCGCTCCGGCTTCCTGCCCATCGTCTGGGTCGGCATCGGACTCTCGGTCTTCCAGCAGCTCGTCGGCATCAACGTCGCCTTCTACTACTCCTCGACGCTGTGGCAGTCCGTCGGCATCGACCCCACCGACTCGTTCCTCTACTCCTTCACCACCTCGATCATCAACATCATCGGCACCGTGATCGCGATGGTCCTCGTGGACAGGATCGGCCGCCGCCCGCTCGCCCTCGTCGGCTCGGCCGGTATGGCGATCGCGCTGGCCTTCGAGGCCTGGGCCTTCTCCGCCGATCTCGTCGACGGCAAGCTGCCCACCACCCAGGGTGTCGTGGCCCTGGTCGCCGCCCATGTCTTCGTGCTCTTCTTCGCCCTCTCCTGGGGCGTTGTGGTCTGGGTCTTCCTGGGCGAGATGTTCCCCAACCGGATCCGCGCCGCGGCGCTCGGCGTCGCCGCCTCCGCCCAGTGGATCGCCAACTGGGCCATCACCGCGAGCTTCCCGAGCCTGTCGGACTGGAACCTCTCGGGCACGTACGTCATCTACACAGCCTTCGCCGTGCTCTCGATCCCCTTCGTGCTCAGGTACGTCAAGGAGACGAAGGGCAAGGCGTTGGAGGAGATGGGCTAATCCCCGCTGCCCCTCTCCTCACCACGGAACTGCCCCGGCTCACCCAGTGAGCCGGGGCAGTACGTGTTCGCACATCAGCTGCAGGCTGCGCCAGCCCTCGTCCACCGGCATGCCGCCGCACAGCGGATGCAGTACGAGACTCTCGGCGCCCAGCGCCACGCACTCGTCCGGCGTGACAATCCGGTACACGCCCTCGGCGCGGAGTTCGTCGACGGTGGTGGCGGCGGACTTCACCGCCGAGCGGATGTCCTTGGACTGCCACGAGGCGTACATCCGGGCCTCGTGCAGGAAGTGCTTTCCGTACTCTGCCCAGGTGCGGTCCGGGTCCTCGGACAGATGCAGGAGCGGCGTCTTCTCGGCGGGCATCATCGTCCAGCCCTCGGTGCCGTATTCGGCGAGCCTGTCCTGGTAGTACGCCTGAAGCTCCGGCAGATGCGCGCTCGGGAAGAACGGCAGCCCGAGGCGGGCGGCGCGGCGGGCCGCCGCCTTCGACGAGCCGCCGACGAGCAGCAGGGGGTGGGGCTGGGTGTACGGGCGCGGGGTGACCCGTACCGTACGGCCCTCGTAGGTGAAGGGCTCGCCCGTCCACGCCTTGAGGAGGGTCTCCAGGAGCAGATCCTGGATCTTGCCGCGCCTGCCCCAGTCGACGCCGTGGGCCTCGTACTCCTCGGGCCGGTAGCCGATGCCCGCGACCGTGACCAGTCGTCCTTTGCCGATCAGGTCGAGCACGGCGATGTCCTCGGCCAGCCGCAGCGGATCGTAGAGCGGGCCGATGATCGCGGAGACGGTGACCGCGATACGGCGGGTGGAGCCGAGGACCGCGCCGGCGAAGACGAAGGGCGAGGGCAGCCAGTTGTTGCCGGCGCCGTGGTGCTCCTCGGTCTGGATCGTGTCGATGCCGCGGTCGTCGGCGTACGCGGCCATTTCCAGGGCGGCGCGATAGCGGGCCGCGAGGGTCTCGGGTGTCGCGTCGGGATCGACGAGATTGAAGCGGGCCACCGTGAAGGCCATGGGAACGTCCCCCTCCGCAGCGTATGAGCACGGCGAAGAGGGACGGTAGCTGACGTCGCGTCAGATTGATAGAGCGGAGGGCCCGGGTTCTGCGAGGGGCTAGGGCGTGTTTGAGACGTCCCTCCCCCAGAGCTTCGCCTGGGAGGTACCCCCACCCCGCGGCGCCTGGCACGCACACTCGCGGTGTTGTCGGAGTCGCCCAAGTACGTCCAGTACGAGGACGATCCTCCGCCTTGCGATTGCACGCACCAGACGCCGCGGGGCCCGCCCTTCGGGCGGACGGCGCTACTTCTCAAACACGCCCTGGGCGACCACGACGGTGGCCGCGCAGCCCGGGCTCGCCCACGGGACAGGGCGGCGGACCGGCCCTTCCCGCAGGGCGCGCAGCCCCGCAGAGGGAGCGAACGGCCATCTGCGAGGTCACGCATACTGGTCGGGTTATGGAAATCCTCATCCTTGCTGTAGTCATCGCCCTGGTCGCGGTCGGCGCGATCAGCGGGCTCGTGGTCAGCAGCCGCAAGAAGAAGCAGCTGCCGCCCTCGGCACCGTCGAGCACGCCGACCATCACTGCCCCGCCCGCCGAGCCTCAGGTCGGTGAGGACGCCGCCCCGACGGTCGAGGAGCCGCGCCGCACGATCGAGGAGGTCGATCTCCCCGACACCACGGGAGCCACGGCTCCGGTCGTCGTCGAGGAGCCCCTCGCCCCCGAGATCGAGATCCCCGAGCCGACCGCCGGCCGGCTGGTCCGGCTGCGCGCGCGTCTCGCTCGCTCCCAGAACTCCCTCGGCAAGGGTCTGCTCACGCTCCTGTCGCGCGAGCACCTCGACGAGGAGACCTGGGAGGAGATCGAGGACACCCTGCTCACCGCGGACGTCGGCGTCGCGCCGACCCAGGAGCTGGTCGAGCGGCTGCGCGAGCGGGTGAAGGTGCTCGGCACGCGTACGCCCGACGAACTGCGCGGGCTGCTGCGCGCGGAGCTGCTGCACCTCCTCGGCACCGACTTCGACCGTGCGGTGAAGACCGAGAGCGGTCTGGACACCCCGGGCGTCGTCATGGTCGTCGGTGTCAACGGCACCGGAAAGACCACGACGACCGGAAAGCTGGCGCGGGTGCTCGTCGCGGACGGCCGCTCGGTTGTTCTCGGTGCGGCGGACACGTTCCGCGCAGCGGCCGCGGACCAGCTCCAGACCTGGGGCGAGCGGGTCGGCGCGCGCACGGTGCGCGGGCCCGAGGGCGGCGACCCGGCGTCGGTCGCGTTCGACGCGGTCAAGGAGGGTATCGCCGAGGGCGCGGACGTCGTACTGATCGACACCGCCGGCCGGCTGCACACCAAGACCGGCCTGATGGACGAGCTCGGCAAGGTCAAGCGCGTCGTCGAGAAGCACGGCCCGCTGGACGAGATCCTGCTGGTCCTGGACGCCACTACGGGTCAGAACGGCCTGGTACAGGCCCGGGTCTTCGCGGAGGTCGTGGACATCACCGGCATCGTGCTGACCAAGCTGGACGGCACGGCCAAGGGCGGCATCGTGGTCGCGGTCCAGCGCGAGCTGGGCGTCCCGGTGAAGCTGGTGGGCCTGGGCGAGGGGCCGGACGACTTGGCACCGTTCGAGCCGGAGGCGTTCGTGGATGCGCTGATCGGCGAGTAGCTCGCCCTTTACCGGGGCTCCGCCCGGACCCCCGACATACGACCTTCGGCCGCATGTCCGCAATCGCTGAGGTCCGGGGGCCCCGGTTCAGGAACGGTGGCAGACGTACGCCAGCGTCCCCAGCAGCAGCCGCGCCTCCGGCGGCGCCGTCGCCGTGTCCAGCGACGGGGGTCGCAGCCAGCTGACCGGCCCAAGACCCGCGTGGTCCGACGGCGGCGCCGTGATGTGCGCGCCCGGGCCCAGGCAGTGCAGGTCCAGGTCCGCGTCGTCCCAGCCCATCCGGTAGAGCAGCTGCGGGAGTTCGTCGGCCGCGCCCGGCGCGACGAAGAACTGGCAGCGGCCGTCCGGCGTGGCCGTCACCGGGCCGAGCGGCAGGCCCATGCGCTCCAGGCGCACCAGCGCCCGCCGGCCCGCCGGGGCGGCGACGTCCAGGATGTCGAAGGCGCGGCCGACCGGCAGCAGCAGCGCCGCGCCCGGTACCTGGGCCCATGCCCTGGTGACCTCGTCCAGCGTGGCGCCTGCGGGGACCTCGGGGGCGAAGCGGAGTGGATGAGCCCCCGGGGACGCGCAGTCGCCCGCCCCGCAGGAACACTCGCCCGAAGCCGCTCGCGCCCCCGGCGCCACGTCCCAGCCCCAAAGCCCCGTGTACTCCGCCACCACGGTGCACTCCGCGGTGCGCGCACGGCGCCGTGAGCCGGGCCTGATCTGACTGATCCCCCGGCTGCCGCCGATTGTGAAGCCCATGCCCCCTCCAACGGGTCGAATCGCCGGTGGTTACGACCCGAAGTCCGCTCGTGACACTGCGTCGCAATCGGTGAAGGTCCGGCGGCGCACAGTGGCGAGAGGGGTGGTGCGGCCCGGGTCGCGCGCCTGCGCGTGCACCGCTCCGCTGACTCCTGATCGTCGTGTGTCAAGTGAATCGTGCCTGACGGCAGGGGAGTTCATTCGAAGGGGTGGCGAATGGTGGCGTTTCTGGAATCGCCCTCGCTGGAGGGGTGATCGTGGGACTACTTTCAGTACACGAGCCCTGGAGTTCTGCGCATCCGCGGGTATGCCGGAGGCAACTCGGTTTCCTGTTCGATGGGGCGCAACCTCCCTACGGAGAGCTTCAGTTCACGGCATTCTGGTAAGGGTTCGGGCGACAGAGCTTTTCGGCGGATGGGGGCAATCCAGTGGGCGGCACCGGCGCAGGCGGTACGAATACCGGCAAGCGCCCGAACGAGCAGTTGGGCTCGTGGTTCGTGCGCAGCGGTTGGTCGAAGGGCGAGCTGGCGCGCCAAGTGAACCGCAGGGCGCGCCAGATGGGCGCACACCACATCAGCACCGACACCTCGCGGGTGCGCCGCTGGCTCGACGGCGAGCAGCCGCGCGAGCCGATCCCGCGCATCCTCTCCGAGCTGTTCTCCGAGCGCTTCGGGTGTGTTGTCGCCATCGAGGACATCGGTCTGCGCTCGGCGCACCAGTCACCGTCGGTGTCCGGGGTCGACCTGCCGTGGGCCGGCTCGCAGACCGTCACCCTCCTTAGCGAGTTCTCGCGCAGCGATCTGATGCTGGCGCGGCGCGGCTTCCTCGGCACCTCGCTCGCCCTGGCCGCGGGCCCCGCGCTCGTCGAGCCGATGCAGCGCTGGCTGGTGCCCTCCCCGGTCGGCGAGCCGGGAGCGCCGCCGGCCGCCGCGCGCAGGTCCTCGCGGCTCTCCAGGCCCGAGCTCGATCTGCTGGAGTCCACCACCGCGATGTTCCGCCAGTGGGACGCCCAGTGCGGCGGCGGACTGCGCCGCAAGGCCGTGGTGGGCCAACTGCACGAGGTCACCGACCTGTTGCAGGAGCCGCAGCCCGAAGCCACCGCGCAGCGGCTGTTCAAGTGCGCGGCCGAGCTCGCCGAGCTCGCCGGCTGGATGAGTTACGACGTCGGCCTGCAGCCCACCGCGCAGAAGTACTTCGTGCTCGCGCTGCACGCCGCCAAGGAGGCGGCCGACAAGCCTCTCGGCTCGTACATCCTGTCCTCCATGAGCCGCCAGATGATCCACCTGGGGCGGCCGGACGACGCCCTGGAGCTCGTCCATCTCGCGCAGTACGGCAGCCGCGACTGTGCGACCCCGCGCACCCAGGCGATGCTGTATGCGATGGAGGCCCGGTCGTACGCCAATATGGGCCAGCCCAGCAAGTGCAAGCGAGCCGTCCGGATGGCCGAGGACACCTTCGCCGACGCCGGTCTCGACGGCGAGCCGGAGCCCGACTGGATCCGCTTCTTCTCCGAGGCCGAGCTCAATGCCGAGAACGCGCACTCCTACCGCGATCTGGCCTATGTGGCGGGCCGCAGCCCCACGTATGCCTCGCTCGCCGAGCCGATAATGCAGCGCGCCGTGGAGCTTTTCGGCAAGGACGAGGAGCACCAGCGGTCGTACGCACTGAATCTGATCGGCATGGCCACCGTTCATCTGCTCAAGAGGGAGCCCGAACAGTCGACGGCCCTGGCCGGGCAGGCGCTGAAGGTCGCCAAGCGGGTCCGCTCCGAGCGGGTCAACACCCGGCTGCGCAAGACCGTCGACACCGCGGCCCGCGACTTCGGTGACGTGGCCGAGGTCGCCCACTTCACCGACCAGCTCACATCCCAGCTGCCCGAGACCGCAGAAGCGGTCTGAGAGGGCTGCGCCCAGCAGGCCCCGGCCGCGACGTTCACCTCGAAACAGCCCGACTCGGCTCCCCCATCGCCAGGTCAGCCGGGTGACGTCGCGGCCGGTTCTGCGGGGCGGATGACGGGGCACTTTTTCCGGGGCCCCGTGACGTGCGGAGAGGGTACTCCCGTTACGTACTCGTGACCCCGCTGTTCATGGCGGTGTAACACGCCGGACCTCTTCGTCACTGCGGCGAAACATCGTGCGGCATCGACGGAAACGGCATTGGGCCAATCTCAGGGCGCATAACCGGCCCGCCCTTCCGCTCAGGCTTCGCCCGCACGCGGCCGCACCGACGACGAGGAGACGCCGATGCCAACAGGCATCTCGACGCTTGCAGCAGACACCCCGACGCTGTCAGCAGCCAACACCGGCTTCATGCTCATCTGTTCCGCCCTGGTGATGATCATGACACCGGGCCTGGCCTTCTTCTACGGAGGCATGGTCCGGGTCAAGTCCACCCTGAACATGCTGATGATGAGCTTCATCAGCCTCGGGATCGTCACGATCCTGTGGGTGCTGTACGGATTCAGCGCCGCCTTCGGCACCGACAAGGGTGGCCTCATCGGCTGGACCTCCGACTACGTCGGACTGAGCGGCCTCGGCCTCACCCAGCTGTGGGACGGCTACACCATCCCGGTGTACGTCTTCGCCGTCTTCCAGCTCATGTTCGCGATCATCACGCCCGCGCTGATAAGCGGTGCGCTCGCCGACCGCGTCAAGTTCACCGCCTGGGCGCTGTTCATCACGCTGTGGGTCACCGTCGTGTACTTCCCGGTCGCGCACTGGGTGTGGGGCGCGGGAGGCTGGCTCTTCGAGCTCGGTGTCATCGACTTCGCCGGTGGTACCGCCGTCCACATCAACGCCGGAGCCGCGGCCCTCGGCGTGATCCTGGTCATCGGAAAGCGTGTCGGCTTCAAGAAGGACCCGATGCGGCCGCACAGCCTGCCGCTGGTGATGCTCGGCGCCGGTCTGCTGTGGTTCGGCTGGTTCGGCTTCAACGCCGGATCGTGGCTGGGCAACGACGACGGCGTCGGTGCGGTGATGTTCGTCAACACGCAGGTCGCCACGGCCGCCGCGATGCTCGCCTGGCTCGCCTACGAGAAGATCCGCCACGGTGCGTTCACCACGCTCGGTGCCGCCTCCGGCGCGGTGGCCGGTCTGGTCGCCATCACCCCGTCCGGCGGCTCCTGCTCGCCGCTCGGCGCGATCGCGATCGGTGTCATCGCCGGTGTGCTGTGCGCCATGGCAGTCGGCCTGAAGTTCAAGCTCGGCTACGACGACTCCCTGGACGTCGTCGGCGTCCACCTCGTCGGCGGTGTCGTCGGCTCCCTGCTCATCGGCTTCTTCGCCACCGGTGGCGTCCAGTCCGACGCCAAGGGCCTCTTCTACGGCGGCGGCCTCGACCAGCTCGGCAAGCAGGCCGTCGGTGTCGGAGCGGTGCTGGCCTACTCTCTGGTGGCATCGGCGATCCTCGCCTTCATCCTCGACAAGACCATCGGTATGCGGGTGGACGAGGACGTCGAGGTCTCCGGAATCGACCAGGACGAGCACGCCGAGACGGCGTACGACTTCAGCGGTGCGGGCGGCGGCGCCGGTTCCCGCAAGGCCGTGCCCACGCCGGCCGACTCCGTGGCAGCTGCAGAGAACAAGAAGGTGGACGCATGAAGCTCATCACCGCAGTCGTGAAGCCACACCGGCTGGACGAGATCAAGGAGGCCCTGCAGGCCTTCGGCGTCCAGGGCCTCACGGTCACGGAGGCCAGTGGATATGGCCGCCAGCGTGGTCACACCGAGGTCTACCGGGGCGCGGAGTACACCGTCGACCTGGTGCCGAAGATCCGTATCGAGGTACTGGTCGAGGACGACGACGCCGAACAGCTCATCGATGTGGTCGTCAAGGCGGCCCGCACCGGCAAGATCGGCGACGGCAAGGTCTGGAGCGTCCCGGTCGACACGGCCGTACGGGTGCGGACCGGCGAGCGCGGCCCCGACGCGCTCTGAGTCGCGGACCGCTCTACAGAACAGGAGCTACTGGGTGACGAGCCTCGAAGTGACCACCGAAGCGGAAGACTCGGGACCCAGCGGCTATGCGGCGGCCCGGCTGCGCCTTCTCAACGAGAAGGAGCAGTCCGGGCCGCCGCGCCGTGCGGCCCTTGCCAGGCTGACCGACGAGTGGCTGTCCGCGCTCTTCACCACCGCCTGTCTGGAGGCGAAGGTGCGCGGCGCTGCGCTCGTCGCCGTCGGCGGCTACGGACGCGGGGAGCTGTCCCCGCGCAGCGACCTCGATCTGCTCCTGCTGCACGACGGGAGCGCCGGAGCGGGCGCGCTCGCCGCACTCGCGGACCGGATCTGGTACCCGGTGTGGGACCTGGGGCTCGCCCTCGACCACTCCGTACGCACCCCGGGCGAGGCCCGCAAGACCGCGGGCGAGGACCTGAAGGTGCAGCTGGGGCTGCTGGACGCGCGCCCGGTCGCGGGCGATCTGGGCCTGGTCGCCGGGCTGCGCACCGCTGTACTGGCCGACTGGCGCAACCAGGCCCCCAAGCGGCTGCCCCAGCTCGACGAGCTCTGCCGCGAACGGGCCGAGCGCCAGGGCGAGCTGCAGTTCCTTCTGGAGCCCGACCTGAAAGAGGCGCGCGGCGGCCTGCGCGACGCCACCGCACTGCGCGCCGTCGCCGCCTCCTGGCTCGCCGACGCGCCGCGCGAAGGGCTCGCCGAGGCGCGCCGGACGCTGCTGGACACCCGCGACGCGCTGCATCTGACGACCGGGCGGGCCACCGACCGCCTCGCCCTCCAGGAGCAGGACCAGGTCGCCGCCGAGCTGGGCCTGCTGGACGCCGACGCGCTGCTGCGCCAGGTCTACGAGGCGGCGCGCACCGTCTCGTACGCCACCGATGTCACCTGGCGCGAGGTGAACCGGGTGCTCAGGTCACGGGCCGTACGGCCCCGGCTGCGCGCCATGCTCGGCGGTGGCCGTGGACAGCAGCCCGAGCGCAGTCCGCTCGCCGAAGGCGTTGTCGAGCAGGACGGCGAGGTGGTGCTCGCCCGCACCGCCAAGCCCGAGCGCGACCCCGTGCTCCCGCTGCGAGCCGCTGCCGCGGCCGCCCAGTCGGGTCTGCCGATCTCCCTTCACGCGGTAAGGCGACTCGCCGCGACCACCCGGCCGCTGCCCGTGCCCTGGCCCGCCGAGGCGCGCGAGGAGCTCGTCACCCTGCTCGGCGCGGGGGAGTCGACGATCGGTGTGTGGGAGGCGCTGGAGGCCGAGGGCCTGATCACCCGGCTGCTGCCCGACTGGGAGCGCGTACGGTGCCGCCCGCAGCGCAATGCCGTGCACACCTGGACCGTCGACCGGCATCTCGTCGAGGCCGCGGTCAAGGCCTCGGCGCTGACCCGCCGTGTCGGCCGCCCCGACCTGCTGCTGATCGCCGCCCTGCTGCACGACATCGGCAAGGGCTGGCCCGGCGACCACTCGGTGGCCGGCGAGACCATCGCGCGGGACGTCGCCACCCGGATCGGATTCGACCGCGCCGACGTGGCCGTCATCGCCACCCTCGTACGCCACCATCTGCTGCTGATCGAAACAGCCACCCGGCGCGATCTGGACGATCCGGCGACGGTCGCCTCCGTCGCCGAGGTCGTGGGATCGGTGAGCACCCTGGAGCTGCTGCACGCCCTCACCGAGGCCGACGCACTCGCCACCGGGCCCGCGGCCTGGTCGTCCTGGCGCGGCTCGCTCGTGACCGACCTGGTCAAACGCGTCGCGGCCGTTCTCGCGGGCAACGCCCCGGCCGAGCCGGAGCTCGCGGCGCCCAGCGCCGAACAGGAACGGCTCGCCATCGAGGCGCTGCGGACCGGCGAACCCGTACTCGCGCTGCACGCCCAGACCGAGGCGCCCGCGGGGGAGGAACCCGAACCGGTCGGCGTCGAGCTGCTGATCGCGCTGCCCGACCAGCCGGGCGTACTGCCCGCCGCGGCCGGAGTGCTCGCCCTGCACCGGCTGACCGTACGCGCCGCCGATCTGCGCACCATCGACCTGCCCAGCGAACTGGGCGGACCCTCCGGCGTACTGCTGCTGAGCTGGCGCGTCGCCGCCGAGTACGGTTCCCTCCCGCAGGCCGCCCGCCTGCGCAGCGATCTCGTCCGGGCCCTGGACGGCTCGCTCGACATCCCGGCCAGACTCGCCGAGCGGGAGTCCGCCTACCCGCGCCGCCGCGGGGTGCAGGCCCCGCCACCGCGGGTCACGGTCGCCGCTGCGGGTTCGAGCCTGGCCACGGTCATCGAGGTCCGCGCCCAGGACGCGCCGGGCCTGCTGCACCGGATCGGCCGGGCACTGGAGGACGAGGCGGTACGGGTGCGCAGCGCCCATGTCTCCACTCTCGGCTCGAATGCCGTCGACGCCTTCTATGTGACCGATCCCGAGGGCGCGCCACTGCCCGCCGAGGAGGCGGCCAGGACCGCCCGTGCCCTGGAGGCCGTACTGCGCGGCTGATGTGAGACCCCCCACGGGGCAGACCCCACCTCGCGCGGCCGGATACCCTGGGGGACACTGTCCGCCCGCTCCCGACATCTGAGGATCCGCGACCACCGTGTTCGACACCCTCTCCGACCGCCTTGCCGCGACATTCAAGAACCTCCGGGGCAAGGGCCGCCTGTCCGAGGCGGACATCGACGCCACGGCGCGCGAGATCCGTATCGCGCTGCTCGAGGCGGACGTGGCGCTGCCCGTCGTCCGCGCCTTCATCAAGCAGATCAAGGAACGCGCGACCGGCGCCGAGGTCTCCCAGGCACTGAACCCGGCCCAGCAGGTCATCAAGATCGTCAACGAGGAGCTCATCGGCATCCTCGGTGGCGAGACGCGCCGCCTGCGCTTCGCCAAGCAGCCGCCGACCGTGATCATGCTCGCGGGCCTCCAGGGTGCCGGTAAGACCACGCTCGCCGGAAAGCTGGGCCTCTGGCTCAAGGGCCAGGGTCATGCGCCGCTGCTCGTCGCCTGTGACCTGCAGCGCCCCAACGCGGTCAACCAGCTCGCCGTCGTCGCCGAGCGCGCGGGCGTCGCGGTGTACGCGCCGGAGCCGGGCAACGGAGTCGGCGACCCGGTCAAGGTCGCCAAGGACTCCATCGAGCACGCCCGGGCCAAGCAGTACGACGTCGTCATCGTCGACACCGCCGGCCGCCTCGGCATCGACCAGGAGCTGATGCAGCAGGCCGCGGACATCCGCGACGCCGTCAGCCCCGACGAGGTCCTCTTCGTCGTCGACGCGATGATCGGTCAGGACGCGGTCAACACCGCGGAGGCCTTCCGTGACGGCGTCGGCTTCGACGGCGTGGTGCTCTCCAAGCTCGACGGCGACGCCCGCGGTGGTGCGGCGCTCTCCATCGCGCACGTCACCGGCCGCCAGATCATGTTCGCCTCCAACGGCGAGAAGCTGGACGACTTCGACGCGTTCCACCCGGACCGCATGGCGTCCCGCATCCTCGGCATGGGCGACATGCTCAGCCTGATCGAGAAGGCCGAGCAGACCTTCAGCCAGGAAGAGGCCGCCAAGATGGCCTCCAAGCTGGCGAGCAGCAAGGGCAAGGACTTCACGCTCGACGACTTCCTGGCCCAGATGGAGCAGGTCAGGAAGATGGGCTCCATCTCCAAGCTGCTCGGGATGCTGCCCGGTATGGGGCAGATCAAGGACCAGATCAACAACATCGACGAGCGCGACGTGGACCGTATGGCCGCGATCATCAAGTCGATGACCCCGGCTGAGCGCCATGACCCGACGATCATCAACGGCTCGCGCCGGGCCCGTGTCGCCAAGGGCTCGGGTGTCGAGGTCAGCGCGGTGAAGGGCCTGGTGGAGCGGTTCTTCGAGGCTCGCAAGATGATGTCGAGGATGGCGCAGGGCGGCGGGATGCCGGGAATGCCAGGGATGCCGGGCATGGGCGGCGGCCCCGGCCGGCAGAAGAAGCAGATCAAGCAGGCCAAGGGCAAGCGCAAGAGCGGCAACCCGATGAAGCGCAAGGCCGAGGAGCAGGCGGCAGCGGCGCGCCGCGAGCAGGCGGCGCAGGGCGGGGCGTTCGGACTGCCGGCGGGTGAGCCGGGCAAGGACTTCGAACTGCCCGACGAGTTCAAGAAGTTCATGGGCTGACAGCAGTTCTGAAGGGCCCGCGGCCGGAGCGGCCGCGGGCCCTTTTGCCGTCCTGCCCCGGGTAGGTGCCCCCGGATACGTCTTCGGCTGGCGATGCCAAGGGATCCATGCGGTCATGGGCACAGGGGCCGAGGCAGGGCGGAGGAGAACAGGCGTGGCCAACCCCGTACCCCCACGCGACCGGACGGACCAGCCGTGGCGCTCGGAAGGCGCGCCCCCACCGCCTCCGCCAAGGAAGAGGATGCCCGGCGGCTGGATCGGACTGATCCTCGCCGCGCTCGTCGTCTATCTGATCGCCAACCTTCTGCTGTCCTTCTTCAACGGCGTCGGCGAGCCCACCATCCCGTACACGGAGTTCAGCAAGCAGGTCGCGGCCGGCAATGTCTCGAAGATCCACTCCGAGGGCGACGCGATCCAGGGCCGGCTCAAGCAGAAGGCCCCGGCCCCCGACGGCGAGGGCGACTACACCGCGTTCAAGACCCAGCGTCCGGCCTTCGCCGACGACAAGCTGTGGGACGAGCTGAGCAGGCGGCAGGTCACCGTGACGGCCGAGCCGGTCGTCCAGGAGCGCAGCATTCCGGCCAATCTGCTGATCTCCCTCGCACCGATGGCGCTTCTCGTACTGCTGTGGGTGTTCATCGCCCGTCGCATGGGCGCCGCGCCGGGCGGCGGCGTGCTCGCCCCCAAGCCGCCGGCCGGACCGGTCGAACTCGAGCCGGGCAAACGCACCACGTTCGAGGACATCGCCGGGATCGACGAGGTCGAGGCAGAGCTCAACGACGTCGTCGACTTCCTCAAGAACCCGCAGGCGTACCGGAAGATGGGCGCCAGGATGCCCGGCGGCGTGCTGCTCGCGGGGCCGCCCGGGACCGGGAAGACGCTGCTCGCGCGGGCGGTGGCGGGGGAGGCGGGCGTGCCGTTCTTCTCGGCCTCGGCGTCGGAGTTCATCGAGATGATCGTCGGCGTCGGCGCGAGCCGGGTCCGTGAATTCTTCGCCGAGGCCCGCAAGGCGGCTCCCTCCGTCGTCTTCATCGACGAGATCGACACCATCGGGCGGACGCGCGGCGGCGGGGCGGGCCTGGGCGGTCACGACGAGCGCGAGCAGACGCTCAACCAGATCCTCAACGAAATGGACGGCTTCACCGGCTCGGAGGGCGTGGTCGTCATCGCCGCCACCAACCGGCCGGACGTGCTCGATCCCGCGTTGACCCGGCCAGGCCGCTTCGACCGGGTCGTCCAGGTCTCACCGCCGGACAGGGGCGGCCGGGAGGCGATCCTGGGGATCCACACGCGGGAGATCCCGCTCGCCGATGACGTCGACCTGGGCCGGATCGCCGGTGCGACACCGGGGATGACGGGCGCGGAACTCGCCAACCTCGCCAACGAGGCGGCGCTCCTCGCGGTCAAGCGCCAGGAGCCCGCGATTACCCAGTCCGACCTCTTCGCCGCACTGGAGAAGGTCCAGCTCGGCGCGGAACGCGCACTGGTGATGCCGGAGGAGGAACGCCGTCGCACCGCCTACCACGAGAGCGGCCACGCCCTGCTCGGCATGCTCCAGCCGGGCGCCGACCCGGTCCGCAAGGTGACCATCGTGCCGCGCGGCCAGGCGCTTGGCGTGACGATCTCCACCCCGGACGCCGACAGGTACGCGTACACGGAGGAGTATCTGCGCGGCCGCATCGTCGGCTCGCTGGGCGGCATGGCGGCCGAGCATGTCGTCTTCGACGTGATCACGACGGGCTCGGAAAGCGACCTCGAACAGGTCACCCAGCTGGCCCGGGGCATGGTCGGCCGCTGGGGCATGAGCCAGCGCGTCGGCAGGCTGACCGCGATCCCCGGGGATGCCCAGCAGCCGTACGGCCTCACGGCGGCGCCCGCGACGCTGGACGCGGTGGATCACGAGATGCGCCGCATCGTCGACGAGTGCTACGAGAGCGCCTGCCGCCAACTCCGTGAGAACCGCGACCGCCTGGACGCCCTGGCCGAGGCGGTCCTGACCCACGAGACACTCGACGAGGAATCGGCCTACCGCGCGGCGGGCATCGCACGCCTCACCAAGGACGCGTAGGCGGGCCGACGATCGGCCGTGGCGGCGCGAACTGCGCCGCGCGCTGTGCTGCCCTGCGAATGAGCCCCCGCCCCAAGCCGCGAACGGGTGTCACCGGGCGGCGCCTGCGCCGCGAAGCTGCCACCCTCGTGGGGCCGGGGCCAGCCCCCGATGGTCGGCTCTGCACCGCACATCCGCCCGCAGAGTGCCGGGCGAAGCTGCCGCCCGTGGGATTCCGGGGGCCTGCCCGGGTAGTGGGCCGTGTTGGCGCGAACCGGCCTGCAAGCTGCGCTACGCACGCGCCCGCACAGTGCGGTGCGACGCTGCCACCCGCCGGGCTCCGGGCCTACCCCCGACGGTCGGCCGTAGCGGCGCGAACCGGCGCGCGCCCAGCGGTGCGAAGCAACCGCTCCGTGGGGAGCAGGGGCCTGGCCCGGGCGTCGGGCCCGGGGCCGCACCGTGCGTCGCGCACGGGCCCCGCACCCCGCGGCGCGAAGCTGCCGCCCCCGTGGGGTCCGGGGCCTGCCCCGGTTGTGGGAAGGGGCGGGTAGGGGAAAGCCCCGCACAGCGGCCCACCCCACCCCGGCCACCCGAATCGCACCACCCCCGTCAGCGCGTCCGCGCAATCAGGTACCGGAACACATTCGGCATCCACACCGTCCCGTCCCGCCGCCGATGCGGATGCAGCGCCTCCGTAATCTCCTTCTCCACCTGCGACACATCCGTCGCCCGAACCGCCGCCCCGTAAAGCCCCGTCGACAGCAGCCCCCGCACCGCGCTCTCCATGTCCGCGTAGCCGAAGGGGCATGCCACCCGCCCCGAGCCGTCGGGCTTCAGGCCGGCCCGGGACGCGACGTCCTCCAGGTCGTCCCGACGGGCCGTGCGCCAGCCGCCCGTGCGCAGGGGGTCCGTCAGCCGTCCCGCCACCCGCAGGACGCCCGACGTGGCGCACCGCTCCGGCGGGCCCCAGCCGCTCAGGACAACCGCGCTGCCGCGTTCGGCAAGTTCCACGGCCGCCGTCAGCGCCGGAACGAGACCCTCAGAGTCACCCGCCATACAGCCGATCGGCTGAAACGCGGTGATCAGGTTGTACGCAGGCCGCGCCGGATCCGCCGCCGCTTCGCCTTCCACGAGTTCGACATCACGGCGCACACCCGGGTCCGGAGCCATCCGTTCCCGCGCCAGCGCCAGCCGTTCGCGGTCCGTGTCGCAGCCGGTCACGCTCGCACCGCGCGCTGATGCGATCAGCAGTGCCAGACCGGACCCGCAGCCGAGACCGAGCAGCCGCGTCCCCGGACCGACCTCCAGGCGCTCGTACACCGCCTCGTAGAGCGGCACCAGCATCCGTTCCTGGATCTCGGCCCAGTCCCGGGCCCGCGCGCACGCCTCCGCCGGGGACGGAGCCGCGGACGCCGCATGGGGTCGGTGCTGGACGAGAGTCGGTGTCATCAGAAAGCGCCCCAATCCGCCAAGAGGTCAGCCGAGCCCTGAAGGACAGCCCCCCGTGTGCGTACGCCTGCGCTCCCCCGTATGCCAGAGAACTCCGCATGCGTCCGCAAGTCCAGGGGTTGAATGGCAATGCTTGCGTGCCACCGGCGTGCGCCCCCAGGACGCAGGCCGATTCACGTTCGGCACCGGTGTCGCCGTACGATGCGCGCCATGGCAAAGGCACCCGTTCTCACGCCCCAGTCGGAAGACTTCCCACGCTGGTACCAGGACCTGATCAACAAGGCCGAGCTGGCGGACAACGGCCCGGTGCGCGGCACCATGGTCATCCGACCGTACGGATACGGCCTGTGGGAGCGGATGCAGCAGGAGATGGACGCCCGCATCAAGGACGCGGGCGCCCAGAACGCCTACTTCCCGCTCTTCATCCCACAGTCTTACCTGACTCGGGAAGCTGAGCACGTCGAGGGCTTCGCGCCAGAGCTCGCGGTCGTCACCCACGGGGGCGGCAAGGAGCTCGAGGAGCCCGTCGTCGTACGCCCCACCTCCGAGACGATCATCAACGACTACTTCTCGAAGTGGATCCAGAGCTACCGCGACCTGCCGCTCCTGATCAACCAGTGGGCCAACGTGGTCCGTTGGGAGATGCGTCCGCGCGTCTTCCTCCGTACGACGGAATTCCTCTGGCAGGAGGGCCACACCGCCCACGCCACCTACGAGGACGCCCGCGATTACGCCGCGTACATCCACAAGGAGGTCTACGCGGACTTCATGGTCAACGTCCTCGGCATCGACGTGGTGCTCGGCCGCAAGACGCCCAGGGAGCGCTTCGCCGGCGCCATCAACACCCTCACGCTCGAAGCCATGATGGGCGACGGCAAGGCCCTGCAGATGGGTACGAGCCATGAGCTCGGCACCAACTTCTCCAAGGCCTTCAACACCACGTATCTGTCGAAGGACGGCAAGCAGGAGCTCGCCTGGCAGACCTCCTGGGGCAGCTCCACCCGGATGGTCGGCGGCCTGATCATGTCGCACGGCGACGACAACGGGCTGCGCGTCCCGCCCCGACTCGCCGCCGTCCAGGTCGTCGTCATGGCCATCAAGGGCGACGAGGCGGTCGCCAAGGTCCGCGAGATCGGCGACCGGCTCAAGGCCGCGGGCCTGCGTGTACAGGTCGACGACCGCACCGACACCCCCTTCGGCCGCCGCGCGGTCGACTGGGAGCTCAAGGGCGTGCCGGTACGGATCGAGATCGGACCGCGGGACCTGGAGGCGGGCACCGCGATGCTGGCCCGCCGTATCCCGGGAGGCAAGGAGCCGGTGCGCCTCGACGCCCTGGCCGAGCTGCTGCCCGCGGTACTGGAGGAGGACCAGGCGCAGTTGCTGCGGGAGTCGCGGGAGCGCCGTGAGTCCCGTACGACCGAGGTGCGGACGATCGACGAGGCCGCCGAGGCCGCGGTCGCGGGCGGCTGGGCGCGAATCGCGTGGTCGACGCTGGGCCAGGACGGCGAGGCCCGGCTCGCCGAACAGGCGGTGTCGGTACGGTGTCTGGTAGCCGAGGACGGGTCGGTGCCGGAGGCCGACGACGCCCCCGGTACTGTCGCGATCGTGGCCCGCGCCTACTGAGGCTTGAGCTACCCGCAAGCGGGTAGCCGCCCCGGCGCGCGGAGCTTGCCTACGCGCTGGGGCGTACGCGTCGCTACGTACCACCTTGTTGTGAGCTGCGAGGCTTCTCCGCAGATCAGCGCACCCGCCCTCGTCAGGACGCATCAACGGCAACTGACGGGTACGTGCAAAATATTTGGGATGCCCCGGAATGGAACCCGCAAGGGCTTCGGCTCGTTATCACGACGTGAGCACGACACCACCTGTTCTCGCCGCAGAGCTGGCACAGGCGTGGGCCGATATTCAGCGGCACCACCCCGAGCTGCCGGATCTTGCCGCGCCAGAGTCCCTGATCGGAGAGTCCTCGTCCGCCTGTGGCGCCGAGCTCTCCTTCGAGCGACTGCTCCATGAGGCAGTCCATGGCATCGCCGCCGCCCGAGGTGTCCGCGACACCTCACGCGCCGGCCGCTATCACAACCGCCGATTCCTGGCGATCGCCGAGGAGATGGGCCTGGACCATGTCGACGAGCCGCATCCGAGCAGCGGCTTCTCTCTGGTCATGCTCAATCCCGAGGCGAAGAGGCGGTACCGACCCACGATCGAGAGACTTCAGCGCGCTCTCAAGGCGCACACGGTCGCGACGGCCTCCGACACCAAGCGCTCCTTCCGCGGGCCGGCCGCCCGGCACGGCTCGTCCGGCGGCGGTGTGCGCGTGAAGGCGGTCTGCGACTGCGGGCGCAATGTCCGGGTCGTTCCGTCCGTTCTCGCCCAGGCGCCCATTGTCTGCGGCGGCTGCGGCAAGCCCTTCCGGATCCCGGAAGTGGCCGCCGCGGCGAGCTGACCGCCACGCCCGCCGGGTCGGGCCGCCCGACGGGGGCGGTGCGACTCCGGTCGGGTGCGAGGCTGCCGCAGGTGTGTGGCACAATGGCTAGCTGTACTCGACAGCCGCACAGGAACCCTCTCGCCTCCGGCTGACGCGTCCATCGGGCACCCGAGTACCGCAACCCCACGTGGCATCTCGTTGTGCCCAACCACGTCAAGACCAGGAGACACCACTTCCGTGGCAGTCAAGATCAAGCTGAAGCGTCTGGGCAAGATCCGTTCGCCTCACTACCGCATCGTCGTTGCCGACTCCCGTACCCGCCGTGACGGCCGGGCCATCGAGGAGATCGGCCTGTACCACCCGGTGCAGAACCCCTCGCGCATCGAGGTCGACTCCGAGCGCGCGCAGTACTGGCTGTCCGTCGGCGCCCAGCCGACCGAGCCGGTCCTCGCCATCCTGAAGCTCACCGGTGACTGGCAGAAGCACAAGGGCCTGCCGGCCCCGGCGCCCCTGCTCGTCGCGGAGCCGAAGGACAAGCGCGCCGCGTTCGAGGCCTTCACCAAGGGCCTCGAGGGCGACGAGCCGAAGGGTGAGGCCATCACCCCGAAGGCGAAGAAGGCCGACAAGAAGGCGGACGAGGCCGAGGCTGCCTCGTCGGCGTCCGCCGCTGAGTCGACCGAGGCCTGAGCATGCTCGAGGAGGCTCTCGAGCACCTCGTGAAGGGCATCGTCGACAACCCGGACGACGTGCAGGTCGCCTCGCGCAACCTGCGCCGCGGGCGTGTGCTCGAGGTCCGGGTCCACCCCGACGACCTCGGTAAGGTGATCGGCCGCAACGGCCGCACCGCACGCGCCCTGCGCACCGTCGTGGGCGCCATCGGCGGCCGTGGCATCCGCGTCGACCTCGTCGACGTGGACCAGGTTCGCTGACACGTTGTTGAACACCGGCTCGGGCCGGGGAGGGCTTACGAGCCCGCCCCGGCCCGTAGTCGTATCGAAGGAGAAGCATGTGCAGCTGGTAGTCGCGCGGATCGGCCGCGCCCACGGCATCAAGGGCGAGGTCACCGTCGAGGTGCGTACGGACGAGCCGGAACTGCGGCTCGCCCCCGGCGCCGTGCTGGCCACCGACCCGGCCTCGGTGGGGCCGCTGACGATCGAGACCGGCCGGGTGCACAGCGGCAGGCTGCTGCTGCGCTTCGAGGGCGTACGGGACCGAAACGCGGCCGAGGCTCTGCGCAACACCCTGCTGATCGCGGACGTGGACCCACAAGAGCTGCCCGAGGAACCGGACGAGTACTACGACCACCAGCTGATGGACCTCGATGTCGTCCTCGCCGACGGCACCGAGATCGGCCGGATCACCGAGATCAGCCATCTGCCCTCGCAGGACCTTTTCATCGTCGAGCGGCCGGACGGCAGCGAGGTGATGATCCCCTTCGTCGGCGACATTGTGAGCGAGATCGACCTGGAGAAGCAGCGGGCCGTCATCACACCGCCGCCCGGGCTGATCGACGACAGTGAGGCCGAGATCGCGTCGTCGAGGGACGAGAACTGATGCGGCTCGACGTCGTCACGATCTTCCCCGAGTACCTCGAACCGCTGAACGTCTCGCTCGTCGGCAAGGCACGCGCGCGTGGACAGCTCGATGTCCATGTGCACGACCTGCGCCGGTGGACGTACGACCGGCACAACACCGTCGACGACACTCCGTACGGTGGCGGTCCCGGCATGGTCATGAAGACCGAGCCCTGGGGCGACGCCCTCGACGACGCGCTCGCGAGCGGCTACGAGGCGGGCGCGCACGGCCCGGTGATGGTCGTGCCCACCCCCAGCGGCCGCCCCTTCACCCAGGAACTCGCCGTCGAGTTCTCCGAGCGGCCGTGGCTGATCTTCACCCCCGCCCGCTACGAGGGCATCGACCGCCGGGTCATCGACGAGTACGCGACCCGGATACCGGTCTACGAGGTGTCCATCGGGGACTACGTCCTGGCCGGCGGCGAGGCTGCCGTCCTGGTGATCACCGAGGCCGTGGCCCGGCTGCTGCCGGGCGTCCTGGGCAATGCCGAGTCGCACCGGGACGACTCCTTCGCACCCGGCGCGATGGCCAATCTGCTCGAAGGCCCCGTGTACACCAAGCCGCCCGAGTGGCGAGGTCGCGCCATTCCGGACGTGCTGGTCAGCGGGCACCACGGGAAGATCGCACGCTGGCGGCGGGACGAGGCGCTACGGCGCACGGCCGCCAACAGGCCCGATCTGATTGAGCGTTGCGATCCCTCCGTCTTCGACAAGAAGGACCGCGAGATCCTGTCCATCCTGGGCTGGGCGCCGGAGCCCGGCGGCCGATTTTGGCGCAGGCCCGAGGCCGTGGAAGAATAGGCCGCTGCTGTGCGTCCGGTCGGCGCCCCTGCCACAGGGGGAACGACGCCCGCCCGACGTGGCCAGCACCCTGATTCTCATCTCGATCGTTCCGCTGATGACCTGTGGCATCGGCGAGGAAGCAGACCAACATGGCTCACCTGCTCGACAACGTCAACGCGGCTTCGCTGCGCAGCGACGTCCCCGCCTTCCGTCCCGGCGACACCGTGAACGTCCACGTGCGCGTCATCGAGGGCAACCGCTCGCGTATTCAGCAGTTCAAGGGCGTTGTCATCCGCCGCCAGGGCTCGGGCGTCAGCGAGACCTTCACGGTCCGCAAGGTCTCCTTCTCCGTCGGCGTCGAGCGCACCTTCCCGGTGCACAGCCCGATCTTCGAGAAGATCGAGCTCGTCACCCGCGGTGACGTCCGTCGCGCGAAGCTGTACTACCTCCGCGACCTGCGCGGCAAGGCCGCCAAGATCAAGGAGAAGCGCGACAACTGAGCCCCGGCTCGCCTCTCGCGCCTGAGCTTCGGCTCACACTCACGCCGGGTTCACATAGGGGCCGGATAGGCTCTGGCCCCGATGGACACCGAAGCGAAGCACACGGAGCGCGACCGCTCTTCCGCCCCCGACACCGGGGAAGAGGGAGAGGGGTCGCGCTCTGTGCGTTCATCGCGCTCCTCCGGGCACCTGGGTAAACGTCTCTCCGGGATGTCCTGGCGCAGGGCCGGGCTGCTCGGCCTCGCCTGCACCGTCGTTGTGCTGCTGTTCAGTCATTTCGTGGTGCAGCCGTTCCAGATCCCCAGCAGCTCGATGGAACCCACCCTTCAGGTCGGGGACCGGGTTCTGGTGAACAAGCTGGCGTACCGTTTCGGTTCGGGGCCCGAGCGCGGGGACGTCGTCGTCTTCGACGGCACCGGATCCTTCGTACAGGAGGGTCTGCAGGAGAACCCGGTCAGCGCGGCGACGCGGGGCGTGCTCGCGGCACTGGGGCTGGCCGAGCCCGCCGAGACCGACTTCGTGAAGCGCGTGGTCGGTGTGGGCGGTGACCGCGTGGTGTGTTGCGACAAGGGGGGAAGACTCGAGGTGAACGGCGTACCTGTCGACGAGGGGTATCTGTACCCCGGTGACGTCCCGTCAGAGCTCCCCTTCGACATCGTCGTCCCGCAGGGCACTCTGTGGGTCATGGGGGACCACCGGAGCAATTCGCGCGACTCCCGCGACCATTTGGGGGAGCCGGGCGGTGGCATGGTGCCCGTCGACAAGGTGATCGGACGGGCGGACTGGATCGGCTGGCCGGTCGGCCGCTGGACCTCGCTGGAGCCGTCGGGTGCCTTTGCGCGCGTCGGGGAGGCGGAACGAATGCCGGGCGGCGCCCATGGGTAACCGCGGGCGTCGAGCGAGCCACCGGGCCGACACCAGGCTGCCCACCGGGACCCGGCCGACGAACGGTTCCCGGACGCTGCCCGGCCGTGCGGAACGGCGCAGGCTCGCTCAGAAAGTGAAGCGCAAGCGCCGCCGTTCGGCCGTGAAGGAGATACCCCTCCTGATCACCGTGGCGCTGATGATCGCGCTGGTTCTCAAGACGTTCCTGGTGCAGGCCTTTGTGATCCCGTCGGGCTCGATGGAGCAGACGATACGGATCCAGGACCGCGTGCTCGTGGACAAGCTCACCCCCTGGTTCGGCTCGAAGCCCCAGCGCGGCGACGTCGTCGTCTTCAGGGACCCGGGTGGCTGGCTCCGGCAGGAGCAGAAGCCGAGGAAGGACGACCCGATCGTCGTCAAGCAGGTCAAACAGGGCCTGACCTTCATCGGACTGTTGCCCTCGGACGACGAGCAGGATCTGATCAAGCGCGTGGTCGCGGTCGGCGGGGACACCGT
Organism: Streptomyces sp. NBC_00322; assembly: GCF_036147535.1. Classification (NCBI taxonomy): domain Bacteria; kingdom Bacillati; phylum Actinomycetota; class Actinomycetes; order Kitasatosporales; family Streptomycetaceae; genus Streptomyces; species Streptomyces sp. NBC_00322. Next base: position 2,746,301 of record NZ_CP108019.1, on the reverse strand, counting down.
CAAGTGCTGCGACAAGGACGGGCGGGTCACCGTCAACGGCGTACCGCTCATCGAGCCGTACCTGAACCCCGGAAACGTTCCCTCGACACTGAAGTTCGAGGTCAAGGTGCCGGCCGGGCGGATCTTCGTCATGGGCGACCACCGGGCCAACTCGGCGGACTCGCGCTTCCATCTCGACGAGAAGGACCGCGGCACGGTCTCGGAGGACCAGGTCGTCGGACGTGCCGTGGTCATCGCCTGGCCGCTCGGGCACTGGCGGAAGCTGGAGGAGCCCGAGACGTACGCATCCGTGCCGAACGCGCGTGCCGGGTCGACATCTGCACTCGCCCCGTCGAATAGGGTGTCACCTCAGGATCTGAACGGAATGGTCCTGCTCCCGAGCCCTGCGGAACTCCCGCTCGTTATGGGAGTAGTGGGCCTGCTCCGGATCCGGGGCAGGCGGTTCGCACGGACTGAGGAGTGGATGTGGGGGACGTGGCGGTCGGCGCACGATCCGGGCACGAGGGGCCGGAGGAGAGGCCGGGGAAACCCGCCGAGTCACCCGCAGCCGTGACGGACGAATCGGCGGCGCGTACGCCGGGGACGGCGGGCGGCGTGGAAGACGAGAGCGTCCAGGACGCTGAGGGCGGATCCTCCGAGGGCAGTGGTACGGGACAGAAGAAGCAGCGATCCTTCTGGAAGGAACTGCCGCTCCTGATCGGTATCGCGCTGCTTCTCGCCCTGCTCATCAAGACCTTCCTGGTACAGGCGTTCTCGATCCCCTCGGACTCGATGCAGAACACCCTCCAGCGGGGCGACCGGGTGCTGGTCGACAAGCTCACCCCGTGGTTCGGCTCGGAGCCGGAGCGCGGCGAGGTCGTTGTCTTCCACGACCCGGGCGGCTGGCTGGACGGTGAGCCCACCCCCAAGGCGAACGCCGTGCAGAACTTCCTCAGCTTCATCGGCCTGATGCCGTCGTCCGAGGAGAAGGACCTGATCAAGCGGACGATCGCGGTCGCCGGCGACACCGTGGAGTGCAAGAAGGGCGGCCCGGTCAAGGTCAACGGCAAGGCGCTCGACGAGCCGTACATCTTCCCGGGCAGCACCGCCTGCGACGACCAGCCCTTCGGCCCCTTCAAGGTGCCGAAGGACCGGATCTGGGTGATGGGCGACAACCGCCAGAACTCCCGTGACTCCCGCTACCACATGGAAGACGTGAACGGCGGCTTCGTGCCGGTCGACAAGGTCGTGGGACGTGCCGTGGTGGTGGCCTGGCCGCTGGACCGCTGGGCGACGCTGCCGGTGCCCGAGACCTTCGACCAGCCGGGGATCAACTCCGCTGCCGCGGCTGCCGCCTCGGCCGCGCCCCTGGCGCTCGGCACGATCGGCGCCCTGCCGATCGTGCTCCTGCGCCGGAGGAGGCTGCCCTCCGGGCGTACCGCCGGGTAGGGTGCCGTCCCAGATCGCCGATCCCCGGGGCACGATGTCCGGGGACCGAATCTCCGAAGTGGGAGCGCTGGGATGAGCGGAACAGTACGTACGGACGACGGCCGCGGCCGGCTCGGCAATGCACTGTCGGGCCTGGCCGTGGCCGTCGGCTCTGTGCTCTTCCTCGGAGGCTTCATCTGGGGGGCCGTGGTCTACCAGCCGTACACCGTGCCGACCGATTCGATGACGCCGACCGTGCACGCCGGAGACCGGGTGCTTGCGGAGCGGATAGACGGCGACCAGGTGCGGCGCGGGGACATCGTGGTCTTCCGCGACAAGCAGTGGGGCGACATGCCGATGGTGAAGCGGGTGGTCGGCGTGGGCGGCGACACGATCGCCTGCTGCGGCGACGGCGGCAAGCTGACCGTCAACGGCAAGGCCATCGAGGAACCGTATCTGCGCACCAAGGGCCCCGCGTCGAACAAATTCACGGCTACCGTGCCCAAGGGGCAGCTGTTCCTGCTGGGAGACGAGCGCATGGGCTCGCTGGACTCCCGCGTACACCTTCAGGACCCTGGCCAGGGGTCGGTGCCGCGCTCGGCCGTGGAGGCACGGTTGGACGCCGTGGCATGGCCCCTGGACGGCGGCCTGCTGGAGCGGCCCGAGGGCTTCGCCGCGCTGCCGGGCGGGGTGTCCCGGCCGGGACCGGTGAAGCTGGTGGTCGGATCGGTGGCGATCGGGGCCGCGCTGATCGTGGCCGGGGGTCTGTACGGTCCCATCGCGCGCAGGCTGTCGGGGAGGCGGCGCGGCGCCGATCGCGGCGCCGGGCGCAGGAAGGCGACTGCCGGTGTCTGAGGAACCGGCGCACAGCGAGCCGGTGTCGGATGAGGAGCCGGCGCTCGGCGAGCTGCGGAAGGTGGCCCGGGTCGTCCTGCTCGATCCCGATGACCGCATTCTGCTGATGCAGGGGTACGAGCCGCACGATCCGGCCGACCGCTGGTGGTTCACGCCGGGCGGCGGTCTGGAGGGCGAGGAGACCCGGGAGGAGGCCGCGCTGCGCGAGCTGGCCGAGGAGACGGGGATCACAGAGGTCGAGCTGGGGCCGGTGCTGTGGCGGCGGACCTGCTCATTTCCGTTCGACGGACGCCGCTGGGACCAGGACGAGTGGTACTTCCTGGCGCGTACGGCACAGACGGCGACGGCCCCGGGCGGACTGACGGAGCTTGAGCGGCGCAGTGTCGGGGGTCTGAGGTGGTGGACCTCCGCCGAACTGTCGGCGGCCCGTGAGACGGTGTACCCGACCAGGCTCGCCGAGCTGCTGCGAACGCTGCTCGACGAGGGTCCTCCGAGTGCGCCGATTGTCCTGGCCCCCGAAATCGTCTAGGGGCCCGTGGGGCTGGCGCACAATAGGGGGACGCACGGCTGAAGGGGAACATGCCATGAGCGCCGAGGACCTCGAGAAGTACGAGACCGAGATGGAGCTGAAGCTCTACCGGGAGTACCGAGACGTCGTCGGGCTGTTCAAATATGTGATCGAGACCGAGCGTCGCTTCTACCTCACCAATGACTACGAGATGCAGGTGCACTCGGTACAGGGCGAGGTCTTCTTCGAAGTCTCGATGGCGGACGCGTGGGTCTGGGACATGTACCGACCGGCCAGGTTCGTCAAGCAGGTGCGGGTGCTCACGTTCAAGGACGTGAATATCGAAGAGCTCAACAAGAGCGATCTGGAACTGCCGAGCAGCTGAACTCCCGGTGAGTCCACTCCTACGTGAGTGCACTCCTGGGTGACTGAGTTATCCACAATCGACGGGCTGTCCACCAAGATCCACCAGTGGAAGCCCGACGCGTCACAGTCGGTGCCGGAGGTGGTGCCGATATGAACGCGACGGGGGCACTGGGGCGGTACGGCGAGGACCTGGCGGCGCGGCTGCTGGCCGAGGCCGGAATGACGGTTCTGGCGAGGAACTGGCGCTGCGGGCGGGCCGGTGAGATCGACATCGTGGCCCGGGACGGCGACACGGTGGTCGTCTGCGAGGTCAAGACCCGCAGGGCGGGCCCGTTCGAGCATCCGATGGCGGCGGTCACGCCGACGAAGGCGGAGCGGCTGAGACGGCTCGCCGAGTGCTGGCTGGAGCGCACCGGGGGGCCGCCGCCCGGTGGCGTGCGCATCGACCTGGTGGGTGTGGTGCTGCCCAGGCGCGGCGCGCCCACCATCGAGCACGCGCGGGGGGTGGCCTGATGGGGTTCGCACGTGCGTGTTCCGTGGCGCTGGTCGGCGTCGAGGGCGTGGTGGTCGAGGTCCAGGCGGACCTGGAGCCGGGCGTGGCCGCCTTCACGCTGGTGGGGCTGCCCGACAAGAGCCTGTCGGAGAGCCGGGACCGGGTGAGGGCAGCGGTGGTGAACTCCGGCGCGGAGTGGCCGCAGAAGAAGCTGACCGTAGGGCTCAGCCCGGCTTCCGTCCCCAAAGGTGGCAGCGGATTCGATCTGGCGGTGGCCTGCGCGGTGCTCGGTGCGGCGGAACGCATCGACGCCAAGGACATCGCCGATCTGGTCATGATCGGCGAACTCGGCCTGGACGGCAGGGTGAGACCGGTACGCGGAGTGCTGCCGGCCGTCCTCGCGGCTGCCGAGGCGGGCTACCGGCAGGTGGTCGTCCCGGAGCAGACCGCGGGGGAAGCCTCGCTGGTGCCGGGGGTTTCGGTGCTGGGCGTCCGCAGTCTGCGCCAGCTCATCGCCGTACTGACCAATGAACCGGTGCCCGAGGAGGAACCGGTCCCGGAAGGCAGCCCGGATCCCATGCTGGCCGGGCTAATGGTGCCGGGCACGGGGGTTGGCACGGGGCTGGCGAGGGAGCCCGGCGAAGGGCCGGACCTGGCCGATGTCGCCGGGCAGCGCGCGGCACGGACGGCGCTGGAGGTCGCGGCGGCCGGTATTGGTAGGGACGGATATCAGAACCTGCGCAATGGCGCCGCTTGGTGTTCCCGGGCCAGGAGATCTTCAGCCGATCTCGCCCAAGCAAACGGCGGGCCGTAGCCCGCCGTAGCTCTCTTCCTGTGGGAGCTAGGTGATCGCTCCGAAGCCGCTGGAGACCAGCTCAAGGACCTCTGCAGCGACCTTGATGCCGTAGTAGACCATGGCCGAGATCGCCGCCCCGGTGGGGGCATGACCGCGAATCCAGACACGCCATCCGCTGCGATGCGGCTCGGCCGGTCTCGGGCAGTGACATGACCCATGCGGGCACTTGCGCCCAGTGATACGTTCGAACATTGGGGACCCCTCTTGACAGGCGGGACTCCATTACTGGGGCAGGTGGCTTAGCCGAGCGACCTGCCCCTCTTGATTGCCCAATCGGGCGACCGATGCGTGCCCCTCACGCGGGGACTCACTCTTGACTCTACGAACTTGGACCGCTTTCGAACCGGTCAAAAACTGAAAATCACAGCTGCCTGCGAATGCTAGGTATGCAGGTAATTTGATCTAGCTTCCACTGGCGAGTGAGGTCGTGTTTCCGTGCAGTGGAAGGGTTTCAGTCTTGAGGGTAAACGGTAGTTCGGGGAGGTGTCCGATCAACGGCGCGCGACATTCGCCGCGTAGGCGCCGTACTGCCCTCCGGCTCGCCAGCGGTCCACGGACGTGATGCTGATGCCGAGGAGCCGGTTGATGACTGCTTCTGGCAGGTCTGAGCTGAGCTCGCGCATCGCTGAGTGCTGGTTCGGCCGCGCGTAGATGCCCAGGTCCTTGAGCCGGTCGAGGAGAGACGCGGAATTTCGGTGCTGGGCGGGAAAGCGACCGGGGAAGAGCCAGGGGCTCGGGTTGCCGCGACCAATGTGGGCGGAGGGACGGCGGGACTCGGCGAGTCGTCCCACGAGGATTCCCAGCTCTCCCGGAAGACAGACAGGCTCTCGGCCCAGGGCGAGATGGACCCCGGTGTCTGTGCGGATGACTTGATGACTGCGGATCTGGACGATGTTCGCGGCTGCCTGGGCGAAGAGCACGATCAACAAGCCTGCGACGCGGAGATCGAGCGCGATGGTGGTGTCGCCCATCAACCTATTCGCGATCTCGATGCGCTTCTCGTTGTCCAGGGGCGGGGTGGGGTTCATGCGTGCGGGCGGGGGGATCTCCAGGCCCGAGGCGTGATGGTGCTTGACCGCCCACTTCACGAAGGCGCGTGCGTGAACATGGACAGACCGGCCGTCCGAAAGCCACAGATCGATTTCGTGCTGGGTGCAGTTGCTCAGGTCCGTGCCGAGCGCACGGAGCCATGTGATCAGCCGAGCGGCCTCCTTGACCTGGACCCGAACGGTGTCGACCTGGTTGTAAGTGGCCATCTGACCTGCAAGCCGGTGCCGGAGCCGACTGAGCTGATCCCACTGGGTGAAGGCCTGGAGCAACTTGCGGTCGTCAGCATGTTCGACGCTGCTGCAGATCTCTTCGAGGGACCGGGTGAGACCGGTCATCTGTTCATCCCGCCGAGGCAGGGCGCCGGCCATCACCAGCACGTTCCGCAGGTGGTCCACCGCCGGACTCCTGCCGTGCTGGTCGAGCGTTGTGTGTTCGACGGGGAAGCCGTCGGTTCCGAGTTGAGCCAAGATCGCGGTGGCCTTCCTCCTCGGCGTCAGCCAGGTCAAGACGGCCTTCGGGTCATCAACGGTGGTCAGGGTGTCGAAGACCGTCTCAAGTCCGGGGCGGATGGTGTCGTCGGGGCCGTGGAGGAGTTCTTCAACTCGGCGGTGGACGGCGCAACGGGAGCAAAGTCCGCGGTGCCAAAGCACCGTGACTTCCTCGCAGTTCGAGCAGGTGCGCAAGGCGACAGGGCTCTTGCGGAAACAGGTCTGGCAGAGGTAGCCCTCGGGGATGCGGGCCCGCGGTCGGTGTGTCTTCCCGCAGTGGTGGCACTGATGTTTTTGCTGGTAGCAGCTTTCGCAGCGGGGTGTCGGCGTGCTGGCTCCGAGGCAGGGGCGACGTCGACCGCAGAGGGAACAGAGATCGACAGGGAGGCGGTAGCAGGCCTTGCAGAGGGTGCCGCCCGAAGTTCGTCGCCCGACGGCTCGGACGTTGTGGCAGCGGACGCACTCCTCGAAGTTCTTTGGATCGCGGGCGGTGCAGGAGCCGCAGCGTGCAGCCCCGCCTTCCGTGCGGGAGACCACGGTCCGGGTCTTTCCGCAGGTGGTGCAGGGTTCGGTCCGTTGTTCGGAGTCGTAGCAGCGGCGGCAGATCCGGATGCCGTTCTTTGCACGAAACAGCAGCGGCCGCGTGTGGGAGCACGATGGGCAGTCAGGGACCACGATGCCGCTGGCGCCGATCTTCTGGAGCTCGACGAGGAGTCGCATCAGGTGAGGTGTGCCATGGGCGCCTTCACCGGTGAGGAGGGCGGGCCGGTCCTCGATCTCCCAGGAGACCTTGAGCAGGGCATAGGACTGCTTGTTGGAGGCCCCGATCGCGGTTTGGAGTTGCTCGGCCGTCAGGCCGGGGGCAAGCGGTTGGACCTGGTCGACCAGGCGGCCCACGGGATCCTCTCCGTCGCCGGGGCGGCAACTGCGGCAGACGGGCCGCCCCTGCCGGTCCCGGCAGTTGACGTTGAGGGCGGAGCCGCAGCTGGAACAGGGCCGGGTGTTCGCCCGGAAGGACGTCTTGCAGGTCTGGCAGATGCGCTTGCCGTCCAGCCTCTCCGTGAGCATGGCCTCCTGGTTGCCGCAGATGGGGCACTGCGGGGCAACCAGCCGACGGGCGCCTGCGGCGATCAGGGCATGGATCAGCTGGTCGACGGCGACCGGCCCTTCAGCGCGGCCGCAGGTCAGTAGGCCGGGGTCGGATTCGAGGGCGCGGGCGAGACGTCGGCGTTTGGCCCGGGAGACGCAGGAGGTGGCCAGGGCATTGCGGATCACCGACTCCTGTAACCGTGGCTCGACTCCGCGGACGATGACCACGATGGCGTCCGCATCCTCCTGGCTGGAGGGCAACGGTGCGGGCGAAGTCATCAGGAATCCGCCCCTCGGATCCGGGCCCGCTTCGGACGGAAGCTGCCGACCCCTGCTTCGCTGACGGACTCGGCGCCGGCCGCCTTGCGCGGCCGTGCGGCCGCGCTGACCGGCTCGATGAGCTCATCCATCGTGCAGCCGAGGATGTCGAGCAGGGCCATGAGGACCTTCAGGCTCAGCCTCTCCGGCTTCTCGGTGACCAGCCGATAGACCTGGCTTGTGGACAGGTTGACCCCGCGTTCTGCGAGGTGAGGCTGAAGGGCAGTAGTGGAGAACATGCCCTGCGTGGCCATGAGCTCGCGCAGGTGCCACCGGTAGTCGAGTTTCGCGGGCATCGTCATCCCATCGGGGCGAGTGTCTGGTCCAGGTGCTGACGCATCATCGTGTTCATGAAGTCACCGCTGACCGATGTGTAGATCGCCAGCGTGGACTTGTAGCGGTGCCCGACCTGCTGCTGGACGAATGTCTCGTCGGCGCCGTCTTCGATCAGGTGGGTCACGTAGCTATGGCGGAGGCAGTGGGGGACGAGCGCTTCGTCGAGCCCGAGCTCGTTGCGGTAGTCGGCGAACCGGTCGTCGATCTCGCGCGGCCGGACGCGTCCGCCCCGCTCGGTCACCCAGAGAGCTGGGTGACCAGGGAAGCCAAAGCGTGGACGAATGTTGGTGACGTAGTCCTCGACGGCCTCGACTGCCCAGTCCATCAGCGACAGGACCTCCCGACGGCGGTAAGCCGAACCGCGGGAGCGCTTGCCGTAGCGGACCTGAAGACCGCCGTAGCGGCCGAACTCCGGGGCCTTCGGGTTGCGGTGCAAGTCCGACAGGTCCAGGCGTGATGCTTCTGTGCGGCGCAGACCCCAGGCGTAGATCACCTTGAAGAGGGTGGCGTCGCGGTAGGCGTGCAGTGCACCCTTGCGTCCCTTGCGGATGGCCTGGTCAACACGATCGTCGCAGTAGTCGAAGAAGGTCTGCAATTCGGTGCGGGTGAAGGGCCTCCGTTCCTCGTCTCCCTCGTAGTCCACCAGGTGGGCCAGCGTGTTCCACTCGTGGCAGATCTGCACTGGGTGTGTGCCGAAGCGGCGTTCGCACTCCTCCGCCCACCGATAGTGGGGGTTGATCAGGAAGTCGCAGAACAGCCTGATCGAGCCCTGGTAGTTGCGGACGGTCGAGGGCCTCCGGCGCAGCTCAGAGACCAAGTGGCTGGACCAGTCGTCCATGTGCGCGGCGTTCCAGTGCCACGGATATTCGCCTGCGAACTCCATGAAGTTCCGTACGCGGGCCTGACGGTCGGTCACGGTCTTGTGCTCAAGGTGCCGGCCGCCGCGCTGCTGTCGGTACCAGCCGTCCAGCATCGCCTCGAAGACCGCGTCTTCCGGATGCAGGAGCGTCACATCCGAAACGAGCTGTAGCCGGGCGGATCCCTCCGGCTCGAACTGGTCGGCCACACAGCCTCCTTACCGCGGACTGACCGAATCGTGCAGTCATTGCATGATCGTCGGCAAAGCGGCTGGTGACGGCCTTGGCGGTTTGTTCCTCGGTGCCCTAGCATCACCGCAGATCACGCAGGTGAGCCGCACGGCGCTCGTGCATCAGATGCAATTCCGCCCGGTTCGGCCACCATCTGCTGCTGCACGGACCGCCCGGCGCGGGCAAGACCATGCTGGCCGAGCGGCTGCCCGGGTTGCTGCCGCCGCTGACCAGACGGGAGTCCTTGGAGGTCACCGCCGTTCACTCGGTGGCGGGCATCCTGCAGCCGGGCGAGCCTTTGGTACGAACGGCTCCGTACTGCGCGCCGCACCATTCGGCGACGATGCAGTCGCTCGTCGGGGGAGGAAACGGCGTGCCGAGACCGGGAGCGGTCTCCCTCGCCCACAGGGGCGTGCTGTTCCTCGATGAGACGCCCGAGTTCTCGGGCAAGGCGCTCGATGCTTTGAGGCAGCCGCTGGAATCCGGGCATGTGGTGGTGGCGCGGAGCGCGGGAGTGGTGCGGTTGCCGGCCCGCTTCCTGATGGTCCTGGCGGCCAATCCATGCCCGTGTGGGCGGCACACCCTGCAGGGGGCGGGATGTGAGTGCCCGCCGTCGGTGATCCGGCGGTATCAGGCGCGGCTGTCCGGGCCCTTGCTCGACCGGGTCGATCTGCGGGTCGGGGTCGAGCCCGTCAACCGCGGAGACCTGATGTGCCAGGGCGGCCGGGGCGAGCCGTCGTCGGTCGTCGCGGTCCGGGTGCGGGAGGCCAGGGAGCGTGCCGCGGCCCGGCTGCAGGGCACGCCGTGGGCGGTCAACAGCGAGGTGCCGGGGCATGAGTTGCGTACGCGCTGGCTCGTCGCGCCCGGGGCGCTGGCCGCGGCCGAGCGGGACATGGAACGGGGACTGCTCACGGCGCGGGGCATCGACCGGGTGCTGCGGGTGGCGTGGACAATCGCGGACCTCGCGGGACGGGACCGGCCGCAGGCCTGCGACGTCGACCTTGCTCTGGAGCTGCGTACGGGCATCGCGCGCGGTGCGCCCATGCCCGTCGGCGCGGGAGGGCGGTGATGCCGGACGCGGGGGGAGAGCTCCGGGCGGTCGCCGGGGAGCGTGAGCGCTTCGCGCGGGCCGCGCTGACGCGGGTGATCGAGCCGGGGGACGAGCATGGCGGGCGATGGCTGCGCGAGTTCGGCGCCCAAGGGCTCATCGCGCGGCTGACCGCAGCTGAGCACGAGGAGGCAGGGCTGACCGGAGCCACGGCCAGGCGGCTCGCGGGCTACCGGATACGGGCTGCGGGGGCCGACCCCGACCGCGACCTGGCGGCGGTCGCCGCGGTCGGTGGCCGCTTCATCTGCCCGGGCGACCAGGAATGGCCGACCCAGCTCGACGACCTCGGTGACGCCAGACCGATCGGACTCTGGGTGCGGGGACGGGCCGACCTGCGGAAATGGGCACTGCGCTCGGTCGCCGTCGTCGGAGCCCGGGCCTGCACCCCGTACGGGGCGCACATGGCGGCCACCCTCGGCTCGGGGCTTGCCGAACGCGGCTGGGTCGTGGTGTCGGGGGCGGCCTACGGGGTCGACGGCTCGGCGCACCGGGGTGCACTCGCCGCGGGCGGGGCAACCGTCGCCGTACTCGCCTGCGGGGTCGATGTCGTCTATCCGCGCGGACATGCCGAATTGATCGGACGCATCGCCGAACAGGGGCTGGTCATCGGAGAGTTGCCGCCCGGCGACCATCCCACGCCCAGCAGATTCGTCCTGCGCAACCGGGTCATCGCAGCCCTCACCAGGGGCACCGTGGTCGTCGAGGCCGAATACCGCAGCGGTTCGCTGGTCACCGCGCGCAGCGCACAGAAGCTCGGTCGCTACACGATGGGAGTCCCGGGGCCGGCCACCAGCGGGCTCTCCGCGGGCGTGCACGAACTCCTGCGCGGGGAGGGTGTGCTGGTCACCGATGCCGCCGAAGTGGCCGAGCTGGTCGGGGACATCGGTGATCTTGCCCCTGACCGGCGGGGGCCGGTGCTCCCGAGGGATCTGCTGGATCCCGTCAGCGCGCGGGTTCTTGAGGCCATGCCGGCGCGCGGCGCGGTCGACGGCGGCCGGCTGGCGCGGGCTGCCGGGACGACGACCGACGAGACGCTCGGCAGGCTGTACGAACTGCACTCGCTGGGGTTCGTCGAACGGCACGGAGACGGCTGGCACTTGACGCGCAGCGCGATCCGCGGTTCGAACGCGCGGCGAGGCGGTCCTTGACCTGGAGCATTCGGGTGAAAAGGTGATGCCGATGAGCTTTGCAGGCCTGTCGGCGAGATCTGAGAGCCCGGCGCGCGCGGTGGCCGCCCCGGTTCGAAGGTGTGGGCGACAGCAGATACCCGCACAGGTTCGTTCCCTCCTCCTTCGCCCACCGCAACGCCGCAGTCACGCTACGCTCACCAAGGTTCCGGCCCAGACGCTCGTCCCCCTCCCCCTCCCCCCTCACAGCAGAACGGCTCAAGGCAACGCATGCCCCAGCACACCTCCGGGTCTGACCGCGCGGCAGTGCCCCCCGCTGCCCGTGGCACCGTGCGGCCCCCCGCTCCTTCGTCGCTCGACGAGTTGTGGCGGTCGTACAAGGCCACGGGTGACGAGCGGCTGCGCGAGCAGTTGATCCTGCACTACTCACCTCTGGTGAAGTACGTCGCGGGACGGGTGAGCGTGGGGCTGCCGTCCAATGTTGAACAAGCGGATTTCGTCTCCTCCGGAGTCTTCGGACTCATCGATGCCATCGAGAAGTTCGACATCGACCGGTCGATCAAGTTCGAGACGTACGCGATCACCCGGATCCGTGGCGCGATGATCGACGAGCTGCGGGCCCTGGACTGGATTCCGCGCTCCGTACGGCAGAAGGCCAGGGCCGTGGAGCGGGCCTACGGCACGCTTGAGGCGCAGCTGCGGCGTACGCCGACGGAGTGCGAGGTCGCTGCCGAGATGGGGATCGCGGTGGACGAACTGCACGCGGTTTTCAGCCAGTTGTCGCTCGCGAACGTCGTGGCGCTGGAGGAGCTGCTGCATGTGGGCGGCGAGGGCGGCGACCGGCTCAGCCTGATGGACACCCTTGAGGACACGGCCGCCGACAACCCGGTCGAGGTGGCCGAGGACCGGGAGTTGCGCCGGCTGCTCGCCCGCGCGATCAACACCCTGCCCGAGCGCGAGAAGACCGTCGTCACCCTCTACTACTACGAGGGCCTCACCCTCGCCGAGATCGGCAATGTCCTCGGTGTCACCGAGAGCCGGGTCAGCCAGATCCACACGAAGTCGGTCCTGCAACTGCGCGCGAAGCTGGCCGACGTCGGGCGCTGACGCCGAATCGTCCCTGCCTCATCCGTCGGCATCCGTACAGTGGAGGCGTGCCCAGGATTCGAGCGGCCTCCGTGGCCGAGCACCGGACCATGCAGCGCGGCGCCCTGCTGGACGCCGCGCGCTCCTTGCTGTCCGAGGGCGGCACGGAGGCGCTGACCTTCCCCGCCCTCGCCGAGCGCACGGGCCTGGCCAGGTCCTCCGTCTATGAGTACTTCCGCTCTCGGGCCGCGGTCGTCGAAGAGCTGTGCGCGGTCGACTTCCCCGTCTGGGCGGCGGAGGTCGAGACCGCGATGCAGCAGGCGGACACGGCGGATGGCAAGGTCGAGGCGTACGTACGCAAGCAGCTGGACCTCGTGGGCGACCGGCGTCACCGGGCGGTTGTCGCGATCTCCGCGAGCGAGTTGGACGCCGGGGCACGGGAGAAGATCCGTGCCGCGCACGGCGGGCTGATCGCGATGATCGTCGAGGCGCTGGGCGAGCTGGGGCAGGAGCAGCCCCGGCTGGCGGCGATGCTGCTGCAGGGTGTCGTGGACGCAGCGGTGCGCCGTATCGAGGTCGGTGCGGCTGAGGACCCGGAGGCGATCGCCGACGCGGCCGTGGCGATGGCCCTGCGAGGCGTACGGGGCTGAGCCGGCGCGGGCCTGTTTCCGGCCACGGGCCTCGCGCACCCGGCCCGCACGGACCTGTCGCCCGGCCATGCCGCAGCACCCACCGGGACACCGCGGCCGTGACCGCGAGCATCACAGCGTGCAGCGCCCCGCCGGCCCCTGCCAGAACCGGCGCTGGCACCGGCGCGCGCACCGGAGGGACATCCGCAGCAGCGGTCGACTCCAGAGCAGGGACGCCGAACACCGGCAGCAGCCGGGACGGGGGACGGCGCAGCAGCCAGGGCGGCAGCAGGGACAGCGGATCCAGATACTCCCTCCCGCGCAGCAGCCCCCAGTGCAGGCACCCCGAAGCGCAGTGCGACGGCCCCGCCTCCATGGTCGCCACCACCTGGCCGGCGCTCACCTCCGCGCCCTCGGGCAGCAGCGGGCGCACCGGTTCATAGGTCGTGCGCAGCGGCGGGTCACCCGTACCGGTGAGGGTCACGGACAGCACGCCGCGGCCCGCGACCCGGCCCGCGAACGAGACCCGGCCGGGCGCGGCCGCCCGCACCTCTGTGCCGGGCGGCGCGGCCAGATCCACCCCGCGGTGCCCAGCCCCGTACGCCGAGGCCGGCGGTTCCCACCCGCGCACGACGATGGGGCGTGGCGGACCCAGCGGCCAGCTCCGGCCGCCGGAATCGTCGGCCCGAGCCGGGCCGGTGCCCGCCCAGGCCAGGGAAAGCACCTGAACGAGCAGGACGAGCAGACTGCGAAACAGGGCGCGGTTCATGGCACAGACCGTCCCGCGAATCCCGCCACCGAGTGGATCATGGTCCCGATCTGTGGAGTACCGACCGGTTGTGGACAGCGCCGTCACCCGGCACTGCGCGGGTCCCGTACACTTCTTCTGGCGATCCGGGTCACCGGGTCGACTTCGCACGCCCCGCCACCACACCTCTTCAGGTCGGTGGCCGCGCTCCTCGGTCCCTTGTGGCACGGCGCGTCGGGGCGTCAGGACATAACCGAGAACCCAAGGAGATACGGCCATGGCCGTCGTCACGATGCGGGAGCTGCTGGAAAGCGGCGTCCACTTCGGTCACCAGACCCGTCGTTGGAACCCGAAGATGAAGCGATTCATCTTCACGGAGCGCAACGGCATCTACATCATCGACCTGCTCCAGTCGCTGTCGTACATCGACCGCGCCTACGAGTTCGTCAAGGAGACCGTCGCCCACGGCGGCTCCATCATGTTCGTCGGCACCAAGAAGCAGGCCCAGGAGGCCATCGCCGAGCAGGCGACGCGCGTTGGCATGCCGTACGTCAACCAGCGTTGGCTGGGCGGCATGCTCACCAACTTCTCCACCGTCTACAAGCGCCTTCAGCGTCTGAAGGAGCTCGAGCAGATCGACTTCGAGGATGTGGCCGCGTCCGGCCTCACCAAGAAGGAGCTCCTGGTCCTCTCCCGCGAGAAGGCCAAGCTGGAGAAGACCCTTGGTGGTATCCGCGAGATGCAGAAGGTGCCCAGCGCCGTCTGGATCGTCGACACCAAGAAGGAGCACATCGCCGTCGGTGAGGCGCGCAAGCTCCACATCCCGGTCGTCGCGATCCTGGACACCAACTGCGACCCGGACGAGGTCGACTACAAGATCCCGGGCAACGACGACGCCATCCGCTCCGTCACCCTGCTCACCCGCGTGATCGCCGACGCCGTCGCCGAGGGCCTCATCGCCCGTTCCGGCGTGGCCACCGGTGACTCCAAGCCGGGCGAGAAGGCCGCCGGTGAGCCGCTGGCCGAGTGGGAGCGCGACCTCCTCGAGGGCGAGAAGAAGGCAGACGACGCCGAGGCTCCGGCCGCCGCCGAGGCCGAGAAGCCGGCCGAGGCCGCTGCTGAGGCTCCTGCTGCTGAGGCTCCTGCTGCTGAGGCTCCGGCCGCCGAGGCTGAGAAGCCGGCCGCGGACGCCGAGCAGGCCTGACCACACAGGTTCGGTAGTTGACGGCGGGGGACGGTGCCACAAGCGCCGGCCCCCGCCGCTCACCCGTAGATCTTCGACTTTCGACTTTCGAGAGAGAATTCAAGGACATGGCGAACTACACCGCCGCTGACGTCAAGAAGCTCCGCGAGCTCACCGGCGCCGGCATGATGGACTGCAAGAAGGCCCTGGACGAGGCCGAGGGCAACGTCGACAAGGCCGTCGAGGCACTGCGCATCAAGGGCCAGAAGGGCGTCGCCAAGCGCGAGGGCCGCTCCGCCGAGAACGGTGCCGTCGTCTCCCTGATCGCCGACGACAACACCTCCGGTGTCCTCGTCGAGCTGAAGTGCGAGACGGACTTCGTCGCCAAGGGTGAGAAGTTCCAGGCCGTCGCCAACGCCCTGGCCGTCCACGTCGCCGCGACCTCTCCGGCCGACCTCGACGCGCTGCTCGCCTCCGAGATCGAGGCCGGCAAGACCGTCCAGGCGTTCGTCGACGAGGCCAACGCCAACCTCGGCGAGAAGATCGTCCTCGACCGCTTCGCGCAGTTCTCCGGTGCCTACGTCACGGCGTACATGCACCGCACCATGCCCGACCTCCCGCCGCAGATCGGTGTCCTTGTCGAGCTCGACAAGGAGAACGCCGAGGTCGCCAAGGGTGTCGCGCAGCACATCGCCGCCTTCGCGCCGAAGTACCTCTCCCGCGAGGACGTCCCGGCGGAGGTCGTCGAGACCGAGCGCCGCGTCGCCGAGGAGACCACCCGCGCCGAGGGCAAGCCCGAGGCTGCCCTCCCGAAGATCGTCGAGGGTCGCGTCAACGGCTTCTTCAAGGAGGCCACTCTCCTTGGTCAGCCCTACGCGCTCGACAACAAGAAGTCCGTCCAGAAGGTCCTGGACGAGGCCGGTGTCACGCTGAAGCGCTTCTCGCGCATCAAGGTCGGCATCTGACCCGTTAAGCGATCGACACGGGAGCCCGCTAGGGTTTCTTACGCAGTCGCCGGTCGCGCTCGCGCCGGACGACCGCAGATCTGACGAGGAGGCCATTGCCGACAGGGACACCAGCACCCCAAGGCAATGGCCTTCTTCGTATGTGCACGAGGAGATCTCCATGAACAAGGGCGCGGACGCCAATCAGGCAGCCGACGACAAGAGCGACCACGAAGTCAACAAGGCCGGGCGCTTCATGCTGAAGCTGTCCGGTGAGGCCTTCGCCGGCGGCGGCGGACTCGGCGTCGACCCCGACGTCGTACACGCCATCGCGCGTGAGATCGCCGCGGTCGTCCGCGACGGTGCGCAGATCGCGGTCGTCCTCGGTGGCGGCAACTTCTTCCGCGGGGCCGAGCTGCAGCAGCGCGGCATGGACCGGGCCCGCTCCGACTACATGGGCATGCTCGGCACGGTGATGAACTGCCTCGCCCTCCAGGACTTCCTGGAGAAGGAGGGCATCGACTCCCGTGTCCAGACCGCCATCACCATGGGGCAGGTCGCGGAGCCGTACATCCCGCTGCGCGCGGTGCGCCACCTGGAGAAGGGGCGCGTCGTCATCTTCGGCGCCGGTATGGGCATGCCGTATTTCTCCACCGACACCACCGCCGCGCAGCGCGCCCTGGAGATCGACGCCGAAGCCCTGCTGATGGGCAAGAACGGTGTCGACGGGGTCTACGACTCCGACCCCAAGACCAACCCCGACGCGGTGAAGTTCGACGCGCTGGAGTACGGCGAGGTGCTCTCCCGCAACCTCAAGGTCGCCGACGCCACAGCCATCACTCTCTGCCGCGACAACGCCCTTCCGATCCTTGTCTTCGAACTGCTCGCAGAAGGCAATATCGCTCGGGCCGTCAAGGGTGAGAAGATCGGCACGCTCGTGAGCGACCAGGGCACCAGGGCCTGACCCGGGGGCTTCCCTCGAGGGATGGACAAAGTCCTGCCGGTCGGACACCGTGCAGGGAAAAGACGCGACGCAGGTTCCGCCGGCCCAGTCGAACGCCGGGCCCACTCAAGACACGCAGGAGCAAGTGGTGATCGAAGAGACCCTCCTCGAGGCCGAGGAGAAGATGGAGAAGGCCGTCCTGGTCGCCAAGGATGACTTCGCCGCGATCCGCACCGGACGTGCGCACCCGGCGATGTTCAACAAGATCGTGGCGGACTACTACGGTGCGCTGACCCCGATCAACCAGCTGGCCTCGTTCTCGGTTCCCGAGGCGCGGATGGCCGTGGTGACCCCGTTCGACAAGAGCGCGCTGCGCAATATCGAGCAGGCCATCCGCGACTCCGACCTCGGCGTCAACCCGAGCAACGACGGCAATATCATCCGGGTGGTGTTCCCGGAGCTGACGCAGGACCGCCGCAAGGAGTACATCAAGGTCGCCAAGACCAAGGCCGAGGACTCCAAGATCTCGATCCGTTCCGTGCGCCGCAAGGCCAAGGAGACCATCGACAAGTTCATCAAGGACGGCGAGGTCGGCGAGGACGAGGGCCGCCGTGCGGAGAAGGAGCTCGACGACACCACCGCGAAGTACGTCTCGCAGGTGGACGAGCTGCTCAAGCACAAGGAAGCCGAGCTGCTCGAGGTCTGATGAACGACTCTTCCTGGGGGGGCCCGCCGAGAGCCGGTTTCTGGGGACCGCCCGACCAGGGGCCTGCCCCGGCGGGTCCCGCATACGATGAGCATGACGCACAGCAGACTCGGCCCATGCCCATCGTGCCGGACTTTCCCGACGCAGGTAGAGACGCCGAAGACCGTAACGACCGCGACCAGAACGACGACCGCGACCGGGGTGCCGCTCGGCTGAGCGGCCCTCTGTTCCGGGACGAGATTCCGCAGGAGCCCATGCCCATCCCTCCGCCTGCGTCCGAGCCGCCGCAGAAGAAGCGGGCCGGCCGTGATCTGCGGGCGGCCATAGGGGTCGGTATCGGGCTCGGCGCTGTGATCGTGGCATCGCTCTTCATCGTCAAGGCCGTGTTCGTCGGCGTGATAGCGGTCGCCGTCGTCGTCGGGCTGTGGGAGCTCACCTCGCGTCTCGAGGAGCGCAAGCAGATCAAGGCGCCGCTGGTACCGCTCGCGGTGGGCGGCGCGGCGATGGTCGTGGCCGGTTATGTCCGCGGTGCGGAGGGCGCCTGGGTCGCGATGGCGCTCACGGCGCTCGCGGTCCTGGTCTGGCGGATGACAGAGCCGCCCGAGGGTTATCTGAAGGACGTCACGGCGGGTGTCTTCGCCGCGTTCTACGTGCCGTTCCTGGCGACGTTCGTCGCGATGATGCTCACGGCGGACGACGGGCCGCAGCGGGTGCTCACCTTCCTGGTGCTGACCGTGGTCAGCGACACGGGTGCGTACGCCGTCGGCTGGCGCTTCGGCAAGCACAAGCTCGCGCCGCGCATCAGCCCCGGGAAGACCCGCGAGGGCCTGGTGGGCGCGGTGACGTTCGCGATGGTGGCGGGCGCGCTGCTCATGGAGTTCGTGATCGACGACGGCACCTGGTGGCAGGGCCTGCTGCTCGGCTTCGCGGTCGCGGCCAGTGCCACGCTCGGTGACCTGGGCGAGTCGATGATCAAGCGGGACCTCGGCATCAAGGACATGGGCACGCTGCTGCCTGGACACGGCGGCATCATGGACCGGCTCGACTCGCTGCTGCCGACAGCTCCCGTGGTGTGGCTGCTGATGGTGATCTTCGTCGGATCCGGCTGACGGGCTGACCTGCACGTTTGGGTCGAGGGGTTCGTTGTCCACACGACGGCGAACCCCTCTTGGTATCTCTGCGACACTGGTGGGACCATGCCCAAGCCCGGAGAACTCACTTTCGTCGCGCCCCGCGGAGCCAAGAAGCCCCCGCGGCATCTCGCCGACCTCACGCCCGCCGAGCGCAAGGACGCCGTCGCCGCGATCGGCGAGAAGCCGTTTCGTGCCAAGCAGCTCTCGCAGCACTACTTCGCGCGGTACGCCCACGACCCCGCCCAGTGGACCGACATCCCCGCGTCCGCGCGCGAGAAGCTCGCCGCCGAGCTGCTGCCGGATCTGATGTCCGTCGTACGGCACATCTCGTGCGACGACGACACCACCCGTAAGACTCTGTGGCGGCTTCACGACGGCACGCTCGTCGAGTCCGTGCTCATGCGCTACCCGGACCGGGTGACCATGTGCATCTCGTCGCAGGCCGGCTGCGGAATGAACTGCCCCTTCTGCGCCACCGGGCAGGCGGGACTCGACCGCAATCTGTCGACCGCCGAGATCGTGCACCAGATCGTCGACGGCATGCGCGCCCTGCGCGACGGCGAGGTGCCCGGGGGCCCGGCGCGGCTGTCCAACATCGTCTTCATGGGCATGGGCGAGCCGCTCGCCAACTACAAGCGGGTCGTCGGCTCCATCCGCCGTCTCACCGACCCCGAGCCGGACGGTCTCGGTCTCTCGCAGCGCGGGATCACCGTCTCCACCGTCGGTCTGGTCCCCGCGATGCTGCGCTTCGCCGACGAGGGCTTCAAGTGCCGTCTCGCCGTCTCGCTGCACGCCCCGGACGACGAGCTGCGCGACACCCTGGTCCCGGTCAACACGCGATGGAAGGTCCGCGAGGTCCTGGACGCGGCATGGGAGTACGCGGAGAAGTCCGGCCGCCGTATCTCCATCGAGTACGCGCTGATCAGGGACATCAATGACCAGGCGTGGCGGGGCGATCTGCTGGGCCGCCTGCTCAAGGGCAAGCGCGTTCACGTGAATCTGATCCCGCTCAACCCGACGCCGGGCTCGAAGTGGACGGCATCGCGTCCCGAGGACGAGAAGGCCTTCGTGGAGGCGATCGCGGCCCACGGTGTGCCCGTGACCGTACGGGACACCCGTGGCCAGGAGATCGACGGAGCGTGCGGACAGCTCGCGGCGACCGAGCGGTAGTCTGGGCTTCGAACATTTGCATATTCCGACAGGGGAGCGCCACAGCGCTGAGAGTGCGGCACATGCTTGGAAACAAGCACGTGGTCGCAGACCCTCTGAACCTTGCCCAGGTCATTCTGGGTAGGAAGTTCGGTCATCACTCAAGCTGTTGCGCCCTGCTCACGCCATGTGAGCAGGGCCGCGTCTCTTCCTGGTCACTCCAGGAGGAATTCAGTGAGCACTACCAAGAAGGTGGCGGTTTCCGCCATCGCCGTCGCGCTCGGCATCTCGACGCTCGCCGCGTGCGGGGAGTCCAAGGACTCCGCCACGGACAGCGGTCCGAAGTCCAAGACCGTGACGCTCGTCAGCCATGACTCGTTCGTCGCCTCGCCCGCCGTACTGAAGCAGTTCACCAAGGAGACCGGCTACACGGTCAAGGTGCTCCAGAGCGGCGACGCGGGCGCTGCCCTCAACAAGGAGATCCTCACCAAGGGCTCCCCGCAGGGCGATGTCTTCTTCGGCGTCGACAACACCCTCCTCTCGCGCGCCCTGGACAACGATCTGTTCACGCCGTACGAGGCCAAGGGCCTGGACCAGGTGCCCGACGAGGTGCAGCTGGACAAGGACAAGCACCGCGTCACGCCCGTCGACACCGGCGACATCTGCATCAACTACGACAAGAAGTACTTCGCGGACAAAAAGCTGGCTCCGCCGCAGTCCTTCGACGACCTGATCAAGCCCGAGTACAAGAACCTGCTGGTCACGGAGAACGCGGCGACCTCGTCGCCCGGCCTCGGCTTCCTCCTCGGCAGCATAGGCAAGTACGGCGAGGACGGCTGGCAGGACTACTGGAAGAAGCTGAAGAGCAACGGCGTCAAGATCGTCGACGGCTGGGAGCAGGCGTACAACAACGAGTTCTCCGGTTCCGCCGGTGGCAAGAAGGCCAAGGCGGACCGCCCGCTGGTCGTCTCGTACGCCTCCAGCCCGCCGGCCGAGGTGGTCTTCGCCAAGCCGCAGCCGACCGAGGCGCCCACCGGCGTCGCGACCGGAACCTGCTTCCGTCAGACGGAGTTCGCGGGACTCCTGAGCGGCGCGAAGAACGAGGAGGGCGGCAAGGCCCTGCTGGACTTCCTGATCTCCAAGCAGTTCCAGGAGGACATGCCGCTCAACATGTTCGTCTACCCGGTGGTCAAGGGCGCGAAGCTGCCCGAGGCGTTCACCAAGTTCGGCGCTGTCGTCGCCAAGCCGGAGACCGTCGCTCCCGACAAGATCGCCAAGAACCGTGAGCAGTGGGTCCAGTCATGGTCCTCGCTCGTACTGAAGTAACGAAGTCCGTCCGGGGTTCCGTCCGCGGTTCCGTCAGGGGGAATGCGGCGCGGCTCGGGCTGATGGCCGGGCCCGCCGTGTTCTTCGCGGTCTTCTTCGCCTACCCCGTCGTCTCGATCGTCGGCCGCGGCCTCCAGGTCGACGGGGTATGGCAGTTCGGGCGGTTCGGCGAGGTGCTGAGCCGCGCCGACATCCAGCGCGTGCTGTGGTTCACCGCCTGGCAGGCGCTCGCCTCCACCGCGCTCACGCTGCTGATCGCGCTGCCCGCCGCGTATGTCTTCGCCCGCTTCGACTTCCCGGGCAAGCAGCTGCTGCGGGCCGTGGTGACCGTTCCGTTCGTGCTGCCGACCGTTGTCGTCGGGACCGCGTTCCTGGCCCTCCTCGGCCGTGGCGGACTGCTCGACGAGCTGTGGGGCGTCCGGTTGGACACCACCGTGTGGGCGATTCTGCTCGCGCATGTCTTCTTCAACTACGCCGTGGTCGTACGGACCGTGGGCGGCCTGTGGTCCCAGCTCGACCCGCGTCAGGAGGAGGCGGCCCGGGTGCTGGGTGCCGGGCGGTTCGCGGCCTGGCGGCGGGTGACGCTGCCTGCGCTCGGGCCCGCCGTGGCCGCCGCCGCCCTGATGGTCTTCCTCTTCACCTTCACCTCGTTCGGCGTCGTACAGATCCTCGGCGGACCGACCTTCTCGACGCTCGAAGTGGAGATCTACCGGCAGACCGCCCAGCTGCTCGATCTGCCCACGGCCGCCGTACTCACGCTGATTCAGTTCGCCGCGGTCGGCGCGATCCTGGCGGTGCACGCGTCGACGGTCCGGCGGCGGGAGACCGCGCTCAAGCTGGTCGACCCGGCTCAGACCGCGCGCCGGCCGCGCGGCCTCCGGCAGTGGGCGCTGCTCGGCGGGGTCCTGCTCACCGTGCTGCTGCTGATCCTGGTGCCGCTCGGAGTGCTCGTCGAACGCTCGCTGGACGGGCCGGGCGGTTACGGCTTCGACTTCTACCGGGCCCTGCAGTCGACCGGCGACGCAGGCAGCAGCTTCCTCGTCCCGCCGATCGAGGCGATCTGGAACTCGATGCGGTACGCGCTGGCGGCGACCGGCATCGCACTGCTCATCGGCGGGCTCGCGGCCGCCGCGCTCACCCGGCGCGCGGGACGGCTCGTGCGCGGTTTCGACGCGCTGCTGATGCTTCCGCTCGGGGTCTCCGCGGTGACCGTCGGCTTCGGTTTTCTGATCACCCTCGACAAGCCGCCGCTGGATCTGCGTACCTCGTGGATTCTCGTACCACTGGCGCAGGCACTGGTCGGTGTCCCCTTCGTCGTACGGACCATGCTGCCCGTCCTCCGAGCGGTCGACGACCGGCTGCGCGAGGCCGCGGCCGTGCTCGGGGCCTCGCCGGTGCGAGTCTGGCGTGAGGTCGATCTGCCGATCGTGCGGCGTGCGGTGCTGATCGCGGCGGGGTTCGCCTTCGCCGTGTCGCTCGGTGAGTTCGGGGCGACCGTCTTCATCGCCAGGCCCGACCGGCCGACCCTGCCGGTCGCCGTGGCACGCCTGCTCGGGAGGCCCGGCGAGCTCAACTACGGCCAGGCGATGGCTCTTTCGACGATCCTGATGATGGTGTGCGCGGCGGCGCTGCTGCTCCTCGAACGCATCCGTACCGACAAAACCTCGGGGGAGTTCTGATGGCCTTGCTGCGACTGGAGGATGTGACCGTACGGTTCGGGGCGCGCGCGGCGCTCGACGCGGTGGACCTGGAGGTCGCCGAGCACGAGATCGTCTGCGTGCTCGGGCCGAGCGGCAGCGGCAAGTCCACCCTGCTGAGGATCGTCGCCGGCCTCCAGTCCGCGGACACCGGGCGGGTGCTGCTGTCCGGCGCCGACCAGGCAGGGGTGCCGGTGCACCGGCGCGGAGTCGGGCTGATGTTCCAGGACCACCAGCTCTTCCCGCAGCGCGACGTGGGCGGCAATGTCGCCTTCGGGCTGCGGATGCGCGGTGTCGGCCGGGCCGAACAGGCCCGCCGCGTCGATGAGTTGCTGACGCTCGTCGGGCTGCCCGCCGCACAGCGCCGGGCGGTGGCCTCGCTGTCCGGCGGCGAGCAGCAGCGGGTGGCGCTGGCCCGGGCGCTCGCGCCGGAGCCCCGGCTGCTGATGCTGGACGAGCCGCTCGGCCAGCTGGACCGGGGGCTGCGCGAGCGGCTTGTCGTCGAACTGCGGGAGCTGTTCGGACGGTTGGGCACCACCGTGCTCGCGGTCACTCACGACCAGGGCGAGGCCTTCTCGCTCGCCGACCGTGTCGTGGTCATGCGGGAGGGCCGGATCGCCCAGGTGGGCACTCCGCCGGAGGTCTGGCAGCGGCCCGCGTCCGAGTTCGTCGCACGCTTCCTCGGCTTCGACAACGTGGTGGCGGCGACGGTGAGCGGGACGGCCGCCGACACGGTGTGGGGCAAGATCCCGGTGCCGGACGGCTCGCCGCAGGGCGAGTGCAAGGTCCTGGTCCGGCCCGCGGGCGTACGGCTGGACGATGCATCGTCCGGGCTGCCGTGCAGGGTCGAGGGGCTTACGTTCCGGGGCAACCATGTCGCCGTACGGCTGAGGCCCGCCGACGCGCCGCCGCTGGAGGCGGAGTGCTCCCTGCGGGACGCGCCGGAGGAAGGGGCCGAAGTGGGTGTGGTCTTCGGCGCCGAGGATGTAGTCGTGCTCAGCGAACGGTGACGACGTCTTCCGGACGCAGCGCGCCGGCGCCGGGCTCCTGCGGCTGTGGCTCCGTGCCATGAGCCTCCGGCGCGCCGAACCAGGCGACCGCGACGGCGCCCGCCACCGCCAGTACGAACCCGAGGATCGCCATCCAGGCGAAGCCCTGGCGCGAGGAGTCACCCAGCCACAGCACGCCGATCATGCCCGGCAGTACGGTCTCGCCCACCACCAGAGCCGCCGTCGCACCGTTCACCGAGCCGATCTGAAGGGCAATCGTGTGCAGATACATGCCACCGATCCCGGCCACGAGGATCGCGTACAGCGCCGGGTCCGCGAGCAGAGCACCCAGGTCGAAGGGGTCGATGCCGTTCAGTACGCGTACGCCGACACCCAGCGCGCCGAAGCCGAGCCCCGACAGCAGACCGGCCAGGATCGCGGCGCGGGCGCCGAGGAGGCGTACGACGACGGTGCCACCGGCCATCAGCAGCAGCGAGATCGCCAGCAGCCACCAGTGCGTCGCGATCGGGGTGTCTCCGCTGCCCTCCGGGCCCGCGGCCGAGGCCAGCAGCACCAGCGCCGAGCAGACGACGGCGATCGAGGTCCACTCGGCGCGGTTCAGGCGGATGCCCAGCAGCTTGACGCTCAGCACGGCCGTGATCACCAGGTTCGCGCTGATCACGGTCTGCGAGAGGAACAGCGGGAGCAGCCGGGCCGCCAGCGCGCCCAGGCCGAAGCCGACGAAGTCCAGGACGGTGCCGACGATGAACTCCCAGGTCATCGCGGCCTTCGCGGTGGACGAAAGGCTTGGCCCGCCGTGCTGCGTGACGCCCGACGCGGCCGCCTCACGGCGCGCGGACCTGCGCGATCCCACGGCCTGGAGCACCGACCCCGTGCCGTAACAGGTCGAGGCCGCGACCGCGGTCAGTAGGCCAATCAGCACCAGGGGCTCCGTTCACGTGGGGTCAGTCCAACTCCGGCTGGACTGCCAGACGTGTCTTCGGCCTCCGAAGTTGCTTTTCGGTGACTAATCGCCGCTGGTCAGGCTGATCAGCGCGGCCGGAGCCTCGTCGACCGAGTCGACGAGTGCGATACGGGACGCCATCGGGCGGCCCGCCGCGAGGGACTGGAGCAGCGGCCAGGTGGGGAGCGTCCGCGTCCAGTGCACGCGGTTGACGAGGACCATGGGGGTCGGTTCGCCGCGGGACTCGTAGTAGTTCGGGGTCGCGTTGTCGAAGATCTCCTGGACCGTGCCGGCGGCGCCGGGCAGGAAGATCACGCCCGCGCTGGAGCGGGCGAGGAGGCCGTCCTCGCGGGTGGCGTTGGCGAAGTACTTGGCGATGTGGCCCGCGAAGGCGTTCGGCGGCTCGTGGCCGTAGAACCAGGTGGGGATGCCGATCGAGTCGCCGCCGCCCGGCCAGCGGTCGCGCACCTCGAAGGCGGCGCCGGCCCAGTCGGAGACGGACGGGGTGAACGAGGGGGTCTTGGCGAGGAGTTCGAGCGCCTCGTCCAGCATCTCGTCGGGGTGCGGCGCGGCGTACGCGCCGAGGTTGGCGGCCTCCATCGCGCCGGGGCCGCCGCCGGTCGCGACGGTGAGCCCGCTCCGGGCGAGGACCCGGCCGAGGCGGGCGGCGCCTGCGTAGGCGTCCGTGCCGCGAGCCATGGCGTGCCCGCCCATCACGCCGACGACGCGCGCGCCGACGAGGTGTTCGTCCAGGGCGTCGGAGATGGCGTCGTCGTGGATCGAGCGGAGCATGGAGGCGAATATGTCGCCGTCGGCCTTGGTCTCCTGGAACCAGGCGTAGGCCCGGGCGTCGGGAGTGGTCTCGTAGCCGTTGGTGGCCAAGCCCTCGAACAGCTCGTCGGGGGAGTAGAGAAGCCCGCGGTACGGATCGAAATGCAGATCGGGAACCGGCGGGAAGACGAGCGCGCCGTCGGCCCGGACCTTGGCGGCGGCGTCGGGCTGCATGGGGCAGCCGAGGAAGACGGCGCCGGTGGTGTCGGCGGTGAGCAGCGCGAAGGTTCGGTCGGTGAGGTCGACGGACTGGACGCGGTGTCCGGCGAGGGTGCCTTGAGCGACGACGAGATCGAACTCTTCGAGGGATTCGATCTCGCGGTCGGGGTGGGGTTCGGGGCGAGGCGGCATGCGGCCACGATAGGGGTGGGGGTGGGTTGTCCCCCACCCCGCCCCTTCCCTGAACTGGTTGCGGGCCCCCGGGCGTTGGGTGGGGGTCCGTGGTCGGGCGGGCGGTTCTTTCCCCTACCCCGCCCCTTCCCGAATACCGGGGGTGACTCCCGGGCCCCTGCGCCGGTTGCGCGGCGCCTTGCACGGACCCGGCGCCGGGCGCCGGGCCAGGATGCGTGGAGGCTGAGGCCCCCCGGCCCCCGAGCGCCGGCTTCGCCGCGCCCTCCAGGGTCCGGCACCGCCCGTGCCGGGCAGGGAAATGCGGGGGCCGACGCCCCCGTTGGCCCCGTGGGCCAGCTTCGCGACGTCCTGCGGGACTGGCCCTGGGGCCTTGTCCGGCACCCCCGTGCCGGGGCGATGCGGGGCGGGCGCCCCCGGCCCAGAACGTCGGCTACGCAGCCCTTTGCGGACCCCGGGACCCGCGCCGGCTCCGCCGCGCCTTGCAGGGATCTGGCACCCGCCGGGGCCGGGGGGAAAAGCGGGGGCTGGCGACAGGGCCCCGCGCCGGCTCCGCGGCGCTTGACGGGACCGGCCACCCGCGAGACCGACGTCCGCGGCCCGAGCGGCGGCTTCGCGGCCTGCACGAACCGCGCACCTCCGGCCGAGGGACGCGGGGGCGCGGCGCCTTGCGCGACCGTCGGCCAAGTGCCCGGGTGCCGGTCTCGCGGCGCTCGTGGTACCTGTGCACCCCGCACCCCGGCGCCCGGCCTCAGCCCGTGAGGGGGAACGCCGCCAGCGCGCCCACCCCGTACGTCAGGGGGGCGAAGACCAGCAGGAGCGCTACCGCTCGCAGGGCCGCCGCCTGGCGGAGGAGGGGGGCCGGAGCGCCCAGGCGGCGGAGGGATTCCGTCGTTGTGGCGCGGGCGTGTTTGGCCTCCAGGGCCGAGACCAGGAGCGTCGCCGTCGTGCAGGTGATCACCAGGGTCGCGCCCAGGCTGGTGAGGGGGCCGACGGGGCGGGGGGCCGAGTCGTCGTAGAGCATGGCGGCGGCGAGCGCCGCCGCGGCGACCGCGCAGACCACGCCCAGCGGGCGGCCGATGCGGCTCGACTCCTCCATGAGGGTGCGGCCCGCCAGCAGGCGGGTCGGGCCCGGGCGGAGGGACTGGAGGAGGCGGCCGCAGAAACGGGTGATGCCCGGGCCCGCCAGGGCGAGGCCGAGGGCTGCGAGGGTCCAGCCCACGAGGACTCCGGCCGGGTTGCCCTCGAAGTGGCCGTCGAATTCGCCCGGCAGAGGCAGAGGTGAACCCGACCCGCCGCGGCTCGCGTACGTCTCGACGGCCAGGCCCGCCGCCATCAGCGCGACCCCCCACGGCAGCCCGCTCGGAGCGGGAGAAGGTACCGGGGAGGATGAAGACACCGCGGACGGCGGCGGAGACTGGCGCGGGCGCAGCGTCAGCGCGGCCGCCACCGAGGACAGCAGCGGCACCAGTGTGAGCAGCGTCAGCGCCGCTCCCAGCGGCAATGGCCGGTCCGCCGCGAGCAGTTCGGCCGCAGCCCCGTCGAACGGCAGCCCCGTCAGATCGCCCCGCAGGTGGAGGAAGAACAGCAGGGCGACCATGCTGCCGAGCGTGCCGGAGACGGCCGTCGACACCGCGGCCAGCGCGCTGAGCCGTGCGGGCCCGAGGCCGATCGCCGAGAGCCCGGACCTCGGACGCGTACTCGGATCCGTACGCGCCACCGCCACCGCGAAGTGCACGGTCGCCGCGAGGGGGATCAGGCACCACAGAAGCCGTACCGCGGACGTGCCGGAGTCGGTGGGGTGGGACAGCGCGTACGTCAGCGTGCACAGCAGCATGAATCCGACGCCCGCGGACGCCGCCGCCACCATCAGGCGGCGCAGCAGGACCAGTGGGTGCGCGCCTCGGGCTAGACGGAGAGCGAGCACTCGGCTCGGCCTTCCGCGTCCGCGGTCGCGAGGGAGTTGACGCGCCGGCCGTCGACGAGTGCGATCGAACGGTCGGCGAGCGCCGCCACCTCCGCGTCGTGCGTGGCGAGCACGACGGTGATGCGGTGCGAACGGGCCGCGGCCGTGACCATACGCAGCAGGTGCGCCCGGTCCGCCCGGTGCAGGGTCGCCGTCGGCTCGTCCGCGAACAGCACCGACGGCGTGGCTGCCAGGGCCCGCGCGGTGGCGACCCGTTGCCGCTGTGCCTGCAGCAGCGCATGGGGCCGCTTGCGCGCGCATGCGTCGATGTCGAGCCGCTCCAGCCACTCCATCGCCGCGGTCTTCGCCGCGCGGTGCGAGATGCCGCGCAGCAGCAGCGGCAGGGCGGCGTTCTCCCACGCCGTCAGCTCCGGGACCAGCGTCGGCTCGGAGTCGATCCACCCGAAGCGGTCCCTGCGCAGCCGCTCGCGCTGCGGCGGGCTCAGCGTGTGCACGGGGGAGCTGTTGAACCAGACCTCGCCCTCCTGCGCGACCAGTTGACCGGAGAGGCATCGCAGGAGCGTGGTCTTGCCGCTGCCGCGGGGCCCGCACACGGCGAGGATCTCGCCCTCCCGTACGCCCAGCGATACGCCCACGAGCGCGGGCGAGCCGTTGTGGGATTGGTGCAGGGAACGCGCCCAGAGCACATCGTTGTCCGGCGGAGCCACCATGGCGTACACCTCGGTTCTGATCAGATTTCCTCTCCCCCGTCCGGGGGAACGAAGGCAGGGCCGATCGGTCACTCGGCACGCTAAGGATTCAGAACCGGGGTGGCGGGAAGCACACGGCCCGGGTGCACCCCATCTCACTCGGATGGCCGAATGAGTGAGGGGTGCCCCGGGCCGATAGCCGTAAGCAGCCAGCCGTGAGAGGTGGGGCTAGAGCTTCGTCCAGGCCTCCGCGAGAACGCTGCGCAGGATGCCCTCGATCTCGTCGAAGGTCTCCTGCGTGGAGATCAGCGGCGGTGCGAGCTGCACGACCGGGTCGCCACGGTCGTCGGCGCGGCAGTACAGGCCGGCGTCGTAGAGCGCCTTCGAGAGGAAGCCGTAGAGCACACGCTCGGTCTCCTCGTCGGTGAAGGTCTCCTTGGTGGCCTTGTCCTTCACCAGCTCGATGCCGTAGAAGAAGCCGTTTCCGCGGACGTCGCCGACGATCGGCAGGTCGTGCAGCTTCTGCAGTGTGGAGAGGAACGCGCCCTCGTTGTCGAGGACGTGCTGGTTGAGGCCTTCCTTCTCGAAGATGTCGAGGTTGGCCAGGCCCACCGCGGCGGAAACCGGGTGGCCGCCGAAGGTGTAGCCGTGCAGGAAGGTGTTGTCGCCCTTGTAGAACGGCTCGGCGAGGCGGTCGGAGATGATGCACGCGCCGATCGGGGAGTAGCCCGAGGTCATGCCCTTGGCACAGGTGATCATGTCCGGCACGTAGCCGAACTTGTCGCAGGCGAACATTGTGCCGAGGCGGCCGAAGGCACAGATGACCTCGTCCGAGACGAGCAGCACGTCGTACTGGTCGCAGATCTCGCGGACCCGCTGGAAGTACCCGGGCGGCGGCGGGAAGCAGCCACCGGCGTTCTGCACCGGCTCCAGGAACACGGCCGCGACCGTGTCCGCGCCCTCGAAGAGGATCTGCTGCTCGATCTGGTCGGCGGCCCAGCGGCCGAAGGCCTCGGGGTCGTCGCCGTAGATCGGAGCACGGTAGATGTTGGTGTTCGGCACCTTGTGCGCGCCGGGGACCAGCGGCTCGAAGGGGGCCTTGAGGGCGGGGAGGCCGGTGATGGACAGGGCGCCCTGCGGGGTGCCGTGGTAGGCGACCGCACGCGAGATGACCTTGTACTTGGTCGGCTTGCCCTTGAGCTTGAAGTACTGCTTGGCCAGCTTCCAGGCGGTCTCGACCGCCTCACCGCCACCAGTGGTGAAGAAGACCTTGTTCAGGTCGCCCGGGGCGTGCTGCGCCAGCCGCTCGGCCAGCTCGACGGCCTTGGGGTGGGCGTAGGACCATACGGGGAAGAAGGCGAGCTCCTGAGCCTGCTTGTACGCGGTCTCGGCGAGCTCGTGACGGCCGTGGCCGGCGTTGACCACGAACAGGCCGGAGAGGCCGTCGAGGTAGCGCTTGCCCTTGTCGTCGTAGATGTAGGTGCCCTCGCCACGCACGATGGTGGGCACGGGTGCGTTCTCGTACGACGACATCCGGGTGAAGTGCATCCACAGGTGGTCGTACGCGGTCTTGGAGAGGTCCTTGCTCACGGCTATCGGGTTCCCCACATGTAGGTCTGCTTCTTGAGCTTGAGGTAGACGAAGCTCTCGGTGGAGCGCACGCCGGGGAGCGCGCGGATCCGCTTGTTGATCACTTCGAGCATGTGGTCGTCGTCCTCGCAGACGATCTCCACCATGAGGTCGAAGGAGCCCGCGGTCATGACCACGTACTCGCACTCGGCCATGGCGGTGAGCGCGTCGGCCACCGGGTCGAGGTCTCCCTCCACCTTGATGCCGACCATCGCCTGGCGTCGCAGGCCCACGGTGAGTGGGTCGGTGACGGCGACGATCTGCATCACGCCCTGGTCGAGCAGCTTTTGGACGCGCTGGCGTACGGCCGCTTCGGAGAGGCCGACGGCCTTGCCGATCGCGGCGTACGGGCGGCGCCCGTCTTCCTGGAGCTGTTCGATGATCGCGAGGGAGACGGCGTCGATCGTCGGGGACGATCCGTTGCTGTTCCTGGAGTCTGCGTTACGACTGGCCACGGGCTCACTTTGCACTGCGACTCGTCTGTGCCGCAACCCCTGAGCGATGAAATTCGTTGTTCGAGAGGTCGAATATCACTGAATCCGAAGTTGTGGAGGGTCGGGGCTGTCGAAAGCGTTACCCGAGAGATTAGGGTGGGTGTCTCACCCATCGGACATCTGACAGGAGGGGTGGCAACAGTGACCACCGAGCTGCGTCGTCTGCGCAACTACATCAACGGGGAGTTCCGGGACGCCGCCGACGGGCGGACCATCGAGGTCGTCAATCCGGCCACGGCTGAGGTGTACGCCACGTCGCCGCTCTCCGGACAGGCTGACGTCGATGCCGCGATGGACGCCGCCGCGGCCGCCTTCCCCGCCTGGCGCGACAGCACGCCGGCCGAGCGCCAGAAGGTGCTGCTGAAGATCGCGGACGCCTTCGAGGAGCGGGCCGAGGACCTGATCGCCGCCGAGTCGGAGAACACGGGCAAGCCGCTGGGCCTGACCCGCACCGAAGAGATCCCGCCGATGGTGGACCAGATCCGCTTCTTCGCGGGTGCGGCGCGGATGCTGGAGGGCCGCTCGGCCGGCGAGTACATGGAGGGCATGACCTCCATCGTCCGGCGTGAGCCGGTCGGCGTCTGCGCGCAGGTCGCGCCGTGGAACTACCCGATGATGATGGCCGTCTGGAAGTTCGCGCCCGCGCTGGCGGCGGGCAACACGGTCGTCATCAAGCCCTCGGACACCACCCCCGCGTCGACCGTGCTGATCGCCGAGATCATCGGCGCGATCGTGCCGAAGGGTGTCTTCAACGTCCTGTGCGGCGACCGGGACACCGGCCGCGCGATGGTCGAGCACCCGATTCCGGCGATGGCGTCGATCACCGGTTCCGTACGGGCGGGCATGCAGGTCGCCGAGTCGGCGGCCAAGGACGTCAAGCGCGTACACCTGGAGCTGGGCGGCAAGGCGCCGGTCGTCGTCTTCGAGGACACGGACATCCCCAAGGCCGTCGAGGACATCGCGGTGGCGGGCTACTTCAACGCGGGCCAGGACTGTACGGCCGCGACGCGCGTGCTCGTGCACGAGTCGATCCACGACGAGTTCGTCGCGGCGCTGGCCAAGGCGGCGACCGACACGAAGACGGGCGCGGCGGACGACGAGGACGTGCTCTACGGCCCGCTCAACAACGCCAACCAGCTCAAGCAGGTCAGCGGCTTCATCGAGCGGCTCCCGGCACACGCCAAGGTCGAGGCCGGTGGCCACCAGGTCGGCGAGAAGGGCTACTTCTACGCCGCCACCGTCGTCTCCGGACTCAAGCAGGACGACGAGATCATCCAGAAAGAGGTCTTCGGACCGGTCATCACCGTTCAGTCCTTCCGCGACGAGGCGCAGGCCCTGGAGTGGGCGAACGGCGTCGAGTACGCCCTTGCCTCGTCCGTGTGGACCAAGGACCACGCGCGCGCGATGCGCATGTCCAAGAACCTCGACTTCGGCTGTGTGTGGATCAACACGCACATTCCGCTGGTCGCTGAGATGCCGCACGGTGGCTTCAAGAAGTCCGGTTACGGCAAGGACCTTTCGTCGTACGGCTTCGACGACTACACGCGCATCAAGCACGTGATGACGTCGCTCGACGCGTAAGCCTTGCTGACGGGGCGCGGGGACGGTTTCCCGCGCCCCGTTCTCATGCCGTCTGTGCCACCGGCGTGCGGTGCAACGCCAGCAGCAGGCGCCAGATCTGAGCCGCCATCAGCTCGGGCGTCGCCTCGATCGCCCCGTGCAGCCAGTCCGCCAGCACGCCCGCGAAGGTCGCCGCCACCGCCGAGGCGATCAGGGGCGCGGACGGGGCTCCGGCCAGCTCGCGCTCCCTGCGGCTGCGCTCGCGCAGTTCGCGGTGGAGCAGATCGCCCAGGGGGCCGCTGCCGCCCTCATGGAGCAGGGTGCGGTAGAGCGCGGCGTGCGGGGCCAGGTCCCTGAAGAAGTCCGTCAGCGCCGGCGGGGGAGCGGCCGGATCCGGGGTGCCTCGCCAGGCGTGGAGGGCGTCCACCGCGTCCCGTACGACCTCGGCGCAGGCGTCGACCGCCAGGGCGTCGAGGTCCGGGTAGTGCAGGTAGAACGTGGCCCGGCCCAGGCCTGCCCTTCGGACGAGCGCCGCGACGCTGGCCTCCGCGAGCGGACGCTCGGCGCACTCCTCCAGCAGGGCCTCGCGCAGCCTGGCCCGGGTGCGTTCGGCGCGCGGGTCTCCCGCGGGGGCACTCATCCCGCCACCAGCACGGCCGCCAGCGCGAGCGCGCCCGGCAGCGCCTGCGCCACCAGGATGCGCCGGTTCGCGGTGAAGCCGCCGTACAGGCCCGCGACGAGCACACAACTGAGGAAGAAGACCTGGACGCGGTATCCCGTCGGGTCGGCGGCTATCAGGCCCCAGATCAGGCCCGCGGCGAGGAAGCCGTTGTAGAGCCCCTGGTTCGCGGCGAGCGGGGCGGTCGCGCGGGCCATGTCCGCGTCGAAGCCGGAGAGTTCGCGGCCGGGCCTGCGCTCCCAGAGGAACATCTCCAGGACCAGGATGTAGATGTGCAGCGCGGCCACCAGGCCGACCAGGACGTTTGCCGTTGTGTTCATCGGGGATCCTCAGTTCATGGACAGGTGTCCAGTAAGTATAGACAGATGTCCATTGGGCGCAGAGGTCGACTGCGACGCAGGGAGCGCTCGACCCCGCATGGGCCCGTGGCGCGGCAACAGGCCTGGTGCTGGCCGCAGGCGCCGCGGTCGTCTCGCACGCGATGGCGTGCCGGATCACGGGACCCCCCGTTTTTGAACGCGTTCACAATGGGCGTACGCTGCGGTCATGAGCGAGCGAGCCCTGTTGCGGCGCATACGCGTGTGGTTGATCGTCTTCATCGTCTGCCTGCTGCTGAGCGGGCTGACGGCCTTCCCCTTGGTGCACGAACTGCACTGGCTGGAAGACCTGTTGAACTCGCTGGGGACCGGCGGCCGGTTCCCGGCGCTGATGGAGTGGATCGAGCGGGTACGGGCCGGGCTGGACGCCACCGACGAGAAGTACCCCTTCGTGCTGTACGGAACGGACTGGCTCGCTTTCGCACACCTGGTGATCGCGGTCGCCTTCTACGGCCCGTACCGCGATCCCGTACGGAACATCTGGGTCGTCGAGTTCGGGATGATCGCCTGCGCCGGGATCATCCCGCTCGCCCTGATCTGCGGTCCGATCCGCGGGATTCCCGTCTGGTGGTCGGTCGTCGACATGTCGTTCGGGGTGTTCGGAGTGATCCCGCTGTACGTCCTGCGCCGGAAGATCAAGCAGTTGGAGGCCTTGACGGGACAGGCGCCCGGTCCCGAACCGGCCGCCGTCGCGGCCTGGTTCAGGCCTACGGCTTGCGGTCCACCGCGCCGAACTGGGCCACAAGAGAGTTCGGCCGCGGGGTGACAACGCCGTGCAGCGCATCGACGCGGTTGGTGGTGATCGAGTCGACGCCGTACCGCACCAGCCGTCGCATGCTTCGCCGGGTGTCCGCCACCCAGGCCGAGACCAGCATGCCGTCCCGATGGATACGGTCCGTCAGCTCCTGGCCGATCAGGCTGAACCGGTAGTTGAGCCAGCGCGGACCCACAGCGGCCAGCAGCGCGGGCCGCGGCGGGGCCAGGGACGTCCACGTCATCGCGATCTCGGCCGACGGGTCGGCCGCGCGCACCGCGAGCATGGTGACCGGGCCCGCGCAGTAGTACACCCGCTCGCCCGCGCCGCAATCGCGGACCGTGCCCACCACGGTCCGCACCGACTCCTTCGAGGCGCCGGGCAGATCGATCATCACGCGGTGCGTTCCGAGGGCGTTCAGAGCCTCGCTCAGCGTGGGCACCCCGCCGCCGGTGAGCTCGTGCAGCTCGTCCCGGGTGAGTCCGGCGAGGGGCCGGTCGTGGCCCCACAGCCGTTTCAGGGACTCGTCGTGCAGCAGCACCGGCACGTCGTCACGGGTGAGGCGTACGTCGATCTCCACCGCGTCCGCGCCCTGTTCGAGAGCGGAGCGGAGCGAGGGAAGGGTGTTCTCACGGACGCGGTACGGATCGCCGCGATGGCCCACAACACTGACTCTGCGCATGGGCCCCATTGTCAGGTTCGCTCAGCGCGCGAGCCAGGCGGTGGTGTACACGTCGATCTCGGCCGCGATCCGCGCCTTGCCCGCCGGGTCGAGGAAGGACGCCTCCACGGCGTTCTTGGCGAGGCCGGCGAGTCCGCGCTCGTCCAGCCCCAGCAGCCGGGCGGCGACCGCGTACTCGTTGTTCAGGTCGCTGCCGAACATCGGCGGGTCGTCGCTGTTGATCGTCACCAGCACACCGGCGGCGACCATCTCCTTGATGGGGTGCTGGTCGAGGTCGACGACGGCGCGGGTGGCGATGTTCGAGGTCGGGCAGACCTCCAGCGCGATCCGGTTCTCCGCCAGGTGGGCGAGCAGCTTCGGGTCCTGGGTCGCGCTGGTGCCGTGGCCGATGCGCTCGGCGCGCAGGTCGTTCAGCGCGTCCCAGATGGTCCCCGGTCCCGTCGTCTCCCCGGCGTGCGGCACGGAGTGCAGTCCCGCCGCGATCGCTCGGTCGAAGTACGGCTTGAACTGGGGCCGCGGCACACCGATCTCCGGGCCGCCGAGTCCGAAGGAGACCAGGCCCTCGGGTCGCAGGTCCACAGCGAGCCGTGCGGTCTCCTCGGCCGCTTCGAGCCCGGCCTCGCCGGGGATGTCGAAGCACCAGCGCAGTACGACACCGAGCTCGGCCTCGGCCGCCCGGCGGGCGTCCTCGATCGCCGCCATGAAGGCCTTCTCGTCGATGCCGCGGCGGGTCGAGCTGAAGGGCGTGATGGTCAGCTCGGCGTAGCGGATGTTCTGGCGGGCCATGTCACGGGCCACCTCGAAGGTCAGCAGCCGTACGTCCTCGGGGGTGCGGATCAGGTCCACGACCGAGAGATAGACCTCGATGAAGTGCGCGAAGTCGGTGAACGTGAAGTAGTCCGCGAGCGCCTCGGGGTCGGTGGGGACCTTCGAGTCGGGGTGGCGGGCGGCCAGTTCGGCGACGATGCGCGGCGAAGCCGAGCCGACGTGGTGCACATGCAGTTCGGCCTTGGGGAGCCCCGCGATGAAGGGGTGCAGATCGGTCATCGGGGTCCTCCGTGTTCAATGCGCCGCTCGGGTCAGGGATCATCGTAGGGGGCCCGGCCGAGGACAGGGTGAGGGGCCGTAGCATGACGGCGAACCACGATGGGGGAGAACCATGTCAGACAACCAGGCCCAGCCGGCGGGCGGGTCCGAGCCCCGCGACCGCGATCCGTGGGCTCCGCCACAGGGCAGTGCGGCACAGAACAGGGTGCCGCTGGACAAGCCCGCCGCGCAGCGCCCGCCGACGTCGCCGGTGCACGACCAGCTGACCGTCACGTCGATGCCGGGTGTCGGTCCGGTTCCCGACGCGGGTGCCGTGCCGCCGCCCCCGATAGCCCCGGGAGGACCTGCCCAGCCCGCCGCGGGTCCCTACGGCTACCCCGCAGCCCCGAGCCTCCCGCAGCTCGGCGTCGGCGCCGGTGATCCGTACGGCGGCTACCCCGGATACCCGGGCTACCAGAGCTACAGCCAGCCGGGCTGGCAGGCCCAGCCGGCGAACGGCATGGGCATCACCGCGATGGTGCTCGGCATCCTGTCCGTCTGCCTGTTCTGTCTGTACGGAGTCGTGTCGATCGTCCTCGGCGTGCTCGGCCTGATCTTCGGCATCCTGGGCCGCAAGCGCGCCCAGCGGGGCGAGGCGACCAACGGCGGCATGGCGCTCGCGGGTATCATCACAGGCTCCATCGGCATCGTGCTCGGCCTGGTCGTCGTGGGCCTGATGATCTGGGGCATCACCAAGGCGGTCAACGACGACCGGAACAGGGACGACGGCTACGACGACTACTCGAACACGCTCGTGCTCGAGGACGTCGCCCGCTAGGGCGTGTTTTAGAAGTCGCGCCTGCCCCGCGACGCCTGGCACGCGCACTCGCGGTGTTGTCGGAGTCGCCCAAGTACGTCCAGTACGAGGACGATCCTCCGCCTTGCGATTGCACGCACCAGACGCCGCAGGGCCCGCCCTTCGGGCGGACGGCGCTACTTCTAAAACACGCCCTAGCCGATCGCACATCGCGGAGCGGGATGCCGGGGCGCGGCCCCGGTCACCCTGTCACCCGCGCTTCCGCAGCTCCTCCCGCGCCTCCATCAGCGCGAACCCCAGCAGATTGAGCCCGCGCCAGCGCGCGGGATCCTGCGCCAGCTCGTCGTCCGCGGCCAGCCCGATGCCCCACACCCGGTCGAGCGGGCTGGCCTCGACAAGCACCCGGTCCCCCGTGCCCAGCAGATAGTCGCGCAGCTCGGCATGCTGTCCGAACTTGTGCACACTGCCCGAGCGCACGATCGCGAACCGCTCGCGCTCCCATATCGCGTCGTCGAAACCGCGCACCAGCCGCCCGGCCCGCTTGGCCGCGGCAGGGCTGGTCGCCGCGAGCGCCTGCCGCTCGGCCTCCGCGTCGCTGAAGAGCCGTGCCTTGCCCGCCATCATCCAGTGCTCCGCCGTGGCGTACCGCACGCCGTCGACCACGAACGGTGACGGCCACCACTGGCTGAGACAGCTCGGGCCGATACTCCCGTCCCGGCGCGGCGCGTGCCCCCAGAAGTGCAGAAACTTGACTCGCTTGTCGCTGCTGACCTGCTGGATCAGCTCTTCCATCCCCATGCACGCGAGTCTGGCATCCAGCACTGACACTCCGTACGCCTTTAGTCGCCCTGCCCCGACACATGGTCGACCGATTCCGTCGCGTAATCAAAAGGCAACAACGGAATCCCTTGTTGGAGACGGGTTGCTCTGTCAGGATCGGCACTCAATTCGAGCTGGAACAACGGAGAGCTTCATGAGCAACCGCTTCCAGGCGCGGGACCGCTACGCGGACGGCGCGCAGTACATCGGCGGGCGGCTGCGGCCCGGCACTTCAGGACGTACGCAGGACATCGTCAACCCGGCCACCGGGGAGACGGTCCACAGCTACGAACTGGCAGCCACCGCCGATGTCGACGCGGCCGTCGCCGCTGCCCGCGATGCCTTCCCCGGCTGGGCGGGCGCCACCCCGGGCGAGCGCTCCGACGCCCTGCACCGCTTCGCCTCCGTCCTCGCGGAGCAGTCCGCCGACTTCGCGTACGCCGAGTCCCTCCAGTGCGGCAAGCCGATCCGGCTCACCACCGAGTTCGACGTCCCGGGCACCGTCGACAACACGGCCTTCTTCGCGGGCGCCGCGCGCCATCTCCAGGGACAGTCGGCCGGTGAGTACAGCGGTGACCACACCTCGTACGTCCGCCGGGAGCCGATCGGAGTCGTCGGCTCCATCGCCCCCTGGAACTACCCGCTCCAGATGGCTGCCTGGAAGGTCCTCCCGGCCATCGCCGCGGGCAACACCATCGTCCTCAAGCCCGCCGAGATCACCCCGCTGACCTCGCTGATGTTCGCCGAGGCCGCCAAGGCGGCCGGGATCCCCGACGGCGTGGTCAACATCGTCAACGGCGCGGGCAAGGAGGCGGGCGAGCAGCTCGTCGGGCACCCCGATGTCGCCATGACCTCCTTCACCGGTTCCACCCCCGTCGGCAAGCGCGTCGCCGAGATCGCGACCGCCACCGTCAAGCGCCTGCACCTGGAGCTCGGCGGCAAGGCCCCCTTCGTGGTCTTCGACGACGCCGACCTGGAGGCCGCGATCCACGGCGCCGTCGCCGGCTCGCTGATCAACTCCGGCCAGGACTGCACGGCCGCCACCCGCGCCTATGTACAGCGGCCGCTGTACGACGCCTTCGTCAGCGGTGTCGCCGATCTGATGGCGGACGTCCGCCTCGGTGACCCCCTCGACCCCGCCACCGACCTCGGCCCGCTCGTCTCGCACCTCCAGCGCGACCGCGTCGCGGGCTTCGTCGACCGGGCCCGCGCCTACGCCAGGGTCGTCACCGGCGGCGAAGCCCCGGGCGGTGACCTGGAGAAGGGCGCCTACTACCGGCCCACACTCGTCGCCGGGGCCGCCCAGGACAGTGAGATCGTCCAGTCCGAGATCTTCGGTCCGGTCCTCGTCGTCCTCCCCTTCGACTCCGACGACGAAGGCATCGCGCTGGCCAACGACACCCCCTACGGCCTCGCCGCCTCCGCCTGGAGCCGCGACGTGTTCCGCGCGAACCGCGCCACCCGCGAGATCAAGGCGGGGTGCGTCTGGGTCAACGACCACATTCCGATCATCAGCGAGATGCCTCATGGCGGATACAAGGCCTCTGGCTTCGGAAAGGACATGTCGGTCTACTCCTTCGAGGAGTACACGCAGGTCAAGCACGTGATGTACGACAACACCGCGGTAGCCCGGAAGGACTGGCACCGCACCATCTTCGGGGACCGTTAGCCAGCCCACCCCAGCCCAGCGCCGCTCGACCCGCGGCACCATCCCGAAAGGGCACAGCGCATGGATCAGCACGAGCCGGACGTCCTGTCCGCAGCCCAACTGGCGGCGATGCGACGCAGCATCACCAGCGGCCGGGGCGCCCTCACCCGCCGTTCGATGCTGCGCGCCGGCGGTATAGGCGCGCTCACCGTCGGCGGCCTCGCCTCCCTGAGCGCCTGCGGCATCCCGCCCGCGAAGCGTGAAGGAGAGGCAGCGGCCTCGGACGACCACTCCACTGCGGAGAAGCGGATCAGCTTCTCCAACTGGACCGAGTACATGGACGTCAGCGAGGACGAGAAGCACCGTCCCACGCTGGAGCAGTTCACCAAGCGGACCGGGATCAAGGTCAAGTACACCGAGGACATCAACGACAACGTCGAGTTCTTCGGGAAGATCCAGCCGCAGCTCGCCGCCGGCCAGGACACCGGCCGCGACCTGATATGCGTCACCGACTGGCTGGCCGCGCGGATGATCCGGCTCGGCTGGGTGCAGAAGCTCGACTCCTCGCTGCTGCCGCACGCGTACGCCAATCTCTCCGCCCAGTTCCGCAGCCCCGACTGGGACCCGGGTCGCGCCTACTCCTACCCGTGGACCGGCATTTCGACCGTCATCGCCTACAACGTCAAGGCGACCGGCGGCAAGAAGGTCGACTCCGTCACGCAGCTCCTCGACGACCCCACGCTCAAGGGCCGGGTGGGCTTCCTCACCGAGATGCGTGACTCGGTCGGCATGACCCTGCTCGACATGGGCAAGGACCCGGCCAAGGTCAACGACGCCGACTACGACGCGGCGATCGGCCGGCTCCAGAAGGGCGTCGACAAGAAGCAGATCCGGCGCTTCACGGGCAACGACTACACCTCGGACCTGGACAAGGGCGATATCGCCGCCTGTCTCGCCTGGGCCGGTGACCTCATTCAGCTCCAGGCCGACAACCCCGACATCAAGTTCTCGATCCCGGCGGCCGGTTACATGACCTCCTCCGACAATCTGCTGGTCCCGGCCAACGCCAGGCACCAGAAGAACGCCACCCGGCTGATCGACTACTACTACGAGCTCCCCGTCGCCGCCCAACTCGCCGCGTACATCAACTATGTGTGCCCGGTCGAGGGCGTCGCCGCCGAACTCACCAAGATCGACAAGTCGCTTGCCGAGAACACGCTGATCCTCCCGGACAAGGCCATGGCCGCCAAGTCCCACGCCTTCCGTTCGCTCAGCAGCGCGGAGGAGAAGGCGTACGAAGAGAAGTTCGCCAAGCTCATCGGCGCCTGATCTGCCCCCCTGCTCCCCTCGACACCACTGGGACCGCGACCCATGACTGAAAAGACAGAGGGCGGCGACGTCCGCCTCTCCGGGATCAGCAAGACCTTCGGCAACTTCACGGCCGTCCAACCGCTCGACCTGACCATCCCGCAGGGCTCGTTCTTCGCCCTGCTCGGCGCTTCCGGCTGCGGAAAGACCACCACCCTGCGGATGATCGCCGGTCTTGAGGACCCGAGCACCGGAACGGTGTTCCTCGGCGACAAGGACGTCACCGGCCTGCCGCCGTACAAACGCCCCGTCAACACCGTCTTCCAGAGCTATGCGCTCTTCCCGCACCTCGACATCTACGAGAACGTCGCCTTCGGACTGCGCAGGCGCGGCATCAAGTCGGTGAAGAAGCAGGTCGGCGACATGCTCGACCTCGTCGAGCTCGGCGACTTCGCCAAGCGCAAGCCGCACCAGCTCTCCGGCGGCCAGCAGCAGCGCGTCGCCGTGGCCCGCGCGCTCATCAACCACCCCCAGGTGCTGCTCCTCGACGAGCCCCTCGGTGCCCTCGACCTCAAGCTGCGCCGCCAGATGCAACTGGAGCTCAAGCGCATCCAGACCGAGGTCGGCATCACCTTCGTGCATGTCACCCACGACCAGGAGGAGGCCATGACCATGGCCGACACGGTCGCGGTCATGAGCGGCGGACGGGTCGAGCAGCTCGGCGCCCCCGCCGAGCTCTACGAGAACCCGCAGACCACCTTTGTCGCCAACTTCCTGGGCACCTCCAACCTCATCGAGGCCGAGGTCGCGTCCAACAACGGCGGCGAGGTCATCGTCACGGCCGCCGACGCCAAGCTGCGGCTGCCCGCCGAGCGCTGCGCCACCCAGCCCCGCACCGGCGGGAAGCTGCTGGTCGGGGTGCGCCCGGAGAAGATGTCGCTGGCGCACGCGGACGACGCGGGCACGATCAACGACGGCCGCAACCGCATCAGCGGCAAGATCGCCGACTCCAGCTTCATCGGCGTCTCCACGCAGTTCGTCATCGACAGCCCGGTCTGTCCGGAGCTGGAGGTGTACGTACAGAACATCGAGCGGGACCCGCGCCTGGTGCCCGGCGCCGAGGTGGTCCTGCACTGGAACCCGGAGCACACCTTCGGTCTCGACGCCGCCCAGGACATCGACGCCGGTGTGGAGACGGTGGTGGAGACGCCATGACCGTCACCGAGGCACCGCCCGCCTCGCCCGCC
Organism: Streptomyces sp. NBC_00322; assembly: GCF_036147535.1. Lineage (NCBI taxonomy): Bacteria > Bacillati > Actinomycetota > Actinomycetes > Kitasatosporales > Streptomycetaceae > Streptomyces > Streptomyces sp. NBC_00322. Next base: position 2,704,880 of record NZ_CP108019.1, on the reverse strand, counting down.
GTCGAGCCGGTCGTCCACAAACAGTCCGTACGCCGCAAGCTCGTGCCGTACTGGCTGCTGCTGCCCGGCATACTCTGGCTGATCGTCTTCTTCGCGCTGCCGCTGGTCTATCAGGCCTCGACATCCGTGCAGACGGGCTCCCTCGAAGGGGGCTTCAAGGTCACCTGGCACTTCCAGACCTACTGGGACGCGCTGACCGAGTACTACCCGCAGTTCCTGCGCTCGGTGCTCTACGCCGGCACGGCCACGATCCTGTGTCTGCTGCTCGGCTACCCGCTCGCGTATCTGATCGCGTTCAAGGCGGGCCGCTGGCGCAACCTGCTGCTGGTGCTGGTCATCGCACCGTTCTTCACCAGCTTCCTGATCCGCACGCTCGCCTGGAAGACGATCCTCGCGGACGGCGGCCCGGTGGTGAACGTGCTGGACAGCGTCGGCTTCCTCGACGTCACCGGCTGGCTCGGCATGACCGAGGGCAACCGGCTGCTCGCCACCCCGCTCGCGGTGGTCTGCGGTCTGACGTACAACTTCCTGCCGTTCATGATCCTGCCGCTGTACACCTCGCTGGAGCGGATCGACCCGCGGCTCCACGAGGCGGCCGGGGACCTGTACGCCAAGGGCTCCACCACCTTCCGGAAGGTGACCTTCCCGCTGTCCATGCCCGGTGTCGTCTCCGGCACCCTGCTGACCTTCATCCCGGCCAGCGGTGACTACGTGAATGCCGAACTGCTGGGCTCCACCGACACCAAGATGGTCGGCAACGTCATCCAGTCGCAGTTCCTTAGGGTGCTCGACTACCCGACCGCGGCCGCGCTGTCGTTCATTCTCATGGCGGTCGTGCTGATCATGGTCACCGTCTACATCCGCCGGGCCGGAACGGAGGACCTGGTCTGATGCGCTGGATACGGAACAACCTTGTGGTCATCGCGGGGCTGATCACGCTCGCGTACCTGATCCTGCCGAACATCGTCGTGATGGTGTTCTCGTTCAACAAGCCCGCCGGGCGGTTCAACTACTCCTGGCAGGAGTTCTCCACCGACGCCTGGAAGGACCCGTGCGGAGTCGCCGACATGTGCGGCTCGCTCTCCCTGTCCCTCCAGATCGCACTGTGGGCCACCATCGGCGCGACCGTCCTCGGCTCGATGATCGCCTTCGCGCTGGTCCGCTACCGCTTCCGGGCGCGTGGCGCGGTCAACTCGCTGATCTTCCTGCCGATGGCGATGCCCGAGGTCGTCATGGCCGCATCCCTGCTCACCCTGTTCCTCAACCTGGGCGCGGAGCTGGGCTTCTGGACCATCCTCATAGCGCACACCATGTTCTGCCTCAGCTTCGTGGTGGTCGCGGTCAAGGCGCGTGTGCTGTCGATGGACCCGCGCCTCGAGGAGGCCGCGCGCGACCTGTACGCGGGACCTGTGCAGACCTTCGTACGGGTCACGCTGCCCATCGCCGCTCCCGGCATCGCGGCCGGCGCGATGCTCGCGTTCGCGCTCTCGTTCGACGACTTCATCATCACCAACTTCAACTCGGGCAACACCGTCACCTTCCCCATGTTCGTGTGGGGCTCGGCCCAGCGCGGCACGCCCGTCCAGATCAATGTCATCGGCACGGCGATGTTCGCCATCGCCGTGCTGATCGTGGCCGGGGGCCAGATCATCAGCGGCCGGCGGAAGAACAGCGCCTTGTCCAAGTAGCTCCGAAGGAGTGGAAACCATGGCCCCAGCTGCCATGACCTTTGCCTCATCACTCTCCGACGCCCAGCCCGTCTCCTATTGGCTGGACGACCCCGCGAAGCCCGGCGCACTGCCGGCACTGACCGGCGACGAGCACTGCGACCTCCTCGTCGTCGGCGGCGGATACAGCGGACTGTGGACCGCGCTGCTCGCCAAGGAGCGCGACCCAGGGCGGGACGTCGTACTGATCGAGGGGCGCGAGGTGGGCTGGGCCGCCTCGGGCCGCAACGGCGGCTTCTGCGCCGCATCGCTCACCCATGGCCTCGGCAACGGACTCGCCCGCTGGCCCGGGGACATGGCGAAGCTGGAGGAGCTCGGCGGCCGCAATCTCGACGCCATCGAGGCGGCGGTCGCCACGTACTCCATCGACTGCGACTTCGAGCGCACCGGTGAGATCGACGTCGCCACCGAGCCCCACCAGGCCGAAGAGCTCCGGGAGATGTACGAGGAGGCGACACAGCTCGGCTTCACCGGGCTCGAACTCCTCGACCAGGACGCGGTACGGGCCGAGGTGAACTCCCCGACCTTCCTCGGCGGCCTGTGGGACCGGCGCGGCGTCGCGATGCTGCATCCGGCCAAGCTCGCCTGGGGTCTCAAGCAGGCCTGCCTGGACCTCGGCGTACGGATCTACGAGAACACCAGCGGGCAGCAACTCGCCGCATCCGGCACGGGGATGGCGGTCCGCACCCCCTACGGCCGGGTCTTCGCACGCCAGGTCGCGCTCGGCACGAACGTCTTCCCGTCCCTGGTCAAGCGGGTACGCGCGTACACCGTCCCGGTCTACGACTACGCCCTGATGACCGAACCGCTCAGCCCGGAACAGCTCGCCGCGATCGGCTGGAAGCGCCGGCAGGGGCTGGGCGACAGCGCGAACCAGTTCCACTACTTCCGGATCACCGCCGACCACCGCATCCTCTGGGGCGGCTACGACGCGATCTATCCGTACGGCGGCAAGGTCAGCGCCGAGATGGACCACCGGCCCGAGACCTATCTGAAGCTCGCCGGCCACTTCTTCCGCTGCTTCCCACGGCTGGAGGGGCTGCGCTTCAGCCATGCCTGGGGCGGTGCGATCGACACCTGTTCGCGCTTCTCGGCCTTCTTCGGAACCGCGCACGGCGGCAAGGTCGCCTACGCGGCCGGGTACACGGGTCTGGGCGTCGGCGCGACCCGCTTCGGCGCGGACGTCATGCTCGATCTGCTCTCCGGGCAGCCGACCGAGCGCACGGAGCTGGAGATGGTGCGCAGCAAGCCGCTGCCCTTCCCGCCGGAGCCCGTCGCCTGGGCCGGTATCGGTCTCACCAAATGGGCGCTGGCCAGGGCGGACGCCAACGGCGGCCGCCGCAATGTGTGGCTGAAGGCGATGGACAGGCTCGGCCTCGGCTTCGACAGCTAGCGAGGTCGCACGTTTTCGCCACGCCCCGGGACGGGGGGAGTGAGGGGAGCCGGGCGCTGTCAGAGGTCTTGACAACCTCGATTGGTCTGGACCATGTTGTGCGCGCTCCCACTCAATCCCCCCATGTCCGGAGGCAGTTGTGGACCGCACCAGACTTCCGGCCGCCCTTTCGGCGGCCGCCCTCGCCATCAGCGGACTCGTTGCCATAGCGGCCCCGGCCGGAGCGGCCGACACCGAACTCGCGCGCAACGGCGGCTTCGAGACGGGTCTCGACGGCTGGAGCTGTACGGCGGGCAGCGGCGTCGTCGTCAACTCGCCGGTACGCGGCGGCAGTTCCGCACTCAAGGCCACACCCGTGGGCAGCGACAACGCCAAGTGCAGCCAGACCGTCACCGTCAAGCCCAACGCCGACTACACGCTCAGCGGCTGGGTCCAGGGCAGCTATGTCTACCTCGGCGCATCCGGCACCGGCACGAGTGACGTCTCCACCTGGACGGCGTCGGCGCCGAGCTGGCAGAAGCTCTCGACGACCTTCCGCACCGGCGCCTCGACCACCTCGGTGACCATCTACACCCATGGCTGGTACGGCACCCCCGCCTACGGCGCCGACGACCTCTCCCTGCTCGGCCCGGGCGGCGACCCGGTCCAGACACCGGCCGCCCCCACCGGCCTGACCGCCGGATCCCCCGGCTCCACCTCGGTCCCGCTGGGCTGGTCCCCGGTCTCCGGCGCCACCGGCTACAACGTCTACCGCGGCGGCACCAAGGTCCTTTCCGTCAGCGGGACTTCGGCCACCGTCACCGGGCTCGCCCCCTCCACCTCGTACAGCTTCCAGGTCACCGCGACGAACAGTGCGGGAGAGTCCCCGAAGTCGGCCGCCGTGAGCGCGACGACCACCAGCGGCGGCGGCAACCCGGGCACCGGCCTTCCCGCCCACGCCCTCGTCGGCTATCTGCACGCCAGCTTCGCCAACGGCTCCGGCTACACACGCATGGCGGACGTGCCCGACTCCTGGGACGTCATCAACCTCGCCTTCGGCGAACCGACCTCCGTCACATCGGGCGACATCCGCTTCAGCCCCTGCCCGGCCTCCGAGTGCCCGAACGTCGAGTCCCTCGCCGACTTCAAGGCCGCCATCAAGGCCAAGCAGGCCGCGGGCAAGAAGGTCCTGATCTCCATCGGCGGCGCCAACGGCCAGGTGCAGCTCAGCACCACGGCCGCCCGCGACACCTTCGTCTCCTCGGTCTCGAAGATCATCGACGAGTACGGACTCGACGGCCTGGACATCGACTTCGAGGGCCACTCGCTGTCGCTGAACACCGGTGACACAGACTTCCGTGCCCCGACCTCGCCGGTGATCGTCAATCTGATCTCGGCGGTCAAGACCCTCAAGGCGAAGTACGGCTCCGGCTTCGTGCTCACCATGGCCCCGGAGACCTTCTTCGTACAGCTGGGCTACCAGTACTACGGCTCGGGCCCCTGGGGCGGCCAGGACCCGAGGGCGGGGGCCTACCTCCCGGTCATCCATGCCCTGCGCGACGACCTCACGCTGCTGCACGTCCAGGACTACAACTCGGGCTCGATCATGGGCCTGGACAACCAGTACCACTCGATGGGCGGCGCGGACTTCCACATCGCCATGACCGACATGCTGCTGACCGGCTTCCCGGTCGCCGGCGACACTGCCAAGGTCTTCCCGGCCCTGCGCCCCGAGCAGGTGGCGATCGGACTGCCCGCCTCCACCCAGGCGGGCAACGGCCACACCGCGCCCGCCGAGGTGAACAAGGCGCTGGACTGCCTGACGAAGAAGGTGAGTTGCGGCTCGTACCAGACCCATGGCACCTGGCCGTCCCTTCGCGGCCTGATGACCTGGTCGGTCAACTGGGACCGCTACAACCAGTGGGAGTTCTCGAAGAACTTCGACGCCTACCCATGGAGCTGATCAGCAGCAGCACCCCGCTCAGGCAGCAACTGGCCAGCACATCAAGGGGCCAGTGGTAGCCGCGCAGCACCAGGCCGATGCCCGTCGCCACCGTCAGCAGGACGGCGACGGGCATCAGCCGCACCGATACGAGCAACGCAGCGCCGAAGTACGCCACCATCGCGGTCGCCGTGTGGCCCGACGGGTAGAAGCCGCCCGCCTCGGTGAGTGGGCCCTGACGGTCGATCAGCGCCTTCAGCGGAGCGACGAGCGCGGGCACGGCGGCCATGGTGAGCGCGGCGTACAGGGCTTCGATCCCGCGGCCCCGCCGCAGTGCGTACCCGATCGCCACGGCCAGGACCGGAAGGGCGACCTGCATGCTGCCAAGGCCTGCGAGCCGATCGGCCAGCGCCTGGGGGCCGTGGCCGGCGATCTTGAGTTCGACGCGTTCGTCCAGGGACCGCAGTGGCCCGTTGGTGGCCACCTGCCAGGTGATCAGCGCGAAGAGAGCGACGCACAGCGTCAGAAGCGTCGGAAAAAGAGAAGCCGGCCGCCTCGGAACAGGGGGGGTGGTTCCGAGGTGGCCGGCCGGACCGGTGTGCCGCACGCCCCGGGGGGTTTGGGGCGGGCGGCCATCCGATCGGTGAGGAGTTCCGGAGCCAGAGGCTCCAGTGGTGTGCGCGAGGGCACGACCAAGACGGGGCTGGGGAGGCTCCGCCCTGGAGTCGCCCGCAGTCCCCTGCGAGCGGGGTGTTTCTCTCATCTGCCGAAACCGTACGGCAGGCGCAGGGGGACCGACAGGCGGATCTCCATCCCGCCATCGGCCCCCCACAGAGTCTTCACAGGCCCCGACCGTTACCGCGGGTCAGGGGACCGTCACACGCCGGCGAAGGTCTGCTCGATGATGTCCAGACCCTCGTTGAGCAGGTCCTCGCCGATCACCAGCGGGGGCAGGAAGCGCAGCACGTTGCCGTACGTGCCACAGGTGAGGACGAGCAGACCCTCGGCGTGGCAGGCCTTGGCGAGCGCGGCGGTCGCTTCCGGGTTCGGCTCCTTGGTGTCCCGGTCCTTGACCAGCTCGATCGCGATCATCGCGCCGCGGCCGCGGATGTCACCGATGATGTCGAACTTCTCGGCCATCGCGACCAGGCGGCCCTTCATAACCTGCTCGATGTGCTTGGCCCTGCCGTTGAGGTCGAGCTCCTTCATGGTCTCGATGGCACCGAGCGCACCGGCACAGGCGACCGGGTTGCCGCCGTACGTACCACCGAGGCCGCCCGCGTGCGGAGCGTCCATGATCTCGGCGCGGCCCGTGACGGCGGCGAGCGGCAGACCGCCCGCGATGCCCTTGGCCGTGGTGATCAGGTCGGGGACGATGCCCTCGTCCTCACAGGCGAACCACTGGCCGGTGCGGCAGAAGCCGGACTGGATCTCGTCCGCGACGAAGACGATCCCGTTGTCCTTCGCGAACTGCGCGATCGCGGGCAGGAAGCCCTTGGCCGGCTCGATGAAGCCGCCCTCGCCGAGGACCGGCTCGATGATGATCGCGGCGACGTTGTCGGCGCCGACCTGCTTGTTGATCATGTCGATGGCCTGGGCGGACGCCTCGGCACCGGCGTTCTCGGCACCCGTCGGCCAGCGGTAGCCGTACGCCACGGGCACCCGGTAGACCTCGGGCGCGAACGGCCCGAAGCCCTGCTTGTACGGCATGTTCTTGGCGGTCAGCGCCATCGTGAGGTTCGTGCGGCCGTGGTAGCCGTGGTCGAAGACGACGACCGCCTGGCGCTTGGTGTGGGCGCGGGCGATCTTGACGGCGTTCTCGACGGCCTCGGCGCCGGAGTTGAACAGCGCGGACTTCTTCGCGTGGTCACCCGGGGTCAGCTCGGCGAGGGCCTCGGCGACCTCCACGTACCCCTCGTAGGGCGTGACCATGAAACAGGTGTGGGTGAAGTCCGCGAGCTGCGCGGAGGCACGGCGTACGACGGCCTCGGCGGAGGCGCCGACCGAGGTCACGGCGATACCGGAACCGAAGTCGATGAGGCGGTTGCCGTCCACGTCCTCGATGACACCGCCGCCGGCGCGCGCGGTGAAGACGGGCAGCACGGACCCCACACCGCCGGCGACCGCGGCGGTACGGCGGGCCTGCAGCTCGATCGACTTCGGCCCGGGAATGGCGGTGACGACGCGGCGCTCCTGCGGGATTGCGGTCATGAGGGGCTCCTGGGGGTGCTTTGGGCGCTACTTGTTCTCTTTACTCCGCAGGCTAGGCGCGGGGGAGGGGGGCGGGCATGCGCCGTTCGGGAGTGTTGGGGGCGTGTCGTTGTCCTCGCCGGACATAGGCGGAGTCCGCCCCGGACCCTCGGCGCGGACCGTACGGGGCGGGGCGAACCGGTGCTGTGTCTTCCCGGGGGGCGACCCCCGGACCCCCGGCGCAGACCGCATGGTGCGGGGCGAACCGGTGCTGTGTCTTCCCGGGGGGCGACCCCCGGACCCCCGGCACAGACCGCATCGTGCGGGGCGAACCGGTGAACTACCCCCGGTGGGGCACTAGATTGACGGGTGCACAGAGCGGGCCTGGCTGGTCAGGGGGCAGCAGTTCATGGATTCCGAAGGCACATTCGACGCACGCGGCACACGGTCCAACCCGGTGCCACGGCCCGCGAGGCCACCCGTCGCGCCCGGGATCCCTGCCAGACCGGCGCACGCGCCGGTAACCCGCCCGGCGGTCGTGGAATGGTTGCGCACACCGCGGCCCGACGCCGCCCCCGGCGTCTGGCGCCTTGGCCACCGCGAGCGGCCGGAGGAGGAGCCGGAGCGCGTCCCCGCGCGCCAGCTGTTCAGCGGCGCCTTCATCGCCTACCTCTGCGGCTGGCTGCTCTGGTCACTGCTGTGGAACGGTTACCTCGAGGGGTGGTGGATCTTCGTCGACAGTTGGTGGCTGCTGCCGATGCTCTGGCTCGTGCCCGACGGGTGGAGGACTGCCGCCAGCCCCAACTTCGAGCTGTACGTCGCCGCGACCTATTTCTGGGACGCCCTCGTCCTGAGCCTGCTGGCCACCGGCTTCGGCCGGATCGGCAACTGGCGCGAGGTGTGGCTGCGGTACGGGGTGCCGCTGTGGCCGCTGTTCGTGCTGCTGCCGGGGGTGTGGCGCGAGATGCCTCGGACAGTCACCTGGCTCACCTGGGTGTCCAACATCTACTACCTATTGCTCGTCGCCGCGATCGTCGCCGCCGTCGGCCGCGTCGGCGCCTGGCCGTCGGTCCGCCGACGCCTCGGGACCCAGGCGCCCACGACCTCGGCGCGCCCCGATGCCGACCCCGCCGACTGGCCCGACCTGCGCTCCGCGGGCCTCGTCGACGCGGCGCAGAGTCTTTCCGAGGCGACCCGCTCGGGCGCGCTCGGCGATGTCGACTACGCGCGGATCCGGCGCGCCTGGCAGGGCGTCCATGCCCGCCCGGACCGGCTCGCCGCCTTCACCGACACCGTGCGCAAGCACGGCGCCGCCGCCTGCGCCCACCCCTCGGGGCTACGCGACCTGTCCGTACGCACCGCCACTCACGACCTGGCCACCGCCCAGGTCAAGATCGGCACCGCCGTCGACGACGAGCGCAACACCTACGCCCGCCGCACGACCGGCGTCGCCCTCGAACCCGCGCTCCTCGGAACCTCGCTGCTCGCCGTCGGCCCCTCCGGATCCGGCAAGAGCGTGCGGCTCGTGCGGCCCGTCGTCGAGTCCATGTGTCTGCTCGCGCTCGCCAACCGCGCCGCCGTCGTCGCCGTCACGGCCCACGGCACCGGGCTCGCCCCCGACGACGCCTTCGACCTCGTCATCGGTGTCGGACGGCCCGACTCCACCCATGACCTCGACCTCTACGGCGGCGCCGAGGACCCCGACGAGGCTGCCCGGGTGCTCGCCGAGGCACTGGTCGGGGATCTCGCCGCCACGCTGCCCGGCGGCGACAGCAGGCGCGCCGCCACCGCGCTGGCGCAGCTGATCGGGCCCTACCAGTGCGTCCACGGCCACTTCCCGGCCGTACCCGAACTGCGTGAGCTGCTCGGCGGCGCGCCCGCTTCCGTGGGCGCGCTGCGCACCGCGCTGGAGGCGGCCGGGGAGGCGGCCCAACTGCGTGAACTGGACGCCCGCGAACGGCAGTCGACCCGCGCCGACGACATCGGCGTCCTGCTCGCCGAGCGCATCGCCTTCCTCGACCGGCCCGCGTTCGCGCAGTTCTTCCGCACCGACGGCGTCGGCCGGCAGTTCTCGCTGCGCGCCATCGAGCACCCGCTGCGCGTCCGCATCGACCTGCCCGAGCGGGGCCACGCCGAGGCTTCGCGGATCGTCGCGCGCCTGGTGCTCGCCCAGTTCAACGAGGCCGCGCTGACCCGCTCGGACCGCTCGCTCTTCGCCTGTCTCGTCCTCGACGACGCGACGTACACCGTGACCGCAGACTCGGTGCGCGCGGTCCAGCGGCTGCGCTCCGCCAACGCCGGTGTGGTGTTCGCGCTGCGCACGCTGGAGGACGTGCCGGAGCCGCTGCGCGGCCCGCTGCTCGGCGCGGTCGGCTGCCGGATGGCGTTCGCCGGGCTCGCGCCCTGGGACGGCGGCAGGTTCGCCGAGGCCTGGGGCACCGAGTGGGTGCAGACCCGGGACGTCACCAACCGGCAGATCATCTCCGACGAGCCCCTCACCAAGGCGCTGCACATGATGCGCCGCCTGGTTACCGGCAAGGCCGCCACGGCCGAGGCGGTCACGGTCCGCGAGGTCGAGCGGGCCCGCTGGTCCGCGTCCGACCTGGCGCACGCCGTTCCGGCCGGGCATGCGGTGCTCTCGCTGACGACCGTACGGGGCGAGCACGCGCCGCCGCTTCTGGTGGATCTGCGGACCTAGGGGGTGTCTTTCGGATCTTGCCAGGGCACGCGAGCCCGGCAAGATCCGAAAGACACCCCCTGAGTAGATCCCCGTACTGCTACGCCCTGGCAGAATCGAGGTAGCCCGTTCATACGGGACGGCGAAATCACCCGCATGTCTGCCTCTGCACCTCTGCTCGAAGGGCCCCCGGTCCCCATGCCGCCCACGCTCGCCTCGCTCGTCCAGCACTCGGCGCTCAAACTCACCGTGCGCGCCGGGGAGGACCGGCTGGAGACGCCGGTGCGCTGGGCGCATGTCAGTGAGCTCGCCGACCCCGTGCCGTACATGGAGGGCGGCGAGCTGCTGCTGGTGACGGCGATGACCCTGGACGCCGAGGACCGCGAGGCCATGCGGCGCTATGTGCGCAGGCTGGTGGGCGCGGGTGTCGTCGGGCTCGGCTTCGCGGTCGGCGTGTACTACGACGACATCCCGGACGCGCTGGTCGAGGCCGCGAAGGAGGAGGACCTTCCGCTGCTCGCCGTACCGCGTCGCACGCCCTTCCTCGCCATCAGCAAGGCGGTCTCGGCGGCGATCGCGGCCGACCAGTACCGCGCGGTGACGGCCGGTTTCGAGGCCCAGCGGGAGCTGACGCGGGCCGCGCTCGCCGAAGGCCCGGGGGCCGTCGTGGCCCGGCTCGCCGCGACCGTGGACGGCTGGGCCGCGCTGTACGACGCGTCCGGCGCGGTCGTCGCCGCGGCCCCCGAATGGGCCGCCCGCCGGGCCGCGCGGCTCACCGCCGACGTGGAGCGGCTGCGCGAGCGGCCCGCACCCGCCAGCGCGGTGGTCGGCGACACCGACGACGACCGGGTCGAACTGCAGTCGCTGGGCAGCGGACGGCGGGTCCGCGGCGCGCTGGCCGTCGGCACGGGAGCCCCGCTCGGCACCGCCGAGCGCTATGCCGTGCACTCCGCCGTCGCCCTGCTGACCCTCACCACCGAGCGCTCGCGCTCGCTCCAGGCCGCCGAACAGCGCCTCGGCGCCGCGGTGCTGCGCATGCTGCTCTCCGGCCAGCAGGACCATGCCCGCGCGGTCGCCGGTGATCTGTACGGCGGACTGCTCGACGCGCCCTTCCGGCTGCTGATCGCCGAGCTCGCGGGCGAGCCGGACCCGGCCGCCGAGGACCCGCTGCCGGCCTTCGCCGAATCGCTGGAGGCCGCGGCGTCCCGGGCCCCCGAGCCCCTGCTCGTCGTCCCCGACATCGACGGCCGTCTCGTGGTGCTGGCCACGGACGGCGGCGCGGTCGTCGCGGCCTGCGCCGCGGCGTACGCCGACAAGGAGTCAGAGGACGCCGAGGTGGTCGTCGGGCTCTCGGCGCCGACCGGACCGATTGCCGCCGCAGGCGCGTACAAACAGGCCGAACAGGCGCTCTCGGTGGCCCGGCGCCGCGGCCGCGCCCTCGTCGAGCACGAGGAGCTGGCCGCCGGATCCGTCCTGCCGCTGCTCGCGGACGACGCGGTGCGTGCCTTCGCCGACGGCATGCTGCGCGCGCTGTACGAGCACGACGCGACCGGCAGGGGCGATCTGGTCGCCTCGCTGCGCGCCTGGCTCTCGCGCCACGGCCAGTGGGACGCGGCAGCCGCCGATCTCGGAGTCCACCGCCATACGCTGCGCTACCGGATGCGCCGGGTAGAGGAGATCCTGGGCCGCTCGCTGGACGACCCGGATGTACGTATGGAGCTGTGGCTGGCGCTGAAGACGACGGCGGGTCCGGCGACCGAATAATCGGGGGGCTCCAGAGATTCTTCCGTTTTCGTGCCCGAAGTCGGGCAAAATCATTGGAACTTGCCGACCGAAGTGCCTAAGGTCCTGCCTCGTGGCCACCAACTCCAGCACCCCCGAGACCGGCACTTCCCCCTCGGACACCCCCGCGCCCGACATCTCCGACGCCCTCGTGGCGGCCGAACCCCGCCGCCGGATATCCGGAGCCGTCTGGGGCGCGCTCGCCATCGTGTACGTCGTCTGGGGCTCCACCTACCTCGGTATCCGGGTCGTCGTGGAGACCATGCCGCCCTTCCTCTCAGCCGGAGCCCGCTTCATCGTCGCGGGGCTGATCCTCGCCGGGCTCGTGGCCTGGCGGCAGGGGACATCGGCACTCAAGGTCACCTGGGTCCAGCTCGCGTCCGCGGCCGTGGTCGGCCTGATGCTCCTGCTCGGCGGCAACGGCATGGTCGTACTCGCCGAGACCTCGGTGCCCTCCGGGCTCGCCGCCCTGCTGATCGCCGTGGTGCCCGCCTGGGTGGTCGTGCTGCGCAGGGCCTTCGGCGAGCGGCCCGGCCTCGGGGCCTATCTGGGCGTGCTGCTCGGGCTGGCGGGCCTGGCCGTGCTGACCCTTCCCGGCCTGAGCGGTGACGTGCGCCTGTGGGGCGTCCTCACCGTGATCGTGGCGACCGTCATGTGGTCGGTGGGCTCCTTCTCCTCCTCACGCATCCCGATGCCCGCCAATCCCTTCGCGGCCAGTGCGTACGAGATGGTCGCGGGCGGCATCGGCTGTCTGCTGGTGGGCCTCGGCCGGGGCGAGCAGTACGGCTTCGCCCTCGACGAGGTCTCCGGCCGCTCCTGGACGGCGCTCGGGTATCTCGTCGTCTTCGGCTCGGTCGTCGCGTTCACGGCGTACGCCTGGCTGCTGCACTCCGCGCCGCTGTCCCTGGTCGCGACGTATGCGTACGTCAACCCGGTGGTCGCCGTCCTCCTCGGCGCGCTGATCCTGAACGAGCAGCTCACCTGGCCGATCGCCCTCGGCGGTGCGGTCGTCGTGGCGGGGGTCTGCCTGATCGTGTCGACGGAACGCCGCCGCTAGGTCCTGTCCGGCCGATCAGGCCGGACCCCGTCGCGGTTCGCCCGCGAAGCCACACACCGGACAGCAACCGCCAACGCCCCTGGTCCACCCTCACCACGAACCCGGTGACTAGCCAAACCGTCGGACACGCCGCGCCCACCACTCCACCCCGGACAAACGCCGACGCGCCCTCCCGCCCCTACCGTGGGGCAGAGACACCCCATCTATCTCGGAAGGGCCGGGACATGACCTCCACCCACGCCTTCTGGCTCGCCGGCCGCGAGGCCACCGGCGAGACCGCCCTCGACGTCACCTCCCCCTGGGACGGACGCCTCGTCGGCCAGGTCTCGGTCCCGACCGAGGCCCAGATCGAGGAGGCCGTGGCCGCCGCGCACGCCGTGCGGGACGAGTTCGCGGCCACCCCGGCCCATGTACGCGCCGCCGCACTCGACCACGTGTCGCGCCGGCTCGTCGAGCGCACCGAGGAGATCGCCCAGCTGATCTCCGCCGAGAACGGCAAGCCGGTCAAGTGGGCCCGCGGTGAGGTCGGCCGTGCCGTCTCCGTCTTCCGCTTCGCCGCCGAAGAGGCCCGCCGTTTCAACGGCGGCGAGGCCCAGCGCCTCGACACCGACGCCGGTGGCCAGGGCCGTCTCGCGCTCACCCGCCGCTTCCCCAAGGGCGCCGTCCTCGGCATCGCACCGTTCAACTTCCCGCTGAACCTCTGCGCCCACAAGATCGCTCCCGCCATCGCGGTCGGCGTGCCGATCATCCTCAAGCCCGCCCCGGCGACCCCGCTCTCCGGCCTGATCATCGGCGAGCTGCTCGCCGAGACCGAGCTGCCCGCGGGCTCCTGGTCCGTGCTCCCGGTCCCGAACGACCAGATGCCCGCCCTCGTCCAGGACGAGCGCCTTCCGGTCATCTCCTTCACCGGCTCCGACAAGGTCGGTTACGCGATCATGGACTCGGTGCCGCGCAAGCACTGCACCCTGGAACTGGGCGGCAACGGCGCGGCCGTCGTCCTCGGCGACTTCGCGTCCGAGCAGGACCTGGACTGGGCGGCGACCCGTATCGCCACCTTCTCCAACTACCAGGGTGGCCAGTCCTGCATCTCCGTGCAGCGCGTGATCGCCGACGCCACGGTGTACGACCGGCTGCTGCCGAAGATCGTCGCGGCCGTCGAGGCCCAGGTCACCGGCGACCCGTCCGACAGCGCCACCGACGTCGGCCCGCTGGTCAGCGAGGACGCCGCCAAGCGCGTCGAGTCCTGGGTGGACGAGGCGGTGCAGGCGGGCGCGAAGCTGCTCGCGGGCGGCAAGCGCGACGGCGCCTCCTACGCGCCGACCGTCCTCACCGACGTCCCCGAGGACACCACGCTGGCCTGCGAGGAGGTCTTCGGACCGGTCCTGACGGTCCGGAAGGTCGACGGGGAGGCCGAGGCCTTCGCCGCGGTCAACGACTCCAAGTACGGCCTGCAGGCGGGTGTGTTCACGCACGACGTGCAGACGGCCTTCCGCGCCCACCGTGCCCTCGAGGTCGGCGGCGTGATCATCGGCGACGTCCCCTCGTACCGCGCGGACCAGATGCCGTACGGCGGCGCCAAGCAGTCCGGCGTGGGCCGCGAGGGCGTGCGCTACGCGATGGACGACTACACCTACGAGCGGGTGCTGGTCCTCACCGGCCTCGCGCTGTAAACCGCGCGCTGTAACCCCTGCGCGTCAAGACAGCCGGTACGCGCAAGACCGACGGCCGGAGCCCACTGTGCGGGGGCTCCGGCCGTTGCCGTCCCCCGAGTGCGTACGCAGACTGGTGGAGAGGGCAGGAATCGGGTAGTACGGACGAGTAGCACCGGTCGGTAAAGGCGATCAGCGCCCCGGCCGACGCCCCCGGACTTCCCGACTCGCGGCGAGGTGAGCCTCATGTCCGCACCACTCGACAAGACCCAGTCCCAGCCCCACTCCGATCCTCCGAAGGTCAGTGAGCGCGAAGCACGACAGGTCGCCGAGGCCGCACGCGAACAGGACTGGCGCAAGCCAAGTTTCGCCAAGGAACTCTTCCTGGGCCGCTTCCGGCTCGATCTGATCCATCCGCATCCGCTGCCCGCTGACGAGGACACCCGGCGGGGCGAGGCCTTTCTCGCGAAACTGCGTGACTTCTGCGAGACGAAGATCGACGGGGCGCTGATCGAGCGTGAGGCGCGGATCCCCGACGAGGTGATCAACGGGCTCAGGGAGCTCGGCGCGCTCGGCATGAAGATCGACACGAAGTACGGCGGCCTCGGCCTCGGCCAGGTGTACTACAACAAGGCGCTGGCCCTTGCCGGGTCCGCCAGCCCCGCCATCGGCGTGCTGCTCTCCGCGCACCAGTCGATCGGCGTACCGCAGCCGCTGAAGATGTTCGGCACCCCGGAACAGAAGGAGCGGTTCCTCCCGCGCTGCGCCCGGACCGACATCTCCGCCTTCCTGCTCACCGAGCCCGACGTCGGCTCCGACCCGGCACGCCTGGCGACAACGGCCGTGCCCGACGGGGACTCGTACGTACTCGACGGGGTCAAGCTCTGGACCACCAACGGCGTCGTCGCCGACCTGCTGGTCGTCATGGCCCGGGTGCCGAAGAGCGAGGGACACAAGGGCGGCATCACCGCCTTCGTCGTCGAGGCCGGCTCGGAGGGCATCACCGTCGAGAACCGCAACTCCTTCATGGGGCTGCGCGGCATCGAGAACGGCCTGACCCGCTTCCACCAGGTCCGGGTCCCCGCCGAGAACCGCATCGGCCCCGAGGGTGCCGGCCTGAAGATCGCCCTCACCACGCTCAACACCGGCCGCCTCTCGCTGCCCGCCTCCTGTGTCGCGACCGGCAAATGGGCCCTGAAAATCGCCCGAGAGTGGTCCGTGGCGCGAGAGCAGTGGGGCAAGCCGATCGCCAAGCACGAGGCCGTCGGCTCGAAGATCTCCTTCATCGCGGCGACCACCTTCGCCCTGGAAGCGGTGCTCGACCTGTCCAGCCAGATGGCCGACGAGGACCGCAACGACATCCGTATCGAGGGCGCGCTGGCCAAGCTCTTCGCCTCTGAGATGGGCTGGGTCATCGCCGACGAACTGGTCCAGATCCGCGGCGGCCGCGGCTTCGAGACGGCCGACTCGCTGGCGGCACGCGGCGAACGCGCCGTACCGGCCGAGCAGATCCTGCGCGATATGCGCATCAACCGCATCTTCGAGGGCTCGACCGAGATCATGCATCTGCTGATCGCCCGCGAGGCGGTCGATGCCCACCTGGCCGTGGCCGGGGACATCATCGACCCCGACAAGCCCCTGTCCGCCAAGGCGAAGGCGGGCGCGCGCGCCGGTTCCTTCTACGCCCGCTGGTTGCCCAAGCTGGTCGCAGGACCGGGCCAACTCCCACGGTCGTACTCCGAGTTCGGTGACCTCGCGACCCATCTGCGCTATGTCGAGCGCTCGTCCCGCAAGCTGGCACGCTCCACCTTCTACGCCATGTCGCGCTGGCAGGGCCGGATGGAGACCAAGCAGGCCTTCCTCGGCCGGATCGTCGACATCGGCGCGGAGCTGTTCGCGATGAGCGCGGCCTGCGTACGCGCGGAGCTGCTCAGCACCACCGGGGACCACGGCCGCGAGGCGCACCAACTGGCCGACGCCTTCTGCCGCCAGGCCCGCATCCGCGTCGAGGAGCTCTTCACGCGCCTGTGGTCCAACACCGACGACCTGGACCGCAAGGTCGTGGACGGCGTGCTGTCCGGCACGTACACCTGGCTGGAACAGGGCATCATCGACCCCAGCGGCGAGGGCCCCTGGATTGCCGACGCGACGCCCGGCCCGTCCGAGCGCACCAACGTTCACCGCCCGATCCGCTGAGCACTCGACGGCTCCGGCACCCCTGCCCCACAATCGACCTCTGATCACGGATCACGGTCAACACGGAAACGGGGCAGGGATGTTCGGGGCGGGGAATCGGCGTGACCGACTACGGACGGTCGCCCTTGTGGCGGTCGTCCTCGGCGCTATCGGCGCCTGCGACGGCGCCCAGGAAAAGAAGTCCGACGACAAGCCCACTGCCGCCGCCCCCGCTGCCCTGACCGAGGGGCGGCTCAAGGCCGTCTCCTTCACCGAGGGCGAAAAGGTCGGCGCGTACACCGCCTCCGAGTACACCCTCGGCGGGCCGCTCGGGGAGGACTACACCGCCGATCCCGCCGTCTGCCAGCCCCTCGTCAGCCTCGCCAAGGGCGCCACCGCCCATGACCCCGCCGCCGAGGTCAACCGTGAGGTCGACGTACCCGGACAGATGGCCGGACTCAGCGTTGCCGTACAGCTGCGGTCGTACGAGAAGGGTCAGGCCGCGGCCGTCATGAAGGCCCTGGCCATCGCGGGAACCTCGTGTGCCGGGGGCTACATCGAGGAGCGCGCCGTCGCCAGGGCGAAGGTCCTCAGGGTGGAACGCGCCAAGGCGCCCGCCTTCGGGGACGAGGCCAGGGCGTACCGCTTCACCGTCCTCGATGTGAAGGGGAAACTGAAACTGTACGAGTACCTGACCGTCGTCCGCTCCGGCTCGACCACCCTGTCCTTCCGCGCCGAGTTCCTCGGTACCAAGGACATCGGGAAGGTGCCCGAAGAGGTCGTGAACGCCCAGTGGGAGAAGTTCAAGGCGGGCGCGAAGAGCGGCGCATAGGGACGCACTGTCCAGTCGGACAGCAGTTACGGCCACAATGGGGTCATGAGCGACAGCCCATCCCCCCTCGCCGACCCGCATCTCGCCTTCGACGCGACCGAAGGCCGCCGCGACATCGTCGTGCTCGGCTCCACCGGGTCCATCGGCACCCAGGCCATCGACCTGGTTCTGCGCAACCCCGACCGCTTCCGCGTCACCGCGCTCTCCGCCGCCGGCGGGCGGGTCGGACTCCTCGCCGAGCAGGCGCGGCAGTTGCGGGTCGACACGGTCGCGGTGGCCCGCGAGGACGTGGTGCCCGCACTGCGCGAGGCGCTGGCCGAGCAGTACGGCTCCGAACCAGTACCCGAGATCCTGGCGGGCCCCGAAGCCGCCACCCAGCTCGCCGCATCCGCCTGCCACACCGTGCTCAACGGCATCACCGGCTCCATCGGCCTCGCGCCCACCCTGGCGGCCCTCGAAGCGGGCCGCACCCTCGCCCTGGCGAACAAGGAGTCGCTCATCGTGGGCGGGCCGCTGGTCAAGGCGCTCGCCAAGCCCGGCCAGATCATCCCGGTCGACTCCGAGCACGCCGCCCTCTTCCAGGCGCTGGCGGCCGGGACGAGAGCCGATGTGCGCAAGCTCGTGGTGACGGCCTCCGGCGGCCCCTTCCGCGGCCGTACCCGCGCCGAGCTGGCCGATGTCACTCCCAAGAACGCCCTCGCGCATCCCACCTGGGCGATGGGCCCGGTGATCACCGTCAACAGCGCGACGCTGGTCAACAAGGGCCTTGAGGTCATCGAGGCGCATCTCCTCTACGACATCCCCTTCGAGCGCATCGAGGTCGTCGTCCACCCCCAGTCCTATGTCCACTCCATGGTGGAATTCTCGGACGGCTCCACCCTCGCCCAGGCCACTCCGCCCGATATGCGCGGCCCGATCGCCATCGGCATCGGCTGGCCCGAGCGGGTCCCCGACGCCGCGCCCGCCTTCGACTGGACCAAGGCCTCGACCTGGGAGTTCTTCCCGCTCGACACCGAGGCCTTCCCCTCGGTGGGACTCGCCAGGCACGTGGGGGAGCTGGGCGGAACAGCCCCGGCGGTGTTCAATGCCGCGAACGAGGAGTGCGTGGACGCTTTCCTCGCCGGGCGGCTGCCGTTCAACGGAATCATGGATACGGTCACCGAAGTCGTCACCGAGCACGGTGTGCCCGCCAGGGGAACTCCGCTCACGGTGGCGGACGTCCTGGAAGCGGAGACCTGGGC
Organism: Streptomyces sp. NBC_00322; assembly: GCF_036147535.1. Lineage (NCBI taxonomy): Bacteria > Bacillati > Actinomycetota > Actinomycetes > Kitasatosporales > Streptomycetaceae > Streptomyces > Streptomyces sp. NBC_00322. The sequence goes on along the minus strand of NZ_CP108019.1, from coordinate 2,686,236 downwards.
CCGGGCACGGGCACGGGAACTGGCAGTGAAGGCGACAGCGGAGGCTCGCGCATGACGATTCTGTTGACGGTTATCGGCATAGCTCTCTTTGCTGTGGGCCTGCTGATCTCCATCGCCTGGCACGAGCTCGGCCATCTGTCGACGGCGAAGCTCTTCGGCATCCGCGTGCCCCAGTACATGGTCGGCTTCGGCCCCACCATCTGGTCCCGGCACAAGGGCGAGACGGAGTACGGGATCAAGGCCATCCCGGCCGGCGGGTACATCCGCATGATCGGGATGTTCCCGCCCGGCGACGACGGCCGGATCGAGTCGCGGTCCACCTCGCCGTTCCGCAGCATGATCGAGGACGCCCGCTCGGCGGCCTTCGAGGAGCTCAAGCCCGGCGACGAGAACCGTCTCTTCTACACGCGCAAGCCCTGGAAGCGCGTGATCGTGATGTTCGCGGGACCGTTCATGAATCTGGTCCTCGCCGTCGCGATCTTCCTCGGCGTTGCGATGGCGTACGGCTTCGCCACCCAGACCACCGAGGTCGCGGGCGTCCAGAAGTGCGTCATCTCGCAGAGCGAGGACCGTGACACCTGCAAGAAGGGCGACCCCGTCTCGCCCGCCCAGGCCGCGGGACTGAAGGTGGGCGACAAGATCGTCGCCTTCAACGGAGAGCCCGTCGCCGACTGGACCACGCTGTCCAACCACATCCGCGAGACGATCGGCCCGGCCACCATCACCGTCGAGCGGGACGGCAAGCAGCAGGTCCTCAAGGCCACGCTCGCCAAGAACATGGTGGTCAAGAAGGATGCGGACGGAGAGCCCGTTCCCCAGGACTTCGTCGAGGCCGGCTATCTCGGCTTCGCGGCGCGGACCGAGATCCTGCCGCTCTCCTTCGCCGACTCCGTGGACCGCATGGGCAACATGATCGAGAACGGCGTCGAGTCCATCGTCGCGCTTCCGTCCAAGATCCCCGACCTGTGGAACGCGGCTTTCTCGGACGGCGAGCGCAAGGCCGACTCCCCGGTGGGCGTGGTCGGCGCGGCCCGCATCAGCGGTGAGGTGCTGAACCTGGACGTCCCGACGCAGAGCATCATCGCGACCTTCATGATGCTGCTCGCGGGCTTCAACCTCTCCCTGTTCCTGTTCAACATGCTGCCCCTGCTGCCGCTGGACGGCGGGCACATCGCGGGCGCGCTGTGGGAGTCCGTACGCCGCAACATCGCCAAGGTGTTCCGGCGTCCCGATCCGGGCCCCTTCGACGTCGCCAAGTTGATGCCGGTCGCCTATGTGGTGGCGGGGATCTTCATCTGCTTCACCCTGCTCGTGCTGGTCGCCGACATCGTCAACCCGGTCAAAATCAGCTGAGTGATCCCTTTGGTGACGGCCGGACACCCTTTGTGTCCGGCCTTTACCTTTGTGTGGCGTTTCCCCTGCGATGTGCTCGGGTCAACCTCCGTGCCGTAATCTCGGAGCCTGGAGCCCGCCGATCTCGGGACCTCGATCCACACCTTGGGGTTGCACAGCAGATGACTGCAATTTCTCTCGGAATGCCGTCCGTTCCGACGAAGCTCGCCGACCGGAGGGTCAGCCGCAAGATCCAGGTCGGCTCCGTGGCCGTCGGCGGGGACGCGCCCGTGTCGGTGCAGTCGATGACGACGACCCGGACCTCCGACATCGGGGCGACGCTGCAGCAGATCGCCGAGCTCACCGCGTCGGGCTGCCAGATCGTACGAGTCGCGTGCCCCACCCAGGACGACGCGGACGCGCTCGCCACCATCGCGAGGAAGTCCCAGATCCCCGTCATCGCGGACATCCACTTCCAGCCGAAGTACGTCTTCGCCGCGATCGACGCGGGCTGCGCCGCGGTCCGGGTGAACCCGGGCAACATCAAGCAGTTCGACGACAAGGTCAAGGAGATCGCCAGGGCGGCGGGCGAGACCGGCACCCCGATCCGTATCGGCGTCAACGCGGGCTCGCTGGACGCCCGGCTGCTGAAGAAGTACGGCAAGGCCACGCCCGAGGCGCTCGTCGAGTCCGCCCTGTGGGAGGCGTCCCTCTTCGAGGAGCACGGCTTCCGCGACATCAAGATCTCGGTCAAGCACAACGACCCGGTCGTCATGGTCAACGCCTACCGGCAGCTCGCCGCCCAGTGCGACTACCCCCTCCACCTCGGCGTCACCGAGGCCGGACCCGCCTTCCAGGGCACCATCAAGTCCGCCGTCGCCTTCGGCGCACTGCTCTCCGAGGGCATCGGCGACACCATCCGGGTCTCGCTCTCCGCCCCGCCCGCCGAAGAGGTCAAGGTCGGCATCCAGATCCTGGAGTCCCTCAACCTCAAGCAGCGCCGCCTGGAGATCGTCTCCTGCCCGTCCTGCGGCCGCGCCCAGGTCGATGTCTACAAGCTCGCGGACCAGGTCAGCGCCGGTCTGGAGGGCATGGAGGTGCCGCTGCGCGTCGCCGTCATGGGCTGCGTCGTCAACGGCCCGGGCGAGGCCCGCGAGGCCGACCTCGGCGTCGCCTCCGGCAATGGCAAGGGCCAGATCTTCGTCAAGGGCGAGGTCATCAAGACCGTCCCCGAGTCGAAGATCGTCGAGACGCTCATCGAAGAGGCGCTGAAGATCGCCGACCAGATGGAGAAGGACGGCGTCCTCTCGGGCGAGCCCGAGGTCTCCGTCAGCTGACCTGCACGCGGCAAGGGACCGGGCCTCCTCCGGAGTCGAGGCCCGGTCCCTTGCGTGAGCGGTGCTGCCCCGCATCTCCGGGTACAGTTTCGGAGATCAGCAGACCGTGTGACTCCGCCCCAAGGGGCTTCTCGCGGTGAGGCGACGGTCAAGCCCTGACCGGTGCCCAAGGGCACGTGCCGACGCTAGCCGACCGAGCGGCACCTGTCGTTGCCCGCAAGGAGTGATGGAGGGCCCCTCGTGTTGACGCAGACCACCACCCGGGTCCTCGACCCCAGTGACCTCGGCGCAGCGCTCACCATCCTCGAGAGCGAGCCTGTCGCCAACGCCTTCATCACGTCGCGCGTCCAGGTCGCCGGACTCGACCCATGGCGCCTGGGCGGCGAGATGTGGGGCTGGTACGCGGACGGGCGGCTGCGCTCGCTGTGCTACTCCGGCGCCAACCTCGTCCCCATCTGCGCCACCCCCGAGGCCGTGCGCGCCTTCGCCGACCGGGCGCGCAGAACCGGCCGCCGCTGCTCCTCCATCGTCGGCCCCGCCGAGCCCACCTCCCAGCTGTGGCGGCTGCTGGAGCCGAGCTGGGGCCCGGCCAGGGACGTACGCGCCAACCAGCCGCTGATGGTCACCCAGCAGATTCCCGAGGGCATCGAGCCAGACCCGTATGTCCGCCGGATCCGCAAGGACGAGGTGGACGTGATCATGCCGGCCTGCGTGGCGATGTTCACCGAGGAGGTCGGCATCTCGCCGATGGCCGGCGACGGCGGACTGCTCTACCAGGCCCGCGTCGCCGAACTCGTCGGCGCCGGACGGTCGTTCGCCCGCATCGACGACGGCCAGGTCGTCTTCAAGGCCGAGATCGGCGCGGCCACCAACGAGGCCTGCCAGATCCAAGGCGTCTGGGTGGCACCGGAGTTCCGCGGCCGCGGGCTGTCCGAGACCGGCATGGCGGCCGTTCTGCGCTACGCCCTCGCGGACGTCGCCCCGGTCGCCAGCCTCTACGTCAACGACTACAACACCGCAGCCAGAGCGGCATACCGCAGGGTCGGCTTCAGTGAGGTCGGTGCCTTCATGAGCGTGCTGTTCTGACCTCGAGCCGCGCAAAGTAGGGTTCGCGCATGGCAGCACTCTCAGGCGGTGGACCGCAGACCCCCAGCGTCGTCGTGGCCCCGGTCGATCTCTCCGCGCGGATCGACGAAGCCCTCGCGGTGCAGGCCCTCGCTTTCGGGCTCAGTGACGACGAGGTCGAGGTACGCCGCCATATCGTCCACCGGCATCTCCTCCACCCCGGCGCGCGTGCGCTGGGCGCGCTGACGGAGACGGGACGACTCGTCGGCTTCGTGTACGGCATGCCCAACAGCCGCACCCACTGGTGGTCCACCGTCGTCGAGCCGTATCTGCGCCGTAACGGCACCGACAGCTGGCTCGACGACTCCTTCGTGATCACCGAGCTCCATGTCCACCCCGGCTTCCAGGGGCGCGGCATCGGCCGCTCGCTGATCACCACGATCACCGACAGCGTCGAGCAGCCGCGCTCGATCCTCTCCGCGATCGACATCGAGAGCCCGGCCCGCGGCCTGTACCGCGCGCTCGGCTACCAGGACCTCGCGCGCCAGGTGATGTTCCCCAGTGCACCGAGTCCGTACGCGGTGATGGGCGCCCCGCTGCCGCTGCTGCGCGACAACTGATTTCCGCCTGCCGGTGCGGCCCGGCTAACCTCCTGCTCATCACACATTCCGAGCAGGAGTTCACCATGGCCCAGGTCCAGCGCATGTCCCGTCTGATGGTCAAGACACTGCGCGACGACCCGGCGGACGCCGAGACGCTCAGTCACAAGCTGCTGGTGCGCGCCGGTTACGTCAGGCGCAACGCCGCCGGTATCTGGTCCTGGCTGCCGCTGGGCAAGAAGGTCCTGGAGAACGTCACCCGCGTGGTGCGCGAGGAGATGGACGCGATCGGCGCGCAGGAGGTGCTGCTGCCGGCGCTGCTGCCCAAGGAGCCCTACGAGGCGACGGGCCGCTGGGAGGAGTACGGCGCGGAGCTCTTCCGCCTCAACGACCGCAAGGGTGCGGACTACCTCCTCGGCCCGACGCACGAGGAGATCTTCACCCAGCTCGTCAAGGACCAGTGCACGTCCTACAAGGACCTGCCCGTGATCCTCTACCAGATCCAGACGAAGTACCGCGACGAGGCGCGTCCGCGTTCGGGCATCCTGCGCGGCCGCGAGTTCCAGATGAAGGACTCGTACTCCTTCGACACGAGCGACGAGGGCCTGGCCGAGTCGTACGCGCTGCACCGCGAGGCGTACATCAAGACCTTCCGGCGCCTCGGGCTCGAGCACCGCATCGTCTCGGCGGTCTCGGGTGCGATGGGCGGCTCGGCGTCGGAGGAGTTCCTGGCTCCGGCCGCGGCGGGCGAGGACACCTTCGTCTACTGCCCCTCCTGCGACTACGCGGCGAACACCGAGGCCGTGACCTTCGCGGCCGAAGCCGTCGCCGCCGACGGGCACGGTCCCGTCGAGGAGCTGGACACCCCCGACACCCCCACGATCGAGTCCCTCGCCGAGCACCTGGGAGTCCCGGCCTCGGCCACGCTCAAGAACCTCCTGGTCAAGGTCGACGGCGAGATCGTCGCGGTGGGCGTACCCGGCAACCGCGAAGTGGACCTGGGCAAGCTGTCCGACCACCTTGCCCCCGCGGAGGTCGAGCTGGTCACCGCGGAGGACTTCACGGGCCGCCCCGACCTCGTACGCGGCTACGTCGGCCCGCAGGGCCTGGAGAAGGTCCGCTACATCGCCGACCCGCGGGTCGCGCCCGGCACCGCGTGGATCACCGGCGCGAACAAGCCCGACACGCACGCGCGCAATGTCGTCGCCGGCCGGGACTTCACGGTCGACGACTACCTCGACGTGGTCGTCGTCGAGGACGGCGACCCGTGCCCCACGTGCGGGACGGGGCTGAAGCTGGACCGCGCCATCGAGATCGGCCACATCTTCCAGCTGGGCCGCAAGTACGCCGACGCCTTCCAGCTCGACGTCCTCGGCCAGAACGGCAAGCCGGTCCGGGTGACCATGGGCTCGTACGGCATCGGCGTCTCCCGCGCGGTGGCGGCCCTGGCCGAGCAGACGGCCGACGACAAGGGCCTGTGCTGGCCGCGCGAGATCGCCCCGGCGGACGTCCACGTGGTCGCCGCGGGCAAGGCGCTCCAGACGGAACTGGCCCTGGAGGTCGCGGACCAGCTGGCGGCGGCGGGCCTGCGGGTGCTCGTCGACGAGCGGCCGGGTGTCTCGCCGGGCGTGAAGTTCACTGACGCGGAGCTGATCGGCGTCCCGAAGATTGTGGTGGCGGGACGTCGTGCGTCGGAGGGCGTGGTGGAACTGAAGGACCGCCGGACGGGTGAGCGCGAGGAGCTCACGGTGGCGGAGGCGGTGTCGCGGCTGCGGGGGTAGCGCCTGCGGCGGGTTCCGGGGCTCCGCCCCGGACCCCGCGCCTCAAACGCCGGCGGACATTCAGCCCGTCCGGCGTTTGAGGACACTCCCGCTACGCCCTGCGGGCGTGGGGGGACCCCCAGAAGGGCGTACCGGGGTCTGGGGGCTTGCCCCCAGTTCGGGAAGGGGCGGGGTGGGGCACTACAGCCAGCCCGCGAACTCCAGCGCCAGTTCCCCCTCCTGCCGCCGCCCCGCGGCAATCGCCCGCGTGCCCGACTCCACCGCCCGGAACAGCGTCCACCCCCGCAAACGGTCCGCGTCCACCTCCAGCGAGTCCGCGAGCTTGTTCACCCTGCGGCGGGCCGCCGACGCTCCCGCCGCGGAGGCGATCAGGTCCTCGACGCGGTCGCGGACCAGCCGGGCCAGGTCGTAGGCGCGTTCTCCGACCAGCGGCTCGGGGCCGACCGCCAGCCAGGGGGTGCGGTCGGCCGCGAGGACCTTGCCCTGGCGGAAGTTGCCGTGCAGCAACAGGAGTTCGGGGGACAGGGCCGCGAGCTCGTCCCGCGCGGCCAGCGCTGCCGAGACCAGCCCGGCCGGTCCCGCGGCTGCCCGCATCGCCTCCGCCTGACGTGCCGTCCGTTCCGCGACCGTCTCGAAGTCGTGGTCCGCCGGCGGCTCGACCCACAGCCGCCGCACCGTCCCCGCCGCCTCCAGCAGCGCCTTGGCCTCCGGCAGGGACCGCAGCGAGACTTCCGGATGCAGCCGTTCGAGCAGCAGCGCGCCGTCCGCGGCGCCAAGGAGGCGGACCGCGCCGAAGCCTTCCCAGTGCGCGAGCGCCGCCCGCTCCAGGGGCAGGGACGCAGAGGGCGGGGCGACCTTGAGCGCCGCGGCCGTGCCGTCGGGCTGCCGTACGAGAACGACCAGACTGCTCCGGCCGCCGGGTGCCATCACCCGCTCGGCGTCCAGCTCCCAGCGGTCCACCGCCTCCTGGACGGTCTTGGGCAGCTGCCCGAGCCAGTCGTCACTCTCGCCCAGAGCCCGGACGAGCCGCTGCGGCGCTTCGAAAGCCATGCGTTCGTTGATCCCTTTCCCCTTGGGTCCTGCCCGGCCGATCTTGCCGGGCTCGCGTGCCCTGGTACGCACGCTCACTGATCCGGCCTGATCGACCGGACAGGACCTAGCGCGCTCGACTCCCGGTCCGCTCGGCGAGCCCAGGAAAGGCTACGCCGCTGCCGCGCCAGCGCACCGCGCGGACGGCCGCCTCGCGCAGCGCGCCCGCGGCCTCCTTCCGCAGCGGTCCGCCCGCGGCCCGTACGAGGTCGGAGTAGACGCATCCGACCCGGTCCTCCAGCACGGCGGCGAGCCGCAGGGCCGCGGCCGCGTCCGGGACCGGAAAGGGCAGTGCGTACGCGGCGGCCGACACGGCGGGCTCGCCGCCCAGGTCTCGGGCCGTGCGGGCCAGCGCGTCACGGCGGGCCCGGTGTGCGGCGTACGCGGCCATCACCTCGGCCTCGCGGGCCTCGCCGATGCGGCCGCCGACGACCCCGTACCCGTACACCGCCGCGTGCTCGGCCGCGAGCGCGGCCTGTACGGCGTCAAGCGTGCTCATCGCGAGGCCCCCTTCGTCAGCAGGTACTCATGCGCGGCTCCGGCCGCCGCCACCGAGGCGAGCAGCCGTGCCAGCTCGGGCTCCGCGTCGAGGAGCGCGGCGGAGTACACGTCGCAGGTGCGGCGCTCGGCCGCGGCCAGTGATCTGAGCGCGGCCGGGGCATCGGCGGGAACCGGTACCGCTCGCGCCACCCGCGTCGTCCGCCGAGCGCGGTGACATGCTCGGCGACCGCGGCCCGCAGGGCGGCCAACTGCCCTGCCAGGGCCGGATGTTGCGCGATGACCGCGTCGTAGTGGTCACGCAGCGCACCGCTCGCCGCGGCGAGCCGCCGCCGCAGCGCGGTCTGAGCGCGCGCCGGATCGGGAGCCGAGCCGGCGGTGCTCCCGCGCTCCGGCTCCTCGTTCGAACAGCCCGTCAACGCCGTGACCGCGGCCGCACCCGTCGCGATGAGCGCACGCCTGCGTGTCGTCGCCGTGCGCCCCACGCCTGTCTCCCTACGACCAGTGATCATCGCCGCAGGCGAGCGTACCTGCGAGTCCGGCACAGGTGGACGGCAACACCCCTCGGAACCGGATACCCTTTGAGCTGACACGCGACGATCCCACAACAGCACACGCGGCCGAGGAGTCACCCGGATGAGCACCACCCAGAGCGAGAGGCTGCGCGGGCTGCTGGAACCGCTCGTCAGCGCCGCGGACCTGGATCTGGAAGAGATCGAGGTGTCCCGGGCGGGCAAGCGCCGCATGCTGAGGATCATCGTGGACTCCGACGAGGGCGCCACGCTGGACGCCTGTGCCGAGCTGAGCCGCGTCATCTCGCAGAAGCTCGATGAGACGGACGCGATGGGCGAGGGCGAGTACGTACTCGAAGTGAGCTCGCCCGGCGCCGACCGCCCGCTGACCGAGCACCGCCACTACGTTCGCGCGACCGGCCGCCTTGTGAAGCTCCAGCTGCACGAGAGCGGCGAGCTGGTGGCGCGCATCCTCACCGTGGACGACGAGGGACTCGACCTCGAGGTGCCGGGTGTGAAGGGGCGCACGCCCACCGCCCGCCGGGTCACCTTCGCGGAGATCGCCAAGGCCCGCGTGGAGATCGAGTTCAACCGCAAGGACAAGAAGGAAGAGGAGGCGTAGCCGTGGACATCGACGTAAAGCTCCTGAAGGGCTTGGCACAAGAGAAGGAGATCCCCTTCGACCTGCTGGTCGAGGCGATCGAGTCGGCCCTCCTCATCGCGTACCACCGCACCGACGGCAGCCGCCGGCACGCCCGCGTGGTGCTGAGCCGGGACACCGGCCATGTGACGGTGTGGGCCAAGGAGGACGCTGCCGACCTCGAAGAGGGGCAGGAGCCCAAGGAGTTCGACGACACTCCCTCCGACTTCGGGCGGATCGCGGCCACGACCGCCCGCCAGGTCATCCAGCAGCGGCTGCGGGACGCCGAGAACGACGTCACCTTCGGTGAGTACGCCCGCCGTGAGGGCGATGTCGTCGCGGGCATGGTGCAGCAGGGCAAGGACCCCAAGAATGTCCTGGTCAGGCTGGACGACAAGCTCGAGGCCATCCTTCCGGTGCAGGAGCAGGTGCCGGGCGAGGAGTACACCCACGGCCTGCGCCTGCGTACGTACGTCGTGCGCGTCGCCAAGGGTGTGCGCGGCCCGTCCGTGACCCTGTCGCGCACCCACCCGAACCTGGTGAAGAAGCTCTTCGCGCTGGAGGTTCCGGAGATCGCGGACGGCAGTGTGGAGATCGCCGCGATCGCCCGCGAGGCCGGTCACCGCACCAAGATCGCCGTACGGTCGACGCGCTCAGGGCTGAACCCGAAGGGTGCCTGCATCGGCCCGATGGGCAGCCGTGTGCGTAATGTCATGGCCGAGCTGCACGGCGAGAAGATCGACATCGTGGACTGGTCGGACGACCCGGCCGAGATGGTGGCGAACGCCCTCTCGCCGGCCCGCGTCAGCAAAGTGGAGATCGTCGACCTCGGCGCCCGCTCCGCGCGGGTGACCGTCCCCGACTACCAGCTGTCGCTGGCGATCGGCAAGGAGGGGCAGAACGCCCGCCTTGCCGCCCGCCTCACCGGCTGGCGCATCGACATCCGCCCCGACACGGAGCAGAGCGGCGAGCACGGGTCCGACCAGCGCTCCGAACAGGGCTGAGGAATGCTGTGTCCTGCGGGGGACACCCCCGGACCCCCGGCGGTCAGGACGCCGTTGCGCTGACGGTGGGACCTGGCCGCGATCAAGACAACAACCGTTCGATTCTTGCCCCAAAGGGGTGAGGTCGGCGCGGGGAGGTAGACTGAAGGTGTCTGGCCGGACGCGTGCCCGCGCATGCCCTGAGCGAACCTGTGTGGGATGCCGGGAGCGGGCGGCCAAGAGCGATCTGCTGCGCATCGTGGTAACCGGAGACGCCTGCGTCCCCGATGATCGCGGTACGCTGCCCGGCCGGGGTGCATATGTACACCCCGCCTTGGTCTGTCTCGACCTGGCGGTTCGCCGCCGGGCGTTTCCCCGGGCCTTCAGGGCCAAGGGACCGCTCGATACCGCCGATGTACGGCGGTATGTCGAGCAGGCAGCACAGTAAGAAGAGAACGGCACGGGACCCCGTGCGGTCAGGTACCTCGCGAGTTGGAAGTAGGTCGAGATTGCGATGAGCACTCGATGAGTACGCGATGAGTACGCCCATGAAGTAGCGACGGTCCGGCGGTAACCCGGACCTAAAAGGAGCGAAGTGGCTAAGGTCCGGGTATACGAACTCGCCAAGGAGTTCGGTGTGGAGAGCAAGGTCGTCATGGCCAAGCTCCAAGAACTCGGTGAATTCGTCCGTTCGGCGTCCTCGACGATCGAGGCGCCGGTTGTACGTAAATTGACTGACGCTTTGCAGGGACCCGGCGGCACCGCCGGCAAGTCCGCTGCCAAGCCCGGCGCGCCCCGCAAGGCCGCGCCCGCCAAGCCCGCTGCGCCGTCCCCGGCGTCGTCGGCCCGTCCCGCTGCCCCCAAGCCCGGCGTCCCGGCCCCCAAGCCGGCCGCTGCCGAGGCTCCGGCGAGCAGCACCCCCAGCACCCCGTCCGTGGCCCCGGCGTCCGCCGGCCCGCGTCCGGGTCCCAAGCCCGCACCGGCCAAGCCCGCTCCGGCGGCTCCGGTGCCCGCGGCCGAGTTCTCGGCCCCGGCTCCGGCCCAGCCCGCCGCGCCGCAGGCCCCGCGTCCCGCGGGTGCCACTCCCGGCCCGCGTCCCGCCCGTCCGGCTCCGGCCGGCGGTCAGCGTGACGGTGGCCGTGGTGGCGAGCGTCCCGCACGTCCCGCCGGTCAGGGCGCCCAGCGTCCCGGCGGCCGCCCGGCCGGTCCCCGTCCGGGCAACAACCCCTTCACCTCGGGTGGCTCCACCGGTATGGCGCGCCCGCAGGCGCCCCGTCCGGGCGGCGCCCCGCGCCCCGGCGGCGGTCAGGACCGTCCCGGCGCCCCGCGTCCGCAGGGTGGTCCCGGCGGCGCTCCCCGGCCGCAGGGTCAGGGTGGCGCCCGTCCGAGCCCCGGCGGCATGCCGCGTCCGCAGGCTCCCCGTCCCGGCGGTGGCCCCGCGGGTAACCGCCCGAACCCGGGCATGATGCCGCAGCGTCCCGCTGCCAGCCCCCGTCCTGGTGGCGGTCCTGGTGGCGGCGGTGGCCGTGGTCCCGGTGGCGGCGGCGGTCGTCCCGGCGGCGCCGGTGGCGGTCGTCCCGGTGGTGGCGGCGGCGGCTTCGCCGGTCGTCCTGCCGGTCCCGGTGGCGGTCGTCCCGGCGGCGGCGGCGGTTTCGCCGGTCGTCCCGGTGGCGGTGGCCCCGGTGGTGGCGGCGGCTTCGGTGGCGGCGGTGGCCGTCCCGGCTTCGGCGGACGTCCGGGTGGTCCCGGCGGCCGTGGTGGCACGCAGGGCGCCTTCGGCCGTCCCGGCGGTCCGGCGCGTCGTGGCCGCAAGTCGAAGCGGCAGAGGCGCCAGGAGTACGAGGCCATGCAGGCCCCGTCGGTCGGCGGTGTGATGCTGCCTCGCGGCAACGGCGAGACCGTTCGCCTGTCGCGCGGTGCGTCCCTCACCGACTTCGCGGAGAAGATCAACGCCAACCCGGCGTCGCTCGTCGCCGTGATGATGAACCTCGGCGAAATGGTCACGGCCACGCAGTCGGTCTCCGACGAGACGCTGCAGCTGCTGGCCGACGAGATGAACTACACGGTTCAGATCGTCAGCCCCGAGGAGGAGGACCGCGAGCTTCTCGAGTCCTTCGACATCGAGTTCGGAGAGGACGAGGGCGGCGAGGAAATGCTCGTCTCCCGTCCGCCGGTCGTGACCGTCATGGGTCACGTCGACCACGGTAAGACCCGACTGCTGGACGCGATCCGCAAGACGAACGTCGTTGCGGGCGAGGCCGGCGGTATCACGCAGCACATCGGTGCGTACCAGGCCGGCACCGAGGTCAACGGTGAAGAGCGCAAGATCACCTTCATCGACACCCCGGGTCACGAGGCGTTCACCGCCATGCGTGCCCGTGGCGCCAAGTCCACCGACATCGCGATCCTCGTGGTGGCGGCGAACGACGGTGTGATGCCCCAGACGATCGAGGCGCTGAACCACGCCAAGGCGGCAGGCGTGCCGATCGTGGTCGCGGTCAACAAGATCGACGTCGAGGGCGCGGACCCGACCAAGGTGCGCGGTCAGCTGACCGAGTTCGGTCTGGTGGCCGAGGAGTACGGCGGCGACACCATGTTCGTCGACATCTCCGCCAAGCAGGGTCTGCACATCGACAGCCTGCTGGAGGCCGTGGTCCTGACCGCGGACGCCTCGCTCGACCTCCGCGCCAACGCGCAGATGGACGCGCAGGGTATTGCGATCGAGGCTCACCTCGACCGCGGTCGCGGTGCCGTCGCCACTGTGCTCGTTCAGCGCGGAACGCTCCGCGTCGGCGACACGATGGTCGCCGGTGACGCGTACGGCCGTGTCCGGGCGATGCTCGACGACAACGGCAACAACGTCGAGGAAGCGGGTCCGTCGACCCCCGTCCTGGTCCTGGGTCTCACCAACGTCCCCGGCGCCGGCGACAACTTCCTGGTCGTGGACGAGGACCGTACGGCCCGTCAGATCGCCGAGAAGCGTGCTGCGCGTGAGCGCAACGCCGCCTTCGCCAAGCGCACCCGCCGGGTGTCCCTCGAGGACCTCGACAAGGTGCTCAAGGCCGGTCTGGTGCAGGACCTCAACGTCATCATCAAGGGCGACGCGTCCGGTTCGGTGGAGGCTCTCGAGTCCTCGCTGCTCCAGCTCGACGTCGGCGAAGAGGTCGAGATCCGTGTCCTGCACCGCGGTGTGGGTGCGGTCACCGAGTCCGACATCGACCTGGCGATGGGCTCCGACGCCATCGTCATCGGCTTCAACGTCCGTGCGGCCGGCCGTGCCGCGCAGATGGCGGAGCGCGAGGGCGTCGACGTCCGGTACTACTCGGTGATCTACCAGGCCATCGAGGAGATCGAGGCGGCCCTCAAGGGCATGCTCAAGCCGGAGTACGAAGAGGTCGAGCTCGGTACGGCGGAGATCCGCGAGGTCTTCCGCTCGTCCAAGCTGGGCAACATCGCGGGTGTTCTCATCCGTTCCGGCGAGGTCAAGCGCAACACCAAGGCCCGCCTCATCCGCGACGGCAAGGTCATCGCGGAGAGCCTCAACATCGAGGGTCTGCGCCGCTTCAAGGACGACGTCACAGAGATCCGCGAAGGCTTCGAGGGCGGTATCAACCTCGGAAACTTCAACGACATCAAGATCGACGACGTCATCGCGACGTACGAGATGCGCGAGAAGCCTCGCGGCTGATCGACACCTCTGACCGGGGCCGGTCGACGGGACGTATTTCCGTCGATCGGCCCCGGCCGTTGCGTGTACGGTTCTTGTGTCCCTGCCAAGTCGTTGGCGGGGCCGTCGAACCCGTACCGGCGGGACATCCGGACATACATGTATGTGGGGACACTGTCCTTCGATCTGCTTCTCGGCGACGTACGGTCGCTGAAGGAGAAGCGTTCCGTGATCCGCCCGATCGTGGCCGAGCTCCAGCGCAAATACGCGGTGAGCGCGGCGGAGACCGGCGGTCAGGATCTCCATCGCCGGGCCCAGATCGGCCTGGCCGTGGTGTCCGGGGAGACCGGGCACCTCACAGATGTACTCGACCGGTGCGAGCGCCTCGTCGCCGCCCGGCCCGAGGTGGAGCTGCTGTCGGTTCGACGCAGGCTCCACAGCGACGAAGACTGAATGAGCTGGGCACAGCAGGAAAAGGGAGAAGGACCAGTGGCCGACAACGCGCGGGCGAAAAAGCTGGCGGACCTCATCCGGGAGGTGGTCGCCGAGAAGATGCAGCGCGGCATCAAGGACCCGCGTCTGGGTACGCACGTGACCATCACGGACACCCGCGTCACCGGCGACCTGCGGGAGGCCACGGTCTTCTACACGGTCTACGGCGACGACGAGGACCGGGCGAGCGCGGCGGCCGGGCTGGAGAGCGCCAAGGGCGTCCTGCGGTCGGCGGTCGGAGCGGCGGCGGGGACGAAGTTCACGCCCACCCTGACCTTCGTGGCGGACGCTCTCCCGGAGAACGCCAAGACGATCGAGGACCTCCTCGACAAGGCACGGGCCTCCGACGCCAAGGTGCGCGAGGCGTCCTCGGGCGCGGCGTACGCGGGCGAGGCCGACCCGTACCGCAAGCCGGAGGATGATGACATGTCCGCTCCCGCGGGTGGGGACGAAGCCTCCGAATGACGCAGCACAACAAGACGCCGGACGGCCTTGTCATCGTCGACAAGCCGTCCGGCTTCACTTCGCACGACGTCGTCGCCAAGATGCGCGGGATCGCAAGGACCCGCCGCGTCGGGCACGCGGGGACGCTGGACCCCATGGCCACCGGTGTGCTGGTCCTGGGCGTGGAAAAGGCCACCAAACTCCTCGGTCACCTCGCGCTGACCGAGAAGGAATATCTCGGCACCATCAGGCTGGGGCAGAACACCGTCACCGACGACGCGGAGGGCGAGATCACGTCCTCCACGGACGCCTCCAAGGTGACCAGGGACGCGATCGACGCGGGCGTGGCCGCGCTGACCGGCGACATCATGCAGGTGCCGTCGAAGGTCAGCGCCATCAAGATCGACGGCAAGCGGTCGTACGCGCGCGTGCGCGGGGGCGAGGACTTCGAGATCCCCACCCGTCCGGTGACCGTCTCGGCCTTCCGCGTCTACGACGTGCGGGACGCGGAGGCCGAGGACGGGACTCCGGTCGTCGACCTGGTCGTCTCGGTCGTCTGCTCGTCCGGTACGTACATCCGCGCCCTCGCCCGTGACCTCGGCGCCGGTCTCGGTGTCGGCGGGCATCTCACGGCACTGCGGCGCACCCGGGTCGGTCCCTACGGCCTGGACGCGGCGAAGACGCTGGAGCAGCTCCAGGAGGAGCTGACCGTGATGCCGATCGCCGACGCTGCCGCCGCCGCGTTCGCCCGCTGGGAGGTGGACGAGAAGCGCGCCAAGCTGCTCATCAACGGTGTACGGCTGGACATGCCCGCCTACGACACCGCGCCCGTGGCGGTCTTCGGGCCCGACGGCCGCTTCCTGGCACTGGTCGAGGAGCAGAAGGGCAAGGCCAAGAGCCTCGCCGTCTTCGGCTGACCGGGTCCGCCTGTGAGGTCCCATCGTGGAACGGGCAGGGCCACTGCCCGTTCCACGATCCCCCTCGCCCAAGGGTCTATCCGCCGCGCACCCGGGATTCACCCCATCGGGCAGGCGCTCGGAGTGAACGGCGGGTGTACTGGGGGGCGCGTTCAGTACGCGACCTTCTCCCGGTGATCACTGGCGACCTATCGTCGACAGCATGGGACGCGCGGGGACGTACGTAGCAACGCTTCGCGGCCGGTGATCCCCATCTGCCGGCGAGCGCGCTCGCAGCCGCGCTCACCACGCACCCCCAGCCCGTACTCGCGGCGCCCGGGGAGCCCGGCCTCGCGGGCGCTGCGGGCCGAGCTCCTCGACGTACTCCTCGGCCACGAGCAGGACGAGACCCGCGACCTGGCCGTCCTGGACGCCGTGAAGCGGGCCGTCGTGGTCGGCCCCGGTGCGCGCCGGATGGTCGAGACCCTGGGCAGCCAGGTGCCGATGCGAACCGACGGCCGCGGGCATGGCAGTCTTAGACCTGCGTAATCGGCAATGACGTACACAGGTTCGGGCGAGGAGCGGTCACAGTGCAGCGCTGGCGTGGCTTGGAGGACATCCCCCAGGACTGGGGACGCAGCGTCGTCACCATCGGCTCCTACGACGGTGTGCACCGCGGACACCAGCTGATCATCGGCCGGGCCGTCGCCCGCGCCCGCGAACTCGGCGTGCCCTCCGTCGTCGTGACCTTCGACCCGCACCCCAGCGAGGTGGTCCGCCCCGGCAGCCACCCGCCGCTGCTCGCACCGCACCACCGGCGGGCCGAGCTGATGGCCGAGCTGGGCGTCGACGCGGTCCTGATCCTTCCCTTCACGACCGAATTCTCGAAGCTGTCGCCCGCGGACTTCATCGTGAAGGTGCTCGTCGACAAGCTGCACGCGCGGGCGGTCATCGAAGGCCCGAACTTCCGCTTCGGCCACAAGGCGGCGGGGAACGTCGGATTCCTCTCCGAGCTGGGCACGACGTACGACTACGAGGTCGAGGTCGTCGACCTCTACGTCAGCGGCGCGGCGGGGGGCGGCGAGCCGTTCTCCTCGACCCTGACCCGCCGCCTCATCGCCGAGGGCGACGTCGAGGGAGCGGCCGAGATCCTGGGCCGCCCGCACCGCGTCGAGGGCGTGGTGGTGCGGGGCGCGCAGCGCGGCCGCGAGCTGGGCTACCCGACGGCGAACGTGGAAACGCTGCCGCACACGGCGATCCCGGCGGACGGGGTGTACGCGGGCTGGCTGACGGCGGACGGGGAAAGGATGCCGGCGGCGATCTCGGTCGGCACGAACCCGCAGTTCGACGGTACGGAGCGGACGGTGGAGGCGTACGCGATCGACCGGGTGGGGCTGGATCTGTACGGGCTGCATGTGGCGGTGGACTTCCTGGCGTATGTGAGGGGCCAGGAGAAGTTCGTCTCGATCGATGCGCTGCTGGACGCGATTGCGGCGGACGTGAAGAAGTGCCGGGAGTTGACGGGCGCGGCGTAGGTTCCTCTCGGTCGGTCTGCTGCTCGGGCCTACCGGGGGCTGCGGGGGTCCGGGGTGCGGGTTTTGCGCGCTTGCCCGGGTCGCGGGGCGTGGCGGTGCGGTTCTCCGGGCTCGCCCGGGGCGGTGGGCCGCGGGGGTTCGGGGCGCGGGTTGCGGGCGCCCGGCGCGCTGGGGTGCGGGGGTCCGGGCTGTAGGCCTCCGGGCTCGCCCGGTGCCGGGTGCATACCGTCCGGGGCCGCTACGGGGCTCGTGTCCTGGACTGCTTTCCTCACCGCGCTTCGCGCGAGTTGCGCCGCTTTACGTCCAGAACACGACCCCTCCGCGTCCCCCTGCGTGCGGAACGGAACCGGCACACCCCGCGCCGCGAAGCTGCCGCCGGCGGGGCCGTGGGGCGTCAGCCCCAACGCCCCACCCGGACCTACACCTGCGGGCTGCGGCGCGAAGCTGCCGCTTCGGGTGTGGGGCGTCAGCCCCACGTGAACCTCCCCCCGGGGGGCCTGGGGGCGAAGCCCCCAGTTTCGGGAAGGGGCGGGGTGGGGGACACACCCCCCTCACGCCCAGTGGCACGCCACCCCCGCCCCACTCCCCAGCACCCCCACCTCCCCCGTCCTGCATCTCTCCGCCACCCCCGCCCTCTCCGCCTCCCCCGACGCCAGCACCTGGCAGCGTGCGTGGAAGCGGCAGCCGGGCGGGATGCGGGACGGGTCGGGGGGTTCGCCCGTGAGGATGACCGGGGGGACGTCCGATTCCGGGAGGACCGAGAGCAGGGCCTGGGTGTAGGGGTGGCGGGGCGACGTCAGGACCTCCTCGACCGTGCCCGACTCCACGATCCGGCCCAGGTACATCACCGCCACCCGGTCCGCGATGTTCCACGCGAGACCGAGGTCGTGGGTCACCACGAGTGCGGACAGGCCCAGTTCGTCCCGCAGGCGCAGCAGGAGCGCGAGGATTTCGCCGCGTACGGACGCGTCCAGCGAGGCCACCGGCTCGTCCGCGACGATCAGTTCGGGCTCCAGGACCAGCGCGCCCGCGATGACGACGCGCTGGCGCTGGCCGCCGGAGAGCTCGTGCGGGTAGCGGAGGAAGAAGCGTTCGGGCGGCCGCAGGCCCGCGCGCGAGAGGGCCCGGGAGACCGCCGAGTGCTCGTCGCCCGTGTACCCGTGGATCCGCAGGCCCTCGGCCACCGCGTCGTACACCGTGTGCCGCGGGTTGAGCGAGCCGCTCGGGTCCTGGAGGACGAGCTGCACGCGCTTGCGGTATGCCTTGAGCGCGCGCGAGCCGTAGCCGAGCGGGACGCCGCCGAAGGTGACCCGCCCCGACGTCGGCGGCACGAGGCCGAGCAGCGAGCGCGCCAGCGTCGTCTTGCCGCAGCCGGACTCGCCTACCAGGGCCACGATTTCGCCCGCGCCGATGTCGAGGTCGACCCCGTCGACGGCACGGGCGGACGGGCCGCCGCGCCGCCCGGGGAAGGTGACATGCAGACCGGCGGCCGAGAGGAGGGGGGTGGGCAGGGTGGTCACAGGGCCTTCTCCGTCCGTACGGGCGCAACCACATGCACGCATGCCGCCAGATGCCCCTCGCCGGCCGCGACCAGCGTCTGGTCCTGGTGGGCGCAGGCGTCCACCGCGACCGGGCAGCGCGGGTGGAACGTGCAACCGCTCGGCAGCGCGGAGGGATCGGGCGGATCGCCCGGCAGGCCGCGTGGCGCCCGGCGGGACGCGGCGTCGCCGATGCGCGGGAAGGCCGCTGACAGGGCCCGCCCGTACGGGTGTGAGGCCGCGCCGTACACCGCCCGCGCCGGGCCCTCCTCGACGATCCGGCCCGCGTACATCACCGCCAGCCGGTCGCAGGTGTCCGCGAGTACGGCCAGATCGTGGCTGATCATCAGCAGGCTGATGTCCTGCTCGGCGACCAGTTGTTCGATCAGCCGCAGGATCTGCGCCTGGATCATGACGTCGAGGGCGGTCGTCGGCTCGTCGGCCACGATCAGCCGCGGTTCGCAGGCGAGGGCCATCGCGATCATCACGCGCTGGCGCTGGCCGCCGGACAGTTCGTGCGGATACGCGTCCGCGCGGGCGACCGGCAGTCCGACCTGCGCCAGCAGTTCGCGGACGCGTCTCTTCGCCACGGCCTGCGTGGTCCTGTGGTGCAGCAGAATCGGCTCGGCGATCTGGTCGCCGATCCGGTGCACCGCGTTGAGCGAGTGCATCGCGCCCTGGAAGACGATCGACGCACCGGCCCAGCGCACGGCCCGCAGCCGCCCCCACTTCATGGTGAGGACATCCTCCCCGTCGAGGAGGATCTCGCCGCTCAGGTGCGCGGAGGCGGGCAGCAGACGCAGCAGCGCCAGTGCCACGGTGGACTTGCCGCAGCCGGACTCGCCCGCGATGCCCAGCTTCTGCCCGGCGGCCACGCTCAGATCGACACCGCGTACGGCGGGGACCGCCCGCGCCCCCGAACCGTACGTCACCCGAAGGTCTTTGACTTCGAGCAGGCGCTGCGCCGTCACCGGGTCACCCCCAGCTTCGGGTTGAGCACGGCCTCGATCGCCCGCCCGCACAGCGTGAACGCGAGCGCCACCAGCGCGATCGCGATCCCGGGCGGCGCCAGATACCACCAGTGGCCGGACGAGACCGCGCCCGCCTCCCGCGCGTCCTGGAGCATGCCGCCCCACGAGACCACGGCCGGATCGCCGAGCCCGAGGAACGCCAGCGTCGCCTCCGTAAGGATCGCGGTCGAGATACCGAGCGTCGTCTGGGCGAGGACGAGTGGCATGACGTTCGGCAGTACATGGCGGGTCATGACGTGGCTGTGGCCGCCGCCGAGTGCCCTGGCGCGTTCGATGTACGGACGCGATTCGACCGCGATCGTCTGCGCCCGCACCAGCCGGGCGGTGGTCGGCCAGCTGGTGACTCCGATCGCCAGGATCACTGTCCACACGCTCCGGGACATCACGGTCGCCAGGACGATCGCCAGCACCAGCGTCGGCATCACCAGGAACCAGTCCGTGATCCGCATGAGGACCGTCGAGAACCAGCCACCGTAGTGCCCGGCGATGATGCCGACGAGTGTGCCGATGGCCACCGACAGGGATGCCGCGAGCAGTCCGACGGTGAGAGAGATCCGCGCACCCCACACCAGCAGCCCGAGCAGTGAGCGCCCGAACTGGTCGGTGCCGAGCGGGAATTGACGGCTCGGCGGCTCCAGTGCGGTGCCGGGCGCGTTGGTCACGCTCTGCACGTCGCTGCCGACGAGCAGCGGTGCGGCGAGCGCGATCAGGGCGATGACGGCGAGCCCGCCGAGGCCGAAGAGGCCCGCCCGGTGAGTGCGGTACGCGTGCCAGAAGCGGGCCGCCGAATCGCGGCGCCGCGTCCACGTGAGAGCTGTAGCGGTCGTCATCGGCCCACCCGGGGATCGAGCAGCGGATAGAGCAGGTCGGCGAGCAGGTTCATCAGGATCATCGCCCCCGCGAAGACCACGAACAGGCCCTGGACGAGCGGCAGATCGGGCACACTCAGCGCCTGGTAGAACAGCCCGCCGAGCCCCGGCCAGGAGAACACCGTCTCCACCAGGATCGAACCGGCCGCCACATGGCCCAGGTTGATGAAGACCATGGTGACGGTGGGCAGCAGTGCGTTGGGCACCGCATGCCTGCGGCGTACGGCGTCGTCCCGCAGCCCCTTCGCCCGAGCCGTCGTCAGATAGTCGCTGCCCATCTCGTCCAGCAGCGAGGAGCGCATCACCAGCAGCGTCTGCGCGTATCCGACCGCGACCAGGGTGATCACCGGCAGCACCAGGTGGTGGGCCACGTCGACGGCGTACGCGAAGCCGGTCGCGTCGCCCGACTCCATGCCGCCGGTCGGGAACAGACCGGGGATCGGGCCGACACCCACCGAGAAGGTGATGATCAGGAGCAGCCCGAGCCAGAAGGACGGAACGGACCACAGGGTCAGCGCCACCCCCGTGTTGAGCCGGTCGCCGGTGCTGCCGTGCCGCCAGGCCGAGCGGGTGCCGAGCCAGAGCCCGATCGCCGAGTAGATCACCACGGCGACGCCGGTGAGCAGGAGCGTCGCGGGCAGCTTCTGTGTGATCAGCTCCCCGACGGGCGCGTGGAACTGGTACGACCTGCCGAGATCGCCGGTCAGCGCCTTGCCGCAGTAGTCCGTGAACTGCTGCCACACCGGCTGGTCGAGGCCGAACTGGCGGCGCAGCGCGGCCAGTTGCTCGGCTGACGTCGGCGCGCCGTGCGTCATGGCCTTCACCGGGTCGCCCGGGATGATCCGGAAGAGGAAGAAGCTGGTGACGAGGACGGCGAGCAGTGAGACGGCCGCGCCGCCCAGCTTGCCCGCCACATAGCGGATATACGCGCGGGTGCTGCCGCTCGCGGCACGGACCTCGGGGGCCCGGGCCACGGCGGCGGTGCCGGTCGTGCCGGTCGTGCTCGTGGTGCTCATCGGCTACTCACGGTCTTCCGCGGTGGAACGGCGGCGCATCACGACGAGAAACCCGAGTCCGGCGGCGAGGACCACGACCGCACCGATGGCGATCACGACGCCCGTGGAGGAGCCGCTGTCGGAGCCGCCGTCACCGGCGGCCGGCTCGGCCGACCACCAGCTCCAGTAACCGTCCTGGCCCCAGAGATTGCCCGCCGCCTCCGGCATCGTCGTGATGGACTTGATCTGGTCGGTGCGGTACGCCTCGACAGCGTTGGGATACGCGAGGACATTCATGTAGCCCGTGTCGTACAGCCGCGATTCCATCTGCTTGACCAGCGCGGTCCGCTTGGCGCTGTCGTACTCCGCGGTCTGCCGCGCGTACAGCCCGTCGAACTGCTGGTCGCAGATGAAGTTGTCCGTCGCGCCGGTGTCCTTGGGCGTGGCCGGGAGCGCGGAGCAGGTGTGGATGGACAGGACGAAGTCCGGGTCCGGGTTGACCGACCAGCCGTCGAAGGCCAGGTCGTAGTCGCCCTTGATCCAGGGGTCGGAGACATTGTCCAGACAGTCGACCTTGAGCCCGACGCCGAGCTCGCCCCACCACTCCTGCAGATACTTGCCGACCGCCTTGTCGTTGGGATCGGTGGCGTGGCAGAGAATGCGCAGGTCGAGCGGCTTTCCGTCCTTGCCGACGCGCTTGCCGCTGCCGTTCTTCCGGTACCCCGCCTGGTCGAGGAGGGCTGCTGCCTTCGCCGGGTCGTAGGCGATCTTCTGGTTCGCTTCGGGCTTCCAGAAGTACGAGCCGAAGCGCGGCGGGATATAGCCGTCGCCCTCCACGGCATGGCCCTGGAAGACCTTGTCGACAAGCGTCCTGCGGTCGGTGGCATGGAACAGGGCCTTGCGTACGGCCGGTTCGAGCAGCGCCTTGTGGCCGCTGCCGAAGGTCTTGCCGTCCTTGGACCTGGCTCCCGGGTTGGTGGCGAGGGCGAAGAAGCGGCGCCCCGGAGCGTCGTTGACCTTGATGTTCCTGTCGCGACCCAGGGCGGTGGCCTGGGCGGGGGTGAGGCCCTGGACGAAGGAGACCTCGCCCTTCTGCAGCGCGGCGACGGCCGCGTCGCCGTCCTTGTAGTACTTGAGCACCAGCTCGTCGAACTTGGGCGCGCCGCGCCAGAAGTCCTTGTTCGGCTTGAGCTTGACGAACTGGTCGACCTTGAAGTCGGTGATGACGAAGGGGCCGTTGCCGACGATCGGGAACTGCTTGTCGTTGTTGAACTTCGAGAAGTCGCCGACCTTCTCCCAGATGTGCTTGGGCACGATCGGGACATCCAGCGCCAGCATGGTGGCCTGCGGCTTCCTCAGCTCGATGACCAGGGTCTCGGGGTCCGGAGCCGTGACCTTCCTGAAGTTGGCGGTGAAGCTGCCGTTGGCGGTGGCGGCGTTCGGGTCCGTCATCATCTTGTTGAAGGTCCAGGCGGCGTCCTCGGCGGTCGCCTGCTGTCCGTCGGACCACGTGGAGTCCTTGCGGATGGTGTACGTCCACGTCAGCTTGTCCGGGGACGTCTTCCACTCCGTGGCGAGACCGGGGATCGGGTGCGCGTCCTTGACGTCGTAGTTCGTCAGATACTCGTACGCCAGCCGGTGGACGCTGGTGCTGACCAGCTTCTGCGCGAGGAACGGGCTGAGCGAGTCCACGCTCTGCGAGACGGCGACGGTGAGGACCTTCTTGCCACCGTCGTTCTTGCCACCGTCGTTCTTGCCACCGTCGTTCTTGCCGCCGTCGTCGGCGGCCCCGGCCGCAGCGGTCGCGGAACCGGCCAGCAGTATGGCGGCGCCGGAGGCCAGAAGCAGTCGGATGCGGGGCACATTCTTATGGACCATGAGACGGGGACCTCGCGTCGTCACTCGCTCGGAAAGGCGGCTTGATGCCTGGCTCGCCAGCTGGTGAAGCGAAGGTTTATCAGCGGTGGCCGAGTCGAGTCAACGGTCCGTCAGATGTCGTCTGGGCTGCGGGAATGCGCTGAGGGCCCGCACCGTCGGGACGGTGCGGGCCCTCATTGGTCAAGACCTCTGCTGCGCTACTGCTGAGGGGCTGGCGGTGCCTGCGGAGGCTGCTGCTGAGGCCATCCGGCGGGCGGCACGGGCCCCTGGAGATCCTGCTGTCCAGGACCACCCGACTGGCCCTGCTGACCGGGCGGGCCGGGGTGCCCCGGCTGTCCGGGCGGCGGTCCGGCCGGGCTCGCGGGGGACTGGGCCTGGGAGGGGTGCGACTGCTGCCAGCCCTGCGGCGGGTAAGGCTGCTGGGGCGGCTGCTGACCCGGGTACGGCTGCGGCGGCTGAACCTGCGGGTAGGGACCCTGAGGGTAGGGCTGCTGGCCGCCGTACGGAGGCTGCGGTTGCGGCTGGTGGGGCTGCTGAGGGGGGTACGGCTGTCCGGGCATCGGCTGGCCCGGTACCTGCTGCTGGCCCGGCATCGGCGGGGCCAGATGCGGCGGCGGGTTGCCGTCCGCGGTCCACAGCCCTTGCTGCTGCTGGGCGCGTACGAAGTCCTCGGCGATCAGAGCCGAGAGGTTGAAGTACGCCTCACGGGTCTTGGGCCGCATCATGTCGAGGTCGACCTCGGCACCGGCCGCGAGGTGCTCGTCGAAGGGCACCACGATCACGCCGCGGCAGCGCGTCTGGAAGTGCTGCACGATGTCGTCGACCTTGATTGTCTTCCCGGTCTCGCGGACTCCGGAGATGACCGTGAGGGACCGCTGCACCAGGTCCGCGTACCCGTGCGCCGACAGCCAGTCGAGCGTCGTCGACGCACTGCTCGCACCGTCCACGGACGGGGTCGAGATGATGATCAACTGGTCGGCCAGATCCAGCACTCCGCGCATCGCGCTGTAGAGCAGACCGGTGCCGGAGTCGGTGAGGATGATCGGGTACTGCTTGCCCAGCACGTCGATCGCGCGCCGGTAGTCCTCGTCGTTGAAGGTCGTCGAGACGGCCGGGTCCACGTCGTTGGCGATGATCTCCAGACCGGAGGGCGCCTGCGAGGTGAACCGGCGGATGTCCATGTACGAGTTGAGATACGGGATCGCCTGCACCAGGTCCCGGATGGTCGCCCCGGTCTCACGGCGCACGCGACGGCCGAGCGTACCGGCGTCGGGGTTGGCGTCGATCGCCAGGATCTTGTCCTGCCGCTCGGTGGCCAGGGTCGAGCCCAGCGCGGTGGTCGTCGTGGTCTTGCCGACACCGCCCTTGAGGCTGATGACCGCGATCCGGTAGCAGGACAGCACCGGCGTACGGATGAGTTCGAGCTTGCGCTGGCGCTCGGCCTCCTCCTTCTTGCCGCCGATCTTGAACCGGGCGGAGGGGCCGGGGTTACGGCTGCTCTTGGCCTTCTGCTTGTTGTTGCGCAGGAGGCGGTCGGAGGACAGCTCGACGGCCGCGGTGTACCCGAGGGGCGCACCCGGCACGGAACGCTCGCGCTGGTCGTGCGTGACCGGCGTGGGCCAGGCGGCACCGGCACGCGGATCGGAGGGCCCGACCGGCGGCTGGGGCTGGGGCTGGCCCTGGGGGTGAGGCTGGGGCTGCGCCTGCGGGTGGGACTGCGGGTGGGACTGCTGCGCGGGGAGATGGGGCGTGGCGGGCGCGGGCAGATTCGGCGTCTGCGGCGCCTGCGGCATCTGGGCCGGCAGCGGCATTTGGGGCGGCAGCGGTACGGGCGCGTTCGCGCCGGGCTGCTGGCCGGGCTGCGGGAACCCGTAACCGCCCTGCGGGCCCTGGGTGTTGGGGCCGGGAACGGCGGGCGGCAGCGGCGCGGCGGGCGCGGGCTGTGCGGGCTGTGCGGGCTGCCGGGGCTGCGGGAAGCCGTAACCGCTCTGCGGTGCGGGCTGCTGGCCGGGCTGGGGGAAGCCGTAACCACTCTGCGGGGCTGCGGGCGGTCCGGCCTGGCCCGGCTGTCCCGCCTGGCTCGGCTGTCCGGGCTGGGGGAAGCCGTAGCCGCCCTGCGGAGCCGCGGACTGCTCGGCGGTCTGCGGAGAAACGGGCCACTGCGGCGCCGAGGTCGGCGCGGCCGGCTGGAAGGCGGGCGGCAGGGGCAGCGGCGGCTCGCCACCCTGCGCCTGCGCGGGCGGCACGGGCGCCCACGGCTGGGCGGGCGCAGCGGCGGGCGGTGTGTCCTGGGGCTCGTCGGCCACGGCGGGCACGAAGTCCTGCGGCACGGAGTCCTGCGGCCCGGAGTCTTGCGGTACCGAGTCCTGCGGCACGGAGTCGGCCGGCTCCCGGGCCGCACCCTCAGAGGCGTCTTCGTCACGAGGCTCGTCGGCCTCGGCCTCGTCGCCACCGTCGACGACTTCCTCGGCCGGCGCCTCTTCCGCATCCGCATCCGCGACCGTATCCGCGGTCACGGCTGGCACGGCCGTGGCGTCCGCCTCGGGCTCGCCGGAATCCTCCGCGGCGCTTTCCGGGGCCGGTTCGGGAGTGGCCTCGGCCTCCTTGGCCGCGGCCCGCTCCTCCATCTCACGCTTCAGAGCGGCCGGGGAGAACCGCATGGTCGCCCCGCTCTCCAGATCGCCGCCACCGAAGGGCTGCGGCGCGGGCTCGGGAGCGGCCTCGGCGACGGGAGCCGGAGCGGGAGCCGCGGGAGGCGTCTGCTGCACGGGAAGTACGGGCGCAGGCGCAGGAGCTGGTGCCTGCTGTGCGGGCGCGGGCGATGGCGCAGGAGCGGGTGCCGGGACCTGCGCCGGAGGGGGCGTAGGCGTCTGCGCCCAGTTCGGCTCGAAGCCACTGCCCGCCGGCAGCCCGGGCACGGCCACCGGCGCACCGTTCGGCGGCGGGGGAGGCGGCGTCTGCCCCGCGCCCCCGCCCGATGTGTCGCCCGCGTTCTGCGTGTACCAGGCCGGCGGGGTGTAGTCGATGGTGAACTCACCCGTCAGCTCGGCGGGCTCCGCGTCGGACTGATCATCGACGGGAATGTTCCAGCCCCCGTGGATCTCGTCCCGATCGCCGTTCACTTTGCCTCCTGGTGTGGTCGAGCACCCTTGTGCCGTCGTGGGTGGGGGGCGACCTCTTCGTCCGATCGGCCCGGCTCTCCCCCTGAAGAC
Organism: Streptomyces sp. NBC_00322; assembly: GCF_036147535.1. Classification (NCBI taxonomy): domain Bacteria; kingdom Bacillati; phylum Actinomycetota; class Actinomycetes; order Kitasatosporales; family Streptomycetaceae; genus Streptomyces; species Streptomyces sp. NBC_00322. The sequence goes on along the minus strand of NZ_CP108019.1, from coordinate 2,659,843 downwards.
GCGGCCACCATGCCCGCAGGTTCTACTGCCGCGTCATGTCCCACCCTAATCGTCAACAACGCCCGACCGGCAGGCCCGACCGCCCGTCGTCCACTGTCCCGTACGTCACGCCGCGCCCCCAAGTGAGCCGGGTGCGGCGGAGCGCCAGGAAGCCGACAGGTCAAATCGGTACAACTGCCTACGGACTTCCGGCCGTCAGTCCGCCGGCAGTCCATCCGTCGGGCGCTGCCCAACAATCCGGTCTCGGCGTCCGTGGCCTGCGTCATGACGAACCGCCGGTCCCGAGCAGTGCACCAGAGTGTGACGCCGTCAGCGAGGGTGGACAGCGCCTGTGTCCCGCACCACGACCATCGGCCGACCGAGGCACCCAGCCGCGCCGCCCGTCCGCATTACGCAGCGACAGGTGTGGACGCAGCGAGAGGTGTGGCTGTCCGCCGCCGGGGCCCCTTCCCGTCCGCCCGGCCTCTCAGCGCAGGTCGAATTCCCCGTCGCGTGCCCCGAGCACGAACGCCCTCCACTCGGCCTCGGTGTACCGGAGCACTGTCTCGGGATCCAGAGACGATCGCATGGCGACTGCGCCGCCCGGCAGATGCGCGATCTCCACCCGCTCCTCGTCCTCACTCGTGCCGGGGGCGCTGAGCCACTCGACGCCAGAGATGTCGAGGGCGTACAGCTCTTCCTTCTCCTGTGCGCTCCCCATCAGTGATGCTCTCCTTCGAAACTGCCGAGATGGATGTGCCTGCCCCATGCGCCAAGAAACCTCGCGTAGTTGGATGCAACTCAGCGTCACTACGGGCAATCTTAGGGCAGCTCTTTCCCGGCCGACGGCGGAAACTCAGTCCATCCGCCGGGCCACACCCAGCAGACCCGACTCGGCATCCGTGGCAGTCGTCATCACCCAGTGCCGCTCACGTCCGGCGCACCAGAGCGTCACGCCGTCCGCGAGGGTCGGCAGGGCGTCGATCTCGACCCGGGTGAGCCCCAGGATCCGGCCCGTCTGCTTCGCCTCCTGCGGCGAGACCCGCTGGATACCCACCAGCGTGGAGTCCCGCATCAACCGGGGTGCAACCGGGCTCAGATACGGCAGCAGCGTCAGCACCGACTGCCATGGCGACGACACCACGCGCCCCCGTGGCGGCCGCATGCCGCAGTCCCGGATCACCACTACGGGACTGCCCACCGTCGCGCCCATCGGCGGAACCCGCCCCACGTCATGGAGCGTGATGCATTCCAGACCCGCGCCGGCGGCCTGCGCCAGCAGGGTCCACGCCTGGGCGCGCCCCGTTTCGACCGCGACCCGTGCGCCCGTGCCCGCCGCGCGCAGCGCCAGCACCTGAGCCGTCCACAGACCGCCGATCAGCAGTACGTCGTACGGTGACGAACGGTGGAACCCCACCATCTGGGGGCGCCCCTCCGCGTCGTCGCCGATGACCACACCGTCGTCCCCGACGGGCAGCGAGAGCGCGCCCAGATCGTCCGCCGCCATCGTGTGCCCCGCGTGGCGGGGGCCGAGGAGCCCCCGCAGTCCACGCGCCGCTCCCGTTCCGGTCGTCATCGCGCACCTCCCAGGGGCAGCGTCGCCAGCACGCCGGGCAGCTGCTCGCGATCCAGTCGTACGAGACCGACCTTCGCCGATCGTGCGGCCTGCTCCAACGCCCGCCGCACCCCTACCAGTTCGGTGTCGGAGCCGCCGGTGATGCGGACATGGCCGCTCACGGTCATCGCCCCCTGGCGTGTGCCACGGCGCAGCGTGAGGCTGAAGGTGGTCGCGTAGGCCGGTGCCGAGGTGAGCAACGACACCAGCTTGGGGAGCGGAGACGCTCCACGTCCCAACTCGGGCCAGCGGCCTACCGCGTACGTGGTGTGCCAGCGGTCGTCGCAGCGCCAGACCCGCGGGGTCTCGGCGGTGCGACGCTGCGGCGCGGCGTCCGGCCGGCTCGCGCGCGCGGCCAGCCTGGGGCTGGCGCAGGCCGAAGTCGCCACTGTGGTGTTCAGGTCCTCCTGGTCGAGTACCACGGCCCGGAATCCGGCACCCGTGATCCGGCTTGCCACGTGGTCGGCCACGCGCACCAGGCAGCGCTGGGCGCCTTCGATTCCGCCGCCACGTGCCTCGACAGCCTCCCGGCAGAGCTCCGGGTCCAGCTTCACCGCCACCCAGGTCATCCTCAGTGCCGGCGCCCCGGTCCGCTCCTGCAGCGGCGCGTAGGAGAGCCGCGCCACCGACTGCTGGGGCAGATGCGGCGCGGGCGCCGAACGCACCTGCTGAACCAACTGCACCGACTCCAGCACGATGTCGTCCACTTCGAGGGCGCCGCCCAGGAGGGACAGCGGAAGCGCCCGGGCACCGAACGCGGGCCGCAGGGCGTCACCGCTCGCCTCAACCCTCACCACCGCGGTCAGGAAGGTGCCGTCACCGAGCATCCCCACCGTGCGCCGATCCCGGTCGACGTAGGTGAACGGCCGGAATCCCGGCACGCTTTCGACGACCGGAGCCAGCGACGGGTCCACTTCCCCCGCGGGCAGTCCGGCGGCACGCCTGCGCGCGCGGAGGGCCAGCGCTGTCGACAGCCAGTCCTGCACGGCGTGGCCGCGGCGGCGTATCACGGCGACCACTACCAGCGCGGACGAGACGGCCATGGTGGGGACCATCCAGAGCCCGCCCATGGCGACTCCGACCGCCGTCAGCGCAAGTGCCACCTCGATGAGGACCAGTTGTCGCAACTGGAAGGGACCGACACGATTGGTTCGCGAAAGAGGCCGCAGAGTCGTCGTCGCGGGTATGCGCTGCGGCGTCGAAGTTCCCCGCTCGTTGCTGCGTTGCCGTCGGGAAGTGTCAGGGGCCCGTTCGGTAGTCCGCCCATTTCGCGCGCGCGTCGCCGTACCCATCGCCGCGTTGCCCCCTCGTGTCCGTAATTACCAAATTCCCATGGGCGTTGACCGGGCGATCACCCTACCTGAGCAGTGAGACGGAAGCGCCAGCAGGCATAGTAGGGGGCTGGTACGACGGCGGCCCTGCTCGGTGAGTATGGGAACCTGGTCGCCCGGCGGGGAGAGGGACAGCGGACAGATGGCATCACGACGGGACGAACTCAACGCCTACACCTTCGCGAAGCGAAGGCTGATTGCGCAGTTCGTGCAGCCGAACTCGACCGGTTCGGAAGAAGGTGCGCCGCGCCCGCTGCGTGCGGTGATGCCCGGAGCGATCGTCGGAGTGGTGATCCTCGCCGTCTTCGGGGCGTGGGGCATGTTCAAACCGGTAGCACCCCAAGGGTGGGACAAACCGAAAGAGAACGTGATCATTGCCAGCAAGTCCACCACGCGCTATGTGGTGTTGGAGACCAACGGCAAGCGGCAGCTCCACCCCGTCCTGAACATGGCGTCCGCCAAACTCCTCCTTGACCCGGACAAGGGCAAGATCATCAACGTCTCCGAGTCGGTACTCGACAACGGGAAGATCCCGCACGGGGCAACCCTCGGCATTCCCTATGCCCCCGACCGGCTGCCCGACGCAGGGGAAGCCGGCGGAGCCAAGCGCTGGGCGGTCTGTGAGCGCCCGGGCGAGGGCGGCAGGGCGATTCAGAAGGCGGCATTCGTCCTCGCCGAACGCGAGTACAAGAAGACCGAAGGCGCAAACCGTCTGAGCGGCGGTGAACTGCTGTACGTGGAGGGGCCCGCGCCCGACCAGACCCGCTATGTCGTCGACGCCGAGGGCAAGGCGTATGCCGTGGCGAAGGACGAACTCCTGCTGCGCCAGTTGGTGGGTCAGGGCCGTGCACCTCAGCGGGTGTCGGCCGCCTGGCTGGACACACTGCACAAGGGCGACCCCATCAAGTTCCCGAAGGTGACCGGCACTGTGGGCACTGACGCCAACGTGCCCGGTGACCTGGAGCCCGAGCTCAACAAGGTGGGCATGGTCCTCATGGCGACGGACGGCACAAGGAACCAGCAGTACGTGGTCCTGCCCGGCCGGGTCGCCCCCGTCTCGGACTTCACCGCGAAGCTGCTGCTCAACAGCAAGGAATCGATCCAGCTCGGCCAGGCCGGCCGGGCGAAGCCCGTCAGCGCGGCCACCTTCCAACCGGGCGAGGCCTTCGGGCAGAACAACGACTGGCCGGAGCAAGCCCCGAAGCCCGTCAACTCGGCGAGCATTGCCGACGGCAGTCGCAACACCGTGTGCAACGTTCTGCGCACGGTGGACGGGGCCAACGGCGCCACCACGCTCAGCACTTGGGCCGGCACCGACTTCCCGGCGATCCTGCCGACCGGTTCGAGCAGCGCCTACGTCACTCCCGGATCGGGTCTGCTGTTCCGGCAGTTCAAGGGCTCCACGACCGGCTCGGGCTTCCTCTTCCTGGTCACCGACACGGGACTGCGTTACGCGATGCAGTCCAACGGAGACACTGCGACCGGGGATTCAAGTATCGGCTCCTCCGGCTCGGCGAAGGAGAAGGAGGCGCGGCAGCAAGAGGCCCAGCAGGCCCAGAACCGGCTCGGCTACAAGAGCGTCGATCCGGTGCCGGTTCCCGCAGCGTGGTCCTCGTTCCTGCCGACCGGACCGCGCCTGTCGACCGGAGCCGCCATTCAGCCCCAGGGTTCGTGAGGGCGGTGGCAGACATGACTGACACGTACCGCCGGCTCCTCACCGCTGCGGCCGCCACCGCAATCACCTTCATAGGCCTGCCGGGTGCCCCTGCGGCCGCTGACTCGGGCACTCAGTGCACCTTCCCCGGGAAGAAGTACGAGGGCCGCCCGTGGGCGCTGCAGCGGGTCCTGCTGGACGAGCTGTGGAAGCAGTCCACCGGCAAGGGGGTACGGGTCGCGGTCATCGACACCGGCGTCGACGTCAAGAACCCGCAGCTGAGCCGTGCGGTGGACGTCAAGAGTGGCGTGAACCTGCTGGACAAGAACATCAAGGACCAGAACGGCAACAAGATCGAGCGGGGCAAGGAGGACGGCACCACGGACACGGTGGGCCACGGCACCAAGGTTGCCGGAATCATCGCTGCCCGCCCCGCGAAGGGCACCGGCTTCGTCGGGCTCGCTCCGGATGCCACGATCATCCCGATCCAGCAGAACGATGCCGAGGGACACGGCACCGCCGAATCCCTCGCGAGGGCCATCAACCACGCGGTCCAGGAGAAGGCCGACGTCATCAACATCTCCCAGGACACGGCCAACGCCGTGGAGCCCACCCTCCTGCTGAAGCAGGCGGTCGACAGGGCGCTGGCCAAGGAGATCGTGGTCGTCGCCTCCGCGGGCAACGACGGCCTCGGCGGCAATGTGAAGAAGACCTACCCGGCCTCGTATCCCGGCGTTCTGGCCGTGGCCGCGTCCGATCGCAACAACGAACGTGCGTACTTCTCCCAGTCGGGCGAGTTCGTCGGCATCGCGGCTCCCGGTGTGGACATGGTCACCACCGTCCCCGGGGGCGGCCACTGCGCGGACAACGGCACCAGCTTCTCGGCGCCGTATGTCGCGGGGATCGCCGCACTCGTCAAGAGCAAGCACGACAAGTGGACGCAGAAGCAGATCGTCGCCCAGCTCCAGCAGACGGCCGAACGCTCGATCGCGGGCCACGACCGCCTCGTGGGATGGGGTGTCGTCGACCCGGTGCGCGCCCTGACCGAGGACGACAAGCCCATCGACCAACCGGTCGCCCACGAGGGCGTAACCAGAGGCGAGGCACCGACCCCGGCCGAACTGCACCTCGGCGAGACGGCGGATGAACGCAACGCTCGCCTCGCGACGTATGTGGTGGTGGGCGGAGGCGTCCTGGTCGCGGCAATCGCCGGTGGCGCGGTGGCACTTCGTGACGCGCGACGGCGTACCAGGCGGATCACGGGGGAGGCGCGCGGCTGAGTGATCGACAGCAACAGATCGGACCTGGCGGGGAACGTTGCAACCGCATAGGCCTCTTGGGACGTCACACCTGGAGGCCGGGCGAAGTCGCGTGACGGATAAGACACTTGGGGCTGTCATACCCAGTGGCTAGACTGGTATTTGCGCGATCAGTGATGTGCGAGTGACCACGATCGCAACGTGTGACAGCTGGAGCAAACGGGGAGGAACGGGCATCGTGCTCGATGGCGGTGGTGGCGGCGGGGGCGGCACGTCCGGTGGGAGTGACCTTGAGCGCGGCGTAGGGGCGCTGCAGCGATTCCAGCAGCGGGTGATCCAGCTGCTGGGGGACCTCGAGGAGGGCGCAGCCGGCAAGACAAAGGTTGCCGCCCAGACGGTTCCTCGTGGTTCTTTCAGTGACAGCAGCATGACGTTCCACGAGGCGGACGAGTTCTTCCGCCAGTACAACCGAGTCCATTCCGAGCTGGTCTCGCTCTCCAAGTCACTTGGCGATCAGATCCAGATGTTGCGCATCGCTGTGCACGGCGCGGAGGTTGGCTTCGACAACCTGGAAGAGGACATGCGGCGGCGCTTCCATTCGATCCAGACCCGTGTTCTCCAGGAGCAGCAGGCGCAGCAGGAGAAGCAAGACAAGGCGCACGGGGAGAAGAGCGGCGTGTCCGAGCAGCCGCGTGACGAGCGCAAGAAGACCCGTTCGAAGGACCTGGGGTGATCGCTGATGGGTGAGAAGAAGAAGGAGCCGACCCCCGAGCAGCAGCAGGCTCAGGACACAAAGCAGATCGAGTCTCAGTTCGGCGCAGCTGATGCTCTTGAGCGCGTTGCGACGATGATGGAGCACATCGGCTTCGGCCCCGGCAGTGGACCGGGTGGATTCTTCGGCACGACGGACTTCGAAGAGGCCCAGCTCAATGCGATGCTCGACCTCGTCGAGAAGTCCAACCCGGCGGACCTGGAGAATGCAGGCGACGCTCTCGTGAAGGCGAAGAGTGCCCTCAACAACGCTGCCAAGGAGCTTGCCGACTACGTCAACAAGGTCGAGTGGAAGGGCGAGGCCGCCAAAGAGTTCGAGCGGTTTGGAACGGCGCTTGCCGAGCACGCCTATGCGCTGGGCCGGTTCGCCAATGCTGCCGGCACGCAGATGCAGGTCGCGAGCACGGGCCTGACCTCGGTGAAGAACTCCATGCCGCGGGAGCGTGACACTCGGACGGTCGCGAAGAAGCCCGAGGCGTTCGCGCTGACCCCGGGTAAGGAGACCAACCCGGAGTACACCGAGGCTGTAAAGGTGGAGAAGAACCGCCAGGAGGCCATCAACCAGATGAACCGCCTGGCCTCGTTCTATGCGGTATCCGAGGCGTCTCTGGCGGGGCAGGAAGCGCCGAAGTTTCCCAGGATGCTGAAGGCAGATGTGCCTCCGCCATCGGATGGTGGTAGTTGGCGGGGAGTCGAGTCAGGCGACACTGCATCACGCGTTGACGCTTCAGACTCCACCAGCCATCAAGCGGCGCCTCGGCGAGCGGAGACCAACGCTGCAACCGACACGTCTCGAGCTGAAGCCATCGGCACGGCTACGACCGTTCCGGACCGAAATACGTCGGTAGAGATCGACAGCGTCACGGCACCGCCGCCTCCCACCACGAGTCCTGCTCCTGCTCCCTCTGCCGCCGGACCTACAAGCCCTGGGGGAGGGTCTGTTCCTCCAATGACCAGCGGGTTCGCCAACCCTGTGAAGGGTGGCACACCGCGGTCGACGAGCGCGTCTGGTATGTCGAAAGCAGGTGGACAAGGCACCAGCTCAGTCGGACGACCGGGGGCCGGGGGGAGCCGGAACGGCGCGGCCGGACGTCCCGGTCCCGTCGGGCGGCCGGGGGGCGCCGGTAGCAGCTCCTCAACGACAGGGCGCGCTGGAGCGGCCCGCCCGGTCGGCGCCGCAGGCCAGAATCCCGCAGCCGGTCGGGCCGGTACGGCAGGCTCCCCAGCGGGCCGTGGAGGTACGGGTGCGACAGGTTCCCGCGCAGGTCGTGGGAACGGGATCGTGGGCGGTAACCCGCAGCGTGCCGCTGGAGGCTCTTCAGGATCGCGCCTACCGAGGGGAACGGTCGTCGGTGGTGAGGGAACGACACAGGGACGTACCTCCACAGGAAGGACCAGCCAGCAGGGAGTCGTCGGCGCGAAACCCGCGAACGGCGCAAGTCGGCCTGGAGGGCGGGGAACAGCCAGCTCGAACGGCGTCGTTGGCACGCCCCGTGGCAGCGCCTCTGGGTCACGACCCGGCACAGGAGGCTTCACACAAGGGGGCGCGGGCCTCGTGCGCGGCACGACAGGGAGAAACCAGCCCGAAAACGAGGAGCAGGAGCACACCGGATCAGCGCGCCCTGACTACCTGACGGAAGACGAAGAGACCTGGGAGGCCCGGCGGCGTGGCGCTGTGCCTCCTGTGATCGAGTAAGTATAGGGAAGGTTCGGAAATCAGGATGGCGGCAGGAATGAGCCAGGCCCGGAAGCGTAGTGAGCCTCGCGTTGTGCGGCGTGGACTGCTTTGTACGCTGGCGGCGACGGCCGCTTGGACCGTGGGTATCTCGGGTATGGCGCCGGCCGCCGTTGCCGGGGACGTGCAGTCGAAACAGTGGTACCTGGACGCGATGCACGCCGAGGAAGTGTGGAAGAGCGCTACTGGCGGGGGAATCAAGGTCGCTGTCATTGACTCGGGCGTCAACTCGTCCACGCCTTCGCTGAAGGGGCAGGTCCTGAAGGGGTTTGATGCAACGGACGCGCCTGGGGAGGCAACGGACGACTATAACGGGCATGGGACGACCATGGCCGAACTGATCGCCGGTACGGGTGCGGGCGGCGGTCTGCGCGGACTGGCACCCGGCGCCAAGATCATCCCTGTGCGAGTTGCGGATGGCGGATTCGCGGGCAAGCACAAGGTGAATGCCTGGGATGAAGCGGATGCCATTAGAGCGGCGGCCGACAGTGATGCACGCATCATCAACATGTCGTGGGGTACTGAGTTCATGACTCCTCGCGAGCAGGAGGCGGTCAAGTACGCAGAAACTAAGGGCAAGTTGTTCTTCGCTCCCGTCGGTAATAGCGCCAAGAAGGGCAACAAACCGGAGTACCCTGCCAGCTATCGAGAAGTAGTCGGCGTCGGCGCCTCCGACCGTGATGGCCAGGTAGCCGACTACTCTCAGCACGGGGACTTCGTGGACATCGCCGCGCCCGGTAACGACATCCCGCGCTGGTGCGACGCGAACTTCAAGCGCTACTGCGACGGCGACGGCGGAACCAGCGCCGCCACCGCCATCGCTTCCGCTTCCGCCGCCTTGGTCTGGTCCGCTCACCCTGACTGGACCGCAAACCAGGTCCTCCGCGTCATGTTCGAGAGCGCTGCCCGGCCGGAGGGCTCGAAAGCGGGCACGCTCAGCAACTACCTCGGCCACGGCATCGTCCGCCCAGGTGCTCATATCAACCGAGGCCTGGGCAAGCCCGGTGCCCCGAACCTCAGCCCGCTGACCAACGAGAAGACACCTGTCTCGGCTGCCTCATCCGCCCCCTCTGCACCAGCTTCGTCACAAGCCCCGAAGGGCAAGCCGGGCGCAGACGCAGTCGTGGCAGGCTCTAGCAAGAAGGCTGAAGACGATGGCCAGTTGGGCCTGATCCTCGGCGCCGCGGCAGCCGTAGTCGTCCTCGCGGCCGGAGCCTTCGCCGTACTCCGCAGGCGCCGCAGCGCCTGATTACGGCTTCCTTCAAACCACTCAGCCCACCAAGCCGTCGCGCCGGACGCACGCACCGCCACGACGCAATCCATAGAAAACACAGGGAAGGAAGATCGACACATGGCAGTCCAGAAGGTTGGCGATCAGAGCCTCAAGGATTTCCAGGACGAAATCTCGAGGAACTTCGAGGACGTCAAGGGCCAGCTAAAGACCCTCCAGGGCGTCATCGACGGCGTTGAGGGCCACTGGAAGGGTGTCGGCGCCGGCGCCTTCGACGCCAAGCAGACTGAGATCAACCAGGGCATGGTCCGCATCGCCAAGATGCTGCTCAACTTCCAGGAAGCGATTCAGGTCACCCGTACCACCGCCGGCAACACCGATGACGAGGTCTACCAGGCCCTGCACGGGGTTGACGTGACCGCCGGCTTCTCCGGTGACGCAGGTGCGACCAGGGCGGCGACCTCGAACATCGCCGGCTACTGACAGACCCGTCGGCATCACGCGTTATGTAGCCAACACACCAGTCACAAGCGGAAATTGGAGGACCCGTGGCTCAGCAGAACGACGGCGTCATGGTCGTCACCTACTCGTCCCTGGACGAGGCGGCGAGTCAGATCGAGAAGCAGGCGGCACGCCTGGATCAGAGCCTTGAGGCCATCCAGACGAAGATCCGTGGCGTTTCCAACACCTTCGAAGGTGAAGCCAAGACCGCGGCGGACGCTGCTCACAAGAAGTGGGACACCGAGACGCGGGCTATTCACCAGGCCCTGAAGGGCATCGCGAAGGCAGTTCGCGAGGCGGGCCCCGCGTACCAGGCGGGCGACAAGAAGGCTGCCGGCAACTTCTAAGAGTTGTACGGCAGGATAGGCAACAGGGTGGGCACGCGCGGGAGGTGCCCACCTCTGCTTTGCCTGGTGCGTGAGTGGGCTCACGCGGCTCAGCACCTACACGGGGGAAATTGCGCATGGAATGCCTACGCCACGACGACCCGTCACAGATCGGGTCCTACATCACCCTGGCCCGGTTCGACGCAGGGGGCACCGAAGGGACCGTTCCCGACCGCCGCTACTTTGCCCGCAGCGGCTACGGCGATCGCACGGTCTTCGTGCCCATCCCGCGTATCGGCGTCGACCCGCGCCGCTGGGCGGTTGAGGCGGAGAGGGACGCCGGCCAACACCTCCCGGGCAAGCCGCACTCAGGCAGTCGGTAGGCTCTGCTGCTGTTGTCTTGTCGACGGGGGATTCGCACATGGAACGAGCACGCCTCGATGCTCCACGGCAGATCGGCCCGTACTACCTGATCACCCGGCTCGACCCGAGCGGCCCCGGCTTCCCGCCCGCCCCTGAGTGCCGCTTCATCGCACGCAGCGCGGACGGCGACCGTACGGTGCTGGTGAGCGCTCCTCTCGAAGGCGTCCATGCTGGCCGCTTCCTCGTCGAAGCCGACGCGGCCCGCCGTCTGCTGGGCCCCTGGGTCTCGCCCGTCTCCGAAGTCTCTTCTGCGTCTTCGACTCCCTGGTACGCCTCCCCCTATCTCCCCGCGCTTCCGCTCCCCGTGGCACTTGCCGTCCACGGCGGGCCGCTGCCCGAGCGGACGGTACGGGCGCTGGGCGCAGCCTTGGCCGAGACGCTGGTGGGCGCGCACGCCACGGGCATCACGCACGCGGGCCTGTCCCCCGCGGCCGTGCTCATGGCGGGAGACGGCCCGCGCCTCACATGCTGCGGGGCGGTCCGCTCGGCGGCCCCGGACGGCGAACAGCGCACCGGCCGCCCGGGGTTGGAGCCGGGCAGCCTGCCGCCCGAGCAGGCATCGGGCGGCCGCCCACGCCCGCCGGGCGACCTCTACGCACTGGGAGCGGCCCTCGCTTACGCCGCCACCGGCCATACGATGCCCGAGCGCTCCGAACTCCCCCACTCGCTGCGGGGATTGATCTCCGCCTGCCTAACCCGGGACCCGGCTGACCGGCCCTCCGCGGCCACGCTCCTCGCCGAACTGGCTCCCGCGCCCCCACATGCCACAGTCGTGAGCTCGGCGGGCTTCCTGCTGACCCCGGGCTGGCTGCCAGGCCGCATAGTCGCGGCGATCGCCCGCCAGTCCTCCGAAGTACTCGCTGCCGAACTCCGCATCTCCCCCAGGAACTGACGCGATGCTGTCCCCTCTCACCCACGACGACCCTGCCCAGCTCGGCGCGTACCACCTGATCGCCCGCCTGGGCAGCGGCGGCATGGGCACGGTTTATTTGGCCCGTTCCGCCGGCGGCCGTACCGTCGCGCTGAAGACAATGCACGCGGGCATCGCATCGGACCCGGCCTTCCGCACCCGTTTCCGCCTGGAAACCGACGCGGCGCGTATCATCGGCGGCCACCACGGAGCAACGGTCGTCGACGCGGACCCGCTGGCCGAAACCCCTTGGTTGGCAACGGAGTACGTCCTCGGTCCGCCCCTCGACGACGCTGTCGCCCTTTCAGGCCCGCTGCCCGAGCCGTCGGTCCGGGCGCTGGGCGCAGCCCTCGCCGGAGCTCTCGCCCAGCTCCACGGCTCCGACGTCGTCCACCGCGACCTCAAGCCCTCCAATGTGATGGTCACGGCATACGGCCCCAAGATCATCGACTTCGGCATCGCCCGCGCGGCGGGCGACGACCGTCTTACACGTGCGGGGGCGGCGGCCGGCACTCCCGCGTTCATGTCTCCGGAGCAGGCGACGGGCCAGGAACACACCCCAGCCGGTGACGTGTTCGCCCTGGCGGGAGTCCTGGTCTTCGCAGCCAGCGGCCACGGCCCCTTCGGCTCAGGCCAGCCGGCCGACCTCCTCTACCGCGTGCGCTACGCCGAGCCCGATCTGACGGGCGTCCCGGGCGACCTGGCCCCGATCCTCCTGCGCTGCCTGTCCAAGGACCCCACGCAACGCTCCAGGACGACGGAGCTGGCATCCCTTCTGCACGACGGCCAGGGCCATTTCGCGGATCACCTGCCCGACCTCCTGCTGGCGGACATCGCCCGCCGCGCCACCGCGGTCTGGCAGCACCAGCCGTACCGGCTCCCCACACCAGCGGGTGCGGCACCCACGGCGGCTGATCCAGTTACCCGGGCCCTGGTGCGCCGCAAACTCCTGACCCTGGGCGGAGGTTCGGCGCTCGGTGTCGCGGCCGCGGGCTTGGGCGCTTGGGCCTGGCTCGGCTCCCGGCATGCCTCCTCCGGCTCCGGTGGCAAGCCCCGCCCGAGCAGCGCGGCCCACGGTCCCGGGAAGCCGAAGTCGAAGCTGCGCGACTACCTCTGGCAGGTCCAGATCCCTCCCTTGGACGACATCGACTACAGGATCTACCCGGCGGCCGATCCCTTCCCTGTCGCTCTGGGCGATCACGTCATGCTCGTGATCGGCACGGGACTGGCTGCCGTGGACCCCAAGACCGGCAAAGGTGTTTGGACGACCACCGACGGTGAGGGCACATGGCGCGTCGCCACGGAGGACAAACAGATCTTCCGCATCGCCGACCACGGGTTTTTCCCCCTCACGGGCGGAGTCAAGCCCCTGGTCGTCGACTCGGTCGACGCGGCGACAGGAAGGGCGGCAAAGCCACGGCAGACCTTCCCGGACTTCAACGTCCTGCACATGGAGAGCCAGTTGATCTGCTGCGCCGATGACATGCTGTATTTGGTCGGCGGCACGGGCGGGTACGTTCGTACTGGCTATAAGAGCGGCCAATCCTGGTTTCTGGTCGCCGTCGACATGCGCTCGGGAGCTGAGCGCTGGCGTCGCCGCCTCCCGCCGCACAAGATCGACACCCGCAGCCCGCACTTCCTGGCGGGCCGGGTCGTCGGCAACCGGCTGGTGCTGCTCCAGGAGACGGCCGCCGAAAGGGTGACGCTCGCGGTGCACGACTCCCGTACGGGAAAGCCCCTTTGGTCCGCCCCCGCGACCAACGCCGCGCCAGATCTGGTCCGGGGCCTGCTGACCGTGGACGACCGTCACGTCTATCTGGGATTCGGCTCCCTGCGGGCTCTGCGCCTGACCGACGGCAAGGAGGCGTGGAGCCTCGCCAAGAGCCACCCCGACACCGCCTTCGGGCCGCCGGCCGTCAAGGACGATGTCGTGTACGCGGTGCAGGACAAGCAAGGACTCGTCGCCGTTGGCGCGGCCGACGGGCGGGTGCGTTGGCAGGAGAAGGGCGGCGAAGGCGTGAAGGCGGACCGCACAGACCCCCCGGTGATCGGCACGAAGTACGTGTACAGCAAGGGGCCTTCGGGCCTTCGGCAGATCGACATCTCTACGCATACGACGACCGCCACCTACAAAACCTCCGGCACCCGCTTCATCGCCCACGAGCGCGCTCGGATCGTCTTCGCCCAAGGCGGCCCGCTCATCGCGGGGTACCCCCTGGAGTGAGCAGGCCGGCACTGCGCCGGCAGCAATCACACCTCCGACCAACTCCCGGGAAAGCCCCATGAAGCCACTCAGCACCGGTGACCCGCTCCGCCTCAGCCCGTACCGCCTCCTCGGCGTGCTCGGCGAGGGCGGCATGGGCAAGGTCTACTTCGGCCAGGACGGCACCGGCCGCCCCGCCGCCGTGAAGGTGCTGCGCCCCGAACTCGCTCACGACCAGCACCTCGCACAGCGCTTCGTACGCGAGGCCGAGATGGCGCAGGCCGTCACCAGCAAGGGCGTGGCGCGCGTCCTGGGCTCGCAGACCGAGGGCGGCCGCCCCTGGATCGCCACCGAGTTCCTGGCGGGTCCGACGCTCGACGAGGCGATCCTCGCGTACGGCCCGATGGACGAGCCGACGGTACGCGTCCTCGCCGACGCCCTCTCCCGTACGCTCCACGATATCCACACTGCCGGCCTGATCCACCGCGACCTCAAGCCCGCGAACATCGTGCTGACGTCGTCGGGCCCGCGCGTCATTGACTTCGGCATCGCCCGCCCCGAGCACGGCCTGACCCTCACCACCACTGGCCAGACCCCCGTGACGCCCGGATACGGCGCGCCGGAACAGATCCTCGGCCAGCGCGTCGGCCCGCCTGCCGACGTCTTCTCACTGGGCGCCGTTCTCGTGTACGCGGCGAGCGGCCGCCGGGCCTTCGATGCGGGCCACGTGGCAGCCGTCCAGTACGAAGTCGTCCACGGCGAACCCGACTTGAGCCAGGTCTCCGCAGAACTCCAGCCGCTGATCGGCCCCTGCCTGGCGAAGGACCCCGCCCTGCGCCCGGGTCCCGGACAGGTCGCGGCCGCGTTCACACCGCCCAAGGGCTCGGGCAATGTGTGGCGAAGCGGCCCGTTGGCGGCCGACATCAAGACGCGCGAGACAGACATCCGCCGCCTGACCACCACCGTCGACGGGCTCCACCCGGTCTCTCGCCGCCGCCTGCTGACCACTCTCGCGGCAGGCGGCACGGTCCTCGCGGCGAGCGGCGGCGTGGGGGCGTGGTGGTGGCTGCGGGACGACACCGGGACGGGCACCGGCACGAACTCGAAGGGCATGTTGGACCCCTTCGACATCCCGCCCGCCGTACAGGCCAAGCAGGCGAAGCAACTCGACCCGGACAAGGGCGAGTACATCGTCGGCAAAGCCCCGAAGCCCCTGTGGGGCCCTCTGTCGGTCGTCGCGGAGGACACACCCGTGCCCCTGACTGTCGGCGACGTCGTCGTCATCGGGGTGAAAGCGGGCGGAGTGGCGGCTTTCGACATGGTCACCGGCAAGCAGCGCTGGAGGGCCACGGACGCCGTCGCGTCGAGCCGCTATCTCTCCCTGTCCGAACGGCTGGTGGCCCTGGTCGACGCCAAGGGCACGCTCATGACCTACGTTCCCTCCTCCGGTGCCCCCAAGTGGACCGCCCCCGCCGAGGCGATCTCGCTTCTCGCGAACGACGACGACGCGGTGTACGTCGCCACGAAGGACGGCCGCCTGCGCTCCATCGGCCGCTCCGACGCGAAGATCCGCTGGACCGCCACAGTTACCGTGAACCTCCGCACGAAGGTCCACGCGCTGGGTATCGCGGCCGCCGGGCGCCTGGTCCTCTGCACGGCCGAGGGAGACGTCCTCGCCGTCGATACGTCCGACGGCCGCAAGGTCTGGGACCGCCTGAAGCAGTCGGACGAGGTCCTGCGCCCTGCACACCAAGACGGCGTTGTCTATCTGGGCGGTAAGACACTGACCGCACTGAACATCGTCGACGGAAAGGAGCTGTGGTCGGTCCCCGCCGGCAAGGACTCTCAAGGCGACTCGGAACCCTGGCGCAGTCCAACGGCCTACCCCGGCATGCTCTTCGCCTCCCACAAGGACTGGCCCACGCGCCTGGACCCCCAAACGGGCAAGTACCTGTGGAGAAGAGCCAGCGGCGAAAGCCCCATGCTGATCCAGGGCGGCGGCGTCTGGGTCATCGAGACGGACGGGTATTCGCCGAAGGTCAATGGCCTCGACCTCAAGTCAGGAAGCACCCGCATGGTGTACCAGACGGGCGAGGGAAACCGCTGGGGCGTCGCGGTCAGTGGCAACCGCGTGTTCGTCCACGACTCGCACTCACTGACGGCCCTGCCGGTGTTCTGATCCGCCTCAGGCCGAAGGCTTGGGATCGTCGACCAGGCCGACGAACTTCGATCGCTGCGACCGCGTCTTCCGGGCTCCAGTTGCGACAAGGGGCTTCCGGCGCCGGGACTTACGTAGGCAGGGAGCCGCGTCTCGCTCTGTCCGACGAGAAGCCATACTTGGTGAGGCGCTCGTCGTCTCGAGTTGTCGAACGCGTACCCGGTTCCCCCGGCTGACGGGCGGGGGGAACGGACCCTTAGGCGTCCGTGCACTCCGCACTCTTTTGCACCGACTCCGTGTAGTCGGTAATGAGACCCTTCATCGATTTTGCGTCGTCACGGCCCGATGCATATACCTGTATGGCTGTGAACATCGCCTGTCCCTCGAAAGCCGGATCCGCGCAGCTCTCCGTCCTGCCGACCGCGCCGGTGCCCGAGTACAGGTAATTGCCGCTGCTCTCGGAGCTGTCCAATTCCACATGTGCATGGGCGAATGCCACCTTCGTGATGCGCTCGTCCTTCTCCCACCATTCCCGGCTCGCCACGACAGCCAGTTGTCCGTCGACGCTGACGTTGCAGCGCTTGGTTCCCTCGACAGGCGTGGTGTCCTTGACCGAGACCTTCGAGCCCGGCGGCAGGAAAGGTGAGAGCAGATCGGCCCGAACCTTCGCACCGCACAGGGACGCGGGTACGGCGTATTCCCTCTCCTCACCGTTCGAGCAGCCGGTGAGTACACTCGCGACGACCACGGCAGTCGCGACGGGGACGACTCCGCGAAGAGCGCGCGTGAGACGTTCGGCGGCTGAGTTCTTCAACGAGATGTCCTCTTGGCTCGTTGGGGGGGGCGAATCGTTGGGGGCGGCTGGTCGAGCGTGAGTGACTCGGCCTTCCCTGACGGGGCAGCACATCAGATTTCCGTCCGGAGCTCCGGCGCGACCTGGTCCGCGTAAGTGCCGGCACTGAGATAGCCGTCCCGTGACCCCGTGCGTGCCCACTCGCCGATGTCTCCCGACTCGGGAAGATGATGGGCCTTCGCAGCAGCTTCGGCGGCGTTCCGAGTGTACTTGAGATTGCTGTCCTGGCCGTTTTCCCAGTTCTCACCCATTTTCGCACCGGCCTCGTCCTTCGCCTTGCCCTCGGCGTCCTGGAAAAGCTCCTCAAGGATCATGCTGCTCACGGTGCTTGCGCCACCACCGACGGCAGCACCCACGACCGGGCTTGCGATGAATGAGACTCCCACGCCGATTCCCGTACCGACGCCGCCCGAGATACCATTCTTCCACTGCGCCACGGACTGATCATAATTCTTGTCAGCCTCGTCCGCAGGCCCGGCAACCGCTTCCTGGCGACCCACGTTGAGCGTTCCTGACACCTCACCCGATGCGTGAGCGATTTCGCTGACGAGGAGCTGCTTGTTCTCGGTATAGCGCTGGTCCGCCGACAGATCCGGGTTGAGGTGGTAGTCCATGAGGTTGGCCATGTAGGCCTTCTGACCCACTTCGACTGCGGCGTATCCCTCGGGGTCCTGACCGACTGTGAGCAGGATACGCGAAACATCCCTGTGGTCCATCACGGCTTCGGATCCTGCGATCGGGAACAGTTTCTCGATCCTTGCGCGGGCCTCTTTGTCCTCCGGATCGGTGTCCGTGGTGGCCCGGTTGATGTCCGGCAGATACTCGGACGCGATCTGCCCGATGCTGTCCGACATGTACCCGTGCTTCGTGAGACGCTCGTTGTCGTCGGAGATTGAGTGGACGAGATTCTCCATGAGCTTGGCCTGCTCCGCGTTGTGCGGCGGCGTGTCGACGGTGGGCAGCTCGCCGGCTGGGTGACCCGTCGTCGCCGCTTCCAGGGCCAGTGCCAGGTTGTTGCGGCCCTCGATGCTGTCTTCCCGTTCGCTGTCCATCTCCGGCGGCCAGTCGCGCTCCTCGAAGAGGTAGTCGAAGTTGGAGAGCTCGTCCTTGACCTCCTTCCCGTCTTTGTCCTTCGTCTTGAAGTCGTGATCCTCGTCCTTCGTGACAAAGTCGTCGTTGAAGAAGTCGGTGGCAGCATCAGGGCTGTTGGACAGCGCCTTCAAGAAACCGATCATGGGGTCATGCCCGCTGTCTGTGCCGGTACGGTTGAGATCCGGGTCCATCCCCATCGGCGACCACACGGCCGCCCCGTGGCGGCCGTTGCTGGTGTGCTTCTTCTCGGTGTCCATCAACGCGGAGCCGTAGTCCGTGAGGAACCTGTCCTCGAAATTCCCCCAGCGCATGAGGTTGCTCATCACCTGGAAGCCCATGGGCCCGCCGTTCTTGTGCACGGGCTGGCTGCCGAGGTTCGTCATGTCGACCCGCCATTGGGACATCTCAGGCGTGTCCGCCTGGGAGGCCGTGGCAAGCGTGAGGCTGAGGTTCTTCTGCAGATCGTCGAGCTGTTCGCGGCGTTCGGTGTAGACGTCCCGGTTCTTGTAGGGGTCGGTGATGTCGGTCCAGAACTCCAGCGTTCCCTGTGCCTTGAGGGTCGAGGCGAAGTGTTCGGCGAAGATCTCATCGCCGGAGTACTCCTTCAGCCCGGCATTGAGCTCGTCGAACTCCTTGACCGTCAGATCCTCGGGATTCTTGCCGGCCAGCGCGGCCAGCCTCTCCGCCTTCTTGATCGCGGCGTCTGCCGAGTCGCGGTCCTTGTACACGGCCCCGGAAAAGCCGTAATCCGTGAGGTCAACGAGTGCCTTGAGGGCTTCGGAGGCGGAACTGTCTATCCGCGTGGCCTCCTTGAGAATCCTCTCAAGTTCATCGCGCAAGTCATTGGCATCCTTCTGACCCGTGGAGCTCTTCGAGTCCGGATTCTCGTCGACACGGAACCCGCTGCCCTCTGCCTTGACCGTCAGATGCTTCCCGCGTCCCCGTTCGATAGCTTCCTTGAGCAGGCGCTGCTGTGTCTTCAGCTCGTCACGCGTATCCTGAAGAATGTCGCGAATCGACTTCGCCTGCTTCTGCGCGTCGTCGAACTCGCCCGCGGTCTTGCCAATGAACTCGCGGGAGACCGTGGCGTTGTAGCCGGCCCAGTTGGCCTTGAAGGCCTTGCCTCGGAGTCCTTCCCGTGCGTCTTTCTCCAGCTCTTTGAGCTTGGTGAGCATGCTCGTCCAGTCGGTGACCGTGTCATCGAGCAGCTTGAAGTTGGCCGAGTGAAGGGCTTCGAAATCCATGAGGTTTACCCCTAGTCCTTCTCGTCCTTCTTGTCCTTCTCGCCGTACACCGCGTTCTCCTTGCCCGGCGGTGCGTACGACTCGTCGAAGCCGCTGTCGAGTGTGTAGATGCTGCTCACGTGGCGCTCGATGAAGATCTCGTCGCCCTGGTGCGCATTCTTGGTGAAGTCCATGTGGTTCGAGATGAGCGCGCAGGCGTCCATGACCGAGCCGAGCTGCTTGTCCCAGCGCAACGAGACATGTGACAGCGCCCCGCCGAGGGCGAAGCCCTGGGTTGTGAGACTCGTTCCGGCCGAATCGGTGCTGGTGACCCGCGCTTCCGTCCACAGCCGGTTGTACAGCTTGAACGCCTCGTCACCGATCGCGGCCAAGTCCTTCTGGTTGACCTGGAGATCACCCTGCGGGCTGCCCGCGTTGGGCCTGTCCTCCGGCGGTAGCCCGTTGAGCTGCATCCGCGTCGACTCCCTCACAGCCGCCGACGCCTTCAGCTGCTCCCACTCGTCCCACGCCATCTGCGGGTCCTTCCCCCGTGCGTACCGATGGACGGTCACATTCCGCCCAACCTATTGATGTGCTCCGACTGCTCGCAAGCGCTGTCCGTGACATCGGTTTTGAGGCCGTACATGAGGTTGCCCATCGCATACGCCTGTTTGGACTGGCCGGGCATCGGCGTCACCGTCAGGCAGATCCCGTCCACTGCGTAGGGCTCCTCGTCCCCGGACTTCGAGGCGAGGGTTGCGATCGGGTCGTTACCCGGACCCTGGAGCCTGGGATTGATGAACGAACCCCACGAGCCTTCGCGCTCGAGCCCTGAGAGCTTGTACCGACCGTCCTTGGCCGTTTCCAGATCAGCCGCCACCGACTCCACACGTTCGAGGATCTCGCCGTGATCCGGACCGGAGTCGAAAACACCTTCGAGGCGAAGCATGCCCACGCACTGCCATGCCAGGAACGCAGCGACGCCCACCAGCGCCACCCGGCGCCACTTGAAAGAAGCCGGCGACGGCTCGTGTTGCTCCGGGTTGTCGAAGCGTCCGGCTTGGAAGTGCCACCACAGCTTGCGGTGGTCCACGAGTGCAAAGGCGAAGAACGCCAGCGTGAACAGGGCCGTGAAGACCGCCGCACCGATCACGAGTGAAGGTCTGTGGCCATGAGCCCCGTCTGAACCAGCGGATTCCCCCGCTGCCGCGAGACGAAGATGCCCCGTCCCGCTGGCATCGGGCGCATCCTCGCGCCGCCGAGTACGTCTCCCTCTTGCGGGTCACCCGAAAGGAGCACACCCTGCGCGCCCAGTTCCATCATCCGCTGCATGAAGGGTTCGTACGCGGCGCGGCTGGCTCCGGCCCCGCTGCGGGCGATGATGAAGCGGACGCCCACGTCGCGTGCGAAGGGCAGCAGTTCCGTGAGCTTGCCCAGAGGGTTGCCGCTCGACGTGGACACCAGGTCGTAGTCGTCCACGACCACATACACCGACGGTCCCTGCCACCAGCTGCGGTCCCTCAGCTGCTGTGCCGTGACATCCGCCGACGGAGTACGGCGCTGCATCAGATCTT
Source organism: Streptomyces sp. NBC_00322 (assembly GCF_036147535.1). Taxonomy (NCBI): domain Bacteria; kingdom Bacillati; phylum Actinomycetota; class Actinomycetes; order Kitasatosporales; family Streptomycetaceae; genus Streptomyces; species Streptomyces sp. NBC_00322. The sequence goes on along the minus strand of NZ_CP108019.1, from coordinate 2,639,005 downwards.
GCAGCGCGTCGACGTGGTGGTCCATGTTGTTGGACATGGGCACGTACTCGGCCAGGTGTGTGGCCGGGGTCGCGTCCAGCAGTGCGCGACGGTTGTCGATCACGAAGAGCTTGCAGGAGTTTCCGTCGTACCGCTCGGTCAGCTGCTTGATGAGCAGCCGCAGCAGATTGGACTTGCCGGACTCGCTCTCGCCGAAAACGAGGAAGAAGGGGTCGCGCTCGAAGTTGACGAAGACCGGTTCCAGGTTGTTCTCGTCGATGGCGAAGGCGACTCCGCGCTCGGGATGAACAAAGCCCGCCGGAAGGCTGTCCACCGGTAGTTCGCGCGGCAGCAGTCGCACTGCTGGGGCTCCCGGTGCCGTCCAGTGCCGGGTGACTTCCTGTGTCATGGCCGCCGTGGCCTCTGACAGGTCGCTGTCGGAGTTGATGCTGTCGATCCGCGGCACGGCTGCCATGAAGTGCAGCTTCTCCGGGCTCAGACCGCGTCCCGGTACGCCGGCGGGGACGTTGACGGCGGCCTTGCGGTCCAGCTCCGAGTCCATGGTGTCGCCGAGCCGCAGCTCCAGCCGGTTCATCAGGTGGTCCTTGAGGTTCGCGCGGACCTCCATCGAGCGCGAGGCCGTGAGGATCACATGGATGCCGTAGCCGAGACCGCGCGCCGCGATGTCCAGGACCGCCGGCTCCAGGCCTTCGTAGTCCGTACGGAAATTGCCCCAGCCGTCGATGACCAGGAACACATCACCCCACGGCTGTTCCGACACCGAGATGTCACCGCGCCCCCGCAGCCTGCGGAAAGTTCCGATGGAGTCGATGCCCGCGCTGCGGAAGTACTCCTCGCGCCGCGACAGGATGCCGTACACCTCGGCGACCGTGCGCCGTACCCGCTCAGGATCGAGGCGGGACGCGACCCCGCCGACATGCGGCAGGCCGGCGATCGAGGACAGGCCGCCGCCACCGAAGTCGAGGCCGTAGAACTGCACTTCCTGCGGCGTGTGCGTCAACGCGAAGGCCGAGATGAGCGTCCGCAGCAAGGTCGACTTGCCCGACTGCGGGCCACCGACGATCTGCATGTGGCCCGCCGCGCCGGAGAAGTCCCGGTAGAGCGTGTCACGGCGCTGCTCGTACGGCTTGTCGACCACACCCAGCGGTACGACGAGACGGCCCGCGCCCTCGAACCCGGGCTGCGTCAGCCCGCGGCCCTCCACACCCGCGAGTCCCGGCAGCAGCTCGTCCAGCGGCGGCGGGTTGTCCAGCGGGGGCAGCCATACCTGGTGGGCCTCCGCGCCCCGCCCCTCCAGCCGTCGCACGATCACATCGAGTACGGAGTCGGCCAGCGCGTCGTCCTCCGCCGCACGCGCCTCCGGCACCTGTGACTGAGCGGTCGGCTGGACGTAGCGGACCGGCACCGGAGCCGCCGTGAACGGCACGGGCCTGCGGTCCACCGGAAGCGGACCACCAATGGCGGCGGACTGCTGAGGACTCGTGCGGTACACCCCGGAGACGTACGCCGCCTTGAACCGCACCATCTCGTCAGTGCCGTACTTCAGATACCCGGAGCCGGGAACGTTGGGCAACTGGTAGGCGTCGGGCACGCCCAGCGCCGCGCGCGACTCGGCCGCGGAGAAGGTCCGCAGACCGATCCGGTACGACAGATAGGTCTCAAGCCCGCGCAGCCGGCCCTCCTCCAGGCGCTGCGAGGCCAGCAGCAGATGGACGCCCAGCGAACGCCCGATGCGTCCGATCTGCACGAACATCTCGATGAAGTCCGGCATGGCGGTGAGGAGTTCACTGAACTCGTCGATGACCAGAACGAGTGACGGGATGGGCTGCAGCGGGGCACCCGCCGCGCGCGCCTTCTCGTAGTCGTGGATGTTGGCGTAGTTTCCCGCGTCGCGCAGCATCTCCTGCCGGCGGTTGAGCTCGCCGCGGATGGAGTCGCCCATGCGGTCCACCAGCGTCAGGTCGTCCGCGAGGTTGGTGATCACCGCGGCGACATGCGGCATTTGGGACATGCCGGCGAAGGTGGCGCCGCCCTTGAAGTCCGCGAGGACGAAGTTCAGCGTCTCGGAGGAGTGCGTGACAGCCAGGCCGAGTACGAGCGTGCGCAGCAGCTCCGACTTGCCGGAACCGGTCGCACCCACGCACAGCCCGTGCGGGCCCATACCTTCCTGGGCCGCCTCCTTCAGATCCAGCATCACCGGCGTGCCGTCTTCGCCGACGCCGATCGGGACGCGCAGCCGCTCGGCCTGGGAGCGCGGGCGCCAGGTGCGGCTGACGTCGACGGACGCCGCGTCGCCCAGATTCAGCAGATCGGTGAAGTCGAGGTTGGCGAGCAGCGGTTCGTCGTCGTCCCCGCCCGAGGCCATACGAAGAGGGGCGAGCTGCCTGGCGAGTGCCTCGGCGGCCTCGCGGCTCAGCCGGTCGGGCGTCCCGTCGTACACCAGGCCGTGTCCCGACTCCAGCCGGAGCGAGTCCGGCTGCACGGTCACGGACAGGCTGCCGCGCGCCCCGGTCACCTCGCCCGGTACGACCTCGATGACGGTCACGCCCTGCAGACCCTCGGCCGCCGCCAGCGCCGATACGGCGGGCACCGACTGGCCGTCGAGTACGACGACGATGTGCGGCTGATCCATCAGCGGTTGGCCGCCGCCCTGGAAGCGGGGACGGCCGTCGAGCCGCCCGGCGAGCATCTCTTCCAGATCCCGTGCGTCGGTCGTGATGAGGCGGCGACTGCCCGCTCCGTCACCGGCCCCGGGGGCCTGGACGTGCGGAAGCCACTTCGCCCATTCCCACTGCGGGGCTGCCTCGCGCCCGGCCGCGATGGCGATGACCAGGTCTTCGGGGGAGTGCAGGGAGGCGAGCGAGCCGACCATCGCGCGGGCCGTGGAGCGGACGGACTCCGCGTGGCCGCTCACCGTCAAGTGATAGAAGGCGCGCAGCGAGACGGCCATGGGCAGGCCGTCGAGCGTGCCGTGTGCCGTCAGGAACTGCGCCATCGCACCCGCGGTGAGCGGTTCCAGCTCGTCAACGGGCGCTGTGTCGGGGGCGATGATCGGGGTCGCGAGCTGCTGGCTGCCCAGGCCGATGCGCACCTGCCCGAAGTCGTCGTCGCCCACGCGGCGTTCCCAGACGCGGCTTCCTTCGGCGACCAGCGCCCACAACTGCTCCGGGGACGGGTGCAGATAGAACTGCGCGTCACGCTGCAGGTGCGCGGTCCGCAGAACCGCACGCCGGGTCTGTGTCAGGTACTTGAGGTAGTCGCGTCGCATGTCGGCGAGCTGCCCCTGGGTGCCGCGCCGGTAGCGGACCAGCATGGCGATGCCCATGCCGACCGTCGACGCGATCATCACCATGCCCATGATCCGCATGATCGGATTCGGGGTCATGAAGAAGAAGACGACAGAACCGCCCATCCCCAGCATCGGCAGCAGCTGCATCAGCGCCCCCTCCTGCTGCCCTCGTGGCAGCTCGGGCGGGGGTTGCAACTGCACCTGCTCGCCGGGTACTTCGGAGGGCAGGGCCCGAGGTGGGCGCTTGACGACGATCTGGCTCACAGCTCACCAATTCCCTTGCCGGATGGAAATGTTCCTATCGGCGCCCCCGTGGCGACGGGTTCCATCCGCGGGGAGGGATCCTACTTGCGTGGCCGGTCAACGGTTGGCGGTAGGGTGGCGCGACGCGTTTGCTCGCCCGTGAACTACCGCAAAAAAAGGGTCATTCGGGGAGCAAAGCGAGGCTCACGATCCATGAGAATCACGAGGGGGAGCAGCAGGTGAGTATGACGGCCTCAGCGGCGGCCACCGGAACCGGTCACCCGGGTCCCGGAACTCCGTCCGGCGGCGGAACCGGTTTCTGCCGAGTCACGGTCGTCGCGCCGGACGGTCGCGTCGACGTGGCACTGCCCGAAGACATCCCCGTCGCCGACCTCTACCCGGAGATCCTCCGCCTGTCCGGGCAGAGCCCCGCGGAGGGTGCCCCGGTCGGGTACCACCTCGTGCGTCGCGACGGCACCGTGCTCGACGGCGCGCGCTCCCTGGCGGCCCAGCGCATCCTCGACGGCGAGCTCCTGTCGCTGCGGCCCTTCGCCGAATCGCTGCCCCCGGCGGTCTTCGACGACGTCTCCGATGCCGTCGCCTCCGCCGTCGCCCGCGACCGCACGCTGTGGAACGACAGCCTGATGCGCGGCGCCGGGCTCTTCGGCGGATCCGTCCTGCTGGTCCTGCTCGCCTTCGTGCTGTGGACCGCCGACCCCCGGCACGACATGCACGGCCTGCCCGGCGTCCTGGCCGCCGTCAGTGGCGTACTGCTGCTCGCACTCGCCGGTGTACGGGCACGGGTGTACGACGACCGGGCCTCGTCCGTCGCTCTGGGTATCGGTTCCATGGCCAACGCGGCGGTCGCCGGAGCCGGACTCCTGCCACTCGCCGAGGGGCAGGGAACCGGGAAGCTGCAGTTCCTGCTCGCCTGCGCCGCCGTTCTCGTCGCCGCGGTGATCCTGATGATCGTCGCCCCTGGCGGAGACGGCCCCTTCGTCGCGTTCGTCTTCGCCGCCGCCGTCGGCCTGCTGGTGACCTTCGCTGCGATCACGACCAACATGGAGCCGGCCGAGACCGCGGCCGTGTGCGCCCCGCTCTCCGTGGGAGCCCTGGCTTTCCTGCCGGGCCTCTCCACGCGCTTCGCCCGCCTCCCCATCGGCTTCGAGCCGCCTCGTACGACCGTCGGCGACTACGGAACCGAGCCCGCCCCTCAGGGCCCGGTCGACGCCGAGCGCATCGCGGCCCAGGTCCGGCGCGGTCACGAGCTGCTGGTCGGCCTGGTCGGCGGCTGTGCGCTGGTGGCCCTCGGAGCCTCGGCGGTGCTCGGATTCTCCGACAACGTGTGGGGCCAGCTGCTCGCTCTCGCCACCGGCATCGCCATGCTGATGCGCGCCCACCTGTTCCGCTACACGGCGCAGGTCGGCTGCGCCCTGGCGGCCGGCCTCGGCTCATTGGCTCTGCTCGGGGTCGGACTGTGCCTCAACCCGCCGAGAGGGCTGATGCTCGACGCCCTGAAGGGCGACGGCACAGCGCTCGACATCCGTACGGTCTGGCTCACGGCCGCGGTCGCCGCGGTCGCCGCGGTGATCACCGCCATCGGACTGATCGTGCCGCGCAAGGGCGTCACGCCCTTCTGGGGCCGCTCTCTGGAGATCGCCGAAGCCGCTGTGCTGCTGACGCTCGTACCGCTGTGCCTCGCGGTCTTCGACGTCTACCACGCCATCCGTGCGATGACCTCCTGACTCACTGGTACTGTGGGTGACGGCCGTTTGTGTACGCGCTCCCGGAGCATCTGGGTGCAGCGCTCATCGGACCTTCGCCTCCGAGTCACGGAAGCTCCCCTGAGATCAAGACCAGGGGCACTCGTGGGCGCATCGAACATCAAAAGAGGAGTACCGAGTGTCTCTCGACGCCGCTACGAAGAAGCAGATCATGGGCGAGTTCGGCACCAAGGAGGGCGACACCGGCTCCCCCGAGGTCCAGGTCGCGATGCTCTCCCGCCGGATCTCGGACCTGACCGAGCACCTCAAGACGCACAAGCACGACCACCACTCCCGCCGTGGTCTGCTGATCCTGGTGGGCCAGCGCCGCCGTCTGCTGCAGTACCTGGCCAAGAAGGACATCCAGCGCTTCCGTGCGCTGGTCGACCGCCTCGGCATCCGCCGCGGTGCGGCCGGCGGTGCCAAGTAAGACGCCGTGAAGGGAGCGGTTCCCACTCTTAGGGGGCCGCTCCCTTTGCTGTACGTGCGCGACCTGCCGGACGGCATTTAGTCTGGTCGCACAAGGCAGTACCGAACGACAACGCAATACCGAACGAACGAGAAGCCGCCTCACCGCCGCCGGTCCTCGGTAGTGGCCCCCGGAGAACCAAGCCCCGGGTGCTTCGATCGAAGACCGGCCCGCAGAACGAGCGCTTCTCGGCCACCGTCCCCCGCCACACGGGCGAGGGGACGAAGACGAGGAGAAAACGCTAGTGGAGAACGAGACCCACTACGCCGAGGCCGTCATTGACAACGGTTCCTTCGGCACCCGCACCATCCGCTTCGAGACGGGCCGCCTGGCCAAGCAGGCCGCCGGTTCCGCCGTGGCGTACCTGGACGACGACACCATGGTGCTGTCGGCCACCACCGCTTCCAAGAAGCCCAAGGACCAGCTCGACTTCTTCCCCCTGACGGTGGACGTCGAGGAGCGGATGTACGCAGCCGGAAAGATCCCCGGCTCCTTCTTCCGTCGTGAGGGCCGGCCCTCCGAGGACGCGATCCTCACCTGCCGCCTGATCGACCGCCCGCTGCGCCCCTCCTTCAAGAAGGGCCTGCGCAACGAGATCCAGATCGTCGAGACGATCATGGCGCTCAACCCCGACCACCTGTACGACGTGGTCGCGATCAACGCCGCCTCCTGCTCCACGCAGCTGGCCGGCCTGCCCTTCTCCGGCCCGATCGGCGGCACCCGTGTCGCCCTGATCAAGGGCCAGTGGGTCGCCTTCCCGACGCACACCGAGCTCGAGGACGCCGTCTTCGACATGGTGGTCGCCGGTCGCGTCCTGGAGGACGGCGACGTCGCGATCATGATGGTCGAGGCCGAGGCCACCGAGAAGACCATCGAGCTCGTCAAGGGCGGCGCCGAGGCGCCGACCGAGGAGCTCGTCGCTGCCGGTCTCGAGGCCGCGAAGCCCTTCATCAAGGCGCTGTGCAAGGCCCAGTCGGACCTCGCCGCCAAGGCCGCCAAGCCCACCGGCGAGTTCCCGGTCTTCCTCGACTACCAGGACGACGTCCTGGAGGCGCTGACCGCGGCCGTCAAAGGCGAGCTCGCGCAGGCGCTCACCATCGCCGGCAAGCAGGAGCGCGAGACCGAGCTGGACCGCATCAAGGAGGTCGCCGCCGAGAAGCTGCTCCCGCAGTTCGAGGGCCGCGAGAAGGAGATCTCCGGTGCCTACCGCGCGCTGACCAAGAAGCTCGTCCGCGAGCGCGTCATCAAGGACAAGGTCCGCATCGACGGCCGTGGCGTCACGGACATCCGTACGCTCGCCGCCGAGGTCGAGGCCATCCCGCGTGTGCACGGCTCGGCGCTGTTCGAGCGTGGCGAGACCCAGATCCTGGGCGTCACCACCCTGAACATGCTCCGTATGGAGCAGCAGCTGGACACCCTTTCCCCGGTGACCCGCAAGCGCTACATGCACAACTACAACTTCCCGCCGTACTCCGTCGGTGAGACCGGCCGCGTCGGTTCGCCGAAGCGCCGCGAGATCGGCCACGGCGCGCTCGCCGAGCGCGCCATCGTGCCGGTGCTGCCGACGCGCGAGGAGTTCCCGTACGCCATCCGCCAGGTCTCCGAGGCGCTGGGCTCCAACGGCTCCACGTCCATGGGCTCGGTCTGCGCCTCCACCATGTCGCTGCTGAACGCCGGTGTGCCGCTCAAGGCCCCCGTCGCCGGTATCGCCATGGGTCTGATCTCCGAGGAAATCGACGGCCAGACGCACTACGTCGCCCTCACCGACATCCTCGGTGCGGAGGACGCCTTCGGTGACATGGACTTCAAGGTCGCCGGTACGAAGACCTTCGTCACCGCGCTCCAGCTCGACACCAAGCTCGACGGCATCCCCGCCTCGGTCCTGGCCGCCGCGCTGAAGCAGGCCCGCGACGCCCGCCTCCACATCCTCGATGTGATGAACGAGGCCATCGACGTCCCGGACGAGATGTCCCCGAACGCCCCGCGGATCATCACCGTCAAGATCCCGGTGGACAAGATCGGTGAGGTCATCGGCCCCAAGGGCAAGATGATCAACCAGATCCAGGAGGACACCGGCGCCGACATCACGATCGAGGACGACGGCACCATCTACATCGGTGCCCAGCAGGGCTCGCAGGCCGAGGCCGCCCGCGCCACGATCAACTCGATCGCCAACCCGACCATGCCGGAGGTCGGCGAGCGCTACCTGGGTACGGTCGTCAAGACCACCACCTTCGGTGCCTTCGTCTCCCTGATGCCCGGCAAGGACGGTCTGCTGCACATCTCGCAGATCCGCAAGCTCGCCGGTGGCAAGCGCGTGGAGAACGTCGAGGACGTGCTCGCGGTCGGCTCCAAGGTGCAGGTCGAGATCGCCGAGATCGACTCCCGCGGCAAGCTCTCCCTGATCCCCGTGATCGAGGGCGAAGAGTCCGCCGACGAGAACAAGGACGACGCTGCCAAGTGACGTCCCGTAGTTCCAGGACGACGGCCCGCACCTCTTCGGAGGCGCGGGCCGTCGCCCGTACCCAAACGCTTCTCAAGGGCGAGCACGGCATCGGCACCGTCCGCCGCACCGTCCTGCCCGGCGGCCTGCGCGTCGTCACCGAAACCCTGCCCTCCGTACGCTCCGCCACCTTCGGCATCTGGGCGAACGTCGGCTCCCGCGACGAGACGCCCTCGCTCGGCGGCGCCACGCACTACCTGGAGCACCTCCTCTTCAAGGGCACGCGACGGCGCTCCGCCCTCGACATCTCATCGGCGATCGACGCGGTCGGCGGCGAGATGAACGCCTTCACGGCGAAGGAGTACACCTGCTACTACGCGCGCGTGCTCGACACCGACCTGCCGCTCGCCATCGACGTGGTCTGCGACATGCTCACCGGATCGTTGATCCTCCAGGACGACGTCGACGCCGAGCGCGGTGTCATCCTCGAAGAGATCGCGATGACGGAGGACGACCCGGGCGACTGCGTGCACGACCTGTTCGCGCAGACGATGTTCGGCGACAGCCCCCTCGGCCGTCCCGTTCTCGGCACGGTCGACACGGTCAACGCGCTGAGCGCCGACCGCGTCCGCCGCTTCTACAAGAAGCACTACGACCCGACCCATCTGGTCGTCGCGGCCGCGGGCAATATCGACCACGCCACCGTCGTACGCCAGGTCCGCAGGGCCTTCGAGAAGGCCGGCGCCCTGTCCCGTACGGACGCGGCCCCCACCCCGCCCCGCGACGGGAGCCGGACCCTGCGCACCGCCGGCCGCGTCGAGCTGCTGGAGCGCAAGACCGAGCAGGCCCATGTCGTCCTCGGCATGCCCGGCCTCGCCCGCACCGACGACCGCCGCTGGGCGCTCGGGGTACTGAACACCGCCCTCGGCGGCGGCATGTCATCCCGCCTGTTCCAGGAGGTCCGCGAGAAGCGCGGCCTGGCCTACAGCGTGTACTCGTACACCTCGGGCTTCGCCGACACGGGCCTCTTCGGCGTCTACGCGGGCTGCCGCCCCAGCCAGGTCCACGACGTCCTGAAGATCTGCCGCGACGAGCTCGACCGGGTCGCGTCCGAGGGGCTCTCGGACGAGGAGATCGGCCGCGCCGTGGGCCAGCTCTCCGGATCCACCGTGCTGGGCCTCGAGGACACAGGCGCGCTGATGAACCGCATCGGCAAGAGCGAACTGTGCTGGGGCTCGCAGATGTCGGTCGACGACATGCTGCGGCAGATAGCCTCCGTCACGCCCGACGAGGTACGCGCGGTAGCAGGCGAGGTGCTGGGACACCGTCCCTCCCTGTCGGTGATCGGCCCGCTCAAGGACAAGCAGGCGGACCGCCTCCACGAAGCGGTCTCCTAACGTTAAGGAAGAGAGCAATGAGCAAGCTGCGCGTGGCCGTTCTCGGCGCCAAGGGCCGTATCGGCTCGGAAGCGGTACGAGCCGTCGAGGCCGCCGACGACATGGAACTGGTCGCGGCTCTCGGCCGGGGCGACAAGCTGGAGGCCCTGGTCGATTCCGGCACCCAGGTCGTGGTCGAACTGACCACGCCGGCCTCGGTGATGGGCAATCTCGACTTCTGCGTACGCCACGGCATTCACGCGGTCGTCGGCACCACCGGCTGGACCGATGAGCGCCTCGCGCAGCTGGGCACCTCGCTCGCCGCATCGCCCGGGACCGGTGTCCTCATCGCACCGAACTTCTCCATCGGCGCGGTCCTCACCATGAAGTTCGCACAGCAGGCCGCGCGGTACTTCGAGTCCGTCGAGGTCGTAGAACTGCACCACCCGAACAAGGCCGACGCCCCGAGCGGCACCGCGACCCGCACCGCACAGCTCATCGCGGCGGCGCGCGCGGAGGCGGGCTGCGCCCCGCAGCCGGACGCGACCGTCACCGCGCTGGACGGCGCCCGCGGCGCGGACGTCGACGGCGTCCCCGTGCATGCCGTACGGCTGCGCGGTCTGCTCGCCCACCAGGAAGTCCTGCTGGGCGGCGAGGGCGAGACCCTGACCATCCGCCACGACTCGCTGCACCACAGCAGCTTCATGCCGGGCATCCTGCTGGGCGCCCGCCGTGTCGTATCCACTCCGGGCCTCACCTTCGGCCTGGAAAACTTCCTCGACCTGGGCTGACGGCCATGGGTGGAAAGATCACGTACTTCTTCCTCGCCACCGCGCTGGTGCTCGTCTTCGGCGTGGTGGCGCTGGAGGGCGTGCTGCTCCTCCTGACCGGTGAGCCCGCCGCCATGGGGATGGGCGCGGTGGCGTTCCTGCTGCCGGTCGTCGGCGCCTGGTTCCTCTGGCACAACACCAGCTTCGCGCGCAACGCGCATCGGCTGGCCCGCGAGCTGGAGTCCGAAGGCGGGCTGCCGGTTCACGAGTCGAGCCGTACGCCCGGCGGGCGGATCGACCGTGACGCGGCCGACGAGATCTTCGCGCAGCGGAGGGCCGAGACCGAGGACTCGCCGGACGACTGGCGCTGCTGGTTCCGGCTGGCCGTGGCCTATCACGATGCCCGCGACACTCCGCGCGCCCGCAAGGCGATGCAGCGCGCGATCACGCTGCGCAAAACAAGCCCCTCCGGCGTTTGAGGAATGGGTCCGGGGCCGATCCGTCGGTCAGGCCCCGCGGTATTCGGCCCCCCAGGCCTCGACGGAGTCCGCCGCCCGGTCGAACGCCTCGGTGCGTGACAGGAAGTCCGCGTTGTGATCGGTCAGCAGGGGCAGCGCTTCCCCGCCCTGCGGTATGGCGACGAGCGCCTGCCCCTGTACGGTGCGCGGCAGCCCGAGCCAGCGCACGGGCTGCTGCACGGTTCGTACCGCCACGACGCGGTTCCACGGCACCGTCGTGGTCGCGAAGAAGGCCACGCGCCGCACTCCGTGCCGGCTCACCCAGACTCCCGCCCGCAGCAGCCTCAGTGAAGTGAAGATGAGCGCGAGCCCGAGGCCAAGACAGACGCCGGCACCCGGCAGCGCACCGGCGAACGCGATGATCATCGCAGCGATGAGCACGAACGAGGCGAGCAGCAGCAACAGCGCCGCGGCGCCGACCCGCCAGGGACCCGGACGGTACGGACGCCGCCAGCGGTCGTGATCGTCGAAGGGCAGCGCGACGTCGTCATCGCTCGTGCCGAACGCACGGTCGGCCGTCAGAAAAGGCAGGGGCACGACTGATCCTCACTCACCAGCACACTCGATTCGGCTGTGCCCGGTGAGGCTACCGAGGCACCCTCGGCCCGACCACCCCCGGGGGGCCATGGGGGTGCCCCCACGCCCATTAGGGCTGTGGGGGAGAGTCAGCGCCCGTCGGACGCCTCGGACTGCTGCGAATGCCCCGCCGCCCGGCCGGATTCCAGCGCGGGAAGCCCGAAGAGCAGGGAGCCGACCAGCCCTGCGACGACGGTCAGCCCGATCAGCGTGTGCCCCGCGAGCTGGGAGCCGCTGGGACGTACACGGGGCGGCGGAGTGACGTTACTGCGGAAGCGGTCGGCCTCAGCGACGAATGCGAACGGGACGGCCTCTCGCCGGCGGAACATCAGGGCACTCTCCTTGGCAACGTGTCGGTGGTCTACTGGTAGAGACGTCAAAAGCAGTCATTTGGTGCCCGCGTTCCCGGATTTGCCCAAAGGGGCCAGAGGCACTGCCGAGGCGTTCCGTCGTTAAAGTGGGCGCCGCCTATGCGTTCAACCGGAAGGACTCCTGGTGCCCGACACCCCCGCCGAGACAGCCACGCCCAATTTCCGCAGCGATGTCACCGTCGAGCTGGTGAAGCACACCGCCGGTGACTCCGACGTGCTGTGGGCCGCCCGCGTTTCCACGGCAGGCGAGCAGTCTCTGGAGGAGCTCCAGAAGGACCCCGAGCGCTCCACGGGACTGATCAACTACCTGATGCGGGACCGCCACGGCAGCCCCTTCGAGCACAACTCGATGACCTTCTTCATCAGTGCCCCGATCTTCGTCTTCCGTGAGTTCATGCGCCACCGTGTGGGCTGGTCCTACAACGAGGAGTCCGGGCGCTACAGGGAGCTGCAGCCGGTCTTCTACGTCCCGGGCCAGCAGCGCAAGCTCGTGCAGGAGGGCCGCCCCGGCAAGTACGTCTTCATCGACGGCAGCCCGGAGCAGCACAAGGTCGTCAGCGACGCCATGATCGACTCGTACCGCCGCTCGTACGAGACGTACAAGGAGATGCTCGACGAGGGCATCGCCCGCGAGGTCGCGCGCGCCGTCCTTCCCGTTGGCCTGTTCTCGTCCATGTATGCCACCTGCAACGCCCGCTCGCTGATGCACTTCCTCGGCCTGCGTACGCAGCACGAGCTGGCGAAGGTCCCGTCCTTCCCCCAGCGGGAGATCGAGATGGTCGGCGAGAAGATGGAGCAGCACTGGGCGAAGCTCATGCCGCTCACCTACGCGGCCTTCAATGCCAATGGCCGCATCGCCCCATAGGGCACAATCGTCCCGTGGAGCACAGATGTACGGGTCAGCGCGGAGAAGTGTCCGCATTGCGGTGTTTCGTGAAGTTCATCTAGGCTGATCAAACGGACCCGGCACTGCTTGAACCCCCGAGCAGGCAGTGCCGGGCTCCGCATGTCACGTCCTACGTCACGTCCCCCGAGGGGACACTGCGTACTGAGCAGCGAGTAGCGTGTTACCCATGGCTCCGATCTCCACTCCGCAGACCCCCTTCGGGCGGGTCCTCACCGCCATGGTCACGCCCTTCACGGCGGACGGCGCACTCGACCTCGCCGGCGCACAGCGCCTGGCGGCCCATCTGGTGGATGCAGGCAACGACGGCCTGATCATCAATGGCACCACCGGTGAGTCGCCGACCACCAGCGACGCGGAGAAAGACCAGCTCGTACGAGCCGTACTGGAAGCCGTCGGAGACCGGGCTCACGTCGTCGCCGGTATCGGCACCAACGACACGCGCCACAGCATCGAGCTCGCCCGCACCGCCGAACGCTCCGGCGCGCACGGCCTGCTCGCGGTGACGCCGTACTACAACAAGCCCCCGCAGGAGGGCCTGTTCCGTCACTTCTCGGCCATCGCCGACGCGACGGAACTGCCCGTCATGCTCTACGACATCCCCGGCCGCAGCGGTGTCCCGATCGACACCGAAACCTTGGTGCGCCTCGCCGATCACTCGCGTATCGTCGCGAACAAGGACGCCAAGGGTGACCTGGGCCGCGCCAGCTGGGCCATCGCCCGCAGCGGTCTCGCCTGGTACTCCGGCGACGACATGCTCAACCTCCCGCTGCTCTCGGTCGGCGCCGTCGGCTTCGTATCCGTCGTCGGTCATGTCGTCACCCCGGAGCTCCGCGCCCTCCTCGACGCCCACCTCACCGGTGACGTCCAGAAGGCCACCGAGATCCACCAGCAGCTGCTCCCGGTCTTCACGGGCATGTTCCGCACCCAGGGCGTCATCACCACCAAGGCGGCACTGGCCCTGCAGGGCCTCCCGGCCGGACCGCTCCGGCTTCCCCTGGTGGAGCTCTCCCCGGAGGAAATCGCGCAGCTCAAGATCGACCTCGCGGCCGGTGGGGTACAGCTCTAAACACAGACTTCACAACTGAATACGCGAAGAAGGCCGACCGAAACCGGTCGGAACCAAGACAACAGCAAGTGCACGAATGTCATGTACGCCACGTGCCGGAGCGGTACGTGGCGTGCGTGGTGAGGAGAGTCTTTTGAGTCATCCGCATCCTGAACTCGGCGCCCCGCCGAAGCTTCCCAAGGGTGGCCTGCGCGTCACCCCGCTCGGCGGTCTCGGCGAGATCGGCCGGAACATGACGGTCTTCGAATACGACGGCCGACTGCTCATCGTCGACTGCGGCGTCCTCTTCCCCGAGGAGGAGCAGCCCGGAATCGACCTGATCCTGCCGGACTTCACCACCCTCCGGGACCGCCTCGACGACATCGACGGCATCGTGCTCACGCACGGCCACGAGGACCACATCGGTGGCGTCCCGTTTCTGCTCCGCCTGAAGCAGGACATCCCGCTGATCGGCTCCAAGCTGACCCTCGCGCTGATCGAGGCAAAGCTCCAGGAGCACCGCATCCGCCCGTACACCCTCGAAGTCACCGAGGGCCACCGCGAGCGCATCGGCCCCTTCGACTGCGAGTTCATCGCGGTCAACCACTCCATCCCGGACGCGCTGGCCGTCGCCATCCGCACCCCCGCGGGCATGGTGGTCCACACCGGCGACTTCAAGATGGACCAGCTCCCGCTGGACGGCCGGCTGACCGACCTGCACGCATTCGCGCGGCTGAGCGATGAGGGCATCGACCTCCTGCTCTCGGACTCGACGAACGCAGAGGTCCCGGGCTTCGTCCCGCCCGAGCGCGACATCTCGAACGTCCTGCGCACGGTCTTCGCGAACGCCCAGAAGCGCATCATCGTGGCCAGCTTCGCCAGCCACGTCCACCGCATCCAGCAGATCCTCGACGCGGCCCACGAGTACGGCCGCCGGGTGGCCTTCGTCGGCCGCTCGATGGTCCGCAACATGGGCATCGCACGCGACCTGGGCTATCTGCGGGTCCCCGCGGGCCTGGTCGTCGACGTGAAGACGCTCGACGACCTCCCGGACCACGACGTGGTCCTGGTCTGTACGGGCTCCCAGGGCGAACCGATGGCGGCCCTGTCCCGCATGGCCAACCGGGACCACCAGATCCGCATCGTCCAGGGCGACACCGTGATCCTGGCGTCGTCCCTGATTCCGGGCAACGAGAACGCGGTCTACCGCGTGATCAACGGCCTGACCCGCTGGGGCGCGAACGTCGTCCACAAGGGCAATGCCAAGGTCCATGTCTCGGGCCACGCCTCGGCCGGCGAGCTGCTGTACTTCTACAACATCTGCAAGCCGAAGAACCTGATGCCGGTTCACGGCGAATGGCGCCACCTGCGCGCCAACGCCGAACTCGGAGCCCTGACAGGCGTCCCGAAGGACCACATCGTCATCGCCGAGGACGGGGTCGTCGTCGACCTCCTCGACGGCAAGGCCAAGATCGTCGGCAAGGTCCAGGCGGGTTATGTGTACGTCGACGGCCTCTCGGTCGGCGATGTCACCGAGGCCTCGCTCAAGGACCGCCGGATCCTCGGCGACGAGGGCATCATCTCGGTCTTCCTCGTGGTCGACTCGAGTACCGGCAAGGTCGTCGGCGGCCCGCACATCCACGCCCGCGGCTCCGGAATCGAGGACAGCGCCTTCGGCGCGGTACTCCCGAAGATCGAGGAAGCGATCGCCAAGTCGGCTTCCGACGGCGTCGCCGAGCCGCACCAGCTGCAGCAACTCGTCCGCCGCGTGGCGGGCAAGTGGGTCTCCGACACCTACCGTCGGCGCCCGATGATCCTTCCGGTCGTCGTCGAGGTCTGACCAGGCCAACTCCGGAGCGGAGCCCCCGATTTGCGTCGGGGCGCTCCGCTCCAGTACGTTTACGTCTCCGCCTGAACGGGAACCCGGCGCACTCGTGCGCTCGGAGCAGTCCCCGAAGGGGCGGGAATTCCGACTCAGAATCTCTGATAAAGTCGGGTCAGCCGAAAGGTAAAGGCCTTCCAACGGCCACTGGATTCGAATTCCTCACCGGAAACGGAATGGAAAAAGAGTCTGGTAGGGTTGGAAACGCAAGACCGAAGGGAAGCGCCCGGAGGGCCCGATGAAAAGGGTCTGAAGGAAGCGTCCGTTCCTTGAGAACTCAACAGCGTGCCAAAAGTCAACGCCAGATTGACAACCCCGGCCCATTTCGGTGGGTTGAGGTTCCTTTGAAAGTCCTGTCGGTCCTTTGTGGCGGGCAGGCAATGACACAGCGAGGACGCTGTGGACGATCGGTCTTATTCCGACCGGTCGTCCCGCTCTTGTGGTGTTCGACCCGATTACGGGTAAACATTCATGGAGAGTTTGATCCTGGCTCAGGACGAACGCTGGCGGCGTGCTTAACACATGCAAGTCGAACGATGAAGCCCTTCGGGGTGGATTAGTGGCGAACGGGTGAGTAACACGTGGGCAATCTGCCCTTCACTCTGGGACAAGCCCTGGAAACGGGGTCTAATACCGGATACCACCTCCCGAGGCATCTTGGGGGGTTGAAAGCTCCGGCGGTGAAGGATGAGCCCGCGGCCTATCAGCTTGTTGGTGGGGTGATGGCCTACCAAGGCGACGACGGGTAGCCGGCCTGAGAGGGCGACCGGCCACACTGGGACTGAGACACGGCCCAGACTCCTACGGGAGGCAGCAGTGGGGAATATTGCACAATGGGCGAAAGCCTGATGCAGCGACGCCGCGTGAGGGATGACGGCCTTCGGGTTGTAAACCTCTTTCAGCAGGGAAGAAGCGCAAGTGACGGTACCTGCAGAAGAAGCGCCGGCTAACTACGTGCCAGCAGCCGCGGTAATACGTAGGGCGCAAGCGTTGTCCGGAATTATTGGGCGTAAAGAGCTCGTAGGCGGCTTGTCACGTCGGATGTGAAAGCCCGGGGCTTAACCCCGGGTCTGCATTCGATACGGGCTAGCTAGAGTGTGGTAGGGGAGATCGGAATTCCTGGTGTAGCGGTGAAATGCGCAGATATCAGGAGGAACACCGGTGGCGAAGGCGGATCTCTGGGCCATTACTGACGCTGAGGAGCGAAAGCGTGGGGAGCGAACAGGATTAGATACCCTGGTAGTCCACGCCGTAAACGTTGGGAACTAGGTGTTGGCGACATTCCACGTCGTCGGTGCCGCAGCTAACGCATTAAGTTCCCCGCCTGGGGAGTACGGCCGCAAGGCTAAAACTCAAAGGAATTGACGGGGGCCCGCACAAGCAGCGGAGCATGTGGCTTAATTCGACGCAACGCGAAGAACCTTACCAAGGCTTGACATATACCGGAAAGCATCAGAGATGGTGCCCCCCTTGTGGTCGGTATACAGGTGGTGCATGGCTGTCGTCAGCTCGTGTCGTGAGATGTTGGGTTAAGTCCCGCAACGAGCGCAACCCTTGTTCTGTGTTGCCAGCATGCCCTTCGGGGTGATGGGGACTCACAGGAGACTGCCGGGGTCAACTCGGAGGAAGGTGGGGACGACGTCAAGTCATCATGCCCCTTATGTCTTGGGCTGCACACGTGCTACAATGGCCGGTACAAAGAGCTGCGATGCCGCGAGGCGGAGCGAATCTCAAAAAGCCGGTCTCAGTTCGGATTGGGGTCTGCAACTCGACCCCATGAAGTCGGAGTTGCTAGTAATCGCAGATCAGCATTGCTGCGGTGAATACGTTCCCGGGCCTTGTACACACCGCCCGTCACGTCACGAAAGTCGGTAACACCCGAAGCCGGTGGCCCAACCCCTTGTGGGAGGGAGCTGTCGAAGGTGGGACTGGCGATTGGGACGAAGTCGTAACAAGGTAGCCGTACCGGAAGGTGCGGCTGGATCACCTCCTTTCTAAGGAGCACTTCTCACCAGACCCCGGTCTGGTCAGAGGCCAGTACATCGGCGTACGTCCGATGCTGGTTGCTCATGGGTGGAACGTTGACTATTCGGCACGGTTTCAGGACTTCACTAGTACTGCTTCGGCGTGGAACGTGTGAGTCAGGGGATCGTGCCGGGCGCGCTGTTGGGTGTCTGAGGGTGCGAGCGTTTGCTCGCCCTTCGCGATGCCGGCCCCAGTGAACTCGTTGCTTGTCGACGGGGTGGTGGGTGGCTGGTCGTTGCTTGAGAACTGCACAGTGGACGCGAGCATCTGTGGCCAAGTTTTTAAGGGCGCACGGTGGATGCCTTGGCACCAGGAACCGATGAAGGACGTGGGAGGCCACGATAGTCCCCGGGGAGCCGTCAACCAGGCTTTGATCCGGGGGTTTCCGAATGGGGAAACCCGGCAGTCGTCATGGGCTGTCACCCGCTGCTGAACACATAGGCAGTGTGGAGGGAACGAGGGGAAGTGAAACATCTCAGTACCCTCAGGAAGAGAAAACAACCGTGATTCCGGGAGTAGTGGCGAGCGAAACCGGATGAGGCCAAACCGTATGCGTGTGATACCCGGCAGGGGTTGCGCGTACGGGGTTGTGGGATCTCTTTGTCATCGTCTGCCGGCGATGAGACGAGTCAGAAACCGTTGATGTAGGCGAAGGACATGCGAAAGGTCCGGCGTAGAGGGTAAGACCCCCGTAGCTGAAACATCAGCGGCTCGTTTAAGAGACACCCAAGTAGCACGGGGCCCGAGAAATCCCGTGTGAATCTGGCGGGACCACCCGTTAAGCCTAAATATTCCCTGGTGACCGATAGCGGATAGTACCGTGAGGGAATGGTGAAAAGTACCGCGGGAGCGGAGTGAAATAGTACCTGAAACCGTGTGCCTACAAGCCGTGGGAGCGTCGCGCGCAGAGTTTACTCTGTGCGTCGTGACTGCGTGCCTTTTGAAGAATGAGCCTGCGAGTTTGCGGTGTGTTGCGAGGTTAACCCGTGTGGGGAAGCCGTAGCGAAAGCGAGTCCGAACAGGGCGGTTTAGTAGCGCGCTCAAGACCCGAAGCGGAGTGATCTAGCCATGGGCAGGTTGAAGCGGAGGTAAGACTTCGTGGAGGACCGAACCCACCAGGGTTGAAAACCTGGGGGATGACCTGTGGTTAGGGGTGAAAGGCCAATCAAACTCCGTGATAGCTGGTTCTCCCCGAAATGCATTTAGGTGCAGCGTCGTGTGTTTCTTGCCGGAGGTAGAGCACTGGATAGGCGATGGGCCCTACCGGGTTACTGACCTTAGCCAAACTCCGAATGCCGGTAAGTGAGAGCGCGGCAGTGAGACTGTGGGGGATAAGCTCCATGGTCGAGAGGGAAACAGCCCAGAGCATCGACTAAGGCCCCTAAGCGTACGCTAAGTGGGAAAGGATGTGGAGTCGCAGAGACAACCAGGAGGTTGGCTTAGAAGCAGCCACCCTTGAAAGAGTGCGTAATAGCTCACTGGTCAAGTGATTCCGCGCCGACAATGTAGCGGGGCTCAAGCGTACCGCCGAAGTCGTGTCATTCGTACATATATCCCCAACGGGAGTACGGATGGGTAGGGGAGCGTCGTGTGCCGGGTGAAGCCGCCGCGTAAGCGAGTGGTGGACGGTTCACGAGTGAGAATGCAGGCATGAGTAGCGATACACACGTGAGAAACGTGTGCGCCGATTGACTAAGGGTTCCTGGGTCAAGCTGATCTGCCCAGGGTAAGTCGGGACCTAAGGCGAGGCCGACAGGCGTAGTCGATGGACAACCGGTTGATATTCCGGTACCCGCTTTGAAACGCCCAGTATCGAGCCCATTAATGCTAAGGCCGTGAAGCCGCCCCGGAGCCTTCGGGCAAAGGGGAGTGGTGGAGCCGCCGAACCGAGGTGGTAGTAGGTAAGCGATGGGGTGACGCAGGAAGGTAGTCCAGCCCGGGCGGTGGTTGTCCCGGGGTAAGGGTGTAGGCCGTGTGATAGGCAAATCCGTCACACATTGAGGCTGAGACCTGATGCCGAGCCGATTGTGGTGAAGTGGATGATCCTATGCTGTCGAGAAAAGCCTCTAGCGAGTTTCATGGCGGCCCGTACCCTAAACCGACTCAGGTGGTCAGGTAGAGAATACCGAGGCGTTCGGGTGAACTATGGTTAAGGAACTCGGCAAAATGCCCCCGTAACTTCGGGAGAAGGGGGGCCATCACTGGTGATCTGTCTTGCACAGTGAGCTGGGGGTGGCCGCAGAGACCAGCGAGAAGCGACTGTTTACTAAAAACACAGGTCCGTGCGAAGCCGTAAGGCGATGTATACGGACTGACGCCTGCCCGGTGCTGGAACGTTAAGGGGACCGGTTAGTCACATTTCGGTGTGGCGAAGCTGAGAACTTAAGCGCCAGTAAACGGCGGTGGTAACTATAACCATCCTAAGGTAGCGAAATTCCTTGTCGGGTAAGTTCCGACCTGCACGAATGGCGTAACGACTTCTCGACTGTCTCAACCATAGGCCCGGTGAAATTGCACTACGAGTAAAGATGCTCGTTTCGCGCAGCAGGACGGAAAGACCCCGGGACCTTTACTACAGTTTGATATTGGTGTTCGGTTCGGCTTGTGTAGGATAGGTGGGAGACTGTGAAGCTTGGACGCCAGTTCAGGTGGAGTCGTCGTTGAAATACCACTCTGGTCGTGCTGGATGTCTAACCTGGGTCCGTGATCCGGATCAGGGACAGTGTCTGATGGGTAGTTTAACTGGGGCGGTTGCCTCCCAAAGGGTAACGGAGGCGCCCAAAGGTTCCCTCAGCCTGGTTGGCAATCAGGTGTTGAGTGTAAGTGCACAAGGGAGCTTGACTGTGAGACCGACGGGTCGAGCAGGGACGAAAGTCGGGACTAGTGATCCGGCGGTGGCTTGTGGAAGCGCCGTCGCTCAACGGATAAAAGGTACCCCGGGGATAACAGGCTGATCTTCCCCAAGAGTCCATATCGACGGGATGGTTTGGCACCTCGATGTCGGCTCGTCGCATCCTGGGGCTGGAGTCGGTCCCAAGGGTTGGGCTGTTCGCCCATTAAAGCGGTACGCGAGCTGGGTTTAGAACGTCGTGAGACAGTTCGGTCCCTATCCGCTGTGCGCGTAGGAGTCTTGAGAAGGGCTGTCCCTAGTACGAGAGGACCGGGACGGACGAACCTCTGGTGTGCCAGTTGTCCTGCCAAGGGCATGGCTGGTTGGCTACGTTCGGAAAGGATAACCGCTGAAAGCATCTAAGCGGGAAGCCTGCTTCGAGATGAGGACTCCCACCCCCTTTGAGGGGTTAAGGCTCCCAGTAGACGACTGGGTTGATAGGCCAGATGTGGAAGCCCCGCAAGGGGTGGAGCTGACTGGTACTAATAGGCCGAGGGCTTGTCCTCAGTTGCTCGCGTCCACTGTGTCAGTTCTGAAGTAACGAACTGTCGAGTCCCCCACGGTCACAGGGGGGATTCCGGAATCGATATCTTCACAGTGTTTCGGTGGTCATTGCGTTAGGGAAACGCCCGGTTACATTCCGAACCCGGAAGCTAAGCCTTTCAGCGCCGATGGTACTGCAGGGGGGACCCTGTGGGAGAGTAGGACGCCGCCGAACAATTTTTAGCCTCAACCCCCGGACTCTGTCCGGGGGTTGAGGCATTTTTGCGTTCAGGGTGCTGACGCCGGCGTCCACGTGGACCTGAGCTCGTGGACCAAGGTGCGGACCGGAGGTGGTGGTTCAAAGCAGCCGTCTGTTCGGTGTACGATCTATCTCGTTGCCGCCGCGCAGCACGCCCCAATAGCTCAGTCGGTAGAGCGTCTCCATGGTAAGGAGAAGGTCTACGGTTCGATTCCGTATTGGGGCTCGTACAGACGAAGGCCCTCGCCAACTGGCGGGGGCCTTCGGCGTGTTCAGGACCTGTGGGGCTCCGGGACGCGCATCGCCAGGATCGCCATGTCGTCGGATGCGGGCTCGGCGGCGAAGCGTTCTACCGCGCGCAGGACGCGGGAGGCGACCGCGCCCGCGGTGAGGCCCGTGCAGTTGGTGAGGACGTCGATGAGGCCGTCGTCGCCCAGCATGCGGGTGCCCTCGCGGCGTTCGGTGACGCCGTCCGTGACGCAGAGCAGTACGTCGCCCGGGTCGAGGGTCACCATCTGCTCGTACAGCTCCAGGTCGTCCATGACGCCGAGGAGGGGCTGGGGTTCGGCTGCCGCTTCGACGCTGCCGTCCTGGCGCAGGCGCAGCGGGAGCGGGTGGCCGGCGCAGACGACCTTGAGGATCGCGCTGCCGTCCTCCTGCGGCCACAACTCGCCATAGAGGAGGGTGAGGAAGCGGCTGCGGGCTCCCTCGTCGAGGATCGCGGCGTTCAGCCGCTCCAGGACCGCGGGGCCTCCGAAGCCCTCCCGGGCGAGCAGACGCAGGGCGTGGCGGGCAAGGCCGGTGACGGCCGCGGCTTCCGGGCCCGTACCGCAGACGTCGCCGATGGCGAAGCCGTAGGCGCCGTCGCGGATCGGGAAGAGATCGTAGAAGTCACCGCCGACTTCGTTGCCTTCGCCGGCCGCCCGGTAGATGACTTCGACCTCCACGCCGGGGACATGGGGGAGTTCCGGCGGGAGGAGGCTGCGCTGGAGGGACTGGCTGATGGCCACGCGCTCGGAGTACAGGCGGGCGTTGTCGAGGGCGAGGGCCGCTCGGCGGGAGAGGTCTTCGGCGAGTTCCAGGATCTCCTGGCGGAAGTGGTCGTCCGAGGGCTTGCCGAGGGTCAGCATGCCGATGACGCGGTTGCGGGCGACGAGCGGCAGGACGACTGTCTCGCCGCCGACCGCGGCGGCCGTGGCGAGGGTGGCGCCGATGCCGGAGGAGACCGGTGGGCTCGAGCCCAGGCCGAGTTCGCGCCGGGAGGTGCGCAGGGCGGCCCGGTGGGCGGCGTCGGCCGGCGCGGTCCACACGCGGGCGCCGGGGGTCGTCACCGGGTCGGGCGGGTCGATCTTGGAGAGGAGGGCCTTGAGGCCGTCGATCCTCTCCTCGTCCTCATGGAGTACGAAGCTGAGATACGGCTCGGAGGCCTGGTCGGCGATCGTGTAGACGGCGCACCAGGTGGCGAGCGTGGGAACCGTCATCTGGGCCATCAGGGCCAGGGTCTGGTCGCGGTCGAGTGTTCCTGCGAGCAGGTCGGAGGCCTCGACGAGGAAGGAGAGGGAGCCGCGGCGCAGCCGTTCCAGTTCGCCGAGGCGTGCCGATTCGACGGCCAGGGCGATGCGGTCGGCGGCGAACTGGAGGCGCAGGGCCTCCTCGTTGGAGTAGCGGCCCGCGGATTCGGCGGCGACGCCGAGGGAGCCGGTGAGGCGGCCCTCGACCTTGAGCGGGACGGTGACGACCGAGCGCATGCCGGTGGAGTTGAGGAGCGGGACGGCGCCGGGGACGGCGGTGAGGTCCTCGTGGACGGCGGGCATACGGGCGGAGCCGTAGCGTCCGGTGCCGGCTTCGACGGGGACACGGGCGAACCGCTGGCGGGCCGAGGGCAGTCCGGTGGTGGCCCGTACCTCCAACTCGGTCTCGTCGTCGGTGGCGAGCAGCAGGAAGGCGGCGTCGCCGTCGAGCATGTCGCGGGCGCGTTCGACGGTGCGCTGGAGGAGGCCGTCGAGGTCGTCGGGTGCGGGGGAGCCGATGAAGATCTCGAAGGGGTCGGTGGTGCGCCTCTCGGCGCCGGTTTCGGTCACGGGGGCGCGCTGCGGGGTCTGCAGGATGGCGCGTTCGTCGTCGCGTACGAGAAGGCAGACGGTGGAGGGCTCGCCGTTCGCGTCCCGCACGCGAAGGTGCGATGCGTAGACGGGGACGACGCGGCCGTCGGTGCCGCGGATGCCGTAACTGCCTTCCCAGCGTGAGAGTCGCAGCGCGTCGGCGATGCCGGTGCCGATACCGGGCGTGTGCGGCCAGGCGGCGACGTCGGTGAGGGGCTTGCCGATGACCTGGTCGGGCGGGTAGCCGAAGAGGTGCTCCGCGTCCTCGTTCCAGACGGAGATCGAGCCGGAGCGGTCGATCTGGAAGACGGCGACGCGTACGCGTTCGTCGGCGACCGGGAGCAGGGCGACGGGCAGTACGGGGCCGGCGGAGCGGGTGCCCACCGGGCGCTGGGGGAGGTCGAGTTGGAACCACACCTGCTTGTGGGTGGGGGTGTACTCGACGCCCCAGCGGGAGGCCAGGGCCGCGCACAGGAGCAGGCCGCGGCCGTTCTCGCGGTCGGGGCTGACGATGATCCGGCCGCTGCCCTGGAGTGGGATCTCCCGTTCCGGGTAGCGGTCGCCGACTTCGACGCGTACGCCGTCGTCCGTGCGCATACACAGGACGTCGGCGGCGGTGCCCGCATGCACGACGGCGTTGGTGACGAGCTCGCTGGTGAGGACGACCGCGTCGTCCACGACGTCGGAGTACCCCCACCCCTGGAGTGTGTCGCGGACAAAGGCGCGGGCGGTCGCGACGGACCGCCCGACAGGGTCGAAGGTGGCAGCCGCCCGCGCGGTGATCACAGAACTCCTCGTACGCGTTTCGACGCCCGGCTCTGCCATGATGCGGCCTGCCCCTCCCGGTGCCCGGTGCTAGTACTCGCCCCACACCACCCCCGCCGGGCGGACCGGGGCGGTTGGACAGCCGGATGCCAGGTTACTTACCTTCGCTGTCCGAGCGGATGCCGGTCGAGACTGTTTCCGCCTACCGGGGGCGGGGACGCTATGCGAAGCTGCCGAACTGTTATGGCCTGGTTCGGCCATGGTGAAACACTGGGCAGGCTTCCGGAGACAGCCCGGGCAGTACGGTCAACCCCTGCGGGAGGGACACGGTGGAGTCTGGCGTGGCGGCGCGTGCCAACAACACGCGCGCAAAAGGCGGACGGTCCCGGAACAATGGGACAACCGAAGTCGATTCGGCGGCCCTGAACAGGCTGCTGGCGGCTCTGGTGTCGATGAGGGACGGGAACTTCCGTCGGCGCCTGACGGTGTCCGGCGACGGCGTGATGGCCGAGATCGCCGCCGTTTTCAACGAGGTGGCGGAGCGGAATCTGCACCTTACGGGTGAGCTCGCACGCGTACGCAGGATGGTCGGGCGCGAGGGGAAGCTGACCGAGCGGCTGGAGACAGGGGCCTGTGAGGGCTCCTGGGCGGCCGCCATCGACGCCTCGAACGCGCTGGTGGACGATCTGGCGCGTCCGGTGTCCGAGGTGGGGCGGGTCCTCTCGGCGGTCGCCGAGGGCGACCTGGAGCAGCGTATGGAGCTGCGCTCGCACGCCCCGGACGGCACGGACGGGTCCGTACGGCCGCTGCGCGGCGAATTCCTGAAGGTCGCCCGTACCGTCAACAACCTGGTGGACCAGCTGTCGGCGTTCACCGACGAGGTGACGCGGGTGGCGCTGGAGGTCGGTACCGAGGGCAAGCTCGGCGGCCAGGCACAGGTGCGCGGTATGTCCGGTTCGTGGAAAGACCTCACGGATTCGGTCAACACCATGGCGTACCGGCTGACCGCTCAGGTGCGTGACATTGCTCTCGTCACCACGGCCGTGGCCAAGGGCGATCTGTCGCGGAAGGTCACTGTCCATGTGGCCGGCGAGATGCTTCAGCTGAAGAACACCGTCAACACGATGGTCGACCAGCTGTCCTCTTTCTCCTCCGAGGTCACCCGGGTGGCCCGGGAGGTCGGCACTGAGGGCGAACTCGGCGGCCAGGCCACCGTGCCCGGTGTGGCGGGTGTGTGGAAGGACCTCACCGATTCGGTGAACACCATGGCCGGCAATCTGACCTCGCAGGTGCGCGGCATCGCCGAGGTCACGACCGCCGTCGCCAATGGTGATCTGTCGCAGAAGGTCACGGTGAGCGCGCGGGGTGAGGTGGCCCAGCTCGCCGAGACCATCAATCAGATGACCGAGACGCTGCGTACGTTCGCGGACGAGGTCACCCGGGTGGCGAGCGAGGTCGGGGCCGAGGGTCTGCTCGGCGGGCAGGCGCAGGTGCCGGGAGCAGCCGGGACGTGGAAGGACCTCACCGACTCGGTGAACACCGTCTTCCGCAATCTGACCACCCAGGTGCGGGACATCGCCCAGGTGACAACGGCGGTCGCGAACGGTGATCTGTCGCAGAAGGTCACGGTCGATGTCGCGGGCGAGATGCTGGAGCTGAAGAACACCGTCAACACGATGGTGGACCAGCTCTCGGCCTTCGGTTCCGAAGTGACGCGAGTGGCCCGGGAGGTCGGCGTCGAGGGCCGCCTCGGCGGGCAGGCCGGAGTGCCGGGCGCGGCAGGCACCTGGAAGGACCTCACGGACTCGGTGAACACCGCGTTCCGTAACCTCACCGGCCAGGTGCGGGACATCGCCCAGGTGACGACCGCGGTCGCCAATGGTGATCTGTCGCAGAAGGTCACGGTCAATGTCGCGGGCGAGATGCTGGAGCTGAAGAACACCGTCAACACGATGGTGTCGCAGCTGTCCTCGTTCGCCGACCAGGTCACGCGGATGGCGCGGGACGTGGGCACGGAGGGCATCCTGGGTGGCCAGGCGCGGGTCGACGGCGTCAGCGGTACCTGGAAGGAACTGACCGACTCCGTCAACTTCATGGCGGGGAACCTGACTTCGCAGGTGCGGCAGATCGCTCAGGTGACGACAGCGGTGGCCCGCGGTGACCTGTCGCAGAAGATCGACGTGGATGCCCGGGGCGAGATCCTGGAGCTGAAGAACACCATCAACACGATGGTCGACCAGCTCTCGGCCTTCGCCGAGCAGGTGACCCGGGTGGCGCGGGACGTGGGCACGGAGGGCCGTCTCGGCGGCCAGGCGCAGGTGCCGGGCGTCGCCGGTGTATGGCGTGATCTGACCGACTCGGTGAACGGAATGGCCGAGAACCTCACCGGTCAGGTCCGTAACATCGCGCAGGTCGCCACCGCGGTGGCCCGCGGTGACCTGTCGCAGAAGATCGACGTGGATGCCCGGGGCGAGATCCTGGAGCTGAAGAACACCCTCAACACGATGGTCGACCAGCTCTCGAACTTCGCCGAGCAGGTCACGCGGGTGGCCCGCGAGGTGGGCACCGAGGGCATCCTGGGCGGCCAGGCCGAAGTGCAGGGTGTCTCGGGCACCTGGAAGGACCTCACCCAGTCCGTCAACTTCATGGCGAACAACCTGACTTCACAGGTGCGCAATATCGCCGAAGTGACCACGGCGGTCGCCAAGGGCGACCTGTCGAAGAAGATCACCGTCGACGCCAAGGGCGAGATCCTCGAACTGGTGACGACGGTCAACACGATGGTGGACCAGCTGCTGGATTTCGCCGACGAGGTGACCAGGGTCGCCCGTGAGGTGGGTACGGAAGGTGTCCTGGGCGGTCAGGCGCGGGTGCGCGGCGTCACCGGCATCTGGAAGGACCTCAGCGACAACGTCAACCTGATGGCCAACAACCTGACCAATCAGGTGCGTAACATCGCCCGCGTCTCCGCGGCGGTCGCCAACGGTGATCTGACCAAGAAGGTGACGGTCGAGGCGCGCGGCGAGGTCGCCGAGCTGGCCGAGACCGTCAACACGATGGTGACGACGCTGTCCTCGTTCGCCGACGAGGTGACCCGAGTGGCCCGCGAGGTGGGCACCGAGGGCGAACTGGGCGGCCAGGCCCATGTGCCGGGCGTCTCCGGTACGTGGAAGGACCTCACCGAGTCCGTGAACTCGATGGCGTCCAACCTGACCGGCCAGGTGCGCCAGATCGCCACGGTCACCACCGCCATCGCCAAGGGCGACCTCACCCGGAAGATCGACATCGATGCCCGGGGCGAGATCCTGGAGCTGAAGACCACCATCAACACGATGGTCGACCAGCTGTCCTCGTTCGCCGGAGAGGTGACCCGCGTGGCCCGCGAGGTGGGCACGGACGGGCAGTTGGGCGGTCAGGCCAGGGTCCGGGACGTCGACGGCACCTGGCGCGACCTCACCGAGTCGGTGAACGAGATGGCCGGGAACCTGACCCGCCAGGTGCGCGCGATCGCGGCCGTGGCGACCGCGGTGACCCGCGGCGATCTGAACCTCAAGATCGACGTGGACGCGGCCGGCGAGATCCAGGTCCTGCAGGACAACATCAACACGATGATCGCGAACCTCCGCGACACCACCCTCGCCAACGAGGAACAGGACTGGCTGAAGGGCAACCTGGCTCGTATCTCCGGTCTGATGCAGGGCCGCCGCGACCTCGACGACGTGGCCTCGCTGATCATGAGCGAGCTCACGCCGGTCGTCTCGGCGCAGCACGGCGCGTTCTTCCTGGCGATGCCGACGGGCGGCGGCGCGGATGTGCCGGGGGGCGGGGAGCTGTCGTACGAGCTGTGCATGCGCGGCAGTTACGGCTACTCCGCCGGTCTGATGCCGACCTCGTTCCGTCCCGGCGAGACGCTCATCGGCACCGCGGCCGAGGAGAAGCGGACCATCCAGGTCAATGTGCCGCCGGGCTATCTGAAGATCTCCTCGGGGCTCGGGGAGGCCTCTCCGGCGTATGTGATCGTGCTTCCGGTGCTCTTCGAGGGGAAGGTCCTGGGAGTGATCGAGCTGGCGTCGTTCCAGCCCTTCACTCAGATCCAGCGGGACTTCCTCAACCAGATCGCCGAGATGATCGCGACGAGCGTCAACACCATCAGCGTCAATACGAAGACCGAGGTGCTGCTCAAGCAGTCGCAGGAGCTGACCGAGCAGCTGCGTGAGCGCTCGGCGGAGCTGGAGAACCGGCAGAAGGCGCTGCAGGCCTCCAACGCCGAGCTGGAGGAGAAGGCCGAGCTGCTGGCGCAGCAGAACCGCGACATCGAGGTGAAGAACACCGAGATCGAAGAGGCGCGGCAGGTGCTGGAGGAGCGGGCCGAGCAGCTCGCGGTCTCGATGCGCTACAAGTCGGAGTTTCTGGCGAACATGTCGCACGAGCTGCGTACGCCGCTCAACTCCCTGCTGATCCTGGCCAAGTTGCTCGCGGACAACGCCGAGGGCAATCTCTCGCCGAAGCAGGTGGAGTTCGCCGAGACGATCCATGGCGCGGGGTCCGATCTGCTGCAGCTGATCAACGACATCCTCGATCTGTCGAAGGTCGAGGCGGGCAAGATGGACGTCAGCCCGACTCGTATCGCACTGGTGCAGCTCGTCGACTATGTGGAGGCGACGTTCCGGCCGCTGACCGCGGAGAAGGGTCTCGACTTCTCCGTACGGGTGTCGCCGGAGCTGCCCGCGACGCTGCACACCGACGAGCAGCGACTGCTGCAGGTGCTGCGAAACCTCCTGTCCAATGCGGTGAAGTTCACCGACAGCGGCGCGGTTGAGCTGGTGATCCGGCCGGCGAGCGCCGATGTGCCGCAGTCGATCCGCGAGCAGCTGCTGGAGGCGGGCTCGCTGCGGGACGCGGACGCCGATCTGATCGCCTTCTCCGTCACGGACACCGGGATCGGGATCGCGGCCGGCAAGATGCGGGTGATCTTCGAGGCGTTCAAGCAGGCGGACGGCACGACCAGCCGCAAGTACGGCGGCACCGGCCTGGGTCTGTCGATCAGCCGGGAGATCGCGCGGCTGCTCGGCGGTGAGATCCACGCGGCGAGCGAACCGGGCCGCGGCTCGACATTCACTCTCTACTTGCCCCTTCACCCGAGCGAACTGCCGCCGCAGGGCTACCCGCAGCTCGCCCCCGGCGCCGCCGATCCGCTGCGCGGCAGCGCCGATGACGGTGGGGAGGACTTCATCCCGCAGGGGCACCAGGAGCCGACGGGGCCCTTGGACGCCCACGCGGGTCCGGCGGCCCTGTTCCGGCGCCGGCGCAACGCTCTCGGCTCCGTGGACCAGCGGCACGCCCTGCCCGGGCGCCAGGGCACGGCGCCCGGCTCGGAGCAGTGGGCCGCGGCGAACGGCAGCCAGGAGGCGCCGGAGGCGAGGCGCACCTTCGTGTTCGACAGCGAGAAGGTGCTCATCGTCGACGACGACATCCGCAATGTCTTCGCCCTCACCAGCGTGCTGGAGCAGCACGGCCTGTCGGTGCTGTACGCGGAGAACGGCCGGGAGGGCATCGAAGTCCTGGAGCAGCATGACGATGTGACGGTCGTACTGATGGACATCATGATGCCGGAAATGGACGGGTACGCCACGACGACGGCGATCCGCAGGATGCCGCAGTTCGCCGGTCTGCCGATCATCGCGCTGACCGCGAAGGCGATGAAGGGCGACCGCGAGAAGGCCATCGAGTCCGGCGCTTCCGACTATGTCACCAAGCCGGTTGATCCGGACCATTTGCTCTCGGTGATGGAGCAATGGATGCGCGGGGAGTGAGCGATCCCTGCCCGGATCGCCGCGAGTTGCTGACTGACTGTGGCCGAAGGCGTGTGAGACGGCGGTATTCGGGGAACCTTCTGGTCTCCCGCTACGTTTCTGCTACGTGCACAGTGACATCACGGTGACAGGGTGTGGCGACAGGCGGGGTGCGGCTACCATGACCGGCACAAGGACGGGCGACGCAAGGGAGTCGTCCCCTGGGGCGGCGCCCGGTGCACTTCCGGGGCGAGGAGGACGGGCCATGGTGCAGAAGGCCAAGATCCTCCTGGTCGATGACCGGCCGGAGAATCTGCTCGCGCTGGAGGCGATCCTCTCCGCGCTCGATCAGACACTGGTGCGGGCATCGTCAGGGGAGGAAGCGCTCAAGGCGCTGCTGACGGACGACTTCGCGGTCATTCTGCTGGATGTCCAGATGCCCGGCATGGACGGATTCGAGACGGCCGCGCACATCAAGCGGCGGGAGCGGACCCGGGACATCCCGATCATCTTCCTCACCGCGATCAACCACGGCCCGCACCACACCTTCCGGGGTTACGCCGCAGGTGCGGTCGACTACATCTCCAAGCCCTTCGACCCGTGGGTACTGCGCGCGAAGGTCTCGGTCTTCGTCGAGCTGTACATGAAGAACTGCCAACTGCGTGAGCAGGCCGCGCTGCTGCGCCTCCAGCTGGAGGGCGGCGGACACCCGGCGGGGAACAGCAAGGAGCCCGCGGGGCTGCTCGCCGAGCTTTCCGCACGGCTCGCGGCAGTTGAGGAACAGGCCGAAGCGCTGTCCAAGCAGCTCGACGACGACTCGGCCGATGCCGCCGCCGTCGCCACCGCAGCCCATCTCGAACGCAAACTCACGGGTTTGCGCCGGGCGCTCGACGCGCTGGAGCCGGGCGCCGGCGGTGGTACGCCGACGCTGCCCTCGCAGAACTGAACCGGCACCGGGAGCTTGAGGGACCGTCAGTCTCCGGCCCCCGGACGACGACACGAACGGGTGAAGCAGTAGGCACACGTGTCCACTGCGGTCGACACCGGTAACCTCACCATCATGGCCTCACGTACGTCCGGCAAGGGTTCCCAGGGCGCGGCGGGCACCGCGAAACCGCGGGCCGGCCGTACGACGGGTGCCGCGAAGAAGGCGGCGCCCGCCAAGAAAGCCGCCCCGAAGAAGACCGCGCCCACGAAGAAAGCACCCGCGAAGAAGGCGGCGGCCAAGAAGGCCGCGCCGAAGCCCGCACCGTCCCCCACGGGGGGCGTGTACCGCCTCGTGCGCGCCCTCTGGCTCGGTCTCGCCCACACCGTGGGCGCGATGTTCCGCGGCATAGGGCGGGGCGCCAAGGGTCTGGACCCCGCGCACCGCAAGGACGGCCTGGCGCTGCTGCTCCTCGCCCTGGGCCTGATCGTCGCCGCGGGTACCTGGTCCAATCTGAGCGGCCCGGTCGGCGATCTCGTCGAGATGCTGGTGACCGGAGCCTTCGGCCGGCTCGATCTGCTCGTGCCGATACTGCTGGCCGCGATCGCCGTACGGCTGATCCTGTATCCCGAGAAGCCCGAGGCGAACGGCCGGATCGTGATCGGACTGTCCGCGCTCGTCGTCGGCGTGCTCGGCCAGGTTCATATCGCCTGCGGCTCGCCAGGCCGCGGGGAAGGCACCGAGGCGATGCAGGACGCGGGCGGGCTGATCGGCTGGGCCGCGTCCAAGCCGCTGATCTTCACCATGGGCGAGGTGCTCGCCGTACCGCTGCTGGTGCTGCTCACGATCTTCGGGCTGCTCGTCGTCACCGCGACCCCCGTCAACGCGATTCCGCAGCGGCTGCGGCTGCTCGGATCCAAGCTGGGCATCGTCCACCCGGTGGACGAGCCGGGGGCGGACGGCGAGGCCACCGACGACGAGCGCTACGAGGAGCAGTGGCGTGAGGCCGTGCCCGGGCGTGCGCGCCGCTCCTCCGCGCGCCGGAGCGAAGCCCCGGCGGACTACGACCCGGACCACGCCGAGCAGGAGGCGCTGTCCAGGCGCAGACGGCCGCGCAGGCCCTCGGTGCAGCCCGCCATGGACCGTCCGATGGACGCCGTGGACGTGGCCGCGGCGGCAGCCGCCGCGCTCGACGGTGCCGTACTGAACGGCATGCCGCCCTCCCCGCTGGTCGCCGACCTCACGCGTGATGTCACTGCCGAGCGCCGACGGGCCGCGAGCCTGCCGGGCGCGCGCGAGCCCGAGGAGCCCGAGCCGAAGCAGAGCGGGTCGAAGGGATCCGTACCGGATCTGACGAAGCCCGCGCCCGAGGAGTCGCAGCCCCTGCCGCCGCGCGCCGAACAGCTTCAGCTCTCCGGCGACATCACCTACGCCCTGCCGTCCCTGGACCTGCTGGAGCGCGGTGGCCCCGGCAAGACGCGCAGCGCCGCCAATGACGCGGTCGTCGCCTCGCTCAGCAACGTCTTCATGGAGTTCAAGGTCGACGCGGCGGTCACCGGCTTCACCCGCGGTCCGACGGTCACGCGGTACGAGGTGGAGCTGGGCCCGGCCGTGAAGGTCGAGCGGATCACCGCGCTCACCAAGAACATCGCGTACGCCGTCGCCAGCCCCGACGTACGGATCATCTCCCCCATCCCCGGCAAGTCCGCGGTCGGCATCGAGATCCCGAACTCCGACCGCGAGATGGTCAAGCTCGGCGACGTGCTGCGCCTCGCGGACGCGGCGGAGGACGACCACCCCATGCTGGTCGCGCTCGGCAAGAACGTCGAGGGCGGCTACGAGATGGCCAACCTCGCCAAGATGCCGCACGTCCTGGTCGCGGGCGCGACCGGCTCCGGAAAGTCCTCCTGCATCAACTGTCTGATCACCTCGGTCATGGTGCGGGCGACCCCGGAGGACGTACGCATGGTGCTCGTCGACCCCAAGCGGGTCGAGCTCAACGCGTACGAGGGCATTCCGCACCTGATCACGCCGATCATCACCAACCCCAAGCGGGCCGCCGAGGCGCTGCAGTGGGTCGTGCGCGAGATGGATCTGCGCTACGACGACCTCGCGGCGTACGGCTACCGCCATATCGACGACTTCAACGAGGCCATCAGGAACGGCAAGGTCAAGCCGCCGCAGGGCAGCGAGCGCGAGCTCACGCCGTATCCCTATCTGCTGGTCATCGTCGACGAGCTCGCTGATCTGATGATGGTCGCGCCGCGCGACGTCGAGGACGCCATCGTCCGCATCACCCAGCTGGCTCGCGCCGCCGGCATCCATCTCGTGCTGGCGACCCAGCGGCCGTCCGTCGATGTCGTCACCGGTCTGATCAAGGCGAACGTGCCCTCACGGCTGGCCTTCGCGACATCGTCGCTCGCCGACAGCCGGGTCATCCTCGACCAGCCCGGCGCCGAGAAGCTGATCGGCAAGGGCGACGGCCTCTTCCTGCCGATGGGTGCCAACAAGCCCACCCGTATGCAGGGCGCCTTTGTCACCGAGGACGAAGTCGCGGCGATCGTCCAGCACTGCAAGGATCAGATGGCGCCCGTCTTCCGCGAGGACGTCGTGGTCGGCACCAAGCAGAAGAAGGAGATCGACGAGGACATCGGCGACGACCTCGATCTCCTCTGCCAGGCGGCCGAGCTGGTTGTGTCCACCCAGTTCGGGTCCACGTCGATGCTCCAGCGGAAGTTGCGTGTGGGCTTCGCGAAGGCGGGAAGACTGATGGATCTGATGGAGTCGCGGAACATCGTCGGGCCGAGCGAGGGCTCCAAGGCGCGCGACGTTCTGGTGAAACCTGATGAGCTGGACGGAGTGCTCGCCGTGATACGCGGCGAGTCCGAGTCGTAATGGTTCTGAGAGCAACCGTTTCCCTTAGTCGTACGTCAAGTTGGAGGGAGGGACAGGCAGATGTCCCATCATCGAGATGGCCCGCCATTCTGATGGCGTACAAACTCCCTCCGCCCGGTTGCCCCACCCTTTCGTACCACCCATAGACTGAACCTCCAGCAGGTGGCTACACGCTCGAAAGGCGCCCCCGTGTCCATCGGCAACTCCCCCGAAGACGACCGGCCTTCAGTCGAACCCTCGGCTGAAGACGACCGGCCTTCGATCGGACGTGCGCTCCAGGAAGCCCGCACCGCCGCAGGTCTGACCGTTGACGAGGTCAGCGCCTCCACTCGGGTGCGCGTCCCGATCGTGCATGCGATCGAACAGGACGACTTCTCCCGCTGTGGCGGCGACGTCTACGCGCGCGGTCATATCCGCACGATCGCGCGTGCCGTCGGGCTCGATCCCGATCCGCTCGTCGCCCAGTACGACGCGGACCATGGCGGCCGTCCCGCCCCCACACCTGCCGCGCCGCTCTTCGAGGCCGAGCGCATCCGTCCCGAACGCGGCCGTCCCAACTGGACCGCCGCCATGGTCGCCGCGATCGTCGCGGTGATCGGTTTCGTCGGCTTCACGCTCGTCAACGGCGGCGACAGCGGCGACAAGGGCAACCATGTGGCGGAGGGCCCGGCGCCCGAACAGAAGCCCACTCCGACCAAGCCCGCCACGACCAAGCCCGTCGATCCAACCCCCTCCGACAGCGCCATCGCGGCGGTGCCGAAGGACAAGGTGACGGTGAAGCTCTCCGTCCTGGACGACAAGAGCTGGATCTCCGCCAAGTCGCACAACGGCAAGCTGCTCTTCGACGGAACCCTCCTCAAAGGCGAGTCCAAGACCTTCCAGGACGACGAGCGGGTCGACCTGATCCTGGGGAACGCCGGCGCGATCGAGCTGTATGTGAACGGCAAGAAGGTCGAGGACGAGTTCGAGACGGGCCAGGTCGAGCGGCTCTCCTACACCAAGGGCGACCCCGAGGTCGGCTAGCCCGGAAGGCGTGGAGGGGCCCATAACCCTGGGGGCAGGGGCGTGGGTCAGGACAAAGTAGTCTTGAGCCCATGCCCGAACGCCGTACCGTCGCCCTTGTCACTCTTGGCTGCGCCCGTAACGAGGTGGACTCGGAGGAGCTTGCAGGCCGCTTGGCAGCGGACGGCTGGGAGCTCGTCGAGGAAGCCTCCGACGCGGATGTCGCAGTCGTCAACACCTGCGGATTCGTCGAGGCCGCCAAGAAGGACTCCGTCGACGCCCTTCTCGAAGCCAACGATCTCAAGGACCAAGGCCGGACCCAGGCCGTGGTCGCCGTCGGCTGCATGGCCGAGCGGTACGGCAAGGAGCTGGCCGAGGCGCTGCCCGAGGCGGACGGTGTGCTCGGCTTCGACGACTACGCCGACATCTCCGACCGCCTGCAGACCATCCTCAACGGCGGCATCCACGCCTCGCACACCCCGCGCGACCGCCGCAAGCTGCTGCCGCTGAGCCCGGTCGAGCGCCAGGAGGCCGGCACGGACGTGGCGCTGCCGGGGCACGGTGCGCCGGCGGATCTTCCGGAAGGCGTCGCGCCCGCCTCCGGGCCGCGCGCCCCGCTGCGCCGCCGGCTCGACACCAGCCCCGTCGCCTCCGTGAAGCTGGCATCCGGCTGCGACCGGCGCTGCTCCTTCTGCGCCATCCCGTCCTTCCGTGGCTCCTTCATCTCGCGGCGGCCGAGCGACGTGCTCGGCGAGACGCGCTGGCTGGCCGAGCAGGGCGTCAAGGAGGTCATGCTCGTCTCCGAGAACAACACCTCGTACGGCAAGGACCTCGGCGACATCCGCCTGCTGGAGACCCTGCTGCCCGAGCTCGCCGAGGTCGACGGCATCGAGCGGGTGCGGGTCAGCTATCTGCAGCCCGCAGAGATGCGGCCGGGGCTGATCGACGTCCTCACCTCGACACCGAAGATCGCCCCTTACTTCGACCTGTCCTTCCAGCACTCCGCGCCCGACGTGCTGCGCGCGATGCGGCGCTTCGGCGACACCGAACGTTTCCTGGAGCTGCTCGAGACCATCCGCGGCAAGGCTCCGCAGGCGGGCGTGCGGTCCAACTTCATCGTCGGCTTCCCCGGCGAGAGCGAGGCGGACTTCGCCGAACTGGAACGCTTCCTCACCGAGGCGCGCCTGGACGCCATCGGCGTCTTCGGCTACTCCGACGAGGACGGCACGGAGGCGGTCTCGTACGACAAGAAGCTCGACGCCGACGTCATCGCCGAGCGCCTCGACCACCTGTCGCGGCTCGCGGAGGAGCTGACCGCCCAGCGCGCGGAGGAGCGTCTTGGCGAGACGCTCGAGGTGCTCGTCGAGTCGGTGGACGGCGAGGACGGTGCGGTGGGCCGTGCGCTGCACCAGGCTCCCGAGACGGACGGCCAGGTCGTCTTCACCACGAGCGACGGGCTTGTGCCCGGCCGTATCGTCTTGGCAAAGGCAGTGGATACGGAAGGCGTCGACCTGGTGGCCGAATGTCTTCCCGAGGAGGCAGGCAGATGACCGGAGTGCCGGCATCCGCGGGGGGCGGCACCGGTAGGCCGGCGCCCGGCGGCAAGCTGGGCGCTGCGGCGGTCAATCAGGCCAGCCTCTGGAACATCGCCAACATCCTCACCATGGTGCGGCTGGTGCTCGTGCCCGCCTTCGTCGTGCTGATGCTCCAGGACGGCGGCTACGACCCGGCCTGGCGGGCCTGGGCGTGGGCGGCGTTCGCCGTCGCCATGATCACCGACATCTTCGACGGCCACCTGGCGCGTGCGTACAACCTCGTCACCGACTTCGGGAAGATCGCCGACCCGATCGCCGACAAGGCGATCATGGCGGCCGGGCTCATCTGCCTGTCGGCGCTCGGCGATCTGCCGTGGTGGGTGACCGGAGTGATCCTCTTCCGGGAGCTCGGAATCACGCTGATGCGGTTCTGGGTGATCCGGCATGGAGTGATTCCCGCCAGTCGCGGTGGCAAAATAAAGACCCTCGCGCAGGGCACGGCGGTCGGTATGTACGTCCTGGCGCTGACCGGGCCGCTGGCCACTCTTCGCTTCTGGGTGATGGCCGTGGCCGTTGTGCTGACGGTGCTCACCGGCCTCGACTATGTGCGACAGGCGATTGTGCTGAGGCGCAGGGGACTGGCGGCGGAACGGGCCGCGGCGGGGGACACGCGGTGACGACCGCGGCTCGGGTGCTTGCTCTGCTTGCGGAGCGTGGCGAGACGCTGGCCGTCGCCGAGTCGCTCACCGGCGGTCTGGTGGCCGCCGAGCTGACCGCCGTACCGGGAGCCTCGAAGACCTTCCGCGGCTCCGTGACGGCGTACGCGACCACTCTGAAGAGGGATGTTCTCGGCGTCGACGGGACCCTTCTGGCGGAGCGCGGCGCAGTGGATCCCGAGGTTGCGCGGCAGATGGCGGCCGGTGCGCGGGAGCTGCTGGGCGCTTCCTGGGGCATCGCGACCACGGGTGTGGCGGGCCCCGAACCGCAGGACGGGCAGCCCGTCGGGACGGTCTATGTGGCGGTCGCGGGACCGGACGGCACCGGGAAGGTCGCCGCTCTGCGATTGAACGGTGGCCGGGTGGACATCCGTAGAGAGAGTGTACGGAGCGTGCTCGAACTGCTCTCGGGCGAACTCCACGAAAATGCGCGGACACAGGATACGGAACAGAACGGGGGGACTTGATGTTTGCAGCCCTGAGTGAACACGACATCGCTCCCCGCACGGCCGCGGCACGAGGCGGTACGGTGGGGCGTGAAGGATGCGGCTACGCGGTCCGAGGAGGGAGCCACCGATGATTCTGCTCCGTCGCCTGCTGGGTGACGTGCTGCGTCGGCAGCGCCAGCGCCAGGGCCGTACTCTGCGCGAAGTCTCCTCGTCCGCCCGAGTATCGCTCGGCTATCTCTCCGAGGTGGAGCGGGGGCAGAAGGAGGCTTCCTCCGAGCTGCTCTCCGCGATCTGCGACGCGCTTGACGTACGGATGTCCGAGCTCATGCGAGAAGTGAGCGACGAGCTGTCGCTGGCCGAGCTGGCCCAGTCGGCAGCGGCCAGCGAGCCGGTGACTGCGCCAGTACGCCCGATGCTCAATTCCGTCTCCGTGACGTCGGTGGCGGGTGTGCCGACGGAGCGGGTGACCATCAAGGCGCCTGCGGAGGCGGTCGACGTCGTCGCCGCCTGATCCGTACGGCTCTGTACGGCTTGGTTTGCAGCTGAGCCCCGACTGGTACTCGAGTGCCGGTCGGGGCTTTCGCTTGCCCTGGATGTCCCGTTTGTGGTGGCTGTGTAATCGTGGGCGGGTAGCTGCGAACCGAGTGGAGGACATGGATGTCTGTCGTGAAGAGCTCTCTGTCCGAGGCGGACCTCAAGACGGTCGGCGACGCACTCAGGGGTGCGCTCGTCGATCTGGTGGATCTCGCGCTGGTGGCGAAGCAGGTCCACTGGAATGTCGTGGGCCCGCGCTTCAGGTCGGTACATCTGCAGCTCGACGAGGTGGTGGACACCGCGCGGCAGCACTCCGACACGGTGGCCGAGCGTGCGTCGGCGATCGGGGTGACGCCGGACGGGCGGGCCGCGACGGTGGCGGCGCAGAGTGCGATCGGCGCGGTGCCCGAGGGGTGGATCAAGGACGGGGATGCCGTGCGGACGCTGGTGGACGCGCTGGGGGCGGTGATCGGGCGCATGCGGGAGCGGATCGAGGTGACCGCGGATCCGGATCCGGTGAGCCAGGACGTGCTGATCGGCCTGACGGCGGACCTGGAGAAGCATGCGTGGATGTTCCAGGCGGAGAGCGCATAGGACCGTGCTTCGGGCTTCGGGCGGCCTGCGGGCGGCTGCGTCCCGGCGCACCCTGGAGAGAGGCGATCGGCGCGCTGTGCGCCGGGTTGGCCTCCGGTGCGCCCTCCCCGTGGGCGATTGCGCCGGTCTAGCGTGGACCGGAGGGAGGCAGCCATGGCAGTACGCGGGGTCGCGCCGGTGGTCGCCCTGGGCCTGGTGGCGGGCGGGCTGTGGTGGTGGGCCGTGCTGCGGCTGGTGATCGTGCCCGAGCAGTCGGGCCTTGTCGAGGGCGCGGTGGCAGCGGGCGGATGGGGGCTGAGCCTGCTGCCCGTGCATGTGACGGCGTCCCGCGGGAGCACGGCCGGGATCGGTGCCGTGCCCGACGTCAGGATCACCAGGGCATCGCGACGCCGCCGTTCGGGCGGATGATCTGGCCCGTCGTGAAGCTGGACGCGTCCGAGGCCAGATGAAGCACCGTATGGGCGATGTCCTCGGGCTCGCCCACGCGGCGGAGCGGCGACAGCCGGACCATCGCGGCCTCGGCCTGCTGCTGGAGGGTCGCGTCGTGGCGGTCGGTCATCGGCGTGCGGATCCATCCGGGGGCGACGGCGTTGACACGGATGGAGTGCGGGCCGAGTTCGGTCGCGAGCGTCCTGGTGAGCTGGACGACGGCCGCCTTGGCCGCGCTGTAGCAGAGCAGACCAGCGCTCGCGGCATCCACGGCGCCGGATGCCATGGTGACGATGGAACCGGGTGTGCCCGCGGCGATCATCACGCGGGCCGACTCCTGGCAGGCGTACAGGATCCCCTTGAAGTTGACCGCGAGGACGTGGTCCAGGTCCTCGTCCCTCGTCTCCAGGACCGTGCTGCTGTGCATGATTCCGGCGACGGCGGCCAGCATGTCCAGTCGGCCGGTGCTCGCGGCGTACTCGATCGCGGACTTGAGCTGGGCACGCTCGCTGACGTCGAGGGGATGGTTGTGCGCGGTGCCGCCCGCCTCGGAGATCAGGGACCGGGTCTCATTGAGGCCTCTCTCGTCGATGTCCGCGCAGTGGACGGTGGCTCCCGCCTCGGCCAGCAGGACGGCACAGGCGCGGCCTATGCCGCTCGCCGCGCCGGTGATGAACGCGGTGCGGCCGGTGAGGTCGTACGCCGTGAGGGGCATGCGGGGACCGTACGACTGGATCTGACGGGGCGTCAACTAGTGTGGCGGGATCAGGGAATGGGTCCGGACTGGCAGCCAGGGCACCAGTAGGTGGGGCGCTCGCGGCTGCCGTCGCCCTGGTCGGCTCTACGGATCGCGGTGCCGCAGCGCAGACACGGCCGGCCCTCGCGGCCGTAGACATGGAGCCGGTCGCCGGGGCGGCGACCGGCCGCAGTGGTGGTGGTGCGGCGGTCGAAGCTGTTCTTGTTCGCTTCAAGGAGGCGGTGGGCCGTGGCGACGAGGCGAGCGGGAGTGTCGGCGGGGAGCTCGCCGACGGGCAGCCAGGGCGTCACTCGGGCCAGAAAGGCCAGCTCCGACTTGTAGACATTGCCGATGCCCGCCAGATTTCGCTGGTCGAGCAGGGCCTCGCCGAGGGGGCGGGCGGGGTCCGAGAGCAGATTGGCGGCGGCGATGTCCGGGTCCCAGTCGGCGCCCAGCAGGTCAGGGCCGAGATGGCCGACCGCTTGGTTCTCGTCGGCCGTACGCAGCAACTCCAGGACGGGCAGGCGGTAGCCGACGGCGGTGTGGGCGGCATTGCCGAGGATCGCGCGGATCTGGTGCGTGGGGCCCCCGCGCCAGCGCTCGCCGGAGCCGTACACCTGCCAGGAGCCCTCCATCCGCAGATGCGAGTGGAGGGTGAGGCCGCCCTCGATGCGGGTGAGCAGATGCTTGCCACGCGGGGTGACGTCCAGGACGGTCCGCCCGGTGAGATCGGCGGTGGCGAATCGGGGGACGCGGAGGTCGGACTGGGTGAGGGCTTGCCCTGCGAGGGCGGTGTGCAGGCGCTGGGCGGTCTGCCAGACGGTGTCTCCTTCGGGCATGGCATCAATGATGCGGGACGGTGCGCCAGGCCCCGTATGCGACCTTCGGCCGCATGTCGGGAAGGGGCGGGGGCAAGCCCGCCGCAGGCGCCCCGCGCCCCGGGTCAGGGCCGCAGCCGCAGCCCCCTCGGCGTCGCGTGGAACCCCGCCGTCTCAAGCGCTCGGCCCAGCGGCGACGTCAGCGCCGGTATGCCGTTCGTCCGCTCGACCGTCACCGTCCCCAACGCCCCCGCGCGAGCCGCCTGGGCCAGCGCCCCCGCCGCCGCATGGAGGACAGGCGAGTCCGGGTCCGTGGCCCAGGCCAGCAGCGTCTTGCCGCCGCGTTCCATGTACAGGGTCAGCTCGCCGTCGACCAGGACCACCAGGGAGCCCGCCTTCCGGCCGGGCTTGTGGCCGGCGCCCGTCGGCGGCTCCGGCCAGGGCAGCGCAGCGCCGTACGCATTGGCCGGGTCGGCGGCGGCCAGCACCAGGGCCTGCGGTGCCGTCTGCGCATCGGTCCGGTCCCGGGCCGTGGCCGCCGCCCGGAGGCGGTCGACCGCGCCGTCCATCGCGAACTGGGCCGCGCCCAGCCCCTCCACGACGTAGCCGCGCCGTGCCTGGCCGCTGTCCTCGAAGGCGGAGAGGATGCGGTACGTCGCGGAGAAGCCGCCCTCCACACCCTCCGCGGCCACCGCCCCACGGGTCACCACGCCGTGGCGGTCAAGGAGCGTGCGGGCGATGGCGTGCGCGCGATGGGTGGGGTCGGGCTCCGCGCCCGGGAGCAGTGACCAGCGGCCGCTGACCGTCGGCGGGCCGGTGCGGGAAGCGGGGCGAGCCGCGGCCGTGAGGCTGCCGTACCGACCGCGGGGCACGGTACGTCTGGCGCGATGGGCCGTGGACCCGGCGGTGCGGCCCGAACCGAGCAGCGAACGGAGCGGCGCCAGACTGTCGTTGGTGAGCCGTCCCGACCAGGCAAGGTCCCAGACGGCGTCGGCCAGTTCGGGGTCGGGGGCGTCGGGGTGGGTGGTGGCCCGGATCTGGTCGGCGATCTGGCGGAAGAACAGTCCGTACCCGGGGGCGAGGGCGCTGAGGACCGACTCGTGGAGCGCGGTGAGTTCCAGCGGGTGGGGCTGGGGGAGGAGCAGCGGGGCGGCGTCGGCGAGATAGAGGGAAATCCAGCCGTCCTTGCCCGGGAGGGAGCCCGCTCCCGCCCAGATGACCTCGCCCGTGGTGGTCAGTTCGTCCAGCAGCGCGGGGGCGTAACCGGAGACGCGCGACGGGAGGATCAGCTTCTCCAGCGCTGAGGCCGGGACCGCGGCCCCCTGGAGCTGCTCGATCGCGCGGGCGAGTCCGTCGATACCGCGCAGGCTGCTACTGCCCAGGTGCTGCCACTGCGGAAGGAACGTGGCGAGGGCGGCGGGCGGGACCGGCTCGAGTTCCTGGCGCAGCGCGGCCAGCGAACGGCGGCGCAGCCTGCGCAGTACGGCCGCGTCGCACCACTCCTGGCCGATGCCCGAGGGGTGGAACTCTCCCTGGACGACGCGTCCGCTCGCGGCGAGCCGGTGCAGCGCGCCGTCGGTGACCGCCGGGCCGAGGCCGAAGCGAGCCGCCGCCTGGGTCGAGGTGAAGGGGCCGTGGGTACGTGCGAACCGGGCCAGCAGGTCGCCGAGGGGATCCTTGACCGGCTCGGTGAAGGCCTCCGGAACGCCCACCGGCAGCGCTGTTCCCAGGGCGTCCCGGAGCCGGCCCGCGTCCTCGATCGCCGCCCAGTGGTCCGCACCCGCGATCCGCACCTGGATGGCCCGGCGCGATGCGGCCAGATCCCGGGCCCACCGCTCATCCCCGCCGCGCTCCGCCAACTCCGCGTCCGTCAGCGGGCCGAGGATCCGCA
Organism: Streptomyces sp. NBC_00322; assembly: GCF_036147535.1. Lineage (NCBI taxonomy): Bacteria > Bacillati > Actinomycetota > Actinomycetes > Kitasatosporales > Streptomycetaceae > Streptomyces > Streptomyces sp. NBC_00322. The sequence continues at coordinate 2,596,513 of NZ_CP108019.1, read as the reverse complement.
GCAGGTCGGCGACGCCTTCGGCGTCCTTGATCCGGCGGTCCTCGGTGAGCCACTGCAGTTCGCGTTCCAGCTCGGTCAGCACTTTGGGGTCGAGCAGCTCGCGCAGTTCGGCCTGGCCGAGCAGCTCGGCGAGCAGCCTCGAGTCCAGGGAGAGGGCCGCGGCCCGCCTCTCGGCGAGCGGTGAGTCGCCCTCGTACAGGAACTGGGCGACGTATCCGAACAGCAGCGAACGGGCGAAGGGCGAGGGCTCGGGTGTCGTGACCTCGACGAGGCGGACCCGGCGGGACTCGATGTCGCCCATCAGCTCGGTGAGACCCGGTACGTCGAAGACGTCCTGAAGGCACTCGCGGACCGCTTCGAGGACGATGGGGAAGGAGCCGAACTCGCTCGCCACCTGGAGCAGTTGGGCAGCGCGCTGGCGCTGCTGCCACAGAGGAGTGCGCTTACCAGGATTGCGCCGGGGCAGCAGCAGCGCACGCGCGGCGCACTCGCGGAAGCGGGAGGCGAAGAGCGCCGAGCCGCCCACCTGGTCGGTGACGATCTGATTGATCTCGCCCTTGTCGAAGACGGCGTCCGCCGCGCCGATCGGAGCCTGCTCGCTGTCATACGTGGTGTCGAGATGGACCGGGTCCTGGTCGAGCAGGTCAAGGCCCATCAGATCGGCGTCCGGCAGGCGCAGCACGATGCCGTCGTCGGCGTGCATGACCTGCGCGTCCATTCCGTACCGCTCGGCCAGGCGGGCGCCGAGCGCCAGCGCCCAAGGGGCATGCACCTGGGCGCCGAAGGGGGAGTGGATCACGACCCGCCAGTCGCCGAGCTCGTCGCGGAAGCGCTCGACCAGGATCGTCCGGTCGTCGGGGACATGGCCGCAGGCGCGGCGCTGCTCGTCGAGATAAGCGAGGACATTGTCGGCGGCCCAGGCGTCCAGGCCTGCGGCCAGCAGACGCAGCCGGGCGTCCTCGGGAGAGAGCCCGCCCACCTCGCGGAGGAACGCTCCCACCGCACGGCCCAGTTCGAGCGGGCGGCCCAGCTGGTCGCCCTTCCAGAAGGGGAGCCGGCCGGGAACGCCGGGGGCGGGGGAGACCAGCACCCGGTCGCGGGTGATGTCTTCGATCCGCCAGGAGGTCGTGCCGAGAGTGAAGACGTCGCCCACCCGGGACTCGTACACCATCTCCTCGTCGAGCTCGCCGACCCGGCCGCCGCCCTTCTTGGGGTCCGCGCCGGCGAGGAAGACGCCGAACAGTCCGCGGTCCGGAATGGTGCCGCCCGACGTGACCGCGAGCCGCTGCGCTCCCGGCCGGCCCGTGACCGTACCGGCGACGCGGTCCCACACCACGCGTGGGCGCAGCTCGGCGAAGGCGTCGGAGGGATAGCGCCCGGCGAGCATGTCGAGGACGGCGGTGAAGGCCGACTCCGGCAGCGAGGCGAAGGGCGCGGCCCGGCGTGCCAGCGCCAGCAGATCGTCGACCTGCCAGGTGTCCAGGGCGACCATCGCGACCAGCTGCTGGGCCAGCACGTCGAGCGGGTTGGACGGGATGCGCAGCGCCTCGATCGAGCCGCTGCGCATCCGCTCGGTCACCACGGCCGACTGCACCAGATCGCCGCGGTACTTGGGGAAGACGACACCCGTGGATACCGCGCCCACCTGGTGTCCGGCGCGGCCGACCCGCTGCAGGCCGGAGGCGACGGACGGGGGCGACTCGACCTGGACCACCAGGTCAACCGAGCCCATGTCGATGCCCAGTTCCAGGCTGGAGGTGGCGACGACTGCGGGCAGCCGGCCTGCCTTCAGGTCCTCCTCGACCAGGGCGCGCTGCTCCTTGGAGACCGAGCCGTGGTGTGCGCGGGCGAGGAGCGGTGGTGCTCCGTGCGCGGCTCCGGACTGCGCCATGATCTCGGCCGGTGGCGGCCCGTCGGGCATGGCCTCTCCGGTGGCCCGTTCGTACGCGATCTCGTTGAGGCGATTGCACAGTCGCTCCGCCAGGCGGCGGGAGTTGGCGAAGACGATCGTGGAGCGGTGCGCCTGGACCAGGTCGGCGATCTTCTCCTCGACATGCGGCCAGATCGAGGGCTTCTCGCCATTGCCCGACTCGGACGCGGGGGAGCCGCCCAGCTCACCCAGATCCTCCACCGGTACGACCACCGAGAGGTCGAACTCCTTGCCCGAGGGCGGCTGGACGATCTCCACCTTGCGCTGCGGCGACAGATAGCGCGCCACCTCGTCGACCGGGCGCACCGTTGCCGAGAGCCCGATCCGCCGGGCGGGGCGCGGCAGCAGCTCGTCGAGTCGCTCCAGCGATACGGCGAGATGCGCGCCCCGCTTGGTCCCCGCGACGGCGTGCACCTCGTCCAGGATCACTGTCTCGATGCCCGACAGCGCGTCCCGTGCCGAGGAGGTGAGCATCAGAAACAGCGACTCGGGTGTCGTGATCAGGATGTCCGGCGGCTTGGTGGCCAGCGACCGCCGTTCGGCGGCCGGGGTGTCGCCCGAGCGGATGCCGACCCGTACATCCGGCTCGGGCAGACCCAGCCGCACGGACTCATGGCGAATCCCGGTCAGCGGACTGCGGAGATTGCGCTCCACGTCGACGGCGAGAGCCTTGAGCGGAGACACGTACAGCACGCGGCAGCGCATCTTCGGGTCCGCGGGATGGGGCGTGGACGCGAGACGGTCCAGGGCTGCGAGGAATGCGGCCAGGGTCTTGCCGGAGCCCGTCGGGGCGACCACCAGCACGTCCGAGCCCTCACCGATGGCCCGCCACGCACCCTCCTGCGCGGCGGTGGGCGCGCTGAAGGCTCCCGTGAACCAGCTCCGGGTCGTCGGGGAGAAGGCGTCGAGCGCTGATGCCGTCATGCCCCCCATCGTGCACCGCACCACTGACAACGCGGGCTCCCGCAACCCTGGCGCTGTGAAATCAGGCACCACAGCCGCGACGGAACGAGACTCCTGTCCCTTATGGCACGGAATGCAACGGCCGAACCCCCGGACACACGGTCGGTCATTTGAGCATCGGAGCCGGTTTAATTCTAAATGCTTCCAGAACGATATTGGATCTTGCTAAAGTTATCGTGCTGGGCTTGTAGGCTTGGAGGGGCGATGGGTCGGGTCTTCATCTCGTACAGTCATGCCGATAAATTATACGCGGAGCGAGTCATTCGGCAGCTGAGGTCGGCTCGGTTCGACGTTGTCGTGGACCAGGATGCTCTGCAGGCGGGTCAGGAATGGCGCACCGAACTGTTCCGGCTGATCAGGTCTTCGCAGGCAATTCTTGTGATTCTTACCGAGTCGGCGCGCACTTCCGAGGAAGTGGCATCGGAATGGGCTTATGCCCTGGGAGTCGGCGTCCCGGTTTTCCCGCTGCGCTTCGAGATGACATCTCGCCCGTCCCGGCTCGATCAGCTGCACGGGTTTGATTTCCGTCGACACTCGGCCCCCTGGGGCGACTTGATCAAAACGCTGCACTTTCTGCCGCCCGCCCCTCAGGAGTTCACCGAGGGGCTTGAGGAGGTGCAGAGCACGGCTCAGCAGATTCGCGCGAACCTCGACTTCCAGAGCAACAGATGTTTTCAGCACATCGTCAGCCAGTCGTTACGTGAAATGGGCAGTCAGCTCCAGTCGATCGGGACCGGTTCGCAGTATATGGTGCCGGCCACCCAGTATCCGTTCTATCTGATCTCTGCTCAGAATGTCCTGCGGGCTCGCGTCAAGGCGCTGGCGCTGGTGGACCAAGAGGAATTATTCTGGCAGCAGGGTGTCGGGAGGGTCATCAACGAAAGTGCTCAACCGGAAAGCGTTCGAGTATTCGCATTCACTTCGTCCGGCGATTTTCATCGAATGTTCGAGACGCTGACGTACTATGCCGCCATCTATCGCGTGTATGCCATCAGCTATGAGCACTTGGTGGCGAAATTCAGCGCCTTCGGCAAGGATTTTTCGATCATCGAGGCGGACGGTGACCGAGTTCTCGGCAGCTATGCCGGTCCGGTGGGAGAAAAGGTAATACGCTTTTCCGCCGATGTCGACGAAGTCATCGATCATGAACGCGCATTGGATAGGATTGTTGCCGTGGCGCGCCCGATCGCCCCGGATGATCGAGGGAAAGTTGTGGCTGCAAGTAAGCAGATCTTTGAAGACTGGAAGCTCTCACCGCTCATGCTCAAAACGGCAGAGATGTCGCTGTACATCGCAATCGACGACTATGACGAGTTCGAAGAACGGCATGCCTACTATGTCGAGATGATGGCCGAAATGCTGGCCGTCTTCCGCACTCGGCGCGGCCGCAGGTATTCCCGTGATCATGAACGTTGTCAGGCGCTGGAACTCGGCGCCGGAACGGGGATCTTCACCCGCCGTCTCGCTAATGAACCCGACGTCGAATGTGTCGCGGTCGAGATCGACTTCGCGTGCAGCAATAAGTTGGAGCGCAACCTTCGTGCCCAGTCGAACGCGGTCGCTGTGAATGCCGACAGTCGCACCTACCGGGAGGGTGGCGACGACGGGCGTTTCCAGTTCATCTTCTCCTCCTTCGCGGATCACCACATCAAGCTGGAAGACAAGAGCCGCTATTTCGAGAACATCAAGAACAATCTGGCGCCAGGCGGCCGGATCATCATCGGCGACGAGTTCCTGCCGGAATACGACCCGAACGACGACGAAGCCTGGCAGGCCGCCCTGCGCGGATACCACGGGCACATCATCGAATTCGCCGCTGCCCGTGCTGCCGAGCATGAAAGCCGGGGCGAGGAGGAGCAGGGCCGCGCGCACCGGGAGCTGATCAAGCTGGAATCCGCCGCACTCGAATCCGGCCTGGCCAAGCAGGGTGACTTCAAGCTGTCACGTTCCCTGTACGAGCAGATCCTCAAAGAGCAGGGATTGAAGTTCCGGGCGAAGAAGATCGGCCCTCTGGACGACGACTCCGTGGGTGGTATCTACGTCTACGAGCTGTGGCTCGACTGAGACGTCAGTCAATGGCGTGGCCGTGTGCGCGAAGCGTCCGCAGCGCCTCGATCGTCACGATCGGCCGCGCCTCCAGAGCCGTGCCCGGCGCCCACTGGCGCCAGTTGAGCGGCCAGCCGCCGTCCTCGCGCTGCTCGCTCGCCAGATGCTCCAGCGAGCGCGTCATCTCCTCGTCCGTGAACCAGCGGCGGGCGAGCGATTGCGGCGTACGGGCGTAGTGGTACGGGAAGTGGTGCTCACCCGGCGCATAGCCGGGCGAGACCGGATAGTCCTCGAGCCGTCCCGGGTCGAGGACCGCTAGGTGCTGCTCGCGCACCAGTCGGCCCAACCGGTCCGCTGCGGCTTCGGCGCGTGAGCGGTCCGGGACCCCGTCGAGGAAGGCGACCGCGGCCTCGATCTCGTACGGATGCGACTTCTCGAGACCGTCGACCGCGGCCCAGCAGAAGTCCGTGGCCCGGAACAGCCATGCGTGCCACACCTGATTACGGTGCAGCAGCCCGACCACCGGACCCGTCGCGAGCAGTTCGCTCGGGGGATCGTCGACGATCGGGATGAAGGGCGCGGCCGGATATCCCCGCTGCGAGGGGTGGATCGCGGGCAGCGCACCGTCGGACGTCGACACCTCGGTGAGGTAGCGGCACATCCGCTCCACGCGCAGTCCGCTGCAGCGTCCGATGGAGTCGAGGATGCGCAGGGCATGCGCGGTGTGCAGCGGCTGGCTGACCGGGCCGCGCAGATCGGGTTCGAGGGCGTGGCCGTAGCCGCCGTCCTCGTTGAGATACGCGGCGAGGGCGGTTTCCACGGTGTCCGAGTCACCGCCCAGGAAATGGTAGGCGAACCTCCGCTGTTCCAGCACGCGGGCGGTCAGCCAGATGAAGTGCTCTGCACGGGCGAGCGGTGACGCGAGCGAGGGCGCGGGGGTTGCTCCGGTTCCAGCCATGTTCTGACCGTAGGGCGGAAAGGGCTTTCGGCACGCGGGACGGACAAAGCTGCACCCCAGGGGCGGGATACTGGCTTCATGCGGTTGACGATTTTCTGGGAGCGCATGGCGGATCACTTCGGTCAGGCCTACGCGGACTCCTTCGCGCGCGACCATGTGATGGCCGAACTCGGGGGTCGTACGGTGCACGAGGCCCTGGCCGCCGGCTGGGAGGCCAAGGACGTGTGGCGCGGGGTCTGCGCGGCGGTCGGGGTCCCGGCCGAGAAGCAGTGACACCGGCAGCGGGCTGAGGGTGGGACGGGCGTTCAGCTCCGGGGCCGGGGATCGGTCGGGGACCGGGGGGACCGGTAGCGGCACCCGTAGGCGACACTGGCCGGGTGGCCCAGACCGACAAGACCGAGCAGGACATGGCCGAGCCGGATGTGACCGCCGAGGACACCGCCGCTCAGGACACCAGCGCGCAGGACGCGAGCGCTACGGATGCGAGCGCTGGAGACGCGCGCGCTTCGGACCCGAGCGCCCAGGACAGGAGCGCTCAGGGTAGGAGCGCCTCGGACACCGGCGCTCACGACGCGCCCCCGCCGAACCCGCCGCCCCCCGCGCCCGGAGCCGGAGGTCTCGGGCCGGTCCGCATGCCCCGGTGGCTGCCGCGCGCCATGGTGCTCGGGCTGGCGCTCTACGCCTGCTTCCAGCTGGGCAGTTGGGCCTTCCACCAGCTCATCGGGCTGCTGATCAACATCCTGATCGCCTTCTTCCTGGCGCTCGCGATCGAGCCGGCGGTGGGCAGAATGTCGGCGCGCGGCATGCGCCGCGGCCTCGCCACCTTCATCGTCTTCTTCGCGGTCTTCATCGCGGTCGCAGGCTTCGTTTTCCTCCTCGGCTCGATGCTGGCCGGCCAGATCGTCGACATGGTCGAGGGCTTCCCCAAGTACCTCGACTCGGTGATCCGCTGGATCAACGACACCTTCCACACCGAGCTCTCGCGCGTCGAGATCCAGGAAAGCCTGCTGCGCTCGGACTGGCTGCGGAAGTACGTCCAGAACAGCGCGAGCGGTGTACTGGACATCTCCGCCACCGTCCTCGGCGGACTCTTCAAACTGCTGTCGATCTTCCTGTTTTCGTTCTACTTCGCGGCCGACGGGCCCCGGCTGCGTCGCACGCTGTGCTCTCTGCTGCCGCCCGCCAAGCAGACCGAGGTGCTGCGCGCCTGGGAGATCGCCGTCGACAAGACGGGTGGATACCTCTACTCGCGCGGCCTGATGGCGCTGATCTCGGGTGTCGCGCACTACATCCTGCTGGAGATCCTGGGCGTGCCGTACGCCCCGGCGCTCGCCGTCTGGGTCGGGCTGGTCTCCCAGTTCATTCCGACCATCGGCACGTATCTGGCGGGCGCGCTGCCCATGCTGATCGCGTTCACCATCAACCCCTGGTACGCGCTGTGGGTGCTCGGATTCGTCGTGATCTACCAGCAGTTCGAGAACTATGTGCTGCAGCCCAAGCTCACCTCCAAGACGGTCGACATCCATCCCGCGGTGGCCTTCGGCTCGGTCGTCGCGGGCACGGCGCTACTGGGCGCGGTCGGCGCGCTGGTCGCGATTCCGGCGGTCGCCACGCTTCAGGCGTTCCTGGGCGCCTATGTGAAGCGGTACGCCGTGACCGACGACCCGCGCGTCCACGGCCACCGGAGGCGTGGCGGGGGTCAGGCGCTCGCCCGGCTGCGCGGCCTCCTGCGTGGCAGGGACACCCAGGAGGCGGAGGATGAGGAGGACGCCGCGTCCGGGACCTCCAGGACCTCCGGGACCGACGACCGGCCCTGAGGCGCACCCGCGGTGCCTCGCGTGCTGCGCTTGACACCAAAATCGAACATCCATTCTCATGGGATTCCGGCCCCGGGTTTTCCCAGCGGTTTGCCGGAGTTATCCACAGGCTGGACGGACGTCGGGGCCCATTGTCAGTGGCAGGGGTTAGCGTCTTTGACGTGAAGCGATCGACTCAAGCAAATCGGGTGGAACCCATGGCAGGAACCGACCGCGAGAAGGCGCTCGACGCCGCGCTCGCACAGATTGAACGGCAATTCGGCAAGGGCGCGGTGATGCGCCTCGGCGAGCGGCCGAACGAGCCCATCGAGGTCATCCCCACCGGGTCGACCGCGCTCGACGTCGCGCTCGGCGTCGGCGGCCTTCCGCGCGGCCGTGTGGTGGAGGTGTACGGCCCGGAGTCCTCCGGTAAGACGACCCTCACGCTGCACGCCGTGGCCAACGCCCAGAAGCTCGGTGGCTCGGTGGCCTTCATCGACGCCGAGCACGCACTTGACCCCGAGTACGCGAAGAAGCTCGGCGTCGACATCGACAACCTGATCCTGTCCCAGCCGGACAACGGCGAGCAGGCACTTGAGATCGTCGACATGCTCGTCCGCTCCGGTGCGCTCGATCTGATCGTCATCGACTCCGTCGCGGCCCTCGTGCCGCGCGCGGAGATCGAGGGCGAGATGGGCGACTCGCACGTGGGCCTGCAGGCGCGGCTGATGAGCCAGGCGCTCCGGAAGATCACGAGCGCGCTGAACCAGTCGAAGACCACCGCGATCTTCATCAACCAGCTCCGGGAGAAGATCGGCGTGATGTTCGGCTCGCCGGAGACCACGACCGGTGGCCGCGCGCTGAAGTTCTACGCCTCGGTGCGGCTCGACATCCGCCGCATCGAGACCCTCAAGGACGGCACCGACGCGGTCGGCAACCGCACCCGCGTCAAGGTCGTGAAGAACAAGGTCGCGCCGCCCTTCAAGCAGGCCGAGTTCGACATCCTCTACGGCCAGGGCATCAGCCGCGAGGGCGGCCTGATCGACATGGGCGTGGAGCACGGCTTCGTCCGCAAGGCGGGCGCCTGGTACACCTACGAGGGCGACCAGCTGGGCCAGGGCAAGGAGAACGCCCGCAACTTCCTGAAGGACAACCCCGATCTCGCCAATGAGATCGAGAAGAAGATCCTGGAGAAGCTGGGCGTCGGCGTGCGGCCGGAGGCCCTGGCGGCCGAGCCGGGCGCGGATGCCGCCGGTGCGGCGGCTCCGGCCGAGGACCCGGCGAAGTCGGTGCCCGCGCCCGCCTCCAAGGCCAAGTCGGCCAAGTCGGCGGCGGCCAAGGGCTAGACCATGGCCCGGCGAACCGAATGGCCGGGCGACAGCACCTCCTCGTCGAGGGCCGAGAAGGAGCTGTCGCCCCAGGACCCCGCCGAGCGGGCGCGGGCGATCTGCCTGCGCCTGCTCACCGGAACCCCGCGCACTCGTAAGCAGCTCGCGGATGCGCTGCACAAACGTGAGATCCCCTCGGAGGTGGCCGAGGAGGTCCTCTCGCGCTTCGAGGACGTGGGACTGATCAATGACGCGGCCTTCGCGGACGCGTGGGTGGAGTCCCGGCACCACGGCAGGGGCCTGGCCAGGCGCGCGCTTGCGCGGGAGCTGCGCACCAAGGGTGTGGACTCCGCCGTGATCGACGAGGCGGTCGGGCAGCTCGACTCCGATCAGGAGGAGGAGACGGCACGCGAGCTGGTCGCCCGCAGACTCGCCTCGACGCGGGGCCTGGACCGCGACCGGCGACTGCGCCGCCTGGCGGGCATGCTGGCCCGCAAGGGCTACCCGGAGGGCTTGGCCCTCAGGGTCGTCAAGCGCGCGCTGGAGGAAGAGGGCGAGGACGTGGGGGACTTGCCGGAGGAGGGCGGGATCTAGCGTCGCGGGAGCGCAGTACGGGGGCGGGGTAACCGCTTCCCACGGCCCGCCCACTTCGCCGTTGCCGCCCCCGCCCGGCTTCCGTCGGGCGAAACCGTCAGGCCGGGACCGTCATCGCTGCACCGGGAGGCCCGCCGACCTCCATGCCTGGAAGCCGCCGACCAGGTCCGTCGCGCGGTGCAGGCCCAACTGGCGCAGGGACGCTGCCGCGAGGCTCGACGCGTAGCCCTCGTTGCAGATCACGACGACCCGCAGATCGTGGCTCACCGCCTCCGGTGCGCGGTGGCTGCCCCGGGGGTCCAGACGCCACTCCAGCTCATTGCGCTCGACGACCAGCGCGCCCGGGATCAGGCCGTCCCGCTCGCGCAGTGCCGCGTACCGGATGTCCACGAGGAGCGCGCCGTCCGCGGCCGCCGCGAAGGCATCCTTCGGCTCGACGCGGTCGAGGTCCTCGCGGACCCGTTCCAGAAGTTCGTCGATTCCCACCTGCTCGCTCACTGCCAGTCCTCCGGACGCTCGACCTGCTCAAGACGGAGCATCGAACCGGACCGGCTGAAGCGGCGGATCAGCGGCAGCGGCGGGTAGTACGCATGCACCGAGACGGCGTGCTCGCTGACCGACTCGTTCAGCACCTCGTGCACATGATGCTTCCCGAAGGCCCGGCCCCTGCCCGGCCCCAACTGCCGTTCGCGGTCGACCCCTTCGTTCAGCTCCAGGGTCCTCCAGCCGCTCGCGGGCAGGCGTACGGCGAGGGAGTTCTCCTTCAGTTCGCCCGTGGCTGTGGCGAACGCGCCGTGCGACTCGGCGTGGTCGTGCCAGCCGGTACCCGTGCCCGGGGGCCAGCCGATCAGCCAGGCCTCGCTGCCGCCGGGGCCCTTGAGCCGTACCCAGGTACGCCCTTCGGGGTCGAGGGGGAGCGAGGCGATGAGGTCTTGGTCGGCGGCGGAGCGCCGTACGAAGTCGAGAAGCTCGGCGGCCGTGGGCGCGCTCGAGTCATGGGTGGCGACAGATGGGGAGTCAGGCTGCGCGGAGACAGGCTGGGACACGGAAACCGTCCTGGAAGTTCGCGGGAAGGCGCGCCGGCTCAGCGGGTCACAGCGCGCGGGGAAGGCGAATTCAGCAGGACGGACGACACATGCAGCCCGCGTAGCGGACGAGGTCCATATGGACCCTCCGCCACAGGCGCACATCGGTGTCAGTCACGCTCCGGAGTACACCATGTGCGCCTTCGAGGGTCAATTGATGTCCGCAGTACGGTCACTGCGCACCGCTGAAGGGGCGCCTCCGCGCGCCGCGTCCGCCGCCGAATACAGCTCAGCGGGCCGTACCCCCGCGAACGACGCGACCAGGTGCCCGTCGGGCCGCACCAGCAGCACTGTGTGTGCCGAAGCCCCTGGGTAGCCCTCCGTGACCAGCAGCTCCGCCCGCACCGGCAGTGCGCTGACCGCCGCCGCCAGTCGAGGCATCACGCCCGCACTCACCCAGTGCCGCCGGTCCCACACCCCCGTTCCGGGTGCGACGAGAATCACCAGCAGCTGCCCCTGCCCCAGCCGGTCCCGCAGCCGCGCGCTCGTCCCGTCCGGGGCGGTCACCCGCACATCCGCGACGGGCGCGCCCGCCTCCGTACCGACGAGGGTCTGCGAAGGGGCGTGTTCGGGCGCGAGGGGGGAGTGCGTGTAGACGGGGGGCGCGCCCAGCGGGCCGTACCCCAGATGGCCGTCAGCGAGCAGGATGTCGTGCCCCCGCGCGGCACCCGGGAGGTACGTACGCAGTGCGCTGCCGCCGCGCAGTATCGGCAGCGACTGGTCGGCGGCGCGCAGCCGCGAGGCCACGGCCGCCCTCCGCTCCGCCTGATAACTGTCGAGCAGCGGCTCGGACGGGCCGTGGTGCCAGCTGTGCGCCAGCTTCCAGGCCAGGTTGTCCGCGTCCCGCAGCCCTTCGTCGAGCCCCTGCGTGCCGAGCGCCCCCAGCAGATGCGCCGCGTCGCCCGCGAGGAAGGCCCGGTCGACCCGCCAGCGCCGCGCGAGCCGGTGGTGGAGGGTGTAGACGCCGGTGTCGAGGAGCTCGTACGCAGGTGTCTCGCCGCACCAGCCCGCCAGGGTGTCGCGCAGGCGGGCCACCAGGGAGTCGGGGGTGACCAGTTCACCGCGGGGCGCCAGCAGCCAGTCAAGCCGCCATACGCCGTCCGGCAGCGGCCGGGCGGTGACCTCCTCACCACCCGTGCGCCACGGCGGCTGACGGTGCAGCAACGCCTCGTCGGGCCAGGGAAGTTCAGTGCGCAGGGCGGCGACCGCGTGCCGTTCCACCGCCGTACGCCCCGGAAAGCGGATGCCGAGCAGCTTGCGGACCGTCGACCTCGCGCCGTCGCACCCGACCACATGGCTGCCGCGCCACCATGTCGCCGAGGGCCCACGTGTGTGCACGCTGATACCGCTCGCGTCCTGCTCCAGCGAGTCGACGCGGCTGTCGGTGGCGAGCTGGATCTGCCCTTGTCCGGCGACGGCGTCCCGCAGGCCGCGGGTGAGGGCGTGCTGGGGGATGTGCAGCGGCACGGGGGCGGCTTCGTCGCCGAGCGGGAGCTGCCGTACGTCCTGGCGCCTGCGCATCGAGCGCCAGCCGGTCCAGCGGGCGCCTTCGTCACGGACAGTGCTGCAGCCGAGTCGTTCCACCATGGCCGCCGTGTCGGACCGCAGCACGACGGTGCGAGCGGGCCGCGGCTGGTCCTTGCCGGCGCCTTCGTCGAGTACGACGGAGGGCACGTCCTGCTGTGCCAGGGCCAGCGCGAGCGCGAGCCCGACGGGCCCGGCGCCGACGATGATCACCGGGTCCACGGCGTGACTCCTGGGGCCCGAAGGGTCATGCGGAAAGGTGAGGTGGGAGCCCGGTGCGCGATCACAGAACGTATGCAACCTATTGCGGGTGCCCTCGTCAAGTGACGGGGGCGGCGCCGTGCTCTGTCCGCACGCTTCCCCCGCTCAGTGCCGCGTCGGCCCGCCGACGTGCCCCTCGATATGCGGCCATACGGTGAGGGGGCAGCGGCCAAGGCCGCTGCCCCCTCGTGTCTGCTGCCGGGCCCGATGCCGTCAGCTCGAGTCGCCGCCAGCGATGCCGCCTCCGGTCTGGCCGCCCGCCGCGTGGCCGGGCGCGTTGAGCTCCTGGACCTCCTCGGCGCCGAGGACCGCGCCGGTGCCCTTCTTGGTGCGGCGTGCCCTGCCCTCCAGCCAGCTCGCAACACTGGTGAGCAGGAAGTTGAGCGCGATGAAGATCAGTGCGATCACGGTGAGCGTGGCGATGGTGTTCGCGCCGTAGTTCGCAGGGATCGTGCGGGACTGCGACAGCAGCTCATTGAGACCGAGCAGCGCGCCGCCCAGCGCGGTGTCCTTGACGATGACGACGAGCTGGCTGACGAGGGCCGGCAGCATCGCCGTGACGGCCTGCGGCAGCAGAACGTACGACAGGATCTGGCCCTTGCGCATGCCGATCGCCTTCGCGGCGTCGGTCTGGCCCTGGGGCAGCGAGAGGACGCCCGCCCGGACGATCTCGGCGATGACCGAGGCGTTGTAGAGCACGAGGCCCGTTACCACCGCGTACATCGGCCGGACTTCCGACTCGATGTCCGCGAACTGCACGAACAGCTGGTTGGCGAAAAACATCAGGATGAGCACCGGGATGGCGCGGAAGAACTCGACCACCGCACCCACCGGAACGCGGACCCACCTGTGGTCGGAGAGCCGGCCGATACCGAGCAGCGCGCCGAGTGGCAGAGCGATCACGATGGCGAATGCCGCTGCCTTGACGGTCAGCCAGAGACCGGGCAGCAGATAGGTCGTCCAGACCTGGGAGTCCGTGACGAACGGATCCCACTTCGCCGCGGTCAGCTGGTTCTTGTCGGCCATGACCGACAGCGCCCACCAGATGGCAAGACCGAGCGCGACGAGGAACACGATCGTGTAGATGATGTTCCGCCGCTTGGCGCGGGGGCCGGGGGTGTCGTAGAGAACGGAGGTCATCGCTTCACCGCCACGCGCTTGGCCACCCAGCCGAGCAGCAGACCGGTCGGGAGGGTGAGAACGATGAACCCCAGGGCGAAGAGGGCAAAGACGGCGAAGAGCGCGTCGGTCTCGTTCTCGAGCATTGTCTTCATCAGAGCCGCAGCTTCCGCCACACCGATCGCCGCGGCCACTGTGGTGTTCTTCGTCAGCGCGATCAGCACATTGGCGAGCGGCGCGACGACCGCGCGGAACGCCTGGGGGAGCACGATCAGCGTCAGTACCTGGAAGAAGCTCAGCCCCATCGCACGGGCGGCCTCAGCCTGGCCGACGGGCACGGTGTTGATACCGGACCGGATGGCCTCACAGACGAAGCAGCCGGTGTAGGCGATGAACCCGAGGACGGCCAGCCGGAAGCCGATGTCCTTGAAGTTGTCGCCGCCCAGTGCGAAGCCCAGCGTCTGGTTCAGGACCAGTGAACAGGAGACGATGATCACCGTCAGCGGGGTGTTGCGGACGAGATTGATGTAGAGGGTGCCGAAGCCCCGCATCAGCGGAACCGGGCTGACCCGCATGCCCGCCAGGATCGTGCCCCAGATCAGGGACCCGGCGGCGGAGTAGAGGGTGAGCTGAACCGTCACCCAGAACGCCCCGAGCACGTCGTACTGCCCGGAATCAAGAAAATCGAACACGTTGCCCCGCGCTCTCCCAGGTTGGCTGGTGGGGACGCGCCGCCGGCGTGGGCCGACGGCGCGTCACTGCTGACTCAGCTGCCTTCAGTGACCTGCGGGGCAGGCTCATTCTTGTAGTTGGCCGGGCCGAAGTTCGCCTTCACGAATTTGTCCCAGGAACCGTCGGAAACCATCTTCTTGAGAGCGGCGTTGATCTTCGTCTGAAGGTCCTTGTCGCCCTTCTTCAGGCCGATGCCGTAGTGCTCGTCGCTCAGGCTGAGGCCCACCAGCTTGAACTTGCCCTGGTTCTCCTTCTGTGCGGCGTAACCCGCCAGGATGGAGTTGTCGGTGGTGAGCGCGTCGACGGACTTGTTCTCGAGGCCGGTGATGCACTCCGAGTACCCGCCGACCTGCAGCAGGTCGGCCTTGGGCGCGAGCTTGTCGTGAACGTTCTGCGCCGAGGTCGAGCCGGTCACCGAGCACAGCTTCTTGGAGTTGAGGTCGGCGGCCTTGGTGATGGAATTGTCGTCCGCGCGCACCAGCAGGTCCTGGTGGGCGAGGAAGTACGGACCGGCGAAGTCGACTTCCGCCTTGCGCTTGTCGTTGATCGAGTAGCTGGCGACGACGAACTTGACGTCACCGTTCTTGATCAGGTTCTCGCGCTCGGCGCTGGGGGCCTGCTTGAAGGTGATGTCCTTGGCGTCGTAGCCGAGCTCCTTCGCGACGTACGTGGCGACGTCGACGTCGAAACCGGTGTACTTGCCGTCCGGGGTCTTCAGGCCGAGGCCCGGCTGGTCGTACTTGATGCCGACGGTGATCTTCTTGCCGCCACCGTCCCCCGAGTCGCTGTCACCACCACAGGCGGTCGCGGTCAGGGCGAGGACGAGGACCGCGGCGGCCGCGGCGCTTGCCTTGTGCAGCTTCATGATGAACATCCCTTGTGTCGTAACTCGCCGGTCGTCGGTTGTGCGGGGGCGCCGGTCGTCAGTGGTGCAGGATCTTCGACAGGAAGTCCTTAGCACGGTCGCTGCGCGGATTGCTGAAGAACTCGTCCGGAGTGGCCTCTTCGACGATCCGACCGTCCGCCATGAAGACGACACGGTTGGCGGCCGAGCGGGCAAAGCCCATCTCGTGGGTGACGACGACCATCGTCATGCCGTCACGGGCGAGCTGCTGCATGACCTCCAGCACCTCGTTGATCATCTCCGGGTCGAGGGCCGACGTCGGCTCGTCGAAGAGCATGACCTTCGGCCCCATCGCCAGTGCACGCGCGATTGCAACTCGCTGCTGCTGGCCGCCGGAGAGCTGCGCCGGGTACTTGTCGGCCTGCGAGCCGACGCCCACCCGGTCGAGCAGCGAGCGCGCCTTGTCCTCGGCGGCCTTCCTGTCGGCCTTGCGGACCTTGAGCTGGCCCAGCATCACGTTCTCCAGCACCGTCTTGTGTGCGAAGAGATTGAACGACTGGAAGACCATGCCGACATCGGCGCGCAGCCGGGCGAGCTGCTTGCCCTCGGCGGGCAGCGGCTTGCCGTCGATCGAGATCGCGCCCGAGTCGATCGTCTCCAGGCGGTTGATGGTGCGGCACAACGTGGACTTCCCGGACCCGGAGGGTCCGATGACGACCACGACCTCGCCACGGGCGATCGTCAGGTCGATGTCCTGGAGCACATGCAGCGCGCCGAAGTGCTTGTTGACGTTGCTCAGCACGACCAGGTCGCCCGCGGGTACAGCGTCCTCGACGCCCTTGGTCACTGAAACTCCGCTCATCGGCTTCTTGCTCCGTCCTCCTCGGTTGGGAGGACGTTATTCATGCACTGCGACCAGTGTCATTACATCTGAGCGGAAATTGAGCATAACGATCCGGCTTCAACCGGACACTATGCGTGAACAGGGTGGTGGGCGGCGTACCGGGTGGGTAACGGAAACGGGCATGTATCGGGTACCCCCTTGACTGGCCGGGTGGGCATCGGCCTTGATTCCCTGGTACATCCATGACTGCATCCATGACCGCGATGCTCGACCGTGCGACCGTAGGGGGGCCATGAGGCTGCTGCTCGTCGAGGACGACGACCATGTCGCCGCCGCGTTGTCCGCGGTGCTCGCCAGGCACGGTTTTCAGGTCGTCCACGCCCGCAACGGCGAGGAGGCGCTGCAGGCCGTGCTGCCCGCCACGCATCCCGAAAAACCGCCGTTCGGAGTCGTGCTCCTCGATCTGGGGCTGCCTGACCAGGACGGCTATCAGGTGTGTGGCAAGATCCGGAAGCTCACCTCCACGCCCGTGATCATGGTGACCGCGCGGGCCGACGTCCGCTCCCGGATCCATGGGCTCAATCTCGGGGCCGACGACTATGTCACCAAGCCGTACGACACCGGGGAGCTGCTGGCTCGCATCCACGCCGTCAGCCGCCGCACCGCGAGCGGTGACGACGCCGCCGCGGCCGGGTCCGAGGATGCGTTGCGCCTGGGGCAGGTCACCATCGAGCTGCCCACGCGGCGCGTCAGCGTCGACGGTGAGACGGTTCAGCTGACCCGTAAGGAGTTCGACCTGCTGGCGCTGCTCGCGCAGCGGCCGGGCGTCGTCTTCCGCCGGGAGCAGATCATCAGCGAGGTGTGGCGCACCAGTTGGGAAGGGACCGGCCGCACCCTCGAGGTGCATGTGGCGTCCCTGCGCTCCAAGCTGCGGATGCCCGCCCTGATCGAGACCGTGCGCGGAGTCGGCTACCGGCTCGTCGCGCCCGCGTCCACGTAAGGCCCGTACACCCCGGTGCGTACCCGACTTCTCCCGCTGCTCATCGTCCTCATGGCGGGCGTGCTGCTCGCGCTCGGCTTCCCGCTCGCCGTGAGCGTGGCGGCCGCGCAGCAGCAGCGGGTCGTCGTGGACCGGATCGACGACACGGTGCGCTTCGCGGCGCTCGCGCAGTTCGTCACCGAAGGCCCGGGAATGGACGAGCGGCGCTCCATGCTCCAGGAGCAGCTCGACCGCTACCACGACACGTACGGCATCAAGGCGGGCGTCTTCTACCGCGACGGCGACGACATCGCGCGTGCCCCCGAGGGCTGGTCCGTGCCGCGCAGCGGCGAGGGCCGCGAGGCATTCCAGGAAGCGCTCACGGGCCGGCGCAGCGAGGACCCGGGTCAGGTCTGGCCGTGGCAGCAGGGCGCCCGGCTCGTCGTCGCCTCACCCGTCGTACGGGACGGCGACGTCGTCGCCGTCGTGTTCACCGACTCGCCCACCGCCCAGCTGCGTTCACGCGTCCTGAAGGGCTGGCTGCTGATCGCGGCGGGCGAGTGCGCGGCGATGCTGGTCGCCGTCGGCGCCGCGTTCCGCCTCACCGGCTGGGTACTACGGCCCGTACGCATCCTGGACGCGGTCACCCACGACATCGCGACCGGGCAGATGAATTCGCGCGTCGCGGCGGCGGGTGGACCCCCGGAACTCAGACGCCTGGCCCGCTCGTTCAACGAGATGGCCGACAACGTAGAAGAAGTACTGGAACAGCAGCGGGCGTTCGTAGCCGACGCCTCCCACCAGCTGCGCAATCCCCTCGCCGCCCTGCTGCTGCGCATCGAGCTCCTCGCGCTGGAACTCCCCAAGGGCAACGAGGAGATCGCCTCGGTCCGCACCGAGGGCAGGCGCCTGGCCCAGGTCCTCGACGACCTGCTGGACCTGGCGCTGGCCGAGCACGCCTGCGCCGACCTCCGGCTCACGGACATCGGTGAACTGGCTGCGGAACGGATTGCCGCCTGGCGTCCGCTCGCCGAGGAGAAGGGCGTCCGTCTGACCGAACACCGCGCAGCGGTCACGGCCTGGGCCGACCCGGTCGCGCTCTCCAGCGCCCTGGACGCGGTGATCGACAACGCCCTGAAGTTCACCCCGAGTGGCGAGGAGGTCACCGTCTCGGTCGCCTCCAACGGGGCCACCTCGACGGTCGTGATCACCGACGGCGGTCCCGGCCTGACCGACGAGGAGCTCGCCCGTATCGGCGACCGCTTCTGGCGCAGCGGCCGCCATCAGAACATCAAGGGCTCGGGTCTGGGCCTGTCGATCTCGCGCGCACTGTTGACCGCCGGCGGCGGCTCGATCGCGTACGAGCACCACGAGCCGTGCGGTCTGCGGGTGACCGTGACCGTCCCGCGTACGTCTCCTACGGCTTGACCGAGCGGTAGTAGCGCCGGGCTCCTTCGTGCAGTGGCAGCGGATCCGTGTAGACGGCGGTCCTCAGATCCACCAGCTGCGCGGGGTGCACGGTGTTGCCGATCCGGTCCCGGCTCTTGATCACCGTACGGGTGAAGCCCTCGGTCATCTCCGGATCCATCCGGTCGGTGGTGACCAGCAGATTCGCCACCGCCACCGTCGGCACGGGCACCCCGCTCTGCGCCTGGAGATAGGCGTCGGCGGGCATCACGGCGGCGCGGTAGTAGCTGGTGTCGCCCGTGGTGTGCAGCTTGTCGACGAGATCGGCCTCCAGGGGGATGAGCTTGATCTCGAAGCGCTCGGACAACTCCTGAATGGTGCTGGTGGGCAGTCCGCCCGACCAGAAGAAGGCATCGAGCTCGCCGGCCTCCAGCCGTGCGGGCACGGTGTCGATCCCGGCCGCGACCGGAGTGATGTCTCGCGCCGGATCGATCCCCGAGGCCGTGAGCAGCCGCTCGGCGATCAGCCGTACACCCGACCTCGCGGGCCCGATACCCACCCGCTTGCCGCGCAGATCGCGGGCGGACTTCACCTTTGAGAAGCGGGGTACGACGAGCTGCACATAGTCGTCGTACAGCCGGGCGCAGCCGCGCAGCCGGTCGGCGCCCGGCTTGCTGTCCCGCTTGTACTTGGCGACCGCGTCGGCCGTGGCGATGGTGAAGTCGGCCTCGCCGGTGGCCACGCGCGCGAGATTCTGTTGCGAGCCCTCGCTGGTGCGCAGATCTATCTGCACATCCGGCATGTCCTGGGCGAGAGCCTCCTTGAGCAGCGCGCCGTACCGCTGGTAGACCCCGCTCTGCACGCCCGTGCTGAAAGTCAGCTTCCCCTTCGGGGACGACTCTCCGATGGGCAGCAGCCACCACGCCAGCAGCCCGAACACCACGAGGGCGGCCGCGGACGCCTGCAGGGCGCGGCTTCGGCTGAGGCGGGACGGGGCGGGGAACATGGCCGCGATCCTGCCAGCTCACTCCCTGTGATGGCCAGGCCCCGGCTCGCGGACGGGCGAGGCGGAGCGTCAGTGCGACCCCGTACCCTGGTTGGCGCGATGAGTGCGAAAACTTACGAGGTGCGCACCTACGGGTGCCAGATGAACGTCCACGACTCCGAGCGCCTGTCGGGCCTCCTGGAGGACGCGGGCTATGTCCGCGCGCCCGAGGGTGCCGACGGTGACGCCGACGTCGTCGTCTTCAACACCTGCGCGGTGCGGGAGAACGCCGACAACAAGCTGTACGGCAATCTCGGCAGGCTCGCGCCGATGAAGACCAAGCGGCCCGGGATGCAGATCGCCGTCGGCGGCTGCCTGGCCCAGAAGGACCGCGACACCATCGTCACGAAGGCGCCGTGGGTCGACGTCGTCTTCGGCACGCACAACATCGGCAAGCTGCCCGTCCTGCTGGAGCGCGCCCGCATCCAGGAAGAGGCGCAGGTCGAGATCGCGGAGTCGCTCGAGGCCTTCCCCTCGACGCTCCCGACCCGCCGTGAGTCGGCGTATGCCGCGTGGGTGTCCATCTCGGTCGGCTGCAACAACACCTGCACCTTCTGCATCGTGCCCGCGCTGCGCGGCAAGGAGAAGGACCGCAGGCCCGGCGACATCCTGGCCGAGGTCGAGGCGCTCGTCGCCGAGGGCGTCTGTGAGATCACCCTGCTCGGACAGAACGTCAATGCGTACGGCTCCGACATCGGTGACCGCGAGGCCTTCAGCAAGCTGCTGCGCGCCTGCGGAAAGATCGAGGGCCTGGAGCGGGTCCGCTTCACCTCGCCGCACCCCCGCGACTTCACGGACGATGTGATCGCGGCGATGGCCGAGACGCCGAACGTCATGCCGCAGCTCCATATGCCGCTGCAGTCCGGCTCGGACACCGTGCTCAAGGCGATGCGCCGCTCGTACCGGCAGGAGCGATTCCTCGGGATCATCGAGAAGGTGCGCGCCGCGATTCCGCACGCCGCCATCTCCACGGACATCATCGTGGGCTTCCCGGGCGAGACCGAGGAGGACTTCGAGCAGACCATGCACACCGTGCGGCAGGCGCGCTTCGCGAACGCCTTCACCTTCCAGTACTCCAAGCGCCCCGGCACCCCCGCGGCGACCATGGAGGGGCAGATCCCGAAGGAGGTCGTCCAGGACCGGTACATGCGTCTGGTCGCCCTCCAGGAGGAGATCTCCTGGGAGGAGAACAAGAAGCAGGTCGGCCGGACGCTGGAGGTCATGGTCGCGGAGGGCGAGGGCCGCAAGGACGGGGCCACGCACCGGCTTTCGGGCCGTGCGCCCGACAACCGTCTCGTCCACTTCGCGAAGCCGGACGAGGACGTGCGCCCCGGCGATGTGGTGACGGTCGAGATCACTTACGCCGCACCGCACCACCTGCTCGCGGAGGGCGCTGCGACATCCGTGCGGCGCACCCGCGCGGGCGACGCCTGGGAGAAGCGCAACGCCGAGGCGGCCGCGAAGCCTGCCGGAGTGATGCTGGGGCTGCCGAGGATCGGCGTTCCTGAGCCGCTGCCGGCCGCCGCGGCGCCCGGGTGCGGCTGCGACTGACCGGCGTCGGTGAGGCGCCCATGACCACGCATTAGGCTGCCGATCATGCTTGTCGCCGCCGCCGTGTGCCCCTGCCCTCCGCTGCTCGTGCCCGACGTCGCCGCCGGCGCCGCGCCGGAACTCGACGCGGCGCGTACCGCGTGCTCCGACGCCCTCGGAGTGCTCGCCGCCGCCCGTCCCGATCTGCTGGTCGTGATCGGGCCCGCTGGACAGCACAGCCGCGGCCCGTATTCGGCGGGCGCGACCGGTTCCTTCCACGGCTTCGGTGTCGACATCGACGTGACGCTGGGGACGGGCGAGGGCCAGGAGCGGCCACTGCCGCCGTCCCTGGCCGTCGGAGCCTGGCTGCTGACCCGCGCCCAGTGGGATTTGCCGGTGGAGGGCCTCGGCGTCGGCGAGCCACTCGCCCCGGAACGCTGCCTTGCCGTCGGCCGGGAGCTCGCCGCCCGGGCGGAGCGCGTCGCGCTGCTGGTGATGGGCGACGGAAGCGCCTCCCGCACGCTGAAGGCGCCCGGTTATCTGGACGAGCGGGCGGCCGACTTCGACGCGCAGGCCGCTCGCGCGCTGGGAGCGGCCGACGTGGAGGCGCTCAAGGCGCTGGACGAGTCACTGGCGTACGAACTCAAGGCGGCGGGCCGCGCGCCCTGGCAGGTTCTTGCGGGGGCGGCCGAGGGGGCGGGCCTGGCAGGGCAGTTGCTCTACGAGGACGCTCCCTACGGCGTCGGCTACTTCGTGGCCGCCTGGTCGTAGCGGAGGGGCAACGGCCGGACGGCAACAGCCGGATGGCAACGGCGGACGGCCGCGGAACACGCGTTCCGCGGCCGTCCGTCGATGTGCCGAATGTGTCAGGCGGGCGGCGGTGTGGTGCCGTCGTCCTTGTGTGCGGTTTCGGCCTTGTGAGCAATGCGGTCCAGGGCGTCCTTGGCCTTGCCGGTGCCAGACTCGATCTTGCTGCTGTACCGGCCCTTGGTCTTGGCGTCGACCGCCCTGGCGGCCTTGTCCAACCGGTGCTCGATCTTGTCCCCGTGCTGCTGCGCGAGGCCGGAGACCTTGTTCCTGGCCGGGGCGAGCTTGACCTTCAACGAGTCCATGAAGCCCATGGGTCACCTTCCCTTGCGGGGACTGCGGGACTATTTGCGGGCGCCCTCGTCGGCTTCGTTGTCCGCCGCCTCATCCGCCGACTGCTGCTTGGGGATCTCCACGCTCTCGGCGAC
Source organism: Streptomyces sp. NBC_00322 (assembly GCF_036147535.1). Taxonomy (NCBI): domain Bacteria; kingdom Bacillati; phylum Actinomycetota; class Actinomycetes; order Kitasatosporales; family Streptomycetaceae; genus Streptomyces; species Streptomyces sp. NBC_00322. The sequence goes on along the minus strand of NZ_CP108019.1, from coordinate 2,574,293 downwards.
GGCGGTCTCGGCAACCGCCGCCTCCTCGGCTTCGGTGACCTTCGCCGCCGCGTCCTTCGGCGCTTCCGTTTCCGGACCCGCATCGGACCCGGACACGGAACCGCTGTCGGTACCCGCCTTCTCGGTACCGGCGTCGGAACCGCAATCGACCGAGGATTCGGCCGTCAGTGTCCCGGCGGTCGCTTCCTCGGTTGACGCCTCGACAGTCGTGCTCGACTTACGACGAAAACGTGAAAAAACACCCATATCTGCTCCATAGGCTACTCGTGTGGGCGAAGTTCCGCGTCGCCCGGAGCGTTCCATTGCGCCGCCCGCGGGCACCCGGTCGAGAAACCGGCGTTCGGAACCTCGCAACAGGCAACGAACCTTGTCCCGTGCCGTCACCTCGCTCGTTCGGGGACATGCCCGCGGGTTTGCGAGACTGGGGCAGTGAGAAGTGCAGCTCCCGCAGCGCGGGTCATCGCCGTCGTCGGTCCCACCGCGGCCGGAAAGTCCGATCTGGGCGTCTTCCTCGCCCAGCGACTGGGTGGCGAAGTCGTCAACGCCGACTCCATGCAGCTCTACCGGGGGATGGACATCGGCACCGCCAAACTGACGACCCAGGAGCGCGGCGGTGTCCCGCACCGACTGCTGGACATCTGGGACGTCACCGAGACCGCGAGCGTCGCCGAGTACCAGCGGCTGGCCAGGGCGGAGATCGACCGGCTGCTCGCCGAAGGCCGTACGCCCGTCCTCGTAGGCGGCTCCGGGCTGTACGTACGCGGCGCCATCGACGCCCTCGAATTCCCCGGCACCGACCCGGTGATCCGCGCCCGGCTCGAGGAGGAGCTGACGGTGCGCGGCTCGGGCGCCCTGCACGCCCGGCTGTCCGCCGCCGACCCGGAGGCCGGAAAGGCGATCCTGCCCAGCAACGGCCGCCGCATCGTGCGGGCACTCGAAGTCATCGAGATCACCGGCAAGCCCTTCACGGCCAACCTCCCCGGACATGACGCCGTCTACGACACCGTTCAGATCGGCGTCGATGTGGCCCGCCCCGAGCTCGACGAGCGCATCGCGCTTCGCGTCGACCGGATGTGGGAGGCGGGCCTCGTCGACGAGGTGCGCGCGCTGGAGGCGCAGGGTCTGCGGGAGGGGCGCACGGCATCGCGCGCGCTCGGCTACCAACAGGTGCTCACGGCGCTCGCGGGGGAGTGCACCGAACTTCAGGCGCGCGAGGAGACCGTGCGCGCCACGAAGCGCTTCGCGCGCCGCCAGGATTCATGGTTCCGCCGGGACCCGCGTGTGCACTGGCTGAGCGGCGCCGCCGAGGACCGGGCGGAACTTCCGCACCTGGCGCTGACGTTGGTCGAACGAGCGGTCACAGCCTGATCACGTGATTGCATCGGGACGCTCTGCCCGTCATTTCGGCGCCCTGGAGCGTGCCATCATCGCAGCATCGATCGACGTGGAGTCCGAGTTGGGAGGCGCGTGGCGATGGAGGCCGGCCCTCGCGACAGAGAACGGGAAGCACGGGACGCAGTGCAGAGCGCGTCCCGTCTCAGTCCCGACGGTCCTGATGAGCAGGACCTGATTCCGGACGAGGTCGAGGTCGAGCTGCGGCCGCAGCGAAGGCTGCGGATCTGGCAGCTCGCTCCCATCGTGGGGCTCGCTGCTGTCGGCTCGCTGATGTTCGCGTTCCCCCTCGCCTTCGGCACCGGCGACGGCGGCGCCGTGGTCGCCATGCTGGGCCTGCTCATCAGCTGCTGCGCCGCGGGCTGGGGTCTGATGGCCGCCCGCCGGGTGGGTCACACCTGGCCCGGTCTGCCGCCCCTCGGCTCCGGCGAACGCCCCGACTGGCGAGTGATCGCCCTGTACGTCGGGGTGGGCGCCGCGCTCGTCGCGCTCGCCGTCTGGCGTGTGGCCCGCCTCCGCTGACCGCGTTGTCGGCGGGCTCTCGTACAGTTGATCCGTGAGCAACTCGCGGATCGCCTTCCTCAAGGGCCACGGGACCGAGAACGACTTTGTGATCGTCCCCGACCCGGACAACGCCATCGACCTGCCTGCCTCCGCCGTCGCCAGGCTCTGCGACCGCCGAGCCGGCATCGGCGGCGACGGCCTGCTACATGTCGTTCGGTCCGCGGCTCACCCCGAGGCACGCGCCATGGCCGGCGAGGCCGAGTGGTTCATGGACTACCGCAATGCGGACGGATCGATCGCCGAGATGTGCGGCAATGGCGTACGCGTCTTCGCGAGGTATCTCGAACGCGCGGGCCTCGTCGGGGCGGGCGACCTGGCGGTGGCGACCCGCGGCGGCGTCAAGAAGGTGCACCTCGCCAAGGCCGAGTCCGTCAGTGGCTCCGCCGCGGGTGACATCACGGTCTCCATGGGCCGCGCGCGATTCTCGCAGGAGGGCGTCACGGTCACTGTCGACGGCCGCAGCTGGCCCGCCCGCAATGTGAACATGGGCAATCCCCATGCGGTCGCCTTCGTCGAGGACCTGGACCACGCGGGCGACCTGTTCCGCGAACCGCCGTACAGCCCGGCGTCGGTCTATCCGGACGGCGTGAACGTCGAGTTCGTGGTCGACCGCGGCGAGCGCCATGTCGCCATGCGTGTGCACGAGCGAGGCTCCGGCGAGACCCGCTCGTGCGGCACGGGCGCGTGCGCCGTCGCCGTCGCGGCGGCCCGCAGGGACGGCGTGGACCCCTCGGTCACCGGTGCCCCCGTCGCGTACATCGTGGATCTGCCCGGCGGGCGGCTCGTGATCACGGAGCATCCGGACGGCGAGATCGAGATGACCGGCCCCGCGGTGATCGTCGCCGAGGGCCACATCGAACCGGCGCTCCTCGCTCAGTGACCCGCTGTCGGGTAGCCCTTCGGGCGTAGCTTCTCCTCGATCGGACCGAAACCGTGATCGCATAGAGCTTCGCTCGAATGGGTGATCCGTTTCACGCTGAGCGAGAGCCGGACTGCGCCACGTGGTGGGCTCGGTAGCATCAAGCACCGGCCCGGAGGGCACGCCTGCTCCTCCACCGCCGGTCGAAGCTGCCGGAGGTGCCCCATGAGTGCAGAGGCCACGAACCCTGGTGCCCACAGCCGCAGGCGCGGCCGTCCCAGGATCGACCTCCGCCGGCTGGGTCGCGCCGCGCTCCTCGGGCCCGCCGGCCGCGACCGGCTGCCCGACGCGATCGGCCATGTCGCCGATGCGCACCGCGCGCACCACCCGGAGGCGGACCTCGCCATCCTGCACAAGGCGTATGTCCTGGCTGAGTCTTCCCACCGCGGGCAGTTCCGCAAGAGCGGCGAGCCGTACATCACGCATCCCCTCGCCGTTACTCTGATCCTCGCCGAACTGGGCGCGGAGACAACGACCTTGACGGCCTCTCTCCTCCACGACACCGTCGAGGACACCGAGGTGACGCTCGATCAGGTACGGGCGGAGTTCGGCGCCGAGGTCTGCTATCTCGTCGACGGCGTGACCAAGCTGGAGAAGGTCGACTACGGCGCGGCGGCCGAGCCCGAGACATTCCGCAAGATGCTCGTCGCCACAGGCAACGACGTCCGCGTGATGTCGATCAAACTCGCCGACCGGCTGCACAACATGCGCACGCTCGGCGTCATGCGGCCCGAGAAGCAGGCACGCATCGCCAAGGTCACCCGCGACGTTCTCATCCCACTCGCCGAACGCCTCGGCGTCCAGGCACTCAAGACCGAGCTGGAAGACCTGGTCTTCGCGATCCTCCACCCGGAGGAGTACGAACGCACCCGCGCCCTCATCGCGGAGAACGCGACCGCCTGGGACGCGCTCGACGCCATCGCGGAGAACTTCCGGACAGTGCTCCGGGAAGCCGGCATCGCGGCCGAAGTGCTGATCAGGCCACGGCACTTCGTCTCCGTGCACCGCATCCGCATCAAGCGCGGCGAGCTGCGCGGCACCGACTTCGGGCGGCTCCTCGTGCTGGTCGGCGAGGACGCCGACTGCTACGGCGTCCTGGGCGAGCTGCACACCTGCTTCACCCCGGTGATCTCCGAGTTCAAGGACTTCATCGCCGCGCCCAAGTTCAACCTGTACCAGTCGCTGCACACGGCCGTCGCGGGCCCGGACGGCGCGGTCGCCGAAGTCCTCATCCGTACGCACCAGATGCACAAGGTCGCCGAGGCGGGAGTGATCGCCCTCGGCAATCCCTACGTGCCCGTCGAGGGCGCAGAGCCGGCCGACGGCGAGCGCGCCGACCCGACCCGGCCCGGCTGGCTCTCCCGCCTGCTGGACTGGCAGGAGTCCACCCCGGACCCCGACACCTTCTGGACCTCACTGCGCGCCGAACTGGCGCAGGACCGCGAGATCACGGTCTTCCGCGCCGACGGCGGCACGCTCGGACTTCCGGCCGGCGCGAGCTGTGTGGACGCCGCTTACGCCCAGTACGGCGAGGAGGCGCACGCCTGTATTGGCGCACGCGTCAACGGCCGCCTGGCGACGCTGAGTACGGTGCTGAGCGACGGCGACACCGTGCATCTGCTGGTGGCCCAGGACGCCGCGTCCGGCCCCTCGCCCGACTGGCTCGACCACGCCCGCACACCCGCCGCACGCATCGCCATCACCTCCTGGCTCGCGGCCCATCCGGAGGGCACGAAGATTCCGGCCGCCGCCCCTCGCAGAGCGGCCCCCGTCACCGCCGACCGGCCCACCGCAGCAAACGCCGTCGTCGACCTCCCGGACGCCACCGTCCGGCTCGCCGGCTGCTGTACACCCGTGCCGCCGGACGCCGTCACCGGCTTCGCGGTCCGCGGCGGCACGGTGACGGTCCACCGCGAGGAATGCCCCGCCGTGGCCCGTATGAAGTCACTCGACCGTGAGCCCATCCCGGTGACCTGGGGCGACTCGGCCGAGTGCAGAGTCACGCTGATCGCCGAATCCTTCGGCCGCCCCCGGCTGCTCGCCGACCTCACCGAAGCCATCGCCGCCCAGGGCGCAGCCATCGTCTCGGCGACCGTCGAACCGCCGACCCAGCAGCGCGTGCGGCACACGTACACCCTTCAACTCCCTGACTCCGCAGGACTTCCCGCCCTGATGCGGGCCATGCGCGATGTGCCGGGGGTGTACGACGTGAGCCGTGCCCAGCATCCGGCTGCCACCTCCTGACCTCGTTCGGGTGGGCGCGACGCGCGCCGTCACGGTCCTCGCCGGGAGCGCTGATAGCCGTAGGGCATGCTGCTCACTTATCGGCGCCTGCGTGCCGCCCTGCTGGCCACCGCCTCGGCCACCCTCGTCGCCGCGGCTCTGCCTCCGCCCGCACCGCTCGGCATTGGTGATGCGCTGTTCCCGCAGCTGGGCAATCCCGGTTACGACGTCCTCACGTACGACATCGCCCTCACCTACGGCGGCAGCAACACCAAGCCGCTGGACGCCGTCACCAGGATCGGCGCCCGGGCGACGGAGCGACTGGACCGGATCAACCTCGACTTCGCGCACGGCACGGTCCGTGCGGTCGAGGTGAACGGCCACCCGGCCACGTTCACGACCGCCGGAGAGGACCTGGTGGTCGAGCCGGACGCGGCCGTCGCATCGGGCTCCAGGATGAACATCACGGTCACCCACACCAGCGACCCGAGCGGCCCGCCCACCGCCGGGGGCTGGGTACGCACCGGCGACGGGCTTGCGATGGCGAACCAGGCCGACGCCGCCCACCGGGTCTTCCCCTCCAACGACCACCCCGCCGACAAGGCGTACTTCACCTTCCGTGTCACCGCGCCGAACGAGTACACGGTGGTCGCCAACGGTGTACGGACGACGAGGGCGCGGACGCGCTCCACCACCACGTGGGCGTACCGGACCCGGCATCCCATGGCCACCGAGCTGGCCCAGGTCTCGATCGGCCGCTCGGCCGTCGTGAAGCGCCTGGGGCCGGGCGGGCTGCCCGTACGCGATGTGGTTCCCGCCGGGGACCGGGAGAAGCTGGAGCCCTGGCTGAAGAAGACACCGGCGCATCTGGAGTGGATGGAGCAGAAGGTCGGCCGCTACCCCTTCGAGACGTACGGAGTCCTGATCGCCGACGCCGCCACCGGGTTCGAGCTGGAGACGCAGACCCTCTCGCTCTTCGAGCGCTCGCTCTTCACCACCGCAGCCTTCCCCGAGTGGTACGTCGACTCGGTCATGGTGCACGAGCTGGCACACCAGTGGTTCGGCAACAGTGTCTCGCCCCGCAGCTGGTCCGATCTGTGGCTCAACGAAGGGCATGCCAGCTGGTACGAGGCCCTGTACGCCGAGGAGAAGGCGCAGCGGCCGATCGAGACGCGGATGAGAGCGGCCTACGAGCGGTCCGACCAGTGGCGGACGGACGGCGGCCCGCCCGCGGCACCGAAGCTTCCGGTGCCGGGACAGAAGATCAGCCTCTTCCGGCCGGTGGTGTACGACGGCAGCGCACTGGTCCTCTACGCGCTGCGGCAGACGATCGGGACGGACGCCTTCAGGCAGCTGGAGCGGGACTGGGTGCGGGAGTACCGGGACAGTACGGCCACGACCGCGGACTTCGCGGCCCTCGCCTCGCGGATCGCGGGGCGTGATCTGTCGGCGTTCTTCGACGCGTGGCTGTACGCGAAGCGGACGCCGCCGATGCCCGGGCACCCGGACTGGCGCAGCACGGCTCCCACGCCCCCCGTGGCAGGCTGAAACCCGGGTGACGGCCCGGGCGGGGGCGTGCGACCATCAACAGGTCGGCGACGCCGCCGGGGCCGGAGCCCCCTCGGGAATCATCCGGATCCGTTACGCGTTGTGACTGGTGTACCGGACTTTCCTCCGGCACTGATCTTCGTTTTCCCCATCGACGTAAAGGATCCAATGACCTCCTCTTCATCCCCTTCCCAGGACGAGCAGAGCTTCGCGGAGACGCGCACCGAGAGCCTTCGGGCCGATGCCCTGATGGAAGAGGACGTCGCCTGGAGCCACGAGATCGACGGAGATCGGGACGGCGATCAGTTCGACCGCACCGAGCGCGCCGCGCTGCGGCGTGTGGCGGGCCTCTCCACCGAGCTCGAGGACGTCACCGAGGTCGAGTACCGGCAGCTGCGCCTTGAGCGTGTGGTGCTGGTCGGCGTATGGACCTCGGGGACGGTGCAGGACTCGGAGAATTCCCTCGCGGAGCTGGCAGCCCTCGCCGAGACGGCGGGCGCGCTGGTGCTCGACGGCGTCGTCCAGCGCCGTGACAAGCCGGACCCGGCCACCTTCATCGGCTCGGGCAAGGCGCGGGAACTGCGCGACATCGTGCTCGAAACCGGCGCCGACACCGTCGTCTGTGACGGTGAGCTCAGCCCCGGTCAGCTCATCGCACTCGAAGACGTCGTCAAGGTGAAGGTCGTCGACCGGACCGCCCTGATCCTGGACATCTTCGCCCAGCACGCCAAGTCCCGAGAGGGCAAGGCGCAGGTCGCGCTCGCGCAGATGCAGTACATGCTGCCGAGGCTGCGCGGCTGGGGTCAGTCGCTGTCCCGGCAGATGGGTGGCGGCGGCGGTGGCGGCATGGCCACCCGTGGCCCCGGTGAGACCAAGATCGAGACGGACCGGCGCCGGATCCGCGAGAAGATGGCGAAGATGCGCCGGGAGATCGCGGAAATGAAGACGGGCCGCGAGATCAAGCGCCAGGAGCGCCGGCGCAACAAGGTGCCTTCGGTCGCGATCGCCGGTTACACCAACGCAGGAAAGTCCTCACTGCTCAACCGCCTCACGGGCGCCGGCGTCCTGGTGGAGAACGCATTGTTCGCCACCCTGGATCCGACCGTCCGCCGGGCCGAGACGCCGAGCGGCCGGATCTACACCCTGGCCGACACCGTCGGGTTCGTACGGCATCTGCCGCACCACCTCGTCGAGGCGTTCCGCTCCACCATGGAGGAGGTCGGCGAATCCGATCTGATCCTGCATGTGGTCGACGGATCGCACCCCGCACCGGAGGAGCAGCTGGCCGCCGTGCGTGAGGTGATCCGCGATGTGGGCGCTCTGGACGTGCCCGAGATCGTGGTGATCAACAAGGCGGACGCGGCCGATCCGCTCGTCCTCCAGCGGCTGATGCGCATCGAGCGGCACGCGATCGCGGTGTCGGCGCGTACCGGCAAGGGCATCGACGAGCTGCTCGCACTCATCGATGTCGAACTGCCGCGGCCCGAGGTCGAGATCGAGGTTCTCGTGCCGTACACCCAGGGCGGGCTGGTCTCGCGGGTGCATGCCGAGGGCGAGGTTCTCTCCGAGGAGCACACCACGGAGGGCACGCTGCTCAAGGCTCAGGTGCATGAGGAGCTGGCCGCCGCGCTGGCACCGTATGTACCGGTGATTCGCTGACCTCGTCCTGTCGCAACGCTTGAGGCCCGCACCCCACTCGGGGTGCGGGCCTCAAGCGTTCACGCCATCAGGCCGGCTACTTGTCGCCGTACTTCTCGCTCATCACGGTGAAGAGCTGCTCGGCGCCCTTGCCCAGCTGGGGGCCGGCCAGCCAGCCGCTGGTGACCGGGCCGATCGAGGTGTTGGAGACCAGGACGGTGTTCTTGCCCTGGACCCGGAACCAGCCGCCGCCGGACGAACCCCCGGTCATGGTGCAGCCGATGCGGTACATCGCGGGCGTTCCCGGGACCACCGTCAGGCGGCCGGGACGGTCGATGCACTTGTGCATGATCAGGCCGTTGTAGGGCGGAGCGGCCGGGTAGCCCCAGGCGCCCATCGCGCTGACGGTCGAGGCCGCCGGAGCGGAGAAGTCGACCGTCAGGGCGTTGCCGACCGTCTCCTCCAGGGACTTGGTGCCGTTCTCGGGCTTCACGTGCAGAACGGCGTAGTCGTACGGGGCACCGCCGGCGCCCGTCGGGCCGCCCGCGCTGATCCACTCGTTGGACGTCGAGGCCCAGTCCGCCCAGTAGGAACCGTACGGGGCGATCTCCTGCGGCTGGGCGTTCGCCAGCTGGGCTGCCGACTTGCCCTTGTCGTTGTACGCGGGCACGAAGACGATGTTGCGGTACCAGCCGCCCGCCTGACCGGCGTGCACGCAGTGGCCCGCGGTCCACACGAGGTTGGACTTGCCGGGGTTGCGCGGGTCCTTCACGACGGTGCCGGAGCAGACCATCGAACCCTCGGGGGAGTCGAAGAAGACCTTGCCGACCGGAGCCGCGTAATCGTGGTACGGGAGCTTCTCCGGCTCCGCCTTGACCGGCGCGGGCTCCGGGTCGGTGCCGGAGTCGGCCGGGGCGTCCTTCGTGGCGAGCGTCTTCGAGGGATCCTTGGCCTCCTGCATCCGCTCGGTCTTCCACAGGCCGTCGATCACCGGGTTGGCGAAGTCCTGCGCCTCACGCAGCCACTTGTCCTTGTCCCAGTTCTTCCACTCGCCGTTCTTCCACTTGTCCAGGTCGATGCCGTGCTCTTTGAGCTTGTCGGCCAGGCCGGGAAGGTCGGCGCCCTTGTCGGCGGCGGTGCTGGAAGCGGCGGGCTTGCCGGCGCCCTGGTCCTCGCCCGGGCCGCAGGCGGTGGCCGTCAGCGCGAGCGCTGCGGCAATCCCGGTGGCAGCCAGCAATGGACGTATGGATCGCATGGAAACGATTCCCCCTGATGCGCAATGCCTGATGCGCAATGCCTGATGTGCAATGCCTGATGTGCAATGGATTTATGCCATGAACGTGTCACGCGAAAGGGCGGCCTTCCGGGACCGCCCCTTGCTGCGGCACCACTCTAAGCGGGTGCCTCGCCGCGCAGTTGAGACGGGGTCCCACCTGCACGGAGTCTCCACGAGGAACAGAATGGGGCCCGCGGCCACCCGGCCGCGGGCCCCTGTCCTTCCGTCAGCGCGTATGCCCTGTGGGGCAAGTCGCCTACCGGCTCGCGTACTTCTTGCTGACCGAGTCGTAGACGCCCTTGGCCTCTTCGCCCAGGCGCGGACCCGCCAGCCAGCCGGCCGTGACCGGGCCGATCGAGGTGTTGGAGACCAGGGCAGGCTTGCCGTCCGAACCCTTGGCCACCCAGCCGCCACCGGACGAACCGCCGGTCATGGTGCAGCCGATGCGGTACATCGTCGGGTCATTGGCCGTGATGGAGAGCCGGCCCGGCTTGTCGGCGCACTGGAACAGCTTCTGGCCGTCGAACGGCGGCGCCGCCGGGTAACCCTCGGCGGTCATGTTGGCGATCTTCGGCACGGCCGGTGCGTTGAAGTCCACCGGAAGCGCCGAACCGACCGTCTCCTCAAGGGACTTGCCGGTGCTGCCCTTCTCCGGGACGACATGGATCACGGCGAAGTCGAACGGAGCGCCCTGGCCGCCGGTCGCCGCGCCCTGGGAGATCCACTGCTCGGAGGTCTGCGCCCAGTCGCCCCACCACGTGCCGTACGGGGCGACCTCCTCCTTGGGCGCCTTCCTCAGCTCGGAGATGGGCTTGGCGCTGTCGTTGTACGAGGGCACGAACATGATGTTGCGGTACCAGCCGCCCTTCTTGCCCGCGTGCACACAGTGGCCCGCCGTCCAGACCATGTTGGACTTGCCGGGGTGGGCGGGGTCCTTCACCACGGTCGCCGAGCAGACCATCGAACCCTCGGGCCCGTCGAAGAAGACCTTCCCGGCCTCCCCGGCATTGGAGTGGTACGGCGCCTTCACAGCCTGCGCGTTGACCGGCGCGGGCGTCGGGTCGGTGACACCCTTGTCGCCTGAGATGTCGTTGTCGACGGGCTTCTCCGGCGGCTTCTCGGCGTCACGCATCCGGTCCGTGTCCCACAGATCCTCGATGATCGGGTTGACGAAGTCCTTGGCCTCACGCAGCCACTTGTCCTTGTCCCAGTTCTTCCACTCGCCGTTCTTCCACTGGTCCAGGTCGATCCCGTGCTCCTTGAGCCGGTCCTTGAGATCGTCCGGGATAGTGATCTTGCCGTCGGCGGACTGGCTGGCGGGTGCGCTCGGCTTGTCGCCCGCGTTGTCCTCGCTCGGACCGCAGGCGGTGGCAGCCAGCGCGAGCACGGCGGCGATGGAAGCCGCTGCCAGCGTCGGGCGAATGGGTCGCATGTCGTGATCCCCCTGGGACTTCAGTACTGCTGAGCTGAGTTGACCAACTGACGTGCCTCCGGCGTCGGGTGCCCGAGCCGGAGCGCGGCTCCCACTATGCCGGTGCCGATGGGGACGGCGCGCACCAGGTCCCCGGTTCCCTCCCCGCAAGGATCTTCCGATTGGCCCGTGATCCCCGGCTTCCGGCGTCGTTGGTACGTACGGGGTACGCAAGGTCAGCGTTCAGCCCGGCCGGGCGGCGTGCGAGCGCTGTACCGATGTGGAACGCAACTGTTACAGCGGGAGGACCAACAGCCGTGGCCGTGACCGAACCTGCTCCGGTGGCACCACCCGCCGCACACGAGGGGATCCTGCGACGGCAGTCGCTGCGCGAGTCCGCGGCACGTACGTACGCGCGCTCGCTGCCCATCGTTCCCGTACGGGCGCGCGGGCTGACGATCGAGGGAGCGGACGGGCGGCGCTATCTCGACTGCCTGTCGGGTGCGGGGACCCTGGCACTCGGCCACAACCATCCCGTGGTCCTCGAAGCGATCAGGAAGGTCATCGACTCCGGGGCGCCGCTGCATGTCCTGGACCTCGCCACACCGGTCAAGGACACCTTCACCACCGAGCTGTTTGCCACGCTGCCACCGCAGTTGGCCGACGACGCCCGCATCCAGTTCTGTGGGCCCGCCGGCACGGACGCGGTCGAGGCGGCTCTCAAACTCGTCCGCACCGCGACCGGCCGCAACGGCCTACTCTCCTTCACCGGCGCCTACCACGGCATGACGGCCGGAGCGCTCGACGCCTCGGGCGGCGCCACCGACGTACGGGTGACCCGGCTGCCGTTCCCGCACAACTACCGCTGCCCCTTCGGGATCGGCGGCGAGCGCGGCGCCGAACTCGGCGCCCGCTGGACCGAGAGCCTCCTCGACGACGCCAAGGGCGGGGTGCCCCGGCCTGCGGGCATGATCCTGGAACCGGTGCAGGGGGAGGGCGGAGTCATCCCCGCCCCCGACATCTGGATGCGCAGGATGCGGCAGATCACCGCCGCCCGGTCCATCCCCCTGATCGCCGACGAGGTGCAGACAGGGGTGGGTCGAACCGGCACCTTCTGGGCGGTCGAGCACAGCGGTGTCGTGCCCGATGTCATGGTCCTCTCCAAGGCGATCGGCGGCTCCCTTCCGCTTGCCGTGATCGTCTACCGCTCCGAACTCGACACCTGGCAGCCCGGCGCCCACGCGGGCACCTTCCGCGGCAACCAACTCGCGATGGCGGCGGGCGCGGCCACTCTCGCCTTCGTGCGCGAGAACCGGCTCGCCGACCGCGCAGCGACCCTTGGCGCGCGCATGCTGGGCCGCCTGCAGGGTCTGGCCGCCGCCCACTCGTGCATCGGAGACGTACGCGGCCGGGGCCTCATGATCGGCGTCGAACTCGTCGACCCCGATGCGGCTGCCCCGGACGCCCTGGTCCCGCCGCCCGCGCCCGCCCTTGCGGCCGCCGTCCAGCAGGAGTGCCTCAGCCGCGGACTCATCGTCGAACTCGGCGGACGCCACTGCGGCGTCGTACGACTGCTGCCTCCTCTCATCCTCACCGACGAACAGGCCGTGGCCGTCCTCGACCGTTTCGCCGACGCCCTGGCTGCCGCCGAGCGCTCGATGCACCGCCGCACCGACAGCGGGCAGTCCCGCTGACCCGGACACATCACAAGGAAGACCCCCGTGAACATCACTCCCGCACCCGAAGTGCCCGAGGCCGACGGCCGCCCCACCGGTGACGACCGTGGGCAGAGCGGATGCCGCCGCGCCGTCACGGCCGAGCCGACGACGGTGCCGCGCCAGCAGAGCGGGGGTCACGCCGATCAGCACACCACCGCCCCCACGCTCGGCCCGCCCGCGACAGCGAGAGCCGTCGAGTACCTCGACCACCCGGATCCGTACCGCGCCGCCGACGCGGCGGGCGTCGAGAATCTGCTCCGCTGCTGGGTGCGGGAAAACAACCTCGACAAGCCCGACGGACACACCCTGCGCATCCCGCTGCATGCCAGCGGAACCGCACTGCTCGTCCCCGTCCAGTACTGGTCGGCCGGCGGCTGGCATCGCTTTGGTCCGCCCGCTCTGGAGGGAGCCCTGCGCGACGCACCCGCCGCCGACGCCGTCACCGTGGCGGCCCTCCTCGGCAGGGAGGCGGGCCAGAGCGAAGGAGCCGACCTGGTCGGCCGGGTCGCCGACTCCGTACGACGCACCACCGACTTCATCACCGACCGCCGTGCCCACCCCGAACCCGACTCCGGGGCCGACCTCTTCCTCACCGCCGAGCAGTCGCTCCTGCTCGGCCACCCCCTCCACCCCGCACCCAAGAGCCGCGAAGGCCTCTCCGACGCCGAAGTCGAGCTCTACTCACCGGAGCTGCGCGGCTCGTTCCCCCTGCACTGGATGGCCGTCGACCGGTCGGTCCTGGCCACCGAATCGGCCTGGACCGAACAGGGCCGCACCCTGTCGGCCGAGCAGCTCACCGCCCGCCTCTGCGGGGACCTCCAACTCCCCGACCACACCGCTGCCTTGCCGCTCCACCCCTGGCAGGCACACGAACTCAAGCACCGCCCCGCCGTCACCGCCCTCCTCGACGCCGGTCTTCTTCACGACCTCGGGCCCTGCGGAGACCCCTGGCACCCCACCTCCTCGGTCCGCACCGTGCACCGTCCCGGCGCCCCCGCCATGCTCAAGCTCTCCCTCGGCGTACGCATCACCAACTCCCGCCGTGAGAACCTCCGCAAGGAACTCCACCGCGGCGTGGAAGTCCACCGGCTCCTGCGCACCGGACTCGCCGAGCAGTGGCAGTCCGCACACCCCGGCTTCGACATCGTGCGAGACCCCGCCTGGCTCGCCGTCGACAACGCCGACGGCGAACCGCTGCCCGGACTCGATGTCATGCTGCGCCACAATCCCTTCGGCCCGGACGACGACGCCGTCTGCATCGCGGGACTGACAGCGCCCCGCCCCTGGCCGGGCCGCCCCGGCATGCACTCACGCCTCGCCGATATCGTGGCCCGGCTCTCCGCGCGCACCGGCCGGCCCGCCGGAGCGGTCGCGGCCGAGTGGTTCCTGCGCTACCTCGACCGCGTCGTACGCCCGGTGCTCTGGCTGGACGCCACGGCGGGCATCGCCCTCGAAGCCCACCAGCAGAACACCCTGGTGATCCTCGACCCCGACGGTTGGCCCGTCGGCGGGCGCTACCGCGACAACCAGGGCTACTACTTCCGCGAGTCCCACCGCGTCGAACTGGAACGTCGCCTCCCCGGCATCGGCTCGGCCAGCGACACCTTCGTCTCCGACGAAGTCACCGACGAGCGGTTCGCCTACTACCTCGGCATCAACAACGTCTTCGGCCTGATCGGAGCCTTCGGCGCGCAGCGTCTCGCGGACGAGCGCGTACTCATCGCCGCCTTCCGGCAGTTCCTCGCGGCGACCGCGGGCCTCGGCTCACCCCTGCCCGCGCAGCTCCTCGAAGCCCCCACGCTCCGCTCCAAGGCCAATCTGCTCACCCGGCTGCGCGGCCTCGACGAGCTCGTCGGCCCCGTCGACACCCAGTCCGTCTACGTCACGATCACCAACCCGCTTCGTCCTTGATTAACCCGACCGACCTGCGAGAGGAGAGCGCCGCTGTGCCCCCCACCGATGCGAGCACCGACACCGGAGCCGGTCCGACACCTCAGCTCGGCACGGGCGCCGAGGACACCTTGGAACTGCGCCTCCCCGAGGAACTCCTCGCGCTCTTCCGGGAGAACGAGCCTTCGGCCGACTCCGGCGAGGCGGAGGCCACGGCAAGCGGTGATCTGCTCGGCACCCCCGCGGACTGGGGCCCCGCCGCCACCTCCGCCGGTTCCCTGCAGCTCGTCCCCGTACGCATCGAACGCGACGCGGTGCTCATCAGCCGCTGGATGAACGACCCCGCCGTGGCCGCCTTCTGGGAACTGGCGGGACCCGACTCCGTCACCGCCGCCCACCTGCGCACCCAACTCGACGGCGACGGCCGCAGCGTCCCCTGCCTCGGCGTCCTCGACGGCATCCCCATGAGCTACTTCGAGATCTACCGCGCCGACCTCGACCCTCTCGCGCGGCACTATCCCGCCCGGCCCCATGACACCGGCATCCACATCCTCATCGGCGGCGTCGCCGACCGCGGCCGCGGTGTCGGCTCGACCCTCCTCAGAGCGGTGGCCGACCTTGTCCTCGACCATCGCCCCCGCTGCGCACGCGTCATCGCGGAACCCGATCTGCGCAACACCCCCTCCGTGTCCGCCTTTTTGAGTGCCGGCTTCCGCTTCTCCGCCGAAGTCGACCTCCCCGACAAGCGTGCTGCCCTCATGGTCCGCGATCGCGCGCTTCGCAACCTGCTGTGAACGACCCGCTGCCCAATCTGGACCGCTCGACATTCACACCGCTCGACCCGCATCGGTTCCACTCGAGGAGTCCTCGTGCCGAAGTCCCCTGCCACCCACGACTCCGAACAGCCGCCCGCCGTCCCGTTCACCCCTCCCGGTCTGACCTCGGGGACCTGGAGCCGGGCGGCGGGGCGCCTCCTCGCCAAAATGCTCGGGGAGTTCGCCTACGAAGAGATCATCGAGCCGGTCCCGGACCGCGGGGCCCCTGCCTCCGCGTCCCCCGCCCGCTACACACTCGCGCTGGACGACGGTGGCAGCCTGTCCTTCCGAGCCGGGCGCGGAGCGTACGGAAGCTGGAGAGTCGACCCGGACTCCATCGAGCACGAGGGCCGGCCCTTCACCGACCCGCTCGCGTTCCTCGTCCGGGCCCGCGACCGGCTCGCCGTCGACGGCGCCACGCTCGGCCATCTCCTGCGCGAGCTGACCACCACCCTCGTCTCGGACACCGGACTCGACCACGACGCACTCACCGCGGCGGAGCTCGCCGACCTCGGCTACGCCGAACTCGAAGGCCACCAGACCGGTCACCCCTTGATCGTCCTCAACAAGGGCCGCATCGGGTTCTCCGCCACGGACACCGCCCGCTGGTCGCCCGAGTCCCGCCGACCCGCCCAGCTCCCCTGGATCGCGGTCAGCTCCGCTCTCGCCGCCTACCGGGGCGTCTCCCGGCTGTCCCACCCCGAGGACCTGTACGCCCGTGAGCTGGACGCGTCCGTCCGTACGTCCTTCGCCGCCGTGCTGCGTGCCAGGGGCCTCGACCCGGACGCGTATCTCTATCTGCCCGTACATCCCTGGCAGTGGGACGAGGTACTCGTGCCTCTCTTCGCCCCCGCGATCGCACAAGGAGCCATCGTTCCGCTCCCCACGGACGGTGATCTGCGGCTGCCGCAGCAGTCCATCCGCACCTTCGTGAACCTGGACCGCACCGACCGGCACACCGTGAAGCTGCCGCTGTCCATCCTGAACACCCTGGTCTGGCGGGGCCTGCCCACCGAGCGGACCCTTGCCGCTCCCGCCGTGACCTCCTGGGTGTGCGGACTGTGCGACGCCGACCCGTTCCTGCGTGACGAGTGCGGCGTGATCCTGCTCGGCGAAGTCGCATCGGTCACCGTCGAGCACCCCTTCTACGATCACCTGCCCGAGGTGCCGTACCAGTACAAGGAACTCCTCGGCGCGATCTGGCGCGAGCCCCTGCAGCCCCGTCTCGCTCCTGGCGAGCGGGCACGCACTCTCGCCTCGCTGCTGCACGTCGACCGTGAGGGCAGGTCCTTCACAGCGGAGCTCGTCTCCCGTTCCGGACTCGCTCCCGCGGTCTGGCTCCAGCGGCTCTTCTCCGCGCTGCTCCCGCCCCTGCTGCACTTCCTCTACCGCTACGGCACCGTCTTCTCCCCGCACGGCGAGAACGCCATCGTCGTCCACGACGACCACGACGTACCCGTCCGTCTGGCGATCAAGGACTTCGTCGACGACGTCAACATCAGCGCCCAGCCGCTCCCCGAGCACGACTCCATGCCCGACGACGTACGCAAGACGCTTCTCACCGAGGAGCCCGCCTTCCTGACGCAGTTCATCCACTCAGGGCTCTTCGTCGGCGTCTTCCGCTTTCTCGCACCCCTATGTGAGGAGCAACTGGGTGTGCCGGAGGCTCAGTTCTTCTCGCTCGTACGGGCGGAGATCCTGCGCCATCAGGCCCGCTTCCCGCAGCTCAAGGAACGATTCGAGACGTTCGACCTGCTCACGCCGGACATCGAGCGCCTCTGTCTCAACCGCAACCGACTGCATCTGGACGGCTACCGTGACCGCCCCGACCGTCCCCATGCCGCAGTCCACGGCACCGTCCCCAATCCGCTGAGCCCGGCACGATGACCCGATCCGGGATCGGGCTGTCAGTGGCGCCCCGTAGGGTGGACTGGCTATGACGAAGCCATCCCTCCCCGAGCTCCTCCATGCCGCCGTCACCGCCGTCGGCGGCGTGGAACGGCCAGGCCAGGTCACCATGGCCGAGGCCGTCGCAGAAGCGGTCGACAACAATTCCCATCTGCTTGCCCAGGCCGGCACCGGTACCGGAAAGTCGCTCGGCTATCTGGTGCCCGCCCTGGCGCACGGGGAGAGGGTCGTGGTGGCCACAGCCACCCTCGCCCTGCAGCGGCAGCTCGTGGAGCGTGATCTTCCGCGGACGGTCGAGGCGCTGCACCCGCTGCTGCGCCGGCGGCCGGAGTTCGCCATGCTCAAGGGGCGTTCCAACTATCTGTGTCTGCACCGCCTCCACGAGGGAGTGCCGCAGGATGAGGAAGACGGCCTCTTCGATCAGTTCGAGGCCGCCGCACCCACCAGCAAGCTCGGGCAGGATCTGCTCCGGATGCGCGACTGGGCCGACGAGACCGAGACCGGGGACCGCGACGATCTCACGCCTGGCGTCTCCGACCGGGCCTGGTCGCAGGTCTCCGTCTCGTCCCGGGAGTGCCTGGGGGCGTCGAAGTGCGCATACGGCGCGGAGTGCTTCGCCGAGGCGGCCCGCGAGCGCGCGAAGCTGGCCGATGTCGTGGTCACGAACCACGCGCTTCTCGCGATCGACGCGATCGAGGGCGCCCCGGTGCTCCCGCAGCACGAGGTGCTGATCGTCGACGAGGCCCATGAGCTGGTCTCCCGGGTGACAGGCGTCGCGACCGGCGAGCTCACACCAGGCCAGGTCAACCGTGCCGTGCGCCGCGCCGCCAAGCTGGTCAACGAGAAGGCAGCGGATGCTCTGCAGACGGCGTCCGAGACCTTCGAGCGGGTGATGGAGCTCGCGCTCCCCGGCCGGCTCGAAGAGATCCCCGAGGACCTCGGATACGCCCTGATGGCACTGCGCGACGCCGCGCGCACGGTCATCTCGGCCCTCGGCAGCACCCGCGACAAGTCCGTCCAGGACGAGGACGCCGTACGCAAGCAAGCGCTCGCCTCCGTCGAGAACATCCATGACGTTGCCGAGCGCATCACGCAGGGTTCCGAGTACGACGTCGTCTGGTTCGAGCGACACGATCGTTTCGGCGCGTCCCTGCGGGTGGCACCGCTCTCCGTCGCCGGTCTGCTGCGCGAGAAGCTCTTCGCGGAGCGCTCGGTGGTGCTGACCTCGGCCACGCTCAAGCTCGGCGGCGATTTCAACGGCGTCGGGGCCTCCCTCGGTCTGGCTCCCGAGGGCACCGCGGAAGCGGCCACGGGCGAAGGTGACGAGGTCACCAGCCCGCAGTGGAAGGGGCTCGACGTCGGTTCGCCCTTCGACTATCCGAAGCAGGGCATCCTCTACGTCGCGCGCCATCTGGCGACGCCCGGCCGGGAAGGCTCCCGCGGGGACATGATGGACGAGCTCGCCGAGCTGGTGGAGGCGGCCGGCGGTCGTACGCTCGGTCTCTTCTCCTCGATGCGGGCCGCCCAGGCGGCCGCCGAGGAGCTGCGCGGCAGGCTCGAGAAGCCGATCCTGCTCCAGGGCGAGGAAACGCTGGGCGAGCTGATCAAGGCCTTCGCCGCCGACCCGGAGACCTGTCTGTTCGGCACCCTCTCCCTGTGGCAGGGCGTGGATGTGCCGGGAGCCAGCTGCCAGCTGGTCGTGATGGACCGGATCCCGTTCCCACGCCCCGACGACCCGCTGATGAGTGCCCGGCAGAAGGCCGTGGAGGAGGCGGGCGGCAATGGCTTCATGGCTGTCGCCGCCACGCACGCCGCCCTGTTGATGGCCCAGGGCGCCGGCCGTCTCGTACGCGCGACGGGCGACCGGGGCGTCGTCGCCGTACTCGACCCGCGGCTGGCCAATGCCCGGTACGGCAGCTATCTGCGCGCCTCGCTGCCCGACTTCTGGTACACGACGGACCGTAACCAGGTGCGCCGATCGCTGGCCGCGATCGACGCCTCGGCCAAGGCGGACGGCAGGTAGGGCCAGCGACGGCAGGTTGGAACCATGACGGCGGGCAGGAACAACTGGGCCCCGGGACCGGCGCAGTGGGTCCCGGGGCCGGTCAGAGCCGACGGGCCTGTCACACCCGCCGCAGCACCGCCACCACCTTGCCGAGGATGGTCGCCTCATCACCCGGAATCGGCTGGTACGCCGCGTTGTGCGGGAGGAGCCACACATGGCCGTTCTCCCGCTTGAAGCGCTTGACCGTGGCCTCGCCGTCCAGCATCGCGGCCACGATGTCGCCGTTCTCCGCGACGGGCTGGCGGCGCACGGTCACCCAGTCGCCGTCGCAGATCGCGGCCTCGATCATCGAGTCGCCGACGACCTTCAGCACGAACAACTCGCCGTCACCCACAAGCTGGCGGGGCAGCGGGAAGACGTCCTCGACGGACTCTTCGGCGAGGATCGGGCCACCGGCCGCGATCCGGCCGACGAGCGGCACATACGAGGCGGCGGGCTTGCCGGTCGTGTCGGTCGGCTGCGTGCTGGGCTGGTCGGAGCCGCGCACCTCGTACGCCCTGGGGCGGTGCGGGTCCCGGCGCAGGAAGCCCTTGCGCTCCAGAGCCATGAGCTGGTGTGCCACGGAAGAAGTGCTGGACAGCCCGACCGCCTGGCCGATCTCACGCATCGACGGCGGGTATCCCCGACGCTGTACGGAGTCACGGATCACCTCGATGACGCGCCGCTGCCGATCCGTGAGACCGGAGCTGTCGGCTCGGATCCCTGGAGGTCGGCCGGGCAGCGAACGCGTGGGCTTGGGCCCCTCGGGTGTCGTGGCTGCGTCATTCATGGCATGCACCGGCTCGAATCGGTTCTGGGAGCGGTCCTGGGCAGTGATGGTGGCACTGTCTGCGGTGGTGGTCACGTCGGCCCCTCTCGAATGGTCTCCCTAGCTGGACAACGGTAGTGGGTTTCGAAAGGTTGCGCCAAACACACGTTCGAGTGAAAAATCGCAGATTGCCTGACGCGAGCGCCTGGCTGGGTGTATGTGCGAACGATCGGGCCGTAAAGCGAATCGGGCCACGACGGTAACCCTCACCGCCGGCATGCGGTGGAGCGGGGTGTTACCGGGTGATTCCCAGTCTTGCACTCGGGGGCCCGGAATCCACGGAGCCGCGCGATTCCCGTAACCTCGTAGCCGGTCCCGTCCGGCGTGCGCGCGACGTTTCCGCGCCCGTCCTGCGTCGCTCCCGTGCCGGTTCCGCGTCGGCCCTCGCGGCTTCGATGGCGCGGTGTCACCACCCGTACGCCTGCTGTGTGCAGGCGTGGCCGCGCGACACGCGCTGAGGCTCGAAAATGCGACCAAACCCCAGATCTAGTGGTTGGATTGTGTCCGTAGCCCAGAAGTTGTGGTCCCCGGTCCTTCAAGACCGCGGCCATCGCCTATGCTTGGGGCTGCTTCGAAGGGCTTCGACCGCCCTGTCGAGGCTATTCAGTCGTGCAGTGAAGGAGGGGGTTGGGAGCCATGCACTGCCCCTTCTGCAGGCACCCCGACAGCCGTGTCGTCGACAGTCGCACCACCGACGACGGAACGTCGATCCGGCGTCGCCGGCAGTGTCCTGACTGCTCCCGCCGCTTCACGACGGTGGAAACCGCCTCGCTGATGGTGATCAAGCGCAGCGGCGTGACCGAGCCCTTCAGCCGTACGAAGGTCATCTCCGGCGTCCGCAAGGCATGCCAGGGGCGGCCGGTCACCGAGGACGCCCTCGCCAAGCTCGGCCAGCGGGTCGAGGAAGCGGTGCGCGCCACCGGCAGTGCCGAGCTGACCACCCACGACGTGGGCCTGGCCATACTCGGCCCCCTGCAGGAACTCGACCTCGTCGCGTACCTGCGCTTCGCGTCCGTGTACCGGGCTTTCGACTCACTCGAAGACTTCGAGGCCGCCATCGCGGAACTCCGCGAACAACGGCCTCCCGCAGAGAAATGCGGGAGCGGCGAGACCCTTGAGGTCCCCGTGCCCGCCACCGCCGCGGACTGAGCAACACCTGGCTGAGCGGTTCGGCCCGCCCCAGCGGCCCGCCGATCGCCGGTAGAGCGGCAAAAGACCTGTCACGGGCGCTGTGCGCTGGCGCCCGAGGCATCAGACACAGAACTGTGCCACGGGAAGAAGTGGGCACTTCAGGGCGTTTTTGCCCATGTATGGGAGGCGGCATGACAGAGACGACGAGCGGCCCGGCACGAGGGTCCCGCCCCAAGGGATCCAAGGCGAGCAAGGGCCTGCGTATCGAGCGAATCCACACCACCCCCGGCGTGCATCCGTACGACGAGGTGGTCTGGGAGCGCCGTGACGTCGTCATGACCAACTGGCGCGACGGCTCGGTCAATTTCGAGCAGCGTGGCGTCGAGTTCCCCGACTTCTGGTCGGTGAACGCGGTCAACATCGTCACCAGCAAGTACTTCCGCGGGGCCGTCGGCACCCCGCAGCGCGAGACCGGTCTCAAGCAGCTGATCGACCGGATCGTGAAGACGTACCGGAAGGCCGGCGAGGACTACAACTACTTCGCCTCGCCCGCCGACGCCGAGATCTTCGAGCAC
Organism: Streptomyces sp. NBC_00322; assembly: GCF_036147535.1. Lineage (NCBI taxonomy): Bacteria > Bacillati > Actinomycetota > Actinomycetes > Kitasatosporales > Streptomycetaceae > Streptomyces > Streptomyces sp. NBC_00322. The sequence continues at coordinate 2,552,412 of NZ_CP108019.1, read as the reverse complement.
GAGCTGGCGTACGCCCTCCTGCACCAGATCTTCAGCTTCAACTCGCCGGTGTGGTTCAACGTCGGCACGCCCCAGCCGCAGCAGGTCTCCGCCTGCTTCATCCTGGCCGTCGACGACTCCATGGAGTCGATCCTCGACTGGTACAAGGAAGAGGGCATGATCTTCAAGGGCGGCTCCGGCGCCGGCCTGAACCTCTCCCGGATCCGTTCCTCCAAGGAACTGCTCTCCTCCGGCGGCAACGCCTCGGGTCCCGTCTCCTTCATGCGTGGCGCCGACGCGTCCGCAGGAACGATCAAGTCCGGCGGCGCCACACGCCGCGCGGCCAAGATGGTCATCCTCGACGTCGACCACCCCGACATCGAGAACTTCATCGAGACCAAGGTCAAGGAAGAGGAGAAGATCCGCGCGCTGCGTGACGCGGGCTTCGACATGGACCTGGGCGGCGACGACATCACGTCCGTCCAGTACCAGAACGCCAACAACTCGGTCCGTGTGAACAATGAGTTCATGAAGGCCGTCGAGTCCGGCGGCAAGTTCGGGCTGCGTGCCCGGATGACCGGCGACGTCATCGAGGAGGTCGACGCCAAGTCGCTCTTCCGCAAGATGGCCGAGGCCGCCTGGGCCTGCGCCGACCCCGGCATCCAGTACGACGACACCATCAACCACTGGCACACCTGCCCCGAGTCCGGCCGGATCAACGGCTCGAACCCGTGCAGCGAGTACATGCACCTGGACAACACCTCGTGCAACCTTGCCTCGCTGAACCTCATGAAGTTCCTGAAGGACGACGGCGAGGGCCACCAGTCCTTCGACATCGAGCGCTTCGCCAAGGTCGTCGAGCTGGTCATCACCGCGATGGACATCTCCATCTGCTTCGCGGACTTCCCCACGCAGAAGATCGGCGAGAACACCCGCGCCTTCCGTCAGCTGGGCATCGGCTACGCCAACCTCGGCGCCCTGCTGATGGCTACGGGCCACGCGTACGACTCGGACGGCGGGCGGGCGCTCGCCGGCGCCATCACCTCGCTGATGACGAGTACCTCGTACAAGCGCTCCGCCGAGCTCGCCGCGGTCGTCGGTCCGTACGACGGCTACGCCCGCAACGCCGCTCCGCACAAGCGCGTCATGAAGCAGCACGCCGACGCCAACGCCGTGGCCGTCCGCATGGACGACCTGGACACGCCGATCTGGGCCGCCGCCACGGAGGCCTGGCAGGACGTGATCCGTCTCGGCGAGAAGAACGGTTTCCGTAACTCCCAGGCGTCCGTCATCGCCCCGACCGGCACCATCGGCCTCGCGATGTCCTGCGACACCACCGGCCTGGAGCCCGACCTCGCGCTGGTCAAGTTCAAGAAGCTGGTCGGCGGCGGCTCGATGCAGATCGTCAACGGCACGGTGCCGCAGGCGCTGCGCCGTCTCGGCTACCAGCCGGAGCAGATCGAGGCGATCGTCGCCCACATCGCCGAGCACGGCAATGTCGTCGACGCCCCCGGTCTGAAGACCGCGCACTACGAGGTCTTCGACTGCGCCATGGGTGAGCGCTCCATCTCCGCGATGGGTCACGTCCGCATGATGGCCGCCATCCAGCCGTGGATCTCGGGCGCGCTCTCCAAGACGGTCAACCTCCCGGAGACCGCCACGGTCGAGGATGTCGAAGAGGTCTACTTCGAGGCGTGGAAGATGGGCGTCAAGGCGCTCGCGATCTACCGCGACAACTGCAAGGTCGGCCAGCCTCTCTCCGCCAAGACCAAGGGCAACCAGAGCCCCGAAGCCACCGCAGCGGCCGAGAAGGCCGAGGGGACGATCCGGGCCGCGGTCGAGAAGGTCGTCGAGTACCGCCCCGTCCGCAAGCGCCTTCCCAAGGGCCGTCCCGGCATCACCACCTCCTTCACGGTGGGCGGCGCCGAGGGCTACATGACCGCCAACTCCTACCCGGACGACGGTCTCGGCGAGGTCTTCCTGAAGATGTCGAAGCAGGGCTCGACCCTCGCGGGCATGATGGACGCCTTCTCGATCGCCGTGTCGGTGGGTCTGCAGTACGGCGTGCCGCTGGAGACCTACGTCTCGAAGTTCACCAACATGCGCTTCGAGCCGGCCGGTATGACGGACGACCCGGACGTGCGGATGGCGCAGTCGATCGTCGACTACATCTTCCGCCGCCTGGCGCTGGACTTCCTGCCCTTCGAGACGCGCTCCGCGCTCGGCATCCACTCGGCCGAGGAGCGTCAGCGTCACCTGGAGACCGGTTCGTACGAGCCGTCCGACGAGGAGATGGACGTCGAGGGTCTGGCCCAGTCCGCCCCGCGCCAGCAGCAGGAGACGCTGAAGCCGGTCGCCGCCCCCAAGCTGGATATCCCGGCTCCGAAGGAGGCGCACACCTCGGCGGAGCTCGTCGAGATGCAGCTGGGCATCAGCGCGGACGCACCGCTGTGCTTCTCCTGCGGGACGAAGATGCAGCGGGCCGGCTCCTGCTACATCTGCGAGGGCTGCGGCTCGACCAGCGGTTGCAGCTGACGGCACCCATTGAATGAGAGGGAGGGGCGCCCGGCCACCGTGCCGGGCGCCCCTCCCTTCCTCTTCCCAGCCGCTGATCAGCTGCCCATCAGCTCGACGAAGGACTGAGGGTCGGCGTCGTACCCGCGGACGGTTTCGTGGAATTGCCACTCGCCCGCATCGCTGCGGACGAACTCGCCCACCACGGCCGCGGTGGATTCCTGGACGGCGGCGAAGTCGTTCTGCGTCAGCTCGGTGTGTCCTTCGAGGATGCGGACGAGGGTGTTCGCAATGTCGGAGAACACCCGGCGTCCGTCCCGCTGCTGGATGACCACACCCACGACGACGCGGCCGTACGTGGCCGCCAGCCGGTCGAACTCCAGCGTCATGACCTCGTCGGAGCCGAAGCCCTGACCGGTCTTGCTGTCCCTGATCAGGATGATCGTGCCATCCGGTGACCGGCTGTCGAAGTGGACGACGTACGCCGGTTCACCGTGTGGGGCCTCCGCCCGGTACGTCGCGGCGACGATGTCGAGATCATGCGCCGGCTCACCCAGGGGACTCGGATCCCACCGCAGGGTCACCTCAGCCTTCCGGACCCCCTTGTTGAGACTGCTCACCAGATTCCCCTTCCCCGTAACTGCCGGGAGTGTCACGTCGGTTGACCATGCTGTCACGGCTCGCTGCCCTAGAAGGCGTGGGTGCGCAGGGAGGCTGGGAGAGCTGCTGATGGCGGACTCCGCCGGAGAGTGACCGGGGCCACGTTCCGCGCCGTACGATGGCGCGGTGCTGGTCAAGTGGATTCGCTGCACCGTCGTGGACCGTCGTGGGTTCGAGCGGGGGCAGCGGAAGTGGGCGGGGCTGCTGGGTGAGCCGGGATTCCGGGGACAGGGTGGCGGGTGGAGCAAGGGGCGGCCGCATGTCGCGCATGTTTTTACCTTTTGGGAGAGCCGGGCGTTCTACGACTCGTTCATGGCGCGCTCCCATGACCGGCTGGCGTCCGGGCAGACAGGCACGTACAAGGACATACAGGTCAAGCTCTTCGACTATCGCTTCGATGTGAAGACCGGGTTCGAGCCGCGGTTCACGGACGCCGATGTCGTACGGGTCGCGCACTGCCGGGTGCGCGAGGACCGGGTCGAGCACTACGCGCTGATGCAGGAGAAGGTGTGGAACCCGGCGATGGCCGGGTCGCCGGGAATGGTGCGCGGCTTGTTCGGGGAGGCGCCGGGGAGCGAGTTCCTGGTGATGTCGATGTGGCAGTCGGCGGCGGAGCACGGGAAGTACCGCCGAGAGCGGGTCGAGCGGCTCCTGCTGCGTGCGCAGACCGAGGCGGATGTCTCGGCGCTCGCCGGTGATGTGGTGCAGCTCGAACCGTCCTGGACGGTATGAGGCCGACCGCCCCGCCCTCTTCGCCAGCCCGATACGCCGGTCGGACCCCTCCCGGCTGCTCGGCCGAGTCCGGACCGATCTACTGTCGTGACATGGCACGACCGCAACGCATCGTTCTCGTCCGGCACGGTGAGTCGGAGGGGAACGCCGATGACACTGTGTACGAGCGCGAGCCCGACCATGCGCTGCGGCTGACCCCGACCGGCTGGACGCAGGCCGAGGAGACGGGCGCACGGCTTCGTGAGCTGTTCGGGCGCGAGCGCGTCAGCGTCTACGTCTCGCCCTACCGCCGTACCCATGAGACTTTCCGCGCCTTCGCCCTCGACCCGGAGCTGGTACGGGTCAGGGAGGAGCCGCGGCTGCGCGAGCAGGACTGGGGGAACTGGCAGGACCGGGAGGACGTCCGGCTGCAGAAGGCCTACCGCGACGCCTATGGCCACTTCTTCTACCGCTTCGCCCAGGGGGAGTCGGGAGCGGATGTGTACGACCGGGTCGGGGCGTTCCTGGAGAGTCTGTACCGGAGTTTCGAGTCGCCGGATCATCCGCCGAACGTGCTCCTGGTGACGCACGGACTGACCATGCGGCTGTTCTGCATGCGCTGGTTCCACTGGTCGGTCGCGGAATTCGAATCGCTTTCCAATCCGGACAACGCCGAGACCCGGATTCTGCAGCTCGGCAAGGACGGCCGCTACACCCTTGACCGGCCGTTCGAACGGTGGCGCACACCTGAGCCTTATGGCGTCACCGGATAGAGTGGCAGGAAGATGACCGCTGAATCCTCTCGCGACCGGCGCTTCGAACGCGCCCTGGACAGCCTGCGCGGACTGTCCGTGGGAGACGCCCTGGGCTCCCAGTTCTTCGTTCCTTCGAACTATCCATTGCTGAAACGGCGTGCCCTGCCGCCGGGCCCCTGGCAGTGGACCGACGACACCGAGATGGCCTGCTCCGTGCTGTCCGTGCTCGCGGCCCATGACCGGGTGGACCAGGACGCACTCGCTCAGTCCTTCGCCGAGCACCACGACTTCGACCGAGGCTATGGTCCTGCCGTCAACCGTATGCTCCGGCTGATCAGGGAGGGCGGCGACTGGCGTGAACTCGCCGCCGCGCTCTTCAAGGGCCAGGGCTCGTGGGGCAACGGTTCCGCGATGCGCATCGCGCCCCTCGGTGCCTGGTACGCCGCCGATCCCGAGCAGGCCACCCACCAGGCCGAGATCTCCTCGTACACCACGCACCAGCACCGGGAGGCCGTGGTCGGGGCGATGGCCGTGGCGGCCGCCGCCGCGCTGGCCGCGGATCCGGCCGGGCCGCCGGGGGCCGAGGACCTGCTCGACGGCGTAATCGCGCTCGTACCGCGCAGCGCTGTGGGAGCCGGACTCCGCCGGGCGCGGGACATGCTCGACTACAACGATGCGGGGACGGTCGCGGCGGTCCTCGGCAGCGGTCGGCGCACCAGTGCGCATGACACCGTTCCGTTCGCGCTGTGGTCCGCGGCCCGCTCGCTCGGCGACTTCGAGCGGGCTTTCTGGACGACCGCCCAAGTGGGCGGAGATGTCGACACGACCTGTGCCATCGCCTGCGGTGTGGTCGCCGCGGGCAAGTCGGGACAGCCGCCGGCTGCCTGGCTGGAGCAGACCGAGCGGCTTCCGGAGTGGGTACCACAGCAGACGCCATGAGTGGCTGCCGCCTCTGCCGCCAGGCTGTCGACTGACCCGGCTCAGGTGAGGTACGGGCCATACCCCCATGTACGGCCCGTACCCCGGCTCCGCGCGGCGGCACTATGCCGCGTGGCCGCCGCCCGCGCCCGCCGCCCCGCTGAGCGCTTCCAGGTCGCTCTTGCGCACCCGGACGACGAACACCGCGGTCAGCACCGCGAGTCCGACCAGTCCGACTCCTGCCCAGAACGCCGTCGCGATGCCTTCCGCGAGCACCTCGTGTCCCCACGGCGGCGGCAACTCGTGCGTCTTGGCGAAGGCTTCCTTCTGGGCCGCTGTCCCATCCGCGAAGAAGAGCGGGATCTGACGTTCCGCCTCCTCGCGGCTGGCGGTGCTGAAGACGGTCATGAGAATCGACAGTCCCAGGGAACCACCCACCATCTGCGTGGCGTTGAGCAGACTGGAAGCCGCACCCGACTCGTGCTGAGCGACGCCGGAGACCGCCGTGAGCGTCGCCGTCACGAAGACCAGACCCATGCCGAATCCGAAGAGCAGCATCGGCCCCAGTACCCCGCCCAGATATGAGCTGCCCGGGTCGAGCACTGTCAGCCACGCCATGCCGCTCCCGGTGAGCACCGCGCCCGCGGCCAGGAAGGGCTTGGGCCCCAGCACCGGCAGGAGCTTGGACGAGATACCGGCGGCGGTCACGATCATCACCGTGACCGGCAGGAACGCCAGACCGGAGGTGATCGGGCTGTAGTCCAGCACGTTCTGCACGAACAGGACGATGAAGAAGAACATGCCGAACATCGCCGCGGCGAGGCTCATCATGATCAGATACGTACCTGAACGGTTGCGGTCGGCGAACATCCGCAGCGGAGTGATCGGCTCCTTCGCCCGCCGCTCGATCAGTACGAACGCCGTGAGCAGCACGACCGCCGCCCCGAAGGCGCCGAGGGTGAGCCGATCGCTCCAGCCGTCATCGGCGGCCCGGATGAAGCCGTAGACCAGGGATGCCATTCCCGCGGTCGAGGTGAGCGCGCCCGCGATGTCGAACCGGCCGGAGTGCCGTTCGGACTCATTGATGAACATCGGTGCGAGCACGGCTATCAGGATGCCGATCGGCAGGTTGACATAGAACACCCAGCGCCAGTTCAGCCACTCGGTGAGCATGCCGCCGGCGAGCAGGCCGATGGCCGCGCCACTGGCCGAGACCGCCGCGAAGATGCCGAACGCGCGGTTGCGCTCGGGGCCTTCGCGGAATGTCGTGGTGATGAGCGCGAGCGCCGTGGGTGAGGCGATGGCGCCGCCGACACCCTGGAGCGCGCGGGCGGCGAGCATCTGCCAGGGCTCCTGCGCCACGCCGCACAGCAGCGAGGCGAAGGTGAAGAGCAGCACGCCGAAGACGAACACCCGCCGCCGGCCGAGAATGTCGCCCGCCCGGCCCCCGAGGAGCAGCAGTCCGCCGAAGGTGAGGGTGTAGGCATTGACCACCCAGGAGAGCTGGGTCGTGGTGAACTCGAGCGCCCCTTGGATGTGCGGGAGAGCGATATTCACAATCGTCGTGTCGAGGACCACCATGAGCTGCAGGGCGGCGATAACGGCGAGGGCGATCCCGGGGCGTCCCTGTCTGCGGGCAGCTCCCGGCTTGGCTGGAGCAGTTAACTGAGAGGTTGTCACTATGGTCCCCCACACGTGAGTTAGTGAACGTATCCGTTCACTGTCGCGTCAACCGTAGAGAATCCCCTTCAGTGAACGCAAGCGTTCACTGAACTCCTGTCCCCAACGGAGAGATGAAGATGGGCAATTCGCGCTGCACCGGCGCCACCGAGACATCCCCGGTCTCGCTGCGCCGCCGAGGACCCGTGCTGGAACGCGCGATCCTCGAGGCCGCTCTGGAACAGCTGAGTACCGTCGGCTGGAGCGGGCTCACGATGGAAGGCGTCGCCGCAGGCGCCCAGACGGGCAAGGCGGCCGTCTACCGGCGCTGGCCGTCGAAGGAGGACCTTGTCGCGGACGCCCTGCAAGCAGGGCTGCCGACTCTGGACGAGGCCGCCGATCACGGCAGCATTCGCGAGGACCTCTTCCAGCTCTGCCGACGCGTGCGCGACGCGATGTACTCCAGGTCGGGCTTCGCCCTGCGTTCGGTGCTTCACGAGTGCGACAGCTCCACAGCCGAGCGCTTCCATGGAGTGATCGTGCGCCAGCTCGTCGAGCCGTCCAATCAGCTGTTCCGCAAGGTGGTGCACCGCGGGGTCGCGCGGGGCGACGTACGGCCCGATGCCACCGGCGATCTGGTCTTCGACGTGATTCCGGGCCTGATGATGTACCGCTCGAAGGTGTGCGGCAGCGAATGGCCCGACGAAGACATCTCCAAGATGATCGATCAGGTGATGGTGCCGCTGCTGCGTCCTCGCAACGGCTGATCGCCGACGCGGAACCGGTGAGCGCGCTGACGCGGATCGGGTGACTGCAGTGACGCGGATGCGGCAAGTGCAATCCGGTTGTCGTGGGTGGGGTGCGGCGGCGTAACCTTGCTGGCGCCATGCCGTACGAACCACCCACCCACACAGTCGAGCGCTCGATCAGAGCCACCACCGGCGCCAAGATCGTCGCTGGTGTCGACGAGGTCGGACGCGGGGCGTGGGCCGGTCCCGTCACGGTGTGCGCGGCGATCACCGGACTGCGCCGACCACCCGCCGGTCTCACCGATTCCAAATTGATCAGCCCGAAGCGTCGTACGGAGCTGGCTGGGCTGCTGGAGCAGTGGGTCACGGCACACGCCCTGGGACACGCCTCGCCGGAGGAGATCGACGAACTGGGGATGACCGCCGCGCTGCGGCTGGCCGCCGTCCGTGCGCTGGACGCGCTCCCGGTCCGGCCGGACGCCGTCATCCTCGACGGCAAGCACGACTACCTCGGCTCCCCCTGGAAGGTCCGTACGGTCATCAAGGGGGACCAGTCCTGCGTCGCGGTGGCCGCTGCCTCCGTGATCGCCAAGGTGCACAGGGACGCGATGATGGCCGAACTGCGCAGCGAATTCGCCGATTTCGGCTTCGACGCCAACGCCGGCTACCCCTCGCCCGTGCACAAGGCTGCCCTCGCGGTGCTGGGGCCCACGCCCTACCACCGGCTTTCCTGGGCCTATCTCGACGCGCTGCCCCAGTGGCGGCACCTCAAGAAGGTGCGCCTGTCCGCCGAGGCGGCCGAACTGGAAAGCGGGGGCCAGCTCGGCTTCGAATTCTGAACCGGCCCTGCCGTCAGGGCAGTCGCACCCATGTGCCCACCCGCCGATGCCTTCCGCGTCGGCATTTGATAGACATCCACTCATGCCTCTCATCCCCGAGGAGCCTCAGATTCACGAGAGTGCCCAGGGTCCCCGCGCTACTCCGGCCGCAGGCCGCACCGCGCCGACCCCCCGTCCCGTACCCGGTCCGCGTTCCGCGGCCTCGCCGCGTCCCGGACACCCGGGCCCCGGTCCGGCCAGGCCCGTTCCGCCGCGTACGCATACCTCTGCCACCTCCGCCGGGCAGCCCCAGGCTCCCCGGCCGGCCAAGCCCTCAGTTCCTCAGATCCAGCTGATCCCCGCTCCGGCCGACGGCGCGCTCGACGCCGCCGACGAGGCTGTCGACCTGCTGCTCGACTCCGGTCGCGCCCCGGCCGACGTCCTGGTGCTCACCACCGGTGAACAACACCCGTGGGCGGCGCACGAACTGTCCTTCGGTGAGGCCGCCTACTGGGCCCAGCATGATGCCCGTGACGACGTCTTCTACGCGGACGCCGCTGCGGTGGGCCGGGCCTCGGCCCGTCCCGTGGTGGTCGTCGCGATCAACGGAGGCGCCGACGACGATGCCGCCCGCGCACTGCCCGCGGCCCTGGCGAAGGCGACCGCTCTGCTGATCGTGTGCGGCGACCCCAAGCGCATCAACACCGCGCTGGGGACGGGCGTCTGAGCCGTAGGTCTCCATGGACCGCGGGGTGTTCACGGACCGCAAGGCCCGCTGAGACCGCGCGGTCTTCGGCGATCGCACGGTCCTGGCGGATCACTCGGCCTGTGCCGAGCAGCCGGTCGGTCGTCCGGCTGCCCACCGGCCGGGCAGCCGGAAAGTTGCCCCTACCGGCCTCCGTCGCCGGCCCCGTGGTCCTTCAGCGGGCGGCGATGCGTCGCAGGGTTTCGGCGGCGCCGCTCGCGGTACGCAGCGGCAGCAGTTCGGCGTCGGTCCCGGCTTCGGAGAGATCGCCCGGCGACGACAGGGAGCTGGGCCGCCGGCCGCCCCGGCCCTCACCGAGCACCTGCCAGCCGCCGCGCGTCAGCGTGATGTACGCCCCGCAGCGCAGCCCATGCAGCGTGCACGCGTCCCGCAGCCCCCACATCCACGCCCCGTCCTCCTCCGTCCAGCGCTCGTCGCCCTCGCGGCAGTAGAGCAGTACGGCGGTGCGTACGGGCGTGCGCCGGCGCAGATCGTGCGGGATGACCCGGCGCAGATGGGCCAGCAGTACGTTGCGAAACTCCCAGCCGTCCACGGGGGCGGAGCGCCGGGCGAACGACGCGCTGGCGGCGAGCCGTTCCTCGTGGTCGAGCACGGCGACAACCGCGATCGCCGGTCTCGGCCGGTGCCGGGTGTGCAGCCCGCTGACCACCTCGCGGGGGTTGCGCAGCAGGGGTATCCCCGCTGCCGCCCACTCGGCCGGTTCGAGCATCCTGGCGAGGCGGCTGGCGGAATTCGCCGACGTGCTGATCGAAGTGGCTGCGGACGGAGCGAATCCGAAGGTCACGTTCCTCCCTTCGCATACGCGCCCACAGTGCGGGCGGGGACGGGTGCGGGCGCACCGCGGCACAGCCCTTCAGGGCCGCGAACGGGCCCGCGGGGAGCGCTCCAATTCTTGCTGGCGCGTGGTCATGCGGCAACGAGCAATTTGGCGTCACCGACGGGAATCGGCGGGTATGAGGCTCATATTCCTCCACTGATCCTGCCCATCCGGAGCTCCTCTGACCCCACTTGTCACCCCTGAACGGCAAGGACCAGCGGAAACACCCCCTTCGCACCGGACCGGCGCAGCAACCGCGCCGTCACGGCGAGGGTCCAGCCGCTGTCCGAAAGATCGTCGATCAGGAGGACAGGTCCGTCGGCCTCGGCCAGCGCCTCTGCCAACCGGGGCGGTACGGCGAACGCCTCGTGCAGGCCGCGCACTCGCTGGGCGCTGTTGGTGCGTGAGATCCGTGCGTCCGCTGCTTCCGGCGCGTACTCGACCGTCCCCAGCAGCGGCATCCGGCCCACTTCGGCGATCCGGGCGCCGAGGGTGCCGACCAGCTGGGGCCTGCTGTGCGAGGCGACAGTGACGACGCCCACCGGCCGCGGAGGGCCGTCCGGAGTGCCGGATGCCCATCCGCCGGGGCCCTTGGCCCAGTCGGCGAGCACGGTCACCACGGCCGTGGCGACATCGTCCGGAACCGGTCCGTCCGGCGCCTGTGGCGCAAGCATCGGCCGGAGCCGGTTGCCCCAGCCGATGTCGGAGAGCCGCCCCAGCGCCCGGCCCGTGAAGCACTGCTCCGTTTCCGGGATACGGCCCTTCAGGTTGATGCCCACCGCCGCAAGCCCGGTCGGCCACATCTTGCGGGGCTCCACGTCCACGCCCGGCCTGCCCAGCTCCCCGCGGGCGGTGTCCAGGGCCGCATCGGAGACCTTGTCGCTGAAGCGGGCACCCGAGCAGTTGTCGCAGCGTCCGCACGGGGCCGCTTCCTCGTCGTCCAACTGCCGCCGCAAGAACTCCATACGGCAGCCAGTCGACCGTGCGTAGTCGCGCATCGCCTGCTGCTCGGACTCGCGCTGCCGGGCGACCCACGCATAGCGCTCGGCGTCGTACGACCAAGGCCGGCCGGTGGTGGTCCAGCCGCCCTTCACCCGGCGCACGGCGCCGTCCACGTCGAGGACCTTGAGCATGGTCTCAAGTCGCGTACGCCGCAGCTCGACCATCGGCTCCAGTGCGGGCAGGGACAGCGGCCTGCCCGCCTCGGCAAGCACGCCGAGGGTACGTCGCACCAACTCCTCGGGCGGAAAGGCCACCGAGGCGAAGTACTGCCAGATCGCCTCGTCCTCCCGGCCCGGCAGCAGCAGCACCTCCGCGTGCTTGACGCCGCGGCCCGCGCGGCCCACCTGCTGGTAGTACGCGATGGGCGAGGAGGGCGAGCCCAGGTGCACGACGAATCCGAGATCGGGCTTGTCGAAGCCCATACCCAGGGCGGACGTGGCGACCAGGGCCTTGACGCGGTTGGCCAGCAAATCCTCCTCGGCCTGCTGCCGGTCTGCGTTCTCCGTGCGGCCGGTGTACGAGGCCACGGTGTGACCGCATTGCCGCAGATACGCCGTGACCTCCTCGGCCGCCGCGACCGTGAGCGTGTAGATGATTCCCGAACCCGGCAGCTCACCGAGGTGATCGGCCAGCCAGGCCAGCCGGGTCGCGGCATCGGGGAGCTGGAGCACACTCAGGCTGAGACTCACCCGGTCCAGCGCGCCGCGCAGCACGAGGGCGTCGGTGCCCGCCCCGGTGCCCAATTGCTCCGCGACGTCCGCGGTCACGCGCGCATTGGCGGTGGCGGTGGTGGCGAGCACCGGGACCCCGGCCGGCAGATCCGCGAGCATGGTGCGCAGCCGCCGGTAGTCGGGCCGGAAGTCATGGCCCCAGTCGGAGATGCAGTGCGCCTCGTCCACGACCAGGAGCCCGGTCGCGGCTGCGAGCTTGGGAAGCACCTGATCCCGGAAATCCGGGTTGTTGAGCCGCTCGGGACTGACCAGCAGCACATCCACCTCTCCGGCGGCCACCTCGTCCTGGACCGTGTCCCACTCCTCGGTATTGGAGGAGTTGATGGTCCGGGCTCGGATACCGGCTCGCGCCGCCGCCTCGACCTGGTTGCGCATGAGCGCGAGCAGGGGGGAGACGATCACGGTCGGGCCGCTGCCGCGCTCGCGCAGCAGCGAGGTCGCGACGAAATACACCGCGGACTTGCCCCAGCCCGTCCGCTGCACGACCAGAGCCCGCCGCTTGTCGGCGACGAGCGCCTCGATCGCCCGCCACTGGTCCTCGCGCAGCCGGGCGGTGCCCGTGGTGTCCGAGACGAGGCGGGCGAGTACTGAATCGGCTGAGGCGCGGAGGTCCGCGGGGTCGGCGAGGTCGAGGTCTGCGTTGGTCATGCCCCCATGCAACCTGATGGCACCGACAAAGCGCGAACGAGGCCGTCGGCCTGTGGATAACGTTATCCACAGGGGTCGCGGGGGTCGGGGCCGCCGCGGGACCGTCGTGCCATGAACAAGCACCACGAAACGACCGGTCCCGCCGACGAGCAGCAGATCACCCTGCGCGGCCCCTCCGAACTGGCCGACGCTCTGCCGTACATGATGGGGTTCCATCCGAACGATTCGATCGTGCTGGTCGCCCTGCACGGCAACCGCGGCCGCTTCGGCGGTCGGCTGAGGCTCGGCATTCCGAGCTCGCCTCGCGAGTGGTCGCCCGTGGCGGAGCAGCTCGCGGAGTGTCTGATCGAGGGCAGTGAGCGCCGTGGCTCCCGGCCCGACGGCATTGTCGTCTTCCTCTGCCAGGACCCGGCCGAGGGCGAGACGAGCCGCCGGGTGATGGAGCGGCTGCGCCCGCTCGCACAAAGACTGAGGACCGCCTGCGGCACCCTCGAGGTGCCGGTCTACGAGGCTCTCTGTATCTCCGACGGCCGTTTCTGGTCCTACTGCACGAGCCATGCCCTCTGACCAGGCATTTCGCGTTCGGTAGAGGGGGCTGGGACACGTCCAGGACACGCTAGATGCTGATGTCCTTGAGGGCGTCCTGCACCGCGTCACGCGTGGTGTCCTCGACCTCCTCGAACAGGTGAGTGTAGACGTCCAGGGTCACCGAAGGCTTGGCGTGGCCCAATCGCCGCTGCACCGTCTTGACCGACTCCCTGTGGAGGATCAGCAGCGAGGCGTAGTAGTGCCGCAAGTCGTGGGCGGATGTGCCGGGCGGCACCCGCAGCTTCGAGCCGTCCTTCTCTAGCTTGGCGTCGGCCCGCTTGACCGTGTTGGACCACACCCGCGACCAGCCGCCCCCGTTGATGGCACGGCCGTTGGCGTTGGCGAAGACCAGAAGCGCCGTACGCCTGTGAGGCTTCCTGGGATCGGTCCGGTCGTCCAGGACCACCGCAGTGGGTGGGAAACGCCGCAGATGCTCGCTCAGGGCCTCTACGACCGTCTTAGCGAGCGGTACCACCCGGTACGACTGGTCGGTCTTGGGCTGCCCTATGTACGGGTCTCCCTTGTCGAGTCGTACCGCCTGCTGCCTCACGTGGACTTCACCGACATCGAGATCCAGGTGCTGCCTCTCCAGGCCGACCAGCTCACCGTGACGCAGACCTGAACCGGCAGCGAGTAGCACCATCGCCCGGTAGCGGGAAGGTGCCGAGGCGATCAGGGCGGCCACCACTTCGGTCGGCGGCGGGGTGGGCTCCTTGCGCTTCACGCTGGGCGCGGGGATGCCGTCACACGGGTTCTTGGTGATCAGGTCGTTGTGTACGGCGTAGGTCAGTACCGCCTTCAACCGGCCGTACACGATGGCGACCGTCGAATCGGCCAGCACCTTCCGCCGGTCCTTGATCCACAGTTGGAGGTCGCCGCGCTTGAGACCGCCCACCGCACGGTCGCCCAGGTACGGCAGCACATGCAGTTCGAGCTGACGCCTGGCCCCCTCGGCGGTGCTCGGGCGGTGCTCGGCACTTTGCAGCCAGTCCTCGGCCACGGCGCGGAGGAGTGTCTTACGGGCGTCGGGGTCTATGTACTGGCCGCGCTCCAGCTCGTGGGTCGTCTTCGCCGCGAACTTGTCCGCATCTCCCTTGAGAGTGAAGGACTTACGGCGTTCCCTACGGCTCTCGTCACGCCAGCGCACGGCGTAGCGCTTACCGGTGCCGTGCACTGCCGATTTATACAACTCACCATTTTTGACTGGGTGTTCGGTGCAGGGTTCCGCGTTTTCCCTCTGGGGACTCCGAGAATGCCAGCGGTCCTCGGTGGTGGCCATGATCTTTCCTACTTGCAGGCCCCCCAGGATTTGTGTGTCCAGCGTACTGCTGACCGGGCTGGATGGGCTTCAACCCCCTCGCGAACGACGGCGAGAATCTTCTCGGATATCCCCTGTAGTGCATTGCACACCACTGAATCCGAAGGAAAATGGCGATGCGGCAACGGAATCCGAAGGAAGTCGCTTCGCATTGATGTACCAGGGGTTACCAGCAGCTCACGAACAGCGATTTCAGGGCCCCTTCTTTTCTCGCAGCTCTTTGCGATCCGGCGAACATCGGCGGTGTCCGGAGCGAGTCCGGCCAATCGGGACCCCAAAAGGAGTGGAGCAAGCAATGGACCGATACCTGACCCCCGGCGACTTGGCGAAGCGCTATGGCGTGCCTGTCGGCACCGTCTATGACTGGAATTCCCAGCGAACTGGCCCCCGTTACATCCGCGTTGGGCGCCACGTCCGCTACGTGCCCGCCGATGTAGCGAGTTGGGAAGAGTCGCGGTACGCCGACCACCGAGACGCTGCCTGACATCAAGTGCGCGCCAGCTCGCAGTTTGACCTTGAGACGCAACACAAACCGCAAGCGAAAGCCCACGAAACGCAACGAGGGCGCTGCCCTGGCAAGCAACGCCCTCGTATCTAACCTTTTCCGACCCTAAGGAGAGTCTAATGCCTGATGCCACCGACGGCGTTCCCGTCGATCCGTTTGATCTTGACGCACTGAGGTCGGAATCGCTCCAGCATCTCGATGTGGAGAAGACCCTCACAACAGTGCCGGTCCGCCGACCGAAGCGCGGCGAATTCTTCCGCGTGCACCCCAGTGACGACTATGTCATCGACTCGTACATCATCGAGCGGGAAGACGGCATGGACCGCGTCGTCTACTGGGTGGCGCCCAGTATGCGGGACGAGCTATTCGGCGACATGCGCAAGGTCCGCCTGTACACCTGCATCACGAAGCGCGGCACGGTGTTCCTCTGGCCAGTCAAACTTCCGTTGTCCGACAGCCCCAACTCAGGCCGGGCGTGGCAACAGTCAGCCCTGGAAGCGGCTGAAGCGGCCAAAACGCTATGGGTAAAGATGACCGGTAACCGGGAACTGGGAGCCTACGAAATCTTCATGGCCAGGGGCGACCTTGGCGAGCCCCAGTGGCCCGACAAGACCTTCCGGGAGCTTATCGGGATCGCGTTCAAGGGCGACCGGATCATCGACTCGCTCGACCACCCGGTGATCCGTGAGCTGAACGGCGAACTCTGATGTACGGCCTCCCCTTCAAGGAGGTGTGGCTGCTCGACTTCGAGTTCATCTCGGAGCCGGGCAGTCGCCCCGTGCCCGTATGCATGGTGGCGAAGGAACTGATTTCGGGGAGGCTGCTACGACTGTGGCGGGACGATCTACCCACCACTCCGCCCTTCGACACGGGCCCGAATTCGCTGTTCGTCGCCTACATGGCGGCAGCCGAAATCAGCTGCTTCCTCGAACTGGGCTGGCCCGTGCCGGAGCGCGTTCTCGACCTGTACGTGGAGTTCCGCGCCAAGACCAATGGCCAGACTCTGTCTGAGGGAAGGGGCCTCCTGGGCGCGCTCAGTTACCACGGGATCACTGGCATAACGTCGGACGAGAAGCACGACGGCCGCGCCCTGGTTATGCGCGGCGGGCCGTGGACGGACCCTGAACGTCGTCAGATTCTCGACTACTGCCAGACCGACGTGGACGCGCTCGCCCCCCTGCTGGAGCGCATGCTCCCCAACATCATGGCCTCCCCGGCGGGATTGGGACAGGCGCTGCTGCGGGGCCGCTACATGGCCGCTGTGGCCCGGATGGAACGCACCGGTGTCCCGATCGACGTTCCCGCACTCAGTGGGATCCGGGCCGGCTGGCAGGACATCAAACTCGACCTGATTAAGGACATCGACAGGGACTTCGGGATTTACGAGGGGACGACCTTCAAGGCGGGCCTGTTCGCTGACTGGTTGCACGAGCAGGGCATCGACTGGCCCCGTACACCTACGGGGCGGCTCAAGCTGGACCAGGACACGTTCCGCGACATGGCCAAAACTTACCCGGAGCTGGGGCCCATTAAGGAACTTCGCCACGCCCTGGGCGAGATGCGGCTCGAAAAACTGGCGGTCGGCCCGGATGGCAGGAACCGGGCATCACTGTTCCCGTTCGGGGCCAAGACAGGGAGAAACACCCCCAGCAACAACGGGTTCATCTTCGGGCCGAGCGTTTGGCTACGGGGTCTGATCCGGCCTGTGCAGGGGCAGGCGATCGCCTACGTGGACTGGTCGTCCCAAGAAGTTGCTATCGCTGCGGCCTTGTCGGGAGATGCCGCGCTTCTCGACGCTATCGCCACAGGGGACCCTTACCTGGCGTTCGCCAAGCGGGCAGGGCTGGCACCGCCGGAGGCTACTAAGGAGACCCACGGCCGAATCAGGGACGTATGTAAAACCTGTGTGCTGGGGATCAACTACGGGATGGGAGCAAAGAGCCTCGCCTACCGGACCGGCATCAGCGTGATCGAGGCCGAACGGATTCTGCGGGCCCTCGCAACCACGTTCCCGGTGTTCTGGGAGTGGTCCGACCATGTCGTCGACATCGGAATACTGACGGGGCACCTTGCCACCGTCTACGGGTGGCCGCTCCTGGTTGCCGAGTCGGCGAGGAGCACGTCCCTCCGCAACTACCCGATGCAGGGGAACGGCGCGGAGATGCTGCGGATCGCCTGCTGCCTGGCGACCGAGCGAGGAATCAATGTGTGTGCGCCCGTACATGACGCCCTGCTTATCGAGTCGTCGGAATGTGACATAGAGGAGGCCGTCGCAAACACTCGCGCGGCCATGGCCGAGGCATCGCGGGCTGTTCTGTCCGGCCTTGAGGTCGGGACGGATGTGGAGTCAATCGTCCGATGGCCGGGGCGCTATTCGGATCCTCGCGGAAAACCGATGTGGGACCGCGTCAGCAGATTGCTGGAGCACCGGGGGTGCAAGGGGTAGCAGAGGTGCGGCTGCTGACGGGGTGCAAGGGGTGGAGATGGGGTGTGAGGGGGCCGAGGCGTTGAAGGGGTGAGAGGGATATCGGGGGTACTAAAAGAAACAAGCACGCCTCCCGGCGCGACAGAATAAAGAAAAGCACAAACAGGACTGTCAACGCAAGACCTGTTGGAAACTGCTGCTGGAACGAGGACGGATGACGAACACCCCACGATGGCTCAGCCAGTTCGTCGCCGAGGACTGGACGGAGAACGACACCATCGACTCTGCCGAGGAAATCTCCAAAGCACACGGCCGCACTGGGAAAGAATCGCTGTGCGTCCGGAGGCCGCCCGGTCGTCGTCCTGTGGTGCCCTTACCGAGGTCACGTATGGCATTGGACGACGATGGCGCCAAGCCGTTGTCCTGCCTTGCCGTCGAACGCACAAAAATCCCCAGTCAAAAAGTCGGAGGGGGCACCCGGGGGGACCCCAATTTTGATGTGCGACCCCCCCTCCCGTGCCTGCCGGGGGGGTGCCCCTATGGGTTTGGTCAAGGAAATCGGTCTGCGTCGTGAGGGTGTGGCGGGCAGGATGGCGGGGTGGCTGATCTGCTGTGGGATGACGTCAAGAGTTTCTTCGACCCTGATCTGATGGGGTCGTTGCCGGACGTGCTTGTTCCCGAGACCTCGATGGAGGATTGGCAGGCGGCCCTCGATCTCGTCGGCGCGAGCGGCTGGATGTGCCAGTACTCCGAAGGCGAGACGGTGCTCCCGGTGCCTCGGGCGGGGGCAGTGCTGTCTCGCCCGGCTGACGCCGAGTGCCCGGAGCTGCGGGTCTGGCCGACTGCCGATGTGTTGGCGATCTTCCGTTTCTATTCGGTGGAGGAGATCGACTTCGATGTTGATCTGCGGGAACTCCAGGGCCAGGAGCGACTCGACATGTTCTGCGGCTTCCTCACCGCGATCGGGCGGCGGTTGGGCAAGCCGGTGGTGATGTATTCCGAGGGCGGCGCTCACAGTCATCCGGTTATCGGGTTCGATGTTGAGAGCGATCAGGTGGTTCTGTTGGCGGAACCGCTGGTCAGATGACCGCTGTTGGCCGCGGTTCGTAGAAGGTGCCGTCACGGAGCATCGCGAAGAGCACGTCGGCCCGGCGTCTTGCGAGGCAGAGCAGGGCCTGGGTGTAGTGCTTACCCTGGGCGATTTTCTTGTCGTAGTAGGTCCGGGATGCGGGGTCAGCGAGGGCGGCGAACGTGGCGAGGAAGAATGCCCGTTTGAGCTGCTTGTTTCCTCGCCGGGAGGGCTGTTCGCCGCGGATCGACGAGCCTGAGTTCCTGGTTGCCGGGGCGAGTCCGGCGTAGGCGGCGAGGTGGCCTGCGGTGGGGAAGGTGCTGCCGTCGCCGACCTCGATGAGGATCCTGGCTCCTGTCCTGACGCCGATTCCCGGCATGGACGTCAGGACTTTGGAAAGAGGGTGTGCCTCCAGCAGCTCCTCGATCCGTCGGGCCAGCAGCTTGCGCTGGTCAAGGACTGCGGTCAGCGAAGCGGCCAGGCTCGGGACGATCAGCGCGGCCGCCTCGGTCCCCGGAACGGTGACGGTCTGCTCGTCCAGGGCGGTGAAGATGTCCTCGACCAAACGCTCGGCCATCCTCGGAGCCTTCGGCCGCAGCAGGGTGACCAGCCGTCGGCGGCCGGCCTTGCGGAATCTGGGCCGGTGACCCGAACCGTTCCAGCAGGGCCAGGACGGCAGGGTGCTGCAACCGCGGCCCCAGCACCCGCTCTAACGAGGGATGGATCTGGGTCAGCAGGCCGTGAAGCCGGTCGGCGATTCGGGTGGCCTCGCCGGCCAGGTCGTCTTCGAAGCCTACGATCATCTCGAGTTCGGCGATCGTCTCGTCCTCGCCGTCGATGGCTCGCAAGGTGTGGGGCATCGCGCGGGCGGCGTCGGCAATGATGAAGGCGTCCTTCGCGTCGGTCTTGGCCTCGCCCGGGTAGAGGTCGGCGATCCGTCGCATCGTCAGACCTGGCAGATAGGCGACCGGGCAGCCCATGTCCCGGGCCACTGCCAGCGGCAGAGCACCGATCGAGGCCGGCTGGTCGACGACGACCAGCACCGTTCCGTGCTTGGCCTTCAGCTTGGCGAACAGCTCGCGGAGCTTGGGCTCGGTGTTGGGCAGCCGTTTGTCGAAGGCCTTCTTCCCGGCCGGTGTGACGGCGGTGGCGTGGTGTTCGCCCTTGCCGACGTCCAGGCCGAGGAAGACGTCGATGTCGCCGGTGTCGATCACGTGCAGGCCCCTCCGGTCACGCTTTCGTCCGGCCTGCCACGGCACCGAGCTGCCACACCGCCTACGTCTATACGCGTGTTGCCCAAGGCAACGGAGCCTATGACTTGCAGCGCAAACGACGACGAGACGCATCCCTGCCAAAACAGTGGACGTGGCAAAAGGAATCCCTTGACGCTGCACATGGTGTAATAGCTATACACACATTGGGGTGGGCAGGGTGGGTGGCGTAGGACATGGTGTACTGAGGTAATCCCAGCACCCGCCTGCATGGTGGCCGACGGTATGCACGGTTGATGGACCTAGTGCGCAGTGAAGGTTCGCATGTGTGTTGGCTTTGTAGTGCTAGCATTGACATGACGTTGCATTACAATGATCGTTGGTCTTGGACAATTGATCATTTGTTTCCTGTCAGTCAGTATCCTGAGCACCGCCTAGAGCTGTGGAACGCACGTGAAGCACACCGTGCATGCAACAGCAGTCGTGGCAATGGCACTAAGGAATCCGTTATTAACCCTGGTGCCCTGGGAGTCACACGCTCGTTTTGGTCCCATACCGGGGCAAGTAGGGTCCCACATATAGGGGCTAGTAGGGTCCCGTATTGGGGATGGAATAACTATGAAGGGCGGGCCCCCCGGGGGGTGGGGGTCGGCACAAAACAATTTCGGCCGGATGACCCCGCACTCCATTCCGCTTCTCTCCCTATGCAAAATTCCGCATACGTATGCACAGACTTCGCCGCATTGCATCTCCAACGCCCAGTCAGGACAGAATCGCTGTCCGCCCCGACCGGTGGCGTGCGCGGATCGATGCTGCCACCCCGCAGGGCCTGACCAGGACCTGGACTGTTACTGGTTCTGCCCTCACCATCCCGCCCCCCTCCTTGCTCCGTGGTATCGGTAATCTCGCTCCGTGAACCCGTTGGTGCTCTTCGATCTCGACAACACGCTGGTGGACCGGAAGCTCACGCTCGTCGAGTGGGCAGCCTCGTTTCGCGAGCGCCATGGCCTCGACGCCGCAGCCGAGTCCTGGCTGTTCGCGCTGCTCGCGGACCGTGCTACCCCAGCTCACTTCGCAGAAGTTCGCGACCGATTCGGCCTCCCCGAATCCACCGACGCCCTGTGGAACAGGTACTGCGCGGACATCGCAGCTGCCGTCACCTGCCCACCCGATGTCCTGGCCGGGCTCGAGGAACTGCGCGCGGCCGGATGGCGAATCGGAGTCGCCACGAACGGTGCCACAGACATCCAACGGGCCAAGCTGCGTACCACAGGGATCGCGGACCGCGTGGACGCCGTGTGCATCTCCGAAGAAGCCGGGGCACGCAAACCCGAACCGGTCATGTTCCATGAGGCGATCCGACGCTGCACCAACAAGCACGATCACCACGGCATCGACGGCTGGATGGTGGGCGACAATCCCGTCAACGACATCGGCGGAGGCCGGGCCTCGGGTCTTTGTACGGTGTGGGTCAGCCGCGGTCTCGCCTGGCCGGACAATCTGCCTGGGCCCGACCATCACGTCCCGGACGCCCGTTCCGCGATTGATCTACTGGCCGCCCTCGGCCGGGCGAGCGTTGTATGACCAGGGCCAGCACGACAGTGGGCATCGTGCACCCTGGCAGCATGGGCGCTGCCGTCGCCGGGCAACTCCGCCGACACGGGGTGAACGTGCTCTGGAACCCCGTCGGCCGTAGCCGCGCCACTGTCGAGCGCGCAAAGGCGCATGGGCTGGAGGCCGTCGATGGTCTCTCCACCCTGTTGGCGCGCGTCGACCTCGTGATCGCCCTGTGTCCTCCGGCCGCGGCCGAGGACATTGCACGCCAGGTCGCAGCACATGGTTTCGCAGAGAAGATCTACGTCGACGCGAATGCCATTGCCCCGCAGCGTGTCCGGCGCATAGCCCAGCTTCTGCCGGATTCGATCGTGGTCGACGCCGCTGTCGTGGGCTCACCGCCGGTCGGCGGAAAGCATCCGAAGCTCTATGTCTCCGGCTCGTCCCATGGCCTTGCCTCCATCGAGGATCTCTTTGCCACAACTGACGTACGTGTCTTGTCCCTCGGCAAGGAGATCGGCAGGGCCTCGGCGCTCAAGCTCGCCTATACCAGCTATCAGAAGGCCTCCCGCGTCCTGGCCGCCGTCGCCTACGGCTTGGCCGACGCCAACGGGGTCGCCGACGAACTCCTCGACCTCGCCGGCCAGCGCACCAGGAGCTACCTGACGGAGCCGGACTACATCCCCAAGACTGCCGCCCGAGCCTGGCGGTGGGCTCCTGAACTGGAGGATGCCGCCGACCTGCTCGCCGAATCGGGTCTGCCGGATCGCTTCATGCGGGAGACGGCCGCGGTCCTCCGCCGCTGGGATGACGTTCGTGACCGGCCCCTTTCTGTCACGCAGGCTCTGGAGCTGTTGAGCGCCGCAGAAACTGACGGTCCCGAAGGCACGGTGGAGGAGTAGCTGCGTCTTTGCGACGAATGCTGTCTGTCACGCTGACGCGAGCACGAGGCGATTAATTTCCGCTGCTGCGTCCGTCGGCGAGGTGACTTCGGTATCCACACGCAGGTGCCACGATTGACGGTAGGCGGCGAGATCCTGCTCCGTCGCATCCCAGGCGTCGAGCCGGGCTTCCGTATCGCGATCGCCTCGGCCTTGGGAGCGCACAGCTGTGGCGTCCCGGGAGCACCACAAGAGCACTGTCGCCCAGGATGCGGGGTGTTGGGTGGCGACGGCCTCGATACCTGCTACCTGGCCGAGGTGCAGGATTGGGATCCGCCCGCCCTTCATCGCCTGCCCGAGGCCTGGCCGGTCGACGACGTATGTGTTGCCGTACCGGTCGTTGCGGTAGATGACGTCTCCGCGTGCCTCCAACTCTGCCAGCTGATCGCGCGTACTCATCCGGTAGCCCGCTGACTTCCCGCTGCCGACCTTGAGCCGACTGAAGGGGACGTAGCGCGCGTTGAGTCGGGTGAGGGCAACAGTGACAGTGTCTTTGCCGGCAGCCGGCGGTCCGTAAAGCAGAATTCCGTGGCTCATCAGAACACCGCTCCAAACACCTGACGTACCTGATCGGTGAGCGAGATGGCCGCGCCCAACCGGTTGTCCACCACCATGTGGGGCATGGCGGGCCGCAGCTCAGGGTCAATGGTCGTCGCGTACTCATCCCAGTGCTGAAGTTTCCAGCTGTCGCGGGCCGCGGACCGGAAGCTGATGTACTCGTGCATGGTCTCCAGATCGCATCTGATCCAGACGATGGCGACGCTGACGCCTCGTGCCTCGCACCGGTTAGTCAACCGTTGCATCCAGCGGACGTCCTGTACCTCTGAGACGAACGGTGCAGTCAGCACTGTGCTGATGGAGCAGTCAACGTTCGCGTAGGCAGTCTCGAGCAGGCACTGATATTCCAGGGGCCGCACCTGATCACGGTAGAGCTCGGACTGCCGGTCATTCGGCTCACTGCCCATCTCGACCAAGAGCCGCTCGACCAGTGGACGGGTAATGGGGTCCTTGTCGAGGACAGGCCACCCTGTGAGCTGGGAGATGAATCGCGAGAACTCCGACTTCCCGCTTCCTGCGAAACCGCCAACGATGAGCAGCGTGGGCCGATTCGGATCCCCGCCTGTGTGCCGCCGCTTCCATGCATCGATGATCCGCTGATGCACTCCGTGGTCGTCAGAGGAGTCAGTCCCGGGCGTGATCTGTGAGAGAGCGCGCTCGACAGCAAGTACGTGGGCCCCGTTGCGCGACTCGCTGGATGGCGTGAGGTTCAGGTGTGTGGCCTCGTCGGGCAAGGGGTGGCGGAATCCGAGCTCGGGTTCCGTCCCGCGATACATGAGGCAGTACGCGCGCCGATAGTGGGGCCCGGGGTACACCTCGCCCTGCTCGTGCTGCCACAGCGTCTGGAAGTTCGCAGCAGGCGCGGTGATGCCCGCCCTTTCTGCCACTTCCCGCAACCGCTCGCCGGCACGCTCGAGTGTCAGCCCGTGTGCCTCGCGCACCTCACGGAGCTTGTCTGGGCGCCATCCCGCACGGCTCCTGCCCACGTCTCCTACCGCCTGCCCATCCCTCAACATGATCGGGACCCTAAGTCTGCCCCGTGCGAGGTCGTGTGTAAGCGGATGTTGAAAAGTGGGGTCGCCCGGCGATGAACAGCATCGCTAGCTCGCAGTGATACCCGGATGACTTGTGTCCGGATGTCATGGACCCAATCCCGATGGACACCAACTGGCGTTCCAGGGCTACCGGTTCACGAAGGGGTTCTGCATGCACGGCACCAGAGAGTCGCACGGCGAGGCAGCTGATTGGTCAGAGCGTCAGATCGCGTACTACCGGGCACGGGCCACCGAATACGACACCACGTATGCCGACCGGATGCACATGCCCCTGCTCACGAAGATCCTCGACGAGCTGCCGATCAGCGGCGACGTCCTGGAGTTGGCGTGCGGTACGGGCCAGTGGACCCAGCTGCTTTCCAACCGCGCGAGCACCTTGACGGCGCTGGATGCCGCGCCGGAGATGCTGGATGTCGCCCGCGGCCGAATGAGGGGCACGGCGACTCGCTTCATCGAGTCGGACATCTTCAGCTGGGAGCCGGACCGCCAGTACGACACGGTCTTCTTCGCCTTCTGGCTCAGCCATGTGCCGCCGGCGGAGTTGGCAGCCTTCTGGGACTTGCTGAGGCGGGCACTGGCCCCTGGTGGTTGCGCGGTGTTCCTCGACGACTCCCATGCGAAGGCGGAGATCGAAGAGCTGGTCGTCCAGGCGCAGGTGCCAACTGTGCGCCGCAGACTCTCCGACGGATCTCAGCACCTCGCCGTCAAGGTCCTTCACGACGCTGCCGGTCTCACCAGGCGGTTGTACGACCTGGGATGGGAATCCCACATCGAGCAGGTCGATCCGTACCACTTCGGCGGCATCGCGCGACCCAGGGAGCGCGCGTGACCAGCATCAACGGCTATCCCGCCCGACCGAGCGTCCGCGCCGGCGAAGTAATCCGACTACATGTCGCCACATCGGCCCCTCGGTTCTACGTCGACTTCTACCGCTGGGGGGCATCTCCCCAGCACGCAGGGCACGTCGAATGGCCCGGACGTGCCGCTGATCCCGGAGAGTTCGACAGGGACTGGCAGTGGCCCGCCTACGAGTTCCCCGTCCCACGTGACTGGACGTCGGGGGTCTACGTCGCGGTCCTGAGCACGGAGCCCACGTCCGGCACCCCACCGATGGATTCTCGCGAGGCCCGAATGCTGCTGGTCGTCACACCGGCCGCGCCCTCGGGCCGCAAGGTCCTCTATAAGATCCCGACCTTCACCTACCACGCCTACAACACGGCGGGTGGAGGCTGCCTCTACAGCGCCTCCCGCGTGACATTCCGCCGCCCCGGAGGCGGTGTCGGAGGCCCGGTCAAGGGGCTGCCAGACTCGTACGACCCGACGTCTCCGCGGCAGACGTTCGCGCACTGGGACGCCCCCTTCATCTCATGGATGGAGGAGAACGGGTTGGAGGGCGACTACTGCACCGACCTGGATCTCCACGAAGGCCGCCTCCTGGGCGACGGGTATCGGCTTCTCGTGTCCGCCGCGCACGACGAGTACTGGAGCGCCCAGACCCGTCGGAACATCACCACCTTCCGCGACGCTGGCGGCAACCTGGCCAACTTCGGTGCCAACACCTGCTGGTGGCGCGTGAAAGTCGACCTGGACAACGCCGCGCTCGACTGCGCAAAGTTCCCCCCCGGAGCCTCCGCCGGAACCGATCCGGACAGCTCGTACGGCTGCCCGGACCACTGGTGGGAGTCGGAGCCCGAGAACGCCCTGCTCGGCGTGAGCTACCGAAGCGGCGGTGGTCACTGGGACGGCCCGCGCGCACCTCTCGGGTTCACCGTCACGAACTCGGACCACTGGGTGTTCTCCGGCACTGGGTTGAAGACCGGCGACATCTTCGGGCGCGATGGTGCACTGATCGGCTACGAATGCGACGGGGCAGCGTACGAGACGGACGAGCAGGGACGTCCGCGCCCGACGGGCCAGGACGGTACGCCGAAGGACTTCGAGATCCTCGGCGTCGCCCAGCTGCCCACCGACTGGAATTTCGCGGCCCGGGAGCCGATGGCCGGCCCTCGCGCGGCCACCCTCGGCCTGTACACCGCGGCCGGCACAGTCTTCACCGCCGCCACCACTGACTGGGCTCGCCTGCTCGCCACCGATCCCCAGGTCGCGGCCATCACCCGCAACGTCTTCACCCATCTCACCTGACGAAGGGATCGTCGTGTCTGGACTCGCACAGCCGCTCAGCGTGATCATCGGCGTCAACGGCATCGGCATGGGGCACTCCGTCAGACAGAGCGTGATTGCCCAGTACCTCCGCGACCGGGGGCACCAGGTGCGGATCGTCACCAACGGCTCTGCCCGGGTCGAGTACTTCCAGGACCTCGGCTTTCCCGCGTGGGACGGGTGGATGCCGACGCTCCTCGCCCGCGGTGACCGCATACACGCCACCGACGCGGTGCGCGCCAACATCCGGCAGGCGCCCGCGGGTATCGCCCAACACCTGCGCCTGCGCCGGATCATCCGGGATACCGGCGTCCCAGACGTGTTCATCACCGACTACGAGCCCAACACCCCACGCCTCGCCTATCACTTCGGCAAGCCACTGATCTCCGTAGACCAGCAGAGCAAGTACCGGCACCTCAACCTGCCGAGCGTCGGCCGATACGCCCGTACCGCCGACGAGCAGCGGCTGCGCTACTTCGCACCCCACGCCGACCGGTCATTTATCTGCTCCTACGTTCCGCTGGAGGCCGACGACCGGAAGCTGGAGTTCATTGCTCCGGTCGTCCCCGACCTGGTCCGCTCCGCGCTGGTCACTACCGAGCCTGTCGCCACGGCCTACTTCTCGCGCTACTTCGACCACGGTCCGGAGGAGTCCGTCCGCACCCTCGCTGAGGTCTTCCGCCAGTATGTCCCGGACCGCGCCCTGCGTATCTACGCGCAGGCGGCAGAGATCGGCAATCTGCGCCAGTACGCCGATGGCAAGATCGAGATCCGCACCTTCGACCGTGTGGCGTTCATCGCCGACATGGCGCGATCCGAGGCAGTGTTCTCCAACGCCGGCTTCA
The DNA here is from genome assembly GCF_036147535.1 of Streptomyces sp. NBC_00322. Lineage (NCBI taxonomy): Bacteria > Bacillati > Actinomycetota > Actinomycetes > Kitasatosporales > Streptomycetaceae > Streptomyces > Streptomyces sp. NBC_00322. The sequence continues at coordinate 2,525,456 of NZ_CP108019.1, read as the reverse complement.
ACCTCATAAGCGAAGCTTTCGTCCTCGGCAAGCCGGTCCACCTCGTGCCGCTGCCCACCTACGACCAGCACTGGTGCGCCAAGGTCGTCCATGAGGCGGAACTCGGCAGCGCGGCGCCACGCATCGACCGCGGAGCGATACTCGACTTCCTCAACCGCAACTGGGAGCTTCGCAACAACGTCGAACGCCACCGCGACCAGCACCTCGTGGCCGACCCTCGGGAGCGCATCGCCTCCCATTTGGAGAGCCTGCCCGCGGCTCGCGGGCGGTCCCTAGTCTCGTCCGCCCGGTAGACGGGCATGGAGATACGTCCGCTGCCTACGTATGCGGACACTGCGGCAACCGCGGTTGCCGTCGTGGTCTGCTACCGCTTCGTCGTCTCTCCGGCGGTACGGGCCCTTGCGCTCCGTCCCTCGGCCCTGCTGGCAACGATCGCGGGTATCGCGCCCACGGTCTTGCTCACCATCCAGCGACCGCCGGGACCAGGTCCGTTCCGCTGGTTCGCGGTCTTCGTGATCGCGCTACTCACTTGGCAGGGCACCACCAGCGACTACGACGTGACACAACCCATTGGACCGCAGCGCCGCGACAAAGGGCTGTTACTGCTCCTCGCGGCCGCCGCGTGTTTCTGGCCTCCGGCCCTGCTGCCGTGGCTAGCCGTGTACTGCGGCAGGCTGCGAGGTTGGAAGCACCACGCGATGATGCCCCTTCGCTTGCTCAAGGCGTATCTCGCCTGGTTCCTCGTAGCGATGCTCTTTGGCGCCTCAGGATCCGCGAGTGGATTGCTGCTGGTGCTCGGCTGCGTCTCACTCTCCCATTACGTCAAGCCGGCCTGGAGCAAGGCCCGCCTGGGGCCACGCCCTTGGTCGTGGGCTTGGCACAACCGCACCCACTACCTCATGGCCTCCGCCTATTCCTGGGGCTGGGCACGCTTCCTGCACGCCGAGACCGTGTCCCGCGTACTGCGCCAGGCGCGCGTCCTCGATCGTCCGGTCAACTTCATCACGATGGCCATCGAGGCTGCCGGACTCCTCGCGTTCCTCGACCGCCGGCTTCTGATCGCAGTGCTGGTGATCACCGCCCTCTTCAACCTCGCCGTAGCAGGCGCTTCCGGCATCCTCTTCTGGGAGAACACCAGCGCCAACGTCGCCCTCGCGATCGCTATCACGCTGCTTCCCAGTGCGGACTACGGCGCGGCGTTCGGCTGGCCCGCCGCGCTGATCGCGCTCGCGGTGCTCCTGCTAAGCGCCACTGATCTGCTGTGGCAGCCCTGGCACCTGGGCTGGTGGGACTCACCCTTCACGGCCCGTATCCACTGGCAGGTGGAGACCGTCTCCGGCGCGAAGCTGGGTCTCTACAACGACTTCATGTGCCCGTACGAGCGCGAGTTCGGCCGCGTCCAGGGCTACTTCCTCACCGACGAACCCGTCCTCCACGGACACCTCGGCATCGTCTGGGACCTGGAGCTACGCGATCGACTCGTCCAGGCAAACGCCGACGGCGACCAGCTGCGCAATCTCAAGGTGACCTACGGCCAAGTGCAGGTCGACGAGGAGCAGGCGCGCGAGCACGTCGGATTCCTGACCACGATGTTCACCCGCCTCAACGCTGGCGCCCCGAAGGGTCCCTTGCCTCGATCGCTGCGCCGCCTCAAAGCCCCAGGCGGCCAGCTCTACCAATGGGGCGATCTTCCTCCCTACCGCGGTGAGGAACCGGTCCGCCGCATCACCATCCGGTACCAGGAGCGCTGCTACCGCCCAGACACCTGCGAGTTCGTCCTGCTCGTCGACCACGCCGTGCAGGAGATCGACCTCCTCGCAGCCACCACTGACCACGGGAGTACCCCATGCGCAAGGTTTTCATCGACTGCGGCACCAACCTCGGAATCGTGCTGAACCGCTTCATCCGCGAGCTGCCGGACCACGACTTCTACGCCTTCGAACCCAACGAGGAGCTGCTCCCCTCCATCCGCCAGGAAGTCGAACGGGCCGCTCACTCTCCCCGCGTCGAGATCTCCAACAGCGCGGTTTGGACCCACGACGGCACTATCGACCTCTTCCTTGGCCACCACGAGAGCTCCACTGTGATGCCCGGCAAGCGAGTGCCGCCGATGTACGACCAACAGATCGACTACGACTCACCCGTCCCCGTACCCGCCACTGACTTCAGTGCCTGGCTACGCCGGACCGTCACCGCGGATGATCACGTCGTTGTGAAGATGGACATCGAGGGCGCCGAGTACCCCGTACTCAGCAAGCTGCTCGCGGACGGGACGATCCGCCTCATTTCCGTCCTCTACATCGAGTGGCACTACGACCGGTTCCCCGCGATGAGCCGAGCGGACCACGAACAGCTCGTCCGTGGAGTATCCGCCCACGTCGACGTCCGCGAGTGGGACTGACCCGAATGGAAGGCGGACGCGAGCTCATGCACTCGAAGCACATCTTCTTGATCAAGCACGGAGAGACAGAAGAAAACCTACGCGGCATCCACCAGGGCCAGGCCGTCGGCGGCACGCTCAGCAACCGTGGGGGGGACGACATCCGCAAGGTCGGCGACAGCCTCGCCGCGGCCGGGATCGTCGTGGACCGGGCGCTTGTCAGTCCCATGTCCCGCTGCCGTGAGTCTGCCGCACTGCTGACAGCCGCGCTCGCTCCTGCCGACGTACGAGTCGACGAGCGCCTGGCGGCAAAGGACAGCGGCCACCTTGGGGGCCGGCCCAGGTCCTTCGCGTCTGCCGAGGCCACCCGTCAAGGTGTGCCGATCCACCAACTCCGCACGCCAGGGGGCGAGTCATCCGAGGATGTCCAGGTCCGCTACATGCGCTTGTGGGACGAAGTTTGCGCCGGGCCGCACCGCACGACCGTCCTCGTCGGGCACGGTGGTGGAATCGCCTGCCTGCTGCTGTGGCTCACGGGCTCAGGCTTCGATTGTTATCTCGAGCACGTGCCTGGATCCGCGTGTGTGACCTGGATCGAGCTCGACGAGGGCGCGCCTCGGATCCGACTGATGAATGTGCCGCCGGCCGATCTACCCGGGCGCCTCGCAGCCCGTACCGCCCGATGAAGGCGAAGGCGGTACGGACGCGAGGGGGGCGGTCAGGCTGCGTCGGCGCCGCCGAAGCGCGCGCGGTAGGACTCGAGGTCCTCCTCCGTGATCTTCGCGAACAGGACCGGCGGGACCGTGAAGGCGGTGCCAGCTGGTACGGCGTCCAGCACCTTCGCCTGCTGAGGCGTGACCCACACCGCGGTGTCATCGGCCAGGGCGAACGCTTCCCGCATGGCCTTCGAGGAGGACGGGATGAAGGGCTCCGAGACGACCGCGTACAGGTGGATGAGGTTCATGGCCGTGCGAAGGGTAAGCGCGGCGGCCTCCGGGTCGGTCTTGATCTCCAGCCAGGGGGCCTTCTCCTCGAGGTAGGAGTTGCCCGCGCTCCACAGCGAGCGCAGCGCGTGCGCGGCCTTGCGGAACTGCAGGGCCTCCATGTGGTCCTCGTACTCGGCCAGCAGACGGGCGATCTCCTCGCCCAGCTTCTGCTCGGCTTCGCCGGCCTCATTACCGGCCGGGACCTCGTCGCCGAACCGCTTGCGGGAGAAGGACAGCACTCGGTTGACGAAGTTGCCGAGGGTGTCGGCCAGGTCCTTGTTCACGGAGGAGGAGAACAGCTCCCAGGTGAACGAGGTGTCGTCGGACTCCGGGGCGTGAGCGATGAGGAAGTAGCGCCAGTAGTCGGCGGGCAGCAGTTCCAGAGCCGCGTCCGTGAAGATGCCGCGCTGCTGGGAGGTAGAGAACTTACCGCCGTAGTAGTTCAGCCAGTTGAAGGCCTTGACGTAGTCGACCTTCTTCCACGGCTCGCGGGTGCCCAGTTCGGTGGCCGGGAACATCACGGTGTGGAAGGGGACGTTGTCTTTGGCCATGAATTCGGTGTACCGGACGTCGTCGGTCTCGTACCACCAGGACTTCCAGTCCCGTGCCGCCGGGTCGAGGTCGGCCCACTCCTTGGTCGCGCCGATGTACTCGATGGGTGCGTCGAACCAGACATAGAAGACCTTGCCCTCGGCTGCCAGCTCGGGCCAGGTATCGGCCGGGACCGGCACGCCCCAATCCAAGTCGCGGGTGATGGCCCGGTCGTTGAGGCCCTCTGTCAGCCACTTGTGCGCGATCGAGGAGGCCAGCGTCGGCCACTCCTTGCTGCCGTTGCCGTCCAGCCATTCCTGGACCTCGTGCTGCAGCTTGGACTGCAGAAGGAAGAGGTGCTTCGTCTCGCGGACCTCCAGCTCACGGCTGCCGCTGATCGCGGACCGCGCGTCGATCAGATCCGTCGGGTCCAGAACACGGGTGCAGTTCTCACACTGGTCGCCGCGGGCCTTGTCGTAGCCACAGTGCGGACATGTACCGACGATGTAGCGGTCCGGGAGGAAGCGTCCGTCTGTCACCGAGTAGACCTGGCGGATCGCCCGCTCCTCGATGAAGCCGTTCTCCTTCAGCTTCCGCGCGAAGTGCTGCGTGATCTCGACGTTCTGCTGGGACGAGCTTCGCCCGAAGTAATCAAAGGACAGACCGAAGCCGTCGTAGATCGCCTTCTGGATATCGTGCTGCTGCGCGCAGAAGTCCGCGACAGGCAGTCCGGCGTCCTTGGCCGCAAGCTCAGCCGGTGTGCCGTGCTCGTCGGTCGCACAGATGTAGAGGACGTCCTGACCGCGCTGGCGGAGGTACCGGGAGTACACATCCGCCGGGAGCATCGACCCGACCATGTTGCCCAGGTGCTTGATCCCGTTGATGTAGGGAAGCGCGCTGGTGATCAGGTGTCGAGCCATCCTCGGATGCTCCATTTCGTACGTTCGGCGCCGATGATCGTGCCTCGGCGGGCCCAAGTCGGGAGGCTGCAGCCGACGCGACCACTCAGGTCGCTCAGTGGCGTCACGCACGGTGACGGATCGGGTTTGCAGGCCGTGGTCATCGTATCGAACCCGGGGAACGCCCCTGCCAGCCGTTTATTGCTTGCCCATGCGCGGGCTGAAATGGCGCTCGGCCGTCCGAGACAGGCGGCCAAGCGAGTCTCGTACGGCCGAGGCAGTCCCCATCTTAGAGCCCCTCTGCGCTGGCAGATCCCCATACATTGCCCCAACCCCACTCCAAAGAGGTGGTCAGCTTGATCAAGAATCCACGGATCCAGCAGCGTCGGGTCGTCGTGGTGGGCCAGGGGTACGTCGGCCTTCCACTCGCGGTCAGGGCCGCCGAAGTCGGACACCGCGTCGTCGGACTCGATGTTGACGCGGAGCGCGTGAAGCGACTCATGCTCGGCGAGTCCTACGTCGAAGACATCCCGGATACACGGCTGGCGCCACTCCTAGCCTCCGGCGCCTACCGCCCGAGCATCGACGTCTCCGACTGCGCGGAATTCGAGATAGGGATTGTCACCGTCCCCACACCACTCCGCGACGGCGTCCCGGACCTGTCTCACGTCGAGGACGCAGCTCGGATGCTCGGCCGCCACCTCCGACCCGGGGCGACCGTCGTCCTGGAATCCACCACGTATCCCGGCACCACAGAGGAACTCTTCGGCCCGCTCCTCGAACGCGCCTCAAGCCTGACCGCCGGCCCCGACTTTCACCTCGGCTACAGCCCCGAACGCATCGACCCCGGCAATGCCGACTGGAAGCTCGAGAACACCCCCAAGGTCATCTCCGGCATCGACACCGCATCCACGGAAGCCGTCCGCCGCTTCTATTCGTCCCTCGTCGACACGACCGTCCCCGTCACCAGTTGCAAGGAAGCCGAACTGACCAAGCTGTTGGAGAACACCTTCCGGCACGTGAACATCGCGCTCGCCAACGAGCTGGCGATCTTCGCCCACGAACTGGACATCGACGTCTGGGCGGCCATCGACGCTGCCTCCACCAAGCCGTTCGGGTTCATGCGCTTCACTCCGGGGCCGGGCGTCGGAGGACACTGCCTGCCCATCGATCCGTCGTACCTGTCTTGGCGCGTCCAACGCACTCTGGGACGCAACTTCCGCTTCGTCGAGCTGGCGAACGACGTCAACAACCACATGCCCGACTATGTGGTCCGCCGCCTCGTCGACGGCCTCAACGAGCGCAAGAAGTCCCTCAACGGATCCCGAATTCTGCTGCTCGGTCTCGCCTACAAAGCCAACACCGGGGACGCCCGCGAGACTCCGGCTGCGCGGATCGCAGAGCTGCTCACAGGCATGGGTGCCGAGGTCCAGGCGGCCGACCCTCACGTCGTTGACGACGCGCACCCCCGTGCCGCGGATCTCGAAACGGTCGAGCGAGTCGAAGTGACCCCCGGGCGCCTCGCGGCCGCTGACGCTGTCGTACTACTCGCCGATCACGACGCCTTCGACTACCCCGCGATCACCGCACACGCTCCGTACATCCTCGACTGCCGCCGCCGACTTGTCGGCGCACACGTCGACTCCCTCTGAAGGGAAGGCCCATGAGAATCGTGATCACCGGTGGCGCCGGATTCATCGGCAGCAACCTCGCTCGAACCCTGTCCGAGCACCCCGAGATCACCCAGATCCGAGTGATCGACAACCTCTCCACCGGTTCCAAGGAGAACCTCTTGGGTCTCGACGTCCACTTCATCGAAGGCGACATCCAGGACGCTGCTCTCCTGGACCAGGCCTTTCACGGAGCGGACGCGATCGTTCACTTGGCTGCCCTGCCATCCGTACCGCGTTCCGTGAAGGATCCCCTGGCTAGCCACCACGCCAACGCGACCGGCACCCTCCAGGTGCTCGAAGCCGCCCGCCGTGCAGGCAACCTGCACGTGATCGCCGCTTCCTCATCTTCGGTCTACGGCGCGAACCCGCGCCTACTGAAACATGAGGACCTCACCACCGCCCCGATGAGCCCGTACGCGGTCACCAAACTCGCCACCGAGGCGTACCTGGGCGCGTACCACCACAGCTACGGTCTGCCGGTTCTGCCCTTCCGCTTCTTCAACGTCTACGGGCCAGGCCAGCGTGCCGACCATCCCTACGCCGCCGTCATCCCGAAGTGGATCAGCGCCACCCTCACTGGCCAGCCCGTCACTGTGCACGGAGACGGCACTCAGGCGAGGGACTTTACGTACGTGGGCACCGCGTGCCGTGTTCTCAAGGATGCCCTTTTGCGTCGCGTTGTCGAACCCCGTCCGGTGAACCTGGCCTTCGGAACCCGCCTGGCCCTCCTGGACCTAATACCTGCGATCGAGGCTGCAACTGGATTCCGCGCTCGCAGGGAGCACATAGCCACGCGTGTCGGCGATGTCCTTCACTCTCAGGCCGACGGTACGCGCCTGCGAGCCCTCTTCCCGACGGCGGAGCCCGTACCGATACGGGAAGGCTTGATGGCAACAGTCGACTGGCTCGGGACCTCGATCGCGGGCGCCCATCGCCAGCGTGTCCACTGAGGTGTCCGGCCGATCATGAGCGGAGCCGCAACGCGAACCTCGACGAGGACTGCGGCGACGCGAACGCCGTACCCGCCGAGCTCCTCAACGCCCGCGCCGCGTAGGGGTAGAGGGGGAGGGCACTACAACCCCCACTACGCCGCACCGATCAGGGAACCCCTGGCAGTGAATCTGCCTGTGGCCACCATGACTTGACCTTTAGACTGGTGAACTCGGTACATCCCACCAAGGGCGATGGGAGCTCAGCGAGTGGCGGCATGGCACCCCACGGCGCGGCTAAGCGGATCTAGGGACGTCTTGAAGGTCAGTGCTACTGACGTCCAAGATCTCCCTAATGGCTGTGGCATGCACGGCGCGATCAAGGTGCGTCCCGACATCAAAGCTGTCGATTGGCGGCGACGTTTTGATAACAGCTACGATTTTACGCTGCGGGTAATCCGTGAGGTCGCGTGCAGGATTCACAACGACCCTCGTATCGACACTTGGGAGGGCCTCTCAGCAGTAGTCCAAGAGAGATGCTCTTACTACTCAATGCACCCTGGGGTGCGTTCCTTTGTTATCCAAGCCGTTGAGAACTACATCGAGGCGCATGAAATCATCGCGGGAGAAGTCGGTGAACTGCGGTTCCTCCTGTTTGATCCGCAAATATCCAAAGGCGACCGAACTCTCACCGCTTGGGCTCCGCTGTACGAAAGCCAAGACGGGATCCGTGAAGTACGTCGTTTTCGATTCGGGAGCGCACTGGATCTCGGCAGCAAGAATGAGCGATGGACCTACACGGCCGCCCACATCGCTGGCGCAATGCGCCCGGGCCACCAAATCACTCGAGTCCGCGTCGTAGAGATTGGGCTCGCCGACGCCTCCATTTCTACCGTCTTCGACGGAAGCCCTGAAGAGGCGCGCCAAGAATACAACGCGATAGCGCTGCCGGAACTAAGAAACGTAGTCGACGCTACGTCGCTGATCCCGGGTCACGCATGCGGAAAATGCAAGATTGCTGGCTCGTGCAGCGGGCTGGAGCGGCTTGATGGTTTCCTGGGGCAGTCGCATTCTGGAATCGCCACTAGATCGGTGAGCGCCAGAGATATCGAAGCGTACGAAAAGTGTCCCGCTCAGTGGTATCTGGCACTGGAATCGAATATCCCCAAGGCTGATGCGTGGGGGCGGGCATCGGAACGCGGTCGATTGGTGCACTGGTGGCTAGCGACTGCACATTCGCGCTCCCAACCATGCGCAATATCCGATCTAGGGGAATACGACGACCCGAACTCCTTCACGTCAACATTGTCGGAGGATGAATACGCGACCATCCGCGACTATTTGGTATCCCACATTACTACTTGCCCTCTCAAAGAGGGTACGCAAGTGATATCAATCGAATCACCAGTCTATGGATACGACGCCACCGCTGACGTTGTCATCGCGAGTAAACCCGACATGATCTTCCTCGACATTGATGGAACGCTGGTCATTCGCGAAATGAAGACGACGCAGGAACTGCCGCAAGACAATGGAGAAGCCTTCGATAGATTTTTCGCAGCCGCTTGGCTCTTAAACCTTTTCAGTAGCGGTTACAGAGGCCCGTACGAGAGTGACACTACTCGACTGGAACTTGAGGTCATTGGCCCTGACAGCAGTCGCGTGTTCACCTGGGGAGTGGCTGACAAGGGCGCGGCCAGAATGGCGCGGGGAGAGGTTCGCCGCCGAGCGGCGGGTTGGCATGGAGATAACACCTGGACAGCTAGACCGGGTAAGCACTGCGACTGGTGCCCGGTGAGGAAGTGGTGTCCCGACCGCCACTCTGGCGAGCAGAGCGATGCAAGCCAGGCTGACTTCGATGAACCGAGCTCTGGATTCACCCCCCAATCGTCTGACTAGCACAACTCCGGAGACGTGTGCACCCGTCGCCCATCACGGCTACGCTTAGCAGGCGTGCCCGCGCATGCGACGACGCGAACAGGACGGCATGGAGGGGGAGTTGGACCGACAACAGCCTCCCTCACCTAAGGGGATGCTCCCGCGGCCTCCGAGCCTCCGGCCAAGGGCGAGCGCACCGAGGGTTCGTTACGCGGTCGCGTCGCAACTGCCCAAGAGGCAAACCCCAGTTGACATGGCCTGGGGGGACACAGGGACCTTGTGCTCACTAGGGCAGCGACCGTGGATCCTTGAAAGGATCATGGATCTCTACGGTTCCTCGCTAGTCGTCGCCGAGGCGGTCAGTAGGGAGATCAGGTTCAAGGCCAACATCCCCGACGCAAGGCGAAAGCCCGAAAACCGCGTGATGTGCGTGAGCGCCGAGCAAGTGGTAGCACTGCTTGATTCCGGAGCAATCCGAGTCTGCGAACTCCCCCCGGCGCCTGGCACGATGGACAAACTGGACCGAGTCCTGCGTCAGCTGCGCGAAGTGGATGCCGATCAGGCGAAGGGTGTCGCCACTAGCCAAGTGGACTCAGCGTGGAAGCACGCCGGCGAGGCGGAGAGCATCGTCAGCGCTGCCCGCACCATTGAGCACGGTAGAACTGCAATCCTGCTGACGAATGATGGAGGGGCGAGCCGCGTAGCACAGCGCCACGGCGTTCCTTCAAGGCATGTGGGCAATCTCCTCGCGGAACTTGGTTGCGCAGACCGGACCCTGGGGGCGACCAAGCTGTACGATCAGTTCACCCAGGTAACTGCAAAGTTCGCCAGTGTCCCGATAGACGCGCGCCCCGCTGATTCTGCGTTCTTTGAATGCGAGATGACAGACGCCACTTGCTGTCGATGCGACAGCGCCAATCCGGGGTAATCAAACCCCCGCAAAGTCCTCCCAGCCTGCTTCACGCAACTGATTTGCCGCGTGAAGGGTGTCACCGTTGGAGATAACGTCGGCAACTGATTGCAGACTGATAAGGCCCTTGCTATACGCGTCTAGCGCCTGTGTGGTGAGACGCGCGGAAGGAAATGAGACCCCTCGGGTCTGGTTCATTTCCATCCAGTCATGGATTCTGCCGGATTCTCGCATGATGGTCGACACCGGGACCTGAGAGCAAGAGTCTAGGGCTGATTCAGTGACTCGTTGATCCTGGCTTTCGCGTAGCGCGATAAGCGTCGCGTCTCGACTAATTCCGTAGTTGAGCATCAGTGACGAAATCAACTCTGCCGCTTGCTTCCAGCTATCGACATGCCCATAACTCTTGAGGGCATTATCCACGGATTCGTTCGTGAGCAGGAAATGACGGGCGAAAGAGTCGGCAATTCGCTCGGCGCGCCTATCGTCCACTGTGGCGCGATCAACGATTACGTGCCCTGCATCTCGTTGCAAGACATGACACAGCTCATGGGCAAGCGTAAACCGCTGCCGACCCCATCCGTCTTCACTGTTAATCAAGATTATCCATGCTGTGAAGCCATCCCATTCCTCAGGGACTGAGATGCCGTGCACATCGCTTGGCAGGGGCCGGTATTCGACTGCATATCCTAGACTTTCGACGAACTCTGTCAGATCGACAACAGGTTCGATCGGATCCATATCCAAGAAGTTGCGCAGCCGATTCGCTGTAATCTCTCCAGCTTGACGATCATGCCATGTCTTCGATGGTGAGAAACTTGAAAGGTTTTCTGTGGCTTCTTTGAAACCCCACTCGCGGGTCAAACGGTCAACCGAGAGGAGTCGCGTGGCATGCTCCACAGCTGTGGTTACATCGTGGAGACCGTCGACCCTGCCGAGCCTCAAACTGACACCCAAGGAAGGCTGTTTCTCCAGTCGAAGAATCCTTGGGTCCACGTTGAAGTAGGCCCCCAGCAACGTTGCTTCAGAAAGAGTGGGCAGTCTCGCGCCAGTTAGAAGTTCGTGGCAGGCTTGATTCTCTCCGAGTAGCTGGCTGAGCACGTCGCTACTTGAACCACTTTCGACAATAAGGGTTTGGAGCGTCTCACGGAATGATCGCAAATCGGAGTTATCCACTTTGCTTCACCACCCTTCAGAGCACCCCAAACCTCGTTACCAGCCGACGTGCGTCACAAGCCCATGCGTTGCGCGCGCATCCTCCAGTGTGTCAGACAACGTCCGATCACACAGGGAGTGCGGATGGCTAGCCCTCATAAGCGCTGAAGACAAGACTAGTAGCCAGCACTGACAGTCACTCATGGTCATGAAGCCGTGTGTCCGCTCACTATCGGTGGCGCGTTGCGTGCTACCGCTCAGCAAGGGATTCGTCGGATCGCCACAGCTCTCATCTGCCACCGCCGGATGATCAACTGAGACGACTCCTCAGTCGGTGGCTGGTTGTGGGGGTGCCACTGAGGACAGGGCTGCTGGCGGGGTGTGACGGGTGCGACCTCGTCCACCCGCGAACGCGGCTGACCATTCGGAGCCCTCTACGGCGGTTCGACGGGAACCTGGCCCGACAGGTACTTGGTAACTGTGCGCCGGCGCGTTCACTTGTACGCCGACACGCGGTCGCGAAGCGCGCGGGCCTGCCCTGAAGAAGGCCGGTCCGCACTCGGTGAAGCGAGCCGCCATCACCCTACGACGCCCCGCAGGCCTCGCTGAAGGCCTCACGCCACTCCCGAGTAAGCGAAGGTCGGCGGCCACATAGGGATTGGGTAGCCAGGTCGTGGCGGGATCCGATCAACGAAATCCGTGCGGCTGAACGTGTACGGCATGGCCGACCGCTGGAGGCGGGGGACTGAGCCGGTCGGTGAAGACGAGATGACGGCTCAGGCGGCCATACCCGGTGACGGCACTCATCCGGGTGTCGCAAGCATGCGACGCCAGCATCGTTGGAGTCTCCTGGAGCAGTGAACGGCAACCTTGGCCATGGGCGACTGCGCCGCTCAGGCCAGCGGCGTGTCGCCACGCGCAGCCGTCGCAGCCGAGGGCCCCGCTTTGGCGACGATCGCGTGAATGCCGCCCGATTCCCGTGGCTGGGAGTGGCTATTTCAACCCTCCCTGGGCTGGCAGCCATAGCGGCGGTGCTGTTCACCTGGGTGGCGGTGGGGCAGACGAAGGAAGAGCTGCGGATCGCCGAGCAGGGTCAGATCACCAATCGCTTCAACGCCGCGATCACAAATCTGGGATCCAAATCCATGGATGTCCGCCTGGGCGGCATCTACGCACTCCAGCGCATCATGCAGGACTCAAGCCGCGACCACCTCACCGTGGTGTCGGTGCTCGCCACATTCGTTCGTGATCACGCCGCGATTCCCGGCGACGGGCAGGGCCTGGATGTGACAAGCAAGGCGCCGGCCGACATTCAAGCGGCCATGGGAGTGCTGGGCACGCGACCACCTGGGCGTTACGAGCCTGTCGCCCTGGACCTGCCGAACACACACCTCACGGGCGTGACGATTGTCCGCCCGCTGCTCAGGGGCGCCCAGCTGCCGGAAGCTGTTCTGACCGAGGCAAAGCTCAGTGGCGGGAACTTCGTCCATGCCAACTTGAACAGAACGACTCTGATCTACGCGACACTCTCCGGCGCCGATCTGACCAGGGCCGACCTTGGCTATGCGTTCCTGACAGGTGCATTCATGGGCGGATCGAGGCTGGCGAACGCGGACCTAGAATGGGCGGACATCGCTGGGGCAGACCTGTCTCATGCAGACCTGACGTCAGCAGACCTCACTTCCGTGGCCCTTCTAGGCACGAAATTCACCGGCGCCAATCTCAAAGGCGTCAAGCTGAGCGATGCCACCCGTGACTTTCGGGCCCCGAGCAGGACATGGGGCTTGAGCTACCTCTCCCATCTCCGCACATACACCGACTTCACTAACGCAACCCTTGAGGGGTCGGATCTCCGCCGCTCCGATTTCAAGGGAGCGAGGTTCACGGGCGCACGCCTCGCGGGCGCTGATCTCCGCCAGGCGGACCTTACCGATGCGGACCTGACGAACGCGGACTTGACGAACGCGGACCTCACCGGGGCGGACCTTCGCGGCGCACGGCTCGACGGGGCCAAGCGCCGGGGAGCCCGCGGGCTGCCCACTGCGACGCCTTCGGCATAGCGTGGGGCCGCGGGAGAATGGCACCGAGCCACCAGGCAGGGCCATAGGGCCGGATTGCAGACGGAATGTCAGTGGCAACCACCGCTACTCCACCACCCAGGTCACCTGCAGCAGCTGGCCCTGATGTTGGCCGACCGCGCTGGTTCCCCGCTTGCGAACACCCTTGAAGTCAGAGCAAGCCGATCGAAGTTGCGGCGGCTGATACGCCAGTTGGCCGAGCCAACGACACCTACACCGCGGGTACTGGGCGTGGACGAGTTCGCGCTGCGCCAGGGGCACGTCTACGGAAAGCGCCGCCCGGTGGATCTGCTGCCCGGCAGGTCTGTGAAGACGGTCGCACGGTGGCTGGCAGACCATCCCGGAGTCGACGTGATCTACGCCAACGACCTGGGCGCCGACACGTTCTCTCGTTGCCGTGTCGGTGGGCTCGAACCGCGCCAAGGCCGACAAGGGCTGAGTGGCTGCCGAACTCCGAGGTGACGTGCCGGTACCTATCGAAGTGGACCGGGACGAAGAAGCGGTGGGGCTTGACCGTTGACGCGGACGAGCTGGCCGCTCTGGTTCAGATGCGGAGGCGTGCCCTAGTTGTACTGCCCAGGGACGTTGGCCAACCTGGTGATGGGTGGTTTGCCGCTGGTTGCGGTGTGGGGGCGGTGGTGATTGTAGTGATGGAGCCAGGCCGGCAGGGCTTCGCCGCGGTCATCCTCTGAGCGGACAGCAGCACCATCTGCGCGCGCCGCCAAGTCACCACGGAGCCCGTGCCTCTGCGGATCATCCGCAGTATCCGCCAGCCCTCGTCGTCATCGATCTCGCGAACGCGCACTCGTTCTGCCAGCCGCATAGCTTGACGGCCCGATGCCCCTGGAGCGTCAGGTTCAGGAGGAGTCGTTGGGGTCGGCCGCGACAGTCTTGCCTGCGACTCCTGACCGGGTGACGCCGTCGACTGCCACACAGAATACCGAAGACACGATCGTGGCTGGTCCAGCCGTTGACGCGGCCACGGTTGTTGCTGATCTGCACTCGCTTCCTGGCAGGGTCCACGGATGGCACCAAGTGCAAGTAGACCGTCCCGGCGACTCGGGCGAGGACGATGTCCCCGACCACCAACTTCGACGGGTCGACCGGAGCAACGACCACCTGCTGCCGACTGCGTATCAGCGGGACCATCGAGGAGCCGCTGGGCCGGAACGTCACGATGGCCCCGCCAGCAACCCTGCCTGCCACTGCATCCAATGCGCCCATGCGGTGATCGTGGCAGATTCCCCTGCATCACCCCACCGATTTACTTCTCCGCGCTCCACCCGCGAGGCGAACGTTGCCTGATACGGCACTAGTAGGACTCCGTTAGGTCTGTCTTGATCTTGGTGGCCTCTTGTTGGGCAGGGGGCGGTGACAGGTGGTGCAGGTGCCGGTCCAGCAGTTCAGCAGGTCCTGGATGGTGTCGAGGATCTGGTAGAGGGTGAGTCCGCTGTATCGGCTTTTGGGGCCAGGCGCTGTTCGGTGAGGAACGCGTGGGCGGCGGTGACCAGGGTGACGTGGTGGTGCCAGCCGTTCCAGGAACGGCCCTCGAAGTGGTCCAGGCCGAGGCCGTGCTTGAGTTCCCGGTAGTCGTGCTCGATGCGCCAGCGGATCTTTGCGAGGCGGACCAGCTCGGCGAGGGAGTGTGTGTCGGGCAGATTGGACAGCCAGTAATCGGTGGGTGCCTCGGCGCCCGCGGGCCATTCGACCAGCAGCGTCACCTCGGGCAGGACGCCGTCCCAGCTGCCTGGGTCTGCGGCGGCGGCCCGGGCGAGGCGGCGGGATTTGATGCCGGCCGGCCGTACCTGCAGGGCCAGGAAATGCGAGCGCATCCGGCCTCGAGAGCCCTCCCGCCAGGTCACCTCGGTGAAAGCCTGTCGCCCGTGGCCGGCCGCGAGCGAGGCGACCGGGGACGGCTTGTCGCGGTAACGGGGCTGCGGCTTGCGTCCGTTGCCGGACCAGGGCGGGACCGCAGGCACCGCATCGTGCGGGTGAGCGGTCACATCTGAGCGGACCGCCACCACGTAGCCGATGCCCCGACGCTCCAGCCCGTCACGGAAGTCGGCGTTCTGCCCGTAGCCGGCGTCGGCCACCAGCACCGGCGGGACGAGGCCCCATTCGGCCAGCTCGTCGATGCTGTCCAGGGCCAGGCGCCACTTCTCCCGGTGCCCGATCTCCTCCGGGATCCCCGTCTTGCGCCGACGGACGGAATCCGCCGCCCATTCCTCAGGCACGAACAGACGCCACTGCAGCGGACACGACGCCGTGTCGGAGACCGCGTGCACGCTCACCGCGACCTGGCAGTTCGCCTGCTTGCCGAGCGCTCCGCAGTACTGGGGCGCGACCGCCACCGACATCCGGCCGTCCTTGGGGAACGACACGTCATCGATCGCCCAGGCGTCCGGGCCGACCTGCGTCACCATCCGCTGCGCGATCCGCCGACGCACCGGCACCGGATCCCACGTCGACTGGTTCACGAACTGCTGCAGGTTCTGCTCATTGCCGTCCGGCAGCCGCTCCGCCATCGGCTGGATCGACTTACGCCGCCCGTCCAGCATCAGACCCCGCAGATAGCAGTCACTCTTGGCCCGCTGGTCCTTCCGCGGTACCGAGGCGAACACATCAGCCACGAATAACGCCAACTTCGCCCGAGCACGGTTCACTTCATGTGCATCCACACCCCTACACATGCCCCCGACTAGGACCGACAGACGGACGTAACGGAGTCCTACTAGACAGCTCCACTCCACAACCGGAGGCCTTCGCCATCTCACAGATTCAGACCGTGTCGTCGCACAAACTCAACCAACCTGCCTGGGCAGTACACCTAGTACGACGGTCGTCTACGAGCCCGCCCCGTAGTGCGCCGAGGTCGATGACACGCTGCCCGCCCCAGCGGGCGGGCAGCGTCCTTAGCTGTGCTCAGCGGGTGGTTGCGACGAGGCCTTTGAGCTGGCGGGCAAGGTCGGGGCTCGGTTGTGGGATGGGACCGAAGCCGTCGACCTGGCCAACATCCAGGTCCTGCAAGGCGTCCCTGACCGCATCCTCGGATACGACGGCGCCGTCTTCGGGAAAGGCGATATGCACCGTGACACCGATGACCGGGGGGGCGGGTTCGAAGACTTCGTGTGCCACTGGGGTGTACTGGCAGGGCTCATCTTCGAGGGCGGCGGTCTGCTGAGCCCAGTGCTGGGCGTCGCGCAGTTCGCCGCGGCGCAGGTGCAGCAGGTAGAGGCACACGGCGGAGGTGGCGTTGCCTGCTCCGGCGGCGAACTGCCACCAGAACTGGGCGCCTTCCTCTTTGTCGGCCAAGACGAGCAGGCAGGCGAAGGCCAGGGCACCGCCCGGGTCGCGGGCGGTGTCGAAGCGGGCGATTCGGCGTGCGGCATCGGCGTCGTGGATGACGCCTTGGCACAGGGCGCGCAGGTCGTGAGCGGCCCTTTCGTGCAGTGCCGCGGGTGGTCCTCCGGCCGGGCGGCCGGCGGGTGAGCCGGGTCCGGCGAACAGCTGCATCCAGCGCAGCTCGGTGAGCTTCTCGGTGATGCGGCGCCGGGAGTTTTCCATGTGCGCCGCGGTGTAGCGGCCGTCGAAGACCCTCGCGCGTTCCAGGGCCTCTTCGATGGTGCGCGGTGCGCGGCGCATGGGTCTGTCACTCCTCATCGTCGGCGTCTTCGTCGCGGGCCAGCCCCATGTCGATGGCCATTCGGCGCTTGGCCGTCCGGTGGGTGGAGCGGACCGTCGTCTCTTTGATCCCCATGACCAGGGCTGTGGTCTTGGTGTCGAAGTCCAGGGCGTGCCTGAGGACCATGACATCAAACTGACGCTCCGGCAGGCGGGCCATTGCGGCATACAGCCCCAGGCCGTTTTCGAGTTCCGTAACCTGGTCGTCGAGTGCGTACTCTTCGCGGAACTGGGCGCGAAATGCGTCGAGTATCGGGTTGGTCGCCGCCTGTACGGCGCGTTCGAAGGCCAGGGTTTCGGCCGCTGCGGGCTCGCGGCCTTGCAACACCAGCTCGGCAGCGACGCGTTCCTTGAGCAGCGCCCAGGCGTAGGCGCCGAGGTTCTCTTTCTTGGTGAGGGTGGTCCAGATGACGGCGATGAAGACGAACGTTCCGTCGACCAGTTCGTTGGCCTCGTCCTCGTTGCCGAGCTGCACGTGGGCGTACTCGAAGTAGGGCTGGTGGTACAGGGCGTGGAACGCCCAGTAGGCGGGCGGCATGGCGTCGCCGGCGTCGCGGGTGGCGTGCCCGGCGGGTTCTGGGGCGACCCGGTCGGCGATCACGGGAATCCCCAGTCGCCGCACCTTTCCCGACCCACCCGGTTTGGGGATGGTGCGCTCCCGCACCGGCAGGGGCCGGAACGTACCTTGTTTGAGTTGGGCACGAAGGTCATCCAGGAATCCGGCGATGCCAATCCTTTCCTCGACGTCGGCGGCCGTCAGGCCGTCGATGCCGGGCGTGTTGGCTCCCCGGTTGCCAGCGACCCGGTCGAACGCCACGAGCAGCGTTGCCGGGTCGTGCACGAAGTTGAACAGATCGTCGAACCGGCGGCCAGCATCGGCCGCCGCCCAACGGTGAAGCTTGGCCTGCATCTCCGATACCCGCTGACGCGGACCCAGTCGGGCCGCTTCCAGCAGAGCGCCGCTATTCAGCGGTGCGTTTTCGGCATTGCAGCATCCTTCCCCTCTCGATCCCGCTGCCGCCCTTCCCCATGCTCCGGGCTTTCCCCGGCTCGGAGTACTACGGCGGCTCCGCCCCACCCGGTCCGTTCGGCGGTCGATGCACCTATCCCCGCCGACGCACTGGCAGTCCACTGCCGGGGAGTTGAGACCGGATGGTTCCCGTGTTCATCGTGCGGAAGATCCCCGCCGTCTGCAAGGAGGCCGAGAAGGCCGTGCGCGCTATCCATTCGTTGCGCGACGTCATCCGCAGGCAGGAGCCTCCGCAGATCTCCCGCCCGCAGCGGGCCCGCGAACGGGACAAGCCGCGCCGACGGGCTTGACGGCTACTTCAGTTGGGCCGAGCAGGCGAAGCAAGGCGCGAGACAAGTCCGGGACATCGCTGGGGTGATGGGGCGTTGCCATGTCGGCGCCCCATTGGTTTCGCTCGGGCGGGTCGGCCATGCGAATAAACCGTTCTAGCTGCTGATTTGACGATATGTCACACGGGCCAAGTGTGCGCCTAACTCACCAGCGCCCTGGCTCGTTCCGGGGCCGCTTCGGAACATCAGCGGCAGGCAGTCTCCGATGGGCTGCGTGATCCTTCTGAGTTCGGGCAGTGAGGACTTCAACAGAAACGGATGGTGCTATGAGGGCTCTGGGCGGCGCGTAAGCGCTGCATCCACGATGCTCTGAACGTCGGCAGGGACTCGGTATCGACACAGTATGGCGGTCGGGCCGAGCCTTGCTGTGCCTAGGACTTGTCCGGCCGATCATGTGACTAGTCCGTCTCCGGGTTGTTACTGTGGGTACGGGGCCAGGGGATGAGATGTCCTCTCAAGCTGGCCGAGTTCGACCGCTGCACCGTGCCGAGATACCTCAAACGGCGCAGCGGATCGGAACCCAGCAGCCCCTCTGTCTCGAGTTCAGCCCAGTCCGCAGCGATCGAGTGCAACACGAACCTGGTTGAGCCCCTCCACCCTCCAGTGGTCCCGGTCGGGCATTTGGTCGTCTCGGCGCCAGCGCCAGGCCGAAAACATCGCCCAGTTCAGGGCGCGGCACCGGTGAATCAGGCCGTGGTCAGCCCCCGCATAGTGCTTTCCCACTTCTTCGGGCGCATGGGCGAGGTCGAACTCGATCGGCCCACGGCAGCACGTGGCGAGGTCTACGAAAAGCGGCCCTCTCCTCGTGTTCAGGAGGTTGCCCGGATGCGGCTCGCCGTGCAACAGCTGGTAGTCGGCTTTGTCGATGCTGATCGCGGCGCTCAGTTCACTGAGTGTGTTGCTGAGGAGTTCCCGGTCAGGATCGGGTAGCTCGGGTGACTGCTCCCGGTCGTTCACCTCTCTCAGTGCCACGGCGACTCGATCGGTGAAATGCGGTGCGTCCAGATCGATCTGGCGCAGGGCCGCATGGTGCCGTAGGAGCACGTCTGCGTAGTCCGCCGACGCGATCTCTGATCCCACAGGTTCGTAGTAGGTCCAGAGCGAGATGGCGAAGGCATCACGCACATAGACTCGGGACCCGACCCGAGGGTCGAGCTCAGCCACCGGAGCGTCGACGTCGGCGAGATGGTGAGCAACCTCTACTTCGAACTCGGAATCAGCCAGATGCCCCGAAGGTGCGACGCGAGCCAGAACACCGCAAGGGACCAGGCGCAGCGCGACGCGGTCCGAGTTGTGGATAACGACCACATCGTCGACCTGAAGCCCCAGCTCCGAAGCGGTCGCCCGTCCTGCCTCAACTGCGCGGTGGAGTTCTAATGGCTCCATACCGTTCTCCCTCATTGTTGCGTACACATA
Source organism: Streptomyces sp. NBC_00322 (assembly GCF_036147535.1). NCBI lineage: Bacteria > Bacillati > Actinomycetota > Actinomycetes > Kitasatosporales > Streptomycetaceae > Streptomyces > Streptomyces sp. NBC_00322. The sequence goes on along the minus strand of NZ_CP108019.1, from coordinate 2,505,581 downwards.
TACGTCTGGGGACAACAGCGACGCCCCCGATATCTTCGCGAACATCATTCGGCGCCCAAACCCCGAACGGGCGATAAGCATCGCAAAGCAGAACCTGCACAGGCCCTATGATTCATTCGGCCCATCATGTGACTACTCTGTGTCCGGGTCGTTGACGTGAACATGGGGCGAGGGGATCTGACGGATGCCGAGTGGGAGCGGCTGCGGCCGTTTCTGCCGGTCAGCAACGGTCGTTGTGGCCGGTGGCGGGATCATCGGCGGGTGATCGACGGGATCCTGCACCGGGTGCGGACCGGCGTGCAGTGGCGTGACCTGCCCGAACGGTTCGGCCCGTGGAAGACCGTCTATGAACGCCACCGGCTGTGGTCCGCGGATGGAACGTGGGAGCTTCTGCTCCACCAGGCCCAGGCTGCCGCCGACGCGGCAGATGAGATCGACTGGGACATCTCAGTCGACTCCACCATCGCCCGCGCTCACCAGCATGCGGCCGGCGCCCGCACCGACCCACCTCCGGCGCCCGCTCAAAGGGGGCCGAGGTGGTAGAACACCAGGACGAGACGCCGTGGCAGAGTCTCGTCAGCCGCCTGGTGGAGGGGTGCTGGAGGTGGGGACCTGGGCCTCGCGGGGCGGGTTCACCTGCAAGATCCACCTGAGCGCGGACGGCCGCTGCCGCCCGTCGTCCCTGGTCGTCACGCCGGGCCAGCGGGCGGACTGCACCCAGTTCAAGCCCGTGCTTGAGAAGATCCGCGTCCCGCGGGTTGGGCCGGGGAGGCCCCGCAAGAAGCCGGACAGCCTGGCAGCGGACAAGGCATACAGCGACGGGCCCTGCCGCGAGTACCTACGCCGACGGGCATCCGGCACACCATCCCGGAGAAGACCGAAAGCCACGCCGCCCGCCTACGCAAAGGCTCACACGGCGGACGGCCACCCGGCTTCGACGAAGAGGCGGCGTAGGGGCGGTGACCAGCAGTCAACCGTACCGGACATGTCCGCGACGTTGAGGCATGCAACGGGTGGATCACCCGCACGGAGTGGGGCCAGCAGCACTTTGTAAGAGCTGGTTCAGGCGTTCGATTTTTGACCTACTCAAAGTTCATGAGCTGGCACTCACTGTGGCCAACCCATGGATGTGGCGAGCGTTGCACCGTTAGAGTGCCCAAGTGATCAGAGAGCAGTGGAGCGGGGGCGAATGGGAGGTTTACTGCCGACGCCTCCTGTCGATGCGCTACGACTCGAACATTCAGTTCATTCCCGCTCGTGATGGCGGCGACGGTGGCTTGGAGGCCTTCCGCTTCGACGGGGTCGGCTATCAGTGTTACGTCCCGGAAGAGGCTTACAGTCTGGAATCACAGACAACTTCCCAGAAGCGCAAGATCACGAAAGACATCAAGCGTCTTTGCGATGACGTTGAGGGTACCTGTCGCCTCCTTGGTGACGTGCGCTTGCATACTTGGGTCCTAATGACTCCTGAGTTTGACAGTCGCTCGCTGGTTGAGCATGCGCAGAAAAAGAAGAAAGACGTGTCAGCCATCCTGCCGCGCCCGACGTGGCTGGCTGACGATTTCAAGGTGCTGGTTATCACTGATGAGGAGTTCGCTCCCGAGCGTGCTCGGCTCGTCGGGCAGGTAGAGACGGAACTCCATCTTGATGTCCCGGATCCGGATGAAACGCTATGGAGCGTGGGCGAGGGTAACGAGATAGCTGACCGAGTCACCACCAAGCTCTCTGTGGTGCCTTCCCTCGCATCTGATCCAGAGTGGCTTACCGACTACCGTGACGGGATGCTTAGAGTTTATTTTCGAGGCCAAGCTCAGATGGAGCGTCTCAAGGTGGAGTATCCACCGCTTTATGCGGCGGTAGAGCGGAGGCTCAAGTCTGTCCTTAACGCCTTGACGATGACTGTTTCCGCAATGGAAAAGCCCGGAACGGAAGTGATCGAGACTCTGGTGCGCAGATTGGCGGAGGGTCTCAAGAGCGACGCGCCAGGTCTGTCCAATGTACTTTGTGAGGAGATTGCTTGGCATGCGGTCTCCAGTTGGCTCATCCGCTGCCCGCTGCGTTTTAGGAGGGCGGCCTGATGTGGTCGACTCTTCCCGATAGCATCCCTCTCGAGTCGATTAATCAGGAAAAGCAGCCGGCGGATCTAGTCGCGCTCAAAGAATTCCCACATCGCAATCCCCTCACGCCCGTTGAGTTGCATCGTGTCCCCTTGCCTGTTCCCACGACGAGCAGGGCAGGGTGGCGGGTAACCGCTCTGGTGCTGATTCTCGGCAGTTGCAGGGGAAGTTCAGCCACCATAGAACAGCTGAACTGTCTTCTGTGGGCCATAAGCGATCGCGCGAGCGCTGAGCTATTCCTTTCAACGTGGCAGAGTAGTGACCCGCAGAAGACTCCGCTCCGAAAGTTCTTCCCGCCACTTGATGACGCCCTCAAGATTGCACACTCGGATGGGCTCGTCGAGCAAAAAGGGAAAGTGCGATGTGGGCTTACTTCGCTCGGGCAGAGATATCTGTTCCTGCTCAACGCAGATATTGAACTCTTAGAGGAAGAGAAGCGCTTCCTTGCTCCTCTAAGGCCAATCTCCACCTCGGGTATGTGGGATAGGCTGGGAGTTATTAAGGCAGCTAGTCGTGGGGAAGCGGGGGCTTGAGCGTGCGTATTCGACTTGTAAATGTGGAGATTTCATCCAGGACCGACCGAGGTCTACTGCGCTATGAGACGGACCTCTCTCCTGGCCTGAATGTGATTGCTGCCCCGAACAGTTTCGGTAAGTCCACCCTGTTGCAGGGAGTTATTTATGCCCTGGGGCTTGAAGGAATGTTTTCCTCCAGCAGGAAGCCTCCGTTTGGCCCAGCGCTCCTCACGGTCGCAGATTTTCCGGACGGAAGGCGTTCGCCGGTACGTGAATCCTGGGTGTCACTGACCATCGCAAATGAGCAGGGCACTCATATGCGATGCAAGCGGTTCGTGCGTGGCGACGGCGTCGATGCATCGCTCATCATGACGTGGAAAGCTGGAAGCCGAGCCGAACTCGATCGAGCAAGCCGCGTCGATATGTTCGTTCGGCAGCCTGGTGCTGCCTTCCGAGAGCTTGGCTTTCATAGAGGGCTGGCCGAGTTTTTGGGCTGGGATCTCCCGACCGTCCCGGGGTTTAATGCAGCCGAAGTTTCACTATATCTCGAAGCCCTATTTCCGCTCTTCTATGTCGAGCAGAAGTCGGGGTGGTCGGGAGTTGCTCCTCGGATGCCTACGTACCTGGGCATTCGTGATGTCCTAAGGCGCTCTGTTGAGTACGTCCTTGGGTTGTCGGCCCTGGAGCGACTTACCGTTTTGGCTGCGGTGAAGAGCGAGGAAGATGACGTCAAGAAGCGGTGGCAATCAGCCAGCGATCGCCTCGGTGAAGCGGCAAAGAGTTTGAACTGTCGCGTCTTTCTGCAACAAGAGTCACCAGTCACGCCTGCTCGTCGGCAACACTGCGTGATCGAGGTGATGGAGGAAGAATCGTGGGTTCCGCTCGAGCGTCAGATCGGTGTTTGGCGCCAGCGCTTAAGCGTGCTGGAACAGGATGGCGTCGAGCCGGCGGGTGAACACACACACCAGGCTCGTGAAGAGTTGTCCGCAGCGGAGACTTCAGTGCGCGAAGTTGGTGGGCGTATCCGACTTATCGATGAACAGCTGAATCTCTCGCGCACGGACTCCGATGCACTTGCCACCCGCTCTGCCAGTCTCGATATTGAACGGAATCGCCTCGCAGACCTCCGGAAGCTCCGCAGTCTCGGCAGCACACTGGGGATCACGTCGGTGTCGAATGATGTTTGCCCCACTTGTGGACAACTGCTTGACGGGCGAGAAACGGCAACGGGAATCGCAGCCGATCTTGATCAAACCATCGCGGAGATCGAGGCGGAAAGGGATACGGTTCGTGCGGCGACTCAAAGCGCTGAACGACGCAGAGCAGGCCTCGAACGAAACCGCAGCTCTCTCCAGGCCGCATTGCACGGGGCCATGCGACAAGCTAGAGCGCTTCGAGATGAGCTTGCTGGTCCTTCCGCAGTTCCGAGTCGCGCACAAGTCCAGCAGCAAATTCTTCTCGCGTCCTCTATCGAAAGAGCGCAACGCTTGCTCGACCTGGCCGACGAGGCTGATGAGTACTTCGATGAACTGTCGCTTCGTTGGCAAGAAGTCCGTGACAGGCTAGCTGATCTGCGCGATGGAACACTTAGTCGCACGGATCAGCAGATCGTTTCTAGGATGAATTCAAGCTTCCAAGCGCAGGTTCGGGACTATGGGCTGCGCAGTGTTCCGCCTTCCGACCTGTCGATTGACGAATCAGCCCTAATTCCAGTGAATGACGGGGTGGAGCTCACGTTCGATCTGTCGATGGGAATCAGTGCCTCGGACATGATCCGGACGAAGTGGGCGTATTATCTGTCCCTTTTCGAGGCGGCTATCTCCTCACCCCGAAATCGGCACGCCAGGCTGCTGATGCTCGACGAACCTCGCCAGCAAGAGACCGACCGTGGAAGCCTCGCTACCTTCGTTAAGCGGCTGGAGAGGGCGGCGGCCGGCGGATGTCAGGTGATCTACGCTACTAGCGAGGATCGACGAGATCTGGAAGAAGTCCTCCACAACGTCCAGGTCGCGATGCTACCCGCCATTGGCTCTCACTTGCTTGCCCCGGCGACGGGCTGAGGTTGCTGCCGCAAAGTCCATGCCTATCCTTTAATCCCGCCGAGCAGCCGTTAAAAGATAGGCTCAAAGCTTCGCGCAGGGGCAGGAATTGAAGAGGCGGCGATGGGTGCCCCAAATGTGGTCGGCCGCGTACAACGTTCGGCTGCCGTGTCGTGGAGATCGGCAACTACTGTATGACGTACGGCTTGTACGAGTACCACACCGGATACCTTCAGCCCCCGACTCCCAACCCGCCCGGCCTCATCGAGCAAGCCGCCCAGGCCGAATGGCAACCCCAGATCGCCGAAGCGACGAAGACCGTCGAGCGGGCCCTCGACACATACGACATGGCGCAGCAGACCTACCTCGCCGCGATGGTCGATGCCGCGCAGGCCGGGGCGAGTGAGCCGCTGTTCTTCCCCGTCAACGGCGACTGGAGTCAGCACCTCACCCAGCAGCGCCGCGTGTCGGCCCGTCAGCAGGCAAAGCTCCGCCAGGCCGAAGGAACTGCCCGGCAGGAGCTGGACGACGCTGAGTCAAAGTTGTCGCGTGCCCGGTCAGTTCTGGGTGCACTGGAGCGCGAGTACGAGCAGCGCATGCGTGAAGCACGGGCCGAACAGGCGGAGTTGGAGTCGTGATGAACACCGACGTAGAAGCCATCGCGGCTGAAATACGGCTCCACGCCCAATTGGGCGCCGCCATCGCAGTCATCACGGGTCTGATCGCCCGGCTCGACGCTGGGGAGGGAGTCAAGGTCACCCGCGCTGAGCGGTTCGTACTCTGCTGCCGCCTCACCGCAACACACGACCAACTCGGCGCGTTGATACGGGATCTGGACAGCGGCGACCCTGCCAACCTCGGGGGGCCGTAAGCAAGGGGCAGGGCGGGCCGACTCACCGGCGGGGCCTCCCACTTCCTCGCGGGTGTGTGCAGACAGGACCCCCGTAGGCGACGGCGGCTGGCGCTGGTGCTGGCGGAGCTGGTGATGCGGCCGTCAGGAGATGTCAGGGGATGCAGTGACGTGCCTGGCTGATCACGCGCTGGGCGTCTGCCCCGTATACCGCGGACTCGCGGAGCGTCCTCCAGACCTTCATGTAGAGGGCGACGTTGTCCGCGTCGTCCAGCCACAGCTCCGCGTGCCAGTCTTCCGCGACAACGAGGCGGTCATCGAGGATCCAGAAGCCGTTGGCGGGCACGATCTTCACTGTCGCGGCGAATGGCACGATCCCCAGCTCAACTGTGTCCATCCCGACCAGGCCGCTGAGTCGGTCGAGCTGCGCGGTGAGCACAGAAGGAGGGCAGATCAGTGAGCGCAGCGTGGCCTCCCACATCAGGACGTGCAGCCTACGGCCGGGTTGGTACAGCCACTCCTGGCGCTTCATCCTGGCCCGTACGGCGTCTTCGATGTCGCTGGCCGGAGCCAGCAGCTCCGAGTACCGCGTGATGACGTGGCGCGCGTACTCGGGCGTCTGCACCATTCCGGCGATCACCGACTCTTCCCACATCCACAGTTCTGTGGTGCGTTCGATCTCCCTGCTCAGGCTTTCGTGTACGGGCTTGAATCCGTTCGCCAGGGCTCGCCGCCATGACCTGATGTGGGACTCGAATCCTCTGAGGCGGGAGGCGAGTTCGGGATACACCTCGGGCTGGCCGGCCGCCTCGGCCCAAGCGCGCAGGTCCTCAGGAGTGGCCGTCTGCCTGCCGTTCTCCAGCTTGCTGACCTTGGAGCCTGGCCAGTCGAGCCGCTGTGCGAACTGCTGACCGGTGAGCCGACCATCAGGGCACGAGAAGCGCAGTTCGCGAAGGCGCGCCCCGAGGGCTTCCCGCGCTTGCTGATAGTCAGTGCTCACCGGTCTCGCACGCTACTCGGCCGTCGCCACCCGCGCGGCGAACTGCTGGTACGGGACTGCGTGATGCATGGCTGCGTCGCGCGCAGTGCAGTACCGCACGACCTGGGCGGGCTCCGTGATCAGTTCGATGCTGAGCAGGTTGTCGTCCTCGTCGAAGTGCAGCAGGGCGACGATCCGCGAGTCGAAGATCCAGAAGTCCTCTGCGGGCAGGCCGATCCGATCAGCATCCTCCCGCCAGAGGTAGCACACGTCCTCCCCGACGGACGCGTTGTGCCTGGCGTAGTCGAGCAGGAACAACTGCTCCTGCGTGGGCGGGTTGTCGGCAACACGGACACGGCCCACCCTCTTGCCAGCATCCGTCTGGCGTCGGATGTTCAAGAACCACGGCTCACTGAAGTCGCACGGAGCGGTGCCCGTCTCCAGGAAGGCCCGGTAATCGGGGTCCTCCCGGTCAGACGCGTATCCGCGCCGTGTCTCCAGACGCCAGGCGGTGTGCTCGAAGCTCTCGAAGAGGCGTCGGAAGGCATCCCGGTCGACCAGGTCCGGCACCCGTTCCATCTCCTTCGGCCCCCAGTTCACGAGCAGTTCGCGCGGCACGACGACAGCGGCTTCCCCTGCACCGAAGTGCCGCAACTGGGCAATGTCGTGGGGGTCGGTGAGCGGCGCGCCCTGCACGACCACTTCGCCGGTGTCGGTGTCGGTGTGCAGAGCGGGGCAGCCGTCGACCTTGCTGTCTGTGCCGGTGAAGCGTAGCTGACGAGCCATGGCTGGTCGGTCTCCTCTTCCGGGGCAGTTGATCTGATCAGCATGGTCGGTTCCCTCGGCTCCGTACTACGGAACGAGGCACGGTATGGGAGAAAACAGCAGCAACTCAAGCCTGCTCGCGAGAAAACTCGGGAAAGAGGCATGGTGCTCGCCAACTCCCCTGCCTACGGTCTTGTTCATGCAGCAGACGACCGAGACACCGCCCGTGCATCTCCCGCTGCCGACCCCCGAACCGTCACCGAGGCCAGGCTGTGCAGCCTGCCTGTCCATCACCGTGCGCAGGCAGAACGCCCGGAGCGCCGGGAACTACAGCGAGGCGTCGGACGCGAATGTCGTGTTGCGGACTCACTTGTCGGAAGACCACCAGTGACGCGTTCGATCATCAGGTCGGCGGACTGGCACCTCGGGCCGGAGACGGCACCGGAAGCCCCGGGCATCATCTTCGAGGCCACCTGTACGACGTGCGGCGAGGCGTCCGGGGCCACGAACGACGACCGGCTGCCTGCCGAGATCTGGGCGCTGAAGCACGCCGGACGGACCGGGCACACCGGCTTCGCCGAGGACGTGCGCAGGTTCTGGCGGGCGACACTCATCGGGTAGTCACAGCGTCTACCTTCGGCGCTGTGGGGCCGTGGGCCTGGGCACCGGTCGGTTACCAGAGGGACCTCTCGGGAATCTTTGTGATGAGGTCTTGTTCCGTCATGGAGTTGGCCTGGAGCGCTGCGTCTCTGAGTGCGTCGGTGATGACGCCCCAGTTCATGTTCTGGTGCTCGATGGAGAGACAGGACGACAGCCTTCGAACGTAGAGATCGCCCAACCGTCCTCCGAACCAAAACTCAAAGTCGGCTGAACCGGCCTGAGGGTGCGGAATCACGGCGATGGCTGCTAGGCGGTCCATCGGGTCGTCAGCGGTCGTTTGGGAGTAGAACACCCACTCAAGGGCTCCGTGGCGATCTCCGCCGTTGGTGATCAGTTCGTATCTGCTGAGCGCGTCGCCTGCCAACTTCTGAAACGCGTTCTTTGCCACCGGGCGAACGATCTCCACCCACAGGCTGTAAGCCCCTTCGACGCTCACCACAGCTCCACCTCCCACTTCGATGCTATGGCAGCCGCCGTGAAGCCTCCCGGCAAAATGTACTCAAAGCCGTTACCCCAGGCCACGTGTCTTGGCCCTGCAATGTCATCCAGCATCAGCGGATCAAGGACGAGCACGTGCTTGCGGGCGTAGGCCACCCCGGGCAACTCCAACGATCGGATTACCTCCTCTTCGGGGTACGGCGTGGGGGTCGTGAAGATCTCCCGCTGTGTGCCTTCCCGAAAGGCGCCCAGGTTTTGCAGGGTGAGGAAGTGGAGCAGCATTCGTCCGCCCAGTTCCTCCGATACCGCCACGCCCTTTCTGACGCGCAGCTCCCAGGTGGGCGTGTTGCACGGGGCGACGTTTTCCGGACCGACCATGTGGAGGTCAAGGTGCGTCGCAAGATGGCTCACGGACATGGGAAACACCTCCCATGCCAGCTTGGCAGCCGAGTGTCAGTGCCGCCTGTCGACCCGGCGGCACCCCCCATCAGAGGGCTCGCCGCCGCCTGGCCCCATGGGCGTTACCGCAAGCGGCCGTGCGTGGCCAACAGCAAGGCCACCGCCCCGTTGACCTCTTCCCGCACGCGTTCCCGAACCCAGGTACCCCAGTCCTCGCCCGCCGCACGCTCCGCTTCGTACCTCGCGAAGAGGCGCGACGGGGCCCTGTCGCCTTCAGTGACCCAGGCCCGCGCCACAGGCACCATGTCCGGCGGAAGGACGCGTACTCGTACGTCCACCCGGTGCGGGGCTACTCCTCCGAATTCGGCGAGCGCGTCCGCGAGGTCCACCAGCTGTGTCAAGTAGAAGTTCCTTTGACGCTCGGCTCGCAGTCGGCGGAGCTGCACCCAGGCGACGACGACGGCGACCGTAGCAATGACAATGCCCGCTATGGGCACGATGACGTCCATGGGGGGAACGTAGTCGGCGGCTCCAGCCTGGTGCCAATGGGATCCGATGCTGTGGGCGTGCCCACAGGACACACACGGGACACCTGACACCGAGAACTGTCCGGAAACGACCGGAGTCACCGAGTGGCAATCGGTGCAGGTCAGAGAACGTTTACGACAGTCATCACAGGTGAGCGGCCACCCCCCGATCAGTACTGGTCCTACTGCTGCCCCGACGCCCGTTGCTGTCCACCCGAAGGCAGCGCCCTTGCGCTGCCCGGCACTTCGGTAATGGCGGCGGCGGCCGCCTATGCGGGGATCCAAGTGCGCGGATCCCTGCGGGAGATGGAGGGACGGCTCGCGCCCCTGAACAATCCACCCGCTGCCGACCAGGAGAAGGCACTGGACACCGCGGGCGCCACGCTGGTGCCGAGGATCCTTGACGAACACGGGCGTGAGCAGGTCGCCGCGGAGACCCTCGCGCTGGCCCGGCGGCTGATGAAGCGCATCGCGGAATCACCGCGATCCGGTGGCTGGGCCGAGACGGACGTCGCGGACGACCGGCTCATCGCTCACGACGAAGCCGCTGCCGTGATCCTCGGCATCCAGGACCGGGACACCCGGGACCGGGCCGCGGAATGGATGGAGGGGCCCGACGCGGGTCCGGCGCTGCGACTCTGGCGGGCGCTCGCCCGCCGTTGTGTCGGGCCCTACTGCGAGCATGCCGCCGCACCGCTCACCCTGGCCGGATGGGTCGCCTGGTCCACCGGCGACGAACCCGCAGCGAGGGTCGCCCTCGGACGGGCGCTGCGGGTCGACCCGGACTATGTCTTCGCCCGCCTGCTGCATGAGGCCTGCAACCAGGGCCTGGATCCTGAGACGGTGCGCAGCTGTCTGCGTGCGGCCGGCAGTTCCCGGGCGTCCTCCGGCAGTGGCGGGCCGGACGAGGGAGCGGGAGTGGAAGGCGGGCGAGGTGACGACGGGCAACGGAAGGCCCGGTCCCGGCCGCGGCCACGGAGGCTTCGGCCACCCATGCGTAAGAAGGCTCTTCCGCCTGCGGGAACACGCCCCGCGAAGTCGGCGCCGGCCGACGGGGCCCGGGGGAGCAGGCGCAGCGGGGAGCGCGGCACGAGGAGCGGGAGATGACGGCCGTGACCTGGTCTCCTGTTCCGCTCTTCACCGACGTGGCGAAGTCGTGCGACCCCGTGCCGCCGCAATCCCGGGAGCCCTTCGCCGTACGGATCAACAGGCTCGGCCCCGGGGTGGTGGAGGGGGCCGCCGACGGCCTCCAGTTGGGGGTGTCAGGCAGGCGGGCGGCAGGGGCGGGGGAGTGGATGAAGAAACAGTCGCCGCACGTGGCGAAGGGAGTGTTTATCGTCAGGCAGACGACTATGATCACGGCATGTCTCCCTACGACCCGTCGGCCTTTCCACCCTTTGCTGTCACCGTCGACCTGGTCGTGCTCACCGTGCGTCGTCATGCGCTCTGCGCGCTGGTGGTACGCCGCGGAGAGCCGCCGTTCCAGGGCCGGTGGGCGCTGCCCGGCGGATTCGTCAGGGGCGACGAGGATCTGGCGGCGGCCGCGGCGCGCGAGCTCGCCGAGGAGACCGGACTGTGCGCGCACGACCCCGCATCCCCGGCGTCCGGGAACGGCGCACATCTCGAGCAGCTGGCCACATACGGAGACCCCAAGCGTGACCCCCGCATGCGCGTGGTCAGCGTGGCCCATTTGGTGCTCGCGCCCGACCTTCCCGCGCCCCGCGCGGGAGGCGACGCCAACAGCGCGCGCTGGGCTCCGGTCGAGGATCTCCTGGGCCAGGAGAACGGATTCGGACGCGAGGACGATCCAGCCGCCTCGCTCGCCTTCGACCATGCGCGGATTCTGGCCGACGGGGTGGAGCGGGCCCGTTCCAAGATCGAGTACTCCTCGCTGGCCACCGCGTTCTGCCCGCCGGAGTTCACGGTCGGCGAGCTGCGGCGGGTGTACGAGGCGGTGTGGGGCGTCGCGCTCGACCCCCGGAACTTCCACCGCAAGGTGACCGGCACTCCGGGCTTCCTGGTGCCCGCGGGTGGGACCACCACCCGTCAGGGCGGCCGTCCGGCGCAGCTGTTCCGGGCGGGCGGCGCCACCGTGCTCAACCCCCCGATGCTGCGTCCGGAAGTCTGACACCCGGGCCTGGGCGGTGCGCTAAAAGTCCTAAATGTCGCGTTATCTTGCTGCGGTACCCGACCTGCCGCCGAGCGGTCTCAACTTCCGCGAGAGAAGCGATGCTCCAGGCCATCGGACTGACCAGCGCCCACCGCCGAGACCAGCCGCCCGCCGTCGACGATGTCACGTTCGAGGCCCGGCAGGGCCTCATTACTGCCCTCCTCGGCGCGGCCGGTTCCGGCAAGACGACGGCACTGCGTCTGATGCTCCAACTCGAGGCCGGCCGGGGCGTCACGTACTTCCGGGGGAACCCTCTTCACCGCGTCGCCCACCCGGCCCGTGAGGTCGGAGTGCTTCTCGGCGACGTGCCCGGTCATCCGGCGCGGACGGCTCGGGGGCAGCTCCGTATGCTCTGTGCCGCCGCCGGAATGCCCGCTTCCCGAGCCGACGAGATGCTGGAGGTCGTCGGTCTGGCGAGCCTCGGCGGTGAGCGCCTCGGCACGCTCTCGCTCGGCATGGACCGCCGGCTCGGGCTCGCCTCCGCCCTGCTCGGGGATCCGCAGACGCTCATCCTCGACGAGCCCGCGAAGGGGCTCTCGCCCCGGGAGAACAGCTGGCTGTACGGACTGCTGCGCGCTCACGCCGCCCATGGCGGCACCGTCCTGTACACCACGAGTGACCCCAAGGAAGCCGCCCGCCTCGCCGACCGGGTCGTCACCCTCGACGCGGGCCGCCTCGTCGCCGACCAGGACGCGGCCGCCTTCTCCCGCACCAGACTCCGCCCCCGCGTCGCCGTCCGTACCCCACAAGCCGCCCGCCTGGCCGCCGTCGTCGCCCGCGAGGCGCGCGCCGCCCAGCGCTCCGTCGAGGTCGTCGCCGAGAGCGGCAGCCTGCTGTCCGTCTACGGCAGCAACTGCGCCGAGATCGGCGAAACGGCCTTCCGGCACGGCGTACTCGTCCACCGGCTGTCCGACGAGGTGGGAGACGCAGGCCCCGAACCTGACCCTGCGCCGGGCTCCGAGCCGCCCCCCGCGCCCGAGCGCGCCGCTGCGGTGGCCCTCCAGTCGCCACCCGCACCCGCCACCCAAGAGCAGCCCCCGCCCGCCGAGCAGGCTCCGCACCCGCCGAATCCCCCGCGAGCCCCCAGTCCCCCCGTTCCCCCTCAGTCCTCCCCCCTGCCGCGCCCCGTCCGCAGCCCCCTGAGGCCCCTGCGCTACGAACTCCGCCGCCTCCTCGGTGTCCGTACGGCCCTGTTCGTTCTGGCCGCCGTCCTCGTCTCCTCAGCCGCGCTGTGCGTCCTGCTCGGCCGTACCGGCGGAACTCCGCTCCCGGCCGTGCTCACCGCCTGGCCCGAGTTCCTTCCGCTGCCGCCCGCCGCCTTCGGTGCCGGACTGCTCGGGGCGCTCTCGTTCGGCGAGGAGTTCCGCTACCCCGCCCTCGCCGCCGCCCGCGGCACGGTGCCCCGCCGCCTCGGCCTCCTCCTTGCCAAGCTCGCGGTGACCGGGGCGGCCGCCCTGCTGATCGCGCTCCTCGTAGCAGTGGCCGACTTCCAGACGCTCCGCCTCGCGTACGGAGGCGATGCGGTCCCCGTACCGCAGAACTGGCCCGCCCTGATGGCCAGTTGGAGTGGTCTCGCGATCGGATGTGCCTGGGCCGGGCTGCTGGGAGCAGGAGTGTTCAGGGTCACCGCCGCCGGAGTGGCCGCCGTGCTCGCCGTACCGGTCCTCATCGCCCCACTCGTGCAAAAGGCGCTGATCGCTCCGTCCGTCCGTTCGATCGCCGGGCTTCCCGGCAGGCTGCGCGAACTGACCTGGGTGTGGCTGCCGCAGCAGGCCGACGAATGGCTGATGGCGGGGGTGCATCTGCTGGCCCAACCCGTCGGCGCGGCACTGATGTTGTCGTTGTCGGCCCTGATCTGTGCATATCTGTTCACGGGCCTTCGTCGCAGCGCCCGTTGGTGATCATGATCGACCGGGACTCGGCGATCTGTTCACAACTCCCTTGAGAGCGCCCGTTTCCTTCCGATAAGGCGTCAATTGCGAGGCCAGCGCCGATCACCCTTTCGTGTGCTTTTCACCAAAGACCTCAAGGGCCGCCGGAGCCACGCCGACAAAGGATGCGTGAGTACCCTTGCGCACACCATGATGACCGCCGCCCGCCCCGCCGAGTCCGGCCTCGCCGGCCCGGGCGAACTCGACCGATACCCCTACGCGGAGGCGCACGGCGCCGACCGCGTCGGCCCACCCTCCTGGGAAGGCGCCGACGCCGAGTTGGGCCGGGTCGGCCGCCGCGCGGCAGGCAGCCGGGGCCGCGGACTGCACGGCCAACTCGTCCAGCAGCTCGGCCAGATGATCGTCTCGGGAGACCTGGGCGCCGATCGCCCGCTCGTCCCGGAGGAGATCGGCCAGCGCTTCGAGGTCTCCCGCACCGTCGTGCGGGAGTCGCTGCGCGTCCTCGAGGCCAAGGGGCTGGTCAGCGCCCGCCCCAATGTCGGCACCCGGGTCCGTCCGGTCAGCGACTGGAACCTGCTGGACCCCGACATCATCGAGTGGCGCGCGTTCGGCCCGCAGCGTGACGACCAGCGCCGGGAGCTGAGCGAGCTGCGCTGGACCATCGAACCGCTCGCCGCCCGCCTCGCCGCGGGGCACGGCCGTGAGGACATCCAGCAGCGGCTCGCAGACATGGTCGAGATCATGAACCACGCCCTCACTCAGGGTGACGGAATCACCTTCTCCCGTGCGGACGCGGAGTTCCACTCCCTCCTCATCCAGCTCGCGGGCAACCGCATGCTGGAGCACCTCTCCGGGATCGTGTCCGCGGCCCTCCAGGTCTCCGGCGGCCCGGTCACCGGCTGTGACCGCGCTACCGAGGCCTCTCTCACCCATCACGCGCGGATCGCCGACGCACTCGCGACCGGCGACGCGCACGCCGCGGAATCGGCCATGCGTCAACTGCTCACCGTTCACCCGGAAGTGGAGCGAGTCGTCCCTGCGCCGCGCGAGCACTGAGCGCGGGAGCGGGACGCGGTCAGGAAGTACGGAGGCGTACGCATCGTGTGTCGCCGGATTCCACGGGATCCGGCGGCACGATTGCGTCGTGAACGTCCCCATTTGGCCGCTTCGTCGTAAATGAGGTGTGACTCGGGCCACGTGGATTGGGCGTAACACTCCTCGAAACAGTGCGATGACCTAAGAGGTGACAGCCGAAGAGGGAATACAGCCGCCATTCAGGGCGCTGTGCAATTCCGAGGCTCAGCCCCGCGCCACCGGCACATCCGCAGCCTGGTGGTCGTCGGCTCCGGCCCGATCATGGGCGGGGCCGGAAGCCGTTTCCATCGTTCCGAGAGGTTGTTCGTGTCGGCCAGCACATCCCGTACGCTCCCGCCGGAGATCGCCGAGTCCGAGTCTGTGATGGCGCTCATCGAGCGGGGAAAGGCTGATGGGCAGATCGCCGGCGATGACGTGCGTCGGGCCTTCGAGGCTGACCAGATTCCGCCAACCCAGTGGAAGAATGTTCTGCGCAGCCTCAACCAGATCCTCGAGGAAGAGGGTGTGACGCTGATGGTCAGTGCCGCGGAGTCGCCGAAGCGCGCCCGCAAGAGCGTCGCAGCGAAGAGCCCGGCAAAGCGCACCGCCACCAAGACCGTCGCGGCCAAGACCGCCACGGCCAAGACCGTCGCGGCCACCGCGGCGCCGACGGCCGAGACCGTCGACGTCCAGGCCGACGAAGAGGTCACGGCAACCGCGCCTGCCAAGAAGGCGGCCGCCAAGAAGACAGCGGCCAAGAAGACGGCGGCCAAGAAGACCGCCGCCAAGAAGACCGTGGCCAAGAAGACCACGGGCAAGAAGGACACCGACGAGGCCACCGAGGGCGAAGAGCCGCTCGATGAGGTCCAGCCCGGTGGCAAGGGCGAAGAGGAAGAGGCCGAGGGCGAGAGCAAGGGCTTCGTCCTCTCCGACGACGACGAGGACGACGCGCCCGCCCAGCAGGTCGCCGTCGCCGGTGCCACCGCCGACCCGGTCAAGGACTACCTCAAGCAGATCGGCAAGGTTCCCCTCCTCAACGCCGAGCAGGAGGTCGAGCTCGCCAAGCGCATCGAGGCCGGTCTGTTCGCCGAGGACAAGCTGGCGAACTCCGACAAGCTCGCGCCGAAGCTGAAGCGCGAGCTGGAGATCATCGCCGAGGACGGCCGCCGCGCCAAGAACCACCTGCTGGAGGCCAACCTCCGCCTGGTCGTCTCGCTGGCCAAGCGCTACACCGGCCGCGGCATGCTCTTCCTGGACCTGATCCAGGAGGGCAACCTCGGTCTGATCCGCGCGGTCGAGAAGTTCGACTACACCAAGGGCTACAAGTTCTCCACGTATGCCACCTGGTGGATCCGTCAGGCGATCACCCGCGCCATGGCCGACCAGGCCCGCACCATCCGTATCCCGGTGCACATGGTCGAGGTCATCAACAAGCTCGCGCGCGTGCAGCGCCAGATGCTCCAGGACCTGGGCCGCGAGCCCACCCCGGAGGAGCTGGCCAAGGAGCTCGACATGACCCCCGAGAAGGTCATCGAGGTCCAGAAGTACGGCCGCGAGCCGATTTCGCTGCACACCCCCCTCGGCGAGGACGGCGACAGCGAGTTCGGTGACCTGATCGAGGACTCCGAGGCGGTCGTGCCGGCCGACGCGGTCAGCTTCACGCTTCTGCAGGAGCAGCTGCACTCGGTGCTCGACACCCTGTCCGAGCGTGAGGCGGGCGTGGTTTCCATGCGCTTCGGTCTCACCGACGGCCAGCCGAAGACCCTGGACGAGATCGGCAAGGTCTATGGCGTGACGCGTGAGCGCATCCGTCAGATCGAGTCCAAGACCATGTCGAAGCTGCGCCACCCGTCGCGTTCGCAGGTGCTGCGCGACTACCTCGACTAGGTCGCAGTGGTACGCGACCGGTCGTAGAAGTACGCCGAAGGGCCCGGATCCCGTCAGGGGACCGGGCCCTTCGCCATGTCGCGGGTGCGGGCGGGTGTGAGGTGACTGACTCTGGGTGGAATTACTTCAACGCAGAGTCAGGAGGCCGTATGCGTCGTTCCCTCGCTCGAGCCCTGACCGGGGCACTGTCGCTTGTCGCCGCGGCGGCTGTGGCGCCCTTGGTATCGCCCGTCCCCGCCGGCGCCGACAGCGTGGTCGTCGGCGGCGATCCGGTCACCACCATCGAGGCCCCCTGGGTCGTCGCACTCGCCAGCCGTGACCGGTTCGGGGGAACACGCGCGGGTCAATTCTGCGGCGGCGTGGTGGTGGCGCCGACGAAGGTGATGACCGCCGCCCACTGTCTGAGCCGCACCGTGCTCGGCCAGGACGTGAGAGAGGTCCGGGATCTGCGGGTCATCTCCGGGCGCTCCGAGCTGACGGGCGTCGAAGGCCGGGAGATCGCGGTGAGCGACAGCTGGGTCTCGCCGCAGTACAGCCCGCTGACCAACAGTTCGGACATGGCAGTGCTGACGCTGGCCGAGGCGCTGCCCGCCTCGTACGTGATCCGCCTGGCGGGCGCCGGTGATCCGGCGTACGAGCCGGGCACGAGCGCCACGGTCTACGGCTGGGGCGATACGAAAGGCGACGGCAGCTACTCCTCCTCGCTCCGGGCCGCGCAGGTGAGCGTGCTCTCGGACCAGGCGTGTGGACAGGCCTATCCGGGCGGACTGGGCGGGCGCTACGTGGCCGCCACGATGCTGTGTGCAGGAGACACCGGCGGCGGCCGGGACGCCTGTCAGGGGGACAGTGGAGGGCCGCTGGTGGCCCGCGGGATGCTCATCGGCCTGGTCTCCTGGGGGAGCGGCTGCGGGCTGGCGGGCAGCCCCGGGGTGTACACGCGGATCTCGGCGGTGGCCGTGCCGTCGGACTGAGGAAGGCACAGCATCGGACCGCTGTCGCGGTCACGGTATGAGAGCGGGCGGCCGCCCCTGGTATTCAGGGGCGGCCGCCCGTTAGCCGGTCCGGGACCGGCTCTTGGCTCGTCGTGGGATGCGAGGTGTCAGTGTTCCTCTTCACCGGCGGCGGCCGGGACGGCCGTGAGTCGGTCGGTCTCATCCTGTATTTCCGCGGCGATCTTCTTGAGTTCCGGCTCGAACTTGCGCCCGTGGTGGGCACAGAAGAGCAGCTCACCGCCGCTGGTCAGGACGACGCGCAGGTACGCCTGGGCGCCGCAGCGGTCGCAGCGGTCTGCGGCCGTCAGGGGGCTCGCGGGGGTCAGAACAGTAGTCACGTCGCCTCTTCTCTAGCTCGACGAGCTGTCGTACCAGGGTCAACATCCAACCAGGCCGAAAACGTTCCCGCTCGTGGCTTTTCCTCGAAACTTCTGGTCAAGGTGGCTGTCTGCTGCCGGTTGGCGGCGAATGAGCCGTATTGCTTCGCTCTACGGATTTCGCGTTGCTTGTCTCGTTTGGCCCTCCCGGCTGGGTTGCCGGTTGTTCATGAGGACGTGCCCGGAGCCTAAATGGTTCATGCCTGGAAGGGAACGTGATGTGCACGTCACTCCATCGAGGGATCGAACACCTATACGAGACTGGACTAGCATGAGAAATCACGAGGGTGGCGTTACATCGGCTCTACCAGGCCTCGGTACGCTCTGACCGGCGACCGACGCCGGGCCTTTACCCCACCGGGCCACATCTCAAATTCAGCGAGGAGCGAACCGCGTGACCGCCGAAACGTCCGTGCCGTCCAGTGCGGTACTGACCGCAGACCGTGACGGGTCCAATTACACCGCGCGGCACCTGCTCGTACTCGAGGGGCTCGAGGCGGTCCGCAAGCGCCCCGGAATGTACATCGGGTCCACCGACAGCCGCGGCCTGATGCACTGCCTCTGGGAAATCATCGACAATTCCGTCGACGAGGCTCTGGGCGGCCACTGCGACCACATCGACGTGATCCTCCACGAGGACGGATCCGTCGAGGTCAAGGACAACGGCCGGGGCATCCCCATCGACAAGGAGCCCAAGACCGGCCTCTCCGGCGTCGAGGTCGTGATGACCAAGCTGCACGCCGGCGGCAAGTTCGGCGGTGGTTCGTATGCGGCGTCCGGCGGTCTGCACGGCGTGGGCGCGTCCGTTGTCAACGCCCTCTCGGCCCGCCTTGACGTCGAGGTCGACCGCAACAGCGCGACGCACATGATCAGCTTCCGCCGCGGCGTCCCCGGCATCTTCACCGAGTCGGGCCCGGACGCTCCCTTCGACCCGGCGAACGGCCTGCTCAAGGGCAAGCGAGTCCCCAAGACCCGTACCGGCACGCGCGTGCGGTACTGGGCGGACCGGCAGATCTTCCTCAAGGACGCCAAGCTCTCCCTGGAGCACCTCCACCAGCGCGCCCGCCAGACCGCCTTCCTGGTCCCCGGCCTGACCATCGTCGTCCGCGATGAGCGGGACCTGGAAGGAGAGGGCAAGAGTGAGGAGACCTTCCGCTTCGACGGCGGCATCAGCGAGTTCTGCGAGTACCTCGCCCAGGACAAGGCCGTCTGCGACGTGCTGCGGCTGACCGGACAGGGCACCTTCAAGGAGACCGTCCCGGTCCTCGACGACCGCGGCCATATGACCCCCACCGAGGTCACCCGGGAGCTCGGCGTCGACATCGCCCTGCGCTGGGGCACGGGCTACGACACCGCCGTGAAGTCGTTCGTCAACATCATCGCCACCCCCAAGGGCGGCACCCATGTGAGCGGCTTCGAGCGCTCCATCACCAAGACGATGAACGAGGTACTGCGCTCCGCCAAGCTGCTGCGCGTCGCCGAGGACGACATCGTCAAGGACGACGCCCTGGAGGGCCTCACCGCCGTGGTCACGGTCCGGCTGGCCGAGCCGCAGTTCGAGGGCCAGACCAAGGAAGTCCTCGGCACCTCGGCGGCCAACAGGATCGTGGCCAATGTCGTCGCCAAGGAACTCAAGGCCTTTCTGACCTCCACCAAGCGGGACGCCAAGGCGCAGGCCCGGGCGGTGCTGGAGAAGGCCGTCGCCGCAGCCCGCACCCGCATCGCCGCCCGCCAGCACAAGGACGCGCAGCGCCGGAAGACGGCGCTGGAGACCTCCTCGCTGCCCGCCAAGCTCGCCGACTGCCGCAGCGACGACGTGGAGCGCAGTGAGCTCTTCATCGTCGAGGGAGACTCCGCGCTCGGCACCGCCAAGCTCGCCCGGAACAGCGAGTTCCAGGCGCTGCTGCCGATCCGCGGCAAGATCCTCAACGTACAGAAGTCGTCCGTCTCGGACATGCTCAAGAACGCCGAGTGCGGCGCGATCATCCAGGTCATAGGAGCGGGATCGGGCCGGACCTTCGACATCGACGCCGCGCGCTACGGCAAGATCGTCCTGCTTGTCGACGCCGATGTCGACGGCGCCCATATCCGCTGTCTGCTGCTCACGCTCTTCCAGCGCTATATGCGGCCGATGGTGGAGGCGGGCCGGGTCTTCGCCGCGGTGCCGCCGCTGCACCGTATCGAGCTGGTCCAGCCCAAGAAGGGCCAGGACAAGTACGTGTACACGTACTCCGACAGCGAACTGCGCCAGACCCTGCTGGAGTTCCAGCGCAAGGGGGTCCGCTTCAAGGACTCCATCCAGCGCTACAAGGGCCTCGGCGAGATGGATGCCGACCAACTCGCGGAGACCACCATGGATCCGCGTCACCGCACCCTGCGCCGGATCAACATCGGCGACCTGGAGTCCTCCGAGCAGATCTTCGACCTGCTCATGGGCAATGAGGTCGCGCCCCGCAAGGAGTTCATCACCAGCTCCGCGGCGACGCTGGACCGCTCGCGGATCGACGCCTGACGACGGCCCGCCCACCCAGGGGTGGAGCCGGTGGCTCCACCCCTGAGCCGATCCCGGGTCCGGCTCCTCCTCCGTAGCATCGGGGGCGACGGAGGAGGATCTGACGTGCGCAGCAGCGAGTTGACCGCGTGGCCAACGCGGGAAGCACTGTCCCGTCTCGGCGTACCGCGCGTCCGTATCGCCCTCGACATCGCGGTACTCGCCGGTCTTGCGGCCTGGGTCGTGTACAGCGCGTACGACTCGGAGGTCTTCCACGGCCGGGGCGCGGTGCTCCCGCCGCTGGGTCTGCTCTGCTGCGCAGCCGCAGTCTTCGGCTTTCACCAGACGACCCTCGCCAACCGGCTGGGACCCTCGCTCGGACTGGTCGCCGCCCTCGCGGCCGTCGGAGCGGCGGCGTATATCGCCGGGGCCGCCGTTCCCGCGATGGTGCTGTGGATCTCGGCCTCCGTCATGGCGATGGAGCGCCTCCCGCTCTTCGCCGGCCTGGGCACCGCAGCGGTGATGTCCATCGGCTTCGCGCTGGCCGACGACAGCGAGCTAGGGCCCTACTTCACGATCGCCGCGGTGCTGCTCGGCGGATACTCACTGCGGCTCGATGCCCAGGCGCGGGGTGCCGGATTCCGGCTGCTCGCCCAGGAACGGGCCGCTCGCGAAGCCGAGGCCACGTCGGTCGCCCTCGCCGAACGGGCCCGTATCGCACGGGAGATCCACGATGTCCTCGCGCACAGTCTGTCCGCGCAGCTCGTTCATCTGGAAGCGGCCCGGATCCAGATCGAGCGCGGACCGGAGGGGCCGCTGCGGGAACAGATCCTGGAACGGGTGGTGGCGGCCCGGGTGATGGCCCGCGAGGGTCTCGCCGAGACCCGGCAGGCGCTTTCGGCGCTGCGCGGCGAGATGGCTCCCGTAGAGGACTATCTGCGCGAGCTCGCTGTCGCGGACGGAGCGGAGACCGAGGTGACAGGGGAGCGGCGGCAGCTGACAGCCGAGGCCTCGCAGGCGGTACGGCGCGTGGCCCAGGAGGCCCTGACGAACGCGCGCAAGCACGCGCCCGGCGCCAAGGTGAGCATGCTGCTCGCCTACGAGAAGGTTGAAGTGGCCCTGGAAGTACGGGACTCGGGCGGCGGTGCGCACGGCGGTGAGCTCGGGGCGTCCGGCTCCGGATACGGTCTGCTGGGGATGCGCGAACGGGCCGAACTGCTCGGCGGCACCCTGGAAGCAGGACCCGAGGGAGAGGGCTTCGTGGTGCGGCTGCGGGTGCCGGCATGACAACGCAGGACGCCAGAGTGATCGTCGTCGACGACCAGGCCGTGGTGCGCGAGGGCATTGTGATGCTCCTGGGGCTGCTGCCCGGCATAGAGGTCGTCGGCTCGGCCAAGGACGGCGAGGAGGCGGTCGCTCTCGTCGCCGAACTCGCCCCCGATGTCGCCCTGATGGATCTGCGGATGCCCCGCTGCGACGGCGTGGAGGCGACCCGCCGCATCCGCAGCGAACATCCGGGCACCCAGATCGTCGTGCTCACCACCTATGCCGACGACGACTCGCTGTTCCCCGCGCTGCGGGCGGGAGCGCGTGGATATCTCACCAAGGACGCCGGCGGCGACGAGATCGTACGGGCCATTCAGGACGTCATGGCAGGTCGCGCCGGGCTCTCGGCGGTCGTCCAGCAGCGGCTGCTCGAGCAGGTCGCGTCCGCGCCCGAACCACCGGGGCCGAGGCTGCCCGACGGGCTGACCGCGCGCGAGGGCGAGGTGCTGACCCTGATCGCGGAGGGCCTCACCAACGTCGACATCGCGCGCAGGCTGCACATTTCCACGGCCACGGTGAAGACGCACATCAACAATCTCTTCTCGAAGACCGGTATCCACGACCGCGCTCAGGCGGTGCGGTACGCCTATCGGGAAGGTCTTGCGCGGCCACCTGGGTCGAGCATCACCTGATGGGGTGAAGACCGGCGGGAGAAGAGTCCGGGATCTTCCCGCTCTGTCCATCCTTGTGCATGCGGCCGAAACGGTTCGCTGACAAGGGGAGCTGATCGGTGGAGAAGCCTGAAGGGCGGGACGCCGCGGCGGTACGGCTCGACGACCCGTGGTACGACGCCCTGGCCTCCGGCTGGGGGGAGTTGGACGGCACGGGCGCCCCCGCGCCCGTCGCGGCGCCCGGACCAGCAGTCCCGGAGCGTGGATCGAGCGCCGCCGACATCTATCTGGAAGTGCAGCGGAGCGCCGCCTTCCAGGAGGTGCGCAGCCGCTACCGCAGGTTCGCCGTCCCCGCCGTCCTCGCCTTTCTCACCTGGTACTTGGCGTACGTCGTCGCAGCGACCACCGCACCCGAGCTGATGGCCAGGCCGGTGGCGGGTGCGGTGAATGTGGCGATGGTCGCCGGGCTCGGGCAGTTCCTCACCACCTTCCTGCTGACATGGGCGTACGCACGGCATGCGCGCCTGCACCGGGATCGGGCGGCGCTCGATCTGCGCTGGGACACACAGGAGTTGACACGGGGAGCCGGGCGTTGAGCGGCCACCACCAGACCCTGGCGTTGCTGCTGTTCAGCGCCTTCATCGCGGTCACACTCGGCATCACCACCTGGGTGAGCCGCAACAGGCGTGGTTCGGCGGAGGAGTTCTACGCGGGCGGGCGGCTGTTCTCGCCCCTGGAGAACGGCTTCGCCATTGCGGGCGACTACATGTCCGCCGCCTCCTTCCTGGGTATCTCCGGGCTCATCGCGCTCTACGGCTACGACGGAATGCTCTACTCCGTCGGCTTCCTGGTCGCCTGGCTGGTCGTCCTTCTGCTGGTGGCCGAACTCGTCCGCAACTGCGGCCGGTTCACGCTCGCAGACGTCGTCGCGTCCAGGATGAGCGAGCGCCCCGTGCGCATCGCGGCGGGAACTTCTTCGGTCACCGTGTCCGTTCTCTATCTGGTGGCGCAGATGGTGGGGGCCGGCAGCCTCGTCGCGCTGCTGCTTGGCGGTACGAGCGAAGCCGCGCGCTCGTGGACCGTCATCGGCGTGGGTGCACTGATGGTCATCTATGTGTCGTTGGGAGGGATGCGAGCCACCACCTGGATCCAGATCGTGAAGGCCGTGCTGTTGATGGCTGGCGCGATCGCGATGACCGTCCTCGTCCTCGCGCGCTTCCACGGCGACTTCAACCAGCTGCTCAACTCCGCAGCCGAACGAAGCGGCCACGGCAGGGACTTCCTCGCACCCGGCCTCAAGTACGGCGGGGGCTGGACCGCACGCTTCGACTTCGTCAGCCTCGGCCTGGCGCTCGTCCTGGGCACGGCGGGTCTGCCGCACATCCTGTCGCGCTTCTACACCGTGCCGACCGCGCGGGCCGCCCGCCGCTCGGTCGTCTGGTCGATCGGTCTCATCGGCAGCTTCTATCTGATGACGATCGTGCTCGGCTTCGGTGCGGCCGCCGTGCTCGGCTCCGACGAGGTACGCAAGTCGAACGCGGCCGGGAACACCGCGGTCCCGCTGCTGGCGCTCGACCTCGGCGGAGGCGCGGGGTCCACGGGGGGAACGGTTCTCTTCGCGGTGGTCGCGGCCGTGGCCTTCGCGACCATCCTCGCCGTCGTCGCCGGGATCACGCTCGCCTCATCGGCCTCCGTCGCGCACGATCTGTACGCCTCGCTCAAGCGCCGCCATGCCAGACAGCACAGCGAGGTTGCCGTCGCGCGGGTCGCGGCCGCGGGGATCGGAGTGGCCGCGATCGCGCTCGGCCTGCTCGCCCGCGACCTGAATGTCGCGTTCCTGGTGGGCCTGGCCTTCGCGGTCGCCGCCTCGGCCAATCTGCCCGTACTGCTCTACTCGCTTTTCTGGCGGAACTTCACCACGCGCGGGGCGGTCTGGGCGGTGTACGGAGGGCTGGTTCCTGCGGTGCTGCTCGTGGTGCTCTCGCCGGTCGTCTCGGGCAGCCCGGAAGCGCTGTTCCCGGGAGTGGACTTCCATGTCTTCCCGCTGCAGAACCCGGGCCTGGTCTCCATTCCGCTCGGCTTCCTGGCGGGCTGGATCGGTACGGTCACGTCGAAGGAGCCGCCGGATGAGGCGAAGCACGCGGAGACGGAGGTACGGGCGCTCACGGGCGCGGGAGCGGTGTGAGTCTCGGGCCGTCCCCGGGCTGTCCTGTCCTCAGTCGCCGGACGGGCTCGCCGCAGGCCCGGACGGAGCCGAGGATCCCCATACGTAGCGGTGCTCCGGCCGTCCCGTTTCGCCGTACTTCAGGCTCAGGCGAACCCGGCCCGTTCGCTCCAGCAGTTTCAGATAGCGCTGGGCCGTCTGTCTGCTCACCCCCGCGCGCTCCGCGATTTCCTGGGCGGAGAGCGGTCCTTCGGCGGCCAGCAGCACCTGGCGGACCACCTCGGCGGTGGTCGGGGAGTGGCCTTTGGGCAGGTCCGGGGCGACGGAGCCGACCGACAGTGCCCCGAAGATGCGGTCCACCTCCGCCTGCTCCGCCTCGCCGCCGCCCTCCAGGGTGCGACGCAGCGTGGCGTAGGCCTCCAGCTTGGCGCGAAGGCCGGCGAAGTTGAACGGCTTCACCAGGTACTGGAGCGCGCCGTGACGCATCGCCGCCTGGACGGTGGCCACGTCCCGCGCGGCCGTCACCATGATCACGTCGGTCTGGTGGCCGAGTCTGCGCAGCTCCCGTACGACCGCGAGGCCGTTCCCGTCCGGCAGATAGTGGTCCATGAGGATCAGATCCACCGGGCAGTCGGCGATCCGCGCGAGCGCCTCGGCGGCCGAGTGCGCTGTCGCGGAGACCCGGAAGCCGGGCACTTTGGAGACGTAGGCCGCATTGATCTGTGCGACCCGTTTGTCGTCGTCCACCACCAGTACGTCGATCGGTGCGTCGGTCATCGCGCCTCCACGGCCGTGGCCAGGCCCGGCTCCGTCAGCGCCTCGGGGAGTACGACGGTGAACTCCGCGCCGCCGCCCTGCGCCTCCCGCACCCGCGCGCTGCCGCCGTGCCTTTCGGCGAGCCTGCGCACCAGCGCCAGACCGAGGCCGCGCTTGCCGTGTACGGGGAGTTCCTTGGTGGACCAGCCCTCGGTGAAGATCAACTCCTGCTGGTCCGGAGGGACTCCCATACCGCTGTCCGCGATTCGCAGGACCGCCGTACGCCCCTCCGCGCGCAGCTCGACCTCGATCAGGGGGTCCGGCGAGCCGGTCGCCGCGTCCAGCGCGTTGTCGACGAGATTGCCGACGACCGTGACCAGGCCGCGCGGGTCCACCAGCCGGTCGGGCAGCAGTGTCCCGGACGCGATGCGCAGCGATACGCCGCGTTCCGCCGCCACCGTCGCCTTGCCCACCAGCAGCGCGGCCAGCAGAGGATCGTGGATCTTCTCGGTGACCTGCTCGGCGGTGGCCCGGTGGACGCCGACCACCTCGGTGACGTACTCGACCGCCTCCTCGTGCATCTCCAGCTCGAGGAGACCGAGCAGGGTGTGCATACGGTTGGCGTGCTCATGGTCCTGTGCACGCAGGGCGTCGATCAGCCCTCGGGTGGAGTCGAGCTCGCGGCCCAGCTGCTCCAGCTCGGTACGGTCGCGCAGGGTGGCGACGGCCCCGCCGTCGTCGGTCGGCATCCGGTTGGTGATCAGCACCCGGCTGCCGCGTACGGTCAGCAGATCCTCGCCGGTGACCCGCCCGGCAAGCACGTCGGTGGTGCGACCTTCGCCGAGCACCTCGTCGAGGGGACGCCCTTCGGCCTCGGGGCCGAGGCCGAGCAGCCGCTGGGCCTCGTCGTTCATCAGCCGGATCCGGCCCGAGGCGTCGAGGGCGACAACCCCTTCCCGGATGCCGTGCAGCATCGCCTCGCGTTCCGCCAGCAGCGCGGAGATGTCCGAGAAAGCCAGGTCGTGCGTCTGCCGCTGGAGCCTTCGGGAGATCAGATACGCGGCCAGGGCTCCCACAGCAAGCGCCCCGCCCGCATACGCGAGCAGTCCGGGGATCGCCGCGAGGAGCCGGGCGCGCACGCTGTCGTACTCGATGCCGACCGACACCGCGCCGACGATCGTGCCGCTGTCGTCGCGCAGCGGCACCTTTCCGCGGGCGGAGCGGCCGAGCGTCCCGCTGTCGATCTCCATGACCTCATGGCCCGCGAGCGCGTCGCTGGGGTCGGTGGAGACGACCCTGCCGATCTGCTCGGGGGCGGTGTGGGACCAGCGCACCCCGCGCATGTCCATGATCACCACGTACTCGGCGCCGGTGGCCTTCCGGATCCGCTCGGCCTTGGCCTGTACCGGACCGCCTGCCGTCGGCTGCGAGCCGAGCAGCTCGTCGGCGACCTCTGGGGACGCGGTCGTCTCGGCGATGGCAAGCGCCCGGCGCATCGCCTGATCGTCGAGCTGGGCGCTGAGCGGGGCGAGGAAGAGGCCGGTGGCCAGCACGGTGACACCGGTGGCGATGGCCAGCTGCATCAGCAGGACCTGGGAGAAGACCCGCTGCGGCCAGCCGAACCGCCGGCGCCGGGCGGGAGCGGTCGGTACGGGGCTCATGCCTAGGAACGGTAAGGGGCGTGCGGCCCTTTCCGAAATCCCCTCTTCACGCAAATCGCTTGCGCGTTTTGCAGCCGACTTACGTTTTCGTGGAAGCGGGCGGCAAAGGTGCTGGTGCGGCCGGATCTCGCGGTTCCGGCCGATCGTGCCGATCAATTTGACGCGGTCATGGCGGTGGACGATGTGGCAGATCTCTGCAATTCTCTGACCGCCATACGCAAAAGACTCAATCTGACGTGCAGATCGGGGACATATGAGACCGCAACGCTGGGGTTGGCGGGTTCTCTCCGCCGTCATCACCACCAGTCTTCTGATGATCGCCTGGCCGTCGCTCACCGCCTCGGCGGCCGTCGGCCCCAATATCGCCGCGGGCCGCCCCGCGGCGGCGAGCAGCGCCCACAGCGAATACGCCGCTCGGAACATCACCGACGGAAACCGGGCCACCTACTGGCAGAGCGCAGGCAGCGGCTTCCCCCAGTGGGTACAGACCGACCTCGGTTCCGCCCACCGGATCGACGAGGTCGTGCTCAAGCTGCCCGCCGGATGGGAGAGCCGCGAGCAGACCCTCTCCGTTCAGGGCAGCGCCGACGGCGTCGGCTTCACGACCCTGAAGACCTCGGCCACATACACCTTCGGTCCAGGTCAGGCCAATACCGTGGCCATCGCCTTAGCGGAGGCCCAGACCCGTTTCGTCCGTATCCACATCACGGCCAACACGGGCTGGCAGGCCGCCCAGCTCTCCGAGCTCGAAGTCCACGCGGCCGGTGAGTCCTCGGTCGACCTCGCCCGCGGCAAGACCCTGACGGCCGGCAGCCACACCGAGGTCTACACGGCCGCCAACGCCAATGACGGCAACCGATCCAGCTACTGGGAGAGCCGCAACGGCGATCTCCCGCAGTGGATCCAGGCGGACCTCGGAGCGTCCGTCCGTATCGACCGGGTCGTGCTGCGGCTGCCCGACGGCTGGGCGGCCCGGACGCAGACACTGAAGATCCAGGGCAGCAACAACGGCACGGACTTCACCGATCTGACCGCGTCGAAGGCGTACGAGTTCAACGCGGCGGGCGGCCAGTCGGTGACGATCGCCTTCGACGCCGCCACCACGCGGTATGTCCGCGTCCACGTCACCGCCAACACCGGCCGGGCGGCCGCCCAGGTCGCCGAGTTCGAGATCTACGGCCCGGCGACCGGCGACACCCAGGCGCCCACCGCCCCCACCGCGCTCGCCTACACCGAGCCGGCCACCGGGCAGATCAAGCTCACGTGGGAGGCTTCCACCGACAACACCGGCGTCACGGGCTACGACATCTACGCCAACAACGAACTGCGCACCACCGTCGCCGGCAACATCACGACGTACACGGACACGCAGCCCGCGAGCGCCACGGTTTCGTACTTCGTCCGCGCGAAGGACGCCGCCGGTAACCAGTCGGGCAACAGCAACACGGTCACCCGCACGTCAGACACCGGCGACACACAGGCGCCGACCGCACCAGCCGGTCTCTCCTTCACCGAGCCCGCAGCCGGGCAGGTCAAGCTCAGCTGGGGCGCGTCCTCGGACAACACCGGCGTCACCGCTTACGACATCTACGCCAACAACTCGCTGCGCAAGAGCGTGGCGGGCGATGTCACGACGTACACGGACACCCAGCCCGCGAGTGCGACGGTGTCCTACTTCGTACGCGCCAAGGACGCGGCCGGGAACCAGTCCGGCAACAGCAACACCGTGACACGCAACGGCTCGGCGGGCTCTGCCTCGAACCTCGCCGTCGGCAAGCCCATCACCGCCTCCTCCGTGATCCACACCTTCGTCGCGGAGAACGCCAACGACAACAGCCTCACGACCTACTGGGAGGGCGCCGCGGGCAGTTACCCGAACACCCTCACCGTGAAACTGGGCGCCAACGCCGATATCGGCAGTGTGGTGCTCAAGCTCAATCCGGACAGCAGTTGGGGCACCCGGACCCAGAACATCCAGGTCCTGGGCCGTGAGCAGAGCGCGACCGGCTTCACGAGTCTGGTCGCGGCGAAGGACTACACCTTCGATCCCGCGAGCGCGAACGCGGTCACCGTCCCGGTGGACGCGCGAGTCGCCGACGTCCAGCTGAAGTTCACGTCCAACACCGGTGCCACCGCGGGCCAGGTCGCGGAGTTCCAGGTCCTGGGCGTCCCGGCGCCCAACCCCGATCTGGAGGTCACCGGTCTGACGGCCTCGCCCGCCGCGCCCGTCGAGTCCGACCCGATCACCCTGTCGGCCACCGTGCGCAACAGCGGACCCGTCGCCTCCGCGGCCAGTGCCGTGGCGTTCCGGCTGGGCGGCACCAAGGTCGCCACGGCGCAGGCCGGGGCACTGGCCGCCGGGGCGACATCGACCGTCAGCGCCTCGATCGGGGCGCGTGACGCCGGTACCTACCAGCTCAGCGCCGTCGCCGACGAGGCGAACGCGGTCATCGAGCAGAACGAGACCAACAACACCTACACCAGCCCGACATCACTGGTGGTGAAGCCGGTCGACAGCTCCGATCTGATCGCGTCCGCGGTGAGCTGGACCCCGAGCAGCCCCTCCGCGGGTGACACCGCCGCTTTCTCCGTGACTCTCAAGAACCAGGGAACGGTGGCCTCCGCCGGCGGCAGCCACGGCATCACGCTCACGGTGACCGACTCGAAGGGCGCGACGGTCAAGACCCTCACGGGCGAGCACGGCGGAGTCATCGCCGCCGGCGCGAGCACCTCACCCGTGAACCTCGGCACCTGGGCCGTCGCCAACGGCTCGTACAGCGTCAAGGTGGTCGTCGCGGACGACGCCAACGAGCTGCCGGTCAAGCGCGCCAACAACACGAGCACCCGGCCGCTGTTCGTCGGGCGCGGCGCCCATATGCCGTACGACATGTACGAGGCGGAGGACGGCACGCTCGGCGGCGGGGCTCAGAAGGTCGGCCCCAACCGGACCATCGGCGACCTCGGCGGTGAGGCGTCCGGACGCCAGGCCGTCACCCTCAACAGCACCGGCAACTATGTCGAGTTCACGACCAGGGCGAGCACCAACACGCTGGTGGCGCGGTTCTCGATACCGGACGCCCCGGGCGGCGGAGGCATCAACTCCACGCTCGACGTCTACATCGACGGCACTTTCCGAAAAGCGATCGACCTGACGTCCAGGTACATGTGGCAGTACGGAGCCGAGGCGAGCCCCGGCAACTCCCCGGGAGCGGGTGCGCCGCGTCACATCTACGACGAGGCGAACGTGCTGCTCGGCGAGACCGTCCGGGCGGGCTCGAAGATCCGGCTGCAGAAGGACGCCGCCAACAAGGACACGTACGCGATCGACTTCATCAACCTGGAGCAGGTCGTGGCGGCGGGGAACCCGGACCCGGAGGCGTACACCGTCCCGGCCGGAACCACCCACCAGGATGTCCAGAACGCCCTGGACAAGGTGCGGATGGACACCACGGGCAAGCTCGTCGGCGTCTATCTGCCGCCAGGCGACTACCGGACCTCGAACAAGTTCCAGGTGTACGGAAAGGCGGTCAAGGTCCTCGGCGCGGGCCCCTGGTTCAGCCGCTTCACCACCCCGACCGACCAGGAGAACACCGACGCCGGCTTCGATGTCCAGGCGACCGCCAACGGCTCGTCCTTCTCCGGCTTCGGGTTCTTCGGCAACTACACCGCGCGCAACGACGGTCCGGGCAAGGTGTTCAACTGGTCCAAGGTCTCGGACATGACCGTCGACAACATCTGGACCGAGCACATGATGTGCCTCTACTGGGGCACGGACACGGACCGGATCACCATCAAGAACTCCCGTATCCGGGACATGTACGCAGACGGGATCAACGTCACCAACGGCAGCAGCGACAACCGTGTCAGCAATGTGGAGGCGCGCACGACCGGAGACGACGCCTTCGCGCTGTTCCCCGCCGTGGACATCGTCAACGCCGACCAGACCGGCAATGTCTACGAGAACATCACATCGCTGCTGACCTGGCGGGCTGCCGGTATCGCGGTCTACGGCGGCAGCGGGAACGCCGTACGCAACGCCTATGTCGCGGACACGCTCACCTACTCCGGACTCACCATCGCCACACTGAAGTTCGGATCGATCCCGGCTCTGGGGTTCGGCGCCACTCCATCCACGTTCGAGAACATCTCGCTGGAGCGGGCCGGTGGGCACTTCTGGGGCAACCAGACCTTCCCGGCGCTGTGGATGTACTCGGCGGAGTACGAGTACCGGGGCATCCGGATCAGTGGACTCGACATCACCGATCCGACCTACTCGGGGATCATGTTCCAGACGAAGTACGACGGAAGCCGGCCGATGTACCCGGTCCGGGACAGCGTGCTGACCGATGTCACCGTCAGCGGCGCGAAGAAGAGCGGTGACGCCTTCGATGCCAAGTCAGGCTTCGGGCTCTGGGTGAACGAGATGCCGGAGTCGGGGCAGGGGCCCGCGGTCGGGGAGGTCACTTTCAACGGTCTGAAGCTCAGCGGCAACGCGCAGGACGTGAAGAACACCACCTCCACATTCAAGATCAACATCAACTAGCAGAACAGGGCAAGCGCTGGCGCAAGCCGCTTGCATGGCTTGCGCTAGTCTTGCGCGCATGACGCGACGACTTGCTCAGGTGGCGAAGAAGGTTGGGGTCAGCGAGGCCACGGTCAGCCGGGTGCTCAACGGCAAGCCGGGAGTCTCCGAGTCCACCCGGCAGTCGGTGCTGAGCGCGCTCGACGTCCTCGGCTACGAGCGGCCGACCCAGCTGCGCGGCGAGCGGGCGCGGCTGGTCGGTCTCGTCCTTCCGGAGCTGCAGAACCCGATCTTCCCGGCATTCGCCGAGGTCATCGGCGGGGCCCTCGCGCAGCAGGGGCTCACGCCCGTGCTCTGCACCCAGACCAAGGGCGGCGTCTCCGAGGCGGACTATGTGGAGCTGCTGCTCCAGCAGCAGGTGTCCGGAGTCGTCTTCGCGGGCGGACTCTTCGCGCAGGCGGACGCCCCGCACGCCCACTACAGGCTGCTGGCCGAACGCAAGATTCCGGTGGTGCTGATCAACGCCTCCATCGAGAATCTCGACTTCCCCTGTATCGCCTGTGACGACGCGGTGGCGGTGGAGCAGGCCTGGCGCCATCTGGCCTCTCTCGGCCACGGGCGCATCGGCCTCGTCCTCGGGCCGAACGACCATGTGCCCTCGCGGCGCAAGCTCGCCGCCGCGCACGCGGCCGCGAAGGCCGCCGGCCGCGAGCTGCCGGACGACTGCGTCGAGCGTTCCATGTTCTCCCTGGAGGGCGGGCAGGCGGCGGCCTCGCGGCTGCTCGACCGCGGGATCACCGGGATCATCTGCGCCAGCGATCCGCTCGCGCTCGGAGCCGTACGGGCCGCCCGCCGGCGCGGTCTTGCCGTCCCCGGGGATGTCTCGGTCGTCGGCTATGACGACTCCGCCTTCATGAACTGCACCGAGCCGCCGCTGACCACCGTCCGCCAGCCGATCGAGGCGATGGGGCGGGCCGCGGTCGAGTTGCTGTGCGCGCAGATCCAGGGCGGCGATGTCCCGCCCGGTGAGCTGCTGTTCGAGCCGGAACTGGTGGTGCGCGGCTCCACGGCGCAGGCCCCGCGCTAGCTCCACAAAGGGCTGTCAAAGTTTTACGAAATCAGCGCGAGATATTGCGGTCTTCTGTCGCCGGTGGTTGAGTGTGCCGCGCTCCCGCAGCGTGTCTGCCGCGGGGTCATCCACGCTCATGCCCGAAGGGGACCACCCATGAGAAGTGCTACGACCGTCCTCGTCACCGCGCTCGCCCTCACCGTCCTGGCCGCCTGTGGCACGAGCAGCAGCGGCGACAACGACGAGGGCTCCGGCGGGGGTTCGTCCGACCCGTCGGCGCCGCTGGACCCGAAGACCAAGCTGACGCTCACGATCGACTGCATGCCCTCGCCCGCCAAGGCCGCGGAGCTCAAGGAGTGGAACGAGGACGTCAAGGCCTTCAACAAGACGTACCCGAACATCAAGATCCAGGGACGCTCGACGCCCGGCCAGTGCCTTGAGCCGCCGCGCTTCACCGCGATGCTGAAGGCCAAGTCTCAACCGGACGTGTTCTACACGTACTTCACCGATCTCCAGCAGGTCCTCGACAACGCCGGAGCCGCGGACATCTCGGCGTACGTCACCCCCAAAACGGTCCCCGCGCTCGCCGACGTCGACGCCGACGTCATGAACTCCCTCAAGCACGACGGCAAGCTCTACGGACTGCCCACCAGCAACTACAGCATGGGTCTGCTCGTCAACCGCAAGCTCTTCCAGCAGGCCGGGCTCAACCCCGACAACCCGCCGAAGACCTGGGCCGAAGTCCGTACCGCGGCCAAGGCGATCGCCGGACTCGGCAAGGGAGTCGCGGGATACGGCGAGTACAGCGCGGGCAACACCGGCGGCTGGCACTTCACCGCCACGATGTACGGCCTCGGCGGCGAGGTCGTCGACGCGAGCGGCAAGAAGGCCGCCTTTAACAACGACCTGGGCAGGCAGATCGTCCAGAATCTGCACGCCATGCGCTGGGACGACGACAGTATGGGCAAGACCCAGCTGCTCAAGTGGGGCGACCTGCAGAAGCAGATAGCGAGCGACAAGCTCGGGATGTTCCTCGCCGCGCCCGACGACATCGCGTACATGGTGCAGCAACTGGGCGCCACGTACGAGAACTTCGGCATGGGACCGATCCCCGGCCAGAAGAGCACCCTCTTCGGCGGCAACAACTACATGATCAAGAAGGGGATCTCCCCGGACAAGATCAAGGCCGCGGTCGCCTGGCTGAACTTCAAGAACCTCACCCTCGGCAAGGGCCAGTTCGACTGGGCACGCACCAAGGCCGACGGTCTGCCCGTCGGTGTCCCGCAGCCCAACTTCTGGCTGGGCGCGAGCAAGACCAGGGACGACGCGGCACGCGCGGCCAGTGCCACCATGCCGGTCCAGAACTTCAAGGCCTTCATGGACAACCCGGTCAAGGGCAAGGCCGAACCGCCCAAGGCCCAGGAGATCTACAAGGTCCTGGACAACGTGATGTCGGCAGTGCTCACCAACGAGAAGGCCGACGCGGTCAAGCTGCTGGCGACCGCCGTATCGCAGGTCGACCAGATCCTGGCGAACCAGTAGCCGATGCCGGCCCCCACCCTCACCCCGCGCAAGGCCCCACCGCGCCCCGGGCGCGCCACCGGGCTCCGTACGAACGCATCGAGGGAGGCGTTCGTACGGGCTCTGCGCCGCAATCTGTCCGCACACGGCTTTTTGATCGGCGCCGTGCTCTGCTTCTCGTTCTTCTCCTGGTATCCGATGGTCAGGGAATTCGTCCTGGCCTTCCAGAAGACCGAGGACGGACGCACCACCTGGGCCGGCTGGTCCAACCTCAGCACCGTGTTCAACGACCCGGCCTTCTGGCAGGCCTGGCGCAACACCCTGCTGTTCACCGGCCTCGCGCTGCTGCTCGGCTTCGCCGTCCCGTTCGTCGTCGCCCTGGTCCTCAATGAATTCCGGCACGCGCAGGGCTACTTGCGGCTGCTGGTCTATCTGCCCGTCATGCTGCCGCCGGTCGCGTCCGTCCTGCTCTTCAAGTATCTGTACGACCCCGGATACGGACTCCTCAACCGGATCCTGGAACTTCTGCACCTCCCGCAGCAGCAGTGGCTTCAGGACCCCGACACCGCGATGCTCTCGGTCGTCATCGCCGCCACCTGGATGAACATGGGCGGCGCGACCCTGATCTATCTCGCCGCACTGCAGGGCATACCGGGGGAGCTCTACGACGCGGCGGAGCTCGACGGGGCGGGGCTGCTGCGCAAGATCTGGTACGTCACCATCCCGCAGACCCGGCTGATCCTCTCGCTGATGCTGCTCATGCAGATCATCGCGACGATGCAGGTCTTCACCGAGCCGTTCCTGCTCACCAACGGCGCAGGTCCCGAAGGGTCCACGACGACCGTCGTCTATCTCATCTACCAGTACGCCTTCAACTTCAACAACTACGGCAGCGCGGCCGCGCTCGGCCTGGTCCTGCTCGTACTGCTCGCGGGGTTCTCCGGGGCGTACGTACGGCTCAGCCGCACCGGCGACGACGAGTAGGACGGGGGAGACGGACATGAGCACACGCACACTCATCTCACCGGCCCAACTCGCGAGGCCCCGCGCGAGGTTCCTCTACTGGACGGTCTTCGTCCTCGTCGTCGGCCTCTTCACCCTGGTGTTCCTCGGCCCGCTCTACTGGATGGTCTCCGGTGGGCTCAAGACAACCCAGGAGGTCGTCCAGTCACCGCCGACCTTCCTGCCCCAGGCGGTGCACCCCGAGAACTACTCGCGGGCCTGGGACGTGATGGACCTGGCCCGGCTGCTGTTCAACACCCTCTACTACGCCGTCGGCGCGCTCGCCTTCCAGCTGGTCCTCGATGTCGCAGCGGCCTACTCGCTCTCCAGGCTCCGGCCCGTGTTCGGCAAGGTCATCCTCGCGATGATGCTGGCCACGCTGATGATCCCGGCCACCGTCCTGGTCGTACCGCAGTATCTGACGGTGCTCGACGTGCCGGTCGTGGAACGCAATCTGCTCAACTCGCCCTGGGCGATCTGGCTTCCGTCCGTCACGAACGCCTTCAACATCTTCCTTCTGAAGCGGTTCTTCGACTCGATCCCGGGCGAGCTCCTGGACGCGGCAGCCATCGACGGAGCGTCCCGGATGCGGACCCTGTGGTCGGTCGTGCTGCCGATCTCCCGGCCGATCCTCGGCGTCGTCTCCATCTTCGCGGTCGTCGGAGTCTGGAAGGACTTCCTCTGGCCGATGCTCACCCTGCCCGATCCGAGCAAGCAGACCCTCAATGTCGGGATCTACTCCCTGGCGAACGGCGTGCCCGAGAACGTGCTGATCGCGGCGCTGACCATCGCGTCCGTGCCGACGCTGCTGATCTTCCTGATC
The DNA here is from genome assembly GCF_036147535.1 of Streptomyces sp. NBC_00322. Classification (NCBI taxonomy): domain Bacteria; kingdom Bacillati; phylum Actinomycetota; class Actinomycetes; order Kitasatosporales; family Streptomycetaceae; genus Streptomyces; species Streptomyces sp. NBC_00322. The sequence continues at coordinate 2,469,954 of NZ_CP108019.1, read as the reverse complement.
TTCCAGCACAACATCATGAGCGGTCTCACCGCGGGCGGGCTCAAGGGTTGAACCCGGCTTTGCCTCAAGGGCTGCCCGTCGCACCGCTCTTCGCCAAGCCTCCGCCGCCGGTCTCACTCCGGCGCCCCGCTGTGGGGCCGGCGGCGGAGTCCCACCTGCCCGAAAGGACCGTCACGTGGCAGCCCCTCATCCGGTTCACGCGGACGTGGATCGTACGGACGACTGGTGGCGTTCGGCCGCCATCTACCAGGTGTACGTGCGCAGCTTCGCCGACGGCGACGGGGACGGCGCGGGCGATCTCGCGGGCGTCCGGGCGAGACTGCCCTACCTCGCCGAACTCGGCATCGACGCGGTCTGGTTCAACCCCTGGTACCTCTCGCCGATGGCCGACGGCGGCTACGACGTGGCCGACTACCGTGCCGTCGACCCGGCCTTCGGAACCCTCGCCGAGGCCGAGAAGCTCATCAGCGAGGCCCGCGAGCTGGGGATCAGGACCATCGTCGACATCGTGCCCAACCATGTCTCCGACCAGCACACCTGGTTCCGCTCGGCCCTCGCCGCCGGACCGGGCAGCCCCGAGCGCGAGCTCTTCCACTTCCGTCCCGGCCGCGGCGAGAGGGGCGAACTGCCGCCCAACAACTGGCCGTCGCAGTTCGCCGGGGAGACCTGGACCCGCGTGCCGGACGGCGAGTGGTATCTGCACCTGTTCACCCCGGAGCAGCCCGATCTCAACTGGGACCACCCCGTGGTGCGCCAGGAGCACGAGGACGTCCTGCGCTTCTGGTTCGAGCGCGGCGCCGCGGGTGTACGGATCGACTCGGCGGCCCTGTGCGCCAAGGCCCCCGGTCTGCCGGACGCCGACGAGGACGACACGACGCTCTACGTCGACCGCGACGAGCTGCACGACATCTACCGCGCCTGGCGGGCTGTCGCCGACGAGTACGGCGGGGTCCTCATCGGCGAGCTGTGGGTGCCCGACCCGGACCGCTTCTCCCGCTATCTGCGATCCGACGAGCTGCACACCGCGTTCAACTTCGACTTCCTGGCCCGCCCCTGGGAGGCGGCCGAACTGCGTGCCTCCATCGACACCACGCTCGCCTTCCACGCCCCGGTCGGCGCTCCGGCGACCTGGGTGCTGTGCAATCACGACGTGACCCGCACGGTCAGCCGCTACGGGAGGGACGACACCGGCTTCGACTTCGCGAAGAAGCGCTTCGCAACCCCCACCGACCTGTCGACCGGCACCCGGCGGGCCCGGGCCGCGGCCCTGCTCTCGCTCGCCCTGCCCGGTTCCGTCTATCTGTTCCAGGGGGAGGAACTGGGGCTTCCCGAGGCGGACATACCGCTCGACCGCATCCACGATCCGATGCACTTCCGCTCCGGGGGAGTGGACCCGGGACGCGACGGCTGCCGGGTGCCGCTGCCCTGGGCCGCGGACGCGCCGTACTACGGATTCGGCTCGGCGGTGGATCCCTGGCTTCCGCAGCCCGAGGGCTGGGCCCCGTACGCCGCCGACCAGCAGGCGGCCGATCACGGCTCGATGCTGAACCTCTACCGGCGGGCCCTGCGGCTGCGCCGGGCCGGGCCCGGGTTCGGGGACGGACCGCTTCGCTGGCTGCCGGCCGCGCCCGGAGTCCTCGCCTTCAGCCGTGGCGGCGGACTGATCTGCGTCGTCAATCTCGCCGAAGATCCCGCCGAACTGCCCGGCCACACAAGCGTCCTGCTGACGAGCGGCGCCCTGGACGACGAGGGCCGGCTGCAGCCGGACACGGCCGCCTGGCTGCGAGCCTGACGCCGGGAGTCCGCCGCGCGCTCACGGCAGTGGCCTGGGCGGGCGGGGGCCGTCGTACTGCCCGCTCGGACGCATCCGCAGCGGGCGCTCCTCGTACTCTTCCAGCGCGTGCGCGATCCAGCCCGCCGTGCGCGCCACGGCGAACACCGTCTCGCCCGCCTCGGCCGGCATCCCGGACGCCACCGAAAGGACCGCCAGCGCCAGGTCGACATTGGCGTGCAGCTCCACATGGCGGGCCGTCGTCACCTCCACCTCGCGCGCCGCCTCCAGCGCGGGACGGGCCGCGGGCAGCTCTGCCAGTACGCCGAACAGCGCCTCGGCGCGAGGGTCCTTGCCCGGGTAGAGCCGGTGGCCGAGACCGGGGACACGACGGCCCGCCCGCAGATGGTCCGCCACCACGGGCGCGGCGCTTCCCCGCTCCAGGACCTCGGCCAGCATCCGGTGCGCGAGACCGCTGGCGGCTCCGTGCAGCGGACCTTCCAGCGCGCCGAGACCCGCGGAGACAGCGGCGTACGGGTGGGCACGTGCCGAGGCCGCAACGCGTACGGCGAGCGTCGATGCGGCCAGATCGTGGTCGATCAGCAGCGAGAGCGCCATGTCCAGCGTTCGTACGGACCTCTCGTCCGGACGCTCGGCGGTGAGCCGTGACCAGAGCCGCCAGGCGATCCTGCCCTCGCCACGATGCCGTTGCCCGACCGTGGGGAGCGCGTCGACCAGGGTGGGGATCAGCATGCGCGCGCTGCCGAGCACGGCGTCCCGGTCGAGGTCGAAGCGCAGCGGATCCGCGACCGCGGCCGCGATGGCGGCGACCCGCAGGCGGTCCGTCGATCCGCTGTGCGCGGGCAGCGCATCGACCGCGCGACGGGCCGCGGCGAGCGTCTCGGGCGGAGAGGTGAACCGTACGCCGGGTCGCAGAGTGCCGGTCCAGAGCCAGTCGGCGATCTCCTCGTAGCCGTAGCGGCGGGCGAGTTCGGTCGCGTCGACGCCCCGGAAGTAGTAGCGGTCCTTGTCGATCAGGGTGATGCGGGTGCGGATCCGCTGGGTGATGTCGCCGCCGGACGAGGGCTCGCGGCGGCCCCTGCGGACGAGCGCGTCGACCTCTTTGGCGTCGAAGGTGCTGCCGCGGCCGGTGGGGTCGCGCCTGCTGGAGAGCTGGCCGCGGCTGACATACGCGTACACGGTCTCGGGTTTCACACCGAGCCGGGCGGCCGCCTCCTTGGTGGTCAGCCGCTCGCCGTCCGCTGCGTGGTCCGTCATGCCGTCACCGTACACATATTGATTCAATCAATATTGACAGTGATCCCATCAAGCATGGACAGTCAAATCAAGTTCAGGGAGGACACCATGCAGAGCACCGGGACCAACGCACCCGTCGACGTACCGCGCGGACTCGCGGGCGTCGTCGTCACCGACACCGCGCTGGGCGACGTCAGAGGGCGCGAGGGCTTCTACCACTACCGCCAGTACTCGGCCGTCGAACTCGCCGAGCGGCGCGGCTTCGAGGACGTCTGGCATCTGATGTTCCACGGCGAACTGCCGGACGCCGCGCAGCGTGCGGCCTTCGTGGAGCACACCGCGTCTCTGCGCCGTCTGCCCGACGACGTCCGCGCCGCGCTGCCCGCGATAGCCCGCTCGTGCGCGCTGTCCGGGCCGCTCGCCGGACTGCGCACCGCGCTCTCCCTGCTGGGAGCCTCCGCGGGGCTGCGCCCGGTGTACGACCTCGGCACCGACCGCCGCCGCACGGACGCACTCGCCGCGTGCGCGGCCGTGCCGACGCTGCTCACCGCGCTGCACCGGCTGGGCCAGGGGCTGGAGCCCGTCGAACCGCGTGACGACCTGCCGTACGCCGCCAACTACCTCTACATGCTGACCGGTTCCGAGCCGGAGCCGGCGCGGGCCCGGGCGATCGAGCAGTACCTCGTCTCCACGGTCGACCACGGCTTCAACGCCTCGACCTTCACCGCCCGCGTGATCACCTCCACCGGAGCCGATGTGGCCGCCTGCCTGGTCGGGGCGATCGGGGCGCTCTCGGGTCCGCTGCACGGCGGCGCCCCGAGCCGGGCTCTGGACACCCTCGACGCGATCGGCACTCGGGAGCGGATCGACCCCTGGATCAGGGAACGGGTCCTGGCGGGCGAGCGGATCATGGGCTTCGGCCATCCCGTCTACCGGACCGAGGACCCGCGCTCGCGGATGCTGCGGGGCATCGCCGAGAGCTTCGGCGGACCGCTCGTGGAGTTCGCGGTCGAGGTGGAGGCGCGCGTCGAGGCGATCCTCGCCGAACTCAAGCCGGGCCGTGAGCTGCACACCAATGTGGAGTTCTACGCCGGGGTGGTCATGGAACTGTGCGGGCTGCCGCGCGAGATGTTCACGCCCACGTTCTGCGCGGCGAGGGTCGTCGGCTGGAGCGCCAACATCCTTGAGCAGGCGGAAGACTCCAAGATCATCCGCCCGTCGGCCCGCTATGTGGGACCGCCGCCGCCCCAGCCCGTTCCGGTGGTGTCCTGACACACGTGTGGCCCGGTACCGATGGCGGTGCCGGGCCGGGACTTACCCCCGCGCCACCACCATGACGCCGCGGGGATGCCCGCTCCGGACGCGGTGCGCCACCGGAGCTACTATCGGCGGTCATGGTCAGCAAACCCGTACCCGTCCTCGTTCTCGCGGGCTTTCTGGGATCCGGCAAGACCACCCTGCTCAACCATCTGCTGCGCCACAACGGCGGCAACCGCATCGGCGTGATCGTCAATGACTTCGGTTCCATCGAGATCGACGCCATGACAGTCGCCGGCCAGGTCGGCTCCACCGTCTCGCTCGGCAACGGCTGTCTGTGCTGCGCCGTCGACGCGAGCGAGCTGGACGACTATCTGGAGCTGCTCACCCGGCCCGCCGCCCGTATCGACATCATCGTCATCGAGGCGAGCGGGCTCGCCGAGCCGCAGGAACTCGTCCGGATGCTGCTGGCCAGCGACAATCCGCGGATTGTGTACGGGGGACTGGTCGAGGTCGTCGACGCAGCCGAGTTCGACGCGACGCGCTCGCGGCACCCGGAGATCGACCGGCATCTCGCGATCGCCGATCTGGTCGTGCTGAACAAGACGGACGGGGTCGGGGAGACGAGTCTCGACCGGGTACTCGGGACGCTTGGTGAGCTCAGTGGTGCTGCGCCTGTCATCCCCGCGGTGTTCGGCCGGGTCGACCACGAGGTGCTCTTCGACCCGGCTGCCAGGCCCGAGCGCGAGAAGGTACGCCAGCTCTCCTTCGAGGACCTCTACGACCACGAGGACGATCATGATCACGCGGGGCATCTGCACGCCGCGTACGACAGCGTGGGCTTCACCGCGCAGGAACCCATGAACCCGCGCCGGCTGATGGACTTCCTCGACTCCCGGCCCGAAGGGCTGTACAGGATCAAGGGCTTCGTCGACTTCGGTACGGCCGACCCGCGTAATCGGTATGCCGTCCACGCGGTCGGCCGGTTTCTGCGCTTCTACCCCGAGCCCTGGCCACGCGGGGCGGAACGTCTCACCCAGTTGGTGCTCATCGGCTCCGGCGTCGACGCGGACAAGCTGCGCGAAGGGCTGGACGAGTGCCGGACGGCAGGACCGCAGGACGCCCCCGATGAGCACAGCATGTGGGGCGTCCTGCGGTTCGTCCAGGCAGACGACGGGCGCTAGCTCGCCGGGCCCGCCAGCACCGCCACCGCCGAGGTCAGCGGAGTGCCCGAGCCGTCACGGCGCGGATCCGGCTCCGGGAGCTCGGCCGGTGAGCCGTTCTTCTGCGCTGCCCGGGCCGGGGTCGCGCCCGCCCACGCCAGTACGAGCACGTCCTCGCCCTTGAGGAAGCGCTGGCAGCGCACCCCGCCCGTGGCCCGCCCCTTGCGGGGGTACTGGTCGAACGGCGTGAGCTTCGACGTCAGCACCGAGTCGTCCAGCGTGCCGTGCGAGCCCGCGACCGTGAACACCACCGCGTCCCCGGCCGGGTCCACCGCCGTGAACGAGATCACCTCGGCGCCCTCCGCCAGTTTGATTCCGGCCATGCCGCCCGCTGCCCGGCCCTGCGGCCGGACCTGCCCCGCCTGATAGCGCAACAGCTGCGCGTCTGACGTGATGAAGACCAGGTCCTCCTCGCCCGTACGCAGCTCGGCGCCGCCGACGATCCGGTCACCGTCCTTGAGGGTGATGACCTCCAACTCGTCCTTGTTGGCCGGGTAGTCGGGCACGACGCGCTTGACGACGCCCTGCAGGGTGCCCAGCGCCAGGCCCGGCGAGGACTCGTCGAGTGTGGTGAGGCAGACGATCTGCTCGTCCGCTTCCAGTGACAGGAACTCCGCGACCGGCGCGCCGCCCGAGAGATTGGGCGCGGACGCCGTGTCCGGCAGCTGTGGCAGATCGATCACCGCAAGCCGCAGCAGACGCCCGGTCGAGGTCACCGCCCCCACATCGCCGCGCGCGGTCGCCGGGACGGCCGAGACGATCACGTCGTGCTTGGTGCGCTTGCCGCCGTCGTCGGCAAGCGGCTCGCCGGTGGCCGTACGCGCCAGCAGTCCCGTCGAGGACAGCAGCACCCGGCACGGGTCGTCCGCGACCTCCAGTGCCACCGCGGCGACGGGGGTGCCCGCCGACTCCAGCAGCACGGTCCGCCGCTCGGTGCCGAACTTCTTGGCCACCGCGGCCAGTTCGGACGAGACCAGCTTGCGCAGCTCGTTGTCCGACTCCAGGATGCCGGTCAGCTCGTCGATCTCGCCGTTCAGCCGGTCGCGCTCGCTCTCCAGCTCGATCTTGTCGAACTTGGTCAGCCGGCGCAGCGGGGTGTCCAGGATGTACTGCGTCTGGATCTCGCTGAGCGAGAAGTGCTCGATCAGCCGCTGCTTCGCCTGCGCGGAGTTGTCGCTGGAGCGGATGAGGCGGATGACCTCGTCGATGTCGAGCAGGGCGACCAGCAGGCCCTCGACCAGATGCAGCCGGTCGCGCCGCTTGGTCCGCCGGAACTCGCTGCGGCGGCGTACGACATCGAAGCGGTGGTCGAGATAGACCTCGAGCAGCTCCTTGAGCCCCAGAGTGAGCGGCTGGCCGTCCACCAGCGCCACATTGTTGATGCCGAACGACTCCTCCATCGGCGTCAGCTTGTAGAGCTGCTCGAGGACGGCCTCGGGCACGAAGCCGTTCTTGACCTCGATGACCAGGCGCAGTCCGTGCGAGCGGTCGGTGAGGTCCTTGACGTCCGCGATGCCCTGGAGCTTCTTCGACGAGACCAGGTCCTTGATCTTCGCGATGACCTTCTCGGGGCCGACCGTGAAGGGCAATTCGGTGACGACCAGGCCCTTGCGGCGGGCAGTGACGTCCTCCACGGAGGCCGTCGCGCGGATCTTGAAAGTGCCGCGGCCCGACTCGTACGCGTCCTTGATGCCGCTCAGGCCCACGATCCGGCCACCGGTCGGCAGGTCGGGGCCGGGGACGAAACGCATCAGGGTCTCGAGGTCGGCGCCGGGGTGCCTGATCAGGTGGCGGGCGGCGGCGATGACCTCGCCCAGATTGTGCGGCGGCATGTTCGTCGCCATGCCGACCGCGATCCCGGACGCGCCGTTGACCAGCAGATTCGGGTAGGCGGCGGGGAGCACGACGGGCTCGCGCTCCTGGCCGTCGTAGTTCGACTCGAAGGCGACGGTGTCCTCGTCGATCGACTCGGTCATGAGGCTGGTGGCGTCGGCCATCCGGCACTCGGTGTACCGCATGGCGGCGGGCGGGTCGTCATTGCCGAGCGAGCCGAAGTTGCCGTGCCCGTCGACGAGCGGCAGGCGCATGGAGAACGGCTGCGCCATCCGCACGAGGGCGTCGTAGATCGACGCGTCGCCGTGCGGATGGAGCTTGCCCATGACCTCGCCCACGACGCGGGCGCACTTCACATAGCCACGGTCGGGGCGCAGGCCCATTTCGTTCATCTGGTACACGATCCGGCGGTGCACCGGCTTCATACCGTCACGTGCGTCCGGCAGGGCACGGGAGTAGATCACCGAGTAGGCGTACTCGAGGAAGGAGCCCTGCATTTCGTCCACGACGTCGATGTCGAGGATCTTCTCCTCGAAATCGTCCGGAGGCGGGGTCTTCGTGCTGCGGCGGGCCATCGCGGCTGCTGCTCCTTCACGTACCAGGTCTGGAACTGACGCCGACCATTGTGGACCGTCCCACTGACAACGCCGACCGCGACCCGGGAACTTCGCCAGGTGTGAGTGCGCTTGCATAGAGGGGGAGGTCTGGGATCGGGTGGGAAAAGGTGGGGGTACCTCCCGTGCCCGGAGGGCTACGGGGGAGGGCCGAGGCCCGAGTCTGGCAAGGCGGAGGAGTGAGACATGGCGATCGACGACAACGCGGCCAGGCGATAGGCATCGGCCCGCGACGCCGCCCGGGCCCAGACCTCCCCCTCTAAAGTGGCAGGGCTGACAAAGACAAGCAGTATCGCGATCGAAGGGACGTACATGCCCATGGGTCACACGGCCACAGCGCAGGCCGGTTCCGGCGGCCTGACAGCGACAGAGCACCGGCTGGCCAACGGCCTGCGCGTGGTGCTCTCCGAGGACCATCTGACCCCGGTCGCCGCGGTCTGCCTCTGGTACGACGTCGGCTCGCGCCACGAGGTCAAGGGCCGTACCGGCCTGGCTCACCTCTTCGAGCACCTGATGTTCCAGGGGTCGGGGCAGGTCAAGGGCAATGGTCACTTCGAGCTGGTGCAGGGGGCCGGCGGCTCGCTGAACGGCACGACGAGTTTCGAGCGCACCAACTACTTCGAGACCATGCCCACCCACCAGCTGGAGCTGGCGCTCTGGCTGGAGGCGGACCGGATGGGCTCGCTGCTCGTCGCGCTCGACGACGAGTCGATGGAGAACCAGCGCGACGTCGTCAAGAACGAGCGCCGCCAGCGCTACGACAACGTCCCGTACGGCACGGCGTTCGAGCGGCTGACTGCTCTCGCCTACCCCGAGGGCCACCCGTACCACCACACGCCGATCGGCTCGATGGCCGACCTGGACGCGGCGACCCTCGAGGACGCCCGCGCCTTCTTCCGTACGTACTACGCGCCGAACAACGCCGTGCTGTCGGTCGTCGGCGACATCGACCCGGTGGAAACGCTCGCCTGGATCGAGAAGTACTTCGGCTCCATCCCCTCCCACGACGGCAAGCAGCCGCCGCGCGACGGCTCGCTGCCCGAGGTCATCGGCGAGCAGCTGCGCGAGGAGATCCGTGAGGAGGTCCCGGCGCGGGCGCTGATGGCCGCGTACCGGCTGCCGCACGACGGCACGCGCGAGTCCGACGCCGCCGATCTCGCGCTCACCGTTCTCGGCGGCGGCGAGTCCTCCCGGCTGCACAACCGTCTGGTGCGACGCGACCAGACGGCTGTCGCCGCCGGGTTCGGTCTGCTGCGCCTCGCCGGCGCTCCCTCGCTCGGCTGGCTGGACGTCAAGACGTCCGGCGGCGTCGAGGTCCCGGAGATCGAGTCCGCGGTCGACGAGGAGCTGGCGCGGTTCGCCGCCGACGGCCCCACGCCCGAGGAAATGGAGCGCGCGCAGGCCCAGTTGGAGCGCGAGTGGCTGGACCGGCTCGGCACGGTCGCGGGCCGCGCCGACGAACTGTGCCGGTACGCCGTGCTGTTCGGCGACCCGCAGCTGGCGCTGACCGCCGTGCAGCGGGTGCTCGACGTCACCGCCGAGGAGGTGCAGGCGGTCGCCAAGGCGCGGCTGCGCCCCGACAACAGGGCGGTGCTGGTGTACGAACCCGTCTCGGCGCCCGAGGGAAGCAACGACGAGGAAGAGGCGGACCAGTGAGCGACGCTGCCGTGACGATGACGTACCACCAGCAGCCCACGGCGGGCGTCGCCCGGCCCTGGGCGTTTCCCGCCCCCGAGCGCGGCACGCTGGACAACGGCCTGACCGTGCTGCGCTGCCACCGCCCCGGCCAGCAGGTGGTGGCCGTCGAGCTCTCCCTCGACGCCCCGCTGGACGCCGAGCCCGAGGGCATCGACGGCGTCGCCACGATCATGGCGCGCGCCCTGTCGGAGGGCACCGACAAGCACTCCGCCGAGGAGTTCGCCGCCGAGCTGGAGCGCTGCGGCGCCACCCTTGACGCGCATGCCGACCACCCCGGCGTCCGGGTCTCCCTGGAAGTCCCGGTCTCCCGGCTGCCCAAGGCGCTCGGCCTGCTCGCCGAGGCGCTGCGCGCGCCCGCCTTCGCCGACAGCGAGGTGGAGCGGCTGGTACGCAACCGCCTCGACGAGATCCCGCACGAGACGGCCAACCCGGCCCGCCGCGCGGCCAAGGAGCTCTCCAAGGAGCTCTTCCCGGCCGCCACCCGTATGTCGCGCCCCCGCCAGGGCACCGAGGAGACGGTGGCCCGGATTGACTCCGCGGCCGTGCGTGCCTTCTACGAGGCGCATGTCCGGCCCGCCACAGCCACCGCGGTGATCGTCGGCGACCTCACCGGGGTCGACCTGGACGCCGTGCTCGCCGAGACCTTGGGCACCTGGACGGGCGACAGCGCCAAGCCCCGTTCCGTACCGCCGATCACCGCGGACGACACCGGCCGCGTGGTCATCGTGGACCGCCCGGGCGCCGTGCAGACCCAGCTGCTGATCGGCCGGATCGGCGCGGACCGGCACGACCGCGTCTGGCCCGCGCAGGTGCTCGGCACGTACTGCCTCGGCGGCACCCTCACCTCGCGTCTGGACCGCGTGCTGCGCGAGGAGAAGGGCTACACCTACGGCGTACGGGCCTTCGGCCAGGTGCTGCGGTCCGCCCCGGACGGCTCGGGCGCCGCGATGCTGGCGATCAGCGGCTCGGTGGACACCCCCAACACCGGACCGGCGCTGGACGACCTGTGGAAGGTGCTGCGGACGCTCGCCGCCGAGGGGCTCACCGACGCGGAGCGTGACGTCGCGGTGCAGAACCTGGTGGGTGTCGCGCCGCTGAAGTTCGAGACGGCCGCGTCCGTGGCGGGCACGCTCGCCGACCAGGTCGAGCAGTTCCTCCCGGACGACTACCAGGCGCAGTTGTACGTGCGGCTGGCCGAGACCGGCACCGTGGAGGCGACGGCGGCGGCCGTCAGCGCCTTCCCGGTGGACCGTCTGGTCACGGTGCTCGTCGGCGACGCCTCGCAGATCGAGGAGCCGGTCAGGGCGCTGGGCATCGGCGAAGTGACCGTGGTCACCGGCTGATCGCCTCTCGCACCCTCTGGACAACTCCGGCTGAACCCGGCACAACAGGCAAGCGGAACCCCGGCATCCAAGCGGTGCCGGGGTTCCGTGCTATGCCCGGTTTATTGCGGAGACTGCCTGTCTGCCCTGTGGCATGCACTACAAAAGGGCCTGTCTGTTTGGTGATTGAAAGTCGGCCCGCCTAGCGTCGGTCCGGCTGTTCGCCAGTAGCCCGCCGCATCCGCGGCATCGGACAGCCATCGCCGAGTCCCCGTCGGGCGCGAGCCTGGGGAGCCGGGGACCCACTCAGTCCCTGGGGTGAATCGGACGCCTTCGTATCCGTACGGAGGGGCCCGTAGGAGACCTTCCTGCTCCGAACCCGTCAGCTAACCCGGTAGGCGAGAAGGAAGGAAAGGACCAGCCACTTCATGGCGTTCACCCGTGCCACCGGGAAGCACCGTGCCCCGAGCCGCCTGACGCGCAGGAGCGCGAGCATGGCGGGCGCAGCGGCCCTTGCCACCACCGGCGTCATCGGAACCCTCGCTTCCCCGGCGCTCGCCGCCACCCCGGGCATGACCCCCGTCGAGGACACCGGCCTGACCCCGGTCGTCACCGCCGACATCCTCGCGGATCAGATCGCCGACCAGGCCGCCGCCCAGAAGCAGGAGGCCGCCGAGGCCATCGCCAAGGCGAAGGCGGCGGAGGAGGCCAAGCGCAAGGCCGAGGCACGCGTCAAGGCCGCCCGCGAGGCCAAGGAGCGCGCCGCCCGCGAGGCCGAGCGCAAGCGACTCAACGCCTTCGTCGCGCCGATCAGCGGCTCGTACGTCTCCACGGGCTACAAGACCGGCGGCGCCGTCTGGTCCTCCGGCAGCCACACCGGCATCGACTTCCACGCCGCCTCCGGCACCACCGTGCACGCGGTCGGTTCCGGCACCGTCGTCGAGGCCGGCTGGGGCGGCGCGTACGGCAACAACGTTGTGATCAAGATGAAGGACGGCTCGTACACGCAGTACGGCCACCTCTCCTCGATCACGGTCTCGGTGGGCCAGAGCGTCACCCCGGGCCGGCAGATAGGCCTCTCCGGCGCGACCGGCAACACCACCGGGCCGCACCTGCACTTCGAGGCGCGGACCAGCCCTGAGTACGGCTCCGACATCGACCCGGTCGCGTACCTGCGCGCGCACGGCGTCACCGTCTGAGAACAGCGCCCGAGCGCCTGCGCGCGAGAAGGCCCCGGCTTCCTGCCGGGGCCTTCGGCGTTCGGAGCCCTGGCCAAAAGATATCCATGGATTCCCGAGTGCCATCGGAAAATCCGGCCCACTGCAATAGAGTCACCGAACAGACGTCAATCGGCTGCGTTTCGCGCGGATTAAAGCGGAGGTTCGGTCATGCGCATTCCCGCGCACTCGGTATGCACGGCGATCCGCGACGACATCGTCTCCGGTGTATTCGAGCGCGGCAGCCGGCTCACCGAGGAGCAGCTGGCGCGCCGCTACGGCGTCTCCCGGGTCCCGGTGCGCGAGGCCCTGCGCACCCTGGAGTCCGAGGGCTTCGTCACCACCCGCCGGCACGCGGGTGCCTGTGTCGCCGAGCCCACCGAGCAGGAGGCGGCCGACCTGCTGGAGGTCCGGATGCTGCTGGAGCCCCTCGGCGCGGCCCGCGCGGCGCAGCGGCGTACGGAAGCGCACCTCAAGGTCCTGCGCGGCCTGGTCAGGCTGGGGCAGGAGCGCGCACGCCGTGGCCAGGGCGAGGACCTGCGCTCGCTGGGCGGCTGGTTCCACGAGACCCTCGCCCAGGCCTCCGGCAGCCCGGGACTGATCGCCCTGCTCACCCAGCTGCGGCACAAGATCGCCTGGATGTACGCCGTCGAACAGCCGGCCAAGCCCGTGGACTCCTGGGCGGAGCACGGCGCGATCGTTGACGCGGTGGCGCGCGGCGATGTGGACAGGGCCCGCACGCTGACGGCCGTGCATGCGGAGCGGGCCGCATCGGCGCACCGGCTGCGCCGTCCCGAGCGGGTGAGGACTTCGCAACATGCCGTAAACACCACGAGCGTCCGCCATTAACAGGCGCGCCGTATACAAAGGGAAGGATATTTGCGGGGCTTCTTTTCTGCTGCCCGAATTCATGAAGCCGGGCGCGGAAATGAACGTCGGGCCGGAATGCAAACAGCCGCGGTCTCCTCAATTCGGGAGACCGCGGCTGTGTGTCGCCGGGCGTATTCTGCTCAGCCGCTCAGCCGCTCAGCCGCTCAGCCGCTCAGCCGCTCAGCCGCTCAGACCGTCTCGGGAAGCTCCTCGAGCCCCTCGGCGACCAGCTTGGCCAGCCGGTCCAGGGCCGCCTCGGCACCGTCCGCCTCGGAAGCGAGCACGATCTCCTCGCCGCCCTGCGCGCCCAGGCCGAGCACAGCGAGCATGGAGGCGGCGTTGACCGGGTTGCCGTCGGCTTTGGCGATCGTCACGGGGACGCCGGCAGCCGTGGCGGCACGGACGAAGATGGAAGCGGGGCGGGCGTGAAGGCCCTCGGCCCAGCCGACATTGACGCGGCGCTCAGCCATGGTGTTGCCCTTCAAGTCTCAACGGTTGTCTAGACCAGTCTCTCATGTGTCGCGGCGTGCTCTCGTACCGACCCGCGACCGGTGGGTGAGCCGTACGCTTTCACACATGCAGACCCAGCCGGATCACGCCTACCCCGATCACTGGGAGGCGGACGTGGTGCTGCGTGACGGCGGTACCGCGCGCATCAGGCCCATCACCACCGAGGACGCCGGGCGTCTGGTCAGCTTCTACGAACAGGTCTCCGACGAGTCGAAGTACTACCGGTTCTTCGCGCCGTACCCGCGGCTCTCCGCCAAGGACGTCCATCGCTTCACCCATCACGACTATGTGGACCGGGTGGGTCTGGCGGTCACGGTCGGCGGCGAGTTCATCGCCACCGTCCGCTACGACCGCATCAACGCGGAGGGCCGCCCCGCGCGTGCCCCCGCCGACGAGGCGGAGGTCGCCTTCCTCGTACAGGACGCGCACCAGGGGCGCGGTGTCGCCTCCACCCTCCTGGAGCACATCGCGGCGGTCGCCCGTGAGCGGGGCATCCGGCGCTTCGCCGCCGAGGTGCTGCCCGCCAACAACAAGATGATCAAGGTGTTCCGGGACGCCGGGTACACACAGAAGCGCAGCTTCGAGGACGGCTCCGTCCATCTGACCCTCGACCTCGAACCGACCGCCGAGTCCCTCGCCGTCCAGCGCGGCCGCGAGCAGCGGGCCGAGGCGCGCTCCGTGCAGCGCCTGCTCGCGCCCGGGTCGGTCGCCGTCGTCGGTGCCGGCCGCGCGCCGGGCGGCGTGGGGCGCACCGTGCTGCGCAACCTCCTGGAGGCCGGGTACACAGGCCGTACGTACGCCGTGAACCGCGCCCTGTCCGAGGATCAGCGGGAGATCGACGGCGTTCCGGCCTTCCGGTCCGTGGGCGAGATCGGCGAGCCGGTCGACCTGGCGGTCGTCGCGGTCCCCGCCGAGCGGGTGCCGGAAGCGGTCGCCGACTGCGGCGAGCACGGCGTCCAGGGTCTTGTCGTCCTCACCGCCGGATACGCCGAGAGCGGCGCGGAGGGACGTGAGCGGCAATTCGAACTGGTGCGGCAGGCCCGCTCGTACGGCATGCGCATCATCGGCCCGAACTCCTTCGGCATCATCAGCACCGCGGAAGCCGTCCGGCTCAACGCCTCGCTCGCGCCGGAGTCCCCGGCCCCCGGGCGCATCGGCCTGTTCACCCAGTCGGGCGCGATCGGTATCGCCCTGCTGGCGGGCCTCCACCGGCGCGGCGCGGGGCTCTCCTCCTTCATCTCGTCGGGCAACCGCGCGGATGTGTCGGGCAACGACTTTCTGCAGTACTGGTACGAGGACCCGGACACCGATGTCGTCCTGCTGTACCTCGAATCGATCGGCAACCCCCGCAAGTTCACCCGGCTCGCACGGCGTACGGCGGCGGTGAAACCGGTGGTCGTGGTCAAGGGCGCCCGCCACAGCGGCAGCGAGCCGCCGGGGCACGCGGTGCCGGTGACCCGGATCCCGGACGCCACGGTCGGCGCGCTGCTGCGCCAGGCGGGCGTGATCCGCGTCGACACCGTCACCGAACTCGTCGACGTGGGCCTGCTGCTGGCCGGCCAGCCGTTGCCCGCAGGGCCGCGCGTGGCGATCCTCGGCAATTCCGAGTCCCTCGGGCTCCTCACGTACGACGCCTGCCTGACCGAGGGGCTGCGCCCGCAGCCACCGCTCGACCTGACGACGGCGGCGACGCCCGCGGATTTCCGCGCGGCTCTGGCCGACGCGCTGAAGGACGACGCGTGCGACGCGGTGGTGGTGACGGCGATCCCGTGGGTCGGCGAGAACGGCGTCACCGAGTCGGGTGACGGCGAGGTCCTGGCCGCGGCCCTGCGCGAGGCCTCGGACGCGTCCCCGGCGAAGCCGGTGGCGGTGGTCCATGTGGAGATCGGCGGCCTGGCGGAGGCCCTGGCGGCGGCGTCGAGCACGCGTACGACGGAAGCGCCCGCCACCACGACCGCTTCCGCCTCGCCCGCCACCACTCCCGCCCGTTCCGCCACCGCAAGCCCGCGACCCCCGGCGCCGACCGCGCCACCCGTATCCGCGGCCGACCGCTATGGGGCCCCCGCCCCCGCGGCCGCCCCGCACGACTACCGCATCCCCGCCTACCCCGCCGCCGAGCGTGCCGTCCGTGCCCTCTCCGAGGCCGTGAAATACGCCCAGTGGCGCCGCAACGCCGCCGACCCCGGCAAGGTCCCCGAATACGAGGACATCGACGAGCCCGGTGCCGCCCGCCGGATCGAGGCGCTCCTCGGCGGGCACGAACACCCTCGCGCTCTCACGCTCGCCCCGGACGACGCCCGCGCGCTGCTGGGCCGCTACGGCATCGACGTCCGGCCCACCCTCCCGGCGCCGGGACCGGATGCCGCGGTTCACGCCGCCGGGCAGCTCGGCTATCCGGTGGCCCTCAAGACCACCGCCCCGCACCTGCGCCACCGCGCCGACCTCGGCGGCGTACGGCTCGATCTGGCCACTGAGGACCAACTGCGCCAGGCGTACCGGGAGTTGACCGAGACTTTCGGCAAGCCGGAAGAGCTGCAGCCCGTCGTCCAGGCGATGGCACCCCGTGGGGTGGACACCGTCGTCCGTGCCGCCATCGACCCCGCCGTCGGCGCCGTCCTCTCCTTCGGGCTGGCCGGTGCGGCCTCCGAGCTGCTCGGCGACACCGCGCACCGGCTCGTTCCCGCCACCGACCGTGACGCGGCCGAGTTGATCAGGGCCATCCGGACCGCGCCCCTCCTCTTCGGCTGGCGCGGCTCCGCGCCCGTTGACACCCCCGCTCTGGAAGAGCTGCTGCTCCGGGTGTCACGACTGGTCGACGACCATCCGGAAGTGGTCGGTATCAGCCTCGAACCGGTCGTTGTCGCTCAGCGAGGCCTCTCCGTGCTCGACGCCTCCGTACGCCTCGCGCCACCCCCCGCCCGCACTGACCTGGGCCCCCGCCGACTCCCCAGCTACTGAGCGCTCACCGGCCCAGCGGGCCCGTAGGATGGAGCGCATGGCGAAGACCGGTACGACGACCCAGGGGCTGCGCGCGGCGATCGAGCGCAGCGGCTATTACCCGGCCCTCGTGGCCGAGGCGGTGGAGGCCGCTGTCGGTGGCGAGCAGATCGCGTCGTACCTGGTGCACCAGGAGACGACGTTCGACGCCAATGAGGTGCGTCGCCATGTCACCGTCCTCGTCCTGACGGCCAACCGCTTCATCGTCAGCCACACCGACGAGCAGGCCGCCGACTCCAGCTCCCCGACGCCGTACGCCACGACCTCGACCGAATCGGTCAAGCTCGGCCGGATCTCGTCGGTCGTCGTCAGCCGTGTCGTCGCCAACCCGGAGTCGTACACCCCCGGCACTCTGCCCCGCGAGGTCGTCCTCACCATCGGCTGGGGCGCCGTCTCCCGGATCGATCTGGAGCCCGCCGCCTGCGGCGATCCCAACTGCGACGCCGATCACGGCTACACCGGCAACTCCACCGCCGACGACCTGAGCCTGCGCGTCAGCGAGGCCGGCGACGGCCCGGACGCGGTCCGCCAGACGCTGGCCTTCGCCCAGGCGCTCTCCGAAGCCACGGCAGCCACGCGCTGATGCCCCACTCCACGGCCCAGTCCGCGATCTGGCCCGACGACCCGGTGCGGCTGGCCGTCGACACCGCACCCGTCCCCGAGTACGGCACCGGCTCGCTCGCCGATCTGCTGCCGACGCTCGCGGCGGGCCAGGGCGTACCGGGACTCGTCCACAGCATTCCCGAGCTCACCCCCGCCGACCGGAACTGCGTCTTCCTGATCGACGGACTCGGCTGGGAGCAGATCAAGAACCATCCCGACGAGGCCCCCTACCTCACCTCGCTGCTCGGCACCTCGCGCGGTGGCACGGGACGGCCCATCACCGTCGGCTTCCCCGCCACCACCGCCACCTCGCTGGCCTCCATCGGCACGGGTCTGCCGCCCGGAGCCCACGGCCTGCCCGGCTACACCGCGCGCAATCCGGACACCGGCGAGCTGATGAACCAGCTGCGCTGGAAGCCATGGACACAGCCGCGCGTGTGGCAGCCGTACCCCACCGTCTTCCAGCTCGCCGACGAGGCGGGGGTCCACACCGCACAGGTGTCCTCGCCGACCTTCGAGCACACCCCGCTGACCAAGATCGCACTCAGCGGCGGCAGTTTCCTCGGCCGGCTCACCGGCGAGGAGCGCATGGACCTCGCGGCCGAGCAACTGGCCATGGGGGACCGCTCGTTGGTCTACACGTACTACAGCGAAGTCGACGGCAAGGGCCATCGCTTCGGTGTCGACTCCGACGCCTGGCGCGGCCAGCTGATGTACGTCGACCGCCTGGTGCAGCGCCTCGCCGAGCAACTGCCGCCCCGCACGGCGCTGTATGTCACCGCCGACCACGGCATGATCGACATCCCCTTCGACGAGCAGTCGCGCATCGACTTCGACGAGGACTGGGAGCTGCGCGCCGGGGTCGCCCTGCTGGGCGGCGAGGGCCGGGCCCGCCATGTCTACGCAGTCCCCGGCGCCGAGTCCGATGTGCTCGCCGTCTGGCGCGAGGTGCTCGGCGAGCAGTTCTGGGTGGCGAGCCGGGACGAGGCGATCGCGGCCGGCTGGTTCGGCGCCAAGGTCGACGAGCGGGTGTACGGGCGGATCGGCGACGTCGTCGCGGCGGCCCACGACGATGTGGTGATCACCGCATCCGTCAACGAGCCGCACGAGTCGGCGATGGTCGGGATGCACGGCTCCATGACCCCCGTCGAGCAGCTCGTACCGCTCTTCGAAGTACGCTCCTGACCGTCTCTCTCCCCCGCACAGACCCGAAAGGTCCTCAACTCCCCATGCCCGAGCTGGTGTTCTTCTCCGGAACGATGGACTGCGGAAAGAGCACTTTGGCGCTCCAGATCGGACACAATCGTTCGGCTCGCGGGCTCCAGGGTGTGATCTTCACCCGGGATGACCGGGCGGGGGAGGGGAAGCTGTCCTCCCGGCTGGGCCTGGTCACGGAGGCGGTCGAGGCCACCGAGGGCATGGACCTGTACGCGTACCTCGTGGACCAGTTGTCCAAGGGCGGCAAGGCGGACTATGTGATCGTCGACGAGGCGCAGTTCCTCGCGCCGGTCCAGATCGACCAGCTGGCGCGGGTCGTCGACGACCTCGGGCTCGATGTCTTCGCCTTCGGTATCACCACCGACTTCCGCACCAAACTCTTCCCTGGCTCGAGGCGGCTGATCGAGCTGGCCGACCGGATCGAGGCCCTCCAGGTGGAAGCCCTCTGCTGGTGCGGCGCCCGCGCCACCCACAACGCCCGTACGGTGGGCGGGGAGATGGTGGTGGAAGGCGCCCAGGTCGTGGTCGGGGACGTGAACCGCCCGGCCGAGGAGATCGGCTACGAGGTCCTCTGCCGCCGCCACCACCGCAAGCGGATGACCAGTGCTTCGGCCCACGCCGGCGCGCTGTCCCCCGACGTCCTCCCGGTCAACCACGCCTGACCGTCCGCCTCTGGGCCGTGCCCGTCCCGAGGTCGTTGCTGAGAAGGTACAGCTCTCTGGCGTGATCCGAACCGGCGGGAACGGCGCCGCTGTCAAAGCGACTTGTCTGATGCCTGGTGGGGTCGAAACCGGTCCTTGGTGCCTGGCGGTCCGAGCGCTGCGGCCGCGGGCTGGACATCGGCCGGCCGCCTGACCACGACCTGCGCAGCCTGCTGGACGCGACCCTCTACGTGAACCGCACCGGTAGGTGCGCGCCGCCACCGCCGGGGACGGCTATTCCACCCGCGCGTGCGCCAGTACCGCGGCGACCGCTGCGCTGATGCCGTGGCGCAATGTGGTCTCGGCGGCCGGAGCGAAGTCCGCGGCGTGGTTGGCCGGCAAGGACTGCATCTTCTCCTTCGGTGTACCGCCGGGAGCTGCGCGCCAGTCGGCGGCGCTCACGCAGCCGAGGAACCAGTACACGGTCGGAACGGCAGCGGTGGATCCGTGCGCGAAGAACGGAAAGTCCTCCCCGGCCAGCATCGGCGGCGTGGACAGTACACGCCGCGGGCCCAGCAGTGCGGTGTGGGCGGCGTGTACCCGGGCAGCTGCGGCCGGTTCGTTGATGTTGACGGGCGACTTGGGGCCGACCGTGATGTCCGGGTCGCGGGGACAGTCCGCTGCCGCGCATTCGGCCCGTACGATCCGCTCGACCGCAGCGACCGCCCGCTCCAGCCGGCCGTCGGAGTAGCAGCGGATGCTGATGCCCAGTTCGGCGTGGTCGGGTATGACATTGGGCACGGTCCCGGCGCGCAGGGTGCCCACGGTGACGACCAGGGGTTCGAAGGGGTTGTTCTCCCTGGAGACCACCGACTGCAGGCGCTGCACGGTCGCCGCTGCGGTCAGCACCGGATCGACGGTCAGGTGGGGCGCGGCACCATGGCCGCCCCGGCCGTGGATGACCACATCCACCACAGTGGTCGCCGCAGTCAGCGCACCGGGTCCATGGGCAACGACTCCGCAGGGCAGGGGCGCGACGTGCTGTGCCAGCATCACGTCCGGGACGCCGAACCGTTCGAACAGCCCGTCGTCGAGCATCGCGCGGGCACCCGTCAGTGTCTCCTCGGCGGGCTGCCCGATCAACAGGAGCGTCCCGGACCAGGTGTCGCGCGCACGGGCCAGCAGGGATGCCGCGCCGGCCGCGCTCGCGAGGTGGGCATCGTGACCGCACGCGTGCGCCACGGGTACGGACCGCCCGTCGGCCGTCGTCGCGGTCCGGGTGCTCGCGTACGGAAGTCCGGTGGACTCGGCGATCGGTAGGGCGTCCATATCCGCGCGCAGCGCCACCAGCGGGCCTTCGCCGTTGCGCAGGACCCCCACCACGCCGTGGCCGCCGACGCCTTCCGTCACCTCGCATCCGGCTTCCTTCAGCCATGCGGCGAAGCGCGCGGCGGTCTGCTCCTCCTGCCCCGACAGTTCGGGAGCGGCGTGCAGCTCCCGGTAGAGCTCAAGTACCTGCGGCAGTACGCCGTCGAGACCTGCCACCGCTGACCGGATCGCCTCCCGGAGCGGGGCCGTGATGGTGCTGTTCATGTGTTCCCCCGTCGCGGCTGTCACAGCCAGCCGGCTTCCCTGGCCGCCCGGTGGGCGGCAACCCGGTTGTCCACGTCGAGTTTGTTCATGATCGAGGACATGTAGTTCCGCACGGTGCCCTCGGCCAGGCACAGCCGTCCCGCGATCTCGCTGAGCCTGAGCCCTTCGCCGGAGAGAGCGAGCACCTCGCGCTCACGCGCGCTGAGCGGACTGCCGCCGAGGGCCAGGGCGTCCGTGGCGATCTCCGGGTCGATGAACCGGCCGCCTGCGTGGACCTGGCGTACGACGTCGGCCAGCTTCGCGGCCGGGGTGTCCTTGGTGATGAAGCCGCGTACTCCCAGGCGCATGCTGCGTTGCAGGTACCCGGGGCGGCCGTGACTGGTGAGGATGACGATTCCGCAGTCGGGGGCTTCGGCCCGGACGGCCTCGGCCGCCTCCAGTCCGTTCATCACCGGCATGTCGAGGTCGAGGATCACCACGTCGGCCCCGGCCTCGCGGACTGCAGCGACGGCTTGGGCGCCGTCGGCCGCGACCGCGACCACGTTCATGTCCTCGGGCGCGGAGAGGATGATGGACAGCGAGTCGCGGATCAGCTGCTCGTTGTCCGCCACGACGATGCGGATCGTCACCTGCGGGTCACCTCGGCTCCAGGATCGTGTCGCAGGCTCTCGCCCAGCGGTGCGTGCGCGAGCAGCGTGAACGTACCGTTGTGGACACCCGCGGTCAGCTCGCCGCTGATGTTGGCGAGACGTTCCCGCAGACCGTGCAGTCCGCTGCCGCCCGTGCGACCGTCAGGTCCGGGGGCGATGGGGTTGTCGTTCGAGATCTCGATCATGAGTCGTCCATCGTTCACCCTCAACTTGATCCGGCACTCCGTGGCCCTGCTGTGCCGCAGGATGTTCGTGACGCCTTCGCGGACGATCCAGCCCGCCACGTCCTGCACATGCTGCGGGATGTCCAGGGGCACTTCGTCCGTGCGGCAGCCGATGCCCGCCGAGGAGAGGACGGAGCGCACACCGTCGAGTTCCGCCGCGATGGACTGCTGGCGGTACCCGCGGACCAGGGTGCGCAGATCGGACGCCGACTCGCGTGAGATGCCGAGCGCGTCCCGGATCTCCCCCGCCGCCTTGTCCGGGTCGTTCCCGATGAGCAGGAGGGCCACCTCCATCTTCATGCCGATCACGGACAGGCCGTGCCCCAGCACATCGTGCAGGTCGCGTGAGAAGCGCAGCCGCTCTTCCACGACCGCCAGCCGGGCAAGCTCGGCCCGGTTGTCGTGCATTTCCCGGGCGAACGGCGGCAGCACCCCCAGCGTGCCGAGTACCACGACGGTGACGGCGCTCTTGACCAGCATGTCCACCAGTACGTCGGCGGGCACGGCGAGCATGAACCCCGCCCCCGCGGTGCCGGCGAGGATCAGCGGCACGACCCAGCCCCATCGCCGGGGGGTGAGGCTGACCACAGCCGCTCCGGCGGCCAGACAGGGCAGCGCTCCCCAGGCCGGGCCGAGGGCCAGCAGCATGGCGAACGAGACACTGGCACACACCGCGAGGTCCGCCTGGTGCCGGTTGCGCCCCCTGCCGCGGGCCACGGCGTCCCACACCGCACGGGCGTAGCCGAACCCGAAAACCAGTGAGCCCAGTACGGCGGCGACGACCTGGCCGGGGGGCGGCCGGTAACTCAGCCACAGGACCATTGCCTCAAGGAGGAAGACCGTCGCCGTCAAGAGGATCAGCCAGGCGACGGCGCGGGCGACCGTGGCGGGCGTACGCCCGTGCATCTGCCACCACCTCATCGTTCTCCATGTGCTGCCGGGCGACTTTATCCGAGCGCGATCAACCGCAGGCCACCCGGCCGGCCTTACCCGGGCCGGCCGGACGGGGCTCAGGCGGACCGGCGGGGATCCCACCGGAAGAACCTCTTGCCCATCGAGAACGACAGGCCCATCCACGCGCAGAGCAGGCCGATGGGAGCGGCGCAGGCCTGGAACGACGCGACGAAGCCAACGGTGGCCAGGTGGTCCGATGCCGCCGGATCGCCGGCGAAGTCCCGGCCCAGATATGCGGTCCTGACGATCTCCACGACCGGGCTGGAGGGCAGGTACGGTGCGATGTGCTGCGCCCAGCCGGGAAGGCTCGAAATCGGCATGGCGATGCCGGAGGTCATCATCATGAGCAGGATGACCGGGGTGACGATCCAAGTGGACACTTCCCCGCTGGGCAACAGCCCCGAGAGACCGATGGCCAGCAAGGAGAAGGCCAGCGCGCCGAGCACGATGCCGACGAGCAGCAGCAGGGGATTGCGGGGCATGGGTGCGTCGATCGCGACCGCCCCGGCCACGATCAGGATGGCGACCTGGATCATGCTGGTGACACTGCCGCTGGCCGCTTCGCCGGCCAGGATGGCCGTGTCCGGCAGCGGGGTGCCGCGCAGCCGCTTGTAGACCAGGCGGTCGCGGCGGGACGCGGCCGAGTTGATGACGTTGTAGACGATCCACAGCAGGACGAAGCCGATGAAGCCGGGAAGCAGGTACACCCCCGAGTCGAAGCCCGCGATCTCTCCCTCGCCGTGCCGGCTGACGGTGTACGCCAGGCTCAGGCCGAGCGGGAGCAGGGCGCCGGTGAGGGCGAAGCCCAGGTCGCGCCAGTAGACGCGCTGGGAGAGGAGGAACTGCGAGTAGGTGAAGCGGAACCAGCTCATGCCTGGACCTTTCCGGAAGCAGCGACATCGAGAAATACGTCTTCCAAGGAGGCCGTGCGCACCTCGATGCCTTGCAGCGCTGCGCCGTTGTCCTCGGCCCAGCGCAACAAGTGCAGCAGGACGGGCTGTGGATCGGCGGTGACAAGACTGATCCGGCCGTCGGCCTCCCGGATCTCGGCGCCCGGAATGGGCGGCAGGGTCTGTGCGCTGACGCCTTGAGAGGCGGACAGCGAGATCCGGGCGCTGGACTCCTGGGCCACGATGTCCGAGACCGGGCCGTGCCGGACGATGCGGCCGTGGTCCATGATGGCGACGCGGTCGGCCAGGAACTCGGCTTCCTCCATGTAGTGCGTCGTCAGCAGCATCGTCATGCCGTGGTCGACCATGTCCTTGAGGAAGTGCCAGGTCTGTCGCCGGGATTCGGGGTCGAGCCCTGTGGTGGGTTCGTCGAGGAAGAGGAGCTTGGGCCGTCCCAGCACGGCGAGCGTGAGGTCGAGCCTGCGCTTCTCGCCGCCGGAGAGCCGCCCGACGCGGGTCTTCGCCTTGGGCTCCAGGCCCACGATGCTCAGCGCTTCGTCGGTGCCGACGGCGTTCGGGGTGAAGCGGCGCCAGGCGCGGATGGTCTCCAGGACGGTGAGGTCGCCGAAGAAGCCCGCCTCTTGGAGCATGATGCCGATGTCGGACGCTATCCGGGCCCGCTCGGTCCGGGGGTTCACTCCGAACACCGACACCGATCCGCCGGTGGGCTTGAGATAGCCCTCCAGCACGTCGAGCGTGGTCGTCTTGCCGGCGCCGTTGGTTCCGAGCAGGGCCACTACCTCACCGGGGAACACCTGGAACGAGATGCCGTCGACGGCAGTCGTCCCGCCGTAGTCGAGCCGCAGGTCACTGACATCGATGATGGGGTGTGCGCTCATGGGAAGACCTTAGGAATCACGCCGTGCGGCCTGCCAGGGCGCAGCCGCACGGGTTGGGGATGGGGTTCGCGTGGGCCCGGACATGACGTTTGTCATGCGGCGGCAACGGCGCGCGGGTTCCGCAGGCTCTCCAGCCACAGCAGCCGCGCGATCTGCATCTCCTCGCCGGGCACGACCCCCAGGCGGTTGTTCATCAGGTGGATGTGGTGGAACGCGGTCAGGTAGTCCGGGCGCGGGAGCCCTGCCCGTCGCACCCGGAACCAGAACTCGTCCGCGTAGCCGGTCAACGCTTCCCGCAACGGGGGAACTTGGAGCACGCGGTCGATCTGGGTGCGCAGCACTGCGGTCCGCCGGGCCGCCACCGGGTCGCCCGGCGAGAGTCCGGGGAGCGCGCGGCCGAACGGTGCGTCGCGCAGGCCGCGCCCTGACCAGTACCACGCGTACTGGTGGAGGAAGGAGGTGCGTACCGCGGCGGGAAGCCGGGCGATCATCAACTCGGTGTGGGCCGCCGCGAGCGGAAGGCGCAGGGGGCGCAGCTGCGGGCCGGAACAGACCAGTGCCGCCTCGCTGCCGCACTGCAT
Organism: Streptomyces sp. NBC_00322; assembly: GCF_036147535.1. Taxonomy (NCBI): domain Bacteria; kingdom Bacillati; phylum Actinomycetota; class Actinomycetes; order Kitasatosporales; family Streptomycetaceae; genus Streptomyces; species Streptomyces sp. NBC_00322. Next base: position 2,445,132 of record NZ_CP108019.1, on the reverse strand, counting down.
CAAGCGCTCGGCCAGTTCCACCCCGGCGGGGCCGCCGAACTTGTCGTGCTCCGGCTGGTAAAGGCGTTTGGTCACCATACGGTGGGCGGCCAGCGGCCCGCGCGGGCCCTCAGCCTCCGCGAGGAGGTCCAGTGCCTGGCGGAAGCCGTCGTCCAGATCCTCCTCGTAGCGGGCGAGTTGGCTCGGCGTACCCCGCAGCCGAAACCGCAGCTGGAGACCGACCAGGTCGACGTACTGGAGGAAGAACCAGCGCAGTGCGGGGTCCTCGGTGGTGAAGCGGCGCACGGCCGGGCCGACCACTTGTTCCACCAGGTCGCGTATCTCGGCGATGTTCGCCATGTACACCCGGTAGTAGAGCCATTCCTGCTGATCACTCACTGGCCGTCCTGCCTCAGCATCGCAATGAATTCGGTGGCGGCCGCAGGCTGGTGCGGGTCGGCCGCCCAGTGCCGGTCGCGGCCGGGCAGCGCCTCGGTGATCTCCACCCGGGTGGTGGCCTCGTCGATCTGGCGGAAGGCCGCCCACACAGCGTGGGGGTGGTCGAAGCCGACCCACTGGGGCTTGTGGTGCGTGCCCGGCCGGTCGGTACTGCGGGAGAGGAACACCTCGTCCGGCACGCCCAGTCGGGCGCGCCAGCGCTCCACTTCCAGCAGGAAGTCCACGGGTGACTGGCGCCGGGTCGGACGGGGCAGTTCGCCGGGGGCCGCCAGCCACGACGCCCGGCGCATGACGATCCGGCCCTGCTGGACGCGCGGACGGTACGACGAGGGAGCTCCGGCACCACCGGTCGCGCCGGTGCCACCCGCTGCGTCGACGCCGCCGAGGTCGAGGACCCATGGGTCGCTCAGCGTCGCCAGCAGACGATCCACCCCGTGGAGCGAGGCCACCGGAACGGCCCCCAGGTAGGCGAACGCCGCCGGATCCCCAGCGGCGTCCCGAACCTGGAGGGTGTGCGTGACGGGATCGTGGGTCAGGGTGAAGCCCCGCAGATCGTGAGTCCCGCCCTCGGCCTCGGCCAGTTCGGGGCCCCACCCGGCCCGCGGCAGTCCGCGCAGAGCGGGACGCTGGAACTCGATCCAGTCGGCGTGCGCGGACGTCTGGTACACCCGGCAGCCGGGGTTGAGATCGCTCAGCCACCGCGTCAGTGCCCCGTCGATCCCGTGGCGCAGAGCGGGAATGGCCGCCCACCGGCCGACCATGCCGGGGAGGCCGCTGTGGATCCGGTTCACCACCAGAAGGTGATCACCCCGGGCCACCTCCTCAGCCGATCCCGCGGCCACCTGGAAGAAGACGACGTGGCTCGGCCGGCTCAGCGTCCGGTCACCGCCCAATTGCCCCTGCGCCGGCACGGCGCCGGCCGACTGGCCGGGCGCCGGCTGCCACGTCGCAGGCGGATCGGCCGCCAGGAACCGGTAGCAGAAGGAGAGCAAGTCGCCCGCTCCGCCTGAGCCGTACCACCGTACGAAGTGGCCGAGCATCCTGTCGTACAGCGGCGCGCGCCGGATGTGCGGCGTGAGAGCCGAGGCGACGGTATGCAGATCGGCCCTCACGACGTCACCCAGCCGGGGGCTCGCTCCGGGGCCATGGGCGACGGCCTCGTGCAGAAGCCCCGCACCGGCCAGCCAGTCGGGCGGCCGACGGTTCTGAGCGCGGACGGCCTCGACCAGGGTGGTGCGGGACCGTGTGACCGCACGGGCCCGCTTCTCCGCGTCGGCGTCGCCCGCCATCAACTCCTCCGCCCGGGCCAGGGCCCGGACCGCTTCGGCGACCGGTCCGGGCGCCTGTCCGGTGATGCGGCCCAGCGCGGTGAAGTGGCCGCCGTCGGCGGCGCTCCAGGGGGTGACCGGGAGGAGCACGCCCATGGCCACCAGCCGCCGCACGGAGGCGGAGTCCGCATCGAGGGCCTCGACGGCCTCCGGGAGGGACACCGGCTGCGCGGGCAGGGCGTCCAGCCGTCCCCGCACCGCAACCACATCGGTAATCTCGTCCGCACGCAGGAAGACCCCGCCCGCATGGCAGTACAGCGGGAGGGCGGCGAGTCCTCGTCCGCCGACGGTCCGCACACTCGGGTTGGCGAGCAGCCGCAGATCCGCGGGCGCGTCCGGGTGGCCGGCCCAGAAGCGCAGCAGATCCAGTGCCGCCGCTCGGGAGGAGGAGACCACCCGGTCGGGGAGCGGTGTGTCCGGCGCCGCCGCCGGCCCGTCCCACCCGGCTACCCCGACGGTGGTCAAGGTGCCGAACGGGCTGGGCTTGACGGCGGTGCGCGACAGATACGCCGCGGCGCTGCGGGCCAGCCGTGAATCCCACGCGGGAGCCCTGCCGGCACGGAGGCCCAGGAGCTCAAGGGTGAAAGAGGGGCTGGCCAGCGAGAGGCCGCGCGCGATCCGCTCCTCCCGAAGCAGCTCCGTCATGGCGACTGCGGCGTCCGTGATCTCCTTGTCCGCCGCCCGTTCGGCCCGTGTCACCAGCGTGGCCCGCTCCCGGACCGCGGCGCACCAGAGCTCCAACCGGTCCCGGGCCTCGCCGTCGAGCCAAGGTGAGACCAGTACGGCCGTCTCCTGCGTCGCCGCGGTCAGTCTCCGGTTGTGCACGGCTCTGCGCAGGAACAGAGCCCCCCTGCGCACCGACCGGTCGAGACCATCGGTGGGCACCAGCCGGTGCAGATCGTCGGCCAGGGCCTCGGCGATCCGTTCGGCGCGGTCTTCGTGTTCCAACGCCCTGCGCACCAGGGAGAGGGTCTCCTCGGCCCGAAGCACCTCCAACGCCCTCACCGGCAGTCCGCAGACGCGGGACACCACGATCGGCGCACTGTCCACCATGACGAAGCTCCCTCGCTCTCGATTCCGTGCCCTGCTCAAGGGAGGAGGTGCCGGACTTCCTGCTGCCACTGCGGGTCGTTGCCCGGACGCCAGTCGGTGGCGTGGCGGGCGCTCTCCTCGAGCGGCCGGGTCTGCGGCGCGCTGCCCAGCAGGAACTCGCCGATCGCCGATTCCTTGAGGGGATCGAGTCCGAAGGCGCGCTCGGCCAGTTCGGAGTTCCCGCTGCCGAGTCCGCAGGCTGCGAGCCCCATGGCGGTGGCCACCAGATACAGCGTCTGGTACAGGACACCGACGTGCTTGAGCGTCACGGCGTAGGCGATGGACTGGTACTTCCACGAGAGCCGCTGGAACCTCGACGTCATCGTGATCAGCACATCCGGGACCGCCTCGCCGCCGGTGGACAGCGATCCGAGGTCCAGCAGGTTCTGCCGCAGCCCCGGGTCGGCGTTCACCAGCCGCAGGCAGTGGTCCTGCGCGTCGTAGTGGTAGATGCCCGGCTCGATGCCGTCGCAGCGCCTGATGGTCAGGTACAGCTCCAGCTCGTAGGCCGCACCGCCGCACGGATACGGCCTGGTCGAGCCGGCGTACGGCATCTTCTGGTCCGGACGCGGCCCGTAGGTGCCGCGGACGCGTGCCGCCCGGTAGAGGAATTCGCCGAGCTGCTCGGCGTCGATCGGGCGCTCACCGTAACTGCGGATCGACTGCCGCCCCTCCATGACGGCCAGCAGGCTCGGGTCCTTGGCGAGGACGTCCGTGAGCTGCGGACGGAACAGCGGGATCGGCTCACCCGGCGGCGCCGGCTTGACCGGCGGCAGCGGTTCGATCGAACCGATGTACGGGAAGCGGCCGCCGTACGGTTCGTCGGTGCGGCCGAGACGGCTGCGCGAGTGGAAGTACAGGTCGTGGAAGTCCCACTGGCGCAAGACCTCGTCGTCGTCCGCGGCGAAGACCGCCGGGCCGTCCCCGCGTGTTCCCAGGTCGGCGAAGCCCGCTCCGACCAGATGCCCGAGCACGGCGGCGACGGCCTCGGCCGGCAGCTCCGCGGAGGCCAGCTCCAGGGCGGTCGCCGTCTCGCCCAGGGCCGACGCGACCGAAGCCGCCTCGGCGGACCGCAGCACGCAGCGGTAGGCGGTCAGTGGTGTCTCCACCACCAAGGCGCCCTCGCGTCGGCGCAGCAGGGCGAACTTCGACAGCCGGACCGGGGTGTCCGTGGGGACGTCGACGACGTCGTACGGTTCGGCGGGGGCGGTGGCCTCCACCGCCATCAGCTCCGCACCCCGGTACATCAGGGAGCGGGCCAGGAACGGCGAGATCCGCTCCAGCACCCGGGTGAGCTGGCGCTCCTGGTATGCGTCGAGACCGGCGGCCAGCTCGTCGGTCGGCACGGCGTGGCGGGAGAGCCGCTCGAGCACTCCCAGGATCCCGGGGGTCACCCCGCGCAGCCGGTACCCGGTCTGGTTGCGCAGCGACAGCAGCACCGTGGAGTCGCGGTGCTCGCAGAGGACGCCCTGGCGCAGGGCCGTCGCCTCGGTGAGCGAGCCGCGCGGGGTCACGTTGACGGTGGTCATCACAGGAACATCGCAATCGGGTTGAGGTCGTCTTCGGTGGGCTTGCGGTCGAGCCAGCCCAGCTCGACCGGTACGTCGTAGAGGCGGCCGGGGGCGTAGCGGGGCCAGAAGTGACGCATCCCCGGCACGATGACCCGGGCCACCGGCAGGCCGATGTCCACCCGCGTCTGGTCCAGGACGAGCATTTCCATGCCCTTGTCCTCGACGGCGCGCTGTGCGCGCAGCACGTCCTCGCGCAGGTCCGCCGAGTGGTGCTCGGCGTAGTCGGCGGCGGTCCGCACGAGCCCGTCGGCCGGCCGCATGTACGGCTGGTTCTGCATGGTCGCGGTCTGCCACCACTTCAGCTGGTCGGGGTCGTTGTAGGCGTAGCTGCCGGAGCCGTCCGCACCCATGCCGATCACGGCAGGCAGGAACTGGTTCATCTCGGACAGCGCCCGTCCGATGGCGATCTTGATGTCGAAGTGCGAGCCGAGCGCGAAGAGGATGTCCTGCACCGGCTTGTCCGTGCGATAGGAGACGGCTACGACCGACGGGATCCCCAGGTCGTTGGTGACGTCCAGCACCCATGTCTCGCGGCCGAGTGAGCGGTAGCGGTCCTGCCACTTGCGGAAGTACGGGTCGTCGAAGCTGTCCAGGTCGATCCGCGGCATGCGCAGCCGGTGGTACCACCACATGGCGACGCTGTCCCGCTCGACGAGTTCGAAGAAGCCCTGCAGGATCGCGTCCTCCAAGGTCGTGCCGGCCGCGCACCCGTTGGAGTTGGCGCCGGCGTTGAAGCGCACCGCCTCGCTGGAGCTGGAGTACGAGAAGTACAGCGAGGAGGTCGGCAGGTACTTGTGCCGCTGTTCGGTCAGCGACCAGACCGGTGACCAGTCCACCGGCTCGGCCGGGTTCATCCTCGGCGACACCCAGTGGAAGTGCGAGGGCCGCGCGTTCCACTCGAGCCGGTCCGCGAACTGCCGGTCGCTGTACTGGTGGAGCGCGTTGGGCTCCACGGCCCGGTCGGCGCCGAGTTCCTCGTACGAGCTGGTGATGCGCGCCTCGTCGCCGTGGAACACCCCGGAGTACCGCTCGATCGCCTCGCCGAGGGCACTCGCCCTGGCCTGTACGTCGCTGATGCCCTTGCCGGAGCTGGCGCTGCGCAGCCCGGCGCGCAGGTCGGCCGCGTTGGCCATCGGCACGGCGAAGTTCTGTCCCGCCGTGTACGTGTGGAGCCCTTCGACGTCCAGCGGGACCTTCACCAGGCTGCTGACCGGGCCGCTGATCGGGCTGACCAGGTGCTGGAAGGTGTCGAGGAACTCCTGCGGGTCCTTGGCCCGGTGGCCGCCGTCCGATGCCACGGCCTTGATCTGGCTGGAGAGTTCCACCGGGCCCCGTTGCCGCTTCGCCTGGAGGTCCGGGTCGCCGCAGGCCCGGCACTGCGGGCGCCGGGTGACCGGGTGCTGCTCGGTACGCAGGGTCAGCGTGTCGAGGGACGTCACCTGGTCACGGGGGACGTTCGTGCCGGGCACGGCACCGCCGACAGCCCCGGCGAGCCACTTCGCGGCCTCCAACGCAGCCAGTTGGGTGGCGACCCGGACGGTGGCGGGCACGTCGGTCACCGAGTTCACGAGGACGTCGGTGAGGACGCCGCGCTGACGGAGGTACGAGGTCAGCATGTGCTTGTTGGCCAGCCGTATGCGAAGGCACTCGTAACACGCGCTGACGCCGGGCTGGAAGACCGGCCCCAGCCACACCGTCGCCCCGACCGGCTTCACCAGAAGCCACGGCTTGCCACCGGCCAGCGCTTGCCGGTTGACGCCATCCAGTTCGGGCCGCAGGTAGTCATCGGTCAGGACGACCGTCAGCGCGCTGTCCGGTGCGTCGGTGACACGGATGCCGAAGGCCTCGGCAGCGTCCGTGAACCACTGTGCGCTCACGTCGCCGAGGGCCACCACGTCCACGCCGGCGGCCTGCACGGTGCGTACGGCCTCGTCGCCGTCCACGCCGAGCAGCTCCCAGTAGCCCCCTGCACGTGGGTCGACGGAGGCGTCGGCCTCCACGACGTGTCCGGCGGCGATGAGCTTGTCCAGTGCGCGCCCGACCCGCTCGGGCGAGAACTCGCCCGAGAGCCGGTCCGCGATCTCCTCGCGTGTGTGGCCGCCCTGCAGCAGCGGGGCCATGAGCTCGATCATCCGGCCTTCCAGCCGGAGCTGGCCGGACCGCTCGGTGGTGAGGTAGACGCCGTCCCCGGCGACGGTCGTGCTGCGCACATACCTCGTGAACCGGGTTGTGGTGCTGGTCATGGTTCGGTTGCCTTTCCTTCTCACGTCAAAGTCGTTGCGTCGGGGTCCGGGAAAGGACCACCGGATGCGGACGGCAGGTCGGCACTGCCGGATTCGGTGATCCGTCCGTCGGAGACGACCACGATGCGGTCGGCCCGGCGGATCGTGCTGAGGCGGTGGGCGACGACGATCCTGGTGATCCCCAGCGCCCCGATCGCTGTGCTGATCTCGTCCTGTGTGGCGTTGTCGAGCGCGCTGGTGGCCTCGTCGAGAAGCAGGATGCGGGGCCGGCCGACCAGCGCTCTGGCGATCAGCAGACGCTGCAGTTGCCCGCCCGAGAAGCCTGACTCGCCATCCGTCAGCCGGGTGTCCATACCCATGGGCAGGGCCCGGATCTCGTCGGCTATCCCGGCCAGCCCGGCGGCGTACCAGGCGGCTTCCTCGTCGTGCTCCGGGGCACTGCCGAGGATGACCGACCGGATGGTGCCGCGCAGCACCTTGCTGTCCTGCGGGACGTATCCCATCTGCCCGCGGACCGCGCCGAGATCCAGCCCGGCGAGGTCGTGGCCGTCCAGCAGCACGGCGCCCGCGTCAGGCCGGTCCAGACCCAGCAGCAGCCGCAGCAGGGTGGACTTTCCGGCACCCGATTCGCCGACGACCGCCAGGAACTCGCCCGGCTCCACCGTGAGGTCAACCCCCTTCAGCACCGGCTCCGCAGAGCCCGGGTAGCCGAAGGTGACGCCACGCAGCTCTGCCCGTCCGGTGAGACGGCCGGGCAGGACGCCGGCGGGTGGCGTCTCCGGCGCGGTGGCCAGAATGGGTTCCAGCCGTGCGTACGTGGTACGCAGTGTGAAGACTGCCTGGAGCACTCCGGGCAGCCGGCTCAGCGCCAGGTTCAGCTGGACCCCGGCGAAGGACACCGCCCAGATGCCGGTCAACCCGATGCCTCGCAGCTGGACCACCGGCAGGAGGACGCACAGCAGCAGGGGCAGGGTGGCGGCGATCAGCGCAGCCGACACCTCGGCATGGCGCAGTCCCGCGTCATCGGCACACTTCTGCGCGTCGAACCCCTGCCACCACTTGCGGAAGACCAGCTGCTGGGCTCCGTACGCGCGGACCTCGTCGATGCCGAGCAGCGCCGGGTAGACGGTGGACTGCACGCTCTCCACGGCGTCGTACACGCGCATGTCGTGCTTCTGCTGCGCCCACGAGAGCCATCCCAGCAGCGTCAGCAGGCATGCGGTGACGGCCGCGGCGACGAGGCCGAGTATCCCGTCGACCAGCATGAGCAAAATGATCGCCACGGCGGAGAAGAGCGCGTTCAGCAGTGCGTCGAGACCGGATGGTCCGAGCAGGGACCGCAGCCGGCCGATACCCCCGGCGTGATTGAGTAGCCGCACGCTCGAATAGCGGCGCAGGAACGGCAGCGGGAGGCTGAGTACCCGCTCCCACACCGCCGGTTCCACGGTGGCCTCGATGCGCGTCTGGAGTGCGCTGGTCGAGTGATCACGCATCTCCGCGAGCAGCCGGCCCAGCGGGACGGCGCCGAGCACCGCGGCGCACGTCCAGCCGAAGAGGGCGTCGTCGTCGGTGAGGACCGCCGTGATGAGCAGCAGCGAGCCGATGGGAGCGGCGAAGGCCAGCACTGCGGCCAGCAGGCCGCCCGCCAACGTACCGGTCAACGGCATCGCCGCGCCGCGCAGGGAGAACCGCAGCAGACGGCGGCCCGTGATCCCGGTGTGCGGCAGCCGGGCCCGCATGACCCAGCAGTTCTCGTCGAATCCTCCGGCGTCGGCGGGTGACACCGGACGTCCGTGACGGCCCGTCGCCTCGACGGCGGTCCAGCCCCGCCTGCTGGGCAGCAACGCCACCGGCTCGCCGTCGCGGGACGCGAGCACAGGCGCCTTCGGAAGCCAGGTGAGGGCCTGGGTGACCGGCGCGCGGTGGGCCCGGACGCCGCACCGTTCGGCGGCCGCGGCCACCGGATCCGAGGCTGTCGGCCGCAGCTCCGGCAGTGCCTCCCCGGATACGCCGAGGGCGGCGAGCAGCGGCTTCAGGGCGTCACGGTGGGCGGCCCACGCCTCTCCTGCCGGGGTCACCGGCTCGCTCCGAGCAGTTCGCGGTACTGGCCCTGCCGGGCGGACAGGTCGCGGTGCGTACCGAGCTGGGCCGGTGTGCCGCGGTGCAGTACGAGGACCAGGTCGTCCGGGCCTACGGTGCCGAGACGGTGGGTGACCACGACGGTCGTGGTTCCCAAGCGGCGCAGGTTGGCGTCGATCCTGGCTTCCAGGGGGCCTTCGAGCGCGCTCGTCGCCTCGTCCAGTACGAGGAGTGCGGGTTGGCGGCACAGGGCGCGGGCGAGTGCGAGGCGCTGCCGCTCGCCGCCGGAGAAGTTCTGTCCGTTCGGCTCGACGCGGGCGTCACGGGGACCACCGCGGCGAGCGACGACCCTGTCGAGGCAGGCGGTGGCCAGTGCCTGGTCGATCAGGTCGGGAGCGAACTCGTCGTCGCCGAAGGCGACGTTCTCGGCGACGCTGCCCTCGAAGAGCACGGGATGCTGGCTGACGTAGCCGACGGACCCGGGCGGCAGGTCGGTGACCGGGATGCCGTCGAGTGTGACCGAGCCTGCCCACGGGGCGGTGCTTCCCACGACGAGACGGGCCAGGGTTGACTTGCCGCTGCCGGTGGTTCCGACGACCACGAGGCGGCTGCCGGGCGGCACCCGGACATCGACGCCGCGGACCAGGGGCGGACGGTTGATGTCGTATCCGAATTCCAGGGTGCGAAGTTGAAGCCGGCCGGCGGAACCGGGGGTGGCTCCGACGCCGGAAGGTGTGGGGGTGGTAGCGGTGGTCGCGGGGGGAACGAGGGGCGCGCCTGCCTTTACCGCTTCGGCGCTCTCGGCACTCCGGAGCGCTTGCACGGACCCGGCCGTCTCGGGGGACGAACCGGCGACGTCCGCGAAGGCCGCGAAGGCCGCGCGCAACTGCCCGAACGACAGGCCGCCGCGCGTCACCGCACCCGCCGAGGCTTGGAAGACGCCGACCAGGGTGATGACGGACATCAGATCGGGCAGCGCCATGGCACCACGCCTGACGTCGGCCGCTGCCCAGAGCACCGCGGCGACGGAGACGAGGGAGTCGACGACACCGGCGGTACCCAGCGTCCGCTGGGCCGACCTCATGGATCGGTGCGCCACGGCCAGACTCCGGGCGTGGGACTGCTCCCAGCGATCGAGCAGCACGGTGGTGGCGGCTTCCGCCTTCAACGTCTCGAGCATGTTCAGCCCGCTGATCATCTCGCCGTCGCGGGAGGCCTGTTCGGCCAGCAGCCGGCCCTGCCGGGAGGCCTCACCGGTGGAGGCCCTGCGCAGGATCGCCGTCGAGCAACCGACACCGCAGAGCACGAGCACAGCGATACCCGGAGCGAACCAGGCCAGCACCCCCAGCACGACAGTCATGCTCACGCCGCCGACGAAGACCGGTACGACGGTGCCGGCGAGCTGGTTGGCGATGGTGTCGGCGATCTGGACCCGGGCTGCGACACCGCCCGTGAACCGGCGCTGGAAGAAGGATGCGGGCAGATCCAGCAATGTCCGTACGAAGAAGCGGGAGTTGTCCACGGAGAGGCCGCGCAGCAGCGCCGACTGCAGTCGGGTCTGTATCCACGTCGCGGTCAACGCGGCGACCGCAGCACTGCCGAGGGCCCACAGCAAGACGCCGCCTCCTGCCGTTCCGGCGGCTCCGGCCGAGTCGGGCCGGGCCGTCGCGGTGACGACGGCTCGCATGAGCAGTGCGGTGGCCACGGCCACCAAGGCGGCCGACGTGCCGGCCAGCACCGACCCGGCCAGCAGACCCAGGCGGGGCCGCGCCCAGGACAGCAGGTCGCCGCGCAACCGGTGCGGTACCCCGGCCGGGTGGAAATCCTCCGTGGGTGTGAAGACGAGGGCGATGCCGCTGAAGAAAGCACGGAACTCCGCCATCGGCATGAGGCGGTGGCCGATCGCCGGATCGTTGAGGCTGACGGTGCCCCGCTCGGAGACATGGTCCAGGACCACGAAATGGTTGCCGCCGACGAAGAGGATGGCGGGGGCCGCCAGGGAACGCATGGACCTCGTGTCGGCCTGGTCGTCACCGGACAGCCGGATCCGCTTGCCACTTCCCGCCAGTCCGTAGTGGGAGGCGGCGCGGATGAGCGTCGCGGCCGTCACGCCGTCGCGTCCGCCCCCGCACACCTGCTGCAACTCGCGCCACGACGCATGCCGTCCGAACCAGGCCAGGACGACCGACAGACAGGAGGCTCCACAGTCGGCCTCCTCGACCTGGCGCACATGCCGGGTCCTGACCGGCCGGGCGACCGCCCGCCGCAGGAAAGGCGCCTCGGGCATTCTCATACCTCCAGCCCCGTTCCCAGCCGCACGGGGAGGACGGCGGGGCTGTTGAAGGTCAGCTCACTGCGCCAGGGGAGAGAGTCCGCGGGTTGCGCGAGCGCGATGCCGTCCTGGGCCAGTCGGGCGAGCAGCAACTCGGACTGGAGAGACCCCAGCCCGGCGCCGAGACAGAAATAGGCGCCGTGGCCGAATGACATGCTGGCATTCTGGGTGCGGTCCCAGCGGAACTCCAGCGGTGCCTCGAAACGGCGGGGGTCGAGATTGGCGGCGGCGAAAGCAAGCAGCACGATCTCCCCCTTGCGTATGACGATATTTCCGATCGAGAGGTCCTCGGCGGCAACGCGTGCCCCAAAAGTGACCGGCGCGAGCAGGCGGATCGATTCTGCAAAGGCTGGGGCAGCCCACTTTTCAGGGTCCTCGGCGACCCGCTGCCATTCCGCCGGCCGGGTGAGCAGACAGAGAAGGGCGTTGGTCAGGCCGCTGGTTACCGTATCGACCCCAGTCATGAAGAGCAGCAGAACCATATTGACGACCTCGTCATGGCTCAGGTGCCCGCTGCGACGTGACGCGTTGAGGCGGGATATGACGTCGGTGCCATTCCGTGTGTCCCGCTCTCGGACCACCGATTCGACGTAGGACCGCAACTTCTGAAATCCTTCGACGGAAATGGGTTCTGTCGTCGGCTTGGCACCGGGGAAACTCTTTCCCAACTGGGCCAGCATGCCCCGCGACCACGTCGTCACCTGACCCCAATCCTCCTCCGGCAGGTCAAGCAGCGCCGCCGTGACCAGAGAGGGAAGGGGGACCGCTATGCGGGACACGAACTCGAATCCACTGTCGACCGCGGGGTCGGCCAGGAGGGTGTCGATGATGCGCGAAATCCTCTCCCGCAGACGCTCGACTGACCGTCCTGTGAACTCCCGGGCGAGTACGCCGCGAAGCCTGCGGTGATCCTCCGGAGCCCGCACGGACATCGAATTTGAGAAGAATTCCGTGAAGTCCGGATTCTCTTCCCGCATGTCCGCCGGGAATTCTGGGCTGACCATGGTGAGCCCGGGATGATTGCTGAACTTCGCCACCAGGTCGTGACGCGAGATGACCCACAGCCCGGGAAAGTGAACAACGGGCGACTCTGCGACCAGCTGCGCGAAGAGATCGGTGTTGTCGGCGGCGGAGTCCTCCTGCATGGCGAACCAGCGCCACACTCGCCGCGCGCTCTCAGTCGTTGACACTCCCACATTCCTTAACGGCCTGGCACTTTCATGCCGTAATAAAAGCGAAAGGGTGCTGCGCCCCGTCACCCGTTGGAAGGTGATCCAGCGGCAGGGCGCAGCACCCGAGGCGTTACTCAGCCACCCTGATGACGGTGCATCAGGTGGCGCAGCCGTACGTGCCGAAGCAGGTCGGGCAGCCCATGGATCCGAGGGTGCCGAAGCAGTTGGTGCCACCCGCCTCGGTCAGCTCCTCGATCGCGATGTCCTCCGCCAGGGCGATGCCGGTGGCGTCGATCTCGGTGTGCATGGTGTCGAGAGAGTTCATGTCGTTTCACCTCCTTCCTGACATTCGGTCCGGCCGCGAAAGCCGGATTCCGTCATACTGAGAAGTGCCGGAAACGGCACCCGGTGTCGCCGTCGACCCGCCGGACGAGGTTCTCTGCATGAACCTCGTCCGACGTCCGTCTCCGGCGATGCCGGGCCCGCGGCCTCGCAGCTCAGTGAGAGCTGGCGGTACCGACAGATCCGGCCGAGGAGGGGCAGCCCGCGCATCCGACCGTGCCGAGGCAGAAGCTGCCGCCCGTGGCGTCGGTCAGGTCCTCGATGCTGATGTCCTCGGTGTGGCCGACCGACAGCTCGGCTGCGAGGATTCCATCGTTGTTCATGTGTTCTCCTGCGCGAGTCGAAACGTCAGTGCGATGTCGTGGTGCCGTACGAACCGGCCGAGCTCGGGCAACCGAAGGTGCCGGCCGAGCCGAGGCACCAGCCCGCGCCGCTGGCGTCGGACAGCTCCTCGATGGCCACGTCCTCGAAGAGGTCGAGGTCCGTTTCCGCGATGGTGTCGTTCACTGTTCACCTCCTTTCTTCAACAGGGGTGCACACAGGGCTCCTGCAGGTCTGCGTCAGCTCCAGCTGAACGCGGTACCGATGCAGGCGGGGCAGGTGGTCGAACCGAAGGTGCCACCGGTGTTGGTCGTGCCACCGGCACCGGCCATGTCACCGAGCTCCTCGATGGCGATGTCGTCGAACTCCTCGACGATCTCCATGTTCTGCATGTTCTCCATGTTTTTCACCTACTCTCGAAATGAGTGGGAAGCGGGAAATAGCCTCTAGCCGAAGCTGGACGCAGTCCCGGCCGAGCTGGGGCAACCAGCTGACCCGACACAGAACGCGGTGCCCGCACCGGCCGTGTCCGCGAGTTCCTCGATGGCAATGTCCTCGAGCTGAACCGGGACGTCCATGTTGCTGTTCTCCATGACTTTCTCACCTCCTTTCCATCACGGCGCATTAAGCGCCGTAATTTACCCATGCCGAGGAGAGGTCGCACGGAAGTGCGCCACAGAACCGGGCATGGAGAAATGAATCCGCACCACTGAGACAGGGTGGGAAAGACTGAAAGAGGCGCCATCGGACAGGCGAAGACATGTCTCGCCCGAACTCGCGATAAATGCCGGCACGCACGAGGGAGACTCAGAGTTCGGTGCCGGGACTTTACGGCTGTGCGGCGCGACGACATACCGTCGAGAGCCGGAAACGAGCCGAACGAGCAGGCGCAGAACGGAGTGCCGCCGTTGCGTAGAGCCGCAGATGTGGCGGAAGCTAGGAAAGTCCGTCAGAAAAGGGCAACGACAAGCAGGCCGATCACAATGACCGCCGCAGTGATGCCGAAAATAGGAGCCCACTCCCGCAGGTCGTCCTTGTAAGTCTTGCGGCCGTCGCCCTGGGACCCACCGCTGGCTGCAGCGCCCGCAGATCCACTGTCCCCGCCGTAACCGCCCGAGTCCCCGCCGTGCACAGACTACCCCCGTAGTTATTTCGAACCATGCAGCGCTTGTTATGCCGCAGTTAATCCGCCTGAGCGTTGGTCACCGCCTGGCGTGATCCCAACGTTACGAACACCCGTCCGGCATGTCAATTGAGGTCTGATGGCCTCGAGACACCTCCTCAAAAGCCGAGAAATCTGGCACAGATCGGACATATCTCACCGGTCGTTAGGTCCGAAGGGCTTCGTTAAATGCGATAATTTGGACATAAGTGACAGGTAGTTGCGTATTCAATTCTCCAAACCTCGCTTCCGCCCACCCCTCCTTTGCTTCTTCTTTGTGATTTCGGGGGTCGGTGTAGAGAATTCTGTGCGCCCGAATTTCGGCACAGGGCCAAGGGGGCGACGACTCGGCGAGAAACCTCAACAGAGACTCAATTCTGTGGAGATTCGGTGTTTCTGGCCTGAGGCGATTCAACGGAAGCGGCGCCCGGCCGTAGGCCAGTTGAGACGTGTGTGCGGCATACGCCGAGCCCGTACCGGCAAAGGGCCGAGTTGCGGGCCCTCCTGACCGACGCGGAGGGGATGCGCGGAGACCGCCCGCGGAACCGAAGGACATGCCCCCACCCGCACGAGCTATTGCTGTTCCGTGAGTTCGCGGTGCTCTTCGCCCAGGTCGTCGTCGGGGACGTCAACCAGTCGCCGGACGAGATCGGTTACGAGGTGCTGTGCCGGCGCCACCACCGGCGGCGGATGACGGCGGCCACCGCTCGTGCCGCCGCCCTCTCGCCGGACGTCCTGCCGGTGGAGGTCACCTAGGGCCGCGGGCGGCCGACCGTACGATCGTGAACACCGCGCCCTCCGGGTCCGCGACAATCGCGAGCCGGCCGCTGGAGGCCTCGCGTGGCGGCTGCACCACATGCCCGCCGAGCCCCACGACCCGTTCCGCGGCCTCGTCGGGGTCCTCCACTTCGAAGTACGTCATCCAGTGCGTGCCCCGGTTGCGCGGCAGGGCGTGGCCCACGCCGTGCAGCGAAGCCACCGGGCGCCCTTTCAGGAGCAGCGTCACATAGTCCAGGTCCGCCGAGACGACCGCCTCCACCTCGTAGCCGAACACCGCTTGATAGAACTTGCCGACCGACGAGGTCTCCACGGTCAGCAGTTCGTTCCAGACAGGTGTGCCATGTGTGCCGTACACCGCGGTGCCGCCGTGGGCGCTCGCCTGCCAGATACCGAAGACCGCGCCCGCCGGGTCGGTCACCACGGCCATCCGGCCTGCGTCCTCGGCGTCCAGCGGGCCGACTCCGACGGTGCCTCCACAACTCCTGATCGTCTCCGCGGTGGTGTCCGCGTCGTCGGTCGCCAGATAGGGCGTCCAGGCGATCGGCAGTTGCCGGTCGGCCGACAGGCTGCCGATACCGGCCACCTCCTTGCCGTCGATCAGTGCCCGGACATACGGGCCGAGCTGTTGTGGGCCGGGGGAGAACTCCCAGCCGAACAACTCGCCGTAAAAGCTCTGGGTCCTGTCAAGGCCATGCACCATCAAGCTCACCCAGCAGGGTGTGCCGGGCGTGTGCCGAGTCGCCTCGGTCATCGTCACTCTCTCCTCGGACCATCGTGGTGGCCGTGCGGGGGGACCGGGTACGCGCCGTTGTGCGGAACGGCCGCGCCCCGTGCAGATGGTTCCACCACCCGGCGTCCGGCGCGCCCCGGCCGCGCCGGATTTGGCGGGTTCCCGATGGAGGATGCCCGCTTTGGCATTTCCCATCCGTTTCCACGGCGTTATCGTGCGGCCGGGCACTGCGCAAGGATGGCCCTTATGAACCCCATCATCTCCGCCACCGAACTCGCGAGCGAGCTGTCCTCGACCCGGCCTCCAGTGCTTCTGGACATCCGCTATCAGCTGGGCGGGCCGCACGGGCGGCCGGACTACGAGGCCGGACACATCCCCGGAGCGGTCTTCGTCGACCTTGATGCGGAACTGGCCGGCCCGCCCGGCGCGGGGGGCCGTCACCCGCTGCCGGACCCGGAGGCCTTCGGCGCGGAGATGCGCCGGGCGGGCGTCTCGCCGGACACTCCGGTGGTCGCCTACGACGCCGACAAGGGCTGGGGGGCGGCACGCGCGTGGTGGCTGCTGCGCTGGACAGGGCACACGGACGTACGGGTCCTGGACGGCGGCCTCGCCGCGTGGACGGGCCCGCTGGAGACCAAGGTCCCCGCGCCCGCCGAGGGCACCTTCAGGCCCGCACCGGGCGGGCTCGCGCTCCTGGACGCCGACGGTGCGGCTGCTCTGGCCCGCTCCGGCCTGCTGCTGGACGCCCGCGCTGCGGAGCGCTATCGCGGCGAGGTGGAGCCCATCGACCCGGTGGCGGGCCATATCCCCGGCGCGGTCTCGGCCCCGACATCGGAGAACGTCGGCAAGGACGGCCGCTTCCTCCCGGCCGAGCAACTCGCGTCGCGTTTCGCTGCCTTCGGCGCGACGGCCAACTCCGGGGCTGTCGGCGTCTACTGCGGCTCTGGCGTCTCCGCCGCGCAAGAGGTCATCGCCCTGGAGATCGCGGGCTTCGAGCCCGCGCTGTACGCGGGCTCCTGGTCGGAATGGTGCAGTGACCCGAACCGCCCGGTGGCAACGGGCCCTCAGCCGGGCTGACGCGCAAGGGGCCCGGCGCCAACCGCTCGCGCCGGGCCCCTTGCGTACCGCTACTCCTGCTTCTTGCGGCGCGTGCCGAAAACGATCTCGTCCCAGCTCGGCACCGCAGCCCTGCGGCCGGGGCGCACCCCGTCCGCCTCCGCCTGGCGGTCGGTCGTCCCCGTCAGGCGGTCGCGGTGACCCGCCACCGAGCGGGGCATCAGCACATCGGCGTACGCCGAGCCCGCGCCCGCCGACGCGGCCGGTGCCACCGGTTCCTCGGCCTCCGGCTCCTGCGCGGGCTCCGTCGGCGCCGGCTCCGGTGGTGCGGGCCGCTCCGGCACGACCATGTCGCCACGGAAGCTCGGTACCGCCTCCAGCAGGCTCGTCAGGGAGTCCCTCTCCCCGCCGTTCTCCTCCGGCTCGGCCGACGGAGAGGGTGCGGCCGGCCGGTCCATCTGGCGGTCGAGCGCCCGGTCCAGCGGCCGGTCCCGCGGCAGCCGCGCGATGCGCGGTACGAACGGAAAGCTGGGCTCCTGCGAGGAGGCGATCGTGTCGTCGGTCTCGCCGATCAGCGCGCGCGCCTCGTCGTCGACGGCCTGGACGAGCCGCCGCGGCGGGTCGTACGTCCAGCTCGCCGAGTGCGGCTCACCCGCGACCCGGTAGACCAGCAGGACCTCCCAGGTGCCGTCGTCGCGGCGCCAGGAGTCCCACAGCACGGTGTCCTTCTCGGCGCCGCGGAGCGTGAGGCGCTCCTGCACTGCCTCGCCGAGCTGCGGTCCGGTGTTCTCCCCGGGACGGCGTACGGGAGTCTTGCGGGCCCGCTCCGCCATGAACGCGCGCTCGGCGAGCACGGGTCCCTCGAAGCGCCGCACGCGGTCGACCGGAATTCCGGCGAGCTGTGCGACCTCCTCCGCGGAGGCTCCGGCGCGTATACGTGCCTGGATGTCGCGGGGACGGAGGTGGCTCTCCACCTCGATCTCGATCTGGCCGAGCCGGGCGCGGTCATTGCGCACGGCGGCGCGCAGCCGCTCATCAATCGGAAGCGTGTATTCCGTGCTGTCCGCAGCTTTGAGCACCAGTCGTGTGCCGTCGTTGGAGACGGCCACGACACGCAGTTCGGGCATGGGGACCTCCCGGGTGGTGCCTGCCGACGTCACGTGCGTCGCTGCTTCCGCTAGTCGAGTGTGGCCTGCCCGGGTGCAGCCTGCCACAACCTTGCCGAGTTGCCCGGCGTGTCGGGCACAGGCCCTGGATCGCCGTTATGGCACGGTTACCTGTTTGCGACTCTGAGTGACTGGCCGGTCACTCTCCGCATCGGGTACCCGTGCGGTGCCGCGGCGCCGCCGGATCGAGCGCCGCTTTCGGCCCCCTACCTGGGGTCCGAACGCCCGTGAGGGAGGCCGGGCCCAGGGCTCGCCACAGTACTCCATTCGGGCCACGGGGGTGGACCGCCGCGCCGCCGAACTTCTCGCAGGGTAGGGGAGTTGGGCGTCTGCGACATGGGTGACCAGGTGTCCTGATTCACAGAATCTTCTCAAAGGGAACTATTCGCTTCGCTCGCATGTCCCCACCTGATGGGCAGTTGGCCCTCAGTCGCCCAGGACCCGCCGCAGATAGTCGTTGCCGAACAGCCGCTGCGGGTCCAGCCGGTCGCGCAGCGCGGTGAATTCACCGAATCGGGGATACACCTCGGCGAAGTACTCCGCGTCCCGCGTGTGGACCTTGCCCCAGTGCGGCCGCCCGCCGTGCGCGGTCATGATCCGCTCCACCGCGGTGAAGTACGCCTGGTACGGCGTGCCCCGGTAGAGATGCACGGCGATGTACGCGCTCTCCCGGCCCGATGCCGTGGAGAGGGTGATGTCGTCCGCCGGGGCGGTACGCACCTCCACCGGGAAGCTGACCCGCAGCGGCGAGCGGTCGATCATCGTCTTCACCTCGCCCAGCGCGCCGATGACCGCCTCCCGCGGCAGCGCGTACTCCATCTCCACGAACCGCACCCGGCGCGGAGATGTGAAGACCTTGTAGGGGATGTCGGAGTAGGTGCGGGCCGAGAGGGCACGGCTGGAGAGCTTGGCGATCGTCGGGATGGTCGCGGGGACTGCCCGGCCGAGCGAAACGACCAGCTGGAAAACGCCGTTGGACAGCAGCTCGTCCTCGATCCAGCCGCTGATCCGCCCGGGAGGGGCGGCAGGGCCCGCGCTGCGGTTGTTGCGCTTGGTGTTGCAGTTGCCCGTGTGCGGGAACCAGTAGAACTCGAAGTGCTCGTTCTCGGCGAAGAGCTGGTCGAACTCGGCCGTGACCTTGTCGAAGGCCATCGGCTCCTCACGGGCCGTCAGCAGGAAGACCGGCTCAACGGCGAAGGTGATCGCGGTGACGACGCCGAGCGCGCCGAGCCCGATCCGGGCCGCAGCGAAGACGTCCGGATTCTCCTTCTCGGAGCAGGTCAGCAGCGAGCCGTCCGCGGTGACCAGCTCAAGTGCCTTGATCTGCGCCGAGATCGACGCCGAGTCGCGGCCGGTGCCGTGGGTGCCGGTGGAGGTCGCGCCCGCGACGGTCTGATCCATGATGTCGCCCATGTTCGTGAGCGAAAGGCCCTCACGGGCGAGGGCCGCGTTCAGCCGCTTGAGCGGGGTGCCCGCCTCGACGGTCACGGTCATGGCCGTACGGTCGATCTCCCGGATCCCGGTCAGCAGTTCCGGCCGGATCAGCACTCCGTCGGTGGCTGCGGCGGCCGTGAACGAGTGGCCCGTGCCGACGGCCTTCACCTTCAGCCCGTCCTCGGCCGCCTTGCGTACGGCTTCGGCGAGTTCCTCGGTGGAGGCGGGCGATATCTCCCGTACGGGACGGGAGGTGACATTCCCCGCCCAGTTACGCCACGTGGTGCTGCCGGTCGTGCTGCTCACGCTGCCCCTCCCGCGTCGGCACCGGCATCCGCAGCCGGCGGTACCCCAGGAACGCCACCGCGGCCGCGATCGCTCCCGCCGCGTTCGAGACCAGGTACCCGGCATCCGCCCCGGCGGCGTCGATCACCCAGCCGGCGACCGACGAGCCGAGCGCGATCCCGACCGCGAGCCCGGTGCCCACCCAGGTCATGCCCTCGGTCAGATTCGCGCGTGGTACGTGCTGCTCGATCAGGGCCATGGTGGTCACCATCGTCGGTGCGATGGCAAGGCCCGCGACAAAGAGCGCCACGGCCAGGAACGGCAGGTTCCCGGCCAGTTGGAGGGGGATCATACTCACGGCCATCGCACAGATGCCCAGCAGCCACGTGCGCTCGCCCGGGCCCTTGAGATGCAGCAGGCCGAAGACCACCCCGGCGAGGCACGAGCCGAGCGCGTACACGGCCAGCACCACGCTTGCCGCCGCCTTGTGGCCCTGCTCCTCCGCGAAGGCCACCGTCACCACGTCGACGGAGCCGAAGATCGCGCCCGTCGCGACGAATGTGCCCACGAGGACCTGAAGACCGGGGGAGCGCAGGGCCGAGCCCTTGGTGTGGTGTCCCTTCGGCTGCGGCACCGGCTCGGTGGACCGCTGCGCGGTCAGCAGGAAGACGCCCGCCAGCAGACAGAGGCCGGCGACCAGCGGGCCCGCCTCGGGGAACCAGACCGTGGACAGACCGATCGCGGCGATCGGCCCGAAGATGAAGCAGGCCTCGTCGACGACGGACTCGAAGGCGTACGCGGTGTGCAGTTCGCGGGCCGAGCCCCGGTAGATCTCCGCCCAGCGGGCCCGCACCATCGAGCCGACGCTCGGCACGCTGCCGATTCCGGCCGAGAAGACGAACAGGGTCCAGTCCGGCCAGTCTTGATGCGCGGAGAGCAGCAGTCCGGATGCCGCAGCGGCGGAGACGATGGTCGCGGGACGCAGGACCCGGCGCTGGCCGTGCCGGTCCACCAGCCGGGATATCTGCGGGCCGAGCGCGGCGGCGGACAGTGCCACGGTGGCCGACAGTGCGCCGGCGAGGCCGTAGCGCCCGGTGAGCTGCGAGATCATCGTGACGATGCCGATGCCCATCATCGACAAAGGCAGCCGTCCGACGAAGCCGGCGGCGGAGAACGCCTTGGCGCCGGGGGCAGCGAACAGGGCGCGGTACGGACTGGGCAAGGAGAGCTCCGTAAGGCGGCCTCACCGGGGCCGTCGTGGACGTGGGTTGCGCCGACGTAAGGCACGTGAAGGCGTTGGCAGCTTACGCGCTGCGGCTGTACGGCGCACCGCGGTTTTCCCGCCGTCCAAGGCTGGTGGCAGGATCGTTGCCATGTCGGATCAGCGTGACCCAGCTCCCTACGACGCCCTGCTGCTGCTCTCCTTCGGCGGCCCGGAAGGCCCGGACGACGTGGTCCCGTTCCTGGAGAACGTGACGCGCGGCCGTGGTATCCCCAAGGAACGGCTCAAGGAGGTGGGTCAGCACTATTTCCTGTTCGGCGGGGTCAGCCCGATCAACGACCAGAACCGGGCCCTGCTGGACGCCCTGCGCAAGGACTTCGCCGAGCACGGCCTGGACCTGCCCGTCCACTGGGGCAACCGCAACTGGGCGCCGTATCTGACCGACACCCTGCGCGAGATGGTCGGCGCCGGCCACCGCCGGATCGCCGTCCTCGCCACCAGCGCGTACGCCTCGTACTCCGGCTGCCGCCAGTACCGCGAGAACCTCGCGGACGCGCTGGCCACCCTTGAGGCGGAGGGACTTGAGCTGCCGCACGTGGACAAACTGCGGCACTACTTCAACCACCCCGGTTTCGTACGCCCCATGATCGACGGCGTCCTGCAGTCCCTGGCGGACCTCCCCGAGGACGTACGCGCGGGGGCGCACCTCGCCTTCACCACCCACTCGATCCCGACCTCCTCGGCCGACACATCGGGCCCGGGCGACGAGCACGGCGAGGGCGGCGCCTATGTGCGCCAGCACCTGGACGTGGCCCGGCTGATCGCCGATGCCGTGCGCGACGAGACGGGCGTGGAGCACCCCTGGCAGCTCGTCTACCAGTCACGCAGCGGAGCCCCGCACATCCCGTGGCTGGAGCCGGACATCTGCGACCACCTGGAGGAGCTGCACGCCTCCGGGGCGCCCGCGGCCGTGATGGTCCCCATCGGCTTCGTCTCCGACCACATGGAAGTGCTCTACGACCTCGACACCGAGGCCACCGCGAAGGCCGCCGAGCTCGGACTGCCGGTGCGGCGCTCGGCGACCGTGGGCGCCGATCCGCGATTCGCCGCGGCCGTACGGGACCTTGTCCTGGAGCGCGCCGCGAGCGAGCGGGGCGTGAACGCCGAGCGGTGCGCGCTCGGCTCGCTCGGCGCCTCCCACGACCTCTGCCCGGTCGGCTGCTGTCCGGCCCGGGCGCCCAAGCCCGCGGCCGCCGGTGCCGACAGCCCGTACGCCTCCCGTACGCCCTAAGGAAGCCCTGTGAGCGACCCTCTCCTGTCCGAACTGCTCGAGCTCGCCCTGGAGGCCGCCCGCCGGGCGGGGGAGCTGCTGCGCGACGGCCGTCCCGCCGACCTCGGCGTCGCCGCGACCAAGTCCAGCCCCATCGACGTCGTCACCGAGATGGACATCGCGGCGGAGAAGCTGATCACCGGCTTCCTGGCCGAGCGCCGCCCCGACGACGGCTTCCTCGGCGAGGAGGGCGCCTCCACGACCGGCACCAGCGGTGTGCGCTGGGTCATCGACCCGCTCGACGGCACCGTGAACTACCTCTACGGCCTGCCGACCTGGGCGGTCTCCATCGCCGCTGAGCGGGACGGAGAGAGGGTCGTGGGGGTCGTGGAGGCCCCGATGCGCCGCGAGACGTACCGGGCGGTGCTGGGCGGCGGCGCGTACGCCGGTGACAAGCCCCTGCGCTGCCGCCCTGCGCCGCCACTGGACCAGGCCCTGGTCTCCACCGGCTTCAACTACGTCGCGGCCGTACGCAGCCACCAGGCGGACGTGGCCCAGCGGCTGATCCCGCTGCTGCGCGACATCCGCCGCAGCGGCTCCGCGGCGGTGGACCTCTGCGACGTCGCCGCGGGCCGCCTGGACGGCTACTACGAGCGCGGGCTCAACCCGTGGGACCTCGCGGCGGGGGACCTGATCGCCCGCGAGGCAGGAGCCCTGACGGGCGGCCGCCCCGGTGTGCCCCCGGACGGCGACCTGGCGGTGGCGGCGAGCCCGGGCGTATTCGGACCGCTGCAGTCGCTGCTGGAGGATTTCGGCGCCTGGCACGACTAGTCCGCGTCCGCCCGCGCTTGCGACGGGCTTCGCGCGTGTCCTCAAACGCCGGACGGGCTGAAATGTGCGGCTCTGCCGCACGATCCAGCCTCGCCGGCGTTTGAGGCGCGGGGTCTGGGGCGGAGCCCCAGTTCGGGAAGGGGCGGGGTGGGGGAACAGCCCCGCAGGGGACCGCCCAAACAGCGCACGCCCGTCCGGCGATGAGGACACACAGAAGGGCCCGGCGCCGTCCCGCGGCGTCGGGCCCTTCTCATATCCGGTACCTGTACGGCCCGGCGCTACGCGGCGCTGACTTCCACGCCGTGCTCCGCGGCCAGCCGGTGCAGGTCGTCAAGCTCTGCCTGCTCGACATCCGCAAGGAAGTCGTCGCCCGTCTCGCGGGCCAGGGTGAGGTCGGTCTCGGCGGCCTTTATGCGCTGCAACAGTCCTGCGGTGAATGCGTCCATGTGCGCCCCCTCGTCGTGGGTCGGTGGCACGGGGGTGTGCCTGGGGTTTCCCCTGCCGCAGGCAGGGGACGGGGTGATCAACCCTGGAACAGGTCGTGGTGTGCCACATACAGGGCGTGATCGCGGGTGTTTAGTCGTCCTCCCCCGGCCCTCCCTCAAGGAAACCTCAACTGGCCCGGGAATCCGGTGAATTCCTTTCCGCCCAGGTCGGCCCCGGGTGACCTGGGCCGCCTTACAGCCGGTTTACGCGCGTAACGGGCAGGATGGATGCGCACAGCCAGTGCTCACACACCTGCCCCGATCATGGGTGACGGGTCCAGAGGAAGGATCACGACGTGCGCGTACTCGTCGTCGAGGACGAGCAGCTGCTCGCCGATGCGGTGGCCACCGGACTGCGCCGGGAGGCCATGGCAGTCGACGTCGTGTACGACGGCGCCGCGGCGCTGGAGCGCATCGGGGTCAACGACTACGACGTGGTCGTCCTGGACCGGGACCTCCCGCTGGTCCACGGCGACGACGTATGCCGCAAGATCGTCGAGCTGGGTATGCCGACCCGCGTGCTGATGCTGACCGCGTCCGGCGACGTCAGCGACCGCGTCGAAGGCCTCGAACTGGGGGCGGACGACTATCTCCCCAAGCCCTTCGCCTTCAGCGAGCTCACCGCGCGCGTGCGGGCCCTCGGCCGGCGTACGACGGTGCCGCTGCCGCCGGTCCTGGAGCGCGCCGGGATCAAGCTCGACCCGAACCGCCGCGAGGTCTTCCGCGACGGCAAGGAGATCCAGCTCGCGCCCAAGGAGTTCGCGGTCCTGGAGGTCCTGATGCGCAGCGAGGGCGCGGTCGTCTCGGCCGAGCAGCTGCTGGAGAAGGCCTGGGACGAGAACACCGACCCCTTCACCAATGTCGTGCGGGTGACCGTGATGACCCTGCGCCGCAAGCTCGGCGAGCCCCCCGTGATCGTCACTGTGCCCGGTTCCGGCTACCGGATCTGATCCCGTGACCGCGACTCCCGCGCCTCCTGAGGCGCCTCCGAAACCGACCTGGGACCCGCGCGACCCGGTCCGTCCGCTGCTGCGCCCCACGATCCGGATACGCCTCACGCTCCTGTACGGCGGGATGTTCCTGATCGCGGGCATCCTGCTGCTCTCGATCATCTATCTGCTCACCGCTCAGGCGCTGCACGTCAGCGTCGGCGACCTGCCGTTCAAGATCGAGACGGGCCGGGTGCAGCCCACCACCTCCTGGTGCCAGCTGCCCGAGACGGGGACCGGCGAGCAGTTCAACCAGGCCGTCGCCAGCTGCCTCCAGCACCAGCGCGAGATGGCCCTGGACGACCTGCTGCGCCGCTCGCTGTTCGCGCTGCTCGGCCTGAGTGTCATCGCCTTCGCCTTCGGTTACGCGATGGCGGGCAGGGTCCTCTCGCCGCTCGGCAAGATCACCCGCACCGCCCGTCAGGTGGCCGGCTCCGACCTCTCGCGGCGGATCGAGCTGGACGGCCCGGACGACGAGCTCAAGGAGCTCGCGGACACCTTCGACGAGATGCTGGACCGCTTGGAGCGCGCCTTCAGTGCTCAGCAGCGGTTCGTCGCGAACGCCTCGCACGAGCTGCGTACACCTCTCGCGATCAACCGCACGCTGCTGGAGGTCCACCTCTCCGACCCGGGGGTGCCCGCGGAGCTCCAGCAGCTCGGCAAGACGCTGCTGGCCACCAACGAGCGCAGCGAGCAGCTCGTGGAGGGTCTGCTGCTGCTCGCCCGCAGCGAAAACCAGATCGTCGAGCGCAAGCCGGTGGACCTGGCCGAGGTCGCCACGCGCGCGGTGGACCAGGTCCGCGCCGAGGCAGACGCCAAGGGCATCGAGATCCGCGGGGAGCACGCGCCCGCCGTCGTCCAGGGCAATGGCGTCCTGCTGGAGCGGATCGCCCTGAACCTCGTACAGAACGGCGTGCGCTACAACGTCCAGGAAGGGGGCTGGGTGGAGGTCACGACCGAGATCCAGCACGGCCAGGCGGTCATGGTGGTCTCGAACACGGGGCCGGTGGTTCCCGCGTACGAGATCGACAACCTCTTCGAGCCCTTCAGACGGCTGCGTCAGGAGCGCACGGGCAGCGACAAGGGCGTCGGCCTGGGGCTTTCGATCGCCCGGTCGGTCGCCCGGGCCCACGGAGGCCGTATCATCGCGGAGCCTCGTGACGGCGGTGGCCTCGTGATGCGAGTCACCTTCCCGGTCTGAGATGCTGACCGACGCGAATCGCTTCGTTCGCTTTACGCGGAATTTTCGGGACCCGTACCCGAGAGGGCCGTGTGGGATCGATCACAAAGGCGAATTTCAGGCCATCTACTCTCAGTGATCAAGACTCTTGCCGGAAAGCCGGGAAAAGTCCGGGTTTCCGGGGGTCGAGATCACGGGAAGTACACGGGGTGGCGCCCGTGAAGTGCGACATTCGGACCGTGTACGGTCCCGATCGCCATCCAGTCCGATCACTCTCGGGGGATCCGGTTGGGTGTCGATTGAGTAACAGACCTTGATGTGAGGCAAAATCTCCGCCTCGGGTCGGGCACAAGTCCGGCCTCTCACGCGTTACGTGCGCTGGAGACACCGCAGACACCCAGAGGGGGAGAGCGACATGGCAACGGACTACGACACCCCACGCAAGACCGACGACGACGTCGATTCGGACAGCCTTGAGGAACTGAAGGCTCGTCGGAACGACAAGACGACGTCGTCCGTCGACGTCGACGAATTCGAGCAGGCCGAGGGCTTGGAGCTGCCCGGAGCGGACCTTTCCAACGAGGAACTGTCCGTTCGCGTGCTGCCCCGGCAGGCGGACGAGTTCACCTGCATGAGCTGCTTCCTGGTGCACCACAGGAGCCAGCTCGCCCGCGAGAAGAACGGCCAGCCGATCTGCCGCGACTGCGACTGAGGTCCGGTCGGCCGTGGCAGGCGAGACACCGTCCGGGAAGCGGCGTTTCCGGCGTCAGAAACCGCCGGAGGCGCACCGGGGCGGTACGGGCCCGGCGCAGGACGCAAAGGCGTCTGCCGAGCACTCGGCCGCCCTGCTGCCCCATGGCGCAGCAGACGACGACGGGCGGGGCCGTGGGGCCTCGCTCGAAGCAGCCGGTCAGGCGGGGCCCATGACAAGGGCACCACGCCTGACCGCCGTGCGGCAGGGGGTCCACAAGGGCCGCGTGGGCGCCAGAGCGGCGCTCGCGTTCATGGCCGACCGGATCATCGAGAACGCACCACGCGTGCCGGTGCGTGATCTGGCGACCCTGCGCAAACAGTTCCCCGGACTCGGTCCGGAACAGCTCGCGGACAAGCTGGTCGCGGGCGCGGCGAACGGCACCTCAACCGTGGGTGCGGGTATCGGCGCGGCCGCGATGCTGCCCGTCCCACCGGCGATGCCGGCCGAACTGGCCACGGAGATCATCGGCGTCGCCGCGATCGAGCTGAAGCTCATCGCCGAGCTCCACGAGGTCTACGGCATGCGGCCGCAGGGCACCCTCAGGGAGCGCAGCATCGCGTATCTGGCCTCCTGGTCGCAGGAGCGTGGGATCGACGTCAAGAAACCGGCGACGATCGACCTCGCGCTGGGCGGCCGGTTCAAGCGCGAGCTGCGGCAGCAGATCATGAAGCGCACGGTCCGCAATCTGCCGAACCTGATTCCGTTCATGGTCGGCGCGGCCGTCGGCGCGGTGATGAACCGTCGCGACACCAAGAAGGTCGCGGACCGCATCCGCAAGGACCTGCGCAGCAGACAGATCCCCTGGGACGCGCTGCCCACGCTCCCGCCGCTGGAACAGCCCGAGGACCCGCTGGAGGCGCTGCGGGCCCCGCGCGAACTGGGCCACTGACCCGGGTGCCTCTCAGGCCGCGCGCACAGCCGTCAGCGCGGCAGCCAGCGCCTTCGGATTCCGGGTCGACAGATAGACGTACGGCGTCGGGTCGGCCGGGTCCGTGACCTCGATCCGCAGTGCCGTCGGCACATAGCTGCGCAGCAGCATGAAGGCCCGCGGGTCGGCCTTGTACGAGCGCCAGGCGCGCGCCTCCTCCGCATCCAGCACCTCGGCCTCACCGAGCGCCGTGAGCGGGATCCGGGCCTCGCCCGCGACCAGCGAGCCGGCCACCACCCGGATTCGGACCGAGCCGTACGAACTCACCACGACGGCGGCCACCGCGGCGGCGCCGATCAGCCCGCCGAGCATCGGCAGCGGACCGAGCGGCAGCACGACGAGGCCGCCCGCGACGCCCATCAGGGCGGTGATGACCCACCACGAAGGGGGCGCGGTCAGACGTTCTTCGTAGTGCGGGGCGGAAGGCTGCATGAAACCAAGCTTGGCACGGTGCGACCGGCGGGTAGCCGCGCGGGTAAGGTCTGGGCCTGTGAGTACAGCGAAATCCCGGGGGGCGGCCCCCGGTCCCTCGGCCCGGGCATCGGCTCTGACCCCTCCGGCCGATGCCGTACCGCCGGTACGGCATCCCGACGCCCCGGCCCCCGGTGAGCTCCTCGGCGCGCACTACGAATACTGCTTCGGCTGCGGCGAGGGACAGCCCCACGGACTGCACCTCCAGGCGCGGGCCGGTGAAGGCGTGAGCATCACGGCCGAGTTCACCGTCAAGCCCGCCCACCAGGGCGCACCCGGCCTCGCGCACGGCGGCGTGCTGGCCACGGCGCTGGACGAGACGCTCGGCTCGCTCAACTGGCTGCTGCGGACGATCGCGGTCACCGGCCGGCTCGAGACCGACTTCGTACGCCCCGTGCCCGTGGACACCGTGCTGCATCTGCAGGCCGAGGTCACCGCCGTCGCCAGGCGCAAGATCTACTCCAGTGCCGTGGGCCGGATCGGCGGCCCCGAAGGGCCCGTCGCCGTGCGCGCCAACGCCCTCTTCATCGAGGTCAAGGTCGACCACTTCATCGACAACGGCCGCCCGGAGGAGATCCAGGCAGCCATGTCCGACCCCGACCAGATCAGGCGCGCCCGCGCCTTCGAGGTGAACCCCTGATGCGCAACCCCGTCGATGTGCTGATCCGCCGGGTGGATCCCGAGGTGCCGCTCCCGTCCTACGCGCACCCGGGCGACGCCGGCGCCGATCTGGTGACCTGTGAGGCCGTCGAGATCGCCCCCGGCGAGCGGGTCGTTCTGTCCACCGGAGTGTCCATCGCGCTGCCCGACGGATACGCCGCCTTCGTGCACCCTCGCTCCGGTCTCGCCGCCCGTTGCGGAGTGGCCCTCGTGAATGCCCCGGGGACGGTGGATGCCGGGTACCGTGGGGAGATCAAGGTGATCGTGGTCAATCTCGACCCGCGCGAGAGTGTGCGGTTCGATCGGTTCGACCGGATTGCCCAATTGGTTGTCCAGCAGGTCGAGAAGGTGCGCTTCCACGAGGTGGCGGAGCTTCCCGGCTCGGCGCGGGCCGAGGGGGGCTTCGGGTCCACCGGCGGTCACGCCGTCGTGGACGGCTCAACGGGTGGGAATCGATACGCTTCGGTCGTATCCGACCGGGAAGGACAGTGACGTGTTCGGACGTCGCAAGAAGAGTGGTTCCGCCGGGGACGCGGCGGACGCAGCGGGCGAGGCCGAGCAGGTCGTCGACGAGCGCGACACGGAGTACTCCGACGAGGAAGGGGCGCCCCGCCGGGTGAACCTTCCGCCGGCGCCCCGGCCCGACGGCCCCTGGGACGTGTCCGAGGTATCCAAGCCCGGCGAGGGCCGGGTCGATCTGGGCGGTCTTTTCGTGCCCGGAGTCGAGGGAATGGAGCTGCGCGTCGAGGTCGCGGGTGACGCGATCGTCGCCGCCACCGTCGTACTGCGCGACAGCGCCGTACAGCTGCAGGCCTTCGCGGCACCCAAGAAGGAAGGCATCTGGGGCGAGGTCCGCGAGGAGATCGCCTCCGGCATCACGCAGCAGGGCGGCATCATCGACGAGGTCGAGGGCCCCCTCGGCTGGGAGCTGCGGGCGCAGGTGCCCGTACAGCTGCCGGACGGCACCGGCGGTGTGCAGCTGGTGCGCTTCGTCGGCGTCGACGGGCCGCGCTGGTTCCTGCGCGGAGTGATCTCCGGGCAGGGCGCGGTGCAGCCACAGGCCGCCGGTCTGCTGGAGCAGATCTTCCGGGACACCGTGGTCGTGCGGGGCGACGGCCCGATGGCGCCGCGCGACCCGATCGTCCTCAAGCTGCCGGACGATGCCCAGATGGTGCCCGAGGGCGTCCAGCAGGAGGACCAGGAGAGCTCCCGCTTCTCCGGTGGCATGGGGCAGCTGCAGCGCGGCCCCGAGATCACCGAGGTGCGCTGACCCCTTACCGGGGACGCGCCGGCATTCAGCCTGCGGCCCGCGGTGGTTCCGGCCTTCCGGACCGCCGCGGGCCGTTGTGCTGCCCGGGCGTCAGAATCGCGTCAATACGCACCCGAGGGACGCCCCATGCCCCGAATGTCCGCATCTCTGGCCTTAGGGTCGACGCAGCGTACACAGCTGAAACTGAAAGACAATGGGGCCATGGGACGCGGCAAGCTACGGATCTACCTCGGCGCGGCGCCGGGCGTCGGCAAGACGTACGCGATGCTGTCCGAGGCGCACCGGCGCGTGGAGCGTGGCACCGACTGCGTCGTGGGCTTCGTCGAGCACCACGGACGCGCCCGCACCGAAGTGATGCTGCACGGCCTCGAGCAGATTCAGCGCCGGGAGATCGAGTACCGCGGCACGGTCTTCACCGAGATGGACGTCGACGCGGTCCTGGAGCGCCGTCCGGCCGTGGCCCTGGTGGACGAACTGGCGCACACCAATGTGCCGGGCTCGCGCAACGCCAAGCGCTGGCAGGACGTCGAAGAACTGCTCTCGGCCGGTATCGACGTCATATCGACCGTCAACATCCAGCACTTCGAGTCGCTGGGCGACGTCGTCGAGTCGATAACCGGCGTACGGCAGCGGGAGACCGTCCCCGACGAGGTCGTCCGCCGTGCCGACCAGCTCGAACTCGTCGACATGTCGCCCCAGGCCCTGCGCCGTCGCATGGCCCACGGCAACATCTACACGTCGGACAAGGTCGATGCGGCCCTGTCGAACTACTTCCGCCCCGGAAATCTGACCGCGCTGCGCGAGCTGGCCCTGCTCTGGGTCGCCGACCGCGTCGACGAATACCTCCAGCAGTACCGCGGCGAGCACAACATCCGTACGACATGGCAGGCCCGCGAGCGCATCGTCGTCGGCCTCACCGGCGGACCCGAGGGCCGCACGCTGATCCGCCGCGCCGCCCGCCTCGCCGAGAAGGGCGCAGGAGGCGAGGTGCTGGCGGTCTACATCGCCCGCAGCGACGGACTGACCTCCGCATCACCCAAGGAACTCGCCGTCCAGCGCACCCTCGTCGAAGATCTCGGCGGCACCTTCCACCATGTCATCGGCGACGATGTCCCCTCCGCCCTGCTGGAGTTCGCGCGCGGAGTGAACGCCACCCAGATCGTGCTCGGCGCCAGCCGCCGCCCGGTGTGGCAGTACG
The DNA here is from genome assembly GCF_036147535.1 of Streptomyces sp. NBC_00322. Lineage (NCBI taxonomy): Bacteria > Bacillati > Actinomycetota > Actinomycetes > Kitasatosporales > Streptomycetaceae > Streptomyces > Streptomyces sp. NBC_00322. The sequence continues at coordinate 2,414,343 of NZ_CP108019.1, read as the reverse complement.
CCTTCGGCCCCGGCGTCAGCGCCACCGTCGCCCGCGAATCGGGACCCGACCTCGACATACACATCGTCACGCACGACGAGGCGGGCAAGGGCCGCGGACTGCCGGTGGCCCGCGGCGCCCGCCTCGGCCGCTCCCGGATCATCGCCGGCTGGCTCACCGGCGTCGCCGGTCCCGTACTGCTGTCACTACTGCTCACCAGCCTCGACGACAACGTCGGGCTCGCCAACGACGTCCTGCTCTTCCTCTTCCTGACCGTCGTGTCCGCACTGCTCGGCGGACTGCTCCCGGCCCTCGCCTCGGCCGCCGTGGGCTCGCTGCTGCTGAACTACTACTTCACGCCGCCCACCCACACCCTGACGATCAGCGATCCGAAGAACATCGTCGCCATCGCGATCTTCTTCGCGGTGGCCGTCGCGGTGGCCTCCGTGGTGGATCTGGCCGCCCGTCGCACCCATCAGGCCGCCCGGCTGCGCGCCGAGTCCGAGATCCTCTCCTTCCTCGCCGGGAGTGTGCTGCGGGGCGAGACCACGCTCGACGCCCTGCTCGAACGAGTCCGTGAGACCTTCTCCATGGAGTCCGTGGCGCTGCTGGAGCGGCAGAGCGACGTCGACCCCTGGACCTGCGCGGGCAGCGCCGGCAAAAGCTCCGTCGCACGCCCGGAGGACGCGGACGTGGACATGCCGGTCGGCGACCATATGGCGCTCGCGCTCTCCGGACGGGTGCTGCCCGCCGAGGACCGCAGGGTGCTTGCCGCGTTCGCCGCCCAGGCCGCCGTCGTACTGGAGCGCCAGCGCCTGGTCGGACAGGCGGAGGAGGCCCGCAGGCTGGCCGAGGGCAACCGCATCCGCACCGCCCTGCTCGCCGCCGTCAGCCACGATCTGCGCACACCCCTGGCCGCGATCAAGGCCGCCGTCTCCTCGCTCAGGTCCGACGACGTCGCCTGGTCCGAGGAGGACGAGGCGGCACTGCTCGAAGGCATCGAGGACGGCGCCGACCGGCTCGACCATCTCGTCGGCAATCTCCTCGACATGTCCCGCCTCCGGACCGGCACCGTCACCCCGCTGATCCGGGTGTCCGATCTCGACGAGGTCGTCCCGATGGCGCTCGTCGGGGTGCCCGTTCAGAGCGTGGAGCTGGACATACCCGAGACGCTGCCGATGGTGGCCGTCGACCGCGGACTGCTGGAGCGCGCCGTCGCCAACATCGTCGAGAACGCCGTCAAGTACAGCCCCGACGCCACGCCCGTCACAGTGGCGGCGAGCGCACTCGGCGACCGGGTCGAGGTGCGCGTCGCCGACCGCGGCCCCGGCGTCCCCGATGACGCGAAGGAGCGGATTTTCGAGCCGTTCCAGCGTTACGGTGACGCGCCGCGCGGAGCCGGAGTGGGCCTCGGTCTCGCGGTCGCCCGGGGCTTCGTCGAATCCATGGGCGGCACCCTCACCGCCGAGGACACACCCGGCGGCGGCATGACGATGGTCATCACCCTCCGGGCGGCCCCGGGATTCGCCCCGGTCGGCCTCGATCTTCCCGCCCGGGTCACCTCATGACCGGGACGGCAGTGACAGTGTGGAAAGGCAGGCCCGAATGACCCGGGTGCTCGTGGTCGACGACGAGCCGCAGATCGTACGCGCCCTCGTGATCAACCTGAAGGCGCGCGAGTACGAGGTGGACGCGGCTCCCGACGGTGCGACGGCCCTTGAGCTGGCCGCGGCGCGCCATCCCGATGTCGTCGTACTCGACCTCGGGCTGCCCGACATGGACGGCGTCGAGGTGATCAAGGGCCTGCGCGGCTGGACCCGCGTCCCGATCCTGGTTCTCTCGGCCCGTCACACCTCCGACGAGAAGGTCGAGGCGCTGGACGCCGGGGCCGACGACTACGTCACCAAGCCGTTCGGCATGGACGAGCTGCTGGCCCGGATGCGGGCCGCGGTCCGCAGGGCCGAGCCGGTCGGCGGCGGGGACGAGGACCTGGTGATCGTCGAGACGGACGGCTTCACCGTCGATCTCGCGGCGAAGAAGGTCCACCGGGACGGGCGCGATGTGCGGCTCACCCCGACCGAGTGGCATCTGCTGGAGGTGCTCGTACGCAACACCGGCCGGCTGGTCAGCCAGAAGCAGCTGCTCCAGGAGGTCTGGGGCCCCTCCTACGGCACTGAGACGAACTATCTCCGGGTCTATATGGCACAGCTGCGGCGCAAGCTGGAGAGGGACCCCTCGCATCCCGAACACTTCGTCACCGAGCCGGGCATGGGATACCGCTTCGAGCGCTGATTCGGTGTCGGTGATGGCCGGTAGGCTTGATGCATGAGTGCCGTACCCCGTTCCGACAAGGCCGAGAAGCCGGCCGGCCGCTTCCGTCGCATGCTCGACCGACTCTCCAGCTCCCAGGAGGACCTCGAGTCCGAGGAGCTTCAGGAGGATGCGCAGGCATCGGGGTGTACCCGCATCGCGGAGTGCCACGACCGCCAGATAGTCCGGGTGACTGGTACCTTGCGCACCGTCACCCTGCGTCCGCGGGCCGGCGTGCCCGCGCTGGAGGCGGAGCTCTTCGACGGTACGGCCCCGCTGGACGTCGTCTGGCTCGGCCGCAGGTCCATCGTGGGCATCGAACCGGGCCGCAGGCTCATCGCCTCGGGCCGGATCTCCATGAGCCACGGCCGCCGGGTGCTGTTCAACCCCAAATATGAACTCCGACCACTCGGACAGGAGTAGCCGGTGACGTCTCTCGACAAGCCGACCACCAAGACGAACGACCAGCAGCAGGACAGCGACGCCAAAGCAGTCACGGAGGCGGCGCTGTTCGAGGCCTTCGGCGGCGTGCGCGGCATGGTGGAGACGGTCCTGCCCGGACTGCTGTTCGTCACGATCTTCACGGTCAACAAGAACCTGCACATCTCGGCGATCGCGGCACTCGCCCTCTCGCTGCTGCTCGTCGCAGTGCGGCTGATCCGCAGGGACACCGTCAAGCACGCCTTCAGCGGCGTCTTCGGGGTGGCCTTCGGTGTCGTCTTCGCGATGATGACCGGCAATGCCAAGGACTTCTATCTGCCGGGCATGATCTACACCCTCGGCCTGGCCGTGGCGTACATCGTCACGACCATCGCGGGCGTCCCGCTGATCGGTCTGATCCTGGGCCCGGTCTTCAAGGAGAACCTCTCCTGGCGGACGCGGAACCCGGGCCGCAAGACTGCGTACGCCAAGGCGAGCTGGGCGTGGGGCCTGATCTTGCTGGCCAAGTGCGCGATCCTCTTCCCGCTCTACTGGTGGGCCGACACCGCCCAGCTCGGCTGGGTCCTGGTCGCCCTGAAGATCCCGCCGTTCCTGCTGGCCGTGTATCTGACCTGGGTCTTCCTGGCGAAGGCACCGCCGCCCATCGACGTCTTCGCGGAGATGGAGGCGGAGGAGCAGGCCGAGAAGGAGCGCCGGCGCGCCGCGGCCGCGCCCGAGGTGTAGTCCGCGGGCCTCGAACGCGATCGCCGGGCGGGCTCGGAATTCCGAGCCCGCCCGGCGATCGAGGACCGGGGCGGCGCCCCGGAGGGGTCACGAGGCGCGTCGTACCGACAGCAGGTCTTCCAGCTGTTCCTCGCGTGCCTGCGCGGCCACGAACAGCAGCTCGTCGCCCGCCTCCAGCGTCTCCTCGGCACCCGGTGTGAGCACCCGCGAGCCGCGGATGATCGTGACCAGCGAGGTGTCCTCGGGCCAGGCCACATCGCTGACCTGCGTACCGGCCAGCGCCGACTCCGGCGGCAGGGTCAGCTCGACCAGGTTCGCGTCGCCGTGGCTGAAGCGCAGCAGCCGTACGAGATCGCCGACGCTCACCGCCTCCTCCACCAGTGCCGACATCAGACGCGGCGTGGAGACCGCGACATCGACGCCCCAGGACTCGTTGAAGAGCCACTCGTTCTTGGGGTTGTTGACGCGGGCGACCACCCTCGGCACCCCGTACTCCGTCTTCGCGAGCAGCGAGACGACCAGATTCACCTTGTCGTCGCCGGTCGCCGCGATCACGACGTTGCACCGCTGCAGCGCCGCCTCGTCCAGCGATGTGATCTCGCAGGCGTCGGCCAGTAGCCACTCCGCCTGCGGCACCCGCTCCACCGAGATGGCGGTCGGCGCCTTGTCGATCAGGAGCACTTCGTGCCCGTTCTCCAGCAGCTCACCCGCGATGGAACGGCCCACCGCACCGGCGCCCGCAATAGCGACCCGCATCAGTGACCGCCCTCCTCAGGGCCCTCGGCGAACGCTGCCTCGACCTTCTCGGTCTCGTCCGTACGCATCATCACGTGGACCAGATCGCCCTCCTGCAGAACCGTCTGCGAGGTCGGCAGGACCGCCTCGCCCAGCCGGGTGAGGAAGGCGACCCGTACGCCCGTCTCCTCCTGCAGCTTGCTGACCTTGTGGCCGACCCAGGCGGCCGACGTGTGCACCTCGGCGAGCTGCACACCGCCGCTCGGGTCGCGCCACAGCGGCTCCGCGCCGGACGGCAGCAGCCGCCGCAGCATCTGGTCGGCCGTCCAGCGGACCGTGGCGACCGTCGGGATGCCGAGCCGCTGGTAGACCTCGGCGCGCCGGGGGTCGTAGATACGGGCCGCGACGTTCTCGATGCCGAACATCTCGCGGGCGACCCGCGCGGCGATGATGTTCGAGTTGTCGCCGCTGCTGACGGCTGCGAAGGCGCCGGCTTCCTCGATACCCGCTTCACGCAGGGTGTCCTGGTCGAAACCGACTCCGGTGACGCGGCGGCCGCCGAACCCGGAGCCCAAGCGGCGGAAGGCCGTGGGGTCCTGGTCGACGACGGCGACCGTGTGCCCCTGCTGCTCCAGGGTCTGCGCGAGAGCGGATCCCACTCGCCCGCATCCCATGATGACGATGTGCACGACCGTCCTTCCGGCTGTCCATGGTCTTGCTGAGACCTACAGGGTCAGGGTCTCAGACCGCGGCCCAAGCTACACACGCGCGGTCCGCCCAGGGACCCCTTGTGCGGTGGAGCGCGAGATTCCGCGGCGGAGAGGGGTGGTGGGTGTGCCTGGCGCATATCGAACGCTTACGATCCTCTGCGTGTCCAAACTGACCGACCTCCCCAAACGGATCCTGATCGGAAGGGCGCTGCGCAGCGACAGGCTGGGAGAAACGCTCCTCCCCAAGCGCATCGCACTTCCCGTCTTCGCCTCCGACCCGCTGTCCTCGGTGGCGTACGCACCGGGCGAAGTCCTTCTGGTGCTCTCCATCGCGGGTGTGTCGGCGTACCACTTCAGCCCGTGGATCGCCGCGGCCGTCGTGGTGCTGATGTTCACGGTGGTGGCCTCCTACCGCCAGAACGTCCACGCCTACCCGAGCGGTGGCGGTGACTACGAGGTCGCCAACACCAACCTCGGCCCGAGGGCAGGCCTCACCGTCGCCAGCGCCCTGCTCGTCGACTACGTCCTCACCGTGGCCGTGTCGATCGCCTCCGGCGTGGAGAACCTCGGCTCCGCGATCCCCTTCGTGGTCGAGAACAAGGTCCTCTGCGCCGTCGCGACAATCATCCTCCTCACACTGATGAATCTGCGGGGCGTGAAGGAGTCGGGCAAGCTCTTCGCCATCCCGACGTATGTCTTCGTCGCAGGCGTCTTCATCATGATCGCGTGGGGTGCCTTCAGGGGCTTCGTCCTCGACGACACCATGAAAGCCCCGACCGCCGACTTCACGATCAAGCCCGAGGAGCAGGGACTCGCCGGCTTCGCGCTGGTCTTCCTGCTGCTGCGGGCCTTCTCCTCCGGCTGTGCCGCGCTCACCGGCGTCGAGGCGATCAGCAACGGCGTCCCCGCCTTCCGCAAGCCCAAGAGCAAGAACGCCGCGACCACCCTGGCCCTCATGGGCGGCCTGGCCGTCACCATGTTCTGCGGCATCATCGGCCTGGCCATGGCCACCGACGTGAAGATGGCCGAGACGCCCGCCGACGACCTTTTGCACAACGGCACACCGGTCGGCGCCGACTACGTCCAGAACCCGGTGATCTCCCAGGTCGCTGCCGCCGTCTTCGGTGACGGCACCTTCTTCTTCGTACTGCTCGCCGCGGCCACCGCCCTGGTTCTCTTCCTGGCCGCCAACACCGCGTACAACGGCTTCCCGCTGCTCGGCTCGATCCTCGCGCAGGACCGCTATCTGCCCCGCCAATTGCACACGCGAGGCGACCGGCTCGCCTTCTCCAACGGAATCGTGCTGCTGGCAGGTGCGGCCATCCTGCTGGTCTGGATCTACGGGGCGGACTCGACGAAGCTGATCCAGCTCTACATCGTCGGCGTCTTCGTCTCCTTCACGCTCAGCCAGACCGGCATGGTGCGGCACTGGAACCGCCATCTGAGGACCGAGAAGGACCCCGCCAAGCGCCGGCACATGATCCGCTCCAGGGCGATCAACACCTTCGGTGCCTTCTTCACGGGCCTGGTGCTGGTCGTCGTCCTCGCCACCAAGTTCACCCACGGCGCGTGGGTGGCGCTGCTCGGCATGGTGATCTTCTACGGGACGATGTCCGCGATCCGTAAGCACTACGACCGGGTCGCCGAGGAGATCGCCGCCGAGGAGGAGCGTCCCGACGACTATGTGCGCCCCTCGCGCGTGCACTCCATCGTGCTGGTCTCCAAGATCCACAAGCCGACGCTGCGCGCCCTCGCGTACGCCAAGCTGATGCGTTCCGACCGGCTCGAGGCGCTCAGCATCAGCGTCGACGCGGCCGAGACCAAGGCGCTCAGGGACGAGTGGGAGCGGCGTGGCATCAATGTGCCGCTGAAGATCCTCGACTCCCCGTACCGCGAGATCACCCGGCCGGTCATCGAGTACGTCAAGGGGCTGCGGCGCGAAAGCCCTCGGGACGTGGTCAGCGTCATCATCCCCGAGTACGTGGTGGGGCACTGGTACGAGCATCTGCTGCACAACCAGAGCGCACTGCGGCTCAAGGGGCGGCTGCTGTTCACGCCCGGCGTGATGGTGACCTCGGTGCCGTACCAGCTGGTGTCCTCCGAGGCCGCGAAGCTGCGGGCGAGGAAGCGCCAGGAATGGAACGCGCCCGGCTCGGTGCGGCGCGGGCCCGTGGACCAGCGTCCCAAGGAGCCCAGCGGCAAGGGCTGAGGGGTCCGCGCACCCACGTAGACTGGGGGGCTGCCGTCCGCACACGGACGGCGGCCCCCTCTCATCCCTGGAGTCACCCCGTCATGCAGAACGCATCCGAGTCGTCGCTTGTCGGGGAGGAGTACGAGGTCGAGGTGGGCCCCGTCGCGCACGGCGGCCACTGCATCGCCCGCACCGAGGAGGGGCGGGTGCTGTTCGTACGGCACACGCTGCCCGGTGAGAAGGTCGTCGCCCGCATCACCGAGGGCGAGGAGGACTCCCGCTTCCTGCGGGCCGACGCCGTACGGATCATCGAGGCGTCCAAGGACCGCGTCGAGGCACCCTGTCCCTACTCGGGTCCGGGCAACTGCGGTGGCTGCGACTGGCAGCACGCCAAGCCGGGCGCACAGCGGCGGTTCAAGGGCGAGGTGATCGCCGAGCAGCTGCAGCGGCTCGCGGGCCTCACGCCCGAGGAGGCCGGCTGGGACGGCACGGTCATGCCGGCGCCGGGGGACAAGCTCCCCGCGGGCGAGGTGCCCGCGTGGCGTACCCGCGTGCAGTACGCGATCGACACGGAGGGCCGGGCGGGCCTGCGCAAGCACCGCTCGCACGACGTTCAGCCGATCGACCAGTGCATGATCGCCGCGCCCGGCGTCACCGAACTCGGCATCGAGAAGCAGGACTGGCCACAGATGGCCACGGTCGAGGCGATCGCGGCGACGGGTTCGAACGACCGCCAGGTCATCCTCACCCCGCGCCCGGGCGGCCGGCTGCCGCTGGTCGAACTGGACAAGCCGGTCTCGGTGTTGCGGGTCGACGAGAACGACGGCGGAGTGCACCGGGTGCACGGCCGCGCCTTCGTGAGGGAGCGGGCCGACGACCGGACGTACCGCGTCGGCATGGGCGGCTTCTGGCAGGTCCACCCGCAGGCCGCTGACATCCTGGTCAAGGCCGTGATGCAGGGGCTGCTGCCGCGCAAGGGCGACATGGCGCTCGATCTGTACTGCGGCGTGGGCCTGTTCGCGGGCGCGATCGCCGACCGGGTGGGCGAGAAGGGCGCGGTACTCGGCATCGAATCGACCAAGCGCGCCGTCGAGGACGCCCGCCACAACCTCCAGGACTTCGAGCGCGTACGCATCGAACACGGCAAGGTCGAGCAGGTCCTGCCGCGCACCAAGATCGCCGAGGTGGACCTGATCGTCCTCGACCCGCCGCGCGCGGGGGCGGGCAAGCGGACGGTGAACCACCTGGCGGGCCTGGGCGCCCGGCGCATCGCGTACGTGGCCTGCGACCCGGCGGCACTGGCGCGGGACCTGGCGTACTTCGGGGACGCGGGCTACAAGCCGCGGACGCTGCGGGCGTTCGACCTGTTTCCGATGACGCATCACGTGGAGTGCGTGGCGATCCTTGAACCGGTGGCAAAGGGCGCCTGACCTGTACTTTCTCGGGTGTGGCGGGCTGCTCTGACCTGCGGAGAGACGCCACCTGGCGTCGCGAACCATGGTTTGGCGGTGGCGCGTTGGGTCCGTCGCGCAGCGATTCCGGCCGTATTACTCCAGCGTGCCGCTGAAGAGGACCGCCGCGTTGCAGCGGTCGGGGGCCGGGCCGGAGGGCGGGCGGCCCACTGTGCGGCAGGCGAGGGTCACCGTGATCTTCTGCTTCGGGCCCGCCAGGATCGCCGATGCCCAGTGGAAGTCCTGCTCGCGGAAGTTCTCCAGCGCGGGGGCGAGGAGGGTCTTGTCGCCCACCGACAGCGTGATGGTGCCCGCGTCGCCCTGAGGGTTCTCCAGGACCAGATCCGTCAGGCGCAGCACTTTTCCGTCCGGGACCGTGTACGTCGCCGCGGCTGTGCCGCGGGCCGGGGCTGAGGGAGTCAGGCGGTACGAGAACAGGGCGGCCTGCGGGAGCGGGGCCGGGCCTGTGCCCGGAGTCGCCGAGGCCGACGGGGACGGCGCCGCGCTGCCGCCCGGGCCCGGCTTGCCGCCGCCGACACCCGCCGACGCGGCCTCCTTGGCCTCGTCCGCCGCCTCCTTCGCCTCGGCCGCCTTGGACTCCGCCGCTTCGACCGGGGCCTTCACCGCCTCCTTGGCGGCGCTGCGGACGACCGGCCTCAGCAACCCGAACCACAGACCCGCCAGCACGCCGAGGAGCACCAGCAGCGCGATCAGCAGCTTCAGCAGGCCCGCCGAGACGATCGGACGCTGTAGCAGACTGCCGTCGAGCGGCTCCGGGGCCACCTCCGGCGCCCCCTCCGGGCCGGGGGACGGGGCCGCGATCACCTGGAAGACGTGTGGCACGGCCACCCCGCGCCACATCCACCTCTTCGGCTTGACGGACAGCTTCACGAACGCCGCCCGCCCCGGCTCCACCACTGTGGGCCCGGAAAGCAGCCCGAACCTCAGCAGATCACCCTGATCCTTGCCCGAAAGGGCAACGGACAGGGGATAGTTGCCGCGGTTGTCCAACGCCACCTGGAATCGGGCACCGGTGCGGCCCTGGCCCATTCGCGGGCTCAGTTCCGCGGTGAAGTCGGCGTACGGCCGGATGTGCAGGACGCCCTCGGGCACCGTGGCGTACTGCGGTTGCTCCTGTGGCAGCACCCGTACGCCATAGGTGAGTTCACCCGGCGGGGCAGTGGTGTCCCGGGGCGGTCGGACCACCAGCTCCACCTGCCCGCCCGTGCCGGGGTTCAGGGACAGCGTCGCCGGCTCGACCACACTCCAGCCGGCGGCCGGACCCAGGACCTCGAAACTGTAGGCCTCGACGACCTTTCCGCCATTGCGGATTTCGAGCGGGATCCGGGCCTCCTCGCCGGGCAACACCGAGGCGGGGGAGGCATCCAGAAGAGCGGAAGTGGTCATGAGGGGACCGTAGGGACCCGGGCCGGAGGGCTCCGCTCCCCTACGGACACACCCGGGGGCACGTTGCGTTGCCCGTTGAGCCGGCGTGGAGCGGCTGCTGACTGCCCGGGTGTTCACTGAACGACCGGTGAGGAAACGCCTGGCACAACAGGCGCCGCTCTCGCATGGCGTGGGGGCGCCGCGCCGAACAGGGGGATGCTGAATATGCGATACCAAGGAGAGAGCGGCGCGGAGCGTATCCGGGTGCGGCTGATGGCCCAGGACCCGATTTCACGCGCCGGGCTGGCGGGACAGTTGAGGAACTGCCCCCAACTCGAGCTGCTGGGTGAGGAGGAGTACGACGGGCCGGCCGTGGCCGTGGTGTCCGTGGACCGGATCGGGGAATCGGAGATGCAGACGTTGCGCCGTTTCCAGCGAGGCGTTGGATGCGGCACCGTGCTCGTGGCCACCGAGATCGACGATGCGGGGCTGGTTGCCGCCGCCGAATGCGGAGTGCTGGGTGTCGTCCGGCGCGCCGAGGCGTCCACGGACCGGCTGGTGCAGGTCATCACGGCCGCGGCGAGCGGCGAGGGCAGCGTGCCTGCGGACCTGCTGGGGCGCCTGCTGGACCAGGTGGGGCGGCTGCAGCGGCAGGTGCTGGATCCGCGCGGCCTCGCGTTCACCGGGCTGGCACCTCGGGAGGTCGACGTGCTGCGGCTGATCGCGGAGGGCAGCGACACCGCGGAGATCGCGCGGACACTGGCCTTCTCGGAGCGTACGGTCAAGAACATCCTCCATGACGTGACGACGCGGCTTCAGCTGCGCAACCGTTCGCACGCCGTGGCGTACGCGGTGCGACAGGGCTTCATCTGATCCGGCCCGAACCGGGCCCGCACGAAGGTGAGTTCGGGTCTCCGGGACCGGACCGGCGCGGACGGACCCGGGGCCACCGCGGCCAGGCGCAGCCGGGCCTGCGCGGGACGGTGAGCCCCGGTGCTTCCTCGCGACGGGGTCCGGTGGTCCGTGCGTGGTGAGCCCGGCGGAGCCTCGGAACGGGTCCGGGGCGCAGTCCCCGCCGCAGTCGCCCCGAGCCGCCGGACACGGGCTCTTTCGCGCTGAGCCCAGACGTGCTGCCTCTTAGGGCAGTCAGGGCTACCCCGACCGGTGCCCCTTCTCGGGGTGCCTGCGGGGTGCGCTTCGGGACAGGGTTGTTCTGAGGAGGGCTGTCCGGATGCTGTCGGCACCGTCCCGGGGCGCCCCGGGAGGCGCGGGGGAAACGTCCGGCGGATGCGTGTGCTTGAAGGTGTTTCCCGCTTCGTCCGGGGGCGGCGAGAGCTGGGTCTGCTGCTCGCCATGGTGCTCGTGAGTGCGACACCTGCCGCGGGCCCCGCCGTCACGGCTGCCGAACCCCCGCCCACGCGGGCCGTCGACGAACTCCCGCCCGACCCGGGCCGGATCGCCTACATCGGCGACGGCCCCCATCGCAGCGTGGCCACGATCGGCCCGCGCGGCGCCCTGACGTCACTGCTGCCGCCCGGCGCGGCGGGCAACGACTGCCAGGCATCGGCACGCGGCGACGACATGGTCTGGGTCAGCGACCGCAGCGGCACGGGGGAGGGGCTGTTCCGGCGCACCGGCGACGGGCCGGTGACCCCGGTCGTGCAACTGGACGGCGGGCGGCTGGCCGATCCCGTGCTGTCCCCGGACCGGCGTTGGATCGCCTTCGTGTCGTGGGAGAACGACGACGGCGAGGGCAGCCGCACGTCGGCCGACCGCTGCGACGACTCCCGCGGCCGCTCCGGCGGCGCGCAGCCCTCCGTATGGGTCGTACGTACGGACGGCACCGGGCTGCGCGAGGCCGTCAGGAACGCGGACTGGGCCGACTGGTCCCCGGACGGCACGGAGTTCGTCTTCACACGGGACGAGCGGGCCTATCGTGCGACCGTGGCCGCGGGCGGTGCGGAGGTCCCGGTCTCGTACGGGGAGACTCCGGCTGCCAAGCCGGTCTGGGAGCCCGCGGTCCCGGGCGGAAGGGACCGGATCGCGTACGTCACCCGCACCGGCCAGGGTGAGCAGGCGCTCGCCACGGTCCCCGCGGCCGGGCGCGGCGAGACACCGGCCGACGTCCTGGCGGTGGGGGAGCGCTACCAGTACGCACGGCACGGCGCCGCATGGAAGCCCGACGGCAAGCAGTTGGTGTTCCTGTCCGGTGAGCCGTACCTCGTCGACGCCAGGGCCGAGGCCTGCGGCACCTGCCGGGGCACGCCGCTGTTCGACCCCGACGACGTGGTGCTGTACGAGACCGAGAACGTCGGCTGGTACAGCCCGGCCGGGGGCCCGCCCGTCGTCCTGGTGTCCGGGAAGGATCCCGAGGACTTCGACATCGAGAGCCAACGGGCCGCCGTGCCGCTGGACCGGCTCGAACTGCGGGCCGCACAGGGCGAGGAGAGCGCCCTGACCGACCCCGCGTACGCGCCGGACGGGCGCAGGATGGCCTTCGTACGGACCACTGGGCGGCCGGAAGCACCGGACACCGAGCGGATCCTCGTGGGGGACGAGCTCGGGCTGGCCCGGGCGGTGCCGCTCCGGTACGAGGGGATGGGCGAGGGGGAACACCAGTCGCGTCCGGCCTGGTCCCCCGACGGCACCAAGCTGGCCTTCGCCCGGTCGGCGCCTCCCGACCCCGACGTCCCGGATCCGGCTGCGGAGATCGTGGTGGTGGACATCTCCCGGGGACCGCAGGACGGACGGCTGGTCCACGTGGTGCCGGAGCGGACAAGGCCCGGCTACGGGTGCTACTCGGACGACCGCGACCCGACCTGGTCACCGGACGGCGGCAAGCTCGCCTTCTCGCGGTGGAGTTACTGCTCGAGGATCAACGCCGCTCCGGGGGAACCGCTGAAGGGGCCGGCCTCGGGTGGCGCCAGGATCGCCATCGACGACAGCAGCGGCGGTACGTCGGACGGCGGCGGGCCACCTGCCGACGACAGCGGGCCGCCCTCGGACGACGGCGCCGGAACCTCCGACGGTCCCGTCCGCCCCCAGGGTGACACCCGCGACCGCCACATCTGGACCGCCGAGGCGAAGCCGGGCGGCGGCGTGCAGTTCGACGTGTCCGCCGCGCAGTGCGGCAGTCCCGACTGCCGCGTGGTCGACGTACGTCCCGCCTACCGGCCCGGCACCGGCAGCATCGCCTTCGTCCGCCAGACCGGCGTGCCCAGCGAGCCAGTCCTGCGTGCGGCACCCGTCTCGGGCTACGAAGGGCCGCGGATGGTGCTGGAGGTGGGCGACGACGGCACCCGCTGCCGGGGGCTCGTGCCCTTCGGCGACGCATGCCCTCTCGCCGTGCCCGCGCCCGACGGCGACGGGCCGGGCTACGACATGCCCGACAACCCCGCCTGGTCGCCGGACGGCCAACGGCTGGCCGTCGATGTGCTCGTGTCCGGCTGGGACTCGGTGACCGACCGCCGGATCCGCGTGGTCAACCCGGCCAACGGCCAGGGAGAGACGCTGCCTGGCAAGCTCTACAACGGGCAGCAGCAGCCCACCTGGAAGCCGAGCTCCGACCTGCGGGTCCACCTCACCACACACGACTCGCCGCTGATGCTGGGCGACACCGGCACGGTCGTCCTCGTCGTGTGGAACTACGGCGTCGCCGACTCGCCCCGAACCAGGGTCCGCGTCAAGCTGCCGACCGGACTGGACTTCGTCGCGCCGTCCGACCCGGAGGGGGCCTGCGTGGCAGATCCGGCCGACGCCCGGCAACTGGTGTGCGACGCGGGCGTGCTGAAGTCCGGCACCAAGGTGCGGATCGAGCTGCACGTGAAGGGCATGGCGCCGGGTGCACAGACGATCGCGGCGACCGCGGATGGCGGGCTGACCGACCATCAGCCGCAGGACAACACCGACGAGCTGGCGGTCCAGGTCGTGGTCCCGGACCTGGCGGTCACCGCCACGGCCACCCCGCCGGTCATCAAGATCCGCGAGCGGTCGACCGTCGAGTTCACGGTCCGCAACACCGGCACCGCTACTGCCGTGAACGTCCGGCTCACGCTGACCGTTCCGCCCGGTCTCACGCTCGTGTCCGGCACGGAATGCCCGGCCACGGGCTGCGACCTGGGCAGTATCGCTCCCGGCGCGGAGAAGAAGGTCACCCTCGTCTACACGGCCAAGAACGCCTTCTCCGGGACGATCGAGGGCAGGGCGACCGCGACCACGCGGGACATCAACCCCGACAACGACCGCGCGTCGGTGGACCTGACCGTCGTCGACCCCCGGATGCCCGACCCGGCGGTCACCGTGACCGCGACGCCCTCCCGGGTACCGACCGGTGACCGGTCGACCGTCGTCTACACCGTACGGAACCTCGGCGACGCCCCCGCGAAGTCGGTGCTGCTGACGCCCGTACTGCCGAGCGGGCTCACCGTCCTCACCGCCACACCCGCCTGCCCGACCACCGGCTGCGCCCTCGGAGACCTGGCGCCAGGAGCCACGGTGACCGTGACCCGTGTGGTGACCGCGAGCCACGCCCTGCGCGGGTCCGCCGCCGGTACGGTCACGACTCCGGGCCCCGACACCAACCCGGGGAACAACTCCGCCTCGGCGCCGCTGACCGTGGACGAGCGGCCGCCGCCCCCGCGCCGCTCCGCGGATCCGTCCGTGTCGCTGACCGCCGGGCCGCGCACCGCGTACTCGGGCGGCCGGATCACCGCCGAGGTGACCGTCCGCAACGGCGGGCCGGTCACCGCGACCGGGCTGACGCTGAAGGTCGTCGTGCCGCCCGGGCTCCGGGTCGTGTCGGTGTCCCGGCCGCCGTGCCTGACCGCCGACGGCTGCGGGCTCGGGAACCTGGCGCCCGCGGCCCGCATCACCGTACGGCTGCAGCTGGCGGCGGACCGGGCGCTGACCGGGGCGATCATGACGACGGTCACGACAACGGGCTCGGACAGCAACCCCGCCAACAACACGGCGAGCGCACCGCTGACCGTCCGCCAACCCGTGCTCCAGCTCAACCCCGAGCTGGGACCGCCCGGGGCGGTCACCCAGGCCCGCGGCAGTTCCTTCCCGCCCGGGGCCAGGCTCCTGCTGCGCTGGAGCGAGGGCGTGACGGTGTCGTCCGCGCCGGTGGTGGTCGGGGCGGACGGGACCTTCTCGGCCCCGGTGCTCGTACTCGTACAGGACGCGCTGGGGCCGCGGGACCTGAAGGCGACGCACGACGCGGTGCCCGTGCCGCTGTTCCGCGAAGTTGAGGCCGAGTACCTGGTGGTGCCCGGTGTGCTGCAGCCGTCCGACTTCCAGTGGCGCAGGTGACCGGACATGATCCATGAAGTGGACGAGGCCCTGCGCGACCTGGTGCGAGGGGAGGCGCTGGGGGAGGGCGCGGACGTCGAGGTCGTCTTCGACGCGCCGACCCGGGAGTGGGCTGCCCGGCGCAACACCCCTACCGTGAACCTGTACCTGTACGACATCCGCGAGGACCTGCGGCGACGCTCGCGCGGACGGCAGAACATCTACGACGAGCAGGGCCGGGTCACGGCCCGGACCCTGCCGCCGCGCTACTTCAAACTTTCGTACCTGATCAGCGCATGGACACAGCGGCCGGAGGACGAACACCGGCTCTTGTCCGCCCTGTTGGCGTGCTTTCTGCGGCACGACGCACTGCCGGGCGGGCGGCTGGGGCCGGAGTTGACGGCGACAGGGCTGCCGGTGCCGGTGTCGATCGCGCTGCCACCCCCGGAGGACCGGGCCTTCGCAGACGTGTGGTCGGCGCTGGGAGGGGAGCTGAAGCCTTCACTCGACGTGGTGGTGAGCACGCCGGTCACCACGGCACCGGTCTACCCGGCAGGGCCACCGGTGGAGGAGGGGCTGGCGGTCGACCTGTCGGACGTCCATGCGCCGGCCACGCCCCAGGCATCCGTACCGGTCCCGGCGCCGCGTGGCCCGCGACGCACCCGTCGCCCCGGCGACCGGACGGGAGCCTGATGGACCATCTGCTGGGGCGGCTCGGGATCGTCGAGGCGCGGGTACGCCGGGCCGTGCATGCACGGCGGGTCGTGGACCCGGAGGCGGACGACCCCTTCCGGGGCCTGTACCTGTCGGAGGACGCGGTCCTGCGGATCCTGGACGAACCGGAGACCGTGCCATGGCCGGACGACCCGGTGGATGTGCCCGACCGGGAGGCCCTGGAGCGGGCTGCCGAGTCCTCCAGGCTGACCTCGCTCCAACGGAACTTCAGCCTGACGCCGCTGGATGTGGAGCTGCTGCTGATCGCGCTGGCACCGGACCTCGACCGCCGCTTCGAGCAGCTCTACGGATACCTCAACGACGACGTGACGCGCCGGCGCCCGACGATCGGGCTGGCCCTGGGCCTGTGCGGGGTGGCCGCGGTCTCGGCCGGGGCGCGGGCCCGGCTGGCGGCCGACGCACCGCTGGTGGAGCGGGGCCTGTTGCTCGTGGAGGAGCTGGAACGCCCCTTCCTGGGCCGGTCGTTGCGGGTCCCGGACCGGGTCGCCGGCCATCTGCTGGGCGATGACGCGATGGACCCGGTGCTGGTGGACGTGATGCGCCCGGTGCGGGCCGGGACCCTGCCCGAGGGGGTCCTGGGCGATCTGCCGGGGCGGCTTGCCGAGGCCGTACGGGACGCGGTGTCTCCGGTGTATCTACGGGAGCCCGCGGGCGGCACCGCGCAGGAGCTGGCCGCCGAGGCCCTGGCCGGGGCGGGGCGTACGGCGTTCTCCCTCGACCTGGCGCGGCTGGCCCGGCAGGCCGGCCCGGAGGCGCTGGTCAGGGCGGCCGGCCGGGAGGCGGCACTGGCAGGGGCAGGCCTGATCGCCGCCCCGGTGGAGGCGTTGGCGGAGCGGCTGGAGCTGCTGCGGGGTCTGGCCGCGCTGCCCGTGCCGGTGGTGCTGGCAGGCCAGGCGGGCTGGGACCCGCAGTGGTCGGACCGTACGCCCCTGCTGGTGGAGATCGAGCGGCTGGGGGCCGCGGCGCGGGCGGCTCTCTGGCGGAAGGTGCTGGGGGAGGGCAGCACGGGTGATGCCGTGGCGGCCTTCGTCCTCACCCCCGAGCAGATGCGGCGCGCGGCGTCGACGGCACGGCAACAGGCGGTCCTGGCGGGCGGCCCGGTGGGCGAGGCGGAACTGCTCCACGGGGCGCGGGCGCAGAACACCTCCGGCCTGGAGCGGCTGGCGCGCCGGATCCAGCCGGCGGTGGGCTGGGACGACCTCGTACTCCCGCCGGCCGTACTGGGCCAGCTGCGGGAGTTGGCAGCGCGTGCCACGCACCGGGACCGTGTGCTGGGGGACTGGGCAATGAGGCCCGGCGGCGGGCGCGGACGCGGAGTGATGGCGCTCTTCGCCGGGGACTCGGGCACCGGCAAGACGATGTCGGCCGAGGTCATCGCCGGGGCGCTGGGGCTGGACCTGTACACGGTCGATCTGGCGACGGTCGTGGACAAGTACGTGGGGGAGACGGAGAAGAACCTGGAACGGATCTTCACGGAGGCGGCGGGCGTCAACGGGGTGCTCCTTTTCGACGAGGCGGACGCGGTCTTCGGCAAGCGCTCCGAGGTGAAGGACGCGCACGACCGCTACGCCAACGTGGAGAGCGCGTATCTGCTGCAGCGGATGGAGACCTTCGACGGTCTTGCGGTGCTGGCGACGAACCTGCGGGCGAACCTGGACGAGGCGTTCACGCGCCGCCTGGACCTGGTGGTGGACTTCCCGCTGCCGGGCGCGGAGCAGCGAGAGGCGCTGTGGGACCGCTGCCTGGGCACGGCGCTCCCACGAGCGGGCGACATGGACCTGGCCTTCTGCGCAAGGGCGTTCGAGCTGGCGGGTGGCGACATCCGCTCGGCCGCGGTCACGGCCGCCTACCTGGCGGCAGAGGCGGAGCGTCCGGTCTCGATGGCGGATCTGGTGGCGGCGGTGGCGAGGGAGTACAGGAAGCTGGGCCGGCTGTGCCTGGAGAGCGAGTTCGGGCCGTATGTGGGCCTTGTGCGGTAGCCGTCGGCCGGTGCCGTCTGCCCGAAGGGGCAGTCGGCCCTGCCCCCAGGGGGCACCGGGGGCCTCTACCCGAGGGGCGCCCCACAGCGGATGGTGACAGGTGAACCAGGCGAACCGAGCCCTCACAGCGGCACCCGGGTCAGGGGGAGAGATGCACGGACACGAACACGGCCACGAGCACGACGCGGAGTGCGTGGCCGGTCCGCGGCCCAAGGCCGAGCAGGACAACTCGGGCGCTCCCGACGCGTTGCTGTTCAAGGCGGCGGCCGGCGGGCGGGCCGATGTGCTCGGCCCCGGCGGGATGCTGCGGCTGCAACGGGCCCTCGGAAACGGCGGTGTCGGGGCGGCGGTGCAGCGCTCCTCCGTGCACGACGTGGTGAACTCGGGTGGCGGCCGGCCGCTCGACGCCGAGGTCCGCGCCGACATGGAGGCCCGGCTCGGGCACAACTTCGGCGACGTACGGCTGCACACGGACTCCGCCGCCCATGAATCGGCGAAGTCCGTCAACGCCCATGCCTATACGGTCGGTTCCCATGTCGTGTTCCAGCGGGACGCCTATGATCCCGGCTCCCACCAGGGCCGTACCACCCTGGCGCACGAGCTGACGCATGTCGTACAGCAGCGGTCGGGTCCGGTGGACGGCACCGAGACCGCCGGCGGCATCAAGGTCAGCGATCCGTCCGACCGGTTCGAGCGGGAAGCCATGGCCAACGCCGAACGGGTGATGGCCGCCCCGGCTCCTGTGGCCCCCGCAGCCCCCGTGCAGCGGGAGGCCGAAGAGGGCCAGGAGGCTTCCGTGCAGGGCATGTTCGTGCAGCGCGCGGCGGCCGAGGAGGCCGAAGAGGACGAGGCCCCGGCGGAGTAGGGGTGAAGGCCACAGCGGACCGGGCTGCCGGGGATGAGCCCGCACGGGAGGCAAAGGCGCCGCTGCGCCGGGCTCCGGACGGCGGCCCGGGCGCGGCCACCCGGCCTCGGCCACTGGACCCACGAGCCGTCCAACGGCTGCAGGCCCGTGCGGGAAACGCTGCCGTGGCCCGCCTCGTGGCGAAGCCGAAGCCCGCACCCGTACAGCGGCTGGACTCCGGCTCCGCGCTGCCTGTGGCCCCCACGGGCCTGACACCGGAGACGGACCCGCGCTTCCAGAAGGTCGCCGGCGACATCCGGGTCAAGAAGAACGCCCTGGCGGCCCATCCGAGTACCTCTTCCCAGGTGAAGGCCGCGAAGGACGCGGCGAAGCCGCCCGGGGACGACAAGGAGGCGCAGGCCAAGGCAGCGCAGGCCGGGGATATGGGCGCGGCGAAGCCCGGCACGTTCGACAAGGAGGCCTTCATCGCGGCCGTGTCCGCCGCGATCGCGGCGAAGGCGCCCAAGACCCTGGACGAGGCCGACAAGTTCACCCGGTCGGGCAAGACGGACGAGATCAAGTCCCAGGTCTCCGGCCAGGTGAAGGCGGGCAAGGAGGGCTCGGCCAAGGACATCACCGAGAAGACCGCCAAGGCCCCCGACGAGTCGAAGGCCGTCGAGAAGCCGGTCACCCCGCTGCCGGGACAGCCCGCCCCGCCCACGCTCGCGCCCCCGGACCCCAAGGCGGCCGCGGTGGCGAAGGCCCCGCCCGAGCAGACCGACCTGGGTACGGGGCCCACGGAGACCGACGCCATGATGGCGGAGGCCAAGGTCACCCCGGAGCAACTGGCGCACTCCAACGAGCCGCAGTTCAAGGAGGCGCTGGACACGAAGAAGGCGTCCGACGAGCACGCGGCTACGGCACCCGATCAGTTCCGGGCGAACGAGGCCGCCCGTATCGCTGCGGAACAGGGCGGCGCGGCCGCAGCGGGCCCGGTCGGCATCCAGGCCATGACGACGGCGAAGGCGGGTGCCGCGCGGCAGGTCGCGGCGGGCCAGGGCGCCGCGCAGTCCAAGGAGGAGCAGGAACGGGCGCGCGTCGCGGTGGAGATCAGGGGGATCTTCGACACGACGAAGAAGGAGGTCGAGGGCATCCTCGGCGCCCTCGACACCGAGGTCGAGACGGCGTTCGACAACGGGCAGAAGGCGGCGAAGGCCGCCTTCGACGCCGACCACCAGACCAAGATGAAGGCCTGGAAGGACGAGCGCTACTCGGGCATCACGGGGGCGGCCCGCTGGCTCGCCGACGCGGTGCTGGACCCGCCGCCGCGCGCCAACCAGATCTTCGCCGAGGCGCGACTGGTCTACGAGCTCCAGATGCGGGCGGTCATCTCGAACATCGCGGACCTGATCGGCAAGCGGCTGGCCGACGCGTCGAACGCGATCGCGCGAGGTAAGCAGAAGATTGCCGACAAGGTCGCCGAACAGCCCAAGAATCTGCAGCAGTTCGCGCAGAAGGCGGCGAACGACATCGGCGGGGAGTTCGAGCAGCTCGAGTCCTCGGTCTCGGAGAAGTCCCAGAGCCTGGTGCAGGACCTGGCGGACAAGTACGTCGCGGCGCGGGGCGACCTCGACGAGGAGATCAAGAAGCTTCAGGAGGAGAACAAGGGCCTGCTGAGCAAGGCGAAGGACGCGATCGCGGAGACCGCCGCGACCGTCCTGAAGCTCAAGGACATGCTCCTCGGCGTCCTGGCCCGGGCCGCCGGCGCGATCGACAAGATCATCTCCAACCCGATCGGCTTCCTCGGCAACCTCGTCAACGCGGTCAAGGCGGGCGTGACGGGCTTCGCCGCACGGATCGGTGAACACCTCAAGAGCGGCCTCAAGCAGTGGCTGTTCGGCCAGCTCTCGGCAGGCGGCATCGAGATCCCGGAAACCTTCGACGCCAAGGGCATCATCAAGCTGATCCTCTCCATTCTGGGCCTGACCTGGGCCAACATCCGCGCCCGCATCGCGGCCCGGATCGGCGAGCGTGCGATGGGGGCCCTGGAGAGCGGCTTCGAGATGGTCAAGGTCCTGGTGACGGAGGGCGTCGGCGGCCTCTGGAAGTGGATCGTCGAGAAGCTGTCCGACCTCAAGGACACGGTTGTCGGCGCGATCAAGGACTTCGTGACCGAGAAGATCGTCACGGCGGGCATCACCTGGATCGTCTCCATGCTGAACCCGGCGTCGGCGTTCGTGCGGGCCTGCAAGGCGATCTACGACGTGGTGATGTTCTTCGTGAACCGCGCGGCGCAGATCAAGAGCTTCGTCGACTCCGTCCTCGACTCCGTCGAAGGCATCGCCCGGGGCGGTGGCGGAGGCGTCCCTGCCCTGATCGAGCAGAGCCTGGCGAAGGCGGTCCCGGTGGTCCTGGACTTCCTGGCCAGCCTGCTGGGCCTGGGCGGTATCTCGGCGAAGATCAAGGAGATCCTGCAGAAGGTCCAGGCGCCGGTGATGAAGGCGGTGGACTGGGTTGTCGGCAAGATCGTCAACGCGGGCAAGAAGGTCCTGAGCAAGCTCAAGTCGAAGGTCCAGGGCGGCGACGACAGCCCGGAGGGCAAGCAGGCGCGCCTGGACAAGGGCGTTGCCGCAGCGGTCGCGGCCGCCAACCGGCTGGCGGGGCGACCGGTCACCAAGGCGATGCTCACGCCTGTCCTGGCCGCCATCAAGGCCAGGTACGGCTTGGTCCGGCTGGACTTGGTGGAGGCGGGCCCCAAGTGGGCGGTCGCGGGTGAGGTCAACCCGAGGAAGCAGGCGGACACCGAGGCTGACCGGATCGCGGCGGCGAAGGACAAGGCACTGGCGGACGAGGTGGCGCGGCTCAAGGCGGAGGTCGACGCCGCCGTAACGGAGAAGAACGCCGCCATGCCGCAGATCCAATCGATCAACCAGCGATTGCAGGAGCTCGGGCCGCGCATGCGGAGCCTGCCGGACGGACCTGAGCGGGGTGAGCTCAAGCGGCAGTACGACGTGCTGGTGGCCGAACGGGCCGAGGTCATCGACGAGTTGGCCGGCCATGTTCGCAATGTCGAAGGGAAGAGCACGCGCTACGGCAACGCCGTCGAGCGGCAGGAGAAGGAGCGGATCGAGACCCTCGGCAAGCTGGTGAAGAAGTTGCGCAGCGACAAGACGTT
Organism: Streptomyces sp. NBC_00322; assembly: GCF_036147535.1. NCBI lineage: Bacteria > Bacillati > Actinomycetota > Actinomycetes > Kitasatosporales > Streptomycetaceae > Streptomyces > Streptomyces sp. NBC_00322. The sequence goes on along the minus strand of NZ_CP108019.1, from coordinate 2,392,395 downwards.
CAAGGCGGCGAACGCGGCGGCTGCCAAGAGCGGGCCCAAGGGGCAGGACGTGCTGGGCGTGATCGAACCAAGCCCGAGCACCGGCAAGCCCGAGGGCGTCTCCGCCGACCATGTGTTTCCGATGAGCAAGATCGCCCGCCTGCCCGGGTTCCTGTCACTGGAGCGCAACGACAAGGTCGCGGTGTCCTCGTGGTCAGAGAATCTCAAGCCGCTACGACGCAGCGTCAACAGCCAGCGTCAGGACCGTCCGTGGAGTTCGATGGGTTCGGTGCTCCAAAACCACCCCCAGGTGAAGTCCCTCCCCGGCCTGAGCGGAAAGATCAACGAACTGTCGGCCCTGGAAGACCGCATGGAGAAGACGCTGGCGGAGGAGATCGTCGACCGCCTGCCCTCCCCTCGGACTCCTGCCCGCTGACCATTCACCATGGCCGCGGTGTTTCTGCTGCGCGCCGGGGTCCAGACCTTCGACCTCGGCGGGCTCAGCACCAGACGATGCCCGAAGGGGCACCCCTCGGTTCCCCCAGGGCCGTACGACAGGTCATGACCTTGAAAGGCCACGCGGCGCACGCTTGGGGCGACCGTTACGTTCCAGGGGAGGGCCAGGATGCCGTCGTACCTGTCACCAGGCGTCTACGTCGAAGAGGTCGAGGCCGGCTCGCGCCCGATCGAAGGCGTCGGGACCGCCGTGGCCGCCTTCGTCGGCCTGGCGGCCGAGGGGCCGTACAACACGTCGACCCTGGTGACGAACTGGAGCCAGTTCACCTCCACCTTCGGGGACTTTATGGAGGGGTCGTACCTGGCTCATGCCGTCTACGCCTACTTCCTCAACGGGGGCGGGACCTGTTACGTCGTACGGATCGGCGGGGACGGCGGGCCTCCCGCCCAGGAGTCGCGGCCCGCGGCCGCTGCCGGGAAGCGGGGGAAGGCCGGGGCGCTGCCCGCGGGGCCGCGCAGTGGGCTCGGCGGGTTTCAGGTCGCCGCCCTGGAGGGGACGGGCGAGGGGATCGCTGTCGAGGTGGCGGACGCCAAGGGGGAGTCGCCGGGCGAGGACGCCTTCACGCTGAACGTGAAGCGCGGGGACCGGGTCGAGGAGACCTGGGAGGTCTCCGCCAAGCGGAGCCAGCGCACCTACGTGGTGACGGTGGTACGGGACAAGTCGCGGCTGATCACCGTGGAGGACGCCGGTCCCGCGCAGGCGCTGGGCCGGCCCGAGAACCAGACGGTGGGTCTCGCCCCGGCGCCCGCGCCCGCCGCTCCGGCCGCCGTTCCAGCGGTCCTCAGCCCGTCCGACTACGTCGGCAGCGCCGACGAACGCAGTGGGTTCGGCGGGCTGGAGACCATCGACGAGATCACGATGCTGGCCGTGCCCGACCTGATGAGCGCCTACCAGCAGGGCGCGCTGGACGCCGAGGGGGTCAAGGCCGTCCAGCTGGCGATGATCGCCCACTGTGAGCTGATGGGCAACCGCGTCGCGATCGTCGACCCGCTGCCTGACCTCTCGCCGCAGCGGGTCAAGGACTGGCGGATGACGGGCGCCGGATACGACTCCAAGTACGCCGCCCTGTACTACCCCTGGGTCAAGGTGGCCGACCCCACGGCCCCGAACCAGACGAAGTTCGTCCCGCCGAGCGGGGCCATGGCGGGCGTATGGGCCAGGAACGACGAGAGCCGCGGCGTGCACAAGGCGCCCGCGAACGAGGTCGTGCGGGGAGCCGTGGACCTGGCGGTCCATCTGACCAAGGCCGAGCAGGATCTGCTCAATCCGATCGGCGTGAACTGTATCCGCAGCTTCCCGGGACGCGGAGTCCGGGTGTGGGGCGCACGGACCCTGTCGTCCGACCCGGCCTGGCGCTACCTCAACGTCCGGCGGCTGTTCAACTACATCGAGGAGTCGATCCTCATCGGCACACAGTGGGTGGTCTTCGAACCGAACGACGACGCCCTGTGGGCCCGTATCCGGCGGACCATCTCGGCCTTCCTGGTCAACGAGTGGCGCAGGGGCGCCCTGTTCGGGCTGACGCCCGACGAGGCCTTCTACGTGAAGTGCGACCGCGAGACGAACCCGGCCGAGGGGATCGACGCCGGTCAGGTGGTCTGCGAGATCGGGATCGCGCCCGTGAAGCCGGCCGAGTTCGTGATCTTCCGGCTGGCCCAGGTCTCGGGCGGCACCAGCCTCGTCAACGAGTAGAGCAGCCAAGCAGAGCATGAGCAGGTAAGGGGCGGATGGCATGGCACTGCCGGACATGGACACCTCGGTCGGTCACTCCTTCGGGCTGGAGATCGACGGGGTCGTCATCAAGCAGATCAACGAGGTGACGGGCCTGAAGATGGAGCAGGACGTCATCGAGCTGAAGCAGAACACGGCTGACGGCAAGTACGTCATCAAGAAACTGCCGGGCCGGCCGAAGGCGGGCGAGGTCACGCTGACGCGGGGCCTGACCGCGGACAACAACTTCGAGAAATGGATCAAGGACGCCCGGTTCGGGAAGATGGGCGCGGCCCGCAAGGGCGGCGCGATCATCGTCTTCGATTACGAAGGCCAGGCGATCAAGCGCTACACCCTGGTGAACGCCTGGCCCAAGAGCCTGGAGATCAGCTCGCTGAAGGCGGGCGACACCAGTGTCCTGACCGAGAAGCTCGTCATCACGTACGAGCAGATGGACGTGGCGTGATCTCCTGATGCGACGGAAGATTGCGCCGACGGCCGCCGCCGGGGAGAAGGCCGAGGCGGGGGCCGAAACGGTCGAGGCGGTCCAGGTCCCGGCCGGGGGCGGAGCCGACTCGATGCGGACCGAGTTCAGCTTCGAACTGCCCCGCGGATACGTCGACGAGGCAGGGCGGGTGCACCGCAGCGGGGTGATGCGGCTCGCCACCGCGCGCGACGAACTCCTACCGCTTCGGGACGACAGGGTGCGCGAGAACCCCGCGTATCTGTCGGTGGTGCTGCTGGGGCGGGTGGTGGAGCGGATCGGCTCGGTGACGGATATCCACGCGGGTGTCATTGAGGACCTGTTCGCCTCGGACCTGGCGTTCCTGCAGGACTTCTATCGGCGGATCAACGCCGAGGGGCACACCCGGGCGCAGGTGGCGTGCCCGTCGTGTGACACGGCCTTCGCGGTCGACCTTGCGGGTGGTGGACGCCTGGGGGAATCGTGATGTACGCGACGGAGCAGCTGTACGACGAAGTCGCGTACATCGCCTACCACTTCCACTGGCCGATGGATGTGATCCTCGACCTGGAACACCTTGAGCGGCGCCGGTACGTCGACCAGATCGCCCGGCTGAACCGGCTGGCCGGGGGGCGGTGAGCGGTGGTGTTCGACGCGCTGCGGAGCTGGTTCCGAGGAAGCGCTCCTGCGCCTTGGGCCGGCCCGGGGCCGGCCACGGCGCCGGCCGCCGTGCCGCCTCGCGAGGCCGATGGCGGCTGGCGTGAACTACCGGTGCAGCGGCTGACGTTCGGGGCGCCAGAGCTGGTGAGCGCCCCGAAGGGATTCGGCGACTCGCTGGCCTCCTGGCGCAATCCGTCGCTGCAGCGCCGACTGGGGCATGCGGTGAGCGCGGATGCGCCGGCGGGGGTCGTCGGTGGAGTGCTGGAGCCGCGTCCACGCCCTGCGTCCGTGCAGAGATGGGAGTCGTCGGGGGCGGGAGTGGTGCCGCCGCACGGCCGGCCGGTGGGGCAGGCGGCCGGCGACGAGGTGTTTGCGGCCACCCGGCCGGTCGAGTCGGACCGGCCGGTTCCGTCGGTCGACGAGGCCCTTCTTGGGACCGTCACGGAGGCGGTCGCCCCCGTAACACCGGTGGCTCCTGTGGTGGTTCCGCTCGCGCCGCAGCAGTCGCTGACTGTCGCCCGGGCGGTGGAGCTGCCGCTGCGGACGCTTCCGGTCAGGTCATTGCCGGCGGTTCCCACCCTGACGGCGCCGAGCGAGGCGGTACCGGTACAGCGGTTGGAAGGGGAACCGCAGCCCGACCCGGAACCCGAGGCGGTGGCGGCTTCCGCGGGCCCCGAGCAACCCCTGGTGGGGGAACGGCCCATCTTCGCGGCCGGGCCCGCAGACGCTCTCGCTCCGGTCGCGCCCGCTGCGGTGCAGCGGGCGCAGGACGTGAACTCTTCCGGGGGAGAGGTGCGGCCGTTGCCGGCGGAGCATCCCGTCCTGCCGGTCATCGCCCCAGCTCTCCCGAGCCCCCCGCGGAGCGGGCAGCCCCGTCACGTCCCGCACGTCCCGCACGTCCCGCACGTCCCGGAAGGACCGTCGGTCGAGCGGGAACGGGCTCCGGCTCCTGTGCAGCATGTGCAGAGGGCGGCTGACGACCTACTGGGTTACCCCCGGCCCGAGGAGCGGCCGAACATGCCCTCGCCTCCCATGGATCCGCTGGATCCGCCGGATGCGAGGCCTGATCCTCACCCGGAGCTCCAGACGGTCGAGGAGGCCGCTACCGACCCGGTGGCGGAGACGGAGACGGAGGAGCGTCCCCTGATCGGGGAGCAGCCGTTGACCTCCGTGGACGCACGGCCCCCGGCGGCCCCCGAAGCCTCGGAGCCGTCGGTACCTCCGGCGCCCGCGCCGCTGTCCCCGCACCTGCCGATGGAGCGGCACGTCCGCCACGAGGGGCTCGCGGTGCAGCGCTTGAGGAAGGAGATCCCGGCCACGGTTGCCGAACCGCCGCCGGAGCGCCCGCTGGTGGGGGAGCAGCCGCTCAGCGCTGCGGGCGCTCCATCACCGGGGATGCCGGAGCACGCTCCGGCCCCGCGGGTCGGACTGGGGGGCCCGCTGCCGTCCGTGCCGCGAACCGCGCCCGTACAGCGACAGGAACTGCAGCCTCCTGTCCCACCGGGCGCCGCCCCCGCGGCCCGGCGGCCGGGCCTCGGGGCTCCGCTGCCCGCCGTACCCGCACCGGTACCCGCGCCCGCATCCGCACACGCATCGCCTCCGCCTCCGGCCGTCGAGTCGGCGGTGTCCGGGTCTGCCCCACCGGAGGCCCTGCCCGCGGCCGCGCAGGAACCGACCGCGGTACCCGTTCCCGTTCAGCGCCAAGAGGAGCCGCTGACCGTCGTACGGGCCACCCCGCTTCAGCGGGCCGTGGAGGAGCCACCCCTGGCACCGGAGCCGGGTCCGGAGACCGTGGCCGGGCTCGTGGGGGAGCGCGGACTTGAGCTGCATTCCGCACCCGGGCCCGAGCCTGACGCCGAGGTCCCGAGCCCGGAACCACCGCCCGCGCCGCCTGCGGCCGTGCCGGTGAGCTGGGTACCTTCGCCCGCCTCTCCCGCACCCCTGCAGCGATCCGCGCGGGCGAAGCGGGTAGTGCCGAGCCGCGTCGGGACGGCGGCCGCACCGCCTGTGGGCGTACCCCCCACTGCCGCGCCGCTGTCCTGGGCACCGCCGCCCCTGGCAGCGCCTCTGCCCGCTCAGCGATCCGCGGCGCCTGATTCGCCCGCGTCCGTGCCCCGGGAGCTCGGGCCCGTAACCGCGTCCGTGCCTCTGCAGCGCGTCCCGCTGCCCGAACCACCGCCCGCGTCGCCCGCGGCCGTGCCGGTGTCATGGACGCGCGCGCCCGCTCCCGTACAGCGAGCACCCGAACCCGAACCGGCACCCGAACCGGCACCGGCACCGCCGCCGGAACCGGCACCGGCACCGCCGCCGGAACCGGCACCGGCACCGCCGCCGGAACCGGCGTCGGCACCTGAGCCGCTCCCACCGCCACCCCCTGCCCAGGCAGGGCAACAGGCCGCCGCCCCGGCCGCCCCCGCCGCCCCCGGCGGCGGTGAGTCCACCGACGAGCTCGTCCGGCGGCTCGTCGGGCCCCTCAGCCGACTGCTCCGCGCCGAGCTGCGGCTCGACCGGGAGCGGGCCGGCGTACGACTCGACCCCCGTCACTGATTCCACCCCCGCCACTGAACGTCACCGAAAGTCCTGAAGGGAAGACATGGCTCAGAACCAGCAGCCGGACCCGGCCGTGAGCGTGTGCTTCACGGTCGAGATCGACAACATCAACCTTGGGGCCTTCAACAGCTGTGACGGCCTCGGCTGCGAAGTGGTCATGGAGCAACGCGAGGAAGGCGGCAACAACGGATACGTCTGGCAGCTGCCGTCCCGGATCAAGTACTCCAACATCAAGCTGAGCCGGCCCGTCACCAAGGACACCGAAAAGGTCACCGCCTGGCTGTCCGGCATGATCAACGGCGCTGCCCGGAAGACCGCGCACATCAGCGCGATGACCGTCGAGGGCACGGTCGTGGCGCGCTGGAGCCTGATGGACGTGGTCCCGGTGCGCTGGACCGGGCCGTCCCTCAGCCCGGAGAACGTCAAGGTGGCCACCGAGACCCTGGAGATCGCCCACCACGGCTTTCTCCACGCGGGGAGTTGAGGCACATGGCCGGCCAACCTGTCGCTTTCATCGCCTCCGCGGCCCCGCCCGGCCCCGCCGATCCGAAGGGGAGCAGTGGCTCCCGTCCCAAGCTCGAACGGGCCTATCTGGAGTTGCGCCAGCCCCCGGCCGACGGCGGTACGACGACCCCCGGCCCGCGCATGGGACAGATCAACTTCCAGTTCAACCCGAAGGAACTCACCCTCGCCAAGACTGCCAAGTGGGAGCGGAAGACCGCCAAGGGCGCCAAGAAGGCCGGGCCCGCGGAGTTCAAGGGCGCGGGGCCGTCCAAGCTCACCCTGGAGATGTTCTTCGACGCCACCGGCAAGCAGGACGACAGCGTGGTGTCGGCCGTCGAGTCGCTGCTGTCCTGCTGTGTGCCCACCGACCAGACCCACCAGAAGCAGCAGGGCGTGCCGCCGTGGGTGATCTTCCACTGGGGCGGGCTCACCGGTTTCGTCGGGTACGTCAGCCAAGTGCAGGCCAAGTACACCCTGTTCACGCCCGGCGGCCTGCCCATCCGGGCCACCTGCCAGGTGACCCTGGAGGAGATCAGCGGGCCCGTGCCGGGCCAGAACCCCACCTCGGGCGCGCTCGCCGCCCGCCGGGTGCACCGGGTGGTCTCCGGGGACACGCTCGCGCTGCTGGCCTGGCGGGAGTACGGGGATGCGGCCGCCTGGCGCGACATCGCCGAGGCCAACGGCATCGACGACCCGATGCGCCTGGCGCCCGGGACGGAGCTGCTGCTGCCCGCCGCCGAGGAGATCGGGGCCCCGCATGGCCGGTGAGAGCTTCGCCAACACCCTCGCCGTCGAGGTGAACGGACAGCCGCTGCCCCCGCCCGTCGCCGAACTGATCGTCTCCGCCTACGTCGACGACTCCACCCAGCTGCCCGATCTGTTCGTCATGCGTTTCCGCGACCCCCACCACCTGGTGCTGCCCAAGACGGGCATCACCATCGGCACGCCGATGAAGCTGTACGCGCGCGCCGGGGACGATCCGCAGCGCCAGCTCCTGGTGTCCGGCGAGGTCACGGCCGTCGAGATCGACCTCGACGCCACCGGCACCTTCACCGTGGTCCGCGGGCTCGACCACGCGCACCGGTTCTTCCGGGGCCGCCGCGTCGCCGGGTATCGGCAGATGACCGCCTCCGACATCGCCGTGCAGGTGGCCAAGCGGGCCGGGCTGCCCGTCGGAAGGGTCGACTCCACGACCACGGTGTACGAGCACCTGGCCCAGCCGGGCATCACCGACTGGGAGTTCCTGCACCGGCTGGCGGATCTCGCCGGTGCCGAAGTCGCCGTCGTCGACGGGAAGTTCACCTTCCGGGATCCGGCGAGGGCCGAGACGGCGCCCGCCACCTCCACCCGGCCGCAGGCCAGCCCCCACGTGCTCGAGTTCGGGCGGAACCTGCTGCGCTGCCATGCCGCGGTCACCGCCAGCGACCAGGTCCAGCAGGTCGAGGTGCGCGGCTGGGACGTGCAGGCCAAGGCCGCCGTCGTCGGCCGGGCTCCCGCCGACCGCAGCGAACGGCTCCAACTCGGGCTTACCCCGGGCCAGGCCGCCGGTCCCTTCGGCAAGGCCGTCTTCCTGGCCACGGATACCCCGTACGGCACGCAGGCCGAGGCCGACCAGGCCGCGAAGGCGCTCGCCGCCGACCTCGCCGCCTCGTTCGCGGAGCTCGACGCGGTCGCCATGGGCATTCCGCAGCTGCGCGCCGGGACGGCGGTCACCCTCGCCAACGTCGGGGCCCCCTTCGAAGGGAAGTACACGATCTCCGGCAGCCGGCACGTCTTCGATCCGGACATCGGCTACCAGACATGGATCACGGTAGGCGGCCGCTCCAACCGCTCGCTGTACGGGCTGGCCTCGGGCGGGAGCGGCGGACTCCCCCAGGACCGCATCGGGGGGCTCGTCAACGCGACGGTGACCGACACCCGGGACCCCGAGGGCCGGGGCCGGGTGAAGCTGGCCTTCCCCTGGCTTGACGGGGAGTACGTCAGCGACTGGGCCAGGACCGCGGACCTCGGCGGCAAGGGAGGTGGAGGCATCTTCGGTCCGGAGGTCGGCGACGAAGTACTGGTCGGCTTCGAACAGGGCCGGGTGGACCATCCCTATGTCCTCGGCGGGCTCTACAACGGCCAGGACAAGCCGTCCGAGCACGACTGCGCGCTCGTCGACTCCACGAGCGGGGCCACCAACCGCCGTTCCCTGGTGACCCGTTCCGGCAACCGGCTGGAGCTGCTGGACGCCGCGAACGGGCCCAAGGGCGTACGCCTGGCAACCGGCGACGGCGAACTCACCCTGCACCTCGACCAGAAGGCCACCTCCGTCACCGTGCACAGCGACGGCAAGGTCGAGATCACCGCCAAGGAGAAGGTCACCGTCAAGGCCGAGCAGGGCATCAGCATGGACGCCGGCACCGGAAAGCTCGAACTGTCCGGTCAGTCCGTCCGGGTCAAGGCCCAGACCGGGGTCGACGTCGACGGCGGTGCGGGCGCGGTGAAGCTGCAGACCAACGGCCAGATCGAGGTCAAGGGTACGACCGTCGGGGTCGACGGGAAGGCGAGTACCGAGATCAAGGGCGGTGCCAGCTGCTCGATCAGCGCCACCCTCGTCCGCATCAACTAGCCCTGTCGACCAGCCGTAGCAACCAACCGCAGCAGCCAACCGCATAAACCCAACGAATCAACCAGCCTGAGGAGTCATACGAGATGCCGCCTGCCGCACGCGTCGGTGACCCCACCGGGCACCCGGGGGTGATCGGGCCGCCCGGGGTGCCCACCGTGCTCATCGCGGGGATGCCCGCGGCCGTCGTCTCGACCCCCCACATCTGCTCGTTCCCGCCCCCGGCCGTGCACCCTCCGTCCGCGATCGCCCCGCCCGGCTGTCCCACCGTTCTCATCGGCGGCATGCCGGCCGCGCGCATGGGCGACCTGGCCGCGTGCGGGGCGCCGATCGTCATGGGTGCGGTCACCGTGCTGATCGGGGGCTGAGGGCGGTGGGAGAGCAGTTCATCGGCTCCGGCTGGGCCTTTCCGGTACGGACCGACGCGACCGGGGCCGTGGCCCTGGTCGGCGGGGGCCGGGAGATCGAGGAGAGCATGCGACTGATCCTCGGCACCGCGCCCGGTGAGCGGCCCATGCGCCCGGAGTTCGGGTGCGCGATCCACGACCACGTCTTCGCTCCCGCCGACGCGGCCACCGCCGCCCACCTCGCTTACGAGGTGCGGCTGTCGCTGGAGCGCTGGGAGCCGCGGATCGATCTGGTCGACGTCAACGTCACCTTCGACGCGCAGGACGAGGGCACCCTCTACATCGATATCCGGTACGCGCCCCGGGGCACGAACGACCCCCGGAACCTGGTGTTTCCGTTCTATGTGATCCCCGCGCACGGGAACGGCTCAGCGGAGGCAGGTGACCGGTGAGCCTGCCCGAACCCAATCTCGACGACCGGCGCTTCCAGGACCTCGTCGACGAGGCCAAGCGGATGGTGCAGCAGCGCTGCCCCGAGTGGAGCGACCACAACGTCTCCGACCCGGGCGTCACGCTGATCGAGGCCTTCGCACACATGACCGATCAGCTGATCTATCGGCTGAACCGGGTCCCGGACAAGAACCACCTGGCGTTCCTCGACCTGATCGGGCTCTCCCTGCACCCGCCCACGGCGGCCCGCACCGACGTCACCTTCTGGCTCTCGGCGCCGCAGGACCAGACCGTGCAGGTGCGGGAGGGGACCGAAGTCGCCACGCACCGCACCGAGACCGAGGAGGCGGTGGTCTTCTCGACGGTCCGGGAACTGGTCGTCGTCCCGGTGGAGTTGACCGCCCTCGCCGTCGTCACCGGAGAACCGGGCTCCGTGGCCGCCGACCAAGGGACCGAGCTGGCCGGAGGCCACGGAGTGCCCTGCTTCTCCGCCGTGCCGCGCCCCGGCGACGCCGTGCTCTTCGGCCTCTCTCGGGCCGCGCCCTCCTGCGTGGTGGCGCTGCGGCTGGACTTCCCGGTGGCCGGCCACGGCATCGACCCCGAACACCCGCCGCTGGCCTGGGAGGCATGGACGGCCGAGGGCTGGACCCCCTGCGAGGTCGACCGCGACGGCACGGGCGGCTTCAACCGGCCGGGCGACGTACTGGTCCAGCTGCCCGCCGGGCACCTGGCCTCCGTGGAGGCCCGGCAGCGAGCAGGCTGGCTGCGGTGCGTGGTGCAGGCCCCCGTCGAGGGGCAGCGTACGTACTCGGCGACCCCGGAGCTGCTGTCCGCCGAGGCGTTCACCATCGGCGGGACCGCCCCGGCCGTGCACGCCGAGCGGACCGGCGAGGAAATCCTCGGGGTTTCCGAAGGCGTGCCCGCCCAGACGTTCACGTTGGACCGGGCTCCCGTGGTGGCGAGCGGCCCGCCGTTCGTCGTGGAGACCGCGGCCCCCGGAGCTGAGTGGACGGAGTGGACCGAGGTCGCGCACTTCGGCGAATCCGGCCCCCTGGCCCGGCACATACGACTGGACCGAAGCACCGGTGAGGTGAGCTTCGGCCCGGCGGTACGGCAGGCCGACGGCACCCTCCGCCATTACGGGGCCGTTCCCGCCAAGGGCGTCCCGGTGCGGGTCCGTTCGTATCTCGCGGGCGGCGGTCGGCGCGGCAACGTGGCACGCCGTGCCCTCGCCGTGCTGCGCAGCTCGATCCCGTACATCGCACGGGTGGAGAACCGGCGGGCGGCGAGCGGCGGGGTCGACGGCGAGGACGTGGCGAACGCCCGGTTGCGCGGTGCATCGGCGCTGCGCACCCGGGAGCGGGCCGTGACGGCCGACGACTACGAGTACCTCACCAGGCAGATGGCACCCGAGATTGCCCGGGTACGGTGCGTGGACGCGGGCGCGGGCGGGGTACGGGTGCTGCTGGTCCCGGCCGCCGAGGACGACGGCGAAGGACGCCTGGAGTTCGGGCAGATGGCCTGCCCGGAGCAGCTCCTGGCCCGGGTCGCGGCTCATCTGGACGCGCGGCGCATGCTGGGCGCACGGCTGGTCGTCGAGCCGCCGTACTACCAGGGCGTGACGGTGGTCGCGGTGCTCCAGGCGGCCGCCGGCGTCCCGCCCGCCAGGGTGCAGCGGGCCGCGCTCGCCGCCCTGTACAGCCGTCTGAACCCACTCACCGGCGGGCCGGACGGGAACGGCTGGCCGTTCGGGCGGGCCGTGCACAGCGGGGAGGTCTACGCGGTGCTCCAGCAGGTCGCCGGGGTGGAGGCGGTGGAGAGCGTACGGCTGTTCCCCGCGGACCTTCAGACCCGCCGACGCGGCGAACCGGCGGAGCGGATCACGCTGGACGCGGGCTCGCTGGTCTTCAGCTACGACCACCAGGTGCGGGTGGTGTGACACGAGTGGAGGTGACCGGTGATGACTGAGCGCCGGATCGTGCCGGGGCTGGGGACCAGGCATCCGCTGGGAGCCCAGTTGCCGGGCGTGTACGCGGACGACGACCTTGTCCAACGGCTCACGGATGCCCTCGACGAGGTCCTGGCGCCCGTGCTGGGCGTGCTCGACAGCCTTCCCGCGTACTTCGACCCGCGCCTGGCCCCCGACGACTTCCTGGCGCTGCTCGCGGCCTGGGTGGGCGCGGAGGGCGAGGTGCGCGGAGCGGTGCCCGGGCATGCCACCCGGGGCACCGCGAAGGGACTCGCGGAGCAGATCCGCCAGGTGTTCGGGGTCACCGCGGAGATCGAGGAAAGTGGCGGCACGGTGTGGTCGGCCACCGCGCTGACCGCGCTCCCGGGTGCGCCGCAGCCGCACCTGACCGTGCGGCTGCGGGTCCCCGACGCGGAGTCGGTGGACGAGGCGGCCGTGTCGGCACTCGTGGCCCGCAACCGGCCGGTGCATCTGCCGTTCACCCTCGAGGTGGTCGCGGAGACGTAGCGGGGCGTACGCCCTGCGCGCCGTCGCCCGGCCCCCGGCCCCGAATGACCAGGGGCGCACGGAACGCCCAGGGAAGCACGCATGTTGCACGCCCAAGCCCCTATGGGGTAATCAGTTACTCCGCCGGTGCGGAGAGTGAGCACCATCCTTGACCTCCTGTCGGGGGAGGAGGCCCTTATGCACGGAACGGTGTGCGAGCGTCTGGTGCCGGGGCTCGCTCGGGGGACAGCGCCGCTGACGCTGCTCGTCGCTCCAGCCGGGTACGGCAAGACCACCCTGCTCACGCGGACCGCGGACTCCTTCCCCGGGAAGGTGCTGCACTGGCGGCCGTGCCGTGACACTCTCGGGGTGCCTTCGCTGCTCGCCAGTCTGGGAAGGCAGTTGGAGCTTCCCGACCCGGTGTCCGTGGAGTTCGTCCTGCTGGCGGTCGAGCACCGCGCGGATCCGGTCCTGCTGCTCGTCGACGGGGTCCACCACGTGCACGGCAGCCCTGCCGAGGCATTACTGGAGGAACTGGCCGTGCTGGCGCCGCGGAACCTGCGGCTGATCCTGGCCGGCCGTCGGATGCCCGCGGTAAACCTCACCCGGCTGGAACTGGCCGACACCGCCGTGCTGCGCGCCCGTGAACTGCGGCTGGGCGAAAGCGAGATCGCCTCCGTCTTCCCGGACGCCCCGGAGGTCACGCGGGAGCTCGCCGAACTCACCCAGGGCTGGCCCGGTGTCCTCAGCCTCAGCAGGCCGGCGGTGCTCGCGGGCCGCGACCCGCTGGAGTCCGCCGCTCTGCGCACCTATCTGGACCGGGAAGTGCTGGAGGCGTTACCGCCCCGGCTCGTGCGTGCGATGGAACGGGGACCCGATGACCCCGGCGGCCACGACGGGGCCGACGCGCCGGAACTCGCCGAGGAGTACGGCCTGGAAACCGAAGTGCCGCTGCTGCGGGCGCACCTGGCCCGGCGCTGCGCACGGCCGGACCGGCACACGGGCACCCTGCACCGCACCGACGGGGCCCCCTCCGTGTCGCTGTCTCTGCGCTGCTTCCAACGGTACGAGGCCACACTGGCAGGGCGTCCACTGGACTGGAGCCGCACCCGGCCGCGAGTACGGGCGCTGGCCCGGCTGCTGTCCGTCCACGCGGGGCGGCCCGTCCACCGGGAGGAGCTGATGGCCGCCTTGTGGCCGGAGAGCCCGGCCCATACGGCCGGACGCGGACTGCAGGTCGCGGTCTCGGCCCTGCGGACCGTCCTGGAACCGGGCACCGGACGAGGGAGGGCCCAGGTGCTGGTGCGGTCGGGCGAGGCGTACATGCTGGTGCTGGACCCCGGGGCCAGCTGCGACGTACAGGCCTTCGAGGCCGCGGCGGGGGAGGGCCTGCGGGCGGCAGCGCGCGGGGAGGCGGACCGGGCGGCGGGGGCGCTGGGGCGGGCCCTGCGGCTCTACACCGGGGAGTTGCTGCCGGAGGACGGCCCGGCGGAGTGGGTGGTGCCGATCCGTGAGCAGTATCGCAACCAGGCGGTGCGGGTGGCACACGCGCTGGCCGAGGTGGAACTCGGCCGGAACCGCGCGGCGGCTGCGGTGGCGGCCGCCGCGCACGCGCTGTCCCTGGACCCGTTCCAGGACGCGGTGTGGCGGTTACTGATCGCGGCCCACCGGCAGGCCGGTGACCCGGTGGCGGCCCGGCACGCGGAGCGCCGGCACGCGCAGATGCTGGATACCCTGGGTGTCGTTTGAGACACCCGGCTCAGCGCCGTCTGAAGAACTCGACCTCGGCGAAGGCGAGATACCGGCCGGCCCCGCCCCCGTACACGCCCTGGACCGTGAGCCGGACCCGGACGGCATGGCTGACGGCGAGGTGGAAGCGCTGTCCTCCCGGCACGTCGGCCAGTTGGACGGTCTTGACGGTCGTCCGGCCGTCCTTCGAGGTGACGGTTATCAGCAGACTGCTGGGCCGCGCCTGGGTGAGGAACGTCTCGGCGGCAGGAGAGCTGCCGGGATGGACGACGAGATCGAGCAGACGAACGGGTTCGGCGAACGCGGCCTCCAGATACTCCCCTTTGAAGGCTCCGGGCAGTGCGGGCGTCCAATACCTGTCCGTGGTCCCGTCCACGGCAAGGGTGGCCGGGTGCTGTTTTCCCGCACTCGACGCCGTCACCTTCACGGCATGCATCTGCTCGGTCTTGGACGTCCGGTCCCTTACGGCCTCCAGCACTCGGTCGGCCTCGCCGCGGAAGGCGTACCCGACCGCCACGAGGATGCAAAGCACCAGCAGCGGCAGGACGAATCGCGGCCGCTGCCACTGCCTGCGCGGTGGCCGCTCCCCGGCGACGGGCTTCGGCCTGGGCCGGCGTGTGAACAGCCGCCGCCACCAGGGCGGCCGGGGTACGACAGGGGCGTCCGCGAGGGAGGCACCGCAACGTCGGCAGTAACGCCTCGTCGGCAGGTTTCCGCTGCCGCACTGGCCGCAGATGAGGTCCCCGGCCTGGGGCGGCGGTTCGGCGGCATCCCCGTGCCGCGACGGCGGCGGCACCGGACGGCCGGGCTCCTCGACATGAGGCTGAACGGCGCGCAGGGGCGGGGCGGTGGGCTTCGGCGGGATGGTCGGCCCGCTCGCCTGCGCTGCGGGTTCCTCCCGAGGCACGGCGACGTCCGGCCCTGTCGGGGTCGGGACTGTGGCATCCGGCTGAGCCGCGGCTGCCGGGGTGTTCGGCCGCGACCACTCGAGGAAGGCACCGCAGGCGCCGCAGAACTGCTCCCCGGGATCACACCGATTCCCGCACTCTGCGCAGTTGACCACGGACCCCTCACCCCTTCCGCAACCCATGCTGCGCCAGGCAGTGCCTCCCGCACACGCCTGCAAGGGCAACCACCGAAGCGCCCGCCGCTGCCCTTTCGGGCGCCGTACTGCGACCTGCGCCTGGCCGGCTGTGGCGCATGCCACAAGATCGATGAGGAACTCGTGCGTTGGCGCCGTCGACTTCTGCGAAGAGGCTGCGGCTCGCTGGAACGGTGAAGGACGAGACAGGTGTGGTCGAGGGGGACCCCGTCTGCATGGATCCCGACGGGCAGGCCCGGCCGTCCCGCCCCGAGTGACCATCCAAGGCGGGCCCGGATCCATACCGTCCGAACCACACCGATGAGGAGAACTGAATGAGCCTGAACCGAAGGGACTTGCTCCGGGCCTCGACCGCCCTCGGCGTCACCGGCGCGGTCGCGGGAGTCGCCGGAGTCGGAGCCGGCCCGGCCGCCTCCGCGGCCGAGAGCAGCACCGCTGGGGGCCGGAAACCACTCAAGGTGCACATCGTCATGTTCGACGGGGTGGAGGAACTCGACTTCGCAGCACCGTACGAGGTCTTCTCAGCCTCCCGTTTCTTTACGGACCGGGCGGTCGAGGTCCGCTATGTCACTGCCGCCCACCCCGGTTTCGTCCGCGCTTCGTACGGAACGCGAGTCCGCGTCGAGCACGGCTGGGCCCCGGACGAGGCCGACATCATCGTGGTGCCGGGCGGCGGCTACGCCCGCCGCGAGGATCCCGGGGTGTGGGCCGAGATCCGGCGGGGCACCCTTCCCCGCGCACTGGAAGCGGCGACCCGCCCAGGGCTCACCATCAGCGCACTGTGCACGGGCGTCATGCTGCTGTCCGCCGCCGGACTGACCCGAGGCCGGCCCTGTACCACCCACCACAAGGCACGCCCGGACCTGGAGCGGCAGGGCGGCGTGCTGAAGATGGCGCGTGTCGTGGACGACGGCGATCTGGTGACGGCCGGGGGCATCACCTCGGGCCTGGAGCTCGCCCTGTGGCTGGTCCGCCGCGAACTGGGCCCCGACGCGGCGACGAGCGTCGAGGCCATGCTGGAGTACGAGGCCCGCGGCACGGTGTGGTCCCGGTAGGCGCGACCGCAGGGCGAGCTCGGCGCATGGCTCGGCGGTCTCGCCAG
The DNA here is from genome assembly GCF_036147535.1 of Streptomyces sp. NBC_00322. Taxonomy (NCBI): domain Bacteria; kingdom Bacillati; phylum Actinomycetota; class Actinomycetes; order Kitasatosporales; family Streptomycetaceae; genus Streptomyces; species Streptomyces sp. NBC_00322. Next base: position 2,376,199 of record NZ_CP108019.1, on the reverse strand, counting down.
GTCAGCGGCAGAAGGCACGTGCTGACGCATATTCGACGCATGTGACGCAAGTTTGATGCATCTCCTGATGAGGCGTCAGCATGCTTGGTGTGCAGGCCAGATGGGCTGTCTGGAGGCGGATCCCCGCTTCGGTCCGGGCCATGAACGCGAGGTGGTCGTAACGCAGGCGTTCGTCGGCGAACGCCTGCGGCTGCTCGTGTGCGCTGGGCGGCCATGCGGGCGACGCGGGTCCCGACCACGGAGCGGGCTCTGCCCCGCGCGCGGCCGTTCGTCCGCTCCCCGCTGGGCTGGAGCCTGACGGGCATCGTCGGCATTATCCGCGGACTGCGGCGACCGCCTCATCGAAGGCCCGTTCCATGTCGACCGTGCGGTTGCTTCGGACCCAGGCGTCCGTTGCTGCTTCGGAGCAGGCCAGGGCGCAGGCGACCAGCGCGCCGGCGCGCAGCCGGGTCATCGGGTCCGCGTCGGCGCCCAGTCGTCGAGCGATGTCCGGCACGAGCAGTTCTGCCCACTGCTGACGTTTCTCCAGCTGACGTGCTCGGAGAGAGGGTGACGCGTGGAGCATGCTGGTGATCTTGAGGAAGTCCTCCGGCGAGTACGGGAGCGACTCGAAGAGCGTCTTGAGGGCCGCCCGCAGTGCGTCCCATGGGGACTCGCCCGCCGGACGGGCTTCCAATGCGGCCTGCAGGACCCTGCCGCTTTCGGCGTGGTCGCCCAGCACGATGTCTTCCTTCGTGCCGAAGTAGCGGAACAGCGAGCGCCGCGAAATGCCGATCTCGCCCGCGATCTGCTCCATGGTCGTGGCCTCGAAACCGCGCTCGAGGAAAAGCCTCATCGCGGTGGCGACGATCTCGACCCGCACTGCTCGCCGGGTGCGCTCTCGCAGTCCGGCCGGGCGGCCCGTTCCATCGAGAGGACCCGCAGCGCCTGCGGGAGGAGATCAGCGTCGACGTCGCGCGCGTCATCGACATCAGCCGGGCGTTCATCGAGCCGCTGCGGACCGCCGGCACCGGAGTACTGATCAACGTCGCGAGCATGGCCGCGTACTTGCCCGTCCCGAACATGGCCGTCTATGCGGTGGCCAAGGCATTCGTGCTGAGCTTCACCGAAGCCCTGTGGCACGAATCCCGCGGCACCGGGCTGCGCGTACTCGCACTGTCTCCCGGTGCGACCAGCACCGAGTTCTTCGACGTCATCGGTTCGGATGCCGCGGACGGCGGCTCCAAACGCCAGTCCCCTGGGGAGGTCGTGGCGACGGCGCTGCGGGCCCTTGACCGCCGCACACCACCGCCGAGCGTCGTCTCCGGCCGGCTCAACCGCGTGATGGCGAGCCTGGGCCGGGGGTTGAGCAGGCGTGGTGCGGTCCTGCTCATGGGATCCATGACCACTGCCCACCAGGTGAGGCGCCAGCTGGGCACGGAACGCCACGGCACCCCGGTCGAGATCACGGACTTGACCGGCACAGCCAGGCCGGGCGCACGGTCAGAGCCAGACGGTTCCCAGCCATACGGAGACCGCGGCGAGCACCAGAAGAACTATGTTGAGCCCCGTCTCCCGGACTTCACCCCGGGACAAGTGCAGCGTCATACCGCCGATCTGCACAAGGACCAGGCCGACCGCGGCCGCGACGGCGAGCCAGGCCGTAATCCCCGTCAGAGGCGGCAGGAGCAGACCGAGCGCGCCGAGGACCTCCAGGGCCCCGATGAGCTTGACGAGCGGCATGGGCACGCTGTCGACCCAGCCCATCATGGGACGCAACTGCTCCTGATCCTGGAGGAGTTTCTTGCCTCCCGCATAGATATAGAACAGTGCGAGGGGCGCGGCGACGATCCAGTACGCGACATGCATGGAGATCCCTCGCGTTAGTTACCAACCGTAAGTTGCTCCATCATGAGTCACTATCGGGAGGCCTACAAAAGGCACACTGATGTGAGCAAGGCACAGGGAGCTGTCATGTCGCAGTACGAACACACCTGCATGATCCGAGGAGACGGCGGTCGGGCGATCCGTGCCGTACTGGACCGGATCTGCGACAAGTGGACGTTGCTCATCGTGGCCACGCTCGACGACGGGCGTCTGCGCTTCACCGAACTGCACAAGCAGATCCCCGGCATCTCGCAGCGGATGCTCACACTGACCCTGCGCAACCTTGAGCGTGACGGACTGGTCTCCCGCACCGTCTACGCGGAGGTTCCGCCACGTGTCGAGTACACGCTCACGGCCATGGGGAAGAGCCTCATCCCGCCCGCCCTGGCGCTCGCGGGCTGGGCCATCGCGCACAACGCACGGATCCAGGCCAGCAGAGCCGCGTACGACACCCCGCCCGCGTGACCGGCTCCCGCTGAGGGGTGGGAGCCGGTCCGTCCTGCACCGCCTGCGGAAGCTGATCTTTGTCCAACTCACCTGCTACGAGGCCACGCTGACCCCCGCCCGCCCTGCGGGCGGACGGCGCTATTTCCCCGACGCGACCTGAGCGGCGGTGGCCTGACTGATCATGTCGACGACCACGGCGGGTTGCGACACGTAGATGGAGTGGCTGCCCGGAGCCTCGGCGACGGTGGCACCCGCACGCTCGGCCATCGCCCGCTGAGCCGGGGGAGGGATCATGCGGTCGTCGGCAGCGACCAGGTACCAACTGGACTTGGTTCGCCACGCGGGTACGCCGACGGCGCCGTTCAGGGCCTCGACTCCCCACGGCACCTGGGAGTCGGCCATGAATCGTGCCTGTGCCTGGGGCAGGTCACCGGCGAAGGAGGCGTGGAACCGCTCGCGGTCGAGGAGGAGTTGCCCGTCCTTCGGAGGGAGGATCGGTGGAACGGGCGCACCTGGCGGCGGGTCCGCGATCAAGGTGTTGACGGATTCGCCCTCGTCCGGTGCGAATGCCGCGACGTAGACGAGTGCGGATACCTTGGGGTCCCGTCCGGCTTCGGTGATCACGACACCTCCGTAGGAGTGACCCACCAGCACGGTGGGGCCGTCCTGCTCCGCAACGACCTGCAGAGTCGCCGCGACGTCGCCGGGCAGGGACTGGGTCGGGTTCTGCACGATGCTTACCTTGTAGCCCGCTTCCACGAGGCGCTCGTGGACACCCTGCCAGCCAGATCCGTCCACGAATCCACCGTGGACCAGGACCACGTCGTCGACGTCGGGACCCGGTCCCAGAATGCTCAGCGCCACGGCGCGCATACCCGCCCGGTGTCGCTCCAGCAGCAGACCCAGGGCAGCGACGTCACCCGCCTGCGCGGCACGCGTGAGCACCGCGTCCTCGAGGCGTACGGTTTCGCCTGCGTTCGGGCTCATGGGGTTCCTCTTCCCGTCTCCCGTCGTGCGCGTGACCGTACTGCGCGCGGCCCAGTGGCGTCACGGCCTACCTGGGTGCGCCGCGTCGCCGAACCTGCCCGCGCGCATCGCCCACCCACCCGGCCCAGTCCCGGCGCGACCGTGTCGGGTGAATCAATGGCTCCTCGAACAGCAGGTACCTCCTCGCTGTGATCTGCGAAGTCATCGCGGACCGGCCCCCATCGGGTGAGCCACACGGCTCAAACACCCTCCAGCACTTCGCACGCCGCCAGTGCTTTTCTGCACGCAAACCCGGACAGCCAGGGTGCAGCACACGGAGGTTGTCCGGCTGCTGTGCCGACCGCGGCTGCTGAGCAGAGGAAACCCGATGACCCTTCTTTCGACCGGCCGCAACCGGTCGCGCTTCAGATTCCGCCGCACGGTGGCGGGGCTGGGAGCCGGCGCGCTGGCAGCGTCCCTCGCCGCGCTGACCCTTGCACCCGGCGTCAGCACCGCCTCCAGTCACCGCGAGGCCCCGCTCATCGCAGGCGATCCTCGGGCGGACAACACCGACGTCTACGCCTTCACCAGTCCCGACAACCCGGACACCGTCACTCTTGTCGCGAGCTGGATTCCGTTCGAAGAGCCCAACGGCGGCCCGAACTTCTACGCGTTCGCCGACGACGCCCGCTACAACATCAAGATCGACAATGACGGAGACGGCCGTCCGGACGTCACGTACACCTGGAAGTTCACCAACCACGTCCGCGACGCCGCGAACCAGTTCCTGTACAACACCGGCGTCGTGACCACGCTGACCGACCCGGACCTGAACTTCAGCCAGACGTACGACCTGACGGTCACCGACTCCCACAAGAACGTCCAAACCCTGCTCCACAACGCTCCGGCCGCGCCTTCCCGGGTCGGTCCGGCGTCCATGCCCAACTACGCCTCTCTGTTCAGCCAGGCCATCCGGCCGCTTCCCGGCGGCGGCCAGACGTTCGCGGGCCAGTCCGACGACCCGTTCTTCGCCGACCTGCGCGTCTTCGACCTGCTGTACGGCGGCGACCTCTCGGAGCGGGGACTGGACACCCTGGGCGGGTACAACGTCAACACCCTCGCCATCCAGGTCCCGAAGCAGGTCCTGGCCCTGAAGGGCAACGCCAGCCGCAACCCCGTGGTCGGCATCTGGTCCACCACCGACCGCCGCGGTGCGGACGTCACGCGCGACGGACGCCCTGGGAAGGACAGCTGGCGCCAGGTCTCCCGGCTCGGCAACCCTCTGGTCAACGAGGTCGTCGTACCGCTGAGGTACAAGGACGCCTTCAACACGCTCTCGCCCGACCAGGACCGTACGGTGCAGCCGGTGGTGGACAAGGTCCTTGACCCGATCCTGCCGAAGCTGATCCAGCAGATCTACGGGATCCCCGCGCCGGCGACTCCGCGCAACGATCTCTTCGAGATCTACCTCACCGGCATCTGCGCGGCGTGCGGCCCCATCGTGGCGGACCTCAACGCACAGCGGCTCAATGCCGACGCCCCGGTCAACCGGATTGTGCCGGCCGAGGAACTCCGGCTGAACATGTCCATCCCGCCCACCGCCGTGCCGAACCGCCTCGGCGTTCTCGCGGGAGATCTGGCCGGCTTCCCCAACGGACGCAGGCTCGCCGACGACGTCATCGACATCTCCCTCCAGGCCATGGAAGGCGCGGCCCAGACGGGGGTACTCGTGCCTGAACTGGCCGACGGAGACAAGGTCGACACCAACGATCACGGCTTCGGTGCCTCGTTCCCCTACGTGCCGCTGCCCAACACCAACCCGTGAACCACGTTGGTGACACACGGCGTGCGGGTGCTGGGCCGACGTAGGCACTGACACCCGTACTCCGCACCGGCCGCCTGTCGTAGCCCGTTCGCCGTGCCTGCGACACACCGTGGTCGGCGGTCTCCCGGAGGGGCGAGGACCACCCGTGCCTCGCCCCTCCCGCTCACTCCCATCCCTCTCCGTCCACCCACGTCCTGCCCACTGGGGGGCTCTTGTGTTCTCTCCCTCGCCGCCCGCCGCCGGCGTGCCCGCGAAGCCGTCCAGGCGCCGCCGTCGACTGGCCAGAGCGGCCTGCGTCCTGGCCCTCGGCGCGGGCCTGTTCGCCGTCGGGGCCGTCGTCCTGAACCCCGCCGGATCAGCGAGTCCCGGCGACGTCGGTCCGGTGTCCGCCGCGGGCGGCGCCCGCCCTCACGACAGCCTCGCCCGGCGGGTGAGCGCCCTCCAGGAACGGCTGCGCCGCCTCCCGAAGGATGCCGGCGGCTGGGCGGAGCTGGGAGTGGACTACGTCCAGCAGGCCAAGAACACCGCGGACCCGTCGTACTACCCCAAGGCCCAGCGCGCACTGGACCGTTCAATGGCGCTGGAACGCCAGGACAACTACGCTGCGCAGACCGGCATGGCCGCGCTGTCCGCCGCCCGGCACGACTTCACCGCCGCGCTGGCCTGGTCCCGGAAAGCCGTCGCCACCAACCCGTACAGCGCGGCCGCGCATGGAGTGCTGGGGGACGCGCTGACCCAGCTCGGCCGCTACAACGAGTCCTTCCAGGCCGTCCAGGACATGGTGGATCTCCAGCCGTCCGCCGCTTCCCTCGCCCGCGCCTCCTATTCCTGGGAACTGCGCGGCGACACCGCCGAGGCCGAAGCGCTCATGCGGCGCGCACTCAACGACTCAGGCAGCACCGCGGACGCCGCGTTCGCCCGCTACCACCTGGCGGAACTCGCCTTCAACGAAGGCCATCCCGCCACAGCCCTGCGCGAAGCCGAAGCCGGGCTGCGCGATGATCCGGGAAATCCATCACTCCTGGAAATCCGTGCCAGAGCCGCTGCCGCCATGGGCAACACCGCGCAAGCGGTGCGCGATTACACCGACGCCATCGCGAGGGTCCCGCAACCCGAGTACGTCATCGCCCTCGGGGAGCTGCAGGAATCCCTCGGCAGGACAAAAGAGGCCCGGCAGCAGTACGAGTTGTACCGGGCACAGCAGCGCCTCTTCCGGACGGCCGGAGTATCGCTCGACTCCGACGGCACCCTGTTCGAAGCCGATCACGGAGCCCCCGCCGAGGCCGTCGAGCTCGGGCTGAGCGGCCTGCGCTCACGCCCGTTCATGGCCATGCAGGACGCCTACGCGTGGGCGCTGCACCGCGCGGGACGCGACCGCGAGGCGCTGACCTGGGCCGACAAGGCGCTTGCCCTGGGCACTCGCAACGCGCTCTTCCTCTACCACCGCGGAGTGATCCACCAGGCACTGGGCAACCTGGACGCGGCCCGCGCCGATCTGCACCGCGCACTGCGGATCAATCCGCACTTCGACATCCTCCACCCCACCGCGGCACGCTCCGCTCTCGCCCGGATCGGCCAGGAATCGTGATCGTTATGTACCCGCGTGCCGCCGCCCTGGCAGCCGCCGCGCTCACCGGCGTCATGGTCGCCGGCGCGCCCGCCGCCGAAGCCCACCCCCTGGGCAACTTCACCGTCAATCACTACAACGGGCTGCGTCTGTACCCCGATCACGTGGAGAACTCCGCCGTCATCGACCGCGCCGAGATCGCCGCCCTCCAGGAACGCGCACGCGTGGACGCGAACCACGACGGTCGCGCCGACGCTGCCGAATCCGCTGCCTATGCCGCGTCGTCCTGCGCGGAACTGGCCCGCTCGCTGTACGCCACCGCCGGGAACGGCCCCCTGCGCTGGCGCGTCACGGCTCAGGACTTCCGCTACCGGCCCGGCGCCGCAGGGCTCTCCACAAGCCGGTTGAGTTGCGAACTCACCGCGGCCGCCCGGTTGGACACCGCAGCCCGGGTGCGGTTCGACGACCGATTCGACGCGACACGCATCGGATGGCACGAGATCACCGCTACCGGCTACGGGGTCCGGCTGATCCGGTCGCCCGTGTCCCAGCGCTCGGTGAGCGACGAACTGCGGTCCTACCCCAATGATCTGCTCGCGGCTCCCCTGGACCAGCGGACCGTAGTACTGCAGACCGTGCCGGGCGCGGCCGCCGCGTCCGGCACGGCCCCCGCCGTACCCGCGGCCGGCTTTCTCACCGCGGGTCTGGAGCGCCTCACCGGCGTGTTCAACAGCCTGGTCGGCGCCCGGCATCTGTCGGCCGGCGTCGGCCTGCTCGCCCTGCTGCTCTCCCTCGTTCTGGGCGTCTCCCATGCGGCCATGCCGGGCCATGGCAAGACCATCATGGCCGCGTACCTCGCGGGACGGCGCGGCAGCGTACGCGATGCCGTCACCGTCGGCGCCACGGTCACCTTCACCCACAGCGCCGGTGTCCTGGGGCTCGGCCTGCTGCTCTCGGTGAGCACCGGCCTGGCGGGAGAAACCCTCCTCGCATGGCTGGGACTGGCCAGCGGGCTCCTGGTGACCGTGCTGGGCGTCGCCCTGCTCCGCAGTTCTTGGCGCAACCGGCACGGGACGCCGCATACACACAGCCATCACGTACCTAAGGTGGGCACGCAGGCGCGATCGGACGGCGACCCGGACCCGGACCCGGACCCGGCCGGGGGACAGCCCCACAGCCCCCACAGCGGTGATCACAACCCGTCTCCGTCGCCGTCGACTCCCACGACGGCGACGGCGGCGCTCCACCGCGACACGGTCACGCTGGTTGCCCCGCCCGAACCCGTCGGCCCCACGATCCCCACCCCCCACCGGCACGGGCATCACGGACACAGGCACAGTCATGGAGCCGCCCCGCACGCGCACGGCCACACGCACACCTGGGGGGAGGGCATCACACGGCGAGGGCTTGTCGGCATGGGCATCGCCGGGGGGCTTGTCCCGAGCCCTTCCGCCCTCGTTGTCCTGCTGGGCGCCATCGCCCTCGGCCGTACCACCTTCGGGATCCTGCTCGTGCTCGGCTACGGCCTTGGCATGGCCGCCACCCTCACCGCTGCCGGAATCCTGCTCGTCCGGCTCCGCGACCGGCTGGACTCCGCCTTGGCCGCCGGCCGCCTGACCCGTATCACCTGGGCCGCCCGGCATTCCCCGGTCCTGACCGCGGTGCTCGTGGTCATCGTCGGAACGGGCCTCACTCTGCGAGCCCTCAGCGGGGCGCTCTAGCTGTATTGATCACGAGCGTTGTGACACCCGCGGGTCTTCGGTCGTCCTCGTGAACTCTTAGCGATGGCGCATCACGTGGAGTGCGTGGCGATCCTTGAGCCTGCGGACAAGGGCACTGACGCGCGGCTTCGCCGGCGCCCGATCAGACGGCACCGCGGGTCGAGGCTTCGTCCCGCGGTGCCGAAAGCCCTTGCCCCGGCAGTCAGGCCGTGACCGTTTCCGTGCCGCTGTCCTGCGGATCGGCCCCGCTGTCCTGCCGGGCGAGGTAGTCCTCGGAGATCTCCTTGGGCCCGAAGGGCCACACCTTTTCGTACCGCGCCCACGCCACGAACGCCACGCAGCCGAGCGCCAGCCACGCCAGTGACCATTCGATGGGGTGGCGGCCCGGGGAGTTCTTGTCGGCGTATCCGTAGATGACCAGCCAGCCCACCAGGGCGATGATGCTCGGCAGCGGGTAGAGCCACATCCGGTACGGGCGGCGCAGTCCTGGCTGTCGTTTGCGCAGGGCGGTGAGGGCGACCACCTGGGCCAGGGCCTGGACGATCACCATCACCGTGGTCAGCAGCTGGATGAGGGTGGCCAGATCGGTGTGGCGGCCGATGAGGAAGCCGATGGCCGTCACGACGCCCATCGTGGCCAGGCCCAGCATCGGGAAGCGGTGTTTGGGGTGGAGCTTGGCGTACGGGCGGAAGAAGACCCGTTCGCGTGCCGCGTCGTAGGGCACCCGCGATCCGCCGAGGAGTCCGGCGAAGACGGAGGCGAAGGCCGTGATGAGGATGAGGACGGTGACGATGTCGGCGGCTGCTTTGCCCCAGGTCTCCTCCAGGACGGCGGAGGCCACGGAGGTCGAGGCGATGTCCGAGGGGTCGGTCATCCGGTGCCAGTCGATGACGCCGAGGGTGCCGATCTGCAGCAGCAGATAGATGGCCATGATGCCGAGGATCGAGAAGATGATCGAGCGCGGCAGTGTACGGCCGGGATCCTTGACTTCAGCGCCCATGTACGCGGTCGTGTTGTAGCCGAGGTAGTCGTAGATGCCGATCGTCAGGCCCGCGGCGAAGCCGATCCAGAAGGTGTTGCTGGTGAACTCGAAGGCGTGCGCGGGGTAGGTGAAGGCCAGATCGGCGCTGAAGTCGGAGGCCGCCGCCGCGATCACCAGCGTGACCGAGGCGATCATGACGGTCCACATGACGGCGCTGATCCTGGCGATGTGCTCGATGCCGCGCCACAGCAGCACGATCACCAGGGCGATGACGCCGAGGCCTGTCAGGTCGCCGGTCGTCCTGCCCATGCCGGGCGCGAGGTAGCCGAGGTACTGGACGAAGCCCACCACGCCCGTCGACATGATCAGCGGGATGAAGAGCATGGCCGTCCATACGAACAGGAACGGCATGAGCTTGCCGGTCCGGTACTGGAAGGCCTGGCGCAGATACACGTAACTGCCGCCGGATCCGGGCATGGACGCGCCCAGTTCGGCCCAGATGAGGCCGTCGGCGAGAGCCAGCACCGCGCCGGCGACGAAGCCGATGACGGCCTGCGGCCCGCCGAAGGCGGCGACCATCAGGGGGATGGTGACGAACGGCCCGATGCCGCACATCTGGCTCATGTTGATGGCGGTCGCCTGGAAGGGGCCGATGCGGCGCACGAAGCCGTCGGCGGGCGGCGGGGTTTTGGACAAGGGAGGCCTCCCTGATCTCAGGTGGCGGGGCGGGGAGTTGTGGCCGATTCGCCAGTACTTCACCGAAGCAGGGATGCACGGCGGCGCCGGGTGTGATTAAGTTAAGGAGCTTTACTTTGCTCGTCAAGAGGTCGTCAGGGGATGCGTGAGAATGACGGCATGACCACCAGCAGCGAGGAGAGCGCCGAGCAGCGCTGGAACCGGCAGCGACTGCGCAGCACCAACGAACGACTGCTGCTCGACCGGCTGCGAACTGGCGGAGCCGCCTCGCGGGCTCAGCTCGCTCGCGAGACCGGCCTGTCGAAACCCACCGTCTCCAGCGCCCTCGCCGCGCTGGAACAGGCAGGCCTGGTACGGCAAGCGGGCACCCACGCCCCCGAACGCGGCCGCGTCGCCGTCCTCTACGCCCCCGACCCGGCCGCCGGATACGCGCTGGGCATCGACATCGGCCGCGACTGGCTGCGGGTCGCGCTCGCCGATCTGGACGGCTCGGTCGTCACCCGTACCGACGTACGCAACCGCGCCCGCACCTCGGCCACCATGGCCGACCTGGTCGTCGCCACCGCCCACCGGGTCGTCGCCGAGAGCGGAGTCGATACGGACAAGGTCGCCCAGGCCGTGGTCGGCACGCCGGGCGTGTACGACGAGGAACAGCACCGCGTGCGCTATGCCCTGCATCTGCCGGGCTGGGGCCGCGCCGGGCTCTTCGACCGGATGCGCGAGCAGCTGGGCGTACCGCTCGCCGTCCACAACGACGCCAACCTCGCGGCACTGGGCGAGTACACCTTCGGTGTCGGCTCCGGAAGCAGGCTCTTCGTCTACGTGATGATCGGCACCGGACTCGGCATGGGCATCGTCAGCGAGGGGCGCCTGTTCACCGGCGCGCACGGAGGCGCCGGCGAGATCGGTTTCCTGCCGTGGCCCGGCCGGCACAAGCCCGACACCCTGGAGGACGCGGTCTCGGGCGAGGCCGTCGTCGAGGCCGCCCGCGCGCTCGGCATGACGGGACCGCTGACCGCGAAGGACGTCTTCGACGCGGCGCGCCGCGACAACCCCGCTGCGGTCAAGGCGGTCCGTCAGGAGGGCGAACGGCTCGCCCACACCGTCGCCGCGGTGGCCGCGGTCCTCGACCCCGATCTCGTCGTACTCGGCGGAGGCGTCGGTCACAGCGCGGACCTGCTGCTGCGCACCGTGCAGGACACGCTCAAGTCCCTTACGCCACTGCGTCCGAAGGTCGCGCCGAGCGTACTGGGCGAGGACGCGGTGCTGCTGGGGGCCGTGGCCACGGCCCTGGGCACGGCGCGGGACCTGGTCTTCGAACGGCGCGGGCCGGCCTGAGCAGTCTCGTACGACTCACAACTGTGCGCGGTCCGGCTGCCGTTCGCGCAGAACGGCCGCGATCCGCAGGCACCAGGCGCGGTTGTCCTCCTCGAAGGCCAGACCGCGCAGACAGGTCAGATACGGCCCGATCCGCTCGCCCCGGCGCAGGAACTCCTCCTCGTCCATCTCGCCGCGCATCTTGCGCAGAAGCTTGCCGAAGAGCTCGATCTTGGCGGCTGCGACGGACGCGCGCTCTTCGAGCTGTTCGATCACCGGCCCGGTGCCGATGCGGTCGGCGGCCTGGACCTTGACGAGCAGGTCGTCGCGGATGAAGGAGGGCTTGGACGCGGTCGCGGCGAACTGTTCCAGCTCGGCGAGACCTGCGTCGGTGACGGTGAACAGGCGCTTGTTGGGCCGGGTTTCCTGCACCACCTGGCGACCTGCGACCAGCCCGTCCTTCTCCAGCCGGGCCAGCTCGGCGTAGAGCTGCTGAGGCAGGGCATGCCAGAAGTTCGCGACGCCGACGTCGAACGCCTTGGCCAGTTGGTAGCCGCTGTGTTCGCCGTCCAGCAGCGCCGCCAGCACGGCATGTCGCAAAGCCATCGCGGCAGCCCCTTCCCTCGGTCTCTGTCCGCATGATACTCAAGAAAGTGACTAATCAGATTCTTGAGTAATCGGTCCCAGTAAGAATCTGGGCATCAGGAGGAATCATGGAGACTGCCGAACGCTTCCGCGCCGCCGTGGAGAAGCGGGATCTCAGTGCACTGGAAGACCTGTTCACCGAGGACATCCGCTTCTACAGCCCGGTGAAATTCACCCCCTTCGAAGGGCGGCCGATGGTGCTCGGTCTCCTCGGCGTCCTACTGCGCACCTTCGAGGACTTCCGCTACGTCGGACAGCTCGCCGGCACGGCGCAGACCAGCACGGACGGCGACGAGACCCCCTCGGAGATCCTGATCTTCCGGGCCGTCGTGAACGGCAAGGAGATCCACGGCCTCGATCTCCTGCAGTTCGACGAGGCAGGCCTGATCAAGGAGTTCACCGTGATGGTCCGTCCGCTGTCCGCTGTCGAGGTCATGAGGGACGCGGTCTTCGCGGGCCTGGTCGCCGCCGGCCTCGTCCCCGACCCTGCCGCGGGCTGACCCGGCGCCCGCATCGGTCCGATGCCGATTCGCGCGCATCGATCCATGCCCGACTCGCCCGTGTCGCTGTTGAGCCGAACGGGTGAGGGGCGCGAGGATGGTGCGCATGAGTAGGTACGAGAGGTACGACGTCACCGACGAGCAGTGGGAGGGGCTGGCCCAGGTCGTCCCGCTGCGCAGCCGTAACGAGTGGCCCTCGCGAGTCGACCACCGCACGGTTCCGCAGGACTACGCGGCGGCCGAGCAGCGTCGTTTCGTCGTCCTGCGGGTCCAGGTCTTCGCCGACGCGCGCGAGGTCGCCGAATACCTCGTCGCGCAGATCCCGGTGCTGCTCGATCTCACCGGCGCCGACACCGAAGTCGCCAAGCGCATCCTGGACTTCAGCAGCGGAGTCGTCTTCGGACTGGGCAGCGGGATGCACCGGGTCGACCGTAACGTCTTCCTCCTTGCGCCGATCGGCACGGAGGTCGAAGGGATCGCGGCCGCCGCAGTCCCCCGTTCGTAGGAAGGTCGTGCAGAGGGAACGGTTCCGCGCGCTGCACGCTGCGTACCGTCCCGATCATGAACGCGACCTCCCCCGCAGGGCCCCCGCTCACGCCGGTACGCACCCGACCCGCACACACGCCGCCCACCGGCGCGAACAGCGCCCGCCCCACCGTCATCGAACTGCGGCTCTCCGCCTTCAGGGCCCACCGGGGCGCGACCCTCCCCCTCGGTCCGCTGACGCTCTTCGCGGGCGCCAGCGGCAGCGGCAAATCGAGTGCCCTGCAGGCGTTCGAGGCACTGGCACGCCTGGGCGCGGGCGAGGAACTCGAAAGCGTCTTCCCCGAACCCTCGGCATGTGTGCCGGAGTCGGCCGGGGCCGACGGGCAGGGGCGGCGGGGATTCAGGATCGGCTGCACGGTCGACGGCCCGGCCGGTCCGGTACAGCTCGACCTCGCCGTGCAGGCCGAGCCCGAACTGCGGGTCGTCGGCGAACGGTTGACCAGCTGCGGACGGATCCTGCTGGCCACCGCGCTGCGCGATCCCGGACGGTCCACGGTGCAGGCGGCATGGCACACGGCCGGCGCGGTCGCGGTCACGCGCGCACCGCTCCCGGACGACCGGCTCGGCACGGCGCTGCTGCCGCTGCGCGTGGCCGGTAAGACCCAGGGCCAGTTACAGGTGCTTGCCGCCGCCGAACAGGTCGTCGTCGCGCTGAGGTCGGTCTTCGCCTGCGATCCGCAGCCGCACCGGATGCGCGAGCCGGTCGCGGCGGGCGAGGGACGGCTGCGGCGCGGCTGCGACAACCTCGCCGAGGTGCTGCACCGGACGCGGAGCGAGTGCGCCATCCGGCACGCGCGGCTGGCCGCGGCGGCACGGGTGGGGTGCGCGGGCGCCGTGGAGGAGCTGGCCGTCGAGGACTTGGGCGACGGGACGGTACGGGCGCTGCTGGGCCGGGGCGGAGCGCGCGTCGCGACCCCCGTGGGGCGGCTCGGGGAAGGCGAGTTGAGATATCTGGCCCTGGCCCTGGTGCTGCTCACCGGGCCGGGGGTGCTGGCCATGGACCAGGCTGCCGAGGTCCCGGCCGCGTACCAGGCGCTCACGGTGCTCGCGGACGGATTCGACCGCTGCATGGATCCCCGGCAGACGCGCCAACTGGTGGCACTGGGCGTGGAGATGGCGGCGAGGGGGCATGTCCGGCTGGTGGGGGCCGTCGCCGACGCGTCGTATGCGCGCGGAGTGGACGGTGTGACGGTGGTAGACCTGGTTACGTGACGAGAGAAGACGACGGACTGGATGTGGCGGGGTTGCAGCGCCGGCTCGCGGAGTTCGCGGCGGCGCGGGGCTGGGAGCCGTACCACACCCCGAAGAATCTGGCGGTGGCGCTGAGCGTCGAGGCCTCCGAACTGGTCGAGATCTTCCAGTGGCTCACCCCCGAGCAGTCGGCCCGGGTGATGGACAAGGAGGACTCGGCGCACCGGGTGCGGGACGAGGTCGCCGATGTGCTCGCGTATCTGTTGCAGTTCTGCGAGGTGCTCGGCATCGACGTGCTGGCGGCGCTCTCCGAAAAGATCGACCGGAACGAGATTCGCTTCCCGGCGAAGTGATTCCGGGCGGGTCTCATACCCCGGCAATCAGGGCGCCGTCACTCTATGGAGTTGTCGAGTTATCCACAACGGCCTTGGTGTCCACAGATTTCCGAATTCCCCTGGCTTTCAGGCTCAACCGCCTTCACTCTGGGTAATGAACTGAGTGGGCAGTAAGTCGTACGAACGGGGGCGGCGTACACATGGACGCGGAGCGGCTCATCGGGCTCAGTCGGCACGCCTTGGCGCAGAGCCGTGAAGTGCCCGACATCGTGGCGGAGGCGTGGCAGGCACAGGCCCTCGCCCAGGCGATCGGAAGCAGGCTGGCGGCGTACGGACCGCCGGAGTTGAGAGGTGAGGCAAGAGGGCTCTGTGAGATCGGTGGACGCGGGTGCGGAGTGCTCGACCATCCGATGGTGCGCAGCGGCGGGGTCAGGGCCGCGCAGCTGTCCGAAGTGGCGGATGCGCGCAGGACGTTGATCGGGCTGAGTGTGCTGCTGGCGGATGTGGGCATCGCCCTGGTCGGGGTCGCGTGCTCCACCGACGAGGAGGGGCTGTACTGGCAGTGCATCGAGGCGATCGACGCCGCCGACGAGTCGAGCGACCGGGTACGCGGGATGCTGCGGCGGCTCACGGTGCGGGACGGCGACAGGCCTCCCGAAGCTGTCCTGGGCAGAGCGGGTCCGGCGCCTGCGCCGGAGGTGCGGGAGGCTCCCGTGGCGTCGAAGGTGCCGAGGGTGACCGGGGTGCGGGAGCCGTCGGGCCCGCCGGCCCCTTCCCGAGCGCCGGGCTCCCCCGGACGGTCGGGCTCCTCGGGCCCGCCAGGCTCCTCAGGACTTCCGGGCTCATCCGGACTTCCGGGCTCGTCCAGCTCGGCGGACGGCGCGGGCATATCCGTCGATGCGGTGGACGCGTCGGCGCGGTCGTCGTGAGGTCGGACGCACTGCGCGATGGGCAGCGGGCGCCGCCGGGCTGAGGACTCTCACCCGACCGGGCCAGTGCGGGTCTGGCCAGGACCGTGGGGTTGGCGGCCGTTCGAAGGTGCAGGATGGATGCATGGATCTTCGAATCTTCACCGAGCCCCAGCAAGGGGCGAGCTACGACACCCTGCTGACCGTTGCCAAGGCCACCGAGGACCTCGGATTCGACGCCTTCTTCCGCTCCGACCACTATCTCGCCATGGGGTCCGCCGACGGACTGCCCGGACCGACCGACGCCTGGATCACCCTGGCCGGGCTGGCCCGGGAGACCAAGCGGATCCGCCTCGGCACGCTGATGACCGCGGGCACGTTCAGGCTGCCGGGAGTGCTGGCCATCCAGGTCGCCCAGGTCGATCAGATGTCGGGCGGCCGGGTCGAGCTTGGCCTCGGCGCGGGCTGGTTCGAGGAGGAGCACAGGGCGTACGGCATTCCGTTCCCCAAGGAGAAGTTCGCGCGGCTGGAGGAGCAGCTGGCGATCGTCACCGGGCTGTGGGGCACGGAGACCGGCAAGACCTTCTCGTACGAGGGCAGGCACTACCAGCTCGCCGACTCGCCCGCGCTGCCCAAGCCTGTCCAGGGGAAGGTGCCGGTGCTGATCGGCGGGCACGGGGCGACCCGCACCCCGAGACTGGCCGCGCAGTACGCCGACGAGTTCAACATCCCGTTCGCCTCGATCGAGGACAGCGAGCGGCAGTTCGGCCGGGTCCGCGCCGCCGCTGAGGCGGCCGGGCGTGGCCCGGACGACCTGGTGTATTCCAACGCCCTGGTCGTCTGCGTGGGCAAGGACGACGCAGAGGTGGCGCGCCGCGCCGCCGCCATCGGACGGGAGGTGGAGGAACTGAAGGCGAACGGCCTGGCCGGCTCGCCCGACGAGGTGGTCGACAAGATCGGGCGGTACGGCGCGATCGGTGCGTCCCGTATCTACCTCCAAGTCCTGGACCTCGACGACCTCGAGCATCTGGAGCTGATCTCGGCCCAGGTCCAGTCCCAGCTGAGCTGATCCCTGTGCGCCCCGCCCGCCTCCTCGCCTCCGCCCTGGCCGAAGGTGTCGTCGTCCTCGACGGCGGCCTCTCCAACCAGCTGGAGGCACAGGGCTGCGATCTGTCCGACGAGCTCTGGTCGGCGCGGCTGCTCGCCGACGATCCCCGCGAGATCGAGACGGCGCACGCGGCCTACGTGCGGGCGGGTGCGCAGGTGCTGATCACCTCCAGCTACCAGGCCACCTTCGAGGGCTTCGAGCGGCGTGGAGTCGCACGGGAGGAGGCGGCGGGGCTGCTCGCCCGCAGTGTTGAACTGGCGCACACTGCAGGTGAGTTGGTTCCGCACGAGGTGTGGGTCGCGGCATCGGTCGGGCCGTACGGGGCGATGCTGGCTGACGGCAGCGAGTACCGGGGGCGGTACGGGCTGTCCGTGCGGGAGCTGGAGCGTTTCCACCGGCCGAGGATCGAGGCCCTCGTCGCGGCGGGCCCCGATGTGCTCGCGCTGGAGACGGTGCCGGACATGGACGAGGCGGAGGCCCTGCTGAGGGCGGTGGACGCGTACGGGCTGCCGGTCTGGCTCTCGTACACGATCACCGGCGAGCGCACCCGGGCCGGGCAGGAGCTGGCGGCGGCCTTCGCCCTTGCCGCAGGACGCGACCAGGTGATCGCGGTGGGGGTGAACTGCTGCGATCCGCACGACGCGGACCGCGCGGTGGAGCTGGCGGCGGCGGTCACCGCCAAGCCGGTCGTTGTCTATCCGAACAGTGGGGAGCGGTGGAACGCCGAGGAAAGGAGGTGGCGGGGCGGGTCGACGTACGACCCGGGCAGGGTGCGGGACTGGCTGGGGTCCGGGGCCCGGCTGGTGGGCGGCTGCTGCCGGGTGGGGCCGGGGCAGATCGCCCAGCTCGCGAGGGCCGTCACGGAGGTCACCGAGGGCGGCGGCCGGTAGGGACGCGGGGGGCGCGGTGCGTGTCGGACAGCGCGCCCCGGGCTGCCCGCACGCGGCGGGAATTCCCTGGTCGGGACGGGTGAATCCAGCCATACTCGGACGCGTGTTCCTGACGATCAGTACGACCGGTACCCCAGAGCGTCCCGCGACCGACCTCGGTTTTCTGCTGCACAAGCATCCCGACAAGGCGCAGACGTTCTCCACCTCGCACGGCACGGCGCATGTCTTCTATCCCGAGGCGTCCGCCGAGCGCTGCACGGCCGCGCTGCTGCTGGAGGTGGATCCGGTGGCGCTGGTGCGGCGCGGCAAGGGGAAGGGCCGCGGTGGAGCGCCCGATTCGGCGCTCGCGCAGTACGTGAACGACCGGCCCTACGCCGCGTCCTCGCTGCTGGCGGTCGCGCTGAGCAGTGTGTTCAAGAGCGCCCTGCGAGGCGTGTGCGCCGCGCTGCCCGGGCGGGCCGAGGCCCCGATGCCGCTGCGTGTCGAGGTGCCCGCGCTGCCCGCGCGCGGTGGCGCCGAGCTGGTCCACAAGCTCTTCGGGCCGCTGGGCTGGACATCGGTCGAGGTGGAGCCGGTCGCGCTGGATGAGAAGTTCCCGCAGTGGGGCGACTCGCGTTACGTACAGCTGGTGCTGGAGGGGGAGCTGCGGCTCGCCGACGCGCTGCGGCAGTTGTACATCCTGCTGCCGGTGCTCGACGACGCCAAGCACTACTGGGTCGCGCCCGACGAGGTGGACAAGCTGCTGCGCGCCGGCGAGGGCTGGCTGGCCGAGCACCCCGAGCAGAAGCTGATCACCAGCCGCTATCTGTCCCGGCGCTGGGGGCTGACGCGGCAGGCGATGGAGCGCCTTGAGCTGGTACGGCTCGCCGAGACCGACGACCTGGAGGTCGAGGCCGTCGACAACGCCGTGGACGAGACGACCGATACGGAAGAGAAGCCGGTGCCGCTGGCCGAGCAGCGGCGGGACGCGATTCTCGAGGCGCTCCGCGGTGCCGGGGCGAGCCGGGTGCTCGACCTGGGCTGTGGCCAGGGCCAGTTGGTGCAGGCGCTGCTCAAGGACGTTCGCTTCACCGAGATCGTCGGGGTGGACGTCTCGGTGCGTGCGCTCACCATCGCCGGGCGGCGGCTGAAGCTGGACCGGATGGGCGAGCGGCAGGCCGCGCGGGTCACGCTGCTCCAGGGCTCGCTCACGTACACCGACAAGCGGCTCGCGGGTTATGACGCGGCCGTACTGAGCGAGGTCATCGAGCACCTGGATCTGCCGCGGCTGCCCGCGCTGGAGTACGCGGTGTTCGGATCCGCACGGCCGCAGACGGTGATCGTGACCACGCCGAACGTCGAGTACAACGTGCGCTGGGAGACGCTCCCCGCCGGGCATGTCCGCCACGGCGACCACCGCTTCGAGTGGACGCGTGCGGAGTTCCGCGCATGGGCCGGGGCGGTGGCCGAACGAGACGGCTACGACGTCGAGTTCGTGGCCGTGGGGTCCGACGACCCCGAGGTGGGGCCGCCCACTCAGATGGCTGTGTTCAGCAGAAACGACAAGACCGAGACCGAGAAGGAGGCGAAGGCCGCATGACCACGTCCGCCACGACCACCGCGCCCGTGAAGCGCAGGCTCCCGGTGACCGACCTGTCCCTCGTCGTCCTCGTCGGCGCCACCGGATCGGGCAAGTCCACCTTCGCCCGCAAGCACTTCAAGCCCACCGAGGTCATCTCCTCGGACTTCTGCCGCGGCCTCGTCGCCGACGACGAGAACGACCAGAGCGCGAGCGGCGACGCCTTCGACGTACTGCACTACATCGCGGGCAAGCGCCTCGCGGCCGGACGGCTGACCGTCGTCGACGCCACCAACGTCCAGCCGGAGAGCCGCAAGCAGCTGGTGCGGCTGGCGCGCGAGTACGACGTGCTGCCGATCGCGATCGTCCTCGATCTGCCGGAGGAGGTGTGCGCCGAGCGCAATGCCGGGCGCCCCGACCGGGCCGGGATGCCCCGTCATGTCATCCAGCGCCACCGCCGCGAACTGCGTCGTTCGCTGCGCGGCCTGGAGCGCGAGGGCTTCCGCAAGGTGCACGTCCTGCGCAGCGTGGAGGAGGTCGAGGCCGCCGAGGTCGTCCTGGAGCGCCGCTATAACGACCTCACCCATCTCACCGGCCCCTTCGACATCATCGGCGACATCCACGGCTGCAGCTCCGAGCTGGAGACCCTGCTCGCCAAGCTCGGCTATGTGGACGGAGCACACCCCGAAGGCCGTACGGCCGTCTTCGTGGGTGACCTGGTCGACCGGGGACCCGACAGCCCCGGCGTCCTGCGCCGTGTGATGAGCATGGTCGCCTCCGGCCACGCTCTGTGCGTGCCGGGCAACCACGAGAACAAGCTCGGACGCTGGCTCAAGGGCAGGAACGTCCAGCACACCCACGGACTGGCCGAGACCATCGAGCAGCTGGAGAAGGAGGACGACGCCTTCCGCGAGCAGGTACGGGAGTTCATCGACGGACTCGTCAGCCACTACGTCCTCGACGAGGGCAAGCTCGTCGTCTGCCACGCCGGTCTGCCCGAGAAGTACCACGGGCGCACCTCGGGACGGGTCCGCTCGCACGCGTTGTACGGCGACACCACCGGCGAGACCGACGAGTTCGGCCTGCCCGTGCGCTACCCGTGGGCGGAGGACTACCGCGGCCGGGCCGCAGTGGTTTACGGCCACACACCCGTGCCCAACACCTCATGGATCAACAACACCATCTGCCTGGACACCGGAGCGGTTTTCGGCGGCAAGATGACCGCGCTGCGCTGGCCGGAGCGCGAGCTCGTCGACGTACCGGCCGAGAAGGTCTGGTACGAGCCGGCCAAGCCGCTCGGCACCGAGGCTCCGGGCGGTCGCGAAGGCAGGCCGCTCGACCTCGCCGATGTGCAGGGGCGCCGGGTCGTGGAGACCCGGCACATGGCCCGCATCGGCGTGCGCGAGGAGAACGCCGCGGCGGCGCTCGAAGTCATGAGCCGTTTCGCGGTCGACCCGCGGCTGCTCACCTACCTGCCGCCGACGATGTCGCCGACCGCGACCTCGAAGGAGGAGGGCTATCTGGAGCACCCGGCCGAGGCCTTCGCCCAGTACCGGGCGGACGGCATCGCCAAGGTCGTGTGCGAGGAGAAGCACATGGGCTCCCGGGCGGTGGCGCTGGTCTGCCGTGACGCCGGGGCGGCGCGGGAGCGCTTCGGGGTCGACGGCCCCACGGGCGCGCTGCACACCCGTACCGGACGACCGTTCTTCGACGACCCCTCGGTCACCGAGGAGATCCTCGACCGGCTGCGCACGGCCGTCACGGCGGCCGGGCTCTGGCAGGAACTGGCCGCATCCGACAGCGCCTCCGGCGCGTGCGACTGGCTTCTGCTGGACGCCGAGCTGATGCCCTGGTCGCTCAAGGCGTCCGGGCTGCTGCGCTCGCAGTACGCGGCGGTGGGAGCCGCATCCGGCGCCGTCTTCCCGGGCGCCACGGCTGCCCTCGAAGCGGCCGTCGCACGCGGCGTCCCGGTGGACGCGCTGCTCGCCAAGCAGCGCGACCGGGCCGCCGACGCCGCTGCCTTCACCGAGTCGTACCGGCGCTACTGCTGGACGACCGAGGGGCTGGACGGGGTGCGTCTCGCGCCGTTCCAGATTCTCGCCGTGCAGGGGCGTTCGCTCGCCTCCGTGCCGCACGACGAGCAGTTGGCGTGGCTGGACCGGCTGGTGGAGCACGACCCGACGGGTCTGCTCCAGGTCACCCGTCGCCTCCTCGTCGAGACAGCCGACGAGGCCTCGGTCGGCGCCGGAGTCGACTGGTGGCTGGAGATGACCGGCAGGGGTGGCGAAGGCATGGTCGTCAAGCCGCTGCAGGCCCTTTCGCGGGACGGCAAGGGCAGGCTCGTGCAGCCGGGCATCAAGGTTCGCGGCCGCGAGTACCTGCGGATCATCTACGGCCCCGAGTACACCCGCCCGGAGAACCTGGAACGGCTGCGCAACCGGTTCCTGAACCACAAGCGCTCGCTGGCGCTGCGGGAGTACGCGCTGGGGCTTGAGGCCCTGGACCGGCTTGCCGGCGGGGAGCCGCTGTGGCGGGTCCACGAAGCGGTGTTCGCGGTGCTGGCACTGGAGTCGGAGCCGGTCGACCCCCGCCTCTGAGGGGTGTCCGGCGGATCGGGCTGGATCCGCCGGACATCCTAATCGGACTCCTGATCGACGGTACGAGGGGCGCACGGGTGCGGGTGAGGGGCGCACGCCGGTTTCTCGTTGACGCTCAAGTGCCGGGACACCTAGCGTTTTTCACCCACCCCGCTGTGTGACGTGACATCAACTCTGAGGCTGAGAACGCCACTTGACGTGGGAGGAAGCACACACCGACAGAAGCCGTGGTCCCCCGGAAAAGGGCCAGATGGATCGTTGTGGGGGAGCGATGAGTCTGTTCGGCCAGGACCGCTCGTTCCTCGAAGCCCTCAGCGTTCAGGACCGCCGGGCGCTGCTTGCCGAGGGTGCACCCCGTACCTACGAACCCGGCGACGTGATGATCCGCGAACGGGACACCACGACCTATGTGCTGGCGCTGCTCTCCGGATGGGCCGTCGTCTCGGTCGAGACGGAGCGCAGCGCCCGGCTCATCCTCGCGCTGCGCGGCGCGGGCGAGGTCGTGGGTGATCAGGCCGCCGTCGACCAGGGTTCTCGCAGCGCCACCGTCACCGCACTCGGCCGGGTGGACGCGGTGGCCGTGTCCGGCGTGCGTTTCCGGGGCTTCCTCGCCGCCCGGCCGCACGCCACATCGCTGATCATGCGTCAGCTCAGCACCAGGCTGCGCAGCTCCGACATCGAGCGCCGCTCCCTCGCCTCCGGGACCGTCCTGCAGCGGCTGGCCGCCCGCCTCGTCGAGCTCGCCGAGCGGGCCGGTCGCCGTGCCGACGAAGGCATCGTGCTCGAACTTCCCTTGCCGCAGCACGACCTGGCGGCAGCCATAGGAGCGACCCGGGAGGCGGTCGCCAAGGCATTGCGCCTGCTCAGGGAGCAGGACGTCGTCCGTACAGCCAATCGCCAAGTGATCGTCACCGATCTTCAGGTGCTCCTGCTGCTCGCCCAGGGCCGGGGGCAGCCACCGGGGACACGTCCGTCGGAGAAATCTCCGCCGGCTGTGTAAACGGCTACATCGCCGGTTGCCGAGCGCGGCAAGAGTTGTCCTGTCACCAAGCGCCACAGCACACGCAGGGAGTCCCAGTGAGCAGTGCGGGAGCCGTCCACAGACTGGTCGTCTTCGGAGACGCCTGTGGTTCGGGGGAGTTGGGCCTGGAAGCCAAGAAGCGCATGCGCGCCGCGATGTACGAGGCGTTCGCGGAGGCTTACGCATCCGTCGGCATCGAGCCGGGCCGGGTTCACCAGGAGGACAGGGGGGACGGCATACTCGCGGCCCTGCAGCCCGAGGTGCCGCCGACCCTCATGGTCGGCAGGTGGGTCGACACCCTCTACGAGAGCCTGCGGGAGCTCAACGACGGCAGCGCACAGCGCTTGCGGTTACGTGTCGGCATGAACGCGGGCCTCGTCCTCAACGACGGCAAAGGCCTTGTGGGACGCGCGGTGGACCTCGCCTGCCGGCTGTGCGACAGCGCCGCGGCGAAGCGGGTCATGACCAACGCCGCCGACGCCGACCTGCTGATCGTGGTCTCCGACTGGCTGTACGCCAATGTGGTCGCCGAGGGCGGGCGCTATGTCGAGCCGGGCCACTACCGCCAGGCGCCGGTGAAGAACAAGGAGACCGACGAGGCGGCATGGTTCCTCATTCCCCGCCGGCCGGAGCCGCCGCTCGGCGGTCCGGCCGGGCATCAGACCGGCGGTGGGCCGAAGGGGGACGGCCCACCGCCTCCTTCCCCGCCGGAAGTGAACCCCGCAGCGGGCGATGAGCCGCCGACGAAGCCGACGCCGACGCCGACGCAGCAGTACAACGCCCAGGGAGACATGCAGATCTTCAAGGGCAACAAGATCCACGGTGGATTCACCGGCATCCGCAAAGACCGCCCGGGCACGGGAGGCGACGCCGCATGAGCGACGAGGACGAGGCCCAGCCCCAGGACGAAAAGAGCGAGGAACCGCAGCCGCAGTCCTCCGCCTCCGAGAACAGCGGCGACTCGGGCGAGCCGCAGCAGCCCGAGGCCAACCCCTTCGAGAAGGCCGGACGCAACCCCCTCGGCGGCGCGGGCGGCACCGGCGGCGCCGGCACCGCGCACGCCGCCCGGCGCACCTTCGCGCCCGGCCGTGCCGAGCGCACGTACGACATCCGCGGCGACGGCCAGGTGTATGAGGGCAATCTCTTCATCGGCCAGTTCGGCCCCGACAGTCAGCCCGTGGTCCAGGGCAGGGTCCCGCAGGAGACGCTGAAACAGCTCGCCGACGTCTACTGCGAGGCCTCCGGCTACCACCGGATGAAGCAACTGCTGCGCACCGACGGCCTTCTGGTGCTGTGCGGCGAACCCGGCAGCGGCCGCAAGGCCACCGCGCTCGCCCTGCTCTCCGAGCTGACGGGCAACCAGGTCACCCGCCTCGACCCCACTCACGCGGTGCACGAGATCAACGAGCAGATGATCGAGAGCGCGGCCGGGCATCTGCTGGAGCTGCCGCAGGACGACGGGCGGCGCGAACCCGAGCGCGGCCGGGGCGAGCACCGCAGGGAAACCCGTAGGCCCAGCCGCCTCTCCGAGCTTCACCTCGACCGCTTCGCCGAACTGCTGCGCAAGGCCGATGCGTACGGAGTGGTGCTGATCGAGAGCGGAGACTTGGCCGACCGGGTGCTCCGCGGCCGCTACGGCATGTACTGCCCGCCCGCCCCCGCCGATGAGGTGCTCCACCGCCACCTGCGGGTGCTGCTCAAGGGCGAGCCGGACGGTGCCCTGGAAAGCGCGCGGGCGCTGGCCGTTCGTACCGATGTGACCGAGGCACTCGGCCTCGACGAGCTGCGGCCCCGGGAAGCCGCCCGGCTCGCCGACCATCTGGCGCGCCGCCAGAAGGGCGAGCTGACGGACGAGCAACTGCTCGACGACTGTGCTTCCTTCGTCCGGGCACAGGCACGCGCGTGGTTCGCGGGGGCCGACCGGCCCGGCACCCTTCCCGAGGCGCAGCCGACGCTGAGCGCCGCCGCCTTCCGTATCGCCGTGGCCGTGTTCAACGGCTCTCCCTACAGCCTCACGGCGGAGGCCGCCGAACTGCTGGCCTGGGAGCTTGCGGTGACCCTCGACCCCGAAGAGCCCACGGGGCGACGGCTCTTCGGCACTCATGCCGAGATCCGCCCGATGGTCGCCCGCTCCGTGCTGGAGGACGGTGAACTCGACCTCGGAGATGCCAAGGTCCCCATGCGGGCCATCCGCTTCCAGGGCGAGGCGCTCGCGACCGCCGTGCTCCGCGAGGTGTGGCACGGCTACCACAATGTGCGCGGCCCCATGGCCCGCTGGCTGCGGGTCCTGTGCGACGACCCGCGCCCCGAGGTGTGGGTGCGCGCCTCCATCGCGGCCGGTGTTCTGTGCTCGTGGGACTGGATCTACGGATTCGGTGAACTGGTGCGCCCCATGGCCACGCTGGACGGCATCGTCCCGCAGATGGCGGCGGCCACGGCGCTCGCCGAGGCGGCGCGCGAGCCGAAGGTGCAGCCTGCTGTCAAGGCGCTGGTGAAGGAGTGGGCGAAGAGCGAGGACGACTCGCTGCGCGACACGGCCGTGCTGGCCCACGGCTATGCCCTGCCGGCCGGATCGGTCAGGTCCTCGCTCGACGCGCTGGCGAGCGTGGTGCGCAAGCTCGACGACGAGGACGCCGCCGTGATCGGCACAGCGTCATTCAGCGTCATGCGGCTCCTTGCGTCCGGTGAGCCCGAGACGGTCGTCGAACGGCTCGTCGACTGGCTGGAGGACGGGCGCCGCAAGCTCGTCGATCTTGTGCTGATCTCCATGATTGGGACGCTCACCATGCGTACCACCTACCTCTGGGGCCTTGACGAGGTCCCCGAACTCGAGCCGTACGACGCACAGCCGCTGCTCGTCGCGCTGCTGGCGACCCGGCCGGAGCTCGCGCCGGATCTGGCGGCCCTGGTGCGGCGCGCCGTGTCCACCGCCCGCGCCGGCGGGACGGCGCTCGACGAGCTGAGCAGCCTGCTGCGCCGGGCCGCCCGCAATGAGGAGGCGCTCGGGCTGGTCTGCGGGTTCCTGCCGCTGCTCGCCACGACGCGCAGGGACCGCGACCGGCTGCGGAGTCTGCTGGCGGACCTCGTCGGGGACCGCGACAGGCCGATGGACAAGGCGGCAGCGGGGCGGATGTGGGACGCCGTGGGTGAAGGAGCTGAGCGATGACCACACGCGGGGAGGACGAGGAGCCGGCGGCGGCCAAGCAGAACCAGGGCTGGGAGTGGAAGCAGAACCAAAGACCGCAGCAGGAGCAGCGCCAGGGGCAGCCCGCGCAGCCGCCGCAGGAGCGGAACCGGGCGCAGAACCCGGCGCAGAACCGGGAACAGCGCCCGTGGCAGCGCGCGGAGCAGGACGGGAACCGGGACGGGAACAGGGACAGGGATATGGACCGGGACAAGGACCGGGAGCAGCACCGGGAGCGTCCCAAGGGGCCACTCGTACGCGAGTGCTCGCCGCCGTACAGACGCCGCAGCGGCCAGATCGTGGCGGTCGTGATGTACGGCAACGGCGGACACAGCGTGGTGTGGCCGGGGCGCCGCGAGAACCACGAGAGGCGGTGGCTGCTCAGCCGCGCCTACACCGTGTTCGAGGTGCTTCTCGGCCGGAACGTCACCGAGTTCGACCTCCGGCTGCCCGCCTCGGGAGACGGAATCTTCTTCGACGCGTCGGCGAAGGTGCACTGGGAGGTCACGGACCCCTATGTGGTGGTCACCCAACGGGTCTGGGACGTCGCCGAGTTGCTGCACGACGAACTTCTCGACGGGCTGCGCGCCGTGTCGCGGCGATTCGCACTCACCGATGCGCAGCGCGCGGACGAGGCGGTACGGGAGGAACTGCGGGCCGGCCGACTGGTCCTGGGCCGCGACCTCGGCCTGCGCACCTGGGTCCATGTCTTCATCGATCTCAACACGGTGGTCCAGCAGAACGTTCAGAAACAGTACGAGGACGCGGCCGAACGGCGGATGGTCGCCGAACGGGCCCGTGAACTGGAGATCCTGCTGCGCCGCGGCGAGGAAGCCGAGATCGCGCACCACATGGCGCAGAACCCCGACAAGCAGTGGGAGATCCGGCGCGCGATCCGGCAGGAGAAGCGTGATGGCCAGGCCGACTTCCTCGCGGTGTTCAACCGGCTCATCGACAGCGGCGTCCTGGAGCGTCACGACATCGGGGAGCCGATGTACGAGGTGCTGCAGTTCCTGCGGGAAAGCACCGGCGGTGTGCTCGGCGGAGTCGTCGACCATGTGCTGCCCCGGTCGGGCGCGCAGCGCCCCGCGCTCGAGGAACGGGCGATGCGGCCGGAGCCGCGGCGGCCCTCCTGGGACGAGGAGGCACCGGCCGGGTGGGACGAGGAGGCACCGGCCGGGCTCGGTTCGGGCTCCGGTTCGCGCGACAATTCGGGTTCCGATTCGGGAACCGGTTCGCCGGACGGTTCGCCGGACGGTTACGCCGCGGGCCCGGGCGATCCGCATGTGTACGAACCGACCCGGGTGGAGTCGGCCGCCGAACGGGACCTCGACGAGCGGCGCCGGTCCCGGCGCCGTCCCGCCAAGCCCAGCGAGGCATTCGACGACTGGGACGACGAATGAGCTCCGGCGCCTTGGGGCCCGGCCGGCCGGGGCCCACCGCGCCCGAGGATGTCCGCTTCATGGCGGAACGTCTGCTGACCTCGGTCCGCGAGGACATCGGCAGAGCCGACACGAAGGCGGCGATCCTGCTCTCCGGCGCCGTCGCCTTCCTCGCCGTCGTGGCCTCCAAGGGGCAGACCCCGCTGCCCGCCGCGGACTCGGTGCCGCCGCTTCTCGTCGTGGGTGGACTGTTCTGGAGCGCGGGCGTGCTGATGCTCGTCGCCGTGATCCTGCCGCGAACCCGGATCGGCGCCGACCGCACCCTGCTGCGCGACCTGGCGACCCGCGCCACGTCCGAACAACTGCTGGCTCGCCTCGCCGCGTCGGGCGAGGACGTCACCGGCTGGCTGCTCGACCAGGCGAGCGTGCACGGAGCTGTGCTCGCCGCGAAATA
This sequence comes from Streptomyces sp. NBC_00322, assembly GCF_036147535.1. Classification (NCBI taxonomy): domain Bacteria; kingdom Bacillati; phylum Actinomycetota; class Actinomycetes; order Kitasatosporales; family Streptomycetaceae; genus Streptomyces; species Streptomyces sp. NBC_00322. The sequence continues at coordinate 2,348,493 of NZ_CP108019.1, read as the reverse complement.
CCGGTGGCTGCGCCTGGGCGTGTGTTCCCTCGCGCTCGGCGCGCTACTGGCCCTCTTCAGTGAACTGTGGTGAGAAGACGATGCAGCTGAGAAGCAAGGCGGGCGCGCTGGTTGTGACCGGTGTGCTGCTGGCCCTGTCCGGGCCGCTGAACGCGACGGCGACGGAGCCCGCCCGCGCCCCCGCCCGTGCCGTGGCCCCCGGCGCGGCGAAAGCCGCGGCGGCCGCGGCGGCCGAAGGCCCGGATCCGATCGACTTCGCCGTGGTCGTCGACCAGTCGAAGTCTCTCGCCGACAAGGATCTGATACGCGAGGTGGAGGCGGCGGCGCTGCTCAGCCAGGGCGAGATCTCCGAGCGTTCCCGCGCCGCCGTCATCGGTTTCGGCAGCTCCGAGAAGGCGGGACAGTCACCGGTGCGGGAGGTGTGCGGGCTGACGGTCGCCGACGCCGCCGGACGGCAGCGCCTGAGCGACTGCGTGCAGCAGCTGTCCCACAGAGACCCCAAACACACAGGCCCCGGAACCGACTTCCCGGCCGCGGTGCGCCAGGCCGTCGACCGGCTGTCCGAGGGCACGGACACCGCCGTCCCGAAGGTCGTCTTCCTGCTCACCGACGGCAAGCTCGACGTCAGTGACAGCCCGGAGTACGGCACCGACGCCGCCAGCCGCCAGGCCAACGGCGCCAAGCGGCTGACCGAAGAACTCGCCCGCGCCCGCAGCGAGTCCGTCCAGATCTGGCCGCTCGGCTTCGGCAGCGAGATCGACAAGGCGGCCCTGACCGCGATGGCCGAGGGCGGCTACCGCAACGGCTGCGCCGATCTGCCCGGCGCCACCCCCCGGATGCGCGTGGTGGACAGCTCGGCGGAGATCGACCAGGCGCTCCAGGAGACCTTCGCAGCGGCCCGCTGCGCCCAGATCGCGCAAGGAACGGTCGGAAAGCCCCCGGCCAATCTGACGGTGACGATCCCGCCGATCGCCACCGACGGCTCGATCACCGTCAGCAAGCACGACCCCAAGGTGTCGGTCACGTACTACGATCCGAGCGGCCGAAAGGTGCCCACCCAGGGGGAGTTCGACGGCTCGAGCTTCGAGACCAGCGGCCAGGACGGACCGGTCGAGGCGCTGCGGGTGAAGAACCCGCTGCCGGGCCGCTGGCGCGTCCACGTCGAGGCGCCCGAGGGTCACCGGGACCGGGAGGTCGCCGTCCGCGCCATCTGGCAGGGCAGGCTGCGTTCCGCGGTGACCCTGGACCCGGCATCCCCGAGGGCGGGAGAGCGTGCCGTCGTCGAGGTACGCATGCAGACCAGGCGCGGCGTCGTGGTCACCGACCCGAGCCAGCTGGCGGGCGTCAAGGTATCCGCGCGGCTGTCCGGAACAGGATTCGCGCCGGTCACCGTGAGCCTCGCGGACGACGGCAGGGAACCGGACCGCCAGGCCCAGGACGTGCGCTTCACGGGCACGCTCACCGTGCCGGCCGGCGCCTCGGGCGATCTCGAACTCACCACCCAGATGGCCGCTCCCGGGGTCACCGCCGACCACCGCCCCCTCCACGCCCGCGTCGCCTCGGGCGCCGAGAAGGTCACCGCGGGACTGACCGTCGAGCGGAAGACCGTGCACCCCGGCGACACCGTCGAAGGCACCCTCGACGTCACCAACAACGACACAGGCCCGCACACCCTGCGCCTCGCCCTCGACGACCAGTCGCCCGGCGCCGCGGTGCGTATCAGCCCGGCCACCGTCACGGCGGCCCCCGGCGAGCGCACCCGCGCCAGGTTCACCCTCTCGCTGGGCCCCGGCACCCCGCTCGGTGAGGTGGGCGGAAGCATCACGGTCGTCGACACCGGCGACGAAGGACGGGTGCTCGACACCTCGTTCCTCGATGTCCGCGTCGAGGCGCCGCCCACCTGGTGGGACCGCTGGTGGGGCCCGGTGACCGGCGGCGCGACGCTGGCGCTGCTGCTCGCGGCCTTCGCGGTCGTACGTCTCGCGGCACGCAGGCGGCGCCGTGATCTGTCCGGCGTACAGCTGGAGTTGAGCACGGATGGCCGGGCGCTCGATGAGCTCACCATCCGGTCGGGGCAGAGCACCGGCGGCGAATTCCACTTCACCGTGGACCGGGCCAGGGGCGCCGCGCCCTCGCTGCAGCGCAGTACCCCCGGAGCGTCCGGGGCCCACCGGCTGCGGCGCACCGGAGGGGGCGAGCTGCTGCTGCGCCCGTCCCAGGGACGCGAAAGCGCCGTACGCGCGGGCGAGGCCACCGGTATCGCCGACGGCCTGGAGCTCGTCGTACGCGACCGGCGCGCTCCGGCCGCACGGCCTTCACGTGGCGGGTGGTCCGGGAGCAGCCGGGGCCGCGGACGTGGCGGGTGGTCCGGCAGCAGCCGGGGCGGCGGACGGACCGAGGGCGAGGGCGAGGCGGGCAGCGCACAGCCGCGAGGCCGCTGGTCGAGGCCCGACCGTGGCGGCGATGCGCCGGACCGCCCGCGCCCGGAGGCCGACCCGGCCGGTAGTGGAGAACAGCCCGCCGGCACGCGCCGGTTCGACCCCAATTTCTGAGTGATGACGGGCTGTCGCGGACAGCCTCAACGGGAGACGAGATGAAGATCTACCAGCCCATGCTCTTCGTCGGCCTGGGCGGAACCGGCGGTCGGATCGGCGCCGAGCTCGAACGCGGTCTGCGCCGGGAGCTGTGCGGCCCCGACGGCACCAACCTGGTGGCCTCCGGCCGCCGCGCCCCCTTCCAGCTGCCGGACCATCTGCAGTTCGTCTACGCGGACTTCAGCGAGGCGGAGCTCGACCGGTTGCCGCAGTTCAGCGCCAAGGGCGTCGAGGCCGCCGCGTACGCGCGTACCTCACGCGTCGTCCACGACCTGCTGCCCACCGGCTATGACAGCTCCCCGGAGGTGACCCGCATGCTGCGGGTCGCCCTGCACGACGAGACCCACAGCTGGCTGCCGCCCCAGGAGCGGCAGCCGCGCGTGGCACCGCTGCACAACGGCGCCGGGCAATTGCCCACGGTGGGCCGGGCTGCCCTCTTCGCCACGCTCCGCAGCGGCCTGGAGCCGGTACTGCGCCAGCTGCGCGCGGCCATCAGCACCATCAGCAACTCCGCCGGAGACCTCCGCGACCTGGGCGGGCGGCAGATCCGCGGCTGCGACGTGTTCGTGGCGTTCTCGGTGGCGGGAGGCACCGGAGCCGGGATCTACTACGACTTCATCCACCTCATCGGGCACGAGTTCCGCAAGTCCAAGGTGCCCGGGGTGAAGATCTATCCGCTGGTCGTCATGCCGTCGGCGTTCCCGCCCGAGGCGGGCGGCGGACGTGAGGCCGAGCTCAACTCCGCCCGCGCGCTGGTGGATCTCTCCCGGCTGGTCGACGACCAGAACGTCCCCGACGCCCACGGCGAGCTCGGGGATGTGGAGCAGCGCGGCTCGATCAGCGTGCGCTATCCCGTGGACGGGGTCGTCGCGCTGCGCCCCTCGACCGTGCAGACGGCCTTCCTCTTCAGTAGGCCCGCCGTCATCCGCCCGGAGGACCTGCGCCGTTCCATCACCGCGATGGTGATGTCGCTCATCGGTACGGAGCTGGGGGACGAGAGCAACCAGGGGCGCTCCGAGGACGACTACCAGTCGTTCGCGGCCAGTTTCGTCAACAAGAGCGTGGAGCGCTCGACCCCGGCCCGCTCCGGCATCGGCTACCGCGGCATGTCGACCAGCCTGGCCGCCTCCCTGACCGTCCCCGTCGACGATCTCGCCGAGATAGTGGCGGGCCGGATGCTCGCCCACGCGGTCCGGGGCATGGCCGAGGACGCCCGGCGTCCCCGCGAGGACGGCACCGAGCGGGTCCGGGAGCTCTTTGAACGCTCGGGCATCGGCAGACTGTGGACCCGTGAGGCTCCGGAGGTCCCGGTCCCCGATCCGCTGCCCAAGGGGTCCAAGCAGATCGGCCAGGCGCTCCGCGACCGGATCGGTGACATGGAGGACCGCCTCGGCCGGCTGGGCCGCGACCTGGAGCGGGAGATGCCGCGGCTGGTCGAGGACTTCAAACCGCAGGCCGGCGCGCGTGAACTCCTGGGCCTGATCGGGCCGTTCCAGCTGGAGCGGACCCTGGCCGGGCTGCCCGGCCATCCTCAGCGGCCCGCGGAGGTCGGGTTCGCCGGGATGCTGGAGAACCGCAAGAACGACCCGGATCGGCCGGACGGTATCCAGCCCTCCGCTCCCAAGATCCCGCGGATCAAGGGCGCCGTGGGCGGTCTCGTACCGGCCCGCTGGGGCGACCCGGACGTCCAGGAGGCGATCGACGAACAGGACGCCTGGTACCGCTGGCGGGCCAACCGGCTGTGGCACCAGGCATGGAAGGAGCAGGAGTCACGGTGGCGGCCCCCGCTGGCCCGCGCGAGCAAGGAGATCGGTGAACTCGCCAGGGCCCTGCGTGCCCACGAGGAGGGCGAGCGCAAGCTGTTCATGGAGCGCCGCAAGGAGCTCTACCGTGACGACCGTACCGGTGTCTCGTATCTGCTCCCGCCGCAGAGCAACCTCAGGGCCTTCTACGACGACGTCTTCGACCGGCTCGTCCAGCACGAGGGTCTGCCGGAGAACACCGATCCCGCCGGGCTGCTGGCCAGACTGATCGAGCCCGAGGACTGGCAGCGCGCGCTGGAAGCCGGACGCCGCTCCCCGCGGGCCGCCGTCAAGGAGATCAAGCAGGTCGTCGAGCAGCGCGTGAAGGGTCTCTTCGGGGAGGCGAGCGTGCTCAACGACCGCCCCCTGCTGCCCTCGATGGCGGTGCTGCTGCGGGCCGCGGCCGGGGACGAGGACGCCGAGGCCACCGTGGACAGCCGCTGGCTGGACCAGTTCCGCTCGCAGCTGGCGGGACTGCTGCCGGTCGGCTTCACCCCCGACGGCAGCGGTCCGCTGAAGGTACTGGTCGTACACCCGCAGAGCGAGGCCGACGGCCGGGCCGCACAGTTCCTGCAGGGGGAGCTGAACCTGCCGCGCGACCCCCAGGCGACCCAGGAGTACCGGGCGGTGGACACCGAGTCCATCACGGTGGTCCTGTTCCGCAGTGGCATGAGTCTGACCGATGTCTCCGAGGTACGGCATGTGCTCAGGCTCTGGGCGGAGGCGCGGGACGCCGCCGGGGTGGACGACTTCCTGCACTGGCGGCAGCGGCTCGGCTACCGCGACGACTGGCTGGCCAGCACGGAGGACGACCGGCAGCGGATTCTGCACCGGATCCTCTGCGCGATGTGGAACGGCCGCGTCGACGTCGAAGGGCCGGCCACATCGCCCCAGTTGATGAGGATCCGGCTCCAGGACGGCGACTCGGCGACCATGACTCTGCGCCTGGAGGCCTTCGACGGATCCGTCTCCAGCTGGGCCGGGCTGCTGCCTGCGTACGAGAGGTGGGCCCTGCTGGACGAGGGGCAGATCATCGAGGACTTCTGCGACCGGCTGATGCGCACCCAGCCCACCGGGCTCGCCACCACGCCCGTGGCTCCCTCGCCGCTGTTCAAGACACTTGTGCACGAGGTGGCTCCGCGGCAGATCGCGCTCCTGGACGAGCTCACCGGGCAGTACGGCAAGGAGGACGAGGAGTGGCTCGTACCCCTGCGGCACTTCTGGGAGCAGACCCTCAAGGGAGCCCTGGAGCTGCGCTTCCCGGGGGCGTCGCGGCCCACCCGGCCCTCGCTTCGGGCACTGGACGAGCGCTGTGCGCGGCAGGCCGCCGAGCAGCCGGACGGGCGCTCCAACGGCGGGCGCAGCGCCGGGGCACCGGCGCCCGGGTGGCTCGAGCCCGAGGCCCCGCGGCGTGAACCGGAACGGCGCGAGCCCCCGAGGCCACGCCAGTCCCCGGAGCACGCGGCGCCGGAAGCCGACACGTCTTCGGCGAGGTACCCCTGGGACCGGGACGGCGGGGAGGAGTGAAGCCGGCCGTGACACCCGAACACCACACTCCGTCCCATGCGGTCTGCCTCGACCTGCGGTCCTCTGCCCGGCCGCCCGACGGCAACCCGCCGCTGGAGCGCGCGGTGGCCGACGCCCTGGACGAGCCTCAGCAGGGCGACGAGCGGCGCTTCCTCGTCATTGACGACGCGTGCGACCTCATCGCCCATCAACTCCTCTACGAGCAGCTCTACTCCTACGGACCGGCACAGGTGATCTGCCTCGCGCTGGGCGCGGGAGACGACCGGACCCTGCGAAGGCCGCTCACCCTGCGGCCACCCGCAGCCGGTGTGCTGTGGCTCCTCGATGTGTCCGGCGGGGCGGGCACCCCGGGAGGCGGCCCGCGGCCCGGGACACCCGCTGCGGACGAGGCCCTGCGCCCGCTCGTCGAACTCCTCGTCATGCCCGGGGTGTTCGACGCCGTGGTGAGCGCGCTCGGGGATGTCGTCCACGGGGTCGCGGTGCCTGCCGTGCGCATCCTGGAACACGATCTGACGGACGACGCCAGGACCAGGTCCTGGTGGCAGGCGCTGGAGAGCCTCGTCGGACAGGAAGGCCCCGCCCCCGCGCTGGGAGACGCCCTTCCCGCCGAACTGGCGCTCCTCCTCGGCGACTTCGTCCCGCGCAACCTGGAGAACCGGGCCTGGCTGCTGCCCGGCGGCCCGGCCGAGGCGCGGCACCGGAAGTGCGGCGCGGCGCTGCGTGACACCGTGGACGGCTACGAGCAAGTGCGCGGCTGGGCAGGGCTGTTCACCATGAAGGCCGGGGAGGCGGATCTGCCCGGCCGCCTCGAACGGCTGTCGTTCGCTCTGGCCGGGTACCAGGAGACGATCGCCGGGGCGCTGTCCGACGGCGGCGGAGTACGGCTCACGTCCGAGCAGCGCAGCCGGCTCGTGGAGCGCGGTATCGATCTGCCGGAGATCCCCGAAGTCTCCCGCAGCAGTGTCGGACCGGGCCTCCGCGGCTTCACGGAGAGCCTGATCGCCAGGCGCCTGCCGCTTCGTTCGGTCGCCGCCCGGCTCGCGGCGCTCTCGGACCGTTCGGCCCCGGCAGGCAGTACGGCCCGGCTCGCCCGGCTCGACGAGATCTGTGACCGGACCTATCTGGCGCATCTCACGTCGCCCGTGCCCTTCACCGCGGGCGGTTCACGGCGCATCGCGGCCGTGGTGGCCTTCGTGCTGGCCTTGGCCGCCGGGCTGTGGCCCGGACTCGGCTGGGCGCTGGGACCGGCCACCGGGCTGGCCGGGGCGGCACTCGCCGTCCTCATGCTGCGCCGGCGGCCCAACCGCTCGCCCGACGGCAGACTCGACGGCGGAGGCAGTACGGGGGCTGCGCCCCGCCTCTTCGGCGGTCTGGCGGGCGGGCTCGCCGGGGCGCTCACCGGTCAGCTGCTTGCGCTGCCCGCCTGGGCCGGTGCGCTCGCCCTGGTGATCTCGCTGGTCCTGCTGGTGCTGCTGGCCGTACGCCACTGGACCGCGGCCGTCGACTCCTGGTGGCGCGGTACGGACGCGGAGTTCGCCGCCCGGATGGTGGGGGAGGTCGATCAGCTGCTCATCGAAACGGCCGTCCACGACTGGCTGTTCGCGGATGCGCGTTACCACTGCTCGGACGGCGCGCGAGCCGTCTCCCTGCTCCTTCGGGGCCTCGCGGACACGGCGGAGCAGCACACTCCGGGCGTCTCGCCGCAACCGGTGGCGGCGCGGGAGGAGGAGCGGGGGCGGGAGCCGTCGACGGGAGCGGATCCGCGGTCCGCGCCATGGAGCTGGGACAGCTGGGGCGACAGCGCGGCCGAGGACGGCTGGCTCGATGCCACGGCGACGGCCGGGCCCGCGGGTGGTCCGCAGCCCGCCGGTTTTCCGGAGGACGCCGACCCCTTCGAGCCCGCCCGGACCCAGGACGCGTTCCGGGAGCCCGACGGGCAGGACCAAGCACCCGCCGACCCCTGGAACGCCGAGCCCGTCGCCGATCCCGCATGGCTGGAGCGGGAGCGGGGAGACGGCGGCCCGGCACTGGTCGACACGCTCGTCTCCGACCTCATGGACGGAGTGGCCCTCATCGTCAAACCCTGTTGGGGAGCCGTCGAACGTGACCCGTCGAATGCGGGCCGGATGCCGCTGGAGCGGCCCATGGGCGAGCTGCTCGACGAGGTGCACACCCGGCTGCAGCGGGACGGAGCAGCCTCTCCGCCGCCGTACGCGTCCCATCCCGAACGGCGGCCGGGCGCACCCCAGTTGCTCGGGGTCTCGGCCGAGCGGGTCGCCTGGCTCCTCGGATCGGGCGGTGTGGCCGAGCAGGCCGTACCCCTGTGCGGCGCCGAACACCGGCGGATGCTCTCCAAGGACCCCGTGGCGGTACGCCAGGTGCGGTTCGTCCCGGAGGCGATGCGCCGTGGCGCGGAACAGGACGAGACCCAGGACAGCTGGCGCGGCGCGGCCGAGGACGTGGTGTGGACGGCTACCGGCCGTCACGCCGGCGTACTGCGGCTCGTGCCGCTGCGCGCGGAGACCGTCCGCACCGTCAGGGGAGAGGAGGGCGGTGCGCCATGAACCGGCCTGAAGGCGGCGCGCACTTCGCGCAGGGACCAGGACCGGACGAGCTGGAATTCTTCACCCACAAGGAGGACCCGGTCCGGTTCGCGGCCCGCTTCGGCGCGGACCGGCCGTCACCCGAGCGGCCGTCGTTGCTGGCCCGCAAGGTGATCCTGGGTGCGGGCTGGCAGGTGAACCAGTACCGGCTTCCGCTCTCGGCCCAGGGCGATCCCCAGGCGTACGGGACGCTGGAGCGCGAGGTGGCAGCGGCCGTCGCCCTGGAGCGGCGCTACGGCTCGGAGCGGTACGGCGAGGTCTTCACCCGGATGATCGGCTTCGACCTGGAGGCCCCGGAACCGTTCATCATCTACCGGATCCACGGCGGTGAGCCGATCAGCGGCCGGCGGGGCGCCCTGAGCGTGGACGAGCAGCACCGTGTGCTCGCCCAACTCGCCCTGTCCGTACGGCTGCTGGAGGACGTGGGCCTCGTACACCGGGCCATCGCGCCGGAGACCGTCCGCTGGGACGGCACCCATGTGCGGCTCACCGAGCCGTATGGCGCGCTGCGCACCAAAGAGCCCAGGAGTGCCTTCGGCACGGCTCCCTGGGCGTCGCCGGAGCAGCGCGAGGGCACCGGCGTGACCGATGCCAGGGACGATCTGTGGGCCGTGGCCCAGCTGATGTACTTCCTGCTCTCCGGGCGGGCGGACAAGGGGGCGGGCCCGCCCGCCGACCTCGCCGACTTCCGGCGGCTGGCCGCCCTGGACCACGGTGGTGTGTTCGCTCCGCTGGCGCAGGCGAGGCCCACGCCGGCGGAACTGATGCGGCTGCTCAACGTCTCCGACCCGCTGGCCACGGCCGCCGGGGCCGGCGACTCCCTCGGCCGGGCGCGTGCCGAATACGACGCGCAACGCGCCCGCAAGCGAAGGGAGCTGGGCCTCGACGGGCACGCCGACGAGGCGATCACAACCCCGCCCGCACCCGCCCGCCGCTCCCTGCGCTCGCTGCTGGGCGTGCCACCGACGGCGAACGGTGCAGCGCCCGCGCAGCCCGCCCCCGGGCCGCCTGCGCCCACCCGCTCGCGGCTCTGCCCCCACTGCCTGCTCCCTGTCACCTTCGACGAGAGCATGCTGATCACCATCTCCGCCAAGGGCGATCGCGTACCGCTCGACCTCAGTACGGAACACCGCCCCACACACCGTGAGGACGCGATGCGCCAGGCGTTCCACCGCTGCCCCCACGCCGAGGGGGACAGGTCCCACGAGCTGCCGGTCCCGTATCTGACCAACGGCGAACCGCTGTCCATCGCCCTGGTGGGCAGCTCGGCCGTGGGCAAGACGCATCTGCTGGCCGCCATGCTCGGCGAGATCGAGCAGGGCGGCCTCAAGTCGTACGGACTCACGTGTCGGCCGCTCAACCCGGCTTCGCACCGCACCTTTCTGCGGGAGCGGGTGCAGGGACTGCACCAGGGCAAGAAGCTTGCCAGCACGGGGCAGCAGACCTTCGCGCGCTTCGCCGACGGTCTCCTGGTCACCGGGCGCGGGGCGACCAGGCCGGTCGTCTTCTTCGACCTTGCCGGTGAGGACCTGGCCGAGGAGGGGGAGGTGACCGGATTTCTGATGGGGGTCGGCGCCTTCATCTTCGTACTCGATCCGCTGCGGGCACTGCGGTTGCCGTTCCTCGACCCGGTGCGCGAGCGCAACAAGCTGCGGCGGCGCGATCTGGGCGACGAGGCGTTCACCACCGTCCTCAACCGGATCCCGCGGCGCGGGCCCTATATCGAAGCACCGGCGGCGGTCGCGGTGAACAAGAGCGACCTGGTGCGCTTCGACCCGTCCGTGGACCGCTGGCTGGGCCGTGCCCTGCCGCCGCACTTCGACGCGGAAGCGGTACGGGCGGAGAGCCGCGACGCCTATGCGTTCGTGTCGCATCACGCCAGCTCCGCCTGGCTCAAGCCGTTCGACGACTGTGCCCGCTGCACGCTGCACTTCGTGGCGGCGACCGGGGGACAGGCGAGGGGCGACGAGTTCCCCCACGGTGTCAGGCCACGTCGGGTGCTGGCGCCACTGCTGTCGATCTTCGCCATGTGCGGGCTCCTGCCGGGAGCGGAGCCGAGAGAGGTGGGCGCCTGATGGTCCGGCAAGAGGAATCGGTGGACCAGATCGTCTTCCGCTGGGATGCGGACAACGCTTCGGGCACCACCGGATTCGGCCCGGTGGCCTGGTCCTGCGGTCAGGAGCACGCCGACGTCGTCTTTCGCAGCGCGGCCGCGCTGCTGCGGGCGACCGGCGAGGACACGGTGCCGGCACTGGTCCGCCTCGAGCGCGACAACAGTGCGCTGCTGCTGCACCGCACTCCCTGGCGCGACGAGAGCGGACGCACCCAGACGATCTGTCATGCACTGCTCGGGTCGTCCCAGACACTCGACCCCGAGACCTGCCTCGGGCTGCACACCTGGCGCTGGGAGGGCAGCCAACTGCCGCTGGACGAAGTCCGCGGCCCCCTCGGCCAGGTGCGGGCGGCCGAGCTGATCGGATCGGCCATGGAGGGACAGCGCCGGCTGGCGGGGAGCCTGGCGGATGTGGATGAGGAACTGACCGGCCTGGTCGCGGAGTATCTGCGCCATCCGCGTCACTGCTTCACGGTGCTCGACAGGCAGGGCGGCGACAGCGCCTGCCGGGTGCTGTGGGGAATGGCGGGCATCTTCGGCGGGCTCTTCGAGAAGGGCTGGACCTTCGCCACCCACGACACCGCCGAGACGACGCTGCTGCGCTTCGTCTTCGTGCGGAGCTGGCCGGGCGCGGCGGCTCAGGACACCCAGCGGCTGCGTACGGATCCGCTGGAGCGCCGCCGGGATCGCGCCCAGCAGCTCGCGTCCGAACTGGTCCGTCACCATGTGCGGGCGCAGGTCGAGGGGCGGGAGTTCGAGGTCGACAGGGAGCTGCGGCAGGCCGCCGCGCGGCGGGCGGGGAACGGGGGCGGACGGGAGACCCTGCTGGACACGGTGGAACGCGCCGTGTCGGCCCTGGAGAGCGCGGGACGGGCCCGCACCCGCCGGGCAGAGGAACACCGTCCGCCGCCGTGGGAGGCGCCCGTGCCCCAGGCACGTGAGCCCTACGCCAGGCAGCCGGACCCGTACGGCGAGGGCGAGACCTACGCCAAGCCGGACCCGTACGGCGAGCGCGAGAGGTACGCCAAGCCGGACCCGTACGGCGAGCGCGAGAGGTACGCCAAGCCGGACCCGTACTCCCGGCGCGAGCCGCAAACGACGCATCAACGGCCCCCGGTGCAGCAGCCCCGGCCCGCCGCGCAGCCGGTTTCGCACCCGAGCCCGCTCGCCGGCCCGCGCACGGTCCCGCAACCGTCCCCGGGCCCTGCGGCCGAGCCCGAAGTCCGCGTCGTCCGGCCGCAATGGCCGCTCCCGCAGGGCAGCCCGCGCCGCCTCGTCCTCCGCGGCCGGCGCGGACGGCGACCCACCGTCCAGCACCAGGAACTCCTGACCGTCCTCGCCGCCTTCCCCGATCGCTACAACGGCTCCGCGGCCCAGGCCAGAACCGTGGTGCGGGGCGCCGCGGACGAGGATCTGCTGTACGCGCTGCGGGCGAGCATCCACTACGAGGCCCTGACTTTCGTGATGGCGGAGATCGCCCGCAGATGGCCCCACTGGCCGCAGCGTCATCGCCGTCACCTGTGCGACACCCTCCTCGACCTGGACCTCTTTCTGACTCAGACGCACGGGCTCGGCATCGGAGGTCCCGGTGACGAGATCCGGGCCGCCAACGCCGCAGCGCTGTACAGCTGGGCGATCCGGCCTCTGCTGAAGGACCCGGCCGCGAACACCCGGCTGGCCGAGCTGCTGCCGCGTCTGAGCACCGGACCGCACCGGGCCGGGCGAGCCGCGGTCTGGCAGATCGTGTCGGGCGAGCGGCCCGGACTGCCCGAGGCCGTGTGGTTCTCCCTGCTCAGCGCGGCGCACGGAAAACGCCGGCCGGACACCGTCGCCCCGGGAGCCCGGGCGGTCCCGCACGGGCTCCCGGACCGCGCTGTGCCGGACCAACCCCCGCCGCCGTCGGCGGCCCCGCGCGATCCCGACCGCTCCGCTCCACAGGACGGCCGGATGATCGTCGTCGCCCTCGCCGGGGTGCTCGTGGTGGCCGTTGCCCTCATCGTGATGCTGTGGAACGTCATGTGATCGCTCGCCGACCGTCAAGATTCACCGGATGAGTAGCTCTTCGCAGGTTGAATGGCGCTCAGTGCGGGTGAGGATGGGGTCATGGGATTCCATGTCGACTCCGAGACCGGGCGGCTGCGCCAGGTCATACTGCACAGGCCCGATCTGGAGCTGAAGCGCCTCACGCCCAGCAACAAGGACGCGCTGCTCTTCGACGACGTCCTGTGGGTGCGCCGTGCCCGCCAGGAGCATGACGGGTTCGCCGACGTGCTGCGCGACCGCGGGGTGGAGGTGCATCTCTTCGGCGACCTGCTGCGCGAGTCGCTGGAGCTCCCGGAGGCCAGAAAGCTCGTCCTGGACCGGGTCTTCAACGAGAAGGAGTACGGTCCGCTCGCCACGGATCACCTCCGCGCGGTCTTCGACGAGCTGCCCTCGGCCGACCTGGTGGAGGCGCTGGTGGGCGGAATGACCAAACGGGAGTTCCTCGCAGGTCATCCCGAGCCGACCTCCGTCCGTTTCCATGTGATGGACCTGGACGACTTTCTCCTCGGCCCGCTGCCCAACCACCTCTTCACCCGCGACACCTCCGCCTGGATCTACGACGGCGTCTCGATCAACGCCATGCGCTGGCCCGCGCGGCAGCGCGAGACGGTCCACTTCGAGGCGATCTACAAGCACCACCCGCTCTTCACCAGTCCGCATGCGGGGGAGTTCCACCACTGGTCGGAGGGGCAGGACGACTATCCCTCGACCATCGAGGGCGGTGACGTCCTGGTGATCGGCAATGGCGCGGTGCTGATCGGCATGAGCGAGCGCACCACCCCGCAGGCCGTGGAGATGCTGGCGCGCGGGATGTTCGCGGCCGGTTCCGCGCGGACCATCGTGGCGCTCGACATGCCCAAGCGGCGGGCCCTGATGCATCTCGACACCGTGATGACGATGGTCGACCGCGACGTCTTCACCCAGTACGCGGGGCTCGGGATGCTCCGCTCGTACACCATCGAGCCGGCCGAGGGCAGGCAGGCGCTGAAGGTCACCGACCATCCGCCGGAGCACATGCACAGCGCGATCGCGGCGGCGCTCGGTCTGAAGGAGATCCGGGTGCTCACGGCGACGCAGGATGTGCACGCGGCGGAGCGCGAGCAGTGGGACGACGGCTGCAATGTCCTCGCCGTCGAGCCGGGTGTCGTCGTCGCGTACGAGCGCAATGTCACGACGAACACCCATCTGCGCAAGCAGGGCATCGAGGTGATCGAGATCCCCGGCAGCGAACTGGGCCGGGGCCGGGGAGGCCCTCGCTGTATGAGCTGTCCGTTCGAGCGCGATGCCGTCTAGCCGACCGGGACTGCCCGGCCGGACCGTCTGTATAGCAATGCAGGAGTACGTATATACTTCCACGGTCCCCGCATTCGTGACACAGGAGCAGCAGCCACCATGGCGATACATCTCGAAGGCCGCCACTTCCTCAAGGAGCTGGACTTCACCGCCGAGGAGTTCCGCGGCCTGATCGATCTGGCCGCGGAGCTGAAGGCGGCCAAGCGGGCGGGAGCCGAGGTGCAGCGGCTGCGGGGCAGGAACATCGCGCTGATCTTCGAGAAGACCTCCACCCGTACCCGCTGCGCCTTCGAGGTCGCGGCCGCCGACCAGGGCGCCGCGACGACCTATCTCGACCCCGTCGGCTCGCAGATCGCGCACAAGGAGTCCGTGAAGGACACCGCGCGCGTACTCGGCCGGATGTACGACGCCATCGAGTACCGCGGGCAGGGCCAGGGCGTGGTGGAGGAGCTCGCCGTGCACGCCGGTGTCCCCGTCTACAACGGGCTCACCGACGAATGGCACCCCACCCAGATGCTCGCCGACGCGCTGACGATGACCGAGCACGCCGACAAGCCGCTGGATCAGGTCGCGTACGCCTATCTCGGCGACGCCCGCTACAACATGGGCAACTCCTACCTGGTCACCGGCGCGCTGCTGGGCATGGACGTGCGGATCGTCGCCCCCCGGCTGCTGTGGCCCGACGACACGATCGTGGACCTGGCGCGCGGGCTGGCCAAGGCGTCCGGTGGCAGCGTCACGCTGACCGACGACGTCATCGAGGGCGTGCGCGGTGCGGACTTCGTCGCCACTGACGTATGGGTCTCGATGGGGGAGCCGAAGGAGGTGTGGGACGAGCGGATCGCGCTGCTCGGTCCGTACGCCGTGACCATGGACGTGCTGCGTGCCACCGGCAACGCGAACGTGAAGTTCCTGCACTGCCTCCCCGCCTTCCACGACCTGGGAACCAAGATCGGCCGCGAGATCTATGAGAGGCACGGTCTGACCGAGCTCGAAGTCACCGACGAGGTCTTCGAGTCGGAGCACTCCGTCGTGTTCGACGAGGCGGAGAACCGGATGCACACGATCAAGGCGATCATGGTGGCCACACTCGGCTGAGGGGCCGCCGTCAGCTCCGCGACGGAAGGGTGAACCAGACCGCCTTGCCCGAGTCGGTGGCTCGGTGCCCGCAGGCCGAGCTCAGTGCGCGTATCAGCAGCAGCCCCCGGCCGTGCTCCTGCAAGGGGTCGGGCTCGGGCGCGTGCCGGGACAGATGGCCCGGCGGGGCCGGGTCATCGTCGTGGACCTCCACCTGGCAGCCCGTCGGGAGCAGCTCCACCACCAGCTGGATGGGGCCTCCACCGCGCGTGTGCTCCACCGCGTTGGCGACGAGCTCGGCCGTGAGCAGCTCGGCCGTGTCGCGGTCCGCCGACACCTCGATGTCCGCCAGCGCCGTACGCACCAGGGCGCGGGCGATGGGCACGGCGGCCGCCGAGTGCGGCAGGGCGACGCGCCAGGAGGCGGGGCCGGAGGCTTCGAGCAAGGCGGGGGGTTCCGTTCGACGTGGGAGGTCCGGATTTCAACCCTAGAGAGGCCAGGGGGCAAGCAAGGGACCCGGGCCCGTCTTGGGCAGGACCTGTGCCACGGCTGATACGGGACCTTTGTCTCGGTACAAACCGGCTACAAAGCTCGTATCGCGTACTCGTGACGGGAGTCACGTAAGAGTGATAACTTCGGAAGGGCGGGCAGCAGCAGACCGCCCGCCTGAAGGAGGCCACACTCCATGAGCCCCTTTTCCGGCTCCGCGCAGCGCACCGAGCGCTGGCGCCATCTGCGGCTCAGCACGCACGACGGCGTCGCGACCGTCACCCTCGCCCGCCCCGAGAAGCTCAACGCTCTCACCTTCGGCGCCTACGCCGACCTGCGTGATCTGCTCGCCGAGCTGTCACGGGAGCGGCACGTACGGGCGCTGGTGCTGGGCGGCGAGGGGCGCGGGTTCTGCTCCGGCGGGGACGTCGACGAGATCATCGGCGCGACCCTCTCCATGGACACCGCCCAGCTCCTCGACTTCAACCGGATGACCGGCCAGGTGGTACGCGCGCTGCGCGAATGCCCCTTCCCCGTGATCGCGGCGGTCCACGGCATCGCGGCGGGTGCGGGGGCGGTACTGGCGCTGGCCGCGGACTTCCGTATCGCGGACCCGTCCGCGCGTTTCGCCTTCCTGTTCACCAAGGTGGGCCTCTCGGGCGGCGACATGGGGGCGGCGTATCTGCTGCCGAGGGTCGTCGGCCTCGGCCACGCCACGCGACTGCTGATGCTCGGCGAACCGGTCCGCGCGCCCGAGGCCGAACGGATCGGCCTGATCAGCGAGTTGACGGAAGAGGGCCAGGCGGACGCGCGGTCGGCCGAGCTGGCCCGCCACCTCGCGCAGGGCCCGGCCCTGGCCTACGCCCAGACCAAGGCCCTGCTCACCTCCGAGCTCGACATGCCGCTCGCGGCCTCGGTGGAACTGGACGCGGCGACGCAGGCGCTGCTGATGAACGGCGAGGACTACGCGGAGTTCCACGCGGCGTTCACGGAAAAGCGCGCCCCGAAGTGGCGGGGGCGCTGACCATGCGACCCCCGTCGCCCCGGGGCGCCATCTCGGCCCGTCCGGCGTTTGAGCACACGGCCGAAGGCCGTACGGGGTCTGGGGCGGCGCCCCACCCCCTCCGCGTCGCCGTCATCGGCGGCGGCCCCGGCGGCCTCTACGCCGCCGCCCTGCTCAAGCGCCTCGACCCCGACCGCGAGATCACCGTCTGGGAGCGCGGTGCCCCCGACGACACCTTCGGCTTCGGCGTCGTCCTCTCCGACGAGACCCTCGGCGGGATCGAGCACGCCGACCCTGTCATCTACCGCGCGCTCCAGGACGAGTTCGTCCGCTGGGACGACATCGACATCGTCCACCGCGGCCGCACCCTCACCTCCGGCGGCCACGGCTTCGCCGCCCTCGGCCGGCGCCGTCTCCTGCAGATCCTCCACGACCGCTGCGCCGGTCTGGGCGTACACCTCCGTTTCCGCACCCCCGCCCCGCCCGCCGCCGAACTCGCCACCACCCACGACCTGGTCATCGCCGCGGACGGTGTGAACAGCCTCACCCGCGAGGCGCACGCCGACGCCTTCGCCCCGCACATCACCACCCACCGCTGCCGCTATATCTGGCTTGCCGCGGACTTCGCCTTCGACGCCTTCCGCTTCGAGGTCGCCGAGACCGAGTACGGCGCGATGCAGCTGCACGGCTATCCCTACTCCCCCGGCGCCAGCACCGTCATCGTCGAGATGCGTGAGGAGGTCTGGCGGGCGGCCGGTCTCGACGGCTGCGACGAGCAGGAGTCCATCGACCGGTGCGCCAAGATCTTCGCCGACGCGCTCGACGGCCGGCCGCTGCACGGCAACAACTCCGCCTGGATCGCGTTCCGTACCGTCGTCAACGACCACTGGTCCCACGGCAATACGGTGCTGCTGGGCGACGCCGCCCACACGGCCCACTTCTCCATCGGCTCCGGCACCAAGCTCGCCGTCGAGGACGCCCTCGCGCTCGCCGCCTGCATCGAGGAGCAGCCCGATCTCCCCGCTGCCCTCGCCGCGTACGAGGGTGAGCGCCGCCCCGTCGTCGAGTCCACGCAGCGCGCGGCCGCCGCCAGCCTGCGCTGGTTCGAGGAGCTGGGCACGTATCTCGACCAGCCGGCCCGGCAGTTCGCGTTCAATCTGCTCACCCGCAGCCGCCGCGTCACCCATGACAATCTGCGCCTGCGCGACCCGGCGTTCACCGACGCCGTCGAGCGCGACTTCGGCTGCCCGCCCGCCACCCCACCGATGTTCACGCCCCTCACGCTGCGCGGGCTGACCCTGCGCAACCGCGTGGTCGTCTCGCCCATGGACATGTACTCCGCCAAGGACGGCGTCCCCGGCGACTTCCACCTCGTCCACCTGGGCGCGCGGGGCCTCGGCGGTGCGGGCCTGGTGATGACCGAGATGGTGTGCGTGAGCGCACAGGGCCGTATCACCCCCGGCTGCACGGGCCTCTACACCCCCGAGCAGGGCGCCGCCTGGCGCCGGGTCACCGACTTCGTGCACCTCCACGCACCCGGCACCGCGATCGGCGTCCAGCTCGGGCACTCCGGCCGCAAGGGCTCCACCAAGCTCATGTGGGAGGGCATCGACCAGCCGCTCGACGAGGGGAACTGGCCTCTCGTCGCGGCCTCACCGCTCTCCTACCGCCCCGGCGTGAACCAGATCCCCCAGGCGCTGGACCGCGACGGACTGGCCGAGATCCGCGAGCAGTTCGCCGACGCGACCCGGCGTGCGGACGCGTGCGGTTTCGACCTGCTCGAACTCCACTGCGCCCACGGCTATCTCCTCTCCGGCTTCCTCTCGCCGCTCACCAATCAGCGCACCGACGCCTACGGCGGCTCCCTTGAGAACCGTCTTCGCTTCCCTCTCGAAGTCTTCGACACCATGCGCGCCATCTGGCCCGACGACCGGCCCATGACCATCCGTATCTCCGCCACCGACTGGGCGCAGGGCGGCAACACCGCCGAGGACGCCGTCGAGATCGCCCGCGCGTTCTCCGCCCACGGCGCCGACGCGATCGACGTCTCCACGGGCCAGGTCGTGTCGGACGAACAGCCGGAGTACGGCCGCTCGTACCAGACCCCGTACGCCGACCGGATCCGCAACACGCTCGGCATTCCCGTCATCGCGGTCGGCGCCATCTCCTCCTGGGACGACGTCAACTCGCTCCTGCTGGCGGGCCGCGCCGACCTCTGCGCGCTGGCCAGGCCGCATCTCTACGATCCGCACTGGACCCTGCACGCGGCCGCCGAACAGAACTACAAGGGGGCGGGAGCGATCTGGCCCGACCAGTACGCGGCAGGCAGTCGCAGGCCCCCGACCGGCCGGACGGACGCGCCAAAGCCCCGGCTCACTCTGAGCTGAGCGCAGGGGGTGTCTTTCGGATCTTGCCGGGCTCGCGTGCCCTGGCACACACTCCCCCGTAGCCCTTCGGGCACGGGAGGTGCCCCCATGCCGCGTTGCGTCAGTCGCCGACGCTCCGCCTCGACTCCTCCTCCGCCTTGCAGCTGCACGCACCAGACCCGCTCGCTGATCGGGCCTGATCCAAACGACACCCCCTCGGACTCTCACGCCTGCACGAACGCCGCTCCCGCGTCCCGCAGCAGCGCGTGCAGCCGGGCGAAGACCTCCGCCGACCGTCCCCCCGGCCAGCCCTGCGGCAGCAGTTCGGCCGGCAGTCCCGGATCGATGTACGGCAGCCGCCGCCAGGAGTCCAGCGCCGGAAGATAGTCGCGGTACGCCTCCATCGGGGGCAGCTCGCCGCGCGCCTCCCACTCCCGCAGCCTCGGCTCGTGCAGATCGAGGAACTCCTCGTGCTCCTTCGCGATCGCGCCCAGGTCCCACCAGCGCGCCACCGCCTCCGCCGTCGCCGCGAAGCCGAGATGCTCACCGCGGAACAGCTCGACGTACGGGTCGAGCTGGAGCCGGCGCAGGGTGTGCCGCGCCTCCTCGTACAGCCGCGCGGGCGCGATCCACACGCCCGGGGCGGCCGAGCCGAAGCCGAGCCGTCCGAGCCTTGAGCGCAGCAGATGGCGCTTGTGGCGTTCGGCCTCGGGCACCGAGAAGACCGCGAGCACCCAGCCCTCGGACAGCAGGGGCGAGTGGTGGGCGTAGATCCGCCGGTCGCCGTCGTCGAGCAGCTGGCGGGCGTCGTCCGACAGGGCGTACCCGGCCGCGTCGTCATCGGTGCGTTCGGGGACCAGCAGGCCGCGGCGTTTGAGCCGGGAGACCGATGAGCGCACGGACGGGGCGTCGACGCCGAGAACCGCCAGCAGACGGATGAGTTCGGCCACGGGAAGGGGCCCCGGCCGTTCGCGTCCGTACGCGCCGTACAGGGAGACGATCAGGGAACGGGGTGTGTGCTGCTCGGCCACGTGATCACTTTAGAGCCCGCAGGCGGAAGCGCTGCAGCTTGCCGGTGGGCGTGCGCGGCAGCGCGTCCAGGAAGACGATCTCGCGCGGACACTTGTACGGGGTCAGCCGCCGCTTGACCGCGTCGGTGAGCGCCGCCACGGTCTCCTCGCCCCTCGGGACGCCTTCCCGCAGGACGACATACGCGACCACGATCTGTCCGCGCAGTTCGTCCTCGCGGCCGATCACCGCGGCCTCCGCCACGTCCGGTTGCTGCAGCAGCGCGTCCTCCACCTCCGGCCCGGCGATGTTGTACCCGGCCGAGATGATCATGTCGTCGGCGCGGGCGACGTAGCGGAAATAGCCGTCGGATTCACGCGTATACGTGTCACCGGTGAGATTCCAGCCCTCGCGCACATACTCCAGCTGTCGCGGGTCGTTCAGATAGCGGCAGCCGACCGGGCCGCGCACGGCGAGCAGTCCGGGCTCGCCGTCCGGAACAGGAACCCCGGAGCGGTCCACGACGCGGGCCTGCCAGCCCGGTACCGGTATCCCGGTGGTGCCGGGTCTGATCGCGTCGTCCGCCGCCGAGATGAAGATGTGCAGCAGCTCGGTCGCGCCGATGCCGTTGATGATGCGCAGCCCGGTCCGCTCCTGCCAGGCCTGCCAGGTGGCCGCGGGCAGATTCTCGCCGGCCGACACGCACCGCCGCAGCGAGCCCGTGTCGTACTCCTCGATGCGCTCCAGCATCACGCGGTACGCCGTCGGCGCGGTGAACAGCACCGACACCCGGTGGGCCGCGATCGCGGGCAACAGCCGGTCCGGGCCCGCCTGTTCGAGCAGCAGCGCCGACGCCCCCGCCCGCATCGGGAAGATCACCAGGCCGCCGAGCCCGAAGGTGAAGCCGAGCGGCGGGCTGCCCGCGAAGACGTCGTCGGGCTCCGGCCGCAGCACCTGCGCGGAGAAGGTGTCCGCGACGGCCAGTACATCGCGGTGGAAGTGCATACAGCCCTTGGGCCGCCCGGTGGTGCCGGAGGTGAAGGCGATCAGCGCGACATCGTCGGCCGCGGTCTGCACCGCCTCGTAGGGCTCCGGGGGGCCGGCGGCGGCCAGCCGCAGCAGATCGTCGGGCCCGTCGCCGCCGTACGCCGTGATGCTCAGCCCCGGCACCTCGGCCTTGGCCAGGTCGTCGAGGGAGCGGATGTCGCACAGGGCGTGGCTGACGGCGGCGATCTCGCACACCGTGGCCAGTTCCTTGGCCCGCTGCTGGGCCAGCACGGTGACGGCCACCGCGCCCGCCTTCATCACCGCCAGCCAGCAGGCGGCGAGCCAGGGCGTGGTCGGGCCGCGCAGCAGGACGCGGTTTCCGGGGACGACGCCCAGGCCGGAGGTGAGGACATGCGCTATCCGGTCGACCTGGTCCCGCAGCTCTCCGTAGGTCCAGACCTCGCCGCCGCCGGTCCGGAAGACGGGCCGGTCGGCGCCGAAGCGCTCGATCGTACGGTCCAGCAGTTCGGCTCCGCAGTTGAGCCGCTGTGGATAGTGCAGCGCGGGCAGATCGAAGAGAAGTTCCGGCCACTGCCCGGGCGGCGGGAGGTGGTCGCGCGCAAAGGTGTCGCGGTGGGCCGAGGGTGACAGTTCCATGGTTCGCCCCCTTCTCGTGGTGGGGTCGCGAATCGAGCGTATCGTGAAGGTGACGACAGTCAACAGTCCGCGATACCGTGCTTTCCCGGGGCCCACCCCGGATCCCCGGGCCGCATGAAATGGGGGCACGAATGCCCGTATTCTCGCTCGATCCGGAACAAACCGCCCGATGTGCTCAGCTGCGTACGCTGGCCGCCGAGCAGCTGCGCCCGATCGCCGACAAGGGGGAACCGGGCCACGTCAATCGCCCCTTGGTGGCCGCCCTCGGTGAACTGGGGCTCCTGGGCCGGCTGTTCGGAGCCGGGGCCCTGGAACTGTGCCTGCTGCGCGAATCCCTCGCCCACGGATGTACGGAGGCCGAGACCGCCCTCGCCCTCCAGGGTCTGGGCAGCTACCCCATCGTCCAGGCGGGCACCGCGGCCCAGCAGGAGCGCTGGCTCCCCGACGTGATCGTCGGGCGGGCCGTGGCCGCCTTTGCGCTCAGCGAGCCGGACGCGGGCTCGGACGCGGCGGCCCTTGCACTCAAAGCCGAGCCGGATCGTGGGGGCTGGCGCCTGAGCGGCGAGAAGCGCTGGATCTCCAACGCACCCGAGGCCGACTTCTACACCGTCTTCGCCCGTACGACCGAGGGCGCTGGAGCGCGCGGCGTGACGGCGTTCCTCGTCCCCGCCGACCGGCCGGGGCTGACCGGAACCGCCCTGGAGATGCTCTCACCGCACCCCATCGGCGCGCTGACCTTCGCCGATGTGCCCGTGAGCAGGGACGATGTCCTCGGTGACGTGGACGGTGGCTTCCGTGTCGCGATGAACACCCTGAACCTCTTCCGGCCCAGCGTCGGTGCCTTCGCCGTCGGTATGGCCCAGGCCGCCCTGGACGCGGCCATCGACCACACCGCCCGCCGCACGGCCTTCGGCGGCCCGCTCAAGGACCTCCAGTCCGTCGCCCACCAGGTCGCCGAGATGGCCACCCGCACCGAGGCCGCGCGGCTGCTGGTCTACGCGGCGGCCGCGGCGTACGACGAAAGGGCCGCAGACGTGCCGAAGCGGTCCGCGATGGCGAAGCTGTTCGCGACAGAGACCGCGCAGTACGTCGTGGACGCGGCCGTCCAGCTGCACGGCGCCCGCGGGCTCCAGCGCGGTCATCTGCTGGAACATCTGTACCGGGAGGTCCGCGCGCCGCGGATCTACGAGGGCGCGACCGAGGTCCAGCGCACGATCATTGCCAAGGAGCTGTACGCATGAGCGTCAAGGAGCCGCACGCATGAGCCTGCACCGTCACAATCCGGCCGAGCTCTCGCCCCCCACCGGCTTCTCGCACGCCATCACGGCCACCGGCTCGCGGCTGGTGTTCCTGGCCGGGCAGACCGCGCTGGACACCGGCGGCAAGATCGTCGGGGAGACGCTGCCCGAGCAGTTCGAGACGGCCCTGGCGAATCTGCTCACCGCACTCGCGGCCGCCGGCGGCGCCCCGCAGGACCTCGCCCGTGTCACGGTCTACGCCACCGATGTCGCCGGCTATCGCGCGCACGCCCCTGAACTGGGCCGTATCTGGCGGCGGTTGGCGGGCCGGGACTATCCCGCGATGGCGGTGATCGGAGTGGACCGGCTCTGGGACGAGGAGGCCATGGTGGAGCTGGACGGCACGGCGGTGCTGCCCTGACCGGACTCTGGCGGGCCGCCACCCCCTTTACATAACATCGTTATGACCCGAGGGAGACGCCATGCCGGAGATCGAGCTCAGCGCAGGGACGATCACATACGAGGACAGCGGAGGCACGGGCCCGGTCGTCGTCCTGCTGCACGGGCTCGTCCATGACGCGACGGTCTGGCGCAAGGTCGTCGCCGACCTGCGGCGCGACCACCGCTGCATCGCCCCGACCCTCCCGTACGGCGCCCACCGCACCCCCATGCGCCCGGGCGTCCCCCTGAGCCCCGACTCCGTCAACGAGCTGATCGCGGAGTTCCTGGACCGCCTGGACCTGCACGACGTAACCCTCGTGGAGAGCGACTGCGGCCGCGCCCAGACCGTCGCGGCCCGCCACCCCGAGCGGCTCGCCCGGCTGGTGCTGATCTCCTGCGAGGCTTTCGACAACTACCCGCCGGGAGCGCCCGGAAAGATGATCTCGTTCGTCTGCAAGGTGCCCGGCGGCATCGCGCTGACGGCCCGGATCCTCGGGCTGAAACCGCTGCGCCGGCTGCCCATCGGCTTCGGCGCGCTCACCAAGCGTCCCGTGCCCGACGAGATCATCGACAACTGGCTGCGTCCACTGCTGACCGACAAAGCAATCAGGGCCGACTTCAAGCGCTACAACGCGGGCCTGCGCAAGACCGAACTTCTCGAGGCGGCCGAGGGGCTGCGGAAGTTCGACCGGCCCGCGCTGGTGGTCTGGGCCACGGAAGACCGGATGATGCCGCGCGAACACGGCAGGCGGCTCGCCGAACTGCTGCCCGAGGGGCGGCTGCTGGAGATCGAGGACAGCTGCACGCTCATTGCCGAGGACCGGCCCGACGCGCTCACCGAGGCACTGCGCGCCTTCGTCGCGGAGCCCTCCGGCGGCGGATCTTGATCGACTGGTGGCGGGCTCGCCGTAGGTTTACCGTTCATTAGTGGACGGAACCGTCTACAGACCCTCGTGTGAGGGCTCGATGCGTCATGACGACCCCGCAGCCGGTACCCACATCGCAGATCGCCGCCTCGAACAAGATGAGCGGCGGCGATGTGATCGCACTCCTCGTCATCGCCTCCTGTCAGTTGATGGTGGTCCTCGACATCACCATCGTGAACATCGCGCTCCCGCACATCCAGAGCTCGCTGGGCTTCTCCACCACGACCCTGTCCTGGGTGGTCAACGCCTACACGCTCACGTTCGGCGGCCTGTTGCTCCTCG
Source organism: Streptomyces sp. NBC_00322 (assembly GCF_036147535.1). NCBI lineage: Bacteria > Bacillati > Actinomycetota > Actinomycetes > Kitasatosporales > Streptomycetaceae > Streptomyces > Streptomyces sp. NBC_00322. The sequence continues at coordinate 2,324,044 of NZ_CP108019.1, read as the reverse complement.
GCGGCCGTATGGGCGACATCCTCGGCCGACGCAGGGTCTTCATGTTCGGAGTGCTGCTGTTCGCACTCGCCTCGCTGCTGGGCGGCCTGTCCCAGAACTCCGGTCAGCTGCTGGCCTCGCGCGCCCTGCAGGGCGTCGGCGGCGCCATCGCATCGCCGACCGCGCTCGCGCTGATCACCACCACCTTCACCGAAGGCCCGAAACGCAACCGGGCGTTCGGTGTTTTCGCGGCCGTCTCCGCGGGCGGCGCCGCGATCGGCCTGCTGGCGGGCGGCATCCTCGTCGAATGGCTCGACTGGCGCTGGGTGTTCTTCGTCAATGTGCCCATCGCCCTGCTCATCGTTCTGGCAACTCCCCGCCACATCAAGGAGTCCGAACGCCATCCGGGCCACTTCGACCTGGCGGGTGCGTTCACTTCGACCCTCGGCATGGTGGCGCTGGTCTATGGCTTCATCCGGGCTGCCCAGGAAGGCTGGCGCGATCCGTGGACGATCGCGTCGTTCGGCGCCGCGGTGGTGCTTCTGACCTCGTTCATCCTGATCGAGCGCCGGTCCAAACAGCCGATCACGCCCCTGCACATGTTCGCCGACCGTAACCGGTCGGGCACGTACGGAATCATGCTCAGCGTTGCTGCCGCGATCTTCGGCATGTTCTTCTTCCTCACGCTCTTCGTGCAGAACGTGCTCGGCTTCAGCCCGCTCGAAGCCGGACTCGCCTTCCTGCCAGTGAGCGCGGTGGTCGCGGTGGGCGCGGGCTTCGCCTCCCAACTCCTGCCGAAATTCGGCCCGAAGCCCTTCATGGTGACCGGTTCGATCCTGTGCGCGGTCGGTCTGTCCTGGCTGACCCAGACCGATATCCACTCCACGTATCTGGGCAGCATCCTGGGACCGATAGTGGTCTTCGGCTTCGGCATGGGCCTGAACTTCGTGTCGCTGACGCTGATGGCCGTCTCCGGTGTGGCCACGTACGAGACGGGCGCGGCGTCCGGCATGCTCAATGCGACCCAGCAGGTGGGCGGTTCGCTGGGTCTGTCCATCCTGGTCACGGTGTTCGGCACGGCCAGCCGCAACGAGGCCAACGACCAGGTGCCGAGCTTCCTCGCCCAGGCGACCCCGGTGGAGAAGCTGCAATTCCAGCGCACCGGCCAGCTTCCACGGCCCTTCAGCGACCAGGTCCTCACCTCTGGAGTCTCCGCCGCGTTCGTCGCGGCCGCGATCTTCACCGTCGTCGCGGCCGTGATCGCCGTCCTGGCCATCCAGGTCCGTCCCTCCGACCTGGCACGCCTCCAGGGCGGTGTCACTGCTGGCCAGCCCTGAACCCCTCCCGCCATCCGGCCCGCATCCTCGCCCGGGTGCGGGCCCGGACCTGTGATGCGCGGGGACGAGGGGCGCAATCGACACCTCCCTCGCCCGCCTGGCCCACGTCCACCCCGACCCGGGCGGCGCACTCGACGACCTGGTCGACGAGGTCCTCCACGAACTCGACGCCGCCCACGCGGAGGACGACGTAGCGGTGATGGCGGCGCGCATCCGCCGCAAGCCGACGCCGGACGACGAGTGACGGAACCTCCGGCCGACGCCGGGCCCTGGGCTCAGATTCTGGTCTGCGCCACCCGGGCCGATTGCGGATGCCGTTCCCGCCAGCGTGCGTACACAGGGCTGGCCGCGCAGGTGTCCAGATAGCCGTCGGCGACTCTCCGGTGGATTTCGGCACCGTGTGCCGCGAGTGGGCCGTCGCGGCGCCAGGCCAGGACATGCCGGTACCACAGAGGATTTCCGGCGAGGGGACGGACAGCGACGCCCGGGGCTTCGATGAAGGTGGCCTGGCAGAGGCTGACGGCCAGGCCCGCCCGGACGATCTCGATCAACTGCCGCCCCTCGGCTTCGTACGGGGTGAACGGACGGCGATCCACCTGAGCGCAGACGGATGACCAGTATTCGCGGGTGCGGTCGCCGTCGGGGCGGGGGACTGCCCAGTCCTCGTCCATGAGTTGGGCCAGCGAGACCTCCTCCTGTGCCGCCAGCGGGTGGGCCGTCGGCAGGAGGGCGAATACGGGCTCGGTGACGATCAGGTTCAGCACCACGCCCTCACGCGACGGCAGCTCCTGGTCGGGATGATCCCCGAGCACCGTCGCTTCCAAGCGGTCGGCCGCGAGGTCGTCGAGCAGAGTCGCCGGGGAGTACTGGCAGCGTGAGGTCACTTCGGCATGGGGCAGCAACTGCTTTACAGCCAGGATGAGATGGCCGAGCAGTGGAGCGCCGACCGAGCCGATGCGGACTCGATCAGGGGTCGACGTTCGGCGCGTGGCCCGGGCAGTGTCGGCGAGGAGGCCGTCGATGCCCGGCAGGATGGCGCGAGCCCGGCTCAGTACTAGTTCGCCGAAGGGTGTGGGGACGGCGCCGGCGTGCCTCCGGTCGAACAGGTTTCCGCCCAGCATGGCCTCAATGCGGCGCAGTTGGGTGCTGATCCCTGGCTGAGTCAAGGACAGCGAGGCGGCGGCGCGAGTGAGGCTGCCCGCCTCGGCGATCGCGCACACCACCCGCAGATGCCGTACCTCCAGATCCATGGCGTGGATGTTATGGAGCGACGACAGCTTTCGGACAGGTGTCTGCATCCGCAGTCTTATGTGAAATGTCACATGCCATACATCGAGAGGTGCTGATCCTGTGAGTCATTCACGGACTCCGCGGCCGGTGTACGGATCGACGTGCTGAGCGCCGATGGCTACGGAGGGACGGTGCGAGTCACCAAGTCGTAGCCAGGATTGAACAGTCGTGCCCCGGATCCGTTGTGCGGATCCGGGGCACGACCGTGTTCAGGCCGCCTCTGGGAAGTGGCAGGCGACCTCCCGCGGCTCGCCGGGTGCGGCGATCCGCAGCAGTGGTGCCTCGGCGCGGCAGATGGGCTGAGCCTTGGGGCAGCGCGGGTGGAAGGTGCAGCCCGGTGGGGGAGAGGCCGGGCTGGGCGGGTCGCCCAGGAGTGTGATGCGCTCACGGGCCCGCTCGGCTGCGGGGTCGGGCAGGGGCACCGCGGAGAGCAGTGCCCGGGTGTAGGGGTGGGCGGGGGCGGCGTACACCCGCTCCTTGTCGCCGATTTCGACGATCCGGCCGAGATACATGACGGCGACCCGGTCGCAGACCCGCTTGACGACCGAGAGGTCGTGGGCGATGAAGAGGTAGGCCAGGCCGAGCTCCTGCTGGAGGCGTTCCATGAGGTTGACGATCTGGGCCTGTACGGAGACGTCGAGTGCGGAGACGGGCTCGTCGGCGACGACCAGCCGGGGGCTGGTGGCGAGCGAGCGGGCGATGCCGATGCGCTGGGCCTGGCCGCCGGAGAACTCGTGCGGATAGCGGTCGATGTGCTCGGGGATGAGTCCGACCAGGTCCATCAGCTCGGCTGCCCGCTTGCGTGCGTCCGCCGACGAACTCCCTTGCGCCAGAAGGGGGTCGGAGATGATCCGGGCCACGGTCTGGCGCGGATTGAGGGAGGAATGCGGGTCCTGGAAGACCATCTGGAGTTCGCGGCGCAGTGGCTTGAGTTCGCGCTGGGACAGGTGGCTGATGTCGTGGCCGTCGTAGGTGATCGAGCCGGTGGTGGGTTCCAGGAGCCGCACGATCATGCGGCCGGTGGTGGACTTGCCGCAGCCGGATTCGCCGACCAGGCCCAGCGTCTCCCCGGCGGCCACATCGAAGCTGATGCCGTCGACGGCTCGCACGGGATCCGCACGGCGGCGCTTTCCCGGGAAGGCCATCGTTACGTCCCGCACGCTGAGCAGTGGCCGCACGCTGAGGAGTGGCTGAGCTGTACTGGTCATGAGGCGACGCCTTCGTACGCGGGGAGGTGGCAGGCAGCCGGATGCTCGGCCGGTCCGGAGAGCAGGGGCCGTTCGGTCTCGCAGCGCAGCCGCTCGCTCTCCGAGGCGCCTGCCGCCCGGGGGCAGCGGGGCGCGAACGCACAGCCGGGGGCGGGTGCCAGCAGGGACGGCGGGCTGCCGGGGATGGCCCGCAGCGGTTCGTCGTCGCTGTCGTCGAGCCGGGGCAGGGAGTCGAGCAGCCCGCGGGTGTAGGGGTGGGCGGGAGTTGCGAACAGGGTGTCCACCGGGGCCTGTTCGGCCGCGCGCCCGCCGTACATCACCAGCACCTCGTGGGCGACCCGGGCGACCACCCCGAGATCGTGGGTGATCATGACGACGGCGAGTCCGCGCTCCTCCTGCAGCCGGGCGATCAGCTCCAGGATCTGGGCCTGGACGGTGACGTCGAGAGCGGTGGTCGGCTCGTCCGCGATGAGGAGTTCGGGCTCGCAGGCCAGCGCCATGGCGATCATCACGCGCTGGCGCATCCCGCCGGAGAACTGGTGCGGATACTCGCCCGCCCTGCGTTCCGGCTCGGGGATGCCGACTTCGGCGAGCATCTCCACGGCCCGCCTGTGGGCCACCGCACGGCGGGAGCCGAAGTGGACCCGGTGGTGTTCGGCGATCTGCTCGCCGACCGTGTAGTACGGGTGGAGGCTGGAGAGCGGGTCCTGAAAGATCATGGCCATCCGGCGGCCCCGCAGCCGGTTCAACTCCCGTTCCGGGAGCCCCAGCAGCTCCTGTCCTTCGAGGCTGATCGAGCCGGTGACCTCGGCGGCGGTGTGCAGCCCGAGCACCGCCATCGAGGTGACGGACTTGCCCGAACCGGACTCGCCGACGATGCCCAGGGTGCGGCCCCGGTGGACGTCGAAGCTGAGCGAGTCCACGGCCCGCACCGGGCCCCGCTTCGTCGCGAAGGTGACACTCAGGTCCCGTACGGTCAGCAGAGATTGGCTTCCGGTCATCAAAACCTCACCCTCGGGTCGACGACGGCGTACAGCAGGTCGACGGCCAGGTTGGCGACGACGATGAAGGTGGCGGCGAGCAGCGTGACCCCGAGGATGACGGGCTGGTCCCCGCTGGAGAGCGCGCCGTAGAAGAGCCTGCCGATGCCCGGGAGTCCGAAGATGGACTCGGTGATGACGGCGCCCGCGAGGAGCCCGCCCAGGTCCATGCCGAAGATGGTGAGGATCGGCGTCATGCCGGCCCGCAACCCGTGCTTGACGACGACCGTGCGACGCGGCAGGCCCTTGGCGCGGGCCGTGCGGATGAACGGCTCCGCCATCGTCTCGATCATCGAACTGCGGCTCTGGCGTGCGTACATGGCCGCGTACAGAATGGCGAGTGCCAGCCACGGCAGGAGCAGGTTGGTCGCCCAGTGGACGGGGTCGCTGCCGAAGGACACGTACTGCGGGTAGGGGAACAGCCCCGCCACCCGGATCAGCCCGTAGATGAGCATCATCGAGGTGAAGTACACGGGCATCGAGGCGGCGCCGACCGCGCCGACCATCAGGACCCGGTCGAGCAGGGTGTCCTTGCGCAGGGCGGCGGTGACTCCGGCGGTCAGGCCGAGCAGCAGCCACAGCACCGCCGCGCCGAACGCGAGCGAGGCGGAGACCGGAAGCCGGTCCATCAGCAGGCCCCAGACGGACTCGCTGTTCTCGTACGAGTAGCCGAGGCAGGGAAAGCCGCAGTGCAGCGCGTACTGGCCGCTGCCCAGTGTGCGGCCGGTGAAGATGCCGCTGAGGAACTCCCAGAACTGCACCCAGATCGGCTGGTCCAGGCCCATGTGCGCGCGGATCGCCGTCAGGCGTTCGGCGCTGCACGACTTGCCGCAGGCCGCGGCGGCCGGGTCGGAGGGCAGGACGTAGAAGATGGTGAAGGTGACGGCGGCGATCGCGATCAGCACGCCGACCACGCCGAGCAGCCGGCGGCCGAGGTAGCGGGTCATGTGCGGCTTCCCCTCGGGTCGAGGATGTCCCGCAGCGCGTCTCCGAGGAGGGTGAAGGCGAGCACGGCGAGGAAGAGGCAGAAGCTCGGGATGACGAAGTACATGGGATCCGTGTCGTAGAAGGCGACGCTCTCGGCGATCATCTGGCCCCAGGACGGGGTGGGCGGGCGCACGCCGACGCCCAGATAGCTCAGGGCCGCCTCGGTGGCGATCATGCCCGGGATGATCAGGGTGGTGTACGCGATGACGGGCCCGGCGACGCCCGGGAGGATGTCGCGGGTGAGGATCCGCCATGCCCCCGATCCGCCCACCCGCGCGGCGTCGACGTACTCGCGGTGCTTGAGCGAGAGCGTCTGGCCGCGCACCACGCGGGCGATGCCGGGCCAGCCGAACAGCCCGATCACCGCGGTCATCAGCACGATCCGGTTGACGTCCTTGGCCACCGACATCATCGCGATCATGAAGATGAGGGAGGGGAAGGACATGGTCAGGTCCATGATCCGGCTGAGGACCGCGTCGGTGCGGCCGCCGAAGTAGCCGGCCGCGATACCGGCCGCCGTGCCCGCGACCACGACGATCGCGGTCGCGGTGAAGGCGATCAGGAGGGAGACCTGGGCGCCGTGCACGACCCGGGCGAACAGGTCGCGGCCGGTGACGGGTTCGACGCCCAGCCAGTGGTCGGCGGAGATCCCGCCGAGCGGTCCGAGCGGCAGCCCGCCCAGGTAGGGATCGACGGCAGACTTGTCGAACTCCTCGGGCGACCAGCCGCCCAGTGCGCTCAGCAGGGGCGCGGCGGCGGCCATGACGACGAAGAGCGCGACAATGACGAGGGAGATCTTGACGGAGGTGCGGCGGCGTAGTTCCGCGCGGGCCAGCTGCCAGGGGCCGCTGCCCGCCGGAACCTCCACCGGTGCGATGGTGAGAGCCATGATCTTTACGAGCCCTCAGCCCTGGCTCTTGGACGGGTCCTTGAGGCCGACCGTGGCGTAGTCGAGCTGACCGCCGAAGGAGGTCTGACCGTAGGCGCCGGCGATGTTGCTGCCGAGCACGAGGGGCCAGCGGCGGACCAGGACCGGTACGGCGGGTGCCTTGGCGAGGATCTCGCCGTCCAGCTGCTGCCAGGCGGTGTTGGCCTGCTTGGCGTCGGTCATGGCGGCGATTTCGTCCATCCGCTTCATGGTCGGCTCGTCGCGGAAGAGCGAGTGGTTGCCGGAGTTGCCCTTCTCCTTGATGTAGCGGCCGTCGAACACGAACGGCAGGAACGTGGAGCCGGACGGGTAGTCGGGGCACCAGCCCGTGTACGCGATGTCGGTGCGGTTCTTGGTGTCGCCGATCGTCGCGTAGAACGCCGACGGGTCGACGGTCTCGATGGTGACCTTGATTCCGGCCTTGCCCAGCGACTGCTGTATCGCCTCGGCCCGCCCCTTGTCCCCGGTCGAGACGGTCATCTTCGTCTCGAACCCGTCCGGCTTGCCCGCCTCCTTCAGCAGCTGCTTCGCCTTCTCGATGTCACCAGTCGCGGGGATCTTCAGAGTGTCCGGTTCCTTGCCGTCGAAGAGGGTGGCGGGCATGTAGGAGGTGGACAGGTCGTTGAAGGCGGGGCCGCCCGAGGCGGTGAGCACCGAGTCCCTGTCGAGCGCGTACTGCACGGCCTGACGGACCTTCACATCATTGAACGGGGCCCGCCCGGTGTGCATTTGGACCATGTCCGTGCAGTTGGTCGACTCGGCGATCAGCCGCTTGCGCACCTCGGCGTCGGGCAGCACCTTGGCCGCGCTCTCCGGCCGCAGCGCACCCCAGGAGACGGCGGAGGTGTCAGCGCCCTGGCTGGCGATCAGCCGGTCGTCGATCTGGTTCGCCTTCAGCCCCATCACCATGACCAGCTTGTCCGGGTACGCCTTGCGCACCTGGTCGGTCGAGGCGTCCCAGCTGGTGTTGCGCACCAGCACCAGCTTCTTTCCGCGCTGGTAGGACTCGATCTTGTACGGGCCCGAGGAGAACGGCCGGTTGTCGTACTGAGGCCCCTTGTCCTTGGCCTTGGGCACCGGGGCGAAGGTCGGCATGACGGTGGCGTTGGGGAACTCCGCGAAGGGCTTGCGGAGTTCGAAGACGATCGTGTGGTCGTCGGGCGTCTTGATGGAGGCGAGGTGCTTGCCCTCGGCGGGCCCCTGGTAGCCCTCGGCGCCGGCCAGGTAGCGGGCGGCGTAGTCGGCTCCGCCGGGCAGGTCGGGGGAGAAGGACCGCTCCACGTTGTACTTGATGTCCTGCGCGGTGACGGGGGTGCCGTCCTCGTACTTGACTCCCTGCTTGAGGTGGAAGGTCCAGGTCTTGGCGCCGTTGGAGGAGGTGCCGAGGTCGGTGGCGAGGTCCGGGACGAGTTCACCGCCCGCAGTGCCGGGGGCTGCCTTGTAGGTGACCAGGGTGCGGTAGAGCAGCCGGGTCCCGAACTCCATATCGCTCATCACCCAGTTGCGGGCCGGATCGAGGTGGGTGAAGTCCTGGTTGGACAGGACTGTGAGGGTGCCGCCCTTCTGCGGAGTGCCGCCGACTACGGCTCCTTGGTTGGCGGTCGCAGGGTTCTTGCCGTCGGCGCCGCGGCCGCCGGACGGGTGCTTGGAGCCGGAACAGCCGGCTGCGCCGAGTGTGACGGTCGCCGCCAGGGCGGTGGCGACGGCGGTGAGGGTGCGCTTGTTCATTAGTGGTCACTCCGAGAACAGTCGGTCAGCCAGCAGCTGGAATGTGACAGGTAACATAGTAATGTGAAATTGCACTGACAAGGTGCTGGCGAGCTCGTTACTCACCTGTGTCCGAGTGGGCGCCGCCGAGGACACCGGATGCCGTCGAGGAGCGGATGGGCGCCTTGCTGGAGAGGTGAGTGCGGGCGGGTCGCGCGTAACCCTTGCCCTCGGTTGTGCAATGTGAAATATTACTGCTGTGCCCAAGAGAAACACCTCGGACGTCATCGTCGTCGGTGCGGGCGTGATCGGCGCGGCCTGCGCCTATTACGCAGCCCGAGCCGGCCTCTCCGTCACCGTGATCGACCGCGGCCCCGTCGCGGGCGGCACCACGGGTGCCGGCGAGGGCAACCTCCTGGTCTCCGACAAGGAGCCCGGACCCGAACTCGATCTCGCGCTGCTGTCCACCGGGTTGTGGCGGGAGCTGGCCGAGCTCCTCCCGCCGCAGATCGAGTACGAACCCAAGGGCGGCCTCGTCGTCGCCTCCGGGGAGGCCGGGATGCGCGCCCTGCGCGACTTCGCGGCCGGACAGGACAAGGCCGGTGTGCGGGCGGAGGAAGTCCCGCAGGACCGGTTGAACGACCTGGAGCCGCATCTGGCACCCGGCCTGGCGGGTGGCTTCCACTACCCCCAGGATGCGCAGGTCATGCCGGCCCTGGCGGCCGCGCATCTGCTGCGTGCGGGCGGCGAGCGGGTGCGCCTGAGACTCGGCGAGGAGGTCACCGGCCTGCTCACCACGGCGGACGGATCGGTACGCGGGGTGCGTACGGTGTCCGGCGACGTACATGCCCCGTACGTGGTCAACGCCGCCGGCACCTGGGGTGGCGAGCTGGCCCGGCTCGCGGGCGTCGAGCTTCCCCTGCTGCCCCGCCGCGGCTTCGTTCTCGTCACGGAACCGCTGCCGCGTGTGGTGCGGCACAAGGTGTACTCCGCGGACTATGTTGCCGATGTCGCGAGCGGCTCCGCCGCGCTGCAGACCTCGGCCGTGGTCGAGGGCACCCCGGCCGGCCCGGTCCTGATCGGTGCCAGCCGGGAACGGGTCGGCTTCGACGTCACGTTGTCGACCGAGGTGGTGCGCCGCCTGGCGGCGCAGGCCACCGCACTGTTCCCGGTCCTGGCCGGGGTCCGGGCGATGCGGACGTATGCGGGGTTCCGCCCGTACCTGCCCGACCATCTCCCTGCCATCGGCCACGATCCGCGAGTGCCGGGCCTGCTGCACGCCTGCGGCCACGAAGGCGCGGGGATCGGGCTTGCCCCGGCCACCGGGCTGCTCATCGCGCGCTGCTTGGACGGCGGTGAACTGCCGCTGGACCTGGGCCCGTTCCATCCCGGCCGCTTCGAATCCGCCGCTTGACCCGTCTGCTACGAGAGGAGGCCCGCAGTGGCCCGTACCCCCACCGACCTGGTCGGGGCGAACCCTGGCCCGTCCTTCGAGATCACGATGGACGGCAGTCCGGTCACCGCCCTGCCCGGGCAGTCCGTCGCCGCAGCCCTGTGGACTGCGGGCATCCTCGCCTGGCGCACCACGCGCAACGCCGGCCGCCCGCGGGGTGCCTTCTGTGGCATCGGGCAGTGCTACGACTGCCTCGCCACCATTAATGGGGAGCCCAACCGCAGGGCGTGTCTGGTGCCTGCCCGTCCCGGCGACGTGATCACCACCCAGGAGGGACACGGCCATGCCCGCCTCAGCGTCTGACCCGTACGACCTCGTGGTGATCGGAGCGGGATCGGCCGGTCTCGCAGGCGCCGTCACCGCCGCCGAACTCGGCCTGTCCGTTGCCCTGTTGGACGGATCGCCCCAGCACGGCGGTCAGTTCTACCGGCATCCGGCGCCCAGCCTGGGGGCGGCGCGGCCCGAGGCTCTGCACCACGACTGGGCTGCCTTCGCCGAGCTGCGCCGACGCCTGGAGCAGAGCGACGTCAGCCACCTGTCCGGACACCATGTCTGGGCGGTCACCAAGGAGGACCATGGTCTGTGGGCGGTGCACGCCGTCACCGGGTCCGACGGCACCGCGGAGCGGTCGGCGCGGGTGCGGGCCCGTACGGTCCTGCTCGCGACCGGGGCGTACGAGCGCCAACTGCCCTTTCCCGGCTGGACCTTGCCGGGTGTCGTGGGTGCCGGTGGAGCGCAGGCCATGCTCAAGTCCGGCCTGGTGCTGCCCGGTAGGCGCATCGTCGTGGCGGGCAGCGGCCCCCTGCTGCTGGCGGTCGCCACCTCACTGGCTGCCGCGGGGGCGCGCGTCCCGGCCGTGGTCGAGGCATCCGGCTATCTGCGGTACGCCCGCCGCCCCCGGGCGCTCGTCACCAACCCGCACAAGCTGGCGGAGGCGGCGGTCCACGGTGCCGCTCTGCTGCGGCACCGGGTGCGGCTACGGCTGCGCAGCGCGGTCACCCAGGTGCACGGCACCGACCGGGTGGAGGCCGTAACCGTCGCCCGGCTCGACCGCGACTGGCGGCCCGTACAGGGGGCGGACCGGCGGATCGAGTGCGACGCGCTCGCTGTGGGGCACGGCCTTGCCCCGCAGATCGAACTGGCCACCGCACTCGGCTGCGCCACCCGCCCCTTGGCGGACGGGACATCCGCCCTGGCCCTGGACGGCCTTCAGGAAACCTCGGTGCGTGGCCTGTGGGCGGCGGGGGAGACCGGGGGGGTCGGTGGCGCGCAGCTCGCCCGCTCGGAAGGAGAACTGGCCGGGCTGGCGGCTGCCGCCAGACTGCTCGGGCACCCCGTCCGTGAGGGGCGCGTTCGCGAGCTGCAACGCCGCCGGGACCGCATGCGCGCCTTCGCCGACGCGATGACCGCCGCCCATGCCCCGGCACCGGGCTGGGCGGGCTGGCTGACCGACGACACGGAGGTGTGCCGCTGTGAGGAAGTGTCGGCCGGAAGCATCCGCGAAGCCGTCGCCGACCTCGGGGCCCGCGACGCACGCACCGTCAAGCTCCTCACTCGGGCCGGTATGGGATGGTGTCAGGGGCGTATGTGCGCAGCGGCTGTAGCGTGCCTCGCGGCCCGCGATGGTGCCGTGGAACCACCCGCTGAACGCCGTCCGTTCGCCGTGCCTGTTCCGCTCTCGGCACTCGCCTCGCTCGACGAACCCGCCGAGATCCGGCCCGACCCGACCCCGGGCGCCGACCACTGACCCGCGGTTTGCCCTTGTGGGCACCGCACACCTGGCAGTAAAATGTCACACATTATAGAGAGGGCTTACACATGACAGGCACCGCCTGGAACAGCACCCGTCCCTGGCGCGGGATCATGGTGGCCACCGCGCTGCCCCTGCGCGACGATCTGTCCGTCGACTACGACGCGTACGCCGAGCACGTCCGCTGGCTGATCGAGAACGGCTGCGACGGTGTCGTGCCGAACGGTTCGCTCGGCGAGTACCAGACCCTCACCGACGAGGAGCGGGCCCGCGTGGTCCGTACCGCCGTCGACGCTGCGGGCGACGGCGCGCGGGTCATGCCCGGTGTCGCCGCCTACGGCAGCGCCGAGGCCCGCCGCTGGGCGGAGCAGGCGGCCGAAGCCGGCTGCGGCTCGGTCCTCCTGCTGCCCCCGAACGCCTACCGGGCCGACGAGCAGGCAGTCCGCGCCCACTACACCGAGGTCGCCGAGGCGGGGGTGCCGGTCGTCGCGTACAACAACCCCATCGACACCAAGGTGGATCTGACGCCCGGGATGCTGGCCCGGCTGCACCAGGACGGCAGCATCGTCGCCGTCAAGGAGTTCACCGGCGATGTACGGCGCGCGTACGAGATCGCCGAACTCGCTCCGGAACTCGACCTGCTGATCGGCGCGGACGACGTCCTGCTCGAACTCGCCCTGGCCGGTGCGGTCGGCTGGATCGCCGGATACCCCAACGCCTTCCCCGCCACCTGCGCCGAGCTGTACAACGCCGCCGTCGCCGGTGACCTGGACACCGCCCTGCCGCTCTACAAGTCCCTGCACTCGCTGCTGCGCTGGGATTCGAAGACGGAGTTCGTCCAGTCCATCAAGCTGTCCATGGACATCGTCGGCCGCCGTGGTGGCCCCACCCGCCCGCCGCGCTTCCCTCTCACGGGGGAGATCGAGGCCGGAGTCCGAGCTGCCACCGAGAAGGCCGTCGCCGACGGTCACCACTGACCGCATCCGCGCTGCTTCGAAAGGATTCATCGTGCGCACGCGACACGTCTTCCACGCCGTCGATTCGCACACCGAGGGCATGCCCACCCGGGTGATCACCGGCGGCGTCGGGGTGATCCCCGGCGCCACCATGGCCGAGCGCCGGCTGCACTTCATCGAGCATCTGGATCATCTCCGGACGCTTCTGATGTACGAGCCGCGCGGCCATGCCGCGATGAGCGGAGCGATCCTCCAGCCGCCGACCCGGCCCGACGCCGATTTCGGGGTCCTCTACATCGAGGTGTCCGGGCTGCTGCCGATGTGCGGGCACGGCACGATCGGCGTCGCCACCGTTCTCGTCGAGACGGGCATGGTGCCGGTGAGCGAACCGGTCACCACGGTGCGGCTCGACACCCCGGCCGGCCTTGTCAGCGTCGACGTAGCGGTCCTGGAGGGCGTGGCGAAGTCGGTCACGTTCACCAATGTGCCTGCCTTCTGTGTCGGCCTGGACCTCAAGGTGGACGTCCCCAGGTACGGGACGGTCACCTACGACCTCGCGTTCGGCGGCAACTTCTACGCCTTCGTCGACCTCGACGACCTGGGGCTGCCGTTCGACCGCGCCCGCAAGGACGACCTGCTGGCTGCCGGGCTCGCGGTCATGGACGCGATCAACGCCTCGCCGGACCGGCCCGTCCACCCGGAACAGCCGGAGATCGCCGGGGTCAAGCATGTCTACCTGACGGCACCCGGCTCGAACGCCGACCACTCGCGGCACGCGATGGCGATTCACCCGGGCTGGTTCGACCGCTCCCCGTGCGGCACCGGCACCTCGGCACGGATGGCACAGTTGCACGCTCGCGGTGCATTGCCCCTGGGCCGCGATTTCGTCAACGAGTCCTTCATCGGGACGCGCTTCACCGGCCGCCTCCTCTCCGAGACGGAGGTCGGCGGGCTGCCCGCCGTCGTGCCGGCCATCACCGGCCGCGCCTGGATCACCGGCACCGCCCAGTACTTCCTCGACCCGGACGACCCCTTCCCCGGAGGCTTCCTCCTGTGACCAGCATCGTCTCCCACAACCCGGCCGACCCCACCGACGTACTCGTCGACATCCCGGCTCCCGGCGCGTTCGCGACGGTTGACGTCGTCGAGCGGGCCCGTGCCGCCCAGCCCGGCTGGCTGATCGGTGGCGCGGCCGCCCGTTCGGCGGCCCTCAGCGCGGTCGCCGCAGGCATCGAAGCCGCCGCTGACGAGCTTGCCGAACTCGCCGTGCGCGAGGTGGGCAAGCCGCTCGCCGAGGCCCGGGCCGAGGTCGCGCGGACCGTCGCGATCTGGCGGTATTACGCGCAGGCCCCCTACGAACCCACCGGCGCCGTGCACGAACCCGCGGCCGGCCCCGGACTCCTCCTCACCCGCCGGCGCCCGCACGGCGTCGCGGGCCTCATCACGCCCTGGAACTTCCCCTTCGCCATCCCGAGCTGGAAGGCCGCCCCGGCACTCGCCGTGGGCAACGCGGTCGTCCTCAAGCCCGCTCCGGAAGCGACGGCCTGTGCCCAGCGGCTGGCAGAGATCGTCCAGCAGAGCCTGACAGCAGGAGTGTTCACCGTGCTGCCCGGCGGGGCGACCGAGGGCAACGCCCTCGTCTCCGCCGCCGACGTCGTCTCCTTCACCGGCTCTACAGCCGTCGGCCAGGCGGTCGCGCGTGCCGCCACGGCGCGGGGCATCCCGGTCCAGTCGGAGATGGGCGGCCTGAACGCGGCCCTCGTCCTGCCGGACGCCGACATCGAGCAGGCCGCGGTCCACATCGCCGCCGCGATCGCCGGATACGCCGGCCAGAAGTGCACCGCCACCAGCCGCGTGATCGCGGTCGGCGCGGCGCTCGACCCGCTGCGCGAGGCACTCTCCGAGGCGCTGCGGACCGTCCCGGTCGGCGACCCTGCCGACCCGTCCACCGTGTGCGGACCACTGATCAACGAACATGCTCGCGATCACGTCAGCAGTTCCTGGGACGGGTCCTCGGTGCTTGCGGGCGGTACCGTGCCCGACGGCCCCGGCTGGTACGCGGCCCCGACCCTGGTCGAGAAGGTGTCCCCGGGCCACCGGCTGCTGCGCGAGGAGGTCTTCGGGCCCATCGCGGCCCTGCTGCCCGCCGACGACCTCGCCCATGCGGTACGGATCACCAACTCGGTCCCGTACGGCCTGGTCACCTCGGTCCACACCGCGGACCTGGACACGGCCCTGAACGGACTGGATCAGCTCGACACCGGGATGATCCGGATCAACGCCCCGTCCAACGGCGTCGACTTCCATCTGCCTTTCGGCGGCGCCAAGGCATCCAGCCACGGGCCGCGCGAACAGGGTCACTCGGCCTTGGAGTTCTACACCTCCAGCCGTACGTACACCCTGTCACCTGTGAAAACAACGTGACATTGTACGCTGGTGATCCGCTCCGGCATGAAGGGATCACCACCGTTATGGGGCACCTGAAGCAGCGCGACCTCAACGCCACCCGCGAGCGGCTGCGCGACCAGGTCGCCCATGCCCTGCGGGCCGCCCTGATCTCCGGCGAGCTCCGGCCGGGCGAGGTGTACTCGGCGCCGGTCCTCGCCGAGGACTTCGGGATCTCCGCGACGCCCGTGCGCGAGGCGATGCTCGACCTGGCCCGGGAGGGCCTGGTCGAGCCCGTCCGCAACAAGGGGTTCCGGGTCACCGAGGTCAACGAGCGCGATCTCGACCAGTACACCGAGATCCGTGCCCTGATCGAGATCCCCACGGTCGGTCGGATCACCCGGTCCGCCGCTCGTGAGGCACTGGAGGCGCTGCGGCCGGTCGCCGAGGAGATCGTCCGGGCCGCGCGCGACCACGACCTCATCGGCTACCTGGAGGCCGACCGGCAGTTCCACCTCTCGCTCCTCGCCCTCTCCGGCAACGAGAGGCTCGTCGAAACCGTCGGCGACCTGCGCAAGCGATCCCGCCTGTACGGGCTCACCGCCCTCGACGAGCGCGGCGGGCTGATCCCCTCGGCCGAGGAACACCTGGAACTCCTCGACCTGATGCTCGCCGGCGACGCGAAGGGAGCGGAGAAGCTCATGGCCAAGCACCTGAGCCATGTCCGCTCCCTCTGGGCCAAGAGCGGGACCGCGGCGAAGACCGCCGGATAGCGGCCCCGGTCGCGTCGGGCTGCCGCGGCCGACTCGGGCGGCGAGCCTTCCATAACGTGGAGTCATGCGGACCCGGGGGCTCCCCACCGAGAGCCGGCCGCACCTCGGGCTCTCCTTCGGAGCGTCCCGAGGCCCCGCTCGTGTACAGGTCAGCCGCGGAGCGGGCCCTCGCAGCCGTAGGCCCTCTGTCGGTGCTCCTGCCGGTCCGATGGGGGGTGCGGCGGCATTCCCTGATCAGATGTCGCGGAAGATCTCGATCTGCGCCCCCACCGAGTTCAGCCGCTCCGCCAGCTCCTCGTACCCCCGGTTGATCACATACACATTGCGCAGCACCGATGTGCCCTCCGCCGCCATCATCGCCAGCAGTACCACCACCGCGGGCCGCAGTGCCGGCGGGCACATCATCTCCGCCGCGCGCCAGCGGGTCGGGCCCTCCACCAGGACGCGGTGGGGGTCGAGCAACTGCAGGCGGCCGCCCAGGCGGTTGAGGTCCGTGAGGTAGATCGCGCGGTTGTCGTAGACCCAGTCGTGGATCAGCGTCTTGCCCAGCGCGACCGCCGCGATCGCCGCGAAGAACGGGACGTTGTCGATGTTCAGGCCCGGGAACGGCATCGGGTGGATCTTGTCGATCGGCGCCTCCAGTTTGGAGGGGCGCACCGTCAGGTCCACCAGCCGCGTACGGCCGTTGTCCGCCGCGTACTCGGGGGAGCGGTCGTGGTCCAGGCCCATCTCCTCCAGCACCGCGAGCTCGATCTCCATGAACTCGATCGGGACCCGGCGGATCGTCAGCTCCGACTCCGTGACAACCGCCGCCGCCAGCAGGCTCATCGCCTCGACCGGGTCCTCGGAGGGGGAGTAGTCGACGTCCACGTCGATGTTCGGGATGCCGTGCACGGTCAGCGTGGTGGTGCCGACGCCCTCGACCTTGACGCCCAGCGCCTCCAGGAAGAAGCACAGGTCCTGGACCATGTAGTTGGAGGACGCGTTGCGGATGACGGTCACGCCGTCGTGCCGGGCCGCGGCCAGCAGCGCGTTCTCGGTCACCGTGTCGCCGCGCTCGGTGAGGACGATCGGGCGGTCCGGTGCGATCGCCTGCTCCACCTTCGCGTGGTAGAGGCCCTCCGTCGCGGTGATGTCCAGGCCGAAGCGGCGCAGCGCGATCATGTGCGGCTCGATGGTCCGCGTGCCGAGGTCGCAGCCACCGGCGTACGGCAGCTTGAAGCTCTCCATCCGGTGCAGCAGCGGGCCGAGGAACATGATGATCGACCGGGTCCGGCGTGCGGCCTCCGCGTCGATGGCGTCCATGTCGAACTGCGCGGGCGGCACGATCTCCAGGTCCACGCCCTCGTTGATCCAACGGGTGCGCACCCCGATGGAGTTCAGCACTTCCAGCAGCCGGAAGACCTCCTCGATACGGGCCACCCGCCGCAGCACCGTACGGCCCTTGTTGAGCAGTGAGCCGCAGAGCAGCGCGACACACGCGTTCTTGCTCGTCTTCACGTCGATGGCCCCGGACAGCCGGCGTCCGCCGACCACCCGAAGATGCATGGGCCCGGCGTAGCCGAGCGAAACGATTTCACTGTCGAGCGCCTCGCCGATGCGCGCGATCATCTCAAGGCTGATGTTCTGATTGCCCCGCTCGATGCGGTTCACGGCGCTCTGGCTGGTGCCGAGTGCCTCGGCCAACTGCGTTTGTGTCCAGCCCCGATGCTGACGGGCGTCACGGATGAGCTTGCCGATGCGTACGAGGTAGTCGTCTCCCATGGCGGCAGGCTATCTCAGATATGAGATGTGATCGCGTGGGGTGGGCCATCAGGGTGACAGGCTATGAGCAACAGGGTGTTTCGGTTCATACAGGGGCAGTTCGGCCCCGCTCGGCATCCGCACCGCGGCCAGTACCCCCCATCCCTGGTCGCTCGGCGGCTGCGAGACCTCTACCCCGCGCGCCGTGAGCCTGGCCAGGGTCCGCTGAAGGTCGTCGCACATCAGATAGAACTCCGCCTTCGGCTGATCCCCTGCTGGATGCACGGCGATCTCCGCCGGCGGCAGCTTGAAGACGAGCCAGCCGCGTCCCGCGTCGACGTGCGCGAAGCCGAGCACGTCCTTGACGAAGGCCCGGTCGGCATCCGAGTCCCGGCTGTAGAGGATCACGTGCGCACCGCTGAACATGCTCCGATACTGAATCGGGTGCACGCGCACGGCAATCCCTGGGCCGCCGTACGGGCGCCCAGGTCCCGCCGTCGGGGGAGGTCCGGGCATGACCGGGCAGCGGTCATGTACTAGAGTTATCTCGACATCGAGATATCTATCGAAGGCGTACCGCAGCCGCCACCTGGTAAGGGCTACCTAACTAAGTCTTACCTTAGCGGATCGGCGAGGAGCCATGGCGGCAGCATTGCGGTAGGTACGCGCACATTGATGAAGGAGACTGTCGTGTCGGCGAACAGCTTCGACGCCCGCAGCACGCTGCGCGTGGGCGACGAGTCGTACGAGATCTTCAAGCTGGACAAGGTCGAGGGCTCCGCGCGCCTCCCTTACAGCCTGAAGGTGTTGCTGGAGAACCTGCTCCGCACGGAGGACGGCGCGAACATCACCGCCGACCACATCCGCGCGCTCGGCGGCTGGGACTCGCAGGCTCAGCCGAGCCAGGAGATCCAGTTCACGCCGGCCCGCGTGATCATGCAGGACTTCACCGGCGTTCCCTGTGTCGTCGACCTCGCCACCATGCGTGAGGCCGTGAAGGAGCTCGGCGGCGACCCGGCGAAGATCAACCCGCTGGCCCCGGCCGAGCTGGTCATCGACCACTCCGTCATCGCCGACAAGTTCGGCACCAACGAGGCCTTCGCGCAGAACGTCGAGCTGGAGTACGGCCGCAACAAGGAGCGTTACCAGTTCCTGCGCTGGGGCCAGACCGCCTTCGACGAGTTCAAGGTCGTCCCCCCGGGCACCGGCATCGTCCACCAGGTCAACATCGAGCACCTCGCTCGTACGATCATGGTCCGCGGCGGCCAGGCCTACCCCGACACCCTCGTCGGCACCGACTCGCACACCACCATGGTCAACGGCCTCGGCGTGCTGGGCTGGGGCGTCGGCGGCATCGAGGCCGAGGCCGCGATGCTCGGCCAGCCGGTCTCCATGCTCATCCCGCGCGTCGTCGGCTTCAAGCTGACCGGTGAGCTCAAGCCCGGCACCACCGCCACCGACCTGGTGCTCACCATCACCGAGATGCTGCGCAAGCACGGCGTCGTCGGCAAGTTCGTCGAGTTCTACGGCGAGGGTGTGGCCGCGACGAGCCTCGCCAACCGCGCCACCATCGGCAACATGTCGCCGGAGTTCGGTTCCACCGCCGCGATCTTCCCGATCGACGACGAGACCATCAAGTACCTGAAGCTGACCGGCCGCAGCAAGCAGCAGCTCGCGCTGGTCGAGGCGTACGCCAAGGAGCAGGGCCTCTGGCTCGACCCGGCCGCCGAGCCCGACTTCTCCGAGAAGCTGGAGCTGGACCTCTCCACGGTCGTCCCCTCGATCGCCGGCCCGAAGCGCCCGCAGGACCGCATCATCCTGGCCAACGCCAAGGAGCAGTTCGCGCAGGACGTCCGCAACTACGTCGACAACGACGACGAGGCGGGCAAGGAGTCCTTCCCGGCCTCCGACGCCCCCGCCGAGCACAACGGCGTACCGACACGCCCGACGTTGGTCACCGCCCCCGACGGCTCGACGTACGAGATCGACCACGGCGCCGTCACCGTCGCCGCGATCACCTCCTGCACCAACACCTCGAACCCGTACGTCATGGTCGCCGCCGCGCTGGTGGCCAAGAAGGCGGTCGAGAAGGGCCTGACCCGCAAGCCGTGGGTCAAGACCACGCTCGCCCCGGGCTCCAAGGTCGTCACCGACTACTTCGACAAGGCGGGGCTCACCCCCTACCTCGACAAGATCGGCTTCAACCTCGTCGGCTACGGCTGCACCACCTGCATCGGCAACTCCGGCCCGCTGCCGGAGGAGGTCTCCAAGGCCGTCAACGACCACGACCTGGCTGTTACGTCCGTCCTCTCGGGCAACCGTAACTTCGAGGGGCGCATCAACCCCGACGTCAAGATGAACTACCTGGCATCCCCGCCGCTGGTCGTCGCGTACGCCATCGCGGGCTCCATGAAGGTGGACATCACCAAGGACGCGCTGGGCATCGACCAGGACGGCAAGCCGGTCTACCTGCAGGACATCTGGCCGACCGAGGCAGAGGTCAACGACGTGGTGGCCAACGCCATCGGCGAGGACATGTTCAACAAGTCCTACCAGGACGTCTTCGCGGGCGACGCCCAGTGGCAGGCGCTGCCGATCCCGACCGGCAACACCTTCGAGTGGGACCCGCAGTCCACCTACGTCCGCAAGCCCCCGTACTTCGAGGGCATGACGATGGAGACCACCCCGGTCTCGGACATCTCCGGCGCCCGCGTGCTGGCCAAGCTGGGCGACTCGGTCACCACCGACCACATCTCCCCGGCGGGTGCCATCAAGGCGGACACCCCGGCCGGCACGTACCTCACGGAGCACGGCGTCGAGCGCCGTGACTTCAACTCCTACGGCTCGCGCCGAGGCAACCACGAGGTCATGATCCGCGGCACCTTCGCCAACATCCGCCTGCGCAACCAGATCGCGCCGGGCACCGAGGGCGGCTACACCCGCGACTTCACCGTCGAGGGCGGCCCGGTCTCCTTCATCTACGACGCCTCGCAGAACTACCAGGCCGCCGGCACCCCGCTGGTGATCCTCGCGGGCAAGGAGTACGGCTCGGGCTCGTCCCGCGACTGGGCCGCCAAGGGCACCGCGCTGCTCGGCGTCAAGGCCGTCATCGCCGAGTCGTACGAGCGCATCCACCGCTCGAACCTCATCGGCATGGGCGTCCTGCCGCTGCAGTTCCCGGAGGGCGCTTCCGCCGCCTCCTTCGGCCTGAGCGGCGAGGAGACCTTCTCCTTCACCGGCGTGAGCGAGCTGAACAACGGCACCACGCCGCGCACGGTCAAGGTCACCACCGACACGGATGTGGAGTTCGACGCGGTCGTCCGCATCGACACCCCCGGTGAGGCGGACTACTACCGCAACGGCGGCATCATGCAGTACGTGCTGCGGAACCTGATCCGCAACTAAGCACGGCAGTACGGCAGTAAGGCGAAAGGGCCGCATCCCCCGCGACGGGGATGCGGCCCATTCGTTTGCCCTTTCGTCGGCCCTCGCTGTCAGGAGAGCAGTTCGACCTCTGCGAGCGTCGCCGAGCCCGTCGCCACGAGCCGGTACTTCGCGTAGCTGCCCGGGGCACCGACCGTGAAGACGCGGGTCTGCCTGTCCCAGGCGAAGCTCTGGCCGGACCGTTTGTCCAGGTCCTTCCAGGTCGTCCCGTCCTGCGAGCCCTGCAGCACCCACCCGGCCGGGGCCTTGGCCCGTGCCGACGAGGTGAGCGTGTACTGCACCGCCCGGGTCCCCGGCGCCACCGGCAGCTCGGCCGTCTCGAACGCGGCCTCGGTCGCCGAGGCGTTGTCGAAGAGCGGGCCGCTCCCGGTGATCGCATCGCGGCGGGGGGAGGGCGCCTTGTCGTCCTGGGTGATGGAGACCGGGGCGGCATTCTTGCCCGAGCCCCACGAGGACGGCTTCGAGCCCATGGAGAACTCCAGCGTGCCGCCCCGCGCGATCAGCTCGTGCGGAAGGGCGGTGGAGTTCCACGCCTTGCCGTTCACCCGCAGGCTCTGCACGTAGATGTTCCGCGTGCTGTTCTTCGGGGCCTTGACCACCAGATCGTGGCCGTTCTCCAGATGGACCGTCGCCTTCGTGAACAGCGGCGACCCGATCGCGTACTCGCCACTGCCCATCACCAGCGGGTAGAAGCCGAGCGCGGAGAAGAGATACCAGGCCGACTGCTCGCCGTTGTCCTCGTCGCCGTGGTAGCCCTGCCCGATCTCGCTGCCGGTGTAGAGGCGGGAGAGCACCTCGCGCACCTTCTCCTGGGTCTTCCAGGGCTGGGAGGCGGCGTTGTACATGTACGTGACGTGGTGGGCGACCTGGTTGGAGTGGCCGTACATGCCCATCCGGACGTCACGGGCCTCCGTCATCTCATGGATGACGCTGCCGTAGGAGCCGACGAACTCCGGCGAGGCCGTCTCGGGGGTGGAGAAGTACCCGTCGAGCTTCTCGCCGAGGGCCGCGCGGCCGCCGTAGAGATTGGCGAGGCCGCGGCTGTCCTGGGGGGCGGTGAAGGCATAGCCCCAGCCGTTGGTCTCGGTGTAGTCGTATCCCCACACCCGCGGGTCGAACTGCCCGGAGGGAACCCGCCAGTCGCCCTTGAGGTCGCGGCCCTGGAAGAAGCCGGCCTTGGAGTCGAAGAGGGTGACGTAGTTCCGGGCCCGGTTGAGGAAGTAGGCGGACTCCTCCTGGTAGCGGGCCTTCTTGGTCTTCTTGTAGAGCGCCTGGCCCATCTTCGCCAGGCCGTAGTCGTTGAGATAGCCCTCCAGCGACCAGGACAGGCCCTCATGGGTCTGCGTGGAGGCGTAGCCGAGGAACGGCGAGGTCTCCATGCCCTTGCGGCCCACACCCGACGCGGGCGGCACCACGGTCGCGTTCTTGAGCGCCGCCTCGTACGCCGCCTCGGCGTCGAAGTCCACGCCCTTGACGTACGCGTCGGCGAAGGCCACGTCCGAGCTGGTGCCGGTCATCAGGTCCGCATAACCGGGTGAGGACCAGCGCGAGATCCAGCCGCCGTCCTTGTACTGCTGGACGAAGCCGTCCACCAGCTCGCCCGCCTTCGTCGGGGTGAGGAAGGAGTACGCGGGCCAGGTCGTGCGGTAGGTGTCCCAGAAGCCGTTGTTGACGTACACCTTCCCGTCGACGATCTTCGCGCCGGTACGGGTCGGGGTGTCGGGTCCGGTCATCGGCGAGAACGGGCTCGCGTACTGGTGCTTGGGCCGGCTCTTGGTGCCGGTGTTCTCGAAGCCGGAGTTCGGATACAGGTACAGCCGGTACAGGCTGGAGTAGAGGGTGGTCAGCTGGTCGTGGTTCGCGCCCTCGACCTCCACCGTGCCCAGCAGTTCGTCCCAGGCGTCCTGCGCGCGGTCCCTCACCCGCTCGAAGCGGGTGCCCTGCGGGATCTCGTCGGCGAGGTTCTTCTTCGCCTGGTCGACGCTGATGAGCGACGTGGCGATACGGAGACCGACGGTGCGGTCCTCGCCCGCGCTGAAGCGGAGATGGCCGCTGACGCCCTCCGAGCCCGAGGCGGTGACCGGCGCGTCGAAGACGCCGTACACGAAGAGCCGCGTCGCGCCGGTGGACAGTCCGCTCTTGACGTCCGAGAAGCCGGTGAAGGAGCTGGTGGCCGGATCGAGGGTCAGGCCGCCTTCCCTGGTGACGTTGTCGAAGATGACGCTCGCGTCGTCACCGGGATAGGTGAAGCGCATCATCGCCGCGTGGTCGGACGGGGTGATCTCGGCCTTGAGGCCGTTCTCGAAGGTGACCCCGTAGTAGTGCGGACGAGCGGTCTCCTTCTCGTGCCGGAAGGGCAGGGCTCGCTTGGCCCGGTCGGTGTCCGGGGTGCCCGCCGCCGCCGAGGGCATCAGCTGGAAGGTCTGCCGGTCGCCCATCCAGGGGCTCGGCTCATGGCTGGCGCTGAAGGCCTGCACGGTGGGCAGATTGTCCGCGTTGTTGCCGCGCGCGTACTCGTACAGCCAGCTCTTGGACTCGGAGTTGGTCGCCGGCGTCCAGAAGTTGAAGCCGTGCGGGACGGCGGTCGCGGGGAAGGTGTTGCCGCGGGAGAAGGACCCGCTGGAGTTGGTGCCGCGGACGGTCGAGGCGTAGTCCGAAAGATGGGCGAGCCGCTTCTCGGGAGCCTTCGGCTTCAACGAGACGTCGTCGATCCAGCCCTGGAACTTCGCCGGGCCCTTGGGGGAGTCGTACGCCACCAGGATCCGGTCGACCGTCCGGCCGGAGGCGACCGCGCCGATCCTGGACGAGACCTGGTTCCACTGGTTGACATAGAGCCGCTTGGCCGCGCCCTGGCCCTGCGGAGTCAGCAGACCGCCGTGGGAGTCGGTGGCCCGAAGGTCACTCAGATAGGTGCCGTCCGTGAACGCGAGGTCCACGGACACGTTCGTGGCCGGGTAGCTGAGATCCGTCTCCGGCAGGGAGGGGAAGATCCGGTACGAGAGCTCGGTGTCGCGGCCCACGGCCGTGTTGACGTCGAAGACCTTGTTGTACGAGTAGGCCCGGCCGTCCGCCTTGTGGGTGCCGGCGTACTTCAGCGCCCGCTTGCCGGTGAACCCGACGTTGGACTTGGCGGTGGGGGAGCCGCTGGGCCCGCGGTCGACCTGGCTGCGCATGTCGTCGGGCGTGGGCGTGCTGGTGTCGCCGTTGGAGAACTGCACATCGGCGAGCTGGGTGAGGCCCGCGCCGTTGTTCTTGGTGATCTCCAGCCGATAGTGCGCATAGGCGGTGGCGTTCGCGCCGTCGGCGATGTCGTAGGTCTTGGTCTCGAAGCGCTTCTCGAAGGTCTGGCCCGCACGCGAGTCCAGGACCTTCCACTCCTTGCCGTCGGCCGAGCCCTTGAGGGTCCAGTCCTTGGGGTCGCGCTCTGCGGCGTCATTGGCCGAGGTCATGGCATACGTGACGACCTTGACCGGGGCGTCGGTGTCGAACTCGATCCAGGCGGTGGGCTCGAAGGCCAGCCATTTGGTGCCCGGCTGCAGATCGACCAGGTTCTCCTTGGTCTCGCCGGCTCCGGTGTTCTCGGCGCTGGCGCGAAGCTCTGTCACCTTATCGGTGATATTGCCCGGGATTCCGGCGGAGAATCCGCCGTCGACGCCGGATGACCGCTTCGTTCCGTCAGTGCCGACTTCAACCGTATTGCGCCAGTCCGGTTGAGGCTCGTCCGCTTCGAAGGACGAGGTGAATTCCTGTCCCGCCGAGGGGGATTGGGCGAACTGTGCGGGCAGGGCGACGGCCGCCGACTGGGCCGTCATCACGAGCAGTGAAGCGGCAGCCACGAGGGCTGCCGCACGGAATTGTCTCTGCCGAGGTCGGGTTCTGGGCTGCATCCCGGGGCCTTTCCTGCACTGGAAACCGCGTTGGACAACGTTGTCAGGCGCGATGCGCAGGCTCCAGTAGGGAGGCAAGTGCCATACGGTGTCAAGGGTGTTGGCGGTGCGCGGCGGCTGAATTCCGCCGTTCCGCGCAGAATGCTGTGGTCGGATGGGCGCGCACGGGACTCAGATGTCCGCGAGGTCTCAACTCGGGAAAGACTGCCGTCCAAACTTGCTTTCGATCTTGCTCCCCCGGCCTGAAGTGGACTATACCTGTCGGCGTCCGCATAGCTGTTCCACATGGCAGCGGCTAGGGCGTGTTTGAGAAGTAGCGCCGTCCGCCCGCAGGGCGGGCAGCGGGACTTCTCAAACACGCCCTAGGGGGGTCGGGGGTCGGTGACAGGCGTCTGCGCATCGGCTGCCGCCGCATGGCCCGTTCCCGCTGCCGACCGTGCACGACCCAAGCTTCACTGAGTTTCCCCCCGGGAAGACTCAGCAACTGACCGCGGTGGCGGGGCCCTTCGCCTGAGGCGAGACGGACGGGCGACCGGTACACCGCCTGAGTCCTGGAGAAGGCGAGGACTTGAGCATGGGATCCACCTCCGCCCACAAGAATGACGGCCTCGGCCGTCGTGATCTGATCAAGCGGTCTGCCGCACTCGGTTTGATCACCGTTCCCACGATGAGCTTCCTGTCCGCCTGTGCGAGCAGCGACAGCGGCGGCGACAAAAAGGTCGAGAAGGGCAAGACGTCCGCCAAGAATCCGCTCGGCGTCAATGAGACGGCGCAGCTGGAGGTCGTCATCTTCGACGGCGGATTCGGCCAGCAGTACGCGCTGGACGCCGAGAAGAAGTACCAGGCGGCCTTCCCGAAGGCGCCCAAGGTCAAGCACCGCGCGACGCAGAAGATCCAGTCGGAGCTTCAGCCGCGCTTCAACGGCGGAACCCCGCCGGACCTCATCGACAACTCCGGCGCCCAGCAGATGGACATGGGCGTCCTGGTCGGTAAGAAGCAGCTCGCCGACCTCACCCCGCTGCTGGACGCCCCGTCCATCGACGACCCGAACAAGAAGGTCCGCGACACGCTTCGCCCGGGCATCGTCGAGATGGGCCAGTTCGACGGCGACCCGGTCTGGATCCTCTACTACGCCTACACCGTGTACGGCGTGTGGTACTCCCAGACCGCCCTGGAGAAGCTCGACGCCGCGTACCCAGAGACCTGGGACGAGATGCTCGCCCTGTGCGAGAAGGCGAAGAAGAAGGGCATCGCCGGCTGGACGTACGCGGGCAAGTACCCGTACTACCTGCCGTTCTCGCTGTACCCCTTCATCGCCAAGATCGGTGGCCGTGAGGTCCTCGATGCGATCGACAACCTGGAGCCGAAGGCCTGGGAGCACCCGGCCGTCAAGGCCGCGTTCGAGGCGTACTACGAGCTCTACAAGAAGGGCTACATCCTCAAGGGCACGCCCGGCATCGACCACATCCAGTCCCAGACGGCCTGGACCCAGGGCAAGGCGCTCTTCATCCCCAACGGCTCCTGGGTGGAGAACGAGGCGGCGAAGACCACGCCCAAGGACTTCAAGATGATGGTGTCCGCGCCCTCCAGCCTCGACAAGTCCGACAAGCTGCCGTTCGGCACCATCTGGGCGTCCGGCGGTGAGCCCTTCGTCGTACCGGCCAAGGCGAAGAACGCCGAGGGCGGCATGGAGCAGCTGCGCATCATGCTCAGCGAGGCCTCGTCGAAGAGCTTCACCCAGCAGGTCAAGTCCCTGACCGCGTTCAACGGCGGCACCGACGGCCTCACCCTGTCGACGGCGATGCAGTCCGGCGTCGACGCGCTGAAGAAGGCCGGCGACAACGTCGTGAACCCGCGTCTTCAGGACTGGTACGTGAAGCTCCAGAAGGAGCAGATCGGTGTCGCCGGACTCGGCGAGATGATGGCCGGCCGCGCGACCCCCGCGGAGACCATCAAGAAGATCCAGGGCTTCGCCGACGCGGCGGCCAAGGACCAGTCGATCAAGCACTACAAGCACCAGTGAGCAAGCGTCACCAGCGGCGGCAAACGCCGGAAGATCGGGGTCGGTAACCATGCAACACGGCAAGTACCGGTTCATCGTCGGCTTTTTGGCAGCCCCATTGGCGTTGTACGCAGTCTTCGTCATCTGGCCGTTCATCCAGTCCATCTATTACTCCTTCACGGACTGGACCGGCCTGAGCCCGGACTTCAAGATGGTCGGCTTCGACAATTACAGTCGAATGCTGGACGACGACATCTTCTGGAAATCGCTGCAGCACAGCCTCTGGTTCGCGCTGCTGCTGCCGCTGGTGACGCTCGGCCTCGCACTGTTCTTCGCGTTCATGCTCAATGTCGGCGGGCGGCGCCGAAAGGGCGCCGCCATCGCCGGTGTGCGCGGATCGTCCTTCTACAAGATCGCGTATTTCTTCCCGCAGGTGCTGTCGATCGCGATCGTCGCCCTGCTGTTCCAGTTCGCGTACAACCCCAACGACGGTGCGATCAACGGGGCGTTGAAGGCCGTCGGGCTCGACAGTCTCCAGCCGGACTGGCTCGGCGACCCCGATCTGGCGCTCTGGTCCGTCATGGCGGTCCTGGTCTGGAGCACAGTCGGGTTCTTCGTCGTGCTGTTCTCCGCAGGCATGGCATCCATCCCCAGAGACTTCTACGAGGCGGCGCTGCTGGACGGCGCGAACCGGTTCACCACCTTCTTCCGGATCACCCTGCCGCTCCTGTGGGACACGGTGCAGTCCGGCTGGGTCTACATGGGAATCCTGGCCCTGGGGGCGGAGTCCTTCGCCGTCGTCCAGATCATGACCGTGGGCCCCGGTGGACCCGACTACTCGACCACGGTTCTCACGCTGTATGTCTACCAAACGGCGTTCCGTGACGGCCAGGCGGCCTACGCGACCACGATCGGCGTCGCCCTGCTCGTCGTCACGCTGGCCTTCGCGGCCGTCGTGATGCGGCTGGGCCGACGCGAGCGGCTGGAGTTCTGAGAATGAAGACGACTGACACCCCTCCCGCCGGCCTCTCCGGCGAGCGCCCGGCCGTGGTGAAGGCGAACGCAACACCCGTCAAGGAGAAGAGCAGCGAGGGCGGCGTCCTCAATGTGTTCTCGCACGGCGTGCTCGTCATCTGGGCGATCATGGTCGTCCTGCCGCTGGTCTGGGCGGTGATGACCTCCTTCAAGACTGACAAGGCGATCTTCACCTCGCCGTGGTCGCTGCCCGACTCGCTGCACTTCGAGAACTGGTCGCGCGCCTGGAGCCAGGCGCACATGAGCGACTACTTCCTCAACACCGTTCTGGTGGTGGGCGGTTCGCTGGTCGGCACGTTGCTGTTCGGCTCGATGGCCGCCTATGTCCTCGCGCGCTTCGACTTCCCCGGGAACCGCTTTATCTACTTCCTCTTCATCGGAGGAATGAGCTTCCCGATCATGCTGGCGCTGGTGCCGCTGTTCTTCGTCCTGAACAACATCGCCCTGCTGAACACCCTGCACGGCCTGATCCTGGTCTACATCGCCTATTCACTGCCGTTCACGGTGTTCTTCCTGACTGCCTTCTTCCGAACGCTGCCGACCTCCGTGGCCGAGGCGGCGCTCATCGACGGGGCCTCGCACACCCGGACGTTCTTCCAGGTGATGTTGCCGATGGCGAAGCCGGGCCTGATCAGCGTCGCCATCTTCAACTTCCTGGGCCAGTGGAACCAGTACATGCTTCCCACGGTGCTCAACACCGACCCGGACAAGAAGGTGCTGTCGCAGGGTCTGGTGGAACTGGCCGTGAGCCAGGGCTACAAGGGCGACTGGTCGGGGCTGTTCGCGGGTCTGGTGATGGCGATGCTGCCGGTTCTCGCGGCGTACATCGTCTTCCAGCGGCAGGTGGTCGCCGGTCTGACGGCCGGAGCGCTCAAGTAACTGTCTCGACTCTCTGACACGAACGGCGGAGGCGCTGCGGTGGGTACCGCGGCGCCTTTGCCGTTCGCTCTCGCTCGTTCGCTGTCCCGTCTTCGCCCCCTTGTAAATAGTAGCCATGTACATAGTATCCATGTACCGTATCTGCCATGAGCTCAGCAACCGAAGGTCCGACGCCCGGCTTCCTGGTCTGGCGGCTGTCCATGAAGTGGCGGGCGGCCGTCGACCGGGCCGTCGGGCCGCTGGGGCTGACCCACGCGCAGTACTCACTGCTCGCCTCGCTGTACGGCATGCAGCGGTCCGGCCGGCGGCCCAGTCAGCGCCGGCTCGCCGATCACACGGGCCTCGAACCGCTCTATGTCTCGAAGCTGGCGCGCGCCCTGGAGGCCGCCGGTCTGGTCGAGCGCCTTCCGGACCCCTCCGACACGCGAGCGGTCCAGCTGTCGCTCACCGATCAAGGGCGCGATGTCACGCGCCGCGCGATCGATGTCGTCCAGCAGCTGCTCGACCGGCTCCTGGAGCCGTTGGGCGGCTTGGAGGGGCCTCGCGCCGAAGTGTTCTCCCGCGAACTGGCGGTTCTGCTCGACACACCACTCGACATCCCGGCCAAGGAGTAGTCATGTCCACTGCACCCACCCTGAACGGCCAGGTCATAGGCCAGGCCCACTATGCGACCCGGGCCGTCCTGGACGGCCTGCTGGCCCGCGAGGGCATCACCTTCCACCAGGTGGTGGCCCTCAACGCCACTGCCGGCGGCGGCGGCGACGCCGTCGAGCGTGACGGGCTCGTCGGCAGGATGACCAGCACGCTCAAGATCGACGAGTCGGCCGTGCTCGCGACGATCGCCGAGCTCACCGGGTCGGGGCTGCTTGAGGCCCTGCCCGGGGAAGTGGCGCGCGTCGCGCTCACCGAAATGGGCCGAGCGCTGCAGAGCCGGATCAAGGCCGGCACGGCGAAGATCACTGAGCGCCTCTACGGCGATCTCCCGGACGAGGACCTTCGGACCGCGGGCCGCGTGCTGACGCTGGTCACGGCCCGTGCGAACGCCGACCTGGCCGACGGCTAGGAGGTGTCCGGCGGACGTCGGAAGGCTCCTGTCACCTCCCTGCCGGACCCGCCCCCGGGCCGGCGCCCCCGCGATCGCTCATCCGTGGTTCTCTCCGCTCAAGGTCTTGACGCGATAACGCGCGAGAGTTGTGCTTAGAGTTCACAAGTTGGAGAAACGTCGGGGTTGCCTCACGGTGACTCCGGCCGGGGGCGGTCGTCGTGCCGCCCACCGGGGGCAGGAGTGGATGAGTCAATGGAGACTCCGGGGTCGCAGACATCTCTGCACCGGGCCAACCTCGAGCGGGTCGTGCGCGCCGTGCGCATGGCGGGCTCGCTCACGCAGGCGGAGATCGCGAGGAGTACCGGCCTCTCCGCGGCCACGGTGTCCAACATCGTTCGCGAACTGAAGGACGGCGGGACCGTTGAGGTGACGCCCACGTCCGCGGGCGGCCGCCGGGCTCGCAGCGTCTCGCTCAGCGGCGACGCGGGCATCGTCATCGGCGTCGACTTCGGCCACACCCACCTGCGGGTCGCCATCGGCAACCTGGCCCACCAGGTGCTCGCGGAGGAGTCCGAGCCGCTCGATGTGGACGCCTCGTCCGCAGAAGGCTTCGATCGCGCGGAACAGCTGGTCAACCGCCTGATCGCGGCTTCGGGCATCGGCCCGGACAAGGTGGTCGGAGTGGGTCTCGGTGTACCCGGCCCGATCGATGTCGAGTCGGGCACCCTCGGCTCCACGTCGATCCTGCCGGGCTGGACCGGGATCAACCCCAGCGAGGAGCTCTCCGGGCGGCTCGGCGTGCCCGTGTACGTCGACAACGACGCCAACCTCGGCGCCTTGGGCGAGCTCGTCTGGGGCAGTGGCCGAGGGGTCCGGGACCTCGCGTACATCAAGGTCGCCAGCGGTGTCGGCGCCGGTCTGGTCATAGACGGTCAGATCTACCGGGGCCCGGGCGGCACGGCCGGCGAGATCGGCCACATCACCCTGGACGAGTCGGGTCCCGTCTGCCGCTGCGGCAACCGCGGGTGCCTGGAGACTTTCACCGCGGCGCGTTACGTACTGCCGCTGCTCCAGTCCAGTCACGGCCCGGATCTGACCATGGAGCGCGTGGTCCAGCTGGCTCGCGAGGGCGACCCAGGCTGCCGCCGGGTCATCGCCGACGTCGGGCGGCACATCGGCAGCGGTGTGGCCAATCTGTGCAATCTACTCAATCCCAGTCGCGTCGTGCTGGGCGGAAATCTCGCGGAAGCGGGAGAATTGGTTCTTGGACCGATCAGAGAGTCGGTCTCCCGGTACGCGATTCCCAGCGCGGCACGCCAGCTGTCCGTCCTGCCCGGGGCGCTCGGCGCGCGTGCCGAAGTGCTTGGGTCACTGGCCCTCGTCCTCAGCGAAATGGGCGATTCAACCCTTTTGGACAGCTCGATGCCCGCCGGGGCGCCTGCCTTCACTTAGATAACGAATGGCACCGTTGTCATCTCGTTAAGGATTTACTCCTTGACGATGACACCGGGGCCGAGTTGACTTCCAGCCACCTCGGCCGCAGCGACGCGGCCTCGTCAGGGAGGTTTTCGAAGATGAATACGCGAATGCGTCGTGCAGCCGTAGCCGTAGCCGCCACCACGATGGCCGTTTCCCTCGCCGCCTGTGGCAGCGCCAAGGAGTCGGGCGACAAGACCAAGGAGAGCGGCGCCGGCAAGGGCGACGACATCACCATCGGTCTGCTGCTGCCGGAGAATCAGACCGCGCGCTACGAGCAGTTCGACAAGCCGCTCATCGAGAAGAAGATCAGCGAGCTGACCAACGGCAAGGCGAAGGTCATCTACGCCAACGCCAAGCAGGATGCGACGCTGCAGAACCAGCAGGTCGACACGATGATCACCAACAAGGTGGACGCCCTCATCGTCGACTCGGTGGACTCCAAGGCCATCGCCGGCTCCGTCAAGAAGGCCAAGGACCAGGGCATCCCGGTCGTCGCCTTCGACCGTCTGGCCGAGGGCCCGATCGACGCCTACACCTCCTTCGACAACGAAGAGGTCGGCCACGTCCAGGGCAAGGCGCTGCTCACCGCACTCGGCGCCAAGGCCAAGGACGGCCAGATCGTCATGGTGAACGGTGCCGTCACCGACCCGAACGCCGCCCTCTTCAAGAAGGGCGCGCACGCCGAGCTCGACGGCAAGGTGAACATCGGCAAGGAGTACGACACCAAGGAGTGGAAGCCGGAGAACGCCAACGCCAACATGGAGGCCGCGATCACGGCCCTCGGCAAGGACAAGATCATTGGCGTCTACTCCGCCAACGACGGCATGGCGGGCGGCATCATCACCGCCCTGAAGGCCGGCGGCTTCACCAAGCTCCCGCCGGTCACCGGCCAGGACGCCGAGCTCGCCGGTGTGCAGCGCATCGTCGCGGGTGAGCAGTTCCAGAGCGTCTACAAGCCGTACGCTCCGGAGGCCGCTGCCGCCGCCGAGATGGCCGTCGCGCTCGCCAAGGGCGAGAAGCTCGACGCCGTCGCCAAGGAGAAGGTCTCCAGCCCGACCACCAAGGACATCCCCTCGGTGCTCGTCCCGGTCGTCTCGCTGACCAAGGACAACATCAACGCCACGGTCGTCAAGGACGGCGTCTACACCGTCGCCCAGATCTGCACCCCGAAGTACAAGGCCGCCTGCGACGCGCTCGGTCTGAAGTAAGTCCACAGAGCCTCACGGGACTTACGCACCCATGAAGCCTGTTCGGTGCCCCGCCCCCTTTTCAGCCCCCGCTACCGGGGCGGGGTGCCGGACAGAAACGCTTCTTCCAACTGTTCGCTTCTGCTCAACCTCCGCGCCCGTTCCCCCGGCGCGGCATCCCCGCCGGTCAGGCGGCGAAGGAGATGGTTCACGTGTCCGCTACGCCCGTGCTGGCGTTGCGCGGGGTCTCCAAGCGATTCGGTGCCGTTCAGGCGCTCACCGATGTAGAGCTTGAGGTCCATGCCGGTGAAGTGGTCGCCCTGGTGGGCGACAACGGAGCCGGAAAGTCCACGCTGGTCAAGACGATCGCCGGCGTACACCCCATCGATGAGGGCGTCATCGAGTGGGACGGCAGCAAGGTCCAGATCAACCGGCCGCACGACGCCCAGAACCTCGGCATCGCGACCGTCTACCAGGACCTCGCGCTGTGCGACAACATCGACGTCGTCGGCAACCTCTACCTGGGCCGGGAGATCCGCAAGCGCGGCGTCCTCAACGAGGTCGAGATGGAGCGCCGCGCCCGCGAGCTGCTCGACACCCTGTCGATCCGCATCCCCAGCGTGCGTATCCCGATCGCCTCACTCTCCGGCGGTCAGCGCCAGACCGTGGCCATCGCCCGTTCGATGCTCGGCGAGCCCAAGCTCGTCATCCTCGACGAGCCGACGGCAGCGCTCGGCGTCGAGCAGACCGCCCAGGTCCTCGACCTCGTCGAGCGGCTGCGCGAACGCGGTCACGCGGTCATCCTCATCAGCCACAACATGGCCGATGTGAAGGCCGTCGCCGACAAGGTCGCCGTGCTCCGCCTCGGCAGGAACAACGGCGTCTTCGAGGTCAGGACCACCTCGCAGGAAGAGATCATTTCCGCCATCACCGGTGCCACGGACAACGCCGTGACCCGTCGTGCGGCGCGCACCACGGAGGTTCAGAAGTGAACATCGACAAGACCTCCACTCCCACCGACGTTGTCGTGAACCCGGAGGCCGAGAAGCACGGGGCCGTCACCGCGGTCGACCCGCGGCTGCTGGTGCGTGAGCAGGGCTTCGCCGGTTACCTCGTGGAGTTCAAGCGCAAGCTGCACTCCGGCGACCTGGGCTCGATCCCGGTGGTGATCGGCCTGATCATCATCGCCATCGTCTTCCAGAGCCTGAACTCCAACTTCCTCTCCGCGCAGAACCTCAGCAACATCGCCGTCGCGATGGTCGCCACCGGCATGATGGCCGTCGGCATCATCTTCGTGCTGCTGCTGGGCGAGATCGACCTGTCGGTCGGCTCGGTCAGCGGTGTCTCCGGCGCGATCGTCGCGGTACTGACCGTCACCCACGGCATGAACGAGTGGCTCGCGGTCATCATCGCGCTCGCGAGCGGCGCGGCCATCGGCGCACTCCACGGCTTCTTCTTCGCCCGGATCGGCGCACCCGCGTTCGCCGTCACGCTGGCCGGCCTGCTCTTCTGGCTGGGCTTCATGCTCCAGCTCCTCGGCGACCAGGGCACGATCAACCTGGACAGCGACGGTGTGGTCGGCAAGCTGACCACGTACTACTTCTCCGACGTGGCGGCCGCCTACGGCCTCGCTGCGGTCGCGGTAGCCGGGTTCTTCTTCTCGGCCTTCTTCGACGCCCGTCGCCGTGAGGCCGCCGGCGTTCCGTCGCGGCCGCTCGTCGACATCGTGGTGCGTACGATTCTGCTCGCCGTGGTGGCCTTTGCCGCCGCTGTCATGTTCAACGAGTACAAGGGCCTGCCGCTGGCGCTGGTCCTGTTCCTGGTGGTGCTGGTCGTGACGGACTTCGTGCTCCGGCGCACCACGTACGGCCGAAAGATCTTCGCGCTCGGCGGCAGCGTCGAGGCCTCCCGCCGAGCGGGTATCAACGTCACGGCGGTCCGGATCTCGGTCTTCTCGATCGCGGGCACCTTCGCCGCCGTCGGCGGACTGTTCTGGGCATCCAAGATCGCGGCGGCCAACCAGAGCGCCGGCGCCGGTGACCTGCTGATGAACGTCATCGCGGCGGCCGTCATCGGCGGCACCAGCCTCTTCGGCGGTCGCGGCCGGACGTGGAACGCGCTGCTCGGTGTCATGGTGATCGTCTCGATCCAGTACGGGCTGGCGCTGGAAGGCATCGCCACTCCGATCCAGTACATGATCACTGGCGGCGTCCTGCTGGCGACCGTGGTGATCGACTCCGTCACCCGGAAGACCCAGAAGACAGCGGGCCGCGCCTGACCACGGCCTCGCAGGAGTGCCCGGCACCGCTCGCGGTGCCGGGCACCTCTGTGTAATCACCCGTTTGCGTGATGTAGATCGCACCGCCCGATGACGTCCGCAGCAGGCGGAACATTAGACTCGGCAGACCGGCACGCTAGACCGCTCAACTGCAAGGAGGCACGGGTGGCCCTGCTGACCCGCATCACGGGACCGCGCGACCTGGACCGGCTCAGTCCGGAGCAGCTCGACCAGCTGGCCGCCGAGATCAGGACCTTCCTCGTGGACGCGGTCTCCAAGACCGGTGGCCACCTCGGTCCCAACCTCGGCGTGGTGGAGCTGACGATCGCCCTGCACCGTGTCTTCGACTCGCCGAAGGACAAGGTCCTCTTCGACACGGGCCACCAGAGCTACGTGCACAAGCTTCTGACCGGGCGCCAGGACTTCTCCCGGCTCAAGATGAAGGGCGGCCTGTCGGGCTACCCGGCGCGTGCCGAGTCCGAGCACGACATCATCGAGAACTCCCACGCCTCCACCGTCCTCGGCTGGGCCGACGGTCTCGCCAAGGCCAACGAGGTGCTGAAGAAGGACGACCACGTCGTAGCCGTCATCGGCGACGGGGCACTCACCGGCGGCATGGCCTGGGAGGCGCTGAACAACATCGCGGCCGCCAAGGACCGCCCCCTGGTGATCGTCGTCAACGACAACGAGCGCTCGTACGCCCCCACGATCGGCGGGCTCGCCAACCACCTCGCCACGCTGCGTACGACCGACGGCTATGAGCGCTTCCTGGCCCGCGGCAAGGACATCCTGGAGCGCACCCCCGTCGTCGGGAAGCCGCTCTACGAGACCCTGCACGGCGCCAAGAAGGGCCTGAAGGACTTCATCGCCCCGCAGGGCATGTTCGAGGACCTCGGCCTGAAGTACGTCGGCCCCATCGACGGCCACGACATCGAGGCCCTGGAGTCCGCGCTCGCCCGCGCCAAGCGCTTCGGCGGCCCCGTCATCGTCCACTGCCTCACCGAGAAGGGCCGCGGCTACCAGCCCGCCCTCCAGGACGAGGCGGACCGCTTCCACGCCGTCGGCAAGATCCACCCGGACACCGGCCTGCCGATCTCCACCTCGGGCCTCGACTGGACCTCCGTCTTCGGCGAGGAGATGGTCGAGCTCGGCAAGGAGCGGAGGGACCTCGTCGCGATCACCGCGGCGATGCTGCAGCCGGTCGGCCTCGACAAGTTCGCCAAGGCCTTCCCCGACCGGGTCTACGACGTCGGCATCGCCGAGCAGCATGGCGCGGTGTCCGCCGCCGGCCTCGCGACCGGCGGACTGCACCCCGTCTTCGCCGTGTACGCCACCTTCCTCAACCGCGCCTTCGACCAGGTGCTTATGGACGTGGCCCTGCACAAGTGCGGAGTGACCTTCGTGCTCGACCGCGCGGGTGTCACCGGCACGGACGGCGCCTCGCACAACGGCATGTGGGACATGTCGATCCTTCAGGTCGTCCCGGGTCTGCGGATCGCGGCCCCGCGCGATGCCGACCAGGTCCGCGCCCAGCTGCGCGAGGCCGTCGAGGTGGACGACGCGCCCACCGTGGTGCGCTTCTCCAAGGGCGCGGTCGGCCCCGCCGTGAAGGCCGTCGGCAAGGTCGGCGGCATGGACGTACTACGCAACGCGGGCACCGACCGGCCGGACGTGCTGCTGGTCTCCGTCGGCGCGCTCGCCCCGATGTGCCTGGAGATCGCCGGCCTGCTCGACGCCCAGGGCATCTCGACCACCGTCGTCGACCCGCGCTGGGTCAAGCCCGTCGACGAGGCGCTCGCGCCGCTCGCCGAGCAGCACCGCGTGGTCGTCACCGTCGAGGACAACAGCCGTGTCGGAGGCGTCGGATCGGCCGTCTCCCAGGCGCTGCGCGACGCCGGTGTCGACGTACCGCTACGCGACTTCGGCATCCCGCCGCGCTTCCTCGACCACGCCTCCCGCAAGGAGGTCCTGGTGGAGATCGGTCTGACCGCACCGGACATCGCCCGTCAGGTGACCGGCCTGGTGGCCAAGCTGGACGGCCGGTTCGAGAGCGAGTCGGTGGAGCCCGCCCGCGACTAGGGCCTGTCGTTCGGATCTTGCCGGGCTCGCGTGCCCTGGCACGCACGCTCGCTGCGTTGTCGTCAGTCGCCGACGCTCCGCGTCGGCTTCTTCCTCCGCCTTGCGATCGCACGCACCAGACCCCGCTCCCTGATCCGGCCTGATCCAAACGACAGGCCCTAGGTCCTGGTTTTCGTGGCGCCGATGGGCCGGTGGGTCACCCTGTATGGGTGGTCCGACCGGCCCATTCGCGTGAAATCCACCCGTACGGAGCTCTGTCGGGCCGCCGATGTCCCAATCATGGCGTTCACGACGAGTGCGTGGAGGTACGCCGGTGAGTACGCAGCAGGACACGGGCCCGCGCGGGAACGGGCTGTTCAGGACCAAGACGGTCGAGCAGTCGATCCGCGACACCGAAGAACCGGAGCATGCCCTCAAGAAATCCCTCTCGGCATGGGATCTGACCGTCTTCGGCGTCGGTGTCATCATCGGCACCGGCATCTTCGTCCTCACCGGGAAGGTGGCCAAGGAGAACGCGGGACCTGCGACCGCGCTGGCCTTCGTCGCCGCCGGCATCGTCTGTGCGCTGGCGGCCCTGTGCTACGCAGAGTTCGCCTCGACCGTCCCGGTGGCCGGGTCGGCGTACACCTTCGCCTACGCCTCCATCGGTGAGCTGCCCGCCTGGATCATCGGCTGGGACCTCGTCCTCGAATTCGCGCTGGGCACCGCCGTCGTCGCGGTCGGCTGGTCCGGCTATGTGCGCTCCTTGATGGACAACGCGAACTGGCATCTGGCGAATGCGCTGGAAGGACCCGACGTGCCGGGCGGCACATTCGACATCCTGGCCTTCCTGCTGGTCCTGGTGCTGACCGCGATCCTGGTGGTCGGCATGAAGCTGTCCGCCAACATCACCGCGGTCGTCGTGGCCATCAAGGTGACGGTGGTCATGATCGTGATCATCGCGGGGCTGTTCTTCATCGTGGGCGACAACTACTCGCCGTTCATCCCCGACGCGGTCACCCCGGAGGGCGGGCTGGGCTGGGAAGACGCCCCTATGCTTCAGCTGATCTTCGGTTACGAAGCCACCAACTTCGGTGTCATGGGCATCTTCACCGCCGCCTCCGTCGTCTTCTTCGCCTTCATCGGCTTCGACGTGGTGGCCACCGCCGCCGAGGAGACCAAGCTCCCGCAGCGCGACATGCCGCGCGGCATCCTGGGCTCGCTCCTGATCTGCACCGTGCTCTACGTGGCCGTCGCGCTCGTCGTGACCGGTATGCAGCACTACACCAAACTGTCCGTCAGCGCCCCCCTGGCGGACGCCTTCAAGTCCGTCGGGCACCCCTGGTATGCCGGTGTGATCAGCTTCGGCGCCGCCGTCGGTCTCACCACCGTGTGTCTGATCCTGCTGCTCGGGCAGACGCGTGTGTTCTTCGCGATGAGCCGCGACGGTCTGCTGCCGCGCTTCTTCTCCATCACGCACCCGCGCTTCAGGACCCCGTACCGTCCGACCATCCTCCTTGGCACCATCATCGCCATCATCGCGGGCTTCACCAGCATCAACGAGCTCGCGACCCTGGTGAACATCGGCACCCTCTTCGCGTTCGTCGTCGTGGCCGTCGGCGTGATGGTCCTGCGCCGCACCCGTCCCGATCTGCACCGCGCCTTCCGCACGCCGTGGGTGCCGTTCATCCCGATCCTGTCGATCGCCGCATCGTTCTGGCTGATGCTGAACCTGCCGGGCGAGACATGGCTCCGCTTCGCCGTCTGGATGCTGATCGGCTTCGTCGTGTACTTCCTCTACGGGCGAAGGAACAGCCGCCTCGGCAAGATGGGCAAGGACGCCATGTTCTAGACGGCTCGGCTCCGGATCCTGATGCGCCCGGCCCGTACGCCCTGTTCCAACAGGGCCCGCGGCGCCGGGCGTTACGTACGGTCTCCGGGCGGCTGAACGGCCCGCGGCCCCAGACACTGCGCCCCGTGCGCCTCCACGCGCCGTCTCAACTCCCGGTCCGCCGTGACCACCACACACGCCCGGCCTGTCTCACGGGCGGACGCCAGCTCCACGATCAGGTCGTCACCGCTGCCGGGCGCGGACTCGACTCGTACGTCCGGCACGCTCTCCACTCCGCGGGCCGCGCCCTCCACGACGAGTACCAGCTCCACCGGACCGGGATGCCCCGGCACCCCGGCCGGGGCGAAGGCCGCCAGCCGGTCGCGCAGCCGCTCGGCCGCCCCGCGCCGGTCGCGCCACCAGCCGTCCGGGACCGAGCCGACCACATTCGCCGCGTCGATGATCACCAGCGCACGCATGCGCACAGCTTCGCACGGCACGATCCGTCGCGGGAACGCCGAACGGGCCGTACGGGAAGCCCCGTACGGCCCGTTCGTGCGATGACGGCCGGTGTTACGCCGGGACGCTCGCGACGCCCTGCGCCAGGAACGGCTTGCCGTTCACGCGCTGGGAGACACCCTCACGGTCCAGGTACGGCGTGATGCCGCCCAGGTGGAAGGGCCAGCCGGCGCCCGTGATCAGGCAGAGGTCGATGTCCTGGGCCTCGGCCACGACACCCTCCTGAAGCATCAGACCGATCTCCTGCGCCACCGCGTCGAGCACGCGCTCGCGGGTCTGCTCCTCGGTCAGGACGGCATCGCCCTGCTTGAGGAGAGCGGCGACCTCCGGGTCCAGCTCCGGCTTGCCGGAGTCGTAGACGTAGAAGCCGCGCTTGCCCGCCTTGACGACAGCGGCCAGGTTCTCGGAGACCGTGAAGCGGTCCGGGAAGGCCCGGTTGAGGGTCTCGGAGACATGCAGACCGATGGCGGGGCCGACGAGCTCCAGCAGGACCAGCGGCGACATCGGCAGACCCAGCGGCTCGACGGCCTTCTCGGCCACCTCGACCGGGGTGCCCTCGTCGATGACGTTCTGGATCTCGCCCATGAAGCGGGTCAGGATGCGGTTGACCACGAAGGCCGGGGCGTCCTTGACCAGGACGGCGGTCTTCTTCAGCTTCCTCGCCACGCCGAAGGCGGTGGCGAGGGCCGCGTCGTCCGTCTTCTCGCCGCGGACGATCTCCAGCAGCGGGAGGATCGCGACGGGGTTGAAGAAGTGGAAGCCGACCACGCGCTCCGGGTGCTGGAGCTTGGAGGCCATCTCGGTGACCGACAGCGAGGAGGTGTTGGTGGCGAGGATCGCGTGCGCCGGGGCGACCGCCTCGACCTCCGCGAACACCTGCTGCTTGACGCCGATCTCCTCGAAGACGGCTTCGATGATGAAGTCGGCGTC
Organism: Streptomyces sp. NBC_00322; assembly: GCF_036147535.1. Taxonomy (NCBI): domain Bacteria; kingdom Bacillati; phylum Actinomycetota; class Actinomycetes; order Kitasatosporales; family Streptomycetaceae; genus Streptomyces; species Streptomyces sp. NBC_00322. Next base: position 2,283,934 of record NZ_CP108019.1, on the reverse strand, counting down.
GGAGAATCCCTCGGCCTTGTCCAGCACACCGGTGACCAGGCCCTTGAGGCGGTTGGCCTTGTCCTGGTTGATACGGCCCTTGCCGAGCAGCTTCTCGATCTCGGCGTGGACGTAGCCCACACCCTTGTCTACGCGCTCCTGGTCGATGTCGGTCAGCACGACCGGCACCTCCAGGCGACGCAGGAAGAGCAGCGCCAGCTGAGAGGCCATCAGACCGGCGCCGACGACGCCGACCTTGGTGACCGGGCGGGCCAGGTTCTTGTCCGGGGCGCCCGCCGGGCGCTTGCCGCGCTTCTGGACCAGGTTGAAGGCGTAGATGCCGCTGCGCAGCTCGCCGCCCATGATCAGGTCCGCGAGGGCGGTGTCCTCGGCGTCGAAGCCGGCCTGCAGGTCGCCGCTCTTGGCGGCGGCGATGATGTCCAGCGCGCGGTAGGCGGCCGGTGCCGCGCCGTGCACCTTGGAGTCGGCGATGAAGCGGCCGCGCTCGACGGCCTGGTCCCAGGCCTCGCCGCGGTCGACCTCGGGACGCTCGACCGTGAGGTCACCCTTGAGAACGGACGCCGTCCAGATCAGCGACTGCTCCAGGAAGTCCGCGCCCTCGAAGATCGCGTCGGCGATGCCGAGCTCGAAGACCTGCTTGCCCCTGAGCTGCTTGTTCTGGTTGAGCGAGTTCTCGATGATCACCGAGACGGCCTTGTCGGCGCCGATCAGGTTCGGCAGGATCGCGCAGCCGCCCCAGCCCGGGACGAGACCGAGGAAGACCTCGGGCAGCGAGAAGGCCGGGATCGCCTTGGAGACGGTGCGGTACGAGCAGTGCAGACCGACCTCGACACCGCCGCCCATCGCCGCGCCGTTGTAGTACGCGAACGTCGGGACCGCGAGGCCGGACAGACGCTTGAAGACGTCGTGGCCGCCCTTGCCGATGGCGAGCGCGTCCTCGTGCCGCTTCAGCAGCTCGACGCCCTTGAGGTCGGCGCCGACGGCGAAGATGAACGGCTTGCCGGTGATGCCGACGCCGACGATGTCGCCGTTGGCCGCCTCGGCCTCGACCTGGTCGACGGCGGCGTTCAGGTTCGCCAGCGACTGGGGGCCGAAGGTGGTCGGCTTGGTGTGGTCCAGGCCGTTGTCCAGCGTGATGAGCGCGAAGTTGCCCGCGCCGGCCGGGAGGTCGAGGTGGCGTACGTGCGCCTGCGTGACGACCTCGTCGGGGAAGAGCTCGGCCGCGCCCTTCAGGAGTTCGGTGGTGCTCACTTGGTGCCTCCGTCGAAGTGCGGGTTCTCCCAGATGACCGTCGCGCCCATGCCGAAGCCGACGCACATGGTGGTCAGGCCGTAGCGGACGTGCGGCTGCTCCTCGAACTGCCGCGCCAGCTGCGTCATCAGACGCACACCGGAGGAGGCCAGCGGGTGGCCGTAGGCGATGGCGCCGCCGTACTGGTTGACGCGCGCGTCGTCGTCCGCGATGCCGTAGTGCTCGAGGAAGGCCAGCACCTGGACGGCGAAGGCCTCGTTGATCTCGAACAGGCCGATGTCGTCGATCGACAGACCCGCCTTGGCGAGGGCCTTCTCGGTCGACGGGATCGGGCCGTAGCCCATGACCTCGGGCTCGACACCGGCGTACGCGTAGGAGACGAGCCGCATCTTGACCGGCAGGCCCAGCTCGCGAGCGACGTCCTCGGAGGCGAGGAGCGAGGCGGTGGCGCCGTCGTTGAGACCGGCGGCGTTGCCCGCGGTGACCCGGCCGTGCGCACGGAACGGCGTCTTCAGGCCCGCGAGCGACTCCAGGGTCGTGCCCGGACGCATCGGCTCGTCGGCGGTGGCCAGGCCCCAACCGGTCTCGCCCGCCTCGGCGTTGGTGCGGCGTACGGAGACCGGCACCAGGTCCTGCTGGATCTTGCCGTTGGCGTACGCCTTCGCGGCCTTCTCCTGCGAGCGCACGGCGTACTCGTCGGCGCGCTGCTTGGTGATGGTCGGGTAGCGGTCGTGCAGGTTCTCGGCGGTCATGCCCATGAAGAGGGCGGACTCGTCGACGAGCTTCTCGCTCACGAACCGCGGGTTCGGGTCGACGCCCTCGCCCATGGGGTGACGGCCCATGTGCTCGACGCCACCGGCGATCACGACGTCGTACGCCCCGAAGGCGATCGAACCGGCGGTCGTCGTCACGGCGGTCATCGCGCCCGCGCACATGCGGTCGATGGAGTACCCGGGAACGGACTGCGGCAGACCCGCGAGGATGCCGGCGGTGCGGCCGAGGGTGAGGCCCTGGTCGCCGATCTGCGTGGTCGCGGCGATGGCGACCTCGTCGATCTTCTTGGGGTCCAGGCCGGGGTTGCGGCGCAGCAGCTCCCGGATGGCCTTCACAACGAGATCGTCGGCACGGGTCTCGTGGTAAATGCCCTTCGGGCCCGCCTTGCCGAACGGGGTGCGGACGCCGTCGACGAAGACGACGTCCCTGACGGTACGAGGCACGATGGCTCTCCTCCAGGGTGCGGGATGGCACTGCTGCGGGCACGCGGCTAAGCGCCCGCTTCCTTCCCTCATGCTACTTGCGGGTAACCATCGTGCACAGCCCCAGCGGCGGGAGCGGCGAACGTCACACGGGGTCCGGGGCGGGGGTCGCCTGCGGCGGGCCTTGTCCCCTACCCGCCCTCCCCCTACGGCCTGGCGGCCGTGGGAGGTACCCCCATCCCGTAACCAGGGCTCCGCCCCGGACCCCGTACGCGACCTTCGGCCGCATGTCCTCAAACGCCGGACGGGCTGAATACTCAGCCCCGTGGGGGTCCCCCCGGACGAAGTCTGGGGGAGTTTGAGGCGCGGGGTCCGGGGGCAGCGCCCCCCACGCGGCGGAGCCGCACAATGTCACAGCGGGAAAGGGCGGGGCGGGGACAACCCCGCCGCAGGCGTCAGGCCTGTGCCGCCAGCGCCTCGACCAGCAGCGGCGCCACCTGCTCGATCTGCCAGCGGCGCGCGCCGTACGAGGCCAGGGCTTCTGCCACGGCATCCTCGCCGATCTCCGCCGGCGGCTCCCAGCACACCCGCCGCACCGTGTCCGGCGTGATCAGGTTCTCCTGCGGCATGTTCAGCTCCTCGGCAAGCGCGGACACGGCCGCGCGCGCCGCGGAGAGCCGGGCAGCGGCCGCCGGGTCCTTGTCCGCCCAGGAACGCGGCGGCGGCGGACCGTTCAGCGGCTGGCCGGGCTGCGGCAGATCGGCGTCGGGCAGCGCCTTCGCACGGTCGACGGCCGCCTGCCACTGCTCCAGCTGACGCCGCCCCATCCGGTGGCCGAATCCCGGCAGTGCGGTGAGCGCCTGCACGTTCGCCGGCACAGCGAGGGAGGCCTCGACGATCGCGGCATCGCTGAGCACCTTGCCCGGCGACACGTCGCGCCGCTGCGCCACCGCGTCGCGGGCGTTCCACAGCTCCCGTACGACGGCCATCTGGCGACGACGGCGCACCTTGTGCATGCCGGACGTACGGCGCCAGGGATCCTTGCGCGGGGGAGCGGGCGGGGCCGAGGCGATCGCGTCGAACTCCTGGTGCGCCCACTCCAGCTTGCCCTGCCGGTCCAGCTCCTTCTCCAGCGCGTCGCGCAGATCGACCAGCAGCTCCACGTCGAGCGCGGCGTACCGCAGCCACGGCTCGGGGAGCGGGCGGGTCGACCAGTCGACGGCCGAGTGGCCCTTTTCCAGGGCGTAGCCGAGGACGGACTCGACCATCGCGCCGAGCCCCACCCGCGGAAAGCCCGCGAGCCGCCCGGCCAGCTCGGTGTCGAAGAGCCGGGTGGGAATCATGCCTATTTCGCGCAGGCAGGGAAGGTCCTGGGTGGCCGCGTGCAGAATCCACTCCGTGCCGGCCAGCACCTCGCCGAGCCCGGAGAGATCGGGACAGCCGACGGGGTCGATCAGCGCACTGCCCGCGCCCTCGCGGCGCAGCTGTACGAGATAGGCGCGCTGGCCGTAGCGGTAGCCGGACGCGCGCTCGGCGTCGACGGCCACGGGGCCGGTGCCGGAGGCGAACGCGGCGATCACCTCGGCGAGCGCGGCGTCGTCCGCGACCACCGGAGGAATGCCTTCGCGGGGCTCCAGCAAGGGAATCGGCGCCGGTTCGACGTCGTCCGGGGGAGCGCCCCCGGTGGTTCGCAGTGCGGTCTCTGCTGCGGTCTCTTGGGCGTCGGTCACGTGTCAAGGGTATCCGTGAACGGAAGGCGCCCGTCGACGGAACGTTCCGTCGACGGGCGCGAAAGAGATGTAAAGCGGTCAATGAATGATGCCCGTGCGCAGTGCGACGGCCACCATTCCGGCGCGGTCGCCCGTGCCGAGCTTGCGTGCGATGCGGGCGAGGTGGCTCTTGACGGTCAGCGCGGACAGGCCCATCGAGACGCCGATCGCCTTGTTGGACTGGCCTTCCGCGACCAGGCGGAGCACCTCGACCTCACGGCCGGAGAGCTCACGGTAGCCGCCCGGGTGGCTCGGGGCGCCCGGGGGGCGGCGGTGCATCCGGCCGGCCGCGGCGCCGATTGGGGCGGCGCCAGGACGGGTCGGGTGCCCGATGTTCGTACGCGTACCGGTGACGACATATCCCTTGACGCCGCCCGCGAGTGCGTTGCGTACGGCGCCGATGTCGTCGGCTGCGGAGAGGGCGAGGCCGTTGGGCCAGCCTGCGGCTCGGGTCTCGGACAGGAGGGTCAGCCCGGAACCGTCGGGCAGGTGGACGTCGGCAACGCAGATGTCGCGCGGGTTGCCGACGCGGGGACGGGCCTCCGCGATGGACGACGCCTCGATGACGTCACGCACTCCGAGGGCCCACAGGTGGCGGGTGACGGTGGAGCGGACGCGCGGGTCGGCCACGACGACCATGGCCGTCGGCTTGTTCGGGCGGTAGGCGACCAGGCTTGCGGGCTGCTCGAGAAGAACGGACACCAGGCCTCCTGGGGGGAAGGGTGCGGGGCGGAGCCGGCTCGGGGCTGAAGCCGGGGCGAACCGTGCAGTTAGGGTCACAGACCTCTTCGGCAGCGAACCCGCCCGGCTTTAGAGAATGATCACGATTTGGTGAGTAACAATTGGGGCAATTCGGACGAGTGATCGATCATCCTAAGAGCGAACTGTCGTGCGCGGGCGCACAAGCACGAGCGCGGGCGCGGGTCCCGGGCCGCGGCTGCGAATGGGAGTTCGGCTTGAGCTCCGGCTCCGAGTTCGGGGACGCCCGGACCCGGCCGCGCTCTCGTCGCGTCCGCGCTGTCCCTGAGCGCCCGCGGCTCAGTGTCCCGGGCGCGGCTCGGGGTGCGGTGTCAGCGCTGCTGCGGACCCCGCCGCTGCGGAAGCGACACGACGCCCGTCGCCGCGTCCGCCTGACCCGTCTGACTCGCCTGCGACGGTGGCAGCCCGGCGATCTGGCAGAGCAGATCGCACCAGGCCGTGAGGTGTGCCGCCGTGTCCGGAACCCCACCCAGACCCTCCCGCGGAGTCCACGAGGCCCGGATCTCGATCTGCGTCGCCGGACGCCGCTCGGAGAGTCCACCGAAATAGTGAGAACCCGCGCGGGTGACGGTGCCGCTCGGCTCCCCGTACGAGAGACCGCGGGCCTCCAGCGCACCCGTCAGCCACGACCAGCAGACCTCGGGAAGCAGCGGGTCGGCCGCCATCTCCGGCTCCAGCTCGGCGCGCACCAGCGTCACCAGCCGGAAGGTGCCCTGCCAGGCTTCGTGACCGGCCGGATCGTGCAGCAGCACGAGGCGCCCGTCGGCGAGATCCTCCTCGCCGTCGACGACCGCTGCCTCAAGCGCGTACGCGTGCGGGGCGAGCCGCTGGGGCGGGCGCGTCGGGTCCAGCTCGATCTCCGGCCGAAGCCGCGCCGCCCGCAGCGCCTCGACCGCCTGCCGGAACGCACGCGGGACGGCATTCCCCTCCGCACTGTCCGTGTCGTCAGTGCCGTTGGAATGATCGGAAAAATGTCCCTGAGCCGCAGCCATGCGGGGAAGAGTAGGCGGAACGGGGGCTTCGCGCAGGGAGGGACACCCGGGCCGGGGCGGCCACTTCCGGACTACGTGCGAAGATTCTGGGCGTGAGTGCCAACGACCGCCCCTCGGGCCAGCCGACGAAGACGTACGACTCCGCGTTCCTGAAGGCATGCAGGCGTGAGCCGGTGCCGCACACGCCGGTCTGGTTCATGCGTCAGGCGGGGCGCTCACTGCCCGAATACCTGAAGGTCCGCGAGGGCATCGGGATGCTCGAGTCGTGCATGCGGCCCGAGCTCGTCACCGAGATCACGCTACAGCCGGTGCGCCGTCACAAGGTTGACGCCGCGATCTACTTCAGCGACATCGTCGTACCCCTCAAGGCCATCGGCGTCGACCTCGACATCAAGCCTGGCGTCGGCCCGGTCGTCGCCGCGCCGATCCGTACCCGCGCCGACCTGGGACGCCTGCGCGACCTGACGCCCGAGGACGTCTCGTACGTCACCGAGGCCATCGGGATGCTCACCGGCGAGCTCGGATCCACCCCGCTCATCGGCTTCGCCGGAGCCCCGTTCACCCTCGCGAGCTACCTCGTCGAGGGCGGCCCCTCGCGCAATCACGAGCACACCAAGGCGCTGATGTACGGCGACCCGCAACTGTGGGCCGATCTGCTCGACCGCCTCGCCGAGATCACCTCCGCCTTCCTCAAGGTGCAGATCGAGGCGGGCGCGAGCGCCGTGCAGCTCTTCGACTCATGGGTGGGCGCACTCGCCCCCGCCGACTACCGGCGCTCGGTGATGCCCGCCTCGGCCAAGGTCTTCGACGCGGTCGCCTCGTACGGAGTGCCGCGCATCCACTTCGGCGTCGGCACCGGCGAACTGCTCGGCCTGATGGGCGAGGCGGGCGCGGACGTCGTCGGCGTCGACTGGCGCGTCCCCCTGGACGAGGCAGCCCGCCGCGTCGGCCCGGGCAGGGCCCTGCAGGGCAACCTCGACCCGGCCGTCCTGTTCTCCACCCGGGAGGCCGTCGAGACCAAGACCCGTGAGGTCCTGGACGCGGCGGCGGGCCTTGAGGGCCACGTCTTCAACCTGGGCCACGGCGTTCTGCCGACGACGGACCCGGACGCGCTGACGCGTCTGGTGGAGTACGTGCACACGCGCACCGCGCGCTAGACCCGGGGGAACGGCTCACGTGACACAGGACTCCCCGACGCTGGCCCTGCCCCGTATGCGGCAGGAGCCGGCGCCGGAGCACATAACCGTGCCCGCGCCCAGGCGCGGGCGAATAGCCGCCCTCGACGGCCTGCGACTGCTCGCCGCGCTGATGGTGGTGGCGTACCACTACCTGGCGCGCGGCGAGGGCTGGTCGGCGTCCGGGCAGGCCATGTTTCCGACCGCTTTCCCCTTCGCCGCCTACGGGTGGCTGGGCGTGGAGCTGTTCTTCCTCATCAGCGGCTTCGTCATCTGCATGAGCTGCTGGGGCCGGTCGGTGGGCGACTTCTTCACCTCCCGGGTGACCCGGCTCTACCCGGCCTACTGGTTCGCCGTTCTCGCCACCACGGCGGTGCTGCTGCTCATACCGGGTGGCCAGAAGCCCCTGCCGTGGCCGGATGTGCTCACCAACCTGACCATGCTTCAGGAGCCGCTCGGGGTCCGCATGGTCGACGGCGTGTACTGGACCCTCTTCGCCGAGCTCCGCTTCTATCTGCTGTTCGCCCTCGTGGCCTGGTGGGGCCTGACCTACCGGCGGGTCGTCGTCTTCTGCTGCGTGTGGGCGGTGGCGGGCATCGCCTTCAGTAAGTTCGGCGACGACGCCTTCCGGCTGATGGTCATGCCGAACCACTGCTGGTACTTCATCGCCGGTATGGCGTTCTACCTCATGTACCGGTTCCGGCCGACGCTGCTGCTCACGGGCATCGTGCTGGTGTGCTTCGGGGCGGCGGTGCCGGCCGCACGCAGCACCTTCAGCCGTACGCTCGGCTACTTCGACCACCCTGTCCCCTTCTGGCCGGTCGTCGCGGTCCTCGCGGTGTGCTTCGGCGTGATGGGGCTCGTGGCGACCGGGAAGCTGTCGTGGATGACCTGGCGCTGGCTGCCGTACGCGGGCGCGGCCACGTACCCGCTCTATCTGCTGCACCAGAACATCGGCTGGGAGCTGATCAGGCGGCTGGAGACCCACGTGCCGGCGTATCCGCTGGTCGGCCTGCTGGTGGGCGGAATGCTGCTCGCCGCCTGGCTGGTGCACCGACTGGTGGAGCGGCCGCTGGCCCGGCCGCTGCGGCGACGCCTCGACAAGGCGCTGGCTGACGCGCGGCTGTAGCGCTGCTGCCCAGGGGGTGTCCTAAAGCCCCTCCCGGCGGACCGCCGTCACCGCCTTGCGGGCCGCCACCAGGACCGGGTCCCAGACCGGGGAGAACGGTGGGGCGTAGCCGAGGTCCAAGGTCGTCATCTGTTCCACGGTCATGCCCGCCGTGAGCGCCACCGCCGCGATGTCGACGCGCTTCGCCGCGCCGTCGGTGCCGACGATCTGGACGCCGAGCAGCCTGCCCGTGCGGCGTTCCGCGAGCATCTTCACCGTCATCGGCGCGGCGCCGGGGTAGTAACCGGCGCTGTTCGTCGACTCGATCGTGGCCGTGACGTACCGCAGGCCCACCGCGCGCGCGTCCTTCTCGCGCAGGCCGGTGCGGGCGATCTCCAGGTCGCAGACCTTGCTGACGGCCGTGCCCACCACGCCGGGGAAGGTTCCGTAGCCGCCGCCCACGTTCGAGCCGATGATCTGGCCGTGCTTGTTGGCGTGCGTGCCGAGCGCGACATGGCGCTCGCGGCCCGAGACCAGATCGAGGACCTCCACACAGTCGCCGCCCGCCCAGATGTTGTCGTGGCCGCGGACCCGCATCGCCAGGTCGGTGAGCAGCCCGCCGTACTCCCCGAGCGGCAGGCCCGCGGCGCGGGCGAGGGTGGTCTCCGGTTCGACGCCGATGCCGAGGACCACGACGTCCGCCGGGTACTCGGCGTCCTCGGTGGCCACCGCGCGGACCCGGCCCCTCTCGCCGGTGAGGATCTTGGTCACCTCGGCTCCGGCCACCGTCGTGATGCCCATGCGGTCCATCGACCGGTGGACCAGGCTGCCCATGTCCGGGTCGAGTGTGGCCATCGGCTGTTCGCCGCGGTTGAGGACGGTCACCTCGAAGCCGTGCTTCAGCAGCGCCTCCGCCATCTCGACGCCGATGTAGCCGGCGCCCACGACGACCGCGCGGCGGCCCTCGACGCTGTCCAGGGTGGTCAGCAGGTCCTGGCCGTCGTCGAGGGTCTGCACCCCGTGCACACCGGGCGCGTCGATGCCGGGCAGCGGCGGGCGGACGGGTCGCGCGCCGGTCGCGATGACCAGCTTGTCGTAGCCGGTCCACGTCTCGGTGCCCGTCTCCAGGTCACGGGAGCGCACCCGCCCGCCCTGGACGTCGATCTCCGTCACTTCCGTACGCATCCGCAGATCGATCGCGCGCTCGCGGTGCTCGGCCGGCGTACGGGCGATCAGGTCGTCGCGCTCGGGCACATCACCGCCGACCCAGTACGGAATACCGCACGCCGAGTACGAGCTGAAGTGCCCGCGCTCGAACGCGACGATCTCCAGCTCGTCCGGGCCCTTGAGCCTGCGTGCCTGCGATGCGGCGGACATGCCCGCCGCATCGCCCCCGATGACCACCAGTCGCTCCATCGCCATGGGAACACGCTACGGGGGAACGGCGGTTCAGTCCTGGTCGGGCCCGGGGTAGGGCGTGTGCCCGGGCCCGGGCCCGGTCGCCGTCGCGGGAGCCGTGGCCTCGGTGGCCGGACGCCTGGGCAGCCGCGGGCGCCGCACCCAGCGCCACAGCGCGTACAGCACCGCGACGACCGCCGCGAACGGAGCCACCGCACCGACCACCACGGCGATCCACCCGCCCGTCGCCACCAGGGCGTCCCAGCCGCCGCCGAGCGCGTCCAGGAAGCCGGGGTCGTCGTCCTCCTTGTGCTCCTGCTTCTCGGGCTCCGAGAGCGAGAGGGTGATCGTCGCCAGCGTCGTACGGTCCTTCAGCGCGGCCTGCTGGGCGAGCAGCGACTCCAACTCCGCCTGGCGACTGCTCAGTTGACCCTCCAGCGTGACCACGTCGCTGAGCTTGACCGCCCGGTCCATCAGCGCGCGTACGCGGTTCACGCTCGCCCGCTGGGTGGCTGTCCGGCTCTCCACGTCGACAACCTGGTCGGTGACGTCCTTGGCGTCGGCCTTGCGGGAGAGCAGCTTTCCGGCACCGGCCAGCTCGGCGAGGACCTCGTCGTACTTCTCCTGCGGGACGCGCAGGACGACGCGCGAGGTCACATGGGTGTCGTCGATCCGCTCGGTGGACTCGTTGGCGACGTGGCCTCCGGCGTTCTCGGCCGTCCTGCGGGCGGCTGCGAGCGCCTTGGGGGCGTCCTTGACCTCGACTTCGAGCACGGCCGTGCGGATGATGTGAGCCGGCAGCAAGGGCTGCTTGGGCTGATTCGGCTGGGCCTGCCGGGCGCCGGAGTCCTTGTCTGCGGCGTACCCCGAGCCCGCCGCCCCCTCCGCCGCGGGCTTCGGGGCCGACTTGTCGTCCGCCCCGCCGCTGCACCCCGCGAGCGCGAGTGAAGCGGTGAGAAACAGTGCCGCGACCGTACGACGTGCACGCATGCAGGCCCCCCGGGGACAGATGGTGAGTGTTGCCGGTTCGACGTACGAGGCACCTGCGCGGGTTGCCCCCTTTGGATCCCGAAGCGGTCACGGTCAGGACTCGGTACGGCGTTTGAGAGAGTTGGCTCATGCAGCGCTCTCTCAACCGCGTGGACACACGCACGGGTCATGTCGTCGTCATCGGAGGCGGCATCGCCGGTCTCGCGGCCGCCCACCGGCTGCTCGACTCCGGTGTACGCGTCACCCTCCTCGAGGCCACCGACCGTCTCGGCGGCAAGCTCGAGGCGGGCGAGATCGAGGGCGCCCGCGTCGACCTCGGCGCCGAGTCGATGCTCGCCCGCCGCCCCGAAGCCGTCGATCTGGCCCGTGCCGTCGGACTCGCCGACCGGCTCCAGCCGCCCGCGACCGCCACCGCCTCGGTGTGGACCCGCGACGCGCTGCGCCCGATGCCCAAGGGACATGTGATGGGTGTGCCGGGCGACCCGGCGGCCCTCGCGGGGCTGCTCTCGCCCGAGGGCATCGCCCGTATCGCCCGGGAGCGCGACCTCGCGCCCGCCGAGCTCGGCGACGATGTCGCGGTCGGCGCGTATGTGGCCGAGCGCCTCGGCCGCGAGGTCGTCGACCGGCTGGTCGAGCCGCTGCTCGGCGGGGTCTACGCGGGCGACGCGTACCGCATCTCCATGCGCGCCGCCGTCCCCCAGCTCTTCGAGGCCGCGAAGACCCATGACTCGCTGCTCGACGGCGTACGGGACATCCAGGCGAAGGCCGGCGGGCAGCAGGGCGCAGGGCCCGTCTTCATGGGCATCGAAGGCGGCATCGGCATACTGCCCGGCGCCGTCGCCGACGCCGTACGCGCCCAGGGCGGCGAGATCCACATGGAGACGCCCGTCCTCGGCATGACCCGCGGCGCCGGGGGCTGGGAGATCCGCACGGACCAGCGCGTGATCGCGGCCGACGCGGTCGTGCTCGCGACCCCCGCCTGGTCCGCGTCCGCGCTGCTCGTCTCCGAATGCCCGGCCGCCGCGGCCGAGCTCGGCCGGGTCGAGTACGCCTCGATGGCCCTGGTCACCATGGCCTTCCGGCGCACTGACCTGGCCGGCCTGCCGGACGGCAGCGGCTTCCTGGTGCCGCCCGTCGACGGCCACACGATCAAGGCGTCCACCTTCTCGACCCGCAAGTGGGGTTGGGTGGACCAGGCGTCCCCGGACCTCTTCGTCCTGCGCACCTCGATCGGGCGCTACGGCGAGGAGGAGCATCTGCACCGCGAGGACGCCGAGCTCGTCGGCCTGTCCCTGAGCGATCTCGGCGAGGCCACCGGACTGGCCGCCCGGCCCGTGGCCACCGAGGTGACCCGGTGGATCGGCGGACTGCCCCAGTACCCCGTGGGGCATCTGACGCGCGTCGCCCGGATCCGCGAGGAGGTCGCCAAGCTGCCGGGCCTCAGGGTCTGCGGCGCGGCCTACGACGGCGTCGGCATCCCCGCCTGCATCGCCGGCGCCCGGCGCGCGGCCGACGAGATCCTCGCCACGCCGACCCTGGCGCGGGGCACGGATCACGACGCGGGAGAATAGCCCCATGAGTGCGCCCGAAAAGATCCCGAACGCAGGCAAGAAGGCCAAGGACCTCAATGAGGTCATCCGGTACACGCTGTGGTCCGTCTTCAAGCTGCGCGATGTACTTCCCGAGGACCGGTCCGGCTACGCCGACGAGGTCCAGGAGCTGTTCGACCAGCTCGCCGCCAAGGACGTCACCGTGCGCGGCACGTACGACCTGTCCGGGCTGCGCGCCGACGCCGACGTCATGATCTGGTGGCACGCCGAGACCGCGGACGAGCTGCAGGAGGCGTACAGCCTCTTCCGCCGCACGAGGCTCGGCCGCGCTCTGGACCCGGTCTGGTCGAACATGGCGCTGCACCGCCCCGCGGAGTTCAACAAGTCGCACATCCCGGCCTTCCTGGCCGACGAGACGCCGCGCAACTACGTCTCGGTCTACCCCTTCGTGCGCTCCTACGACTGGTACCTGCTGCCCGACGAGGACCGCCGCCGGATGCTCGCCGACCACGGCAAGATGGCCCGCGGCTACCCGGACGTGCGCGCCAACACGGTCGCGTCGTTCTCGCTCGGCGACTACGAGTGGATCCTGGCCTTCGAGGCGGACGAACTGCACCGGATCGTCGACCTGATGCGTCATCTGCGTGCGTCCGAGGCGCGGATGCACGTCCGCGAAGAGGTGCCGTTCTACACGGGGCGGCGGAAGTCCCTCGCGGAGCTGGTGTCGGGGCTCGCCTGACCCGCGACTCCCCAGGGATCCCGACCCGGAAGATCAGACGGCGTGCGGCACCTTCGGGGCGCCCGCGCGCCGCGCCGCTCCAGCGACACCGGGTCCGGCTCCGGGTGCGGCGCGCACGAAGCGCGCCGCACCGGCGTCTCACCGCTGAGCAGATAGTTCTCCAGGTGGGCGTTGACGCAACTGTTGCCGCCGCCGCCGATGCCGTGGTTACCGGCGTCCTCCTCGGTGATCAGCGCGGCCCCCTTCAGCCGCCGCGCCAGCTCGCGTGCCCCCTCGTACGGTGTCGCCGCGTCCCGCTCTGCGGCCAGGATCAGCGTCGGCGGCAACGCGCCCCTCTTCGTACGCACATCCAGCGGCTGCTGCCGGGGCGCCGGCCAGAACGCGCACGGCAGGTTCATGAAGGCGTTGTCCCAGGTCTCGAACGGGGCCCGGCGCGCGAGGGCGGTGTTGTCGTGGTCCCAGACCTCCCACTCGGTCGGCCAGGGAGCGTCGTTGCACTCCACGGCGGTGTAGACGGCGTTGGCGTTCTCCGCTTCCCGCGCCTCCTCCGGCCGGGGTGCGGCCTGGCTGATCAGCGGCTTCTCATTGCCCTTCAGATACTCGGAGAGCGCGGTGGCGCGCGGGATCCAGTACTCGTCGGTGTACCCGGCCGCCAGGAACGCCGCGTGCAGCTGGCCGGGGCCGACGACGCCGCCCGCCGGCTCCAGGGCGAGGCCGGCGCGCGCCTTCTCGTAGCTGATCGCCACCTCTTCGGGCGTGGCGCCAAGGTGGAAGGTGCCGTCGTGCTTGGCGATCCAGGCGCGGAAGTCCGCCCAGCGGCTCTCGAAGGCGAGCGACTGGTCGAGGTTGCTGCGGTACCAGATCTGCTTGGGCTCCGGGTTGACCGCAGAGTCAAAGACCATGCGGCGCACATGCGAGGGGAAGAGCGTCGCGTACAGCGCGCCGAAGTAGGTGCCGTACGAGGCGCCCATGAAGGTCAGCCGCGGCTGGCCGAGCGCCGCCCGCAGCACATCGAGGTCGCGGGCGTTGTTGAGCGAGGTGTAGTGGCGCAGTGCCTCGCCAGCGTTGAGGGCACAGCCCTGCGCGTACGCCTGTGCCCGCGCGATCCGCTCCTGCTTGTACGACGGCGAGGGATACACCGGGGCCAGGGTCGGTGCCTTGCCGAAGTCGGCCGGGTCCTGGCAGGACAGCGGGGCCGAGCGGCCCACACCGCGCGGGGAGTAGCCCACGATGTCGTACGCCTCGGCGATCCGCTTCCACTCGGGCAGCCGGGCGGCCAGCGGGAAGTACATGCTGGATGCGCCGGGGCCGCCGGGGTTGTAGACGAAGGCGCCCTGGTGCTGGGCGGCGCTCCCGCTCGCCTTCACGCGGCTGACGGTCAGGGAGATCTGACGGCCCGACGGCTCGGCGTAGTCGAGCGGGACCTTCACCGTGCCGCACTGGACGGGGGAGGGGAGCATCTCGGCCTTGGGGCAGCGGCCGAAGGAGATGCCCGCGGCCTCGGCGCGCCCGGCGGCGACGGCCGTGCCGTACGACTCGGCGTCCGCGGTGCTGGTGCCCCCGGCCGGGGCGACGGCCAGTGCGGTGATGACCAAGGAACTGAGGCCTGTCACTGCCCCGTACATCGTCACTGCTCTCATCGCGTTCCCTTCGTGCGGAGGTCAGCCGTGCGGCAAAGGGAACGCCAGAGCATTTGTCGTTGTAAAGGACCGATGTCCGGTGTCGGGTTCAATGACTCCGATGCGCCGTACGGCCGCTCGTGAACGCCGCCCGCAGCTTCGGATCGTCGAGCGCGCGGACGCCGCCCACCGCGAGAGCCGTGAGCGAGTCCTCGGTGGACAGCGCGCCGAGCAGGCGCTGACCGTCGGGCGAGGCCCAGCGGGTGTACGGATGCACCTCGATGCGCGCGATGGCCAGAGCGCCGAGGGTGAGCAGCAGGGGCAGCGCGAACCAACCGAGCACCGGTGCCGTCGTGTCCTGTCCCTGAGGGAGCAGCAGCGCGGCGGCGGCCGCCATCGCGACCGTGAGCACGCTCGCGCCCTGCACCGCGCGCACGGCCGCCGCGACACCCGACCTGGCGCCGTCCGGGACGGCGAGCCCGGCGCTGACGAGCCGGTCGGCGACGGACCGTACGGCATCGGCTGCGGCGGCGGCCGCCCGTACCGGCGCTATCCGCGCCTGGCCCGCGGGCCCTATCGCGCCGATGACCGAACGCTCCAGGTCGTCCTCGCCCTCCGGGTCGACGACCGTGGCCCAGCCGGTGTGCGCGAGCAGCAGCATGCGGCGGCGGTGCATCGAGACCAGGGTGAGCTCGGCGACCCGGCGCGGGCCCCCCGACAGGAACGCCGCCTCGTACAGGCTCAACTCCCGCTTTCCTGCCCCTCCTTGGGGGGACGGCGGGCGGGCGGCTTCGAACGCGGCGATGCAGAGCCGGGCACAGCTGATGCCTGCCGCGGCCCAGGCCACCAGCACGAACAGGACCCAGAGCATGGCTGGTTTCTACGCGAGATGTCCGCGGGAGCGCCATGGGCTGTTCACCATGCGGACCGTGGCGTTATCCGTTCGTGATGTCGGGGCGCGGCCGGGAGGCCGCGGGCGGCAGCGAGAACGAGGGGGTCGGGGTGGGTGTGACGGGCCGGGCCGGTGGCGGTGTCGCACCCGGTACGGGCGGCGGCGGTCCGGTCGGGCTCGCGGTCCCGGCGCCCGCCGCCCCGTTGGCGATGGTGTCGAAGTCGACGAGACCGGTCGCTTCAAGGATCTTGATGTGGTCGAGGACGGTGGTGTTGGCGTCATCGGCGAGTGCGCGCACCAGCGTGTTGCGCGTGCTGTTGCGTATGTCCGCGACGAGCGAGAAGACCTTGCCGTGGGCCCGGCGCAGGATATTGGCGAACTTCGTCTCGTACTCCTGGCCGCGCGCCTTGGTGAACTCCTTCAGCCAGCCCTGCTGCTGGGCGGTCGGCTGGTTCGGCAGCTCCAGGTTCAGCCGGGACGCGACCTCGCGGACGCGGGCGTCGAGATACGTGTGGCCCTGTACGAGATGCTCGCCCGCCGTCCTGACCGCGACGCTGGGGGCGCGGCCCACGGCCTGCTGGCCTGCGGGCAGCTCCCACAGGCCGGCCAGTCTGACCCGGACGACGAAGTCACGGTCGGCGGCGGACAGCGGGCCCCAGGGGGTGGGGACGGAGCCGGCCCGTAGGTTGGCCTCGGCGGTTCCTGAACGGTCGTCGTACGACCAGAGAGGGAAAAGAATCGCGGCGACGGTCGCCGTCAGGGCGACGACGATCAGGCCGGTGCCGGTGAGGAAACGCATAGTGCCTCCTGCGTGCGGTCCGCACGCTAGTCGGCTGCGTGATGATCCGGTGGGCGGTTGGCGAAAGTGCGAGGTGGGGCGCGTGGAGGCGGGGTCAGGAGCTGCTGCCGCAGCTGGAGCCCGAGGATGATCCGCAGCTGGACCCGGACGATGATCCGCAGCTGGACCCTGACGAACTGCCGCAGCTGGAGCCACCGGACGATCCGCCGCAGCTCGACCCGCTGCTGCAGGCCGAGCCGGAGCCGCCCGATGACCCGCCGCCTGCCCCGCAGCCGGCGCTGCCGCAGCCCGATCCCGGGCTCGACCCGGCACACCACACGGCCACATAGTCCGTGGACGACGGTGAGTGGCCGTCGGTCCGGGCCGCCGGGTTACGGGCTGCGGCGATCAGCTGTGCCTGGAGCGCGGGGTCCGGCACAGCGCGCAGACCGTGCAGCGCGACGAGATGGGCTGCCGAGAACGCCTGCGCGTGCTGGGTCGCGTACGAACGCATGGCATGCTGCCCGGCCGTGGTGATCCGGCGTCTGCCGCGGCCCGCCACGACGAACCCGGTCACGCTGCCGGCGATCAGGGCCGGGAGGACCATGACGATGAACGGAACGCCGGGGTCGTCGTCCCTGACGAAGCTGATGACGGTGAGAGCGAAGGCGACCGGCAGAGCGAGCAGGCTCAGAACGCCCTGCGTGACGCCCCATACCGTCAGCCCGCGGTTCTGCCCCGGCGGTGTCATCAGACCGCCGGCGGCGAGGCCGTCACCGATCTCCTGCACGGCGGGGTGCCGCATCACCGCGATGCGCAGCGTGTGCAGCGCCCCGGTCGGGGCGGCGGCCAGCTGCTCGAACACCGCGCGCTCGACGGGGTCATGGGCGAGCGGGTGGCGTACGGAGACGATGCCCGGGCCGCCGATCGCCAGCCGGCCGTCCGCATGCAGAGCGGCGATCGCCGAGTCGACGACCCTGGCCGGGCCGCCGCTGAGGAAGGCGGCCTCGTAGACATGCTGGACGGGCCCGGCCGCGGGGTGGCTCCGCCGGGCGGAGGACGAACGGACGATCAGCGCGGCGGAGGACGCGCCGACGACGAGATAGACGAGAACGGCGAGCAGGACCATCGAGTTCACCTCCGGGTGAGGGCGGCACGGGCGGCGCGTACGAGCCGGGTGGCACGCCGCGGCGGATGCGGGGCGGCGCGCTCCTCCCACCAGCGGGTCAGCAGTTGGCGGGCGGTCTCGTCCTCGGGGCGCCCCGCGATGAGCAGCTGCTCGGCGAAGTCGAGGGCGTCACGGCGGTAACCGGCCTGCATGGGCCTGGACTTGGCGTACGCGAGGAACGCCTCGCGGTACCCGCGGCCGAGGATCTCGGGCAGCTCGGGAGCGACCTTGGCGACGACATCGGCGCGCTTGGCGGCGAGCGCACGGCTCTGGACGCGCAGGCGCCGGGAGTCGAAGCCTTCGGGGGTTGGGGTGCCTGCGACGAGGGCGGACAGGAGAGCGGCCTGACCGAGCGCGAGCCGCTCGCGCGCACCGGGGTCGTTCTCCCATCCGGCTCCTCCCCGCTCCTGGGGGCGGGCCCCGCTGGGCTCGTTCGCGCCCGCACCCCGCCGTACCGGCGCCGTCCCCGCCCCCACCGTCGTGCGGATCGCTGTCAGTTCCGCCGCGAGTTCCTCCGCGGGGGGAAAGTCGTCGTCCCGTTCCAGCAGCACTCCCGGCGGCGTCACCCGGTCCCGCAGCGCCGACAGGATGTCCAGCACCGGTTGGGTGACCGGGTGGGCGTGGGTGTCGTGCCAGATGCCGTCGCGTTCGATGCCGCCCGCCACGTGGACGTACGCGATCGCCTCCATCGGGAGTTCGTCCAGTGCCTTCACCGGGTGCTCGCCGCGGTTGACGTGGTTCGTGTGGAGGTTGGCCACGTCTATCAGCAGGCCCACGCCTGTCCGGTCCACCAGTTCCGCCAGGAACTGGCCCTCTGTGAGTTCCTCGTCCGGCCAGGAGATCAGGGCCGCGATGTTCTCCAGTGCCAGCGGCACCGGGAGCGAGTCCTGCGCGATGCGGACGTTCTCGCAGAGCACCTTCAGCGCGTCCCAGGTGCGCGGCACCGGCAGCAGGTGGCCCGCCTCCAGCTGCGGGGACGCGGTGAGCACGCCTCCGGCCCGTACGAACGCGATGTGTTCGGTGACCAGCGGTGCCCCCAGCGCCGTCGCGCGCTCCGCCAGGTCCGCGAGCCGCTGCTGCGACGGGCGGTCCGCGCCGCCCAGGCCGAGGGAGACGCCGTGCGGGATGATCCGGGTGCCGCGCGAGCGCAGCCGGGTCAGGGCGGCGGGCAGATGGCCCGGGCAGATGTTCTCGGCGACGACCTCGACCCAGTCGACGCCTGGCAGTTCCTCCACCGCGTCCGCGATCTCCGGGCGCCAGCCGATACCGATACCGAGTTCCATGGGTCCCCTCCTCTGCGCCGTGTGACGGTGCGTGCAGGGCCTATGGCCCCGCCGGACGGCGGTGAATCCAGAGGAGGGGACGTTCAGAGGTTGATTTGAGGTTCCGCCTTTGGCCGCCCGGGTCGCCCGGCGGCGGAACCCCGCGCTACGGGCGGTTCGTGTTGATCGCTGTCGGCGCCCCCGGCTGTGTCGACGGCCGCGAGGTGAACGACTGGTCCCCGGACGGCGACACCGGCGCAGGCTGCGGCGGCAGGTTGCCGTCCGGCGGCGGCGGACCGGACGGGCTGGCCGTCGCCCCGCCCGCCGCTTCGTTCGCCATGGCGTCGAAGTCGACGAGACCGGTCGCCTCCAGCATGGTGATGTGGTCGAGCACCGTCTGGTTCGCGTCAGTCGCCAGCTGGCGTACCAGCGTGTTCCGGGTCGTGTGCCGGACCTGGGCGACCAGGGCGAAGACCTTGCCGTGCGCATTGCGCAGCAGATTCGCGAACTTGCGCTCGTAGTCCTGGCCGCTCGCCGCGGACAGCTCCCGCAGCCACCCCTGCTGCTGCTCGTTCGGCTGGTTCGGCAGCTCGACACCGAGCTTCGCCGACACATCGCGTACCCGCTTGTCGAGGTCGGTGTGGCCGACGACGAGATGGTCGCCCGCCTCCTTGATCGCCTTGGACGGCGCGCGTTCGATCGCCTGCTGCCCCGCGGGCAGCTCCCAGAGCCCGGCCAGTCGGACCCTCACCAGGAAATCGCGGTCCGTGGCCGACAGCGGCCCCCACTGGGTCGCCACACTCGCGGCATTGAGGTTGTCCTGACCGGTGCCGGAACGGTCCGCGTATGACCACACGGGGAACGCCAGCGCTCCTACCGTGGCGACCAGAGCCGCGATGATGAGTGCTGTCCCGTTGATGCGCCGCAACAATGTGCCTCCAGAGCCGATGCGTTACACGGCAACCAACCGCCCGTTGAACCGCGGTTCAAAATAATCGGCGGTACTGGGAAGTACGTAAGGGGGGTCCCCGGTGTTCAGCCGCGCAGCGACGGATGATCGGCGACCACCGTGCAGGACCCCGGAGCGATCTCCGTGAAGCCCGCGTCACGGACCACCGGTAGGCCGCTGACCGTGAGTTCTTGCCAGTGCGCGGGCTCCGCGGTGCGCACCGCCAGCGGGAAACCGGCCTCCCGCCAGGCCTTGCGGTCCGCCTCCGACAGCTCCCACCAAGCGAGTTGGGCGCCGTGTCCGGCCTGCGCCATCGCCTTGCCCGCCGACATGTCCAGACCGGGGCTGAGCCACAGCACCGGACCCGCGAGCTCGGGCGCGGCGGGCGGTTCGGGATCGTCCAGGTCGGTGCCCGAGACCTGGAGTTTGGCCAGCTCCTTGGGCCAGCCGTCCAGCGGGACGGGCGGGAAGACCCGCACTTCGGCCGTCCCCTGCGTGACCGTGATGCCGGGCAGCGCCGCCGCCTTGCGCCACTCCGCGCCGCGCGCCCTGCGCACCACCTTGCGGATACGGGCGTCCTGCCAGTCCCGCATCGCCTGCGCCCACTGTCCGTCGCCCAGCGAACGCTCGTCGGCGAGGATGACGAGGACGGCGCGGGCCGCGGCCTCCAGCGCGTCGGTACGGGCCGGGGGTTCGGCCTTCTCGATCCTTACGACGAGCGGCAGCACGTACTGAGGGGCCTCGTCACGGGCGGTGTTCTCGTGCCGGAAGGGACTGTCGGTTGCGGGTTCTTCGCTGCTCACACCGGCCAGTCTGCCAGCCGCCCGCGCCGCGCCTTGAAGGACTGTTGGCGGAACGGAGTCGTCCGGGCGACGATGCTCCCCATGAAAAGTGAGCTCTTCGCCTCCGAGAACATGGCACAGCAGGCCACCGTGCCCGGTATGAGCCTGCAGAACGCCAAGTCGATCAAGTACGCCGTCAACGGCGAGATGCACGCGCGGCAGGGATCGATGATCGCCTTCCGCGGCAACCTCCAGTTCGAGCGCAAGGGCCAGGGCATAGGCGGCATGCTCAAGCGCGCCGTCACGGGGGAGGGCCTGGCCCTGATGGCGGTCCGCGGCCAGGGCGAGGCATGGTTCGCGCACGAGGCGCAGAACTGTTTCATCGTCGACATCGACCAGGGCGACGCGCTCACCATCAACGGCCGCAACGTCCTGTGTTTCGACGCCACTCTCTCGTACGAGATAAAGACCGTGAAGGGCGCCGGCATGACCGGCGGCGGCCTGTTCAACAGCGTCTTCACCGGCTACGGAAAGCTCGCCGTCATCTGCGACGGCAACCCCATCGTGATCCCGGTGACCGGCCAGCAGCCCGTGTACGTCGACACCGACGCGGTGGTCGGCTGGAGCGCTCAGCTCAACACGTCGCTGCACCGCTCGCAGTCGGTCGGCTCGATGATCCGCGGTGGTTCGGGCGAGGCCGTCCAGCTGATGCTCCAGGGCGAGGGTTTCGTGATCGTCCGGCCCAGCGAGCTCACCCCGCAGGCGTCGGCAAGCTGAAGCTCGGCGTGGCGGCCGAGGCGCCCGGCCGCCGCGTTAGGGGGTGTCCAGCGGATCAGGCTGGGCTCGCGGCGTCATGCGACTCCGTCTCCGGCGTTGTCGTCGGTCGGCATGGCTCCGCCATGCCTCCCTCCTCCGCCTTGGATCCGAAGCCGCATGACGCCGCTCCCTGATCCAGCCTGATCCGCCGGACACCCCCTAACCTCGTACGCATGGACGAGCCGTACTGCGAGACGCCTGCCCCCGCCCCCGTGGCGGCAAGCGGGCCGCCGCCCTTCGCCGAGTGCGTGCTGTGCCGGAAGCCCACTCAGTACCCGGAGTCGGTCAAGGGCGTGACGCTGTGCCCGGTCTGCGAGTGGCAGGAAGCCCAGCGGACGTCCTGCTCCGGTTAGGGGGTGTCTTTCGGATCTTGCCGGGCTCGCGTGCCCTGGCACGGCACCTCGCTGCGTTGTCGTCAGTCGCCGACGCTCCGCGTCGGCTCCATCCTCCGCCTTGCGATGCACCACGCCAGACCCCGCTCACTGATCCGGCCTGATCCAAAAGACACCCCCTGACCCGCCCCCGACCACGGGCGATCACCGCATCAGATCCGAGACCTTCACCAGGCGATAGCCCCGCCTGCGCAGCTCGGGCACGATCCTCCTGACCGCCTGCTCCGTGACCGGCGCCGCGCTGCGCGTGCAGTGCATGACCACCAGGGACCCCGGCCGGACCCCCGCCAGCACCTGCTCGGCGACCGCGTCGGCGTTTGTCGCGAAGGCGTCGCCGCTGACGACGTCCCACTGGACCGCGGTCACTTTCGTGGGGGCGAGGGCGCGCAGGGCTTCGTCGTTGTAGCAGCCGCCGGGGAAGCGGAAGTACGGGACCACATTGCGCGCCCCGGCCTTCCTGAATGCGGCGAAGGCCCGGTCCACATCGGCCCGCATGGCGTTCTTCGCCACCACCGGCAGGCCGTAGCAGGGGGACGTGAAGGCGTAGTGGCTGTAGGAGTGGTTGGCGATCTCGAAGAGCGGATCGTTGCCGATCGCCTTCGCCTGGTCCGGGTACTGATCGGCCCAGCGGCCCGTCATGAAGATGGTCGAGGGGACGTTCAGCTTCCGCAGCGAGGCGATGAGGGCGGGGTTGTCGAAGTGTTCGCCACGCGCGGCCCGCGGCCCCTGGCCGGCGGTCATGTCGGCGTCGAAGGTCAGCGCGACCGTCTTCTCGACGCTGGTGGCCGACTTGGCTGCGCGCTCGAAGACGGGGGTCAGGCCACCGGGCCCGGGTGCCACGGTCGGCGCCGTCCGCACCGCGTCCGTCAGCGGCTTCCCGGGCTTGGGTGCGGCGGGGGCGCGCTTCGCGGGACCGCCGCCGTTGCCGCCGGAGCAGCCGACGAGCACGGCGCCCACCACGACAGCGGTCGCCATTCTTCGTACAAAAGTGATCACTGACGGAAAATATCCGATCAGTGTGACTATCGGAGTGCGTGGCGTCCGTGCGTCAGGGTTACGTTCCGTCAGGGCGCGGGCCCAGGCTGCGTCTCGGGCTGCGGCTCAGGTTCCCGTCCAGCCCAGCGGGTGCAGTCCGCCGGGGCGGTCCGGGAGCTCCGGCTCCCCGCCCGCCTCGGTGAACGCGGTCAGCGCGGCGATCAGGGCGGCGCGCTGCCCGGGTGCCAGCCGTTCGACGATCGACGCGATCTCCTTGTGGCGCCTGGTCATGACGTCCTCGACGATCCGTACGCCCTCCGGCGTCAGCCGCAGTACGGTTTCGCGCCGGTCGTCCTGATTGGTCTGCCGGTCCACGAGGCCGACGGCGATCAGGCGGTCCACCATGCGCATCGCCGTCGACGGGCTGACCGCGAGCCGCTCCGCGAGCGCGACGAGCTTGGCGGCACCGTGCGTGGACAGCACGACCAGCAGCCGGAACTGGGGGAGCGTCACCCGGTCCTCGACGGAGGTGAGGGAGCGCGCGGACACCGCGACCAGCAGCCGGGACGCGGTCAGCACTGCGCGGGTCACCGCCTCCACGTCGTCCATGGCGCCGACGGCGCGCCTCTGCTCGGCCATGGCCCCTTTCTATCCTGCGCGGATGCCGGCCCCCGCATCGAGTTCACCTGCCCGTTCCTTTGCACTGTGCAATGATGCCCGGGCCCGGAGGGACGCCGTGCTCAGGAGGAATGACATGCCTATGCCCCCTGCGGTGGGCGTGCTCGCCCGGGTAGCTGAGCTGCTGCACGAGGAACCCACCGACCGCGGCGGCGCCCTGTGGCGGCTCTCCGCCGAAGGGCGGCAGCTGGACGCGAATGTCATCCGCATGCTGCCCGGCACCCGGGTCACCGGCCATGTCGACCCGGATCTCGATGTGTTGCTCTGCGTGCTGGGCGGCAGCGGCCGGCTGGAGGTCGACGGCAGCCGTCAGTCGCTGGAGACCGGGTGCGTGGCGTGGCTTCCGCACGGCACCCGCCGCGCGCTCTTCGCCGGCGAGGACGGACTGGTCTACGTCACGGCGCACCGCCGTCGTCCGGGCCTCGCCATCCGCAGTGCCGCGCAGGCGGAAGGGGGCGAAGCGGCGTGTCTGCTGGACCGGGTCTGCCCCGGCTGCGACCGCCCTGCCGCGGAGATCGGTGCACGCTACTGCAGCCGCTGCGGCAGCCAACTGCCCTCGTAAACCTTGGCCTTACGGTCCGTCAGAAGACCTTTTTCGCACTGTGGGTGAGTACAACTCCCGCCCCATCCGTATCTAGGGGCGGACGCGTCCCCCCGGTTTCCGTCGGCAACCGGACTCCGTACCCCCATCAGGAGGCGACGAGTTGAGTCACAGGCGAATACCCAAACGGAAGGCCGTTCTTGCGGGAGCCGGGGCGGTGGGCATCGCCGCAGCGGCCATCCTGCTGCCCCACGCGAACGCTTCCCAGTCCGGATCCGACACACAGTCGCAGGCCGGTTCGGCCCCCAGGACGATGAGCGCCGCATCGGCGGCCGAACTCGTCTCGCAGCTGGGCAAGAAGCTCGGTGAGGCCTACGGCGGGGCCTACTACGACGCCGAGAAGCAGCAGCTCGTCGTCAATGTCGTGGGCGACAGCAACAACGCTGCCGTCGAGGTCAGCAAGGCCGGCGCCGTGGCGCGGAGTGTCGAGAACAGCACGGGCGAACTGAAATCAGCCGCGAGCACGCTGGCCGCGAAGGCCACCATCCCGGGAACCGCGTGGGCCGTCGACCCGAAGACCAACCAGATCCTCGTCACGGCGGACCGCACGGTCTCCGGCGAGCGCTGGGACAGACTTGAGACGGCAGTGAAGTCCCTCGGCGACGGTGTGGCCCGGATCCAGAAGTCCACGGGTGAGTTCAAACCGTTCCTGGAGGGCGGCGACGCCATCTTCGGCGGCGGCGCCCGCTGTTCGCTCGGCTTCAATGTGACCACCCAGGACGGCAGCCCCGGCTTCCTGACCGCGGGCCACTGCGGTGTCGCGGCCGAGAAGTGGTCGGAGGCTGCGAACGGTCAGGCCATCGGCACGGTCCAGGAGGCGACCTTCCCGGGCAACGGCGACTTCGCGCTGGTGAAGTACGACGACCCGGCGACCCAGGCCGCGAGCGCGGTCGACCTGGGCAATGGGCAGACCGTGGCGATCACGCAGGCGGCCGAGGCCGCGGTCGGCCAGCAGGTGTTCCGTATGGGCAGCACCACCGGCCTCAAGGACGGCGCGGTCACCGGGCTCAACGCCACGGTCAACTACCCGGAGGGCACCGTCAGCGGGCTCATCCAGACCGATGTGTGTGCGGAGCCGGGTGACAGCGGCGGTTCGCTGTTCACCAAGGACGGGAGCGCGATCGGCCTCACCTCGGGCGGCAGTGGAGACTGCACCCAGGGCGGCGAGACGTTCTTCCAGCCGGTGACGACGGCGCTGGCCGCGGTGGGCGCGCAGATCGGCGACGGCGGCGGTGGCGGTCAGGGCGACGGCCAGGGTGGCGGCGCCGATGAGAACAACGGCGGCGCGGCCGACGACGGCGCGGGCCAGAACAACGGCGGCGCGGCCGACGACGGCGCGGGCCAGAACAACGGCGGCGCGGCCGACGACGGCGCGGGCCAGAACAACGGCGGCGCGGCCGACGACGGCGCGGGCCAGAACGGCTGATCCTTTACGGACGGACACACGGGCCCTGGGCGTCCTCGGATGCCCAGGGCCTTTGTGTCTGCCGCCTCAGTCGTCGGCGCCGGCGCAGGCGGAAGGGTCCGGGCCGCCGCCGTCCAGCGTCGCGGTCAGGGCTTCGAGGTCGGCGCGCAGCTGCCGGATCCGCTCCAGGGACAGGCCCGTGGCCGCGGCGATCCTGCGCGGTACGCCCAGCGCCTGCTCGCGGAGCCCGGCGCCCGCGGCTGTGGGGCGTGCGGTGACGGAGCGCTCGTCCTCGGGGCTGCGCCGCCGCTCCACGTAACCCGCCGCCTCCAGTCGCTTGAGAAGGGGCGACAGGGTGCCCGAGTCCAGGCGCAGATACTCGCCGATCCGCTTCACCGGCAGCTCGCCGTGCTCCCAGAGCACCAGCATCACCAGGTACTGCGGATAGGTGAGGTTCAGATCCTTCAGCGCGTCCCGGTAGACACCGTTGAAGGCGCGGGACGCGGCGTGCAGCGAGAAGCAGATCTGGTGTTCCAGGCGCAGGAAGTCCTCGTCCGGCACGGTCGTCAGTGTCGTCTTCTCCATGGAGACAGCATACCCGCGCATCACTGAGTTGTGTACAACTGAATTGTGTGATGTAGTTACGGCATCGGTTCCCCACGGACGAAGAGGGATGCAACTCATGGACGCGCTCTACACCGCTGTCGCCACCGCCAATGGCCGTGATGGCCGCGCTGTCAGCTCCGACGGCCACATCGACCTTCCGCTGGCCTTCCCCCAGGCCCTGGGCGGCAACGGACAGGGCACCAACCCCGAGCAGCTCTTCGCCGCCGGGTACGCCGCCTGCTTCGCCAGCGCCATGGGTGCCATAGGCCGCCAGGAGAAGATCGACGTCAAGGACGCCTCGGTGACCGCCGAGGTCAGCATCGGCAAGGACACCGACGGCGGCTTCGGCCTCTCCGTGATCATGCGTGTCGAGCTGCCGGACCACCTCCAGGGCGAGGCGGGCCGTGACCTGCTGGAGAAGACCCACGCGTACTGCCCGTACTCCAAGGCGACCCGCGGCAACCTGCCGGTCGAGCTCGTCATCGAGTAGTCACCCGGAGCCCCTCAGTGCCCTGAGCCCCGTCGCCACGATTCGGCGACGGGGCTCAGTGTGTCCGGCGGACACCGGCTAAGGCATCTCCACCAGCCGTTTGCGGCACTCGTCGACATCGAAGTCGGCTTCGGGGTACCGCGGATCCATCGCCTCGAGATGTTCGAGGAGCAGCTTGCTGATCGCCCAGTTCCGGTACCACTTGCGGTCGGACGGCACGAGATACCAGGGCGCCGCCTCCGTCGAGCAGCGCTCCAGAGCGATCCCGTACGCCTTCTGGTAGTCGGGCCACACGGCCCGCTCCTCGATGTCGCCCGGGTTGAACTTCCAGTGCTTGTCCGGGTTGTCGAGGCGCGCCAGCAGGCGGCGGCGCTGCTGTTCGTAACTGATGTGCAAGAACACCTTCACCATCGTGACCCCGTCCTTGACCAGGCCCTCCTCGAAGCGGTTGATCTCGGCATAGCGGGGGCCGAGCTGCTTGCGCGGTACCAGCTCACGGACCCGGGCGATCAGTACGTCCTCGTAGTGCGAGCGGTCGAAGATCCCGATCTCGCCAGGCTGCGGCAGGGCGCTGATGATCCGCCAGAGGTAGGGGTGGTTCTTCTCCTCCGGCGTCGGGTCCTTGAAGGCCTTGATCCGGCAGCCGGACGGGTTGAAGAGGCCGACGACATGCCTGACCGTGCCGCCCTTGCCGCTGGTGTCCATGCCCTGGAGCACGAGCAGGATGCGACGGCGGTCGCCCGCCGTGCTCGACGCGAAGAGCCGGTCCTGGAGACTGGCGAGTCGTTCAGCCATCCGGGCGGTCGCGGCCAGGCCGGCGGCCTTGTCCTGGGGGCCGGCCGGGGTGGCGTCGGCCTCGTAGACGGAGAGGTCGACGTGCTCGCCGCCGGGGACGCGCAGCAGCTCACGGAGCAGTGCCGGAGGCTTCTGCTGCTTCGCCCCGTCCTTCCCCGTGTGGTCCTCCGGCTCCATGGCCGGCTCCTGCTCGTCCTTCGCGGCCACAGTGCACCCCTTCCGGCTCCGGTCCGTTCCCTCGATCGTCCGACGGAACACCGGTTGCCGCGAGCGTGGTGTGGTGGACGAGCAGGTTCAGCGCGGAGGCGGTAACCACGGCGCCGGTGATCCCGCTGCCCGTGTGTGCCCGCCGGGTGCCGATCGTGGCGGTGCAACTCCCTGTCGGACGAGAGGAGATGTGACCCGCACGCGGGTATCACGAAGATTCGTGACACACCTGACCGTGCGGGCCACTGTGCCTCGTGGTGTGGCTGGGCCGAGCGGGGGCCAGGCGTCAGGCGAGTTCGGCGGTCAGGGTGATCGTCGTACCGGCGAGCGCCTGGCTCACGGGGCAGTTCTTCTTGGCGTCCTCGGCCAGCTCGAGAAAGCGGTCCTTGTCCAGGCCCGGGACCTCGCCGCGCACGGTGATGTGGCTGCCGGTAATGCCCTCGCCGGGCACGAAGGTGACGTCGGCCTTGGTGTCCAGGCGGGTCGGCGCGTGGCCGGCCTTGGCCAGGATGTTGGAGAACGCCATCGAGTAGCAGCTGGAGTGGGCGGCCGCGATCAGTTCCTCCGGGCTGGTCTTGCCGCCGGGCTGCTCGGTGCGGGCCGGCCACGAGACGGCGAAGGTGCCGTTGCCGGAGGAGTCGAGGGTGACCTCGCCCGAGCCCTTGAGGAGGTCGCCCTCCCAGATGGTGTGGGCGGTACGCGTAGCGGCCATGATGGTTCCCTTCGGTCGGGGTGACGGCCCCAAACCTACTGCTCCACAAGCCCCTTCGCGTCCCTAGCCAGGGCGGTCAGGCGGGAGATCGCCCGGAAGTACTTCTTGCGGTAGCCCCCGTTCAGCATTTCTTCGCTGAACAGCCGGTCGAAGGGCATCCCGGACGCGAGGACCGGAACCTCGCGGTCGTACAGCCGGTCGGCGAGCACCACCAGACGCAGCGCCGTCGACTGGTCGGGAATGGGCTGGACATCGGTGAGACAGACGGCGCGCAGACCGTCGGTGAGCGCCCCGTACCGGCTGGGGTGCACCTTCGCGAGATGTTCCAGCAGCTGCGGGAAGTCGTCGAGGGACGCGCCCTCGGTGGCGTACGCGGCCTTGTTGACCTGTTCCTCGGAGTACGGGGGAGGAGCCTCGGGCAGACCGCGGTGGCGGTAGTCCTCGCCGTCGATCCGCAAGGGGCGGAAGTGCGCCGACAGACCCTGGATCTCGCGCAGGAAGTCGGCGGCGGCGAACCGGCCCTCGCCGAGCTTGCCGGGCAGGGTGTTGGAGGTGGCGGCCAGGGCCACGCCCGCGTCGACCAGCTTTCCGAGAAGCGTCGACACGAGGACGGTGTCGCCCGGGTCATCGAGCTCGAACTCGTCGATGCAGAGCAGCCGGTGCCCGCTCAGGGTGCGCACGGTCTGCTGGAAGCCGAGGGCGCCGACCAGATTCGTCAGCTCCACGAAGGTGCCGAAGGCCTTGAGGGACGCTTCCGCGGGGGTGGCGTGCCACAGGGACGCCAGCAGATGCGTCTTGCCGACGCCGTAACCGCCGTCGAGGTAGACACCGCGCGGGGCGGCGGGGGCCTCGGGCTTCCTGGCGAACCACCTGCGCCTGCCGGAGCCGCTCGCGTGCGCGCCGCCCAGGCCCGCCGCGAAGGAGCTGAGGACCGTGACTGCCTCGTGCTGGCTGGGCTGGTTCGGGTCCGGGACGTACGTGTCGAAGCGCACCGAGTCGAAGCGCGGCGGCGGCACCATCTCGGCGACCAGCCGGTCGGCGGGGACATGCGGCTCGCGGGCGCAGAGGGACAGTGGGGCCGCTTCGGTTATGGCACTTGTCGACACAGTTCTTAACTGTAAGGGCCGTGGAAGACTGCACGGTATGCGACGCCTGCTCCCTGTGACCGACCCGACAGCCACCGAGGACCACGAGTGGTCCCTGGACGAGCTGGCCGACGCCTATGCGTACCCGGACGGCGCGGACGGCCCCTGGCTGCGGGCGAACATGGTCAGCTCGCTGGACGGGGCGGCCCAGCACGAAGGCCGCTCGAAGGCGATCTCCTCCGACACGGACATGCGGATCTTCGGCACGCTGCGGGGGCTCGCCGACGCGGTGGTGGTCGGCGCCGAAACGGTACGGCTTGAGGGTTACCGCCCGGCCCGCGCCCGGGAGGCGTTCGCGGCCCGGCGGGCGGCCGCCGGCCAGGGTTCCGCACCCGCGATCGCCGTGGTCAGCGCCTCGCTCGGCCTCGACTTCTCGCTCCCGCTGTTCGCCGAGCCGGTCGTGCCGACGCTGGTGCTGACGGGGGCCGCGGCGCCCCCGGACCGTATCCGCGAGGCGGAGAAGGCGGGCGCGGAGGTGGTGATCGCCGGGGACGGGCCTGGCGTGGAGCCGGCCAGGGCGGTACGGGCGCTGGCGGAGCGCGGCCTGGCACGGCTGCTGACCGAGGGCGGCCCGCGGCTGCTCGGTCAGTTCGTGGCGGCCGGAGTACTGGACGAGCTGTGTCTGACCCTGTCGCCGACGCTGACGGCGGGGGACGCGCAGCGCATCGCGGGCGGACCGGCGCTGGCCGTTCCGGAGCGGTTCGCCCTGGCGTCGGTGCTGGAGGAGGCAGGGTTCCTTTTCACCCGCTACCGTCGCATCTGACAAGGGGTGGAACTTGCCATTCCGGTTAGCTTCCGCCGGGCACACTTACTCTCGCAGACCCCGTGCGGGCACGGGGAAGGATGGTTTCCGCAGAAGGGCTCCTGACGTGTTCACAAGCGTATTGATGATCGAGAAGCCCCTGACGTCGGAAGACGTGGAATTCGTCACGAGCCTGCACGGGGACGAGCGCGTGTCCTTCATCGTGCTGATGCAGCCCCGCGGTGATCAGGCCGATGTCCTGCTACGGGCGATCGACGATGTCGCACTCGGCGAACTGAAGGAAGCCGTCCGCGAGGGCGACGAACCCGAGGGCAGGGACGCCGAGGCTCCCGCCCGGCTGGCCCTGGAGCACTCGCTGGCGGCCCTGCGGGCGGCGGGCAGCGAAGCCGTGGGTGAGGTCGTCGAGAAGCATCCGCTGGACAAGCTGACGTCCGTGGTGGACCAGTCCGGCGCGGACGAGGTGATCGTGCTGACCGAACCGCACTACGTGGAGGAGTTCTTCCACCGTGACTGGGCCTCCAGGGCCCGCCACAAGGTCGGAGTACCGGTGCTCAAGCTCTTCGCACACAGCGAATAGGCTGGACCCTCGCACGTACTCGTACATCTTGGGGAGACACGCACATGGCACCCGCCATCCCTAGCGCCATGGAACGCCCGCACTTCATCGGCATCGGCGGCGCCGGGATGTCGGGCATCGCCAAGATCCTCGCCCAGCGCGGCGCGAAGGTCGCGGGAAGCGACGCGAAGGAAACGGCGACCGCCCAGTCCCTGCGCGAGCTCGGCGCCACCGTCCACATCGGGCACGCCGCCGAGCACCTGGCCTCCGACGCCAGCTGTGTCGTCGTCTCCAGCGCCATCCGCGCGGACAACCCGGAGCTCGCGCGCGCCGCCGAGCTGTCCGTCCCGGTCGTGCACCGCTCGGACGCGCTTGCCTCGCTGATGACCGGCCTGCGCTCGATCGCCGTCGCGGGCACGCACGGCAAGACGACCACCACCTCCATGCTGGCCGTGGCCCTGACCGAGCTCGGCCTCGCCCCCTCGTACGCGATCGGCGGCGACCTCGCAGGACCGGGGACGAACGCCCGCCACGGCGAGGGCGACATCTTCGTCGCCGAGGCCGACGAGAGCGACCGCAGCTTCCAGAAGTACGACCCCGAGGTCGCGATCGTCCTCAACGTGGAGCTCGACCACCACGCCAACTACGCCTCGATGGACGAGATCTACGACTCCTTCGAGACCTTCGTCGGCAAGGTCGTCCCGGGCGGCACCCTCGTGATCGCCGCGGACCAGCCCGGCGCCGTCGAGCTCACCTCCCGCGTCCGTGACCTGTCGACGCTCAAGGTCGTCACCTACGGCGAGTCCCCGTCCGCCGACGTGCGCGTCCACAAGGTCACCCCGCGCGGCCTCACCAGCGAGGTCACGGTCCTGCTGGACGGCCGCTTCCTGACCTTCACGGTCTCGGTCCCCGGCCGCCACTACGCGCACAACGCCGTGGCCGCGCTCGCCGCCGGAGTCGCGCTCGGCATCCCGGCGCACAACCTCGCGTCGGCGCTCGGCAAGTACACCGGCGTCAAGCGCCGCCTCCAGCTCAAGGGCGAGGCCGCGGGCGTCCAGGTCATCGACTCCTACGCCCACCACCCGACCGAGATGACCGCCGACCTCGAAGCGATGCGCGGCGCCGCCGCGGCCGCACGGCTGCTGGTGGTCTTCCAGCCCCACCTCTTCTCCCGCACCCAGGAGCTGGGCACCGAGATGGGCCAGGCCCTCGCCCTGGCCGACGCGTCCGTGGTCCTGGACATCTACCCCGCCCGCGAGGACCCGATCCCGGGCATCACCAGCGCCTTGATCATCGACGCGGCCCGGGCGGCGGGCGCGGACGTCACCCCGGTCCACGACAAGGCGAGCGTCCCCGACGTCGTCGCGGGAATGGCGAAGCCCGGTGATCTGGTTCTCACGATGGGCGCGGGCGACGTCACGGACCTCGGTCCCGACATCCTCGCCCGCCTGACCGGTCCGTAGAACCTGAGGGAGCCGAGTTACATGTCGTACGACGTCGAAAAGCCGGACGAGCAGTGGCGCGCGGAGCTGTCCCCCGCCGAGTACAAGGTCCTGCGCCAGGCCGGCACCGAGCCCGCCTTCGTCGGTGAGTACACCGACACCAAGACGGAGGGCGTCTACTCCTGTCGGGCGTGCGGCGCCGAACTCTTCCGCTCCGACACGAAGTTCGAGTCGCACTGCGGCTGGCCGTCCTTCTTCGACCCGAAGGACACCGACGCCGTCGAGCTGATCGAGGACCGCTCGCACGGGATGCACCGCACGGAGGTCCGGTGCGCGCGGTGCGGCTCGCACCTTGGCCACGTGTTCGAGGGGGAGGGGTACGCGACCCCGACCGATCAGCGGTACTGCATCAACAGCATTTCGCTGCGGCTGACGCCTGACGAGGGCTGACGGCGCGGGGCTGTCGGCGTCCACGCCTTCGGCCCCGCCCGACGTGCGCCTGCGAATTTCCTGTGCTAACACTGGGTAACAGAGCGTGGTTGTCACAGACCGGAAGTTCTCAGACCGTAAGCACAGACCGGACGTACCGTGCGCCATAAGCGTGTGTTGATCCCGGCACTCGCCCTGCTTCTTGTGATGCTGCCCGCGGCCACCGCGGCGGCGCAGGGTGAGGAGGAGGTACCGCATGGCCCGGGCTTCGGTGCCCGTGCCCTGCAGGCACTCCTCGACGGGATTCAGTTCGGCGTCATCATCGCGATCTGCGCGGTGGGCCTCTCCCTGATCTTCGGGACCATCCACCTGATCAACTTCGCGCACGGCGAGCTCGTGACGATCGGCGCCACGTTCGCGTTCTTCCTGAATGTCTCGCCGGCCGGTCCCGGCTGGCATCTGATCCCCGCCGCGATCGTCTCCGTGGCCTTCGGCGCCCTGCTGGGCCTGGGCATCGACCGCGGCCTCTGGCGGCCGTTGCGGGCCCGCGGCACGGGTCTGATCAACATGTTCATCGTCACGATCGGCCTTTCGCTGCTGCTGCGGCACATCGTGCTCGTGCTGTACGGAACCCGGCCCGGCTCCTTCGCCCAGTACGACATCCAGAAGGCGTACGACCTCGGCCCGGTGGGCATCACTCCACGGGATCTCACCGTCACCCTGCTCTCGGTGGCGACCCTGCTCGGTGTCGCCGCCATGCTCCAGAAGACCCGGATCGGCACAGCCATCCGTGCCGTCTCCGAAAACCGCGACCTCGCCGAGGCTTCCGGCATCGATGTGCAGCGGGTCGTCTCGGTGGTCTGGATGCTCGGCGGTGCGCTCGCCGCGCTTGGCGGGGTGTTCTTCGGACTGGTCGAGATCGTCACCTGGGACATGGGCTTCAAGCTGCTCCTGCTGATGTTCGCCGGAGTCATCCTCGGCGGTCTCGGCTCCGCTTACGGCGCGATGGTGGGCAGCCTCGTGATCGGCATCGTCGCCCAGATGTCCACGCTGTGGTTCCCGGTCGACCTGCAATACGCGTGGGCGCTGCTCACGCTCATCATCGTTCTGCTCGTCCGGCCGCAGGGCATCCTCGGCCACCGCGAACGCATCGGTTGAGGGGTGGTGTGACATGGAGTTCGACACGATCCTCTCCGACGCCATCCGGTCCGGCATCGGCCCCATCGCCGCCATCTACGTGATCGCCGCCATGGGCCTGAACCTCCACTTCGGCTACACCGGGCTGCTGAACTTCGGCCAGGTCGGCTTCATGCTCGTCGGCGGTTACGGGCTCGCGATCACCGTCGCGACCTGGGGCGGCTCGATGTGGCTCGGCGTCCTGGTCGGACTTGCCTCATCGATCGTGCTGGCCCTGCTGCTCGGCCTGCCCACTCTGCGGCTGCGCGCCGACTATCTCGCGATCACCACGATTGCCGCGGGGGAGACGCTACGGCTGTTCTACCGTTCCAGCTGGGCCGAGCCGACCACCGGCGGTGTGTTCGGGCTGCAGCGGTTCGCCAATGACTTCTACGACCTGAACCCCATCCCACGGGGCACATACGGCTTCTGGACGGTCAAGTTCAGCGCCCGGGACCTGTGGGTGATGATCATCGCCTGGGCCCTTGTGGTGATCGTCGGGGTGCTGCTCGCCCTGCTGATCCACAGCCCGTGGGGCCGTGTCATCCGGTCCATCCGCGACGACGAGACCGCCGGACGCAGCCTCGGCAAGAACGTGTACGCGTACAAGATGACGAGCCTTGTGCTGGGCGGTGTGCTCGGCGGGGTCGCCGGAATGCTGCAGGCCATCCAGGTGCAGTCGGTGAGCGCCGACAGCTTCGATCCGGCCGTCACCTTCTTCCTCTACACCCTGCTCGTGCTGGGCGGCGCCGGGACGATGCTCGGCCCCGTCGTCGGCTCGATCCTCTTCTGGTTCGTGCTCTCCTTCATCGACAGCGCACTGCGGCAGGCCATCGACGCCGACTACATCTCGTCCGCCGTGATCAGCACGTCGGAGATCGGCGCCGTCCGCTTCGCCCTGGTCGGACTCGCCCTGATCCTGCTCATGGCGTTCAGACCGCAGGGGATCCTCGGCAGCCGGAAGGAGATGCTGCTCAGTGGCCGCTGATACGCACCCCTCGTCCGCGCCCGAGCCCGGGCCCCGGTCCGGGGCGGGGCTCGAGCCTGTGCCCGGCGTGCGCAAGCCCGACCCGCTGCTCGTCCTGGACGGTGTGACCCGCACCTTCGGCGGCCTCGTCGCCGTACAGGTGGATCACCTGGAGGTGCAGCGCGGGACCATCACGGCCCTCATCGGGCCCAACGGCGCCGGCAAGACGACGCTGTTCAACCTGGTGAGCGGGTTCGACCGGGCCGACGGCGGCGAGTGGTCGTTCGAGGGGCAGCCGCTCAGCGGACGCCCGCCGCACCGGATCGCCCAGCGCGGACTGGTCCGTACCTTCCAGCTCACCCGGACCCCCGCCCGGCTCACCGTGCTGGAGAACATGCTGCTCGCGGCGACCGGGCAGCGCGGCGAGCGGGCGTTGCCGGCGCTGCTGCGGCCGCTGTGGCGCGGACAGGAACGGGAGATCGTGGTCCGGGCCGACGAGCTGCTCAACCGCTTCCGGCTCACCAAGCTGCGTGACGAGTACGCGGGCACCCTCTCCGGCGGCCAGCGCAAACTGCTCGAACTGGCCCGCGCGCTGATGGTCCGCCCCGTCATGATCCTGCTGGACGAGCCGATGGCCGGGGTGAACCCCGCACTGACCCAGTCCCTGCTCGGTCACATCACCGCGCTGCGCGACGAGGGGCTGACCGTGTGCTTCGTCGAGCACGACATGGACGTGGTGATGGGCATCAGCGACTGGGTGGCCGTCATGGCGGGCGGAAAACTCGTGGCCGAGGGACCGCCGTACACGATCGGCCGGAACCGCGCCGTCGTGGACGCCTACCTCGGCAAGCGGCACGACGAACCCGAAGCGACCGGCGAGGAGACGTGAGCCCATGCCTGAATACGGAAACGGGCCCGTGGACGAGCCCGTGCTGGTGGCCGACGAGATCGTCGCCGGATATGTGCCGGGCGTCGATGTACTGCGCGGCTGCAGCGTCGAGGTGCGGACCGGCGAGCTGGTCGGAGTGATCGGCCCCAACGGTGCCGGAAAGTCGACACTGATCAAGGCGGTCTTCGGCCTGCTGCGCGTGCGCGGTGGAACCGTGCGCCTGCACGACGACAACGTCACCAACCGCCCCGCGCACGAGCTGGTCCGCCGGGGCGTGGGGTATGTGCCGCAACTGCAGAACGTCTTCCCGGCGCTGACCGTCGAGGAGAACCTGCGGATGGGCATCTATCTGCGGCCCAAGGCATTCATACGCCGGACCGCGGCGGTGGAGGAGATCTTCCCGCTGCTGGGCACCCGCCGGAAGCAGAAGGCCGGATCGATGTCCGGCGGTGAGCGGCAGATGCTCGCCATGGCCCGGGCACTGATGATGGAGCCGAAGGTTCTGCTGCTGGATGAGCCGTCGGCGGGACTGTCCCCGATCTTCCAGGACCAGGTGTTCGAGCGGGTGAAGGAGATCAACGGCGCGGGCGTCGCCGTGCTCATGGTCGAGCAGAACGCCCGCAGGTGCTTGCAGATCTGCGACCGTGGCTACGTCCTCGACCAGGGCCGCAACGCCCACACCGGCACCGGTATGGGCCTGCTGCACGACCCGAAGGTGATCGAGTTGTACCTCGGCACCCTCGCCCGCGTCCGCTGAACCCGCGTCCGCTGAACTCCGGTTTCCTCCCTCACTGCTGGCCCTTGCTCACCTGTGTGCTGACGGTCTGCAGCTGGCCCTTCGCGTTGTACGTGTACACCTCGATCGTCGCCTGACCGGGCTCACCGGCGTCGGTGAAGTCGAGCGGACCGCTCACGCCGTCGTAGTCGATGTCCTTGCCGTCGGCGATCAGCTTCTTGCAGGCGGCGAACGTGGTGCACTTCTCGCCGTCCTTGGTGACTCCGACGATCTCCTTCGCAAACTTCCCGGGGTCGTCGGACTTGGCCTGCTCGGCGGCGAGCGCGATCGTCGTCACGCAGTCGAAGACCTGCGGTGCGAACTGCAGCTCCTTCAGACTCGGGGCGAACTTCTTCAGCTGCGCCACGAACTGCGGGTTGGACGCCGATGCCGGAGCCGTCCCCTTCATCCCGGCAAGCGCGGCGGGATTGGCCGGAGAGACGAGCTTGGGCAGTTCCGCGCTCCGCAGCCCGTCGGCTCCGTACACACCGATCTGCTGGGGCCCGATTCCTGCCTCGATCATGGCCTGGAGGATCTGCGTGCCCTCCTCGAAGCCGATCACCACTGCGGCATCCGGCTTCGAGTCCTTGGCCTTCTGGACGATCTGGTCGTAGTTGGTGGCCTTCGTGTCGTACGTCTCGGCGAGCGTCACGGTGGCGCCGCCGTCCTCCAGCGCCTTCTTGGTGGACTCCATCAGCCCCTTTCCGTAGTCGTCGGCACGCGCCATCAGGGCCACCCGCTTGTGGCCGTCGCCCTGGATGGTCTTCGCCAGGATCGGCCCCTGGAGCGCGTCACTCGGCGCGGTACGGAAGTAGAAGCCGCCGTCGTCGTAGTCGGTGAAGGTAGGCGCTGTGTTGGAACCCGAGCACTGGACGACACCGTCACCGGTCACCCGGTCGATGAACGCCAGCGACATTCCGGAAGCCGCGGCACCGATGATCGCATCGACACCCGCGTTCAGCACGCGGTCCGCCGACTGTGCCGCCACAGCCTCCTGGCCTGCCTCGTCGCCCCCGACCACGGCCGGTATCGGCTTGCCCAGCACTCCACCGCCGGCGTTGATACCAGAGATCGCGAACTTCATCGCCTCGATCTGTGGCGGGCCCAGGAAGGCCAGCTGCCCGGTCTCCGGGAGGACATAGCCGAGCTTGAGCTGACCATCGCCGTCCGACGATTCAGCGCTGCCACTCGTGCCGCATGCCGCCAGCAGCAGCACGGCCGCGCTGGTGAAGATCGTGGACCGCCGTATCGACGTTCTCATGTCCGCCTCCTATCAGTGGAGGCCGGCGGCAGGTCGACAGGTTGCCTTCCGCCTGCCTTCTGTAAAAAGAGTAGAACGATCAGACGCTGTTGGGGCAGTCGAGGCGGGACGTGACGTCGAGAAGGATGAATCGTCAACGTTCGCGTCCGGGCGTGGGCGCCGCCGGTCGCTCACGCCGGGCGGCTCAACTGCTGCTGCGCTCCTGCGAGTTGCCCGGCCGTACGCGCCGTCGCACGCGCGGTCGTGCGGCCGAAGGTTACCTGGGCTGCAGCAGGTCCCAGCGGTTGCCGTAGAGGTCCTCGAAGACCGCGACCGATCCGTACGGCTCGTGCCGCGGCTCCTCCAGGAACCGGACGCCCGCCGCGGTCATCCTGGCGTGGTCGGCCGCGAAGTCCGCGGTGTGCAGGAAGAAGCCGACCCGGCCGCCGGTCTGGGTGCCCACGCTCGCGCGCTGGGCCTCGTCGCCGGCGCGGGCAAGCAGCAGCGCGGTGCCGTGGCCCGAGCCGCGTGGCCGGACCACGACCCAGCGGCTGCCGTCCCCGCGGTCGGTGTCCTCGGCCACTTCGAAGCCGAGCGCGTCGGTGTAGAAGGCGATGGCCTCGTCGTAGTCACGGACGACGAGGGTGACCAGGGCGATGTACGACATGAGCCATAGGTTATACGTATGACGGTGACGGGTTCAACGCAATGGAAGAATGCCCGCCATGCACGCGCCGCCCCCGCCCCCGCAGTACCCACCGCACGTCCTGTACCGCGCCCGCGCCCTCGCAGCCTCCGGCCGCCGCGTCGTCCTGGGCATCGCCGGAGCCCCGGGTGCCGGCAAGTCGACCCTCGCCGCCCACATCGTCGACGCCCTCGGCGGCCTCGCCGTCCTCGTCCCCATGGACGGCTTCCACTTCGCGCAGGCCGAGCTCGAACGCCTCGGCCGGGCCCGCCGCAAGGGTGCGCCCGACACCTTCGACGCCGCCGGGTACGCCGCCCTGCTCGCGCGGCTGCGCGCACCCGTCCCGGCCATCACGGTCTACGCCCCCGCCTTCGACCGCGCCCTGGAGGAGCCGGTGGCCGGAAGCATCGCGGTCGGGCCCGACGTCCCCCTTGTCGTCACCGAGGGCAACTACCTGCTCCATGACGAGGGCCCCTGGGCCGAGGTCCGCCCCCTCCTCGACGAGGTCTGGTACCTGGAGCTCGACGACGCCGTCCGCGTCAGCCGGCTCGTAGACCGGCATGTGCGGTTCGGCAAGCAGCGGGCGTTCGCCGAACGCTGGGTCCACGACTCCGACGAGCCCAACGCCCGGCTGGTCGCCCGCGGCCGCAACCGCGCCGACTTCGTGGTCACGCAGTCGCCGTAGCCGCCGCGGCGCGCGCCGCCAGCGCGCGTGGGCGACATCGGAGGACGGGGCCCTCGCCGTGCCGCTCACCGAGCCCCGGCTCGTCCACCGGACCGGGTTGTTGCACACGGGCGTGCTGCGGGGCTCCGCCGAGGGGTTGGCCGAGCGCGTGCGGAGCAGTCTCTAGTGGTGCAGGTCGCGGTCTGTACGCTCGGGGTTCTGGCATGCCGACGGAAGGCGGGTTGACGTGGGGCTGTTCCGGCGAGGGCCGAAGCGCGACGGACGCGATGCACCCCGGGACCCCGAGTTCTCCTTCTTCTCGGCCGAGGAAGGCACCCACTTCCGCGCCCAGGTGCGCGAAGCCTTCGCCGAACAGCGCCTGGAGGTGACCGTCTACGCGGACGTCGTGTCCGACAGTTCGGGCCGCCAGTTCGGGCTCGCCAATCTCGCCGCCGTACTCCACAACGACGAGCGCGGTCCCCGCGCCTGGCCCGAAGTGGTCCGCCAGCACGTCGGGATGGTCCTGCGCACCATGGACGCACCCTCGGCGCTGGACACCCTGCCGACCGAGCAGATTCGCGCGCAGCTCTACCCCCGCGTCGTCGGCCGCGACGGCTTCAACCCAGAGAACTTCGGCTACGCCCGCCCCCTCGCCCCCGGCCTGTACGAGATCATCGCGCTCGACCTCCCCGAGAGCGTCATG
Source organism: Streptomyces sp. NBC_00322 (assembly GCF_036147535.1). Lineage (NCBI taxonomy): Bacteria > Bacillati > Actinomycetota > Actinomycetes > Kitasatosporales > Streptomycetaceae > Streptomyces > Streptomyces sp. NBC_00322. Next base: position 2,244,446 of record NZ_CP108019.1, on the reverse strand, counting down.
ATGCTCACCGACGAGGCCCTGGAACCCCTCGGCGACCTCCAGTACCTGCGGGACCAGGCGCTGTACAACCTCCGGGGACTGCCCGTCGAAGGCCACGAGACCGTCGAGGACGCCGACGGCATGCGCTTCGAGGTGGTCCTCGGCGACTCCTTCTACACCGCGAGCCGGGTCCTGGCGCTGGACAGCGTCGTACGGCAGGTCACCGGGGAGCAGCTGTCCGCCGACGGCGCGCTGGTCGCCATGCCCTTCCGGCACCAGCTGGCCTTCCACGCCATCCACGACACCGGCATGATCCCCGCGCTCAACGCCATGGCCTCCTTCGCGGCCTCCGGCTACGCCGACACCCCCGGCGCCATCAGCCCCTACGTCTACTGGTGGCGCGACGGCACGCTCACCCAGCTCAGCGACCGTGACGAGGACGGCGAGGGCCTGCGGATCGTGGTCGGCGAGGAATTCCAGGAGCTGCTGGAACGGCTGGTGGCCAAGGGCGAGGAATGAGCTCGCGGGCCCCATGTCCGGCGGGCAGGATGGCCCCATGCCGACCACACCCGCGCCCTTCACCGCTGACGACTACCGGGCCAGGATGGCCCGCGCCGCCGAGTCCGCCGCCCTCGCCGGGCTCGCGGGGCTCCTCGTCGCCCCCGGCCCCGACCTGGTCCACCTCACCGGCTACCGGCCCGCGGAAACCGAACGGCTCACCCTCCTCGTCCTCGCGGCCGGCCAGGACCCCGTCCTCGTCGTCCCGACCCTGGAGGCCCCGGACGCCGCAGAGGCCCCGGGCGCGTCCGCGCTCACCCTGCGGGACTGGACCGACGGCAAGGACCCCTACGCCGTCACGGCGCCGCTCCTCGACGTGGCTGGGCGGTTCGGCGTCAGCGACAACGCCTGGGCGATGCATCTGCTCGGCCTGCAGAACGCGCTGCCGGAGACCTCGTACGTATCGCTGACCGAGGCGCTGCCCATGCTGCGGGCGGTGAAGGACGCGCACGAGCTGGAACGGCTGGCGGCCGCGGGCGCGGCGGCGGACGCGACGTACCAGGAGATCCTGAAGGTCCGCTTCTCGGGGCGCAGGGAACTGGACGTCGCGGCCGACCTCGCCGCGCTGCTCAAGCATTTCGGCCACTCCCAGGTGGACTTCACGGTCGTCGGCTCCGGCCCGAACGGCGCGAATCCCCACCACGAGGCGGGGATGCGGACCATCGAGCAGGGCGACATGGTCGTCCTCGACTTCGGCGGCCTCAAGCACGGCTACGGCTCGGACACCTCCCGCACGGTCCACGTCGGCGAGCCGTCCCCCGCCGAGCAGCACATCCACGACGTGGTGCAGGAGGCCCAGCGGGCCGGGGTCGACGCGGTGAAGCCGGGCGTGGCCTGCCAGGAGATCGACCGGGCGGCACGCGAGATCATCGAGGAGGCGGGGTACGGGGACCTGTTCATCCACCGCACGGGCCACGGGATCGGCGTCACGACGCACGAGCCGCCGTACATGATCGAGGGGGAGGGGCGGGAGCTGGTGCCGGGGATGTGCTTCTCGGTGGAGCCGGGGATTTATCTGCCGGGGCGGTTCGGGGTGCGGATCGAGGACATCGTGACGGTCACCGGGGACGGTGGGCGCCGGCTCAATGTGACGTCGCGCGAGATGGCGATCGTGGAGTAGGGGGCGGGTGCGCCTGTGGCGGGCTTGTTCCCCACCGCGCCCTCCCGAACTGGGGCTCCGCCCCAGACCCCGCTCCTCAAACTCCCCCAGACTTCGTCCGGGGGGACCCCCAAGGGGCTGAATTTCAGCCCGTCCGGCGTTTGAGGACATGCGGCCGAAGGTCGCATACGGGGGTCCAGGGGGCGGAGCCCCGAGTTCGCGCCGCGAAGCGGGCGCAGGGGCCTGGGGGCTTGCCCACAGTTACGGGATGGGGGTACCTCCCACGGCCGCCAGGCCGTAGGGGGAGGGCGGGGAGGGGAAACCTCAGCCCTCCGCCAGGACCACGCACGACTCCGGCGGGAGACGCAACACCCCGTCCGCCCCCGGCGGTTCGCCCCGGTCCCAGGACGCCAGCACCCGCCCCCCGGCCCCCAGCGGAATACCCGCCGCCTCCTTCGCGAGGTTGATCGCCACCAGCGTGTCACCCCGGCGGTAGGCCAGCCAGCGGGCCGATTCGTCGTACGCCACGTTCACCGCCTCCAGGTCCGGATCGGTCAGGTCGGGCTGGGTGCGGCGCAGGGCGATGAGTTCGCGGTGCCAGGCCAGCAGACGGGCGTGCGGCTCGCGGGAGCGTTCGGTGCGGTCCAGGCAGGAGCGGGCCCGGGTCGCGGGGTCCTGCGGGTCGGGGATCTGGTCCGCCGCCCAGCCGTGCGTCGCGAACTCCCGCCGCCGGCCGTTGCGTACCGCCTCGGCGAGTTCCGGGTCGGTGTGGTCGGTGAAGAACTGCCAGGGCGTACGGGCGCCCCACTCCTCGCCCATGAACAGCAACGGGACGAAGGGCCCGGTCAGCACCAGCGCGGCCGCGCAGGCCAGCAGCCCGGGGGAGAGGGTGGCGGAGAGCCGGTCGCCCTGTGCCCGGTTGCCGATCTGGTCGTGGGTCTGGGCGTAGCCGAGGAAGCGGTGCGCGGGGGTGATGGTCACATCGAGCGGGCGGCCGTGCGTACGCCCGCGGAAGCTCGAATACGTTCCGTCGTGGAAGAAGGCGTGCGTGAGGGTCTTGGCGACGGCCGCGAGCGGTGCTGCCGCGAAGTCGGCGTAGTAGCCCTGGGATTCGCCGGTCAGCGTGGTGTGCAGGGCGTGGTGGTGGTCGTCGTTCCACTGCGCGTGCAGGCCCAGACCGCCGGCCTCGCGCGGTGTCGTCGTGCGCGGGTCGCCGAGGTCCGACTCGGCGATCAGGAACAGGGGCCGTCCGAGGTCGCCGGCCAGTGCGTCGACGGCCGCGGACAGCTCCTCCAGGAAGGTGAGCGCGCGGGTGTCGGCGAGGGCGTGCACCGCGTCGAGGCGCAGCCCGTCGAGGCGGTGGTCGCGCAGCCAGGCCAGCGCGCTGCCCAGCAGATACGCGCGCACTTCGTCGGAGCCCGGGGCGTCGAGGTTGACGGCGGCGCCCCAGGGCGTGTGGTGGGTGTCGGTGAAGTACGGGCCGAAGGCGGGCAGGTGGTTCCCGGACGGGCCGAGGTGGTTGTGGACCACGTCCAGGACCACCCCGAGGCCATGACCGTGCGCCGTGTCGACAAAGCGTTTGAGCGCCGCGGGCCCGCCGTACGGCTCGTGGACCGCCCACAGCGACACGCCCTCGTACCCCCAGCCGTGCACCCCGGGGAAGGGGCACAGCGGCATCAGCTCGACATGGGTGATCCCCAACTCGGCCAGTTCGCCGAGGTGTTCGGCCGCCGCGTCGAGCGTGCCCTCGCGGGTGTACGTGCCGATGTGGAGCTCGTACAGCACCGCACCGCCGAGCCCCCGCCCCACCCACGCGTGCCGCCACTCGTAGGCGTCCTGGTCGACGATCGCGCTCGTCCCGTCGGGTCCCTCCGGCTGGCGGCGCGAGCGCGGATCGGGCAGCACGTGCCCGCCGTCCAGCGCGAAGCCGTACCGCGCGCCGTCGCCCGCGTCCGCCTCCGTGATCCACCAGCCCGGTCGCCCTTCGGCGCGCTCCATGGGGCGCTCGGCGCCCTCCAGCCACAGCGAGACCCGGTCCTCGGCCTGCGGTGCCCACACCTCGAACAGCACTGGCGTCCCCTCAATCGTCGATGCCCGTCGTCGATGCCGATCCCATCCTGGCAAGATCGGGGTCTAGAAGCGGTGTCCTTGGGGCCATTAAGGTCACGGCCATGTCGACGCCGCTGCCGCCGCTGCCCGCCTTCCCGCCCGGCTTCCTCTGGGGCGCGTCCGCCTCCGCCTTCCAGACCGAGGGAGCCGCCGACACCGACGGCAAGGGGCCGTCCGGCTGGGACGCCTTCGCCGCCCAGGGCCGTATCAAGGACGGAGCCGACGCCTCGCGCGCCACCGGCTTCCACGCCCGCTACCGCGAGGACGTCGCCCTGCTCGCCGGGCTCGGCGCGGACGCCTTCCGCTTCTCCGTCAGCTGGCCGCGTGTCGTCCCCGGCGGCAGCGGCCCGGTCAACACCGCGGGGCTCGACTTCTACGACCGGCTCGTCGACGAGCTGTGCGCCCATGGCATCACGCCCGCGCCCACCCTCTACCACTGGGACACCCCGCTGCCGCTGGACGAGGCGGGCGGCTGGCTGAACCGGGACACGGCGGCGCGTTTCGCCGAGTACGCCTCGGCCGTCGCCGAGCGGCTCGCCGACCGCGTACCGATGTGGATCACCATCAACGAACCGGCCGAGGTCACCCTGCTGGGCTACGCACTGGGCGAGCACGCGCCCGGCAAGCAGCTGCTCTTCGACGCGCTGCCCGCCGCCCACCATCAGCTGCTCGCCCACGGCCTCGCCGTCCAGGCCCTGCGCGCGGCGGGCGCCGCGAACATCGGGATCGCCGTCTCCCACTCACCCGTGCGGGCCGCCGGGACGAGCGAGGAGGACCGGTTCGGCGCCGAGCTGTACGACACGATCACCAACTGGATGTTCGCCGACCCGATTCTCACCGGCCGCTACCCGGACGAGAACTTCGCCGCCCTGATGCCGGGACCGGTCGCCGACGACCTGGACGTCATCTCCGCCCCGCTCGACTGGTACGGCGTGAACTACTACCAGCCGATGCTCGTCGGCGCGCCGTCGAACGACGCACTCGGCGACTTCGCCGGCGTCGGCCTGCCCGCCGAACTGCCTTTCGGGGTGCGGGAGATCGAGAGCGAACAGCGCACCGACTTCGGCTGGGCGGTCGTGCCCGACGGGCTGCGAGAGCAGCTCGTCCTGCTGAAGAACCGGTTCGGCGACCGGCTGCCGCCGGTGTACATAACCGAGAACGGCTGCTCGTACGACGGGCTCGACGACGGCCGCCGAATCGACTTCCTCGACGGCCATCTGCGCTCGCTGCACCAGGCGATCGACGCGGGTGTCGACGTACGCGGCTACTTCACCTGGTCGCTCACCGACAACATCGAGTGGGTCGAGGGCGCGGCACAGCGCTTCGGCCTCGTCCACATCGACTACGAGACCCTGGAGCGCACGCCGAAGGCCTCGTACGCCTGGTACCGGGACGCCATCGCCGCCCAGAAGTCGGGCCACTGAACCTCACGGCACTGAACCTCATGGCTCTGAACCTCACGGCACCGAGCGGATCTTCCACACCAGCACGCCACCGAGGGCCGTCACCACGGCGGCGGTCAGATACAGCCCTGCGTACCCGCCCGCGTACGTCACGAGAGGTGCGGCCAGCGCCGGGCCGAGAACCTGTGGGGCCGAGTTGGCGATATTGATGACACCCAGATCCTTGGCACGGTCGCCGGCCTGCGGCAGCACCTGGGTGATCAGCGCCTGGTCGACCGCGATGTACATCCCGAAGCCGAGCCCCAGCAGCGCGGCCGCGCCCATCGCCATCGGCCACGTGTGCCAGAACGTCAGCAGCAGCGAGGCCACCGCCATCACCGCCGAACTGGCCGCCACCAGCGCCTTGCGCCGCCCCAGCCGGTCCGAGACCACCCCACCGGCCACCGCAGTCACCACCACGCCCGCCGTGTACAGCAGCGTCAGGATCAGCACACCCTCGTCCGGATCCGGGTAGTGCACCGCGTCCTTGAGGAAATACAGCAGAAAGAGCGTGCCCAGCGCATTGCCGAGCATGACCAGGAAGCGGGTGAGCCAGGCCCAGCCGAAGTCCGGATACGCCCGCGGACTCACCCAGAAGTCCTTCAGCCGCACCGGCTCCCGTGCGGACACCGGTACGTGAGGGTCCGGCATGAACAGGACGAACGGCAGCGCGCAGAGCACCGTCAGCACGGCCAGCAGCAGATAGCCCGTCGCGATCCCCGTCACCACCATGGTCACCAGAAGCGCGCCGACCACCAGACCCAGCGTCATCGGTATCCCGAGGAATCCGGAGACCGCGGCCCGCTGACGCACCGGCACCTGGTCGGGCACGACGGCGTTCGTCCCGGCGAGCATGGTGTTCAGGCCGAGCTGGGCCAGACACCAGCCGAGCGCGACCCCGACGACGGTCGTCTGCGCGGCGGTGACGGTCAGTCCCACGGCGCCCAGTACCGCCCCGCCGAGGATCCATGGCCGGCGGCGGCCGAAGCGCCCCCTTGTACGGTCCGAGAGCGCGCCCGCCAGCGGATTGGCCACGACGGCGACCAGCGCCCCGACACCCGTCGCCCAGCCCAGCGCGGCCTCCTTGCCCGACGGGGACAGCTCGTCCATCTGCTCGGCGAGCAGCACCTGTATCGGCGTGAGAAAGGCCATGAACAGGCCCAGGTTGGCCAGCACAAGAGCCGATATCCAGCCGCCGCCGACCCGGACCCGTGGCTCGGAGTGCAGCTCTTGCGTCGTCATGGGCGGCTCGCCATCAGCTCGGGGGTGTCCGGAGCTTACGGACACCCCCGAGCCCGATCAATGCTGGGAGTTGGGCAGGAAGTGGATGCGCTCCTGCACGACGGGATGTCCGGCCTTCGCGAAGTTCGCCGCCATGGGGAAGTTGCCCTGATCGGTGGCGCCCGCGATGAACTCAGCGCCCCGCTCGGCCAGGAAGTGCGTGCACTCCACCAGCAGGTCGTACGCGTAGCCGTGGCCGCGCTGCTCCGGCACGACCCCGATGAAGCCGACGCACGGTCCCGACGGGTTGTGCGCCGGGATGTGCACACCGACCAGCTCACCCTGCGGCGTGTAGGCCAGCTGCCACCACTCGCGCGGCGACGGGCACCAGTGGAAGAAGTCCAGTTCCTCCTGTGCCGCCCGGTCCACGCCCGATGCGGCGGTGGCGCGCAGTGCGTGCGCGTCGAGCGTCACGGAGTGGACGAGGCGCAGTACGTCGAGAAAGACGGCGTCGTCGGGTTCCGTCCGGAACTCCAGCCGCCCCGGCCGCTCCGGCAGCGCGCACTCGGGCGTCCAGCGGTACTGGTAGCGCTCCACCAGGACCTTCATCCCGGCCGCCTCCGCGGCCCGGATCCTGGCCTCACCGGCCGCCAGGGTCGCCGGGTCCTCGCGCCAGCCGGCGGGCAGGATCAGTTCGAACTCGACCTGGAACGGAGAGGTGCGCAGCAGGTCGGCGCCCGCTTCCTCCTCGCCCTCGGCGAAGTCGAACCAGTTGATGTTGACGGGGGTTTCGTCATCGGGGCCGCCCCACCAGGCGGCTCGCGCGACGACCTTGCCGTCGCGCAGTGCGACCCGCTTCCAGTCCGGCCGGTGCGTGGCCCGGGCCAGTGCGCGGCCCACACCGAGAGGGTCGGGCAGGGTGTCGAAGAGATGCGCGTCGCTCTCGCTGAGCGCGCGAATGACCAGATCGGTCATGAGAGTTGTCCTCCGGGAAGAGTTGTGCGGTGTGCGCTCCCGGTCAGACTGCGAACGCGCGGTGGACGGGGCGGGAGCGCGGGAATCGAGTGGTCTGCACTGCTCTCGCCTCCTTCCGTCGGTCCGTGGCGTCGCGATCACGCTAGAGGGCCTCGCGGGGATCCGTCCAGCGCTTTTGTTTCGGCGGCCTTTGTTTCAACTGCGCTCCAGAAACGCGGCCGAAGCGGCGGAGGAAGTGCTTCCGTGCAGGTCAGCAGCTGCTCGGGCGCGGATGGGAAGGACGGTTCTTCTGGACACTTGTAGCCCTTCGGCCCGACAATCTCGTATGTGACGTCGTCCTTCGAGTTCCACACGTATCCCGCTCGGCCCTCCGATGCCGAGCGCGACCGTGTCCTCGGTGTGCTCAGAGAGGGCGCGGCCCAGGGCAAGCTGTCGCACGACACCTTCATCCGGCGTATGGAACTCGCCCTGGCCGCCCGTCGGCCCGACGAACTGCGGGCGCTCACCGCCGACCTCAACACCGAGAGCCGCTGGTCGCGGCGGCTGTACAGCGCGGTCGGCCGCGTCTCCGCCTTCTCCGTACGGCTGCGCAGGGCCTGGCAGGCCGAGAAGCTGCCGCCGCTGCTGCTGCCCGAACCGGGGCCGTACCCCCTGCGGATCGGCCGTGACCCGGGCAACGGCCTGCGGCTGAGCCATGACACGGTCTCGCGCCTGCACGCCGAGTTGAGCCGGCAGGGCAGCCTGTGGATCCTGCGTGACCTCGGCTCGACCAACGGCACCACCGTGAACGGACGGCGGGTGACCGGCTCGGTCGTCGTGCACGACGGGGACATGGTGGGCTTCGGCCGGATGAGTTTCCGCCTCACCGCGCGCTGACGTCTTCGTCACCCGTACGGGCGCACGCGGACTGCGCGCAGGACGACACGGTGGTCGCCTGATACAGACGCGCGCGAGCAGGCGCGGCTGCGACAGGGGAACGAGACGACATGAACAACGCGGTACCGCGCGGCACGGCGCGAAGCCCTGCGCCTGCGGGAGGCGGTCCGGTGGGTGCCGCGACGTCCGAGGCGGGGCCCCGGAGCGACCACGTACCCCTCCTCCTCATCCACGCGAGCGAGCAGGACCCGTACCACCACTACCGGCTCCTGCGCGACGCGTATCCCCTCGTCCACGACCACTCCATCGGTGCCTGGCTGCTGAGCCGCCACGCCGATGTCGCCGCCGCGCTCACCGACCCCCGGTTCACCCACGGCCACCGGCCCGGTGACCCGCCGTGCGAGGCCCACCGCGGAAGCCTGCCGCAGGCCGTGCGGGATGTCGTCGAGCGGACCGCGTACGTCCTGGCCCGGCGCATCGCGCGGCGGCAACAGGCCGACCTTGTCGAGGAGTTCTGCCGCTGGCTGCCCACCGGCACCGTCGGCGTGCGGGGCCGGGGCGCGCGCGGGCTCGTCGTCGCGGGGGTATGTGTCGCACAGCTGTCCCTGCGTGAGAGGGCCCTCGCCTCCTTCCTCGCCAACGTCCTGGACCACCCCGACCAGCTCGCCACCCTGCGCGAGCATCCCGAGCTCATCGGGCGCGCCTGGGCCGAGTCGCTGCGGCGCGATCCGCCCGTCCTCGTCGTGCTGCGCCGGGCCTCCGCCGAGGTCGTGGTGAGCGGCGGCACGATTCCGGCGGGCGCGGACGTCGCCTGTCTCATCGGGGCCGCCGGGCGCGACCCCGAGCGGTTCCGGGACCCGGACCGGTTCGATGTGCTGCGGCAGGACCCCGGTCAACTGACCTTCGGGCCCGGCGACTGCCCCGCCGTACAGCTCGCGGCCCTGGAGGCGCAGTACGGACTGCGCGCGCTGCTCGACGCCATGCCGGGCCTCCGCCGTGCGGACGGACTGCGGCCTGCCGCGACCGGGCTGCTCACCCGTGCCCCGGGGACTCTTCTCGTGCGGCCCTGCGGCTGAGCAGCGCCACCGGACGCTCGGCGAACAGCTTCGCCAGCGGCACGGACCCGCCCGTGAACTCCCGTTCCGGAGCGAGCAGATCCTCCCAGCGCCCCTGCGGAAGAGTGAGCTCCGTCTCCGCCCAGCCACCCGCCTCCGCCAGGCGCAGCGAAAGACGGGTGACGGCCGTGACCACCTCGCCGGTGCGGCAGAAGGCCACACAGTGCTCCGCCGCGGGTCCGATCGCGCTCAGCGGTGCGTACGTCCCCGACTCGCCGAAGACCTCGGGCTTCTCCCGCCGCAGCCGCAGCGCCGCCTTCGTCACCGCCGTCTTCTCGTCCGCCGGGCCCGCACGGAACGGCTGACGGTTGTCCGGGTCCACCAGCGCCAGATACTCGTGCTCCGTGCCCTGATACAGGTCCGGCACCCCCGGCATCGTGAGCTGGAGCAGCGCCGCGCCGAGCGCGTTGGCCCGGACATAGGGATCCAGCCCCCTGGCGAAGAGCGCGACCGAGTACATCGGCGGCCCGGCCGGACCGGCGTCGACGAAGGCGGCGACAGCCTGCTCGTACGCCGGGTCCTGCTCCGTCCAGCTCGTGTGCAGCGCGGCCTCCCGTACGGCCTTCAGCAGCGCGGTCTGCAGCCTCTCCTCGTACGGGAACCCGAAGCCGACCGCCGTCTGCCAGGCCACCCACGCCAGATGGGGATCGGGCGCCCGTCCGCCCTCCAGACGGCCCGCCTGCTCGGTGATCCGCGCGAGGAACTCCGCCCATGTGGCGGGGCACTCGGACAGCACGGCGATCCTGGCCCGTACATCCGCGCTGCGCTTGGTGTCGTGCGTGGTCAGGACAGTCCCGGTGGCCGGCCAGTCGCGCGCGAGCCGTTCGCAGTAGGCGTGGAACCGCTCCGGGCTCACCGCCGGGCTCCCCGGGTCCCCGCCCACCTCGTTCGCCGAGATCAGCGGCACATAGCGATAGAAAGCCGTGTCCTCGACGGATTTGGCGCGCAGCGCGGACGAGGTCTGTGCGAAGCGGGCACGGAACGCGTCATGGTCGGACCCCTCGCCGAGCCGGCCGAGCGCGAGGTCACGCACGACGTCGACGGCCCCGGCCTCCTCGGCCACAGGGAAGGCGGCCTTCGCCCCCTCAGCCGCCTCCTCGGTCAGCACATCCTCGCCGCCGATGCGGTACGGGCGGTAGACGGGCACGCGCACCAGCAGCTCGCGCAGTGCCGCCCGCAGCGCCCACGGGGCGTGGTCGCGCAGCGCGGGCTCCGCCGCGCACACTCGCCCGGCCAGACTGGTCAGCGCCGCGGTCTCGGCGGCCAGCTCGTGCGTGACCACCTTGTACGCGGCGCGGCGCACGGTGGCCTCCCAGTGGCCGCCGCGGTCACCGGCGGGAGCGGCGAACTCCCGGTACTGGCCCACCAGTTCGGCCTCTCCCGCCGGATCGGTGAACAGGCCGTCGATTCGCCGCAGCGCGTCGTACCCCGTCGTCCCCGCCACCGGCCAGTCGGCCGGCAGCCGCTCGTCACCGGTGAGGATCTTCTCGACGACCGTCCAGCACGCCCGGCCCGCCGCCTCGTCCAGCCGCCGCAGATAGGCCTCGGGATCGGCGAGCCCGTCCGGGTGGTCGATCCGCAGACCGTCGACGACCCCGTCCCGTACCAGCTCGAGGATCTTGGCGTGGGTGGCGTCGAAGACCTCCGGGTCCTCCACCCGCACCCCGATCAGCTCCGAAATGGTGAAGAAGCGCCGGTAGTTGAGCTCGGTACGGGCCAGCCGCCACCAGCCGAGCCGGTACCACTGCGCGTCGAGCAGCTCGGGCAGCGGCAGCTTCGCGGTGGACTCGCGCAGCGGGAAGCGCTGCTCCCCGTAATGCAGGACGCCGCCCTTGACACGCATCGCACCCAGCTCCTCCCCGATCCGGCCCGCGAGCACCGGCAGCAGCACCTTCCCGCCGCCCGCCTCCCAGTCGATGTCGAACCAGGGGGCGTACGGCGACAGGGGGCCCTCGCGCAGCACCTCCCACAGGGCGCGGTTGTGTCCCGGCACGGCGGCCATATGGTTCGGCACGATGTCCAGGACGAGCCCGAGCCCGTGCGCCCGTGCCGTACGCGACAGCTCGCGCAGCCCCGCCTCGCCGCCGAGCTCCTGGCGCACCCGTGTGGGGTCGACGACGTCATAGCCGTGCGTGGACCCGGGCACCGCCTCCAGCACGGGCGACAGATGCAGATGCGAGACGCCGAGCTCGGCGAGATAGGGCACGGCTCGGGCGGCCGCCGAGAACGGGAACTCCGGCTGGAGCTGAAGCCGGTAGGTGGCGATGGGCGTCATGCGAACATACGTACCCACGAGGGCTTCTCTGTCACCCGCTCATGCGTCCGCGTCGGCCGTTCGGGCTACGCCCGCCGGAGAGCGTGCCCAGGGCCTGTCCGGCCGATCTTGCCGGGCTCGCTTGCCCTGGCACGCTCCCCCACAGCCTTCGGCGTGGGAGGGGCCCCCACCCCCGTAGCCCTTCGGGCACGGGAGGTGCCCCCACGCTGCGTTGTCGTCAGTCGCCTACGCTCCGCGTGGGCTCTCCCCCTGCCTTCGGCGGGGGGACCCCCATCCTCCGGCCTGCGATGCTCCCCCGTAGCCCTTCGGGCACGGGAGCATCGCCAGACCCGCTCCCTGATCCGGCCTGATCGACCGGACAGGCCCTGGGTCCTGTCCTGGTCACGCCGGGCGCCGCAGCACCGTGAGGCTCCGCCCCACCAGCCGCACCCGCTCGCCCGCCGCCACCTTCGGGCCCTCGCCCGGCGGGACGCCCTCCTTGCGTCCCGTGTCCACGACGACCTGCCACTGGCGTCCGTGGTTCACCGGCACCGCGAAATCCAGGTCGTCCCCGCTCGCGTTGAACATCAGCAGGAAGGAGTCGTCGCCGATGCGCTCGCCCCGCGGGCCCGGCTCCGAGATCGCGTGGCCGTTCAGGAACACCGACAGCGCCTTCGCGTGCGCCGCCTGCCAGTCCCGCTGGACCATCTCCTCGCCCTCCGGGGTGAACCACGCGATGTCGGTCAGCTCGTCGTGCGTCCCCTCCACCGGCCGCCCGTGGAAGAACCGCCGCCGCCGGAAGACCGGATGGTCGCGCCGCAGCCACACCATGGCCCGGGTGAAGGCGAGCAGCGTGTCCTCCTTGTCCTCGCCCGGCTCCGGCCAGCGCACCCAGGACACCTCGTTGTCCTGGCAGTAGGCGTTGTTGTTGCCGCCCTGCGTACGCGCGAACTCGTCGCCGTGGCTGAGCATCGGCACACCCTGCGACAGCATCAGCGTCGCGATGAAGTTGCGCATCTGCCGCTCGCGCAGCTCCAGCACCTCGGGGTCGTCGCTCTCGCCCTCGACCCCGCAGTTCCAGGACCGGTTGTGGCTCTCGCCGTCGCGGTTGCCCTCGCCGTTGGCCTCGTTGTGCTTGTCGTTGTACGAGACCAGATCGTGCAGCGTGAAACCGTCGTGGCAGGTGGTGAAATTGATCGAGGCCAGAGGCCGCCGGCCGTCGTCCTGGTAGAGATCGGACGAGCCGGTCAGCCGCGAAGCGAACTCCGCGAGCGTCCGCGGCTCGCCCCGCCACAGGTCCCGTACGGTGTCGCGGTACTTGCCGTTCCATTCGGTCCACAGCGGCGGGAAGTTCCCCACCTGGTAGCCGCCCTCACCCACGTCCCACGGCTCGGCGATCAGTTTCACCTGGCTGACCACCGGGTCCTGCTGCACCAGGTCGAAGAACGACGACAGCCGGTCCACCTCGTGGAACTGCCGCGCCAGCGTGGCCGCGAGGTCGAAGCGGAAGCCGTCGACATGCATCTCGGTCACCCAGTACCGCAGCGAGTCCATGATCAGCTGCAGGACATGGGGGCTGCGCATCAGCAGGGAGTTCCCGGTGCCCGTCGTGTCCGTGTAGTAGCGCGGATCCTCGGAGAGCCGGTAGTACGAGGCGTTGTCGAGGCCCCGGAAGGAGAGGGTCGGGCCCAGATGGTTGCCCTCCGCGGTGTGGTTGTAGACCACGTCGAGGATGACCTCGATGCCCGCCTGGTGCAGCGCCCGTACCGCCTGCTTGAACTCCAGCACCTGCTGGCCGCGGTCGCCCCAGGAGGCGTACGCGTTGTGCGGCGCGAAGAACCCGATGGTGTTGTAGCCCCAGTAGTTGTTCAGGTTCGCGTCCACCAGCCGGTGGTCGTTGACGAACTGGTGCACCGGCATCAATTCGAGCGTCGTGACGCCCAGTTCGGTCAGATGCGAGACGACCGACGGATGCCCGAGCCCGGCGTAGGTGCCGCGCAGCTCCGGCGGCAGCTCCGGGTGCAGCATCGTCATGCCCTTCACATGGGCCTCGTAGATCACCGTCCGGTGGTAGTCGGTACGAGGCGGCCGGTCGTCGCCCCAGTCGAAGTACGGATTGACCACGACCGATGTCATCGTGTGCGGCGCCGAGTCCAGGTCGTTGCGCGAGTCCGGCTTGCCGAAGTGGTAGCCGTAGACCGACTCGCCCCAGTCAATCGCTCCGCTTATCGCACGTGCGTACGGATCGAGGAGCAGCTTCGCGGAGTTGCAGCGCTGCCCGGTCTCGGGCGTGTACGGGCCGTGCACGCGAAATCCGTACCGCTGACCCGGCATCACGCCCGGCAGATAGGCATGCCGTACGAAAGCGTCGGCCTCGCGCAGTTCCACCGCGGTCTCCGAGCCGTCGTCGTGCAGCAGACACAGCTCGATGCGCCGTGCGGCTTCGGAGTACACCGCGAAGTTGGTGCCGGCGCCGTCGTACGTGGCACCGAGGGGATACGCCTGTCCCGGCCAGACCTGCATAGATAGACTCTTCCACTTCTGATCCGGGTGCTGGGGGGCACTTGGCCCAGATCCTCCCCGAAAGTATTGCCCGTAAGAGGCCCCCGCAGCGGTGGACGACGCGGTCAACATCGGGTTCCGTCTGTCGCCCCAGGAAGCAACCGCTATGAATCAGCTCACTCCGGCAGATCTCGCCTGGCGGAAACGGCCGGACTTGACAAGGGAGTTGGGAAAGTACAGTGCCGATCCGGCTGCACCGCGTACCACGGGCGGAGTAGTCTTCCTTGATCGTTGAAGGGCCAGAGAAGGCGGTAGTTGGGTGAGCTCGGGAGGGCTGGAGCTTCCCCCCGGTGACGCAGGTCACGAGGGGGAACCCGCCGACGTCCCGCCAGGAGCGGTCTCCCTTGCCAGACCTATGGAGATCGGGGCGGAACTGGACTGGGGCGCGGACGCCTGGAGCGAGGTCCGTACGCGCGCCCAGCGCGCCGGGCGCGCCTACATCTGGCTGAACCTCGTGGAACAGCGGCTGCGGGCGGTCGTGGCCGCGGTGCTGCGCCCGATCTACGAGCCGGTGCACGGCGACGAATGGGTGGTGGCCGCGGCGGGTCCCGCAGGGCAGGAGTGGGTGCAGCGCGCCGTCGCGGTCCGGGAGGTCTCGCGCCGCAAGGGCTATCTGCTGGACCCCGCGGACGACAATGTCCTGTCCTTTCTCACGCTCCCTCAGCTGCGGGAGCTGATGGTCCAGCACTGGCCCTGCTTCGAGCCGTACTTCGACGACCGGCGCGATGTGGAGCTGGCGCTGGACGAGCTGGAGGTGGCGCGCAACGTCGTCTCCCGCAACAGGGCGCTGAACGAAGCGGTCCTCGCCCAGGCGGAGCGCGCCTCCGCCCGCCTCCTGGAGATACTCGGCAGTGGCGCCGGTGTCCCCTCCGCCGACCGGCTCCCCGTCGACGCGGTCGAGGAGCTCGTCGGCGACCGCTACGCGGACGTGGTCTCCGTCCACCCGGACCGGGTGCGCCTGCAGCGCCAGATCCCGGCCGAAGACCTCTTCGGCGGGGCGCGTCGCCTCGACGCGATCGGCATAGGCCTGAACCTCCTCGTCCAGAACTTCTCCGGCCGTCGGCTGGTCCGGCTGGCCGAGTCGGGCTGCCGGGTGCGGCTGCTGTTCCTGAATCCCGCGAGCAGCGCGGTCAAACGACGAGAGCGCGAACTCGGCCTCAAGAAGGGTGAGTTGAGCCGTACGGTCGAGATGAACATCCTCCATATGCGCCGGGTGCGCTCCCGGCTGCGCGACCCGGGTGCCTTCGAGATCCAGGTCTTCGACGAGACCCCGCGCTTCACGGCCTACCTCGTCGACGGCGACGGTCCGGACGGCCTGGCGGTCGTTCAGTCATATCTGCGCAAGGCGCGGGGCATGGAGGCGCCGGTCCTGGTACTGCGGGGCGGCGGACGGGCGGTCGTCCGCGCCGGTCAGGACAGTGAGAACGGTCTGTTCCAGACATATCGCGAGGAGTTCGAGTCCGTGTGGGCGGACTCGCGGCCGGTTTCCTGAGTTGTCAGTGGCGCGTGGGAGGGTGAATACCCGATGGGGGAAGCCCATGGGGGATGCCTACGGGGAAGCCCATGGGGAAGCCCACGGGGGAAGCACCACCGCACCACTGAGGAGGGGGCCACGATGGCTTGGCACGGGGAACCGCTGGTCGGCTTCGACCTGGAGACAACAGGGACGGAGCCGCAGGAGGCGCGGATCGTGACGGCGGCGGTCGTCGAGGTCCGGGCGGGGGAGCCGGTACGGCAGCGGGGCTGGCTGGCGGACCCGGGGATCCGCATCCCGGCGCAGGCGTCGGCGATCCACGGCATCAGCAGCGAGCACGCGACGGCCGAGGGGCGCCCGGCGCGGGACGTCGCGGACGAGGTCGCTCAGATGCTGACGGGGTACTGGACGCAAGGGGTGCCGGTCGTCGCGTACAACGCGGCATTCGATCTGACGCTGCTGACGGCCGAGTTGCGGCGCCACGGCCTGCCTTCGCTGAGCGCCCGGCTGGACGGCCGCCCGATCGGCCCCGTGATCGACCCGTACACCATCGACCGTGCGGTCGACCGTTATCGCAAGGGCAAGCGCACGCTGGAGGCGGTCTGCGTCGAGTACGGCGTGCGGCTGGACGCGGCCCACGACGCCACGGCGGACGCGCTGGCGGCGGTCCGGGTGGCCTGCGCGATAGCGATCCGCCATGCTGCGGTGGCAGCACTGACACCGGCTCAGCTGCATGAGCGTCAGATCCAGTGGTACGCGCAATGGGCGACGGAATTCCAGCGCTTCCTGCGGGGGAAGGGCGAGCCGGACGCGGTGGTGGACGGCGCGTGGCCGCTGCGGGAGCCGGCGCGGGTGGTGGGCTGAGCCGGGGTCCTCAATCGCCGGACGGGCTGGATGTGCGGCCGGGCCGCATATCCAGCCTCGTGGGGGTCCCCCGGACGAAGTCTGGGGAGCATGATGCGGGACTAGAGCCCGACCTGACGAGCCGGCAGCCGGGGCCTCGGCCGCCGCTGGGCACCTAGGTCCTGTCGTTTGGATCTTGCCGGGTTCGCGTGCCCTGGCACGCTCCCCCACAGCCTTCGGCGTGGGAGGGGCCCCCACCCCCGTAGCCCTTCGGGCACGGGAGGTGCCCCCATGCTGCGTTGCGTCAGTCGCCGACGCTCCGCGTCGGCTCTCCCCCTGCCTTCGGCGGGGGGACCCCCATCCTCCGGCCTGCGATCGCACGCACCAGACCCCGCTCAGTGTCAGGCTGCGATGCCGAGTTCGGCGACCGTGATTGAGCGCGGAAGTCGTTGGAGACCGGGGCCTCGTCGATCAGGTGCGTGATCCGCGGATCGGCTCTGCGCCCCGCGCTGTATCCCTGGCCGAGGGTGGCGTAAGGGCCGTCGCGGTCCTCACGCGCGGCTTCCGGTGCCGTGGCTCGTGGTACGTTGCGCGATCCTCGGCTCCCACCCGATCCCCGTCTTCTCGATCACCGCGGGGACCAGCCCCTGAGGCTCGGGATTGACCCGCGCGGTGAAGTCCACCAGCTCGATGCGGTGCGGAACCAGCTCCAGCAGGTCGAAGTCGCCGCGGGTCGGCCTGTCCGGGAAGAACCGGATGCCGGGTTCGTCGTCCCACAGTTCGAGCCACCTCGCCTGGTCATCGACCAGCCGCCCGTAGAGCGTGACGTACGAGAACGCGGCGCGGTCCTCGAT
Organism: Streptomyces sp. NBC_00322; assembly: GCF_036147535.1. Lineage (NCBI taxonomy): Bacteria > Bacillati > Actinomycetota > Actinomycetes > Kitasatosporales > Streptomycetaceae > Streptomyces > Streptomyces sp. NBC_00322. The sequence goes on along the minus strand of NZ_CP108019.1, from coordinate 2,227,085 downwards.
CGCGTAGCCGACCTCGGGAGCGCCCGCGATACCGGCGACCTCGCGTGAGCGCCGGCTGGTGCCGAAGCACACCGTCGCGTCGTCGTCGACGACGAGGTGCTGCATCAGGCGCACGTGCGGGCGCCCCGCGTGGTCGGCGCTGGCGAGAAAGCCGTGGGGGTTTCTCCTGGCCGTGCCCACCGCGAGCGCGAGCAGATCGGTGGGCTGCTGAATTTCAGGCTGCTGCGATTTGGTCATCGAAGCGGTCCTCTCCATTGCCGACGTTGCCGACGTTGCCGACGTTGCCGACGTTGCCGGCGTTTCCGTCTTATTCGTTCAGTGCGGTGTGCATGCGGGTGGTGTACGCGCGGCTGCCCCTATGCCTCAGAAGCCGGCGGTACGGCGGAAGAGTCTGAGGTCAGTGCACCGGCAGCTCTCAGACTGCCGACCATGCTCATGCCGCTCAGTACGGGCCTGCTGGCGAACTCGGTGAGGACACGCCGGTCGACTCCACACAGTGCGAGAGCAGCCGCGATCACCGGCATCATCGCGCGATCGCCACCGTCAGAGATCTTCACTCCGACCGCCCGGCCATCGGGCAGTGCCGCTACCTGGATCCCTTCGAATCCGTCCTTGGCCAACAGGCCTGGGACGGCTCTCATCAGCCGCGCCACATCCCGCCAGCTCCCGGAAGCCATCTCCGGATGGTTGCGTATGGCGTTGGAGACCGCCGCCTCTTCAGTTCCCGGGTCCGCAGAGGCAATCTGGGACACCGCTCGAGTGAGGCCTAGCAGCGAAACAGAGAAGAGCGGTGCTCCACACTCGTCGACCGTCACCCGCGCGTTGCGCTCGCCCGTCAGATCCTCCACTGCCTCGGCGATCGACTGCTGCAGTGGATGCCGGGAATCGAGGTAATCGTCGAGCGGCCAGCCCCTGGCCTGGGCCGTCACCAACATGGCTGCATGCGTGCCGGATCCGTTCTGCGCGAGCCGGGACAAGCCGCGACCACAACGGACCCACGCCTCGCGCACCGCGGGATCGCAAGGCCAGTCAGGCGCATTGCGCAGGTCGGCTTCGGCCAGCCCCGCAACAGCCAACATGCCCTGGACGCCGACGAGATGGCGCTCCTCGCCCGAGTGACTTGCCACCGCCAACGCCAGCAATTCGCCGTCCAGCGACAGCCCGGCGCGCAGCATGCCCACGACCTGGACCGGATTGAGCGCGGAGCCTGGATAGAACGCCGCCTCGGTGTCGCCGGCCTGGAAAGCTATGCCACCGTCGGCGGACAGCACGACGACCGAGCCGTAATGCACGCCCTCGACGATGTCCCCGCGCACCACATGGGCGAGCGGGACATGGCGGGGCTCACGAATGACAGCTGCCTTTCGCGGCCTGCGTTCAGGGGGGCTGGTGTCCTCTACGGGCTGAGTCACCGTCAGCCCTCGATCTCGCTGTCCGCGTCGGCCTTGTTCATCCGGCCGGTGAAACGGGGCGCGGAACCTAAGTGGTCCGCGGATTGCTCACTCACGTCTCGTCTTCGCATTCTGTTGAGGTCTCGTGCGGTCGGGCCGCACGATGCGGGCGGGTTGTCTCCACACGGGTCGAAGGTGTGGGTCATAGCACCGCCGCACCGCGCCGGCCCTGTCTGGTCCCGGACAGGTGCGTAGGGTTTCGTAGCCACGCGACCACTGTGCCGTCACTCGTCTCATTGCTCCAGTGGATGTTTTCGAGTAACAATCGTTAGAGAAAGCGACGATTCTTTGGCTGGCTTCATGTTCGATCTCCACCGACTCCGCCTTCTGCGGGAGCTCAAGCACCGGGGCACGCTCGCTGCGGTCGCCTCCGCGTTGTCATACAGCCCTTCCTCGGTCTCGCAGCAGCTCTCGTTGCTGGAGTCGGAGGTCGGGGTCCCGCTCCTTGAGCCAGTGGGCCGACGGGTGCGTCTGACCCCTCAGGCTGAGATCCTGGTCGCTCACACCGAAGCCGTGCTGGAGCGGCTGGAACAAGCCGAAGTCGACATTGCCGGCTCACTGCGCGAGTTGACCGGCACCCTGCGCATAGCGTCTTTTCAAACTGCTGCGCTGACTCTCGTCCCGACGGCACTGACGCTGCTGCGCGATGCCCACCCTCGCCTGCGCATACAGGTCACCCAGATGGAGCGTGAAGGCGCGCTGTCGGCCCTGCTCGTCCGCGATGTCGACCTGGTCATCGACGTCGAATACCCGGGTGATCCCAGCCCGCGCCCCGCCGAGCTCGAGCAGGAGGTGCTCGGCCAAGAAGCTCTGCACGTAGTCGTCCCGGGCGTAACCAAGGCAACCACGCCACAGGAGATGCTGCGCATACTGGCCGATCGCCCATGGGTCATGGAACCTGAGGGAACGGCCGCCCGCAGCTGGGCGATGACCGTGTGTCGTGGCGCCGGATTCGAACCCGACGTGCGCTACGAGTCGGCCGACCTTCTTCTCCATCTGCGGCTCGCGGAACAGGGGCATGCCGCCGCACTGCTCCCAGACCTCGTATGGCTGGGCCGGCGGCCGACCATCCCCTTGCGGCAGGATCCCTTCGGTCCGCGGATGCGCACACTTGTTACCGCCGTACGCCGCGGCAGCAGCCAACACCCCGCCATCCAGGCCGGACGACGAGCGCTCCTCAGGGCGGTTGACAAACATTTCAGCCGCGCGGCAGACGACACTCCGCCATCGTTCCCAGGGGCCGAAGATCCCGCCGCTGTCGAGAACTGATATGCGCCGAGCGGTGTTTGAGGGTGAGTGCGTCGGCGGTCGACCGCACGGGCTCTGCCGTCGTGGTCACGGATCGCCCTCGATTGCGCCGAAGCCCCTCGATCATGGAGGTGTCGCGGCGGCGGGCATGTCAGGGGCGGCGATCTCGCGGATCTGACGGGCCTCGCCCGGGGCCCGCACCGGCGTGGAACTGTCGCACAAGCCCGCCCTGGCGGGATCTCCCCGACGAACTCGGCTCGTTCCGGACTGCTTGCAATCATCGGTTTTTCTAATGATCGACGATCGAAAACGTTCGCTGGAACAATGACAGAGGCTTCGGCACAGTGGGCACGTGCTTCGAAGCCTGGGATGCCGCTCTCTTTCCGTGGCTCGGTCCGCTGCCGCCGTGTTCGCGTTCTTGAGAGATCGCCGCTCCGTCTCTGTGCCCAAATCAGCAGTCTTCGATGCCCCGGACGGCGGTGAGGCACGCACGTCCGGGCTCGCCGTGCCCAGCCGGGGTCTGACAGGCGCTCTCGAGGAGCAGCTCGCTACCTGCTTTCGTCGGTCCGCCACGGCACGCACCATGTCTCTCCCGGCCGCGGTGACGAGTGCCGAAAGCAGCAGGACAAAGGGAACAAGCAATGTACACACAGACGACGTGGCGCATTTATCCGGACCCGTCGGCCCGCCCACACGTTCCAGCCTTGGTGTCGGTGGATGAAACCCCAAGTTCGGTATTGGCTATGAGGCTGGACAAGGCCGGTCTCAGGCTCGGCGCCGCTGTGCGTTGGGGAAGCGAATCAGCCTGCGCCTCCATGCTGGAACGAAGACCGGCGATGATCCTGCTCGACGCGCACTCGACGGAGGCTGACGGGCTGGTCGGACTCGTCCGGGCGGCGTCCCTTATCGCCCCCGTTGCCATCTTGCGGCACGAAGGGCGGGATGCCCTCGCCGCGTTCTCTGCCGGGGCAGTCAATGTTCTCGACCGGCAGGCACCGGCTGCTGAACTCGCCTGGCGCATCCGTGCCAACCTGAGACGCTGCCCGCCAGTACCGTCGCCCCCTGCGTACCCCCAGCGCACCGCAAGCCAGAGACTGCTGTTTCACGTGATGGCTCAGGCCCAAGGGCCTGTCTGCTGTCACTATCTGAGACTGCTCCTGGGAACTCCCAGCCTTCCCCTGACACTGCGGGCACTCAGGGCCCGCATCCAACGGCTGTTGCCCCACTTCGCTGACCACGGACTGGCACTTGTCGTGGATGGACAGTGGGGACGGGTGACCTACCAGACCCGCAGCGCAGACGCTCCGGCCACGGGCGAACGCCCTTAGGAGGTTGGGGCGATGGGCGGCGGGGGCGGCGGGCATGGTGGCGGGGGCGCCGACGGAGGACGGCTGGGCTGCCGGGGCCGGAGCCGTGATGGGGCCGGGGGCGGCGGAGTTGGTGGCGGGGGCGGAGGCGGCTCGGTCGCCGGCAGCAGTGGCCCACCCGCGCGCAACCGGGCAATGGTCAGCTCGTTACGGCGGCGTGCTTGCGGGGCGTCGTCGCGCTCGTAGTCGACCCGGACTCCGGCGAGGCCGAGGTTATGGACGGCGAGCAGCCGGTAGCCGAGCGCGTGGGCGATCTCTTCGATCCGGCGCCGCTTCGAGGCTGTGGCATTGCCGGGCAGCAGTTCGACGCGGCCACGGCCGTCGAAGCGCGCACGTATCTCGTCGTCCTTCACCTGACTCCACTCTCGGGAAAGATCGGCAGCCACCCGGCCGCTCCGGTCAGGCGTCACCACCGGAGCGTCCTCATCAGTCGGGCTGCGACCAGACACTACCGGGGCCGGGTCGGCCCCTGAGGTGCACTCGAACCGTTCACGCCCGCGACGGCTGAGTCAGGCACCGCCCCGCGCTTGCCGCGGCCGGCCGCATGCGCCGCACTCAGCGACGCGCCCCGCCCTTTGCGCCACTCGGCCACGCCGCGGAATGCCGTACACGGCAACGAATGGCCAGTGGGCGCCAACGCGATGACCGGCTTGCCCGTCAGGCGGCGTTCGGGGCTTTGAAAGTAGGTCTGGCGCGGAGTGCGGCCTCCGGTCAGGGGCGGCGGGCCGCAAGGACGCAGAACTCGTTCCCCTCTGGGTCGGCAAGTGTGACCCAGCTCTCGTCGCCGGTTTGGCCGACGTCGGCGTGTCGAGCACCTAGGCCGAGCAGGCGACGGACCTCTTCGTCTTGCTCCCTGTCGGCGGGGTTGACGTCGATGTGGAGCCTGTTCTTGACGGTCTTGCCCTCGGGCACCTGCGCGAATGTCAACGTCGGTGGCACTGGGCCAATTTGGTTCTTGCCTTCAGGCGTCACAGGAGGGCCGATTGTGACAATTACGTCGTCTTCGTCTTGCACCTCGTAGTCAAGGACCGAGCACCAGAACCGGGCGAGACCGTTGGGATCGGCACAGTCGATCGCAAGCTCGGTGAACTTGCTGGTCATGTCAGGACCTTCCAGTCACATAGCGGGTCCGCCGAAGGCCACACGCTCATCGCAGTGTTCGACGGCGAGGTGAGCCGCGCGTGGTGTGCGTGCGTCGAGGGCCTGGTGGGGTCGCAGAGCATTGTAGGTGTGGCAGAACAGGTTGACTTCGACGACGAAAGCGTTGCCGTCGCCGATGCGGGTGCTTCACCGATCACGTGGTCGTCGGCGTCGACGACGTCCATCACGCCGCGGTCGGCACGGAGGTCGTAGAGCGTCAGCTGGTCCCGTACGGCTTCGTCACCCGCGTAAGCCACGAACAGCATGTCCGGAACCTCAAAACGCGTACCAGCGGACGCCTTCCGCTCCCTCCCGCAGCGACGCCACCCGCCTCGCGAACTCCTCCCGCGCCCTCGGGTTCGTCGGCGCGTGCTGCGCCACCCACGCGCAGCTCGCCGTTTCCCGCGCGCCCCGCAGCACCCCGCATCCGTCCCACTCGCGCACATCCCACCCGTACGCCCTCGTGAACGACTCGTACGCCTTTGGCGCCAGCCCGTACCGGTCGAGTGCCAATGCCATGACCACCAGGTCGTGTTCGCGCAGGTCCTGCGCGAAGGTCTCGAGGTCCACCACGACCGGCCCGTCCGGGCCCACGTGGACATTGCGGGGGAGCGCGTCGCCGTGGATCGGGCCGGGCTGCAGGTGGGGCGTCAGCTCGGACGCCGCCTCCGCGAAACCGTCGCGGCGTTCGCGCAGATACGCCGCGTCCGCCGGGTCGATCGCGTCCCCCGCCAGCCGTAGCCACCGCTCGACACCGCCCAGCACATCCCGCCGCGGAAGCGAGAAGGCGGGCGACGGCAGGGCGTGAATCAGCCGCAGCAGCCCTGCCAGGTCCGCCGGCTCCGCCTCCCGTACCGGGTCCGGCAGCCGGTGCCAGACCGTGACCGGATGACCTTCCACCAGGCGCGGCTTCGGCTCTGCCGGGCGGACGGCGGGGATGCCGGACTCCTCCAGCCAGGCGCCGACGGCCAGTTCACGTTCCGCACGTGCCAGCAGCTCCGCGTCGCGGCCGATCTTGACGACCACCTCGCCCGCCCCGAACACCGCGTTCTCGCCGAGCGCCAGCAGCGTGGCGTCGGCGGGCAGTCCGGCGGCCGCCAGTACGGCGCGTGCCCGTGTCTCGTTCATGGCGACAAAGTTTCACATCCTCGCAGCTTGGGTTGACGAACCGACGGACCGTCAGCACGATGACAGCGCCTAGGTCCTGTCCGGTCGATCAGGCCGGATCAGGGAGCGGGTCTGGCGATGGGGGCACCTCCCGTGCCCGAAGGGCTACGGGGGAGCATCGCAAGGCGGAGGAAGGAGCCCACGCGGAGCGTAGGCGACTGACGACAACGCAGCGAGGTGCCGTGCCAGGGCACGCGAGCCCGGCAAGATCGGCCGGACAGGCCCTAGGGGGGTGGCGAATCCGTGACATTGGCGAGCACTGCGCCGCGGTCCAAGAGGCAGTCCGGAAGGTGGTCGCCCGGAAAGCCGCGGCCGGGAAAGCAACTCGACCACGGTGCTTGGTTCCTCGTACTGCCTGCCCTCATCCCGATCCTCGTGCTGAGCGTCGGCCCTCTCCTCTACGGCATCTCGCTCGCCTTCACCGACTCCCAGGCCGGCCGCACCGAGCCCACCGAGTGGGTCGGCACGCTCAACTTCCAGGACCTGATCCACGACACACTCTTCTGGGACTCGTTCAGGATCGGCCTGCTCTGGGCGGCCGGCGTCACCGTCCCCCAGTTCGCGCTCGCCCTCGGCCTCGCCCTCCTGCTCAACCAGAACCTCCGCTTCCGCTGGCTGGCCCGCGCACTCGCGATCATTCCCTGGGCCATGCCCGAAGTCGTCGTCGGCATCATGTGGCGGCTCGTCTACAACCCCGACGCCGGAATTCTGAACGAGACGATCCGCGATCTCGGCCTCGGCGACGGGCGGGACTGGCTCACCGGACTGGCCACCGCCCTGCCTGCCGTGATCGTCGTCGGGATCTGGGCGGGCATGCCGCAGACCACCGTCGCGCTCCTCGCGGGCCTGCAGAACACCCCGTTCGAACTCCACGAGGCCGCCGCCCTCGACGGCGCGGGCGCCTGGCGCCGGTTCCGCACGGTCACCTGGCCCGCCCTAAGGCCCGTCGCCCTCGCCATCACCGCGCTCAATTTCATCTGGAACTTCAACTCGTTCGCCCTGGTCTATGTGCTCACCAACGGCGGACCCGGCGGACGCACCCGCCTGCCCATGCTCTTCGCCTACGAAGAAGCCTTCCGCTACGGCCAGTTCGGCTACGCCGCGGCCATGGGCTGCGTCATGGTGGCGGTGATCTCGGTGTTGCTCGCCCTGTATCTCGTAGGACGGCTCAAGGGAGGCGATGAGCAGTGACGGCGCTGCGCACGAGCAGATCGGGCCGCACCGGCCAGTACCTCGCGCTCCTGTGCTACCTCGTCTTCCTCGCGTTCCCCTTCCTGTGGCTGATCTCCACCGCATTCAAACCGCCACGCGAACTCGGTTCCCTGCACCCCACCTGGATCCCCGAAGACCCCACCCTCGACAACTTCCGCCAGGCCTTCGACGAACAGCCCCTGCTCCGGGCCGCGGGCAACAGCCTCGTCGCGGCCATCGCCGCCGCGCTCATCGCCGTCGTGATCGCGACACCCATGGCGTATGTCATGGCCCGCAACCGCACCAAGCTCTCGACCGCCGCCACCGGCTGGGTCGTGGTCAGCCAGGCGTTCCCGTTCGTCCTGGTGATCATTCCGCTGTTCCTGATCCTCAAGAACCTGCATCTGATCAACACCCTTTTCGGTCTGATCACGGTGTACGTGGTGTGGTCGCTGCCGTTCGCGCTCTGGATGCTGGTCGGCTACGTACGGGCCGTGCCGCGCGAGCTGGAGGAGGCCGCGGCCGTCGACGGCGCGGGCAGGGCACGCACGCTCGTCTCGGTCACCGCGCCGCTGCTCGCGCCCGGCATCGTCGCGACCGCGCTGTTCGCGTTCATCACCGCGTGGAACGAGTTCTTCTTCGCGCTCGTCCTGCTCAAGACCCCGGAGAAACAGACCTTGCCGGTTGTCCTCACCCACTTCCTCGGCGCGGAGGGGGTCGCCGACCTCGGGCCGCTCGCCGCGGCCGCGTTCCTCGCGACGATCCCCTCGCTGGTCATCTTCGCCATCATCCAGAAGCGGATCACGGGCGGGATGCTCGCAGGGGCGGTGAAGTCCTGATGCGCGTACGGATGCTGACGGCGGCGGCCGCCGCGCTCACTGTTGTGCTGAGCGGATGCTCGGGCGGCGGAGCCGGTAACACCGACGGGAGGATCACGCTGCGCTTCCAGTCGCTGGCCTGGCAGAAGGAGTCCGTCGACGCCAACAAGGAGCTGGTGAAGGAGTGGAACGCGAGCCATCCCGGCATCCAGGTCCAGTACGTCCAGGGCAGCTGGGACAGCGTCCATGACCAGCTGCTGACCTCCTTCGAAGGCGGCGAGGCGCCGGACGTCATCCATGACGCGTCCGACGACCTCGCCGACTTCGCGTACGGCGGCTGTCTCGCCGATCTCAGCGAGCTGCTGCCCCAGCGCCTCAGGTCCGACATCCCGCACCGCAGTTGGGAGACGACGACCTTCGGCAAGGGGATCTACGGCGTCCCCTTCCTCCAGGAGCCACGCGTCCTGATCGCCAACAAGAAGATCCTCGACGCGTCCGGGGTCCGTCTCCCGACGGATCAGCGGCCCTGGAGCTGGGAGGAGTTCCGGGAGGTCACCAAGACGTTGACGGCCAAGATGGGGAAGGGGAAGTACGGCATCGCCTGGCCGCTCAAGGAACCGGTGTCCGTCACCCTCAACCTGGGGCTTTCGGCAGGCGGGCGGCTGTTCCACCGTGGGGACGACGGCAAGGTCACCGTCGAATTCACGGACGGCGACGCGGTGGTGCCCGGCACCATCGACGCCCAGGTCAACACCGACAAGAGCGCATCGCGCACCACGCTGGGCTCAGGCGGCTCGGACACGCTGCCCGGATTCTTCGGCGGCAAGTACGCCATGGTCCCGCTGGGCTTCTCGTACCGGCAGCAGATCGTGCAGCAGGCACCCAAGGGCTTCGAGTGGACGGTGCTGCCCGCGCCCGCCGGACCCGAGGGCCCGGCCCAGGGAGTGAGCCCGCAGACGCTCTCGGTCGCCGAGGACAGTCCGTACAAGAAGGAGGCGGCGCAGTTCATCGACTTCATGCTGCGGCCGCGGAACATGGTGCGTCTGGCGAAGGGCGACTGGATGCTGCCGACCGGCACCGAGGCGCTCGCCGACCCGGCGCTGCACACCGCGAAGGACGGCTGGGCGACGGGCGCGGCGCTCGCGCGTGATCTGCGGTCGGCGCCCGCGCAGTCGGTGCGTGGCTATCCGGAGTGGAAGGACAAGGTGGCGACGCCTGCGCTGCAGGAGTACTACAGCGGCGCGATCGGCACCGGCGAGCTGAGGAGACGGCTGGTCAGGGACGGAAATCTGGTGCTGGCCCGCTACCAGCGGTAGGCGGGGCGCGGCGCCTGCGGCGGGGCTGTTCCCCACCCCGCCCCTTCCCGAACTGGGGCTCCGCCCCAGACCCCGCGCCTCAAACTCCCCCAGACTTCGTCCGGGGGGACCCCACGAGGCTGGATGTGCGGCTCGGCCGCACATTCAGCCCGTCCGGCGATTGAGGACACGCCCGAAGGGGCGTATGGGGGCCGGAGGCGGAGCCCCCAACTGGGGTCTGGGGGCTTGCCCCCAGTTCAGGGAAGGGGCGGGGTGGGGGAAGAGCCTCAGACCCGCACCGGCGTCCGGCGGCCGTCGTCATCGTGGCCCGGGACCGCCTGGCTCGGCACAAGCACCGGCTCGTCGTGGGTCAGGTCCGGAAGCCACCGCAGCCACTTCGGGAAGTACCAGTTGCGCTCGCCCAGCAGCGCCATGATCGCCGGAAGCAGCACCCCCCGGATGACCGTCGCGTCGATCAGCACCGCCGCCGCGAGGCCGACGCCCATCTGCTTCATCGACTGCATCGACAGCGTGCCGAAGATCGCGAACACCGCGACCATGATGACCGCCGCGCTCGTGACCACGCCCGCCGTCGTCACCACGCCGTGCGTGATCGCCTCCCGTGTCCCGCGCCCCGCCAGCTTCGCCTCGCGGATCCGCGACACCACGAACACGTGGTAGTCCATCGAGAGTCCGAACAGGATGACGAAGAGGAACAGCGGCAGCCACGTGATGATGGCGCCCACGCCCTCCGCGCCGACCAGCGACGCTCCCCAGCCATGCTGGAAGACCGCGGTGAGGATGCCGTACGCCGCGCCCACCGACAGCAGGTTGAGCACGATCGAGGTGATCGCGATCGTCAGCGACCGGAACGACAGCAGCATCAGGATGAAGGCGAACACCACCACAAAGGCGAAGACGGGTGTCACGGCCCCGGAGAGCTGGTCGTTGAAGTCCTTCGACCCCGCGACCTGACCGGTGATCGGCGCCTGGAGCCCGTCGATCTTGCCGAGTGTCGCCGGACGAACCTCCTTGCGCAGGATGTCCAGGCTCTTCTCCGCCTTGTCCTGGTCGGAGCCGCCCACCAGCGGTACGTATACAAATGCGATGCCCTGCGCGTCGTGCCGGACCACTTCGATGGGCCCCCGGGACGCGCCCGAACTCACGGCCTGCTTACGGAAGTCGTCGATTCCCTGCTTCACCGGCCCCGCGTTGATGTCGTCCGCCTTGACGACGACCACCGCCGGGTCCGCACCGCCCGGGAACGCCTCATTGACCCGCCCGTAGGTCGCCACGATCGGCACCGAGTCGCCGAACTCCTGGTCCAGCGTGAGGTTCTGCGTCTTCATGCCGAGAGCGGGCAGTGCGATGGCTACCAGCGCTCCCGCGGCCACCACCAGCGACACCAAGGGACGCTTCAGAACGCTGCCGAGGACCCGGGTCCACACGCGGCTGCCGCTGTCGGTGCCGTTCTCGCCGCGCTTCCTGCGGTTCAGGAAGGGGATGCGCCCCTTCTCCACCCGCTCGCCGAGCAGCGAAAGCAGCGCCGGCAGCACCGTTACCGAGCCGACCATCGCCACGGCCACCACGATCAGCGAGGCCAGGCCCATCGACTCGAACGTGCCGATGCCGGTGAAGAGCATGCCGGCCATCGCCACGCACACCGTCACACCGGAGACGATGACGGCTCGGCCACTGGTCGCCGCGGCGATCTGCATCGCGGTGTGCGCGTCGTGTCCCGCGGCCCGCTCCTCGCGCTCGCGCCGCAGATAGAACAGGCAGTAGTCGACGCCGACCGCCAGACCCACCAGCAGCATCACGGAGCTCGCGCTGTCGCTCATCGGCTGGAAGTGGCTGACGACGCCCATCAGCCCCGTCGTCGCCATGATCGCGGTGATGGCCAGACCTACCGGCAGCAGTGCGGCCACCAGGGCGCCGAAGGCGATCAGCAGAATGCCGAGCGCGACCGGTACCGCCGAGAGCTCCGCCTGCTGGAAGTCGTCGCCGAACGCGTCGTCGAAGGTCTTTCGCATACTGGCGCCGCCGATCTCCTCGATCCGCAGCTCCTTGTGCTTGTCCTGGACCGTGGCAACAGCCTTGAGTACCGGCTCGATCCGGTCACCCGCCGTCTCGGGGTCCCCGCGCACATCGAACTGGACGAGCGCGCTGCGTCCGTCCTTCGAGATGCTCTTGGTGTCGTACGGAGATGTCACCGCGGTGACGGCACCCGTGTCGCCGACCGCCTTGACCACCTCGTCGACGGCCTTGCGGAATCCCGCGTCGGTGGCTTTCACCGAGCCGTTGCGCGCTTGGACGAGCACCGTCTCGCCGGCCGGTTCCTCGACACCCGCCTTCGCTGTGATCTTCGCGGCCTGGGTGGTTTCACCCTTCAGCTGTTCGTCGTCCTTGAGCTTGACGGTCCCCACAGCCGAACCGGCCACCATGGCGAGCAGGACGAAAAGCACCCAGATCCCCACGGCGGCCCAGCGGTGCTGAGCGCTCCAGCCGCCTGCCCGCGCGGCGACTCCGCGCGGACCCCCTCCTGCGTTTCCCATGACAGCCCTGCCCCCTCAAGCGTGACGTCGGCGCGGCGCCGTCGTCTCCGCTTCGAAACTAAGGGCAGAATCAAGCCTTCTCCTCCTGCTCGTCGGTGACCCCGCACGGTGGTCTCTCCTCCTTTCGGAGTGCTCGGGTCCCCGACAAGGAGGATGGAAGCCCCTTACATGTAATGGGGTTGGGGGCAAAGTCCGACTTGTACGGCGCTGGCCGATTCCTTATTACGAAACCTTGTTGACTAAGTCACAGCTGTATGAAGGTCTTGATCTGAGCCCGTCAATCGGTCAGGGTTTCGAGTCGGCCCCCGGAATTTTTTCGTCCGCGGGCCGATCCCCCCACAAAAACTGAATTGACGAGGAGTTCCCTCTTCATGGCAACTCACAAGCGCGCGAGCAGGATCAAGCTCACCGCGGCCATAACTGCCGTGGCTGCCGCAGCCGGAGTGACCGTACTCGGCACGTCCTTCGCGGGAGCCGCGACTCCCGCCGAGGGCACCGTCTTCGGCGCGAACGCCGAAGGCGCCGTCGCCGGCAGCTACATCGTGATGCTGGACAAGAAGGCCGACAAGCAGGACCTGGCCAAGGAGTACGGCGGCGAGCTGCAGCGCAACTACAGCTCCGCCATCAACGGCTTCTCCGCCAGCGGCCTTTCGGAGACCGAGGCCAAGCGCCTCGCCGCCGACCCGGCCGTCGCCAAGGTCGTCCAGAACAAGAAGTTCTCGATCAACGCGACTCAGGACAACCCGCCGTCCTGGGGCCTGGACCGCATCGACCAGGCCGACACCGCCGGCGACAAGAAGTACACCTACCCGGACAGCGCCGGCGAAGGTGTGACGGCGTACGTCATCGACACCGGAGTCCGCATCACGCACAAGGACTTCGGCGGCCGCGCCGCGCACGGCTTCGACGCCGTCGACAACGACGACTCCGCCGACGACGGCAACGGCCACGGCACCCATGTCGCCGGCACCATCGCCGGCGCCACTTACGGTGTCGCCAAGAAGGCGAAGGTCGTCGCCGTCCGTGTCCTCGACAACAATGGCTCCGGTACGACGGAGCAGGTCGTCGCGGGTATCGACTGGGTCACCAAGAACCACAAGGGCCCGTCCGTCGCCAACATGAGCCTCGGCGGCGGTGCCGACGAGGCGCTCGACGAGGCCGTCCGCAAGGCGATCGCCTCCGGCGTCACCTTCGCGGTCGCGGCGGGCAACGAGTCCGCGGACGCGAGCCAGGGCTCCCCGGCGCGCGTCAAGGAGGCCATCACCGTCGCCTCCTCCACCAAGGAGGACGCGCAGTCGGAGTTCTCCAACTTCGGTGAGATCGTGGACATCTACGCCCCGGGCTCGGACATCACCTCGGCGTGGAACGACAGCGACGAGGGCACCAAGACCATCTCCGGCACCTCCATGGCGACCCCGCACGTCGTCGGCGCCGCGGCGGTCTACCTCGGCGCCCACCAGGACGCGACCCCGGAGCAGGTGGCCAAGGCGCTGACCGACGGTGCCACGGCCGACAAGATCACCAACCCCAGCGCGGGCACGCCCAACAAGCTGCTGAAGGTCGTCGAGTAACCGACGGACAGCGACGCTGAGCCGGCGGTCGCCGTGCCCTCCCCCACGGGGCGCGGCGGCCGCCTTATGGTGTGCCCATGACCACGAGGTATGCGGCACTCCTGCGCGGGATCAATGTGGGCGGGCACAAGAAGGTCCCGATGGCCGAACTCCGTGAACTGCTCACGGAACTGGGCCACGGAAACGTCGCCACGTATCTGCAGAGCGGCAACGCATTCTTCAGCAGCGCGTCGGACGACGAGCAGGCGCTTGCCACGGCGCTGGAGCGTGCCATCCACCAGCGCTTCGGCTTCGGCGTCGACTGCCTGGTGCGCAGCGGCCCCTATCTACAGGCCGTGGCCGACGACTGCCCCTTCCCGGCCGATGAGCTGGAGGGCAAGCAACTGCACGTCACCTACTTCTCGGAGCCCGTCGGACCCGAGCGGCTCGCGTCGATCGACACTGCGGCGTTCTTGCCGGAGGAGTTCCGGCTCGGGGACCGGGTGCTGTATCTGTACGCGCCGAACGGCCTCGGCCGCTCCAAGCTGGCCGAAGCGCTCGGGAAACCCCGCCTGTTCAAGGGCATCGTCGCCACCAGCCGTAACTGGAACACCGTCGTCAAACTGGCGGAGCTGACCCGTGAGTGACCCCACGGAGGCGGTGAACGCCGCCATGGAGGCGGAGTTCCGCCTGCATCTGACCTTCGACACGGAGACGGGAGCGCATCGCGCCCACCGCAGCTCGCTGTGGCGGCTGACCGGCGAGGGCCGGCTGCTCTACTTCCACCAGGGCACGCGGTGCGGCGGCGACGGAGCGCCGTCCGGCCTGCCCCGGTGACCCAGGTTCATGGAACCGGGCCGAGGGCTAGGGTCGACGAAATGGCCCAGCGAATCAGGCACTGAGTGGCCCGGAGTCCGGGGCCATTCTCTGCCTACGCTGAGGCCATGAACGCCACGAGCACCGAGGCAACCAAGACCGTCGTAGACTTCTGGTTCGACCCCGCCTGCCCCTTCGCCTGGATCACCTCCCGGTGGATCCTCGAGGTCGAGAAGGAACGGGACATCGAGCTGAGCTTCCGGCCGATGAGTCTGTATCTCCACAACGATGGCAATGAACTGCCCCAGTGGTACCGCGAGTTGGTCGACAAGTCCATCGGCCCGGTACGGGTCGCGGTGGCCGCGGCCGAGCAGCACGGTGCCGGAATACTGCGCGCGCTCTACACCGCCTACGGCACCCGTATCCACGAGCAGGACAACAAGGACTTCGACAAGGTCGTCGCCGAGTCGCTGGCCGAGCTCGGCCTGCCGGCGACACTCGCCGACGCCGCGTACGACGAGACGTACGACGATGCCGTACGCCGCAGCCATGACGCGGGCAGGGACCCCGCCGTCGAGGCCTATGTCGGCACGCCCACCATCCATGTCGACGGCACGGTCTGGTTCGGGCCGGTTCTCAACTCCATCCCGCGCGGCGAGCAGGCGGCCCGGCTCTTCGACAGCTTCCGGGTGATCGCCGGGTACCCGGACTTCTTCGAGCTGAAGCGCACCCGCACCGGGAGCCTGAACTTCGGCTGACGGCGGTGTCGCGTTCCTTCAAGACCGGCCGGAAGCGGCGGGCATAGCTTCACGGGCATGAACAGCATCCACACGCACCTCACCACCTGTGCCGCCGAAGCCGCCCGCGTCGCCGGCCTGGTCACCGCCGAGCAGCTGTCGGCCCCGTCCGTCTGCGAGGACTGGGAGGTCCGGGAGCTCGTCAACCACCTCGTTCTGTACACCTCCCACGGCCTGGAGCACCGCGCTCTGCGCAAGCAGCTCCCCGAGGAACTCACCAAGCGCGACTTCACGGCGACCGACGACTGGGCCGAGCGGTACGCGGCCCAGCTGGACCGTGCTCTCGCCGCCTGGTCCGATCCGGCGGCCTGGGAAGGCGATGTGGACCTCGGCTTCATGACGATGCCCGCCTCCGAGATCGCCTCGCTCCTCGTCAAGGAGCTCGCGGTCCACGGCTGGGACCTGGCCCGCTCCATCGGCCAGGATTTCGAAATCGCCCACGAGGCGGGCCAGTTCGTGCTCAGGGTGGTCGAGGAGCACGCCGAGGTCTACCGCCAGTACGACGGCTTCGCCGAGCCGGTCCCGGTCGCGGACGACTTTTCCGCCTTCGAGCGGGCGCTGGCGACGAGCGGGCGCGACCCGCGGGCCTGAAGGTCGCCCCGGCCGCCAATGCCCCACCACTGTCGCGCCCGCCGTCACGCCGGGCGGGCGCGGCGGCGTGTGCAGTCCCTCACACCGCGGAGGCCGCATGGTGCCTTTTGCCCGTTATGAGAAGGAAATGACTTCAGCGGGTCGACGGTCCGTTTCGTGCGGTGACGGCCCCTTTGAACTGACGCTTCCTCGGTTCGAAGGCCCTTGATAGACACGACGGGTTCGGCCACCGACCCGGCGAGAGAAGCACCGCATGATCCACGACCAGACTCCGGATCACCATGAGTTCGAGATCGACCTGACCGTCGACGAGGCCAGGCGCCGCGCCGCGGTGCTCGAGGCCATCGGAGACGACTGGGACCCGGTGGCCGTGCTGGAGGGTGAGCAGGAGGCGTACCGCCTGCTGTACTCGAACCTGGACCCGCAGCAGCAGGAGACCTACGACCGGCTCGTGTCGGCCGGCGTCCTTCCGGGACGGGAGGGCGAGGGCCATGCTGCCGCTTGATCCGACGGCCGATGCCGGGCGCCGGGCATGGGTGCCGTGCCCGGGATGCGCCGACCACCGGGACTGCGCCGTCTGCCTGGCGGGGCGCACCTGCAGCGACCACTGGCGCTATCTGCTGTCCAACAAGGGCAGCCTGCTGCATCTGCAGTGCTCAAACTGCGCCCATCTGTGGGCTCATGAGACCGGATTCGGCGCCGGATCACGCGGGGCGTGCCCGTCGTAGCGCTCCAGGACGGACCCGTAGGTCGGGGTGATCACCCCGTAAAGGCGAGCGAGGCGCGGGCAGGCGCCCGTGCCTCCTCGTAGCGCTCCAGCAGCAGCTCCGCCAGCTCCGGGGCCGGACCCAGGACATCAGCCAGCACGTCCGCCTCCCGCGCACCCGCGGCGATGCGGTCCGGGAGGCGGCCCGGGGCGATGACATACGGCGCCACCGCCACGCGCTCGCAGCCCTCGTCGCGCAGCGCCCGCACCGCGTCCTCGGTGCGGGGAAGAGATGCGGAGGCGAACGCAGGCCGCACGGCGCACCAACCGGTGTGCCGCAGCTCCCGCGCTACATCTGCGATCACTGCGATCGCCTCCGGGTCTGTGGAGCCCGCCGAGGCCAGTACCAGGCCCGTCGAGCGCTTGTGGGACGCGTCGAGCCCGGCCTCGTACAGCCGCCGTTCGAGGGCGGACAGCAGCAGAGGGGACGGGCCGAGGACATCGGCCTGGTGGATGCTCAGGCGTGATGGGGCCTTGCGCAGTACGGCGGGGATGTCGGCCTTCGCGTGGAAGGCGCGGGTCAGCAGCAGCGGCAGCGCCACCACATCCCGTACACCCTCGGCCGCAAGACGCTCCAGCACCCTCGGTACGGACGGCGCGTTGAAGTCCAGGAAGCCCGTCTCCACGCGCAGCCCCGGCCGCAGCGACCGGGCACGCTCCACCAGGGCATGCACGGTCGCGGCGTGCCGCGGATCGCGGCTGCCGTGGGCGATGACGAGGAGGACGGGACCGGGCATGAGGTGGCTCAGTTCTTGACGAGGAGGCCGCGGCTGCGCAGCACCCACCGCTCCAGCGGGCTGAAGATCAGCAGGTCGATGGCGATACCGACGATCAGGATGAGCAGGATGGCGAGGAAGACGCCCGGCATGTCGGAGTTGTTGCGGCCGTTCTCGAGCAACTGCCCTAGTCCCAGGCCCAGATCGGGGGAGGAGGCGATGATCTCCGCCGCCATCAGCGAGCGCCAGGAGAAGGCCCAGCCCTGCTTCAGGCCCGCGAGATAGCCGGGAAGTGCCGCAGGCATCACGATGTGCCAGGTGCCCTTGAGCCCGGTCGCGCCAAGGGTGCGGCCGGCCCGCAGATAGAGCGGCGACACCTGGTCGACGCCCGACACCAGGCCGTTGGCGATCGAGGGCACGGCGCCCAGCAGGATCACCGCGTACATCATCGAGTTGTTCAGCCCGAGCCAGATGACGGCCGGCGGCACCCAGGCCACGGACGGCAGCGACTGCAGACCCGACAGGATCGGACCGATCGCGGCCCGGACGAACTTCACCCGGGCGACCAGCAGCCCCAGCGGCGTACCGATGGCGAGCGCCAGCAGGAAGCCGAGCAGACCGCGCGAGACGCTGGTCCAGACGACCTCGAGCAGCGTGCCCTGGAGCCACATGTCGGACACGCTGTCCCACACCGCGGACGGCGCGGGCAGGCTTCCCTCCTCGGTGACCTTGGTGGCCACCAGGACCTGCCAGACGACGAGGACCAGAGCGACGGCGGTCAGCGGCGGCAGGATCTTCTTGACCAGCACCTCGCGCACGGGCGTACGGCGCACCTGCACCGCGTCGAGTGCGTCGAGTCCGGCTTCGAGTCCGGCCAGATCGTCGGTCTTGCCGACGGCCTTGGTCTCAGTGCTGGCCATGACGGCGGATCTCCCCACGCAGTTCTTCGGTGATCTCGACGGACAGTTCCGCCACGGCGGCGTCCTCGATCCGGCGCGGCTGCTCGATGTCCACGGTCCACTCGCGGGCGATCCGGCCCGGGCGCGAGGACAGCAGCACCACACGCTGGGCCAGCCGCACCGCCTCACGGACGTTGTGCGTGACGAAGAGGACCGAGACGTTCGTCTCGCGCCAGATCCGGGTCAGCTCGTCGTGCAGAACGTCCCGGGTGATGGCGTCCAGCGCGGCGAACGGCTCGTCCATCAGCAGCAGTTGGCTGTCCTGAGCCAGGGCCCGGGCCATGGCGACGCGCTGCCGCATACCGCCGGACAGCTCGTGCACCCGCTTGCCGTACGCGCCCTGGAGCCGTACGAGTTCCAGCAGCCGCTGTGCCTCGGCGCGCCGCTCGGTCTTGGGGACACCGCGAAGCCGCAGCGCCAGTTCGATGTTCTTGCCCGCGGTCAGCCACGGGAACAGGGCATGCTCCTGGAACATCAGGGCGGGCCGCCCGCCGGGGGTCGCGATGGACCCCGCGGTCGGACGGTCGAGCCCTGCCACCAGATTGAGCAGCGTCGACTTTCCGCACCCGGAGGCTCCCAGGAGGGTGACGAACTCGCCGGGAGCGACATCGAGGGTGATGTCGTCCAGGACGAGCTGCTGCCCGGACGGTCCGGCGAAGGACTTCGAGACATGCTCGAGACGGGCGGCGTGCTCGACCGTCACGCGGTCCTCGGCCTTGGCGATCGCTGTGGCCATGGTCGTCACCTCCTGGGAACTCGGTCGGATGCGGGGTTGCCTGCGGGCTTACTTGACGCCGAGCGAGGCGTCGGCGACCTCGGGCTTGCCCTCGGCCTTGAGGATCTTGTTGAGCAGTGTCAGGTCGTAGATGCCGGCCAGGTCGGGCTCCTTCAGCAGGCCCGCCTTCACCGCGTGGTCCGCCTCGGTCCGGAGCGTGGCGGCCAGCGGGTCGTCGGTGAACTGGATCGACTTCCACGCCGGGTCGATCACCTCGGGCGCGAGCGCCTTGCCGGTGAGCTCCTTGAGCTTGGCGTTCGCGGACGCCTTCGCCTTGTCCGGGTTGGCGCTGATCCACGCGTTGGTCTTCACCGAACCGCGCAGCACCGCCTCGACGACGTCCGGGTGATCCTTGAGGAACTTCTGCGACACGATGATGTTCGTGATCACGAACTTCTTGTCGGGCCACAGCGTCGACTCGTCGAGCAGCACCTTGGCACCCTCGCTGACCAGCTTGGACGCCGTCGGCTCCGGCACCCAGGCGCCGTCGATGGAACCGGACTTGTAGGCGTCGGGGGCCACCTTGTTCTCCGTACGGACGACTGAGACGTCACCCTTGCCGCTCTGGGCGTCGACCTTCCAGCCCTTCTCGGCGATCCAGTTCAGGAACGCGACGTCCTGGGTGTTGCCGAGCTGAGGCGTGGCGATCTTCTTGCCCTTGACGTCGTCCAGGGTCTTGATCTTGTCCGGGTTGACGACGAGCTTCACACCGCCGGAGGCCGAGCCGCCGATGATGCGCAGGTTCTTGCCCTTGGACTTGGTGTAGCCGTTGATGGACGGCGAGGGGCCGATGAAGCCGATGTCGATGGAACCCGCGTTCAGCGCCTCGATCTCGGAGGGACCGGCGTTGAAGGTGGTCGAGGCGAGCCTGGTGCCGCCCAGCTCCTTCTGGATCAGACCCTCCTGGTCGCCGACCAGCGCCGTGGCGTGCGTGAGGTTCTGGAAGTAGCCGACCTTGACGGTGTCGGCGGAGAGCTTCTCGCCCTTGGCGGCGGGAGCGACCTTGTCGTCCTTCTTCGCCTCGGAACCGTAGCCGCAGGCGGTGAGGGCCACAGCGAGCAGCGGCAGAGCGGCGGCGGCCGCGATGCTGCGGCGCAGGGTCGTACGGGTGGCAGGCACGGGAGGGTTTCCTCTCGGAGGCCCGGTTCTTACGTCACATCGGACGCGGCCGGGGTGTCGGCGGGTCTTCGGCGGTGCGGGGTGCGGGGGGTGCGGGCGCGCAGGCAGTGCGCGTACGTCATCGCGCACATCGCGCCACCCCGCCCGTGCCCGCGCCGAGGGTGCCGCTGCCGACGCGGCCGCCCTCCTTCGCGAACGTGCCGTAGAAGTCGGTTGTCATCAGAAGTCCCAGCCCTCGTCGTCGGCCACGTGCACGGCCTCGGCGGTGGTGGCGAAGGAGTCGCCCGCCATGCCGGCCGCCAGCGTGGTGCCGTCCGCGGGGTCGATCAGCAGGAACGAGCCGGTGCGGCGGGAGTCGGCGTACGAGTCGAGCGCGAGCGGCTCGGCCGTACGGACCTTGACGAGGCCGATGTCATTGGCGACCAGATGCCCGGGGTTCGGGTGCTGGGACAGGTCGTCGAGGGTCAGCCGGGAGGGGATCTCCTTGACGATCGCCTTGACCGTGCGGGTGGTGTGCTTGAGCAGCACCCGCTGGCCGACGGTGAGCGGCTGGTCCGCGACATGGCAGACCGTCGCCTCGACGTCCTGGGTGGTCGCGGGCGCGTCCCCGCTCGGCACGATCAGGTCGCCGCGCGAGATGTCGATGTCGTCCTCCAGCAGGAGGGTGACGGACTGCGGAGTCCAGGCGATGTCCACCGACTCGCCGAGCAGATCGATCCCGGCGATCTTCGACGTACGGCCCGCGGGCAGCACCGTGACCTGCTCGCCGACGCGGAACGTACCGGCCGCGATCTGGCCCGCGTAGCCCCGGTAGTCGGGGTGCTCGGCGGTCTGCGGACGGATCACGTACTGCACGGGCAGCCGGGCGTGGCAGCCGGTCAGATCGTGGCTGACCGGGACCGTCTCCAGGTGCTCCAGGACGGTCGGTCCGCCGTACCAGTCCATGTTGGCGCTGGGCTCCACGACGTTGTCGCCCGCGAGCGCCGAGATCGGGATCGCGGTGATCTCGGGAACGCCCAGGGACGCGGCGTACGCGGTGAACTCCTCGGCGATCGCGGCGAAGACGGGCTCGGCGTAGTCGACGAGGTCCATCTTGTTGACGGCGAGGACGACATGCGGGACGCGCAGCAGGGCGGCGACGGCGGCATGGCGGCGGGTCTGCTCGACCACGCCGTTGCGGGCATCGACCAGCACCACGGCCAGCTCGGCCGTGGACGCGCCGGTGACCATGTTCCGGGTGTACTGCACATGGCCCGGGGTGTCGGCGAGGATGAACCGCCTGCGCGCGGTGGCGAAGTAGCGGTAGGCGACGTCGATGGTGATGCCCTGCTCACGCTCGGCCCGCAGACCGTCCGTGAGCAGCGCCAGGTCCGGTGCCTCCTGGCCGCGCGAGCGGGAGGCGTGCTCGACGGCCTCCAGCTGGTCGGTCAGCACCGACTTGGAGTCGTGCAGCAGCCGCCCGACGAGGGTGGACTTGCCGTCGTCGACGGAGCCGGCGGTGGCGAAACGCAGCAGGGTGGTGGCCGAGATCCCGGCGAGCTGATCGGTCGTGGTGGTGCTCATGGCTAGAAGTACCCTTCGCGCTTGCGGTCTTCCATCGCGGCCTCGGACATCTTGTCGTCGGCGCGGGTGGCGCCCCGCTCGGTGAGCCGGGATGCGGCGATCTCGGCGATCACGGCGTCGAGCGTGGTGGCGTCGGAGTCGACGGCGCCGGTGCAGGACATGTCGCCGACGGTGCGGTAGCGGATCAGCCGCGTCTCGACGGTCTCCGACTCCTTGGGGCCGCCCCACTCGCCGGCGGTCAGCCACATGCCGTGACGGGCGAAGACCTCACGCTCGTGCGCGAAGTAGATCTCGGGCAGCTCGATCTTCTCGCGCTCGATGTACTGCCAGACGTCCAGCTCGGTCCAGTTGCTCAGCGGGAACACCCTGACGTGCTCGCCGGGCGCGTGGCGGCCGTTGTAGAGCTGCCACAGCTCGGGCCGCTGGCGGCGCGGGTCCCACTGCGAGAACTCGTCGCGCAGGGAGAACACCCGCTCCTTGGCGCGCGCCTTCTCCTCGTCCCGGCGGCCGCCGCCGAACACCGCGTCGAAACGGTGCTGCTGAATCGCCTCGGTCAGCGGCACCGTCTGCAGCGGGTTGCGCGTCCCGTCGGGACGCTCGCGCAACTTCCCGGCGTCGATGTACTCCTGTACGGACGCCACGTGCAGCCGGAGACTGTGCTGGGCCACCGCGCGGTCGCGGTACTCCAGCACCTCGGGGAAGTTGTGTCCGGTGTCGACGTGCAGCAGCGAGAAGGGAATCGCCGCCGGGGCGAAGGCCTTCAGCGCCAGATGCAGCATGACGATGGAGTCCTTGCCGCCGGAGAAGAGAATCACAGGCCGCTCGAACTCTCCCGCCACCTCGCGGAAGATGTGCACCGCCTCGGACTCCAGCGCGTCCAGGTGCGACAGTGCGTACGGGCTGTCGGTGCCGTCGTGAACAGTGGCGGCCGTCGTCATGCCAGACCCCTCTCGGTGAGCAGCGCGTGAAGCGCCGCCGCGGACTCCTGCACGGTCTGCTGGTGCGACTCGATCCGCAGATCAGGGCTCTGCGGCTCCTCGTACGGGTCGTCGACGCCGGTCAGACCGCTGATCTCGCCGGCGGCCTGCTTGGCGTAGAGACCCTTCACATCGCGTACGGAGCAGACCTCGACCGGAGTCGCGACATGCACCTCGACGTACTCGGTGCCCTCTGCGGCGTGGCGCTTTCGGACGGCCTCGCGGCTGTCCTCGTACGGGGCGATCACCGGCACCAGCGCCTTGACGCCGTTGGACGCCAGCAGTTCGGCGACGAAGCCGATCCGCTGGACGTTGGTGTGCCGGTCCTCGCGGCTGAAGCCGAGGCCCGCCGAGAGGAACTCGCGGATCTCGTCGCCGTCGAGCACCTCGGTCCGGTGGCCCTCGGCGCGCAGCCGCTCCGCCAGCTCGTAGGCGATGGTGGTCTTGCCCGCACTCGGCAGCCCGGTGAGCCAGATGGTGGCCCCAGTCACGTGCTTGTCTCCCAGAATCGTCATCAGTGCAGCCCGCATTCGGTCTTGCCGCGCCCGGCCCAGCGGCCGGCCCGGGCGTCCTCGCCCTCCAGCACCCGACGGGTGCAGGGTGCGCAGCCCACCGAGGCGTAACCGTCCATCAGCAGCGGGTTGGTGAGGACGCCGTGCTCGGCGACGTAGGCGTCCACGTCGTCCTGCGTCCAGCGGGCGATCGGCGAGATCTTGACCTTCTGCCGCTTCTCGTCCCAGCCGACGACCGGGGTGTTCGCCCGGGTCGGGGACTCGTCGCGGCGCAGGCCCGTCGCCCACGCCTCGTAGCCGGTCAGTCCCTCTTCGAGGGGCTTGACCTTGCGCAGGGCGCAGCACAGGTCGGGGTCGCGGTCGTGCAGCTTCGGGCCGTACTCGGCGTCCTGCTCGGCCACCGACTGACGGGGCGTGAGCGTGATGACGTTGACGTCCATCACGGCCTCGACCGCGTCGCGGGTCCCGATGGTCTCGGGGAAGTGGTAGCCGGTGTCGAGGAAGACGACATCGACGCCGGGGAGGGCACGGGAGGCGAGATGGGCGACCACCGCGTCCTCCATCGAGGAGGTGACGCAGAAGCGCGGGCCGAAGGTCTCGGCCGCCCACTTCAGGATCTCCAGGGCGGAGGCCTCTTCGAGGTCCCGCCCGGCCTGCTCGGCGAGCTCCCGCAGATCCGTTGCCTGAGTCGTCGTCATATCTCCTGCCCTCCACCGTCGTTGCGCTGAACTCCGCGGGCCAGCAGCCCGAGGAACTTCAACTGGAAGGCTCGATTGCAGGCTCCGCATTCCCACGCGCCGTGGCCCTGCTCGTTCGGACGCAGGTCCTCGTCGCCGCAGTACGGGCAGTAGAACGGTGCCGCTCGCTCGCTCACGACAGCGCCTCCTCGGACGCGCGCGCCGCCCAGGTGGCGAAGCGCTCGCCGTCCTCGCGCTCCGCCTGGAAGCGCTTGAGCACCCGCTCGACGTAGTCGGGCAGCTCGGCCGATGTGACCTTCAGGCCACGGACCTTGCGGCCGAACCCGGCCTCCAGGCCGAGCGCGCCGCCCAGGTGGACCTGGAAGCCCTCGACCTGGTTGCCCTCGTCGTCAAGGACCAGCTGGCCCTTGAGGCCGATGTCCGCGACCTGGATACGGGCGCAGGCGTTGGGGCAGCCGTTGATGTTGATGGTGATCGGCTGGTCGAACTCGGGGATGCGGCGCTCGAGTTCGTCGATCAGCGAGGCGCCGCGCGCCTTCGTCTCGACGATCGCCAGCTTGCAGAACTCGATACCGGTGCAGGCCATCGTGCCCCGCCGGAACGGCGAGGGGTTGACCCGCAGGTCCAGCGCCTCCAGACCGGACACGAGCGACTCGACCTGCGCCTCCTCGACATCGAGCACGATCATCTTCTGCTCGACGGTGGTACGCAGCCGGCCCGAGCCGTGATCGGCGGCCAGTTCGGCGATCTTGGTGAGGGTGGCGCCGTCCACCCGTCCGACACGCGGCGCGAACCCGACGTAGAAACGTCCGTCCTGCTGCCGGTGCACGCCGACGTGGTCGCGCCACTGCTGCACGGGCTGTTCGGGGGCGGGCCCGTCCACCAGCTCGCGCTTCAGGTACTCGTCCTCAAGGACCTGGCGGAACTTCTCGGCGCCCCAGTCGGCGACCAGGAACTTCAGCCGGGCGCGGGTGCGCAGCCGGCGGTAGCCGTAGTCGCGGAAGATGGAGATGACACCCTCGTAGACATCGGGCACCTCGTCGAGGGGGACCCAGGCGCCCAGCCGGACACCGATCTTGGGGTTGGTGGAGAGACCGCCGCCGACCCACAGGTCGAAGCCGGGGCCGTGCTCCGGGTGGTTCACGCCGACGAAGGCGATGTCGTTGATCTCGTGCGCGACGTCCAGCAGCGGCGATCCGGAGATCGCCGACTTGAACTTGCGCGGCAGGTTGGAGAAGGCGGGGTTGCCCACGATCCGGCGGTAGATCTCGTCGACGGCCGGGGTGCCGTCGATGATCTCGTCCTCGGCGATACCGGCGACCGGTGAGCCGAGCACGACGCGGGGAGTGTCACCGCAGGCCTCGGTGGTCGACAGGCCGACCTCTTCGAGACGGCGCCAGATCTCCGGGACGTCCTCGATGCGGATCCAGTGGTACTGGACGTTCTGCCGGTCGGTGAGGTCGGCCGTGCCGCGCGCGAACTCCTGCGAGATCTCGCCGAGGACCCGCAGCTGATCGGTGGTCAGCCGCCCGCCGTCGATCCGGACGCGCAGCATGAAGTACTTGTCGTCCAGCTCCTCCGGCTCCAGGATCGCGGTCTTGCCGCCGTCGATCCCGGGCTTGCGCTGGGTGTAGAGCCCCCACCAGCGCATCCGTCCGCGCAGGTCGGCGCCGTCGATCGAGTCGAAGCCGCGGTGGGCGTAGATCGTCTCAATGCGTGTCCGCACGTTGAGACCGTCGTCGTCCTTCTTGGTCTGCTCGTTGGCGTTCAGCGGCGTCATGTGGCCAACAGCCCACTGGCCCTCGCCGCGGTGGCGTCCGGCCTTGCGGCGGGGCGTGGCGGTGGCGGGCGTTTCGGGGGTGGCGGCCATGGCGGTATGTCCTTCGAGACTGCAGGAGGGCGGCTCTGAGCTGCACACTCGCGCGGAGGCGCGACGGTGCGCAGGGGATGAGAAGAATGCGGGAGACTCGGCTGTGCTGTTCTTTCAGCAGGCCGGACAGATGGCGCTGGACATGCGGCCGAGGTCGACGTGCCGCCGACTCACCAAGGCAATTCCAGTTCCAGACATGACGGAAGCGTGTCATGGCGGTCCAAGGGCAGTCCACCATTATCCAGAATGTGGACAACACAGTCCCGCATCGCGAGACGATGTGGCGCCCGTCACTCAGCCGTGCGCACCGGGCCAGGGGCCGGGCGCGGCCGTCTCGGTCTCCTGCTCGACCTTCGTGTCGAACAGAGTGAAGCCCCGCCGCAGATAGTTGTCCATCGCATGCGGGCCGTCCTTGGAGCAGGTGTGCAGCCAGACCCGCTTCGTCGGCGGGAGACCCGGTGTGCGCTCCGCCAGGTCCCAGGCCCTCGCGACCGCGTAACTGAGCAGATGGCCGCCTGTCCGGCGTCCGCGGAAGGCCGGGATCAGGCCGAAGTAGACGATCTCGACGGAGCCCCCGTCCTGCGCCTCCAGCTCCACATAACCGGCAGGGGTGCCTTTCTCGTACGCCACCCAGGTCTCGGTGCCCGGCCGCGCGAGCAGATCCTCCCACTGCGCGTACGTCATGCCGAGCCGGTCGTTCCAGTGGATGTCACCGCCGACGGCCGTATACAGGAAGCGGCTGAACTCGGGCGAGGGCACCTCGGCGCAGACGATCCGCAGATCTCCTTCGGGTGCGGGGGACGGGCGAAGATCCGCGGGCGAGGTCTGTTCCAGGGACCACGTGGTCACAGTGATGCTCATGTGCGCCAGAAAATCACGCCGCCGTGAACTGGCCAAAGCGGTGCCGGAGCGTGCTCGGGCGGTCACTGCTCCGCGCGGCGCGCCCGGCGCACCGCCGGGGCCGTGGAGTGCGGCAGCAGGTCGGCCGGCTCCGGCGGCCCGACGAGCTCCACCTCGACGTCCTCGGTGAAGCGGTACGGGCGGTGCGCCAGCACTTGCGCCAGATGCCGCCGCAGCCGCGACATCTCGGCCCGTACCGTCACCGTCCGCGTCGGGTCCTCGAAGATGTCCTGCGCCAGCTGCGCCGCGCTGCGCCCGTCGCGATACAGCGCCAGGACATACAGCAGCTCGGCATGGCGCGGGCTGAGCTCCTTGGCCCAGCTGCCCGCCTCGCCCGAGACGGTCACAAAAGGCCGCCGTGGCAGGCTGAGATCGAGAACCACCCGGGTCGGCGCAGCCGTGGACCGCTCTTCCGCCCGCACCAGCCAGCCGCCGGGCAGCGGTTCGACCGAGCACATGCCCAGCGAGGGCAGCCAGACGCGGCTGCCGAGGGACTTCGGCAGCGGGAGCCGGCCGGGCGGCTGCATCCCCGTGACCGCGGCGGGCCAGCCGTTCACATCGACGGCCAGTGCTCGGCCCGCCATCCGCGCGAGCAGCGGCGACGCCACCGTACGCAGCCGGTCCAGGGTCGCGAAGTGCGCGTTGCGCAGCTCAGCCTCCGCGAGCCGGGTCACCGTGGTGACCAGCTTGAGGGTCGCCGGATGCATCGTGGACAGCGGTCCGCTGACGTCGACCACCCCGATCAGCCTGCCGTCGCGCGGATCGGTGACCGGAGCGCCCGCACACGTCCAGGTGTCGTGGGTCGAGACGAAGTGCTCGGCGGAGTGCACCTGGACGGGCCGCCGGGAGACCAGGGGAGTGCCGACACCATTGGTGCCGACGAGGCTCTCGTTCCAGTCGGCGCCCAGGACGAAGCCGTGCGCGTCGCCCCTGCGCAGCACCGACGACTTGCCCTCGCGCCACAGCACCCGCCCCTCCGGGTCCGCGACGACCATGATGTGCTGCGCCGCCTCCGCGATCGAGACGAGCCCGTCCCGCAGGACGGGCAGCACCTCCCGCAGCGGGGATGCCTGCCGACGGCGTTCGATCTCCGCCAGCGACAGCAGCCCGGCCCTGCGGTCCCGGTCGGGATCCACGCCGCGGCGCAGCATCCGCTGCCACGACTCCTCGATGTCGGCCCGTGGGGCGACCCGGGAGCGGCGCCCGCTGAGCGCGGCGTCCCGTACCCCCTTCAGCAGCCGGGTGGCTTCCCCGGTGTCCATGGCGGAGAGCCTGGCCAGATCGAGCGGTGTGTTGTGCACTGGGTCCTCCTGGCGACGCCAGCGTCCGAGCGTGGGGGATGGCCTGGCTCAATCCTGCCCCTCGCGGGCGGCGCGACGTGGCGATACGGCGCACAAGGCTGCAACCCTTTGCAACCCTCGCGAACGGGCTTGCGCTTGTACGAAGGTGACGGTGCACCGGTTCGCCGGTGGTCGTGCACCGCACAGCGGGCGTACGACGGAGCGCGGGGTGGTGCCGTGTCGGCGCAGCACCACCCCGACGGCTCCGGCTGTCACACCACGGCTCGCGCCCGCTCCACGACCGACGCCAGATCGAGCGTGTGCGGCAGCGTGCCGAAGGCAGTGCCCCAGTCCCCGCCCAGCCGTGAGGCGCAGAACGCGTCCGCCACCTCCGGCGGCGCCCAGCGCACCAGCAGCGACCCCTGAAGCACCAGTGCCATCCGCTCCACCAGCCTGCGCGCCCGTGCCTCGATGCCGTCCAGATCGGCCAGTTCACTCAGCAGATCCTTGATCGCCGCATCGAGCCGGTGATCGGCGCCCCGTGCCTTTCCGACCTCCTGCAGGAAGGCGTTCAGCGCCTGCGGCTCCCTCTGAATCGCGCGCAGCACGTCCAGCGCCTGTACGTTGCCCGAGCCCTCCCAGATCGAGTTGAGCGGCGACTCGCGCAGCAGCCGCGGCAGCCCCGACTCCTCGACATAGCCGTTGCCGCCCAGACACTCCAGGGCCTCGGCCACAGTCGGTGTACAGCGCTTGGTCACCCAGTACTTGGCGGCGGGCACGGCGAGCCGCAGGAAGGCCCGCTCTTCCTCCGTATCGGCGTCGTACGCTGCGGCGAGGCGCAGCGCCAGCGTCGTGGCCGCCTCCGACTCCAGCGCCAGATCGGCCAGTACGTTGCGCATCAGCGGCTTGTCGATCAACAGCCCGCCGAACGCGCTGCGATAGGCGCTGTGGTGGATCGCCTGCGCCACCGACTGCCGCATCAGCGCGGCCGATCCGACGACACAGTCCAGCCGGGTCGCCGCCACCATCTCGATGATGGTGCGCACCCCCCGGCCCTCCTCGCCGACCCGCCGCGCCCAGGTTCCCTCGAACTCGACCTCGCTCGACGCATTGGACTTGTTGCCCAGCTTGTCCTTGAGCCGCTGGATCCGGAACACGTTCCGGGTCCCGTCCTGAAGGACCCGCGGCACCAGGAAGCAGGTCAGACCACCGGATGCCTGGGCGAGTACCAGAAAACCGTCACACATCGGAGCGGAGCAGAACCACTTGTGACCGGTGAGCAGGTACTCCCCGTCGCCTGCGATCGGCTCGGCCCGGGTCGTATTTGCCCTGACGTCGCTGCCGCCCTGCTTCTCCGTCATCCCCATCCCGAACAGGGACCCCGCCTTCAGCGAGGCAGGCCTCAGCCCTTGCTCGTACACCTCGGAAGTCAGCCGCGGCTCCCATTGAGCGGCCAGCTCCGGGTCCGTCCGCAGCGCGGGCACCGAGGCGTGTGTCATCGACACCGGGCAGCCGTGCCCGGCCTCGGCCTGCGTCCACACCAGGAACCCGGCCGCCCGGCGCACATGCCCGGCCGGCCGGCCCCAGGCGTTGGTCAGCCCGGACGAGACGGCCTTGCCGAGCAGGCGGTGCCAGGCCGGATGGAACTCCACCTCGTCGATCCGGTTCCCGTACCGGTCGTGCGTCCGCAGTTCTGGCGGATTCTCATTGGCCTGCACCCCCCATTCCTGTGCCTGGACGGAGCCTGCGGTGCGCCCGAGGAGCGAAAGGTCCTCCCGTACACCGTCGAGGAGTTCGGGAGCGACATGCCGCTCCACGCCCTCCGTGAGGGCCTGGTCGGACGCGTAGACGTCGTACCCCACCAGGGGCGGAGCCTGGTTGGTCACTGTGTGGGTGCTGGGTGCCATGCCGCTACGGTAAGGAGGTGCAGGCAGCAAACGAAACACCCGAGCGGCCATCGGGCCGACTCCACCGGGCCCGGGTCCTCTACCGCAACGTCTCGAAGCGGAAGATGGCATGGCTGCTGCTGAAAGACACGGTCAATTCATGCATCGAGTACCGCATCCTCGGGCTCGCCGCTGAGGCGGCGTTCTTCACGCTGCTGTCGCTGCCGCCGCTGCTGCTCGGCATGATCGGTCTGCTCGGCTACGTCGACGACTGGACCAACACCACGACCGTCGCCTCGATCGAGGAGAACATCCTGGACGCCGTGGGCACGGTGCTGTCCCAGCGTGGCGTCAACGAGATCGCCAAGCCCCTGCTGGAGGACGTCACCCACGGCGGCCGGCCGGACATCATCTCCATCGGCTTCGCCATCGCCCTGTGGTCGGGATCGCGGGCGGTCAACGTCTTCATCGACACGATCACCGTGATGTACGGCCTCGACGGCCAGCGCGGCATCGTCGCCACCCGGATGCTCGCGTTCCTGCTCTACATCGTCGCCCTGCTGATCGGCGCGGTGGTGCTCCCCCTGGCGGTCGTCGGCCCCGACCGGGTGGTGGAGATCGTCCCGTGGGGCACGGAAGTCGTCAGCGTCCTGTACTGGCCGTTGGTCACCCTGCTCTCGGTCGCCTTCCTGACCACGCTCTACCATGTGTCCGTCCCCGTCCGCTCCCCGTGGATCGAGGACGTCCCGGGCGCGCTGGTGGCGCTCGGGATGTGGGTGCTCGGCAGCTTCCTGCTGCGTATCTACCTCACCAGCACGGTCGAGGGCCCCACGATCTACGGCTCGCTCGCCGCCCCCATCGCCGTCCTGCTCTGGATCGGCCTCACCGCCTTCGCGGTCCTGGTGGGCGCGGCGGTCAACGCCGCGATCGACCGCGTCTGGCCGTCGGTGGCCACGGCGGCGGCCCGCGCGGCCAACGAGCGGCTGCGCGCTGCCAACGCGGTAGAGCTCGTGGCACGGGCGAAGGCGGCGCATGTCCTCGATGACGACGGCCAGGAGGACGAGGACGAGGACGGGGACGAGGGAGGCGGCGGGGACATGCCCTCGGAGTTCCCCGAACGGTGGTCGCGCTTCCTGCCGCCCGACGACGTGAGGTCCCGGCTGCACACGGGACGGGACAACGGGCGGGACAGCCGCGACAAGGACCGGGACGGCCGCGACAAGGAGAACAAGGACTAGCGGGGCCGGGCGGGAGGCCGGGCCGTAGCCTCGACGGTGTGTACGAGGAATGGCCGTCCAAGCTCGACGGCGCCGTCGTCTGGAGCCGGACGCCGTCGACGGGTGCCGTCTGTCCCGTACTCCCCGACGGCTGCATGGACCTGCTGTGGGCCGGCGGCCGACTCCTCGTGGCCGGACCCGACACCCATGGGTACGTCCCCGAGGTGCGGGGCATTCGGTACGCCGGCGTGCGGTTCGCGCCAGGGACCGCGCCCGCGTTTCTCGGTGTACCGGCGCACGAGCTGCGGGACCTGCGGGTCGAGCTCGCTGATCTGTGGGGCGGGGCCGAGGCCCGTCGCCTCGCCGAGCGCATCGGCGGGGCCCCGGACCCGGCCGCGGAGCTGGAGGCCGTGGCGCAGGGGCGGGCGGCGGCCGCCGTGCCGCCGGACCCGTTGCTGAGCGAGGTGGTACGCCACCTGGACGCGGGCGGCACCGTCGCCGGCGCGGCGGACGCGGTCGGCCTGGGCGCGCGGCAGCTGCACCGCCGTTCCCTGAACGCCTTCGGGTACGGGCCCAAGACACTGGCCCGGGTGCTGCGGCTGCAGCGGGCGCTGGCACTCGTACGCAAGGGCGTGCCCTATGCCGAGGCGGCCCTGCGGGCGGGCTGTGCCGACCAGGCGCATCTCGCCCGGGAGATGCGGGATCTGGCCGGGATCACCCTGGGCACTTACGAGGCGCTGGCGGCCGAAGAGATCGCCTGAGCGGATCGTCGGGGCCGCCGCCGGAGCGTGCGTCAACCGGCCCTGATGTCCTGGCGGTTCGAGCGGGTGGTCAGGTCGTCTCGGCCCGGATCGCCGTTTCGAGCACGTCGAGCACGGTGTCGCGAAGCAGCTGCACCTTGTAGCGGGTCTGCGGCAGGGGTGAGCAACGTGTTGTGGCCGCGGTCGCGGCGGTGAACAGGTTCTCGGGGGTCGGCTCGCGCCCGAGCAGGGCATCCTCGACCTCCGGCAGCCGCAGCGGGGTGTGGGCGATGCCGCCCGCGGCGACGGCGACTGTGG
Source organism: Streptomyces sp. NBC_00322 (assembly GCF_036147535.1). NCBI lineage: Bacteria > Bacillati > Actinomycetota > Actinomycetes > Kitasatosporales > Streptomycetaceae > Streptomyces > Streptomyces sp. NBC_00322. The sequence continues at coordinate 2,194,803 of NZ_CP108019.1, read as the reverse complement.
TGACGATGCCGTCGGAGACTCTCACGCGTGCCACCGCTTCGACGAGTGGCCATTCCGCCTTGGCGCGGCTGATGGCCCGGTTGTACGCGGCACGTTCGCCGGGGAGGGGAGCCGGCAGCGTGACGGCGGTGAGGATCTGCTGCGGGGGGAGCAGATGGTCTCGGGTGGGGTCGGAACCGTCACCGTACAGGTCCGCCACGGGGAGGGTTCCCAGTTCGTGAACGTCGACCTGGGCGTCATAGCTGAGCAGGGCGATCGCGATCGACGAGGGGTGCGGTGCGATGCAGGGGCCTTGGTCGATCACTGCGGCGTGCAGGTGGACCCCGGTGCGCGCCGGACAGCCGTCGCCGCCGTCGCGGTAGCAACTGAAGTGCGGATTGCGGTAGTACCAGCAGCGGTTGTGCTGGAGCAGATTGCCGCCCAGGGTGCCTGAGTTACGGATCTGTGGTGTGGCCAGGGCGCCCGCGGTCATTGTCAGGGCCGGGTAGTCCGCCTGCAGCCCGGAGTCCTCGGCGAGTTCGGCCACACCGGTCAACGCGCCTATCCGCGTGGTCCCTTCGGCCTCGCGCGTGATGCCCCGCAGGGCGGGAAGCAGGGGAATCTGGACAGACGCGCCGCGCGTGACTCCGCCACGCCGGCGGGCGACGGTGTCGGTGCCACCGGCGCGCAGTTCTCCGCCGTTGTCGACAACGACGGCCGCGGCCTGGTCGAGGGTGAGGGGCTGGTTCACGGGCGCAGTCCTTCCAGGAGGCGGTCCGGGCGGATCGGCAGGTGGGTGGGGCGCCACCCGGTGGCAGCGTGGACGGCGTTGCCGATGGCTGCCGCTACCGGCATCGTCGAGACCTCTCCCAGACCGACCCCGCCGCCGTCGGCGTGCTCGAAACCCGCCTCGTGGAAGTGGATGTCGATCTCGGGGATGTCGCCGATGCCGGGGATGCGGTAGTCCTCGAGGTTGTCGCTCAGCACGACACCGGTCAGCGGGTCGGTGATGCGCTCCTCGTACAGGGCGTACCCGATGCCTTGGATGACGCCGCCCTGGCACTGACTGCGGGCCAGAGTCGGCGAGTAGATGCGGCCGGCGGCGATCCCGCCCCACACGCGCGTGACCCGTGTCCGGCCGAGGCGGGTGTCGACCTCGACCTCGGTGACATGGACAGCGCCGGTGAATCCCCGGCCGACGACCAGGTGGTCGAGTTCCACGGGCGTGACATAGCCGCGGCGGTCCCGTGGACGACTGCCGACCACCCGAAGGCCCTCGGCGTCGGCGAGACGCTGCTCCAGTGATCCGCCCGTGCCGCGCGACCCGGCCTTGTCGGCCAGCGCGGAACGCAGGCGAACAGCCGCGTCACGGGCGGCCGGGGCGATGGAGGCTGTGGTGCGGCTGCCGCCCGATGCGGGCCCGTGGACGGTCCCGGTCCGGCCGATGTCCACGCGGACCCGCCCCGGCGACAGGCCCAGTTCGGCGACGATCACGTCGGCGATGACGGACCGGGAGCCCTGGCCCATGTCCTGGGTGGTCGTCCGCGCGACCACGATGCCGTCCTCGACGGTGAGCTCGATCTGCGTGCCCCGGTCGAGGAAGTACATCCAGTTGGCGGCGGCGACGCCCACTCCGCGCCGGAAGCGACCGGTCTGGGAACCGGCGGCGGGCCGCCCGGTCCACATCGGAAGAGCCGCTGCCAGGTCGTACAGGGCCCGCCGCTTGGAGTTGCCGTCCCAGCGGTGGCGCAGCGCGAGGGGATCCTCCCCGATGCGGTGGGCCATTTCGTCGACGGTCTGCTCCAGGACCCAGGCCAGCGGCGGTCCGCCCGGCCCGCGGAACGGGGTGGCGGGAGGCCGGTGGGTGACGATGTCGTAGTCCCGGAGCCGCCGTGGGGCGTGCCCGTACATGAACCGGGCCAGCGCGGCTACTCCCGAGCCGACGGAGGTGCCACCGTCTCCGTGCACATCGAGGGTCAGCGCGGCCAGCTTCCCGTCGCCGTCGGTGAGCATGGCGATGTCGGCCCGGGCGCCGGGCCGGTAACCGCCGTCCGTGAGTTCCTCGGCCCGGCTCAGGACGACCCGCACGGGGGCGGCATGCCGCCGGGCCAGTTCCGCCGCCGCGACGATCTCGCTGGTCAGGGTGAGCTTCGAACCGAAGCCGCCTCCGACGTGCTCCGCGGAGAGATGTACCTGCTCGGGCTTCAGACCGAATCGCTCGGCGGCCCGCTCGGCGACTACGCCGACGGCCTGGGTGGAGACCCAGAGATGAAGCTCGCCGCGCCTGTCCCACGAAGCCAGGCACGCGTGCGGCTCCCATGGGGTGTGCACCTGTGGTTCGGCGGTGAACGTGGCCTCGACCAGCCGGTCCTCGCCCTGCTCGCGGGCTTGCTCGATCCTCTTCACCGCGAGACCGCCGCGCCAGTTCATCGGCACCGGGCCCCGTACGTTCCCGTTCCACCTGGCGGGAATCGAAAGCGCCTCGGACGACTTGGGAGCCTGCTTCCGCTCCTGCTTGGTGGGATAGACCACGGGACTGTCCGGGCGCTCGGCGCGGTGCAGGTCCACGACAGCCGGCAGTACCTCGTAGGCCACCTGGATCCGCTCGGCGGCGGCCTGGGCCGCGGGGAGGCTCTCGGCGGCGACGGCGGCGATCGGCTGGCCGACGTACCGGACAGTACGGTCGGCGGGCAGGAGGTCGACCACCCGGTCGCCGCCCGTCACCGACGTGACCCGGGCGTGCGCGTGCCGGGAGCGGACGATGACCCCCTCGAGGAGGCCGTCCATGTGGACATCCGTCGTGTACAGCGCTGTGCCGTTGATCTTCGCCATCGCCTCCACGCGGGGCGGCGGAGCGTCATCGGTGTCGTGGGCGCCTGTACACGCCGCGGCGACGGCGGCGTAGATCCCCTCGTACGCGCCACAGCGACACAGGTGTCCCGCCAGCGCGGAGGCGATCTCGGCCCGCGACGGGGCGGTGTCGCCGTGCTCGGCCCGCCATTGGTCCACGAAGCTCGTTGCCTCCATGACGAACCCGGGCGTGCAGTAGCCGCACTGCAGGGCGTCATGGGCGGCGAACGCCCGCTGCACAGGGTGCTTGCCCTGCAGACCTTCCACCGTGGTGACGGATGCGCCCTCCAGGGCCGACGCCGGGGTCAGGCACGCCACCGTGGGGACACCGTCGACAAGCACGGTGCACGCCCCGCACACGCCCGCACCGCAGACCAGCTTCGTCCCCGTCAGACCCAGCGTCTCGCGCAGGAGCTGGACCGCGGTGGCGTCCGGTTCACCCCCGACCTGACGGGCGGATCCATTGACCGTGACATCCATGGGCACATTCCTCGGAAGGCTTGGAAGAGCGGAGAAGCGGGCTCTTCGGCCTTCGGCTCGGGCCCGCGGCCCCGATCAGCACCTTCCGCAAGTAAACCGTCGCGACCGCGCGGCCGCTCGTCGGCGGAACCGCGCAGCGTCGCGCTCGCCGCGCCAGCCCCGACGGGCTGTCAGCTGAACAGCGACACGGCGCAGCCGTCGGGGTCGAGGACGAGTGCGTAACGCTGGCCCCATTCGGCGTCCCAGGGCTTGAGGTGCCCCCGGTAGCCGGCCGCGGTCAGCTCGGCGTAGACCGAGTCCACCTCGGCGGGACTGTCGCAGTGGAAGGCGAGCCCGAGGCGTTCGCTGGCCGTGGGCCGGGTCCAGCCGGGGTCGAAGGAGCGGATGACCTCCTCGGTGTCCCACAGCACGCGCAGTCCGCCGGGCAGTGTCGCCTCGACGTGAGGTGCGCAGTCGGCGTCGGCGGGGATGTCCAGGCCGAGCCGGCGGTAGAAGGCGAGAGAGGCGGCCATGTCGGAGACGACGAGGCCGATCGCATCGAGTCGTGGAGTCATGACCTCACCGTAGGCAGGCCCTGGCCTGCGGTCTTGAACGAATCGGACGTCGTCGGGCACATGGAACTCTTCTCGGGGCGTCACAGATTCGTAAGAGGGACCGGGGTCTGGATCGCCGGCCGCACAGAGCACACTTGCGATATGCACAACATTCTCGTCGTCGACGACGATCCGACCGTCGCCGAAGTCGTCACCGGCTATCTGCAGCGCGCGGGCTTCACCGTGGACCGGGCCGCCGACGGGCGGCAGGCGCTGCGGATCGCGGCCGACCGGATGCCCGATCTGGTCGTCCTCGATCTGATGCTGCCGGGGATGGACGGCCTGGAGGTGTGCCGCAGGCTCAGGGCAGGTGCCTCCGCCACCGTACCGGTGATCATGCTGACCGCCCGCGGCGACGAGGACGACCGGATCCTCGGCCTCGAAATCGGGGCCGACGACTATGTGACCAAGCCGTTCAGCCCGCGCGAGCTGGTGCTGAGGGTCGAGTCCGTACTACGGCGCAGAGGCGCCGCGGGCGAACGGCGGACCGGCCCCGAGCTGGCCGCCGCGGGCATCGTGCTGGACCCGGCGGCCCGGCGAGCCACCAAGGAAGGGCGTGAACTGGGCCTGACCCTGCGGGAGTTCGACTTGCTCCTGCATCTGATGCGGCACCCCGGTGAGGCGATCGGCCGGGAGCGGCTGATGCAGGACGTGTGGGGCTGGGAGTTCGGCGACCTGTCCACCGTCACCGTCCATGTACGGCGGCTGCGCGGCAAGATCGAGGACGATCCGGCAAAGCCCCGGCTGATCCAGACGGTGTGGGGCGTGGGCTACCGCTTCGACGTGCCGCGGGAAGACGTGCCGGGGGAAGGCGGTTCGCGCGAAGTCATGCCGCAGGACCGCGGCGCGCTGCCGCGAGAAGGGGCCTGACCACCATGAGCGACATGATTCTCATCGCCCTGTTCGCCTTCCTCGGGGCCGCCGCCAGCGGTCTGGCCGGGGCGCTGGTCCTGCGTCTGCTGCGCCACCGGTCCGTCGCCGTCTCGCTCACCGTCGTCGCCGCCGTCGCGGTCACCGCCATGCTCGCCGGGACGCTCGCCGTCGCCCAGGCGATGTTCCTGTCCGCGCACGACTTCACCGTCGTCACCACGGTCGTCGCCATGGCGGCGGTCGTCTCGCTCGCGACCGCACTGCTGCTCGGCCGCTGGGTCGTCGCGCGCAGCCGCGAACTCGCCCTGGCGGCACGCTCGTTCGGCGACGGCGGCTCCTTCTCCGCCCCCGACGGCGCCTCCACCGCCGAACTGTCCGCGCTCAGCCGCGAACTGGCCGCCACCAGCGATCGGCTCGCGGCGTCCCGCGAGCGCGAACGCGCCCTGGAGACCTCCCGCCGCGAACTCGTCGCCTGGATCTCGCACGATCTGCGCACCCCGCTCGCCGGACTGCGCGCCATGTCCGAGGCCCTGGAGGACGGGATGGTCGCCGACCCGGCCCGCTACCACCGCCAGATGCGCACGGAGGTCGACCGCCTCAACTCCATGGTCGGCGACCTGTTCGAGCTCTCGCGCATCCATGCGGGCACGCTGGCCCTGACACCCACCCGGATGTCGGTGTACGACCTGGTGGGGGAGGCACTGGCCGGTGCCGACCCGCTGGCCCGCGAGCACGGCGTACGCCTCGTCGGGGACATGGTCGAGCAGGTCCCGGTCGAGGTGGACGGCAAGGAGATGACCCGCGTCCTGGCCAACCTCCTGGTCAACGCCATCCGCCGGACACCCGCCGACGGCACGGTCGCCGTCGCCGCCGAACGCCGCCAGGACTGGGTGGTCCTCTCCGTCACCGACGGCTGCGGCGGCATCCCGGAGGAGGACCTGCCACGGGTCTTCGACACCGGCTGGCGCGGCACCCAGGCCCGTACGCCCCCGGCGGGCGCGGGTCTCGGCCTCGCCATCGTCCGCGGCATCGTCGAGGCGCACGCGGGCCACGCCGACGTACGCAATGTGACGGGCGGCTGCCGCTTCGAGGTGTCGCTGCCCGCGGCGGCGTAGGGGGCTGCGGCCGCAGGGGGCGGTGTCGTCAAAGGCCGGACGGGCTGAAGACTCAGCCCGTCCGGCCTTTGAAGGAGCGAGGTCCGGGGCGGAGCCCCGGCGGATCAGTTCGCTGCCGCCGGCGCCCGCGACGCCGTGCTCTTCCCCTCCGCCGCGGCCGGCGCAGGAGCAAGAAGCCGCTCGGCGAAGTGGCCGAAGACCAGCCCGAAGACGGTCCAGACCGTGACCTGGATCGCGAGCGTCGCCAGTCGGAACTCCCAGACCACCGTGGCCGGGAAGCCCTTCGGTACCTCGTTGAACGAGGGCAGGAAGGCGAACGCGATCCCGGCGGCGACGACGAACGCGGCCGCGGCGGCGACGGTCGCGTTCCAGTTGCCCAGCCTGGGGGCCAGGCGCTTGCCGAGGATCACCGCGGCGATCGCGAGCAGGACGCTGAGCAGGATCATCAGGAAGTACAGGGTCGTCCGCTTGCCGATGGTGTCGGGGTCGCCGACGGCCGGCGGATTCGGCGGGTACTTCAGATAGGGCACGACATACACGCTCAGCAGCGCGCCGAGCGAGACCAGCGCGGCCGTGGCACGCGGGCCGAACCGGCCGATGCGGCCGAGCGCGAAACAGTACGCGAGGGCGGCGATGCCGCCGATCGCGACACCGAAGACCAGCACACCCGTGGCGAGACCGGCCGTGGACTGCATGGTGCGGCTGACGAGTTCCTCGCCGCCGTGCTCATGGCTGTGGCTCTCCTCGAACGCGATGGCGGCATCGACCGGACCCTCGCCGAGCAGATAGGCGACGGCCAGCGCGAAGACGCCCGCGATCAGGCCCGCGAGCATGCCGCGTACGAGCAGGGCTCTGACAGAGATGGAGTTCATGAGGGTTCCCCCGGGATTTCAGTGGCAGGGGAATCAGTGGCAGGGGAAGCCGAGCAGATGGCGTCCGTCGTGGACCCACTCGTGCACGTTCTCACCGGAGATGAGCGAGGTGGCACCCTGCTCGGCGCCGACGAAGTAGAGCAGGACGAGCATCAGGACGCCGAAGAACAGCGCCCACGGAGCGATCGCCGTCAGCGAGATGGGGGTGATGGCCGGTGCGGCGGTGGCGGGCGCGGCAGAATGTGCCATGGCAGAACCTCCTGGGGGAACACGCGTCCCGATCGTGGTGCCTCAGACGAAGGTGCTGGGTCTGACTTCCCGCGCTTCCCACAGGGGAACGGGTTCACAGTGGCGCGACCGTGCCGGATTCTCACCGGACTTCCGTCACACCGTCGTCATGTCCACGCGACCGTACCGCTTGTCGGCCTGCGACGCTACGGCGCACGGGGGTGTACCGGGGCGCCCCAACACCCGTGATGTGCTTGGGCCATGGGCCGCGGCGGGAGAAGGGCGTACGGGATGACGGTACGGGTGATGTTGGTCTCACCTGCGACGAGTGCGGCGCTGCGGGAGGCCCGCTTCGACGACGACGGTCCGCTGGACGAGGCCGGAGCGCGGCGCGCGCGGGCCGCGGCGGGTGTGGTGGCGAGGGTGGACCGGTTCCTGAGCGGGCCCTCCCGGCGCTGCCGCGAGACGGCCCAGGAGTTGCGGGCGGCGGCACATCCCGCCGAGGTCCTGGGGGAAATCGGCGACTGGGACATGGGGCGCTGGCGGGGGCGGCGGCTGGACGAGGTCGGCGTGAGCGAACCGGAGGCGGTGTCGGCCTGGCTGTCCGACCCGGCGGCCGCGCCGCACGGCGGCGAGTCGCTGCTGGCGCTGTGCGAACGGGTGGGCGGCTGGCTGCAGTCGCTGCCGGACGACGCCGGGAGGGTGCTGGCGGTCGTCGAACCGGCGGTGGCACGGGCGGCGGTCGTGCATGCGCTTTCGCTGCCGGCGGAGGCGTTCTGGCGGCTGGACGTCGCGCCGCTGACGCTGACGGAACTGAGCGGGCGGGCGGGGCGGTGGAACCTGCGGTGCGGGAGGTCTTTGGGCGGGGACTCGGTCTGAGGGCGCGCCTGCGGCGGGCCTGAAAGTCAGCCCGTCCGGCGTTTGAGGACATGCGGCCGAAGGTCGCGTACGGGGTCCGGGGCGAAGCCCCGTCGGGGGTCTGGGGGCTTGCCCCCAGTTCGGGAAGGGGCGGGGTGGGGAACAGTCCCCGCCTCGTGAATGATGGCTCCGGCATGCCGCAGACCCTCCACCCCCCGTCTCGCCGCGCGCCGCGCACCCGGTGGGGCGTGCGGAGCGCCCGGGCCGGTGTGTTCGCCGTCGCGAGCGCGGGTCTCGCCGGGGCGGGCCACCATGCCGCCGCAGGGGAACCCGTCGCCTGGCCGCTGTTGTTGGCCGCGGCGGGCCTCGCCTTCCTCGGGGCGCTGCCCTGGGCCCGGCGGCGCCGTTCGCTCGGCGTGGTGGTAGCCGCGACCTGCGCCGCCCAGCTGGTTCTCCACGAGCTGCTGGCGCGGACCGGGCCCGAGCACCACGGCGCCCCGCACGGAACCCACCCGATGCCGAGCGGCGCCGTGATGCTCGTCGCGCATACGCTGGCCGCCCTCGCCGTCGCCGTACTGCTGCAGCAGACGGACGACGAACTGGCCGCGATCCCCCGTGCGTTGGGTCAGCTCGCCGCCACGGTCCGCGCCACCGTCGCGCGCTGGATGGGCGGTTGGGTTGCGTATCCGTGCCCCGGCCCGGACGGAGCGCCCGCCGCGGCCGGACCACGGCCGCCCCCGGGCGTGCCCGCGTGTGCCGTCCTCGCGTATGCCGTCGTCCGCCGGGGGCCGCCCGGTCATGGGCAGTTGTCGTTCCGCCCATGACCGTTCGTGCTGTTTCACAGGAGTTGACCCCCATGACCAGAAGGACCTTCACCCTGCCCGCGGCCGCCGCGGCGGCCTTCGCCGCGGTGCTCGCTATGGCCGGACCGGCTGCGGCCCATGTCGAGGTGAGCGCATCCGACCCGCGCGCCCTGGCGAAGAACGTCACCCTGACGTTCACGTCCGAGGCGGAGTCGGACACGTCGGGCATCGCCAAGCTCCAGATCGTGCTGCCCAAGGGCATCGCGCCCGAAGCGGTGAATCTCGCGAAGGCGCCTGCGGGCTGGAAGCTGACGCCGTCGGAAGGCGGCTACACCGTCGGCGGAAAGGCGCTGGCCACCGGCACGGACGCGGTGTACAGCATCACCGTCACCCAGCTGCCGGACGCCAAGTCGCTCGTCTTCAAGACCATCGAGACGTACGGCGACGGTTCGGTGGACCGCTGGATCGAGCTTCCGAGCGGCGGCGCGGAGCCGGAGAACCCGGCCCCGCTCCTCGCCCTGAAGCCGGCGGCACCGGGTGCGACGGCGAGCACGGCCGCACCGACCCCGACCCCGTCCGCCTCCGAGCCCACGACGGAGCCGAGCACCTCCACGACCGAGAAGCCGACCGAGAAGGCGGCCGAGAAGGACAGCGGCGGCAACGGAACCACCGTCGCGATCGTCGTCGCCGCCGTGGTGGTCGCCGCGGGCCTCGCCCTCTGGTGGTTCAGGCGCAACCGGGGAACCGGCTCCGCCTGACGCCCGGGCCGGGCGCGTCACACGGCCCGCCCGGCCCGCCCGGCATCACTCCCCGCCGGAGCTCAGCGGCTGTTCCGTCCAGATGACCTTGCCGTCGGGCGTGTACCGCGTGCCCCAGCGGTCCGCGAACTGCGCGACCAGGAACAGGCCCCGGCCCCCCTCGTCCGTGATTGCCGCCTGCCGCAGATGCGGGGACGTACTGCTGTGGTCGGAGACCTCGCAGATCAGGGTGCGGTCACGGATCAGGCGTACCCGGATCGGGCCCGTGGCGTACCGGATCGCGTTGGTGACCAGCTCGCTGAGGATCAGCTCCGTCGTGAACGCCTCCTCCTCCAGCTCCCACTCGGCCAGCTTGCGCGTCACCGCGGCCCGTACCCGCCGCACGGCCGCGGGATCGGGCGGCACGTCCCAGTCGGCCACCCTGCTGGAGTCCAGTACGCGCGTACGGCCCACCAGCAGCGCGATGTCGTCGCGCGGGCGCTCCGGCAACAGCGCCTTGAGCACCGCCTCGCAGGTCTCCTCCGGCGTGCGGTCCGCGTTGTCCGCCAGTGTGTGGCGCAGCAGCGTCAGGCCCTCGTCGATGTCCCGGTCACGGTCCTCGACCAGGCCGTCCGTGTACAGCACGAGCCGGCTGTCCTCGGGCAGCCGAAGCTCCAGCGTCTCGAAGGGCAGACCGCCGAGCCCGAGCGGCGGGCCGCCGGGCACATCGGCGAAGACCGCGGTGCCGTCGGAGTGGACGATCGCCGGCTGGAGATGGCCGGCGCGCGCCATCGCGCAGATCCCGGAGACGGGGTCGTAGATCGCGTAGACGCAGGTGGCTCCGGTGACTGAGGCGTCCGAGCCGTTCGAGCCCGCCGAGCCGTCGCCCGCCTCGTCCTGGTCGATGCGGGCGACGAGCTCGTCGAGATGCCACAGCAGTTCGTCGGGCGGCAGGTCCAGCGTCGAGAAGTTGTGGACCGCCGTGCGCAGCCGGCCCATGGTGGCCGCGGCGTGCAGACCATGGCCGACGACGTCGCCCACCACGAGCGCGACCCGTGCGCCGGGCAGCGGGATGATGTCGAACCAGTCGCCGCCGACTCCGCCGAGCCCGCCGAGTCCGGCCTGCGCGGGCCGGTAGCGGTAGGCGACGTCGAGGGCGTTCTGCTCGGGCAGCACGCGCGGCAGCAGGCTGCGCTGCAGGGTCACCGCCATGGTGTGCTCGCGGGTGTAGCGGCGGGCGTTGTCGACGCTCACCGCGGCCCGCGCGACCAGCTCCTCGGCGAGGGAGAGGTCCTCCTCCTCGAACGGCTCGGGCTTCTCGGAGCGCCAGAACATCGCCACGCCCAGGATCACCCCGCGGGCCCGCAGTGGTACCGCGATCATCGAGTGGATGCCGTACTCGACGAGCTTGCGCGCCCGGTCCGGGTCCTGGTCCTGCCACCCGGTGTACGCGGACAGATCCGCTTCCAGGACCGCCTCCCCCATGCGGATGCCGAAGCCGAGCGGGGTGGATGGCACGAAGCGGATCAGTTTGCCCAGCGGGTAGAGCGCGGTGTCCTCGCTCAGACCGCTGAAGGCGGTGCGGCGCATGTCCGTGCCCATGCCGGTGCCCGTCGGCTCCTCGCCGCGCAGTACGGCCTCCACCAGGTCGACGGTGGCGTAGTCCGCGAACCGGGCCGCCGCGAACTCCGTCAGCTCCTCGCAGGTGCGCACCACATCCAGCGTGGTGCCGATCTCGGTGCCCGCGTCGTACAGCAACTTGAGCCGCCCCCGCGCCACATCGGCCTTTCCGCTCAGGGCCTGCAGCTCGGTGGTGTCCCGCAGGGTCGCGACACTTCCGGGCGGCCCGCCGGCCCGGTCGGTCGACCGCTGGTTCACGGCGAGCAGCCGGTCGCCGACGAGATGCAGTTCGTCGGTGGCGGTCCGCCCCGAGGCCAGCAGCCGGGCGGTGAGCGGATCGAGCCCGAGTTCGGTGACCGGGACGCCCTCCACATGGTCCGGAAGGGCGAGCAGCCGGCGTGCTTCGTCATTGGCGAGCAGCAGCCGGCCGTCGCCGCCGACGATGAGCACGCCTTCCCGCACGGCATGCAGCACCGCGTCGTGGTGCTCGTACATACGGGTCATCTCCAGCGGCCCGAGACCGTGCGTCTGGCGGCGCAGCCGCCTGCTCACCAGCGCGGTACCGCCCGTGGTGACGAGCAGCACCGCCCCGGTGGCGCCGAACAGCAGCGGGAACTGGTCCTGGACGACTCCGCTGACATGCTCGATGGTGATTCCGGCGGAGACCAGCCCGACAACCTCGCCGTTGCTGCCGATGACCGGGACGACGGCCTGAACGAGCGGCCCGATGGTCCCGATGATCTTCTCGGTAGTGACCTTACCGGCGAGCGCGGGCTGCAGATTGCCGACGAACTTCTTGCCGATCCGGTCGGGCAGCGGGTGCGTGTAGCGGATCCCGTCGGTGTTGAGTACGACGATGAAGTCGACCCCGGAGCGTATCCGGGCCTCTTCGGCGCGCGGCTGCAGCACGAGGGTCGGGTTGGCAGCCTTGAGCGCTGCTTCGATACCCGGCGAATGGGCGAAGGTCTCGGCGACGGCGACGGACCGGTTCTTGGCCTCGCGCTCCGTGTCGGACCTGGACTGCAGCACCAGCGCCACCATGGCGGCCGCGACCAGCAACACCACGATCGCCAGCTGCAGGAGAAAGACCTGACCTGCGACAGTTCGCATTCTCAGAACCGAGCGCGGGCGGCCGTAGCGTCCGGCCATGTCCTATTTCTACACCTCCCGCCTACGGTGAGCTATCTGCGCACCGTAGAGCGCGGAGGCCGTATGCGCGACGTGTTCGCGACAGATTCCGTAACCGGAACGACCGAGTCCCTTTGGTCGCACGGGCGACGAAAGGGACTCGGTGGGATGATCAGGACGTGCTCAGGACGCGCTCAGGGCGAGCTCAGCGGCGTCAGGACCGGCTCAGCACCGTCGCCATGACCTCGTGCAGCACCCCTTCCGGATCGGTCACCGCTCCCGGCGACCGCCAGGCCACGAAGCCGTCGGGGCGCACCAGCACCGCGCCCTGCTCCGTCACGCTGTGCAGCGCGGCCCAGTCGGTGTCACCCTCCGGAACCAGATCGGCGTCCGGGCCCTCGCCGATCGCGTACGCGTCCAGCCGCACGGACAGCCGCTGGGCGACCTTCCGCGCCGCCGCGCGCCACTCGCTGCCCTCGGCACTCAGCAGCACGAACGACCGCTCGTAGAGGTCCAGCGTGGACTGCCGGCCACCGGCACCGCTCACCCACATGTGCGGAGACCGGGTGCCCGGTTCGCCCGCCAGCCGCATCCGCTCCGGTACGACGGGACGCTCGGGATCGGTGCCGAGGACCGCGCCGCGCGGATAGCCGTACCCCATGGCCACCGAGAGGATCCCGCCCTTGGGGCCCACGCCCTGCGTGGGTGCCGGGGCATAGCCGGGGTGGCTGTGTTCCGCCGAGCGCGCCGAGGCCCGCTCGCTCGTCGCCCGGGCCACCGGCTGCCGCTCCGCGCCGTAGGTGTCGAGCAGTCCGGGACCCGCCGAGCCGTCCAGCACCATCGCCAGCTTCCACGCCAGGTTGTGGGCGTCCTGGATTCCGGTGTTGGAGCCGAAAGCGCCGGTCGGGGACATCTCGTGCGCCGAGTCCCCGGCAAGGAAGACCCGCCCGGAGCCGTACCGATCGGCCACGCGTTCCGCCGCGTGCCACGGTGCCTTGCCGGTGATCTCGACATCCAGCCCGGGCGCGCCGACGGCCCGCCGGATGTGCTCGACGCAGCGCTCGTCGGTGAAGTCCTCAAGGGTCTCGCCCTGCTCGGGATGCCAGGGCGCGTGGAAGACCCACTGCTGCGCGTTGTCCACCGGCAGCAGGGCGCCGTCCGCTCCCGGCTTGGTCAGGTAGCAGACGATGAAGCGTTTGTCGCCCAGTACGTCGATGAGCCGGCGGGAGCGGAAGGTGATGCTCACGTTGTGGAACAGATCGCCGTTGCCGCTCTGCCCGATCCGCAGCTGCTCCCTGACCGGGCTGCGCGGCCCGTCCGCCGCCACCAGATAGTCCGCCCGAATGGTGGAGTGCTCGCCGGTCTCCCGGTTCTTCACGATCGCCGTGACACCCGACTCGTTCTGTTCGAAGGAGAGCAGCTCGGTGGAGAACCGCAGATCAGCGCCTTGCTCGCGCGAGCGCGCCATGAGCTGCGGCTCGATGTCGTTCTGGCTGCAAAGACACCAGGTGGACGGGCTGAACTGGGCGAGCTTGCCACCCGGGTCGATCTCCTTGAACAGCCATTCCTGGTCGTCGCCGGTCAGCGATCCGGCCTGCAGGATCCCGTGATTGTCCGCGAGGACCGACGCGGCCTGCCGGATCTGTGCCTCCACTCCGGCAACCCGGAACAGCTCCATGGTGCGTACGTTCATGCCGCGTCCGCGCGGATGCGTCGAGGTGCCCGAATGCTTCTCGACCAGCAGAGGTCTGACGCCGTGGCGGCCCAGAAACACCGAGGTGGACAGGCCGACCAGGGACCCGCCCACGATGAGGACCTGCACGCGCTCAGCGCTTTGGCCGACGTTTTCATCCATCAGTAACTCCAGCTCCTGCCGCCCTTGGGGGATGCACTTTCCATGCCCTGTGCGACGGCGGTTGCCTCGCTCATTCACCCGCTTGGTTCTCAGCTCTCGCGCCAGTCGAAGTACCGGACCACGATCGTTTTCGGGAGCGCCCCCGACTCACGGGAGGCGGACCGTCCGTATCCGCAGGGCTGTTGACCCGCGCGGTGACGCTAAGGAGTGTGAGAGATGACAACCCTGTCGGAACGGATATCTCAGTCCGCCTTCGACGGCTCAAGGCTTCGAGTCGTTCTGCTGCTCGACCTCCACGACGGCGCACAGAACCAGTTCCTGGAGGCGTACGAGCACCTGCGCAACCAGGTCGCGTCGGTCCCCGGCCACATCAGCGACCAGCTGTGCCAGTCCATCGAGAACCCCTCCCAGTGGCTCATCACCAGCGAATGGGAGAGCGCGCCGCCCTTCCTCGCCTGGGTGAACAGCGAGGAGCACGTCGAGACGGTCCAGCCGCTGCACAGCTGCGTACGCGACACCCGCTCGCTGCGCTTCAGCGTTCTGCGCGAGACCGGAAAGACCGTCACCTCCGCCGAGGAGCTCAAGGGCCGCCTCCAGGCATCGCCCAGGCTCGGCGACGGAGTCGTCCGGCACGCCCTCACCTTCACGGTGAAGCCGGGCACCGAGAAGAAGGTCGCGAAGATCCTTTCCGGCTACACCTCGCCGTCGGCCCGGGTCGACGAACACACCCGGCTGCGCCGCACCTCCCTCTTCATGCACGGCAACCGGGTCGTACGAGCCATCGAGGTCCAGGGCGACCTTCTCGCCGCACTGCGCCACGTGGCCAAGCAGCCCGAGGTCCGTGAGGTGGAGGAGGCCATCAACCCGTATCTGGAGCAGGACCGGGACCTCAACGACCCCAACTCCGCGCGGGTGTTCTTCACCCGGGCCGCACTGCCCGCCGTACACCATGTGGCGGGGGACGGGCAGTACTCGGCCGAGCTCACGCGGCACGCGCTGTACTACCCGGCCAAGGAAGGCTGCGGCATGGCGCTGGCCCGGCTGCTCGCCAAGCAGGACGAGGCGGCGGCCCAGAGCCCGGACAGCCCCATCGCGAGCAGCACGATCTTCCAGCGCGACGACATCGTGGTCCGGCTCGTCGACATGACCGGAAAGCTCGAGACGCAGCCCGCGCTCGCGCTCGGCATGAGCGGTCCCCGCAAGGCCGCCACGCTCGCCCGGCTGCTCGCCGTCGGCGAGGAGGGCGTCCCGGAGACCGACAAGGAGATGGCGCGCTTCCTCAAGCACTCCGCCATGGAACTGATCACCGACCGCAACGCGCCGCCGGAGTCCTGACCCGTACGTCCGGCGCGTCGCGGCCTGGCAGGCCGAGCCGTCGGGGGCACCGCACCTGGAGGAACCAGACATGACCAAGCACAGCCCACGCATCGTGGATCTCAGCGAGACCCAGCCCAACCGACGGCGCGGCGGTGACCTGCGCGCCATGCTCACCCCGACCGCGGTGGGCGCGACCAGTGGCTTCATGGGCCTTGCCATCGTGCAGCCCGGTGAGCGCATCGGCGAGCACTACCACCCGTACTCCGAGGAATTCGTGTACGTGGTGAGCGGTCTCCTCGAGGTGGACCTTGACGGCGAGACGCACTCGATGCGGCCCGATCAGGGGCTCATGATCCCCCTGAACGTGCGCCACCGGTTCCGCAACGTGGGGGACGTCGAGGCCCGCATGGTCTTCCACCTCGGCCCGCTGGCCCCGCGCCCCGAGCTCGGGCATGTCGACACCGAGGCCACCGAAAACAGCGAAGGCGCCGAGCAGGGCAGGCCGCCGGAACGGACTGGGGCCGTTTCGTGAACCGGCGGGTGGCGGTCACCGGGGTCGGTATCGTCGCCCCCGGAGGAGTGGGCGCCCGGCAGTTCTGGGACCTGCTCGCGAACGGCCGTACGGCGACGCGGGGCATCACGCTCTTCAACCCGGAGGGCTTCCGCTCCCGCATCGCCGCCGAGGTCGACTTCGACCCCGCGGCCCACGGTCTCGACCCGGACCAGGTGGCGCGCTCGGACCGGTACATCCAGTTCGCGCTGGTGGCCGCACGTGAGGCGATATCCGACGCCGGGCTCGACCCGGAGAAGGAGAACCCCTGGCGGATCGGTGTCTCTCTGGGCACGGCCGTCGGCGGCACCACTCGCCTGGAGCACGACTACGTCGCGGTCAGCGACTCCGGCGCCCGCTGGGACGTGGACCACCGCCCGGCGGAACCGCATCTGCACCGCGCGTTCTCGCCGAGCACCCTCGCCTCCGCCGTCGCCGAACAGGTCGGCGCCCACGGTCCGGTGCAGACCGTCTCGACGGGCTGCACCTCGGGACTCGACGCGATCGGCTATGCCTTCGCCTCCATCCAGGAGGGCCGGGTCGATGTCTGCATAGCCGGCGCGTCGGACTCGCCCATCTCACCGATCACGGTGGCCTGCTTCGACGCGATCAAGGCGACGTCGCCGAACAACGACGACCCGGCCCACGCATCGCGGCCGTTCGACCTCAACCGGGACGGGTTCGTGATGGGCGAGGGCGGCGCCGTCCTCGTCCTGGAGGAACTGGAACACGCCCGGGCCCGCGGAGCGACCGTCTACTGCGAGATCGGGGGCTACGCCACCTTCGGCAACGCCTACCACATGACGGGACTGACCCCCGAGGGCCTGGAAATGGCCCGGGCCATCAACACCGCGCTCGACCACGCCGGGCTGAACGCCACGGCGATCGACTACGTCAACGCGCACGGCTCGGGCACCAAGCAGAACGACCGTCACGAGACGGCCGCGGTCAAACGCTCCCTGGGCGAACACGCCTTCAAGACGCCCATGAGCTCCATCAAATCCATGGTGGGTCACTCGCTGGGCGCCATCGGCGCGATCGAACTCGTGGCCTGCGTCCTGGCCATGGCCCGTCAAGTGGTCCCGCCGACCGCGAACTACGAGACCCCCGACCCCGAGTGCGACCTGGACTATGTGCCGCGTACCGCACGCCCCCGGAAGCTGCGCAGTGTGCTCTCCGTCGGCAGTGGGTTCGGCGGTTTCCAGTCCGCGGTCGTCATGACCAGACCGAATGGGAGGGCGCGATGAGCCCCAGCCGGACCCGGCGGACGGTCGTCACAGGTATAGGCGCCATAGCCCCCAACGGGGCCGGCACCGAGGTCTTCTGGAAGTCGACCCTGGAGGGCCTCAGTGTGCTCGACCGGGTCACCCGGGAGGGGTGCGAGCACCTGCCGCTCCGGGTCGCGGGCGAGGTGCGGGACTTCGACCCCGCCTCGCTGATCGAGGAGCGCTACCTCGTCCAGACGGACCGGTTCTCGCACTTCGCGATGGCCGCGGCCGATCTCGCCCTCGACGACGCCCGGCTGGGCCGCGCCGACTACGAGGGCTCGCCGTTCGCGGTGGGTGTGGTGACCGCCGCCGGGTCCGGCGGCGGTGAGTTCGGCCAGCGCGAACTGCAGCGGCTGTGGGGGCAGGGCCCCCGCTATGTCGGCCCGTACCAGTCCATCGCCTGGTTCTACGCGGCGAGCACCGGCCAGATCTCCATCCGGGCCGGGTTCAAGGGCCCCTGCGGCGTCGTGGCCAGCGACGAAGCAGGCGGGCTCGACGCGTTCGCACACGCCGCGAGAGCCGTACGCAACGGAGCCGACGCGGTCGTCGTCGGCTCCGCGGAAGCGCCCCTGGCGCCGTACTCGGTCGTCTGCCAGCTCGGGTACGAGGATCTGAGCACCTGTGAGGACCCGGCGCGCGCCTACCGGCCCTTCACCTCGGACGCGTGTGGATTCGTGCCCGCCGAGGGCGGCGCGATGCTCGTGGTCGAGGAGGAGACGGCGGCCCTGCGGCGCGGCGCCAAGCCGCGTGCCGTGGTGGCCGGCCACGGCGCGACCTTCACCGGTCCTTCCCGGTGGGAGCAGTCCCGCGAGGGGCTGGCTCAGGCGATCCGCGGGGCGCTGGCGGAGGCCCGGTGCGCGCCCGAGGAGATCGACGTGGTCTTCGCGGACGCGCTCGGCGTACCGGAGGCGGACCGCGCCGAGGCGCTGGCGATCGCCGACGCGCTGGGCGCACACGGCCGGCGCGTACCGGTCACGGCGCCCAAGACGGGCATCGGGCGGGCCTATTGCGGAGGACCGGTGCTGGATGTGGCCGCCGCGGTACTGGCCATGGAACACGGCGTCGTGCCGCCCACGCCCAACGTCTTCGACGTCTGCCACGACCTCAGCGTCGTGACCGGCCGGGCCCGTCCGGCTGGGCTGCGGACCGCCCTGGTGCTCAGCCGCGGCCTCATGGGCTCGAACGCGGCCCTGGTGCTGCGCGGCGCCACCGACACCCCCGAGTGAAGAAGGAGAGTCCCCCATGTCCGACCGACTGACCATCGAAGAACTGGCCGCCCTGATGAAGAAGGGCGCCGGTCTCACCGTGGACCCCGTCGACCTCGCGAACCGGCCCGACTCCGGTTTCGACGAGTTCGGCCTCGACTCCCTGGGCCTGCTCGGCATCGTCGGCGAGCTGGAGAACCGGCACGGCCGTCCGCTGCCTCCCGACGCGGACCGCTGCAAGACCCCGCGGGAGTTCCTCGACCTCGTCAACAACACCCTCATGACTGGAGCCTGACGTGCCTGGACACACCGAGAACGAGATCACCGTCGCCGCCCCCCTGGACCTCGTCTGGGACATGACCAACGACATCGAGAACTGGCCCGGCCTGTTCAGCGAGTACGCGTCGGTCGACATCCTGGAGCGCAAGGGCAGCAAGACCACCTTCCGCCTCACCATGCACCCCGACGACAACGGCAAGGTCTGGAGCTGGGTCTCGGAGCGTACGACCGACCGCAAGGGCGGCAAGGTCACGGCCCGCAGGGTCGAGACGGGCCCCTTCGAGCACATGAACATCCGCTGGGAGTACACGGAGGTCCCGGGCGGCACCCGGATGCACTGGACGCAGGACTTCGCGATGAAGCCGGACGCCCCGGTCGACGACGACTGGATGACCGACAACATCAACCGCAACTCCAAGATCCAGATGGAGCTCATCCGGGACAAGATCGAACAGCGCGACCGCGAGCGCCGCTCCGCCGCCGTCAACTGAAGCCGTCCGACGAGAAAACCAGGCCGGGCGAGGAGCCCGGCCGGGAAAGGAAGCTCCTGTGCACCACGCTCTGATCGTCGCCCGTATGGCGCCGGAGTCGGCTCCGGGCATCGCCGAGCTGTTCGCGGCCTCCGACGCCGGCGAACTGCCGCACCTCGTCGGGGTGACCCGGCGCAAGCTGTTCCAGTTCGGCGACGTGTATCTGCATCTGATCGAGTCGGAACGGCCACCCGGCCCCGAGATCGCAAAGGTGACGCAGCACCCCGCGTTCAAGGACATCAGCGACCGGCTCCAGGCCTTCGTCAGCCCGTACGACCCGGAGACCTGGCGCAGCCCGAAGGACGCGATGGCCCGTCAGTTCTACGCCTGGGAGCGTGACGCCACCGTCTGACACCCGACACGACAAAACGCCCCGGGCCCGGCTCAGTTGGAGCCGGGCCCGAGGCGTTCGTGGTGTACCGGATCGAGGCGTACCGGATCAGCCGGGGACGACCGACTCGAAGGCGTGCAGATACGCGTTGACGGGCCGGACCTCACCGATCAGCAGGCCCGCGCGGGTGATGCGCTCCACCAGGCTCGCCCTGGTGTGCTTGGCACCTCCGACGTTGAGCAGCAGAAGCAGATCCATGGCGGTGGTGAACTTCATCGAGGGGGTGTCGTCGACGAGGTTCTCGATGACGACGACCCTCGCCCCGGGGCGGGCCGCCGAGACGATGTTCCGCAGGGTCCTGCGGGTGGACTCGTCGTCCCACTCCAGGATGTTCTTGATGATGTAGAGATCGGCCTCGACCGGGATGTCCTCACGGCAGTCCCCGGGCACGATGCGCACCCGCTCGGCGAGCGAACCGCCCGTAAGCAGCCGGGGATCCGCCTTCGCCACCACATCGGGCAGATCCAGCAGCGTGCCCCTGAGGCCCGGGTGCTTCTCCAGCAGGCTGGCCAGCACATGCCCCTGGCCGCCGCCGATGTCGGCGACCACGCCCACACCGGTGAGGTCGAGGAGCTCCGCGACCTCCAGCGCCGACTGCACGCTGGACGTGGTCATGGCCCGGTTGAACACATGCGCCGACTCGTGAGCATCCTGGTGCAGATACTCGAAGAAGCCCTTGCCGTACAGCTCCTGGAACACGTTCCCGCCCGAACGCACCGCCTCGTCGAGGCGGGGCCAGGCGTCCCAGGTCCACGGCTCCGTGCACCACAGGGCGATGTAGCGCAGGCTGCCCGGATCGTCCTCGCGCAGCATGCGGGACATCTGGGTATGGGAGAAGCTCCCGTCCTGAGTCTCGGCGAAGACGCCGTAGCAGGACAGGGCGCGCAGCAGCCGGCGCAGCGGCTGCGGCTCGGTGTTCAGCTCGGCGGCGAGCTCCTCGGCCGTGGCAGGTTCCTCGCCGAGGGCGTCGGCGACACCCAGCCGGGCCGCCGCGCGTACGGCGGCGGCGCAGGCCGCCCCGAACACGAGCTCCCGCAGGCGCATGGCCGGCGGGGGAGCGGCCGGCTCGGCAGGGGAGCCGACCGCCGGCGTGGGTCTGGGACTTACGGTGGTCATACCGCCTCGATTCTCCAGGTGAAGGGGAACACCGGTCAGCACATTCCTGCGGGCTCGGAGGCCTGGCAGACATTGCCGGTGAACGTGTTGCCCGTACCGCTGCCCCGATTGGCGAGGTCCGCGGGCTTATTGCCCTCCAGCTGGTTGTTCGTGATGACATTGGCGGTGTTCTGGGCGCCCACGAAACTCTGGAACAGCACGATTCCGCCGGACAGAGGCGAGGCGCCGACGTTGTCGGCGACGTAGTTGGCGCGGATCACCGTCGACTCGGCGCCGGTCAGGACGATTCCGGAGCCCTGGATGGCGGGGAGGCGGGAGGTGGCCGGGCACGACTTGTTGTTCGCGACGATCATGTTGGCCCGCAGAGTCATCGCGCCGGCCGCGGGCTTGGACTCGTCGCCCACGACGAACGCGCCCGCGCAGTTCCCGCTGATGTAGTTGCCGCTGACAGTGAGGTTCCGGACCCGTCTGACGGTGACTCCGATACGGTTCCCGGTCAGCTGGTTGCCCGCGATCACCGTGCCCCCGGTGTCGGTCGCCCCGCCCTCGGCGTCGACCGTGTTCGCGATGAAGATTCCCGCATCGCCGCTGTCCCGGACGACGTTGCCCTTGAACAGGGCACGGGTGGACTTCTGCTGGGCGATGCCCCAGACCCCGCTCTTCTCCGCGATCACGTTCCGGACCGTCAGACGGTCGGTGTCGGAGGCCCAGACGGCGTTCTTCTTGAAGCCTGTGAGAGTCAGTCCCCGGATGGTCACGCCGTCGACCGTCTTGGCCGCCGTGCCCGTCACACAGATACCGTTGCCACTCGCGGCGCAGGAGTTGGCCGCCGGTGTGGTGGCCGCTCCCGGCTTGATGACGGTCGCCGTCCCCCACCCGCGCAGGGTCAGGTTCGCCTTGGTGACAAGGACGCTCTCACGGTACGTACCGGGTGAGACGACGATGGTGTCTCCCGGCTCGGCGGCGTCCACCGCTTCCTGGATCGATTCGCCCGGGTGCACCGTGTGCATGGCCGCGGCGGAGGACGGGGCGGCTGCGCCCAGTCCCGAGACCACGACGACTGCGATGCATGTGAGGCACATGAGCTGTCGTTTCGTCATGAGGCGAAGCTATGGGCGATCATGAGGGCTCGCCACACGGCGTGAGCGTATGGATACATAACGTGCGCGAGTGGCCCAAGCGAGGCGGCCGATCAGGTGACAGGGCGGGACTCCTCCGCCGGCGTCGGCAGCGCGGGGAACTCGCCGGGGCCGGGGGCTTGTTCAGGCGCGCCGCCGCGCCGGAAAACAGGTTGACGCCTCACACCGCCGCCGGGCATCGTTGCCTCGTTCCCGGCGGCGGTACGAAACCCCGCGCCGGGCCGCCGTACGAGAACAGGAGGTGAGGACCGTGATGACTGTCGCTGCGCTGGGTGCTGCCCAGGTCCAGAAGATCATCATTCCCACCCCTGTGGTCTCCGGCTGACCTTCCTTCTCCCTCCGCGCCGACGAGCGCGATGCCGGGGCCACCCTGTGAAGGGTTTCCCCTTGTCTTTCTCTTCTTCCTCTTCTTCTCAGGCTTCCTCGCACCCGCTGTCCGGCTACGGCTGGGACGAGAGCTGGGACGCCGCATTCGCTCCGTACGCCGAGCAGGGGCTGCTGCCCGGCCGGGTCGTACGCGTCGACCGCGGGCAGTGCGATGTCGTCACCGCCGACGGGCTCGTCCGCGCCGACACGGCGTTCGTGACCCCGCACGATCCGCTGCGGGTGATCTGCACGGGTGACTGGGCCGCCGTCGACCGGGACGGCGACCCCCGATTCGTACGGACCTATCTGCCGCGCCGTACCGCCTTCGTACGCTCCACCTCGTCGAACCGCTCCGAGGGGCAGATCCTCGCAGCCAACGTCGACCACGCGATCATCGCGGTCTCGCTCGCCGTCGAACTCGACCTCGGGCGGATCGAGCGGTTCCTCGCGCTCGCGTGGGAGAGCGGGGCGCAGCCGCTGGTCGTGCTCACCAAGGCCGACCTCGTGCCCGACGTGAGGGGGCTTTCGTATCTCGTCCAGGACGTGGAGACGACGGCGCCGGGCGTACAGGTGCTGCCCGTCAGTTCGGCGACCGGCGAAGGCGTCGAAGTGCTCGCCGCCGTCGTGTCCGGCGGGACGAGCGTGCTGCTCGGCGTGTCCGGGGCGGGCAAGTCGACGCTCGCGAACGCGCTGCTCGGCGAGGACGTGATGGACGTGCAGGCCATCCGCGACGTCGACGGCAAGGGCCGCCACACCACCACGACCCGCAACCTCCTCGCCCTGCCCGGCGGGGGCGTACTCATCGACACACCGGGGCTGCGGGGCGTCGGGCTCTGGGACGCCGAAGCCGGCGTCGGGCAGGTCTTCTCCGAGATCGAGGACCTCGCGCAGGAGTGCCGCTTCCACGACTGCGCGCACGTGGCGGAACCGGGCTGCGCGGTGGTCGCCGCGGTCGAGGACGGTTCGCTGCCGGAACGGCGGCTGGACAGCTACCGCAAGCTCCTGCGGGAGAACAAGCGCATCGTTGCGAAGACGGACGCGAGGCTGCGGGCGGAGATCCGGCGCGACTGGAAGCAGAAGGGGGCGGAGGGACGGGCGGCGCTTCAGGCGAAGCGCGGCGGCGCCCGGTAACACCGGGGGCGCTGCCCCCCGGACCCCCGCGCCTCAAATGCCGGCGAGGCTGAAATCTCCCGCCGGTCGGCCTGAATCTTCAGGCCGACCGGCGGAAATTCAGCCCGTCCGGCGTTTGAGGACATGCGGCCGAAGGTCGTATTCGGGGGTCCAGGGGGCGAAGCCCGATGGTTACGGGATGGGGGTACCTCCCACGGCCGCCAGGCCGTAGGGGGAGGGCGGGGTGGGGGATACACCCCTACTCCAAGCCCCAGCTGTGGATCTTCTTCGGGTGGATCCGGATCAGCTCTTCGCTGAAGTGCGGCCCCAGCTCATGCGGCCCCGTCACCAGTTCCGCCTCCCCCCGGATGTCCACCCCCCGCACCCTCCACGGGCGCAGGCTCACAATGTCGTCGACAACCAGCGCCACCTTCGGATTCGCCTGCAGGTTGCGCCACTTCTTCGTCGTCGCGAGGGCGTACCCGCCGATCAGGATCGTCCCGTCGTCCTGGGGGAAGAAGCCGACCGGGTTCGCCTGCGGCTGGCCCTTGGGGTCGACGGTCGCCAGCCGTCCCAGCCGCTGGGACGCGAGATACGCGCGCTCGGCCTCGCTGAATTCGGTCATGCATGCAGCCTCACACGCGTACCTCGTCCACCGCATCGGATACGGGACCTCGTCGGGTCCTAGGACTTCTGTCCGGGTTCAGCGCGTGGGCGCGGCAGCCGAGCCGCAGTTCAGGGAACCGCTCAGCCCGCCAGCACCGCGCCCATCCACGCCCCCATGACCAGCAGACACGCGAACAGCTCCACCAGAACGCTCGTCCCCACCGCCCGCATCACCGCTCGCGTCGAGGCCGCCGCGGGCCCGTGCCCGCCCAGTCGCAGCCGTTCCGATCCGTAGATCCCCCCGATGAATCCCGGTATCGCGCCCACCACCGGTATCAGGAAGAAGCCGATCAGCGCCCCCACGCCCGCGGACACGACCATCCGGCGGGTGACTCCAACGTCGCGCACCCGGCGCGGCGGCAGCAGCCACACCAGTACCTGGTCGACGAGCAGGACCACCGTCGCGCCCACCAGCAGGGCCCAGGCCGTTCCGGTCTTCTCGTGCAGCGACCACCACATGACCGCGGCCCACACCAGCCACCGCCCCGGCACACCGGGTATGAGAACCCCGAGCAGGCCCAGCAGCATCACCAGGCCGACCAGCAGGAGCTGCCACACGCCCATCTGCCAAGGGTGCAGGATCCCGCTCAACCCCGCAGGTCGCGAGCCACCCAGCCCCTCGCGTACGCATGCCAGCCGAGCTGCAGCCGGGTCGTCACGCCCGTCAGGTCCATCAGCCCCTTCACCCGGCGCTGAACGGTCCTCAGCCCCAGGTCCAGCTGCTTGGCCGCGCTCGCGTCCGTCATCCCGGCGAGCAGCAGCGAAAGGATCTCCAGGTCCGTGGCGTCGGGCGCAGGAGCCGCTTCCTCACAGACGTCGCCGCGCGCGCCGAGCCGTATCGGCAGGGCGTCCCGCCACACCGCCTCGAACAGGCCCGTCAGCGATTCGAGGAGACCGCTCGCATGGACGACGAGGGCCGCGGGCTCGGCCCCCCGCCCGGTCAGCGGAACCATCGCCAGGGTCCGGTCCGCGACAACCAGTTTGGTCGGGACCCGCTCCACCACCCTGACCTGTTCGTCGCGGCCGAGCGCCGCGCTCAGTTCCGTGATCCCACTGGGCATGGCCAGCACCTCGCGCTCGACCACCACGCGGTAGGTGACGCCACGAGTCGCGGCCTTCTCCTCCGCCTCGTTGTCCGTTCCGGAGACCACGACCGGATTGCCGGTGACCAGGGCGCAGACCTCCTCGGTCGCACCCAGCTGCAGCTGTACGAAACGGTGCGCGACGGCGCTCGCGCCGGTCACCACCTCGACCAGATCGTGCACGGCGGGCTCGGCGGCCTCCGCGCGGTACTCCTCGGCGAGCAGCGCAGCCGCCAGTTCGGCCTGATCCAGCTCGTGCCGCTGCTGGGTCAGCAGTGCCCCCAGCGCCACTCCCGGCGGCGCCGCCACCCAGCGTCCCGTACGCGCCGAGGACTGTGCGGCGAGGCCGTGTTGCTCCAGCCTGCGCAGCGCGCGTTCCGTGTCCGGCTCCGGCAGGGCCAGCCGGTGCGCGAGATCCGTGACCTCCGCCGCCCCGAGCGCGACGAGCGCGCGGTATGCCGACTCCTGTCTCTCGTCGAGACCTATCGCTCCCAGCACCAGACCCCACCCCTCCCCGGACGTGCGCTTCTTCGGACGTGATGGCGGAAACCGGCCACGGCGTATTTCCGCCTCGCACATCATCCCTGCTCCGGTGGCCGCTCTGCCAATGTGGCGCCACCGCAGCACCAACAGCCTCCGGCAACAGTGCATTTCGCGCCTGTCCCGGCACCCGTACAAAGCTCTGCGACTCCGCCATCCAGCTCGTGGCCAACGCATACGCCCTGCGCTGACCACGAAACGGTCCGCCGGACGTCCTTCCCGTGGGGGGTTGGGACGCCCGGCGGACCACCCGTCGAACGTCTCTTTTTCCGGATGCCCCGTTTTCGTACCGCCCGTGCGGTGGACAATAAGGGCATGAGTCAGCAGGGGGAGAGGCCCGCCACCGAGGACGACTGGTGGAACCGGCTGTACGACGCGTCCGCCCCGGACACCGGGCCCGCGGCGAGAGCGGGCGACACGCTTGACGACCGATTCGACTCGGCGGCGGATGCGGTGGCTGCGGACGACGCACCCGAGCCGCGAGAACCGGACCCGGAGTGGGACCCGGAACCGGGCCCGGCGCCGGACCGGATGCGCCCGCGCGCCTGGTGGGAGACGCACCCCGCGGACGTCTCCGCTCCCGCTCCGCCCGCCGCGTCGCCGAGCACCCCGGCGCGGCCGGCCGCGCCCCCGAGGCAACGCGCGTCGTGGGAGCCGCCGCGCACTGCGCCCCCGCCCGCCCAACTCCCTCCCGAGCCGCCGCGCCCCGCCGAGCCGCCTTCCCAAGTCCCGCTCCCTCCCCAGGAGTCGGCCGGCCCTCCGCCCACGCCTCCCGCCCGTCCCCAGGCCGGCCACGTCGGCGACGGCCCGCCCACCTACGACGCCGAGCCCACGGCCCTGCCCCCGGCCCAGCCCCAGGACCTGGACGAACTCGTCGCCGACACCGTGCTCGACGGCGCCCGTTACGGCACATACACCCTGCGCGCCGTCTCCAGCCGCGGCGACTCCGCGCGCTACCGCGGCGAGCCGCGCCGCGACGCCCTGCTCACCGCCCGATTCGGCACCGGCGATGCCGCGCTCGTCCTGGTCGCCGTCGCCAGCGGCGCCCGCGCCGCCGAGGGCGCCCATCTCGCCGCCGCCGACGCCTGCCGCTGGATCGGCGGAGCCGTCGGCCGCAGCCACGCCCGGCTCTCCGAAGACATAAGGGCAGGCCGCCGCGGCGACCTCAAATCCGGGCTGCACCGGCTCACCGACCGCAGCTTCGGCAAGCTGCGGGCCGGCGCCGCCGAGCTCGGGGTCCAGCCGGAGGAGTACACCGCCCATCTGCGCTGTCTGCTGCTCTCCGCCGATCCCGAGTGCCGCACCCGGGTGTTCTTCGGCGTCGGCGGGGGCGGTCTCTTCCGTCTGCGCGACGGCGTCTGGCAGGACATCGAGCCCTCGGTCCCCGAGCGCGCGGCAGTCACCGGCGACGCCGTCGTCGGATTCGGGTCACCGCCCGCCGAGACCCCCGAGGGCGACCGGCTCACCATGGACTTGGGGATCGCGACGCCGCCCTCGCCGTACATCGAGGCACCGCCCCCGCCACCGACCGAACCCTTCCGCTTCCGTGCCTCGGTGGCCCGTCCGGGCGACACCTTGCTGCTGTGCAGTACGGGCCTGGCCGAGCCGCTGCGCGGCGAGCCCGCCCTCGCCGAGGAGCTGGCCGTGCGCTGGACCCCCGCCGAGCCGCCCGGCCTTGCGGCGTTCCTCGCCGACACCCAGCTGAGGGTGAAGGGGTACGCCGACGACCGTACGGCTGTCGCCATCTGGGAGGCGTAACCGCTCCCTCCATGGGTCGTGCTGGACGGCGGCGTGGGCCGGATGGTGCAGCTGGCTCGCTCCAACCTCCGAAACGTACCGAGGCCCTGAGTCCGGCCCGGCATGTGGTTGATGAATCGACATGAGTGGTGCTCCCCGCTCGGGGAATGCATGTCCGTGAGCGTGTTCGACAAAGGGAGTCATTCCGGAGAAGGGGCTGTTCCGACGTGCGGGTGGGGATGATGACGGGGCGTCAGGGAGGGGCCGGACCGGCGGCGAGCGGGTGCGGCCGGGAATCCGGGGCGGAGGGAGAAGGGCGCGGTCAGCTGCATCGCAGGCTGGGCTGTGCGGATCTCACCGCTGTGCCTGAAGTGCGACGTGCTTTACGGGAGTTGTTACGGCACTGGAGAGGGCAGGACACGAAGGACGTGGCGGAGCTGCTGGCCAGCGAGCTGGTGACCAACGCGCTGGTCCACACCGATCACGGCGCGGTCGTCACGGCGACCGTCGCGGCCTCCACCCTCCGCGTGGAGGTACGGGACTTCATGGCCGGACTGCCGGTTCCACGCGCACCGGCGGCGCACCTGGACACCCACGGCCGCGGGCTTGTGCTGGTGCAGAGCCTGGCCGACGCGTGGGGCGTCCATACACACGGCGTCGGCAAGGTGGTCTGGTTCGAGCTGCACGGAAGGCCGGTCTGACCTTCGCAGACCGGCCTTCGTACGGGTTGCGGCGCCCTCAGCCGAACTGCCGCTCGAGATCCGTGAGCTTCCGCTCCAGGGAGTCGAGACGCGGCAGCGC
This sequence comes from Streptomyces sp. NBC_00322, assembly GCF_036147535.1. Taxonomy (NCBI): domain Bacteria; kingdom Bacillati; phylum Actinomycetota; class Actinomycetes; order Kitasatosporales; family Streptomycetaceae; genus Streptomyces; species Streptomyces sp. NBC_00322. The sequence continues at coordinate 2,166,718 of NZ_CP108019.1, read as the reverse complement.
CTGGGTGTCGTCCTCGGCGGTGAGGTCGATCGTGCGCGGCTCAGTGCCGTTGGCCGGTTTCACGGCCTGCAGGGAGGGCCGGGAACGAAACGGCAGCTGTCCCGGCTCGGCTATGGCAGGCTCCGCGACGGACCCGACGCCGCCCGAGGCGGCCTGTGCCGAACCGGTTGCGGAGCCCAGGGCGGGAAGCTCCGAGCGCAGTTCGGACAGCCGGTGGCGCCCGCGCCCCCAGGCCCGGTGCTGCCGGTTGAGTGCCCTTATCTGCGCCCGTTCCATCTTCTCCCGGTCCCGCCTGCGCAGGCGGTTCTGCTCCTTCAGCTGCCGGTCCTCGCGGACTTCCTCCACCGCCTCGTCCAGGGTGCGTACGCCCTCCAGAAGCATCAGCGACCAGGCGCCGAAGGTCTCCCGGGGAGCGCGCAGCCAGCGCACGACGCGGATCTGCGGCAGCGGGCGGGGCACCAGGCCCTGCTCGCGCAGCGCCGCCCGGCGGGTCTGCTTGAGCGCCCGGTCGAACAGGACGGCTGCCGACAGCGACATCCCGGAGAAGAACTGAGGGGCCCCGTCGTGGCCGAACCCCCGTGGCGCGTGTACCCAGTTGAACCAGGCGGCCGCGCCCGCGAACAGCCACACCAGCAGCCGCGAGCCGAGCGCCGCGTCACCGTGGCTGGCCTCGCGCACGGCCAGCACCGAGCAGAACATGGCGGCGCCGTCGAGACCGAAGGGGACGAGATACTCCCAGCCCCCGGTGAGGTTGAGATTCTGCTGGCCGAAGCCGACGAGGCCGTGGAACGAGAGGGCGGCGGCGACGGCGGCACAGCAGAACAGGAGCACATAGGAGGCCGTACCGTAGATCGCCTCCTTGCGCCGCCGGCGCTCCTCGCTGCGTTCCCAGGAGTCGTCGGAGGCCTTGTCACTGGCGCGCTTGCCGCGTGTGAACACCGTCACCGCGCCCAGGCACCCCAGGAGCATCACGCCGCCAGGAAGCAGCCACAGTGATATGTCGGTCAGTCTCATGGGCGGTGTCCCTTGCATCGCGGTAGAGCGTTTCGGCCGCCATAGTGGCCGAAGTCCCAGCGCCCCCAAGGGGTTTCGGGGCAAGAGAACGCCAATGGGGCACCAGGGCATACGGATAGGTGCGTTTCGCTCGAACTGTCGTATGAGCAAGGGGAGTTGGTTCGATTTACGTCACCCGGTCGGATGGCGTGTCAACCGGCATACGAGAGATCAGACGTTCGGCCGCAGCCGGTCCACGCGGTCCGCGTCACACGTGCGCGGACAGGTGACACAGGTGTCCTCGGGCCGCAGGGTGTAGAAGAGGCAGCAGCCGGTCCGGTCGCGGGTCGGCAGCAGTTCGCCGCCCGGGCCGGTGAGCTCGCGGAAGCCGGCGCTCCCGACGTACGGCTTGGTGGTGCCCGGCAGCAGCCGCTCCAGCTCCGCCACCGCGCGCTGCTCCTCGCCGAGCAGCTGCCCGACGTACCACAGGCCCTCGACGATCTCGTCGGTCGCCATGCCCCACAGCGCGCGCCTGCCGCGCCGCATCCGCGGAGCGAAGCCGTCCAGTACGGGCCCGATGTGCTCGGCGACGGCGTCACGCACCGCGGCGCACAGGGCTTCCTCGTCCGGTACGACGCGGGCGCCGGGCAGCTGCGCGGCCCGGTCGCCCGGCAGGCAGGTGAATTCCCTCACGCGGACCGTCATGCGGCCGAGCGTCCGCTGGAAGGCGACGTCCTCGACGGGCAGGCGCGGCACACGGCGGTGGAGAAACCAGGGGACGGTGATCAGCAGACAGGCGGGCCAGGCGTAGCGATGCAGGCCGAAGCCGGCGATGACGTCGGGCCGGGCCTGCTGTCCGTGGTCCCGCAGGACCTGCGCGTTGTCCCAGGCGAGAAAGGCGTTGAGGGCGGGCCCACCGGCCGCGAGCTCCGCGGCGCCCACCCAGCCGCCGCCCACGGGGGCCTGCTCGCCGTCCGAGAGCTCCCGTATCCCCAGCCCGGAGAAGACCTCGGCCAGGCGCGCGTAGGCGTCCTGGACGGGCGAGGCAAGGGCGGGCAGCAGGGCGGGACGGGTCATGCCGGGGACCACCGAATCGCGATCGTTAGGAGGTTAGCCTTACCTTACCCGGCGCGATCGATGTTTGAACTGTTGTCTCGTCCGCCTATGGTGCACAAGGGCCCATGCGTACGCGAGCCGGGCCAGACCCCCGTCCGGAGGAGGACCCGAGTGGAGCAGGCCCGAGCGCGCGACGCCGCGACGCCGCGGCTTTTCGCGTCCCCGCACGTCCCCGAACAGGCAGGTCCGGCGGACTCCCGGCCCGCTCGTCCCCTCATCCCGGAACAGGCCCGCGGCGAACACACCCACAGCGAGCCCCCCGCACCGGGCACGGCCCCCCGCACGGTCCAGCGCCACTCGGTCCGCGGCCAGATCCTCGAAGCCCTGCGCACGGCCCTCGTCGACGGCGAGCTGGCCCCCGGCGAGGTCTACTCCGCGCCCGTCCTCGGCGAACGCTTCGGTGTCTCGGCGACACCCGTACGCGAGGCGATGCAGCAGCTTGCCATCGAGGGCGCGGTCGAGGTCGTCCCCAACCGCGGCTTCCGCGTCACCGTTCGCAGCGCCCGCGAACTGGCCGAACTCGCCGAGGTCCGCGCGCTGATCGAAATCCCGGTCATGCTCCGCCTGGCCCGCACGATCCCGGCCGCCGGCTGGTCGGCGCTGCGCCCCCTGGCCGACGCGACGGCAGCCGCGGCGGCAACGGGCGACCGCGCCGCCTACGCGGAAACAGACCGCGCCTTCCACCGCGCGGTACTCGCCCTGTCGGGCAACCAGCAACTCGTGATGGTCGCGGACGACCTCCACCGCCGCTCCCAATGGCCCCTGACGAGCGCCCCGGTCACCCGCCGCGCGGACCTGGTGGCGGACGCGGCGGAACACATGGCACTGCTGGAGGCGCTGGTGGCCGAGGACCTGACGGTGGTGCAGTCGCTGGTGAGGGAGCACTTCACGGGCGCGGAGGCCTGACGGCCCGATCCGGTCGCGGCGTCCCCTGCCCACCCACCGATGACCCTTGGCCATGGCTGCACTAATCTGTGCCGCTTGTGCGGTGTTGAGCCGTTGCCGAAGTCCGAACAAACGGGGGGTCGTTGATGTCCGCGGAGCTGCCGGAGCCGTCCATACCCGACGAGGCCTGGGAGGAATTTCAGCGGGAGAGCGAGGGACCCGCACGGCTCGCCGCGCCGAAGGAGCCGTCCGCGCGGGCGCGGATGGTGACCGAGCGGTTGCGGCGGCAGGACGAGGAGGCCGCCCGGCGGCAGGGCAGGGTGCGTATGGGCAAGCGCGGCAGGACTCAGGTGCGGGCCGAGCCCGAGGCGTGGCGGGCGTGGCCCGATCGGCAGCGGCAGGCGCGGCGGCGCCGTGGGCGGGGAGTTCTCTGGGTCGTCGTGGCCGTCGTCCTCGTACTGCTGGTCATGAATCCGGTCAGGGCCCTCGCCTGGCTGGTGTGAGCCGGATGTTCAGGACGGTGACTCCAGGCCCGTCAGCAGTGAGGCGATGTCCAGGCCGGTCGTGAGGTACTGCTCGAAGGCGACGTTGTGCAGGGCCCACGGCGAGCGCCTGCGCCGGATCAGATCGATCGCTCCCGCGCCGTCGTGGCCCAGTTCGATCAGGGTCTGGGCCACCACCAGGCCCGAGCGGTTGTAGCCGGAGTAACAGCGTACGAGCGCGGTGCGGCCGGCGCGTACGGCGTCGGCGGTGATGAGCGCCAGCCGGAGGACCTCGTCGATCTGCTCCGAGGTCAGCCAGTCGTCCGGGATCGGGACGACATGGTGTTCGACGCCCTCGGGCGGGCCGTGGCCCTGGCGGGTGAACAGGCTTATCACCAGGTCGAATTCACGGTCGACGACGGCGTCCAGATGGCGGCCGTCCGCGTCGGCCCAGACATGGCCGCCCATCCACAGGCCGGTCGTGATCTCGTCCCAGGGCGACTGAGGTTCCGGGACGGGGCCGTCCGTCCGGCGGGCGCTCACCGGTGGCTCCTCGCGCCGGTCATGCCGCCGGTCATGCCGCGGGCTCGGGCTGCGGAGGGGAGGACTGAACGGGAGGGGACTGGACCGGGGAGGACTGGACCGGCACCGTCTGGGCCAGTTGGGCGCCGAGCCACACCGGTACGCCGCCCAGGAGCCGGAACAGCCGCCCCGCCTCCGCCCGTAGCCGGCTCGCCTCCGGTTCCGCCTCGCAGTCGGCGAGCGCGGCCAGCGTCGGGGCCGTGCCGATCAGATAGCCGAGCTCCTCGCGGATCCGCAGCGACTCGGCGAAGCCGTGCCGTGCCTGCGCCAACTCCCCTTCGCGCAGGGCGAGTCCGGCCTGGTGGTGCCAGGTGAACGAGAGCAGGAGCGTGTCCCCGTGCGCGGCCGCTCCGGCGTGCGCCCGCTGATAGGCGGCGAGGGCCGCCTGCGGGGAGTCGGCGATGTGCTCGGCGACCAGGCCGCGGCGGAAGTCCAGCAGTGGTCGTCCCGGCGAGGTGGGGGCGAGCAGCGCCGCGGCCCGGCCGAGTGCCGCGCGGGCCTCGTCGGCGCGGTCGCGTACGCCGAGAACGGTCGCCGCGTACGCCAGCCGCCCGCGCTCGCACGCCGCGCCGCCGCGCTCCTCGTCGTCCCCGGCCACCGCCTCCGCCGTACGCAGCGCGTCCTCCGCGTCGGCCCAGCCCTCGCCGGTGAACAGGCAGCGCTCGACGAGCAGTCCGGCCCGTTCGAGCGCCGCCGCCGGATCGGCCGCGTGGGCGGTGAGCAGAGCCGCTGCGTCGGTCCAACAGCCGCGCGAACGCAGCCGCCATACCGCGGTCTGGAGTGGATCGTCACCTGCAGTGGTTCCGGAACCAGACATGGCGGTATGCGCCACTTGCCCTCCCCGAGCACGCCATTGAGCTGTTGGGTCTGCCCGCATCTCAGCATGGATAGGCATGCCTGGCCAAGGGGTCAGGTGAATGAATTCACAATCGTGTGGTGAGAGATGGGTGGCGCGTCAACTCGATGGGCTATGCCATCCCTCGTGTGGGTGACTGTGGCGAGCGGGGGCGGGGTGCGCGTCAAGCATCGGGCTCGGCGGACTCCGAGTCAGCTCATCCGCAGCGCCAGGAAGAAGTCCAGCTTGTCCTCCAGGCGCGACAGATCACGGCTCGTCAGTTGCTCGATCCTGCCCACCCGGTACCGCAGGGTGTTCACATGCAGATGCAGCCGCGTCGCGCACCGCGTCCAGGACCCGTCGCAGTCCAGGAACGCCTCCAGCGTCGGGATGAGCTCCGCCCGGTGCCGCCGGTCGTAATCGCGCAGCGGGTCCAGCAGCCGGGCCGTGAAGGCGCGGCGCACGTCGTCCGGGACGAACGGCAGCAGCAGGACGTGCGAGGCCAGCTCGTGGTGGCCGGCCGCGCAGACCCGGCCCGGGCGGGCCGCGGCCACCCGGCGGGCGTGCCGGGCCTCCTCCAGCGCGCCGCGCAGGCCCTCCGCCGAGCTGACGGCCGCGCTGACGCCCAGCGTGAGCCGCCCGTCGCCGTCGAGACCGGCCGAGAGCGGGTCGCGTACGGAGCCGAGCAGCGCGTCCGCGTGGAGTCCGGCCTCCGTGGACTCGACGTCCGGGCCCTCCGGGTCGACGGGGAGGGCGGGCAGCGGAACCAGCGCGATCGCCTCGTCGCCGGTGTGGGCGACCGCGATCCGGTCGCCGGAGTCGGCGCCCTCGGCCATCGGGTCGACCAGGATCTCCTCCAGCAGGGACTGGGCGACGGGACCGGCCTCGATCGCGGCCCCCGCTGCCCCGTCCTGCTCCCACTCCACCCGGGCCACCACGACCTGCCAGTGCGGCGCGGTCCCGAGGCCGGGCAGCAGTACGGGGGCGGCCACCCGCAGCCTGGCCGCGATCTCGGCGGGCGCGGCACCCGTCTGGACCAGTTCGAGGACTTCCTGGGCGAGCCGGCGCCGTACCGTACGGGCCGCCTCGCGCCGGTCCCGCTCGACGGCGATCAGCTGGGTCACGCCCTGCAGCAGATCCAGCCGGGCGGCCGGCCAGTCGCCCGCGTCGGCCTCGACCGCCAGCAGCCAGTCCGACAGGACACTCTCGCGTACGTCGCGGGACGCGGGGGCGGCTCCGCGTCCGGTGTTGCGGATCGGGAAGAGGGAGTACGTCGCTCCTGCGATGGTCGCGCGGTGCGGGCCGCGGCGGCCGGTACGGGTGGCGGCCAGATGCTCGCCCGCGAGCGTGGCGCTCACCGGGCCGGGCAGCGGGTCGCCCGCGCCCGCGATCTGGCGGCCGGTGGGGGAGAGCACCCAGGCGCGAAGGTCCAGGTCGGAGCCGAGGAGGTCCAGAACGACCTCGGGGCCGCCGCCTGCGGGACCCGACGTCATCAGCCTTCTGTGCCTGTCCACGACTGCCGCGAGGTCACCGGCGCGCTCGCCGGAGACCTGGCGCACGACATACTCTGTGATCGTCGCGAATGCAACAGATTCATTAACTGCAAAGAGTGGCAGTCGATGGCGAGAACACGCCTCCACGAGATCACCGGGAATGTTCCCCAGTTCGGCCTCGCCGGCCGCCAGACCGGCCACCCCGGCGCTCGCCAGGATCCGGACGAACGGCTCCGAGTCCTCGGCCGAATGCCGCCAGGCGAGCCCCGTAAGTACCAGTTCGCCGCCCGAGAGATAGCGGCTCGGGTCCCGCAGGTCGGTCGTCATCACACCACGTACGCCGCGGTCGAGTTCGTCCTCGCCGCCGAGCAGCCGCAGCCCCAGCGCTTCGGTCTCCAGAAGTGCGTGCAGCCGCATCTCGTCGCCGCCGATCTGTCTCGTTGTTGCCGGTGGCCCATGGCCACGGTTTTCATGGGAAAACAGTGAGGTTACTGAGCCTCGCCTTTCGTTCGAATCTACAAGACGAGACAGGCGACCAGCCAACTCCTTCATGGTTTCGGTGACTGCACCGGGCGGGGCACGCCTTGTGTACTTGGGCCACACCGCGTTAACGGCACATGAATAACCAGTCGAGGGCCGGCCGTCCCGGGCCCGTTGCGACGAACGACCCCGATTAAGAAGAAGAGAGCCACTCATGGACTTCCTTCGCCCCGCCAGCTGGGAGGAGGCGCTCGCCGCCAAGGCCGAGCACCCCACCGCTGTCCCCATCGCGGGTGGCACCGATGTGATGGTCGAGATCAACTTCGACCACCGCCGGCCCGAGTACCTCATGGACCTGAACCGCATCGGCGAGCTGCGCGAATGGGAGGTCGGCGAGGACAACGTCCGCCTGGGCGCCTCCGTGCCGTACACCCAGATCATGGACCACCTCCGGGCCGAGCTGCCCGGTCTGGCGCTGGCGTCGCACACCGTGGCCTCCCCGCAGATCCGTAACCGCGGCGGCGTCGGCGGCAACCTCGGCACCGCGTCCCCGGCCGGCGACGCCCACCCGGCGCTGCTCGCCGCGGGCGCCGAGGTCGAGGCCGAGTCGGTGCGCGGCAGCCGCCTGATCCCGATCGACGAGTTCTACACCGGCGTGAAGCGCAACGCTCTGGCCCCGGACGAGCTCATCCGCGCCGTGCACATCAAGAAGGCCGACGGCCCGCAGCAGTTCTCCAAGGTCGGCACCCGCAACGCGATGGTCATCGCCGTCTGCGCCTTCGGCCTGGCCCTGCACCCCGAGACCCGTACGGTGCGCACCGGCATCGGCTCCGCCGCCCCGACCCCGGTCCGGGCGAAGGCGGCCGAGGAGTTCTTGAACGCCGCGCTCGAAGAGGGCGGCTTCTGGGACAGCAAGAAGATCATCACCCCGTCGATCGCCAAGCAGTTCGCGGAGCTCGCATCCGCCGGCTGCAGCCCCATCGACGATGTGCGCGGCACCGCCAGCTACCGCCGCCACGCGGTCGGCATCATGGCCCGCCGCACGCTCGGCTGGACGTGGGAGTCCTACCGCGGCAACGGCCGCAGCATTGAGGGAGTCGCATAATGCGCGTGAACTTCACGGTCAACGGTCGTCAGCAGGAAGCCGACGACGTGTGGGAGGGCGAGAGCCTTCTCTACGTACTGCGCGAGCGCATGGGCCTGCCGGGCTCCAAGAACGCCTGCGAGCAGGGCGAGTGCGGCTCCTGCACGGTCCGCCTGGACGGCGTGCCGGTCTGTTCCTGCCTCGTCGCCGCAGGTCAGGTCGAGGGCCGCGAGGTCGTCACCGTAGAGGGCCTGGCGGACTACGCCACGCAGCGCGCCGAGCACGGCGGCTGCGCCACCGGCGCCTGCGGCACCTCGCTGGACACCGCCAAGGGCTGGGAGGCCAAGCCCACGGACGGTCAGGCCGGCGGGCAGGGCCAGCTCTCCCCGATCCAGCAGGCGTTCATCGACGCCGGCGCCGTCCAGTGCGGTTTCTGCACCCCCGGTCTGCTGGTCGCCGCCGACGAGTTGCTGGAGCGCAATGCCGAGCCGTCCGACGCGGACATCCGCGAGGCGCTCTCCGGCAACCTCTGCCGCTGCACCGGTTACGAGAAGATCCTCGACGCGGTCCGCCTCGCGGCCGCCCGCCAGGAAGAGGCGGTCTGACAGCCATGGCCACCACCGGAACCCCCACGAACCTCACCCAGGGCTCGCAGACCAAGGGCGGCATCGGCGAGTCGACGCTGCGGCCCGACGGCACCCTCAAGGTCACCGGCGAGTTCGCGTACTCCTCGGACATGTGGCACGAGGACATGCTCTGGGGCCACACGCTCCGCAGCACCGTCGCGCACGCCGAGATCAAGTCGATCGACATCGGCGAGGCCGTCGCGATGCCCGGCGTCTACGCCGTGCTGACCTACGACGACCTGCCCACCGAAGTGAAGAACTACGGCCTGGAGATCCAGGACACCCCGGTTCTCGCCCACGGCAAGGTCCGCCACCACGGCGAGCCGGTGGCCCTGGTCGCCGCCGACCACCCGGAGACCGCACGCCGCGCCGCCGCCAAGATCAAGATCGAGTACGCCGAGCTGCCGCTCATCACGGACGAGGCGTCCGCGACCGCGCCCGGCGCGATCCTGGTCCACGAGGGCCGCGACGACCACCACATCGGCCATGTCCCGCACCCGAACATCGTGCACCGCCAGCCCATCGTCCGCGGCAACGCCGACGAGGCCGCCGAGCGCGCGGACGTGATCGTCAAGGGCGAGTACACCTTCGGCATGCAGGACCAGGCATTCCTCGGCCCCGAGTCCGGCCTCGCCGTGCCGTCCGAGGACGGCGGCGTCGAGCTGTACGTCGCCACCCAGTGGCTGCACTCCGACCTCCGCCAGATCGCCCCGGTCCTCGGCCTGCCCGAGGACAAGGTGCGGATGACGCTCTCCGGCGTCGGCGGCGCGTTCGGCGGCCGCGAGGACCTGTCGATGCAGATCCACGCCTGCCTGCTCGCCCTGCGTACCGGCAAGCCCGTCAAGATCGTCTACAACCGGTTCGAGTCCTTCTTCGGACACGTGCACCGGCATCCGGCGAAGCTCTACTACGAGCACGGCGCCACCAAGGACGGCAAGCTCACGCACATGAAGTGCAGGATCGTCCTGGACGGCGGCGCGTACGCGTCGGCCTCCCCGGCGGTCGTCGGCAACGCCGCTTCCCTGAGCGTCGGCCCGTATGTCCTCGAAGACGTCGACATCGAGGCGCTCGCGCTCTACTCCAACAACCCGCCCTGCGGCGCCATGCGCGGCTTCGGCGCGGTCCAGGCGTGCTTCGCGTACGAGGCACAGATGGACAAGCTCGCGGCGAAACTGGGCATGGACCCGGTCGAGTTCCGTCAGCTCAACGCCATGGAGCAGGGCACGATCATGCCGACCGGCCAGCCGGTCGACTCCCCGGCCCCGGTCGCCGAACTGCTGCGCCGTGTCAAGGCCATGCCGCTGCCGCCCGAGCAGCAGTGGCTCGCCGCCGGCGAGGAGGCGGACGTACGCGCCCTGCCGGGCGGTCTGTCCAACACCACCCACGGCGAGGGCGTCGTCCGCGGCATCGGCTATGCGGTCGGCATCAAGAACGTCGGTTTCTCCGAGGGCTTCGACGACTACTCAACGGCCCGCGTGCGCATGGAGGTCGTGGGCGGCCAGCCGGTCGCGACCGTGCACACCGCGATGGCGGAGGTCGGCCAGGGAGGTGTCACCGTCCACGCGCAGATCGCCCGCACCGAGCTCGGCGTCACGCAGGTGACGATCCACCCGGCCGACACCCAGGTCGGCTCCGCCGGTTCGACGTCGGCATCCCGCCAGACGTACGTGACGGGCGGCGCGGTGAAGCACACCTGCGAGAACGTCCGCGAGAAGGTCCTGGAGATCGGCCGCCGCAAGTTCGGCTCGTACCACCCGGCGTGGGCCACCGCCGAGTTGCTGCTCGAAGGCGGCAAGGTCGTCACCGACGGCGGCGAGGTCCTCGCCGACCTGGTGGACGTGCTCGAAGGCGAGGCGGTCGACCTGGAGCTCGAGTGGCGTCACCGCCCCACCGAGGCCTTCGACCTGGTCACCGGCCAGGGCCACGGCCACGTCCAGTACTCCTTCGCCGCGCACCGCGCCGTGGTGGAGGTGGACACCGAGCTCGGCCTGGTCAAGGTCATCGAACTGGCCTGCGCCCAGGACGTCGGCAAGGCACTCAACCCGCTGTCCGTCGTCGGCCAGATCCAGGGTGGCACCACCCAGGGCCTGGGCGTGGCGGTCATGGAGGAGATCATCGTCGACCCGAAGACCGCGAAGGTGCGCAACCCCTCCTTCACGGACTATCTGATCCCCACCATCCTCGATACGCCGACCATCCCCGTCGACGTACTCGAACTGGCCGACGACCACGCGCCCTACGGGCTGCGCGGCGTCGGCGAGGCCCCGACCCTCTCGTCAACTCCGGCCGTCCTCGCGGCGATCCGGAACGCGACGGGTCTGGAGCTGAACAGGACACCGGTCCGCCCCGAGCACCTCACCGGTACCTGATTCACGAGCTCTCCGGGCGGTGCGCCGCGACTGACGAGAACGTCACAATTCCCGGCCCGTCGCGCTGCCCGGAGAACCCCAGTACCGCACCGCTCGCGGTCTCTGGAAAACCCCGCAGTGAACCAGCAGTAAACACAGCAGTGACGCAGCACCAACCAAGTTCGTCTCGGGCCGTCCCCCGGGTCGTGCAGCCAACGCACCATCCCAAATCCCGCGATCTCGAGTCCCCATGCGGGTGCCCCTGTGAACCTTGGGAGTAGGCACCATGACCCAGCAGTCCCTTGAGACCAAGACCACGGCGGAGGACGCCGGCGCGGGAACGCGCCAGCCCGCCGGGCGGTCTTGGCTCGACCGGTATTTCCACATAACCCAGCGAGGGTCGACCATCGGTCGGGAGGTGCGTGGCGGCATCACCACCTTCATGGCGATGGCGTACATCATCCTTCTCAACCCCGTGATTCTGTCGGTGCCCGATGCGGCCGGTCACAGGCTCGACGGTGATCAGCTGACCACCGCGACCGTATTCGCCGCCGCCGCAACCACCATCGTGATGGGCTTCATCGGCAATGTGCCGCTCGCCCTCGCCGCGGGACTCAGCGTCTCCGCCGTCATGGCATTCCAGGTCGCTCCGGAGATGACCTGGGAAAACGCGATGGGCATGTGCGTCATCTACGGTCTCGTGATCGTCCTGCTCGTTGTCACCGGTCTGCGCGAACTGATCATGAACGCCATCCCACTGGCGCTCAAGCACGCCATCACCATGGGCATCGGCCTCTTCGTCTGCCTCATCGGCCTGGTGCAGGCGGGCTTCGTCACCTCCATGCCCGGCCCCGGCGGCCTTTCCGGCGCGAAGCCGATCCAGCTCGGTACGAGTGACATGCTCACCGGCTGGCCGGTGCTCTGTTTCTCCGTCACCGTCCTGCTGATCTTCCTGCTCCAGGTCCGCAAGGTCCCCGGCGCGATCCTCATCGGCATCGTCGGCGGCACGGCCTTCGCGGCGCTGGTCCACCAGTTCGCGGGCCTCGACAAGAAGGCCTGGGGCGGACTGAACGCGCCCGAGATCACCGGCTCCATCGTCAGCACCCCTGACTTCGGCCTCTTCGGCAGCGTCTCCTTCAGCGGTATCGGCAGCGTCGGTGGCATCACCGTCGGCGTCATCGTCTTCACCCTGGTGCTGGCCGGCTTCTTCGACGCCATGGGCACCATCATCGGCATCGGCCAGCAGGCGGGCCTCGCCGACGACAAGGGCAGGATGCCCGGCCTCAACAAGGCGCTCGCCATCGACGGTGCGGGTGGCGCGCTGGGCGGTCTCGCCGGTGCCTCCGGCCAGACGGTGTTCGTCGAGTCCACCGCGGGCGTCGGCGACGGTGCGCGCACCGGCCTCGCCAGTGTCATCACCGGTCTCGCCTTCACGCTCTGCCTGTTCTTCACCCCGCTGGCCCAGGTCATCCCCACCCAGGTGGCCGCCGCCGCGCTCGTCGTCATCGGCTCGATGATGCTGACGAACGCCAAGCACATCGACTGGAACGACCAGGCGACCTCGATCCCGGTCTTCCTCACGACTGTGCTGATGCCCTTCACGTACTCGATCACCGCGGGCATCGCGGCGGGCGTCATCGCCCACGTCCTGATCAAGACCGTCCAGGGCAGGGCCCGCGACGTCGGCTGGCTGATGTGGGTGCTGTCCGCCGTCTTCCTGGCGTACTTCGCCCTTCACCCGATCGAGGGCTGGCTGGGAGTCAACTAGCTCCCTTCCGCAGCCTCACAAACACCCTTGAGGAGACCGACATGCTGGACATCGCCGACGAGCTGAACCGGTGGGTCGAGCAGGGACGCGAGTTCGCCGTCGCCACCGTGGTGGCCGTCGGCGGCAGCGCGCCCCGGCAGCCGGGCGCGGCACTCGCCGTGGACAGCGACGGCACGGCGATCGGGTCGGTCTCCGGAGGGTGTGTCGAAGGCGCGGTGTACGCGTTGTGTCAGCAGTCGCTCGAGGACGGTCTCACCGTCCTCGAGCGGTTCGGCTACAGCGACGAGGACGCCTTCGCCGTCGGTCTGACCTGCGGCGGCATCATCGACATCCTGGTCACCCCGGTAAGCGGCGGGGTCTTCCCCGCGGCACTCGCGGCTGCTGCCCGAGGAGAGGCGGCGGCCCTCGCCCGCATCACCGACGGACCGTCCGAACTGCTGGGCCGGGCGCTGCTGGTGCTGCCCGACGGCTCGTACGAAGGCTCCCTCGGCGGCCACCCGGAACTCGACCGTACGGCGGCGGGCGAGGCCCGGGCCCTTCTTGACGCGGGCCGCACGGACACCGTCGCGATCGGCGAGGACGGCGCGCGCTGCGGCCGCCCGCTGACCCTCCTCGTCGAGTCCTCGGTGCCGGCGCCGCGGATGATCGTCTTCGGCGCGATCGACTTCGCGTCGGCGCTGGTACGGGTCGGAAAGTTCCTCGGCTACCACGTCACGGTCTGCGACGCGCGCCCTGTCTTCGCGACCGCCGCGCGTTTCCCGGAGGCGGACGAGGTCGTGGTCGACTGGCCGCACCGCTATCTGGAGTCGACGGAGGTGGACGGCCGTACGGTCCTCTGCGTCCTGACCCACGACGCCAAGTTCGACGTGCCTCTGCTCGAACTGGCCCTCAGGCTTCCCGTCGCGTACGTCGGCGCGATGGGCTCACGCCGCACGCACGAGGACCGCAACAGGCGCCTGCGCGAGGTCGGCGTCACGGAACTCGAACTGGCACGCCTGCGCAGCCCCATCGGCCTGGACCTCGGCGCGCGTACGCCACAGGAGACGGCGCTGTCGATCGCGGCGGAGATCGTGGCGAACCGCCGTGGCGGCAGCGGAGCCTCCCTGACGGGAGCGCACACCCCCATCCACCACGACGGCACGGAGGTTCCGGCGGGGCGGATAGGTTCCGTGGCCTGACGCTACGGCCCGCCGGGCTCTGCGGGTGCGCCACATCGCTGCCCGCCGGTCGACGGCGGAGCCTCCATGCGCCGCGTAGCGGGCGGTCCCCGGGGGCGTGGGGGCGTCAGCCCCAATGGCCTAGGTCCTGTCCGGCCGATCTTGCCGGGCTCGCGGGCCCCGGCACGCACTCCCCCGTAGCCCTTCGGGCACGGGAGGTGCCCCCATGCTGCGTTGCGTCAGTCGCCGACGCTCCGCGTCGGCTCTCCCCCTGCCTTCGGCGGGGGGACCCCCATCCTCCGGCCTGCGATCGCACGCACCAGACCCCGCTCCCTGATCCAGCCTGATCGACCGGACAGGACCTAGCCGGTACGCGGTCCCGGGGCCGGAATCAATTCGGTTGCCCCGGGCCCCGCCGCCGCGGTCTCATCAGGTGACCGGATGTCGATGCCGAGGTGGTGCGTGTATGCCCAGGGCCCAGCGGAACCGTTCTCGCGATCGAGGAAGGCCTCCCGCTCTCGCGGAATGAACTCCCTTGATGCGAGACGGCGTTCAGAGCTGACGCCCATCCCACGCATCACACCAGGAGTCGTGTCCACGATGTCCCGCAACACCTCCAGGCGCGCCCGCACCGAAGCCCGCGCCCAGTCCTTCCGCTGCCTGCACTGCGGCCTCGACGTGTCGATGACCGCCGCCGGCACGGGCCACCGCAATCACTGCCCGAACTGCCTGTGGAGCCGTCACCTCGACGACACCCCCGGCGACCGGGCGGCCGACTGCGGAGCCCGGATGGAGCCTCTCGCCATCTCCGTGCGCGGCGACGGCGAGTGGGTACTCGTCCACCGCTGCACGGGCTGCGGAGTGCTCCATGCCAACCGCACGGCGGGCGACGACAACGCCCTGCCGCTGACCCGGCTGGCGGTTCGCCCCCTGGCGCAGCCGCCGTTCCCGCTGGAGCGGCTCACCGCTCTGTGAGGCAGGACGGATCCCGGACTCTCACCGTCCGGGATCCGTCAACTCCTTGTGCCGGAGTTGGGCAACGGGAGCTGTCCCCCGTGACAGGAGGCTCTGACAGCGGGCTCAGCCGCGGCGCGTGGCCACCACCAGCCGGCACCGCGGGCTGCCGTCCTTCAGGCGCCCCAGCTCTTCGAGCGGCCGCAGCTCCACCGTGAACCCCGCCCGTCCCAGTTCGGACATGACGTCGGAGAGCCGGAAGGTGCGGTAGTACATGACGAAGGTCGGCCGCCACAGCAGGTTGCGTACGCGCATCGCCGTGTCGAAGGCCCACAGCGCCCAGTACAGCCGTGATCCGACCCGGGCCGGAGCCGGAAGCGGGAAGACGAATCTGCCGCCGGGACGCAGCGAGCGGTGAATCCGGGCGAAGAGCGTCGGGCGCTCACCCGGCAGGAAATGGCCGAAGGCTCCGAAGCTCACCGCGAGGTCGAAGGCCTCGGTGAAGGGGAGCGCGAGCGCGTCCGCCTGTACCCACGTGGCCCAGGGGTACGTGGCCTTCGCCTCGGCCAGCATGCCCGCGCTGAAGTCGACCCCCGTGACCTCGTCCTCGCACAGCTCTCGCAGCACCCGCACTCCCGCGCCCGTACCGCAGCAGACGTCGAGCCCGGACCCGAAGGGCCCGAGCGGGCGGATCGCTCGTACCACCGGGTCGAGGAGCCGGTCGGGGGTACGGAAGGGGGTCTCGTCGAATTTCGGAGCGAGCAGGTCATAGCCGTGCTCGATCGACGAGAGCGCCTGTACGGCGAGCTCTCGGAACGTGGGGCCCGACGGTGTGAACATCAAGGTTCACACTAGTCGTTGAACATCACCCCAGGCCCAACCGTATTCGGAAAGGGTCCCTGCGCATCCGTACGGGCCATTGGCAGGCAGGGGAGGCAGATCCATGGCCGGCGGCAACGTCACGGCACTCTTCCGCGCGTCCACCGCGCACAGCCCTTCGTACTTCACCTTGAACAGGGCAGGCGGTGGACAGGCCGGAGAGATCACCGACTTCTGCATCCCGTGCAATCCGTACTTCCCCACCCCCGAGATGTTCGACATGCTCGGCAGCCGCCTGCGCGAGATCCTCACCTACTATCCGAGCTCGGCGGACACCATCACCGCCGAGCTCTGCCAGGTGCTCGGACTCAATCCGCAGACCGTTGCCATGGGCAACGGATCCACCGAACTGATCACCTGGATCGACCACTTGCTGGTCCGCGAGTCGCTGGCCGTGCCTGTGCCCACCTTCGGACGGTGGACCGACCAGCCGATGGAGACCGGCAAGCGCGTCGACATGCTCCTGCTGCCCGAGGCGCACGGATTCGGCCTGGACACGGCGTCCTTCGTGCAGTTCATCCGGAGCCGCGGCTCGCGGGCAGCGGTCATCTGCAACCCCAACAACCCCGACGGCGGCTTCCTGCCCCAGCAGCGGGTCATCGCGCTCCTCGACGAGCTCCAGGATCTGGATCTGGTCGTCGTCGACGAATCCTTCCTGGAGTTCGCGGACGCCGAGCCCGAGCCGAGCGTCGCCTCGGAGGCCGTGCTGCGGACGAACGTGATCGTGCTGCGCAGCCTGGGCAAGAACTTCGGTCTGCACGGCGTCCGCTTCGGCTATCTCGTCTCGAATCCCACCCTCGCCGGGAAGGTGCGCTCTGCCCTGCCGAAGTGGAACCTCAACTCCTTTGCCGAGACTGTGGTGTTCATGCTCAAGGAGCACCGTCAGGAGTACGCCGAAAGCCTCTCGCAGGCCCGCCGCGACCGGCAGGAGATGACCTGGCGGCTCTCCCAGCTGCCGGGTATGACCGTCTATCCCTCGCAGGGCAACTTCCTGTACGTACGCCTTCCCGAGGGCGTGGACGGCTCGGTCCTGCGCGACCGGCTGCTCGCCGAGCACGGCGTGCTGGTGCGCGAGTGCAGCAACAAGGTCGGCAGTTCGAGCCGGTTCCTGCGGCTGGTGGTGAGGCCGCAGGAGGATGTGCTGCGGCTCATGCAGGCGATGGAACAGGTGCTGTACGGGCGGCGCATCCAGGCTCCGGAGCCGCCTCCGCAGCCGATGGCCCCGATGCTGTCCCAGGTGCCCTCGGGGCAGCCGCTGCCTCCGGAACAGAGGCAGGTGCAGGCGGCGGTGCCGATGCTGGCGCTGGCGCAGCAGCCGGTCTCGGCGCGGGGGCTCGTCCCGGCCCGTGCGCAGCGCGCCGTCCCGGTGGCCGCGGAGCAGCCTCAGCCGATGGCACCCGGCTACAGCTCGGGCACGGCGGCGGTCGACCGTCTGATCGCGGGGGCGTGAAGTCCCGGTCGCGTCTGCGGCGAGCAGTCCAGTCACGGACATCACCGCCCACGCCCCCTGCTGACGTAAGACTTCCGTCATCCGCCGGGCCGCCCGTCGCGGCGCGACGTCCCGTTGAATGGACAGGCCCGGGCACCGCGCCCGGCGGATAACGGGAGGACGTCGTGGGACGCGTGCGGTTGTTGCTGAAGAGGCCTGTGGTCATATCGGCGCTGGTCGTCGGTGCGCTGGGGCTGAGCCTGGGGGTCTACTGGTTCCAGCCGTGGAAGCTGTGGGTCGACGAGACGGTACGGGACGCACTCCCCGCTGCCGCCGTGACTCCGGCGGCCGGGGAGCCGGCCGCCGCCGCCCCGCAGATCCTCGCGTCAGGCACGCTCATCAGCCACGAGCACGACACCTCGGGCTCGGCCCGGATCGTCAAGCTGCCCGACGGTTCCCGCATTCTGCGGCTGGAGAACCTGGACACCAGTAACGGTCCTGATCTGCGGGTGTTGCTCACGGACGCCCCTGTGAAGCAGGGCACGGCGGGCTGGCGGGTCTTCGACGACGGCAAGCACGTCAGCCTCGGCGAGCTCAAGGGCAACAAGGGCGACCAGAACTACGCCCTGCCCCGGGACCTCGATCTGGCGGGATACACCAGCGTCAGCATCTGGTGCGACCGCTTCGACGTCTCTTTCGGCGCCGCCGAGCTCGCCCCGCCCGCGTAGTCACTGCGTGCCCAACTCCCCCGTCAGGCAGCGCAGTTGTTCACCGTGGATTCGCCGAATGATGCCCGGACGGCCCTCCGGCTGCGACATGCTGTCGGCAGCGGAGACGGGGGACATCGGGGGAGGCGTCCGTGGTCATTGGGGAGAGACCTGTCGTCGAGGAGCCGCGACTGGCCGTCCGGCGCCCTTCGTCGTCCTTATGGTCGCGGCGTACCTTCCTGGTCGTCTTTCTGCCCGCGCTGGCAGCCGTACTGACCGGGGCGGCGGTCCTCGGCATCTCGGGGAACTTCCTGCTTCCCTTCGAGCGGATCACCACCCTCGAAGGGAAGATGGCCTCCAAGCGGGACTTCTTCGAGGACGATGAGGTCCAGCGGCTGCTGCTGAAGCATCACATCCGGATCCACATCACCAGTTCCGGATCGCGCGATGTCGCCATCCGCGACATCTCCTCGTACGACTTCGTCTTTCCCTCCGGACAGCCCGCCGGAGATATGATCACCGGTCAGCGCGCGGCGGACAACCAGTACGTGAAGGTCCACCGGCCCTTCGTCAGCCCCATCGTGCTCGCCACCTACCGGGAGTACGCCGAGACTCTGCGCGACGCCCAGATCGCCACCCCGCAGCCCGCCCCGGGGCAGGACAAGCCGCTCTACTACGTGCTGGACATGGGGCAGTTCCTGAAGGTCATCAGCGAGAGGAAGCGGTGGGCCGACTTCGGGATCGAGAAGCACGGGATCACCAATGAGAACCGGATCATTGCCCAGAGCCCCGACGTCTGCGGCTCCAACTCGGCGGGAACGTATCTGGCACTGGTCGCCTTCACCCGGCGCGGCAAGGGCAATGACGTGCCGCAGACCGACCGGGAGGCCGACGAGCGCGGCCGGGCGATCAAACCCCTCATGGAGCAGGGGCTGCCTGCCGCCGACGTGTTCCGCACGTACATCTCCCCGGAGGGTAAGGGAATCGCCCCCGTGGTGGTGGCGTACGAGCACCAGTACCTGACCTACCAGGCGCAGTTCCAGGCGGAGTCCAAGAAGCTGGACACCGAGCGGGTGCTGCTCTACCCGGCCAGTCAGTTCGTGACCCAGCCGCAGTTCATCGCGCTCAACCGGGACGGCGACAAGCTCGGTGAACTCATCACCCACGACCCACAACTGCGACGCCGGGCCATGGAGTTGGGCTTCCGGATCCTCGACCCGACGGGCGAGGTCGCCGGTGACCAGCTGTCGAGGTTCCTGGAGGAACGGCACATCCCCGTCCCCTCGATGGCACGCGACAACACCAGGACCTCGATGCCCAGGCTCCGCTTCCTGGAGAGGATGATCTCCGTCGTGGGCGACTGCCCGGCCGCCGAAGTCCCGGCCGGAGGGCCCGAATGAGAGCGCGGCCTCGTATGACGGGCTTCATCACCCTGTGTCTGGCGTGGCTGTTGCTCGGCGCTGCCACCGCCTGCTCCACCGACGCCCCGAAGCCGGTCACCCTGCGGGTGCTGGCCAGTTCGGAGCTCGCCGACCTGGGGCCCCTGCTCGACGACCTGCGCCGCGACACCGGGATCACCCTGGAGATGGACTATCGCGGCACCGTGGACGCCAGCAACGCACTCGCTCCCGGGAAATACCACCACGATCTCGCCTGGCTCTCCTCCGACCGCTATTTCCGGCTCAAGCTGAAGGAGGCCGGGACCAACGCCGAGAAGCCCCTGGCCACCAGCATCATGCGCTCTCCCGTCGTGATCGGACTGAAGCCCCAGGCGGCCCAGCAGCTGCGCCGCAGGGCCCCCGACCGGCAGATCTCCTGGGCCGATGTGGCCGACTCGGCGGCGGACGGGTCGCTGCGGTTCGCCATGGCCGACCCACGGCACAGCAACAGCGGTCTCGCCGCGCTCGTCGGCGTGGCGACCGCCGCCGCGGGCACCGGCGGTGTGCTGCGCCCCGAGGACGTCTCCTGCGACCGGCTGCGCGGCTTCTTCACGGGACACAGACTCAACCAGGACTCCTCGGTCCGGCTGGCCGACGGATTCGTACGGCGGCAGAACGACCTGGACGCCCTCATCACGTACGAGTCCGAACTGCTCACCCTCAACAGCAGCGGGAAGCTCCGCACACCCCTGGAGATCGTCTACCCCAAGGACGGCATGGTGCTGTCCGACTACCCCCTGCTGCTCCTCGACCCGGCCAGGCGCGCCGCGTACGACAAACTCGTCGAGTGGCTGAAGAGCGAACCGGTCCAGAAGAAGATCATGGAGCGCACGCTGCGACGGCCGGTCGATCCGGCCGTGCCCCGGGACCCGCGCCTTCGTGAGCCTGTCGGCAACGCCCTGTACTTCCCGGACAAGCAGGAGGTCGTCGACCGGCTTCTCGCCGACTACGGCGATCCACAGCGCGAGAAACCCGCGCAGGTGATCTTTCTGCTCGACTTCTCCGGGTCGATGCGCGGCAAACGCATCGCGCAGCTGCGCGCGACCTTCGACGGTCTCAGCGGCGCCGACGATTCCCACTCGGGAAAGTTCGTGCGCTTCTACCGGGGCGAGTCGCTGACCGTGATGCGGTTCGGCGGCCGCGTACTCGACGAGCGGAGCGTGACCTACGACAGCGCGCGGGATCTGGACCGGCTGCGCGGCTTCGTGGCGTCCGACGCCTTCGGGGACGGCACCGCGATCTGGTCCACGCTCGACCGCGCCTACCGGAAGGTGTCCACCGTTGTACGGGACCAGCCGGGGCAGGCCGTCTCCATCGTGCTGATGACGGACGGCGAGAACAACGCGGGGATGGACCTGGACTCCTTCATCCGCCGGTACGAGGCACAGCCGCGGGCGGCACGCGCGGTGCGCACCTACACCATTCGCTACGGCGAGGCCGACACCAGGGAACTCGATCGAGCGGCACGGGCGACCGGCGGACGTATGGTCGACGCCACCGCCCAGTCGCTCCTCAGCGCATTCAAGGAGATACGTGGGTGTGTTCAGTGAGGAGTGGTGGGGAGTCTGGTGGCCCTGGATGCTCCTGTGGCTGCTGACGGCTGCCGGTCTTGTCACGCTGCTGGTCGTGGCGCTCTCCCGGCTCACCCGCGGACGGGGGAAGAGCGGTCGGAACCTGACGTTCAGCATCTGCTTCTACCTCCACGACAAGACCGTCATGGACCACTACCAGATGCGCCGCTACACGGCCGCCCTGCGCAAAGAGGTGGAGCAGCGGACCACCGCCGCCAACGACGGGCACATCCGCGCCAAGGTCTTCGGCGTCGGGGTCGGCGGCGGCAGGCGTGACAACCGGGAAGTCGTCGCCAAGTTCCTGGAGGTGGCCGAGCCGATTTCGGTGATCGGCATCGTCATGGACGTCCTGGAGGAGAACGACGTCATCGTGCATGTGGACCTCGTCAACGAGACCGTCAGACGCAACGCCGCGCTGTCGGGCGGGCTGTCGGCGCTGCGCGGTCCCGGCTCCTCCCCGCAGACCGTACGGCTGCGCGACATCGAGGACTTCGTGCTCATCAGGGGCCGCTTCCGGAAGATCGGCGAATCGCCGGAGTCCACGGTCTTCCTGGCGCCCTACGGGGATCCGGCCGATCCCGCGGCGGGGCCTCGCGTCCGGGTCACCTGCGCCACGGAAGGACTGCGCAACGAGGTCCCGCGGGGCACCTTCTCGGCCCGCTGCCTCGGCAAGGTCCAGGACTGGAACGCCGAGGACGCGGTACTCGAAGTACAGGCAATGGCGATCTTCCGATAGGCGCCGGGGGCCGGTCTGCGCGACGATGGACGATGTCGGGAGGCACTCATGGATTACCCGGAAACCTACGAGCTGGTGTTTCAGGCGTCCGCCGTGGAGGACGACGCGGTGATCGTCCACCGCACCGCGCAGGCGGGCGCGGGGGGATATCCGATCTACGAGGACGAGACGGGAATCGTGCGCGCGGAGATCAGCGACCGGGGAGAGGTACGCATGCTGGCCAGTGGCGGCCATCAGGTGCTCGGGACGCCGATGACGGTGCGGCCGCTCGGCTCCAGGTGATGGTCCCTGCCGCGACGTGATGGTCCCTACCGCGCCGGGCGGCTCGTGACGGTGAACAGGGCGCCGTCGGGATCGCGCAGCGTCGCCTCCACACCGTAGGGGGCCGGGCCCTGCCCGAGGACCGAGCCGCCGTGGAGGAGTGCGGCCTCGACCGTGGCCTGCACATCGCCGACGGGGAAGTGGACGTGCCAGCGCGGCTGGAACAGCGGGTCGGGTGTCGTGCCGACCGCGCCCGAACTGAGCCGGGCGAGCACCTGACCGTCCTGGTGCAGGACCACCTCGCCCTCCTGGTAGTCGACCTCGCAGCAGCCGGGGCGCTCTCCGGCCCAGTCGAGGACCTCCCCGTAGAAGATCGCCGCCTCGAACGCGTCGCGCGTGCGCAGCCGCAGCCAGGCGGGCGCGTTCTTGCGCCAGGCCTGCCAGTTGGAGACCAGCTGCCCCTCCCAGATGCCGAACACGGCGCCGTCCCGGTCCGCTGCCAGGGCGCCGCGGCCCACCGGGAAGCGCAGCGGGCCCACCGCGACCGTAGCGCTGCGCTCCAGGATCCGAGCCGCCGTCTCGTCCACGTCGGCGACGGCGAAATAGGGCGTCCATGCGACGGGGACCCGCAGGGCGGGGGCGAGCGCGCCGATACCGGCGACGGGCGTGCCCTCGAAATGTGCGATCCGGAATTCGGCACCGAGCAGGGCACGCCGGAAGGTCCAGCCGAGGACCGCACCGTAGAAGGACTGCGCGGCCTGAAGGTCGCGTGCCATCAGGCTGATCCAGCACGGTGCGCCGAAGACCTCATGGCTCGACGTCACGCCGGGGGCCGTGCTCGCTGTCTGCATCACCCTCCATCCTCGCCCGCCGCGGAAGGGCTCGCGAGCCCTGCGGCCGCTCGAACGTATGTGACATTTCCGCGGGGCCCGGCGCAGTCATGTGTAGGGGGCATCAGTTGTGGGTGTGCCGTGACGCGGGCGACGAAGAGGAACGAGTGGGCAAGGTGGGGAGCGGCCGCCGTGCGCAGACGTACGACGCGAAGCTCGGTGAGGACGTCGCGCGGGCACAGCAGGGGGACGAGGCGGCCTTCGCGGCCGCCTTCCGGCTTCTGCAGCCTCGCCTGCTCGGCTTTCTGCGCGGTCTGGTCGGGGACGACGCCGAGGACGTCGCGTCCGACGCGTGGCTGGAGATCGCGCGTGACCTGGGACGCTTCCGAGGGGATGGGGCAGGTTTCCGCGCCTGGACCGCGAGCATCGCGCGCAACCGGGCCATCGACCACTTGCGCCGGCTCGGGAGCCGCCCGCGCGGCACGCTTCTCGAACAGGACCTGATGGAGCTGCCCGCCAGGCAGGACACGGCCTCAGAGGCCTTCGAAACCATTTCCACCGCGCAGGCTCTCGCGCTGATCGCCACCCTGCCCCGCGGGCAGGCGGAAGCGGTTCTGCTGCAGACCGTCATCGGTCTCGACGGACCCGCGGCGGCACGGGTGCTGGGCAAGCGGCCCGGGGCGGTACGCGCCGCCACACACCGCGGGCTGAGACGTCTGGAGAAACATCTGGCGACGCTCGGGCGAAGCCGCGTGACAGATTCGGACTCCCGTGCGCTGGGAGAAGGAGATGACCGAGAACTGATCCAGAGGTGCCATGGACCCCGGTGACGAGCCGCGTACGCCGACGTGGACCCCGACGTCGACCCCGACGCGGGCGGCGGCGGCGGCGACGGTGACGCTCGACGATCTGCTCGCTGCGGCGGCGCGCACGGTGCCCGCGGCACCGCAGGCCGAGCGGCGCGCCGTCGCCGCCTTCCGGGCCGCACGTGACGCGGGGGCGCCCGCCGTGCCCACCCGGCGCAGAGACGACTGGCGGCCAGCGCGGCCGCGGATCAGGGCCCGCTGGATCAAGGTGGGCCTGGGCAGCTTCGTGGCCGCGCTGATGCTGGGCGGCGTGGCGATGGCGGCGGGTGCGATCCCGGCACCGTTCGGGGACGGGCACGGGCCCGGGCCGGTGCCGAGCGCTTCGCCCTCCCGGGACGGGGGGACCACGGCCCCGGGAGGCCCCTTCGTCCCCGTCCCCCCGAAGGTCGGACCGGCCGGACCCACGGGCGACGAGCGACCGCCGACCGCCAAGGACCAGCTGGCGCAGTGCCGTGCGTACGAGGCGCGGCACGGGCGCCCCGGGAGTCTGGACAGCCCGGCCTGGCAGCGGCTCGAGGACGCCGCCGGCGGTCCCGACGCCGTCGCGGCGTACTGCGCAGGCCTGTTGGCCGAGCGGCCTCTCCCGCAGCCGTCGAAGGAACGCCCGTCCAGGGACGCGAAGGTCGACGAGTCCGGGGCGGCTCCCGGGCAGAAGCCGTCCGGCCGGACCCATTGACCCGGGGACCGGGACCGACCGACTGACCCGGGGACACACGAAACGGCCGGGGCCCCAACTTGTGGGACCCCGGCCGCAGTTCGTCGGCGGCAGCCGGACTACGGCGTCAGCGCCAGGCCGATGCGGGCGCCGTTGGGTGCCCCCAGAGCCGTCGTGCCGTAGTAGGCGGCGGAGCTGGTGACGATCCCGCTCGTGCTGCTGTTGTCGAGTTGGAGGATCGTGCCGTTGTTCGCGTCCTCGCCGTCGGCTCCGACGGCGAGATCCGCCCGGCCGTAGCCCGACAGATCGGTGAGCGAGACGGCGGAGCCCAGGCGGTCGTTGGGCTCGGTGTACCCGGGCACCCCGGTGGTGTCCTGGTGGTACGCGACCGAGCCGGTGGCCGTCGGTCCGGTGGAGGAGCCGCGCAGCAGGATGACCTGGCCCGCGTTGCTCTGGGAGACACCGTCGCGGGTGAGGTCCTCGCCCGGCAGGCCGGTGAGGATGTCGTCGTAGCCGTCGAGGTTGACGTCGCCGACGGAGACGGACGCGCCCATGTCGTCACCACTCTCGCCGGTGTCCGGGACGCCGGTGGTGTTCTGGCCGAAGGTCTTGCGGCCGGTGGAGGTCAGCCCGGTCGACGAGCCGAAGACCGCGGTGACCGCACCGCCGGTGAGGGCGTGGCCCGACTCCGTGGTGACCGGCTGGCCGACGGCGAGGTCGGTGTAGCCGTCGCCGTTCAGATCGCCCGCGGCGAGCGAACGGCCGCCGCGCGCGTCCAGGATGCCGACGCGGACCAGACCGGTCGCGGAGCCCTTGAGCCACAGCAGTCGCGAAACCCCGCTCGGGTCACGGAAGTTGATCGCGGCGTCGGCGTAGCCGTCCTTGTTGAAGTCGCCGGTGACGGCTGCGGCGTAGGAGACGGCGGCGGTGTACGCGGTCGTGTTGAGGAAGCCGGCCTTGGTGGGGACGTCGGACTTGTCCTCGAACACCCACCAGCGGCCCGGCTTGCCCGGGGCGAGGGCGAGGATGTCCGCCTTGCCGTCCGCGTTGAAGTCGCCGACAGTGACCGAGGAGCCGAGCTTCTCGCTGACCAGCCGGTAAGCGGCCGAGGTCATGTACTGCTTGCCGCTGTTGAGCCCAGGGCCGTACACGACGGTGACCGAGCCGGTGTCGCCGTGGCCCGAGTCGTCGTCCTCGCCGAGCGCGCCGATGGCGAGGTCGGCGTAGCCGTCGCCGTTGACGTCGCCGTACGCCGACGAGGAGCCGAAGCTGTCGCTGGTCTCGTTCTCACCGGGGATGCCGGGGGAGGCCTGGGTGAGAGTGCGCCGGGTGGCGGAGACCGGGCCGCTCGTGCCGCCGGGCAGGACGGTCACCGCGCCGCCGTTGGCCGCGATCTTCGGCAGGCCGACGGCCAGGTCCGTGATGCCGTTCCGGTCGAAGTCGGAGGTGGGAATCGCGGAGTTGCGCCCGGCGCCCGCGGCGAAGTCGCGGATCGAGGAGAGCTTGGCGTACAGGTTCTTGCCCGGGCAGGCCGTGGCAAAGGCGTCGCGGTGGCCGGAGATCACGTTCATCGTGGCCTGCTGGCCCTCGGTCCACTTGCCGGTGTTGCCCATGGAGGTCAGCGTGACGGTGCCCTTCGGGTTGCCGCCGTACTGGCCGAGCTTCCAGGCGGCGATACGGGCGGCCGACTGCATGGCGGCCGTGCTCGGCCGTCCGGCCGGCTTGCCGGTGGCGGCGTCGCCCTCGAAGTCACCGAGCAGCGCGATGCCGGTGGAGTAGCTGTTGAAGCCGTAGGTGTGCGCGCCCTTGACCGGCAGGTCGACGCCGCCGGCCCGGCCCTCGAAGATCTGGCCGCACTTGTCGACCAGGAAGTTGTAGCCCAGGTCGTTCCAGCCCTCGGACTGGATGTGGTACGTCATGATGCCGCGGACCAGGGCGGCCGATTCGGAGCAGCTGTAGTTGTTCGAGCCGACGGTGTGGTGGATGAAGACCGCCTGCACCTTGTCGATGTACTCGGCGGGGTCGTCGACCAGCGACTCGTCGGCGCCCCAGTGGGCGCGGTCGATGATCGGCGGCCGTTTCACCGTGGACGGCGGCGCGGTCGGCTTGGTGGGCGTCGGACTCGGCGTCGCGCTCGGGGGCGCGGTGTCGGCCGGCGTGTCCGTCGGGGTCGGCGTGGCCGGGTCCGTGGGCGTCGCGGTGTCGCTCGGGACCGCGCTGTCGGACGGCGATGCCGGATCCGTCGGGGCGGCCGGGTCGCTCGGGGAGCCGGAGGGGGTCTCGTCCACCACGAAGGCGGAGTTGTCCATGTCCGTGTCGGCCGGGTTCTCGGCCTCGGCCTTGCTCACACCGGGGTCGACCATGTGCAGCTTCAGGCCCTTGGGCAGTGCCTTGCCCGAGCCGACGCGCACCTGCACGGCGGTGGACGGCCCGACCCACAGGGGCTCGGACGCGCCATGGTCGGTGCCCTCGGCACCGTCCGGCCGGTGTGCTTCCAGGTCCACCGCCTGCCAGCCGGACCACTTGCCGTCCTCGGCGCTGCGCGTACGCACCTCTGCCGTGCCGTCGACCTTGGCCGTGGAGCTGTCCCAGCCGATTCCGACGACCGAGAACGGCTCGGTGTCGGTGGCCGGCAGCTCCCGGTCCTTGGTTCCGCCCTTGGTGAGCCCGAGCGTGCGGAGCTTCGCCGGCCGCTCCTGCTGATGCGGCTTCTTGGGCGAGTCGGACGGGTTGGCCGTGGCGATCGTGACCACCCCCGCCCCGCCGAGGACAACCGCTCCCAGGGTCAGCCAGGCTCGGCGCTTCATGCTCAGGGGTTTGTACGCGTGCGACCTACGCGGGCTCAAGTGCCCCACCTCTCCGATACGTTCACTTGAGGCGCACCCGTCACATGGGCGGCCTGGACTTCCCAGCGCACCGGGCACTGAAAACATCACGGCTCCGGGCCGGCATGTGATGCGGATCACTGATCAAGGGGTAGTGGGGCGTCGTGCGGGACGGGCGGGACTTCTCAAACAAGCCCCAGGCCGTATCTGACGAAACCGTGACGCCGGACCCGTCCCGGCGGCGGGTCGCAGGCCCCCCGCGTAGCATCGGAAACATCGACGACATCCCCGGCCGGTCTGCGGCTCGACGTCTCCTGATCGTTCTTTGAATCGCTCTCCGACCTGCGATGACGAAGGAGCGAGATGCGATGACCACGCAGGCGATGGACGCCGCGAAGCAGGAAATGTTCGCCGGCCGTGCGGTGCAGATATTCAGCGACTCCTGTCTGGGCTTTCTGTGCAGCCTCGGGCACCGGACCGGACTGTTCGACACCATGGCGGGGCTGCCCCCGTCGACCACTGAGCAGATCGCCCGGGCCACCGGCCTGAACGAGCGCTATGTGCGGGAGTGGCTCGGCGGGATGACCGTGGGCGGCATCATCGAGTACACCGCCAAGGACGGCACCTACCGGCTGCCGCCCGAGCACGCGTCCTCACTGGTCCGTGCCTCGGGCCCCGACAACATGGGCTCCTTCATGCAGTACTTGGCGCTTTTTGGCACCGTCGAGGACCAGGTGCTCGAGGCGTTCGAGCGGGGCGGCGGCGTGCCCTACTCCGCGTATCCGCGCTTCCAGGAGCTCCAGGCCGAGGAGACGGCGAGGGTGTACGACCGCGACCTGGTCGATGTTGTCGTCCCGCTGGTGTCCGGCCTCCCGGAACGGCTGCGAGAGGGAATCGACGCCCTCGACATCGGGACCGGACAGGGACGCGCGGTCAATCTCCTGGCCAAGGCCTTCCCGGCGAGCCGCTTCCGTGGCGTGGACATCTCGGAGACAGGTATCGCCGCGGCCCGCCGCGAGGCCGAAGAGTTGGGCCTGGAGAACGCTCGCTTCGATGTGGCGGACACGGCCGAGCTGACCGGCGAGTACGACCTGATCACCGCCTTCGACGTGATCCACGACCTGGCCCGCCCGGCCCGCACGCTGTCCGCCGTGGCCGGCGCGCTGCGGGACGACGGGGTGTTCCTGATGGTGGACGTGGACGCCTCCAGCAAGCTGGAGGAGAACGTCGATCATCCCCTGGGCCCCGTGCTGTACGCCTTCTCCGTCTTCTACTGCATGACCGTGTCCCTCGCCGAGGGCGGCGCAGGACTGGGCACGGTATGGGGTACGCAGACGGCTCGGCGCATGCTCGCGGAGGCCGGATTCGGCGATGTCGAGGTGCGCCGGGTGGAGGGCGACATCCTCAACGCGTACTACGTGGCACGCAAGCGGCACTGACCCCGCACAGGTCCGTCCTGGCGGCGGCCGCTCGCCGCCGGACTGCGTCCCGCCACCCCCGGACGGCGGCTCGGTGCCATGCTGGAGGCAGCACTGGAATGAGCCATGCGGGCGCCGGTTCATGCGCCGAGATCCCGGCCTCTCATGGGTGAGGTAGCGCGATGGACACCTCCGACGGCAGGGCCGGGAATGATCCCCTGGCCGCATCGTTCAACGACCTGGGCACCGAGAGCGACGCGGGGCAGGGGTGGGAGATGGACCGGTCGCTTGTGGGCCAGTTTCTCGCCCGTTCACCGGTGGGCATGGCTGTGATGAGCCCGGAACTGCGCTACATCTGGATCAACGACGCGCTGGAACGCCTCGGTGGCGTCCCTCGTGAGGAGCGGCTGGGGAAGCGGCTCGGCGACGTGCTGCCGAAACTGGACGCCGAGCAGATCGAGGCGACCATGCGCAGGGTCCTGGAGACCGGGGAGCCCGCGGTCGACATCGAGTACCGGGGCCGCACTCAGGCCGATCCGGAGCGCGAGCACGCCTACTCGACCTCGTTCTTCCGGCTCGACGACACGCTGGGCAGGGTGCGGGGCGTCTGCTACATGGTCATCGACGTCACCGACCGCTGGCGCGCCGGGTCGCGGCTCGCCCTGCTGAACGAGGTCGGCGCGCGGACCGGCAAGAGCCTGAACGTCATGCACATCGCGCAGGCGCTGGCGGAGTCCTGCGTCCCTCACCTCGCCGACTTCGTCGCCGTGGATCTGCTGGACCCGGTGCTGCTCGGTGAGGCCCCGCGCCCCGGACCTCTGCCCAGTACGCAGCAACTGCGCCGCGCGGGTCTGCGCTCCGCCACCTCGGACCTGCGGGAGCCGATCGCGGAGACGGGGCAGAGCGTCGTCTTCCCGCCGTCCTCACCGGGTGAGCGATGCCTGCTTGACGGCTCGTCATACCTCCGCCCCGTCCTGGACGACGAGGCTGGTGGGTGGCTCGCCGCCGAGCCGCACCGTGCCGAGGACAACCAGGGCCTTGGCCGGTGTTCGCTGATGCTGGTCAGAGTCGGCGCCCGCGGCAATGCTCTGGGCGTCGCCACCTTCGTCCGCCGCGAGAGCCGCGGCACCTTCGAGCAGGCCGATCTCCTCCTCGCCGAGGATCTCGTCGCGCGAGCGGCCGTCAACATCGACAACGCCCGCCAGTTCACCCGGGAGCACAACACCGCGCTGGCTCTTCAGCGCTTTCTGCTGCCCCAGAGAGTGACGACGCAGAGCACGCTGGAAGTGGAGTCGCGCTACCTTCCCGCGGCAGCCAGCGACGGGGTGGGCGGCGACTGGTTCGATGTGATCCGGCTGTCCGGGGCCCGGGTGGCCCTGGTCGTCGGTGACGTGGTCGGCCACGGGATCCGCGCCGCCGCCTCCATGGGAAGGCTGCGCACGGCCGTCCGTACGCTGGCCGACCTGGACCTTCCTCCGGAGGAGCTGCTGGCCCACCTGGACGACCAGCTGCTCGGTCTCATCGGCGAGGACGTGGCGCACCACGACAGTCCGGCCTCCGCCGTGCTCGGTGCCACCTGCCTGTACGCCGTCTACGACCCGGCCACCCGCAGGTGCACGATGGCCCGGGCGGGCCACCCGCCTCCCGCGCTCGTCTCCCCGGACGGTTCGGTGGCATTCCTCGACCTGCCGCCGGGACCGCCGCTGGGCCTGGGAGGTCTGCCGTTCGAGTCGGCCGATTTCGAGGTGGCGGAGGGGAGCGTCCTCGCCCTCTACACCAACGGGCTGATCGAGGCCCGCGAACGGGACGTGGAGGTCGGGATGTCCCGGCTGGGCACCGCTCTGGCCAGTCCCGGCAGGCCCCTGGACGAATTGTGCGCGAGCGTCCTGACCCACATGCTCAACGGCCCTCCCGACGATGACGTCGCGCTTCTTCTCGCCCGTACGCACGCCCTCGGCAGCGATCAGGTGGCCTCTTGGGACCTGCCGTCCGATCCGGCGGTGGTGGCCGAAGCCCGCGCCCGGACCCTGCGCTGCCTCGACGCATGGGGGCTGAGCGGGCTGGCCTCCACGATGGAACTGATCGTGAGCGAGCTGGTCACCAACGCCATCCGCTACGCGTCGGGGCCCATCCGGCTACGTCTGATCAGGCAGGACGTACTGATCTGCGAGGTCTTCGACACGAGTAACACCTCCCCGCGGCTGCGCCATGCGCGCACCACCGACGAGGGTGGCCGCGGGCTGTTCCTGGTGGCCCAGCTGGCCAAGCGCTGGGGCACCCGGTACACCGCCGAGGGAAAGATCATCTGGGCTGAGCACGACCCTTCCGAAGCTCCGATGATGTAGACGTCGGCCACGCACGGTCACGGCCGGGGCTGTCGCAGCGCCCGCAGGCCCTGGACGAGCAGGCGCAGGC
Source organism: Streptomyces sp. NBC_00322 (assembly GCF_036147535.1). Classification (NCBI taxonomy): domain Bacteria; kingdom Bacillati; phylum Actinomycetota; class Actinomycetes; order Kitasatosporales; family Streptomycetaceae; genus Streptomyces; species Streptomyces sp. NBC_00322. Next base: position 2,135,884 of record NZ_CP108019.1, on the reverse strand, counting down.
CGAACTCGAATTGGGCCTCGAAGTCCGTGCCGGTCAGCACCGGCAGGGTCGCCGCGAGATGCGGGAACCGCTCCGTCGTCACCGCCGCGCGCAGGGCTTCGGGGTCCGCGGGACCCGAGTCCCCCGGCTGGAGTGCGGCCTGCTCCTCCAGTGTGTGGCCGAGCGTGAAGTGCACGACCGCGAGCCCACCGCGAGCCGCGTCCTCGTCGCCGAAGCCCGCCTCGCGCAGGGCCCCGATGAGAGTTTCGGCGTACCCCAGGGTGCCCGGGCCGGTGGAGTGCGTGCCGGCGTAGACACGGGCGCCGTCCCGGTGCCGCAGCAGCGCGTCGCGCAGCGTACGGGCCAGAGCGGTCAGCCGCTCGCTCCAGTCGGCCTCGGCCCCTGACGCGGACGGGGAGGTGCCGGCCAGCATCTGCTCGGCCATCGCGGTGAGCAGGTCCTGCTTGGTCGCGAAGTAGCGGTACAGCGCACCGGCGCGGACGTCCATCGCGTCGGCGAGGCGTCGCATGGTCAGGGCGTCGAGACCGCTGTCGTCCAGCAGTCGCAGGGCTGTCTCGACGGTACGTGTCCGGTCGAGACGGGCGGGCCGGCCTCTGGCCGGGGTTGACGGAGCACTCATGGACGTCACTATAGTGAACATCGTTCACGTGAACGCTGTTCACTAAATGCTGAGGAGATCACCATGCACACCGATGTGATCGTCGTGGGTGCCGGCCCGACCGGGCTGATGCTCGCCTGCGAGCTCGCGCTGGCGGGCGTACGGACCCGGGTCGTCGAGCGCCGCGCCGAACCGCAGCGGGACTCCCGGGCGCTGACCCTGCACCCCCGCAGCGTCGAGCTGATGGACCAGCGGGGCATCGCCGCCCGCTTCCTCGCGCTCGGCCGGACCGTGCCCGGCTGGCACTTCGCCGGTCTGGACACCCAGTTGGACTTCTCCGCGCTGGACTCCCGGCACGGATACACCCTGTTCCTGGCCCAGGCGCGCACCGAGGCGCTGCTGGAGGAGCGGGCGCGCGAGCTGGGCGTGGAGATCAGCCGCGGGCACGAGAGCGTCGGGCTGAGCCAGGACGCCGACGGTGTCGAGCTGACCGTGCGCCGGCCCGGCGGCGCCTGGACCGTGCGGGCGCGGTACGCGGTCGGGTGCGACGGCGCACGCAGCTTCGTACGACAGGCCGCGGGCATCGACTTCCCGGGAACGGACGAAACGCTGACCGGGATGCTCGGGGACTTCGCCGTCGTCGACCCCGCCGGTCTCGACCGCGCGCGGGCCGCCGGTGTGCTGGCCGTACCGCTGGAGGAGGGTCTGATCCGCTTCGTGTTCATGGATCCGCAGCGGATGCGGACGCCGAGCGCGCAGAAGGTGACGATCGAGGAGTTCCGCTCCTCGCTCGTCCGGATCTGCGGCACGGACTGCGGTGTCGCCGAACCCCGGTGGCTCTCCCGCTTCGGCAACGCCACCCGGCTCGCGGAGAGTTACCGCTCCGGCCGTGTCCTGCTGGCGGGCGACGCCGCCCACATCCACTTCCCCGCGGCCGGCCAGGGTCTCAACACCGGGCTCCAGGACGCGATGAACCTGGGCTGGAAGCTTGCCGCCGAGATCAACGGCTGGGCGCCGCCCGGGCTGCTCGACAGCTACCACGAGGAGCGCCACCCGGTGGGGCGGGCGGTCACCGAGAACACCGAGATCCAGACCCTGCTGTGGGAGCTGACGCTCCTGCCCCAGTACGAGCGTCCGGCGGCGGCCCTGCGCAAACTCCTCGACGACCTCCTGGGCATCAAGGAGGTCAACCGCCGCCTGGCCGCGCAGGTCTCCGCACTCGGCACCTGCTACCCGCCCGCCGACGCCCGAGCCGAACCGCTGGTGGGGCGGCGCATGCCCGACATCGGACTGACCGCTGCCGGTTCGGAGGCGACACGGGTCTACGAACTGCTTCCCCAGGGCCGGTTCGTCCTGCTGGACCTCAGGGGGGACGCCGGCCCGGGCGAGGCCGGAGCCGCCGGGCGGCAATCGCGACTCACCACTGTGACTGTCACCAAGCACGACGAGCACGCGGACCTGGACGGAGTGACCGAGGTCCTCGTACGTCCCGACGGACACATCGCCTGGGCCACCCGCGCCACCGACGCGGATACCCGGCGCACCGAACGGGCCGAGGCGCTGGCGGCCTGGGCCGGACCGGCGAGGAACCGAACGGCGCCGCCGTCGTAATGCCGCCGGCCGGCCGGTTGGGTGACCGTTGCGCGGGCTGCTCGGCGGACTGCCCTTCGGAAGGCTCGGGCAGGGACGGGCGGATACGGATTCATCGGTCCATTCCGGTTGCTGGCACGGACCGCGCACCAGCATGCTGAACCCATGGTTTTCTCTCCCACCACGGTCGCACTCGCCGACATGGTTGCCGAGTTGGGCCTGGTGCGAGCCAATGGGCTGCTGGGCCTGCGGAGACTGGAACTCCCGTTGCTGCACGCGGCGTCGGTCGTGCACAGCGACGGCGGCGAGGGGGATATGCGGCCGGGCGCCGTGGAGGCGCTGTTACGGGACGCCGTCGAGACGCTCGGGGGCGGTGATCTGCAGACCGCCGCGCAGTACACGTTCGGGTTGACGCGGGGGGCACGGGAGTGGGCGGCCCAGGACCGGCGACGCCGGGCGGCAGACGTCTTCCGGGTGAGCATCGACCGGTTCCGCAAGCACCACGAGAAGCTCGTGCTTCAGGAGACGGCGGAAGCGGTACTGGCGCTGTGCTTGGCCCGCTCGCCGGCAACCGAGGGTCAGGGGGCCGGCAACGGAGCCGTGGCGGGGGGGACCGAGGCGATCGCGGAGCGCACGGAGAGTACGGTCCGTGCGGTGGAGCAGACGCGGCGCACCGGCCCCCCGGACGCCCGGCCGCTGCCCCTCGGCCCGCTCTCCCTGCCCGTCGCACTCGGTGGCACGACGGCGCGCATCATCGTGCACACCAGCCCCATCGAATTCGTCACAGGCGTCGACATCCTGGTGTCGTCCGAGAACACCTACCTGGAGATGTCGCGGACCTACAGGCCGACCACATCCGGCGCACTGCGCCGTGCCGCGGCCCGGCAGAACGCAGCCGGCGCCATCCTGGACGACGTACTCGCCCGTGAACTGCACGACTGGCTGGTGCGGTTCGCCTCCCCCGGCCTGCCCGTCGCCCCGGGAACCGTCGCGGCCACCTCCGCCGGGGAACTCGCCTCCCAGGGCGTCCGCAGGGTCTATCACGCGGCCGTTGTGATGCCCAGGACGGACGGTGGCTACGACACGACACCCGCCGTCGTCACAAAGGCGGTTCGACAGGTCTTCGAAGCGGCCGCGGCGGAACGGGACAGCTTCGGCCCGCCCCTGCGGTCTCTGTGCCTCCCGCTGCTGGGCGCGGGCCGTGGTGGTCTGGAACCGGCGGCGAGCCTGCGTGCGATGCTCACCGCGATCGGTCCTGCCCTGGCGGACCGGCCCTTCTGGGAGGTGCATCTGGCGGTGCGGCGTCCGGCGGTGGCCCGGGCCGTGCTCGACGTTCTGGCGGAGCACCGCCCGGCCAACACCCTGCCCAGACCCGGGGGACAGCCCGTTCCCGCCCCGGCGGCGGACGGCCGACGGGCTTGAATGGAAGGGGGCGCTCATCACGCGCGCGCGGCCGCGTCCTCGGACTCCCGGCAGGGAGGCAACCATGCGACGGCGGGAGGCGGCGTGGACGCCACGGCGACAGCACTGCTGGTGACGGTGGTCGGGGCCGCGACGACGACCATGACCGCCCTGATCACCCAGAGCCGGATCGACCGCTCCCGCCGTGACGATCGGCGTGAGGAGGAACGGCGAATGATGGACGACCGGTTCCTCCAGGAGCGCCAGGAGACTCTCGGCGCCCGTCGGTCTCAGTACGCCGTACTCAACACCTCCGCCCGTCAGTACCTGACGGCGCTTTCCGACTACGCGCACGCGCTGGGCCGTGGGTCCGTGGGCGAGCACACCGCCCGGGAAGCGCCGCAGCTGGAGCAGGCCCGGGCGGCTTACCGCGACTGCTACGCGGAGCTTCAGCTGACCTTGCCCGAACCGCTGTTGGCGAGTGTGCGGGCGATGAACCGCTCGCTGAACGCCACCTACGGTGTGCTGATACGGCTCACCCACGGCATGGCCCGCACGGGTGAGACGGTCGAGGGTGCACGGCTCCACATCGCCGGACTCTGGAACGAACTCGGAGAACTGCGCACCGGGTTGAGAGCGGATCTGGCCGACTGAGCCGCCCTCACGGCCTCAGCCCGGATCGATCACCTCTGTCAGGCGGTACGACTTCGTCTTGCCGGACGGCAGAGTGACCAGGACCTGTGATCCGTCGATCTCGTAGAGATAGTCCCCTTTGGGGGCCCGGTAGCCGGTGCTCGTCTCGGTGGCGGGGATGGTGATCGTGCCTGCATCGGGACTCTTCAGCAGGGCCCCGTGGTAGTACACGGTGTCGCCCGCCGTGCGGCACAGGGTGATGTCATGCCAGTTCGTGACGTAGTGGTGGAGCAGTACAGCGCCGGCGCCGTCAGGGATGTCCGCCGCGATCTCGGCCGGGCACGGAGGCGCGGCGGTGTCCGACCTCAGGTCCCCCTGCTCCTGTTGCTGCTCGTTCAGTGCCTTGTAGGCGACGCCTCCTCCCGCGGCGAGCACCAGGATCAGCATGACCGCCCACCAAGGGGAGGCGCTGTTCGAGGCCGTCCGGACTGGTGTGGCGCGGACCGGTGTGGCGCGGACCGGTGCGGCGATCAGCTGTCGAGCGGGCGTCTGCGGCGCGGGGACCGGGCGCGGTGCGGCGGGCGGAGCGGCGACCACGGGGGCGGGCGCAGGCGTCGGGGTCGCCGTACCTCTGCCCGCGGCCCCGGCCCGGAACTTCTGGGTATGCGCGTCCCGGTGCTGCTTCGCGTATGCGTCCAGCACGTCGAGAGGCGGGCGCTGGAAGTTGCCTGTGCCGTCCAGGAAGACGGAGGTGAGGGTCTGCCGCCACTGCGCCGCCGTGGGCCGTCCGTCCGTGGCGAGCGGCTTGCCCAGCGCGAGGGTGAACAAGTCCCGCAGCCGCGGGTCGAGCCTGCGCGGGAAGCCGGAGGCTCCGGTCCAGGTTCCGTTGTCATACCAGGGAGCGCCGGGGTTGAGGAAGAGGCCCTTGTACATGGCCAGCGCCAGCGCGTACCGGTCGCTGTACCGGTCGTGGGCTTTGATCTTCCCGGCCTGCAGACGAGGGTCCTCCCACCCGGGAGTACAGACACCGCTCGTCGGGGCGGGTGAGAAGGAGCGCATCCCGTCGCTGTCGATCAGGTACGCATGCGACGGTGACGGCCGCCAGACCACATTCTTCGCGGAGACGTCGCCGTGCACCAACTGCTCGGATTCGAGATACGCGAAGATGTCGCACACCCGGATCAGCACACCCACCCGGACCGATGCCTGCGGCGGGTTCGCGCGGGCGAGCGACAGGAAGTCGAGCGTGCGGGGGCTCTTGCCGTCGCGCATGAACTCGCCCGGTATCAAGGGCAGGACGACGCCCTTGACTTCGTGTCCGGAACGGACGAGGTCGATGGGCCAGTTCACCGAGGAGGAAGCCGTACCGGCGAGCGAGCGCTGGGCCTCGGCGCGGGCCACGATGTCGTGGCCCATGCGCTGGAGGCGGCTCAGTTGGGCGATGTCGGCGCTGTCGTGCAGCGGTTTCAGGTATTCCTTGTAGACCCGTACCAGGCCTTTGTCGTCACGGCAGCGATAGAGCTTCGCCTGGCCACCGCTGTTCAACTCGGTGTCCTCCACGGCGTACTGGCGGCCGGAGCCTGACATGACATGGCGCATGACCGTACCTCAGGGCCTGGGACGGGGATGCGCGGCCGCGGGATCGGCCTGGTCGGGCACGCGTGCCTCGGACACCGGGTGCGCCGATGCCGAGGCCGTGGGCCAGGCGACCAGCGCTGTCCGGTCGTCGTGGGAGCCCTGGCGGCGGTAGCGCAGCGAGTCGAGCATGCGGGCAGCGCCGCAGGGCACCGACCAGCGCGAGGCCAGCCACGTCCGTACCGAGGGCGAGTCGAACAGGTCGATGGCCAGCCCGTCGGTGGTGAGGATCACGGCTTCCACCCCGTCCAGCACGACCGGGGCGTACTCGGCCAGCCGGTGCACGTCGTCGTCCGGCAGATACCCCGTGACGAGGTTGGCGGGCCCCTCGTCCGCCGGGAAGGCGGTTGCGTACGTGCCGCGGGAAAGCGTGAAGACGTTGCAGTCACCCACCCGTACGGCATGTCCGTGACCGCTGCCCGCAGGGACCCCGCCCGGATGGATCCCCTGAGCTCCGTCGCCGGCGGCTTCGTCGTCGGCGGCCGGCAGTGGGAGCCAGCACAGGGCGACGGTGGACGCGAGGTCCGAGTCCGTCAAAGACCCCAGGACCGCGACACGATGACGCTGCACCGCGACACTGCCCGCCGCGAGGACGTCGCGGAGAACGTCCTGCGGCGCCAGGGCTATCTGCCGCCCGGTGATGTGCGAGGCGGCCTCACAGAGGTACGAGGCGAGCAGCTCCGCGCCGGTCTGTGCGGTGGCCGGCCGGGAGCCGAGGCCGTCGCAGACGACCAGAATCAGCCCGGAACCATCCTTTGTGACGGTGTACCGGTAGACGTCCTGGCCCGATGTGCCGTGCACCAGATGCGAGGTGCCGGTCATGCTGGCCGCGGCGATCCAGCAGCCCTGAAGAACTCCGCCGTCCGCGCGCATGCCGGGCAGGCTGGTGGGCACGTCGGTGAGACGGGGCACGGGCAGGTTCGCCAGCTGTCCCGTCCGAGGAGCGGAAGTGGGTAACTCCAGGTACTCGTAGCCCTGTTCGCGCTGCACCGCCGGTGCTCCGTCCGATGCGGGCGCCTGTGCCGACGCCTGGGCAGGCAGCAGCGCACCCGGTGGCTGTGCTCTGCCCGGCCGGGCAGCGGAGGTCGCCGGGGCGCCCGGCGCGGCGGACGACTCCGGGGTGGCCCCGGGCTGATCCGCCGAGGAGGCCGGGCCGGCAGGGGCAACCGGCTCTGGCCGGCTGCCCCTGGGCCACCACTTGGAAACCATCGTCGGCCCGTCAGACCGAGAGGACCGGCAGCGGCGTCAGCCCCGTGGACTGGGGAACGCTCAGCCCCGCCGCGCCCCCCGCCCGGAACGAGCCGGAGGTCGTCTTGATGCTCAGGAGCACGGTGTGCAGGATCTCCTTCACCGCCACTGCCGGATCCATGTCGGTGGCGAAGAAGGCGTGCTGGGTGGACACCTGCGCGATCACCTCCCGGTTTGCCTGGCCGAAGCCGAAACTGACCACCTCCGCTCCGTACTTGTCCTCCCTGCTCCGCAGCCGGTCGAAGTCGTCCTTCCAGCTCTGCCCGGCGTTGTGCTGACCGTCGCTGAGGAAGAAGACCACCGGCCGGTGGTACCTGGCCCCCCGGCCGAGGGCCCCGATGCCGTCCACGAGAGCCTCACGGGCGACCCTGAACCCCTCGGCGAAGTTGGTGCCGCCCTGGGGGGAGAGCGCAGGCATCTGCGCATGGGCCATGTCGCTGAGCGGCAGAACGCAGGCGGCCGAGTCGGAGAACGTGACCACCGCGATGCGGGCGATCTCACCGGTCGTCGGGTCGTCCAGGATCGCTCTCTGCATGGCGGGCAGGGCCGTGTTCATCGCTGCCATCGGGCCGCCCGACATCGAACCGGAAACGTCGATGACAAGACAGACGGGAAAGATCGCAGGTCGTTCGGATTCGGCGAATTGAGACACGAGAACCCCCAGAGTTTTCGGGCGCGAGAGAATCGCAGGGAAAGCGGACGGAGAAACGGGCGCGAATCGAAACGCAGAGCGATGGGCAACGGGTTCATGAGGCCGGGCGATTCGCTCTGCGCGAATTCCGTGCCCTGCGGCTCCGCATCCCCCGGAGTCCCCCGATTATCTCTTTCGAAGGCGCTTCGGTCGACTATGCACGACCGAGAGGTGCGTCCGGCTCATTTTTGCCTACTTGCGTGATAATTCCCGGACGTGGCCCGAACTTCGCCCAGGTTGTGCCCGGATGGCGCCCGGGTCTGACCGGTCGGGCCCGGGTGATGCCCGGGTCTGACCGGCCGGGCCGGTCCATGCCGGTCCGCGTGCGGAGCAGGGGCATGCCCGTCCGCCGCTCAGTCCGGGGGTGCGCCGACGCGTACGCAGTAGTCCGCCAGTGTCCTGTCGAGCCAGCGCATCCCCGCGCCGTCGTCGAGATCGATCGTGGTGTTCGGGACAGTTCGCAGGACCTCGTTCACGTTCTTGCCGAGGAGCCGGCCGAAGCGGTCGCCGAAGAGCACCGCGGTGGGCTCCGGGTGATCCTGCTTGGAGGTCCAGATCAACCCTTGTGCCCAGTCGGCCTGCAGCCGCAGCCAGTGCGCCCAGCGGCGGGTGAACGGATAGTCGGGTGTATCTGCCTGGATGAGCCAGGTGCCCTGGCTGACCGCGCTCATCGCGCGGCGGTCGAGCAGCGACAGGAGCGTGACATCGGTGAGCAGCTCCAGCTGGGACAGGCGCCGGTCCTCGATGGCGCTGTACGACACGGTGCGCGGCACGCCGTCGTCGATCGGCAGTTCCTTCAGCAGACTCTCGACGAGGGCCGTTTGAGCGGTGGGCGCCACGTACAGGTAGGAGTAGACGTCGTTGCGGGTGCTGTCGAACCGGGTGCCGCCGAAGTGATGATCGACCACGGTCGGGTTGAAGGTGGCGCCCGATCGGGTCTTCCTGTGCACCCGGTAGAGCCTCGTCCCGGCGGGCCAGATCACCTGGTGCGCCGTGCCCGCGAGTTTGTCGGGGAGTTTCGCCGGACGTACCACGTCAGTCCCCCTCGCCCACGGCTCGTGCCGCTGCCATCAACTCGTCGTCCGGGACGCTGCCCAGGACCTCTGCCGGCGCGGTGCCCAGCCAGTAATTGCGCCCCAGCCACCAGTCCGCGGCGCCCCACGGGTCCTTGGAAGCCCTGAGTACTTCGTTGATGGCCAGGACCAGCGGCACCGGCGTGCAGTCCTCCTGGAACTGGAAGGACGGCAGCCGCACTTCCCCGCCCTTCCGGGTCAGCCGGATCAGGTGCGGATGCCGGGGATCCTGCCCAAGGACGTCCCTGACCTGGGCCTCGGAGAGAGACGTGGCGGACAGCAGCCGGTCGCGGATGAGGTCCCACGGGGACGGCGCGAGGGACCCCTGCTGCTCCGGGCCGGGCCGGGGGGCCGCCCGCCGTGCGGTCGTGGGCCGGGCCGGTGCGGGGTGGTGACCGTGCCGTACGGCCATCCGGCGAAGCAGTCCGGGCGCCGCGGCCCGGTCGGGTGCCATGGTCGAGCGCCACTGCCGCAGGGCCGGGTCGTCGGCCGGGAGCCGGCTGCGTACATGGGACGCCACCGCCAGGCCGATCGCCCGGAGCCCTTCCTCGTCCGAAACATATCCGAACAGCCCCAGCAGCCGGTCGAGCTGTGCGAGATCAGCTTCCGTCAAACGTTCGCGTAATTCATCGGGATGTGATTCGAGGTCGGTCAGAATCGAAAGATCAATATCGTCCATGCATCGTCTCCCCTCACGGTTCAAGGCAGCGGAAGTTCTCCCCGCGAGCGTACTGGAAATGCACGGAGTGGTCCCAGGGTGCGTAATGCATTGCCAGGCTCGTACGTCACCGGGCAGAATCACGACATCGCAGTACCGTGCAGTGCTGCGGGAAAACTGCCGCAGGCGGCGCGAGGTCTTCACCGGAACGGAATTCCGGCTGCGTGATGGCGCCGCGGCAGGAGAAATGGGGGACACCATGCCTGCACCACCGAGTGACGTCCGCGGCGCGCTGCCGCTCCGCCCGCGCCGCGGGATCGGTCCGCGATGAGCGACGACATCGCCGCCCTGGAGGCGGAGATCGCCCGGTTGCGCCGGCGGGCCGCCGTACTGCACCCCGGCGGTCAGGACCGCTGGAACACCGAGGCCGACATCGCCGAACTGCTGCTTCTGCACGCCATGGAGACCGTCGACCTCTTGCCGGCACCGGCCGTGGATCCCCCGGACGGCCTCGTCCAGTCGCGCGCCCTGCTCGACCGCCTGCGGGCAGGGCACCGCACCGGCACCGCCTCCTACCATTGGGCCTGTCTGCTGGCCGCGCGGTGCGCTCAGTTCGAGGCCGACCTGACCGGCGACCCGAACGTGCTGGACACGGCGATCGAGCTCTTCGAGACCGCGATCGCGCCGTTACCCCCGCATGGGCACGCCGTCTTCCCGCCGCTTGTGGGGGAGGCGGAATGGTGGCCGCCCGGTGTGGCCGCGAACGCACGGTGCGATCTGGCCCTGGCCCTGTTCAACCGCAGTCGCAACCTTCCGGGCGAGCGCAGAAGCGGGGACCTGGACCGGATCATTGCGCTCCTGACACTTGTCGTGGACGGGCCGGAGGCAGGACTCGTCCACGACTCCGAACTGGCGCTCGCCTGCCTGGGGTTGGCGCTTGCCGACCGCTCGCGCGCCCCCGGCCCGCACACCGCGGCGCGGCAGGCCCACCGGGGCCAGGCAATCACCCGGCTAGGGGCAGCCCGCGCCGCCGCGTCGGACGCCGGGCCCCTGCCCGATGTCACCTTCCAACTTGCGCTGCTCCACTTTCTCCAGCACGACGACGGCTGCGACCTGACCGGCGACCACGGCGCGCGCTCGCGGCCGGCCCTTGAACTCGGCGCAGTGCTCGACCTGTTGCGGCCGCTGACCCGAGACCCGTCGACCGACGGCGGCGACGCGACGGATCTGGCCGTCATGGTCGCCCGTCACCTGTACGAGCACGACGGCGGACGGACCGCAGAGGAGGCCCTCATCGAGTGGCACCGCAGGGCGATCGACCATCCCGGCACGACGCGCCGCGATGTACGCGCCAACCGGGTCGACTTGGCGCTTCTGCTCATCGACCGGGCCGAACGCAACACGACCGCGCCGACGCCCGGGAATCCCGCCCCCCACAGAGACCTCGGCGAAGCCGCCGAGCACCTCGACCTGGCACTGGACGACCTGGCACTGTACGTGCCGGCCCTGCGGTCCGGGCCCGGCGAAGCATCCGAGACCGACGAGGAACGCGCCCAGGAACGGCTGAACATCCTCCACGCGCTGGTGACAGTGCTGAGCATGCTCCTGCCCGGCAGCACCGACGATGCGCGGCTCGACCGCCTGGTCCGGCGCGGGCAGGAGCTGATCGACGTCATCCCCGACGCCGACACCGACCGCGGCGATGCCTGCCTCCGGCTCGCCCTCGCCCTGTTCGAACGGACACACCGTCGCGCCCTGCCGCATCTGCACGAGCTGCTGCTCCGGGCGATGACGCCGGGCCGGGCGGACCCCGAGATCGCCCTGGCGGCCGGCGCCCCCGGTGTACGGGAGGACAACGAGCTGACGATCAGTCTGCTACGGACCGGCGTCGGCCTCTACGGCTACGAGGACGACCTCTACGAAGCGGCAGCGTGTGCGCTGGCGATAAGCCTTCTCATCGGCTATGCCATCCGGCTGCCGGTGAGGGACCGTGCGCTCATCCAGGAATCGGTGCGCTGGTTCCGTATCGTGCTCGATCGCGCGCACGAGGACGGAGACGGCTTCGCCCCGGATCCGGATTTCGACGTCCTTTTCATCGGGGCACTGGCCAACAGCATCTGGACCAGCGATCCCTTCGACCCGGCGCTCTTCACGTCCTGGGGGGAGCCGTCATGGGGTCCCGACGTCTCCCGCCACCCCAGCGTCGAGGACGACCTCCAGACCCTCAGGCACCTGCTCGAAACGTCGGCGAAGCGGCGAGAACAGCCCGTGCCCGTGTACGAACTACTGCTGCTCCTGGTCACATTCGTACGGAGCCGGGGCGAGCTGGACGACGGGGCATGCCGGCACTGGCGGGACCGGCTGCACCGGGCATCGGCGCACACCGACCAGACCGAGCAGCCACTGAAAGGATTCCTGCTGATGGCGGCAGGGGCACTCGGTCACGAGCTGGGGCGGCGCGGGTCGGCCAACCCGGCCGAGATCGCGTCGGCCGACCGGCTGCTGCGCGAGGGCCTGCGGTACATGCCGCCGGACAGCGACATCGCCCCGTGGTCCGAGCGGCTGCGGCCGGCCGGCTACGCCGGGCTGCTCCAAGGGTTGTTGGGCGCCTTCGCGGGGGGTGCCGGGAGTGTGGTGCACGGCAAGGACACATCCGTACGCTCCCCAGGCTCTGTGCGTCTCTCGGGCCACGAGCGAACCCCTGACCCTGCGCCTGCCCTCATGTCTGCTTCCGTGCCCGACGCCGAGCCGGAGGACATTCCGCTGTCCGCCGCCGCGATCCTGCCGGGGGACGGGAGCGTTTATCCCTTCACGGAGCCGGTCGGGCGAATCATCGAGATCGTCACACAGCAGACACGGCGAGGCAGCCACGATGACGGCCGCCGGCCGGCCGCCGTCATCGCCGTGCACGCTCTGGCGCTCCACCGGCGCTGGCTGCACGAGAGCGGGACCTCGGACCTGACCGACGCCATCGCCCTGACCCAGCAGGCGATCGCGACCCTGGACGACAGCGACAGACCCCTCGCCGACCGGCTGGCCATGCTCCTCGCGGGCATGCTGCTCGACCGCCACCTGCTGCTCGGCGACCGGATGGATCTCGCTGCCGCTCGGGAAGCCTATGGGCGGCTGCGTGACCGTTCGGACCCCCGCGACGCCCACCCCGAACTCGTCACTCTGCTGGCCCGGCCCGCCGCCGGGTCCGCCGTGGGACAGCCTGATCTCAGGGCCCTGCTGCGGCCGGGGCGACCGGCGCAGGCCGGCACCTTCTCCGCCGAACTGCTCGCGGCCTCCGGGCTGGTCGGTCTGCTCGCCGCCCGGCGGGACGGAGGCAGGGATCAGGCGGCAGGCCCGGGCGACGAGGCGGACCGGGCTGTGCAGGCACTCACGGAAGCAAGCTCCGCGCTGCCCGCCGAGCACCCGATGCTGCCCGCGGTGATCAGTGAGTCGGGCCTGTTCCTCGCCACCCGAGCGGCCCGCGACGGTGATGTCACGGCGCTACGTGCGGCGGTCGAGGATGTCGTCCGCGCGGCCGCGCTCTGCTCACCCGGCAGCGCGCACCGGGCGCCGCTGCTGCTCCGAGCGGCCGCCGTGCTCTGCGCGCACTCCCACGCGCTGGACGGACGCGGCCCGGCCGCCGCCACCTCTCCCGCTCGGACCTCCCTCGACCGGGGAATCGACCTGCTGGCCGCAGCCGTGGACGAGGCGGGTCAGGGTTTCCACGGGGCCCGCGCCCGCTGCCGGTACGGCCTCGGACGCCTGCTGCTCGCCCGCTTCCGACGGACGCACGACAAGGCGGACCTTCAGCGGGCGGTCGGGCTCCTGCAGGATGCGCGTACGGCCGTGCACTCCCGGCCCGGCGACCCCTTCACGGTGCTCCTCACGCGCGCGCTGGCCGAGGCGTTGCGGGCCTACGGTCCGCAGGACACGGACCGTCGCGCACAGTCGCGTGAGGCGGCCAAGTCGGTTCTGGCCGCGCACGGAAGGGCGGTTCTGCTCCAGACCGGCACCGAGGCCGCCCTCGACTCCGCCCGCACGGCCGGCGCCGACATGATGCGCCTGGTCGACTGGTGCCTCACCGACGGCTGTACCGAAGCAGCCCTGGACGCACTGGAGTTGGGGCGCGGACTCGTACAGAACGCGGCGACCGTGGCCGCCACCGTGCCCGACCTGCTGGAGCAGGCGGGCCGGGCCGAACTCGCCGATGAATGGCGCAAGGCAGACCACGGGCGACCCCCCGGAACGCCGTCCGGTGCCCCTTTTGCCGTTCCCGACGGACTGCGGCTGCGCGTACTGCAGGCGCTGGAAGGAGGCCCGGCCGAACGGCGCATCCACTCCGCACCCACGCCGTCCGAGATCGGACGTGCCCTGCGGGCCGTCCGTGCCGACGCCCTGGTCCACCTGATACCGGGCGCGGACGGGACGGGTGACGCCCTCGTCGTGACGGCCACCGGCAGGGTGGAGCGTGTACGACTGCCGGGACTGTCCGTCCCGGACGACGGCCCGGCGGCCGCCTACGGCGAGGCGCTCCTGGAGTTCAGCGCGGCCACACGCGAGCCGGGCGTGCTCCCGGCGGAGACCGATCCGCCCGTGATGTGGGAACTCCACCGGCGCAGCAGAAGGCGTGTGCGCAGGGCGTCGGACCGGTGGCGCAAGGCTCTGGACCCGCTCTGCTCATGGGCCGGTGAGGTGGCCATGACCCCGTTGATCGAACACTTCCGGTCGAGCCGGTCCCACCGGCTGCCGCGGCTGGTCCTGTCCCCGGTGGGCATGCTGGGGATGGTGCCCTGGCACGCGGCACGACTGCCCGACGGTCCCGACGGTCCCGTGTACGCCTGCCAGGAGGCAGTGATCTCGTACTGCTCCACACTCCGGCAGCTCGTGGACGTGGCGGCCCGCTCCCGGCTGCCGTGGGACGGTACGCAGGTCGTCGTCGCCGACCCGGGAGGCACGCGGGTGATGCACGACGAGGCGCGGCTGATCGCGGCACAGTATCCGAAGGCCACCGTCGTCGGACCGATCGACGACGTGCCCGAGCCCGACGGCCCGGGTACCCGTCCGCCTACCCGGGCAGCCACGGCCGCCGCAGTAGGCCCGTTCCTGCCGGGCCGCGGCGGGTCCAGCGCAGCCGTCTGCCACATCAACTGCCATGCCACCGCGCGGGCGACACCCGCCGGGTCGAGTCTCGACCTGCACCCCGCCGCGACGCCGCCCCAGACGTTGACCGTTGCGGAGATCCAGGCGCACGCCCACGGCCGCGACGCCCGGGCGCCGGGCGGCCTGTTGGTGCTCGCCAACTGCACCAGCGACCTGACCCTGGCCGACTACGACGAGGCACTGACCCTGTCCACGGCGTTCCTCACCGCAGGTGCCGCATCGGTGGTCGGCTCCCTCTGGGCGATCTCCGACGACGTTCGTACGTCGCTGGTGATGCACATGTTCCACCACTACCTCACCGGCCGGGGAGGGCCCGCACACCCGGAGACGCCCGGATCACCCGCCGACGCCCTGCGCGCCGCCCAACTGTGGATGCTCGACCCGAACCGGATCGTGCCGCCCGCCCTCGCCCACCTGGTGAAGGCGAACCCCGAACTACCTCTCGACACGCCGCAGATCTGGGCAGCGTTCACGCACCAAGGACACTGACCCGGACTCGGGCAGCAGCGCCCCGGCGTCGGCCGTCGGGGTTCACCTCCAGGCGTGTCGGATCGGTGTCGATCCGGAGGGATGCCATTCGTATGGAAGGTGGAGGACCCTTCACGCACACGCCCGGAGGATGCCATGTCGTTCACCGACGAAGAGATCGCCTACATGGGGTCACAGCCGCTCGCCCGCGTCGCGACGCTGTCTCCCGACGGCCGGCAGCCCGACGTGGTCCCGCTCGCCTTCGAGTACGACGGCACGTACTTCTGGGTCGGAGGTACCGGCTCGGCGGTCGCCAGGACCCGCAAGTTCCGTAACGTCCGAGCGGGCCACCACGAGGTGGCTCTCGTCATCGACGATCTGGTGTCCCTCGATCCGTTCGTCGCACGATGCGTACGGGTCTACGGCCGCGCGGAAGAGCCGGTCGAGCGCGTGGGGATGGTCGGCCCGGGCCTCTATATGCGCATCACGCCGACGGTCTCCTGGAGCTGGAACATGGAGGGCCGCCCGGCGGGCGGGGAGTGGTACCCGTCGCGGCGGACGGTCCACGAAGCCCCGCCTCGCGGCTAGGGCCTGTCGTTTGGATCAGGCCGGATCAGTGAGCGGGGTCTGGTGCGTGCGATCGCAGGCCGGAGGATGGGGGTCCCCCCGCCGAAGGCAGGGGGGAGCCGACGCGGAGCGTCGGCGACTGACGCAACGCAGCATGGGGGCACCTCCCGTGCCCGAAGGGCTACGGGGGAGTGCTTGCCAGGGCACGCGAGCCCGGCCTGATCCAAACGACAGGCCCTAGGTTCTGCCCGGGCGACAGCCGGGCATAGGTCGCCCCCTTGGCTGACAGAACCGTCGACCGTCCGGCGGCCGTACGCGGTTCACGCCGTGGCGTTCTGGTACTGGCCGAGACAGCGGAAGCGGCCACCGGACGCCTGGAAAAGGTACAGCCCGTCCACGTTGTAGCGGGTGCTCGATGTCGTGTAGTGCAGCCGTTTGGTGATCCCCCGGTAGTCGGTGTCGCGCAGCCGGTCCACGATCGCGCCCCGTTCTGCGCGGGATGCGCCCAGCGTCGTCATGACGTGGGCAACGAAGAGCGTCGCGTCATATGCCTCGGCGGAGTACCAGGGCGGGGCGGCGCCGTTGAAGCGTTTGCGGTAGGCAGTGACGAACGGCTGCGCGGCCGCCACGCGGGTCGGATCGAGGAAGGCGGTGGAGAAGACCCATCCCTCGGCCGCGTCGCCCGCCGAGGCGAGGAAGCGGGGGTCGAGGGCGCGCTGAGTGGCCAACCGGGTACCGGAGTAGCCGGCGGATCGCAGCTCACGGGCCAGCTTCGCGGCGCGCACGTACCCTCCCGCGAACACCACGGCATCCGCTCCCGAGTCGGTCAGCGTCTCGGCGAGGGCACGGAAGTCGTCGGCTGCGTCGCCCTTCGCGGCGAGGGTGCGCCGGGTCGTGGTGTGCTGCCCGGAGCGCATGGCCTCACTCACGCGTGTGCAGATCTCCCAGCTGAAGTCGCCCTCGGCCGTGTCGTCGACCAGCACCGTCTTGCGTGCCCGGGCGGTGCGGACGAGGTGGGCGACCAGGGGCGCCGCCAGGGTGCCGTCGGTGGGGCGGGTGGCCGCGTACACGCGGTGGGTGAAGGCGGACACGTCGTCGAGTCCGACCGACACGGAGACCATGGGGAGCAGCGCCTGCTGGTACCGGTCGAGGGCGGCCTTCGCGCAGGCGTCGGTGGTCGGCCCGATGACCGCGCGGACCCGGTCGTCGGACGCCAGTTGCCGCGCGACCCGTTCCGCCCGGGTCGTGCTGCCCGCGTCGTCGTGCACCTGGAGCGCCAGCTCGAAGTCGCGGTCGGCGCGGGAGTTGAGGTGTTCGACGGCGAGCCGGACGCCGTTCTCCTGGGCGCGGCCCACTGTCCGTTGGTTTCCGCTGAGATCGGCGTGCAGGGCGACAACGAGCTGCGGAAGCCGCGAGCGGGTTCGGGTTCCCTGAGTCGAGGCGCGGCCGGAGCGATCCGCGGTCCACCAGGCCGCCGTTCCGCCCGCCGCCAACACTCCGGCCGCCGAGCCCAGCACCAGGAAGCGGCGTCGCGTGGAGCCCTTCGGCGCCCCCTCCGGGCCGGGTACGGTCTCGTCGCCGGGCAGCGCACCGGCCGTCGTCGCCCCGGAAATCTCGGTCGCATCGACGGCGGGCAGGGCGAGGACGGCCGTCGAACCGCGTGCGATCAAGCGGGTGAGCGACTCCGGCAACCAGCCCCCGCCCTCGCCGTCCCCGCCGTGGCGCTCCGCCTCGTCCAGGGTCCGCCGTATCTCAGCCACGTTGGGGCGGGAGCCGGAGTCCTTACCCAGACAGTCCCGCAGCAGCGGCAGCAACTTCGCCGGAACGCCGTCCAGGTCCGGCTCGTCGTGGACCGTACGCACCAGCACTTCGGCCGCCGAGCCCCGGCCGAAGGGACGTGTCCCCGTCACGGCGTACGCCAGCAGACAGCCGAGCGAGAAGACGTCACTGGCCGGCCCGATCTCCCTGCCCCTTCCCTGAGCCTGTTCGGGGGAGAGGAACCCGGGGGAACCGACCACCATCCCGCTGGCCGTGAGCGCGGTGTCCTCCGGCATGCGGGCGATACCGAAGTCGATCATTCGCGGTCCGTCGACCGCGAGCAGCACATTGCCGGGCTTGACATCCCGGTGCACCAGACCCGCCCCGTGAACGGCGTCCAGCGCCTCGGCGAGGCGGGCTCCCAGGAACCGGACCGAGGCGTACGGCAGCGGCCCGCACTCCTCCACCGCCTCAGCCAACGAGGGGCCCGGCACGAATGCCGTGGCGAGCCACGGCGACTGGGCGTCCGGGTCCGCCTCGAGCAGTGGCACCACCCAGGGGCTGGAGACCCGGCCCGCCGTCTCCACCTCACGGCGGAAACGGGCACGGAAGCCCGCGTCGTCCGAATGCGCGGCGCGAATGACCTTCAGCGCGGCGAGCGAACCTCCGGTGGAGCGTGCCAGATACACCACACCCATGCCGCCCGCGCCCAGTCTGCGAAGCAGCCGGTAGTCCGCGATCCTGGCCGGGTCGGCGCCGCGCAACGGCTCCATCAACGCCCCATCAGGTGGACACCTGGAACGGCGCCACGCCCTGGTACCGGAACCGGCCGCCGGTGACCTTCCACAGGAAGACCCCGCTGCCGTCGACGACCAGAGCCCCGGTCTCCTTGTTGAACGCGAAGTTCTTCGTGATCCCCTTGTACGTCGCCGAGCGGAGCGCCGTCGTCAGGTTCTTGCGGGTGACGCCCTTGGCGGGCAGCGTGCTGAGGGTCTGCGCTGCCAGGCGGGCCACGTCGTAGGCCTCGACGGCATACCGCTCCGGCTCGGCACCGAAACGCTTGCGGTACGCCGCCGCGAACGCCTTGGCCTGGGGAGCCACGGAGGAGTCCATGACGGGGGCGACGATCACCCAGCCCTCGGCCGCGTCGCCGGCAGCGGACAGGAACCGTGTGTCGAGCACCCCCTGGGCGGCAGTCCGCGCCCCGGGGAATTCACGGTTCTTCAGCTCCCGGGCCAGCAGCGCGGCGCGGTCGTGGTAGCCGGCGAAGACCAGGGAGTCCGCGCCGCCGTCGAGAAGTGCGTCGAGGGTCGGCCGGAAATCGGTCCGCAATGCGCTGACCACCTTCGGCACGGACGGCGCTCTCTCCTTCCTCAGGATGTGGCTGAGCGTGCTGCTGATCTCCCAGGCGTGCGCGTCCGCCGCCCGGTCGTCGACGATCCCGATCGTGCGCGACTTCGCGGGGCCGCGCAGATACGCGCTGAGGTAGAAGGGCAGGATCGTGTCCGTCACGCGGGCGTGGAGGAAGGACCGGCTGCCCATCACTCCCAGCACGGTGGCTCCGGGCGACACGGCGATCACGGGCAGCAGCGCGGCGTCGTACGTCGCGAGCGAGGCCCGGGCGGTGGCATCCGTGGTGGGACCTATCACGGCCACGACGGAACGGTCGGCGACCAACCGGGCGGCCACAGCGGGCGCCTTTACCGGATCGCCGCCGTCGTCCACGGTGTTCACGGCGAGCGTGAAGGGCTTGTCCCCACGGGAGTTGAACTCGTCGACCGCGAGCCGCAGTCCCTTCTCCTGAGCCCGGCCGACCAGCTTCTGATCACCGGTCAGGTCGGCGTGCAGCCCGATGGTGTGCACGGGCCGGGCGGCCGTCGAGGCCGAGCCAGAACCGTCGCCCCTGTCCTTGCCGTCACCGGAAAGCGTCGCCCAGGCGGCCACGCCGCCTCCGACCGTGACAGCCGTCGCGCCACCGGCCAGAAGGAGGAAACGGCGTCTGCCGACGGCGCGGCCCTGCGGTGGGGCGGGAGCCGTCACGGCCGTGCTGTCCGCCGCACCGGAGCCGTTTGCCGCGGGGACGACCTCGGTGTCGTCGATACCGGGCAACGCGAGCCCGGCAGCCGACCGTTCGGCGATCAGCCGGATCAACGGCTCCGGCAACCAGTCGGCTTCGTCGCCGGAGACCTGGCCCCCGGGCACCTGGTCGGCTTCGCCCTCAGGCATCGGAGGGATCGCACCGGGCCCGTCCGAGGACTGCGAACGCACCCGCATGGCCTCCCGTGGGTCGGGAGGCGAAACGCCGGGCCCGGGAAGGAGGGGGGTGGTGGACGAGTCCGCCCCGGGTACGCCCTCCTGCTCCGAGTCGGCGTGCACCACGCCGTCCCGGCCGGAAGCGGTGGAAGCGGTGGAAGCGGCGGAGACATCGGAGGCGTCCGAGTCAGGCCCGGGGGCGGCGACCGCGAGGGTCCCCGACAGCGCCTCGGCCGTGGGCCGTAGGGACGGGTCCTTCTCCAGGCATCCGCCCACCACCTCGGCGAGCTCCTGCGGAACACCCTCCAGATCCGGCGCGTCGTGCACCGCGCGGAACAGCAGCGCGTCGAGTGTGCCGGTACCGAACGGAGGGCGGCCGGTGGCCGCGTAGGCCAGCACGCAGCCCAGCGAGAAGATGTCGGCGGCCGGTCCCAATTCCTGCCCGCCCTGGGCCTGTTCCGGTGACAGGAAGCCGGGGGTGCCGACCACGACGCCGGTCGACGTGAGCGCGGTGTCCTCCGGATCGCGGGCCACACCGAAGTCGATCAGCCGTGGTCCGTCGAGCGCCAGCAGCACATTGCCCGGCTTGACGTCCCGGTGCACGAGACCGACGGCGTGGAGGTCCCGCAGCGCCTGAGCGAGCCGGGCGCCCAGCACCCGGAGGCTCCGCGTGGGCAACGGCCCGTGCGCGGCAATGGCTTCACCGAGCGAAGGCCCCGGCACGAAGGTGGTGGCCAGCCAGGGCGCCGCCGCCTCGGGGTCCGCGTCCACGAGGGATGCCACCCACGGGCTGGTCATCCGGCGCGCCGTGTCCGCCTCGCGCCGGAACCGCTCCCGGAAGTCGGCGTCCTCGGCGTACTCGGCCTGGATCACCTTCAGCGCGACCAGTGATCCGCCGGCCGAGCGTGCCAGGTACACCACACCCATGCCGCCCGCGCCGAGCCGCCCGAGCAGCCGGTAGTCCGCCAGCTTGGCCGGGTCGGACGTACGGAGCGGTTCCATCACTTCCCCTTCAACTGCTGCTGGATGCGCGTCAGCATCTGTGCCAGGGCGTTGGTGCCCAGTTGATCGAGTTCCGGCTGGGTGCGCCCCTTCGCGCCCGTCACGGAGACGGCCACGACGACCGTGCCGAGCCGGGCGACCATCCACCGGTACGGCAGGGTGCCGCCGCCTTTCTCGATGTAGTCGCCTGCTTCGAGTACGGAGTCGTCGGCGTACTGCTGCTCGCGGGCGCCGAAGGGGGTGCCGAGCGACATCAGGCCCGTGATCCGCTCGTCGGTCCGGGGCTGCTGTTCAGGGCAGCGCAGAACTTCCTCGAGCGTGGTGCTCAGCTGTTCGTCGGCGCCGAGGACGGAGGTGTGCGCGGTGGCCGTGGCTGTCACCTTGACGGTGCCCTTGCCTCCAGCACCGGGCAGTCGGCTGTACCGGGACACGCCCGCCAGTACCCCGTGGGGGAGCTCCTCCCGCTGCCAGCGGCAGCTGCCGTCCAGCACGGCCCAGGTATTCGGAGTGCTCCTGGCCGGACTCTGGGCGACGAAGCCCCGGCCCCAGTCGCTCGGGGCGAGCACGACGGAGTCGACCAGTCTTCCCGCGTCCTTCGAGGTCCTGGGGACACGCGCGGCGTCGGGTGTAAAGCCGGAAGCAGCGCTCGGGCCATCCGAAGGGGTCGCCCCGGTTGCGGGCGAGGGGCTGTGCGAGGGCGACCCGGTCTTCCGGGACGCCGCCTCGTCCGGCTCTTTCGCCGACCCTCCCGAGCCGCCCGCACAGCCGGCCAACAGACTCACCGCCACCAGGACGGCCACCCAACTCCCCAGCACACCCCTGGCGTTGCTCTTCACCCAGTTCCCCCCGAAACTGCTCGCGTCGTCCGACTCCCCGAACGTAGACGGCTGCGAGGGAAGCAGCCTCAGTGGAAACACGTAACCGGCTACGTATTCCTCTGCGAGTCCATCAGCGTGTGGTCGTCCGTGAACTCCGTCCGCAGAACCATGACCTCATGCTGATCACCTACGATCCGGCTCCCAGCCCTATGCGGGTCATGAGGCCGGCCAGCGCCGAGCGGGACGGTACGGAGGCCTTGCGGTAGATCGACGACAGGTGCGTTTCGACGGTGCGCCGACTGAGGTGGAGCCGGGCGGCGATGTCCTGGTTGCTCAGGCCTTCCGCCACCAGGCCCGCCACCTCGAGCTCACGCGGCGTCAGTTCGGCCAGCTCCGCAGGAATCGCTGTCGCCTCCGCCATCACCTGAGGGCGAATCAATTCGGCCAGGTCCACAAGCAGGCGTGCGCCGCCGCCGACGACGATCCGGTGGGCGCGGTGCCACATCGCGACGGCGCGTGGGCCCTGACCGGCGCGCTGCACCAGGGGCGCCGCAAGCAGCAGGGAGTACGCCTCCCACAGGGGCTGGCCGCAGCGGACGTACTCCTGTGTGGCCGCGTCGAGGAGACGTACGGCCTCGCCGGTGTCGCCGCGGTGCTCGGCCAGCGCGGCACCAGCTCGCAGCGCGGCTGCGCGCTGACCGCCAAGGCCGAGCCGGCGCGCCTCGCGCGCCGCCTGTGCAGCCCAGCGTCCGGCCTGGTCGATGTCCCCGGCGGCGAGGGCCGCGCCCGCGAGGGTGTCCAGCTGGCCCGGACGGACCGACGGTTGCAGCAGGGGAAGTTCAGTGCCCCCGCCGGCCGTCATGATGGCCTCCTGGGCGCGGTGCGGGTCGCCGCTCACGAACGTCGCGTGCCCGAGCATGCACCAGGCCAGGGCGGACCACCAGCCCTTGCTCCCGCTGGTTGCCGCGACGGCCTCCTCACCGGTGGTCAGGGCGCTGCCGTCCCCCAGCGGACGGGCCAGCAGCAGCACCAGCGTCTTGATGGCGAGGGTGAACGCCAGGAGGTCACGGCTGCCCGCGGCCCGTGCGATGGACTCCGCTTCCTCGGCAGCCTCCAGCGCGGACGGCAGGCGGCAGGTGTTGAGGTGGACGAAGGCCCTGCTCGTCAGCAGGTGCGGCAGGACATGGAGCTGTCCACTGCGGCGGGCGATGTCGAGGCCCCGGGTGATGTGCCGTTCGGCGTCTGTGTAGCGCTCCAGCAGGGCTTCCGCCCAGCCCAGCCAGACCAGTGACTCGCACAGATCCGTAAGGCCGGGGTCCGTCAGGCCGTCCGCGAGTCGGCAGGCGGCGTCGGCGAACCGCGCGGCCGCTTCCGTCTCGCCCTCGTAGGCCTCTCCCAGGGCCGCCAGTGCAAGGGCCGCCGCTTCGCCCGTGGGGTCGTCGTCGGAGCGCGCGACGGCGACGGCTTCTGCGACGTCCGCGCGTACCTCGGGGTAGGACGCGGTCAGCAGGGCGGACATGCCGAGGGCGAGCCTCAGGGAGACCGCTTGGCCGGGGGACGGGCCCGGATGGCGGGACAGCTCCCGGCGCAGCAGGGCGGTGGCCTCGGGGGAATGGCCGAGGTGCCGTTCCATGACGGCGCACTGGGCGATGGCCTGCGTACGCAGCTCGGGATGGTCCTTGCCCGATGCCTCGATCAGGGTGTGCAGCAGGTTCCGGCTCTCCCGGGAGTTCCCGCTGACGCCGAGCGCACGGGCGCGCGCCAGGACGAGTTCGCCGCGCCGCCGGGTGTGGGCGGGTGTGTCCGGCATGCGCCTGAGGACGACGCCCAGCAGGTGGGCGGCCGTGGCCGGCGCGGTCGACGCGAACTGCGCAGCGGCCTCGCTCAGCACGGCCGCGGCCGCGGGATCCCAGTCGGTCAGCGACCGTTCGACGTGGTGGGCCCGCTCGGTGGCGGGAGCACCACGGCGGGCCAGTTCCTGCGCGGCGCGGCGATGGACCTCGGCACGGCGATGCGGGGCGATGTTCTCGTAGACCAGTGCCCGCACCAGCGGGTGGCGCAGGGCCCACCGGTCGCCCGGCCCGGCGCGCAGCACATCCCGCACCACCAGAGCGCCGGTCTGGTCCTCCACGTGTCGGACCGGGAGCCCGGTCGCCACGGCCAGCATGGCGGACGTGGCGTGGTCGCCGAGCGCCGCCACCGCTTCGACGACGCAGCGCTGCGGCTCGGTCAGCGCGGTCAGTTCGTCGAGCAGCAGCGCCGCGAGCCCGCTGGGCACGCCGACCGGGTCTGTGGCGTCGGCATGGGCGGTGATGCTGCGCAGCGGCGCCCCGTTGCGGTACGCGTGCAACAGCGAGAGCAGGTACAGGGGGTTGCCCTCGCTGGCGGCGTACAGCTGCTTGGCGTGGTCCTCGGGAACGTCAGAGGCCAGCGTCCGGATGGACTCCTGCTCGGCAAGCGGCTCCAGGGCGACGTGCAGTACGGCTCCGCTGTCGGCACCGCGCGTCAGCGCCGCGGTCAAGGACGTCGGTGTCTGCCGGGAGCGCCGCGCCACGACCAGGAGGACCCGGCCGTGCGCCGGGTGCCGGATCAGGTGGTCCACGAGTTCCCGTGACGCGGGATCCGCCCAGTGCAGGTCGTCGATGGCCAGCACCAGGCCGCGCTCGCCCATGCGCGCGAAGAACGCGGCGATCGCACGGTGCATCCCGAAGCGGGCAGCGGCGCCTGCGTGGGTCGCGTCGCCCGGCACGTGCCGGATGCCGTGCAGCACCGAGGCCGCTTCGGCGAGGTCTGGATCAGCGGCCGGTGAGCCGGGAGCGGCATCGGCCAGCGCGTCGGTGAACGCCTGGAAGGGAACGTGCTGTTCGTACTCCGTCGCCCGGCCGCGCAACACCGTGAAACCGGCCTGCTGAGCCCGGGTGCACGCTTCGCCGAGCAACCGGCTCTTGCCGATGCCGGGCTCACCGGCGATGTCGACGACCGCGGGCACTCCCGACTGCCCCAGCGAGGCGAGCACGGCGTCCAGCCGTGCGAGTTCGGCGGATCTGCCCACCAGTTGTGCCGCGTTCGCGCC
The DNA here is from genome assembly GCF_036147535.1 of Streptomyces sp. NBC_00322. Classification (NCBI taxonomy): domain Bacteria; kingdom Bacillati; phylum Actinomycetota; class Actinomycetes; order Kitasatosporales; family Streptomycetaceae; genus Streptomyces; species Streptomyces sp. NBC_00322. Next base: position 2,111,264 of record NZ_CP108019.1, on the reverse strand, counting down.
CCCCACCGACAAACTCCCCCTGTCCAACGATCCCTGTCCCCACCGACAACCCTACGGTCAGGCGCTGACACATCGGTCACGTAGTACGAGGTCCCTCGCGACGTCCTTCAAAAGCCCCAGGTCAAGGGCCCTGACGGCGGGATGTCAGCCCCTTACACGCTCCGACAGTGGGACGAAAGAGCCCATGACTAGTTTCTTTCTCGTCGGCCGCGGACGGGGTGGTCCGGCGGTTCACGATCAAGAGATTCCGAGAGTGTCGGTGGGGAACCGCCGTGCTTTTGACAGGGGGGTTACCTGCCGATGACGGTGTTCACAAGTACCTTTGCGCCCGGTGCACAGGAGCTCGGATTCGTTCGGTCCGTCGACCGGCGTCTGCTTCATCGGCGGGCCCTGTCGGAGGTGTTCCTCACCGACACCTCGGCCGTGGACGGGCAGCGCTTTCTCGCCGGAGCCCAACTCCCCTCCTCGCACGCGTACTTCACCGATCACGTCGGCCACACGGTCGTCGACCCGGTCCTGCTCCTGGAGTGCGCCCGGCAGGCCGAGACCTACGGTGCGCACACCCACCTCGGCGTCGACGGCGACACGAAGTTCGTCCTGCAGTCGTGGTCCATGCGGCTGCCCGGCCTGTTCGTCGCGCACTCCGGCGATCCGGCGGAGCTGACGCTGCAGGTCACCACCGACCGGCCCGCCGACGCGACCGCGCCCGCCCGGTCCGTCACGTACGAGATTCGTTTCCTGCTCTCCGGTGAGGAGGTCGGCGAGGTGCGCATGGCGGTCGGCTATCTGTCGTCGGGGACGTACTCCTTCGTCCGGTCGAAGCGGCGCGGCAGCCCGCCCGTCTTGTCCGATGACGTCGCGACCGTACCGGCGACGGTCGCCCCTCAAGACCTCGGGCGCGCCAACCCGGTCAACGCCCTGCTCATCGACCCCGTGCACGACGGTGACGGAATCTCCGCCGGCGTACGGACCCCCAACGACAACCCGAGCATGTTCGACCATGTGCAGGACCATCTGCCGGGCATGGTGCTCACCGAGGCCGCGCGGCAGGCCGCACTGCTCGCCGGTGCCCGGCTCCTCGGCCGGCCGGCCGACCGGACCACGCTGGTCGGGTTCGACCTCGGCTTCGCCAAGTTCGCCGAACTCGACGTGCCGACCACGGTCAGCGCGGTCCCTGAGCGCGACCGCGACGGGATCCAGAGCTTCCGGATCGGTTTCCTGCAGAGCGGCGAGGAGGTCGCGTCCGGCACCGTGGAGACCACGGCCGTTCCCGCGTCGCACCGGAGCGCACGGTGAGTGGACGTGCGGCGGTTCTCGCGGGGCTCGGCGGCTGGCTGCCGCCGACGCGGATCACCAACGACGACCTTGCCCGGCAACTCGACACCACCGATGAGTGGATCACGACCCGCACCGGGATCCGGCAGCGGTTCGTGGTGCCGCCGGGTCTGTCCACCTCGGACGTCGCGGTCGAGGCGGGGGCCAGGGCGCTCGCCTCCGCGGGTACGGACTCGGTGGACCTGCTCGTTCTTGCCACGAGCACTCCGGACCATCCGTGCCCGGCCACGGCGCCCGAAGTGGCCAGCCGGCTCGGGCTCGGGGAGATACCCGCATTCGATGTCGCCGCCGTGTGCACGGGGTTCGTGTACGCGCTGGCGACCGCGTCGAGCATGATCCGGGCGGGGATCGCCGACAGCGCCCTGGTGATCGGCGCCGACACCTTCTCGACCATCCTCGACCCTGAGGACCGCACGACCAGGGCGATCTTCGGGGACGGCGCGGGTGCGACGGTGCTGCGCGCCGGACGCATGGGGGAGAGTGGTGCGCTGCTCGGGTTCGACCTGGCCAGTGACGGCTCCCAGGCCGATCTGATCACCGTGCCGGGCGGTGGGTCCGAGCACCGCTCGAAGGGGCTTGCCGCGCCGGGCGACGAGTTCTTCACCATGCAGGGCCGTTCGGTGTTCCGCAACGCTGTGACGCGGATGAGCGAGTCGTCCCGGCGGCTGGCGGAGCAACTCGGCTGGCCCCTCGAGTCCATCGACCGGCTCGTCGCCCACCAGGCGAACATCCGCATCCTGACCGCCGTCGGCAATGAACTCGGGCTGCCCGAGGAGAAGCTGGTGGTCAACCTCGACCGGGTCGGCAACACCGTTGCCGCCTCCATACCCCTGGCGCTGGCCGACGCCGTGCACACGGGCCAGGTCGCACCGGGCCACCGGGTGCTGCTGTGCGGCTTCGGCGGGGGCCTCACCTGGGGGGCCGCGGCTCTGGAGCTGCCCGAGGTGTCCGTCGAACCACTGCCGGGCCCCGCGGCGCCGGCTGAATCCGCCTGCGCGAAGTAACCCAGCCCGCGCGACGTGACCCAGCCCGCGCCAAGCAATCAAGCCAAGCCAAGCAAAGGAAGAAAGCCCCATCATGAGCGCTGTACAGGAAAAGCTGACCGATCTGCTCGTCTCCCAGCTCGGCGTGCCCGCCGCGAAGATCGAGCCGGTGATCGCCTACAAGGACCTCGCCCTCGACTCACTCGCGCTGATCGAGCTGACCATGCTCATCAACAAGGAGCTGGGGGTCGACCTCAACGACGACGTCCTCCAGGGCGAGACGACCATCGCGGACACCGTCGAGCTCATCGAGTCCCAGGGCGTACGCGCGTGACCCACCCATCGAAGGGGGCCGTGGCGATCACGGGGGTCGGACTCGTGACCGCCGCCGGCCTCGACGCGAAGACGAGCTGGGAGCGGGTGTGCTCCGGCCGGTCGACCGCCGCCCCCGATCCCGAACTCGCCGGACTCCCCGTCGACTTCTCCTGCCGCGTGCCCGGCTTCGACGCAGGGGCGCTGCTCGGGCCGGGCAACGCCTGGCGGCTCGACCGCTTCACGCAGCTGGCGATCGTCGCCGCCCGCCAGGCGGTGTCCGACGCGGGCCTCGACCCGGAGAACTGGGACGGCACACGCGTGGGCGTCATCGTCGGCAACTCCCTCGGCGGCACGGCGACGTGGGAGCAGCAGCACCGCAGGTTCCTTCAGGACGCGCCGAAGAGTGTCTCGCCGCTGATGATCCCCATGGGGATGTCGAACATGGTGGCGGGCCAACTGGCCATCGACGTCAAGGCGTTCGGGCCGAGCATGGTCACGGCCACCGCCTGCGCGTCCGGTTCCAACGCCATCGGCCTGGCCCGGGACCTGCTGCGGTCCGGCACCTGCGACGTGGTGCTCGCCGGGGGAGCCGAGGCCGCACTGACGCCCGCGACCATCACCGGCCTGACCCGGATGGGCGGCCTCTCGGGGCGGCGCGAGGACCCGGGCGCCGCGTCCCGGCCGTTCGACGCGGCACGCGACGGCTTCGTCGCGGGAGAGGGCGCCGGAATCCTCGTACTGGAGCGGCCCGAGGACGCGCGGGCGCGCGGTGCCTCGGTCTACGCCAACGTCATCGGCTTCGGCTCGTCGACGGACGCGTACCACGCCACCGCGCCCGACCCGAGCGGCGCCGGGATGGAGCGCGCCCTGCGCGCCGCCCTCGCCGACGCGGGAGCGGGGACGGACGAGGTGGACCACGTCAACGCGCACGGCACCTCGACCCCGCTCAACGACGTCACCGAGGGCCGCGTGCTGCGGCGGGTCCTGGGCGAGCGCCCGCTGGTCACCTCGACCAAGGGCGTCACGGGGCACACACTCGCCGCCGCGGGCGCCATCGAGGCCGTCTTCACCGCGCTGGCGCTGCGCGACGGCGTGGTCCCGCCCACGGCCAACCTCACCGAGCTCGACCCCGAGATCGACCTCAACATCACGACGGGCGCGGCGGCGGAGAGGGATCTGGAGGTCGCGGTGAGCACGTCACTCGGTTTCGGCGGCCACAACGCCGCACTCGTCTTCGCGGCCGCTTGAGATGTGCGGCCGTTCGACAACAGTCCGCGGCTCGAGAGCAGTTCACGGCCGCTTGAGAACAGAAGGAGGAAAGGTGCGCCTGAGGAATCTGGGCAACACAGGAATCAAGATCGGCAGCGTCGGCCTCGGGTGCATGGGCATGAGCTGGCTCTACCAGGAGTCAGCCCGGGACGACGAACGCTCCATCCGGGTCATCAACGAGGCACTGGACCTCGGCGGGAACCTGCTGGACACGGCAGATCTCTACGGGGCCGGCCACAACGAGACGCTGCTGGGCCGGGCAGTCGCGGGCCGCCGGGACGAGGCGGTCGTCGCGACGAAGTTCGGCATCGTCCTGGACGACCTCGAGCAGCGGGCGGCCCATCGCGACAACTCACGGGCCTATCTGCGTTCGGCGGTCGAGGCCAGTCTGCGAAGGCTGGGCCTCGACGTCATCGACCTCTATTACGTCCATCGCATCGATCCCGCCGTCCCGCTGGCGGAGACCTGGGGCGCGATGGCGGAGCTCGTCGACGAGGGCAAGGTGCGCTGGCTCGGCCTGTCCGAGCCCACGGTCGCACAGGCCCGCGAGGCTCACGCGATCCACCCGGTGACCGCCGTCCAGTCCGAACTCTCGCTGTGGACGCGCGACGCGCTGGAGGGCGAGTCGGGCGGGACGGTCGGCTGGTGCGAGAGCGTGGGGGCGAGCTTCGTCCCGTTCGCGCCGCTCGGCCGTGGCTTCCTCACCGGGACCCTGCACGCCGGCCAGTTCGAGGACACCGACTTCCGCACCGCCAACCCGCGCTTCCACCGTGCCGCGATGGAGGCGAACCAGCGCATCGTCGACGTGATCCGGGAGGTCGCCGACCGCCGCTCGGTCACGCCTGCCCAGGTCGCCATCGCCTGGACGCTCGCCCAGGGCGAGCGGGTGGTACCGATCCCCGGCACGAAGAACTCCCGCTATCTGCGGGAGAACCTCGCCGCGGCGGAGGTTTACCTCACCGAGGAGGACCTGGCCGATCTGGCCGCGCTGCCGGCCGCCGTCGGAAGCAGGTACTGAGCTCATGACAGGTACTGAGCCGATGTCAGGTACTGAGCGCACGGGTGACAGCACCGAATCCCTGGGTGAACTGCCCGTCCGGATCGCGTTCTTCGACGTCGACGAGACGCTCATCGACATCAAGAGCATGTTCTCCTTCCTGGAGTTCCACCTCGCCGATCGGGACCGATACCGCACGGCCGCCGGGGAGTTGACGCGTGCCGCGCGGGCCGGCGTGCCCCGCGAGGAGACCAACCGCGCCTACTACCGCAACTACGCGGGGGCCGGGCAGGAGGCCGTCGCCGAGAGCGGGCGCCGCTGGTTCGCCCGCGAGCGGCAGCGGGACGGCTTCCTTCACCAGGGCGTCGTTCGCGAACTGCGCCGGCTCCAGGCCGAGGGGTATCAAGTCGCCCTCGTCTCGGGGTCGTTCCGCGCCTGTCTCGACCCGATCGCGGAGCACCTCGGCGCGGACCACGTGCTGTGCAGCGAGCCAGAGGTGGCCGCCGGCCGGTACACGGGCGAGGTGCGTACCGCGATGATCGGCGCGGCGAAGGCCACGGCCGCCCGCGCCCTGATGGACCGGTCGGGCGCACGTCCCGATCAGTGCGTCGCGTACGGCGACCACGCCTCGGACCTGCCGCTGCTGACCTGCGTGGGCGGTGCGGGGGTCGTCGGGGACGACCCGGTGCTCGCCGAACACGCCGACCGGTACGGCTGGATCCGGTTGCCCGGGACCGCCGGGGCCGCAGCGGCAGCACAGGGGACCGCCGCTGCGGCCCCGGCCAGACACCCGGCCGCCCCCTCTTCGCACACCTCACCCGCTCCATCCACGTCGAGCACGGAGGAACTCACACATGCGACTCGGTAACGGGCTGGGGATCCGGGCGGTCAGGACCTGTCTGCCGGTGACCGTCGAGACCGCCCAGGACGCCCTCACGCGCGGCAGAATCAGCAATGAGGACCTGACGAACACCGGCGTCAGAGAAGTCCCGGTCTCGGGAACGGTCTCGGCGCCGGACATGGCGGTGGAGGCGGCGCGCGGCGCGCTCGCCGCGGCGGGCTGGGACGGCGCCGGCCTCGGGTTCACCGCGCACGCCTGGATCCACCACCAGGGCCACGACTTCTGGTCGCCCGCGCACTACGTCGCGCACCGGGTCGGCGCGGTGCGCGGCGTCCCGCTGGGCATCCAGGTGATGTGCAACGGCGGCGGCACCGCACTGGAGGCGGCCGCGTCCCGGCTGCGGGCCGACCCCTCCACCGGCACTGCGCTCGTCACCACCGGCGACCGTTTCCCCGACGAGGGCTTCGACCGCTGGGCGGGCGACTACGGCGTCTTCTACGGCGACGGGGCTACGGCGGTCCTGCTGCACGAACGCGACGAAGCTGTCGACGAGTTCACGCTGCTGGGTCTGTCCAGCGCCGCCGTCTCGGCGGCCGAGCAACTGCACCGCGGGCGGGACGAGTTCACCCCGTCGAGCCGGTGGATCAGCGACCGGATCGACGTCAAGCGCACCAAGAAGGCATTCATCAACGACGTCGGCCTCGACGGCTTCTACAGCGGGGTGCACGCGGCACTGCGCGGCATTGTCACGACCGCGCTGGGGGAGGCCGGCATCGACGTCGACGACCCCCGCATCCGGGTCCTCGCCCTCCCCAGGGTGGGCATCAAGGTCCGCCGCGAGACGTACCACCCGGCGGTCGAGGGCCTGACCAAGGCAAGGGTCGTCGAACTGGGCAACCACACCGGCCACTTGGGAGCCGGTGACATGGCGGCGAACCTCGCGGACATCCGTGAGCAGGAGCTGCTCGCGCCGGGCGAGATCGCCCTCGTCATCTCGGCGGGCGGGGGCTTCGGCTTCACCTGCGCGGTCGTCGCCCGGCCCGCCGGCTGATCCCCGGTTGGCCCGGCCCGCCGACTGACTCCACACGTACGCCTGTCCACACCTATCCCCCCAACAACCCCCTGAAAGGGGATGTTTCATGAGTACGGCTCGTCCGGACACCGGTCGCGGCAATCCGACACTGACGCTTGTCGCGGTCTGTCTCGCCGTCCTGGTCCTGCCCGCCTCGCTGACCGGTACCTCCGTCGCCCTTCCGGACATCAGCTCCGATCTGGACGTGGGTCTCGCCCCGCTGCAGTGGGTGGTCAACGCCTACAACCTCGCGTTCGCCTGCTTCATGCTCGGCTGCGGCTCGCTCGCGGACATCGTGGGCCGGCGGCGGATGTTCGCCGGCGGTACCGCCTTGTTCGCCGTGTCGACCCTGGTCAGCGCGGTGACGTCGAGCATCGAGGTGCTCGACGTGGCGCGTGCGCTCGCCGGGCTCGGGGCCGCGGCGGTGATGACCTCGGGTGCCGCGATCCTGGCCACGACGTTCGAGGGGGCCGCCCAGGCGCGGGCCTTCGCGATCCTCGGCTCGTCGGCCGGTGCCGGTCTGGCACTCGGCCCGTCCAGTGCGGGTCTGCTCGTCAGCACCTTCGGCTGGCGTTCGGTGTTCTTCTCGCACCTGCTCATTTCGGTGCTCGTGCTCGTCGCGGTGCCGCTGATGCCGGAGTCGAAGAACCCCGCCGCGACGAAGGTCGACTGGGTCGGCACCACCACGTTCACGCTGTCCCTGTTCTGCCTGATGTACGCCATCGTCCAGGGGCCGCAGCAGGGCTGGACGAGCAGTACGACGCTGCTGCTGTTCGCCGCGGCGCTCGTACTGATGGCACTGTTCGCCGCCGCCGAACTGCGCCAGCGGCAGCCCATGATCGATCTCTCGCTCCTCAAGCAGGGCCGGTTCATGGCGGTTTCGCTCATCCCCATCGCGCTGTCTTTCAGCTTCGTGTGCCTGCTGGTGCTGCTGCCCACGTACTTCACCGGGGTCACGGGGATGAGCACGAACGCCTCGGGCGCCACGATGCTGCTGCTCACCCTGCCGGTCCTGGCGGTTCCGCTCGTCGTCAGCAAGCTGGTCAAGAGCGGCGTGTCCACCCGGCTCATCCTCACTCTGAGCCTCGTGGCCGCTGCGGTGGGCGCGGGCTGGCTCACCGTGATCGACCCGGACGTGTCCGTGGTGGCGCTGGTCGGTCCGCTGCTGCTGCTCGGCATCTCGATGGGCATGACGGCCGGTCTGGTGGACGGCGCGGCGATCACCTCCGTGCAGCCGACGCAGGCGGGTGCCGCCGCCGGTCTCTTCAACACGATGCGGCTGGCCGGCGAGGCGTTCGCCATCGCAGTGATGAGCGCCGTGCTGCTCAACTCGACCCGCTCGCACATCTCCGACGGCCTGTCCGGGGTCGAGGGCGCGAACGGCGTCGACGCGGGCGGCGTGGCCGACCGCGTGATCAGTGGCGACCTGACCGGAGCGGCCGACACCGTCACCGGTTCCGCGCGCTCCGACTTCCTCGACCTGCTCACCGGGAGCTACACGGACGGCCTGCACCTGGTGCTGTGGGTGGTCGTCGCCATCTGCGCCGCGAGCGCCGTGCCGGTGAGCGTGATGCTGCGCGAGCGCGCCGCCCAGCCGGCCGCGCCCGCCGAAGCCGTCGCCGAGGAGGCGACCGTATGACGACCCCCGCGGGTACGTTGCCCGTGCTGGTCGCGGGCGCGGGACCGGCCGGGCTCACCGCGGCGACCGAACTCGTCCGGCGTGGTGTACCGGTCCGCTGCGTGGACAAGGCCGAAGGCCCCAGCACGCTGTCGAAGGCGCTGGGCCTGTGGCCGCGGACCGTCGAGCTGATCCACCGGGTCGGCGGGCAGGACCTGCTCGCCGCGCGTGCGCTGCCCCAGTCGCAGATGCGGTACTACTCCGCGGGCAAGGTCATCGCCAACCTCCGCTACAAGCCGGCGACCCGGCCGCTGATCTGCCCGCAGCCGGACATCGAGGAGGTCCTGCGGACCAACCTCGCATCGGTCGGGGGCAGTGTGCGGTGGGGGACCGAGCTGCTGGGCTTCGAGCAGCTCGACGACCGGGTGCGGGCTCGCCTGCGCCACCCCGAGGGCACCGAGTACGAGGAGGAGTTCGCGTACGTCATCGGGGCGGACGGGGCGAGCAGCATCGTCCGCGGTCATCTCGGCATCGGCTTCGAGGGATCCACGTACGAACTGCGGTTCGTGGTCGCGGACGTGAGGGTCGACACCCGCTTCGACCACCGCATGACGCACTACTTCTGCTCACCTCGGGGCATCCTGGTGGCCTGCGGACTGCCGGACGGCCGCTGGCGCGTCTTCACCTCGGCGCCTCCCGGGGTCAGCCAGGAGGACGTCGACCTGGCCATGGTGCAGAGCCTGGTCGACGAGCGCGGGCCCGGCGGGATCCGGCTGCGCGACCCCGACTGGATCAGCGTCTTCAACGTGCACGCGCGGCACGCCGACACGACACGGGTCGGCCGGGTCTTCCTGATCGGCGACGCGGCGCACATCCACAGCCCGGCCGGCGGGCAGGGCCTCAACACCGGTGTCAACGACGCCCACAACCTGGCGTGGAAGCTCGCCCTCGTCTGGCGCGGGCACAGCGCCGAGCGGCTGCTCGACACCTATGTGAGCGAGCGCGGGGACGTGGCGCGCGCGGTGGTGCGCCAGGCAGACGTGCAGACGAAGCTGTGGCTGCTGCGCAAGAGCCACCAGGTCGTCCTGCGCGACGGCCTGTTGCGGGTCGCGTCGGGCCTGCGCCTCTTCGACCTGGCGTACATACCGTGGCTCGCCGGTCTGCGGACCAAGTACCGGACCGAACCCTCGGCCGGAAGGAGGACGGCCGGGTTCGTGCCCGGCGCGCTGGTGCCGCTGCCGCAGCGGAACGAACTCGACGATCTCCGCCACACGTTGATCCTCACGGGGGCGCAGGACGCGTCGGTGCGGGAGCTGACCCGGTGGTGTGCGGACCGGCTCGACGCGGTACTCGACGTCCGCACCGAGGCGCGCCGCGGAAAGCCCGCGCTCGTCCTTGCCCGGCCGGACGGTCACGTGGACTGGATCGCCAAGGACACCGCCACCATGCGGGCACGACTGACGGACCTGTTCCGCCCCCTGCTCGGGGCCCCGCAGGACGAACAAGAGAAAGTGAAGGAACACACGGCATGAGTCTCATTCCGGACAGCCACAAGGATCTGCTGGAGCGGCCGCTCTTCGGTCATCTCGCCACGATCCGGGCCGCGGGCGACGGGCCGCAGGTGAACCCGATGTGGTTCTCCTGGGACGGCGAGTACGTCCGGTTCACCAACACGACGGTCCGCTACAAGTACAAGAACATCACGGCCGACCCGCATGTCGCGGTGTCGGTCAACGACCCGGAGCAGCCGTACCGCTACCTGGAGATCCGCGGCGAGGTGGTCCGGATCGACGACGACTCGTCCGGTGAGTTCTTCGCGCAGCTCGCGGAGCGGTACGGCATGAAGCTGGACGGCCCGCCGCCGGACGTCGCGCACCGCATCGTGTACGTGGTCAAGCCCACCGCGGTCAGCCACCAGTGATCCGGTCGGCCTGAGACCGGCTCGTGCCGCACCGCCGGACCGCGAGGGTCAGTTTCCGCTGACCTTCGCGGTCACCAGGTCCGCGACCACGGCGGTGCCCGCGCCGAGCGCGGTGAGGCGGTCGAGCGCCTCGCGGTGCTGTGCCTCGTCCACGCTGGCCGTGGCGTCGGAGACGACGACCACCCCGTAGCCCAGACGCAGCGCCGTCGCGGCGGTGGACGCGACACCGTGCGCGGTGGACAGTCCGGCGACCACGACCTCGGTGACGCCTTCGCCGCGCAGCCGGTCGTGGAGGTCGGTGCCCTCGAAGGCGTCAAGGCCGTGCTTGGTCACCAGGTGCTCGCCGGTACGCGGTTCGAAGCCGGAGATCAGCTGGTTGGGGGCGGCACTGATGCCGCCGTCGGCGCCGTCCTCTCGTACGTAGCGGACGAAGACGACGGGCGAGGAGCCGGTGTTCGCGAAGTGCTCGCGCAGCCTTGCGCAGGCGTCGGCAACCACGTCACCGCCTACTGGCTGCCACGGCATGTCGACGATCCACCGCTGCAGATCAACCAGGACAAGTGCCGTGCGTGCGCGGGTCATTCTGTTCCCCCAGGACGGATGATCAGCGGTCCACCGCACCCTACCAAGGGGAAGAGACAGCCCAATGGAGTGGCCAATCGCGACGCGGGACGGTCTGCGACTGTGGACGGAGACGTTCGGCAGCCGCGGCGATCCGGCGGTGCTGCTGGTGATGGGCGGCTCGGCGCCGGGCATCGTGTGGCCGGACGAGCTGTGCCGGCTCATCGCCAAGGACGGGTACTTCGTGGTGCGTTACGACCACCGGGACACCGGCAGGTCGGGGAAGTCCGACGACGAGTACGACCTGTCGACGCTCGCCGCGGATGCAGCCGACGTGCTCGTGGGGCTCGGACTTGGCTCGGCGCACGTGGCGGGCCAGTCCGTCGGCGGCATGGTGGCCCAGCTGCTCGCGCTCGACCGGCCCGAACTCGTCCGGTCGCTGGTGCTGCTGTCCAGTTCCCCGGACGCGAACGGCGACGTATGGCTGCCGCCGCGCACCGGACTGCCCGGTCCGCGCCGGCCGATGCTGGAGCACGCCGCCCGGCTCGCCGCGTCCCCGCCCCAGGGGCCCGAGGAGAGCCTGGCCGCTGCCGTCGACGGCTGGCAGGTGCTGGTCGGGTCCTACGTGCCGTTCGACCGGACGTACTGGATCGATCTGGTCAGGCGCGTGAAGGACCGCGACCACGGCCCCGACACTGCCTGGCGCCATGCGACGGCCCTGGACCGCACGCCCCCGCTCACCGGGCGGATCGCCGCCCTCGACGTGCCGACGCTTGTCGTGCACGGCGAGCGGGACCCCGTCCTGCCGTTGGAGCACGGCGAGGAACTGCGCCGGGTGATCCCGCACGCCCGCCTGTGGCGGATCGCCGGCATGGGCCACATCTTCCCGCCGCACTGGTCGTCGACCATCAGCTCGCTGGTCGTCGACCATCTGCGCAGGACATGAATGTCGCGTACGAAGGAGTCTGTGATGCGTCACGCAACCGACAGGACCGCCCCCTCGCGTATACAACCCAGGGTGCGGGTGAGTTCCGACACCGGGCGTCGGGACACGGAAACTCTGTTCCTCCAGGCACTGCGGAGTCGGCACGCCTCTTACCGCCTCGACGAGGCGTCCTTCGCGGATCCGCTGAGGACGACTATTTCCTGGTTCACCGGCACCGTATGAGCACGGTTGCCTATGGAACAAAGAGCCCGGAAGAAATTAAAGGTCAGTAGTTCGTCACGAGCCCGTCACTCCAACGCAACAGCCGTCAGGATGAGAAAATCCCGTACCGCCCAACGGCCGTGGAGCACTTCGTGGCGAAATTCCCGCGCCGCACCACTCCGCTCACTCGGGCGGACCCGGAAGGTCCCCTCTGCCACGTTCCCAGAGCCGCCCGCGCCATTGCCACAAACCCGCCCGGACAGCGTGAGTTCCGCGTCCCGGAAACCCAGCCGGATCCCGTGCAATGGATACCACGCCTTGTATGCAGCCTCCTTGGCGCTGAACAGCAGCCGGTCCACGCGGACGTGGGTGAGGAGCGCCGCCAACTCCCGCAGCCGCGCCCGTTCCCCGGCGGACGAGACAAGCTCCAGGACACCGTCACGCAACCCCAGGTTCGGCTCGGCGTCGATGCCGAGCGCCGTGATGTCGGCGCGGCGGGCGAGCACCGCGGCCCGGTACCCCCGGCAGTGCGTGATGCTCCCCACCAGCCCCGACGGCCAGACAGGAGCCCCCGTCGCGTCGGCGGGCACGGGCCCCGGCTCCTCGCCGAGCAGCTCCATGGCGCGGCGGGCGCAGCCGCGCCCGGCGGCGAACTGGTCCCTCCGCTCGGGCAACGCCGCCGCGATCAGAGCCCGTTCGGCCGGCGAGAGGACACTCTCGTCACCGGGGGCGTCACTGACGTCCTCGGCCACCGCAACACATTGCGGCAGCAGTCCTTCGATCACCAAGTCCCCCGATATCGGCCGCCGTTCAGCCCGAGCAGCGGCGGACGTTACCATGTGACCCATCGAACAAGGCGGCACCCCCGGCCCGCCTTCGGCATCCCCTAAGGTGGCAAGCGCACAACTGAACAGTCCCAGGCGCGCGTTCCGGCAATGACGCGGCTCGTAAGCGCGGGGGAGGCTGTGCACACGCCTACGGGGGATGGCAAGAACTGCATGGAACGAATCGAATTCGTCCCATCGCCTAGCGTCCCGGCGCATCGCGCCGGGGATAGCTTTGGGATACTCGGGACGCTCTCCGCGTGCGTCGCCGGCAAAGAACTGGCAATTGATTCCGGGAAGCTCCGGGTGCTGCTGGCGGCGCTGCTGCTGCGGTCCGGCGAGGTCGTCGACAACGACCGTCTCGCCGAATGGCTGTGGGACGAGCGCAAGCCGTCGAATCCACGAGGAGCACTGCACACGTACGTACGACGGCTGCGGATGCTGCTCGGCGACGCGGACCTGGTGGAGACGGCGGCCGGCGGCTACCGGATCGACGTGGCCGAGGCGGAGCTGGACCTCACGCGGTTCCGCCGCCTGGTCCGGCTCGCACGGCAGGCCGAGACGCCGGAGGAGCGGGCCCGGCTGCTGGCCGAGGCGCTGACTGTCTGGCGCGGTGCGCCGCTCGCGGACATACCGTCGGACTCGTTGCGCCGTGACGAGTCCCCGGCCCTGGAGGACGAGCGGCTCGGCGTGCTGGAGGCGTACTTCGAGACCGAACTCCACCTCGGCAGGCACGGGCAGCTGGTGAAGGACCTGCGCACCGCCGCCATGGACAACCCCTTACGGGAGAACTTCTGGAGCCTGCTGATGCTGGCTCTGTACCGCTCGGGGCGGCAGGCGGAGGCGCTGGACGTCTACCAGCAGGCCCGCCGCGAACTGGTCGAGCAGCTCGGCGTCGAACCCGGGGAGCGGCTGCGCGCCCTGCACACCGGCATCCTCGAATCGGACCCCGCCCTCGCGGCCCCGAACGGGCCGCGCCCCGGCGTCGGCGAGGCTGTCACGGTGCCCGCCCAACTCCCGCCGCTGGCCATGGGGTTCGTGGGACGGGACGACGTCGTCGACCGGGTCGAGACGATGCTTCCGCCGGCGCCGGACCGTACCGGTGTCCCCGTCGTGGTCCTGTCCGGGCCGCCCGGCGTCGGCAAGACGGCGCTCGCGGTCTGGCTCGGCAGCCGGGTGCGGGGCGCGTTCCCGGACGGACAGCTGTACGTGAACCTGCGCGGCTACGAGCAGGGCGGGGAGCACGCGCCGCTCCCGCCGGACCAGGTGCTCTCGCAGTTCCTGCGCAGCCTCGGCGTGCCCGCGGACCAGATCCCGGTCGACCCGGTCGAACAGGCCAACCTCTACCGGTCGAAGCTGACCGGGAAGAGCGTGCTGGTGGTGCTGGACAACGCGTCCAGCGTCGAGCAGGTGCTGCCACTCATCCCCGGGGACGCGGGATGCTCCGTACTGATCACCAGCAGGCGGCAGTTGCGCTCCCTCGCGGTCACCCACGGCGCTCAGGTGATCCGGGTCGGCACGCTCAGCCCACGGGAGTCGGCCGAGCTGGTTACCGGCATGATGCGGCAGGCCGCGGTGGCGATCGAGCCGGACGTGGTACGCGAAGTCGTCGCCCTGTGCTGCTACCTGCCGCTCGCGCTGCGGATCGCCGCGGCCAACCTGATCGGCGCCCCGGGCGGGCAGACCGAGGACTACCTGGAGAGTCTGCGGCGCGGCAACCGCCTCGCCGCCCTGTCCGTCGACGGCGACACCACGTCCGCCGTCTCCACGGCCATCGCCCTGTCGTACGACGCGTTGACCCCGGACGACCGCGCGGTCTTCCGCCTCGCGGGGCTCTTCCCCGGCTCCGACTTCACCCCCGCCGCCGTCTCGGTGCTCGCCGACATCAGCGAGGCGCAGGCGCGGACAGGTCTGAGCCGCCTGGAGACGGCGAGCCTGTTGCAGCAACCCGCCCCGGGCCGCTACCAGTTCCACGACCTGCTGCGCGAGTACGCGCAGGACCGCGCGCTCGCCGAGCATTCCGCGGGGGAGCGGGCCGAGGCCCTTGAGCGGCTCGGCCAGTGGTACCTCGCGGGCGCCTGCGCCGCGGCCGACGTCCTCTACTCGGAGTTCGTGCGGCTCGCCCAGCCGGAGCGGCGGAAGGCGACGTTCGACGCGCCGCAGTTCCCGAACGAGAGCCACGCGACGGCCTGGCTGCTGGCCGAGCGGCGCAATCTGATGGCCTGTGTGCGCCACTTCGGAACGCACGGCCCGCACCACCTGTCCTGGCACCTGGCCGACGCGCTGCGCGGCTTCTTCTGGACGGGCAAGTACCGCACCGAATGGCGGGAGACCACCAGTATCGGCCTGTCCGCCGCCGAGACCCACCACGACGAACGCGGCATCGCGGCCATGCATCGCAGCCTCGCCAACCTCCACAACACGCTCGGCGACTACGAGCGGGCCATCGCGCACCAGGAGAAGAGCCTCGCGCTGCACGACCGCCTCGGCATGGCCGAGGAGGTCGCGGCCACGCTCAACAACATGAGCCTCGCCCACCTCAGCCTGGGCCGGGGCGTGCGGGCCGAGGAGGCCGCACGGCGGGCGCTCGACGTCGCGCACAGCATCCGGTCACCCCGGCTCGAAGCCACCACCCAGGGCCTGTTGGGGTTCATCCACTGGACGCACGGCGACATGGCGCGCGCCACCGAATGCCTCACCGCGTCGCTGGCCACCGCAGGCGGCCTCGGCCTGCACCACATCAGCTCGTACAGCCTGCGCAACCTGGGCCTGGTGCGCCAGGCCACCGGAGAGCTGTCCGAGGCGCGGTCCTGTTTCACCCGGGCGCTGAAGGTGTCCGAGTCCATCGACTCCTCTTACGACAGGAGCATCTCGCTGTACGGGCTCGCCCTCGTCGACCTGGACATCGGCAGGCACGAGACCGCGCTCGACTCGGCGCAGCGGGCGCTGAGCTCCTTCCAGGAGTGCGGCGACCGCACCTACGAGGTGGAGACCCTGTGCCTGCTGTCGGCCATCAGCGCGGGCCTCGACTCGCTGCCGGAGTCGGCCCGTTACGCGGCCACGGCGCTCGACGGGGCCCGGCAGATCGGCTACGTCGACGGCGAGGCGTACGCGCTGGCCCGCATGGCCGTCACCGACGGCCTGCTGGGCCGTGAGGATGCCGCCGGGCACGCCGAGGCGGCCCGCTCCCTCGCCGAGGGGAGCGTGAACCACATCGCCCGCAGCAAGGTCCTCCTGGAACTCGCCCCGCTCTATCTGAGTCTGGGTGACCCGCACCGCGCCGAGGAGTGCGCACAGCTGGCGCTCGCCCTGTCGCAGCCGACCGCGCAGCGTCTGAACATCGCCAGGGCCCAGCACGTCCTCGGCACCGTCGCCACGTTCGACGGCGACCACCCGCGGGCGCGGGATTACTGGACCAAGGCTCTGGAGTCGTTCACCGAGATCGGCGTCGCCGAGGCGGACGACGTACGCGAACTGCTCGGCACCACTCCCGCCACACGCTCACAGAACGAGAGGACGGCATCGTGAACACCCTTGCCGCAGAGGCGAGTCGCGTATCCGTGAGGCGGGACCGCCTGCGGCCGGTGGTGGTCGCCTCCATCGGCAACGCAATGGAGTGGTTCGACTGGGCCACGTTCGTGACGTTCGCCGCGCTGCTCGGCCCGCACTTCTATCCGTCGGGCGATGCCACCACGAACCTCCTGCAGACCCTGTCGGTGTTCGCCGTCGGGTTCCTGTTCCGGCCGCTCGGCGGGGCGCTGATCGGCGGGTACTGCGACCGCAACGGCCGGAGCGCCGCGCTGAGGCTGTCCCTGCTGATGATGGCGGGCGGCAGCCTCGTGATCGCGCTCGCGCCGCCCTACCGGACGGTCGGCGTGCTGGCCCCGGTGCTGCTGGTGGTGGCCAGGGCGCTGCAGGGGCTGTCCGCCGGCGGCGAGGGCGCGGCGATGAGCACGTACGTGAACGAGATCGCGCCGCGCGGGCGCCGCGGCCTGTACTCGAGCGCCGTCTACATCAGCACCACCCTCGGCACGCTCGCGGCCACGCTGCTCGCGCTGCTGCTGCACCACACGCTCACCCCCGCCCAATTGGTGAGCTGGGGCTGGCGGGTGCCCTTCGCGCTCGGCGCGCTGTTCGCCGTGTACGGCTGGTACCTGCGCGGCCGGATGCGCGAGACACCCGTCTTCGACGCGGCACGGGAGCGGCCCCGCAACCCGGCGCGGCAAGTGCTGCGTACGCACCCGCGCGCTGCCGCCCGCGTGGTCGGGTTCACGCTGGGCGCGACCGTCGTCTACTACACCTTCGCCTCGTACCTGCCGCTGTACGCCCAACTCCAGTACGGCGTACCGGCGAACACCGCGCTGTGGGCCGCCGTCGTCGCGCAGGTGGTGTTCATGGCCGCGCTTCCGCTGTTCGGCATGGCAGCCGACCGGTTCGGGCGCCGTCCGCTGCTGCTGGTGTTCGGCGGGGGGTTCGCCTGTCTGTCGCCGGTGCTCTTCGGGCTCCTGTCGGGCTCGGCGGTGAGGCTGGGCGTGGTGATGACGGCGGCGCTGCTGCTGTTCGGCTGCTACGCGGCGGCCGCTCCGTCGGCGACGCTGGAGATGTTCCCGACGTCGGTGCGGTCGAGCGGCGTCGGCCTGCCGTACGCGCTGACGGTGGCTCTGTTCGGCGGTACGGCGCCCTACCTGATCGAGTACCTCGCGACGCACGGCCACGCCTCCTGGTACCGGTGGTACGTCGCGGTGCTCTGCCTGATCAGCACCGTCTCGTTCTTCCGGTACCGGGAGACGAAGGACGTGGACCTGGCGGCCGTCGGCCGGACCTGACCGCGCCGCCCATGCCCCGCCCCGCTGCAGGTCGCGGTCAGGTCTTCGGCCCCTGGAGGTGGGCCGATTCCGTCTGTCAGCCCTCCCGGATGAAGCCCTCCCGCACCAGCCAGTCCTTCGCCACCTCGTGCGGGTCCTCCCCGTCCACGTCCACCCGCGCGTTCAGCCGCTGGGCCTCCGCCCCCGTCAGCCGCTTGGTGATCGGGGCGAGGACGTCGGCGATGGCGGGGTACTTTCTCATCGTGGCGCTGTTCATCTCGGGTGCCGCGTTGTAGTTGGGGAAGAAGTGCCGGTCGTCCTCCAGCACCTTCAGCTCGAGTTCCGGAATGCGGCCGTCGGTGGTGGCCGCCACGCCGAGGGTGCAGGCGGCGCCCTTGGCGACCTGGGTGTAGACGATGCCGTCGTCCATCTTTTTGAAGTTCCCGCGCCGGAGGGCGAATCCGTACGTCTTCGCCACGCCCGGCAGGCCGTCCTCGCGCACCGAGAATTCGCTTCCGCCGCAGATCGTCGCCGCGCCCGGGTCCTTCTTCGTCAGACGTGCCACGTCGGAGAGGGTGCGCAGCCGGTACTTCTGCGCATTCGCCCGGTTCGCGACCAGCGCGTAGGTGTTGTTGAGCGCGGCGGCGGGCAGCCAGGTGATGCCGTTGCGGCGGCGGTCCTCGTCGCGTACGGCCTCCCACTGCTCGTACGGGTCGACGACCGGCTTGGTGTGACCGAGGTAGGTGATCCAGGCCGTGCCCGTGTACTCGTACATCCCGTCCGCCGCACCGGACTTGACCGCCTCGCGGGCACCGATCGAGCCCTGGATGTTCGTCCGGTCCAGGACTTCCGCGCCGGCCGCTTTGAAGACCAGCCCCATGATCTGGCCCAGGATGATCTGCTCGGTGAACTCCTTGGAGGTCACGGTCAGTTGGGCGCCCTCCAGCGGTCGCCCCTTGCCGATGGAGCCGGGCTGCACCGAGTCGGCCAGCGGGCTGCCGCTGGTCAGTCCGCAGCCGCTCAGCCCTGCGGCGGCGAGCAGCAGGGCGCCCGCTCCCGCGACGGCCGTCCGTACCCGGGTCAGGCGCATCAGTCCACCTCCAGGCCGCGTGGGCGCAGCAGCAACTCGACGAGCATCCCCAGCCAGTCCACGATCAGCGCCATGGCGACCGTCAGTACGGAGCCGAGCACCAGCACCGGCATGCGCTGGTTGGTGATGCCGGAGGAGATCAGGTCCCCGAGTCCTCCTCCGCCGCCGAAGGTGGCCAGCGTCGCGGTGCCGACGTTCAGCACGAGCGCGGTCCGTACGCCCGCCAGGATCAGCGGTACGGCCAGGGGCAGTTCGACCCGGAACAGCACCAGCAGCGGCGACATCCCGATGCCGCGCGCCGCCTCCACGAGTGCCGGGTCGGTGGCTCTCAGGCCGGCCACGGTGTTGCTCAGCACCGGCAGCACCGCGAATGCCACGATGCCGACCAGGGCGGCTCGTTGGCCGATGCCGAGCCAGATCACCAGCAGCGCCAGCAGGCCCAGGGCCGGGGTCGCCTGGCCGATGTTGGCCGCCGCGACGAACGGCGGTGCGGCCCGGCGCAGGACCCCGCGCGTCAGCGCGATGCCCAGCGGGATCGCGATGATGAGCACGAAGAAGGTGGAGATCGCGACGAGTTCGGTCTGCTGGAGGAGTGCGGTGCGCACGGCGCCGTCTGCGAGGGCGTTCCTGGCGATCGAGTCCAGCTCGGTGGTGCGGAGATACAGCGCGGTGGCGCCGAGGACGACCGCGACGAAGGCCGGCAGCGTCACCAGCTTCTGCCAGGTGATGCGGGGCGGGACCCGGTCCAGTGCGGCGAGCCGGGTCACGGGCTCGTCATGCCCTGGCCCTGGAGCCGGCCCCGGGGACCCGTAACCGGCCTCGGGGGCGGCTCCACCACCGGTCCCGACGTCGACCTCGCTCCGGCTCACGCGGGCTCACCCCGGCCGGTCGGCCGAGCCTTCTCGGCTCCCCGCTCGCCCGGCGCCCCGTGCATCGCGTTCAGCAGTGTCGACATGTCCACCACGCCGGTGTACGCGCCGTCCTGTCCCGTGACCGCGACGCGGCCCGCACCGTCGGCCAGCAGCGCCTCCAGCGCGTCCCGCAGCGTCATGTCCATCCCGATCCGGCTCCGTACGGGGGTGCCCGCCGACAACGGCAGTGGCTCTCCGCCGGGTTGCGCACTCCGGGCGCGCGTCAGGTCCTCGCGTCGCAGCCAGGAGTGCGGGCGCCGCTCCCGGTCCAGTAGCAGCAGGTGGTCGGCGGAGGCGGAGCCCGCGTCCAGCAGGTGCAGGGCGGTCTCGAGCGGGTCGTCGACGGTGGCGGTCGGGACGTCGGCGAGCTCCACCTCCCGTACGCGCTTGAGGTGCAGCCGCTTCACCCCGGCTCCCGCGCCCACGAAACCGGCGACGAAGTCGTCCGCCGGACTGGCCAGGATCGCTTCCGGAGTGTCTAACTGGGCGATCTGCGACCGGTCGCGCAGCACCGCGATCCGGTCGCCGACCTTGATGGCCTCGTCGAAGTCGTGCGTGACGAAGACGATCGTCTTGCGTAACTCGCGCTGCAACCGGATGAGTTGGTCCTGCAGGCGCTCGCGGGTGATGGGGTCGACGGCCCCGAACGGCTCGTCCATCAGCAGCACGGGCGGGTCGGCCGCCAGCGCCCGCGCCACCCCGACCCGCTGCTGCTGGCCGCCGGAGAGCCGGCGCGGATAGCGGCCGCGGAACTCCCCGGGATCCAGCCCGACCAGTTCGAGCATCTCCTCGACCCGGTCCCGCACCTTCGCGCGGGGCCAGTCGGCCATCTTCGGTACGAGCGCGATGTTCTCGGCGACGGTCATGTGCGGGAAGAGGCCCGTGGCCTGGATGGCGTAGCCGATGGTGCGGCGGAGCGCCACGGGGTTGATGCCGGTGACGTCCTCGCCGCCGATGGTGATCCGCCCCGAGGTCGGCTCGATCAGCCGGTTGATCATCTTGAGGGTGGTGCTCTTGCCGCAGCCCGAGGGCCCCACGAGGATCACGGTTTCGCCGGCCGCGACGTCCAGGGTCACGTCCTCCACGGCCGGGGCTTGGCTGTCCGGATAGCGCTTGGTGAGGTTGTCCAGCCGGATACTCGCGCCGGCGGCGGCCGGCCGGTCGGGCCCGGCGGATCGGGCGGATCCGCCGGGGCCTGCGGCGCCGGACGTCGGGGAGGTCGGTTCGACGATTTCGGCAGAGTCAGCCACGGATCCCCCGTGAGATGGTGAGCCGTCCGATCAGCACGTACCCGGCGTCGAACAGCAGGGCCAGGACGACGATTCCGAGCGTCCCCGACAGCACTTCGTTGAGCGCGTTCGCACTGCCCAGGCTGGAGATCCCGCGGAAGATCTGGTTGCCGAGCCCGGGCCCCGAGGCGAAGGCCGCGATCGCCGCGATGCCCATCAGCATCTGGGTCGACACCCGGACACCGGTGAGGATCGGCGGCCAGGCGAGGGGCAGTTCGACCCTGAGCAGCTGGGCGAACCGTGACATCCCCATGCCCTTGGCGGCCTCGACGAGGGCGGGGTCGACTCCGCGCAACCCGACGACCGCGTTACGGACCACGGGCAGCAGCCCGTACAGCGTCAGCGCGATGACGGTCGGCGCGACGCCGAGGCCGACGACCGGGACGAGCAGGCCGAGGAGAGCCAGGGAGGGGACGGTGAGGATGCTTGCGGTCGTGGTGATCGCGAGGTTTCCCGCCCATTCGGTGCGGTAGGTGAGGACGCCGATCAGGACCCCGAGCAGTGTGGCGACGACCATGCACTGGAAGACGGCGCTGGCGTGCTGATAGGCGTCCACCAGCAGTTGTTGGTAGCGGGTGCCCAGGTACTCCCAGAAGCTCACTTCTCGGTCCCTCCCTCAAGGCCGGTCCTCCAGCGGTCAGCGGTCCATACGGCGCCTGCCGCGGCGCCTGGCGCACCAGTGGAGTGATCCGGAGCGCACCGGATTCTCCAACGTGATCGCCGTCGAGGCCCGCACGTTGCCATCGAATCCCGCCATCCGGTCGATCACGCGCTGCAAGTCGGCACTTCGAGCGTGCCACCAAACGGCACAGCCTGTCACCACCCCCGCCGGCGGCGAGGAGTACGTGGGCCGCGCCCGACGGGCGATGTCGAAGGCCAGGACGGCCTGTTGCCGTGCCGCCCGGGTGACCGCCCGCCCGTTCGGGGGTGCCCGACACCGTCCGCCCGAGTTAGGGTCGGGGGCTGCGTGATGGCTGACGGCCGCACCCTGGCCTCCCGGCCCTTGTGAGGGCATATGCGTACGTGGTCTTCCCGGCCCCACCCGGGAAGGGCGCAGGGCATGCGCGCGTACGGGAACCCTCCGTACGCGCCGGGCACCGGGATGCGGCTCCGACGTCTCACGGGCAGTACAGCGGACCCCCGGGTCCGTACCCCCCACACACAAAGAGTCGCGCGTGCGCGGCCGCAGATCAGGAGCACCAGTGCAGGGCATCCCCCACATAGCCAGCACACCGCACGACGGGCGATTGTCGTCCGTACCCCCTGCCCGCAGGGAGCAGCACACGGGGCGGGACATGACACATCGCATGCCGCACCGGGTGGCGGCGCCTCGCGTGACCCCGGTGGCACAACGTCCCCAGGCCGCCGCCCCCCAACTCCCCGTCTTCATCGACCAGTCGGGCTGGCGCAGGCGGACGCTGCAAGGCGTGGCGCTGGCCGTGGGCTGCGCCTGCCTCGGGTATCTGCTGTTCGTCGGCACGCTGATCAGCGGACTCCGGCAGCCCGTCGGCACGCACCCGCCGAGTACGAACGGACCAGCGCCCTCCGGCCCGGACACCGGCAAGGCGCCGCACGGCCCCGCCGCACCGGCCCGAGCAGAGGCCCACCGGCCACCGGCCAGGGCCCACGCGGACCGGGACGACCGCCGCCGCCCGCCGGCCGGCAGATCCGTCCCGCCGGCCGGAGGCCTGAAGCAGTGAGCCGGCGCGCCGCTGTTCGCCGCCCGCCGCGCGGACACTGGCTCGTCCTCCTGCTGGTTCTCCTGGTGGTCGCCGTCACCCTCCTCTTCGAGGGCTGGACGACCCACCAGGTCGACGCCGCGCGCGCCAAGCCGCCGTGCACCCGGCCGATCCCGCGCGAGGCGGACGACGGGAAGCCGCTGCTGCGGTTCGGCCCGACGGGGGTCACCACCGCGGCCATGCGGCCGGGGACCGTCGCGCTCACTTTCGACGGCGGGCCCGACCCGGTGTGGACACCGCGCCTGCTCGACCTGCTGCGCAGGCACCACGCTCGGGCGACCTTCTTCGTCTACGGGAAGGACGCTGCCCGGCACCCGGAGCTGATGCGGCGGATCCTGTACGAGGGCCACGAGATCGGCTCGTACACCTACAGCGGCGGCGACCTCGGTGTCGCCTCGCCGCTGCGCGCGCGCCTTGAACTGTCGCTCACCCAGACGGCTTTCGCGGGTGCGGTCGGCATCAACACCACCCTGCTGCGGCTGCCGCACACCACGGCCGCGGACACGCTCTGCGGCGCCGAGTGGCCGGCCGCGAAGCGCGCGGCGGCGCAGGGGTACCTGGTGGTCGCCTCGGACCACAAGGACCGCAAGCCGTGGCGGGGGGTGGTGACGCAGCACAGCCAGACCGATCTGGGCTACCACGAGGCCGAGGAACTACTGCGGGACCACAGCGTGAAACGGTTCACCACCGTCAGCGGCGGCCTTGAACGCCCCTCCTTCATCGACCAGGTCCCGGTCGCCCAGGAGATCAAGGGCGAGGGCCTGATCTGGTCGCAGCGACTCGGGCACGCCTTCCTCACCGTGATGGTGTGGACGCTGACCCTCACGGGCGTGCTCGGCGTCCTGCGGATGCTCCTGTTCACGGTGTTCGCCCGGCTCCACGTGCGCAGGCTGCACCGGTACCGGCCCGGCGCACCACGGCTGCGCGAGGTGCGGGAGCCGGTGACGGTCCTGGTGCCCGCGTACAACGAGGAGGCCGGCATCGCCTCCACCGTGTACTCGCTGCTCGCCTCCACCCACCCGCACGTGCAGATCATCGTGATCGACGACGGCTCGACCGACGCCACCGCCGACATCGCTGAGGAGATCGACGACCCGCGGGTGACGGTGATCCGGCAGCCCAACGGCGGCAAGCCCAGCGCCCTCAACACCGGCCTGGCGCACGCCCGGCACGACATCGTCGTCATGGTCGATGCGGACACCATCTTCGAACCCGAGGCGCTGGCCCGGCTGGTCCAGCCGCTCGCCCACCCGGCGGTCGGTGCGGTCAGCGGCAACACCAAGGTCGGCAACCGGCGCCGCCTGCTGGGTAAATGGCAGCACTTGGAGTACGTCCTCGGCTTCAACCTCGACCGGCGGATGTTCGAGGTCCTGGAGTGCATGCCGACGGTGCCGGGGGCGATCGGCGCCTTCCGCAGGGACGCGCTGATGGGCGTCGGCGGCGTCAGCGACGAGACCCTGGCCGAGGACACCGACCTCACGATGGCACTCTGGCGGGCCGGCTGGCGCGTCGTTTACGAGGAGTCGGCGGTCGCCTGGACCGAAGTGCCCAGCACCGTGCGGCAGTTGTGGCGTCAGCGCTACCGCTGGTGCTACGGCACCCTCCAGTCGATGTGGAAGCACCGTCACGCGGTGACGGAGGTCGGCCCCGCCGGACGCTTCGGCCGTCGTGTGCTGCTCTACGTCACGCTGTTCCAGATCGTGCTGCCGCTGTGCGCACCGGTTGTGGACATGTTCGCCCTGTTCGGGGCGCTGTTCCGTGATCCCTTGGAGGCCGCCCTCGTCTGGTTCGGGTTCCTCGCCGTCCAGTTGGTCACCGCCGCGTACGCGCTGCGGCTCGACCGCGAACAGCTGCGCGTGCTGTGGGTGCTGCCGCTCCAGCAGTTCGTCTACCGGCAGTTGATGTACCTGGTGGTCATCCACTCCGTGACCACGGCGCTGCTCGGCACCCGACTGAAGTGGCACAGCATGAAGCGCACCGGAACCGCCGACCCGTATCTGCTCGAAATGCCGTCCGGGGAGACGTCCGGAGATCCGCTCGACGAGCCGCCCCCGCGGCGGAGCCTGTCGTCGCAGTGATCCAGGCGCGGGACGGGAGGGGAACCGGCGAGCGGCCGCGCGAGTCGGACCTGGGACATGACCAAGGGAGTTGACATGACAGACCCGCTTGACCAGCGGGCCGGACGCACCATACCCACGGGGGAGCACGGCTGGAACGGCGACGCCGGGAGCCGTCCCGTGCGCCGGGGGCCGGTGCAGATGACGGGCGAGCTGTGGCGCCCGGAGCCGAGGGCCGGGCGGGGGCCGACACCCGGCCCGGAGTCGTACGCTGCGCCGGATCCGTACGCTGGCCAGGGGCCGTACCCCGATCCGGATCCGTACGCGGCCCCGGAAGGCTCCGCCGCTCGTGAGCGGTTCGCCGAACGCCCCAGCTCCCGCTACGGGCCCCGGCGCGCCCACGCCCGGCGGCCGAAGAAGCGCAGGAGGCTGCGGCGGGCGGTGTTCGTCCTGCTGGCCGTTGTGGTCGTCGCGGTGGGCGGCACGTACGGCTGGGCCGATACCCGGCTCCAACGTGACGTCGACCTCGCGGCGTACGGGGACCGTCCGCCGCCCGGCGAGGGCACCAACTACCTCATCGTGGGCTCGGACAGCCGCGACGGGCTCTCGCCGGACGACGTGAAGGACCTGCACGCCGGCGGCGGCGGCGGGCGGCGCACCGACTCGATGATGCTGCTGCACACCGGAACCCACGGAACCAGCATGGTCAGCCTGCCGCGCGACTCCTGGATCACCGTGCCCGGCCGCCTCGACACATCGACGGGCAAGACCAAGCGGCCCGAGGGGGACAAACTGAACGCCGCTTTCTCCTACGGCGGCCCCGAACTGCTGGTGCACACCGTCGAGAAGAACACCGGGCTGCGCATCGACCACTATGCGGAGATCGGCTTCGCCGGGTTCGTGAACATCGTCGACGCCATCGGCGGCGTTCGCATGTGCCTGGACCGGGACATCAAGGACAAGAAGTCGGGCGCCGACCTGCGCAAGGGCTGTCACACCCTGAACGGCAAGCAGGCGCTCGCCTTCGTCCGCCAGCGGCACCAGGAGAAGGAGGGCGATCTGGGCCGGTCGAGGAACCAGCAGAAGTTCCTGTCGACCCTCGCCCACCAGGCCGCCCGCCCCGGCACCCTCTTCGACCCGCTGGAGATCGGTCCGGCCATGCAGGCCGGGCTCGACACGCTCATCGTCGACAAGGACATGAGCCTGCGCGATCTCAGCAGGGTGTTCCGCGCCGTGCAGAGCGTCTCGGGCGGACACGGCAAGCAGATCAACGTGCCCGTGTCCGGCATCGGCGTCCCCACGCCCAAGGGCAACGTACTGAAGTGGGACGCCGAGAAGTCGTCCCGGCTCTTCGACGACCTGCGGCACGACCGGCCGGTGACGGAGACGGGGAAAACGTCCCGGCACCGCCAGCGGCACCCGTCCTCCGGAGCGGCGAGGCGGGTGCCGTAGGTCCTATCAAATCCCCCCAGCAGTGTTCAGTGAAAGCACAGGGTAGGTCGCAGCACTGACAGTCGCGGAGCGCAAGTTGGGGCCTCGGGCCGTGTGCTGGCCGTTGCCAGTTCCCCTCGGACGCGGAGCTCGGGTAGGTGCTGGTGCGCTGCAGCGGCTCCCGGCGTACGGGAACCGTCGCAGCACCTGGTTGGTCCGACATGGGGAGCAGCGCATGACCAAGCTCTCCCCGACCTGACCCCGACCCTTGGCCGCGTCCGTCAGGCGAGCGCTGGCGCAGTTTTGCGGCCCAGGATCCGGGCTGCCAGTTCCGCCGCCTGGACGCGGATCTCCGGAATGGCGGTGGTCTCCCACAGGTTTCCGCGTCGCAACTGGCCGAGCGTCCACACGGGCGCCGCGGTGCGGGCGCCAGCTGCGGTCAGCCTCCCGTCGATTGCAGTGTCGAAGCCGAGGCCGTGCGGTCCGGGTACGGCGATCCCCAAGTCGAGCAGGCAACGGACGAGTGGATCGGCCAGCTCCTGTATCCGGCTCTCGGTTCCTGTGCAGTTGATGAGGGCACCGACCGTTGCCGACCACCCGTTGGACAGCTGTACGGACACCCCGCAGCCGTCGTCGCTCGTCCGTGCCTTGACCACTTCAGCCGCCTGGACGGTCAGCAGTCCGGCCCGCTGGGCGTCCGCCAGCGCCTGGTCGGTCGCCGGCGGCAGCCGGTGCCGGTGCACCTCCCAGTTCCGCAGCTCACCGGTGAGGAAGCGCTCCCGGTCCGCGAAGGAGAGCTGCTGCCACACCTGGGAGATGTGCGGCCGCAGCTCGTCGACGGCGGGGCGCCAGTCCCCGTAATGCCGCCGGTACAGCGCGGCACGATGTCGCACCCCGCGCTTCAGCTGCGCGAGGTCGAGCGGTCCGGTCACCGGGCCAAGCTGGAACGTCGTTCTCGACGGCGCGTCGGCGGCATGAGGGAGCGGCAGCAGACCACGCCGGGAGACGGCGTGCACTGTGCGGCCGGAAACAGCCAGCGTAAGGGCGATGTCACACATGGTCAGGCCGGTGCCCACGAGCAGCACATCGCGGTCGGTCGGTGCGTTCGCGAGCGCCCCCGGTCGCCAGGGGTCGGCGACGAAGTGGGGCGACTCCCGGAGCCCGGCCGGGATCCATTCGCCGCTGGGGGCGAGGTTCCCCAGTGCCAGGACCACCGCATCCGCGTCGAGCGCCCCACCCCCGCGCAGTTGGAGACGGACGCCGTTGTTGGTGCCCGCCGAGGGCTTGCGCTCGATCGCGACGACAAGGTCGTGCCGTCGTCGGACTGTCGCGGTACTGCCACCGGCCGCCTCGGAACGGTTCAGTGCATCAGCCAGATACGAGCCGTACCTCGCGCGTGGAACGTACTCGCCCGGGTCGACCGGGCGGGCTTCCCGCGCGGAGAGCCAGCGGACGAAATCGCCTTCGTCGTGCGGCAGCGCGCTCATCCGCCCGGCTGTAACGTTCAGCAGGTGCCGAGGGTCAGATGTGGCATAGGCGAGACCCCGCCCTGTCTCCGGCGCGGGATCGACCAGGTCGACCGCCACACCACGCCCGGCACGGACGGCGGAGTCAAGTAGCCGGGCCGAGACCAGGGTGCCTGCCGCGCCCGCCCCGACGACGACGACACGGAGAGTCCCCTCACTCATGGCTCACCCGATGCCGTCGGCCATGCCGGCCGCGAGCGTGGTGCCGTCGATTGGGTCGATGAGCAGGAAGGACCCCGTACGGCGGGACTCGGCGTACGTGTCGAGCGCAAGCGGCTCGGCGGTACGGACCAGGACCCGGCCGATGTCATTGGCCGTCAGCTGCGCCGGGTCCGCGTGCTGGGAGAGGTCTTCCAGGGTGAGCCGCGAGGGTATCTCCTCGACGATCGCCTTGACGGTACGGGTGGTGTGCTTGAGCAGCACCCGTTGGCCGACGGTGAGCGGACGGTCCGCGACATGGCAGACGATGGCACTGACCTCCCGGGTGACCGCGGGCGCCGAGTGGGCGTGGGCGATCAGGTCGCCGCGCGAGATGTCGATGCCGTCGCAGAGTCGTACGGTCACCGACTGCGGCGCCCAGGCGGTGTCCACGGTCTTGCCGAGCATGTCGATTGCCTCGATGGTGCTGGTGCGGCCCGAGGGCAGTACGGTCACCGGGTCACCGACGTGCCATGTGCCGGAGGCGATCTGCCCGGCGTAGCCCCGGTAGTCACGGTGCTCAGCGGTCTGGGGCCGGATGACGTACTGCACCGGGATCCGCGCGGGTTCGTCGTCCGGACGGTGGCCGACGGATACGGATTCCAGGTGCTCCAGGACAGTCGGTCCGCCGTACCAGTCCATGTTCCGGGAGGGCTCCACCACGTTGTCGCCGGCGAGCGCGGAGACCGGGATGGAGGTGATCTCCGGGACGCGCAACTCGTTGGCGTACGCGGTGAATTCCTTCGCGATGGCGGCGAAGACGGGTTCCGCGTACTCGACGAGGTCCATCTTGTTGACGGCGAGGACGACGTGCGGGACGCGGAGCAGGGCGGCGACGGCGGCGTGTCGGCGGGTCTGCTCGACGACGCCGTTGCGGGCGTCGACCAGGACGACGGCCAGCTCGGCCGTGGAAGCGCCAGTGACCATGTTGCGGGTGTACTGCACGTGCCCGGGAGTGTCGGCGAGGATGAACCGGCGCCGGGGCGTGGCGAAGTAGCGGTAGGCGACGTCGATGGTGATGCCCTGCTCGCGCTCGGCCCGCAGGCCGTCGGTCAGCAGCGCCAGGTCGGGGGCTTCCTGGCCGCGGTTGCGGGAGGCGTGCTCGACGGCCTCCAGCTGATCGGCCAGTACGGACTTGGAGTCGAACAACAGCCGGCCGACGAGCGTGGACTTGCCGTCGTCCACGGAACCGGCGGTGGCGAAGCGCAGTGTGTCGATTGTCATCTCTAGAAGTACCCCTCGCGCTTGCGGTCTTCCATCGCAGCCTCGGACAGTTTGTCGTCGGCACGGGTGGCGCCCCGCTCGGTGAGCCGGGAGGCGGCGATCTCGGCGATCACGGCGTCGAGCGTGGTGGCGTCGGAGTCGACGGCGCCGGTGCAGGACATGTCGCCGACGGTGCGGTAGCGGATCAGCCGCGTCTGGACGCTCTCCGACTCCTTGGGGCCGCCCCACTCGCCGGCGGTCAGCCACATGCCGCCCCGGGCGAACACCTCGCGCTCGTGTGCGAAGTAGATCTCCGGGAGTTCGATCTCCTCGCGGGCGATGTACTGCCACACGTCCAGCTCGGTCCAGTTGGACAGCGGGAAGACGCGGACGTGCTCGCCGGGCGAATGCCGCCCGTTGTAGAGCTGCCACAGCTCGGGCCGCTGCCGGCGCGGGTCCCACTGCGAGAACTCGTCCCGGAGGCTGAACACCCGCTCCTTGGCCCGCGCCTTCTCCTCGTCGCGCCGCCCGCCGCCGAACACCGCGTCGAAGCGCTCGGCCTGGATCTTCTCGGTCAACGGCACGGTCTGGAGCGGATTGCGGGTCCCGTCGGACCGCTCACGCAGCACACCCCGGTCGATGTAGTCCTGCACGGAGGCGACATGCAGCCGCAGACCGTGCCGCTCGACGGCCCGGTCCCGGTACTCCAGGACCTCGGGGAAGTTGTGCCCCGTGTCCACGTGCAGCAAGGAGAAGGGAATGGAGGCGGGAGCGAACGCCTTCAGCGCCAGGTGCAGCATGACGATCGAGTCCTTGCCGCCGGAGAACAGGATCACCGGCCGCTCGAACTCGCCCGCCACCTCACGGAAGATGTGCACCGCCTCGGACTCCAGCGCGTCCAGGTGGCTCAGGGCGCGGGGAAAGTTGTAGGCCTGGTTCCGAGTGACCTTCTGCCGCGGGCCGCCCCCCTGTTCCGAGGCCGACCCGGTCGTGGCAGCTGCCGTTGTCATGCCAGTCCCCTTTCTGTCAGCAACATGTGCAGTACCGCCGCGGATTCCTGCACGCTCTGGGTGTGGGCCTCGATCCGTAGGTCTGGGACCTCCGGATCCTCGTAAGGGTCGTCCACTCCGGTCAGACCGGTGATCTCCCCGGACGCCTGCCGGGCGTACAGCCCCTTCACATCGCGTTCGGAGCACACCTCGACCGGCGTGGCGACATGTACCTCCAGGTAGGGAGTGCCACTGCTTTCGTGGCGCTTGCGCACCGCTTCCCGGCTGTCGGCGTACGGGGCGATCACCGGCACAAGGGTGGTGACGCCGTTGCGTGCCAATACCTCCGCCACCAGGCCGATGCGCTGGACGTTGGCGTCCCGGTCCGCGCGGCTGAAGCCCAGACCCGTGGAGAGGAACGACCGGATCTCGTCGCCGTCCAATACCTCGACACGATGTCCGTCGGTACGCAGCTTCTCGGCCAGTTCGTAGGCAAGGGTGGTCTTGCCCGCGCTGGGCAAACCGGTCAGCCACACCGTCGCACCTGGCCAGCAGGTGCATATTCCTTGCTGTTTCATCGGGTCCTTTCCGATTGTGGCCGCGTCGATCGCGGTTGTGTGCCCGTGGGTGTCAGCCGACGGATTGGGCGGCTTCTTTGCCGATTCCGGGTGTCGCGGGTTTCCTTCCGATGGCGCTCTCCGCCGATCCCTCGCGGGGCAGTTGGAGGGTCAGGGCACCGAGAATCACGGCGGCCACTGCGACCACGACGTAATACCACATGAAATCGCCGGTGATGTTCTTCAGGAATCCCGCCGTGTAGTTTCCGACGATTCCGCCGATTCCCTGGGTCACATTGGTGACACCGAAGATGACCGTCGCGGCGGCGCCCGACGCCGACTTTGATACGTATGCCGGCACGAGCCCGTAGATCGGGTAGAAGGCGAGCGCGAAGAGGACACCGGATACCATCGGGAGGAATCCGACGGGGGCAACCACCAGCAGCACGGCGGAAGTAAAGAAGAGTGCGTAGCACATCACCAGTGAGGCGCGTACGCCGATCCGGTCGGAGAGCCAGCCGACCGCGAATCCGGCGAACATTCCGATGACGCCGATGGCACCCCAGACCTGGGCCGCGAAGTCGATGTCAAATCCCAGGCCCTCGCGCAGATAGGGGGAGAGGTAGTTCTGGAACGGCATGCAGGCGAACCCGTTCAGGAACTTCATCGTCCAGACGATGACCACCCAGCGCACCAGCACCATGCGCCAGCCGGCGCGGGCACTGGTGTTGTGGGGCATGCCTTCGTTGTCTGTGGAGCCGGGGTCCGCGGTGTCGGGTGTGCTCTCGTCCTCGCTGCGGAAGAGCCCGAGTCGGTGGAAGGTGAAGGCGGCCACCGCGGTCACCATCAGCGTTCCGAACCCGACCGCGTACCACAGCCCCCGCCAGTTGTCGTTCTGGACGAAGCTGGGGACCAGGAGGCTGTTGACGAAGACGCCGTAGCTGGTTCCGCTGGACACCAGTCCCAGCACCTTGCCGCGGTGCCGGTAGTCGATGACCCGGCCAACGATTTCGACCAGCGGCACGTACACGGAGGCCGCTGTGCCTCCCATGATCGTCAATAGGATCCCGATGAAGAGGATGCTGTTGCTCACCGGCAGCAGCACGAGGCAGAGTCCGCACAGCGCCACCGAGCCGATGACGACCTGGCCGCCGCCGATCCGCGTCGACAGCCAGGTGCCGAGCAGGGCGAACAGCAGGAAGCCGAGCTGCCCGGCCGCGGTGATCGTCCCGACCACCGTGTAGTCGAAGCCGAGGTCTTTGCGCATATCGGTGACGAGCTGCGCGAAGAGATAGAAGCCGAATCCGTAGGTCGCCGCTACAAAACTGGTCAGCAGTACGGTCGCGACGAATCCGGCGACTACCTTGGGACGGTTGTCGTCGGTGTTCACTTTACTCACCACCGTTGTGGGCCTTTCTGACTGCTTCATGACTCGCGGCTCACGGCTTCCGGGCGACGTGGATGACGAAGTCCACCTCGTCGATGTCGAAACTCTCCTGGAAGTCACCGAAGTTCTGGATGGTGTCGAATCCGGCTTCGATGAGCAGTGACGACAGCTCGTCCGAGAGAATGGGGTAGACCTCCAGATGGTGTGTGCTGCCGTCCGGGAAGTCGTACTGAAAGCGACACAGTTGCTCGTCGACATGTGCGACGGTCACTGTCGCCCCGGTCCCGCAGTAGTAGTAGTTGCCGGTGCTTTGGTACCGGTGCCGGCGGATCGCGTCAAAATTCCGGTGGTCGACGATGAGAATGCCGCCGGGATTCAGCGCCTCGTAGAACTCCGAGAGCACGGCACGCCGGTCGGCCTCCTGGAACAGGTGCGGGAACGAACTGCCCAGGCAGACGATCGCGTCGTAACGCCCGTCGATGTGCTCTCGCAGACTGCGCCAATCGGCCTGGAGGACGCGGAAGGACTGTCCGCGCCGCTCGGCGTTCCGCCGAGTCTGTTCGATCATCTCCGCGCTTCCGTCCGTCGCGGTGACATCGAAGCCCTGCTGTGCCAGAGCGACTGAGTGGTAGCCGGTACCCGCCGCGACGTCGAGTACACGGCGGGCCTCGGCCCCGTTCAGGAGCTCCACGAAGAAGTCCTGCTCACTCGCTTTGCGGCGGTCCCAGTCGATCAGCTCGTCCCAGCGGTCGACGAGAGTACGTACGTACTGGCCCTCGAAGTCGTCCGGAACGGCCGCTTCCGCGACGGGAACTGTGCCTGCGACCCGGG
This sequence comes from Streptomyces sp. NBC_00322, assembly GCF_036147535.1. Lineage (NCBI taxonomy): Bacteria > Bacillati > Actinomycetota > Actinomycetes > Kitasatosporales > Streptomycetaceae > Streptomyces > Streptomyces sp. NBC_00322. The sequence goes on along the minus strand of NZ_CP108019.1, from coordinate 2,078,368 downwards.
TTGCGGGTGTGGTCATTGTGATCCTCCGGCTCTCTCTGGCGGTGCGAGTCTCCGCAGACATACGGGCGTGGGACGGGCGGCCGTCCGAGGCCCAGTGCCCCGGTCGGCGTTCGGATCAGCTGAACTTCGCTGCGAACGCCCGGTACTTCAGGGCGAGTTCATCGGCCCATTCAGAGGCATCGCCGAGCTTCATGCTCAGGCACTCGTAGCCGAGCAGTCGCTTCATGACCGCCATCTCCGGCTCGGTGAAGTGCACCGTTCCGTCGTCGTCGATGCGGTCGATGCCGTCGGAGCGCTGGCACTCCTCGTTGATGCGGATCGCCTCGTCCTGTCCGAGGCCGTCGGGCAGGTCGAGCGTGCCGCCGCCCCGGTGGACCCGGACCGGATAGCCGCCGGGCAGGCCGTCCGGTGCGGGGGCGTGGGCGAGCACCCCGCTGTCGGTCGCCAGGCCCTTCAGCACCCGTACGGCGGAGGAGGCGGTCAGCAGCTGACCGTCGATGCCGCCGAGCCGCTTGAGCCGGTTGTCGAGCTGGGCGAAGAGCGCGCCGTGGTGAACCTCCGCGGTCCCGGGCCGGCCCGCCACCGTCACCGCGAGGTGGTATGCACCCTGCCCGGCGTCGCCGAAGCGCGGTACGTAGTGACTGAAGTAGTGCTGGGCGGTGAGCCGGAGCTCCACCTTCGAGGGGTGCGCGTTCAGCAGGTGTGCGGCGCCCAGGGTGAGCGCGGGGACGATGTTGGCGACGTTGCCCACACCGATCGTCGGCGCCAGGCCGACCTTGCCGAGGACCGGGCCGACCGCGTCGGGGAACGCGGCGTTGACGACCTTGGCGTCGATGCCCGCACCCCGTACCGCCTGCATCAACAGATGATTGAGCGTCAGATGCATCGGCAGCCACGGCCCGAACTGTGCCTCGTCGAGCTCCTCGAAGACCTCCTTTGGCAGGGCGGTGATGACCCGCCAGGATTGGAGCGACCCGCCCATGAAGATGATGTCGGGCCGAACCCTCGCGAGGGTCTCCGCCGTGGCGTCGACATCACGGAGGTCGACATGGACAGTGTCGACCGTGCCGTGTTGGCCGAGATTGGTGGAGGTGAAAAGCGCCAGATTGCCGCGCCTGCGGATCGTCTCGGTGTCACGGCCGGCCAGCACGACCCGGTTGGTCGCCGGGTCGCTCAGGAGCATGTTGAGCACCTTGGCGCTCAGGTCGCCCATGCCCACCAGCATGATGAGCGGCTTGCCGGAACCGTCGGTTGAGGAAGTCAAGGTTTTACCTCCAGGACGTACGGAGACGGAGACTCAGCGCGGGTAGGAGCCGTTGTCGGCGCGCAGCAAGGCGCCGGTCAGCGTCCGGGACTCGTCGCTGAGCAGGTAGGCGCACACATCAGCCACGTACTCGGGGAGGATGTCGCCGTCGAGCTGCTCCTGGCGCTTGTACTCGGCATAGCGGTAGTCCGGGATCCGGTCCGCGATGGCCGTATTCACGATGAGGCCCGGTGAAACCACGTTGACCCTGATGTAGGGGGCGAAGTTCATGGCGTTGGACTTCGTGAGACCGATGACACCGGCCTTGACCGTGCCATACAGCGCGTCCGAACTGCCGACCTCGCCCGCGACCGACGCCAGGTTCACGATGGCGCCGCGCCGCTTGGCCGGTAGCAGATGGTCCGCGAAACGGCGGGACAGCCACACCGGGCCCTTGACGTTCACGGCGATGACCCGCTCGATCGTGGCGTCGTCGTACTCCCAGACCGGCTGCCCGAGGTACAGACCGGCGTTGTTGACCAGGCCGTCCACTTCCGGGTGTGCGGCAAGTACCCGGTCCATGAAGGCATCGCAGTCCTGGTGCGAAGCGACATCGCTGACATGGGTCTCCAGCGCCCGGCCGCGATGTTCCTCGGCAAGCGACTTCAAGCCCGGTTCGTCGATGTCACAGGTGATGACGGTCTTGCCGGCGTTCAGCAGCCGGCCAACCAGGGCCCGGCCGACACCGCTGGCTCCGCCGGTGACGATGACAGTGGTCACGCTCATGTAGATGCCTCCTCTGCCGGCCGCAGCCGGTACCGGTCCAGGTGCTCGTAGAAGGGGCGGCAGTAGCGCTCGAACTCGCGCAGAGCTGGCCGCGTCTCGTATGTGAAGCGGTATTCGCGCTGCGGCGTGCTGAAGCCGCTGCTGGCCGCCACGTCCGTGTGCCAGCCGCTCCATGTGGTCCATTCGGGCTGCTCGCCCGCGGACCACTTCAGCGCTTCAGGGAGGAAGGGGATCCCGACTGCTTCGCAGTAGGCGGCGATGGTGGCCTCGGGACGGGCCGCGAGATCCGCTGCGTTGACGACCACCGGCGCGGTGCCCGTCAACTCCCGCACGAGGTCGAAGGCCTTGGCCAGCTGTTCGTACCCGAGTACCTCGCGGGTGAGCTCAGGGTGCACGGTGGCGTGGGAGAGGACGGCTTCCTCGGGATCACGGATCAGGAAGGTATTGACCTGGCCGAGCAGGTATGTGGGGTCCTTCAACAGATGGTCGAGACAGTGGTATGGGAAGTCCTTGTGGAACACCGGGCGTTCGAGCCGCGCGGCCTCCATCATGTCCTTGACCTCGAGATAGGTCAGCGGATGATCCGGATCCGGGTTCTTGTGTGGAATGGCGGCACGCTCTTCGTGCATGAAGAAGACGTAGGCGAAGGCTTCATGGAATACCTTGAAGTCGCCCCGCTCGATGAACGAGCGCTCCAGTGCGGTCGACATCGACCTGGGATGGCTCCAGAGCGCAATGGACTGTTGCATTCGGCACCTCCTCGATGATGGGGGGAATGTCAGCCTGTGGACGGCTCAGGTCAGCAGCAGGGGCTGCGCGGAGGTGGTGATGGTCTGGAACTGATGCGCGACGAAGTCGATCAACTTCCGGGTATTTGCCATGACTTCGGCGTACGTCGAGATGAATGAGCCGTAGTGGGCGAATTCCTCGGGATGCATGCCGGCCGGGTCGTACGCGCGATGGAACGACGGAAGCCACATCAGTTTCTCCAGGACGTTCGCCGGAACTTCCTGCTCGATGGCCCGCGTGTCGAAGGACGGCAGTTCATGCTCGCGGCGCATCACGTCGGCGATGAACTGGGGCTTGCAGGTATAGGCGACCGCGCCGCCGGCGCTCTGTTCCAGATGCATGCTCAGCGTGCTGCTGCCCTGGGCCGGGTCGTCGACCTCGAGGCTGGAGAGCAGCGGCTTGATGGGGTGGTCGTTCTCCTGGATGAGCGTGTGGATGCGCTTGAGAATGGCGACTTCGGCCCAGCGCAGATCGGTCTGGGAGAGTTCGATCTCGCGGATCGCCGCTTCGTAGCGGAGGTCGTTGTTTGCCCCGAAGCGCCCGATCATGTGCGTGAAGACCGCGCGCCACCGTCCGGTGTCGATTCCCTGGTCGTGCGCCCGCTTCAGCCCGGATTCCACTGCCTCGGCACAGGCCGCGAACTGCGGAACCGTATAGGAGAGCGTGGAGTTGATGGAGATTCCGCGGGCCACCAGCTGCCGTACGACCTCGTACCCCTGCTTGGTGCCGGGCACCTTCACCATGAGATTGGGGGATATTCGGGCGATGCGCAGTGCCTGTTCCAGCATGAGGTCGGCATTGAGCATGTGGCGCGGATCGAGCTGTCCGGAGACCCAGCCGAACTTGCCGTCGCTGGCCTCCCACATCGGCAGCATCTCGCGCGCCGCGCGGCGCAGCGCCTCCTCGTAGACGAGCGAGAAGGTGCTTTCCACATCAGGGGTCAGCTGATAGCGGATGAGCTCCTGGATGTCATTGCGCCAGCTCTCCGGGGACGCCAGGACACTCTGCGCGACCAGGGAGGGATTGGTCGTGATGCCACGTACCAGGGAACGTTCGGGCGTCGCCGGACACAGAAAGCGGTTGAGCTGCTCCTGCCAGCGTTCCCTGGTGTCCTGGTCGGGTGCGGTGGCCAGATGGTGATCGCACCACCGGGGAAAGTCGAGCGGTGAGGAATCCCACCAGATCTCCGCCGACTTACCGGCGTGCTGAAGCTCTTCAAGAACACTCGGCATGCGATTCATCCCTTTCCAACTCGGTGTCTCCGGAGGGCCAGGCAGTCGTCACTGGGTCGCGCGTACGGCCGGATTCCAGGTGTTCCACCCGTCCAGCAAGCGGGGAAGTTCCTTCATCGAGTCGAAGGCGATCGCTCCTTCGGCCATCAGGTCCGCTGCCGTCCCGCTCTCCTGCGGTGCGTAGGCGAACACCGACATGCCGGCCGCGAGGCCCGCCCGGACACCGACGAGGCTGTCCTCGACGACTGCGCAGTGCGCGGCGGGCACTCCGAGATCGGCCGCTGCGTGCAGGAACAGTCCGGGATCCGGCTTCCATGCGCCGACCTCGTACGCGCTGTAAATGCGGTCCTGGAAATATGGCAACAGGCCAGTCAGGCTCAGGGTGTTGAGGATCTTCTCGCGCGGTGCGCTGGACGCCGTACAGAAGGGCAGCCCAAGCTCCTCGACGACCTGCCGCACATGGGGAACGGGTCGCAGTTCGGTGGCGAATAGATCCGCGGATCTGCTGCGGAACTGCGGGATGAAACTGGCTGGCAGTGCCCGGCCCAGCCGCGCCTCAAGCTGTCCGACCCACTCTGCGACCTTTCGGCCCCGTATGAATTCGAGCGCCTGCTCCGAAGAGAAGTCGAGTCCCGCTGCGCCTGCCATTTCTCGCATGACTTGCGAGCTCAGTGTCTCACTGTCGACAAGGACCCCGTCGCAGTCAAATATAACCAGACGTTTCGTCACGGGGAACCCTTTCATTGCTTCGCGAATGCCCCGCAGTAGGCTTCCGACACCCTCTGCGGCGGGACGTCCCCAGCAAAGCAAAGCGTTCTATCGATTGGCTCATCGCTCGATACCTTGGCAACCAAGAGAGGGGGCAAAGGTGTTCAATTCGGGCACGGATGACAGAGTCACGGGCATTGCCTGGACCTGTCATTGGGGTGTAGCTAGCTTCTTCTCGGGGGCGCATGCTGATCACCCAAGTCTCAGGCATTGCCATCCCTGCCTATGTCGATCACCTTTGTTGTCGGATTCTTGATCAGGTGTCCGTGCGAGAGGGAGTTCAATGAAGTTCGGAGTCCTTGGCCCGCTGTCCTTGACGGAGGGAAGTGATTCCCTGCTGCCGTCCGCTCCCAAGACGCGTCAGCTCCTGGCTCTCCTGCTGCTCAGTGCGAACTCCCTGGTGACGCTGGACGCCTGTGTCCAGGAGCTATGGGGCGAAGCCGCACCACGCAGCGCCGTGCAGAGCGTGCACACCCGGGTGTTCCAGATTCGGCAGGCTCTGGGCGGCGGCTCTTCCGGAAGGACGGCGGACGAGAGCAAGCGCATTCTGGAGACGCATCACCAGGGCTATTCGCTACGCGTCGAGGACGGAGCCCTCGATCTTCATTCCCTCGACCAGTACTTGGCGGACTTCCGGCGAGCGCAATCACGCAAGGACGACCCTCTCGTTTCTGCGGCGCTTCGCTCGGCGCTCGGCCTCTGGCGTGGGCGCACCCTGCTGGACGTGCAGCAGGGCCCATGCATCCAGGCGTATGTCACGGGTATAGAAGATCTTCGGATGACTGCACTGGAGCAGTGCATCGATGCCGAATTGCGACTGGGTATGCACCATCAGCTGCTCTCTGAACTGAGCACCCTCGTATCCCGGCATCCGGTGCACGAGAATCTGCATGCTCAATACATGATCGCGCTCTACCGGTCGGGCCGTACAGCGGAGTCCCTCGAGGCGTACCACCGGCTCCACAAGAAGCTGACCGACGAACTCGGCATCGAACCGTCCCATCGGGTCAGGCGGCTGCAAACGGCCGTACTGACCGAAAGCACGGAACTTGATGTCACCGCGCCGGACAGAATGAGCCTTTCGCTGGGTCTCATGACAAGCCGATAACGGGGCGCGGTCATGCTGTCGGCTGCGCATTCTCTGCGGCTGGTGTCGGTCGCCTGGGCCAGGGAGACCAGAGGTCTGGAACTGGCGGAGGTCAGCCGCCCGGGCGCCCCTCACGAATCCCGTAGCACCCGCTGGCACCCCCTGAACAACTGTGATGAGGAGTTCCATGTCCCGCCGCCTGTTCACCTCGGAGTCCGTGACCGAGGGGCACCCCGACAAGATCGCTGACCAGATCAGCGACACGATCCTCGACGCGCTCCTCACGGAGGACCCCTCCTCCCGAGTGGCCGTCGAGACGCTGATCACCACCGGCCTCGTGCACGTCGCCGGCGAAGTGACCACCAAGGCGTGGGCCGACATCCCCACGCTCGTCCGCAGCAAGATCCTGGAAATTGGATACGACTCGTCCAAGAAGGGCTTCGACGGCGCCTCGTGCGGCGTCTCGGTGTCCATTGGCGCGCAGTCCCCGGATATCGCACAGGGCGTCGAAACCTCGTACGAGAAGCGCGTGGCGGGCGGCACCGCCGGTGACGACGGCGACCTGCTGGACGTGCAGGGAGCCGGTGACCAGGGGCTGATGTTCGGGTACGCCTGTGAAGAGACGCCCGAGCTGATGCCGTTGCCCATCCACCTGGCCCACCGCCTCTCCAGCCGGATGACTGAGGTACGCAAGGACGGCACGCTCCCTTACCTTCGTCCTGACGGCAAGACTCAGGTCACCGTCGAGTACCTGGGCAGCAGGGCGGTCCGGCTCGACACGGTCGTGGTCTCCTCGCAGCACGCGCCGGGCATTGACTTGGAGGGGCTGCTGACTCCGGACCTTCGGCAGTTCGTGGTCGAGGCGGTGCTCAAGGAGCTGGCGGAGGAAGGCGTCGACCTGGAGACGGACGGCTACCGCCTCCTGGTGAACCCGACCGGACGCTTCGAGATCGGCGGCCCGATGGGGGACGCGGGCCTGACCGGCCGCAAGATCATCATCGACACGTACGGTGGCATGGCCCGCCACGGCGGCGGTGCCTTCTCGGGCAAGGACCCGTCGAAGGTCGACCGCTCGGCCGCGTACGCGATGCGCTGGGTCGCCAAGAACGTGGTGGCCGCGGGCCTCGCGGCACGTTGTGAGGTGCAGGTCGCGTACGCGATCGGCAAGGCCGAGCCGGTCGGTCTGTTCATCGAGACCTTCGGCACCGCCGCGGTGCCGACCGCCGCGATCGAGAAGGCCGTTGCCGAGGTCTTCGATCTCCGCCCCGCCGCGATCATCCGCGATCTCGACCTGCTCCGCCCGATCTATGCCAAGACCGCCGCATACGGCCACTTCGGCCGTGAACTACCGGACTTCACCTGGGAGCGCACCGACCGCGTCGACGCCCTCCGCACGGCCACGGGGCGGTGAGCCGTGCTGGAGCACCACGGAAGGCGTACCGAGGCCGAGGACACCTTGCCCTTCGCCACCGGCAGTCACAAGGGCTCCTTCTCCTTCGAATTCTTTCCGGCGAAGACCGAGTCGGGAGATCGCGCGCTCTGGGAGGTGATCCGCCGGGCCGAGGCACTGTCCCCCTCGTTCATCTCGGTCACCTACGGCGCCGGCGGCTCCTCCCGGGACCGTACGGTCGAGGCCACTCGGCGCATCGCGGCCGAGACGACGCTCCGTCCGGTCGCCCACCTCACGGCGGTCGGGCACTCTGTGGCCGAACTGCGCCGGATCATCGGGCAGTACGCCGACGCCGGTATCCGGGACATCCTTGTGCTGCGCGGTGATCCGCCGGGCGACCCCACAGGCGCGTGGGCCCCGCACCCGCAGGGGCTGACCTATGCGTACGAGCTTGTCGAACTCGTATGCTCGCTGGGCGAGTTCAGTGTCGGCGTCGCCGCCTTCCCCGAACGGCACCCGCGCTCGGCCGACTGGGACAGCGAGATCCGGCACTTTGTGGCCAAGTGCCGGGCGGGCGCGGACTACGCGATCACACAAATGTTCTTCGATGTCGAGGACTATCTGAGGTTGCGCGACCGGGTGGCCGCAGCGGGCTGTGACGTCCCGATCATCCCCGAGATCATGCCGGCCACCGACGTTCGCCAGATCAGCCGATTCGCCGAGCTCAGCGGCGCGGCCTTCCCGGAAGATCTCGCGCACCGACTCGAAGCCGTCCGCGGAGACCGGGACGCCTCGTACCGCGTCGGCGTCGACCACGCGACCACCATGGGGCGCCGGCTGCTGGCCGAAGGCGCCCCCGGACTGCACTACATCACGCTCAACCGCTCCTCGGCGGCCTTCGAAATCCATCGCAACGTCCTCGACGTGCTCGATGCAAGGAGTCCACGACATGCCCTCGCCGTAGGCCACTGACCTCACGGAGCTCATGGGTTACGGGGTCGTCGGCCTTCCGGCGGGAAGGGGACCGACCGACCTCGCCGGGCATGAGATGTCCGGTATCCGCACCGGTGTCACCGCCGGGTGCGCCTGAAGAACCGGCCTCTGCCGTTGCAGAACAGCGGAGCGGCCGTCGTCGACCGCCGAGAGTGACTCCTGGGGGAGTTCGTGCGTCTTGCCATCACCGGTTCCATTGCCACCGACCATCTGGCGACCTTCCCCGGAAGGTTCGCTGACCAGCTGATACCCGATCAGCTCTCCCACATTTCCCTCTCCTTCCTCGTCGACGACCTGGAGGTCGGGCGTGGTGGAGTCGCCGCGAACATCGCTTTCGGACTCGGCCTGCTGGGGCTGACCCCGTATCTGGTCGGTGCGGTCGGACCGGACTTCGACGAGTATCGGATCTGGCTCAAGGAACACGGTGTCGACACCGAGCACGTGCGGGTGTCCAGCCGGTCGCGGACCGCGCGCTTCATGTGCACCACTGATCAGGACCAGAATCAGATCGCCTCCTTCTACGCCGGGGCGATGACAGAGGCTGCGCAGATCGATCTCTCCGTCATCTCCGGGCGGACGGGTGGAGTGGATCTTGTGCTGGTCGCCCCCAACACTCCTGAAGCCATGATCCGGCATACGCGGCAGTGCGAGGAGTTGGGCGTGCCCTTCGCGGCCGATCCCTCTCAGCAGCTCGCCCGGCTGACCCGCGACGAGGTGCGACTGCTCGTCACCGGCGCGCTGTGGTTGTTCACCAACGACTACGAAGCCGCGCTCCTATTGGAACTCAGCGGCTGGACGCGGGAAGAGATTCTCTCCCGGGTGGGTGCGTGGATCACCACGCGGGGCGCCGACGGAGTCACCCTCGCGACCGCCGACGGTACGGAGGAGTCCTTCCCCGCCGTGCCGTCGGCGGCCGTTGCGGACCCCACCGGGGTCGGCGACGCCTTCAGAGCCGGCTTCCTCGCCGGTACGAGCTGGGGGCTCGCGGTCGACGTGGCGATCCCGCTGGGCTGCGCCATGGCCACCAGGGCGTTGGAAACCGTGGGTTCGCAGCAGTACACCGTTTCGCCGACGGACCTGCTGACGCGCATCGCGGACACGTACGGCGGCCAGGTGGGTGCCCGGCTCGCCCCGTATCTGGAGCTGTCACCGTGATCGCGGAGGCCGCCATCCTCCTTTCTGCCGCGGAGTGTGGGACGTACGTCACGTTCGTATGCGGCCGCACCGTCCACTGGGACCAGTCGGCGATGACCACAGGCGCGTGGGCGTTTCCGGACCCCGGGACGGACGAGGGGGAACAGTCCGCTCCTACCCAACCAAAGGAACAGCGAGCGAGCAGTGCGAGAAGAAGAGACGCCTCGTAGGAGCACCATGCTGACGGATCTGGTCAATGAGGGAGTGTCCGTCTGGCTGGACGGTGCGAGCCGCCGGTCTCTCGCGGACGGAACCCTGAGCCAGCGGATGACAGATGCACATGTCACCGGAGCCGTACTGTCCCTGCGCGAGCTGGGGCGCGAAGTGCGCGACGGCACCGCGTACCGGGAGCAGATCGACATGCTCGGCACCCAGGGCGTCACCGCGGACGAAGCCGTGCGGGCACTGCTTTTCTACGATGCCCGCTGGGCCTGCGACGTGCTGCGGCCGAGCTTCACGGCGACACAGGGCGCCGATGGCTGGGTGTGCGCGGAGCTGGATCCCCGGTTCGCCGACGATGCCCGCGCCTCGGTCGCCGAGGCGCGCGCCGTCGCACTCGCCGTAAACCGGCCCAATCTGCTGATTGCCGTGCCCAGCACTCCCACGGGCATGACGGTGATCAGCGACTGCGTGGCCGAGGGAATTGGTGTGAACGCCCGTCACATCTATTCGGTGCGGTGCTACGGAGAAGTGATCGAGGCGTACTTCGAGGGCCTGGAACGGGCGCTCACCGCCGGACGTGCCGTCACCGCCGTTGCCTCGGTGGCCTCCTTCGAGGCCGCCCGGATGGAAGCAGCGGTGGACCTGTGCCTGAACGGGACGGAGCCCGCCGTTGCCGCGCCGCTGCGCGGCCGGTCGGCGCTAGCCCTCGCCCGAGCGGCCTACCACCTTTACGAGGAAGGGCTCGGCTCCGGCCGCTGGCGGAAGCTGCGGGCCGCCGGGGCCCGCCCGCAGCGCCTGGTCTGGCCCGGAGCCGACGCGCCGGATCCCGCGACGACGGTCCGTCAGGTCGAGGAACTGGTGGCCTGGAGCACCGTCCACGCGATGTCACAGCCCGCGCTTGACGCTGTGGCTCGGCTGGGCCGACTGCGGGGTGACACGCTTTCGGGGGAGTCCAGGGCTTCGGACGAGCTGTTGACGGGCCTGCGGCTCCAGGATGTCAGCGTCGACCGGACCGCCGTGGAGCTGGCTCGCTCGGAGCTCCGGGGGAGCGTACGCGATTGCCTGGACCTCGCCGACTCGGTACGGGACACATGGCGCCGCACGCACGGCTGAGGGGGGCTCGCCGGCTGTGTGCTGACCTTCCAGCACACGGCCGGCGAGCGCCCCTTTTCCAGCCCTTCGCCCATCCGTTCAGCGCCCGGGCGTGCTCCTGGAGACCGCCGTGGCCGGCTTGCGCCCTGGGAAGGCGCCTCCGGTCAGCGCGAGCAGTGGCTCCGCCTTGACGGCCGTCTCCTCGAACTCGGCCTCCGCGTCCGAGAGCCCGCAGGAGTCGATGAGGTTCAGATACGCCTGACGGTCGTGCCGCAGCTCCACCCGCGTACCGACGGCCGGCGGGGCGGGATCGGGGTTCGGCACCAAGCCCGCCAGGGCGTCGAGCCGGCTCGCTGTCCGGGTCAGCCAGGACCGCGCCGTGTCTTCGACCGCTACCTCCTGCCCGGCAAGGCCCGTGCCTTCGTCTGCAAGGGCGAGGAGATACGTCATTCCTTCCCGGTGGTCGAAGACCACGGCACGGTCGGCGAAAATCATCGCCGCATCCGGCTCCTCCGAGCGGTGTGTCAGGCCCCCTCCGGGCGCAGGCTTCAACTCGTACCCCAGATAGCCGACCCAGCCGAGCGCGAAGTCGAAGGGCAGTTCCGGTACCTGAGTGGCCGTGCCGCGCAGGTCCGCGTCGAGCCAGTCCAGGAACTCGCCGGTGACGATCTCCGTACCTGTGCGCGACCTGACCTGGACCTGCTGCTCAACACGTCCGCCGTGGCGACGCGGGCGAGGGGACCGGAGGCGTCACCCATGAGGGAGAAGCGGCCGAGGACGCCGTCGGTCCTGCTGCTGTCGAGCCAGAAGGAGTGCGAGCCCGCTCCGTACAGGCGCTCGAAGGCGATCTCATCACTCCAGCGGGTGCGCAACCGTTCCACACAGACCTTCAACCGACGCTGCTCCGCAGGTCGTTGTCGCATGGGCGCAGAGCTTTTCCCGGGATGACCGACGGCCTGCCGCGGAGAATCGGCCCGGGCGTCGGACGCCCACGGCGGCGTTCTCTTGGCGCAACTCCAAGAAATTCCTGAGGAGTTGCATGCCGTATTCCGTGCCGATCGACTCCGGATGGAATTGCACGCCGTGCAGCGGACGGTTCCGGTGCCGTATTCCCATCACGACGCCGTCGTAGGTCCAAGCTGTCGCTTCCAGTTCATCAGGAAGACGGGTGACGGCCAGGGAGTGGTATCGAACGGCTTCGAAGGGGGACGGGAGGCCCGTGAAAATGCCCGTTCCCGTGTGCAGCACGGGCGAGATACGGCCATGGCACGGTTCGGGCGCCAAGGTCACATGGCCCCCGCTCGCCAGGGCAATTCCCTGATGGCCGAGACACACGCCGAGCAGCGGGACCTTCGTGGAACGGATGATGTCCTGACAGATTCCAAAGTCCGCCGGGCGTGCGGGATTTCCCGCTCCTGGTGAGATGACCACCCGATCGAAATCCGCAAGATGGCGGGTGCGCCAGTGCGCGTCGTCATTCCGGACGACAGTCGGCTCATGACCGGAAATTTGGGCCAGATAGTCGAACAGGTTGTAGGTGAACGAGTCGTGATTGTCGACCAGCAGCGTACGCATCGGTAGGTTCGGTCCTCCCTCAGGGCCGCAGAGCGTGGGGGTGCGTGACCGTCAGGCGTGCACCGGCCCGGTTCCTGTCCGGCGCCGCTCCCGCCCTGTCGCGGCGCGCACCGCGCCGGGCGCCCGAGGCGGCGATCCGTTCGCTGGTACGGCTCCCTCGCTCGGCCTCGGCGAGCGGCCCCGGGAGGACTTCGAGCAGGGTGTGCTCGATCAGGTCTTGTCCTTCGAGGACCGTGCGGCGCCGCAGGACCCGCAGTTCGCGGCCGCACTCCTCGGCGATCCTCTCCAGGCCGGCGATGTCTCCGCGTTCGCAGAAATGCAGCAGCACTGACCCGGTGTCGGTCCGGTGGTGTACTGCTTCCTCGAGATATCTGCGGTGCGTGCGGTATCCGGCGTCCACGTACGCGCGTTCATGAACCGACCTGTAGGTGTAGTCCGCGGGAGCCAGTACGTAATTGGAGCTCCAGAAGATCCGGTCGAACCGGGCTCCGTCGTCGAGCGCGTCGAACACATCGCTGTGCAGCGCTGTGACGCGGTCGGAGACACCGTGCCGCTGGGCGTTCAGCCGGGTGTTTTCCACGGCATTTTCATTGATGTCCGCCGCAACGGTCGTACAACCGGCAAGCGCAGCCTGAATGGCAATCACTCCGGCGCCGCAGCCGATCTCCAGCAGGGATGACGACGGGGTCAGCGAGTTGGTTCCGGTGAGCCCGAGAAATTCGAGCGCAATGCCGGTCGACGGTGAGTAGGTCGGTGCGAATACCTCGTCCAGCAGATCCCACTCGCGGTTCACCATGGAGAACGTGCGGGGACGGTCCGGGTTTGTCATGGACCGGTTGCTGCGCTCCAGTGACTTGAGGTGACTTCGCACGTCGGACATTGAACCTCCGGGACTAGGCCGAGCACTGAATTTCTGACTCCTACTCTTCTCGGCTCGTGGCCGTCCCGGAAGGTGATCCGGTGACAAGCCGGGCCGCGCGAATGGTGGCGCGGACACCTCCCATTGCTTGTGATGTCAATCACATTTGGCAACATCGGTGAATGTTTGGGGAGGTTGCACGAGTGCACGATGGGTGGCCAACGGGTATGAGCGAAGCTCGCGTTCGCCCTACGGGGAAGGCAAGGAATAGATGAATTCGGCCGAATACTCAGGTATGAGTGAAATGCTCGACATCCTCGAACTGCTCGCCGCAGAGGCTCCGCCGACAGAGATCGAAGAACTGCTCCGGCGTGCCCGTGCGGGCGGTGCGGGCGCCGGCGTCATACCGCAGTTGGAACGGGCGGAGCGCATGGCTTTACAGGTTCACACCCTGTTCTCCCGCCGCCAGCAACGTGAGGCAGAGCTGTCCGCGCTGGTGGACACTGCCCGCGACCTGACCCTTCCGTACGACCTGGACGCCCTGCTGGAGACCATCACCCGGCGCACCCGGACGCTGCTCGGTCTGGACATGTCCTACATCAGCTTCCGCGACGCCGGGGACAGCTTCGTGCGCACTGCGGATGGCCATGCGTCGGCGCTCACCGTGGGATTCCGCGTCCCGAACTCCTACGGTCTCGGTGACGAGGCCATCAAGAAGTCCGTGCCGATATGGACTCCTGACTACCTGTCGGACGAGCGGGTGCGCCACACCGGGGTGCTGGACGAGGTGGTACGCGCGGAGGGGCTGCGAGCGATCATCGCGACCCCGCTGAAGTTCGGCGAGGACGTCTTCGGTGTGCTGTACGCCGCGGACCGGAACGTGCGGCACTTCACCATCGGCGATGTCTCCTTGATGAGCTCGCTGGGGGACATGGCCGCCGTAGCCATCGAGAAGACGCGCACGCTGGAACGCAGCCACGCCGATGTCGCCAGCCTGAAGTCTGGCTCCTCATGGGCGGAGTCACAGCTGATCGGATTCCGTAGGCTGTCGGAACTGCACATCAGGCTGGTGGACCACGCGCTCGCCGGCGGCAGCCTGAACGCCCTCGTCTCCGAGGTGGCGGAGGCGCTTCGGGGCGCGGTGCTGGTACGGGACATGGAGCACCGCCCGCTCTCGGGCAGCGGAACGATACCCGCCGCCGACGATGCCGAGGTGCTGGGCGCATGCCGAACCGCCTCCGCGCGACGCATGCCGATCGCCTTCGGCACGGGCACCTGGGTCGTGCCGGTCACGGCGGGGAACGAGGAGCTCGCCGTCCTGCTGCTGCACCCGCACGAGCCGCTGGACGACGTCGGCGAACCGCTCCTGCGGCTGGCTGCCCAGTCCATCGCGGTGCTGCTCCAGGTGCAGCGCGGCGAAGCGGCCGCGGCGAGCCCGTTTCGCGACGAGTTGTTCGAGGACCTGCTGGTGGCTCCGCACCGTCCCGCCAAGCAGTTCATTCAGCGCGCCCGCCGGCTGAGCATCGATCTCGAACGTCCCCATGTGGTCGTGGTCATCCGTCCGGAAGGCGGAGCGCAGGGCAGGGCGGCAAGCTGGGCGGCCGCGTACGCCCGGCGGATGGACGGGCTCAGGAGCATCCAGAACGGGTGTATAGCACTGCTGTTGCCCGCTGCCGACTCCAGCGCCTCGGCCGGGGCCGTGTCCGCTGAACTCACCCCGTTGCTCGGGCACCCTGTGACAGTCGGCGCGGCCGGTCCGGTCTCCAGCCCCGATCTGATCCAGCAGGCCCATCAAGAGGCCCTGCGATGCCTTGACGCGCTGGTGTCACTCGACAACGTCGGCGCCCATGCCTCCCCCGAGGACCTGGGCTTTCTCGGTGTGCTGTTGTCCGACAACCACGATGCCGCGAGTTTCATCAGTGCCACGATCGGGCCGATCCTTGACTACGACGCACAGCGGACGACCGAACTCACCAGGACGCTCGACGAGTACTTCGCCGCTGGCGGCAGCCCGACGTACGCTGCGGAGGCCCTGCACGTCCACCCCAACACCGTGTCCCGTCGGCTGGAGCGGATCACCGAACTGCTCGGCGCCGACTGGCTGAAGCCGGAACGAGCGCTTGAGGTCCAGGTGGCACTTCGGCTGCACCGGACACATGACGTGTTGCGGCAGAAACGTGACGGCGGCCCCGCTCAGGCGGACAGGCCGGAGCCATTTGCCGGGCCGGCCGATCGCAGCGCCAACATGGCGTAGGCACAGGACCCCAGCGTCATGTGGCGGTGCCAGCCCTGGAAGGAGCGGCCTTCGTAGTCCCGCAGCCCGATGGTCTCGCCCCGGGTCCGCCAGCCGCTGCTGACCGTATGGATCAGCTGTGTCATACGCAGCAGGGAGACTGCTGATGGTTGGTCAATGTTGGTGAGCCACAACTCGGCCGGGGGACGGCGGAGGTCGTGCCACACCCCCAGGAGGGTGAGGTGGCCGAGCCGACCGCGGGCGGAGCGCTCCGCTTCGCCGGAGGCGGGGAGGCGTACACCTGCCGTCGCCGTGGCCAGCGGGAGTTCCCCTGCCGGTTCATGACGTTCCTTGCGGCGCAGTACGCTGCGCAGCCGACGCGCGGGGTCGAGCACGGTGCGTGCCGGAGCCAGGTGCTCGCCGTGGCCCCCTCCCCGGCCCTGGTCGCCGAGTGTGAGCAGCGTCTGCCCGCTGATCCGTACGGCGACAGGGGATTCCCGCTCGAACAGCCCGGCCAGATGCCGCTGTTCGTCGGCTCCTCGGGCATCCATCATGACCAGACGCGTGGAGTTCCCCCACCGGCGGACGTCGTCGAGGAGACCCGTGACGCAGTCCTCAGGGGTGGCGGCGCTGAGTTCGTCGGGGTCCTCCGCCTCGGTCCTTCGCCGGTTGTCCCGGAGCCAGGCGTTGTGCAGGTTGAGGCGCCAGCTGACCGGTGCGACCACCCGCTCCGAGGCGTACCACATGCTGTACGCACGCTGGCCGTTCACCAGCTGTCCGCTGTCGGGCGAGAAGTGCCGGGACACACCCACGGTGTGCTCACCGGCCTTGGGGATGGACACCGGCAGGGCCACCCAGGCCGAGGGTAAGTCGTCTTCCTCCAGAAAGGCTGCCAGCGCCTTGCGCACCGGGTTCACGGCCCAGGGGGAACTGCTGACGAAGTGGTGCAGGCGCTGCTCGTCGCCGGGCACGCCGACCGCGGCCGCGATGTTCGCGATCGACTTGCGCCCTTCGGCACGGAGCAGTCCGTCCATGTACTGCCGCGCCCGGACGCGCTGGTCGTAGCGGCGGAACCCCGCGAACAGAGCGGCGCAGAGTTCGGTGACGATGTCCTCGGACCCAACGAGGGGAGGGGGCGTGATGCGCGTAAGGTGCGCGAGCTTCTTGAGGGATGTGTCGTCGGCCATCGCAGCGCCTCCTGTTGTACGGGATTTCTACGCCCGCACACCAGAGTTGCCGCGGCGGCCGCTTCCAGCGAGGTGTACCGGGCACACCACGGCGGGTTCGTGAGGTGACCGGACCACCGCTCGCGGACCGGAAGCCAGCCCGGAACGAGGGAAGGGCGGCTGTGGGGTGGTGATCCCGTCACCACCTCACGGTGAGCCGTGGCGCCACCAGCCCCCGGACATCACGGAACAAGCGTCACGAGATTCGCGTCATGAAACAGGCTCTACGGAAGAGCACGAAGGAAGGTCAGCAGAGCGGAGGTCAGCGTGGCGGGGGCGTCCACAGGTACGAGATGTCCGGCGTCCGGGATCACGGTGAGCCGCGCTTCGGGAATGGCCGAGGCCAGTTCATGAGCTTTGGCCACGGGAATCCAGATGTCTTCCGCGCCCCAGCACACCGTGACCGGAAGGTTGATCTGCGGGTACAGCGTCTGGATTTCGTCGGTGTATCGCTGATCAGCTTGCGCGATCTGCCGGTAGAAAGCCGCCTGGCCGCCTTCGTCCGACCAGGGTGCAATCAATTGTTCGGCCACATCGGAACGTAGTCCCGGGAAACTCGCCGAGCTGACGTATTCACGTACCAGTGCACGATGCAGAGGGGGCGGAAGCTGTTCGAATACTTCGGTGTTCTGTCCCACCAAACGGAAGAACGGAGAACCCCACGGGGCCAGGGCGACGGGGTCGACGAGGGCCAGCCCGCGGTAGGCGGCCTTGTGCAGCAGGTGAGCCCTCAGGGCGACGGCGCCGCCGAAGTCGTGCGCGATCACGCAAGGGGCCGACAGCTGCCAGTGCTCCAGCAGTTGGGCGAATACCTCGCCCTGCGCGGCCAGTGAGACGTCCTGCCCCTGGTACTTCTCGGAGGAGCCGTAGCCCGGCATGTCCCACACGAATACCTGGTACTGCTGCGCGAGCGCCTGGGCTATTTCCCGCCAGACGAACGATGAGAAGGGCGTGCCGTGCAGCAGTACGACGGACTCCCCGCTCTCCGGCCCCTGCCGGTCCCAGCGGACCGTACCGGACGTGCTGCGGAAGCTCTCGTTCAACTGCCAATTCGTCAATGCCCTAGCCCCTTCAGCGTGCGGGTAGCCCCAGGTACTTTCTCTGAAAATCGTCCGAGTTTTCGCTGCCTGTGAAAGGACAGGAGTCGCAAGGCACCGCCGCTTGGGAGGCGGCTGGCCGGCAGCTCAGCGCTTGGGTGTCCGGCGTCCGGCGGTCGATCCCTCACCGCCCCCCTGCTGACGGGCGCGGTGGTTGGCGACGTTGAGGCGGTTGCCGCACAGGCCGGGCATGCAGTAGCGGCGGCGGCCAGCCTTGCTGGTATCGACGAACATGCCGTCGCACACCGGAGAGGCACAATGCCGGAAGCGGTCATGGCTGAGGGTGTGCAGGACGCCGAGCAGTGCGGTGCCCACGAGGACGCCGAGTTCGTCCGCGACGGAGGAGCGCGGCGCGGTGGTGACGTGCCACTGCCAGCGGCCGTCGGCGTCCCGGAGCAGGGCTGGGCCGATGGCCGCCCGCCTGACAAGCGTGTTCGCGCCGTCGGCGACCTCATCCTCGGTGGTGGCCTCCAGCAGGGCGCGGATCTCCTGGCGGAGGGTGTGCACCTCGACAAGGTCGTCCTCGGTCGGTTGGCCATCCTGGGGTGTGGCGTCGAGGTGGAGGTCGTGCTCGCGGAGGAACTGCGCCAGGGCGGCCGGGTCGGTGAGGACCTCGCCGGTGCTGATGCGTACCGCGGCTGAGGTGTTGACGAGGTCGGTGGCTACGTTCGCCCCCAATGTGTAATCGGAAAGAAGCATCTTCAAGCCTTACTTCATGGCTACGGTAATCAGAGAAAGTAGATTATACCCCTTAGCTCTGGAGGGGGTGGTGTGCGCGCGAGATGCGACTGCACCGAGTGACGGAAGCACCGCCCACCCCGGCACCCATCGTCTGGGAAGGAATCGCTGCTCATGTGCGCTCTCCTCCGTTTCGCACTCCTGGTCACGAAGGACGTGGCCTACGGCATCAACGCCGGGCACGCGATCAGGCACGGCCTGAAGCCGCCCACGCCCGGCCACTCCCACGCACCGACGAGGTCGCGCTACGAACAGGTCGCGCAGCCCGCGACCTTCGCGGCACGCGGTCCGCCCCGGCCGTGGACCTGACGACGCTACGGCAGACCGCCGACTCCAGCCGATTTTCATCCGACTTCAGCTCAATGAGCTAACTCCAGGCCGCATGCAGCGACTCCCGCTTGAACCTCGCAAGGAGTACACCTTGGACAACGCAGCATTCCTCGCCTACCTCGATGGGCGCCAGGTGCGCTGGCGGCTCACCCTCGACGAATGCATCGAGGCGGCTGGCCGAGACCCGCGCGCCCGGCTGCTGGCCGTCTTCGACGCGCTCCGCGCATGGGCGCATTCGCCTTCGGGCGGCTTCCGCAGTAGTGCGTTCATCAACGCCCACTTTGAACTGGCCAAGCCGGAAAACCCTGGCCGCACCGTGATCACCCAGCACAAGCGAGCGCTGCGCGACCGGATGCTCGAACTCGCCGAGGTGACTGGCGCGCCCGAACCCGGCCCCCTCGTGGACCAACTGCTGCTGATCTACGAAGGAGCGGTCGCCAACTACTCCCTGGGTAACGTCGACGAGCCCGCGGATAAGGCGCACCGAACGGCCCGGCAACTCATCGCCGCCGCCACACCGCAGCCCATGGACGCCTTCTGGGTCGGCAACGCCGAGGGCGGCGGGGGATGCGGGCTTTGACCCGGCCTACGGTGCCCCCCGCGCGCTGCGCGAACCCGAAACGGCGGCCCAGCACCGGCTGGCCCCGGACAGGGCGGCGCTTGTCGGCCACAGCATGGGCGGCTTGGCCGCTCGGATGACCGCGGCCGCAGACACGCGGGTGTGCGCCGTAGCCTCCGTCGCGGGCTTCGACTTGGGTGCGGTGGCTGCAATTTGACCGGCGTGTGACGGGGTAGTTGGAGAGACCAGGTCCGGATCAGTGCCCCAGCGCCGTGAACACGCTCATCGCTCAGAGCAGGGGCGCGCGTGGATTTCACTGTCGGTGATGTGCCATAGGGTCGGAGACATCGCGTGGGTAGCGCCGAACAGGGATCCAGGCGAGCTCGTTGCGGGAAGCGCGAGGCGTGGGCTGCCGTTCGCTTCTCCCCGGATTCTCCCCAGCATTCGCCGGTACCCAAAAGGCCTGGTCAGGGGTCCGTCAAAAGCAGGGTGAGGAGATCACCCGCATCATTTCTCCCCAGGGGCTCCCCAGAGCCTGTTGTGGCTCTGTTTTCGGCAGGTGCGAGAGCAAACAGTGCGAGTAGCTTCAGGAGCGAGTGCAGGATCCTACAGCCAGTCCCGCCGCTTGAAAATTACGTACAAACTTGCGCAAACCACCCCCATCAGGCCGATCGCGAAGGGGTAAACGAACCGCCAACTCAACTCAGGCATGTGCTCAAAGTTCATGCCATAGATAGTTCCGACGAGCGTCGGAGCAAAGAGAATCGCCGCCCACGACGAGATCTTCTTGATCTCTTCGTTCTGCTCGATGCCCGCCTCGGCCATCGCGCGCATCTCGTCGTTCTGCTGCTGTGTCACCAGCGTCGCGTTCACGGTGAGGATGTCTGCCAGCGCCTGGCGGAAGCCGTCCACGCGCTCGCTCGTGTGGGTCACGTGGTCGGCGACGTCGCGGAGGTAGCGCTGGAGTTCCTCGTCCGTGCCGTATTTCGCGAAGCCCGCCATGAGGGCGTGCAGCATGCCGACGAGGGGGCGGGTGGCGCGCTGGAACTCGACCATTTCGCGGGAGAGTTCGTAGATGCGGCGCGACACGCCGGGTCGCCGCCGAAGACTTCGGTCTCGATCTCGTCGATGTCGTTCTGCACGCCCG
Source organism: Streptomyces sp. NBC_00322 (assembly GCF_036147535.1). Lineage (NCBI taxonomy): Bacteria > Bacillati > Actinomycetota > Actinomycetes > Kitasatosporales > Streptomycetaceae > Streptomyces > Streptomyces sp. NBC_00322. Next base: position 2,057,868 of record NZ_CP108019.1, on the reverse strand, counting down.
CCACCACCGGGGCATAGCCGTCGACCACCGCGTCCAGGATCGCGTACAGCACCGCCTCCGGGCCCAGCGCCAGCAGTTCCGGGGTCTTCTCCATGCGGTGGCGGACCGCGGACAGGTCAGGGGCCGCGCCGTGGCGGACCGTGATCAGGAAGTCCCTGCCGACGAAGACCCTGGCCCGGGACCGTGAGCGCGCGAGCGTCGCCCAGCTGGTGGCCCAGGCACAGGCGGCGGGCAAGGCCGCTGAGGCCCAGACACGCGTGGCCAAGGAAGCGTCCGAGCGTGCCGTGGCGGCGTCGAAGCTCGCCAAGCAGCTAGCGCTCGAAGCGGCCGATGAGACCAGGAAGGCCGGCAAGGACTCGCTGAAGGCCGCGAGCGCCGCCCGCCGGGTGGCCGACGCCGCAAAGGGAGCCGCGGCTGCGGCGCAGCAGGCCATCAGCGCCGCCCAGGCCGCGAACGCCTCCCGCGCGCAGAGCGCCGCCGCCGCGGCGGCGCTCTGCGCAGGCGAGGTGGCGAACGTACGGAAGGCCTCCGAGGGCGCCCGGGCCGCGGCCGTGGGCGTAAGGAAGGCCCCCCAGGCCGCCGAACAGGCGGGCAAGGCGGCGACCCAGGCCGGCATTTCGAGCTCAACGCCTGGAGATATTTCCGGCGTTGGAGCTGGCACTGAACTTGAGCAAGAAGGGCCCGGTCATCCTGCTGACCGCATATCAGACACCTGCTGCGATCCGCCGAAGCGGGGCCAACGGATCGGGACCTGGCTGAAGAACCGCAAGGTCAAGAACGCCGCCACGCTCGCCGAGACCGTCGTCGAGGCGGCCCACTCTCAGCACACTGCACTGCCGAGAGAAGCTGGCTGCCGCGATGGTGGCCCGGATCGCGAAGGGGGTGATGGCCCTCGATGAGGAGATCGCCGAGCTCGACGCACTCATTGAGGACCGGTTTCACGAGCATGCGCACGCTGATGTGATCCGCAGCCTGCCCGGCATGGGCGCCCTACTCGGAGCCGAGTTCATCGCCGCCACGGGCGGCGACTTGGAGGTCTTCGTCGTCCTGCCCCGTAGATGGGTCGTCGAACGGACGTTGGCCTGGCTCATGCACGCCCGCCGCCACGCACGCGACTACGAACGACTCGTACAGCACAGTGAAGCCCTCATCACCTGGGCGCCACTACCCTCATGACCCCCCGCATCACCCAGAAGAAGAAGGCCCCCGGCAGTCTCCGCCGCCGACCTCACCTGGGCTGCCTGAGCCCGCAACGCAACCTCGGCAAGGAAACCCCAAGTCCCGAAACATGTCATTACCTGCTCGGATGCAGGTACTGAGTCCGGTCCGGCCTGGTTCCAATTCCTCTGTGGCAGTGCGTCAGGGCCAAGGCGCCGCAACGGGCTGGCACCCGTCAGCCTGAGACGGTGGTCCGTTCAGGGTGGTCCCGGAGGCAAGGCCGCGTGCCGCGCGACAGCCCTACGGCGAATCGGGGCCAGGTGAGAAGTATGAGGGGATAGATGGCATAGCCAACCCGGGTAGCTGGGGACAGCATGATGATAAGTCCTAGTCCGAGCGCCAGCCGGTTGGCAGCAGCCACCGTGTTGCGGGGTGGGCGCACCAGCAGCGACATCCCCAGGCCCACGGCGCTCAACAGGATGAGTGCCATAGTGACGGCCTCGCCGTTCGGAACGACGGACACGATCAGGTGCCCGAGCAGAGGGCTCTCCGCGGAGGATTTTGTGTCGCTAAGCCCGAAAGGGTAAAGGATTGCGTTCTCGTAAAATGCTCCGCTGTCTCTCAGTAGCGCAGGGAGGACCGCGAGAACGGCGATGCCCGAAGCTGCCGCAGCGCACCTGAGTGCGGCACGACGGCCGTGACGCACCGCGAGGACTGCAATCACCACGGGCAGTGCGGGCCAGGCGGTTCCCTTCAGTGCAGCCGCCACCCCCAAAACCAGGCCCGCGCGTCCCGCGTGCCCGCGCTGCGAGTAGGCCAGGGTCAGGCAGATCAGTGCGACGACCGGGGGGTCCACCCCGCCGATGGCCAGCGGTAGTGCGACGACTGGGCAGGCGATCAGCCACAGCACGCCCGTCACCCTGGCACAGTTCGCCGGAACGCCAGCCCCGGACTTCGCCGACACCCGCACGGCTGCGATCACAGCCGCGAGGAAGCCCAGTAGGGACCAGACCCGGGCGCTAGTGAACACGGAGTCGCCAAACAGGGCATGCGGTATTCCAAAGAGTGACATGCCCGGCAGATAGGGGTTGAAGTCAGGCACCGCATGCGGGTTCGGCTGGTACGGACTTCCGGAGGAGAGCAGCAACTGCGCGCCGCGCTCGACGACCCCCACCTCCATCTGTGCCCGGCCGATCGCGATCAGCCAGAGCAACGGCACGACAGCTGAGCCAATAACCGCTATGACTGCGGGCCAACGCCCCCAAGGTATAGACGACTTTGTCGCAGCCACAGTCGCGCAGGCGTACCCCAACGCGGCGGTCAGGCCCCACAATTGTTGTGACGTCTGATCGGGCGAGGATAGACCGACTGCAAGTGCCAGAACCGCGCACAGTGTCAGCGCTGCCCTATCCCATCGCCTGGACTTCTTGAGCAACCCGAGACTCCCGTCGACCGCAAACCATGAGTAGTCGCGCGATAGCCGTGGGCTGGCACCTGAATAGGCGAACCGCTTACAGGAAGCGGCAAGAAGTAGAACCACCCTTTGGTTCGAAGGAAAGGATGGGCATTTTCGCCTGAATGATAGGGCCGGATGGTCCACAAGGCCTCGAAGCTCACTGTCGCGCTGGCCCTTGCAGCCTCTTTGAGGCCCTACCTCCCCTTCCGCCCTCAGCGTCAGGGGCGCATCGGAAACAGGTACTCAGTCCCCCGATACCGCTCGCGTCGACCGACTCCCCGAACGTAGACGGCTGCGAGGGAAAGCAGCCTTAGTAGAAACACGCAGCCGGTTACCTATTCCTCTGCGAGACGGCACTCGACGACCCATCAACTACGCCCGCCCGAGGGGAGGAGGCACTTGGCACGTTGTGACTCCGGGGCCCTTCTCCGCCTGCGTCTGCAGGTGGTACGTGGCCGACAACGGGCCAGCTCCCGCTCGTGGGAGACGCTCAGTCGGCCACGTCAGGCGCAGGACATGACCTCGTGTGATCACTCACGATCCGGCTCCCAGCCCTAAAGCGTGTTGCAGAAGGCTGTGTTTGGGCGTGTCAGGGCTGTCTCTGGGGTGGTTGTGTTCATGCGGCGAGGGCGAGGTTGTGAATGTGGACCACGGCCTGGACCGCGTGGTGGAGACCGCTTCCGCGCTGTCGGCAGTCGCGCAGGATCTTGTAGTGCTTCATGCGGGCGAAGGCGTACTCGACGCGGGCACGGACCCTGCGGTACTCGGTGTTGTCTTCTTCCTCGCCGGCCAGGAGTGGCCGGCCGGGGCTTTTGCGGTGCGGGACGACGAGTCCGGTGTTGATGTACGCGCCGTCGCCCAGGACGGTGACGCCTTCACACTGCTGGGCCAGGCCGGAGTCCCGCCACGCCTTCGCATCGGCGGTGGTGCCGGGGGCCGGCCGGGCCGCGCGCCGCGCCGCCTCTTGGCCGACCGCTCACCATCGACGAGAACAGCAGTACCGGCGTGCCGTATCCCGCAGCGGACAGGCCGGACTGGACCGCCCCTTGGCTCTCATTTCCGGAGGTGCGAGAACAAAATGCACGCTGCTTGAGGAGGGAGCGGCACGAGCCTAGAGCCAGCCCCGCCGCTTGACACGCCGACAAGGGCACCTGCGCGGCTGGCGCTGACGCACGATACTCACCGGCGATGCCCGGCTGGGTGGTTGCTGATGCTGCCTGTTCTGCTTCGTCGGGTCGCGGAGAGCAGCCTGCCATCACGGACGTTGAGTCCCAGAATGGTGATGATCACGGCACTGACGAGTAGTTCGACGGCTTGAACCACAACAAACATGGTGCCGAAGTCGCGGATAGCAGCGAGCGACCGCAGGATCAGGGCGCACGGGGCGAGCGCGAGCCCGAACGCCGCAGCGGCAGCCGTACGCCGCCACTTGCGCCAGACCAGCGCCGCGCGACGCTGTGCCTTGGACAACTGCTGGCGCGAAGTGGCCAGAGAGTGCCCTGTGATCACGGCGACGGCCATGCTGCCCACAAAGGCGGGCAATACTTGGAGGTTGATGGTCTTGGCCAGAGCCACAGCGTCCTGGTCGCCGAGCATCTCGACAACGACTGATGCCGTGGCGAACAGCGTGATCAACGTGAATGCGAGGACGCCCGCCGCAGCGTGGGCACGGGATTTCACATGCTTCTCCATTACCGAGGTGAAGGGCAGGCGGAACCGACGCCTCCCCTCTGCACGGAGGGTGAGCCGGAGGTGTCAGGGCGGCGCCCGATCGGCTCCTGACACACGCAGCCTGCTGCCAGGGGAAGATGGCGGGGCACCGGGGAACTACCTGTCCCGCCACGCAGGACACCTGGGCACGCCGTTGCCCACGGCACCGACGAGCCTGACGCCGTCCGTGTGCCATCACTGCGAGCCCGGCGACACGCGACTCGGTGTTGACTGACTGATCGTGACGGCGCAGTGCCGGCCCACTGGCCGCAGCGGCCTTCGCCGAACCCGCCGAGCCTGGTGTACCGCGCGACGGCGTCCTCGCTTCCGCCAGCCTCATGCCGGGCGGGAGCCTGCGTGGCAAGCCCGTGGGCCCGCCCCAGCGGCAACGGTGCGCTCGCCGCGTGGTCGCCGAACCTGGAGGGTGACGGCGCAAGGGACCGGAACCGCGAGCGCTCGCCTGCACCCGCGGCCGCGCGCCGACCCTTGCGCCGGATCAGCGGAGGCCACCTGCCGCCTTCCCTGCCACGAGGCAGCCGTGCTCAGTCAGCGATTGCCGGGCTCACAACGGCATGAGGGCAATGTGAATGGCCGTTCTGATAAGCGCTACGACATCCTCGTCAGCGACGATCTCGACAACGACTGACGCTGTGACGAACAGTGCGATCAGCGTGAGCGCGAGGACTCCGGCCTCGGCCTGCACACGCGATGTCATGTTCTTCTCCCCATCAAGATGAAGGGCAGGCAGCACATCGACGCCTCCCTATGCACTGATGGGGAGTCAGAGCAAGAGCCTGGCCGCGGCGGCCCCATCGGCTCTTTGACTGAGACAGCATGCGGCGGGGGAGAAGAGAACGAACACCGGCAAGGTACCTGTCCCGCTACGCAGAGCATCGGGCTTCCTCGTCGTCTCGGAGCGCCCTCGGGCCACCCTGGCGCCGCGCATGCTGGCCGCCGGACGTCAGGAACCGGGCCCAAGGGCGGATGCCTTGATCCCGCGGTGAATGGACGGCCGCAGGCTCAGTCGGGGGAATCGGGCAGCACCGCCTGTGCGCAGTTCGAACCAGACGGTCTTGCCGCCCGACGTCTGCCGTGAGCCCCACCGACTGGCGAGCTCATCGAGCAGTTGCAGTCCCCGCCCATGTTCCTCGTCATGCCGGGCGCGGTGCGGCCGGGGCGGGAGGGGGCTGACGTCGGTGATACCGCAGCGCAGCCGCCGTTTCCGGGGGGACAGGGCCATGCTCAGACATATTGGACCCCGAGCGTGCGTAAGTGCGTTGGTGACCAGCTCTGTGGCCAGAAGCCCGGCGGTGTCGGCGTGCTCGTCCAGTCCCCATCGGGCCAGCTGGTCGCGGATCAGCCGCCTTGCCTGGGACGGGGCACGCGGGTTCTGGTCCAGCGGCCAGCAGACGGCGTCCCCGTGTACCCGGCCGAGGTGTCGGGCCAGGCCTTTGACCCGCACGGCAGCGGCATCTCCCCGTCGTCGCAGCAGGCGTGCGAGCGACATCACCGGGACGGCTGGGCGGACGTGACGGGTGGGACGCGTGACCGGTCCGGTTGCGGCGGAGCAGGTACGGCAATGCCCGTGGCTGAAGGTACCGCGGTCCGGTACGTCCGAGGACAAGCACAGGGGACTGGGGACACTCATGAGACCCACCTTCGTTCTTTCCGAGAGCAGAGACGCACATATAGGACTCTTCAGGCATAGGCGGGGCGACTAGGAAACTGCGCATTTCTGTACCTACTTCGATGTGGACCGCCAGATATCCGGCGAGCGGTTGACCGGCCGCACGTCACGCAGGCGGGCAACTGAACGTTCCTACCCCCCGGTTGCCGTTGAGCTCCATGAGGGACGCTGGGTCAGCCGGCCACGGCGAGAAGTCGACGGGGTGTGCTCTCGGCGAGCGGCATCCGCGAGGCCGGAATGCCGAGGCTGCGTCCTTCGGTACATCGCGACATCGCCGCGCCGAGGTCGTCGAGTGCGGTATCAGCGGTGGCTGCGGGGTGGGCCGGGCCAGTGGCGTTCCGAAGCAGGCGTGACGCCTTTGTGAAAGTGGGAGGTCGGGAGGCGGATTCGGGCATTTGGGCTGCGGGATTCCCTGGACGGATGCCTTGGGTGAAGCTGCGGCGAGCGGCGAGCGGCGAGCGGCGAGCGGCCATGGTGGGGGCGCCACGGTGGGGTGGCATCAGCTGCTCGGCTGAACCGGCCGGCACACCTTCCTCAATCTGGCCTTCGTGAACCTGGCCCTCGTGAGCGCGGGCACCCCCACCGCAGGTACCTCTGTAGGTGTTTTCCCGGGTGACGTGCCCTTCTCGGTGCGCTGATGATCTAGCCACCCTCATCGGATTCCGGCCATCGGGTCAGGCGTGACAAGGCCGTGCGGACGTACCGCGCACGGTGGCCGGGATCACCCCAGCAGACAGGAGTGATGCACCGCTACGGACGAGGCACGCGGGCCCTTTTTCTCGCCGTGGCGCCTGCGGTTGCGCCGACGACGAGATCTGGGAGCTGCCCTACCGGTCCGGACTGTGCTCGGTTGATGCCTCTGTGTGACCGTCGCCCATGCGGACTCACTCGAGGTCACGGTCTGCAGTCGCCCGCTTTCTCACGGCTTCGGCGCGTCGGATAGCCGCAAGATGATCCTCGAAAATCATACGAACCGTGTGATATACCTGGCGTTACCGAAAATCATACGAGCCGTGTGATTAGGTTGCCGTCTCCGTACTGAGAGTGAGTGCCATGTCCATGCTCAAGCGCGGACGGGGGAACCTGCCGGCCGACCTGACGAGTTTCGTGGGCCGGCGGCAGGAGGCCTCCCAGGCCCGGCAGTCCATGCTCGCCGCGCGGCTGCTGACCTTGACGGGCCCCGGCGGGATCGGCAAGACCCGACTGGCCATGCACCTGGCCCACAAGGTCCGGCGTGCCTTCCCGGACGGGGTGTGGCTGGTGGAGCTCGCCGCAGTGACAGAGGGCGCCGCGGTGGCGCGAGCGGTCTCGGCCGCCGTGGAACTGGGCACCTCCTCCCCCCGCCCGCCGCTGACCACCCTGGCGGACTACCTGGCAGACAAGCAGCTGCTCCTGGTGCTGGACAACTGCGAACACGTGCTGGATGCCTCCGCGCAGTTGGCCCACCAACTGCTCGCCGCCGCCAGTAAGCTGCAGATTCTCGCCACCTCGCGCCAGGCTCTGGGCGTGGACGGCGAATGGGTGATGCCGGTGCCCCCCATGCCGGTACCGCCCGCCGACAACCCCATGTCACCCGAGGCCGCAGCGAACAGCGAGGCGGTGCAGCTCCTGGCCGAACGAGCCACAGCACGGCAACCCGACTTCGCCGTCACCGCCCACAACGCCGAAGCGATCACCCGCATCTGCCAGCGGCTGGACGGGATCCCGCTCGCCATCGAACTGGCCGCGGCCTGGCTGCCCGTGCTCTCACCCGAACAGGTCCTCCAACGCCTCGACGACCAGTTCAGCCTCCTCACCCGCGGCAGCCGCAGTGCACAAGCCCGGCAGCAGACGCTACGGGCCATGATCGACTGGAGCTACGACCTGTGCTCAGCACAGGAACAGGCCCTGTGGGCCCGCATGTCGGTCTTCGCTGACGGCTGCGAACTCGAGGCGGCCGAAGAGGTCTGCTCAGGTCACGGCATCGCCCGCGAAGAGATCCTCGATCTGATTGCCGGCCTGGTGGACAAATCGATCCTCTCCCGCGAACAGTACGACCCCCTCGTGCGCTACCGGATGCCGCAGACCATCCAACACTACGGGCGGGACCGGCTGCGCGAATCCGGCGACGAAGCCGCCATGATCCGCGGCCACCGCGACTGGTACCTGAACCTCGTAACCCACCTGGACACCGCCTGGTTCGGCCCGGGCCAGCTCGAATGGTCCACCCGGCTGCGCATGGGGCAGGCCGACCTGCGCGGCGCACTGGACGCCTGCTTGAGCGAACCCACCCGAATCCGCTCCGGCCTGCTAATGGCAGCGACACTGTGGGGCCGCTGCCTCGGCCACGGCTTCCTCAAAGACGACCGGCGCTGGCTCGATCGGGCCCTCGCCCTCGACACCGAACCCAGTACGGACCGGGCCAAAGCCCTATGGGCCAAAGGATGGCTCGTCCTGCTCCAAGGGGACACCGAATCAGGCCGTGCCCTGCTCGCCGAATGCAGAGCCCTGGCCCAACAGCTGGGCGATCCTCTGGCCCTCGCTCAGGCCGCACAACTAGCCGGCCTCGCCGCCCTCATGAGCGACAACCTCCCCACCGCCATCACCGCCCTGGACAATGCCCTCGACCGCTACCGCAGCCTCGGCCGGCCGACCGACGAATGGAGCACCACCTGGCTGCTGGCCCTGGCCTGCACCGTGCACGACGACCCCCGCGCCCGCGCCTTCGGCGCACAATGCCTCGACCTCAGCGAAACACACCAGGCCCCGCTGAGCACATCCCATGCACTGTGGATCCTCGCCCTGCAGCACTGGCGTGCCGGCGAACCACAAAAGGCCACTGCACTCGCCCGCAAAGCCCTACGCCTCAAACAGCCCTTCAACGACCAACTCGGCATCGCCCTCTGCCTGGACGTACTCGCCTGGGCCGCCGCAGCCGACGGCCGCCACCAGCACGCCGCCATCCTTCTCGGCGCCGGCCAAATGCTCTGGCGACGCTCCGGTGCAGCACCCTCAGCCGTCTCCTACCTCGTCACTTGCCACGACGAATGCCGGAAACTGCTCCACCACACCCTGGGCGAACGAGCCCTCACCGACGCCGTGGGCCAGGGCATCAAGCTCAGCCTCAATGAGGCCATTACCTACGCCCTGCACGGCAAGACCACCCCCAACCCCACCCCCGCGGGACATTTCCCCCAGGACACACCCCCACTGACCCGCCGTGAACTTCAAGTCGCCGACCTCGTCACCCAAGGACTGAGCAACAAGGAGATAGCGGCCAAGCTCGTCATCTCCCAACGCACCGCCGAAGGCCACGTCGAACACATCCTCACCAAACTCGGCTTCACCTCCCGCGCCCAGATCGCCGCCTGGGCCGCCGCCCACACCACCCCCGCACCAGCCACAGCCGAACCACCCCGCATCCCGTAGGACATCCCAGCGAACCGCTTGCCACTCACGACCGCACACGTGCACGCCGCGGTGCATTCTTCAGACGCATCAAGGCACTTGCCCCACTGACGAGCGTCTTGAGGTGGCCCAGCTGCTGCTCGCCTTCGATGCCGAGGGCGGGGGAGCAGCGCTGATCGCTCCGTGAGCGGAGCCAGGTGTCGCGGATGCGGCACTCGTTGAAAAGGGCAGGCGTCGTCGACCAGAATCCGGACACCCGCCGTTACCGGCTGGGGTGGCGGGTCCGCGTGATGGCGGCAGGAGCGGGCGATCTGGTGCTGGTGCGCGCTGCCCGACCGTTGCTGCAGGGTCTGGTGGCTCAAACCGGCGAGGTGGCGCTGTTGCGCGTGCAGGAAGCCAACCGGTGCCTGACTGTCATGCGGGAGGAGTCGCAGAGCTCGCTGCGTGGCGGCGGCTGGGTCGGACGGCTTCCGCCATGCACTACACGGCCTCGGGTCGCGCCTTGATGTTCGACGCCGAAGACGAGCTCGTCGAGGCCCGTACGGCGAACGCCTTCGGCGCCGATCCCCGAGCGGCGCCGAACTCTCCGCGGCACTTGGGCGAGCTATCGGCGCGGCTGCGCAAGGAGCGTCAGCAGGGATACGCCGTCGCGTCGGAGGAGGTCGAGGTCGGTCTGACATCGGTCGGGGTTCCCGTCCGGAGCAGACACGGGCACATTCTGGCCGTCCTCAAGGTCTCGGGGCCGACGCCGCGTATGTCCAACCGCGTTGAGAGTCTCGCCAAGCTGCTGATATACGGCGTTCGCCGCGGGTGATGCGGGCGGCCGTGTGCAATCCGGAAGCCGGCCGCAATCTCGGCCAGGGAGTAGTGCTTGCGCAGAAACACCAGCGCCACCATGGCCCGCCCGGACGTGCGGAGCTTGCAGCGGCCGTCACCCTCCCCGGTGACGATCAGCATCGCCACCGACTCCACAAGCGCGTGCGGAAGGTCCTGTGCGGCCGATACGTAACCAACGAGGCCCCCGAGGCTGAAGAGTTGATACGCGATATGTCCAACTCAACAGCTCGAGGGCCTCGCCTTTTACGCGCCGGCAGTCGTCACCCGATCAGTGGTTCCACGGCGTCAGTTGATCGTCATCATTTTGGCTTCGCCAGCGTGTTGATCTTCATGACTTTGGCTACGCTGGGCGTCCCGTTGCCGTCAAGAGCGAAGAGCATGTAGGTGCCGGGGAGAGCCGTACCGGAGCCAGGGATACTGAGCTCGTAATTGTTAGCACCCTTGGCCTCTGATGTGAGCGGAATGCGGCGCTGGTCGTTATTGGTGGAGTGCGTGACAACTGAGGTCCGTACGAGGACGAACGACTTAACCACCTGCTTGGTGGTCACGGTGATCTTTTTGCCGTTCTCGGCAGTTGTGGGCGCAAGGTCTATTTCGGGTCGTGATCGCTTCGTGCCGTCCTTGTTGATGAGATAGGGCGGCGTAAAGATCTGCCCATCGGGATGGTTTGTTGAGCAGGTGTCGGGGCAGAGGCCGCCGCCGCCGGTGAAGATACGCCCGTCGGGCAGTAGGGTGGCTTCGCTGTGATAGGTACGCGGAACACGCATACTGGCGAGCGGGGTGAATTTTCCAGTTTCCGGGTCCCAGAGTTCGGGAGTGAGAACTGCCGCGTCGTCAGTGAAGGGGTGGGAGTAGGCCTGCCCGCCGAAGACGGCAACCTTACCGTCCGGCATCACCACACTGTTGGAGAATGTCCGGGGGAACGCCATGTCGCCGGTGCGCTGAGCCTTGACCTCGGGCTGTTTCGCATCGTCGGTATGCGTTAGTTCGAGGGTATAGGCATGGTTGGTTGCGTTGTTAAGCTCGTAGTGAGGAGCGCCTCCTAGAGTGAGGAGTTTATTGACGTCATAGGCTATACCGTTGCCGTTCATCGCGTCGCCGCTGTCTGCGCGATCCGCAGCCTTCTTGATGTCTCCATCGCCTTCGGTTTCAATCCAGTTCATTTGCTTACTCGGTCCGAACTGGAGTACGCGCCCGTTTGAGAAGGCGTACAGCCACTGATGATTGTCGCTACGGAATACTTCATCCTGCGTCAAGGTTGATGTAACCGGCACCTTGAGTCGGTGCCAGCTGCCGTCGACGGGCGACCAGACCTCGCCATCCTTGCCCCCCTTAGCGTCACTCCAGGAGCCGCCCAGAACGAAAGCCTTTCCTGTCGACAGTGGTGTCATCGCCTGGTAGCCCCGAGGTATGTTCATTTTTGTGGTCGAGGACCACTTGTCAGCGTAAGGGTCGTAGATACTGGCACTGTCGGAGTCCTTTCCGCCTGTTACAAGTACCCGCCCGTCGGCCAGTATTGCTGTGCCTGGGCAGAACATGTCGTGATGCGTCACGTTTATCCGGGATGCGGAGATATTCCCTGTGGTCAGATCCAGGATCGCGGTCTGGGTATAGCCATGATCGCCCACGAAGGAGGCAGGTCGGTTGGAGGACCAAAGCAGCAGCTTGTTGTTCGGCAGGACGGCTGCTGCAGCGGGTACCAGCGGCAAATCGATTTTCGGCCCCCAGCTGCCGTGTTCAGCTGGATCGGCGGGTCCGGCCAGGTTGATTTCTGCCGCTGATGCCCACGGTCCGCGGTTGCCCGCTTCGGTGAGGGCTATCAGTTGGACGTAGCGAGCGCTTTGGGGAGTGAATTCGAGGGTCTTCACGGTGGCGTCGTCGGTGAGTGTGCCCCGGGACACTGATGTCCAGTTTTTGCCGTCGGTGCTGAGGTTGATCTCGTACTGGCCGATCCTTCCGTTAGCCGACCCCTTGTCGGACGTGGACAGCCTGGGCTGGTACACGAGAGCAGAGACCGTCTGGGGTCGGTGCATGTCGATGGTGATGGAGCGGGGCAGCTTCTGCGGGGTCCCCGACCAACGGCTGTGCCAGATGGTGTCGGCTTTGCCGTCGAGGACATTGGCGGCCCGACCGTTTACGCCAGTGGTTTCCTCGTCGCTGGCTGTAGCAGTCCAGTCCGTGCGAGGGAGGTTCACCAGTGGAGCAGTGGGGGGAGTCAGGTTGATTTCTGCCGCTGATGCCCACGGTCCGCGGTTGCCCGCTTCGGTGAGGGCTATCAGTTGGACGTAGCGAGCGCTTTGGGGAGTGAATTCGAGGGTCTTCACGGTGGCGTCGTCGGTGAGTGTGCCCCGGGACACTGATGTCCAGTTTTTGCCGTCGGTGCTGAGGCTGATCTCGTACTGGCCGATCCTTCCGTTAGCCGACCCCTTGTCGGACGTGGACTGCCTGGGCTGGTACACGAGAGCAGAGACCGTCTGGGGTCGGTGCATGTCGATGGTGATGGAGCGGGGCAGCTTCTGCGGGGTCCCCGACCAACGGCTGTGCCAGATGGTGTCGGCTTTGCCGTCGAGGACATTGGCGGCCCGACCGTTTACGCCAGTGGTTTCCTCGTCGCTGGCTGTAGCAGTCCAGCCCGTGCGGGGGAGATATGCCGCAGTCGACACCGTTGCTGCCGCCGGAACCACCGAATGGTGGTGGCCAGGGAGTGCGTTGTGCTCAGGCACTCGCTGAATTGGTTCCGGCTGCAGCTGCATGATGAGCACGGCAGCAACGATGCTTGTGCTAGTGAACGTCAGAAGTCCCAAACGGGACTTCGGTGTATTGGGCTTCCAAGTCCGTAGTGCCTTCTCCTCTCTGCTGCCGAAAGATATGCCGTCGGGCCGACCGGGCCTTCTCATCATTTTCTGTCTCAATCAGTTGGGGGTGGCAATGGAGTTGCAAACCGGCGGCTCGACCGTGCAGCCATCGACCTTGTTTTCTTCGTCTAGGTCTAGGTATGCCGTTGAGCGGCTCGGAATGCGCATGGTGGAACACACGGCATCCGGGAGGGGCTCTGGCCTGGGACCCCTTCGACGCGCCGTCAGGAGCCGTGAGGTGGGCGTGGAGCAGTGACTCGAGGCGGCAGGAGGCGATCGTGCCGGGCCGCAGGCGGTTGACCTCGAGCAGGGCGGCGGTTCCACCCGCGGTAACGAGCACATCCGCCTCGTACACCGCGTCGGGCAACGCCGGTCCGGACTCGATGACGCGGATCCGCCGCCCCGGCATGCGGGAGGCCAGTTCCGCGGCGAGCCGACGAAGCCGTGGGCCGCTTCCCGGGAGGTTGCACAGGATCATCCCGGCCGGGGAGTGGGGGCTGCGGGCGAGGATCAGGCGCAGTGAGGACATGCCGCTGAAGCCGCAGCCGACGAACGCCCCGGTGATTTCGGGAATTTGACGGCCGGTCCCTTCGAGCGCGGCGCGGACGGTTTTCACGACCGAGACGGCTGTCATCTCGTGGCCCGTGGTGACGGAGACGACCGGAGTCCTGCGCAACTCCCGCAGGACGTCGTAGCCGTAGCTGTGAGGGAGGGGATCATGCCCGCCAGAGAGACGGTGCGTGCCCCGAGTGGCGCAGCACGCTCGACCGCGCGGGCGGAGCGTGCGGCGAGGTCCGCTCCTGAGGTGAGTTCGTCGGCGAACAGCGGCATGCAGATGAATCCTGATGTGCCGAGGGGCGTGGCGGTCTCCTCCAGCAGCTGGGCGCGGCCGTCCGGGAAGAGAAGCGTGCGCACCTGATCACGTGAGAGGGCGTGCTCCGGTAATCCGGTGAGGGCCGCGAGGTCACCTGGCGTGGGGAGGTAACCGACGAGCGCGGCGTCCAGGCCCGTGCCGGGGGCAGGGCGGCGGCGCACGGCGGCATGCCCTGTTACAACAGTCATGCCATGCCAGCCACAACGACGAGCGATGTGAACAGATGGGCATTCTTCACGAGTACCGCGGCCAGCTCGCCGGCGAAGACGAACATCCCAGCAATGACCGACGCTGCGACAAGGAACACAACCAACGCCAGTGAAATTGGGACACAGCCTGCGCGCGGCATTTCATGACCTTCCCCCATGAACAGAGACAGAGAGCATCGTTGTCTCCCTGCACGATCACCTGGGAGCCGAACGGTCAGGACGACCTCAGCGGATCCCGACTGACGCAGCATCCAGCCGCGGACAGCTGGCCGGAAACCGGGAAACCACCTATCTCGCTACGCAGCCCCCAAGTGGGGCTGCGTGAACGGCCAGTTGTGCACCACGGGCCTTGTGGGCGGAGCGGTTGTCGCGGATGACGTGGACCGCCAGCCGGGGCTCGGTCTGACGGTCGATCTTTTCGAGGAAGCCACGAATGTCGACAGCCCGGTGCTGGGCGGAAGCCTGGCATCACCAGGCTTCGCCATGGAGGCTCACCGCTGAATACGTTCAGTCTTTGGCCGATTCCTCAGTTTGCGGCTGGTCGGACTGGTTGAGGGTGGTGAGCCATTGGGCGGCGACGGCGTCGATGAACTGGTCGGTGACCTTCCGTCCTTCGATGAGGAGGCGGAAGAGGACGGGTGCGGTCAGCAGGGTGTATTCATCGGCGGTGATCTGCCGGCCGGAGGGTTCCAGCAGGGTGTTGAAGGCTGCGTGTCGGTCTTCGACGATCCGTGTCAGCGCCTGGGTGCTGTCCGGGTCGTAATTGGCCTGGGCGATCACGGCGAATGTGGCGGCGCGGGTGGGTGGGTCGCTGAGGCCTGCGCGGAGGCTGGTGAGCCACGCCGTGGCGACGGTGCGCACATCGGTGCTGGGCTCGGGGTAGGCCACATCGGGGCCTTCCAGCATCAGGTCGGAGAGCAGGTTGTCCCGGGTGGGCCAGTGCCGGTAGAGGGTCTGGCGAGTAACCTTGGCCCGGTCGGCCAACAGGGCGTAGGTCAATCCGGCCGGGCCGACTCCTGGCAGCAACTCGCGAGCGATGGCCAGTATGTGGGTGCGGGTGCGCTGGACACGGGGGTTGCTCAGGGTCGGAGGGCGACGGTGGCCGGGCGTAAGAGACACGGTCTCATTCTAGCGAAGAATCATGCATTCCGTGTGATAGATGCCATGCCTGACGACGCCGTGATCAGGGTTGCAACGGGGGCTGCTGACGGGACCGAATCCGACCGATCGCGGCAAGAGCGGATCGAAGACATCTCAGCTCTGGGCTCGCGAACTACTGAGAGGGGGACACCGTACCGGCTGCCGGCGACTGGGCCGACCTTGGGATCGATCCCGGCCTGGCCCGACGGCGCCCCGACCTCGTCCTCGACCACCTCTCCGCTTACGGGCGCATCCGGTGGTGGGTCGGAGCGGGACAGCGGGGTGAGCGTGCTTCGCCCCGTACAGCAGCGGTCACAGTGCTGATCCTGTGGGCTGCGCCTCTTGCGTCACGTGCCTCCGTCACGGCGAGCTCACCGTGCCGGTGTGGCGCACCTGCCCCTCTGGCGGAATCCTGCCCAAGCAGACGCCACCTCGGCGACCCACCCGTGCGCGCCGCCGCGATCGCCCAGGCCGTCTGCGACCCCGCAGGGTCCCAGACGCTGACACGGATCGTCGAAGACCGACGTGCAGCCTTCAATGCCCTGCTGGACCTGCGGTCGGCAGATCACCGCCACTGAATGCACCCTGCTGTCCGCACCCTGGTGCTCCGCAGACCTCTTCCTCGTGCCCTGCTTTCGACTACGGGCCGTGCGTGCCCGGCGACTCCAACCGGGGCTCCCGGGTTTGGGGGGGCGGGCGACCGCGCACGGGAACGCTGCCGGGTCCTTCCGTCAATGAGTAGGGAGACGACCGCGTGGCTGCTACCACCCGCTCAGGGGGCGGGCCCAGTGCCGGTGAATCGGCATGCACCGATCAATGGGAATGGATCATGCAGAATGTATGATTTCCCATTGCCAATCAAACGCCGAGCGTGATACACCTGAGGGGATGAATCATACGAAATGAATGATTCTTCGGTCCCGTCCCCGGGAGTGCCACATGTCCATTCCGGTCACCAACCCGCACCACGGCGGCCTGGCCCGTACCGCCCCACAGATCGAGTCTCGCCTTCTCAGTCCCAGGCTCAGCCGGCACCGGATCGGTCGACGAACAACCATCGCCCATCCGCACAGCCCCCGGACTGCCGTCGACCTGATTCCGCGAATCGTCACGGTCCACCAGAGGCTCTTTGGCCGGGGCGTGGCCAAGGTCGTCAGCGAAGGTGATAGCCCAGCCGGAGAAGATGCAGTCCTCGGCGGTCCTTCTCCGTGGCTACCGCGAGACACACGCTGCTCGACTGGCCAGCGCCAAGCCGAGGGCCCCGCGATTCGAGTCCGCGTTCCCTCTGGCGACTGTCTGCGCCTCTGCACCTGTACGCATAAGCCGCCTCGCTTCACATTCCGGTGATGGTGATGAAATCTCTGCAGCGGTTCCCCTCGTCGATGCGCGTCCTGGCTGCCTCGCACACGCAGAGGCCCACTCTCCGCCGGAGCCACCGTGCTGCCGCCTCGCGGGAACTGGCGTGCCACCCGAGTGCGGTCCTCGATGCCAGGCGGTTCGTGGGCCAGACACTGGCCGCATGGCGGCTTGCGGACGCCGACACCGCCCAGCTGCTTGTCAGCGAGCTGGTCACCAACGCTGTTCAGCACGCCGCAGGGCCGATCGTGCTCACCGTAACGATCGTTGCTTCGACCCTGCGCTGCGCCGTCAGCGACGCCGACCCAACTACTCCTCGGCAGCGGGAGGCTGGCATGGATGAAGAATCCGGTCGCGGCATGCTCCTGCTCCAAGAACTGTCCCGCCGCTGGGGCGTCCACCCGACTGGCACTGGCAAGACCGTCTGGTTCGATCTGTCCGCCAGCCTCACCTCGGAGGGCTGATTGCCGCCCTTTGACACGACGTGCGGGGGCGAAATCCCAGAAGCCCTCCAGCACGAATTGGGCCTGACCAAGGGACGCCGGCTGATCCCCCGCCACTCCTCGACAGCGGCCCGCAGGCGGAATGGGGCCATGCCAGGAGAGCTGGGCCGCCGCTCCTCACCGATGAGCAACCTCCAACCTGGCAGCACCGGTACCTCGTCGGTGCACGCACAGCAAGGCTTCAGGACAGCGCCCAGGTGCTCGACGCCACCGAGAAGCCGGATCGCGCCTGCCTGGTCGGCCCCTACTGCGACCACCTGCGCCGGCGCCGTGCAGAGCGGCCCGGTGTGTTGGTCAAGCACCTGTTCGAGGAGATCCGCGCACTCGGATACACCGGCAGTCTCAACCTTCTCCACAAGTGAGCGAGTGATCATGGCCCCGTACGCTGGCCGCGAATCGGGCTGGCTCCCCGCCTTAAAGGTATGTCTCTGGGTATTTCCACCAATGTCCTGCATCCCCGTCAGTCGCAGCCTGAAGGAGTCGCACCCAAGCGCGGCCACCGCAGCAGGCAACCAACCAATACCTGCTCGATGTGATCATCAGCCATCGTCCTGTCAATCGTTCTTGATCCTCTGCATCTGCGCATCAACTCCTTCGGCTCCAGGTTCACTTGCACACCATCTCGGACAACTCTGCGTGTCGCTGTCGAGTGCATGGCACTCGAGCGGAGGGCTGCGACACCCAATGGCAAGGCATGGCTTTCCCTTTAGGAGGCGGCGGTGATCGCATTCAATGAGCGACCGGCTGTTGGCTTCGCCGGCCCCAGCACCGCCGGAGCGCCACAGGTTCCGCATGGATGGCCGGGATGCGTGCCGCCGCCTGGTTCTCTGCGGTTCGTGCCGTGTGCCAAGGAGTGGCTGTTCGACCTGGCGCCCGGCCGGTGGCGGCTCGAACCGGTTCTGCATCGACACCCCGAGCTGCTCGCCCGCATGGTACGCAATCACCTGCGTGCGGGAATCGCGGCAATGCGCTTGAACCGCGGATCTGTCGTGGAGGGTTTGCTCGACTACCTTCCGCCCGGCTCGGTGCAGGACGCAGTCGCCATGTATGCACAGGAGAACGAGCGTGCTGTGGCCTTGCTTCAACAAGTCAAAATCGTCGAGGAGGCCCTACGTCCTCTTGCTCGCTCATCCCGACGGTCGAAGGCACGAGCCACCTTGTGACACCGCTCTGACCGGCTCTCGAAGCACACTGCAACTGCTTTTGTGAGAGATGAAGCATACGTCGCGAATGAGCCCCGGTTGTGCTTACACCCCTTGGGAGTTCCCGGTGCTCACCTCCATCACCGTCTCGCGTCACGGCGCTGCCAAGGCACTCACGTCTCGCGGGTCGAAGCACACCCTCCCCGGCCCGGCCAGGCCCGCATCCCCGTAAGGAGAGCCAGCGTCGACCCAACCCATACACGAGGTCATGCCAGCGGCGAGGCTGACGCGTGGCCGCTCGCCGGGGCCAGCCGCGTGCCTGGGCACGCACGCTGCTCCTGGGTCCGCCGTCCTCGCCCTGGCGGCTTCGGTGTCCCTGCGCGGAAACGCCGGTGGCCGCGGTGGATCGCCGCGGCGGCCACCGGCCGGACACACACCGAGACGGGACAACCGCCCGTGTCACCCCGCGAGGATCCAGCTGCCGAACGGGCTGCCCTCAACGCACATGGTGGCGGAGCAGGTCAGGCGCATGCCGTCGGCGTCGGCGAAGCGCAGCTGGGCGCCGGGGTCAGGGCGTTCCTTGCGCACAATGAGCCGTACCCCTGTCGGCGAGCCGGTGAGGCAGTCGCCGTCGACCTCGCAGACCCATGCGCCGTCGCGACCTCGCCGCAGGTCGACGGCCGGCGTCCAGGCAGCAGTCGGCACCTTCAGGACTGCCTGGTGGATGGCGTCGGTGATGGTCATCCCGACCGAGGCTCCTTGGCCATCGTCATCGGCAGCGTCCGCGAAGGCCGCTATGGCCCGCCGGTGGTACAGACCGCTGCGCGCCACAGGCTCCCCGATGTCGTCAGCCTCGAGACCGGGCCACACCTGCGGCTGGCGGGACAGGCCACCCGCGTCTGGCTGTCGAGCCCCTGCGGAGTGCCCTGCGTACGAAGCAGCCGCCACGGGTGTAGGTCGCCGGTCAGCGGCGGTTGTGGGTGCCGCAGAGGAGCACGCGGCGTTCCTGGGTGATCCGAGACGGCTGGGGGGCAGACGAGCGGAGGTTGCCCCCCGGGCTCGTCTGCGGAGACCTGCAGCGGGACCGTGGCTCGCGCCCACGGGAACCACGTAGGTACCTACATGAATGCTTCTACGCTGGTCCTTCAGACAGCCCGCCCACACACTTGACGGGTCCGACACCCGTCAAGACCGACGAGGAGAGGGGCTGGCTGCCATGTGTGAGCACGAGCCACCGTGTCCTCCATGGGAAGCACCCGACCACGAGGCAGCGCGCGTTGTGGCATCGCACCCGGAGCAAGGATGGGTGCTGCTGTGCAATAGCGTAGTGATCTTCGAGGACACCGGTGAGATTCTTCCCGACCTGCGCGTGGTGACACCGCACCGCTCGCTGCCGAAACTGCCCGCCTCACGCATGGAGGGCCGGACCACACGTGCGGCAGAGTTCATGGGCTCCTCGGAGTAGGAGGATTCTGCGGTGTCACCCGTGCTCGTTCGGTCCCCGTCGGCGCCGTCCGCGCTGAAGCCCGTCACGGTGGCCGCGTTATAGCGGAGTTCCCGCGTTGGCTGAGGAGGGTGCTGGTGCCCTGTCCTGCGGCCTTTGCTGTCGGCAGTCGGGGTCGACAACGTGGTTCGACTGCCTCGGTGGGAGCGCGGGTGGCGTACAGGCCGGTCGGGCTGGCTGGCGCGGCATTGGGGCCGGAGCCAGGACACGCGTCGGCGGAAGTGCATGAGGTCCGTGCGGCCGTCTCCGGGAGAGGTTCAAAGCCGGCGCTACCACGGCTCTGTCGGGACCCCGGTACGCCGTACCCGCGATCCGCGTGGACCTGCCCGGCACGAGTGCCACGTCCCGCGCCGCCTGACCCACCCTCGCAACGGGCCCGCCTCCGCGCCTTCACCGGCCAGGGCGAGCCCGTCCGCGTTCCGCCCGCTCGCCGTACTAGCGCTCCGGGTGAACAGCCTGCTCTTCCCCGGGGCCCGCCGATAGGAGGCCCTTGTTGGTGAGGGCCTTGAGCTTGGCGACTCCGGCCGGGGTGCTGTCGATGAGCACTGTCGCCTGGAGATTGGTGCTGATGAGGGCGACGAAGCCAGGGATGTTGGTGGCCAGCGGAGATCCAGGACGACACCCTGCTCGCGCTGGTCAACGCATCTGCTCTGAAGGCGCGTTGGCAGACCTCCTTCCAGTCGCACCTCACCGCCTCGCGTCCGTCGCCGATGCCACGGGTGCTGTCCATGAAGTGCCCACCATGTTCCGGCAGTTGAGCCGGAACGAGGGCCTGCACGACGGGGTACGGCCACGGTCGTGGAGCTGCCCTGTGCCGCCGAGCCTGGCGCGGGCGCGCCGGCGCGGGTGCGTCTGGTGCCCGGCGCGGAGGGGGCGGGGCCGACGGAGGTGCTGCCCGCCAACTGGGCGCCTCCTGAGGCGTGCAGGGGGATCGATGCGGACGTCGTCAGTCTGGCGCTGCCCCGGCTCGCGCTCCGGACGAAGGTCGATGTCACGCCGCAGCCGACTGCCTTCGGTGTGTTCCGGGCGACCTCTGCGGACGCCGACTTCTGTGGGCTTTCCCCTGAGGGCCTCGAAATCTCTCGGTATACGTACACACACGCGGAGAGGTAAACCTGAAGCCGTACCGGCCGCACCCCCGGGACACGCCTGCCCCGCCGCGGGTCGGACGGCTCCCACCAGGCCGCGGTCTCGTGTCCCCACTCCGGCCGGCGCCGTTCACCGTCTGAGCCGCACCGCCCCCGGCCGACGTACTGCCGGATGCCCGCCGATCGAGGCCGGATTGCCCGCCGAACGAAAAGGAACGCTTCTGATGCCATCCATAGCCTCCAGCACCACCGCCCGGCTCGAGACCCTCGAGGAAGCCGTCCTGCGGCGGAATCCGGGGGAGCCGGAGTTCCACCAGGCCGTACGCGAAGTGCTGGAGACGCTCGCCCCCGTGATCGGCCTGCGCCCCGAGTTGGGCGAGGCCAAGGTGGTCGAGCGCCTGGCCGAGCCCGAACGGCAGCTCATCTTCCGCGTGCCCTGGCAGGACGACCGCGGCGAGATCCACGTCAACCGCGGCTTTCGCGTGGAGTTCAACAGCGCGCTCGGCCCCTACAAGGGAGGGCTCCGTTTCCACCCCTCCGTCAACCTCGGGATCGTGAAGTTCCTCGGCTTCGAGCAGATCTTCAAAAACGCCCTGACCGGCCTCGGCATCGGCGGCGGCAAGGGCGGCAGCGACTTCGACCCGCGCGGCCGGTCCGACGCCGAAGTCATGCGCTTCTGCCAGTCCTTCATGACCGAGCTCCACCGCCACCTCGGTGAGCACACGGACGTCCCCGCGGGCGACATCGGCGTCGGCGGCCGCGAGATCGGCTATCTCTTCGGCCAGTACCGGCGCATCACCAACCGCTGGGAGGGCGGTGTCCTGACGGGCAAGGGCACCGCGTGGGGCGGCTCGCACGTGCGCACCGAGGCCACCGGTTACGGCAATGTGCTCTTCACCGCCGAGATGCTGAAGGTGCGCGGCGAGCATCTGGAGGGCCAGCAGGTCACCGTCTCGGGCTCGGGCAACGTGGCCCTCTACACCGTCGAGAAGGCCCAGGAGCTCGGTGCGCATGTGCGCACGGTCTCCGACTCCGCCGGTTACGTCGTCGACGACAAGGGCATCGACGTCGCCCTGCTCAAGCAGATCAAACAGGTCGAGCGCGGCCGTGTGAGCGACTACGCCACTCGCCGCGGTCCCTCGGCCGTCTATGTCGAGGGCGGCAGCGTGTGGGACGTGCCCACCGATGTGGCACTGCCGTCCGCGACCCAGAACGAGCTGACCGCCGACGACGCCCTCACCCTCGTCCGCAACGGTGTGAAGGCCGTCTCGGAGGGCGCCAACATGCCCACCACCCCCGCTGCGGTCCGCGGCCTGCGCCAGGCCGGTGTCGCCTTCGGCCCGTCGAAGGCGGCGAACGCGGGCGGTGTGGCCACCAGCGCCCTGGAGATGCGCCAGAACGCGGGCCGCGACAACTGGTCCGCCGACCGCGTCGAGGACGAACTGACCGAGGTGATGCGCCGTATCCACGACACCGTGTACGAGACGGCCGAACGCTACGCGCTCCCCGGCGACTACGTGGCCGGCGCGAACATCCTCGGCTTCGAGCGCGTGGCGGACGCGATGCTGGCCCAGGGAGTCATCTGACGCCGGGCTCCGGCAGCGGTGCGCGCGCAACCGCCCCCGTCCCCGGTCCACTGCCCGCGTGCAGTGGACCGGGGCGGGCGGTTCAGCGCTCAGTCCGTGACGCGGGCAAGCATGAACCCGTCGTACCCGCGGGCGCCCACCGTCCGCAGCGCCGTGGCCGTCAAGCGTTTCCAGACGCATGGCACAGCACCGGCATCAGGATCAAGAACCGCAGGGTCCACCCACTCAGCGTCTACCAACAACAGCCAGGTGTCCTCGCCGAGGCCCTGACTGCTCGTCAACCACGTCTCCGCGGTCCGAGAACACAGCAACTATCAGGCCCGTCGGGGCCAGTTCGCGGACTGGGCTCTCTCACCTGCCGACTGGACACGGGTCGTCCTCCTTGTCGCCCGCCACGACACGGCCGGCCGCATCCGCCTCAACGACCATCTCCGCGAGACCGCCTCGGCATTCGTCTGGGCTCGTCCGACCGGGAGCGAATGGCACCTCGCAATCAACGAGTTGACTGGTCTCGTCGGCCGACCGCCGGAATGGAAGGCGGCGGCCGGGCAGGTGTCCGGACTGCCGCCGTCGTGCGGCACGCGTCCACAGCATGTACCAACGCCGCGTCACCGAACGGCCGATGGGCTCGCATCGGGTCCTCGTCCGGCTGCGGGTCCGGCGATTCTTCTGCGACCGGAAGTCCTGCCACGCAGGACGTTCGCCGAGCAGGTCGACGGGCTGACAGAGCGGTACCACCGCTCCAGCATGGACATCGCGTCGCATCCCGTGCCGGGGGTTGATGCAGCGCCTCTCCCACCGTGTGCGGTGCCTCCCCAATGTCTCCGACGAACTTCAGGATCTGCAAGGTCCGCTGCTCCTGCGGCGGTTCAGGCCCGTCCGCGTCATGGGCGTCAAAGCGGTGGGCGAGGCGTATGAGGGTGTCCCACGCGGCGCGGTGCACGGTGGCGAAGCTTCTTTTCGGCGATCGGTGTCTTCGAACTCAACAAGGCAGCAGAAGGCTGAACGCGCATGATTCGACGCAGAGTTGTGATAGGAGGTCCAGGGACTCATCGCTCGTCACTGCACGATTCACCCCCCGTCCGAGCGCCGTGGGATTCAGGACATGGCCGAGGAGGTGGAGCGGAGCCGCGTGCACTCCGATCGACTCCGCCGCGTCCCGCACGCCAGGGCGCTGCGGCAGGTCGACAAGACCGTGGATCAGCGGGGGAGCGGGCGGCCCGAGACGTCTTCGAGGCGCCGTCAGGAGCCGTGAGGTGGGCGTGGAGCAGGGACACCGGCAGGAGGCGATCGTGCCATCCCCTGCCGAGGATCCGGGGCTGAGGGGGCGCCAGACCACACCATGCAGTGCCCACTTGTCAGTCCCGCGGAACAGCAGGCCCAGGTAGTCAAACAGGTAGTTACCCCCATGTCGGCACGGACTGCCGGCTCCACACTTCCTGAGTGCCTATGAGGCCCCGTCAGAAGAGGAGGTCAGTCGCCTACCCACCGTCCTCCGGAGTGTCCCAGGTGCCAGCGGGAGCATTCGCTGGCGTCAATTCGCTGGCCTTGGTGCTCAGTTGGGCGCGCCGGGGGTTCGCATGAGGTACGACTGCCCGTTGAAGACGGACTAGTCGCGGAAGTCCTGCCGGTCTCACAAGTTGGTGTAGCACGTCCACGCCGCGTCGGCACCCCCTGGGTTCCACCCAGAAGAATACGCCGACCGCACGGTCTCACGGAGGTGCAGGGAAGCGTGACTAGAGAGAGCAAGATTCCATGAACGAGAAAGAGAAGTCTTCATGCGCATGACCATGCGGAGAGCAAGACATGTGATCGGGGCCATCTTGACGGTGTGCCTGGTCGCTCTCGGAATCGCGTTATCACCGGTGACTTCCGGTAAGGCGCATGCGGCGGATGTGTGCAGTCATCCAAGCAACATCCTTGGGGTGGGTTGTGTGCCACTCGTGTCCGCGGTAGGAGGGGCAAATTTGGTCCTCAATGTTTACAACGAAAGTACTGCGGACGGCGTTAAGGTCCAGACCTGGCCCTACGCGGGTGGCCACGCAAATGAGAGGTGGGCCTTCATAAGTGAAGGGGACGGAACGTTCACGATTCGCAGTGCGAACGGTGGCAAGTGTCTCGATGCAACTGACGGATATACACCTCGCAGTTCCTGGTCAGCGGCTGGGCCGCCAATTGCCAAGAGCGGCGCATACCAGTCGACTTGTGTCGAAGGTGCAATGAATCAAAGGTGGTACGTCCAGCCGGACAATCACCAGGCCACTTGGGTTATACGTCACGTCGCCGATGACAAATGCCTCGATGTTGCGAGCGGTTGGCGAGGTGAGGGAGGCGACGTTGTTCTATGGAACTGCAAAAGAAGTGACGATGCTTCTGTAGACAATCAGATCTGGTCCACGGTTGTACCAAGCGAGAGGCTGTTGGAGGCGGCCGGGGTCTATGCCGTGAAACAGTTCGACGGTAGATCGCCGGTCATCCCCAAGGCGGAATACCGGCTCGGATCCCCTACCGGTCCAGCGACACGCCAGAACCCGCAAAGGTTGACAGACGCGAATGGGGACGACGTCTTTTCAAACGCGAGCGCAGAGGTCCCAGTTCACTATAAAGCGATCCTCAGCCAGACCACTGGTTATTCAAATGCGGTTGGCGTCACCCTCGGCGTCAAAGCCACCGTTGGAGCTGGGTCCGCGTCACCGGTGAAGGCGGAGATCGAAACTTCGCTCACAGCCAGCTACTCGCATGTATGGTCGGGATCTGAAACGTACAGCGCGGAACGGTGGATAGACATTCCTGAGGCGCCATCTCCCAGTAAGCCGATTAAGGTCTGGTATGCCCGGGCGCAGCTTTTTCAGACCCTGTCCGGCACGTGGCATGTCACCACTGACCGTGGATCGGTCTTCACTGGAATGGGTGCATCAACCATCCCCGTCCGCAATAATACAGACGGTAGGACCAGCACCGAGATCATCCTGTGTGATAAAGAAAGCCGGGACCCCCTGTGTGTAGCCACACGACCCGGAAATATCCAGTAAACGTGCATTAAAGAAGGTGCCTTCAGGCCCATAAGGCGGCGATCTGAGCCTGTCGCTCCGGCCGGAAGGCACCTTCTGCATCCTTCAGATGTGGGTGAAGATGAAATCCCTCCAGGCCCGTCCGTCCGTCGATGCGTGCCCCGGCCGCCTTCGATACCGCGGGACTGGCTCTCCGGCGGATCTATGACGCGCGCGCCTCGCGGGAGTTGGTGTGCCACGCGCGTGCTGTTCCCGAAGCGAGAAGGTTCATCCGCCAGACGCTGGCGACCTGGCAAATGGAAGACACCGATACCGCCCAGCTGCTCGTCAGCGAGCTGGTCACCAACGCCGTCCCCCACGCCGCGTGGCCGGTCGTGCTCACAGTGACGATCCGGGGAACGGTCCTGCGGTGCGCAGTCGCCGACGCTGACTGGGCCGGCCTTGGGATCGATCCGAGCCCGCGCACTGCGCGCCTGCCCGAGCCGGGGCAATGACAACGCCCGCCCCCTGACGTCCTGGCGGCGCAGCGACGCGACGCGCCCGCATCCGTACGGAGAGGGGCATTGCCGTTATCTAAGGATCAACATCGGTACCGGCGCCGCCACCAGCATCCGCAAGGTGGCCGAGCTGGTCGCCGAGCAGTACCCGGAAACCCGGTTCGTGGAGACGCCGATGCCGCCCGGTGACCCGCTCGGCGGCTACGCGGCCACCCACCGCATGGAAGCGGTGCTCGGCTGGCGGCCGGCGATCACCGTCAAGGAGTGGGTGGCCCGCTAATCGAACTGGCTGAACAAGACCCCCGAGGCGATCCCATCGTGGCTGCGGGCCGAGTCCGAGGCCCCGACCGCCTGATCAGATGACTGGTGGCCGGCCCAGGCGGATCATCCGCCACACCGTGGACCACCGCATCGGCCGACGGGGCGGGCACGGGGTGCGCAGGCCCTCGGCGAACCCGCCGAACCAGGCCCGAAGCCCTGCCGCCGATCGGGTACGGACCACGGTCAACGCGGTCCAGATGCCCAGGTAGACGGGGACGAGGAGGGCGGGAAGGTGCCGCTTGGCGAGCCAGACTCGGTTGCGGGCGACCATGCGGTAGAAGACCGCGTGCCGGGTCGGCGACGTCCACGGATGCTGGAGCACCAGCTCCGGCTCGTAGAGCACTTTCCAGCCCGCGTCCGGCGCCCGCCAAGCCAGGTCGGTCCCCTCGTGCGCATAGAAAAACGGCTCGGGCCAGTCACCGATCTGGTCCAGCATCCGCATGGACAGCCCGTGCCCGCCACCGAGGAATGTCGTCACCGGCCCGCCCCGCATCGGATCCGCCGCGCGCAGGCGGGGGACGTGACGGCGCTGGGTGCGGCCCGTTCATCGGCGACGCGGAAACTGATGACGCCCGGCCGCCCGTCCGCCGCGTACAGCTCCCAAGCCGGGTGAAGACGTCCGGGCTGATCAGCAGACCGTCATCGTCCAGGTCCACCACCACATCGACATCCCGAACTCCCGCAGCCAGGCCAATGCGGCGTTACGGCCGCCGGAGACCCCCAGGTTCTCCGGCAGTTCGACACCGGTCACCCACTCCGGCAGGGGCGGCAGTGGCGAGCCGTTGCCAACGACCACCCGCGCCGCAGGCGTGTCCGGCCCGGCAACCGATGCAAGAAGGTCGGCCAGCTCGGCGGGCCGCGTGCCCATGGTCAAGATGGCGACGCCTACGCGCGGATGACGCACAGATGAACTCTCCGTTCCTCGGGTCCGGTGCCGGTGATGCTGGCCGCCCCAAGGAACGGCCACCGACCACACACCGGAAGGCCACCGATGCCCACCATCCGCCTCGGCGACTACCTCAGCGCCCCACCAGCGGAATGCTGGACGGCCCGTACCACCAGATGGACAAGGCCGAACTGGCCGACTTCCTCGCACTCTGGGAGGACTGGCACCGCCAAGCCCTCGCCCTGCTCCCGCACCGCATCTACCCCACCGCGCCGGCTGTGTGGGTCGCTGCGCGCGGGTGGGGTTCCCGGCTTGTCTGATGCTGCGATGAACAGGGTCGGGTTCTCCCCGCTGGATGCGGGGAGAACCCGACGGTTCACTGGAATGTGTTAGTGCTTCGTCCAGTTTTCCCGGAACCAGGCGTGGTTGTCGGTTCCGCGCACAGCGACATACTCCACACCCCCGATGGAGACCGCAGTGGGCGCACCGATGAAGGTTCCGGGTTTGGTGCTAGTCCGGGGACCTTCGAGTTTGTACCAGGTTCCCCAGCCGGCGCCGTTCCAAGCTTTGCGGTACAGCTTATTGTCCGAGTTGCGGCCAAAGATGGTCAGCTGGTTTTCCTTCTTGCTGGAGATGGCAGGGCTGTCAACGAGGTACCCGTAGAGGTTCTCCCACTTGCTGCCCCACTCTCCCTTTGCATAGGAGAGGTGCCAGGCATGGTTGTCCGTGCCGCGTACCACCACGTCGATCCGTCCCGGCGCCCACGACACCGCCGCGGGCGCACCGATGAAGGTTCCGGGCTTGGTGCTAGTGGGGGGACCACCGAGGTTCTTCCAGGTTCCCCAGCGGGCTCCGTCCCACATCCTGCTGTACAGCTTATTGTCCGAGAGTCGGCCGAAGACGGTTAGCTGATTACTTCCCCAGCTGGAGATGGCAGGGCTGTCAATGAGCCACGCGCCGAGATTCTCCCACTTGCCCATCTTTCCCTTTGCATAGGAGAGGTGCCAGGCATGGTTGTCCGTGCCGCGTACCACCACGTCCCATCGTGTAGGCGACGGCAACGCCCATGTCGGTCCAGACCCCACCGCAGCGGGCGCACCGATGAACGTTCCGGGTTTGGTGAGAGTGGGGGGACCACCGAGGTCCTTCCAGCTTGTGCCCCCCTCGTTGCTCATCAGATGTCCGTTCGGGCCGCGGGCGAACATCAAAGCACAGCAGTCGTCGTCACGTATTGCGCCCGCCAGGGCAGGGCTACTCGACACCTCAGTGCCGATCTTTATATATGTGTCGCGCCTATTGTGCTGCTGTAGGGCATAGGCGGTCGCCGTAGCCTCCAGGAGCGTTGCACCCTCCGCGAAGTCTGAGGGGGTCAGCCATGCCTGGTTTCTGGCATTCGGGGCCCGGGGCGCCTTGCAGACGCTGAGATCGATAAGGCTACTATCGTAATCCCGGACGCCAAGGCACAAGTCGTCTCCGGCGTGCCTTATCTGCCAGGCAAATCTTCCCGGGTGCGAGGAGTTCTCTAGCGGCTGGATGTACCAGTCCTGTCGAGATCTACCATCGCAGATCTCCTCATGTATGGTCTGCGAAATTTCGTCAAGACAATTGCCGCTGTTCGCGTTGCGAATCGTGAAGGTCCCGTGATTGTCGGCGTCGCTCATGACGAAAAACCAACGCTGAGTGTTGCCTCCGTTGTAGAGCTCGGTCCGGGCGGCCCATTTTACGTCGAGAACTCGACTGCCGCCCTCGCTATTTACATCCGATTCGAGAACGATGCAGCGCCCCAGGTAACTACTTGGACCGCTGCATTCTTCAGTCCCCGCATGCGCCTTACTGAACGTGATTGGTGATACTGCGATTCCGAGCGTGGCAAGGCAGAGGGTCAGGATGGCCAGGAGGATGTGCCTCGCCCTCCGTCTAGGCACCACGAGGATGTGCCTCGCTCTTCGTCTAGCCATGGGCATGGAGACTCCTTTTCGTTTTTCTGTGGGGGTTGCGCTCCCGCCGTGCAATCCACACGCCCCTGCACGCGGTCGGCGTCTTCCTTCTGAGCGGGGCGAAACGGGGCTGTCGATGCGTGTGTGGATGCGACTGCATGAACCTGGTGGAGCAGGGCGGGATCAGCATCCGTGTCTTGTCGTCTTCACCCAGGGGATGTCATGTGAGACGGCCGCAGGCATCTAATGGTGAGCAAGCATCGGCAATTTGACGCGGCGTCATGCCCATGCCCAGCCGCCTTTTTCTGCGGGTGGTATCCCCTTCAGGGAGTATGGAGTCGAAGATCCCGCCTCTCGACCCGGATTAGTGCCTGTTTGACTACGCAGACGCCATTGCGCTCAGCGCCCGTTCATGGAGATTGAGGCGCGGCGGTCACCCTCGGGACGAGGGCCACGGGAGGGAAACATTCAGCCGGTGACGGGTGGTTCAGCGGTGGCCGTCTGCTCGTGCCGCGGCGGCCGGCGGCACGAGCAGACGGCCCGCCCGGCACGACGTCAGATCTGCGCTGTGCCCTGGACGATGACCTCGTTGACGTTGACGTTGACGTTGACATGACGTTGATGTTGTCCGGCTGGGATGGCGTAGCCGATGGCCTGGGCAATGACCGAGGTCGATACCGACCGCTTCTCCGGAGTGGGTGAGCTCGGTCATGGTGAGGCCGGGGCTGACGTCTGACGCGGACGTCGGTGGTCTCATGGCGCAGGCCATCGGACACGGCGCGTACGGCGAACTTCGTCGCGCCGTACACGACTCCGGTCGGGTCCACGCAGTGCGCGGCGGTGGAGACGACGTTGATGATGTGCCCGGAGCGGCGCTCGCGCATGGCGGGCAGGACCGCCGCGAAGCCATGCAGCACGCCGCGCAGGTTCACGTCGATGTTCATTCGTCGACGCGCAGCTCCTCCATGAGGGAGAGCGGCATCACGCCGGCGTTGTGAAAAGGACGTCGACGCGCCCGTGGCGGTCTTGTTGCGACGGCGACGAAGGCCTTCACGCTGTCGCGATCGGTGACGTCCAGCTGCGCGGACTCGGCGTGGTGGCCGGCCTTGGTGAGCTCGGCACTCGGGGCCGCAGGGAGCTGCGGTGTGCCGGGGTCCGCGTGGAGCAACGCCAGTTCGCGCTTTCTGCGGCGGTCAGTCGGCGGAATGTACCGGTCGTTGTGGGGAGGCGGGGGTCCCGCCGTAGGTCGAGCATGGTCATGTCGAGGTCGGTAGCGGTGCAACTGGTGTCCGGACTGCCTTCGGCGTGGCGTTTGTTGATGAGTTCGCCGTTGATCGTCGGTCTGCTGGGCATCAGGTTTCGTGCACTGCAAGCCCCGGGACCCGGAGGCCAAGGCCTGGTCGAGCGGGCCAACGGCTATCTGGAGACTCCTTCCTGCCCGGTCGACATACACCTAGCCGGTGGCGAGCGGTTTTGCAGGGGTGAGTAGCTGGAGGCTGGATTAGCCGAGAGTGGAGCTGCGCCATGACAACGCGTGCCCCCTTGATGTCCTGGAGGCGCAGCGACGCGACCCGCCCGCATCCACAGGGAGCAAGGGATTCGCTGGAGGCAGGCTGCTACGGACAGTAGCCTGCTCTATACCCGGGTGAGGATGCCCGCTTTCGCAGCTCCAGGTACGCAGATGCGTGATTGTACGGATGCCCGCGCTTGCTGCCCGGGCCACTCTCTACCCACCACATCGGATCCCTTCAGGCCTGGCCGGAGATCAGGTCTGCGGCCCGGTGTGCCCGCTTCCAGCCGAGCGCCGGGCTTGCCTCCGCCGGCAGGGCTCCCGCTCGGCGTGAACAGCATCAACCCCCCATGCCCCCACCGGAGGCGCGGACCGACGCCGGTACGCCCCGCGCCTTCGCCGGCTGTCGCCCGTATCCGCACGTCGTTCGACTTCAAGAATCCTTACGGAGTACCTCCATGCCGCAGACCACCGCCGGCCGTCCCCTGAGATCCGGGGGAACCGCGCCCCCGCGGACGTCGCCGCACCGATGGTGGATCCTCGCAGTCATCGGCATCGCCCAGCTGATGGTCGTCCTGGACGCCACAGTGGTGAACATCGCCCTGCCTTCCATCCAAGGGGATCTCGGTTTCACCGACAGCAACCGGCAGTGGATCGTCACTTCCTATTCCCTGGCCTTCGGCAGCCTGCTGCTGCTCGGCGGCCGCCTGGCCGACCTCATCGGCCGCAAGGCGGTCTTCATGGTCGGCGTCGCCGGATTCGCCTCGGCCTCCGCCCTGGCAGGCGCCGCCTGGAACTTCGAGATCCTGGTCGCCGGTCGTGCCCTGCAAGGGCTGTCCGGCGCCATGCTTGCCCCGGCGGCGCTATCCCTGCTCAACACCACCTTCACCGACGCGAAGGAGCGAGCCAAGGCGTTCGGCGTCTACGGCGCGATCACCGGCGCAGGTGGCGCGACCGGCCTGCTGCTCGGTGGCCTGCTCACCGAAAGCCTCAACTGGCGGTGGACGCTGTACATCAACCTGGTTTTCGCCGTCATCGCGCTCACCGCCGGATGGATCCTGCTGGGACGCAGTGCGCGAACCAGCCGCACCAGGCTGGACCTGCCCGGCACTGCGCTGGTGTGCGCAGGACTCTTCGCACTGGTCTACGGCTTCTCCAACGCCGACATCCACGGCTGGTCCTCTCCCGCGGCCTGGGGCTTCCTCGCCGACGGCGCGGCACTGCTGGCCGTATTCACCTGGTGGCAGACACGAGCGGCTGCCCCGCTGCTGCCGCTGCGCATCCTGCTGGACCGTAACCGCGGCGCGTCTTTTGCCGCGGTCGCCGTCTGCGGCGCGGGCATGTTCTGTGCCTTCCTCTTCCTCACCCTCTACCTGCAAAACATCCTGCGCTACAGCCCGGTCACGACGGGCCTGGCGTTCCTGCCGATGGTCTGCGGGCTGATGGTCAGCGCACAGCTGTCCAGCCGTACCCTGCTCCCGCGCCTGGGGCCCAAGTCGGTGGTGCCGCTGGGGATGGGTATGGCCGCCGTCGGAATGGTGTGGATGACCGACCTCGGACTGAGCAGCACCTACGCCGCCGACGTCCTCCCCCCGCTTCTGCTCATAGGGCTCGGCCTCGGGCTGGTGATGCCTGCGGCGATGAGCCTGGCCACCGACCGTGTCGCCGCCGAGGACGCCGGTGTGGCATCCGCCGCCGTCAGCACCATGCAGCAGATCGGCGGTGCCATCGGCACGGCCCTGCTCAACACGCTGGCCGCGAGCGCCCGCACGCACTACCTGGCGGGTGAACCGCCTACCCCTGAACGGGCAGTGCAGGCCCAGCTGCACGGCTTCTCAACCGCCTACTGGTGTGCGGCCGGGATCTTCACCGCCGGGCTGGTGGCGACTGGGCTGCTCTACCGCAAGGGCCCGGTTTCCCACGACCCGGATGTCCCAGCAGCGGTTCACACGTAACCGTGAACTCCGGGCCTCGCTGTCGGGGTCGTTTGCCGGCCCTTCGACCGGCTTCCTGAGCCAGGCCGGCGGGCGGCGGCACCGCATTTCTCGTCAATCACACGCGCTGTATGATACATAGTAGGCAGCAATCATACGACCTGATTGATTCAGCTCGTGTCTACATTCCCCTCTCTCAGGAGCATCAATGTCTACTGCGATCACCTTCTCCGAGTACGGTGCACCAGACGTGCTCACACTCTCGGAGGTCGAGACGCCGCAGCCGGGGCCGGGCCAGGTCCGGATCCGGGTGCGGGCGACTGCTGTCAACTCGATCGACGTGCGCCTCCGCGCGGGGAAGATGCACGGCTTCTTCCCGGTCGAGTTCCCGGTGGTCCCGGGCTGGGATGTGGCCGGGGTCGTCGACGCGGTCGGCGAGGGCGCCACCGCATCGATCGGGGACGAGGTCTTCGGCGTCGCCTCAGTTGGCGGCTACAGCCAGTACGCGCTGCTGGACCAACCGGTGGAGAAGCCGGAGAAGTTGTCGTTCGAGACGGCGGCCGCGATGGTCACCGTCGGCGAGGCCGCTTACCGGGCGCTGAGGCATCTCGGCGTCAAGGAAGGCCGGACTCTGCTGATACACGGAGCCGGCGGCAGCGTCGGCACGATCGCTGTACAACTCGCCGTCGTCCGCGGCATCACCGTCGTCGGCACGGTCGCCGAGCAGGACATCGAGCGCGTCACCGGGCTCGGCGCCATGGCCGTCCTGTACGGCGAGGGCTGGGTCGAGCGGGTCATGGCCGCCGCGGACGGGGTGGACTTCGTGTTCGACGCCTGCGGTGCGGGCGTGCTGCCCGACTCCGTCGCTCTGGTGGGCGATGCGGGCAAGGTCATCACAATCGCCGACCCATCGGCCCAGCAGCACAGCGTGCGATTCACCGGTATGGACCCGGCCGACCGGTTCCCGCAGGCACTGCCGCTGCTGGCCGACCTGATCGTGGCCGGCAAGGTCGATGTCCCCGTTTGGCGCGCCTACCCGCTCGCCGAGGCCGCGCAGGCCCACGCCGACATCGAGGCCGGCCGCAGCCAGGGCAAGGTCGTCCTTCTGCCCTGACTCACTGCCGTCGCGTCACCCCCGGCTGGAACGGGGCGAGGCGGCCGGTTCGGCGTAGCACCAGCACCCGACGGTTCCTCTGGAACAGCAACGGGCTCTTGCCCGAGAGCTCGCAGCAGGCACGACCCGCGGATGCCCAGCAAGACAACTTCCGGGCTGCTACCAGCCGGTGCCCCGAAGTGACTGCATGTTCTCGATCACCCCCCTCACGAAAGCGAGCACCTCTCATGAGGCGATACACCAACCGGGAGAGTTGGCCTCCCGCACCACCCTTCAGCAAGCTGCGAGGCACCGACTCGCGCCGACGGCGCCCTGTCCAGGGCTGCACTCGGCTCGTGCCCGGCCCGGTGCCGATTGTCGTCGGTGTACTTGTGCTGGCACGAATTGCGGCTCGTCGCCGCCAGGCCGGTGACGGATGGACTCTCGGGCACGGCGCCCCCCACATGTTGTGCCGACGGCAGCGCCGAGGACCTCAGGACTCCGGCCTTCGCTCGTGCCGAGACAAGGAGACACGGGGCGATGCTTCCGAAGACAAGCCCCCGACGTAGCGCCGGTGCACGAGATGAGCAAGACCGCCTCGATGGCAACGGACCGATGACGGGCGTTTGTGAATGCCCTTGACGCCGACTCTCCACCGCAGCGACTCCGGTGCCACCCCGTACCCAACGGTTCTTCCCGCGACATCCGCCCGGCCACTGATTCCTTGGAGGCTGTGATTACGCGCCATCCGAGTACGGCTTCGGATGCTTCCTGGCCCGAACCACCCGCCTGCCCGCACGTGTTCGGAGCGGCTGAGCACAAGGCGTTTGAGGGCACTAGGCGCCAACCAATACCACCCGTGCGTGGCCTGCCGTCGTGCCGGCTCTATGGCCCGACGGGCCAACACTCGCTCGCCATTCGCCTGGGATATGACACACGTCGAAGCGTTGCTGCTCGGCACCTGTTCAGAGAGGAACTGCAGAAATGAAGCGATTGCAGTATCGGCGTCGCGGCGGACCGGAAGTGCTTGAATGGGCCGAAGTCGACGGGCCGAAGCCGGGACCGAATGAGATCGTCGTCGATGTCAAAGCTGCGTCGATCAACCCGACCGACATCAAGATGCGCACCGGTGAGCTGGGCGTGGCGAACATGTTCGGGGAGCCGTTCCCGAAGGGCATGGGCCTCGATTTCGCCGGTATAGTCCGCGAAATTGGGCAGGGCGTCTCGGCAGTCGCGCCGGGTGACGCGGTGACGGGCCTGTCCGCCTCACGGTATCGGGGTTTCGCGGACCTTGTCTTGATCAAGGCAGACAAGGTGCGGCGCATCCCCGACAGCGTGACCTTCGCTGAGGCGAGCACACTGCCGATGGGCGCTGCGACTGCGGCGAAGGTTGCCTCCAAGTACCTGACACCGCGCCCCGATCAGGCCGACTATCACGTCGCGGTCCTCGGTGCTGGTGGCGGAATTGGGCTCTACACCGTGCAGTTCGCACGGGAAGCGGGGGCTCTTGTGACGGCCGTTGCCGGCGGCCTGGCCGCTGATGCGCTCCGATCGTTCGATCTCGATCGAGTCCTTGACTACCGAACAGAGACCCTTGCCGCAAGCGGTACGCGCTTCGACACCATCATCGACCTGTCCGACCGGTATACGTACCAAGATGTCGAAGCTGCCCTTTCCCGGAACGGGTGCTTCCGCACGATGACGCCGACCATGCGGCATCTGCGGACCCTCGCAACGGAGAGGCGCGCAAAAGCCGCGTTCGCGCTGGCGGACATCAGCGGCCTCGACAAAGCCATCGCGGCCATCAGCAAGAAGCGGCTGATCACCAACGTCGGCGCGACCTTCCCGATGGAGAACGCCATCGACGTGCTACGTGACTTCGAGGAGGGTCGTCTCAAGGTGGTCGGCAAGGTCGTTCTCACTCGCCCTTGACGCGACGCTGAAGATGCCGGTGTGACGCCGGTGATGGTGAGGGCAGGGCCTCTGCCAGCTCGCGGTTGTGACACCGTCCGAGTACCAGGAGGCCCTGTTCTCGAAGTTGTACCCCCACGCCTGTGGCTCACGTCGGCATTTTCTCTGCTTACCTCCGGAAGTTGCATGAAGATCTCTTTCCTTCTCCATCACGCCTACGGAGTGGGCGGCACCATTCGCACGGTGTTCAACCTCGCCGGCGCGCTGGCCGACCGCCACGATGTGGAGATCGCTTCTGTGTTCCGGTACCGCGAGTGGACCAAGTTCCATCTCGGCCCGGAAATACGCCTCACGCCCCTCACAGACATGCGCGTGGGCGGCGATGCCGAACGCCCCCTGCACAGCAGGCCCGCACGCTCTTACCCGGCCAGCGACGGTCGGTATGTGCAGCACAGCAGACTGACGGAGAATCGGATCAAGGCATGGCTGGCTCATACCGATGCCGACGTCGTGATCGGCACGCGGCCCGGACTCAACGTACTCCTGGCCCGCTTCGCGCCCCAGCACGTAGTGCGGATCGGGCAGGAACACCTCACCCACAACAGCTACCGGTTCGCCCTGCGCACCCAGCTGCGCCACTGCTATCCGCAACTGGATGCCCTGGTCACGGTTACTGAAGCAGACGCGGAAATCTACCGCCAACACATGCCCCGCGTGCGGGTTACCGCCATACCTAACAGCGTGCCCGCGCCCACAGTCGAACTCTCAAGCGGAACAGCACCGCTGGTCGTCGCCGCAGGACGACTCGTCCCCGGCAAGAGATTCGACCAGCTCGTCGATGCCTTCGCCGGTGTGGTCAGCGAACGTCCAGACTGGCGTTTGCAGATTTACGGGGACGGCCCGGAACGCAACACCATCCAAGCGCGCATCGACCATCACGCCTTGAACGACCACGTGAAGCTGATGGGAACCCACACCCCGATGGACGCCCAGTGGGCCAGCGCCTCCCTTGCCGCCGTCAGTTCCAGCGGCGAATCCTTTGGCATGACCATAGTCGAGGCCATGCGCTGCGGCCTCCCCGTCATCAGCACCAACTGCCCCCTGGGGCCGGCTGAGATCATTCACCACGGAAGCGACGGGCTCTTGATCCCGGTGAACGACCCGACCGCAATGGCCCAGGCCCTACTGAGCCTGATCAATGACAACCAGGCACGGCGTCAGATGGCCCACGCTGCCCGCGACAACGCACGATGCTTCGATCCGCACCACATATCAGCTCGATACGAAGCCCTGTTCACTGAATTGCTGCACGCCCGAAGCGCGGCTCGCCAAGGCTGGGGAAGGAGACTCTCCGCCGCCCGCACCGAAGTGATCTTTGTCTTGACAGAGCGTCTCTTCCGCGCCCTCAACCGGTCCTGAATGGCAATCCGGCATCGAGCAACGACCTGACTGATCTGCGGCCGGCGCTGCGGCGGCCAGCGCATCCTGCTGGGCCCGTGCGAGCACGGCGATGGCCTGCACGAGCTCGCAATCCGCAGGCAGTGGCCGGTGGGCGGCCGTGTCGGTCCGCAGAATGTTGGCCAGAGACGCGGCATCGACGGCGTCGGACTACGGCAAGCCAGGTGTCCTACGTGGCGGGACAGGTAGTTTCCCGGTCTCCGGTCTTCCTGCCCCGGCAGCAAGCTGCCTGCGTCAGGTACTCGCCTCCTGACGGAAGCGCCCCGCCGCCCGCCCGTGGGGGGATTCGGCAGCGGGGCGCTTCTTGCGGCTCTCCCTTAGAGGTCATCTCATTTGGTGAGTCTGCGGTAGCAGATGAGGGTGCAGGCGATGCTGGTGAAGGCGAGGAAGTGTTCGGCTTTGCGCTCGTAGCGGCGGTGGAGACGCCGGCAGCCGGCCAGCCAGGCCATGGTGCGTTCGATGGTCCAGCGGTGGCGGCCCAGTCGCTGCGAGGTCTCGATTCCCTTGCGGGCGATGCGGTGCGTGATGCCGCGTCCGCGTAACCATCGCCGCAGGTGGTTGTAGTCGTAGCCCTTGTCGGCGTGGAGCTTTCCCGGCTTGCGTCGCCGGTGTCCGCGGCGGGAGCGGATCGGTGGTATGCCCTTCACCAGGGGGATCAGGGCCTGGCTGTCGTGCAGGTTCGCCGCCGAGATTCCGACGGCCAGGGGCAGACCGGTCCGCTCGGTGATCAAGTGGATCTTCGAGCCGTACTTGCCCCGATCGACAGGATTCGGACCCGTCAGGTCCCCCTTTTCAGGGCCCGCATGTTGACCGAGTCGATCGCGCAGCGGGACCAGTCCAACTCGCCGCGGGAGCCGAGTTCGTCGAGGACCAGGCGGTGGAGCTTGGCCCACACTCTGGCTTTCGTCCACTCGGAAAAGCGCCGATGGGCTGTCGCCCCCGAGGGTCCGAACGACGCTGCGGGCAACTGCTGCCACGTGCAGCCTGACGTGGCCACGAACACGATCGCGGCCAGCACCTCCCGGTCACCATGCCGACGCCGGCCACCGCCCTGAGGTCGCAACGGCGCCTCCGGCACCACCCGCTGGAACAACTCCCACAACTCATCCGGCACCAGCCGCTCAACGATCCCCACCACGGCCCATAGCCTACCGAGTCAGCCAAATGAGATGACCACTTAGAGAAAGACGTCGATGCTGTCCGCCCTTTGTGTCCAGCACGTCGTGCAGGGCGAGGCCCTGGTTTCGGTCCAGTCTCGCAGGCGCCACAGCCCGTCACGCCGCTGCAGCGAACGTAGCTTGGGCGGAACGGCTCTCCAGTCGACGTTCCGTCAACACCGCATATGCAGTTCTCACGGACATTCCGTGATCCTGTGGCGCTGCGTGTGCGGCAGCCTTGTCACCAGCATGCACGGCCGAGCGCGCGCTCGTCGCCGTCCGGCAGCATCACATCGAGCAGGGCCACGTCCGGCCGGATGCGCCCGGCGAGCGCGAGCGCCTCACTGACGGTGCCCGCGGTCACCGGGAAGCGGTGGTAGCGCAGGGCGATCGCCAGAACGTCCGAGATGTTCTCCTCGTCCTCGACGAGCAGGACGGTGGCCCCCTCGTGCTGCCTCATTGGCGGTCATGCACACCAGTATGCGTTTCCGCCCGGGTCCGCGTCGGGCGCGGGGATCGGATCCCTCCGCCCACGGCCACAGCCGATGCTGGTGCTCAGGGGGGAAACTTGATGAAGGAGTGAAGAGCGTGACGTCATTGGCGCGGTGGTGCTATCGGCACCGGCTGCTGGTTCTGCTGGTGTGGGTGGGGGTGCTGCTCGGGGTAGTCACGGCGGTCTCCGCGAAGGGCACCGACTACGCGAACGTCTTCTCCCTGCCCGGCACGGACTCCAAGAAGGCGTACGACCTTATGGAGAAGGCCTTCCCGAAGACCGCGGGCGACACCGACACGGTGGTGTGGAAGGTCGATCAGGGGTCGGTCCGGGACGACGCCGTACGGGCTCGGATCGAGCCCGCGCTGGCGGAGATCGGGCGGAAGCCGGGCATCGGCGCGGTCGCCGGCCCGTACGCCGGTCCGGAGGGCGTGGCGCAGATCAGCAGGGACGGAAAGATCGCCTACGCCCAGATCACCTTCACCAAGCGGGCGAACGAGGTGTCCGAGCAACTCGTGCAGGACGTCGTCGACACCGCGCAGGCCGCCGAACGCGACGGTTTGCAGGTCGAGTTGGGAGGTATGGCGATCTCCCAGATCCAGAAGCCGCCCGCGGGCCTGTCCGAGTTGGTCGGCATCGCGGCGGCGGCGATCGTGCTGTTCCTGGCCTTCGGCTCGCTCTTCGCGATGCTGCTGCCGATCGCCGTCGCGGCCTTCGGCGTCGGCCTCGGACTGTTCTCCACCCAGCTGATCAGCAATGTCACGGACGTGCCCGAAATCGCCCCGCTGCTCGCCACGCTGATCGGCCTCGGTGTCGGCATCGACTACGCGCTGTTCATCGTCACTCGGCACCGGCGCGGCATTCTGCGGGGCCTGGATCCCGAGGAGTCGGCGGTCACCGCCCTCAATACCTCGGGCCGGGCAGTGCTGTTCGCCGGCGGCACGGTGTGCATCGCGCTCGCCGGGATGCTCGTGACCAACCTGCGCTTTCTGGACGGCGTTGTCATCGGCACCTCGCTCACCGTCGTGCTCAGCGTGCTCGCTGCCACCACCCTGCTGCCGGCGCTGCTCGGGCTCCTGGGACCGCGGGTGCTCAGCCGCCGGCAGCGGCGCCGCCTCGCGGCGCAGGGCCCTGAGAAGGAGCAGGTGGGCGGACTTGCCGCCCGCTGGTCGGACACGGTGCAGAAGCGTCCTCGTACGGTCGCGGCGCTGGCCGTGGTCGCCATGGTGGTCCTCGCCCTGCCCGTGCTGTCCCTGCGCCTGGGCGCCGCCGACCAGGGCAACGACGACGCCTCACTGACGACCCGGAAGGCGTACGACCTGCTTGCCGAGGGCTTCGGCCCCGGCTTTAACGGGCCGCTCCAGGTGGTCTCGGCGGGCGGGGACGCGACCGCGCTGGCCGAGGACATCCGCGACACCCGCGGAGTGGCCCGGGTCGCCGTGCTGCCAGCCGCGCAGGGTGTCACGGTCATCCAGGTCATGCCGACCACTTCGCCGCAGTCCGAGCGGACGGACGAGTTGATCGACACCCTGCGCGCGGAGGTGATCCCCAAGGCGGGCGCGACGGCCCACGTGGGCGGGGTCACGGCGGTCTCGAAGGACTTCGCGACGGTCACGGGCGACCGAATGCCGTACTTCGTCGTGACCATCATCGGCCTCGGATTCCTGCTCCTGATGATTGCCTTCCGCTCGCTCGTGGTGCCGCTGACGGCCGCCCTGATGAACCTGATCGCCGCAGCCTCGTCCTTCGGCGTCCTCGTTGCGGTGTTCCAGTGGGGCTGGGGCCTGGACCTGCTGGGCCTCGGCAAGGAGGGACCGATCCAGGCCTTCCTGCCGGTCATCAATCTCGCCCTGCTGTTCGGCCTGTCGATGGACTACCAGGTGTTCCTGGTGAGCCGGATGCACGAGGAGTGGGTGGACACCAAGGACAACGCCCGCGCGGTCCGCGTCGGCCTCACGGAGACCAGCCGGGTGATCAACTGCGCGGCCCTGATCATGGTCTGCGTCTTCCTCGCCTTCGTGCTCAGCGGCAACTCGGCAGTGGCGATGGCGGGCGTCGGGCTCGCGGCGGCGGTCGCGCTGGACGCGTTCGTGCTGCGGACGGCGCTGGTGCCGGCGGCGATGCATCTGCTGGGCCGGGCGAACTGGTGGCTGCCGGGCTGGCTGGACCGCAGTCTGCCCCACCTGGCGGTGGAGCCGCGCGAGGAGGAGCCGGACGAGATCCCGCGGCCGGTCGGCGCGACCGCGGCGCTCGGTATCGTTCGGGACGCGGAGAACGACCGGTCGAGGGTGCGGCCGTGACGCTGCTGTCGAGGGGAGGCCGCCGGCTGGACCGGGTCACGTCACTCGCGGACGGCTCCTACAACCTGTCGGTTCCGGTGCCGGGTACGTACCTCGTAGCGGTGACGGTCCCTCGTACGGATCCCGGGCCCGGCACGTCGTCGTGGCGGCGGAACCGCTGGTGTACGACGTGGAGCTGACGGGCGACGAGGTCGACGCGATGACTGAGCGCTCAGGGGCGCCTGTCCGTGGTGGGCGCCCCCGGCCCTTCCGGCCGGATCCCGAAGCGCCTTGGTCATCCCCGGCAGGAAATCCGTGAACGGCTCGTGCACTTCGTGGACGAGCGTCCCCAGCACCCGCAACCGGGCCAGTGCGATGTCCCGCGCAGTGAGGCGGGCGCCACGCTGCGCGAGCCGGTAGCTGGACTCGCAGCCCTCGGTCCGGTCGAAGATCCAGTACAGGACGAGCCGCATCTGGGCGAGCCGCATCAACTCGGGCAGCACGTCCCAGAGTTCCTCCGGCACCCTGGCCTTCGAACCAGCCAGCACCTCCCGGTGCATGCCGACTGCCTCCACGCGCGCGTGCTCGGACTCGGTGAGGCCCTACGCGGTCGAGGAGTTCGCGCCGCAAGGACTTGTGGAACCGCTCGATCTTGCCGGTTGTGGTGGATGAGCGGGGTTTGGTCAGTCGGGCGGTGATGCCGTTGTCCCGGCAGATCCTCTCGAAGAGGACCTCAGCCGGGAACGGCTTGGTGTAGCGGCCGGTGTGTTGCCGGTCAGCAACTCTGGCGGCACTCGGTACACGGTCATGGCCTCGGCGAAGGCGGTGCACACCGCGCGGCCAGACGGCTCGGCGACCACCTTGGCGAGGACGATGAACCGGGAGTGGTCGTCGATACCGACGACGAGCTTGCACTCACGGCCACTGGCCAGGAACACCCGGCCATGAGGTCGAGCTGCTACAGCTGCAGCAGCCGCATCAGGTCGGACTGGCTACCGTGCACTCCCTTGGTTGAACGACCCGTTCATCAAGAAGACTTGCGCGATGGCCTGCCCCTTGTTCAGGGAGCAGTCACCGAGAGCGGAAGCCCACCCCGGGCAGACACTCGCGCGTTCCCGAACCATGACCGGCAACACCACTTCGCGGGACACCATCCCTCGTCGGTGATGTCTCTGCCGCATGGAACATTCCGCATGCGCTTGTCGAGTGGGTGGCCATGCTGGCGGGAGGGCTGCCCGGGCAATCGTGCTGTAGCTGTGGCATCAGCCATGGCCCACCCGGGCCAGTTACCGGTCGATACGAGCGTCGGCGGCGCTGCGGGAGAACGGCTGGACGCTGGCGGAGGAGGCCG
Source organism: Streptomyces sp. NBC_00322 (assembly GCF_036147535.1). Classification (NCBI taxonomy): domain Bacteria; kingdom Bacillati; phylum Actinomycetota; class Actinomycetes; order Kitasatosporales; family Streptomycetaceae; genus Streptomyces; species Streptomyces sp. NBC_00322. The sequence goes on along the minus strand of NZ_CP108019.1, from coordinate 2,015,538 downwards.
ATAACACAGCCCAGCTATCCGTTGGCTGCTGGTCAGGGGCGCTCCACTGGGGCCTTCGCGGGTCGGGCACAGCCCGTCACGCTGCCGCAGCCGAGCGTAGCTTGGGCGGAACCGCGCACCAGCCGACGCTCCGTCAAGACCACAGTGTCGTAAGGATCGGCATGCAATTCTCACGGATATTCCGTGATCCTTTGGCGCTGCGTGTGCGGCAGCTTTGTTACCAGCAGCGCCGTCCCCGGACTCACCCGGTGCCTGAGCCGGATCAGCTGAGTTGTCATCAAGTGACCGTGCAGTTAGGAGTGATGGGTGCCCAACTACTTGTCCCCGGGCGTCTACCTGGAGGAAATGGAGAGCGGATCCCGCCCAGTTGAAGGCGTGGGCACCGCAGTTGCCGCCTTCATCGGGTTCGCCGATCAGGGTCCGCTGAACGAGCCGGTGCGCATCAGCAACTGGAGCCAGTTCACGAACGTCTTCGGGGACTTTTCCGAGGGCTGTTATCTCGGTCATTCCGTGTACGGATACTTCGCGAACGGCGGCGGTACGTGCTACGTCGTACGTGTGGGAGGTTCCAGCGGCGCCGCGGCGGTGGACGCCGACGATTCGTCAGCCGTGGGAACTCTCGCCGAGGCCCCCCGGCATGAGCTGGGCAGCTTCCGTGTCGCAGCGCTGCCTTCTGCCGCGGACAAGGATGTGACCGTGGAGGTGGAGCGCGCGGCGGGGAACGACACGGCGGCGAAGACGCGCCGGCCACCGGGAGTCAAGGCGGGCAAGGACACTGGGGACGGTGAGGCCGCGGGGCAGGGCGATGCCAAGGGTGTCCAGGACGGTGAGGGTTCCTACAAGCTGTCGGTGAAGGTGGGGGGCTCGCTGGTCGAGTCGTTCAACGTCTCGACCGACCCGTCCTCGGACCGCTACGTGGCGACGCAGGTCAGGGAGCGCTCCAAACTTCTGCTCGTGGAGGAGGCCACTGCTTCGACGGGGGCCGCTCTCGCGCTGCCCGACAGGCAGACACTGGTGCTGACCGCGGACGCCGCCGCTGGGGGCGAGGCAGGGATCGCAGGTGGGACGGTCGCTCGCTACGTGGGCGATGTCAGTCGCCGTTCGGGCCTTTCGGGGCTCGAGGCGATCGACGACGTGACGATGGTGGCCGCCCCTGACCTGATGACCGCATACGAGCGTGGTGACCTTTCCCGCGAACAGGTCAAGGCCGTGCAACTGGCGATGATCAACCACTGTGAGGAGATGGCCAATCGCATGGCCATCATCGACCCCCTGCCGGACCTGAATCCCACCGCAGCCTATGAATGGCGGCAGAACGAGACCGGGTTCGACTCCAAGTTCGCGGCCCTCTACTACCCCTGGATCAAGGTGGCCGACCCGTCCGACGGGGATACCTTCATGATGCCGCCGTCGGGGCACGTCGCGGGGCTCTGGGCGCGCAACGACGAGGCGCGTGGCGTGCACAAGGCGCCGGCGAACGAGGTGCTGCGCGGAGCACTGGACCTGGGAGTCCAGATCACCAGGGGGGAGCAGGAGCGGCTGAATCCGGCTGGCATCAACTGCATTAGAAGCTTCCCCGGGCGCGGCATCCGGGTCTGGGGGGCACGCACCCTCTCCAGTGATCCCGCCTGGCGCTATCTGAACGTGCGCCGGCTCTTCAACTATCTGGAGGAGTCGATCTTCTTGGGGTCCCAGTGGGTGGTGTTCGAGCCCAACGACGAGCGGCTGTGGGCGACGGTCCGCCGGAACGTCGCAGCATTTCTCGTGGGGGAGTGGCGCCAGGGCGCACTGTTCGGTGCCACCCCGGACGAGGCGTTCTACGTGAAGTGCGACGGGGAGACCAATCCGCCGGACGTCATTGAATCCGGCCAGGTCATCTGCGAGATCGGTGTGGCCCCGGTCAGGCCGGCCGAGTTCGTGGTCTTCCGGATTTCACAGGAATCACCCGGCGGAGCCGGCACGGCTGCCTAGCCGCTCTCACACAGGACGGTGCCCCTGGTGCACCCATACACACATTGAGGACCAGCAATGCCAGATACGCAGGACAACTTCGTCGTTCATGCCTTCGGTATCCAGATCGACGGCGTTCAGCTCGAGCAGCTGAAGAGCGTCAGCGGGATCAAAATGCAGCAGGACGTCATCACCAGTCAGCACGTGACCGACCAGGGCATCCCGTACGTCCGGAAGCAGCCCGGCGCGAAGGCGCCAGGGAGTGTCACGATCGCGCGCGGAAAGGACAAGAGCAAAGCCCTCACCGACTGGTTCCAGCTGACGTACGCCAACGGTGACGTGGGCAAGGCCCGGAAGAACGTCACCATCGAGATGAAGGACAACACCGGTAAAACGGTGCAACGCATCACGCTCGCGAATGCCTGGCTGAGTTCCTGGCAGACCGGGGACCTGATCGCCGGCCAGACCAACGCGGTGGAGGAGATCGTCACCATCGAATGCGAAGAGTTGAAGGTAGAGGACGCGTGAGGCGAGGGCGGGTTACGGAGGCCATGACCCCGGTGATGCCGGGGCCGACTGCTCCGGGCGAACGCGCCGCGTCGTACTCGCAGGCCTCGCCCGATGTGGCTGCGGTTGCGTCCCCCGGGCCCGTAACCCCCCGCACGGAGTTTCCCTTCACCTTGCCGCGCGGCTATGTGGATGGGGACGGGAACGTTCATCGCGAGGGCGTGATGCGTTTGGCGACGGCCCGCGATGAGCTCATTCCGCTGAAAGACCAGAGGGTGCAGGAGAACCCGGCCTATCTCTCGGTCGTGCTGCTGGGACGGCTGATCCCGCGGCTGGGGACCCTGACCGATGTGCACGCCGGCATCGTCGAGGGGATGTTCGCGGCTGACCTCGCCTTTCTTCAGAGGTTCTACGAGAAAATCAACACGGACGGCACTTCCCTGGCGACGACGGTGTGCCCGGAGTGCCGCCATGAGTTCCAGGTGGACATGGGGAGTCGCCTGGGGGAATGACGGTGTACGCGACCGAGGACCTGTATGCCGAAATCGCGTACATCGCCTACCACTTCCACTGGCCGCTGAGCGAAATCCTCGACCTCGACCATGGGGAGCGCGGGCGCTACATCCGCCAGATCAGATCCATCAATCACCATGTGGCAGGCAGGGGTTAGGAACGTGGGGCTTCGAAAGTTCCGCAGGAGTAGCGGACAGAGCGGCGCGGAACCCGCCGCCGTGGCCCGTGCGCTGACGGACAAGACCATGGAACCGAGGGACTTCGAGGACTCCCGAGGCCCTCAGGCCGAGGTGCGGATCCCCAAGATCGTTACGCCCGTCGCCACCGCCTGCACTGGAGGGGTGCGCACGGTCACGTACGCGCCCGGCGTCGCCGCATCCCTGGCCTCATGGCGCGACTGCCGCTTGAGCGGGAGCGGGCTGTCGCTGGTGAACCCGCAGGCGCCCCTCATGTTCCGGTGGGTCACCAGCATGTGGGGCGGCGTGTATCGGCATCGTCACCGCCAACCGGCGACCCTCCTTTGGGCCGACGACTTCCGCCACGACGATGCGCAGGTGTGGGAGCAGGGGGGCCGACCGGTTGTTGAGGAGGCCCGTGCCGGTGCCACTGCAGAGAAAGGCGCCGCTGCGGTGGGCGGCCTTGTTCCGGCGGACGGCGAAGGCTTGGTCGCGAGGCACATGCGTGCCTCCGGGAGTGCTGAGAGCCGTGACCACCGTGCCGCGCGGTTGCGCACAACGTGGTGGCGCCGGGCGGGTGCGCGGCTGGTCCGTACTGCCGACGGCGCGGCCCGGGCCTCTGTCACGTCTGCTCTTGAGTCCCGGGCCGCGGTGGCCGATGCTCAGTCCACCGCTGTGGATACCGGTCCGGTGGTGCATGCCGGGTCTTCACCCGCGGTGTCATACGCGACCCATGCTCCTGAAGGATACGAGGAATCCGGCGTGCCCGGCCTGACGAGCGCGCCCGCGATGTCCCCGGAGCGGCGTCAGAGAAAGCGCGCCGCCACCGAAGGCAGCCCCCGCGATGTGGGCGACGCCGGTGCACGGAGAGGGGCGGACAGTACGGCACGCGTGAGCAAGGACACTGGGCCGCGGACCGGCCGGCACGAGGGCCCGGCAGCGTACCGGCGTGCCGGGCCTGTGCGAGCGGTGTCACCCGAGCACCTGGCGGGGCACTCGGAACGGTGCGTACCTGAGGGCGAGTGGGACAGCGCGCGACACTCCGTCCGATCGGAGCCGAGTGCGGCGACGAACCTGCATCGGGATCCGGTTGCTGAACGACCTCGTGCAGGGCAGGCGAGCAGCACGCCTGGCGGGGAGGCGCGCCAGCACGGGATGGCTGCTGAACGGAGCCGTCGGGTGCCGATGCGGAGCGCACAGAAACGGCACGTCCGTGGCGCCCTGCCATCTGACGGCGGTCCGGACTCGGAGCTTGCGCCCGAGGCGGGGCCTGGTCCAGCAGCGGGCCAGGGGGGTGAGCAGGCCGGCGCGCTTCGCAACAGCGGTCGTGGCCCGAAGACCGCACACGAGGCCGAGCCGCTCTCCGACTGTGCTGCGGATGGTGTCGCAGCAGTCCGTGTGTCCTCGTCGGCCGACGCGGTCATCAGCCAAACGGCTGTAGGGCAGGGTGGGGCACCGGGTTCGCGGCATGAGGTGCACACCGCCCGGGAACTGCCGCTCGCCCCGCTGGAGGCGTTGCAGAAGCAGCACCTCGCGGAGCCTGCCCCTCGGCCCGCCAACGACCCTGGACATGAGGGGCACATCCCCGTCCCCGTCGGTCACGAACGTCCGCGGAGCGGAACGGCGAGTGGCGCAAGCCAAGACCGTACCGGTGCACGAGGGACAGATGACGACCGTCCTCCCACCCCCGTCCCCGCCCCCCGCACAGAGTCACGTGCTGCCCACACCGAAGAAGGTCTCCGACGGAGTTCCGTCAGCGGCACTCCTGCCACTGCCGATGCTTCGGGCCACAGTGCCGCAACACGCTGGGAGGAGCCGGCCCCGGGACGGCCGCAACGGCATGTGGCGCACGGGGTTGTGCCTACACCTCGCGCGGTTGCGAACCAGGTCTGGGCGCCGCCGGTCTCCAACTCGGATGCGCGGGAGAGCAGGGGGGCCCCAGGAACGGGACGCACGCCGGGTACGCCGCATCAGCCGCATGCGTCCGGCCTGCCACAGGACGAGGAGCGTTCCCACGCGTCGGTGCCTCCGTTGGTGCAGGGGCGTCCCCGCACGTCCACGCACGCGTCGGCGCACGAGCCCTCCAACGACAGGCCGACGGCTCATTCCGCTTCGTTGCCGCCAAGACGCAAGCAGGCCGAGGCAGTCAGGGCAGATGCCCAGGGCGCCGTCATGGCTGTGCCCGTCGCAGCAACCGCAGCCGACGAAGCTGAGCGGCCGCACCCCAACACCGGGGGTCGGCCCCGCCCTGACACCGGGGGTCGGCCCCGCTCGACAGGCGCGGCTGCTGTGCCGGTATGGCTCGCTCGTCCGCACTCTCCGGAAGGGAACGCAGCGGACCGGCCTCGGGCGCAACGGACCGGCACTGCTCCTCACGAGGGAGCGGCTGTGCGCGTCCGCGCGGAGGCGAAAGCGGCGGAGAGGTCGCTGAGTTGGCTGCCTTCGCACCTGAACGGCGCTGCATCCATGCCGGATGCAGCGTCCACGCGATGGACGGAGTCCTGGCGTGCACTCGACCGCATGGTCGGAGGGGCCGAGGCAGCTGTCCGCACTGGGGCAGGACGGGCTCGCATCTATGAAAGGACGACCGACCCGCGCGGACGGGTTACCTGGTTGCAGGACCGGCTGATGGCGAAAAGCGGTGATGGCCAAACCAGCGGCCCGACGAGCACGTCCCTCCCAGAAGAACGCCCGAGAACGGTGCTGACGGAGGACGACGTTGCCGATTTGCCGAGAGCGTTCTCTCCGCCCAGGGTGGCCAGTGTATCTCGGACGGTTCCCGCCGGCGCAGAGCCCTTCACGGCGCAGCGGCCGATCGGCCGGCGAGCAGCATCATCGCCGGCCAACGGACCAGCCTCGTACGCGTGGAGACCATCACAGAACGGGCAGCAGCCAGCCGCCTGGTGCGGTGGCCCGCAACACCAGGCGGCGGCGACTGCCGGGGACGCGGTCGGCGCAGAGCCGGTCCCCCACGCCGATCCGGTGCGTGCGAGGACGACGTCACGCGATCCGTCGCCGCACCGGCCCAGGACTTCCCCCGTTCCTCACAACCATCAGCGCCGTAGTGCTGTACGGGGAGGGGGACCGGCAGGACATACAGGGCTGGTCACGCCCATCGCGGCGGGCGCGCCGCACATCAGCCTGGACTCTCGGGCCGCGTACGCGAACGTACCCGTCTCCGGCGAGTGGTTCCGCAGCGGCGCCGGGCTGCCGTTCGACAGACCGGAGCCGCAGGACGTCATGGCGGGCCCGGACCGGCAGACACGGTGGGGTGTGTGGCCCGAACAACTCGCGCGCCGGCGGCCGGCCAAGGACGAAGAGCCGGCACAGCACGAGGAACGGGGCATGCATGGAGCGTAATGCGGTCGACCCGGGGACCACCCATCGGTTCCGCCTTGTCATCGACGGGATCGACCTCGGTGTGTTCACCGGGTGTACGGGACTGTCGTGCACGGTCGAGGTGGAGCAGTACGCCGAGGGTGGCCGCAACGACTCGACGTGGTATCTCCCCAAGCGCGTTTCGTTCCCGCCCCTGGTGCTGACGCGTCCGCTGACCGCCGAGGCTGAGAAGACGAGCCAGTGGGTGATCGACGTGGTCAATGACTCCCGGCAGCGCACAGGGCAGATCGCATCGCTGTCGGCGACCGGCGCGGTGCTGGCCAAGTGGGACCTGCTGAACGTGGTGCCCATCTCGTGGAGCGGGCCGAACTTCGACGTGTCGGCGCCGATGGCCGCCACGGAGGTGCTGGAGATCGTCCACCACGGCTTCTTCAAGGCAGGCACTACATGAGACGTCACGATGCAGATGACCCGGGTCGCCGTGGTGACCCGATGTTCGCCCTGCTCCTGCATGCGTGGATCACAGAAGGGAGCGGGCATGCCGGGTGAGAGTCTCGACAAGATGGTGCGGGCGTCGCTGGAGGTGTACGCCCCGCCGAGCAACGGGGGGACCGACCCCGGCGTGGGGGTGGACACGATTCACCTGCAGTTCAACCCCGCCGAACTGGCCCTCGTCAAGGAGGCCGCGTGGACGCGCCACCACGTGCGCTCCGCGCCACGGACCGCGGTGCCGGAGTTCACCGGGAGCCTGCCCCGTGTGCTGGCGATGACGGTGCTGCTGGACGGTGCGGACCAGCGCGGCGGGTCGGTCGACGCGCGGGTCACCAAGCTGCTGGAGTGCTGTGCGCCAACGGAGAACAGCATCGATGCGGACCAGCCGTCACCGCCCTGGGTCAGGTTCTGTTGGGGGGACTTCGCCTCGGTGTCCTTCCTTGCGTATCTGCGCACGTTGCAGGCGACCTACACCCGGTTCTCCTCACAGGGCAGCCCCCAGCGGGCGGTGTGCGCGATCAAGCTGGAGGAAATAGGCGGGGCGACGAAGGGTCAGAACCCCACCTCCGGCTCGCCGTCGTCGCGCCGTGCCCGGACGGTCGTGGCCGGTGATTCGCTGCAGTCCATCGCATACCAGGAGCTGGGCGGTGCGGCGGCTTGGCGGGCTGTCGCCGAGCTGAACGGGCTGTCCGATCCCTGGCGGCTGCTCCCAGGCACACAGGTCCTGCTGCCGGGCCGGCACGACGACTGACGCCGGACGGCGGCGCGGACCAGGTCGCCGTACGCCATCGCATTGTCATCGAGGCCCCCGGCCAAGGTTTCAACCACCGAGCACTCGCAGAGAAGAGGAAGTCGTGGAGCGGCACACCGCAGGACTCGACGTCCGGGCCGCCGGGCGGTCGCTGCCCCGTCCCTGGGGTCTCGCCCTGGCCTGGGCGGTCGTCGAGGAGTCGGGCCGTGAGTCGGCCTCGGCCGAGCTGGGATTCCGCGATCCGCGATGCGAGCTGCCGGCCACGCACGGGTTCACGCTCGGCGCACCGCTGAAGCTGGTGGCCCGGGACCCGCGCGGGACCACCGAATTGTTCGAAGGAGAGATCACCGGTTGTGAAGTGCGGGCAGGGGGTGCCGGCACCTTCAGCGTCGTGCGGGCGGAGGACCTGGCGCACCGGCTGAAGCGGGGGCGCAGGGTTGCCAGCTACCAACAGATGTCCGCAGGGGAGATCGCCCGCTCGCTGGCTGACAAAGCCGGGCTGAAGATCGGTCAGGTGGACGGTACCTCGCTCGTGTATGAGTTCCTTACCCAGCCCGGCATCTCCGACTGGGAATTCCTCACCCATCTCGCGCGGCAGAACGGCTTCGATGTCTTCGTGCGCGCGGGCGCCCTGCACTTCAGACCGCCGACGACGGCGTCCGCCGCGCCGTCGCGCCGGACGCGGGCCGGGCAGAGTCCGTTCGTCCTGGAGTACGGCCAGAACCTGGTGCAGGTGCGCTCCGGCGCCTCTCTTCGGGAACAGGTAACCGGCGTGGAGGTGCGGGGCTGGGACCCGGAGCGCAAGCAGCAGCTGGTCGCCGAGCGCAAGGTGGAGGCCGCGGCGACCCGGGATGTCCGGTGGAGGGCCCCCGGCACATCCGTGGCCGGCCAGCCGTTGCGGCTGTCGTCGGTGCCGCGGGCGACCCAGCACGAGGTCGAACTGGTCGCCGACGCCATGGCACAGGAGGTCGCGGCCGGTCTCACCGAACTGCATGCCGTGGTACGGGGAGAGCCACGGCTGCGGCTGCGCTCGGCGGTCACGCTCAACGGGCTGGGCAACCAGTACGGAGGCCAGTACATCGTGACGTCGGTACGGCACGAGTACCACCCGGAGACCGGCTACACGACCGAGGTCGCGGTGTCCGAGGGCGACGACCGGTCATCTGCCGGCGGCCCTGGTGACGCCGAGGGCGGCGCGCACCGGATGCCGGGCTTGGCGCCCGCCGAAGTCGTCGACATCAAGGACCCCAAGGACCAGGGACGGGTTCGGCTGCGGTACCCGTGGCTGTCGGACGACTACGTCGGCAACTGGGCCCGCACCGTTCAGCTGGGAGGCAGCAAAGGCGGCGGGGTCGTCCTTCCGGAGGTCGGCGACGAGGTGCTGGTCGGCTTCGAGCAGGGGAATCTGGACCGCCCGTACGTGATCGGCGGCCTCTACAACGGAGTCGACAAACCGAGCCCGCACCAGGTCGACCTGCTCGACAAGACCAAGGGCACCACGAACCGCCGTTCCTTCGTCTCGAAGAAGGGTCACCGGCTCGAGCTGCTGGACGCGGACCAAGGCCCGCTGGGCGTGCTGCTGGCCACCGGTGACAACAAGTTCCGCATCGATCTGGACCAGCACGGCACGCGGGTCGCCATCCACAGCGACGGCGCTGTCGTCATCGAGGCGCAACGCGCCGTGGAGGTGAAGGGCAACGGGATCACGATGGACGCCGGTTCAGGGTCCCTCAAGCTCAGCGGAAGTCAGATCAAGCTGTCCGGTCAGCAGGTCGAGGTGTCCGGCACGGACGTCAAGGTCACCGGAACCGGTGCGGTGAAGGTGCAGGGCGGCACCCTTGCCGAGATCTCCGCAGCACTGGTCAAGCTCAACTGAACAGTGGAGAACACCCCTTGCCCGTCCCCCATCCCCCGAGCAGTCCGCAAACGTCGCACGACAGCCGCGCGGCGCAGGCCATAACGAGAGGAACCGTGACCATGCCCCCCGCAGCACGGATCGGCGACGCCACCTCGCACATCCCCAACCCCACCCCCGTCCCGGTACCCGTCGGCACCGGAGCCATCACCGGACCACCTCTGGTCCCCAACGTACTGATCGCGGGTCAGCCCGCTGCCGTGGCAGCGTCGTTGGCCACCTGTATGTTCCCCGCCCATGTACCACCGCTGCCTCCCATGCCGCTGATCCCGGTTCCCACGCCCGGCAAGACCGTGCTGATCGGCGGCATGCCGGCTGCCCGGCTCGGCGACAAGCTGCCGTGCGGGGCCGCAGTCGTGGGCGGGGCGCCGACCGTGCACATAGGCGGCTGAGGTGTCGGAGTTCTTCATCGGCAGGGGCTGGGCGTGGCCGATGGGCGTGAGTCCGTCCGGCGGAGTGGCCATGGCCGAAGGCTGGCCCGAGATCGAGCAGTCGATCCGACTCATCATCGGCACCGAGCCCGGGGAGCGGCCGATGCGGCCCGAGTTCGGCTGTGCTGTACGCGACCAGGTCTTCGGCTCGTTCGACGCCTCAACCAGCGGCGCCATTGCCGGGGAGGTGCGACGGGCCCTGGACCGCTGGGAACCACGCATCGTCGTGGACGACGTGGAGGTCGTGCAGAGCGCGGACGAGCAGGACGTGCTGCAGATCCATGTGCGCTACCACCTGGCTGCCACCAACAGCCGCCGCAACCTCGTCCATCCGTTCTATGTGATCCCTCCCCACGACAGGGGCGGGACACCGGCAGAGCCGGCCACGGGTACACCCGGTGAGCCCGGTGTTCCAGGCACTCCCCACGCTCCACAAGAAGAAGACCGGAACCATGTCACTGCCTAGCCCGAACCTTGACGACCGGCGCTTCCAGGACCTGGTCGACGACGCCAAGCGGTTCATTCAGCGCCGCTGCCCCGAGTGGACCGACCACAACGTCTCCGACCCGGGAGTCGCCCTCATCGAGGCGTTCGCGCACATGGTCGACCAGCTCAGCTACCGTCTCAACCAGATACCGGACAAGATCCACCTGGAATTCCTGGACCTGCTGGGAGTGAAACTGCTGCCCCCCCAGGCAGCGCGGACGGAGCTGACCTTCTGGCTCTCAGCAGCCGTGGAGGCGGCCGTCCCCGTACCCGTCGGCGCGGAGGTCGCCACGCCGCGCACCGGGCACGGACCTGCCTGTGTCTTCACCGTCGACCGCGAACTGGACATCGTGCCCACCGCGTTCAAGCACATCGGCATGGCGGAGGCGGGCCACGGCGCGGTGCTGGTCACCGAGCGCTTCCTGGCCGGCGAGAGCGTCACCTGCTTCTCGTCCCGCCCCACGCCGGGCGACAGCCTCCTGATCGGGATCACCGAGGCCGTCCCGCGGTGCGCACTGGCGCTGCGTATCGACTGCTCGCTCGAAGGCATCGGCGTGGACCCGCGGCGACCGCCGCTGGTGTGGGAGGCGTGGTGCGGGGATGGCTGGCTCCCGTGCGAGGTCGACCGTGATTCCACCGGGGGTCTGAACCGGCCCGGTGAAGTGGTGCTGCTCGTGCCGGAGGGCCACGCGCCCTCGCTGATCGGCCGCCGCCGCGCCGCATGGCTGCGCTGCCGTGTCGTCGAGCCCGCCCCAGGGCAGCCGCAGTACTCCGCCTCTCCCCAGGTCAACGCGGTGGAGGCCTTCACCGTCGGCGGCACCACTACGGCCGTGCACGGCGAGGTCATCACAGGCGAGGAACTGGGCACCTCAGACGGCACATCAGGGCAGCGATTCGTTCTGGAGAGGGCACCTGTCGCCGCAGGCTCGCTGAGCACCGTGATCATCGAGGAGCCCGGCGGCCGGCAGGAATGGACCAGGGTTGAGACGTTCGCCGATTCCCTGCCCGATGACCGGCACGTGACGGTGGACGACGTCACCGGAGAGGTGCGGTTCGGCCCGGCGGTACGGGAACCGGACGGCACCGTCCGCCAGTACGGAGCCCCGCCTGCCATCGGTTCCCGCATCAGCGTCGCCGGATACCGCAGAGGCGGCGGGCGCGGAGGCAACGTCGCCGCACGCACGCTGACGGTCCTGCGCACTCCGATCGCACTGATCGGCCGAGTGGAGAACCGCACCGGCGCGGCCGGGGGCGTCGACGCCGAGTCGGTGACCGCGGTCAGACAGCGTGCCGCGCAGTGGCTGCGCACCCAGGACAGAGCCGTGACCGCACGGGACTACGAGGCGATCGCACGGGCCGCCTGTCGCGAGGCGGGCCGCATCGAATGCGTCACGGACACCGAGGAAGGCGGCGGTGCGCTGGTGCGCGTCCTTGTCGTACCCCAGGTTTCCGACCGTCAAGTGGTTGAGAACTGCCAGGAGTTGATGCCCTCGCAGGGCATGCTCGACGCGGTGACCGACGCCGTCGAGGCGGCGCGCCCGCTCGGCACCCGGGTGGCCATCACCGGCCCGGCCTATCAGGGCGTGACAGTGGTCGCCGAGGTCGAGCCCGTGCGGCGCAGGCAGCCGGCAGCCGTACGCGAGGAAGTGCTGCGCTCGTTGTACGCGTTCCTCAGCCCGCTGCCATCCGAAGACGGCAGACACGAGGGCTGGCCCATCGGGCGCGCCCTGCGGATGAGCGACGTCTACGCGGTGGCGGCGCGCTGCACCGGAGTGGAGGCGGTGAGGAAGGTGGAACTGTATGCCGCCGATCTGTCCACGGGAGAGCGCAGGCTCGCCGAGCAGCGGATCGCGGCGGAGCCGACGACGCTCTTTCTGCCCTACCGGCACGAAGTGGCCGTGACCAAGCCCCGATAGCAGAGCCCAGCGCCACGACACCACACGCAAGAAAGGGGGAAACCCCATGCGGAGACCAGATGACAGCTCCCGCGGGCGGGCAGCCCACGGAGGCAGCACCACCGCACCGCCACCGCCGGCCCCCGGCAGCCGTTCGCTGCGGGCGATGCTGCCCGAGAGCTACCGAGCAGGCGACTTCGCCGACCGCTTCATCGCAGGCTTTGACGACACTCTCGCCCCACTCATCGAGACCCTGGACTGCCTCGAGGCGTACTTCTGGCCGCGTACCGCACCCGTCGACTTCCTGACCTGGATGCTGCGGTGGACCGGCACGGACCTTCCTGACGCCATCGGCGCCACCGGGCGCGTGAACGCCGTGTCGCTGGGGCGTCGGCTGCACGGCCTGCGCGGGACGCGGGCAGGTCTCGAACTCCTTGCCCATGAGGTGCTGGACGCCACCGTGGACATCACCGAGTCCGGGGGTACAGTTCGCGGTCGGCAGCCTCAGGATTGTCCCGCGGCGCACGACGGTGCGGTGCATCCGTGGGCCGATGTGCGGATCGTGCTGTCTCCCGAGGCCGCCGCCCGTTGCGCGGGCCGTACTCAAGACATCGAAGCGCTGGTGGGCGAATGGCTCCCGGCCCATGTCGCCGGCCGGGTGAGTGTGTCCGTGGGGGCACCCTCTGCCCCCGCGGCGCCGGCCTCGCCCGAGGACGTGGTCTGAGTGACGAGCGGGTTCGGGGACGGCGGCGTGGGACACACGGGGCACGCCGCAAACGACTACGGCAGAGAACTGTGTGCCACCTGCGGGGCACCTGCCTACAGCGGAGAGATGTTCTGCGTGTCGTGCGGCGCCTATCTGGGATGGGACGACACGGGAACGCGCGCCGTGGTCCGCGAACAGCCGACGTCGTGGGGCACCGTTGGCGGTCCGGGGAATGCCGGCGGCCCCGAAGGAGCTCCGGGGCCCGCATCCGTGCAGCCGTCCTGGCAGCAGCAGGCAGCGCCGGTCCCGCCGTTGCCGTCGGCCCGTTCTACGCCCGCCGCCGAGGGCTTTGGCGGGGCCGGCCCGGTTGACGGGCAGGTAAACGGAATTGCCCCCGCTGTTGGCGATGCGGGCACAGGACCCGATGAGGCAGCAGCGCCTGGCCTCTTGCAGGGGCCGTACGTACCCGTGCCCTCCTACGAAGACACGGCCAGCCGCCACAGGACGTACGCACCGGTGCCGCGGGCGGTGCCCTGCCCCGCATGCGGAACGGACAACGACGCAACGCGTCACTACTGCTGCCCGTGCGGAGCCGAACTGCGCCCGGAACCGGAACCGCTGCAGCTCACCAGGTGGCAGAGGCTGCGCAAGCAGTGGGATGACCGCCCACGGCCCTGGCACATGGACCGCCGGTGGCTGCTCATCCCGGTCGTGCTGCCGTTCTGCTTCGCCCTCGGCATGACGGCCGGGCGCTCGGAGGAAGCGGTGCGCGCGGTGATTCCCGCCGTGCAGGACCGGTTCTCCCGCCAAGTCGCCGTGGCGCCGGGCACGGTCAAGGCGACCAGCGAGACGAACGGCTACCAGGCGAGCAAGTCGGTCGACGGCGTGGACAACCGGGCCTGGGCCCCGGCGCAACGGGGGCAGGGCGCGGTCGGGCAGTCCCTGACGGCCCAATTCCCCCGCCCGTTCCGCCTGACCGGGCTCGTCGTCATGAACGGAGCCTCCAAGCAACCCAAGCAGTACCTCGCCGTGGGGCGCCCCACCCGGATCACCGCAATCGCAGTCAAGGGCGACGGCACGTCCGTGCAGAGGAAGCTCAGACTGGCCGACCAGCCGGGTCCGCAGGACTTCAGGTGGGGCGTGGACGACATCGTCTCGGTACGGCTGCAGATCAGCAGGGTCCACGCCGGCCTGCAGCCCGGCACACCGGTCGCGCTGGGCGAAGTGCAGTTCTTCACCAGGCAGGACACATGACGCTCCGAGCCGAACTGGCCGCACCCGAGGGGCCCGTCGTCCCCGGCACCACGCTGAGCGCGGATCTCCACGTCTGGAACGAAGGCCGCATCGTGGACGCCTACGATCTGACCCTGCTCGCCCCGCGGGGCGAGTGGGGCGAGCGGAGGCTGGGGCAGCTGCCCGTCTACCCGGGTATGCACGAGAAGATCAAGATCCCGATCACCGTGCCCCGGAGCAGCGACCTGCGGCCGGGCCCTCTGGCGCTCGCGGTCCAGGTCGCCTCCGTGCTGGACCCGTCCCTCGTCGTCGTTCCCGAAGCCGAGATCGACATCGGTCCCTTCCGCGACGTGGAAGCGGAACTCTCCCGCCCGCAGACCGTCGGTAGATTCTCCGGCAGTAACCTCATCACCCTCCGCAACACCGGCAACGCCCCGGTCGCTGTGCGGCTCCGTACCTCGCCACAGGACGAGAAGGCACCGCTGCGCTCGCGGATGCGGCGTTCCCGCGTGGTGCTCGCGGTCGGCGAGAGAGCGCGCATCGGCGTGGTGCTACGGGCCGCGAGGCCCATTGCGGTCGGCAAGGACGAGAACTGGAACGTCAAGATCACAGCCGAGTGGGACGGCGAAGCGGTCCGCGAGAGGGTCTTCACACACCGGCGACGCCCGATCCTGACGACCGGTGGTCTGAGAGCGACCATGGTGCTGATGGCTGTTGTGGTCGCCGGTGCGGCCCTGTGGCTGTCCCCGATCGCGGGCGGTACCCGCGGGCCACGAACGCAGACAGCGGCGGGTCCCACGCAGCTGGAGCAGGTGAACTCCGCCGCGGCCAAGGCCCGGCAGCAACTGGCGCAGGAGAAGCAGAAGAACGAGCAAGACGAGAAGAACGAGAAAGCGGACGCGGCGCCGAAGAAGCGACAGCTTCAGCACCCACTCTTCGTCCAGACCACCGGCGGCAGCAAAGAGAGCGCGTACACGGTGGAGACGGGCTACCGGCTGCAGCTCACGACCGTGCAGATCACGGCCGCAGGCAACGGCACGCTCTTGCTGAGCGCCGACGGCAAACCACTGGGAAGCGTCTCCCTGAGCCAGGCCAAGGACATCACCCCCAAGATCCCCGTAACCGTGCCGCAGGGGCACACCGTACGGATCACGGTCCAGTGCGGCGACGGCACCAGCTCCCCGCCCACAGTCCTCCCTTCGCCGTCACCGTTGCCCGTGCCGACCGTAGGCGCCGCAACGTGCACGGCCACGGCACTCGTGACCGGTGAACTCATCCCGGACCAGAAGACCCCCTCCGAGGGCGACACGGCGAAGGAGAACGAGCGGTGAGCCTGGTCCAACAGGTCGACGAGACCCTTAGGGCTGAACTGATGCGCGGCCCGCTGAGGGGCACCAACATCCAGCTGTCGTTCGACACACCCGATGCGGACTGGGCCGCCCGGCGCTCCGGACCCTGCGTCAACCTCTTCCTGTACGGAGTCGAGGAGGACACCTCCCGAAGCCAGTCAGGCGGCGTCACCGTCCTCGACGAACAGGGCACCGTGATCGGCAACACCGGCCCCCCTCGCTACTTCCGCCTCACCTACCTGGTCAGCGTCTGGGCGCAATCGGCCCAGGACGAGCACGGCGTGCTCGGCACGCTCCTCGAATGGTGCGTCTGTACCGAGGAATTGGTGGCGCACGCACCCCCGGGTGGCAACGGCGGGAGCAGGCGGCTGTCACTTGGACTGCGCGAGGCCGGCGACACGCCGGAGACCACGGCCTCACGGCTGTGGCCGACCCTGGGGATCTCCGCCAGGCCCGCGCTCGATCTGGCGGTCACCGTTCCCGTCAGCAGACCCACGGAGGAGAGCGGACCGGCCCCGGCCAAGGGCATGCACCTGAGGGCGCGGCAGGTGGCGGGGAACGGCCCGGCCGGCGACGCCGGTGCTGCAACCGACGTAGGGGTCCCGCTGGGGGAACCGGGGGCCGGATCGCCCGTGCGCCGCCGCAACGTCGAGGAGATCGCATGAGTCCGCCCGACCAGAGCCGCCCCGGCGGCATGCAGGGCTCCAGCGACCTCCTCGGAAGCCGACTGGCCGTGGTCGAGGACCGGCTGCGGCTGCTCTACGCGCAGCGCACGGCCGACGACCATGGCGACGAACCAGGCGAAGGGTCCGACGAGCACCAGAAGAACCCCGCAGCCGGCGCAGACAGCTGGGACATCCGGCGGTATGGCGACGAAGACCCGCTGGTCCGCCTGTCGCAGGACTTCAATCTCAGCCCGGTGGACATCGACCTGCTCGCCTGCGCTCTGCTGCCCGAGCTCATTACTGTCTGCGGTGCCGCGTACCGGATGATGAGCGGTGCCCACTCCGCCCGCCCCACTGTCGCCCTGGCCCTGGACGTCCTGGGCATCCCGTTGGCCGAGGGCCTGGCGCGCGGGCTGCTCCGCGCGACCTCGCCCCTGCTGGCAGACGGCTTGATGGAGTACGAGAACCCCGACGCCACCTGGCCGGAACGCCTGCTGCGCGTACCGGACCGGGTCCTGACCCACCTCCTTGGAAACCGGGACAGCGCCGTGGCTGAGACCTGCGCCCCCCACCTCCAGGTAGTCAGCGCGGGAGCGGGCCCGGCGGACCCCCCTGCCCTCGCCGAGCTCCGGCCCTGCCTCGCGGACGATGCGAACGACGCCGCGCAGCCAAGGACCGTGTACCTACAGGAGGGCACCACCGGGCTGGCACTCTCCGCCGCCTGCGCGGCCCTGAGGGAAGTCGGCCAGATGCCGTTGGTGGTCAACCCTGAGGACCTGGAGCACGCCCCGGACGACTTCACGGACGCGGTGGTACGGGAGGCGCGGCTGCTGCGCGGAGCCGTCATCGTTCCGGTCTTCGTCGAACCGGACGGACGGGAGGCCACCGTGCTCCGCCGGCTGATCACAGGTCTGGCCCGGGCACCACTGACAACGGTGCTCTACGGAAACGGCACTTGGGACACCGAGGCCTGGGGCGTAACGCCGGCGGCCTTCCTCGACCTCACACGCATCTCGCCGAAACCGACGACGGAACAGGCACCCCGTCCTCCGGCAGGCGAACGGCTCTGCATGACAGCTGCCGCCGCCCTCGACCGCGCCCGGCGCCGCGCCGCAGTCCGCGCGCGCGTCCTCCCGCCCGAGGAAGCGCTGCAGATATCCCATGACTGCGCGCTGCGGGACCTCGGACGGCTGGCCCGACACGTCCGGCCGAGCGTCACATGGGACGACTTGGTGCTGCCCCCGCTGGTGCGTGAGCGACTGGAGGCACTGACCTTCCGGATCAGGCACCGGGCGCGGGTACTGGGTGAATGGCACCTGCGCCGCGGCGGCGGGCGAGGCTGGGGAGCGACCGCCCTGTTCGCGGGCGATTCCGGCACGGGCAAGACGATGGCAGCCGAGGTCGTCGCCGCCGAACTGGCCGTGGACCTCTACATCGTCAGCCTGCCGGCCGTGGTGTCGAAATACATCGGCGAGACCGAGAAGAACCTTGAAAAGATCTTCTCGGCCGCCGAATCGCTCAGCGGTGTCATCGTCTTCGACGAAGCCGACTCGATGTTCGCCAAGCGCGGCGCCGTACGCGACGCGAACGACCGCTACGCGAACATGCAGAGCGCCTATCTGCTCCAGCGCCTGGAGTCCTTCGACGGCCTCGCCGTCCTGACCACGAACCTCCGCTCCAATTTGGACAGCGCCTTCACACGCCGCTTCGACGAGGTCATCGAGTTCCAGAGCCCGGGAACGGACGTCCGGGCCCGGCTGTGGCGGAAGTTCCTCGGCCGGGAACGTGCGGACACCTGCGGCATCGACCACCTGGCGGCACGGTTCAACCTCGCCGGCGGCAGCATTCGGGCCGTCGTCGAGACCGCTGCTTTCGCCGCTGCCGCGCAGGACAGAGACCTGTCCATGAAGGACCTGCTCCAGGGCGTCGAAGTCGAATACCGCAAGCTGGGCCGACTCTTCAACGACCCCTGACCCCGGTCCCGTCCTTCTCGGTGCCACGCCGAGCATGACTTCACCAGAAAGGAGAAAGCAGATGCGCATGACACCGGTCGAAACCAGGACCGTCGCACGACCGAAGTCCACGACACCGCCCGTCCGGCAGACGTCCGAGATACCTGCCCGCCCGCCGGGCACGTCATCGCCACTTGATGTCGCAGAGTTGGGGCGCTGGAGCAGACGGGCCCCGTGCGGCGAGGCCTTGGACATGTTGAAGAGCACAGGGAACGACTGGGTGGCCGCCAAGAAGGCCTATGCCGGCCGGCCGGGAGGCCCCATGCAGAAGCTGATCGATTTCCGGAAGGCCTACGTCAATGAACTCCTCGACGCCATACTCGCGGGTTATCTAGGTGCCGAAAGGCGCGCCGTGGGAGGCACGAAAGAAACCTCGGATTACGACGTCACCCTGAAGGGCGGGCGCGGGACCTGGGCCGCCATGAAGGAGTTCAACACCGTCTTCCGCAGCGTCTGGGGGAAGGAGTCCGGAGTCGTCTTCGACACCAACGTCTATGTGGGGACGATCCCGAAGCCGGAGAGCAGCCAGGAGTCCTGGCGGGAACGCGCGCGCGCAACCCCGGAGTGGCAGTATGCCCAGGAGGCCGCGTCGCTGTCGAAGATCCGGCGGTTCATGGACACCCGGGAATGGAACCAGTACACAACCCAGGTCGCGGACGGAATAATGGGGCCGTCTCCGGCGGCCCAGCGTACGTCGGGAACCCGCTTTACGCAGGTCATGCGTGCCCGTGGAGCGTTCTCCGTAGCCGGTGCCATGTATGACGCCTACACCCGCAGCGTCGCCCGGATCCTCGCCTCGGAGGGGCACTCCCGCATGCACGCGCAGAGCGACGACGACTTCGTGCACTCCATGGAACACTGTGACGAGAACGCCGTGATGCGGGCGCGCAACATCCTTTACGCGATACACACACGGGGCGTCCAGGATGCCGAACGCCCCTACCTGGAACACGGAACGTCGCCGCAGAGCCAGGGCGCCTGGCGTTCCCCTGCAGGCATTAGCCAGCTGAACTCCCAGTCGCTGCTCTACGCGATGGAGGCGTACCACTCGGCGGGCGCTGTGTTCGATGTGGTGTACGGGCAGCAGGCAAAGGAGATCAGGGACTCGGATCTCATCCTGTCCGACTACGTCCAGTCCTTCAACGAACAGGTCGGGGACACATTGAAGGATCTCCGTCACTACGAGGAGGATCCCGGAAAGGCATTCTACCAGAGCGCCAAGTACGTACAGCGGATGACCCTCGCTGCGGGTCAGATACTGGAGCGGCGTAAGGTCACACTGGACCCCGAGGCGCATGCGCTGCTGGCCAGATTGAGCGAGTTGAGCGCCGAGAAAGGCATCCTCCTGCGGCTCCGAGGCGGCGAAGACGCCGAATTCGCCCGCATGTTGGACAAGGAGAAATCAGCCAAGGCAGTCGCATGCACCGAAGAAATCCTGGGTACCAGATCGCTCCGCGATTTCCGCCGGAGTCTGCTGCAGCTTGCCGCGGCGGTACACGTCCTGCACTACACGCAGGTGTAATGGCTCGCGGAAATCCGAAGCGCGGTGCGCAAGTCCCGTATGGAACCGCTCGGGGCAAGCGTCCTCATTGCTGTCGATGAAGGACATCCAGACCCAGCTTCCATGGTTCAAGTAAAACTCATTGACCTCGCCCACACTCTCTGTCCTGCAATGGGAGATGATCCGTGTTTGAGCCACAGAGGAATCATGTCGTTCCCCGTAGGACTCCGGCGAGGCCAAACCACGATGGCGCACCGGTGCATCCACCTGCGCCCGCTGTCGGCGCCAGTGTGCAAACGCAGAAAGCTCTCAAAGGGTGGGCGGGCAAGATCCAGGCAGACATCCGGCAGAGGCACCAACGCAAGCGTCTAGACGGGCTCAAGGAGGCGGTCAGGGTCACCGTCGAAAATACGAGTGGCAGCCTGCCGCCTGAAGCTCAAGTGACCGATACGGGCCTTACAGCCAACCACTGGGAGGCCGTGTACAAAGCGCTTCCGACGGGCTTGCAGAACCCTGACGCGGTAAAAACCCTGTGTAACGAACTCAATCCGGGGCGCCTCGCAGCGATAGGCCGCGGCTTTATCGGGAACGGGATCCTTCCCGTGTCGCAATTCGAGGGAACCAGCAAGCACTGGCGCTACTTGTGTAACATTAGCATTTCACTTACACCGACCGGCAATGCGCGGTTCAAGGGGACGACAAATGCAACGATGGACCACTCATGGCAGGACACGGGCAGTCTGGCGGACAGTCGAGCCAAAGTCACCGGCCCCACGTACACGGCGGGAGTGACCGCCGGCCACATGCCGGGTGCCACGGCGAATGCCGCGGTCGCGTACAAGAATGAAACAATAAAGAACGTCACCAGCACCAAGAGCTTCGGCGAGGTCAACCACATCACGTACTCGCCCGGTACGGCGAAGTACGAAACGGATGCGGAGCTGCGGATCACGATCAAGTACACCAAAAAGGCACGTCTGTGGTCCAAGTGGGCCCAGGGGCAGGCAGAGAAGGAGTTCATCCTGGATCAGCAAGGGCTGCGGAACCCTGATCGTACGGTCGACCCCATTGAGGGCTCCGGCAAGCTCTTCCGAGTTGCCGTCACCTATAACATGCCCGCGGATCACGTCACGGAACTGAGGAGTGCCGATGTGGGCACCGACCCCGACGATTTCTGGGTATGAGGGGTTGTGAAAGGTCGGTGTCGGCAGACGCACACTCGCCGTTACATTCCTGCTGAGGTGGCCTTGGGTAGCCGAGGGCCGCATCGGCCCGCACGCGCAATGTCTTTCTGGCGGGGCCGGGGCGCCTGGATCCCGGGCGGGCGTCGGCACTCTGGGCAGGGTTGCTCATGCACAGGCAAGCAGGGCGACGGCACATCAAGAAGCGTCCCTGGCCGTGCGGACGCCGGAGAAGATCTGTCGGCGGATGGGGTAGTCCCAGTTGCGGAACGTTCCCCGGCAGGCGACCGGCGCCACGGCGAAGGAGCCGCCGCGCAGCACCTTGTACTCGGAGCCGAAGAAGACCGCCGAGTACTCCTCGTACGGCCAGGCCCTGAAACCGGGGTACGGGCGGAAGTCGCTGGATGTCCACTCCCACACGTCACCGATCAACTGTCTTACTCCGTAAGGCGATTCACCGTTGGGATAACTGCCCACCCGGGCCGGCTGAAGATGGCGCTGGCCGAGGTTGGCGTGCTCGGCGGTGGGGGTCTCGTCGCCCCACGGGTAGCGCCGGGAGCGGCAGGTGGCGGGATCGTGCCGGGCGGCCTTCTCCCACTCGGCCTCGGTTGGCAGCCCAGCGCCCAGGGCTCGGTGTCCGTGCCCATGGTGAACGGCCCGGAGGGAATGAGGACTTCGGACGGCAAGCGATCAGTGGGGGCAGACGGCGGCGGTGCGCTGAGCGCAGCCGGGCCCTTGCGCAGCTGGTGGGTGATCAGCATGGTCTCGTCGTGCTGCTGCTCGTGTTGGGCGATCATGCCGTAGACGAAACCGGCCTCCAGCAGCGGCGTCCCCTCCAGGGGGCCGGCGTCGAGCAGCTCGAGTATCCGGCCGCGCACCTCGCGGGTGTAGATCCGGGCCTCCTTCGGCGGCAGCAGCGGCAGGCCGTGCCGCTCGGTGCGAGGGTGCCGGAAGGCGTCGTAGAGCGGGTCGATCTCGGGGTGCATGGGGTCCCGCCCGCCGACAGTGCGCAGCAGCCAGAGCTCCTCCTGGTTGCCGATGTGGGCCAGGTCCCAGACCAGCGGCGACATCAAGGGGGAGTGCTGCGCAATGAGGTCGTGTTCGTCCATGCAGTCGGTGAGCCTCGTGGTGCGCTCGCGGGCGGCCGACAGTTCAGTGGTGATCAGCTCGCGCAGCACGGCGGGGTCAGTGTGGTCGGTGTTCAGCACAGTGCGTTCTCCTCCGGCTCCTGCTCTTCACGCAGCGGGTGGAGCCCGGCCCCAAGGGCGTCCAGCTGGTCGTCGGCAGGGCAGCGGCCCCGCTCCGGGTAGCGTTCGGCGAACTCGGCAAGCCGAGCGGCCAGTTGGCCGTCGCCGTCGCGGCGGGCCAGCGCCCGCTCGGCGGCGGCGAAACGCGCGATCGCGGCGCGGCGCAGCCGTGGGTCGGCCGGACCGAGAAAGGCCGCTTGCAGCCAGAGGTCGTCGCCGGGCGCGCCGGTCTCGTCGCTCAGTGGCTCCAGCGCCTCAAACGCGGCATCGGCGGCCACCGGGTCATCCCATCAGCACGCTGACCAGCGCAAGCGGGACCATCCAGCCGTCGCCCGGCTGGGCGTCGATCATGCGCAGTTCCAGGTGGCCGCGCGGGCGAACCGGTGGGAAGAGTGTGGTGCGGTGGTAGTTGAGATCGGCCAGGGTCGCGGGCCGTTCGCCGGTGCGCAGCCAGTCGCGGAAGGTCATCCCGTCGGGCGCGGTCCAGGGCAGTCCGTCGGACCGGCGGACGCACAGCACTTTGGCAGAGCTGCGCTCTGGCGGCCGAAGACCAAGGCCGCGGCGACGACGCCGGCGATGGCCGTGAGGATGACGAACCGCCGTGCCGCTGGGTCGCCGCGGGCGGCGGCGTCGTAGCCGCGGTGGGAAATTCGGTGGGCCGGTTTGGTGGTGCAGCATGATGCGCTTCGTTTGCGGGGATTGCCGACGGGGAGGGTGCGACGGGTCAGGCCATGCCGCCGTTGACGAACAGCACCTGGCCGTTGACCCAGCGGGCGGGACCGGCCAGGAAGGCGACGCTCTCGGCGATGTCCTCCGGTTCGCCCAGACGGTGCAGGGGTGACATGCGGGCGATCTCGTCGAGCTGCTCCGGCGACTTGTCCTGCAGGAACAGAGGTGTGGCGGTCGCCCCCGGTGCAATGGCGTTGACCGTGATGTCACGGCCTTGCAACTCGCGAGCCAGGATGAGCGTCATCGCCTCGATCGCGCCCTTGGAAGCCGCGTAGCTCGCGTAGTTGGGCTGCTGCAGCCGGGTCACCGTAGTGGAGAACGTGATGAGTGCACCGCCGCGACGCAGCCTGAGCGCGGCCTGCCGACAGACCAGGAACGTGCCTCGCACGTTCGTGCGGTGCTGCAGGTCGAAGTCGGCGAGTGACGTCTCTGCCAGGGGCCCCCGCAGCTGGATCCCGGCGGTATGCGCGACCACGTCGACCCCGCCGAATGCCCGCTCAGCCCGCCTAAACAGCCTTTCGACCGCCGCCTCGTCGGCGATGTCCGCGCACACCGAGATGGCGATGCCGCCGGCGTTGGTGATCGCGCCGACGGTCTCCTCCGCTCGCCCCTTGTTGCCGGAGTAGTGCACCACCACGGCCATCCCATCCGCAGCCAGGCGCAGCGCGCTTGCGCGGCCGATTCCACCGGAGCCACCGGTGACAACGGCAACCCTGGGCGCTGCCGGGGCGTTTGCCGTTACAGCATTCGTAGTCATAGGCGTGGCCTTCCTTCAGTTGCGATCACTCCTGACGGAGGCAGCATGCGGCCTGGGCAGGAAAGCACGACACGGGGAAACTACGTAGCCGCTACGTAGTACCACCGGCCTCGCCGTTGCTCCACGGCACCGCCAGCGGACCTCGGCCCGCTGGTCACCCGGGCCGCACCACGGCTGGTCGCGCCCGGCATCGCACCGAAACCACGGGCCAGCCACTGACAACGTCGCTGACACCCCGAGCGCTTCGGCGGCGTCCTTCGCCCACCTGTGCGGCGCCGCCCGCAAGACGTCGCGCGACGCGCAATTCTCACGGAGATTCCGTGATCACCGGTGCCGTCCGGCGCGACATCCTTGTTCTCGTGGGCGCACCGCACGCCACTCGCCCGCCGTCCAAATTCCCCCCGACGGTGGGCGAGTGGCTGGTGTTGCCCGTTTGCCGTGGCGAGCGCCCTGTGACGTTGCTCGATAGCTGGCCCTGTTGATCGCTACTTGGCCACTGAGGTGACGCGAGCGGTCCCGCGCCAGCCATGACGCCGCACCCTTGCTCGGCACCACGCACGACGCCGTTCACCGCCTGCCCCGGCGCCGCCGGGCCTCCCCGCCCTGCCCCCACCCCGGCACCGCCCTCGTGCGGGAGTACCACCAACGAAAGCACCACCATGACCGCCACCTCGCCCCATCCCACCACACCCGTTATACCTGGCACGCCGGCCGGCCACGCCCGCTGGACCCACGCGGCCGCGTGGGCGCCGCCGATCGTCGGACTCGGTCTCGGAATGTGGGGGATCACGGGCCCCTCCGCGTGGACCGACGAAATCGTCACCATGGACGTGGCACGGCGGTCCGGGTCGCAGCTGGTTCAGCTGCTGGGGCACGCGGATGCGGTGCACGGCCTGCACTACGTACTGATGTACCTGGTCGGGCAGGCTGCCGGGGTCAGCGAGTTCACGATGCGGCTGCCCTCTGCGGTGGCGGTAGCCGTCGCGGCAGCCGGCCTCTCGTGGCTGGGGCGGCTGCTCGGCGGTCCGCGCCTCGGCCTGTACGCGGGGCTGCTGCTCGCCGTTCTGCCCACCGCGTCGCGCTACGCGCAGGAGGCCCGCTCGTTCGCCTTCGTCATGGCGGTGGCGGTGCTGGCCACGGGCGCCCTGGTGAAGGCCCTGTCCGGCAATGCCCGGTGGCAGGCCGGCTACGCCGTGCTGATCGCCCTGCTGGGCTGGTTCAACGTGATGGGACTGCTGCTGGTGGCCGCCCACGGCGTCACGGTGGCCCTGCTGCGTCCCTGCCGCCGCGTGGTCATGCGCCTGCTGCTGGCCCAGGCCGCAGGCATCGCCGCCGTCGTTCCGCTGCTGGTCCTCGGCTTCTCTCAGCGCTCCGCTGTGGGCGAGGCTCCACCGGTCACCGCGGGAACCCCGTACGGCTACTTCACCTGGCTGCTCACCCCCGGTCAGGACACCCTCCCCGGCGCCCTGAAACTCCTGCTCACCCTCACGGCCCTGGCCGCTGTCGCCCTCCTCATAGCCCGCCGTCACAAGGCCCCGCCCCTGGTCCTCGCCGTCGGCGTGCCCTGGCTGGCCGCGCCCCTGCTGCTCCTCCTGGCCGTCTCCCTCGGACAGCCCCTCTTTGCATACCGCTACCTGCTGTTCTGCCTGCCGGCCCTGGCGCTGCTGCTATCGGTGGCCGGCACCGTCGTCCCGCTGAGCCAGCAGCTGTTGCTCGGACTCCTGCTGGCTGTCCCGATTGCCGTCTCCCACCTCGCCGTCCGCCAGCAGGACAGCCGTTCCTGGGACACCACCGCGGTGATCACCACGCTGCAGAGCCGCGCCGCCCCCGGGGACGGAGTCCTCTTCAGCGGCGGCCGGTGCGGCCTGATCGCCTCCGCCTACCCGGAGGTTTTCGCCCAACTCCCCGACCTGGGCACGGACGAGACGGCCGCCGAGCGCGGCACCCTGGACAACCGGCCCGCCCACCGGGCCCTCCTGCACGGGCGTCTGGCCCGTGCGCCCCGCGTCTGGCACATCACCTGCTGGCACCTCTCCTCCGGCGCCCGCCAGGCCGGCGCCCGCAGGACGGCGTCCCAGGAACAGGCCCTCACCCGCGCCGGCCTGTCCCCGGCCTACCACCACAGCGCCCGCGGCCTGGACATCACCCTCTACCAACGCCGACCCCCCACTGGGCGGCCGCCGGTGGACCCGTCCACCGACCCCGGGACGGCAAGCCATGATGCGCAAGGATCACGAACACCCCCGTCCGCTCCCGTCAGAAGGGAGCGGGGACGATCGGCTTGAGCGAGGGCACCCCGAACTTGAGGACGGTGAAGGGACCGTTCATCCCGAGGTGGGCACCCAGGTCGAACGGAACAACTTGGATCTTCACGTGAGGATTTGACGCAGAGAGCATCGCCATGTGGGTGAGCTGGCCCTTCATCACCTCGGCGCTCCCCACTCGTCGCCGGAGAACTGCCTCGTTGATGATGGTTGTGAACTCCAGGGAGAGTTCCCGCGGTGAAGTACCTCTTGACGCGTCATGCGCACTGCGACCCGGCGGTCGATCTGTTCTGCCGGGAGGCCAGCATGCGCCCGCTCGAGCATCGCTCGAACGTGGGCTTCGGTCTGCAGGAGCCCTGGAACGTACTCGCTCTCGTAATTCTCCAGCTTCTCGGCGGTCTCTTCGAGTCCCAGATACGCCTTGAATCCAGGCGGGATGACGTCCCGAACATCCGAGGACTGCCACCAGTCCTTCTTCGTCTTGGTGACGGTCGCGTACCCAACCAGGATCCGCTGTTGCTCAGCTGAGGCCCCGTAGATCTGGCACAGGGCGAGCACGTCGGCAGGTTCAACGATCCCGTTGTCCGCCGTCTCCAGGCGCGTCAGCTTCGGCCCCGCCCAGGAGAGGATGCGACAAACCTCGGCCGCCTTCTTCCCTGAGCGGAACCGGAGTTGCCGTACATCGCTGCCCAGCTGGAGCCGACACAGAGCTGGCGTGGCAGCCTCAAACGCTGGCGTCGCCGACTCGACTGCCTCGATCATCCTCACACCCTCCTACGCATGCTCAATTGGAGGGTGCTGCGGAGCGGTGCGTAACGCGGTCGAAGCGGTGGTCGAGCGATCGTCGCCTGCGGGGGATGGGTTGGGCGCCTGGGATCTGCGGCGGCCGGGTCAGCTTCGACGGATCGGCGTCGCGTACCTGCGGCTTTGGAAGCTGGACGAACTCGCTGAGAGCGTCGAACTCCTGATCAGCGAGCTGGTCACGAACGCGTTCCGCCACGGCACGGGCGCTGAAGTCACCCTGCGGATGATCCATGGCGCGTCGAAGTTACGGCTTGAGGTCTGTGACGGATCGCCCGATCAACCGTACGAACGTGCAGCGGGCCCGGAGGAGGAGAGCGGCCGCGGCATGCTCATCGTCGCCTCTGTCGCCGCGAGCTGGGGCGTCAGTCCCGACGGAATCACGACGTGGTGCACCCTCACAATTCACACATCCACGCGGAGGAGCCGATGACCGTCCCCTTGACCGAGGCTCCAGTGTTCGCGGTTACGAGCGTCAGACGGTACTCGGAGGACGTCGGAGTCTAGACCCGGGTGTTAGCCAGGCTCAGGGAGTGCGCCCTTCAGGACTCGGCGGAAATCCCTACGCTGGACGCCGTGTTCGGCGACCTCGAATCCGTGCTTGGTCAACATGTCAAACTGACGGAGGACGAGGTCAAGGAGCTCACTCCCTGTTAACCCCCGACACGATCGAGTGCGCTCGCGAACTTGTGGTGGAGCGGTTCCCCAGGACTTCTTACCCGCCCGCGCACACCTCCGGCGACTGGCCATGGCTGTTGAAGACCTGTTCGACCAGTTGCTGGAGGACATACGGTGACCGCTCGCGTTCCTCGTCGTAGCCAGCATGAGCTTCCGCCGATGACGATCGCCGTACTGCCCGCGCGCGAGGCGTACGACTACGAATACTTCCGGCACCGGCTCGCAGACGTCTAGGTCCTCGAACAGAGCGTCGCCATCCGCATCTTCCGGATGCCTCTCATGGCTGTCCCTGTCGGCGGCTCACGCCGTAGCGGCTACTTCTCCACCACCAGCCTGTCCGTCGGTCTGGCGGTACGCGGCCTGCTGCAAGGTCGGCCCGGCTTCACGTCGCCGCGCTTGCGCTGGTCGCCCTGCCGGGATGCCTACCACATCGTCCAGTGAGATGAGACACCGCCCAGGTGCTGGGACGACGTCGCCCTAGGCCGCTTCTACGGCTACAGCGACACCGCCATCGCCGCATTCTGCGCCGCGCTACTGCCGCCCCTCCCCGCGGCCACATGACCCCCTCTTCGGCCTTCCGGAGCCGTTCCCCCGCAGCTTTTTAGAGCGCCGAAGAGGGCCCAACTCCACATTGAACGAGCACATCCGAAAGGAAGAGCGCACATGTGTGGGCGTCATCCCCCTGTCCTGCAGCTGAGGCGCCGGATCGCGAAGCCGCCACGGTTGTCCGGGGCTTCCATGTCCTTCTGTGCGGCGCCGCCCGCCCCGCTACCGGCGTCCTCCGGCCGGACCCATCGGCACAGGCTCAACCGTGGAGGCGACCGCCAAGCCGACCGGGCCCTGCACACCATCATGCTGATCCGCAGAGCGGCTCCGGCCACGAGGCGGAGGGCAAGACGTCCCGCGACGTGCAGTTCTCACGGAGAACCCGTGATCACCGGTGCCGTCCGGCGCGACATCCTTGTTCTCGTGGGCACACCGCACGCCACTCGCCTGCCGTCCAATTCCCCCCGACGGTGGGCGAGTGGCTGGTGATCACGCCCTCTGCCTCGAGAACAGCGGCTGCGAGGCTGTCCCGTTGCCGGAGCGGCCGGGGAAGACGTGCTCGCCGCCGCGGTCGTCGCGTACGTCGTCGCGGCGCCACTCCGCCACTACGACCTGCACGAACACCAGACCACGACTGCCCCCTTCGAACCACCTCTTGGAGAACCCCGGACCATGTCAGCCACTCCTCGTCCCATAGCGCTCGTCTCCGCCGTGGCCACGGCCGCCGCACTCGGCGCCGCCGCCCTCGCCTTCCCGGCCTTCGCGGCGGAGAAAGCCCCGGCCTCGGCGCCGGGCGCGCGGGCGCTGGAGTTGAAGGACGGCACGCTGGACTGGGGCTTCAAGGAGTCCTTCCGCAAGTACATCGCCTCGCCGTTCGCGCACGGCACGATCACCATGGGCGACGGGGCGCGGCAGGCCCCGGGCAACGGGGTGTTCACCTTCGTCGACGGCACGGGTACGTACGACACCGGCACCCACGCCACCGCCAACTCGTTCAAGGGCAGCGTGCACTTCACGGCACACGAGGGTGTGCTCGACATCAGGTTCTCGGACCTGAGGCTCTCCACCAAGGGCTCGGCCGCGCCGACCGGCGAGATCACCGCGGACGTCGTCACGAAGAAGCGGAACGGCACCTTCGAGTCGAAGAACGACGTCGCGATCGCCGCGCTCGACATGCGCGGAGTACGGCCGGGGCAGGGGACCGGCGGCGCGATGGTGTTCAAGGACATCCCCGCGAAGCTGACGAAGGGCGCGGCCGAGGCGTTCGCGGGCTACTACAAGGAGGGTGACCCGCTCGACCCGGCGACGCTCACCGTCACGGCGAAGACGCCCGGCCCGCGGCCCACCCCGACGAAGTCCGCCCCCACGAAGCCGGCCCCGACCGAGCCCGCTTCGACAAAGCCCACCGCCAAGCCGACCTCGGGCACCTCCTCCCCGGCCGCCCCTGCACCGGGCAAGGTGCTGAACGGCAGACTGACCTGGGGCGTCAAGGAGTCCTGGCGGCGGTACGTGGACGACACGTGCGGCGGCAACGTCACCCCGGCCGGCGGCGCCACCGGCAACGGCTCGGTCTACGACTTCCGGCTCGGCACGGCCGAGCTGGACCCGGCGGCTCGCAGGGCCGACGCCCGCTTCGCGGGCAGCGTCCGGTTCGTGTGCGCGGCGCACGGCATCAACTGGACCATCGGCGACCTCTGGATCAAGACCTCCGGCAGCACCGGCACCCTCGTCGCGGACGTCACCACCGCAAAGGGCACCAGGAACGACGTGACGTTCGCAAAACTCGACCTGTCCAAGGCGGACTTCACCGCCAAGAACGGTGTCGTCACCCTGAAGGACGTCCCGGCCGCCCTCACCAAGGACGGCGCCGCGCAGTTCGCCGGCCCGAACGGCGAGGCGTTCTACCAGCCCGGCACCGCCGTCGACCCGGTGACGGTCGCCTTCACCCTCGACCCGGACGCCGCACTGCCCGGCACCGCAGGCGGTACGTCCGGCGAAACCTCAGGCGGTTCCGATACGAGCGGCGCGGGAACGAACGCTGTCGGCACGGTCGGCGGGACCGGCGCGCTGGCCACTACCGGATCCATGGTCCCCGCCGACCAACTGCTCGCTGCCTCGGGCGCCGTCGCCGTGGCCGGGGCGGGCGTCGTCCTCGCCGTGCGCCGTCGTACGACCGCCCGTGCCTGACACCCTCGTGTGACGATCGCCGCTCCCGGCCGCCCTCGGCCGCGGGCGGCGATCAACGGTCTGGGGTACTTCATGCCCGGGTGAACGAACTCGACGTGCTCCAGGTCTTCTGCGCCAGCGACGGCGGGTCCGGCAACACGCTCGGTGTCGTACGCGACCCGCGCCGCTGGCCGGACGAGGCGTCCCGGCTTCCCGCTCCCGGAGCTGGGCAGCGACCCGAGCCTGCTCCGGCCACGAGGCCGAGGGCAAGACGCGCGACGCGCAATTCTCACGGAGACTCCGTGATCACCGGTGCCGTCCGGCGCGACATCCTTCTTCTCGTGGAGACACCGCGCGCCACTCGCCCGCCGTCCAATTCCCCCGACGGTTGGCGAGTGGCTGGTGATCACGCCCGCTGTCTCGAGAACAGCGGCTGCGAAGCGTCCCGGTGCGCCGCCATCGTCGAGGATATAATCATGTGTTCCGGAATTTCACGCCGAGTACTCGCCGTCGTCGCGCTCGCCGCTCTCGTGGCCGCTCCCCTGGCCTGCGACTCTCTGGTGCAACTGGACGCAGGGGGCAAGGCGAAGCAGGAGACCCCTGACTTCAACGGTGACGGTTACGCCGACCTCGCGGTTCCCGGCCCGCTCAGTACAGTGGACGGCGTCCAACTGGCAGGCGCCGTCTCCGTGGTGTATGGCTCGCGGTCCGGACCCGACACGGAGCACTCCCAGGTGGTCACCCGCGCCACCGCGGGGACCCTCGGCCAACTCGCGGCCCGCGGAACCTGGTTCGGGGGTAGTCCGGTCGCGCGTGACTTCGACGGCGACGGCTTCACCGATCTGGCGGTGACGGTGAGCACCGACGCCGATGACCTTAACGGGACGGTCGTGCTGTGGGGGTCGTCCCCGGGGCTCTCCGGCGGTACGACGCTGCCGGGCGGCTGGGGGCTGCACGGCGGCGACTTCGACGGGGACGGCCGGGCCGACCTGCTCCTCGACAACTACTACGGGAGCGGCCGGGGGGACGGCGACGGGCCGACCGTCCTGTTCGGCCCTCTCTCCCGCGACGGGAAGGCGCGCCGGAAGGACTCTCTCGGCACGAGCTGGGGCGACAACATCGTCCCGCGCGCGATCATCGTGGGCGACCTGACGGGCGATGGCCGGGACGACCTCGTCACGAGCCAGGGTTTCGAGGAGATGCAGGAGCGAGGCCGCTTCTTCGAGGGCGATGAAGACGGCCTGAAGGGGCATGCCAGCGACGACCTCAACTCGTACAGCGCGGACGGGATGATCGCCGACTTCGACGGTGATGGGTACGGCGATCTCGTCGTCCGCGACGTCGGTCTGGTCTCGGAGGACAGCCAGGACCGGCCGGGCGAACTACGTGTCTTCCGCGGCTCCGACTCCGGCCCCGGCTCCCGCGCGCAACGGATCACCCTGAAGACGTTGGGCCTGCCCGGTATCGACGAGCAGAGCGGGGGCGATGGGTTCGGCGACGTCCTCGCGGCAGCGGACGTCAACGGCGACGGCTACGCGGACCTCGCGGTGGGCCTCCCCGGCGAGGACACCGGCCAGGTCTCGGACACGGGCGCGGTCGTCCTGCTCCTTGGCGGCAAGAAGGGCCTCACCGACTCCGGCGCGCAGGTCATCACCCAGGACACTCCTGGCGTCCCGGGCAGGGGCGAGCGGGGCGACCATTTCGGTGCGGCGCTGCGGACGGGGGACTTGAACCACGACGGCCACCCCGACCTGGCCGTGGGTGCTCCCGGCGAGCACGGCAAGGTACAGCAGTCAGGCGCCGTCTGGATTCTGAACGGTACGGCGAAGGGCCTCTCGACCACGAACGTCGCCTCGTTCGGCCCGGCCGCGCTGGGTGCCCCCGAGGAGGGCTACGACGGGACCGAATTCGATGCGAAGGGTACGGACTTCGGCGGGAGCTTCACGGCCGGCGAGGGCGGCTGCGTGGCCGTCGCCCCTTCACCGGGCGGCACCCGCGTCAAGGACACCGAGAGGAACAACGACACGGCCCCCGTCCGGGCAGGGGAGAACGGCAGCCTCTCCTGCGCTCTACCCAACGATGACGGCATGAGCCGCTGGGCCGTCGCCGCCGGAATCGCGGCCGCTGTCGGCTCATTGCTGCTTGTTGTCAGGTATCGGCGCAGGAAGGCGCCCTATTCAGGTCCAGTGAAAACGCCCTGGTGGGCGTGCCTTGAACGTGAGCCGCGACCCCCTGTCGGGCAATGACAAGTGGCCTCGTCCGTGACCGTCTGGTTCGCCTCGCCAGAAGCACTCCGGTTCGGGAGCCGTGACAGGTCCTAGTGGTGCAGGCTGCGCGGTCCTCGGATGCGTTGCCGTTCTCGCGGCGGGCTCTTGGTCACGGCAGATCAGGCGTCCGAACCACCGTGCGCCCCCGCCGCGCCGGCGGTGGTGGTTGCGGTGGTGACCCTGGCGATGGCCTGGTCCATCAGGGCCACCAGGACGTCACGGCATGAGGCGCGGTCGCGAGCGTCGAACAGGCGCAGGTGGGTCGTGGGCTGGAGGGATAGAGCGGCGCGGATCTGGTCGGCGTTGTAGGGCTGGTGGCCGTGAAAGCAGTTGACGGCGACGATGAAGGGGATGGCGCGGCTTTCGAAGAAGTCGATTGCGGCGAAGCTGGTTTCCAGCCGTCGCGTATCGACGAGGACGACACCGCCGAGGGCTCCCATGGCCAGGTCGTTCCACATGAACCAGAAGCGTTGCTGTCCGGGAGTGCCGAACAGGTAGAGCACCAGATCGGGTCTGAGTGTGATGCGCCCGAAGTCCAGGGCGACCGTGGTGGATGTCTTGGGCTCGATGCCGGTGAGGTCGTCTGTGCCCGAACTCGACGAGGTGAGCATCTCCTCGGTGCGCAACGGATTGATCTCGCTGACGGAAGCAACCGTGGTGGTCTTCCCGACGCCGAAGCCCCCTGATATGAGGATCTTCACGAGGTCGGGGGTGGTGTCAGAGCCTGGCAAGACCGTCCCTCACTCTCTGCAGTAGCGCGATGTCGGGGCTGGTAGTCGGGTCGGGGGCGGCGTGGACGGGCGGCTGCGCGGTGATCCTGCCCGCCTCCAGCAGGTCGGAAAGCATCACGGTGAGGACGGAGACGGGGAGGTCGACACGAGCGGCGATCTCGACGACTGCCGTTGGGCTGTGGCAGACGCGCAGGATGCGCAGGTGTTCCGGCTGCAGAGCGACGTTCGGCGGGGCCGTCGGCTCGTCCACCGCCCTCACCAGGGTGATCAGAGCGAAGACATCGCGGCTGGGCCGGGCCCGGCCCGCAGTGACGGCGAAGAGCCGTACGAGGCGGCCGGTTCGGCTCACCGCGTCGGCCTCTCCGGTGCGGGGGAGCGGTGCGCTGTGCATCGCCGCAGTGTCGGATGGACGACCCAGGCGCGGGAGCGGCACCTCATGCGGTGGGTGCCTCGCCGGATGAGCCGGTGGCGGCTTCAGGGTGACGAGTCGGCGCGCCGAGGTGGTTGCCCATCCGCGTGACGAGCAGATTCATTTCGAACGCGACCACGCCGACGTCGGCTCTGGACGTGCACAGGACGGTCAGGTGGGCGCCGCGACCGGCCGAGGTGAGGATGAGGTAGCCCTGCCGCATCTCGATCAGTGTCTGGACGACCGCTTCGCCGTCGAAGTTGGTGCAGACGCTGCGCCCCAGGCTCATCAGACCCGACACCGTGGCGGCCAGACGTTCGGCATCCGGCCGGGCCAGGGACGTGGACTTGCTGATGACCATGCCGTCCTGGGAGACGACGAGGGCGTGGCGGACGTCGGCGACTTGGTCGGCGAGGTGGGTCAGCAGCAGGTCCAGCGGGGTGTGGTCGATGGGTGCCGAGTGCTTGGCCATATGGTGCCTTCTCCGGGCGGTGAATGTGGTTCTGGCTGCGGGTGGCAGTGGCCTTGAGCGGCGGTCACGTCCCGCTGGTGCCGGGGCTGGAGTGTCTGGCATCTGCGGTACCGCGTTGGAAAGCGGAAAGGGTGTGTGCGGCCTGTTCCGGTGAGCTGGGCTGCCCGGCCGGCTCCGGCGGGTGAGGATGTGCTGTGGGGACGAGGCCCACCTCCTGAGCAAGGCTGGCCTGAGGAATGCGTTCAGGCAAAGGTGGGGGTTCTCCCGGCGCATTGCCGTTGCTGGCGGACCCCGCGGCGGCGTCCGAGGTAACTGCGGCCGGTCCCGCGGCGTCGCGCTGCCCATTGAAAGGGCTGATCTGCCCTGTAGGACGGAGGTGGTCGGCAGGAACTGCGCCGGCCGTCGGTGCTTCGGGCCGGTTGCTGTGCTCCATGCCGTGGACCAACTCCGTGTCACGGACCAGCAGCACCTGGGGAATAAGTACCACCGCGGAGGTGCCGCCGTATGCGGACGGGCGCAAGGTGACCGTGATGCCGAGGCGGACGGAGAGATGGGTGATGACGAGCAGGCCGAGCCGGGCGTCGTCCCCGATGGAGAGCACGTCGCACGCCGGGGGTTGGGCCAGCCTGAGGTTGGCATCCGCGTAGTCCGTTTCGCTCATGCCTATACCGCGGTCCTCGATTTCGACGGCTACACCCTTGACGACTGTGTCCACCTTGACGGAGACAGGGCAGAACGGCGGCGAAAAGTTCGCGGCGTTCTCCATCAGCTCAGCCATCAGGTGTACGACGTCGCCAACAGCGGGGCCGATCAGACGGACACTGTCGTCAGCGCTCACGGTGATCCTCTGGTACTGCGAGACCTCGCCCACGGCGCTGCGAAGCACGTCGGACAGGAGCACGGGCTGCTTCCCTCGGCGTCCCGGCCAGGCCCCGCCGATGATCAGCAGGTTCTCCTCGTACCGGCGCAGCTGGCTGGTCTGGGAGTCGAGCCGGTAGAGGTCGGTGAGTATTTCCGGATCCTGGTGCTTGCGCTCGAGCTCGTCCAGGAGAGCAAGCTGGCCATTGACCAGGTTCTGGCTGCGGCGAGCGCTGAGCACAATGGCCTTCTGCAAGCCCCGGCGGGTGTCAGCGAGTTCCACAGCGCTTCGGATTCCGGTGCGCTGGACAGCATTGAACGCTTCGGCCACCTGGCCGACCTGGTCGGTGCCGTAGTCCAGATCGAGTGCTTCGGCTTCAACGTCGACTGTTCCACCGCGGTTCAGCCGGGCGACGATGGCCGGCAGCCGTTGCTTCGCGAGATCCAGCGTGGCGGCGCGGAGTCCGGCCATGCGGTTCAGCAAGGAGCGGGACACCCGCCACGAGAGCGTTGCAGAGACGATCACAGCTGCGAGCCCGGCAAGGGTTACCGCGACTTCGTGGCGCAGTGTCGTGGCGGCAGTGTGGTCCTGTGCCGAGAGCAGCTTTGCGGTGCGTGCCCGGATGAGGTCCTCCAGGTCCGCTTCCAGCCGATTGAGGTCGGACCGCCACTGTGCAGTAGCCGGGGACAGAATCTTGCCGCCTCGGGTATCCATACGGGCGGCGCCGACGGCATTCTCCACTGCAGCCATTCTCTTCCATGCGGCAGCGTTGGTTATCCGCGCCAACTCTCTCTGTTCCGCGGGTGACTGGATGCTTGCCAGGTAATTCAGCATCGACCTCTGCAGGCCCAGTGGCGTCATGAACGCCACTCGTTGATCCGAGCTCATGGTGCCGGAAGGCAGCGCTTGGGACATGAGAGTGTCTTCGAGGTGCAGGGCCTGTGAGGTGATGACGAGCATCGACAGCGGCTGAGCCTGCGACACCAGTGATCCCTGCGGTACCTGCCGGGCCTGGAACGCGGAGGTCACCTGCCTGTTGATGAGGTAGGTGAAAGGCTCCATAACCATTGACGTCGCTGCGGAACGCTGATCGATCTGCGTGCGGAGCTGCTGTAGCGGAAAGTCCCTCAGCGCAACGGCGAAGGGCATTTGGGCGGTTCGGACTATTTCCGGAGCCTGCTGGAGTTCTTGCTCCAGATCGCCGAGCTTCTTTATGGAGTTGTCGGTCATCTTCCGCTG
The DNA here is from genome assembly GCF_036147535.1 of Streptomyces sp. NBC_00322. NCBI lineage: Bacteria > Bacillati > Actinomycetota > Actinomycetes > Kitasatosporales > Streptomycetaceae > Streptomyces > Streptomyces sp. NBC_00322. The sequence goes on along the minus strand of NZ_CP108019.1, from coordinate 1,979,271 downwards.
TGATTCCAGATCCCCGGGCGACACACTCGGATCGGCCAGCCAGGTCACGCTCATACGCAACTCTGTCTCGAGATTCCAGCGCAGGGTGTCCAGCTTGGGGTCAAGAGAACGCCCCAACTCCGCCTGATTGCTCAGGTCGAGGCCCTCAGTGAGTGACCGGTACGCATTCGCCGCCCAGATGAGGATCAGCGCCGCGCTGGGAACCAAGGCGAGCATGAGCAGAGACGTCAGCAGAGACCTGCGTCGCCGCGAACGATGTTTCGGTCGTGCCATTCAGTGTCCTCGAGTCGGGCGAGAGAGGGGCAGCCGCCGAGGTTTGAAGGGGCGTTGCAGCGGACGCCTGCCGGACTGCGAGCACCGGCATGTCGACGAGCAAGGATTCCGAACCAGAGACACCTGGACATCACGGAATCGCCGTGACTTCAACAGCCAGCCGCCGTATGTCCCTTGGAACTCACCTGGCAGATTCTCGATCAACTGCCGGGGCCGGTTGCGCTGGCCGGTTGGTCCTACGGCGGCGCAAACTCCTCAACGGCGTCTGGGCCGTGGCTGTGTGGTACCGGCGACAGCCGGATGGTTCCCTCACCACCTCGGAAGTCATGTACGTCGGCTTCATTGGTGTCTCCGTGGGTGATCCTCGGTGCCGGTGACTTGCCTTGGTGGGGTCGCTGACGGGTCGTCCGGCCCGCCCGGCTTGCGGTTTGTTCATCGCGAGCAGGGCAGGAGCAGGCTCTGCCGACCGGCGACCACCAGCGGCGCTGCTCCGGCGCCCGAGGCGACGGCAAGGCGACACGGCGTACCAAGCGGGTGCGTAGCCGCGGAGCGCGTAGTGATTTGCGCACTTCCCCCCTGCCCGGTTCCCCGCTCAGCGGTGACGGTGGAGAAGTACGTGCCCTGGTGGAAACCGAACAGACCGACGAAGCGGCGGAACTCCTCGCCCTCCCCGACTGCAGCCGCCTTGAACCGGACTGGCACAGGACCCACCTCCGGGCACGCAAGCGTCGAGGCCGTGCACAGCGCTCTCGTTCGGATCTCCCGCCGGGCTTCCGTCGCCGCAGCCTCCTGACGGGCTCTGACCGATCGTGCGTCCCCGCTCGTTCCACGCCTTTCCCTTGATGAGAGTGAGATTTTCCATGCCTGCGAACAGGTCCCAGGATGAGTCGGGCGACCGGCCTGAGAACTCCCGCAGCGGATCGCGGAAGTGGAGAGCCATCTGGCTGAGTGCCGCTGCGGCCGGCCTCGTGATGGTCTGCCTGGGCATCACCAGCCTCTGGCCGGAACGCATTTCTCCGAGCGCGGCCCGGAACGCGGCGGTGTCCCAGGGCATGAACGCAATCGGCCCGGTCGACTGCCGCAACACACGCTGCATCGCCCTGACGTTCGACGCTGGCCCCGGCAAGGACACTCCCCGCCTGCTGAACCTGTTGAACAAAGAAGAGGTGCCCGCGACATTCTTCCTGCTCGGGAAGGAACACGTCGACCGCTACCCGGGCACCGTGCAGCGGATGGCAGCCGAAGGCCACGAGGTCGCCAACCACACGTGGTCGCACAGAATCCTCACCGAACTGGATGCGGACGGCATACGCAGGGAACTGTCCCGGGCCCAGAACGCCATCGAAAAGCTCACCGGACGCAAGCCCTCCCTGATGCGCCCCCCTCAAGGACGTACGAACGAGGAAGTCTCGCGCATCAGCCGGGAGCTAGGGCTCGCGCAGGTGCTGTGGAGCGCCACTGCGAAGGATTACTCCACGACTGACTCGGCCCTCATCACACGTCGGATTCTCGACGCCGCAGACCGCGACGGCATCATCCTGCTGCACGACATATACGACGGAACCGTGTCGGCCGTGCCCGGCATCATCATGGAGCTCAAGGCGCGCGGCTACACGTTTGTGACCGTGTCCCAGCTTCTCGCGCCGGCTGTCCCGGAACCGGGCAACGTGTACAAACCCTGAGATCGTCCCCGCCCCATCGAAGCCTGTGGCTGCCAGTCTCTGCCGGTGCCGGACTAGGTAGAGCAAGCACAGGCGGCACAGTCCGTCACGCCCCGGCCTCGGGCCAGCGTGGGAAGCGGTTCAGCCTTCGCCTCGACGGCGGACTCACCAATGGCCGGAAGACGGCGGGCGAGAACCAGTAGCTACCCGCTCGCCGCCCTCGGGAGGGGCGGCGAGCGTGAGCACCTTGGCGCGAATCAGCGAGTGGCCTTGGCCTGGACGACTAGCGTTCCCAGGTTCTCCGGGTCGGGTGCCTCTAGCCTCGCGCTTTCATGAAGCAGGCTGTCCGACGGGTGGTCAGGAAAACAGAAAGGGCCTCTGACCAGCGAGACTGAGGATTGTCTAGGTCCCTGTTCCCGCCCCGGTCGGAGGCACTTTCCAGGTGAGTAAGCGTATCGGGTCCTACCCGCGTGTCCGCATCGAGGGCGGCGGTCGGGCGGTGGTGTCCCAGGCCGGGGGCGTGATGCTGGTCGAGACCGTCCGTAAGACCGGGCTGGACCGGGCGACATCGGGGGCACTCGCGCCCTGGCGACGCCCTCGGGCAGTGCAAGATCCTTCTGGACCTGGCCCTGGCGGTCGCGCTGGGCGGGGACTGCCTGGCCGACGTGGGCATGCTGCGGGCCGAGCCGGCCGTGTTCGGGCCGGTGGCCTCCGACCCGACGGTCTCCCGACTGATCGACACCCTCGCCGCGGCCGGCCCGAAGGCCCTGACCGCGATCAGAGCAGCACGGGCCGAAGTGCGTGAACATGTCTGGAAGCTGGCCGGTCCATCGGCTCCGGACGCAGGCGGGCAGGTGATCGTGGACCTGGACGGGGTGCTGGTGCTTGCGCACTCCGACAAGCAGGACGCGGCGGCGACCTGGAAGAAGACCTACGGACACCATCCGCTGATGGGATTCGTCGACCACGGAAGCGGCGGCACCGGGGAACCGGTGGCCGCGCTGCTGCGGCGCGGGCACGCGGGCAGCAACACCGCAAGCGACCACGTCACCGCCACTCAACTCGCCCTGGCCCAACTCCCCAAGAGGTATCGGCGGGGCCGGTCCACCTTGATCCGCACCGACTCCGGTGGCGGCACCCACGAGTTCGTGGCCTGGCTCGCAACGCGGGGCCGGTGGCTTTCGTACTCGGTCGGGATGACCATCACCGAGCAGATTCACCAGGCCGTACTGAAGGTCCCCGCCTCCGCTTGGACCCCCGCCGTCGAACCGGGTGGTGAGATCCGCGATGGCGCCTGGGTCGCCGAGCTCGACGGCGACGTACTCAAGGGCTGGCCGAAAGGCATGCGGCTGATCGTGCGTAAGGAACGGCCCCACCCCGGGGCCCAGTTGCGCTTTACCGACGCCGACGGACTACGGCTGACCTGCTTCGCCACCAACACCGCCGACACCCCGATTGCCGCACTCGAACTGCGGCACCGTCAGCGAGCACGGGCCGAGGACCGCATCCGGGCCGCCCGCGCCACCGGCCTGCGCAACCTGCCCCTGCACGAAGCCGCGCAGAACCAGGTCTGGCTGGAGATCGTCCAGCTCGCCCTCGACCTGCTGGCCTGGCTGCCGACGCTCGCCCTGACCGGCAAGACCCGGCTCTGGGAGCCCCGCCGCCTGCGGCTGTTCTCCGCCGCTGCCCAGCTCGTCACCACCGGCCGACGCCGCATCCTCCGCCTCGCGAAGCACTGGCCTTGGACCAACGTGATCACGGATGCCCTCGACCGGCTCCATGTCTTGCCGAACCCCGGCTGACCAGCAGCTATCCCGTCCAGACGAGCCAGCAACCTCTTTGGCGATCCTGATCAGGAACTTCTTGAACTCCGCCGCCCGGTGTCGGCGATGCAGGGCGGCGGATGCCGCCTACGGTCGGGAGTGGCGGCTGCGCCGCATGCTGGAGGACGCGGGCCTCAGGTACGTGCTGGCGGTGCCGAAGTCCCAGCAGGTGCCGCGCTTCGGGCGCATCGACTGCCTCTTCGCACAAGCCCCCGATGAGGCGTGGGAGATGCTTCGTGCGGTAACGGCGCGAAGGGCCCGCGCGGACCGCCAACGGCGTCCTCGGCGTCGGTGTGCCAGGTGGCCAGGTGTGGGCGACGTCAACGATGCGGGAGACAAGCTGACGGCCCACGGTACTCGTGGGCCGTCAGTGGGTGGCTGCGCACCGGGGCAAGCTCGGTGCCAGGTCAGGCACCTCGGTGCACGCGCCTTCGATGGTGTCGTTGTGGTTTGCTCCGACGGAGCAGGTCGGTCCTGGCGGGGTGTTAAGCCGTCACCGTGCCCTTCCGCTGGGTTCGGTCAGAACTCAATGTTCCAGATCTGGTTCCAGTTTTCGCGCCAGCAACTATAGATGGCGAGTTCGGTGCCGTCGGCCGTGGCCTTGCCCGGGACGTCAAGGCACTTGCCCGAAACCGGGTTGTACAACGAGCCGTCGGACCGGGCTATCCACTGCTGGTTGGGCTTACCGGTGCAGGGATAGGTGATGACCCTTGCCCCGTCCGTCGTTCTTGCGTTTTCGATGTCGAGGCATTTGCCAGCCAAGTTCACCACGCCGTGGTGGGGGCCACTGCCTACATCGGCTTTCCAACTGCTGCAGTCCCACATCTGGCTCGTGATGTACACCGCCGCGCCGTCCGTCGAAGTACCACGGATGCACATGGTCTTGGCCGGGGTGGTGGCAGTCTTAGGCGAGATGATTTTGATTGCTCCCCTGGGGAGTGGTGTCGTGGGGTACGTGCTGAGCCCCTGAGGGTATGAGGTAAGTCCACCGCAACGAGAAATGGAGTCCCGCTTCGTCCGCACCGTGGCGTTTATCGTCGTGCCGCCATAGGAAAAGTTGTCACTAACGACCGATTCGATGTGGGTCGGCGTCGTGTAGGTCCACTCGTCCCAGCTGTTTCTGGAGAAGGTGAATGTGCCCGTCAGCTTCTCTATGACGGGCGTCAGGGCGATGAACCCATATCTTTTCGGAGGAACAAGGAGCTCATAGGTGGTGACCTCCTTCTTCACTACTAGTTCTGAGGTCTCATCCCTAGACTCCCAGACGTGCCTATAGTCGGCCCCGACTTCAACCGCAAACCCTGCACCGCCCGTCTGCCCTGGGGTGGTCCCGAACGTTGCCTTGACATAGGCTCCCACTTCATTCCTTTCGGTGCGGCCCGTTAGCTTCGATTTCCAAATCTCATTCCAGTACGTGTGAGAAACCTTTTGATCGCCCGTCACATTGTCGTTGTAGCCGAAGTCCTTATAGCAGTACTCGGGCCCCTTCGTGACCTGGGAGTCTTTTATGTTGAGTTTGCAGTATTTAAGAAGCTCATCCGTCTCATTCGTTCCGCTGCCCTTGCACTTCGCCAGGCCATACTTGGCAGCCAGAGCCATATACCGGCCGCTGGTGCCGAGGGGTTCGTGGATGGACCAGAGAAACCGGTCGGACGTCAGGTTGTCGGTGCATGGACGCGACCCAATGCCGTACCAGGTTTCCCAGTGCAGGTCCAGACAATTGCCCGTTACAGGGGTGGGACTATCGGTGTTCTGGACTTGGCGAATCATGTACCAGGACTTGTACGGCTGGATATAGAACAGCTGAGCCTTCTTTCCACTTTGGCATGGCTCCTGCCAGAGCAGGTTCGTGTACACGCTGCCATGCCATTGGGCAATCGCACACATGCCGGTCTTGACGCTTTTGATCTGGAACGTTCCGTCGTCGTTAGTGTTCAGGGAGAACTGGGCTTCAGATCTCCAAGCTGAGTAGTCCAGTTCCGGGTGGGGGTCGGAGTACGAGAACCAAGCCCCGTCATGGGTTGCCTTCATCTCTAGCCAGCGATTTTCGTGCAGGTTGCGGAGGCCGACGCATTGCATGGGCTCGCTGCAGTCGACCGCGTGTGCGGTCCCGGTGGTTGTCACGGCGACAGCGAACGTCACGGCACAGTACGCCAAGATGGTGAGGATCACCTGTATGGGTGACGGTCGAGTGATCGAACGACCTGTCATGTCAATTTCCTTTCTATTCGGCCGTTTCGACAACAGTGAGACGGGTGGGGGCCGTCAGTGTTGCCCCCTGAGCGGGTGGGAGCGGGGGCGGGTGGGCGTGCGCCCTAGGGACCGTCCGGCCGCACGGCTGGCGCAGTCGTGTCCGTGTGTCGCTCCTCTTCGCAGGCGGCGATCGCGACCTACGCATGGTCATGCGTCCGCGCTGCCAGGTCACCGGCTCCGGAGAGGGTGCGCAGATCCTCCGCTCGGGGGACCGATGCGTCACCGGGAGAAATGCGCGACAGAGTACGCATGTGTGGGTGTCGGTGTGCGAACCACCTGAAGCCCGCTGTTGTCACCGCAAGGTCCAGAGGCTGCAGGCGGCCTGGGCGAGTTCTTCGTAACTCCCCAGTCTCGTACGCTGGTTGCCGCGCACGTGTTGCTCGATCTGCTCGGCATCGGTCGATCGCCGCCCGGCAGCTGGACCCCCCTGGACGCCATCACGCTGACCCGCAGCGGCTCCGGCCACGAGGCGGCCGAGGCAAGACGTCCCGCGACACACAACGCAATTCTTCACGGAGACCCCGTGATTCACCGGTGCCGTCCGGCTCGACATCCTTGGTCCCGTGGGCGGTCCCGCCCCGGCCGCACGCCCGCCCATCAACCCCCCGACGGTGGGCCGGTCGCCGGTAATCTCTTGCCTCTAGCCTCGCCGTTTCGGTTGGGATGAGGCGGCGTCGCTGATCATCAACTGTTGGGTGGTCGAGGCGATTTCGTCGCCTGGGCATGACTGAGTCCCGGTGCGGTGGTCGGGTTCTCCAAAATCCTTCAAAGATCGTGGGTGGGTAGGGGACGGCCGTCAGCCAACTGGTTGGGGCAGTGCGGCGAGGAGGTGGAAAGCCGTGGCCAGTTCGTGTCTCCAGGGCCAGGTCGCCGAGATCCGCAGGCGGAGGCGGCGTCCGCCGCGAGTGAGGCGGGCGGCAACGTGCAGCAGCCGGTAGCGGAGTTTCTTGGGTTCAGCAGCGGCGAGTTCGCCGTCCAGCAGAAGGAAGCGGGTCCAGGCGAGGAGATCGATCGCCGCGAGGCTGAGTTCGAGCCAGATGGCGTTGACGTCGAAGTGGCGGGAGGGGAAGCGGCCGAAGCCGGTGCTCTTGCCGCACCGGATGTGGTCTTCCACGGTGGCGTGTCCGCGGTGGCGGACCTCCAGGGACTGCGCGGAGCCGCCGCCGGAGTAAGGGGTATCTGTAAGGAATACCTGGTGCCGCAGGCCCTCGTCGTGATCGAACAGCGACAGTTGGGCGCCGGGGTGCGGTCGTTCGCGCCGCACGGTGATGCGGGTGGCGGCCGGGTAGCCGGCAAGGTCAACCACGCCGGTCAGCTCGGCGACCTCGGCCCCGTCTCGCAGTGTCCCGTTCTGGTCCAGGGCGGGGTGCCAGACCTGCTCAGGCAGGGTCCGGATCGCGCGGCGGACCGGCTCGGTGACGGCGTATCCGACCGAGAATCGCACGTCCAGACCGTGCTCGCGCAAGGTCCGGATGTGGGCCAGGAAGGCTTTCGCGGATCCGGCGCTGTCGGCGCGGACCAGGATCTCGGTGCCGTGTCGGTGAGCGTCTGGGATCTGCGCGAGGGCGTCGTCCAGCACCGCAATGTGATCGGCGGCAGTGTTGGCTCCGGAGTTGCCGGGCCGCAGTCGGCCGGACACGGCCTCGCCGGTGTTCGCGAGGAAACACAGCAGCGGATGGAAGCCGAAGCCGCCCTTGTAGGTGGGTGCGGCCTGCTCCTTTTCCGAGTGGCAGGTGACCAGCGTGGCGTCGAGGTCCAGACCCAGGCCGGGAAGTTCTCGTCCGCCTGCCCGGACAGCAGGTATACCCTCGCCGGTCTCGGCGGCCTGCATCCAGGCGACTTCCCGGGCTGAAGCGCGGGCCGCTCGCAGCGAAGCGAGTGCAGCCTCGTCGGTGTCGGCGAGCAACCGCCAAGCCGTGGGCGTGGAGGCGACCGGGCCGAACACCTCGCCCTGGTCCCGCAGCACGGCCAGATCCGCGATCGCCTCACCGCCGTCGGCGAGCATCACCGCGAGATCGGTGGCGATCCGGCCCGGATCATGCCCGGTGCCGCGCGGTCGCAGCGGCCTGAGCGCAGTAGAGTACGCGGTGGTCAGACCGGTGGCCTCGGCGAGATCAGCCAGCAACCGTGCCCCGGCGTGACCGACTACCCCCGAACCGTCAGCGGAGACATGGAGCTTGGGACGAGAACCGATACCCTGCACGCAGAAAGTGCCTTCCGCTTGGACCGACAGAACCCCTCGACAAGGTTCATCGTCCCAACTCAGAAGGCACTTTCGTGTTTCCGCCCCACTTCCGGCCTCATCCCAACCGAAACGGCGAGGTTAACGCCTATATCCGGTTGAGCGTCATCATCCAGCAGCCCACGGGCGACCAGCAGCCCGGCCAGTGGGGGTAACCGGACGTACCGGTCCCGAGGGAACGCGACTGTCCTGACCGAGCAGCGCACGCCCCTGGGCCTTGCTTGCCCGGGGCCCGCCCGGGCCATAGATGAGTTCCAACCTCTCCTGGCAGGGGCGCCATCGGTGTTGCGGGGCGGAGCGACGCGGTGCGGCGATGGTGCGCGGGAGGACTGTGGTGAGTTCTTCCAGCTCCGTCGTGAGTTCGGGCGGCTGGCGGTGAGTTCGTGCCCGCCAGAACTCACCACGGCAGGTCAGCGCTGGCGATTGGTGCGCACCGCCTGGCCCAGAGTGCGCATCCGTTGCGCACTTGCGCACGTGCCGCGCGCGCACCACGCCTGAGTGAATGCGCAGCGCCGGAACGCTCGGTGCGCATCGACCGCACCGACCGCACCGAGTGCGCATCCTGCGCAGGCATAGAGCACCGCACCGAGCGGTCACTCAGGGATCCGCAGTGCTGCGGGACGGAGCCACCTCCTGCGCTGCCGTCGTGCTCTGGTCGGCCGTGACCTCTTCTCCGGCTTCGGTTGCCTTGCCATTTCTCCTTGACCATTGGTTGCCAGGAGCGAACAGACTGCGGACAAGGGGGGCTTGGTCAGGATGGCGCCCGGTTCGCGCCCCGGTGCGGCAGTTGAGCAGAGAAGCACTACGGCTGCTGTCACATCTCCGGGCGTGGCCGACCCCTTTCTGGAGCGGATGTTGCTGTCCGAGTAGAGAGGGAACGTGATCACGACCGCTGTACCGCTGCCCCATGGCTGGAAAGTCCCGGATGCCGTGGTGACCGGGAACGAACTCACCAAGGGGCGGCGCCAACTCACCACGCTGGGCCAGCCTTCCGAGGGCCCTACCGTGGCCACTGCCGGCCGCCCCTCCGAACCCACTACCGGCACCAGGCACCGACTACCGGGCGTTCTCCCTGGTCAGCACGGCTTTTCGAGCCCGGCCGGAATGTCCATAACCCTCTTATCTCCCCTTTGTTGTCAGTGATGGGTGGTGGAGTGGTGTGGAGCGGAGATCTCGGGTTCCCGGCGGGGCGCTGCGCGCGGCGGCCGTGAGCCCGGCGGGCAGCGGCCGGTGAGCCGGCCGCGACGGGGAGGGGTGTGCGCATGAGCGGGGCGAGGAAGCGATACCCGAGTGGATCGTCAGGGCCGCTACGCGCTGACGTGCTGCGCGTCCTGGGCGTGCTCAAGGTCGCGACGCCGGATCAGATCCAGCGCCTGACGCTGCCGCACCTGACCTACCGGTACACCGAGCTGCCGGAGTCGAAGCGGAAGTCGGCGCGCAACAAGGCCCACCGCGCGGCCGCGCTCGATCTGGCCAAGCACGGGCAGACGACCGAGGCGGGATTCAGCAGCGGCGGCGAGAAGCTGTGGCGGCTGACCCCGCTCGGACTGGAGGCCGCCTCGAGGGAGCTGGACCGGCCGATGGATGAGATGGGCGGCACCGCACGCGGCGCGGGCACGACCGGCGCCGCGCACGCGATGGCGGTCAACAAGACGATCGCTGCGTTCATCCAGCCCAAGCCCGATCTTTCCGAGCTCGCACGCGAACCCGAACAGGCGGTGGCGGCCGTGCAGGCGGTGCCCGTCGGGATTGGCTCCATCATCTCCTGGTCCACGGAGGTCGCGCTGCCGCCGACCGGGACGTGGTCCTCGCCGGGGAGGGGCGGTGCCCAGGCGGATGCCGTTCTGGCCGCCCCCGGGGACGACGTGCCGCTGCTGTTCTTGGAAGTCGACAACGGCTGGATGGACCCGAAGCTCATCGCGGAGAAGTTCGCCAAATACGCGAGGTTCTTCCACCGGATGGTGAAGGACACCGATGGCATGGAGCGGCCGATGTGGGCCACCCGCTGGGCGGCGTCGGGCCGGGAGGGCCTGCCGCCGGTCGCGCTGGTCTTCACCGGCCGCGGCGCCAAGAGCCTGAACCAGCGGATGACGGCGGTGAAGACCCTCAGCAGCCAGCACTGGGGGGGCAGATGGGGCTTTGAGAGGGCGTACGTCAACTACGACCGCTGTATCCCGGTTCTGGCGACCACCTTGGAGCGGCTGCAGACGAATGGGCCGCTGGGGGAGACCTGGTGGCGCTACGGCCGCGACACCTGGCAGTCCCTGACAGAGGCGCTCGACAATCCCGACGGCCAGATCATCTACCAGGCCCGCCAGCGCGCCAAGTGGGAGGAGGACCGCCGCCAGGGGGAGGAGCGTCGACGGCGCGAGGAAGCCGAGTGGCAGCGGCAGCAGGAAGAGGCGAAAGCCGATCTGGAGGCATGGGACCGCGAGGAGGAGGAGGCCGCCCGGGAACCTGACCGGCTGTGCCAGCTGTGCCAGGGGCCCCTCGACGGCGACATGCGCCTCGGGTTCGGGCCCGACCCCGACGACGCGCCACCAGAAGACGGACTCCACTGCCCCGGCTGCCGTATCCAGCTCGCCGAACCCAAGACCCGCCTCGGACGCATGCTGCGCCGCCTCGGCTGACCGCCGACTGCCCCGACTGCCCCGACTGCGCCGCAGACGCAGGGGCAGGCCTGCCTGAAACGAACGCTGCGACATGCCCGTGGGAGACTCGGCGCATGATAATCGAACGTGCATACGCACACATGGCCTCGCATGACGAGGGGGAGTGGCCTTGGTCCGTGCCCTGTGTGCGTGGGCTCCTGGCGGATGGGCTGCGCTTCACCGCGCCGGTGACCTTTCTCGTCGGTGAGAACGGCTCCGGCAAGTCGACTCTGGTGGAGGCTCTTGCGGAGGGCTACGGTCTGGACTCCTGGGGCGGCTCGCACGACTGGCGTTACGCCAGCCACCGTGCCAAGTCGGTGTTGGGTGAGCGGATCCGCTTCGACGCGGCGCCGCGCGGACGGCGCATGCTCGGCAGCTGGTCCGCTCGCAAGGGGTTCTTCCTGCGCGCCGAGACCGCGCTGGACGCCTTGGGCCGGGAAGGGTTCGGGCCGGATTCGGTCAGTCACGGTGAGGGCTTCCTCGCGGCGTTTCGGGGGAAGTTTCTCCAGGCCGGGCTGTATGTAATGGATGAGCCGGAGGCGGCACTGTCGTTCACGTCCTGCCTCGAACTGCTCGGCCATATTGACCAGCTGGTGAGCAGCGGCGGCCAGGTCATCTGCGCCACTCACTCTCCGCTGCTGACCGCGCTGCCGGGTGCGGACATCATCGAAGTCGGCGAACACGGTTTGCGCCGGGTGGCCTGGCGCGAACTCGCCCTGGTCGACCACTGGCGCCGCTATCTCGCTGACCCGCAGTCCTACTTGCGGCACATCCTCGGCTGACGGTGCCTGTCCCATGAGCGTGGGCGTCCCGGGGCCCACCCACCTGGCCCTGGTGAGTCGGCGCGACAGGGTGCTGCGTCCGTCATGACTGTCGTGCAGCGGTCTCTCCCTGCAGGAGGCCCGCCCCGTCGGCCTGTCCATCGTCCAGCTGATGGCCGCCGCCGAACGCACCCGGGCGCAGGTCCACACCGGGCTCGCGCACCTGCGCAAGGTCGCGGCCGCGCGCGGTCTGCCGCCGGTCATCTGGGACAGGAAGTGGGGATATCGGCTGCTGGACGACGCGCCGGAGGTGTGGATCGGATACGGGATGTGACACGGCTCCTCAACGGCGTCTGGGCCGTGGCTGGGTGCGTACGCCGGCTTCATTGGTGTCGTCGTGGTGATCCTCGGTGCCGGTGGCTTGCCTTCGCCGGGGTTGCTGACGGGTCGTCCGGCTCGCCTGGCTTGCGGTTGGTTCATCGCGAGCCGGGTAAGAGCGGGTTCTGCCGACCGGCGGCCATCAGCAGTGCTGCTCCGCCCGAGGCGATGACAAGGCGACACGGCGTACGAAGCGGGTGCGTAGCCGCGGAGCGGGTAGTGAGATGCGTACTTCCCCCCTGCCCGGTTCCCCGCCCGGCAGTGACGGTGGAGAAGCGCCGGATTCCAGTCAAGGTGGACGCTCAAGGACGCGGCACCCGCGGGGGGTCGGGGCACTGTGTCCCGCCGCGAGCCGCGCGACGCGACGAACCGATCACCGAACACGGGGAACATCGTCATCACCATGCGCGAGCCGTGCGAGCGGTCAAACCCGCAGTACCAGAGAGCACGTGAGTTGCACGACCAGGATGCGCCGCCGGAGGAGACCGCCGGGCATCTGCTGACCATCGAACCGACCGGCCTGCCATGGGTCCTCAGCGTTCTGCGTGCCGCCGCCCGGACGGCCACCGTGCGTGGAGAAGCCGGCGTGGCCGCCGACTACTTGCGCAGGGCCCTACAAGAACCGCTGACGGACGATGACCGTGCGATCGTTCTCGCGGAGCTGGGCCACGTCGAAGCCGGCCGTCACCCGGCAGCCGCGGTCCGTCATCTCACCGAGTCCCTCAGCCTGCTCCCAGGCCAGGCGGTGCAACGGGGCGAGGTGGTGACAGTCCTTGCCGACGCCCTGACGCGTTGCCGCCGCGGATGCCAGGCAGTTGAGCTGCTCGATCGCGAAATTCCTACCCTTGCCTCGGGGGGCGCGTCCCACCCGGACCCCGACCTGGTGGCACACCTGCACCTCCAGCGTCTGCTGATCGACCTGGACGATCCGGCAAAGCGCCCCTATGTCCTTAAGGCTGCTGACGACTTCGAGGCGAAGAATCCGCACGATGCTGCAGTCCGGCGAGGGGCGGCCGCCGTCCGGGCAAGCGCCGCCCTCGGGCAGAACACGGATGCCGCCGCCGTGGCCGCTCAGGCGCGCCGGACACTGGAGGGCGACCTTCCCCGGGGAGTGATGACCACGGCCGCCGGACAGGCCGTACTGGCCATGACCTGGTGCGACCAGCAGAAGGAAGCAGCCGCGTTCGTCGACCGCCTGTCTGGGGACACCCAACAGAACGGCGCGTCATCCCGGATCCTGGTGACGATGAGCCAGAGCGAGTTCGCGTACCGGTCCGGCGACATGCACACGGCAATCGACCTCGGCCGTGACTGCCTCAACCTCTTCTCCTCCTCCCACGGAGACAGCCGGCTCGCCCTCGCCACCGCCACCCTGATACGTGCCCTGGTGGAAACCGAACAGATCGACGAAGCCACGGAACTCCTCGCCCTCCCCGACTGCACCCGCCTTGAGCCGGACTGGCACTGGACCCACCTCCTGGAGGCCCGCGCGCGGCTCTTCCTCGCACGCGGTCACCTAGAGGACGCCCTGCAGGACCTCACCGAGTGCGGACGACGCCAGACCGCCTGGCACCGGGACAACCCCGCCGTCCTGCCCTGGCGCTCCCTGACAGCCGTCACACACCTGGCCATGGGCGACCAACGTCCAGCCGAACACCTCGCACAGCAGGAGGTCGAGCAAGCGCGTACCTTCGGCGCGCCCCGGGCTCTCGGTATCTCCCTGCGCACCGCCGGTCTCGCAGCGCGCGGCCAGCACGGACAGCGCCTTCTGGGAGAGTCCGTCGACCTGCTGGACCAGGCCGGTGCAGCTGTGGAGCAGGCCCGCTCGCTCGTCGCACTCGCCACCCTTAGGTTCGAAGCCGGTCATACCCGGATGGCGCGCGACCTCGCCCGTCGCGGGCTCCGCCTCGCCCAGCACTGCGGAGCGGCACAACTGAGCTCCCAGGCCCTCGACACACTACGTAAGTTCGGGGCACGGCCACGCACCAGCCGCGTGGTGGGAGTCCAGGCCCTGACCACCAGCGAACGCCGGGTCGCAGTCCTGGCAGCACGCGGCCTGACGAACCGTGAGATCGCCGAGCAGCTCTTCATCACGCAGCGCACGGTGGAGAACCACCTCACCAGCGGATTCCGCAAACTCGGCATCACAGGGCGACGACAACTCCCGGACAAAATCCGAGACTTGGACGCCCGCATCTGAGCGGACATGCCGAAAGCCGAACAGGAACGCCCGCCAACTGGTGCCCTTCATCTGGATGGGCCGCCGCATCGTCGAGGGCAAGACCCTCGGAGTCACCAAGTCGGTCCTCCACCCCCGAGACCAACCCCACGAACGCAGAACCAAACCCCCCATAGATACAGAGGAGTTCACATGCAACGCGCCAGACGGGCACGAAAGAGTCGGATGACCGTCGCTACCGCCATTCTGTGCTCGGCCGCCGCCTTCGCGGCCTTCGCCGCCTTCCAGGCCGAAGCCACCACCGGCACCACCTACTACCTCAACTGCGCGACAGGCAAAGACGGGGCCGCCGGCACCAGCCCCACCACAGCATGGCGGAGCCTGTCCAAGGTCAACTCCCGCACCTTCGGCCCAGGCGACCAGCTGCTCCTGGCTCGCGGCGCGACCTGCGCAGGCACTCTGTTTCCGCGCGGATCCGGGGCGAACGGGGCCCCCTTCATCATCTCCGACTACGGCACCAGTTCCAGCAAGGCCGTCATCAACGGCAACGGAACCAACACAGCGATCCACCTGCTCAACTCCCAGTACGTGGAGCTGAGCAACCTGGAAGTCACCAACCCCGTGCCACCAACAGTTCCCAACCCAATACGCCGCGGCGTCGACATCGAACTGCACGACATCGGCGTGGGCCGTCACATCGTCGTGCGGGATCTCTACATACACGACATCCTCGGCTCAGACCAGAAAGGCGAAGCAGGCAGCCAGGGCATCATTTTCCGCGTCAGCGGTAACACGGTCCGGACACACTTCGACGACGTCCAGATCCTCAGAAACCGCCTGGTTCACGTCGACCGCCAGGGAATCCTCGTAACACCCGGCGCATGGGCCTACCGTCGCGAGGAGGATTCGACAAAGAAGCCCGGGAAGGCTTGGACTCCCGCCACAGGCGTAGTGGTGCGCGGCAACTGGCTGCACAACATCGGCGGTGACGGAATCGTCATGAACACCACCGACGGTGCAAAGGTCGAGCACAACACCATCCGGGGCTTCCATATGCGCTCAGCGGGCTACAGCGCCGGAATCTGGCCGTACAACTCCGACGGCACCATCGTGGAGTACAACAACGTCACCGGCGGCGACCCGCGTGGCACCCACAAGGACGGCATGGCCTACGACGTCGACCAGGGCAATATCGACACCGTCTTCCAGTACAACTACAGTGCCAACAACGGGGGCGGCTTCTTCCTGCTGTGCCAGAACGGGCCGGGCATCATCCGCAACGCAGTGATCCGCTACAACATCAGCCAGAACGACAAGTATCGCGGCTTCGAGAACTGTGCCGGCAAAATCGAGAGCGCCTCCATCTACAACAACACCATCTACATCGGCGATGAAATCAGCCAGACCGTGGTGAACGAGAACAACACCGAATTCCGCAACGTCAAGTTCCGGAACAACATCGTTCGGAAGGTGGGGGCAGGCACGGCCGATTTCCGCCTCCAGTCCGGCGGATACACGTTCGACCACAACGCCTTCTCCCCATGGGTGAAAAAAGCCCCGCTCAACCCCTATGGCATCACGGCCGACCCGCTGTTCATGAACCCCAACGCCGCGACCAGCCGTATTCATGCGAAGGGCTACAGGCTCCAATCCGGCTCACCGGCCCTCGCCGCGGGAGCCGTCATCCCCAAAAACGGCGGTAAGGACTTCTACGGCTCGCCCGTGCCGTCCAACACGGCCCCGAACATCGGCGCCTACGAGGGTCCCGGCCGGTGACCCCAGCCCGGAACGCCGGTGGCCGCGGTGATCTGCCACGGCCACCGGCCTGACACGCATCGAGACCGGAGAACCTCCCGTGTCACCCCGCAACACCTGTTGGGCGCCGCCTTCTTGGTTTCGTCCAGCCAGAACCAGGTGGGGAGGTGGTGCTCGTAGAACAGGATCCATCCGCAGCGGCGTGCTGGGCGATGCGGTGGTTGCGCTGTTGGGCGCCGGCGATCCTGACTGCCCGTTGCTTCGCGTGGGTGACGACGTAGCCGCCGGCGGGCGGGCCGCGTCGTCCCTGCGTTATGGGCGCGGTGTGAACGGGTGGGCGGGGCTGGCTGTCGCGGGGACGTCGACAGCCAGCAATGCGCCGTCTGCAAGGGAGGCCGGCGTGAGCCGGTACGCCGCTGTGGTGATGAAAAGGCGGCGTCCGCCGGGTCCGCCGAGGCAGACGCTGGTGGGCTGTCTCGCGGGGAGGGGGACGGTCAGGTCGAGCGTGCCGTCGGGTCGGTAGCGGCGGACTTCACCACGGCCCCAGATGGCGATCCACAGGTGATCGTCATTGTCGACGGTCATGCCGTCGGGGGTGCCGGTGGCGAGATCGAGGCGGAGGAAGGGGGCAGGGGTACCGAGCGTGCCGGTGAGCGGGTCAACGGGGTAGCAGTCGACGTGTCCGCGTGCGCTGTCGGCCAGGTACATGGTGCGTGCGTCGGGGCTGAACGCCGGTCCGTTGGGGATGGTCATGCCGTCGAGTACTCGGGTGACGTCGCCGTTGGGGGCGGCGCGGTAGAGCGAGCCCGCGCCGGGGGTGGCGTCGTAGGCCATGCTGCCCGCCCAGAACCGGCCGGCAGGATCCGCGGCCCCGTCATTCATACGGGTCGGCACCGCATTGCTGTCCTCGGGGCGGTCCAGCCATTCCAGCCTGCCGCTCGGCAGCAGGTACGCGATACCGGTGCCGGCGGCCGCGACCCAGGTGCCCGGTGTGCCGGCTACCGGCGCCACCGCGCCAAGGGGAACAGCGAGCCGTGCGATCTCGCGGAGGGCGCCCGGTTTGTCGCCGGGTGCCTGCAGCAGCCGACCGGCGAGGATGTCGACGAGGACGAGCCGGTCATCGACCCACCGGGCTCCCTCGCCGAGTTCGCACTGCTGCGGGCTCCACACCATGGGTTGGGTGATCACAGTGGCTCCTGGGCTTTTGAACGGACCGGCTCACCGGACGGCGCTGCCGGGCGGGGCATCGAGCAGGGCGAGGTCGGCACGGGTCGGCAGTCCCTCCCAGTCACCGTGGGAGGCGACGGCGAAAGCCGCGGTGGTCACAGCGCGGTTCAGGCAGTCCTCGATGCCCAGGCCGTCGAGCCGCCCGGAGAGATAGCCGGCGGTGAAGGCGTCGCCGGCTCCGACCGTGTCAAGGACCGGGACGGGACGGGCGGGTCGGTCCACCGACCGAGTGCCCGAGTGGACGCAGGCGCCGTCGGCACCGCGCTTGACGATGACTTCGCTGACGCCGAGGTCGTGCAGTGCTCGGACACGATCGTGGTAGGAGGTGGCGCCGGGCGGAGCGGCGAGCGGGAGTTCGTCCTCGGACGCGACGAGCAAGTCCACCGCTGACATCAGCGGACGCAGGACCGCAGCCGCCTCTTCTCGCGTCCACAGTCGTGCGCGGTGGTTGACGTCGAGGCACACCTGGACCCCGGCCTTTCGGGCCAGCCCGACAGCGTATTGGACGGCCGTACGCGGGCCGGGGCCGAGCGCTGGGGTGATTCCAGTCACGTGCAACATTCGCGGGGCGTCCGCGAAGGCGTCGTCGACGTGGCGGGGGGACAGTCGTGAGCCGGCCGAGCCCGTGCGAAGGTAGGTGACTCGGGTCACGTGTGCGACCCGTGATTCGAAGACGACCATTCCTGTCGGTGCTACTGGGTCGGTCTCGGCCGTGTCGACATCGACGCGCTCGGCGCGCAGGGTACGCAGGACCAAGGCGCCCAGTTCGTCAGCTCCTACCACGCCGGTCCAGCGTGCGGCGTGGCCGAGGCGGGCGAGCCCGATCGCCACGTTGGCCTCCGCGCCCGCGATGGACAGCGTCGCGTCACCGCCGAGGCGCAGGGGACGAGCGGCGCGCAGCGCGGCCATCGCTTCTCCGAAGGTGACGATGTCGGTCACGAGGCGGTCTCCTGCTCTATCAGGCGGCGGTAGGTTCGGGCTCGCTCGCGCAGGGCGTCAAGGCATCCTCCGTGGGGCGCGTCGCCCAGTAGGGGTGAGCCCACACCGACAGCGATGGCGCCGGCAGCAAGGTAGGCGCGGACGGAGGCGGCTTCGACGCCGCCGACGGGGACGAAGGGGACGGTGGAGAATGGTTCGCGCAGCGCCCGCAGGTATGGCGGCCCGCCCAAGGAGGCCGGGAAGAGTTTGACCGCGACTGCGGCTCTGGTCGCGGCGACGATCTCCGTGGGGGTGAGCGCACCGGCGAGGACCGGCAGCCCGAGGTGGTCCGCCTCAGACAGGACGCCGTCGCCGAGTCCGGGTGTGACGAGGAACGATGCCCCCGCGTCCGCGGCGCGGCGCGCGTCCTGGGCGGTCAGTACCGTGCCTGCACCGAGCGCGGCGTCCGGGCCGAGTTCGGCGCGGGCACGGGCGATCACGCGAGAGGCGTCGCAACCGGTGAGCGAGACCTCGACGAGGCCGACTTGCTCCTCGGCAAGGGTGACGACGGCCCGCAGCGAGGCATCGGCGTCGCGGCCGCGGACGATCGCCAGGAGTCGCCTGCTGCGGAGTTGATCGAGCAGGTTCACGTCAGTGTCCGTTCGACGGGGGTGAGGCGGCCGCCGGGTTCTCCGCCGACAGGGACGGTGGCTGTGGGGGTCGCGCGTGGGCGAGGCCGCCCGCGTCGACGAAGGCGTCACCGGGACGCACCTGGTGACGGCGGGGGTCCTCGCGTTGCCACAGCCACTCACGGCTTCCACCGCGCAGTGACGTCCAACGCCCGCCGTGAGCAAGGTCGACGGACATGTGCAGGGTGAGGGTGGTGGGATTCATCTCACCACTCCGCGAACGAACCGTCTGTGTGGCGCCACACGGGGTTGCGCCAGGTGTGGCCGGTGCGGTCCGCCTGCCGGACTGCGTTCTCGTCGACCGTGATGCCCAGGCCGGGTGCCTGCGGCGGGCGGGCATGCCCGTCGACGAAACGGAACGGTTCCGGGTCGATGACGTAGTCGAGGAGGTCCGCGCCGGTGTTGTAGTGGATGCCCATGCTCTGCTCCTGGATGAGGAAGTTCGGGGTGGCGAGCGCAACCTGAATACTGGCCGCGAGCGCGATGGGGCCCAGTGGGCAGTGCGGCGCGAGCAAAGCGCCGTAGGTTTCCGCGAGAGTCGCGATCCGTCGCACCTCGGAGATGCCGCCGGCGTGTGACAGATCGGGCTGCACCACGGCAACTCCCGCCTGCAGAACGGGCAGAAACTCGGCCCGCGAGTACAGGCGCTCTCCCACGGCTATGGGCACCCCACTCGCCGTGACCAGCGTGGGGAGCAGATGCAGGTACTCCGGGGCGAGTGGCTCCTCGGTGAACAACGGGTGCAGCGGCACGAGTTCGGGCATGACCCACCGGAAGCCGGCCAGTGTGGTACGCCCATGGAAATCGACGGCGAGGTCACGTTCGGGCCCCAGCACGTCGCGGGCCACCTCGATCCGGTGGAGCAGCGCCTTGGCCTCCGCGGCGGTGGCCAGTTGCGACACACGTCCACAGGCGTTCATCTTCACTGCGGTGAACCCCGCTTCCACCTGCGCGGCGACCGCGTCTTCGATCTCGGCGGGCTCGTCTCCGCCAACCCACGAGTACACCCGGACCCGGTCACGCACGGGACCGCCCAGCAAGGCGTGCACCGGAGCCCGGTAGGTCTTGCCGGCGATGTCCCACAAAGCCTGGTCGATACCGGCGACCGCGCTGGACAGGATTGGTCCGCCGCGGTAGAAGCCGCCCTTGGTGAGCACCTGCCAGTGGTCCTCGATCCGCAGCGGGTCCTGTCCGAGCAGGTATTCGGCCAGGACGTCGATCGCCGCGCGCACGACCTCGGCGCGTCCCTCCACGATCGGCTCTCCCCACCCGACGACGCCATCGTCGGTCTCTATACGGCAGAACAGCCAGCGTGGCGGTACCAGAAAGGTTTCGACGCGGTCGATCTTCATGTCAGTCCTTCCTGGTAGGGCGGCTGACGCGTTTCAGGTCTCGCGTTGCCTTTTTCAGCAGAGCTCGCATGGCTTTTTCCGCTCGCGGAGCGTCCTGGTCGGTGATCGCGCTGAGCACGGCGCGGTGGCTGGGGACGGGATGGTCGTGAGGGTCGGCGCCGTGCACCAGACGGTCACGTTCGGCCAGGCCGGTCTCGATGACGACCTCCATTCGTTCCAGCAGTTCGTTGTGTGTGGCGGCGAGCAGGGCCCGATGGAAGTCAAGGTCGGCTTGTACCGCCGCAGTGGTGTCGGCGGCGACGGCCATCCCGTCCAACGCATCCTGCAGGGCCGCCAGGTCCGCCTCGGTACGGCGCTGCGCGGCGAGCTTGGCCGCGGCAGGTTCGACAATGCCGCGTACCTCGTTGAGATTGCTGAGGAACACTGGGTCGGTGCGGCCGGAGAACTGCCAGCGGATGACGTCGCCGTCGAGCAGATTCCACTCCTCGCGTGGCCGCACGAAGGTGCCGCGCTTCTGCCGTGCGTCGACCAGGCCTTTGGCCGTGAGTACTTTGATCGCTTCGCGCACGGCGGTAAGGCTGACTCCCAGTTCGCTCTGCAACCCTGTTATGTCGATCGTCTCGCCTTCACCGATTGCTCCGGTCAGGATCCTGCGCGCAATCGTCTCCACGGTCTGCCCGTGGATACCGCGCCCTGCGTAGGCAGGCACATTTCCCCCTTTTACCCTTATGGGTTGAATTGACTTCCCGGCCCTGCCGCTCATGCGGAGGCCTTCAGTACGCTCCAGCCGCCGTCGACCACGAGGCTCGCGCCAGTCACGAACGATGCCTCATTCGAGGCCAGGAACGCGATGGCCGCCGCCACCTCCTCAGGCGTGCCGAACCGTTTGACCACAGTCTCGGCGATGCTCTTCTCACGCTCTTGCGCGCCCACTCGATCCCACGCCGGGGTGCGGACAGGACCGGGAAGCACGCAGTTGACGCGCACACCGGGCCCGTACTCGACGGCGAGCTGGCGGGCCAACGCCGTCAGGCCACCCTTGGCTGCCGCATAGGCCGGGTGACCGGGTATACCGGCCAGAGCGTGCACGGACGACGTGATGACCACTGCGCCGCCGTGCCGGCGCAGGTCGGGCAGGCAGGCCCGCACGCCGAGGAACGTGCCCGTGAGACAGACGGCGAGCTGACGGTCCCACGACGTTCGGGGCAGTTCGTGCACGGCTGCCACATCGACTGCGAAGGCGTTGCTCACCAAGACCGTGACCGGCCCGAACGCAGTACGCGCTGTGTCCACGATGGCCAGCCAGTCCTGCTCGTCGGCAACGTCACCTCTGGCGAACCGGACGCATCTTCCCTCGGCTGCGAGCTCTGCCGCGACGTCGGCGCCTGCAGGCGACACGTCCACCAGGACCACCGCCGCACCGTCAGCGGCCAGCCTGCGGGCCGTCGCGGCACCGATGCCTGAGGCGGCACCGGTGACCACGGCGGTGTGGCCCGCGAACCGATCACCGAAGGACCTCATCGACTCCTCACTCATGGATGGCTCTCCCCTCTGGGCGGCGACCGCGGCCCATCGTCACGTGACAGCCGAGGCACTAGCAATAAATTAAGAATTAATCTTGACGCATGGTGGCGCCAGGGCGCAAGCTTCCTCACACCCCCGATCCGGATGGGCGTCCCGGCGCCACCGGTTGAGGAGGACCGGCTCGTGAAGCGGGTCGGCAGTCGGACCTCCATACCGCTCACTGAAGGGCTCAGCGTCATGACACGGAAGTCGCCCACTCGGCGCCACCTGCTGGCGGCCACCACGTTCCTGGTCGCCGCCCTCAACCTGGCGGCTTGTTCCTCCGGCCAGGACACGGCCGGACCTGCCGCCAAGGAAAGCAACAACAAGGCAAGCAGCACCAAGCACACCGGCACGGTTCGCATCGCGTACCTGCAGAAGCAGGGCGATCAGCAGTACTTCGTGGATCAGGCGCGAGGCGCGAAAGAGGAGGCCGCCAAGCTCGGCGCCGAGGTCACGGTGGTGAACCTCGGGACCGATGCGAACAAGGCGATGACCGAGATGGACACGGCGATCGCCCAGAAGTTCGACGCCATCGCAATCGTGGCGCCCGACCAGAAGATCGGCCCACAGATCATCGACAGAGCCCGTCAGGCGGGAATTCCCCTGATCGCCTCCGACGACGTCCTCAAGGCCGCCGACGGTACGCCGGCGCCTTTCGTCGGGTTCGACGGCCGGCGCATGGGCGAGGAGGTCGGCAAGAAGGCCGGGGAGCTGTACAAGGAAGCCGGCTGGGATCCGGCCAACACCGCCATCATGGCTGTTTCGAAGCAGGACCTGTCGGTCTGCACCGACCGCGTTGACGGCGCCCGCGACGCCTTCACTCAAGCATCCGGCGCCGATGTGAAGGTCATCCCGGTCGGCACCGACAACTCTCCCACTGACGCGCAGAACAAGGCCGCTGCCACTATCACCGCCAACCAAGGCGTCAAGCACTGGCTGGTGTGGGGCTGCAACGACGAGAGCGAGACCGGGGCCGTCACCGCACTCCAGAACTCCGGAGTGAAGCCGGCGAACATCATCGGCGTGGGCCTGGGCGCTTACCTCACGTGCAAGGACTGGGCCGCCGACCAGAACACCGGCAACAAGGCTGCCCTGTACATCAGCGGCGAAGAGGTCGGACGCTCAGCGGTGCAGGCCCTGGTGTCCGCGGTGCGCGACGGCAAGCCACTGCCACCGAAGACCATCGCGAAGACCACCATCGTCGACAAGAGCAACTGGCGGACGGCCGGGGTCGACTGCGTCTGAGCCCGACTCCTGCCCGGCCGGTGCCAACGGGCTTCGAGGCACCGGCCGGAGCTCCACCTTCCGTCCACCGAAACCGAGGATCACCATGGGCGCCCTGAACCCCACAACGGCGGGTGAGCCGCCGCTCGTCCTGAGTCTGGAGGCCGTCGGCAAACGATTCGGCTCAGTCCAGGCCCTGTCAGACATCAGCCTCAACGTGTACGCCGGGGAGGTCCTTGCGCTGATGGGCGAGAACGGCGCCGGCAAGTCCACGCTCCTTCGCACCCTCTCCGGCGACCATCAGCCCGACACCGGGCGGCTGCTGGCACACGGCCTGCCCGTCTTCGCCCAGGACGCCCCCGGCGACATGCGCGTCGTATTCCGGCCCGGTTCTGAACGGCTGGAGTACCACGGTGGACTGCGTGGATTCGCCTCCCCTCGTGATGCACAACGCGCCGGGATCCGCGTCATCTGCCAGGAACCCGAGATCATCCCGCACGTGTCGGTCGCCGAGAACGTATACGTCGGCGTCCTTCCCAGCCGGGGGCGGTTCGTCAACCGCCGCGTCCTGTTCGCACGGATGCGGGCCGATCTGGAAAAGTACGGGTTCGCCGACGTCATCTCCCCGGAAGCCCTCGGCACTCAGCTGTCGCCCGCCCAGCGCCAGCTTGTGGAGATTCTCCGCGCGCTGGTGGGGCGAGTGAAACTGATCGCCTTCGACGAACCGACGTCGTCACTGTCGCAGAACGAGGCGACCACCCTCTTCCGCCTCATCCAACAGCTGCGGAACTCCGGTGTGGCTGTCATCTACGTCTCGCACCGCATGCACGAGATCTTCGAGCTCGCCGACCGCGTCGCCGTGCTGCGGGACGGCAGGCTCGTTGGCACTCGCAGGATCGGCGGCACAACGGAGCAAGAACTGGTCCGCATGATGGTCGGCCGTGATCTGTCGGCGATGTTCCACCGGCGGCGCTGCGAGCCGGGTCCGCTCGTCCTGCAGGTCGATGGGATAGGCAATGACGACGTACACGACGTGAGCTTGCAAGTGCGGGCCGGCGAGGTCGTCGGACTCGCCGGACTCATCGGCGCCGGGCGCTCCGAACTGGCACGGGCCATCGCCGGGGACACCCGCATCCACACCGGTTGGATACGGCTCGAAGGCAAGCGCCTGAAACTGCGCACCCCGCGGGACGCGATCGAGGCGGGCATCGGCCTCGCCCCCGAGGAACGCAAAGCCGACGCGCTGCTGCTCGGGCGCTCGGTGCGGGAGAACACCTCGCTGGCCGTACTTGGCCGGCTCAGCCGACTGCGCATGGTCGATACCCGCTCCGAACGCGCCCTGGTCGAAGCCCACGTGAAGCAGCTGCGGATCCGTGCCGTCTCCATCGAGCAAGAGGTGCGCCGGCTCTCCGGCGGCAACCAGCAGAAGGTCGTCCTGGCCCGTTGGCTGGCGCGTAAACCCAAGGTCCTCATCCTCGACGAGCCCACCAGGGGCGTCGACGTCGGAGCCAAAGCCGAGATCTACCGCATCATCGACGAACTCGCGAACTCCGGCGTCGCCCTCATCGTCATCTCCTCTGAGCTGCCCGAGCTGCTGGGTATCGCCGACCGGATCGTGGTCCTTCAAGGCGGCCGCGTCACCGGAGAGCTGGACCACACGCAAGCGACCGAGGAACGCATCCTGTCCCTCGCCATGACCGACCGTCCCACCGGATAAGGAGCACCCTGGTGACGCATCCCACTGTGCACGTCGACGAGGGCCAGGCCGTGACCGAAGGCCAACGACGGCGCGTTGCACCACTTCGCCGCTTGCTGGACCAAATCGGCGTGCAGAACGTCAGTCTGCTCATCGCGCTCGCCCTGCTGGTCGCGCTGGTCGGATCACAGGACGCCAACTTCTTCCTCGCCGCGAACCTGCGCTCCATCGGCACGGCCATCACCATCACCGGCCTGCTCGCCGTCGTGCAGACCATCGTCATCATCTGCGGCGCTCTGGACATCTCCGTCGGCTCGATCGCCGGACTGGGCTCGGTGATCTGCGCGATGGCATTCGAGGCGACCTCTGACAACCCAGTCCTGGGCGTAGGCGCCGCACTGGGCGTGGGCCTGCTGTGCGGCCTGGCCAACGGAGCCATCATCGTGGTCGGCAGGGTCAACCCCGTGATTGCCACACTCGCGACACTTGCGGCGTTCAAGGGTGTCGCACAGCTCGTCTCCGACGGCCGCGCCCGTGGCTACACAGGCGCCGACGACGTGTTCGTTTTCCTGGCGCGCGGATCCGTCTTTGGCGTCACTACCCTGATCTGGGTGCTGGCCGTGGTCGCCCTTGGCGTCCACGTGATGCTCAAGACCACCGACATCGGCCGCAACATCTACGCGATCGGCGGAAACGACACCGCGGCCCGCCTGGCCGGCATCAACATCAACAAGTACCTGATGGCCGTCTATGCGCTGACCGGCGTGGTGGCTGCGGTCGCCGGCATCCTGATCACCGCTCGCACGGGCTCCGGCCAGCCCGTGTCCGGCAGCGAGGGACTGGAACTGGAAGCGATCACCGCCGCGGCCCTCGGCGGATGCGCGTTCAAGGGCGGCAAGGGCACGATCGCCGGCACACTGCTCGCCGTCCTGCTGCTCGGCGTGCTGAGCAACGGGATGACCCTGCTCGGCGTCAACCCCTTCTGGCAGAACCTGGCCAAGGGCGGGCTCCTCGTCGCCGCCGTTGTCATCCAGCAATCACGCAGCGGAGAACGCCGGATCGGCCTGCCGACCTGACGCCCGGTGAGCCACTCCGTCACCAAGCACGTGACGCATGGGATCAATGTCTGGTCGGCGTGCGGCGCTTGGCTGCATCGAGCAGGGCGAGGTCGGCGCGGGTTCGAAGGCCCCTCCCCGTCACCGTGGGAGGGGAAGCGAAAGCTGCTGTGGCACGGCGTGGTTCAGGCAGCCCTCCGCCTCACCGATGCCGGCGTTGAGGCCAGGCATGACGCTGAACGACGCGCCGACATCCGCGACGCGACGGGCGTCCTGGGCGGTCAGTACGGATCCGGTACGGAGTGCCGCACCCAGGAGCCGAGTTCGGCGGGGCGCGGGCGATGACGCGTGGGGCGTCGGTGCTGGGAGCGGACCTCGACAAGGCCAACTGCCTCCTCGGCGAGTGTCAGCATGGACCACGGCGAGGCCGTCGGTGTGGTTGCCGCATACGATCGCCAAAGCCGATTGCCGTAACCGCCCGCCGCCCCGAGTCCTGGCCAGGACTCGGGGCGGCGGGCGGTTGGAGTTGATCGAGCAGGTTTCACGGTCGTGTCCGTGTGGCGGTGAGAACGAGGCGCCAGACCAGCTCCCCGCAGGCGGGTACGACCGCAGCGTCAGCGGGACGTGCGTCGGCGAGGTTGAAGACAGCGCCGAGCATCGGCTCGACGCCGATGCTGCGGTACGGGCCGGAGGGCGGGAACCCACCGAGATTGCGCCACAGTCCCACCGATGTGGGCTGGCCATCGGCTTCGACCCGCATGTTCAGAGTGTCGGAGCCGTCTACGACCTGGACCTGTGCGCAATCGGCGAGCACCGCGCCGATCGCCGTCCCGTCGTCCGGGCCGAGCCGGTCGAGGGCGAGCCCGTGCGGTGCTGGCCACTGGCCCTCCAGCCAAGGAGCACCGGTCGGCCACGGAACGTCGAGCAGCGCTTCCGCCTCGGGGCACAGCCGCACCGGTGTGCCGGCCGGGGCCGAAAGACGGGCCGCGGCGGAGACCTCAAGGAGCGCGTGCGCCGCCCACACGAACCGGTACCCCGGTGCGGCCGCGAGACGGTAGTCGGCGACGAGCGCCCCGTCGTTGTGGCTGATGGAGCGGGTAAGCACGAATTCCGGGCAGTCGACGACGGCCGTGTCGCCGATCTGACGCCAGGGGCGTGACCAGGCATGGCCATGGTCGGGTGCGCCGCGGACAGTGGGGATGCACTCTTCGAGGCCGCCCGCGTCGACGAAGGCGTCACCGGGACGCACCTGGTGACGGCGGGGGTCCTCGCGTTGCCACAGCCACTCACGGCTTCCACCGCGCAGTGACGTCCAACGCCCGCCGTGAGCAAGGTCGACGGACATGTGCAGGGTGAGGGTGGTGGGATTCATCTCACGCGAACGAACCGTCTGTGTGGCGCCACACGGGGTTGCGCCAGGCGTGGCCGGTGCGGTCCGCCTGCCGGACCGCGTTCTCGTCGACCGCGATGCCCAGGCCGGGTGCGGTAGTGGATGCCCATGCTCTGCTCCTGGATGAGGAAGTTCGGGGTCTCGAACGCAACCTGGATACTGGCCGCGAGCGCGATGAACAACGGGTGCAGCGGCACGAGTTCGGGCATAACTCACCGGAAGCCGGCCAGTGTGGTACGCCCATGGGAAATCGACGGCGAGGTCACGTTCGGGCCCCAGCACATCACGGGCCACCGCAATCCGCTGGAGCAGCGCCGTGGCCTCCGCGGCGGTGGCCAGCTGCGACACGCGTCCACAGCAGAGCATCGATGCCCCCTCGAGCCGTTGTTGGCTCACCCGCGATGAGCACCGGTCGGGTTCTCCCCCTGCAGAGCACGGTGAGAACTCGACCGTTCACTGCAACGTGTCAGGGCCGCAGATAGATCTGGTCAGAGTCCCACCAGGACTCAACTAGGTCAACATTATTTCCCAATTTATTAATAACCTGGTCGATGTTGTGCAGCGAAGCTCCCACTACGGGCAGCTTGCCGCCCCAAGATGCTCAGTCATGTGCTCCCCTCACGGGCGGGCCGGTCCTGGCGGTCAGGGGGGTGACGTGCACCGAAAGGTCCCCGCGGGAGACAGCCCTTCGCGTCAGTGTCGGCCGTCGAAGAGCTTCAAGGGGTCGGCCAGGAGCGGGGCGAAGGCGAGTTCGGCGGCTCCGGTCAAGGCGGAGCCGCCGCCCAGCGCGGAGGTCTCCAGGCGGATCTCGTCCGCGGCGCGGCGCAGTCCGGTGTTCAGTCAGGACCGCAGGAGCCATCGGTCACCGGGAACAGGTGGCGCAGCGTTCCGCCGAGGACCACCATGTCGCGGTTGACTGCGCTGACGAGGTTGCCTCGGGCCCAAGGCCAGACAGCGGCCGATGTCGTCGACCGCGTCGCGGACTTCATGGTTGTCTCCGTCGCCGCCCTGTTTCCCGCGCCGCCTCCAGCGGCGGCCCGAACTGGCCATGTGTAGCCCGGTGAACACCTCGACCCACACCGATTTGTCCCGCTATACCCGCATGCGCAAGGGAGATGCTCTGGTCGCAGCCTTGTGTAACACGCTTGTTGTTGTTCGTGGCCTCGACCTATCCACTGATACTTCTAATTAATTAGGAAGACATCTTGACGTGGTTTGCGGGTGCGTGCCACGCTGCGCGCACGTCTCTTTCCCCTGGGCAGGCACCTCTGGCAGGCCTGATGGCTCAGGGGGATGGCTCGTGACAACGACTCTCACGATGCGGCAGCGACGGGCGGTTGGCGGTCGGACCGTGCTCACGGTGACGGCAGGCAATGCCCGTGGTCTTCGGTCTGGATCGGGCGCTGCCGCCCCAGCGCTTCCGGCGGCCGCGTACGGCGGAAGACATCGCACCGACCCACCAGAGTGAATCGAGTGCCCCATGCGGTGTGGTGGCGAGCGGGATGAGGATCTGGGACGAGGGGGCCGCCCACGACGGCTTCGCCTCTCGCCTTTGCTCTGCCGGATGCGGCCACGGGGTGCCGCAGACAGCGTCCCGGGCTACCTGGGGCAGCCGGAACCGCGTCCACCCATTGGTTTGCCGCCGATGTGCTGCGCCTTGCGCTTGAGCGAGGGGGAGTTCGTGTCCATGCCGGGTCACCTTCGATGTTCGACCTCGGTGGTTCTGCGTGCCGCCTCGGTGGTCCTGCCCGGGTGCCGGTCCGGCAACCGGGCCACGGCCGCCGGCTCGGTGATCCTGAGCGGCGGCAGGCTGATCCAGACCCTGCCCAGGCAGGGACAGCGCAGGGCCCGCTCCCAGCCGGCGCCGTCGGCAGCCTGCAGCAGCACCCCTCACACCCCGGATCTGTCCACTCACCCACTCACCCACGACCCCGCCGTCAGCGTTCGCGCGCCGCCCACAGGTGAGGAGAAGCCGACGCGGCGGACGGCCGCAGCAGATACGCACCGATCCCCCTTCTTCATTCACCCTTACGACGAACGGAACGAAACCATGTCCGCCTCAGCGCCCCCTTCGCCCCACTCGCTCAGACCCCGCCCACCCCGTCCACGCGCCCGCCGTGCGGTCAGTGTGTTCGCCGCCGCCGCTCTCGCGGCAACCGCCCTGACAGCCACCGCCTTTTACGCACCGACGCCCGCCGAAGCCGCTCCGAAGGCCGACCCGGTGGCCAAACCGCCGATGGGCTGGAACACCTGGTACACCTGGGAGTGCAACAAGGAGGGGCAGCTCACCGCAGCCAACATCAAAAAGGCTGTCGACGCGATAGCGGCGGAGAGGCTGGTGGGCGTCGCCCCCAACGTCGTGGACAAAGGCAGCCTGAAGGACGCCGGCTACACGTACATCGGCGTCGACGACTGCTGGCAGGCCGCCGGACGCTACACAGCCACCGACCCCGAGGTCAAAAACGGGAACGCTGTCGCGGGCGCCCTCAAACCCGATCCCGTCCAGTTCCCCCTCGGGATGAAGGAACTCGGCACATACATCCACGACAAGGGCCTCAAGTTCGGCCTCTACTCCGCACCCGGGACGACGTGCGGCGGTGAGGAGGGCAGCCTCGGCCACGAGGTCGAGGACGCCAAGGAGTTCGCCCTCTGGGGCGTGGACCTGCTCAAGTACGACTGGTGTCAGCAGTCGGGCGACGTTAAGACTATGCAGTCGGCGTTCGACGTCATGCGCAAGGCGCTCAAGGCCACCGGTCGCAAAATCGTGTACAACATCAACCCTGGCTCCAATAACTACTCGGAGTTCCAAAACACCAACGACTTTGGCGACTACGCGGACACCGTACGAGCCGGCGAAGACCTTGAGACCGGATGGTGGCAAAACTACCCGGTCCCGATCCCAGAGAAAAAGTTCGCGCCCACGCTCGACCTCGTCGACGTCGCCGCCCAGGAGGTGTTCCGCAGCGCGCCCGACCGCTGGGTGGACTGGGACTACGTTCAACTCATGCGCCAAGCAACAACTCAACGCCCCCTCGGCGAGGACCGCGCCCAGTTCGCCCTGTGGGCGATGAGCGGTGGCCCGCTGTTCTTCGCCGCCAATCCCGCCACTTTGAATTGGGACGAGGTTACGGAAGCCGAGAAATCTACAACGCAGGTCGAGCCCGCGGAATACGCGAAGAAGATCACGCAAATCCTGACCAACAAGGACCTCATTGAGGTCAACCAGAGTTGGGGCGGCTCCGGCGGACGCCGGATCAGCCGTGAACAGGACCTTGAAACGATCAGTGGTTATAAGGACGCTGAAGTGTGGGCCAAGCCGCTGGAGAACGGCGATGTCGCGGTAGCCCTGCTCAACCGGGGCGAGGGCGGCAAAGAAATCACCATCTCCACCGGCGCAACCCGAGTCGGACTGGGCGGCTACTCGTCCTACACGCTCAAGGACCTCTGGACCGGCACGACCTCCAACACCAGCGGGGCAATCTCCGCCAAGGTCCCCCCCAAGGACGTCGCCGTCTACCGCCTCAGCCCCAACTCGTCCCTGACCACGTTCCACAAGGACGCAGGCACCTACCAGCTCAGCGATCTGAGCCCGTGGCAAACGGTCGGCGGCTATGGACCGCTCGAGAAGGACAAGTCCAACGGAGGGCTCGCCTTGAACGATGGTGGAACCCTCAAGATCGGCGGCACCCCCTACACCAAGGGTCTCGGCACCCACGCCGACTCCGGCATCTACTACTGGCCCGGCGGCACCTGCTCGCAGTTCTCCGCCAAGGTGGGGATCGACGACGAGGTCGACTCCACGGTTCCTGCCGGGTTGGGCCACGTCCAGTTCGGCGTCTACGGCGATGGCCGCCTGCTCGCCTACACCGACGACAAAACCCCCGAGCAAGCAGCCACCACGCTCAACGTGCCCATCGCGGGTGTGAAGCTCCTCGAACTCCGCGCGATCCCCACGAACGACCACACGTACAGCGCCTACGACCGCAACGCCTACGACCACGCCGACTGGGCGGACGCGAAGATCACCTGTCAAGGAGGAACAGCAAAGGCGGCGTCCTTCTCGTCCGACCGCGATTGGTCCGCGGAGCCATACCAAGGCTGGGGACCGGCAGAACGAGACCAGTCCAACAACGATAAACCGGCAAAGGACGGGCGCCGGATCAAGGTCAACGGCGTCTACTACCCCAAGGGCATCGGCGCCCACGCCTACTCCGACATAAGGATCAACGTGAATGGCTGCTCCCGCTTCACCGCGGTTGGCGGCGTCGACGCCGAAACCGAAGGCGGCGGCAGCGTCAAGTTCTACGTCTTCGGCGATAAAAATGACACCCCCGACATCACCACCGACGACATCCTCCTCCACGCCAGCGACCACATCGTCAAACCCTCCGAACCGGACTTCATCGACGTCGACACCACCGTCGACACCACCACCAAGTACAAGGCGATCCGCCTCGTCGTCGACGGCGCCAACCTCGACGGCCATTACCTCGACCATGCCGACTGGGCAGGCGCTGTCCATTCCTGCTAGGTAGCCAATCCGCACAACCGGCACAACGTCAGGCAGACCGCCGCCTTGAAGAGGTGGCGGTCTCGCCGTGCGTGCGGACTGTCACTGCGATGACGTCCGCAGAGCAGTACACGGCGGGTCTGGCGGCCCTCCACCACCCGGGTTGCCAGGACTGTCAGGGATTTCGGGTATGCACCGGTGTGTTCTCTAGGGCATGAGACATGGTCTCTGCCGGGAATGATGCGCCCTGGGGATCAAGGGCGAGCGCCCTCGCGCGAACGCGAACGTCGTAAGGACGGGGCGGAGTTGGCGAAGCCGCGGATCCGCACGGGGACCCGGCCGCGCAGTTGGTGAGCCGGGCCCGCAGCGGCGGGTTGAACCCGGTCGGCGAGAACGGTCCGCTCCAGGGGCTGGTGATGCTGGTTCTGGAGGACGCGCTGGAGGCCGAGATGACTGACCTTCTCGACTATGACAAGCACGATCCGGCAGGCAAGAACGGCGCCAACTCCCGCAACGGCAAACGCGGCAAGACCGTACTGACCGACATCGGGCCGGTGGAGATCGCCGTGCCTCCCGACCGGGACGGCACCTTCGAACCGAAGATCGTCAAGAAGCGGCAGAAATGGCTCACGGGCGTCGACGAGATGGTCATCTCCCTTGCCGGGAAAGGCCTGACGACCGGCAAGGTCCAAGTTCACGTGGCCGAGGTGTCCCGCCAGACCATCTCGACCATCACTGACAGTGATAGTGGTATCCGGGTTCCCGGTGGTCGTGGCTCGATCACTGACTGACGTCCTGCTGGGCTGTCTTCACCTTGGTCTGTCCGGCTGCCGGGGCCCGTTCCCGAGGCCCGGCCGGGTGGATCATGACCTCATAGGAGCCTGGCCAGAGGCCCCATCACTGTCCTGTCTGCCCCACCCGGCTGGAGCCACCTCCGGTCAGGAAGGCATCTCCAGCATGACAGGAACGGACACTGCAGCAGTCGTCGAACACGTGGTGATCGGCGGCGTGGATTCTCATGCCGACACTGTCCACGTTGCCGTGGTGACCGACCGCGGTAGGCAGATCGCCGATGCCGAGTTCCCCACAACGGCCGCCGGATACACGGCTGCTCTGGCTTTCCTGGCTGCTCACGGCACCGTTGCCGCCGTCGGTGTGGAGGGCACGTCCTCCTACGGGTCGGGGTTCACGCACGCGGCCCGCGAGGCCGGTCTGACCGTGGTCGAGGTCAACCGGCCGGACAAGGCCGAGCGTCGCAGGATCGGCAAGTCCGATCCGATCGACGCCTATGCCGCGGCTCGTGCGGTCATGTCCGGACGGGCCACCAGTGCCCCCAAAGGCGATGCCGTCGCCGGGATCCGGGCTCTGCACAACGCGGCACGATCCGCGATCAAGGCCCGTACGGCATCGCTGAACCAGATCGGACACATCCTGATCAGCGCGCCCGAGAGTATCCGCGCGAAGTACGAGGTGCTGCGGGGTGACAAGCGCATCGACGCCCTGGTCCGGCTCCGGGTCAGCAGCGATCCCGTCCACGCTCCGATCCTGACCGCCCTGCGCACGCTCGCGCGACGCGTCCAGAGTCTGACCGCCGAACACGCCACTCTGACCGAGGAGTTAGGCACTCTGGTCACGGGGCTCAACCCCGGCCTGCGCGCCGCCTACGGCGTCGGTCCCGACACCGCTACGCAACTGCTGATCACCGCTGGTGACAACCCCGCCCGCCTGCGCACCGAAGCGTCCTTCGCCGCCCTATGCGGTGTCGCCCCGGTTCCGGCCTCCAGCGGCAAGACCAACCGTCACCGGCTCTCGCGCGGCGGTGACCGCGCGGCGAATGGGGCCCTCTACCGCATTGCGCTCGTCCGCATGCGCCGCGACCAGCGCACCCGTGACTA
The DNA here is from genome assembly GCF_036147535.1 of Streptomyces sp. NBC_00322. Taxonomy (NCBI): domain Bacteria; kingdom Bacillati; phylum Actinomycetota; class Actinomycetes; order Kitasatosporales; family Streptomycetaceae; genus Streptomyces; species Streptomyces sp. NBC_00322. The sequence continues at coordinate 1,945,773 of NZ_CP108019.1, read as the reverse complement.
CGTGGAGCGTCAAACCAAGGCCGGCCGGACGAAGAAGGAGATCATCCGGCTCCTCAAACGTGCCATCGCCCGGGAGGTGTTCCGCCTCTTGACCACCACAGTCGAAGTCCCCGAGATCGCGGACCTCAGGCCCGCCCGCCAGGCCAAGAACATCACGCTCACCGCCGCAGCGAACCACTTCGGAGTCTGGCCCGCCGTCATCTCCAACATCGAACGGGGCCTTCGCCGTGATGACACCTTCGCCGACTCCTATCGCAGCTGGCTCTCTGCCGCTTGACTAACGATAGGAGCATCAAGGTTCTGGAAGGCATGACGGAGCGGCAGAACCGGCCGCTGGAGGCCGTCTATCCGGTCATCTTCATCGCCGCGATCCATGTGAAGGTCCGGGTTCTGTCGACGATCTCGTGATCCGGACGGTTGAGCGGCGTGTTCCCACCGTTCGCAATCATGCATCGCGTGCTCTCGTGATGTGCTTTTGGAGCTGTTTCCGTACCTGTCCGAGTTGCTCATCGAGGAGGTCGAGCGACGCCCGGACAAGGTGGTGTTGAGGACGCGGGTGCGGGCGAAGTGCGGGTCCTGCCGGTGCGGTCAGAGCTCTGCTCGGGTGCACGGCCGGTACGTACGCAAGCTGCGTGACGTCGCCGTGGGCAGGCTCGGCGTGGTGATCGAGTTACGCATACGCCGGTTCCGCTGCGAGAACACTGCTTGCACGGCGGTGACGTTCGCCGAGCAGATCGTGGGACTGACGACCCCGCACAGTCGCCAGACCCCGCTATTGCGCGGGGTGCTGACGCGGATCGGACTGGCCCTGGCCGGCCGGGCAGGAGCCCGGCTGGCCTCCGCGGTCGGCATCACCGTGGGCAAGGACACGCTGCTGCGGCTGGTCAGAGCCCTGCCCGAACCGGAGGTCGGCGAGGTGGAGGTGCTCGGCGTCGACGACTTCGCTTTCCGTAAGGGCCGTCACTACGGCACGGTGCTGATCGACATGGCCACCCACCGTCCACCGCATCTCTACGACGGGCGCGAAGGCGAAGAACTCGCCGCATGGCTCCGCGACCACCCCGAGGTGAAGGTGATCTGCCGGGACCGGTCCGGCGGTTACGCGGAGGGCACGCATCGGGGCGCCGCAGGCCGAGCAGGTCGCTGATCGCTACCATCTGTGGGCCAATCTCGGCCAGGCGGTCGAGAAGACGGTAAACGGTCATCGCTCCCGTCTGGCCGAACCGCCTTCGGAACCCGCAGACACTCCCGACGAACCGCAGGTAGTCCAGCCGCCGACAGAGCTGAAGATCGTGACTCGGCTCCGTGAACAGCATGCTGCCGCCCACGAGCTGTGGCAGCAGGGGATGTCGAAGGCGGCGATCGGCCGGAAACTCGGACTACACCAGGCCACCGTCCGCAAACTGGTTAACGCCCCCTCCGCTGACGACGTCGTCGCCAAAAGCCTGCAGCGGGCGCACGTCGTCGACCCGCATGTCAGCTACCTGCACCGGCGCTGGAACGAAGGCGTCAGAAACGCCACCCAGCTCTACCGCGAGATTCAGGAACAGGGATACCTCGGAGGCGAGTTGGCCGTCCAACGTCATCTGCGGCAGTACCGCACCGGGCGCGGACACGCACCCGATCCGGGACCGAAGCCTCCGTCGGTCCGCGAGGTCACCTCATGGATCATGACTCACCCCGAACACCTGCGGGACGAGGACGCCGGTAAGCTGCACCGGCTGCGTGAACGCGATCCCGAGCTGGACCGGCTCACCGGGCACGTCAGGAAGTTCGCCGTCATGATGACCGCACGCCACGGCGACCGCCTCGAGGACTGGATCACCGAGGTCGAACGAGACTCCCTCGCCCCACTCGCGGGCTTCGCCCGCAACCTCCGCCGCGACTTCGACGCCGTCCGCAACGGACTGTCCCTTCCCCACAGTTCCGGCGCCGTCGAAGGCAACATCAACCGGCTGAAGATGCTGAAACGGCAGATGTTCGGCCGAGCCAGCCTCGATCTCCTTCGCAAACGCGTCCTGCTCGCGCAATGAGTCCAGCCCGTCCGGATCACGAGATCGTCGACAGAACCCCGTTTGGCCCTGTCTCACATTCGGTGGTGACGGAGGGTTGTGATGGGTCGTTGGCATGGCGTGCGTGATGTCAACGAGCTTGTAGATGTGGTGTTTTCGGGTCTGTCGCCGCTGGCCATCGAGGATGTGACCGACGAGGCCGAGCGGATTCTGGTGCGGGCACGGACGCCGGAGGAACCGGTGCCGTGTCCGGGTTGCGGGGCGCCGTCCGATCGTGTGCACGGCTTTCACCTGCGGACCGTGGCCGACGTACCGGTGGACGGGCGGCGGGTGGTGGTCCGTGTGCGGGTGCGGCGCCTGGTGTGTCCCACGCGCGGCTGCCGTCACACCTTCCGCGAGCAGGTGCCTGGCGTGCTGGAGCGATACCAGCGACGCACAGCCCGTCTGACCAGGCAAGTCAAGGCCGTGGTCAAAGAGTTAGCGGGCCGGGCGGGGGCACGTTTGCTTTCGATACTCGCGGTGGGCTTGTCGCGTCACACTGCCCTGCGCGCCCTGTTGCGCATCCCGTTGGCCGTCGGGCGGGTGCCTCGCGTGATCGGCGTCGACGATTTCGCTCTGCGCCGGCGGCACCGCTATGCCACCGTGGTGATCGACGCCGAGACCCATGAGCGGATCGACGTACTGCCCGACCGCACGGCCGACGCCCTGGAATCGTGGCTGCGGACCCATCCGGGCGTCGAGATCGTGTGCCGCGACGGCTCGGCCACCTACGCCGAGGCCATCCGCCGCGCCCTGCCCAAGGCAACACAGGTCGCTGATCGCTGGCATTTGTGGCACAACCTGTGCGAAGGCGCCCTGAGCGAGGTCAAGGCGCACAGCCGCTGCTGGGCCACCGTGCTGGACGCACCCCTGTACGACGGGCCCCGCGCCCAGACCACCCTGGAGCGCTGGCACCAGGTCCACGACCTCCTCGAGGCGGGCGTGGGCCTGCTCGAATGTGCCCGCCGCCTGCAACTGTCCCTGAACACCGTCAAGCGCTACGCCCGCGCCGACCGACCCGAGCGGATGCTCCGCGTCCCCAAGTACCGGGCCAGCCTTGTCGATCCCTACCGCGAGCACCTGCGAAAACGCCGGGCCGAAGACTTCGCCGTCCCCGTCCTGCACCTCTTCGAAGAGATCAAAGCCTCGGGTTCACGGGCTGCGTCAACCTGCTTCACAAGTACATCAACCAAGGCCGCGCGGACGCCGAACGCAGCCACATCTCCGCGCGCAGGCTCGCCCGGATGCTGCTCACCAGGCCCGACAACCTCACGTCAGAGCATCACGGCCTCCTCGCCCGGCTCACCGCCGCCTGCCCCGAGGTGACACAACTGGCCGCCCACATCCGGACCTTCGCCCAGCTCCTGAAGCCACACCCAGGAAATGCCGACACGCTCGAGTTCTGGATCGCCCAGGTCCGCGCGGCCGATCTGCCGCACCTGCACGCCTTCACCCGAGGGCTGGAGCGAGACCGTGACGCTGTGATCGCCGCTCTCACCCTCCCGCACAGCAACGGACCCACCGAGGGCGTCAACACCAAGACCAAGCTGATCGCGCGGCAGATGTACGGCCGGGCAGGCTTCCCGCTCCTCCGCCACCGCATCCTCCTCGGATAGCGTCACCCTCCGCCACCACCGAATGTGAGCCAGGGCCGTCCGTTTGACAGACCCCTTACTCACGGTGTCAACAGGCCCGCGCGCCGCCGGTTTCGGTCGGCGACGCGCGGGCGGGCGGGATGGGACTCGTCGGGCCCTATTGACTGGTCAGCCTCCTCACATAGGTGTGGTCGTCCGTACCGCGGACAGCGATGTGAAGCTGATTACCGCCGAGCGATACCACAGCCGGCGCGCTCTCTTCTTTGAACGTGTTGCTGTTGGGGCCGCCTAGCCAGGTCCAGCCGGGTTGCCAGCTACTGCCGTTCCAGTGCTTCTGGTAGAGGGCGCCAGTTGTGCCCCGGACGAAAACATCGAACCTGTCCTTGCTCACGCTGCTGATCGCCGGGTCACCCGTCACGGTACCGCCGAGGGGTTCCCAGGTGGTGCTCCAAGTGCCGCCCCGGTGGGCAAGGCGGTAAATGTGGTCGTCCGTACCACGAACGACGACGTCTATCTCTCCTGGAGCGTGGGAGACGGCTGCCGGCTTGCTGGCTGGTTTGAACGTGTTGCTGTTGGGACCGCCGAGTTTGGTCCAGTTGCTCAGTGTGGTGCCGCTCCAGCCCCTGTGCCAGAGGGCGTCATCTGTGCCCTGGGCGAAAATATCCCATGTGTTCGGGCTCCCGCTGCTGATCGCCGGGGAACCCTTCAATTCACCGCCGAGGTCTTCCCAGGCGTGCCAACTGCCGCCCCAGTAGGCACGGTGGTAAACCTGGTCGTCCGTACCACGAACGGCGACGTCTATGCGTCCTGGAGCGTTGGAGACGACCGCCGGTGCGCCGAGGAAGGTGTTACCGGTGGGTCCGCCGAGATTGGTCCAGTCATTGGGGTTAGTGCTCCATGCGGTGCCGGTCCAGCTCTTCTGGTAGAGGGCACCGTCATTACCCCGGACGAACGCGTCGCTGCTGTCCGGGCCTCCGCTGGCGATCGCGGGGCTGGAAGACTGGATGCCACCGGTGGGGCCACCGGTGTCGGTCCAGGTGCTGGACTCGGTGCCGGTGGCCTTCAGCATGACGGTGGAGTACGGAGGCACGCTGGTGGTGTAGCTGGGGGTGAACGTTCCGGCGAGGTTGGTTTTGGTCCACAGATTGCGCAAGGAAACGGGACCTGTCAGGCCGGTATCAGCGAAGTTGACGGTGATATTTGCTGCCGTCCCGGTTCGGTTGAACAGCGCGATGGCCCGGGTGTTTGGGGTAGCCAGTCGCTTGGACCATACCTGCAGGCCAGGGCTTGTTTCGGCGACCTTCACGCCTTGAGCGCCGAGTTCGTCCTGGTCGACGGTGATGACTTCACTGTTCGTCAACGTTTCCACGGAGGCGTCCGACAGGGTGCTGGCTTTGGTGCCGATGACGAGCGGGGCGGCCATCATGGCCCACATGCTGAACTGTGACCTGGACGCGGCGTCGGTGGAGGCGGCGGGGACACTGTCGAGGGCGTGGCCGGTGAGGAGATAGTCCGGGTCGTTGAAGTGACCGGGTCCTGCCATCTCCGGGTGTTGGGCGTTGGTGTCCAGGTTCCGCATGACCTTTGACCACCAAGAGAATTGGCCGGAGCCAGCCGTGTAGGAGCCATCGTCGTTGACGGCGGCGATGTCAAGGTCCGTCCGCCAGGAGTTTGCCGTCGTAGGCTGGTAGTTGCGGTACGCCCAGCGGCAGAGGTTGAAGACCATGGTTCTGCCGCTGGCGTTGTTCAGGATGGCCTGACGGTATGTCCAATAGGCGTTGGCATCGTCCATGCCGGCGGCGAGGCCTCCACAGAAGTCGATCTTGACGGCGTCGTAGCCCCAGGCGGCGAATGCGTTTATGTCCTGTTGTTCGTGACCGGCGCTGCCGTCAGGGAGTTTGCTGCAGCCTGTGGGACCGGCGTCGGTGTACATGCCGGCTTTCAGTCCCTTGGCGTGGATGTAGTCGGCGATGCCTTTCATGCCGGCTTGGTAGATGGTGGTGCCGACGGTGAAGCTGGGCCACTGGGTCGTGTCGACCGTGATGTTTCCGTTCGCGTCGCGGGAGCCATCCCACCAGCCTTCATCGAGCCAGACCGTGTCGTATCCGGCGGCTTTCAACCCCATGGTGACCAGCGCGTCGGCCTCGGCCCTGATGGTGGTGCTGTTGATGTTCCTAGCCGTGATGTTCGCTTTGGTGTGGGCGCCGGAGAATTGGAACCCTCCATATCCGTACCACGAGTTCCAACCCATCGTGGGCTTCGGTGCCTGCGCGTACAGCTTGGTCACCGGATCCGTCGTGGTTGCTGCTGCGGCGGGGCCGGCGTTCAGGATGGGGGCGGCGGACAGTATCAGTGCGGCGGCGATGAAACTGGCTGTCCATGGCCGTCTTTGGCCGCGTGGCGCAGGCCGTGGCCAGGGGGATGGGGACATGGTTCATGCTCCTTCTGGGTGCGTTCCCGGATGCGGGGTGACTTCCGGCAGCTGTGCCACGGGCCGGTCAAGGCAGTGCTTGTGCGCGGCGGCGATGGTGTCTGTGCGTTCGTGGTTTTCGCTGTCGGCGACTTGTTGGCCGGAGCCGGTGCGGGGACTACGACCGCGGCCGTAGCGATGGGGGCCAAGAGGGCGACGAGGATCCGTGGTGCTGTGTCGGCAGACCGACGGCGCGCTGGCCTGTGGACGCTGCTGGATGACGACGACGACGGCGGCGAGGAGGAGGAAGAAGAAGAAGAGGAGGAGGCCGTGGGTGACGTTCTGCCAGACGGTGTTGAGGCCTTCAACGGTCAGGCCGTTGGGCAGGGCACCGAGGAGGGCGACGGCGGGGACGGGCTCGGAGCGGCCGGCGCCGGCCAGCCCGGCGAGGGCCGCCGCCTCGCCCGACCGGACCTGGAGGCTCACATCGTGCACGTCGTCCGGTCGCGAGGTTCTCGACGGTGAGCACGACGTGTCCGGTGGCGGGCTGCTGCCGTTCGAACAGGGTCGACAGGCCGCAGCCGGCCATGAGCTGTCAGGTCGGGGTCGATGACTGTGTCGAAGCCGAGTCGGGCAAGGCCGGCGGTGATCCGCCGGCGCAGTTGTGACCGGTCCACACTCCGCCCGGGCCGACGGGGGGAGGCGGCAGGCCATGGAGACCTTCCCATCGACCTTCTTCACCTTGCCCGCGCCGACTGCAGACTGACCGGAAGAGCAGGCGCCCGGCACCAGCATGGCGGCGAGCCCGACGACAGAAGCGGCCCGGGTTCTTGCAGGGACCATGCCACGGCTCCCATCGAGGCGAATTCTTCGAAGTGGGACTGAACGGCCACGTCATGGCCGGCCAGGGGGGAGCATCTGGATCACGGATGGACTCCCGCTGAAATCAACGGCATTGGGGGCACAGCGACAGTGGCCGCAGTGCACACCACGGGACTGTGCTGCAGGGCAGCACGAGTACGACCTGCGCGGGGCATCGCCGTCACGGGCCTGCCTGCACCGCATCGTGTGGCCACCGACATAGAGTTGTCAAGATATTTAATAAATAACGTGAACTCGAAAATCCGGGCCCCGCAGCCGGTGACGCATCGATACATCGGGCGACATGTGGACATATTGAGGAGAACGCGATCAGCAGCGCGGCATGGGGTCTGCACCGCCAGGCGTGTAGGTGATCGGCACCAGCATCATCCGCGGGGAGTACCAGCCCGAGGGCGCCCTGCACCCCGACAAGATCGAGCAGGAACTCGGTGTCAGCAAGACCGTTGTGCGCGAGGCGCTGCAGTACCGGCATCCGAGGGGCTGATCGAATCGCGCCAGAAGCGCGGTACGTCCGTTGGTCCCCGACTCGGCGCTGGGAAGTCCTGACGGCGCATTCTTCGACAACCTGGCCGAAGTCCGCGCAATCTTCGAGCCAGCCGCGGCCACCCATCAGGGCAAGCGCCGTTGCAATACTAGGGACGGGGTGGAGTTGGCGAAGCCGCGGATCCGGACCGGGATCTGGCCGAGCAGTTGGTGATCCGGGGCCCGCAGTGAGGGGTTGAACCCGGTCGGCGAGAATGGTCTGCTCCAGGGGCTGCGCAGGAACTGAGGGGCGGGCGCAAGGTTGAGTTGTCGATCTCCTAGTTCTGTCGCTGGGTGCGGGCCACGCTGCCCGGCGGGGTGAGCCGGTCGCAGGGCACCGTCCTGCGTGATGAGGTCGAGCCGGGCGAGGTGGCCCGGTTCGGCTACGGGATTGGGGGCGGTGGGCCAACCCGCGCGCCGGCAGTGCGGCACCGGGTCTGGGTGTTGGTCCGCGGCTCCGTCGCCGCCCTGTTTCCCGCGCCGCCTCCAGTGGCCGCCCGAACTGGCCATGTGTAGCCCGGTGAACACCTCGACCCACACCGATTTGTCCCGCTATACCCGCATGCGCAAGGGAGATGCTCTGGTCGCAGCCTTGTGTAACACGCTTGTTGTTGTTCGTGGCCTCGACCTATCCACTGATACTTCTAATTAATTAGGAAGACATCTTGACGTGGTTTGCGGGTGCGTGCCACGCTGCGCGCACGTCTCTTTCCCCTGGGCAGGCACCTCTGGCAGGCCTGATGGCTCAGGGGGATGGCTCGTGACAACGACTCTCACGATGCGGCAGCGACGGGCGGTTGGCGGTCGGACCGTGCTCACGGTGACGGCAGGCAATGCCCGTGGTCTTCGGTCTGGATCGGGCGCTGCCGCCCCAGCGCTTCCGGCGGCCGCGTACGGCGGAAGACATCGCACCGACCCACCAGAGTGAATCGAGTGCCCCATGCGGTGTGGTGGCGAGCGGGATGAGGATCTGGGACGAGGGGGCCGCCCACGACGGCTTCGCCTCTCGCCTTTGCTCTGCCGGATGCGGCCACGGGGTGCCGCAGACAGCGTCCCGGGCTACCTGGGGCAGCCGGAACCGCGTCCACCCATTGGTTTGCCGCCGATGTGCTGCGCCTTGCGCTTGAGCGAGGGGGAGTTCGTGTCCATGCCGGGTCACCTTCGATGTTCGACCTCGGTGGTTCTGCGTGCCGCCTCGGTGGTCCTGCCCGGGTGCCGGTCCGGCAACCGGGCCACGGCCGCCGGCTCGGTGATCCTGAGCGGCGGCAGGCTGATCCAGACCCTGCCCAGGCAGGGACAGCGCAGGGCCCGCTCCCAGCCGGCGCCGTCGGCAGCCTGCAGCAGCACCCCTCACGGCCCGGATCTGTCCACTCACCCACTCACCCACGACCCCGCCGTCAGCGTTCGCGCACCCGTCGTGTGGTCAGTGTGTTCGCCGCCGCCGCTCTCGCGGCAACCGCCCTGACAGCCACCGCCTTTTACGCACCGACGCCCGCCGAAGCCGCTCCGAAGGCCGACCCGGTGGCCAAACCGCCGATGGGCTGGAACACCTGGTACAGCTACAAGGACAAGATCAGCTACGACAAGATCATGGATGCTGCCAAAGCAATAGCGGCGCCGAGGCTGGTTGGCGTCGCCCCCAACGTCGTGGACAAAGGCCTGAAGGCCGTCGGCTACGAGTACATCGGCATCGACGACGGCTGGTCGGCCGGACGCTACAAAGCCGGCGACCCCGAGGTCACCAACAATCCCGCTCTCGAGGGCACCCTCAAGCCCGATCCCGTCAAGTTCCCCAACCGCCATTCCGAAATAGCAGGGATCTCCAACGGGATGCAGTCACTCGCCTACGACATCCACAAGCTCGGCCTCAAGCTCGGCCTCTACGCCGCACCCATGACAAAGACGTGCGCTGGTTATGTGGGCAGCTTCGGCCACGAGCACCAGGACGCCAACACGTTCGCCGACTGGGGCGTGGACCTGCTCAAGTACGACTGGTGTAACAGCTACGGCAACCTTGCATACCAGCAGACGCAGTTCGCCCTCATGCGCGACGAGCTCAAGAAGGCCGGCGACCGCGTCGGGCGCAAAATCGTGTACAACATCAACCCTGGCTCCATGCACACGGCGGAGTTCGCCAACTTCCACGACTTCGGCGACTACGCGGACACCGTACGAGCCGGCGAAGACCTTCTGACCACATGGTGGGAAAACAGGCCGGTCCCATCGCAGGGGCTCTTGGGCACGCTCGACCTCGTCGACGTCGCCGCCCAGGAGGTGTTCCGCAACGCGCCGGACCGCTGGGTGGACTGGGACTACGTTCAGCTCGGCCGAGTTAAGGAGGACGTCGGCCTAGTTATGCGCTCCGACGGCGAGGACCGCGCCCAGTTCGCCATGTGGGCGATGAGCGGTGGCCCGCTGTTCTTCGTCGCCGAGCCCGCCACTTTGAATTGGGACGAGGTTAAAACGGACGATTCCGAGAAGGAGAAATACCTGAAGAAGATCACGAAAATCCTGACCAACAAGGACCTCATTGCCGTCAACCAGAGTTGGGGCGGCTCCGGCGGACGCCGGATCAGCAAAGTCGGTGACGCTGAAGTGTGGGCCAAGCCGCTGGAGAACGGCGATGTCGCCGTAGCCCTGCTCAACCGCGGCGAGAAAGCTGATAACCAGACAATCACCGTCTCCACCGGCGCAACCCGAGTCGGACTGGGCGGCTACTCGTCCTACACGCTCACGGACCTCTGGACCGACACGACCTCCAACACCAGCGGGGCAATCTCCGCCGCGGTCCCCAGCAGGGACGTCAAGGTCTACCGCCTCCACCGCACCGACATGGCCACCCTGGTCCAGCCGCCCAAGGCCCAAGGCACCTACCAGCTCGATGGGAACTGGTGGAGCACGGTCGGCAGCTATGGAACGGTCCCTGTCGAGGTCAACAAGTCCTTCGGCCCCAGCGGCCAGGCCGACGGTAATACCCTCACGATCGGCGGCAAGACCTACCCGAAGGGTCTCGGCACCCACGCCGACTCCGGCATCTACTACTGGCTCGGCGGCTCCTGCCAGCAGTTCTCCGCCGAGGTGGGGATCGACGACGAGGTCGACTCCACGGTTCCTGCCGGGCAGGGCAGGGTCCAGTTCGGCGTCTACGGCGACGGCCGCCTGCTCGCCTACACCGACATCAAGACCCCTCAAGATCCAGCCACCACGCTCAACGTGCCCATCGCGGGTGTGAAGCTCCTCGAACTCCGCGCGATCCCCACGAACCACACGTATCAGGTCCCGGACGACACGACACCGGACCCGAACGACATGAAGTACACGAACGACCGCGAGAGGAACGACCACGCCGACTGGGCGGACGCGAAGATCACCTGTACAGGAACAGCAAGGGCGGCGTCCTTCTCCTCCGACCTCGTCGTCAACTGGGACGCACAGCCCAATGGCTGGGGACACCCAGAAAAAGACCGGTCCAACAACGGCTGGAACCCAACGGACGGGAGCCGGATCAAGGTCAACGGCGTCTACTACCCCAAGGGCATCGGCGCCCACGCCAACTCCGACATCACGATCAACAAGACTGGCTGCTCCCGCTTCACCGCGGTCGGCGGCGTCGACGACGAAACCGAAGGCCGCGGCACCGTCAAGTTCAAGGTCCTCGGCGTCCCGGCGGACGGCAGCGCCGCCAAGGAGCTCTACGCTAGCCCCACCGTCACCCCCTCCAAACCGGTGTTCATCGACGTCCCAATCACCGGCTACGACAAGATCCGCCTTGTCGCCGACGACGCCGGCGACGACAATACGTACGACCATGCCGACTGGGCAGGCGCCGTCCATTCCTGCTAGGTAACCAACCCGCACGGCTGGCACAACGTCAGGCAGACCGCCGCCTTGAAAAGGGTGGCGGTCTCGCCGTGCGTGCGGACTGTCACTGCGATGATGTCCGGAGGGCAGTACACGGCGGGTCTGGCGGCCCTCCATCACCCGGGTTGCCAGGGCTGTCAGGGATTTTGGGTATGCACGGGTGTGTTCTCTGCGGCGTGAGACATGGTCTCTGCCGGGAATGATGCGCCATGGGGATCAAGGACGAGCGCCCCTCCCGCGAACGCGAACGTCGCAGGGGCGGGGCGGAGTTGGCGAAGCCGCGGATCCGGACCGGACCTGGCCGAGCAGTTGGTGAGCCGGCCCGCAGCGAGGGGTTGAACCTGATCGGCGAGAACGGTCTGCTCCAGGGGCTGGTGATGCTGGTCCTGGAGGGCGCGCTGGAGGCCGAGGTGGCCGACCTTCCCGGCTACGAGCGGGGCGACAAGGCCGACGCCATGTTGAGCAACTCACCCTGTCGGCATGCGAGTTGAAGTGCAGAGTCTTTATCCAACCGTCGAGGTCGAACCGCCGTGGGGCGGCCGGAGCCCGATCGGGAGAAGATGAAGTTCCCGCTCATCCTCACCACGACGTACGGCAACGCCAACGCCAACGCTTGCTCGGCTGGTCGCGGCATCGTCGGCAGGTTGGCCACTACTCGCCGTGATGGTTGTGCTCCCGGGTGCCACCGCAGCAGCGAGGCTCTTCGGAGGGTGACGCCCGCGATCGCGTAGACCGCCCGGAACGGAGCGCGTTTCATTCTCCCCACCCCAGCGACCTCAAAGGCGTCGTCGACGCCTGCGATCGGGACGGCGACTACTCAGAGCCAGTCCCGCCGCTTGAAGATGATGTACAAACTGGCACATACAACCGCCATCAGGACGATGGCAAAGGGGTATCCGAATACCCAGTGCAACTCCGGAATGTGCTCGAAGTTCATCCCGTAGATCGTCCCGACCAGCGTCGGAGCGAACAGGATCGCCGCCCACGACGAGATCTTCTTGATCTCTTCGTTCTGCTCGATGCCCGCCTCCGCCATCGCCCGCATCTCTTCGTTCTGCTGCTGCGTCACCAGCGTCGCGTTCACGGTGAGGATGTCCGCCAGCGCCTGGCGGAAGCCGTCCACGCGCTCGCTCGTGTGGGTCACGTGGTCGGCGACGTCGCGGAGGTAGCGCTGGAGTTCCTCGTCCGTGCCGTATTTCGCGAAGCCCGCCATGAGGGCGTGCAGCATGCCGACGAGGGGGCGGGTGGCGCGCTGGAACTCGACCATTTCGCGGGAGAGTTCGTAGATGCGGCGCGATACCGCCGGGTCGCCGCCGAAGACTTCGGTCTCGATCTCGTCGATGTCGTTCTGGACTCCGGCCACGACCGGGGCGTAGCCGTCGACCACCGCGTCCATGATCGCGTACAGCACCGCCTCCGGGCCCAGCGCCAGCAGTTCCGGGGTCTTCTCCATGCGGTGGCGGACCGCGGACAGGTCGGGGGCCGCGCCGTGGCGGACCGTGATGAGGAAGTCCCTGCCGACGAAGACATGCAGCTCGCCGAACTCGACCTCTTCCTGGGCGTCGAGATAGCGGGCAGCGCGCAGCACCACGAAGAGGGTCTCGCCGTACCGTTCGAGCTTGGGGCGCTGGTGGGCCTCCAGCGCGTCCTCGACAGCCAGCTCATGGAGGTCGAACTCCTCGGCGAGCGAGAGGACTTCGGCCTCGGTGGGGCGGTGCAGCCCGATCCACGCCATGCCGTCGGGGTACTCGCGCAGCTGGCGGAAGGTCTGGGCGAGGGAGTCGGGCGTCGCGACGCGGCGGCCGTCGCGGTAGAGCGCGGCCTGGACGACGCTGCCCTGGTCCTTCTGTACGGGGGCGGGAGCGACGGGCTCCGCGGGCACGGGAGTGGCGGGCGGCGGGTTCGCGGGAAGGAGGGGGCGGCGGCGCCATTGGTGCCTCTTCGGGGACAGCGGCATCGTGTCTCTCACCTCCCACCTCGGAAACTGCGCGGGTGTCGTCCGCGCCCGTACGGCCACGGAGCAGGATATCCGGGTCGAATTGCCCCGGCATGACGGGGGCGACCAGCGGGATTCCCTCGGGATCCCTCCGGGATTCCTTGAGGACAGAAGGTGTCCGCAAGCCTGAGTAGCGTGGGGCGCATGACCTCGAAGACGACCTACCCCGTGCTCGGCAACCGCGCCCTCAACCGCGCCACACTGGAGCGCCAGCTCCTGCTGCGCCGTGCGCCCAGGTCCGCGATGTCCGTGAAGGGCGCCGTCGGACATCTCGTCGGCCTCCAGGCGCAGAACGTGAAGCCTCCGTACCACGCGCTCGCCGCACGCCTGGAGGGCTTCGACCCCGAGGAGCTCTCCGGGCTGATGGCCTCCCGCGAGGTCGCGCGCCTGGTCACGATGCGTTCCACCATTCATACGCACACCGCCGAGGACTGCCTCACCCTGCGGCCGCTGGTCCAGGCGGCCCGCGACCGGGAGCTCAAGCAGTTCCGTACGGGCCTGGCCGGCGTCGATCTGGTCCGGCTCGGAGCCATCAGCCGGGAACTGGTCGAGGAGCGGCCCCGGACCATGAAGGAGCTGCGCGAGGCGCTGCTGATGCAGTGGCCGGACGCCGATCCGTTCGCCCTCTCCGTCGCCGCGCGCTGCGTGCTGCCGCTGGTGCAGGTCACCCCGCGCGGCCTGTGGGGCAGGAGCGGCCAGGTCGCGCTCACCACCGCCGAGCACTGGTTCGGGCGGACGTCAGAGCCCGCGCCCGCGCCCGACGCCACCGTCCTGCGCTACCTGGCGGCCTTCGGGCCCGCATCGGTCAGGGACATGCAGACCTGGTCCGGACTGACCCGGCTGCGGGAGGCCTTCGAGCGGCTGCGGCCGCAGCTGGCCGTCTTCCAGGACGAGAACGGCGTCGAGCTCTTCGACCTCCCGGACGCACCCCGGCCGGACGCCGACACCCCCGCGCCGCCCCGACTGCTGCCGGAGTTCGACAATCTGCTGCTCTCGCACGCCGACCGCACCCGGGTCGTGCCCGAGGAGTACCGGCAGCGGACCTGGAAGGGCAACCAGGCCCACTGCACCTTCCTCGTCGACGGTTACCTCGCCGGGATCTGGCGGCTGACCGAGACCAAGGACAGCGCGCAGGTGATCGTGCAGGCCTTCGGCAAGCTGACCCGCGCGCAGCGCGAGACCGTGGCCGAGGAGGCGGAGCGGATGCTCACGACCCTGTCACCGGCCACCGCGCACGACATCGAGTTCGGCGTCTTCAGCGAGTAGAGGTCATTCCGTACACCTCTGCCGGCGCCGCAAAGGGGCGCGACTCAGTCCGCGCTGCCCGTCGCCGCCACCGTCACGCCCAGGCCGATCATCGCGAACCCGCCCGCGCCGCCCACCATCGACAGGCGGCGCTCCGAGCGGGCGAACCAGTTGCGCGCCGCCGCCGCGCCCAGACCCCACAGGGTGTCCGTGACCAGGCCGATCGAGATCGGGACCAGGCCGAGCAGCAGCATCTGCGCGGGCAGGTTTCCCGCCGCGTGGTCCACGAACTGCGGAAGGACGGCGGCGAAGAAGACGATGCCCTTGGGGTTGGTGACGCCCACCAGGATGCCGTCCACGACCGTACGGAGATCGCCGCGCGCCGGTCCGGACGGGGCCTGCATGTCCGAGACCTTCATGTCCTTGCGGTGCCGGAACGCCTGCACCCCGAGGAAGACCAGATACGCCGCGCCCGCCAGCTTCACCGCCATGAACACCGCCGCCGAGCGCTCCACGAGCGCGCCGATGCCCAGCGCGACGGCCACCACCAGGACGTACGAGCCGAAGACATTGCCCAGCGCCGTGGCCACCGCCGTGCGGCGGCCGTGGGCCAGAGCCCGGCCGATCACGAAGAGCACGCTCGGCCCCGGGATCACGATCACCAGCAGCGACATCGCGGCGAATGCGAGGAAGCGGTCTGTGGACACCATTTGCACATTCAACCTCAATGCCGGGCGGCGCCGCCAGGGCTCGCCCCGGACCGATTGAGCTACGGCAGCAGGCCCGCCCGCCGCGCCGCCACCACCACCTCCAGCCTCGTGTGCGCCCCAGCTTCCGCATCGCCGCCCGCAGATACCCCTTCACCGTCTCCGGCTTCAGCCCCAGCCGCTCTCCCGCCGCCGCGTTCGTCGAGCCCACGGCCACGCACGCCAGCGCGCGCAGCTCGCCGTGCACCTCGCGGACCTCCTCCCACGCCCCGGGTCCCGCCACAGCGCCTGCTCCACATCGCGCGCCGTGGCCACCGCAGCGTCGATGGTCCGCTCGCCGAGCGTCCGCAGTTCACGCAGCGCGGCCGTACAGCACACCCCGCACCTTGCGCCGTACGACGACGGGCACCGCGAGCACCGAGCGCAGTCCCTCCGCCGCGACCGCCGCGTCGTACTCGTGGCTGATGTGCCGCGCCGAGGGATAGTCCGTCACAGCGCACGGTCGCGAGAGTGCGATCGCCTTGCCGCCGAGGCCGTTGCCCGCGCTGACCGCCAGACCGCGCAGCGCTCCCGTAGTCGCGCCGCTCAGCTCGGCGATCCGCAGCTGCCGCGCATCGAGCAGCAGCCCGCCGAAGGCGACCGGCAGCCCGGTCGCACGGCGCAGCCGCAACAGCGCCGCTCGCAACTCCACCGCATCGGCCGGCTCGGACACTTGCTCTCCCCTTCCTCGCTGGGTGTCACCCCCGTACGGGGGTAATGAGACCTGGGTCACTGATTACACGATGTCATTGACTTCCGCTCGCAGCCCTAAGGGGCGGGGATTCCTACCACGGTCGTCTGACCGTCTCGGTGGGTTCCTGCTTCAACGCGCTGTGCCGGTACGAGTACCGGTCTTACCTGCGCTCCACAGGCTGACACCGCCAGTCCGGCGGCCTTGGCGACGTTGACCGCCGCATTGATGTCCCGGTCGAGGACGGTTCCGCAAGCCCCGCACGTCCATTCCCGGATGTGCAGGGGCTTGGGGCCGTCCTTGACGCCGCACGCCGAACAGACCTGAGAGGTCGGTTCGAACCGTCCGATGCGGTGGAAGCTGCGGCCGAACTTCGCGGCCTTGTACTCCAGCATCGTGACGAACGCGGACCATCCCGCGTCGTGCACGGACTTGGCCAGACGCGTACGGGCGAGTCCCTTCACCGCCAGGTCCTCAACGGCAATCGCTTGGTTCTCGCGAATGATCCGTGTGGAGAGCTGGTGGTGGAATTCGCGCCGTGCGTCGGCCACCTGTGCGTGAGCGCGGGCGACCTTGATGCGGGCCTTGTCCCGGTTGTTGCTGCCCTTGGCCTTGCGGGACAGGCGGCGCTGTTCCCGCTTGAGCTTCTTCTCCGCCCGGCGCAGGAAGCGCGGGGCGTCGATCTTCGTGCCGTCGGAGAGGACCGCGAAGTGTCCAAGACCGAGGTCGATGCCGACGACCGGTTCCACGTGGGGCAGCGTCTGGGGAGCGGTCTCGACGACGAAGGACGCGAAGTACCTGCCGGCTGCGTCCTTGACCACGGTCACCGTGGAGGGGACCGAGGGCAGAGCGCGGGACCACTTCACCCGCACATCGCCGATCTTCGGCAGCGACAGGTCACCGCCGGGGGTGATCTTCCACCGGGCGTTCGCGGTGAAGCGGATCGAGTGCCGGTAGTCCTTGCGTGACTTGAACCGGGGCTCTGCGATCTTCGGCCCCTTGCGGGTGCCGTTCATCGACGCGAAGAAGTTGGAGTACGCGGTGTCCAGGTCACGCAGAGACTGTTGCAGCACCACGGCGGAGACCTCACCGAGCCAGGCGCGGGACTGGGTCTTCTTCGCCTCGGTGATGACCTGCTTTGACAGTTCGCCGGTCCTCGGGTACGGCCTGCCCTGTTCGTGGGCATCCTTGCGGGCGCGCAACGCGTCGTTGAAGACGACGCGGGCGCACCCGAACGCCTGGGCCAGCGCGGCGCGCTGAGGACCGTTCGGGTACAGGCGGAAGCTGTACCTCAACTGCATGCCGATCACCGTACTACCGTTGGTTTATGGCTGAGTATCAGAACATCCGTACTGTCGGCACTGCGCTTTCGTCCTCCACACGCACCTGGTTTTGGTGACGAAGTACCTGCGCAAGGTCTAGAAGGACGTACACCTGACGCGCAACCACCGGGCTGAAGCCCGGTGCACTGCGTTAGTCCCGGTAGCCGGTCCCGCGATTAGGAGGACAAATGACGTCACGCAGCGCGACGGAGAGTTTCCGGGCCGCCCGGGACTTCCTGCTACGGCACAGGGAGGACTACGCGGCTGCGTACGAGGGGTTCTCCTGGCCCCGGCCCGAGCGCTTCAACTGGGCACTGGACTGGTTCGACGAGATCGCCGGCGGCAATAGCCAGACCGCGCTGCACATCGTCGAGGAGGACGGCCGGGAGATCACCGTCTCGTTCGGCGAGATGTCCGTGCGCTCGAACCAGGTCGCCAACTGGCTGCGGGACCGTGGCGTGCGGGCCGGGGACCGGATCCTCGTCATGCTCGGCAACCAGCAGGAACTGTGGATGATCGCTCTCGCCGCGATGAAGTTGCGGGCGGTCGTCATCCCCGCGACACCGCTGCTCGGCCCGGTGGACCTGCGGGACCGGATCGACCGCGGACGTGCCCGGCATGTCATCGCGCGCGTGGCGGACTCTGCCAAGTTCGGAGAGGTGCCGGGGGAGTACACCCGGATCGCGGTGGCGGACCGGGGTGCGGCCGATGTGCCGGGCTGGCTCGATTTCGACGAGGTGTTCTCAGCACCGGGGGAGTTCGAGCCGGACGGTGTGACGCGGGCGGACGACCCGCTGATGCTCTACTTCACCTCCGGCACGACCGCCCGCCCGAAGCTGGTCGAGCACACTCATGTGTCGTACCCGGTGGGCCACTTGGCGACGATGTACTGGATCGGGCTGAAGCCTGGCGACGTGCATCTGAACATCTCCTCGCCCGGCTGGGCCAAGCACGCCTGGTCCAATCTTTTCGCGCCCTGGAACGCCGAGGCGACGGTCTTCATCCACAACTACACGCGCTTCGACGCGGCCCGGCTGATGGCGGAGATGGACCGCGCTGGTGTCACCAGCTTCTGCGCTCCGCCGACCGTGTGGCGGATGCTGATCCAGGAGGATCTCGGCCTGTTGCGTACGCCTCCGCGCGAGGTCGTCGCCGCCGGGGAGCCGCTGAACCCTGAGGTCATCGAGACCGTGCGCCGCGAATGGGGGGTGACCATCCGGGACGGCTTCGGGCAGACGGAGACGGCCGTGCAGGTCGCCAACAGCCCCGGCCAGTTGCTCAAAGCCGGGTCGATGGGCCGTCCGAGCCCCGGCTACCAGGTGGTCCTGCTGGACCCGGTCACGGGCGAGCCGGGCGCTGCGGAGGGTGAGATCTCGCTGGATCTGTCGGGTGATCCGGTCGGCCTGATGGCCGGTTACCACGGGGACCCGGAGCGTACGGCCGAGGCGATGGCAGGCGGCTTTTACCGCACGGGCGACATCGGCTCGCGAGACGCTGACGGCTACATCACCTATATCGGCCGCTCCGACGACGTCTTCAAGGCGTCCGACTACAAGATCTCGCCGTTCGAGTTGGAGAGCGCGCTCCTGGAGCACGAGGCGGTGGCCGAAGTGGCGGTCGTGCCCGCGCCCGACCCCGTACGGCTGGCCGTGCCGAAGGCGTACATCGTGCTGGCGGAGGGCTGGGAGCCGGGGCCCGACACGGCGAAGCTGCTTTTCGAGCACTCGCGCGCGGTTCTTGCGCCGTACAAGCGCATCCGGCGGCTGGAGTTCGGCGTGCTGCCCAAGACCGTCTCGGGCAAGATCCGCCGGATCGAGCTGCGCGAGCGCACGGCCGAGGGCTCGACGGCCGAGTATGTGGAGGGAGATCTGCGATGAGCCTTTCCTACGCGCACGGCACCGGCACGACAGCGCTGCTCGGCGACACGATCGGCCGCAATCTCGACCGGGCGATCGCGGCGTGGCCGGACCGCGAGGCGCTGGTCGATCTCGGCATGGATGCTCGCTGGACGTACGCCGAATTCGGCGCTGCGGTGGACCAGTTGGCGCGAGGCTTCCTCGGGATCGGTGTCGCCAAGGGGGACCGGGTCGGGATCTGGGCGGTCAACTGCGCGGAGTGGGTGCTCGTGCAGTACGCGACCGCCCGGATCGGCGCGATCATGGTCAACATCAACCCGGCGTACCGGGCGCACGAACTCGAGTACGTGCTGAAACAAGCCGGGATCTCGGTGCTGTGCGCCTCGCAGCGGCACAAGACCAGCGACTACCGGGCGCTGGTGGACCAGGTGCGGGCCAACTGTCCCGACCTGCGGTCCGTCCACTACATCGAGGACGGCTCCTGGGACGTACTCCTGGACGCGGCGCCTGCCGTCTCGGACGAGCAACTGGCGGCCCGCGAGGCGGAGTTGTCCTGCGACGACCCGGTCAACATCCAGTACACCTCCGGCACCACCGGCTTCCCCAAGGGTGCGACGCTCTCGCACCACAACATCCTCAACAACGGCTATTTCGTGGGCGAGATGATCGCCTACACCGAGCAGGACCGCATCTGCATCCCCGTCCCCTTCTACCACTGCTTCGGCATGGTGATGGGCAACCTCGCGGCGACCTCGCACGGTGCCTGCATGGTCATCCCGGCACCGTCCTTCGACGCGGCGGCCACCCTGCGCGCGGTCGCCGAGGAAGGCTGCACCTCGCTGTACGGCGTACCGACGATGTTCATCGCCGAGCTCAACCTCGCCGACTTCGCCTCGTACGACCTGTCCACGCTGCGCACCGGCATCATGGCTGGCTCGCCCTGCCCGGTGGAGGTCATGAAGCGCGTCGTCGCCGAGATGAACATGGCCGAGGTCTCGATCTGCTACGGAATGACGGAGACCTCGCCGGTCTCCACGCAGACCCGCCGGGACGACGATCTGGAACGCCGCACCGGCACGGTCGGCCGGGTCCTGCCGCACGTCGAGGTCAAGGTCGTCGCCCCCGTCGGCGGGGTGACACTCCCGCGCGGCGAGGCGGGCGAGCTGTGCACCCGCGGCTACAGCGTGATGCTCGGCTACTGGGACGAGCCGGAGAAGACGGCCGTGGCGATCGACGCGGGCCGGTGGATGCACACGGGCGATCTGGCGGTGATGCGTGAGGACGGCTATGTCCAGATCGTGGGCCGGATCAAGGACATGATCATCCGGGGCGGTGAGAACGTCTATCCGCGCGAGATCGAGGAGTTCTTGTACGCCCACCCCAAGATCGCGGACGTGCAGGTGGTCGGGGTCCCCGACGAGCGCTACGGGGAGGAAATCCTGGCCTGCGTGATTCCGCGGGATGCGGGGGATCCGCCGACGCTGGAGGACATCGCGGCGTACTGCAGGGAGCAGTTGGCGCACTACAAGATTCCGCGTCGGCTGGAGGTCTTGGGCGAGTTCCCGATGACGGTGAGCGGGAAGGTGCGGAAGGTGGAGCTGCGCAGGCAGTACGGCTGAGGGGACGATGCGCACACCTGCCGGTACGGCGCGAGCCTGCCGCGATGACGCCCACGGCCGTGCACAGAAGGCGACCCCGTGACCGGACCCGCTCAGGGGGTCGCACCGCGGCCGGGGAGGTGTCCGGCCGGCTGCGCCAGTCAACGTGGCCAGCGGGACGATCCTCAGACGCGCTCCGGCAGCAGGCTCTGCTGCCGCGGAGGGTGTTTCGGCCGTGGCGGGAGGGCTGTCCGTGGATCCGGGTGTGCCGCTGCGAGACGATGGTCGTCACTCGTGACGGTCCGCGGCTGCGCACCCTCAGCCTGTGGCTGATACGGAGCTGGAATCGAGGTCGCGGCGCTCCAGTTCCTGGCGGAGGCGGGTGAGTGCCCGGTGCAGGGTGCTCTTGACAGTGCCGGTCGACATGCCGAGGGCGGCGGCCGTCTCTTGGGTGGATATCTGCTCCCAGTGGCGCAGCAGGACGACGCTGCGCTGCCTTGGGGGGAGCACTTTGAGGGCGTCCATCAGCTGGGCGCGGTCGGCGTGCTGTCCGGTGAAGTCCTCGACGGATGTGTCCGGGAGCTGCTCCGTGGGGATCTCCTCCAGCTTGCGGGCCCGCCACCACTCGGTTCGCGTGTTGATCATCACGCGGCGCAGGTAGGCGTCCGTCAGGCGCTTGTCCGTGATGGCGTCCCAGCGGCCGTACGTGCGTACGAGCGCGGTCTGCAGCAGATCCTGCGCGTCGAGCGGGTCGGCGACCAGACGCCGGGCGCTGCGCAGCAGCGCGTCCTGCCGTGTACGTACGTACTCCTCGAATTCCAGCACCTTGTCCTGGTGCTTGCGCAGGTTCACGTGTCGGTTCCTTACGTTGCCAATGGGTGATTTCGGTGGCTCATGCCTCGAAGAGCCCGGGCAGAGCGGCGAGCTGGGCGCGAATCTGCTCGTACGGCGGTACCGGGCTGGTGATGTCGTCACGGACGGCGGGGCCGGCGTCGTCAGTCCAGGGCCTTGCGGACGGCGCTCAGGATGGCTTCGGTGTCGGCACCCAGAGCGCGGGCGGCTGCGGTGAAGTCCCCGGCCAGCGTGGCGAGTTGAGCCGGATCAGGATGCTTCGGCGCAGGCGGGAGTGCTGCGACCCGGGTGCCTGCCCCACGGCGGGTGCGGATCAGCTTGGCGGTCTCCAGCTCACGGTATGCGCGGGCCACGGTGCCCGGTGCCAGGCTCAGGTCGGTGGCGAGCTGACGCACGGTCGGCAGGCGTTCGTCCTCGGTCAGTCGGCCTGTGGCGATCAGCGCGGCGAGCTGGGCGCGGATCTGCTCGTACGGCGGTACTGGGCTGGTGGTGTCGACGCGGACGGCGAGTGCGGTCATCGCCGGGCCGCCCGGGGCACCGCCACGGTGAACAGGGACCATGCCAGGGTGAACAGGGGCAGCAGGCCCAGGGGGTAGATCGCCAAGGAGGTGACGGAGCCCATCGTGCTGGCGCAGTTGTCCGTCAGCCAGGTGGCGATCATCAAAACGACGAGCAACAGCAGGGCCGAGACCAGCACCCCCCAGGCTGCGACGATCGCCCACGAGCGGTCGCGGCGCTGCTGGTCGTCGCCCGCACGACGGGCGACACGGCGCAGGGCCCAGGCGCAGGCGACTGTGCCGATGGCGAGAGAGCCGAGGATCTGGCGGCTGTGGAAGATGCCGGGCCAGAGGATGACAGGTGGTTCGGTCCCGTCACAGCCGCCGTCACCAGCCATAGCACCGATCGCCCGCTCCATGCCGCCTTGGGTGGCCGTGGCATCCCCGATGCCCACCAGCACGACGAGGAATACCGCCTGGAGGAGAAGGAGACGGGTGATACGGGGCGGCACGTGGTCCCGGACCCGGCGCGGGGTGAGGCTGGCGGTGCGTACCGCCTCCCGAGGACGGGGGGTGAGGGCGTCGCCGAGCAGGACGCCGCCCACCGCGCACAGGCCGAAAGCGGTGACGTAGCTCACCCAGGGCACGCCGATGTCGTAGAGGGGGTAATTGGTGATGTCTACGGTGGCCCACAACGGTGCAGCCACGACGCCCACGGCCAGACCCGCCCAGCGGGCGTAGCGGTCGGCGTGGGCACGGAGGCGGGATTCGGGCCGATCAGTGTCGAGCATATGGGGACCCCAGTGAGTGGTGACGGCTGCGCGGCTTGCACCCGGCGGTAGCGGGCGCTGCTTGCCGCAAGCCCTGTTTGTATCGAGTGGTTAGTACAAGATGCACCGGGACGGAATCTTGTGTCAATAGCTCGATACAAGCTGAGGCGAGTGGCCATGCCAAGCACTGCACAGCACGCCCCCCGCCTTCGCGTGCTTCGTCGGCGAGCACGCAGGCGAGGAGGTCGAAGGCTGTAGCGGGACGGCCGTACCGACTGACGCGCTCTCGCGGGGGAATCTTCCGGAGGCCCACGAGATGTTCGTCTGCGGTAACCGCATCGCGGGCGCGCGGTTCTCTCTGGCCATGCCTGACTGGCCGCACCTCTGGGTCGGAATGATGCGCTGCCACGAGTCCCGGCAGGCGTGCGCCAGGTCTCGTGTGCCGGCAGTGGCTGGCCTCGCGTGGATCTGAGGCGGCGAACGGCGACCGGTCGATCGGCTCGCCCGCCCTCCCGACGTGGCGGCACAGGTAGTTTCCCGGTCTCTGGTCTTCCTGTCCCGGCCGCAAGCTGAGGTATTCGCCTCCTGACGGAAGCGCGCCGCTCGCCGTCCCTGCGAACGAAGGCAGAAACCTGATGCGGATCACCATGCCCCGCGAAAAAACCCCGGCCCGCAAGGACTCCGGCGGTCTCTCGGACCCTCCTGGCCCGCAGCGTGCTCGGCGATGCGTAGGTGCGCTGTCCCTGATGCTCAGGGTGCCGGCGGGCCTGGCAGTCGCGGTGCCCCTGGCCGCCCGTGCCGCACCAGCCCTGCTCCAGATCTATCCAGTTTGGTCGGTCCACCAGGCGTCGCCCGACAACCGGCTGACCATCAACGGGAAGCGGATGCCGGTCATGGACCATCCGGGATACGACCCGCAGTTGGCCGACGTCCACGTCCGGGTGCCGGAGGGCGTTGTCAACGACTGGATGCCCTCTGCTGGGACTAATGACGTGCCGTGATGCTGATGGCACAGCACATACAGCACCCGGCTACCCGCTTCACCAGACCAAACCAGCCCGACATGCCGTGCGTGATCATCACGATGGACCGCCAGGGGACCGCACCGCTGCTGCGGAGCATGGCCAACGCCGGACTGACGCCGCCGCTGGTCCAGACATGGGGCTCACACGCAGCCTATGAACAGCTCCTGGCACGTCCACGTTCGCTCGCGATCGTGGACGTGCCAAACCCTCGCTGGCTGCCGACTCTCCACCAGCGGATCGGTCCCCTGACCAGGCTTTCACCGGTGGTGCCCCTTGTACCGAGCGGCGCCGATGCGGCGGCGCTACTCGACATCGGCGCCGCGAACGTCCTCGATCGGAACATGTCGGTCCGTGAGTTGGCCGCTCGGCTTGTCGCTGAGCAGCGCTGGCTCATATCCACCGCGGCGCGTCCCACACCGTGCTCGCCGTCCTCCGCGAACCCGCTGTCCTCGTCACCGCGGCCGATACATTGCTCCCAGCGACTTCTGCTCTGCCTTCTGGTCCAGCACCGACAGCCGTGGTGCTGCCACGACCTCGCTTGGCTGCTCGGAACCCCCGAACAGCCGCTGCGGCGGCCCGCGTTGCGCGCCCGGCTGGCCCGGCTCAAGCCCCACCTGGCACGTCTCGGGCTGGAACTGTCGACGGGAGGAGACTGGGGACGCACACGGTACGAGGTGCGGCCACACACTCTCCGCATCGCCGACTCAAGCAGCGCTGGACTGCCCCCGAGGGCCTCTCTGAACTTCTTCGGCACACGCCAGGCCGGCGCCCACCAGGATCGCCGGTGCGGCCGACTGTCTGCGTGATCCATGTGGTCGGCTGGTGCTGGTGACCGCGGCGAGCGTGCAGGACCGCGATGCGGCCGTCGGGCTGCTTCAGGGGGTGCGTACGCTGTACTTCTCCATCCGCCTCGTCTGGACAGACAGCGGCCGGCTTGTCGACTGGGCGGCCGGCACCGACACCGTCCGCACCGAACCGTCCGCGCTGGGCGGCGGAAGACGTGCCCGCGCCGCGGCTTCGTAGGCTTCCCAGGGCCGTTCGACCACCGCTTCCGGCGTATCGGTGAGCCCGCGGCGAGCAGCTCATGCAGCAGGGCCTGGCTGTCCTCGCAGTGGAGAAATCCACCTGCTGGGCTGCCATACCCTGCGGAAGCTCCATGTCGATGCCAGGACCGGTGAGTTGATAGGAGTTCGAACTATCGGGCCGACGCCTGCTCGGCGTCGTCCGGCCCCGCGTCGACGATCACTCCAGCGATGACCTCGGCAAGCACGGCGTTCGGGCCCCCTCCCGGCGGGCCTCGAAGCCCGGTACGGCGAAGATGGCCATTGCCGTCCTCTGTGGATAACTCGTACCGAATTTTGGCGACTTGGCCCCCGGCTCCCGTGAGCCGACCGACTTCCAGGGGGTTGGGGGGTGCCTTGCTCCTCGCACGGTCGGCCGGCGGCTGGCCGGAGCACGCAGAACGCAACGTGCCCGGAGAATCAGCATGCTCAGAACGAACTGACTCTGAGCAAACGCTCCTTGCCTGCACGGATAGGCCCGGCCCATGATCCGAGTGCAGTGGACGATGGAGAACGCAAAGTGGGGACCCGAAGAAGCGGCCTCCTTGGGCCTTGCCCCACCGCGTACGCTGGCCGAGAGGTGATTCGATGTCGTCGCTCCAAGAGAACGTCCGGAACCACCGACGCCGGACGGGAATGAGTCAGGAACAGCTTGCCGAAGCGGCGGGCCTTTCCGTGCAGGTGGTCCGCAAGGCCGAGCAGGGCGGGAACCTCCAAGTCGAGACCATCCACATGCTTGCCAGAGCTCTGGGCACCACGACGTCGAGCCTCTTCGCCACCGAGGCGCCCGAACCCCTCCAGATCAACGACGGCGACGGCCCGAAGCTGTCCGAGCTGCGCCGGGCTCTGATGCCGCCGGTCGGGCTGCGGGAAGTGATCGTCGAGGCCGAGCTGGCGCCCGCTCTGTCCGCGATTCAGTGCGACATCGACGACAGTCACTCCCTGTACCACGCCGACCGCTACGACAGCGTCGCCAAGCGCCTGCCGGGCATCCTGCGGGATGCCGAGGCAGCCGTGACCCTCGCCGAGGGCGACGAGGCCCGCCAGCAGGCCATCGTGGTGCGCGCGAGCGCCTTCCTGCTGGCCGGTAAGTACCTGACACAGGTGCGGCGTTACGACATGGCCTATCACGCGCTGTCGCTCGGTATCCGGGATGCTCGGGAGGCCGGCGAGAAGCACATCGCCGCCACGGGTGTCGTCGGCATGGGCTGGCTCCTCCTCCGGCAGGACCGCTTCGACGAGGCCGAGCGGCTGGCTACCGTGACGGCCGAGGAGATCGAACCGCGTATCTCCGGCGCCACGGCAGGCGAACTCGCGCTCTGGGGCGAGCTGCTCCAGCGTGTCGCCTCCGCCGCGATGCGGAACAACCGCCCTGACGTGGCGAAGGAGGCCCGGCGCATGACGGCGACCGCCGCGAGCGCGCTGGATGTCGAGCACGTCAACTTCCGGGAGCACTGGACCACGTTCGGGCCGGTGACCGCCGAGGCGAAGGCGATCGAAGACCTGTCGCTGATCGGGGACGCCCGTGGAGTGCTGCGGCGAGCCGATGAAGGCCCGGTCGGGCGGAAGGCGTTGAAGCGGTTCGGTCGGCCGAGTGCGAACAACTGGGATCGGCACCGGCTGGACGTTGTGCGGGCTCACACGCTGCTCGGGTCGCATCAGGATGCGATGGAGGAGTTGAGTACGATCCGGCGGTCGTCGCCGGAGTGGCTGAAGCATCAGGCGATGGCCCGGCGGATCATGGGGGACATCCTGAGCAACCGGAAGCGGACCCTGACTCAGGACATGCGGGAGATGGCCTCTCACCTGGGCGTTGCGGGGTAACTATCATGCCGGGTGGTAGTTCCTGACGATCTGTCGGGCAACTACTACGGGCCATGTCTGGCTGGCCGTGATCGCCGCCCGTAATTTCATGGTCATGGGGAGTGATGAGGAGACCAGACCGGGAGTCGGCGAGCTCGCCAAGGACACCGCCAGCGGGAAGATCGGCGTGGTGATGGGCGAGTGGGCGGGGCGTGTGCACATGCGCCCGGCCGGGGGCGGTGTGGAGTGGGATGCCCTGCCGCACCATGTTGTGGCGCCTTCGGCGCGCGAGGAGTTGAGCGCCAGGCTGGCGGTGCGCAACGAGATGACGAGGTCGCGCCCGTGAGCGAGCCGAAGACGGTCATTCGACATGTCACGTGGCATCTACGGCCCGATCAGGAGCCGGATGCCGAGCCGTCCACGTTCGCGTTCATGTGCGTGGTGTGCGGGGAGAACTCCCGAGCCAGCGAGGGGTGGGAGGAGCCGCAGGCGTGGGTCCTTGGGCACTGCGGACGTAACCCGTCGCACCTGACCTACCGGGAGGTACTCACGCGCCCCTGGAAGACGTGGATGACCCCCTGAACCGGCCCCGCTTTCGCGCTTCCCCCGTGGCGCTTGGGTGGGGCCTCCTCATGCGCGAAGACCCCCAGAGCGCCGGCCTGGGGGCTTCGTCATTGGTGTGTTCGGGCCGTCGCCCTGCGCTACTTTGTAGGAGTCACCGCCCCGCAAGTAGTGGGGGCCGACAGGCGAGCAGGTAGCAGCAACCGCCCGGCACCGCCAAGGAACGAAGGAAGCGCCCCCCTCTGTATGGGGGCCAGGAACCATCCGCCACACGGGTTCTTGTTGAAGGCTGCGCAACAAGGCTCGACCCCGAGGGATCTCGGCGCGCCAGCGCCGCGGCTCCTCAACCACCGTTTTCGTTTTCGGTGGCTGGTCGAGTCTTGTCATCACCAGCCACCCTGCTTTTGGGAGGTTGTTGTGAAGGTCAGTCGCGGAGCCGTGTTCGCGGATCACCGTCTGTTTCATGCTCGCTGTGATCGCGGGTTTCGTGTGCGGTACCGTTGCGGCCCTGCTTCGGGAGCCCGTGGCGACCTGCTTCTTGTGGGCGGGGGGCACCACGGTCGGCACGCTCAGCCTGGCGGCGCTCGGCATCTACTACATGGCCGGAGGCGGTACGCCCCCCGCCGACTCGCAGCGGGGGGCGTCTGGGCCTTGATCAGCGCACAGGGCGGGCCCCGGTCGCGCAGTCCTCGTCGGTGGAGTCCTCGATCGAGGTCACCGTAGGTGGTGAACTGCTCAGCGGTGATCCGTTCGTACGGGCCTGCTCTCGGGTGCCCTCGACCATGATCGTGGTGCCCCTTCATGTCGGGCAGCCAGCGCTTGATCACGTCCATCGTCTCGTCCGCGTCCAGGCCCTCGGGCACGTTCGCGGTATAGCTGACTGGGTTGTCGGCGTACTTGGTTTGATACATCGCCTGGAGGGCGAGCATCTGGTCGAGGGTGAGCTCGTCGGCGGACTCGACGATCGTCGTGTTAGGGCGTGTGTGACGTCGTGATCAATCTTGCCGATCCGGATTCGTTTGGAAGCCGGATCCGGTAGGAAGACGATCGTGACGCGCAGGCAACTCACCGACGAGCAGTGGAAGTTGATCGAGCCGTTCCTGCCGATAGGCGAGTACGGCCCGTACCCCGAGCGGCTGCGTGAGCAGTTCGAGGGGGTGATCTGGCGGTTCCGCACCAGCAGTCAGTGGCGGGAGATGCCGGGCGAGTTCGGCCCGTGGCCGACGGTCTACGGCCGCTTCCGGGTCTGGAGGGACGCCGGCGTCTTCACCGCGCTGCTGGAAGGCGTGATCGCTGAAGCCGCCCGCCAGGGGCAGACGGACTTGTCCCTGGTCAGCGTGGACTCCACCACCGCCCGCGCCCACCACGACGCCGCCGGGATGTGCATCGGCAAGGAGGTCATGGAGGCCCTCGAGGAAGCCGCCGCTGACCAGGAACGGCCCCGGCAAAAGGGGGCGGCCCGCCGGAACAGAACGGACAGGACGGAAGGGACGCCCCCGGCCAGGACGAGCGGCGGCACATCAGGCGACGGCGCAAGCTCCGCTTGAAGGAAGCCCTGCTCGGCAGGTCCCGTGGCGGGTTGACCAGCAAGGTTCATCTCGCCGCTGACCCCAAGTGCCGTCCGTTGTCGTTCGTCCTGACCGCAGGACAGGCCGCCGACAGCCCGCAGTTCGTCCCCGTGCTGCAGAAGGTGCGGGTCCGTCTACCGGTCGGCCGTCCCCGGACCCGGCCTGACGCTGTCGCCGCGGACAAGGCCTACTCATCCCGCGCCAACCGCGCTTACCTGCGGAAACGCAACATCAAGGCAGTCATCCCGGAGAAGAAGGACCAGGCCGCCAACCGAAAGAAGAAAGGCAGCCGGGGCGGCCGGCCCACACGCCACGACGCCGAACTCTACAAGGGGCGGAACACCGTCGAGCGCCTGATCAACAAGCTGAAAGCCTGGCGGGGCATCGCAACTCGATACGACAAGACACCCGAGAGCTACCTCGCCGGCCTCCACCTCCGCGCCTCCATGATCTGGATCAACGACCTGCTGAAGGCAACTGATTGATCACGACGTCACACAGGCCCTAAGGCCCATCGCCTCGACCCCGGCGACGAGCTTGTCCTTCGTGGGGAAGGTGACGACCATCGTGTTGCCGGACTGGTTAAGGATGTCCGGCTCCACTTGGTCGCCCTCGAACTCGAAGCAGGCCACGTTCGCGGCCTGCGCCAGGTCCGTCATCGAGAAGCGGACGCGGCGCAGGAAGTGCCGGCCGTAGATTGGGTGGATGCCTTCGCTGACTCCGGGCATCTTGGCGAAGGTGCCGGTCGGCGCCACGGTCGTTACTTTCACGGGCTCGGGATGCGGAGAGTGAAGGCGTACTCCCGAGCCTGCTCGCGGACGGTGTCGTGCATGTCCCGCAGGCGGCGCGGAAGTTCTCGTTGTAGGACGCTGTGGAATGGGCTCACGCCCCAGCGGAGATCAGCTTATCCGCCGCCGCGTTCACCGGCTGAGGGCTCCCCGTCAGGTCCATGACGAAGAGCGGGACGCCAAGGTCGTCCGCCCGGGACCTCGCGTCGTCCGCGTATCCCGCGAGGGAGAAGAAGACGCCGGCCGCGGAGATGCTCAGCCCGTTCAGCCACAGGCACTCGACGTCGCGCAGGGTGGCCGGGTGGGTGGAGGGGTCGACCTGGGCGACCAGGCCGGGGCCGCGCAGGTCGATTCGGGAGGAGGGTCGTACCTCCGGCTGGACGACGTCCTGGAATCCGAGCCACTTCAGATAAAGCGCCGCCGCGGTCACCGCGTCGCGCGCGGTACGGATCGTGACCGGCCGGAACGAGGGGCGCGGCACGGTCGCCGTGCGCGGCAGCGGGATGTGCGACGGGCGCGCGGCGAAGTACATCGTGTCCGGCGCGCCGGGGCCGGGGGCGCTCACCGGGCGGACCGGGATGCGCAGCACCGTGCCGCAGGGACAGCCGAGCTCGGGCTGCGGCCAGTGGTCCTGGCGACCGCAGGCGAGGCAACGCACGGTCACCCAGTCTTCCGTCCAGGTGCGGTGCGTGATCCGTTCCGGCGGGGCGTGCAGCAGCGGCGGCGCGAGCGGGGCGCCGCAGGCGCAGGGATAGACCGGCGACACGAACACGTGGTCGCGGCGGCAGGACGGACAGCGGACCGGCACCGTATCGGCCATCGCGCTCCCCCTTTTCCGTTCGTACTGCCGTCCATCGTCCACCAAGCGGGATGCCTTGGGGCGGGACTTCGGTCATCCCTTGACGCCGTTCTGTACGCGCCTTAGATTGCTTCCGTATAGCAGAACTAAACTTCCGCATTACGGAATCGCTGCTCTGGAGTGACGCGAAAGAGCCCGAGTCCGACCGGCCGAAGCAGGAGCACCCATGCCTCGTATGACCGCTGCCCGAGCGGCAGTTGAGATCCTCAAGCGCGAAGGCGTCACGAACGCGTTCGGTGTGCCGGGCGCGGCGATCAACCCCTTCTACAAGGCCCTGCAGGCCGGCGGCGGCATCGACCACACGCTCGCCCGCCATGTCGAAGGCGCCTCCCACATGGCGGAGGGCTACACCCGCGCCAACCCCGGCAACATCGGGGTCTGCATCGGCACATCGGGCCCCGCGGGCACCGACATGATCACTGGCCTGTACTCGGCCATCGGCGACTCCATCCCGATCCTGTGCATCACCGGCCAGGCGCCGACCTCCGTGATCCACAAAGAGGACTTCCAGGCCGTCGACATCGCCTCGATCGCCAAGCCGGTCACCAAGGCCGCGACGACCGTCCTGGAGGCCGCGCAGGTCCCCGGCGTCTTCCAGCAGGCCTTCCACCTGATGCGCTCGGGCCGCCCGGGCCCGGTCCTCATCGACCTGCCCATCGACGTCCAGCTCACCGAGATCGAGTTCGACCCCGAGACGTACGAGCCGCTGCCGGTCTACAAGCCCGCAGCGACCCGCGCCCAGGCCGAGAAGGCGATCCGGTTCCTGCTGGAGTCCGAGCGCCCGCTGATCGTCGCCGGCGGCGGCATCATCAACGCCGACGCCTCCGATCTGCTGGTGGAGTTCGCCGAGCTCACCGGTACGCCGGTCATCCCGACCCTGATGGGCTGGGGCACCATCCCCGACGACCACGAGCTGAACGCGGGCATGGTCGGTCTGCAGACCTCGCACCGCTACGGCAACGCGACCTTCCTGGAGTCCGACTTCGTCCTGGGCATCGGCAACCGCTGGGCCAACCGCCACACCGGCTACAAGCTCGACGTCTACACCAAGGGCCGGAAGTTCGTGCACGTCGACATCGAGCCCACCCAGATCGGCAAGATCTTCGCCGCCGACTTCGGCATCGCATCCGACGCCAAGGCCGCGCTGGAGCTCTTCGTCGAGGTGGCCAAGGAGCTGAAGGCCGCCGGCAAGCTGCCCGACCGCTCCGACTGGGTCGCCTCCACCCAGGAGCGCAGGGCCACACTGCTGCGCCGCACGCACTTCGACAACGTGCCGATGAAGCCGCAGCGCGTGTACGAGGAGATGAACAAGGCCTTTGGCCCCCAGACGCGCTACGTCACCACCATCGGCCTCTCCCAGATCGCCGGCGCGCAGATGCTGCACGTCTACAAGCCGCGCCACTGGATCAACTGCGGCCAGGCGGGCCCGCTCGGCTGGACCATCCCTGCCGCGCTCGGTGTCGCCACCGCGGACCCGGAGTCCCCGGTCGTCGCACTGTCCGGCGACTACGACTTCCAGTTCATGATCGAGGAGCTGGCGGTCGGCGCGCAGCACAGGATCCCGTACGTCCATGTCCTGGTGAACAACGCCTACCTGGGCCTGATCCGTCAGGCGCAGATCGGCTTGGACATCAACTTCCAGGTCAACCTGGAGTTCGAGAACATCAACGCCCCCGAGCTGGGTGTCTACGGCGTCGACCACATCAAGGTCGTCGAGGGCCTGGGCTGCAAGGCCATCCGGGTCACCGAGCCCGACCAGTTGCTGCCTGCCTTCGAGGAGGCCAAGAAGCTGGCCGCCGAGTTCCGGGTGCCGGTCGTCGTCGAGGCGATCCTGGAGCGCGTCACCAACATCTCGATGAGCAAGACGGCCGACATCAGTGATGTCACCGAGTTCGAGGAGCTGGCGACGGAGCCCGGGCACGCGCCCACGTCCATCAGGACGCTCAAGGTCTGAGCGCCCGCGCGAGCCACGAGCGGCGCCCGTCCCGGAATCACTCCGGGGCGGGTGCCGCTTCGTGCTCTGCGCGCAGGACGCCGACGACCGTCGCGATGCCCGCGCGCTCGCCGAGACTGCCGAAGCCCAGGACGAGTTGGGCCGGATCCCTCGCGCCCGACGAACAGCTCGTACGCATCGCCCTGGCGGTCGTCCCCGTGGAACACCGCACCGAAGGCCTGACCTGGCTGACGACGGCGGCCTCGGCGGGCACTGCGCTGGGCGCGCCCCTGTCGGGCCACCTGATCGACGCGTACGGCCCGGGCGCGGGCTAACTCTTCGCCTTTTCGGCGCGGGCCTGATCGCCTTGACGGTCACCGTCCTGCGGCGCAACTGCCTTACGGCATAGCCGCGCAAAGGAGAGCGCCGAGCTGCGGGCCCCTCCGCAACTCGGCGCTCTGGCTGTGCAGTTGGTACCGCCCGACGACACGCTGGCGCGATTGGACGTTCGTGTCGCCGGGCGGAGACTAATGGGTGCGGTGAAAGGCCACTCGCCCACGGCCGTGGGGGGATGGAACAGCGCGCGAGTAGCCAGGGGTTGATCGCCCCACGGGAAGAGAATGCCCAACTGGACGGCGTCGGTGATCACGGAACCTCCGTGAGATTTGGTTCCTCGTCCCGACGCCGTCGTTGGGTTCACGCGCAGCCCGCAGCCCGCAGCAGCATCGAGGACACCATCGCCCACACCGGTTGCCCGGCGGGCCCACAGCAGCTCTGCCCGGGCGGCAGGTCCTCAGGCGAGCCAGGTCGGTGCATGATCACGGCGCGGATTTCTCGGCTGTTGCGGCTCACCCTGAACCCATGCCGGTGGTCGGAAGTCGTCGGCCACGGATACGCCACGTTGCGTGCGGTCCGTTGGGACGAGAGCGAAGCATCGTCCCGAACTCCGGCCCCGTCCCTCGGCAACGAACCATCACCCTCGGCCGGCGTCCCGCGAACCCCGCCCGGCGGCACCTGCTGGCGCCGCCCCACCTCAGTCGGAGGCGCCACCCGTCGTAACAGCACCCATGACGCGCGGCACCAGCCGCTCCTCCGTACGCCCCGCACCTTCAACTCCCCACAAGGGTTGAGAGACGACATCCAAATCTCCCGGACATTCCGTGATCCCCGGGTGTCTCCCGTTCGGCAGTCTTGGTCACCGAGAGCGCCGTCCGCTCGTACACGGCTGAGCCTCACTCGAGTGATCTTTCAGCAAGGAGCGATGGGTGCCCAACAACTTGTCCCCGGGCATTTACCTGGAGGAAATGGAAAGCGGATTCCGCCGAGTTGAAGGCGTGTGCACCGCAGTTGCTGCCTTCGCAGGATTCGCTGACCAGGGCCCGCTGAACCAGCCCGTGCGGATCAGCAACTGGAGCCAGTACACGAGCGTCTTCGGAGACTCCGCAGAGAGCTGTTGTCTCGGTCATTCTGTCCACGGGCACTTCGCGAACGGCGGTGGCACCTGCTACGTCGTACGCGTAGGAGGTTCCCGCGGGGCCGCGGCGGTGGACGCCGACGATTCGGCAGCCGTGCGAACTCTCCCCGAGGCCCCCCGGCATGAGCTGGGCAGCTTAAGGAACTCTCGCTGTCGTTGACGTCCTTGGCATCGCCCTGCGTCGCGACCCCCCCTCCTCGGTGTCCCGGGCCGCCTTGGCTCCCGGCGGCCGACGCGTCTTCGCCGCCGCGTCGTTCCCCGGCGCCGCTGTGCGCTCCACCTCCACGGTCACATCCTTGTCCGCGGCCAAAAGCAGTGCTGCGAAACGGTTCAAGCTGTCGGTCAAGGTCGGGCGCTCGGCGTCAGCGAGGTCCGCCGCCGCCCCGGCTCTACGCGGGGTCGGCCGACGCAACCAGTCGTGGCCGACGTTGCGCCACCGTGCCGCTGAAGCGCGGCTGGGCCGCGTTGTTGCCAAGCGTAGGGATTGCGGGCTCGCGCAGGCGCGAACAGACCCGACACGATCACGGCGAAGCCCTCTGCGGACATCGTCCGCCAGTCAAGCGTGCACCCCGCCGTCCCAGGCCGACACGGTCCCTTCATAACGAAGCGCCGCAGTGACCTCATGAGCTGCGCGTTCACTCGCTCCTGTCCCGACGACGGATCGGGTTCCCCACCACAGCGGCCGGAGTGAGCCATGACGACCACCTCTCCCTACGAACGACAGCAGAGCGCACGGCGGCCGTCGACGACCGCACCCGGCGCCGGCTGGGACGGTCGGACGCTCCTCGCGTACGCGGGCCTGACCGGCTCAGTGGTGTTCGCCGTATGGCTCCACCTGGGGCCGGGGCGGTCGCTGAACCCGGTGAGACGGACGATCAGTGACTATGCGCTCGTCGACGGGGGAGCGGCCCTGTTCAACGGGAGCATGCTGTGTCTGGGCATCGGCTCGGCAGCTGTCCTCGCGGGCCTGACGGGATCGGGGCTCACACGCGGTGGTCGGCGCACGGGCATACCGCTCGGCGCAGGGTGCATGGCGTTGCTGCTCGTCGCCGTGTTCCCGACCGATCCGCCCGGCTCTCCCTCGTCGATGGACGGGCTCGTGCACCGATACGCCGGTGCCGTCGCGTTCGCGAGTCTTCCGCCTACCGGCCTGCTGCTCGTCGACCGGCTGCCGCGGCGCCCGTCGTGCCCGGGCCCCATCCGCCGCGTGCGACTGCTGTCGCAGGCGAGCGCAGCAGGCGCCGTGCTGTTCTTCGCCGCGCACCTCGGCGCCACGTATCCGGACTTCGCCGGGGCGAAGCTGGTCGGCAGCGCGCTCGGACTGACCGAACGTCTGCTTCTGTGCATGGAACTCGCGCTGTTGTCCTCGCTGGCCGACCTGGTGCGGCTCGGACGCGGATCCGCTTCCCGGCTGGGAGCCTCCTCGTGACCGAAGTGGCCGTAGCCCTGGCGATCGCGGCTGCCTGGTGCTTCGCCGCGGCCGCGCGGCTCCAGCACCACGCGGTGCGGGAATCCGCCTACGGTCGTCGGACGCGTTCGCCCCAGTACAGGAGGCTGCTCCGCGACCGGCGCTGGCTCACCGGGCTGCTGATGACCGGCGGCGGTGCCGTACTTCACGCCGCCGCGCTGGCCCTCGCCCCTTTGACGGTCATTCAGCCGCTGGGCGTGCTGGCCGTCGTGATCACGGCGGTGTGGAACACACGCGTGGACCGCACGGCGCGGTGGCGCTCCGTATGGCCCGCGGTCGCCGCGACGACCACCGGTGCCGGCGCATTCGCCGGCCTCGCCGCGAGCCGCGTCGCCCCCACCGGCGTACCGGCCGGGGCCGAACTGCGCGCAGTCCTCCTCGTCGCCGGTGTGATGGTGCTCTGCGCGGCGATCGGCGTGAGGCGCCGGTCGGAGTGGGGTGCTCGGGTCCGCAGCCTCGCCTGCGCCACCGGCGCAGGCGCGGCGTTCGGGCTGGTGTCCGTCCTCATGCGCGCCGGCTTCCAGCACGTTGCCGCGGAGGGCATCGTCGCCGTGGTCGTCATCGACGCCGTCGCTGTGGCGGCCGCCCTGGTGGCCGGTGGCTGGTTCTTCCAGTACGCGTACGCGACCGGCCCACCGGAGGTCGCGATGGCATGCGTGACCGTGATCGACCCACTCGTCGCCGTCGGCACGGGTCTGGTGCTGCTGGGCGAAGGCGCGGGCCTCGGCCTGGCAAGTGCCCTCGGCTCGGCGGCCTGCGCCGCTCTGGCACTGAGCGGCGTGATCGCGCTCTCTCTCACAGTCCCTCCCTCCGGTCCTCCCCGACAACGACCGGCATCCGCCGTACCCGCCCGTCCAACCCCAAGGAATACGCCATGTCCGACGCCCCCGTCCCCACCTCTCCGCGCTCCCGCACGCTTCGGATCGTCATCGGCGCCGACACCTACCCGCCCGACGTCAACGGAGCGGCCAACTTCGCGCACCGCCTCGCCCACGGCCTGGCCCGACGAGGCCACGAGGTCCATGTGATCTGTCCGTCGACCGGGCCGAGGACGGTCACTTCGTCCGTCGACGGCGTCACCGAACACCGCCTGCGTTCCCACAGGATCCGCCTGCATCCCACGTTCCGCCTCTGCCTGCCCTGGCAGACGACCGGTCCGGTCACCGGGCTCCTTGAGGAGATCGGACCGGACGTCGTCCACGTGCAGTCACACTTCCCGGTGTGCCGCGCTCTGGTCGGCGCGGCCCTGACCCGCGGTACGCGCGTCGTCGCCACCAATCACTTCATGCCGGAGAACCTCCTCGGCTACGCGAGAGTCCCCGACCGCCTGGCGGCAGCGGTGAGCAGGCTGGCCTGGCGCGACCTGGTGCGTGTGTACCGCCAGGCTCAGGTGGTCACAGCCCCGACCCCGCGGGCCGTGCAGCTGCTGCACGACAACGGTCTGCCGGTGCTCGCACACCCCGTCTCCTGCGGGATAGACCTGCGCCGCTTTGGCCGGCTCGGCTTCCGCGCGCCCGGCGATGACCTCCGCCGCGTGCTGTTCGTAGGCCGGCTGGACGAGGAGAAGCGCGTCCATGAACTCCTGCATGCTGTGGCCCTCGTGCCCCGGACTCTGCCGGTCTTCGCGGAGATCGTCGGCGACGGACGCTGCCGCCAGACGCTGGAGGAGCTCACCGACCAGCTGGGTATCCGCGACCGCGTTGTCTTCCACGGCCTGGTCAGCGACGCCGATCTGCTCGTCGCCTACGCGCGCGCGGATCTCTTCTGCATGCCCGGTATCGCCGAACTTCAGAGCCTTGCCACCATGGAGGCAATGGCCGCGGGAAAGCCGGTGATCGCCGCGGACGCCATGGCCCTGCCGCACCTCGTCAAGCCGGGCCGCACCGGCCTGCTCTACTCTCCCGGAGACTTTCACGCCCTTGCGGGACACCTCACGGAGCTCCTCCTCGACCCCCGTCTGCGCGCGGAGCTGGGAGCGGCCGCCCGATCCCTGGTCGCCCGGCACGACATCGACCACACACTGCGCACGTTCGAGGACCTGTACCTGCCTCTGCGACTCGCGGCACCCCCACGCATCGACGATGGCCTGGCCTCCCGGGCGAGCCAGGTCTGACAGCGCAAGGGCGTACCGCCCGGTCGATCAGGGTGCGTCCCTTGCGCGACGTGCTGTGCTGCGGGCCAAGTTCGATCAGCTCCTGCCGCATCTCGACGAGCGGCGCCGTCGGCTCCACCTGGCGAGCGAGGCCATCGCTATCGGCCACGGCGGGATCACATTGGTGGCTGCGCCTCCGGCACCTGCGCCAGCACCATCGCACGCGGTATCACCGAGCTGGCCGGACACCCGGCGCCGACGCGGCGGATCCGGGCTCGGGGAGCCGGCCGCGAGCCGCTGACGGTCACCGACCCCGGTCTGCTGCCGGCGCTGGAGGAGCTGATCGAACCGCACACCCGGGGTGATCCCGTCTCCCCGTTGCGGTGGACGACCCTGTCGCTGTAACCCTGGCTTCGGCCCTTACCGCGCAGGGCCACGGGGCCAGCGCGGCTACTGTCGGGTACCTGCTCCACGGTCTGGGATACAGCCTGCTGGGCACGGTCAAGACCACGGAAGGCGACGCCCTTCCGGACCGCGACGCCCAGTTCACCCACCTCAACGCCACCGCCACCGACTTCCTCGACAGCGGACAGCCGGTGATCAGCGTCGACACCAAGGCCAAGGAATGGCTCGGCGACCGCGACCGGCCCGGCCGCACCTGGCGTCAGGGCAAGGACCCGGTCTGGCGACCACCCGGACGCCACCCGGCTGCTGATCACCGCCGACGCCGGCGGTTTCCAACGACCCCCGCCGCTGGACATGGAAGAAGCACGTGGCCGCCTTCGCCCTGGAAAGCGGGCTGGAGATCACGGTCTGCCACCTCCCGCCCGGCACATCTAAATGGAACAAGATCGAACACCGAATGTTCTGCCACATCACCGCGAACTGGCGGGGCCGTCCACTGATCCGCTACCAGGTCGTCATCGAAACCATCGCCGCGACGACGACCGGGAAGGGGCTGACCATCAGAGCCGAACTGGACACGGGTGACTACAGGCTCGGTATCACGGTCACACCCGCCGAGTTCCACGCGCTGCCAATCATACCCAACACCTTCCACGGCAACTGGAACTACACCGTGGCCCCCGTTCCTCCCCGAACCCCCGAGGCACCTGCGACCGTCCGACGGGTCGATCCCGCCCTGACCACGATGCTCACCGACCTGTCCCTGACCGGCATGTCACGGCCCGCCTTCGGACGCCTGGTGGCGGTCTCGGAGCCGTACTGGGACGCCCTGGCCGAGGCGGCCTTCCAGCGGCGCTTCCACCGCCCACGCGGATACCTCCATCCACAAACCAGCAGTCTGGACCACTTCCACCGCCTCCTGACAGCCCTGTTACGCCGCCGCGGAGCAGTCACCAGCACATTCCTGGCCCAGCTGCTGGGGGTCAGTCGCACCAACCTGTCCAACCAGTTCCAGGACGGCCAACGCCTCCTGGACCTGCACCGCGTCGTCGTTACACCACTACCCGGATCACCCGCCCGCACCCTGGAACAGATCCGAGCCCGCTCGACGCCCACCGACGACGGTCCAACAGATCAACTCTGACACCTATTCAATTACAAGCCCCGGCAGTGCCGAGAACTGCCAGATCGGCGACTTTGCCGCCTACTCCTCGTCCAAGGGACGGGCGCTGGTGGACTGAAGCTGTATCTGCCGAGGTCCTGGACGGACGACCCGGATCGCTGCCGGACCGCCCGGGTGCCGGCCGAGCGGGCGTTCGCCACCAAGGGTGAACTGGCCCGTGCTCTGGCCCTGCGGGCGCTTGCTTCCGCACGGCCCACCGCGTGGGTGACCGCCGGCAGCCTTTACGGGCAGGAATGGCGCTTTCGCCGCACCCTCGAGGAAGCCCAGGTCGACTATGTGCTGGCCGTGCCGAAACCACGTCCTGCTGTGGTCCAGCGAAGTGGTCGTCTCCCACGGCCGCATCGAGATCGCCGCCACCCGCGTCTGACCACCAAGGGCACCGGCTGGTCGTACTGGACCACTTTCTGGACCTCAAAGCCCGGAGCCCCGGCCAAGCTCCGAAGCAATCGAACAAGCCCGCCGCAAGGGCAACCTTCACCTTCCATACCGCGATGACACTGGGCATGGCCGGGAGGGGCGGCGGGGGCCCTGGGCTGCAGGCCCGTCGTGTCGGCGGTGTGCACTGGGGGTGATGCACCCCCAGTGCACGCGCCTTGTCATGTTTCTGCTGTCCTGTTGTCTGAGGGAACTGCACAAGGCGGCAGGCTGGGTTCCTGCCACCGTGCTGTAACGCGGGATCTGGTCAGAATGGCAGATGCCAGACCTGGTTCTGGCCGTCCCAGCAGTCCCAAATTACAAGTTGAGCTCCCGTCGCGGTGTTAGCGTCGTAGTCGTCCAGACACTTGCGTGAATACGGGTTGAACAAGTGTCCATCAGGCTGAATGATCCACTGCTCGTTAGGCTCCCCGCCGCAATCCCACAAACCGACCAAGGCGCCGTTGTTTTTGGAGCCGCTCTGGACGTCCAGGCACTGGTTCACGCCCGCCAGGGAGTTCATGCCCACCAGGGACAGACCGTTAGTCGACGATTTTTTCCAGATCATAGAAGCTGGTGTGGTGCCGGAGGACCAGCCGCTGCAAGGCCCGATTCGGACGGGGTATGTTTTGGCCGAAAAGCCGGACACGCACAGGTCTGTCCTGCTGCCAGGGCCGGCGATTTTCCCACTGACCGCAGGTGATGCGGCTGTGATAAGGCTGTCCTCGTCCAGTGCCGGCAACCCGCCGCAATATGGGCCGTTGACGGGGCCCTCGCCGGTGTCAAATTCGGTGTTTTTGCCGAAGCCAGTCGGGACCGGTATGTCGAGGACGCTGTCACCGGCGTAGTCCCACTGGCCAAAGTCTCCGTAGGAGAACGTCCACGTGCCCTTTTCGCTCTGCCGGAGCGGCTTCACTTTGATCCATGCCTGCTTGTAGGCAGGTACGGCTAGATCGTGCATTTCTTCTGTCGTCTGCTGCCAGGTGTTGACCGTCTGGTACGTGTGTTCCCACGAGCCAGAGAGGGTTAGCCCTACCTCGACTTTCCCGGGGCTTTTTTCCTCTCCCCCATTCTTTCCCCCCCCGAGGTTACCTTTGATTCCGACCTCGAACCCTACCCGCCAGTTTTCACCCGTCAGAATCGACTTGGCGTACGATTCCGTGTACTTGTAGTGTTTCGTCTGCGGTACACTGGTCTCGTTTCTGCTGCTTTTCCAGCAGAACCACTGGTCGGTCGATTTGACTTCGGTGGTGTTGGGGTAGGCCGTAAACTTGCAGTAGGAGTTGTTGCTCCCGGCTGTGTAGCCCTTATTGCAGTGCGCCATGGCATACTTGGCGGCCAGATTCACGTAACGGTGGCTGATGGGATCGGCTGTGTCGTAGATCCACCAGAGTCCGTATCCCTCGTCCCAGTCGCTACCTGAAGCTTGACAGGGCCACCCGCCAGCACCCCACATTGTTCCCCGATGCCACCACAGGCAGTTATCCTTAAGCTGATCGGCGTCGCTGTTTTGGACTTGCCGGATCATGTATGCATTTTTGTAGGGCTGCACATACCACCACTGCGACGTGCGTGACGCATTGCACGCCTCCGCGTAAACCATGTCCATTCGGGGCCCGGCATCCCAATACGTGTCCACGCACCGTCCGGTCTTGGTGCTGACCATCTGGAAGGTCCCGTCGTCGGGCTCGTGCGGACGCAGCGTGACGCCCCAGTCGGGTTGGTATTGGAATAGATTATTCTCCCAGGCTGCAGATGTGACCTCCATCCTGCTGCCCTGGCTGACACCGGCGGTGAGGTGCGCCCAGCGCGTGTTCCCGGAGCTGGGGTCAATAGCCTTGTTGTAGAGGGTCACACACTGCATTGGTTGACTGCAGTCGGCGGCGTGGGCTGTGTGGGTGGACAGCGGGGACAGGACGGAGCCGAAGGCTGCGATGCACAGTGCCA
Organism: Streptomyces sp. NBC_00322; assembly: GCF_036147535.1. Taxonomy (NCBI): domain Bacteria; kingdom Bacillati; phylum Actinomycetota; class Actinomycetes; order Kitasatosporales; family Streptomycetaceae; genus Streptomyces; species Streptomyces sp. NBC_00322. The sequence goes on along the minus strand of NZ_CP108019.1, from coordinate 1,904,298 downwards.
GTACGGATAGGATCACCCGTGTGGGTGTTGGTCGCGCGACCGAAGAACCGGTCATGTCAACTTCCCTTCGATACGGGCCGCGTCCACCGTAGGGCGACGGCCCCGGGGGGGGGTAGCGATTGGTTCGCTGACCCATCTGGTGATGGCTCGGCGCGCGGATGGAAGGGCTATCGCGGCGGTGTCCGCGCGGCTTGGGTGCCATCGCGTATGTGCGCGCAGTAGTTTCATGGGCGGCCGCTCGAGGAGTTAACGCTTGTCCGTGTGCCCGTCGGTCGGCGGCGATCTCGTCCGTTTCCACGGGGGGTAGTGGCGCATCAGTGCCGCCTCGTCGTGTCGTTGGTCCCGTTTGACGGGCGTGGTCTCCGATCCCGCAGCGTGGCGGGTCGGCGGATCTCCGAGGAGAGGATGATGGACCGAGGGGGCCGCTGTGCCTACCCGGAAAGTCACGGGTTTTGATACCTACGTACCGGGTGGGAGCCCGAGAGGCGTCGGACGGCGGGGTATGCCGGACAGGGGTCTTTGCCCCTGCTCGCGTGTGCACCGACGGGTGGTGCGGCCGTGAGCGGCAAGCGGTAGGACGCCTTACGTCCACTCGCTCGTCAGACAGCGGAGAAGCTCAGGCAGGGCAGTCCCGATGGGCTCGTGGATGACCTCGTCCGCGCGGTCGTCGTGCGGTGTGGGCTCGGCGTTGACGATGATCAGCCGTGCGCCTTGGTCGGCGGCGATGCCTGCGGGGCCGGCGGCGGGCTGGACCTGGAGGGTGCTGCCGACGGCGATGAACACCTGGCAGGCCTTGGTGATGGCCACGGCCTCGCCGAGCACCGTTCGCCGAACATCACGGTGGCGGATTTGAGGATGCCGCCGCACTCCAGGCACGGCGCATCGTCCCCGTCGGCCTCGACCCGGGCGAGGGCGTATCCACCATGGGCCCGCGCGTGGTACTGCGTACACACGTCGCTGCGTACGGTGCCGCGCAGTTCCAGCACCTTGCGGGTGGGCAACCCGGCGAGCACCTCGAGACCGGGCCACCGTCTGTGGCTGGCGGGACAGGCCACCCGCGTCTGGCGGTGGGCCCCTGCGGAGTGCCCTGCTACGAAGCAGCTGCCGCGGGTGTAGGTCGCCGGTCAGCGGCGGTTGTGGGTGCCGCAGAGGAGCACGCGGCGTTCCTGGGTGATCCGAGACGGCTCGGCGGGGCGCAGAGACGTGCGGAGGTTGGCCCCCGGGCTCGTCTGCGGAGAGCTGTACGGCGGCCGTGGCTCGCGCCCACGGGAACCGCGTAGGTACCTATATGACTGCTTCTACGGTGGTCCTTCAGGCAGCCCGCCCACACGCTTGACGGGTCCGACACCCGTCAAGACCGACGAGGAGAGGGGCTGGCTGCCATGTGTGAGCACGAGCCACCGTGTCCTCCATGGGAAGCACCCGACCACGAGGCAGCGCGCGTTGTGGCATCGCACCCGGAGCAGGGCTGGGTGCTGCTGTGCAATAGTGTAGTGATCTTCGAGGACACCGGTGAGATTCTTCCCGACCTGCGCGTGGTGACACCGCACCGCTCGCTGCCGATACTGCCCGCCTCACGCATGGAGGGCCGGACCACACGTGCGGCAGAGTTCACGGGCTCCTCGGAGTAGGAGGATCCGTCGGAATCTCGGGGGCCAACCTGCACGACAGCCAGGCCCTGATCCCCCTGGTGAAGGGCATACCCCCGATCCGTTCCCGCCGCGGGCGGCGGCGACGCAAGCCGGGAAAACTCCACGCCGACAAGGGTTACGACTACTCCCACCTGCGGCAATGGTTACGCGAGCGCGGCATCCCCCACCGCATCGATAGAGCACTCTCCAGCACTGCGGCGCGGCCCATCCACCAGATTCGGCAGACCGCTGACGACTCACGGGGCTTCAACCACCAATTCAGTTTCCTTGCACCCATTCCGTCTTCGCTTGTGGGCACGAACCATCTGGTGGTGTCGGGGTGTCGGTCCGCCCCTACGTTGTCGAGGCCGCTTCCAGCCTCACCCCCGACCCAGGGCTCCGCCTGCCTCCAGCTTCAACCGGTCACTGCGATGACCAGCGGCGGGTTCTCCCTCCCGCTCGATTCGTCAGCGCCTCGTGGCGCGCACCCGGTCTCGTCCACGATCAGCACCCCGCCTGGGCAGTTGATACCGCCCGACGACGCGAGGCTGGCGCGACAGGACATTCGTGTCGCCGGGCGGAGACTGTGTGGCCGACTGCCTCAGGGAGAGGCCCGCGGCGGCGGCGATGGGGACCGAGGGTTCGCTTCCTTCAGGTCAAGAAGCGGACTCCGGTGCCTTGACCACCGCACTGGCATCGCACTACCGCCGCGGTCCTCGGCCTGCCCGTTCCGCATGACCACCCCTCATCCGGGTCCGCGGCACAGGCGGCGCCCGGTCCTGACCTCTCGTCAGGGGCCGGGCGCAGCTTGTTCGTTCCTAGTCCTCGCGCAGGGCGCGGACCGCCTCCTCGACGCGCTTGCCGTAGTCGGCGTCGGCGGCGTGGAAGTGGGCGAGGTTCTTCTCGATGACGTCGTCACGGGTGACCTGCGAGAGGCCGCCCGCGATGTTGGCCACCAGACGGGACTTCTCCTCCTCGGACATCAGGCGGTACAGCTCGCCCGCCTGGAAGAAGTCGTCGTCCTTGTTGTGCAGCGGCGCGGCGTGCGTGCCCGTCCAGCCGTGGATGGCCAGCGGGGCCGACAGCGCGGAGTCCGTCTGCGCGGGACCGGCGTACGAGTTGGGCTCGTAGTTCTTGTCGTGGCGCGGGCCGTTGCGGGTGGCCATCAAGCCGTCGCGGCCGTAGTTGTCGGGGGACCCCCCAGGAACAGCCTTCGGCGCGTTCACCGGCAGCTGGGTGTGGTTGACGCCCAGGCGGTAGCGGTGTGCGTCCGCGTAGGCGAACAGCCGGCCCTGGAGCATCTTGTCCGGCGAAGGACCGATGCCCGGCACGAAGTTGTTCGGCGAGAACGCGGCCTGCTCGACCTCGGCGAAGACGTTGTCGGGGTTGCGGTCGAGGACCAGGCGGCCCACGCGCTGCAGCGGGTGGTCGCTGTGCGGCCACACCTTGGTGAGGTCGAAGGGGTTGAAGCGGTAGTCCGCCGCCTCGGCCGCCGGCATGACCTGGACGTACAGGGTCCACGAGGGGTTCACACCGCGCTCGATGGCCTGGAGCAGGTCCGTCTGGTGGCTGTTGGCGTCCTTGCCGGCCTGCTCGGCCGCCTGCTCCGAGGAGAGGCAGCGGATGCCCTGGTTGGTCTTGAAGTGGTACTTCACGAAGAAGGCCTCGCCGGCCTCGTTCGTCCACTGGTAGGTGTGCGAGCCGTAGCCGTTCATGTGGCGGTACGAGGCGGGGATGCCGCGGTCGCCCATCAGCCAGGTCACCTGGTGCGTCGCCTCGGGGGCATGCGCCCAGAAGTCCCAGACGTTGTCCGGCTCCTGCTTGCCCGTGAAGGGGTCGCGCTTCTGGGAGTGGATGAAGTCCGGGAACTTGATCGGGTCCTTGATGAAGAACACCGGGGTGTTGTTGCCGACGAGGTCGTAATTGCCCTCTTCGGTGTAGAACTTCAGCGCGAAACCGCGCGGGTCGCGGACCGCGTCCGCGCCACCCAGCGAGTCGGCGACGGTCGAGAAGCGGATGAACGTCTCGGTGCGCTTGCCGACCTGGGAGAGGAAGTCCGCCTTGGTGAAGCCGGTGACGTCGTCGGTCACCTCGAAGTAGCCGTACGCGCCGCTGCCGCGGGCGTGCACCACGCGCTCCGGTATGCGCTCCCGGTTGAAGCGGGCGAGCTTCTCGAGCAGGTGCTGGTCCTGCAGGAGGAGGGGGCCACCGACGCCTGCGGTGGCGGAGTTCTGGTTGTCGGCGACCGGGGCGCCTGACTCGGTCGTAAGCACACGCTGCGTCATGGTGGCGGGATTGACCTTCCGTGCTGGAGCTGCTGGCGGTGCGAGGAGCGTAGATTCGCCTCGAACATCACGTCAACAGTTTGTTGAAAGCGAAGTGTGGTGTTCCGGACGGCGTCGGCGCCTGGGCGCGACAGGACAGGTGTCAGCGCCGACACCGTCCGGAAATCTGGGGGCCCGGTGCGGGCCCGGACTCAGACCTGCTGCCCGGAGAGGCGCTCGACGGCGCGCAGCAGAGCGGAGTGGTCGAGGCCGCCGTCGCCCTGCGCGCGCAGGGAGGCGACGAGCTGGGCGACGACCGCACCGACGGGCAGCGCGGCGCCGACGTTGCGGGCGGCGTCGGTGACGATGCCCATGTCCTTGTGGTGCAGGTCGATCCGGAAGCCGGGCTTGAAGTCCCGGTTCAGGAAGTTGTCCTTCTTGCGGGACAGGACCGTGGAGCCGGCCAGACCGCCGTTCAGGACATCCAGAGCGGCCTGGAGGTTCACGCCGGACTTCTCGAGGAAGACGACGGCCTCGGCGCAGGCCTGGATGTTGACCGCGACGATCAGCTGGTTGGCGGCCTTCACCGTCTGGCCGGAGCCGTGCGGACCGCACAGGACGATGGTCTTGCCCAGCGCCTGAAGGATCGGCAGCGCGCTGTCGAAGTCGGCCTGCTCGCCGCCGACCATGATCGACAGTACCGCCTCGATCGCGCCCGCCTCGCCGCCGGAGACCGGGGCGTCCAGTACGCGGATGCCCTCCTCGGCCGCGGCCTTGGCGAGGTCCACGGAGGTCTGGGGGGTGATGGAGGACATGTCGATCAGGAGGGCGCCTCGCTTGGCGTTCTGCAGGATGCCGTTCTCGCCGTACGAGATGGCCTCGACCTGCGGGGAGGCGGGCACCATCGTGATGATGACGTCGGCGTCCTTGACGGCATCGGCGATCGAGGAGGCCGCGGTGCCACCGGCGGCGGTGAGGCGGTCCAGCTTGTCCTGCTCCAGGGTGAAGCCGGTGACCTGGTAACCCGCCTTCAGCAGGTTCTCGGACATGGGGGAGCCCATGATGCCGAGGCCGATCCATGCGATCTTGGGGGTGCTCATGAGGGTGCCTCTCTCAAAACTCTTGTACGTGACGTCAGTTGGCCGCGCGGGCCTCGGCCGGGAGCCAGCCGAAGGACTCGGCGCTCGGGCGGTCGCCGGCCTTGTACTCGAGGCCCACCCAGCCGTCGTAACCGGCCTTCGTCAGCTCGTCGAGAAGCCGTTCCAGCGGCAGTGAGCCGGTGCCCGGCGCGCCTCGGCCCGGGTTGTCCGCGATCTGGACGTGGCCGGTCTTGTCGGCGTAGGCCGCGATGACCTGGCTGACGTCCTCGCCGTTCATCGACAGGTGGTAGATGTCGAGGAGGAACTTGGCGTTTCCGAGTCCCGTCGCCGCGTTCACCTTGTCGACGACCTCGATCGCGGCCGGGGCGCTCACCAGCGGGTAGAGCGGGGACTCCGGCTTGTTGAGCGTCTCGACCAGCAGGATCGCGCCGATCCGGTCGGCCGCGCGGGCCGCGAGTACCAGGTTCTCCAGGGCGAGTTCGTCCTGGACGGCCGGGTCGACGCCCTCGACGCGGTTGCCGTACAGCGCGTTGAGCGCCCTGCAGCCCACCGAGGCGGCGAAGTCCGCGGCCACCTCGATGTTGGCGCGGAAGCGGCCGGACTCCTCGCCGGGCACTGAGAGCGCGCCGCGGTCGGGGCCCGGCAGCTGCCCGGCGTAGAAGTTCAGGCCCACCAGCTGGGTGCCCGCGTCGTCGAGCGCCTTCTTGAGGGCGTCGAGCTCGGCCTGGGGCGGGGTGGGGGTCTCGATCCAGGGCCACCACAGCTCGACCGCGCTGAAGCCCGCCGCGGCTGCTGCCGCGGGGCGCTCCAGGAGCGGGAGTTCCGTGAAGAGGATCGAGAGGTTCACATCGAAGCGCTGGTCCGTGCCGCGCTTATTCGTGAAAAGAGGGGCCATGAGGGGTTCTGCGCTCCTTCCGTATTGCGGAAGTCAGTTTCTGCTTAACGGAAGATTGCCTGGGGTGGGGGAGGGCTGTCAAGAGCGGGCAACGAAAAAGCGCCCCCCGAGCGGGGGACAGAGGGCCTGTTCAGGCTCCTGTCCCCGGCTCGGAAGGCGCTCAGGGGCTTTCCGCGGGCGAAAGGGCTACAACGCGTCCACCGCGCTCACCTTCCAGCCCGCGGACGTACGGGTCAGAGTCATCCGCACCCGGTTCAGGTCGAGACGCGGCCCCGTCACCTGCGTGCTCGTGGTCACCTGGTTGACGAAGAGCAGCACGACGGCCCTGTCCGGCGAGGCCGACACCACCGAGGCCGCCGGTGCGCCGCCGCCCGGCGGCTTCACCACCGTCGCCCTGACCACCCCGTGGTACTTCGCCGCGGTCGGCGCCACCACCCTCGCCGTCGTCCTGGCGTACTCGTCACGGAACGAACCGGTCAGATGGCCGCGCGCCGCGGCGAAGTCCTTGTCGAGCCGCCGGTAGTCGTACGACAGCACCACAGGCGCCGCTTTCCGCGCCGCGGCGAGCGCCTGCGCCCGCGCCCCCTGCGTCCGCAGGCCGTCCCCGTACTCCCAGCCGAGCACGGCGACCGCGGCCAGCAGCGCCGCCACCAGCACGGCCAGCACGGCGCAGAACCTGCCTCGCCGTCGCCCGCGGGCGGCAGCGGCCACCGGTTCGTCGGCGACCAGGACGGGCCCGGCCTGCTGTTCGACCGCTTTCCGTCCCTGGCTCGCGTCGTCCGGTGCCTCCAGAGGCAGCTCGTCCGGTTCCTGCGCACGCGTCTCGTCCCCTGCCTGCGGACGCGTCTCCTCGGGACTGCGGGTCGCGACCCGTTCCGTACGCCTGGCCGCCGCGCGGGCGGCGGCCGCCATCGAGCGACGGCCGGGGGATGCGGTGCCGGGGCCTTTGCCGGTCGGGTTCGCCACGGTGTTGCTCCTCACTGCCTTGCTCCTCACTGCAGGTGGTACGGGTGTGTGGCCGGGCACGCGGTCAGCCGACAAACTCGACGTCGGACGTCAGCCAGCGGCCGTTCTCATGTACGAGATCGAGCTGCAGCCGATAGGTGCGGGCCTGGCCCCCCGGGGCGGCGGTGTTGGTCACCTTGCTGTCGGCGACGACCAGTACGCGGGCCGTGCGCTCGTCGGAACGTGTGATGCCCGCTTCGAGCACCTGCCCCTGCGACACCGATTTGTTGGCCGCGACCAGCTTCGTCAGTTCGTTCGTCTGCGCGGAGAACTGCTCCTTGAAGTCACCGGTGGCGCCCTTCAGTACGTTCTCGCTGTCCTGCGCGTAGTGCCGGTAGTCCAGCGAGGTGAAGTTCAGCGCGGACTGCCGGGCGGCGGCCAGGATCTCCTGGTGCCGCTGTGCCTCGGCGCGCTGCTCGTACACCTGCACGCAGAGCCAGCCGCTCAGCGCCGTGGTCATGACTGTCGCCACCACGAGCGCCGCCGCCGTCGTTCTGCCCTGCCGGGCGGAGGCCGCCGTTCTGGTGCCGAGCAGGCGCAGCGAGCGCGTCAGGCGCGCGAGGATGCCCGCGTTCATGCCATAGGTCCGACGAGCAGCCATTGCCACGAGTCCTTTCCGAGCACGCTCTGTTCGCCGCCCGTCGAGCCGATCTCGACGAGCGTTCCGTCCGGACCGGCGACGATGCCGGTCTCGGGGTCGTACGGGGTGACATACGCCGCCCGGCCGGCCCCCGCCGCCGTCGCGCCGGGCACGTTCTGTGCGCCGCGGACCGAGGTGGCGCTGCCGCGGGGGGCCGTGCAGTGCGCGCCCGTGTTCGCGGGGCGCTCGGCGGTGTCCGCGGGGTCGCGCCGCTGGGTGCCGTATCCCTGGCGGCACGGCGGCGGATCGTCGGCTCCGGCGACCAGCCCGAAGTGGGTGGTGCCGTCGCCCGGGATCACGGTGGAGCTGCCCGCGACGACCACCGGGAAGGTCACCAGGGCCTGTTCGACGCCGGGCAGCCTGGCCACTGTGATCTGGCCGCCGCTGATCAGATTTCCCAGCAGTACGGGCAGTTGGGTCTCGTTCGCCTTGAGCAGCGAGTTCAGCTCCTGCGCGGCAGGCGCGGCCGAGCCGATCAGCTTGCGCAGATCCCCGTCGCTCGACTTCAGCTCGGCGGTCAGGGCCGCCAGGTCGTGCGAGAAGGACTTGATGGCCGAGCCCTTGTCGACCTGCGTCTTGAGAACCGTGCGCGAGTCCTCGATCAGCGAGACGGTCTGCGGCAGTGACGCGGACGCCGACTCCACGAGGCTGTTGCCCGAGTCGACAAGTCGGCTCAGATGGGGGCCGGTTCCGGCGAAGGCCTTGCCGAGCTCGTCGACCGTGATCCGCAGATCCTCCTTGCCCACGGAGTTGACCAGGCGGTCCAGGCTCAGCACGACATCCGTGGTGGGCAGCGGCACCCGGGTGTCACCGCGGCCGATCACGCTGCCGTCCCGCAGATAGGGGCCGTCGCTGTCCCGCGGCTGCAGGTCGACGTACTGCTCGCCGACCGCCGAGCGGTTCGCCACGACCGCCAGCGTGTCGGCCGGTATCCGCACCCCGTCCTCGATGTCCAGCGTCACCTGCACCCCGTCGGCGCCCGCAAGTCGCAGTTCACCGACGCGGCCGACCGGCACCCCGCGATAGGTGACCTCCGCCCCCGGGAAGACGCCTCCGGACTCGGTGAACTCGGCGCGCACGGTGTAACCGCGGTCGAGAAGCATGTCCGCCAGGCCCGTGTACTGGGCTCCGACGTACGACACCCCGACGGCGGTGATCGTGGCAAAGGCGAGCAACTGGGCCTTGACCGTACGAGTGATCACGGCTGCATCCCCTTCAGCATGAGCTCGGCGAGGGCGGGTGAGACCCCGGCCGGAAAGCGTTCGGCGTCCCCGCCTCCGTAGGCGGCGTAACTGCCGGTGCACACCGGCGGGCACAGCGGATCCGGGTCGACCGGCGGGGAAGAAGGTGTCGAAGGCGCGCCCGGGACCCTCGGCAGCGAGGTGGGCAGCGGTACGCCGGGCAGCTCGGGCAGGTCCGGCAGCCCGGGCTTGTCCGGTGCGCCCGGCTTCTTGGGCTCCTCGGCGAGATTGCCGTAGATGCTCGCGAGATCGAGATCCGCGGTGATCTTGAGATTGACGTAGTCGCCCTTGATCGCGCCCGTCACATTGCGCGGGAACGGATATGTCGTCAGCAGCTCCAGCGCGTTCGGCAGATCACTGCCCGCCTTGTTCAACTGCGCCAGGATCGGCCGCAGACTGCGCAGATTGGCGACCAGGTCGGCCCGCGAGGCATTGACCACCTTGGTGCCCGCCGTGCCGAGCTTGGAGAGCGAGGTGAGCATCGCGGTCAGATTGCGGCGCTGGTCGGCCAGCACCTTCAGGGCGCCCGGCATGGTGTCGACCGCCGTGGCGATGGTCTTCTTCTCCCGTGCAAGACGCGCGGCCAGCCGGTCGATGCCTTCGAGCGCGCGGACGATCTCCTTGCGCTGCCCGTCGAGGCCGCCGATGAAGGTGTCCAGCTCGCTCAGCAGGGACTTCACCCGGTTCTCCCGGCCCTCCAGGGCCTTGTTCAGCTCCGTGGTGACCGTCTTCAGCTGGGCCACCCCGCCGCCGTTGAGCAGCGCCGACAGTGCGGACAGAACCTCCTCGATCTCCGGGTTGCGCCCGCTGCGCGACAGCGGGATCCGGTCGCCGTCGCCGAGGCTGCCCGTTGGGGCGCTGTCCACCGGTGCGGACAGCGCCACGTACTTCTCGCCGAGCATGCTGGTCTGGCGCAGCTCGGCGATCGCGTTGGCCGGCAGCTTCACCTTGCCGTCGACCCGCAGCCGCACCCGGGCGTGCCAGCCGGCCAGTTCCACCTTCTCGACCGCGCCCACCGTGACGTTGTTGACCTTCACGGCCGACTGCGGCACCAGATCGAGTACGTCCCGGAACTCGACGGTGACCCGGTAGGCGTTGCCGTCGTCGGCGGCGCCGCCGGGCAGCCCCACGTCGTACAGACCGTTGAACTCGCAGCCGGTGAGCACGACCGAGCCCATCGCCGTCCACAGGGCCGCGGCCCGGCCCCCGCGCAGCACTCTGCTGAACCTCATGCACCGGCCTCCAGGATTCCGCCGAGCGTCCGGTCGACCGGTCCGGTGCCCGACACCGGTGCGGCGGTGGGCAGTTGGGGCAGCGTGTCGAAGAGCTGCTGGAGCTCCTTGCAGTCCGGGTTCTTGCCGCCCGCGTCCCCCGTGGTGCGCAGCAGCGAGCACAGCAGCGCGGCCGGATCCTGTGACTGGTTCAGGTTGTTACGGGTGTCGAGGGTGCCGGACGAGGGGTTGTAGGCGTTCTGCAGATTGGAGAGCCCGGCCGGTGCGACCTCCAGCAGTTCCGCCAGCGCGGCACGCTGGGTGACCAGCACTCGGGTCACCTTGCTGAGTCCCTTCACATCGGCGGTCAGCGCCTTCTTGTTGCCGCGTACGAACGCGGACACGTCGCCGAGCGCCACCCCCAGATTCCGCAGCGCCGCCGCGAGGTCCTTCCGTTCGCCTGCGAGCTGGTCGGCCACCTGGGCGAGGCTGTCGTTGAACGACCGCACGTTCTTGTCGTCGGCGGCCAGCGCCGCGGTGAACACCTGCAGATTCCGTACGGTGCCGAACAGGTCCTGCCTGCCATCGGACAGGGTGGTGACCGCCAGCGACAGGTCCTCGACCGTCTGGTGGAGCTTGGCGCCCTGGCCCTCGAGGTTGTCCGCGCTCACACCGAGCAGCCGGGACAGCGAACCGTCCGCGTTGGCGCCCTTGGGGCCGAAGGCCTCGGCTGTCGTGTGCAGGCTGTCGAAGACCCGGTCCAGCTCGACCGGCACGGCCGTGCGGCTCAGCGGAATGACCGCGCCGTCCTTCATCGCGGGCCCGCCGCGGTAGACGGGGAGCAACTGTACATAACGGTCGCTGACGACCGAGGAGTTGATGATCGCGGCCTGCGCGTTCGCGGGGATCCTGCGACCGGGCTCGTACTCCAGCTCCACCCGCACCCGGCCGCCCTCCGGCGTGATCTTGCCGACCTCTCCGACGCGGACGCCGAGGACGCGTACGTCCGAGCCGGGGTGGATGCCGACGGTGCGCGGGAAGTACGCGGTGACATGCACCGGGGACGAGCGCGGCCACAGGACGACCGCGGTCGTGCCCGCGACGAGCGCGAACGCCACGGCCAGTGCCACGCGCCGGGCTGGACGTCCTCTCCATACGAGCCGGGCGTTCATCGCGAGCCTCCCGTCCGCGGAGCCACCGGAGTGGCGACCATGTTCTGGATATAGCTGTCGAACCACCGCCCGTTGCCGAGGGTGTTGGTGAACACCCGCACATAGGGCGCCAGCAGCTTGATGCTCCGGTCGAGGCTCGCCTGGTTGCGTTCGAGCATGGCGACCACCGAGCCCAGGCCCTTGAGCGCCGGGCCGATCTGCTTGCGGTTGTCCTCCACCAGGCCCGAGAGCTGGACGCCGAGTGCGGCCGAGCTCTTGAGCAGTGAGTGGATCGCCGCCCGCCGCGCGGCGATCTCCTTGAAGAGCTTGTCGCCGTCCTTGACCAGTACGGCGAACTCGTCGGAGCGGTCCTTCAGCACGCCGGTGACCCCGTTGGCGTGATCGAGGAGTTCTCGCAGCGACTGATCGCGGGAGGCCACCGTCCGGGAGATCTTCGAAAGACCCTTGATGGACGCCCGTACCTCGGCGGGCGAATCCTCGAAGGTGGTGGAGATGGTGTCGAGCGCCTTCGCCAGCCGGGCGGTGTCCACCTTCTCCGTGGTGGTCGTCAGATCGCTGAACGCCGCCACGACGTCGTACGCGGGAGTTGTCCTGTTGAGCGGGATCTCACTGCTGGGCCGCAGCTGCCCGGATCCCTTCGGCTGCAGCGCGAGGTACTTCGCGCCCAGAATCGTCTTGACCCTGATGGCGGCCCCGGTCCGGGTGCCGAACTCCGGCTCGCCCTTGACCCGGAAGGTGACCTTCACATGGTCACCGTCCAGGTCGACCTCGTCGACCTTGCCCACCTTGACCCCGGCGATCCGCACCTCGTCGCCGGGCTTGAGGCCGCCCGCCTCGGAGAAGGCAGCGCTGTACGTCTCTCCGTCGCCGATCAGCGGCAGGCTGTCGGCGTTGAACGCGGCCAGGGCCAGCAGCGCGAGCGTGGTGACGCCCACGGCTCCGATCACAGAAGGATTTCTCTCGCGGAACGGGATCATGAGCACCTCGCGCGGGCGACATGGAGCTCGGGGGTGATGACCTCTTTGGTCTTCGGCAGCACGATCCGGCCGTCGAAGTCACAGAGGTAGAAGTTGAACCAGGAGCCGTACGAGGCGGTCCCCGTCAGCTTGTTGAGCTTGTTCGGCAGCCGTTTCAGCACGCCCTCCACGGTCTTCTCGTTCTCGTTCAGCGTTCCGGTGAGCTCTCTCAGCCCGGCGATGTCGCCACGCAGCGGCGGCCGGGCGTCCTGGAGCAGACCCGAGGTGGCCTCGGTCAGCCCGTCGATGCCCGCCAGCGAGGCACCGATCGGCTTGCGGTCGGCGGACAGCCCGGAGATCAGCCGCTGCAGCTGCTTGAGCAGGCCGGAGAAGCGGGCATCGCGCTTGTCCAGCGTCCCCAGCACCGTGTTGAGGTTGTCGATCACGGAGCCGATCAGCTCGTCGCGGTCGGCGATCGTCGTGGTGAGCGACGCGGTGTGGGCGAGCAGGCTGTTAACCGTCCCGCCCTCGCCCTGCAGGGTCTTGATGATCTCGGTGGCGAGCTGGTTGACGTCATTGGGGCTGAGCGCCGCGAACAGCGGCTTGAACCCGCCGAGCAGCGCGTTGAGATCGAGCGCGGGCTTCGTCCGGGACAGCGGGATCACCCCGCCCGCCTCCAGGCGCGTGCCGTTGCCCGCGCCCTCGGTCAGCGCGACATAGCGCGAGCCCACCAGACTCCGGTAGCGGATGACCGCGCCGGTGCTCGCCAGCAGCGGCCGGTCATGGGCGACGGTGAACGTCACCTCGGCGAGCGTGCGGTCCTTGATCGCGATGTCCCGGACCTCACCGACGCGCACTCCGGCGACCCGGATGTCGTCGCCCTCCTCCAGGCTGGTGACATCGCTGAACACCGCCCGGTAGGTGTCCTCCTTCGCAAACGAAATATTGACGATGGTGGCCGCGAGCAGCGCGGTCGCCAGCACCGTCACCACGGCGAACACACTGAACTTGACCAGCGGCGCCATGGCCGCGGTGGCAGGTGCCCTCCTCATGCGACACTCACCGCCGTTCCGCGGGCCATCGGTCCGAACAGCAGCGTCGTGACCGCGGGCACCCGGTCGGCCGGCACCCCGAGGACGGGGGCCACGAGCGAGCCGACGGCCCGCTGCTCGGCCGCGGTGGCCGACACCCCGGCTCCGCCGGGCAGCCCGCCCGCGCCGGTCCGCTTCGTACCGTCGTCGAGATGGACATCCGGTGCCGGGACATGGGGGCTGGGCAGACCTCTGCAGTCGGGTCCTGAGCGCTCTGCATAGCGCGGTTCCTCACCGGGTCGGTATGCGGGCCTGGGGCGGACGAATTCGAGCGTGATGCGCATCTCCCCGCCCGCGAACGCCTTTTCGGATGCCGCCTCCTGGCGCACCAGGCCGTCGAGGAGGCAGGGGTATTCGGGGGAGTAGCGGGCGAACAGCGCCAGCGTGGGCCGGGAGACCCGGCCGAGCGTGATCAGCCGGTCGCCGTTGTCGTCGAAGAACTTCTCCGCGGTGCCCGCGACCGTGGTGGTCGCCTTCAGGGCCTCGGCCAGCCGGTCCTGCTGCTCGACGAGCGTGCGGCTGGTGGTGACGGAGTTGCGCAGGATCCGCATCAGATCGGGTGCGGCGTCGCCGTACACCTCGGCCACATCGGCGAAGCGCGCGATGTCCTCCTTGATGGACGGCATATGGGGGTTGAGCTCGCGCAGATACCCCTCGACGCGGGTCAGATTGGCGCCGACACGGTCGCCGCGTCCTTCGAGTGCGGTGGCGAACGCGGACAGGGTGGCGTTGAGCTCCGCGGGCCGTACGGTGCGCAGCAGCGGCAGCAGGTCGTTCAACAGCTGCTGCACCTCGATGCCGACCGTGGTGCGGTCCTGGGTGATGACATCACCGGCCCGGATGGGCCGGACACCGGACCCGCGCGGCGGCACCAGCTCGACGAACTTCTCGCCGAACAGCGTCTTGGGCAGCAGCCGGGCGTGCACGTCGGCCGGGATCCGGGCGACATGCTCCGGCTTGAGCGCGATGTCGACGGTCGCCTTGCGGCCGTCGGCCCGCACCGCGCGCACCTCGCCGACCAGCAGCCCGCGCAGCTTGACGTCGGCTCGCGGATCCAGCTGGTTGCCCAGTGTGTCGGCCTCCAGCGTGATGCGTACGACCGAGGTGAACACCTGCTGGTACACGGCCACGGACAACGACAGCAACAGCCCCATCACCACGATGAAGGCGACGCCGTACAGCTTCAGTCTCACGGTCCGCATCGGCCCTACCCCGCAATCCGTACGGTCGTGTTGGCGCCCCAGATCGCCAGACTGAGGAAGAAGTCGAGGATGTTGACGGCGACGATGGAGGTGCGCACCGCACGGCCGACCGCGACGCCCACGCCCGCCGGGCCGCCGCTCGCGTAGTAGCCGTAGTAGCAGTGCACAAGGATGATCACGACGGCGAAGACGATGACCTTGCCGAAGGACCACAGCACGTCGACCGGCGGCAGATACTGCTGGAAGTAGTGGTCGTAGGTGCCGGTCGACTGCCCGTAGTAGCCGGTCGTGATGGTGCGCGCGGCGAGGTACGAGGACAGCAGCCCGATCACATACAGCGGGATCACGGCGACAAAACCGGCGATCATCCGGGTGGTCACCAGGAACGGCAGCGAGGGAACGCCCATCACCTCCAGCGCGTCGGTCTCCTCGCTGATCCGCATCGCGCCGAGCTGCGCGGTGAATCCGGCGCCGACCGTCGCGGACAGGGCGAGACCCGCCACCAGCGGTGCGATCTCACGGGTGTTGAAGTACGCCGAGAGGAAGGCCACGAAGTTCGACGTGCCCAGCTGGTTGAGGGCCGCATAGCCCTGCAGGCCGACCTCGGTGCCGGTGAAGAAGGACAGGAAGGCGATGACACCGACCGTGCCGCCGACGACGGCCAGCGCACCGCGGCCGAAGCTCACCTCCGCGAGCAGCCGCAGGGTCTCCTTCTTGTAGCGGCGCAGGGTCCGGCCGGTCCACGCCAGCGAGCGCCCGTAGAAGGTCAGTTGGGTGCCCAGTTCATCGAGCCATTGCGTGAGCGCCATCGTCATCCCCTCTGCGGCACGATCTGGAAGTAGGCGGCCGTCATCACGAAGTTGGTGACGAACAGCAGCATGAAAGTGATCACGACCGACTGGTTGACGGCGTCGCCGACACCCTTCGGGCCGCCCTTCGCGGTGAGCCCCTTGTACGAGGCGACGATCGCGGCGATGGCGCCGAACACCAGGGCCTTCAGCTCGGCCGCCCACAGGTCGGAGAGCTGGGCGAGGGTGGTGAACGAGGCGAGATAGGCGCCGGGCGTGCCGTTCTGCAGGATCACGTTGAAGAAGTAGCCGCCGGCCACGCCGACGACCGAGACCAGTCCGTTGAGCAGCACCGCCACCAGCATCGTCGCCAGCACCCGCGGCACGACGAGCCGGTGGATGGGGTCGATGCCCAGCACCTGCATCGCGTCGATCTCCTCGCGGATCTTCCGCGCCCCGAGGTCCGCGCAGATCGCGGTGCCTCCCGCCCCGGCGATCAGCAGCGCGGTCACGATCGGCGAGGCCTCGCGCAGCACCGCAAGGACGGACGCGGCACCGGCGAAGGACTGCGCCCCCAGCTGCCGGGTCAGGCTGCCGATCTGCAGCGCGATCACGGCGCCGAAGGGAATGGACACCAGCGCGGTCGGCAGGATCGTGACACTGGCGATGAACCAGGCCTGCTGGATGAACTCCCGTGCCTGGAAGGGGCGTTTGGGTATCGTCCGCAGGACGTCGAGACCCATCGCGAAGAGGTTGCCCGTGTGCCTGAGGGCTCCGGTGGGCGACAGGCTCATGCGTCGGCCCCCCTTCCGCGCACCGCGGCACGCATCTGTCGCAGTGCCTCGCGTTCGGCGATCGCCTCCCAGCGCGGCGGACGGGTGATCCCCGCGGTGGGCAGAAGGCGCGGCGTCAGCTCGGGCAGGCCTTGCGGTACGGGGTCGGCGGCTTCGCCGAGCTGTGCCAGCTCCTGCTCGACCTGGGCCGCGTCCTTCTCCTCGGCCATGCCGATCGGACCTTGCATCCGGCCGTTCAGGAACTGCCGTACCACCGGCTCCTCGCTGGTCAGCAGCTTCTCGCGGGGGCCGAACATCACCAGTTCGCGGCGGAAGAGCAGACCGATGTTGTCCGGGACCTGCCGCGCGGAGGCGATGTCGTGGGTGACGATCAGAAAGGTCGCGTCGATCTGCGCGTTGAGGTCGACGATCAGCTGGTTGAGATAGGCCACCCGGACCGGGTCGAGCCCCGAGTCCGGCTCGTCGAAGAGGATGATCTCCGGATCGAGCACCAGCGCCCGGGCCAGTCCCGCCCGTTTGCGCATACCGCCGGATATCTCGCCGGGCAGTTTCTCCTCGGCGCCGATCAGGCCGACCATGTCCATCTTCTCGAGCACGATCCGTCTGATCGCGCTCTCCGGCTTGCGGGTGTGCTCCCGCAGCGGGAAGGCGATGTTGTCGTAGAGGTTCATGGACCCGAACAGCGCGCCGTCCTGGAACAGCACGCCGAACAGCTTCCGCACCTCGTACAGGTCGTGTTCGCGCAGGGCGGTGATGTCGGTTCCCGCGATCCGGATCGACCCGCGTTCGGGCCTGAGCAGCCCGACGAGCGTCTTGAGGAACACCGACTTGCCCGTGCCCGAAGGGCCGAGCATCACCGACACCTCGCCGGCGGGCAGCGTCAGCGAAACGTCCTGCCAGATGACCTGGTGACCGAAGGACTTGGTCAGTCCTTCCACACAGATCTCGACACCCATCCGGTTCACCCTTCAGCCGTGGAGCAGCTCCGACATCTGCTCTACGGGGAGGGGCGGCCGGTCCGTCGCTGCGGGCCGAAGAATTTTTCCGGGAGGTTTCCTACGGGTGAGGAACGGGCGACTCGGCGTCCGACATGTCCACGGGAAGGTCCCCGGTGGGAAGGTCCTGCGTGGGCAGGGACGCCGACGGCACGGATGCCGACGGCAGGCCGGACAGGCCGGGTACGGGAATCTCCGGCACCTCCGGCACCTCCGGCACCTCCGGCACCTCCGGCACCTCCGGAACACCCGGGACGTCCGGTACGTCCGGTACGGCCGGAGCGGTCAGCGGCAGCGGCGGCAGAGGGGGCAGCGAAAGCCGGGGCAGGGACGTGAGCAAGGGGCCGCCGGAAGGCCGCCCGGTGTCCGCATCGGCCTGCGGCGAGGCGGTGGGAGCGGTCGGCGCAGGGCCACCGCCCGACTCCCGCGCATCCCCTGCCTGTGACACCGCGGGGGACGCGGGACTCGGCGAACCGGGCCCGTCGCTCTCGTGGACGTGCGGCAGCAGGATCAGGCCCGCGAACGCCAGCGTCGCCGCCGTCGAGGCCACCGCCACCGCCTGGGCATGCCCGCCGCGCGGGCGGCCGTGCCCGATCAGCCACAGGGCGCCGCCCAGCGTGGCGGCCAGCGAATGGCGCAGGGTCCTGCGGGCCCGCGCCAGCAGCGATTCGACCGTCCGGTAGCTCAGCCCCATCTTCACGGCGACCTGGCTGACATCCAGATCCTCGGACTTCAGCCACAGGGCCTCGGCCTGGCGGGCGGGCAGCTCACCGCTCCGTACGGCGAGCCACCGGGCCTCGGCGCGGTCGCAGACCGCCTCCTCGACCGGCACCGGGACCGGTGTCAGGAGCGTCGGTTGGCTGCGCACCTCGCTCTCCCGGTTGACCTGCCGGTAGCGGTCCACGCACAGCCGCATCGTCACCGTCGTCAGCCACGCGCCGAGGCGCTCGTCGTCCAGTTCCGGGTGCTCGGCGGCGCGCAGCATCGCCTCATGCACGGCGTCCTCGGCATCCTCCAGACTCATGGACCTGCGCCGGGCCACCTTGAGCAGCTGCTCGCGGTGGCTCCAGGCGCGCTGCCACCGGTCGTCGGCCGCGTCTGTGTCCGTCGCCATGAGGGCCCCTTCGCGCTCACCCGGCCGGGCAGGTGCAGAGGCCCGGCGCGGGGGAGATTACCGCCCGGTATCCCGGCTTGTGGAGGGGGAGGCGCGCATCGATTCCGTTCCGTTGCTGGTCAGCCCGCCGAGCCCGGGCAGCTCGCCGATGGGGTCCGGGACGGTCGGCAGCGGCAATGAGGGCTCCGCGGCGGTTGTGCCGCTCTTCGAAGGCGAAGGTGAAGGGGCGGGCGTGGGCGAGGAGTTGGGCGCGGCGGACGCGCCGACCGGGCGGGCGGGAGCCGTGGATGACGCAGTCGGCCGCGGCTTCTTGGGCGCCGTCGGCTCCGGGCGGACCGCCGGTCCGTCACCCTGGTCCGGCACGACCCGGTGGCCTTCGAGGTAGTACGCGAACCACGCCCTGACCGTGCGCAGATACGCACCGGAGCGGTTGTAGCCGAGAATCGCGCGGTCCAGGTCCGCCGCCCGGGAGAGATCGCGCCCGCCCGCGCACAGGTAGCGCCCCGCCGCGAGCGCCGCGTCGTAGATGTTGCCCGGATCACTGTGTCCATCGCCGTTGCCGTCGGCGCCCCAGACATCCCAGGTCGAGGGGATGAACTGCATCGGGCCGACGGCACGGTCGTACGCGGAGTCCCCGTCGTACAGCCCGCCGTCGGTGTCCCTGATGACGGCGAACCCGTTGCCGTCCAGCCGCGGGCCGAGGATCGGGGTGAGCGTCGTGCCGTCCGCCCGCACCCGGCCGCCGCGCGCCTGCCCCGACTCGACCTGCCCGATCGCGGCGAGCAGCTGCCAGCGCAGACGGCACCCCGGACTGCTGTCCGCGAGCTCGTCCTCGGCCTGCCGGTAGGCGGCCAGGACGGTGGCGGGCAGCGCCCCGCCGACCGGTGCGCCGCTCTCGGCGTCGTGTGCCGCACCGTGCGCCCGCAGTGGCGGAAGCTCGGTGCGGTATGGGGCGTCTCCGGAGACGCTCGGCCCGGGCGGGGCCGGGCGAACCCTCGCCGGGGCGGGTGCGTGCGCCGCCGTTCCCGGTGCCTGTGATGCGGTCAGTGCCGCCATGGCCGCCGTGACGACCACGCTCGCGTGGACACCTCTGCGCTTGCGTCCAGTCATGATGCAGACCCCTCCCAGTACCGCTGCTCTGCGCCCCGTTCACCTGCTCTACGCGGCAGCGGCGTCCGTCCGTCGCGACGTGTCGTACCTTTTCCGGAGCTTTTCCGGGCCGGGAGGCCGACGACTGCGCCGAAGGGCGCGGCTAACGTGGGGGCATGGTGCGACTGAGAGTGGAGTTCACGACCGAGCCGTTCGATCTGGACGAGCCGCCGGCGCACGCGCTGGCCGTCCGCGAGGTCGTCCAGAGCGCGGATCTGGACAAGGTGGATGTGGGCCCCTTCGGTAATACGGCCGAGGGCGGCGCCGACGAGGTGCTGAGCGCGGTCGACATGCTGCTGCGCAGGGCCCTGGACGCCGGGGCCACCCGGGTCTCGCTGCAGGTCAACGTGGTGGAGGGCGAGGCATGACCGAGCCCGCCGACCACGCACTCGCACAGGCCGTCAAGCCGCTCGTGGACGCCATGGGTGGCGAGCTGCTGGCGCCGGGTGAGGCCCGCGAGGACGACGTCGTACTCAGCTGGGAGGGCGAGGAGGTCCTCGCCGTCCGGCTCCCGCAGCTCGCGGACTCTCTCGACCACATCCTGGCCGCCATGGAGCGCCGGCACGGCATGCCGCTGTCCGAGCTGGACCGCAAGACCAAGCAGCTGGTCGTGCGAACCCTGGAGGCGCGCGGCGCGTTCTCGGTACGGCACGGTGTGGAGACGGTGGCCGGTGCGCTCGGCGTCAGCCGATTCACCGTCTACAACTACCTGAACCGGGAAACAAAGACGCGGGCGGAGAGCCCGTAGGCGGCCGTCGGTTCCCCGGGGAGCCGACCGTCCTACAAATTCGCGTGCATCTCTTCCGGTTTCCATTCAAGGCATTTGCACGCACTCCATGACGGAGCTTCATTCCGCTGGTCCGGCGACGGAATGATCTTGGCTGCCGACGGCGAGGGCAATGGTTCCAGAGGGAAAGTGGTCTGCGCTGCGAGAACTGCCCTGAGACGTCGGCGGCGTTCCAGCTCTCGCAGGTCCGTGCGCCACATCCGGCTGGCCGGAGGCGGAGACACGGCCGCCAGTACGGTGCAAACCGCACCGAAGATCAGAGCGGTCCACAGCAGGATGTCTTTCACAACAGTTCTCTCCCATGTGAGGGCATGCTGAGAGGCGAATTGCCTTTACGGGGGTGGCGGGGGCGGGCATCGGCCGCCTGCTCGGCGTCTTCTGGGCGCCGGTTTGCGATGACATCCACATAACGCCTTGGTCTATGCCAAGTTACGTGAGGGCTGTGCGATGTGGGCCGTTAGGGGTAGTTCCTATTTATGGCCCAGTGGGCGGCATTTATTAATGTCCGTCCGTACGACGCCGGGCACGGCGCCCTGACACCCCTCCCGCTGTGAGCTGGGCATGCCAACCTGCTCGCCCGGCGGTTCTGTGTCACCGTGGACCTGCTGGATGTCCGGACAGCGGCTTTTGCGTTGCCGAGTTTTCAACAAAGTGTTGACGTCGTGTTGCCGGAGGGCGTTAGCTACTCGCAGCCCGTCCAACGCACCAGCGAAAAAACAGCCACGGAGGCTCCCGTGACTTCAGGCACACACCCCTTGTCGGGGGCGGCCCCCGAACCCCCAGCGGGCCTCGCCCGGTTCAACGCCTCACAGGACAGCGCGGCCCTGGCCGCACTGCACGAGGTGTGCGCCAGTTCGGCATGGGGGAGCAAGCTGCTCGCCCAGCGTCCGTACGCCACCATGGAGGCTCTCTTCGACGCCAGTGACGCCGCCATGGCCGAACTGACCGTCGAGGATCTGGCCGAGGCGATGGCCGGGCACCCGCCGATCGGCCGCCCGAAGCCCGGGGACCCGACCTCCTCCCGCGAGCAGAGCGGGATGTCCGGGGCCTCCGAGGAGCTCAAGGCCGAGATGCTCGAACTGAACCTGTCCTACCAGGACACGTTCGGACACGTCTTTCTGATCTGCGCCACCGGCCGGACCGGTGAGCAGATGCGCGACGCGGTCCGTGAGCGGATCGGGAACTCGCCCGAGCAGGAGCGGGAAATCGTCCGCACCGAACTGGGCAAGATCAACCGTATCCGGCTGACTCGTCTCGTAGAGGAAGAGAGCGCATGAGCACGGAAACCACCGCCTCGGTGTCCACGCACATCCTGGACACGAGCGTCGGACGCCCCGCCGAGGGCGTCGCCATATCGCTCGCGGCCCGCAGCGGCTCCGACGCGGAGTGGATGGCGCTCGGCGGATCAGCGACCGATGCGGACGGGCGCTGCAAGGACCTGCCGGCACTGCCGGAGGGCACCACCCACGTACGTCTCGACTTCGAGGTCGAGCAGTACTTCTCCAAGAAGCAAGCCGAGGCGCAGCAGGACGCCCCCCGCGTAAGGGACAGCGGTGCGTTCTTCCCCGAGGTGACGATCACTTTCGCCGTCACGCCGGGCGAGCACTATCACGTACCGCTGCTGCTCAACCCGTTCGGCTACTCCGTTTACCGAGGGAGCTAGCAGACATGCCCACGATTCTCGGCCAGAACCAGTACGGCAAAGCAGAGAACCGCGTCGTCAAGATCACGCGGGACGGCGACACGCACCACATCAAGGACCTGAACGTCTCGGTCGCCCTCTCCGGTGACATGGACGACGTCCACTACTCCGGCTCCAACGCCAACGTCCTGCCGACCGACACCACCAAGAACACGGTGTACGCGTTCGCCAAGGAGTACGGCATCGAGTCGGCCGAGCAGTTCGGCATCCACCTGGCCCGTCACTTCGTGACCAGCCAGGAGCCGATCCACCAGGCGCGCATCCGCATCGAGGAGTACGCCTGGGAGCGCATCGAGACCTCGGACAACAACTCCAAGTTCATCGGAGCCGACGAGGTCAAGCACTCCTTCGTCCGCAAGGGCCAGGAGACCCGCGTCACCCAGATCACCTTCGACGGTGAGAAGTGGCAGGTCATCTCGGGTCTGAAGGACCTCGTCGTGATGAACTCGACGAACTCCGAGTTCTGGGGCTACGTCAAGGACAAGTACACGACGCTCCAGGAGGCCCACGACCGCATCCTCGCGACCCAGGTGTCCGCCAGGTGGCGCTACAACTGGTCCTCGGACGAGGAGCGCATGCCCAACTGGGAGAAGTCCTACGAGCAGGCCAGGAAGCACATGCTCCAGGCCTTCGCGGAGACGTACTCTCTCTCGCTCCAGCAGACCCTGTACCAAATGGGTTCGCGGATCATCAACAGCCGCAGCGAGATCGACGAGATCCGCTTCTCGCTGCCGAACAAGCACCACTTCCTGGTGGACCTCAAGCCGTTCGGGCTGAAGAACGACAACGAGGTCTACTTCGCGGCGGACCGCCCCTACGGTCTGATCGAGGCCACAGTCCTGCGGGACGGCGTCGAGCCGCAGATCCCCCTCGACATGACCAACCTGTAGTACCTGCTCAAAACCCCCGACGCGTGCGCCGGCGTCAGGGGGTGTCTCTCGGATCAGGCCGGATCAGCGAGCGGGGTCTGGCGCGGTGCATCGCAAGGCGGAGGATGGAGCCCACGCGGAGCGTAGGCGACTGACGACAACGCAGCGAGGTGCCGTGCCAGGGCACGCGAGCCCGGCAAGATCCGAGAGACACCCCCTAAGTCCAGGGGGAGAGCGGGGGCATCTGCGCAACAACAGCACCGCGGATCCGGTCGTCACCCCGCTCGACCCCCGGGTCCGTTCCACCAATGGGAAGAACGAGGACCCGCCATGGCGGCTTCGCGCATCGTCATCGAGAACTGTGCCATCGCGACCGTGGACGCGAACGACACCGAGTACGCCTCGGGTTACGTCGTCGTCGCGGACAACCGGATCGAGTCCGTGGGCGCGGGCAAGGCCCCCGAAGGCCTGGAGAATGTGGTCCGCCGCATCGACGGCACCGGCCATCTCATCACCCCCGGCCTGATCAACACGCACCACCACTTCTACCAGTGGATCACCCGGGGCCTGGCCACCGACCACAACCTGTTCAACTGGCTGGTCGCGCTGTACCCGACCTGGGCGCGGATCGACGAGCCGATGGCGCGCGCGGCGGCCCGGGGCTCCCTCGCGATGATGGCCCGCGGCGGTGTCACCACGGCCATGGACCACCACTACGTCTACCCGCAGGGCTCCGGCGACCTGTCCGGCGCGATCATCGGCGCGGCGAGCGAGATGGGTGTCCGCTTCACCCTCGCCCGCGGTTCCATGGACCGCGGCACGTCGGACGGCGGCCTGCCGCCGGACTTCGCCGTCGAGACCCTCGAAGGCGCGCTCGCCGCCACCGAGGAGACCATCGACAAGCACCACGACGCCTCCTTCGACGCGATGACGCAGATCGCCGTCGCGCCCTGCTCGCCCTTCTCCGTCTCCACCGAACTGATGCGCCAGGGCGCCGAGCTGGCCCGCCGCAAGGGCGTACGGCTGCACACGCACGGCTCGGAGACCGTCGAGGAGGAGGAGTTCTGCAAGGAGCTCTTCGGGATGGGCCCGACCGACTACTTCGAGTCGACCGGCTGGCTCGGCGCGGACGTGTGGATGGCCCACTGCGTCCACATGAACGACTCGGACATCGCCGCCTTCGCCCGTACGGGCACGGGTGTCGCGCACTGCCCGTCCTCCAACGCACGCCTCGCCGCGGGCATCGCCCGCGTCCCCGACATGCTGAAGGCGGGCGTCCCGGTCGGCCTCGGCGTCGACGGCACCGCGTCCAACGAGTCGGGCGAACTGCACACCGAGCTGCGCAACGCGCTCCTCATCAACCGGCTCGGCCCCCACCGCGAGGCGGCGCTGAACGCCCGCCAGGCCCTGCGCCTCGGTACGTACGGCGGCGCCCAAGTCCTCGGCCGCGCCGACCAGATCGGCTCCATCGAGGCCGGCAAGCTCGCCGACCTGGTGCTGTGGAAGCTGGACACGCTCGCTCATTCCTCCATCGCCGACCCGGTGATCGCGCTCGTCTTCGGCGCGGCCGCCCCGGTGACGCTCTCCCTCGTCAACGGCAAGACCGTCGTCGAGGACAACCACCTGACCACGGTGGACGAGGACGCCATCGCCCGCTCCGCGCGGGACGAGGCACAGCGCCTCGCGCGCATCGCCGCGCAGGACTGACCACAAGAAGTCCGGTCGAGGGGGACGGCCCTCGACCGGAGGCCGTGGACCCGAGCGGGGTCCATGGCAGCCGTGACCGGGTGGTGCGGCACCGCGTATCGGTGCCGCACCACCCGGGACGGTGACTCGTGTCTTCACACCCCGGAAGCACCGGGCTCACCGCTGCACCATTCGCACCACCTCCCTGCACCCGCGTCACCGCCAGACGCGCCACCGACCGGAGGAATCACCCGTGGCCGCACAGCCCAGGTTTCCGAAAGATGCAGTCGCAGAAGCAGCAGTTGCAGAAGAAGCAGTTGAAGCAGATGCAGTCGCAGCACCGGAGGGACAGCATCCGGTCGATGAGACCCTGCCCCCTCTGAAAATGTTCACCAGCGGACTGCAGCATGTGGCCGCGATGTACGCGGGCGTGGTGGCCCCACCCATGATCGTCGGGCCCGCCGTGGGCCTCAGCGCCAAGGAGACCGCCTTCCTGATGGGGGCGAGCCTCTTCACGGCCGGTATAGCCACCCTCCTTCAGACCCTTGGCTTCTCGAAGGTCGGCGCCAGGCTCCCGTTCGTCAACGGAGTCTCCTTCGCCGGTGTGACGCCGATGATCGCCATCGGCAAGGACCGGGGAGCCGACGGCATCACCGTCATCTTCGGCGCCATCATCGTCGCCAGCCTGCTGGGCTTCGTCCTGACTCCGTACTTCTCGAAGCTCGTACGCTTCTTCCCGCCCGTCGTCACGGGCACCGTCATCACGCTGATCGGTCTCTCGCTGCTGCCGGTCGCGTTCCGCTGGTCCCAGGGCGGCAACTCGACAGCCTCCGACTACGGTTCGATGAAGAACATCGGGATGGCCGCGCTCACCCTGGTCATCGTGCTCGCCCTGCGCAAGTTCCTGCGCGGGTTCCTGCAGCAGATCGCCATCCTGCTCGGTCTGGTCGTCGGCACGGTCATCGCCGTCCCGATGGGGATGACCAGCTTCGACGCCATCAAGAACGCGGACGTGGTGGGCTTCCCGACGCCGTTCCACTTCGGCGCCCCGCAGTTCGAGATCGCCGCGATCGTCTCGATGTGCATCGTGATGCTGGTCTGCATGACCGAGTCCACCGCGGACATGCTCGCCCTCGGCAAGATCGTCGACCGGCCGGCGGACCAGCGGACCATCGAGGGCGGTCTGCGCGCCGACACCCTCGGCAGCGCGATCAGCCCCCTCTTCAACGGCTTCATGTGCAGCGCCTTCGCCCAGAACATCGGCCTGGTCGCGATGACGAAGGTCCGCAGCCGGTTCGTCGTCGCCGCGGGCGGCGGCATCCTGATCCTGCTGGGGCTGTGCCCGGTCGCCGCATCCGTGATCGCCCTGGTCCCGCTGCCGGTCCTCGGCGGCGCGGGCATCGTGCTCTTCGGCTCGGTCGCCGCCAGCGGCATCCAGACGCTGGCCTCGGCGGCCCTCGAGAAGGGCGAGAACGCGCTGATCGTCGCGGCCTCCGTCGGCATCGGGCTGATCCCGATCGCCGCGCCGGAGTTCTACCACGCCTTCCCCAAGGACGCGCTCGTCGTCCTCGACTCGGGAATCTCCACGGGGTGCATCGTGGCGATCGTCCTCAACCTCGCCTTCAACCACCTGGGGAAGAAGCGGAGTCCGGAGAGCTCGGTGACCACCCAGACCGGCCACGAGGCGGTCGCGGTCCACTGACGCGGACGGAGGGCCGGGTGTCCGCGCGGACACCCGGCCCTCCGTCCTTGCCGTGAGCACTCGATGCGTCAGTCGATGTGGAAGCTCTCGCCGTACACCTTCCAGTCGAGCGGCGTGTTGAGGTTGAAGTTGTTCTTCCTGACGAAGACGCGCTGGGCCGTGTCGACCCGGCTGGTGTCCTCGTGCGCCTCCTCCTGCTTCATCGCCCAGACCCGGGCGTCGAGGAAGGCGTTCAGATACGTCTTCTCGTCGCCGCCCTGAGCCGGTGTCTTGGCCTTGGCGAGGGCCCTCTTGCGGATGCTGCTGAAGCTGGTGCTGTCGCCGCCGTCGCCGTGCATGACGATCGCGTCGTAGTAGATGAACTGGCCGAGGACCCCGATGCCGTCCTGCTTGCCGCGGTTGACCGCGGGGTTGAAGTAGACCCGGTCGCGCTCGTCGTTCTGGGCCTTCTTGAACTCCGAGTCCTGGGCCGCCTTCTTCCAGTCCTTGGTGAAGTTCGGGTCGAGTCCTGCGTGCGAGTCGCTGCCGTCGACCTCGCGCAGCGCGGGCAGGTACTTGGCCAGTACGTTCCCGGGCTTGCGGTCGGTGTAGAGCTCGACCAGATCCAGCATGTCGCCGGTGCCGGAACAGAAGCCGATGATTCCCGCGGTGTAGCCGCGGCCGTCGTCGATGTCCTCGATGTACTTGTACTGGGCCTTCCAGTCCAGCGAGGAGTTCTCCGCGCTGGAGACGATCTGCATGGCGATCTCCTTCTTCGCCGGGTCGTCGAGGCCGATGGCGGCCGGGGCAGGGGCCGATGACACCTCGGTGGCGTCGGACGTGGCCGCGACGGCGGTGGCCGGCACGGCGAGAAGTGCCACGCCGAGGGCGATACGGGGGAGGAACCTGAGCGGACGTGGGGCGCGTACGTGGGGGGTGGGCACCTTGCCTCCATAGGGAGTTCGTCGTTCCGGTGTTCTGTTAGGAAGCTTTCCTATCAGAGTGCGGAAGTGTCGTACACCCCTTCGCCGTACGGAAGTTGGGCGCAAGCAAGGCCCGGGAGTTCGGTCGAGGACTTCAGCCCGGAGTTCAGCCGAGGAGTTCGGCGCTGCTCGAAGGCTCCACCCGTGGCTGCCCGTTGAGACGGTGCCGCTCGATGGACGAGCGGCGGTACACCTCCTCGCGGACCCGCTGGATCTCACCGATCGGCCGGTGGTCCTCACGGGTACGCCACGGCGTGATCGACGTGCCGTCGGCGGCGGCCAGGTTCTCCTCGCCGCCGATGTCCTGCCGCGGAATGGCAATCGTCGCGACCGTCACCCAAGGCGACAGCTGCTCGGGCCACTCGACTGAAGTGTTGTCCACCGGCATCCGCGCCAGATCGGCATTCAGCTGCACCTGCAGCTCGAAGACATGGTCACGCTCGGCGGCCTCCGCCACGAGGGTGTTGCGGAACGCCTCGCCGTCCGCCCGCACATCGACCGTCAGATGCGTGACGGGCGAGACCGGCACCGTGCGCACCTTCGCGATGTGGTCGCCGTGGCGGAAGGCGCCCATGCTGTTGTACGTGTACGAGAGGAGGTTCTGCCGCGGGACCTGGGTGAAGGACAGCATCGCGAACAGCTCGTCCCACAGCCACTCGTCCGAGGTCTCCAAGGTCCCCCGCCTGGTGAGGAATTCGCCCATCCACAACTTGCGCCGCGCCGGGTTCACCAGGGCGTCGGGCAGCTCGGCGAAGAGCTCCTCGATGACCATGTAGTCGTACGCCGTGTTGGCGAAGAAGACCTTGTTGTTGATCAGGTTGAGGTCGAAGGTCGTCGCCTCGGCCTCGTCGGCGAGCAGCGACGTGCCGGGCACGCCGAACATCTTGATGCCCATGCCGCAGGCCGCGCCCAGCAGTGAGTCGGCCCGCAGATGGCCGAGCCCGTTGGAGTAGCGCACGACCGCGTCGTAGGTGCCGGGTCCGGCGAAGATCCCCTGGGCGTACGGGCCCGGAACCTCACCGACCGTGACGGTGGCTTTGACCAGCCCGTAGGTCTTGCCGTGGGCCGTCCTGACCGCGCGGCCCACGTGCTGCCGCTCGACGGACTCCCGGGTGCGCGTGGCGACATTGCGGACGACCTCGTCCAGTTCCTGCTGGTAGGTGGGCCGTTCGACGGGGGCGTACGTCTCGTACCTGACGAATTCCATGGCGGGCTTCTCCTTCGCCGCGTCCTGCATGGCTGTGTCCTACAGGCTCTACAGGAAAGGTAGCCCGCTATTCAGTTGTACACAACATAACTGCTTGTGATGGACCCCACTCGATGGCACCCGCGCATCCCTACTCCGCGTCGATGCGGTCGATGCGGTAACTGTCGCCGTACACCTTCCACTCCAGCGGCGTGTCGAGGCCGAAGTTGTTCTTGTCGACGAAGACGCGCTGGGCCGTCTCGATGCGGCTGGTGTCCGTGTGCGAGGGCTCGCGGCCGATCGCCTCGACGCGCGCGTCCAGGAAGGCATTCAGGTACGCCCTCTCGTCGCCGCCGCTCGCGGGCGGCTTCGCGGTCCCCAGGGCCTGCTCGCGCATGGTGCGGAAGCCGACCGACCCCTCGCTGTCGCCCGACCCGTGCATCACATAGGCGTCGAAGTAGATGAACTGCCCCAGCGCGCCCAGCCCGTCGAGCTCGGCCTGGCGCACCGCGGGCGTGAAGTACAGCCGGTCCCGCTCGGCGTCCTGCGCGGCACGGAACGCCGGGTCCGAGACGGCGGCGCGCGCCCATGCGTCGGTGAAGGGCTGCCCGAGGCCCTCGTGGGAATCGCTGCCCTTGACCGAGCGCAGCGCGGGCAGGTGCTTGGCCAGGGCGTTGGTGGGCCTGGCCTTCGTATAGCGCTCGACGACGGCGAGCATGTCGCCGGTGCCGGAGCAGAAGCCGATGATTCCGGCGGTGTACCCGCGGCCGTCGCCGATGTCCTCGATGTACTTGTACTGGGCCTTCCAGTCCAGCGAGGAGTTCTCCGCGCTGGACACCAACTGCATCGCGATGTCCTTCTTCGCGGGGTCGTCGAGGCCGACGGGCGCGGCGGGTTTGTGGTCCCCGGAGCCCGCGCAGGCGGCGAGCGTCAACAGTGACATCAGTGTCAGCGCGAGCAGCGCTCTGACCATGGACTTCACGGCACAACCCCTTCCTGGGGTCAGCGCCCCGGCCACGCCATGAGGTTACTGAACAGCTCCGCCTGCTCGATCGCGTCGTCCAGCGCGTGATGGGTGTGTCGCCGCCGGGAGAGCAGCTCGCGCGGCATCGTGCCCTTGGCGACGGCACGCAGCGGGAGCCGCGCCTTGGTCGCGTACAGGGTCTTCATGTCCAGGCATCCGGAGTGCCCGAAGGGGCTCGCCCCGGTGAAGCGGATCAGATACCAGTACAGAAAGGTCCAGTCGTACGAGGCCGGATAGCCACACATCACAGGCTGGGCGCCCACGCTCACCTCACGCACCCAATTGCCGAACTCGGCCAGCGCGGCGGCCGGTTCACTGCCCTCGGCGATCAGCCGGTCCCGGTCGAGCCCGCTGACGGCCAGGGCCTCCGGCACGAAGTCCTCGCTGATGGGGCGCAGTTCACGGTAGAAGGTGAGCGCCTCGGGGTCCTCCGGTACATAACCCTCGGCATCCTGGCGACCGGCAACCGCCGCCCCGAAGCTGATCATCGAGTAGGGGCCGGGGATCGGGCCGTCTGCCTCGATGTCGACGGAGATGTAGAGGCTGGGTTTCACGCGACGTGCCATACCGGGAGCATCGCATCGGCGCTGCTCCCGGCACATCGGGTTTCCCGCGAGCCGCCCGGCCCCGGTCGCGCTCAGGCCCGGGCCAGGCGCCGGCCGCCCGCCCCGGTCAGTCGCCCGCCCCGGTCAGTCGCCCGCCCCGGTCAGTCGCCCGCCCCGGTCAGTCGCCCGGCCGCCAGTCGGGCCGGCGGCCGCTGAAGCCGATGACCTGGTCCAGCAGCGGCGCGTCCTCGGGCACGGCGACGACGGGGCCGAACATCCCGTCCCGGCTCGGGTCGTCCCCCGTCGGCTTCATCAGCTCGTACGAGACCTGAAGGCTCGCATCGGACGGCAGGTACTCCTGGCCGGTGGCGCGGGCCAAGTCCCAGCCGTGGACGACGAGTTCGTTGATGGCGACCCGTCCGGCGACGGCCGCCGGGAGCGCGACGCCGCCCGCCCGGGTGTGGCCGTCCCATGCGCCCGGCTGCTGCCAGGCCTCCGCCAGCTCGTCCAGTCGCCGCGGAAGCACCGTGCGCCAGTCGTCGTGGAGCACCGGCAGGACGGAGCCCGGGTCGGTGTCGGTCGTGGGCCCGAGGTCCTTGCGCGCGGCGTCCCGGAAGGCGGTGGCCAGGCCGACGAGATGGCCGAGCAGCTCCCGTACGGCGTACTCGGGACAGGGGGTCGGATCCCCGAGCCGCTCGTCGCCGATGCCGTCGATCAGCTGCGCAACGGCGTGGGCGGCGGGGCGGAGGGCGGGGAAGGCGGTCTGTGCAGTGGTGTCCATACAGAGGCAGACCGCACCGCCCGCCAAAACTCATCGCCGACCCGGACGTCCCTGGCTAGGACTTCCGCGGCTTGTGAGCCATGAGGAAGGCCTGTGCGGGGACGGCCTGTTCAGGCGGCGACGACAGGTTCGCCGCTCAGCGCGACACCGGCCCGGCGCAGCTCGGCGAGTGCGGTGCGCGTGGTGTCGGCGGCGACGCCAGCGGTGTAGTCGAGCAGGACCCGCACCGTGAAGCCCGCGCGCACTCCGTCCAGTGCGGTGGCCTTCACGCAGTGATCGGTGGCGATGCCGACGACGTCGAGGCGGGCGATGTCGCGGGCCTTCAGCCAGGCGGACAGTGTCGTGCCGTCCTGGGCCGAGCCCTCGAAACCACTCTTCGAGGCGGAGTGCGCGCCTTTGAAGAAGACCTCGTCGACGTGCCCGGAGTCGACGGCGGGCACAAAATCCGGATGGAACTCACCTCCCTCACTGCCGACGACGCAATGCACAGGGAACGAGTCCTGGAAGTCGGGGTTCTCGGAGAAGTGGGCGCCCGGGTCGATGTGGTGGTCACGGGTGGCGACGACGAAGGCGTACTGCCCGTCGGCGCGCCGGACCAGCTCGGCGATCGCGGCGGCCCGGTCCGCGCCGCCCTTCACCGGAACGCTGCCGCCCTCACAGAAGTCCTTCTGCACATCTACGATGATCAATGCACGACGCATGGAAAGCCCTTCCCTCGGCTGAACCTTTCCCCGATGGTTGCCCTTCCGCCGACGGGCGGGCGCGCCACTCGCGGGTCGATCACCCGACCGGCGCAGCGCGCACGGCAACGAGGTGCAGCGGGCCTCCGTTCTCCACGCGGGGACCACAGGGAATGGGAGTGGTGGGTCGGGCGGGTCGCCGGTCAGGGTGATACCGCGATTGTTCGTGGTGACGCCGAAGATCGCCCCGCGTAGGTCGCTACTTCAGATCCCTGGCTCCGCTCTCAATCACCCCGACAGCCCCGGCAGAAATCTCACTCCTACCTGTAACACCCCAGGTCAGCGGCCCGCCTTCGGCAAGATCTCATAAGAAGGGGCATGATCGTTCACACGTCGCAGCGCTGATCCATGTCTCGATCCATGCAGCGATGCCCTGGCGCCACGGATGGCGGCGATGACTGAGTGGGCCCAGTCGGCTGGGGGCGGGGTGTTGAGCAGGCCCTCCAGGCGTGTGATGTGCGCGGCGCGTTCGTGCACCGTCATGGCCAGTGCGGCGCGCAAGGTGTCGACCAGGTCCTGTGGCCGCAGCGGATCGGTCAGCAGGGCCGCGGTTCCCAGGTGCTGCGCAACTCCCGCGTGACGGGACAGGATCAGAACACCGGGACGGTTGAGGGCGTGGCACGCGGTGATGTATTCCTGGGCCGTGAGGTTCATCCCGTCGGCGAGTGAGGTCACCCAGAACACGTCGGCTGCCAGGTAGTGGTCGACGACCTCGGGGAAGTCCAGATTGCGGGGGATGTAGTCGACGGGCTCCCACCCGTGCGTGCCCCAGCGGTGGTTGATTCGGTTGATCGCGTTCTCAAGTTCCGAGCGGGTGAAGTCGTAGGCACGGATGCCGAGCTCCGGCGGTGGGCAGACCAGGCGGTAGCGCACGTGTCCCCGTAGCCGGGGCGAGCTGGCCAGGAGGGCGTCCAGTGCGCGGATCTTGTGGACGGGCGCCTTGGCGTAGTCGAGCCGTTCCACGGACAGCACCAGCTGGCTGCCGTCCTTCCCTTGCCGCGGCCGGGGGCGCGTCCTGGCGAGGTCTGCGACGGCATGGCGGTCGATGCCGAGGGGGTGCACGCCGACGCGCGGCGTGGGCCCAGCGGTGCCGGCCAGGAGCTGGCGGAAGTTGTCGGCGCAGTCGGCGGTGTGGAAGCCGGCCCAGTCCAGGCATGCAAGGGAGTCGAGCAGCTGCCCGGCTGCAGGAATGCGGCTGAAGACGTCCGGTCGGGGGAACGGCGTGTGGTGGAACAGCCCGATGGCCAGATCCGGCCGCTGGGCCCTGAGGTCGGCCGGTACGAGCCACAGATTGTAGTCGTGCAACCAGACCGTGCCTCCCCGCGCGGCGAGAGAGCCGATACGGCGGGCGAATGCGGCGTTGACCTCCTCATAGTCGGCCCAGTGGGCAGGCCGGTCCTGGATGAGACCGGGCTGGGACATCAAGGCCGGCCAGAGCGTCTCCTTGCAGACGCGGTGAAAGTAACCCGCCCACCGTTCGTCACGCAGCGGCAGCAGGGACAGCGGCAAGCCGTCGACGGCCGTCATGGGCTCGGCGGGCGGCGGCGCCTCGCCGATGTAGGCGGCTGCCCACACAGCGTCCAGGCGCTCGTCGGTGAGAGCGGCCTGCAAAGTCGGCAGGATGCCGTTGGGACTGGACGGCGGCCGCCAGCCGCCGTCGAGCCAGCGCACGGGTGGGCGGTGATAGCCGACGACCACCGATCGGCGGACCAGCCAGCCGAGGCGTTCCATCCCCTCCAGGACGGCGGCAGCTCCGTCCAGGGCGGAGTGGTGGACGTGCTTGCTCGGTAGGACGCCGGCAGCCAGAGCGGGCTCGGCATTGGCGACCACGACCGCGTGCGTGCCCTGGGAGAACAGCGAGAGGTCATTGAGGGAGTCCCCGGCCACGAGCATCGCCTGCCGGGGCCACCCCAGCCTGCGGCCGAGCAGTCGCAATGCACGTCCCTTGCTCGCCCTGGCCGGCAGGACGTCAAAGTACCGGCCCGAGGCGTACGAACAGGAGCATCCCAGCGCCTTCACCGTGGCCTTGAGTTCGTCCGAGAGACCGTCGGGGTTCAGATAGAAGGAGCAGCGTCCCTCCTGGGGTACGCCTTCCTGGTACACGAGCTGCGGAAACTGCCGCAGCGCCGCTCGAACCCGGTGGGCGCCCGGCCATCCGGCGCGCAGCTTCCCCTGTATGTCGTCGAGGTGGACCATCCGGATGGCGTCGATGACGCTGGCCCCGACGTCGGCGATGATCCAGCGCGGGGACGGGACCAGGGGATCGTCTCGCAGGAGCGCCTGTACGGAAGCAAGACTGCGTCCGGTCGCGAAGACCACTGTGATGTCCGGGTGCCGGTTCAGGACGTCGCGCAGACGCCGCCGATCGTGTCCATCGCCTCCCAGCAGCGTGCCGTCCAGGTCGGTCACGAGCACCCTGGCCGGGCCGGTGTTCTCGCCCACAGGCGGTCCCTTCAGGTCCTGACCAACTACAGCTGCGCGAAAATCCGCCCTTGTGCCGGAGCGTGTGGACGCTTCACCAACCAGGGTCGTGGGTCACCGGGTCGATGACAGCCCCCGCATCAGCCGCGTCCGGGCGCGATTGGGCTCTCTGAACGTCCCGGATTGCCTGCCCAAGTCGCGTCTCGCGAAAGTCGTCGCTTTCCACGAGCCGATCAATCAGGCCGGCAGGCGCATGGCGCGCGGCCTGCACTAGTCGATCGATGGCAGGGTCGGCTGGCGACACGGGGACCTCCAAGATCACGACATGGCGACATCGGCGCGGCGTGGAAGCCACCTCAGCCGCGCGCATGGTCCGATCCGATCGGGCCGTTGCGACAACACACGCAACGATCGTTGTCCAAAGGTCTAGCCGCGCGTGGCCCCACCTCATTCACGGGGCCCTGATTTTCACTCCGCTGCCCTGGGCCACCGACTACACCACGAGACACGACCGCCACGCGGCTCAGCGATGGGCTTCCGCAGCAGTTGCGGGGGGTGGCCCCGCTCGGGTCCGCCACCCTGGGCGTCCTGGTGGTTCCAGCGCCGGGTCAGGACCCCGGTGGTGTCCGCGTAAATGATCTCGCCGGGCATGGGGTTCTCGACCGTGTCGGGTTCGCTGAGGGGGGTCAAGGACTCGGTGCCGTCCGCGTACCGGATGTCGACGTCGCGGGCGACATGCTCCAGGTCGAAGGCGCCGGCGGGCTGACCAGGTCGGCTGGAGATGGAGGCCGTGGGCACAGGCGGGTGATCTCGTTGATGAGTTGAGGGAAGGACCATCCGATGGCGTTGGCTGCGGTTGCAAAACCACCGCCGGTTCGCAGAGCAGGGCAGGCGTTCACTTCAAGGCAGTGGGGCTCTCCGTGGTTGTTGCAGCGGAAGTCGACGCGTGAGTATTCAGCGGGGCCCAAACCTACTGAGCGATGGGCGCGTAGCGCTTGTTCCTGCAGGCAATCCCGGAGTTCGGCGGCGATTTCAGCGGGGCACAGACGCTGCGATGCTCCTGACCGGTTCTTCGCTTCAAAGTCGTATAGTGGACCGTTGTATTCAAGCTCCACCACCGGAAGTACGTGATCGCCGAGGACGCTGACCGTGAATTCCCTCCCCGACAGAAACGGTGAAATAAGCCAGTCTTCGTCCGCTGAGGCTTCCGCGAGAGCGGCAGCCAATTCATCGGCATCTTCGGCCACAAATAGGGTTGAGAAGCTGGTACCGGTGAGGCACTTCACCACCACAGGGCCAGCATCGAGCATGCTCAGCGCGCCAGGCTGACGCTCGTTTTTGCCCGTTCGATGAACCTCCCAAGGGCTCACAGTAACGCCTGCATCCCGCAGGACACGTAGTGTTCGCTGCTTGTCCCACGCCAAACTGCACGCCGCGCTCCCCGCACCCGTGAAAGGTACATCGGCCATTTCCAGAAGTGCTTGGACATGCCCGTCCCCACCCCAACCCCCGTGCAGCGCCGGAAATACCACATCTGCGAGTTTCAGTTCAGCGGCCATCGCTTCCGACGTAAGCGTAGCGAATATATTCTTCCGGCTCATGGGCACATCAATGACCGGAAGTTCGGTGGTGACTGCAGTCTGTGGCAGATCTCCGGGGTCACAACTCGATCGACACACGAATGGCTCATCTGCGGCCGGATCGACCACCGTAACGTCGTAACGCAGATCTATGAGCGCGCGAGCTACCGACATTCCCGAGTCGAGAGACACGTCTCGCTCGGCACTTTCCCCGCCACACAGCACGACAGCCTTCATGCAGTAGGTTATATGCCTCCCAGGGCGTGAACGCCTTTCTTACTCAGCCTTCTGGCTAGCGCTGCCTGTAGCGCTGAACCCGATCCCGGGGCCATCCGGTGCGTCCCCTGGGACAGCTGCCCCTCGCATAGCTCGGCCTGCGGGGACCGTACGGCGGTCGTGACAGGAAACGAGCGGCTCCAGATCGGTGCAGCGCTCGGACTGGAGGTCTCGACACGCGACGGCGCGCGCCACCATCGCCGCGCGATGTGACGGACCCTTGGCCCGTCCTTGTGCTGTTGGCGAGGGAAGGTTCGGTCAGGGGCGAGGGCAGTAGTCCGCTGCCCCGTGTCGGCTGTCAGCCGCCCTGTCTCGGCCCGATCACCAGCTCGCGGACCTGCTCCCCGTGGCCCGGCTCGCGGGACCCCTCGTCCTCCACCGTGAAGTGCTCCTGGAGGCCTCGAACGAGCCGCTCGATGTCCTTCGGGCGACCGTAGACGAGCGCGCGGACGGCTTCGGAGAGCAGAACCGGTTCGTGGAGGGCGCGCTGCCTGCGTACGTCGAAGGGCAAGGCGGACACCACGGGGCCGCCGCCGTCCGAGACGATCCGACCCGCCCCGGGAGGCGCAAGCGCAAGCTCGAAGATCGCGCTCAGCGTCTCGTAGACGAGACCACCTGCCCGAGTGGGGTCGATGTGCACGCCGACGGTTCCGGGTGCGTGGTGGCGCGCGGACTTTCTTTCCTTCGGTCGCAGCCGCATGCCTCAAGCATCTGACCGGCGGCGTCCATCCGCCAACCGGGGTGGGTGTGCCGTCATGTCGTCGCGGCTGTGCGACTTCGTACCGCATCGCGTTGTCACCGTCGGCGAGTAGTCGCGCCGGCCGTGATCAGGCGGCTCGGTCCTCGAAGCGGAATCCAGGGGTGGGTGAACTCGTGAGTGGTTGCGGGGTCGTGAACGAGCCCCACGGGCGGGGTGGTTGCCGGATTCATGCCGCCAACGCTTCCGCCTCGCCACCGCCGTTGACCAGCTTCGACGTGCGGACGGACATACGGTGTACGCGGGTGTCTGCCGAATGTACGCGGCGTACGAAGTGCCCTGCCCGGCTTCCTGAGTCCCCACCCCCGGTGAGCGCCACGCGCCAGGGCGGACAGGGCAGCCTGCCAACAAGCCGGGCCGGTAGACGGAGCGTAGGATCTTGAGGTGGAAGCGACGAGTCCGGCGGCAACAGCGCCGAGGCTGGGCGAGTGGAGCCGCCGATCCTCAGCGCGAGCTGGTCGGCGCCGCTCGCTCGCCACCCACCTCGGGCAGGGGGCAGTCGAACCAGCCGATCCCCGACCGTCTTGGCATCTCCGCCAAGACCGCCGACATCACGTCCAGCCCGTCTACGAGAAGGCCAGCTTCCACAGCCGCGCCACCGTGACACTCCGGGCGTTCGACAAAAACCTCGTCCACGGGTCGTAGGGCGGCGTTCACCCGATGGCGCCCGAGCCGCGATCCGGACACACTCGCGCCACCGTCGGCGTCGAGCGCTGACGCCAATAGCCGCAGAGGAGGCGAGAGGTGATCCGGCGACGACGGTCCAGAAGGCTTCGGAGAGATCTGCTCGACCAGAGGAGCCGCGAAGCGACAGCAGCGTGGATCCAAGTGCCCGCGCGTTTTTCGCAATCCCGACCAAAGCGCCTTCAAGGACGACCTGCGGCGCGTGCTCATCGACGAGGACCGTCGGGCGACAGGAGCGATGTTCGTCGCTTCTGAGGATGTGACACACCAAGGGAGGACGCCGAGATGAAGTACATGATCAGCTGGTTCGAACGCCCGCAGGGCTCGCCCATGGAGTACGAGAACGCTCAGAAACGGATTCTCGAAGTGTTCACTCAGTGGGAGGCGCCCGCCAACTTCAAGATCGAGGTGTTCGTCGTGCGCGTGGGCGAATGGGGAGGACACATGCTGGTGGATTGCGACGATTCGTTGACCGTCCACAAGTTTTGCTCGACCTTCCCTGCTTTCACGATGGAGGCGCGACCCGTCGTTCCCGTCATGGACGCGGTCCGGGTCGAACTCGAGGCGATCGCTTGGCGTGATGGGCTGAAGGGAAGCTGACATTCGAGGGGATCACCCTTGAGCTCCTCAAGCGTTACCGACGACGATCACCCTCGTTCGCGAAGGTGGGCAGGGCCCGCAGGCTGCCGGCGTCCGCCAATGCCCTGAGCAGGCGGGCCGCATCGTCGGTCCGGCCACCACGGACCAGATCGATCGCGTGAAGGTGGGATTCGTACACGAACGTCCGCGTGTCCTTGGCGGGCGGCGGCCCCAACGCCGTGTAGGCGGAGGCCCGGTGACGTCTCAAGCGCTCGTGGAAGTCGTCGGCCCTGTCGTGCCCGTCGGCCGGTGGATGACCGGGGGCGATGACGTCCAGTGCGCCATCCAAGACGTTCCGCCACGCCACTGGCCACCCAACCCCACGTCAAGCCGGATACCCCAATGCTTTGGAGCGAAGGGCCAGTTGAGTGCTGCGAGTATGCATCTGCTCCGACGATGGACGACGAGCAGCAACAGGCGCGGAGCAGGGGCCCGGGTCGGGCATCTTGCATGTGTTCGGGCGGCAGTTGAAGCGGTTCCGTGAGTGTACGGAGTACGACCGGGCGGCATTCGGCTCGGCGACGGGGTACTCAGCCTCGACGATCGCGTCCTACGAGCAGGGGCGGCGGGTGCCGCCGCCACGCTTCATCGAGCAGGCGGATGAGCTGCCGGGGGCGAGCCTATTCACCACACCTTCGTCGGCTTCGCGGCAGAGCGTACGTAACCGGAACCGGTAATACCCATCCAACGACCCGCAGGGACCCGCGCCGTTTCCTACCCTGGGAGTTGTGACCACAAGCCTTACCCCCAGCGCAGGCCTTGATCTCTTCCTCCGGGAGGCCACCGGTTTCGGCAGCCCTTCCTCCGCCCGGATCGCCGACGCCGTGCTGACCCTGCTCGTACTCAGAGGTGCGGACCGCCGGACCGGCCTGCCGGAGCCGACCCCCGAGCTGGTCCGGCAGGTGCTCCACCAGGATGTGCCGGTCCTGGTCTGCGTGACCGAGTCCGAGTTGTCCGTTGCCCCCGCCGCCCTGCGCGTGCTCGCCGACCTCGTACGGGCCAGGGGCAGGCTGAACACGAAGCGTCACGCCCGACTGCTGGCCGCGATCGACGAGGCCGTGCCGGAATTCCGGCGGGCGATGGCCGATCCGGGCAATCTGACCTGGCCGCGCTGGTACGCGTCGCTGATGCTTGCCGACGGAACTCCCGTCGACGACCCCGAGGCGGTGCTGCGCCGGCTCGACGCGCATGAACGCACTCCGCGGGCCGACCGCCCCGCCCTGCCCGCCGGGGTGGAGCGGGCGGATGTCACCGGACGAACCGTCTTCACACAGATCCTCCTGGCCGAGACCCTGCTGAGGGCATTCGCCCGCGATCTTGAGCAGCCCTCGCCCGCCGGGCCCCTGCTGCCCGGTCTGCCCCTGGAGGCGGTGGACGTGGATCCGGAGGAAGGGCTGCCGGGCGAAATGCGCCGCATCGCGGGCACGCTGATGGACCGTTGGACGGCTGCCGGACTGTCCGACGCCTTCTCGGGGCCGTACGCGCATCTCGCCCCCGGCCCCGAGGACTCGCCCCACCTCGTCCTTGCCGACGCGCTGCTCGATCAGCACCTCGGCTACTACGGCGACTCCGGTCTCCCGGTCCCGCCGCCACCCGAGCTGCCCGCGCCGCAGGAGGTGCGGGGCCTGCTCCTGGAGGCCCCGCTGCCCGCCCTCCTCTCGGCGGCCGCCGACGGGCCGGAGCTCGTGGACGAACAGGTGCGTCACCTCGCGGTCGCCTGTGGTCTGCTCCAGCAGGACGGCATGCTGACGACACCGGGCCCCTCCGCCGGAATCTGGGCCGATGGCACCCCGCAGGAACTCACCGAACTCGCGGCCGACATCCTCGCAACGGCCGTCGGACGTCTCACGGAGGATCCGGCTCTGGACCCGGAGTACGCCGACGACGCGGCGCACCTGCTGTACGCCCTGTACGAGCGCGGCTGCACCGCCGACTCCGTGGCGCGCAAGGCCGCCGAGTACAACGACTGGCTGATCGATCCGGCCGTGGAGAACAGGCCTGTGCCGGTCCCGGACAGCGCCCCGGCCGAGTACGCGACCCCGGCTCCGCATGAGCTGTCCGACCTGCTCGGCCTCCCCGGCCTGGATGACGAGGACCGGACGGAGCTCGACGCTCCCGCCCGGGCGCTCGCCGCCGTCGTCGACCGGCTTTGCGCCACCGGCGCGGTCTTCCGGACCGGCGACGCGTTCGGTCTGACCCCCCTCGGTGCCGCCGCGGTCCGCCACACGCTGAAGGCCGGTGCGGTCGCCGCGCCCGACCGGGACACGGTCACCGGCTGGGACGCGGCCACCCTCGTCGAAGCGGCCCGGCTCTGGCCCCGGGACGCGACCACCCGGGCCTTCACCGACTGGCTGACCGCCCGCGAGACCACCGCCGGGGCATGGGACGAACTCCTCGGCGCCCTCGCCGCCACCAAGCCAGGCACCGACGAAGCGAGCCTGACCCGCGCCCTGTTCACCTCTCTGGACACCTCGGCCGCACCGCCGGAAGCCCTGCGCGGACAGCTCGCCGACCCCGCGCTCGGCGCGTACGCCCTCCAGGCGCTGCGTGCCCGCGGCGAGCAGGCGGATGAACTGCAGGTCCCTTTGAGCGCGCGTGCTGCCCTCGTCCTGGACGACCTGTACGCGGGCCACCACGAGGACCGCCTGGCTGAACCCGGGCTCACCCCGAGTTCCCTGGTGACCGCGTTCGACGCGGTCGGCACCACGTGGCCGGGCGGCCCCCTGGCCCTGATCGCCGCGCTCGCCGACGCCGATGCCAACCGTGCGCACCGGGTGCTGGCTGACCTCGGTGACCGTCATTCGGACCCGGGTATCGCGGCGGCCGCACGTCGCACCGCCGCGGCGACCGACCCCCTGAGGCCGCGGTCGAAGAGGACCCGCAGACGCTGAACCGCCCGGACGACCGGCGTTGGTCCCGTCAGGAGAGCGGGGGCAGATACATTCGGGCGGGTCCGGCGCCGGCCGATCCGGGGTCGGTCCGACGTCGGGACGCCCTCAGAAGGACGTCTCCCGCACACTGGCCCGGTCCGAGGGAACGGTCGATGCCGTGATCTCCGAGCGGTGCCGGTCGCCCGCGAACGTCACCGTCAGAGTGTCCGGCGCGCTCTGTGTGGTGCTCGCCGTGAAGCCCTGGTTCGGCACCGCCGAGATGAGGCACACCCCTCCGCTTCCGTAGCGCACGGTGGCATTCCCTCCCTGGGAGGTGATGGTGTGCACACCCGAACCGCCCTCTTCGCAGCCCTCGCCGCCCGAGTTCGCATCCGACGGCTCCTCGGGCGTCGGAGGAGTCGTGCGGGCCACGGGCGACGCTGTAGGGGGTCTGTCGGTCTTCCTGGGCGGCTTCGGCCTGGGCTTCGACCGGCTCGGGGTGGGATCGGGGCTCGGGGAGGCGCTGGGAGTCGCCGAGGCGTGCGGCGAGGCGGCGGTGAAGTCCTTCGCCGCCGACTGGGCGACCGGCGCCGTCGGCCTGGTCGAGCCCACCACGAAATGGACCGTGATCATGACGGCCGTGACGCTGGCCGCCGTGCAGGACAGCCAGATGAGCACGTAGCGCAGGTACCGGGACACGACACCATCTTGGCGGACCCGCTAACGTGCCTGCTCATGGCCTCCGTACTTGTCGTCGAGGACGACCCAGTCATCCGGGCCGCGCTGATCGAGGTCCTCACCGGACACGGGTACGCGGTGAAGACCGCTCACCAGGGTTTCGAGGCGCTGCGGCAGATCACCCAGGGCCCGCCCGACATCGTCGTGCTCGATCTCGGACTGCCCGACCT
Organism: Streptomyces sp. NBC_00322; assembly: GCF_036147535.1. Lineage (NCBI taxonomy): Bacteria > Bacillati > Actinomycetota > Actinomycetes > Kitasatosporales > Streptomycetaceae > Streptomyces > Streptomyces sp. NBC_00322. Next base: position 1,862,931 of record NZ_CP108019.1, on the reverse strand, counting down.
GGACGGTCTCGACGTGCTGCGGATGATCCGGGGCATCTCACGGGTACCCGTACTGGTCGCCACGGCCCGCGACGACGACACCGAGGTCATCAGGCTCCTCAACGCCGGAGCCGACGACTACATGGTCAAGCCATTCTCGGGCGGCCAGCTCGCCGCCCGGCTCGCGGCCGTACTGCGGCGGACCGGACCGGCCGCGGACGACGGCAACCGCCAGCAGGTCCTCCAGGTCGCCGGTCTCAGGATCGACCCGCTGGCCCGAACCGCACACCTGGACGGCGGTGAACTCTCCCTGACCCGACGGGAGTTCGACCTGCTCGCCTACCTCACGCAAAACGCCGACCAGGTCATATCCCGAAAGCGCATACTCGCCGAGGTGTGGCAGCAGCCCTATCTCGAGGACCAGACGGTCGATGTCCACCTCTCGGCACTACGCAGGAAGCTGGGTGAAAAGGCCTCGCATCCGCGCTATCTGCACACCGTGCGCGGTATCGGGATCAAGCTGGTCGCCTCGCCGTCATGAGACGCGCCCTCGCAGGGATCTCCCTGGCCGCGACGCTGATGGTCGCGCTGTCCTTTCTCGTCCCGCTCGCCCTGCTCGTACGCGACCAGGCCCGGGACCGGGTGACCACTGCCGCCGAGCAGCGTGCGGCCGCTCTGTCGCCCGTACTGGCTCTGACCACCAGACCCGCCGATGTGCAGCAGGCGGTCTCGGGCCTGGGCTCGGACGACCGGCTCGCCGTACGGCTCCCGGACGGCGGGCTCGTCGGCACCCTGCACGCACCGCAGGAGGCGCTGAAACGCGCGGTGGGCAAACGGGAGACCCTGGCGCTCGACACCGCCGAGGGATGGGTCTATCTCCAGCCCGTCGTCCTCGCCGAGAACCGGGTGGCGGTCGTCGAGGCCTACGTGCCCGCCGGGGATCTGACCCGGGGCGTGTGGGCTTCGTGGGGCGTCATGTCGCTGCTCGCGCTCGGCCTGGTGGGCGGCTCGGTGCTGGTCGCCGACCGGCTGGGCGCCCGGGTTGTCCGTTCTTCCAGGAGCCTCAAGCGTGCCTCGCTGGCCCTGGGGTCGGGGGACCTCGACGTACGGGTGGACCCGGACGGTCCGCCGGAGCTCCAGGAAGCCGGTGCCGCGTTCAACACCATGGCCGACCGGGTCGTGGAGCTGCTCGCCATCGAGCGGGAGATGGTCGCCGACCTCTCGCACCGGCTCAGGACCCCGCTGACCGCGCTGTACCTGGAGGCGGATCTGCTGGGCGGTTCGCCGGGCGCCCGACGGATCACGGAGGCCGTCGCGCAGCTGGAGAGCGAACTCGACTCGATCATCACAGCCGCGCGCACCCCGCTGGCCGCCGGCCCCGCGAACGGGACGATTCCGGCGCGCCCCAGCGAGCTGACCGAAGTGGTGGCGATGCGGCTCGACTTCTGGTCGGTGCTCGCCACCCAGCAGGAGCGGCTGTACGAACGCTCCTTCACGCCGCGCCGGACGCCCGTACGGTTCCCCGAGGACGACCTCGCCGCGGTCGTGGACGCACTGATCGGGAACGTCTTCCGGCACACTCCGCAGGGCACTGCCTTCGCCGTACGCGTGGAGCGCACCAACCGGCACGTGCTGCTCACGGTCGAGGACGCGGGTCCCGGCGTTGCCGACCCGGACGCCGCGCTCACCCGGGGCGTCAGCGTCGGCGGCTCCACGGGCCTCGGCCTGGACATCGTGGCGCGTGCGGCCCATGCGGCGGGCGGGGAGCTGGAGATCACCCGCGCGGCGATGGGCGGGGCCCGGGTGCGGGTGTCGTTCGGACTTGCGGGCGACGAGCTGTAGCCGGTCCGGCTACCTGCTACCTGCTACCTGCTAGCGGCTTGCGCCGAAGTCCTGCGTCCACCAGGGGCCACCGTCCCCGAAGTGCACGCCGATGCCTATCTCCTTGAAGGAGCAGTTGAGGATGTTGGCGCGGTGGCCGGGGCTGTTCATCCACGCGTCCATGACCGCCGCGGCATCGGACTGCCCCTGGGCTATGTTCTCGCCCAGCGTGGACCAGGCGTATCCGGCCGCCTCGACGCGGCCGGTCATCGTCGATCCGTCGGGCCCGGTGTGGGACATCACGCCGGCGTCGGCCATGACGTCGCTGTAGTCGTCCGCGGCCTTGGTGAGCTTCGCGTTGGACGTGAGCGGCGAGCAACCGGCCGACGCGCGCTCCTTGTTGACGAGTGCGAGGACCTGCGCCTCGGCGCCGTTCGACGACCCGCCGCCGTCGCCCGAGCCGCTGCCCGACCGCGCGGTCGGCCGACTCGCACCACCGGTGCTGCTCCCGCTCTTGGCCTGCACGGTCGGGGTGGCGGTCGGAGTCGCCGTCCGCTTCGGCTTGGCGGAAGCCGTGACACGCGGGCTCGGGGAGGCGGTGGCGCTGGGTATCGCCGAGGGAGAGGCAAGGGGCGACGCGCTGCCCGCGGCGGCCTGGCCGTCCGCCGGTCCGGGAAGGTCACCGGCGGCATCCGTCGTCACCCGGCCCGCCGACCCGCTGTGGCCGCCGCCCGTGGCAAGGGTGACGCCGACGCCCGTCGTGACGGTGATCGCACCCAGTGCCAGAACGACATTGCGCGCCCGCAGCCCGTTCTTGGGGCGGGCGTGGGAATGGGGCTGGGGGCGAGCGGCTCTTCGGGAACCCATACGTGCAACACCTCGGGAGTGTGTCGAGCTCGGGAAAACCCCGGCAGGCGCGTGATCGCGCCCACCGGGTGTGGGGGGTTGGCAAGAGCGTATGGGTGTCCGGGGCCGGGAACGGCGTTCGAAAGGCCTTCTTCAAGAAGCCCTAAGAAAGCCCTAAGACTTCCGTTGGTCACGTCGGTTACTCATCGTCAGCGCGACGAGACGAGTCGGCCGCGTGCTCACGCGGACAGCGTGGTCGCGGGCACCGGCTTCCGTGCCGGATGGTGTCGAAGCGCCACGGTGGCGGGTCACCTGCGACTCCGGCTGCTCTGGTCTTCGGTACGGCAGGACTCTACGGCCAGGGTCTGACATCGGACTGCCTGCCCTCTTGTGGGGCGGGCCGCGGTGTGCCATATAGGTCTGGACCATTGCCGTCGTCCGCGGAGGTCAGACCGTGCAACGTCCCCCCACACTCGCCGCGTTGACCTGCGCGGCCGTCCTTGTCCTCACCGCCTGCGGAGGCGGGGGCAAGGACACCGAGAGTCCCACGACACCCGCCGGGGTGACCGCCCAGGCGGGCAGCGCCACCTCGGCCCACGTCATGTGGAACCAGGCCACCGACAACAAGGCGGTCACCGGCTACGAGGTCTTCCAGAAGGGCGCCAGGGTCAAAACGCTCCCGGCCACCAGGAACATGGTCGACATTGACCAATTGACACCCGAGACCTCGTACACCTTCACCGTCCGCGCGCGCGACGCCGCGGGCAACCTCTCCGAGCCGAGCGCCGCCGTGCCCGTCACCACACCGGCCCCCACGCCGGAGGACCACAAGGCGCCCTCGCGACCGCTGAAGCTCACAATCCGGGCCGACGGGAGCCGTGCGGCCACCTTGTCCTGGGTGCGGGCCGGCGACGACGTCGGCATCACCTCGTACGACATCTACCAGGAGGACTCCCGGATCCACAGCGTGAGCGGAAACGAAACGAGCGCGCACATCAACGGACTTCGGCCGGGAACCGTCTACACCTTCACCGTCCGGGCACGCGACGCCGCCGAGAAGTCATCGGCCGACAGCAACGCCGTCGATCTCACCACGCCGTCCGCACCCGGAGCGCCTCCCAGCACTGCGCCCACCGGGCTGCAAGCAACCGCCCGGAAAGGGAAAGTCGACCTGAGCTGGACGCCGCCGCAGACCAGTGGTCCGGTCAAGGAGCATCAGCTGTTCCTGAACGGGAAGTTGGCCACAACCATCGTGTGGGGTGCCACCCCGCCCGTCGGGACGGCGACGTACACCATGACGGTCACGGACAAGCCGGGCACCCGCTACAGCATCAAACTCCGGGCCAGGCTCCCCGACGGGAAGTGGGGCGACTTCTCCGCACAACGCACGGTCGTGGTCCGCTAGCCCGTTCGCGCCGCGTCGCGCCAGCCGCGGCGGCAGGCCACCTGCCTGATCCAAACGACACGGCCCTGACGCGCGGCCTTCTCACCCGTCGAGTGCCGCCGCCATGTTGTCGAGGTCGGCGAGGAGCTCGGCGAGACGTTGCTCCGGGACGGCGTCGGTCATGCGCTGGTCGATGGCGTAGACGGCGGACCGTGCCGACGCGAGGCGACGGTGGCCCTCCTCGGTGAGGTGGGCGGGCAGAGCGCGGCCGCGGTCGGTGGTGGCCGGCCGGGAGATGAGGCCGGCCTCCTGCAGTCCGCGAAGGACGACGTTCATGGACTGCCGCGTGACGAACGTGCCGCGGGCCAGCTCCGCGTTGGACAGGCCCGGGCGCTGGTCGAGGAGTTCGAGGCAGGCGTACTGCGGCACCGTCAGGCCGTACTCACGCAGTGCTCTGTCCATCGCGCCGCGCAGCGCCGCGGCGGCGCGCTTGAGGCGGTACCCCAGGCGCTCGGTCACGTCGGCGGCGGGCGGGGCCTGGCTGGAGGGAGTCGCGTCATGCATGTCAGGAGTTTGACATGTGTGCGCCGTGTCGCCTAACTTCTGCATATGTCAAAGTCCTGACATGCAACACGATCGAGGAGTACTCATGACTGTCACCGTCGGCGGGCCGGACTTCATCGCTCTGCAGGTGCGCGATGTCGACGCGGCCGCCGCGTTCTACGAGGAGCAGCTCGGGCTGCGCCGGGCGCCCCTCTCGCCGCCCGGCGCCGTGGTGTTCGCCACCGAGCCGGTTCCGTTCGCCGTCCGCGAGCCGCTGCCGGGAGTGGATCTCGACTCCGTCGAGCGGCCCGGACTCGGCGTCGCCCTGTGGTTCCGGACCACTGACGCGCAGGCTCTGCACGACAGGCTCCACGCCGCCGGGATCCCCATCGTCAAGGAACCCGAGGACGGTCCGTTCGGCAGGATGTTCACGTTCGTCGGCCCCGAGGGCTACGCCATCACCACGCACGAAGGCTGACCATGACCGCCATCGCCATCACCCCGCGCGGGCCGTTCTCACTTGCGGCGAGCATGCGGTTCCTGGAGGGCTTCACACCCGCCGGGTACCGCGACGCATCGGACGGCAGGGTGCTGCGCCTGGCCTTTCCCGCCGACGACGGCCACTCGACGGTGAGCGCGGAGGTGAGGCAGGCGCAGGGCTCGGATGGCACCGTACAGGCGGATGTGACCGTGCTCACCGGGAATCCGGGCAACGACGGGAAGGGCGCGGCATCAGCGGAATCGGATGGTGTGAGCACGGTGCGGGCGCAACTGGCCCGCATCCTCTCGCTCGACGTCGACGGCAGCGGGTTCCCACGGCTCGCCGAGGGCGATCCCGTCGTGGCCGAACTCATGGCGGCGTACCCGGGGTTGCGGCCGGTGTGTTTCTACTCGCCGTACGAGGCCGCGGCCTGGGCGGTCATCGGCCACCGCATCCGGATGGTCCAGGCCGCCGCGATCAAGGCCCGCATCGCCCAGCACCAGGGACAGCGCGTCGCCGTTGCCGGGGAGTCGCTGCACGCCTTCCCCACCCCGATGGTCCTGCGCGGACTCAGCCGTGTTCCGGGCCTGCCCGAGATGAAGGTCGAACGGCTGCGTGCCCTCGCCGACGCGGCTCTCGCCGGTGATCTCGACGCAGCCCGGTTGCGCGCGATGCCGGTGGAAGACGCCCTCGCTCATCTGCGGACTCTGCCCGGTATCGGCCCCTTCTCCGCAGAGCTCATCCTCATCCGCGGCGCCGGACACCCCGACGTCTTCCCCCGCCATGAACGCCGGCTCCACGCCTCGATGGCCGAGGCCTACGGCCTCAGCGACCCTGACGCCTCCGATGTGCGCCGGCTCGCCGAGATCAGCGACCACTGGGCGCCCTACCGCAGTTGGGTCGCGCTCCTGCTGCGCACCCGCCGTGAGGAGCAGGCCGGGCCGGCAGCCCGCGGCCGGTCGGTGCGCTAGGCCCGGCGGCGGTCTCGAACCAACCACGACGCCCCCGGTGCTGTGCGAAACCGGGGGCGTCGTGAAGACGTACAGACAGATTCAGCCGGCCAGTTGCTCGTACGCGGGGAGCGTCAGGAAGTCCGCGTAGTCGGCGTCGAGTGAGACGTGCAGCAGCAGATCGTGGGCCTGCTGCCACTTGCCGGACGCGAACGCCTCCTCGCCGATCTCCGCGCGGATCGCGGCCAGTTCCTGCGCCGCGACCTTGCGGGCCAGCTCCGGGGTGGCGAGTTCGCCGTTCTCGAAGACGACGCCCGCGTTGATCCACTGCCAGATCTGGGAGCGGGAGATCTCCGCGGTCGCCGCGTCCTCCATCAGGTTGAAGATCGCGACCGCACCGAGGCCGCGCAGCCATGCCTCGATGTAGCGGATGCCGACCTGGACGGCGTTGCGCAGGCCCTCGTACGTGGGCTTGGCGTCGAGGGAGTCGATCGCGATCAGATCGCCGGCCGCCACCGAGACGTCCTCGCGCAGCCGGTCCTTCTGGTTGGGCTTCTCGCCCAGCACCGCGTCGAAGGAGGCCAGCGCGATCGGGACCAGATCGGGGTGGGCGACCCAGGAGCCGTCGAAGCCGTCGGCCGCCTCGCGGTCCTTGTCGGCCTTGACCTTCTCGAAGGCGACCTTGTTGACCTCGGCATCGCGGCGGGAGGGGATGAAGGCCGCCATGCCGCCGATGGCGTGGGCGCCGCGCTTGTGGCAGGTGCGGACGAGGAGTTCGGTGTACGCGCGCATGAAGGGGGCGGTCATCGTCACCGCGTTGCGGTCCGGAAGCACGAACTTCTCGCCACCGTCACGGAAGTTCTTGACGATGGAGAAGAGGTAGTCCCAGCGGCCCGCGTTGAGACCGGCCGCGTGGTCGCGGAGCTCGTAGAGGATCTCCTCCATCTCGTACGCCGCCGTGATCGTCTCGATCAGAACGGTCGCGCGGACGGTGCCCTGCGGGATGCCGACGTAGTCCTGAGCGAAGACGAAGATGTCGTTCCAGAGGCGGGCCTCAAGGTACGACTCCGTCTTCGGGAGGTAGAAGTAGGGGCCCTTGCCGAGGTCGATCAGGCGCTGGGCGTTGTGGAAGAAGTACAGGCCGAAGTCGACCAGCGCGCCCGGGACCGGACGGCCCTCGAACTGCAGGTGACGCTCGTCGAGGTGCCAGCCCCGCGGGCGCATCACGACGGTCGCGAGCTCCTCGTTCGGCCTGAGGGCGTAGGACTTCCCGGACTTCGGGTCGGTGAAGTCGATCTTCCGCTCGTAGGCGTCGATCAGATTGCGCTGGCCGAGGACGACGTTCTCCCAGGTGGGAGCCGAGGCGTCCTCGAAGTCGGCGAGCCAGACCTTCGCGCCCGAGTTCAGGGCGTTGATGGTCATCTTGCGGTCGGTGGGTCCGGTGATCTCCACCCGGCGGTCGTTCAGCGCCGCGGGGGCCGGGGCGACCTTCCAGGAGTCGTCCGCGCGGATCGCGGCGGTCTCCGGGAGGAAGTCCAGGGTGGAGGTACGGGCGATCTCGGCGCGGCGCTCGGAGCGGCGGGCGAGAAGCTCGTCACGCCGCGGTGTGAACCGCCGGTGCAGCTCAGCCACGAAGGCGAGGGCCGCCTCGGTGAGGACCTCTTCCTGCCGGGGCAGGTGCTCGGCTTCGACGATGGCCAGCGGGGACGGCGCTGGTGCGGACATGAGCTGTCACTTCCTTCAGCGGGCGGTGCCTGACGGCCGCCGGGCGTGCGGTTACGGCACTCGGTGCCGCAAGAGCCGAGGTGCGGTCGCGGGCGCCGTCTGGGGTGTCGGGCGCTTCTGACCAGTGGATAGTAGTTTCCTCATGGTGGAAGTTCAATGGTTTGTTGATATCGAGATTCTCTGGGTCGACAGACCATGGCGCTGAGTGCCACGCCGTTCACTCAAGGTGCGCCAGATCCGCCGCCGTGTCGATGTCGTACGCCTCGGCCACATCGCCGCACTCGATCAGCGCGAGCGAGGACTCGTGCTCCTTGAGATAGGCGCGGGCGCCGCGGTCGCCGACCGCGCTCGCCGTGATCTCCTGCCAGCGCCCCGCGCCGAAGAGAACCGGATGGCCGCGCTCGCCTCCGTACGCGGCCGCCGCGAGCGACTGACGAGAGCGGTAGGCGGCCCGCACGCGGGCCACCGCCTCGGCGCCGATCCCCGGTTGGTCCACAAGAGAGAGGAGCGCCGCGTCCGCCGCCGTGGCGGACAGCGACTGAAGACCCGCGCGCAGCGAGGAGCCCATGCCCTCCTCCCAGCCGGGGTTGTCGACCAGTACGCAGCCGGACAGATCTGCCTCCTTGCGTACGCGGTCGGCAGCCGCACCCAGCACCACATGGACCGGAGTGCAGCCGCCCTCGCGCAGGACGCGCACCGCGTGCTCGACCAGCGGCCGCCCGCGGTGTTCCAGCAATGCCTTCGGCCGTCCGCCGAGTCGCCGCCCGCCGCCCGCGGCGAGCAGCAGACCGGCAACGACCGGCTCCTTCGATGGGTGGGGAAGTGGGTGTGCCATAAGGACTCCTTACCTCATAACCGGTCGAAGTGCCGAGCGATTCACGGCCCGCCGGCCGTGTTGTGCAACCGAGCCGGCGCCATCGGTCGTCCGACGTGGAGAGCGGGGCGAGCCTTGGATAGGGTTCCCTCCGATACTGAAGTTCGGCATGGGGGACGAGAGTTCAATGAGTGGGCGCGCACACGAGGGAACGGTCTTCCAGCCTCTGGCCGAAGACGATCCGAAGCACGTCGCCGGATACAAGCTCGCCGCCAAGCTCGGCGCGGGCGGCATGGGCAAGGTGTATCTGTCGTACACGCCCGGCGGCCGTCCCATCGCCATCAAGGTGATCCGGCCCGACTTCGCCCAGGACGCGGAGTTCCGCCGCCGGTTCGCCCAGGAGGTGCAGTCCGCGCAGCGCGTGCAGGGCCTGTACACCGCGCCGGTCATCGACGCCGACGCCGCGGCCAAGCAGCCCTGGCTCGCCACGGCTTACGTCCCCGGGCCCTCGCTCGCCGACGCGGTCCACGAGCACGGCAAGCTGCCGGTGGAGACCGTGCTGCTGCTGGTCGCCGGAATCGCCGAGGCGCTCCATGTCATCCATGGAGCGGGAATCGTGCACCGCGACCTCAAGCCCGCCAACGTGCTGCTGTCCTCGGACGGTCCGCGCGTCATCGACTTCGGCATCGCCCGCGCCGCCGACGCCACCTCGCTCACCAGCAGCGGCGTCACGATCGGCACGCCGTCCTTCATGGCCCCCGAGCAGGCCGCCGGCAGCCAGGTCACCTCGGCCACCGACATCTTCGCGCTCGGCCAGATCGCCGCGTTCGCGGCGACCGGCAAGGCGGCCTTCGGTGAAGGCACTTCGCACGGTGTGCTCTACCGGATCGTGCACGAGGAGCCCGACCTCACCGAACTGCCCCACCAGTTGCGTGAGTTGGTGACCCGCTGCCTGATGAAGGAGCCGGACGGGCGGCCGTCGGTCGCCGAGCTGCTCACCATCTGCCAGTCCGCCAATGCGGAAACGGTGCTGCGGCGTCCCGAGGAGTGGCTGCCGCGCGCGGTGGCGGCCGAGATCACCACGCGCACGGCGGCGCCCGCGCCGCCGGTGACACCGCCGGCCGGGCATGCCCCGGTTCCGGCCCACCCGCCCACGCAGGCTCCCGTCCAGCAGCCGCCGGTCCAGTCGCCGCACTACGCGCCCACGCAGACCGCGGGCCCGGCTCAGACGCAGTCACCCGCTCCGGTTCCGCCGCCCACAGCGGCCTCCGCCCCGGCGACCCCGCCGCCCGGCTTCGGACCGCCGCCCCAGAACCCGACCTACGGCTACCCGCAGGCGCATGCCGCCCCGCACGCTCATACCGCGCCCCAGCACGTCCGCCCCCCGCAGCCGTATCCGGTGCAGCCCTACCAGACGGCTTCCGGGCAGCTCGCGCCCGGCGCGCCCAAGAAGAAGAGCAGCACTCTCGCCACCGCCGTCGTCATCACGCTGGTGCTCGGCGCGCTCGTCGGCGGTGGCGTGTACGTCGCTCAGTCCGGCCAGGACAAGGACAAGGGCAGCCAGTCCCAGGGCCAGGACAAGGGCGGCAGCACGCCGGACACGAGCGGGAACGGCGCCACTGACAGCGCGGGCGGCAACAAGTCCACCAAGCCCTCCCGACCGGTCGCGGACCCGAAGCCCAAGACGTACAACGGCCTCAACGTGGCGGACGACTACGGCATCAGCCTCGGCGACGAGCCGGTCAAGCCGATTGCGAGTGAAGGCGCCGCCAGCCTCGACTTCGAGCACGAGTACTACATCGGCACGATCGACGCCAAGAACGCAAAGCTGGTCCTCCTGGGCCCGGGCCAGAGCCCTGACCTGGCGACCTGCAAGAGTGACACCCGGTTCGCCTCTTCGCTCAAGATCGAGAATCTGTCGAAGGGCGCGAAATTCTGTGTGCTCAGTGATACGGGGAACGTCGGCCTGGTGACCTACCAGGGCAGGTCGCCCGAATCGGATCCCAGCCACTACATGACCGTCGATGTGACGGTCTGGCGCGGTGCGATGGACTCCGTGCAGCCCTCCTACTGAATTCCGTCCATGGAGTGGCGCGTACCGCATCGGATGGCGTAGCTTGCCCGCGACCCTCAGTGTCCGACCAACTGCTGACGGTCGTCGAACGACCCTAAGGACCTGCGAGGGGGCGGGCTTTGTTGCGGAGCGTAGGGCAGACGCGGGTGACAGTGAGCGGCGAGGACCCCAGGGCGGCGGAGCTGCGGGCTGCCGTCTCCCGGCTCCGCCGCGAACTGGCCGGTCATCCGGGAGAGTTCCCCGACCGGGGGATCGCCGAGGACGAACTGGCGGTGCTGGCGGCGATGGTGGCGGCGGGCGATCCCGAAATCCCGCGGATGCGGCGCTCGTTGCTGCTGATCGCGGGGGCGATCGGGTCGGTGAGCGCGCTGGCGCCGGGGCTGATGGCGGTGCGGGAGGCGGTCGACCTGTTCGGCGAGGTGCCGCGCTAGGTCCTGTCCGGGAGTCTGAGGCTCAAACGCCGGACGGGCTGAATGCGGGACGGGCTCAGCCGCGGATCAGGCGGCGCGTCCTCGCCGCCGCCACCGCGGACGTCCGCGAGTCCACCCCCAACTTCGCGTAAATGTGCACCAGATGGGACTTCACGGTCGCCTGGCTCAGGAACAGCTCCTTGCTGATCTGCAGATTCGACAGACCGTCCCCCACCAGCTGCAGCACCTCAAGCTCCCGCTTCGTCAGCGCCTGTGAGGGCGTTCGCATCCGGTCCATCAGCCGGTGCGCCACGGCCGGGGCGAGCGCCGACCGGCCCGATGCCGCCGTACGGACCGCCGCGGCCAGTTCCTCCGGGGGTGCGTCCTTGAGGAGGTAGCCCGCCGCGCCCGCCTCCACCGCCGCCAGGATGTCCGCGTCCGTGTCGTACGTCGTGAGGACCAGGACCCGGGGCGCTTCCGGTAGCGCGCTGATCGCCGCTGTCGCCTCGGATCCGTGCATGCCGGGGCCGAACTGAAGGTCCATCAGCACCACGTCGACGCCGCCCGCGGCGGCCCGGCCGACGGCCAGTTCCGCGGTGGCCGCCTCCGCGACGACGGCGAAGTCGGGCTCGGTGTCGAGGACCGCCCGCAGCCCCGCCCGTACGACGGGATGGTCGTCGGCGAGCAGCAGGCGGATCGGCGCGTTCATGCGGAGACCTGTGCCGGAAGAGGCAGTGTCAGCGCGAGCGCCGTGCCCTGGCCCGGGGCCGACTCCACGCTGAGCGTTCCGCCGAGCGACCGCGCCCGCGACCGCATCGCGGGCAGTCCGAAACCGCCGTCCCCGTCCGGCACCGGCGCCGCGGTCGTGGGGTCGAAGCCCCGGCCGTCATCGACCACGTCGAGCGAGACCGAGGTGTCCATGAAGCTGAGCGTGATCTCGGCCCGCCCGGCGGCGGCATGGCGCACGGTGTTGGCGAGCGCCGACTGCGCGGTACGCAGCAGGGCGACCTCGTACGGAGTGGGCAGCTCGACGGGCGTACCGCTGATGCCGAACTGGACGGCGGGCCCGGGCGCCCCGGCGCACAGTCGCTGGAGTGCCCCGGCCAGCGAGCCGTGCTCCAGGTCGGGCGGCGTCAGGGCGCGTACGAAACGGCGTGCCTCGGCGAGGTTGTCCTGCGCGGCCTGCCGGGCCCGGCGTACATGCGCGGCGGCCGGAGCGTCCTCGGGCAGGGTCCGCTCGGCCGCGCGCAGCAGCAGCTGGATGCTGGACAGCCCCTGGGCGAGGGTGTCGTGGATCTCCCGGGCCAGCCGCTCACGTTCGGCCAGCACCCCGGCGTGGTGCTCCGCCTCGGCGAGCTCCGCCCGGGTGGAGACCAGTTCCTCGATGAGCTCGCGCCGGCTCTCGCTCTCCCGGTACAGCGCGCGATAGCCGAGCACGGTCGCGACGGCGACGGCCGCGCCGAGCAGCGGCCCGATGAACGTGCCCGGGGTGATCGTCCTGCCGTGCAGCAGGAAGCTCCCGATGGCGGCGGCCGCGGTCACGGCGACCGCGGGCAGCCCCCAGCGCACCGGCAGCAGATGCAGCAGCAGGAAGTACAGCGGGAAGGCGGCCCACAGGCCGTCGGGGGAGAGGGCGAGCAGCGCCAGCCACGCCGCGCCGAGTGCGGCCAGCCAGAGCGCGGCGGCGCGCGGCGAGCGGTTTACAGCCGGGCTCAGCACACCGGCTGCGTACACCACGGCCATCACGGCGGCGGCCGCCACGACGGCGTAGGCGTGCGGGGTGCCGTCCGCCGCGGCCCGTATCGCGGCGAGCGTGAGCAGCCCGGCCAGCAGCGCGTGCAGGCACAGGCGCAGCACGCGCAAGACGGGGGTGAGGGGGCGGGAATCCATGGTCGTCCCAGCGTAAGCGGGGTGCGGGGGCGGGAGGTCAATCAAAGGATTGATGTGAGTACGCACCGCGGCGCGATGTTCGCGAGGGCCGCGTACCCGAGGCTGGGCTCATGTTCGTCGCATGGAGAGATCTGCGGTTCGCCAAGGGCCGGTTCGCCCTGATGGGCACGGTGGTCGTGCTGATCACGCTGCTGGTGGGCCTGCTGTCGGGGCTGACCGCCGGGCTGGCCCGGGAGAACACCTCGGCCGTCACCGGCCTGCCCGCCGACCACATCGCCTTCGCCGCCCCGCCCGGCGGCCGGCCGGTGTCCTTCACCAACTCGTCCGTGAACGAGGGCCAGTGGGCGAGGTGGGCGAGGCAGCCCGGCGTCACGGGTGCCCACCCCATCGGCATCCGTACGCTGAACGCCGCCGCCGGGGACCGCAGCGCCGCCGTGTCGTCCTTCGGCGTGGAGCCCGACTCCGGGCTCGCGCCTCAGGGCCTCGCGCCGGGCCGTGTCGTCCTCTCCGGGAAGGCGGCCGAGGAGCTGGGCGTCGGCGGGGGCGACCGGGTCAGGATCGGCACCTTGGAGGAGACAGTCGCGGCGGTCGAGGGCGATGCCTCCTTCAGCCATACGCCGGTGGTGTGGACGGCGCTCGACGACTGGCAGCGGATCGGGAACTCCGGAACCACGACGCAGGAACAGGCCACTGTCATCGCACTCACGGAGTCGGGCGGCTTGGGCGGCGCGGACCTCGCGGCTGGTGACGAGGCCGCCGGTACGAAGACACTCGGCGTCGACGAGGCGCTGACCGCGATCGGCTCCTACCAGGCCGAGAACGGCTCGCTGCAACTGATGCGCGGCTTCCTCTTCGTCATCAGCGCCCTCGTCACCGGGGCCTTCTTCACCGTCTGGACGATCCAGCGCAGCGCCGACATCGCCGTACTGAAGGCGCTCGGCGCCTCGACGCCGTATCTGCTCAAGGACGCGCTGGGGCAGGCGGTGACGATGCTGGCCGCCGGAACGCTCCTCGGTACGGCTCTGGCCGCCGCGATCGGCGCGCTGATCAGCGGCGGTGACGTGCCATTCGAACTGGCGGCGCCGACCGTGCTGCTGCCCGCCGCCGTGATGAGCGTCCTCGGCGTCCTCGGCGCGGCCCTGTCCATCCGGCGGATCACCGCCGTCGATCCTCTGACCGCCCTCGGGAGCGCACGATGACCTCTGCGAACCTGCTGCTCGACGACGTGACCCTGACCTACCCCGACGGCGACGGGCGGCTCACCGCGCTGGACTCCGTCTCGCTGGAGGTCACGGCGGGCTCGCTCACCGCCGTCGTCGGCCCGTCCGGCTCCGGGAAGTCGAGCCTGCTCGCTGTCGCGGCGACCCTGGTCACCCCCGACCGGGGCAGGGTCGTCGTGGACGGTACGGACACGGCCGGCCTGGACCGGGCGGGCCGGGCCGCGCTGCGGCGCGAGCGCATCGGCATCGTCTTCCAGCAGCCCAATCTGCTGCCGTCCCTGACGGCGGCCGAGCAGCTCCAGGTGATGGCCCATGTGTCCGGGCACGGACCGCGCGAGTCACGGGCCAGAGCCCTGGAGCTCTTGGACGCGGTCGGCCTCGCCCGCGAGGCGCACCGCCGTCCGCACCAGCTCTCGGGCGGACAGCGCCAGCGCGTGAATATCGCCCGGGCCCTGATGAACGAGCCCGCCGTCCTGCTGGTCGACGAGCCGACGAGCGCCCTGGACCATGAACGGGGCGCGGCGATACTGGACTTGCTGGGCGCCCTGACACGGGAGCGGGGGACTGCGACCGTACTGGTCACCCACGACCGGGCACACCTGGAGCGGACGGACCGCACCGTCACGATGGCGGACGGGCGGCTCGCGGCGCTGCCGGTGGCGGGCTGAGCCCGGTGCCGGGTCCCGGCCGACGTCCTCAGAGAGGAGGCGTATCTGCGCCGGCGTGACGCACGCTGGCGGGCGTCTGGCGAGCCATGTCGACGCCCGGCCCAATGACGCCGCGGAGGCTGCGGACGAGAACAAGATCCTCGCCGTCTTCGACTGGCTGCAGTCGTGGTTCGAGGAGCCCGACTTCCGCGGCTGCGCCTTCGTGAACTCGTTCGGGGAGCTGGGTGCGACATCGGACGCGGTGGCGGCCGCGGCCCGCGATCATGTTGACGCGCTACGGAGCTATCTCGCGGGCCTGGTGGCCGCCGCGGGCCGTCCCGCCTCGCTGGCCGAGCCTCTCCTGCTGCTGGTGGAGGGCGCGATCACGACGGCCGCCATAACGGGTAGCAGCGCGACGGCGGGGCAGGCCAAGGAGGCCGCCCGAGTGCTGCTGGAGGCGGCCCGCTCGTAGGGCACCCAAAGCCGAACGCCCTGCTCCTGCGGCAACGAGCCGGGGGAGCAGGGCGCGGGTGGTGTCGCTTGGATCAGCCCTGCGCCGCCGTGTTCGCCAGCGCCGTCGAGAGATCCTTCGCGACCTCCTGGAGGATCGGGACGATCTTCTCGGTGGCCGCCTCGGTGACCCGGCCCGCGGGACCGGAGATCGAAACCGCCGCCGCCGTGGGGGAGTTGGGCACCGAGACCGCGAGGCAGCGGACCCCTATCTCCTGCTCGTTGTCGTCGACTGCGTAACCGGCGCGCCGCACCTGTTCGAGCGCTTCCAGGAAGCCCTCGGGTGTCGTGATTGTCTTCTCGGTGGCCGCGGGCATGCCGGTACGGGCGAGCAGCGCGCGCACCTCGTCCGGCGGGGTGTGCGCGAGCAGCGCCTTGCCCACGCCCGTGGAGTGCGGCAGCACGCGCCGGCCGACCTCGGTGAACATCCGCATGGAGTGCTTGGAGGGCACCTGCGCGACGTACACGATCTCGTCGCCGTCGAGCAGCGCCATGTTCGCCGTCTCGCCCGTCTCCTCGACCAGCCGGGCGAGATAGGGGCGGGCCCACGTGCCGAGCAGCCGGGACGCGGACTCTCCCAGGCGGATCAGCCGGGGGCCGAGTGCGTAGCGGCGGTTGGTCTGCTGGCGTACGTAACCGCAGGCCACCAGCGTGCGCATCAGCCGGTGGATGGTGGGCAGCGGCAGGCCGCTGCTGGCGGAGAGTTCGCTCAGCCCGACCTCGCCGCCCGCGTCGGCCATTCTCTCGAGCAGGTCGAAGGCGCGCTCCAGCGACTGCACGCCGCCGCTGGATGCGGGCTTGGCGGCGTCGGTGGTGCTGGCGCTGGACGTTGGCACGTCAACGGTCCTTTCGGGCAGGCGGGCAAGTGAGCAGCCTACCGGGCGTCCGGGTCGGGCACACTGGAGTCGTGAGGGCGTCCATGCCGGTCAGGGGGCGTTTGCCCACGTCTCGGCAGTCACTTCCCATGGTCCCTTGCCGACCTGCTCGGTGAATATCACCTTCTGCTTTGTGAAATTCTACTTCCACTTTGTGGAAATATCCAAGCCCTCCGGCCGGAACGAGCGGGTCTTGACGGCGAGGACCGCGGAGTGAAGACTCCTTCAACAGTTCGTTGAATTTCGCAGCGCGGTCCGCTGTACGGTCCGCTCGACCGGACGGAAGTGAGGGGCACGGGTGTCCAATGTGGACGTGAAGCTGGTACTGCGCTCGACGCGCGTGATCACCCCGGACGGCACACGGCCCGCATCGGTCGCCGTAGCCGCCGGAAAGATCGCGGCGGTGCTGCCGTACGACGCCGAGGTGCCGGCCGGCGCCCGGCTGGAGGACTTCGGGGACGACGTCCTGCTCCCCGGCCTCGTCGACACCCATGTCCATGTGAACGACCCCGGCCGCACCGAGTGGGAGGGCTTCTGGACCGCCACCCGCGCGGCCGCGGCGGGCGGCATCACCACCCTGCTGGACATGCCGCTCAACTCCCTCCCGCCCACCACCACCGTCGCCAACCTCACCACCAAGCGGGAGGTGGCGCGCAGCAAGGCGCACATCGACGTCGGCTTCTGGGGCGGCGCGATCCCGTCCAATGTGAAGGATCTGCGGCCGCTGTACGACGCCGGAGTCTTCGGCTTCAAATGCTTCCTCTCGCCGTCCGGCGTCGAGGAGTTCCCGGAGCTCGACCAGGAACAGCTCGCCAGGTCGATGGCCGAGATCGCCGGTTTCGGCGGACTGCTGATCGTGCACGCCGAGGACCCGCACCATCTGGCCGCGGCGCCGCAGGAGCCCGGACCCGCGTACGCGAACTTCCTCGCCTCCCGGCCGCGCGACGCCGAGAACACCGCGATCGAAGGGCTGATCGCACACGCCAGGCGGCTCGACGCCCGCGTACATGTGCTGCACCTGTCCTCCTCCGACGCGCTGCCTCTCATCGCGGCCGCCAAGCGCGAGGGCGTGAAGATCTCCGTCGAGTCCTGTCCGCACTTCCTCACCCTCACGGCCGAGGAAGTCCCGGACGGGGCAACGGAGTTCAAGTGCTGCCCGCCGATACGCGAGGCCGAGAACCAGGACGCCCTGTGGGAGGGCCTGGCCGACGGGATCATCGACTGCATCGTCTCCGACCACTCGCCCTGCACCACTGACCTCAAGACCCCGGACTTCGCCTCCGCCTGGGGCGGTATCTCCTCCCTGCAGCTCGGCCTCCCCGCCATCTGGACGGAGGCCCGCAAGCGCGGGCACACCCTTCAGGACGTCGTCCGCTGGATGTCCGCCGCACCCGCGCAGCTCGCGGGACTGGGACACAAGGGCGCGATCGAGGCCGGACGCGACGCCGACTTCGCGGTCCTCGCGCCCGACGAGACCTTCACCGTCGACCCGGCCGAGCTCCACCACCGCAACCAGGTGACCGCGTACGCGGGCAAGACCCTGCACGGAGTCGTCAGATCGACGTGGCTGCGCGGCGAGCGCATCGTGGAGAACGGCACCCTGGCCGAGCCGACCGGCCGGCTGCTCGAAAGGAACAACTGATCGTGTCCATCCCTTCCTTCACCGGTGACGCCAGTCCGTTCGGCGGCGGCGACCCGTACGCCGACTACCGCACGGCGGACTTCCCCTTCACGCACTACGCCGACCTCGCCGACCGGCGGCTCGGCGCGGGCGTCATCGCGGCCAACGACGAGTTCTTCGCCGAGCGCGAGAACATGCTCAAGCCCGAGGCTGCCGAGTTCGACCCCGAGCACTTCGGCCACAAGGGCAAGATCATGGACGGCTGGGAGACCCGCCGCCGCCGCGGCATCTCGGCCGAGCAGCCGCATCCCACGGACGACGACCACGACTGGGCGCTCGTACGCCTCGGAGCGCCCGGCGTCGTACGCGGCATCGTCATCGACACCGCCCACTTCCGCGGCAACTACCCGCAGGCCGTCTCGGTCGAAGCCACCGCGGTGGCCGGGTCCCCGGCGCCCGAGGAACTGCTCGCCGACGACGTGAAGTGGACGACGCTCGTGCACCGTACGGCCATCGGCGGCCACGCGGCGAACGGCTTCGCCGTCGACGTCGAGCAGCGCTTCACGCACCTGCGCGTCAACCAGCACCCCGACGGAGGCATCGCCCGCCTGCGCGTCTACGGCGAGGTCGCGCCCGACCCCGAGTGGCTCGGCGTGCTCGGCACCTTCGACCTCGTGGCTCTGGAGAACGGCGGCCAGGTCGAGGACGCCTCCGACCGCTTCTACTCCCCGGCCACCAACACCATCCAGCCCGGCCGCTCCCGCAAGATGGACGACGGCTGGGAGACCCGCCGGCGCCGGGACAAGGGCAACGACTGGATCCGCTACCAGCTGGTGGCGCAGTGCGAGATCCGCGCGGTCGAGATCGACACGGCGTATCTCAAGGGCAACAGCGCCGGCTGGGCGTCGGTTTCGCTCCGCGACGGCGAGACGGGGGAGTGGACACAGATCCTGCCGCGGACGCGGCTGCAGCCGGACACGAATCACCGGTTTGTGCTGGGCGCGGGGGCAGTGGGAACGCATGTACGGGTGGACATCTACCCGGACGGGGGGATCTCGCGGCTGCGGCTGTTCGGTTCACTGACAGCGGAGGGGGCGGCGCGGCTTGCGGCGCGCCACCAGGAACTGGGCGGCTGATCCCTGCGGGGCTCGTTCCCCTACCCGCCTTCCCTTGAGACTCCGTCCGGGGGACCTCCAACCTCCCCGTAGGCGACCTTCGGCCGCATGTCCTCAAACGCCGGACGGGCTGAAGTTTCCGCCGGCGTTTGAGGCGCGGGGGTCCTGGGCCAGCGCCCCGCCACGCGGCGGAGCCGCAAAATGTCACAGCGGGAAGGGGCGGGGTGGGGAACAGGCCCGCCGCAGGCGCTACGCCGCCGACGTAAGGAAAGCGGCCCTGCCTCCTCCGTGCCGACGCCAAACGGACGTTGAATCACCGTGTGACCCTTCAGCAAGAGATCGTCGGCAACGCCATGCAGATGGCGGTCGTCTCCCTCCAGCCGGGCCAGACCGTCTACTGCGAGGCCGGAAAGTTCCTGTTCAAGACGTCCAACGTGACGATGGAGACCCGGCTGTCCGGCCCCGGCGGGGGCGGGGGCGGCGCAGGCGGCCAGTCCGCCGGCGGCTCCGGCTCCGGCGGCATGGGCGGAATGCTGCGCCAGGCCATGGGCACCGCCATGCAGGCCGGCCAGCGCGCCCTCGCCGGTGAATCCCTCGCCTTCCAGTACTTCACCTCCACCGGCGGCGAAGGCACCGTGGGCTTCGCGGGCGTACTGCCCGGCGAGATGCGCGCCCTCGAACTCGACGGCACGCGCGCGTGGATGGCCGAGAAGGACGCCTTCGTCGCCGCCGAGTCCACTGTCGAGTTCGGCATCGCCTTCCAGGGCGGCAAGACAGGCCGCAGCGGAGGTGAGGGCTTCATCCTGGAGAAGTTCACCGGCCGCGGCACGGTCATCATCTGCGGCGCGGGCAATTTCATCGACCTCGATCCAGCCGACTTCGGCGGCCGTATCGAGGTCGACACCGGCTGCATCGTCGCCTTCGAGGAGGGCATCCGCTACGGCGTCCAGCGCATCGGTGGCCTCAACCGCCAGGGTCTGATGAACGCCGTCTTCGGCGGCGAGGGCCTCTCCCTGGCCACCCTGGAGGGCAATGGGCGGGTGATCCTCCAGTCGCTGACCATCGAGGGTCTCGCCAACGCCCTCAGGAAGGCCCAGGGCGGCGACAAGCAGGGACCGACCGGCGGGCTGTTCTCCACGGACGCCGGCTAGTACGTGCCGAGGCGCGCCGGGCCGACCGATGATTTCCTGGTACGAGGGGGGTCTCAGCTGATGACCGGAACGCCGCAATCCCGAGCACCCCGAAAGAGGAACCTGTCATGGCTCAGCTCTCGATCACCAGTTTTGTCACCCTCGACGGTGTGATGCAGGCCCCCGGAGGGCCTGAAGAGGACACCAGTGGCGGCTTCGCGCTGGGCGGCTGGTCCGTGCCGTACGGGGACGAGGACTTCGGCCGGTTCATCAATGAGGTCTTCGACAAGGCGGGTGCCTTCCTGCTCGGCCGCCGTACGTACGAGATCTTCGCGGGATACTGGCCCAAGGTGACCGACCCCGCCAATCCGATCGCCTCGAAGCTCAACTCCCTTCCGAAGTACGTCGCTTCGACCAAACTGGAGAAGGCCGAGTGGGAAAACAGCACCATCATCGACGGCGATCTCGTCAAGGAGGTCAACGCGCTCAAGGAGCGCACGGACGGCGAGCTCCAGGTCCACGGCAGCGGGGCCCTGGCCCACTTCCTGATGGCGCACGATCTGATCGACAAGCTCCATCTGCTCACCTTCCCCGTCGTCCTGGGCACGGGCCGCAAGCTGTTCGCCAGCGGCGCCGTCCCGACCGCCTTCCGGCACACCGCGTCCCGGGTCACGGGCGCGGGCGTGGCCATCCACACGTACGAGCTGGCGGGCCGCCCCGAGTACGGAAGCTACTAGGCAGCCCAGTAAGCGTGTAGCGGTCACGCACCAGCGCCGGGGTACGGTGATCGCTCCGTCTCGTGATGAGGCCGAACACCTGGCCGCGGCCCGTCTGTTGGGCGCGGCCCTGGTCCCGGCGGGCACGGCGTGGGGCCGCCGACCAGCGGGCACCGGGGCTTGCTAGGTTCGTGCGCCATGCGATCACTGACGTACGACATAGAGTTCCGCGCGCGTGCCAAGCGCACCCGGGCGTGGGGTCTCGGTCTGCTGTCGCTTGCCGCGCTGCTGTGGGTGTGGTTCGGCGTTCTGCTGCTCATGCCGTACGACGCGGGGTACCAGACCGACTGCGAGGCGCGGCTGTTCACCGACCGCTCCACGGCCAACGAAGGGGCGGGCGAGAACAGGTGCACCGCCGAACGGGACTGGCCCGAACTCCTCGGCGTCCTCGGCCTCTCCGCGCCCGTCTCCGTCGTCGGTGCCGTGCTCTTCACGAGCGGCAGCCTCAGCAACCGCATGGCCGAACACCTCGCCGAGGTAACCCGGCTGACCGAGGCCGCCGACCGGACATGAGCCCGCCGCCTAGGCCTTCCTGTACTGGTCCGCGATCATCAGCACCGCGAAGCCGACCACGCCGATCACCACGTTCGCGTATATCTCCCGGCCGTGCAGGAAGCCGACGTTGTCCGTGACGAAGCGCGTGAAGCCCATGAAAGGGAACCAGCCGGTCAGCTCGCGCAACACCCCGCAGGCACCCGCGACCAGCAGCACCATCCCGATGCCTTCGAGAATCTTCTTCATGCGCCGATCGTGGTCCGGGACGCGGGGCCGTCGCGTCGGCCCTCGGGATGCGGCGCGGATCCGAAAGTCTGAGCCTGAGCGACTTTGGTAGCTTCCCGCCGACAGGAGCCCACATCCCCGCTCCCGCCTGCGTAGCTTTGCCGATATGACGCGCACGGAATACCCCTGGCTGCTGCCCTCGGCCATGTCGCAGGAGGCGGACCTGCCCGGCGCCCGGGCCGGGTCCAGGCCGCGCCGTACCGTACGCGACTGGGTCGTCGACACCTTCGCCTTCATCATCGCCGCGCTCATCGGCATCCTGGCCTCCGAGGCGAGCCGGCAGGCAGACAACTCCGAACTGGTCGTCTTCGCCGACCAGATGGTGGGCGTGCTCGCCTGCTGCGCACTGTGGGCCAGACGCCGCGCGCCGCTCGGGCTCGCGCTCACCCTGCTCGTCGTGAGCGTGGTGTCTCCGGTCCCGGCAGGGGCACTGCTGGTGAGCCTGTTCAGCCTCGCCGTGCACCGCCCCTTCAAGCCCGTCGCCATCGTCGGGGCCCTGGCCGTCGCGGGTTCGGCAGCCGCGGCGCTCGTACGCCCCGATCCGGGCATGTCGTTCCTGGCCTCGCTCCTCACCGGCGTGATCCTGATCCTTCTGGTGATCGGCTGGGGCATGCTCGTACGCGCCCAGCGCCAGCTCGTCGTCGCCCTGCGCGAGCGCGCCCGGCGGGCCGAGAGCGAGGCCGAGCTGCGCGCCGAGCACGCCCAGCGGCTCGCCCGCGAGGCCATCGCCCGCGAGATGCACGATGTGCTCGCCCACCGGCTGACCCTGCTGAGCGTGCACGCGGGCGGACTCGAATTCCGGCCGGACGCGCCCCCGGCCGAGGTCGCCCGGGCCGCCGGAGTGATCCGCGACAGCGCCCACGAGGCTCTGCAGGATCTGCGCGAGATCATCGGGGTACTGCGGGCCCCCGGCGAGGGCGAAGGCGCCGACCGGCCGCAGCCCACGCTCGCCACCCTCGACGCCCTGGTCGCCGAGTCCCGGCAGGCGGGCATGAAGGTCACCCTCGACAACCGCATCACCGACCCCGCCGTCGTCCCCGCCGCCACCGGCCGCACCGTCTACCGCATCGCCCAGGAGTGCCTGACCAACGCCCGCAAACACGCACCGGGCGCCGAGGTCACCGTCGTTGTGAGCGGCCGACCGGGCCACGGCCTCACCGTGGACGTCGCCAATCCCGCCCCGATCGGCGAGGTCGAGAAGGTCCCCGGCTCCGGTCAGGGTCTGATCGGTCTGACCGAACGCGCCACGCTCGCGGGCGGCAGGCTCGAACACGGAGCGAGCGACGACGGCGGTTTCCGCGTCCGGGCCTGGCTACCGTGAGCCGCATGACTATCCGGTTGCTCGTCGTCGATGACGACCCTCTCGTCCGCGCGGGACTCGCCTTCATGTTCGGCGGAGCCGACGACCTCGAGATCGTGGGGGAGGGGGCCGACGGCTCGGAGGCCGTGGCACTCGTCGACCGGCTCGCGCCCGATGTGGTGCTGATGGACATCCGGATGCCGGGGATGGACGGCCTCACCGCCACCGAGGGACTGCGCCGCCGCCCAGACGCCCCCGAAGTCGTCGTCCTCACCACCTTCCACGCGGACGAACAGGTGCTGCGGGCGCTGCGCGCGGGAGCCGCCGGATTCGTCCTGAAGGACACCGCGCCCGCCGAGATCGTCGCCGCGGTACGGCGGGTGGCGGCGGGCGATCCGGTGCTCTCCCCGGCCGTCACCCGCCAGTTGATGACACAGGTCGCCGACCGCGACCCCGGCACCCGCAGGAAGTCCGCCGCCGAGCGGATCGCCTCGCTCGCCGACCGCGAACGGGAGGTGGCCGTCGCCGTCGGCCGCGGCCGGTCCAACGCCGAGATCGCCGCGACCCTCTATATGAGCGTGCCGACCGTCAAGACGCATGTCTCGCGCATTCTGGCCAAGCTGGACCTGAACAACCGTGTCCAGATCGCGCTGTTGGCGCACGACGCGGGCCTGCTCGACGAGGACGAGCCGTCGTAGCGGACGTACGCTGGCGCGATGACAATCGTTGATCTGGGGGAGTACGGAGCGGAGTTCACCGCGAATCCATATCCGTACTACGCGCGGCTGCGCGAGTCGGGCCCCGTCCACGAGGTGCGCATGGCGGGCGGCGAGCTGTTCTGGCTGATCGTGGGTCACGAGGAGGCGCGGGCCGCGCTCGCCGACCCGCGCCTGTCCAAGTCGCCCGCCACGGTCGGCGCGATGATGCTCGACGAGGAGGTCATCGGACCGAATCTGCTGGTCCTGGACCCGCCCGACCACAGCAGGCTCCGCAAACTCGTGACACGCGAATTCACCGGGAGGCGGGTGGAGAGCCTGCGCCCGCGCATCCAGCAGATCACCGACGAGCTGCTGGACGCGATGCTGCCGGCCGGGCACGGCGATCTGGTGGACGCGCTGGCCTTCCCGCTGCCGATCATCGTCATCTGCGAGCTGCTCGGCATCCCGGCCGCCGACCGCGACGCGTTCCGCAAGTGGTCCAACGAGGTCGTGGCCCCGACCGGAGCGAATGCCGAGGCGGACGCCATCCACGGCCTGGCCGCGTACCTCGACGAACTCATCGAGGACAAGCGCTGCGCCGGGCCCGCCGACGATCTGCTTTCAGCCCTCATACGGACCCGGGCCGAGGACGACGACCGGCTCTCGGCGGCCGAACTGCGGGCGCTCGCCTATCTGTTGCTGATCGCCGGCCATGAGACGACGGTCAACCTCATCTCCAACGGCGTACGGGCCCTGCTCACCCACCCCGACCAACTGGCCGCCCTGCGCGCTGACTTCGGGCTCCTGGACGGTGCGGTCGAGGAGATGCTTCGCTACGACGGCCCTGTGGAGAACGGCACAACCCGCTTCGCCGCCGAGCCGGTCCCGGTCGGGGACCGGGTGATCCCGGCCGGCGCGACGGTGCTGGTCGGCCTCGCCGCGGGCGACCGCGACCCGACCCGCTATCCGGCCCCGGACACCTTCGACATCCGGCGGGACACCCGGGGCCATCTCGCCTTCGGGCATGGCATCCACTTCTGCCTCGGGGCGCCGCTGGCCCGTATGGAGGCCCGCATCGCGATCCGCACCCTGCTGGAACGCTGCCCGGACTTGGCGCTGGACCCCTCCGGCGGCCCGCTCGACTGGCTGCCGGGTCTGCTGATGCGCGGCGTGCGGCGGCTTCCGGTGAGCTGGTAGCCGGGGCCGGGCCCCGGCTCGGGCCCGGCCCCACCGCCGCGCTCTGTCCGCCGGGACGCCGCGCTCAGTCCGCAGGGATCTCCTCCAGCCGGACCGGCCGGTGCTCGCGGCGGGACAGCTCGCACGCCTCCGCGATCCGCAGCGCCGTCAGCGCCTCGCGGCCGTCGCAAGGGTTCTCGGCCTCGCCCTGGACCATCCGGACGAAGGTGTCCAGCTCCGCCTCGTACGCGGGGGCGAACCGCTCCAGGAAGCCGGGCCACGGCTTGGTCGCGGGCGGCGGGCCCTTCGGCTCGGTCGAGGTGATCGGCGTACGGTCGTCCAGGCCCACCGCGACCTGGTCGAGCTCACCGGCGAGTTCCATGCGTACGTCGTAGCCCGCGCCGTTGCACCGGGTGGCCGTCGCCGTGGCCAGCGTCCCGTCGTCCAGGGTCAGCACCGCGGCCGCCGTGTCGACATCGCCCGCGTCGCGGAACATCGCAGGGCCCCCGTCCGAGCCGGTGGCGTACACCTCGACGACCTCCCGGCCGGTCACCCAGCGCAGGATGTCGAAGTCATGGACCAGGCAGTCCCGGTACAGGCCACCGGAGAGCGGCAGATACGCGGCGGGCGGCGGCGCCGGGTCGGAGGTGATGGCCCGTACGGTGTGCAGCCGGCCGAGCCGTCCCGAGCGCACCAGCTCGCGGGCCGTGGTGTACCCCGCGTCGAAGCGGCGCATGAAGCCCAGCTGGAGCTGGGTGCCCGCGGTCTCGACCTCGCGCAGGGCGCCGAGCGTGCCCGGCAGATCCAGGGCGATGGGCTTCTCGCAGAAGGTGGGCAGCCCGGCGCGGGCGGCCCGGGCGATGAGGTCGGCGTGGGCGGCGGTGGCGGAGGCGATCACGACGGCGTCAACGCCCCACTTGAAGATCTCGTTGGCGCTGGGCGCGGCGGTGGACCCGGTGCGCTCGGCGACCTCGGCCGCCCGCGCCGCGTCGGTATCCGCCACGACCAGTGAACCCACCTCCCGGTGGCGGCTGAGCACGCCCGCGTGGAAAGTGCCGATACGTCCCGTTCCGATCAATCCGATGCGCATGGCCCAAAGGTGGCGGCGGGCCGGTCGCCATGTCAAGACTTTGTCCTGACAACCGAACTTCACGACTTCCCGTCAACATTCCGTGCGACTACGCTCACCCCGTGCCCAAGCAGCCCAGACACGTGACGGACCCGTCCCTGTCGCTCCAGCTGAGCGTGGACCGCACCAGTCCGGTCCCGCTCTACTTCCAGCTGTCACAGCAGCTGGAATCCGCCATCGAGAGAGGGACCCTCACCCCCGGCAGCCTGCTCGGCAACGAGATAGAGCTGGCCAACCGGCTCGGCCTGTCCCGCCCGACCGTCCGCCAGGCCATCCAGTCCCTCGTCGACAAGGGCCTGCTGGTGCGCCGCCGGGGCGTCGGCACCCAGGTGGTGCACAGCCAGGTCAAGCGCCCGCTGGAGCTCAGCAGCCTCTACGACGACCTGGAGGCGGCCGGCCAGCGCCCGGCCACCATCGTGCTGCGCAATGCCGTCGAACCGGCGAGTGCCGAGGTCGCGGCCGCCCTCGGGGTGGCGGAGGGCAGCGACGTGCAGCTGATCGAGCGGCTGCGGTATGCCCACGGCGAGCCCATGGCCAGGCTGCGCAACCACCTGCCCGCGGGCCTCTTCGACTGCGACACCGAGCGGCTCGAGGCAACCGGCCTGTACCGGATGATGCGATCCGCGGGGATCACCCTGCACAGCGCCCGGCAGTCGGTCGGGGCGCGGGCCGCCACCGAGCTCGAGGCCGAGCTGCTCACCGAGGCGACCGGGGCCCCGGTGCTGACGATGGAGCGCACCACTTTCGACGACACCGGCCGCGCTGTCGAGTTCGGCTCGCACATCTACCGGGCCTCGCGCTACGCCTTCGAGTTCCAGCTCCTCGTCCGTCCCTGACGGCCCCGAGAAGGCTCGGGGCAGGTCACGTAAGAATGTCATTCGCGTAAGAATGTTCGGACAAAGTCTTGACGGGGTCGCGTGGCCGCCGTAAAAACTCACCCAGCCGCAATCGGGCGGCCGGGAGAGAAGGCGGACCCACCATGCGTACCACCCGCACGGCAGCAGCCCTGCTCGCCGCAAGTGCCCTGGTCGTCGTCGCCGGATGCAGCAGTTCCGGTGGCAAGGAGGCCAAGGACAGCCCCTCCAAGGAAGGCGGAGGAGGAGTTCCCGCCGCCACCGGACGTCTGAAGATCGCGATGGTGACGCACTCCGGCGAGGGCGACACCTTCTGGGACATCGTCCAGAGCGGCGCCAAGGTCGCCGCCCGCAAGGACAACGTCGAATTCCTCTACTCGGCCAACAAGGAGGGCAAGGAGCAGGCCCAGCTCGTGCAGGCCGCCATCGACCAGAAGGTCGACGGCATCATCGTGACCCTCGCCAAGCCGGAAGCAGTCCAGGACGTCGTCAAGAAGGCCGTCGCGGCAGGCATACCCGTCGTCACGATCAACTCCGGCGCCGAGTTCTCCAAGTCGCTCGGCGCGCTCAGCCACATCGGCCAGGACGAGTCCGTCGCCGGCGAGGCCATCGGCGAGGAACTCAACAAGCGCGGCAAGAAGAAGGCCGTCTGCGTCATCCACGAGCAGGGCAACGTCTCGCTCGAAGCGCGCTGTGCCGGAGTGAAGAAGACTTTCAAGGGCACGGTCGAGAACCTCAACGTCGACGGCACCAACACACCCGCGACCACCTCGTCCATCGAGGCCAAACTCCAGGCGGGCAAGGACATCGACTCCGTCGTCGCCCTCGGCGCCCCCATCGCGGCCGCCGCGGTCAAGGCCAAGGACGGCGCGGGCTCCAGCGCCGAGGTCAACACCTTCGACCTCAACGCCGAAGTGGTCAAGCAGCTCAAGGCCAAGCAGATCGGCTTCGCCGTGGACCAGCAGCCCTACCTCCAGGGCTACCTCGCCATCGACGAGCTGTGGCTCAACAAGGTCAACGGCAATGTGATCGGCGGCGGCAAGCCGATCCTCACCGGTCCCGCGCTGGTCACCGAGAAGGATGTGCCCGCGCTGGAGAAGCTCACCGCCGACGGAACCCGATGACGTACGCGGTACACCCGGTGCCAACCCTCCGACCTGCTGTGACACATACTTGGGCGGCCGGGGCGCGACACCACGCCCCCCGGCCGCACCGAGAAGCACAGCGAGTACGGCAAGAAGGGCACGGCGTCGTGGCTAGGGCAAGGACAGGGGTACGCGCGCTCGGCGCGGTGCTGGCGGCGGTACTCGGAGCCTCACTGGCGGGATGCAGCAGCACGGGCGGAAAGCGCGCCGCCGACGCCCGCAAGGCGCAGGCCGCGGCCGGCAAGTCCGCGGTCACCACCCCTCGCTGGACCTTCGCGATGGTCACCCACTCCGGCGACGGCGACACCTTCTGGGACATCGTCCAGAGCGGCGCGGAGCAGGCCGCCGTCAAGGACAACATCAACTTCCTCTACTCGCACAACGACGAGGGCCAGCAGCAGGCCCAGCTCGTCCAGGCGGCCATCGACAAGAAGGTCGACGGACTGATCGTCTCGCTCGCCAAGCCCGACGCGATGAAGGACGTCGTCGCCAAGGCCGAGAAGGCCGGTATCCCCGTCATCACCGTCAACTCGGGCTCCGAGCAGTCCAAGGCGTACGGCGCGCTCACCCACATCGGGCAGGACGAGAACGTCGCGGGCGAGGCCGTCGGCGACGAACTCGACAAGCGCGGCCGCAAGAAGGCCCTGTGCGTGCTTCACGAGCAGGGCAACGTCGGCCATGAACAGCGCTGCGCGGGCGCGAAGAAGACCTTCGGCGGCGAGCTGCAGAACCTCTACGTCGACGGCACCAACATGCCCGACGTCCAGGCGTCCATCGAGGCCAAGCTCCAGGCCGACCGCTCCATCGACGCGGTCGTCACGCTGGGCGCACCGTTCGCGGACGCCGCCGTCCAGGCGAAGAAGACCGCCGAGAGCACGGCCGAGGTCGACACCTTCGACCTCAACGCCAAGGTGGCCACCGAACTGAAGGCCGGGACGCTCGGCTTCGCCGTCGACCAGCAGCCCTATCTCCAGGGGTACCAGGCCGTGGACCTGCTGTGGCTCTACAGGTACAACGCGGACGTGCTCGGCGGCGGGCGGCCCGTCCTGACAGGACCTCAGATCATCACCATGACCGACGCCGCCGAGCTGCAGGAATACACAGAGCGGGGGACACGATGAGTGCGACCGCACCACCTGCCACCACACCACCACAGAAGAGCGACGAGCGGCTGCTGCGCACCTCGCCCATGCGCAAGCTGATGGGCAGACCCGAACTGGGCTCGGTCGTCGGCGCCGCGGCGGTCTTCATCTTCTTCTCGATCGTCGCGGACTCGTTCCTCCAGGCGTCCAGCCTGTCCACCGTCCTGTACGCGGCATCGACCCTCGGCATCATGGCCGTACCGGTCGCGCTGCTGATGATCGGCGGCGAGTTCGACCTGTCGGCCGGTGTCCTGGTGACCAGCTCCGCGCTGATCTCCTCGATGTTCAGCTACCAGATGACGGCGAACGTCTGGGTCGGCGTCTTTGTCTCTCTGCTGGTCACGCTGGCCATCGGGGTCTTCAACGGCTTCATGCTGACCCGTACGAAACTGCCCAGCTTCATCATCACGCTCGGCACGTTCCTGATGCTGACCGGCCTCAACCTCGGCTTCACCAAGCTGATCAGCGGCACGGTCTCCACGAAGTCCATCGCCGACATGGAGGGCTTCAGCTCCGCGAAGAAGCTCTTCGCCTCGCAGCTGACCCTCGGTGACGTCACCCTCAAAGTCACCATCCTGTGGTGGTTCGCGCTGGTCGCCCTGGCCACGTGGATTCTGCTGCGTACCCGCTTCGGCAACTGGATCTTCGCGGTCGGCGGCGGCGCGGACGCGGCCCGCGCGGTCGGTGTCCCGGTCAGCAAGACCAAGATCGGCCTGTACATGGGCGTCGCCTTCGCCGCCTGGGTCTCCGGTCAGCATCTGCTGTTCTCCTTCGACGTGGTGCAGTCCGGCGAAGGCGTCGGCAACGAGCTGACGTACATCATCGCGGCCGTCATCGGCGGCTGCCTGATCACCGGCGGCTACGGCTCGGCGATCGGCTCGGCGGTCGGTGCGTTCATCTTCGGCATGACCAGCAAGGGCATCGTGTACGCGGAGTGGAACCCGGACTGGTTCAAGTTCTTCCTCGGAGCGATGCTCCTTCTCGCCACCCTGCTCAACGCATGGGTCCGCAAGCGTGCGGAGGCAAGCAAATGACGGCCCTCGTCGAGCTCGACAACGTCAGTAAGTACTACGGCAACATCCGCGCCCTGGAGGGCGTCTCGCTGGAGGTGCACGCCGGGGAGATCTCCTGCGTACTCGGCGACAACGGCGCGGGCAAGTCCACGCTGATCAAGATCATCGCGGGTCTGCACCAGCACGACGCCGGAACCTTCCTCATCGAGGGCGAGCAGGCGAGCCTGGCCAGCCCGCGCGAGGCGCTGGACCGCGGTATCGCCACGGTCTACCAGGACCTCGCCGTCGTACCGCTGATGCCGGTCTGGCGGAACTTCTTCCTCGGCTCCGAGCCGACGAAGGGCGTCGGCCCCTTCAAGCGCCTCGACGTCGAGCTGATGCGCGAGACGACCCGGTCCGAGCTGCTGCGCATGGGCATCGACCTGCGCGATGTCGACCAGCCCATCGGCACGCTCTCGGGCGGCGAGCGGCAGTGCGTGGCGATCGCCCGGGCCGTGTACTTCGGCGCGAAGGTCCTGGTCCTGGACGAGCCGACGGCCGCGCTCGGCGTGAAGCAGTCCGGTGTGGTGCTGAAGTATGTGGCTGCTGCCCGGGATGCGGGGCTGGGTGTCGTGCTGATCACCCACAACCCGCACCACGCGTATCTGGTCGGGGACCGCTTCATCCTGCTCAAGCGCGGCACGATGTCCGCCAGCCACACGAAGAGCTCGGTGACGCTGGACGAGCTGACGCGCCAGATGGCGGGCGGGAGCGAGCTGGAGGACCTGAGGCACGAGCTGGAGAGGGCGCCGGTGCCGACGCATCTGGGGGGCCACCCGGTGAAGGACGCGGACGCCTCCTAGCGCCTGCGGCGGGCCTGTTCCCCCATCCAATTGCGCGCGGGAAAGGGACAGTTCCGAAACGGCCGCCGCCACCTGCTACGGCGAGAGGGGCCGGACCGTGCGAAACGGTCCGGCCCTTTCGCCCGGTCCGGTGGCCGGTGGTGGCGTCAGCTTCCGGGCTGCAGGATCGCCCAGGCGTCCCCCTGGGCCGTTCGAAGGACCGGCGGGAGTGGCGCGTCCGCCCGGCCCGAGGCAGGCTCCTAGCGTTTCCGGGCATGACGAACGCACCCTCAGAGCGAGCGGCGAGGCCCACCCGACGGGGGGCGCTCGCCGGCCTGGCGGGCGGAGCCGGAGCGGCCCTCCTCGCCTCGGCGCCGACGGCCTCAGCGTTGGCACCCGCCCGAGCCCGAGGGCCGGCCGCGGCCGCGTCGCCGACGCCCGGAGCGATGCAACTGTTCACGGACCCGGCTCTCAACTTCTCCGCGCTGCTGGCCCTGGGCGGCGCCGGGTTCGGCTCCAGCGAGGTCGGCGAGGTCCTGACCGCCGTCAACGCGATCAACGCCGCCGGGGCGGACCAGCAGACGTTCACCGCGGAGTTCCGGCGCTGGGGGGACCGGCTCGCGGCCACCGCGACCCGTCATCCGCAGACCCGGCGATTCCGCTCGCTGCGGGCGGCCCAGTACTACGGCCAGGCGCTGTTCTTTGTGCTCGGTTCACAAACCCCCGGCGACGAGGAGGATCTCTACCTCGCCGGGCGTAGCTCCTGGGACAGCTTCGCCCGGTTGTGCACACCGGCGGCGATCACCGATCGGGTCCGGTACGAGGGCCGGACCTCGCTCCCTGTCTGGTTCTTCCGCCCCGATGCCTCCGGCAGGGCCAGGCCGACCGTCATCCTCACCAACGGCAGCGACGGCCAGAATGTCGACATGTGGACGTACGGGGTCTCCGCCGCGCTCGCCCACGGGTGGAACGCGCTCGTGTACGACGGACCGGGCCAGGGCGAGCTGCTCTTCGTCGACCAGGTCGTCTTCACCCCGCGCTGGGAGCGGGTCGTCTCCCTTCTGGTGGACTGGCTGGAGCGCCGCAGGGACGTCGACGAGCGGCGCATCGCCCTGACCGGGCTGTCGATGGGCGGCGACCTCGCCCCACGCGCAGCGGCCTTCGAGCGCAGGATCGCAGCGCTGGCCGCGATGCCGGGAGTGCTCTCGCCGTGGCTGGGTTTTCCGGCGGAGCTCCGGAGCATCGTGACCCCCGACAAGGCGGAGACCAACCGCATCTGGAACGAAGAGGTCGTCCCCCAGCTGAGCCCGGAGGAAGCGGCGACGATTGAGAAGCGGGTCGAGCCGTTCTCGGTCCCGGCGATGCTGGCCGCCCGTCAGGGCCGGATCTTCACCGACTTCTGGACCCCGGCCCAGCGGATCATGGCGCTCGACATCACCAGCGTGGTGAGCCGTATCAAGTGCCCCACGCTGGTGCTGGACTACGACGACGAGCAGTTCTACCCCGGCCAGCCGCGCGCGTTCTACGAGCTGCTGCGTGCCCCCAAGGAGTACGAACTGCTGACGGCGGCCACCGGAGCCCAGCTGCACTGCTCGCCGATGGCACCTCAGCAGCACTGCGAGGTCGTCTTCGACTGGCTGGAGGACACCCTGCGGCGGGGCGGCCGCCCGTAGGCACCGGGGGACCTCCGCGGGGCTGGAATGTGCGGCTGGACCGCACATTCAGCCCGTCCGGCGTTTGAGGACCTGCGGCCGAAGGTCGCATCCGGGGTCTGGGGCCTGCCCCCAGTTCGGGATGGGGCGGGTCGGGGAACAAGCCCCGCCCACGGGCCCCGCCCACCGGCGCCCGGCGCCCCGCGCCGCCGGATGGCAGAATCGGCCCCGGTGGGCGCTGCCCATCGCCGGGGACATGACAGCCACCGGCCCCGCCCCCGAGACCCCGCAGGGACATGAGCACCTACCGCGACTTCGCGCACCGCGGCTCCGCCCGCGCCACCGTCCTGAAGACCGTCGGCACCCGCGAGCGGCGCTCGCATCTCACCGCGCCCCGCGTCCCCACCGTCGGCATCGACATCGGCGGTACGAAGGTGATGGCGGGTGTCGTCGACGCCGACGGCGTGATCCTGGAGAAAATCCGTACGGAGACGCCGGACAAGTCCAAGAGCCCCAAGGTCGTCGAGGACACCATCTGCGAGCTGGTCCTCGACCTGTCCGACCGGCACGACGTGCACGCCGTCGGCATCGGCGCGGCGGGCTGGGTCGACGCCGACCGTTCCAAGGTTCTCTTCGCACCCCATCTCGCCTGGCGCAACGAACCCCTGCGCGACGCCCTCTCGGCCCGGCTCGCGGTCCCCGTCCTGGTCGACAACGACGCCAACACCGCCGCCTGGGCCGAGTGGCGCTTCGGCGCGGGCCGCGGCGAGGACCACCTGGTCATGATCACCCTCGGTACGGGTATCGGCGGCGCGATCCTGGAGGACGGCCGGGTCAAGCGCGGCAAGTACGGCGTCGCCGGCGAATTCGGTCATATGCAGGTCGTGCCCGGCGGCCACCGCTGCGCCTGTGGCAATCGCGGCTGCTGGGAGCAGTACAGCTCCGGCAACGCGCTGGTGCGCGAGGCGCGCGAGCTCGCCGCCGCGGATTCCCCGGTCGCGCACAGCCTCATCGAGCGCGTCGGCGGGAACATCCCCGAGATCACCGGCCCGGTCATCACCGAGCTCGCCCGCGAGGGCGACGCCATGTGCATCGAGCTCTTCCAGGACATCGGCCAGTGGCTCGGCATCGGCATCGCCAATCTCGCGGCCGCCCTCGACCCGTCCTGCTTCGTCATCGGCGGCGGTGTCAGCGCGGCCGACGACCTGCTCATCGGCCCCGCCCGGGACGCATTCCGCCGTCACCTCACGGGCCGCGGCTACCGCCCCGAGGCGCGCATCGTCAAGGCCCAGCTCGGCCCGGAGGCAGGTATGGTCGGTGCGGCCGACCTCGCGCGGCTCGTGGCCCGCCGTTTCCGCCGGACCAACCGGCGCCGTGTGGAGCGCCACGAGCGTTACGAACGCTACGCGCAGGCCATCCGCAACTCCGGCACCACCCGCCCCACCCAGGAACCGTAGTCATGACCGTGCCCCGCCAGTCCACCTCAACGGACGAAAGCGTCCGCCCCACCGAGGACCACCGCCACATGGTCCTCCGTCGCTGGTTGACGGCGATCACCATCGTGCTCCTCGTCGGCATCCCGGCCGGCTATCTGGTGATCTCCGCGGAGCAGAGTCGTGACAGCGGGCGGGACAAGGAGTCGGAGTCCTCGGCCACCGGCCTGCGCAACACCTGGCCCTCCCAGATGAAGCGCCGCGTCTTCGAGGTGCCGATCCCGGAGAAGTCCACGCAGGTCGCGTACTACGAGACGAGCAACTGGAAGACCAGCCGGCTGTACGTGCAGTTCCGTACGACCTCCGCCGGGCTCGACCAGTTCCTCAAGGGCGTCGGCACGAGCCGCGCGCAGCTCGACGACGGCGAGGTCAGCATCGGCGCGCGTGACGCCGAGACCGTCGCCTGGCACTTCGGCGCGAGCGAGGGCGACTGGGCGGGCACCAGCCATACGCAGAGGGACCCCCGTCCCTCCCAGGACATCACCGTCGATCTGACCGACAGTTCCCACCCCATGGTCTTTGTTGTCTCGACAGCGACCCCCTGACCGGAGGCCGTGCTTCCAGTCATTTCGAGGCGGCTCACGTGGTTTCGCGAAACAGGGCGCGACTCACAGTCCGTGACTGTCCGACAGCGGTTTGCCGCGACCGGATTGTTGGTTAGGGTGACAAGCAGAGGCTGATCCCGATGCCTTTGGCCAGGGCGATGGCCAGGCTGGCGAGTTCGGGGCTGCACAGGCTTACGGCTCCCGCGGAGTCGCGGGTGTCCGCGGGGCAGTCGTGATCGCTGCAGGGTGGGTCGGACACGACGGGGGGCTCGCGTTGGATCGCCTGGCCGGAGCAGACCTGGAAGTCGGCCCAGCCCAGTTCGTGCTTGACGGGTTTGTCCCGACGCTGCGCACGGCAGACAAGAAGGTCACAACCGCAGGTCGACCGGATGCGGTGGGCGTGTGACCGGCCGGCCGGCGCCCGCGGGGCTGCCCCCGTCGCTGCGCGTATGGCTCGGGCTGATCGCGGTCCTCGCCGCGCTGGTGATCGTCGTGCTCGGGGTCCTGTATGCCGGCCACAGTGAGCCCGGCAGGGTGGACGCGCGGATCTGGGCGGCGGTGGACGGTGTGGGGCCGCCGTGGCGGCAGGTCGCTCTGGCCACGGACTTCTTGGGGGAGCCCGTGGGAGCGGCGACGCTGGTCGTGGCCACCGTGACGGGCTGCCTGCTGCTTCGGCGTCCTCGCGCAGCGGTGCTCGTCGTTGCCGGGGTCGGCATGACCGTGGGGACGACGACGCTGCTCAAGCACCTGGTGGGACGCACCATCCACGGCGGGTACCTGTCCTACCCGAGCGGGCACACCGCCTTCTTCACCGCGCTCGCCCTCATGGTGGCGCTGCTCGCGACCGGCCGGCTCTGCCTCGGCAGGACGGCCGGCACGTTACTCGTGCTCGCCACGGCGCTGGTTGCCGGCGCCGCCATGGGCTGGGCGCAGGTCGCACTGGGCGCGCACTACCCGACCGACGTCCTCGGCGGCTGGTGCACCGCGCTGGCGGTGATACCGGCGACCGCGTGGCTGGTCGATCGGATGGCCGACTGGCTGGTCGATCGGATGGCCGGCGCCGGTCGGCGGCAGCGTCGCTGACGTCACGTCACGCCAAGCGGCGGAATACGGGCTTCACCGGCCGCCCGGCCAGCCAGGGGGTGGGGTCAGCGGCATCCAGTGCCTTCCGGTACACCGCACATGCCTGGGCCACCACGTCGACGGTGCGGTCGATGTCGGCGTCGCCGAGCGCGCTGCTCACCACGAATGACGGGGCCAGTACTCCGCCCGCGAGGAGCCGGCGCAGGAACAGGGTGCGGTACTGCTGCGACGGCTGCCGGTTCGCGTCGAGGGTGGCGAAGACCAGGTTGCTGGCCCGGCCCCGGACGACGATGTGGTCGCCGACGCCCATGCCGGCCGCGGCCTCGCGGACACCGGCGGCCAACCGCTCGCCGAGGGCGTGCAGCCGCGCGGTGATGCCCTCCTCGACGTAGGTGGTTTGCACGGCCATCGCGGCGGCCAGCGAGTGCGTTTCCGCACCGTGCGTGGTGGACAGCAGGAACACCCGGTCGCCGGAGTGACGCAGCCCGCCCCACTCCATCAGGTCGCGGCGCCCGGCCAGCGCGGAGACGGCGAACCCGTTGCCCAGCGCCTTGCCGAACGTGGAGAGGTCGGGCACGACGCCGTACAGGCCCTGCGCGCCCGCCTCGGACCAGCGGAAGCCGGTGATCATCTCATCGAAGATCAGTACGCAGCCGTACCGGTCGGCCAGCTCGCGCAGGCCGGCGAGGTATCCGGGCGGCGGCTCGGCGTGGCCGGCAGGTTCGAGAATCAGGCAGGCGACCTCGTCCTGATACCGGGTGAGCAGCTCCTCCGTGGCGGCCAGGTCCCCGTAAGGGAACGCCACGGTGAGCTCGGTGGTCGCCGCCGGAATACCGGCGGACATCGGCGTGGTGCCGATGAACCAGTCGTCGACGGAGAAGAACGGATGGTCGCCGCAGATGGCCACCCGCGGGCGCCCGGTGACGGCACGGGCGAGGCGCACCGCGGCGGTGGTGACGTCGGAGCCGTTCTTCGCGAACTTCACCATCTCGGCGGTCGGCACCGTGGCAAGGAAGCGTTCCGCGGCCTCGACCTCCACGATGGACGGCCGAACGAAGTTGCTGCCGCGGTCGAGTTCCCGCCGCACCGCCTCGAGCACGCGTGGGTGGGCGTGGCCGAGACTGACCGACCGCAGTCCGGACCCGTACTCGATGTAGCGGTTGCCGTCGATGTCCCACACGTGGGCACCGCGGCCGTGGCTGATGACCGGGGCCAGGTTCTCGGGGTACTGGTCGTCGCCCTTGGCGTAGGTGTGCGCGCCCCCGGGGATCATGGCGTGCAGCCGCTCGTTCGCCATCCGCGACCGGGGCAGGAGGAACTCTTCGGTGTCCACGCTGACTTCAGCTCTCTTTCTGCTTCAGGGCCTCGGCGAGGCTCGGCGCCTCCCGGTCCCGCTGGGACATCGATGTGGCCGGCAGTGGCCAGGGAATGGCGAGCTCCGGGTCGTCGAAGGCGATCGTCACGTCCTCGGCCGGATCGTGCGGGCGGTCGATCCGGTACGAGATGTCGGCGGTCTCGGTCAACGCCTGGAAGCCGTGCGCGCACCCCGCCGGGATGTACAGGGTCACCTGCGTCTCGCCGGACAGGTCGAAGAAGGCCACGTTGCGGTAGGTCGGCGAGTCCGTCCGCAGGTCGACGACGACGTCGAAGATCCTCCCGTACGAGCACCGCACGAGCTTGGCCTCGCCTGCGCCGGAGCGCAGGTGCAGGCCGCGCAGCACGCCCCGGACCGAGCGGGACAGGCTGTCCTGGACGAAGGCGTCCGGGTCGAGGCCCACCGAGCGGACCACGTCGGCGTCGAAGGTGCGGCAGAAGAAGCCGCGCTCGTCGGCGTACGGCGTCGGCTCGAAGAGGTACGCGCCGGTGATCTCCGGGACTTCGGTCGCCTTCATGGAGCCTTCCGCAAGGTGTGGGCGTGGTCGGCCGCAGGGAACAGGGCCGCGGTCAACGAGTTGAACTGGTGCTCGAGGCGCTGGGCTGCGGCCAGGTTCCGCTGGGTGAGGGTCTGGCGCAGCTCGGCCGAACGCTTCTCCAGCGCACGGAACTGCTCAAGCAGCCGGTCGGCGTCGACCTCGCGCGCCGGGTGGCAGTACGCGCCAAGGCCCATCTCCGCCATGAGCGCGTCGCTCTTCGCCGCGTAGCAGAGAGCGAGCACCGGCGTACCGGTCTTCAGCGCGCAGATCAGATTGTGGTACCGGATCGCCACCACGGTGTCGGCAGCCGCCATCTCCTTCATCAGGTCGGCCAGTGAGGACGGCTCGGCAGCGGTGACCAGCGGTGAGTCCACCGCGTCGAGGATCGCGGCGACCACCGACGCATCGCACTGGTCGCCGGTGAGCAGCCGGACCGGCCTGCCCTCCTCGACCAGCGTGCGGACGAACCGGATCGTCCCGTCGAGGTAGCGCCGGTATATCTCCTCGGCCCGGGCGCGGTCGTCATTGCCGCCGTGGAAGTCCATGACGCCGACACAGACCGCGCCCGGCGGGCCCGAGGGCGCGCTCGCCCGCGGCGTCGGCAGGGCGAACGCGAGGTCCGGGTAGACCTCGTCACGCGCGGTGTCCACGCCCATCGCCCGCATCGCGTCACGGGACTGGGCGTCCCGGTACGACCGGTAGGTGGCCAGCCGCGCCGACCAGCGCACCAGGGCCCGGGTGGGCCGGTTGCCGATCTCGGCGGCGCCGACGCTGACCAGCGCGACCCGGGTGCGCAGCAGCCGACCGCTCGCGCAGAGCAGGAACAGCGAGTACGGAAAGCCCCACGGCCGCAGCGGCAGTGTGGCCTCCAGGACGCCCATGCCCGGCACGATCACCACGTCGTGCCGGCGCACCCAGGCGGCGGTGCGGAAGGCGTCGACGAGTTTGCCCAGACCCTTCGCCGCGATCGCGCCCGCGCGTGACGCGGTCCGGTACTCCCCGCGGTACCAGTGCAGCCGCGTGGCGGGGATCCCGAACCGGGTCGTCACGGCCTCGGGCCCGCCGCACAGCGCGTCCACGACCGCCTCCGGGTGCTCGGCGCGGAGGTACCCGAGGACGGCCTCGAGCGACCCGTCGTTGCCGAGATTGCCGGAGCCGAGCAGGCCGAACACCCCGACGCGCACCGGAGTTTCGTCCGCGGACGTCATGCCTGCCTCCCCTCACGGCCGGCGACGAGGGCGTCGACGGAGACCGTGAGCTGGGCCGGGTCGACCGGGGCGCGGTCCTCGACCCGCTCGCCGGCGCCCGGCCGGACCCGGCTGGTCATCCACGCGGCCAGGTGGCGGTAGCACGCGCGCCGGTCGGCCGGGGACAACGGCGCCCGGCGGATCGCCGAGGCGAAGCCCCAGATGTACTCGGCGAGCAGCCGGGGCGTCGGGTGCAGCGGGCCTGCCCGGCGCGGGTCCAGGTTGACGCACCGGGAGCGCTTGGAAGGGTTCGCCCGCTCGGCGCGGGTGGGGTGGTCGCGGCGGAAGTACAGCAGCTCCGGCACCTGGTGGAAGGGCCCGTGCAGGGTGATCTCGGCGACGAACGTGCGGTCCGCGTGGTGGTAGCTGTCCATCGGTTTCACCCGGCGCAGCATGTCGGCCCGCATCACCCCGTAGAAGTCGTCGCCACCCGGCTCGACCAGCAGACTGCGGAAGCGCTCCGGCGCATGCGGGGAGTCGGTGGCGAGCCCGTACTCGTAGGGGACCTTCACCTCGCCGTCGCCGTCGATGACCGCCTGGCCGGTGTGCGCGAGGATCACCTCCGGCCGCTCGTCCAGCGCTTCCACGCAGCGCCGCAGCAGGTCGCGGCCGTACAGGTCGTCGTGCGAGGCCCACTTGAACAGCTCGCCGCGGGACTCGGCGAACACATGGTTGTGGTTCGGCGTGGCGCCGATGTTCCGGGGCAGCCGGAGGTACCGGATGCGCGAGTCCCGCGCGGCGTACTTGCGGCAGATCTCCTGGGTCCCGTCGGTCGAGGCGTTGTCGGAGATGACCAGCTCGAAGTCCTCGTAGGTCTGGCCGAGCAGGGCGTCGAGCGACTCGGCCAGGTACTCCTCGCCGTTGTACACGGGCAGGCCGATGCTCAGCCTGGGTTGGGCGGTCATGAGGTCCTCACTTCGGGGATGGGATTGCGGTGGCGCTCGCGCAGGGCGGACCGCAGTTGCAGCCACCACACGGCCGAGCCGCTGATGGTCGCGGCGGCGACGCCCCAGGCCGAGCCGACCGTGCCGGCGGCCGCCGCCCCGCCGAGCCCGCCGCTGACATAGCAGGCGGAGGCGAACAGCTGGCAGCGCAGGCTGCGCCGGGCAGCGCCGAGTGCGCGCAGCCCGGCCGCCGCGCCGGTGCCGAGGCCCGCGCCCGCGACGCCGAGGGTGATCGGCACGATGAGCTCCGAGGCGGAGTGCCAGACGCCGCCCAGCACCAGCTCGCCGAACCGGCCAGGCATCAGCAGCAGCGCCCCGCCCCAGAGCAGCGCGCCGGCGGCCTGCCCCCCGCCCAGCAGGAGGCAGAAGGTGCCGAGCCGGTGCGGGGCCTGCCGCAGCACCCGTGCCGCCTCCGGGACGGTGACCAGCGAAAGCCCCATGAGCACCGCCAGGAACGGGCCGAGCAGGAGCTCGGCGCCCCGCACCGCACCCACCGCGCCGACCCCGACGATCGCGCCGAGCCCGTACGCCCGCAGTTGGCTCGCGCCACTGAGGCTGACGTTCTCGACCAGGTACCGGTAGCCGAGATCGCGCTGCTCGCGAAGCCATCCGCGCGCCTCGGTCATCCGGGGCCGGATGCCGGACTGGATGTAGCCGTACCCCGCCGCCACCGTGGCGGACGCGCCCCAGGCGAGCACGAAGGCGGCCACGCTGCCCGCACGGGCCGCCACCACCATGGCCGGGACAAGTGCGACACCCCACACGACGTCATTGACGAACGCCTTCCGCCCGGCGCCGACGGCGAAGAACGAGAACCGCCAGGCGTCCTGGAGCAGCAGCCCCGGCAACATGACACCAAGGGCGGCGAACGCGGGCCCCACGCGGCCGCCGAGGCCCAGTCCGGCCACCAGACACGCCGCGCCGAGGGCGGCACCGACGCCGAGCGCGGTACCCGTCGACCGGGCCACCGCCCCGCGCCAGGACGCGTCCGGCACGCCGCTGAAGCGCACCACGAGCGGATCGGTGGCCAGCCCGCGGGAGACGTTGAGCACCACGCCGTAAGTCACCCAGGCGAGGCTGAACACACCGAACGCGGTCACCCCCAGCGAGCGGGCCACGTAGATGCCCACCGCGAAGTTGCTCACGCTGGAGGCCGCCTGGTCGGCCAGTCCCCAGGACAGCCGGCCGACGAGGGCCCGCCTGGCGGATCCGGCCGGTGCCGTGGTCTTCTCCCCCTCGGTGGTCATCGGCGTCATGCCTTGATCAATTCGGCGCCGCACAGGGCGCCGGCCGCGGCGGCGACGGTGTCGAACGGCAGCCCGGACCGCTCGGCAACGTCCAGCAGACTGTGCTCGCCGTCGGAGAGGTTGAGCACCCAGAGCATGGCCATCTGGGCCTGCTTGGTGTCGCTGCGGCCGCCGAGTGCGTCGTACAACCCACGCCGGCCCAGCTGTGGCTCGCCGTAGGGGCTGAGGTTGAGGTACCGCCGGTTGCGGTCGAGGACGGCGAATGCCTCGCGGCAGACGGCGAGCGTGTCCGCCATCGCCTTCGGGGAGACGAAGTCCAGGTTGTCCGCCGAGGTGTGGTACTCGGGGTAGCCGGCGTACGGGGTCCGGGTGAGCGAGCCCACGCCGAGATTGAACCCGGGCGAGCAGTACTGCCGCTCGTCGTAGCCGTACGGAGTGAACTCCTTGACGTGGTGCGGGCGTTCGGAGGCGGCCAGCACGTGCCGCATCACCCGGTCGATCTCCGCGTCGCCGCGCCTGCTCTGCTTGTACGTCAGTTGGCCCGGGTCGCCGGCACAGGCCAGCACCAGGCCGTGCTTGACCCGTTCCACCCGCTCCGCGTTGCGGGCCAGCCAGGTGATCGCCCCGATGGTGCCGGGCGCGTAGATGAACCGGTAGGTGTAGTACGGCGTTTCCTGCGCGAGCGCGCGTGCCAGGAACGTCGCCACCGCGATGCCGGCCAGGTTGTCGTTGGCCAGCGACGGGTGGCAGGTGTGGCAGGAGACGATCACCTCGTCGGCGACCTGCCCGGGGACCACGTGCTCGGCGTAGGTGAGGTGGCCGTCGGCGAGTGTGGAGTCGATGCGCACCTCGTACTCGCCGTCCGGCAGTGCGTCCAAGGTGTCCTGGGCCAGACAGAATCCCCAGTCCGGCTTGTAGTAGCTGGTGCGGTAGGGCACCCAGGCCGGGTGGTCCGGCAGGGTGTGCAGGTGTCCGCGCAGCTCGGCCAGCGGCATGGTCGCCGACACCGGCACGCTGTAGCCGAGCACGTGCAGGCTGGACGCGGCGAAGTCGACGACCCGGTGGCCGACGGTGTCGGCGATGTACGCGTCCCGGATGTTCCACTCCTGCGGCACCGTCCAGTCGAGCACCTGCGTCCCGGTCGGCACCTCGTGCACCTGCAGCGGGAGGTACTCGCCGACGATCTGCAGGGTGGCGCGCACACCGTCGCCGGTGATGCTCCGGCAGAGCGGGTACAGCCGCTCCACCAGCGCGTACATCTCTTCGCCGGCGTCGGTCATCGGCGCCACCGCAGGGTGTCGTCGACGGTGCCGGCGTCGGACGCCGCGCGCAGCACGGCAAGGCGGGTGAAGCGTCGCTCGAAGTCCTCCCGGGTCAGCCCGTGTTTCCGGTAGGCGTCGGCGAGTTCGAGCGCACCTTGCTTCACCGTCCACTCGCAGTCGAAGCCGGGCACCGCGGCGCGGAACCGGGAGAAGTCCACCCGGTACGACCGCGGATCGGCACCGTTCTCCCCGGTGATCACCACCTTCGCGCCGGACACCGCCTCGGCGACCTGCTCGGCGATCTCGGCGACCGTGACGTTGTTGATCTCGCTGCCGATGTTGAACGCCCGGTCGTGCACCGCTTCGCGGGGCGCGGTCAGCGCGGCCGTGAAGGCCCGTGCGATGTCGGCGGCGTGCACCAGCGGGCGCCAGGGGGTGCCGTCGGAGAGCACCAACACCTCGCCGGACAGGAGCGCGTGGCCCACCAGGTTGTTCAGCACGATGTCGGCGCGCAGCCGGGGCGAGTAGCCGAAGGCGGTGGCGTTGCGCATGAACACCGGGGTGAAGTCGCCGTCGGCGAGCGCGTGCAGGTCGTCCTCCACCCGCACCTTCGACTCCGCGTACGGCGTCACCGGGCGCAGCGGGGCGTCCTCGGCCACCAAGTTCGACAAGTCGGGGTCGCCGGAGGCGCCGTAGACGGAGCAGGTCGACGCGTACAGGAAGCGCCGCACTC
Organism: Streptomyces sp. NBC_00322; assembly: GCF_036147535.1. Taxonomy (NCBI): domain Bacteria; kingdom Bacillati; phylum Actinomycetota; class Actinomycetes; order Kitasatosporales; family Streptomycetaceae; genus Streptomyces; species Streptomyces sp. NBC_00322. The sequence continues at coordinate 1,819,943 of NZ_CP108019.1, read as the reverse complement.
CGGCGTCGCGGGCCAGCCGGGCCAACCGTACGGAGGCGTGGTGGTTGATGTCGTAGGTGAGCTCCGGCGCCAGCGATCCCAGCGGGTCGTTGGACAGCGCGGCCAGGTGGATCACGGCGTCCACCCCTGCCACGTGTTCGGCCGTGACGTCGCGCAGGTCCACCCGGTGCCCCTGCGGGTCCGCGGGCGTCGGGCCAAGCACGCAGTCGGCGAACAGGCCGGCATCGAGGCCGACGACCTCGTGCCCGGCGGCCGCGAGGACCGGGGCCATCACGGTGCCCAGGTAGCCCTGGTGTCCGGTCAGCAGTACGCGCAAAGTTCAGTCCCCCAGGTTGAGCGTGAGTTTGGTGACGGCGAACGCCTCCGCATAGCGGGCGTGGCTTTCGATGCCGCGGATCCGTGCAAGGCCGAGGAAGGCCTCCCGGTCGTACCAGGGCCGGTGCCGCTGCGAGGGGTAGTGCTCCTGCAGAAGTCGCACCTTGTGTTCGGCGATCTCCGGCGACAGCGGCTGGTACGCCGCCGGACGGCCGAGATCGCCGTCCCACTTGACGATCTCGTAGCCGAGCACGAGGTGGTCGCGGAACGCGGTGGGCAGCAGCTGCGCCAGGCCGCGGTGATCCTGGTGCGCGTCATCGGCACGCGGGGCCAGCACGAGATCCGGCTCGGTCCGCTCGCGCAGCTCCTCGACCGCGGCCTTGGCCTCCTCCCAGTGGGCGGGCAGCCGGCCGTCCGGCAGCTTGAGCACGGTCAGCCGCAGGTCGGCGCCCGGGCAGAAGGCGGCGAGCGCGGCCCGCTCCTCCTGCTCCCGCTCGCTGCCACCGCCGGAGAGCACCAGCGCGTCGACACGGGTACCCGGGTGCGCGAGGCACATCGTCAGCAGCGTGCCGCCGGCGCCGATGGCGATGTCGTCGCAGTGCGCCCCTACCGCGACGATCCGGTCCAGGCGCCCGGCCCCGAGCCGGATCACGCCCTCACTCCGGCACTCGCCCCGGCGCCGCCTTGTTCCCACACGGCCCACGGACGGTCGCCCCGGACGTAGGCGTCGTCGAGCGCGGCCCGCTCCTTCACGGTGTCGGTCGGCTTCCAGAAGCCGCGGTGCTGATGCGCCACCAGCCGTCCGCGCTTGGCCAGTTGGGCACATCCATCAGCGACCAGGTCCCCGTTCTCCGGTATGTGGTCGAAGACCTCCTGGCGGAGCACGAAGTAGCCGCCGTTCTCCCACAGCGGCATGTCGCTCACCGCGGTGATGCCCCCCACCAGGCCGTCCTCGGCCAGGTCCACGCAGTGGAACGACGACTGCGGCGGCACCACCATCATCGACGCACCGGCATCGCGCCGGGCGAAACGGTCGATCATCTCCGGCAGCGGGGCGTCGGTGAGCACGTCGGCGTAGTTGGCGAGGAACATCTCGTCGCCGTCCAGGTGGTGCCGCACCCGGCGAAGCCGCTCGCCGATCGGCGACTCGATGCCGGTCTGCACGAACGTGATCGTCCAGGAGGCGATGTCGGTGGACAGCAGCTCGGTCTGCCCGCCCCGCAGCACGAAGTCGTTGGACGTCGTCTCCTCGTAGTTGAGGAAGAAGTTCTTGATGTGGTGAGCCCCGTACCCGAGACACAGGATGAACTCGGTGTGCCCGAAGTACGCGTAGTAGCGCATGACGTGCCAGATCAGCGGCCGCGGGCCGACCATCGCCATCGGCTTGGGCATGTCGTCGGAGGCTCCGCTGCGCATACGCAGCCCATAACCGCCGCAGAACAGTACGACCTTCATGGCTTGACCTCGACAATGCTCAGTTCCGGGATGGGAAAGACCAGCCGGCCGCCCCAGGCGTGCACGAAGGACAGTTGCTCGACCAGCTCCTCCCGCAGATTCCACGGGAGGACGAGGACGTAGTCCGGTCTGTCGGCGGCTATCTGATCGGGCGGCAGGATCGGGATGCGGGTGCCCGGGGTGAACCTGCCGTGCTTGTAGGGGTTGCGGTCGACCGTGTACGGGAGCAGATCGGGCCGGATGCCGCAGTGGTTGAGCAGGGTGTTGCCCTTGCCCGGGGCGCCGTAGCCGACGACCGTCTCGCCGCGCTCGGCCGCCTCGATGAGGAACCGCAGGAGGTCCCGGCGCACCTTGGCCACCCGAGCGGAGAACTCGGTGTACCCGGACAGCTCCTGCAGCCCGGCGGCCTTCTCCCGGTCCAGCACATCGGCCACCCGCTGGGTCGGCTCGCCGGCCACGTCGGTCGGCCGGGCCCACAGCCGGATGGAGCCGCCGTGCGTGGGCAGCAACTCGACGTCCACGAGCGCGAGTCCGCCGCTCGCCAGCGCCCGGGTCGCGGACGCGACCGTGTAGTACTGGAAGTGCTCGTGGTAGATCGTGTCGTACTGGTTCTCCTCGATCAGGGTCAGCAAGTGCTGCACCTCGATGGAGACCCAGCCGTCGTCGGCGACCAGGGCGCGCAGCCCCCGGGTGAACCCGACCACGTCGGGGATGTGCGCGTACACGTTGTTGGCCACGACCAGGTCCGCCGGGCCGTGCTCGGCGCGGACGGCCGAGCCGGTGGCCGGGTCCAGGAACTCCGTGAGCGTAGGCACACCCGCGTCCCGCGCCGCGGCGCCGACGTTCACCGACGGCTCGATGCCGAGGCAGCGGATCCCCCGGTCCACCATGTGCCTGAGCAGGTACCCGTCGTTGCTCGCGACCTCGACCACGAAGGCGTCGGGGCCGAGACCCAGCCGCTGCACGGCGTCGGCGACGAACGTGCGTGCGTGCTCCACCCAGGAGGTCGAGTAGGAGGAGAAGTACGCGTACTGCGTGAACGTCTCCTCCGGCGTGATCAGCGGCGGGATCTGCGCGAGCCAGCAGTCGGTGCAGACCCGCAGGTGCAGCGGGTACGCCGGCTCCGGCTGGTCCAGTTGGTCCGCGGCGAGAAAGCTCTCGCACGGCGGGGTCGCCCCCAGATCGACGACGCTCCCCATCGCCGCCGAGCCGCAGAGTCGGCATCGTGTCATGTACTGCCCCCATCCCTGCTCGCGCGGGTGCCCCGCCGCGAGCCAGCGTTTCCGTTCCCTACCGGCGGCGCGCTGTGCCCGCCGCCGGACCGACCCGCGATCGCGGTGCGGTATCCCTCCACCAGGCGCTCCAGCCCGACGGACGGGCTGAAACCCTGCTCGTAACGGCGCCGGGCCGCCTGGCCCATCTCCCGGTTGCGGGCCGGTTCGGCCGCGATCCGGCGTATGCAGGACGCGAGCGAGGCGGGCTCGCCCGGCCGGTGCAGCAGCCCGGTCACGCCGTCCTCGACGAGTTCGACGAAGGCGCCGTGACCAGCGGCGACGGTCGGGACCCCGGCCGCCATCGCCTCCACGACCACCAGGCCGAACGCCTCCAGCCACGTCGAGGGAGCCACCACGGCGACCGACCGCGCGACGGCCTGACGGCACTGAGCCGGGTCGTACAGGCCGACGTACCGCACGTCGTCCCGGCCCGCCGCCCAGGCGGTCACCTCCGGCTCCAGTGGCCCCGCCCCGGCGATCACGAGCGGTACGCCCACCCCGCCGTCCGCGGCGATCTCGTCCCACGCGGCCATGAGCAGCCGTACGCCCTTGGCCTCCGCGAGTCGGCCGAGATAGAGCACATGCTCGCCGGCGCCCGCTCGGCAAGTGCCCGGGTCGGGCACGAAGTTGTGCTTCACCGCCAGCCGCTCGGGTGGCATACCCGACCGCACCAGCACGTCGCGCTGTGCCGCGGAGATGCAGAAGAACCGCTCCACGCCGGACCACCACCGCCGCCGGTTGACCGACATGCTGACAGCGAGCGGCACCGTCGCCAGCCGGGAGTTCCGGTAGCAGCCGTGCCGGACCGCGGGCAGCGGCGCCGACCCGACGCACTCGGTGCACGGCCGGCCGTCCCGCTGCAGCGTGCCGGGCGCGCAGACCTGGGTGTAGTTGTGCAGCGTGGCGACGGCGGGCACGCCGGCGTCGGCGCAGGCGGCCAGTACCGCGGGCGACAGGAGCGGGAAGACGTTGTGGACGTGGACCACGTCCGGCCGCTCGGCGCGAAGCCGGGCGGCGAGCTCCGCGCGGACCGCCGGGTTCCACGGCACAAGGAGCGGCACCGCGGCCTTGGCAAGCAGGGACCGGGCGGCGATGTCGTCGCTGCGCCGTTCGAACACCTCGACCCGGTGGCCGGCCGCGCGCAGCAGCTCCACCTCCTGGTCGACGACCTTGTTCTCCCCGCTCGGCTGTGCCGAGGCGTAGCGGTTGTGCACCACGAGGACGTGCATGGTCAGATCACCTCCGATCTTCGGGCCCATCGCGGGATGCGTCGTCGAGGGGCTTCGGGCGTCGAGAGGGGAGCGGCCGCGGCAGGTGCCGCGAGCAGCGAGGCGGCCAGAGCCAGATGCAGCAGATACGGCGAGGCGTCGCCCAGGCCGGCCTCGGTGTACGACGCGATCGCGCAGTAGCTGATCAGGAAGATCGCGCAGGCCCTCGGCAGCGACGGTGGCCGCAGCAACGCGACGCCGCCCAGCACGATGATGATCGCCGCCACCAAGGTGACGCCGGTCAGGCCCTGCTCGTGGTAGACGGCCAGCCAGCTGTTGTCGATCGGCAGCCCTCCGAACGACTTGTCGCCCAGGCCCACGCCGAACACCTCGTCCGCGGTCGTCCGGGGCGCTGCCAGCAGGGCGTCCCAGACCTTGGCCCGACCGGTGAGGCTGGTGAAGTTCTCCTGGTTCTGTCCGCGCAGGAACCACGCCTGGAGCGCGGAGCCGAACCCCACCGCGGCCACCGCGGCACACAGCACCGCCCAGATGAAGAACCGGCGGGCCGCGGTGCTGGTCAGGATGAGCGAGCTGATCGCCAACGCCAACCCGATGAACAGGCCGAGCGTGGCCGTCCGGGTATGGGTCAAAGCGAGCAGGATGAGTGACGGCACGATGACTACCGCGGCGCCGGCCCTGTCGGTCCGGCGGCCCAGGACGAGCAGCACGGTGAGCCCGATGATCACCGCGGCGTACTGTCCGATCTGCGGCGGGGTGAGCGGCCACAACGCGCCGACCAGCCGCCCGCCGTAGAGCTCGGGCATGGCCGCGCCCGGTGAGATGGCCAGGCCGGCGGCCACCGACCCGAGCACCGCGAAGTACATGCGGATGTGGTGCCGGACGAACGTCAGGCTGCCGTCCCACCAGCGGCTGAGTAGCCACAGCGTGCCGATGAAGAGAGCCAGCCGGGCGCAGCGGAACAGCGCGCCGAACCCGGACTCCAGGTTCGCGCTGGAGATCACGCTCGGCACCAGCAGCAGGGTGAGCAGGAACACGAAGGCGCTGGGTCGGATGCGCAGCTGGAGATTGACCGCGAGCGCCAGCGCGAACGCGGCGACCAGCGCGCCCATGGTGACCATCTGGATGAGGGAGCGGGGCAGCGGGATGACGGTCCTCGCCCCGGCGGACCCGAGCGTGTTGAGGACCAGCAGCCCCCAGACCGTCCCGACGATCTTCGACGTGTGGTCCGCGCCCATCTCAACCACCGTCCCGGGTGCGGAAGGTGCTGCCCGCGTCCTGCTGGTACGGCGTACCCTGCCACTGCCCGGAGTCGAGTATCCGGCTCGGGTCGTGGGCGACGAATTTCCATGGTCCGACGTAGACGTTGTCGTGCCAGCGGTTGTGCTGGTTGCCGGTGATCGCCTCGGCCACCAGCTCGCCCTGGTACGGCGACCAGTCCGGATAGGTGCCGTAGTTGGCGAGCACCGCCATTCGGTCGCACTTCACCGTGCAGTCGACTACCGACGTGTCCAGCACGAAGCGGTTGCCGTGGATGTCCACCCGCTGCGTCTTCCACCGGCAGTCGGCGTAGAGCGGCGCGGTGGCGATCGCCGGCTGTGCGCAGCGGTCGGTGTCCTTCACCAGCAACGTGCAGTCACCGGAGGAGGTGTTGGCCGGGCTGTTGCAGAACCGGTCGGCGTTTTCCCACAGGGTGATCCCGGCCCAATTGTTCTCCAGCACGTTCCGGTAGATCTCGATCTTGTCGGTGCGGGCCCGGATGCGTGGTTCGCCACCGGACTCGGACAGGTAGATGGTCCCGAACGGGAAGCTGTCGCCACGGTCGGCGTACCTGCGGCCCTCGACCCAGTTGTTCCGCCGGATCGTGTTTTTCCGGATGACCGCGTTGTAGCTGGTCTCGTAGATCAGCGCGGCGCCGTCGTTGGCCTCGAGCACGTTGTTCTCGATGCGGAAGTCGTTGTTGTTGGTGTCCGCCCACAGCCCTGCTCCGCGGTTGTCGTGCACCCAGTTGCCGCGTACGTCGGCGCCGTTGACGGCCCAGAACTTCACGCCTCCGGTGCAGCCGCAGCCCGGTCGCCGCCGTTCCCAGTCGCCGGTGTTGTTGCCCACGATCTCGTTGCCCTCGACCACCAGGCCGCGGATAGGGTTGCCGGCCTTGTACGCGTTCATGCCGTACTGTCCGTTGCCGCGCAGGCAGCTGGCGCGGACCTGCTGGCGGGCACCGGCCATCAGCCCGGCGCCGGAGTTGTTCTGGATCGTCGCGTGCTCGATCACCCACCCGTCGGCCGAGTCATGGTTGACCACGCCCTCGTTCTGCGGTGCGACGAAGCCCTGCACGGTCAGGTGGCGGATGGTGACGTTGCGGGCGTTGCCGCTGAACGCGTACTGGTTCTTCTTCCGGCCGTCGAGCACCGCGCCTGGCGCACCGAGGTAGCGGTTCCCCTCCTTGGGGATGACCTGGGCGTAGCGGTCCGGGGCGAGCCTGTGTTTGCCCGGCCGAAGCCAGAACGTGGTGTTCGGGGGGCTGCTGTTGGTCTTCGCTGCCAGGTCACCGACCACCGCGGGGTCGACCGTCACCGCGCCCGCCGGCGCCTTCGCCGGCCCGGCCGCCGGCTTGGCGCAGACCCGGGCCAGGGGCTTGGACGGTGCGGCGGTCGGCTTCGCCCGGGCGCCCGGCGTGCTCTCACAGCCGCTCGCCGCCAGCAGAGCCAGCGCCAGCGGTGCCGCCGCCAACGCCCAGTGCCGCCTCTTGATCCCCACGCGCCCCCCTAGCCGCGGAACCTGAGTACGGTGGTGAAGCCCCCCGCGCCGTCGGCGAAGCCGGTGCCGACCAGCGTGCTGGCGGGTTCCTTGCGCCCGAATCCGGCGGAGTACCAGCCCAGCGGCGGGTCGGTCTCGCCACGATGCTCCCGCCAGCACAGCTGCCCGGGCAGGTCGAGCACCGCGGAGCGCCCCTCGCCGTCCCGGGTCCAGGCGAGCACTGCCCGGTTCCCCACCAGGTCCGCGGCGATCGCCGGGCCGAGGTGGAACGCCAGGCGCACGGCCCGGCGCGGGCCGCGCACCTCGTCAACCACCCTCAGCTCCTGGCTCGCGGCCGTCAGCTCCACCCGGCGGCGGTGCACGGAGCGCTGATAGCCGTCGTGCTCGGCACACCAGCGGGCCGTCCCCGCGTCGGAGGCGTCGGATGTGTCCGCGGCCAGGACGCGGCTGTGGGCGTGTCGGGTCCACAGGAACGGGCCGCCGGAGACGGACTGGTCACCGCCATCCAGCTGCAGGGTGTTGTGGCCGAGGGTCGACCGGAAGTACTGCCGCCACTCGGGTTGCCCGTGATAGCAGAACGTCCCCGGGTCGGCCAGCACGTCGACCCCGTCGTGCCGGACCTCAACGGACAGCGCGTCCGCGTGGGCATGTGCGGCGATGGACAGGAAGCCGTGCGGACCACCGTCGCAGCGGCACCAGATCTCTGCCGGACCGCGCAGGATGGTCATGCCCGCGTCGGCGAAGTGGGCCGGTCGGCTTGCCGGGCGGGTCACGGCCTGTGCCGTGGGCCGGATGAGCGCGGACAGCAGCGGGGTGCGCACATCGGTGCCGGTCACCGCCGGCCACCAGGCGAGCCGACCGAACACGGCGTCGCCGGTGGCCAGCAGCGAGGCCCACCGGTCGGTGCCCGCGCCATCCAGGACAAGACCGTGCCCGTCGTCCGCGTCACCTTGGCGCGGCGGCCGCAACCGGCTGTCCACGACGGCCGCGAGCGCGTCGGTCATCCGCAGCAGTACGAGCCGGATCGACGCGGGGACCGGCACGTCGGCAGCATCCGCCTCGGCCACCGCGGCCAGGCCGAGTTCCAGCACAAGTCCGTGATACTCGGTGGCCAGCTCGCGGTTGAGGCCGGAGTCGAAGGTATTGCTTCGCAGGTGCCGCTCCAGCGACCGCAGAGCGTCGGCTCGCCAACGCGCCGAGGAGGGGAACCACCCGAACGCGCAGGCCGCTGCGAACTGTCCGGCGGTCTCGGCGATGACGTGGTTGTTCGCCGAAGACCCCCGGCTGGGGAAGGCGGCCAGCCAGCGCTGGTGGTGCCAGATCTGGTTCAGCGCCACCGGGTTGCCCTCGAACAGCCCGGCTACGCCCGGCCAGCCGTCGAGCAGCCGGCGGATCCACACCCAGGACAGCAGTCGGATGCCCAGCTCGATGCCGCTGATCCAGTGCACGCCGCGCAGCGGTGGGTTGGCCACCCACCACGACCGCAGGTGCTCGGCCACTCGCTCGGCGTACCGCTCGTTGCCGGTGATCGCGTAGGCGGCGGCGAGCACGGTGAGGTACTGATGCCGGGACAGCTCCCAGATCTGCTTGATGTCCCCGACCGCGTCCTCGTTCCGGTACGGCACGTCGAAGGCGTAGCCCCACGGAGCCCGGCGCCCGGTCTTCGGGTCGCACCACCAGTCCGGGTCGACCAGGTCGTCGCGGACCACCCCGAAATACTCGGCGTGCCCGTCCATCAACCGGTCCGCCTCGGCGATGAGACGTTTCGCGGCGTCCGGAGGTATCGCGGCGATCGTCCCGGCGGGCAGTACCGCGGTGAACCGGGCGCCGGTCACGCTCGGGCAGTTGGGCCGCGCCGATCGCCACCGCCGCCTGCGCACCGCGTCGGCCGCCCGGCCGCCGACCTCCCGCGGTCCCATCCGGGACAGCCGGCGCAGGTACCAGCCCGCGCTCATGGTCATCGTGCCCTCGCCAGCGTCACCGGCGCGCCGCCGGCCAGGCCGGCCTGCACGGCGAGGGTGGCCGACGTGGTGGCGACGAGCGACTCCAGCGGCACCGGCATCGGCCCGCCGGTCCGCACGGCCTTGATGAACGCGGCCAGCTCGGCGGACTGGCCCTTGTCCCGGGCCTTGGGCAGCCGCGAGCTGACCCACCGCTTGCGGCGGCCATCGTAAACAGTGGCACGGACGAAGTCGTCGAGCCGCAGCACCTTGCCGTCCGCGACAAGGTCCAGCGTCTCCTTGGGGAAGCCGGCCGCTCCGGTCGTGACGTAGCTGATGGTGGCGGTGGACCCGTCCGGGTAGCGCAGCACGACCTGCAGGTCCTCGTTGCCGGACGTGGCGACCGCGTACACCGAGACCGGGTCGGCCTCGAGCAGCCAGCTCGCCGTGTCGATGAAGTGCCCGCCCTCGCCGGCGAACCGCGAGCCCTCGGTGCCCTGTTGGAGATACCAACTGCCGTGCTGCAGCCGGCCCGCGTTGACCAGGTAGCGGAGGCTCGCCGGACCGGTCCGGGCGCCGAACCGCTTCCTGGCCTCCTGCAACAGCGGCGCGAACCGGCGGTTGAAGCCCACCTGCAGCCGGTCGTTGCCGGACTCCTCCACCGCTGCGAGCACGCCGGCCAGGTCGTCCTCGGTGAGCGCCAACGGCTTCTCCACGAACACCGTCTTGCCGGCCAGCAGGGCCCTTTGGGTCAGTTCGGCGTGCGAGCTGTGCCGGGTGACCACGAACACCGCGTCGATGGACGGGTCACCGAGCACGGCGTCGAGGTCGGTGGTCGCCTCGGCGAAGCCGAACTTCCGCTTCGCGTTGGCCGCGGACAGCGCCGTCGTGGTGACGACTGTCGACAACGTGACGCCGTCGCGCTCTGCCAGGTGCGGCAGCAGCATCGACGTCGCGTAGTTTCCCGCGCCGACGAACGCAAGGCGCACCGGCGCCTTGGCGGACCGGGCCGGGGCGGACGCTTTGCCGCTGCGTCGCACCGCGGGCACGGTCACCGCCGGGGCCTGCGCTTCCTCCTTCTGTTCGGGGTACCGGAACAGCACAGCCACGGCCTTCAGATCGCCGTCCTTCAGGCTCTGGTACGTCTCGACGGCATCATCGAAATCGGCGATGTGGGAGACCAAGGGCTCCACATCGACGCTGCCGCGGGCGAGGAGATCGAGGAAGCACGCCAGGTTGCGGCGCTCGGTCCACCGCACGTAACCGATCGGGTAGTCCCGCCCCTCGAGCTCGTACTCCGGGTCGTAGCGCCCGGGGCCGTACGAGCGCGAGAACCGGACGTCGAGCTCCTTCTCGTAGTACGCGTTCCACGGCAGGTCCAGGCGGCACTTGCCGATGTCGACGACCCGGCCGCGGTCCCGGCAGAGCCGGGCGGCCAGCTCGACGGGCTGGTTGCTGCCGCCGCCGGCGGCCAGGTACACCTGGTCCACGCCGTGGCCGCCGGTGAGTTCGGCGACGGCGGCTTCCACGGCGGCGGACGAGGGATCGCCGCAGGCCGCGGCGCCCAGGCGCTCGGCGAGCTCGCAGCGCACCGGGTCGGGGTCGACCCCGACGACGCGGACCCCCGAGGCGGTGAGGAGCTGCACCACCAACTGCCCGATCAGCCCGAGGCCGATGACCAGCGCCACGTCGCCGAGCTGTGACTCGCCGCGGCGGACGCCCTGCAACGCGATCGACCCGACGGTGCCGAAGGCCGCGTGCCGTGGCGCGAGGCCGTCCGGCACCCGGGCGTAGAGGTTCTTCGGCACCCAGTTCAGCTCGGCGTGCAACGCGTGCTCATTGCCGGCGCAGGCCACGAAGTCGCCGACCTTCACATCGTCGATCCCGGTGCCCGCCTGCTCGACCACCCCGCACAGCGAGTAGCCCAGCGGCGTGTAGGAGTCCAGCTTGCCCATCACCTTGCGGTAGGTGGCGGGCACCCCGTTGGTGGCCACGCTCTGCATGACCTTGGCCACCTGATCCGGACGGGAGCGGGCCTTGCCGAGCATCGACATGCCGGCCTCGGACACCTTCATGAGCTCGGTCCCGGTGGATATCAGCGAGTAGGCGGTGCGGACCAGCACACCGCCCGGCTTGCACCCCGGCACCGGCACGTCGAGCACCGCCAGCTCGCCGCTCTTGTAGTTCTGAACAACCTGTTTCACCCGAGCTCCTCTTGTTTCTACGCCGTCAAGCCGCTTGGCTCTGGCCGGAGCCAGAGGTCGCGTCGCGATACCAGTACTCGAGCGTCAGCACATGCCACAGATGCTTGGAGAAGTCCCGCTGCCCGGCGGCGTCCTCGGCGACCATGCGCGCCAGCGCGTCGCGGCGCAGGATCCCGGAGTTGACGAGCACGCCGTCGTTGACCACCTCGCGCACCAGCGGTGCCAGATCCCGGCTCATCCAGGCGCGCAGCGGCGCGCTGAACAGGCCCTTCGGCCGGTACACGATCTCCCGGGGCAGGATCGAGGTGGCCGCCTCCTTGAGGACGGCCTTGCCCTGTCGTCCGACGATCTTGCGATCGCCGGGCACGGCGAACGCCGCCTTGACGACCTCGACGTCCACGTACGGCACCCGCACCTCGGTCGAGGCGGCCATGCTCGACCGGTCCGTGTAAGCGAGGTTCAGGCCCGGCAGGAACATCCGGGCGTCGCTCAGGCACATGCGGTTGACGAAGTCGTCGAGGTCGTTGTCCTGGTAGATGTCCGCATGTTCGGTCAGCACGTCGTCGACCGTTCCGGCCAGGTCCGGATCGATCAGGGCGAGCAGCTCGTCCTGGTCGTACATGGTGTAGCTGCGCCGGAACGCGGTCTCCTCCGGCAGGTCGGCGAAGGAGAGGAACCGCTTCGCGAAACGCACCGACCGGTACCCCCGGCGGGCCGTGGCGACCGGCAGCCGGTCCACGGCCCTGGACACCCCGCGCCGCAGGGGTCGCGGGATGCGCTGGTAGCGCAGCGCGATCAGGTTGGCCAGGTGCTTGCGGTACCCGGCGAACAGCTCGTCGGCGCCCATCCCCGAGAGCATCACCTTGACCCCGGCCTCCCGGGCGGCCGAGCAGATCAGGAACGTATTGATCGCGGCGGGGTCGCCGATCGGCTCGTCCAGGTGGTACGTCATCCGCGGCAGCAGGTCGAGCACGTTCGGAGCGATCTCGATCTCATGCAGGTCGACGCCGAACCGCTCGGCCACCCGCCGGGCATAGCGCAGGTCGTCCGGCATCGCCTCGAACTTGGCGTCCTCGGCGCGGAACCCGATCGTGTAAGCGGAGATCCCGGGCTGGTGACGGGCCGCCAGCGCGGTCAGGTAGCTGGAGTCGAGACCGCCGGAGAGGAAGGTCGCCACGGGTACGTCGGAAAGCAGGTGGCGACGAGTCGACTCCTCGACGATGGCGGCCAGGTCCGGCTGCTCGCCGTCCCGGGCCCGCTCCCGGCCCTCGGTGGCGACGTCCCTCAGGTTCCAGTACTGGCCGCGCTCCACCCGGCCGTCGGGCCGGCACCGGAGCCAGCTCCCCGGCGGCAGCTTCTCCGCTTCGCGGAACGCGCACCGTGAGTCCGGCACCCAGTAGTACAGCAGCGAGGCCACCAGCGCCGCATGGTCCACCTGCAGCGACCCGCCGGTCGCGGCGGCGAGCGCCTTGAGCTCGGAGGCGAACACCAGCCCCGCACCGCGCCGGAGCAGGAACAGCGGCTTGATGCCGAGCTGGTCGCGGGCGAGCACCAGGTCACCGGTTCGCTCGTCGAAGATCCCGAACGCGAACATGCCGCGCAGCCGGGGCAGGCAGTCCGTGCCCCAGCGCCGCCACGCCTCCAGCAGCACCTCGGTGTCGGAGGTGCCGCGAAAGCGCACCCCAGCGGCTGCCAGCTCGGCACGCAGCTCGGGCGCGTTGTACAGCTCGCCGTTGTATGTGAGGGCGAGGCCGTCCGAGACCATCGGCTGGGCGCCGGTCCCGGACAGGTCGATGATGGCCAGCCGGCGGTGCCCGAGCTGCACGTCGCCGTCACCGACGCGGTGGCTGTACCGGCCCGCCCCGTCCGGACCGCGGTGGGCGAGGGTATCGGTGAGCCGGTCGGTCACGACCTTCCCGTCCGGCCATCGGTAAGTCCCTGCGATGCCACACATGTCCTACCGCGCCTCCTGGTCGTTGTCCGGGACCTGTGCGGCCCACATCGGCAGCCGCTCCGTCCGCGGCCGTCCCGTCCCGTTCTGCCGGGCCGGCCGCTCGTTCCGGCCGCGCAGCGCGGTGTGCAGCCCGTCCCACAGCGTGCCGTCGGTCCGGTCACGCGGATCGGGGTCGATCAGCACCACACCGATCACCGGAATGCGCTGGTCCGCGAGCTGCCGCGCCACGGTGTGCAGCCATGCGGCGCTGCCGTGCCCGGCACGCACGACGAGCACGGCCTGGGTGCCGAGGTACTGGAGGTCGGTCCACGCCGCGCCGGGCGCCACCGAGCCGACGCCGAGCCGGCGCTCCTGACGCGACACGGCCGCGGCACGCTCGCCGCTGACCACGGTCGGGTCTCCTGGCTTCGGGCGGCGGTTGGCGAGCTGGGGGCCGGGCAGACCATCGACGATGACCGCCGGCCCCTCCGCCGCCAGCGCCCTGGCGACGTCCAGGGCGATCACGCTCGTCCTGCGCGCACAGCCGAGTTCCAGCAGCGACACCGGCTCCGCGGAGCCGCGCACGGTGCGGGCCAGGGTCCCGGTGAGCCTTGTCCGTGCCGCCCGGGTCCGTCGGCGCTGCCACAGCCTGCCCGACCGGCGGGGCAGTTCCGCGATGACCGAGGCGCCCAGGTTCGCCGCGATGTCCCGGCGCAACACGGGGCGGTCCGCCACCACCGTGCCGACCGCGGCCAGCGCGAGCCCGAGGACGAGCCCGAGGACGAGCCCGATCGCGGCGTTGGTGACAGCGGCCTTGGGCAGGGAGTGTCGCAGCGCGCGCGGGGCGTCCACGATCTGCGTGCCGACGATGACCTTGGGCGTGCCGGTGCGCGCCTCCGCGGCGCGCTGGTCGAAATCGGCGATCCGCGAAGTGAGCGCGGCCCGGCGGGCGAAGAGCGACTCCAAGTTGGCCGACGTCTTCGGGCCGCTCTCCGGCGAGCTGTCGCCGATCGCCTTGTTGACCTGGGCGAGTTCGGTCTGCATACGGTCACGCTGGTCGAGCAGGGCCTTGGCCTCGGCCTTCGCGGCCTCCCGCAACCGCCTCACATGGTCCGCGACGAACGCGTCGGCCAGGGCCTTGGCCCGGGCCACCGCTTCCGCGTCGCTGTCACCTGTCACATCGATCTGCAGCAGGTTGTTGGTCAAGCCGGTACCTCGGTAGTCCCGCATGAAGTCCTCCGGGTCTTCCGGGGACTTGAGGGACTTCAGGGCCTTGTCGGCGATCCGCGTGGTCCCCAGCAGCTGGACGTCGGTGCGGATCAGCGTTCCGGTGTCGTTCGGCTGGTCCTCCTGATGCGCGACCAGCACCTTGGTCACCGCGGTGGGCGGTGGCGGCCGCAGGACCGCCACCGCCGCGCCGACCAGCAGCCCCAGCAGGGCCATGGAGTACCAGAGGCGGCGGCGCCTGCGCACCGCCACCACCAGCGCCTGCAGGTCCAGCAGCGGAGTGGCGGCCGACGACTCCGCAGTCTTGCTCGTCGTCACACTGAACCTCCCGTCGCGTGGCCGCGAACCGCGAGCGCCTCAGTGGCCTCATCCGCAGGACGGCCGGCAGTCCGCGTCGGACGGGCTCGGACCGTGCCGGCGACGACGATGCCGACGACCTCATGCCCTGCGTCCGCACACGCCTCGGCGATGTCGGCGAGCTCCTCTGCGGTCCAGTTGCCCGCGCTGAGCAGGACCAGGGCACCGGACTCGGTGTCGCGGTCCGGCACCAGCGGCCGGGACACGGAAACCCCCACCACCCGCAGCAGCGGATCGTTCTCGGCCTCGGCGACGAGCTGCCCGGCGGCCCTGCGGGCGATCTCGTCGCCGTCCGGTACGACAACCAGCAGCCGCCGGGGCGCAGGCAGTTGGTCCCGGAGGCGAGCGCACACCCGCCGGTAGCGGATCTGTCTGCCGGCCTCGCCGCCGGACGGCTGCGGGGCCGGCATGTCCCACCGGGTGTCGAGGTCCAGCAGCCGGCGGATCCAGGCCCGCGGGCCACGGCCTTGCGGCCGGTGCGCGGGCCGTTCACCAGGTACGTCGACGGTACCCAGCAGCGCCGAGCCCAGCGCCGCGGCGATCTCCGGTTCGGTGCGCAGTCGCCGATTCACCCGTGCGGCGGCGAGATGGCCGATGACCGAGAGCAGGAAGAACAGCAGCGCCCCGGCGGCGATGAGCTGCATCCTCGTCGGAGCTGCCTCGCCGGTCGGCCGGGCCGCCGGCCCCATGACGACCAGGTTGGCCTTGTTGGTCGCCGGGTCGGCCTCGTCCAGCTTCTTCATGGCCTCCTGCAGCGCGGTGCGCAGCTGCTCGAGTTCGGTGCGGGCCTGCACGCTCTCCACGGTCTGCCCCGGATCGGCCGCATTGGCCAGGTCGGTGATGCGGCGGTTGGTCTGCGCCACCTTCTGCCGCAGTGCCTCGGGCCCCGCCGCCGCGTCGGGGTCGGTGCTGTCGCCTGCGAGCCGCGCGGCGAATGCGACGAATTGCTGGGCCACCTGGTCGGAGAGCTGCTGTGCGCGCTCCGGGGTGTCGGCTGTGCCCGAGATCTTGATGATGTTCCCGTCGGCGGCCTTGGCGCTCACTCGATCCCGCAGCTCGCCGCCGCTGATGCCCGTCCAGTCGAGCGTGGCAGCCGCTCGGTCGACCACCGCCGAACTGGTCGCGATATCCACCTGAGTCAGCAGCCCGCGCTCGTCCCACTGCCCCGGCAGCAGTACCGATGCCGATGCCGTGTAACGCGGCGGGAACAGCACCGAGGTGCCATAGCCGACGAGCGCGCCCACCACGGTGAGGACGGCCAGAAGCCGCCACCGCCGACGGAGAATCCGTCCGATCGTGACCAGGCGGATCGTGTCATCGCTCAATGGCGCGGCCTCTTCCCTGTGCGGACCGGGTCGCCCGCCGAAACCGGAGTGTGGTCACGGCACGCAGCGGCGTAGGCGGAGAGCAGCGATCGCTGGGAGTTGCGCCAGGAGAGCGGTCCGCTGATCCGCTCCTGACCGATCTTGCCCATCTGGGCCCGCTTCTCCGGATCGTCGAGGAGCAGCGTGATGAGCTTGGCGAACTCGGCCTCGTCGTTGGCGGGCGCGTAGACGGCGGCGTCACCGGCGGAGACTCGCGCCTCCCGGAGGTCGAACGAGACGATCGGCCGGCCCATCACCATGTACTCCAGGACCTTGTTCATGGTCGACACGTCGTTGAGCGGATTGCGCGGGTCGGGGGACAGACAGACGTCCGCGGTGGACAGGTAACGCACCAGGTCGGCGTCCGGGATGCGACCGGTGAACTGCACCTGCTCCGAGAGCCCGAGCCGCCGGGACAGCTCCACCATCGCGTCGAAGGCGTCGCCGGCGCCGACGAACACCGCGTGCCAGTCGGTACGCCCGCACTCGTCGCGCAGCTTCGCGAGGGCCCGCAAGGCGTAGTCGACACCGTCCTGCGGGCCCATGACACCGAGGTAGCACAGCAGATGAGGCTTGCCGCTCTTCAACTCCGGCTCGGGCGGCACCGGCTGGAACCGGTCGGTGTCGGGCGCGCTGCGCACCACGAAGACATCCCCCGGCCGCCGACCGCCACGGCGCAGCGCGACGTCCCGGTAGCTCTCGTTCGTGGCGAGCACGACGTCCGCGGCTCGGTAGGTCCGCCGTTCCAGCGCGCACACGGCGCGGTACAGCAGATCCTTGCCGCGGTCGAACCGGGAGAGGTACAGCTCGGGCACCAGGTCGTGCTGGTCGAAGACGAACCGCGCGCCGCGCCGCTTCAGCCACAGTGCCGGCAGGAACAACAGGTCGGGCGGGTTGCAGGCGTGGACCACGTCGACCGGGCCGACCTTGCGGGCCAGCCGGGCCGTATGCCACAACGCCGATCCGTACTCCCGCAGATAGCCGGCCGGCCCTCCGGTGGCCGCGCGCAACGGGTAGCGGTGGATCCTGACCCCGTCGATCTCCGCCTCCGGCTCCGTGTCCCGCTTTTCCCCCCGGGGACAGATGACGTGCACGTCCCAGCCCGCGTCGCGCAGTGTCGTGCACTCCTGCCACACCCGCCGGTCGAACGGCACCGACAGGTTCTCTACGAGGATCAGCGCGCGCCGGGCAGGCCCGGCGCCGCTGGTTATGTCACCAAGCAAGGCCCACGTACCCAGGTTCGGCCCGGCGCGTCTCGGCGTCGGGAAGGTGGATGAGGTCGACGATCACCGGGCCGTCGCCATGGGGCAGCGCCGACAGCACGGCAGGGTCTCTGGTCCCGACCAGGCACACCTCGGCGTGCTTGAGCACTTCGTCGACGGAATCCGCGAGCAGCTGGGCGAGGTGCGGCAGCCGGGTCTCGATGTACTCGCGGTTCGCGCCGATCAGCCGGGAGAGGCTCACGTTGGCGTCGTAGATCCGCAGGTCGTAACCCTTGCCGAAGAGTGTCTCCGCCAGCTCCACGAGTGGACTCTCGCGAAGGTCGTCGGTGCCGGGTTTGAAGGACAGCCCGAACAGGCCCACCCGGCGCTTGCCGGTGCGCTCGACCAGTTCCACCGCGCGCTGCAGGTGTGCGGAGTTGGAGGGCAGCACGTGGGCGAGTATGGGCACCGAGACGTCGGCCCGCTGCGCCGCGTGGACCAGGCTGCGAAGGTCCTTGGGCAGGCAGGAGCCACCGAAGGCGAAGCCGGGCCGCAGGTAGGCGGAGCTGATGTTGAGCTTGCGGTCGGCCAGGAACACGTCCATCACCTGGTGCGAGTCCACCCCGAGCGCCTGGCACACCGCGCCCAGCTCGTTCGCGAAGCCGATCTTGAGGCCGTGGAATGCGTTGTCCGCATATTTGATCGCCTCGGCCGTCGGCACCGGCACCCGGAACACCTCGCCGGGCAAGCCGTCATACAGTGCCATGACCGCGTCGCCGCTTGCCGGGTCGAGCTCGCCGATGACGGTCTTGGGCGGGTCGAAGAAGTCCCGCACGCTGGTGCCCTCGCGCAGGAATTCAGGGTTGACCGCGACGCCCAGGTCCACCCCGGCCGTGCCGCCGACGTACTTCTCCAGGATCGGCAACAGCAGGTTCAGGCAGGTGCCCGGGAGCATGGTGCTGCGGAACACGACGGTCTGCCGCCCACCCCGCTCGGCCAGCACGGCGCCGATCTGCTCGGTGACCCGCTCCAGATACGTGGTGCACAGGCTGCCGTTGGGCTCCGACGGCGTGCCCACGCAGACCAGCGAAATCTCGCTGCCCATGATCGCCTCGCGGACGTCGCCGGTGGCGCGTAGCGCTCCGGTCCGCACGACCTCGGCGATCAGCTCGCCGATCCGTTCCTCGACCACCGGGGCCTTGCCGTCGTTGACCAGGTCGACCTTCACCTGGTTGACGTCCACCCCGATGACCTCGTGACCCATGCTGGCCAGGCACGCGGCCGACACGCAGCCCACGTAGCCGAGCCCGAAAACGCTGACCTTCATGACCCGTCCCTCTCCCCAGGCAGGCCCTTGCGGCCTGCGGTCCGCGCGCCGGCCGACCAGTTGAGCCGCAGCCCCCCGCGCATCAGTAGGCCCCCTGCCCCTGGAGCACCGCACGCAGCGTCTTCCACAAGATCACTGTGTCGAGGGCGAGCGACCAGTCCTCCACGTACCGCAGGTCGAGCCGGACCGCCTCCTCCCATGGCAGATCGCTGCGTCCGCTGATCTGCCACAGGCCGGTGAGCCCCGGCTTGACCAGCAGCCGCCGCCGGATGTCCGGGCCGTAGGCAGCGCACTCCTCCGGCAACGGAGGCCGCGGGCCGACGAGCGACATCGATCCGCTGAGTACGTTGAAGAGCTGCGGGAGCTCGTCGATCGAGTACCGGCGCAGCACTGCTCCCACCCGGGTCACCCGCGGATCCCGGTGGAGCTTGAACAGCAGGCCGGCGCCCTCGTTGCGGTCGGCCAGTTCGGCACGTGCCCCGTCGGCCCCGGCGACCATGGTGCGGAACTTGAAAATGGTGAACTCGCGGCCGTCCTTGCCGACCCTGCGCTGGCGGTAGACCGTCCCACCCCGACTGTCCACCAGCACGAGCAGCCCGACGAGCACCATCAGCGGCGCGAACAGCATCAGCAGGACCGCCGCGCCCATCCGGTCGACGACCTCTTTGACCGCCCGGCGGCCGCCGGTGAAGGTCGGCATGCTGACCCGCAGCAGCGGGATCCCGAGCACCGCGTCGACGTGCAGCCGCGGGCCGGCCACCTCCATCAGCACGGGGGCCACGACCATCTCGGCATCGCTGCCTTCGAGGTTCCAAGCCAGCCGCTGCAGCCGGTCCGGTGACCAGTGCGGGTCCGGTGTGACCGCGACGACACGGTAGCCGTCGCGGCAGACGTGGCCCGCGACGTCGGCCAGTCGGCCGACGACCGGCACTCCGTCCAGTCGGTCACCGTCGAGCCCGAGACCGTCCGGCGTGCACACCGCCTCCACCCGCCAGCCGAGGTGCGGGAACTTGCGGGTTCGGGCGATCAGGTCGCGCACGGTGGCCGGGCTCCCGGCAGCGAGCACCGGGCGCAGGCACCGTCCCTCTTTCCGCTGTTTATGCAGCCAGAGGCGCAGCAGATACCGCTCGGTCATGGTGATGAGCGCGATCGCCGGGATCGCGACGAAGATCCAGAGCTTGATGTTGCGCGAGGTGAGGGCTATCCCGCCGAGCGCCAGTACGACGGCCGCCGTGAACAGTGAGCGTCCGAGCCGGCGGAATTCCTCGGCGCCCTGGCCGAGCACGGCCGGAGCCCACGACCGGCTCACCGCAAGCGCTCCCAGCACCAGCAGCTCGGTGCAGAAGGCGAGAATTCTCCACTTCTCGTGCCAGTTGGCCGCGTCCCGGACCCCGAAGAAGCCGCCGATCGCCGCCACCACGAAGGCGGTGGCCACGGTGTCGCTGGTGATCACGGTACGGCGGTACCGCTGCTCCCAGTCGATCGCCGACCGGCTGATTGCCCGTTTCGCCAGACGCCCGCGCGCCGATGGAAACGGGCTGACCAATTCCCCCTGCTGCATAGCCCCCCCCAGGGCGCCAGTGGGCTCGACGTGTTTGCTCCACACGGTTCCTCCCCCCGGGAGGCCCCCGCCCCCCGCACTGTTCCTCCCCTCGGGAGGCACCGCCCCCCGCGCCGCGCTGTTCCTCCCTCCGGGAGACCCACGCCCCCCGCGAATGACGTACCGGCTATTGCAGCGCTACTTGAGAACCCCACCCAGGCGGTAGCGGACTCGCATGTCCTTCCAGAGTCTCGAGGTGCGCGGGAACCCGTCGAAACCTCGGGTGCTTCCCACACCCAGGGCCCGCTCTCGGGCTCCAAGCATTGATCACCCCCACGTCTGGCGCCGGGGACGCGGCTGCTGGCCGTCCGTAGCGGCGGACCTATAGATCATTATTTGTCGCCTCGTGTCCAAGCATGTGAAGCGAAGCACGGTCAATCTAGACCATCGGGACCCGTCTGGAGAGGGGAATGTGTGCAATTTGTGCTCAAGCTTTGAAGGTGGATCCACCGATGGGTGACCGCCTGCGGGTGCCTTGACGACGGAGAGGTGCTGTGACCTGTGGGGACGGGAGTTTTCCGGGCTGCCGGCACCGGCAACCGAGGCGTCCCGGCCCTGCCGGCTGGGCCGCGCTCAGGGCATGCGGCGGAGCGCCCGACGGCTGGGACGGTGCGGCGGGCCGGGGTAGAGGGGACCGGCTCCTTCGGGGCGGCCTTGTCCCGCTACCTGTCGTCGACCGCCCGAGCCTGCGGGAGGAGCTGGCCGGGCTTGGCAATGCGGAACTCTTCCGCACCTGCGCACGGCTCGCCGACGAGCGCAGCAGTACGAACGGCGCATCAAAGAGGGAAAGACCCGGAACGAGGTCGTCCGATGCCTCGAACGCTAAGTTGCCCGCGAGGTCTTCCACCTGGTCAGGCCCCCACGGTCACGAACCCCGCTGTAGGGGCAGCTGTGAGATGTGGGAGCGTGAGCAGGTGAGTGAGACGACGGCTAAGACCCTGCAATACCGCATTGACGGGCCAGAAGACGCACCGGTCCTGATCTTGGGACCCTCCCTCGGCACTACATGGCACATGTGGGACCGGCAGATAACCGATCTCTCCCGCCGGTGGCGGGTGTTCCGGTTCGATCTGCCCGGCCACGGCGGTGCCCCCGCCCACCCCGCGACCTCCGTCGCCGAGCTCGCCGACCGGCTGCTCGCGACCCTCGACGGGCTGGGCATCCAGTTCTTCGGCTACGCCGGCTGTTCCATCGGCGGCGCGATCGGCATGGAGCTGGCACTGCGCCACCCGCACCGGGTGGCCTCCCTCGCGCTGGTGGCCGCGTCGCCGCGGTTCGGGACCGCCGACGAGTTCCGCCAGCGCGGTGTGATCGTGCGGACCAACGGCCTGGACCCGGTGGCCCGCAGCGCGCCCGAGCGCTGGTTCACGCACGGCTTCGCCGCCGCCCAGCCCGCGATCGTCGAGTGGGCGGTCCAGATGGTCCGCACCACCGACCCCGGCTGCTACATCGCCGCCTGCGAGGCGCTCGCGGCCTTCGACGTACGCGGCGAACTCGGCCACATCGGCGTCCCGACCCTCGTCCTGGTCGGTTCCGAGGACCAGGTCACCGGGCCCGCCGAGGCCCGCACCCTGGTCGCCGGAATACCGGACGCCCGGCTCGCGCTCGTGCCCGGCGCGTCGCACCTCGCACCCGTCGAGCAGCCCGGCGCGGTCACCGACCTTCTCGTACACCACTTCTCCACCGCCTGGCAGAACGCATCCGATTCGACTACGGGGCTCACACCCATCCCGGCCCCGCCGATCACGCCCGCCCTGTCCGCCCCGGTCACGCCCATCGGGGAGATCGCCGCCGCCTCGCCCTCGCAGCCCGAGGCGGTGCAGCCGGGACGCCCCGATCCGTACGTCGCCGGGATAAAGGTGCGCCGCGAGGTGCTCGGCGACGCGCATGTCGACCGGGCGACGGCCGCGGCCGAGGCCGACGACTTCACCGGCGACTTCCAGGAGCTGATCACCCGCTACGCCTGGGGCGAGGTGTGGACCCGCGAGGGCCTCGACAGACGCACCCGCAGCGTGGTGACGCTCACCGCGCTGGTCGCGGGCGGGCACCTGGACGAGCTCGCCTTCCACACCCGCGCGGCGCTGCGCAACGGACTCACCCCCGCCGAGATCAAGGAAGTCCTGATCCACGCGGCGGTGTACTGCGGCGTCCCGGCGGCGAACTCCGCCTTCCGCGTCGCACACAAGGTCATCCAGGAGGAGACCACCCCCTAATGCCCTGTCCGGCCGGACAGGGCCTGGCGTAGCAGGATGGGCCCATGAGGCTCACGAAGAAGACGCATGCCTGCATCCGGCTGGAGAAGGACGGGCAGACGCTCGTCATCGATCCCGGCACCTTCAGTGAACAGGACGCCGCCATCGGCGCGGACGTCATCCTGGTCACCCACGAGCATCTCGACCACTTCAACGAGGACCGGCTGCGGGCCGCGATGGAGGCGAACCCGGGCGCCGGGATCTGGACCCTGCGGAGCGTCGCCGAGAAGATCTCGGCGGCGTTCCCCGGCCGCGTCCACACCGTCGGCCACGGCGACACCTTCACCGCGGCCGGGTTCGACGTGCAGGTGCACGGAGAGCTGCACGCCGTGATCCACCCGGACATCCCGCGGATCACCAACGTCGGCTATCTGGTGGACGGTTCGGTCTTCCACCCCGGCGACGCCCTCACCGTCCCCGACCATCCGGTCGAGACGCTGATGCTCCCCGTACAGGCTCCCTGGAGCAAGATCTCCGAGGTCATCGACTACGTGCGCGAGGTGAAGCCGCGGCGCGCCATCGACGTGCACGACGCTCTGCTCACCGATCTCGCCCGGCCGATCTACGACCGTCAGATCGGCGAGCTCGGCGGCACGGACCACGGCAGGCTGACACCGGGCGAGACGACCGACCTGTGACAGCCGCGAGCCCGGCTGTCAGACCGCCCGGCTAGGCTCTTCGCATGCGCATCGCCACGTGGAACGTCAACTCGATCACCGCCCGACTGCCGCGCCTGCTGGCCTGGCTGGAGAACAGCGGCACGGACGTGCTGTGCATCCAGGAGACCAAGACCACGGAGGAGCAGTTCCCCTCCGACGAGCTGCGCGAGCTCGGTTACGAGTCCGCGGTCCACGCCACGGGCCGGTGGAACGGCGTCGCGCTGGTGTCCCGGGTCGGCCTCGACGACGTGGTCAAGGGCCTGCCCGGCGGCCCGGAGTACGAGGGGGTGCAGGAGCCCCGGGCGATCGCCGCGACCTGCGGCCCGGTCCGCGCCATGTCGGTGTACGTGCCGAACGGCCGCGAGCCCGGGCACGCGCACTACGCGTACAAGCTGCAGTGGTTCGAGGCCCTCAAGGCGGCGGTCGCCTCCGACGCGGCGGCGACCCGCCCCTTCGCGGTCCTCGGCGACTTCAATGTCGCCCCGACCGACGACGACGTCTGGGACCGCGAATTCTTCGAGGGGCAGACGCATGTCACCCCGCCCGAGCGCGCGGCGCTCATCGCGCTCCAGGAGGCGGGCCTCACCGATGTCGTGCCGCGCCCCCTCAAGTACGACCATCCGTTCACGTACTGGGACTACCGCCAGCTGTGCTTCCCCAAGAACCGCGGCATGCGCATCGACCTGGTCTACGGCAATGATCCTTTCGCCAAGGCGGTCAAGGACAGTTACGTCGACCGCGAGGAGCGCAAGGGCAAGGGCGCGTCGGATCATGCGCCTGTCGTTGTGGATCTGGACATCTGACGTTGGTTGACGCGCGCCCTGTGGTGCGCCGGGCGGCAGGGATGCGAGGCTGAGTGGTATGAACATCCCTTTCTTGGACAACTGGCTCAAGCGGCACGACGCCGAGCAGGTGCAGGGCGAGCCCGCCGCGGAGTTCGACCCGGAGCGCGAGGCGGCCATCGCCGAGCTGCTCTCGGAGTGCGAGCTGCTGCGTGTCCGAGCAGGGCAGGCCGGGCTCGAACTGGACGACAGCCCCGCCTCGTTGGCCGCCCTCGACCAGCTCCCGCCGCGCTGGCGAGACGACCCGGAGGAGCTGCCCTGGCTGGGCAATGACGCGGGTCTCTACCTCGGCACCGTGATCGTCCGCACCGTCCCCGGGGCGGCCTGGCACATCTGGCCGGGCGGTCATCCCGTGGTGCAGCTCGCCTCCGGCCGGGAGATCAGCGTGGTGGAGGCGGGCCTGGACTGGGCGGTCAACGGGGCGCCTCAGCTGTCTCAGGTGTACGCAGAGGCTGCAGAAGCCTGAGCTGCACAGACTCCATTAATACGGCTTATGCCCTATTTATGCGTGTCGAGTGTGAAGTCCCTTGTCCGGCTGGATAGTTTGCGCTGACCTCGACACAGCCGAGAGTGGGTAGGTCAGCGTATGGTCGTCGATCCTTTGATCGAACTGCGTGACGTCAACACGTACGACGGACAGGTGCACGTGCCGCGGGACTGACGGGGGGTGCAGGACCCATGACGCGACTTCTCTTCCACCTACGCTGCGGCGCTCTCGCCCGCGCCGCGCGGAAACCTTGCCATCGGCAGCCGCTTCGACCACCGGATCTCGACTACGATGTGCCGTTCATCCCCGTGGTGATGGCGATCTCCCCGCGTACCAAGGCCGCGGATCCGGCTCCGGCCGGACCAGGGACGCTGCTGCCGGGTGGGGGTCCCCCCACGGCCCCCGGGCCGTAGGGGGAGCAGCAGCTCAGGGCCATTCCCGCCCGGCGGCAGCCGGTGATCACTTCTCGCGCAGCGGGACCGACAGATAGGACGGGTCGGCTGCGGACGAGGAGAAGGTCAGCTGCGCGCCGGACGGGTTGTGCTCGATGTAGAGCGGGTCGACAGTGTCGACGACCAGGGCGAGACGGTGGCCCGCCGGGACGTCGTAGGCGGTGGAGAAGAGCTCCAGGTCGACGGCGAACGGCTTCCCGGGTGTCATGCCGTGGAAGGTGTACGGCGCATTGCTGACCAGCTTGCCGAGGCCGAGCGGGCCCACGTCGTAGAGGTATGCGACGAGGGTGCCGCTCTCCTTGGTGCTTGTGACCGTGGTGTGCATCCTGGCCGTGCCGCGG
The DNA here is from genome assembly GCF_036147535.1 of Streptomyces sp. NBC_00322. Lineage (NCBI taxonomy): Bacteria > Bacillati > Actinomycetota > Actinomycetes > Kitasatosporales > Streptomycetaceae > Streptomyces > Streptomyces sp. NBC_00322. The sequence continues at coordinate 1,794,726 of NZ_CP108019.1, read as the reverse complement.
ATCTGCTGCTCGGAGCCGTAGCGCTCGGACTGCCAGACGGCGGCGAAGAGACGCGGCAGCAGCGGGATCGACGCCATCGGGGGCAACTTGGCGAACTGGTCCAGGATGCTGGACAGGAAGATGACCCCGCCGTTGGCGCCCGAGTCGATATTGGCGAAGATCCGCTTGGATCCGCCGAGCTCGATCTTCCGTTCGGTCGCGGCCACCGACTTCCAGTCGGGGTAGTTCTCGTATCCGCCGGTGGAACGGGACTTGATGCGAACCGGCTGCTCGCTGTCGACGCCGTTGTCGGCACCCTTGAGGTAGTGGTCGAGCCAGCGATGGGCGCTGGTCCAGGTGTCGTTGGGCAGACCGAGCAGACCGGCGGCTTCCGCCGTCGCATGGTCGCCGGGGCGGAACTCCAGGCGCTTGGGACCGGTGAGCTTCTCGTAGAAGTCGGCGTACTGGTTGGGCGGGAAGATCGAGTCGCCCCAGGCGTTGCCGAGCATGATCGCCGCACCGTTGGCGTTGATCCGGTCCAGATAGGTCGCGGGGGAGCGCTTCTTTCCCCAGTCGATCAGCTCCTGCTCCTTGGCGAGGTTGGAGGAGAAGAAGTCCGCCGTGATCTGCCGGAACTCCTCGCTCGGCCGGCCGGTGAGGTACCCCGCCCCGCTGAGCATCGCGGTGGCCTGCAGATGCTGGGTGCGGCCGCTGTAGATGGACTCGACCAGGTCGGCCCAGCCGCTGAGGGCGGCAACCGCCTTGATGCGCTTGTCGTGGGCGGCGGCAAGGAGGGTGATGCCCGCGCCGTACGAGACGCCGGCCATGCCGACCTTGCCGGGGTCGGCGGGGGTGTTCGCGAGCGCCCAGTCGATCACCTTGGAGGCATCGGCGATGTCGGGCGGCCCCGCCACTTCTATGGTGCCGCCCGACTGCCAGAAGCCGCGGGTGTTGTAAGTCACCACGACATAGCCCGAGTCGGCGAGCTGCTTGGCCTGCGCGATGTATTCGATCTGGGGCAGCCCCCAGCTCGTGGGCAGCACGATCACGGGGTATCTGCGCATGCCGTCGGAGCCCGCGGGCGTGACGACATTGGCCTTGAGTACGGTGCCGCCGTCACCGGTGATGTCGACGAACCGTACGTCCGCGGTGGCGGATTGGGCCTGGCCGCCGGCCATCGGGACCGCGGGAGCCACCCCTGCGGCCGGTCCGGCGAGAAGCGCGGCGGAGACCGTACCGATCGCGGTTGTACGCAGGGCCTTGCGCGACTGTCCCACGGGTCACTCCTCACTCGTGTCACTACAAAGTGACCCGACGGTAACCTAGAGGACTTACTTGGGGTAACTCCCCGGTAAGTTACGCGAGGGTAACGATATTGGACGTGGTGTCAGTTGGCGCGTGAGCCCCTGGTGTTCTTGCGGACGGAGCGGCACGCTCGCGCTGTGGACGAGACGACGGATCGGACGACCCTGCAACTGCGGCTGAGACGGCGGGTGGAGTGGGTGCCCGTCGCCGCGCTCGTGCTGCTCGTCGTATGGGGCATCGCCGTGGCGGCGATCGTCGAAGGACCCAACGGCACGGCGGGCGGGATCGCCCTGTCGGTGCTCGGCGTGCCCCTCGCCCTCATCGCGGTCAGCTGTGCCGCGCATCTCGTGCGGCCGCTCGGGCTGACGGTCGACGCGGACGGACTGACCGTACGGCTGCCGGCCTGGCCCGCGAGAACCGTGTCCTGGTCCACGGTCCGAGGGGTGAGCGCCTCCTCCGGCTACGTCTTCGTCGACTGCGAGGCTCCCGTCGGGAAGCTTCCGCGCACCTGCCGACTGCGGGCCGCGCACCGCAGGCTCGGCCCCGAGCTGGAGCGTCCGGGTGGCGACGGGCTCTGTTTCGAGGCACAGGTCTTCGATGTCGATCCGGCCGAACTGCTGGACGCCATCAGGCAGTACGCGCCGACAGGGATCACGATCACGGATGAAACGCCGCGGTAGACGGGTGTCCGCGTACGACAATGGAGGAATGACGAGGCCCGAAGAGCGCGAGCCCGATCCGAGCGTGGCCGGTCCGGGCGTGGCCGGTCCGGGCGTGCCCGATGTCTTCGACCCACGGATCTACGCCGCCGGTCTGCCGCACGCCGCTTTCCGCGAGCTCCGCGATCGCCACCCCGTCGCCTGGCAGCAGGAGTACGAAGTCCTCGGCTGGCCCCCCGGCCCCGGCTTCTGGGCCGTCACCCGCCACGCCGACGTGGTCGGGGTCCTCAAGGACTCCGGGACCTTCTCCTCGCACCTCGGCGCCACCCAGATCCGCGACCCCGACCCGGCCGACCTGCCCTTCATTCGGCGCATGATGCTCAACCAGGACCCGCCGGACCACGGGCGCCTGCGACGGCTGGTGAGCCGTGCCTTCACCCCTGGACGGATCGACCGGTTCGGCGCGGCCGCGCGAGCCCGCGCCCGCCAACTGCTCACCGCCGCACGCGACAGCGGCCCCGCCTTCGACCTGGTCACCGCCGTCACCGACGACTACGCCCTGCTCAACCTGGCCGATCTGCTGGGCGTCCCGGAGAGCGACCGCGGACTGCTGCTGAAGTGGACCGAGCGCGTCATCGCCTACCAGGACCCCGACGAGCCGCCGGTGCTCGGAGCAGACGGGCGTCCGGTCAACCCCCGCTCGCCGGCCATGCTCCAGGAGATGTTCACCTACGCCCAGGAACTCGCCGCGTACAAACGGAAGAACCCCGCCGACGACGTCATGACCTCGCTCGCGCAGTCGGAACTCTCCTACGCGGAGCTGGAGATGTTCTTCTTCCTGCTGACGGTCGCGGGCAACGACACCGTGCGCAGCGCCGCCCCCGGCGGTTTTCTGACGCTGGCCGAGCACCCGGACGAACAGCGCAGGCTGCGGGCGGGCGATGTGGACCTGGACCGTGCCGTCGACGAGCTGCTGCGCCGCCACCCGCCCGTCCTCAGCTTCCGCCGGACCGCGACCCGTGACACCACGCTCGCCGGGCAGCACATCCGCGGCGGCGACAAGGTGGTCGTCTTCCACGCCTCGGCCAACTACGACGAGCGGGTCTTCGACCAGCCGTACGGGCTCGACCTCGGCCGTTCCCCGAATCCGCATGTCTCCTTCGGCGACGGCCCGCATGTCTGTCTCGGCGCACACTTCGCCCGGCTCCAGCTGCGGATCCTGTACGAGGAAGCGATGGACCTGCTGCCGCCGCTGGTGATGGCGGGCCCGCCGCGGCGGCTCGTCTCCAACTTCATCAACGGCGTGAAGTCGCTGCCACTGACCGTCTAGGGCCTGTCGTTTGGATCAGGCCGGATCAGTGAGCGGGGTCTGGTGCGTGCGATCGCAGGCCGGAGGATGGGGGTCCCCCCGCCGAAGGCAGGGGGAGAGCCGACGCGGAGCGTCGGCGACTGACGCAACGCGGCATGGGGGCAGCTCCCGTGCCCGAAGGGCTACGGGGGTGGGGGCCCCTCCCACGCCGAAGGCTGTGGGGGAGCGTGCCAGGGCACGCGAACCCGGCAAGATCCAAACGACAGGCCCTAGGTCGCGGCGCGGTGGGAGCTGCTGCGCGCGGCGGGGACGGGAGTCTGCGCCGTCCGCGTCACATCGGAGACCAGCTCGACCACATCGGCGCCGTATGCCTGGGAGTTGACGACCTTCAGCAGCAGACAGAAGGAGTTGCCGCCGTGCTTGCGGGCGAGCTTCTCGTGTTGGCGCGCCAGATAGCGGGTGGCCGCCTGGTTGGTGATGGCGCGCTGGCCGCAGAAGAGAAAGACGGGCCGGGCGTCCTGGCCCGCGGTGAGCCGGGCGAGCAGGACGTACTCCGCGACGCCCGGCTCCATGCGGTAGCGCTCCGGGCCGATCTGGAACGCGCCCTGGTCGGGGCCCGGCTCCGGATCCGTGTTGATCTTCACGCCGGGGAGCAGCGAGTGCAGATGCGCCGCCATCCGCCGGTTCGAGACCGGACCGCCGACGCAGAACTCCGTGCGCTCGCCGAAGCCCTGCTGGGCTATGTCGTGCCAGACGATCTGCGCGTTCGCCCCGCAGTCCTTGATCAGCGCGGAGAGTTCGAGCAGCGCGAAGACGTCGAAGCGGTGCACGGAACCGTCCCGGCCGGCCTCGCGATTGACGACGAGCAGCGACTCGGAGTTCCCGGGCAGCCCGAAGAAGTCCTGCTTGCGGCGGAGTCTGCGCCGCCACAGATAGGTGCGGGCGAGCCAGCCGAGGGTGGCGCTGATGCCGGCGGCCATCACGCCGAGCACGATGTTGCGTACGTCGTCAGTCATGGGCGCGCATGTTAGCGGTGTTTGCGGACCATTGTTCGAGACGGTCCTGACGGGGCGGTGGCGGTGAAGTTACAGTGCGCGGACGTACGTTGACTGGAGGTACGGATGCGTCGCTCAACCGCACGGAATGTGCCGGTTCTGGCCGTTGCCGCGGCCATGGTCTCGACCGTGGTCTCGATCGGAGCGGCACCTCCGCCCCCGCACGCCCCACCGGCCGGGAGCCCGGTCAAGACGCCCGTCGCAGTGGGCTACGGCGGCGCGGTCGCGAGCGTCGACGCCGATGCCTCGGCCGCGGGCATCGAGGTGCTGCGGCGCGGCGGCAACGCCGTGGACGCGGCGGTGGCCACAGCGGCCGCCCTCGGCGTCACCGAGCCGTACTCCGCCGGCATAGGCGGTGGCGGCTTCTTCGTCTACTACGACGCCAAGTCCCGCACGGTCCACACCATCGACGGCCGCGAGACCGCGCCCCGCACCGCCGACGCCTCCCTCTTTGTGGAGAACGGCAAGCCGATCCCCTTCGAGGAGGGCGTGACGAGCGGCCTCGGCGTCGGCACTCCGGGCACCCCGGCGACCTGGGAGTCGGCGCTCGACGCCTGGGGCAGCAGATCCCTGCGGACGCTGCTGAAGCCGGCCGAGCGACTGGCGAAGGACGGCTTCACCGTCGACTCCACCTTCCGTGCCCAGACCCAGGCCAACGAGGCGAGATTCCGGGACTTCCCGGACACGGCGGAGCTCTTCCTGCCGGGCGGCGAGCTGCCGGTGGTCGGCTCCGTCTTCAAGAACCCGGATCTTGCGCGGACGTACAAGGAACTGGGCCGCAAGGGCGTCGGCGCGCTCTATCGCGGCGCCATCGCCGACGACATCGTCAGCACTGTCCGCACACCACCCGTGGCCGCGGGCACGACGCGCAAGGTACGCCCCGGCGATCTGACGGAGAAGGATCTGCGGTCGTACGAGACGATCCGGCGCGCGCCCACCAAGATCGCCTATCGCGGTCTCGACGTGTACGGCATGGCGCCGGCCTCCTCGGGCGGCACAAGTGTCGGCGAGGCGCTCAACATCCTGGAGCGGAGCGACCTTTCGAAGGCCACGCAGGCGCAGTATCTGCACCGATTCATCGAGGCGAGCAGGATCGCGTTCGCCGACCGGGGGCGCTGGGTCGGCGACCCGGCCTTCGAGGACGTGCCCGTGAAGGAACTGCTGTCGCAGCGCTTCGCGGATTCCCGCGGCTGCCTGATCAAGGACAACGCGGTGCTCACCAGCCCGCTGGCTCCGGGCGACCCGCGCAAGCCCGAGGCATGCGGTACGTCGGGAACGGCCGCCCCCACCACGTACGAGGGCGAGAACACCACCCACCTGACGGCCGCCGACAAGTGGGGCAACGTCGTGGCCTACACCCTGACGATCGAGTCGACCGGCGGCAGCGGCATCACCGTGCCGGGCCGCGGGTTCCTGCTCAACAACGAGCTGACCGACTTCTCCTTCGCCCCCGCGAACCCCGCGGTCCACGACCCGAATCTGCCGGGGCCGGGCAAGCGCCCCCGCTCGTCCATCTCGCCGACGATCGTGCTTGAGAACGGCCGCCCGATCCTCGCCCTCGGCTCACCCGGCGGCGCGACGATCATCACGACGGTGCTGCAGACGCTGACGGGCCATCTGGACCGGGGCCTGCCGCTGGTCGAGGCGATCGCCGCGCCGCGCGCGAGCCAGCGCAACCAGACGACCACGGAGCTGGAGCCCGCGCTGTGGAACAGCACGCTGCGCGCCGAGCTGGAGGCCATCGGCCATGCCTTCCGGCAGAACCCGGAGATCGGCGCGGCCACAGGCATTCAGCGACTGCCCGACGGGCGTTGGCTGGCGGCGGCCGAGAAGGTGCGCAGGGGCGGGGGTTCGGCGATGGTCGTGCATCCGTTCGGTAATCCGTCCGGCGGCTGACTGATCAACCCGACAGGGCATAGCGCGCGGCGAGCGCCTAGAGCGCGGTCAGGATGCGCGGGCCGTCGTCCGTGATCGCCACCGTGTGCTCGGCGTGGGAGGCACGGCTGCCGTCCTTCGTACGGATCGTCCAGCCGTCCCCCGCCGTGTGGTGCTCGTCCGCGCCGCCGCCGATCACCATCGGTTCGATCGCGAGCACCATGCCGTGACGCAGCGGCATGCCGCGGCCCGGGCGGCCCTCGTTGGGGACGCCCGGGTCCTCGTGCATTTGGCGGCCGATGCCATGGCCGCCGAAGCCGTCCGGGATGCCGTATCCCGCCGAGCGGCAGACCCGGCCGACCGCGTGGGCGATGTCGCCGATGCGGTTGCCCACGACGGCCGCCGCGATACCCGCCTGGAGGGCCTCTTCTGCTGTGGCGATCAGGCGTACGTCCTCGGGGCGGGCGCGGCCGACGGTGAAGCTGACGGCCGCGTCGCCGACCCAGCCCCGGAGGGTCGCACCGCAGTCGATGCTCACCAGGTCGCCGTCGCCCAGCCGGTAGTGGTTGGGGATGCCGTGCACGATCGCGTCGTTGACGGAGGTGCAGATGACGGCGGGGAAGGGGGTGGGCGCCCAGTTGGGGCGGTAGTCGAGGAAGGGTGAACCGGCTCCGGCTTCGGCGAGGACCGCGCGGGCGGCGCCGTCCAGCTCGCGCAGGCTGACGCCGACGGCCGCGGCCTCGCGAACCGAGGTGAGGGCCTGGGCCACGATGCGGCCCGCCTCGCGCATCGCGTCGATCGACATATTGTTCTTGATCTCCACCATGCCAATTACTGTACCGGTTCTGGCGGTATTCAAATACCGGCATTAGAGTAACGGCATGGTGCGCACCCCTCTCACCCCCCAAGAGCGCGAACGCGGCGAGCGGCTCGGACAGTTGCTGCGGCAGGCGCGCGGTGACCGGAGCATGGTGGAGGTGGCGGCCGTGGCGGGGCTGTCACCGGAGACCTTGCGCAAGATCGAGACGGGTCGCGCGCCGACGCCGGCGTTCTTCACGGTGGCGGCGGTGGCGGCGGTGCTGGGTCTGTCCATGGACGAGCTGGCGGTGAGCTGCGCGCCGACGCGGGCGGCGGCGTGACGCCTGCGGCGGGCCGGGATGTACGGCAGGGCCGCGCATCCAGCCCGTCCGGCGTAGGCTCGCCGCGTGAATGCCGAGGACTTCGCCAGCGCCAGATACGTCAGCCTCACCACCTACCGCAAGGACGGGACGGGCGTCGCAACACCCGTCTGGTTCGCGGTGGACGGCGGTGAGCTGTTCGTCTGGACCCGGTCCGACTCCTGGAAGGTCAAGCGGCTGCGCAACAACGGCCGCGTCGCCGTCACGGTCTGCGATGCGCGCGGCCGGATATCCGAGGGTGCCTCGAGCGCGGAGGGTACGGCGCGGCTGCTGGACGACGAGGGGACGGGCGCCATCCGTAAGCTGCTCTCCCGCAAGTACACCTGGCAGTTCTGGCTTGTCGACTGGCCGGCCATGGTCGTACGGCTCGGTAAGCGGCCGCACACCGGTATCGCGGTGACCATCTGAAAACACTGCGTGACAGCGTCGTAACACTCCTGCGGTCGAATGCCTGCGGACTGGAAGCTTCCAGACTGGAGGGTTCCATTCGACGGTGGGGCAGGGGCAGCGATGACGGTGTATCAACTTCCGGTCGAGACCGGCGTGTTCGCGCGATACCTTAAGGGTCTCGCGGCGCTCATCGACCCGGGCAGCGGCTGGTACGGAATCTTCTGGCAGCGTGATCCCGAGGGCATGCGGGCCTGTCTGGACGGGACCGAGATCCCGCCCTGGGACGTGGTGGAATCGCTGCTCCAGGACCTCGCGGGGATGCGCGGCAGACAGTTCTCCGAGATGGAATCCGTACGCGCGCGCCAGCTCCACGCGGCCTCGGCGGCGGCCCACGACCGGCTGCCGGGCGGCCGCGAGGCGCTTGAGGAGCGGCTGGAGCTGATGCTCCGGGAAGAGGTGTACGCGACAGGCCGCGCGGACGAGTTGCTGCGCCGCCTGGCGGGGGAGCCGGAGGGCAGCGCGGCAGCGGAACAGCTGGCCAACGAACTGGAGTGGACGCGAGACGACTACGCCCGCGCGATCGCCCGGGTGAGCGAGCTGCGAGCCCGCCATACGGCGCTGTGCGGGGACGCGACGCGGGTGGCCCGACCGGAGCACGGCCGCGAGCCGGAGGAGTGGTCGGGCTTCGCAGCGCGCACGGCGTACGAGGCTCCGGGTACCGAGGCCGACGACTGGAACGACCTCCGGGAGCGAGCGGGCTCGCAGTACGAGGCCGGTGCCCACGCCGTCGTGCCGCAGCGGGGCGCGCCCGCAGGTCCGGCGTACGACGCGAACAGCGCTGCCACGGTGCCGCCGCAGCCGGGCGCGCCCGTGAGCCCCGCCGAAGCCCCCGCCCCCGGCGTACCCGCTCTGCCCGACGACTGGTTCCGGCCCCAGCCCGCCGCACCCCACGACGGCCCGCCCGCCCAGGCGGACGCGACGGCTCCGGAGGCCGAGCACCCCGAGGACCGCGCCGCCGACAAGAAGAAGCGGCGCCCCCGCGGCGCCCGGTTCGCCGGGGTCGAGGGGGGTGGGGACGAGGTCGCCGCCGTGCCCGTGCTGCCCGTCGTCGGCGACACACCCCGCGGGGCGCGGTTCGGTGGCGCACCCACGGAGCAGCAGTCGCCCACCGCGCCCGAGCCCCCTGCCGGGGCTCGGCAGGCTGCCCGTGACACCGTCGCCACGCTCGGGCGCCTACGGGCCGAGGGCCGCAGCGGCGAGGCGCACGCCGTCCTCTGCGAGGCGGCGGCCCGGCCCGCCCCCTGGCTGCCCGTACTCGCCGCCGAGCTGCACCGCGCGGGCCTCGCCGCCGACTGGACCACCCTGCTGTGGGAGGCCGCATCGCAGCCGGCCTTAAGGCTGGCGGCCGCCGCGGGCGCACTCGCCGCCGCCGGCCGCACCGACGACAGCCGCCGGCTGCTGCGGCAGGGCGTGACCCGCCCCGCCGACGACATCGCCGCGGCCGTGCTCGCCCTGGAGGACGAGGGCCGCGATCCCGAGGCGCGGGCTTTACTGACCGCGTTCGTCCAGCTCCACTCCGCCGAGGACACCGTCAGGATCGCCGACCGCGACCCGCGCAGACTGGTACCGCAGCTGCTCGACGCCGCGCGCACGATCTCCACGTCGCATGAGCGCGATCTTGTCCACGCGCTGCGCGTGGCGGGCCATCTCGGCGCCTGACCCTGTGCCTGGCCCCCGGGCCTGGCCCCGTGCCTGAGCCGCGGCTGATCACCGCATCCGGGGCCGAAGCCGTTCGGTGTGGACCGCTCGGGTGTGAAACATGATCGACTCTGCCGGTTAACGACGATGGTCTTGCCCCAGTGTGTGACGGGGCTTACGTTCTCCTCCTACGCAAGCATCTACGTGCGTAGAAGCTCTCTGGCCCCGCGTCGAAGGAGCAGCTCATGGCCAACGTCGTACGCGCCGCACTCGTCCAGGCGACCTGGACCGGCGACACCGAATCCATGATTGCCAAGCACGAGGAACACGCCCGTGAGGCGGCCCGCCAGGGCGCCAAGGTGATTGGTTTCCAGGAAGTATTCAACGCTCCCTATTTCTGCCAGGTCCAGGAGCCCGAGCACTACCGCTGGGCCGAGCCCGTCCCGGACGGCCCCACCGTCCGCCGGATGCAGGAGCTCGCCCGCGAGACCGGCATGGTGATCGTGGTCCCGGTGTTCGAGATCGAGGGCGCGGGCTTCTACTACAACACCGCCGCGGTCATCGATGCCGACGGCACCTACCTCGGTAAATACCGCAAGCACCACATTCCCCAGGTCAAGGGCTTCTGGGAGAAGTACTACTTCAAGCCGGGGAATCTGGGCTGGCCGGTCTTCGACACGGCGGTGGGCAGGGTGGGGGTGTACATCTGCTACGACCGGCACTTCCCGGAAGGCTGGCGTCAACTGGGCCTGAACGGCGCCCAGTTGGTCTACAACCCGTCCGCGACCTCGCGCGGTCTCTCCGCGTACCTCTGGCAACTGGAGCAGCCCGCCTCCGCCGTCGCGAACGAGTACTACATCGCCGCGATCAACCGCGTCGGCAAGGAGGAGTACGGCGAGAACGATTTCTACGGCACCAGCTATTTCGTCGACCCCCGCGGCCAGTTCGTCGGCGAGGTCGGCAGCGACAAGGAGGAGGAACTGCTCGTACGCGACCTCGACTTCGATCTGATCGATGTCGTACGCCAGCAGTGGGCCTTCTACCGCGATCGCCGCCCGGACGCGTACGAGGGGCTGGTGCAGCCGTGACCAGCCTGTACGACCGGCACCGGGCCGTCATCCCGGACTGGGTCGCCCTCTACTACAAGCAGCCGGTCGAGATCACGCACGGCGAGGGCCGCCATGTCTGGGACGCGGACGGCAACCGCTACCTCGACTTCTTCGGCGGCATCCTCACCACCATGACCGCCCACGCCCTGCCCGAGGTCACCAAGGCCGTCAGCGAGCAGGCCGGGCGGATCGTCCACTCGTCCACGCTGTATCTCAACCGCCCGATGGTCGAGCTCGCCGAGCGGATCGCGACCCTCTCCGGCATCCCCGACGCCCGGGTCTTCTTCACCACCTCCGGCACCGAGGCCAATGACACCGCCCTGCTGCTGGCGACCGGACACCGCCGGTCCAACCAGGTCCTGGCGATGCGCAACAGCTACCACGGCCGGTCCTTCTCGGCGGTCGGTATCACCGGCAACCGGGGCTGGTCGCCGACCAGTCTCTCCCCGCTGCAGACGCTGTACGTGCACGGCGGCGTCCGCACCCGCGGGCCCTACGCCCAGCTGTCCGACGCGCAGTTCATCGAGGCCTGCGTCGCGGACCTGGAGGACCTCCTCGGCCAGACCCGCGGATCGGTCGCGGCGCTGATCGCCGAGCCCATCCAGGGCGTCGGCGGCTTCACATCCCCGCCCGACGGTCTGTACGCCGCGTTCCGCGAAGTCCTGAACCGGCACGGCATCCTCTGGATCACCGACGAGGTGCAGACCGGCTGGGGCCGCACCGGCGAGCACTTCTGGGGCTGGCAGGCGCACGCCGACAGCGGGCCGCCGGACATGCTCACCTTCGCCAAGGGAATCGGCAACGGCATGTCGATCGGCGGTGTCGTCGCATCCGCCGAGGTCATGAACTCCCTTGACGCCAACTCCATTTCGACCTTCGGCGGCTCCCCGGTCACCATGGCGGCGGGCATCGCCAACCTCTCGTATCTGCTGGAGCACGACCTCCAGGGCAACGCCCGCCGCGTCGGCGGCCTGCTGATCGAGCGGCTGCGAGCCATCGGGGCGGGCATCGCCGCCGTACGCGAAGTGCGCGGCCGCGGCCTGATGATCGGCATCGAGCTGGTCAAGCCCGGCACCGACGAGGCGAACCCGGAGGCGGCATCGGCCGTCCTGGAGGCCGCGCGCGAGGGCGGCCTGCTGATCGGCAAGGGCGGCGGCCACAACACCAGCGTCCTGCGTATCGCCCCGCCGCTCTCACTGACCGTCTCCGAGGCGGAAGCGGGCGCCGTAATCCTCGAACAGGCCCTGCACAGCGTGTAGTCGACCGTACGCACGAGAGGGAGCGCACCACCATGAGCAGCACCCGCACCCTGATCCGCGGCGGCCTGGTCGTCACCGCCGCGGACGAGATCCACGCCGACGTACTGATCGAGGACGGCCGGATCGCCGCTCTCGCAGCGCACGGCTCCGCCGTCGCCGGGGGCTGGACCGCCGACCGCATCATCGACGCGACCAACAAGTACGTCATCCCGGGCGGCGTCGACGCGCACACCCACATGGAGCTGCCGTTCGGCGGGACCTTCGCCTCCGACACCTTCGAGACCGGCACCCGGGCCGCCGCCTGGGGCGGCACGACCACCATCGTCGACTTCGCCGTGCAGTCGGTCGGCCATGCCCTGCGCGAAGGACTCGACGCCTGGTACGCCAAGGCCGACGGCAACTGCGCCATCGACTACGGCTTCCACATGATCCTCTCCGACGTGAACGAGTCCTCGCTGAAGGAGATGGACCACCTGGTGGAGGAGGGCATCACCTCCTTCAAGCTCTTCATGGCCTACCCGGGCGTCTTCTACAGCGACGACGGGCAGATCCTGCGGGCCATGCAGCGCTCCGCCACCAACGGCGGGCTGATCATGATGCACGCCGAGAACGGCATCGCGATCGACGTCCTGGTGGAACAGGCACTCGCCCAGGGCCGCACCGACCCGCGCTACCACGGCGAGGTGCGCCAGGTCCTGCTGGAGGCGGAGGCCACCCACCGTGCCATCCAGCTCGCCCGGGTCGCCGGCGCCCCGCTCTACGTCGTCCATGTGTCAGCCGACGAAGCGGTCGCCGAGCTCGCGGCCGCCCGCGACAAGGGCCTCAATGTCTTCGGCGAGACCTGCCCGCAGTACCTCTTCCTGTCCACCGACAATCTCGCCGAGCCGGACTTCGAGGGCGCCAAGTACGTCTGCTCGACGCCCCTGCGGCCGCGTGAGCACCAGGCGGCGCTCTGGAGGGGACTGCGGACGAACGACCTCCAGGTCGTCTCCACCGACCACTGCCCGTTCTGCTTCAGCGGCCAGAAGGAGCTGGGCCGCGGGGACTTCTCCAAGATTCCCAACGGGCTGCCGGGCGTGGAGCACCGGATGGACCTGCTGCACCAGGCCGTCCTGGACGGGCACATCACCCGCCGACGCTGGATCGAGATCGCCTGCGCCACACCGGCCCGGATGTTCGGCCTCTACCCCAAGAAGGGCACCATCGCCCCCGGCGCCGACGCCGATGTCGTCATCTACGACCCGCACGCCGAACAGACTCTCTCCGTCGAGACGCACCACATGAACGTCGACTACTCCGCCTACGAGGGCAAGCGGATCACCGGCCAGGTGGAGACCGTGCTCTCGCGCGGCGAAGTGGTCATCGACCAGCGGGAGTTCACCGGCCGGGCGGGACACGGCCAGTACACCCCCCGAGGCACCTGCCAGTACCTGAACTAGGAGCACCACGTCATGGACTTCGGACTTGTCCTGCAGACCGACCCGCCGGCCTCGGCCGTCGTCTCGCTCATGCAGCGCGCGGAACGCAACGGCTTCCGCTACGGCTGGACCTTCGACTCGGCAGTGCTCTGGCAGGAGCCCTTCGTCATCTACAGCCAGATCCTGGAACACACGCAGGAGATGCACGTCGGACCGATGGTGACCAACCCAGGGACCAGGACCTGGGAAGTCACCGCCTCCACCTTCGCGACGCTGAACGACATGTTCGGCAACCGCACGGTGTGCGGCATCGGACGAGGGGACTCGGCGATGCGCGTCGCGGGCCGCAAGCCCAACACCCTGGCCCGGCTCGGCGAGGCGATGGGCGTCATCCGCGATCTGGCCGAGGGCCGGGAGGCCGAGGTCGACGGGCAGCCGCTGCGGCTGCCGTGGGTGCGCGACGGGAAGCTGCCGGTGTGGATGGCGGCGTACGGACCGAAGGCACTGGCGCTCACGGGCCAGAAGGCCGACGGTTTCATCCTCCAGCTCGCCGACCCGTATCTGACCGCGTCGATGGTCACCGCCGTACGCACGGCCGCCTCCGACGCCGGACGCGACCCCGCATCCCTCACCATCTGCGTCGCCGCGCCCGCCTATGTCAGTGACGACCTGGCGCACGCCCGCGAACAGTGCCGATGGTTCGGCGGGATGGTCGGCAACCACGTCGCCGATCTGGTCTCCCGTTACGGCGAGCACTCCGACCTGGTGCCCGAGGCCCTCACCGCGTACATCAAGGCGCGCGAGGGCTACGACTACAGCCACCACGGCCGCGCCGGGAACCCGTCAACGGACTTCGTCCCGGACGAGATCGTCGACCGCTTCTGTCTGCTCGGCCCGGCCGAGGCGCACATCGAGAAGCTGAAGGCGCTGCGCGAACTGGGCGTGGACCAGTTCGCCGTGTACAACATGCACGACGCGAAGGAAGCGACCATCGACGCGTACGGCTCCGAGATCATCCCGGCACTCAACCGCTGAAGGGCCAGCCGCCAGTGACTGCGACCGTCCCCTCCGGAGAACCCATAATCGACCAGGCCGGCCGCGTCGAGCTTGCGCCCGGCGCGGCACCTTCCGACAACCGCTTCGTCAACGACGATCTGCTGCCCGTACCGGTCGCGCAGCGCCGCTGGACGACGTACAACTTCGCGGCCCTGTGGGTCGGCATGGCCCACAACATCCCGTCCTGGCTGCTCGCCTCCGGACTCGTCACGCTCGGCATGGACTGGAAGCAGGCGGTGTTCACCATCGCCCTGGCCAATCTGATCGTGCTGTTCCCGATGCTGCTGACCGGGCACGCGGGACCCAAGTACGGCATCCCCTTCCCCGTTCTCGCCCGGGCCTCCTTCGGCCTGCGCGGGGCGAACCTGCCCGCGCTGATCCGGGCGGGGGTGGCCTGCGCCTGGTTCGGCATCCAGACCTGGATCGGCGGCCAGGGCATCTTCGTCCTGCTCGGCAAGATCTTCGGTGGCTGGGCCGGGGCCGCGGAGGTCGGCGGGCAGCCGTGGACGCTGTGGGTGTGCTTCGTGCTCTTCTGGGTGCTCGAACTGGCCATCATCTACCGGGGGATGGAGGCGCTGCGGCGGTTCGAGAACTGGGCGGCGCCCTTCGTCATCGTCGGCGCGCTGGTGCTGCTGGTGTGGATCGCCACGAAGGCGGGCGGCCTCGGCCCGCTGCTCGACCAGCCGTCCAAGCTGGGCTGGGGCGCGGACTTCTGGACGGTCTTCTTCCCCTCCCTGATGGGGATGATCGCCTTCTGGTCGACCCTCTCCCTGAACATCCCGGACTTCACCCGATTCGGAGCCGGTCAACGTGCCCAGATCTGGGGGCAGTCGCTCGGACTGCCGACGACCATGACGCTCTTCGCCCTGCTGTCGGTCTTCGTCACCTCCGGCTCGCAGGCCGTGTACGGCGCGGCCGTCTGGGACCCCGTCCAGCTCGCCGCCAAGACCGACAATGTCTTCGGGCTGCTCTTCGCCCTGGTGACCGTGCTGATCGCGACGATCTCGGTGAACATCGCGGCGAACGTCGTCTCACCGGCGTACGACCTGGCGAACCTCGCGCCGAAGCTGATCAACTTCCGTAGGGGAGCGCTGATCACGGGCGTCGTCGGGGTGCTGATCATGCCGTGGAAGCTCACCGAGACACCCGAGCTCTACATCTTCACCTGGCTCGGTCTGGTCGGCGGGCTGCTCGGCACGGTCGCCGGCATCCTCATCGCCGACTACTGGGTCGTCCGCCGGACCGTGCTCGACCTGCCCGGTCTCTACACCCCGGGCGGCCGTTACTGGTACGCCTCCGGCTGGAATCCGCGCGCGGTCGCGGCCTTCGCGGTCGGCGGTGTGCTGGCGGTGGGCGGATCGCACTCCGCGCCCGGCAAGGGGCCCTTCCCCGAGGACGGCCTCATCCCGTTCCTGAAGCCGCTCGCCGACTACGGCTGGGCGGTGGGGCTGGCGGCTTCGCTCGTGCTCTACATGGTGCTCATGCTGCCGGAGCGGGCCCGGCTGAGGGCAAGCTGAACGGCGCATGCAGTGGCGCGAGCGTGCACATCGGTGCCCGCTCGCGCCACGCGCCGGCCTAGGGCCTGTCGTTCGGATCTTGCCGGGTTCGCGTGCCCTGGCACGCGCGCTCGCTGCGTTGCGTCAGTCGCCGACGCTCCGCGTCGGCTCTCCCCCTGCCTTCGGCGGGGGGACCCCCATCCTCCAGCTTGCGATCGCACGCACCAGACCCCGCTCACTGATCCGGCCTGATCCAAACGACAGGGCCTAGGTCGTGTCTTCAAAGTCCCTCCCCCAGAGCTTCGCCTGGGAGGTACCCCCACCTGGCGACGCCTGGCACGCACGCTCGCTGCGTTGTCGTCAGTCGCCGACGCTCCGCGTGGGCTCTTTCCTCCGCCTTGCGATCGCACGCACCAGACGCCGTCAGGCCCGCCCTTCGGGCGGACGACGCTACTTTGAAGACACTCCCTAGCGGCTGGGGCGCTGGGACTCCACGATCTTGCGGATCGTGGGCTCGGCCCCCGACCGCCGCTGGACCCGTTCGGCGAAGCCCGGGAACTGGCCTGCGATCGCGCTGAGGATCTTCAACTCCAGGGGCGCGACATTGATTTCGGCGACATCGCGCTCGACGGCCCGCACCACACCGTTCACGACCTGCCGCGGCGAGACCGTACGCACACCGGCGGGAGTACCCGAGCCGGTCGCCGCGAACATCCCCAGGTCCCGTACGAAACCGGGCTGGACGATCGAGACGCCGACACCTGTGCCGTGCAGATCCTGGCGCAGGGCGAGCGAGAAGCCGCGCAGCGCGAACTTGGTTCCGCTGTACAACGACGAGGACTTGGTCGCCGCCTTGCCGGAGAGTGAGCCGACGAAGGCTATGTGGCCCCGGCCCGCGTCGACCATGGCGGGGGCGAGCAGCCGCGCCAGGAGCGCGGGAGCGCGGAAGTTGACCGCGATGGCGCGGTCGATCTGCTCCGGTGTGTAGTCCAGCAGGTCACCGCTGGAGGGCAGTGCGGCGTTGGCGATCAGGATGTCCGTACCGGCGGCCTCGTCCGCGAGCCGCCGTACATCGTCGTCGTCCGCGAGGTCGGCGAGGATCGTGCGCGCCCCATAGCGGTCGGCGAGCGGCTCCAGGGCCTCGCGGCGGCGGCCGGTCAGCACCAACTTCGCGCCCTTGGCGGACAGTTCGGCGGCGAGTGCGCCGCCGATGCCGCCGGTGACGCCGGTCAGCAGAACGGTTGCTCCGGTGATGCGCATCTGGTTACCCTCCAGTTCTGTTCGTTCGAACGAACAATAGGGAGGCGGGGCGGTCGTGTCCACAGACGAATTCGGCGGACTGGCAGAACACATAAAGGTTTTGAGGAGTGGTCAGACCTCCTCCGAGGAGCTCGTGAGAGACGCGCTCAAGCGCATCGAGGCCAGCCAGTCCACCATCAACGCCTTCCGCTGGACACGCGGCGAACGGGCCGTCGACGAAGCCAAGGACGCCGACCGGCGGCTCGCGGCAGGGGAGCGGCTGCCGCTGCTCGGTGTGCCCGTCGCCGTCAAGGACGACACCGATGTGGCCGGGCTGCCGACTCTCTTCGGCTGCTCCGGCGAACTCGCCCCGGCCGAGCGGGACGGAGAGGCGGTACGCCGGCTGCGCGCGGCCGGCGCCGTCATCGTCGGCAAGACCAACTCCTGCGAACTCGGGCAGTGGCCGTTCACCGAGGGCCCCGCCTTCGGCGCCACCCGCAACCCCTGGTCCACCGACCACACCCCCGGAGGCTCCTCCGGCGGCTCCGCGGCAGCCGTCGCCGCCGGGCTCGTGCCCGCCGCCCTCGGCTCCGACGGCGCGGGCTCGGTCCGTATCCCGGCCGCCTGGTCCCATCTCGTCGGCATCAAACCGCAGCGCGGACGCGTCTCCCTCCACCCCTACTCGGACGCCTTCCAGGGCCTCGCCGTCAACGGCCCGCTCGCCCGCACTATCGCCGACGCCGCCCTGCTGCTCGACGTCGTGCAGGGCCCGCATGCCGAAGACCTGCACCAGCCGGCCGCGATCGACGCTTCGGCCGCGGCCCGCCGCGACCCGGGCCACCTGCGCATAGCCCTCGCCTGGCGGCCCCCGCTCACCCTCACCCGCAGCATGCCGCACCCCGAAGTACGCCGCGGCGTCACCGCACTTGCCGAAGCACTCGCCCGGCTCGGCCACCATGTCGAGGAGGCCCGGCCGCGCTACGGGCTGATCGGCCTCGCCTTCGTGCCGCGCGCCACCGCGGGCATCGCCGAGGTCGCGTCCCTCCACCCCGAACCCGCACTCCTCGACCCGCGCACCCGCACCGCCATGCGGCACGGCCGGACACTCGGCGGGCGCGTCGTGCGGGCCGCCCGCGCCCGCGAAGTCCGCCAGCACCGCCGGATCGGCGCGATCTTCGACTCGTACGACGTCGTCCTCACGCCCACGACCGCGGCCCCGCCCCCGCGCATCGGCACCTTCGACGGCCTCAGCGCCTGGCGCACCGACGCGACCATGGCCGCCGCGTGCCCGTACGCCTGGCCCTGGAACGTCCTCGGCTGGCCCGGCGTCAACGTCCCCGCCGGTCTCACGACCGACGGACTGCCCGTCGGCGCCCAACTGCTCGGCCCCGCAGGCAGCGAGGAACGGCTGATCTCGCTCGCCGCCCAACTGGAGGCCGACCTGCGCTGGTACGAGAAGCGCCCGCCCGCCCCGCTGATCCCCGGGAGCGTGCCGGTGGAACAATGACCGCCATGTCCAGCCCCGCCCGCTCCGCCCCCACCCGGCAGCGCATCATCACTGCCGTCCTGCACATCATCGGCAAGGACGGGGTCGCGGCGGTGACCAACCGGCGGATCGCCAAGGAGGCCGGGGTCTCGCTCGGCTCGGTCACGTACCACTTCGAGACCCAGCACGAGCTGCTGCGCGAGAGCCTGCTGCACTTCGTGCGCGAGGAGACCCGCCGCTTCACCGAACTCGCCGACCAGTGCCAGAGCGACGGCGTCGACATCGACGGCGCGGCCGCCCTGGCGGGCCAGGTGGCGGGCGGCACCGCCTTCGACAGCGAGCACATCGCGCCCTTCGAGCTGTACGTCGAGGCCGGGCGCGACGAGCGGCTGCGGGAGGCCGCGGCGGAGGCCTTCGCGGCGTACGACCGGCTGGCGACGCAGATCCTCACCGGCCTCGGCGTCCCGGACGCCGAACACCTCGCCGCGACGACGGTCGCGCTGGTGATGGGCCTCCAACTGCGCCGCCTGGCGACGGGAGGCCCGGCGCAGGACCTGGTCGACGCGCTGCTGCTGCTGGCGCGGGGGGCGGTGGGGCGGTAGGCGGCGGGGAGGTGCCGCCTGCGGCGGGCCGGTTCCCCTACCCGCCCCTACCCGAACTGGGGCAAGCCCCAGACTCCGGACGGCCTTCGGCCGTGTCCTCAAACACCGGACGGGCTGGATGTGCGGCCCTGCCGCGCATCCAGCCCCGTGGGGGTCCCCCCGGACGAAGTCTGGGGGAGTTTGAGGCGCGGGGGCCCGGGGGCAGCGCCCCCGGTTACGGGAAGGGGCGGGTAGGGGAAAGAACCACTCGGCGAGCCAGGTCAGCCGGCTGCCAGGACCAGGTCCACGACCGGCCGGTACTCGCTCTCCGCGGCCTCGTCCAGGCTCTCGTGCGTCGCGATACGGAAGATCAGCGCGCGGACGAGGAGTTGACGCCAGTCCGGCAGATGCGACCAGCGCTCCAGCAGCGCCACGTCGGCCGCGGACCAGCACAGCGCGTCGACGGCGACGATCGCCGAGGCCCAGGCCGCCGGGCGCCAGTACGGCTGCCAGTCGGTGATCGCGGGCGGCAGGCCGGGTTCGAAGAGGACGGTGCCCAGCAGATCGCCGTGGACGATCTGGGCGGGTGCCTCGACCCGGCCGCGGGCGGCCAACAGCGGCTTGAGCAGCGGGAAGTCCGAGACCTCGTCGGTCTCCTGCCAGGCCAGCCGGTCCGCCCGGGACCACGGGTCCTCCCGTACGGTGAGGAAACGCGGGCGGGGCAGGTCGCTGAGCGCCGCGTGGAACGCCTCGCCCGCCCGGATGACGTCGTCGGCGCGGTGCGGATCGGCGGATCCGCCGGTCAGCCGCCAGGCCTCCCAGCCGTGCGCCGCCCAGCCCCCGTCCGCCGCCGGGACGGGGCGGGCCACCCGGAAGCCGTGGGCCCCCGGCAGATGGTGCAGCACGCCCGCGCGCCATACCGTCTCGGGCTCCGAGGCGGCGGGCTTCAGCACCAGCGGTCCTGAACGCCAGGCGGAACCCTGGCCACCGGGGAGCGGGACGGGTGCTTCGGATGCACCGAAAGCCGTGAGTACACGAGCGGACGGTGCGGGGGACTGGGTCATGGCCCCGGAGCGTAGGCGGCTGGCTTGCATGGATGCCGAACTTTCCCTTCGTACCGGATGAATTCGAGGTGCCGAGCGAAGTCGAGGGCGGCTGCATTCCGCCTCGCACCGCTGCCCGGTGACACCCCGTCAGTTCAGTAAGGGTGCCGGTCGGGCTTGGTGCTCCATGCCTCGTAGGCCTTCGCGCCCATCTCGGGGTGGATCTGCTCGATCTGGATCCTGCGCTCGTCGAGGGGCTTCATGAAGTCCTCGTACTGGAAGGCGTCATCGAATCCGATCTCACGCGTGGCCTTCAGATCGCAGCTGAAATAGACGCTGTCGATGCGCGACCAGTAGATGGCGCTCATGCACATCGGGCACGGGGCGCCGCTGATGTAGATCGAGCATCCCTTGAGCATGCGGGCTCGCTCCGGTACTGGGTCGGGGGATCCTGCCGGGCGCTGCACGTATGCGAGCGTGCTCTCGTTCTGGTGATCCTCCGATATGGAGGGTGCCTCGGGATTGAGCCGCTGAACCGCTTTGCGAATGGTCTCCACTTCGGCGTGCGCGGTGGGGTCGCCGGTGAGGAGTACGCGATTTTGGCCGCGGGCGAGGATCTCGCCGTCACGGGTGATGACCGCGCCGAAAGGGCCGCCCCATCCCTCTTCCACGGACTCGGTGGCCAGCCGTATCGCCTCCGACAGAAACTCCTTGTGCCCCATATCGAACCTCCGCTTCGCCCTATACCGAGGTGTGATTCCCCCATTTGTCCGATAACTCCCCTACGTAGTAGGCTACTCCGTATGGGTGTTACTGCAAGCCGTGTCCCGGGCGGCGACGGTGCCACCGTCGTGACCTCCCAGAAAGTCCGGGAGGGCCGGGTTGACGCCTATAAGCGCTGGCAGGAGAAGACCAACCACGTGGCCGAGGGCTTTGACGGCTTCGAGGGCGCGGAGCTGTATCCACCGGACTCCGGCGAGGAGAACGAGTGGGTGGTGGTCTTCCGGTTCTCCCGTGTCGACCAGTTGACCACATGGCTCGACTCCGGCGCGCGCCGCAGACTCCTGGACGAGGCACAACTGCTGTTCGATGGCGCACCGACCCAGGAGGTATTGGCCGGCGGAGCGCCCGCCCCTCAGGAGCAGCAGGCTGTCACGGCGGTCATCTCCCATTCCGTGCGGCCGGGGAAAGAGCGCGACTTCATGGGCTGGCAGGACAAGGTCCTGAAGGCGCAGGAAAAGCATCCCGGTTTCATGGGGACCGAGTTGTTTGAGCCGGTCGAGGGGATCCAGGACAAGTGGGTGGTCGCTTTCCGTTACGACACTCGTGGCAACCTCGACGAATGGCTCGCCTCTGCCGAACGCGTAAAGCTGCTGGACGAGGGGCGCCAGTACTTCTCCTCGTACGAGGTACGCAAGATCGGGTCGGCGTTCAGCGGCTGGTTCCGCTTCGGGGAGGGCGACGAGGAAGGGATTCCGTCCAACTGGAAACAGGCCATGTCCGTCGTCCTGGCGCTCTATCCGACGGTGATGGTTCTGAATCTGACGGTGGGAAAGGAATTCGACGACTGGGGCATACCCGGGTATCTGGGCCTGTTCATCTCCAATGTGCTGAGTGTCTCCATCCTGACCTGGGTGCTGATGCCGCTGGTCAACAGAGCTCTCGCGTTCTGGCTGCTGCCCGACCGGGCACGTTCCGCGCGTACGCATGTGGGGGGCGCGTTGGTCGTGATGCTGTGCTGGGCGGTCTTCATCCTGGTATTCGGCCTGACCACTGACTGAGGACCGAATGACGACGGACTGACGACTGGTCAACCAATGGGGTCATCGTGGGCGGACAGACGCAGGCGCGGCGTATCGAGGGAGACATCGTCCGGCGGGGCGATGCCGGATACGAGAGCGTCCGGCAGGGCATCCTGTGGAACGGGCTCAAGCCCGATCGGTTCCCCGAATTGATCGTCCGGGTGGCCTCGCAGCGCGATGTCGCGGAAGCCGTGGCACTCGCCCGCTCCGAGGGGCTGCGCATCGCCGTACGGGCGGGCGGGCACAGCTGGTGCGGCTCGCCACTGCGCGACGGGGGCATGCTCATCGACCTCGCCGCACTCAACCGGATCCACATCGACCCGAACTCGGCCACGGCGACCGTCCAGCCCGCCGTCACTGGGGGCGCACTCGCCTCCGAACTCTCCCGGCACGGCCTGGCCTTCCCCACCGGGCACTGCGGATCCGTCGCCCTCGGCGGGTACCTCCTCAGCGGCGGTCTGGGCTGGAACTCCGGCGCGCTGGGACCGGCTTGCGCGAGTGTGCGGCAGATAGAAGCCGTCACAGCCGCCGGTGAGGTCGTCCAGTGCGACGCTGAGGAGAACTCCGACCTGTTCTGGGCGGCGCGCGGAGCCGGCCCCGGCTTCTTCGCGATTGTCACCGCCTTCCGCCTCGCCCTGTACCCGCTCCCGGAGGCGATCGTCACGACCACGTACGCCTTTGCGCTGGCGGACGTCGTACCCGTGACCCGCTGGGTCAGCGAGGCCGTCACCGAACTCCCGCCGACCGTCGAACTGTCCTTCCTGATGGGCACCGCCGACCCGGTCATGTCGGCGGCCACGCCGAGGCCCAAGGTGGTCGTCGTCGCGGCCACCGCCTTCGCGGACAGCCAGGACGAGGCGATCCGCTCTCTCGAGCCGCTGCGTGCCTGCCCGCTCGACGACCGTGCCATATTCATCCAGGCCGACGAGCCGGCCTCCTTGGAGGCCCTTGACGAGTCCTCCGGGACCCTGTGGCCGGCGAGCTACCGCTGTGCCGTCGACACCCTGTGGTCGGACGCGGACTACGAAACCCTGCTGTCGAGGCTCGCCGCTGTTGTCGCCGCGGCACCCTCGGAGAAGTCCCTCGTACTCGCCCCCGTGTCACCGATCTCACGGGACAAGGCACGCCAGCACGAGATGGCCTTCTCGGTGCTCGGCGACAGCTATGTCGTCCCGTTCGCGATCTGGGACTCCCCGGCGCAGGACGACGCCAACACGCGCTGGCTGCGCGAAGCCATGCGAGTCGTCGAACCCCTCGGCACGGGCCATTACATCGCCGAAGCCGACCTCACGGCCGATCCCTCCCGTGCCCGGCGCTCCTTCAGCCCGTCCGACTGGGACCGCCTGGAACGGCTCAAGGCGCGCTACGACCCCGAGGACGTCTTCTTCTCCTATCTCGGGCGATGAACTGCGGATCGTTGTCGTGACGTCACTTTCGGTGACAACAGGTCTTCAGGTCGGAGGGCAGGCTCTGCGGGGTGGCCGGGGACCCGCGCGCCGGCGTGCTCCCCGCCGGAGAACCCGAGGGGAATGCAGGGTTACGCCGTGGGGCGCCGAGCGGACAGCGCGATGTCAGCGGGCCGTGCTTTGCTGGAGAAATGATCGATGACTTCTTGAACGGTGATCTTTCCGCAGTCGAGGAGGCGGTCCGCAAGGCGGCCGCCACCGAGATCACGCCGCGTTACCGCCAGCTCGCCGCGCACGAGATCGTCGAGAAGACCGGCCCGCACGACCTTGTGACGACGGCCGACCGCAATGCCGAGGAGCACCTCACCGCCTCGCTGACGGCGCTGCTGCGCGGCTCCGTCGTGGTGGGCGAGGAGGCCGTCCATGCGGACCCGTCGGTGTACGAGGCGCTGCAGGGCGACGCGCCCGTGTGGATCGTCGACCCGGTGGACGGCACGCGGCAGTTCGTCCGCGGCGAGCCCGGATTCTGCACGCTCGTCGCTCTCGCCCAGCACGGCGAGGTGCTCGCGTCCTGGACGTACGCGCCGGTCCTGGAGGAGATGGCGATCGCGATACGGGGCGGCGGCGCACGGCTCAACGGCACGCCGATACGGTCGGGTTCACCGACGCCGGGCGCGGTGCTGGAGATCGCGATGTCCCACCCGGACTACACCACCCCGGACCAGAAGCATGCCCTGCTCGGTCTGAACACTGATGGCGTCCACGCCCGCCCTTGTGGATCGGCGGGCCTGGAGTACCTGTCGGTGGCCCGGGGAGACCTGGACGCGGTGGCCTTCTCCTGGGAGAACGCATGGGACCACGCGGCGGGCCTGCTCCTTGTGACGGAGGCGGGCGGGGCGCAGCTGACGGTATCGGGGGAGCGGTTCCGTATCGGGGGAGGAAATGCGCTGCCGTTCACGGCGGCGAGGGATGGGGGGACGGCGGAGAGGGTGCGGGACCTGTTGCGCGGGTGAGGGGATTTCCCGACCCCGCCCCTTCCTGCTGTGACATTCGCGGCTCCGTCCCAGGGCCATGTGGGGCTGGCGGCCCCCACATGCGGGGCTGCTCCGGCGGCTTCGCCGCGCGAGAAGAGCGACGCCGCCGCGGCCGTGGGGGGCGAAGGGGCTGGCGCCCCGAAGCCCGTGCTCCACCGGCTTCGCCGGGACGCGCAGAACGCGGGGCTGGCGCCCCCGCACCCGACTGGTGCCCCTGCGCCGCCCCGTTCGGCGAATCCGGCGCCGGCAAACAGCCCGTCCGGCGTTTGAGGACCGGGGTCCGGGGCAGAGCCCCGGTTGCGGGAAGGGGTGGGGAGGGGACAAGGCCCCGCCCAGCGGCCCCGACCCGCACCCTGCGGCAGGCCCGCGCAATGAACCCGCAAGGCCCGCGCAACGCAGTCGGCCCGCGCAACGAACCGCCAAGGCCCGCGGCCGCCGGCACACCGGACCCCACCCCCCGCGCCGCTAGGCCAGCCGCGACCTCGCGTCGGCCACCAGCGCGTCCGCCGACTCCACCGCCCCCGCGTCCAGGCCCCGCAGCGCCCCCGACACCCTCGACGCGAAGTCCTCCGGCGCCGCAGGCAAGGACGTCGCCGTCCGCAGCGCGCCCTTTTCGTTCAGGCACCACACCCTCGCGTGCGCGTGCAGCGACTGGACCAGGACACCGAACGCCCTGCTCAGGCACAGCGACTCATGCAGCACGTCCCCCTCGCCCACCGACTTCCGCGCCGCCGCGACCGAGAAGTCCGCCTCCCATGCCGCGTCGATCAGAGCGCCGCGCAGTGGCTCCGGGTAGCCCTGGGTCTGGGTGCGCAGTGACGTCAACTCGCCGTCCGCGTCGGCCAGTACGCGGCACAGCGCCACCTCGCCCGCGTACGCGGGCGACCAGAATCCCAGGGGGTGGCCCGCCTGCATTCCCGTCTCGTACCGGCCCGCCCGGCAGTCCGCCCAGACCGCCTCGACGCGGTCGAGGTCGCGCAGGATCCAGTCCACCTGGACGCCGTCCACCGACAGCCACGCGCCGCCGTTGACCCAGGGACCCCAGCCGCCAGGGCCCGCGATGTCGACCTGGGCGCCCGTCATCTCCTCGGCGAGGGCCGCCAGCGCCCCGGTATCGACCGAACCCCGGTAGTAGACGCCGAGGTCCCAGTCGGAGTCCGGGCGGTGCGTTCCCCGGGCGCGGCTGCCCCCCAGGGCCACCGCGCGCACCCCGTGTACCGCCATGAGCTGCTGCGACATCACTTCGATCCGGGAAATCATCGCTGCGGAGCCTACCGCCGCCCCCGCTGTCGGTGCTCCGCAATATCCTGGGGGCCTTGGCCATCGGCTGACAAAGGAGTCCGAAGGTGCCGTCGATGCTCGATGCCGTCGTCGTGGGGGCGGGGCCCAACGGGCTGACCGCAGCTGTCGAATTGGCCCGCCGCGGCTTCTCGGTGGCGGTGTACGAGGCGATGGACACCGTCGGCGGGGGAGCGAGGACCGAGGAGCTCACCCTCCCGGGTTTCCGCCACGACCCCTGCTCCGCCGTCCATCCGCTCGGCATCGGCTCACCGGCTTTCGCCGCCATGCCGCTGGCCCGGCACGGCCTGGAGTGGCTGCACCCCGAACTGCCCCTCGCGCACCCCTTTCCGGACGGCACCGCGGCCGTGCTGAGCCGGTCGGTCGGTGAGAGCGCCATGTCGCTGGGTGCCGGTGACGCCGGGGCCTACCGACGGCTCGTCGCGCCCTTCCTCGGGCACTGGGACACCCTCGCCGCGGACTTCCTGCGCACCCCCTGGGACGGCCTGCCCCGCGACCCGTACCGTCTCGCCCGCTTCGGGACGGTCGCGCTGCAGCCCGCCAGCTGGGTCTCGCGCCGTTTCGAGGGGGAGCGGGCCCGCGGTCTGTTCGCCGGGCTGGCCGCCCATGCCATCGCCCCCACCAGCGGGTTCGCCACCGCCGGGATCGCCCTGTGCTTCGCGCTCGCCGCGCACGAGGTCGGCTGGCCGGTGCCGCGCGGCGGTTCGCAGGCGATCTCGGACGCCCTCGCCTCGTATCTGCGTGAGCAGGGCGGCGTGATCCACACGGGCACGGAGGTCAAGCGGCTGGACGAGCTGCCCCCTGCCCGTGCGTATGTCTTCGACACCTCGCCGACCGCGGTCGCCAGGATCGCGGGCCTCGGCCAGGCGTATCAGCACTACCGCTACGGCGCCGCCGCTTTCAAGATCGACTACGCGCTCTCGGGGCCCGTTCCCTGGACCGCGAAGGAGGCCCGTACGGCAGGGACCGTGCACATCGGCCCCACCGTCGGCGAGATCGACGCGGCCCTGACCGCCGCCGTCGCGGGCCGTGACCCCAAGGTCCCCTTCCTGATCACCGCCCAGCCCAGCCTGGTGGACCCCTCCCGCGCCCCGGCGGGCAAGCATGTCCTGTGGGCGTACGGCCATGTTCCGGCCGGCTGGGAGGGCGACGCGACCGAGGTCATCGAGCGGCAGCTGGAGCGTTTCGCGCCCGGCTTCCGCGACCTCGTGCTGGCCCGCGCCGTCGCGGGCCCGCCCCAGCTCGCCCGGCGCAACGCCAACTACGTCGGCGGGGACATCGCCTGCGGAGCTTTCGCCGGACTCCAGACGCTGATCCGTCCCAGGCTCGCCCGCGTCCCGTACGCCACCGCGCACCCCGCCGTCTTCATCTGTTCCTCCGCGACCCCGCCGGGCCCCGGTGTGCACGGCATGTCCGGCCACCACGCCGCGAGGGCGGTCTGGCGCAGTCTGCGCAGGGTGCACTCTGCGTAGGCCGAAGCCGCAGGTGCACTTACGTAGGCTGAAGCCATGGTCGAGATCACCCTCGTGCGCGGAGACATCACCCGGCAGCATGTCGACGCCATCGTCAACGCCGCCAATTCCTCACTGCTCGGCGGCGGTGGTGTCGACGGAGCCATCCACCGTCGCGGCGGACCCGAGATCCTCGCGGAATGCCGCGCCCTGCGCGCCTCGCACTACGGCAAGGGCCTGCGCACCGGGCAGGCCGTCGCCACCACCGCGGGCCGCCTGGACGCCGACCATGTGATCCACACGGTCGGCCCCGTCTGGTCCCGGCAGGAGGACCGGTCCGGCCTGCTGGCCTCCTGTTACCGCGAATCGCTGCGCGTGGCACGGGAGCTGGGGGCGAGCACCGTCGCCTTCCCCGCCATCTCGACCGGCATCTACGGCTGGCCGATGGACGACGGCGCGCGGATCGCAGTCCGTACGGTCCGCGAGGCGGCTGCCGCGCCGGTCACCGAGGTACGTTTCGTGCTCTTCGACGAGCCCGCGTACAAGGAATTCGAGACCGCCCTGGCAGAGCAAGGCTGATGTCGTTTTCTCGCTAGCACCGGCCCTGGCGCTGCCGGATGCTTGAGCCATGCACACCGACACCGAGCGCTGCGTACGCGCCGTCCAGTCGAAGGACGCCCGATTCGACGGCTGGTTCTTCACGGCCGTGCTGACCACGCGGATCTACTGCCGCCCCAGCTGCCCGGTGGTGCCGCCGAAGGTCGAGAACATGACCTTCTACCCGAGCGCCGCCGCCTGTCAGCAGGCCGGATTCCGGGCCTGCAAGCGCTGCCGCCCCGATACCAGCCCCGGCTCTCCGGAGTGGAACGCCCGCGCGGACACCGTCGCACGCGCCATGCGTCTCATCCGCGACGGAGTCGTGGACCGCGAAGGGGTACCGGGCCTCGCCGCCCGCCTCGGCTACTCCACCCGGCAGATCGAGCGCCAGCTCCTCGCCGAGCTGGGTGCGGGACCGCTCGCCCTGGCCCGCGCGCAGCGCGCCCAGACCGCGCGCCTGCTCATCGAAACCACCCCGCTCCCGATGGCCGAGGTCGCCTTCGCGGCCGGTTTCGCCTCCATCCGCACCTTCAACGACACCGTCCGCGAGGTCTTCGCACTCGCCCCCGGCGAACTGCGCACCCGCGCCGCCCGCAGCCGTACCGCACCCCCGCAGACCCCCGGAGTGATCTCCCTGCGGCTGCCGTACCGCGCGCCTCTCAACCCGAGCAACCTTTTCGGCCACCTCGCCGCGACCGGCGTACCCGGTGTCGAGGAGTGGCGGGACGGGGCCTACCGCCGCACCCTCAACCTCCCCTACGGGCACGGCATCGTCGCCCTCACCCCGCAGCCCGACCACATCGCCTGCCGGCTCGCCCTCACCGACCCGCGCGACCTCACCATCGCGATCAGCCGCTGCCGCTGGATGCTCGACCTGGACGCCGATCCGGTCGCCGTCGACGACCAGCTGCGTACGGACGAGCTGCTCGCGCCGCTGGTCGACAAGGCGCCGGGGCGACGTGTGCCGCGCACCGCCGACGCGGCGGAGTTCGCCGTACGGGCGGTGCTGGGCCAGCAGGTCTCGACGGCCGCGGCCCGCACCCACGCGGGCCGCCTGGTCACGGCCCACGGCGAGGCGATCGAGGACGCAGAGGGCGGCCTCACGCATCTCTTCCCGTCCTCCGAGGCGCTGGCGACGCTGGACCCTCAGACCCTGGCGCTGCCCGGCACCCGCCGCACCACCTTCATGACCCTTGTCGGGGCGCTGGCCGACGGCTCACTGCAGCTCGGCGTCGACAGCGACTGGGACAAGGCCCGCGCGCAGCTGACCGCGATCCCCGGCTTCGGCCCCTGGACGGTGGAAGCGATCGCGATGCGCGCCCTGGGCGACCCGGACGCGTTCCTGCCCGGCGACCTCGGGATGCGGCGCGCCGCCGCCGAACTGGGTCTGCCCTCGACCCCGGTCGCGCTCACCAACCGCGCCGCGGCCTGGCGGCCCTGGCGGGCGTACGCCGTCCAGTACCTCTGGGCCACAGACGATCACCCCATCAACCGCCTCCCCTCATAAGGAAGTTCAGCCATGACCAAGCAGCACACGGTCGTCGACAGCCCCTACGGACCGCTGACCCTCGTCGCCACCGACGGAGTGCTGAGCGGGCTCTACATGCCCCAGCAGCGCCACCGGCCCGACGAGGAGACCTTCGGCGAGGAGGATCCCGCGCCCTTCGGCGAGGCGATCCGCCAGCTGAAGGCCTACTTCGCCCGCGAGCTCAAGGAATTCGACCTGCCGATGCGGCTGCACGGCACGGACTTCCAGCAGCGCGTCTGGGAACAGCTGCGGCAGATCCCGTACGGCGAGACACGGACCTACGGCGAACTGGCCGAGGCGCTCGGCAACGCCGGCGCCTCCCGCGCGGTGGGTCTGGCCAACGGCAAGAACCCGATCGGGATCATCGTTCCCTGCCACCGGGTCATCGGCTCGACGGGCAGCCTCGTCGGCTACGGCGGCGGACTCGACCGCAAGCAGCGGCTGCTGGCGTTCGAGTCCGGCACGCCCGAGGACGCGCTGTTCTAGGCACGGGCCCCGGCGATCTCACAGCCGTTTGAACGAGGCCGCGAGATGGGCATCCGCGCGGGCGGACGCCGCCCACTCATCAACGGCTTCCCAACAGGGCGATAGGTTTTCTTCGGGAGCGCGGCGTGAGGTGGGGCAATGCGGCATGCGGCAGTAGGCGTCGACATCGGTGGTACCAAGTTGCTCATGCTCGCGGAGGGGCGGGATCTTGAAGCGCCGCTCATTCGGCGCCTGGCCACGGGTCCTTCGGTCGTTCCTGCAGACATCGAAGCCGCTGTCCGGGCCTTCATCGCCGAAAACGCCCTGAAGCCGACGGCACTGGGGATCGCCGTGCCCGGCCTCGTCGAGAACGGTCAGGTCAAGATCTCCGATGTGTTGCCCCAGCTCACGGGCTGGGAGGGACTGCACGATGACGGCACCCCACAGCTGCTGGTCAATGACATCCGAGGAGCTCTCGCGCAGGAGTCGGCCGGCCTCTCCAAGGCCTCGTCCGCTGTGGTGATCGTCTGTGGGACCGCAGTGGGCTCGGCCTACCTGTGCGAGGGACGGGTCGTCCGCGGCTCGCGAGGATGGGCCGGTGAGATCGGCAGCATGCCCATTTCGACGCCCCAGGGTGTCAAGCGGCTCGACGACCTCGCCGGTGGCGGTGCGATCGTACGCGCGGTCGGCGAGCGTCCGGAACAGATCCATGCCGCGCTCGCCACGGGTGATCCTCGGACCCGGCGCATCGTGCGGCCCCGCCGACCATGCCATCGGGCGCTCCCGCGGTGGGCTGACCACCAAGGTTCACTTGGCGGCGGATGGGTGTTGTCGGCCGCTGTGCTTCGTCCTCACGCCTGGCCAGGCGGGTGACGCGCCCGCTTTCGAGCACGTCATGGCTGGGCTGCGTGTTCCGAGGGAGGCCGGCCGCCCGCGCACTCGCCCGGTGAAGGTGCTGGCCGACCGCGCCTACTCGTCCCGGGCCATCCGCGAGCACCTGCGAAGCCGCGGGATCAGGGCTGTGATCCCACAACCCGCCGACCAGATCGCCAACCGCAAGCGCAAAGGCCGCCGCGGCGGCCGCCCTCCTGGCTTCGACCGCGAGGCATACAAGCAGCGCAACACCGTCGAACGATGCATCAACCGCCTGAAGAACTGGCGCGGCCTGGCCACCCGCTACGAGAAGACCGCCGCCATATTCAAAGCAGGCCTCCACATCGCGGGCATCTTCATCTGATCAGCGAGATGATCCGGGGGAATCGGCTTCGGCGCCTTTCCGCAGAATCGGCGCGCCGGGCGCTTTAAACGCAGGGGCCGGGCGGCCGAGGGCTCGAGGTGGAGCTGCTCGATCGTCTCGATCACGAACCAGGCGAGGTGGTCCTCGGGCAGCCAGTCGCGCAGGTCAGGGGGCTGCAGGGGTGCAGCAGCGCGTGGTCTCGATCGCATGTGAGGATGTTCTGTGGCATGCCCCGATGGTCCAAAACGGCCTGGACAGCAAAGGTTTGTGCGACAGCCTCCTTGAGAATCAGGTGCCAGAGTTGTCGACGAACCCCACGATATCGAGATATTCGATTTTGGGCGGGACGCCATAAATCCCCGTCACCTTGTCGACGAGCTCCTCCGTGAAGAAGGCGCGGCCTTTCTCCTCGTCATCCCACACGTAGAAGTTCCTTGCCTGATCGCCGTCTTCGTCGAGCATGAAGCTCTTGAAGCGAAGGCCGGCCATGCCTTCGAACGGTCCTCGGAGTTCGCCGGCAATCTTTGCGATAGTTGAACGATCGAACTTGTCGGTCTGCGCGAAAGTCACGAGCACGCCGATCATCGGGCCTCCTATCGATCGAGTGATGCTAGCGGCGGATCCTAGTACACGCGGCCGGAAATTCTGGTCGTCAGGCCGCGAGTCGGAGGTGCGGCTCGCGGTCGGCGATGCGGGCCAGGAGCGCGTCGAGCTTTGCGTGCGTGAACGCCTGCTCGAACGGGCGGGCGATTTGGCGGTGCAAGGACACCCGTCTTCCCCCGCGCCCCGGCGGCCGGGCAATAGCCCTGCCTCCCGAGGGCTTGCTGATCCGGAAGAAGCGGCCTAGCTGCCCAATCCCCAGCGCATGCCCGCTACAACTCCCAGCAGCAGGGCAGGGACCACCCATCCCCACCCCATGACCCGCCGCACCGATGGAAACAGCCACAACCCCGTCGCCGCACCGGCAGCTCCGATGGTGAAGACACACGACAGGACGATGCCGGTGTACGCCTCGTCGCCCCAAGGACCGGACGGTCGCATGGTGAGTGCCGTCCAGCAGAAGAACGCGGCGATGAGGGTGAGCAGGGTGAGTGGTACGGCGAGGACCAGGCACAGGCAGCCGCGGTCGTCGTCCGGTTGGGAAGGGCTGGTCATCAGCGCAGTGCGCTCCTTGCCTCGGCCAAGTTGTTCTTGAAGCCACGCCCGTAGGCCTGGGCATCGTCGGTCTGCCAGTACGGGCGGCCGTTGTACCGGGGCGCGAGCTCCTGATACTGAGCCGGGGTCATCTCCTCGGACGGCACGTCGGCGGAATCATTCTCCGCCTTGAGCTGGGCGAGATGCTCCGAGGCGATGCTCGCGGCGTAGCCTCTCGCCATGAAGTCCCTCATCACGGCCATCGACTCGGTGTCGCCGGTCAACGACCTGAAGTGCAGCATGCACGACAGCACGAGTCCGAACTGCAGCGGTCCAGTTGTGGCTCTGGTGACGTTCGATGACGCGGTCGCCAAGGACAACCAGTGGAAGGTCTGCCAGTGGTGGCTCCACAACAACTCTGACGCGGCCGCCTTTCAGCAACGCCAGTAGCCCGAAGCCCTGGGGAACGACTCTCAGCTCTCGGTGCCCAGCCGGCGCAGGAGTTCGGGTAGGGCGGTGCCGATGGGCTCCCGGACGACTTCGTCGGCTCGGTCGTCGTACGGGGTCGGCTCGGCGTTGACGATGATCAGCCGGGCGCCGTGGTCGGCGGCGACACCGGCAAGCCCCGCGGCGGGCTGCACCTGGAGGCTGGTCCCGACGGCGATGAAGACCTGGCATGCCTTGGTGATCGCGAGAGCCTCGCCCAGTACCACGGGGTCGAGCCGCTCGCCGAACATCACCGTGGCCGATTTGAGGATGCCGCCGCACTCCACGCACGGCGGATCCTCCTCACCGGCCTCGACTCGCGCGAGCGCGTCCTCCATCGGTGCCTTGGCTTGGCATTCGGTGCACAGCACGGTCTGTGCGGTGCCGTGCAGTTCGAGGACCTTGCGGGCGGGCATGCCGGCCAGCTGGTGCAGCCCGTCCACGTTCTGCGTGATCACCCGAACCGGAACCCCGGACCGCTCAAGCTCCGCCACGGCCCGGTGCGCCGTGTTGGGCTCGGCCTGCAGTGTCCGGTTCTTCCGCCGCATCTGCCAGGACCGACGCCGGATCTCCGGATCGGCCATGTAGTAGTCGTAGGTGACGAGCTTCTCGGCATCCGGATCGCGCCGCCACAGGCCGTTCGGCCCGCGGTAGTCGGGGATGCCCGAGTCCGTGGAGATACCGGCGCCGCTCAGGATCGCGACGAGAGGCTTGTTCATGGGCCGAGGGTAGGACGCCTGTCCGCACGGGGCGAACGGATATCGGGGCGCGACCATGGCTGTCCACCACCCCGCTGGAGTGGTCACTGAGTGGGCACTGCCGATCGGATGGGTGGAGGCTGGAGGAGGGGCGACGTCGGGCCCCGCGGTCACCAGCGATGCCCCTGCGGCGGCGGTCGCGCAGGCGGGCAGGAAGGAGAAGCCCATGAGGGTCGGTGTGCTGACCGGCGGTGGCGACTGCCCCGGGCTCAATGCCGTGATCCGCAGTGTGGTGCGCAAGGGCGTCCAGGAGTGGGGGTACGAATTCATCGGCTTGCGCGACGGCTGGCTCGGCGCGATCGAGGACAGGGTCGTCCCGCTGGACATCCCTGCTGTACGCGGAATCCTTCCCCGAGGGGGGACCATCCTCGGCTCCTCCCGTACCAATCCGCTCAAGAAGGAGGACGGGGAAGGCCGAGTGCGGGACACCCTTGCTGCGCACGGTATTGACGCGCTGATCGTGATCGGCGGCGAGGACACGCTCAGCGTCGCCACCGAGCTGAGCCGCCGGGGGATCAAGGTGGTGGGGGTACCGAAGACCATCGACAACGACGTGTCCGGGACCGACTACACCTTCGGCTTCGACACCGCTGTCGGCATCGCCACCGAGGCGATCGACAGGCTGCATACCACTGCCGAGTCGCACATGCGGGCGCTGGTGGTCGAGGTGATGGGGCGGCACGCCGGCTGGATTGCCCTGCACGCCGGCGTTGCGGGTGGCGCCAACGCGATCCTCATTCCGGAGCGGCCGTTCGACATCGATCAGGTCTGCCGCTGGGTGGAGAGCCGATTCAAGATCAACTATGCGCCGATCGTCGTCGTGGCGGAGGGAGCGGTGCCCAAGGAGGGCCAGATGGTTCTCAAGGACCGGACGGTCGACGAGTTCGGGCACGTACGGCTGTCGGGCATCGGTGAGTGGGTGTCCCGGGAGATCGCCGATCGCACCGGGGAGGATGCCCGCACCACGGTCCTGGGCCACGTCCAGCGGGGCGGCACGCCGAGCCCGTACGACCGGTGGCTCGCGACGCGCTTCGGTCTGCACGCGGTCGATGCGGTCAGGGACGGGGCCTTCGGCATGATGGTGGCCGTACGCGGTACGGACATCGTCCGCATCCCCCTCGCCGATGCCACGGCCAAGGCCAAGACGGTCGATCCTTCGCTCTACGACGAGTTCGAAGTCTTCTTCGGCTGACCGGCCGGGTCTCAGTTCCGGTCGCGGTCAGCCGGCGTGCGGCACGATCGCCACCGGGCATCGGGCGTGGTGCAGCACCGCGTGGGCGACCGGCCCGAGCCGCCCCTCCGGCGCCCGTGGCTCAGTGCGCCGCCCGATGACCAGCAGGTCCGCACCCGAGGACGCGGTCACCAGCGCCATCGCCGGATGGAGCAGCCGGACATCGGGCTGCACGGCGACCTCGGGGTACTTCTCTCGCCACGCCCGCAGGGCGTCGGACAGCAACAGGAGTTCCTGATCCTCCCAAGTGGCGCGGTCCTCCTCGGTGAGGTCGAGCATCAACGGGGACACGGAGGTGGCGGGAAGGGCCCACGCGTGCACCACCCGCAGGAGGGCGTCGTGCCCCCGGGCGGCAGCGAAGGCGAAGTCCGCTGTCTCGTTCACCGGTTCGTGCGCGTCAAGACCTGTCACCACGCGCGCCGAGCCGTCCGCCGCCGGGGGCTCCTCCTCGTCACCGGTATCCACCGCCTGCCCGGGAACCACCACCACGGGACAGTCGGCGGCCGCTGCGGTGCGCAGCGCCACCGACCCCATCACGAGGCCGTCGAAGCCGCCCGTACCCCGGGCTCCGACGACCAGGAGCCCGGCGCTCGCCGCAGCCGACAGCAGGGTCTCGGCCGGACGCCCGGACACGTGCTCGCTCCGTACGACGAGGTCCTGGTACCGCTCACCGAGGTCGGCGACCGCGTGCTCGAGTACCTCTTCCCCGACTTGCTGCCACGCCTCCGCGGCAGTCACCGGCATGACCAGACCGGGCGTTGACGGTGTGGCGTGCACCAGCCGGAGCGGCGCCTGGCGAAGCGCCGCTTCCCGGGCAGCCCAGTCGGCCGCTGCCAGGCTGCGTGCGGAGCCATCGATCCCCGCCACCACCGGCAGTCTCATCGCGCCTCCTTCGCCTCGCCGGATACCGCGAACGCGCCGCACACCCGAGCCGGTACTTCCACTGTTCCACGGCCGGCCCCATCCAGCCGCTCCTGCCGAGCGGGCGGTCCCAGGGGCCCGGCGAGCCGTTCGACCTCCGCGTCGGCCGTCGACCCCGCCGGTCCTCGCCGCCGCGAGCCGATCAGGCGGGCGGCAGTCCGTTCTCCAGCTCCACCGTTCCGCTGCCCTTCTCCAGGACGTCCAGAGCGGCCAGCACCCGGTGACCCAGCGAGCCCAGGAAGAGAGCCGGGATCTCGTCGCGGGACACCAGCCGCCAGGAGACCAGCTCCTCCTCCTGCAGTCGGATCGCCGCGAACTGCTTCTCGGTCAGCACCCCGCCGTCGTACACATACGCCGCGATCGGCGGCCGATCGGCGCCCTGCACCCAGTCCACCGCCAGCAGCGCGCCCGGCTTCACGTCGAGTCCGATTTCCTCGAGCGTCTCCCTGCGGGCGGCCTGCCGCGGGGTTTCGCCCAGATCCGACTCGATGGTCCCGCCGGGCAACCCCCAGCCGTCGCGGTAGTTGGGCTCGACGATCAGCACCCGACCCTCGCCGTCACGGATGAGAACGGCGGCACCGGCGAGAATGTGGGGCAGGGAGGCGATGTACGTCGCGTAGTCAGAGGAAGTCACTCGGGGAAGCGTAACGGGGGTGCGGGCGTGAGCCCTTGGCGCCAGGAGGGCGTTTCCGGCCGGGTTGCGCGTCAACTCGCGGAGAATGCCGCCAACCGCACCGTACGCTCCGCCAGTTCGCTGATCCGTACGCCGTCGAATCCGAACACCGCGGTACGCAGCCGGTCCTCCAGAGGCTCCGTCCACTGTGCGGGGATGGCGGCCGCTCCGCTCAGCACACCCGCCACCGAGCCCGCCGTCGCCCCGTTGGAGTCGGTGTCGAGGCCACCGCGGACCGTGAGGGCGATGGTGGCGGTGAAGTCGCCCGCGCCGTACAGCAGTCCGGCCGTGATGACGGCGGCGTTCGGAACGGTGTGGATCCAGCCCAGGCCGCCCGTCTCCGCGGCCAGTTCGCCGAGCGTGTCGGACCAGGACGTACCGGAGGCGTGCAGGGCCACGGTGTGGCGCACCGCGCGCGCGAGCCGGCAGCCCGCGGGGATACGTTCCAGAGCCGCCTCGACCGCATCGCGCGGGATGTTCGCGGTGAACGCGGCGGCGATCAGGGCCGCCGCCCACATCGCCCCGTACACGCCGTTGCCCGTGTGGGAGAGGACCGCGTCGCGGCGGGCGAGCGCGGCGGCGCGGTGTGGGTCGCCGGGGCAGGTCCAGCCGAAGATGTCGGCGCGGATGAGTGCGCCGATCCACTCCTGGTAGGGATTGTCGCGCGTGGCGCTGACGGGAGGCTTGAGACCGTTCGCGAGATTGCGGTACGTGGCCCGCTCGGCGGTGAACGTCTGCAGAAACGGCAGATGCAGCAGCCAGGCCTCGCCCACCTGCTCGGTGGTGAATCCGAAGCCGTGGCTCTCCAGCAGATGCAGCCCGAGGACCGTGTAGTCCACGTCGTCGTCCCGGCAACTGCCGTGGATCCGGCCCCGTACGCACTCGCGCCACTCGGGACGCAGCTCGAATTCGCCGGGCATCGCGTCCGCCGGCGGCCCGGGCAGGTAGTCGGTGAGCGGGAGCGCGTCGGTGCGGCGCAGATACCGGTCGATGCGGTCGCGGGTCCAGTAGTCGCCACGCTCGACGGGCTTGCCGAGCATGTTGCCGGCGACCCGGCCCAGCCAGCCGCCGAGGATCCGGTCGGCGAGGTCGACGTGCTGTAGGCCCATACGTCCGGTTTACCGAATCGGCGCCGGAACCGCGCGGCAGTGCCCCAGTATGGTCCGAAATGTCAAGCCACGATGCGGTGGCAGACCGTCTGAACGTCCGGATAGGGTCAGGGCGGCGCGACTGCCTGTTCGAAAGCAAGGGATAGCAAGTGACGAACGGAGCAGTTATTCAGCCCGCGCGTGTGCTCGTCGCGGCTGACAAGTTCAAGGGCTCGCTCACGGCCGTACAGGTCGCGGAGCGGGTCACCGCAGGTCTCCAGCGAGTCGTACCCGGTCTGGCGGTCGAGACCCTGCCCGTCGCGGACGGCGGCGACGGCACGGTCGCCGCGGCGGTGGCGGCCGGGTTCGAACGCCGCGAGGTCCGGGTGACCGGGCCGCTCGGCGAGTCCCTCACCGCGGCGTACGCCCTGCGGGAGGGCACCGCGGTGGTGGAGATGGCGGAGGCCTCCGGGCTCCAGCACCTGCCCGACGGGGTCTTCGCGCCGCTCACCTCGACGACGTACGGCTCCGGCGAGGTGCTGCGCGCCGCGCTCGACGCGGGAGCCCGGACGATCGTCTTCGGCGTCGGCGGCAGCGCGACCACGGACGGCGGCGCGGGCATGCTCGCCGCACTCGGCGCGCGCTTCCTGGACGCGGACGGCGAGCCGGTCGGCCCCGGCGGCGGCGGTCTCCGCGACCTCGCGTCCGCGGACCTGTCCGGCCTCGACCCCCGGCTCAAGGACGTCGAGCTGGTCCTCGCCAGCGACGTCGACAACCCGCTGACGGGGCCGAAGGGCGCGCCCGCGGTGTACGGCCCGCAGAAGGGCGCGACACCGCAGGACGTCGCCACGCTGGACGCGGCGCTCGTCCACTACGCGTCCATCCTCGGCCCCGAGCAGGCGCAGCTCCCCGGCGCGGGGGCGGCGGGCGGCATCGGCTACGGCGCGCTGGTCGCCCTCGGCGCGAGCTTCCGGCCCGGCATCGAGGTCATGCTCGACGTGCTCGGCTTCGCGGCCGCGCTGTCCCGCGCGACCCTGGTGATCACCGGCGAGGGCTCCCTCGACGAACAGACCCTCCACGGCAAGGCCCCTGCGGGCGTCGCGGCGGCGGCCCGCGCCCGGAACATCGAGGTCGTCGCGGTCTGCGGCCGCCTGGCACTGCCGCCCGAGGCGCTGGGCCGGGCGGGGATCCGCAGGGCGTATCCCCTGACGGCGCTGGAACCGGACCCACGAAAGTGCATGGCGGAGGCGGGGCCGCTGCTGGAGCGGGTGGCGGAGGGTATTGCGCGGGATTTCCTGCGGTAGGGGGTTGTTCCCCCACCCCGCCCCTTCCCGAAACTGGGGGCGAGCCCCCAGACCCCGAGGGGGAGGGGGAACGTGGGGGCTGACGCCCCCACTCCCCCCGAGGGCCAGCTTCGCGGCGCAAGCCGGGCATCCACTTCCCGCGGCGCGGGGCCACGCACCTGCGATCACGGGCAAGGGGGCCGCGGAGCGGGTGGAGTCGGGACGTAGAGCGTGATTTGTGGCGCGGGGACGCCTGTGCCCTGCGGTACGGCTGAGACGCGCCGTAAATCATGCAGTCCCGGCTCTACCCCGGAGCGGACCCCAGGCGCCCACCCCGCGGCACCGGGTAACCCCGTGACCTGCGCCCCGGACGGTCACCGGCACCGCACCGGGTAACCCCGCACCCCGCGCCCTGGACGGTCACCGGCACCGCACCGGGCAACCCCGCACCCCGCGCCCCAAACGCCGCGCGGCACCGGGTAACCCCACGACCCGCTACCCCCGCCGCGCCCTTGTGCCGGTGCACAATGCGCGCGCCGCATCGCTGGTCATACGCAGCGATTCGCGCATACCGGCTGGACGGTACGGCGGACCGGTGCTGGTCTGTGCCCCCACAGGGCAATTCGAACAAGCCCGGAAAGGGGGTCCACATGGCTGCCACCTCGCTCGAAGTGCGTGCGCTGTCCGTCGGCTACGGGCCGGTACGGGCACTGCGCGACGTCTCCGTCGATGTGCCCGAGGGCGCGATCGTCGCCGTCCTCGGCGGCAACGGTGCCGGCAAATCGACCCTGCTGCGCGCCGTCTCCCGCACCCTCGGTTTTCAGCGTGGCCGCGTCACGTCCGGCAGCATCAGCTACGACGGCCGTCCGCTGGAAGGGCTGAGCGCGGCCGCGGTCGTCGCCGCGGGCGTCGTCCAGGTCCCGGAGGGACGGCAGGTCTTCGCACGGATGACCGTCGCCGACAATCTCCGGGCGGGTGCACTGGGCGCGACCGGCGGGCGCCGGTCGAGTGCCGAGGCTCTCGCCCGGGTGCATGAGCTCTTCCCCGTCCTCGCCGACCGCGCGCACCAGCGTGCCGGACTGCTGTCGGGCGGCGAGCAGCAAATGCTCGCGATGGGACGGGCGTTGATGGCCCGGCCACGGCTTCTGCTGCTCGACGAGCCGTCGCTCGGCCTCGCCCCGCTGATGGCGGCGCGCATCGCCGAGACCGTTCAGGAGATCAACGCCGCCGGCACATCGGTCCTGCTGGTCGAGCAGAACGCGGCGATCGCGCTGCGGCTGGCCTCGACGGCGTACGTACTCGACGTGGGCGAGGTCGCCCTCTCGGGCCCGGCGGACGAGCTCGCCTCCTCGGACGAGGTACGCCGCCGCTACCTGGGCGTGGTCGACGAGACGGCTGCGGCCGACGCGGTCAGCGCGGAAGCGGCGGCGCCGACGCTGAGCAGGTGGTCGGCATGAGCGCACCCCGTACCGCCGGGGAGGGCACGACGACACCCCCCGCTCCCGCGGTCCCCGCCCTGACCGTCACGGACCTCACCGTCCGCTTCGCCGGGCTCACCGCCCTCGACTCCGTCTCCTTCACCGTCGCACCCGGCAGCGTCCACGCCCTCATCGGCCCCAACGGCGCCGGCAAGTCCACCACCTTCAACGTCCTGTCCGGCGTCTACCGGGCCACCTCCGGCAGTGTCCGCTTCGGCGAGAGGGAGCTCACCGGGCTCCCTCCCGACCGCATCGCCGCCCTCGGTATCGCCCGTACCTTCCAGAACCTCGCGCTTCCGCCGCACGCCACCGTCGCCGACAGCCTGCTGCTCGGCAGGCACCGGCTCACCCGCGCCGGGTTCCTCGCCGCCGGGCTGCGGCTGCCGTCCGCCGCCCGCGAGGCGCGTCAACATCTGGACCGGGTATGGGAGATCGCGGAGTTCACCGGACTCGGCGGCGATCTGGACCGGCCCGCGGGAGCACTCCCGTACGGAAAGCAGAAGCTCGTCGAACTCGGCCGCGCCCTGTGCATGGAACCGCGGCTGCTGCTCCTCGACGAGCCCGTCGCCGGGATGACCGCGGACGAGCGGCGGCAGACCGCCTCCGTCATCGCGGGCGTGCGCGACAGCCTCGGCATATCCATCGTGCTCGTCGAACACGACATGGGGGTGGTGATGCGGCTCGCGGACGCCGTGACCGTACTCGACTTCGGGCGCCGGATCGCCGACGGCACCCCCGCCCAGGTACAGAGCGACCCGGCCGTCGTACAGGCCTATCTCGGAACGGAGGCGCAGGTATGACGACCTTCGTCGAACTACTCCTCGGCGGACTCTCCATCGGCTCCGTCTACGCGCTGATCGCGCTCGGCTTCGTCGTCATCTTCAAAGCCACCGAGGTCGTCAACTTCGCCCACGCGTCCCTGCTGCTCGCGGGCGGCTATGTCACCGCCGTACTCCACGACGACATCGGCTTCTGGGCGGCGCTCGCCGTCGGCATCGCGGGCGCGGCCCTGGTGGGCGCGGCCGTGGAATTCCTCGTCATGCGCCGCTACCGGGGTTCCGACCACAGCGTCCTGGCCATCGTCACCATCGGCGTCGACATTCTCCTGACCACCGAACTCACCCGCCGTATCGGCACGGACGTCCTCGCGCTCGGTGACCCGTGGGGAGACCACGTCGTCACCATCGGGGACATCACCATCGCGCAGACCCGAATCGCCGCCTTCGTCTCGGCGGCCCTGCTCATCACCGTGTTCCTGCTCGCGTTCCGGTACACCTCGTGGGGCGTGTCGATGCGCGCGGCGGCCGAGAATCCCGAGACCGCCGCACTGATGGGGGTACGCCTGGGCCGGGTCTCGCTCGCCGCCTGGGCGGTCGCGGGCGCGCTCGCCGCGGTCGCCGCGCTCTTCCTCACCGTCTTCCCGACGCCGGGGCTCGAACGCGCCACCTCGCTCGCCGCACTCAAGGCCTTCCCGGCGGCGATCCTCGGCGGGCTCGACTCCACGACCGGCGCGCTCGCGGGAGGTCTGATCGTCGGCGTCACCGAGTCCTTCGCCACCGGGTACCAGAGCGAACTGTCCTTCCTGGGCCGGGGGATCGGCGATCTCGCGCCGTATCTGGTGATGGCGCTTGTCCTGCTCATCAGGCCCGCCGGTCTCTTCGGGACAAAGGAGCCGGCTCGTGTCTGAGACGCTGAAGAACCCCAAGGCGTACGTTGCCAGGAGCGTCAAGGCGTACGTGAAAAGCCCCAGGGCGTACGTGAAGAGGGCCAAGGCGTACCTCTGGATCGCCGGCACCGTCCTGCTCCTCGCCCTGCCCTTCTACCTCGACCGCTTCTGGCTGCAGGCCGGACTCTTCGCGATGGCCGCCGCGATCGGCGCGATCGGCATCAACCTCCTCACCGGTGCCACCGGACAGCTGTCGATGGGGCACGCCTTCTTCCTCGCGGTGGGCGCGTACAGCTACTGCGTCCTGGCGGGCGAGAGCGGAGTCGAGAACGGCCACCGCCTCACCGGCCTCGGCCTGCCGACCTGGCTCGCCGCGGTACTCGCGGTGCTCGTCGCGGGCGCGGCAGGCGGTCTGTTCAGCCCCATCGCGGGGCGGCTGCGCGGCGCGTATCTCGGCATCGCGACGCTCGCGCTGATCTTCATCGGCCAGCACGTCCTCTTCAACGCCCGTGACCTGACAGGAGGATTCAACGGCCGGGCCGTTCCGCCCCTCTCGCTCTTCGGTATCGACTTCGACGACAGCGAGACGGTCATCGCAGCCGTTCCCTTCGAGTCAGCCGAGAAGCTCTGGTACGTGGCACTGCTCGCCCTCATCGGCTGCGGCCTCTTTGCCCGCGGAGTGCTACGGGGCCGCCCCGGCCGCGCCATGAACGCGATCCGCGACCACCGCATCGCCGCGGGCGTCATGGGCGTACCGGTCGCCCGCTACCGGGCCGCCGTCTTCGTCCTGTCCTCGATGTACGCGGGACTCGCCGGTGTACTGATCGCCCTGGTCTTCCAGCGCACCGTCCCCGAGTACTTCGGGGTGATCCTTTCCCTCGAATTCCTCGCCATGATCGTGATCGGGGGCCTCGGCACGGTCGCCGGCGCCGTCGTCGGCGCGGTCTTCGTCTCCCTGCTGCCCCAGATCCTCACCCACTACAGCGACACCCTCCCGCTGGTCTCCGCCCCCGGCACGGGCGGCGTCGCACCCGGTGAGGCATCGCGCTATCTGTACGGCGCCGCGGTAGTCGCGGTCGTCCTCTTCCTGCCCGGCGGACTCACCCGTCTCATCACCTCACGCAAGACCCCAAGGGAGTAGACATGAAGCCACGTCTGTACGCGGCGGCGCTGGCCGCGGCCCTGGCCCTGACCAGCTCCGCCCTCGCCGGATGCAGCTCGAAGGCCACCGAGGGCGGCGGCGACGAGAAGGACGCCGGAGGGGTGAAGACCGGCGAAGGCGTCACGGCCAAGGCCATCAACCTGGGCGTGCTCACCGACATGACCGGCGTCTACGCCTCGCTCGGCAAGAGCGTCACCCAGGCGCAGCAGCTGTGGGCGAAGCAGACCAACGCTGCCGGCGGCATCTGCGGCCGCAGCATCGAACTGACCATCCGCGACCACGGCTACGACCCGCAGAAGGCCGTCGCCGGGTACACCGAACTCGAACCGAAGGTGCTCGGCTTCTCGCAGTTCATCGGCTCGCCCTTCGTCGCTGCGGTCAAGGGCCGCATCGACGGCCAGGACAAGGCACTCGTGGTGCCCCAGGCCTGGTCGGCATCGCTGCTGGGCAGCCCGTACATCCGGGTCGTGGGAGCGACGTACGACATCGAGACGATCAACGCCGTCGACTATCTGCTCAGCCAGAAGCGCATCGCCAAGGGCGACAAGATCGGCCACGTCTACTTCGAGGGCGACTTCGGAGAGAACGCGCTGAAGGGCTCCAAGTACGCGGCGCAGCAGGCCGGTCTGACCGTCGTCGAGCAGAAGATCAAGCCCACCGACAACGACATGTCCGCTCAGGTCGCCGCGCTCAAGAAGGCAGGCGTCAAGGCGGTCCTGATCAGCGCCGGACCACGCCAGGCGGCCTCGCTTGTCGGCGTCGCCGCGGCGGGCGGGTTCAACGTCCCCATGGTCGGCAACAACTCGGCCTTCGCTCCGCAGCTGCTGGGCACCCCGGCGGCGCCCGCGCTGACGAAGGACTACTACGTCGCCGCCTCCACCCTCCCCATCGGAGACCCGGGCGCGGGTCCGGCCAAGCTCGCCAAGGAGTACAAGGCCGCGTACCCCAAGGACGGCCTCGACAACGGCGTGGTCGCCGGTTACACGGCAGCGAGTGTCTATGGCGAGGTGCTGAAGAAGGCCTGCGCGGCCAAGGACCTGACACGGGAGGGCATCGACAAGGCGCTGCTCACCATCTCCTCGTACGACAACGGCTTCGGCATCACGAACAACTTCTCCGACCCCGCGGCACCGTCGACCCGGCAGAGCCTGATCATGAAGCCGGACCTCAAGGTGCCGGGCGGTCTGAAGGTGGTGCGGCCCGCGACCGTTGCGAAGGCGGCGGAGTCCTACAAGGCGGGTGGCTGAGGGGAGTTTCCTCAGTCGCCGGACGGGCT
The DNA here is from genome assembly GCF_036147535.1 of Streptomyces sp. NBC_00322. Classification (NCBI taxonomy): domain Bacteria; kingdom Bacillati; phylum Actinomycetota; class Actinomycetes; order Kitasatosporales; family Streptomycetaceae; genus Streptomyces; species Streptomyces sp. NBC_00322. Next base: position 1,750,616 of record NZ_CP108019.1, on the reverse strand, counting down.
GAACATTCGGCTCCCGGCGATTGAGGCGCGGGGTGGACGCCTAAGGTCGCCGTGTGTGGATACGTGACGCCCGTCCCGATGAAGCCGATGCCCTGACCGCCCTGGTCCTGCGTTCCAAAGCGCACTGGGGCTACGACGAGGCATTCCTGGCGGCGTGCCGCGACGAACTCGCCATCCGAGCGGGGGAGTTGGCGGCACGCCGCATCGTCGTCGCGGAGAACGACACCGCGGTGCTCGGCGTCGCATCTCTGGAGGGCGAGGCACCCGACGGTGAGCTGGGCCTGCTGTTCGTCGAACCGTGGGCGATCGGCGGCGGAGTCGGCAGGACCCTCTACGCGTATGTCCTCGACACCGCACGGCAGTTGGGCTTCAAGCGGCTGGCCATCGACGCCGACCCGAACGCCGAGCCCTTCTACCGGGCGATGGGCGCACGTCCCGTCCCGGACGCCGGGCGGGAGCTGCCGCGCCTGGAGGTGACGCTGACCCCGCGCCCCGGCTGGGCGCAGGCCTGGACGGACGGGCGGCGGGCGGTGCATCTGGGCAATGTCGCGGAGTTCCAGGGCCAGTTCGGCGAGGTGACGGACGAGGCGCGGCGGGCGGCCGACCACTACGCCTGCTTGGCCGCCTTCGCGAGCCCGCACCCGGCGGCGCTCGTTCTGCCCGGGACCGTACCCGGCGGGTGGATCGACATGGTCGGTCGGCAGCTCGGCTGGGGCATGGTCGAGGTGTACGAGGGCCTCACCGGCCCCGAGGTGCTGGCCCGCCCCGCCCTGGTCCGGAATCTGCGCGCGCTCGGTCTGCCCTTCGTGCCCTGGGGCCACACCGAGGCGTCCGGCGAGCTCTCCGGACGCCGACTCCCGCCGGACGCCCTGCGCTACGAGTCCAAACGGGCCTCCCACGCCCTCTTCCGGCAGCTCGCCCCCGAGCATCCCGCCATCGTGGTGCCCGAGCGGTGGACGCCCGCCACCCGCCGTGTGGCGGCCCGGCTGATCGCCGCAAGGGCCCGCGCCGGTGCGGCCACCGTCGTCAAGACCGAGCACGGCGCGGGAGGTTCGGGCACCCATGTGCTGACCGGCCGGGCCCGGGCGCGCACGCTGCCGCGCGGCCCGCTGCTCCTCGAGGAGTTCATCACGGGCGACTGGACGCCGAGCGATCCGACGTACGACGGGCTGATCGACGCCCAGGGGCAGGTCCACGATGTGGGCGTCGCGGCGATGGATGTCGAGGACACGGTGTACCGCGGGGCGACCGTGGGCCCCGCAGCCGTGCCGGACGAACTCGCCTCGCATGCCCTGCGGTTCGGGCACGCGGTCGGCCGGGAGCTCGCGGCGAGCGGCTACCGCGGCTGGTTCGACGTCGACTTCGTGACTGGCCCCGACGGGCGGCTCGCCCCGACCGAGATCAATCTGCGCCTCACGGGTCCCTCGGCCGCGTTCATGGTGAAGCTGCGCCTCGATGAGATCCGCGGCGGCGACCATCTCGTACGGTCACTGGACCGCGTTCCGCTCGGCGCCCGTCTGCCCGAGCCGGAACTGATGCTGTTCCTACGGGAGTTGACGGGCCGCTGCGCGGGGATCGACGCACGTCTCGTCCCGTCGATCCCCACAGCAGGCTACGAACCCGATCCGTACGTGGGTGTGCTCATCGCGGCCCGTACGGCAGCGCGGCTGGACGCGGCAGAGGCCCTGGTGCGCGCCGCGAGCCACGACCTGGCCCGGATCTTCGACTGATCACTTCTGGTCTTCCGGATCGGACTTCAACGCTCCCCACGTGGCCCAGGTCGCCACCACACCCGCCGCGATCATCAGCGGCACATTGAAGGTGTAGACGAGCGCCGCCTGCCGTGGCCAGTCCGCCTTGGCCGCCAGCCGGTACAGATTGTCCTGCGGCCACCAGGAGGCGAGCAGATAGACGATGGCCAGATGGGCCGCGGTCGTCAGTCCCTTCGGCCTGCCCAGGCTCGACATCAGCCTTCGCCCGCCGATCAGGAACCACACCCCGGCCGCGAGGGCCAGGCTCTCGGCGACGTACAGCCCCCGGAAGAACCAGGCCCATGGGTCGGGCACCAGGGAGAGATCGGTGGAGCCCGGCCAGATGACGTCGGTGAAGAGGAACGACATGATCGCGACCGGGAACGCCACGGCCAGCCCTGCGACAGCCCGGTCCTCGGCCGTGAGCGCTCCGCCGCCACCCTTGCTGCCGACCGACCTGCTCGAGGCGGACCGGGCCGGCGGGCGCACCAGCGCCTTGCGGTCCACCTTCCCGGCGCTGTTGCGCGGCAGCGACTTGATCGGCACCACCGTGCGCGGGATGTCCGCGGCCGGTACGACGCCGGTGAGATGGCTCCGTAAGGTCTCCGCCCCCGGGGACGCACTTCTCGGGGCCGGCAGCACATAGGCGATCAGCCGCCCGCCGCCCTCCCCGACGACCGCCTCGTCGACCCGCGGATGCCCGGCGAGCGCCGCCTCCACCCGGTAGGTGTCGACGGTTCGCCCGTCGACCTTGACCCGGTGCGCCATCCGGCCCCGGAACTCCAGCGGCCCCGAGCCTTCCCGCCGCCCGAGATCCCCCGTGGGCACCGCGTCACCGCCGCCGGGCGGCGTGAGCCAGATCTGCCCCTTGCGGATCCGCGCTTCGCAGCCGGGGAACGGCTGCCCGAGGTAGGCGTGCCGCTCGGGATCCTCGACCGGCCCCGGCAGCTGGCCGGTCTCGAACCAGGTCCCGCACCCGGCGACCTCGGTGGGCCCGTACACGCTGATCAGCCGCGCGCCCGGGGCGAGCCTGCTTCCCAGCCGCACCTGTTCGTCGAGCCGGAGCCGTTCTCCGCCGATCGCGACCAGCCGCAGCCCCGGCCTCTCGGTGCCGTCCAGCAGCGATGCCGCCGTGACCGGATCGGTGTCGGCCACGGTGAACGCCTCGCGCCGGGTGAGCACCAGCGTGGCGCCCGCGCCCAGGGTCCGTATCCAGCCGCTGTTGAACTCGGTGGTGTCCGGCGCGGCCGTCACCAGGACCTGGTCGTCGCCGGAGAGCCGGTAGGCCTCCGCCCAGGCGTCGTACGCGGCCCTCAGTAACTCGTGCGAGACGGGCACGCTGCGGCGCGCGCCCGTCGTCCCGGCGGTGAACAGCACCGCAGCCTGCGCCCCCGTGGCCGCGGGCTCGTCGAGCGGATCGCCGGAGTGGGCCTCGATGGCCGCGGCGTCCGTGTCCAGGCAGATGACAGGCCGCCCGCTGCCGTCGTCGACGCGGGCCAGATGGGCCTGGTGTGTGATGAGGGCCCGGGCATCGAGGCCTGGCGGCTCGGTGCGCTCGGGCCCGATGACGGCGTATGCTCCGCCCGCCTTGAGCACGCCCAGGACGGCGACCAGCGCATCCGGGGTGCGTACGGTGCGTATGGCGACGAGGCCACCGGCCGGCAGTCGCACGGTCTCGGTCAGATGCCGGGCCAGCCGGTTGGCCCGCTCGTCCAGCCGGCGATAGCTCAGCCGGGCACGGTCGGTGATCACGGCGGTACGGTCCGGCTCGGCCCGCACCCTGTCCTCGAACAGCTGATGAAGCGCTCCCCCTGGCATGGACCGATCTTTCCAGAAGGCATGGGACATGACGAGGGCCCGGGAGGGCCCGGATGCGGATCGCACCCGGGCCCTCACCTTGCTCACAGGCTGCTCTAGGGGAGTTGAGCAGCCCTTGCCTCGCGGTTCTCGCGCCGGTTGTCACGGAACGTGTTCACACGTCGTGCCGTCGCGAAGAGCGGAATCGTCGCCGCCATCACGATCTGCAGCGCGCAGCCGGTCTGGAGCAGCACCTGACCGCCGGGGGCGTCGAACGCCCACGCCGCCAGCATCCCCATCGCAGCAACGATCCAGCCGAGCATCGCCACCGCGAGGACACCTCGCGGCTTGGGGTACTCGACCCGGCTCACCATCAGCCATGCCGTGCCGATGATCGCCAGCAGTGTCGGGATGAACGGCAGCTCGAGCAGCACGATCGAGACGACCGTGAGCGCTCCGAAGGGGCTCGGCATGCCCTGGAACATGCCGTCCTTCATGGTCACGCACGAGAATCTGGCAAGCCTCAGCACCACCGCCAGCAGCACGACGATCGCGGCCACTGCCGAGACCTTCTGCTGGGCGTCGTCCGCGACCATTCCGTACACGAGCACGAAGTAGGCCGGGGCAAGACCGAAGCTGATCAGGTCGGAGAGGTTGTCCAGCTCCGCGCCCATCGGCGAGCTGCGCAGCTTGCGCGCCACGAGCCCGTCGCAGAGGTCGAAGATCGCGGCCAGCAGCATGAGGATCACGGCGGTCGCCGCGCTGTTGCGCGCCATGCCGCTCTCGTTGCTGCCGGTGAGGTGCGGGATCAGGATCCCGGTGGTGGTGAAGTACACCGCCATGAAGCCGCACGTGGCGTTACCGAGCGTGAGGGTGTCGGCTATCGACAGCCGCAGAGAGAGCGGCATCTCCTCCGCGTCGTCCTCGGCCTCTGCCTCGGCGACCCAGCCCGCCTGTGTGTCGGGATCAATCACGGTCAATTCGAGTCACCCCCGCGGTCGTGGTCTGACCGACCTCGACGGCGACGTCGACACCTTCCGGCAGGTAGATGTCAACGCGCGATCCGAAGCGGATCAGACCAATGCGCTCGCCCTGCTCGACCTTCGTCCCCTGGGGGATGTACGGCACGATGCGCCGGGCGACAGCCCCCGCGATCTGCACCATCTCGATGTCGCCGAGCTCGGTGTCGAAGTGCCAGACAACGCGCTCGTTGTTCTCGCTCTCCTTGTTGAACGCCGGCACAAAGCCGCCGGGTACGTGCTCGACGGACGTCACCGTGCCCGCGAGGGGGGCGCGGTTGACGTGAACGTTCAGCGGGCTCATGAAGATCGCGACGCGGGTGCGTCCGTCCTTCCACGGCATGATGCTCTGCACCACACCGTCGGCGGGGGAGATGACGCGGCCCTTGGCGATCTCGCGCTCGGGGTCGCGGAAGAACCACAGCATGCCCGCCGCGAGCGCGGTGGTGGGCACGGCGATGGCCGCCGCACGCCGCGAGCGGCGCGAGCGGGCCAGGCTGAGGGCAGCGGTGGCGACGGTCGGCAGAAGCCACGGCGATGCTCCGCGCGCAAGGCGGACGCGGCCGCGTGGTGCAGAGGTTTGGCTGTGGGGCATGGATGACCTTCGTAGCGGATGATGCCGCGCTGGCAAGGGGGGACGGCGGCTTTCGGGCGATGCTATCGGTTGCGGGCCGCAACTGGGAAAGCCAGAGCCCGAGTCGGCGGCCGGAAGACGATGACAGGCTGTGATCGTCTTGGCGGCCGATCCGGCTCAAACGCGACAATCAACCCTGGAATCGGTACTCCTCGAGCAGCCGACGACCGATGATCATTTTCTGGATCTCGGCGGTACCTTCGCCGATCAGCAGCATCGGAGCCTCACGGTAGAGGCGCTCGATCTCGTACTCCTTGGAGAAGCCGTAACCGCCGTGGATACGGAAGGCGTCCTCGACGACTTCCTTGCAGTACTCGGAGGCGAGGTACTTCGCCATCCCTGCCTCCAGGTCGTTTCGTTCCCCGGAGTCCTTTTTGCGTGCCGCGTTCACCATCATCGCATGCGCGGCCTCGACCTTGGTAGCCATCTCGGCCAGCTTGAACTGAATCGCCTGGTGCTGAGCGATCGGCTTGCCGAAGGTGTGACGCTGCTGGGCGTAGGAGACGCCCAGTTCAAAGGCACGCTGCGCGACGCCGCAGCCACGTGCCGCGACATTCACGCGGCCGACTTCCACCCCGTCCATCATTTGGTAAAACCCTCGGCCGGTGGTGCCGCCCAGTACCCGATTGGCCGGAATGCGCAGTCCGTCCATGATGAGTTCGGTCGTGTCGACGCCCTTGTAACCCATCTTGTCGATCTTGCCGGGGATGGTGAGGCCGGGGCGGACCTCTCCGAAGCCGGACTCCTTCTCGACGAGGAAGGTCGTCATCGACTTGTGGGGGGCTGTGCCCTCCGGGTGTCCTTCGTCACTCCGGCACAGGACGGCCACCAAAGTGGACGTTCCGCCGTTCGTCAGCCACATCTTCTGGCCGTTCAGGACGTACTCGTCGCCGTCCTTGACGCCCTTGGAGGTGATGGCCGACACATCGGAGCCAAGACCCGGCTCCGACATCGAGAACGCGCCACGCACCTCGCCCAGCGCCATCCGCGGCAGGAAGGTGTCCTTCTGTTCCTGGGTGCCGTGCTGCTTGAGCATGTACGCCACGATGAAGTGCGTGTTGATGATGCCCGAGACGGACATCCAGCCACGCGCGATCTCCTCGACGCACAGTGCGTAGGTGAGCAGCGACTCGCCCAGGCCGCCGTACTCCTCCGGGATCATCAGCCCGAACAGGCCGAGTTCCTTGAGGCCTTCGACGATCTGCGTCGGGTACTCGTCGCGGTGCTCCAGCTCGGTCGCGACCGGGAGGATCTCCTTGTCGACGAAGTCCCGGACGGTGGCCAGGATTTCCTGCTGGACGTCGGTCAGACCGGCGGTCTGGGCGAGACGGGCCATGGCTACTTCTCCTGCTGCTTCAGCTGGGGGCGGCCGGGCTGCTCGCCGCCGCGCTCCTTGATGTACGTCTCGGTCGGGACCATCACCTTGCGCCGGAACACGCAGACGAGGGTGCCGTCCTGCTTGTAACCCTTCGTCTCGACATAGACGATTCCGCGGTCGCTCTTGGAGCGGGAGGGGGTCTTGTCGAGGACGGTGGTCTCGCCGTAGATCGTGTCGCCGTGGAAGGTCGGCGCGACGTGCTTCAGCGACTCGATCTCCAGGTTGGCGATGGCCTTGCCGGAGACGTCCGGGACAGACATGCCGAGGAGCAGCGAGTAGATGTAATTGCCGACGACGACGTTCTTGCCGAAGTCCGTCGTCTTCTCCGCATAGTTGGTGTCCATGTGGAGGGGGTGGTGGTTCATGGTGAGCAGACAGAAGAGGTGGTCGTCGTACTCCGTGACCGTTTTTCCGGGCCAGTGCTTGTAGACCGCGCCGACCTCGAACTCCTCATAGGTGCGTCCGAACTGCATGATCAGGCCTCCGGGGCTTCGAACTTAGAGGTGCGCTGCATGCCGGCGGCGCGGCCCTTGCCGGAGATGACCAGCGCCATCTTGCGGCTCGCCTCGTCGATCATCTCGTCGCCGAGCATCGCCGAGCCCTTCTTGCCGCCCGCCTCGGAGGTGTAGTACTCGTACGCGTCCAGGATCAGCTCGGCGTGGTCGAAGTCCTCCTGCGAGGGCGAGAAGATCTCGTTCGCGGCGGCGACCTGGTCCGGGTGCAGGACCCACTTGCCGTCGAAACCGAGGGCGGCGGCGCGCTGGGCGACCGCGCGGTAGCCCTCCTGGTTGCGGATCTGCAGGTACGGGCCGTCGATCGCCTGGAGGTTGTGCGTCCGGGCGGCCATCAGGATGCGCATGAGGATGTAGTGGTACGCGTCCGCCGGGTAACCGGGCGGCTGCTCGCCCACGACCAGCGACTTCATGTTGATCGATGCCATGAAGTCGGCCGGGCCGAAGATGATGGTCTCGACGCGCGGCGAGGCGGCCGCGATGTCGTCGACGTTCACCAGGCCCTTCGCGTTCTCGATCTGCGCCTCGATGCCGATCTTGCCGACCTCGAAGCCCATCGTCTTCTCGATCTGCGTCAGCAGGAGGTCGAGAGCGACGACCTGCTGGGCGTCCTGGACCTTAGGCAGCATGATGCAGTCGAGGTTCTGCCCGGCGCCCTCGACGACCGTGACGACGTCGCGGTAGGTCCACTCGGTGGTCCAGTCGTTGACCCGTACGACCCTGGTCTTGCCCGTCCAGTCGCCCTCGTTGAGGAACTTGACGATGGTGTGCCGGGCCTCGGGCTTGGCCAGCGGTGCGCAGGCGTCCTCCAGGTCCAGGAAGACCTGGTCGGCCGGCAGGCCCTGGGCCTTCTCCAGGAAGCGCGGGTTCGAGCCGGGAACCGCCAGGCACGAGCGACGCGGGCGGAGACGGTTGACGGTCATGCGGGGACCTCCAGAGGGTCGAGCTTGTTCGCTTTCCGGATCTCGTCGACGATACGGCCGATGATCTCGGTGATGCCGAAGTCCTTCGGGGTGAACACGGCGGCCACTCCCGCCGCCTTCAGATCGGCGGCGTCGGCGTTCGGGATGATCCCGCCGACGATCACCGGAATATCGGCCGCGCCGGCCTCGCGCAGCCGCTCCAGTACATCCGGTACCAGCTCGGCGTGCGAGCCGGACAGGATCGACAGGCCCACGCAGTGCACGTCCTCGGCGAGGGCCGCGTTGACGATCTGCTCGGGTGTGAGCCGGATGCCCTGGTAGACCACCTCGAAGCCCGCGTCGCGGGCCCGTACGGCGATCTGCTCGGCGCCGTTGGAGTGCCCGTCCAGGCCGGGCTTGCCGACGAGGAGCCGCAGCCGTCCTGCGCCGAGCTCGTCGGCGGTACGCGACACCTTCTCGCGTACGACAGCGAGCGGCGTGCCCGCCTCGGCGGTCACGGCGACCGGTGCGCTGGAGACGCCCGTCGGCGCGCGGAACTCGCCGAAGACATCGCGCAGCGCCCAGGACCACTCGCCGGTCGTGACACCCGCGCGGGCGCACTCGACGGTCGCGGCCATCAGGTTCGTGGATCCCGCGGCAGCCTTCTTCAGCGCGGCCAGCGCCTCGGACGCCCGGGCCTCGTCGCGGTTGTCGCGCCACTCGTGGAGCTTGTTGACCACCCGCGCCTCGTTGGCCGGGTCGACCGTCATGATCGCCTCGTCCAGGTCCGCGGTGAGCGGATTGGGTTCGGTGGTCTCGAAAATATTGACGCCGACGATCTTCTCGTCGCCCGATTCGATCCGGGCCCGCCGCTCGGCGTGCGAGGAGACCAGCTGCGACTTGAGATAGCCGGACTCGACGGCCGCCATCGCGCCGCCCATCTCCTGGATCCGGGCGATCTCGGCGAGGCACTCGTGGACCAGGGCGTCCACCTTGGCCTCGATGACGTGCGAACCCTCGAAGATGTCCTCGTACTCCAGCAGGTCGCTCTCGTGAGCCAGCACCTGCTGGATACGCAGCGACCACTGCTGGTCCCACGGGCGGGGCAGGCCCAGGGCCTCGTTCCAGGCGGGCAGTTGGACGGCACGCGCGCGTGCGTCCTTCGAGAGTGTCACGGCCAGCATTTCGAGGACGATGCGCTGGACGTTGTTCTCCGGCTGGGCCTCGGTCAGGCCGAGCGAGTTGACCTGGACGCCGTAGCGGAAGCGCCGCTGCTTCTCGTTCTCGATGCCGTACCGCTCGCGGGTGACCTTGTCCCAGATGCGGCCGAAGGCGCGCATCTTGCACATTTCCTCGATGAAGCGGACGCCCGCGTTCACGAAGAAGGAGATACGCGCGACCACATCGCCGAACTTCTCGGCGGGCACCTGACCGGAGTCGCGGACGGCGTCCAGCACGGCGATCGCGGTGGACATCGCGTACGAGATCTCCTGGACCGGTGTGGCGCCGGCCTCCTGCAGGTGGTAGCTGCAGATGTTGATCGGGTTCCACTTGGGGATGTTGGCCACCGTGTACGTGATCATGTCGGTGGTCAGCCGGAGCGAGGGGCCGGGCGGGAAGACATGCGTCCCGCGCGACAGATACTCCTTGACGATGTCGTTCTGCGTCGTCCCCTGGAGCTTGGTGGCGTCGGCGCCCTGCTCCTCGGCGACCACCTGGTAGAGCGCCAGCAGCCACATCGCGGTGGCGTTGATCGTCATCGAGGTGTTCATCTGCTCCAGGGGGATGTCCTGGAACAGCCGCCGCATGTCACCAAGATGCGAGACGGGGACCCCGACCCGGCCCACCTCGCCGCGGGCGAGGATGTGGTCGGGGTCGTAGCCCGTCTGCGTCGGCAGATCGAACGCGACCGACAGGCCGGTCTGGCCCTTGGCGAGGTTGCGCCGATAGAGCTCGTTGGACGCCTCGGCGGTCGAGTGACCGGCGTACGTCCGCATGAGCCACGGCCGGTCCTTCTGACGCTCTGTCATGTGTGCGTCTCTCAGACGTTACGGAAGCGGTTGATGCCGTCGATGTGCTTGGCGCGCAGCTCCTCGTCGCGGACGCCCAGACCCTCGCGCGGGGCGAGGGCGAGCACGCCGACCTTGCCCTGGTGGAGGTTGCGGTGCACGTCGTACGCGGCCTGGCCGGTGTCGTCGAGCGAGTAGACCTTCGACAGCGTCGGGTGGATCTTGCCCTTGGCGACCAGGCGGTTGGCTTCCCACGCCTCGCGGTAGTTGGCGAAGTGCGAGCCCACGATCTTCTTCAGCGACATCCACAGGTAGCGGTTGTCGTACTCGTGGTTGTAGCCGGAGGTGGAGGCGCACGTCACGATCGTGCCGCCCTTGCGGGTGACGTACACGCTCGCGCCGAAGGTCTCGCGTCCCGGGTGCTCGAAGACGATGTCGACGTCCTCGCCGCCGGTGAGCTCACGGATGCGCTTGCCGAAGCGCTTCCACTCGCGCGGGTCCTGGTTGTGCTCGTCCTTCCAGAACTTGTAGCCCTCGGCGTTGCGGTCGATGATCGCCTCGGCGCCCATCGCGCGGCAGATGTCCGCCTTCTGGGGGCTGGAGACGACACAGATCGGGTTGGCGCCGCCGGCCAGCGCGAACTGGGTGGCGTACGAACCGAGTCCGCCGCTCGCGCCCCAGATCAGCACGTTGTCGCCCTGCTTCATGCCCGCGCCGTTGCGCGAGACGAGCTGGCGGTACGCGGTGGAGTTGACCAGGCCCGGAGCCGCGGCCTCCTCCCAGCTCAGGTGCTGCGGCTTGGGCATCAGCTGGTTGGACTTCACCAGCGCGATCTCGGCCAGACCGCCGAAGTTGGTCTCGAAGCCCCAGATGCGCTGCTCGGGGTCGAGCATCGTGTCGTTGTGGCCGTCGGAGGACTCCAGCTCGACGGACAGGCAGTGCGCGACGACCTCGTCGCCGGGCCGCCAGGCGTTGACGCCGGGGCCGGTGCGCAGCACGACGCCCGCGAGGTCGGAGCCGATGATGTGGTACGGCAGATCGTGCCGCTTGGTGAGCTCGGAGAGCTTTCCGTACCGCTCCAGGAAGCCGAAGGTGGCCATCGGCTCGAAGATGGAGGTCCAGACGGAGTTGTAGTTCACCGAGCTGGCCATCACCGCCACCAGGGCCTCGCCCGGCCCGAGTTCGGGAACCGGCACGTCCTCGACATGGAGGGACTTGCGGGGGTCCTTCTCGCGGGTCTCAAGACCCGCGAACATCTCGACCTCGTCCTTGTGCACGGTCACCGCGCGGTACGAGTCGGGGATGGGCAGTGCGGCGAAGTCGGCGGACGTGCTGTCCGTCGACTGGATCGCGTCCAGGATTTCCTTCACGGGGTGCCTCCGGCGAAGCGCGTTTCGGGGAACGCTGAGGGGAACGTCGGGATGCTGCTGTGGAGGTGTGCCGTCGGTTCGGCGGGGGTGGAGCTTTGGCAGCGCTGGTGGGCGCGGGAGGTTGCCTGTGACGCAGGCGTCCGGGCGCACAAGCCGATGGTTTGTGGGGACAGCCGGCGTACGAGTGGTCTCTGCACGCCGGCCGCCCGGACTCTCCCAACGTATGGCACGCCGTGCCAGCTCGCAAGACACTGCGTGCCAGTAATTTTTCTCGGATGTCATCTGGCGGGCACGTGTGAGCAACAACGGCCGCCTCGGGAGAGGCGGCCGTTGCGTTCTGTGTTCGGTTGCGTGCGGGTGGTATGCGCGGAGCGTTCTTTTCCCCACCCCGCCCCTTCCCGAATCAGGGCTCCGCCCCGAACCCCGTACGCGCTTCGCGCGTGTCCTCGAACGCCGGACGGGCTGAACATCCAGCCCCGAGGGGGTCCCCCCGGACGAAGTCTGGGGGAGTTTGAGGCGCGGGGGTCCGGGGGCAGCGCCCCCGGTTAAGGGACGGGGCGGGGTGGGGGCTAACCGCGCAGCGCGCGCTCGATCGTGCGCATGACCTCGTCCAGCGGCGCATCCGTCCGCGCCACCGTCACCAGCACGTCGTCGCTCGTCCGCGTCGAGACCGCCGCCGGCCCCGTCCGTTCGCCCTGCGGCGCGCGGCCCGCGCCGATGCCCGTGCCGAACGCGTCGCGGACGATCGCGAAGGCGTGGTCCAGCTGGGACTCGACGTCCCCCTGGCCACCCGCCCGCAGCCAGCGGCGCAGCACGTGGTTGTGCGCGGTGACGACCGCGGACGCGGCCACCTCCGCCAGCAGCGGGTCGTCGTTGCCGTCGTGGTGGTCGCGCTCGTCGAAGTGGCCCAGCAGATAGCGGGTGAACAGCCGCTCGTAGCGGGCCACCGAGGCGATTTCCCGCTCCCGCAGCGTGGGCACCTCACGGGTCAGGCGGTAACGCTCGACGGAGACCGCAGGGGAGGCCGCGTACATCCGCATGACCTCCTTGATGCCCCGGCACACCGTGTCCAGCGGATGCTCGTGCGCCGGAGCCGCGTTCAGCACCGCCTCGGCGCGTACGAGCGTGTCGTCGTGGTCCGGGAAGATCGCCTCTTCCTTGGAGCGGAAGTGGCGGAAGAAGGTCCGCCGCGCGACCCCGGCCGCCGCGGCGATCTCGTCGACGGTCGTCGCCTCGTAGCCCTTGGTCGCGAACAGCTCCATGGCCGCGGCCGCCAGCTCCCGCCGCATCTTGAGGCGTTGGGCCGCGGCGCGAGAGCCCGCGGCACTTTCCGGAGCGTCGGGAGTGGCTTTGGTACGGGTGGGCTTGGCGGGCTGGGGCATGAGCTGAACGTACTGCATTCGTGCAGCCGAGCGCGCCTGCGGGTGCCGTGCCCCGGGGGCATCGGGCGGGCCGCCCGAGGGATCGAGCAGCCCGCCCCAGCCCGCTTCGCGATCAGCGCCGGGCATATTCGCGGAAACCGCGACCAGTCTTGCGGCCGAGGCAGCCCGCGGCCACCAGGTGCTCCAGCAGTGGCGCCGGGGCCAGGCCCGGGTCGCGGAACTCGCGGTGCAGCACCTTCTCGATGGCGAGCGAGACATCGAGCCCGACCACGTCGAGCAGCTCGAAGGGGCCCATCGGATAGCCGCCGCCCAGTTTCATCGCGGCGTCGATGTCGTCCAGGGTGGCGTAGTGCTCCTGGACCATCTTGATCGCGTTGTTGAGGTACGGGAAGAGCAGGGCGTTCACGATGAAACCGGCCCGGTCGCCGCAGTCCACCGGGTGCTTCCTGATCTTCGTGGTGACCTCGCGGACCGTGGCGTGGACGTCGTCGGAGGTGAGGACCGTACGGACCACCTCGACCAGCTTCATCGCCGGGGCCGGGTTGAAGAAGTGCATTCCGATGACGTCCTGCGGGCGCGAGGTGGCGCGGGCGCAGGCGACGACGGGCAGCGAGGAGGTGGTGGTGGCGAGCACCGCGCCCGCCTTGCAGATCTTGTCCAGGGTGCCGAAGAGCTGCTGCTTGATCTCCAGGTCCTCGGCGACCGCCTCGACCGCGAGGTCGACATCGGCGAAGGCGTCGAGTGAACCGGCCGGGGTGATCCTCGCGAGCGTCTCCTCGCGCGCCGCGGCCGTCATCCGGCCCTTGTCGACGGAGCGCGAAAGCGACTTGGCGATACGGAACTTGGCGGTCTCGGCCTTCTCCAGGCCGCGGGCGGCGAGCACCACGTCGTAACCGGCCTTGGCGAAGACCTCGGCGATGCCGCTCGCCATCGTGCCGGAACCGGCGACGCCGACGGAGCTGACCTTGCGGCCGCCCGACGCCTCGGCCGCCGGCTGCGGGGTGAGCGCGTCCGGCACCACGTCCCCGGTGCCCGGGGCGGCATAGGTGTAGAAGCCGCGGCCCGACTTGCGGCCGGTCAGGCCCGCCTCGCTGAGCTGCTTGAGGATGGGTGTGGGGGCGTGCAGCCGGTCGCGGGACTCGGCGTACATCGCGTCAAGGACGGTACGGGCCGTGTCGATGCCGATCAGGTCGAGCAGGGCGAGCGGGCCCATCGGCAGTCCGCAGCCGAGCTTCATCGCGGCGTCGATGTCCTCGCGGGAGGCGTACTTGGCCTCGTACATCGCGGCGGCCTGGTTGAGATAGCCGAACAGCAGCCCGTCGGCGACAAAGCCGGGCCGGTCGCCGACCGCGACGGGCTCCTTGCCGAGCTCACGGGCGAGCACGGTGACCGCTTCGACGGCGGCCGGAGCGGTCAGCACCGAGGAGACGACCTCGACCAGCTTCATCGCCGGGGCCGGGTTGAAGAAGTGCAGGCCGAGCACGCGCTCGGGGTGCTCGGAGTCGGCGGCGAGCCGGGTGACCGACAGCGCGTTGGTGCCGGTCGCGAGGATGGCGTCGGGGCGGACGACGGAGTCCAGGGCGCGGAAGACCTGCTGCTTGGCCTCGTACGACTCGGACACGACCTCGATCACGAGGTCCGCATCGGCGGCGGCCTGCAGATCGGAGAAGGTGCGGAAACGGGCGAGGGTGTTCCGGCGCTCCTCCTCGGTCATCCGCTCGCGCTCGACGGCGCGGGCGGTGGAGGCCTCCAGGGCGCTGACGGCCCGGCGGGCGGCGGCGTCGCTGATGTCGATGCCGATGACCTCGCGTCCGGCGCGGGCAAGGACCTCGGCGATGCCGGTGCCCATGGTGCCGAGGCCGACGACGGCAATGGTGTGGAGAGGGGTGTCCATCGGGGGACTCCAGGGATGAGTGACGACTGATGAGGGGAGCCGCGCAGGCGGAGCGCGGGCAAGAACGCCAAGGGGCGTTGGGCGCACGGAGAAATCACCGCACCGGATGACATACGTGTCGTGGTGCGGGCCGACGGACTCTGTCCCGGAGTCGCGTCGTACGTCGTGCAGGAACTGCCGAACCGACAAACACTCGCGGCGGCTGCGTCACCAGGCCACCGTGAGCTGTGCGGGGGTTACCCGCTCACTTGAGATTAACTCGCGAGTAACGAGCGCGCCAGGGGTGAGGCGATGTGATCTGGATCGCCGACGTGGCGCGGCTACCCTGGCCGCCATGGATGAGGAGTTACGGGCACTGGCGCAGCGGCTTCGCGGCGAGTCGGGCGGCTCGGTGGCATACGAAAGACTGCTGACCACCGAGGACCGGGAGGAGCTCGCGGGCGTCCTCACGGAACAGGAAAGGCCCCTGTGGGTGCGCGAGATGGCCGCCTTCCGGCTCGGCTGCGCGGGGGACCGGCGGGCCTTCGAGGCCCTGGTCCTGCTCCTGAACCACCGCGACCCCGAACGCTGTGTCTCGGCCGCGCACGCCCTGTCCCGGCTGGCCGACCCCCGCACGCCGCGTGCCGCGGCCGCCCTCGCCACGAACGAGCTGCGGGTCGCCTATGCGCTGGTCCCCGTACGCCTGCTCACGCGCTTGAGGGCACCCGAGTCCCTGCCGGCCCTGGTCATCGTCCTGCGGCGAAGGCTGGCCCCGGGCGACCCGCACTGGAGACTGGCTCTCGCGTGCGTCGAGGGCCTGGGCGCGCTGGGCGACAAGCGGGCGGGGGAGATTCTCAGGTCGGCGCGGGCGCATCCGCGTCTGACCGCGGCGGCGGAGGCGGCGCTGGCGCGGCTGGCGTGACGTGGGGTCGGCGCCTGCGGCGGCCTGTTCCCCTACCCGCCCTCCCCCAGACTCCGTCCGGGGGGACCCCCAACCTCCCCGCGCCTCAATCGCCGGCGGAAATTTCAGCCCGTCCGGCGATTGAGGACATGCGGCCGAAGGTCGCATACGGGTCCGGGGCGAAGCCCCGTCCGGGGGTCTGGGGGCTTGCCCCCAGTTACGGGATGGGGGTACCTCCCACGGCCGCCAGGCCGTAGGGGGAGGGCGGGGTGGGGGACACCCCAGCAACGGCCTAGCCGTTGAGGCGTCGCGCGTACCGGACTTCCGGGACCTTGACGCCCTCCACCTCGAACGGCTCCTCCGCGCCGTCCGGGGCGAAGCCCGCCTTGCCGTAGAAGCGGCGGGCGCGGTCGTTCTCCTTCAGGACCCACAGCAGCATCCGCTCAAAACCGTCCGCCTCGGCCCGCCCCGTCAGCTCGTCCATCAGCGCCCGCCCCACCCCCGTGGAGACCCGGTCCGGCAGTACGTATATCGCGTAGAGCTCGCACAGCCCGGCCGGCCGGCCCTCGTCCCTGCTCGGTCCGAAGCAGCCCCAGCCGACCACTTCGCCGTCCCGCTCGGCGACCAGATTGGTCACCACGCTGCCGTCCTTGAGGAATTCGCGACGCCGCGCCGCGTCCTCCTCCACGCTCATCGCGTCGAGATACGACGCCGGCATCAGCCCGTCGTAGGCGAACTGCCAGCCGCGCACCCGGATGGTCGCGACGGCCTCGACGTCGTCGAGCGTCATGTCCCGCACCCGGACGTCCATCACTCGCTCTCCCCGACGAGCGCGAACGCCTCGATCTCCACGAGCAGTTCGGGCCGGAAGAGCGCGGCCACCTGGACCGCCGAGCTCGCCGGGAGCCGTCCCGCGTCGATCACCGCGTCGCGCGCCGCCCGGACCGCCGGCAGATGCGCCACGTCCGTGACGAAATAGGTCAGCTTGACCACGTCGTCGAAGGACGCGCCCGCCGCGGCCAGACAGCGGCGGAGGTTCTCGAAGACCTGCGTGGCCTGCGCCGCCGGGTCCCCCTCGCCCACGACCTTGCCGGCCTCGTCGAGGGCGCACTGCCCGGATACCGCCACGAACCGGCCGGTGCCCCAGACGACATGGCTGTATCCGGTGCCGGGGGCGACGCCTTCGGGGGCCTGTACACGGGTGAGTCGCGAAGTCATGCGTCCATCCTTGCGTACGGCACTGACAATCCGGCTCAGAGCAGCGTCAGCTGCGTCGGCTCCGGAAGAGCCGCCGGATCCGGCTCCTGCGGCACCGGAATGCGCCGCGGCATGCCCCGGTCCGCCGGCCCTATCCCGAACTCCGTGGCCAGCTCATGGACATGGCGCGTGATCCGGCGCTGGTACCACTTCGGGGCGTACGCCCCCTCCGCGTACAGCCGCTCGTAGCGCTGCACCAGATGCGGATGGTGCTGCGCCACCCAGGCCATGAACCACTCGCGTGCGCCGGGCCGCAGATGGAGCACGAGCGGGGTCACCGATGTCGCCCCGGAGGCGGCGATCGCCCGGACTGTGGCGCGCAATTGATCCGGGTGGTCGCCCAGGAACGGGATGACCGGCGCCATCAGCACCCCGCAGCCGATGCCGTTGTCGGTGAGGGTGCGCACCACGTCGAGGCGGCGCTCGGGCGAGGGCGTGCCGGGCTCGACGGTGCGCCACAGTTCGCGGTCGGTGAAGCCGACGGAGACGGAGATGCCCACCTCGGTCACCTCGGCCGCCTGCCGCAGCAGCTCCAGATCGCGCAGGATCAGCGTGCCCTTGGTGAGGATCGAGAAGGGATTGGCGTGGTCGCGCAGGGCGGAGATGATGCCGGGCATCAGCCGGTAGCGGCCCTCTGCGCGCTGGTAGCAGTCGACGTTCGTCCCCATCGCGACATGCGCGCCCTGCCACTGCCGGGAAGCGAGCTGCCGGCGCAGCAGCTCCGGCGCGTTGATCTTCACGACGATCTGGGAGTCGAAGTCGAGCCCGGTGTCGAGGTCCAGATAGCTGTGGGTCTTGCGGGCGAAGCAGTAGACGCACGCGTGCGTGCAGCCCCGATAGGGGTTGACGGTCCACTCGAACGGCATTCGCGATGCGCCCGGCACCCGGTTCAGGATCGACCGGGCGCGGATCTCATGAAAGGTGATGCCGCGGAATTCGGGTGTGTCGAAGGTTCTGGTGGTCACCGCCGACGTCGCGAAGAGCGCGGTGTCCCCGGCCGCCCGGGGGTTCTCGACCAGATTGTCCCAGCGCATGGACGCCTCCTCGGTAGCACTGACCACAGAATAGAACACTTGTTCCCTTGATCACCGCAACCCTGTTCCCCGAACCGACCCGAACCGGACCCGAACCGGACCCGGACCGGACCCGAGGCGGATTTGGGCGGCCGCATCCGAGGTGATTGGCTAGCAGTCACGCCCGAAGAACGAAGTGCTGGAGGAACAGGAATGGCGCAGGTCGAGGCCACCACGGAACGGATCATCTCGGCGGACGCGGAGAAGGTGTTCGACGCGCTGGCCGACTACGAGAACACCCGCGCGAAGCTTCTGCCCGAGCACTTCAGTGAGTACGAGGTCCGCGAGGGCGGCGACGGTGCGGGCACCCTCGTCCACTGGAAACTCCAGGCGACCAGCAAGCGCATCCGTGACTGCCTCCTCGAAGTGACCGAGCCGACCGACGGTCAGCTGGTCGAGAAGGACCGCAACTCCTCGATGGTCACCACCTGGACGGTCACCCCGGCGGGCGAGGGCCGGTCCAAGGCCGTCGTCAGCAGTGTCTGGAACGGCGCGGGCGGCATCGGCGGATTCTTCGAAAGGACCTTCGCCCCCAAGGGACTTGGGCGGATTTACGACGCGGTGCTCGCCAAGCTGGCCGCCGAGGTCGAGAAGTAGCCGAGAGGTAGCCGAGAAGGAATCGACTCCAACTCTCACCGTCTCTCACCGTTTCGAGTGGTTTTCCCCGCGGCTCCGTGATGCGCCCGCGCGCCACGGGTCGCGGGAAAGCCCCTGATGAGGGCCCGACGCGCGCCCCGCCAGGGCGAGTTGGACCGCACGACGCGCCCCCGTTCTCAATAACGTCCCGCTTGCTCCCCGTTGGCGTGTAATGCGAAGAATTACGCCGCGCAGTCGCGACGAGGGGAGCAGTGACGTGGGCGGGATCACTCTGGTGCAGGACGAACAGGCCGCTCCGGCCGCCGCACCGCCACCACCGCCCGGACCTGCCGAGAGCACCGCGCTCAGCCCCCGCCGGGTACGCCTCGTCTTCACCGGTCTGATGCTCGCGCTGCTCCTCGCCGCGCTGGAGCAGATGATCGTCGCCACCGCCCTGCCGAAGATCGTCGGCGAGCTCCAGGGCCTGGAACGGATGCCCTGGGCGATCACCGCCTATCTCCTCACCGCCACCATCGGCCTGCCCCTCTACGGCAAGCTCGGCGACCTCTTCGGCCGCAAAGGCGTCTTCCAGTTCGCGATCGTCGTCTTCGTCATCGGCTCCGCACTGGCCGGCCGGTCGCGCAGCATGGACCAGCTCATCGCCTTCCGCGCCATCCAGGGCATCGGCGCCGGCGGCCTCATGATCGGCGTGCAGGCGATCATCGCGGACATCGTCCCGGCCAGAGCGCGCGGCCGCTTCATGGGAATCATCGGCGCGGCCTACGGACTCGCATCCGTCGCGGGACCCCTGCTCGGCGGCTACTTCACCGACCATGTCTCCTGGCGCTGGTGCTTCTACTTCAACGTGCCCCTCGGCCTGGTCACCCTGCTCGTGATCACCGCGGTGCTGAAGCTCCCGAAGCCCGCGGCCCGCGGCCGGCTCGACATCCTCGGCGCGCTGTTCCTCGCCGCCGCCTCCACCTTCCTTGTTCTGCTGACCAGTTGGGGCGGCACGCAGTACGCGTGGGGCTCGCGCGTCATCCTGGGACTGGCGGCCGGGGCGGTGGGATGCACCCTGCTCCTCATCGTCGTTGAGAACTACGCCCCCGAACCGATCATCCCGCTGCGGCTGTTCCGCGACTCGGTCTTCACGGTCACCAGCCTCGTCGGCGCGGTCGTCGGCGTCGCACTCTTCGGCGTGGCCAGCTATCTGCCGACCTTCCTCCAGATGGTCGACGGCGTCAGCGCCACCGAGTCCGGGCTGCTCATGCTGCCCATGATGGGCGGCATCGTCGTCGCCTCGATCGTGTCGGGCCGGCTCATCACCCGTACCGGCCGCTACAAGATCTATCCGGTTCTCGGCAGCGCGGTCTCGGTCGTCGGGATGTGGCTGCTGTCCCGGCTGGACAGGGACACCCCGCGGCTGGACCACAGCATCGGGCAGGCCGTGCTCGGTGTGGGCATCGGACTGGTGATGCCGGTACTGATCCTGGCCGTGCAGAACTCCGTACCGCCCGCCGACCTCGGCACCGCCACCAGCGCCAACAACTACTTCCGGCAGATCGGCGGCAGCGTCGGAGCCGCCGTCTTCGGCACCCTCTTCGCCGACCGCCTCACTCGCGCCCTCGCCGACCGCCTCCCGGCCGGCGCCGACCTGCCGGACCCGCAGTCCATCACTCCCCAGCTCGTCCATGCCCTGCCGCCCGCGCTGCGCGACGGCTATGTCCAGGCCTACGCAGACGCGATGCCGCGGATCTTCCTCTTACTGGTGCCGGTGCTCGCGCTCGGCCTGTTCATCGCCTTCTTCCTCAAGGAGAAACCGCTGGTGTCCCACATCGCCTCCGCCGAAACCGCGTCCGTGCCCAAGGCCCGCAGCGCGCCCGCGTACACCTCCGGCGTGCCGGTCTGCGGAACCGTCCAGCACCACGACGGCAGCGGCGTCCCGCGCGCCGCCCTGACCCTGATCGACGTGTACGGAAGCCAGATCGGGCGCGGTGCGAGCGGCGAGGACGGGCGGTACGCGCTGAGCGTGCCGGGCTCCGGCTCGTACGTGATGATCGCGGCGGCCGGCGGGCATCAGCCGCAGGCGGTCACTGTCACCGTCGGCGACCGGCCCGTTGAACTCGATGTGGTACTCGGCGGTGCCGGACGCCTCGCCGGGACCGTCGTGACGGCGGACGGCTCACCCGTGCGGGACGCGGCCGTCACGCTCACCGACGTACGCGGCGATGTCGTCGCCTCGACCCGCAGCGGCCGCGAAGGCGGCTATCAGTTCACGGAGTTGGTGGCGGGGGAGTACACCCTCGCGGCGAGCGCCCCCGCCTTCCGTCCCGCCGCGCTCCCCGTGAGCGTGCAGGCGTCCCGCGAGACGAGGCAGGACGTCGAGCTGGCGGGGGGTGCGGTACTCAAGGGCACGGTACGGGCCGGTGGCGGCCGGCCGGTCGAGGATGCCCGGGTCACTCTGCTCGACGTGGCGGGCAATGTGGTGGACACCCTCACCACCGGCCTCGACGGCACCTTCCGATTCGTCGACCTCTCCTCGGGCGAGTACACGGTCATCGCCGCAGGTTACCCGCCGGTCGCCACAGTCCTGCAGGTCGCGGGCGGGGGGCGCACCGAGCGCGATCTCCAGCTGGGACACGAGGACTGATCCGGCGTCAGTTACGAGCGGGCGCACAACCTATTCCTCTGTTGCCCGGCGCAGGGCGTGCGCGGCGCCGTACCGTGGTGGTAAGGCCGCAGGAACTGCGGCGGGGAAGGAGCCTTCCACCCATGGACAGTGGTGTTCCGCCGACACCGCCGCAGCAGTACGCCGTGGCCGGCCGGATTCCGCTCGCCGTGGTCGTCGTGGACGGTGACGGCTTGGTCTCGCACTGGTCGACCGGTGCGCGGCGGCTTTTCGGCCCCACCAGGGAGGAGGCGGTGGGCAGGCCCGCCGTCGACCTGCTCCCGGTCACCGGAGCGCTGGCCCCCGAGGGCGAGTACGACTCGTACGACGGCTATGGCGGCCTCGGCCCCGGACTCGACGCTTCCCTGAACGGCCTCACGTCCTATCCGGCGGCGGGCAGGGCCCGGCTCGCCGAGCCAGGACGGGCGCGGGTCGATGTGCTGTGGTGGGCGTATCCCATGGTCGGCCCCGGCGAGGAGCGGCTGCTCGTACTGGCCGCGGACGCCGCGCAGTTCGTGGGCGAGGACCAGAGAGTCGAGCGGATAGCTCCGGGTTTCGCCCTGCACACCGAGTTCCCCGGATCCGACGAACTGGCGCGCAGGCTCCCGGAGATCCTGCCGAGCATGAGCGTCCAGGAGTCGACCCGGATCGTCTCCCAGGTCCTCGATCTCGGCTATCCGGTGCTCGAGTTCAGCCATCACGACCGGGTGCCGGTCACACCCGACTGGGGAGTGCCCCGCCGCGCGGAACGCAAGGCGCGGCAGCAGGCCGCCGAAGCCGCGGCCGCCGCGGGCCGGGCGGTGGACACGGCCGATCTCGAGCAGGACCTCGAATACGCCGCAGTGCGCGAACGGCTCGAATTCCTCAACGAGGTGAGCGGCCGCATCGGCTCGTCCCTCGACCTCGCCCGTACGATCCAGGAAGTCAGCGCCGCCGTCGTGCCGCGCTTCACCGATGTCGCGGGCACCTATCTGCGCGAACAGGTCATCGCCGGCGAGGGCTTCCCGGACGGACCGCCCGACGCGACGACGATGTGGCACCGCGTCGCGCTCGAGCATGTGGACGAGCCGGGCCGCTGGGACGATGTGGTGCCGGTCGGCGAATCCATGCCGTTTCCCGAACACACCCCGTTCTTCCAGTGCATGACCACCGGCGACCCGGTCCTGGTGCCGCGTATCAGCGAGCAGATGGGCACGGCCATCGCCTCGCAGTTCGAGAAGCGTGACATCCGGCCCCTCATCAGCGGACGTTCCATGCTGGTCGTTCCGCTGAAGGCGCGCAATGTGGTGCTCGGCTTCATGATTCTGCTGCGCCACCCCGAGCGCGCCCTGTTCAACGACATGGACCGCGTCACGGGGGCGGAACTGGCCGCGCGCGCCGGGCTCGTCCTCGACAACGCCCGGATGTACACCTACCAGGAGAATGTCGCCGAGACCCTCCAGGACTCGATGCTGCCGCAGGTCACCCCGCGGATGGCCGGATGCGACACGGCCACCCGCTATCTGCCGGGCACCCTGCTCGGCCGGGTCGGCGGCGACTGGTTCGACTCCATCAAGCTGCCCGGCTCGCGTACGGCGCTGGTGGTCGGCGATGTGATGGGCCACGGCCTCAATTCGGCCGCGATGATGGGCCAGTTGCGTACGGCCGTGCAGACCATGGCCGCACTGGATCTGCCGCCCGAGCAGCTCCTGCGCAATCTCGACGACCTGGCCCAGCGCCTGGGCGAGCACTATCTCGCGACCTGTCTGTACGCGGTGTACGACCCGATCGGCAATGAGCTTCAGATGGCGAACGCGGGCCATGTACCGCCAGTGATCGTCCGCGCGGCCGACGGGCGCAGCGAACTCCTCGATCTGCCGACCGGAGCGCCGATCGGTGTCGGCGGAGTGCCCTTCCGATGCGTCCGCGTGCCGGTGGCGCCCGGCGACCGCCTGGTGATGTGCACGGACGGCCTGGTGGAGGTGCGGGGCGAGGACATCGGCGTCGGGCTCGCGACGCTCTGCGAGTCGGCCGCGCACCCCGCGGCCTCCATGGACGACGCCTGCGACACCATCATCCGCTCGCTGAACACCCGCGGCGGACGCAAGGACGACGTGGCCCTGCTGATGGCACGGCTGAACGGCATCGATCCCGAGGACGTGGCCGTCTGGGAGCTGTCCCGTGAACCGCGCGAGGCGGCCAGGGCACGGCGCCTGGTCCGCGGGCAGCTGCGCTCCTGGGGGCTCGCCGAGCTGACCGAGACCGTGGAACTGCTGGTGAGCGAAGTCGTCACCAATGCGGTGCGGCACGCGAGCGGCCGGAGCGCGGAGCTTCGCCTCGTCCGGGCGGGATCCCTGCTGTGCGAGGTGGCCGACGAGGACCACAACCTGCCGGCCATGCTGGACGCGCGCCCGGCCGACGAGCTCGGGCGCGGACTGCGGGTGGTGAGCAGCCTGGCGCGGGAGTGGGGCACGAGCCGCACGACGGAGGGCAAGACGGTCTGGTTCGAGCTGGCGCTGCCGTAGGTGATGTGCGAGGGGTCTCGGCCTGTCGCTCGAACGCCACGTGAAGGAATGCGCTGGGTGCTTGTCGCCGCAACCCCGGAGCGGTAGACCGATCTTGACGCTGTGTCATACCCGTGGGGAGCTGGTCATGAGCGTGACGAGTCGGTACAAGAACGCCTGGGAAGGCTTTTGGAGCGAGGTCTCCGGGGAGCCCGGATCGGTCTTCTGGGACGCGGAGCCGGCGCTGACCGCGGGACTGCATCTCGCGCTCTACGAACCGCTTGTGGACCATCCCGGGCTGACGCTCCTTGACCTGGGCTGCGGTAACGGCACCCAGACGCTCTTCCTGGCCGACCGCTTCCCGAAGGTGCTCGGCGTCGACCTGTCGTCCGCCGCGATCGAACTCGCCAGGAGGCAGGACAAACAGGGCGATGCGCTGTTCCGGGTGATCGACGCCGTGGACGCGGACCAGGTGGCGCGGCTGCATACGGAACTGGGCGACGCCAATGTCTATATGCGCGGCGTCCTGCACCAGTGCGACCCCGAGGACCGTCGGCCGCTGGTCGACACGATCGCCACACTCGTCGGCGAGCGCGGACGCGCCTTCGTGGTGGAGCTCGCCGAGGCGGCCGGCCAGAAGCTGATGGGCCTCGCGAAGTTGCCGTCGGGCCCCCCGCCGAAGCTCCAGCCGGTCTTCAAGCACGGCATCGTGCCCGGCGCGGTGGCCGACGCGGAAGTGGCCGAGTTGTTCCGTACCGCCGGTCTCGAGGTGCTCGGGAGCGGTGACCTGCCCCTGACCACAACGGAGTACGCGGCGGACGGCTCCCGGATCGAACTCCCTTCGAAATGGCTGATCGTCGGCCGGAACGGATAGCGCTACACCGCCCTCTTCCCGGTCGAGAGACCGCTGAGGAGAAGAGTGCCGTGTTCCGTAGAGCAGCCCGCGTCGCGGCCGTCACCGGTCTTTGCACACGTCGCACATAAGCGAAAGTAGCCGGGAGGGATCCCCGACCGGGCTTCCGCCGACCGGACCACTGGCACCCCCATCAGTCCTGGCCCGGTTGTTGAACGACGCGTACCGTGATGCCGTGAAGATCCTCATCAGCGCCGACATGGAAGGCGCCACCGGTGTGACCTGGCCTGCCGACGTGTTGCCCGGCACGCCCCAGTGGGAGCGCTGCCGGACCATGTTCACCTCGGATGTGAACGCGGCGGTGCTCGGGTTCTACGACGGTGGCGCCGACGACGTTCTCATCAATGAAGCGCACTGGTCCATGCGCAATCTGCTGCTGGAGCGGCTGGACGACCGGGTCGAGATGCTCACCGGCAAGCACAAGTCGCTGTCGATGGTCGAGGGTGTGCAGCACGGCGACGTGGACGGCATCGCCTTCGTCGGGTACCACACGGGCGCGGGCACCGAGGGTGTGCTCGCGCACACTTATCTCGCCAACTCGATCACGGGCGTGTGGCTGGGCGGCATGCGAGCGAGCGAGGGGCTGCTCAACGCGCATGTGGTCGCGGAGTACGGCGTGCCGGTGGTGCTCGTCACCGGAGACGATCTGACCTGCGTGGACGCCGACGCCTATGCGCCCGATGCCCGGAAGGTCGCCGTGAAGGATTACGTGTCCCGCTACGCGGCGGTGTGCCGCACTCCGGGCCGGACCGCTTCCGACATCCGCGCGGCGGCCAAGGAGGCGACGGCCCTGGCCGGGCGCCACGAGCCGGTGCGCGGCGGCCCGTTCACCGTGGAGCTGGAGTTCGACGCGGAACATCTCGCGGCCGCGGCCACCGTCGTGCCGGGAGTCGCGGGCAGCGGTGAGCGCAGGGTCGCGTACACCAGCGAGACGATGTATGAGGGCATTCGTACCTTTAAAGCGGTCACAACGATCGTGTCGGCGGCAGTGGAGGAGCAGTATGGCTGACGTGACAACGCCCATCGACTGTCAAGCGCTCGACGAGGTGGTTACCTTCACCTCCGAGCTGATCCGGATCGACACCACCAACAAGGGCGGCGGCGACTGCCAGGAGCGGCCCGCCGCCGAGTACGCCGCCGAGCGGCTCGCGGGTGCCGGACTTGAGCCCACCCTGCTGGAGCGCACCCCGGGGCGCACCAATGTCATCGCCCGGATCGAGGGAACCGACCCCTCCGCCGACGCCCTTCTCGTCCACGGTCATCTGGACGTGGTGCCCGCCGAACCCGCCGACTGGGCCGTGCACCCCTTCTCCGGGGAGATCCGCGACGGCGTCGTATGGGGCCGCGGCGCGGTCGACATGAAGAACATGGACGCGATGATCCTCGCCGTCGTCCGGGCCTGGGCGCGGGCCGGAATCCGGCCCCGGCGCGACATCGTGATCGCGTACACCGCGGACGAGGAGGCCAGCGCCATCGACGGCTCGGGCTTCCTCGCCGATCACCACCCCGGCCTCTTCGAGGGGTGTACGGAAGGAATCAGCGAATCCGGGGCCTTCAGCTTCCACGCCGGACCCGGGATGACGCTCTACCCGATCGGCGCCGGTGAGCGCGGCACGGCATGGCTCAAGCTCACCGCTCACGGCACGGCCGGACACGGCTCCAAGGTCAACCGCGCCAACGCGGTGACCCGGCTGGCCGCGGCAATCACGCGGATCGGCGAGTACGAGTGGCCGCTGCGCCTCACCCCGACCGTACGGGCCGCGCTGGCCGAGCTAGCCCGGCTGCACGGCATCGATGTCGATGTCGAGGCGGACGGCTTCGACGCCGACGCGCTGATCGCCAAGCTCGGCCGGGCCGCCGCCCTGGTCGAGCCCACCGTCCGCAACAGCGCCAACCCGACGATGCTCGAAGCCGGTTACAAGCTCAATGTGATCCCGGGGCACGCGACCGCCTATGTCGACGGGCGGATGCTGCCCGGCGGCGAGGACGAGTTCAAGGACACCCTCGACCTGCTGACCGGTCCGGACGTCGACTGGGAGTTCCACCACCGCGAGGTGGCCCTGCAGGCCCCCCTCGACTCCCCGGCGTACGCCAAGATGCGCGCGGCCGTCGAACTCTTCGACCCGGACGGCCATGTCGTGCCGTACTGCACGCCGGGCGGCACCGACGCCAAGCAGTTCTCCCGCCTCGGCATCACCGGGTACGGATTCTCGCCGCTGAAGCTCCCCGTCGGCTTCGACTACGCGGCCATGTTCCACGGGGTCGACGAGCGCGTCCCGGTCGAGGCGCTGCACTTCGGGGTCAAGGTTCTCGACCACTATCTGCGGTCCGCATAGGGGGAGTCGGTCATGGTACCCACGGGAGCCTACGGAACCTGGCCGTCGCCGATCGACGCGGTACTCGCCGCCTCGCACGACGGGCGCCCGGAGTTCCTCGGCATGATCGGCGACGAGGTGTGGTGGACCGCGCCGCGCCCCACCGAAGGCGGCAGACGTGCCCTGGTGCGCCGACGGGCCGACGGCGCGGAGGAGTCGGTGCTCCCCGCCCCGTGGAATGTACGCAGCAGGGTCATCGAGTACGGCGGGCACCCCTGGGCCGGGGCCCGGCGCGCCGGCGGCGGGCCCCTCGTCGTCTTCGTGCACTTCCCCGACCAGCGGCTGTACGCGTACGAGCCGGATGCACCGGAGGCCGCCCCGCGCCCGCTCACCCCCCTGTCCCCGGTCGGCGGCGGACTGCGCTGGGCCGACCCCCAGCTCCTCCCGGAGCGGGGCGAAGTCTGGTGCGTACTGGAGGAGTTCACCGGCGAGGGGCCCACCGACGTACGCCGGGTGATCGCGGCCGTGCCCCTGGACGGCTCCGCGGCAACGGACCGCGGGGCGGTGCGGGAACTCTGCGACGACCGGCACCGCTTCGTCACCGGGCCGCGGCTCTCGCCGGACGGGCGGCACGCCGCCTGGATCGCCTGGGACCATCCGCAGATGCCCTGGGACGGCACCGTCGTCATGCTCGGCGAGGTGAGCGAGGACGGGCCCTTCGGCGGGGTCCGGCCGGTCGTCGGGGACACGGACGAATCGGTGTGCCAGGTGGACTGGGCCCCGGACGGCTCGCTCCTCTTCGTCTCCGACGTGAGCAACTGGTGGGAGCTGCAACGGGTCCGGCCGGACGCGCTCGGGCCGGGCGCGGGGCCGGGCTTCGTGCCCGGCACCGGCCTGTGCCCCGGCCGCGGGGAGGAGTTCGGCGGGCCGCTGTGGAAGATCGGCCTCAAGTGGTTCCACCCGCTGGAGAACGGACTGATCGCCGTCATCCACGGCAAGGGCACCACCGCCCTCGGCATACTCGACCCGGAGACCGGTGAGCTCGTCGACGCCGCGGGGCCCTGGACCGAGTGGGCGTCCACCCTCGCCGTGCACGGAGACCGGGTGATCGGAGTCGCGGCCAGCCCGCGCAGCGCGTACGAAGTCGTGGAGCTCGACACGCGCACCGGGCGGACCCGGGTCATCGGCTCGGCGCACGACGACCCGGTGGACCCGGTGTACTACCCGGAGCCGCAGATCCGCACCTTCACCGGCCCCGACAACCGCGAGATCCACGCCCATATCTACCCGCCCCACAGCCCCGACCGGATCGCTCCCGACGAGGAACTGCCGCCCTATGTGGTGTCGGCGCACGGCGGCCCCACCGGTCATGCCCCGCTCGTCCTCAATCTGGAGATCGCCTACTTCACCTCGCGCGGCATCGGCGTCGCCGTGGTCAACTACGGCGGCTCCACCGGGTACGGCCGCGAGTACCGCGAGCGGCTGCGCGAGCAGTGGGGCGTCGTCGACGTCGAGGACTGCGCGGCCGTCGCCGAGACCCTGGCCGCCGAGGGCACGGCGGATCCCGCGCGCCTGGCCATCCGCGGCGGCAGCGCCGGCGGCTGGACCACTGCGGCCTCCCTCGCCACCACCGACATCTACGCCTGCGGCACCATTATCTATCCGGTTCTCGACCTGATGAGCTGGGCGGACGGCGAGACCCACGACTTCGAGTCGCGGTATCTGGAGTCGCTGATCGGCCCGCCCGCCGAGGTGCCCGGCCGCTACCGCGAGCGCTCGCCGCTCCAGCACACCGACCGGATCGCCGTCCCGTTCCTGCTGCTCCAAGGGCTCGACGACGTGATCTGCCCACCGGTGCAGAGCGAGCGTTTCCTGGCGCAGATGGCCGGCCGCGGCATCCCGCACGCCTACATCGCCTTCGAGGGCGAGGGCCACGGTTTCCGTCGGGCCGACACCATGGTCCGCGCGCTCGAGTCCGAACTGTCCCTCTACGCCCAGACCTTCCGCATCGTCCGCCGCGACGTCCCGCTGCTGGAGCTGAAGAAGTGACCCTCAAGCCCCTGACCCGGCCGGAGAGACTGAGGCCCGGGGCCAAGATCGCCGTCGTGTCGACCAGCGGTCCCGTCCCCGACGACCGGCTCGAAGCGGGCCTGGAGATCCTGCGCGGCTGGGACCTGGATCCCGTCGTGATGCCACACGTCCGGGAGCGGCACCCGCAGCTCCCGTATCTCGCGGGGACCGACGAGGACCGCGCCCGTGATCTGACCCGGGCCTGGTGCGATCCGTCGGTCTCGGCGGTGATCTGCGCACGCGGCGGATACGGCGCGCAGCGCATGGTCGACCTGCTCGACTGGAGTGCGATGCGCGCGGCCGGTCCCAAGATCTTCGTCGGCTGCAGCGACGTCACCGCGCTCCATGAGGCCTTCGCCGTCCGGACGGGCCTGGCCACACTGCACGGGCCGATGGCCGGCGCGCTCACCTTCCTCAAGGACGAACGCACCCGGGAGTCGCTGCGGGCCACGCTCTTCGAGCCCGAGTCGGTACGCACCCTGGGCCTGGAGACGGCCCGCACCATGGTCCCCGGCCGGGCCCGGGGCGTCACCCTCGGCGGCTGTGTGAGCCTGCTCGCGGCGGAACTCGGCACCCCGCACGCCCGGCCGTCGGCACGCGGAGGTCTGCTGCTGATCGAGGACGTGGGCGAGGAGGACTACCGGCTCGACCGGATCCTCACCCAACTGCTGCGCTCCGGATGGCTGGAGGGCGTCGCGGGCGTCGCGCTCGGATCGTGGGAGGAGTGCGGTCCGTACGAGAAGGTACGGGCGGTGCTGCTCGACCGGCTCGGCGGCCTTGGCGTACCGGTCGTGGAGGAGCTGGGCTTCGGGCACGGGGCGCCGGCGCTGACGATGCCGTTCGGGGTGGCCGCGGTGCTGGACGCGGACGCGTGCACACTGACGCTGGACGAGCCGGCGCTGCGGTGAGGGGGTGCGGGGGTGCGGGGGTCCGCCTGCGGCGGGCTTTCCCCTCCCCGCCCCTTCCCGAACTGGGGGCAAGCCCCCAGACCCCGGACAGGGCTTCGCCCCGGACCCCGTATGCGACCTTCGGCCGCATGTCCTCAAACGCCGGACGGGCTGAATACTCAGCCCCGCCGGCGTTTGAGGCGCGGGGTCCGGGGCGGAGCCCCGGTTACGGGAAGGGGCGGGGTGGGGTGAAGCCCGCCGCAGGCGCCGCGCTTCCCGGACGGGGACTAGCCCGCCGACAGTGCCGCGTACCCGGGACGGATCACCTCGTTGATCAGACGGCGCCGCTCCGGCAGCGGCAGGAACGCCGACTCGACCGCCGCGACGGTGAACTCCTCGAAGACCTCGGGCCCGTAGCCGAACGCGTCCACCATGTGCCCGAACTCCTGGCTCATCGTGGTGCCGGAGACCAGCCGGTTGTCCGTGTTCAGCGTGATCCGGAAGCCGAGGCGGCGCAGCAGGTCGATGGGGTGCGTCGCATAGTCCTTGGCGGCGCCCGTCTGGAGGTTGGAGGTCGGGCAGACCTCCAGAGCGATGCGGTTGTCCCGTACGTACGCGGCCAGGTGGCCCAGGTCCGCGGTGCCGTCGTCGTGCACCGTGATGTCGTCGGTGATGCGGACGCCGTGGCCGATCCGCTCGGCGCCGCAGATCTGCACCGCCTCGTGGATGGACTCGGCGCCGACGGCCTCGCCCGCGTGGATCGTGAAGTGACAGTTGTGCCGCTTCAGATGCTGGAACGCGGGCAGATGGCGGGACGGCGGGTTGCCGATCTCGCCGCCCGCGATGTCGAAGCCGGCCACCCCGCGCTCGCGGTGGGCGACCGTCAACTCGGCTATTTCCAGGGAGCGTTCCGTGTGGCGCATGCCGGTGAGCAGGGCGCGGACCGTGATCCGGCCGCCGGTGCGGCGCTCGCCCTCGCGGAAGCCGGCGTTGACCGCGTCGACGACCTCGTCGAGGGTCAGGCCGCGCTCCAGGTGCTGCTCGGGGGCGTACCGCACCTCGGCGTACACGACCCCGTCCGCCGCCAGGTCCTCGGCGCACTCCGCCGCGATGCGCTCCAGCGCCTCGCGGGTCTGCATCACCGCGCAGGTGTGGGCGAAGGTCTCCAGATAGCGCTCCAGGGAGCCGGAGTCCGCGGCGTCGCGGAACCAGACCGCCAGCTCGGCCGGGTCCTCGGTGGGCAGCTCGCGGTAGCCGCACTCCCGGGCCAGCTCGATGATCGTGGCGGGGCGCAGACCGCCGTCCAGGTGGTCGTGGAGGACCGCCTTGGGTGCGCGGATGATGTCAGACAAGTGCATCCCGGGAGTGTACGGCACGTCCGGGGACGGTGCCGTGACGGGCGTCTCCCCCCGCTGGGCCCCCTCAGTTCGACTGGAGTACGGGCATGGCGGGCGCCCCGGTCGGCAGCATGTGCTTGGCGGCCAGGATCGGGGTGTCGTCGACCCGCACCACCTGGGTGACCAGCACCGCAGGGGTGTCGGCCGCCCGGCCGAGCTGCTCGCCGCGCCGCTGTCCGAGCAGCGTCGCGCTCACCCCGCTGTGACCGGTCAGCGTCAGCCCGCGGGATGCCCCGACCAGGACGGCGAGCATCGAGAAGGCCGGAGCGGGCGCGGCCCGCAGTGCATCGGCGAAGGCCGGATGCGCCAGGTCCAGGACCTCCTCGGCGGCCGCCCACTCGTGGCTCAGCGCCGCCGCAGTGCCCTCCCCGGCCAGCAGCGACTCCCAGAACTGCAGCTCGGCCCCGGCAGGCGCGAGCAGATGCTGGGTGGTGAAGTCGGTGGGCTCCTCCACGGCACGCAGCAGGGGCCGCACCCGTAGCGGTGAGCCGGGTGACAGCAGCTCTTCCAGCGGCTGGATGTGCTCGTAACCGCGCCGCGGAGGGCGGTCGTTGACCGTCCGGCCCACTCCCCGGCGTACCGAGAGCAGCCCGTCCTCCTGGAGCAGCAGCAGCGCCTCGCGCAGGGCGGGCCTGCTCACCCCCAGCTCGCCCGCGAGCCTTGGCTCGGACGGCAGGGTGGAGCCGGGCGGATAGGTGCCTTGGTGGATGGCGTCCGCGATCCGCTCGTACAGGACGACGACCGGCCTTCGCTGCTGCCCGCTGACTGCCACTGACCCTCCTCGGCTCACTTGTCAGCAAGTAGATACCAATCTATGTGGCTGCTACTTGTCAGACAAGGTTGATCGATACGCGGGACGAGCTGCAGCTGGTGCTCCCCACCACTGACGCACCGGGCGCCTCACCCGTACGGCCCGCTCCACCGCCCTCGTGGGACCAGGATCCGATTAGGCTGGCGCGATGGCCGAGACCTCCTCCGCCTCCCCGTACCTCACCACGGGCCCACGGGTCGGCATCCGCCACTACACGTACGAGGACGGCGAGGAATTCACCGAGCTGGTGCGCCGGAGCACGGAATACCACCGGCCCTGGCTCTTTCCGCCCGCCACGGCCGAGACCTACGCCCTCTACGCGCAGAAGCTCATCGAGGACCCGACCAAGGCCGGATTCCTCGTCTGCGAACGGGAGTCCGGCGGGATCGCGGGCTTCATCAACATCAACAACATCGTCGCGGGCGGCTTCCGCTCCGCGGCGATCGGCTACGGCGCCTTCGCGCACGCCGTCGGCCGCGGCCTGATGGGCGAGGGCCTCGGCCTGGTCGTGCGATACGCCTTCGGCGTGATGGGCCTGCACCGTCTCGAGGCCAATATCCAGCCGCTGAACGCGGCTTCCATCGGGCTCGTGCGCGGTGCGGGCTTCCGCCTGGAGGGCTTCTCGCCCGCCTTCCTCTTCATCGACGGCGCCTGGCGCGACCACGAACGCTGGGCGATCACCAGCGAGATGCTCGACCGCTGACCGTCAGTGCATTGAAGATCCGCAGAACGGGCGTGAGGATGGAACGCATGCGGAACATCGTGATCGTCGACGCTCCCTCCAATCTGGGCCTGCGGCCTCCTGCTCCCGGTACCGTCCCCGGCTGCTACAAGCTCGCGGGCGCCCTGCGCGAACAGCGGATAGTGCAGCGGCTCGGGGCTTTCGAGGGCGGGGTGGTCGTGCCACCGCGCTACGACCGCGGCGACTGGCAGGAGGGTGACGGGGTCTTCAACGCCGCCGCCATCGCCTCGTACACCCCCAAACTCGCCGACCGGATCGAACGGCACGTCGGCGCAGGGGACTTCCCCCTGGTCCTCGGCGGGGACTGCTCCATCCAGCTCGGCGCCGCGCTCGCGCTGCGCCGCCTGGGGCGGTACGGCCTGGCGGCCATCGACGCCTCCGCCGACTTCCGTCACCCCGGTAACTCCGATCACGTCGGCGCGGCAGCCGGAGAGGAACTGGCGCTCTCGACCGGGCGGGGACAGGGGGACCTGACGGACATCGAGGGGCTGCGGCCCTATCTGCGCGACGAGGACGTACGGCTGCTCGGAATCAGGGACTACTTCGACGAAGACCGGGCCGAACTCGCCCAGTTGAAGATCCCGACCACCACGGTGGGGGAGCTGCGCGAATGGGGCGTCGCGGACGTGGCCGGGGTCGTGGCACAGTCGCTCGAAGTGCCCGCACTGGACGGCTTCTGGGTACATCTCGACGCCGACGTACTGGATCCGAGCGTGATGCCCGCCGTCGACAGCCCCGACCCGGACGGACTGTTGGCGCCCGAAGTGACCACTCTGCTGCGCCGATTGGTGCGCTCCGAGCGCTGCGTCGGACTCAATGTGACCGTCTACGACCCCGATCTCGACCCGGAGGGCACGGCCGGTGAGCTGCTCACGGACCTGATCGTCGCCGCCTTTGCCGAAGCCTGACCGAAGTCTGACCTGCGGAGCCCCTGGTCAGGGCGGCGACCTGCGTGTTCCATGGTCGTCATGACAACCGTGCGGCGTACCGTACTGACCCTGCCGGCCGCCCCCGTGGGGCCGCCGAATCCGCTGCCCGCACTGCGTCCGCTCGACGAGATGCACGCCATCGACGAGCGCGCCAAGCAGGAGCTGCCGCGCGAGATGGCACGGCAGATCGGCTACGAGCCACTGCGCACGCTGCTTCCGGTGCGGGTGCTCGACGGGTACGGCCGCCGGCGCACCGAGACCCCGCTCGACGCCATCGTGATCGAGAACGAGCGGCTGCGGGCGACGGTACTGCCGGGTCTCGGCGGCCGTATCCACTCACTGCACCACAAGCCGACCGCGCGTGAACTCCTCTACCGCAACCCCGTGTTCCAGCCCGCCGACTTCGCGCTCAACGGCGCCTGGTACTCCGGCGGCATCGAGTGGAACATCGGCGCCACCGGCCACACCACGCTGTCCTGCGCACCGCTGCACGCCGCCGTCGTACCCGCGCCCGACGGGGGCGAGATGGTCAGGCTCTGGGAGTGGGAGAGGCTGCGCGATCTGCCCTTCCAGGTCGATCTGTGGCTGCCCGAGGGCTCCGACTTCCTCCATGTCGGCGTACGGATCCGCAATCCGCACGAGCGGCCCGCGCCCGTCTACTGGTGGTCCAACATCGCCGTCGAGGAGCACGAGACGACCCGGGTGCTCGCACCCGCCGAGGAGGCCTGGCACTTCGGATACGAGCGCAGCCTGCGCCGGGTGCCCGTGCCCGAATTCCGGGGCGCGGACCGTACGTACCCCCTGCGCGGCGAGTATCCCGCCGACTATTTCTACGAGGTGCCCGCCGAGGCCCGCAAGTGGATCGCCTCGCTGGACGCGGACGGTCACGGCCTCGTCCAGACCTCGACCGACGCGCTGCGCGGCCGCAAGCTCTTCCTCTGGGGCTCGGGGCGCGGCGGACGGCGCTGGCAGCAGTGGCTGACGGAGCCCGGCACGGGAGGTTACGCGGAGATCCAGGCGGGGCTCGCGCGCACCCAGCTGGAGCATGTACGCCTCGACGGGGGCGGGGAGTTCAGCTGGCTGGAGTCGTACGGACCGCTCGCCGCCGACCCCGCGGCCGTCCACGGCGAGGACTGGGACGCGGCCCGCGCCGAGGTGGAGACCCGGCTGGCGCAGGCTCTGCCACGGGAGGCGGTGGACGCCGCGTACGAGGCCTGGCGGCCCTGCGCGGACGCCGAACCGGGCGAGCAACTCGCCACCGGATCGGGCTGGGGAGCACTGGAGGTGCTGCGCGGCGGACACAAACTGCCCGGCACGCCCTTCGACGAGTCGACACTCGGCGAAGAGCAGGCGCCCTGGCGGGAGTTGCTGAGGACCGGCGTCTTTCCGGCCCCTCGCAGGGTCGTTCCGCCCGGTCCCTCGCTCGTGGCACCGCACTGGCGCGACATGCTGGAGACCGCGCCCGCCGAACCGCTGACCGAGTACCACCTCGGTGTCGCCCAGTGGCACGCGGGCGACCTGGCCCAGGCCGTACGCAGCTGGGAACGCGGCCTGGGACTCGCGCCCTCCCGCTGGCCGTTGCTGCGTTGCCTCGCGGTCGCCGACCAGGAAGGCGGCCACACGACGCGCGCCGCCGACCGCTACGCCGAAGCCTTCGACGACCTGTGCCAGGAGCGACGCGACGACGGCGCGATGTGGACGTCGGCGACGGCAGCGCTCGGGCGCGAGGCCATCGCGGCCCTGCTCGCCGCCCGCCGCACCGGGGAGGCTCGCGCGGTCTGGGACCGCCTGCGGCCGGCGGTCCAGCAGCGCGGCCGCTTCCGGCTCGTCGAAGCCCAACTCCTCATCGCCGAGGGCCGCAAGGACGAGGCCCGCGCGATTTTCGACGCGGGCTTCGAGGTCGCGGACCTGCGGGAGGGCGCGGAGATCCTCGAAGAGGTGTGGTCCCGGATCACCGACGAGCCGCTGCCCGAGGCGTACGACTACCGGATGCGCCCGTCAGCGGGCTGAGGACGGCGACCGCAGGTCACACGGGGGCCTTGCGGTCGACGTACTCGAACACCGCACCGTCCGGGTGCACGGCGATCAGATTGCGGCCCACCGGGGTCGGCACCGGACCCGCGACGACCCTCGCGCCGACCTCGGAGAGCGTGGCGTACGCCTCGTCCACGTCCTTCACCGCGATCGTCGCCGTCACCTTGCGCAGCACCTCCAGCTCCGACTCCGGTCCGCTCATCAGCAGGAAGCAGCCGACGGCCGCCACCGAGACCCCGCCGCGCTCGAAGCGCAGGGGCGTGGCTCCGGTGAGCCGCTCGTAGAAGGCGGCCGCGGCCTCCAGGTCGTCGACGCAGATGCGAAGCGTGGTTCCGAGGATCTCCATACGAGCGAGCGTAGTTCGCGGCGGCGGACGGCGAAATCGATTGCCGGATTGTTCTCGCTCAGGCTCGGCAGAGCACTTCGCCGTGCGGAACCATGAACCAGGCGTCGTCCTGGCCGCCCCATTCCCGCCAGCCGTCGGAGATCGCCGCCAGCTGCTCCGCTGTCGCATGCCCGCCGTCGACGGCGAGCTCCGCGTACACCGACGCGGTCGTACGGTCCGCCCACAGGCCACTCCACCAGGCGCGCTCGTCGGGCCCTGCGAAACACCAGGCCGCGGCGGACGAGGTGATCTCGGTGAAGCCCGCCGCCCGGGCCCAGGACAACAGCCGGCGGCCGGCGTCGGGCTCGCCGCCGTTCGCGCGGGCGACGCGCCGGTACAGCCGCTGCCAGTCGTCGAGCGCGGGGAGCTCGGGGAACCACGTGAACGCGCCGTAGTCGCTGTCGCGCGCCGCGACGATGCCGCCGGGTCGGCAGACCCGCCGCATCTCGCGCAGCGCCTGCACCGGATCGCCGACATGCTGCAACACCTGATGGGCGTGGACGACGTCGAAGGAGTCGTCGGGGTAGTCCAGCGCGTGGACATCGGCGACCTCGAAGCGGACGTTGTCGACGCCCCGCCCCGCGGCGGTCTCGCGCGCCTGGACCAGTACGTCCTCAGCCGCGTCGACCGCTGTCACCCGGCCCGGCGCCACCAGCTCGGCAAGATCGGCCGTGATGGTGCCCGGACCGCAGCCCACGTCCAACACGTCCATACCCGGCCGGAGTTCACCGATGAGATACGCGGCGGAGTTCGCGGCCGTCCGCCAGCGGTGAGAACGCAGCACCGACTCGTGGTGCCCATGGGTGTAGACGGCACTCTCCCTCGACATGGCAGAACTCCTTCTCCGGAAGCGGGTACGGCAACCGTACGCCGCAGTCCCGCATGACGAGACCCGCGTCTTGTCATATGGGACGAGTCTGCGTCAGGAAGGCCGTGGGCTCACGGCGAGATCCGCCTGCCAGCGCACCTCGCCGTCCCGCACCCGGTCGGTGGGCCTCAGCCCGGCCGCGGCGGCGACCGCCGCCGATGCGAGATGGTCCGGGTGCACATGGGCGACGGCCGTGTGCACCGACCGGTCCGCGAGCCAGCCGACGAGCGCGCGTGCCGCCTCGGTGGCGACACCCCGGCCCTGCCAAGGCATGCCGACCACCCAGGCGACCTCGGCCGTGCGGCCATGTCCCGAGCGGCTCACCGTCGCCTGGACGGTGCCCGCGAGACAGGACTCGGCCCGGAGGCTGATGACCCAGTTGCACCAGGACACGGCGGGATCGGGCGCACCCGCCAGCATGCGGGCGTAGCGCGAACGCAGGGCTTCGACCGTGTCGGGCGCACCGCCGACGAAGGTGTGCAGGGACGGATCGGCCAGGGCCTTCGCCATCTCGTCCGCGTGCTCGACGGCAAGCGGCAGCAGCACCAGCCGTTCGGTGCGGATCGGCTCGGCGCCGAGCCGTCGCAGCAGCGTTCGCCGGTAGCGCAGTTTGATCAGCGGGAGGCCGGAGCTCGTGTCCACCTCCACGGCGCCGTCCTGGCGCCAGCCCGACGCCTCGTAGAACCGGCGGGCCCGGTCATTGGCCTCCAGCACCCACAGCGTGGCCCGGGTGCAGCCCGCCTCCGTGAGCTCGTCGACGACGGCCGCCAGCAGGCTTGAGCCGACGGTGCCCCACACCTCCGGCAGCGCGTACAGCATGCCGATCTCCGCGGTGCCCGCGGTGCGGCGCGGGGCGTACGAGGCGAAGGCGACGATCCCCTCAACGGTCTCGGCGACCAGCACACCCGCGGCGGGTCTTCGGGGCTGGGTGAGCCGTCCCGTCCAGGTCAGTGCCTCACGCGCGGGATCGAGCGCGTCGAGATGCTCCTGAGGCACGAGACCGGAGAACGCCGCCTGCCAGGACCGTACGTGGACCGCGGCGATCCCCGGTGCGTCATGGGTCTGCGCGCGGCGGATCTGCATGCGCTCATGGTGCGGGACGCAGGCCGAGCCCGTCGATCCGGTTTTCCGCGCGAGTCCCGGGGCGAGTGGGCTTCAGAGCAGGGCCTGCGGGCGGTAGACGGTCAGCGCCTCGACCTGCTTGTCCACCACCAACTCCCGTGGTGCTGCGGTCACTTCACCGTCGTATGCCATCGGTGTGCCCGGCGCGAGCCCGGAGATACGCAGCTTGTGCAGCTTCTGCGCCGCGTGCACCGGCGAACGGCTCAGCGGTCCGGCGAGCGCCGCGGCCAGCAGCCGCAGCCCCGGCCAGCGGCCGCCGTGCACCACGCGCACATCCAGCAGGCCGTCGGCCAGAAACTGGCGGTTGCCGGGCGTCGGTCCCATCGGCTGGTAGATGCCGTTGCCGGCGAACAGCAGCCACATCGGGCGGCGACGGCCCTCGACCTCGGCCTCCAGCGGGTGTTCGCCGCGCAGCACCCGTGCCGCCGCGAGCACCCCGGCCGGCCAGCCACCGATACGCGGCGACCAGCGCTCACGGATGCGCACCAGCTCCGGATAGACGCCCAGGCTGAAGGTGTTGAGAAAGTGGCCCGGTTGGGCGCCGCCGCCGGGTCCCGGGGTGAAGCGCCCCAGATCGACGCGGACGGCCTCGCCGCCCGCGAGAGCCCGGCAGGTGTCCTGGACCGTTTCGATGCCCAGGTCGTACGCGAAGTGGTTGAGCGTGCCGCCCGGGAAGACGGCGAGCGGCACACCCAGCGTGGCGGCGACGGTCGCCGCCCGGTTGACGGTTCCGTCGCCGCCGAGGACCCCCAGCACCCGGCCGCGTCCGGCCGCCTTCTCCAGCTCCGCCGGCAGCTCGTCGGGTGCGCACTCCACCACCTCGGCGAGCGGCAGCAGCTCACGCACCAGCCGGGCCGAATCCGCCGAGCCCGCCTGCCGGTTGACGACGACCGCCAGGCCCTCTCCGTTGCGCAGCGCGGGTGCGTCGGCATGTGGCCGGCCGGGCGGCGGAAGCTGCGAACGGGTCGGCACCGCGCCGCGCAGCGCGAAGGCCGCGCCCACCCCCAGCGCCGCGCCCACCAGCACGTCGCTCGGATAGTGCACGCCCGTGTAGACGCGCGAGAAGGCGACAGACGCGGCCACCGGCGCGACGACCGCGCCCCAGCTCTTCGACTCCAGCGCCACGCCGGTCGCGAAGGCCGCCGCCGAGGCGGCGTGCCCGGAGGGGAAGGACGTAGTGAACGGCTGCCGCTTCAGCTGCCGTATCACGGGCACCGCGTCGAGCAGCGGCCGTGCTCTGCGCACCGAGCGCTTGCCGATGGTGTTGATGGCGGCGGAGGCGAGCGCGAGCGACGCCACGCCCCGTACGGCGGCGCGCCGCGAGCGCGCGCCGCGCCCGAGCGCGGCCATTGTGGCGGCCGTGCCGAGCCAGAGCAGCCCGTGGTTGGCGCTGCGGCTCAGGCGTGGCAGCACCGGCTCCGCGAGCGGCCAGTGCCGGGCGGCGACGGCGTGGTGGACCTGCCGGTCCCACGCGCCGAGCAGCCCCGTGACTCGGGCGCGGACCTGCGGCATTCCCTGTGTGTGAGCCTGTGCGTGAGCGTCTGACATGGAACGCGGGTACCCGGTGGGCGCCGTCGCCACGCAGGAGGGGACCCATTCACCCACCAGGAGGCGGCCCGTGTGGGGTGTCGAGCCCGCGGTCCGCCCCGGTCACCGTCGCCCGACACCGTCGTCCGACGCCCGGCCGATTGCGGTTCCCGCGTGGGCTTCCGCGCGGCGAGCTCGCGCAAACCTCCGTATAAAGGGCTCGTGGGCCGGTGACCGGTCCTGTAAAGGGCTCGTAGGCCGGTGACCGGTCCTGGGGACACGCGGAGGTGACGGCAATGCAGCGGACGGCACCGGAAGACCGTGGCCCTGTCCGTTACGGACCGCCCGCCCCCGAGTCCGGACTGCCCGTGCTGCCCGAGCTCGTCGATGTGCTCGCTGCCGCGTCGGGCCGCGCCGAGGGGGAGCCGCCCGGCGGTGGCCCCGAGCTGCGCGAGGCGGCCTGCGGCTACTGGTGGCGGCGCGGGCTGCGCTCCCGGCCCGAGGAGGTGGCCGCGGCTTCCGGCGCGCAGCCCCTGCTGCTCGCCCTGATCGGGGCGTACGAAGGCGATGTGCTGATGCCGCGCCCGTGCCCCGCTTGGTGGACTCCGCAGGTCCGGCTGCTCGGCAGGCCCGCCTACCATGTGCCGACCCCGGCGGAGTGCGGCGGTGTGCCCGACCCCTTCGCCCTGCTCGAGACCGTACGCAGAGTCCGTGCCGAGGGTGGCATGCCCCGGCTGCTGCTGCTCTCCGTCGCCGACGACCCCACCGCGACCGTGGCCCCGCCCGAGACCGTGCGCGAGGCGTGCGAGGCCGCCGTCGGTGAGGGGCTGCACATCATCAGCGACGAGACCTGGCGCGACACCCTGCACCGGCCCCACGAGACGGTGCTGCTCAGTCCCGCGGAGATGTGCCCCGAGGACGTGACCATCATCAGCGATCTGGCCGGAGCGCTCACGCCCGCCTCCTGGCCGGTGGCCGTCGCCCGTTTCCCCCGCACCGACGAGGGCGCGCTCAGGCGGGCCAGGACCCTCGACTTCCTGACCGCGCTCGGCGCGGTCGTCGCCGAACCGATCGCGGTGGCCGCGACCCACGCACTCGACGAGCCGGGTCCGGTCATCGAAAGGGCCGAGCGGGCCGCAGCCCTGCACGCGCGCGTGGCCTCGGAAGTGCACCGCGCGGTGCTCGCCGCCGGGGCCCTGGCCCGGCCGCCGCAGGCGGGCCGCCACCTGTACGCCGACCTCGGGCCGCTGCGCTCACGCCTCGCTGAGCGGGGTGTGAACGACTCCATGGAGCTGGAGGAGTATCTGAGCGACCGCATCGGGTCGCCCGTTCCCGGCGGGCACCGGTTCGACGACGAGCTGGGGGCGCTGCGGGTACGGCTGGCCACCGGGCCGCTGCTGGGATCCACTCCCGAGCAGCGGCAGGAATCACTCACCTCACCGGCACCTCTGGAATTGCCGCACGTGGCGGGGGCGTTGAGCATTCTTGGAACGGCCTTCGACGAACTGCGTTGAACGGAGCCCCGGATGACGGAACAGACGGAGCAGGCGGAGCACTCGGGCCAGGCAGACGACGCGGCACACGCAACCGACGGGGCACGGACGACCGCCCCCGCACGGGCCAACGACTCCGCACAAGCGACCGCCCCCGCACAGCCACCTCACCCCACACCGCTGAACCACCCCGGCGTACGCTCCCGGCCCCGCCCCCTCGGAGAGATCCGCACCTGGCCGAGGACCTTCGCCGACCGGCTCACCGCGCCCCTGCCCGGCGTACGCGCCATGGCCCGCCTCGCCACGGAGGGCGCCGTGCGCCCCGGCCCCGACGGGCTGCGCGACATTCCGCTGCTGCCCTTCGCACCGGGGCCGCTGCCCGCCGTGGACACCGCGACCGTCGCCGTCACCTGGGCGGGACACGCCAGTTGGGTGCTCGGCATCGGCGGGCTCACCGTCCTCACCGACCCCGTCTGGTCCCGCCGCATCTTCGGCACCCCGGCCCGGATCACGCCCGTCGGAGTGCGCTGGGAGGACCTGCCGCCGATCGACGCGGTGGTCATCAGCCACAACCACTTCGACCATCTGGACGCCCCCACCGTGAAGCGACTTCCGCGCCACACCCCCGTCTTCGTCCCGGCGGGCCTCGCCCGCTGGTTCCGGCGCCGCCGCTTCACCCACGTGACCGAACTGGACTGGTGGGAGTGCGCGGAGCTGGGTGGCGTCCGCTTCGACTTCGTTCCTGCCCACCACTGGTCCAAGCGCACCCTCATGGACACCTGCCGCTCCCTCTGGGGCGGCTGGGTGCTGACCGACCGGCTCGGCCAGTCCGTGTACTTCGCGGGCGACACCGGGTACGGCCACTGGTTCAAGGAGATCGGCCGCCGCCACCCGGACCTCGATGTGGCGCTGCTGCCCATCGGCGCGTACGACCCGCGCTGGTGGCTCAGCGATGTGCACACCGACCCCGAAGAGGCGGTATGTGCCTTCGAGGATCTCGGCGCGCGCCACATGGCCCCGATGCACTGGGCGACGTTCGTGCTCTCCGCCGAGCCGGTCCTGGAGCCGCTCAGCCGGGTCCGCGCCGCCTGGGAGCGCACCGGCCGGCCGCGGGACCGGCTGTGGGACCTGCCGGTGGGCGGCTCACGCCTGCTGGCCGGTTGAGCCCGCCGAGCCGGGGCGCGACCCGCGCCGGACCCGGCGCCACAGCGTCGGCGCCCCGCTGATCACCACGGTCAGCGTCACCGCCACCGCCACGCCCTTCCACGGCTCGTCGAACAGCGAGCCGCCGAGAATCCCGATCAGCTGATACGTCGCCGCCCAGGCCAGGCATGCGGGGATGTCGCCCCGCACAAAGGAGCGCAGCGGCATCCGGCTCAGCAGGCA
Source organism: Streptomyces sp. NBC_00322 (assembly GCF_036147535.1). Classification (NCBI taxonomy): domain Bacteria; kingdom Bacillati; phylum Actinomycetota; class Actinomycetes; order Kitasatosporales; family Streptomycetaceae; genus Streptomyces; species Streptomyces sp. NBC_00322. Next base: position 1,708,152 of record NZ_CP108019.1, on the reverse strand, counting down.
GGCCAGCATCACCGGGATCCGCCCGGCCGGCACCAGCCGGGAGAGCACAAGCACGGTCACCCCGTGCTCGTCCAGCTTGCGCTGCGCCTGATCGAGCCGGTCGGGCGAGGCACGGTCGCTGAGCGCCGTGAGCCACCGCGAGCCGTTCTTCGAGCGGAACCCGCGCTGGCCGAGCCAGTACAGCGTCACATCGCCGAGGAACGCGGCGAGCGAAGCCACCAGAAACACGAACAGCAGCGACAGCGGGGCCGTCTGATGGAAGGCCACCACCGCCGCCGAACTGACCACCGCCCCCGTCGGCACCACCGGCACCAGCGCACCCAGCACCACCAGCAGAAACAGCGACGGATAGCCGACCGCCTGCTGCGTCGACTCCGGCGGCAGCTTCCCGACGATCTCGGACAACTGCCGGAGCGACTCCCAGGGCTTCGAACTCACCGGGCAGCCTCCGGCCTGACCCGCTCGCCGTGCCCCAGCCGGTGCACCGCCACCTGCGGAGCCAGCCGCGCCGCCTTGCGTACGAACTCCTCGCCCGGGGCGTAGAACTCGTGCGGCCGGATCCCGTCCATCCCGATCGGCCAGTACGTGCCGTAGTGCACGGGCACGGCCGCGCGCGGTGCCAGCGAGGCCAGCGCCTGCGCCGCCCGGCCCGGGTCCAGATGCCCGTGGCCGAGAAACGGCCCCCAGCCGCCCACCGGCAGCAGCGCCACATCGACCGGGCCGACCTCGTCGGCCATCGAGTCGAAGAGCCCGGTGTCCCCGGCGAAGTACGTACGCGCCTCGCCGCTGATCACATAGCCGAGCGCCGGCGAACGGTGCGGCCCGAGCGGCAGCCGCCGCCCGTCGTGCAGCGCGGGCACGGCACGCACCACCAGGTCCTGGACCCGCACCTCGTCACCGGGCGCCATCTCGGTGACCCGCAGACCCAGCCGGGCCAGCCCCGGCACGGACCGTGTCGCGGCGCGCGGCACCACCAGCCGGGTGCCCGGAGCCAGCCGCGCCAGCGAGGGCAGATGCAGATGGTCGGAGTGCAGATGCGACACCAGGACCGCCTCGGCAACCGTCGCCTCCGCGGGCGGCAGCTCACCGCGCCGCCTGCGCAGATGCGCGAGCCGGCGAACGAAGAGCGGATCGGTCAGCACCCGGACGCCGGAGTCCTCGACCGTGCAGGTGGCATGACCCCACCAGGTGACCTCCACGCGCGCCTCCTCCTTGCACCCGTACGCCCCGAGCCTAGGTCCTGTCCGGCCGGTCTTGCCGGGCTCGCGTGCCCTGGCACGCACTCCCCCGTAGCCCTTCGGGCACGGGAGGTGCCCCCATGCCGCGTTGCGTCAGTCGCCGACGCTCCGCGTCGGCTCCCTCCTCCGCCTTGCAGCTGCACGCACCAGACCCCGCTCACTGATCCGGCCTGATCGACCGGACAGGACCTGGATGCCGGGTCCCGGAGCCCGGAGTAGGGTCGTCGGCCAGTGACCGAGAGTGCAGGGGGATCACATGTCCATGGAAGGCTTACGCGTGGCGGCCATCGCCAGCCTGACCCCCCTTGAGGAACTCGACCGCGATCCCTTTCTGGTGGATACCCGGAGCCAGCACGCGATGTGTGCCCGCTGGGCCGCCGACAAGGGCTATGTCGTCACCCGGCAGCTCCTCTTCTACGGACTGCGCCCCGACCACTGCGCGCTGTGGACCGACGTCGGGGCGGGCAGCGTGGATCTGTTCGTCGCCCCCAACGAGCGGGTGCTGTCCCGCGCCGTGACGTCGTTGCCGGACTTCCTCGCCGAGTGCGAACGCAGAGGCGTACCGCTGGAGACGGCGAACCTCGACGAGCCCGTCTACGACGCGGCGATGAAAGCCAGTGTGCATAGAAGGCTCTCCATGCCGACCGCCGGTTATAGCGGCTGCTGACCGCTCCGCCCGGCCCCGCCCATAACCTCGCCGATACCCCGCCGGACAACCTGAGCCCCTGTGCCAGGCTGGAGACCTGATCCAAGGGTGAGGTGAAAGCGGCGTGGTCGAGGGGCGATGGCGTACGGCCGGCAGAGCCCTGGTGCGGGTGATCGTGGTGTGGGCTGTGTCCACGCTGACGATGCTCGCGCTCGCCGGGCTGCTGCCCGACTTCCAGCTGCAGTCCGACGACGGGGACTCCATCACCAGGACCGCCGTCACCGCCGCCTGGGGCGCGGGTGCCTTCGGTCTGCTGACCGCGCTGGTCTGGCCCGTCGTCGTACGTGCGCTGCTGCTCGTACCGGCCCTGGTGCTCGGCCTGTTGGTGTTCTTCCTGAACGGCTCGCTGCTGCTGATCGCGCTCTGGCTGATCCCCGACGGGCGCGGCGCGGCCAACCCGGAGACCGCCGTCGTCGTCGCCGCCGTGATGTCCGCCGTCGCGTCGGCGACCTCCACCGGGCTCGCCGTCCGCGACGACAATGCCTACCGCCGCCGGCTCTCCCGGCTCGCCGACCGCCGAAGACGCAGAGGCGGCGAGGACGACGAGCCCCCTCGTACGCCCGGCACCGTCTTCCTGCAGCTCGACGGGGTCGGATACGAAGTCCTGCGGAACGCGGCCGACGACGGCGTCATGCCGACCGTCGCCGGATGGATCGGCACGACCCACCGGCTCAGCCACTGGCGCACCGACTGGTCCAGCCAGACCGGCGCCAGCCAGCTCGGCATCCTGCACGGCTCCAACCACGACGTCCCCGCCTTCCGCTGGTACGAGAAGGACAGCGGCCGGGTCATGGTCAGCAACCGGCCCGCGAGCGCTGCCGAACTCCAGCGCCGCGCCATCGAGCGCACCGGCGACGGCGGACTGCTCACCGTCGACGGCGCGAGCCGCGGCAACCTCTTCAGCGGCGGTGCCGACCAGCTCGCGCTCGTCCTGTCCATGGCCGCCAGACGAGGCAAGGCCAACCGCTCCAGGGCGGGCTACTTCGCGTACTTCTCCGACCCTGCCAATGCCGTGCGTACCGCACTGTCGTTCGTCGCCGAAGTCGCCCGTGAGATAGGGCAGTCGACGCGGGCACGCCTGCGCGGCGACCGTCCGCGGGTCGGGCGCGGCGGGCTCTACCCCTTCATCCGGGCGTTCGCGACGGTCATCGAGCGCGATGTCGTGGTCGCCGCGGTGATGGGGGACATGCTCGCCGGGCGCACCGCCGTCTACGCCGACCTCGTCGCGTACGACGAAGTGGCCCACCACTCCGGGCCGCACAGCAAGGACGCCTCGCTGGTGCTCGAACGCCTCGACCGGTCGATCGCGCTGATGGCCAAGGTCGCCGAACACGCGCCCCGCGACTACCGGATCGTGCTGTTGTCCGACCACGGCCAGAGCCCCGGAGAGACCTTCGAGAGCGTGTACGGACTCACCCTCAAGGATCTTGTGCGCGCCGGGTGCGGACTGCCCGTCTCGCGCCGGGCGGAACGCTCCAAGAGCGGCGCGGAGGCACGCGACGCCGTGGGCGACGCCCTGCGCATGGCGCTGCACCGGCAGCGAGCCGAAGGAGCGGACGAACATCCGCAGGCGGGCTCCGACCCGATCGTGCTCGCCTCCGGCAACCTCGCGCTGATCTCCTTCCCCGACGCGAAGGAGCGCCTCAGCCGCGAGCAGATCGAGCGCCGCCACCCGGCGCTGCTCCGGACGCTCGCCAGCCACCCGGGCGTCGGCTTCCTGCTGGTACGCAGCGAGGAGCACGGCTCACTGGTCCTCGGCGCCGACGGCGGCGAGGTACCCGTCAGCCGGCTGACCGACTACGGCCCGCTGACCGACTCCGGCCCGCTGAGTGTCTTCGGCCCCGGCGCCGCGGAGGCCGTACGGCGCACCGACTCCTTCCCGCACGTCGCCGACATCATGGTCAACTCGATGTACGACCCGAAAACGGGCACCGTGCACGCCTTCGAGGAACAGATCGGCTCGCACGGCGGGCTCGGCGGCGAACAGTCCCAGCCCTTCCTGCTGTCGCCACTCGACCTGTCGGCGCCGGCCGAGCCCGGCACCGAACTGTTCGGCGCCGAGCGTGTGCACCGCGTGCTGCGGCGCTGGCTGCGCGAGTGCCAGGGGCCGCAGGTGCCGATCGTGTCTGCCGCAGAAGCCTCCCCTCCGGATACGTTGACGCCGTAGCAGATACAGCGAACCGGGAGTGTGCCCCTTGCGTGCTGTGGTGTTCGAGGAGTTCGGCAAGCCGCTCGACGTACGCGAGGTCCCCGATCCCGTGGCGGCCCACGACGGAGCGGTGATCAGGGTCGAGGCGACCGGGCTGTGCCGCAGCGACTGGCACGGCTGGATGGGCCACGACCCCGACATCACCCTCCCGCACGTCCCCGGGCACGAACTGGCCGGAGTCATCGAATCAGTGGGCGACCGCGTCGCCCACTGGCGGCCCGGCGACCGGGTCACCGTGCCGTTCATCTGCGCCTGTAGCCGGTGCGCGGCATGCGCGCGCGGCGCCCAGCAGGTGTGCGAGCGCCAGGAGCAGCCCGGCTTCACCCACTGGGGGGCCTTCGCCGAGTACGTCCCCATCCACCACGCCGACACCAATCTGGTCGCCCTGCCCGATGCGATGTCCTTCAGCACGGCCGCGAGCCTGGGCTGCCGGTTCGCGACCGCCTTCCGTGCGGTGGTGGCGCAGGGCAGGGTGCGGCCGGGGGAGTGGGTCGCCGTCCACGGATGCGGCGGCGTGGGCCTGTCCGCGGTGATGATCGCGGCGGCCTGCGGGGCCAGGGTCGTCGCGGTCGATGTCTCGCCGGACGCGCTGGAGCTCGCGCGGACCTTCGGCGCTGAGGTGTGTGTGGACGCGTCGGCCCTCGGCGCGGGCGTCGCGGACGCGGTCCGCTCCGCGACCGGCGGGGGTGTCCATCTGTCACTGGACGCGCTGGGCGCGCCGGTGACCTGTGTCAACTCCGTCCAGAGCCTGCGCCGCCAGGGACGCCACGTCCAGGTCGGCCTGCTGCCCCAGGGCGTCCACCTGCCGATGGACCGGGTCGTCCCGCTGGAGCTGGAGATCCTCGGCAGCCACGGCATGGCGGCGCACGCGTACCCCGAGATGATGGCGATGGTCGCCTCGGGGTCGCTGCGGCCGGGCTTGTTGGTGACGAGAACGATCGGCCTGGTGGAGGCGCCGGGGGCGCTGGCGGCGCTCGGCGGGGGGTCCGGGGCCGGGGTGACGGTGATGGTCCCGCACGGGCGTTAGGGGGTGCGGGTTCGCCTGCGGCGGGCCTTGTCCCCCTACCCGCCCTCCCCCTACGGCCTGGCGGCCGTGGGAGGTACCCCCATCCCGAACCGGGGCTCCGCCCCAGATCCCGCGCCTCAAACTCCCCCAGACTTCGTCCGGGGGGACCCCCACGAGGCTGACATGTGCGGCAGGGCCGCACATTCAGCCCGTCCGGCGTTTGAGGACACGCGCGAAGCGCGTACGGGGAGGTTGGGGGTCCCCCCGGACGGAGTCTGGGGGAGGGCGGGGTGGGGAACAGGCCCGCCGCAGGCGCAAACCGACACCGCCCAACCCCCGCACCGCCCACCCGTTTTGGCTCGCCGCGCGATCATCAATACCATCCGGTGATGATCACAAGAAAACGGCTGGCGGCCGCTACCTGCGGCCTGCTCGCCGCCCTGGCCGCCGCGCTCCCCCCAGCCGTCGCCGCCGCCGACGAACCGGCAGCCAAGCCACCGTCCCCCAAGGTCGAGCTCGTCCTCGACGTCAGTGGCTCGATGCGCGCGCGGGACATCGACGGCCAGACCCGCATGTCGGCCGCCAAGCAGGCGTTCAACGAGGTCCTCGACGCGGTTCCGGGCGAGGTCGAGCTCGGCATACGCACCCTCGGCGCCGACTACCCCGGCAAGGACAGGAAGGTCGGCTGCAAGGACACCAAGCAGCTCTACCCCGTCGGGCCGCTGGACCGGACCGAGGCGAAGACCGCCGTGGCGACCCTCGCCCCCACCGGCTGGACCCCGATCGGTCCCGCCCTGCTCGGCGCGGCCGAGGATCTCAAGGGCGGTGACGCGACCCGGCGGATCGTCCTCATCACGGACGGCGAGGACACCTGTGCCCCGCTCGACCCGTGCGAGGTCGCGCGCGACATCGCCGCCAAGGGGATCCATCTCGTCATCGACACACTGGGCCTGGTCCCGGACGCCAAGACCCGCAACCAGCTCAGCTGCATCGCCGAGGCCACCGGCGGTACGTACACCTCCGTGCAGCACACCGACGAACTCTCCGACCGGGTGAGCCAGTTGGTGGACCGGGCCGCCGAGCCGGTGGTCACGCCGGTGGCCACCGAAGGCGCGGCGGAGTGCGCGAAGGCCCCGCAGCTCAAGGCCGGTCTCTACAGCGACCGCGAGAAGTTCGGCGAGCACCGCTGGTACCGGGTGGACGTCCTGCCCGGCCAGGAGCTGCGCGCCTCGGTGAGCGTCGCGGCCGACCGGGCCGTCAACAACGACTACGGCGTGCTGCTGCGGGCCGTGACCGTCCACGGCCGTGAGATCGTCCGCGGTTCGGAGGCGGGCGACGGACGCACCGATGTGATCTCCACCGGGCTGCGCTATCCGAAGGCCGAGTCGGAGGATTCCGACGGGGTGAAGCCGGCAGCGGAGACCGTCTGCCTCCAGGTCGGCAACTCCTTCTCGGCGCCCGCGTCGGTGAAGACGGACCCCGGCCTGCCCGTCGAGCTCACTGTCGACGTCGTGGACGCGCCCGACGAGGCGGCCGACGTGGCCGCCTTCGGTCTCGGCCGTGGCTGGTGGCTGCTCGCCGTCCTGGTGCTCACCGGCCTGGTGGCCGGTCTGCTGTGGGGCTGGATCTCACGCTGGCGCGTCGCCGTATGGAGGACCAACTGATGCGTATCGCACGTGTGTTGACGACCGCGCTGCTGACCGCCACCGCGCTGACCGGCACGGTCGGCTCAGCCGTGGCGGACGACCCGTCGCCCAGCCCGAGCAAGAGCGGGGATGCGGCCGGACCGACCAAGGCGGGCACCGGATTCCGTGACGCGACCGCCGTCGAGCAGGGCCACAAGGCCACCGCCGAGGCGTCCGCGGGCGACTACCTCTACTGGGTGTTCCCCGCCGACGCGGGCCGCCGGGCCACCGTGAAGGCCACGGTCACGCTGCCCGAGCCGGCGGCCCGGCACGGCGCGTCCACCTGGCGGCTCGATGTGTACGACGGGCTGCGCAGGCGCCAGTCCTGCATCTACGGCATGCAGGGCAGGGGCGCGGCCAAGGAGGCCACGTCGGTCGAACTGTCCTGCACGCTGCGTACGGTCCGCTCCTGGGCCGAGCCGTGGGACAACGACCCGCTGCCCGGCAGCTATTACATCCGGCTGACGGTCACCGATCTGCCCGCGGAAGACCTCGGCCTGCCGGTGAAGGCCGAGGTCGAGGCCACATCGGTCGACGCGGGCGGCGCGCACGCGGGCGGCGGTTCGCTCTCCGCCCCGCTGGTGCCGGGCACGGCCACCCGCGCACGGGACGACGAAGGCAGCACGCCGAAGCAGGCGGCGGCCACCATCAGCGAGCCGGACGGCGGCTGGTCGGCGGGCTGGTGGTCCGACCGCTGGCTCTGGACCGCGGCAGGAGGGTTGCTCGGCGCGCTGGCGGCCATCGGCGGTTACTCCCTCACCCGCGGATCCGGACGCGCCTCTCGCGTACCACCCGCGGCCTGAACAGTGCGGTGGCCACGGCAGCGATGCCGTGGCCACGCGTACGTCACGCGTCCTGGAGCGCCGCGAGCTGTCGGGCCAGCGTCTCCTTCGACTGGAACGTCGCCCCGAACAGAGCCACATGCTTCCAGTGCAGCGTCCCGTCGGCCGCTATGACGAAGACGGCACGCCGCAGCCCGATGCCCGGTGCCGCGATGCCGAAGGCTCGTGAGACGGCCCTGTCGGTGTCGGCGAGCAGCGGCATGCGGAGCCCGTACTTGCGGGCGAACGACTCATGGCTGTCGACGCTCTGCGGGCTGACCGCCCAGACCTCGGCGCCGCAGTCCGTGAACGTCTCCAGACCACTGGAGTACGAGCAGAGCTGCTTGGTGCACACGGTGGTGTCGTCGCCGGGATAGAAGGCGATGACCAGCGGGCGGCCCCGCTGCTCGCTGAGCGTGAAGTCGCGGCGCTCGAAGACGTCGTCGACCAGAATCCCACCGGGGAGGGTGAAGTCGGCGACGGACTGGCCGTGTTCAGGTGATGCTGCCAAGGGGACTCCTGCGGCTACGAGTGCGGACGGACGGGCGTACTGCCTTGCGGCCCCTCGTCGAGGGCGTCGTCGAAGGGCCGCGTACCCACACAGTCCACGCCGAAGCAGGTCCCGGATGGAAGACGAACCGGCGATCGTGGCCGGGTTGCAATCGAAGGTCATCGGCGGAACCGATGATGTGAAACGCCAGCCGCCTGCCGCCCGGGAACAGGTCGCGGATCTCCTGGAGGGTCAGCTCCCAGTCGTCGGCGAGCGCGCCGACATCCACGAACAGCACGGTGAACCCCTCGGCCTCCCGCAGGCGCAGGGCCCCGGTCAGCATCGGAGCGGTGGACCGGGCCAGCCGGCCGCTCACGGCGAGCCACACCTGTGGCCCGTCCTCCGCCAGTACACGTACCCGTATCGTCGCTCGCACCTGCGCCCCCAGAGCCGGTCCGCGCACCGCCGACCGGTGCGCTGCCACACGACTGTCATTCGGCGCCGGTGAGGCCGGGGATTGCTCAGAATCCGGTCTCTTTGCCCGCGAGGGAACATTCTTCGAGCAGCGTGCCCGGACCGGCACCTTCCGGACGGGCCACGGTGCGGCTCGGCACAGGCTGCCTGCCGTGTCCGATCCATGCCTCCAGAGCTCTGAAGGCCGAGCGGTGACAGGGCGTCAACGGCCGGAGTTTGTCCGGAAAGACGTCGTACAGCGAGTCGACATGCGTACCGCCTTCGATCCGGTAGTAGCGGAAGAGCCCGCTGCGGCCCGCGTCGCGCACCATGCGGGCGTACACATCGGAGTCCTGGCCGATGGGCAGCAGGACATCGAGAGTGCCGTGCAGGGTGATCAGCGGCTTTCCGATCCGGCCGGTCAGCCCGATCGCGGCGACGGCACGGCGGACCTCCGGGGGCCGGGAGGCGTACACATAGTCCGCGTCGCAGGCGGGCGTGCCGGGCGCGCAGTACGGGGTGCCCGCCTCGGTGGAGCCGTCGTAGCCCGGGTCCAGCTCCTCGCGATAGATCCGCTGGGTCAGATCCCAGTAGTACTGATGGTGGAACGGCCACAGAAACTCCGACCCCGCCGGATATCCGGCGGCAACCATGGCTCGGTGCGCCTCGTCCGCGCCGGGTCCGCCCGATGCGTAGAGCGGATAGTGGCGCAGCGCGGGTGGCAGGAAGGTCAGCAGGTTCGGGCCGCTCGCCCGCCAGAGCGTTCCCTCCCAGTCGACGCCGCCGTCGTACAGCTCGGGGTGGTTCTCCAGCTGCCAGCGCACCAGGTAGCCGCCGTTGGACATGCCCGTGGCGAGGGTGCGGGAGGGCGGGCGGTGGTAGCGCTGGGTGACGACCGCGCGGGCTGCCCTGGTCAACTCGGTGACCCGGTCGTTCCATTCGGCGATCGCCTCGCCGGGCGCGTCGCCGTCGCGGTAGAAGGTGGCTCCGGTGTTGCCCTTGTCGGTCGCGGCGAACGCATAGCCGCGGGAGAGCATCCAGTCACCGATCGCCCGGTCGTTCGCATACTGCTCGCGCACGCCGGGGGAGCCCGCGACGACCAGTCCGCCGTTCCAGCGGTCGGGCAGCCGGACGACGAACTGCGCGTCGTGCTTCCAGCCGTGGTTGGCATTGCCGGCGGACGTGTCGGGGAAGTAGCCGTCGATCTGGATGCCGGGCACACCGGTGGGTGTGGCAAGGCCCGCCGGGGTCAGCCCCGCCCAGTCGGCCGGGTCGGTGTGACCGGATGCGACCGTCCCCGCAGTCGTCAACTCATCGAGGCAGGACGCCTCTTGGTGCTCGGCACCCGGCACATGCAGCCGGGCGATCCGGGTGCAGTGGCCGGAGGCAGAGGTGTCCTGCTGATGGACGACGGCCGGGAGCGCGGCGACGGAGAGCAGCAGCGCGGCCGCGTAGGGAACGGCGAGGGGCAGGGGCACGGAGAGACCTCCTGGGGCGTACGGACCGTGGGGTCAGGGGCAGTTGCCGTCGGCGACGACGTAGTGGCCGATCGGGGATTCCTTGAGCGTGTGGGTGACGAAGGTGTTGTAGAGGCCCATGTCCTGCCGGGAGCCCTTGGCGTAGGCATGGCTGCCGTCGGTGGTGGCCCGCGCCGCCTGCACCTGGTGGTAGTTGTCGGTGGTCCAGCAGGCGGCGGTCGCCCCGCCGGTGGTGGTGGCACTGACCAGCCCGGAGCGCGCGCCTGCAGTTCCGGCGGCGTCGCGGGCGGCCACGCTGTAGCCATGAGCAGTGCCCGGGCTCAGACCCGTGTCGGCGAAGGACGCGGCCGCCGGGGTCGCGACACGCGTCCCGTCCCGGTACACCGCGTAACTCGACGCTCCCTCAACTGCCGTCCATGTCAAGGAGATTGAAGTGTCTGTGACACCTGTGGCCGTGAGCCCGGAAGGTGCCGGGAGACTGCCGGGACCCGGAGCGGGCGTGGAGCCGGCCAGGCCGAAGAACTCGGTGATCCAGTAGCCGGAGCAGATCGAGTCGATGAAGTTCGCGGTACCGGTCTGCCCGCACTGCTGCGGCCCGCTGCCCGGATCCACCGGTGTCCCGTGCCCGATCGCGGGCACCCGGTCGACCTCGACGGCGACCGTCCCGCTGCCGTCCGCCGCCAGGTACTGCTCCCGGCGTGTCTGATTCGGCCCGATCGTGGACGTACGGTCCGGGTTCTGGTCCACGCCGTGCACCGCTGTCCACTGGTCCCTCAGCTCATCGGCGTTCCTCGGGACGACCTTCGGGTCGTTGTCGCCGTGCCAGATCGCCACCCGCGGCCAGGGCCCTGAGTACGAGGGATAGGCGTCCCGGACCCGCTGCGCCCACACCGCGGGCGTACGGTCCACACCCGGGTCCATACAGGTGAGGGCGCCCGTGTCCTTGGTGCAGTCGTACGGCAGCCCCGCGATCACCGCGCCCGCCTCGAAGACGTCCGGATAGGCGGCGAGCATCACCGCGGCCATGCCGCCCCCGGCCGACAGACCGGTGACATACGTACGCGCCGCGTCGGCGCCGTAGGCACTTTCCGCATGCGCGACCATCTGGCTGATGGAGGCGGCCTCGCCCTGTCCGCGCCGGTTGTCGGTCGTCTGGAACCAGTTGAAGCAGCTGCTCACGTTGTTCGCGGAGGTCGTCTCAGCGAAGACCAGCAGGAAGCCGTGCCGGTCGGCGAAGGTCGTGAGACCGGAATTGTCGGCGTAGACCTGGGCGCTCTGCGTGCACCCGTGCAGCGCGACCACGACGGCCGGGTGCGCGGGGAGACCCGCGGGCCGGTAGACGTACATGTTCAGGGCGCCGGGATTGGCGCCGAAGCTGCTCACTCTCTCCAGAGGCACGGCCGCCTGGGCGGCGGGCGCCGGCGCCAGCCACAGGGCGGCCGCGAGCAGGACGAGGACGACGGCCAGACGGCCGGCCGGCTTGGACAGGCGTTCACGCAACGGCATCAGGGCCTCCCGCAGGCGTACCGAGGTGCGGTCACAGTAGGAACGGTGCCGGTGCGGGAGGAATGGTGACGGGGCCTATAGCGCGGGGGGCGGACGGCGGTGCGGGGACTGTTGCGGGTGCGGGGGTGGGGTGCTAGGCCCTGTCGTTCGGATCTTGCCGGGTTCGCGTGCCCTGGCACGCTCCCCCACAGCCTTCGGCGGGGGAGGGGCCCCCACCCCCGTAGCCCTTCGGGCACGGGAGGTGCCCCCATGCTGCGTTGCGTCAGTCGCCGACGCTCCGCGTCGGCTCTCCCCCTGCCTTCGGCGGGGGGACCCCCATCCTCCGGCCTGCAGCTGCACGCACCAGACCCCGCTCACTGATCCGGCCTGATCGACCGGACAGGACCTAGGCGGTGATCACCGTCTCGATGAGGCGACACACCCGGCGCGGGAGGAGGCGGAGCCGGCGATCGCGGGCGGCACCCATTTTTCGGTCACGATGAGCTCAGTCCGATAACTGACTACTTTTCATATGTGGAGGAACGGTATTGATTGTGGAGTTCGCGCATAGAGATCCATGAATCTGGAGGTACCACCATGGTCCGTCTCCGTTCGGCCTCGCTGGCCCTGCTGACCGCTGCCGCATGCGTCGCGCTCCCCGGGCTATCGGCCTCGGCCGCCCCCGGCGACACCGCGACCATGTGCTCGAGCTCCTTGACGCCGTCCGGCTGGGTCGATGTGCAGTGGTGGAACAGCTGGGCGTGCGGCACCACGTTCAACCCCAATATCAAGAAGATCCAGCAGGTCTCCGGCATGCCCATCGGCTCCACCGTGAACGCCTGCTCCTCCACACTGCCCCCGGCGGGCTGGGTGCAGGTGAACCGCTTCTACAGCGGCGCCTGCCAGTACTCAGCTGTGCCCAGCCATGACCCCAACACGTGGACGATCAAGCGGGTTTCCTGAGGCCGGAAGTCTCCCTCGGGAGGGAGAACGCCGGGTAGGTCAGAGGGGCAAGGAGACTTGTACGGCCTTGCCCCGTCGATCAGGGTCGCAGCGGACTTCCAGGGTGCCGTCGACCTCGGCAGCGAGGTCGTGGACCAGCCGAAGGCCCCGTCCTCCGATGTCATCCGGGTGCGAGGAGGGCAGCACGCGGGGGAGGCGGGGGTCGCGGTCGTGGACGGCGATCGTCAGACAGTGCTCGTCGGTCACGAGAGTCAGGTCGGCACGGGGGGACAGCCGGGCGGCGTGCTTGACGGTGTTGGCCACCAGTTCGGTGATGATCAGCAGCGCACGGTCGAGGCAGTCATCCCTCATGCCCGGAGTGCCCCCTACGAGCATGGCTTTGGCCGCGCGACGGGTGGCGGGGACTGAATGAGCGTGGGTCTGGAAGGTCATTTCATAGCGGAACCGGGGGGCGGCGCTCAGGGTCCGCACCAGCGACTCCTGTGCCGCCACACCATCTGCGCGGCCACTTTGAACCTGGGTTGTATACATTTCCAGTGACCGTCCTGAATTGTGTCGGACTGGAGTGCGATGGATCGCGATCGGCCTGATGTCCCGCAGAGAAGAGCGAGGCTGCGGCCGTGCGGTGTCGGCGGTGGAGGGGGCACCTCTTAGCCGGAACCTGGAGTTATGCATACATGTTAAGTAGGTGTGTGGGGGGCGTGTCAATGGCTGCCGGTGAAGGATCAAGATGTTATGTCCGGCAATGTCGGGCATCGCGACCGTCCGCGCAGTCGGCAGGAAGGCGCGTGCCGGCTGGCGCGCTCAGGGGAGCTCAGCCCCTGCGCACGATGGCCCGCAGCTCGTGTGCCAGGCGGGTGACCGCTTCATCCGAGGTCTGCCGGCCTGCGAGGGCGTCGTGAGCGACTGCCTGGACAGCCAGACTCACCTGCTCGTAGTGCGGACTCTTGGGGCGCGGCTTGGCTGTCAGGACGCTCTGCTTGAGCGTCGGCAGGTAGGGGAACCTGCGTACCAGGGCGGGGTCGGAGTACAGGGCCGCGCGTACGGGTGGCAGTGACCCCTGGGTGAGCACCTGGCGTTGGACGCGCTCGCTGGTGAGGTAGGCGATCAGCTCGGTTGCCGACTTCTGGTGCTGCGAGTTGGCGTTGATGGCGAGGTTGGAGCCTCCGAGGATGCTCGAACCCTGGCCGTTCGGTCCGGGCAGCGGGACGGCGCCGACCTTCCCGGCTGTCTTGGAGCCCTTCTCGTTGGCCAGGTCGTACACATACGGCCAGTTGCGCAGAAAGAGAAGGTCGCCGTTCTGGAAGGCACGCCGGGATTCTTCTTCCTTGAACGTCAGGGCATCCCGGGGAATCCAGCCGTCGCGAACGCCACGGGCGAGGAAATCAAGGCCCTCGCGGGCGGCCGGGGAATCGACGGTGACCCGTGCTCCCTCGTCGCTGAGGATCTGGCCCCCGGCAGACTGCATGACCTCGGCGATGTTGACCGTGAGCCCCTCATAGGGAAGGTATTGGCCGGCATAGCCGTCGAGGCCGTACTTGGGCGCGATCGACTTCGCCATACTCTCGAGTTCGCGCCAGGTACGTGGCGGCTGCCTGCCCTCTCGCTGGAGTAGATCCTTGCGGTAGTAGAGCAGTCCCGCGTTGGTGACATAGGGGACGGCGTAGAGCTCCCCCCGGAAGGTGGCGGTGTCCACGACCGGAGGCAGGAAGTCGTCGAGCGGGAACCGGTCGGCGTCGAGCGGGGTGATCCAGCCGGCGGCGGCGAATTCCGAGGTCCACGTCACGTCGATGTTGAGCACGTCGAAGCGGCCACTGCCCGAAGCCAAGCCGGTTGCCATTTGTGCGCGTACCTCGTCCGCAGCTTCCGGCAGCTCGATGACCTTCACCTTTTCGGCTGGGTGCGAGCGGTTCCACTCGCTCAGCACGTTGCGCAGATAATCTGTCAGGTCACCGCCGGTCACGAACGTCATCGGGCCGGTGTCAGCGGGCCGTTGTCCGCCGCCGTCCCCGGTGCAGCCTGCGAGGAGCAGGGCTCCGACCATGAGCCCTCCACTGGCGGCCCGCGCCCACCGCATGGATGCCTCCTTCGCGCGCCGCGTCGGTCGCTCTCCCGGCGTATGCTCTATGCATACCTGTTAGCCATGACGGATAGCGGACACCCGGTCGAAAAGGGAAACGAAGCCGGAGGAAGTCACAATCGCTTCCCTGATCCGCGGCGAGGGGAATACACAGAGTGCGTCTCGCCCTGCTGGTGCTCTTGTTCAAGGGGCCGGCTCATGGATATGAGCTGAAGCAAGCTCTTGAGAAGCTCATGGGTGCAGCTTACTCTCAGCCCAACATCGGGCAGATTTATGTCACTCTCAGTCGCCTGGAGAATGCGGGTCTGATCCAGGGGGAGGACGTCACTCAATCCAGTCGGCCGAACAAGCGCATCTACCGGCTCACCGAAGCCGGGCGGGAAGCGGTGGCTGACTGGTTTGAGGAGCCGGCAGAGCCCAAGATCCGGGACGATTTCTTCATGAAGCTCGCGCTCGCCCACGAGACGGGAGCGGCCGACCGGATCGGATTGATCAACAAGCAGCGTCGCCATTGCTTGAATGCCATGCGTGATCTGTCCAGGCTCGCGGCCTCGGAAGACCATGACAAGCGAATCTCGCAATTGCTGATCGAGGGTGCGATGCTGCACCTACAGGCTGACCTCGACTGGCTGGAACGCTGTCAGGAGGAGCTGGAATGAGCCGCGATGTCTCCTCAGCTGCTGATCCCCAGTCTGCTGCTGATCCCCAGCCGATGGTGAAGGCGCAGGGCCTGGTCAAGACGTACAGGGCGGAAGGCGCCGAGGCAAGGGCGGTGCGTGGCGTCGATCTGCAGGTGGAGCCGGGCGAATTCGTTGCCGTCACAGGGCCCTCTGGCGCGGGTAAGTCCACACTGCTGCATTTGCTGGGTGGTCTGGACCGCCCGGACAGCGGGAAAATCTGGCTGGACGGCCGACAGGTCGACTCGCTGAGCGAGGCTCGCTGGGCAGTGCTGCGCCGACGCAGCATCGGAATCGTCTTCCAGTTCTTCAACCTTGTCTCCAACATGACCGTGACCGACAACATCGAGCTCCCGGCTCTTCTGGCCGGCAAGAGTCCACGGCAGGCAAGGGCGAGCTGCGAGGAGCTGCTCGCTGAGCTGAGCCTGGAAAGCAAGCAGCGCAGCATGCCCGGCGAGCTGTCCGGAGGCGAGCAGCAGCGGGTGGCGCTGGCTCGTGCCCTGGTCAACCACCCACGCCTGCTCCTCGCCGACGAGCCGACCGGCAGCCTGGACAGCAAGGGAGGCCGCGATGTCCTGCGGTTGCTCACCCGCTTCCATCAGCGCGGCCAAACCATCCTGCTGGTCACCCACGACGCGAGGGCTGCCAGCACGGCGGACCGAGTGATCAGTTTCTTCGACGGCCAAGTCGTCGACGACGCGGTCCTCGGCGGTCCTGAGCATGTGCCGAGCAGTGTCGCCGACATCTTGAGAATCAAGGGTTGACTGATGCGGGCCACCGTGCGGTGGGCGCGCGCCGACCTTCGGGCCAACCGCGGCGAGGCACTGTTCATCATCCTGGCCACCGCAGGCATCATCGCCTCCCTACTGCTGGCGGGCGCGCTCCTGCAATATGCGGCCAACCCATGGCAGCGCGTCTTCACCGAGTCCTCCGGCGCGCACGTATGGATCCACACCAGGGCAGACGCGCTCACCGAGAAGCTGACCGACATCGACGGCGTCGCAGCCTTCTCCGGGCCCTTCCCAACTGCCCCCGCCACCGCCGAAATCCGCGGCGCGAAAGTGTCGCTGGAGCTGCGCGGTGCCCAAACCGAACCCCCCAAAGCGGCTCGCCCACTGGTTGACTCCGGACACTGGCTGGAGGACGACGTCCCCAATGGCATCGTGCTCGAGCGATCGGCCGCCGATGCGCTCTGGGTCAAGCCCGGCGACACTCTGCGGGTCCGCGGCAGCGACGGCAGAGTTACGACTCTTCAGGTCGTGGGGCTCGCGGACACCGCAGAACCGCGCTTCGTCCGTGGTGTGATGCCCGGCGTCGCCTGGCTGCTGCCCTCACAGCTTCACCGGGTCGAACCCGACAGCCGCCGTGTCGGTCAGACCGTCGGACTTCGGCTGGCCGATCCCCAGGACACCGATTTCGCCGTGCAGCAGGCGGTGACATTGATCGGTGCCGACCAGGTTGCCAAAGTCTCCACCTGGGAGGAGGCGCGGGACGAAGCGGAGGGCGACAACCGCCTCCTGGGACTACTGCTCGGCTCCTTCGGCCTGGGGGCCTTGCTGGCTGCCGCCCTCGCGGTAACCGGAGCCATCAGCACCCGAGTTCGGGGACATCTCCGGGACATCTCCGTCCTGAAAGCCATCGGCTTCACCCCCGGTCAGGTCGTCCGCGCGTTCCTGGTCGAGCATGCCGCCTTCGCGCTGATCGGCGTTGCCGTCGGGGCGACCGTCACGGAGACGCTGGGCCCACGGATTCCCGGCCGCATCGGGGACGCGATGGTGCTGTGGCGTGACCTGCCCGAGCATGCCTGGAGAGTCCTTGCCACATCACTCGGGGCGGTTCTCGTCATTGCGACAGCTACCGGCCTTGCTGCCTGGCGTGCTGGTCGCGTCTCACCTGTTCCCATCGCCCGAGGAGCCATCAAGAGCGGCCGCCGGCTGTCCAGAACTGCCAGATTCGCTCTGCGGCTGAGAACGCCCCCCGCACTCGTGCTCGGCTGGCGCGGGGCATTCCACCGCCCGGCGCGCGCCGCAGCGGCCGTGGGGCGGCTCGCGCTCCCACTGCTGATGATCACGATCGCTCTGGGAGCCTGGTCGACCCTCGACCGCTTCGAGAGCCGACCCGAGGACGTGGGACTTGCCGCAGAACTTCGCGCGAAGCCGGAGGGCATCGACGACGCGACGGCACGCAGGCTGCTGTCCGATCAACCGGGCGTGTCCGCGGCCCACCCGGGCGTCGAGGTTGCGGCGCTGGTCCCTGGCCAGACAAGGACGATCACGCTTCGCGGCCTGGGCACCGTAGGACACCCCTACCCCTTCACCATTGCTGAAGGCCGCACGATCCAGAACTCGGACGAAGCAGTGGCGGGCCAGGGACTTCTTGACCTCCTGGGAGCGGAGGTCGGTGACTGGGTCCGCATGACCGTCGGAGGCAGCCCGCAAGTCCTCCATATCGTAGGCCGCAGTATCGAGCCACAGGACGGCGGCCGCGTGATCTCCACAACCGTCGACACGCTTCGGGAGGGGGACGCCTCGCTGCGGCCCGAGTTCTACAACCTGGTCCTGACGCATGCGGCTGACCCCGATGCGGTGAGCAGTGCACTGGCCGAGTCGTCCCACGGCGGTCTCGAGGTGCGGAAGAACACCAATCCCGCCGACCAGCTCTCCGCCGCCCGCGGGGTCATCATCGGACTCGTCGGAGTGCTCGCCTTCATCGGTCTGGCCGAACTGTTCACGGTCATCGCCGCGGGACTTCGCGAACACGGCCGCGACCTTCTCGCCCTCAAAGCCATCGGGCTGACCCCCCGTCAGATCACCGCGGTGATTGTCACCAGCACGGGGTTCATCGCTGCGGCAGCAGCCCTGACGGGAACCATCCTGGGTGTGTACGTATCGACGTGGCTGATCGACCTGCAGGGGCGATCGAGCGGGCTCGGCGCGGGCATTGCCCAGCCTCCTTCCCCGGAAGTGCTGCTCCTGCTCGGCGGAGCGGCCGTCGCTGGGGCGATCGCCGTCTCAACCCTGCCGGCCGCGCGGGCCTCCCGACGCAGGCTGGCGGACACGCTCAGCGATGTCATGTGAGCTCACGGCACGCCCGTTACTGAGGGGAGTGCGCGATTACCTCCCGCGTAATCGACGGCCCCCGCCGAACCCGCCACCCTTGCGGTACCGGAACTCGGGCGGCGCACTCCGTTCGAGTTCCGGGTCCCCGACCAGCCCGTACGACCTCGATGGAGGCTGATCCGCCATGTCCGCCACCCTGCTCGCCGGTATCTCCCGCACCACCGAGCCGCAGACGATGCTGCGCCGGTTCCTCGCTCTCGACGCCGTCGTCACCACAGTGAACGGACTGGCATACGCTGCGGCATCCGGCCCCCTCGGGCGGCTGCTCGGAGTCGACTCGGACCTGCTCCTCGAACTGGGCGTGTTCCTCGTCCTGTTCGGGGCCGGAGTCGGCTACCTCGCCTCCCGCCGCCGGCCCCCGCAGCTGCCCGTGAAGTTCGTCATCGACGCCAACCTGCTGTGGGCCGTCATCAGCGTCGCCGGGCTCGCGCTCTGGTTCGACCCCACGACCGCCGGAGCCGTCTGGATTCCGCTGCAGGCCGTGACCGTCGCCGGGTTCGCGGCTCTGCAATGGTCGGCGCTGCGCGCGGCCGCTACGGAGTGAGCGACTGCAGGTACTTGACCGTCGCCGGATCCGCCGGGAGGAGGGTCTCGATGGCCAGCTCGGCGACGGTCACGTCCATCGGGGTGTTGAAGGTGGAGATGGACGAGACGAACGACAGCACCCGCCCTTCGTGCTCGATCCGCAGCGGAAGCGCGAAATACGGAGGGGGCACGGGTTCCTCCCGGTCCTCGGCGTCGGCGCCGTTCCCGGGAAGGGGATAGGCGGCGACCTCGTCGTACAGCGCGCGCAGCGGCTCGGAGCGGGCCAGTGCGATCTGCCGCTCCATCTGGGCCAGCAGATGACCGCGCCACTCCCGCAGATTGCGGATCCGCGGAGCGAGGCCATCGGGGTGGAGTGTGATCCGCATGGCGTTGAGAGGTGGCGTGAGCAGATGCTCCGGAAGCCCCTCCAGCAGCATCGCGATACCCCGGTTCGCGGCTACGACGGTGTACGAGCCGTCGACGACGGTCGCGGGATACGGTTCGTAGCCCGTGAGCAGCCGCTCCATCCCCTCACGCAGGGCGCCCATCGACGGATCGTCGAGCGGCGTCTCGGTGAATCGAGGCGCGTAACCGGCGGCCAGCAGCAGGGCGTTGCGCTCCCGTACGGGAACGTCGAGGTGCTCCGCGAGGCGCAGGATCATCTCCTCGCTCGGGCGGGAGCGGCCCGTCTCGATGAAGCTGATGTGCCGGGCGGAGGAGTCGGCCCGCAGGGCCAGCTGCAGCTGGCTGATCCGGCGCCGGTCGCGCCAGCCGCGCAGCAGCGGACCTACTCCGGTGTCGGACGCGACAGTTGTCATACCCGAAACCGTAATACGGCACGTCGACGGCGTGCGAAGTCCATGCGGACGGCGGGCGGGGTGAATGTGACCTGCATCACAAAATTTGCGAAGCCTGGGGGTTTGCTGGTTAGGCTCGGCAGCTTCGTATTCATCACAAATGGGACAGGAGTCTCCTTATGTCCGAGGGTCCCTCGGCCTTGGGCTCGGACGCCTACGTGCGGCTGTGCGCAGAGCAGCAGCCGCGGCTCGTCGCGTATGCCCGCTCCCTCACCAGTAATCCCTGGCTGGCCGACGATCTCGTCGCCGAGGCGCATTTCCGGGTCTGGCGGCGGTTGTCCTCGGGACACTCGGTCGACGACGTGCCCGCGTATCTGGCGACCACTGTGCGTAACCTCGCCGACGCGGACGGAAACCCGGGCCGCCGGATCGCGTACGTCGGACTCCTGTCGCGCGTCCTGCGGCAGCTGCCCGAGCGCTGGGTCAAGGCGCTCTGGCTGGCCGAGGCCGAGGATCACCCCCTCGACGTGGTCGGACACCGTGTGGGCGCCGGGCATGGAGCGACGGCGGTGCTGCTGCACCGGGCGCAGGAGGGTTTGCGGCACGCGTTTCTGCGCGCGCATCCCGGGATACCGGACGACCCCGCGTGCGAGAGGCACTGGAAGCGGATTCCCGCCCATGTGGGGGAGGCCCCGGAGTCACCGCGACAGGCCGGGGAGCTGTGCCTCCACCTGGAGGACTGCGGGGACTGTCGCGCCCGGCTGGCCCTGCTGACCTGTGTGAATGACCGGCTGCCCGCGCTGGTCGGCCCCGCGCTGCTGGTGCTCGAGAGAGAAGCCCCGGCCGGAACGGGGGTTTCCGGCCGGGGCGGCACAGGGTGGGGACGCATCGCGTCTCCACGTATAGGTGAACGATAAACCGTCCCGGCCCGTTCCCTGTTACCCGGGGTCAGGCCTGTGACGGACGTAACGTTCCGTTACTGTCCGCTGCCCCTCGGCACCACCGTCGCGAGCACCGACGGCAGCGGGTACCAGTCGGCCGAGACCGCGCTCGCGTAACGGCCCGCCAGCAGGTTGACGCGGTCCCGCGCCTGCGCCTCGGTCGGGTTCGTGCCGTCGATCGCGGGCGCCACGTTGTGTGCGTCCGTCATGACGACGAGGTAGTGGTTCCGGTCGTACCACGAGGTGTCGACGGTCCCGCCCGCGTACGTACCGGCGTCGCCGTCGAAGAGGACGAACCAGGGGCGGATGCCCGCGTCGGCGTACCGGGTGCGGGGATCACCTGCGGCGGCGCCATGCACGGCCGGGAACGCGGCCGCGTCCCGGAGGCGCCCCGCGGCGGCCAGATCACGCAGATGCATCGCGTACTCGCGGTCGGTCCACAGTGAGTCCGCCGGGTTGCCCTCCTCCACCGTGCCGGGGATGAGCTCGACCACGAACTTGCCCGCGAGGGCCGAGCGGGCGGGCCAGCCGTTCGTCCTGACCGCCGTGTCGAGCTCCGGGAGGCCCCCCGCCAGATCGGCCGGACGGAACAGTGCGTCGCCGAGCCTGGCGGAGAGCAGCGCGTCGAGCGCGGCGGGGCCGCGGCCGTAGTTGTTCTGGAAGCCGTCCTTCATCTCGACCTTGATGAGGATGGGCCGGTGCCCGGGGTGGGCGTCGTGCCACGCCCTCATGTCCGAGAGGCAACCGCCGAGGTCCTGGTTTCTGGCCTTGGTGCGCAGCTGGGCGGGGCTGGAGGCGTTCTCGCAATTGTTGTTGTTGCCAAGCGGGTTGCTGTGCGAGACCCGCCACGACCGGCCGAACACATTGGTCCAGACGTCGAGTTCGAGCATCCCGGCGCCGGAGTCGAGGGCGTCGGCGAAGTACGGGTACTTGGCCTTCTCGTAGGCGTTGTGGACGCCCACCCAGGTGGCGGAGGAGTAGGGCAACTGCCCCGGATCCACCGAACCGGGCGTTGCCGCCTCTGCCGGCGCGAGCGCGCCGGCGAACAGCCCGGCCGCGACGGTGGTCGTCAGGGCGGCGCGCTTGAGGTTCCCCATGGTCCCCTGCCTTTACGTCGATTGGGTCGATGCGATCAAGTCGACGGAAGGGTAGGGGAGTTGAGTGAACCGTGGGGAGACGGGGACCGGCCGTTACGGATGCGGCGGATGCGTGTTAACTGCTCCGCGACCTGTGGCGGGCCCGCTTCACCACTCCCGGGTAGGCCCGGGCGCGCCGCGAGGGCGCCCTGAAGTTGGGTCAGCATCTGTCCGAAGGGGTACGGGTCCCCCCGCGACGACCGGAGGCCCCCGCCAGGGAAGTTGACGCATTGCCAAGTGGGCCGTGGACCCCGTGCTAACGACTCCCCGCCTCCCTCTCGAGATCATTGGCTCTGCACGGTTCGGGCAAGGGCTCGAGCCGCCTGGAAGGAGTCGTTACACATGCGTTTGGCTGCCCGTATGGGTTCCCTGGCCGCTGCCGGGTCGATGCTCGCCGGAACGTTCCTGATCGGAGGGGCCACTCCCGCGAACGCCGCCGGCATCACCTTTGATTCGTTCTACTACGGCAACGGCCGTCAGATCACCGCCTACATCAACGGTCAGTACGCCGCCACCGCCGAGTGGGTCCAGGATCCCCCCGCCTCCGGGGGGCCGGGCGACTACCTGTGCGTCACCGACGACCGCAGCGACGGCTACTACGCGCAGGCAGGGATCAGCGCCAACCGGATCGTCAGCAGCAGCGGGAAGCCCGCACCCTCCCGCACGTGCAAGGGCGGTGATCTGCCCGAGGACAAGACGCTCTCCATGAAGCTGTGCGTCAGTAACGGCACTCAGGCAGCGTGCTCCAAGGCATACGACATCAGCTCCTGACCCGGAGAGAGCAACAAGCAAGGAGCCTGCGGCGTCTTCGCCATCACCAACCAGGCCTCTGCGGCGACCGTGGAAAACGACCGCGCCACCGAGGTCGGTGGTCCCACTGTTGATCGTCGGCGACCATGCTTTTGTGGGGCCGTCCGTCACCGACGGGCGGCCCTCGCTCAGCTGTGAGCAGACTTCGGGCCATTGATCGCGTGGTGCCGGTAGTCCTTCGGCGGAAGGCTGTACGCAGTGCGGAACGCGCGGCTGAAGTCCGCTGCGCGGGGGAAACCCCAGCGGGCGGCGATGGCGTGGATGGGAGTGGAGTGCAGTGCCGGATCGGTGAGGTCGCGGCGGGCGGCCTCCAGGCGCCGCAGGCGGATCCAGGCAGCGACTGTGGCCTCTTCATTCTCGAAGAGGCGGTGCAGATAGCTGGTGGAGATGTGGTGCGCGGTAGCGATGACGGCCGGGGTGAGCTGCGGGTCGTGCAGGTGCTCCTGGATGAAGTTCTTGATGCGCAGGATGAGGGTTCGCCGGTGGGTGTCCGTCGGGAGGATGCTCTCGGCTTCGAGGGCGTGGGCGAAGAGCGCGGCGACCAGATCGGTCAGGACCGTTCCCAGCCGGGCCCCGTCGGACGGCTGGTAGGGGGTGGTGTCCGCGATCAGTTGGGTGAGGAACTGCGCCAGCAGCGCGCCGATCCCCGCCCGGGCCGGTACCCGCCGTGGGACCGTGCGGCCGGCCATGCCGCGCGGCAGTGGCAACAGCGACTTGGGGACCTCGAGCCCCACAGCCGTGACCGGGGCCCTGCCGGTGCGGATCTCCCACGGCACGGACGAATCGTTGATATGCAGGTCGGACGGCCGGTAGACGGCCTCGTGGCCGTCCCAGTTGCCAATCCCCGTCCCGCCCACGACAAGTGAGAGGTGGTACAGCTCCGGGTCGGACTGACGGATCAGTTTCGGCGTGCGCCGGATGACCAGCTGTTGGAACGTGGCCGGCCACACGGACACGGCACCGAGGTCCAACACACGCTGGGTGGCGTGGAAGTCGTGGGCGTGGTCGCTGCTCATGCGCACAGGAGCATGGGTTTGCCCCACACGCTCAGCCCAGTAGGCCAACCGGTCCGCCGCCGGCACATCCTCACTCCGGAAAACCATCTCGTTCAGCACGCGTTCTTCCCCCTGGATTGTGAGTCTCAGAGGATCACACAGGGCGTCGATAAGCGTTTGATGAACGGATGCGCGCAGCGCACAACGCGCCCGAAAGACAGGGCGCGCTGATCAGCCGGACCTCTGCCCGGCCACGTGCTGGTTTGGCGCGTTTCCAGGGTTGGCGGAACCCGCGCACCGCGGCCCGTCCGGTGGCGAGGGGGCGTGCAGGGTCGTCCCCGCGTTTCCAGCGTCCGTGGTGAAGCTGAGCCAGGGGGCGTTGGTGGTTGCTGCCCGGTGGGTGGCTTCTCGGGCGAACCGCCGGACCCCGCACCACGCGGCACCGGGCACCCGCACCGCCCAGAGCCGCGCCGCGGGCCCGCACCGCGTGCGCTCGTCCTCGCCGCGAGGGACCATGGCCGCATGCTTCTCGTACGGGTCGCCGATGTGTCGCGCGACGTCGCCGCCACCTCCGCCCGCTCGCGGAAGATCGCCGCGCTCGCGGGGCTGTTCGCCGAGGCCGAGCCCGATGACGTCGGGCTCGTCATCTCGTACCTCGCCGGGCGCCTCCCGCAGGGCCGTATCGGCATCGGCTGGAGCGTGCTCAAGGAACCCGCACCTCCCGCCGAGGCCCCCAGCCTCACCGTCGCGGACGCGGACGCGGCCCTGACCCGGCTCGCGAGCGTCGCGGGGCCCGGGTCCCAGGCCGAGCGCAAGCGCCTCGTGCGTGATCTGATGGCCGCCGCCACGGCCGGGGAGCAGGAGTTTCTGATGCGGCTGCTCATCGGCGAGGTCCGCCAGGGCGCGCTCGACGCGGTCGCGCTGGAAGCCGTCGCGAAGGCCGCCGCTGCGCCCGCCGCCGATGTGCGCAGGGCCGTCATGCTCGACGGGTCGCTGCCCCGCGTCGCCCGCGCCCTGCTCGCCGACGGGCCGACCGCCCTGGCGCGGTTCCGGCTGCGCGTCGGTACCCCCGTCCTCCCGATGCTCGCCCACACGGCGAAGTCCGTCACCGAAGCCGTCGAGGCGCTGGAGACGGCCTGCGTCGTCGAAGAGAAGCTCGACGGCATCCGCGTCCAGGTGCATCGCGCCGGTGAGGACATCCGTGTGTACACCAGATCCCTCGACGACATCACTGAGCGGCTCCCCGAAGTCACCGCCGCAGCACGGTCCATGACGGATGATCAGTTCATCCTGGACGGCGAGGTCATCGCTCTGGACGCGAGCAGCGGACGCCCCGTCCCCTTCCAGGACATCGCCTCCCGCGTCGGCTCCCGCGTCGACGTGGACGCAGCCAGGGCCACCCTCCCGCTGTCGCCCGTCTTCTTCGACGTGCTCGCCGCCGACGGGGAGCCGACCCTCGACCTCACAGGGGCCGAACGGCACACCGTCCTCGCCCGCCTCGTACAGGAGCCGATGCGTGTACGTCGTACGGTCGTCGAGGACCCGGCGGACGCGGGGCAGGTCGCCGCCGCCGAGGAGTTCTTCGCCGAGACTCTGCGCCGCGGCCACGAGGGCGTGCTGGTCAAGGCTCTCGACGCGCCCTACACGGCGGGCCGCCGTGGCCGCTCCTGGCTCAAGGTCAAGCCGGTCCACACCCTCGACCTCGTCGTCCTGGCCGTCGAACGGGGCCATGGCAGGCGCACCGGACTCCTGTCCAATCTCCACCTCGGCGCACGGGCCGCCGACGGTTCGTACGTCATGCTCGGCAAGACCTTCAAGGGCCTCACCGACGAGATGCTGCGCTGGCAGACGGAGCGGCTGCGCGAACTGGCAACCGGGGACGACGGGTTCACCGTCACCGTCCGTCCCGAGCTCGTCGTCGAGGTCGCGTACGACGGAGTCCAGCGTTCCCCGCGCTACCCGGCCGGCGTCGCGCTGCGCTTCGCGCGCGTACTGCGTCACCGGCCCGACAAGCCCGCCGAGCAGGCCGACACCATCGAACAGGTCCTGGATTCGCGCGCCTGAACCCGGGTCGGCGCAGTGCCCCTTTTCGACGGCTCACCCGCCGCAAGACCCGTTCTGCCGAACGCCGTGACGCCGCCCCCGGCTACGTGATGCCCGAAGCTGCCTGATCAGTCCTCCGGACCGCCGAACCCGACGAGTCCGTTCAGACGCAGCCTCTTGGCAAAGAGAGGCAGGGATTCAGGGCAGTTGGCCTTGACGTTCGTCAACTGCCTGAAGGGAAGTTGGCCGCGACCACTAGGGCCCGTCCGGCGGATCTTGCCGGACGGGCCCCTGGTCCCGAGGAGGGCTCAGCGTTTGAGCGTGAAGGTGAACCCGGCGGAGAGCTTGCCGCTCAGCCGGACTGCCGAAACGAGTTTCCCCTCCGTGATCAGTCTCTCGACCTCGGCCCGCGAAAGACCGCAACCTTCAGCGATCAGTCGCACCGGCCGGACAGGGATCCGCGCCGCAAAGCGGACCGAGACGTCGATCACCTCGCGGTCCAGGTAATCCGATCCGCCGGTGTCGAGGCGCCAGGCGTTGTCCCAGTCGAGGGCGATGCGATTACGGCGCCGCACGACCGGATCCTGGAGCAGCTCAGCTGTCAGGCCAGGGTCGTTGTCATGCAGCCGGTCCAGCAGCTCGGGTCGTACGGAGCGCACATTCATCCGCTCCAGGACCGTGAGCTTTGCCGTTTCCCCGCAAGCGGTACAGAGCGCGAGGAGCCAGGCGTCGATGAGCTTGTGGTTTGCGTTGACGCGAAATTTACCGCTTGCCCGGAAGTGCTCGGACGCGCACGCGTGGCAACGGCGGAGAACGAGCGGCAGGCAGGTGGGCACGACCACCCAGTTTTCGAGCACAGAAGTACACCGGTTTCAGTGAGAAGTCCGCAGCAAAAAGGAGCGCGGCGCACAGGCGCGACGCGCGACGATTCAGCGCTCGGGAGGTCTCACAGGGTGTACAACGGCACGTCCTGGACTAGACGACTTGGTTCGGCAGCACGGTAATGGCGCACAGCGGCGCTGCTCCACTGGTTTTCGAAGCACCTCACCGCCAGGTTCTGTCCGGCGGATCATGGACGAAGCCCCAAACGGCAGCTCAGCGCAGGCCCATCACCTTGTCGGCGAAGGCCGTCAGGTTGTCGACCGTGCGAGTGATCCGTTCGTCCAGGGTGAGAGTCTCCTCGTGCAGGCCGCCGCGCAGCTTCGGCAGCTTCCGCCCGCGGATGTAGAGCGAGCAGGCGAGGTCCGCGCAGAGATACGTGCCCACGGTGTTGCCGTCCCGGCCCGCCGCGCCGGCCAGGGGCGCGGCGAAGAGGGTCACCCCGGACGAGGCGTGCCCGGTGAGGCAGACCTGGCACATGCTGGACTTCACGGCGCTGGTCCGTCCGGTGGAAGGCACCCGGAGGGTGATGCCGACCGGCCCGTCCTCGCGAGGTAGGACGATATGCGCCCGCAGGGGAGCGCCCGGATCGGTCCAGCCGAGGAAGTCGAGGTCGTCCCAGGGGAGTTCGGCGAAATCGGCGGGTAGCTTCATACGCGTGGCCTCACCCTTCGTGCAGTTGACGAAGGATCCGCGTATCTGCTTTTCGGTCAGTGCATCCACCGGTGGAAGGTACACAGAGCGCGTTCGGGCGGGCATCCCATTTATGGTGGCCGAAGTCGCCGCCGTTTCCCGAGCCGTTTCCTGTGCCACTTCCTGAGCCGTTTTCCGAAGGGATCCTGGTCATGCCCACAGAGCCGCTGTCGCAGAAGGAGATCGAGGACCGCCTGCGGGAGCTCCCCGGCTGGTCCCAGAAGGGCGACCGCATCGCCCGCGCCTACCGCCTCTCCACTCATTTCGCGGCGACCGCGATGGTCGTGCACATCGCCCAGATCCAGGAGGCGCTGAACCACCACTCTGATCTGACGCTCGGCTACAACACCATCGCCCTGTCAGTGAACAGCCATGACGCGGGCGGCGCGGTCACCGAAAAGGACTTCGAGCTGGCCCAGCGCGTGGAAGAGATCGCCGCGGGCCACGGCGCGAGCTGACGGGCGGGGGCCGGGTGACCCGCCCGGCCCCCGACCTAGGGCCTGTCGTTTGGATCTTGCCGGGCTCGCGTGCCCTGGCACGCACGCTCGCACGCACGAGACCCCGCTCACTGGTCCGGCCTGATCCAAACGACAGGCCCTAGCCGCGGCGGACCGATTCCATCACCCAGTTCGTCAGCCACGTCTCCTCGCCGTCGACCGAGAACGCCTGCTCCCATGTCGCCGTCGTCGCGGTGATGTCCGACCAGAGGAAGCGGACCCGTACGTCCTTGCCCTGGTAGGTGTCGTCACCGTAGAACACTCCGCGCCCCTCCGGCCCGAACCTGCCCACCACGGGCGGGTCCAGCACGCCCCGGCGGTCGTTCGACCAGTACAGCGACCACTCCTCGCGCTCGGTGTCGTACAGCCGCAGCGTCAGACCCTTGAAGCCCATCGTCGGGAATTCGATCTCGTCGAAGTTCGCCCAGTGGCGCGACGCGCGACTCACCGCGGTGAACTCCTCCCACCCGCTCCTCTCTTCGAGGAAGTCCTTGAGGCGGCGATTGGCCACGGTCCACTCGCCCTGGTAGAAGTCGAAGTCGGTCGTGCTCATGAGCGGTCTCCTGTCGTGCCGTCGGGCAGTGAGTCGGCGAGATAGGCGTCGAGATCAGGACGGTCCGGCGCGAGCATGTGCCGTACCCACGCGTTGCGTTCGTGCTGGATCGGCGGCAGTTCCCAGACACAGCCGATCCATGGCCGATCGGCTCTGTCGAGCCGGACGAAATGGGACGGGTCGCGGTCCGGGCAGTCCAGCACCGGCTGTCCGGCGGCCGCGCCGCCGAAGTGCAGGACGTTGTCCCACACCCAGCTGTACGCGTTGACGTACGCGCCGTCGTCCCCTCCCCTGTGGAGGACGACGAACGTGGCCGGCGGTGTGCCGTCCGGCTCCGGCAGGAGTTCGGGGAGCATCGCGTACGCGGCCTTCTCGACCGCGGGCTCGATTCCGCCCGGGTCTCCCGTGACGTGGTACCGCTTGATGCGGCGGCCGCCGACCTCGATCGGGGGCAGTGCCCGCAGCAGCTTCTCGGTGAAGGTCATGGCAGGACGCTAAGCCCGCTTCACTGACATCATGTGTCAGTGAAGTCCAGCCGACTTGTCTCGATCCTCCTGCTGCTCCAGACCCGCGGTCGGATGACCGCCGCCCAGCTCGCGCGGGAGCTGGAGGTGTCCGTACGAACCGTCTACCGCGATGTCGAGGCGCTGCACACCGCCGGTGTTCCGCTGTACGGGGACGCCGGCCACGCCGGCGGATACCAGCTGCTCGCCGGCTACCGCACCCGGTTGACCGGCCTGTCCGCGGGGGAGGCCGAAGCGCTGTTCCTCTCCGGGATCCCGGGACCGGCCGCCGAGCTCGGCCTCGGTTCGGCGCTGGCCGCGGCCCAGCTCAAGCTCCGTGCGGCGCTCCCGGCCGAGTTGCGCGACCAGGCCGACCGGATGCGGTCCCGCTTCCATCTGGACGCGCCCGGCTGGTACGCGTCCGACGACGAGGTGCCGTATCTGACGGCGGTCGCGGACGCGGTCTGGCACAGCCGAGTGCTCGACATCCGCTACCGCCGCTGGAAGGAGCCGACAGATGTCGACCGGCGCCTCGAACCGTACGGCCTGGTGCTGAAGGCGGGCCGCTGGTACGTCGTCGCCGGGCCGGGCCCGCGGACGTTCCGCGTCGACCAGATCCTTGAACTCGCGGTAGGAGAAGGGGAGTTCGAGCTGCCGGTCGACTTCGATCTGGCCGCCTACTGGCAGCGCTACCAGGCCGACTTCCACGCCCGGCTGCACGGCGGCGATGCGCTTGTGCGTCTCTCGCCGGCCGCGGCCGCGCGGCTGACGGGCGCGGCGGCCCGGGCACTGGCCGACACCGGCGCGGAGGAGGCGGACGGCTGGACGCGGGCGGTGCTGCCGATCGAGTCCGTCGATCACGCGCATCGCGAATTCCTGGGCATGGGGGCGGAGATCGAGGTGCTGGGGCCGCCTGAGCTCCGGGCCCGGCTTGCGGCGACGGCTCGTGCGCTGGCGGAGCGGTACGCGTGCGGGTAGGGGCGCCTGCGGCGGGCCCACGCGGCGGAGCCGCACATCGATACAGCCCCTACCCGCCCTCCCCCTACGGCCTGGCGGCCGTGGGAGGTACCCCCACCCCGAACTGGGGGCGGGCCCCCGGACCCCCGTACGCGCTTCGCACGTGTCCTCAAACGCCGGACGGGCTGAAATGTGCGGCCGAGCCCCCGGCCTTACCCCCACGCCCCCACGCCCGCCGCGTCGGTCGCGAAGGCCGTGAAATCCCTCGGCTCGCGGCCCAGCACCCGCCGCACCCCGTCCGTCAGCGACGCGTTGTGGCCGTCGAGCAGCATCGTGAACAGGTCCGACAGCCACTCCGACTCCGGTCCGGGGAACCCGAACTGCTGCAGCATCTCGGCGTATTCCACCCCGGACACCGGGACGTACCGCACCTCGCGACCCGACGCCCGGCCGATCTCCGCGGCCACCTCGCCGAAGGTGAGCAGCCGCGGTCCCGTCAGCTCATGGACCCGTCCGGCGTGACCGTCCTCGGTGAGCGCCGCGACCACGACGTCCGCCAGGTCGTCGGCGTCTATGAAGGGCTCGGCGGTCTCGCCGGCGGGGAAGGGGAGCTCTCCGGCGACTACCCCCTCGTACATCGCGCCCTCGCTGAAGTTCTGCGCGAAGAAACTGGCCCGCACGACCGTCAGGTCCAGGCTCGATTCCCGCAGCGCCTCCTCCGCGACCACCGCGTCCGGCTCACCGCGGCCGGAGAGCAGCACCAGACGCCTCACGCCACTCTCTGCCGCCACCCGGCCGAGGGCCCGCATCGCCTCGGGCGCGCCGGGGGCCGCGAGGTCCGGGAAGTACGCGACGTAGGCCGCGTCCGCGCCCCGCAGTGCGGGTCCCCAGGTCGACTCGTCCTCCCAGTCGAAGAGGACCGATCCCTTGCGCGATCCGGTCCGCACGTTCACGCCGCGTGCCGCGAGGCGCTCCGCGACCCGTCGTCCGGTCTTGCCCGTGGCCGCTGTCACCAACACCGTTTCCTGCTTCAGGTTCTCTGTCATGCCTCAAGGTTCGCGGCCACGGTCTGGACTCTCCATGTGCGAGAAGCTCAATGCCATATGCGTCCGTCTACGCTGAGGACCATGGACGCTCTCGCCGGACTTCTCGACGGACCGCGCGCCAGGGGAGCCTTCCTCCTGCGGATGGTGATGGAGCCGCCGTGGTCCGTACGCATCGAGGACAGGGCCCCGCTCTCCCTGCTCTGCATGACCGCGGGCGAGGCCTGGATCATGCCCGACGACGGTGACCCGGTGCTGTTGCGTCCCGGCGATGTCGCGATCGCACGCGGCCCGGGACCGTACACCGCGGCGGACCAGGTCACCCGCGAGCCGACGGCGCTGATCGGTCCCGGCGGCACCTGCCACACCCTCCAGGGCGAACCGCTCGCGGAGTCCATGCACTTGGGCGTACGCAGCTGGGGCAACGACCCGCACGGCTCGGCCACCATGCTGGTCGGGACGTACCAGATGAAGGGCGAGGTCAGCGCGCGGCTGCTCGACGCGCTGCCCCAGCTGCTCCATCTGCCCGCCGACGTCTGGGACTGCCCGCTGATGCCGGTGCTCGACGACGAGATCTCCCGGGACGAGCCGGGCCAGAGCGTGGTGCTCGACCGGATCCTGGATCTGGTGCTGATCGCCGTGGTGCGGGCCTGGTTCTCGCGCCCCGGCGCCGAGGCGCCCGCCTGGTATCTGGCCATGGGTGACCCGGTGGTGGGCCGGGCGCTGCGGTTGCTTCAGGACGACCCGGCGCACCCGTGGACGGTGGCCTCGCTGGCCGCCAAGTGCGGAGCCTCCAGAGCCGGGCTGGCCCGCCGCTTCAACGATCTGGTGGGGGAGCCGCCGATGGCGTACCTCACGGGGTGGCGGCTCGCGCTCGCGGCGGATCTGCTGCGCGACACCGACGCGACGGTCGAGGCGGTGGCCAGAAAGGTCGGCTACAGCGGCTCGTTCGCGCTGAGCACCGCATTCAAGCGGGTACGGGGCATCAGCCCGCAGGAACACCGCACCGGCGCAGCTTTGCCGGAACGGCAACAAGAGTCGCGCTGAGGGCGCCGTGGCGCGACGCTGAGGGCATGAGTCATCACCACGACAATCACGACGGCACGCACATCGACTGGGACGAGATGAGCGGCCTGCTCGAGCGCAACGCACAGTTCCAGGGCCCCCTGTACGAGCAGGTGGGGGCCTGGCTGGGTGAGTTGCTGCCGGTGGCCGGGGTCCGGCGGATCCTGGACATCGGCAGCGGCCCGGGAGTGCTGACCCTGCTGCTGGCTCGGGCGTTCCCGTACGCGGAAGTGGTGGCCGTGGACGCCACCGAACCGTTGCTCGAACGGGCCCGCGCCCGCGCCGAGCGCGCCGGGCTCGGGGACCGCGTCCGTACGCACCACGCCGAACTCCCGGACGGAATCGACGAGTTGGGCGAGGCGGATCTGATCTGGGCGGGTAATTCGCTGCACCACATCGGCGACCAGCGCGCCGCGCTCGGCGGCTTCGCCCGGCTGTTGCGCCCGGGCGGGCTGCTCGCGATCGCGGAGGGCGGACTGCCCGCGCGTCAGCTGCCGCGCGACATCGGGATCGGCCGCCCGGGTCTGGAGAGCAGGCTGGACGCGGCGCAGGGCGAGTGGTTCATCGAGATGCGGGCCGGGCTGCCCGGAGCGAAGGACGAGGTCGAGGACTGGCGGGCACTGATGGCCGCCGCGGGCCTCTCGCCCAGCGGGACGCGCTCGTTCCTGCTCGACATCCCCGCGCCGGTGCCCGAGGCCGTACGCGAACATCTCGTCGGCGCCGTCGGCTGGCAGCGCAGGATGCTGGACGGACGGCTGGCGACGGACGATGTCGCGGTGCTCGACCGGCTGCTCGACCCCGAGGACCCGCAGGGTCTGCTCCATCGCCCGGACGTGTACCTGCTCACCGCGCGCACGGTGCACACCGCACGGCGGGACTGAGTCAGGAACAGGGCTCCAGGCGCCACCACTGGCCGGGGGAGTCGGTGTCCTCCCACTGCCGCACGTTCGCGCCGTCCTCGGTGCTGCCGCCCTCGACCTCTAGCAGCAGACCGCTGATGAAGCTGACGACGGTGACGGTGCCCGGCGCGTCCAGGTGCTGCTCGACGATCCATTCCTGGGCGCCGAAGTTGTTGGCCTTCCACTGCTGGATGTTGGCGCCGTTCTCGGTGGATGCGTTCGCCACGTCCAGCCGCTTTCCGCTGGCGGCGTTCACGAAGTGGTGGAGCCCGCTGCCACCCGGCACGGGATCGATCTGCCACTGCTGGGCCGGGGCTCCGCTGTCCTTGCCCTGCTGGACGTTGGCACCGCTGCCCTTGGCTCCGCCGTACACCTCGAGGAGCAGCCCGCTGCCGATGTTGCGCACCAGATAGAGCCCTGGTGCCAGTGCCCCGCTCAATGTTCGTACCTCTCGGTCGACCCTGTCGCGTTCGCGCTGACCGATCGTACGAGAGGGGCTGGGCGAAGCCCTCGCCGGACGCCTGACGGCGGCGAGGGCGACACCTGCCGGTTAAGCCGTGCCGGACTCAGTGCACCCGCACCTTGAGGGGCGGCGACGCGATGCCTCCGCCGACGATCCGGAGCGTGTTGCGGCCCTTGAGACCGAGGTAAACCCGCATCTTGTAGGTCGACCGCTGCGTGAGGTTCATGGAGGCGGGCAGGGTGACCCACCTGCCGTTCTGCTTCTGCTGCAGCGTGACCCGGGTCCCGGGAGGCAGTTGCCGGGCCTTGCCGTACACCCGGAACTCCTGCCACGCCTGGACGCCGTCGGTCGTGGCTCTGGCCGTCAGCGTGGGTCCTGCGTGGGCCGGTCTCGCGCTGTCACGGCCGGTGTCCGTCGCCGGTGGCGCGGGGGAGACAACGGCCATGGCCACTCCGACGGAACCGGCCAGCACGGCGGCCGTCGCGATTCCGGTCACCGACGCACGCTTGAAACGCTCCATGGGATCACTCCAGAGGGAAGGGGGACTACGGATCACCAACCCTAGGCATATGGGGCGTAAATATGAGGAATCGACGCGCTCGTGGTGAAACGGCCCTTGGTTGCGCTACGGATCAGTCGCAAGCTCGCTGGACCGGTGGCCCCCGGGCAGTGCGACATACCTCGCGTAGGCCTCCCGGCAGTCGGGCACGAAAGGCCACTGATCGAGTGCCTCCCGCAGCGCGGGTTCGGGCAGCCAGGCGTGCCACGCGATCTCCCGCGGGTCCGGCGTCAGGTCGCCCTCGATCACGGCCTCGTGCAGACCGAGCCAGTACGGGCTGATCGTCCCGTGGCACAGGAACTTGAGGACGAACCGGACCTGGGCCCGTATCCCGGCTTCCTCGGCGAGTTCCCTTCCGGCGGCGTCCGCGTAGGACTCGCCCGCCTCAACCGCTCCGCCGAGCATCCAGTTGTACTGGCCCGGGAAGCGCGCGGCGCTTCCCGGTCGCCGGTGCACCAGGATCCGTCCCGTCGCGTCCCGGCACACGACGGTCGCCACCCGGTGCAGCCACCGGTTGCGGATGGCCTCATCCCGGTCGACGACGCCCAGCTCCCGGTCCTGCTCGTCCACGCGTTCCACCCGTTCGGACATGGTGCCGGTCACCGGCCGCCGGAGACCCTCAGGACCGTGCCCGTCGTGTACGAGGCGTCGGGCGACAGCAGCCAGGCGACCGCCGCGGCGATCTCCTCCGGTTCGCCGGGGCGGCCGAGCGGGATCGTGGTGGCCGCCTTGGACGGGCGGTCGGGGTCGCCCATGGTGGCGTGCATGTCGGTGTTGATGACGCCGGGCGCGACCGCGTTGACCCGGATGCCGTCCGGGCCGAGTTCCTTGGCCAGGCCGACCGTCAGGGCGTCGGTGGCCGCCTTCGTCGCGGCGTAGTGGACGTACTCGCCGGGGCTGCCCAGCGTCGCCGCCGCGGAGGAGATGTTGACGATGGCGCCGGAGCCGAGCGCCGCCATGTCGCGGGCGGCCCGCCGGCAGCACAGCAGGTAGCCCAGGAGGTTCACCTCGACCACCCGGCGCAGGTCCGAGGTGCGGGTGTCGGCGAGTCTGCCGAGCGGGCCGGTCACTCCGGCGTTGTTGACCAGGCCCGTCACCGGGCCGAGTTCGCGCGCGGCGGTGTCGAACAGCCGCTCCACGTCCGCCTCTTCGGACGTGTCCGCCTGCACCGTGACGCAGCGGGCGCCCGCCGCACGTACAGCGGCTGCGACCTCGTCCGCCGCCGCGCTGTTGCTGAGGTACGCCAGGGTCAGGTCGTGGCCGTCGGCCGCCAGCCGGACGCATGTCGCTGCGCCGATACCCCTGCTGCCGCCTGTGACGATGGTGACCGGACGTGACACGTGCTGCCTCCTGTGCTTGTTGCGTGGTGCGTTCGACAGCAAGTCGTAGCCCATCAGGGGCCCGCCGACCCGAGCGGGCCCCGAAGGGCGTGCCCCTGGCTGCTGAACAGCAGCCAGGGGCACGCCCTTTGCGTCGATCAGGGACGTCAGTTCCAGTCGAAGCCGTCGGGGTCGGGGCCCAGTCGCTTGCCCTCGTCCAGGGCGGCCATGGCGAGCATGTCCTCGTCGTCCAGCTCGAAGCCGAACACATCGAAGTTCTCGGCGATACGCGACGGAGTCACCGACTTGGGAATGACCACGTTCCCCGTCTGCAGGTGCCAGCGCAGCACCACTTGGGCGGGCGTCCTGCCGTGCTTCTGCGCGATCGCGACGACCGTCGGGACCTCCAGAAGGCCCTTGCCCTGGCCCAGCGGGGACCATGCCTCGGTGCGGATTCCGTGCTCGGCGTGGAAGGCGCGCAGCTCCGCCTGCTGGAGCTGCGGGTGCAGCTCGACCTGGTTGACGGCCGGTACGACGCCGGACTCCTCGATGACGCGACGGAGCTGCGGCACCTTGAAGTTGGAGACGCCGACCGCCTTCGCGCGGCCGCTCTGCTCGATCTCGGTGAACGTCTGCCAGATCGTGAGGTAGTCCTCGCGCATCGCGCGCGGCCAGTGGATCAGGTAGAGGTCGACATGGTCGAGGCCCAGCTTCTTCAGCGAGGCGTCGAATTCACGCAGGACGGCGTCACGCGTCCATGTCACGGACGAGCCGTTCCACAGCTTCGTCGTGATGAAGAGTTCCTCGCGGGCGATTCCGGAGGCGGCCACGGCATGTCCGGTGCCCTCTTCGTTCTCGTAGATGGCCGCGGTGTCGATGCTGCGGTAGCCGGCTTGCAGAGCCGTGCCAACCGCTTTCGCCGCCTCGTCGTCCGGCACCTGCCAGACACCGAAGCCGAGCTGCGGCATCGCGACGCCATTGTTGAGGGTGAGGGAGGGGACCTTGCTCACGAGCGGTCGATCCTTACGTCGTCGGTTGGTACTCCCATCGTCAACGATCACCTTCGTAGACGCATTCCCGACGCCGAAGTTGGCCTGATACAGCTCCGACCTTATCGGTCCGGACCATTGACCACGTCTCCTCAAGACGCAACTCTATGGCACATAACTGAACGCCGGACACTCATGTGAACGGATGCTTCAGTCCTGCTCCACCATGCGTCACCGGGCAATCGCTCCTGAATCACTCCTGACCCCCACATCTCAGGAAGGCAGGTACGGCTCATGCAGGACAACAAGGAAACATCGGAGGAGACGGCCACCTGGCAGACCCCCGAGTACACGGTCGTCGAGACCGCGCTCGAGGTCACCGCCTACGCCCTCACCGACCGGTAGACCCCGCCGCCATGCTGCTGCAGGTGCTCGGCACCGCGGCGGGCGGCGGACTGCCCCAGTGGAACTGTGCGTGTCCCGGCTGCGCCGGGGCACGCGCACACCCGCACCGGCGCCGCCGTCACGCCTCACTCGCACTGCGCGCGGACGAGGGCCGCTGGTTTCTCGTCAACGCCACCCCCGACATCGGCGACCAGATCGAGGACAGCCACGCGCTGCGGCCCGGGCCGGGGCCGCGCGAGTCCCCCGTGGCCGGAGTGATCCTCACCGACGCCGAACTCGACCACACCCTCGGGATCGCCCGGCTGCGCGAGGCCGACGGCTTCGACATCCTCGCCACCCGGCCGGTACGGGACGCGCTGCTCGGACGACTAAGGCTCGGCGAAGTGCTCGCCCCCTACACCCGTATCGAGTGGCGGGAGTTGAGCCACGAAGCGGAACCGCTGACCAAGAGCGGCACCGTGGAGATAGCTGCCGTACCCCTCTCGGCCAAGCGACCGCGCTACGCCGCTGGCACCGGAGGGGACGAGCGCACCTGGGTCGTCGCGCTCCGGCTGCGCGAGAGCACGACCGGCCGCAGCCTGCTCTACGCACCCGCCCTCGCCCACTGGAGCGACGAGTTCCAGCAAGCCGTCGAGGAGGCCGACTGCATCATCATCGACGGCACCTTCTGGGACGACGACGAGCCAATACGCACCTCAGTCTCGGCCAGGACCGCGACCGGAATGGGCCATCTGCCCATCGCCGGGCCGAACGGCACCGCCCGCCGCCTCAGCGGGCTGCGCGCCCGCTGCCTCTACACGCACCTCAACAACACCAACCCCCTCGCGGACCCGGACGCCCCGCAGCACGCGCTGCTCGGCGACTGGGGACTCGAGGTCGCCGCCGACCGAATGGTGATCGAGCTGTGAGCACAGTCGCTCCGCCCGCAACGGGCGCCGGTGAGCTGTGGAGCCCCGAGGAGTTCACGGCGCGGCTGCGCGCCGTACCCGCCGAGCGCTACCACGACCGCCACCCCTTCAATGTACGCATGCACGAAGGCGCCCTGCGCCCGGACGAGTTGCGCCGCTGGATCCTCAACCGCTTCCACTACCAGCGCCACATCCCCGTCAAGGACGCACTGATCCTCGCCAAGTTCGACGACTCCTCGCTGCGCCGCTCCTGGCTGCGCCGGATCCAGGACCACGACGGACTGGTGGAGGGCGAGGGCGGCATCGAGCGCTGGCTGCGGCTCGGCGAAGCCGCCGGGATCGACCGCGAGCGGCTCCGGTCGGGCGCGGAAGTACTCCCGGGCGTACGGCTCGCGGTCGACGGATACGTCAACTTCTGCCGGCTGCGCTCCCCGCTCGAAGCCGTCGCCGCCTCCCTCACCGAACTCGCCGCGCCGACCATCATGCGCACCCGCATCGACGCCTTCGAACGCCACTACCGCTGGATCGAGGCCGACGGACTCGTCTACTTCCAGAGCCGCATCGGACAGGGCGGCCGCGACAGCGAAGAAGCCCTCGCGCTCGTCCTCGCCTGGGCGGCGACCCGGCAGGAGCAGGAGGCGGCTGTGGCCGCCCTCCGCTTCAAGTGCGATGTGCTCTGGTCGCTGCTCGACGCCGTGGACGGCGCGGGGGAGCGGCCATGAGCGATACCTGGCCAAGCGACACCTGGAAACCCGTGCTCTCACGGTCGGTGGTGTTCCGGCACGACCGGGTGCGCGGCGCCGATCTGCTCGTACTGCCCGAGCGGGTGGTCGTGCTCCAGGGCAACGCCGGATCCATCCTGCGGCTCTGCGACGGCGTGCGTGACGTCGGCGCGATCGTGGCCGAGCTCGCCGAACAGCATCCGGGTGCGCCCGTAGCCGCGGAAGTCCCCGAGTTTCTGGGGCGGTTGCGCAAGGAGGGCTGGCTCAAGTGACATCCGTCGACCCGCCGTGGGCGCTCCTCGCCGAGCTCAGTCACGGCTGTCCGCTGCACTGCGCCTATTGCTCCAACCCCGTCGAACTGGTCGGTCGGTCAGATGAGTTGACCACTGCTCAGTGGGCCGAGGTGTTCCGGCAAGCCGCCGACCTGGGCGTCGTACAGTGCCATCTCTCCGGCGGAGAGCCGCTGCTGCGCCGGGATCTGCCCGAGATCGTGGCCGCGGCAGACGGCGCCGGAATCCATACGCAGCTGGTCACCAGCGGGGTCGGCCTGCACGAGAAGCGACTGGCCGCGCTGACGGGCGCCGGGCTGCGCAGCGTCCAGCTCTCCGTCCAGCACGCCGACCGGGCCGCCTCCGAACTCATCGCCGGAGCCCGCTCCTTCGCGGCCAAGGAGCGAGCCGCCCGGCTCGTACGCGAGGCTGATCTGCCCCTCGGCCTCAATGTCGTACTCCATCGCGGGAATCTCGACGCGCTCGACGACCTCGTCGAACTCGCCCTGGCCTGGGGCGCGGAGCGGATCGAACTCGCCAACGCCCAGTTCTACGGCTGGGCCCTGCGCAACCGGGACGCCCTGCTGCCCGGCCGTGAGCAGATCGCCGCCGCGCGCTCCGCGATCGAACGATGGCGGGCCCGGCTGGCGGGCCGGCTGGACCTCGTCTGGGTCGTTCCCGACTACGTCGACGGCATCGCCAAGCCCTGCATGGGCGGCTGGGGTGCTCTCTCGCTCACCGTGGCACCCGACGGCACGGTCCACCCCTGCCCGGCGGCCGCGTCCCTGCCCGGCCTGGACGCCCCCAACGTCAAGGACCACTCCCTGGAGTGGATCTGGCGCGACTCGAAAGCCTTCAACCTCTACCGCGGCGAGGAGTGGATGCAGGACCCGTGCCGCAGTTGCGAGCTGCGCACCAAGGACTTCGGCGGCTGCCGCTGCCAGGCGTACGCCCTGACCGGCGACGCCACCCGCACCGATCCGGCCTGCCGTCTCTCGCCGGACCACCCCTTCGTACGCGATCTCGTCGACCGCCCGCGCCTCCCCGTGCCGGTGGCCGCACCCGCGTACGCCTATCGCAAGGAAGGACCATGAAGCGATCAACTCCCCTGCTGCTGGCGGCCGCTCTCGCGGGCAGCACCCTGTCCGCCGTGCCCGCGAGCGCGGACCCCGCAGTCCAGGCCGCGGCCGTTCGGTACGAGGCCGAGAGCGCCCTCATCCACCAGGGCGCCGTGGAGAGCAACCACGCCGGATTCACCGGAACCGGATTCGTCAACTACGACAACGCGGCCGGCAGTCATGTCGAGTTCACCGTCGACTCCGCCGAGACCACCAGCGCCACTCTGGCCCTGAGATTCGCCAACGGCACGACGGCGAACCGCCCGCTCGACATCACCGTCAACGGCCAACTGGTCGCCGACGACCTGGTCTTCGGCTCCACCGGCAGCTGGACCGGCTGGCAGACCAAGAACGTCACCGCCGAGCTGAAGGCGGGGACCAATACCGTACGGGCCACCTCCGCCGGTGCGGTCGGCGGCCCCAATCTCGACTCGCTCACCATCGGCGAAGACTCCTCCACCGCCGACTGGTCGGTCGCCATGGTCGAGTCCACGATGGCCCGCTACTCCCCGAGCGACATCGGCGGCTGGTCCTATCCCGTGGGGCTGTATCTCTACGGCCAGTACCTCGTCTATCAGCGCACCCACGATGCCCGCTATATCGGCTACATCAAGAGCTATGTCGACCGCTTCGTCGACAACGGCGGAAACATCGGGCAGAGCTTCAACAATCTCGACAGCATGCAGGCAGGACGGCTGCTGAACATCCTCCACCACGAGACGGGCCAGGCGCGCTACCAGAAAGCCGCCAAGAAGATCCGGGACCGGCTCACCACCTATCCCCGTACCTCCGACGGTGGATTCTGGCATTCGACATCGGATTCCCGGCGCAGCCAGCTGTGGGCCGACGGCGTCTACATGGTGAACCCCTTCCTCGTCGAGTACGGAACGGAATTCAACGACTCGGCGTACACAAGTAATGAGGCCACCAAGCAACTCGCCGTCTACGGCAGCCACTTGCAGGTGGGAGGCGGACTGCTCAAGCACGCCTGGGACGAGTCGCGCGAAGCGAGCTGGTCCGATCCGGAAACCGGACTGGCGCCCGAGCACTGGTGCCGCGCCATCGGCTGGTACTCGATGGCGATCGTCAACGTCCTGGACGCCGTCCCCGTCGGCCATCCCCGCCGGGCCCAGCTGCTGACCGTGCTGCGAAAGCTCGCCGCGGGCATCGAGAAATACCAGGACCCGGCCACCGGCCGCTGGTTCCAGGTCGTCGACAAGGGCTCGCACGGCGACAACTGGACCGAGACCTCCTGCTCCAGCATGTTCACCTTCGCCCTTTCCCGCTCAGTACAGCAGGGATATGTCGACGCGCACTACGCACAGGTGGCACAGCACGGATATCAGGGCGTGCTGGAAAAGATCTCGACCGGCGGCGACGGCCGCACCAATCTCACCGACATCTCCATCGGGACGAACGTCGGGAACTACAGCTACTACATCAACCGCGACCGGAAGACCAATGACTTCCACGGTCTCGGTGCCTTTCTCATCATGAACGAACAACTCAGGGCCAGGTGACAACAAATGACCCCCACCAGAAGGACCGTTCTGGGCGCCGCGCTGGGCGGTGCCGTCGCCGCGGGCATGCCCGCCGTCCCCGCGAGCGCCGCGTCCTGGCAGCTGCGCTGGTCGCCGTCCGCGAGCAGCGACAAGCTCAAGGCCTTCGAGACGATCGAGGACGACCGGGCGCACTCTCACCCGGCCGGCGCGCCGCACATCTTCGCCGAGGGCGACAACTTCCGGTTCACCATGCACACCGTGGACCGGGACACCATGAAGGACCGACAGCGCCACGAGGTCACCGGGTGCCGCAACGGCAGCTCCTACCTCCAGTGGAAGTCCGGCCAGACCTGGCGGGTCACGTACTCGATGTACATCCCCAGCACGCTGAAGGCGACCACCAGCTTCACCCACATCATGCAGATGAAGCAGCCGGGCACCGGCTCGTCACCGATCGTCGTGCAGTCGCTGCGCCGCGTCAACGGCGTACAGACCATCGAGCTCAAGGTCATCGAGGGCGACGTCCTCGTCGGCCGTACGAACCTGGAGCCGCTGCACAACAAGTGGACCGACGTCGACTTCCAGATCAAGATCGGCAACGGTACGTCGGGCTCCGTCCGCTGGATCCTCAAGAGCGGCGGCACCACGGTGATCGACAAGTCGAAGTCGGGCGTCGACACCTTCCTCGCGGACCGGGTGCGCCCCAAGTGGGGCATCTACCGCTCCCTGGGCGACAGTTCGGGCTCGCTGCAGAACTGCCACCTGCTCCTCACCAATATGCGCGGCTACCAGCTCGTCTGAGGAGGACGACCATGAAGACCTT
Organism: Streptomyces sp. NBC_00322; assembly: GCF_036147535.1. Taxonomy (NCBI): domain Bacteria; kingdom Bacillati; phylum Actinomycetota; class Actinomycetes; order Kitasatosporales; family Streptomycetaceae; genus Streptomyces; species Streptomyces sp. NBC_00322. Next base: position 1,666,329 of record NZ_CP108019.1, on the reverse strand, counting down.
TCGGAGAACCGCCGCCACCGCCTTACTGGGCTTCGCGCTCGCGCTGGGCATCGCCCAGCCGCCGGCGGGGGCCGGCCCCGATACGCCGCGGACCGCGGCCGCGACGGCACCCGCACCCGCCGCGGCCGAGTTCAACGTCCGTGACTACGGAGCGGCCGGCAACGGCTCCACCAATGACACCGCGGCCATCAACAAGGCCATCACCGCCGCCAACACGGCGGGCGGCGGAATCGTGCGCTTCCCCTCGGGGACGTACGAGTCCAAGAACACGATCAGGATGAAGAGCAATGTCACCCTGCAGCTCGACGCGGGATCGACGATCAGCGGCAACGGCGCGGACACCTATGACCCGCCCGAGCCGAACCAGTGGGACGACTACCAGGACTACGGCCACAGTCACTTCCACAACGCCATGATCTACGGCGACAACCTCAGCAATATCGGCTTCACCGGCTCCGGCGTCATCGACGGCGACGGGGCGCTCATCACCGGAAACCCCAAGTCCGGCGAGGCCGACAAGATCATCTCGCTGACCCGCTGCAAGAACCTCACGCTCAGCGGCATCACCCTGCGCGAGGGCGGCCACTTCGCCGCGCTCCTCAACAACTGCGACAACGTCGTCTCCGACCGTCTCACCATCGACACGGCGATGGACCGTGACGGCTGGAACATCATCTCCACCACCAACGTCAAGATCACAGGCGCCCATCTGGAGGCGAACGACGACGCGCTCGCCTTCAAGAGCGACTACGCGCTCGGCGCCAAGCTCAACAACGGGCATGTCACCGTCACCGACTCCTATCTCTCCGCCGGCTGCTGCAACGCGCTGATGTTCGGCTCCGAGACCTGCGGCGACTTCACCGACTACCGCTTCGAGCGGATCACCATCAAGGGCTCGGACAAGTCCGGCCTCGGTCTGGTCTCCATGGACGGCGCCAAGATCTCCGACGTCCACTACAAGGACATCACCATGACCGACGTCCGTTCGCCGATCATGCAGAAGGTCGGTACGAGGAAACGGTGCGGGAACAACCCCGGTGTCGGCTCCATCAGCAACATCACCTACACCAACATCAAGGCGAACGGCACGACCCCGTCCTTCTCGCCGACGCTGTGGGGCGAGTCCGGGAGCGGCCGCATCCACGACATCACCTTCACAGACGTCGACATCACCGTGCCCGGCGGCAACGGCACCATGTCCACCAACCCGCCGAGCAACGACCCAAAGGACTACAACCCCAAGGCGATCGGCACCCGCCCCGCCTACGGCTGGTACATCCGCAACGCCGACAACGTCCGCTTCACCGACAGCGAGGTGCGCTTCGCGGCCAACGACGGCAGGCCCGCCGTCATCGCCAACAACAGCACCGGCATCCGCTTCGACCGCTTCACCGCGCAGCGCGGCAGCAACAGCCCGTCCGACCTGCTCTTCCAGACGGTCAACGGCTACTGCGTCGCCGGCGGCGCCAACACGAACGGGGGCGCGCTGCGGATCAGCCAGACCGGCTCCAGCCAGAACTGCGGCGGCGGCGGACCCTCGCCCAACCGGTACGAGGCCGAGAACGCCACGTACTCCACCGGCTCGACCGTCGACTCCGACCACACCGGCTACTCCGGCACGGGCTTCCTCAACACCCCCAACACCGTGGGCGCGTACGTGGAGTGGACGGTGAACGCCACCGAGGCAGGCAGCGCCGACCTCGTCATCGCCTACGCCAACGGCACCACCACATCCCGCCCGCTGGACATCACCGTCAACGGCGTCACTGTCGCCGCCGCCTCCCCCTTCGCCGGTACCGGCGCCTGGACCAGCTGGCGCACGGTCACCGTGCCCGTCGCCCTCAAGGCCGGAGCCAACACCGTCCGCGCCACCGCCACCACCGCGAACGGCGCACCCAACCTCGACTATCTTGACGGCCCGGCATGACCAGACGCCTCTTGGCGCGGCTGGTGCTGGTGGGCGCGCTGCTCCTCGGCGTGCTCACCCTGCAGAGCCCCGCACGCGCCGATCTGGAACACCCGCGCCAGGACTTCCTGCGCTCCTCGGTCGGCGGTCTCTTCCTGCACTGGGGGCAGCGCACCGCCCCTTCGCACACCAGCTGCAGCCAGTGGGAGTCCGATGTCACGGGCGGCGGCTGGACGCCCGACTACTGGGTCCAGGAAGCGCAGAAGCTGCACACCCAGTACCTCGTACTCGCCACCTTCCACAGCCGCCTCGGCTACGCCCGTCCCTGGCCGTCCAAGATCCCCGGAAGCTGCAGCACGAAGCGCGACTTCCTCGGTGAGCTGATCACCGCCGCCAAGGCCAAGGGCCTCAAGACGATCCTGTACATGACCGACGACCCCCAGTGGCACGACGAGGGCGGCCACGAGTGGCTCGACTCGGCGGCGTACTCGAAGTACAAGGGCCGCACGGTCGATCTCACCGGCCGCGACGGCTTCGGCGAGTTCAGTTACGACAACTTCTTCGAGGTCATGGACCGCTATCCGGACCTCGGCGGCTTCTGGATCGACAACGACAACGCGTACTGGGAGAGCCACAACCTCTACGCGCAGGTGTACCAGAAGCGCCCCAACTACACGATCAGCAACAACAACGAAGACACGCCGATCATGGACATGATCAGCAATGAACAGAAGACGGGGATGAGCCCGTCGTACGACTACCCGCAGGCCGTCTACACGGCGGCGCCCCGGCTGGTCGAGGCCGACTTCAAGCTCCCCTCCACCGGATCGTGGTGGTACACCGGCTCCGATCCGGCCGTCGACCGCAAGCTCACCCTCGGTCGGCTCATCACCAACGTCGGCTCCTCGGTGAAGGCGCTGATGGCCGAGACGGCGATGGTGGGCGGCAGACTCCCGGGTAACCAGGTCGCGTTCAACAACTTCGCCAAGGGCTATCTCGACGCCATCGCCGAGTCGGTGCACGGCACCGAGGGCGGCGGCTACCTGCACGGTGGCCTCGCACCCGGGTTCTGGAACGACGGCTCCCACGGCGTCACCACCGTCAGCAGGACCGACCCGGACAAGCACTACATCCATGTGCTGACCCCGCCCTCCACCTCCACCCTGCGGCTGCGGGACAACGGCTACCGGGTGACGGGCGTGACCAACCTCCGCACCGGCGCGCCCATTGCGTACAGCCAGAGCGGCGGCACGCTCAGCCTCACCGGACTCGGCGGCTGGGACCCGTACGACACCGTCTTCAACGTCACCACGGCCGGACGCGAAGGCATCGTCCCCGCCTCCTCGTACACGATGAGCGCCAGTGCGTCGGCGGGCGGACACGGGGCCGCGGCCGCCGCCGACGGCGACTACCGCACCTACTGGGACAGCAACAAGACCACGCCCGTCTCGCTCCGCTTCGACCTCGGATCCGCGAAGCGGGTGCAGTACATCGGCGTCAACCAGCGGGAGGACTCGGTCAGTTACGCCCGCTCCGGTACCGAGCAGTCCGCCCGGATCAGGGACTACCGGGTGTACGTCAGCAACGACGGCACCACCTGGGGAAGCCCGGTCAAGACCGGCACCCTGCCCAGCCGCCGAGGCGTCGCCTTCATCGACATCCCCGCGACCACCACCCGTCATGTCCGTCTCGAAGTGGTCAACACCCATGCGGAATCGAGCGATTCGACCCGCTACAAGCGGCTGCGGATCGACGAGGCCTGGATCGGCACCGCCTACGCGGCGGGCGGCGGCACCACTCCGACGCCCAACCGGTACGAGGCCGAGAACGGGGCTTACTCGACGGGCTCGACCGTCGACTCCGACCACACCGGCTTCACGGGCACCGGCTTCGTCAACACGCCGAACGCGGTGGGCGCGTATGTGGAGTGGACGGTGCAGTCGGCCACCGCCCGCAGCGCCTCGATCGCGATCCGGTACGCCAACGGCACCACGACCGGCCGCCCGCTGGATGTCTCCGTCAACGGCACGGTCGTCTCCGCGGGCCGGGCGTTCGACGGCACCGGCTCCTGGACCACCTGGGCCGACTCGATCCTGACCGTCCCGCTCACCGCCGGGGCCAACACCGTACGCGTCACCGCCACCAGCGCGAACGGCGCACCCAACCTCGACCACCTCGATGTGGAGGCGTCATGCTGCGTTTGATGGGGGGACGCCCCCCAAACCCCCCGCCCCTGAGAGCCTTGCTGGTGGGGGCGCTCGCGATACCCCTTGCCGCCGCCGGACTGACCGCGGCCCCGCCACCGGCCGCCGCGTCCGACAACGGTCTGTCAGTCCGGCCCGCGATGGGCTGGTCCAGCTGGAGTTTCGTACGCCGCCAACCAACCGAGGCCAAGCTGAAGGACCAGGCGGACGCCCTGGTCAGCAGCGGTCTCAAGGACCACGGCTACATCTACGTCAACCTCGACGACTTCTACCAGAAGTGCGACGCCAACGGCTTCACGGTCGACCAGTACGGGCGCTGGGCCGTCGACTCGGCGAAATTCCCCTCGGGCATCAAGGCGCTCGCCGACTACATCCACTCCAGGGGGCTGAAGTTCGGCTTCTACGTCACACCCGGCATCGCGAAGAACGCCGTCACCAGGAACACGCCGATCGAAGGGACCTCGTACCACGCGAAGGACATCGCCGACACGTCCAAGCTGGAGAAGAACTACAACTGCAAAAACATGTACTACATCGACTACAGCAAGCCCGGCTCCCAGGAGTTCGTGAACTCCTGGGCCCGCCAGTTCGCTTCCTGGGGAGTCGACTACCTCAAGATCGACGGCGTCGGCAGCCACGACATTCCCGACGTGCGGGCCTGGGACAAGGCTCTGCGCGCATCGGGCCGCCCCATCAACTACGCACTCTCCAACAACCTCGCCATCGCCGACGCCCCGACCTGGCGACAGCTCGCCAACAGCTGGCGCACGCAGGGGGATGTCGAGTGCTACTGCGGCCCCGGACCCAACGGCAGCGGCTTCCCGCTCACCGACTGGAACCACATCACCTCCCGGTTCAACTCGGCGGCGAACTGGCAGCAGTACGCCGGACCCGGCGGCTGGAACGACCTCGACTCACTAGAGATCGGCAACGGCGACCAGGTCGGCCTCAACGCCGACCAGCGACGCTCGCACATGACGCTGTGGGCGATGGCCGCCTCCCCGCTGCTGCTCGGCACCGACCTCACCGCACTGAACGCCACCGACAAGGCGATGCTCACCAACGACAGGCTGATCGCGGTCAACCAGGACGGTGTCGCCGCCAGACGAGTCGTCAACTCCGGTCCCCAACAGGTCTGGAGCAAGCGCGAGGCGAGCGGCGCCTACATCGTCGCCCTCTTCAACACCGGCACCACCGGCAACCAGAGCGTCGGTGTGAACTGGTCCCAGGTCGGCTTCTCCGGCGCCGCTGCCGTCACCGATCTCTGGTCCGGTCAGAGCGGCGGCCTGGTCAACGGCTCGTACAGCGTCACCCTGCGACCGGGGGAGACCCGGCTGATCCGGGCCACCCCGCAGTCGGGCACCACCGCCGGTACGAGGCCGAGTACGCCTCCTACAGCGCGGGCTCGACCGTCGACACCGACCACGGCGGCTTCAGCGGCACGGGCTTCGTCAACACGGCCAATGCCGCGGGCGCGTACGTCGAGTGGACGGTCGAATCGGCGACCGCCCGGGATGCCGCACTGACCATCCGCTACGCCAACGGCACCACGGCGGGCCGGCCGATGGACATCTCCGTCAACGGCGCCGTCGTCGCCGCGGGCCGGGCCTTCGACGGCACCGGCGCATGGACCACCTGGGCCGATTCCACCCTCAGCGTCCCGCTCAAGGCGGGTTCGAACACCGTACGCGTCACCGCCACCACGGCGAACGGCGCACCCAACATCGACTACCTCGACAGGGGATAACAGACGTGCGACCCCCCACCACACGGCTCCGAAACTCCGCGATCGGCGCCGCAGTCACCGGACTGCTGGGCTCACTGGCGCTGGCGGCCTTCCCGGCCGCCGCCGGCGCGGCACCCGACACCGCCCCGAAAGCATCGGGCGCGATGGCCGCGGCACCCTACGAATACCTCGGCTGGGGCAGCCCCCAGAAGCCGACCGACGTCATGGCGGCGACCGGCGTGAAGTGGTTCACGCTCGCCTTCATCCTCTCCGACGGCGGCTGCAACCCGAAGTGGGACGGCAGCCGCGCCCTCAAGGGCGGCTCCGACGAGTCGGCCATCAAGTCCATCCGCGCGGCGGGCGGCGACATCGTCGTCTCCGTCGGCGGCTGGAGCGGCGCGAAGCTCGGCGAGAAGTGCTCCAGCGCCACCGCGCTCGCCGGGGCGTACCAGAAGGTGATCGACGCCTACAAGCTCAAGGCCTTCGACATCGACATCGAGGCGAGCGAATTCGGCAACGCCACCGTGCGCCAGCGGGTCGTCGACGCGCTGAAGATCGTCGAGCAGAAGAACCCCGGGATCGTCACCTACCTCACCATGGGCACGACCCCCAGCGGCCCGGACGCCACCGGCAAGGATCTGATCAAGCGCGGCGCCAGGTCGGGTCTGGCCGCGGACGCCTGGGTGATCATGCCCTTCGACTTCGGCGGCCACAGCGGCAGCATGGGCCAGGCCTCGGTCAGCGCCCTCGAAGGCCTCAAGAGCGCGGTCAAGAGCGCGTACGGATACAGCGATTCCGTCGCCTACCAGCACATCGGAGTCTCGTCGATGAACGGCAAGACCGACGTGGCCGGGGAGACCGTCACGCTGAACGACTTCAGGACGATCCTCGCCTACGCGCAGCAGCACCACATCGCGCGCTACGCCTTCTGGTCCGTCAACCGCGACCGCAGCTGCGGCTCGGGCGGCGACGCGGACGCCTGCAGCGGTGTCTCGCAGTCCCCCTATGCCTACACCAAGATCGTGGCCCAGTACGGGGGCTGACACCCCGTCGGCGGACAACCCCCCACCCCCCCCACGGAGGAACACATGCGACGCAGGAACCTATTGAGCACGGCGGCTGTGGCGGGCGCGGCGGCGCTCGTCGCCGGACTCGTCCAGTCGGCGAACGCCGGCGAGCCGCCGGCCGCCGGCGTGAAGGGCACGCCGACCGGCATCACCACCATCTCGACCGGCTGGACGATTCCCTGGGGCACGTCCTGGATGCCCGACGGCTCCACCGCCCTGGTCACCGAGCGCAACTCGTTCAAGGTCTTCAAGTTGACACCGTCCGGCGCGAAGACCCAGGTCGGCTCGGTCCCCAACTCCCAGACCACGGGCGGCGAAGGCGGCCTGATGGGCGTCGCCGTCGACCCGCAGTGGGCGTCGAACCACTACGTGTACTTCATGCACACCTCGTCCGACGGCAACCGCGTCGCCCGCATGACGTACGACGGAAAGACCCTCAGCGGCTACAAGGCGCTGCTCCAGGGGATCAAGAAGGCGAAGTACCACAACGGCGGGCGGCTGGCCTTCGGCGCCGACGGCTATCTGTACGCCTCCACGGGCGATGCCCAGACCGGCTCCGACGCCCAGGACAAGAACTCACTCAACGGCAAGATCCTGCGTATGACGAAGGACGGCAAACCGGCACCGGGCAACCCGTTCGGCAACTACGTCTTCAGCATGGGCCACCGCAATCCCCAGGGCATCGCCTTCGACGCCCAGGGCCGCCTGTGGGAGGCCGAGCTCGGCCAGAGCTCCAAGGACGAGCTCAACCTCATCAAGGCGGGCAAGAACTACGGCTGGCCGACGTGTGAAGGCAACTGTTCCGTCTCCGGGATGACCAACCCGAAGGAGACCTGGGGCGTCGCCGAGGCCTCGCCGAGCGGCATCGCGATCGTCGACGGCGCGGTCTATATGGCGGCGCTGAGGGGCGAACGGCTCTGGCAGATCCCGATCAGCGCCGACAACGAGAACGTGGGCGCGGCGAAGGCGTTCTACGTCGGCACGTACGGGAGGCTGCGCGCCGTCACCAAGGTGCCCGGCTCGAACCAGCTGTGGCTCTCGACGACGAACGCGGACGGGAACGGGGGTGAGCCGGCCGGATCCGACAAGATCTTCCGCGTGACGATCAGCTAGGCCCTGTCCGACCGCTGCCCGGCGCGGAACTCCTGCCCCGCGCCGGGCAGTTCACATCAGTGGTAGAGCGCGTCCACCTCGACCGAGTAAGCCGCCTCGATCGCCTTCCGCTTGAGCTTCAGGGAGGGGGTGAGCAGACCGTGCTCCTCGCTGAAGGGATGCGCCAGGATCCGGAACGTACGGATCGACTCGGCCTTGGACACCAGGGTGTTGGCGGCCACCACGGCGCGGCGGATCTCCATCTCCAGATCCGGGTCACGCACCAGCTCGGCCGGCGGAAGTGGTGCCTTGTTCTGCATGGCGAGCCAGTGGTCGACGGCCTCCTGGTCCACGGTGACCAGCGCCGCGATGTACGGACGGTCGTTGCCGACGACGATGCACTGCGCCACCAGCGGATGGTTGCGCACCCGCTCCTCCAGCCCCACGGGCGAGACACTCTTGCCGCCCGAGGTCACCAGGATCTCCTTCTTGCGCCCGGTGATGGTCAGATAGCCGTCTTCGTCGAGCGCCCCGAGATCGCCCGTGGCCAGCCAGCCGTCGTGCAGTACGGCGTCGGTGGACTTCGGGTCGCCGAGATATCCGTCGAAGATGTGCGCTCCGTGCAGCCACACCTCGCCGTCCTCGGCGATGTGCACCGTGGTGCCGGGGATCGGCTGGCCGACCGTGCCGTAGCGCGTGCGCTCCGGCGGGTTCGCGGTTGCGGCCGCGGTCGACTCGGTGAGTCCGTATCCCTCGAAGACGGTCACGCCCGCGCCCTCGAAGAAGAGCCCGAGCCGCCGGTCCATACCCGAGCCGCCGGACATCGCGTGCCGTACGCGGCCGCCCATCGCGTCGCGGACCTTTCCGTACACGACCTTCTCGAAGAACTGGTGCTGCACGCGCAGCCCCGCCGACGGTCCCGGACCGAGCCCGAACGCCCGGTTCTCCGTGGCTTCCGCGTATCTCACAGCGACCTCGACGGCCTTGTCGAACGGGCCCGACTTCCCCTCGGCCTCCGCCCTGCGGCGCGCGGCGTTGAAGACCTTCTCGAAGATGTACGGCACAGCCAGGATGAACGTCGGCCGGAACGCCGCCAGATCCGGCAGCAGCGCGCTGGCCTGCAGCACGGGCTGATGGCCGAGCTTGACCCGGCCGCGCACCGCCGCGATCTCGACCATCCGCCCGAAGACATGGGCGAGCGGCAGAAACAGCAGGGTCGAGGCCTCGTCGCCGGGTTTGGAGTGGAAGACCGGCTCCCAGCGTTCGATCAGGGTGTCGGTCTCGAACATGAAGTTGGCGTGGGTGATCACGCAGCCCTTGGGGCGGCCGGTGGTGCCGGAGGTGTAGATCACGGTGGCGATCGAGTCGGGAGTCACCGCACGCCGGTGGCGGTGCACCACCTCGTCGTCGATGTGCGCGCCCGCCTCCAGCAGCTCGGCGACCGCCCCGGCGTCCAGCTGCCACAGCCGTTTCAGCTGAGGCAGCCGGTCGATGACCGAGCCGATGGTCATGGCGTGGTCCTCCTGCTCGACCATGCAGGCCGACACCCCGGCGTCGTGCAGCATCCAGAAGACCTGCTCGGCGGAGGAGGTGGGGTAGACGGGCACCGACTGGGCGCCGACGGTCCACAGCGCGAAGTCGAAGAGCGTCCACTCGTAGCGCGTACGGCACATGATCGCGACGCGGTCCCCGAACCGCACACCGTGCGCGAGCAGCCCCTTGGCCAGGGCCAGCACCTCGTCGCGGAACTGCGCGGAGCTCATGTCCTGCCAGTTGCCGGCCGCGTCCTTGCGGCCGAGGGCGACCCGCTCGGGATCGTCCTCGGCATGGTCGAAGACCGCGTCCGCAAGTCCGCCTACCTGAGGCGCCGCGGCCATGGGTGGGACAGTGAACTCGCGCAATGGCCTGCTCCTTGTGGCGCTCCCCGCACAGCGCCGTGACGCTACCCCACGCCGCCGCCGGGCGGGAGAGGCTTCACGAACTGTGGACGAATGGCATCACCACAGGTCAGGCGCAGATGTCCGGCAACATGGTGCAGGCTCGGGTGTGGTTCTGACCCCTCGGTAAGTACGCCGGGCCGGAATCTCCACCGAATCTGTACGGTGCGATCACCGTCGCTCTACGGGTACGGGGCCTTGGTCCGTACCTGCGCCGTCGATGCGGTCAGCGGGCGGTGGCGATCGTACCGAAAACCGCTGTGCCGAAGTCGTCCGCCGCGACACCGCCTCCTCGTGAGGGCGCTGTCACCCACCGCGGTGCAGCCGGTCCCCGCCCGCGAGGATCGACGCCGCCAGAGCGTCCGCCGCACCCCGCGCCTCGCGGTCCGCTCCCGCACGGCGGCCGTGCAGCAGGACGAAGTCCACATCGCCGAGCTCCGGCAGACCCGCACGGGCCGGAACGGGGACGAGTCCCGGCGGAATCAGCCCGCGGGTGTGGGCCATCACGCCGAGCCCGGCCCGCGCCGCCGCGATCAGACCGCTCAGGCTCGTACTCGTACAGGCGATGTGCCAGGCGCGGCCGTCGGCCTCCAGGACCTCCAGGGCGCGGGCGCGCGTGATCCCCGGCGGCGGAAAGACGATCAGCGGGACCGGGTGGTCCGGGTCCAGCCGGAGCTGCGGGGCGCCGATCCAGGTCAGGGTGTCCTGCCAGACCAGCTCGCCATGCGTGTCACCCGCCCGCCGCTTGGCCAGCACCAGATCGAGCCGGCCCGCCTCCAGCCGCTCGTGCAGGGTGCCCGACAGCTCGACCGTGAGCTCCAGATCGACCTCCGGATGATCGCGCCGGAACGCCTGAAGGATCTCCGGGAGCCTCGTCAGTACGAAGTCCTCGGAGACCCCGAAACGCAGCCGCCCGCGCAGCCGCGTCCCCGCGAAGAACGCGGACGCGCGCTCGTGCGCCTGCAGGATCGTCCGGGCGAAACCGAGCATCGCCTCGCCGTCCTCGGTCAGCTCCACGCTGTGCGTGTCCCGCGTGAACAACGGGCGCCCGGTCGCCTCCTCCAGCCGACGCACATGCTGGCTCACCGTCGACTGACGCAGACCGAGCCGACGGGCGGCCTGGGTGAAGCTCAGGGTCTGGGCGACCGCGAGGAAGGTACGCAGCTGAGCCGGGTCGTACATCCTTCGAGGCTATCGGGTCATCGCGATCCGTGATGACAGTCAGAGCGGTATGCGGGATTCCCGATCGCCCCCATCGGGAGCAGCATGGAGACGGCACATCCTGAACCGAGAGCAAGTGGAGCACATGAGCCGCCGCACGTTGCATTTGCCGTCCTGGCTGCCGATCGATCCGTACATCCTGGCGCTGCTCGGGACGGTCGGCCTCGCGGCACTGCTCCCGGCGTCGGGAGCGGCGGCGGACATCGCGGGCGGAGCCTCGACCGGGGCGGTCGCCCTGCTCTTCTTCCTGTACGGCGCGCGACTGTCCACGCGCGAGGCCCTCGACGGGCTGCGGCACTGGCGGCTCCACCTGACCGTCCTGGGCGCGACATTCCTCGCCTTCCCGCTCCTCGGCCTCGCCGCCCGAAGCCTCGAACCGTTGGTGCTCACCCCGCAGCTCTACAGCGGCCTGCTCTTCCTCTGTCTCGTCCCGTCGACGATCCAGTCTTCGATCGCCTTCACCTCCATCGCCCGCGGCAACGTCCCCGCGGCGATCTGCGCGGGCTCCTTCTCCAGCCTCGCGGGCATCGTCATGACCCCGCTCCTCGCGGCTCTGCTGCTCGGCGGCACCGGGGGCGGCTTCTCCGCGAACTCCCTGATGAAGATCGTCCTGCAACTGCTTGTGCCGTTCCTGGCAGGGCAGTTGCTCAGGCGATGGATCGGTGGCTTCCTGCTCCGCCACAAGAAGGCGCTCGGCTATGTCGACCGGGGCTCGATCCTGCTCGTCGTCTACACGGCCTTCAGCGAAGGCATGGTCGCGGGCGTCTGGCACCAGGTCACGCCCCTGCGCCTCGGCGCGCTGCTCCTCGTCGAGGCGCTGCTGCTCGCGGCGATGCTCGCGCTGACCTGGTACGGCGCGAAGCGGCTCGGCTTCGGCCGGGAGGACCGGATCGCGATCCAGTTCGCGGGCTCGAAGAAGAGCCTGGCGGCGGGGCTGCCGATGGCGAGTGTGCTGTTCGGGGCGCAGGCGAGCGTGGCGGTGCTGCCGTTGATGCTTTTCCATCAGATGCAGCTGATGGTGTGCGCGGTGATCGCGAAGCGGCGGGCACGGGACGCGGTGACCGCGGTGCCGTTCCCCCACCCCGCCCCTTCCCGCCCCCGAAAGGATGGCCGTCTCGCTGAACAGCGAACGTGGAGGAGCGTCTGAAGCCTTGAGCGGTCTGAGGGGCATCACGACGCGTGGGTCCACGGGAGCCGAGGCCAGGCTTGATGGTGGAGCTCTGGCCACTCGATAGGGGGATAAATGGTTCATGCATTCACATGTGGGCTATGTCCTGTTGTGCACGCATATGGCAACCTCGGGAAGGTTCTCTGTGACAAGCACTCGCGCAGCACAACAGCGCCACGGCGCGGTCATCCAGCCGCGCTCACGCGCGGACATCCACTTCGGCGACTGGCGCGCCCATGGCCTGGAGGCGGGCAAGTTCTTCCCCGAAACTCAGTCGGGCCTTCGCGACCCGTACGCCCCCGACGACACGACGAGTGCGACGCCGCCTCCGGACGGGAAGATCGCAAGCGCCGGCCAGGAATTCGCCGCCGAGCTCGACGAAGCCCGCACCGACTGGCAGAAGACACCCGTCAAGGCCGGCCAGGAACTGGAGGTCGCCTGGACGTACCACGCCCGGCACCCGACGCGCCGCTGGAACTACTTCATCACTCGCAACGGCTGGGACCCCAACCAGCCGCTGACCCGCGCGCAGTTCGACCCGGAGCCCTTCCACCAGGTGCAGAACGCCTGCCAGCCGTTCTGGTCCTGCGGCGATGAACTCATGCCGTCCGACCCCACGACGCACAACCTCCCACTGCCCCGGCGCAGCGGCTACCACGTCATCCTCGCCGTGTGGGAGGTCGCCGACACCGGCAACGCCTTCTACCAGGTGATCGACACCGACTTCAGCTGACACAGCGTCCTCCCACTCGGCCCGCGCGACGCACCAAGACCGTACCCAGAGGTCGCGCACGCGCGGGCCGAGTCCCGGCGGATTCCGTCCGTTCCCCCCCGAAGTGCCGGCTGCGCGGCGCGGGGTGACCAAGCGGCCACCCGGCAAGGGGGCCGCGGAGCGCGTGGATGTCGGGACGTAGAGCGTGATGTGTGGCGCACGTACCCCCGCACCCCGCGGCAGACCAGAGACGCGCCGTAAATCATGCAGTCCCGGCTCTGCCCCGGAGCGGACCCCAGGCGCCCACCCCGCGGCATCGGGTAACCCCGCGCCCCGTACCCGATCCGCACCGGGTAACCCCGCGCCCCACCCCTCGCCCCGCGACTGGCAAGATCGCCAGGTGACGACGTACGCGACTCGCCCCAACGGCCTCCACCGCCCCCGCCCCTGCACCCTCGTCGTATGCCGCGGGTGCTGCTGCGGCGACCCCCGCAAGAACCCCGGCACCGACCACGAGGGCCAGTTGGCCCGGCTGCGCGAGGCCGCCACGACCTCCGGTGGGCGACTGGCCGTCCGTACGAGCGACTGCCTCGGCCCCTGCGGACAGGCGAACGTGATCGTGGTCCAGCCCTCCACCGAGGCCCGCCGCCGGGGAGCCCGCGCGGCCTGGATCGGCTGGGCGCTCGACGACGACGCGACGGACGACGTGCTGGAGTGGGTCGCCGCCGGCGGTCCCGGCGTGGCCGAACCCCCGGCCACCCTCGCGCTCCAGATGATCCCGCCGCCCTCCGACGCCCGTCGCCGGGCCCGCTGACCCACCGTCACACGCGGGCTCCGCCGCCTCGTTCACCCAGTCTTCGTCCAGACGTCCCCGCTCCGGCCCCGCCGTGCCCGACCCCTTCGCCTAGCGTGCTCACCGTTCACCCCGACGAACGCACCCCGACGAACGCACCGCGGAGACGTCCATGTGCAGTCCCCTCCACCAGCCGTCGCACGTTCCTGCGTGCCACCGGACTCACGGGCGCGGCCACCGCGGCCGCGGCAGCGGGACTCGCCACCGCCACGCCCGCCGCGGCGCTTCCCCGGCAGAAGTCCGCTGACAACGTTGCCAGTTGGCGTCCCGACCCGGACAGCCACGGTCGGCCTGCCCTGGCTGCTGGGCGCCTACGAGTACGGCGGCACCCTCGACCAGCTGATGCACGGCTGGCTCGGCGACATCAGGATCGTCGAACGCGCCCTGCCCGTACGCGACTTCATGAACGCCTGACCTTCCGCACCCTTCCGCAGGCCAAGGAGAAACACCATGCCGAGACCCATCCAGCCCCTGCCGCGCTGGGCGGACCCCGAGATTCCCGCCGACTCCCTCGACCCGCAGGGGCTCTCGCGACGCGGACTGCTGCGCAGCGCGGGCCTGTTCGGGGCCGCCTTCGCCGGCGGCGCCCTGCTCGCGCCGACCGCGGCCGAGGCCCACACCCCGTCGCTGGGCGACCCCGCGCTCTCGTATCTCGTCGGTGACCACCATGTGCACTCGGTCTACAGCCATGACGCGAAGTACACCTTCTCCCAGCTCGCGGGTGCGGCATCCCGCTACGGCCTGGACTGGATGGTCCTCACCGAGCACAGCAACATAGGCCACCACAAGGCGGGCGGCGCCCTCGCCGAGCACGAGGAGATCCTCAAGGCCCGTGCCGAGAACAAGCGCATGCTGCTCTTCCAGGGCCTGGAGTGGTACATCCCCGGCGCCGAGCACGCCACCGTCTTCACCCCGCCCGGCCGCCACTAGGTCGAGCTGCTCACCCGCTTCGAGCAGGCCTACGACGGCAAGCTCCTCGGCTACACCGCCGGCAGCCCCAGCCACCCGGACACCCCGCGCAACGAGGCCCACGCCGTCAAGGCCCTCCAGTGGCTCGACCAGCAGCGCCGCTGCGGCTACGTCGACGACGTCCTCGTCCTCGCCAACCACCCGCTGCGGCTGGGCATCGACTCCCCGCACGAGATGCGCGCCTGGCGCGACGCCGCCCCCGGCATCATGATCGGCATGGAGGGCGCGCCCGGCGCCCAGGCCGCCGCATCGCCCGGCCGCAACGCCCCGAACAGTATCCGCGGCGACTACGAGAACTCTCCCTCCGAGAACTCCTTCGCCGGTTACCCGCGTGAGGCCTACCGGACCTTCGGCGGTTTCGACTGGGCGACCGCGACCGTCGGCGGTCTGTGGGACGCCATGCTTGCCGAGGGCCGGCTCTTCTCGGTCACGTCCAACTCCGACGTACACCGGGTCACCTTCGACACCTGGCGCAACGGGGACTGGCTGCCGGGCCAGAACTTCGACAACATCGGCCGCCTCCCGGACCCGGTCGACACCACCGAGCCGCAGCCCGGCAGCGACTTCTGGCCGGGCCAGTTCAGCCGTACGCACGTGGGCGTGACCCGCTACGGCTACCGCCACGTGATGGCCGGGCTGCGGGCCGGCCGGGTCTGGGTCGACCACGGCCAGTTGCTCGACGGCATCGACGTACGGGTGAACAGGGAGCACGGCATCGGCCGTGGCGTGACTCTGGGCGGCCGGCTGCGCGTACGCCGCGGCGAGAAGATCGTCCTCAATGTCACCGTCACCACCGCCACCCGCCCCAACCACCACGGCGACGTGCCTCGGCTCGCCCACCTCGATGTGATCCGCGGCGCGGTGTGCGGCCCGGCCGCCGACCGCGACGAGTGGCGCGCACCCGACACCAAGGTCGTGCACACGGCCGATGTCGAGGGCCGTACGGGCAGGTACACGCTGCGTATCCCGCTCGGGAAGGCCGAGGAGTCCTTCTACGTGCGGCTGCGCGGCAGCGACGGCAGGCGCAACGGCCCCGGCTTCCTGGGCGCGGGGATCGACCCGCACGGGCCGATACCGCACGAGCCGGGCAACGGCGACGCGTGGGCGGACACCTGGTGCTACACCAACCCGGTCTTCGTGGACGTCGTCCGCTGACGAAGAGCACACGCAGGGAACCGGCCGGCGCAGGGGGCGCTCCCCGCCGGCCGGGTCCTTGTCCCGTGCGGCGGGGGCGCTTCAGACCGCGCTGTCCAGGGCGATGCGCTCGTCGCCCGCGTACACGTTCATATTGGCGCCGCGCAGAAAGCCGACCAGGGTCAGACCCGTTTCGGCGGCCAGGTCGACGGCGAGCGAGGACGGCGCGGAGACCGCGGCCAGCACCGGGATCCCGGCCATGACCGCCTTCTGCGCCAGCTCGAACGACGCGCGCCCCGAGACCAGAAGGATCACCCGGGACAGTGGCAGCCGGCCGTCCTGCAGGGCCCGGCCGACGAGCTTGTCGACGGCGTTGTGGCGGCCGACGTCCTCCCGTATGTCGAGCAGCTCGCCCTCCTCGGAGAAGAGCGCCGCCGCGTGCAGACCTCCGGTCCGGTCGAAGACCCGCTGTGCCGCCCGCAGCCGGTCGGGGAGGGCGGCGAGCAGAGAGGGCTCGACGCGGACCGGGGGTGTGTCCGCGATCGGGAAGCGGGCGGTGGTGCGTACGGCGTCGAGGCTGGCCTTGCCGCACAGCCCGCAGGAGGAGGTGGTGTAGACGTTGCGTTCAAGGGTGATGTCGGGCACGGGCACACCCGGTGCGAGCCGCACGTCCACCACGTTGTAGGTGTTGGTGCCTCCCCCAGCTACCGCTGGGGGTGCCCCCACCGTGGCCCCGGCGCAGTACACGATCGACTGCAGCTCGTCCGCGGATCCGAGCACACCCTCGCTGACCAGGAAGCCCGCCGCGAGCGCGAAGTCGTCGCCGGGGGTGCGCATGGTGATCGCGAGCGGTTTGCCGTTGAGCCGGATCTCCAGGGGCTCCTCGGCCACGAGGGTGTCCGGGCGGGACGAGACGGCGCCGTCCCTGATGCGGATGGTGCGGCGGCGCTCGGTGACCCGTCCCATGGCGATCAATTCCGATTCTGTACGGTCGTGCGGCGAGGTGACCTGGACGATCTCATTCTCCTGCATGTACAGGGTCTGCTGAGGTCGTGGCTTCGGCGCCCGCTGCGACGGAGCGCGGTCCCGACATATGCGCCGATGGCGCCGGCGCCGACAACTGAGACTTTCACGGGCGCTCCGTTCGGTTGAACGACCGAGCGAGGGCGGAAGTGAGGTAGGTTGAGTCGACAGAATATTGTGTACAGTATGCCTTTCGTGCCAGTCAAGCGACTCAGCACCCTTCGGGAAGCTCCAAATTCCGGCCCCCGAATCCTGTGGGATCACATGCCGTCGTACCGGGTGGTAGCCGCCAAGACTGGGTAATTCCACTGTCCGCACCCAGGGGGACCGCTCATGACCGGCTCACGCATCGTCGCGCTCGGCCACTACCAGCCCGCAAAGGTGCTCACCAACGCCGACCTGGCGGAGATGGTCGACACCAGCGACGAGTGGATCCGCAGCCGCGTCGGGATCGAGACCCGGCATGTGGCGGGACCCGATGAGCCGGTCGACGAGCTGGCCGCGCACGCCGCCGCGAAGGCGCTCGCCTCCGCCGGTCTCACGCCGGCCGACATCGATCTCGTACTGGTCGCCACCTCCACCGCGATCGACCGCTCGCCCAACACGGCCGCCCGCGTCGCGGCCCGTCTCGGCATGGGCTCGCCCGCCGTCATGGACCTCAATGTCGTCTGCGCCGGCTTCACGCACGCGCTCGCCACGGCCGACCACGCCGTACGGGCCGGAGCCGCCGCCCGCGCGCTGGTCATCGGCGCCGACAAGATGGCGGACATCGTCGACTGGAGCGACCGCTCCACCTGCGTGCTCGTCGGCGACGGTGCGGGCGCGGCCGTCATCGAGGCGAGCACGGAAGCGGAGATCGGCCCGGTGCTGTGGGGCTCGGTCCCCGAGATGGGCCATGCCGTACGGATCGAGGGCACGCCGCCCCGCTTCGCGCAGGAGGGCCAGTCCGTCTACCGCTGGGCCACCACTCAGCTCCCGCCCATCGCCCGCAAGGTCTGCGAGCGGGCGGGCGTCACCCCCGAGGAACTTGCCGCGGTCGTCCTCCACCAGGCGAACCTGCGGATCATCGAGCCCGTCGCCCACAAGATCGGTGCGGTCAACGCCGTCATCGCCCGCGATGTGGTGGAGTCCGGCAACACCTCGGCCGCCTCGATCCCCATGGCGTTCTCCAAACTCGTCGAGCGCGGCGAGATCCGGTCGGGCGACCCGGTGCTGCTCTTCGGCTTCGGCGGCAACCTCTCGTACGCGGGTCAGGTCATCCGCTGCCCCTGAGCACGGCACACTGAACGGCATGGTGGCGAAACGAAGCGCGGGCCTGCTGCTGTACCGCAGGCGGAGTCCGGACATCGAGGTGCTCCTCGGCCATATGGGAGGGCCGTTCTGGGAGGGGCGGGACGCCGCGGCCTGGTCCGTGCCGAAGGGGGAGTACACCCCGGAGGAGGAGCCGATGGCTGCCGCCCGGCGGGAGTTCGAGGAGGAACTGGGCCTGGCGCCGCCCGAGGGCGACTGGCAGCCACTCGGTGATGCCCGCCAGACCAGCGGGAAGATCGTCACCGCATGGGCGCTGGAGGGCGACCTCGACACCGACCTCGTGGTGCCGGGGACCTTCACCATGGAGTGGCCGCGCGGCTCGGGCCGTATGCAGGAGTTCCCCGAGATCGACCGGGCTCAGTGGTTCGGCCTGGACGAGGCCAGGGAGAAGCTGGTGACGGGGCAGCGGGTCTTCGTCGACCGGCTGGCGGAGCTGCTCGAATCCGGCCGGACGTGACGCGGATCGCGGCACGGGGATTGCGCTCGGTAGACTGTAGACGATAGCCAATTGCCGCTCGACGTCGATGGCCATGAGGGGGACCGCGATGTTGTCCGCAGGACTGCCACAGGGAACCGTGCCCAAGCTGGAACGGCCCGGTCCGCTGCGTGAGCGGGTCTACGAGGCACTGCTCGAACTGATCACGACCCGCGCACTGCGTCCCGGCCAGCACCTGGTCGAGAGCGAACTCGCAGGCCAGCTGGGCGTATCGAGGCAGCCCGTGCGCGAGGCGCTGCAGCGGCTCAACACCGAGGGCTGGGTCGATCTCCGCCCGGCACAGGGCGCGTTCGTCCACGAGCCGACGGAAGAGGAGGCGGACCAGCTGCTCTCGGTCCGTACGCTCCTCGCGGCGGAGGCGGCCCGGCTGGCCGCCGCGAACTCCGGCTCGGCGGGAATCGCGGCGCTCGAAGACCTCTGCACACAGGGCGAACAGGCCGTCGCGGCCGAAGACGTCGACCTCGCGGTGGACACCAACGCACGCTTCTACGCCACGGTGATGGACCTCGCAGGCAACAGCGTCCTCGCCGAACTGGCGGCACAGGTCGACCGGCGGGTCCGCTGGTACTGCACACCGGTGGCGCGCCAGCGCGGCAGTCAGTCCTGGATCGAGCACCGTGACCTGATCGCGGCGATCTCGGACGGGGACGAGGCCCGGGCGACGGAGGTCATGCGCGCGCACACGGAACACGCGCGCAGGACGCACCACCAACGCGAGGAGTAGCAACCGGGGTTCGGCCCCCGGGCCCCGCGCCTCAAACGCCGGCGGAACTTCAGCCCGTCCGGCGTTTGAGGACACGTGCGAAGCGCGTACGGGGGTCTGGGGGCTTGCCCCCAGTTCGGGGTGGGGGTACCTCCCACGGCCGCCAGGCCGTAGGGGGAGGGCGGGTAGGGGCTGTATCGATGTGCGGCTCCGCCGCGTGGGCCCGCCGCAGGCGCCCCTACCCGCACCGCCGAACCACCGCAGCCCCTACCGAAACGCCCCCGCGTTCGCCTCCGCCCACGCCCGGAACGACCTCGGCTCCCGCCCCGTCGCCTCCCGCACCGTCCCCACCACCCGCGACTCGTCCAGCGTCCCCGCCGAGTAGAAGCTGAAGAACGCGTTGACGTACCGCTCCGGCATCCTCGCGCTCATCTCCGCCCGCGCCTCCTTGTCCGACTGCCCCTCGAAGCGCAGCTCACGGCCGAGCACCTCGCCCAGAATCCGCAC
The DNA here is from genome assembly GCF_036147535.1 of Streptomyces sp. NBC_00322. Taxonomy (NCBI): domain Bacteria; kingdom Bacillati; phylum Actinomycetota; class Actinomycetes; order Kitasatosporales; family Streptomycetaceae; genus Streptomyces; species Streptomyces sp. NBC_00322. Next base: position 1,646,300 of record NZ_CP108019.1, on the reverse strand, counting down.
CCGGTCCGCCGGAACCAGGGATTCGGGCCCGGACAGCGCGTACACGCGGCCCTCGTGGTCGCCGGTCCCCAGTGCCGCCGCCGCGACCGCCGCGATGTCGTACGGGTCGATGTTCGCGATCCGTACGTCCGCCCACGGTGCGCGCACCACATCCCCCGCTCGCAACTGGGGTGCCCACTCAAGCGTGTTGGTCATGAAGGCGCCCGGCCGCAGGAGGGTCCAGGGCAGCCCGGACTCCCGTACCGCAGTCTCGGACTCAACCATGTAGCGGGAGATGGCATTGCCGAGGTCGCTGCTTCCGGCGGAGCTGCCCGACAGCAGCACCACGCGTTCGGCCCCGGCCGCCCGGATCTCGGCGAGTGTGGTGGGCATGTCCGCGTAGCCCGGCATCAGGAAGACCGCTCGTACTCCGGCGAGGGAGGGGAGCAGCGACTTCGGGTCGTTGAGATCGCCCGCCGCGGCCTCCGCGCCGGGCGGGAGCTTCGAGGGGTCGCCGCCGCGGCTGAGGCCGCGCACCGGCTCGCCCGCCTCGGCCAGCTGCCGGACCAGCGCCGATCCCACGTTCCCCGTGGCACCTGTCACCAGGATCATGCGATTCCCCTCTCGAAGACCTCCGATGGTGGCCTCAGTCTCCATCGACGGTCAGATCTTTGTCCCGACTGTGGTGAAAGTTGTACCGGAACTCCGCGCAAGTTCTTCCCAGTTGGGGAAAGCGCTGCTACGTTCCCCTCGAAAGAAGGACGGAAACGGCCGAAAAGGCGGGGAGGGGCACGTGAGACGCATGACCGCTCGACCCGCGAACGCGCACCAGGCGCGACTGCTCCGGCTGTTGCGCGACGGCGGGCCCAACTCCCGTGCCCAGCTGGGCGACCAGGTGGATCTGTCCCGTTCCAAGCTCGCCGTCGAGGTCGACCGGCTGCTCGAGACCGGGCTCGTCGTCGCCGACGGCCTCGCCGCCTCCCGCGGCGGGCGTCGCTCCCACAACATCCGGCTCGCCCCCGCGCTGCGATTCCTCGGTGTCGACATCGGCGCCACCTCCATCGACCTGGCCGTCACCAACGCCGAGCTCGAAGTGCTCGGCCACCTCAATCACCCCATGGATGTCCGCGAGGGCCCGGTCGCCGTCTTCGAGCAGGTGCTGTCGATGGCGGCGAAGCTCCGGGCCTCTGGACTCGCCGAGGGCTTCGACGGGGCGGGCATCGGCGTCCCCGGTCCGGTCCGTTTCCCCGAAGGCGTGCCGGTCGCTCCGCCGATCATGCCCGGCTGGGACGGCTTCCCCGTCCGCGAGGCGCTCAGCCAGGACCTCGGCTGCCCGGTCATGGTCGACAACGATGTGAACCTGATGGCGATGGGGGAGCAGCACGCGGGCGTCGCACGCTCCGTGGGCGACTTCCTCTGCATCAAGATCGGCACGGGCATCGGCTGCGGCATCGTCGTCGGCGGCGAGGTCTACCGCGGTACGACGGGCAGCGCCGGCGACATCGGTCATATCCAGGTCGAACCGGACGGCCGTGCCTGCGCCTGCGGGAACAAGGGCTGCCTGGAGGCCCACTTCAGCGGTGCCGCGCTCGCCCGCGACGCCGAGGACGCGGCCCGCACCGGCCGGTCGGAGGAGCTCGCCGCCAGACTGGAGACGGCTGGCCGGCTCACGGCGATCGATGTCGCGGCAGCCGCGGCCGCGGGCGACGCCACCTCGCTCGAACTCATCCGCGAGGGCGGCAACCGCGTCGGCCAGGTCATCGCCGGACTGGTCAGTTTCTTCAACCCGGGGCTCGTGGTGATCGGCGGCGGGGTGACCGGCCTCGGCCACACGCTGCTGGCGAGCGTACGCACCCAGGTCTACCGCCAGTCCCTGCCGCTGGCGACCGGCAATCTGCCCATCGTGCTGGGCGAGTTGGGCCCGACCGCCGGAGTCATCGGTGCGGCCCGGCTCATCAGCGACCACCTGTTCTCGCCGGCCTGATCCAAAAGGCCGGTACGTACGACCCGCACGTGCACCTGGAACCGCCCTGCCCGCTCACCGGCCGCACCCGCCGAGGGGATTGTCATGGCACCAGAACCGCCCCTGCTCACCATGTCCGGCATCACCAAGTCGTTCCCCGGCGTCCGCGCGCTCGACGGAGTGGACCTGGAGGTCCAGGCCGGCGAGGTCCACTGCCTCCTCGGCCAGAACGGCGCCGGTAAATCCACCCTCATCAAGGTGCTCGCCGGAGCCCATCAGCCCGACGGCGGAGAGATCACCTGGCGCGGCGAGGCGGTCTCCCTCAAGTCGCCCATCGCCGCCATGCGGCTCGGTATCGCCACCATCTACCAGGAGCTCGATCTCGTCGAAGGGCTCTCCGTCGCTGAGAACCTCTTCCTCGGACACGAGCCGACCTCCGCCGGTTTTGTCGTACGAGGCAAAGAGGCCAGGTCCGCAACTTCCGTCATTCTGAGACGACTTGGACACCCCGAGATCGACCCGGGCCGTCAGGTCGGCGAGCTCTCGGCCGCCCAGCAGCAGATCGTCTCGATGGCCCGGGCCCTCTCCCACGACGTACGCCTCATCGTGATGGACGAGCCGTCCGCCGCCCTCGACCCCGACGAGGTCGACAACCTCTTCCGTATCGTCGGCGATCTGACCGCCGACGGGGTCGCCGTCGTCCACATCTCCCACCGCCTCGAAGAGATCCGACGCATCGGCGACCGGGTGACCGTCCTCAAGGACGGCCGGGCCGTCGCCGTCGGACTGCCCGCACGGGACACCCCCACCCGCGACATCGTTGCCAAGATGACCGGCCGGAACGTCGAATACGCCTTCCCCGACCGCCCCCACGCCGCACACGCCGCAGACCGGCAGCCGGTCCTCAAGGTCGAAGGACTCGCCAGGAAAGGCGAGTTCGCGCCCGTCGACCTCGAACTGCGCCCCGGCGAGATCGTCGGGCTCGCCGGACTCGTGGGCTCCGGACGCTCCGAGATCCTGGAGACGATCTACGGCGCCCGCAAACCCAGCGCCGGACGCGTCCTCGTCGACGGCAGCCCGCTGCGCCCCGGCAGCGTACGCGCCGCCGTACGCGCCGGAATCGGCCTCGCCCCCGAGGAGCGCAAGGCGCAGGGCCTGCTGATGCTGGAGTCCGTCACCCGCAATGTCTCCCTCTCCTCCCTCTCCCGCTTCTCCCGCGGCGGCTGGCTCGACCGCCGCGCAGAGCGGGCAGCGGCACAGCAGGCGACCAGGGAGCTCTCCCTGCGCCCCGACAACCCCGACGCCCGGATCCGCACCCTCTCCGGCGGCAACCAGCAAAAGGCCGTGCTCGCCCGCTGGCTGCTGCGCGGCTGCCGGGTGCTGCTGCTCGACGAGCCCACCCGAGGCGTCGACGTCGGCGCGCGCGCCGAACTGTATGCCGTGATCCGCCGACTGGCCGAGGAAGGGCTCGCCGTACTTCTCGTATCCAGCGAGATCCCGGAGGTCCTGGGTCTGGCCGACCGGGTGGTAGTGCTTCGCGAGGGCCGGGTCGTCCATACCGGGCCCTCACGAGGCCTTGACGAGTACCGCGTACTCGACCTTGTGGTGACTCCTCCCTCTCGTGAATGAGAGGGCTTCTCACTCGGCCAAAGGGGCGGCCTCATGACGGCCAAGCCCTGACCGCTGCCGCAAAGCAGGCGTACAACCTACCAGCACATGACGGGAGTTATTCGTGCTGAGCAAACTGCACCCGAGTGGACAAGACGCCAAGCCGTCCGTCAGCGCAAGGGACTTGCCGACCAGAGGTCCCTGGCGTTCGCTGCTGGGCCGCGTAGACGTGCGCAACGTTTCCCTCGCCGGCGTCCTCGCCGTCCTGATCGCCGTCGGCGGCATCACCAAGCCCGACGAATTCCTCGCCACCAGCAATCTTCAGCTCGTCCTCACCCAGGCGTCGATCATCGGCGTCGTCACCGTCGGCATGACCTTTGTGATCACCAGCGGTGGCATCGATCTGTCGGTCGGCGCGATCGTGGCACTCGCGTCCGTGTGGGCGACGACGGTGGCGACGCAGGAGTACGGCTTCGCCGGCATCCTCTTCACCGCCGTGATCGTCGGCCTGGGCTGCGGCCTGGTGAACGGTCTGCTCATCGCGTACGGCGGGATGGTGCCGTTCATCGCGACCCTCGCGATGCTCGCCTCGGCGCGCGGGCTGGCCCTGCAGATCACTGACGGCAAGACGCAGATGGTCACCGTCAACTCCGTGCTGGACCTCGGTATCAAGGACGCGTACATCCTCGGTATCCCGCCGCTCGTGCTCGTCTTCGCGGCCGTCACGGTGGTCGGCTGGCTGTTGCTGAACCGCACCACCTTCGGGCGGCGGACCGTCGCCGTCGGCGGCAACGCGGAGGCCGCCCGCCTCGCCGGTATCGACGTACGCCGCCAGCGGCTCTACCTCTATCTGCTCTCCGGACTGTGCTGCGGCATAGCCGCGTTCATGCTGATCGTCCTGGCCGGTTCGGGACAGAACACCAACGGCAATCTCTACGAACTCGACGCCATCGCCGCGGCGATCATCGGCGGCACGCTGCTCAGCGGCGGCCGGGGCACCATCGTGGGCTCGGTGCTCGGCGTCCTCGTCTTCACCACGATCACCAACATCTTCGCCCTCAACAATCTGGAGAGCGCCGTCCAGCAGATCGCGAAGGGCGCGATCATCGTCGCCGCCGTCCTGGTGCAGCACCGCACCCTGCGCGGCGCCGAACACTGAACCTGGTCACCCCACATCCCTCATCTGTCGCACCGCCCAGCCGAAGGGTTGATCCGTCATGCCAGAAATCCCAGCCACCAGCCGCAGAGGACTGCTCTTCGGCACGGCCGCCGTCTCCGCCGGCGCGCTGCTGACGGCCTGCACCAGCAATGAGCCCAAGAAGTCGGAGGCGGCCACCAACAACGTGCCCGCGGCCGACGACAAGCCGGGCAAGGCCGTCACCATCGGCTTCGCCGGACCGCAGGCCGACCACGGCTGGCTCAACGCGATCAACGAGAACGCCAAGTCGCGTGCCAAGAGGTACTCCGAAGTGACGCTGGAAATCACCGAGGGCTCCAACGACACCGCCGCCCAGATCGGCCAGGTCCAGACGCTGATCAACAAGAAGGTCGACGTCCTCGTCATCCTCCCGGCCGACGGCAAGGCCCTCACCCAGGTCGGCCTGCAGGCGATGAAGGGGGGCATCCCCGTCATCAACCTGGACCGGATCTTTGCTTCCCCGCAGGCGTATCGCTGCTGGATCGGCGGCGACAACTACGGCATGGGCCTCAACGCCGGCAACTACATCGGCGAGCAGCTCAAGGACAAGCCGAACGCCAAGGTCATCGAGCTGGCCGGACTCGACAATCTGGAGCTCACCAAGCAGCGCACCCAGGGCTTCGACGACGCCTTGAAGAACTACCCCAACATCAAGAAGGTGGCCCGCCAGGCGGCCGACTTCACCGTCGAGTCCGGCCAGGCGAAGATGGCACAACTCCTACAGGCCCAGAGCCAGTTCGACGCACTGTGGAATCACGACGACGACCAGGGCGTGGGCGCACTGCGCGCCATCGCGCAGGCGGGCCGCAAGGACTTCCTCATGGTCGGCGGCGCCGGAGCCAAGTCCGCGATGGACGCCATCAAGGCCGACAACAGCGTCCTGAAGGCCACCGTCCTCTATCCGCCGACCATGGCCGCGTCTGCCATCGACCTCGCCCGCGCGCTCGGCCAGGCCAAAGGTGTCAGTGGAATGTCGGAACTGGAGATCCCCGCCTCGATCACCCTGTACTCCGCCGTCGTGACCAAGGAGAACGTCGAGGAGTACCTGCCCACGGGGTTCAGCTGACCGGCCTGCCCGCCCCCACCGAGCAACCGACGAGGAGGAACCCGTATGGAACAGAGGGACAGTGAAGCCGCTGCGACACCGGTCGGTCCGCCGGCCGCCGGTCCGCCGGCACTCGGCGTCGGCATGGTCGGTTACGCGTTCATGGGCGCCGCCCACTCACAGGGGTGGCGCACCGCCGGACGCGTCTTCGACCTGCCGCTGCGGCCGGTCCTCGCCGCGATCGGCGGCCGTGACGCGGCGGCCGTGCGGGCCGCCGCCGACAGACACGGCTGGGCGGCGGCGGAGACCGACTGGCGCGACCTCGTGACCCGCGACGATGTGCAGCTGGTCGACATCTGCACGCCGGGGGACAGCCATGCGGAGATCGCCGTCGCGGCGCTGGAGGCGGGCAAGCACGTCCTGTGCGAGAAGCCGCTGGCTAATTCGGTCGCCGAGGCCGAGGCGATGGTCGCGGCGGCCGAAGCGGCCAGGGAGCGGGGTCAGTTGGCGATGGTCGGCTTCAACTACCGGCGGGTGCCCGCGATCGCGTACGCCCGCCGGCTGATCGCCGACGGCAGGCTCGGCGCCCTGCGGCATGTGCGCTTCACCTATCTCCAGGACTGGCTGGTCGACCCGGAGTTCCCCCTCACCTGGCGGCTCAGGCGCGAGCACGCGGGCTCGGGCGCGCTCGGCGATCTGGGCGCGCACATCGTGGACCTCGCGCAGTATCTGGCGGGGGAGCCGCTGGTGGGTGTCTCGGCGCTCGCGGAGACCTTCGTACGGGAACGCCCGCTGCTCACGGGGGCGGCAGCCGGTCTTTCCGCGTCGGCCGGTCTTTCCGGGGCGGCCGGGGCCGAACGCGGGCCGGTCACCGTGGATGACGCGGCGGTGTTCACCGGGCGTCTCGCTTCGGGGGCCCTCGCCTCCTTCGAGGCCACGCGGATGGCGTCGGGACGCAAGAACGCCCTGCGGCTGGAGATCAACGGCGAGCTCGGCTCGCTCGCCTTCGACCTGGAGCGGCTGAACGAGCTGTTCTTCCACGACCACACCGAGCCCGCCGCGTCATCCGGCTTCAAGCGCATCCTGGTCACCGAGCCGGAGCATCCGTATCTGGCGGCGTGGTGGCCGCCCGGCCACGCGCTCGGCTACGAGCACACCTTCGCCCACCAGGCCCGCGATCTGGTCGAGGCGATCGCGGCGGGCACCGACCCGGCGCCGTCGTTCGCGGACGGGCTGCAGGTGCAGCGGGTGCTCGCGGCGGTGGAGGAGAGTGCCGAGAAGAACGCCGTCTACACCCCCGTACCGACATCCGTGCAGACACAGGCCTAGGAGGTCCGCATGCCCCGCCCGTTCACGCTCTTCACCGGCCAGTGGGCCGATCTGCCGCTGGAGGAGGTCTGCCGGCTCGCCCGCGACTTCGGCTACGACGGCCTCGAACTCGCCTGCTGGGGCGACCACTTCGAGGTCGACAAGGCGCTCGCCGACCCCTCGTATCTCGACGGGCGCCACGCGCTTCTGGAGAAGTACGGCCTCGCCTGCTGTGCGATCTCCAACCACCTGGTCGGTCAGGCGGTCTGCGACAGCATCATCGACGAGCGCCACCAGGCCATCCTGCCGGCCCGTATCTGGGGCGACGGCGAGGCCGAAGGCGTACGGCGGCGGGCGGCGGCCGAGATCAAGGACACCGCACGTGCCGCGGCCGCGTTCGGGGTGCGTACCGTCATCGGTTTCACCGGCTCCTCGATCTGGCATCTGGTGGCGATGTTCCCGCCGGTGCCCGAGCGGATGATCGAGCGAGGGTACGAGGACTTCGCCGAGCGCTGGAACCCGATCCTGGACGTCTTCGACGCGGAGGGCGTCCGTTTCGCGCACGAGGTGCACCCCAGCGAGATCGCGTACGACTACTGGACCACCCAGCGGGCTCTGGAGGCCGTCGGCAACCGGCCCGCCTTCGGGCTCAACTTCGATCCGAGCCACTTCGTCTGGCAGGATCTGGACCCGGTGGGATTTCTGTATGACTTCCGGGACCGGATCTACCACGTCGACTGCAAGGAGGCGCGCAAGCGTCTCGACGGCCGCAACGGCAGGCTCGGCTCCCATCTGCCGTGGGGAGACCCGCGGCGCGGCTGGGACTTCGTCTCGGCCGGGCACGGTGACGTCCCCTGGGAGGACGTCTTCCGGATGCTCCGCTCGATCGGATACGACGGTCCGATCTCGGTGGAGTGGGAAGACGCCGGAATGGACCGCCTGGCGGGTGCTCCACAAGCGCTTGCTGACCTCAAGCGCTTCGATTTCGACCCGCCCACCGCGTCCTTCGATGCGGCATTCGGAGGCAACGACTAACGCTGCAAGGCACATTGCCGCAGCTCCACGCCCGGCGGCGGATCCGCCGCCGGGCCGGTCCCGGCTGCTCGGGTTCGTCTTTGTCCTTCAGTAGGAAGAAGTTGAACTTCCCTACTGCACAAGGGCTTTCCGTCCCGGACGAACCCGACTACCGTCCATGAGGTGTACAGGACAAAGGTGGTCCCGGTGTGACGGCGCACTCCGGTTCCACGGACAGGCCCGCCCCGCGACCGAGGGCAGGGCACAGCCAGCCCGTTCGACCGGCTATCCCGGAGGACATTCGTGCACAGGAAAAGGCACAGAGCCCGCAAGGCACTCGCACTCCTCACCGGCGGCCTTCTCGCCGCCGGCTCGCTCGCCCTCACCGCGCCGCAGGCCGCACCCGCCGCCGACGCCGCCCCGGCCGCCGAGGAATTCCAGCAGGTCACCCTCGCCAAGGGCGGTGAGGAGACCGGCGAACCCATGTCGCTGGCGGTCCTGCCCGACCGCAGCGTGCTGCACACCTCACGCAACGGCGAGCTGAGGATGACCGACAGCGCGGGCAACACCCGCGTCGTCGGCACCGTCCCCGTCTACTCGCACGACGAGGAAGGCCTCCAAGGCATCGGTCTCGACCCCAAGTTCGGCGAGAACCGCTTCGTCTACCTCTACTACGCGCCCCCGCTGAGCACCCCCGCGGGCGATGCCCCCAATGAGGGCACCGCCGAGGACTTCGCGAAGTTCGACGGCGTCAACCGGCTCTCGCGCTTCGTCCTCAAGGCGGACGGAACCCTCGACAACGCCAGCGAGAAGAAGATCATCGACATTCCCGCGACCCGTGGCATCTGCTGCCATGTCGGCGGCGACATCGACTTCGACGCGCAGGGCAACCTCTATCTGTCGACCGGCGACGACTCCAACCCCTTCGCCTCCGACGGATTCACCCCGATCGACGAACGCCCGGGACGCAACCCCGCATACGACGCTCGCCGCACCTCGGGAAACACCAACGATCTGCGCGGCAAGATCCTGCGGATCAAGGTCAACGACGACGCGAGCTACTCCATCCCCGACGGCAACCTCTTCGCGCCCGGCACGGCCAAGACCCGGCCCGAGATCTACGCCATGGGCTTCCGCAACCCCTTCCGGTTCAGCGTCGACAAGAAGACCGGCATCGTCTACGTCGGCGACTACGGCCCCGACGCGGGCGCGGCCGACCCCAAGCGCGGCCCCGGTGGCCAGGTCGAGTTCGCCCGGATCACCAAGCCCGGCAACTTCGGCTGGCCCTTCTGCACCGGCAAGAACGACCCGTACGTCGACTACGACTTCGCGACCAAGACATCCGGAGCCACCTTCGACTGCGCGGCCCCCAAGAACGAGTCGCCGTACAACACCGGCCTGGTCGACCTGCCGCCCGCGCAGCCGGCCTGGATCCCCTACGACGGCGGTTCCGTCCCGGAGTTCGACACCGGCTCCGAGTCCCCGATGGGCGGGCAGGTCTACCGCTACGACGCGGCATCCCCGTCCCCGGTCAAGTTCCCCGAGGCGTACGACGGAGACTTCTTCGCCGGTGAGTTCGGCCGCCGCTGGATCAAGCGGATCGAGCAGGGCGAGGACGGCGCGGTCCAGTCCATCAACCCGGTCCCGTGGACCGGCACCCAGATCATGGACATGGCCTTCGGTCCCGATGGTGCGCTGTACGTACTCGACTACGGCACCGCCTGGTTCGGCGGCGACGAGAACTCCGGCCTCTACCGCATCGAGAACGCGACCGGCGGACGCTCCCCGGTCGCCGAGGCGGCCGCCACCAAGACCTCCGGCCAGGCACCGCTGCGGGTCGGCTTCTCCTCGGCCGGCACCTCGGACGCCGACGGCGACGCGCTCACCTACGCCTGGGACTTCGGCGACGGCGGCACCTCCACCGAGGCCAACCCCACGTACACGTACAAGAAGAACGGCACCTACACCGCGACCGTCACCGCCAAGGACCCCAGCGGCCGCACCGGCTCCGCAAGCGTCCATGTCGTGGTCGGCAACACCGCACCCAAGGTGACCCTGCAACTCCCCGTCGAAGGCCAGCTGTTCAGCTTCGGCGACGAGATCCCCTTCAAGGTCGCGGTCACCGACCCCGAGGACGGGACCATCGACTGCGCCAAGGTCAAGGTGACGTACGTCCTCGGCCATGACAGCCACGGCCACCCCGTCACCTCGGCCCACGGCTGCACCGGCACCATCAAGACCTCCGCCGACGGCGGACATGACCCCAACGCCAATATCTTCGGGGTCTTCGACGCCGAGTACACCGACGGCGGTGGCGGCGGCCAGGCCGCGCTCACCAGCCACGACCAGGCGCAGCTCCAGCCCCGCCACCGGCAGGCCGAGCACTTCACCACCTCCTCGGGCATCAAGCTCTACGACAAGGCCACTGCCCACGGCGGCAAGACGGTCGGCGACATCGACAACGGCGACTGGATCGCCTTCAAGCCGTACAACCTGACCGGCTCCACCAAGCTCACCGCCCGGATCTCCTCGGGCGGAGCGGGCGGCTTCCTGGAGGTGCGCACCGGGTCGGCGAGCGGTCCGCTTCTCGGTTCCGTATCCGTGCCGGTCACCGGCAGCTGGGAGACCTTCCAGGACGTCGACGTTCCGCTGCGGGCCGTACCGAGGAGGACCACCGAACTGTTCCTGGTGTTCAAGGGCGGACAGGGAGCGCTGTACGACGTGGACGACTTCGAGCTCTCCAACACGCCCGTCGACCGGACCGCCAAACGTGTCCTGGTCTTCTCCAAGACCGCCGGCTTCCGTCACGATTCCATCCCGACGGGCATCGCGGCCCTCAGGGACCTCGGCGCGAGCAGCAACATCACGGTCGACGCCACCGACGAGGCGGCCCAGTTCACCACCAGCAACCTCGCCCGCTACGACGCCGTGGTGTTCCTGTCCACCACGGGGGATGTCCTGGGCGCCGACCAGCAGAAGGCGTTCGAGAACTATGTCGCCGCAGGCGGCGGCTACATGGGCGTGGACGCCGCGGCCGACACCGAGTACGACTGGGCCTTCTACGGCGGGCTCGTCGGCGCGTACTTCCAGTCGCACCCGCAGATCCAGCCCGCGACCGTGCGGGTCGAGGACCACACCCATCCCTCGACCAGCCATCTCGACGACGCCTGGGAGCGCACCGACGAGTGGTACAACTACCGCACCAACCCCCGTGCACAGGCACGGATCCTCGCCACCCTCGACGAAACCACCTACCAGGGCGGCACCATGAAGGGCGACCACCCGATCGCCTGGTGCCAGACCTACGAGGGCGGCCGTGCCTTCTACACCGGAGGCGGCCACACCAAGGAGTCGTACGCCGAACCGGCCTTCCGACAGCACCTGCTCGGCGGACTGCGCTACGCCGCGGGGCAGGTCACGGCCGACTGCAGGCCGAAGACCGGACATCGGCCGATCTTCAACGGCAGGACCCTGGACGGCTGGAAGCAGGCGGGGCCCGGAAAGTTCAATGTCGTCGACGGTGAACTGCGCACCGAGGGCGGCATGGGCATGCTCTGGTACCAGGCCAAGGAGCTGAAGTCCTACTCGCTCAAGCTCGACTGGAAGCTGGACGGCGACGACAATTCCGGAGTCTTCGTGGGCTTCCCGGCCTCCGACGACCCCTGGTCGGCAGTGAACAACGGCTACGAGGTGCAGATCGACGCGACAGATGCACCCGACCGCACGACAGGCGCCGTCTACGGCTTCAAGTCGGCCGACCTCGCGGCCCGCGACCGTGTCCTGCGGCCGCCCGGCCAGTGGAACAGCTACGAGATCCGCGTGCAGGGGGAGCGGCTGCAGGTCTTCCTCAACGGCGTGAAGATCAACGACTTCACCAACACCGACCCGGCGCGCAGCCTCAAGGACGGCTATATCGGCCTCCAGAATCATGGCGCCGACGATCAGGTGTCCTTCCGCGGCATCCAACTCAGGGAGCTGCCCTCATAGGCGTCCCCCGAGACGACGGCGGGCGGGGAGGCGCCGTACCCCCCGCCCGCCGTCCCCACCACACCGAGAGGCAGGGAGGCAGCCCGTGACGAACGGGAATGACCGCAAGACACGCAGCGGAGTCTGGTTCGTGGGAGCGCGTGGTTCCGTGGCCACCACGGCCGTCGCGGGGTGCGCGGCGATCGCCGCCGGACTGCATCCTCCGAACGGCATGGTCACGGAAACCGGGCCGTTCGCCGGATCGGGGCTGCCTCCCCTGTCGTCGCTGGTCTTCGGCGGCCACGACATCGCGCACTGTCCCCTGCCCAAGCGGGCCGAGGCGCTTGCGGCCGGGGGAGTGCTGCCGTACGGGCTTGCCGCTGCCGTACGAGGTGAACTGGCCGCCGCGGACGCGGAGATACGTCCCGGTGGGCCGCAGTGCGGCGACGCGCGGACCGACGAGGAACTGATCGCCGGCTTCGCCTCGGACATGGGCGACTTCCGGGACCGGCACAGGCTCGCCCGCGTTGTCGTCGTCAACGTCTCCTCCACCGAGCCGGTGCCCGAGCCTGGCGCCGTACGTCAGCCGCCCAGCTCGCTCTACGCGGCCGCGGCCCTGCGGGCAGGGTGCCCGTTCGTCAACTTCACCCCCTCCACCGGGCTGCGCACCGCGGCCCTCACCCACGCCGCCGCGGCACGTGGACTTCCCCACGCGGGCCGTGACGGCAAGACGGGCCAGACGCTGCTCCGTTCCGTGCTCGCCCCGATGTTCGTGCAGCGCGCCCTGACGGTACGGGCGTGGTCGGGCACCAACCTGCTGGGCGGCGGGGACGGAGCGGCGCTGGCCGACCCGGGCGCGGCGGCCGCGAAGAACGCGGGCAAGGAGCGGGTGCTCAACGACACCCTCGGCATCGTTCCCGAGGGCGAGGTCCATATCGACGACGTCCCGGCGCTCGGTGAGTGGAAGACGGCCTGGGATCACATCGCGTTCGAGGGTTTCCTCGGCTCGCGGATGATCCTCCAGACGATCTGGCAGGGCTGCGACTCCGCGCTCGCGGCCCCCTTGGTTCTGGATCTGGCGCGGCTGGTGGCGCGGGCGCATGAGGTGGGCCTGGCGGGCCCACTGCCTGAGCTGGGCTTCTACTTCAAGGATCCGGACGGCGGTCCGGCGGCGCTGGGGGACCAGTTCGAGGCGCTGCTTTCCTTTGCCGATCGGCTGCGGGAGGCGCGATGACCTGGCGGGCCTGGGCGGAACTGCTGCGGGTGTCGGCGCTGTTCACGGTGCCGGGGGACGCGCTGGCGGGAGCGGCGGCGGTGGGCGTGCGACCGAATGGCCGGACTCTGCTGGCCGTCGGCAGCTCGCTGTGTCTGTACGAGGCGGGGATGGCGCTGAACGACTGGGCAGACCGGGAGGTGGACGCGGTGGAGCGCCCGCATCGGCCGATTCCGTCGGGGCGCCTCAGCGCCGGGGCTGCGCTGGGGGCGGCGGGTGCGCTGACGGGCGCGGGCCTGGTGCTGGCTTCCCGCGCGGGCCGCCCGGCGCTGGCGGTGGCGTCGGCGTTGTCGGCGACGGTCTGGTCGTACGACCTCTACTTCAAACGGACGGCGGGCGGCCCGGCGGCGATGGCGGCGGCGCGGGGGTTGGATCTGGTGCTGGGCGCGGTGGCAACAGGCGGTACGCCGGGGGACCGGCGCTCGGTGCTTGCCTCCGCTGCCGTGCTGGGCGCCCACACATATGCGGTGACATCGGTGTCACGTCATGAGGCGCAGGGCGGATCAACTGCGGTGCCGCTTGCGGCGCTAGCGGCAACCGTCGGGCTGGGCGCCCTCGTGACGAGAGGCGCGCGGGGTGGCGGGGTTGGCGCCGTACCGGAGGTACCGGACCCCGCGCCGCGAAGCGTGCGGGGGCGGGGGCGGGGGCTGCCCCCTCTGTCCCTCCCGCCCCGGGGGTCTGGGGGCTCGCCCCCCACGCGGCGGAGCCGCACATCGACACAGCCCGGAAGGGGCGGGGCAGGGGAGAGGACCCACCCGTCACCGCGACCGCCCGCACCCCCGGTCCCGCTCACCCCGGCCCGCCTCGCCACCACCGCGCTCGCCGCCGCCTACATCCGTACCGCCGCCAAGCCCCTCCTCCACGCCGCCCTCAACCCCTCCCCGCCCCTCACCCAACGGGCCGTCGGCGGTGGCATCCGAGCCATGATCCCGCTCCAGGCGACGCTCGCCGCCCGCACCGGCGCCGGTGCCTCGGCCCTCGCGGTGATGGGACTGGTCCCGCTCGCCCGCAAGCTCGCACGGAAGGTCAGCGTCACATGAGCCCCGCCGCCCCCATCCACCTCGGCTACGGAACCAACGGCCTCACCGATCTCCGCCTCGGCGACGCCCTCGCCCTCCTCGCGGACCTCGGCTACGACGGCGTCGGTCTCACCCTCGACCACATGCACCTGGACCCGCTCGCCCCGAACCTGGCCGCCCGCACCAGCCAAGTGGCCGGCAAATTAGGCCAGTTAGGACTGGGTGTCACCGTCGAGACCGGCGCCCGCTACGTCCTCGACCCCCGCCGCAAACACGGCCCCTCCCTCCTCGACCCGGACCCCGACGGCCGCGCGGCCCGCGCCGCGCTGCTCACCACCGCCGTGCAGGTCGCCGCCGACCTCGGCGCCCACGCCGTGCACTGCTTCAGCGGCATCACCCCCGCGGACACCACGCCCGACACGGCCTGGAAGCGGCTCGAAGAGTCGCTGACTCCCGTCCTGGAGGCGGCCGCCGACGCCGGCGTCCCCCTCGCCGTCGAGCCCGAACCCGGACACCTCCTGGCCACCCTCGCCGACTTCCACCACCTCCGCCGGATCCTCGGCGACCCCGAACTCCTCGGTCTCACCCTCGACATCGGCCACTGCCAGTGCCTGGAACCGGCCCCGCCCGCCGACTGCGTACGCGACGCCGCCCCCTGGCTGCGCCATGTCCAGATCGAGGACATGCGCCGCGGCGTCCATGAACACCTCCCCTTCGGGGACGGGGAGATCGACTTCCCGCCCGTACTCGAAGCCCTCGCCGCCACCGGCTACCAGGGCCTCACCGTCGTCGAACTGCCCCGCCACTCCCACGCGGGACCCGAACTCGCCCGCGCCTCGATCGAATTCCTCCGCTCGCAGGCCCCACTGAAGGGAGCACCGACGTCGTGACGCCGACCCACAAGGAACTCGACGACCAGCTCCCCGACGACGCCCGCGCCTGGCTCGACGAAGCACTTGCCGAGGCCGCCGAGGCCGCCCGCCCCGCCGCCGAGACGCCTCCGCGCGAGCCGTCCCCGGGCGAGATGCCTCCGGCCGAGCCGCCCCCGTACGCCGTACCCCTCTGGGAGCTCCGCTTCGCCTCAGCCGGCCGGGCCTGTGGCCAGCACTACGCCGACTCCGTACGCACCCTGCTCCTCGTCGAGGCCCGCGCCGGCAGCGCCACGCTCACCCGCCTCTACCAGCAGGGCACCGCCGCCGAACGTCGTGCCGTGCTCCTCGCCCTGCACCACCTCCTCGAAGGGCCCGTCGCTCTGCCGCTCGTCGAGGACGCGTTGCGTACCAACGACACGCGGCTGGTCGCCGCCGCCGTGGGGCCGTACGCCGCCGAGCACCTCGACCCGCACGCCTGGCGGCACGCCGTCCTCAAGTGCCTGTTCACCGGTGTGCCCGTCGATGCCGTCGCCGACTTGGACAGCCGGGCCGCCGGCGACGACGAGCTGGCCAGGATGCTCGCCGACTACGCCGCCGAGCGCACCGCCGCCGGCCGCGCCGTGCCCCCCGACCTCAATCGCGTGCTGACCCTGACCGGCGAGCCGTCCGAGGAGTTCTGATGCGTATCTTCGACCCCCATATCCATATGACCTCCCGTACCACCGACGACTATCAGGCGATGTACGACGCGGGTGTGCGGGCGGTGGTCGAACCGTCCTTCTGGCTGGGCCAGCCCCGCACCTCGCCCGCCAGCTTCTTCGACTACTTCGACGCCCTGCTCGGCTGGGAGCCCTTCCGCGCATCCCAGTACGGCATCGCCCACCACTGCACGCTCGCCCTCAACCCCAAGGAAGCGAACGACCCCCGCTGCACCCCCGTCCTCGATGCCCTGCCCCGCTATCTCGTCAAGGACTCCGTCGTCGCCGTCGGCGAGATCGGCTACGACTCCATGACCCCCGCCGAGGACACCGCGCTGGCCGCCCAGCTCCAGCTCGCCGCCGACCACGGCCTGCCCGCCCTCGTCCACACCCCGCACCGCGACAAGCTCGTGGGCCTCCACCGCACGGTCGACGTCATCCGCGAATCCGCGCTGCCCACGGACCGCGTGCTGCTCGACCACCTCAATGAGACGACCGTAAAGCACGCCACTGACAGTGGCTGCTGGCTGGGCTTCTCCATCTACCCCGACACCAAGATGGACGAGGACCGGATGGTCGCGATCCTCAAGGCGTACGGAACCGAGAAGGTGCTGGTCAACTCGGCCGCCGACTGGGGCAAGAGCGACCCGCTCAAGACCCGCAAGGTCGGCGACGCGATGCTCGCCGCAGGCTTCACCGAGGACGACGTGGATCAGGTCCTGTGGCGCAACCCCGTCGCCTTCTACGGCCTCAGCGGCCGCCTCCAGCTCGACATCCCCGAACCGGATTCCCTCCACGAGGGCAACTCCATCCTCCGCGGCGGGGAATGAGGAGGCCGACGCATGCGCTTCCGTCACCCCGACGGCCCCACCGTCCACCTCTCTTACTGCACCAACGTCCACCCCGCGGAGACCCTCGACGGGGTCATCGCCCAACTGCGCGACCACTGCGAGCCGGTACGCAAACGCCTTGGCCGCGATCGCCTCGGGATCGGTTTGTGGCTCGCCAAGGATGCGGCCCACGCCCTGGTCAGCGATCCGGCGGCGCTGCGGGGACTGCGCGCCGAGCTCGACCGCCGCGGCCTGGAGGTCGTCACCCTCAACGGCTTTCCCTATGAAGGGTTCGGCGCCGAGGAGGTCAAGTACCGGGTCTACAAGCCGGACTGGGCCGATGCCGAACGGCTCGCCCACACCAGCGACCTGGCCCGCCTCCTCGCCTCCCTCCTTCCCGACGATGTCACCGAGGGCAGCATCTCCACCCTGCCGCTGGCCTGGCGTACCCGCTTCGGCGACACGGCGGCCGAAGCCGCGCACACCGCATTGGTCACCCTCGCCGAGCGCCTGGACGCTCTGGAGGAGCTGACCGGAAAGTCGATACGCATCGGACTGGAGCCGGAGCCCGGCTGCATCGTCGAGACCACCGGGGACGCGATACGTCCCCTGGCCGCGATCGCGTCCCGCCGCATCGGCATCTGCATCGACACCTGCCATCTCGCAACCTCCTTCGAAGATCCACAGACTGCCCTGGCCGCACTCACCGCGGCGGGCATCACCATCCCCAAGGCGCAGCTGTCCGCCGCACTCCATGCCGAAGAACCCCACCTCCCCGAAGTACGGGCGGCGTTGGCCGCCTTCGCCGAGCCGCGTTTCCTGCATCAGACCCGCACCCGCACCGCCGCAGGCCTGCGCGGCACGGACGACCTGGACGAAGCCCTCGCGGGCCGGACGCTGCCCGAGGCCGCCCCCTGGCGCGCCCACTTCCATGTCCCCCTGCATGCCCGGCCCGCTCCTCCGCTCACCTCCACCCTCCCGGTGCTCCGGGACACACTGACCCGACTGGTCGGCGGCCCGGTCCCGCTGACCCGCCACCTCGAGGTCGAGACCTACACCTGGCAGGCGCTTCCGCCCGAGCTGCGCCCGCGTAACCGCACCCAGCTCGCCGACGGCATCGCCGCCGAACTCGCCCTTGCCCGTGACCTGTTGACCGACCTCGGACTCAAGGAGCTGCCGTGACCGACGCCGAACATCCCGCGCCCACCCCCCTTCTGGTCCTGGACGTCGTCGGTCTCACCCCCCAGCTGCTGACCCACATGCCCCACCTCCAAGCCCTCGCACACAAGGGATCGAGCGCCCCCCTCTCCACCGTGCTGCCCGCCGTCACCTGCGCCGCCCAGTCCACCTTCCTCACCGGCGCACTGCCGGCCGAACACGGCATCGTCGGCAACGGCTGGTACTTCCGCGAGCTCGGCGAGGTGCTGCTGTGGCGCCAGCACAACGGCCTGGTCGGCGGCGACAAGCTCTGGGACGCCGCACGCCGCACCCACCCCGGCTACACCGTCGCCAACATCTGCTGGTGGTACGCCATGGGCGCCGACACCGACATCACCGTCACCCCCCGCCCCGTCTACTACGCCGACGGCCGCAAAGAACCCGACTGCTACACCCGGCCCCCGGCCCTCCACGACGAACTCACCGACACACTCGGCACCTTCCCCCTCTTCCACTTCTGGGGACCGGGCGCCGACCTGGTCTCCAGCCAGTGGATCATCGACGCCACCCGGCACATCATGCGCACCCGCCACCCCGACCTGACCCTGTGCTATCTCCCCCACCTCGACTACGACCTGCAGCGCTTCGGACCGAACGACCCCCGCTCCCACCAGGCCGCCACCGACCTCGATGCCGCCCTCGCCCCGCTCCTCGCCGACGCCAGGCAGGAGGGCCGCACAGTGGTCGCGCTGTCCGAGTACGGCATCACCCCCGTCAGCCGCCCCGTCGACATCAACCGCGCCCTGCGCCTCGCGGGCCTGCTCGAGGTCCACACCCAGGACGGCATGGAATACCTCGACCCGATGACCTCCCGCGCCTTCGCCGTGGCCGATCACCAGCTCGCCCACATCTACGTCCGCCGCCCCGAAGACCTCGACGCCACCCGCCAAGCCCTCGCGGACCTGCCCGGCATCGAGCAACTTCTCGACGACGAGGGCAAGAAGACCCACGGCCTGGACCATCCCCGCTCCGGCGAACTCGTCGCCGTCGCCGAGCCGGATGCGTGGTTCACGTACTACTACTGGCTCGACGACGCTCTGGCACCCGACTTCGCACAGCTCGTCGAGATCCACCGCAAACCCGGCTACGACCCGGCCGAGCTGTTCATGGACCCGCTCGACCCCTACGTACGCGTCAAGGCGGCGAAGGCGATCGCCCGCAAGAAGCTCGGCATGCGCTACCGCCTCGCGGTTGTGCCCCTGGACCCCTCACCTATTCGCGGCAGCCATGGCCGCCTCCCCACGAGCGACGAGGAAGGTCCGCTCATTGTGTGCTCCACCCCCCGCGCTGTGACCGGCCGCGTGAAAGCGACCGAAGTGAAGTCCCTGCTGCTTCACCTCGCTGGATTCCACTGAAGCAGACGCCACTGACAACCAGGCTCGGACATCGAGGAGTTATCCACATGAGCCGCTCCACCACGAACAGCGACCCCGAACTCGCCCACAGGCTGAGCAGACGCGGCATGCTCGGCGTTGCCGCCGGTGCGACCGCCGCAGCCCTCATCGGCGCCGCCGCGGGCCCGGCCGCCGCTGCCCCGACGACGACAACCGCCGCCCCCGGCCGAGGCCGCCCCGTTCTTCCCCCCGGCCGCCTCGGCACCCAGCTCTACTCACTCCGCGACAAGGTCTCCACGCTCGGCTTCGCACCGGTCTTTGCCGAGCTGGAGCGCTACGGCTACGACGAGATCGAGTTCGCCGGGTACACCCAGGGCTCTGCGGGCCCCATCACGCTCGCCCAGTTGAAGCAACTCGCCCGTGACCACGGCCTGAACCCCATCGGCAGCCACGTCGGCTACTACTCAAGCGACCCGAACGCCTACACCTTCGCGCAGAACCTGACCAAGGTCCTCGACGACGCCCAGGCCCTCGGCCTCAAGCACATAGGCACCGCCTCGGGCCCCTTCCGCTACGGCGCCACCGTCGACGCCTGGAAGCGGGCCGCCGAGGAGTTCAACACCTACGGAGCCGCGGCCCGCGCCCGCGGCATGAAGTTCTACCAGCACAACCACGCGGAGGAGTTCTCCTTCGCCGCCGACCAGCCGAACGTCCGCCTCTACGACGTTCTGCTCGCCGAGACCGACCCCGAGCTGGTCCATCTGGAGATGGACATCTACTGGGCCTATGTGGGCCAGTTCCGCTTCAGCAAGCGCGTCGACGGCACGCCCGCGCCCTTCGACCCCCTGCGCTATGTGCTGAAGCAGCCCCACCGCTACCCGCTCTTCCATGTCAAGGACGGCGTCCACGACGAGGCCGCCCGCGACGGCTACCGGATGGTGGACGTCGGCGACGGCGACATCGACTACAAGCGCTTCATCTCCTCGGTGAACAAGACCCAGGGCGGCTACCGCGGGCACCACTGGCAGACCGAACACGACAACCCCGTCGAGTCGTTCGCGTTCGCCCGTAAGTCCAGCGAGCACCTCCACTCGCTCTGTGAGAAGGACTGCTAGAGCGCCGAGCACCAGGGACCGTGGCCGGACTTCGAACAGCCGCCAGTCCCCCTCCGGCATGACGGGAAGCTTCCGGCGTGCTGTGCTTGGTCTGCGGAAGCCGAGACCTCGCCGTCCGTCTCAGGTGGGTGTGAAATGTACGTCTTGATGTACGAGTACGACGTCGATGCGACTCGGCGTTCGGAATTTGAGCGAGTTTACGGCTCTGCCGGCGACTGGGCGGATTTGTTCAGAAAATCGCCCGGTTACGTGGGGACTGATCTGTTTCGTCGCGTCGATGAGACCGGGGATCGATATCTCGTTGTCGACCGGTGGAGCAGTGAGCAGGCCTTTCTCGCCTTCAAGGCGTCATTCGGTGAACAGTACGAGCGCTTCAGCAATCAGGTACGTGGGTTGTATCGCGCTGAGGTGCGGCTGGGGGCTCTCGAGACAGGGCATTCCTGAGGAGGCACCCTTGTCTCGCCGGCGGGCCCCTGCCGTCAGGTGTCCGGAAGGCTCGTGCCGATACGGGCGATGAGCAGGGCGATGTCGTCGTCGGCGGCGGCCGGGGCGAGATGGGTGATCAGCGAGTCGCACAGGTGGTCCAGTGGCTGTCCGGGCTGGTCGAGGAGGCGGGTCAGTTCGTCCAGCCGCTCGTCGATGTCGCGTTTGCGGGCTTCGACCAGGCCGTCGGTGTAGAGAACCAGGAGGCTTCCGGGCTGCGCGGTGATCTCGGTAGTGGTGAACTCTGTGCCGCCGACCCCCAAAGGGGCGCCGGGTGGGACGTCCAGCAGGCGGACGGTGCCGTCGGGCTCTACGAGGGCCGGTGGCGGGTGTCCGGCCCGGGTGATGCTGAAGTGCCCGGTGGCCGGGTCGCAGACGGCATACAGGAACGTGGCGAGCATCGGCTCGGAGAGGTCGGCCAGGACGGATTCCAGCTGCCGCAACACGTCGATGGGGGAAAGATCAAGGCGACCCAGGGCTCGTACGGTGGAAGACAGTCGTCCCATCACCGCAGCGGCGGCGATGCCATGGCCCATCACGTCCCCGATCAGCAGTGCGGCCTTGCCGTCGGGGAGGGGCAGGACGTCGTACCAGTCGCCACCGACCTCGTTGACGTCGCTGGCAGGCAGGTAGCGGTGGGCCACCTCGATGCCGGGCGGCGAGGTGATGTGCTGCGGCAGCATGCTGCGCTGGAGGACCACTGCGGTCTCGTGCTCGCGGTGGTAGAGGCGCGCGTTGTCGACGTTGATCGCCGCCAGGGCGCACAGCTCGTCGGCGAGCGTGATGTCGTCGGGCAGGAAGGGGCCAATGGGGCGGCTGCGGTAGAACGTCGCCACGCCCAGCACCACGCCCCGTGCGACGAGCGGCGCCATCATGAAGGAGTGCACGCCGATCCGGAGCAGCTGTGCGGGCTTGGCGGAGTGGCGGGCTGCGGGGGCGATGGCCCGTTCGTCGAAATGGGCTATCAGAAACGGTTGCCGGCCGGCGAGCGCCTGCGTGTAGGGGGCGGTCGCGGGGAAGGTCAGAGTTCTCCCGAGCGGAGCGAGTATGTCGGCGACCTGTGAGCCGGTCAGCGGTGCCTTGCCCAGGCGCCTCAGGGCGACGCCGCCTGTCAGCCCCATGCCGAGCTCGTCGCTGCCGGCGAGGGAGTCCAGGACATCGACGGTGACGGCGTCCGCGAGGCGGGGGACGGCGAGCTCGGCAAGTTCCTGCGCGGTGCGCTCCAGCTCCAGGCTGGTGCCGATGCGGAGGCTGGCCTCATTGAGCAGGGCGAGCCTGCGGCGGCTCGCTTCGGCTTCTGCGTGATCCCGCTGCTGTTCGGTGATGTCGAGGATCGAGGCGATCACACCGACGGGCTGGCCGGCCGGGTCTTCCACGCGGACGTACGAGCAGGACCACACGCGGTCATGGTGCGGGTCGGCCGGAGTACGGCCGGTGCGGCGCCGGTCCAGAACCGGCTCACCCGTGTCCAGGACCTGGCGCATCGGTTCCTCCATCTCGCCCGCGCCCACCGCCGGGAGCACCTCCATCAGGCGCCGCCCCACGTGAGCGGACTCCGGAAGACCGTTCATGGCCTCAAGCGCTGAATTCACCTGAAGGAAGCGCAACTGCGTGTCGAAGACGGCGATACCGACCGGCGAGCGGGCAAACAGCCCCTCCCACACCGCCGACGACCCACGGATGCGGCGCACCCCATGCGCATCGGCGGCGAAGACCAGCACCGTGGAGGCGCCGCGCTGCCGGCCGGGCACCGGGCACGCCCAGATCTCCAGTTCCAGCGGGTGCCCGTCACGGTGCCAGGCCGTCACCGTGCCCATCACACCCCGGCCGGTGGCCGCGGTCTCCCACAACGAGCGCCCCAGACTACGGTCGGCCCCCGGGTGGAGGAGGTCCGCGATGTGCCGTCCCACCACCTGCGGCGGCTCGTAGCCGAGCAGCTCCTGCGCGGCACGGTTCCAGCGCACGATCGTCCCGTCGGCACCGGTGGCCAACAATGCCACCGGCAGCTCCCCCAGCCACCCCCCGGCGTCCCGGGCGGCCCCGCTGATCAGCTCCTCGATCGGCATCTGCTCGTTCATCACCGGCACCCGCACGGCCCTTGCCCAAACCCGTCCCCTCCATAGGAGCACACGATCATGTACCGGGCACCATATGGGGGGCCCACGTATGTGACGCGGTGATCTTCCAGGCCCACGCCGCGCAGCGCGGCACACGGGTCATCGGCCCCAACTGGCCGGGTCTGATCTGCCCCGGCCAGTCCAACGCCGGCATCATCCCCGCCGACACCACCGCGAAGGCCGCATCGGACTCGTCCTCAGGTCCGGCACGCTCACCTGTCAACTCATGCACGAGCTGCGGAACATAGGTTTCTCGTCCACCGTCGGCATCGGCGGCGACCCGGTCGTCGGCACCACGCACATCGACGGTCTCGCCGCCGTCGAACAGGATCACGACACCGAACTCATCGTGCTCATCGGGGAGATCGGAGCTGACGCCGACGAGTGTGCAGCGGCGTACGCCAAGAAGGAGGCCCTCAAGGCGGCAGGAGAACGCGTCGGAGCGACCCCCACCGAGACCTCGCGACTGGTCATCGACCGCCTCGCGCAGTCCCGCTGACGTCCTACTGACAGGGCCACGCGGTCGCGTTGACGTCCCGCTGACGTCGTGACGCGGCCGCGTTGACGCAGTCCCGCACTCCGTGGTCCCGTTGGCGTCACCGCCCAATGACGCCGAGTGCGTGCCACACACTCATGGCCCACCGTCCGGCCCCTCCCGCCCCCTTTCGAGCGGAGACCACCTTCATGGCACCCACCCTCACCGCAGCATCCACCCTCATCCTCAAGCCCGGAACGGCCTGGTCCGACGCCTGGCAGCGCGCTCTCGCCGTCGCCCCCGAGGCCTTCCGGGACGAGCGCGTGCTCAACCTCTGGTCCGCGCAGTGGCAGGCCGACGGCAGCGCCCTGTCCGCCACCAGCCCCGTCGACGGCAGCCCCATCGCGGGCCCGCCGCGCCTGGACGCCGAGACCGCCCAGCAGGCGGTACGCGCCTCGCTCGACCAGCACCGCGCCTGGCGGCACGTCCCCCTCGAAGAGCGCCGGGCCCGCGTCGGTGCCGCGCTCGACGCACTCACCGAACACCGCGAGCTGCTGGCCCTGTTGCTGGTCTGGGAGATCGGCAAGCCGTGGCGCCTCGCCCAGGCCGACGTCGACCGTGCCATCGACGGAGTGCGCTGGTACGTCGACGGCATCGAGCCGATGCTTCAGGGCCGCACCCCGCTGCCCGGCCCGGTCTCCAACATCGCCAGCTGGAACTACCCGATGTCCGTGCTGGTCCACGCCATGCTGGTGCAGGCACTGGCGGGCAACGCGGTCATCGCCAAGACCCCGACCGACGGCGGCGTCGCCTGCCTCACCCTGGCCTCCGCGCTCGCCGCCCGCGAGGGCATCCCGATCACCCTGGTCAGCGGCAGCGGCGGCCAGCTCTCCGAAGCGCTGGTCCGCTCCCCGGAGATCGGCTGCGTCTCCTTCGTCGGCGGCCGCGACACCGGGGCCCGTATCGCCACCGCGGTCGCCGACCTCGGCAAGCGGCACATCCTGGAGCAGGAGGGCCTGAACACCTGGGGCCTGTGGAACTTCAGCGACTGGGACTCACTCACCGCCGTCATCCCCAAGCTCTTCGACTACGGCAAGCAGCGGTGCACCGCATACCCGCGATTCGTCGTCCAGCGCGAGCTGTTCGCCGACTTCCTGGCGGCCTACCTGCCCGCCGTACGCTCCATTCGTACAGGACACCCCCTGGCCGTAGAGAAAGCCACCGACCCGCTGCCGAACCTCGACTTCGGCCCGCTGATCAACGCGGCGAAGGCCAAGGAACTGGGCGACCAGGTCGCCGAGGCGGTCGACCGCGGGGCTGTGCCGCTGCACCGGGGCACGCTGTCCGAGGGCCCTTTCCTGTCCGGCCAGGACACCTCGGCGTACCTACCGCCGGTGACGCTCCTGGGCCCGCCGCCGTCCTCACCCCTGCACCACGCGGAGCCGTTCGGCCCGGTCGACACGATCGTCCTGGTCGACACGGAGGCCGAACTGCTCGCGGCGATGAACGCCTCCAACGGCGCGCTCGTGGCGACCCTGTCGACGGACGACCCGGAGACGTACGAGCGCCTGGCGCCGCAGATCCGGGCCTTCAAGGTCGGCCAGGGCAAGCCCCGCTCGCGCGGCGACCGCGACGAACTCTTCGGCGGCTTCGGGGCGTCGTGGCGCGGTGCCTTCGTCGGCGGCGAACTGCTCGTGCGGGCCGTGACCGACGGCCCGGCGGGGGAGCGGCTGCCGGGCAACTTCCCCGACTACCACTTGATGCCGTAGTGCCGTGATGCCTCAGCCGATCCCCTGGCGGTCGGGCAGGAGCGCGAACTCCCGCTCGGCCACCTGGGGCACGGCCCGCTCGACTGCCTCAACCAGCAGCGCACGATGCCGGATCAACGGCTCCCTCCGCTCCTCGGGCACGATCAGCTGCAGGTCGTCGATTCCGGCCAGCAACCGCCGGCTGACCTGCGGATTGCCCGCGGCATGCAGCCGTACCTCGACGAGAGCGAGATCCACGAGATCCCTCCACCCGGGCAGGTCCTGCACCAGCCGCACCTCGCCCTTGCTGTCCCGGTGGTGCACCGCCCCCAGGGGTTTCCTCGCCACCACCGTCAGGAACTGCACGATCCGGTCCAGACACTGCACCGCGGTCGTCGGATCGTTCACGGCGGCGGACAGGGCCCGCAGCGCGATGTCCGACAACTGCCGCAGCCCGAACCCGAGATCCTGATGAGAGGTCCGCTCGACCCCCACGGACACGGTGTAACCCAACGCCCGCCGCGAGAGCTCCGCCGTCCCGTGCACGGCCAGCATCGGCGTTCCCGGCACGACGAAGTCCCCGATCCGAGGGATCAGCCGCAGCACGACCCCCTGCCGCCTCGCGATCCGTACGAGCCGCGCGACATTCACATCCCGCAGTACCCCGGCCCGCCCGCTGTACGGAACCCACGCACTCTCCGCCGCGAGCGGCGCCGGTTCCCGCTCCCCGCCCGGCTGTCTCACCACCGCGTGCATGGCCTCCCGGGCGATGTGGTCGACGACGGGACCGACCTGCATCAGCCGCAGCATCGACGTCACAAAGGCGATGAAGAGCAGCAGGCTCAGCCCGACCATCATCATGGTCAGCACCGACTGCACGAACGGCACCGAGGTGACCTTGTGCGGATCCGCCTGGCTCTCGAACGACGCCAGCACCAGGAGCGAGAGCACGAAGGTCGCCAGGAACACCGTGAACGTGGCCTTGGTGATCCGGCTCCGTACGAAGATCCGCACCACGCGGGGGGTGAGCTGCCCGCTCGCCATCTGGACAGCCACCAGCGAGATGCTGAAGACGACACCGATGAAGGTCATCATCGCCGAGCTGATCGTGGCGACGATGGTCTTGGCATCGTCGGCGAATGCGATGAGGTTCTCGACGGCCTCGTACTCCTGCTGGTCCTGCAGAGAGGAGACAATCCATGTGTCCAGCTCCGCGGCCGCCCCCCACAGCACGACGACGAGGACCAGCCCGGCGGTCGGCGCGAACCAGAAGGTGTCCCGCAGATGCTCGCGCAGGGGCGATAGGACGTGGGGTCGTGGATAGCTGCGATCACTCACGCAGCCGACGGTAGCGTCACGGTGCGAAGGTGTACCGATACACGCTGTACGGCTGCGCGGCGTGGGCACGAGCTTGTGGCCGGCAAGCTCTGAGTGGACCGGTCAGCAGCATTTGACCAGCCGTTGCCGGTGCCCCCTGCGGACCGCAGGGGGCACCGGCAACGGGGAGGGCGTCCGAGCGATCGCCCGGCGTGTGCGCGCCGGCGCAGCGCCCGCTCATGCGGAGAGCCGTGCCCGCGTGGCACACCGGCGCACGCCGATGCGCCGCGGACTCGGTCTTTCGCTGGACGGTTCAGCCGTCTTCGGCGTCGGCCGCACGCATAAGCGATTGGACCGTGCCGTCCTCAGTGAATCGGAATCGGAGTGTCCATTCGCAAAACCAGCGGGTCAGTTCGTCGGGGTGCTCGCTCATCGAGTTGAGCAGTTCCTCGCACAGATCCATCCTTCCCTTCTGGCCCTTCTGGCGGTTTTGGGCAGTGAACGTCAGGAGGTAGACCAGGGCCCTGGCCACGGGGAAGAAACGCTGGTCGTGCTTGGTGAGCTCGCCCGTCGCGAGCTCCCTGAGTATGGGAGTGATGCCGTCGCGCACGGTCTTGAGGTTGCTTCGGTCAAGTACACCGAAGCTGGCTCCGAAGCAGTCACCGATGGCGAAGAGCACGGCGTGCATCTCGGTGATCTGCGCGCCGGTGGGGTCGGCCATCAGTTTTTGATGCGCGTCCTTGCACGCTTCGATCAGGGTCTTCGCCACCGCGTGGTCCCGGCGCTGGAGATAGCCGATCGCGAACAGGGCGCGGACCCGGAGCCAGGATTCGTTCTTCTCGTGCTTCAGTACGTGGGCGAGACCCGCGATGACCGCCTCGGTCCAGCCGCCGACCAGGAGCGTGTCCGTGGCCTGCCGGCGCTGCACGCCGGCGTTCTGTAGCAGCATGTGCATGAACAAGACTTTGGTCGGCTGCAGGATGCGGGCGGGAATCTCTCTGGCGTCCAGGGAGTCCGCCGCATCCTGCACCACCTGGAACCAGGGATCTTTCTGCAGGTCGGGCTCCGGCCACGTGTTGCAGACCGGGGTCTTCTCGTCGAGGACGTACTCCAGGGTGGCTGCCACCCAGCGGATCCCCGCTGCGGCGTCCGGTCGGGCGTCGGGAAGCCGGAACTGGGCGACGAGATCACGGAGTTCGGCCTCGACCTCCCGGACACGCTCTCTTTGCACCTCGTCCTCGAGGTGCTCGGGGTTGTTCGTCAAGGTGCGCTGCCACAGCCCCAGCGCCGCGGTGCCGCGTTCTCTCAGCGTGGCCGAGTCGTCCTGCGCCCGCTCGAGCAGGAGCGTGTGGACCCAGTCGCCGTCCGGGCCGTCAGGGTGCGACCACAGGCCGGGGATGGCGATGGCGAGTTCGAGGTCCAGCGAGCGTCCCGGATAGATGCTCGTCTGCCGCAGCTCTTCGGCACGGTGCAGGAGGGTGGTGATCCACCCTTTGAGGTGGGTGTGGGAGGCGGGGTTCTCCGCGCACAGGTGGACCAGCTTGGTGAGCGCCCGCCAGAGTCGAAAGCCCAGGGGTAAGTCCCGCAGCAGGTCGCCGATCAGGACGCCCAGGTCGCGGTCCCAGGCGCACTTGGTCAGGCTCCCGAGGAGGACCAGGGCGTCGATGTTGCGGGAGGTCGGAGGAGCGCCGCCGATCAGCGCCAGGCGTCGGACGAGGGGCTGGATCTTGGTGTGCTTGTACTTTTCCCGCAGTTGCGTCGGCGCGCGGCGGCCCACCTGGCAGATCGGCAGGAATAAGGACAGCAGGGCGGAGGCGTGAACCAGCACCGCGAACTCGGTGTCCGCGGTGTCCTGCAGCATCTCCCAGGTCCAGTTGGCCGGGAGGTGCGCGACCAGGCTGTCCTCCTTGGTCAGACCGCGCAGCCGGATACCGAGCGAGTTCAGTCCGCCCAGTGACTCGGCGTCGAGAGGCGCCTGCCCCACGATGGAACTGTCGAGGCTGCGCAGCCACTCGCCTTCGCGGGTGCCCCGCTCACCCGTCGGCTTACTGCGCGCACCGAGGTCGCGGATGCTCCGGGACAGTTTCGCGGAGGCGCTGTCGGCCCCGAGAGCCACCTCTGTCTGGGATATCCCATACACATCGTCCAGCCGGGCCAACTGGGCAGCCAGCGCGTACCGGATCAGCTGACCGGCGTCGTCGATGTCAGTGATGACCGGGCGTATTCGGTCTTCGCCTGGCACGGCTGTATTTTGCGGGTCTTTTCGGCTTTGTCCCGGGGTCATGGGGTGAAGTAAACAGCGCCGTTGCCGGTCGGCAACGGCGCTTTGGCGAAGTGTGCCCATCCCGTTACGCAATGACATCGACACCGTCTTGACCTGCGCGAACGCATTTCAAAGACGCTTCTACGGCGCTTGTTTGAGGCCGCCGGCGAGTCGATCCTGGACAAGCAAGAGGCCCCAGGACCCGTCAGGGTCCGGGGGCCGATCTCGAAGAAGGGGGCCCGGGGGGATCTGCAGTCACCCCGGTCCCCGGCATAGCAGCCCAAGGAGCGATTATGCCGGACATCTCCACTCCCGAAGGTAGCCCACGACGCCGGTGGGCGCTAGGCATCCCCGGGATCCGCAGCAGCGGTTCCAACGACCGTCTTCAGTTCACCGGCGGTCAGCCGGAGTGGTTCACCACGGGCTTCGGTCTGGGCTACATCGGCGTCGCGCACGCCGTCCAGGCCAAGTGCGGCCTCAACGGCACGCTCGTCAGCCTCGCCCTGTACTCGGTGTGCGTGGTGTTCGCCGGGATCACCGGCCGCTTCGTACGCCGTCTGACGGACCGGCTGCTCCAGCGCGGAGCGAAGGCCGACCGCATCCCCCGGATCTTCGGTGCGGTCATCGTGCTGGGCGGCATGTGCGTGGGCGCACTGCCGGGAACCACCGCCGTGCCCGCGGCAGCTCCGCACTGGACCGCTCAGCTGCTGCCGGTCGCCACCGGGGCGCTGCTGGTCGTACTGGCCATCGTCGGCGAAGCACTCGTCTGCTGGTTCCCCGCCGACCAGCCGGCGCCGACCGTTCCCACAGCGCCCGTGCCCGCCCGGCGGACGCGTTGGTTCAGGCTGCGCCCCGACGCGGCCTGAACCATCCACCCGGCCCCGCGCGTTCGGCAGCGAACGCGTGGGGCCCGAGCCCTTCCCCTCCAAGGAGAACCGGATGACCACAGTGCCCCTCCTCCCCGGAACCCTCGAGCAGCACCCCGACGGCACCTACCTGTGCCTCAAGTGCGACCAGTGCCGCGAGTGGCACTGCGCTCCGGTCGCCGCCGACATGAAGCCGGGGATGGTGACCCACCTCATCGCCCGGTGCACCACAGCCGGCAGCCGGTACCGCGCAACCGGCTACAACGTGAAGATCACCCGCAAGCGCACCCGGCGATCCCGCAGCTGCGCACGCGGTCGCTTCTGGTGGAGCCTGCGGCCCACCCGCACACCGCACACCGCGAAGTACGCCGCAACCACGCCATAAGCGGCCCGCCACACGCACCGCGGGGCCCGGCCGACGAAGCCGGGCCCTTTCGTCTGTCCGGCAGCAGTTGGCTCCCAAGAGAGAGCGACCATGCGCAGCGTCACGCCGAGACCTGGGGCCCGCCGGACGCCGACGGAGGCACGGGAGCCGCAACGCGCGGCCGCGGTGCCGGGGCCTGTTGAGCGGCGGTCCGAGTCGCGGTCGGTGCACAGTCCTCCGCCCTACCGCCAGGACGCCATCCTGCGGGGACCCACGCCATCTGAACATCGAGTTCGACGGCCTTCGCGCCTGGGTTCTGTCTGAGCCGATCGACGGGAGCATGATGAAGGCATGAGCGACCGCGACGACTTCCTGGCGTGGGTCGGGACCTCCCTGTACGAGGCGGAGCTGGCGCTGCACAACGGCAACGCCGCACCCCGGCGGGGGCTCTGGTCGCGCAACGAGCCCGTCAGCGTCCTGGGGGCGTGGCGCAACGCCAATGGCCAGCGGGAGCTCGAAAAGCTCTTTGCGGCCCTAGGGAAGAGCTTCTCCGACTGCACGTCATTCGTACGAACTACAGGCGTACGACATTGTGGGCGACATGGCTTATACGGCCGGCCTCGAGCACATCTCCGCCTGCGTTGACGGACAGCCGCGCAGGTACACGTTGCGGGCCACCCAGGTGTACCGCCGTGAGGACGGCGAGTGGAGGGTGGCCCATCGCCATGGTGACACCGTGACCGAGTGAATAGGACTGCGCACCCTGGAGCGACCCCTGGTCGCTACGGTCCTGAGCATGGGCTGACTCTCACGGAGAGTGTTCAAGTCGATGCCGATCGTGCAGACGATGTGGTGGAGCGTGCCACAAGCGCTCGGCCAGCCCCTCCACACCCCACTGACCACGGGATATACAGGTGAGGGGCACTTCAAACCCCTGGTATTGTTGTCCATGCCGCCGCGGGAGACCGCGGTCACCTTGTCCGGGTGGCGGAATGGCAGACGCGCTAGCTTGAGGTGCTAGTGCCCTTTATCGGGCGTGGGGGTTCAAGTCCCCCCTCGGACACCAGCACCAGCTACTTGTGAGCGCCGGTCGGGATCAGTCCCGACCGGCGCTTTTGCGTTGTGCGTGGCGACGGCGCCGTGGGGCGCACCGTCCAGTGCGGCGCACAACGACGATTGCCCGTCAGCCGGGGCTGACGGGCAATCGAGCGGACGGTGAGGCCGCCGGCCGGCAGGGAGCGGTCCCGCCGGCCGGGGCGTATCAGCGTCAGAAAGCCGCGACGGCCTTCGGGTCCGGGCCGTGCGCGTTCTCGTGCCGCTTGCCCTCGGTCGCCAGGAAGACGATCAGGATGATGAAGCCCACCAGCGGGATCAGCGCGATGAGGATCCACCAGCCCGACCGGTCCGTGTCGTGCAGTCGGCGGATCGTGACGCCGAGGGCCGGAAGGAGCACGCCGACCGCGTAGATCAGCTGGAGGAAGCTCGTGCCGAGCACCTTGTCGAGGACCGCCAGCACGGCGCTGATGATGATGTTGAAAAGAGCGAACATCCAGTATTCCTGCCGACGCGCACGCCCGCTGAATACCGCATACTTCTTGAGTACGTCGACGTACCAGTTCACTGTGTCCCCCCAAAGGACCGCGATGGGGCCTGTCCTCTTGGAGCAAGCCGGTGCGCAGAAAGTAGTGGCTTGAAGTGAGCGGGTCAAACCGTTACCTGTGACGCATGATCAGCAGCGTGAGCGGCGGCTCCTGCGGTGCCGGTGAGCCAACCCTCAGCGCATGTACAGCGCCTCGATGTCCGCCGCGTACGCCCCCGTGATCGCCCGTCTCTTGAGCTTCAGCGTCGGCGTCATCAGGCCGTCGTCCTGACTGAACTCGTTCGGCA
Source organism: Streptomyces sp. NBC_00322 (assembly GCF_036147535.1). Taxonomy (NCBI): domain Bacteria; kingdom Bacillati; phylum Actinomycetota; class Actinomycetes; order Kitasatosporales; family Streptomycetaceae; genus Streptomyces; species Streptomyces sp. NBC_00322. The sequence continues at coordinate 1,614,340 of NZ_CP108019.1, read as the reverse complement.
GGATCCGGAACGCCCGGATGGACTCCGCCCTCGAGACCCGGGTGTTCGCCCGCGAGATCGCCCGCTGGATCTGGGCCCGGAGCTCCTCGTCGTCCGTCATCGCCGAGACGCCCGCCGGCTGCTTGCCCTTGAGGCTCTGCCAGTGCGCCAGCGCCTCCGGGTCCACCGTGATCAGAGCCGCGACGTAAGGCTGGTCGTCGCCCACGACCAGGCACTGCGAGATCAGCGGGTGGTGGCGCAGCTGTTCCTCCAAGGGGAGTGGGGCCACGCACTTGCCGCCGCTGGTGATGATGATGTCCTTCTTGCGGCCCGTGATGACGAGGTAGCCCCCGTCGTCGAGATGGCCCATGTCGCCGGTGGCGAACCAGCCGTCGCGCAGGACCGCCTCGGTGGCCTTGGGGTTGTTGAGGTATCCGGCGAAGACCGTGTCGCCGCGGACCCATACCTCGCCGTCCTCCGCGATGTGGACCGATGCGCCGGGGATCGGGCGGCCCACCGTGCCGAAGCGGACCGCTCCCGGGGGCTGGGCAGTGATCCCGCCCGAGGTTTCGGTGAGGCCGTAGCCGTCGTAGACCGTGATGCCCGTGCCCGCGAAGAAGAGCCCCAGTTCCCTGCGGAGCGTGGAGCCGCCGGAGACCGCGTTGCGGACCTGGCCGCCCAGTATGGCGCGCAGTTTGCTGTACATCAGGCGGTCGTACACGGAGTGCAGGACCTTCAGCGACGGGCTCGGGCCGTGGCCCGAGCCGATGGCGTGGCGTTCCGCGGCTTCGGCGTAGCGCACCGCGACGGCGGCGGCCTTGTCGAAGAGGCTGACGTGGCCCGCGTCCTCGGCGGCGCGGCGGGCCTTGTGGAAGATCTTCTCGAAGATGTAGGGGACGGCGAACAGGAACGTGGGCCGGAAAGTGGTCAGAGCCGGGAGCAGCGTCTCGGGTGTCAGATCGGGCTGGTGGCCGAGACGGATGCCGCCGCGCAGACAGCAGACGACGACCATCAGCCCGTAAATGTGCGCGACGGGAAGGAAGTTGAGGATCGACGGCTGTACGCCCGGCTCGGCGATGATCCCGCCCCAGCCTCCCAGCAGGATGTCGCACTCCGCGGCCAGATTGGCGTGCGTGATGAGGCAGCCCTTGGGGGTGGCGGTGGTGCCGGAGGTGTAGCTGATCGCGGCGACCTGGTCGGACATCACGGCGGCGCGGTGACGGTGGATCAATTCGTCGTCCACGTCGATGCCCTGGTCGATCAGGGACTCGACACAGCCCAGGTCCATCTGCCAGATCGCGAACAGCGGCGTCTCGGTGTCAGTGGCCGCCGCCACGGTCATCGCATGGTTCTCATGCTCGACCACGATGGCCCGGACCTGGGCGTCGTACAGGATCCAGCGCACCTGCTCGATGGACGACGTGGGGTAGACGGGAACGATCTCGACGCCGACGGACCACAGGGCGTAGGCCAGAACCGTCCACTCGTACCGGGTACGGGACATGAGCGCGACCCGGTCGCCGAAGCGGATGCCGTTGGCCAGGAGTCCTTTGGCCACGGCCATCACGTCGTCGCGGAACTGCTGCGCGCTAACCGGTTCCCAGGCTTCAGGCAGGATGCCGGTCAGTCGGGAGAGCTGCACCAGGGAGGGGTCGCGCTCGGCGGTCTCGTACACCGAGTCGGCGAGGCCGCCTGACCGAAGCGGTTCGGTACGGAGGGGAGGACCGTTTCCTCGCATATCACCCCTTCCTTCCCCGTGTTGGGGCGCCGCGCTACGCAACATAGGGAGCGAAAGGTACATGCAGGGAGCAGTTGCTGCCTAGCTTTCGGACACATCGGAATCAGGCGGCACCACGTGCCGCGCCAATGGAGCTGTGTTGTGTGCAGGGACTCACGGGGAACCGCGGCTGCCGGCAGGGCTGACGTGGCGCAAGCGCCGAAGCCGGCGTCAGCCAGGGCAGCGCCCAACTCGCCCCACCACGCTCCTGGAGCGGATGTCGCAGGTTCGAATCCTGCCGGGGAACCAGCGAAAAGGCCCCGGACCGATCTTGGTCCGGGGCCTTGACATCCGCGTCTGGGGGAGTACCGACGACCGCGCATCAGACCGCGCGGACCGAGGAGATGATGGAGGTCGGTCTTGTGCGCTGCTCTCGCGTACGGGTACAGCCAGTGCGGAGACCAGCTGCGCTCCGCACTGACTACGGCGCGAAGACCTGCTCCAGGCGGTGGATGGCGCCGTCCTTGCCGGTCTCGTACCTGAACACCAGGCCGGAGTCGGGGTGCGCATTGATCCAGTCGATCAGCTCCTGCACGCCGATCCGCTGGTTCTCACTGCTGTCGGTGATGGGGTTGGTGGCGGTGACATAGGCGGCCTGGTCGAGAGCCCAGCGGCTGTGCTCGCCTGTCACTACGAAGGGCGCGCCGTCAGTGTCCTTCCCCGGGCATCCCCAGGCCCCGTGCTCAATGACCAGGTTCACCTTCCCGGTGCTGCCGTCGAGTTCCTCGACTCGGTAGACCGCGATCTCGTCGGGGTCGACCTTGTCCGGGCTCGGCGGCTCGCCGGCGCAGTCGGCGGCGGGCGCGCTGGTCGCGGCTGATCCGGTGTGCTTGGCGCCGGGCTTGCCGGCGGGCGTGCCGCTGCCGCCCGCACCGGGCGACGAGGGGGCCGTGGTGCCCACGCCGGGCGTCGCGTCGGGCTTCCCGGCAGTCGTGCTTGGCGACGGAGTGGCCTTGGCTCCCGCGCTCGGCGTCGCGGCCGCCCCGGCGGCAGACGCGTCCTCCTTGCACCCGGTGAGCACAGCGGTCAGCGCGACGGCCGCGAGCGCGAGGGCAACGGGTCTGAGGCGGTTGGCATTCATCTGGACGTCCCCCTGTTCACGGGCGGCCCAATCGGCCGCTCCCCGAAGCGGGACCGTAGCAACGGCCTCGTCGCACCGCAGCACTGGAAGTCCTGGTGTCACAGAGCCGGGACAAGGCCGTCACGGGGCACGGACGGTGTGACCTGATGACTGCCCGGCCCCCGGCCCCCGGGCGCCCCGCCCCATCAGTGGTCCGAGCCCTTGCTCCGACGATGAGAGACCTGATCCCGTGCCGTGTGCCAACGTGACCGTGTCTGCTCGACCAGGCTGTCCCACTGCTGGCGGACCTCATGGTCGGAAGGGCGCCCGCCCTGGCGGATCCGGCTGAGCTCGTCTCGCACTTCTCGTCCTAGTGCAGCGGATGCGACAAGGACGAGCATGGCCGCGAAGAGGGCCGAGATCATCGCGAAGACGGCACCGAACACCCCGTAGCGTGAGACGGACGCGTTGAAGAGGCGCGGCAGGTAGACGGTTGCGCCCACGGAGTAGACCGCCGTCAGAATGGCTGCGGTGACGCCGAAGGGGATCAGGTCGAGCCAGGTGATCCGCTTCGCTGACAGGATCCAGCCGCTCCAGACAAGGAACACGGCGGTTACCGATGCCTCGCCGACCGCGGTCACCAGACCCAGCGCGCTCCCGTCATGAAATGTGGTGAGCCACCCGGTGACCACTGCGTAGCCACCAAGAGTGAGGATCCACCACAGGCCGTTTCGTGTGTTGCGCACGCTGAGGGGCTTGAGTTCCCATGTCTGTTCGAAGAGCCGCTGCGAGGCTCGTGCGAAGCTCAACGCCGAGATCGTCAGAAACACCACCCCGAAGATGCCCACGCTCGTGCTGGTGCTCTCGGCAGGGGAGAAGAGGGAGTTGACTGCCTCGGCGCCCGCCCCCGTGAGGCTGTAGCGCTTGATGATCCGCTCCGCGGAGTCGTAGTGGACGAAGTCGTCCAGGACGGCGCTGGCGAGGATGGTGAGCGGAACCAGAGCGGTGAGAGCGCTGGACGCCAGGGCCATCGAGCGGTCGAAACCAACGATCTTCTGAAACCGGTTGATGACTCGCAACGCGAAGGCGGGACGCAGCCAGAACGTCAGTGTTCTGACGAGACGCTCGCGATTGATCCTCGCCGTCCTGCCCTCCGTGAAGATCGGAACCTGTGTGGCGGCGCGAGCCTAACGGACGGTCATGGGGTCGATGACGGGCGACACGAATGTTTCGCTCAAAGGGCTGTGCGCGAGGCTCGACCTGGGTCGGTTGACAATTCCTGCTGACGTCGAGGGGAGCAATGTGAACGGCGCCGAGGCCGGGTCGAGGACGGCGCAGCCCAGGCTCCTCTTCACCTTCTCGACTCGTACGCACACTCCCCGTACGAGCTCACCCGCTGGACGGTATGAGTAACCCAACGTGAGCATGGGCTCGTTGTACACGCATAACGAGTGCGACAAGCGCGACAAGGGGGTCGCCACCCATGGCGAACAGCAGTGCACCCGAACAGTCCGACAGCCTCAAGGCGTTCGGAGCCGTCCTCAAGGTCTTCCGTGAGCGGGCCTCGCTCACACAGGAGCAGCTCGCGCCGCTGGTCTGCTACTCGCATGCCTGCGTGGCCTCGATCGAGCAGGGGCGCCGCATGCCGCCCGGCGACTTCGTCGAGCGGGCTGAGGAGGCGCTGGACTCGTTCGGCGTGCTGCGGGCAGTGGCCCAACATGTGTCGCGGCGGCCCGGCCTGGCTGCGTGGTTCCGGCTGTGGGCCCAGTTGGAGTCCGCGGCCGTCAGCCTCTGCACGTACGAATGCCGGGTGATGCCCGGCCTGTTGCAGACCGAGGCGTACGCACGAGCCGTGATGCTGAACGTTCCGCCGCCGCCCACCGAGGCGGAGGTCGAGGAGCGGATCGCCGCGCGGATGGAGCGACAGCAGCTGCTGACCCGTCAGCCACCCATCGCGTTCAGCTTCATCATCGAGGAGTCGGTGCTGCTGCGGCACACGGGCGGCGAGAGCGTCACACGGGAACTCCTCGACCACCTCATCGCCTGCGCCGAGTTGTGGAACGTCGAGCTGCAGATCATGCCGCTGCGACAGCCTCATCATGCCGGTACGGACGGCTCGATGCAGCTCCTCGAGACACCGGACAACAAGTGGCTGGGCTACTCGGAGGGGCAGAAGACGGGTCAGCTGAACTCCGACCCGAAAGCGGTCAGCGTAATGCAGATGCGCTATGCCAAGATGCGCTCACAGGCCCTGTCCCCGGCGGACTCGGCGGACCTGTTGACGCGGATGCGAGGAGCGCTATGAGCACCAACGACGAGCTCAACTGGTTCAAGAGCAGCTACAGCGGTTCTGAGGGCGACAGCTGCGTGGAGGTTGCGTGCCGGCCTGACGTCGTCCACGTCCGTGACTCCAAGGAGAAGGACGGGCCGCGGTTCGCGGTGTCTCAGGCTGCGTGGGTCGCATTCATCGAGTTCGCGGGAGTCTGAAGCGCCTGCGGGCGGTTGGAGGCGGGGGACAGTTCGGGCGACCGGCGGACTTCCGTAGCCGCCTCCCCGTCCCGCACCCGCCACAGCCACCTGATGTCCCGTCCGAACGACCACATCAGCAGCGCCAGCGCGGCGAAGACCGCTCCGAAAGCAGGCAGGACCGGCAGGATCCCCGCGCCCACCACCAGCAGCACGATCCCCTGCAGCGCGGCCACCGTCTTGCGGGCCGTGCTCGGCGGCAGGGCTCCGTTCAGCCACGGCAGCACCCGCGCCGCCGCGACGAACGCGTAGCGCATGGTGCCGATCAGCAGCACCCAGGGGCCCAGGGACGTGGCGACGTAGATGCTGAGCACCAGGATGAGGAACGCGTCGACCTCCATGTCGAAGCGTGCCCCCAGCGGGGACGACGTGCCGGTGTGGCGGGCGACCTTGCCGTCGACCGCGTCGAGGATCAAGGCGACCGTGGTGAGGGCGACCAGGACCGTGACCGGGGGCGGGCTTTCGAAGGAGTCCGCGACCAGCGCGGTCACGCCGCCGACGAGCGTCGCCCGGGCCAGGGTCACGCGATTGGCCGGTCCGAAGGACTCGAGCCAGGAGCGGCGCAGGGCGCGGGTGAGGGCGGCCCAGGTGGCGACCCCGAAGGCCAGGCCCGTCAGCCAGCCCGCCGGCCCCAGGCCGATGGCCGTGCCGAGCAGACCCAGCAGGGCGAGCTGTGCGCCCGCTCCCACGGCCGTCTCGTGCCGCAGCGGCCTCATGTCGTACGCGTTGTTCAAGGCCACCGTGCGCACCCTCCGGGTGAGTGACAGAGTCGATCATTCCCGCGTACCGTGGCCGCGGCTTCAGTGATCAGTACGTTAATCACCGCGCGATCGTTCAGGAGGATGCCGATGCAGCGCGCCGCCCGTGCCTTCTGGCTCCGCTCTCCCGGCCACGGCGAGATCCGGGAGGTCGCCCTGCCGGACCCCGCCGACGGCGAGGTGCTGGTGCGCACGCTCTTTTCCGGGGTGAGCCGCGGCACGGAGACCCTTGTCTTCCGCGGCGGCGTACCGGAGAGCCAGTACGGCGTGATGCGGGCGCCGTTCCAGGAAGGCGACTTCCCCGGGCCCGTCAAATACGGCTATCTCAACGTGGGTCTTGTGGAGGAGGGGCCGCGGGAGCTGGTGGGCCGTACGGTCTTCAGCCTCTATCCGCACCAGACGCGGTTCGTGGTCCCCGCGAGTGCTGTCACTCCAGTGCCGGACAGCGTCCCCGCCGCCCGGGCGGTACTGGCCGGGACGGTGGAGACCGCGGTGAACGCCGCGTGGGACGCGGCACCGATGCTCGGCGACCGCATTGCCGTCGTGGGCGCGGGCATGATCGGCGCCAGTGTCGCCGCCGTACTCGCCCGGTTCCCCGCCGTCCGCGTCCAGCTCGTCGACGCCAATCCCGCGCGGGCGGACATCGCCAGGGCGCTCGGCGTCGACTTCGCGCTCCCCGAGGAGGCCGCCGGCGACTGCGATCTCGTCGTCCACGCCAGCGCCACCGAGGACGGACTGGCGCGCTCACTGGAACTCCTCGCCCCGGAGGGCACGGTCCTCGAACTGAGCTGGTACGGCGACCGGCGCATCAGCCTGCCGCTGGGGGAGGCCTTCCACTCCCGCCGCCTCGTCGTGCGCAGCAGCCAGGTGGGCACGGTGTCCCCGGCCAGGGGTTCGCGCCGGACCTTCGCCGACCGGCTCGCGCTCGCGCTCGACCTGCTCGCCGATCCCGCCTTCGATGCGCTGATCACTGCGGAGTGTGCTTTCGACGAGTTGCCGGATGTGCTGCCGGGGCTTGCCTCCGGCGATCTTCCGGGGTTGTGTCTGCGCGTACGGTACGACCGCTGAACAGCGCGGACCGATCGGCCGTACTACAGGTCAGATGTGCCACCGCACCTGGAGGGTCGTCCTTTGTTCAGCATCACCGTCCGTGATCACATCATGATCGCTCACAGCTTCAGCGGCGAGGTCTTCGGACCCGCGCAGCGCCTGCACGGAGCTACGTTTCTCGTGGACGCCACCTTCCGCCGCCCCGAACTGGACGCCGACAACATCGTCGTCGACATCGGCCTGGCCACCCAGGAACTCGGCACCGTCGTCGGCGCGCTGAACTACCGCAATCTCGACGACGACCCCGACTTCGCCGGCATCAACACCAGTACGGAATTCCTGGCCAAGGTCATCGCGGACCGCCTTGCCGACCGGGTGCAGGCGGGGGCTCTGGGCGAAGGCGCCCGCGGCCTGGCCGGGATCACGGTCACCCTGCATGAGTCGCATGTCGCCTGGGCGAGTTACGAGCGATCGCTATGAGCCGCTCGGTGCACATCGTCATGCCCGGCGGGGTCGACGATCCGGCCGCGCCCAGTGGCGGCAACATCTACGACCGCCGCCTGTGCCGGGACCTGCCCGGCATCGGCTGGCATGTCCACGAGCACACCGTCGCGGGCGCCTGGCCCCAGGCCGGAGCGGACGCCCGCGCCGAGCTGGCCCGCATCCTGGCGAGGGCTGCGGACGGCGACGTCGTCCTCCTCGACGGACTCGTCGCCTGCGCCGTTCCCGACATCGTCGTCCCCGAGACCGGACGGTTGCGTATCGCGGTACTGGTGCACCTGCCGCTGGGCGACGAGACAGGGCTCGCACCGTCGCGGGTGACAGAGCTCGACGCTCTGGAGCGCAGGACCCTGCGCTCCGTGCCCGCGGTCGTGGCGACCAGCGAATGGGCGGCCCGCAGGCTTGTGGCCCACCACGGGCTCGACCCCGGCCGGGTCCATGTCGCCGCCCCCGGCGCCGACATCGAGCCCCCGGCCTCCGGCACCGACGGCGCCTCGCGGCTGATCTGCGTCGCCTCGGTGACCCCGCGCAAGGGGCAGCTCCGGCTGGTGGAGGCCCTGGCCGACGTCGCGGACCTGCCCTGGACGCTCGTGTGCGCCGGGGGCCTCGGCCAGGACCCCGCATACGTCGCCCAACTGCGCGCACTGATCGAAAAGTCCGGCCTCGACGGCCGGGTGCACCTCGTCGGGCCGCAGCGCGGCGCGGAGCTCGACGCGACCTACGCCGATGCCGACCTCCTGGTGCTCACCTCGTACGCGGAGACGTACGGCATGGCCGTGACCGAGGCGCTCGCCCGCGGCATTCCCGTACTGGCAACGGCCGTCGGCGGACTCCCGGAGGCTGTCGGGCACGCGCCCGACGGCACTGTGCCGGGCCTGCTCGTACGGTCGGAAGACGCCGGGGCGCTCGCGACGGCGCTGCGCCGCTGGTTCGGCGACTCCGCCCTGCGCGGGCGGCTGAAGGCGGCCGCGGGTGCCCGGCGCGCCGCGCTGGACGGTTGGGAGACCACGGCCCGCAATCTGGCGGGCGCTCTGGAACACGTCCGACTCGATCCCCGGAGGGCCGCGTGAATACGACCGACGCACCCCGTTACGCCCCCGAGTGGCTCGAGCTGCGGGAGGGCGCCGACGCCGCCGCCCGCGCGACCGAACTCCTCGATCCGCTGCGAGAGTGGCTGGCAGGCCACAAGGCAGGCGCTCTGGTGATCCGCGATCTCGGCTGCGGCACCGGCTCCATGGGGCGCTGGCTCGCACCCAGGCTCCCCGGCCCGCAGCACTGGATCCTGCACGACCACGACCCCGAACTCCTCCGCCTGGCGGCCGCTCACACTCCCCGTACGGCAGCCGACGGCAGCGGCGTCACGGTCACCACGGAACGGGGCGACATCGCCCACCTGACGGCTGACCTCCTGGCCAGTGCCTCGCTGGTGACGGCCTCCGCCCTGCTGGACGTACTCACCCGGGACGAGGTGGAGGCGCTCGCCCGGGCCTGCGCCGGGGCTCGTTGCCCGGCGCTCCTGGCGCTGTCCGTGGTGGGGCGGGTCGAGCTGACACCGGCCGAGCCGCTGGACGACCAGATCGCCGAAGCCTTCAACGAACACCAGCAACGCGACGGTCTGCTGGGGCCCGACGCACTCACCTTCGCCGCCGAAGCGTTCGTACGGCAGGGCGCGACGGTACGGATGCACGCCAGCCCCTGGCAGCTCGGCGCCGACGACGCGCTGCTGACGGCGCAGTGGCTGCGCGGCTGGGTCGGCGCCGCCTGCGAGCAGCGCCCCTCCCTGGCCCCCCGCGCCCAGGCGTATCTGCGCCGCCGCCTGGCGGCGTGCGCGGCGGGCGAGTTGACGGTGGTGGTGCAGCACAGCGATCTGCTGGCACTGCCCAGCGCGACGGGTGGCAATTCATGAGCGGGCGGACGAGAGCCCGCATCGGCACGCTCGCCGGAGCGGGCATCCTCGCGGTGCTGGTGTGGCGTCTTGGCACCGGCGCCTTCCTGGACGGGCTGCGCAGGATCGACGGACCGACCCTTCTGGCCGCCCTCGGGCTGGGCCTGCTCACCACCGTGTTCAGCGCCTGGCGCTGGCGCCTGGTGGCCCGCGGCCTGGACATCCGGCTGCCGCTGGGCAGGGCCGTCGCGGACTACTACCGGGCCCTGTTCCTGAACGCGGCGCTGCCCGGCGGCGTACTCGGCGATGTGCACCGCGCGGTACGGCACGGGCAGAACACCGGTGACATCGGCCGGGGCGTCCGCGCGGTCGTCCTCGAACGGACCGCGGGGCAGGTGGTCCTGATCGCCGTCGGCGGGGTGGTGCTGCTCGCCCAGCCGTCCCCGGCGCTGACGGCGGCCCGCCACCTCGCCACCGTGCCGGTTTTCGCCGCGGCCGTCGCCGTCGCGGGCGCACTGATGATCACGGTCGCCGTCCGGCTGCGCGGGAAGCCCGGCACCTCGCGATGGCACCGGGCGACCCGCACCGCGCTGGCCGAAGCACGCGTCGGACTGCTTGCCCGCGCCAGCTGGCCGGGAGTGGTGATCTCGTCCGTCGCGGTGCTGGCGGGGCATCTGGGAATGTTCCTGCTCGCCGCCCGGGCAGCGGGGTCAACGGCTCCGTTCGCCCAGCTGGCTCCCCTGATGGTGCTCGCCCTGCTCGCGATGGCGCTGCCGCTGAACGTAGGCGGCTGGGGGCCGAGGGAAGGCGTCACCGCCTGGGCGTTCGGCGCCGCCGGACTGGGCGCCGCCCAGGGCCTGACCGTAGCCGTCGTCTACGGAGTCCTCACCTTCGCCGCAAGCCTGCCCGGTATCGGCGTGCTCCTCGGCCCCTGGCTCGCACGTCTACGTCGCCCGCAGGTCGAGCTCGAAGAGCGTGTCCTCGCCGAGGAAGGCGCGTCGCACCGGTGGGCGAAGCGCGTCGCGCATCACCGGCCGGCCGGCGAAGCGCAGCCCGGGGACGCCGTCACCGATCAGGACCGGCGCCACGGTGACGTACAGCCGGTCAAGCGCCTGCTCGTGAAGGAAGCGCGACACGGTGACGCCGCCGCCCTCGATCAGCACCCGGCCAAGGCCGCGCCGCGCGAGCGAGTCCAGCAGGCGCCCCGGGGCGAACGCGTCCTGGTCCGGCAGGGTCAGAACCTCGACACCGTCGGGGACGGACTTGTCGCGGCCACTGTCGGCGCCCACCACCCACAGAGTGGGGGCTGACCCATCGGTGAACACCTGGCGCCCCAGCGGCACCCGGCCGCGCGGATCGAGGACGACGCGCACCGGGTTGGCCCCGGCGCAGGCACGCACGGTCAGCTGAGGATCGTCCGCGACGGCCGTGCCCGCACCGACGACCACCGCGTCGGCCAGCGCTCGCAGGTGGTGCAGATGGCTGCGGTCCTCCTCGCCGGTGACATAGTCGGCATCGCCCGTACGGGTCGCGATGAAACCGTCCAGGCTCTGCCCGAGCTGCGCGAACGCCACGCGCGGACCGGCCAGGCACAGCGGCAGATAGCGCTCCGCGAGCCACTCGGCCTCGGGCGAGGCGTCCTGCGTCCAGCGCCCGCCGCTCTTCGGGTCCAGGACCAGTCCCGCGGCCTCCGCGTCCGCCTCGGACCGTACGGCTCGCAACCGCATCCACGCCTCCGCCGCATCCAGCACACCACCGAGGTCGCTCATCGCGTCCCCCGCCCGGAGAGCAGCGAGACGTACTCACCGAAGGATTCGACAAGGGAGGCCAGCAGTTCCTTTCCCTTATCGGCGGATGCCATTGACGGACGGCCGATGACTCCGGAGTCCGTGTATGCCTCCATACCGAGAGTGAGGAGATGCTTACGGTCGTCGGCCAGGAAATCGGATGTCTCAAAGCCGGGGCGGACGAGTTCGGGATGGGCGTGCAACAGGATGGATGTCTCCACTTCCCCCGCGTGCATATCGCTGTGCGACGGGGTCTGCACACCGGCTCTGGCCCGGGCGGCGTCCCAGTCCGCCGTGCCCGGGAAAAGCGCCATGCGGATACCGTTGCTCTCGGATTCCTGAACCACATTGCGCAGAACGTAATTTCCGCCGTGCCCGTTGAGCAGAATCAGGGCGCCGATACCGGACCGGCTCAGCGAGTCGGCGATGTCCCGTACCACCGCGTTGAGGGTCGTCGCGGAAATGCTGACCGTGCCCGGCCAGGCGGCATGCTCGTGGGAGCAGGAGACGGTCAGCGGAGGAAGGTGGAGTACCGGATGAGCTGCGGCGACCTCGCAGGCGATGGTGCAGGCGACGACCGTGTCCGTCACCAATGGAAGATACGCACCGTGCTGCTCGAAGCTACCGATGGGAAGGATGGCGACATCGGCCCCCTCGGCCCTCACATCCTCCGTGGAGTGCAACGGCAACAGTCCCGCTGCCTGCCGTGGCGTTTCCGAACCGCTCATGTCTTTCCGGCCTTTCGTCGTTCGCTCTGCGCGCCGATGGTCGAACGTGATGAATCGGGCGCCCAGTTGTGCCCTTCGTCATTTTCCCTCACACCACCCGCAGTCTGCCAGATAGGATCGGGCGCATGACAGAAAGTGATGGCGCGTTCCGCGGAAGTGTTCGTCCATCAGGTGTCGAACGAGTGGTGGATGTGCAACTGTCCACCGTGCACGGCGATTTCGTCGCGATCGGCTACCTGGACCGCAATAGCGGCGAGGAACAAATGGTGCTGGTATTCGGCGATGTCCAGCGAGAAGGAGCACTTACCCGCGTGCATTCGGAGTGTCTGACCGGAGATGTCTTCGGCTCCAAACACTGCGAGTGCGGCGACCAACTGTCCGCCGCGCTGGGCGCCATCGTGCAGGAAGGGCACGGCATTCTCGTGTACCTCCAGGGCCATGAGGGGCGCGGAATCGGCCTGCTGGCCAAGCTCCGGGCGATGAAGCTCCAGGCGGAGGGCCTCGACACGGTCGAGGCGAATATCGCCCTCGGACTCCCGGTCGACGCCCGCGACTACCAGGTGGCGGCGGACATCCTGCACGATCTCGGCGTCCAGTCGGTGCGGCTGCTGTCGAACAACCCGCTCAAGCGCGAGGCGCTGCTGCGGCACGGCATCAAGATCGCCGATCTGGTACCCCTGCTGATACCGCCGCGCGCCGAGAACAGGTCCTATCTGTGGACCAAGCGGGATCGCCTGGATCACTACCTGCCGCACCTGGACGGCGTGGCCGACTAGTCTCGAGGCCGTGTGGTCAGCCGCCGACCGTGGTTGGCAAGGTGGCGTGAAACTGCCGATTGCACCGCGACCGGCGGCGGCCGGGCCGCGCAGGAGATCGCTGTATCGCGCGCCATGCGGTACGGGTCTTCCGGGCGCCCGGGCCCGAACAGGCTGAACGTAAGGCTGTGACGGCAGCGCAAGGTGTCCGGGTGGTCGGGGCCCATGGCGCGCTCCCGCGCGTCGAGCGCACTGTGGTGCACATCTGATGTGCCTCGAAGTGGCGGCCCAACTGGCCCAGCGCGTAGGCCATTTCCCGGCGTGCTGCGAGGTGTGCCGGGGTGATCGGCACCTGCTGATGCTCGCGCAAGGCGTCGGCAGGCCGCCCGGTGTGGGGGGCAAGACCCCGCCTTCTCCCGGCGCCGGAGCCTTCTCTGGAAGGCTCCGGCTCGTTTCGTCCACCTCACACTGCGTGCCCACGGGACTGCGAGATGTGTGATTTGCGTCCTTGACATACGCGCAATTCCACCGTCGTCGGGCACCCATACCTTCTGGCCATGGAAAACAACCTCGGGCGTAGAGGCTTCCTCCGCCTCTCTGGAACAGCCGCCCTTACCGCCTCGCTCGGCAGCGCGCTCACCGCGTGTGGATCGGCCGACAAGAAGTCCTCATCAGCCAAGCCCGGCCGTACCGTGCGACTTGGATTCATCGCGTTGACCGACTGCGCGCCCCTGGTGATGGCGGAGGAACTCGGGTACTTCGCCGAGCGTGACCTCAATGTTGAATTGATCAAGCAGGCATCTTGGCCCGCCACCCGGGACAACCTGCTCAACGGGCAGATCGATGCCGCACATGCCCTCTTCAGCCTCCCTCTGTCTGTTGCAACGAAGATCGCGGGCAAGGGTTCCACCGACCTCAAGATCGCCATGGTGCTGAACAACAACGGCCAGGCCATCACCCTCAAGAAGGACTTCGCCGATGCCGGCTACGCGGACCTGAAGGCCGCCAAGGCACTCCTTGAGAAGAAGTCCCCGACCCTGGCCATGACCTTCCCCGGTGGTACGCACGACACCTGGCTGCGCTACTGGCTCAAGGCGACCAAGGCCGATTCCTCGAAGGTCAAGATCGTTCCGATCCCGCCGCCGCAGATGGTCGCCAACATGAAGGTCGGCAACATGGACGGCTACTGCGTCGGTGAGCCCTGGAACGCCGTCGCCGTCAAGCAGGACATCGGCTTCACCCACATCACGACCCAGGACATCTGGCAGCACCACCCGGAGAAGGCCCTGGTCGCGGGCGCCAAGTTCGCCGCGGAGAAGAAGGACGTCCTGGCCGATGTGATGGGGGCCGTCCTCAAGGCGTGCAAGTGGCTCGACGACTTGGACAACCGGGCCAAGGCGGCGACGACGATCGGCGCCCCGCAGTACGTGAAGGCACCGGCCAAGGAGATCGAGGGCCGACTGCTCGGCAGCTACGAGCTGGGGGCGGACCTGGGCAACAAGAAGTTCAGCGGCGACCAGATGATGTTCTTCCGCGACGGACAGACCTGCGCGCCCCGGCGCGGGCACGCGATCTGGTTCATGAGCCAGTACCAGCGCTTCGGGCTCCTCAAGGAGGCGCCTCCGTACACCAAGATCGCTGACGAGATCATCCTGCGCGACCTCTACGAGGAGGTCGCCGCCAAGGAGGGCATCGACGTCCCGGCAGACGATATGAGCCCGTTCCACGTGAAGCTCGACGGCACGATGTTCGACCCCAAGAAGCCGCAGGAGGAGGCGAAGCGGCCATGACGAGCTCGCTGACGCATACGGACCGGGCAGAACCGGCTGAGACGGATGCCCAGCCCGAGCCTCCCGGCCCCCCCGCCGCCTCCCGATCGCCCATCGGCGGCGGTTGGGTGAGTCGGCTTGCCGAGCTGGGCCGCGGCATCGGATGGGCCGTGCTCGGTACCGCAATCGTGGTGCTGCTGTGGCAGCTGGCCGCATCCCGGTCCACCGACGTCCCGGCCCCGCTCGACGGGGCACGGACGCTGGTCGATCTGCTGGGGGATCCGTTCTACGACAACGGCCCGAACGACAAGGGGGTAGGTCTTCAGCTGGCCACCTCGCTGCAGCGGGTGTTCACCGGCTTCGCTCTGGCCGCCGTGGTCGGGGTGCTGGCAGGGCTCCTCCTCGGTGCGAGCCGCCGGGCCTGGCTGGCATTCAACCCGGTGGTGCAGGTGCTGCGTCCCGTGTCGCCGCTGGCCTGGTTTCCGATCTGGCTGGCCGTGTTCAAGGACGCCTCCCAGGCCTCGATATTCGTGATCTTCATTACCGCGCTCTGGCCCACGCTCATCAACACCGCGGCCGGTGCGGCGGAGATCCCTCACGATCACCGCAATGTCGCGCGGGTCTTCCGCTTCGGTCGCATCGCCTACCTGAGGCATGTACTTGTGCCGAACGCCCTGCCGTCGATCATCACCGGTCTGCGGCTGTCGATGGGCATCGCCTGGATGGTCATCGTGGCGGTCGAGATGCTCTCCGGCAATTCCGGGATCGGGTTCTTCGTGTGGGACTCGTACAACGCCGGCAACCTCAGCTCGGTCGTCGCCGCGATCGTCCTCATCGGTCTTGTCGGTCTGATCCTTGACGCGATCCTGGTACGGCTCTCGCGCAAGGTGGCCATCGAGGAGGTTAAGTCGTGACCGTCGAGATCCGCGGGGTGCACAAGTCGTTCCGCCGAAGGGGATCAGCCGCTCAGCATGTTCTACGAGGGGTCGATCTGACAGTCGAGGAGGGGGAATTCGTCTCCTTCATCGGCCACTCGGGCTGCGGCAAGTCGACGCTGCTCAATCTGGTCGGCGGACTTGACCGCCCCAACGCGGGGGAGATCGTCGTGGACGGTCAGGCCGTCACAGGGCCGGGTCCGGAACGGGCGATGGTCTTCCAGAACTACTCACTGCTGCCCAGGCTGAGCCTTCTCGCGAATGTGCGCGAGGCCGTCCGCGCGGCACGGCCGGACTGGTCGCGGACAAAGGCCGACGACATGGTCGAGCGGTATCTGACCGCCGTCGGGCTGTGGGAGCACCGCGACAAGCGCCCGGGCCAGGTGTCGGGCGGCATGGCTCAGCGCGCCGCGGTCGCCAGGGCCTTCGCCGTGGGACCCCGTACTCTGCTGCTGGACGAGCCGTTCGGTGCACTGGACGCGCTCACCCGCTCGCGATTGCAACAACAACTCGTCGAGCTGTGGGGCAACGAGTCGGAGACCGAGAAGGTGCTCATGGTCACGCACGGGCTCGATGAGGCCATTCTGCTCGCCGACCGGATCGTGGTCATGTCCAACCCGCCGCAGCCGTCGGTGCGCACGATCATCCCGGTGCCGATCCCGCGTCCTCGGGACCGCGCGACGATCACCAACCACCCGGCATACGCCGGTACCCAGGAGCAGTTGGCCGACCTGCTGCTCGCCGACAGCACGGCGGCCGCATAGCTCCGGCCGGTCCCAGGGCCGGTGCAGGTCTGCCGAGTCATCTTGGGGGTGAGGTGGCCGCGGGTGGTGGTCTCAGCCTGGTTCGCCTCCAAGCGGGTTGAGACCACCGCCCGCGGCCACCTCACCGAAGAACTCGGCATCGGGCACCGTCGCCGCTCCAGCCCGGTCCCGAACTGCTGTTGAATCACGTCATCTGGCGCCGTACGAGTTCGTGAAGGTGCCCGCCCGCATGGGCGAGCAGATCGGCCGGCCGGCCCTGCTCCACGATCCGGCCGTCCGACATCACGATCACGCGGTCGGCGTCCATCACGGTCGAGAGCCGGTGGGCGATCACGACGCGGCTCGCGCTCAGGCGGCGGGTGGACTCGATCACGATGCGCTGGGCCTCGTTGTCCAGCGCACTCGTGGCCTCGTCGAAGAAGAGGATGCGGGGGCGGCGGATGAGGGCCTGGGCGATCATCAGGCGCTGGCGCTGGCCGCCCGATATCGCGCCGCCGCCCGCGATCATCGTGTGCAGGCCCATCGGCATGCGCTTGATGTCCTCGGCCAGGCCTGCCATCTCGGCCGCCTCCCAGGCCTCTTCCTGGGTGAAGGCCTCGGTGCCGCAGATGCAGTCCAGGATCGATCCGGTCAGCGGCTGTGCGTTCTGCAGGACGACTCCGCACTGGCGGCGTACGGCGGCCTGGTCAAGGGCCGCCAGGTCCTGGCCGTCGTACAGGACACTGCCGGAGGTCGGCCGGTCGAAGCCGATGAGGAGCCGCAGCAGCGTCGACTTCCCGCAGCCGCTGGGGCCGACGATTGCCACGAACTCGCCCGGCCGCACCTGGAGGGACACGTCGTCGAGGACGAGCGGGCCGTCGTCGGCGTAGCGGAAGCTGAGCTTTCTGGTCTCGATCCCGCCGGACAGGGCGCCGGGCTGGGCGCTGGCCCCGCGGACCTCGGGGGCTTCGTCGAAGACCGGCCTGATCTGCTCGAACATGGGCAGTGCGGCGGCGGCCGACACGAGCACCCCCGACAGCTGGGTGACCGAGGTCAGCAGCATGGTCACGGAGGTGTTGAAGGTGAGGAACTCACCCGCCGACATGCTCCCGCGCGCAGGACCGGCCAGCAGCATGAACATGGTGAGCGAACAGAGCGGCAGATAGACCGCGTCGAGGACTGTCGTCAGGTTCTTGATCCGCCCCGCCCGCTGCTGGAGTTCCCGGGAGCGGGCGAACTCCCGCGCCCACGCGGCGTACGCGAAGCTCTCCGCCGCCGCGACCCTCAGCTTGGGCAGTCCGCGCAGGGTCTGGAAGGCCTGGTTGTTGAGTTTGTTGCCGAGCTCGACCAGCTCCCGCTGCCGGCGCAGCTGCCACAGTCCCATCCCGAGGAACACGGCTCCGATGACGACCAGCATGGCGATGGCCGTGAGTGCCAGCGGCACGCTGTAGCAGAGCAGCAGTACGAGATTCATCCCGCCGACCGTGCCGGCCTGCAGGGCCACCGGGCCGATGCCGGACAGCAGCCGCCGGACGGCGCTGACGCCCATCGCCGCGCTGGCCAGCTCGCCGATGGAGCGCTCAGTGAAGAACCGGGTCGGCAGCCGCAACAGCCGGTCCCACACGGCCGGTTGGAGCGCGCTCTCCATACGGCCCTCCATCCGCAGGACCGTGAGGTTCTGCAGCAGCATGAACGCGGCCGACACGATGCCGGCGATCATCACGGCCAGGGCGACCTGGACGATGAGGCTCTTCTCTGCGGTCGGTACGTACACGCCGAGCACCTGGCCGGTCGCGATCGGCACCAGCGCGCCGAGGGCGACGGTCACCAGTCCGCCGATCGCCAGATTGCGTACGTCCGATGCGGCACCGCGCAGACTGAAGCGAAGGAGGCGCCAGGGGGTCATGGGCCGTTCCGGCAACGGGCGGTAGAACATCACGGCGCGCGGCTCGAGTTCCTCCGCCCGGTTCTCGCCGATCCGGATGCGCAGGCCGGAGGCCGGGTTCACCGCCTCGTAGCGGCCGCGGCGCCACAGCAGGGCGACCGGCGCGCCGGACTTGGCCCAATGGCCCACCAGGGGACCGGTGTTCGTACGCGACCAGCGTCCCTCCAGCCGGACCGCGCGGGTACGGATCCGGGAGCCGGTCGCGATCCGCTCGACGGGACTGATGCGGTCGCCTGCCGGGCCGCTCTTCGGCGGCTCGGTGAGCGTGATCCCCGCGGCCTCCGCGACGCGTCGGCAGACGGCGAAGGTGGCGTCGTCGTCGGCTCCGTCCGCTCCGGCGGATGCGCGCCCGGCCCGCTCGGGCCTGCCGATGGAAGCCAGCAGTGCCTGGTCGGCCCGGGCCCGGACGGCCTCGCCCGCCTTGATGCCCGCGGCCGTACGGTCCTCGTGGGCGCGCTCAAGGGTCTCGATCCAGCGGTCCACCGCGGACAGCAGCCGGTACTGCTGGTTGACCATCTGCTGCCACAGCGCGGCGTCCACGAGCAGATCGCCCGCGGCCTCCGCGCTGTACATCGCGCCGTACTGGACACTGCCGGACGGGACCGGCATCCACAGGATGTCGTCGTCGGCCATGGCCTCGTCGGTGGCCCGGCCCTCCAGCGGAGCCTGGAACAGGACGCCGAGGCCACGTCCGGTGCCGAGGGCGAAGGCGTGCTCCAGCGGGGTCGGCGCCTCGTACCCCGTCTCGTAGCCGGTCCCGTGCCCCGTCGGATACTGGGAGCCGTACGCCGGGTACTCGCCGCTGTACTCCGGCCGGTACAGCTCCCGCAGCGGGATGCGGCGCAGCAGACAGTCCTGCGAGGGCCTGCCGAGCAGGGTGTGCCGGGGGCCCTCGACCGGGCCCAGCAGCAGGGTGCCCGCTTCCACGCGGCCGAGGAAGTGCCAGTGCCCCTGCTGGGCGGCGTCGACCGCGAAGAGATCCAGGGTTCCGCCGACGACGAGCCACAGCACGTGCGGCCCCTCCAGCGGCAGACTGCGCAGGCCGGTGCAGTCCACGGGCGCGCCCAGGCCGCCCAGGGCATGGGTCACCGCGTCGCTCTCGCCCGGTCCCACGACCGCGGCCGGGTGAACGGATGCCACGTCAGTGCTCCTTGACCAGCTGGGCGTACGCGCCCCCGGCGGCGACGAGGTCCTCGTGCCGGCCGCGTTCGACGACCGAGCCGTGGTCGAGCACGACGATCTCGTCGCTGTCGCGCACCGTGCTCAGCCGGTGGGCGATGACGACGCAGGCACACCCGCGGCGCCGCAGATTGTCGATGATGACCCGTTCGGTCTCGGCGTCCAGGGCGCTCGTCACCTCGTCGAGCACCAGAATGCTGGGCCGCCGCACCAGTGCCCGGGCGATCTCGAGCCGCTGGCGCTGACCGCCGGAGAAGTTGCGGCCGTCCTGCTCGACCCGGCTGTGGATGCCGTCGGGACGCCGTGCGATCACGTCGTAGAGTGCCGCGTCCTTCAGGGCGGTGACGACGGCGTCGTCCGGTATCGAGGGGTCCCACAGCGCCACGTTGTCCCGGACGGTGCCCTCGAAGAGGAAGACGTCCTGGTCGACGAAGGAGACCGATGCGGCAAGCGAGCTGCGGGAAATGTCCTCAAGTCGCTGCCCGTCGATGCGGATCGTCCCCTCCCACGGGCTGTACAGACCGGAGATCAACCGCGAGACGGTGGACTTGCCGCTGCCCGACCCACCGACGAGCGCGACCTGCCGGCCGGGTCCGACCGTCAGGGAGAAGTCGCTGAGCAGTGGCTTGTCGAGCGGGCTGTAGCCGAAGGTGATGTTCTCCAGGGACACATGGCCCTTGAGCCTGCGCGTACTCGCGTCGGTCTCCCGGCGCGAGTAGAGCGAGTCCACGGGGAAGCTCTCGACGTCCTTGAGGCGGGCCACATCGGCGGCGAAGTCCTGGATTCTGCCCGCGACGCCGTTGAGGCGTGTGATGGGCGCGGTGAAGCGGGTCACCAGCGCCTGGAAGGCGACGAGCAGACCGATCGAGATATGGCCCTCCACGGCCCGCAGACCGCCGATCCACAGGATCAGGGCGCTGTTGAGCGTAGCGAGGGTCGGTGCGACGACGGCCAGGACCGCGCTCGGCACGCCGAGCCGCTGCTGTTCCTCCAGTGTGGTCGCGTGCTGGCCCGCCCAGCGGCGGAAGTATCCGTTCTCGCCGCCGGTGGCCTTCATGGTCTCGATCAGCTGGAGACCGGTGTACGAGGTGTTGGTCAGCCTGGCGCTGTCGGCGCGCAGCTTCTGGGTGTGGGTGGCCCGCAGCCTGATCACGATGCGCATCGCGACCACATTGAGCAGGGCGATCCCTATCCCGATGACGGTGAGTTGAGGGTCGTACGTCCACAGCAGGAGGGCGTAAAGGATCACGACGACGCCGTCCACGCCCGCGGCGGCGAGGTCCCGGGCGAGTGTTTCGGCGACGGCGTCGTTGGACTGGAGGCGCTGGACCAGATCGGCCGGGCTGCGCTGCGCGAAGAAGGTGACCGGCAGCCGCAGCAGATGCCGCAGGAACCGGGCGCTGCTGAGCGTGGACGCGATGATGCGGCCGCGCAGCAGGTTCGCCTGTTGCAGTCCGGTCAGCACCGCGGTCAGCGCCACCATCGCCGCCATCGACGCGAACAGCGGTCCGAGCAGCGAGGTCTGATTGCCGATCAGGAACATGTCGATGTACGTACGGCTCAGCGCGGGCACCGCCGCGCCCACCGCGACCAGCAGCAGGCTCGCGAGCAGCGCCGCGAGCAGGGTGCCTGTCGTGCCGCGCAGCCTCGCGGGCATCGCGCGCATGATCCCGGGCTTGCGGCCGCCGCGGCGGAAGCTGCCGGAAGGCTCGAAGATCAGGGCGACGCCGGTGAAGCTGGTGTCGAAGTCCTCCGTCGCCACGAAGCGGCGGCCCTTGTCCGGGTCGTTGATGTGCACGCCCCGGCGGCCGAACCGCCTGCCCATGCCGTCGTAGACGACATAGTGGTTGAACTCCCAGAACAGGATCGCGGGCACCCGCATCTCGGCGAGTGCCGCGGGCTCCATCTGCATGCCCGTGGCCTGCAGTCCGTAACTGCGCCCGGCCTTCAGGATGTTGCTGGCACGCGAACCGTCGCGCGAGACGCCGCACGCGATTCGCAGCTCCTCCAGCGGTACGTGCCGTCCGTAGTGCGCGAGCACCATGGCGAGCGAGGCGGCGCCGCACTCCAGAGCCTCCATCTGAAGCACGGTCGGAGTGCGAACGGTCTTCTGCTTCGCGGGCTTCCTGGGCTTGGGAGCTCCCCGGCGAGCGCCGCCACGTCGTGGAGCGGGCGCGCTCTCCGGACGGTGCCGGCCGCGGCCCGCCGGCGGCAGTTGCTGCTGCGTGGTCATGGGAGCAGCCAATCGATCGGATGCTGCTGGGCCAGGCGGATGGAACCGGTGGCCAGGGTCATGGAGTCGACGGCGTACGCAGGGCCCTGCGAAGTGGACCAGGAGTAGCCGGACTTGGTGCCCGACGACGTATCGAGCTTCACCAGGACCGCGACGGGCTGGCCCGCCTTGGAGAACTGCTCGCCCAGCTGGCTGCTGCCGAGGAATCCGGTGATCCGCTGCCGGGTCTGGGCCGTCCGGCCGACCGTCTTCACCCGGCCGCGCAGCACTCCGTACTGCTGTGTGGGCACCGACTGGACCGTGAGATCCACCGTCGCACCCACGCGCACGGTGGACGCGCTCTCGGCAGGGACATACAGAACCGCCATCAAGGGGTCGTCGGCCTTCTCGACGCGCTCTACCGCCGCCATGTCCGCTCCGGTGGTGACCACCGAGCCGATCGTGGCGACCAGCGCTGTCAGCCGGCCCGCTGCGATCGTACGGACGACGGTGCTGCCCTGGGCCGTACGGACCTTCACCAGGGGAGCGTTGGCGGGAACCCTTGCGCCCTCCTCGGCCAGCACCTCGGTGACCTGGCCCGAGACGGGGCTCTGCAGAACATAGCTGCCCTGGGCGTGCGTGAGGATTCCGGGCGCGCCGAGCGTCGAGGTCACGGTGCCGGTCACGGCCCACACGGCCGCGGCGATCATGACGACGACCGTGACGGCGAGGACGAGCAGGCCGCGCGGCCGGGCGAAACGCACCGGCAGATCGATTTCCTCGGGCGACTGGAGTTTGGAAAGGGCCTGTTGGCGGAACTGCACGGACACTCCTCGGGGGGCGGCGACCGAATGCCCCGGACCCGTGGGGGATCCGGGGCACATGGCCCGGCCGGTCGACAGGGAGGGGAAGCCGACTGGCCGTAGTCACCGCAACTGCCTGTGCCGCCCAGCGACACAGAACCGGCTCAGAGACCGGCGGCCAGGCCCGTGACGCCGGAGGTGTTCAGGCCGGTGACGCCCTCGGCGGTGCCGACCAGGGAACCGACGGTGCCGGACGCGGCGTCGACGATGCCGGAGACCGGGACGAGCGAGTCGGCGGTGCCGAGGACGGCGCCCGCGGCCTGGCCCACCAGGCCGCCGGACACGTTGTCCAGGTCGGCGTCGGAGATTACCTGGGTCTCAACCTGGGGGGTGGAGTTCATGATGAGCTTCCCTTCGCATGGCTAACTCGAATTTCTGCGACCGGGTCTTTCGACTCTCCCGCAGTGCGAAGGATCAAAGCACGCAGGCGTGTTGCGCAGCTAATCGGACAGCGGCGGATCAGAGTGCTTCCGGTCCGCTGAATTACGCCGCGTGCACGGGCGTCCATGGGTTGGTGTCATCTTCTTCACGTATTCGCCGCGCCTCAATTCCGATGCCCGGGTGCCCTCTTGGCCGATGGGAGGACATTCCGCACCAAACGACGGACCGGCAGGTCAGCGCCGGGATGGGTGCCGGAGACTGTGTGGCGCCTGGGTATTCGGTGTGCAGATTCGCCGAAGAACGCTTGCTCGTGTCAGGTGGTGCATGCGCCGCAGGCGTCCATGTGTAGGGAGTGTTTCCGTGGGGTGTTCAGAGGGTGTTCAGTGCTGCAATCGGCACGGTATTACGGTGGAAATGGTCCGGCCCCCCGGAAGAAGCCGAGATAGTCGCATAACGGAAGTGCGCCCGACGCGAGCGGAATGGTCGATTCCGGCGCATACCTCGGCGTTTGGCGGCACTCGACCGGGCTTGGGCCATTGACAGTCTGACGATGCGTCAGGAACGGTGGTGGGTATGGCGATGATGCGTGCGCGTCTGATCGGTCTGCTCGTCCTCATGACCGCGTCCCTGACCACCGGGGGCGCCACGTCCGCCGCCGCGACCCCGCCCGGCTCGCTCTGGTTCGACGAGCAGGCCGCCGCCGCGTTCACGGTGGACCACGGCCGCTTCACCGACGGACTCGGCCGCGAGGTGGTGCTGCGCGGATACAACGTGTCCGGCGAGACCAAGCTGGAGGAGAACGGCGGACTGCCCTTCGCGTCCGTCGCCGACGCCGAGAAGTCCGCGATCGCGCTGCGCACGCTCGGCGGCGCCAACAGCGTCCGCTTCCTGCTCTCCTGGGCCCACGCCGAACCCGTCCGCGGCCAGGCGGACAGCGCCTATCTCGCCGCCGCCACCGAGCAGATGCGCGCCTTCCTCGCTGCGGGCATCCGCGTCTACCCCGACTTCCACCAGGACCTCTACTCCCGGTATCTGTTCAACCCGGGCAGCTGGTACTCCGGCGACGGAGCCCCCAAGTGGGCGGTCGAGGCCGGCGGCTATCCACGGGAGTCCTGCGGGATCTGCCTCTTCTGGGGCCAGAACATCACCCAGAACGAGGCTGTGAAGCGCGCGGCGTACGACTTCTGGCACAACCGCGGCGGC
Source organism: Streptomyces sp. NBC_00322 (assembly GCF_036147535.1). NCBI lineage: Bacteria > Bacillati > Actinomycetota > Actinomycetes > Kitasatosporales > Streptomycetaceae > Streptomyces > Streptomyces sp. NBC_00322. Next base: position 1,590,304 of record NZ_CP108019.1, on the reverse strand, counting down.
GTCCAGGACGCCTTCCTGGCGACCGCCCGGACCACCATGGCCTACCTCGCCGACCACCTCACCGACGCGGAGTTCGCGGCGGTCGCGGGCTTCGACCCGTACAACGAACCGCACGCGGGCTCGTACGAGACCGGCCAGACCAGCCGCGCGTGGGAGCGCGACCTGCTCTGGCCCTTCTACGAGAAGTTCCGCGCCCGCATGGACGCCGCCGGATGGCAGTCCAAGCCCGTCTTCGTGGAACCGAACCTCTTCTGGAACTCCAACCTCTCCTTCCAGAAGCAGGAGGGCGGCCTTCTCGACGCGGGCACCATCGGCCCGCGCTATGTCTTCAACACCCACTTCTACGACCAGAAGGCCATCTCCGGCGTCTTCATGTGGGGCAAGGCCGCCGACGGGCAGTACGCGCGCGACTTCGGTGCCGTCCGCGACCGCGCGGCGGGTGCCGGAACGGCGACGGTCGTCAGTGAGTTCGGCCATCCCCTGACCGGCACGGTCTCCGACAAGGCCCCGACCGTCTACAAGGCGATGTACCAGGCCCTGGACTCCCGGCTGCCCGGCGCCACCTGGTGGTCCCGACCAGGGGACTCGGGCCCTGTCCTGTCCGGTACGCAATGGCAGTGGGACATCTACAACGGCCGCCACCACGAGCTGATGAACGGCAACCCCGACAAGGTCCGCACCACCGGCGACGCCTGGAACGACGAGGACCTCTCCGCCGTACGCCTCGACGACTCCGGGACGCCGGTCCTGCGGCAGGACGCCAGACTGCTGGACCGCCTCTACCCCAGCGCCACGGCGGGCCGCGCCCTCGCCTTCACCTACGAGGACCGCTCACGGGACGGATCGGCCACCCTCACCTGGAATCCCGTACCGAAGTCGCTCCCGCACGTCTCCGAGCTCGTCGGCTCCGGGCAGTACGGCCTCCTGCTGTGGCGCTCGGACGGCGGCTCCGCCCCCACCGAACTCCACCTCCCGGCCTCCTTCGAGACCTCCCGGACCACCGTCGTCTCCGACCTCGGCACGGTCAGCGGCCTGCCGCCGTACGGGGCGGATGTGCCGATCGCGGTGGCCCCGGAACCGGGCGGGACGGGCAGCCGCCGCCTGCTGCTCACGGCCGGGAGGGCTGACGCTCCGCACTACGCGCTCGTCACCAACGGGGCGACGGCGCCGTCGTCGGAGCTGCTGAGTGCGGCGCGGGCGGAACTGGCGGGGTGGGCGGCGGGGGACGAGTGAGGCCCCGCCCCGCTCGCCAGTTGCTGCCCTCGGGCCCGACGACATCACGCACAAGTTCCCCGGAGAATACGACGACCACATCCGGAGATGGTGGAGGGCCTGAAGGGTAGTCGCCGTAGTCGGGCTACCGGCCTTCCTCCTTCGCCTTGCGGCTGCGGTAGGTGCGCATGGCGACCTGGGCTCCGCATCGATTCGGGCTGCAGTAGGCCGCGGAGGAGTTGCGTGTCCGGTCGTAGAACCCGAGGTGGCACGGCGGGTTCCGGCATGCCTTGAGTCGCATCCAGGAGCCGCGCAGGGCTACATCGGATGCGGCGGCGAGCATCTTTGCGAGCGCGCCCGGTACGCCGCTCTGGGTGGGCGCGAGGTGTACGCCGGAGGCGGTGATGACAGGAGCCAGGGGATACAGCTCCGCACTGCGGCGCAGATACTCCTCGGCTCCGGCTCGGCCCGCCTCGTCCTGCTCGCCCGTATGGGCGAGCAGGACGAGGACCAAGGCGTCCCTCAGCTCACGGGCGGCGGCGGCATCGGCATCCGTGACCAACGATGGGGAGTCGATCAGGTCCTCCTTCCGCAACCACCGAGAAAAGGCGGCACCGTCGAGGAGTTCCTCACGACTGCCGTCGATCGCACGGGTGTTGACGAAGGTGAGTACGACCTCCGCCGCCGCCGAAGGGCTGAGCGTCGTCCGGCTTGCATCCATGGCCATGAAGACCACAGTACCCGAGGCGAGTGAGGCGTCATTGCTTACAGGCATAGACATAGGGGTGCTGGTTCACTTGCGAGTTAGGAGCTAAGTGCTTATGGTCCTAACCATGACGAACGACAGTGACACCTCGAACACTGCCCGCACCTGGTTCATCACCGGCTCCTCTCAGGGCCTCGGTCGCGCACTGGCGATCACCGCCCTCGACCGCGGCGACCGCGTCGCGGCCACTGCCCGCCGCACGGAGTCGCTCGCCGACCTCGTCGACCGCTACCCCGGCCAGGCCATCGCGCTCGAACTGGACGTCCGAGACGAAAGCGCGGCCCACCGCGCCGTCGAGCAGACCCTCGCCGCCTTCGGTCGCATCGACGTGGTCGCCAATATCGCGGGATACGGACTGTTCGGCGCCGTCGAGGAGGCGACCGACGCACAGGCCAGGGCCATCTTCGACACCAACGTCTTCGGCCCGCTGAATGTGCTGCGCGCGACGCTGCCCGTCCTGCGAGGGCAGCGATCGGGCCACATCCTCCAGGGATCCTCGCTCTACGGGCAGTTGGCGCACCCAGGCGTCGGCCTGCTGGCCGCCGGCAAGTACGCGCTCGAAGGGCTCTCCGACGCCCTGGCTGCCGAGCTCGCCCCCCTGGACATCAAGCTCACCCTGATCGAGCCGGGCTACATGGGGACCGGTTTCCTGTCCCACCTGGTCTTCGCCGAACCCGCCCCCGACTACGACCGGACCGTGCGCGCCGTCCAGAGCTCGCTCGGTGAACTGTCCCCTGAAGCGTTCCTCGATCCCGCCCGAGTCGCCGCGGCCGTCGTCACCGCCGTCGACGCCAAGCAGCCGCCGCTGCGTCTCGCCCTGGGACGCGCGGCGGAGGACGACATTCGCGGCGCCCTCGCCGCACGCGTACGCGAACTGGACGACTGGACCGGTGTCACCCGGGGCGTGGACGCCGCTCTCCAAGAGTCCTGACCAATCGGGCCTGGCTGCGGCCGGGTTGCGGATCCCGGCGGATCGGCTCGACACCAAGGGCGACCGGGATGGCCCGACCGCTACAGCACCCTCGTCCCGCCCGTGTGAGAGACCAGTTCGGCCACCGCGCGTGCGAGCGCCGCGAGGCCGGGGCCGGCGGGGCCGCCGGGCTCCGTCATGTAGAGGTCCCTGCGGATCTCGATCATCAGCGCGCTGACGCGAGGGTCCTTGCCGTAGTACTTCAGAGGCACATACGTACCGGCGAAGGGCGTGTTGACCGCCGTGCCGCCCAACCCGGCGAACGCCTTCTCCGCCAGGGCGACGAGCTCCGGCGGAGTGTGGAAGTCGTCGGCGCCGAGGCAGATCGGCGGCCGCGGGCCCTCGCCGTGCAACTCGTAGGGCAGCGGCTCGGTCGGATAGGAGTGGATGTCGATGACGACGGCGCGTCCGGTGGCCGCCAGCCGCTCGCCGACCGCCGCGGTCATCGCCTTCGCGTACGGACGGAAGTAGCGGTCGATCAGCGGCTGCGGGTTCACATCCGGTGAGCGCAGCCGCTCGCCGTGCGTGGCGTGGGTGTAGACCGCGCCCATGCCGACGGCCAGCATCTCCTCCCGTTCGTCGGGAAACCGCTCAGGATCGATCACCAGTCGCGAAAGACCGTTGACGAAACGCCAGGGGGCGACGGGAGCGGCCTCTGCCGCGGCGGCGGCGATCTCCGCGGTGTGGGCGTCGGTGATGTGGTCGAGCTCCAGCTCCAGCGCCGCGTCGTCCAGCTCGATGCCGCTGCGGACCGGCGCGGGGATGGCCCGTGCGGAATGCGGGACATGCAGAAGGACCGGGGAGTGGTCGGCGCCGGGAAGAAGCCGGAAGGGTGGGGGCTCGTGGGACATCGCTGTCCTTCCTGCCGGGCGAGCGGAGATCGACGAGCATTCTACGAAGCCGGAGCCGGCCGGGCCTGCGAATCTCACCTCCGGGAACAGCGCGACTGCCCCGGGTCGACCCACGCGCCCATCACCCGCATCGAACTGCACGGCGCCAGCGCGACGGACGGCAGCGCCGCAGCCTCCTCCCGAGTCCCGCGTCGTCTACACCGACAACGACCCGATCGTGCTCACCCACGCGGAGGCGCTGCTGCGCAGCACCCCCGAGGGCGTGACCGACTACATCCAGGCCGATGTGCGCGAGCCCGGGCGCATACTTGAACAGGCGAGAAGTGCAGCAGCGCCAGTAGCCCGGCATCGTCCAGCTGACGCGGTGGCACCCCGAGCCGGGAGTGGACGAGGTCACCGAGGGGAACGAGGCGGCTTCGCTCTACGCGGGAGTGGCGCGCAAGGCGTAGCCGTGGCAGCAGCGGTCGTCGGCGGCGTATAGCGGCGGCGTATACCGGCCAAGGGACCGGCCGGGATCCCGGGGTACCCAAATTCTGCTTATGATTCAGGTGTGTTCGATTCCCGGCACATCAGAACTTTCCATGAAGTGGTCAGAGCCGGTTCGTACTCGGCGGCCGCCCGCACCCTGGGCTATACGCAACCGGCGATCACCCAGCAGATGAAGTCTCTCGAACGGGACGTCGGCACACCGCTGTTCATCCGGGTCGGCCGCAGTATGCGCCTCACCGAAGCGGGCGAGGCCCTGTCGCGGCACGCCACGGTCATCCTCGACAACATGTCCGCGGCCCAGCAGCAGATGAGCGCCCTGACCCGGCTGCGCGCGGGAAGGGTCCGCGTCTGCGCGTTCCCCAGCGCCAATGCCACGCTCATCCCCGAGGCGATGGCCCGCCTCGCCGCCGCCCACCCCGGTGTGCGCGTCGACCTGCTGGAGAGCGAACCGCCGGAGTCGCTCCATCGCCTGGTGCGCGGGGAATGCGACATCACACTCGCCTTCACCTATCCCGGCCTGCATGAAGACGTGCCGGACGAGCTGGTGGAGATCCCGCTTCTGGAGGACCAGTTGACGGTGCTGCTGCCGGCCGGGCATCCACTGGCGCGGCGCAGAGCCGTGCAGCTGGCCGATCTGGCGCAGGAGCGGTGGATAGCCGGGTGCCTGCGCTGCCGCGCCAATCTCCTTCACGAATGCGGCGAGCAGGGGTTCGCGCCGGACATCGCGTTCACGACCGACGACAATCTCGTCGTGCAGAGCCTGGTCGCGGAGGGACTCGGTGTCGCGATGATCCCGGCGCTCGTACTGAACTTCCTCTGCCACCGCAAAGTCACCGGACGGCCGCTGCAACCCGCTTCCCGGCGGCAGATCTCGGCGTATGTGCTGAAAGAGCATCTGCGGATACCGGCGACGGCGCTGGTACTCGACGAGCTGAAGACGGTCGCGGCGAACAAGATCGGCTGCTGAGGCAGCGGCGACCCATCCATAAGCGGAGCTTGGGAAGCAGCCAAGAAACCGTCGTTGGACGTGATGGGTCGGGCGGCTCGACGCTGCCCGTATGACCATCTCGACCGGAACGACCGCCTTCACGGCCGCCCGCACGACCGACCGCCTCGACGTGCTGATCGCCGACGTGCGCGAGGCCGTCGGGAGAGGCCTGCCGCCGGACCTGACGGCGTATCTGGTCGGTGAGCGCCTCGCACCGCATCTCGGCGCGGACGATCTGCTCACCTCCGAGCAGTGCGAGAGCGACCCCGCCCGCTATCGCCAGCATCTGCTGCACGCCGAGCATGACGGAAGCTTCTCGATCGTCGCGCTGGTCTGGCTGCCGGGCCAGGGCACGTCCGTGCACGACCATGTGTCGTGGTGCACCACCGGTGTGCACGAGGGTGAGGAGTACGAGCGGCGCTACCGCCTCCTCCCGTCCCAGGCCACCGGGGCGGCCGCGCGCCTCGTCGCCACCGGCGATGTCGTCAACGGGCAGGGCGAGGTCTGCGGATTCGCGCCGCCCGGCGACATCCACCGGGTCTGGAACGCGGGACCCGGCCGGGCGATCTCCCTTCATGTGTACGGGGCGGACATCTCGCGTCTGGGCACCAGCGTCCGGCGGGTCTACGAGCTGCCGGCCGACCGCTGATGGCGCTGCTGAGGGAACGGGCGGCCAAGGCACCCCCTTCCGCGGTCGCGCCCCGCACCCTGCCCGGACTCGCGCTCGCCGCGTCCGCCGTCGCCGTCGCCTGGTCCGTCCACCAACTCCTGCCGGACGTACCGATGCTGACCGCCGCGGTGGTGCTGGGGATCGTGGCGGCGCATCTGCCGGGCGCACGCGTCCTGGTCCGGGGAGCGGCCCGCCCGGGACTCACCTACGCAGCGAAGCGCCTGATGCGCGTCGGCATCGTGCTGCTCGGGCTGAAGCTGAGCCTGGACGACGTGCTCGGCCTCGGCTGGGCGACGGTCACCATGGTGCTCGGCGTCGTCGCCGCGACCTTCCTGGGCACCTGGTGGCTGGGCCGCAGGATGGGGCTCCCGGGCGATCAGCCGCTGCTGATCGCCGCCGGATACTCCATCTGCGGGGCGTCGGCGATCGGCGCGGTGAGCGAGGCGACGGACAGCGACGAACGCGACGCCGCGACCTCCGTGGCGCTGGTGACCCTGTGCGGAACCCTCGCCATCGCCGTACTGCCGCTGCTGCAGCAGCCGTTGGGGCTGAGCGACGCGGAGTTCGGGCGCTGGGTCGGCGCGAGCGTCCACGACGTGGGGCAGGTCGTGGCCACCGCGCAGACCGCGGGCCCCGACGCGCTCGCTGAGGCGGTCCTGGTCAAGCTGATGCGGGTGGCGCTGCTCGCACCGCTCGTCGCGGCGGTGGCGTTGTCCGTTCGACACAGACGGCGCGGCGCTGTGACGGGGAGGAAGCGGCTGCCGCTCGTCCCGCTCTTCGTGGTCGGCTTCCTGGCGATGGTGGCCCTGCGCAGTACGGGCCTGCTGCCGACGTCGGCCATCGACGCGGCGCAGCACGCGCAGGAACTCCTGCTCGCCGCCGCGCTGTTCGGTCTCGGCAGCGCGGTCGACCTGCCGTCCCTCACGCGCACGGGCGCAAGGGTCGCGGCGCTGGGGCTGAGCGCGTGGGTAGTCGTGGCGGGGGTCTCGTACGCGGGGGTGCTGCTGGTCATGGGCTGAAGTCCGCGCGAGTGCCAGGCACTGTCCGATGGGTCGCGTGACCAGCGGCCGACGTCCAGCGGGCGTACATCTTCCACGGCACCGTGACCGTCGCTGCCATTCGCCTCCGGCTCCGCTCATGACCTGTCGGACGGTGCCGGCCGAGCGGGTCCGACATATGCGGGCACGGGGTGTGGCAATGAGTCAGCGACGTGCCGGGGCGAAGGGGATTCCCGAAGCCATGCCGCGGCGGCCGACCATGAGGGACTCGCCGAGGAAGCTCACGCCGATGGAGAGCTGGAGCGGGCGTGCGTTCTCGTGCATGCCCATCTTCACCGCCAGGACACTGAAGCCGGCCGTGACCGCCAGGGTGCCGATCACGGCGAGGAAGGTGCGGCCGGTGTACCGCTGCCACAGCACGCCCCCCTTGTCGACGAGTTGAATGGTGGCGCCGCGGAGTGCGCCGAGTGCCGCGCCGACGGCGGCGCCCGTGATGACCCAGGTGAGGTCGTTGCCGGTCAGATCCGTCATCTTGACGAGGGACAGGACGCCGATCCCGGTCAGGATCGCCGGGGCCGCGAAGAGGTCCCTTGCATTGACCGGTTCACCGATCATCCGTTTGATCACGACCGCGATCACAACCACCGTGATGATCGCGGCGAGTAGCCAGGGGTTCACGCAGATACCACCCATCTTTATGGCACGATTGAGCTAAAAAGATGTTAGCCCAGTCGTGCTATAACAGCAATGTGCCAAAGATCGTCGATCCCGTGGCCCGCCGCAGGGCGGTGGCGCAAGCCGTCCTGTCCGTCGTCGCCCGGCAGGGGCTGGAGCATGCGTCGCTGCGCAACGTCGCCGATGAAGCCGGACTCGCCATCGGATCGGTCCGCCACTACTTCGCCGACCACGACGAGTTGATGACCTTCACGATGAGGGAGCTGAGCCAGCGCATCGGCGACCGCATCCGCACCCACGCCGAGCGGCTCCTGGCTCCCGACGGCCGCACCGACCGCCGGGCCGCCACGGAAGAGCTGCTGGCCGAGTTCCTCCCCCTGGACGAGGCCCGCAGCCAGGAAGCCGCACTCTGGCTCGCCTTCGCCGCCGCAGCACAAACCCGCCCCGAACTACGGCCCTGCGCAGCCGAGATGCAGGCCGACCTGCACACCCTGATCTCGCGCGTGCTGCACGAAGCCCACTGCGCCGGCGGGCTGCCGGCCGGCATGGACATCGAACTGGAAAGCACGCGACTGGCCGCCCTCCTCGACGGACTCACTCTCCAGGCGACGCTGCTGCCGGACCGCTATCCGCCGAAGCTGCTCCGGCAGGTACTGCGGCGGCACCTGGATGCCCTCAAAGCCGACAGCTGACCTCCGGCCAACGCGTTCAGCGCGCACGCCTCGGGGACATCAAGGGCTGCACGCCGGCGCGCCAGCCCTTCACTCTCCTCGCTGAGGCGGGCAGCACGGCCTCAGCGCGCTCGGCGTCGACCATATGTGTCCGAGCTGCTTGGCATGAGGGTCAAGCCCCGGTCGGCCGGTCGCCACTCGCGCGACGGTCTGACCCACCGGACAGGGCCTAGGCGAGCAGCGTGGGCGCCGCCTTCTCCAGTACGGCCGAGACCCGCTCCCAGGTCTCCATGTCCCGTTCCACCGGCGGGAGTTCGACAGCATCGCCGCCGCTCTGCCAACTGCTCGCCAGCGCGACGGGGTCCTCGCCCGTCGCGGCTCCCGCCGCGAGGGCCGCCGCGCCGCGGGCGACAAGCTCGCCGCTCTGAGGGATCAGCAGCGGGCGGCCGGAGAGGCGGCGCACGGTCTCCACCCAGTGGCGTCCCTTGGCTCCGCCGCCCACCAGGCGCAGCGGGCGGGCCGCCACCTCCTCGTCGGCCGGGTCGAGGCCGCAGGCGCGGAGGACTTCGTCCAGCGCGCGCAGCACCGTCACCACCGCGCCCTCGTAAGCCGCGCCGAGGAGCTGCTGGCGGGTGGTGGTGTGGCGAAGGCCGGTGAGCAGACCGGAAGCCGCGGGCAGATCGGGGGTGCGCTCCCCGTCGAGGTAGGGCAGCAGCACGACCTCGCCGCCCGCCTCGGCGGCGTCACGGCCCAGGCCCAGCAGGGTCGCGATCTTGTCGACGGCGAGCGTGCAGTTCAGGGTGCAGGCCAGCGGGAGATACGTACCGTCGGCGGCGGCGAACCCGGCGAGCGCCGGGGAGGCGGGCCGGGTGCGGCTGGCCGCGAAGACGGTGCCCGAGGTGCCGAGGCTGAGGGCCGGGTGGTCGAGGAGCCCCGCGCCCCCGAGCCCGAGGCCGACCGCGGCGGCCATGTTGTCGCCGGTGCCCGCGGCGACGGCGATGCCCGCGGGCAGGCCGAGGTCGGCTGAAGCGGTGTCGGTCAGCGAGCCGATGCGTACGGCTCCGGTCGCGGCGACCGGAGGTAGCAAGTCGCGGTCCAGGCCGATGAGTTGAAGGATCTCCGGATCGTACGAGCCGGTGGCGGTGGAGTACCAGCAGGTGCCCGAGGCGTCACCGGGGTCGGTGGCCGCGGTACCCGCAAGCCGTTCGGTGAGGAAGTCGTGGGGGAGGCGTACGGCGGCGGCCGCCTTGGCAGCCCGTGGTTCGTTCTCCCGCAGCCACTGCCACTTGGCGGCCGTCATGGAGGCGACCGGCACCGATCCGGTACGGGCGGTCCAGGCATCGGGCCCGCCGAGCGCCTCGGTGAGGGCGGCCGCCTGCGGGGCCGAACGGGTGTCGTTCCACAGCAGCGCGGGACGGACCGGACGTCCGGGCCGGTCGAGGACCACGAGGCCGTGCTGCTGGCCCGCGACCGCGATACCGGTGACGGCGGACGCGGGCAGGCCCGACTCCTTGAGCCCGGCGGAAACGGCCTCGCGCAGCGCGTACCACCACCCCTCGGGGTCGCTCTCGCGGGCGCCGCCCTCGCCGCCGACCTGGTGCGGGGCCCGGCCGACGGCGAGCGTGCGGCCGGTTGCCACGTCGATGAACGCGGCCTTGGCGGACTGGGTCGAGCTGTCCACGCCGATGACCACCTGCTGCGCGGGCATGGTCCCCACCTCTCCCTCCCGGCCTATTTGGCCGTTCGCCGAACAAATTACGTCAAGCGGTCCTGCGCGAACAGGTGTTGGGGGCTACTGCGATCGGGAGGGGGTATGCATTATTAGTAAGGTCAGCAAACAAACCAGGGTTCGAAGGCGGTCATGGCCATGGCGCAAGGCTTCACTCCCACCCCCGACGACAAGTTCAGCTTCGGCCTCTGGACGGTCGGCTGGCAGGGCAGAGACCCGTTCGGGGACGCGACCCGCCCGCCACTGGACCCCGTCGAGTCCGTACAGCGGCTCGCCTCACTCGGCGCCTACGGCGTCACCTTCCACGACAACGACCTGATCCCCTTCGGCGCGTCCGAGTCCGAGCGAGAGTCGCACGTCAAACGCTTCAGACAGGCGCTGGACGCCACCGGCCTGGTCGTGCCCATGGCCACCACCAACCTCTTCACCCACCCCGTGTTCAAGGACGGCGGCTTCACAGCCAACGACCGCGACGTACGCCGGTACGCGCTGCGCAAGACCATCCGCACCATCGACCTGGCCGCCGAGCTCGGGGCCCGCACCTATGTCGCCTGGGGCGGCCGCGAAGGCGCGGAGTCGGGCGCCGCGAAGGATGTGCGCACCGCGCTGGACCGGATGAAGGAAGCCTTCGACCTGCTGGGGGAGTACGTCACCGAGCAGGGCTACGAGCTGCGCTTCGCCATCGAGCCCAAGCCGAACGAGCCGCGCGGCGACATCCTGCTGCCGACCGTCGGCCATGCGCTGGCCTTCATCGAACAGCTGGAGCGGCCCGAGCTGTACGGAGTCAACCCCGAGGTCGGCCACGAGCAGATGGCCGGGCTGAACTTCACGCATTCCGTCGCCCAGGCGCTGTGGGCGGGCAAGCTCTTCCACATCGACCTCAACGGGCAGAACGGCATCAAGTACGACCAGGACCTGCGCTTCGGCGCGGGCGATCTGCGGTCCGCCTTCTGGCTGGTCGACCTGCTGGAGACCGGCGGCTACGAGGGCCCGAGGCACTTCGACTTCAAGCCGCCGAGGACGGAGGACGCGGATGGGGTGTGGGCGTCGGCGGCGGGCTGTATGCGCAACTATCTGATTCTGCGGGAACGGGCTGCGGCGTTCCGCGCGGACCCCGCGGTCCGGGAGGCGCTACGGGCGGCGCGTCTCGACGAACTCTGCCGCTTCACGGCTGAGGACGGGCTGTCCGGGCTGCTGGCGGACCGGTCCGCGTTCGAGGAGTTCGACGTGGAGGCGGCGGCGGAGCGGGGGATGGCGTTCGAGGAGCTGGACCAGCTGGCGCTGGACCACTTGCTGGGGGTGCGGGTGTAGGCCGCCTTCGGCGCTTTCCCCTACCCGCCCTCCCCCTACGGCCTGGCGGCCGTGGGAGGTACCCCCATCCCGAATCGGGGCTCCGCCCCGAACCCCTTATGCGACCTTCGGCCGCATGTCCTCAAACGCCGGACGGGCTGACCATGCGGCCCGTACCACAGCCTCGCCGATCAGCCCGCCGCCCGCGCCGCGTACCGCACCGGGTCCCCCAGCACCTCCCGTACCACCAGCGCCGCCGCCCCCCGCGCCGCGTCCGCCGCCGGGGACGCGGCACGCAGGCGGCCCGCGGTCTCGGGCCACAGACGAGAGACCACCCGGGCCGACAGCTCGCCGTCGGCCGGCGGCGCCAGCCACGGCAGCAGTGGCGGATAGATCCCGCCGAGCACCACCGCGTCCGGGTCGAAGAGGTTCACCGCGCCGGACAGCACCCGGCCCAGCATCAGCCCGGCCCGTCCGAGGGCCGACACCGCGCGCTCGTCGCCCGCGCGAGCCCGGCGTTCCAGCTCGGCCACGCCCCGTGCGCCGCTGTGCTCGTCGAGGCCCGCGGCCCGCAGCAGCGCCGACTGGCCGGCGTACTGCTCCAGGCAGCCGCGCGAGCCGCAACGGCATTCGGGGCCGTCCGGGGACACCACGACATGGCCGATCTCACCGGCGAAACCGTGCGCGCCGCGCAGCAGTTCACCGTTCAGGACCAGCGCGCCGCCGACCCCGATCTCGCCCGTCAGATACAGGAAGCTGCGTACGTCGCCGAGGCCCCCGAACCACAGCTCCGCCAGGGCCGCCACATTGGCCTCGTTCTCGGACCGCACCGGCAGGACGGGCTGAGCGGGACGCAGCGCGGCAAGCGCCTCGGCGAAAGGGCCCTCGGCCGCGACGCGTGTCCAGCCGAGGTTGGGCGCGTACCGGACGGTTCCGGCCGAGACGAGGCCCGGCAGCGCCAACTGGGCTCCGACGGGGTGCAGTTCCTGCTCGGCCGCGGACACCAACGCCCGGGCGGCGATCACGGCCGCCCGGTCCAGCACCCGCTCGGGCGGCGCGCCGCTGTTGTCGATGTGCTCGACCAGCCGCACCCGGTCGGTGCCCGCCAGGTCGACCACGCACACCGCGACATAGTCGACGTTGATCTCGACCCCGATGCCCGCGACTCCGGTACGGGCCACCTTCAGCACCGTGCCCGGACGGCCCGCCTGACCGCTGAAGGTCTTGCCCGACTCCGTCAGGAACCCGCTGTCCAGCAGCTGCTCGACCAGGGAGGAGATGGCCGCGCGGGTCAGCCCCACACGCGCCGAGACCCCGGCCCGGGTCACCTCGCCCGCGTCGCGGACCGCCCGCAGCACCAGGCTGAGGTTGTGCCGTCGTACCGTTTCCCGGTCGGCCTTGGGCTCCAGCGGTGGATGGTTCCCGGGGCCGTTCCCACTCACGCGCCCGCCGGATCGGTCTCGAGCTCTGCCACCGGGCGCAGTGCGCTCACGGAGCGCAGCAGCGGGTCACGCGGGCTGCGGCTGAATCCCGGTCGGCAGGCGAACGTGACGGTGGGCGCGGCGCCCGGTATGCAGAAGTCCAGGCCTTCCACGCATCAGCCCTGCGGCTTTCGGTATCCCAGCGACGCCTCGATACGGCCCTCGATGACATCCAGACCGGGCAGGGGACCGTGGGCGGGCGAACTCGTGAGCAGTGAACGGCACTTGGAGCTCAGCAGCAGACCGAAGCTCTCCGCCTCGTTCTCCTCGGCGACGTCGAAGTGCGTACGGGCCGCGACCTTCAGGACGGTGTCCTGCAGGTCGGCTCCGTCGTTCAGCAGTCGTGCCGCGACGGCCGCGCCTTCGACGTGGTGGCTGCAGTGACCGGCCTGCATGTGCCACAACTCGTGGCCGAGGATGACCAGTTGATGGTCGGGGGCGGTGCGCTCCTCGATGACGATGAGGTCCTGGTCCGCCATGTCGAGCCAGAGCCCGCTCGCGGTTCCCGGGGGGAAAGAGGCCATGCGGAACTGGACCGGCCGGCCGCGTCGGCTGCTCATCCTGGCGCACAGGGTGGCGTAGAGGTCCGTCGGTTCCGCGGGGACGGGCAGGTCGATTCCGGCGATCAGTTCGCCGCACAACCGCCGCATCTCTTTGCCTTTGTTCACCGTTCTCCCGTCGGTGCAGGGTTCACTTCAGGACTCCGTCGGCTTGACGCTCTCCAGGAGCATGTCGAGCCATTCGGTGACCTTGTCGCGGTGCTTGTCGGTGGGGAGCTGGGCCGCGCGCCAGGCGATGCCCCGTACCCCATGGTCCTGCAGCAGACGCTCCAGTGGGTCGCTGTCGCCGGCGTAGTCGTGCAGCAGCGTCTGCTCGGTGCGCTGCAGGGCGCCGTCGAGCGCGTCGGCGTCCTCGGCGGTGAGGAATCCGGCGTGGACCTTGAAGAAGCGCTGGATGGCGTCGCAGTGCTCCATGGTCGGTCTGCGGTCGCCGTTGATGAGAGCCCCCGCCTGCTGCCGCGACATGCCCGCGCCGTCGGCGATCTCCTGCTGGGTGTAGCGGCGGCCGTTGGGCTTGAGCCGTGTCCTACGCAGCAGATCGAAGCGCTGCAGAAAGCGCGCCTGGAGATCGGGTTCGCCGGCGGGCCGGCCGTCGAGGAGGTCCCCGACCACATCGGCGGGGACGCCGGAGGCCTCGGAGAGCTGATGTACGTCGAAGACCTCGCTGTAAGGCACACCGAGCTTGCCCGCGAGTTCGGCCAGACGGGAAATCGACGCCGTCAGGGGGCCTGCGATTGTTGGGCCCGGAACCAAGAAGCCGTCTGTCACCAGTAGGTCTCCTAGATCACGCGAGGTCACTCCGCACACAGGGGACTGCCGGGAGAGTAACTGTTCCAGGGAAGTGTAACCATGCCTTGCCACAGCTGTGGCGCGATCTGAGCGCTCAGCGGCGGTCAATGCCACGATAGTTGACATGACTGTGTGCGGGTAGCAGGATCGCCACGCGGTGATGATGATCCAAATGGCCCTGCCGCACCGGGACTTCGAGAGGGTGGCGTTCTCGATGACATATGAGGCAGGCGTGGAACGACCCGCCCATGGGCGGCGAGGCCACTCCGGCACGGCCCGCGGCGCGGTCCGGGCGAGGCGGGTCACCGATGTCATCAGACGGCGCCGGGAAGAGCTCGGGCTGAGCGTGGAGGATGTGGCCGCCCGGCTCGAGATCAGCACCGGCGCGTACGGAAACTGGGAGCGCACCCCCGCCCAGGACTGGACCGACGACAGGCTCTGTGCCCTGGTCAAGGCCCTGGAGATGAGCGACCAGCAGGGCGGCTGGCTCTTCCGTCTCGCCGTCGACCGGGATCCGCCTGCCACGGGCAACAGGCCTGCGGCAGCGTCCCTGTCCGCGCCTCCGCTGGGACCCGCACGCCCCTCGGGTCCGGCCTTCCCGTCCGGGCCCATGCGCCCGTTCGCGCCCGTGACCGCACCCGTGCTGCCCACCCTGCCCGCGGCGCCGGGAGAGCCGGACCCTGGTGAGGCGCCGGACCCCGAAACCCGGGCCTACCTGCACGACTACGCCGCGATGATGGACGCCGTGCCGATGCCTTCGGTGCTGCTCGACCGGCGCTGGGACGTGGCACACGCCAACCACTCCTTCGCGGCACTGTTCCACGGCATCGCGCCGCACCCCACAGCCATGCCCGGCGACAACTTCCTCAGGTTCGTACTGTTCCACCCCGACGCCGGTGCGGTGCTCGGCGACCGTGAGACGAGCTGGTGCCTTCCCTTACTGGCGCAGCTCGACGCGGCCCTGGAGTGTTACCCGGAGGACCGAGTTCTTCAGGCCATTCGTGGCGACATCGCGGGCGACCCGATCATGGACGCCGCCTACCGCTTCGGCCTGCCGCACTGGATGCTTGTCATGGGAGCGGCGGCCGTGCATCACGACGGAGCCGTACGGCCGCTGTATCACCCCGATCCCCGGTGGGGGCGGACCGAGTGCCGGATCGTCGACGAGACCCCGGGGACCCTGCAGGACCGGGGATTCACCCGGCTGACGCTGGTCATGCGCGAGGGACGGTCCGCCGTCTCGCCCGACGTGCGGCGCGGCAAGTCGCACCTGCGAGCGGTCTCCAGCGGCTGAAGCCCTGGCGTCGCCTGCGCGCACCGGAAAGGGGTACGTGCTGGGCGACACGACCCGCCGCACGGCCGCCATCAGCTCATCGCCATCCTCTCCGAGGTCGGGAAAGATCACCGGATCTTCCATCATCGCAACCGTCCGGGCGGCGGACCTGACCTGGGATCAATTTCGTGGCCGAACCGCTGACCGAAGGTGTCGGCGTGACTAGCATGAAACCTGAATTCGCTTGCGCGACAGGGGGAACGCCTGTGCCTGAGATCGATGCGCTGCTCGACCGGCAGCGGCTGCTGGCCAGGGTCCTGAGCCGCGGCGCCGACGCCGACGCCGACCCCGTTCGATCCACCGACACCAGCCTGGCGGACGCGGACGCGGGCGCGGACCGGGACATGCCCGCGGTGCGGCGCGAGGAGTTGGGGATCGCGCTGCGGGAGGCGCTCAGGGACTCCCCAGGCTTTGCCGATGAGCTCTCGGCGCTGCTGCCGGAGCGTCCCGCCGTCCAGGCCGACGGCGAGCGCGGCGTCGCCGTCGCCGGAAACAACTCCGGGATCATTTCCACCGGCGACGGTGCGAAGAACACCCTGCACCAGTGAGCGGCAGGCCCGGTCTGCAGAAGCCGGACCCCGCCGAGCACAAGCCTGACCAGTCGGGCGGCGACCGGTCGGTGAAGGTGGACGGTGACAACCACGGCATCGTGAGCACCGGCGACAACGCGAACAACGTGCTCATCCTTCCCGCAGCGCGCCCCGCCGAGAACTCGCTGGCCGGGAAGGCCAATCTGCTCGCGGACAGGGTCAGCGACGTCTTGAAGCGTGAGGAGGAGCAGCAGCGGTTGTGGGATCCGGCCCCGCTGCCTGTGCGCTGTCGACCGGCACCTTCGATGTTGACCGGCCGCCGGAACAGCATCCTCGACGTCTCGGCCGAGGCGGCGGCCCCTCTCCCGCTGGACCTGACCGGTCCGCTGGAAAAGATCGCGGCTGTCTACGAGGGGACAAAGCCCGGCAGACTGATGGTGCTGGGCCGGGCGGGCTCGGGGAAGACCATCCTGGTTCGGCGTTTCGCAAGGGCCAGGCTGGAAGCTCGCACTCCAACCGGCGAAGCACCGGTACCGGTGATCTTCAGTCTGGGATCGTGGAATCCCACCACCACTCCGCTGCGGGACTGGCTGATCGACCGGCTGGAGCGGGACCACCCCTTTCTGGCCGGGGCCGGCCCCGACGGATCGACGTGGGCCGCCGCGCTGGTCGGTGCCGACCGTGTGCTGGCGATCCTGGACGGGTTCGACGAGATCGCCGACGGCCTGCACGAGGCCGCGCTGCTGGACCTCAGGGCCACCACCGTGCCGCTGCTGATGACGAGTCGCCGCGCCGAACTCGAAGCCGCCGTGGGAACAACCGCGCTCTTCGCCGGTATCGAACTGACCGACCTCACCCTCGACGACTCCGTCAACTACCTGCTGCACGCCACCAATACGCCCGCCCCGGACACGACGGACACCACCACCCCGACCGGGTGGGAGTACGTCCTGAACAAGCTGCGCCGTCACCCCGACAAACCGGCCTGCGCCAATCTGGCCGCTGTGCTGACCACCCCCCTGATGGTCACACTCGCCCACACTGTCTACAAATCCGGCCGCGATCCGGTGAAGCTGCTGGAAATCGAGGAGTTCAGCACCCGAGGAGCCCTTGAAGACCATCTCCTGGACAACTTCGTCCCCACCGCCTACGACCGCTTTCTCAGCACACGCCCCGCCGCGAAACGCCGGCCCTGGCGCGCCGAACGCGCCCGCCACTGGCTTGGCTACCTCGCCACACACCTGAAGAAACTCGACACACACGACATCGAATGGTGGCGACTGGGAACCGCCATGAGCCTCTCTTCGCGCATGCTCGTCTCAGGGGTCACGAGCGGGCTCGTGTCAGGGACCATGCTCGGACTCGTCTTCGGGCTCACGACCGAGCCCAGAGTGGCATCCGTCAGCGTGCTTCTGAACGTGCTGGGGATCGGGCTGACCTTCGGGCTCATGCACGGATTCGGGTCAAAGCTCAAGGTCGGCGGCGCATTTGAACCGTCGCGCATGCACATACAGATCCGCGGCGGGGCGAAGAGAGTGAAGGAGAGTTTCCTCCCCAGAATTCGGGGCGGACTCGCGGGCGGGCTGGTCTTCGGGGTCGTGTTCGGGCTCGGAATGGCGGTCTATGCGGGTCTCCTGGATTTCCCCTGGACCGTGATCGCCTTGGAGTTCGGGAAGTGGCTCGTGTCCGGGCTCGCGCTCGGACTCTCGGTCGGGCTCATACTCGCGCTCGTGGCCGGGCTTGAGGCAGTCATCGAGACGAAATCCTCGGTCAGCCCGTCGGACCTGTTGCACACGAACCGCACGACGGTGCTCGCCCAAGTGCTCGCGGTCGGGCTGGCGCTCGGGCTCGGGTTCGGGATCGTCGTCGCGCTCGTGAACGGGTTCGCACTCGGGGTCACGAGCGGGCTCGCGAGCGGGCTCGTAGTCGGGCTCGGGCTCGGCACGTTGACCGCTTGGGGCCGGTGGGTGGTCCTGGTCCGTGTCTGGCTACCCCTGACAGGGCGGCTCCCGTGGGCGGTGAACGCCTTCCTGGACGACGCCTACCAGCGAGGCGTGCTGCGCCAGGTCGGCGCGGTCTACCAGTTCCGCCACGCGCGGCTGAGGGATCGCCTGGCCGAGGTCTACGAGCAGCACGAACAGTAAGGATCAAGCTCAGCGCATCGACGCCACGGCCCACTCCGACACGACGGCCACCGCGACCCCGACCCCCAGCACCGCCGTGGCCACCCGCGTACGCCCCTGGCGGCTGAGCACCAGCGCGCTGCCCGAGAGGATCAGCGCGATGCCGTAGAAGCCCATGGTCAGCACCGAGTGGGTGCTGCCGAGCCGCAGCACGAGCGTGACACCCACGGCGATCATGATGATCGCGGAGAGAGCTATGCGTACATGACGTGCCTGACGTGGTGTGAGCCCCTGCCGCTCCGGGCTCGAATTGGCTTCTGACATGCATCGAAGCCTATGCGGTCCCGGGGGCGTTCGGGCTGCCGGGGCTGATCTCCCGTGCGCCGCTGCGTCGGCTCAGGCGCTGCGCGCCCCGCCCACACCGGCGGTCCACAGGGGAGCGGTTCCGGTGAGCTGGCAGGCCATCAGATAGAGCGGGATCGGCGGAGTGTAGGGGCTGGTGTCGTCGGGTCGGCGGATCAGCCGGGGATTCACCGCAGGTACGTACGCCCCGCGGGCGTAGTGCGACGGCAGCGGCCAGGTCAGCTCCAGGTCCGAGCCGGCCGGCACGATCCACCACCACCAGTCGGTGTCGGCGAAGACGCAGCCGTAGCGCGGCAGTCCGCCCAGTAGTCGGAAGCCGTGGCGCGCGGGAAAGCCCACGGCGTCACAGCCCAGATGGGCCGAGAGCGTGGGCGGAAGGTCGAGCCGGGTCAACGGGGTCTCGGTGCGGACGGTGCCGCGGCGGGCGCTCCGGGAGAAGCTCCGGAAGAAGAGGAGCGTCGCCAGGCTTTTCAGCATGGCCTCTGCGGATCGTGCGGAATGCCGGACTCGTGGGGAGTGCGGGCGTGCGGAATGCCGCTCTCCCCGGACGTGCGGGCGTGCGGCAGTTCCGCCCAGACGAGACGGCCGGGGCCGTGCTGCGAGTCGTACGCCCCCCAGGCGCTGCTGACGGCCTCGACCAGCAGAAGGCCGCGCCCGCGTTCCTCTTCGAGGGTGTGGCACACGTGCGGGCCATCGGGGGACGACCCCTGGTCCTGCACGGTGATACGCAGGCGCTCGGCGCCGTTGAGAAGTTCGCAGGCCACCAGATGGCCGTCGGTGTGCACGACCGCGTTGGTCACCAGTTCGGACACGACGAGCATCGCCGTGTCGTGAACGTCTCCGCCTATGCCCCAGAAGTGCAGCCGCTCGCGCGCGAGTCTTCGCGCTCTCGCGACGAATTCGACGCGCGCCGGAAGCTCGAAGCTGTATCGGTGGTGGTCGGCCCCCGAGCACTGGTCCAGGAGCGGGGCGGTGAGCGCGTCACGGTTCACCCGACCACTCTCCCGCCGCAATGGTCAGCTTGGCAAGGCCCACTTTGAAAAATTCAGAGTGGGCATATTCATCCTTGCGGGAGCGTG
This sequence comes from Streptomyces sp. NBC_00322, assembly GCF_036147535.1. Taxonomy (NCBI): domain Bacteria; kingdom Bacillati; phylum Actinomycetota; class Actinomycetes; order Kitasatosporales; family Streptomycetaceae; genus Streptomyces; species Streptomyces sp. NBC_00322. The sequence goes on along the minus strand of NZ_CP108019.1, from coordinate 1,570,737 downwards.
GCACACTGCACGCAACAGCACGTGGGGAGGTCTCGAAGTGAGTGAACCGCGGTCCGCCCCCACGGTGGGCCAGGTCGTTCTCGGCAAGCGCTTGCAGGATCTGCGGGAGCGGGCCGGACTCAGGCGCGAGGAAGCGGCAAAGGTCCTTCGCGTGGCCGCAGGCACCATCCGCCGGATGGAAACCGCCGAGGTCGCGCTGAAGATCCCTTATGTCCAGCTGCTGCTGAACGCCTACGGGATCACTGACGACGAGGCCCGGGGTTTCATCGAGCTCGCCGAGGAGGCCAATAAGCCCGGCTGGTGGCAGCGCTTTCACGACGTTCTGCCCGGCTGGTTCAGCATGTACGTGAGTCTGGAGGGTGCCGCCGCCCTCATCCGGACCTACGAGCCGCACTACGTGCCGGGTCTGCTGCAGACGGAGGACTACGCCCGGGCGATCATGCTCGGCGGAGCCGTCGGGCAGACCGACCCGGCCGACATCGAGCGCCATGTGGCGCTGCGGATGGAACGCCAGGCTCTGCTCACCCGACCCGACGCACCCAAGTTCTGGGTGATCATGGACGAGACGGTCTTCCGCCGGCCCGTCGGTGGCCCCGGCGTCATGCGAGCACAGATCGACAAGCTGCTCGAATGGGCCCGGCTGCCTCATGTCACCCTGCAGATCGCGGAGTTCGCGACCGGACATCACCCCGGCACCTACGGGCCGTTCGTCCTCTTCCGGTTCGCTGTCCCCGAGCTCCCGGACATGGTCTACAGCGAGTACCTCACCGGCGCCGTCTACCTGGACGCGCGCCCCGAGGTCGCCTCGCATCTGGAGGTTCTGGACCGCATGGCGGCTCAGGCCGCGACTGCGCAACGCACGAAGGAGATTCTCAGGGGTCTCCGCAAGGAGTTGTAATGAATCACCACATATACAACGGGATGCCGGCGGCCGAACTGGGCGAAGAGGGCTGGCACAAGCCGTGGAGCGGCGGCAACGGCGGCAACTGCTTCGAGACGATGAAGCTGGCCGACGGCCGGGTCGCGGTGCGTCAGTCCGCCGACCCGGACGGCCCCGCCCTCATCTACACCTCCAACGAAATGGAGGCGTTCATCCAGGGTGCCAAGTCCGGGAAGGCGGACTTCCTGCTCACCTGACGGCTCGGCCGCCGGCGCGGGTGTCGGCTCAGCCCTTCGCGGCCCCCGGCGGGAGCAGCGTCGCGAGGAACGCCTTCGGCGGCGAGACATTGCCTGCCGCGTCGATGGTGCGGTACTCGATCGTGTGGGTCCCGTAGTCGGGTGTGGCGTCGTCCCACGGCACCGCGCGCGTACGGCCGAGCTTGCCGTAGACGAGATTGTCGATGACCGTGCCGCCCGGGGTGAAGCGGTACGGCGCGTCCGCGTCCGTCGGCCAGCCGTAGTAGGTCTGCCAGCCGTCGCCGTCGACCCGGAACTGCGAGACCACCGAGCCCTCCTGGTCGTCGCCGGCTGTCAGCTTCATCGTGAACGGGCCGTCGTAGACGTACTCCACGGGCTCGCCCGGCCGGTGCACGGTGCGCAGCGGCTTGGAGAGTGTGTACGCCCCCGCCGCGGGTGCCGCATCGACCGTCCAGGTCAGCGTGGTCTTCGTACCCGCGATACGAGCCGTGAGGCTGTGGGTGCCGGGGCGCAGTCGCAGCGCACCCAGATCGAGATCGCGGTCGTTGCCCGGATTGGCCACCGTCCGCCCGTCGAGCGTCCAGCGCACGGAGTGGGTCCGGTCGGCGGGGTGCGTGGTGTCCGCGTACACGACCGAGGCCGAACCCACCGGGGCCGCGGTGCCGGTGTGCCCGGTGAAGGCGGCCGCGACCGGCTCCCGCGGGGTCGTGACCTCCGTGTCCACCCTCCAGGAGACCGTGCGGGTCAGCGCGGCGGACGCGCGGATCGCGGGGTCCCGTACGAACGGCGTCGGGTCGTTGACGGTGGCCGTCAAGGAGTGGATGCCGGACGGGAGTTGGAGCCTGCGCAGATCCACCGTCCGGGCCTCGCCGACCGCACGCAGCGCACGCCCGTCCAGCCGCCATACGACATCGAGCTCACCGCCCACCGGATGCAGGGTGTCCAGCCACACCGTCCGGTCGTCGCCGATCGGGGCGCTGTTCGGGGTGTGGTCCTGGACGAGACTGACCTTGGCGGAGATCTTCTGGGTCATCACCTCGCGCCCGACCTGGTCGAAGGCGTACCCGAGGGTCTTCATGATTGAGTGCTTGCTGGGCCGCCAGACGCCCTTGGTGCTGTACATCCCGCCCTCGAACCGGCCGATGACCCCGCCCGATTCGCTCTTCTCGCCCAGCCAGCGCCACCACTTGGCCCGCTGCTGCTTCATCTGCTCCTCGGTGAGCAGGGTGTGGTGGGCGGACGACGGTTCACCGCCTTCGTACGCCGCTCCGGGGACGCCTCGCGCGTAGTAGTCGTACTCGTCCTGGAGATTGCCCAGCGAGTGGCCGATCTCGTGCGGGGTGATCAGCGAGGAGAGCGCGTTGCCGCCGGAGGCGGTGGCGAAGGTGCCGCCCGCGCCGCCGTAGGTCTCGCTGTTGGCGAGCGCCACGATCTGCCGGTTGGCGCTCGCCGACCCCGGGACGAGATCGGCGAGGGCGGACGCCGATGAGTTGTCGACGGTCAGCAGGCGCTGCACGCTGTCGGGGTTGCAGCCGCCCCAGAAGCCCATGCCGAGCGCGGTGTTGCGGCGCGGCGCGTCCAGACCCGGGTCGCAGTCCACGCCGGACTCGGCCGAAGGGACCTCCACGGCCCAGACGTTGACGTAGGAGCGGTACGAGGCGAAGGGCTCGGTGGACCAGAGCACATTGAGGTGCTTGTCGACGTCGGCGCGGAACTTGGGGAGCTCGGCGGCGGTGTAGCCGTCGCCGAGAACGATGATGTTGAAGCGCTTGTCCGCGGGGCCGGTGGTCTGTATGGGCACCACCACCGTGGCGGCTTCGGTGACGGGGCTGTCGGCCGCCGCCGATGGCGTGGCGGCCAGCAGTCCGCCGGCGAGCAGCGCGCCCGCGGTGGCGAGTGCGGCCGCTCTTCGTAAACGTGTACCGGGTGAGGTCATGGGGCCGGAGCGTAGGGCGGTGCCCAACGGGCCGTAAAGACACCAGAGTTGGCCACTGGGCTCATGCCGAACTCCCTTGACCCCGTAGAGCAGGGCGTGGTGGTCTGGTGCTCCGTGGATCTCGGGAAGGAGGTCCACGACGCCGTGCCCCGCTGACCACGGGGCACACGTCAAAGGGGGAAATCTCGTGCGTCTCAACGCAACTCGTACCATCGCAGCACTGGCAACCGCCGTCGCCACATCGGCTCTGGTGATCCCAGCGGCGAGTCCTGCGACCGCCGCGACCTCTTCGCCCGCTGCGACCTCTTCGTCCGCCGAGGTCGTCGCGGACAGCATCGACGCCACGTGCAGGAGTCACAGCCGCACGTACATCGTTCGCACGTACTACCGGGGTCCGGGTAAGTACACACTGCGCTGCGGTACCTCGACGTGGGGCTGGAAGCACATCAAGGCGCGTCATGGCTGGAACAGCACGATGGACAGGAAGATCAGCGCCGCCATCTGGTCCGGGCGTCCCAACGGTCGCGGCGGCTACTCCACCTACACCAACACGTGCCCCAGCATTGAAAAGTTCCGCACCATCATCGGCACCCCGGCCGGTACCAACGATCTCCTCACCGCGTACAAGGTCACCACTCGCGCCGCTGCCAAGTGTTAGCGGCGATGTGCGGGAGCCTGTTCCCCACTGGGTGAGGCGAAAGGGCGGGTGGTGTGCATGCCGGCACAGACTCCGGCTGAGCGTGCTCTGGCGCGCTCATACACCACAGGTGACGGGCAGATCACCTTCCACATCTCCGATCTGTCGGTCGATCATCACGCGGACCGCAGTGTGACGTTGACGTACTGGCTCACCGCGGTGGGCCGAGGTCACCAGGACGAGCGTTGGGTGTTCACGCTGCCGTGGGACGACAAGTCCTTTGCGGATGTGTTCACCTCCACCGCCCCGGATCCGGATCGCCTCAGGCAACTCGTGCATCTGGTCCATGCCCTGCTGGAAGAGTGGTGGGACACCAAGGAGCACGATCGGCGGTCGGCGAAGATGGGGCGCCGGCTGCCCTGAGTCGCCGCTGCTCCTCGACGTGGCCAAGTACCTCAGGCGCCTGTGGTGAGACTGCCGACCTGCCGGTCGTGGCCGCCGCGCGGCGCCGGGCGCCGCTGCCCACGACGGCGCAGTACGTAGCCGGTGAGCACCACACCGGCTGCGACCGCGTACACCCAGGTCCCCATGCTCTGCGGGTCGGCGTCCGACCTCACGGTGACGTACTTGGCCGCGCCCGCGACCGCGACCGCGAGCCACTCCCACCGTCCGTCCAGCGCCACCAGCGCGGCCAGCAGCAGCGCGTACCAGGAGTAGCCCGGAGTCAGCAGCAGGAAGGCCCATCCGGTGACCAGCAGGGCGCCGCTCCACGGGCGTTCGGGATCGCCACGCAGCAGGACGTGGGCGGTGACCGCCAGCATCGCCACGATCACGGCGGGCAGCGCCCAGTCGTCCGGCAGCACAAGCCGCAGCAGGGCGTAGCGGTTGCGGGCCGAGGGATCGTCGTAGCCCTCCTCCTCCGTATAGCCGCTGAGATAGCCGAGCACCGAGCTGTTGGAGGCCAGGACGTACGGCAGATACGTCAGCGCGACCACACTGGCCGCGGGCAGCAGGACCGCAGCCGCGTCCCGGACCCGCCGCACCCCGGACAGGGCGCCCGGCAGCACCACGGCCGGCAGCAGCTTGGTCACGATCGCTGCGCCGAGCAGTGCCCCGCCCGCGATGCGGCGCCGCATCAGTACTCCCAGGCCCACCACGGTCAGCAGCGCCCCGAGCACATCGGCATGCGCGTTGTTCACCGCTTCGATGGGCACGATCGGGCACCACGCCCAGTACGCCGCACTGCGGGGGTCGCCGCGCCTGCGCAGGACGAGCAGCAGCGCCGCCGTGGTGCCCAGCGACAGCGCCACACCGCCGGTCTGCAGTGCCTTGTGCCGTGAACCGTCCGGCGCGAGGGAGTCGACGAGCAGGAAGTACCCCTCCGCCACCGGCGGGTAGATGGTGTGCACCTGCGGCCGGTTGATCCGTGTGCAATGCACCTCGCCTTCCGGCCCGCCGATGCGTACCAGGTCCGGCCCGGCGCACGCGGCCCCGCTCGGGAACAGCCAGTCGTCACGCAGGCCGCCCAGCGCGGGATCGGCCGGGGCGTGGTCGTACGGCGAGATGCCTGCCGCCTGCACCCTGCCGTCCCAGGCATAGCGGTACGAGTCCGTACTGGTGCGCGGGGGAGCCAGCAGCCCGGTCGCGGCGACCGCGACACCGCCGGCGATCACCAGGACCACGGCCTGGCGCACCGGCGCCTTGCGCACCGCGAAGACCGCCGCGGCGAACAGCGCCCAGCAGGCGGCGTACCACCAGGAAAGACCGATGGAGTCGGTGAAATAGCCGTCCTTGAGGACGGTCAGCGCGAGTGCGGCCGTCAGGGCCGCCAGGAGGACGCCGGCGGTGAGCGTACGCGGGTTGATCACAGCCTCAGCCTGACACCGGGAAGGGAGCCGGACGCCGCGCCACCTCCTGATGTCCGCATTCCGTAAGGTGTCACGCCGCCCCACGGGCGCCCTGGTGGGGGTCTCATGGAAGACATGAAGATCAAGCCGCCCCGACTGCCCAGACTGTCCGCGCCCCCCTTGCCGTCCTTCTCGGGCAAGCTGCACGATGCCCGCACGGCAACCTCGATCGGCCGCTGGCTGGGCCTGGCGATCGCCGTGTGCTTTGTGACCGGCGTGATCAGCCACTACCTCCAGCACCCGCCGGACTATCTCGTGAACGTCCTGCCGAGCCGTCCGTCCTGGGGCTACCGGGTGACGCAGGGGCTGCATGTGGCGAGCGGCATCGCGGCGATCCCGCTGCTGTTCGCCAAGCTGTGGGCCGTGTATCCCCGGCTGTTCGTGTGGCCCGCGCTGACGTCGGTGCGCCATGCGCTGGAGCGTCTTTCGGTGGCGGTCCTGGTCGCCGCGGGCGTCTTCGAGCTGTTCACCGGACTGCTCAACACCGTCCAGTGGTACCCGTGGCCGTTCTCCTTCGTCCCGGTCCACTTCGCCGTGGCATGGCTGCTGTTCGGCGCGCTGATCCTGCACATCGCGGTCAAGTACCCGGAGATCAGAGCGCATTGGACCAGCCGCTCACCGGGCACGCTCGAACTGCCGGTGGCGGAGGGGCCCGACCGGCGCTCCCTGCTGAGGGGCATCGCGGCGGCGGTCGGCGCGGTCACGCTGACGACCGTCGGCCAGTCCTTCACTCCTCTGGGGCGCTTCGACCTGCTCGCGCCGAGACATCCCGACCACGGCACGCAGGGGCTGCCCGTCAACCGCCTGGCATCCACCGCGGGGGTGACGGCCCTGACCGTCGCCGACTGGCGGCTGACCGTGGTCGGCAAGCGCAGTTACGAACTCACCCTCGACGAACTCGGGGCGCTGCCCCAGACAACCGTCACTCTTCCGATCGCCTGCGTGGAGGGCTGGAGCAAGTCGGCCGAGTGGACCGGCGTCCGCGTACGGGACCTGCTTGAGCGCGCCGGAGCCCGGCCCGGCACGGCGGTACGGGTCGTGTCGATGGAGCGGCGCGGCGCCTACCGCGTGATGGAGATGGGCGCCGACTACGCCGACGATCCGCTCAGCCTGCTCGCCCTGCGCCTGGGCGGCCAGGTGCTCTCGCTCGACCACGGCTTCCCGGCGCGGATCATCGCCCCGAACCGGCCCGGCGTGCTGCAGACCAAGTGGGTCTCCCGGATGGAGGTCATCTGATGCGGATCGTGACAGGTGCGCTGGGCCTCGCCCTGATGACCGTCGGCGCGGTACTGCTGCTGACGGGCGGACAGCTGAAGGACGTGGCGCTGTGGCTGGCGGGCGCGATCGTCCTGCACGACGGGATCGTCGCCCCGCTGGTCCTCGGCGTGGGCCTGCTCCTCGCGGCGGTCCCGGCGCGCGGAACGGTCCGGGGCGCGCTGATCGTGGCGGGCTGCCTGACGGTGGTCGCCCTGCCGGTCCTGCTGCGGCCGGGAACGCCGAAGAACCCGACCGTGCTGCCGCTGGACTACGTACGCAACTGGCTGCTGGCGCTCGCGGCGGTCGCGGTGCTCACGGGGGTGCTGCTGGCGGCGCGGTGGATCAGGCGGCGGGTGCCGCGGCGTTGAACTCTTGGCGAACGCATCGGCCCGGACGGTCGGTGACCGTGTCCGCCTGGGCATAGTGAAACCGAGTGCCCGTCCGTGGGGTACAAGGGGGACGCGGTCATGGTCAGGTTCGTACACAAACAGTTGGCGTACGCCCTGGTGATAGGGGTCTCGGGGCTGATCGCCGCGACGGTCGGCGTCGCGGTGAACGGCCCCGTCAGACTGCCCGGTTGGTGGTTCGCCGCGGCGATTGCGGCCTGGGGCGTCTTCTGGGGGGTCGTCTCCACGAGCGGTCTGCTGAAGGAGGGCGACCTCCCGCTGTTCCGGGCCGCAGTCCCGATCGCGGACCCGGCCAGGGCGCTGTCCGCCCCGGCACAGGTCCGGTTGTGGCTGATCAGGACCTACGTAATGAGGCTTGCCCTCTGGCTCCCGCTGGGCACGGCACTGGCCGTCTACGAACCGCTGGTCGTGACGTTCAACCTCGTCTGGGCGGTGGACCCGCTGATGCGGGCCGAACGGGCGGCCCGCTGGGAGCGCCGGCACCGAGTGCTGCTGTGGCAGGGGGCCGTGGACCAGCCGGAACAGCCGGTCCCCGCGGGCCAGCCGCCGGTCTTCACGACACCCCGTCTCACATCAATCCGCGTCGGCGTCTGAGGCTTCATCGGCCCAATTGCTCTGCGCGGCGCAGCGCCACGAACGCGCGCCCGGCCACCGTCCAGAGCTCCGCCCGGTCCGCAGCCCAGCCCGCCGATTCCGCGTAGTCGAGGAGCGCCGGTGTGCCCACCCGGGCCCAGGGGAACGCCGAGCCCTGCGCACTGCCGTCATAGACCCGCACCTGCACGCGCTCGTCGACATCGTGCGGCGCGGTCTCGGCCAGCAGCACGCCGTCATGGGCGACCAGATCCGCCACCCGGGAGAGCAGCACCCAGGGGTCTCCGCCGATGCCGATATTGCCGTCCATGAGCAGAGCGGTGCCCCAACTCCCCTCAAGGGGAAGCGGATCGAAGACCGAACGGTGCAGCGCACTTCCGCCGAGCCGCAGCGTGCGGGCCACCGCCTCGGGGCTGACGTCGATGCCGAGCGTCGGCTGCCCCAGCGCGGCCATCGCCGCGACCAGACGGCCGGGCCCGCAGCCGATGTCGAGCACCGGACCCCGGCAGCGCTCCAGCACAGTCAGATCGGCGTCGTCCGGATCGGCGCACCACCGCTCGACCTCCAGGGGGAGCAGCCAGCCGTCGGGGCGGCGCAGAAACAGCGGGCCCCGGCCCGTGCGCAGGGCGTCGGTGTACGGATCGGCCTGCCAGGCGGGCGCGGTCATCGCGCCCCGGCCCTGGCGAGCGCGGCCATCGCCGCGGCGAACCGGCCGTGCGGAGCCTGGGCCGCGACCAGACGGGCATCGTCCGCTGTGTCCACATCCCGCAGCACGGGCAGTTGACGCACCGCGAGACCGGCACGCAGGAGCCGGTGCCGCTGTATCGCGCCGGTCTCCGGCACGGACATCGGCACGCCTCGCAGCAGCGAGGGATCCGGCTCGGCCAGGCCCAGCGCCCAGAATCCGCCGTCGTCGGCCGGACCGAAGGTTGCCTCACCCTCGCTCAACTCCAGTCCGGTGCTGAGGAGTTCGACGGTGAGCTGCGGTGTGTCCATGCCGACGAGCAGCGCGGGCCCCTCGCAGAGCCCGAAGGCGTGCGCCAGCCGTTCGTCGAGTCCGCCCGGACACTGCGGCACGACCTCGAAACCGACGGGCAGCCAGTCGCCGGGTGCTCCGTCGAGCACCAGAACCCGGCGGCGTGCGGGAGTGGCCAGCACGACATCCAGGGTGTCGGCGAGCGAGGCCTCGGCGAGCCGGGCCGCCTCGTCGGGGGAGTACGCGGGACAGAGCCGGGTCTTGACCCGCCCGGGTACGGGGGCCTTGGCGATGACGAGCAGCGTGCCGGGCCGCTCCTCCCGGGCGGGGGACGTGTGGGGCGCGGTCACCGGGCCGTCGGACGGCCCGGGCAGCCCGGTGCCGTGCTGCGCACCCCGGTCACGGTCGCCCGTGGTGTCCGCGGTAACCGTGGTCTCCGCCCACCGTGCGCGCACCGCGACGCCCGTCGCCGTCGGCCTGTCCGGCGACGGTGTGCCGACGTCGGCGCGCTCCTCGGCGCGTTCACCGCTCATCGCACACCACCCATGACGCCGACCCGGCCCGCGGGCCGCTCCGCCAGAACCGCCCGCATGTCCTGGACTGCCTGCCAGGTGCCCCGCCACGTGCCCGTCACCTTCGACCTTCCCGATCTCGGCAGATACGGGACGTCCACCTCCGTCACCCGCCAGCCCGCGTCCGCCGCGCGGACCACCATCTGGAGCGGATAGCCGCTGCGGCGGTCCGTCAGGTCGAGGGCCAGCAGCTCCTCGCGGCGCGCCGCCCGCAGCGGGCCCAGGTCGTGCAGTCGCAGACCGGAGCGTCGGCGCAGCATCCGCGCCAGCGCCAGATTCCCGGCCCGGGCGTGCGGCGGCCAGGCCCCGGGCCCCTGCGGCCGACGCCGCCCCAGTACCAAGTCGGTCTCGCCGTCGGCGACTTGGCGTACGAAATCGACCAGCAGCCCCGGGTCCAGCGAGGCGTCGCAGTCGCAGAAGCACACGTACTCCGCCTCCGCCGCCCGCAGCCCGGCATGGCACGCGGCCCCGAACCCGCGCCGCCCCTCGTGCACGACGGTCGCCCCCAGGTCGCGGGCGATCCGGTCGGAGCCGTCCGTCGAGCCGTTGTCGACCACGATCGCGCGCCATCCGGCCGGGATCCGGCTCAGCACCCAGGGCAGCGCCTCCGCCTCGTCGAGGCAGGGAAGGATCACATCGACCGTCATGACGCCGTACCCCGCAGCCCGCTCGCGGCGAACTCCGCCATGCCCTGGGCGAAGCCGATCCGCGGTTTCCAGCCCAGTTCGGCCCGCAGCCGCCGGGAGTCCGCGGTGATGTGCCGTACGTCGCCGAGCCGGAACTCCCCGGTGACCACCGGCGCGGGACCGCCGTGGGCGGACGCGAGCGCGTCCGCCATCTCGCCGACGCTGTGCGAGGTCCCGCTGCCGGTGTTGTACGCGGTGAGCACACCCGGCTCCCGGCCGCGCAGGGCCTCCAGGGCGATCGCGTTCGCGTCCGCGACGTCCCGTACATGGACGAAGTCCCGCCGCTGCCGCCCGTCCTCGAAGACCTGCGGCGCCTCCCCCCGTTCGAGAGCGGACCGGAAGAAGGAGGCAACGCCCGCGTACGGGGTATCGCGCGGCATCCCCGGCCCGTACACATTGTGGTAGCGCAGGGCGACGGCCCGGCCGCCCGTCGCCCTGGCCCAGGCCGCGGCCAGATGCTCCTGGGCCAGCTTGGTCGTCGCGTACACATTGCGCGGGTCCGTCGGCGCGTCCTCGCCCACCAGGCCCGACGTCAGCTCGGCGCCGCACTCGGGGCACAGAGGCTCGAAGCGCCCGGCCTCGAGATCGCCCGTGGCCCGCGGGCCCGGGCGGACCCGGCCGTGGCGCGGGCAGTCGTAGCGGCCCTCGCCGTAGACCACCATCGAGCCGGCCAGCACCAGTTCGGGCACACCGGCCTCGGCCATCGCCGCAAGGAGCACGGCCGTGCCGAGGTCGTTGCAGCCGACGTACTCCGGTGCGTCCGCGAAGTCCTTGCCGAGGCCGACCATCGCCGCCTGGTGACAGACGGAGTCGACGCCGCGCAGCGCCCGCGCCAGCAGCTCCCGGTCCCGTACGTCCCCGAGAATCCATTCGGCGTCGGGCAGCGGCGGGGGTTCGGGATGGGCCGCCGGGAGCAGGGCGTCGAGCACGACCGGGTCATGGCCGCGGGCGGCGAGAGCCGCGACGACCTGCGAGCCGATGAAGCCCGCGCCTCCTGTGACAAGTACACGCATACTGGCGACGCTACGGCCGACAAGCGCACTGATCGCCTTTGCGCGCCGTGCCGTCACAGGTCCGTAAGGACTTCCCTACGCCGTCAGGGGGAGCTGACCCCGACGTCCGGAACGGCCCGCCGATACGCTGCCCGCCCCGTTTCCGCGCGGCCGTCACCCCAGATCGAAGGCGTTGCGCAGCCCCAGCCGGTAGCGGGTGCGGTCGTGACGCTTCATCAGTTCGATCTCCGGGGCGCGGAAGAGCGGCTTCACCGTGCAGCGGGAGGCCGCCGAACCGGTCCTGTCCAGCAGGGCGTTGACCGCCGCGCGGGCCGAGGCGTTGGCGCCCTCCATCGTCGCCAGGTCGATGTCGACGGCGACATAGTCCCCGGCCAGGAAGAAGTTGGGGATCGCGGTGGCGGCCTTCGGGCGGTTGTGGAAGGTGCCGGCCGGGTGGATCAGGAGCTCGTCCTGATTGGTCGGGTTGGGAGTCCCGAGGCCGTCCACGCCAGGGTCGAGGAACCACGAGTGCAGGGCGCTGTCCTTGAGCACCGTGCGACCCGTGTCATTGACGGCCGCCTTGAGCTGGGCCCATACCTCCCTCGCGACCTCGGTACGGGTGCACTGCTTGGCGGTCTTCCCGTACAGGATGCCGGTCCTGTCCCATTCGGAGATGTCCACCGACAGACAGTCGACCGCGACGCCGTCGCCGTAGTCGGCGGGGAAGTCGCGGGACGGCCAGTGACCGGCCTGCTGAATAGCCGTCAGGGACCAGGGAGAGTCGATGCAGTTGAGGTGGCCCTGCAACAGCGGCGCCTTCTCGGTGAGATAGAACTGGATGCCCGTCATCCAGTCCGTCTCCAGCTTGTCGCACCGGGCCAGCTGGGGGTCGGCCGCGCGCATTTCGACTCCCCAGGTCCGGCGTGCGTGCTCGACCGGCATCGCGGAGACGTAGTGGTCCGCGGTGACCGACTGGCGTAACCCCTGCGGGTCCTCGATCACCGCTGCCGTGACCCGCCCGCCGCCGTATTTCACTTCCCGTACCGTCCAGCCGATCCGGAAGTCCACGCCCAGTCCGGTCAGATGGTCCACCCAGGGGTCGATCCACGCCTCATTGGTGGGGGCGTTGAGGATCCGGTCGAGGGGGCCGTCCGCGCCCCGCCCCAGCGCGTTGAAGACGAAGGCCTCAAGGAGCGTGGCGACGGTACGGGTGCTGGCCTCCTCGGCCTTGGTCGCGACGATGTTCCGGGTCAGTCCGACGGCCAGGATGCGCTGGTAGTCGTAACTCATCCGCTCGGCCCGGATGAACTCCCACCAGGGTGTGCGCTCCCAGGCCTGGTCGCGCCGCTCGTCGCAGCTGGTGAGGAAGACCAGGCCGCGGTTCACGAAGTACGCTGTCTCGTGGGCGGGGATGCCCTTGAGCGTGTCCAGCGCGGCGGTCAGCGCGCGGCGGATCTCGTCGAGCGTGAGCTGGGCCGGCTTGTGTCCCGGCCAGGGCAGTGGGATCCGTAAGTCCTCGCGCCCGGTGCGGGCGAACGACATCTCGGGCGGCGCGACCAGGTTGTCCCAGACGCCGTTGGCGTTTCCGGGGAAGGGGATGCGCCTCATCGTGTCCGGCAGATTGTGGTAGATGCCGGGGATGAAGCGGAAGCCGTGCTCGGCGGGCAGCGGACGGCGTGCGCCCTTGGCGCTGTTCGGGACGTCCATGCTGCGGGCCTTGCCGCCGAGCGCCCTGCGCTCGAAGACGGTGACCCGGAATCCGCGTTCGGCCAGCTCGTGCGCGGCGGTCAGTCCGGCGACGCCGCCGCCGAGTACGGCGACCGAGGGCGCGGCCGCGGTGCCGTCCGCGTTCGTCTGTGCGGCTGCCGTGCCTGTGCCCGCCGCGGCCAGTGCGGCCGTGCCGCCGACCGCGGCCGCCCCCGCCATGAAGGTGCGTCGTGTGCTGCCCACCCGATCCATCCCCATCCCCCTTACCGACGGTAACTGTCCGTCCGGCGCAGGAGCATACGGAGATCCCCCATGACCCGGAAGCCACGCGTGGGCCCATTCGTTCAATGGCGGAAAATGGAGTCATGTCCCGACGCAGCTCCCGCCCCGGGCGCGGTTCCGCCCCCGCCCTCACCGACACCTCGCCCTGCCCCTGCGGGCTGCCCGCCAGCTATGGCGAGTGCTGCGGGCGCTTCCACACGGGCGAGGCCACCGCACCCACCGCCGAGCTGCTGATGCGCTCCCGCTACAGCGCCTTCGTCGCCGGGAACGAGACGTATCTGCGGCGTACGTGGCATCCCTCGACCCGGCCGCGGCACTTCGAGATCGACCCCGGGATGCAGTGGACGGGCCTGGAGATCCTGGACACCGAGGAGGGCAGTCCGTTCCATTCGTCCGGCACGGTCACCTTCCGCGCCCGCTTCCGGCACCACGGAAAGCGCGGAGCGCTGCACGAGCGCAGCCGCTTCGAGCGGCACGGCGGCGCCTGGGTGTACGTGGACGGAGACTTCCTGGACTGAGCCGTGAGCGGGAGTTGCCCGGGCGGGTCATGCCCGATCAGGCCCCTGTGGTGGATCCGGGGCGGACGATCATCAGCACCGTCACCGTCGCCCACAGCAGGTTGAACACCCCGGTCGCCATGGCGAGCCGTGCCGAGGCGCCGGAACCGAGATCCGCCAGGACCGCGCTCTGTCCCGGCAGCACCAGCAGCCCGAGGACCGCGGCAGCCAGCGCGGTGAGCACGATCGAGACGATCAGCCAGGTGTCGCCGAGCACATGCAGGCTGTTGGCGGTCGCGAGACCGAAGACCGGCACGACGACGCCGACGAGCGCGTACACCCGGCAGATGCGGTGGAGATTGCGTACGGCTCCGAGAGCTTGCTCGCTCCCGGGCTCGGCCGCCGCACGGCGAACGGCGGCGGGGAAAGCACTCGCGGCGACGGTCACCGGACCGATCGCGATGATCGCCGCCAGGACATGGACGATGAGCAGGAACTTGGTCACGCCGGCAGGCCTTCGGACACGGGGATGGTGCCGCTGGCCCTCCAGACCGTGCCACGGCGCTCGTGGGAGAAGAGCCTCTCGACCTCGTGCGCGATCCGCGGACCGAGCTCCCGCTCCAGCAGATAGAGCGCGAGATCCAGGCCCGAGGTGACGCCCGCGCCGGTCACCAGATCGCCGTCGTCGACGACCCGTGCCTCGACCGCATGGACCCCGGCCCCGGCCAGCGCGTCCAGACCCATGTGATGGGTGGTGGCACGGCGGTCGGCGATCAGTCCCGCCATCGCGAGCAGCATGGAGCCGCCGCACACCGTGCTCATGACCAGCTCGGGCCGCTCGACGGCGGCCTTGAGCAGGCCGGGCAGGGGAGTGTTCAGGCTCCGGCCGAGGATCGCCGGGACGGTGTCCTCGCCCCCGTCGTCCGAGATACGGCCCGCCGCGCCCGGCACCAGGACCAGGTCCGCGCGCTCGGGGTCCAGCACACCGACGGCGCGCAGCGACAGCATGCCCATCCCGCTGGGCACCTCACGCGCGCCCTCGGCGGAGACGAGCTCGACGGTGAGCTCACCGCCGGCGACCATGCCGCCGGCGGTGAGCACTTCGTACGGAGCGATGACGTCCAACGGGTCGAAGCCGTCGAACAGAACGATCTGGGCGAGCATCCAACACCAGTCCTTGTCTGGGGAGGGCGGCCCCCTCCGGGCCGCCGGACTGACGCTATGGAGCGCCGAAGAGACAGGACAGTGGCGTGAACGCCACCTTTCACCGGATTCTCGCCAGGCCCGTGGGCGGCGGCTGACGGCAGCTGAGTGCCGTCTGACGGCACTTGGCCGGAAACCGGGCAGGGCATACGTTATGGCCATGCACACCGTGGCCGTACTCGCACTCGACGGCGTCATCGCCTTCGACCTGTCCACCCCGCTGGAGGTCTTCACCCGCACCCGGCTGCCCGACGGCCGGGCCGCCTACCGGGTCCGCGTCTGTTCTCCGTCACAGGAGGTCGACGCGGGGGCGTTCACGCTGCGCGCGCCCTGGGGTCTCGACGCTCTCGCCGAGGCCGACACGATCATCCTGCCCGGCTGTGCGGATCCGACCGTGCCGGTCCCGCCCGAGGTACTGGACGCCCTGCGCGCGGCGGCCGCCCGTGGTACCCGTATCGCCTCCATCTGCGTGGGCGCCTTCGTGCTCGCGGCCACCGGCCTGCTGGACGGGCTGCGGGCGACCACGCACTGGCTCGGCGCGGCAGCGCTCGCGGCCCTGCACCCCGAGGTCGACGTGGACCCCGATGTGCTCTATGTCGACAACGGTCAGTTCCTGACCTCGGCGGGCGCCGCCGCCGGACTCGATCTGTGTCTGCACATGATCCGCAGGGACCATGGCTCGGCGGTGGCGGCGGACGCGGCCCGCCTGTCGGTGATGCCGCTCGAACGCGAGGGCGGGCAGGCGCAGTTCATCGTCCACGAGCAGCCGCCGAGCCCGGACGGCATGACGCTGGAGCCCCTGCTGCGCTGGATGGAGGAGAACGCCCGCCGCGAACTCACCCTCGGCGAGATCGCCGCACAGGCGGGCATGAGCACCCGCACCCTCAACCGCCGATTCCGCGAGCAGACGGCAACCACGCCGCTGCAGTGGCTGCACCGCGCGCGTATCCGCCAGGCCCAGTATCTGCTGGAGACGACGGCACACTCGGTGGACCGGATCGCGACGCAGGTCGGCTTCGGCTCACCGACGGCCTTCCGCGACCGCTTCAAGCGCCAGGTCGGCACGAGCCCGCAGGCCTACCGCCGCGCGTTCAACCGGAGCCCGGCGTCGTCCGGGGCGTAGGGGCGGGGCGTAGGGGCGGGGTGCCGGGTCAGATTGCTGCGGTTCGCCCGCGGGGCCACCCGCGAGCAGCAACCGCCAACGCCCCCTGGCCCACGCTCACCACGACCCCGGTGACTTCAGAAGCCGCGTGACGGCTTGATGATCAGCCGCGGGTTGTACGCGGCAAGGATCTTGTTGGCCTGAGCCAGCGTGGACAGCGCGTGCTCGCGGTCCGCCTGGTCCTCGCTGCACAGGGGCATGCGGAACCGGTTGACCTCGCGTACGGCGCACTCGGCGTCGACCTCTGCCTGCAGGATGTCGATCGGCATGCAGGACCCGATCAGCGCGGCGACGCGATCCGGGATCGGTACGGGTACGAGGGGTGACGCGGTCACGTGTAGTCCTTCTCTTCTTCTCTGTCGGGCGCCGGAGGCCGGCGCCCACCCCTTCATACGTACCGGACGGGCTTCCGCGTTCGTCGTCGGGGATGTCACTGTGCGGCAACCGTTTCGGATCACCCGCTGATTGCATCGTCAGGGACGACGGTGTGGTGCCAGAAGCGCGCGACTCGCGCGGCCGGCCGCCTCCGGCAGCGCCGCCGACACACTTTACGCGAACGTCGGCCAGGTACCCCACTCGCTCGTCGCGGGGACGCAACGGCGACGAGCGGCCGGTCACGGCCGACGCCTTCGCGGCCCAAGTGACCCCTGTGGCCAAGGTGTTGATCATTGCGGGCCTCGAGCCCGGTGGCCGAATCGCGATCATGCCCCGGACCAGGTACGAGTGGGCCGGGCCGGACTTCGCGGTCCGGGCGGCGGGCGGCCGGAGCCTGCCCAACGACGCCGGCTCGTCGCCGGATCGGATCGAATGGATCGTGCGGAGCAGTGGTACACGTCACCTGATCGCCACGAGCGCGGAGCACGCCGAGGCGGTCGCGACGGCCACGCGCAGGCTGAGTGAACGACCGCCTCAGGGCGCTGAAAACACCTCGGACAGGTCGTAGCGCACCGGCTCCTCCAACTGCGCGTACGTGCAGTCGGCGGGCTCGCGGTCCGGCCGCCAGCGGCGGAACTGCGCGGTGTGCCGGAACCGGTCGCCCTCCATGTGGTCGTACGCGACCTCGACGACCCGCTCGGGCCGCAGCGCCACCCACGAGAGATCCTTCTTGCCCGTCCAGCGGCTCTGCGCGCCGGGTAGCCGGGCGCTTTCGTGGGCGCTCTCCTCCGCCCACGCCGCCCACGGATGGCCCTCCGGCGGATCCATCCGCAGCGGCTCCAGCTCCTCGATCAGTTCCTCGCGCACTTTCATGGAGAACGCCGCGCAGACGCCGACGTGCTGCAGTGCGCCCGATGCGTCATGGAGGCCGAGGAGCAGCGAGCCGACGATCGGTCCGCTCTTGTGGAAGCGGTAGCCCGCTACGACCACATCCGCCGTCCGCTCGTGCTTGATCTTGAACATCAGCCGGGAGTCCGGCCGGTACGGCAGATCCAGCGGCTTGGCGACGATCCCGTCGAGCCCCGCGCCCTCGTACCGCTCGAACCACTCCTGCGCCAGCGCGACGTCGGTGGTGGCGGGCGCCAGATGCACGGGCGGTACGGCATCGGCCAGAGCGGCGGCCAGCGTGGTGCGCCGCACCGAGAGCGGGGCGTCCAGCAGGGCCTCGTCACCGAGCGCGAGCAGATCGAAGGCGACGAAGCTCGCGGGCGTCTGCTCGGCGAGCATCCGCACCCGCGAATCGGCCGGGTGAATGCGCTCGGTGAGCTTGTCGAAGTCGAGGCGCCCCTCGTGGGCGATGACGATCTCGCCGTCGACGACACAGCGGACCGGAAGGTTGGCCAGCAGCTCGGCGACCAGCTCGGGGAAGTAGCGGGTGAGCGGTTTGCCGGTCCTGGAGCCGATGACCAGCTCGTCGCCGTCCCGGTGGACGATCGCCCGGAAGCCGTCCCATTTGGCCTCGTACTGCATGCCCGGCGGGATCTTCTTGACCGACTTGGCCAGCATCGGCTTCACGGGCGGCATCACAGGCAGATCCATACGGCGATTGTCCGGTATGCGGGGAATCTCGGCACGGCCTACGCTGGCGGGCATGGCCGGAGCTGTCGAACTGGAAGTGGGGGAGCGGACCGTACGCGTGTCCAATCCCGACAAGATCTACTTCCCCGAGCCCGGCTACACCAAGCTGGACATGGTCCGCTACTACCTCGCCGTCGGCGACGGCATCACCCGCGCCCTGCGCAATCGGCCGACCACCCTGGAGCGCTACCCCGACGGGGTGACCGGCGAGTCGTTCTTCCAGAAACGCGCCCCCAAGTATCTGCCCGACTGGATCCCGACCGCCCACATCACCTTCCCCAGCGGCCGGTCCGCGGACGAGATGTGCCCGACGGAACCCGCCGCCGTGCTGTGGGCGGCCAACCTCGGAGCGGTCACCTTCCACCCCTGGCCCGTACGCCGCGAGGACACCGACCACCCCGACGAACTGCGGATCGACCTCGACCCGCAGCCCGGCACCGACTACGCCGACGCCGTGCGCGCCGCCCACGAACTGCGCGCCGTGCTGGACGAGGCCGGCCTGCGCGGCTGGCCCAAGACGTCGGGCGGACGCGGGATCCATGTCTTCGTACCGATCGAGCCGCTGTGGACCTTCACCCAGGTCCGGCGGGCCGCGATCGCCGTGGGCCGGCAGTTGGAGCGCCGTATGCCGGACCGGGTGACCATCAAGTGGTGGAAGGAGGAGCGGGGCGAGCGGATCTTCGTCGACTACAACCAGACAGCCCGGGACCGCACCATCGCCTCCGCCTACTCCGTGCGGCCGCGCCCGCTCGCCCCGGTCTCCGCGCCGCTGCGCTGGGAGGAGATCGACGACGCCGTGCCGCAGGACTTCGACATCAGGACGATGCCCGCGCGGTACATGGAGGTCGGCGATGTGCACGCGGACATGGACGACCACCGGTTCAGTCTGGAGAGTCTGCTGGAGGTGGCCCGAAAGGACGAGGCGGAGCACGGCCTCGGCGATCTGCCTTACCCGCCGGAGTATCCGAAGATGCCGGGCGAGCCCAAGCGCGTACAGCCCAGCAGGGCCCGGCACGACGACGCCTGAGCGCGCCGCGCCGGGCCCCTCGGCGAGGGCGTGTTTGAGAAGTAGCGCCGTCCGCCCGCGGGGCAGGCGGGACTTCTGAAGCACGCCCTACAGCTCCTTGACGCGGATGTTGCGGTAGGAGATCACATCGGTCGTGCCGTGGACCTGGAGCCCGATATAGCCGGAGGCGTACCGCCGTCCGTCCGTGCCCGGGTCGTCCGCCCGCGGCGGGACGAACTCCTGGCCGCCGGCATTGTCGAACTCATTGATCAGCACGCCGTTGCGGTAGACCGAGTAGTGCTGGCCGACCACCCGGATCTCGTAGTCGTTCCAGGTGCCCTTCGGCGTCACACCCGCGCCGCCGAGGCCCACCCGGTCGAAGCCGTAGACCGAGCCGGTCTTGTACATGTCGCCGTCCGGCCGGTCCAGAACCTGCACCTCGTGGCCGTACTTGATGGCGACCCACTCGGGACGCGGCTCCTCCGGATTGTCGTGGACGTACGGGAAGCGCACGAAGACACCGCTGTTGGCGTTGCCGGTGCCCGGCGCGTCGTCGCGCCACTGGAGCTTCAGCGAGAAGTCCCCGTACTGCCGCTGCGGGAACCACAGCATGCCCAGGCCGCCTCTGGTGGTGCCGCTGGTCATCGACCCGTCGGGGTTGAGCCCGAACGAACCGCCGCCCACGTGCTGCCACTTGCCGAACGAGGCCTGTGTGCCGTCGAACAGATCGCGGTATCCGGTGTTCTGGCCAGGCTTTCCGATTCCGGACTGCTTGGCCGCCCGGTAGATCTTCGTGTGCTCGCGCTGGTCGATCACACCGTCGGCGAGCAGCTGGTCGAGGACCTTGTCGACGTGCTTGAGGAACAGCGCGTGCGAGGACCAGTCCTTCTCGTCCTCGATCAGCTCGTTGATGGTGCAGCGGCTGCGGGTGACGCGGTTGGGCACACCCGTGTCGACCGTGCCCACGATCACCGTCAACCGCTCGTCGAACTCTGGGCAGTTGGGCGCCGGGACGCCGCCGCCCTCGGCGATCGTGAACGTCACCTTCTGCGCGGCCGAGGTGTTGCCCGCCTTGTCGGTGGCCCGGTGCAGGAGGGTGTGGAAGCCGACCCGGTCGACGATGACGGGCGTGGAGTACGCGAGATAGGGGCCGCCGTCGAGGGAGTACTCGACCCTGTCGACCCCGGATTCCGCGTCGCTCGCGGTGACGGTCACCTTGGCGCTCGTGATGTACGCGCCGTCGGAGTTCTGCCTGCCACTCGCCGCGGCCGAGGTCTGTGGCGGATTCTTGTCCTCGGCGGGCGGTGTGACGACGGTGAAGTCCACGGACTTCTCCGGGGCCGCATTGCCCGCCTTGTCGGTCGCCTTGTAGCGGACCTTGTGCGTGCCCGCCTCGTGCACCATCACCGGGGCGGTGTACGGCTTCCAGGCCCCGCTCGCGCCGATCGCGTACTCGATGGTGTTGACGCCGGAACCGGTGTCGGACGCGGTCACGGTGACCGTGGCCATGCCCAGATACTGGCCCTGCTCGTTCTTCTCGCCGCTGACCGTCGCCGAAGTCTCGGGCGGGGTCTTGTCGTCGGTCGGCGGGGCGACGACAGCGAAGTCGACCGCCTTCTCGGCGGCGACGTTGCCGGCCTTGTCACGGGCCCGGTAGCGGATCTTGTGCGTGCCGACCTCGTTCACCACCACCGGCGCGGTGTACGGCTGCCAGGGGCCGTCGGCCCCGACCGCGTACTCGGTCCTGTCCACACCCGAACCCGCGTCGGTCGC
The DNA here is from genome assembly GCF_036147535.1 of Streptomyces sp. NBC_00322. Taxonomy (NCBI): domain Bacteria; kingdom Bacillati; phylum Actinomycetota; class Actinomycetes; order Kitasatosporales; family Streptomycetaceae; genus Streptomyces; species Streptomyces sp. NBC_00322. The sequence continues at coordinate 1,549,996 of NZ_CP108019.1, read as the reverse complement.
CGAGACGGTCACGGTGGCCTGGCCGACGTACGCGCCGTCGGCGTTCTTGTCGCCGTCGACCTTCGCGGACGTCTCCGGCGGCGCGGTGTCCTCGCCGCCGCCCTCGGTGACGGTCAGGATGCCCTGCATCGCGCCATGGCCGGGGATGGTGCAGTGGAAGCGGTACCGGCCGGGGGTGAGGGTGACCTCGGCGGTGTGCTTGCCGCCCTGGTCGTCATTGGGGTTGGCGAGGATGTTCAGCGGTACGTCGTTGTTGTACTCGGGATCGGAGACGTCGAAGGTCAGCGTGTGCGGCATTCCCATGGTGTTGCCGGTCGCCGCGCTGTTCTCGAAGACGATGGTCGCCCTGCCCGCCATCGCAGTGGCCGGAAACGACGCGTACTTCTCGATCGAGTCGCCGGCCGTCCAGGTGAGGACCTGGTCGGCGGCCACGTTGTCGCTCTGCCCGTAGGCGACCGCCGACATCAGGCCGAAGACCATCGTCAGCGCGGCCACCACGGCCGTCCAGAAACTCGTCGCTCTGTGTTTCACGGGTCTCACTGCGCCGCCTTCCGTGCCAGCTTGTCGGCGGACGGTGTCGGCTCGCCGCCCTTGTACGTGACGTGCCACAGCGCCGACTTGGAGTCGGAGGTGAAGAATCCGCGGCCGTAGTCCAGGACATAGAGCGAGCCGTCGGGGGCGAACTTCCAGTCCATGAGATTGCGGATGCCGTCCGTCCCGACCGGGATGATCTTCTTCAGGGATTCGGCGTGCACCGGAATCCCGCCCTTGCCGACGGTCTTGGGGTCGGTGAGGACCGCGTGCCGCGGCTGGTCGCCGTCGTAGAAGTCGCCGACGAACCACTTCCCGTCCCAGTACGAGGGCCACTTGTCCTTGCTGGTGCTCGCCGCGTCGTAGCGGTAGACCGGGCCGTTCATGGTCGCCTGGCCGCCGCCCTTGAGCCACGGCATGAGGATCTTCTGCTCCTCCGTCTTGTAGCTGGGGATGCCATTGCCGTCCCGCGGATAGTCCACGCCACCGCCCTGCGGCGAGTACCAGATGGTGTTGGAGGTGACCGGCGGCAGATTCACCAGGCCGTCGTTGTTCGGGGATTCGTTCTTCGGGGCGTCGCAGTTGTACCAGCCGAGCGGCCGGCTCGGATCGGGCAGATTGCGGTCCCGGTAGGGCTGCTTGTTGCCCATGCAGTACGGCCAGCCGTGGTTGCCCGCCTTGGTGATGGCGGAGAAGGTGTCGTACTTGGCCGGGCCCCAGGTCGTGCTCGGTGCGCCCGCGTCCGGACCGACCCAGCCCGCGTACAGAATGTCGGTCGACTTGTCGACGAAGATACGTGCCGGGTTGCGCACGCCCATCACATAGATCTCGCCGCGGGTCTTGCCGCCGCCCTCGTCCTGCTCCGTGCCCGTGAAGAGGTTCCCTGCCGGGAGCGTGTACGTCCCGTCGTCCTCGGGGTGGATCCGCAGGATCTTGCCGTTGAGGTTGTTGGTGTTGCCCGCGGTGCGGCGCGCGTCCGCGAAGGACACGTCCTTGAAGTTGGGCTGCGGGTTGTTGCCGGAGTAACCGCCGCTGAAACCGGAGGAGTTGTTGTCACCGGTGGCAATGTAGAGATTCTCCTTCGAGTCCCACGCCATACCGCCGCCCGCGTGACAGCAACTGTGGATCTGCACGGGCCACTTGAGCAGTACCTTCTCGGAGGCGAGATCCAGCTTGTCGGCAGCCAGGTCGAGCGTGAAGCGCGAGACGCGGCGCTCGGCCATGTGCGTGTCGCGGTTGATCTGCGCATGCGGCGTGTAGTGCAGATACACCCAGCCGTTGGTCATGAAGCCGGGGTCCAGCTCGATACCGAGCAGCCCCTCCTCGACCTTGATCAGCTCATCGCCGCCGCCCTTGTTGCCGAAGACGGTGAGCGCCCCGGCGAGGGTGACCTTCCTGGTCTTGGGGTCGTAGACATGGATCTCGCCCTGGCCCTTGCCGATGTCGGGGTTGTTCCAGTCGGTGACCACGGGCTTGCTGGAGTCGGCGCCGCCGCGGCCGATGTAGAGCACCCGCCCGTCGGGGGCGGTGACCAGGCCGTGCGGCTCGCCGATCCGGTCGTTCTGGCCGGGCTGGTTGGGCCGGGTGACGCGCTCGGCGGTGTAGTTGGCGTTGATGGTGGCCTTGCAGTCGGCGCGCGAGAGGCGGGTGGTCCAGGCGAGGGCACCGCGCAGATGGTCGCGGAAGTCGGTCTCGGCGAAGCTGTCGACCGTACCGCCCATGCCGGTGTAGAAGGAGCGGCCGCCGTCGTAGTCACGGCACCAGGAGACGGGGTGGTCCCAGCCGTTGGCGCCGGCGGCGGGCTTGTACGAACTCTCCTTGACGCGGGCCACGGTGTGCACGCTGCCGGACGGGTTCACCGCCCAGTTGAACCAGGCGTCGGGCCGCTTCCACTGCAGCGGAAGCGACGCGGTGGCCGGATGCCGGCGGTCGCCGACCTCGACGACCGCGCGTTGCACCGGGCTCGGGGCGGCGGCCGGCCGGGCGCCGATCAGCCCGGTGAACCAGTCGGAGTACGGCTCGGTGCGCGCCGCGTCATGAATGCCGACGAAGCCTCCGCCGGCCTCCAGATACGACTCGAGTCCGGCCTCCTGCTCCGGGTCGAGCACATCGCCACCGCCGGTCAGAAAGACGACCGCGTTGTACCTGCCGAGCCTGGTGGCATTGGTGAAGACGGAGGCGTCGTCCGTGGCCTCGGTCGTGAACCGGCCCGCGGCGGGCCCGGTCCGGCCGATGGTCTCGATCGCCGCGATGCCCGCGTCGACGGTCGGCGACTCGGCGGTGGCCGAGGCGTGGAAGACGAGGACTTTCACCTTCTGGCCGCCCGGGGGCGAGGGTAAGGACAACGTTGTCGACGGCGGTTCCGGATAGGTCCTGGCCGAGGCGACATCGCCGCCGCCGAGCAGGGACACGGTCAGTGCGCCGACCCCAAGGGCCGCCGCCAGACTGCCTCTTCGGGATCTCGACCGGTGATGTGGTGTGCGCTGCATGTGGTCACCCACCCCTCTGTGGTCACAACAACAGCCTTGGAAACTAGACCCCTTTTCGTGGTTCGCCAATAGGAAAGACCGCAATGGCACGAACTTTGTCCTGGGCGTGGATAAACGAAGATCATCGGGTTACCGTGGCGCCGTCCCCGGGGTCACCTGCGCCATATTCGTGCCCCGTCAATCTCCGTACAGGACTGGAGAGTTCGGCATGGACAGACGGAGCTTCAACCGGCGGCTGCTGGCGGGGAGCGCGGTGGCGGCGACGGGCGTGACATCGTTATCGCTGGCCTCCGCCCAGAGCGCGACGAGCGCGCCGTCGGCGGCGGACGCACCGAGGACCGCCCCGGCGGGCGGCCAGATACGCCATCTCAAGCTGTATGCCGAGAAGTTGACGGACGGCCAGATGGGCTACGGCCTGGAGAAGGGGAAGGCGTCGATCCCCGGGCCGCTCATCGAGCTGATCGAGGGTGACACGCTGCACATCGAGTTCGAGAACACCATGGACGTTCCGGTCAGCCTGCACGCTCACGGCGTGGACTACGACATCGCCAACGACGGCACCCGGATGAGCAAGAGTCATGTCGAGCCGGGAGCCACGCGCACGTACACCTGGCGCACGCACGCCCCGGGCAGGCGCGCCGACGGCACCTGGCGCCCCGGCAGCGCCGGCTACTGGCACTACCACGACCATGTGGTCGGCACGGACCACGGCACCGGCGGCATCCGCAAGGGTCTCTACGGTCCGGTGGTGGTCCGCAGGAAGGGCGACATCCTCCCGGACATGCAGTTCACGATCGTCTTCAACGACATGACGATCAACAACAAGCCGGCGAGCGCGAGCCCCAACTTCCGGGCCACGGTGGGCGATCGCGTCGAGATCATCATGATCACGCACGGCGAGTACTACCACACCTTCCATATGCACGGCCATCGCTGGGCGGACAACAGGACCGGTCTGCTGGAGGGTCCGGAGGATGTCAGCCGCGTCATCGACAACAAGATCACGGGCCCGGCGGACTCCTTCGGCTTCCAGGTCGTCGCGGGCGAAAGCGTGGGAGCGGGGGCGTGGATGTACCACTGCCACGTCCAGAGCCACTCCGACATGGGTATGGCCGGGCTGTTCCTGGTGGCAAAGCCGGACGGGACGATTCCGGGGTACGAGCCGCACCACCCGGTGGGCGCCGGGCGGGAAGCCGACTCGGACACGAAGACCGGCGGGCACGGCCACTAGTACTGCGCCGTACGGGTGAACGCGGTCGTCGGTGCCTGGGCCGTACGGACCTTCCACGTTCGTCCTGAATGCGACGCCGCGCGGCGTCGCAAAGCCGGAGTTATGCTGCATCCAAGACGAACTGAACCGGGAAAGGCTGATACTCCAGCGACTGTGGCGGCCATCGTGAGAGCTTGGAAAATCTGGGCATTCAGCGTCGGCGTCGTGGCAGCCGGGAGGTTTGCACGACGGGTCGACCGTCCGCCGGGCGCCCCCGAGAGTGGCAGTGCGTCATGGCCGGGATGATCGAGGACTATGCCGTCGTCGGTGATCTGGAGACGGCAGCCCTCATCAGCCGCGACGGGGCGATCGACTGGTTGTGCGTGCCCCGTTTCGATTCTCCGGCCTGCTTCGCCGCGCTTCTCGGGGGCCCCGGCAACGGGTACTGGCGCATCGCGCCCGTCGGCCGGCGTCAGTGCAACCGCCGGGCGTACCGCGGCGACACCCTCGTGCTGGATTCCATCTGGGACTCGGTCGACGGCGCGGTGAGCGTCACCGACTTCATGCCTCCGCGTGCCGATCTGCCCCATGTCGTGCGCATCGTGGAAGGCCTCTCCGGGACCGTGGCCATGCGCGGAGAGCTGAGGCTCCGGTTCAACCACGGCCGTGTCGTTCCCTGGACGCGCACCCGCGGCACCTACGTCGTCTCGGTCGCCGGGCCCGACTCCGCATGGCTCAGCGCCGACCAACGGGTGGATGTGCGCGCCACCGACGACTGCACCTATTTCGACTTCACCGTCCGGGAAGGCGAGTCTCTCGCCTTCATGCTCAGCTGGTCACCCTCGCACATGCCGGTCCCGCCGCTCGTCGACCCGGCGACCGCGCTGCTGGAAACGCTCGATTTCTGGGAGCGCTGGACGGCGAAGTGCCGCTACCAGGGGCCCTGGCGGGACGCTGTGGTGCGCTCCTTGATCACGTTGAAGGCGCTGACCTACGCCCCCACCGGGGGTATCGTCGCCGCGGCCACCACCTCCCTGCCCGAGAGCATCGGCGGAGAGCGGAACTGGGACTACCGGTTCTGCTGGCTCCGCGATTCCACTCTCACCCTCTCCTGCCTGCTGCGCAGCGGTTTCCGGGATGAGGCCGTGTCCTGGAGGGACTGGCTGCTGCGCGCCATTGCGGGGGATCCGGCGGACCTGCAGACGCTCTACGGCGTGGGGGGCCAGCGCCGGCTGCCGGAAGAGTCGTCGGCCTTGTGGCTGCCCGGCTACGAGGGCTCGGAGCCGGTCCGCTTCGGGAACGCGGCCGTGGGGCAGTTCCAGCTCGACGTCTACGGCGAGGTGCTGGACGCCTTGTATCTGGCTCTGCGCTCCGGGGTTCCCATGGAACGCCATGTCTGGAGCCTCGTCCACGCGTTGATGAGCTACCTCGAAGAGCACTGGCGCGAGCCCGACGAGGGACTGTGGGAGGTACGCGGGCCACGGCGGCAGTTCGTCCACTCCAAGATCATGTGCTGGGTGGCCGCCGACCGCGCCCTGCGGATGTGGAAGCTGGCCGGGCGCACCGACCACGTCGAGCGATGGCGGGCCATGCGCAAAGAGGTCCACCGGCAGGTGTGCCGCGACGGCTGGAACGAGGAGAAAGGGTCCTTCGTGCAGTACTACGGGGCCCATGTGCTCGATGCCTCCGCGCTGCTCATCCCCAGACTCGGCTTCCTTCCGGTTCACGATTCCCGGGTGCTCGGCACTGTCGAGGCGGTAAGGGCGCTGGATCACCACGGTTTCCTGCGCCGCTACGCCAGCAACGACAACGCGGTGAACGACGTGGACGGGCTGCGTGGCTCGGAGGGTGCGTTCCTGGCCTGTTCGATGTGGCTGGCCGATGCGCTGGCCGTCACCGGGCGCCAGGACGAGGCCCGCGCGGTGTTCGAGAGGGTGCTCGATGTGCGTAACGATGTCGGGCTGCTCTCCGAGGAGTGGGATCCGGTGACTCGCCGCCAACTCGGCAACACACCACAGGCGTTCAGTCACATCGCGCTGGTCAACACGGCCTTCACCCTGCGGGAGACGGCACAGGGTCACCATCCGGCCGGAGAGTAGCCGGTGAGGGCCCAGGCGTCAGGGCCGCATTTGCAGTTCGAAGCGCTCGACGAACTCCGACAGCGTTTCGTTGAGCCGGTCGATGTCCTCATCGCTGTTCTTGGCGGTGACCTGGATGCGGACTCCCACCCGGTCGCGTTGGACGAGCGGATATGCCGCCAGGGTGACGTAGATCCCGCGGTCCCAGAGGAACTGGGCGGCCGCATCCAGGTCCGAACCGTCGGCGAGGGGAATCTCGATGACGGGCAGCCCGCTGGTGTTGGGTGTGAAGATGCCAAGGGCGTTGACATGGTCCAGGATGCGCATCGTCTTGCGGTGCAGATCGGCGCGGATGGCGTCGCCGCGCCGGTCGTTGACATCCAGGCCGGCGAGCGCACTGGCGAGCGAGGCCGTTGGCGAGGGGCCGGAGTAGAGATACGGTGCGGCGGCGACCTTGAGATGGTCCTTCAGCCATGTCGGAAGGGCCAGGAACGCCAGCAGCGACGAGTACGCCTTGGAGAATCCGCCGACCAGGATGATGTTGTCGTACGTCTCCCCCAGATGTCGGACGATGCTGTTGCCGCGGGAGCCGTACGGGGACGCCTCGTCGGCACGGCGTTCGCCGACGATCCCGAAACCGTACGCGTCGTCGATGTACAGCAATGCGTCCCGCGCCCGGCAGACGCCTGCCAGTTCTGCCAGGTTGGGCAGGTTCCCGGTCATGCCCTCGACCCCGTCCAGGCACACCAGCCGGGAGGAATCGACCGGCGCGGCGCGCAGCAGAGCATCGAGTTCGTCCGGCCGGTCGGCGTGGAACCGCTGCACCGTGGCGCCCTGTCCCCGGGCGACCAGGCATCCGTCGTAGACCGTGCGGTGTGCGCGTGCCTCGATGAAGATGTGGCCCTCGCCGCCGATCACCGGGATCACGGAGGCGTGGATGAGGGTGATGGTCGGGAGCAGCAACGTGTCCGGCGCGTCGAGCAGTTCGGTGAGCCGCTCCTCGATCTCCGGGTAGAGGCTGGGACTGCCGCTCAGCCGCGACCAGCTCGGGTGGGTGCCCCAGCGGTGAATCTGCGGCTCGATCGCGTCCATGATCTCGGGGTCGAGGTCGAAGCCCAGAAAGTTGCATGACGCGAAGTCGATGAGCCAGTGGTCACCGCAGCGTAGGTGCCGGCCGCGGACCTCGTCGACGACCGCATCGCACATCGGGCTGGAACGCCGCAGGTGTTCGAGATCTCCCCAGCGTGGGTCGCGTCGCACGTCGCTGGGTGTCAGTGTCCTGCGGACGGGATCCTCGTCCGCCGCGCCTCCACCACCGGTCGATGACCGCGGGCCCACGTCGGCGGTGCTCTGGCGAATGCGGGCCGTCCGACGCGATGCCGTGCTGCTGATCAGCCGTGGGGCTTGGTGTTCGCCGGCGCTTCTCAGGAGTTGTTCGCCCTGGTCCGCTGTCATCGGGCGGGCGAACAGATAGCCCTGCCCGAACCGGCAGCCCATGGCTGCCAACCGGTCTCGCTGCTCCACCTCTTCGATACCTTCGGCTATGACCTGAAGGCCGAGGGTGTCGGCAATGCGCACAATGCCTTCGACCAGAGCGACTTGCTGTTCGTCGACGCTGATGTCGTCGATGAAGGACTTGTCGACTTTGAGCACGTCGATCGGGAATTCACGGAGATAACTGAGCGACGAGAAGCCGGTGCCGAAGTCGTCGATCGCCATCCCCACGCCGAGTTCCTTCAGCGTCCTCATCACCGAACGTATCTGATCGTCGCGATTCATGAGGACGGTCTCCGTCAACTCCAGCACCAGCGAACCGCTCGCCAGGCCGGACGTGTCGAGGACGCGGCGCACCTGATCGAGGAACCCGGGGTCGCGGAACTGGCGGGCGGAAACGTTGACGTTGATGTTCAGGGGCTCCGGCCGTGGCACCGCCTGCTGCCAGTGGGCCACGTGGGCGGCGGCGTGTTCGAGCACCCAGGCACCGAGCGGCATGATGTGCCCGGTCTCCTCGGCGAGCGCGATGAACTGGTCGGGAGGTACGAGGCCGCGTCTGTCCTGCGGCCAGCGGATCAGCGCTTCGAAGCCGGCGACCTCGCCGGTGGCGATCTCCACAATGGGCTGATAGCGGACATGGAACGCCTCGGCGGCGATGGCGCTTTCGAGGCTCGCCTGGAGTTCGTGCCGCTCCAGCATTCCGGTGTGCAACTGCGCCTGGTAGCTGCGCCATTGCCGCTTCCCGGCCGTTTTCGCCGCGTACAGGGCCAAGTCGGCGTGTTCGAGCAGTTCTTCCGCGTTGGCGCTGTCCTGCGCGGAAGCTATGCCCACGCTGGCCGAGAGGCTGACCATTCCGCTCGAGAGCCGGAACGGCTGGGTGAGACTCTGGATTATCTGTTCGGCGAGAACTTCCGCGGCTGCCGGTTCCTTCGCACCCTCCATGAGCACCGCGAACTCGTCGCCCCCAAGACGCGCTGCCGTGTCACTGACCCGCAGTGATCCGGTCAACCGCCGTGCCACGGCGATGAGGAGTTCGTCCCCGACCGAGTGGCCCCTCGTGTCGTTGACCACCTTGAAGTCGTCGAGGTCCACGAACAGTACGCAGGTGAGGGTGGAAGCCCGGCGTCCGCGCAGCAGTGCGCGCTCGATCCGCTCCAGCAGGAGCACACGGTTGGGGAGGCCGGTGAGCGCGTCGTGGAAGGCGCGGTAGGTGAGTTCCTGCTCCAGTTTGCGCTGCTCGGTCACGTCACGCAGTGTGAGGACCAGTCCGTGGACGGTCTGGTCGTGCCGCAGGTTGCTGCATCGGACCTCCACATCGATGCGTCCGCCGCCCTGCTGCAGGACCTGCCAGTCGTCGCGGCTGTCCAGGTCGTCCTCGGTGCGCATCCGCGCCAGGGACTCCATCGCCCGCTCGCTGTCCTGGTCCGCCACGAGTTCGCTGAGTGCCGCCCCATACAGGGGGGACCGGCCGAACATCCCCTCGGCGGACGGGCTCGCGTACTTGATGGTGTTGTCGTCGTCGAGGATCAGGATCACGTCCGTGGTGTTGTGCACGAGGGTGCGGAAGTACGCCTCGCTGTTACGGCGGTTGACCTCCTGGCCGAGCGCGACGCGTTCCACCGCCAGCGCGACCTGCGAGGCCAGGGTCTCGAACGACCCCCACAATTCCGCCAGGCTCTGCTCCGGCCCCGCCACGACCAGAGCGCCGACCAGCGCGTCACCGGTCGGACGGTCGGGGAAGGACAGCGGACACAGCAGGGCGTTCGGCAGGTCCCCCAACTCGGAGGCTGCGGACTTCCCGAGGTCCTCGACCTTCACGACCTGCGTCTCACGGGCGATGAACGCGGGCAGCCACGCGTCGGCCGTCTCGTCGGTCCAGTCGAGCCGCCAGTCCCAGACGTGCGACGTCGTGCGCACGCTGTTGAGCCTGGACTCGCCGGTGTCGGTGGTCAGCAGGACGGCCTCGTGGGGCGTCCGCGCTCCGAAGAGCAGATCCGCCGCCCCCTGAACCGAATTCGCGATCTCCTTCACGCTGGCCGCCGCCACCAGCGACGCGGCCGCCTCCCGAAGGCCCCGTTCGCGGCTCATGGCCTTCAAGTGGACTGGAACCAGGCCGGAAAGACGGGCCAGTACGAGCAGGAAGAGAACGGCCGAGAACACGGCGATGACAGCCCCGTCGTTCACAGAGCCGCCCAGGGCTTCGTACAGGAGCATCGTGGGAGCGACCAGCGCGGCCAGGGCGAGGATGACGAGCCGCCGGACGCGGATGACGGGCTGCCGCTCGGGCATTCGTGCCGTCAGTTCCACCATGGAGGGATGCAGCGCCGCCAGACCCCAGGCGGTGAAGAAGACCACCCAGCCCAGATCCATCGGGGTGCCGACCTGCCAGGTTCCATTGAGCTGGAGACGTCCGTAGAGAACGTCGGAGGCGAGGATGCCGAGCGTGCCCACGGTGAGGAGCTGGAGCGCAGGGCTGCGCACATAGCCGGGAACGAGCAGCCGCGCGAGCATCGCCAGCATGAGTACGTCACCGAGCGGGTAGGCGATCGAAATCGCTCGCTGAATCCAGGTCATGTCGGCGGCCTGGGCATAAGGCGTGATCAGGTAGACCCAGGAAAGCAGCGCTAGGCCGGACACCAGGATCAACGCGTCCAGCAGATTCGCGAGTTCCCGCCCCGTCGCGCGATACCGGATGAATCCGAACAGCCCGATGGCGAACAGCGGATACGTCGCCAGATAGAAGACGTCGGCCAGCGAGGGAAATGGATTCTGCTGGTTGAAGACGGTGTTGAGGATGTTGTACGTGGTGTCGCCGGCGGTGAAGGTGAAGTTGGCGGCGGCAAGCACCAGCCACGGCCAGCGGTGCGCCGGGCGGTTGAGCCGGATGCCCAGGAGAATGGCGCAAACGCCGAGGAGGCCGATAGCTGCCCAGGTGACGTCGTGGCTGCTCGGCATCGTCAGGTACACGACAGTGAGCGGGATCACGAGTACGAAATAGCCGGCCATCAGGCGCTGGAACCGGGTCAATGCGAACCGCCTCCTACCACCATCGGACACCCGGTACAGCACCGTTGTCTGCTGGGCAACGTCGGCCTGTTCGTTGGCTTTTTCGATGGTATGTCGGCTTTGGATGGGCGGCGACCGGAGGTCCGGAGCTGCCCCGGGTCAGGCGTTGAGGCCTTTCTCCGCCGGTCGGCCTCCGTGGGGGTGTTTTGCCGGTTCTCGGCAGGGCGGTAATTCTTCATCTTCGGCATAAATGGGACGTTTCCATCCCATCGCGTTCGTCCCATTTGAGTGAAATGTAATTCACTATGGCGGACATCACATAAAAGGCGCCGAGTCTCGCCAACTCGGCTTTGTGCCACAAGTCCTGAGGGTCAGTGACCTCGGTGATACGGGTGACAGGACAACGAAGGCGGTTGCGTGCCCGATTCGGCTCGCGCAGAGTCCAAGCCTTCAGCCCGCTTTTGCCCCGCGCAATGGCAGGCCTATTGCCTGATGTGGGGGGCGAAAGGTCATCCATTCATGCCCAGAAATTCCAGACACCGCCGCAAGCTGACCACCCGGACGAAGATTTCCGCCCTCGTGCTTTCCTTCGCGACCCTTGCCATGGGCAGCGCCGCATGGGCGGGCGACTCGCAGCCGTCGACCGGGGTGGTCCTCGACTCGCTGTCCCTCTCGACGGCATCGAATGGCTCGATGACGGCGACCGCGAAGGTCCATTCCGATCGCACGATCCGGGTGCAGGCCCTGACTGTCGCCGTACGGTCGGCGAACGGCTCCCACTTCGACTTCCCCGGGGCGACCGCGCCGACACTGGGCGCCTGGCAGACGACGTTCACCTCCGGCAGCCGCACATTCCCCGCCGGCACGTACAAGGCCTTCGCCGCGTACAAGTACAACAACACCTGGCACAACCTCTCGCCGGTGAAGACGTTCACTTCCGGCTCCACAGTTACGCCGACGCCCAGCCCGACGGCTTCCGCCTCCGCATCACCCAGCCCGAGCTCCAGTCCCAGCCCGAGCTCCACCCCGACCGCGTCGGCCTCGCCGACCCCGTCCCCCAGCCAGACCACGTCGACGAGCGGCGCCGCGCCACTGGGCATCGCGGGCAGCTGGCGTCAGGTCTTCGGGGATGAATTCAACGGCACAAGCCTCGACGGTTCGAAGTGGAACCCCAACTGGCTGGGCTGCCCCACCTGCACCACGAAGCCGGTCAACTCCGCCGAGCTGGGTGCCTACGCCCCGTCCCAGGTGAGCGTCAGCGGAGGCTCCCTGCACCTCAAGGCCGAGAAGCAGCAGACCACCGCAAGCGACGGCAAGACCTACGCCTACCGCTCCGGCCTGGTCGAGAGCAACGGCAAGGCGCAGTTCACCTATGGCGCTTTCGAGGCCAGGATCTACACCCCCGCGGCGTCCCCTGGGGTGATCGCCAACTGGCCCGCCTTCTGGACGGACGGGCAGAACTGGCCGGAAGACGGCGAAATGGACGTCATGGAGGGCCTCGGCGGCGGCAAGGCCTGCTACCACTTCCACTCCCCGTCGGGCGGTCCTGGCGGCTGCGCCCCCGGTGACTTCACCGGATGGCACACCTACGGAGCCGAGTGGAAGCCCGGAGTCGTCACGTACTACTACGACGGCAAGCAGGTGGGCCAGATCACGACCGGTATCACCTCGTCGCCGATGTACCTGATCCTGAACAACGGCGTCAGCACCGAGCACGGCGGTCCGATCGCGACCCCGGCCGACATGATGACCGACTACGTGAGGGTCTGGCAGCACTGACCCGGAGACCCGACGTGCCCGGCCGTGTACCTCGCGGCCGGGCACGGCCGTTCCGGCGTCTCAGCGGTCGCCCGTGTGAGGGCACAGCCCTAGCATGAGACACGGAAGCATTGCCGCCTGTCACTCGTGGTGCACATCCCGGCAATCCCGGGCAGTCGCGCAAGCGCCCCGGGAGGAGTGGTCGAGGTCCTGATGAGCTTCACAGGTACTGAATCCCCGCCCCGGCAGTTGTCTTCGTCACTGTCCGCAGGACAGGCGCCGTCGCCGTGAGCGGTACGGTCCCGTGGCCGACGGTGCCGGACCTGCATGCGAATGTGCGGGAACTGCACAGCCGCCTGCAGGCAGCCGCGGACCGGGGCGACATGCTGGATGCCTTTCTGTGTGCTGCGGGCATCGTTCAGGTGGGTCAGGACTACCTGCACGGGACCAATTGGCTGCCAAGCCGGATGGTGCGGCAGCTGGGCGCGCGCGGGACTGGCGCGACCGCACTGCGCCGGGCCGTGGGCGGTCTGCTCTCGGTCGCCGCAACGTCGCCCGCGGCCCGTGACCTGAGAGCGTGGCTGACATCTGTCGAGGATCTCGCCGATGCGCTCGCAGACGCTGTGATCGCCGAGCTGGTGCCTGCCTCCGGCGATCGTTCCGCCGAATGCGTTACGCGGGCGGAACACCTGCTGCGCCGCCACCCGGCCGGCGTGCCCAGGCGCATCGCCGCGCTCCTGGAGGACAGCCTGCTGCGGCCTCCTTCCTCCTTCCGCAGCTTCGACCAGCACCCGCGCGATGTCGTAGAACTCGTCGCCCGTTTCGCGAAGAGGTATCCCGATCGGGGCCGTCAGCTCGTGGTTCTCGGTCTGCGCACATCGGGCAACTACCTTGCTCCGCTGACCGGAGCGGCCCTGCGCGACGCGGGATACCGGCATGTACGGGTCCAGACCGTCCGGCCGGGGGAACCACCGCTGCGCAGCGACGGGGAGTTTCTCCGCTCCCTCAGACGCAGCCGGGGCCTGGCCCTGCTGTGCGACGACCCTCCGACAACCGGCGGCAGTCTGGCGGCCGTCGCCGGGCAGCTCGCCCGGGCGGGGATTCCCGCCGAACACATCGTGATGGTGCTCGCCGCATTCGGCGAGGGTTCGCTTCCGGACCTGATTGCCGGTCACCCCAGTGTCGTGCTTCCCGGCGCGGACTGGTACGTGCGCACCCGTATGGGCGAGGAGGCGATGCGGCGCACCCTGGAGCATGTGCTGCCCGACCATGAGGTGATCGAGCTGTCGGTGGGCCGGCCGGGCCTTCCGTCCCGTTGGTCGCGGGTGGCGGTGCCTCTCAGCGCACGTGTCCGCACCGGTTCCGGTGAGAAGCGCCTGGAGATGGTCGCGGAAGCGGCGGGGACCGGCTACTTCGGCCAGTACGCCGTCGCGGTCGCCGGCCAACTGGGCAGCCTGGTACCCCGCGTCTACGGGTTCCACGACGGGGTGCTGTTGCGCGAACGCCACGATGCGGAATCGGGGGAGGTGGAGGCTGCCGGGGAGGCCGCTCACGTGCCCCCGCACGCCGTCGTCCAATACGTCACGCAACGTCGACAGCGACTGGCCGTGGCGGCCGACCGCAGCTCGTTCCTCAAGGGGCGTCAGCCCGTGTGGGAGGTCGGAGCCCGGGTCTTCGCCGATAGGTGCGGACTGCTGGCAGCCCCGCTGCGCCCGCTGCTGATCGATCCCCTGCTGCGGGCTCTGCTCCGCTCGCCGTCGCCGTGCCTCGTGGACGGCCGGACCTCTTACGGGCAGTGGCGGGAAGGTGCCGAGGGATGGGTCAAGGTCGACTTCCACGAAGGACTCTTCAGCCACCTCGACCTGGCCGCCTACGACGCGGCGTACGACCTGGCCGGGGCTGTGTTCCCGCTGCGCGGCGAGGAGGACCGGCTGCTGACCCGCTTCGAGAAGCTGACCGGGACCCCCGTCCCACCCTCTCAGTGGTGCCTGTACAAGGTGGCGCACGGCTGGAACGCCGAGAGGCTCGCACACTCGGGTGTTGACGTAGGCATGACCGAGGCCGATGCACGGAGCGCCCAGTCCCGGGCTGTGCAGCAGTACCTGGCAGGTCTCTTCCTCCAGGATGTGGATGCCGTGGCGGACGGGCCGTGGTGCGTTCTGGACGTGGACGGTGTGCTGGAGACGAGCCTGTCGGGTTTCCCGGTCTCCACACCCGCCGGGATGCTCGCCCTCCGTGCGCTTCGCGCCCATGGGTACCGGGTGCTGCTCGCCACCGGACGCTCCCTCCCCGAGGTGAGGGACCGGTGCCGGGCCTACGGCCTGTCCGGAGGGGTCGCGGAGTACGGGGCCGTGGTGTACGACGCGGCATCCGACCGGTCGGTCGGGCTCGTGGCCGAACACGACGGCGCCTTGACGGCGCTGCTGTCCGCTGTGCCGTCCGTGAGTATGGACCAGCAGTACCGGTGGGCCGTGCGGGCGTATCGCGGGAAGGGTGCCGGTCGTAGGGCCGTGGACATGACCACCGTCCGTCGTCTCATGGCACAGCTGCGAGGCGCCGATCGGTTTTCGGTGGTTCAAGGGGACATGCAGACCGATTTCGTGCCGGTGGGCATCGACAAGGCCACCGGTCTGCGCGCTCTGCTGGATCTGCTCGGCGCCCCCGGAGCGCGGCCCGTGCTGGCTGTGGGCGACAGCTTCACCGATATCCCGATGCTGCGATCGGCGGAAACCGGGTGTGCACCGCGCAACGCGGACCGGGCTGTGCGCGCTGCGGGGTTTCCTGTTCTGCGACGGCCCTGCCAGGCCGGGCTCGCCGAGGCCGTCGGGCGGTTGCTGGGCCATCGGCCGGGTCACTGTCCGGCCTGCCGGGCGCCGTGCCTGGCTCCCGAGGACAGAGCCCTGACGGCCCTGCTCGCGGTACCGGAGGCCGGCCGGGCCGGCATGCCTGCCCGGCTGGCCACGCTCGCTCTGGCGAGCGCAGGCCTGGACGGGTCCCTCATGGCGAACCGCTGGTCAGCCGGAGACGGGCAGAGGACGTGAACGGCCACCGCCGCCAACGCGAGGTTCCGCCGTTCGGGTTCGCGGGCTGCATTGCTCGCCTCCGCGTGCCGGGTGTCGCCACCGCACCGGCACAGGCGTCGCGTTGCGTGGCTGCGCAAGTGTTCGGACAATGGATCGTGGCAGCAGGAGACTTGAGCCGACGCTCCGAGTTCTCCTGCTTCGTTCGCCGGAAGACTGGGCCGTGGTGCCCATCCGCCGGGGTGGGGTCGTGAGGAGACCATTCGTGAGCCATCACCAGGCACCCGAACATGAGCCTCAGGAGTGGGACGTCCACACCGGTGACGGCGTGATACGGGCCGTGAGCCCGGTTCCACAGGAGACCTGGGCGCAGGTGCTCGCCGCCGACCCGGCAGCCACGGCATTCCACATGCCGCAATGGCTGGACTGCATCTGCCGCGTCGGTGGCTGGCAGGACGCGAGCCGGCTCTACCGGACCGGCGAAGGCCGGGAGCTCGTCCTGCCGATGGTTCGCCGGCCGGGGTGGTTCCGCGCACTCTCGTTGCAGTCCTCCTTCCCTCCGGGGTGGGGAACGGGCGGCATTCTGGCGCCCGGAGGAGTCCGCCCCCACGAAGTCGACATGATCCTCGCCGACCTGGTGTCGGACGGAGCACTGCGCACCAGCGTCCGCCCTGCCTTCACCGCCGCGCCCGCGTGGCCCGACCAGGCACCGGGGGTCGTCCACATCCCCCGGAAGGTCCATGTACTGGATCTTGAGGGCGGCATGGACGTCCTGTGGACGCAGCGATGGTCCAGGAACACGCGAAGTCGCCTGCGCTCGGCAGAACGCAGGGCCGAGCAGGCCGGCTTGGTCATCGAAAGCGGCCACTCGCCCAAACTGGTTGCCGACTTCTACGGCCTCTACCTGCGCTGGCTCGACCGGCGGGCACGGGAGAGGCACCTGCCCCCGGCTGTCATCCGGGAGCACGGCAAGCGTGCGGAGCCGCTCGCCAAATTCCATGCGGTTGCCGCTTCCCTCCCGGGCACCTGCCGCATCCTGGTCGCCGCCCTCGACGGTGAACCGGTGGCCGCCACGATCGTTTTGCTGCACGGATCGAGTTGCATCTACTGGCGCGGCTTCAGCGACAAGCAGACGGCCGGTCCGCTGCGCGTGAACCAGCTCCTTCAGCTCCGCTCGGTCGAGCAAGCCTGTGATGTCGGCTGCCGCTACTACGAGATGGGCGAATCGGGCGGGGTCGCTTCATTGGAGCGGTTCAAGGCCAACCTCGGTGCCCGCGAAAGACCCCTCGCCGAGTACCGGCTCGAGCGCCTGCCGCTCACTCGGCTCCAGGATCAGCTGCAGCGGATCCGCGGGGCTGTCGAGTCCCGTCTCACTACCGGACGGAGCTGAGCGCGCCTCACGGCGGTCCCACCAGGCCCCCGTCTGCCGGTGATGCCGACCGGTCCCGCGCGGGCAGCCAGAGCGGCTTGCGCCACCACAGCCACGCGGCCACCACCGTTTGGGCGATGAGCCAGCCGGCGCCGACCCCCGCGATGCCCAGTGCCGACAGCAGCACCAAGGACAGCACGGTGGCCAACGAGCAGACGACGGCCAGGATTCCGATCAGCAGGCGCATCCGGCGCTGGGCCCGGCAGGCGCTGACGGCCGTGATGATGACCAGATTGGGAAACGCCGACAGAGCCACCAGGCGGAGCAGACCGGCCCCGTTCTGCGCGTAGTCCGGGCCGAACACCCGCAGTACGAGCGGCGCCGCTACACAGAGGATCAGTGCTCCGGCAAGCAACAGCATCCCGGTGTGTCGCAGCACCCGGCGGCACTGCACGAGCAGTTGGGCCGGGTCGTTCGCCGCCTCCACGATGAGCGACTCGCCCATGCTTGCGTTCAGCTGGTACAGCGAGAACCCGGCGAGCCAGGCGAGCGAGAAGTAGGCGGCCTGGTCGGGGCCGAGGCGGTTGAGAACGATGATCGGGAGCAGGGCAGTCGCGGCGAGCCAGAAAAGCGCGGCCACGTAGTCCGCCATGATGTATCCCGGCGTCGGTCTGCTCCAGTCGGCCCGTTCGTCCGCCCGGTTGCTGGCGTGCCGGGGGAAGGCCCTGGCATACAGGAAGCCGTTGGTGAGGCTGATGGCGAGGATCAGAGCGAGGGCCCAGGACAGCAGGATTCCGGTCGACTTCGCGACGACGGCGAGCACACCGACGAGCACGATCTTCCCCACCGCGAACACGGCGTTCTCCCATACCACCCATTCCGGACGTCGCAGGCCGGTCAGCACGCCGTCCTGGATGACGAAGACCGCATACGCCGCAGTCGCCAGGACGAAGCATCCCCCCAGCAGCGGCTCGCGCAGGAACAGCAGTCCCGGCGAGATCTGGGGCACCAGGAAGAGAAACATCCCTGCAAGGAACGCGGTGAAGACGCAAGCTGCCAGGTAGGCCCTGGAGACCAGCAGCCGGGTGCGTTTCCCCGAGGTGGGCACGAACCGCAGCAGCACATTGGTCAGGTTGAGCTGGCCCACCCCGGCCAGCAGCATCATCGCCGACACGGCCGAGTAGTTGCGGCCCACCGCATCGGTGTCGTACCAGCGGGCGGCCAATGCCCAGTACCCGGCCCCAAGTGCGGCTGTCACCAGCGAGTTGAACGTCAGCACGTGGCCGGTGCGCAGCAAATGGTCCTTGGGCTGCCGCCCCGGGCTCACCGTGCCCGCCAGTTGTCGGGCAGGTGCTCGGCCTCCTGCAGCGCGGCGGACGCACGGCCGGCGGCGGCAGCGCTCGCCCAATCACCCTCAGGGCACCGGGTGGTGCTCAGGTGTCCGCGGTAGCGCTCCTGCCGACGGCGCAAGGTGACTCCCAGTGATGCGCAGCCCGGACAAGGAGGCGCCGCATGATCCGTACGAAGAATCTGCGTTACCGAGGACTCCATCCGGCGGCCACGGATAGCTTGGCTTTCCAACAACTCCTCGTTTCCCCTCAGCCTAGGTCGAGGACGGGCAGTCTGCGACCCGGTCCGCCTCGGGCCGTCCTCGCGCGCGTTTCCGTGTCCCGAGCTAGGCGTCCTCGAAGCGGATCAGGCGCTTGACGACGTCCCGCAGTCCGCGATCGGCGGCCGAGACCGGAAGCCGCTCGCGCAGGAAGGTGGGGGTCGAGTAGCTATCGGCCCCGAAGCCCTCCTTGAAATGGGCGAGCGAGGACCCCGGCCGGGAGTCCCCCAGGTGGTAGTAGGTGCAGCCCGCCTCGCACGCGTCCTCGACGGCGAGGTGGTGGAGCAGGAAGTTCGCCCGGACGGGGTGGGCGAGATCCCGGTTCATCGCACCGCGCCAGTACTTCGCATGAGGCCCGTGACGCAGGACGACAATCGCTGCGGCGGGCTCGCCGGAACACGATGCCATGTAGATAACGCACGATTCACCGAACCGCTCGGCAACGGCCTCCAGCCGCTGTCGTGGGAAGCTCCGGGTCTGCCGCCACCGGGCGAGTGCCAGCGGCTCGTGCTGTTGCCGGGCCCAGCGCATCATCGACTGTTCGTACAGGTGGTAGAAGGCCGGCACGAGCTTGCCCGTGCGATCGACCTCCACCTCGATCGCGGACCGCTCGGCTCGGCGCACGGCACGTCGGACTCGTCCGTGGAAGCGCCGTTCCCAGACGGTGCCGAAGCCGCCGTCCAGGTTCAGCACCTGTGTCATGTGTTCCTCCGCGTGGAAGCTCTGCGGCGCCGCCCGCGCCCAGACCGGGTCGGCGCCCGGCCCGAAACGAATGGCGACCCGGAGCGTCGGGCGCCGCGCGAGGTCGTCGAAGACGACGCGAGCCTCGGTCTCGTCGGGTGCCCCGGGGGGCACCAACGGGCCGCCGATCCCCCAGTCCGACGGCCAGGAGTCCTCGCCGGCCAGCCTCGCCGGCCAGCCTCGCCGACGGGCCAGCGGTACGACGAGCCGGCGCCCTCCGCCGAATTCGTACAGTCGGCTGGCGTCCTCGAACGGTCCCGTCGCACAGATGCAATCGAGCCACGTCGGAGTCTGGCTGACCACGGCGTTCTCGTCGGTGTCTGCCAGCTGCCGCCAGACCTCCCGCGGGGCGGGGCTGGTCACCCGCACGGGGCCCGACGCTGTGGTCGCCGGGAGTACGACGGGTGAGTTCATGGCCTCCTCCTGCTGACGGGGGATGAGAGGGCGGGACGAGAAGTCGGGGACGGGGCGCGCCATGCCCTGCCTGCCTCTTTCCCGAGCCTAGGCCGAGCCCCGTCGCACGGCCTCCCGGCGGCACTCGGCGGCCGGGCAACGGGTGCTGGGCGCTACCGCCCCGCCACCTCTTTGAGCACTGGCACCACATTGCCCGCGACCCACCGATGGCTGCGCCCGTAGCGAGCCGACTTGGCGACATTGCCCGCCACATGCCACAACCAGGTCAGCAGCGGCAGTACGGCTTCGTCCTCGTCCGGTGGCGGGACGTCGGCTTCGGCAAGGAGGCGGCGGTCCTCGGGCAGCAGAGAGCCGCGTCGCACGACATCGGCCACGATTCGCCCCAGCTGCCGCCCACCGCGCTGATGCCGGAGCGTCAGAACGAATATGTAGGAATCGATCACGCACGGGCCGTCGGGGCGGGCGCTCGCCCAGTCGATCACCCCGGTGAGCGTCCCGCGCTCCTCGCTCAGCAGAACGTTTCCGGGATGGAAGTCCCCATGGGTCCACGCCACCGTCAGGGTGCGTCCGTACAGACCACGGACAAGGCGCTCCCGCAGTGCCTCGACGGCGGCCGCGCCGCGGCCCTTGCGGCACCAGTGGATCTCTTCGGACAGGATCGCGAGCTGGGGGTCCACCCAGTCCCCGACACGGTCCGTGACGCGCTCCGGGCGGCCGGTCGCCCGGTGCAGATCGCCGACCGTCCGGAGCGCTGAGGCCGCCACGCGCCGAGCCTGCCGTGGAGAGCGCCGCAGCAGTGTGTCGCCTTCGACGCCCGGCAGCAGGCCTTCCGCGACCAGGGGAAGCCGCTCGTCGAGTCGGCACACCTCCACGCGAGGCAGCAGCCGCCTCCAGTCGTCCAGGCGGTCGTCCCGCGTCAGTTGCCGCACGGCCTCACATCCCACGGCCAGCGACGCGGCAGCTCGGCTGCTGCGGGGATGCTTGACCACCAGAGGGGGCTGCACGGCCTGTCCGTCCAACTGGAACACCAGGAGATCGGAGACTGTTCGCTGCAGCCGATGCAGGTCGCGGAAGCTGACCGTGTCCGTACGCAGCCGGCTCGCCAGCCGACGGGCCATCAGCAGATCTACGGGCCGGGTCAGCAGGCCGCGGGGCTGGATCGGGATGAGGCCGCGCACCCAGGATCCCGACAGCTCGACGTGAGGGAAGGCGACTTCCACGGACCCTCCGTCCACAATTGCGTAAAAATCATGACTCATCACCATAGATATGAGCAGCCGCCAGATGTCGGACGACTCGCTGCGGTTGAGTCGACGGCAACGCGCATTCGGAGAGGTGCCCGGCCGCGCGCGATGTCGGCATCAGGGGCAGGACGCCCTCCGGCGTCCGCCGAGCCGGAGGTTCAGGGAGCAACCGATGCGATGCGCCACGGTGCTTGCCAGCCTGATCGCCTCGGCCGCGGCGGGCAGTGGGTCGTCCCGGGAGAGCCAGGCCCGCTCTGTCCCCCGCCCGTGCAGCAGGGCAGGCGGCAGCTGGTGCTCCTCCCGCAGCCAGGCGGCAACCGATGGCAGATCGAGCTGACCGGCGACGAACATCCGCCCTTCGACCTCCGGGCCGGCCGGCACGTGACGGCCTGTCAGGTCCAGATGCATGGCGCGTACGACGTCGATTCCGTGGACATTCTCGAACAGCCGGAACTGGGCACCCGTTCGCGGGTTGAAATCCACCAGCTTGTAGCGTCCGTCGCGCCGGTCGTAACGCCAGTCGAGGTCCGCCGGCCCGCTGTAGCCGATCCGCTGGCACAGCTCCCCGGCCAGCTTCGCCAAGCAGGGGTTGCGCAGGGCCACGGCCCGGGTGGTCACCCCTGCGTGCGGTGGCCATGAGCGCAGCTTCAGACCGGTGAAGACGACGCGGGGCGCGCCGCCCGCACCGCAATAGAGATGCGTGATCCAGTCCTCGGCCTGCTCCCTGGGGATGTATTCCTGCATCACGAGCGGGGGCAGCGGGCCCGCCGGATACCGGGCCAGCAGAGTTTGCTCGTTGCGGACCATGGTGGTGCTGCCCACGGCCGGGGCGCGCAGTCTGGTCCATGCTTCGCGGTTCTTGAGCACCACCGGATAGCCCAGTTCACGCGCCGCGTCGACCAGTTCATCGCGGTTTGCGGGTGCCCGTGTGCGAGGGGTGGGTACGCCGAGCTTCTCGCAGAGCTTGTGCAGACTTGCCTTGCTGGCCAGCAGCCGCGGCAGACCGGAGGGCGTCGGCGGGAGCAGAAAGCACTCCGCCAGCCGGTCCGAGTTCTCGGCCAGCAGGACGCCGGCTTCGTCGTCGGTCGGTACGGGGATACAGGGCGAGCCGATGGCCCGGCCGATCGACAGCAGGGTTTCGATCAGTAGCCGCGGTTCCTCCAGCCCGGTGGTGGGCCAGACGAACCTGCGGGTGACATGGCGTGACACCGCCACCGGAGTGAATCGGTCCTCGACGACGGCGTGGACCGGGACACCCATGCGGCCGATCGTGCGCACCACGCCGAGGCCGCCATGGTGCTGGGGATAGCTGCCGATCTTGGCGAGCAGCGTGGGCACCTCCCGGTCGAGGGATGATCCGGGATTCATCCGTCGTCCTGTGCGCCGCGGAGATCAGCCATCGCACTCCAGACGTCGACCGGGAGTTGGGCCGGCTCGCTCCTGCGCCCCGGCCCGCCGACCGGGAAGGGCCTCGCGCCCCTCACTCGTGGCCTCACGGTTCTCCCTTCACAGGACGGGGATGCGCCTGCTGTCCTGTTTTGTGCCGTGACGGACCGTTACCCGGATCCTCCTGCTGCCCATCAGCACTCAACAGAGGAAGCTAGGAATTAGTACCATATATACCCTATTCTGGATCATTGATCTCCTGGTGAGTGGCGTTCCTCAAGAAGCGACCCCCGGCAGCGGACAGCGAATCGCCGTCCGTTCGCTGACGGACAGAAGTACCGCCATCTGGACCCATCGGTTCCGCCGATCGCGCGAGGTGCGGGTCGTGCCGGTGGGCGCCCGGCTCCCGAAAGTTTGATCATGAATCATGCTCAGAACTTCGCGACCCCGCCCGAGACGATGACGAGGCTTCCGACCGGGCACTGTGTGGACGCCGTGAAATCGACGGGCCACCGGAGCGGCCATTCGCGGTGGGAGCCCGTGCTCGGGCTGCTGCCGCTCCGCTCCCCACGTGTTCTCGGCGGACTGACCGACGGCCTGAGGGCGCACTGGTTGGTGCGCGGGATGCACCCCTGTGATGTCACCGTGGTTCGACGAAACACCTTCCCTCAGACCAACCTGCTCGTGTTCAGGCTGCAGCGAGGCACGTGGGCCGTCCTGGTCAAGCACCCAAGGAACGAAAGGGCGGCAGACGGACTCGCCCGTGAGTGGGAGGTCCTGCGGCAGCTGGCCGCGGACGACCGGCTCGACCCCTGGCGGCAGCTGCTCCCACAACCCGTCGGCTACCGGCCCGACGGGCCGGCCCGGATGCTGGCCCAGGGCTGGCTCGCGGGCGTACCCGCCGATCACCTGGTCCCGCACAGACCGCAGGACCTGCAACGTACGGTCACTGCCGCACTCTCCTTCCTGGCGGAACTGCGGCTCGCGAGCGGACACCGGCAGCCGGCAGCCGAACGGGCCGACGAGTGGGCAAAACCGCAGCTGCAGATCCTCTCGACGGAGATTGGATGGTGCAGGACAGGTGCCGGAGCGCAGGGACTGGAAGCGCTGCGCCGGCGTCTGGACGAGGGCCTTGCCGGAGCCGTGCTGACGGAGGCCTGGACGCATGGGGACTTTCATCCCGGCAATGTGCTGCTGAACGAGGATCGGACCCGGGTCACCGGTGTGTACGACTGGGGGAACGCGCGAACGGACGGCCCCTCCGAGATCGACGCCTGCGCCTTCGTGCTGACAGTCCGGCAGGCGCTCAGCGGCCGCCCGCTGGGAAGGCTGGTCGCCGAGGCCCTCCGCGCCGACGGGTTGCCGGCCGCGGACCGTGCACTGCTCGCGTCCGCCGCCGTGGATCCGGACGGCGGCGACCCGGCAGTACTGCCGCTGCTGACGTGGCTGTGGCACGTGGCGAGCAACGTGCAGAAGTCGCCGCAGTTCGGCCGCAGCCGCTGGTGGGTGGCCCACACCGTCGCCCCGGTCCTTGAGGAGGCGTCCCGATGGGCGAGCGCCCGACGCTGACAGGCGGCTCGACGTCGCCTCGTACAGGGGCCGACGCGCCGCCCGGCACGTCCACGACCGGCGATTCCCGGCCAGGGCGAGCTGCCACCCGCCGCTGGGCGATCCGGGCGGTGCTGCCGGCCGCGCTCGCCCTGTGGCTGCTGTCGCTGCGCAATGTCGACCTCGACCGGATGCGCGACCTGGGCCTGCTGCAGGTACTGCCGGTGCTCTTCTGGGTCGCACTGGCCCTGCTCACCCTGGGTTTCTGCCTTGCGCTGGGCGACCGGCGGACCGGCAACACCTGGTATGCGGCCTACGTTCTCGGGCTGATCGCCGTCATCCACGCCACGCCCACGCTGCTCTATCCGACCCTGCGCTATTCCTGGGCCTGGAAGCATCTGGCGATCATCGATGCAATGCTGCGACACGGCGGCAATGTGCCGAACTCGGGACCGCTCTCCATCTACAACGAGTGGCCGGGCTTCTTCCAGCTCAACGCGCTGTTCCTGCGGGCAACCGGACTGGAATCCGCCGTCGGGTACGCGGCCTGGGCCCCGGCGTTCACCAACGTCCTGCTGCTCGGTCCACTGCTGCTGATGTACCGGGCGGTGGCCCGTGACAGAAGGCTCATCTGGGGAGCGGCCTGGATCTTCTACTCCTGTTCCTGGGTGGGTCAGGACTACTTCGCGCCGCAGGCCTTCGGCTTCCTGCTGTTCGTGACCGTGATCGCCCTGATCCTGCGGCAGCTGCCGTCCTCCGCGCTCCCACGGCCGGACCGTCGCAGACGAGGAGCCTGGCCGCCGGGACTGCTGCTCGTGGTGCTTGTGATCGTGGCCGCGATCGTGTCGTCACACCCGCTCACCCCGCTGATGCTGCTCAGCGCGCTGGTTTTTCTGTCGCTGCCACGCCGCAACCGGCGGGTGGTGCTGCCGGTTCTGGCCGGGGCGCTCGTGCTCACGGCCGCGTGGGACGCCACCGTGGCGCGGTCGTACATCTCCCCCCACCTGAGCAGCATGCTGGACGCCCTCATCCAGCCCGACGTCAACATCTCCTCCGGGCTGGCCACCCTGGGCACCGCCGCGCCGGGACTGGCCCTGGTGTCCTGGATCGACCGTGGCCTGTCCGCGCTTGTGTTCCTGCTGGCCGCGATCGGCTTCGTACGCCGTCCTTGGACGCGCCGCACCGGACTGCCCCTGCTGGTGATCTCCCCCCTGCTGATCCTCGCCGCGAACGCGTACGGCGGAGAGATGATCTTCCGGGCCTACCTGTTCGCACTGCCCGCCGCAGCCTTCCTGATCGCCGCGCTGCTCGTGTACCGCGGCACGCGGCCACGTCCGCGGATGCTCGTCATCTACCCTCTGCTGCTGGCCCTGCTCGGCGGCCTCGTCTTCGGCTACTACGGCAAGGAGGCCGTGAACCGCTTCACCCTCCAGGAGGTCGCCGCCGCCCGCTATGTGACCTCTCACGCTCCGAAAGGTTCACGGATCGTGACACTGACCTCCGCCGTTCCCGGCCTCTTCATGCACTACGACCAGCACGAGGAGGTGCTACTGGGCCAGCAGGACATCGGGGACAGACGTCGGTTGGTACGAGATCCTGTGGAGGGCGTGAAGGGTTTCGTCTACGGGGCCACCGCGAAGGAGCCCGCGTACATCATCCTCAGCCAGGCGCAGGCCAGAGACCTATACCTCACAGGGGAGCTGCCCGCCGACACCGTGAAACGGCTGGAGTCGGCCCTGTCGGGCGCAGCGGGCTTCGCTCGCGTCTACGACAGCGATGACGCGGTGGTGTACCGGTACGAGACTCCGAGGGAGACGATCCGCCGATGACGTCGCTACGTTGGGGACTCGCCGCGTCCGGCTGGCTGGCGCTCGCGGCTACCGTGGCGTCGGCAGGGACTCCGTTGCGGGTTGTCGTCACCGCCGTCTTTCTGCTCGTGTGTCCGGGACTCGCGGCCGTGGGACCCGTACGTCCGGAGGCGTGGCGAGGCAACGGCCGGGTCGCCGTTCTCGAGGTCGCCGTGCTCAGCGTGGTGCTCAGCCTGTCGCTGTCGGTACTCGTGGCGGAGGCGTTCTTCCTCACCGGCACGTTCAGCGCCAGGCGAGCCCTGCTGGCACTCGCCGTCCTCACCTCCGTCCTCGCACTCATGCCGCGACGAGGTGGCAAGCGGATTGAGGAACGGCAGGCCACCGCGCCGGCCATTGAGCCCGAGTCGAAAGCGTGACAGGGAAGGGCGCTCCGCGGACAGGGTCCGCGAATGGTCGCCTTCGGGCTGCTGGTGCACCCTGGTTGAAGGACCTTTCCTCGGAGGAGGTACGGGAATGCCCCCGAATTTGCGCGTGGCTGCCCGCTACCGGGCAGCGACGAGAGCGACCGGGATCCGCCGGGAAGGGGTTCCGGTCGTGGTCATCGGAGCTGGACCGTACGGGCTCGCCACCGCTGCCCGGCTGAGCGCATCGGGGGTTCGTCTGAGAATTTTCGGCGAGCCGATGCAGGGCTGGCACACTCATATGCCCGAAGGCATGTTCCTCAAGTCCGTCCCGGCGGCGTCGTCGATTTCCGCCCCGGAACCCGGGTACGGCTTCGCGGATTTCCGGGCGGCTCAGGGCAGCGGACCGGTTGGCGACCTCTATCCGATCCCGGTGGAGGAGTTCATCGGCTACGGGCGATGGTTCCAAGAGCGCCGGGTGCCCGAAGTCGAGCGGTCGATGGTGCGCGGTGTGCAGGCCGTCGACGGCGGTTTCGGTATCACGTTGGACTCCGGTGAGGAATTCCTCGCCGCAGCTGTGGTCGTGTCCACCGGGCTGGTCCCGTTCGCCCATGAACCGCGAGAGCTGCGCCATCTCGCCGCGGCGGGTCTGACCTCCCACACGTGCGAGCACCGGAATCTGACCCGCTTCGAGGGTCAGCGGGTGGCGGTCCTGGGGGCGGGGCAGTCGGCGTTGGAGACCGCCGCACTGCTGAACGAGGCAGGGGCCCACCCCACCCTGGTCGCCCGTGCCCCTGCCGTGGTCTTCGGTGACCCTCCGCAGACGGACACGCCCAGCGCCCGCCGCCGTTCCACCCGGCTGTACAAACCCGGCTCCGCCCTCGGCCCAGGCTGGTCACTGCTGGCTGTCAGCAGAGGCGCCGCCGCCTACCGCCATCTGCCCACGCCCGTGCGGGTCCGTCTGCTGCACACCGTGCTGGGGCCGTCCGGTGCCTGGTGGTTGCGGGAGCGCGTCGCAGGCCGCTTCCCGGTGCTGTCCGGGCGCACGGTGCGCTCCGCCGTGCCGGAGGACGGGACGGTACGCCTGGAGTTGACGGACACGGGTGGCGGAACCGAGCTGGTGCGCGCCGAACATCTCCTGATGGCCACGGGGTACCGGGTGGACGTGGACCGGCTCGGGCTCCTGGAGCCCACACTCCGTCAGGCGGTGCAGACGTTCGGCGGTGCACCGCGGCTGTCGGCCGGCTTCGAGTCCTCGGTGCCCGGCCTCTACTTCACCGGGCTGGCCGCGGCACCCAGCTTCGGGCCGGTCCTGCGATTCGTCTGCGGGACGGGTTTCGCCGCCCGGCAGCTCGCCGCCGGGCTCGCCGCCAGGAACCGGTGACAGTGAGACCGGCCAGGCACGCCTGGCAGGCGGTGGCCGCGATCCTGCTGATGCTGGCGACGGCCTGCGGCGGCGACAACTCGGCTCCGGAGCCGCCTGCTGCGGGCGCGTGGCACCTGGTGTTCCACGACGACTTCAACGGCTCGAAACTCGATACCGATCGCTGGGTCACCTGCTACGACTGGAACAAGAACGGGTGCACCAACCGCGGGAACAACGAGGCGCAGTGGTACCTCCCGGGCCAGGTCTCGGTGGGGGGAGGCGCCCTGTCCCTGAACGCCGAGCGCAGAAGCACCCAGGGGAGCGACGGCAGGACCTACCCGTGGACCTCCGGCATGATCTCCACGGGACGTGACCACTGGGACGGCCGTCCCCGGCGGACCTTCACCTACGGCTATTTCGAAGCGGCGATCCGGATTCCCCCGGAGGGGGGCATGTTCCCGGCCTTCTGGATGATGCCCGCGTCCCGCTATACGCCTCCCGAGCTGGACATCATGGAGTTCATCGCAACCACGCAGCGAGTCTTCATGTATGTGCACTGGCGCGACCGCGAGGGTGCCGAGCAGCGGGTGAGAGGAACCTACGGACCAGTCGATTTCCCCGCCGGGTACCACGTGTTCGGGCTCCTCTGGGAGGCCGACGAGCTGACCTGGTACGTGGACGGCATCAAACGGCTCCGGGTGACCGAAGCCGCCAGGATTCCGCACGTCGCCATGGAAGTACTGGTCAACCTGGCCGTGGGCGTTCCCGGTCCCCCGCCCCCCTCGGTCGATTCGGCGCGGATGCGAGTGGATTGGGTACGTGTCTGGCAGCACTGAGCGGCAACGGGCGTCAGCCTTTTCTGCCGACGGGCCCCCCCGCCCGCAGGGCGTAGGGAGACCCCCAGAAGGGCGCCGGTGCCGTGTCGGTGTCCGGCTCGTCCAGGGGCGACGGCGGGCGGTGCGGAGCGGAGCCGGACGACAGCGAGTGGATCCGGCCGACGGCGTAGCCGGCGACCGTGGCGCAGACGCCCGCGGTCAGTGCCGCAAAGGTGCCCAGGGCGCCGGGACGGCCGGGCCGCAGGGTTCGGACGAAGGCCTGGGGGATGGTCGACCTGAGATAGGTGCGCTCGCTGGCGAGCGCGGCTCTGCTGCCGCTGTGCCGGGCGACCAGCGCCTTGGAGAGCCCTTCCGCATAGCAGCGCGAACGGAAGTACGCCCAGGTGGTACGCGTCTCGGGGACATGGTGTCGTACCGCCGCGGCAGGCTCGTACAGCAGTACGGCGTCGGGCCGGCGGGCCGCGATCCGCAGACACAGCTCTGTCTCCTCGCACCCCAGGGGCCGGGTTCCGACCCGTCCGAGGTCGGTGCGGAAGCCGCCGGCCGAGACTACCTCGGCCCTGCGGAAGGACATGTTGGCGCCGATGAAGTTCCGTACCGGGGTGGACTGTTCGGGCAGTCCCCGGTACGAGCAGCCGACCACCCAGTCGAATTCCGGTGGGAACCACGCCGGCCGGTCCGTGCCCCACCACGGCCGGACGAGCCCGCCGACGCCCGCGACCTGCTGGTCGTCGTAGGGCGCCAGCATGCGGTCGGTCCAGTCCGGGTCGGCGGCCGCGTCGTCGTCGAGGAAGGCCACCACCTCGCAACGGGCCGCCGCCACACCGGTGTTGCGGGCACCGGAGAGGCCCTTGCGCTCGCGGTTGGGCATCACACGGATTCCGGGCAGCTCGGCGCAAGCCTTTTCGTGCAGCTCCTGGCAGTGGTCGATGACCAGCACGATCTCGTCCGCCGGGTGGTCCTGGGCGTGCACCGACCCGATCGCGGCCCGCAGGTCGTCCCACCGGTCGACGGTGTAGGCGCAGACGACGACCGACAGAGTGGGCGCGGCATTCATGAGGACCTCCCGGAGGCCTGGCGGCGGAGACCGCGGCTGAGCAGATAGCCGAGCGGACCGTAGAGCAGACCCTTGATCTCCAGGAAGGCCAGCCGCCGGGACCATCTGTCGCCCGGTTCGGTCCGGCCGCGTGCCTTGGTCGCCGCGTACCGGATGCCGCCGGGGAGCCTGCGCAGCAGGGCGGGCAGCATCCTTGGCTCGTGGGCGAGTGCGCCGGTCAGATAGGCCCCGAGCCCGGCGCCGTATCCGAAGGCCTGTGTCTTCAGGGCGTCCTCGGTACGGTGATGGCGGTGCCAGACGATCGCGCCCGGCTGATAGGCGAGGGTGTGGCCGCCGACCAGAACCCGGAAGAAGGCGAGCAGGTCGTCGCCGCCGTGAGCCGGGGTTCCGGTTCCGGTGGCCGGGTCGAAGCCGCCGATGGCGTGCAGCAGATCGGTACGGAAGGCCATGTTGGCGCCGGAGCCGAAGCGTCCGGCGGTGAACGGGAACAGCGGGTCGTCCGGCGGGTTGTGCAGCGACCAGGTGCGAGGGGTGTACCCCTTCGCGAATCCACCGTGCCGCTCCAGGGCGGCCTGGGCTCCGGTCTGGAGTTCGGCGGGCACGATCAGGCCGGTGACACAGCCGATCCGCCGGTCGCTCGCGAAGGCCGCGGCGAGTTCGGTCAGCCACCGGGAGTCGACGAGGGTGTCATCGTCGGTAAAGGCAGCGATCCGGCCGCGTGCTACGGCCAGTCCACGGTTGTGTGCGCGGGCCAGGCCGGCCACGGGTTCGCGGACGTAACGGACGCGCCGGCCGTAGACCTCGTGGACCAGTTGCTCGGCTGCCCCGTCCGCCGGGGCGTTGTCCACCACGATCACCTCGAACCGGGGGTACTCCATCTGCAGGAGCGAGTCCAGGCACTGGCGCAGTTGCTCGGGCCGGTTGTGGGTGGCGACGATCACGCTGATGTCGGTGGCCTCCTGGAGGGCGCGCAGCCTGGCTGCCTGGCAGTGCAGGGCGGCCGGTTCGTCCCACGAGGGGGAATCCCCGTACGCCGTGCGCGGCCCGTCGGCTGCCAGATGCCGGGAGACGGGAGTGGTGAGCTCCCGGTGGGAAGCATTGGCCAAGGACTGCCACAGCTCAACGGGGCCGGTCCCGGTCGTGGAGACCATCCCCAGCGGGTGGCCGTGCAGCCGCACCAGGGCGAGCACCCGGCCCTCCGGGCGAATCCGCTCGAGGCTGCCGGGCGGGCGGAACTCGCCGGGCTCGGCCAAGTCGATGTCGACGATCCTTGCCGGGGTGTACGGCGGGGCGGCGGGCACGGAGGCTGCCGCGCCCGGGGTGGGGAAACGGGGGCCGGCGGCGTTCACCCGGTGCTCCGTCCGGTCGACGCGGACCGTGCGCCGGGGCGCTCGGACAGCAGGGTGCGCAGCACGCGGCGGCCGTCGGAGATGGCGTGCAGATTGGAACGGCCGCTGCGGCGGGGCAGTTCGAGGCTCGGGACCTCAGCGATCCGCAGTCCGGAACGCAGCGCGTGCACGATCATCTCGGCCTCGATCTCGAAGCCGGCGGCGTGCAGGTCCAACTGGTCCAGGAAGCTGCGCCGGAATGCGCAGAATCCGTAGCACAGGTCGGTCAGCGAGGCGTCGTAGAGCCGGTTGACCGCTGCCAGCAGCACGTGGTTGCCCAGTTGCCGGAAGCGGGTGATGTCCAGGGAGCCGCCGCCGGCGACGAACCGTGAGCCTTTGACGAAGTCGTAGCCGTTCTCGAGGAAGTGCACGAAGTGCGGGATCTCTGCGGGCGACATGCTGCCGTCCGCGTCCATCATCACCACGTAGTCGCCGGTCGCCGCGAGGAACCCGGTGCGCAGGGCGTTTCCCTTGCCCGGGCCGTTCTGCTTGACACTGCGGACCGTGGGGAGGCAGTGGGTCGCCATGGGCACCGTGGCGTCTATGGAGTTGCCGTCGACCAGGATGACCTCGTCGACGCAGTCCGGGATCTGCTCGAAGACCCAGGGGATGTTGCGCGCCTCGTTGAGGGCCGGAATGACCAGAGACACGGACGCGCGGGGCGGGAGGTTGTCCTCGGCGCGGCGCATCGGGTGGGCCGGTGTGTCGGTGGCCCGGCGTGCGGGGTGGGGGGTGGGGGACTGCGCCGGGTCGGTGGCCGGGCGATGCGTCTGGTTCGTGGTCATGATGTCTCCGGATTCGAGTCTGTGCACCAGTGGCGCCGTGTGGTGGGGGAGAGCCCCGCTCGCTGTGCGAGTCGGCGGCGAGGGCTCGGCGAGGAATCCGTATCCTCTGTACGTTTACACCGTATACATACATATTAACCATATCGGACATTTGGTCAAGTGCCGGACGTGTAGCCGGTCGGGTTGAACTGCTGGAAGCGCCATGCGTCGCGGCACATCGCGGCAAGATCCCTGGTCGGCTGCCAGCCCCACTCCCGCGCTGCCGCGCTCGCGTCGGCGACGAGTTCGCTCGCATCGCCCGGACGGCGGTCCACGACCTCGTACGGGATGGACCTGCCGCACGCCTCGCCGAACGCCGCCAGGAGTTCGAGGACCGAGGTGCCCGACCCGCCGCCGAGGTTGAAGACGCGCATACCCCTGCGGTCGGCGAAGTGCTCCAGAGCGTTGCGGTGGGCATCGGCGAGGTCCATGACGTGGATGTAGTCCCGGACCACGGTGCCGTCGGCGGTGTCGTAATCGCCGCCGAAGACGCTGAGGCGCACGTGCCTTCCGGCCGCGACGCGGGCCACTCGGGGCATCAGATTGGCGGGCTCGCCGTGCGAGTCCTGGCCGAGCAGTCCGCTGGGATGCGCGCCGACCGGATTGAAGTGGCGCAGCGTGAGAACGGTGAACTCCGGGCGGAGTCGGCACACATCGGCGAGCATCTGCTCGCAGACCCATTTCGACGCGGCGGAAGGCGTCGCCGGATGAGCCGGGGCGTTCTCGGCGAGCGGCACTCTGTCGCCCTCGCCGTAGATGGAGCAGGAGGAGGAGAAGACCAGCTGTTGCACACCGTGCTCCTGCATGACGTTCAGCAGTGAGGTGGTGCCACCGACGTTCACGTCGTAGTACTCGATCGGCATCTGCAGGGATTCATGGACGGACCTTTTTCCGGCGAGGTGCACCACGGCATCCACCTGGTGTTGGTGGAATATGGCCGAGAGCGCGCGCCGGTCACGCAGATCGACCGCGTACACGCCTGTCAGGGGGCGGCCGGCGACCCGTTGGATACGTACGCAGGCCAGGGGTGAGCTGTTGGAATAGTCGTCGACCACGATGACCTCGTAGCCGTGGTCGAGAAGTTCGACGCAGGTGTGGCTGCCGATGAAACCGGCGCCACCAGTGACCAGGACGATTGACGGCTCGGGCATGGACTCTTCTCCTTTGGACGCGATGTGCCGAGGGGGAGGTCTCAGCCGGCCGTCCAAGGGGCGGGCCCGGGACCGGGGGGCGCCTGGATTCTCGCGAAGCGCCAGACGCTATATATTTACGCTGTATACGTACACTTTTGTCCCTTTTGCGTCTACGGTCAAGAGGGAGGCCAAGGCGGCTTGCTCAGGCGACTGGAGGGACGACATGGCGAATAAGGGCAAGGGCGCCGAGCGCGGGGGGAAGGAGGGCGGCCGACGGTCCGGCGATCGCGGCCACTACGGCAGGCTG
This sequence comes from Streptomyces sp. NBC_00322, assembly GCF_036147535.1. Lineage (NCBI taxonomy): Bacteria > Bacillati > Actinomycetota > Actinomycetes > Kitasatosporales > Streptomycetaceae > Streptomyces > Streptomyces sp. NBC_00322. The sequence continues at coordinate 1,516,979 of NZ_CP108019.1, read as the reverse complement.
AGCCGGGAACGCGTACTGGCCACCGCACTGGAGCTGGTCGACCGCGAAGGGCTCTCGGCGCTGAGCATGCGCAGGGTGGGAGCCGAGCTCGGCGTGGAGGCGATGGCCCTGTACCGGTACGCGCCCAGCAAGGACGCACTCCTGGACGGCTTGGTCGAGGCCCTCTTCATCGAGTTGCAGGAATACCTGGCTGACGCCGCCACGGTCGGCGGCCCGGACGAAGCGGTGGCCACGGCCGCGGGCTCCTTGGCCGAGGAGCCGGAATGGCGCGCCGAGCTGCACCGGATCGCCCAGGCGACCTACCAGGTCGCCCTTGCCCATCCGCAGGTGGTCCCCCTCCTGGCCACCCGCATGCTGGCGGTGCCGCTGGCCCGGCGCCCGCTGGCGGTCCTCATGGACCACGAGCGCGTACTGGAGCTGCTCGATCAGGCCGGCCTCGACGAGGAAAAAGCGTCAATGGCCTTCCGGGCGTTCAACAGCTGGGTGCTCGGTTACATCTTCGTGGAGCTGCGAGCCATGGTCGACAACCCCGAAGAGTCCGACCCCGCGTTCCGGCTCGGGCTGCACCGCATGCCGGTCCAGGAACTTCCCAGACTTCGCAAAACCGCGCCTGCTCTCGCCGAGCACGGCGGACCGGAGGGGCTGGCCGCCGGCCTGGCCGCGTTGCTCGACCGCTTCGTGCAGAACGCCGCCTGAGTGCGGGCTCGGGGCATCGGTAGCAGACTCGGCAGGGCAGGGCAGGACAACGGGATCACCTCGAAGGAGCGCACCATGCTCAGCACCCGTTTTGTCACGGGCTCCCCGAACTGGATCGACCTCGGCACCCCCGACCTCGACGCGGCGACCGCCTTCTACGGCGGACTGTTCGGCTGGACCTTCCAGTCCGCGGGTCCCGACGCCGGCGGCTACGGCATGTACCAACTGGACGGCAAGACCGTCACCGGCGCCATGACCGTCACCCCCGAACAGGGCGCGCCGGGCTGGACCCTCTACTTCCAGTCGCCCGACGCCGACGCCACGGCCAAAGCGGTCCAGGCGGGCGGCGGCGCGGTCCTGTTCGAGCCGATGGACGTCTTCGAACTCGGCCGCATGGCGGTCTTCAGCGACCCCGCGGGCGCGGCCTTCGCGACCTGGCAGCCGGGCCAGAACAAGGGCCTGGACGCCGTCAACGACCCCAACACGCTGTGCTGGGCCGAGCTGTACACCGAGGACCCGGGCGCGGGCCTCACCTTCTACCAGGGCGTGTTCGGCTGGGAGACCTCCACGATGCCGCTGCCGGACGGCACGGGCTCGTACACGATGATCAACCCGGCGAGCGTGGGCGCCGAAGCGATGTTCGGCGGCATCGTCCCGCTGGCCGCGGACCCGGTCGAGACGGAGGGCCCCTACTGGCTGCCCTACTTCGAGGTGACGGACTGCGACGCGGCGGTGGCCACGGCGGAACGAGTGGGCGGCACGGTCCGGATGGCTCCCGTCGACATGGAAGGCGTCGGCCGCTTCGCGAAACTGGCGGACCCGGCGGGGGCGAGGTTCGCGGTGATGCAGGGCGTGCAGCAGGACGACTGAGCCGGCCGTCTTCGTGGTGGCGTGCGCGGACGGGCCCGTCGCCGGGGTGGTGCCCGTGGGGACGTTGATGCTTCGTTGATGCGGCGTTTATCCCGGCGGGGGAATGTGTGCGGCATGCCGATCAACACCACCACGGACCAGGAACTCTCCTGGCAGGAGACCGCGCTGTGCGCCCAGGCGGGCCCGGAATTCTTCTTCCCGGCGCCGGGCTCGTCGACGCGGGAGGCGAAGCAGTTGTGCGGTGCGTGCGAGGGGCGGGTGCCGTGTCTGGAGTACGCGCTGGCGCATGACGAGAGGTTTGGGGTGTGGGGCGGGCTGTCGGAGAAGGAGCGGTACCGCCTCAAGCGAAGCCAGGGCTGACCCCTTACGGCGGGGGCGGCCGGGGTGCCTCTACGTCGTGTGCACCCTGCCGCCCTTGGCGAGCCCTGCCCGCTGTGCGAGCGCGTCGTCCTCGGCAGTGCCTTCGGGGACGGCGCGTCCCCGCCGACTCGATTACCTCAGTGAGCTGAAGCCGCGCATGCGGGAAATCGCCGTGGCGGCCGTGGCGGGCAGGTTCGCCGTACGCACCAAGACGTCCGGCCATCCCCACACCAACATGGCGAAAGCCGCGCTCAACATGCTCACCCGCACGAGCGCGGCCGGGCTCGCCGCCCAGGGGGTCCATATGTGCAGTGTCGACACCGGCTGGATCACAGACGAGAATCCCGCGCCGCGCAAGGCACGCATCGCTGCCGCCGGGATCCGGACGCCGCTCGACATCGTGGACGGAGCGGCCCGCGTCTGTGACCCGATCGTGCGCGGTGAGGCGGGCGCACCGGTCGCCGGTGTCTTTCTCAAGGACTACGACGAGGCCGACTGGTGAGCCGGCCGCCCGAACGCGGCGGGACTCAGCCCGCCGCGCGCGCCGCCATCCGCGCCTTGCGGGCCGCGAGCTTCTCGTCGAACTTCGTCGCCTCGGAGTTCAGCCCGCCCATGTAGAGGCCGAGCTCCTCCTGCGCCTGCAAACCCTCCGGGCCCAGACCGTCTATGTCGAGCACCTTGAGGAAGCGCAGCACCGGCTGCAGCACGTCGTCGTGGTGGATGCGCATGTTGTAGATCTCGCCGATCGCCATCTGCGCGGCGGCCCGCTCGAAGCCGGGCATTCCGTGTCCGGGCATCCGGAAGTTGACGACGACGTCGCGCACGGCCTGCATGGTCAGATCGGGCGCGAGCTCGAAGGCCGCGCCCAGCAGGTTGCGGTAGAAGACCATGTGCAGGTTCTCGTCGGTCGCGATCCGCGCCAGCATCCGGTCGCAGACCGGGTCGCCGGACTGATGGCCGGTGTTGCGGTGCGAGACGCGGGTGGCGAGTTCCTGGAAGGCGACGTACGCCACGGAGTGCAGCATCGAGTGGCGGTTGTCGGACTCGAAGCCCTCCGCCATGTGCGCCATCCGGAACTCTTCCAGCTTGTCCGGGTCGACGGCACGCGAGGTGAGCAGGTAGTCGCGCATCACGATGCCGTGCCGGCCCTCCTCCGCGGTCCAGCGGTGCACCCAGGTGCCCCAGGCGCCGTCGCGGCCGAAGAGGGAGGCGATCTCGTGGTGGTAGCTGGGGAGGTTGTCCTCGGTCAGCAGGTTCACCACCAGCGCGATCTTGCCGATGTCGGTGACCTTGGACTGCTCGGGCTCCCAGGCCTGGCCGTCCTCGAAGTAGCCGGGGAAGTTGCGGCCGTCGCTGAACGGGACGTACTCGTGCGGCATCCAGTCCTTGGCGACCTTGAGATGGCGGTTGAGTTCCTTCTCCACCACCTCTTCCAGCGCGAACAGCAGTCGGGCGTCGCTCCACGCTTCCGAACTGCCGAGGTGGGGAGAGGTGATCGTCACGGGTGCTCCAGGGGGACGGGAGAGTTACCTACGTATTCGTAGGTTACGAGACCGTAGGTTAAAGCCGCAGTAAGCCCCTGGCCAAGCCCGGATGAGGGATGTCCGGTTACGTTCCGTTATGCGTACAGGTCACGGAGGCGCACGGAGAGGCAGGTCACGCAGCCTTCGAGCTTCTCGAACTCGCTGATGTCCACCATCACGGGCTGGTAGCCGAGATCCGTGAACAGCTCGGCCGTCTTGGGCGCGCTCGCCGCCATCAGCAGCTTCCCTTCTCCGAGCAGCACCACATGCGCCCCCGACTCCTCCGGCACGGGCAGATGCCGCGGGAAGACGGTCGGGGTGTCCACCAGCGACGGGTAGCCGATGACGGTCGAGTCCGGCAGCGCGGTCACCGCCGACTTCAGATGCAGCACCTTGGTCACCGGCACCGCCACGACCCGGGCGCCCAGCGGCTCGAAGGCGGCGCGCAGCTGCTGCACGCCCGCCGCGTTCGTACGGCCGCCGCGGCCCACGTAGATCGTGTCGCCGACCTTGAGCACATCGCCGCCGTCGAGCGTGCCCGGCTCCCACACCCAGTTCACCGAGCAGCCGAGGCGGGCGACGGTCTCCTCGACCGCCGCCGTCTCCGGCCTGCGCGACTCCGCCCCCGGGCGGGCGATCAGCGCGACATTGCGGAAGATCACCACCGTGTCCTCGACGAACACACCGTCCGGGCAGTCGTCGGCCGGTTCCGTCTCGACGGTCTCCCAGCCGTGCTCGCGCAGGGTCTCGGCGTACGTCTCCCACTGCTCCAGCGCCAGCGCGACGTCGACCGGGGAGCGCTCGATATGGGTGACCAGGCCCTCGGCGAGACGCGGGCTGGGGCGGCGGATCAGGGCTTTCCTGCTGGGCACGAGGGGTTCTCCAGGGGTTCGGGTCTGGTGCGCCCATCATGTCCCGGCATGCTCGGGCGATGGAATCCCTCGCGGCCCCCGTGCCGCCCCTTACCGTGCCCCGCTAGCGAGCCGGCACCCCCTCCAATACCTCGTCCGCCGTGATCTCGCGCAGTTCGCCGTCCAGCAGCAGTCGGCGTGTGATGCCGATCGACTCCAGGAACGGCACATCGTGACTCGCCACGATCAGCGCGCCCTCGTACGACTCAAGAGCCGCGGTGAGCTTCCGGACGCTCGCCATGTCCAGATTGTTCGTCGGCTCGTCGAGCATCAGCAGCTGCGGCGCCGGTTCGGCGAGCAGCAGCGCGGCGAGCGCGGCGCGGAACCGCTCCCCGCCCGAGAGCGTCCCGGCCGGCTGGTCGGCCCGCGCGCCCCGGAAGAGAAAGCGGGCCAGCCGCGCCCTGATCCGGTTGTTGGTGGCCTCGGGCGCGAACCGCGCCACGTTCTCCACCACGCTCAGCTCGTCGTCCAGCACATCGAGCCGCTGCGGCAGAAAACGCAGCGGGACCTCCGCCACGGCCTCACCCGTGAGCGGCTCCAGCTCGCCGGCGATCGTACGCAGCAGTGTCGTCTTGCCCGCTCCGTTGCGTCCGACCAGCGCGATCCGCTCGGGGCCGCGGATCTCGAACTCTCCCTTCACCTCGGCTCCGTAGCGCAGCCGCAGCTCGCTCAGGCGCAGAACACCCTGGCCCGGATGGACCTTGGTGAACGGCAGCTCGATGCGGATCTCGTCGTCGTCGCGCACCGCGTCCACGGCCTCGTCGAGCCGTTCTCTGGCCTCGGCGAGCTTCTCCTCGTGCAGGATGCGGTGCTTGCCCGCCGAGACCTGGGCCTCGGCCTTGCGGGCATTGGCGATGATCTTGGGTACGCGCTGGTTGTCGTAACTCTTCTGTCCGAACCGCTTGCGGCGCGCCAACTTCATGTGCGCTTCGGCCAGTTCGCGCTTCTGCTTGCGCAGATCCGACTCGGCGACGCGCACCATCCGCCCCGCGGCCTCCTGTTCGACGGCGAGCGCATCCTCGTACGCGGAGAAGTTGCCGCCGTACCACCTGACCTCCCCGTCGCGCAGATCGGCGATCTGGTCGACCAGCTCCAGTAGTTCACGGTCGTGGCTGACCACGACCATTACGCCGGACCAGGAGGCGACCGCCTCGTACAGCCGTCGGCGCGCGTACAGATCGAGGTTGTTGGTCGGCTCGTCGAGCAGCAGCACGCCGGGCTTGGCCAGCAGGAGAGCCGCCAGCCGCAGCAGGACGCCCTCGCCGCCCGACACTTCGCCGATGGTGCGCTCCAGCCCGATGTGGCCGAGCCCGAGCTGGTCGAGGGTGGCGCGTGCCCGCTCCTCCACGTCCCAGTCGTCGCCGACCGCCGTGAAGTGCTCCTCGCTCGCGTCACCCGCCTCGATGGCGTGCAGGGCGGCGCGCGTGCGGGCGATGCCCAGCACCTCGTCCACCCGCAGCGCCGTGTCGAGGACGAGGTTCTGTGCCAGATGGCCGACCTCGCCCGTGGTGCGGACCGATCCCTCCGTCGGCGCCAGTTCGGCGGCGATCAGCTTCAACAGCGTTGACTTTCCTGACCCGTTGAGGCCGATCAGCCCGGTTCTGCCCGGGCCGACCGCCAGATGGAAGTCGTCGAAGACGCCGGTGCCGTCCGGCCAGGCGAAGGTGAGCGAGGAGCAGGTGATGTGCGCGGGGGCAGTAGACATACGGGTCTCCCGGTTGCGTGAAGAAGGGGTTGGGGCAACGGGTGGAGACACCGCGGCGCGGGCGACGGCCGCCGGGGGGACACAACGGGATGGAACAGGTCCCGGCCGGGGGAGGACGGCTCGAATGCCGAGGTCGCACACGAAGCGCGCAGCTTGACCTGCAGCTGTGACGCACGGTGTCTCAAGACCTCAGACGAGCAACGTCCTTCTCCTTTTCGCGGCAACAGAACCGCTGTACACCGTACGAAGGTGCCCGGTGGCCGTCAACGGAAATATGAAGACGTCAGCAGGCGTCGCGCAGCAACTCGGCCAGATTGTGGTCGAGATCGAGATAGAGGTGCTCACGGCCGGTGGGGACCATGCCCTGGACGCGCTTGAGGAAACGGCGCACCTCGCTGGTGCGGATGTGCACCATCGCCACGCCCTCCGGGGCGTGGAACTCCAGGACCGTACGGTCGTAGCCGAAGGGCCTGACGCGTACGTCGCCGACGCCGGCCGGTCCGTCGACGCCCGCCGCGAGCAGCTCGCGCGAGAACGCCCACGACACTTCGTTGCCCTCCAGCGTCGCGGGGGGCGGGAAGGCCATACGTACGGCGAAGGGATCCTCGCGGTCGTAGCGCAGCGTGGCGGGAACAGACTCCATCTGGGGCGCAGAGGCGACCAGGCGGGCCTGCACGGCCTGCTCGATGACGGTGGACAAGGCCTGCTCCTTCGTGCGCGGCTCGCTGACGTCTCGCTGACACCGTCAGAGACGTCGGAATGACGGAATCCGTGCATCGGAAGGCAGAGTGACCTGTGTCACCGCGAGGCAGACGGGACTTTGACGACCTAAGAGCCGCCTGGCGGCACCCTGGACGGGCTCGGGCCCGTGGGTTAGCTTCCAGCGCCATGACGTCCAAGGGGAAGACGAGACGAATGGTGTCCGTGGGGCTGTGCGCGGCGGCGGTCGCCGCCGCGCTGGCCGCACCGGCACAGGCGGCCCAGCACACCGGCGGCGGGGCCGGGGAGAAAGTGGCGGGGAAGAGTGGTCCTGCCTGGAGCCTGAAGAACACCGGCACTGACTTACGGTTCCGGGGCCTCGCGGCCGTCAGCCGCCGGACCGCCTGGGTGGCGGGCTCCAAGGGCACGGTCCTGCGCACCGCGGACGGCGGGCGGAGCTGGCTGAACGTCTCCCCGCCGGGGGCGGGCGGGCTGGAGTTCCGCGACATCGAGGCCTTCGACGCCAGGCGGGCCGTGGTGCTGGCCATCGGCGAGGGCGAGGCCTCCCGGGTCTTCCGAACCGACGACGGCGGCGCGAGCTGGACCGAGTCCTTCCGTAACACCGACCCGAAGGCCTTCTACGACTGCATCACCTTTTTCGACAGCCGCCACGGCGTCGCGATGAGCGATCCGGTGGACGGCAAGTACCGCATCCTGTCGACCGGCGACGGCGGAAAGTCGTGGAAGGTGCTGCCGAGCGCCGGGATGCCGGATGCGCTGCCGGGCGAGGCGGCCTTCGCGGCGAGCGGCCAGTGTCTGGTCAGCTCAGGACCCAAGGACGTCTGGCTGGCGACCGGCGGCGGCGCGACCGCGCGCGTGCTGCACTCCGCCGACCGCGGCCTGAACTGGACCGTCGCCGATGGGACCATCCCGGCGGGGGACCCGGCCCGCGGAGTCTTCGCGCTCGCCTTCCGCGACCGCGCCCACGGCATCGCCGTCGGCGGTGACTACCGCCCCGACCAGGCATCCCCGAGCGCCGGAGCGGTCAGCGGGGACGGCGGCCGCAGCTGGCAGCAGGCGAAGACACCGCCACCCGCCTACCGCTCGGGCGTGACCTGGCTCCCGCACAGCCGCGCGGCGGCGCTCGCCGTCGGCCCGACCGGGACCGATCTGACCCTGGACGGCGGCCGCAGCTGGCGCACCGTCGACACCGGTTCGTACGACACCGTCGACTGCACTGCCGACTTCGGCTGCTGGGCCTCGGGCGAGAAGGGCCGCGTGGCACGGCTGGAGTTCTGAGCCGCGCACGGCGATCGCGTCAGGAGGGCAACTGCCGGCGGTACGGGGCGAGTCCGGGCGCGGTCTTGGTCGCGATGAACTCCGTGATCCGGTACTCGCACACGCCGCCCACCGTGAAGGGGTCGGCCGCCGCGATCTTCTCGATCGTCGCGCGGTCGTCCCCCACGGCCAGGATCACCCCACCGTCGCGGGGATTCTTGCGTCCCGACGCGATGAACACGCCCTCCTCGTACAGCGCGTCCAGCCAGGCCACATGCGCGTCGAGGAGCTCGTCGACGCGCTTGAGGGGTGCGGTGTAGGTCAATTCCAGTACGAACATGATCGCCAGGCTACGCGACACGGTGCGACGGCCACCGGCAGGCGAAGACTCCTGCTGCTGAGCCGTCCGGGTCGTAGGCTGGGCGTCACCATGAAGATCATCGAGACGCCCCCGCACTGGCCCGCCGACGAGGCCGCGGCCCTGGCCGTTCAGGACGAACTGCGCACGCGCGTCGTCCTGGACGAGCCGGGGCCGCCGCCCGCCACCGGCCTGGTGACGGGCGTCGATGTCGCCTACGACGACGACCGCGACGTCGTGGCCGCGGCGGCTGTCGTCCTGGACGCGGCGACGCTCACCGTCGTCGAGGAGGCCACGGCGGTCGGGCGGGTGGCCTTCCCGTACGTCCCCGGGCTGCTGGCCTTCCGGGAGATCCCGACCGTGCTCGCCGTCCTGGAATCCCTCACCTCGGATCCCGGTCTTGTCGTCTGCGACGGCTACGGCCGGGCGCATCCCCGCCGTTTCGGGCTCGCCTCGCATCTCGGAGTGCTGACCGGGCTCCCCGTGATCGGCGTCGCCAAGAACCCCTTCGTCTTCAGCTACGGCGAACTGGGACCGCGGCGCGGCGACTTCGCCGCGCTGCGGGCCGACGACGGCGAGGAGGTCGGCCGGGCGCTGCGCACCCAGGACGACGTCAAGCCGGTCTTCGTCTCCGTCGGCCACCGCACGACGCTCGACAACGCCTGCGCGCACACCCGCCACCTCGCGTCCCGCTACCGGCTCCCCGAATCGACGCGGCTGGCCGACCGCCTGTGCAGGCGCGCACTCGCCGAGATCACCTCCGGGGTACCTCGTACCCAGGTACCCGGGGCCGGGATCTGAGTATCCGAGCGGATGCGAGGAGCGAGCCCTGATCGGCAAGCTCCCACGCATGACTTCACACACGACGCACAGCGCGACCGAGACCGGCCACCCCGTGGAGCGCACCGTGACGGCGGTGCTGATCCTGGCCGCGTTGGCGGGCTTCGCATGGGTGGGATCGATGGTCTACACGGTGCTGACCGGCTGATCAGCTGACCAACCGGACCGCTGACGGTGTCAGCGCGTGGCGGCCACCCGGAAGCGGATGCCCGCCGCCTGAAGCCGCTCCAGCAGCGCATCACCCATCGCCACCGCCGTGGTCACCTGCCCCGAGGTGTCGGGCAGTTGGTCGTGGGCCAGGCACAGCATGGACTCGGCGAGCATCTTCGCCGTCTCGCCGTAACCCGGATCGCCGCCCGACACCTCCGTGAACACCGTGCGGCCGCCGCCCTCGCCCACGAAGCGTACCGAGAACCAGCTCTTGGCCCGGCGCTGCTCGTCCGGACCCTCGCCCGGCTTGATCCGTTCCGACAACCAGCGCCGTGCGGGGGGCAGTTGGGCCAGCGCGAAGAGCGTGCCGACGGCCGCAGCACCGCCCGCCGCCATCGGCAGGGTGCGGACCGCCGCGTAGTGCCGGTAGCGGAAGTCCGGGCCGTACCGCTTCAGCGACCGCGCCGAGCGCGCGATGATCTGCGCGTCGACCGTCGGCAGTGGCAGCGCCCAGGCCCCCGTCTCGCGGCTGAACCGCGGCGAGCCGAGCGGGGCCCGTGCCCGCCGTCCCACCAGCCGCGGCTCGTGCAGCCGCCGCTCGTGCGCGGCCTGCAGCATCTGCCGCCCACGGGCCATGGCGTTCAGCGCGGAGGCGAGAGTCCCGCCGGAGAAGGTGGCGTTGGAGCGTACGAACCCGTCGACGCGCAGTGGCACGCCCTCGGGGAGCTGCTGGACGGTGAAGTACGCGCCGAGGTCGTGCGGGACCGAGTCGAAGCCGCAGGCATGGATCAGCCGGGCCCCGGTCTCCCTGGCCCGCGCGTCATGGCGTACGTACATCAGGTCCACGAACTCGGGCTCGCCGGTCAGGTCGACGTAGTCGGTCCCGGCTTCCGCGCACGCGGCCACCAGCGCCTCGCCGTACAGCAGGTAGGGGCCGACCGTCGTGGCCACCACACGGGCGGACTCGGCGAGTTGGCGAAGTGCCTCGGGATCATTCACGTCCGCCTCGATCAGCGGCAGCCCGGCACAGCCGGGATGCCTGGCGGCAAGACGCTCACGCAGCTGCTCCAGCTTCTGCCGGCTGCGGCCCGCGACGGCCCAGCGGCAGTCTTCGGGCGCGTGCGCCGCGAGGTACTCCGCGGTGAGCGCGCCGACGAAGCCCGTCGCCCCGAAGAGCACTATGTCGTACGGGCGCTGTGCGCGATCGGTCCCGTTCTGCCTGTTCAATGGCCCCTCCGCCGTTGCCCCCGCGGTCATGTCGGTGGCTGAGGCTAGCGTGCGAACGGGCCCGGGAAAAAGATGCGTTTCCCATCGGTAACATGCCGGGCCCGGGGGCCGGATCTAGCGTGAAGACATGCGTACATGGCGTCCCCACCGCCTGGTGCGGTGGTTCGACACCGCGCTCGCGGTGTGCGGGCTCGCCGCCGGCGCTGCACTGATGGCGCTCGCCGCGACCGCCGACGAGTGGGCGGGCCAGCTGTACGGCATGGCGGGGGTGGTGATCGTCTGCTCCGCCTGTCTGCTGCTGCTCGCCTTCAACCGCCGGGTGTCCCTGACCGACAGCGAGGTCGTGGTCCGCAATCTGGCCACCGACCGGCACATTCCGCTGGCGGAGGTCGCTTCCGCCGCGCCGGGGCACGGCGCGGTGGAGATCCGGCTGACGGACGGCTCACGGACCAGAGTCATGGCGGTCGGCACCTACCACTGGCTGGCCCCCGGACTCTCGCGCGCCGACGAGGTGTCGACGGCGGTCAGAGCGGCGGCGGGCCAGGTGAGGGCGAGAGGCGCCCCGGCGCGCTGAACGACCCGCCTACCCCGACGACATCGGCCGGAAAGCCATGATTTCGGTCGGAATCCGCGTGTAGGCTGCGGCCGGTTCTAAGCGCTTGCTCGGCCCAGACCCTTGTGCCGGGTGGAACGCGTTCTTACCATCACTGGTGTTACATCAGTTGTGTCACAGGCAGGGCTGGGGGCTCGATGGCAGCGACGGGGAACGGCCCGCTCGCCGGGGTGCGTGTGGTCGAACTGGCGGGCATCGGGCCCGGTCCGTTCGCCGCCATGCTCCTGGCCGATCTGGGCGCCGATGTCGTACGGGTCGACCGGCCCGGCGGCTCGGGGCTCGCGATCGATCCGGAGTACGACCTCACCAACCGCAACAAGCGCTCCGTACTCGTCGATCTCAAGGCCGATGACGGCCCCGCCGTGGTCCTCGACCTGGTCGAGCGGGCCGACGTACTGATCGAGGGCTACCGGCCCGGCGTCGCCGAGCGGCTCGGTGTCGGACCCCAGGAGTGCCTGGAGCGCAATCCGCGGCTGGTCTACGGGCGGATGACCGGCTGGGGCCAGGAGGGACCGCTCGCCCAGCGGGCCGGGCACGACATCGCGTACATCGCCGTCACCGGCACCCTCGGCATGATCGGCAAGCCCGACGAGCCGCCCACCGTCCCGGCCAATCTCGTCGGCGACTACGCGGGCGGCTCGCTCTATCTCGTCGTCGGAGTCCTCGCGGCCCTGCACCACGCACGGACGGAAGGCGGCTTGGGCCAGGTCGTGGACGCGGCCATCGTCGACGGGGCCGCCCATCTCGCCACGATGATCCACGGCATGATGGCGGGCGGCGGCTGGCAGGACCGGCGCGGGGCGAACCTCCTCGACGGCGGCTGCCCGTTCTACGGGAGCTACGAGACCGCGGACGGCCAGTACATGGCCGTCGGGGCGCTGGAGCAGCAGTTCTACAACGAGTTCATCGAGCTGCTCGGCATCAAGGACGAGGCACCGGCCCGTAAGGACTTCGCCCGCTGGGGCGAACTGCGCGCCGCCGTCGCCGCCCGCTTCAAGACCAGGACCCGCGAGGAGTGGACGGCCGTCTTCGAGGGCTCGGACGCCTGCGTCGCACCGGTGCTCTCCCTGCGCGAAGCTCCCTCGCACCCTCACCTCGCGGCCCGCGGAACCTTCGTCGACCACGGCGGAATCACCCAGCCCGCGCCCGCGCCCCGCTTCTCCGCCACGCCCGGCTCCGTGTACCGGGGGCCCGCCCAGCCGGGAGCCGACACCGCCGAGGTGGCCCGCGACTGGGACCTGCCCGGGCTCACCAAGGAGGACCGTTGAAGCGCCAGATCTTCGCCGCCGAGCACGACGCCTTCCGCGAAACCGTGCGCACCTTCCTCGCCAAGGAGGTCCTTCCGCACTACGAGCAGTGGGAGAAGGACGGCATCGTCAGCCGCGAGGCCTGGCTGGCGGCGGGGAGGCAGGGGCTGCTCGGTCTGGCCGTGCCCGAGGAGTACGGAGGCGGCGGGAACGCAGACTTCCGCTACAGCGCCGTCCTGGCCGAGGAGTTCACCCGCGCGGGCGCGGCCGGACTCGCGCTCGGGCTGCACAACGACATCATCGGCCCGTACCTCACCGGGCTCGCCACCGAGGAGCAGAAGCGGCGCTGGCTGCCCGGCTTCTGCAGCGGCGAGATCATCACCGCCATCGCGATGACCGAACCGGGCGCGGGCTCCGACCTCCAGGGCATCCGCACCAGCGCCGAGGACCACGGAGACCACTGGATCCTCAACGGCTCCAAGACCTTCATCTCCAACGGAATCCTCGCGGACCTGGTGATCGTCGTCGCGAAGACCACCCCGGAGGGCGGGGCCAAGGGCCTCTCGCTGCTGGTCGTCGAGCGCGGCGCGGAAGGCTTCGAGCGCGGCCGGAATCTCGACAAGATCGGCCAGAAGTCCCAGGACACGGCAGAGCTGTTCTTCAACGACGTACGCGTCCCCAAAGAGAATCTGCTCGGGGAGCTCAACGGCGCGTTCATCCATCTGATGACCAATCTCGCGCAGGAGCGGATGGGTATCGCGGTGGCCGGAATCGCCGCCGCCGAATATCTCCTGGAGATCACCACGCAGTACGTCAAGGAGCGCGAAGCCTTCGGGAGGCCGCTCTCCAAGCTTCAGCACATTCGCTTCGAGATCGCCGAAATGGCCACGGAATGCGCCGTGACCCGTGCCTTCCTCGACCGCTGCATCGTGGATCACTCGAACGGGGAACTCGACGCGGTCCATGCCTCAATGGCCAAGTGGTGGGCCACCGAGCTCCAGAAGCGGGTCGCCGACCGCTGTCTCCAACTGCACGGCGGGTACGGCTATATGACCGAATACCGCGTCGCCAGGGCATTCACGGACGGCCGCATCCAGACGATCTACGGCGGCACGACCGAGATCATGAAGGAAATCATCGGCCGTTCTCTTCTCGGCTGACACTTATGGAAAGGCTGCTGTCTTGAGTACCGAAGCGTATGTGTACGACGCCATCCGCACCCCGCGCGGGCGTGGCAAGGCCAATGGCGCCCTGCACGGCACCAAGCCGATCGACCTCGTCGTCGGCCTGATCCATGAACTGCGCAGCCGCTTCCCCGGCCTCGACCCGGCTGCCGTCGACGACATCGTGCTCGGCGTCGTCGGACCGGTCGGCGACCAGGGCTCCGACATCGCCCGTATCGCGGCCATCGCCGCCGGACTGCCCGACACCGTCGCCGGCGTACAGGAGAACCGCTTCTGTGCCTCGGGTCTCGAAGCCGTCAACATGGCGGCGATGAAGGTCCGTTCGGGCTGGGAGGACCTGGTGCTCGCCGGTGGCGTCGAGTCGATGTCGCGGGTGCCGATGGCCTCCGACGGCGGCGCCTGGTTCGCCGACCCGATGACCAACTACGACACCGGATTCGTCCCGCAGGGCATCGGCGCCGACCTCATCGCCACCATCGAGGGCTTCTCCCGGCGCGATGTCGACGAGTACGCCGCACTCTCGCAGGAGCGTGCCGCCGCGGCCTGGAAGGACGGCCGCTTCGACCGGTCCGTCGTGCCGGTACGCGACCGCAACGGCCTCGTCGTCCTCGACCACGACGAGCACATGCGCCCCGGCACCACCGCCGACAGCCTCGCCGCGCTCAAGCCCTCCTTCGCGGGCATCGGCGACATGGGCGGATTCGACGCCGTGGCGCTGCAGAAGTACCACTGGGTGGAGAAGATCGACCACGTCCACCACGCGGGCAACTCCTCCGGCATCGTCGACGGAGCGGCGCTCGTCGCGATCGGTACGAAGGAGGTCGGCGAGCGCTACGGCCTGACCCCGCGCGCCCGCATCGTCTCGGCCGCGGTCTCCGGCTCCGAGCCGACCATCATGCTCACCGGGCCCGCGCCCGCCACCCGCAAGGCGCTCGCCAAGGCCGGACTGACGATCGACGACATCGATCTCGTCGAGATCAACGAGGCGTTCGCCGGTGTCGTGCTTCGCTTCGCCCGCGATCTGGACCTCCCGCTGGACAAGATCAACGTCAACGGTGGCGCGATCGCTCTGGGCCACCCGCTCGGTGCGACGGGCGCGATGATCCTCGGCACCGTCATCGACGAACTGGAGCGCCAGGACAAGCGGTACGGCCTCGTCACGCTCTGCGTGGGCGGCGGAATGGGCATCGCCACGATCGTCGAGCGCATCTGACCCCGTCCGTCCCACCACCCTTACGGAGAAGCAGCAATGACCCAGAGCACCACCATCCGCTGGGAGCAGGACGAGACGGGGATCGTCACCCTCGTCCTCGACGATCCCAACCAGTCCGCGAACACCATGAACCAGGCCTTCAAGGACTCGATCGCGGTCATCGCCGACCGGGCCGAGGCCGAGAAGGACTCGATCCGCGGCATCATCTACACCTCCGCCAAGAAGACCTTCTTCGCGGGCGGCGACCTCAAGGACATGATCAAGGTCGGCCCCGAGCAGGCTCAGCAGGCCTTCGACACCGGCACGGCCATCAAGAACTCGCTGCGCCGTATCGAGACCCTGGGCAAGCCCGTCGTCGCGGCCATCAACGGCGCGGCACTGGGCGGCGGTTACGAGATCGCGCTCGCCAGCCACCACCGCGTCGCGCTCGACGCACCCGGCTCCAAGATCGGCCTGCCCGAGGTCACGCTCGGACTGCTCCCGGCGGGCGGCGGAGTCACCCGTACCGTACGGCTGATGGGCATCGCCGACGCGCTGCTGAAGGTGCTCCTGCAGGGCACGCAGTACTCGCCGCAGCGCGCCCTGGAGAACGGGCTCGTCCACGAAGTCGCCGCCACGCCCGAGGAGATGCTGGCCAAGGCGCGCGCCTTCATCGACGCCAACCCCGTCTCCCAGCAGCCCTGGGACGTCAAGGGCTACAAGATCCCCGGCGGCACCCCGTCCAACCCGCGTTTCGCGGCGAACCTCCCGGCCTTCCCGGCCAACCTCAAGAAGCAGACCGCTGGCGCCCCGTACCCCGCGCCGCGCAACATCCTGGCCGCGGCCGTCGAGGGCTCCCAGGTCGACTTCGAGACCGCGCTGACCATCGAGGCCCGGTACTTCACCGAACTGGTCACCGGGCAGATCTCCAAGAACATGATCCAGGCGTTCTTCTTCGACCTCCAGGCCGTCAACTCCGGCGCCAACCGGCCCAAGGGCATCGAGCCGCGGCCGGTCCGCAAGGTCGCCGTCCTCGGCGCCGGGATGATGGGCGCGGGCATCGCGTACTCCTGCGCCCGCGCGGGTATCGACGTGGTCCTCAAGGACGTGACGGCCGAGGCGGCCCAGAAGGGCAAGGCGTACTCCGAGAAGCTGCTCGACAAGGCGCTCTCCCGGGGCCGTACCACCGAGGCCAAGCGCGACGCCCTGCTCGCCCGGATCACGCCGACCGCCGACCCCGCCGATCTCGCGGGCTGCGACGCCGTGATCGAGGCGGTCTTCGAGGACACCGCACTCAAGCACAAGGTGTTCCAGGAGATCCAGGACGTCATCGAGCCGGACGCACTGCTCTGCTCCAACACCTCGACCCTGCCAATCACTCTGCTCGCCGAAGGCGTCTCGCGCCCCGCCGACTTCGTCGGTCTGCACTTCTTCTCGCCGGTCGACAAGATGCCGCTGGTCGAGATCATCAAGGGCGGGCGCACCGGCGACGAGGCGCTCGCCCGCGCCTTCGACCTGGTCCGCCAGATCAACAAGACCCCGATCGTGGTCAACGACTCGCGCGGCTTCTTCACCTCGCGTGTCATCGGGCAGTTCATCAACGAGGGCATGGCGATGGTCGGCGAGGGCGTCAACCCCGTGTCGATCGAGCAGGCCGCGGCGCAGGCCGGATACCCCGCCAAGGTGCTCTCGCTGATGGACGAGCTGACGCTGACCCTGCCGCGCAAGATTCGCAACGAGACCAGGCGCGCGGTCGAGGAGGCGGGCGGCACCTGGGCCGGCCACCCGGCGGACGCGGTGATCGACCGGATGGTCGACGAGTTCGCGCGTACGGGCCGCAGCGGCGGGGCGGGCTTCTACGAGTACGGCGAGGACGGCAAGCGGGCCGGACTCTGGCCGGGCCTGCGCGAGCACTTCGCGAAGCCGGACGTGGACGTCCCCTTCGCCGACCTGAAGGAGCGGATGCTCTTCTCCGAGGCGCTGGACTCCGTCCGCTGCCTGGAGGAGAACGTGCTGACGTCGGTCGCCGACGCCAACATCGGCTCCATCATGGGTATTGGCTTTCCCGCCTGGACGGGCGGTGTGCTGCAGTACATCAACGGCTACGAGGGCGGGCTGCCCGGCTTCGTGGCGCGCGCCCGTGAGCTCGCCGAGCGCTACGGCGAGCGCTTCGAGCCGTCGGCGCTGCTCGTCGAGAAGGCGGAGCGCGGCGAGGTCTTCACCGACGCGTGACGCGTGACGCCCGATGCCCGGGCCGCGTTCAGCCCTCCTGGCCGAACGCGGCCCGCAGCTCTTCCTTCAACGACCGCTGAAACGCGGTGACCAGCGCCTGCACGACCATCGGCTGCATATGGGCGGACAGCGACTTCATCGCGGCCACATGCTCGGGGTCCGACTCCCGCTCCCGGTACGGGTTCCACACCTCGTCGCGGAACAGCCGGGTGAGCTCGTGCGCGGCCGAGCGGGTGTGCTCCAGCAGGACGGTACGGGCGGCGAGGATCGTCTCGTGCGCGATGGGCACGTCGAGCAACTGCACACCGAGCCGCAGCAGCCCCGGGTCGAGCCGGTAGCCACCCCCGGCGGCCTCGCGCTCCAGGACGCCCATCGCCGCCAGCCGGTCGATGTCCTCCTCGCCGAGCGGCCGTCCCGCGCGGCGCTCCAGCTCGGCACGGGTCGCCTCCTCGGCCGAGTCCGGCGCCCAGGAGGCCACCAGCGCACGGTGGATGGCGAGATCGTGCGCGCTCAGATCCGGCGGCAACTGCTCGACATAGCGCTCGATCGCGGCGAGTGTCATGCCCTGGTGCTGAAGCTCCTCGATGAGGGCGAGCCGGGACAGATGCCCCGGCCCGTAGTGCCCGACGCGACGCGGTCCGATGACCGGGGGCGGCAGCAGCCCGCGCGTGCTGTAGAAGCGAATGGTCCGCACCGTCACCCCGGCACGCGCGGCCAGCTCGTCGACGGTGAGCGTCGGCTCCTCGGTCTCGGTCGCCATGGTCTGCCTCGCCTCTCCTGGGCATCGATCCGGTGCAACAGTATTGCTGTCTCACCATTGTTGTGAAAGGCGCTGTACAGCGAAGGCCCAGGAGTCCCGCGTCGAGCCGTTGACAGCTCAGCGGCTGACGGGTCGGGGAATACCGGTCACCGTGTACGACCATCAGGGGTGACCGGATGCCGTCCCGGGCGCAGGGCTCCCAGGTACACCCCCGTCAGGATCAGCGGCGCGCCCAGCAGGAGTTCTGCGGTCAGGGGTTCGTCGTCGAGCCATGCCGACAGGACGATCGTGATCACCGGGATGATCACGAACACATACGCGGCACGCGACGCGCTCCAGTGCTGGATCACAACCAGGTAGAGCACGAAGGTCAGCACTGAGCCCCCGACCACCAGATAGCCCAGCGCCCACCAGGTCGTGGCGCGCTCCGGCAGGGTCCAGTGGTCGTCGGCGACGAGGGACCCGGCGAACAGCACCACCGCGGCCGCCGTCATGCCCAGGGCGTTCATGGTCACCGGGTGCACCGCCGGGAGGCGGCGTACCAGGACCGCTGCCTGGGCGAGGCAGAGCACACTGCCGACCAGCGCGAGCAGATAGCCCGGCGGTACCGAGCTCTGCAGGGGCGCGCGGGAGGCCAGTGCGACTCCCGCGAGAGCGAACAGGGTGCCCACCACGGCCGACGTCCGAAACCGCTCCTGGCGCTGGGCCACGGCCAGCAGCAGTGTCGCGAGCGGGACCAGGGCCAGGATCGTCTGGCCGAGACCGGCATGGATACGCACCAGCGCGTAGTAGGCCAGTCCGAAGGTCACCCCGAAGTTCAGTACGCCGAAGAGCAGCGAGCCGGCCAGTGCCCGGCCCCGCGGCAGGGGCAGCCGGCGCACGGCCATGATCGCCAGCAGCACCACCGCGGCGGCGCCGAAGCGCACCGCCGCTCCCCACAGCGGGTCCAGCTCCCGGTTGCTGAACCTGACGCCGACGGCGTTGCCGCCCGCGAGGAGGGAGCAGCCGGCGAAGGAGGCGAGGGCCACACGGTCCTGGGGGCGCTGCATCGCCCCACCGTAGGTCGGCGTGGCGCGCCCGCCCCGGTGGCACGACGGGCGTGCCCACCCCGGTGGGCACGCCCTCATCGCAGGTCGTGCGTCAGTACACGTTCACGCCGTACACGCTCAGCGCTTCCCGTACCGGCTGGAAGATCGCCGAGCCGTTGGTGCCGGAGCAGCCGGAGCTGCCCGAGTGGATGCCCAGGGCCACGGAACCGGCGAAGTGCGCGCCGCCACTGTCACCGGCGGCCGAGCACGCGGTGGTGCGGACCATTTGGTAGACGGGCCCCTCGGGGTAGTTCACCGTGACGTTCACCGCGGTGACCCTCCCGGTGGTCACATGGGTGGTCGAGCCACTCTTCTTGATGACCTGGCCGACGATGGCATCGGCCGAGGTCATGATGTCCTGGTACGAGCCGTTGTACAGGTTGACCCTCCCGGCGGGCTGGGGGCTGGGGGACAAGTAGCGGACGATGCCGTAGTCGTTGGTCGGGAAGCTCGTGCCCGTGCGGACGCCGATGGGACTTCCGCCGGACGTCGCCGACCAGCTGTAGGCCAGATTGGTGCAGTGGCCTGCTGTCAAGAAGTAGCGGGCCGTGCCCCTCGCGACGTTGAAGGCGGCCGAGCAGCGGTAGCCCCCGCCGTAGATCGCGTCGCCGCCCGACACCTCCTTCTTGAAGACGCCCGGCACGCGCTTGATCCGTACGGCCTCGCCGAGTCCTGCGCCCACCTTCCGCAGCTGGGTCATGGCGCTCACGGAGACCGACGCGTCGGCCTCGACGGCGACCTGGTTGGTGGAGGGGTCGATGCCCCACGAGGTGCCGGTGATCTGCGCCTGGGATTCGAGGGTGTCCATGGCGGCCTGGAGCTCCGCGGTGCTGCGCTCGACGAGCTTGGCGCGCGCGCCGGCGGCTTTCACCGCTTCGGCCGCGGCCGTATCGGTGACGGTGACGACCAGTTCGCCCGTCGCGGGGTCGAGATACGACCCGGCGCTGTTGTCGTCGCCGAGTGCGCGTTCGAGGCTGCTGTCGATGGCGTACTGGGTGGCGGAGGCGGTGACGCCCGGTGTGGGTTCCTCGGCGGCACCGGCGGTGCCCGAGCCGAGGCCGACGGCGGGCAGGGAGATGAGGATGGAAAGGCAGATGCGCGCGCGGAGCGTGCGTCTCATGGGGGGCTTCTCCTTCGTACGAGTGCGCTGTGGGGGAGTGCCGAGAAGTGATGCGGAATGGAGCAGTCCGGAGTTGGATGTGACATGGCCCTGTCATGCACACAGGAGTGTGGGAATACCGGAGCACCCTCCCGGCAAGGGGGGGTCAGGGATGGATCTGCACGGTGGCCGTGCTCAGCCGCCGGACCCCGTGCATCAGGGCGTGCTCGGCGGCCAACGCCACTCTATGTGCCTGCATCACCGTCAGCGCGGGGTCGACCACGATCGAGGTCTCCGCCCGCAGCCCGTGCCCGAGCCGGCGCATGCGCACGTCCCGCACGGCCCGTACGCCCTCGACATGGGACAACGCGTGCTCGGCCTCGTCGATCAGCGCCGGGTCGACCGCGTCCATCAGCCGGTGCCGGACCTCACGGGCCGCACCGCGCAGTACCAGGGCGATTGCCCCGGTGATCGCGAGCCCGGTCACCGGATCGGCCCACCGCCATCCGAGTGCAGCTCCGCCCGCGCCCAGCAGTACGGCCAGAGAGGTGAACCCGTCGCCGCGGGCGTGCAGTCCGTCGGCCACGTGCGCGGCCGAACCGATCCTGCGGCCGGTCCGGATGCGGGCCCGGGCCACCCACTCATTGCCGGCGAAGCCCACCAGCGCGCCCCCGGCCACCGCGGCCAGATGACTGACCTCCTGCGGCTCGAACAGCCGTCGCAGCGACTCGTACCCGGCGAAGAGCGCGGACGCGGCGATCATCAGCACCACGAAGACGCCCGCCAGATCCTCGGCACTCCGAAGCCATAGGTGTAGCGGCGGGTGCCGCCCGCCTGCCGAGAAGAAAGGCAAGGCCCAGCGGCAGCGCGGTGAGCGCGTCGGCCGCGCTGTGGACGGTGTCGCCCAGCAGCGCCACCGAGCCCGAGGCGGCCGCGATCACCGCCTGGACGGCGGTCGTCGCGGCCAGCACACCGAAGGAGAACCACAGCGTGCGCAGCCCCTGCGACGACCCTTCGAGGGCCGCGTCGATGCGGTCGTGCGCAGCGTGATGGTGGTGACCATGGACGTGTCCGAACCCCGTCATGGTCACCACCGTGACACATCAACTACCTTGCGGCCACGGCCGAAAAGCGGCCTCTGACCAGCCGCGAACGGCTCGCGACTACTGCCCGGACGCGATCACGGGGTAGTGGTCGCTGAGATTGGTGTACGTGTACGTCGTGCCCCAGCTGGAGACCGACCAGGGTGCGCTCTGCTCCTTGATCACCTCATTGGTCCAGCCGGCCGGCTTCACGTGCCCGGCGCGGTGCAGGACGTAGTCGAGGTCCTCGCGCGGGTCGTCCGGGTAGCGGTAGTTCGCGATCGAGTTCTGCTCCGTGTCGAAGGAGTACGGGTGCCCGGTGCGGGCGTCCGCCCCCGTGAGCCCGGCGTCGGCGAGCATCGTGTTGTACTCCGGCGTCCGCGAGTCGACATTGAAGTCGCCCGCTACCAGGACCTGTTCGGAGGCGGGAATGTTCTTGCCGTCGAGGAAGGCGTCGATCGCCCTGAACTGGAGGCTGCGCATCTGCGCCGCCTCGCCCGCGTCGCAGCCGGGGTCGGTGGACTGCGCGTGCGTGCCCACGACATGGACCTTCGTGCCGTTCACATTCAGCACGACGTACACGAAGCCCTTGTTGGACCACCAGTCGGCACCGCAGGCGTCCTTGTAGACGTACTGCTCCTTGCGCACGATGGGCCACTTGCTGAGGATCGCGACGCCGCCGTCCTCGGGCGTGGTGGCCGAGTACGAACCGCCCGTCGCGTCCCAGCCGTCCTTGCTCCGCCCCATCACGGGGGTCTGGTACGGGTACTGGGCGGCGGCCTTCTGCTTGAGCGCGTCCGACGAGGAGTTGTCGAAGGCCTCCTGGACCACGACGACGTCCTTGCCCTGGAAGAACGAGGTCGCCGGTATCGCGGCGGCCCGGTGGTCCTGGCCCCAGTTGGGGTACAGCGTCTTGCTGAAGAGGAAGGTGTTGTACGTCAGCACCTTCAGGGGCGGGGTCGCCGCCTCGGCGGCGGAAGCCGCCGGAGCCGTCCCGGTCAGGACGGCGGCGGCGAGCGCGGTGGACAGAGCTGCGCCAGGGATACGGCGGAGCACGGAGTGCGGCACAGGAACTCCCTATTCAGGTGGGGGGTACGACCGGCGCGGCACATCAAATCAGCCAGAGTTACCTCCTGGTAATGACCAGGTGCCCATTTTCTTTCCACAACCGCACGATCACACCAACTCCCCGGCGCCCGGATCGCGACACTACGATGGTGAACATGACCGGGGCCGCGAAAGATCCCCTGCCGCCACCGCCCGGCGGAGTGCTGTGGTCCGTCGTCGGCGACATCCGCGAGCTGCTCATGCTGCCCGCGGCCCTCGCTCTCCAGGTCGCCCACCCGGCCGTCGCCGCGGGCGTCGACGAGTACTCCGTCTTCCGTACCGACCCCTGGGGCCGCGGCGAGCGCTCCCTGCGCTCGCTCCAGCTGTGGGTGTACGGCGGCGAGGCGGCGGCCGAAGAGGGGCGCAGGCTCCGCGAGCTCCACCAGCCGATCCGGGGCACCGACTCCCACGGCCGCCGGTACCAGGCGCTGGATCCCAAGTGCTACTCCTGGGTCCACGCCACCGGCTTCCCCGTCTTCCAGTACGCGCTGCGCTATCTGGCGCGCCCGCTCACCGGGGCGCAGGAGCAGCAGCTGTACGCCGAGTGGCTCCAAGTCGGCCGGATCCTCGGCATCGACCAGCGGGACATGCCGCAGACGGTCGAGGAGTTCTGGCCGTACTTCCGCAAGAGGCTCGCCGAGGAGGTGGAGGAGACGGCCGTCGTACGCGAACTGGTCGCCCTCGACGTGACCTTGCCGCCGCCCGACCGCGGGCCGCTGCCCGTCAGAGCGCTGCTCGCGATGCTGTGGCCGATGCTGCTTCCCTCGTTCGTCCGCTTCCGCCGCTTCGTCACCATCGGGCTGATGCCGCCCGAGGCACGCGACGCGATCGGTCTGCAGTGGACCGCGGAGCAGGAGCGCGCACTGCGCAGATTCGCCCGGGTCGTACGGGCCGTCGTTCCCGTACTCCCCGAGCGACTGCGCTACCTCCCGATCGCGCGCGAGGCGCGGCGTGCCGCCGGACTCAGCCGGTCAGTCCGCCGCGTGTGATGACATCCGCGTACCAGCGGGCGCTGTCCTTGAACGTACGGCGCTGGGTCGCGAAGTCGACATGCACGATGCCGAACCGCTTGCTGTAGCCGTACGCCCACTCGAAGTTGTCGAGCAGCGACCACAGGAAATAGCCGCGCACATCCGCGCCGTCGGCGATCGCCCGGTGCACGGCGGCGAGATGGGTGCGCACATACTCCACCCGCTCCGGGTCGTGGACCTCGCCGGACGGGTCGGCGTAGTCGTCGTACGCGGCCCCGTTCTCGGTGATCACCAGCGGCACACCCGGCAGATCGTCCCGCAGCCGGATCAGCAGCTCGTACAGACCCTCCGCGTCGACCGGCCAGTCCATGGCCGTGCGCGGGCCGGGCGCCGGGAGGAAGCGCACATGCTCCTCGGCACCGGCCCACGGCGACGGCGCCTCGGAGGTACCGGCGCCCACCACAGTGGGGGAGTAGTAGTTGATGCCCAGTGAGTCGATCGGCGTGGAGACGGCCTTTAGATCGCCGTCCCGGACGAAGGACCAGTCGGTCACCCCGGCCGTGTCGCGGACCAGGTCCTGTGGAAGGCGGCCGTGGAAGACCGGGTCGAGGAAGATCCGGTTTCCGACGGCGTCGATGCGGCGGGCGGCGTCCTGGTCGGCCTCCGAGTCGGTGAGCGCACGCACCACGTGCAGATTGAGCGTCAGCGAGATCTCGGTTCTCGACGGCAGGGCCGCGTGCAGTGTCTGCGCCGCCCAGCCGTGCGCCAGATTGAAGTGGTGGGCGGCACGGAGCGAGGCGCTCGCGCTGGTGCGCCCCGGTGCGTGGACCCCGGAGCCATAGCCGAGAAAAGCCGCGCACCACGGCTCGTTCAGCGTGGTCCAGGTCGCGACGCGGTCGCCGAGCGCATCGGCCATGATCCCGGCGTAGTCGCCGAACCGCTGCGCGGTCTCGCGCTGCGGCCAGCCTCCGGCGTCCTCCAGCTCCTGCGGCAGATCCCAGTGGTAGAGCGTGGCGACGGGCCGGATGCCCGCATCCCGCAGCTCGTCGGTGAGCCGCCGGTAGAAATCCAGGCCCTTCTGCACGGCGGGACCGCGCCCGGTCGGCTGGACGCGCGGCCAGGCGACGGAGAACCGGTAGTCGGTGACGCCGAGTTGTTTCATCAGCGCGACGTCCTCGCGCATGCGGTGGTAGTGGTCGGCGGCGACGTCACCGGTGTCACCGTTGCGCACATTGCCGGGCGTGCGGCTGAAGGTGTCCCAGATGGAGGCAGTACGGCCGTCCTCCGCGGCGGCGCCCTCGATCTGGTAGGCGGCGGTGGCGGTGCCCCAGCGGAAACCGGCCGGGAAGCGGAGCTCCGTCGTCGTGCCGGGGCGTGCGTCGAGTGCGGTCATGAGGAAAGAACTCCCAGAAAGTGAGATGGCGGTGGGGGGAGACCGGTCAGCCCTTGACGGCGCCCTGCATGATGCCGCCGACGATCTGCCGGCCGAGCAGACCGAAGACGAGCAGCACGGGGAGCGTGCCCAGCAGGGTGCCGGCCATGATCACGGACTGGTCGTGGACATAGCCGCCGCCGAGCTGGCGCAGTGCGACCTGGACGGTCGGTTCCTGCGAGGAGAGCGCGACGATCGGCCAGAAGAAGTCGTTCCACGCGGCCATGAACGTCAGCATCCCGAGCACCGCCATACCGGGCCGGGCGATGGGAACCACGATCGACCAGAAGATCCGGGCGGTCGACGCGCCGTCGACCCGGGCCGCCTCGATCAGCTCGTCCGGCAGCGACTGCACCAGGTACTGCCGCATGAAGAACACCCCGAAGGCGGAGACAAGGCCGGGCAGGATCACGGCCTGCAGCTGGTTCACCCACTGCAGCTTGGCGATCAGCATGAACAGCGGGATCACACCGAGCTGCGGCGGAATCATCATCGTGCCGACCGTGACCGCCAGCAGTGCGCCGCGGCCGCGAAAGCGCAGCTTGGCGAAGGCGAAACCGGCGAGCGTGCAGCACAGCACCGTGCCCACGGTGATCGAGCCGGAGACGATGAAGGAGTTGAGCAGCGCCTTGCCGATATCGGCTTCCTCCATCACCGCCTCGAAGTTGCGGAACAGATTCGACCCGGGCAGCAGCGTCGGCGGGACCTTCGCCAGATCGGCGTTGGAACGGCTGGCGGCGACGATCGTCCAGTAGAACGGGAACGCCGAGATCAGCACGGCGAGGATCAGCATCGCGTACGCGAGCCTGCCGCCGTTCATCGTGCGCCCGGCCCGGTTCCTCCTGCGGTGCGGGGACCGCGCGGGTCGGGCGCCCGTGGCGGGCGGCTTTGTCGGCGGGGCGGCGAGCGCGGTCATCGGCCGGCCTCCTTGCTCGAACGGCAGCGCGCGATCAGGGCGTTGACCCCGACGAGCACCAGGATCAGCAGGAACATCACCCAGGCGATGGCGGCGGCGCGGCCCAGATGGAAGAAGCCCCAGCCCTGCTCGTACATATACAGACCGAGCGTCTGGTACTGGTGCGAGATGCCGCCGGAGATGGAGCCCTCGAACAGCAGTGGCTCACCGAACAGCTGGGTCGCGCCGATCGTCGAGACGACGACGGTGAACAGGATCGTGGGACGCAGCCCCGGCAGAGTCACATGGATGAACTGCCGCCAGCGCGAGGCGCCGTCCATCTCGGCGGCCTCGTACAGCTCGCTCGGGATGGACTGCATGCCCGCCAGATAGATCAGCGCGTTGTAGCCGGTCCAGCGCCAGATGACGATGGTGGAGACGGCGATCTGCGAGGAGACCGTGCCCGCCTGCCAGTCCACGGGGTCGAAGCCGACCAGACCGAGGACGTAGTTGATGAGTCCGAAGTCGCGGCCGAAGAGCTGCGCGAAGACCAGGGTCGCGGCGGCGACGCTGGTCGCGTACGGCAGCAGCATCGCCGTACGCAGAAACGTCCGGCCGCGCAGGCGGTAGTTGAGCAGATGCGCCAGACCCAGTGCCATCACCAGCTGCGGGACGGTGGAGAGCACTCCGATGGTGAAGGTGTTGCGCAGCGCGGTCCAGAAGATCTCGTCGCCGAAGAGGGCGGTGTAGTTGCCCAGTCCCCGCCACTCCATCTCGCCGGGTGTCTGCAGCTCGACCCGGTAGAGCGAGACGAAGGCCGTGTAGATCAGCGGGAAGAGACCGAAGGCGGCGAAGAGGGTGAAGAACGGGGCGATATAGGCGTACGGCGAGAGCGTGCGCCAGGTCCTGCTGGCGGCCGACGGCCGGGCCCCCGGCTTCGGGGACACCGGCTTCGCGGTGGCGGTGAGGGTCACGGTGCGGCCCTTCGAGGAGTTGGTACGGGGCTGTGGAACCGGAGGCCGGTCCGGCCGGGTGTCGAGGACCGGCCTCCGGAGTCGGGGGTCAGCCGGTCGCGTTCTCCACGTTCTTCTTCGCGGTCGACCAGGCCTTGTCGGGCGAGGTGCCCTTGCGCTCGACCTCGCTCAGCGCGTTGGTGATCTGGTCGGCGACGTTCTTGTCGTGGACCCCGAGGACCTGGACCGGCGCGGCCTTGGCGGCGTCGCCGAAGATCTGGCCGATCGGAGCGTCGGAGAAGTACGGGTCCTTGGCGGCCGCGACCTTGGCGATGGCGCCGGTCGACGAGGGGAAGTTGCCCTGCTTGGTGAAGAGCTTGGCCTGCTGCTCGGGGGCGGTGAGCCACTGGATCAGCTCGTACGCCTCCTTCTTGTGCTCGGCCGCGCGCGGGATCGAGAGATACGAGCCGCCCCAGTTCCCGGCGCCTTCGGGCAGCTTGGCGACGTCCCACTTGCCCTGGCCGGCGTCACCGGCCTGGCCCTTGATGTAGCCGAGCATCCAGGCGGGGCAGGGCATGGTGGCGAAGGAGCCGGCCGAGAACGCCTGGTTCCACTGCGGCGACCACTGGTCGAGCTTGGCGCTCAGGCCTGCCTGCGCGGCATCGGTGGAGGCGTCCCAGGCGGCCTTGATCGCCGGGTTGTTCTCATAGATCAGCTTTCCGGAGGCGTCGTAGTACCGCTCCTTCTGCTGGCCGACCATGATCGCGTACAGGCTGCCGACGCTGTCCACCCAGGCGCTCTTGGCCGGGGCCTTCTTCTTGTACTCCTTGCCGAGCGCCAGATAGCCGTCCCAGGTGGACCACTTGGCCGCCAGCTGGGTGCGGTCGGTGGGCAGACCGGCCTGCTTGAAGAGGTCGGTGCGGTAGCACATGGCCTCCGGGCCGACGTCGGTTCCCAGACCCAGGATCTGGCCGTCCTTGCCGGTCGCCGCGGACCACTTGGCCTCGGCGAACTGGTCCTTGAGCTTGTCGGCGCCGTACTTCTTCAGATCCTCGAACTTGTCGGCCTGCTGCTGGGTGACGGCGGCGATCCGGCCCACCTCGATGCCCTGCACATCGGCGAGGCCGCCACCGCCCGCGAGCCGGGTCTGCAGCGACTTCCAGTAGTCCTGCTCGTCCTCGGTGTCGCTCTGCTTGATCTTGATGTTCGGGTGGAGCTTCTCGTACTCGGCGTACAGCCCGGCCTCCTTGTAACCGAAGGATCCGAACAGGTCGACGGTGAGCGTGACCTTGCCGCCCGCGCTGTCGGAGGATCCGCCGGACGAGCCGGATCCACAGGCGGCGAGCAGTGCCCCGGCGAGCGCGACCGCACTCAGGCGGACGGTGGCCCTTTTGGCGGCTCGGGCGATGGGCATGGGAAGCCTCCCTTGGCTTCGGTGGAGCGAGCGCGCCGTTGAGAGCGCTCTCAGATCTGCGACTGGAGAGTGCCCTGGAGGCGATCGCCCCGTCAAGTCCCGAACGCATAACAGGTTGGACGGTCCGCCAACTACCGCCTGTGTCCCACCTATTGACACTTCTGTTTCAGGAGTTTTACGTTCCATGGCATCTGAGAGCGCTCTCGGACGCCCTTACCCGTGATGACTTCGAGGTGCCGTCCATGCCAGCCACCCGCACAGGACCAGCTGCCGCGCTGGTCCTGGTCACCGCCCTGGCCGCCTTCGGCCTGGGCCCGGCCGCCACCCCGGCGGCGGCCGCAACCGTCCCCGTAGGCTCTGGCAGCTACTCCGACACCCGCCCCGCCGGTACGTCAGGACCGACCACCAACACCGGAGCGCCGGTCAGCCCCAAACTCACCCCCGCAGCCAAGGACAAGCCGGTTCCCACCAACGACTGGTGGTCCTCGCTCGCCTTCCAGCGCTACGGCGACAACCCGTACTCCACCCCCATGTACGGCCACCCGCTCACCTACCAGGCCACCGCCGGCGGACTCGACATCGGCTATCCGACAGCCCCGGCGATCGTCGGGGAGGGCCGCCAGTACGAGTACGCGCACAAGCGTGACCTCACCCTCGGCCTCAGCGGCCTCAACTCGCCCGACACCAAGGCCGACGACTGGTCCGACTGGACCGTGACCCCCTACTGGTCGGACGGCACCCGCACCCTGCGCACGACCATCGGCCACGGCATGCCGTTCGTATACGCCAAGGGCACCGGCGGCAACGCACAGATCACCACCGCCGCCGCGCCCGCGGTCTTCGCCGACCAGGGCAATGTCCTCGGCATCACCGTCGCGGGCCACCACTACGCGCTGTTCGCCCCCACCGGCAGCGACTGGACCGTCTCCGGCTCCACCATTACGGCGGGCCTCGGCGCCAAGGACTACTTCTCGCTCGCCGTGCTGCCCTCCACCGACGCGCTCGCGACCTACAAGAAGTACGCCTACAGCTTCGTCACCGGATCCAAGGCCACTTGGAGCTACACCGGCGGCACCGTCCAGGCCACCTACAGCCTGACCACCGAGGCCAAGGAGGGCACCGAGCGCGGAACGCTTCAGGCTCTCTACCGCCACCAGTGGCTGCACACCGCCGACCCGCTCACCGCGTACACCTACGTCTCGCCCCGCGGCACCATGAAGGTCCGCGAGGCGGCCTCGTTCACCACCAGCCAGAAGGCGTCGGCGGTCCTGCCCGGGCTGCCGAAGACCAACGCCGTCGACCAGGCCCGGCTCAAGGGCTATCTGGACCAGGTCGCGAACGACCCCAACCCGTTCAAGGACTACACCGACACCTACTGGACCGGGAAGGTGCTCGGGCAGCTCGCCCAACTCGTGCCGCTCGCCGACCAGATCGGTGAAACCGCCACCCGCGACAGGCTCATCGGCCTGATGAAGGGCAAACTCCAGGACTGGTTCACCACCGGCGGTGCGAACGAGTTCTCGTACGACAAGGACTGGAAGACGCTCACCGGCTACCCGGCCTCGTACGGCAGCGACACCGAGCTCAACGACCACCACTTCCACTACAGCTACTACGTCTACGCGGCTGCCGTTGTCGCCCAGTCCGACCAGGCATGGGCTGCCGACTCCGCCTGGGGCGGCATGGTGAAGACCCTGGTGCGGGACGCGGCCAACCCCAGCCGCACCGACACCGCCTTCCCCTTCTTGCGCGGCTTCGACGTGTACGCGGGCCACAGCTGGGCCTCCGGGCACCAGGGCTTCGCCGCGGGCAACAACCAGGAGTCGTCCTCGGAGTCCACCAACCTCAGCGCGGGCCTTGTGCTGTGGGGATCGGCCACCGGCGACAACACGCTGCGCGATCTCGGTACGTATCTGCTCACCACCGAGTCCGAGGCGATCGCCCAGTACTGGTTCGACGCCGACGAGCAGGTCTTCCCGTCCTCCTTCGGTCATGACACGGCCGGCATGGTGTGGGGCAGCGGCGCGGCGTACGCCACCTGGTGGACCGCCAACCCCGAGGAGATCCACGGCATCAACGCCCTTCCGGTGACGGGCGGTTCACTCCACCTGGGCGGCGACAAAGCCGCGATCCGCCGCAATATCGCCGAGATGGAACGGGAGAACGGCGGCCCCGCCGTCGAATGGCGCGACATCCTGTGGGAGTTCCAGTCCTTCGCCGACCCGGCGGCAGCGAAGGCCAAATGGGACGCGGGCAACGCCGCTTACACCCCCGAGCAGGGCGAGTCCAAGGCGCACACCTACCACTGGATCACGACACTGGACACTCTCGGCGCCCCCGACGCGACGGTGACCGGGGACATCCCGACCTCCGCCGTGTTCACCAAGGGCACCGTACGGACCTACGCCGCGCACAACTACGGCGCCACGGCGCGCACGGTGACCTTCTCCGACGGCAAGACGCTCTTGGTCCCGGCGCGCTCGACGGCGACGGGCACGGGCACCTCAGGAGGCGACCCGGACCCGGATCCCGACCCCGAGCCGCCGACGGGCAACACCTTCCAGCTCCGCACGGGAGGAGTGCTCACGACCGCGACGGACGGCACGGCGGGCAGTGACACGATCGCCTCGGCGGGCGGTGCCAACTACGACGGCACCCCGCACCAGCCGCTCGTCTACGAGATCAGAAACGTCAACGGCACCCTCACCCCGGGTGCGGCGACCGCGTTCCGCCTCCAGCTGGACGCGGGCACCACGGTCGGCCTCGGCCAGCAGGCCCGCATCAGCTACGACTTCACGGGCGACGGCACCTTCGACCGGGCCGAGACCTACCAGTACTTCGCGACCGATCCGGTCACCGGCTGGGAGGAGTACGCGCAGTCACGAGGGCTGAAGGCGGCGACCGGAAGCCTCGGCAACCTGAGCGGCGGCACCGTACGGCTGGAGGTGTGGAACGCCATCGGCAACGGCGCCAGCAAGCTCCAGACCGGTACGGACAAGTCGGTGCTGGTGATCCCCTACAGCTGACCGCGGGGTGCGGCAGGCCTCGGTCGCTCAGGCAGAGGCCCGCCGCACCAGTGTGGTCGGGGTGATCACGGAGGCGGGGGCGCCGGAGCCCGGTTCGCCGTCGTTCAGCACGCGCATCAGCAGCCGGACCATCAACCGGCCCATGCCCTCGATGTCCTGACGGATCGTCGTCAGCGGTGGATCGGTCGACTCGACCACCGAGGCCATGTCGTCGAAACCGACCAGCGCCACATCCTCCGGCACCCGCCGTCCCCGCTCCCGCAGCGTCCGCAGGGCACCCGAGGCCATCAGATCGTTCGCGGCGAAGACGGCGTCCAGCTCCGGGCGGCGGTCCAGGAGCTCGGCCATCGCCCGGGCGCCGCTCTCGGCGGTGAAGTCGCCCTGGCAGACAAGACCGGGATCGGCGTCCAGCAGAACGTCGCGGTAGCCGTCGATCCGGTCCGTCGCGGAGGTCTGGTCGCGTGGGCCCGCGATGTGCGCGATCTGCTCGCGGCCGAGAGAGACGAGATGCCGCACGGCCTCGCGTGCGCCCCCGCGGTTGTCGCAGTCGACATAGGGGACGGCGGACTCGGCGGCGGCGCCGGGCCAGCCGGGGCGGCCGCCGAACACGGTCGGGACCTTCACCCGGCGGATGATGGCGGGCAGTTCGTCGTCGTTGTGCAGCGAGAAGGCCAGCGCGCCGTCGACATGGCCGCCGCCGAGATAGCGGGCGATCCTTTCGTAGTCCCCGGGACCCTCCACCCACAGCAGTACCAGCTGGGAGTCGTACGCCGTCAGCTCACGGCTGATGCCCCGCACCTGCTGCTCGAAGAAGGGGTCCGAGAAGATCCGGAACTCGGGCTCGGCGATGATCACTGCGACCGCGCCGTTGCGCCGGGTGACCAGGGTGCGGGCCGCGTGATTCGGTACGTAACCGAGCTCCTCGACCGCCTGGCGCACCTTGTCGACCAGCGGCGGTCTGACCCCCGCGCCGCCGTTGACGACCCGCGATGCCGTGGCCCGGGAGACACCGGCGCGGGCGGCGACGGCTTCCAGAGTGGGGCGGGAGCCAGTGGTCTGCTCGGGCAAGGCGGGTGCTCCTCGTCTGCGTCATTCAGCCGCGTGGGACGTACAGGATATCCGGTCACGGCGAACTGCTGAGAGCGCTCCCACCCGTGGTGTCCCGAGGTGAGCAGCGCCGCCGTCCCGGCCCGGGACGGCGGCGCTGCTCACCCTCACCTCAGTGCTGGTCGTGATCGTGGATCGAGTTCGTCGCGGCGATCTTCTTCCACGACGCGGGCTGTGCCGGCTTCACGTCGGCCCGCGCGATCCGCGCCCCGGCCGCGGCCGGCGCGCCCGGCTTCGACGGCTGGTAGAGCCAGGCGTCGAAGAGCCCGGCCAGCGGCTTGCCGGAGATCTTCTCGGCGAACTTCACGAAGTCTCCGACCTTGGCGTTGCCGTAGGCGTGCTCGGTCGGCCAGCCCTTGAGGATCGCGAAGAAGTCCTTGTCGCCGAGCTCGTTGCGCAGCGCCTGCAGCGCCAGCGCACCCCGGTCGTACACGGCGATGTCGAACTGCTTGTCAGCGCCCGGGTCGCCCGGCTTGACCGTCCAGAAGGCGTCGTCGGCGGGGTGCTGTGCATAGACCCAGTCCGCCAGCTGCTGCGCCGTTCCCTCGCCCTCCTTCTCCGACCACAGCCACTGGCTGTACCGGGCGAAGCCCTCGTTGACCCAGATGTCCTTCCAGCCGTCGACGGACACACTGTCGCCGTACCACTGGTGGGCCAGCTCGTGGACGACCACGGAGACATTCGCGCCGTTCGCGAACTGGCGCGGGCTGTAGAACGGGCGGGTCTGCGTCTCCAGCGCGTAGCCACTCTTCACATTGGGGACATAGCCGCCGAGCGCGTTGAAGGGGTACGGGCCGAAGACCTCGGTCAGCCACTCGGCGACCTCACCGGTCCGCTCGACGCTCGCCCGCGCCGCCCCCGCGTTGTCGCCTAGATCCTGGCTGTACGCATTGAGGATCGGCAGCCCATCGGCCGTCTTGTCCGTCGTGATGTCGAACTTCCCGACGGCGAGCGTGGCCAGATATGACGCCTGCGGCTTGTTGGAGCGCCAGTTGTAGCGGGTCCAGCCGAGCTTCGAACTCTGCGACTGCAGTGCGCCGTTGCTGATGGCCTGGGTGCCGTCCGGAACCGAGACGGAGATGTCGTACGTCGCCTTGTCCAGCGGGTGGTCATTGCTGGGGAACCACCACACCGCGGAGTCCGGCTCCTGGGCCGCGACGCCGCCGTCCGGAGTGCGGTGCCAGGCGGTGTATCCGCCGATGTTCAGCTCGGACGGCTTGCCCGCGTAACGGACCACCACCGAGACGGACCTGCCCTTCTCCAGCGGTGCGACGGGAGTGATGACCAGCTCCTGGTCGCCCTCCTTGGCGAATGTCGCCTTCTTGCCGTTGACCCGGACCTCATTGACCTTCAGCCCGAAGTCGAGGTTGAAGCGGCTGAGATTCTGCTGGGTGGTGGCGAGGATCGTCGCCGTGCCCTCCAGCAGGTCGGTCTTGGGCTGGTAGGTGAGTCTCAGGTCGTAGTGGGATACGTCGTATCCGCCGTTTCCGCTGGCCGGGTAGTAGGGGTCGCCGATGCCCGGGGCGCCCGGCGAGGAGTCTGCGGCCGATGCCGGGATCGCCAGCACAAGAGAGGCCGCGAGCGCGCTCGGGACGATGAGTCTGCGGTGCACGGATGCTCCAAGTCGTGGGGAGTGGTGATCACTTGGACCCTATGCAGACCCCGGGCCGTCAGTCAGGAGCGAAGCTCGGCCTTTCATGGGATCGCCATTCGGCCGACATGAACCCGGGTGTCCCAGTCGTCACTTTGATGCCCTGATGGCCCTCTGTCGCAAGGGAGTTGGCCGGAGTACCTTCCGCCCATGCCGATACGCGCGCGGGGCACCCGCTTGACGTGCAGATCGCTGGTGGTGGCGGCTTCGGCCGCCCTGATGGCCATGACCCTGGCCCCGACGGGCGCCCAGAGCACGCCCTTGCGGGAGAGCAGGCCGGTCTACTCGTACGAGAACGCGATACGCGAGTCCGTGTGGGTGGACACCCGTCTCGACGGTGACGGAGACGGCCGGACCGACCGTGTCGCCGTGGACATCGTCCGGCCGCGGGAGCCCGCCCGGCAGGGCCGGAAAATCCCCGTGATCATGGACGCGAGTCC
The DNA here is from genome assembly GCF_036147535.1 of Streptomyces sp. NBC_00322. Lineage (NCBI taxonomy): Bacteria > Bacillati > Actinomycetota > Actinomycetes > Kitasatosporales > Streptomycetaceae > Streptomyces > Streptomyces sp. NBC_00322. The sequence continues at coordinate 1,482,869 of NZ_CP108019.1, read as the reverse complement.
GTACTACTCCTGCTGCGGACGCGGCAACGAGAGCCAGAAGAAGACCTACGACGCGAACGGCAACGTCGTACAGATGCCGCTCTACTACGACAACTTCTTCGTCCCGCGCGGCTACGCCTTCGTCGGCGTCGACCTGGCAGGAACCAACCGTTCCGACGGCTGCGTCGATGTCGGCGGGCGCTCCGACGTCCAGTCCGCGAAGGCCGTCGTCGACTGGCTGAACGGCCGCGGTCGCGGCTACACCACCCGCACCGGCAGTGAACGCGCCCGGGCCGGCTGGACCAACGGCGACACCGGGATGATCGGCAAGAGCTACGACGGCACCATCGCCAACGGCGTCGCGGCAACGGGAGTCGAGGGGCTGAAGACGATCGTCCCGATCGCCGCCATCTCCTCCTGGTACGACTACTACTTCGCCAAGGGCGCCCCGCTCTACGACTCCGGACCCGAATGGCTCTCCGACTATGTCGAGAGCCCCGAGGCCCGCGCCCGCTGCCAAGCAGTCCAGAAGCGGCTGGTCGACGAGGCCCCGCGCACCGGTGACCTGACCGGGCTGTGGAGCGAGCGCGACTACGTCCGCACCGCGGACAACGTCCGCGCCAGCGTCTTCGCGGTGCAGGGCATGCAGGACCTCAATGTCCGCACCAAGCACTTCGGCCAGTGGTGGGCCGCCCTCGCCGACCGGGGCGTGGAGCGCAAGGTCTGGCTCTCGCAGACCGGGCACGTCGACCCGTTCGACTTCCGCCGGGCCGAGTGGACCAAGACCCTGCACCGCTGGTTCGACCACTATCTCCTCGGCTACGACAACGGCATCGACCGCGAGCCGATGGCCGACATCGAGCGTGCCCCCGACCAGTGGTCCACCGACCGCGTCTGGCCGCCCCGGGCCACCGGCACCACCAGCCTCCGGCCGGGCAAGGGCACTGCGGCGGGCGTCGGCACCCTCGCGCTGACCCGCGCACGTCAGGGCGCGACCGAGACGTTCACCGACGACCGGACGCTGGACGAGACCGACTGGGCCGCGGCGATCGACACGTCGACACCCGCCAAGGCCGGATTCCTCACCAAGCCGCTCGGCCGCGATCTGCGGATCTCCGGCTCCTCCAAGGTGACGATCACCGCGACCCCGTCCACCACCAGTGCCCATCTCTCCGCGGTCCTCGTCGACCTGGGTCCCGACACCATCCGCGACTACGCGGCGGCGGGCGAGGGGATCACCACTCTCACCGACCGCACCTGCTGGGGAGCGAGCACGCCGGGCGACAGCCCCTGCTTCAAGGAGACCAAGGCACGCACGGCCGCCGTCGACTACACGGTCTTCAGCCGCGGCTGGGCCGATCTGGGCAACTACGCCTCCGACGCCAAGGGCCGCCCGCTGGCCCCCGGCACGGCGTACACCATCACCCTCGACCTGCACGCCAGTGACCATGTCGTCCCGGCCGGGCACCGGCTCGCGCTGATCGTCGGCGGCACGGACAGGGATCTGATCGACCCGCCCGCGAGCACTCCGACGCTCACCCTCGATCTGGCCCGCACCACGGCGAAGCTGCCGATCGTCGGCGGTGCCCCCGCCTTCGTACGAGCGACCGCAGGCTCCGCGGCATCCCCCGCCCCGAGCGAGTCGCGCCTGAGCGGTGTGGCCGAGCCGCGCATGATCCGCCCGATCCCGGGAGGCAGCGGGCGATGATCTCCCGTGTCCGCACTCTGGCCCTCACGGTCACGGCCGCCGCACTCGCGCTGCCGTTCGTCTCCGCGCCGGCGCAGGCGGCGCACAGTGTGCCGCGCACCGGCTTCGAGACCAGCAAGGGCGCGCGCTGGACCGGTCAGCCCGAGGAACAGACCTTCCTCGCCGCCGTCGACCGGGGCGGCGACCGGGTCTCGGTCGGCCGGATCGGTACGACGAAGCAGGGCCGGCCGCTCCAGCTCGTACGGATCGGCTCCCGGCACGCGCCGAACACCGTGCTGCTGATCTGCACGCAGCACGGAGACGAGCCTTCGGGCCGGGAGGCCTGTCTGACCACGATCCGCGATCTCGCGTACGCAAGGGACGCCGACACCCGCAGAATGCTGTCCCGTACGAGGATCCTCGTCGTCCCCACCGCCAACCCGGACGGACGGGCCGCAGACACCCGCGAGAACTCCGACGGCCTGGACATCAACCGCGACCACATCGCCCTGAAGACAGCCGAGGCGCGGGCGATGGCTGCGGTCATCCGGGACCAACGCCCGGACGTGGTCTACGACTTGCACGAGTACGGCGCGACCCCTCCGTACTACGACAAGGACCTGTTCGACCTTTGGCCGCGCAATCTGAACACCGACGCCAAGGTCCACGAGGAGTCGCAGGCGCTCTCGCGGGACTATGTCCGCCCGGCCGCGCACGAGGGCGGCTTCAGTACGGGCACCTACGGCATCTGGACCGACCCGGTCACCGGCGACCCCGTCAAACAGACCGCGGGAGACGGCCAGGAGCGCATCCTGCGCAATGCCTCGGGCGTCAAGAACGCGCTGGGACTGCTCATCGAGAGCCGCGTCGACCCCATGACACCCGAGGAGAAGGCCGATCCCGCGCTGAACAACCGCCGCCGTGTCAACAGCCAACTGGACGCGCTTGGCGGGCTGTTGGCCTTCGCCGACGAACGACACGGCCGGATCGGGGCGGTGACCGCCGGGGCCCGGCTGGCCGGATTCAAGGACCGCGGCCCGGTCTATCTGGGCGGCGCCGACAACGATCCGGCAACCCCCGAAGAGACGCTCCTTGACCCGCCCTGCGGCTACCGCCTCGACGGCGCGCAGTACGCGGACGTCAAGGACGAACTGGCCCTGCACGGCGTGGTGTCGAGACCGGACGGCGACGGGGCGTTCGTACCGCTGCGGCAGTCCCAGCGCGAGCTGATCCCGCTGTTGCTCGATTCCCGTGCGACATATCACCTCACATCGGGGCAGGCGGTGGCCACTTGCTGAGGCCGGTTGATCAAGTCGGCTAAAGTTACCGACTGGTACTGACCGACCATCCCCCTCAACGGGGGCGCACCACCATGCACTTGGAGTTTGAGATGCGCCGTATCACCACTCTCGCCGTGACCGCCGCGATGGCCGGTGGGCTGCTGTTCGCCGCCGCGCCCGCGCAGGCCGCGTCCGCCGCCCAGTCGGGCGCGCGGGCCGGACACGTCATCATTTGCGACTACAACAAGATGCGTGCCGAGGTGGCCGAGCTCAAGACGAAGGCGGCCAAGCTCGACCGGCTCGGCGCCCACGCCGAGGCCAAGAAGGCCCGCGCGCAGGCCGACGCGATCCAGCGCAAGATCAAGTCGTGCCAGGACGCGGAGAACAACGCCTGAGCGGCTGACGCCCAGCAGTTCACATCGACATCGCCCGCCCCGGACACATCGGGGCGGGCGTTGCGGCCTCTGCGACCCGTTCCTGTCACCGTGCGGCCAGCGCCGCCGCAGACTCCGCGCAGCCCCAGGCCACCGTCACTCCGGCGCCGCCGTGGCCGTAGTTGTGGACCAGCAGCCCGCCGCCCGGCAGTTCCTCGGCCTCGATGCGCACGCCGCTCGTCCGCACCGGGCGCAGCCCCGCCCGGTGTCCCAGGATGCGCGCCCCCGCGATCTGCGGGCGGATGCGCGCACACCGCTCCACGATCTCCTCGGCCGTCTCCGGATCCGGCGTGAGCCGCCAGTCGTCCTCCTCCGCCGTGCCGCCGAGAATCAGCCGGCCCGGCTGAGGGAAGAAATACGTCGTCTTCGCGGACGCGTGGTCGGCCGCGGTGAACCACTCCTCGATGCCCGGATTCTCCACCAGCACCAACTGTCCGCGTACGGGCCTCAGCCGGGCGTCCCCGGCCAGCTCGCCCGCGCCGAGACCCGTGCAGTTGACCACGACCCGTGCCCGGTCCGAGGCCTCGGCCAGAGTCTTCACCGTACGTGTCACTACCGTGCCGCCGGCGGCCTCCAACCGCCGCCGCAGCCAGCCCAGATGAACCGGCATGTCGATCAGCGGAAGCCTGGCCCACAGCCCGTTCCCGTAGCCCTCGGGCAGCTCGTCGGCGCGCGCCTCGCGCAGATCCGCCACCTCGGCGGCCCACGGTCCCAGACCCGACAACCGCTCATGGGCGTGCACACCCGCGACCAGGCGCACGCCCGTCAGTTCCGGGTGGGCCGCCAGCTGCTCGTACACCCGCAGCGAGGCGAGCGACCATGCGCCGACGAACTCCAGTGGCTCGACGCGGTACGGCCACCACAGCGCGCCCGCCATCGCCGATGTCGTCTCCTGCGGCGCGTCCCGCGTCCACACCTGTACGCGGCGGCCACTCTCCGCAAGCACGATCGCCGTTGTCAGCCCTATGACCCCGCCACCCACCACCACCACGTCGCCGCTCATGACGGGACCGTAGCCCAAAGGCGGGCGGCGTGCTCAGAACGGGTCATAGGTGGGGATACTCAGGACATGTCTGCCGTTTACGCGACCTTCGAGCTGTCGCCGGCGACGCGGGTCGGGGGAGTCCTCTCGGATGGTGGCCACCAAGTGCACCGGGACTTCATGGACTTCATCGTCGACGGGCGGCCGCTGCTGTTCCAGCTCAGCGACCTCGACGCCGTCTCTCCACTGGCCTCCGACGTGCCCCCGGCGATATTCACAGCCCAGCTGCGCACCCTCCTGCTCGAAGCGCCGGCGCCGCTGGCGGACGGGCGCTGTGTGATCTACGGCTGCCCCGAGTGCGAGAGCATCGGGTGCGGCGCGGTGACCGCAGTGATCGAGCGCGACGGTGACGACGTCGTATGGCGGGACTTCGCCTGGCAGACGTCCGAGACGGTGGACCTGGAACTCAACGGCTACCGCGGGATAGGGCCGTTCCGCTTCCGCGGCGAGGCGTACCGCGCCGAGCTCGAACGCCTGCTGCCGGACGGCGACGCCGCGCCGCCCCCGCGCCGCCGGGTCCTGCTCATCGGCGCGCGCGTCGACGTACTGGCCAAGCTGGCCGCCGCCCTGCGGACCATCGGCATCGGCGCGGACATCACCCAGGACGCGACCGAGATCCACGCGGACGAGCTGCTCGGTTACGGCGCGGTCGCCTTCGGCCGCGCGGTCGGCGAACCCGAACGCGCGGCGGTACGGGCGGCGTTCGAGGCGGCGGACGCGGACGTGGCGTACGTGGACGGACTCGCCCCCATCATTCCGCTGCTGGTCGCCCAGATAGAACACGCTCTGGACCGCAGCCCGCCGGAACGCCGGAGGCTGATCAGCCTGACGGCGTCGGCGGGGGTGGCGCACGTGGAGGTGACCTCGACGTGCCGGGTACAGCTGGTGGCGTACCGCCTGGACCGGCTGTACCGCACGCACACGAGGGAGGTGTTCGACGGGATGCTGGAACCGGGCGAGCACCGGATTCCGTTGGAGGGGCGGGCGGTGAGGGGGCGGTCGTTCCTGGTGGGGCGGACGATGGGGGGCGTGCTGGTGGCGCCGGTGGTGGGGTGAGGTTGTTCTTCCCCACCCCGGGGGCGGGCCGCCCCCAGACCCGGGGAGGGTTACGGGGGGCTGCGCCCTCGGCCCCCGGGCGCCCGCTCGCGCGGCGCGATGGGCGGCCCGGTCGCCGCGCCCCTGCGCCCCTGCGCCGCTGTCGGCGCCCGCGGCGTGTGGGTGACCACCCGATGCCGCGTACCGGCGCCGCCGGGTGTGGAGCGCCGGCCCTTAATGCCGCAGGGCTGGTCCGCGCCGCGAAGCCGGCGCCCGGGGGCGCCAGCCCCCGCGTACACCTCCCCGGGGGGGCTGGGGGCTTGCCCCAGTTCGGGACGGGGCGGGGTTGGGGACCCAGCCCCGCGCAGCGGCCCACCCTCCGTCACCGCCCCGCACCGACAACCCGCCCCAAGCCCTGCCGCAGCGGCCCACCCCCCACCGCCCCCACAACCACCCCCACCCCCCGCCGCTAGGATCAGCCCCCTGATGACCGCAACCCTCGTCGCCAAAGAACTCGCCGCCGGGCACGGCGACCGCTCGCTCTTCTCCGGGCTCGACCTCGTCGTCGCGCCCGGCGACGTGATCGGTCTCGTCGGAGTCAACGGCGCAGGCAAGTCGACCCTGCTGCGTCTGCTCGCCGGGCTCGACCGGCCCGAGCAGGGCGAGCTGAGGCTGTCGCCGCCCACGGCCACCGTCGGGCACCTCCCGCAGGAGCCCGAGCGGCGGCCCGGGGAGAGCGTGCGGGACTTCCTCGCTCGCCGGACGGGAGTCGCCGCCGCCCAGCGCGCCATGGACGAGGCGACCCAGGCGCTCGTGGACGGCGCGCCCGGCGCGGACGACGCGTACGCCGACAGCCTGGAGCGCTGGCTGGCGCTCGGCGGCGCGGATCTTGACGAGCGCGCCGAGGAGGTCGCCGACACCCTCGGCCTCACCGTCGGACTCGACCTGCCGATGACCGCGCTCTCCGGCGGCCAGGCGGCCCGCGCTGGTCTCGCCTCCCTGCTGCTGTCGCGCTACGACATCTTTCTGCTCGACGAGCCGACCAACGATCTCGACCTGGACGGACTGGACCGTCTGGAGACCTTCGTGCAGGGGCTGCGCGCCGGGACGGTCGTCGTCAGCCATGACCGCGAGTTCCTGACCCGTACCGTCACCAAGGTCCTGGAACTCGATCTCGTACAGCAGCAGATCACCCTGTACGGCGGCGGATACGCGGCGTATCTGGAGGAGCGGGAGACCGCCCGCCGCCACGCCCGCGAGGACTTCGAGGAGTACGCCGACAAGAAAGCCGCGCTCGAAGGGCGCGCCCAGATGCAGCGGTCCTGGATGGACAAGGGCGTCAAGAACGCCCGCCGCAAGGCGACCGACAGCGACAAGCTCGGCCGTAAGTTCCGCAGCGAGGCGAGCGAGAAGCAGGCGGCGAAGGCGCGCCAGACGCAGCGCATGATCGAGCGCCTCGACGCTGTGGACGAGCCCCGAAAGGAGTGGGAGCTGCGGATGGAGATCGCTTCTGCCCCGCGCTCCGGCTCCGTCGTGGCGACCCTGCGCGACGCCGAGGTCCGCCGTGGCGACTTCACCTTCGGCCCGGCCTCGCTCCAGATCGACTGGGCCGACCGGGTCGCCATCACGGGAGCCAATGGCGCGGGCAAGTCGACGCTGCTCGCCGCCCTGCTGGGCCGCATCGAGCTGGACGCGGGGCATGCCTCGCTCGGCTCGGGCGTCGTGGTCGGCGAGGTCGACCAGGCCCGCGGTCTCTTCTACGGCACCGAGACCCTGCTCGACGCGTTCTGCGCCGCCGTCCCCGACACCGAACCGGCCGAAGTGCGCACCCTGCTGGCCAAGTTCGGGCTCAAGGCCGAGCATGTGCTGCGCCCGGCGACGACGCTCTCGCCGGGTGAACGCACCCGCGCCGCGCTGGCGCTGCTCCAGGGCCGCGGTGTCAATCTCCTCGTACTCGACGAGCCGACCAACCATCTCGATCTTGTGGCGATCGAGCAGCTGGAGTCCGCGCTCGACTCGTACACCGGCACGCTGTTGCTGGTCACACACGACCGCCGGATGCTCGACTCGGTCCGCACCACGCGGCGTATCGACGTGTCGGCCGGCAAGGTCACGGAGGGCTGACGTCTCGTCACTTCCGCGGAGCTGAACCACGCTCGGAACGGACGCGAAGGGCCCCGCCACCGGACGGTGACGGGGCCCGATGCGTTGTCAGCGACGCCGGTCGGGATCCGCGAGACCCGCGCGCCGCAGCGCGTCCGCCATCGCGCTGTTCGCCGGCGGCGGAGCCTGGCGGTCGCCGCCGCGCTCACCGCGGCCGCCCTGCCGGCCGCGCTGCTGCGGCGGACGGCCGCCGCGCTCACCGCGCTCACCGCGCTCACGCTGCTTCGGACCGCCGCCGCCCGCCTCCTTCGGCGCGGCCTCGTCATCGAGGCGCAGCGTGAGCGAGACCCGCTTGCGCGGAATGTCGACGTCCAGGACCTTCACCTTCACCACGTCGCCCGGCTTCACCACGTCCCGCGGGTCCTTGACGAAGGTCTTCGACATGGCCGACACATGCACCAGGCCGTCCTGGTGGACGCCGATGTCCACGAAAGCCCCGAAGGCGGCCACATTGGTGACCACGCCCTCCAGGATCATCCCGGAGGCCAGGTCGCCGAGCTTCTCCACGCCCTCCTTGAAGGTGGCCGTCTTGAACGCGGGCCGCGGGTCGCGCCCCGGCTTCTCCAGCTCCCGCAGAATGTCGGTCACCGTCGGGAGACCGAAGGTCTCGTCCACGTAGTCGGCCGGCTTCAGCGAGCGCAGCACCGGCGCGTTGCCGATCAGCGAGGCGACCTGCTCGCCCGCCGTCTTCACCATGCGCCGCACCACCGGATACGCCTCCGGGTGCACGCTGGAGGCGTCCAGCGGGTCGTCGCCGCCGCGGATCCGGAGGAAGCCCGCGCACTGCTCGTACGCCTTGGGGCCGAGCCTCGCCACATCCTTCAGGGCCTTGCGGGAGCGGAAGGGGCCGTTGGAGTCGCGGTGCGCCACGATGTTCTCGGCGAGTCCGGTGCCGATGCCCGACACCCGTGAAAGCAGCGGCGTGGACGCGGTGTTGACGTCGACTCCGACGCCGTTCACACAGTCCTCGACGACCGCGTCCAGCGAGCGGGAGAGCTTCACCTCGGACAGGTCGTGCTGGTACTGCCCGACGCCGATCGACTTGGGGTCGATCTTGACGAGCTCGGCCAGCGGGTCCTGGAGGCGGCGGGCGATGGAGACGGCGCCGCGGAGCGAGACATCGAGGTCGGGCAGCTCTTGCGAGGCGAACGCGGACGCGGAGTACACCGAGGCGCCCGCCTCCGAGACCATCACCTTGGTGAGGCCCAATTCCGGATGTTTGGCGCACAGTTCACCGGCGAGCTTGTCGGTCTCGCGGGAGGCCGTGCCGTTGCCGATCGCGATCAGATCGACCGAGTGCTCCTTGGCGAGCCGCGCCAGTTTCGCCAGCGACTCGTCCCACTTGTTCGCGGGGACGTGCGGATAGATCGTGTCGGTCGCGACGACCTTGCCCGTCGCGTCGACGACGGCGACCTTCACGCCCGTACGGAAGCCGGGGTCCAGCCCGAGCGTGGACCGGGTGCCCGCCGGCGCGGCCAGCAGCAGATCCCGCAGGTTCGCGGCGAAGACGCGTACCGCCTCGTCCTCGGCGGCCGTGCGCAGCCGCAGCCGCAGATCGATGCCCAGGTGCACCAGGATCCGGGTCCGCCAGGCCCAGCGCACCGTGTCGGCGAGCCACTTGTCGCCGGGACGGCCGCGGTCGGCGACATTGAAGCGCCGGGCGATCATCGACTCGTAGAGGGAGGGACCCGGCTGCTCCGACGGCTCCTCGGGCTCCAGGACCAGGTCGAGGACTTCCTCCTTCTCGCCCCGGAACATGGCGAGCACCCGGTGCGAAGGCAGTTCCTTGAAGGGCTCGGCGAAGTCGAAGTAGTCGGCGAACTTGGCGCCCGCCTCCTCCTTGCCCGCGCGCACCTTCGCCGCCAGCCGCCCGCGCGTCCACATCCGCTCACGCAGCTCGCCGATCAGGTCGGCGTCCTCGGAGAATCGCTCCGTCAGAATCGACCGCGCGCCGTCCAGCGCCGCGGCGGCGTCCGCGACGCCCTTGCCGTCGTCGACGAAGGCGGCGGCGACCGCGAGCGGCTCCACCGACGGATCGCCGAGCAGCCCCTCGGCGAGCGGTTCGAGACCGGCCTCGCGCGCGATCTGTGCCTTGGTGCGCCGCTTGGGCTTGAAGGGCAGGTAGATGTCCTCGAGGCGCGCCTTGGTGTCGGCCGCCCGGATCTGCGCCTCGACCTCGCCGGTGAGCTTGTCCTGCTCGCGTACGGACTGAAGAATCGCGGCCCGCCGCTCCTCCAGCTCCCGCAGATAGCGCAGCCGCTCCTCCAACGTGCGCAGCTGCGCATCGTCGAGCATCTCGGTCGCTTCCTTGCGGTAGCGCGCGATGAACGGCACGGTCGACCCGCCGTCGAGCAGCTCGACGGCCGCCTTCACCTGTCGCTCGCGTACGCCGAGCTCCTCGGCGATCCTGCCTTCGATGGACGTCGTCACGGTTCCCCGACTCGCCTTCTCATGCTGGTCGTGCTGGCTGTGCTTGAGAGTGCATTGTGCCGGGTGGCCGGGGCCCGTGTCGCGCGCCGCCTCGGACCCGATCCGGCCATCGTGCCGCGCCGATGGGCGTCAGTCCTTGCTGCTGAGGTCCTCGGGGAAGGCGCCGGCGGCCACCGCGAGGCTCAGGAAGCCGCGCGCCAGCTCGGTCAGCCGCTCGACGCCCTCGGCGCCCAGATGCTCGTACGGAGCCTTGTCGATGCGGTCCGTATGGTCTTCGAGCCCGGCCCGCAGTTCTGCGCCGGCCTCGGTCAACTCGCCCTCGGCGTCCAGCAGTCCGCGCTCGCGCAGCCGGTCCTGGGCGGCCTCCCAGTCGGTGCGCCGCCAGCCTCGCGTGGCCAGGATCCAGCGCGGCGCCGCGCCCTTTCCGGTCGCCGTGTGGCTCACCATCGCTTCGAGGGGGTCGAGCCCGGCCGAGAGCAGGGCGGCGAGATGGCCGTCGCCGCGGTGCTCGCGCAGCAGGGTCGCGGCGTGCCAGTACGCGAGATGGGGCTCGGCGGGCACGGGCAGATCGGCGTGCGCTGCATACAGCGGCCGGGCGTGCCGGGTGCAGGCCTCGGTGGCCCGCAGCGCCAGCTCGGCCGCCTCCGCCAGCTCCTTGGAGGCGATCACCTCGTCGCCGAGCAGCCGCCGCAGCGTGCGGTCGACGATGCGCAGCCGGGCGTCGAGCACCGCCTCGGGCGAGGCGGTGTCCCACACGGCGGGCAGATGCTGTGCGATCAGTTCGTGGTTGAAGTTGTAGAAGGTGGCCGCCACCGCGCCCGGGCCGACGGCCCCCATCGCGGCCGCGCGCGCGGCGAAGTAGGCGGCGCGCTCGTCCTCGATGCCGAGCCGCGCGTACTGGGCCGCGAAGTCCGGCGAGAAGTAGAGCGTCGAGTGCATCGGGTTGAGGGCGTGGTGACAGCGGCGGCCGGAGCGCGCGGGCAGAGTGCTCATACGAGAGAGGTTACCGACTGGTCGGTACGTCGTGAAGCCCGGGTGCGGCATGACAGGAACGTACGTCACGGCCGGGGGGTCTCGTCCGGCATCGACATAGCCCTGCAGCTGCTCGGCAAGATCCGAAAGACACCCCGTGGGCCGAGAAGGTCACACAGCCCAGGTGAAACGGGGCGCCCTGCGCTCCAGGAAGGCGGCGACCCCCTCGGCGGTGTCGCCGCCGGCGCGCGCCTGCTCCTCCCAGTGCGCGTCCCGGTCGGTGCGGCCGGTCGTGAACTCCTTCGCCGCGGCCTGGGTCAGCTGCGAGCGTGACGCGATGATCCGCGTGAACTCCGCGACCCGCTTGCCCAGTTCGCCCTTCGGCAGCACCTCGTCCACCAGCCCGGTGCGCAGTGCCCGCTCCGTGTCGATCAACTCGCCCGAGAAGAGCAGGTACTTGGCCGTCGCCGGGCCCACCAGCGAGACCAGCCGCCGGGTGGTCGAGGCCGGATAGACGATCCCGAGCTTCGCGGGGGTCACCCCGAACAGCGCGTCGTCCTCCGCGAACCGCAGATCGCAGGCCGCGGCGAGCTGGCAGCCGCCACCCACGCAGTAACCGCGTACCGCGGCGAGCGTCGGCTTGGGGAACGCGGCCAGCGCATCCTCGGCCCGTACGGCGAGGGTCTGGGGCGCCTCTCCGGGCTCCCGCAGCGAGGAGATGTCGGCGCCGGCGCAGAAGGTCGGGCCCTCGCCGGTCAGCACCAGGGCTCGTACCGAAGCGTCCGTGGCCAGCTCCGCGAGCAGCCCGGGCAGCGCGCGCCACATGCCCGCGGTCATGGCGTTGCGTTTGGCGGGATTGCTGATGACGACGGTGGCGACCCCGTCCGCGACGGCGAGTTCCAGCTGCGGCTCCATGCGCCGGATGCTATCCGCTGCCCCCGAGCCCACCAATCGGCCAGAAGAAGATCAGGAACGGTCGCACGGCTGACTGTGTCATGCGCACTCGGTCAAAAAGCGTCGATAGACGCTGACTTGTGTTCAGCTGCCGGGTCCGGACCAACGGACACCAACACTTATTACTCGATGGTCAGTGGCAGTCGAGCCGAGGGTGGGTGCCGGACTATGGAGAGCCGCGGGAGCGTCCCGGCCCGGCCCCTGTCGTACGAGGGCGTCTGGCGATTCACCGCTCCAGCGGTCGACGTGTCCGTACCGCAGGCCCGGCACGCCGTACGGGACCTGCTGAACCGTCAAGGCGTCCCCGCCCGGGACGACCTCGTCCAGGGACTGCTGCTGATCGTCTCCGAGCTGGTCACCAATGCCGTACGGCACGCGGCCCTGCTGTCGCCCGAGATCGCCGTCGAGGTCGCCATCGGAACGGAGTGGATCCGGGTGTCGGTGGAGGACAACCATCCCTACCGGCCCAAGGCGCTGGAGAGGGACTACGGACAGACCGGCGGCCGCGGTCTGCTTCTCGTACGCGAGATCACCCTGGAAGCCGGCGGATCCTGCGACGTCGAGCACACCGCGGGCGGCGGGAAGATCATCTGGGCAGCGCTGCCGCTGAGACCGGGCGGCTCCGCGGTCTTTTAGGTCGCCGTGCCCGTCCGGTAGGTCGCGGTGCCCGTCCGGTCACCAGCCGCCGGACGGACCGGTCAGCTCCCTGATCGCCGGGCGTGCCGCGTCGAGCACGGTCATGAACCAGGCCGAGAACGTACTCTCGGCATGCCGCGCCTGAAGTTCCTTCGGCGTCACGAAGGCCGTCTCGCCGACCTCGTCCGGGTCCGGCCGCGGCGGAGTCTGCACAAGGCCCACGAAGAGGTGGTTGTACTCCTGCTCCACCAAGCCGGAGTCGGGGTCGGGGTGGTTGTAGCGGACCGTGCCCGCCTCGGCGAGCAGCGAGGGCGAGATCCCCAGCTCCTCGTGCGTACGCCGCGCGGCCGCCGCGAAAGGGGCCTCGCCGGGGTTCGGGTGCCCGCAGCAGGTGTTCGACCAGACACCGGGGGAGTGGTACTTGCCCAGGGCGCGGCGCTGCAGCAGCAGCCGCCCGTGCTCGTCGAAGAGGAAGACGGAGAACGCCCGGTGCAACATCCCGGGCGCCTGATGGGCGGCGAGCTTCTCCGCGGTGCCGATGGTGTTGCCGTGCTCGTCGACCAGTTCGAGCAGGATCGCTTGGGTGGTTTCCTTCGACGAGCTGTTCGTCGCGGTGGCTGGTGAGGTCGGCATAACCATCCTTCGCATCGGTCCCCGGCGGCCCTGGGTGGCCTGCCCAGTCTGCCGTACAAAAGCGGCTTGTCCGCACTTCGGCAGTCCGGGCATGTCCGTCTCCGCCGCGCCGTGACGGTGCGGGGGCGACGTTGTTCGTCACATGCCGAAAGCTCCGGGGCATTCGGCCGTGCCCCGCGGCACGCCCCCCGGAATCGTTGAGCACAAGGGCCATCATGGCCTCGTCGGGCACCTCGGAAACCGGCCTGATCCCACGGCGCGGAGTCCGCTCGAAGCCGAACCTCGGGCAGTAGACCGGATGGCGCAGGACCAGCCTCGCAAACCCCTCAGTGACAGAGCCTGGCCTCGTGCTCGGCATGGCCGACAGGCTCGAGCTGGAAGGTGCAGTGCTCGACATCGAAGTGGTCCCCGATGCACCCCTGCAGATCGTGCAGCATCTTCTCGTGCCCGACCGCGTCCAGGACGTCCTGGTGCGCCACCACATGCGCCGAGAGCACCGGCATCCCCGAAGTGATCGTCCAGGCATGCAGATCGTGTACGTCCTCGACCCCGGGCAGGGCGAGTATGTGAGCGCGCACCTCACTCATGTCCACGCCCTTCGGGGCCGCCTCCAGCAGCACATTGAGCGTCTCGCGCAGCAGCTTCAAGGTGCGCGGCACGATCATCAGGCCGATGATCAGGGACGCGATGGGGTCGGCCTGCTGCCAGCCGGTGGCGAGGATGATGCCCGCCGAGACCAGCACGGTGCAGGACCCGAGCGCGTCCGCGAGGACTTCCAGGTACGCCCCGCGGACGTTCAGGCTCTCCTGCCGGCCCCGTACGAGCAGCGAGAGCGAGACCATGTTGGCGACCAGACCGACCACGGCGAACGCGATCGTCAGTCCGCCCTTGGTGTCGGCCGGAGTGATGAAGCGCTGCACCGCCTCGACGACCAGATAGCCGCCCACGCCGAGCAGCAGCAGACAGTTGGCGAGCGCGGCCAGGATCTCGGCCCGCGCGAAGCCGAAGGTGCGGTTCCCTTCCGCGGGCAAGTTGGCGAAGTGGATCGCCAGCAGAGCCAGGGCGAGCCCGACCCCGTCCGTCGCCATATGTGCGGCATCGGCGATCAGCGCGAGCGAGTCGGACAGGATGCCGCCGACGATCTCCAGGACCATCACGCCCAGCGTGATCGACAGGGCGATGCGCAGACGTCCCTTGTAGGCCGATGCCGCGGTGCCGGTCGGCGGCGGTCCGCCGTGCGAATGCCCGTGGTCGTGCCCAGCCCCCATGTAAGACGCCTCCTGGTCGCCGGAAGTGACTGCCGAGACCTCAGTGAACTACGGGTGGGGGGTATCGGGCAACACGGCACTGAACACCGTTGTCATATCGCCTGACCTGCGGAAACGACCTACATGACGATCCGCAGGTCAGGCGCTCACAAGATCAGTTGGCCCGTGCCTCGGGGCGCCGGAGACACCAGCCGTCCCAGGCCGACTCGACCATCTCGCGAACCCCGCGCGAGGCCTTCCAGCCGAGCTCCTTGGTGATCAGATCGACCGAGGCAACGGCCCTGGCCGCGTCGCCGGGGCGGCGCGGCTCGATCACCGGCTCCGCGTCGTAGCCCGTGACCTCGGCCACCAGATCGGCGAGCTCACGCACCGAGACCCCGGTGCCGCGGCCGATGTTGACCGTGAGATCCCCCGCGCCGTTCTGCTCCGCGAGCCTGCGGGCCACGGCGAGGTGGGCGTCGGCCAGATCCGCGACATGGATGTAGTCCCGGATACAGGTGCGGTCCGGCGTCGGATAGTCGGCGCCGAAGATCCGCGGAGCCTCGCCGCGCGTGATCCGGTCGAAGAACATCGGGATGATGTTGAACACCCCGGTGTCCGCCAGCTCGGGCCGCGCCGATCCGGCCACATTGAAGTAGCGCAGACAGGCCGTGGAGATGGAGTGCGCGTTGCCGGTCGCCCGGACCAGCCACTCGCCCGCGAGCTTCGTCTCGCCGTACGGATTGATGGGCTCGCAGGGAGAGGACTCGGGGATCAGTTCCACCTCGGGCACCCCGTACACGGCGGCCGACGACGAGAAGAGGAACCGCTTCACACCGGCCTCGACGACCGCGTCGAGCAGGACCGTCAGGCCGTGCACATTCTCCCGGTAGTAGAGCAGCGGCTGCTCGACGGACTGTCCGACCTGCTTCTTCGCCGCGAGATGTACCACGCCGGTGACGGCGTGCTCGGCGAGCGTGCGGTCGAGCAGCTCGCGGTCCAGGACCGCCCCCCGCACCAGCGGAATCTCCCGCGGCAGCCGCTCGGCGACGCCGGACGAGACGTCGTCGAGGACGACGACCCGCTCACCCGCCGCCGTCATGGCCCGCGCGACGTGCGCTCCTATGTACCCCGCTCCACCTGTGATCAGCCAAGTCATGACCGCCACCTTAGGGGTGTCCTGCGGATCATGCCGGGCCCGCGGTTTGTTGAGGAAGCCTCCGATCGACGATGATGATCTCGGCGGGACCCAGCAAGCCATGTCCATGGCGAGCGGGCCGTGAACGGCCCGTGAACTCCCGCTTCCGCACATCCGATAGCCTCTGCCGACGAGCCGCCGCCCGTATACGGGCCGCGCCGCCGCGCACCCGCACCCTCAGCTCCAAGGAGTGAGTTCGTCTGTCGACCGCCATCCTCACCGGTCCGCCGGTACCCGGATCGTCGCTCGAGGGCGATCTGCGGTCGCTGGGTTTTGACGTACGGATCGCCTCCGGCGCTGAAGACACCGCGGCGCTGATCGCCGCTGTCCCGGGCGCCGACCGCGTCGCCGTCGTCGACCCCCGCTTCGTCGGGCACGTCCACTCGCTGCGGCTGGCGCTCACGGACCCCCGCTTCCCGGCGGCCGCGGTGCACGGTGCGCTGACTGCGCAGCCCGAGGCGCGCACCGCGCTGACCAGGGCCCTGTCGGCCGCCGGCACAAGCACACCCTCCGGCGCGGCAGACGACAGCGACACCCTGTCGGCGGTGCGGGCCGTGGTGCTGCCCGACGTGCTCGCCGACGCGCTGGATGCCGGAGGCACCGCCGTGCACCGGCCCGAGCTGGGATCGCTCGTCGCGACCGTGCCCGGTGACCCCCAGGCCCGTAACGAGGCACGGCAGGCCGTCTCCGCGGTCGACGACGAGGACGTACGGCTGCGCTCGGCCGTGAAGGCCCGCGACGGCTTCTTCACCACCTTCTGCATCAGCCCGTACTCCCGCTACCTCGCCCGCTGGTGCGCACGCCGGGGACTGACCCCCAACCAGGTCACCACCGCCTCGCTGCTGACCGCGCTGATCGCGGCCGCCGCCGCAGCCACCGGAACCCGCGGCGGCTACATCGCGGCCGGCCTGCTGCTGATCTTCTCCTTCGTCCTGGACTGCACCGACGGGCAGCTCGCCCGCTACTCGCTGCAGTACTCCACGATGGGCGCCTGGCTGGACGCGACCTTCGACCGCGCCAAGGAGTACGCGTACTACGCGGGCCTCGCCCTCGGCGCTGCCCGGGGCGGTGACGACGTATGGGCGCTGGCGCTCGGCGCGATGGTGCTGCAGACCTGCCGCCATGTCGTGGACTTCTCCTTCAACGAGGCGAACCACGACGCCGTGTCCAACACGAGCCCCACCGCCGCGCTCTCCGACAAGCTCGACAGCGTCGGCTGGACCGTCTGGGTGCGCAGGATGATCGTCCTGCCCATCGGCGAGCGCTGGGCGATGATCGCCGTGCTGACCGCCGTGACCACGCCCCGGATCGTCTTCTACGCACTGCTCATCGGCTGCGCCTTCGCCGCCTCCTACACCACCGCCGGGCGCGTCCTGCGCTCGCTGACCCGTAAGGCTGGGGGCACCTCCCAGGCGAAGCTCTGGGGGAGGACCGACCGCGCAGCTCAGGCGCTCGCCGACCTGACCGACTCCGGCCCGCTCGCCGAAGCGATCGCGGGCGGCTTCGCCAAGCGCGCGCTGAGCCTCCCCGCGTTCGCTCCCTTCGTGATCGCCCTGGCGGGCGGTGCCGCCGTGGTGGCGACGGCCGCGTTCACCGACTACGGCTCGCCCTGGCCCGCCGTCGCCGCTGTGGCGTATGTCATCACCTCGGGCATCGCCGTCGCCCGCCCCCTCAAGGGCGCCCTCGACTGGCTCGTCCCGCCGGTGTTCCGGGCCGCCGAGTACGGAACCGTCCTGGCGCTCGCCGCCCGCGCTGAGGTGAACGGAGCCTTGCCCGCGGCCTTCGGCCTGGTGGCGGCCGTCGCCTACCATCACTACGACACGGTGTACCGCATCCGCGGCGGTACGGGCGCGCCCCCGAACTGGCTGGTGCGGGTCATCGGCGGGCATGAGGGGCGGACCCTGGCAGTCGCGGTGCTGGCCGCCCTGGTCACCAACGCACACTTCACGATCGCGCTGACGGTCCTCGCTGTGGCCGTCGCACTCGTGGTGCTGGTGGAGAGCATCCGCTTCTGGGTGTCCTCCGGAGCACCCGCCGTACATGACGAAGGAGAACCCGCATGATCGGCCTCGTACTGGCAGCCGGTGCCGGACGGCGTCTTCGCCCCTACACCGACACGCTTCCGAAGGCCCTCGTGCCCGTCGACGGCGACACCACCGTCCTCGATCTCACCCTGGGGAACTTCGCAGAGATCGGCCTCACCGAGGCCGCCATCGTGGTCGGCTACCGCAAGGAGGCCGTCTACGAGCGCAAGGCAGCGCTGGAGGCGAAGTACGGCCTGAAGCTCATCCTCGTCGACAACGACAAGGCCGAGGAGTGGAACAACGCCTACTCCCTGTGGTGCGCGCGTGACGTCCTCAAGCAGGGCGTGATCCTCGCCAACGGCGACACCGTCCACCCCGTCTCCGTCGAGCGCACCCTGCTCGACGCCCGCGGCAACGGCCAGAAGATCATCCTCGCCCTCGACACGGTGAAGCACCTCGCCGACGAGGAGATGAAGGTCATCACCGAGGGCGACAAGGGTGTGCGGCGCATCACCAAGCTGATGGACCCGGCCACCGCCACCGGCGAGTACATCGGCGTCACGCTCATCGAGCCCGAGGCCGCCGACGAGCTCGCCGACGCACTGAAGACCACCTTCGAGCGCGACCCCGACCTCTACTACGAGGACGGCTACCAGGAGCTCGTGAACCGAGGCTTCACCGTGGACGTGGCCCCCATCGGCGACGTCAAGTGGGTCGAGATCGACAACCACGACGACCTCGCGAAGGGCCGTGAGATCGCGTGCCTGTACTGACCCGACTGATCCCGTCGCCGGTCGTCGTCGACATCAGTGCCGGTGCCCTGGACGATCTGGCCGGCCTCCTCGCCGACCAGCGGATCTCCGGTTCCGGAAAGCTGGCCATCGCGATCAGCGGCGGCTCCGGCCAGGCGCTGCGCGAGCGACTTGCGCCGGTACTCCCGGGTGCCGCCTGGTACGAGATCGCCGACGGAAACATCGACTCCGCGGTCAAACTCGCCGACCACATCAAGGGCAAGCGGTACGACGCCGTGGTCGGCCTCGGCGGCGGCAAGATCATCGACGTTGCGAAGTACGCCGCGGCGCGAGTCGGCCTGCCCATGGTTTCCGTCGCAACGAACCTCTCGCACGACGGCCTCTGCTCCCCGGTCGCGACGCTGGACAACGACAACGGCCGTGGCTCCTACGGTGTCCCCGGTCCGATCGCGATCGTCATCGACCTCGACGTCATCCGCGACGCCCCGGTTCGTTTCGTACGCTCCGGCATCGGCGAGGCGATCTCCAACCTCTCGTCGATCGCGGACTGGGAGCTGTCCCACCAGGTCAACCAGGAACCGGTGGACGGCCTCGCCGCCGCGATGGCCCGTACCGCAGGCGAAGCCGTACTGCGCCACCCCGGAGGTGTCGGCGACGACGATTTCCTCACCGTGCTCGCCGAGTCCCTGGTGCTGACCGGCATCGCGATCTCGATCAGCGGGGACACCCGGCCCGCATCCGGCGCCTGTCACGAGATCAGCCACGCCTTCGATCTGCTCTACCCCAAGCGGGCCGCCAGCCACGGCGAGCAGGTCGGCATCGGAGCCGCCTTCGCGATGCACCTGCGTGGTGCGCACGAGCAGTCCGGACTCTTCGCCCAGGTGCTGCGCAGGCACGGCCTGCCTGTGCTGCCCGAGGAAATCGGGTTCTCCACGGACGAGTTCGTCAAGGCCGTGGAGTATGCACCACAGACCCGTCCGGGCCGCTTCACCATCCTCGAGCACCTTGACCTCACCACCGATCAGATCAGGGACGCGTACGCCGACTATGCCAAGACCATCAGTAGCTGAACTCCGTCCGGTCGTTCACCCGGAGGGAGTGAAGGACCGGCGAAGCGGCGAGCACTGGGGCGGCCGCCTGTACATGCGCGAGATCTCCCTGCGCATCACCCGCCGTCTGGTCACCACCAACGTCACGCCGAACCAGCTGACGTACCTGATGACCATCTGCGGTGTCCTCGCGGCTCCGGCCCTGCTCGTGCCGGGCATCTGGGGCGCCGTCCTCGGCGTCGTGGCGGTCCAGCTCTATCTGCTGCTTGACTGCGTCGACGGCGAGGTGGCCCGCTGGAAGAAGCAGTTCTCGCTCTCCGGCGTGTACCTGGACCGCGTGGGTGCCTACCTGTGCGACGCGGCGGTCCTGGTCGGCTTCGGCCTGCGGGCCGCCGACCTGTGGGGCCCGGGGCCGATCGACTGGCTGTGGGCCTTCCTCGGCACCCTCGCCGCGCTCGGCGCGATCCTGATCAAGGCCGAGACCGACCTGGTCGGGGTCGCCCGCCATCAGGGCGGGCTGCCGCCGGTCAAGGAGGCGGCGGCCGAGCCGCGCTCGTCCGGCATGGCACTGGCCCGCCGGGCCGCCGCCGCGCTGAAGTTCCACCGGCTCGTCCTCGGCATCGAGGCGTCCCTGCTCATCCTGGTGCTCGCCGTCCTGGACGCGATCCAGGGCGACCTGTTCTTCACGCGTCTCGGCGTCGCCGTGCTCGCCGGCATCGCGCTGCTCCAGACGCTGCTGCACCTGGTGTCCATCCTGGCTTCGAGCAGGCTCAAATGACTGTGTTCTCCCGCGGGACGACCCCCGAACCCCCGAGGCCGATGAAGCTCGGCGCGGTCATCATCACGATGGGCAACCGCCCCGACGATCTGCGCGCCCTCCTCGATTCGGTCGCCAAGCAGGACGGCGACCCGATCGAGGTGGTCGTGGTCGGCAACGGCGCCCCGGTGATCGACGTCCCCGAGGGCGTACGGACCGTGGACCTACCGGACAATCTGGGCATCCCGGGCGGCCGAAATGTCGGCATCGAGGCCTTCGGCCCCTCCGGTTCCCACGTCGACGCGCTGCTCTTCCTGGACGACGACGGTCTGCTGCCCAACAGCGACACCGGCGAGCTGGTGCGCAAGGCCTTCGAGGCCGATCCGAAGCTGGGCATCGTCAGCTTCCGTATCGCCGACCCGGAAACCGGGCTCACCCAGCGCCGCCACGTCCCGCGGCTGCGCGCCTCCGACCCGATGCGCTCCTCGCGGGTGACAACGTTTCTCGGCGGCGCCAACGCCGTCCGTACGAAGGTCCTCGCCGAGGTCGGCTCGCTGCCGGACGAGTTCTTCTACGCACATGAGGAGACGGACCTGGCCTGGCGGGCGCTGGACGCGGGCTGGGCGATCGACTACCGCTCGGACATGGTGCTGTTCCATCCGACGATGCCGCCGTCCCGGCACGCGGTCTACCACCGCATGGTGGCCCGCAACCGGGTCTGGCTGGCCCGCCGCAACCTTCCCGCACCCCTGATCCCCGTCTACCTCGGTGTCTGGGTGCTGCTCACCCTGCTGCGGCGGCCCTCGCTGCCCGCCCTGAAGGCCTGGTTCGGCGGTTTCAAGGAAGGCTGGCAGACTCCTTGTGGTCCCCGTCGGCCCATCAGGTGGCGTACGGTGTGGCGCCTGACTCGTCTGGGCCGCCCTCCTGTCATCTGACATGCTCGGTCCTGAGAGCATCGGGCGTACTCCCGGGACCTGGACGTCTGAGCCTGCGCCCGACCGGCTGCGCATCTTGAACACGAAAGTTTCAACTTGTGAGTGACACAACCCATGAGGGTGCGATCGTGACGAGCGCCCCGCCATCCGCCGACGAAGGCCTGACCGCGGCGCAGCTCGCCGATAAGTACGGCCTGTCGGTGAGCGGTGCCCGACCGGGGCTCGTCGAATACATCCGGCAGCTCTGGGGCCGGCGCCACTTCATCGTGGCCTTCGCCTCGGCGAAGCTGACCGCCCAGTACAGCCAGGCCAAGCTCGGCCAGCTCTGGCAGGTGGCGACGCCGCTGCTGAACGCCGCCGTGTACTACTTGATCTTCGGCCTCATCCTGGGGACCAGGAAGGGCATCGCCAACGATGTCTTCATCCCCTTCCTGGTGACGGGCGTCTTCGTCTTCACCTTCACCCAGACGTCCGTGATGGCCGGTGTCCGCGCCATCTCGGGCAATCTCGGGCTGGTACGGGCACTCCACTTCCCCCGGGCGGCACTGCCGATCTCCTTCGCGCTGCAGCAGCTTCAGCAGCTGATGTTCTCGATGGTCGTGCTCTTCGTCATCGCCGCGGCCTTCGGCAGCTATCCCTCGCTCAGCTGGCTGCTGATCGTGCCCGCGCTGGCCCTGCAGTTCGTCTTCAACATCGGTATCGCGCTGATGATGGCGCGGCTGGGCAGCAAGACGCCCGACCTGGCTCAGCTGATGCCGTTCATCATGCGTACCTGGATGTACGCCTCGGGCGTCATGTACTCGATCCCGGTCATGCTGAAGGACAAGCCGGCCTGGATCGCCGAAGTGCTCGGCTACAACCCGGCGGCCGTCTACATGGACTTGGTCCGCTTCGCGCTGATCGACGGATACGGCGCGTCCAATCTGCCGTCGCACGTCTGGTTCGCGGCCGTCCTGTGGGCCGTTCTCTTCGGCGTCGCCGGGTTTGTGTACTTCTGGAAGGCGGAGGAGCGGTATGGCCGTGGCTGAGGACATCACAGCGCAGGACATCGCGCGGGAGCGCATCCCCACCGTCATTGCCGACGACGTCCACATCGTGTACCGAGTGCACGGCGGCAGCGGCGGCAAGGGCAGCGCCACCGCGGCCCTGAGCCGGATACTCCGCCGAGACAAGGGCGAAGCCCGCGGTATCCGCAAGGTCCACGCGGTGCGAGGCGTCTCCTTCACCGCGTACCGCGGCGAGGCGATCGGACTGATCGGAACCAACGGCTCCGGCAAGTCGACTCTCCTGCGTGCCATCGCCGGCCTGCTGCCGACCGAGAGCGGCAAGGTGTACACCGACGGCCAGCCCTCCCTGCTCGGCGTCAACGCCGCGCTCATGGGTGATCTCACCGGCGAGCGGAACGTCATCCTCGGCGGCCTGGCGATGGGCATGTCGCGCGAGGAGGTCCGCGACCGTTATGAGGGGATCGTCGAGTTCTCGGGCATCAACGAGAAGGGCGACTTCATCACCCTGCCGATGCGCACCTACTCCTCCGGTATGGGTGCCAGGCTCCGCTTCTCCATCGCCGCCGCCAAGAACCACGACGTCCTCATGATCGACGAGGCCCTGGCGACGGGTGACCGCAAGTTCCAGATCCGCTCCGAGGAGCGCATTCGCGAGCTCCGCAAGGAGGCGGGCACGGTCTTCCTGGTCAGCCATGGCGCCAAGGTGATCAGGGACACCTGCGACCGTGTCCTGTGGCTGGAGCGCGGCGAGCTCCTGATGGACGGCCCGACCGACGAGGTTCTGCGGGCGTACGAGAAGGAGACCGGCAAGTAGCCGGACCACGAAGATCGCGGGAAAAGACCCCCCGTCGGCGCATCCCGGCGGGGGTCTTCTGCGTCCCTAAGGAGTGTCTTCAAAGTAGCGTCGTCCGCCCGACAGGCAGACGGGACTTTGACGACACGACCTCGGGGACACGGACCGCGCCGCGCGCCGACAAGTGGGCAAGGATCGTCAAGCCAAGGTCAATTCCCGAGCCGCCGGGGAAGGTTGGCCAGGATTGGAGTGTTCTTGTAATGCGCGCAACACCCGGACGTATCACCGCGCGTTGTACAACGTAAGCTGTACCGGTGCTGAATCGCGGCAATCGGGGCGATACGGCCGGACCGGACCTGTGGCGCGCCGTCCGCCGGGCGGTCTCCGCTGAGTGGGGAGGACCGGCGGCGTGTCCGAAATAGGATGGATTGGATCGGCAGTGTAGAACGGGAGATGTGACGGCTATGACGGAAAATCTCCAGCTCCGCGAGGCTCTCGCCGTCCCCGCACCGGGCAGTTCCGAATGACGGGCACCCGGCAGGCGCGCGCCGAGGCTTCCGCGCGCGCCACACTCGACAAGGCCGCGGACGAGAACTTTCCCGTGGCCCCCTTCTTCCTGCCGCGCGCCTGGCGCGATGACCTGATGGCGGTGTACGGCTACGCCCGCCTTGTCGACGACATCGGCGACGGCGACCTCGCGCCCGGCGGCGCGGACGCCCGCCACCTCGGCGTCGACCCCGCGAAGGCGGATGACCGGCTGGTGATGCTGGACGCCTTCGAGACGGATCTGCGCCGCGTTTTCGCCGGAGCCGACGCCGACCCGCACCACCCGCTGCTGAGCGCCCTGCAGCCGCTCGTACGCCGCCGCTCGCTCACCCCGGAGCCTTTCCTCGGGCTGATCGAGGCCAACCGCCAGGACCAGCTGGTGGGGCGCTACAAGACGTACGACGAGCTCGTCGCGTACTGCGAGCTGTCCGCCAACCCCGTCGGCCGGCTCGTACTTCAGATCACCGGCACGGCCAGCCCCGAGCGCGTCCGGCTCTCCGACTCGATCTGCACCGGGCTCCAGATCGTCGAGCACCTCCAGGACGTGGGCGAGGACCTCGGACGCGACCGGATCTATCTGCCCGCCGAGGACATGCAGCGGTTCCAGGTCACGGAGGACGATCTCGCCGCACCGACCGCGGGCGTCTCGGTGCGCGCGCTGATCGCATACGAAGCGGATCGCGCCCGGCGACTGCTGGATGACGGCACACCTCTGGTAGGCAGCGTCCACGGCAGGCTGCGGCTGCTGCTCGCCGGGTTCGTGGCCGGAGGGCGTGCCGCCCTCACCGCGATCGCTGCCGCCGGACACGACGTCCTGCCCGGACCGCCCAAGGCGACCAAGGCCAATCTGCTGCGTGAGGTGGGAGCAGTCTTGCGAAGAGCGCGTAGAGAGGGGTGAGCCGGACGATGGAGGGATCGACGGAGGTGTCGGCGCCGGTGCAGGCCGCGTACAGCTACTGCGAGGCCGTCACCGGCAGGCAGGCGCGGAACTTCGCCTACGGCATCAGGCTGCTGCCCACCGACAAGCGACAGGCCATGTCGGCGCTGTACGCGTTCTCGCGGCGCGTCGACGACATCGGCGACGGCGAGCTCGCCCCCGAGGCCAAGCGGAACCGGCTGGAGGGCCCGCGGGACGTGCTGGAGCGGATCCGCCGCGGCGCGGTCCAGCAGGACGACACCGACCCGGTCGCGGTAGCCCTCGCGGACGCGGCACGCCGCTTCCCTCTCCCACTCGCGGGCCTCGACGAGCTCATCGACGGCGTGCTGATGGACGTACGCGGCGAGACCTACGAGACCTGGGACGACCTCAAGGTCTACTGCCGGTGTGTCGCGGGCGCGATCGGGCGGCTCTCCCTCGGCGTGTTCGGCACTCAGCCCGGAGCGCGCGGCGTCGAGCGCGCCGCCGAGTACGCCGACACGCTGGGGCTCGCCCTTCAACTCACCAACATCCTCAGGGACGTTCGCGAGGACGCGGCCAACGGACGCACCTATCTGCCCGCCGACGACCTCGCCAAGTTCGGCTGCTCCGCGGGCTTCCACACCGCGACCCCGCCGCCCGGCTCCGACTTCGCGGGCCTGGTGCACTTCGAAGTACGGCGCGCCCGCACCCTGTTCGCCGAGGGCTACCGCCTGCTGCCCATGCTCGACCGGCGCAGCGGCGCCTGTGTCGCCGCGATGGCCGGGATCTACCGCCGGCTTCTCGACCGCATCGAACGCGACCCCGAGGCGGTGCTGCGCGGCCGCGTCTCGCTGCCCGGGCGCGAGAAGGCGTACGTCGCCGTGCGCGGACTGTCCGGACTCGACGCCCGCCACATCACGCGGCAGACCCTGAGGGGGCGTGTGTGATGCGGGCGCACAACCGGCGGGCAACCGTCCGCTCCGGCGCGGCGTCCCTGACTGCATCGGACCGGGACCGGGACCGGGGGGAGGTCGCGTGACGGACGACGACATGCGGTCCCCGCACGCGGTGGTGGTCGGCGGAGGGCTCGCCGGCATCACCGCGGCGCTGCAACTCGCCGAGGCGGGAATGAGCGTCACCCTGGTCGAAAGCCGCACCCGGCTGGGCGGCCTCGCCTTCTCCTTCCGGCGGGGCGGCCTGACCGTCGACAACGGCCAGCATGTGTATCTGCGCTGCTGTACCGCGTACAGCTGGTTCCTCGACCGGATCGACGGCGCTCATCTCGCCCCGCTCCAGGACCGTTTGGACGTACCGGTGCTGGATGTGGCGCACAAGCGCGGACCGCGCCTCGGCCGGCTGCGCCGCAACGCGCTGCCCGTGCCGCTGCACCTCGCCGTCGGCCTGGCCACCTATCCGCACCTCTCGCTCGCCGAGCGCGCCGCCGTCGGGCGCGCCGCGCTCGCGCTGCAGAAGCTCGACCCCGCCGACCCGGCGCTGGACGGCATCGACTTCGCGACCTGGCTGGGCCGCCACGGCCAGTCGGGGCGCGCCATCGAGGCCCTGTGGGACCTCGTCGGCGTGGCGACCCTGAACGCCACCGCGCCCCACGCATCCATGGGGCTCGCCGCGATGGTCTTCAAGACCGGACTGCTTTCCGAGCCGGGCGCCGCCGACATCGGCTGGGCCCGCGTGCCGCTCGGGGAACTGCACGACACGCTGGCCCGCAAGGCCCTCGACTCGGCGGGGGTACGCACCGAGCTGTCGACCCGCGTCCGGGGCATCTCCCATGCGGATCTCGGGCGTTGGCAGGTCGAGGTGGAGGGCGAACTGCTGGAGGCGGACACCGTCGTGCTCGCCGTACCGCAGCGCGAGGCCCACGCGCTGCTGCCCGAGGGGGCTCTGGAGGACCCCGACAGGCTGCTCGACATCAGCACCGCGCCGATCCTCAACATCCATGTGCTGTACGACCGCAAGGTTCTGCGCCGCCCGTTCTTCGCCGCGCTCGGCACGCCGGTCCAGTGGGTCTTCGATCGCACGGAGGCTTCGGGGCTTGCCGAGGGCCAGTATCTGGCCCTGTCCCAGTCGGCCGCCGAGGACGAGATCGACACGCCCGTCGCCGCACTGCGCGAGCGGTATCTGCCCGAGCTGGAGCGGCTGTTGCCCGCCACGCGCGGAGCCGAAGTCCGCGACTTCTTCGTCACCCGGGAGCGTACGGCGACCTTCGCCCCGAGCCCGGGCGTCGGCCGGCTGCGACCCGGTGCGCGTACCAGAGCGCCGGGCCTGTACCTTGCGGGCGCGTGGACCGCCACCGGCTGGCCCGCGACCATGGAGGGTGCCGTACGCAGCGGCTTCAGCGCCGCCGGCGCCGCACTCTCCGCTCTCGGCCGTCACCATGAACATCCGCTCAAGGAGGCGGCGTGAGCACCAGTACTGGAACAAGAGGAGAGACCGTGCCGACTGTGCCCTCGGCGAACCCGGCTGAAGACACCGCAGCCGGAGGAGAGAGCCTGGACATCATCGCGCTGCTGGAGCGCGGGCGGACCATGTCCACCCCGGTGCTGCGTGCGGCCGTCAACCGGCTCGCGCCGCCCATGGACACCGTTGCCGCCTACCACTTCGGCTGGATCGACGCGCAGGGGCGGCCCGCCGACGGCGACGGCGGCAAGGCCGTACGCCCGGCGCTCGCGCTGCTGTCCGCCGAGGCCGCCGGTGCCGCACCCGAGGTCGGCATCCCCGGAGCTGTCGCCGTGGAGCTGGTGCACAACTTCTCGCTGCTGCACGACGACCTGATGGACGGCGACGAGCAGCGCCGCCACCGCGACACGGTGTGGAAGGTGCACGGACCGGCCCAGGCGATCCTCGTCGGCGACGCGCTGTTCGCGCTCGCGGGCGAGGTGCTGCTGGAGCCCGGCACCGTCGAGGCGGGCCGCGCCACCCGCCGCCTGACCACCGCCACCCGCAAGCTGATCGACGGCCAGGCCCAGGACATCTCCTTCGAGCACCGCGAGCGGGTCACCGTCGAGGAGTGCCTGGAGATGGAGGGCAACAAGACCGGCGCGCTGCTGGCCTGCGCCTGCTCCATCGGCGCGGTGCTCGGCGGGGCCGACGACAAGATGGCCGACACGCTGGAGGCATACGGCTACCACCTCGGTCTCGCCTTCCAGGCCGTCGACGATCTGCTGGGCATCTGGGGCGACCCGGAGGCCACCGGCAAGCAGACCTGGAGCGATCTGCGTCAGCGCAAGAAGTCCCTGCCGGTCGTCGCCGCTCTCGCCGCCGGCGGCCCGGCATCGCAGCGCTTGGGGGAGCTGCTCGCGGCCGATGCCAAGAGCAATGACTTCGACAGCTTCTCCGAGGAGGAATTCGCCACCAGGGCGGCCCTGATCGAGGAGGCGGGCGGTCGCGAGTGGACCTCGCACGAGGCCCGCAGGCAGCACGCGATCGCGATCGAGGCCCTGAGCGGTGTCGACATGCCGGAGCAGGTCAGGGCGCAGCTCGTCGCGCTCGCGGACTTCGTCGTCGTACGAAAGAGATGATCGCCATCGCCTGCAGCATATGCGTGTCTTCTGGGGGCTAGCCCCCAGACCCCCATGCAGTCGCCGGCCGGCGCTCGGGAGACCGGGCACCGGCCGACGGAGACCCCAGCACAGCAGAGAGCCACTGCAACGAAGGGGAAGCCATGACAGCGACGACCGACGGAAGCAGCGGGCCCGCGGGGCCCGTGGCAGCCGCGGCCACGAGAACTACCGACATCACGCGCGAGGCCGGCGATGTCGCCCGGGCCGCGGCCCGGGCCGCGGAACGATCGATCGAGCATCTGCTGGGCCGGCAGGACGCCGAGGGCTGGTGGAAGGGCGACCTCGAAACCAATGTGACGATGGACGCCGAGGATCTGCTGCTGCGTCAGTTCCTCGGCATCCAGGACACGCGCATCACCGAGGCGACAGGCCGCTTCATCCGGGGCGAGCAGCGCGACGACGGCGCCTGGGCCACCTTCTACGGCGGGCCCGGCGAGCTCTCCACCACCGTCGAGGCGTACGTCGCGCTGCGGCTGGCCGGTGACCGGCCCGACGATCCGCACATGGCGCGTGCATCCGCCTGGATCAGGGACCGGGGAGGCATCGCCGCGAGCCGGGTCTTCACCCGGATCTGGCTGGCGCTCTTCGGCTGGTGGAAGTGGGACGACCTCCCCGAGCTGCCGCCCGAGCTGATCTTCTTTCCCAAGTGGCTCCCGCTCAACATCTACGACTTCGGCTGCTGGGCCCGGCAGACGATAGTGCCGCTCACGGTCGTCTCGGCGAAGCGTCCGGTGCGGCCCGCGCCGTTCGCGCTCGACGAGCTGCACACCGACGCGCGCACGCCGAACCCGGTCAAGCCCCTTGCTCCCGCCGCGAGTTGGGACGGATTCTTCCAGCGTGCCGACAAGGTGCTGCACGCCTATCACAAGGTCGCACCGCGTCGGCTGCGCCGGATCGCGATGAACGCGGCCGCGCGCTGGATCATCGAGCGCCAGGAGAACGACGGCTGCTGGGGCGGTATCCAGCCGCCCGCCGTGTACTCCGTCATCGCCCTGCATCTGCTCGGCTACGACCTTCAGCACCCCGTCATGAGGGCGGGCCTGGAGTCGCTGGACCGTTTCGCCGTCTGGCGCGAGGACGGCGCACGCATGATCGAGGCGTGTCAGTCGCCCGTATGGGACACCTGCCTGGCCACCATCGCGCTGGCCGACGCGGGACTGGCACCCGACCACCCGGCACTCGTCAAGGCCGCCGACTGGATGCTGGCCGAGGAGATCGTACGGCCCGGCGACTGGGCCGTACGCAAGCCCCGGCTCGCCCCGGGCGGCTGGGCGTTCGAGTTCCACAACGACAACTACCCGGACATCGACGACACGGCCGAGGTCATCCTCGCGCTGCGGCGCGTCAGGCACCCCGATCCGAAGCAGGTGGACGCGGCGATCGGCCGGGGCGCGCGCTGGACCATGGGCATGCAGTCCAGGAACGGTGCCTGGGCCGCCTTCGACGCCGACAACACCAGCGCGTTTCCCAACCGGCTGCCGTTCTGCGACTTCGGCGAGGTGATCGACCCGCCGTCGGCGGACGTCACCGCGCATGTCGTCGAGATGCTGGCTCACGAGGGCAGGGCCCACCACCCCCGTACGCGGCGCGGCATCGAGTGGCTGCTCGCCGAACAGGAGCCCAGCGGCGCCTGGTTCGGCCGCTGGGGCGTCAACTACGTCTACGGAACAGGCTCGGTGGTCCCGGCGCTCACCGCGGCCGGTATGCCCCTCTCGCATCCCGCGATCCGGCGTGCCGTGCGTTGGCTCGAATCCGTCCAGAACGACGACGGAGGCTGGGGCGAGGACCTGCGCTCCTACCGCGAGCAGAACTGGATCGGCCACGGCGAGTCCACCGCCTCCCAGACCGCCTGGGCGCTGCTCGCGCTGCTCGCGGCGGGGGAACGCGAGAGCAAGACGGTCGAGCGGGGCGTGGCCTGGCTCGCCGAGACCCAGCAGGCGGACGGATCCTGGGACGAGCCGTACTTCACCGGCACCGGCTTCCCCTGGGACTTCTCGATCAACTACCACCTCTACCGGCAGGTCTTCCCGCTCACGGCGCTCGGCCGCTATGTGCACGGCGAGCCCTTCACCGACCCTGCGGGCAGCGCCCCGGACAACCGAGAGGGGGGCTGATGGACCGGTCCCCGGAGCCGTCCGGTTCCGCAGCGCCGCTGCTGATCGCCTGTGCGCTCGGCATCGAGAAACTTGCCCTGCGCACCGGCGACCGCAGTGGCGCACGCGGTCCGGTGACCGTGCTCCGCAGCGGCATGGGCCCGCACAGCGCGGAGCGTGCCGTGCTGGAGGCGCTGGGCGAAGAGCCACTGCGGGACGCGGCGGTCGTCGCCTCGGGCTTCTGCGCCGGGCTCGCCCCGGGGATGCACCCCGGGGATCTGGTGGTCGCCGAAGAGACCCGTCACGCCGACGGCTCCACGATCTGTACGGATACGGAACTGCTGGTCAAGGCGGTGACCCGGGCAGTGCCCGGACACAGGGTGCACACCGGCCCGCTGACCGGCTCCGACCATGTCGTCCGCGGACACGAACGGGCCGAGCTGCACGCCGGCGGGGCGATCGCCGTGGACATGGAGTCCGCGGCCACACTCCGTAGCGCTCTGAGCGCCGGGCCCCGCCCGGTTGCGGCCGTCCGGGTGGTCGTGGACGCTCCTGAGCATGAGCTGGTCCGTATTGGCACGGTGCGCGGTGGAATATCAGCCTTCCGTGTTCTTCGTGCCGTCCTTCCTGCTTTTTTCGAATGGCACCGTTCTTTGCTGCTCCCCAGGAGGTGAGCTAGATGGCCATGCCGCTCCGTCAGACCATCAGGGTCGGGACATACCTCATTGAACAGAAGCTCCGCAAGCGTGAGAAGTTCCCGCTCATCGTCGAGCTGGAACCGCTTTTCGCCTGCAATCTGAAGTGCGAGGGGTGCGGGAAGATCCAGCATCCGGCCGGGGTTCTGAAGCAGCGCATGCCGGTCGCGCAGGCGGTGGGGGCGGTCCTGGAGTCCGGGGCGCCAATGGTCTCCATTGCGGGCGGCGAGCCTCTGATGCACCCTCAGATCGATGAGATCGTGCGCCAGTTGGTGGCGAGGAAGAAGTACGTCTTCCTCTGCACCAATGCCATGCTGCTACGGAAGAAGATCGAGAACTTCACCCCTTCTCCGTACTTCGCCTTCGCCGTGCACATCGACGGGCTGCGCGAGCGGCACGACGAATCGGTGGCCAAGGAAGGCGTCTTCGACGAGGCGGTGGAGGCGATCAAGGAGGCCAAGAAGCGCGGCTTCCGGGTCACCACCAATTCGACCTTCTTCAACACCGACACCCCGCAGACCGTCATCGAGGTGCTCAATTACCTCAATGACGACCTGAAGGTGGACGAGATGATGATCTCGCCCGCGTACGCGTACGAGAAGGCACCCGACCAGGAGCACTTCCTCGGTGTCGAGCAGACCCGCGAGCTGTTCAAGAAGTCCTTCGCGGGCGGCAACCGGCGGCGCTGGCGGCTCAACCACTCGCCGCTCTTCCTCGACTTCCTGGAGGGCAAGGCCGACTTCCCCTGCACGGCATGGGCGATCCCCAACTACTCGCTCTTCGGCTGGCAGCGCCCCTGCTATCTGATGGCCGACGGTTACGTCCCCACCTACCGGGAGCTCATCGAGGAGACCGACTGGAGCAAGTACGGCCGCGGCAAGGACCCGCGCTGCGCCAACTGCATGGCGCACTGCGGCTACGAGCCCACCGCCGTCCTCGCCACCATGGGCTCCCTCAAGGAGTCCCTGAGGGCGGCACGCGACACCGTCTCGGGAAACCGCGGGTGACGTGATGTCCCAAGGAGAGCCAGTAGCACTGGGGCTCCCGGAGCTGCCGGCCCGGCCGATCGCGATGCGCCGCACCTCGCGGCGCATCCAGGTCGGACCGGTCGCCGTCGGCGGGGACGCGCCCGTATCGGTGCAGTCGATGACGACCACGCGGACTTCGGACATCGGGGCGACGCTGCAGCAGATCGCCGAGCTGACCGCGTCGGGCTGCCAGATCGTACGAGTCGCGTGCCCCACCCAGGACGACGCGGACGCGCTCGCCACCATCGCGAGGAAGTCCCAGATCCCCGTGATCGCGGACATCCACTTCCAGCCGAAGTACGTCTTCGCCGCGATCGACGCCGGGTGTGCGGCGGTCCGCGTGAACCCGGGCAACATCAAGCAGTTCGACGACAAGGTCAAGGAGATCGCCCGAGCCGCGTCGGATGCGAGGATTCCGATCCGGATCGGGGTGAACGCCGGATCGCTGGACCGGCGACTGCTCGCCAAGTACGGCAAGGCCACGCCGGAGGCGCTGGTCGAGTCCGCGCTGTGGGAGGCGTCCCTCTTCGAGGAGCACGGCTTCCGCGACATCAAGATCTCGGTCAAGCACAACGACCCGGTCGTCATGGTCAACGCCTACCGGCAGCTCGCCGCGGCCTGCGACTATCCGCTGCACCTGGGGGTGACGGAGGCGGGGCCCGCGTTCCAGGGGACGATCAAGTCGGCCGTCGCCTTCGGGGCGCTGCTCAGCGAGGGCATCGGCGACACCATCCGGGTCTCGCTCTCCGCACCGCCCGCCGAAGAGGTCAAGGTCGGAATCCAGATCCTGGAGTCGCTCAATCTGCGCCAACGCCGCCTGGAGATCGTCTCCTGCCCGTCCTGCGGACGGGCCCAGGTCGATGTGTACAAGCTCGCCGACCAGGTCACGGCAGGCCTTGAGGGCATGGAGGTGCCGCTGCGCGTCGCCGTCATGGGGTGTGTCGTCAACGGTCCCGGCGAGGCGAGGGAAGCGGACCTCGGCGTGGCGTCGGGCAATGGGAAGGGTCAGATCTTCGTGAAGGGCGAGGTCATCAAGACCGTCCCCGAGTCGAAGATCGTCGAGACCCTCATCGAAGAGGCGATGAAGATCGCCGAATCCATGGAGGACGCAGGGACGGCCTCGGGGCCGCCCGCCGTCACCGTGAGCTGAACCAGCAAGTGAAGGGGGTCCGACCGTGACGATTCTTGAGAACATCCGGGGGCCGCGCGATCTGAAGGCGCTGACCGATGCGGAACTCGAAGAACTCTCCGCGGAGATCAGAGAGTTCCTGGTGCAGGCGGTGGCGAGAACGGGCGGCCACCTGGGACCGAACCTCGGCGTGGTGGAGCTGACCGTCGCCCTCCACCGGGTCTTCGACTCGCCCGTCGACCGCATCCTGTGGGACACCGGTCACCAGAGCTACGTACACAAGCTGCTCACCGGCCGCCAGGACTTCTCCAAGCTGCGCGGCAAGGGCGGGCTCTCCGGCTATCCCTCGCGCGAGGAGTCCGAGCACGACGTCATCGAGAACTCCCACGCCTCCACCGTGCTCGGCTGGGCCGACGGCCTTGCCAAGGCCCATCAGGTGCTCGGCAGCAGCGGCCATGTCGTCGCGGTCATCGGGGACGGCGCGCTCACCGGAGGCATGGCCTGGGAGGCTCTCAACAACATCGCCGCGGCCAAGGACCGGCCGCTGATCATCGTCGTCAACGACAACGAACGCTCCTACGCGCCGACGATCGGTGGCCTCGCCAACCACCTCGCCACACTGCGTACCACCGACGGCTACGAGCGGGTGCTGGCCTGGGGCAAGGATGTCCTCCAGCACACGCCCGTCGTCGGCAAACCGCTGTACGAATCGCTGCACGGCGCGAAGAAGGGCTTCAAGGACGCCTTCGCGCCACAGGGGATGTTCGAGGATCTGGGCCTGAAGTACGTCGGCCCGATCGACGGGCACGACATCGCCGCCGTCCAGTCGGCGCTGCGCCGGGCGAAACGCTTCCACGGCCCCGTTCTGGTGCACTGTCTGACCGAGAAGGGCCGCGGCTACCAGCCCGCCCTGGAAGACGAGGCCGACCGCTTCCACACCGTCGGCATCATGGACCCGCTGACCTGCGAGCCGCTCGCACCGTCCAACGGCCCTTCCTGGACGTCGGTGTTCGGGGACGAGATCGCCGAGATCGGGGCACAGCGGCCGGACGTCGTGGCGATAACGGCCGCGATGCTGCACCCCGTGGGTCTGACGAAGTTCGCCGAGCGCTTCCCCGAGCGGGTGTGGGACGTCGGGATCGCCGAGCAGCACGCCGCCGTCTCCGCGGCCGGGCTCGCCACCGGAGGCCTGCACCCGGTCGTCGCCGTGTACGCCACCTTCCTCAACCGGGCGTTCGACCAGCTGCTGATGGATGTGGCCCTGCACAAGTGCGGAGTGACCTTCGTGCTCGACCGCGCCGGCGTCACCGGCGTCGACGGGCCCTCCCACAACGGCATGTGGGACATGTCGATCCTCCAGGTCGTACCCGGACTGCGGATCGCCGCGCCGCGCGACGCCGACCGGCTGCGCCAGGAGTTGCGCGAGGCCGTCGACGTCAGTGACGCGCCAACCGTGCTGCGCTTCCCGAAGGAGTCCGTGGGCGAACCGGTCGAGGCGATCGGCCGGATCGGCGGGATGGACGTACTGCACCGGGACATCGAACCCGAGGTGCTTGTGGTATCCGTCGGAGCCCTGGCGTCCGTCTGTCTGCAGGCCGTGGAACTGCTCCGGGGGCGCGGCATCGCGTGCACCGTCGTGGACCCGCGCTGGGTCAAGCCCGTCGACGAACAGCTCGCGCCGCTCGCCGCCCAGCACCGCCTGGTGGCCGTGGTCGAGGACAACAGCCGCAACGGCGGCGTCGGTTCGGCCGTCGGGCAGTCGCTGCGGGACGCGGACGTCGATGTGCCGCTGCGTACCTTCGGCATCCCCGAGCAGTTCCTCGCGCACGCCAAGCGCGGCGAAGTGCTCGCCGACATAGGGCTCACACCGGTGGAGATCGCGGGACGGATCAGCGCTGCCATGGCAGTCAAGGAGAACGGTCAATGAGCAAGGAGTTCGACCTGGCCCAGCTGCTCGCCGAGCGCGGAGGCGAGCGCTACGAGCTGCACGCCAGACATCTCAACCACCAGCTGCCGCGCATGCTGCACACCATCGGCTTCGACAAGGTCTACGAACGGGCCGAGGGCGCGTACTTCTGGGACTCCGAGGGCAACGACTATCTCGACATGCTCGCGGGCTTCGGAGTGATGGGGCTCGGCCGGCACCACCCCGTCGTACGCAAGGCGCTGCACGACGTCCTGGACGCCTCGCTCGCCGACCTCACCCGCTTCGACTGCCAGCCGCTGCCGGGGCTGCTTGCCGAGAAGCTGCTGGCGCACAGCCCGCACCTGGACCGGGTGTTCTTCGGCAACAGCGGTACGGAAGCGGTCGAGACCGCCCTCAAGTTCGCCCGGTACGCGACCGGGAAGCCGAGGATCATCTACTGCTCCCACGCCTTCCACGGGCTGACCACCGGGTCCCTGTCGGTCAACGGCGAGGCGGGCTTCCGGGACGGATTCGCCCCACTGCTGCCCGACACCGCGATCGCGATGGGCGATCTGGCCGCGCTGGAGCGGGAGTTGAAGCGCGGCGATGTGGCGGGGTTCGTCGTGGAGCCCGTCCAGGGCAAGGGGGTGCACGCAACTCCGGCCGGATTCCTGTACGCGGCCCAGGAGTTGCTGCACAAGCACAAGGCCCTGCTGATCGCCGACGAGGTGCAGACCGGCCTCGGCAGGACCGGCGACTTCTACGCCTACCAGCACGAGGAAGGGGTCGAGCCGGATCTGGTCTGTGTCGCGAAGGCGCTCTCGGGCGGTTACGTACCGGTCGGAGCCACCCTCGGCAAGGACTGGATCTTCAAGAAGGTCTACTCCTCGATGGACCGGGTCCTTGTGCACTCGGCGAGCTTCGGATCCAACGCCCAGGCGATGGCTGCCGGGCTGGCGGTGCTCTCGGTGATCGAGGACGAGCAGATCGTCGCCAACGCCAGGGCGACCGGAGAGCTGCTGCGCTCCCGACTTGCCGCGCTGGTCGACCGCTATGAGCTGCTGCACGAGGTGCGCGGGCGGGGCCTGATGATCGGCATCGAGTTCGGCCGGCCGGACTCGATCAAGCTGCGCAGCCGCTGGACCATGCTGCAGGCGGCCCGCAAGGGTCTGTTCGCTCAGATGGTCGTGGTGCCGCTGCTGCAGAAGCACAGGATCCTCACCCAGGTCTCCGGCGACCATCTGGAAGTGATCAAGCTGATTCCGCCGCTGACCATCGGCGAGCGGGAGGTGGACCGGTTCGTGGAGGCCTTCACGGCCGTGATGGACGATGCCCACGGCGGTGGCGGACTGATGTGGGACTTCGGCAAGACCCTGGTCAAGCAGGCCGTCGCGAATCGCTGACCTTTTGCCTCTGGGGCAAGAAATTTGCCTCAGAGGCAGCCTCCTGGCGCAATGGACGCATGACCATTCCTGCCGGAGAGGCGGCTGACGAGCTGCCCGATGTCGCACCGCGACTGCGCGATCTGCGCCGCCGCCGCGGTCTCACCCTGGAGGCCGCCGCCGAGCGCGCGGGGCTTTCCCCCGCCCATCTGTCCCGGCTCGAGACGGGCCGCCGCCAGCCCTCGCTGCCGATGCTGCTCGGCCTCGCCCGCATCTACGGTACGACGGTCGCCGAGCTCCTCGGCGAGTCGGCACCCGAGCGCGAGCCGATCATCCGCGCCGGGCGCAAGGAGCCCTCGTCGGCCGACGGCTGGACCTACCACCGAGCCGGGGGCCCCGGCCGGGCCATGCAGGCCCTGCGGCTGGTCGTGCCGTACGGATCCCAGGGCGATCTGGTGCGGGTGCACCCGGGCGAGGAGTGGCTGTACGTCCTCGACGGGCGGCTCCGGCTGGCGCTCGGGGACGCCGTGCACGAGCTGAGCCCCGGGGACAGCGCGCACTTCGACTCACAGACCCCGCACCGCATCGCTGCGGCCACACGCGAAGGGGCCCAGCTCCTGTTCGTACACACGCTGCTGCAGAGCCCCGACATCCATCCGCATGCCTGACACACGCGAAAGGCCCGCCATGTCCCAGCACAACGAAGAGGGGAAGTTCCCCCGAGGGCTCGTGATCCGGCTCTTCGCCTATCTGGTGGCGGGCCATCTGTTCGCCGCGTTCCTGTATCTGCTGTTCACGCTCGGCGACAAGGGCTGAGCCGCTGCGGTCACGCCTCGTCGAGGAGACGCTCTCGCAGCCGCTCCCGGGTCTCGGCGCTCACCTTCAGGCCCTCGCCGAGGTAGCGCTCGGTGTCGCCCCAGGTCTGTTGGATCGTGTCGAAGGCCGCGCTCAGATACTCGGCGCGCGCGTCGAAGAGCGGGGCGAGCAGTTCCATCACTTCGGGGGACATCGCGGCCGGAGAGGTGTCGCCGCGGCGGACCAGATAACGGCGGTGCGGGTCATTGGACTTGAGGTAGTCCGCCTCGATGGCCTCCCGCTCGACACCGACCGCGAGCAGCGAGACCGCTATGGACAGACCGGCGCGGTCCTTGCCCGCCGCGCAGTGCATCAGCGCCGGGACGCTGTCCTCGGCCAGCGCGTGCAGGACCCTGCTGTGCTCGGCGGTGCGCTCCTTGATGATCCTCCGGTACGACGCCGACATCCGGCCGGCCGCCTTCCCGTCCGCGAGGATCGAGCGCAGCTGGTCGAGATCGCCGTCCCGGACCATCTTCCAGAACTCCGCGCCGTCGGCCGGGTCGGTGAGCGGCAGATTCACATTGCGTACGCCGGGCAGCTCGACGTCCGGGCCCTCAAGACGCATGTCGGCCGCATTGCGGAAGTCGAAGATCGTGTGCAGACCGAGCGTGGCGAGGAACGAGGCGTCCGACTCGGTGGCGTGGGCCAGATGACCGCTGCGGAAGAGCCGGCCGTGCCGCACCCGCTTGCCGTCCACGGTCGGCAGGCCGCCCACATCACGGAAATTGCGCACTCCGGTCAGCTCGGGCTCTGACGAGGGGGCCTGCGGCAGCTGCTGCGTCACGTGGGCTCCTGAGGTGACTGCCGTCGGCGCTCCTCGCCGACGATGGCGCGTTGCCGACGATACGACATCGCTTTAGCAGGCAATCATTTCGGTCTGTCGCCTCAAGGGCGTTGCGGGGGCGGCGACCCCCGTCGGATGATGTTCGGGCCTGTGCGGACCTGTGAGTATCTGAGGGGTCGGGATGATTGAGAGCGTTGGCAACGGACGTACGTGGGTTCTCTCCGGACCGACGAGCAGTTACGCACTTCACCTCACGGACGACGACGAGCTGCTGCATCTGCACTGGGGGCCACGGATCCCGGGCGCCGACGCCGAGGCGCTCGCGGCACAGGGCCTGCCGCCGTACTGGCCGTTCGAGTCCCAGCTCGACGGGCACGAGGAGTATCCGGTCGAGGGCGGCCCGCGTTTCGTACGCCCGGCGCTGTCCGTCCGCACGGCCGAGGTGCGCGGCACCGAGTGGACCTTCGCCCGGGCCGCGGTGGACGGCGACGAGCTGCGGCTGCGCTTCACGGACGCCGTGCACGGACTCGGTCTCACCCTGCACCACCGGATGCGCGACGACGCCGATGTCATCGAGCGCTGGGTCACCGTCGCCCATGAGGGCGAGGGACCCGATCTGGAGCTGCTGAGGGCCGATGCGGCCGCCTGGACGCTGCCGCAGCGCGACGGCTGGCGGCTCAGTCGGCTGCACGGCCGGTGGGCCGCCGAATCCCTGCTCGTACGGTCGGAACTGACATACGGGGAGAAGGTGATCGGCAGCCGCCGCGGCCACACCGGGCATCAGCATCTGCCCTGGGTGGCGCTGGACGCCGAGGAGGCTACCGAGGAGCACGGCGAGGTGTACGGCGTGGCGCTCGGCTGGTCCGGATCGTGGCGGATCTGCGTACAGCGACTGCCCGACGGCCTGGTGCAGATCACCGGCGGGGCGGGCTACGACGACTCAGGGCTGCTGCGGCTCGCGCCCGGGCAGTCCTACACCTCGCCCGTCTTCGCCGGGCTGTGGAGCGACGGCGGCTTCGGCGGTGCCAGCCGGGCCTGGCACGCCTGGCAGTTGGCGCACGTCATTCCGGACGCCGCGGCCGAACGGCCGGTCCTCTACAACTCCTGGGAGGCCACCGGCTTCGACATCTCCGAGGAGCAGCAGCGGGCGCTCGCGCATCGGGCCGCGGCCATGGGTGTCGAGCTGTTCGTCGTCGACGACGCCTGGTTCGGGCAGCGCACCAGTGACCGCGCCGGCCTTGGCGACTGGACCCCGAGCGCCGAGCGCTTCCCGAAGGGCCTGGGGCCGCTCGCCGGCGAAGTGCACGCGCTGGGCATGCAGTTCGGGATCTGGGTCGAGCCGGAAATGGTCAACGCCGACAGCGATCTCTACCGGGCGCACCCCGACTGGGTGCAGCACCATCCGGGCCGCGCCAGGACCGAATTCCGCAATCAGCTGGTGCTGAATCTCGCCCGCGGGGACGTACAGGACTATCTGTGGGAGCAATTGGACGCCCTGCTGACCAATGCCCCCATCGACTATGTGAAATGGGATTTCAACCGCTGTTTCACGGACGCGGGCTGGCCCGGCGAGGAGTACCCGCAGAAGCTGTGGGTCGAGCATGTCCACGCGCTGTACGCACTGCTGGACCGGCTGCGGGCCGCGCATCCCTCCGTCGCCTTCGAGTCCTGCTCGGGCGGCGGCGGCCGGATCGACCTCGGCATCCTCGCGCGTACCGACCAGGTGTGGACCTCCGACAACACCGACCCGCTGGACCGGCTCGCCATCCAGCAGGGTTTCACCCAGCTGCACCCTGCTCGGGTCATGGCCGCCTGGGTCACCGACAGTCCCAATGTCCAGCTCAACGGCCGCGTCAGTACGCTGCGTTTCCGCTTCGTCAGCGCGATGGCCGGGGTCCTCGGGGTCGGCGGAGACCTCACCGAGTGGACCGACGAGGAGCTCGCCGAGGCGCGCGGCTGGGTGGGGCTCTACAAGAAGATCAGGCCGCTGGTGCAGCACGGCGAGCTGTACCGGCTGCGCGCGCCCGAGGGCGGGCTCAGCGCCGTCCAGTACCTACGCGGCGAGGAGACCGTCGTCCTCGCCTGGCTGCAGGCGCAGCACTACGGCGAACAGCCGCCGCGGCTCCGGCTGCGCGGTCTCGATCCGGCGGCGGTCTACGAGTGCCTGGACACCGGAGCCGTGCACCGTGGGTCGGTACTGCTGCACCACGGTCTGCACACGGGACTCAAGGGTGACCTGGACGCCATGGTGATCAGGCTGCGGCGGCTCGGGCAGTGGCAACCGTGACTGAGAGGTCCGGAGGATACGCCTGAAAAGGGACAATAGTCGTCTCGGAATTTCTCGGAATGGCAGATCTGAGGGAAAAGTGCGCCCGATCGGTCGATAGTCACCAAATGGTGCTTCTGTCCGAATTGGGCGGTTCGGCATAACCTGCCCCGTCTGCAATGGGGATGGGGCATGCCTCGTGAGCAGGATCATATTTGTCACGGTGTGTGGCGGCGTGACGGATACGAAATCCGTTGCCTGGCGGGGCGGGGAAGATCATTGATTGACGGAGCGTAACGGGAATTCTCCGGCGATATCGCGCCAGCTCGTGATCCGTAATTGCGGTGGCTTGTTCCGGTCGGCCCGGCTCGTTTACGTTCACGGCAATCCGGACGGATCGCCAAATCCTGCCGCCGCCCGGAATTCGAACCCACCCACGTGTGGCAGGAGCGGGGGACCCAGGTAGTACGCCGATTCCGCACTTCCGGAACGGCTCGGGGTTAAGCAGCGCAACCGCGCGGCCGGGCATCTCCAGCCCGAACCCGACAGCTCACCTCGCCGGCGCCGGAGAGGAAAGCGCCATGCCCGCAAAGGGTAAGCACCGCCGTCCCAAGACCAGCCCGATCACCCGCGGTTTCGTCGCAGCGGGCACAAGTGGCGCCGCCATCGCGATCCCGCTCATGGGTGCCACCGGGGCGCACGCCGCGGGCAAAACCGCCCCCGTCGCGGCCTCGTCGCACGCGGCAGTGACCGCCGCCGCAGTACCGGCCGCGTACAAGGCCCCGCACAAGCCGGCCGCCGCACCCACGACGTACTCCGTCGTCGTCGGCGACTATCTCTCCAAGATCGCGGACGAGCACAATGTCCGCGGTGGCTGGAAGAAGCTGTACGAGGACAACCGCGAGCGGGTCGGTGACAACCCCTCGCTGATCCACCCGGGCCTCAAGCTCACCCTCGGCGCCGCCTCGAAGGCGAAGGCTCCCGAGAAGTCGCAGCACCGCGAGAAGAGCCAGGACCGGTCCGCCACCAAGACCGCCACCAAGACCGCGGCCAAGGCCTCCACGGACTCCGGCTCGGCGAAGAGCGCCCCGCAGACCGGCAGCTCCGGGTTCACGACCCCCCTCGACGCGGCGACCGTCATCACGCCGTACCACCTCGCCGGCTCGATGTGGGCCAGCGGCTACCACACCGGTGTCGACTTCGCAGCGTCCACCGGCACCACGGTCAAGGCTGTCGGTCCGGGCACCGTCGTCTCCGCCGGGTGGGGCGGCGCGTACGGCAACGAGGTCGTCATCCAGCACAGCGACGGCAGCTACTCGCAGTACGCCCACCTCTCCTCCCTGGCCGTCTCCGCCGGCCAGAGCGTGAGCGGCGGCCAGCAGATCGGCCTCTCCGGCACCACCGGCAACTCCACGGGCCCGCACCTGCACTTCGAGATCCGCACCGGCCCGAGCTACGGTTCGGACATCGACCCGCTGGCGTACCTGCGTCAGCACGGCGTCACCGTCTGACGCCCGTCCGACGCGGTGATCACGCCCTCGTCCCCTCGTGCCGCAGTCCGCGGCGCGGGGGGATCCGGCGTATTCCGCCTTGGACGAATCTTGACCGGTGGCAAAGATCACCCCTCGTCAACCCCTCCTTACGGTCGCGTAGGTCACATCCGTAAGGGGAGGATCAGTTCTTGTGGCAGACGATTCGAGAACAGTGAACAGCGGCGGATTCGGGTCGTACGCGGCGATCGGTGACAGCTTCACCGAAGGCGTCGGCGACCCGGGCCCCGACGGGATGTACGTCGGCTGGGCGGACCGGTTCGCGGTCCTGCTCGACGACCGGATGCCGGAGCACACCTTCAGGTACGCCAACCTCGCCGTGCGTGGGCGCCTCCTCGACCAGATCGTCGAGGAACAGGTGCCAAGGGCCAAGGAACTGGCCCCGGACCTGGTGACGTTCTGCGCCGGCGGCAATGACATCATCCGGCCCGGCACCGACCCGGACGACGTGGCCGAGCGATTCGAGCGCGCGGTCGCCGACCTCACCGGCGCCGTCGGGACGGTCATGGTGACCACCGGCTTCGACACCCGCGACGTCCCGGTGCTGCGCCATCTCCGCGGCAAGATCGCCACGTACACCGCGCATGTACGGGCCATTGCCGACCGTTACGACTGTCCCGTACTCGATCTGTGGTCGCTCAGGTCCGTCCAGGACCGGCGCGCCTGGGACGCCGACCGGCTCCATCTGTCGCCGGAGGGGCACACCCGGGTCGCGCTGCGCGCAGCCCAGGTCCTCGGCATCGAGGTGCCCGCCGACCCCGACCAGCCGTGGCCGCCGCTGCCGCCCCGTGGCACGCTCGAAGTGCGCCGCGACGACATCCAGTGGGCGCGGGAGCATCTGGTGCCGTGGATCGGCCGCCGGCTGCGCGGCGAGAGCTCCGGCGACCACGTGGAGGCCAAGCGGCCGAATCTGCTGCCCCTGTGACAGCGGCGGGGTGAAGCGCCCCACGGGCGCACGGGGTCGGTCCGGCGGCCCCGCGGCCGACTGTCAGATCTGTGCCGCCAGGAGTTCCGCCGCGCCGATCAGCGCCGTACTGCCCTCGCCCGTACAGGCGTGCGCGCCCGCCAGCGCGCCGAGCCGGGCGCTCTGCTCCAGATCACGGCCCGCCAGCCGCCCGTAGAGAAAGCCGCAGACATACGCGTCGCCCGCGCCGTTGGAGTCCACCACCCGGGCGGGCGGCACCACGGCGGGGACCGGCCGCGGGGTGCTGCTGCCCTCGCGGGTCAGGAGATACGAGCCTCCCGCACCGGCCGTCGCGATCACGGCCTCGGCCCGTCCGTCGCGCAGGATTTCCCGCATCACCGACGCGATCCGCTCGCCGGCGCCCGCCGCGCTGAGGAACACCAGGTCCGAGCGGAGCGCGAACTCCCGCTGGTGGTCGGCCAGTCCGTCCCAGTCGTGCAGATCGGTGGAGACCGGGACGCCCAGCTTCTCGATGTCGTCGTACAGGAACCGGGCGAAGTTCACGATCGAGAGATGGACATGGCGGGCCCGCCGCAGTTGGGGAAGGTAGACCTCGCGCGGCATGCGCAACTCCCCGGGATCGCGGGCGTCGTAGAACGACATCCGGCGGCCCGAGGGATCGACGAGATTGACCGCGCGCCGGGTACCGGCGGGGGAGATGAGCGGCTCGAAGTCCACCCCGCCGGCGGCGAGCCGGTCCTGGACCTGGCGTCCGGGCCAGTCGTCGCCGATGTAGTCGAGGAGCGTGACCTTCAGTCCCAGTGCCCGGCAGCCCAGTGCCACATTGCCGCCGGTGTGGCCGGGCCATTCGCGGATCGGGCCGACGCCGACGGAGTCGGCGAGCGGAACCGGCAGGGAGTCCACGCGGACGACCGTGTCGACGCCGCTTCCGCCGACGACCAGCACATCCTGTGTGTTGTAGGGGAGTTGATCGGTCTGCTGATGCTGCGACAGGTGAGACACAGTCGCCCAGTATGACTGCCCAGCCGGTTCGGCGTACCGGTGGGCGGGGTCAGCGTGCGGCGGCTGTCAGCGCCTCGCGTTCCACGCCGAGCTCACGGGCGAGCGCCTCGTCGGTCCACTCCAGCATCGCGGCACGCGAGAGCGACCCCGCGTACGAGGTCATCTGCACGGCGAGCCCGTCCAGAAACGCCGTCAGCCGCCAGGCCGTTGCCGCCGGGTCCTCGCACGGGAACTCGCCCGCCGCCGCGCCCTCCGCGATGACCTCGGTCAGCGCGGCCTTCCACTGCTGGTCGAGATCGCGGGCCACCTCGCGCAGGGCAGGCTCACGCAGTGCGGCCGCCCAGCCCTCGATCCACAGGCGCCAGCCCTTGGCCGTCCCCGTCGGCGCGTACCAGCGGACCGCGGCGCGCAGCCTGCGCAGCGCCGTGGTGCGGCGGCCCAGCAGTTTGCGCAGATGGGCGAGATCGCCGTCGGCGGCATACGTGAAGGCCGCGGCGACGAGCTTCTCCTTGGTCGAGAAGTGGTAGAGGACCAGGGCGTTGCTCACCCCCAGCGCGGAGGCGACATCGGCGATCCGTACGGCCGCCACGCCGTGTTCCTCGATCTGCTCGACGGCGGCGCCGAGCAGTTCCTCACGCCTCTCCGCCACATTCAACCGGACTCTGGCCACGTCCTCACCCTACACAGCCGATCTTGGACGCGCCCGTACACCGTGTGCGTCGAGCGCGACGGCCCCGCCGGGGTGCACGAGCAGGGGATTCACCTCCAGCTCGGACAGCTCGGGATGTTCGGCGGCGGCCCGGGCGAGGACGCACAGGGCGGCCGCCGCAGCGTCCAGGTCTACGGGCGGAGCACCGCGCCAGCCGGTCAGCAGCGGCGCGTGCCGCAGCGAGAGCAGCAAGGCACGGGCCCGTTGGGGCGTGAGCGGGGCAAGGGCGACGGCTGTGTCCGCCAGGAGTTCGGCTGTGACTCCGCCGATACCTGCCATGGCGACGGGGCCGAAGGCGGGGTCGTGCCGTACGCCGACGATGAGTTCGACGGCGTACGCAGGTGCCGCCATCGCCTCCACGGCGTACCGCTCGGCACCGGTGGCGGCCCGCATCCGCGCGAACGCGGCCCGCAGCGTGCCC
The DNA here is from genome assembly GCF_036147535.1 of Streptomyces sp. NBC_00322. Lineage (NCBI taxonomy): Bacteria > Bacillati > Actinomycetota > Actinomycetes > Kitasatosporales > Streptomycetaceae > Streptomyces > Streptomyces sp. NBC_00322. Next base: position 1,438,095 of record NZ_CP108019.1, on the reverse strand, counting down.
TCGTCGGCGATGTTCAGGGCGACTGCGCCCGCCTCGGTCTTGTGGGCCGGCCCCATCGCCTTGAGGACGAGCGGATACCCGGTGCGATGTGCGGCTTCGGCGGCCTCGTCGGCGCTGCGGACGAACTCCGCGGCGGGGAAGGCGAGTTTGTACGAGGCGAGCAGCTCGCGCACGGTCTCGTACCCCCCGTCGGGCACGGTGTGGCGGGCCGCGGGCGGGAGCGCCGGTGGGGGTGTCGGCACCAGATGCCTGCGCCGGGCCACGGCGGCGAGGGCGGTCGCCGCCTGCTCGATGCGCTCGTAGACGGGTACCCGCCCCTCCCGCAGGAGGGTCAGGGCGGGGGTGTCCCGGGCCATGGTGTGGACGAGGAGGGTCCGGCCCGAATCCCTTGCCGCGTCGACGAGTTCACGGGCCACGGCGCACTCGCGGTCGGTCTGTGCGGGGTTGGCGGTGGCGTAGTCGCCGAAGTATCCGGTGAGGACGACGGCGTCGGCGTCCCCGCTGTTGAGGAGCGTGCGCGCGATGCGGGCGTAACTTCCGAGGTCGGCCTCACCGGCGCCCGCGAGATCGACGGGGTTGCCCGGGATGCCGCACGCCGCGCGGGCGGGGAGATGCCGGGCGACCGCGGCGGCGGTGTCGGCGGAGAGCGTCGGTAGATCGACCCCGCGAAGGGTGAACGTATCGGCGGCAAGGGCGCCTTGCCCGCCGCTGTCACCGGCGACGGCGACGCGAAAGGGGGCCCGGTGGGGCGAGGCGACAGAGCGGGGCATCCCGGTCGGGGCGACGTCCGCGGGTGTCGCGTGTGGTGTCCCGCCGGGGCCGGCTACCGGCTCCGCCACAGGATCTGGCCCATCGGGTGCGGGCACGCCGGACAGCAGCAGCACCGCCGTGTCCACCAGTTCTCCCGCCGTGTTCAGCAGGAGCGCGCCCGCGTCGTCGCAGACCGCCTCCACCGTCGCGCGGGCGCTCACCAGTGCGCCCGTGTGCGAGGCCGCCGCGCGGCCCGAAGCCGCGCTCGCGCCAACCGTCAGCAGCAGCACCGGCTTGCCCGCCTCGCTCGCCGACGCAAGGACGCCGGCCAGCCGGCGGCCGTCGCGGAAGTCCTCCACGTACGCGGCGATCACCCGCGTCGGCTCGTGCGCGATAAGTGCCTCCAGAGCGTCCGCCGCGTCGATGTCCCGCTGGTTGCCGAGCGAGACGAAGCGCGAGAAGCCCTGACCGGCGCGGGCGAGCAGGCGGCCGATCTCCAGGGCGAGGTTGCCGCTCTGCGAGACCAGGCCGACCTCGCCCGCCGGGAACTCGCCCCAGCTGAGCCGCAGTTCGCTGGTGGTGTCGACGATGCCCATGCAGTTGGGGCCCAGCAGTCGCGCCCCGCGCGCCCGGACCAGCTCGGCCAGTTCATGTTCCTCGGCGGCGCTCGTACCGCCCGAGGTGATCACCGTGAAGCAGCGCGCTCCCGCCGTGAGCCCCTCGGTCACCACGGGCCGCACCTGCTGCGGTGGGACGGCGATGACCACATGGTCCGCGGGCCCGGGGAGCGCGGCCAGGCCGGGGAGGAAGGGCACCCCGTTCAGTGCGCCGCCGCGCCGGTTGACGAGGTGGACCGTGCGGCGGGCCCGCCCTGCGAGCGCCCCGGCCGCGAGCCAGTATCCCCACTTCTCCGGATTGTCCGAGGCGCCGACGACGGCGACCGACCCCGGGTCGAAGAGGGCGTCGAGCGACGTCGTCATCCGTACCAGCCGAAGCGCTCGGCGACGACCGGCAGCCGGTCGGCGACGATGGCGTGGGCGGCGGCGCGCGGGGTCGTCCCGTCCGCCTCGGCGCGCGCCAGCATCTGGCCGATCAGCGCCCGCATCGAGCGGCGGGTGTAGGCGAACGCCTCGTCCGCGTCGGCGCCGATGTCCCCGAACAGCGTCCACCACCACCACGCGTTGGTACCGGAGTTGACGACGACATCGGGCAGCACGGTGATCCCGCGCCGCGCGAGCATCTCCTCCGCGTCCGGCAGCACCGGCATGTTCGCCGCCTCGACGACCAGGCGGGCCGTGATCTGCGCCTGGTTGGCCGTGTCGACGGCGTACGAGACGGCCGCGGGGACCAGCACCTCCGCGTCGACGGACAGCCAGGCGTCGCCCGGCAGTTCCAGATCACCGGGCCGCAGGGCCGTACGGTCGACGGTGCCGTACGAGTCCCGCGCGGCCAGCAGCGCGTCCACGTCCAAGCCGTCCGGGTTGGCCACCGTGCCCTTGATGTCGGCGACGGCGACGATCCTCAGCCCGGCGCGGGCGAGGAAGCGGGCGGTCGCGCCGCCCATGGTGCCGAGTCCCTGGACGGAGACGCGCGTTCCCTCGTACGGCACCCCCGCCCGGTCGAGCGCGACAAGGACCGACTCGGCGACGCCGCAGCCACCGACCAACTCGTCGAGGCCGATGCCGTCGACCTCGACGGCGAAGGCGTCCGCGAGCCGCTTGCGTGCGGAGGCCTCGTCGTCGAGGAGGTGGTAGACGGCCTGGATGGAGGAGACGAGACCGGCCTCCTCGGCGGCGCGGTCGACGATGTCCTGAGTGAGGCCGAGGTCCTCGCCGGTGGTCCACATCGTCTCGATGTACGGCCGCACGGCGCGCAGATAGCGTACGAGGATTCCGTACGCCCGGGGGTCCTGCGGGTCGCAGTCGATGCCGCCCTTCGCACCGCCGAGCGGGATGTACCGCCCATCCGGGTTGTAGTGCAGGGCCTCCTTCATCGTCATCCCGCGGGCCAGCCCGGTCACCTCTTCCAGCGTGCAGCCCTCGCGCATACGCAGTCCGCCGCTGGACACCCCGCGCACGAGCCGGTCGACGACCAGATGGCCCTGGCGCCCGGTGACATGGTCGGTCCAGGTGAGCGACAGCAGGGGAGTGGTGGTCATCCGGGGGTCTCCTCGGGAACGGTGATCACGGTGGGGCCTGGGGTGGCCAGGGCCCGGGTGAGGGCGGAGGCGAGCGCGCCGGGGGTGGGGGCGTGCACACCGTGCCCGCCGTAGGCGCGGGCGAGGGCGGACAGATCGACGGGCGCGAGGTCGACGGCGGCGGGTTCGTCACCGCGCGCGGCCATCTCGTCGCGGATCTCCCCGTACCCGCCGTTGTCGAACACCACGACGGGAAGGGGCAGTTGGAGCTGGACGGCGGTGGCGAGCTCCTGCACGGAGAACTGCAGCCCGCCGTCCCCGCTGAGCGCGATCACCTGGCGGTCCGGGTGCGCGGTCTTGGCGCCGATGGCGGCGGGCAGGGCGTAGCCGAGGGTGCCGAATCCGGTGGGGTGCAGATAGCGCGCGCCGGGGCCGATGGGCAGATGCGGCAGGGCCCCGTAGTAGCAGCACTGGGCGCTGTCGGAGGTGATGACGGCGTCGGCGTCGAGGACGCTGCGGATCGCCTGGAGGTACGGCAGCCAGCGCGCGTCCCGCTCCCGGGTCTCGTCGTCCCGCGCGAGACGCAGAGCGGCGACCTCCCCGGAGGTACCGGGCGTGCCGTCCCCCGCGTCGTCGGCTCCGCTCCCCTTGTCCAGTACGCGGCGCAGATCCACGGCACGCGGCACCGCATCCCGCCCCGGACGCAGCGCGGTGACGTTTCCCCCTTGGCCCCGGCCGGCTCCGGCGTCCCTGCACGCGGCCAGCAGCGCGCCGAGCACCTGCTGCGCGTCGCCCACCAGCGCGACGTCCGCCGGGAGTGCCGCGTACATCTGCGCCGGGTCCACGTCGACACGCACCAGCGTTCCGCCCAGGGGCGGCGGTTCCGACCACAGGTCGGACTCGGCCAGTTCGGTCCCCACCGCCAGCACCACATCACGCTCGGTCAGCCACTTCTGAACGGCCGGGCTGTGCAGCGAGACGCCCAGTGACAGCGGATGGGACTCGTCCACGATCCCCTTGCCGTTGGCGGTGGTGACGACGGGTGCGCTCAACTCCTCTGCCAGGGCGAGCAGTTCACCCGCCGCGCCGCGCGCCCCGCCACCCAGCACGAGCGCGGGCCGGCTCGCCGTGCGCAGGGCGTCGGCGGCCTCCCGCAGCCCGGTCGCAGGGGGGATCAAGGTCCCGGCCGCCGGGGCGCCGCGTACCTCGCCCGCCTTCTCCGCGGTCTCCAGCAGATCGAGCGGAATCTCGATGTGCGCGGGCCGCGGCCGCCCGGTGGCGAAGAGCGTGAACGCCCGCGCGACCGCGGCGCCGATCTCGTCGGCCGTCGACACCCGGTGGCTGAACGCCGCGACGCCCCGCAGCGCCTCGGTCTGGCTGCGCATCTCGTGCAGCAGACCGGTCGACTGGCGCGGGTGGCGCAGCGGCATGCCGGGCGAGACCACGAGCAGCGGCACGCTGTCGGAGTACGCCTGGCCGACCGCCGCCGCGATATTCAGCAGCGCGGGCCCCGTGGTGGTGATCGCGACCCCGGGCTGCCCGCTGACCCGGGCGTACGCGTCGGCCGCGTATCCCGCGCCCTGCTCATGACGTGGCGTCACATGGGCGATTCCGTATGCGGCGAGATGCCGGTAGATCTCCAGGTTGTGCGTGCCCGGAATGCCGAAGGCCTGGGTGACGCCGTGCGCAGTCAGTGCCCGGACGACGGCCTCGCCGCCGGTCACAGCCGTCGACGCCATGTCACATGCTCCTGGAGATGATCAGCCGCATGATGTCCGAGGTGCCTTCCTCGATCTCCTCCAGCTTGGCGTCCCGCATCCACTGCTCCACGGGGAACTCTCGGGAGTACCCCCATCCGCCCAGCGTCTGGACCGCCGCCCAGGTGCAGTACGCGGCCGTCTCGGAGGCCGTCACCTTCGCCATCGCCGCCTCGGTCGTCGCGTCGAGCCCGGCGTCGAGCCGCTTGGCGGCCCGCCAGGTCATCAGCCGGGCCTGCTCGATCCGGGTGCGCATGTCGGCGAGCCGGAAGGCCACGGCCTGGTGCTCGATGATGGGCTTGCCGAACTGCAGCCGGGTCTTGGCGTAGTCGCGTGCGTACTCGTACGCCGCGCGGGCCACGCCCGTCGCCGCCGCGCCGAGCACCGCGCGCGAGATGTCGAACGTCCGCATGAGGCCGTGGAAGCCCTCGCCCTCGCCGCCGAGCCGGTCGGCCTCGGGCACGAAGGCGCCGGAGAAGAAGATCTCCCGGCAGACGATGGCGCGCTGGCCCATCTTGCGCATCGGCTCGCCGAAGCTGACCCCTTCCGTGCCCTTGCGGAAGAGGAAGGCGCTGACCCCGCGCGAGCGCTGCGAGGGGTCGGTCTTGGCGAAGACGACGTACTGCTCGGCCTCACCGGCGTTGGAGATCCACGCCTTCTGGCCGCTCAGCAGATAGCCGCCGTCGGTCCTGGTCGCCGTCGTCACGATGGAGGCGGCGTCCGAGCCCGAGCCCGGCTCGGTGGTAGCCAGGGCGGTCATCGGGGTGTCCGGGCCCGCGAGCGGCGTGAGCCAGGTCCGCTTCTGCTCCGCGCTGCCGAGGGCGAGCAGCGGGTCGGCGAAGAAGCCGTTGGAGCAGAGCAGATTACCGACGCCGAGATCGCCGACGCAGAGCTCCTCCTGGACGAGGCACTGTGTGAACACGTCGGTGTAGCCGCCGCCTCCGTACTCCTCGGGGAGCATGAAACCCGTGATGCCGACCTTGGCGGCCTTGCGCCACAGATCCCATGGCGTCTCGGTGTCCGCCTCGTCCACCGCGCGCGCCCGCGGCCGGATCTCCTCGCGGGCGAACGCGCGGCTGAGGTCGACGATGTCGCGCTGTTCGGTCGTGAGCGGGACCAGCTCGGTGGGGAGCTCGGACATGGTGCCTCCAGGCACGACGAGGACGGAGTAACTGAACCGTCGGTCAGTATCTGGAGGCGTGCGCTCCCGTGTCAACATGATCGTCAACATGCCCCGCCCGGTGCCCCGCCCGGCGGACCGGGCGGCAGACCGGGCGGATGTCCGGGCGGCGAGCGGGCGTCAGACGGAGGCGGACCCGGGCACGGCCCCGGGGGCCGGAATCTCGCAGTGGTCCTTGAACCCCTGGCTCGTCAGACCGAGCGCCGAATTCATCCGCGAGCGCAGGTTCTCCACCGCCACGATCGCCGTGAGCTCGACGAACGCGGCCTCCCCCAGCGCCGTGAGCAGCCGCTGGGCCTGCTCGTCCTCGACCGCGGGCGGATTGGCGGTCATCGCCTCCGCGTACTCCATGACATCGCGCTCCAGCGCGGTGTACGCGTCGCTGTCGCGCCACACCGGCACATCGTGCAGCTTGCGTACGTCCATGCCGCGCTCCCGGCTCACCCAGTGGCCGAAGTCCATGCACCAGCTGCAGCCGATCGACGCGGCCGTCGCCATCTCGGCCAGTGCCTTCAGATCGGCGTCGAGGTGCTTCCACTTGGCCACCGACTGCTCGAAACGCAGATCGCTCCAGAGCACCCGTGGGTTGTGGGCCAGCGCCCGGGCGGGGTCGAGCACCTTTCCGTACACGCGCCCGGAGTACCACTCGGTGAAGCGGAAGAGCAGCGATCGGCGCGGGGTGAGGGAGATACGGGCCATGACGGGCCTCCTGAGATGTGGACGGTGTCCTTTCACGCCTACGACGGACGGGGCGTGGCCGGATGTGACATCACGACCTGCGGCCGGGAAAAGATCTTCAGGAACACCCGCACCGGGACGGGCGTTGCCTGGTCATGACGGAAAGCGCGCAGCAGGACGCCTTGCTCAGGCTGGTCGCCGAATGCAAAGGCGGGGTGCTGGTCACCCTCAAGCGGGACGGCAGGCCCCAGCTCTCCAATGTGAACCACTTCTACTATCCGCAGGAGCGGACCATCCGGGTGTCGATCACGGACGGCCGGGCCAAGACCGCGAACCTGCGCCGCGACTCCCGCGCCTCGTACCACGTCACGAGCGACGACCGCTGGGCCTGGACCGTCGCCGAGGGCACCGCCGAGCTCTCTGCGGTCGCGGCCGATCCGTACGACGAAACGGTCGAGGAACTGATCACCCTCTACCGCGACGTCAGCGGCGAGCACCCGGACTGGGACGACTACCGCCGTGCCATGGTCCGCGACAAACGCATCGTGCTCAGGCTCCGGGTGGAGCGGGCCTACGGCCAGCCCCGCGGCTGACCTCTGTCGGACCCCACGCACATAATGAAGACACCACACCGACCTCAGGAGGTGCCGTGACTGGCACTGGTCCCCACAACCCGCTGAGTTCCCGGCTGCGCGCGCTGCGGCCGGCCGCTTTCGGCGCCGACCCGTCCGGCGAGCGGTGGGAGCGGATCAAGCGCTCACCGAACTTCTCCGACGGCGTCTTCCAGAACCCCGTGGGAGCCAGGACCAGGCCGTCCGGCGGTTCCATGATCGAGTTCGCCAAGATCTACTTCCGCAAGGAGGCGCGGGCCCGCCGCTCCCCGGTCGGGCGCGTGCCCCTCCATGCCACCCCCCTCGCCGACCTGGCCAAACCGCCCGCCTCCGGGCTGCGGCTCACCTGGATGGGACACTCCAGCGTCCTCGCGGAGATCGACGGGCGGCGGGTGCTCTTCGACCCGGTCTGGGGCGAGCGCTGCTCCCCCTTCCCCTTCGCCGGTCCCAAGCGGCTGCACCCCGTGCCCGTCCCGCTCGCGGCCCTCGGCCCGGTCGATGTCGTCGTGATCTCCCACGACCACTACGACCACCTCGATCTGCCCACCATCCGGGCGCTGGCCTCCACCGACACGATCTTCGCGGTGCCGCTGGGCGTCGGCGCACACCTGGAGCACTGGGGCGTGCCCACCGACCGGCTGCACGAGCTGGACTGGAACGAATCGGCGGAGGTGTCGGGCCTCCGGCTGACCGCGACCCCGGCCCGGCACTTCTGCGGCCGCGGAATCCGCAATCAGCAGCACACACTCTGGGCGTCCTGGGCCGTCGCGGGCCCCGAGCACCGCGTCTACCACAGCGGTGACACCGGATACTTCCCCGGATTCAAGGACATCGGCGCCGAGCACGGCCCCTTCGACGCCACCATGATCCAGATCGGCGCGTACAGCGAATACTGGCCGGACATCCATATGACGCCCGCCGAGGGCATGCGCGCCCATCTCGATCTCCAGGGCGGCGAGCCGTCCGGCGCGATGCTGCCGATCCACTGGGGCACGTTCAATCTCGCGCCGCACCCGTGGGCCGAGCCCGGGGAGGGCACGGTCGCCGCGGCCGCGGCGGAAGGCGCCCGTATCGCGCTGCCGCGGCCCGGCGAGCCCTTCGAGCCGACGGCCGAGAGTATTCCGTCCGAGCTGTGGTGGCGCGCGGCGGCGACCGCGCCCGCCCAGGGCTGGGCCACCTCCGGCGACAAGGGCAGCAGCCCCGAGGTGGCGCCCACCGCCTGACCCCGACGCGTCCCTGGGCTCCCGTCGGCCCGCGCCCCCGCCGACACACCCGGCGGGGGCGCGTTTTCGGCCTGCCGTGCGAAGGGTCATACCGGAGCGGGAATGAATCGGGAATGAATAGCGGGCAAGTTTGTCAACTGCCCCCCGCACGTGCCCCCTTGGCCACTACCGTGTGTGCCCGGTGATCCACGATGGGCTTTTCATGCGTACGCCGAGCCTATCGTCGAGCCGAAGCTGACCACTTGCAGTACGCCGATTCCTGGGGCCCCACGTACCAAGGACACTGATGTCTCAATTACGCGCACCCGCCGCGCGGCCGGACCGTCGGGAGGGCGGGCGCCATGGCCGGCCAGGCGCCCGCTCCCTGTCGTCAGCCGGAAGGTCGCAACCCGTGCCGTCGTCGCCGGAAGCCCGTATACGCCCTCAACTCCAACGCGCCGCAGTGCTGCCGGCAGTCATCGCCGCCCTCAGCGGAGCGACTGCCGTGCTCTTCACGATCCGCGCCGCCGCGCTGCGGCCCACCGTCGGACTCTGGGCCGTACTGGCCGGTGCCGCCGTACTCGCCATCGCCGCGGTCGCCGCGGCGGCCATCGGCGCGGACCGCACGGCCAAGTCCGTACTGGACCGCTGTGCGGCCCTGCGCCGCTCCTCCGCACGCGGGCAGGCCGATCTGCAGACGGTCGTCGAGCAGCTCAGACGGGGAGAGGGACCGCCCGCGCGCCGTTCCCCCCTGCCCGCGCCACTCAACGGCGACGAATTCGACCTGCTGACGCAGGAGCTGAGCCGCTCGCACGACGCCGCCGTGGCGGCCGTGGTGCAGGCTTCCCGGCTCTCCAGCAGCGTCGGCAACGAACAGAAGGTCGAGGTCTTCGTCAATCTGGCCCGGCGGCTCCAGTCGCTGGTCCACCGGGAGATCCAGCTCCTCGACGAGCTGGAGAACGAGGTCGAGGACCCGGAGCTGCTCAAGGGCCTCTTCCATGTCGACCACCTCGCCACCCGCATCCGCAGGCACGCGGAGAACCTCGCCGTCCTCGGCGGTGCGATCTCCAGGCGGCAGTGGTCCAACCCGGTCACGATGACGGAGGTGCTGCGTTCCGCGATCGCGGAGGTGGAGCAGTATCCCCGGGTCAAGCTGGTGCCGCCGATCGACGGCACACTGCGCGGCCACGCCGTCGCCGACGTGATCCACCTGCTCGCCGAACTGGTCGAGAACGCCACCCTGTTCTCCGCCCCGCACACCCAGGTGCTGCTGCGAGCCCAGCACGTCACGGCCGGACTCGCCGTCGAGGTCGAGGACCGCGGCCTCGGTATGCCGGTGGACGAGCAGAACAAGATGAACGCCCTGCTCGCCGACCCCGACCAGGTGAACGTCGCCCATCTGCTGCAGGACGGGCGGATCGGCCTCTTCGTCGTCTCGGCGCTGGCCCGCAGGCACGGCATCGCGGTACGCCTGCAGACCAACATCTACGGCGGCGTCCAAGCCATCCTCGTACTCCCGCAGGGGCTCCTCGGCGCCGAGCCCGACGCACTCCAGCAGAACGGTGCGGCCGCCGTGTCCGAAGCCGCGGTGCGCCCGAGGGGAGAGACGAGCGTCACCCGGGCGACCGCGGTACGCCCGCCGATTCCGCAGCAGCCCCACTCCCCGCCGCAGTTGCCACAGCAGCAACAGAGGCAACCGCAGCGGGAGCCGACGCACGCCACCACGTTCGGCTCGGGCCCCCTGCCCGTACGGCGAGAGCACGCGGACCGCCCCAACCCGGCGGCAGCCACCCCCGGTGTCAGTCAATCCGACATCAGCCATGCGGGCGTCAACCACGCGGCACCCCCGCCGAGCTCACCCGCCGAGGCCCCCGACGTGGTGCGCGGCACCATGGGCCGCCCCCAACTGCCCAAGCGCCGCAGCCAGGAGCACCTCGTCCCCCAGCTTCGGGACGCCCCGGCGCCCCGCAAGGGCGACGATCACGCCCTCCACGACCCGGGCCTGATGGCGGCCTTCCAGCGAGGCATCGGACTGGCAGAGTCCCAGCCCCTCGCGGACAGCGCGACGCTGCCTGACCCGCAGCGCCACGACAACACCTCCAAGGAGTAGATCACCATGGTGAGCGATGTGCCGAACGGCCATGCCTCGGACCTCGACTGGCTCCTCAGCGGCCTGGTCCAGCGCGTGCCGTACACCCGAAACGCGGTACTGCTCTCCTCCGACGGGCTGGTGAAATCCGTGCACGGCCTGGACCCCGACAGCGCCGACCACATGGCGGCGCTCGCCTCCGGCCTCTACTCCCTGGGCCGCAGCGCCGGAGCGCGCTTCGGTGACGGGGGAGAGGTGCGCCAGGTGGTGGTGGAACTGGACTCGACTCTGCTGTTCGTCTCCACAGCGGGTTCCGGCACCTGTCTCGCCGTGCTCGCCGGGCGGGAGGCGGACGCCGCGGTCCTCGGATACGAGATGGCGATGCTGGTCAAGAGCGTACGGCCGTATCTGACCACGCCCGCCAGACATTCGGCCGGGGCGCCGAGTGTCGCGGGGCAATGAAAGTGCCGTCCCCCACGGACGGGCCACTGCTCGACGACGCGGCCGGCCGGCTCATCCGCCCGTACACGGTGAGCGGTGGCCGCACCCGTCCGACGGCCGCGCTGGACCTGCTCTCCCTCGTGATGGCGACCGGGACCGCGCCGCAGACGCACTTGGGCCCCGAGCACGCCACGGCGCTCGACCTGTGCGACGGGCCGACGTCGGTAGCCGAGATCTCCGCGCATCTCAGGCTCCCGGCGGTCGTCACCAAGGTGCTGCTCTCCGATCTGGTGGACTGCGGCGCGGTCACCGCGCGGGCGCCGCGCTGCAACGACTCACTCACGGACCGTTCATTGCTGGAGGCGGTGCTCGATGGCCTACGACGACGGCTCTGAAGTCGACGACCTCTTCCCGACTGCTCTGAAGATCCTGGTCGCGGGCGGATTCGGAGTGGGCAAGACGACCTTTGTGGGGGCGGTCAGCGAGATCGAACCCCTCAGTACGGAAGAACTGCTGACCCAGGTCAGCGTGGCGACCGACAGACTCGACGGCATCGAGTCCAAGACCACCACGACGGTCGCCATGGACTTCGGCCGGATCACGCTGGACCGGAGCCATGTGCTCTATCTGTTCGGCACACCCGGCCAGGAGCGCTTCTGGTTCATGTGGGACGAGCTCTCCGAGGGTGCTCTCGGAGCGGTTGTTCTCGCCGACACGCGCCGGCTCGAGGACTCCTTCTCGGCCGTGGACTTCTTCGAGCGGCGCGGCATCGGATTCGTCGTCGCCGTCAACGAGTTCGACGGCGCCTACCGCTATGAACCGGAAGAGGTACGGGCCGCGATCGACCTCAAGCCGGAGGTGCCGGTCGTCCTGTGCGACGCACGTATCGCCAGCTCGGGGATAGGAACACTGGTCACCCTCGTCCAGCATCTCCTCACCACCACCCCGGCGCCGGCCGCGCCGGCCCCGAGCTACGGAGCACAGATATGACGTACGACCCGACCGGCCATCTGCTGCTGACCCCCGTCGACCGCGAGGCGCCCGAACGCGTGCGGCGGCTGCGCCAGCTCGGCTTCGGGGACCGGCCGGACCCCGCCTTCGACGAATTCGCGCACAAGCTCGCGGAGGTGACCGGGGCGCCGTTCTCCATGGTCAACTTCATTGACGAGCACCGGCAGTTCTTCGCGGGGCTGCACACACCCTCCGGTATGCACACCGGCAGCGATCTGGGCGCGGCGGCCGTGGCGGGGGACGGCGGGGTCAGCCGTTTCATGGCGCGCGACCACGGCTACTGCCCTCATGTGGTCGTTCGGCGCAAGGCGCTCGTCCTGGAGGATGTCTGCGACTATCCGAGGTTCGCGGGCAACCCGGTCGTCGACGAGATCGGCATCCGCTCCTATCTCGGGGCGCCGCTCATCGACCGTACGGGGATCGCACTGGGCACGATCTGTGTCGTGGACACGGAGCCGCGGCCGTGGGGGCGCGCGGGCCTGGAGACGATCAAGTCGCTGGCGGCGGAGCTGATCGAACAGATCCACCGCCGCGAGGATGGCCGGATCTAGGGCCTGTGTGACGTCGTGATCAATCAGTTGCCTTCAGCAGGTCGTTGATCCAGATCATGGAGGCGCGGAGGTGGAGGCCGGCGAGGTAGCTCTCGGGTGTCTTGTCGTATCGAGTTGCGATGCCCCGCCAGGCTTTCAGCTTGTTGATCAGGCGCTCGACGGTGTTCCGCCCCTTGTAGAGTTCGGCGTCGTGGCGTGTGGGCCGGCCGCCCCGGCTGCCTTTCTTCTTTCGGTTGGCGGCCTGGTCCTTCTTCTCCGGGATGACTGCCTTGATGTTGCGTTTCCGCAGGTAAGCGCGGTTGGCGCGGGATGAGTAGGCCTTGTCCGCGGCGACAGCGTCAGGCCGGGTCCGGGGACGGCCGACCGGTAGACGGACCCGCACCTTCTGCAGCACGGGGACGAACTGCGGGCTGTCGGCGGCCTGTCCTGCGGTCAGGACGAACGACAACGGACGGCACTTGGGGTCAGCGGCGAGATGAACCTTGCTGGTCAACCCGCCACGGGACCTGCCGAGCAGGGCTTCCTTCAAGCGGAGCTTGCGCCGTCGCCTGATGTGCCGCCGCTCGTCCTGGCCGGGGGCGTCCCTTCCGTCCTGTCCGTTCTGTTCCGGCGGGCCGCCCCCTTTTGCCGGGGCCGTTCCTGGTCAGCGGCGGCTTCCTCGAGGGCCTCCATGACCTCCTTGCCGATGCACATCCCGGCGGCGTCGTGGTGGGCGCGGGCGGTGGTGGAGTCCACGCTGACCAGGGACAAGTCCGTCTGCCCCTGGCGGGCGGCTTCAGCGATCACGCCTTCCAGCAGCGCGGTGAAGACGCCGGCGTCCCTCCAGACCCGGAAGCGGCCGTAGACCGTCGGCCACGGGCCGAACTCGCCCGGCATCTCCCGCCACTGACTGCTGGTGCGGAACCGCCAGATCACCCCCTCGAACTGCTCACGCAGCCGCTCGGGGTACGGGCCGTACTCGCCTATCGGCAGGAACGGCTCGATCAACTTCCACTGCTCGTCGGTGAGTTGCCTGCGCGTCACGATCGTCTTCCTACCGGATCCGGCTTCCAAACGAATCCGGATCGGCAAGATTGATCACGACGTCACACACGCCCTAGCGGGGTTGCCCCGAGGCCCCGGGTACGCCTCTCGGAGGCGTACCCGGGGCCTCGGGCGGAGCTCAGGGTCGGTCAGACCGCCGGTTGCAGCCTCACCGCGTCGGACAGCCGGTCCGACCACTCGCCCTTCGACGTGCCCAGCGCCACCTCCGCCAGGCGCAGCAGCTGGATGTCGGAGGTGCCTGCGGGGGCGAACATGTGGAGCGCGTCCCGCAGATACCGTTCGATGGGGCGGTCGGTGAAGAGCCCGGCCGCGGCATGCACCTCCATGGCGTTGCGCGCGGTGTCGATCGCCGACTCGACATTGACCAGCTTCGCGTTCATGAGCTCCGCGTCGCACGGCAGGCCCCGGTCGAGCAGATGCACCGCGTGATACGCGGCGAGCCGTGCGGTCATCAGCCGCGACTGCATCTTCCCCAACTTCAGCTTGATCGACTGCAGATGGTGCAGGGGGTTGCCGTAGCGGTGGCGCTCGGCGCAGAAACGCGCGGTTTCCTCAAGGATCGCCTGATGGATGCCGAGCGACACGGCGGTGAGGTTGGCCCGTCCGTAGAGCACGCTGGAGGAGTACGCCACGGCCAGTCCGTCGCCCTCCTCGCCGAGCCGGTTCGGCGCGGGGACACGGCAGTTGTTGAAGTGCAGTTCGCCGAAGCTGAAGCCGTGCAGCCCCATGGCGGGCCGCTGCTCGCCGACGGCGCAGCCGGGGCGGTCCGATTCCACCAGGAAGGCCGTCAGCCCCTTGGAACCCGGAGCGGTCCGCACCACGACGCCGTGCAGATCGCCGACATGGCTGTTGCCCACATACACTTTTCGGCCGTTGAGAACGTAGTCGTCGCCGTCCCGTACGGCGGTGGCGCTCATGCCCAGCACATGGCCGCCGGACTCGGGTTCGGTGACGGCGATCGTCGGCAGACAGTCGCCGGCGGCGATGGCGGGGAGCCACGTCTTCTTCTGCTCGTCGCTGCCGAAATGGATGATCTTGGCGACGCCGAGCTGCGAGGCCTGCACCATCGCGCCCATCGCCCCGCTGACCCTGGACAGTTCCTCGATGATGATGGTCTTGGCGAGATGCCCGACCCCCATGCCTCCGTGTTCCTTGCTGATAGTCGCGCCCAGCCAGCCCTGCCGGGCTATCAGCCGGGACAGTTCGCGGTGGACCGAGCGGGCGGTCTCCATCGCCGGGATCCGTGGACGTACCTCGGTCTCGGCGAACTCGCGGACATGGTCGCGTAATTGGTGATGCAGTCGACTGGCGAAGTAGCCGTCCATCGCGAGTCCTCCTCTGCGAAACGCCTGCCCGGGCAGTTGTTCGAGCAGGTGGTGCATCGGCAGTGATCTCGTCCCGAACAGGCCGACCACCTCATGGTGTTGATCGCTTTTCGGTGGCACAAGATCGATACCAACTTTGGCCGGAACGCAGGCCGTTGACGTTTGATTGAGGATGTGTTTCGTGTGGTACGGGCCTGTCCGGTCCTGCCGTACGGCATTCCCCCTGTGCCTCTTTCTGCCACATGCCAACGGCAAAGGTTTGGTGGGCATGTGGCACTGAGGGACAGGCGCGAGTCTCAGACGTGCATATTTGCGACATCCGGGAACACCGGAAGAACCGATACGGCACACACCCACACCGAAAAGAACGCATGCGAGCGCGACCGACAGGCGCGGAGGGCCGCAGTGCGGGCGTACGGAGGCGCTACCCGGCGCGCGAAGTGTTTGCCAGGGGCGCAGGGGGCGCACGCCCCTGTGTCTTTGTGGCCTCGGGGCGCTGCTACGCGGACGGGACTTTGAAGACACTCGCGGGCAGGTGGGAAGCGCTTTCTCGCCACGTCGCACACCGTGAGTGGTGCCTCGCAAGGGGTCAATGGGTCGGGAGCGCCCTCTGTGGCAGCGCCCAGGTGGGCGCCCGGTGGGTGCCCGCTGAGTGTCAGTGCCGCGCCGTACGGTCTTCGTATGGCCACTGCCGACGACGTACGCAGACTTGCGCTCTCGCTGCCCGGGGCGATGGAGAAGCTCGCCTGGGGCATGCCGACGTTCCGCCTGGAGAGCGGGGGAAGGATCTTCGCCTCGCTCGACGACGACGACAAGGCGATGGGGGTGAAGTGCCCGAAGGAGGACCGGGAGGAGCTGATCGCCGCCGAGCCGGAGAAGTTCTTCATGCGGGCGGGGCACGACGACAACTTCGCGTGGCTGCGCGTGCGGTTGGCTGCGCTGGAGGACGAGGAGGAGCTGTACGCGATACTGGTGGACTCGTGGCGGCAGGCGGCTCCGCGGAAAATGCTGGACGCGCACCCGGAGTTGGCCGGGCGGGGGTGAGGGTGCGGGCTGCCTGCGGCGCGATCCCCTACCCGCCCTCCTCCGTCTGGGGGGACCCCAACCTCCTCGCGCCTCGAACACCGTGATCCGGTCGCGCAAGCCGCCCGCGTCCAGGCCGGGCGCCGCTACGTGCTCGCCCAGCCGGCGGTAGCGGCGTAGCTCCCGGCGGGAGACGCCCAGGCCCAGGACCGGTCACCTCCAGCCCCTCCGTCGCCGCAAGGACGTTGCCCAGCATCGGTCCGACCATGACATATGGGTGAAACCGCCCGCTGGCCAGTCGTACAACGCTCCCGCGCTGACCAATACGCCGCCCACCCCCTGGTGGCCGAGGTCCAGCTTCACCTGCTCGAAGGGTCGCTCGACCAAGAAACTGGCGAAGGTGTGCATGATCGGCCGCATCCCGGCCAGTGCCGGGTGCAGTCGTTCCGGGCGGTCGAATCCGTCCCTGCTGATCTCGGCCGGCATGAGGGCGAGCCTCGGGTCCTCGTCCCCGCCCGGGGGAAAGCGGTTCGTGACCACCAGTCGAAGTGCGGTATTGTTCTCATGCGCGTTCGGCCGGGGGAAACCCCAGGTCAGACGGGCACCGGGACGTGGCGCAGCTTGGTAGCGCACTTGACTGGGGGTCAAGGGGTCGCAGGTTCAAATCCTGTCGTCCCGACCAGCGTTTATGCAGGTCAGAGGTCGTATCGGAGTCTTCCGATACGACCTCGCCGGTTTTCCGGGGGCATGACACCGGCTCCTGGCATGGACATCATCAGCGGGGAACCGGCCGCGCTCGCCGTTGGAGGTGCTGTCCAAGGGGTTCGGCAAGCGGCCCACCGTCGTCTCCACGGACGGTCCGGCGTATCAGCGCCACCGCGCCCCGCTGAACCGCGGGCTGTCCGCCGGGCGGATCGCCTCACTCGTCCCGTACGCCGCCGAGCGAGCCGGGGCGCTCGTCGACGGCTTCGCCGCAGGACCTGACGGCCGGGTCGAGCTGATGGAGGCGTACGCGCGCAAAGTGGTTCGCCCGCAGGCTCCCCGGCCTGCGGACAGATCACCTCCGCGCTGACGTACGCGATCTCTGGGCGAAGCAGCGCCCGGCGACGGGATCTGTCAGCCGCGCCGCAGCAGATACGTGTCCATGATCCAGCCCTTGCGGGCACGCGCCTCGGCACGCAGCCCCTCGATCCGCCCGGACACCTCCGCGAGCCGGCCCGAGACCAGGATCTCGTCCTCGGTGCCCACGTAGGCGCCCCAGTAGATGAAGAGATCCTGGTCGAGATGGCGGGTGAACGCCTGTCGTGCGTCGAGCATCACCACCACGTCGTCCACGCCCTCGGGCCAGCCCTCGGCGAGCCGGCGGCCCGTGGTGATCTGCACCGGGCGGCCCACCCGGTTCAGACCGGTGCGGTGCCTGGCCAGCAGCGACGAGACGCTGCTGATGCCCGGCACCACCTCATGCTCGAAGGCGACCGTGCCCCGCTCCAGGATCTCCTCAAGGATGGCGAGCGTGGAGTCGTACAGCGCGGGATCGCCCCAGACCAGGAACGCACCGCACGCGTCCTCACTCAGTTCCTCGGCGATGAACCGCTCGTACAGATCGGCACGGCGGCGGCGCCAGTCGTCGACAGCGGGGGAGTAGTCCGATGTTTCCCGGTCCCGCTCCGGATCGCGCGCCTCGACCAGACGGTAGGCGCGGTCCTCGACATGGGCGTCGAGAAGGTCCCGCCGCAGCCTGGTCAGATCCGACTTCTCCTCGCCCTTGTCGAGGATGAAAAACGCATCCGCCTTGTTCAGCGCCTTGACGGCCTGCAAGGTCAGCTGGTCGGGGTCGCCCGCCCCGATGCCGATCACATAGATCTTTCTCACCCCACCGATTATGCGGGGCATCCCTCATCCGGCTGTATGCGGGACTTACCGGGGCTGCCGGTGGCGGCATATCCTCCGACCATGCGTGTCGCACTCTTCGTCACCTGCGTCAACGACGCGGTGTATCCGGCCACGGGCATCGCGACCGTCAGACTCCTGGAACGGCTGGGGGTCGAGGTGGACTTCCCGGCGGCGCAGACCTGTTGCGGACAGCCGCAGTACAACACCGGCTACCGGCGAGAGACCGAGCCTCTGGTACGGCGGACGGCGCAGGCATTCGAGGGCTACGAATACGTCGTGACGCCGTCGGGGTCGTGCGCGGCGATGGTGCGGGAGCACTATCCCAAGTTCGGGGAGAGCGCACTCCCGGCCCGTACGTACGAACTCACCGAGTTCCTGATCGACGTCCTTGGTGTCACCGATGTCGGCGCCTGCTTCCCGCACACCGTCACCTACCACCCCTCCTGCCACGGGCTGCGGGCCCTGGGCCTGGGGGAGCGGCCACGCAGGCTCCTCGAAGCGGTCAAGGGCCTGGAGCTGAGGGAGCTGCCCGGTGCCGAGGAGTGCTGCGGCTTCGGCGGCACCTTCGCCGTCAAGAACCCCGACGTCTCCGCCGCCATGGGCCAGGACAAGGTCCGCAGCGCCCTGTCCACCGGCGCCGAGGTGCTGTGCGGCGCCGACAACTCCTGTCTGATGCACATCGGCGGCATCCTGCGCCGCCAGGACGCCCCCCAGCGCGCGCTGCACATCGCCGACATCCTCGCCAGCACCGAAGAGGAGCCCCTGCTGTGAGCGGTACGTATCTCGGCATGCCGTCCTTCCCCAAGGCCGCCAGGGACGCCGTCCACGATGTGACGCTGCGTGCCAATCTGCGCCACGCCACCCACACCATCCGCGACAAGCGGGCCAAAGCCGTGGCGGAGCTGGAGGACTGGGCGCTGCTGCGTGAAGCGGGCAAGCAGATCAAGAACCACACGCTCCGCCATCTCGACCGCTATCTGGAGCAGTTGGAGTCGGCAGTCGTCGCGGCCGGGGGCACCGTCCACTGGGCCGCCGACGCCGCAGAGGCCAATCGCATCGTCGCCGATCTGGTGAAGGCGACGGGCGAGAGCGAGGTCGTCAAGGTCAAGTCGATGGCCACCCAGGAGATCGGCCTCAACGAAGCGCTGGAGGCCGAGGGCATCGCGGCGTACGAAACCGACCTCGCCGAACTCATCGTGCAGCTCGGCCACGACCGCCCGTCCCACATCCTCGTCCCGGCCATCCACCGCAATCGCGGCGAGATCCGCGACATCTTCCGCAAGGAGATGGGCAGTTGGGGCAGAGCGGCCCCGGAAGGACTGACCGACACCCCCGCCGAACTCGCCGAAGCCGCGCGCCTGCATCTGCGTGAGAAGTTCCTGCGCGCCAAGGTCGGTATCTCCGGTGCCAACTTCATGGTCGCCGAGACCGGCACCCTCGTCGTCTTCGAGTCCGAGGGCAACGGGCGGATGTGTCTGACCCTCCCCGAGACCCTGATCTCCGTCGTCGGCATCGAGAAGGTGGTCCCCACCTGGCGCGACCTTGAGGTCTTCCTGCAGACCCTGCCGCGCTCCTCGACCGCCGAGCGCATGAACCCGTACACCTCGATGTGGACGGGAACGGCCGACGCGGACGGACCGCGGACCTTCCATCTGGTCCTGCTCGACAACGGCAGGACCGAGACGCTCGCCGACGAGGTCGGCCGCCAGGCGCTGCGCTGCATCCGCTGCTCGGCCTGCCTGAACGTCTGCCCGGTGTACGAGCGGGCCGGCGGCCATGCCTACGGCTCCGTCTACCCCGGCCCGATCGGTGCCATCCTCAGTCCCCAACTGCGGGGGATCCAGAGCGAGATCGACGCCTCGCTGCCGTTCGCGTCCTCGCTGTGCGGCGCCTGCTACGAGGTGTGCCCGGTCGCCATCGACATCCCCGAAGTCCTCGTCCACCTCCGGGAGAAGGTCGCGGACCAGGGCGGCAAGGGGCACCGCGTCGAAAAGGCGGCGATCAAGGCGGCGGGGTGGATCCTCGGCCATCCGGCCGCGCTCGCCGCCGGGGAGAAGGCCGCCGCCAGGACCCGCAAACTGCATCCTAGGAAACTCCCGGGCACGGGGGCCTGGACCGCGGACCGCGAACTGCCCGAACTGCCCGCCCAATCCTTCCGTGACTGGTGGAAGAAGAACCGCACATGAGCGCCTCACGCGAGCGCATCCTCGCCCGTGTCCGTGCGGCTGTGGCCGACGCCCCCGAGGCGCCCGAGCCTGCCCGCGACTATCTGGAGAGCCATACCTCCGGCGATCCGGCCGAGATCCTCGAGCTGCTGCACGAGAACCTCGCCGACTACCGGGCGATCGTGCACCGCGCCACCGAAGGCGAACTGCCCGCCCTCATCGCCGAGTTGCTCGACACGCACCGTGCGCGGTCGGTCGTCGTACCGGACGGGCTGCCCGAAGCCTGGCTCGCCGACACGACCGCCGAACAGCGCACGGACGACGGTCCGCTCACTCCGTACGAGCTCGACGCCATCGACGCCGTGGTGACCGGCTGCTCCCTCGCGATCGCCGAGACCGGCACGATCGTCCTGGACGCGGGCCCCGGGCAGGGGCGCCGGGCGCTCACGCTCGTTCCCGATCTGCACATCTGCGTCGTCAGGGCCCCCGGGCAGATCGTCGCCTCCGTACCGCAGGCGATGCCGCGCATCGACCCGACCCGCCCGCTGACCTGGATCTCCGGTCCCTCGGCCACCAGCGACATCGAGCTCGACCGGGTCGAGGGCGTCCACGGCCCCCGCACCCTTGAGGTCGTACTGCTACGGGACTGAGCCTGTTACTCGACCGAGGTCAGCCGCGGCGCCTCGGCGCCCGCGTCCACCGGTCCGTCGAGCCGGGCCGCGAGCTGCCGTGCCCAGGCCGTCAGACCGGCCACATCGATCGCGTACGGGTCGCGGTAGCCGGAGATCCGGTCCGCGCCGCGCAGCAGCAGCCGCGCGCCGCCCGCCGTATTGCCGCGGGCGGCGTGCGTGAGCCCCACCGCCAGCTGTGCGAGTCCGCGCCAGAGCTCGCGCTCCGCCTCGGGCCCGGTCTTCCAGGCATCCTCGAAGACCTCGTGGGCGTGGAAGGGCATGCCCACGTCGAGCAGCCGCTGGGCATCGGCAAGTGTCTGGCCGGGGGTGCGGACGACGCCCTCGGGCTGCCGTTCCACTCCCCGCGTCCCGTACGGGAGAGGGCGCCCCAGCCCGTCGCGCGGCCGCGCGTTGCGTGCGCGCCCTTCGGTGTCGCGGTCCCTGCCTGCCTTGTCCACGCATCGATTGTCCCCCGTGCCCCGGACGCGCTGCCCGGACGGGTCGTCGGCAGACGGCAGGGAGTGAGTTGGATGTGGCAACCTAGTGGCATGAAGGCACGCACCACCGAGGACCACAAGCTCCCCGCACTCGCCCTCGACTCGCGTGGCCGGCCCTGCTCGATCGCCGCATCGCTCCAGGCCGTCGGCGAGAAGTGGTCACTGCTGGCGGTGCGGGAGATCAGCTTCGGCAACAGCCGCTTCGCCGCGATCGCGCGTAACACCGGCGCTCCCCGCGATGTCCTCACCGCGCGCCTGCGTCATCTGGAGTCCGTCGGCGTCCTGACCCGGCGGCAGTACAGCGAGCACCCTCCGCGCTTCGAGTACCACCTCACCGAGGCCGGGCGGGACCTGCTGGTGGTGCTGACCACGCTGCGCGCGTGGGGCGACCGGTGGCTCGTCGACGAGCCGCCCGCCGTCTTCGGCCACTCGTGCGGCGAAGAGCTGGACATGGTCCACAGCTGCCGTCACTGCGGTCAGGAGGTCGTGCCCGAGGATCTGCGGCTCGACGTGCGTACGCCCGGCTGGAATTCGTCCGGACCGGTCGAGTCCACGGCCGCCGACTCGGCGGCCGGGAGCGAATGACCGCAGGCCGTGCGTCCGGTGGCCCGGCGCGGTGAGGTAGTGTTCTCCTGCGCGCTCGGCCGGGAAACCGGGAGGATTCGCGCAACGGGACGTGGCGCAGCTTGGTAGCGCACTTGACTGGGGGTCAAGGGGTCGCAGGTTCAAATCCTGTCGTCCCGACTTTTCGAAGTCGTAGAAGAATTCGCGGAAGAAGAGGCCGTGCCGGAGTTTCCGGCACGGCCTCTCGCGTTTGGTTCAGGGGATCAAGGCGTACTCCATCGCAGCACCGCCCCCAGCCCGCCCGCCGGACCGCGCATGCCCTCAGGTACGAGCAGTACCTCGGCGTCGGCCGCCGCGGCCGCCCGCAGCAGCGCGTCGTCCGCGCGTGCCTGGACGGGCTTGGCGACGCCCATCGCCTGGGCCTGGCCGCGCTGTACGGCGACGTCGTCCACGCCGGGTCCGATCCATACGTCGCGTGCCGCGTCCGACGCGTCCTGCGCGAGCAGGAGCGTGGCCACCTGGTGGCTGCGGGCCGCGTCCACGACCGCCGGAACCCCTTCCGCGGCATCCCCGCGGCCGGTGTCGACGGAGGCCTTGCGGTGCTCGCCGGGGCGGCCGCGTCCGATACGGAAGCGCTCCAGGGCGCTCTGGAGCCGGTCGCGCGCGTACGCCTCGCGAGCCTCGGCGATCTGGCGGTCGAGCACGCTCTTGGAGGCGCCCGGCGATCTGCTGCCGCTGTCGGCCTCGACGGCGGAGGCCCGGATACGTTCGGGCAGCCGGGTGTGCACCGCCTTGCGCTCGCGGGAGTCTCCGGTCAGGACCAGCAGCCGGGCGCCGCTGTCGGGCCACTGCTTCGCGATCTCGCCCGCGATGATGTCGGCGGTTTCGTTCCAGCTGTTCTCGACCTTGTTCCGGTAGTGCCACTCGTAACGGTCGGTGGGGATGCTGCGATGCCCGCGGCCCCGCCACTCCTTGCCGTTGGCCTGGCCCAGGGTCTCGCGGTGGTGTGCGTCGCGCAGTTCCAGATCGGCGCCGGTCCGGTCGATGTATGCCACCAGGCAGGGAGGTTCGTCGCCCCGCAGGCGGGCGAGCGGGGCGACGTGGGGCAGGATCGACCACGTCGCCTCGGTGTTGAGGGGAGAGACGGCGAGCGGCAGGTCGAGCACGACCTCGGCGCCGGCGGCGAAGATCGCCCGGCCGGGAGGTGCCCCGGAGACCGGCTCATGGGCGAGCGTGTCGATCACCGCCCTGACGGTGTAGGCGTCGGCACTCGCGTCGATGAGCTGCGCCGCGACAAAGCGCTCACGGAGCTTCTGGACCTTCGTGGCTTCCTCGGTCGCGCGCGAGGTGTCGATGTATACGGAGGCCCAGGGGCCTGGACGATCGAAGAGCGGCTTGAGAAAAGCAAGTTCCATGATCTCCCCCAGGCTTGGGAGGGTGGTTACTACCAGATTACGACGACCTGCCCAAAGTGCCCTGCGGAATCGAGCAAGTTGAGGCGCACCCGAGCAACGACCGGTTCGTGGACCCGGCCCGCGAACGGGCACCGTCCGTGGCGCGGTCCGGCGGTGGTTGCAGCGCGTAACGGTTCACATTGCGAGCGTGTCGGCGCGCTGCTTCGCTGAGGGAGTCCGCTCTACCCGACGTCCAAGGAGTGACGATGAGCGTTGCAGGTGAATCCGGTGGCCGAGTCCGGCAGATGCGCGAGAAGGCCAAGCAGATGCAGGAGGCCGCGGAGCGCACGACCGACCCGAAGGAGCGTCAGCGGCTCCAGGAGAAGGCCCGGAAGCTGCAGGAGCAGAGCGAGCAGGAAAGCAGCATGGGCAGCGGGGACGCCCGCCCCCTGTAGGTGCCCGCACCACGTGCACGGCTGACGGCCTGTCCTTGGGGCAGGTCGTCAGCCGTCGCTTTTGTGCCCCGTCGGCTCGGGCGACGGGTCGGCAGGTGTCCCTGCGGGGCGTGGCTCGCCGCCCAGTTGCGGCTGATCGACCCCGAACTCGTAAGGGGGGATACTCCGCCGCGCCATGGGAACTCGGCGACCGACAGCGGCATGAGCAAGGCGCGCGAAAGGACGTGAGCCCCATGAGAGTGGCGTTCCTCATGGCCCCCCAGGGGGTCGAACAGATCGAGCTGACCGAGCCGTGGCAGGCCGTCGCCGACGCCGGTGGAGAGCCGGAGCTGCTGTCGACGAAGCCCGGCCGTGTGCAGGCCTTCCGTCACCTCGACAAGGCCGACACCTTCGCCGTCGACCGGACGGTCGCCGAAAGTGACGCCGCGGACTACGACGGGCTGGTGCTCCCGGGAGGCGTCGCCAATCCGGACGCACTGCGTATGGACGAAGCGGCCGTCGCGTTCGTCAAACGCTTCTTCGGCCTCGCCAAGCCGGTGGCCGCGATCTGTCATGCCCCCTGGACGCTGGTGGAGGCGGACGTGGTCCGCCATCGGACCCTGACCTCGTGGCCCAGCCTGCGGACCGATATCCGCAACGCAGGCGGGACCTGGGTCGACGAGGAGGTCGCGGTCTGCCGCGCCGCCCCGGCAACGCTGATCACGAGCCGTAGACCGGCCGATCTGAAGGCGTTCTGCTCCACGTTCCTGCCGGAGTTCGGCGGCTGAGCCCTTGGCGTACGTCGCGGGCCGAGCAAGATCCACCAAATTGTCACGATAAGTGTTCAGTTGCGTACTTTGAGCGATGGGCGCACTGTGGTTACGGCGTTCCACCCCACACCCGAAACACCCGAAAGGACACGTCATGGGTAAGGCAAAGGCCAAGGGTAAGCAGGCCAAGGGTCAGATGAAGGAATCCGCGGGCAAGGCCATGGGCGCCCGAGGCATGCAGGCGGAGGGCCGGGGCGAGCAGATCGCCGGCGCGACCCAGGAGGCCATGCAGAAGGCCGCCGACCAGGTGAGGAAGCCGGGCGGACGGTAAGTCTCCGGCCAGGTGGACGGGCTGCCCCGGGGCTACGGTCCCGGGGCGGCCCGCTGTCCGGCCGCAACTCGCCCGACCACGTCGTATGGCGGCGGGGAGTACGCCGGAAGGCGGATAGTTTTCAGTTCAACTGACTCGACCCGGAGGTCACCATGGACCGCCGACGGGCCCGGATGCGTCTCCGTCGAGGGACGGCGGACGGCGAAGAGAGCCCCCTGAACCGGCGCCCGGCGCTCAGGAAACCCGCCTGTCCTCGCGCAGCGCGGGTTGGAGCCTGGACACCAGACGGAAGAACTCGGCCTCGTTGCCCGCCATGCCGAGAGTGCGCAGCGCCTCGTCCGCCTCGGCGATCGGGGCGGTGAGCAGCGGCAGGGGGAGCAGCGGCTGTTCCGTTTCGGAGAGGACGGCCCGGGTGGTCTGCAGCAGTCGTACGTACGCCTGTGCCGCGGCGAGCTCGGAGTCGGTCATGTCGGTTGCCCCCTTGGGAAGGTGTCGGACCGTCAAGCATCTCGCGAGGCACTGACAATGCCCGCCGAGCAGCGGGTTCGCCCCGCCATGCTGTGGGGCGCGGGCAGTTCACGGCATGAGTTCCAGGGGGTCGTACTCATGGGGCCGGTCGCCCACCCACTCGATCCAGGTCGGGTCGTCGAGCAGATTGTCCGCGTCGGGCAGCCCGGCCCGGCGGAGGAATTCCAGCAACTGGTCGTCGGAGTGGGCGAGCCCCATGATCTGATCCCGCACGGTGACCCGGCGGCCACCCGAGGGGGAGATCCGGTGTACAACGATCGGTGGGTGTACAGCCATGTCTCCAGCGTCCGTCCATCATGGCCCGGCGGCATCCGGACACCCTGCATCCTCGCGCACCGCGGGGGCGGCCGGAATGCGCGCCCGGTGATCAGCGGTGCGTTCGCCGTCGAGTTGTAGGCGTCGTCGGTGCCGTGGACGGCGAGTGTCCTGCCCGCCGCGATCTCGGCGGGCAGGCGCGTCCGGCGATGAACCGCGCCGCGCGACGGACCTGTTCGGGCTCGGAGGGCGACTTCTGGGTGGCCGCGCGCCGCACATCTCCACGTCGAACGCCATGTCCGATTTCCGCCAGCCCCCGCCCCCGGGCGGTGCCCATACTGGCCGTATGGCGATCGAGGACAGCAGGTACGAGGCGGTGAGCAGCCGGGACGCCCGGTTCGACGGGATGTTCTTCTTCGCCGTGTCCACCACCGGGATCTACTGCCGCCCCAGCTGTCCCGCGATCACGCCCAAGCGCCGGAACGTGACTTTCTACCGGACGGCCGCCGCCGCCCAGGGCGCGGGATTCCGGGCCTGCCGCCGCTGTCGCCCCGACGCGGTGCCGGGCTCCGCCGAGTGGAACGCCCGCGCCGATGTCGTCGGCCGGGCCATGCGGCTGATCGGCGACGGCATCGTGGACCGCGAAGGCGTCGCCGGCCTCGCCGACCGGCTGGGTTACAGCGCCCGCCAGGTGCAGCGGCAGCTGAACGCCGAGCTCGGCGCGGGCCCCATTGCCCTCGCCCGCGCCCAGCGCGGACACACCGCACGCGTACTGCTGCAGACGACCACCCTGCAGGCGGCGGAGATCGCTTTCGCCTCGGGATTCGCGAGCGTGCGGCAGTTCAACGACACCATCCGCGAGATCTACGCGGCCACCCCCAGCGAACTGCGCTCGGCCCGGCCCGGCCGCGGCTCGCGCTTCGGCCCGGTCGCCCCGGCCAACGGCGCCGCCGGAGTGCCACTGCGGCTCGCCTACCGCGGCCCGTACGCCTCGGCGGAGGTCCTCGACTACCTCGCCGCGCGTGCCGTCACCGGCATCGAGGAGATCGTCGGCGAGCGCGGCTCCCGGACCTACCGCCGCACTCTGCGGCTGCCCGGCGGATCCGGCGTGGCCGAGGTCGCTGAACAGCCGGGCGCGGGCGGCTGGTTGGAGTGCCGACTGCACCTCACGGAGCTGCGGGACCTGACGACGGCCACCCAGCGGATGCGCCGCCTCTTCGACCTCGACGCCGACCCCTGCGCTGTCGCCGAACGCCTCGGCACTGACCCGGCACTGGCTCCCCTGGTCGCGGCCCGCCCCGGCCTGCGCGCGCCGGGCACGGCCGATCCCCACGAGCTCGCGGTACGGGCCGTGCTGGGCCGGCGGGAAGAATGCGACGATCTCGTCGCGGCGCACGGGCAGAAGCTGCCCGAGCCGAGCGGCGGGCTGACACATCTCTTCCCGCGCGCCGAGGACTTGGCGGCTGCGGAGCCCCGCGCGCTGCGCACCCTGGCGACCGCGCTCGCGGACGGCTCGCTGATCCTCGACCCGGGGGCGGACCGGGACGAGGCAGTACGGCAGCTGCTCACGCTGCCGGGCATCGACCGCCGGACGGCGGGCTACATCCGGATGCGGGCTCTCGGCGACCCGGATGTGCTGCTGGGGGACGACGTGACGGTGCAGGCGCAGACGGGGGACGGGGAGCGGTGGCGGCCGTGGAGGTCGTACGCGATGCACCACCTGTGGGTCATGGCGTCCGGAAGCTGACCCATAAACGGCCGACGGTGCGGGTCACCGGGGAACGAAGGCGACCCGGAACATCTTGGGCCACCACTTGCCGGTGAGCAGGAACTGGCGGGTCCCGGGAAGGGCCGCGATACCGTTCAGGACATCCGCTCGGGCAGCCTCCTGTGGCGTGAGCAGCCCCGCGGCGTCGATTTCCCCGGTGACCGTGCCGGTATTCCCGTCGATGCGCACGATCCGGTCCGACGGCCAGACGTTGGCGTACACGAGGTCACCGACGCATTCGAGCTCATTCAGCCGGCTCACGGGGCGCCCACCGGCGGTGACGGCAACCTCCCCCGTTTTCGCGAGAGTCCGGGGGACCCGAAAGGTGAGCCGGGAGGAACCGTTGCTCGTCACCAGCCGGTCGCGATGCCGCTGGTGGCACAGGCCCCAGCCTTCGTCCCCGTAAGGGACCCGGCGCAGCTCGGCCAGCGTCCTCGCGTCCCGTTCGACGGCCAGGCCGTTCCGCCAGGTGATCTGCCACAGAGTGGGTCCCATGACGGTGATCCCCTCGCCGAACAGCGGCCGTGCCAACTCGGTGCGGACTGCCGGAAATCCGTCGAGCGGGCCCGCCCGGACCGAGGACTGTCCGACCACGCCCGTGCTCTCGTACAGCGTGCCGCCTTCGGTCATCTCCAGGCCCTGGGTGAAGGCCTTCGGGTCATGGGGCAGGGTTCCGACGACCTCGGCCCGCAATTGCTCGATCCCTGTCGCGGCCCGCCCGGCTGGGTCGCGGCCGATCTCCCCGGCGCCGCCCCCCGTCCCACACGACGCGGCGAGCATTCCACCGACCAGGGCCACGACCACGACGGGGACCGTCCGTGCAGCACGCATGACCTCGCGCTGCCCGGTTCTACGATCGTGTCTTGGACGGCACCCGCGCTCCGTGCTGCTTGTCGGCCGGCCGTCGGCCGGGGACCACTGCCGCCAAGCGCGACGACACGAGCGCGGTGAGCCGGGCCGTCGTGTCCTGCTTCGGCCGGTAGGTGTACGCATAGGCGTGGGCGTCGCCCTCTCCGCGTACCGGAGCCGCGTTCAAGACGGCTCCCAGCACAGGGACGTTGACGCGTTCGAGGATGCGCAGAGCGTCGATGACCTGGCTCCTGCTCGTCCGCCCGGCGCGCGCCACGAGCAGGTAGCCGTCGATGGCGGGTGCCATCGCTGTGGTGTCGGCGAAGGGGAGTACCGGGGCCGTGTCCACCACGACATGGTCGAACTGCTCGGCAAGAGTGCGCAGCAGGGAGGCGAAATAGGTGCTGCCGAGGAGCTGCGTCGGGTTGGGAGGGATCCTCCCGCTGGCGAGCACCGAGAAGGTACCGGCCGACTGGAGTACCTCATGCAGTTCGGCCTGGCCCACCAGAGCTGTGGTGAGCCCGGCGTCCCTGACCAGGCCGAGGGCCGGAGCAATCGAAGGCCGGCGCAGGTCGCAGTCGATCAGACATACCTTTGCCCCTTCTTCGGCCAGTGTGGCGGCCAGGTTGACCGACACACTGCTCTTACCCTCACGTGGCAGCGGGCTGGTGACGGCGATCACCTTCGGCCGCTGGTCCACCTCCGCGAACTGCAAGTT
Source organism: Streptomyces sp. NBC_00322 (assembly GCF_036147535.1). Lineage (NCBI taxonomy): Bacteria > Bacillati > Actinomycetota > Actinomycetes > Kitasatosporales > Streptomycetaceae > Streptomyces > Streptomyces sp. NBC_00322. The sequence continues at coordinate 1,409,459 of NZ_CP108019.1, read as the reverse complement.
GACACGAAGCTTCCGGAAGCCCTCGGCACGCGGACTGTGCATGTCGTCGCGCAGGGAGACCGGTTGCCGTGCGGCTCGCGGGTCCTGAACGATGCTGGAGAGTACGGCGGGCCCACCGGCGGCTGCCAGGCACTCGGCAAGGGCTTTGGAGTCACGCATCGACGTGTCCACTGTCTCCAGTGCGACACCCAGCCCCAGCCCGAGCAGCAGGCCCACCGCCAGACCCAGGGCAACATTGACGGCGGTGTTCGGGGACGAGGGCGCGGTCGGCGTGGCGGCAGGGTACGTCACGGTGAGCCGTACCGGGGAAGGGAGCTTGCTTGCCTCGGGACGCTCCAGCTTCCTGATCACGTCGGCAAAGCGCCGAGCGACTGAGTTGCTGATCAGGGCGGCTCGTGCCGCATCGGTGTCGGTGACGGTCAGGCGGACCAGAACGGTGTTGAGCGGCGCTTCGGCCTCGATCCGGTCAGCCAGCTGAGCCGACGTCATCGTGAGCCCGAGGGATTTCACGACCGGTCCGGTCACTGCGGGGCTCTCCGCCACGTCGGCGTAGGACTGGACTCTGGCCTGGGCGAACGAGTTGCCCTCGTTGAGCTGGGATGTGTTGGTGTCGGCCTGGAGGGACACGAAGAGCGTGGTCGTCGCCCGGTACTCCGGAGTGACGAGGACACTCGCCAGGACGCCCGCCACCGTCCCCAGCACAGTCACGAGGGCAATGACGTGCCAACGACGGGAAAGGACACGTAGGTAGTCGCGCAGATCCAAGGCCATTCCCCAGTCGGAGCAAGTGAGTGAGCAGTCAGCCTAGGAGCAGGCTCACGAATTTGGGGCGCAAGGCATGTGCACTCGACTTTTCGTACCCCAATGGAGTGCACCGGCGTCCCCTCAGAGACGCTCAACCGTTTCCACGCGGCACCGATTGCATGCGTCGAATACGTAGTCGGCGACACGCTCCACCATCGCGTAGTCGAAGGAGTCGTGGTCGGTGGCAATGACCACGGCATCGGCAGCCGCGACTTGTTCCTCCGTGAGGTCGACGCACAGAATGTCGTCGGGCAGCTGACGAGGGTCGACATGCGGTTCCACGGCGAGGACGTGAGCGCCCATGTGCTGGAGTCCGAGCGCCACCGCGACGGAAGGGGACTCCCGGATGTCGCCGGTGTTCCTCTTGTAAGCGAGCCCGAGGACCAGAACCTGGCTGCCGTTGACCGGCTTGCGTCGGGCGTTGAGCCCTCTGGCCACGCGCAGCACCACATGGTCCGGCATATGGCTGTTGATGTCGTTGGCCAATGATACGAAGCGGAAGTCGTGCCGCAGCCTCTGCTTGACCTGCCACGAGAGGTAGGAGGGATCAATGGGCAGGCAATGTCCGCCGACGCCGGGCCCGGGCAGAAAACGCATGAAGCCGAATGGCTTGGTCGACGCCGCGTCGATCACTTCCCAGATGTCGATGCCGAGCGGTTTGCAGAACATCGCCAGCTCGTTGACGAGGGCGATGTTGACATGGCGGAACGTGTTCTCCAGGAGCTTGGTCAGCTCGGCCGTGCGTGGTGAGCTGACCGGGACGGTACGGTCCACGATGTCTTCGTAGAAGAGCTCCACATGCCGCAGGGAGTCCTCGTCCATACCGGACACGACCTTGGGGGTGTTCTCCAGCCGCCAGGTCGGGTTTCCCGGGTCGATTCTTTCGGGGCTGTATCCGAGGAAGAAGTCCTTGCCCGCCTGAAGCCCGCTGCCCGCCTCCAGGATCGGGCACACCACGTGCTCCGTCGTGCAGGGATACGTGGTCGACTCCAGGATCACCGTGGCGTTCGGCCGGAGGTGCAGGGCGATTTCCCGCGCGGCGCTCTCCACGAAACTCAGGTCGGGGGCCCCCTCCTTCAGAGGCGTGGGCACCGTGATGACACAGACATCGAAGTCCGCCGCATCCGCGTAGTCGGTACTCAGGGCATAGCGGCCCGAGTTGAGGGCAGCCAGCAGGCGGGGCGACGTCACGTCCTCGGCGAACGACTCGCCGCCGGCCAGGCGCTTGACGCGCATCTCGTCCACATCGAGACCAACGACGTTGCGCCCGGCCTCCACTGCGCGAACGGCAAGTGGAAGCCCCACGTACCCCTGGCCGACCACCACTACCTTCTTTGCTGCCTCCGACATGATCGGACTCCTCTCTGCTGGCCATGCAGAATGTTTCGATGGGATATGCCCGGTGCTAGCCCGACGCGGCTTTCCGTCCGTCTCCCGAGTGAACACTCGCCCGGCGAATGGGGGCATGCCGGCAGCCAAGGAGTGCGAATGGGCTAAGGGCGGGATTCAATTCATTCTTTTTGCGTCATCCCTGGCTATGGTTTCCGTGCGTTGCCGGGCACTTGCCCCAGGCAACGCCCACCCGCAGACATGGAGTGACGGCGTGATGGAACGTCCGAAATACCTGGTCACCGGAGGAGCCGGCTTCATCGGCTCCCATCTCGTCGATGCACTTCTGGCGCGTGGTGAGCCGGTCGTTGCACTCGACGACATCAGTACGGGAAGCCTGGTGAACCTTGCACGAGCGCGCGAGCAGGGTCACTTCCAATTCGTCCACGGTTCCGTGCTGGATTCATCGCTCGTCGACAAGCTGGTCAGTGAATGCGATGTCGTGGTGCATCTGGCGGCGGCCGTAGGTGTGAAACTCATCGTGGAACAGCCACTGAATTCCTTCACCATCAACACCAAGGGCACTGAAACCGTCCTCAGTTCCGCTCACCGCCATGGCCGCAGAGTCATCATTGCCAGCACGTCGGAGATCTACGGCAAGAACTCGTCCGGACCGCTGAGCGAGACATCCGACCGCGTCCTCGGCAGCACTTCCGTCCCGCGATGGTCCTACAGCACCGCCAAGGCGGTCGATGAGATCCTTGCCGAGCTCTACCGGCGGGAGTACGGACTGCGGTCCACCATCGTGCGGTTCTTCAACACGGTCGGCCCACGGCAGAGCCCCGCCTACGGCATGGTCATCCCGAGATTCGCCCGTCAGGCAGTCCGGGGAGAACCCCTCACCGTCTACGGCACCGGACAGCAGAGCCGCTGCTTCCTCCATGTCGCAGATGTGGTCCAAGCGCTCTTGTCGCTGATCGACCGTCCGGAGGCGGTGGGCCAGACCTTCAACATCGGGAGCGACGAGGAGATCAGCGTTCTGGATCTGGCGCGGCGGATCATCGCGTGCGCCAAGAGCAGTTCGACGGTGCACCGTCTCTCCTACAGCGAGGTCTACGGACCGGAGTTCGAGGACATGGAGCGCCGGGTCCCCGACACCACGAAACTCAGGAACTTCACCGGCTGGGAGCCGCAACGGAACCTCGACGACGTCTTGGAGGACGCCGTCGAAGACGCCCGGAGCGACGTGAGGAGGCAGGCACTCGGGGCTGCCGCCGACAGCTCGGCGAAGGGAGGAACAGGCGACCCCAAGAGCCGGACGGCGCTGGTGGGTCCATGTCCGGTCTGAGTCCGTGGCTCGTGTCGGCAGGCGCAGGCGTGGGGGCACTCTTCATCGCTGCCCTGCTGACCGAGCCCCTGCGACGGCTGGCCCTGCGGCGCGGCTACACCGACCAGCCGAGCGCACGCAAAGCCCATGTCCACCCCACTCCCTATCTCGGCGGCATCGCGGTCGCGATCGCCACGGTCGGCTCGGCGTGTGCGGCGACAGTCGCCGTGACGGGGACCGACGCCACAGTCGTCGTCCTGCTCGCAAGCGCCTCGCTCATCGCCGTGTTGGGCCTCGGCGACGACCTGCGTCCGCTCAGCATTCGTCTGCGTCTGTGTGTCGAGGCGGCGGCAGCCCTGGCGGTGGTGCTCTGGTGCGGCCATCCCGTTCTCTTCGGTTCATGGTTCGACGTGGTGGTCGCGGTCGGGTGGATCCTCTTCACCACCAACGCGTTCAACCTGCTGGACAACATGGACGGGGTGGTGTCCACCGTGACCGCCGTCACCGCGGGATTCCTGTGCTGCGCAGCCCTCTCCGTCGGACTGGCCGGCATTGCCCCGGTCATGGCTGCCCTCGCCGGAGCCAGCGCGGGCTTCCTCTTCCACAACTGGCATCCCGCGCGGATCTTCCTCGGTGACGCGGGCTCGCTCTTCGTGGGCTTTCTGGTGTCGTCCGCCACGGTGACCCTGCACCGGGACACCGCCGCCCTTTCCGGGTACACCAGCCTGTTGCTCATCACGCTGGTCGTCACCGCGGACACCGGCCTGGTCATGGTCGCCCGGCGCAGGGAGGGCAGGCCTCTGCTCCAGGGCGGCAGGGATCACATCGCCCACCGGCTGCGCAGCCTCGGGCTGACCGTCCGCCAAGTGACCGTTGTCATCGGCGGTTTCGCGGCCATGTCGTGTCTAACGGCGGTGCTCGTCATGTTCAGGGTGTTCCCGCAGAGCGCCGTGCTGGCCGCGGTTGTCGTGGTGACCGCGCTGGCGTGGGGTCTGCTGCTGAGAGTCCCTGTGTACACTTGAAGTGCTCTCCCGCATGAATTGAATGCGGGAGATTCCTGCCTACCTTGCGGTGGCGGGCTTGACGCGACTAGCGCGCCTGACGACTGCCCTCCCGGCAGCCGGAATGAGCGCGAGGCCCATCCGGTACAGGTGCAAGACGTTCTGGGCCGCGTTGTGGTCGGCGTTGCCGGACCATCCGCAGTCCGGGTTCTTGCATACGAACACGGCCTGGGACTCCCGGCTGCCTGGTGTGGTGAAGCCGCAGGCTGAGCAGCGCTGGGAGGTGCCGGGGGCGGGGACCTTGTGCAGGGTGCCACCGTTTCGGGCGGTCTTGTACGTCAGCAGCTCGACCGTGCGGCCCCATGCCTCCTCGCTGATGGAGCGGTTGAGGCCGGACTTCTGCGCAACGTTGTTCCCGGGGCTCTCCACGGTTCCCTTGGCACTCTTGACCATGTTTGTGATGGCCAGATCTTCTACCACGATCACGCTGTACTTCGCGGCGATCTCGGTGGTGGTCCGGTGCTGCCAGTCCAGGTGCCTGCGCTTGGCTCTCGCACGAAGCCCTTGGATCTGGTCATAGGCCGCCTGCAGACGGTTCGAGGTGCGCTCGCCTGGCTTGCGGAAGGTCTTGCGGTGCGCGGCCCGCTGTTCCAGCCGGAGCAGCTTGGCCCGTTCCTTGGCGGTAAGCCACGCGCCGTGCGCCTTGGTGTCCCCGTCCGACAGGGCCAGGGGCAGGCTCACGCCGACATCGATGCCGACCTCCGGGCCGGCGTGCGGCTCGGGCTTGGGCTCGAGGGCCTGGACGCGGAAGGCGATGTGCCAGCCGAGTGCGTCTTTGACCAGCCGGGACCCGGTGATGCGGTTGTGGGTGTTGGCATGCTTGCCGACGGGGAGGTTCCTCGTCCAGCGGAAGCGGACGCGTCCGATCTTGGGGATGTTGACCATGCCCCATCGGCGGTGCACGCGAGTGATGTTCAGGTCTCGGCCCTGCGGGATGTCCACAGACATCGCCGACCGGAAGCGGGCCTTGAAGTTCGGGGCGTCGGCGCGGCCGTCCCAGCAGTTCTTCCATGCCTGGAAATACGTCTTGAGTACCGCCTGCGCGGCTTGGGCGGGTAGCGCGGCAAGCCAGTCGATCTCCTTGCGGGCCTGGCGTATCGCGGCGTCCGCGGCGCCCAGCGAACGCTTCTCCTTGGGGAGCATCGTCCACCAGTCGTGCAGGCAGTTCCATATCGTGCGGGCCGCGTGCGCCTGGTCGTCCATGAGCCGGATCTGTCCAGGCGTCAGGGCCAGCCGGGCACGGTGCCCGAACTGCCGCTTCTCCCCTACGAGTTCGCTGCTCACGCGATCACGGTATCATTTGGTTTATGTCGCCACGATGGAACCCGAATCCCGATGTACGCACGGGACGACACGTCGTGCACAACCTGCACGTCCATTTGGTGTTCGTCACCAAGTACCGTCGCCGGGCATTCACTGACGCCATGCTGACCAGGTGCGAAGAGATCATGCGGGAGGTCTGCGCCGACTTCGAGGCCGAACTGAAGCAGTTCAACGGCGAGGAGGACCACGTGCACCTGCTGGTGCACTACCCGCCCAAGGTCCAGCTCTCCAAGCTGGTCAACTCCCTCAAGGGCGTCTCCTCGCGCTACCTGCGCAAGGAGTACGACGCACACGTAGGCCGCTACCTGTGGGGCGGGCACTTCTGGTCCGGCTCGTACTTCGCCGGATCCTGCGGCGGGGCACCGCTGACCGTCGTACGCCAGTACATCGAGAACCAGCAGCGCCCCATGTGAGCGGCTTTCCTGCTTCGGCAGTGATACCCAGCGCTTCGCACCGGGAGGTCAAGGATGCGCTTCACCTCCCCCGTAAGCGGGGGAGCACTGCGCAAGATCAGAGGTGAAGGAGCGTGAACGGAGTCGAGGGGAGCTCCGGCGCATCGCCGGGGCTCCCTTCAGTGCTGTGGTCAGCCCACTTCCACCGTGAGGCGCTCTGCGGGTACCGCCGCTTCGTACTCGGGCAGGGTACGGAACCAGCGCACCGTCTCGGCCAGCCCCTGCTCCAGCGGCACTTGGGCGACATCCGGGAAGAGTTCGCGCAGGAGGCCGCCCGAGGCCTGGGAGTGGCGGACGTCTCCCGGCCTCGCCGCCTCGTGCCGGATGTCGGCCGGAGACCCGATGATGTCCGCGAGCTGCCGGGTCAGGTCGATGATCGGCACCCGCGTACCGAAGGCCAGGTTGACCGGACCGGGGCACGTGACCTTGCGCAGGACAGCGTCGGCCAGCACCCTGACGACGGTTCCGATGTAGGTGAAGTCCCGCGTCTGCAGTCCGTCGCCGAAGATTCTCACCGGCGTGCCGCGCAGCAGGGCATCGATGAAGGCCGGTACGACGGCGGCATAGGCGTGACCCGCCGACTGCAACGGCCCGTAGACATTGAAGAACCGGAACGCCAGGACCGGGAGGCCGAACGAGGCCCCGTAGGCAAGGACGTACGACTCGGTGGCGAGCTTGCTCGCGGCGTAGGGGCTCATGGGCCGCGTGGGCAGGTCCTCGTGCTTGGGAAGCACGGGGACGGCTCCGTAGACCGAGGAGGACGAGGCGGCGACCACGGGGACGCGATGGCGTCGGCAGGCCTCGAGGACGTACACCGTCCCGTTCGCGTTGACGTTGTGACTGGCGACGGGGTCCGCCAGAGACCGCGGTACGGACGGGCGGGCCGCGAGGTGGACGACAGCATCCACTCCCGACACGATGTCGTCGAGGAGTTCGGGGTCGAGAATGCTGCCCTCAATCAGCTCCGCGTCGACTCCCGCCAGGTTGGCTGCGAATCCTGTGCTCAGGTCATCCAGAGCGATGACCTTGCCCACGGTCGGACGTGATGCGAGCTCTCGGCAGAGGTTGGCACCGATGAATCCGGCACCTCCGGTGACTAGGACGTTCACAGTGCTGACCTTTCGAACGGGGATGCGGTCCACCAGTTGCGGGCGACCGCGATGGAGGTGTAGAGAGCCTGCGTGTCGGCCACCAGACGTTCCGCGCCGAAGTGCTGGGTGGTGAACGTACGGGCCTGTGCCCCCATCTGACGGCGCAGTTCACCGTCGCGCAGAAGCGTCACCGTGTGGCGAGCGAGCTCACCTGACGACAGTCCTGCCAGGAGCCCTGTCGTTCCGTCTTGTACGACCTCCGCAACGCTGCCGACGTTCGTGGCCACCACGGGCAGTCCCGCCAGCCCGGCCTCGATCAGGCTGACGGGCATGCCTTCGTTGTCCGAGGTGAGCAACACCAGGTCGGCGGCCGCGTAGACGGTCTCCACATCGGCGCGCCAGCCCAGCCGGTGGAGCGAGTCCCCGAGGTCGGCTACCGCCTCCGGATCCGGCTCGAAGTCGCCTTCTCCGCACACCACGAAATGCGCTGCGGGAACAGCGCGGCGTACTTCGCGGGCCACGGCCAGAAAGCGATCAGGCCGCTTGATTCCGGTAATTCGCCCCACGTAGGCGACCACGGGGCAGTCCTGCGGGAGACCGAGCAACCGCCGGGCTTCGGCTGGCTCTGGTGCGGTTGCAAGCCTGGTGCCGGGCGGCGTGACCGTGTATTGGCTCGCCTTTCCAATGCCGGCGGCGACGAGGTCGTCCCGCACCCGACTGCCCACGGCAACCAACCGATCAGTGAGGGCTGCCAGACCGCGCTCGGTCTGCACCAGGACCCGAGTCTTTGCCGGAGAGAAATAGCCATGCAGGAGATGGCCGTGAAAGGTGTGCACCCTTGAGGGGACACGCGCCAGCACGGCAGCTGCCCGCCCGAGTGCGCCCGCTTTCGCTGTGTGCGTGTGGACGATATGGGGCCGGAATCGGCGCATGGCTGCCGTAAGTTCGAGAAGGCAGCGCGCATCGTCCGTGGGCCGCACAGTCCGTCCCAGGCCATTGAGCCGATGGACCGGCAGGTCGGGTGCCCGCTGCTCCAGATAGTCCGCCTCATTCGGACCCACATGTCCGGTGATCAGGTGATGGTCGAATCGCTCGGGATTCAGCCCCCGCATGATGGCCGACATCTGGACAGCCGGTCCACCGATATTCATTCTGGCAATGACGCTCAGCACGCGTAGGCGTGGAATGCCGGAACCCGGGGTTCGGTACGTGGCGGTCGACATGCGCAGATATTAGGCCGAGCACACTCCAGGATCTGTCAAGGGCGCGACGTATGTTGTCTGCCAGGTTCGTGCCGCGTGGCGCCCAGCTGTACGTGGTCGGGCCGGATATAAACAGCTTCGTACCCAGTCGAGCCTCTGTGGTCAGGCAGTGGACGGCAAATGCGCTGCCGTGTTTTGGAAGCGGGAGTCAATGCCAACGACGGTGCAGGGAATGTTCAGGCTGATCTCGAACCACCCGGCCAACCGGGGCCGCCGCGTGAGGGCCTTCGCAGATATGGCGCTGTGGCAGGGATACAAGCATCTCGTGGGCAAGGCCTTCAATCTCAAAGTCTACGGTGACATGCGCTTCCGGGCCTACCCGGACAGCACCCAGGTGGGACGCTTCATCTATTTCGGCGGCCTGCCCGACTACGAGGCCATGACCTTCATGAAGAGGTATCTCCGTCCCGGTGACGGATTCATCGACGGCGGTGCCAATGAGGGAATCTTCACTCTGCTGGCTGCCCAACTCGTTTCTCCCCAGGGCGAGGTGCACGCCTTCGAGGCCCACCCCGTTTATGTAGCCAGGCTGCGCGAGAATGTCGCAGGAAACGGGCTGCGTTGTGTATCGGTACACGACGCGGCGGTTGGGGAGGACCCTGGCATGCTTCCGTTTGTGCTGCGCGGGACTGGTTCCCGAATCCAGACTGCGCAGGACGTAGGCGAGACCCACTCCGCGCAAGTCGTGCGACTCGATGAGGTGCTGCCGGACCGCTCCTGGGCAATGGGCAAGCTCGACATCGAGGGCGCGGAGCACTGTGCACTGCGCGGCGCGGAAAAGCTCATGTGCCGTGCCGAGCCGGCGGTGTGGTTCCTCGAACTCGTCGATCCCTTCCTGGCCCGATTCGGATCATCGGTCGCCGAGGTCCGTCAATGGATGGGGGACCACGGATATGACCTTATGCAATACGAACCCGAGTCGAACCGGTTCATTCCCGCCCTGCGCGACCATGGGACGGACGTCTTCGCGGTCTCCCGGGCACGGGCTGCGGAGATTGAGACGCGACTGCGGGATGCCGCCCTCACCTGAGCCAAAAAAGCACGTGAGAAGTGGGCCTCTCGCCGGTATTCGAGTGACTTCCGCTAAAACGCCGGCCCAGGCTGAGTCAAACACCGCCACGTATAGCAGTATGCCTGTTCTGCGAAAGCGCGAGCGAGTACGTGGCTGCTCAACGTATCCGTCGGTCGGCATGGGAGGCGGCACGATGGCCAAGGCACGGATCTGCGAAGTGATCAAAACCCTCGACGTCGGTGGCGCCGAGGTTCTTCTGGTGGAACGGCTACGTCGCGCGCCCCGAACCGACCGCGACTACACCGTAGTCTTTCTCCGCGCCGCCACCGAGGAACTGGCCGACGCACTCAGCGCCTGTGGAGTGACGGTCATCGATCTGCGGGCACACCCGCGGTGGTTGCGCTACGTCAGGCTGGTGGGGGTGGTGCGAAGACTGTCCCCCGACGTCGTCAATGTCCACTCCCCGTTGCCGGCAGCGGCGCTGCGCCCCGCTCTGCGCCTGATGCGCCGTCGCCCATTGCTTGTCTCCACGGTGCATCAGGTGCGGTTACGCCCGCTCACCATGCTGCTCGACCGGTCGACCCGGTGGCTGGACGACATCACGGTAGCCGTTTCACCGCAAGTGGCGAACGCCGGTACCGTGCGGGGCGCGCGCCAGGTCCGTACGCGGATCCACGGCGTGGATGTCGCCACCCAACGTTCCTGGGCCCAGCGGGCCGACCAGGTACGGGAGGAATTCGGGATCCCCACAGATGCCTTTGTGTTCGCCTGCGTGGCCAACTTCCGTAAGGTGAAGAATCACCCTGGGCTGATCGAGGCGGCTGCGCAGGTGCTTGCCCGGCGTACCGACGCTCTGTTCGTCCTGGCCGGGGATGGCCCTCTGCGCGAGCAGGTGCTCACGGATATCGACCGGCGTGGCTTGCGGGACCGGGTTCGCTATCTCGGTGCGGTTGCAGGGGCCAACCGCTTGGTGGCGGCCGCGGATGCACTGGTGCTGTCCTCCACGCACGAAGGGCTGCCCGTGGTGGTCATGGAGGCGATTGCCGCCGGAGTACCAGTGGTGTCCACGGCGGTCGGCGGCGTCCCTGACCTGGTACGCGATGGCGACAACGGCATTCTCGTTCCACCCGGTTCGCCGCAGCAGCTGGCCGAAGGCATGTTGCGTGTTATGCGTCCCGAGGTCCATTCGGCGCTCGCCGCCGGAGCACGTGCCGACGCTGGGGCAGTGGACGTCGCAGTCACGGTGGCGTGGTTCGACGACGTGTACAGCGCCGTGAACGGCGTCCGGGCGTAGCCGGTCTTGCTATCCGGAAGGACGTACTGACGTCATGCCCGATTGTGGCTCATCCTCCGGCACCTCTTGCCAGCCCCGATTTCGGGTACTCATGGTGTGTACCGGCAATCTCTATCGGTCGCCCCTCGCGGAGTGTCTGCTGAGAGAGCGGCTGGCCGCGGTGCGGGCGACGATCCACGTGAGCAGCGCGGGCACAGAGGCCGTGCCGGGCATGCCAATGGCGGCGACGGCTGCTTCCCTTGTCGCCGGACGGGGCGGGGATCCGTCCGGGATGCTCGCCCGTCGGCTGACCGCCGGGCTGGTGGAGAGCTCGGATCTGGTGCTGGGGGCGGCGACGGAGCATCGCGAGGCGGCCGTACGGCTGTCCCCCGTGCGGGCGCTGTACCGGGCCTTCAGCCTGCGCGAGTTCGCCCGGCTGGTGAGGGCCGAGGACGCCGCCGGGGTGGTGGATCCGGCTGCCAGGTTCGCCGCGCTCGTCGAGGGTGCGGCGGCTCGGCGCGGTTCGGCCCCGGCGGACGCGGCTGACGACGACGTGTCCGATCCGCTCGGTGCGAGTCCGGGGGAGGTACGGGAGTGCATGACGCGGATCGAGGAGTCGGTGGAACGGATCGCCACCGCGGTGTTGGCCAACCACCGGGCACGACCGTGCGTTGCTGAATCAGGGTGATGCCGGACAGACACGGGCTCGGAGATCGTGGGCTGAGCGGACAGGCATGTGTCAATGTGGCCTGGTATATGCATATGTACCGGGGGTGCTGAAGGTGTGTCAAAGCACATGCAAGGTCCTGTGAACGAGTCGCAGCGGCGAGTGAGCGGCACGCCGTCTTCGCCCCCGAACCAGCCCACGTCCACAAGGGATTTCACGGACCGAGACTGCTCCACGCCTGACGGAAAGCGCCGGCCCTGGCAACGTCATTTGAGGACCTTCGCCTCACTCACCGCCGCGGGCCAGGTGGAGGCGGCACTCTCGTTCGCCACCAGCGTCGCGCTGGTCCGGCTGGTGGGCGTCACCGAGGCGGGACAGGTGTTCTTCGTCCAGTCCATGGCATCGGTCTGGTTCCTGCTGTGGGATCCGCGCTTCGAGGACGCGCAACAGCGCTTCGTCCCGGTCGAGCAGCTGCACGGCCCTGGCCGTGGCACCCGGCTGTACCACCGGCTTCTCCGGCTGGACATCGTGGCGGGACTGCTGGCGACGATCGTGGGCGTGGTAGTGGCGGTGGCTGCCGCTGCCATCGGATGGATCTCCACCGAACTGCTCACGTTGCTCGTGCCCGCCGTGCTGGGCGCGGGAGCGGCCACTGTTTCGGGCAGCGCCTCGGCCGGCTTCGCGCTCGCCGACCAGCTGTGCCGGCTCGGCTGGATGCGTTTGGCCCTCGCCGCCGTCAGCTGCCTGGTGACGCTGACGGCTCTGCTGACCGCCGGCCCGGCCGGCTACCTGGCGGCGACCGTGGTCACGGGTCTGCTCTCGACTGTCGTGCTCACCGCCGGTGCCTGCCGACGACTGCGCGAGGCATACGGTCCGCCCACCGCAGTCCCCATTGCGATGCCACCGGGCCTGTTGCGCTTCTTGGTGAAGACCTCGGCAACCGGATCGGTCTCCGTTGCCTCGGACAGCGGCGTCTCACTGCTTGCCGGACTCTTCGGCGGACCCGTGCTGGTGACGTACCTGAAGGTGGTCACGTCGATGGGTCGTCTCTTCCTGAGCTTCGTCAGCCCGGTGGCGGCACAGCTCTATCCGCGCCTGGCGCGTGCGGGAGCTCATGGGCGCCGTACGGCGGTGATGAGCGATGCCCTCCGCTCCAGTGCGCTGACCGGAGCGATCGGAGCGCTGGCGGTGGTGGTCGCAGCTCCCCTCACAGGTCTGCTCCTGGGCCTGGTGTACGGCGCCGAGTACACGGTGCTGTCGACGGCGGCGGTGGTGCTTCTGGCCGGTGCCGCGCTGCGCGGCGCGGTGATCTGGGGCAAGGTGCTGCCGTCGGCACTGGGATTCCCGGGCGTCCGGCTGGCCTTCCTGACCGCCGAGGGCGTCTGCCAACTGGGGATGCTGGTTGGTGTGACTCAGCTCTGGGCGGGCCCGGAGCGCATGGCGCTGGCCTTCGCGTGGGGTTCCCTGTGCCTGCTGGCGCTGAGCACGGCCTGCTGGTTCCTCGTACTGCGGATCCTCGTCGCAACCATGCCCCGCGTGAGCGTGCCGACGGCGCAGGTCCTGTCCCGTAAGTGATCCTCGAACTCGTTAGGGCAGGCTCACCGGCCGTCTGGTAGTGCGTCTGTCCGGCGAGGGTGAGGTTGTACAGGCGGGCGCGATCGGTTGTGCTGCTCCTTAAGACGATGACGATTGCCGACGGCGGCTATCAGAGCACGGGCCTGGTCATCCCGCACCGCCGGTGCACAGGCGTAGAACTCCCCTCTTGGAACCCACGGCGGCTTTGGCGCCGGACTCCTCCCACCCGCGAGAATTGTGCCGGTTGCCTGGCAGGGGACGGCCGACTATGACGATCCGGCGGGAGTCGGCATCGGTGACGACCTGATGGGCCGTGGAATAACGGTAGTTCTTCGACTGCTCGGCCCGAGTGGTCGCGGGTGGGCACCAGGGTGCCGTCGACGATGAGCACGGTGTCGTTGCGGAACAGCTTCCGCTGCCGGAGTGCGAGCATCGCGCCGACGTGGTCGATGATGCGGTCTGCGGCCGACGTGGAAATCCCGAACAACGGGGCAAGTTGTCGCAGCGTCAAGTTCGTTCGCCAGTACGCCGTGACCAGCAGGTTGCGGTCCTCCAGCGACAGGCCCCAGGGGCGGCCGCGCTGCGGATCAGTGGCCCGCTCGCGTCGTACCGTGACTACCAGCTTGCCGAAGCAGTGCGGGGCTCAGACCAGTGAAGGGCCCATCCAGGACGGCACCGACGCCGTGATCACACCAGCCGCTACGTGATCGTTTCACCCTGGGAGAAGTAGCTGAGCGATGAGCCTTGGTTCCTGGATCAGCGACCAACGTCTCCCTACCTGTTGGACGTTGACCGGTCCAGAATGCCGACATGGCAGAAGAGGACCACAACGAGGCAGAAGCGCGCTCATTCCAGTCATGCGCCGCCGAGGTGGCTCGGGTGCTAAGCCTCGAGAACGTGGCAAGCGTGCCGGAGGACCGACGAGCGCGGCACCTGGCCCATGCAGTGCGTAAACCACTACTCGAACGCGGCAGCCTGCCCGAAGAGTTCTTCGCCCCGTTGATGGCCACAGCCGTAGACGACCCGGACCCCAGCTTCTGCCGCTGGTTCGTTGAGCCGGCGCTCTACGCATTCGGACGGCGCCGGGTCATGACAGCACTGCTCGACTATCTGCGGACGGGCACGGACGCGGAGCGAGCGGGCGCCAAACGGGCCTGGTACTGCGCTCACTTGCCGCTGCGCGCGGACAGGTCACCGGCCTATGCACCCGGTGGGAGTCGCGATCCCGCCCTAGACGAGTCTCTCGACGTGGTGGACGAGTGGCTGGAGGTTTCCAGCGATCGGCTGCGTGATCAGGCCGACTCACCGATCCACAACGAAGCCTGAGACAGCTCCCGAGGCTGGCCCCGTTGCCACCGGGCTTTCGCTTCCCCCTCGGAAGTTACGGGAAAAGCCCTTAGGTGAAGAGCGGCAGCGTCGGCATCGACCCGGCTACAGCGTCATGTCCGTGCATGTTGGCGACGATTTTCTGCCGACGGTGGTAGACGCTGAACGTGATGGGAAAGGGGCGTCGGAACTGTGGACTTTCCCCGTCCAAGGCCTGGGATCCGGCACGTCGAGGCCGCGACCGCCAGACCGAGAACCCCCCATCCTGCGCAGGGAAAGGCGCCAGTGGTGTTGAACCATACGACCGTCGCGACAAGAACTGCGCGTGTTACCAGGTCCCGTGGACGCCACGTGTGCCACAGCAGCATGAGGAACATGCCCGATCCGATGATGCCCAGGTAGACAGCGATATCCAGGTACACGTTGTGTAGACCTTCTAGATGTGTGTACCGGTACGTGTCCACGAGTGCCGTGGGGTCCACCTGTGACCAACCACCGCCCACGAGCGGGTTCGTCGCCTCGAAGGCACCCCAGAAGGAATCAGCCTGCAGCTTGTGGATCTGGAGAGTCAGATGCATGTCCGGGCGAATCACCGGGATGAGCAGAAAAGCAGATGCCACCGCACAGGCGAAGACCAGAAGATTGACGCCTCGCCTTGCGCCCACATTCTGCACTCGCTTGCTCCGGCCAAGAGAAAGCACGGCCAGCCCGGCCAAAGCACCCACCGAGGCCCCAATTCCGCGTGCCCCGAACAGCCCGACCAGGCCACTCGCGATGAACAGCGTCTTGGCGATCTTGTTCGACTCCGCCGCACCGATAATCACCAAGACGGTGGCTACCAATCCCACCTCGTTGGAACCACCGGGCAATCCGTACCAGCGGTCGATGGTGTTGCCGAAGAGGGGCACTGCGGCCAGTGCTCCGAGCAATCCCCAACGGGCCCAGCGCCACAGGTCGAACTCTCGGGGCAATGACAGGCTCACCACGGCGCCCGCGATGACCGGCTCCATAACTCGAAGGAAACTCAGCGTATTCTCGAGACCATGCGCCGTGGCACTTCGTGCCACTCCGAAGAGGAGAAACGCGGTCAAGACCTTCAACACAGGTGCACGAGGCGCAGACGTGCACCGAAGCAGTGCGGCAAAACAGACCACCACGAACGCCGCATCCCCGTAGTGGAACGTGCCTCCCCATAGCTTGCCCAACTCCGGCCACGCAGTCGGATGGATCACAGCCACAATCGTCGTGGCCAGGACGATCAGTCCAGGCCCAGCAGTGATGACGAAGACCGCTGCTCCTGCGAGGAGGAGGATCACGAGAGCGTGGCCGGGGCTGGCAGCAGCCAGAGCGGTCAGAGGTACCGAAGCCACTACACCGGCGATGGTCAGGGGGGTCTTCCAAGACGGGATCGGCATCAATTGGTTGCCTCCGCGGTGCGAAATGACCGCATCGTGGGCCGTCTGGTGTCAGTGGCTACTTGATCGGCCGACAGTCTTCCATCCCCGCTGACGGGTTCGGACACCGCCTTAATACTCGCGCAGTTTGAGCCCATGTCACGGCCGTTTGACCCGCTTACCGGTTTCGTGCTCGGGCACCTCATCCACCAACCGGTCGCAGTAGTGCCAGGTATGTCGGGGAGAGAAGGTTGGGCCAGCGGTGCACGGCGGAGCGAATAAGTTCCACCCTGGAGCCGACCAGTGCTCGCTCGTCCGCCACCTTCCAACCATTCTTGTGGCTGACCTCACCGACAAAGGTGCGCGCTTCGTCCAGCGAGAAGAACCAGCGGTGCCGGTCGTTCGGCCGTTGGATGGGAAGCCCGTACTTTCCCGAGATGGGCTTGCCGCGCAGGTGTCGTACGCGGATACGCACTTCGTAGCAATTAGGGAGGGTGATAACGATGTGCCCCCGTGCAACTCTGCAGAGCTCCGAGAAGGCGTGGTGAATGTCATCCGTGTGTTCCAGAACATCGAGGGCTGTGATGACATCAACGGACTTGTCCTCAAAAGGGAGCCGCTTACCGAGATCGGCCACTACCTCAGCCTGAGGGTCTACGTCCACTCCGATGTAACGCGCCTTGTACCCTTCGAGCGCCAGTGCCTTCTCGAGATCTCGTGTCCTGCAGCCGATGTCGATCACGGTCCCGCGCCAGATAGACGGGTAAGCCCGGACAACACCGCATACCTTCGGCGTAACCGCCTCGCGGTCGAGCACCATGACGTCCATGTTCAGTCCGCCTTCGCAAGAATTACTGAGTGGCTCGTCCATGACGAGGCGACTTCAACCTGCTTGTCGGCGCTCACTTGGTGCACATTGCCGACGTCAGCGTTTCAAAGCCGAATTCCTCATCCATATGTATCGTTTGCGAAAGTTCATGCCGTGGAGACACGCCGCGTCGGGTGAGCTCCGATCCGAAATTTCCTGCCCATCGGAATATCTTAGGTTCACCCTTTATGGCCTGGTTCGAGTGTGGGCGTGAAGGTGCCGGTTTCAGCGGCAGCGGTTCGGCGGGTCCTTCACTCCGCCGTACAGGCTGTCCGCCATCGGAGTGCACAGGCCGCCTGCAGCGGCTCGTCGGTGCCGTAGTCGGGCTTCGCCATGCAACGCTGAGGCCAATGCCGCGATTTCGGGGCCTTCGGATGCACGTTTGGGAGGCTGCCGTCTCCTGCCTGCCCAGCAGTTGCGTCGCCCTGCCGATGTTGGACGAAATGCCTGCCCCGCTTGCCGATCCGGAGCGGCAAGCGCACCTGTGGTCTGCGTAACCAGCCAGCACTCGCTCTGTGCGAACGAGTGGGTTTCGCATCACCGGCACCGCGCCGGACGGCAATACGTCCCTCGTGACCGACGCCGCTCCCTGTCCGACGGCGTTCCCCGAGAGGAAGACGTGATGCTCTGCAGCAATCCGATGTTCGAGCGCAGCGTGTTGGTGCGCGCTCATCCCGCAGACTCCACCTACCGGCTCAGTGCCTCATGACCACCCGGCAGGCGCCCGCAGCCGCTGGGACGAAGCCGACCCAGCTCACGGTCGTCACCCTCTCGGGGTCCCGGCAGGCGAACGTCGACGACTCCGCGGACTTCCGCACTTGGGCCGCTCTGGCCGGCCGTCTGGGCAGTGCCTATTGCATCTGGGCGGGACCGCACCTGGAGCGCAGACGAGGATCGCTGCACGTCCTCAGGCGTCCTCGGCGGCCCGGCATTCTGCGGTCGCTTGTCTGGGCAGTCGGATCGGCTCTTATCGGTGTTCGCGTCGCGCGCGCCGCTGTGCGCAGGGGTGAGACCGTCGTGGTCAACGGAGCGGAACCATGGGGGTGGCCGTCCGCCTGGCTCATCGCCCGCGTCGTGAGGCGTCCGTGGCTGATGGACATTCATGGCGACCTCCTTGCCCTGCCGGTCGCCGCTTTCGGCCGCTGGCGCCGAGCCGTGCTGCGGCGGGCCGTTGTCATGTTCGCCCGACGTGCCGACGGCTGCAGAGTCGTCGCCCAGTCGATGCTGGACGGCCTGGAGCGGCGCGGCATCCCTTCCGTGCTGGTCCCTCCACGGCTGCTCCCTGTCTGGGAACAGCCGCTGAAGCGCTGTCGGCCGCCGCTCGCCGCCCCGGCCGCCCCTCAG
Organism: Streptomyces sp. NBC_00322; assembly: GCF_036147535.1. Taxonomy (NCBI): domain Bacteria; kingdom Bacillati; phylum Actinomycetota; class Actinomycetes; order Kitasatosporales; family Streptomycetaceae; genus Streptomyces; species Streptomyces sp. NBC_00322. The sequence continues at coordinate 1,391,351 of NZ_CP108019.1, read as the reverse complement.
CTCCTGACGGTCGGCCGACTCCACCCGTCCAAGGGCTACGACCTGCTGCTGACGGCGATGGCCGAGCTCGTAGGGGCACTCCCCGGGGCCCGGCTGAGGATCGTGGGGGACGGGCCGCTGAGGGCGGGCCTCCGCGAACAGGCCGAGAGGCTCGGTCTGTCGGATCGTGTGGAGTTCCTAGGCGCACGCGGCGTCGACGAGATCCGCTCGGAGCTGTCCCGCGCAGACCTCTTCGTCATCTCCTCACGGGACGAAGGGCTACCGAGAACTCTTCTGGAAGCCGCGGCCGCGGCTGTGCCGGTCGTCGCCACCTCGGTCGGCGGAATTCCGGCGGTCGCGGCGCGATGGGACAGTGTGACGGTGGTGACGCCCGTCCCCGCGGCGATCGCGAACGGGGTACGGCACGTCCTGGCGTCCCCGCCCAGCGCCGAGCAACTGGCCTCCGTACGCAGCGATGTTCTCGCGACCTACAGCTTCGAGACGAACATCGACGCGCTCTCCGCCCTCTTCCGGTCAGTCGGCACGGAGTGAGCCGAACGCCCAGGGCGGTTCCAACAGACGAGAAGAGCGAGGAGATTGCTGTGGGCCGAGTGTCGGCGGCTGGTCAACGGGGGAGGTGCACACCGGTCCCCGAGGAGCCGGGGTCGCGCCCGCGACTGGTCTATGTCGTCCCCCATCTCTCCGAGACCGAGTCAGAACACTTCGCGCACATTCCGGCGCTGCTCGCGGCCCTGGGGACACGGGTCGACGTCGCGGCCGCCGTCGAGCGGGGGGATCCGCCGGCGCGCCTCCCCGGGGTGCGACTGCTGCTTCGTGTGCCCGGCCGGAGCCGCCCCGGCCGTGTGCTGGGCGCCTTGCTCACTGTCCACCGCTGCGCCCGTGCCGGATACCGGACCTATTTCCTGCGCTACTCCACCTTGTTTGTGACCGTGCTGATCCTCACCTATCCCGTGTACCGCCACCGCATCTTCCTGTGGCGCAGCGGCACGGCCAACATGCGGCTACCGGGCGAGCGCAGGTCGTTGCGCCACAGGGTCCGTCACCTCGTCAACAAGGTGACGGCACGGTCGGTGCACTGTCTGGTCACCGGACCGGAGACCATGGTCCCCGTCATGGCCGGGCAGTGTGGAGTGCCGCTGCACAAGATGAGGCTGCTCTACAACGACGTCGACGCCGAACGGTTCGCCCCGTTGAGCGCAGATGCGCGGCGCGCGACGCGGGTGAGGCTCGGGTGGGCCGAGGGCGAGTTCGTCATGTTGTACGTCCACCGGTTGTCGTACCGGAGAGGAGTCCGTCTCCTGGTGCCGCTGCTCAACGCGGTTCTCCCGGCGGTGAAGGATCCTGCCCGGGATGTCCGGCTCGTCGTCGTGGGAGACGGCCCGGAGCGGTCCCGCCTGCAGCATGAGGCGGCCGATCCCGCGCTGGGCGGCCGGATGCAGGTACTGGGCGCCGTGCCCAACCGCGACCTGCCCGAGCTGTATGCCGCGGCGGACTGCCTCGTCATGCCGAGCTACGAAGAGGGGTTTCCGCGGGTGCTGCTGGAGGCCATGGCCTCGGGCACACCTGTTGTGACGACGGACGCGGGCGGGTCCGCAGACGTGGTGGGAACCGACTACCCCTATGTGGCTCGCGTCGGTGACCTCGAGGCGCTGGTCACCCACGCGCGCTCCGTCATGCTGATGCCACACGAAGACCGGCGCGCGCTCGGGCAGCGGCTGCGGCAGCGCGCGCGAAGTGAGTTCTCACCGCAGCGAGCGGCGGCAATGCTTGAAGCGCTCCTCTGACACCGTCACCGCCGCCAGCCGTGGCGGTGACGGCCAGGTGCCGCACAACCGGCGCGCCCCGCGGGGTGGGCGGTCTCACCCGCGGGGTTGGAGCAGCGCCAGATAAGTCGAGCACAGGAGGTTGGGCCAGCGGCACATGGCCCGTTGGGCATTGCTCGACGGTGCCCGGAGAGCACCCAGGGCTTCGGTAAAGTAGCGCGGTGTCCGGTTCGTGATGGTCTCATGGTCGGGCGTCCTGGAAGCGAGACCGGTACGAGCTTCCAAGACCATGGAGTTCTCGACTCCCCGTGATCTCAGTGGAAGACCGTGCCTGCCGACGCATCAATTGCCGATCCCGCCTGTGCTTGACCAACTCCGCGATCAGCCGGAGGCCGGAGGCCGTTTCAGTACAGTGCGATACCACTCCTCGACTCGCCCTGCGACCATGGACCAGTCGAGCTCCGCGGCTGAACGCCTACCGAGCTCACTTATCCTGCTCCGGCCCGACTCGTCGTCGAGCAAGGTTCGCAGAGTGGTCACCAGTTCCGCCTTCACCCCGGACCGGAAGACTCGGTAGGCCTCGGGGACCGTGACCACCGGATCGAGCGAAGCATCTGACGACACCACGACAGGGGTGCCAAGAGCCAATGCCTCCAGGGCGGCTGTGGGTACGCCCTCACCCTTCCCAGGCAGTCGGCAGGACGCGAGTACGAACACCTCCGCGCGGCGCACCAGCCGGTAGACCTCCTGCCGGGGCAGCGCACCAGCCAACTCCACTCCCGGTCCGGCGGCCGCGAGCTGAGTGAGCCGGTCCCGCTCCGGGCCCTCGCCCGCGATGACGAGGCGCAGCCCCGGCCGGCTGCGGGCCAGTTCGTGGAAGGCTTCGATGACCAGGCAGTGGTTTTTCACCGGGTCCAAGCTGCCGACGCTGACGATCAGGCCGCGTTCACGATCGCGGGCACCAGCGGCGGGTGGCATGCGGGACAACTCGAGACCGCTGGACATCGTGAGGATGCGTCGTTCGCGCACCCCGCACGTCACGAGGTCAGCCGCGGTCCCCGATCCCAGCGCGATGAATGCGTCCACGTGCTGGAACGAGTGCCGGGCCAGTCGTTGCCGCCGGACCGAGAGTCTTCCGTGGACGGTGAGGCACAGCGGGATGCCGAGGCGTCGGCACGCGGGGCCCAGCCACATGGCCTCGACATGGTCACCATGCAGATGCACCAGGTCCACGCTGGGCGAACGTGAACCACCGTACAGTTGCCGGACGCTCGCGGCGGCCTCCGCAGCGAACGCGGTCCTGTCGGACCGGGGGGCCAGCGCCCGTGACAGGGCGGTTTTGCGCAGTGGCAACTGCGCAGCCCCCGGCGCCGCCGATCCGTGCCGGAACGCCATGGTTACCCGGTGCCCGCGGCTCAACTGCTCGCGCGTCAGGCAGTCCACATGGCGTTCCATTCCGCCCGGCATCGGCGGGACTCGGTAGCTCAGACGCACAATATGCATCGCAGTGTCTGCTCCATCCCGTGTGCCACCTCGGCTGCCGGCCCGCACGGGCGCTAAGGGCGGCCGTCCCGGCACGGCACATGAACCGGATAGCAACGCAGCATCGCGGCACATCACGCCGTCCGCGGTCCGCCCCGCCGTGTCTCACTGGAAAGGACGAGCCGCACCACGTGCGCGTGACCGTGTGAGGACCTACGAGATCTTCGATGCGCGTCCGTGACCGGTCGCCGCGGACCGGCCGTGATGCAGGGCCGTCCTCCTGCGCGTCACCACGTACCCGCAAGGCGCGCCTCTACCTCATGTCGGCGTTGGCGGCTCACGGCGAGAACGTCGGGAGCCGGACGGAACGGGTCCGGTGCCGGTACCAGTTTGTTGCTGTCCGGGTCGTAGAGCACCATGTCGTAGCCGTTGTCGTTGAGCCATTCCCGGGTCTGACGGACAGAGGACCCGAAGCGGTGAAGGAACTTGTCGACGAGCTCCAGCATCCACACTGCCGGCTGGCCGCGGGCGATCAACTGTGCGGCGCCGGTGAGAGCATGTTGTTCCGAGCCCTCGACATCGAGTTTGCCCATCGCGAAAGTCCGCTCCGGCAGGGTGTCGTCAAGGCGGCCGAGCCTCACCTTCATGCTGGTGTCCTGGTCCGCCGTCGTCTGGATACGGGAGCCCTCGCCTCTGAGGACGAACGACACCCTGCCCGGTTCAGACCCGATTGCCATATTGTGGACGGTCACGCATTCCAGCGAATTGGCGTCGACGTTTTCCCGCAGTCGGTTCGCGAACTCGGGCACAGCCTCGAACGCGTGCACAGCCCCGCTCGGCCCCACGAGCTGGGCCGCGAGCAGAGTGAACATTCCCTCGTTGGCGCCGCCGTCGATGAAGCCGTCCCCTGGTCGCAGAAAGCGCTTCATGAACGTCATCTCTTCGTAGTCCGGGAGCCCGCCGAAGTAGATGAAACGGCCCGGCTGCGTACTGTTGCGGTAGGCCCGGAACGACATGTTTCCGTACACCGACAGGTCGAGTGGACGTCCGACCAGTCGCTTCCAGATCTGCCACCCGGCCATGGAAGCCAGAGCCTGAGCGCGGCGCCCGCGGTTGGCAGGGTGTTCCCAGGCCATCTTGACCATGCCATGGACTGTCGTCGGCAATTGTCTGCTCCATTCCGGGTAGCGGCGCCTCGGGCGGCTGGGGTACCGAATGGCAGGTTCCGGACCATCCCTCAGCTCGTTGCGGCGGTTGATTGTTTGTCGTGCGGCAAACGGCGTTCGGACTGATGGCCTTGGCCCCTGTGAGCGCCACACGGCCGGATACTCCGCATGCACGTCATCACCCGAAAAGTGATATTGCCCTAGCGCGGCTCAAGACCATTCCTCGACTCGCTGGGCGAGCAGAGCCGGTCATCGGCTCTGCTCGCCCACGATCGGGACCGGAGGAATCTCAGTGGCACTCGAAGGGCGGGTGAACCGTCGCCTGCAGCGGGCGCGGGAGTCGCTGGTTCAGGACGGTGGGTGCGTGGTCGGAGGGAGGCTCCAGCAGGTGGAGCATCACCGTGCGGCTGCTGCCTGCGGGTAGCTCAACGTCGAGCGTGTACACCGGATGTCCGCGCTCGATGCCCGGTGACATGAGTGCCGTGCGCCCGTCGACGGTCGCCTTGATCAGATTCGCACCGGCGGTCGCGTAGTAGGACACGAGCAGGCGATTGTCACCCTGGTGCGTTGCATACGGCGGCTTGTCCAGGCGGTCGGTGACGTATGTGGGAAGTCCTTGGGACGGTGCACGGTTGGCGAGGACCGCCTTGACGGTGACCTCGCGGCCGTTGGCGGTGCAGCGGCCGGTGTGCCAGTCCAGGGTGCGGTCGAGGTAGTAGTCCAGCTTGGTGCCGGCGGCGTTGTTGACGACCAGCCCGGCATACGGCTCCGGACTCTGCGGCAAGGAACCGCCGACCGGGCGTGATTCCAGCTCCCGCTGCTCATTGGGGTGGGCGCTCCAGGCTGTCATCTGCCCGTTGCTCAGCACCTCGTACAGGCCGAGGAGAAGCGCAGGCCGCCGCTCGGGATCTTCGGCGGCGGTCATCAACTGCCCGGCAGCGGCGCGGGCCACGTCCAGCAGGAAAGCTTTGCGTTCGTGCGGGTCCGGGTGCGTCATGTAGTTGGTGCGCTCGCTGAGATCCACCACGTTGTCCGCGGCGACGACGGTGCCGGCGGTCGTGCGCGTCGGCCCGGACGCGGCGAGCAGCCGGGCCAGGGCGCCCGGATCCAGGGAGAGTACGCCGTCAACACGCTCACGGCTCTTGTCGAGCCAGGTGGCCGACCAGATACGCGCAGCGTAGGGGAAGTGCGGGCTCATATTGGAGTTGGGCCACGTGTCCACCACGTCGTAGCCTGCGTACATGGCGGCGAACTCGGCACCGAGGTCCACCTTGGGGCGAGGGTCCAGCATTTCGGTGTCGTTTCCGAACCGCGTCAACGCGAACTTGCCCCGGTCGGCTGTCAGGGTGGCATGAGCACCGGGCATTCCCCCGGTTCCGCGCGACTCCGCGGGGTTCTGGAACACTACGAAGTAACGCCGCGGACCGTCCGCCCCAAGCATCGCCGGCAGAAGGCGGGCGCCGGTGGCGGCGTCCTCCACAGCGGGTGCCATCCGGTCCAGCCGGCCGAGGAGTTCGTCCCGGACCCGGTCCAGGGCGGGCAGCCAGGTGTGGTTGGGCAGCTTGCGGGTCTCCGCACGGGTCACGGCCACCTGGCGTGAGACGTTCGCGAGAGCCGGGGCGGCCCTGCGCAATTCGGAGAGGTCCAGGTGGCCGCCGTCGGAGCCTGCATCGTCGGCGAGGTTGCCGGCGGTCTGTACCACGGCAGGCAGAACCTCGCCGGTCAGCCGGTCGACGGCCTTGGCGGTACCGCGGACTGTCTCGACAGTGCCTCCGAGGCCCGGCAGATACACGGCCATGGACCATGCGGGTCCGGTGGTGAGTCGATGCGCCCGGTCCGCGTGCGCCGCAGCGGACCGGGCCGCGGCTTCGCCGCGCTCCCGGCGGCCCGCGGCGTCCTTCGTCGTTGAGACCGACGAGGCGGACGCTGTCACAGAGTTCCGCAGCGTTTCCAGGTCGCCGCGGGCCGCGAGGAGCTCGCTACGGGCGTACAGGCCCGTGACGACCAGCCAGCACGAACCGGTGAGGAGAGTGGCTGCCGTTGCCCACATCAGCGGCCTGGCGCGGCGGTGATTCCGTCGCACCAGGCCGGTGAAGTGGGACACAACCGCGCTGCCTTGGAGTTTGCGGGTCGTCCACGGCATCCGCTGGCCTCTCAGCCGCGTTCAGTGTGACTGCGCCGCCGCCTGACGATCACGAGTGACCCGCCGCCGAGAAGTACCAGAGCGCCTGCCGCGCTGAGCAGCGCCGCCGTTGCATCCGAGGAACCTGTCTTCGCAAGCTGCGAGGGGTCGTGGTGATGGCCTGGGTCGCCGGGGCGTCCGTGGTGGTCCCAGGGACCGTCCCCGTCGCGGGTAACTGTCAGCGCCGCCGAGAGCCACTCTCCGGATGACCGGCCCTTGAGCGCGAAGCGGTAGTCACCGGGGCGAACGTCCTCGGGGATGGTGACCGTTCCGCTCACAGCTCCGTCGGAGTCGGCGGTGAAGGTGCCCAGGTACACGGAGTCCCCGTGTCCGCCCCCGTGCCCGCCACCGTCTCCGCCCTCCACTGTGGGCGACACGATGGGCAGCACGGACGACGGCGACGTCCTGAGTGCGGCCGTGGACGCGCCGCTGCGGGTGGTGGCGGCACCGCCGGGGACCAGGAGGGCGACTACCTCTTCATCCGGCTCGAAGCACGTCGCGGAGAAGGTGAGCTCATCACCGGGGGCCACGGTGTCATCGCTCAGCTCAGGGGGAGGACATGGTGGGTACTGTGCGTAGGCCGGCTCGGCAAGCACCATCGGAGCGGCGGCAATCAGGGCTGCGGTGGCGGCGGCCATGGCGACACGCCGTCTTGATCGTCTGAGCATCGTGTTCGGCTCCTTCAGAAGGCCTTGGGCAGTGATCGTTTGTTGCTCTCGGCGCGGGGTGGACGACTTCTGGGGCCATGACTCGGACAGCAAGGCATCGACCGAATAAGCAACACAATCCATAGACGTGGGCGGTTCAGGACAAACAGGCTCGCCAGGGTGTTCCACGGGTCGGCGCACCGGTTGCACCCGACTGGCTCCCCAGCACTCGCGCCTGCGGCCCGCTTCTGGTGAGGCTCGACGCTCACGGACACCCAGTCCTCCGCATCTCCCTTACGCAGCGTCGGGCGCCCCGCGCATGCAGCACCCGGCCCCCTCTCGATACGGGGGCCGACCACGACGAGGCTTCTTGGCGAGCCGCCCCCGGGCGATCAGGGCCTTGCGGTCGGCGGGAAGGGCCCGGGCGTCGTCGCTTCGTGTCGGTCCCGGCGGACGGCGACCGCGCAGAAGGTCGACCGGGTGCTGTGGTTCGGTGGCAGGGTGAGGGTGCGCGCAACTGGTTGCGCGCCACTGGAAAAGCGTGCCGCTTTCGAGGAGTAATGATGGAAGCCAACGGCATCACAGCGAATCTGCGCGTCCCGGACATCGCAGCCGCACGCGACTTCTACACCGGCTATCTCGGCCTGAGCGTCGAAGTTTTCAATATGGGCTGGGTCGCCCGCTACTCGTCGCCCGATGGACGTGCGGAGCTCCAGCTCCTTACGCGCGACGCTACAGCGCCCCAGGATCCCGTCGTCTCGGTCAGGGTCGGTGCGGCTGTCGACGATGCATACGCCGAGGCACGACGGCGCGGATACGAGATTGTGCACCCGCTCACCGAAGAACCCTGGGGCTTGCGCCGGTTCTTCGTCCGCGCACCCGATGGCAACATCCTGAACATCGCCGGCCACCCGGACGCCTGAGCAGCGACGGGTGACCCGCGTCGGCATCGACGAAGGCCGGGCCCGGGCGTGCCGTGGTGCGGGTGATGTGGAGGAGGTGTGTGCGGCGGACGACGTTTGATCTTCGTATATGCAGTGCGTGTTAGCCTGCCTGCGGCCACGATCGAATGCATACGGGGGAGGCACGGTGGGCTCGGGCGGCTACCAGGTCAAGAAGGCAGGCATGACCGGGCAGGCCCTGCAACTCGACGATGCCGGCACGGACATGGACGGCGTCAGCTCGGCCGTCAAGTCCCGCACGAGTTACTCGTACGGCGATGTCGGCGGCAACGACGCCGCGTCGGCGCTGAACGCGTTCGTCAAGGCCTGGGAGGCGGAGGCCAAGACACTGGCGTCGGCGTTGCACGAGCTCGGTGGCAAGGTGCAGTTGGCCAAGAAGACCTACCACGGCACCGACGGCCTGGTGAAGACGCAGGCGGACAGCGTCTCCGTCGGCGGCACGAGCAGCCTCACCGACACGTCGACGCAGGGCGGGCGCACCTCGGTCCTGTCGAGCTACTGAGGAACGGGCCGGTGTCGTTCTTCTCCTCTCCCCTCGACTCCCCTTCCTTCCGCCTTGCGTGGCTCGCCGGGCTGTCCAAAAAAATGCTCAGTGCCGGGAGCAAGAACGAGCTCCTCGACCTGATCGACGACGCCCTCTCGGTGCCCGAACCGGGGGGCGACCAGGCCGTGCTGGAGGGCCTGGCAAGGCTCTACCGCGGCCAGGTCGGCCAGGTCAGCAGCGTCTTCGACCAGGTCGACCGGGTGGGCCGCAAGGGTCTTCCGGAGGTGTGGGTCGGCGACACGAGCGTCCTCGCCTCCGACGTGGTGAACGCCGCCGGGCGGTCCGTGACCCAGATGAGCGAGGCGTTCCAGGGTTGCGCGACGGCGCTGCTGACGCTGGCCGACGCGATCGGCGCCGCGCAGCGCAAGGACGAGCAGGGCCGCGGACAGCTGCTGGAGCAGAAGAAGACGCTCGGCGGCAAGGACGGTTTCTTCGACGACCTGCACGAGAACGACGAGGAGGAGTGGGACCGCAAGAACGCCGCCCACTTCGGCTCCTACGCGGTCGACCTGATGCACGCCGCCGTCTCCGACGCGCAGGAGGCCACCCGCGTCGCGGCCCGGGACCTGAACAAGTGGGCCGCCGAGGCACGGGCCGGGAAGATGGAGACCAGCGAACTCACCGCCGTCGACAAGCTGATGCTCGCCGACACCGGCGTCGCGGGCGCCGACACCGAGCTGAACGAGATCCTCACAGCCGGCGACCTGGCGCGCGCGTCGACGCGTATGGACCTGCTGAGTCTCGACGACGAGACGGCCATGGAGCGGATGCTGGCGAAGTCGGACACCCCGCAGGAGCGCGCCTACCTGATGAAGGCCCTGGCCGCCGGCCACAGCGTCGCCGAGATCGAGACGTTCCAGAACAAGATCCACGGCAAGGACCCCGACTGGATGCGCCGGCACCTCACTCCGGTGGTCACCGCCACGGACAGCATGGACGACGAGGGCCTGGCGTCGGACGGGTCGAACAACAACAAGGACTACGCCACGTTCGACGGCCAGCGGTGGGTCCAGGGCGGCGACGGCTCCGAGGGCACCTGCGTGGCCTCGTCCACCGTCACCTCCCGCGCCATGGTCGACCCGATGTACGCGCTCGACCTCACCGGCGGCCCCGACGGGCAGCAGGACGACCCCGAGGCCTTCAAGCAGCGCCTGGTGGCCGAACAGCACCGGCTGCACACCGAAGGCGACGGCGGCAAGAACTGGGGCGGCATGGGGTCCGAGGGGCAGGAACGGATCAACGACACCGCCGTCGGCAGTGCCACCGGCAGTGACTACCAGCGCCAAGACCTGAACAGCGCCGACGACCGCAGGGCGGTCCTCACCGAAGTCGAGAAGTCGGTGGCGGAGGGGCGGCCGGTGCCTGTCGACGTCTCGGGCAAGGACGGCGCCCACGCGATGACCATCATCGCCCAGGAGGGTGACATGCTCCAGGTGTACAACCCCTGGGGCTCGACCACCTGGGTCAGCGAGGACGACTTCATCAACGGTCACATGGGCAAGGCTTCCAAAGGTGAACTCCCCGATGCGTACAGCGTCTATCTTCCGCGGTAGCAGGGGCGGTGCCGCGATCGCGGCGGCCGCGCTCCTCGCTCTCGCCACGGGCTGCGGCTCGGGCACCGACGAACCGGCCGGCGGCTCCACGAGCACCGTGGGCCGCCCGACGAGCCACCCGGTGAAGGACACCAGCATCACTGCCGAGCCGGGCGAGCGCTTCACGCTCACCGTCGACCAGAACGCCTCCACCCGCGAGTACTGGTACCTGGTCGACCCCGAGCCCGACAGCTCGGTGCTGGTCAGCCGCGGCCAGGACTACGCGTCGGACTCCGGCGACACGCCGGTTCCCGGTGCCGGCGGCCGGCTCACCTTCACCTTCGAGGCCAAGGGCAAGGGGACCACGCGGTTCACGCTGCTGCACTGCACGTTCACCACCTGCCAGGGCAACACCTCCAGCCGGCCCCCCGAGACGACCGGACCCTCCGCCACCCCGACCACGGAGGCGGCCACCCCCTCCCAGGCCCCCGAGCGCATCACCTACACCGTCACCGTCAACTGAGCCGCAGCGGACCAGTCAGATGAGACGAGACACCCGAGGCCCCGCCATGAACTCCGACGCCCCGTACCCGCCGGACCGCACGGACGACGAGCTGGCCCGGCTCGACATCACCGTCCTGCTGCGGTACGGCCTCACCGCCGAGCCCGGCTCCCGGCGCACCGCCCTGTTCGGCGACGGCGCCGCGGCCGCAGCCGTCATCCTCGACCGCCTCGGCACCGAGCCGCGTTCGGTCGCCTTCCTCGCCGACACCGTGCGCGCCGGCGGACTCGCCCGCGCCGCGGAGCTGCCCGAGCCCCTGCCCCGCCGGGAGGCGGCCGTCCTCGTACGGGAGTGGCTGCGGGCCGGCACCGAACTCGTGGGCGGGATCGCCGCCGACGACACCGCGGCCACCTGGCTGCGTGCCGTCGCGACCATCATCGAACTGAAGCAGCTGACCCGGGCGCGGGGCCGGAGTACGTGATCTGAGTAGCCGATCCGAGTACGGCGGCGGGTGTGGGGCCACCGGGCGGCTGCCCACCGTGGGCTTTACGGAGAAGACCCGTCCCGCCCCCGAACCCGCCGCCGGCCACGAGCGCACCCCCGCCGAGTGGGTGGGGCCGGCCGCCCTCGCGGTCCTGCTCCTGCTCACCGGCGCTTTCGCGAAGCGGTCTGTGACACGTGTGTGTCAGTGACTGGCGCGGCGTCAGAAAGGCCGGCAACGGGTCAGTGTGAGCCCTGAGACACCTGAGGGCAGCTGACCGAACACGCGAGCCGTTGTACGCTCCGGAGACCGCCCTTGACCTGCAATAAGTGGGCAGGGAGCAGACAAACTGGGAGCTTCTTCATGCTGCGCACCATGTTCAAGTCCAAGATCCACCGGGCCACCGTGACCCAGGCCGACCTGCACTACGTCGGATCCGTCACCGTGGACGCGGCGCTGATGGAGGCCGCCGATCTGCTCCCCGGCGAGCTCGTCCACATCGTCGACATCACCAATGGCGCCCGGCTGGAGACGTACGTCATCGAGGGCGAGCGCGGCTCCGGCGTCATCGGCATCAACGGTGCGGCCGCTCATCTGGTCCACCCCGGCGACCTGGTGATCCTGATCAGCTATGCCCAGGTCGACAACGACGAGGCGCGCACACTGGTGCCGAGTGTGGTTCATGTCGACGCGCAGAACAGGATCGTCGCGCTCGGCGCGGACGCCTCCGCGCCCGTACCCGGCAGCGATACGGAGCGCAGTCCGCACGCCGTCGTGTGACCACCCGCCCAGCGTCAGAAAGAGCGAGCCGCCATGGCAGAACGCGACATCCGTGACAACAGGCCGAAGGGACTCCTGGAGGCGTACGAGGACGGTCGCGTGACGGGCCGCATCGTCTACTTCCCGCTCGACGCGGATCCCGCGGCCCTGGTCGCCGTGCACACCGTGGTGGAGCCGGAACACGAGGGCAAGGGCATCGCGAGCGCCCTGGTGCGGGAGTTCTACGCGATGGCGGCACGCGAGGGCGTACCCGTCGTGCCCCTGTGTCCCTACGCCGCAAAATGGGCCGCCAAGCACCCCGACGAGGCGCCCGCAGCACCGGCCGAACTGGTGCAGGAGGCCAAGGCGCAGCTCGAGGCCGACCACGCGGACCTCTGGTAGTGCCCGCCGGCTCATCGGGGACGCTGGCGCTGCTGCACACCTCGCCGGTCCATGTTCCGGTCTTCGAGGCGCTGCGGGACGCGGACCATTCCGGCCTCGGGCTGCGTCATCTCGTCCGTGAGGACCTGCTCGCCCGGGCCCGGGAAGAAGGGCCCGAGGCCGTCGCCCCCGCCGTCGCGGACGCGCTGGCACAGGCGGTCGACGAGGGGGCGAGCGCCGTCCTGTGCACCTGTTCCACGATCGGCGGCGTTGCCGAGGCATGCGCCGCCGACCTCGGCGTCCCGGTGCTGCGGGTCGACCGCCCGATGGCCGCGGTGGCGGCCGCGGCCGACCGGATCGTCGTGGTCGCCTCCGTGCACAGCACCCTGGAGCCGACCCTCGCGCTGATCCGTGAAGAGGCCGCGGGCCGGGGCGTCGACCTGCGCACACTGCTCGTCGAGGGCGCCTGGGAGCTGTTCGAGGCGGGCGACCGCGACGGCTATCTGGACGCGGTTGCCACCGCCGTCGACGGGGTGCGGGAGGTCGATGTCATCGTGCTGGCCCAGGCATCGATGGCGGACGCGGCAGTCCGTACGACGACCGCCGTCCCCGTCCTGTCCAGCCCGAGGCTCGGACTGCGGGCCGCGGCCGGGGCCATCGCGTCCGGAGCATGACGCGTGGACCCGGCGCGCGTGGGCACGCGCAACGGGAGACATTGGGAACGCACGACTCCGTACCTCAGGAGGTCCGGCATGACCCAGCCGCCCGTACCGCCTTCGCCGCCCCTCCCGGGACCTGATCCGGGGCCCCTGCCCAGCCCGGTGCCGCCTCCGGCACCGACCCCGGGACCCCCGCCGGACCCCATTCCGCAGCCGCCGGGCCCCGGCCCCGAGCCCGTACCACCGCCGGAGCCGGAGCCCCAGCCGGGGCCTTCGAGCTGATCGCCTCAGCGCGAGCGTGCGCAGACTCAGTCGGTGCCCACCTCCGAGCGGTCGCCGCCCCAGAGGGTGTGGAACGAGCCCGCCCGGTCGGTCCGCCGGTAGGTGTGCGCACCGAAGAAGTCGCGCTGCCCCTGGGTGAGCGCCGCGGGCAGCCGCTCCGCGCGCAGGGCGTCGTAGTACGCGAGGGCCGCCGAGAAGCCCGGCGTCGGGACGCCCTGCCGGGCGGCCGTCGCGACCACCTCGCGCCAGTCGTCCTGGGCCGCGCCGATCTCCTCCGCGAACTGCTTGTCGGAGAGCAGACTGGGCAGGTCGCGCTGCGCGTCGTACGCGCCGCGGATGCGGTCCAGGAACGCGGCCCTGATGATGCAGCCGGCCCGCCAGATCGCGGCCACCGAACCGAGATCGATGTCCCAGTCGTACGCCTCGCTGCCCGCCTGGATCTGATGGAAGCCCTGGGTGTACGACACGATCTTGGACGCGTACAGCGCCTGCTCGACACGGTCGGCGAAGCGCCCGGCCTCGGCCGGGCTCAGCGGCTGCGCCGTCGGCCCGGGCAGCGCGCGTGAGGCCTCCCGCAGCTCCGCATGGCCCGACAGAGAGCGGGCGAACACGGCCTCCGCGATGCCGGAGACCGGCACACCCAGATCGAGCGCGATCTGCACGGTCCAGCGGCCCGTGCCCTTCTGCTCCGCCTGGTCGGTGACGATGTCGACAAAGGGCTTTCCGGTCGCGGCGTCCGTATGGGCCAGCACCTCCGCCGTGATCTCGATCAGATACGAGTCGAGGCGCCCGGTGTTCCAGGTGCGGAAGGTCTCGGCGATCTGCGCGGGGGAGTAGCCCGCGACCGCGCGCAGCAGGTGGTACGCCTCGGCGATCAGCTGCATATCGGCGTACTCGATGCCGTTGTGGACCATTTTCACGAAGTGCCCGGCGCCGTCCGGGCCGATGTGCGCGACGGTCGGGGTGCCGTCGGGAGCCTTCGCGGCGATCTTCTCGAGCAGCGGTCCGAGCGAGGCGTACGACTCGGTGGAGCCGCCCGGCATGATGCTCGGCCCGTGCAGCGCGCCCTCCTCGCCGCCCGAGATGCCCGTGCCCACGAAGTGGATGCCGCGCTCCCGCAGCTCCTTCTCCCGGCGGACGGTGTCGGCGAAGTGGGCGTTGCCGCCGTCGATGATGACGTCGCCCTCTTCGAGCAGCGGCGCGAACTCCTCGATCACGGCGTCCGTCGGGTCGCCGGCCTTGACCATGATGATCAGGCGGCGCGGGCGCTCCAGAGCCGCGACGAACTCCTCGGGCGACTCGGCGGGCACAAAGGTGCCCTCGTCGCCGAACTCCTCGACCAGCGCGCGCGTCCTGGCCGCCGTGCGGTTGTGCACGGCGACGGTGAGGCCGTTGCGGGCGAAGTTACGGGCGAGATTGCGGCCCATCACCGCGAGCCCCGTGACGCCGATCTGGGCTGTTCCACTCATACGTGCGCTCCTGGATGTCCGTCGGAAAATCCGGCCTCTACGCATACGTACGCGCGCAGCCGGCCATTCATTGATCCTCAAGCCCTGCCCATGCTTCCGTATTTCCGTCGCAGCCGAATCCCGTCGCGGCTCCAGTGTCCGCCCACGGGCAGGCTTCGGACGCCATGACGGCGGGAAGCGGGCACCGCCGCACGGCTTGGAACCTGTGACGAGCGGTGCGACCAGGGCCGACGCCCCGGCGAAACGGGCACGATCGGGCGCAGCGGATCCTGTGAAGAGCCTGGTCGAGCGGCCTTGACTGCTTGTACAAACGACGCATGGGCCCGAACGGACGCCGGGCCCGCAGCACCGAACACAAGCAGAAGCAGGGAAGTGTGCCGTGGACACCGAGGAACGCCGACGGGGAATTCTCGAGTCGGCCCGCCGGGACGGGTCGGTCGACGTCAACCGGCTCGCCGCACACTTCCAGGTGGCCAAGGAGACCATCAGGCGGGATCTGCACGCCCTGGAGGAACACGGCCTGGTGCGGCGTACGCACGGCGGCGCCTACCCCGTCGAGTCCGCCGGCTTCGAGACCACGCTCGCGGTACGGACCACCCGTCACGTCCCGCAGAAGTCCCGGATCGCCGCGGCCGCAGCCGATCTCCTCGGTGACGCCGAGACGGTCTTCGTCGACGAGGGCTTCACCCCGCAGCTCGTCGCCGAGGCCCTGCCGCGGGACCGGCCGCTGACCGTCGTCACCGCGTCCCTGGCGGTGGCGACCGTCCTGGCGGACGCCGAGAAGATCTCCGTACTGCTGCTCGGCGGACGCGTCCGTGGCGCCACCATGGCCACGGTCGACCGCTGGGCCACCCGGATGCTCGCCGACTTCGTCATCGATCTGGCGTACGTCGGCGCGAACGGAATCTCCCGTGAGTACGGACTGACCACACCCGACCCCGCGGTCAGCGAGGTCAAGGCGCAGGCCATGCGCAGCGCACGCCGACGGATCTTCGCCGGAATCCATACCAAGTTCGGCGCGGTGAGCTTCTGCCGCTTCGCCGACGTCGGCGACTTCGAGGCCATCGTGACCGACGTGGGCCTGCCCTCGGCCGAGGCGCAGCGCTACTCCCTGCTCGGCCCGCAGATCATCCGCGTCTGACCCGGCGCGCCCCCGACGGCCGACTCCCATATCCCATAAGCGCGTTGATCCCCGGCCACCGGCCGGGGGCAGCGCCTCCACGCCCTAACACCGATCACCGAGCCGCTACGAATCATCAGGAGACCTCATGTCCCTCCAGCGCCGACGACGTGGAATCCATCTGAGTGTGGGGGCGGGCACGGCCGCCATGGCCCTGCTCGCGGGGTGCAGCGGAGCAGGAGCATCGTCCTCGGGAGGGGGCGAGGCCGTGAACGTACTCATGGTGAACAACCCGCAGATGGTCGAGCTGCAGAAGCTGACCGCGGAGAACTTCACCAAGGAGACCGGTATCAAGGTCAACTTCACCGTGCTCCCGGAGAACGACGTCCGCGACAAGATCAGTCAGGACTTCTCCAACCAGGCGGGCCAGTACGACGTGGCCACCATCAGTAACTTCGAGGTGCCGTCCTACGCCAAGAACGGCTGGCTGCACGGGCTCGACGAGTACGCGACGAAGGACACCGCTTTCGACCAGAACGACATACTCAAGCCTCTGCGGGACTCGCTCACCGCGAAGGACGGAAAGCTCTACGCCGAGCCCTTCTACGGCGAGTCGTCCTTCCTGATGTACCGCAAGGACGTCCTGGCCAAGAAGGGGCTGACGATGCCCGCGAAGCCCACCTGGCAGCAGGTGGCCGATCTCGCGGCCAAGGCGGACGGCGCGGAGAGCGGGATGAAGGGCATCTGCCTGCGCGGGCTGCCCGGCTGGGGCGAGGTCATCGCCCCGCTCACCACCGTCGTCAACACCATGGGCGGCACCTGGTTCACCCAGGACTGGCAGGCGCAGCTGACATCCCCGGAGTTCAAGAAGGCCACCCAGTTCTATGTCGACCTCGTGCGGGGGCACGGAGAGGCGGGCGCGGCCCAGTCCGGGTACGCCGAGTGCCTCAACAACATGACCCAGGGCAAGACGGCGATGTGGTACGACGCCACGGCGGGAGCCGGGTCCCTGGAAGCGGCCGGATCCCCGGTGAAGGGCAAGATCGGATACGTACCGGCGCCGGTGGAGAAGACGCAGAGCTCCGGCTGGCTCTACACCTGGGCCTGGGGCATGCAGAAGGCGTCCAAGAAGGCGGACAACGCCTGGAAGTTCATCTCGTGGGCGTCGAGCAAGAAGTACGAGGCTCTGGTCGGCGCGAAGAGCGGCTGGGCCAATGTGCCGGCCGGTAAGCGGGCCTCCACCTACGCCAACCCCGAGTACCGCAAGGCAGCGGGTGCCTTCGCGGACATCACCCAGCAGGCCATCGCGAGCGCCAACCCGCAGAACCCTGGCGTCCAGCCGCGCCCCGCGGCCGGAATCCAGTTCGTCGGCATCCCCGAGTTCACCGACCTCGGCACCAAGGTCTCGCAGGAGATCAGCGCCGCCATCGCCGGCCGCCAGTCGGTCGACCAGGCCCTCGCCGACTCGCAGAAGCTGGCCGAGAAGGTCGGCAAGGAGCAGCAGTGAGTGCCTCCGTCACCACCCAGCCGCTGAACCCACAGGTCCGCTCGAAGCAGGCGCGGCAGCCGAAGGAGCGCAAGGAGGGCGTACGGGCCTGGGCCACCCGGGCCCCGCTCCTTCCCGCCCTCATCTTCCTGATCGCCGTCACCCAACTGCCCTTCGTGGCAACGCTGGTGATCTCGCTCTTCGACTGGAACTCCCTCAGCCCCGACGAGCGCAGCTTCGCCGGGCTCGCCAACTACAGCACCGTGGTCACCGACCCGGAGCTGCGGGACTCGGTCTTCACCACGGTCCTGCTCACGGCGAGCGTCGTCATCGCCACCGTGCTGCTCGGACTGCTGCTCGCCCTGCTCCTCGACCGCACGTTCTTCGGCCGCGGCATGGTGCGCACCCTGCTCATCACGCCCTTCCTGATCGTCCCCGTCTCGGCCGCGCTGCTGTGGAAGCACGCGCTCTACAACCCGGAGTACGGACTGCTCAACGGGGCCTGGAACTGGGTCGCCGGACTCTTCGGCGACGACACTCCCGCCCAGCCGGACTGGATATCCGCCATGCCGCTGATCGCGGTCGAGGCCGCGCTGGTGTGGCAGTGGACGCCGTTCATGATGCTGATCCTGCTGGCGGGGCTGCAGAGCAGGCCCGCCGACATGATGGAGGCCGCACGCCTCGACGGCGCCAGCGCCTGGCAGTCCTTCCGCTATCTCACGCTGCCGCATCTGCGCCGCTATCTCGAACTGGGCGTGCTGCTCGGCTCCGTGTACATCGTGCAGAACTTCGACGCGGTGTTCACGATCACCTCCGGAGGGCTCGGCACCGCCAACCTCCCGTACACGATCTACCAGACCTTCTACCAGGCCCACGAGTACGGACTGGCGTCCGCCGCGGGAGTCGTCGTCGTGATCGGCACGATGATCATCGCGACGTTCGCGCTCCGGGTGGTCTCGTCCCTCTTCCGTGAGGAGGCGAACCGCGCATGACCGCTCATACCGCTCCCGCTCCCGCAGCCGCACCGGCTCAGTCGAAGAAGCCGCCCGAGCTTCTGCCGCCCGCGGCGCGCCGGGCAAGGCGCCGGTCCGCCGTGCTGGGCCTGCTGGCCTGGGTGGCGGGCATCGGATTCTGTCTGCCCGCCGCATTTATGCTGCTGACGTCACTGCACTCCGAGCCGGACGCGGCGACCAATCCGCCCTCCTTCGCCGCGCCGCTCACTCTGGACAGCTACCGGGAGTTCTTCGGCTCGGGCGGCGGGCCGAGCCCCTGGCCTTCGCTGATCAACTCCCTGACCGCGTCCGCCTTCTCGACGCTGCTGGTGCTCGTCCTCGCCCTCCCGGCGGCATACGCGCTCTCCATCCGGCGCGTACGCAAGTGGACGGACGTGATGTTCTTCTTCCTGTCCACCAAGATGCTCCCGGTCGTCGCGGGGCTGCTGCCCATCTACCTCTTCGCGAAGAACGCCGGGATGCTGGACAACATCTGGCTCCTGGTCATCCTCTACACCTCGATGAATCTGCCGATCGCGGTGTGGATGATGCAGTCCTTCCTCGCGGACGTACCGGTCTCGATCATCGAAGCCGCGCAGGTGGACGGTGCGCGCCTGCCCACGGTCCTGGCCCGGGTGGTCGCTCCGGTGGCCGCTCCCGGGATCGCGGCCACGGCCCTGATCTGCTTCATCTTCAGCTGGAACGAGCTGCTGTTCGCCCGCGTACTCACGGGTGTCGTCGCCCAGACCGCGCCCGTGTATCTGACCGGATTCGTCACCAGCCAGGGCCTGTTCCTCGCCCAGCTGTGCGCCGCGTCCGTCGTTGTGTCCCTGCCGGTGCTCGCCGCCGGATACGCCGCCCAGGACAAGCTCGTCCAGGGCCTTTCCCTTGGAGCTGTTAAATGAGGGCAGCGATCGTCGAAGCCCCCGGCAAGGTCTCCGTCACGACGGTTCCCGACCCCACCCCGGGACCTCGGGAGGTCGTCGTCTCGGTGGCCTCGTGCGGTCTGTGCGGCACCGATCTGCACATTCTGCAGGGCGAGTTCGCGCCCACCCTGCCGATCCTGCCCGGGCATGAGTTCGCCGGTGAGATCGTCGGGATCGGCAGGGACGTCACCGAACTCGCCGTCGGGGACAAGGTCGCCGTCGACCCCTCCCTGCACTGTCACGAATGCCGCTACTGCCGGGCAGGGCGCGGCAATCTCTGCGACCGGTGGGCCGCCATCGGCGTCACCGAGCCCGGCGGCGCGGCCGAGTTCGCCGTCGCGCCCGTCGCCAACTGCGTGCGGCTGCCCGACCACATCGACGTGAGGGACGCGGCACTGATCGAGCCGCTGTCCTGCGCGGTGCGCGGATACGACGTACTGAACAGCAGCACCCTCGGCGCGAATGTGCTGATCTACGGCTCGGGGACCATGGGCCTGATGATGCTGGAGCTCGCCAAGCGCACCGGCGCCGCGAGCGTTGACATACTCGACATCAACCCGGACCGCCTCGCGACGGCGTCGGTTCTCGGCTGCTCCCGCTCGGCAGCCGGCGCCGAGGAACTGGAGCAGCCGGGCGGCTGGGACTTCGTCATCGACGCGACCGGCAATGCGGGGGCCATCCAGGACGGCCTGGGACGGGTCGCGAAGGGGGGCACCTTCCTGCAGTTCGGGGTCGCCGACTATGCGACGACCGCCGTGATCGAGCCGTACCGCATCTACAACCAGGAGATCACCATCACCGGCTCCATGGCGGTGCTGCACAGCTATGAGCGGGCCGCGGCGCTCTTCGCGAGCGGCGTACTCGACCCGTCCGTCTTCATCAGCGACCGGCTGCCGCTGGACCAGTACCCCGAGGCCATCGACCGGTTCAAGGCGGGGCAGGGCCGCAAGATCGTGGTGGAGCCGTGAGCGGCGGGCCCGGCCCGGTGGGCGGACTCGACTCCGTGGGTGGGCCCGGCTCGGCAGGCGGGCTCGACTCGGTAGGCAAGCCCGGCTCGGTGCTGGTGCTGGGTGAGGCGCTCATCGACCTTGTCCCCGTGCCGGGCGAGCCGGAAATCCTGCGCGCCCAGCCCGGCGGCGCCCCCGCCAATGTCGCGGCGGGTCTGGCCCGCCTCGGCAGGCCCGTCGCGTTCGCCGGAGCCCTCGGCACCGACGGCTTCGCGCGGGCGATCGAACGGCGGCTCACGGACGCGGGTGTCGACCTCGCCCTCTGCGCCCGCCCCGACCTCCCCACGGCGCTGGCGGTCGCCGACCCGGGGGAGTCGGGGAACGGCTACCACTTCCACCTTCAGGACACGGCGACCTTTCGCTTCCCCGACCGGGCGGCCGACGTGGGCCGCTTCGGCGCGGTGTACGCAGGAGGCCTGGCGGCCGTCGTCGACCCGGCGGCCGAGGCCGTCGCGTCCACGGCACGGGCCGCCGCCCGGCACTCCCTGCTCGTGGTGGACCCCAACGTCCGCGAGGACCGCACGATCGCCCCCGGCCGGAGCCTGGACCTGCTGCGTGACCTGTGCGAACTCGCGCATGTGGTCAAGGCCAGCGACGAGGACCTGCTGCGGCTGTGGCCGGACACGGACCCGGACCAGACCTGCCGTCGGCTGGCCGCGGGCGGCCGCCTGGTGATCCTCACCCGCGGCGCCCGGGGCTCCACCGCCCACACCCCCTCCGGCCCGCCCGTCTCGGTCCCGGCCGTCCCGGTCGAGGTGGTCAACACCATCGGCGCCGGTGACGCCTTCACGGCGGGCGTCCTGGCCTGGCTTGCCACGATCGGCGGCTGGGAGCGCGCTCTGAGCCCGGACGGTGCGGTGAGCATGCTGGAGTTCGCGGCACAGGTGGCGGCGTCGGTGGTCACCCAGCCGGGCACGGAGCCCTCGGCACCGGCCTCCGTATGAACCCTCGCCCCGCCGGACCACCCCTCCGGCGGGGCGAGCCCGGTGGTTCCCTTGCGGGGTCGCACCGCTCACGATGGAGGCCGGACAGCGGCCTCCCCGGCGACGGGGAAGCCGAACCCGGGGCCGGTGTGGGAGGAATGCATGCTTGAGGTGTTTGTGCGGCGTCTCACCCGGTGGCAGGCCGAACAGCAGCGGGAGAGCGTGGCGGATGTGTACGTAGAGACCTACCGCGCCTTCTCCGGGGCGGAGTTCCACGACCGGCAGGAGTTCCTGCGGCGCTTCGCCGAGGATGTGCAGCGCCCCGGCTTCGACATGGTGGTGACCGGCGTGGCGCGGCTCGCGGGGTGCGCCTACGGGTTCCGGCTCGACCGTGAGGGCGGCTGGTGGCAGGGCTTCCGGGGAGAGCTGCCGCACGAGGTGGAGGAACTCACCGCCTCGGGGCAGGGCTTCGCACTGGCCGAGCTGATGGTGGTTCCGGCGCAACGCCGCCGCGGCGTCGCAACAGCGCTCGTGCGACGGCTCCTCGAGCGCTCCGACACGGCGCTGGTGACCGTACTCCTCGAACCGACGGACGTCCCGGCGCGCAGCGCGTTCCAGAGCTGGGGATGGACGCGGATCGGCGATATCGGAGCCGAGTCCGGCAGCGGCCCTGTTCTTGGGGTGTGGAGCCGCACGCGCACTGAATGAAGGCACTTGGTGACGGCACGTGATGGCGTGTGGTGGCCGCTTCCCGTAGAGTCGGCGCCCGTTTCTCCTCTGACCGGCCTGGGGCCACTTGCTTCCCGACGCGGCAGCATCTAGCCTCACGAGCGACGTACCGACCAGTTGGTACGTGACAGCCGCCCTGGCACTCAGTAGCGACCGAGGAGCCGCCGAGATGAGCCGCACCAACCATCAACTGCGCCTGGCCGCCCGTCCCGTGGGGGAGCCCCGGCCCACCGACTGGGAGCACGTCGAGGAGCCGGTCGCCGAGCCGGGCGACGGCGAGTTCCTGGTGCAGGTGCTCTACCTGTCGATCGACCCGGCGATGCGCGGCTGGATGAACGCGGGCAAGTCATACATACGCCCCGTCGAAATCGGCGAGGTGATGCGAGCCGGTGCGGTGGGCCGGGTCATCGCCTCCCGGCACCCCGACTTCGCGGTCGGGGAGAACGTCTCGGGCTCGTTCGGTGTCCAGGAGTACTGCGTCTCGGACGGGCGCGGTGTCACCAAGGTCGACCCGGTGCTGGCGCCGCTGCCCGTGTATCTCGGCACCCTCGGCATGTCGGGCATGACGGCCTACTTCGGCCTGCTCGACATCGGGCGTCCGCTGGCAGGGCAGACCGTTGTCGTCTCCGGGGCGGCCGGTGCGGTCGGCAGTGTGGTCGGGCAGATCGCGAAGATCCTGGGCTGCCGGGTCATCGGCATCGCAGGCGGTGAGCGCAAGTGCCGTGCGGTGGTTGAAGAGTTCGGGTTCGATGCCGCCATCGACTACCAGACCGAGGACGTGCGCAAGGCACTGCGCGAGCACGCCCCTGATGGTGTCGACGTCTACTTCGACAACGTCGGCGGCGACATCCTGGACGCTGTGCTGACCAGGCTGGCGCGCGGCGCCCGGATCGTCATCTGCGGCGCGATCTCCCAGTACAACAACACCGAGCCGGTCAAGGGACCGAGCAACTACATGTCGCTGCTGGTCAACCGCGCCTCCATGACGGGCATGGTGGTCTTCGACTACGCCGACCGTTACGGCGAGGGCGTCGCGCAGCTCGCCGAGTGGCTGGCGGCGGGACAGCTGCTGTCGAAGGAGGACGTGGTGTCCGGCGGGGTCGAGGCGTTCCCCGAGACGCTTCTGAGGCTGTTCCGCGGCGAGAACCTCGGCAAGCTCGTTCTCCAGATCGCGGACGCGTGAGACAGATGGCAGCGATGAATCTCAAGGACGCGGGTGTGGTCGTCACGGGCGCCGGTTCGGGCATCGGAGCGGCGCTCGCCCGCCGCTTCGCCGCCGAGGGCGCCCGGCTCGTGATCAACGACCTGGACGGCGCGGCGGCCGCCCGGGTCGCCGCCGAGGTCGGCGGGCTCGCCGTGCCGGGCGACGCCGGCGCTGAGGAGAGCGTGGCCGCCATGGTCGCGGCGGCCCGCGCCCACCTCGGCGAGATCGACCTGTTCTGCGCGAACGCGGGCATCGAGCCCGGCGGCGGGGAGCACGCCCCGGAGGACGTGTGGGACCAGGTCTGGCAGGTGAACGTCATGGGCCACGTGCGGGTGGCCCGTCACCTCGTCGGGCCATGGCTCGAACGGGGACGCGGCCACTTCCTGGCCACGGTCTCCGCGGCGGGCCTGCTGACCCACCTCGAATCGGCGCCGTACTCGGTGTCCAAGCACGGCGCGCTGGCCTTCGCGGAGTGGCTCTCGGCCACGTACGGCGACCGGGGCCTGACGGTCCAGGTCGTATGCCCGCTGGGCGTCCGCACCGAGATGTACGAGAAGACGGACGCGGCGGCCAAGGCGGTGCTCGGCGGCTCGGTCCTCGAACCCGAGCAGGTTGCCGACGAGGTCATGGAAGGACTCGCGGACGGGCGGTTCCTGATCCTGCCGCACGCGGAAGTACGGGAGCACTACGCGTTCCGGGCGACCGACACGGACAGGTGGCTGCGGGGGATGCGTCGCCTGCGGCGGCGGATCGACGAGGTCGACAAGGGCTGAGCGGGGCCCCGGAGGCCTCCCTCTGAGCGGCCCCCGGATCAAGCCTCCCGAAGACCGCAGACAATTCACCGACAAATAACAATCGACTTGTTAAACTCTCGATATGGCCACTCATCCCACGCCCGGCGAAGGCCCTGTCCGGCCGGTATCCGTATCCCTCCATGAAGGAACGATCGCAGCGCTCAGGGAGCGCACCGGCAAGCGCGGCATGTCCGCGTACGTCGAAGCTCTCATCCAGCGGCAACTGGAGCGCGAACGGCTGCGCGAACTCATCGAGGACGCTGAGGCCGAGCACGGACCGGTCGAACAGGCGGCGGTCGAAGCCAAGCGGGCAGTCCTACGCGGCGACACGGCCAGCTCGGCGGACGCCGCGTGAGCGGGACTCTTGTCCTGGACTGCGAAGGGCTGTCCAAACTCGTGCGGCACTCTACCGAGCTCACCGAGTGGCTGACCGCTGCCGAAGCCGAAGACATCCGCGTGGTGACCAGCTCCGTCACGCTGGTCGAAGCGCGCGACCCCAAGGTCAACCAGGCCAGGTTCGACTACGCCGTCTCGCGGGTGAACATCATCCCGCCGACGGAAGCCATCGCCCGCCACGCGAGCAAACTGCTTGCCGCGGCAGGTCTGCACGGCCACAAGTGCGCCCTGGATGCAATCGTGGCGGCCACTGCTCTGGCCTCGCCCGCCCCGGCAACCATCCTGACCTCGGACCCCGAGGATCTCCTCATACTGTGCAGCTCCGGCGGCGTCCACGTGATCAAGATCTGATGATCGCCGCCGTCATACTGCAGGCGGGCGCGACTCAGTCCGCTCCCGCTCTCGTTCTTCGACCCTGGTGTGTGGAGGACGTTACCGCACTGGTTGAGGTCTGCCGAGATCCCGCTCTGCGCCACTGGACCAGCACTTCCGTGGAGAACGATGCTGACGGGGCGCGATGGGTCGAGGCTCAGCAACAGGGTTGGGCAGCAGGAGACCGGTTCGGCTTCGCAGTCCTTGAAGCACAACCCCATTCAGCTCACCGACAGTTGATCGGCAACGTAGTCCTCAGCGACTTCACGACGGGCGCACCGTCGGCGGAGGTGGGCTATTGGACAGCGGCGCACGCTCGCGGGCGGGGCGTGGCCCCCCGCGCTCTGGAGGTTCTCAGCAACTGGGCCTTCGACACCTTCGGGGCCGATGGCCTGGAACGTCTCGAACTCCTTCATCAGGTGGACAACCTGGCATCGTGCCGGGTTGCGCAGAAGAGCCGGTACGAGTTCGACAGAGTCCTGCCTGCAGCGCCGCCCTCGTACCCTCTCGATGGCCATCTGCACATACGGCGCACGGATGCCTGAGATCCGCTCGTCGTGGCGGCAGCGATTCTGACGACACCAACTCTTTGGGCACCGGCGCGTCGGCGCAGGTGGCCACGGAGACGGCCTGAGTCACCAACTGCGTCCCATGAACAGACTATCCGGCGCACGATCAACAACCCCTTCGCGGCATCTGACCTTCCATGTGGAAGCGCCGAATCGAACTCTGACCTTGCTCAGCCGACCGGGGGCGTGTCCCGCCGCGTGGCGCAGCCCGTGGGCATCTTGCGGGGGGTCCGGTACAGCACACACTGGCGAAGCGGCCCCTCGGGCACGCTCGGATCCTCGAAGTCGTCGGCCGGGTCGCGGGTCATGCCGATCCGGCGCATCACTGCCTGGGAACGAAGGTTGTTGACGGTCGTCGACGCAACGACCTCCGGCAGCCCGAGGGCCTCGAAGCCGAAGGCCAGGCAGGCCAGGGCGGCTTCGGTGGCGTAACCGTGCCCCCACGCCGAACGCGTCAACCGCCACCCGATATCAACCCCCGCGAACGGCATGTCCTCGTCCACCTGATCCAAGCCGGCGCGGCCGATGAACTCACCGGTCTCCCGTGCTTCGAGCGCCCACCACCCAAAACCTCGCTCGTCGAACTCGGCCTGCATGAGTGCCACCGCGGCATCGCTTTGCTCCCGCGTCAGCAGTTCCCCCAAATGTTCTCGGACTTCGGGATCGGCGTTCATCGCCGCCCACGGTTCGAGGTCGGACTCCCGCCACCGGCGGAGCAGGAGACGATCGGTACGCAGTTCAGGCATGCGGGCCAGCTAACGCCATCACGATCAGGGTGTCGATCGGTTATGACGTATGGGCGGGGCGTCGCTCAGGCCGCTGCGGCCACGAGCTCCTTGGTCGTCACCACCGTCGCGAAGCCTCCGCCGTGCAGTGACACAGCCGACGTCTGCGCCAGTTCGTCCGCGGACCGCCGCCAGCCGAACGGCCCCTCGAGATCGAACGTGTACGTCGCGTCCAGCGCGAAGAGCACCTCGTACCCGAGGTTCCCGCCCATCCGTGCTGTCGTCTCCGCGCACATATTGGTCTGGATCCCGGCCACCACGAACTGCGAAATTCCCTCCGTCTTGAACCATGCATTCAGGTCTGGCGTGCCGTAGAAGGCTGAATTCACGGTCTTCGTCAAGAACAGCTCAGCCCCAGCCCCCTTCCCTCGCCGCTGCTCGACGTACTCCTTGAAGTCGTTCCCCTCCTGCCCCTGTCGCAGCGGCGACTCCGGCATCGACGAGTCGTGCCGCACGAAGACGATCGGTCGCCCTGTGGCCTGCCATGCGTCGATGAGCGAGGCGATGTTCGCGTCAGCCTCCGGATTGTTCCGCCGACCCCAGAAGTCCAGCTCGTCGAAGCCCTTCTGTACGTCCACCACGACCAGTGCTGCGCTCTGTGTGATCTCCATGCCCACGATGCTGCCGCCCCGGTCGACCTGGCCCCAGAGGGGTGCAAGTCAGCGATCGATGGTTTACTGCCACGGTGGCCACCGAACCCGTCCCGTACCGTGTCGCCCTCGTCAGCTTTCCGGGCATCCGGGCCTTTGACGTCTCCGTCATCACCGAGGTCTGGGGCACGGATCGCACCGAGCGCGGTGTCCCCGCCTTCGACCTGCGCCGCGTCGCTGCCGACACCACGCCCGTCCCCATGCGTGGGGGTCTCAGCCTCAGCCCCGACCGCACCCTCGCCTGGCTGGCCCGCGCAGACCTGATCCTGGTCCCCGGCCTGGACGACCATCTCACCCGCGCGCCGGAACCGGTACTCGAGGCCCTGCGCCGCGCCCACGTCCGCGGCACCACCATCGCCGCCCTCTGCGGAGGCGCCTTCACGCTCGCCCAGGCCGGCCTCCTCGACGGCCGCCGCGCCGTCACACACTGGGACCTCGTCAATCTGCTCCGCGCCCATTACCCCCACGTCACCGTCGAACCCGACGCCCTCTTCATCGAGGACGGCAACATCTGGACCGCCGCCGGTACGGCCGCCGGCATCGACCTGTGCCTGCACCTGGTCCGCACGGCTCACGGCGCCGAGGCGGCCGCGACGATCGCCCGCTCCATGGTCACCGCCCCCTTCCGCACAGGAACCCAGGCTCAGTTCATCGAACACCCCACTCCACGCACCGACCGCGACGCCGACGCCCTCGCATCGGTGCGCGCATACGCCCTCCAGCACCTCCACGAACCGCTCGCCGTCGCTGATCTCGCCGCCCACGCGGGAATGTCTTCACGTTCCTTCGCCCGCCACTTCGCGGCGGCCACGGGCGCGACACCCCTTCGCTGGCTCCTGGACCAGCGCATCGCGGCCGCCCAGAAGCTCCTCGAACACACCGACCTACCCATGCCCGAAGTCGCCCGTCGGACAGGCTTTGGCAGCGAAATCACGATGCGCCAGCATTTCGCCTCACGCCTCGCCACCAGCCCCCGCGCCTATCGCACTTCCTTCGCCGCCCAGGCAGGGGCCCGCTTCGACCTCGGCAACTGAGGCCAGGCAGGACGAAGACCCGCCGGGCAGACTGGGTTCGGAGCGAACCGACACCGCTCACCAACCGTACGGGCGGCCCCCTTCAGGTCTTCTCGAGGTCGACAACGGCTGATCCGGTGGGCGGAGCAGCGTCAGCCTGCGCCGACAGGCGCCCCTCGCGGCGAGGAGCCGGGCGGAAACGAGTAGCGGTCATACGGCAGGGATGGGGGAGCCGGGGTGGCGCGGCCCCCAGCTCACGCCGCCCTGCGTCGCCTGCGCGACGCCCCGCGGATGATGTCCGCGTACCGGTGCCCGCTCCCCTTGATCGTGCGGCGTTGGGTCGCGTAGTCCACGTGCACCAGGCCGAAGCGCTTGTCGTAGCCGTACGCCCACTCGAAGTTGTCCATCAGCGACCACGCGAAGTACCCGGCCACCGGGGCACCTTGGCGCGCCGCCCGGGCGCATGCCGCCAAGTGCTCCTCCAAGTACCGCACCCGTTCCGGGTCGTCGATCGTGCCGTCCGCGCGGACCACGTCCGGGTAGGCCGAGCCGTTCTCGGTGACGTGGATGCGTTCCGCGCCGTACTCCTCGGTCAGGCGCAGCAGGAGTTGTTCCAGGCCGTCCGCGTGGACCTCCCAGTCCATGGCGGTGTGGCGGGCGCCCGGCAGGTAGATCTGTTTGGCGTGGGGCACCGGGCCGGTGGGGTCGGCGGTGACGATCTGGCGGAAGTAGTAGTTCAGGCCCAGCCAGTCCAGCGGCGCCGCGATGGTCTCCAAGTCGCCCGCCCGCTCGGGGAGTTCGACGCCGTACAGGTCGAGCATGTCCTGCGGATATCCGCGGCCGTGGATCGGGTCCAGCCACCAGCGGTTGGTGTGGCCGTCCGCCCGGGCCGCGGCGGCGTGGTCCTCCGGGCGGTCGGTGGCCGGTTCGATCGGGCTGAGGTTGTTGACGATGCCGACGCGGGCGTCGGGCGAGGCCGCGCGGATCGCCTGGACGGCCAGGCCGTGGCCGAGGTGCAGATGGTACGAGGCGTGCACGGCGGCCGCGATATCCGTGAGGCCCGGCGCCATCCGGCCCTCCAGGTGGCCGATCCAGGCCGAACACAGCGGTTCGTTGAGGGTCGCCCAGTCCTTGACGCGGTCGCCGAGGCGCTCGGTGACGGCGGAGGCGTACGCCGCGAAGTGTTCGGCGGTTTCCCGCGATGGCCAGCCGCCGCGGTCCTGGAGCGCCTGCGGCAGGTCCCAGTGGTAGAGCGTCGCGAAGGGCGTGATGCCCGCGTCCAGGAGCCCGTCCACCAGCCGGTCGTAGAAGTCCAGGCCCGCCTTGTTCACCGGACCGTCGCCGCCCGGCACGACCCGGGGCCAGGCGATCGAGAACCGGTAGGCGCCGAGGCCGAGTTGCTTCATCAGCGCGATGTCCTCGGGCCAGCGGTGGTAGTGGTCGCAGGCCACGTCGCCGGTGTCGCCGCCCGCCACCGCTCCCGGGGTGTGGGAGAAGGTGTCCCAGATCGACGGGGAGCGGCCGTCCTCGGCCACGGCACCCTCGATCTGGTACGCGGCGGTGGCCGCGCCCCAAGTGAAGTCGGCCGGAAGGGCGTTGAGGTCGTTCACGGACTGCCTTTCTGCTGGGGTCGGGGGACGGTTCACTTGACGGCGCCCGCGGTGAGGCCGGCGACGAGATAGCGCTGGAGCAGCAGGAACCCGGCGACGACGGGCACGCTGACGACGAGCGACGCGGCCATGACCTGGTTCCAGTAGACGTCGTTCTGGGTGGCGTAGCCCTTGAGCCCTACGGAGAGCGTGCGGGTGGTGTCGTTCGTCATGACGGAGGCGAAGAGGACTTCGCCCCAGGCCGTCATGAACGCGTAGACGGCCACGGCGACGATGCCGGGGACCGCGGCCGGAACGACGACCCGGAAGAGCGCGCCGAGCGCCCCGCAGCCGTCCACCATCGCGGCTTCGTCGAGATCCCGGGGTATCGAGTCGAAGTACCCGATCAGCATCCAGATGGAGAAGGGCAGCGAGAACGTCAGATAGGTGAGGATCAGTCCGCCGCGCGAGCCGTACAGGGCGATGCCGGTGCTGTTCCCGACATTGACGAAGATCAGGAACAGCGGGAGGAGGAAGAGGATGCCGGGGAACATCTGCGTGGAGAGCACCGTGACGGTGAAGACCCGCTTCCCGCGGAAGCGGTAGCGGCTCACCGCGTACGCGGCGAACACCGCGATCACCACGGACAGCACGGTCGCCGCGCCCGCCACGATCAGTGAGTTGAGGAAGTAGCGGGCGAGCGGCACGGTGTGCCAGATGTCGATGTACGGGCGGACCGTGAGCCCGGAGGGGATCCACCGGAACTTGCCCGACACGTCCTGCAGCGGCTTGAGCGAGCTGCTGAGCATCACATAGACGGGCAGCAGCGCGAACGCCGTCAGGAAGCTCAGGACGATGCGGCGCGTCCAGACGAAAGACCGCGGCGGTGCACTGGGAGAGACGGCCGTCCTAGGCATCGGCGCTCCTCCTTCCCCGTGAGGTTCGCGAGGTCAGCAGCAGATAGACGGCCGTGACCACCAGCAGGAAGAGCAGCAGGAGTACGGACATCGCCGAGCCCGAACCGAAGTTCCAGGTGACGAACGACGACTGGTAGATATGGATCGAGATCAGGTCGGCGGCCTCCGGTGCCGCCCTCCCGAACAGCACATACGGCGTGTTGAAGTCGTTGAACGTCCACAGGAACAGCACGAGCACCAGCACCTGGTTGACCGGGCGCAGCGACGGCAGGGTGATCCTGCGGATCTGCTGCCAGATGCCCGCGCCGTCGATCGCCGCCGCCTCGTACAGCTCGCGCGGGATGTTCTGCAGTCCCGCCATGAGGATGAGGAAGGCGAACGGCCAGGACTTCCAGACGGCCACCACCACCAGCGCGAGGAAGCTGTTGTCGCCGATCAGCCAGAAGGACGGCTCGTCGGTGAGGCCGAGCTGGTCGTGCAGGACGTGATTGATCAGGCCGTTGTCGCGCTGGAACATGAAGGCCCAGGTGATGACGGCCGCGTACACGGGCAGGGCGTACGGAGTGAGGAAGACGGCCCGCAGTAGGCCCCGGCCGCGGAAGTTCTCCTGCATCATGATCGCCGCGGCCACGCCGAACAGCCAGGACAGGCCGACCGCGATGAGGGTGAACACGCAGGTGACGTAGAAGGAGTGGAGCAGGGCCTCGCCGATCGGGGCGTCGAAGTCGACGGCGACCTTGTAGTTGTCGAACGCCGCCCACGGGGCCTCGCCCCAGTTGCGTACGTAGAACTGGGTGAGCTGACGGAAGCTCATCACGATGCCCATGACCATCGGGATGAGATGGACGAGCAGTTCGAGCACGACGGCGGGCAGCAGCAGAAGATAGGGCAGGCCGCCGCGGCGGATCCGGTCGGGGATGCGCGGCAGTCCCCTGCGCGCTTCCCCCTTGCCCACGCTCTCACCGCTGCCCGCCCGGTCCGTGCGGCCTTCGGTCACGGTGGCGGTCATCGCAAGGGCCTCACTGCTGCATCAGCTGCTCGGCCTTGGCCAGGCGCGCTTTGACGGACTCGGTGGTCACCGGCCGTCCGGCCGCGGCATCGGCCCACAGATCCTTGACGGCCGTGCCGACGGTCGTCTCGAACTGCGACTCGGCGGGCACCTGCGGCAGCGGCGCGGCGCTGGTGGCCAGCGTGTCGCGCAGCACCTTCAGGTCGGGGGCCGAGAACGCCGGATCCTGCTGCGCGGCCTTGACCGGCGGGATGGATCCGTACGTCTTGTTGAGCAGCTTCTGCTCGGCGTCGCTCGTCATGAACTTCACGAATTTCTTGGCGCCGTCGATGTTCTTGGTGTTCTTGAAGACGGCCATGTTGATCCCGGCGACCATGGAGTTGGTGTTTTGGCCGGTGCCGGGAGCACCAGCGGGGACGGGTACGGGAGCGACTCCCCAGTCGGCGGGCTTCATGCCCTGGGCGGCGAAGGTGGATGCCGCCGCCTGCCACAGCACCATGGCCGTCCTGCCGCGGGCGAAGTCCTGGAGCGACTGGTTCTGGGCGTACTCCGCGTTGCCCGGGGCGACGATCTTGTCCTTGGCCATGAAGTCGACGTACTGCTTCACAGCCGCGACCGCGCCGTCCGAGGTGAAGGTCGGCTTGGCCGAGGAGTCGAAGAAGTCCGCGCCGTGCTGCTTGCCGAGGACGAAGACCTGGTGGATGTTGTTGGCGAGGTTTCCGCCCTCGGCGCCCAGCGCCCATTTCCCGTTCTTCGAGATCTTCTTGCCGTCCGCGACCAGTTGGTCCCAGGTGGCCGGCGGTTGCGAGATCCCGGCCTCGGCGAACATCTTCTTGTTGTAGTAGAGCGCGTACGCGAGGGAGTACAGGGGCACGGCCGCCGGGTCCTTGCCCTCGGCCCCGGCCGATGCGACCGCCGAATCGACGAACCGGTCCCGTCCGCCGATCGCGTCGAAGTTCTTCTGGTCCCAGGGCAGCAGCGCGCCGGTCGCCTGGAGGGAGGCCGACCAGGTGTTGCCGATGTTGAGGACGTCGGGACCCTGCCCGGAGGCGGTGGCGGCGAGGATCCGGTTGAGAAGATCGGACCAGGGGATCACTTCGAGCTTGACCTTGATACCCGTCTGCTTCTCGAACTTCTCCAGCTCGGGTGTGAGGATCTTCTTGTCGGCCTCGATGTTGGGGCCCTGATTGGAGGCCCAGTAGGTGAGCGTCTTCGGCGAATCGTTGCTGCCGGCTCCGTCGGTGGAGGTGCCACCGCCGCAGCCGGTGGTGGCGGCGAGCGCGGTCACGACGGCGAGGCTTGCTGCGGCTCTGAAGGTTGCTGCGGCTCTGAACGTGCGCATGAGAGGTGGCCCCTTCCCGGGGGTGGCTGCGTTCGGTTCCCGAACGGCCTCCATGACTTAATTTATGCCGTGATTTAAGAGGTGAGAGAAGGTCGCGTCAAGGTCTGTGACCGGGGTATGTTCCCTCCAGGGAAGGAGCACCATGGCGGAGCGCAACAGACGGACAGTGCGTGACCTGCGGCGGGGCAACCGCGCGCGGGTTCTGCAACGGTTGTATTTCGACGGCCCGTTGAGCCGCCAGGAGCTCGGACCGGCCACGGGGCTGAGTTCAGGTTCCATCAGCAACGTCGTCGCGGAGCTCGTCGCCGAAGGAGTGCTCGAAGAAGCCGGGGTGGTCGACTCCGACGGAGGCCGCCCGCGCACCCTGCTCCGCGTCACCCCCACCAGCGGCCTGCTGATCGGCATCGACATCGGCGAGACCCGCGTGCGCGTCGAGCTCTTCGACCTCTCGCTCACCGAACTCGCCCGCACCGAACGCCTGCTGGCCCAGCACGGCTACGACGTCGAGCGCATCGTCGCCCATGTCCGTACCGGCATCTCCGATGTCCTGGACGAGGCGGGCGTCGGTGCCGAGAGGCTGCTCGGCATCGGGATCGGCGTCCCGGGCATCATCGAGCAGGACACCGGTGACGGAGCGACCGGCGCGATCGTGCACGGCCAGACCATCGGCTGGAGCGCCGTGCCGCTCGAGAAACTGCTCCGGGACGCCGTCGAACTGCCCGCGGAAGTCCCGGTGTTCATCGACAACGGCGCCAAGACGCTGGGCCAGGCCGAGATGTGGTTCGGCGGCGGGCGCGGCTCCCGCGAGGCCGCCGTCGCCCTCATCGGCTCAGGAGTCGGCGCCTGTGTCGTGCATGCCGCCACCCCCGACGAGAACGCCCGCAGCAGCGCCCTCGAATGGGGCCATACGACCGTACAGATCCGGGGACGGCGCTGCCGCTGCGGCTCCCTGGGCTGCCTGGAGGCGTACGCGGGGGCCGAAGCGCTGCGCGAACGATGGCAGGAGGCCGGCGGACCGCTGCCCGCCGACGCCGACGACGAGACCGCGCTCGCCGCCCTGCTGGCCGCGGCCTTCCCCGCCGAGGAGGGACCGAAGCCCGACCCGGTGGCGCTCTCCCTCCTCGACGACACCGCCGAGTACCTGGGCGCGGCCGTGGCCGACCTGATCAATCTCTTCCGGCCCGAGCGGATCCTCATCGGCGGCTGGGCGGGACTGCTCATCGGCCCGCATCTGCTTCCCGAAGTGCGCCGGTACGCAGGGGAGTACGCCCTGCGGCATGCGGCCGACCGCACCACCATCGAGCTGGGACGGCTCGGCCCGGACGCGGTCACGGTCGGCGCGGCGACGCTTCCGCTGGCCGACTTCCTGGCGCGCGGTGGCAGTCGGCCGACACCGGTGCGCCGGGTCTGAACCCTTGTCATGGTCCGGGCCAAGCACCTAAGTTGACCGCTTGCGACATGACTGCATGCGTGACCTACATGGCAGTGGGGGAGTCTCACCATGGGCGCAACCGGTCGGCACCGCCGATACCAGCCGAGCCGTATCAACCGTGCTTCCCTCACCGTCACCGCGGGCGGTGCGGGCATGGCCCTGCCGCTCATCGGCGCGGGCACGACGCATGCGGCCTCCGTGGATGTCTGGGAGAAGGTCGCGGCCTGCGAGTCCACCAACAACTGGAAGATCAACACCGGCAACGGCTACTACGGCGGGCTGCAGTTCACCCAGTCCACCTGGGAGGCGTACGGCGGCAGGCACTATGCCCCGCGCGCGGATCTGGCCAGCAAGGACCAGCAGATAGCCATCGCCGAGAAGGTACTCAAGGGCCAGGGCCCGAGGGCCTGGCCCGCCTGCTCTGCCCGCTCCGGTCTCACCCGTGGCGGCGACGCCCCCGACATCGCACCGGCCAGGGGCTTACAGACGCACAGCGAGCGGAGGACCGCACCCCGCAAGGCCACGCCGACCACCGTGCCCACGCATCGTGAGGGCTACACCGTGGCCCGCGGCGACTCGCTCTCCAAGATCGCGGACTCCGAGGACGTCGTCGGCGGCTGGCAGCGCCTGTACGCGCAGAACCGCACCGTCATCGGCAGCGACCCCGACCTGATCCTCCCCGGCCAGAAGCTGATCGTCCGCGTCGAGGTGCCCGGCAAGCAGAAGCCGACGGCCCAGCCGAAGCAGCAGGCACCCAAGCAGCAGGCGCCGAAGCCCAAGGCCCAGCCGAAACAGCAGGCGCCCAAGCAAGCGCACGCGACCAAGCCCGCGCACAAGAGCGGATTCAGCGCGCCCGTCGCGGCGAGCGTCGGCACGCCCTACGGCAAGCCGGGCTCCGCCTGGGCCAGCGGCTACCACACCGGCGTCGACTTCCCCGTCCCCACCGGCACCTCGGTGAAAGCCGTCGCCTCCGGCCGCGTCGTCTCGGCCGGCTGGGGCGGCGCGTACGGCTACCAGGTCGTCATCCGGCACGCGGACGGCAGGTACAGCCAGTACGCGCATCTGTCGGCGCTCAATGTGCGATCGGGCCAGCAGGTCAGCAGCGGTCAGCGGATCGCGCGCTCGGGCTCGACCGGCAACGCCTCAGGGCCGCATCTGCATTTCGAAGTGCGTACAGGGCCCGGATACGGGTCCGACATCGACCCCCTCGCCTACCTCAGGTCGGGCGGAGCCAGCGTCTGAGGACGGCACCCGCCGGTCCGAGGCCCGCGGCGTACCGTCCCCGTGGAGCACCCGCCGCTCCGAGTGGCGCACCGTCTGTCGCGAGGGCGCCGATTCCGACGCGCGTATCTGTGCCACCGGCTCTGCCTGAGCCGGGGCTTCCGCTTCCGTGCTCGTCGCCTTGATCCGTTCCGTCGTCAGCAGGATCAGCCCGCCCGCCGCCACAGCCCCGAAGGCCAGCGCGAACGCCGTTCCCAGCACGCCGTACCGGAAGGTCTCGCCGAACATCGTGAGGCCGACGGCTGCCGCGACCACCGGATTGACGACCGTGACCGTGGCCAGCGGGGCCGCGAGGCCCGCGCCGTGGTACGAGGACTGAGACAGCAGCAGCCCACCGCAGGCCAGGACGGCGATCGCCACCAGGCTCGGCCACTGGTCGAGCGGTGCCGACCACGTCCAGTCCACCGCGACGGTCTTGGTGAACACCGAGGCGATACCGAAGGCCACACCCGCCGCGGCGGCGAGCAGCACACTGCGGATGATCGGCCGGTTCACGGTCTGGGCGATCAGGAAGAGCAGCGCCACCCCGCCGAAGGTCGCACCGGCGAGCAGTCCGCGCTGCCCGCCGTCCAGCGATTGGGATGCGGATGTTCCGGTCAGCGCCAGCAGTCCGGCGAGCCCGGCCGTGGTGATGATCGCGCCGCGCCAGGCGGCCGCGCCCGCCCTGCGCCGTACGAACAGCGCGGCCATCGGCAGGGCGAAGACGATCGTCAGCGCTCCGAGCGGCTGGACCAGGCTCAGCGGCCCGTACGCCAGCGCCGCGACGTGCAGTACGGCGCCGAAGCCGTTGAGGGCGACGGCGACCCA
Source organism: Streptomyces sp. NBC_00322 (assembly GCF_036147535.1). Taxonomy (NCBI): domain Bacteria; kingdom Bacillati; phylum Actinomycetota; class Actinomycetes; order Kitasatosporales; family Streptomycetaceae; genus Streptomyces; species Streptomyces sp. NBC_00322. The sequence continues at coordinate 1,355,197 of NZ_CP108019.1, read as the reverse complement.
CCACGCGGCGTGGTGCAGCGGGGCGTACGGCCGGGCCGAGGTGGAGGCGGCGACATGCTCCTGCATGATCGCCCCGGCCGCATATGCGACCGCGGAGACCAGTGACAGCACCACGGCCAGCGCGAGGGAACTCATAGAGACCACGATCTCCCTCTTCAGCGTTCGCGTCGTCGTCCTTGAGCAGGCACTTGGACGTACTGCCGACGTAGTACGAGCCTAGGTCAAAAGTCCCCCTTGCGACGGGTGGGCAGGTCAGCGCGCGTGGGGACAGCCGACGCTATCGCTACCGTGACGCAGGCGGCCAGACGCCGCGGCAGGGCTGACAACAGGCTGACACCAGGGACGGAAGCGTGGGTGTGGATCTCGACGAGGTGGGGTCCGTGGGCGGTTTCTTCGCCCTGCGGACCGGCGAGCCGGGCGATGGGCATATGCCGTTGGCCCGGCTGTACGCGGGTGACACGGCCCCCCTCACGGCCCGGGTCGACACCGTCGCCGCACGGCTGCGCACCCCCGAGCGGCGGGTCGCCGCCTCCGTCGCGCACCTCGGGCTCGCCGCCCGCCTGTGGTCGGTGGCGCTCGGCTGTGCCGCGCTGCACGGCGAGCTCCCCGATCTCGACCCTGCCCGGCTGCACTGGGACCCGCGGCGCAGCGCACCCGACGATCTCTGTCTGACCGAGACCCGGACCGTGCCCGCAACCGTGGCCACGGTTCGCGAGGTGGTCCAGTACGGCCACCTCGTACCGCTCGCCGACGCGCTCACCGGCGACACCCGCATCTCAGCGCAGCTGCTGTGGGGCAACGCAGGCTCCACGCTCGCCGGAGCCGTGCGCGAACTGCGTGCCTGGGCCGGGCGCGGTGGCCGGACGGAGGTCGCCGAGCGGGCCTTTGCCCTCGCCGCCGGGCTCTTCGCCCACCCCGATCTGTCCGGCACGGTCGAAGGTCCCGCCATGCGGCGGCGGACCTGCTGCCTCTACTACCGCTGCCCCGGCGGCGGGCTCTGCGGCGACTGCGTCTTCGACCGCCCGCCCGGCCGCCGCTCGGCGCAGTGACGGCGAGAGAAGCGGAGTGATCCTGGCCGTGGTCTTCCGCGCACGCCGCATGTGAGTGACCATCATGAGGTGCTGTGTCTTCCCGGGGGACAACCCCCGGACCCCCGGCAGAAAGACAGGCCATTGGGGCTGAACCGACCGCCTTCGCGAGGTGAATCTCCGTGAAGGTGGGACTGCTCACGCGCGAGTATCCGCCGGACGTCTACGGGGGCGCCGGGGTCCATGTGGAGTTCCTGGCCCGGGAGTTGAGAGCCCTGGCCGATCTGGAAGTGCACTGCTGGGGCGAGGGTGAGGCCGAAGGTGTCCTGCGCCACCAGGCACTCGCGGGACTCGAGGGCGCCAACGATGCCCTGCGCACCTTCTCCGTCGACCTGGCGATGGCCGCCGAGCTGCAGGGCCGCGAACTGGTCCACTCCCACACCTGGTACGCCAACCTCGCCGGCCATCTCGCCAAGCTGCTCTACGGCGTCCCGCATGTGATGACCGCCCACTCCCTGGAGCTGCTGCGCCCCTGGAAGGCCGAGCAACTCGGCGGCGGCTACGCACTGTCCAGCTGGGCCGAGCGCACCGCGATCGAGGCCGCCGACGCCGTGATCGCCGTCTCCCACGGCATGCGCGCCGACATCCTCGCCTGCTATCCGGCCCTCGACCCGGACCGCGTGCGCGTCGTCCACAACGGCATCGACACCCGTATGTACCGCCCCGACGACGACACGGACGCCCTGGAGCGCATCGGCCTCGACCCGGACCGGCCCTTCGCCCTCTTCGTGGGGCGGATCACCCGCCAGAAGGGCGTTCCGCATCTGCTGCGCGCCGCCCGCTCGTTCGATCCCGAAACCCAGCTGGTGCTCTGCGCCGGCGCACCGGACACGCCGGAGATCGGCAGTGAATTCCGGCAGCTCGTCGACGAGTTGGAGCAGGTACGCGACGGCGTGCACTGGATTCCCGAGATGCTGCCGCGGCCCCAGGTCATCCAACTCCTCAGCCACGCGACCGTGTTCATCTGCCCGTCCGTGTACGAGCCGCTCGGCATCGTCAATCTGGAGGCCATGGCCTGCGGCACGGCCGTCGTCGCCTCCGCGGTCGGCGGCATCCCCGAGGTGGTGGAGGACGGAAGCACCGGACTGCTCGTGCCCTACGACGCCGATCATCCCGAAGCCTTCGAGTCGGGTCTCACCCAGTCGGTGAACCGGATACTCGACGACGCCGCAGGGGCCGCCAGGATGGGCGCCGCCGGACGTGAGCGCGCGGTGCGGGAGTTCGGCTGGGACCAGGTGGCCCGGCGCACGTACGAGGTGTACGAGGAGTTGCTCAAGCAGGCGTAGCAGGCACGGCATGCAGAGAGGGGCGGCGATGCGCGGTGGACCTTCGGTGCTCGGGATCGTACTGGCCGGAGGGGAGGGCAAACGGCTGATGCCGCTGACCGCCGACCGCGCGAAACCGGCGGTGACCTTCGGCGGCATGTACCGGCTCGTCGACTTCGTGCTCTCCAGCCTGGTCAACGGCGACATCCTGCGGATCTGTGTGCTCACGCAGTACAAATCCCATTCCCTGGACCGCCATGTGACCACCACCTGGCGGATGTCGAGCCTGCTCGGCAACTACGTCACGCCGGTCCCGGCACAGCAGCGGCTCGGACGGCGCTGGTACCTCGGCAGCGCGGACGCGATTCTGCAGTCCCTCAACCTCGTCAACGACGAACGGCCGGACTACATAGCGGTGTTCGGCGCGGACCATGTGTACCGGATGGACCCGCGGCAGATGCTGAAGCAGCACATCGAGGGCGGCGCGGGCGTCACCGTCGCCGGGATCAAGGTGCCGCGCTCCGAAGCCTCCTCGTTCGGGATCATCACCCCCGCATCCGACGGCGCCCGCCTCGAGAGGTTCCTGGAGAAGCCCACCGACCCGCCCGGGCTGCCCGGCGACCCCGGCCGGGTCTTCGCCTCCATGGGCAACTATCTCTTCACCACCAAGGTCCTCGTCGACGCGCTCCACCGGGACGCGGAGGACCAGCACTCCGTCCATGACATGGGCGGCTCGATCCTGCCGATGCTCACCGAGCGGGGTGTGGCGCAGCTCTACGACTTCAATGAGAACCATGTGCCCGGCGAGAGCGCCCGTGAGCACGGCTACTGGCGCGATGTGGGCACGCTCGACACGTACTACGAAGCCCATATGGATCTGATCCCGGACCGCCCGGCCTTCGACCTCGACAACCGCCGCTGGCCCATCTACACCCACCCCGGGCAGCTGCCGCCGGCCCGGTTCATCGGCGCTGGCATCGCGAGCGAGTCCGTCGTCAGCCCGGGCTGCATCGTCCGCGGACAGGTCACCCGCTCCGTCCTCTCACCGGGTGTGACGGTGGGGGAGGGAGCGGTGGTACAGGGTTCGGTCCTCCACGACAACGTGCGTATCGGTCGGGGAGCGGTGGTGCGCGGCTCGATTCTCGACAAGAACGTCGACGTCCCGCCCGGAGCCACGATCGGTGTCAATCCCGAGCGTGACCAGGAGCTTTACACCGTCTCCAAGAACGGGGTCATCGCCCTGGGCAAGGGGCAGCCGGTGCTCTGATGTCTCATCGCGGCACGGTGGCCGATTGCCGATCACCCCCCGCGGGAATCACAGGGGTGAGGGGCCTGTCGTTGCGCTTCGACCGCGGACGAAAGCCCCACATGGCCTTCCTGGCTGGTTCCCATCGGAAACGGAGTGATGACATGCGTGCGCACAGACGCCCTCGTCGGCGCGCCGCATGCGCGACGTATCTCCTGCCCCAGGCGGAGAACTCCGCCCGATGGGCGCGTCACCTGACGACGGCCTTCCTCACCCGGGGCTGCGGCGAGAAGCTGTCCGGCGACCAGGTGGAGGACGCGACCCTGGTCGTGTCCGAGCTGGTCACCAATGCCACGCGGCACGGCAGGAGCAGCTGCCGGCTGCGGCTGCACGTCGACCCGGGGCTGGTCACCGTCGAGGTGGAGGACGCCAGTCCGGTACACCCGCGGCTGTGCTCGCCGCTGGACCTGGACGAGGGCGGACGGGGCATCGTGATGGTGCGCGAGCTGTCGCAGCACTTCGCGGTACGGGGCGGACCGGGGGGCGGCAAGACCGTACAGGCGGTGCTCGCCGCGTCCTGAAGACCGGACCTCTCAGCACGGCTGTCGCCGTCCTGAGGGCGCCGTCTCAGCACGGCTGACGCCACACCCCCAGGTCGAGTTTTTGCACATGGAGCTGAGCCCCAGTTGGCGGGCGCGCTTGCAGAACTTGTCGACCGGCAGCGCGTACTCGACATGGAAGACCGCCTTCCCGGCCTTCACGCAGGGCGTCAGCGCCGCACAGTCGTCGTACTGTGCGCACTCCTCGTTCACCGCGAAGTCGAAGTCCCCTACCAGTTGGGCGACTTGGAGCTGATGGACCGGCGTGAGCGGAAACCCGGTGTCGTTGAGATGCGCGTCGAGCAGACCCACGGCGCTCGGGAGGGAGACCCGAGCGGGGTGCTCACCGACAATGAAATGAGTCTGGACAAAAAAAGTTTTCGGTGAGAAGGTGAAGCCATGTTGGACGTGACTGTGATCGAGGACTCGGCGGCTGCCGCCGTCTCGCTGGACCCCATGCGCTCCCGGCTGCTCGCCGAGCTCGCCGCCGGTCCGGCGTCGGCGGCCATGCTGGCCGCCCGGGTCGGGCTGCCCCGCCAGAAGGTGAACTACCACCTCAAGGCACTGGAGCGGCACGGCTTGGTCGAGCTCGCCGGCGAGCGCAGGAAGGGCAATGTCACTGAGCGGCTGATGCGGGCCACCGCGGCCTCGTACGTCATCTCGCCGCTCGCCCTGGCCGCCGTGCAGCCCGACCCGGGCCGCTTCCGCGACCAGCTCTCCGCCCGCTGGATGCTCGCGGTCGCCGCGCGGCTCGTGCGCGATGTCGGCACGCTGATCACGGGCGCCGCCAAGGCTCGTAAGCGGCTCGCCACCTACGCCCTCGACGGCGAGGTGCGCTTCGCCTCGGCAGCCGACCGGGCCGCGTTCGTTGAGGAGCTGACGCAGGGCGTCGGCGCGCTGATCGCCAAGTACCACGACCAGGACGCGCCGGGCGGCCGAGAGCACCGCATCGTCGTCGCCCTCCACCCCACGGTGAAAGCACCGCCCGCCGTCCCCGCCATTGAGAACGCGCCCGAGGGCGCCTGAGTACCGGGAGTCACCATGTCCAAGGAGTTCGAGATCGTCCGCGAGTTCGAGGTCGACGCAAGCCCCGAAGAGGTCTGGGAGGCGATCACCTCCGGCACGGGAGGCTGGCTGTGGCCGTTGGAGTACGAGCCCAAGAAGGGCGGCGCCGGGCCCTTCGGCAGCACCCTCACCGAATGGGATCCGCCGCGCCGGCTGACCGGGCGCACCGAGAACGTGGAGGGCATTGCTCAGCAGACCTACAACCAGCTCGACCATGTCATCGAGCCGCGTGAGGGCGGTGGCTCCTGGGTGCGCTATGTGCACAGCGGCATCTTCGTCGACGACTGGGACAACCAGTACGACGGTGCGAGCAAGCACACGGACTTCTATCTGCACACCCTGCGGCAGTACCTGAAGCACTTCACCGGCCGGGCGGTCACCTTCACGACGCTGGACGCTCCCGCCGCGTCGAACACCCCGGGCGCCCTGGAGGTCGTCAGTCGCGGACTCGGGCTGCCGGACGACGCCGCCGAGGGCGCGACCGTACGGGTCGAGGTGCCGGGCGCCGGGCAGGTCGACGCGGTCCTCGACTACCGCAATCCGTACTTCATCGGGCTGCGCACGGACGAGGCGATGTACCGCGTCTTCGGCCGCAACCACTTCGGTGCGCCGGTCGGTGTCAGCGTGCACGACTTCGCGAGTGGCGCGGACGCGGGGAAGAACGAGGACGCCTGGCGGACGTGGCTGACCGGCCTGTTCGCGTGACCCGGTGGGGAACTCGCAGGGGCTTCGCCCGCGGACCTGGGTCTGCGGGCGAGGTCCTGTCCGAAGCCGCCGGTCACGAGATTTTGTCGTCACCCTTTTGCTCAGTAAAGTTGCGCTTTTGAAAACCACTGCGCACGAGTGACTGAGGAACGGCAAAGGCAATGACGGTGACAGAGGACAGCCCGGCGTTCGGCCCGGGCATCGACCCGGAGCGCCTGGCCGTCTGCCTCGGCGTGCTCGACGAGCTCGACAAGCTGGACGTCGACCACCCCGACGCGATCATGGTGCGCCGCGCCACCGCGGGCATCTACCGAACCGTGAAGCAGCGCCGCCGCCAGGAGCGCCGGGCCGCCAAGACCGCCAACGACAAGGCGGTCACCGAGGCCACCGCGACCGGTTCCGCCGAGCGCATCGACGACGAGACCGAAGGTCTGCTGCCGTCCTCCTCGGTCAGCGGCGAGATCGCGGGGATACTCCAGCGCCCCCGGTCCTGCTACATCTGCAAGACCCGCTATGTCGAGGTCGACGCCTTCTACCACCAGCTGTGCCAGAAGTGCGCGGCCGAGAACCGCGCGCGCCGTGACGCCCGCACCGATCTGACCGGCAAGCGCGCCCTCCTCACCGGCGGCCGGGCCAAGATCGGTATGTACATCGCGCTGCGACTGCTGCGTGACGGTGCCCACACCACCATCACCACCCGCTTCCCCAACGACGCGATCCGCCGCTTCAAGGCGATGCCGGACAGCGACGAGTGGATCCACCGTCTCAAGATCGTCGGCATCGATCTGCGTGACCCCGCCCAGGTCGTCGCTCTCGCCGACTCGGTGGCCGCCGAGGGCCCGCTGGACATCCTGATCAACAACGCCGCCCAGACGGTACGCCGCTCCCCGGGGGCCTACAGCGAACTGGTCGCCGCCGAGTCCGCGCCGCTGCCCGCCGGCGAGCTGCCGCCCGCCCAGGTCATCGGCACCTTCGGCAGCGGCGCCGTGGATTCCGTGGCCGCACTGCCCTCCGGCGCGGGCGAGGGCCTGAGCGCCCAGGACGTCACAGAGCTCGCACTTGTCAGCGGCTCGGCCTCACTGGAGCGCATCGCCGCGGGCACCGCCATCGACGCCGGCGGTCTCGTCCCCGATCTGCACGACACCAACAGCTGGATCCAGACGGTCTCCGAGGTGGACCCCGTCGAGCTGCTCGAAGTGCAGCTGTGCAACTCCACCGCGCCCTTCATCCTGATCAGCCGGCTCCGCCCGGTCATGGCCGCGTCGAAGGGCAAGCGCACCTATGTGGTGAACGTCTCCGCGATGGAGGGCGTCTTCAGCCGCGGCTACAAGGGCGCCGGCCATCCGCACACCAACATGGCCAAGGCCGCGCTGAACATGCTCACCCGCACCAGCGCCCAGGAGATGTTCGAGACCGACGGCATCCTGATGACCGCCGTGGACACCGGCTGGATCACCGACGAGCGCCCGCATCCGGACAAGATGCGCCTGGCCGACGAGGGCTTCCACGCCCCGCTCGACCTGGTCGACGGCGCGGCCCGCGTCTACGACCCGATCGTGCGCGGCGAGGACGGCGAGGACCTCTACGGCTGCTTCCTCAAGGACTACGCTCCGGCGAACTGGTAGATCTCAGGCCATGTCCGGTCAATCAGGCCGGACATGGCCCAGCTGATCGTGGACGGCGTACGGGCCGGTGCCCGCAGCCGCGCGCACCCTCGTACCGCCGTCCACCAGCAGATCCGCGCCGGTCACCCACGCCGCCTCGTCCGAGACCAGCCACAGCACCGCCCGTGCCACGTCGTCCGGCTCGCCGATCCGGCCCAGCGGCAGTCCCTCGGCAATGCGCCGCTCGGCTCCCTCCCAGACGAAACGGGCCATTTCGGTGCGGACCAGCCCGGGTGAGACGGCGTTCACACGTACACTCGGGGCGAGTTCGCCAGCGAGCTGCTGTGTGAGGTGCAGCAGCGCCGCCTTGCTGGTGCCGTACGCGCCGACATTCGGGCCCACCCCGTGGGTGCCCTCGGTGCATACGTTGACCACCGCGCCGCCGTGCTCGCGCATCCAGGCCCGCCAGGCGAGCTGCGCCAGCCGCAGCGCCGCCTCCACGTTCACCGTGAACGCGTGGCGCCATTCACCGGGATCGGCTTCCATCAGCGGGCCGTAGGGGGCGTTGGTCGCGGCGTTGTTGACAAGAATGTCGAGCCGCCCGAACTCCCGCATCGCGAGTCCGGTGCACCGGCCGAGATGCTCCGGGTCCCCGACGCTGCCCGCGCAGCAGGCGGCGTGGGCGCCCGACTTGCGCAGCCCGGCCACGGCCTCCGTTACTCCATCCGTGTCCCGTGCGGTGATCACCACGTTCGCCCCGGCCGCACCCAGTGCGCCGGCGACGGCGCGGCCGATACCTCGTGAAGCCCCCGTCACCAGGGCCGTTCTGCCTTCGAGGCAGCGCTCTGCCCGCCCGGAAATCATCCGCGTACGATCCCACGAAGCCCCGGACAGAGATAGATCGTTGGCCGGAATTGGGTCGGTTTACAGGAGATTTACAGGCCCCATCGAGCAGGGGGCTGCTCATATGGTTACCCTGGGGTGAACGGACGCCACCAAGGGACCCACGAAACTCCCTTGGCCGTCCTGGGACAAGTCTGCAACCAGGCTGCGGTCCCGCCCGAGTAACGGCGCCACCGCGACCCGAACTGCCCTGTCCCAGTTACGCGACACAGAGGAGTGCGCGGTGACATCAGAAGTGAAGAAGCACGAAAAACGCCCGCAAGAACGCAGCGGCGAACGGACCACTCGGTCCGAAGAACTCGGCAGTCTCGAAGTGTGGGCCCGATCGGCCCCGATCCGGCTGGCCGGCTACGAGGAAGACCTCGCCGAGCCGCATATCCTGCCCAGCATCGACTGAGCGGACCGTTTCGCCCCCGTGCCCCCTGCCTCCACAGGCAGGGGGCACGGACGGTCGGGGAGCCGCTGCGAGCAGTCGAGCGGCCGCCGGTACGTATCGCCGCTCAAGGTCAACGGCGAGGCGAGCGCCTGGCTGTTCACAGCAGCCTGGTCGGCCTGAAGAATTCGCGCACGTAGGTCCGGTGCCACCAGGCGCCCGTGGCCCGCAGTTCGCGCCAGGTCGTGTAGCGGTAGTGGTACAGCCTGGCACGGACGTACGCGGGCGGGGCGTCCGGGAACGGATTGCGGCTCAGCAGCCGCAGGGTGTCCCGGTCCCCGTCGAGGAGCCGCTCCACGAAGGGGCCGAACCAGGGGTGCGCATAGGCGGGGGAGAGCGCGGCGAACCACATCATCCAGTCGAGCCGCAGATGGTACGGGGCGTACTGGCGAGGGAGCCGACGCACATCACCGGGCTTGCCCTTGAACTCGTACTCGTGCCAGACCGTGCCCGGGTGGAGTGTCCTCTCGTCCGTGCCTTCGACCACCAGCTCGAAGCGCACCCGCCCCACCGTGCCGAACGCGCCGTAGGCGTTGACCAGGTGGAAGGGGTCGTAGGAGCGGTTCATCGACTGCCGCCGGGAGAGCAGATTGCGCGCCGGGCGGTAACTCAGGCCGAGCAGCAGCGCGCTGACGGCGATGACCACGACTTCGTACCAGAGCGGGGAGCCGGGCAACTTGTGCGGATCGGCGATCAGAGAGCCGTCCACGGCGGACAGGGCGAGGACGATCGTGATCCAGTTCAGCCAGGAGAAGTTGCCCGAGAGCACCAGCCACAGCTGGGTCAGCACAATGATCGCGGCCGCCCCGCTCGCGATCGGCTGAGGGGTGAACAGCAGGACGGGCACGAGGAGTTGTGTCACATGGTTGGCGGCCACCTCCACCCGGTGGAAGGGTCTGGGCAGATGGTGGAAGAACCAGCTCAGCGGGCCCGGCATCGGCTGGGTCTCATGGTGGTAGTAGAGACAGGTCAGATCGCGCCAGCACTGGTCGCCGCGGATTTTGATCAGCCCCGCCCCGAACTCCACCCGGAACAACACCCAGCGCAGCAGCCACAGCACGAGCACCGGGGGGCCCGTGCGCTCATTGCCGAGGAAGACGGCGAGGAACCCCACCTCCAGCAGCAGCGACTCCCAGCCGAAGCCGTACCAGGTCTGACCGACGTTCACGATCGACAGGTACAGCACCCACAGCGCCGCCCACCACAGCATCGCGACCGGGAGCGGGATGTCGTCGGCGGCGCCCGCGACCAGGGCCGCCGAGAGCAGCGCGCCGGACCAGGCGCAGAGCGCGAAGAGCCGGTCGGAGTAGCGCAGTTGGAACAGGCTCGGCGCGTGCCGCATCGCCACCCGGCGCACGTACGCGGGCACCGGCAGCATGCCCCGCTCGCCGATCAGCGCCCGGAACTGCAGCGCGGCAGTAAGAAAGGCGACCAGATACACGGCGGCCAGGGCACGCTGGAAGACCAGCCGGCTGAGCCAGTAGTCGCTGTCCGTGAACCACTCCATCACCTCCAGTATCGGTCCGCGGCAAGCCGCCGCACGGTGTGACCCAGCCGCTCGGCGTACCACTTCTGCAGTACGGGCACGAGCGGGCCGGCGAGCCGGGCGTACCAGCGGGCGGGGCGGCTGAACGCCATGACGGTGAACCACACCGAACCGTCGTCCCGGATGTCGACGACGAAGGACTCCTCACCGCGCTCGGGATGCCCGGCCAGCGTGCCGTACGCGAAGCCCGTGCGGTTTGACTCGTACGCCGTCCAGATCACCTCGCACGGCGCGGTGAACCGCAGCGGTCCCACGCCGACCGAGACCTGGAGCCGGGCGCCGGGCTCGGCGCGAACCGCCGCGCTGCGCACCCGTGCCCCCGATGTGCGGTGCATCCGCCAGGTGGTGACCGCCTCGCCCGCCGCGTCGAAGACGGCGCGGCCGCGCCCGATGCGGGTGGTGTGGTGGAGATGGTGGTAGCCGTCGGGCAGCGGGCCGAGCCGGGTGGCGCCCACCTCGGGGTAGCTGAGGCCGCGGCCGGTGGTGGGGCGGACGCTGTTCATGCCGTCGTCCTTCATACGGTCGTCTCCTTGAGTCGTCGCCAGGCGAGCACCGAGCAGAGCGCGAAGCCGAGGGCGTTGCCGAGGCCGTGGGTGGCGGCCATCCAGGTGAGATTCGGGTGGGGCAGGCCGGTGGCCTCGCCGAGCGCCCAGCTCAGGGCGAGCAGCATCGTCGCCACCAGGACGGCGGCCGAGACGGCCAGCAGGGTGCGGGTGAACCCGTCGCGTCCACCGGCCCGGACATCGCGCCAGGTCAGCAGGGCTACGGTCCACATGCCCGCGGTCAGTACGAGTGCCCCGAGCAGTTCGGCCCAGTCGTCGAGGAAGTACCCGGCCAGGACGAGCACGGTGCCCAGCGGCACGCTCAGCGCGGCGAAGCGCCCGGCGGCTCCGGCCGTCGTGCGGCAGACCAGGCCCGCCACCAGGGCAGCGGTGAATCCGGCGAAGTGGAAGTGCGGCACGGTCAGCGCGAGGACCGTCAGGTCGAAACCGAAGAGCTCGTGCCCGGCGCGTTCCGCGACGAGCGCGAGCCCGGCGACGGACGGGGTCACCAGCGCGGTGAGCTGTGCGACCTCGGCGGGCGCGAGCGAACGGGTGCGCGCTGGGGCGTGCACGGCGAGGGCGAGCGTGCCGAGTGCGTAGAGGCCCGCGAGGACGGCGGCGGTCGACGAGCGCGGCAGCCAGAGCGCGACCGCTCCCGGGACGGCGAACACCGGCCAGATCCGCCGAATGGGCGCGAGCTCGACGGCGTCCATGAGGCGCAGTCCGGCGGGCACGACCACCAGCATGCCGAGCATCACGATCACGTTGACCAGTACGGACATCACGCACCCCACCCCAGGCTTGAACGTGTTCAACTCCCTGCGGCCGAGACTAGGGCCAAACTTGAACGCGTTCAAGTCGCGAGGGCGGCGGCAGTCCGGCAGAACTTGAGAAACCACATCGGCCTGAAGGAACACGTCGGGTGAAGAGGCGGGAGATCTTCGTGCGTCCACCCAAACGTCATCGGTACGCCGCGGTTGCAGCCGCGCTCTTCGTCACGCTCCTGGCCGCCGGCTGCGGCGGCGCCAGCAGCGCGGCGACGGACGGGCAGGGGGAGGTCTACCTCCAGCCGGCCGCGGCCCAGGGCCCGGACCCGTACACCGATACCACGGCTCTCTCCGGGGGCGCGCCCCCGCCTCCGCCGCCCGTACCGTCGAGCGAGCCGAGCCCCACCAGGGGCCTGACGCTGCGCACGCTGTCCGGCGCGACGCCCGGTCTCTACGGCGGCACTCAGTCGATCGGCAGCTGCGACGTCGAGCAGCAGGTGATGTTCCTGGGCGGCGACCAGGCGAAGGCGCGTGCCTTCGCCCGGGGCGCGGGCATCTCCCAGGCCGACATCCCGGACTATCTGCGAGGGCTCACCCCGGTCGTCCTGCGCGCCGACACGCGTGTCACCGACCACCGCTATCGCGCCGGCACCGGCGTCAGCTTCCAGGCCGTGCTGCAGGCCGGGACCGCGGTCCTCGTCGACGGACACGGAGCACCGAAGGTCAGATGCGCCTGCGGAAACCCGCTGAAGCCCCCGGTCGCCGTCAAGGGCGCCGTGGTCCACACGGGTCAGTCCTGGGACGGCTACCGGCCTGACAAGGTGGTCGTCATCAAGCCCACGGTCCAGACCATCAACAGCCTGGTGATCGTCAACGTCATCAACAACACCTGGATCGAGCGGAACGCCGGGACCGACGGCGAAGAGGACAAGCGGCCCGATGTGCTCCCGCCCGTGACCCCGGACGACATCTTCACCTACCCGCCGCTCATGGAGCCGCCCGGAGCCGGTGACTCGACACAGCCGGGCGACCCGACCGGGCCGAGCAACGGCACGAGCAGCCCCGCCCCGCCCGAGCAGCCGGTGAACCCGCCCGTGGAACCGGTGCCGGACGTGCCGAATGAGCAGCTGCCCCCGCCCGTCGAGCCCGATGTGCCCTCCGAGGAGGGCGTCACTCCTTCCCAGCCGGACCTGCTCCTGCCCTCCGAGGAACCGGCGGAGCCGGACACCTTCCAGGGCTGAGCGGATCGGTCCGAATCGGTCGAAGAATCCGACAAATGATGGCAGAGTGGCGACATGGTTGATCGGGCAGCGGGTGCCCTGTCGCTTCCCGACGACTGGCCGGCCGACTCGGATCTGAGCCTGACGCTCAATCGGATGGGCAGCTTCGACTGGGACCTGGTCAGCGGGCTGATGCATATGGACAGGCCCGCTCTTGAGGTGTTCGATCTGCGACCCGAGGAGTACGACGGCCGCCCGGAAAGTCTCTCGAGCCGGGTGCCGGCGGACGAGGCCGCCCGGCTGGACTCGATGGTGACTCAGGCGCTCAAAAAGGGCAGCGATCGCTACGGCGCGTACTTCCGCATCCGCCGCCGCGACGGAAAGCTGCGCTGGACCCACACCCAGGCATCGGTCCGCCGGGACGAGAGCGGACGTCCGCTGCGCATCATCGGCATCATCCGCGACGCCACCGAAGAACTCGCGCAGTACACCGCGCGGGTGGCGGCAGACAGCGACCGGCGCAGACAGACGAGCGTCGTGGAGAGCACCACCGCCGCCCTCGCCCACGCGAGGACCGTCCAGGACGTCATCGACGTACTGAAGGACTCGCACGGCCTGGAGCGCTTCGGAGCCACCAGCCTGGTCATGGGGCTGCTCGAGGCGGGCCGGATCCATCTCGTCGCCGAAGGTCCCGAAAGCTCCTTCGTGCCCGGCACGCGCTACACGCGCGTCGACGAGGGGTACCCGATGAGCGAGGTGATCCGCACCCTCGCGCCCCGTTTCATCGAGTCCAAACAGGACTTCGCCGAGTCCTACCCGCGGCTGTGGCCGCACATCAAAGGGCTCGACATCAGCGCGGCCGCCTATCTGCCGCTGATCGCCCAGGCCCGCCCCATCGGGGCCCTCGGCCTGCTGTACAGCGACAAGACCGGTTTCACGCCCGACGAGCGCAATCTGCTGGTCGCGCTCGGCAGCAGCATCGCGCAGAGCCTGCAGCGCGCCGTCCTTTACGAACAGGAGCACGATCTCGCCGAGGGGCTGCAGCAGGCGATGCTGCCGCGCCGGATCCCCGACGTGCCCGGGGCGCAGATCGCCGTGCGCTACCGCTCCGCGCGGCTGGGCCGGGACATCGGCGGCGACTGGTACGACATCATCGCGCTGCCCGGCGGACGGGTCGGCGCGGTCATCGGCGACGTACAGGGGCACGACACCGACGCGGCCGCGGTGATGGGGCAACTGCGGATCGTCCTGCGGGCGTACGCGGCCGAGGGACACACCCCGGCCACCGTGATGGCGCGTGCCTCGGTCTTCCTCCATGAACTGGACACCGAACGCTTCGCGACCTGCATGTACGCGGAGGCCGACCTCACGACCGGCGTGGTGCAGCTGGTGCGCGCCGGGCATATCGACCCGCTGATCCGGGACACGGACGGCGACTGCCGCAGGCTGCCCGTGGAAGGCGGGCTGCCGCTGGGGCTCTCGGCGGAGTTCGGCAGTCTCGAATACCCCGTCAGCACCGTCGAACTGGATCCCGGACAGACCCTGGTGCTCTGCACCGACGGGCTGGTCGAGCAGCCCGGCGCCGATCTCGACGACGGCATGCAGCTGCTGACCTCGCTGGTGCGCTCCGGTCCGCGGGATCTGCAGCTGCTCGCCGACCGCCTGTGCGAGGTGGTGGACGAGCGGGGCGGCGACGACGACGTGGCGCTCCTGCTGCTGCGCCGCAGGGGCGTGTTCACGCAACAGCCGGGCGGTCGGCTCCAGCAGCATGTGGGGCAGAACGACCCGGAGGCGCTGCGCTCGGCCCGGCACATGATCCGGGCGGCGGTACGGGCGTGGGGCGCGCGCGAGCGGTCCGACGAGATCGAGCTCGCTGCGGACGAGATGATCACCAACGCACTGGTGCACACGGACGGAGGCGCGATCGTGACGCTTCGCGCGCTGGCGGGCCCCGAGCGGCGGCTGCGGGTGGAGGTCGAGGACCGTTCCAGCGCGCTGCCGCGCCGCCGCGAGGCGGGGGAGTCGGGAGTCTCGGGCCGCGGGCTGATGCTGGTGGACCGGCTGACCGAGGCCTGGGGCGTCGAGTCGAGAGGCAGCGGCAAGTGTGTCTGGTGCGAATTCATCGTTCCGGACGTGCGGGTCCGCTGATGATTACCCGTTGTTAACTGTCCGTGAACTGATCGTACTTGACCGTAACCGACCGCAGGCGGTTGACTTCGCATTCCGTGGCCTTCCGGGACACTTCTAGGACAAGAGGACCCCTTTGAGCAGCGAGCTTCTTGCCCCCCTCGATCTGGCGTTCTGGCATCTCGAGTCCGCCGGACATCCGATGCATCTCGGCGCCCTCGCCTGCTTCGCCCCGGCTCCGGGCGGACAGAGCAGCGAGGGTGTCCTCGAACTGCTCGCCACCCGCGCCGCGGCGATCCGACGGCTGCGGATGCACGTACGGGACGTCCTGCTGCCCGTCGGCGGTGCGGCCTGGTCCGTGGCCAAGGACTTCGACGTACGGCGTCATGTGCATCAGATCCGCGTCCCCGACGGCGACTTCGCCGCCGGGGCCGTCTCGATCGCCGGTGAGCTGATGGAGCGGCCACTCGAACGGGGCCTGCCGCCCTGGGAGATGTACCTGCTGACCGGGGAGGCGGGCGGCCCGTTCGCGGTGCTGGTCAAGCTCCACCACGCGCTGGCCGACGGCATGCGCGCGGTCGCCATCGGGGCCGGGATCTTCGACGAGATCGCCGACGCCCGCACCATCGGTGCCCGTCGGGCGCGGGCCGTGCAGCCCACGTCCTGGCTCGCGGGCCCCCGGCAGGTTGCCGGTTTCGCCCGGGGCCGTATCGAGGAGCTGGGCCGGGCCGTCGGCGTCGGCGCCTCGGTCGTACGGGCCAGCAGGCTCGACCCCCGCGGCGTGCCCGCACTCTCCGCCGGCTCCAGCGGCACCCGGCGGCTCAGCACCGCCGTGCTCGACCTCGACGACGTCCAGCGCGTCCGCAAGGCGGCGGGCGGGACCGCCAACGATGTGCTGCTCGCCGTCGTCGCGGGTGGGTTGCGGCGCTGGCTGGAGGCCCGCGGCGAGCCGCTGCCGGCCGTCGGCCCGCGTGCCCTGGTGCCCGTCTCCCGGCGCCGGCCGGGCAGCCCGCCCGGATCGGGCAACAAATTCTCCGCGTATCTGCTCGAACTGCCGGTCGGCGACCCGGATCCGCGCTCGCGGCTGGACTGCGTACGCACCGCCATGGACCGCAACAAGGCGGCCGGGCCCTCCCGCGGGGCCGGGGCGCTCACCGTACTGGCCGATCAACTGCCGCCGCTGGCACACCGGTTCGGCGCGCCCCTGGCCGGAGGGGCCGCCCGGATGCTGTTCGACGTCCTGGTGACCAGCGTGCCGCTGCCACGCTCGGCCCTGTCGCTGGGCGGCTGCCCGCTGCGGGAGATCTATCCGATGGCGCCGCTCGCCCGCGGGCAGTCCCTGGCGATCGCGCTGTCGACATACGGCGGGCGGGTGCACGTCGGCCTGGTCGCCGACGGCAAGGCCGTTCCGGACCTCGACCGGCTGGCACGGAGTCTGGGGGAGGAGCTCGACGAACTCCTCACGCTCAGCCGATAGATCGGACAGCTCGGGCCCCCACCGCAAGAGATCGCCCTGCCGAGGGTGTTGACGCCCTCAAGTGATCCGATGAATATTCGTCGTGATCGGCGAACGCCACGGCGGGAGGGCAGCAGCGGATGCGATGGAGCACGCTCGGACACAGCGCGGTCGAGATCACCGAGCTGTCCTTCGGCGCCGCCGCCATCAGCAATCTCTTCACCCCGGTGGAGCCCGAGGCAGCGGCATCCGCGGTCGACGCCGCCTGGGAAGTGGGCATCCGCACCTTCGACACCGCACCCCACTACGGCCTCGGCCTGTCCGAACGCCGACTGGGCGAGGCGCTGCGCACCCGCCCCCGCGACGCGTACACCCTCTCCACCAAGGTCGGGCGGCTGCTCGAACCCTGCCCCGCCGACGGCGACGACCTCGATCACGGCTTCGCCGTAGCCGCGGACCACCGCCGTGTATGGGACTTCAGCGCGGACGGAGTGCGCCGCAGCATCGAGGAGAGCCTTGAGCGGCTCGGCCTCGACCGGATCGACATCGTCTATCTGCACGACCCGGACGAGCATGAGGAAGCCGCCTTCCGTCATGGCTATCCGGCCCTGGAACGGCTGCGCGCCGAAGGCGTGATCGGCGCGATCGGCGCCGGAATGAACCAGGCGCCCATGCTCAGCCGCTTTCTGCGCGACACCGACGTCGACGCCGTCCTGTGCGCCGGCCGCTTCACGCTCCTCAACCAGAGCGCGCTCGCCGAACTGCTGCCCGAGGCAGCGGCCCGGGGCAAGAGCGTCGTCGTCGGCGGGGTCTTCAACTCCGGACTGCTCGCCGATCCACGCCCCGGCGCCACCTACGACTACACCGCCGCACCCGACGAGATCCTCGGCCGTGCCCTGAGGCTCAAGGCCGTCGCCGAACGTCACGGCGTCCCGCTGCGAGCCGCCGCCCTGCACTACCCCTTCTCCCACCCGGCCGTCGCGGGTGTCCTGGTCGGCACCCGCTCGGCCGGTGAAGTACGGGACGCCGCAAGGATGCTGGCCCTCACCGTCCCGCCCGCGCTCTGGGACGACCTGCGCGGCGAAGGACTGCTGCCGAGGAACGGGGAACCCCGATGAGAGTCGCCCTGCACACCAAGGTCCGCGCCGACCGCATCGCCGAGTACGAGGCGGCGCACCGCGAGGTCCCCGGCGAGCTGACCGCCGCGATCAGCGCCGCCGGTGTCACCTCCTGGACCATCTGGCGCAGCGGCACGGACCTCTTCCATCTCATCGACTGCGCCGACTACGGCCATCTCCTCGCCGAACTCGAAAACCTCCCCGTCAACATCGCCTGGCAGGCCCGGATGGCCGAACTCCTCGACGTGGTGCACGACTACTCCGCGGACGGCGCGGATGCCGGACTGCCCGTCGTCTGGGAGCTGTGACAGCCGATGACGATCATCGACGCGCACCACCATGTGTGGGACCTCTCCGCACGGGACCAGGACTGGATCACCGGCCCGGACCTGGCGCCCATCCGCCGCGACTTCTCCCTCGACGACCTCGCACCCGAGGCGCGCGCCGAAGGCGTACGCGCCACCGTTCTCGTCCAGACGGTCACCGTCGCCGGGGAGACCCCCGAATTCCTCGCGCTCGCCGACGGCAGCGATCTCGTCGCGGGTGTCGTCGGCTGGACCGACCTCACGGCGCCCGGTGTCGCCGACACCCTCGCGGGCCTGCGTGAACTCCCCGGCGGGGAACGGCTCGTCGGCATCCGCCACCAGGTCCAGGGTGAGCCCGACTCCCGCTGGCTGCTGCGCCCCGACGTACAGCGCGGCCTCGCCGCCGTCGCGGCCGCCGGACTCGTCTACGACCTCGTGGTGTGGCCACACCAACTGCCCGCCGCGGCCGAAGCGGCCGCCCGGCTCCCCGGCCTCACCTTCGTACTCGACCATCTCGGCAAGCCCCCCATCGCGGCCAGGGAGCTGGAGCCCTGGGCAAGCGATGTGCGCGCCCTGGCCGCCCACCCGAACGGCGTCTGCAAACTCTCCGGCATGGTCACCGAGGCGGCCTGGTCCACCTGGACCACGCCCGATCTGCTCCCCTACGCCGATACCGTCCTCGACGCCTTCGGCCCCGACCGGCTGATGTTCGGATCCGACTGGCCGGTCTGCCGGCTCGCCGCGAGCTATGCCGAGGTGGTGGCCGCGGCCCGCGCTCTGACCCAGCGGCTGAGCGAGGGCGAGCGCACCGCCGTCTTCGAAGGGACCGCGCGCCGCGTCTACGGACTGCGCGAGCCGTGAACCTGCGGCCCCCTGATGCCTTTGGCACTCTGGATGCATGCCGGAGCTGCCCGAAGTCGAAGCGCTGAGAGAGTTCCTCGACGATCACCTCGTGGGACAGCGGATCGTCCGCGTCCTGCCGCTGGCGATCAGCGTCCTCAAGACGTACGACCCGCCCCTGACCGCCGTCGAGGGCGCCGAGGTCACCGCCGTCGACCGGCACGGGAAGTGGCTCGACATCAGCGCGGGCGGGCTCCATCTCGTAGCCCATCTCGCCCGGGCGGGCTGGCTCCAGTGGAAGGACGAGTTCCCGGCTGCTCCGCCGCGCCCCGGCAAGGGTCCGCTCGCCCTGCGTACCGTCCTCGAGTCCGGCGGCGGCTTCGACCTGACCGAGGCGGGCACCACCAAACGCCTCGCCGTCCACCTCGTGCGCGACCCCGCCGAAGTGCCGGGCATCGCCCGCCTGGGCCCCGACCCGCTCGCCGACGGCTTCGGCCGCGACGCCTTCGCCGCCCTCCTCGCCGGGGAACGGCGGCAGGTCAAGGGCGCCCTGCGCGACCAGAGCCTGATCGCGGGCATCGGCAACGCCTACAGCGACGAGATCCTGCACGCCGCGAAGATGTCCCCGTTCAAACCGGCGCAGAACCTCGACGAGGCCGGGATCACCGCCCTGTACGAGGCGCTGCGCGCCACGCTGAGCGAGGCCGTCGAGCGCTCCCGCGGAGTGGCCGCGGGCCGGCTGAAGGCCGAGAAGAAGAGCGGCCTGCGCGTCCACGGCCGCACCGGTCAGCCGTGTCCCGTCTGCGGCGACACCATCCGCGAGGTCTCCTTCAGCGACTCCTCGCTGCAGTACTGCCCCACCTGCCAGACCGGCGGCAAACCGCTCGCCGACCGCAGGCTCTCCCGCCTCCTCAAGTAGGCGATCTCAATTCGGCGCCGGGCAGCGGAAAGACACCCCCTACCCCCCGAGGGAGACCAGCGGCTGCCCGTCGGCCGCCCGGACCTCCCAGCGGGCGATCTCGCCGCTCGGCACATCCGTACCGCCCTCGATGTCCAGCGGCTCCTCGTGTCCGCGTGACCCCGCGATCCCGTAGCCGCCCTCCGGCACCGCCCAGCTGAGGACCGGGTGTTCGATGCCGTTCTTGCCGACGGCGACCAGCCAGCAGGTGCGCGGCCCTTTGACATCGGACAGATGCAGCGAGACCGCAGTGCCCCACTGCCGGTCCTGCAGTGTCGCGGACGCGGTGACGCCCGTCTTGGCGTCCCTCGCCTCGACCTGCTGACCGGCCGGTCCTGAGCCGCCGCCCCGGAGGGCGACCGCCGCCACCGGCAGGGCCACGATCAGCGCGGCTGCCGCCGCCACCAGCTGAAGCCGGCGCCTGCGGCTCTGCCGCCGTTCCGCCGCGACCTCGCCGGTCAGCCGGTCGAGCAGGCGCGGGCTCACAGAGGCCTCGACCCGCTCGGGTCCCCCGAGTTCGGCCAGTGACGCGGCGACCGAGGTGAAGTCCGAGAGCTGTACGGTGCACATCACGCACTCGGCGAGGTGCTCCTCGAAGCGGAAGGCGTCCGCGGGTTCGAGGACGCCCAGCGCATAGGCGGCGACGTCCTGGTGTCGCTGCTTGATGCTCATGGCGTCCTCGATTCGTCTCTTGCGGTGCTGACTTCGTTGCGGTCTGTCGCCATGGAGTACGCATCAGGCGCCCGCTCTGCTCAACCCATGTGTCACAAGCGCAACGCGACGGGCGCTTCGGCCGTGCGGGAAGGTGAGGGGGCTTGCTTGCCGGACTCCCTTGAGGGCCGGGGACCGGTGCCAGCAGAATGGGTGCGTGACAGGTGGAGAAACGGGGACCAGCATGACCGTGCCGCACCCCGACAGCGCCCATGTGGAACTGCTGCTCGGCGCATACGTCCTCGGCGCGCTCGGCCCGGACGAGGACGCCCGGGTCTCCGGCCACCTGCAGCTCTGCGACCCGTGCCGGATCGCCTATCTCGACATGGCCGACGCGCCCGCGCTGCTGGCCCTGTTCTCCGAGGACGACCTGCTCGACGGTCTCGGCGACGACATCCCGTAGTCCCGCCGTCCGGGCGCGCCGAGGTCCTGTCCGGCCGATCCGGCGGCAGAGCCGCAGGCGCCGGCTTCAGCTGGTGGCGGCGGCAGCCGCGCTGACGGCCTGATCGACCGGACAGGACCTACACTCCGCAGCATGCTGCGCGTACTGGCTGTCGACGACGAGAAACCGGCACTTGAGGAACTGCTCTACCTGCTGCGTTCCGACTCCCGGGTCCGGAGCGCGGAGGGAGCCACGGACGCCACCGAGGCACTGCGCCGCATCAGCCGCGCGGTGGACGCGGGCCCGGACGGCGAGGAAGGCATCGATGTCGTCTTCCTGGACATCCATATGGCAGGACTGACGGGCCTGGATGTCGCCCGGCTGCTCGCAGGGTTCGCGCGCCCGCCGCTGATCGTGTTCGTCACGGCCCACGAGGGCTTCGCCGTCCAGGCATTCGACCTCAAGGCCGTCGACTATGTCCTCAAGCCCGTGCGCAGGGAGCGGCTGGCCGAAGCCGTACGGCGGGTCCGTGACCTGGTCGTCTCGGCGCGCGAGCCCCGGCGGCCCGCGCCGGAGGACCATGCCGCGCGCACGCCCGTACCGAACACGCCCGTACCGCACACCGCACCGGCCGCTCCGCAGCACACCGCTGTCGGGAGTACCGCCGGTCCCGAGCAGATACCGGTCGAACTGGGCGGTATCACACGGTTCGTACCGATCGACGACATCGCCTATGTCGAGGCCCAGGGCGACTACGCCCGCCTCCACACCAAGGACGGCAGCCATCTGGTGCGCATCCCGCTGTCCACACTGGAGGAGCGCTGGGCCTCCCGTGGGTTCGTACGCATACACCGCAGCCATCTCGTCGCCCTCGCCCGCATCGACGAACTGCGCCTGGACGCCGGGACGACCACGGTCCGGGTGGGCGACGCGGAGCTCGCCGTCAGCCGCCGTCACGCCCGCCAGCTGCGCGATCTGCTGATGCGGCACGCCAGGGGCTGACACGCAGACGTGTGACCGTTCGGCGGCCGTGGGCAGCCGCTCGTCGACCCGTCACAGCCGTACGGCGACGCGCGCCGTCCGCTGACCGACCGGTCTCCCATTCGGCCGCAGCCGCCCCCGGCCGCCGCCTAACCTTGATCCGGCAAGCGGGGAAGGGGCCTGATGTCCGACATCGAAGCACTGCTGGAGGAGCTCCGGAGCCTGCCCGCGACCCGGGTGGCCGGCGCTCATGACCTCGAAGCCCTGCTCGCCACGGTCAAGAGCGCCGCCGGACGCTGGGCGGATGTGCTGTACGAGATCCAGGAGTCGGCCCAGGGGCTTGTCGGCCCGCGCGCCGAAGCCGCCCTCGAAGTCGCCTTCCGCAGGGCCGAGGAGTCCTATGTCGAGCTGGAGATCGCGCTGAGCGACTGCGCCCAGCGCACCGGCCACTGAGCCGGTCAGGCCTACCGCAGGTAATCGCGCCTGCGTAGACTCCACAGCTCCCGAGAGTTCGCCTACCGACGCTGGAGCGGACGACGATGTCTGCAGAGCAACAACCCCGCCGCGAGGTGGTCACCGGCGTGCCGCGCGGCGCCCGGCGTGCACCGGGGCACGCGCCCGCCCGGTCCGAGATCAGCGAGCAGACGACACTCGGTGCCACCTATGTGCGCTCCCTGATGCGCAGCCAGCTGCGGGCCGCCCTCTACGCACTGGGGGCACTCGCCCTGCTCGTCGGCTCACTGCCGCTGCTGTTCGCGCTCCCGGCCGCCTTCGGCGGCACCCTCTCCTCACCCGAGCCGTTCGTCTGGGTGGCGCTCGGCGTGGCCGTCTACCCGGTGATGTGGCTGACGGCCCGCTGGTACGTACGCCGTGCCGAGCGCAACGAGCAGGACTTCAGCAGACTTGTCGAAGGCCGCTGACCGTGCTCGTCGGTGACCGGACATGAACCAGACCTACGCGGTGACCGCCGTCACCGTCGTGGTGCTGGCCACCGTGCTCATCGGCGCGCTCGGCCTGCGCATATCCCGCACCACCTCCGACTTCTACGTCGCATCGCGCACCGTGAAGCCCGGTCTCAACGCCGCCGCCATCAGCGGCGAGTACCTCTCCGCCGCCTCCTTCCTCGGCATAGCCGGACTGGTGCTCCTCCAGGGCCCCGACATGCTCTGGTACCCCGTCGGGTACACCGCCGGCTATCTCGTCCTGCTGGTGCTCGTGGCCGCCCCGCTGCGCCGCTCGGGCGCGTACACCCTCTCCGACTTCGCCGAGGCCCGGCTGGAGTCCGCGGCCGTACGCAGACTGGCCAGCCTCTTCGTCGTCGGCATCGGCTGGCTCTATCTGCTGCCCCAACTCCAGGGCGCGGGACTGACCCTGGAGATCCTTACCGGCGCACCCGACTGGGTGGGTGGCGTGGTCGTCGCCTTCGTCGTCACGGTGGCCGTCGCGGCCGGGGGCATGCGCAGCATCACCTTTGTGCAGGCCTTCCAGTACTGGCTCAAGCTCACCGCTCTGCTGGTGCCCGCCCTCTTCCTCGTGGCGGCCTGGGCCGGTGACGACACACCGCGGGCCCGCTTCGACGCACCGGCCCTGTTCCGCGAACACACCACCGTGCGCATCGACGACACCGTCCGCGTCGACTTCGACAAACCGCTGACGCTCACCGTCACCGGAGACATCGACAACACCCCGTACGAGAACGGCAAGGTCACCCTCGACCGGGGCACCCACCGCATCGGGGCGGGGACCAGCCTGGGCTTCCCGCAGGGCGCCGAGGTGCCCCAGCGGGCCTCCTCCGGCTCCGATCCGGCCAGCTGGTCCCAGCCGCTGTCCGGCGGCAGGGACGGCTACCACCTGTACGCGACGTACGGACTCATCCTCGCCACCTTCCTCGGCACGATGGGGCTCCCGCATGTCGCCGTCCGCTTCTACACCAGCCCCAACGGCCGCGCCGCCCGGCGCACCACACTCGTCGTCCTCGGGCTGATCGGCGCCTTCTATCTGCTGCCGCCCGTCTACGGCGCCCTCGGACGGATCTACGCCCCCGAACTCTCGCTCACCGGTGAGGCGGACGCGGCCGTGCTGGTGCTGCCCGCGCGGATGGTGGGCGGCATCGCCGGGGACCTGCTCGGGGCGCTGCTCGCGGGCGGGGCGTTCGCGGCGTTCCTGTCCACCGCATCAGGACTGACCATGTCCGTCGCGGGTGTCATCACCCAGGACGTGCTGCCCTCGCGCGGCGTACGGCACTTCCGCCTCGCGACCCTGCTCGCCATGGCGGTGCCGCTGGCCCTGAGCGTGATGGCGACCAATGTGCCGGTCGCCGACGCGGTGGGGCTCGCCTTCGCCGTCTCGGCATCCTCCTTCTGCCCGCTGCTCGTGCTCGGCATCTGGTGGCGCAGACTCACCCCGCCCGGCGCCGCCGCCGGGCTCGTCGCCGGCGGCGGCTCGGCCCTCACAGCGGTGATGGCCACCCGCGCGGGCCTCGCCCCGGCCGGCTGGGTGCACACCCTGATGGCGTGGCCCGCCGTGTGGTCGGTACCCGTCGGCTTTCTGACCATGGTGCTGGTGTCCCTCGCCACCCAGCGCCACATACCTCCCGGTGCCGCCGCCATCCTCGCGCGGCTGCATCTGCCGGAAGACCTCGTCGGCAGGCCGCAGCCCGAAGGAGCGGAACGATGACCGGGACTGCAATGGCCGCACTGGCCGCTGCCGGAGCGCTCCTGCTCGCCGCCGGTGTCGCACTCGGCAGACTGACCGCACGGCGCGGCACCAAGCCCGACCTCGACCTGGGCACACCCGTCGAGCGCGCCACCTTCCACACCCTGCACACCGCATCGCTCGCCGCGCCCCCGCTGCGCGCGGGCCTCACCGAGGACACCGCACGCAAGGCCGCCCGTCGGCTGCGCTCCCTGCTCGGCACCGAGGCGCTGTGCCTCACCGACCGCGAAACGGTGCTCGCCTGGGACGGTCCGGGCGCCGACCACCACGAGCAACGGGTGATGGTGCGCGTCGCCGACATGCTGGACTCCGGGCGCAGCCAGAGCGTCCACACCGAGTGCGAGGACCTGGAGTGCCCCCTGCGCTGGGCCGTGATCGCCCCGCTCACCGGCGAGGAGGGTGTGCTCGGGGCGCTCGTCGCCTACGGTTCGCGGGAGTCGGCCGTCCTGGTGCGGGCCGCGACGGAGGTGGCCCGCTGGGTCTCCGTACAACTGGAACTCGCCGAGCTCGACCGCTCCCGCACCCGGCTGATCGAGGCCGAGATCCGCGCGCTGCGGGCCCAGATATCGCCGCACTTCATCTTCAACTCGCTCGCCGCGATCGCCTCCTTCGTCCGCACCGATCCCGAGCGGGCCCGTGAACTGCTCCTGGAATTCGCCGACTTCACCCGCTACTCCTTCCGCAGGCACGGTGACTTCACCAATCTCGCCGACGAACTGCGCTCCATCGAGCAGTACTTGGCGCTCGCCGGTGCCCGCTTCGGAGACCGCCTCAAGGTGACGCTCCAGGTGGCACCCGAAGTCCTCCCGGTGACCCTGCCGTTCCTGTGTCTGCAGCCGCTCGTCGAGAACGCCGTCAAACACGGTCTGGAGGACTCCAGGAACGACTGCCGCGTCACCATCGCGGCACAGGACGCCGGATCCGAGGCCATGGTGACCATCGAGGACGACGGCGTGGGCATGGACCCGGCCGTGCTGCGGAGGATCCTCGCGGGGGAGCGGACGGCGTCGTCGGGCATCGGCCTGTCCAATGTCGACGAGCGGCTGCGCCAGGTGTACGGCGACGATCACGGACTGGTCATCGAGACGGGCGTCGGCGCGGGCATGAAGATCACGATCCGGCTCCCCAAGTACCACTCGGGCGTGCACTCCTCGGCGGGCCGCCGGTCCACGGGCTGAGACTTCGCCGATTTCCTTGCCGGCATTGAGTCGCCTTGCCACTCGTTTCGTATCAAGCGGTGACGATGAGCGACGACAACGGGGAGTACGAAAGATGTGCACGCAATCCGCGGCGGCACCCGCCCATGACGACCTGCGCAGCCTGCTCGGCGCGCTCGAACCGTGCGATCGCGCGGTGGTCCATCAGCTCCACGTGCTGCGCAGCACCCCGGGCGAGGCCGCGGCCGCGCTCGGACTGCCGGTCGCCGAGGTGCACCGGCGGGCCACCCGTGCCGTCCGCCAACTCAGCCGCGGGGCAAGGCGGCTGCACGCGGTCTAGACCGTCGGCAGGAGAGCCGTCGCCGGACCTTCAGCAGAAGAGATGGATGGCCAGGTGGCTCAGCGGCAGACCCAGCTGCCAGGCCGGAGTCCATATCTCCGCGTACTCGTCCACGGCGCCGGACTGCGGACCGGCCGGGTGCCAGGGCTCGCCGTCCCCGAGATCGGCGGCGAGCAGCTCCGTCTGCCGCAGCCAGCGCCAGGCGTCCAGCGCGAGTGCCAGATCCGGATCGGCTCCCTCGTCGAGGTCCCGTTCCCGCTCCTGCCGGGCGGTCAGCCGCTCCTGCACCCACTCCTGCCAGGGATGGCCGTACGAGGTCAGTGACAGCCACTCGTCGATCCGGGACACCACCCGCACGCCCGCCAGCTCGTCCGCGCTGTCGCACAGATAGATGGTGAGCGCCAGCGTCTGTCTGCCCGCGCGGTATTCGAGCGAACCGCCCTGCACGAGCGCGCCCGCTCGCAGCATCTCGTCGGCGATGTACTCGGCGCAGAGCCACGCCATGGGGACTGCCAGCCCGCCGCCGCTGGTTCCGTTCGTACTCTCGGGCTGCACCCTTCCCACCTTCCTTCCGGACGACTTCGTGCCGACACGACGACGAGCCTCCACCGTCAGACACGGCCAGGAGCCCGTCTTTACTCAACTTGCGCGTGAGGTTTCGCATACTGTCGCTCCTTGGACGTGGCCCGAGGGGGACAAGGACACCGCAGAGACATCCGGGGCGCGCGGGACTGAGCCTCGGACGGATCGACGGCCCGACGGACTGAAGCCGAACGGCGGACCGACAGACGGACGGACAGACGGACGGCGGACCCGGGCCATGGCGTCAGGCCGCCACCGGGACCGGCCGGTGCCGCCAGCTGCCGTCGTGGAGCTGAATGCGCAACAGCCCCGCCCGGCATCTGCGCCACGCGGGACTGCCCGCGTCCGCCGCGCTGAGCGCGAGCAGAGCCAGCGCCGTGGCGGGCGGCTCGTCCTCGATGCGCGCCTCGTCGCGTCGCGAGGCCGCGATATGGGCCACCGCCTCGCGTACGAGCAGGCGGCCCGCTGTCGGATGCTCGACCAGAAGCCGGGCCGCGAGCAGGGCGGGGGAGCCGGGCCGGCCGGTGAAGGGGCACGGCGTACCGGCCGCGATGTCACGGGCCAGCAGTCCGCCCAGCCTGCCGATCGGGGCGCCGCCGACGACGGCCAGATCGACGTGGACGGCGACCGCGTGGACGATCCGGGTGAGGGCGGCGCAGCCGGGTGCGCAGAGCAAGGGGTGGCCGAGATCGACCGGCTCGCCTTCGCGCAGAGCGAGCGTCCGCAGCGCTGTTTCGATCAACCCGGCCGTGGAGTACGCCGGTTGGGGCGAGGCGCCGCGCAGCCAGCGGCGCGCACGACGGGCCGCCCGGGCGGCAGCCGCGTCGGGGCAGCGGCTGAGCGCCAGAGCGGCGAGCGCCGTCTCGGCGATCGCCGGCCGCCGGGATGAGGGCGTCTCGGTCACAGGAACCGTCCTCGGATGGTCGAAGCATGCGATGGTCACTTCGGGCATTACGCACGGCGCGCGCCCCGGGTTCAGCCGCCACCCGTGCGTCCGCTCGTGCCGCCGCGCGTGGCCCCGCTCGCCGCCCGCGCCCCGCCGCCGCGCCACGCCCGACCGTGACCTGTGGACTGCCGGTCCGCCGCGCACGGATAATGCGGGTCGGTACGCGCCGCGAGGCCGGGCGAGAGAATCCGCCCCCGCGCCGCGTCACGGCGACGGGGTGGGGGGTGGCCGCCGTGTGGATCGGTCGGGAAGGGCACATCGGCACGTTGCGCGCACTGCTCGACGAGGCCATAGCGGGACGCGGGGGCTCGGCGCTCGTCGAGGGCGAGCCGGGAGCGGGCAGGACGCGCCTGCTGAAGGAAGCACTCCCGACGGCGGACGAGCCCGGCTGTCGCATAAGGCACGGCAGCGGCGACGAGCTGTGGCAGGGCTACCCGCTCCGCGCCGTTCTCGACTGCCTTTACGGCGACGACTTTCTGTACGGCGACGGCTTCGCCGCGGACACCGGGCGCAGCGAGATCGTCGCGCTGCTGAACGGTGAACGCGCCGAAGCCACCACGGCCGAGGCATCACTGATGGCGGCCATGGACCGGCTGCTGGCCGTCGTCGACGAGCTCTGCGCCGAGCGACCGCTCGTCCTCGTACTGGACGATCTGCAGTGGGCCGATGACGCGAGCCTGCTCATGTGGCAGCGACTGAGCAAGGCGGCCCCCCGGCTGCCGCTGCTCCTGGTGGCGTCCTGCCGGCCCGTGCCCCGGCGCCGTGAACTCGACCGGCTGCGGGCCGGGTTGGTCGAGCGCGGCACCCTGCCGCTGTTTCTGGGGCCGCTCACGCCCGAGGAGACGGATCGCTTCGCCGAGAGCCTCGTCGGCGCGCCGCTCGGCCCCCGGCTGCGTGGCAGGGTCGCTCTCGCGGGCGGAAACCCGCGCTACATCGCGGACCTGGTGACCGGCCTGCTGGCCAAGGGTGCTGTCGACCGTGATGGTGGCCGCGCCGAACTCACCGTGCCCCCAGGGGAATCCGGGCATCTGAGCGCACTCGCGGAGAGGATCGGATTCCTCTCGCCCACCTCGTACGAAACGCTCCGCCAAGCCGCCCTCCTCGGCACGGAGTTCGACATCGGACAGCTCGCCCTCGTGCTCGGCCGCACCACGCGGCAGCTCCTCGAGGACCTGGACGAACCCCTCGCCGCGGGTCTGCTGAGCGACACCGGTGACCGGCTGCGCTTCCGCCATGAAGTGGTTCACGAAGCGCTGTACGCCGGGGTCCCGGCATCGGTGCGTTCGGCGCTGCATCTGGACGCCGCGCGGGCGCTGCTCGACGCGGGTGCGCCACCGCCCGTCGTCGCCGGTCAGCTGCGCGCAGTGCCGGGGCCCATGACCGGGTGGGCGGTGCACTGGCTGGTCGAGCACGCGGGCGCCCTCAACTCCCAGTCCCCGGTGCTGGCAGCCGAGTTGATCGAGCGAGCCATCGAGCAGGGCGAGCCCAGCGACGCCGACCGTCCCGTCCTGGAGGAGCGGCTCGCCGAGGCGGCGACGCTGTTGCGCCGCCCCGAGTCGGCCGGTCTGGTGCGCATCCTGCGCGACCGTGCGCAGGACCCCGCGCGCCGTGTGGTGCTCGGCTTCATGCTGACCTCGGCTCTGATGGTCCAGGGGGACATGGCACAGGCTCTCAAGGCGACCGAGGAGGCACTGGCGGAGCCCGGTCTCTGTGCCGTCTGGCACATCCGACTGGTGGCCTGCCGGGTGCTCTGCCACACGGACCTGGACCGGCTGGAGGCGGCACGCACCGAGGGGGAGGCGACGGTCGCTGCGGCGCAGCGGCTCGGCGACCCCCTCGCCGAGGCCGAGGCACGCCACGCGATGTCGTACGTGTACTACCGGCTCGGCCGGGAACGCGAGGCTCTCGACCAGGTCGCACAGGGCATCGCACGGGCCCGCCAGGCCCCGGCGGCCGGCGACATCCGGCTGCTGATGCTCGCCAATCTCGCCGAGGGACACGTCAAGTTCCACCGGACCGAGGACGCGGAGAAGACCCTGGAGGAGGCGCGCACGCTGGCCCGGCTCACGGGCTCCACCGGCCGCCTCGTCGGCATCGAGGCGCGCTGTGCCGATCTAAAGTTCCGGACCGGACGCTGGGACCGGGCGGCCGAACATCTGGAGCAGGCCGCTGCGCTCAAGGTCTCGGACGCGTGGGTGCCGGTACTCGTCCACGGAATGCACGCGCTGATCCTCGGCCACCAGGATCAGCGAGCGGCCGCGGTCGCCCATCTGGAGCTGGTGGAGCCGGACGCTCTGGGCGTCGGCACGGCGGCCCGCCGCGAAGCCGTCCCTCTGCTGCTGGCGCGTGCCCTGCTGGCCGAGCGCGACGGCCGCCCGCACGACGCGCTGCGGGTGCTGCTCCCCATACTGTCCGAGGAGTACGCCGCCGACATGGTCCATGAGCGCCACCGGCTGTTTCCCGACCTGGTCCGCCTCGGCCTGGAGTCGGGGGACATCGCGAGCGCCGAGGCGGCGCTGGCGGCCTGCGAGGCGGAGGCGGCGCGGTCGCACGAAGCTCCCGGCCCGGCGACCGCGGCGATCCGGTGCCGGGGACTGTTCGCCCAGGATCCGGCACTGCTGTCACAGGCGGTCGCGAACTACGAACGCGGCTCGCGGCCCCTGCTGCTGGGGCTGACCCTGGAGGATCTCGCGGTGGCGCTGGCCTGGCACGGGGACCTCGCGGCAGCGCGCGCCGGTCTCGACCGCGCCGTGGAGGCGTACGAAGCTCTCGGCGCCCGGTGGGACATCGCCAGGGCCGAGGCCCGGCTGCGCACGCTGGGGGTTCGCAGAGGCAGCCGCACGACGCGCCGCAGGGCCACCAGCGGGTGGGAGTCGCTCACACCGGCGGAACTGAAGGTCGCGCTGCTGGTCGCCGAGGGGCGCTCCAACCCGGAGATCGCCACCGAGCTGTTCCTGTCCCGGCGGACCGTCCAGACTCATGTGTCACACATCCTCGGCAAGCTGCAGCTGCGGTCGCGCACCGAGGTGGCGAGGAAGGCCGCACTGCGGGCCGCGGGGGAGTGAGCCGGCCGGCGAGCTTCAGACGGCCAGTGCGCCGTAGCCGGGCAGCACCTTGCGCAGAGCGCGCAGGGCGTAATACGTACGGGACTTGACGGTGCCCGCGGGGATGCCGAGGGCTTCGGAGGCCTCGGTGACGGACAGCCCGCGGAAGTAGATGTGCACCAGCACCTCACGGTGCTCGCGGCTGAGCGTCCTGACGGCCTGGCGCACGTCGAGCGCGGTGGACGAGATCTCGGTGTGGTCCTCGGTCATGGGGGACTGCTCCAGGCTGTCCGCGGCCACCTCGGTGGGGCGGGCCTGCCGGGCCCTGCGCGCGTCGATCGCGAGGCGGCGGCCCACGGTGAACAGCCAGGGGCGCATCGAATCATGGTCAGTCTCGAGTGCTTCCGGATGTTTCCATACGCGCACCAGGGTTTCCTGGACGAGATCCTCGGCCCGCTGCCGGTCTCCGTAGGTCAGTCCGAGGAGGAAACGGAACAGGGCCCTGCCGTGCTCGCGCTGCAGCTCGGCGAGCGCCTGCTCGTCGGTGCGCGGCTCGGTGCGTGCCTCGGTACGTGCCTCGGTGTGCGGCGCGGTCGCGGTGGCGCCTGTGTGCTGGTCCAGGGTGGTGGTCACCGTAACTCTCCTTCTGAGGCGGAATGCTGACCGCGTCGGCCGACTGAACCGACTCACAGAAGGGTGGCGGGAGGCGCCCGCGGAGTTATCCGCCACCTGGCGGATCCCGGCCTGCTCGGCGCTCAGCGGCCGCACCGGACGGCGAGGGCCGCGACGAACGGTCGGCCAGGCGCGACGAGCGGCGCGAAAGCCGGGCCGGTTGTCAGCGGCGGCGCGCGTACCCCGGCAGACAGCGGGCCAGCGCACGCAGTGCGTAGTACGAACGCGACTTGACCGTTCCGGCCGGTATGCCGAGCTCCTCGGCGGCCTCGTTCACGCTCAGCCCGTGGAAGTAGATGTGCACCAGCACCGCGCGGTGCTCGGGGCTCAGCGACTCGACCGCGGCCCGCACATCCATCGCGGCAACGGCCATCTCCGTGACGTCCGCCGGGTCCGGCGTGGTGGCCAGGACGCCGTCGCCGATCTCGGTCGGCCGGGCCATCCGGGAGCGCCTGGCGTCGATCGCGAGCCGCCTGCCGACCGTGAAGAGCCAGGGCCGCATCGACTCGTAGGGCCCGTCGAAGGCTTCGGGGTGCTGCCAGGCACGTACGAGCGTCTCCTGCAGCAGGTCCTCGGCGCGTTGCTGGTCCCCGTAGGTCAGACCGAGCAGAAAGCTGAGCAGTGCGGGCCCGTGCTCACGCTGCAGCTCCGCCATGGCCCGCTCGTCGGTCGTCTCGGTCGCCGTCGCCATTGCCAACACCCTTTCGTGCGGAGGTCGCTGCCACGTGGCGTATACGAACGCATCAGGGCGCCGAGGGACAGATGACGTGCAGCGGTCGTCGGCGAGCGGTCGCACGGAGCGGCGAATGGTGCGGTGAGCGGGCGGCCGGGAGCCATTCGAACGGCCGGACAGCGCCCAGGGGGTGTCCGGACACCCCCTACCTCCGTCTCAGTGACATGTCGGCTTTGTCGCTTGACTCGACCATCCCCCGACGGGCAACCCTGACCGATGACTCAGCGCACGCGTCAGGGAACGGCGGCCGCCACCCTCCTACTCCTCACCACCGCGGCAGGCTGCGTGGGACAGACGAGCGCCGCCCACACCCCGCCGAACCGGGGGACCGTGCACCCCGCCCCCTCCGCCGCAGGCGGTGCCGGCGCGACCCGCGGCTTCACGCTCGTCGCCAGCGGTGACATGCTCGCGCACGACTCGGTCGTCCGCCGGGCCAGGGCCGACGCGGGCGGCGACGGCTACGACTTCCGGCCCCTCCTCGCGGGCATCAGGTCCGTCGTCTCGCGGGCCGATCTGGCGATCTGCCACTACCCCGAAACCACCTCCCTGCCGCAGCTGGCGAAGGCGCTCGGCTCCACCGGGTACGACTCCTGCTCCACCACCTCGAACCAGAGCCTCGACGCGCTCGACACGGCGGGCGTCAGACACGCAGGATCGGCCCGTACTGCCGCCGAGGCCCGCCGCCCGGCCTGGCTGAAGGCCGGCGGCGCCAAGGTCGCCCAGCTGGCCTACACCTCCGCCACCAACGGCTTGACGCTCGCCGACAGGCAGCCCTGGGCGGTCAGTCTCATCGACGAGAAGAAGATCGTCGCCGACGCGCGCGCCGCCCGCAGGGCCGGAGCGGATGTGGTCGTCGTCAGTCTGGACTGGGGTACGCGGTGGCAGACCGAGCCAGACGAGCATCAGCTGAACCTCGGCCGGCGGCTCACGGAGTCCACCAGCGACGGTCGCCCCGACATCGACCTCGTCCTCGGCACACAGGCCCGAGTGCCACAGCCGTACGAGAAGGTCAATGGCACCTGGATCGTCTACGGCATGGGCGGCAACCACGGGTCCATCGGCCGCTTCACCTTCGTACCGCCCGCCGAGCCCGGTCGGCGCTGGGTGGTGAAGAAGGCGGAGTTCGTCCCGACGTGGATGGACACCGACGCCGGACGCGTCATCAATCTCCCGGACGCGCTGCGACGCGGGGCGGACCGGGACGAGCTTCGCGAGGCACAGCAGGCGATCAGCGCGGCGGTGCTCAGCCGCGGCGCCGCCGGTGACGGCCTCACCCTCGGCCGCTGACGTCGCCCCGGCTTTACGGAACGACCGTCACCGGCCAGCGGCCAGCCTTGACCAGCCTGACCGCCACCGAGCCGATGATCCGGTGGCCCGCCGACTCCGAAGCACCCACCACCACGGCGTCCGCCTTCAGGTTGTCGGCCGCGGCGACCAGTCCGCTGTACGGGTCACCGCGGACGGTGTGGAACTCCCAGCGGACGTTCCAGATCCCCTTGACCCGTTCGGCCGCCGAGCGGATCTCGTCCACCAACTCCGCGGCGACGTCCCCGGTCGCGTCCCCGACCAGGGCGCCGAACGCCGCACCGGTCGGCATCACCGGCTGGACGTACACGATCGCGAGCAGGGCGTTCTGCCGCCGGGCGAGCCCTCCGGCGTACGCCGCCGCCCGCATCGAGGAATCGGATCCGTCCAGGCCGACGACGATCACCTTCGGGCCGTCGGTACCGCGCTCGAAGCGCTGAGGCTGCTGCTGGGGCCGCTGCTCTGTCACAGCATCGAGGTTAGGCCCTGTCCGGCCGGTCTTGGCGGCCTGATCAACCGGACAGGACCTCATCCCTTCCAACAGGCGGCCCGCCGGTGGTCTCCTTAAAGTGCAGATCATGAGTGTCACCGTGGAGCAGCCCACTTCCGCCCGTGGCGGCTTGCTCAGCAGGGTGCCCGGCGCTTTCGCGATGTTCTTCGCCGCTCTCGGTGTCTTCTGAGTGATCCTCTCGCTCATCCCTCCGCTGCGGCGCCTGCTGCGCCCCGTCGCCGTCTTCCTGGACCGCGTCGCGATCCCTGTCAGCGCGAACCTCGCCTACGCGGTCTTCGTGCTGCTGCTCGCCGCGGCGATCGGCGCGCGGAAGAAGGCCGCGTGGTGGCTGGTCGTCAGCTATCTGGCCCTGCTGCTGATCGCGGACGTACTGGTCCTGGCCGTCGACCACGAGTGGACGTGGATCCCCAATCTGGTGCTGTGCACCGCCGCCGTCGCGGTGCTCGTCGCGGCACGCGGAGAGTTCTACGCCGCGTCCCGGCGCGCGTCGCTGCGTCACGCGCTTCTCGTCCTGGTCCTCGGGCTGGCCGCGGGCGTGCTCGTCGGCTGGGGCCTTGTCGAGCTGTTCCCCGGCGGTCTGCCGCAGGACCAGCGCCTGCTGTGGGCCGCCAACCGGGTGCTCGGCGGACTGGCCTCAGGTGACCAGTTCGACGGCCACCCGCCCCGCTTCCTCTTCTTCCTGCTGGGTCTCTTCGGCGCGATCGCCCTGCTCAGCGCCGCCGCCACGCTCTTTCGCTCACAGCGCATGGAAGCCGCCCTGCACGGCGACGAGGAGCCCCGGATCCGGGCCCTGCTCGGTGCGTACGGCTCCCAGGACTCACTCGGCTACTTCGCCACCCGCCGCGACAAGGCCGTCGTCTTCTCGCCCAGCGGAAGGGGGGCCGTCACCTACCGCGTCGAGGCCGGAGTCGCTCTGGCCAGCGGCGATCCGATCGGCGACCGGGCGTCCTGGGCCCCGGCCATCCAGGCCTGGCTGGACCTCGCCAAGCGCTATGCCTGGGCCCCCGCAGTGATGGGAGCCTCGGAGGAGGGCGCCAGGGCCTTCGCACGCTCCGGACTCGGCGCGATCCAGCTCGGCGACGAGGCGATCCTGAACGTCGCCCGCTTCGACCTGGACGGCCGCGACATGCGCGTCACCCGGCAGGCCGTGAACCGGGTCAAGCGCACCGGGGCCACCGTCCGGATCCGCCGCCACTCCGCCCTGACCGACGAGGAGATGCGGGGCATCGTCGACAAGGCCGACGCATGGCGGGACACCGAGACCGAACGCGGCTTCTCCATGGCACTGGACCGCCTCGGCGACCCGGCCGACGGGGACTGCCTGCTCGTCGAGGCCTTCGACGACGACGGCCATCTGATCGCCCTGCTCTCTTTCGTCCCCTGGGGCAAGGACGGCATCTCGCTCGACCTGATGCGCCGTGACCGCACCGCCCCCAACGGCGTCATGGAGTTCATGGTCGCCGAACTCTGCGCCCAGGCACCCAGACTCGGCGTCCGCCGGATCTCCCTCAACTTCGCGGTCTTCCGCTCGGCCTTCGAGGAGGGCGCCCGCATCGGCGCGGGCCCGGTCCTGCGGATGTGGCGCAGGCTGCTCCTCTTCTTCTCCAAGTGGTGGCAGCTGGAAGCCCTCTACCGCTCCAACGTGAAGTACCAGCCCGAGTGGTATCCGCGCTTCCTCTGCTACGGAGACGCCGGCTCCCTCGCCCGGGTCGGCATGGCCTCGGGGATCGCGGAGGGTTTCGTCTCCGTACCGAGCCTGCGCAAGCTCTGGGGCAAGGGGAAGGCACGGCACCGGGGCGTCGTCAGCCCCGTCACGACCGCGGGGCTGCCGTCCATCGACTCCCTCGGCCTGGTGGGTCCGGCCTCGGCGGAGGCGGCGGGGGAACAGCGGCTGCCCGAGCAGGTGCGCATCCGTCACCGCAAGCTGGAGCGGCTGCGGGCGGACGGCATCGATCCGTACCCCGTCGGCATCGCCCAGCGCACGGACACGCTCGCCGAGATCCGAAGCCTCAACCCCGCGCCCGCGGCCGGTACCCGCACCGGCCGGAAGGCCACCGTCGCCGGGCGCGTGATGGTCGTACGCGACCTCGGCGGTGTCGTCTTCGCGGTGCTGCGCGACTGGTCCGGCGACCTCCAGCTCGCCTTCACCCGTGACACCTGCGGCGCAGACGTACTGAACGGGTTCACCTCCGACGTCGACTTCGGCGACCACATCACCGCCACCGGCGAGATCGGCGCCAGCGACAGGGGCGAGCTGTCGCTCTTCGTCAGCGCGTGGCAGCTGACCGGCAAGTGCCTGCGCCCCCTGCCCGACAAACGGCGCGGCCTCGCCGACCCCGAGGCGCGCGTCCGCCGCCGCTATCTCGACCTGGTGTCCAGCCCCGGCGCCCGCGATGTCGTACGCCACCGCTCCACCGCCGTCCAGGCGCTGCGCCAGGGCCTGCTGGAGCGCGGCTATCTCGAGGTCGAAACGCCGATGCTGCAGCAGATCCACGGCGGCGCCAACGCCCGCCCCTTCACCACCCACATCAACGCCTACGACCTCGATCTCTATCTGCGGATCGCCCCCGAGCTCTATCTCAAGCGACTGTGTGTGGGCGGTCTGGAGAAGGTCTTCGAGATGGGCCGCACCTTCCGCAACGAAGGCGTCTCCTACAAGCACAACCCCGAGTTCACGATGCTGGAGGCCTATCAGGCCTTCGCCGACTACGACGTGATGCTCGATCTGACCCGCGAGCTGATCCAGGGCGCGGCCACCGCCGCCTTCGGCGCCCCGATCGCGCACAAGGCGGGCCCGGACGGCAAGCTGGTGGAGCATGACATCTCCGGTCCCTGGCCGGTCAAGACGCTGTACGGGGCGGTGTCCGACGCGCTCGGCGAGGAGGTCGACGCCGACACCGACGAGGCCGTGCTGCGAAGACTGTGCGACCGGGTGGGTGTGCCGCACACCCCGGACGACACCCGCGGCGACGTGGTCCTCGAGATGTACGAGCGTCTGGTCGAGGAGCGGACGAAGCTGCCCACCTTCTACAAGGACTTCCCGACCGACGTCTCCCCGCTCACCCGCCAGCACCGCCGTGACCCGCGCCTGGCCGAACGCTGGGACCTGGTCGCCTTCGGTACCGAACTGGGCACCGCCTACTCGGAGTTGACCGACCCCGTCGAGCAGCGGCGCCGGCTTACCGCGCAGTCCCTGCTGGCCGCGGGCGGTGACCAGGAGGCCATGGAGATCGACGAGGACTTCCTGGACGCGCTGGAGTACGCGATGCCGCCGACCGGCGGTCTCGGCATCGGGGTCGACCGGCTCGTCATGTTCCTCACCGGGCTGACCATCCGCGAGACACTGCCCTTCCCGCTCGTCCGCCGCAACTGACGCGCCCGCGCGCGGCCCCGGGCTGCTCCCATCGGGTGCTTTCACCCGCCCTAACGGTGTTGGTGAGGTGTCAGGGGCCCCGGTCGTGCGAGCAGTTAGTCATGAAATCTGATCAGATGCTCCCGAGTCGCCGAACGGTACTCCGTATCGCGGCCTGCCTCGGCGCGGCCGCCACCACCGGGACGCTCTTCACCGAGCTGGGCCGGAGCCCCGGCAGGGCAGCAGCACCGGGCGCGGCAGCGGGCGCCAGGGGCGCCGCCGCGGGCCCGCCGGTGAGGGAGTCGGCGTACCGGCTGCAGCCCATGACGGCGGACGTCCCACCGCGATTCCGCCGTGCGCTGCCGCCGGTGCGGACCAGACCCTTCGAGCGGTTTCGGGCGCCGGGCCGCGGTCTGGTGCTCACCTTCGACGACGGGCCTGATCCCCACTACACGCCCGGCATTCTGAGCACCCTGCGCCAGTACCACGTAAGCGCGATGTTCTTCGTCTGCGGCTCGATGGTCGCCGACAACCCCGAACTGCTGCGCGAGATTGCCCACGACGGACACATCGTGGGCAACCACACCTGGTCCCACCCGCTGATCCCCGGGCTCCCGCCCTCGAAGATCCGCAGCGAACTGGGCCGCACCAGCGAGCTTGTCGAGCAGACCCTGGGTGCCGCGCCGCTGTGGTACCGCGCCCCGTACGGAGCTTGGAACAAGCTCTCTTTCGAAATCGGCGCGGAACTCGGTATGGAGCCCTTGGGCTGGACTCTCGACTCGCGCGACTGGACCGTGCCCGGCACCACGACCATCGTCCGCAGGGTGCTCGACGGCGCGGCGCCCGGCGTCGTGATCCTCTCGCACGACGCGGGCGGCAACCGCTCGGAGAGCGTCGCTGCTCTGCGCCGCTATCTGCCCGAACTGCTGGAGGCGGGATACACCATCACCGTGCCGCATCGCTGATCAGCAGCAGCAGCAGCAGCGGCGGCGGACTGGCGGCGGACCGGCTCATCCGGGCCCGGATCAGCGGACCTTGACCATCCGGGCGAAGACGACGACGTTACCGTCGTAGCCGTGGCCCTTCGAATAGCCGCCGCCGCAGGTGATCACGCGCAGTTCGGCATAGCCCGTGTCGCCGTACACATGGGCACCGGGGAAGTTCGCCTTGGAGAACACCTCGACTCCGTACACCTCGAAGACCGCGGTCTTCCCGTCGAAGCGGGAGACCTCGATGTGCTCGCCCCTCTGGATGGAGCCGAGTCCGTAGAAGACCGCGGGCCCCGACAGATTGTCGACATGGCCGACGACGACCGCGGTGCCGCGCTGGCCGGGGGCGATGCCGTTCTGGTACCAGCCCGCGATATTGGGGTCCTGGGGCGGCGGTGCCTCGATCCAGCCGTCGGAGTCCAGGCCCACGTTCATGACCGGTGCGTCGACCTTGATCGCGGGGATACGCACGCGTTCCGCGGGGGCGTACGGCAGTGTCCGAGCGGCGACCAGAGGGGCGAAGGTCTCGCCGGGGCGGCTCAGCGATGCGGCGGCCGCCGGCTGGGGTGGGCCCAGGCCCACATCGACGCCATTCCTCATCATCGCCAACCCGGTGAGCATGACAAGGGCCAGTACGCCCCAGGGCGAGCGTTTCCTCGACTCCGAGCCGCTGTACAACTCGCCCATGACTCTCCCTTTTCGTAGGCGCCTGTACGCACGCTAAGTGAGCGCAGGGGGACCGGCGAGGAGGGAGGGGCGAACGGGTGGCGGGCCGGGTGGCGCTGGCCCATCCGACGTATTTGTCGGATAAAAATTCTGACGGTCCGTGACCTGGGACTCCGTCAGATCTCCCGGCGTGTCGTCGGCGTGTCGCTCACCGGAAGGGACCAATTCCGAAATGCGGGGGTTGTCCGGCCCGGTGAGGGTTCGTCGTGGAAGACGTACTCGTCGAATCTCCCGGAGCGCCGCTTTGGGGCGTCTTCCAACAGGAGGTTCTACGATGCGTGCATCACGCGCTCTCGCAGTGGCCGCGGCCGCCATCGCGGCCGTCGGGCTCTCTGCCCCGATGGCCGCCGCGGGCGGCGACGTCGGCCAAGGGGGTCAGAGTGGAAGAGGGCAGGGGGGCGACGGCGGAGTCCAGGTCCTCTCCGTCAGTCCTGAGGCTGTCCATCAGGGCGGCACTCTGACCATCACCGTCCGGGGTTGCAACCGCGGCGGCACGGTCACGTCCAACGCCTTCCCGCAGACCAATCTCTCCCAGCCCCGCAACGGCATCTCGACCGCCAGCGCACGGGTCAACGACAACGCAGCACCGGGACAGTACAACCTGGCCGTCAGGTGCAACGACAGTCAGAACGTGGCGACCGCGCAGTTCACCGTGCTGGCGGCCCGCGGCGCGATGGGCGGCCTCGGCGGCTCGGTCGGCCCGAGCGGCACCGAAATGGCGATCGGCGGCGGACTCGTCGCCACGGCGGCCGTCGGCGGCTCGCTCTTCATCGTCCGGCGCCGCCGCATGATCAGCGGAAAGGTCTGACCGGCCGAACCTCCCGGTCGACCCGTAACCGCCCGTCGCCCCGAGTCCTGGCCAGGACTCGGGGCGACGGGCGGTTAGGCGGAGGAGGGAGCCATGCCGACCGACGACAACGCCGGAGACGGAGTCGCAGGGCGTCGAGAGCCCAGCCTGATCCGCCGCACACCCCCCAGGGGTGATCAGCGGTCAGGAGGCGGGCGGGTCAGTGCCGGCGGCTCTCCGCTCGCCTGCGTACGACGAAGATGGTGCCGGTGGCCGCGGCCACGACCAGTGCGGTGCCCGCGGCGAGTTCCCCGGCGTTCAGCCCGCCGATGCTGCCGCCGAGCCCGCCCCTGACGCCCGCGGGCGCGGTCGAGGTCGACGTGGTCCTGATGGTCGGCGTGGACCGGCCGCCGCTGATGGTGAGGTTGAACGAGCCCGTGCCCTGCCCCGGGCAGTTGAACTGGACCGAGTACTGGGCGCCCGGCCTGGCGTCGAGGTCGACCGTGACCGTGGCCGATGAGCCCGGGCTGATGCTGACGGTGTCGAAGACCCCGGAAGAGGCGGTGGAGGTCGTGTTGCACCCGGTGGCGGACAGGGTGACGCGGCCGCCCGGCGAGACGGTCGAGGGGGCGACGCTGAAGACGGGCGACGACACCTGACTGTCGGCGGCCAGGGCGATGGGGGCGGTCAGAGCGAGTGAGGCCACTCCCAGCAGAGCGGCGGATGCGGCACGTTTCGCGCGCATGGTCAGTCCTCCGGGTCTCCGAGGAGCAGCTGCGGAACCTGTTTCCACAAAATGCGGGGAATGCACCTCGATGCCCGAAACGCTAGAAGCGGCTGTTATACCCCGCGATCGCTGTAGCGCGAATGGGGCATCCGTGTCCCCCGTGCGGCGGACGGCCAGGGGGTGTCGGGGCGTTGTCCGGGTCGGCGGATGAGAAAGGAGGGGCGGACGTGCCCCGGCCGGGGTGTACTGGGCGGCTCAGGGGGTGTCTTTTGGATCAGGCCGAACCCGGCAAGATCCGAAAGACACCCCCTGAGCCGTCCGTACAGACAGGGAGCGCAGGGTATGTCCGAGCTTTATCCGCCGATCGAGCCGTACGAGCAGGGGATGCTCGATGTCGGCGAGGGGCACTTCGTCCACTGGGAGGTCTGCGGCAACCCCGAGGGCAAGCCCGCACTCGTCGTCCACGGCGGTCCGGGATCCGGATGCTCCACCGGCGTACGCAGTTACTTCGACCCGGACCGCTATCGCGTCGTCCTGTTCGACCAGCGAGGCTGCGGACGCAGCACACCGCACGCCGCCGACCCCGCGTCCGATCTGACCCACAACACCACCGGCCATCTCCTCGCCGACATGGAGCGCCTGCGCGAGCACCTCGGGATCGAGCGCTGGCTGCTCTTCGGCGGCTCGTGGGGTTCGACGCTGCTTCTCGCCTACGCCGAGCGGCATCCGGAGAGGGTCTCCCAGATCGTCGTCAACGGGGTCACCACGACCCGGCGGTCCGAGATCGACTGGCTCTACCGCGGCGTCGGACGGTTCTTCCCCGAGGCATGGGACCGCTTCCGCTCCTTCACCCCCCTCGCCGGCGACGAGGTCAATCCGGTGGCCGCCTACGCGCGTCTGATGGCGGACCCCGACACCGGCGTACGGGAGAGGGCCGCCGCCGAGTGGTGCCGCTGGGAGGACACCGTGCTGTCCATGGAACCCGAGGGCGCTCCCAGCCCCTACGGCGGCCGCCCGCCGGCCGCCCGGCTGGCGCTCGTACGGATCGCCTCCCACTACTTCGCGCACGGCGCCTGGCTGGAGGAGGGCGCCCTGCTGCGCGACGCCGGCCGGCTGAAGGGAATCCCGGGCGTGCTCTTCCACGGCCGGCTCGATCTGAGCAGCCCGCTCGACACCCCCTGGGCACTTGAGCGCGCCTGGCCCGATGCGGAACTCGTGGTCGTCGACGACTCCGGGCATCAGGGCAGCCGGTCGATGCGGGCGCAGGTGCGCGGAGCACTGGACCGGTTCGGCTCCCTGAGTGACTGAAGGAACCTGTGGGGCAGTTGAGATCAAGCCATTCCGTTGTGGGGTGAATTCCCCTGATGGAAGCGGGATTTCGACGATTCGCGTTCGCGACCTCGGATATTTTTCTCGACGCGTTGAACACATCCCGCCCCGTTGTCCGTACCTAGGGCCATGAACACGGCGCACCCAGGCGTCGCAACAGGTTCGATGGATTAACGGGAGTGGACATGAACACCTGGCGTAACGCCTCGCTCGCGGTGACTGCGGCGGCCGTACTCGCGCTGACGACGGCGTGCGGTCAGGACAAGGGCACCGAGACCCCCAACGGCCAGGCTGTCGGCGCCGTCAATCCGGCCCAGCCCGGCAGCGGCGGCTACGGCTCCGACTACGGTGCCGATTCCGGCACCGCGGCCCAGGCGGCGGCCAAGCCCGCCGGCCAGCTGGCCGTGTGGGACAGCAAGGAGCTCGGCAAGGTCGTCACCGACAGCGCGGGCTTCACCCTCTACCGTTTTGACAAGGACACCGCCAGCCCGCCGAAGTCGAATTGCGAAGGCGAGTGCGCGAAGACCTGGCCCATCGTGGCCGCCGGCGGTGCCTCGGCCGCTCCCGGCGTCGACCCCTCCCTGGTCGGCGAGGTCACCCGGTCCGACGGCACCAAGCAGCTCACCATCGGCGGCTGGGCGATGTACCGCTACGCCAAGGACGCCAAGCCCGGTGACGCCAAGGGCCAGGGCGTGGGCGGCACGTGGTTCGCCTCCGCCCCCGACGGCAAGAAGGCCGCGGGCGGCGCCGGCGGTGGCTCGGACTCCGGCGAGGGCGGCTATGGCGACGGCGGCGAGGAAGCGGGCGGCGAGCAGGCGGATCTCGCGGGCCTTTCGGTCCGTAAGGACCCCAAGCTCGGCGAGATCATCGTCGACAAGAACGGAATGACGGTCTACCGCTTCAAGAAAGACTCCGCCTGGCCCATGAAGTCGGCCTGCACTGGAGATTGCCTCAAGAAGTGGCCGGTTGTCGCCCCTGTCGACAAGAACGACACCGAGGGAATCATCAAGAAGGGCTTCGTGACCTTCAACCGTCCCGACGGAATCAAGCAGCAGAGCATCGACTGCTGGCCGATCTACACCTTCGCGGGCGACGCCAAGCCCGGTGACACCAACGGTCAGGGCGTTGGCGGCACCTGGTACGCGGTTTCTCCCCAGGGCAAGCTGGTCGGAGCGCCCAAATAGTCCCCACGCTGCGCGTCCGGCCCGGCCGGCCCGTCTCACGCCCCCCGCGTGCAGGCGGGCCGGTCGTCATGTCAACACCCGTGCGGAGCAACACGTGTGACCAAGAACGGACCGCTAATTTCCGTTTGGGCTCGCTCTCCAGGCGGGCGATCAGTAGCCTCGGCTCGAACACTGGCCATGGACATGGCCGAACTCCCCCGTGGCGACTTGTTGGAGACATCGATGGAGCGTCCCGCCTGGGCCCCGCAGGGCATCGACATATCGGTGCCGAGCGTGTCCCGCATTTACGACTACTACCTGGGCGGCTCACACAATTTCGAGGTCGACAGGGAAGCCGCCCGCAAGGCGATGGAGTTCATG
Organism: Streptomyces sp. NBC_00322; assembly: GCF_036147535.1. Lineage (NCBI taxonomy): Bacteria > Bacillati > Actinomycetota > Actinomycetes > Kitasatosporales > Streptomycetaceae > Streptomyces > Streptomyces sp. NBC_00322. Next base: position 1,311,877 of record NZ_CP108019.1, on the reverse strand, counting down.
CCGGGCCTCCCCAAGATCATGCAGGCGAACCGGGCGTTCATGCGCCGGGCCGTGAATTACGCGGTGAGCGAGGGCGTCACCCAGTTCCTCGACATCGGCTCCGGCATTCCGACCTTCGGCAATGTCCATGAGGTGGCGCAGCAGGCCAGCGCCGAGGCCAGGGTCGTCTACGTCGACCACGATCCGGTCGCCGTCGCGCACAGCCGGGCAGTCCTGGACGGCGACGAGCGCTCGGCCGTCGTCTCCGCCGATCTGCGCAAGCCGCAGCAGATACTCGACCGCCCCGAGGTCGTCGGACTGCTCGACCTGGAGCGGCCGGTGGCGCTGCTCCTCGTCGCCGTACTGCACTTCATCGAGGACGAGGACGACCCGTACAACGCCGTGGCCCTGCTGCGGGACGCGCTCGCGCCCGGCAGTCTCGTCGTCGTCACCCACGCCTCGTACGAAGGAATCCCGCTCTCCGAGGAGCAGGCGGGCGGCGCCGTCGGCGTCTACCGGAACATACGCAACCCGCTGATCATGCGCTCGCGCGAGCAGATCACGCGGTTCTTCGAGGGGTACGAGATGGTCGAGCCCGGCCTGGTGTCCATGCCGCGCTGGCGGCCCGACACCCCCACCGAGCAGGAAGACCCATATGCCTTCTCGGGCTTCGCCGGGGTGGGGCGCAAGGCGTGATGGCGCCGGCGCAGGCGGCGGGTTCCCCGGCGGACCCGGACGGCCTGGAGGACAGACTCCGCCGGTTCGCGACGATCTGGAGCCGTGCCGTGTTCCCGGTGACGGCCACGTCGCTGACCCGGCCCGAGGTCGAGGAGCATCTGCTGCCGCTGGCACGGAAGTTGAGCCAGTCGCTGCACACGCGCCCCTTCGACCCGCAGAGCGCCCAGCGGATCGGGGCAGCCCTCATCGATGTCCACTGCACGCACCCGGAGGCGCTCAGCCGCACGCTCGGCGTCGTCGACGCCTATCTGGTGCTCTACTGCGGCAGCGGTGATCCCGAGCAGTCGGCCGAGGAGAGCCGGGCCCGCTGCGCGAAGCTGCAGCACGCGCTGGCCGCCGGCTTCGCCCAGGGGCTGCGCGAGCGCACCCTGGCCGAGCAGGAGGCCATCGCCCGCTCCTCGCTGCTGGCGCGCAGCGACGCCGTACAGGCGCTGCACGCGACCGAGGCCCGCTTCCGGGCGGTGTTCGAGGGAGCCGCGATCGGCATCGGGATCGCCGACCTCGACGGCAATATCCTCGAGGTCAACGAGACCCTGACGCGGATGTTCGGCGGCCTCGAACACCATGTGCGCGGCCGGAAGGTGACCGAGTGGTCCCATCCCGAGGACAGGCCCCATGTCTGGGAGCTGTACCGGGAGTTGGTGCGCGGCGAACGCGACGACTACCGCGTCGAGAAGCCGTTCTTCCGCAATGACGGCACCGTGCTCTGGACCAATCTGACGGTCTCTCTGCTGCGGGACGCCGACGGCAAGCCGCAGTACCAGCTCGCGCTGATGGAGGACACCACGGAGCGCCGGCTGCTCAATCTGCGGCTGCGCTACGAGGCCACGCACGACGCCCTGACCGGGCTGCCCAACCGGACGCTCTTCTTCGAACGGCTGGAGAAGGCCCTGTCCGGTGGCGAGGGCTCACGCTTCGGGCTCTGCTACCTCGATCTCGACGGATTCAAGGCGATCAACGACAGCCTGGGACACGCGGCGGGCGACCGGCTCCTTGTGGAGGTCGCCGACCGGCTGCAGAGCTGCGCCACCGCGCAGGGCGAGATGGTGGCCCGCCTCGGCGGCGACGAGTTCGTGGCGCTGACCACCGGACCCGATACGCAAATCGGTGTCGACGAGCTCGCGGGCCGTATCCTCGGCGCGCTCGCATCCCCGATCCGGGTCGACGGACGGGAGTTCACGGTCCGCGGAAGCATCGGCATCGTCGAGGGCCCCGCGGGCGAGCGCACCCCCGCCGAGGTGCTGCGCAGCGCCGACATCACGATGTACCGGGCCAAGTCCGCGGGCGGCAACCGCTTCGAGCTCGCCGACCCGGAGGCGGACGCCCGCGCGATCACCCGGCACGGTCTGACCACCGCGCTGCCCGCGGCTCTGGAGCGCGGTGAGTTCTTCATCGAGTACCAGCCGCTGGTGCACCTCGGCGACGGAAGCGTGCACGGCGCGGAGGCACTCGTACGCTGGTGCCATCCGCAGCACGGAGTGCTGGGACCGGACCAGTTCATTCCGCTCGCCGAGCACACCGGACTGATCGTGCCGCTGGGCCGGTGGGTGCTCCAAGAGGCCGTACGCCAGGCCAGATACTGGCAGGAGCGCCACTCCGACGGTGGTCCACTGCGGATCAACGTGAACCTCTCGCCCGCGCAGCTGCACCACCCGGGCCTGGTCGCCGACACCGTCGACGTCCTCGAACGCTCCGGCCTCGAACCGGGTGCGCTCTGCCTGGAAGTGACCGAGTCCGCGCTGATCGGCGCGGACGAGGACCTGCTGAAGCCGCTGCGCCAACTCGCCGAGATGGGCGTGGACATAGCGCTCGACGACTTCGGTACGGGGTACTCGAATCTGGCGAACCTGCGTCGGCTGCCGGTGAGCGTCCTCAAGCTCGACCGCTCCTTCACCCAGGGAATGCAGCGCCATCCGGCCGACCCCGTCGATCTGAAGATCGTCGAGGGGATCGTCTCGCTGGCGCACAGCCTGGAACTCGCGGTCACGGTCGAGGGGGTGGAGACGGGCGCGCAGGCAGAGCAGCTGCGGGAGCTCGGCTGCGACACGGCTCAGGGCTGGTACTACGCGCGCCCGGGCCCGCCGGACAAGCTGCACGCGCTGTCTCTGGCGGACGCGGTGTAGTTTCCCCCCGGGGCTCCGCCCCGGACCTAGGGCCTGTCGTTTGGATCTTGCCGGGTTCGCGTGCCCTGGCACGCTCCCCCACAGCCTTCGGCGTGGGAGGGGCCCCCACCCCCGTAGCCCTTCGGGCACGGGAGGTGCCCCCATGCTGCGTTGCGTCAGTCGCCGACGCTCCGCGTGGGCTCTCCCCCTGCCTTCGGCGGGGGGACCCCCATCCTCCGGCCTGCGATCGCACGCACCAGACCCCGCTCACTGATCCGGCCTGATCCGAACGACAGGCCCTACGGCGCCGCCGCCCGCGAGCCGAGAAGCATCCGCTGCAGCTCGCGGGCCGCCCGCGGTGGCGCCACGTCGCTGCGGTGCGCGAGCGCGATCGTACGGCGCAGTCCCGGCCGGGCGAGCGGTGTGACCCGCAGGTCGGAGCCGGCCCGGTCGGCGACCATGCTCGGCACCACCGCGATGCCGAGCCCCGCCCGTACGAAACCGAGCACCGCGTCCATCTCGCCGCCCTCCACGGTGAAGCCCGGCTCGAAGCCCTCCGCGCGGCACGCGGCGACCGTCAGTTCGCGCAGGTCGTAGCCGTGCCGGAACATCACCAGCGGCTGATCGCGCAGATCGGCGATCCGTACCGGCCGCCGCGGTCCGGATGCCGATGGGGACGACACCACCACCAGGTCCTCGCGCAGCAGCTCGACCGTGGTCAGCGCGGGTGAAGCGGGCGGCAGCGGCAGCACGATCAGGGCCAGATCGAGGAAGCCGCGTGCCAGCTCCCGTACGAGATCGTGCGAACCGCTCTCCTCGATGAGCAGCTCGATGCCCGGATGCAGATCGTGGAAGGCGCGCAGCACATCGGGGAGCAGCCCGGTGCAGAGGCTGGGTGTCGCGCCGAGCCTGACCCGGCCGCGGCGCAGCTGCACCAGCTCCTGCACCTCGTGCCGGGCGGTGTCGGCGTCGGCGAGGATCCGGCGGGCCAGCGGCAACAGAGCCTCGCCCGCCTCCGTGAGCGCGATATTGCCGCGGGCCCGGCTGAACAGCTCGGCGCCCAGCTCTTTCTCCAGTGCCCTGATCTGCTGGGAGAGCGACGGCTGGGAGACATGGACGCGCTCGGCGGCATGGGTGAAGTGCCGGGCCTCGGCGACCGCCACGAAATAGAGAAGCTGCTGGAACTGCATATCCACCACGATAGGACAGGGCTATGGAGATGAGCCGGATCATGTCTTGGACCTCTGGAGCATCCCGGCCCTAGCGTTCCTCGTATGGCTCTGGCAACGCGGACGGATCGAAAGCCGTCGCCCACGCGCACCTTCTGGGGATCGACGGTCGGCAAGAAGACGGTGATGGCCGTGAGCGGCCTGATCATGCTCGGCTATCTGGTCGCGCATGTGATGGGCAACCTCAAGGTCTTCTTCGGGGCGGGGGAGTTCAACGCCTACGGCCACTGGCTGCGCACCATGGGCGAGCCCGTACTGCACTACTCGTGGGGTCTGTGGATCGTCCGCGTCGTGCTGCTGGCTGCCGTCGTGGGGCACGCGGTCTCGGCGTACCAGCTCAGCAGGCGGGACCTCCGGGCCCGGCCGGTCCAGTACGCACACAAGCGGCGCCGGGCCAGTTACGCCACCCGCACCATGCGCTGGGGCGGGATCATCGTGGCGCTGTTCATCGTCTGGCACCTGCTCGACCTGACGACGCTGACGGTGAACGAGAACGCCGAGCCGGGCCATCCCTACGAGAACGTCGTCGCGACCTTCTCCACCTGGTACGGCAATGTCATCTACATCGTCGCGATGCTCGCCGTCGGACTGCACATCCGCCACGGCTTCTGGAGCGCCGCCCAGACCCTCGGTGTCGGCAGCGCCACCCGCGACCGCGCACTCAAGACCGCCGCCAATGTCCTCGCGCTGGTGCTCACCGCGGGGTTCATCTCCGTACCCGTGGCCGTCATGACAGGAGTGGTGGGCTGACATGAGCTGTCTCAACTACAAGGTCGGTGCTCCCCTAGCCGACACCAAGGCGCCCGAAGGGCCCGTCGCCGAGCGCTGGGACCGGAGGCGCTTCGAGGCCAGGCTGGTCAACCCGGCCAACCGCCGCAAGCACACCGTCATCGTCGTCGGCACTGGCCTCGCGGGCGGCGCCGCGGGCGCGACACTGGCCGAACAGGGTTACCACGTCGAGCAGTTCTGCTACCAGGACTCCCCGCGAAGGGCCCACTCCATCGCAGCCCAGGGCGGCATCAACGCGGCCAAGAACTACCGCAACGACGGCGACTCGATCCACCGTCTCTTCTACGACACCGTCAAGGGCGGAGACTTCCGCGCCCGAGAGTCCAATGTCCACCGGCTCGCCCAGATCTCGGTCGAGATCATCGACCAGTGCGTGGCCCAGGGCGTGCCCTTCGCCCGGGAGTACGGCGGACTGCTCGACACCCGCTCCTTCGGCGGCGTCCAGGTCTCCCGTACCTTCTACGCCCGCGGCCAGACGGGTCAGCAACTCCTGCTCGGCGCCTACCAGGCCCTGTCGCGGCAGATCGCCGCAGGTACGGTGACCATGCACGCCCGTACCGAAATGCTCGATCTCATCGTCGTCGACGGGCGGGCCCGCGGCATCGTCGCCCGCGATCTGATCACCGGGAAGATCTCCAGCCACTTCGCCGACGCGGTGGTCCTGGCCTCCGGCGGCTACGGCAACGTCTTCTATCTGTCGACCAACGCCATGAACTCCAACGCCACCGCCATCTGGCGCGCCCACCGGCGCGGCGCGTACTTCGCCAACCCCTGCTTCACCCAGATCCATCCCACCTGCATCCCGCGCACCGGCGACCACCAGTCCAAGCTGACGCTGATGAGCGAGTCGCTGCGCAACGACGGCCGCATCTGGGTGCCCGCGGCGAAGGGCGACGACCGGCCGCCGAACGAGATTCCCGAGGACGAGCGCGACTACTACCTGGAGCGGATCTACCCGTCCTTCGGCAATCTCGTCCCCCGCGACATCGCCTCGCGCGCCGCGAAGAACGTCTGCGACGAGGGCCGCGGCGTGGGACCCGGCGGGCAGGGCGTCTATCTGGACTTCGCGGACGCGATCTCGCGGATGGGCCGCAAGGCGGTGGAGGACAAGTACGGCAACCTCTTCGACATGTACGAGCGGATCACCGCCGAGAATCCGTACGAGGTGCCCATGCGGATCTATCCCGCCGTGCACTACACGATGGGCGGGCTCTGGGTCGACTACGACCTGCAGACCACCGTCCCGGGGCTCTTCGCGATCGGCGAGGCCAACTTCTCCGACCACGGCGCGAACCGGCTGGGAGCGTCCGCGCTGATGCAGGGCCTGGCGGACGGGTACTTCGTCCTGCCGTCCACCATCAACGACTATCTCGCCCGCAACCCGCACACCGAGAGCGTCGACGCCTCGCACCCGGCGGTGGCCGAGGTGCTCGCGGAGACAGAGGACCGGCTGAGTCTGCTGCTGGCGGTCGACGGCGACCGCACGCCCGACTCCTTCCACCGCGAACTGGGCGAACTCATGTGGGAGTTCTGCGGAATGGCGCGTACGGGCGCCGGCCTGCGCAAGGCCCTGGAACGCATCCCGCAGATCCGCGAGGAGTTCTGGCGCCGCATCAAGGTGCCCGGGAGGGGCGAGGAGTTCAACCAGTCGCTGGAGAAGGCCAACCGCGTCGTCGACTATCTGGAGCTCGCCGAACTGATGTGCCTCGACGCACTGCACCGCTCCGAGTCCTGCGGCGGCCACTTCCGCGAGGAGTCCCAGACGAAGGACGGCGAAGCCGCCCGGCGCGACAAGGAGTTCTCGTACGTGGCTGCCTGGGAATTCCGGGGGGCGGAGGGTCGTGCCCCGGGAGAGCACGGCAGCGGTGACGCCCCCGTTCTGCACAAGGAAGACCTGGTCTTCGAGTACGTCCACCCCACCCAGCGGAGCTACGCATGAAGCTCAACCTGCGCGTCTGGCGACAGCGGAACGCCGAAGCGCCCGGCGCCATGGCCACGTACGAGGTCGACGGGATCTCCAAGGAGATGTCCTTCCTGGAGATGCTCGACACCCTCAACGAGGAACTCATCCTGCGCGGAGAGGACCCCGTCGCCTTCGACCACGACTGCCGCGAGGGCATCTGCGGCGCGTGCAGCCTGGTCATCAACGGCGATGCGCACGGCCCCGAACGCACCACCACCTGCCAGCTCCATATGCGGTCCTTCCAGGACGGCGACACCATCGACGTCGAGCCGTGGCGTGCCTCCGCCTTCCCGGTGGTCAAGGACCTGGTGGTGGACCGCAGCGCCTTCGACCGGATCATCCAGGCCGGCGGCTACATCACCGCCCCCACCGGCGCGGCACCCGAGGCCCATGCCACGCCCGTCCCCAAGCCGGACGCCGACTTCGCCTTCGAGCACGCCGAGTGCATCGGCTGCGGCGCGTGCGTGGCGGCCTGCCCCAACGGCTCGGCGATGCTCTTCACTTCGGCGAAGATCAACCATCTCAATGTGCTGCCACAGGGCGCGCCCGAACGCGAGACGCGGGTGCTCGACATGGTCGCGACGATGGACGAGGAGGGCTTCGGTGGCTGCACCCTGACCGGCGAATGCGCAACGGCCTGTCCGAAGGGGATCCCCTTGCCGTCCATCGCCGCGATGAACAAGGAGTGGCTGCGGGCGAGCCGGAAGGTCCGCCGCTGAGTCATGAGATTCCGGACAGCTTCCCGGTGTGAGGCCGCGCACGTTTTCCCGCTGTGAGCAACAAACTCTTCACGTAACTGTCACATCAGCCGCAGAATTTACGTCTCTGGCGGCAACGGGACGCGCGGACAGCAAGATCAACCTTGTTCAACGCTGCACTGCGTATCGCGACATGTCCGCATAGTAGCGAACCAATTCCCTGAGATTTCCCCGGAGTTCGGGTGAACCGGTAGGCATGGAGCCGGGTCACGGGCGCCGACCACGCCCGTGACCGACCGAACCACCGAAACATCTGGGGGTATTTGCCATGCCTGAACTCACCCGCCGACGCGCCCTGGGCGCCGTCGCAGGAGCGGCCGCCGCGGTGGCCGTAGCGGGCACAACGGCCGCTGCCGCGCGGACCGAGCGGACCGTCTCCGGCCCCTCGGCCGAACCCGCTTCGTTCGATGAGGTCTTCCAAGGCCGCCGTATACAGGGCGCGCCCTCCCAGGCGGGCGGGCATCACGGAGGCGGACACCACGGGGGCGGACACGGGGGCGGCTTCGCCGTGCACATCGACGGCGAGGAACTGCATGTGATGCGCAACGCCGACGGCACGTGGATCAGCGTCGTCAACCACTACGAGACGTTCGCCACGCCCCGCGCGGTGGCCCGCGCCGCAGTCGCCGAACTCCAGGGCGCCGCCCTCGTTCCGCTCGTCACCACCTGATCCAGGAGCCCGCACCGTCATGACCGTACGCAAGAACCAGGCGCAGCTCACCGCCACCGAGAAGCGCCGCTTCGTCGACGCGCTGCTCGAACTCAAGCGCAATGGGCAGTACGACGCCTTCGTCGCCACCCACAACGCCTTCATCATGGGCGACACCGACAACGGCGAGCGGGTCGGCCACCGCTCGCCCTCCTTCCTGCCCTGGCACCGCAGGTTCCTCATACAGTTCGAGCAGCAGCTCCAGGCCGTGGACCCCTCCGTGGCGCTCCCGTACTGGGACTGGACCGCCGACCGAACCGCCGCATCCTCGCTCTGGGCGGCCGACTTCCTCGGCGGCACCGGGCGCAGCAGGGACGGCCAGGTGACGGACGGCCCGTTCGCGTTCGCGGCCGGCAAATGGCTGGTGAGCATACGCGTGGACGGCCGCGGCTATCTGCGCCGGGACCTCGGCGCCGGGGGCCGTCAGCTGCCGACCCGGGCCGAGGTGGACTCCGTACTCGCCATGGCCACCTATGACGCTCCGCCGTGGAACAGCGCGTCGGACGGCTTCCGTAATCACCTGGAAGGCTGGCGCGGCGTCAATCTGCACAACCGGGTCCATGTCTGGGTCGGCGGCCAGATGGGCACCGGAGTCTCGCCCAACGACCCGGTGTTCTGGATGCACCACGCCTTCATCGACAAGCTCTGGGCCGAGTGGCAGGCACGCCACCCCGGCTCGACCTACCTCCCGGCCGCCGGCACGCGCAATGTCGTCGATCTACGGGAGACCATGCGCCCCTGGAACGACGTGACCCCGGCCGACATGCTGGATCACACCCGCCACTACACCTTCGACACGGCGGCCTAGGCGCACAAACGGGTCGTGGGGGCTGTGCGCAGCGCACGATTCTAGGCGTTCGCGCTGGTCAGCCCCGCGATCCGGGCGAGCCTGCGGAAGGAGTCCAGCAGGGCCTCACGGTCGTACGTACTCGTCGTGACCAGCACTTCGTCGGCGCCGCTTTCCTTGACGACCGCCTCCAGCGCGTCCGTGACCTGCTCCTCGGTGCCCGCGATGTGGCCGCCGAGCCCGGACTCGTAGAACTGGCGCTCCCGGGCCGTCATCGCCAGCGCGTCGATCCGCTCCGGCGGGGCGAGCGGCGGGAAAACCCCGTGCGTCCGGGAGTACGCCAGCGACCAGGCCTCCGGCATCAGCAGCCGGTGCGCCTCCTGCTCCGTGGCGGCGACGACGACCGTGCCGGAGACGACCACGTACGGCCGCTCGGACCAGGAGGACGGCCGGAAGTCCCGGCGGTAGCGGTCGATGGCCGCGAGCATCCGGTCGCGGCCCCGTATGTCGCCGATGACCAGCGGCAGCCCGGCGGCGGCCGCGATCTGTGCTCCTTCGCCGGTGGCCAGGAGGTACGGCGGGACCCGCAGGCCCTCCGCGGGGCGGGCATGCACCTGCGGATGCGCCGTCTGCCGGCCGTCGAACCAGCCCAGCAGCTCTTCCAGCTGCCCGGCGAAATCCTCGGCGGCCTTCTTGTCCCGGCCCAGGGCCTTGCGTATGCCGTCCGTGAAGCCCACCGAGCGGCCGAGCCCCATGCCGATCCGGCCGGGGAAGAGCGCTTCGAGGACCCCGAACTGCTCGGCAACGACCAGCGGTTGATGGTTCGGGAGCATCACTCCGCCCGTGCCGACGCGAATCGTCGAGGTCGCGGCGGCGACCGCGGCCGCGAGAACAGTCGGCGCGGAGCCCGCCACTCCGGGCACGCTGTGGTGCTCGGAGACCCAGAAGCGGTGGTATCCCAGCGCTTCCAGCTCCTGGGCGAGACGCACCGTGTCGCGCAGGGCCGCGGGCCCCTCGTGCCCCTCGCGGGTGCGTGAACGGTCCAGTACGGAGAAGCGGGTCGACTCGATCAATGCGCTCACACAGGGTTCAACGTCCGCGCCGCGCGAGGATTCCCCAGGTGCATTGATCACGAGCGACGAGGGCCGCACCTGAGGGTCCGTACGGGTGAGCCCTCAGGCGCCTGCGTGTCCGTGCGGTCGGCCTGTCAGCTGCCGTCATCGAGCCGGAATCCGACCTTGAGCCCGACCTGCCAGTGCTGGATCTGCCCGTCGACGATCTGGCCGCGGACCTCGGTCATCTCGAACCAGTCGAGGCCCCGGAGGGTCTGGGACGCCCGGTGGATGCCGTTGCGGATGGCCTGGTCGATGCCGTCGGGCGAGGTGCCGACGATCTCGGTGACCCGGTAGGTGTGATTCGACATGTGTGTCGCACTCCTCTCGATGCGTTCACTCCACGGTGCCCCACCGGGAGGCGGCGCGCGAGGCGTCGGAACCTGGAAGGTCGTCCGAGGCCGGGCCGAGCGCCGTCCGGGCGCGGCGGGGGAGCGACCGGTCGGCGCCGAGTCCGGTGCTGAGGGTGCGCCGGGAGGGGATCGCGTCACCGGGCCGCCGGACCGCCGGTTCTCGACGAGGGCGAGGCGTCGAGGATGGTTTCCGCCCGCCGGGTTCTCTTCTTCGCAGGTCAGAGCGTCTTCAAGGTGATGCACCGTCAGGTAAAGACGCGATTGCTGCGGCTGAAACATCACCTCGGCGTGTTGTGCAGTCCAACGAGTGATATTCCGGCAATCGCCACTCGAAGGGCCCAGGGTGCCCCTCGAATGCGGTGGTGTCGACTGGTGCTGAGCCGTGATCGGGCTGACGGTGGATCATGTCGCACTGCGATCCGATGAGCCGACGAAGTGTCAGCCTTCGCAGCGCGGCGAAAGGAAAGTGTCACATGCGCTCTGCCCGCACACTGTTCGCCTCGGCCGCCGTGACGGCGGTCCTCGCTCTCACCGCGCCCGCCGCGAATGCCATCACGATGGACGAGGACTACGGGCAAGACAGCTCCTCCTCCAGCAGCGGCTACGGCAAGACCAGCAAGCAGGACTCCACCGCGCAGGACTCCACCAAGGAGGACTCCTCCACCGCGTCCGACCCGTCGTCGAAGAAGGAGTCCTGGAAGAAGGAGGACTCGGCGACGACCGGGGACTCGGCGGCGACTGGAGACTCGGCCACGACTGGAGAGTCGTCGAAGAAGGGGTCCTGGAAGAAGGAGGAGTCGGCGACGACCGGAGAGTCGGCGACCACTGAGGAGTCGGCGACGACTGAGGAGTCGTCGAAGAAGGAGTCCTGGAAGAAGGACAAGCCCTGGGGCGGTGTCCACACCGGTGGTGGCGCCCTGGCCAAGGTCGTGGCCGAGGACTGGGGACAGGACAGCGGCTCCTCCTCGGAGAGCGGCGGCTCCTGGAAGAAGGAGAAGCCGTCGGGCGGCGTCCACGCCGGTGGCGGCGGTCTGGCCGAGTCCGGCGGCGGCCTGGCCGCAGGTTCCCTCCTGCTGCTCGGCGGCATCGGCTTCGGTGCGTACACGCTGCGCCGCCGCAACGCGTCGAGTGGCGCGGTGGCTTGATAGCCCGGGCCACCCGTAGTCACTTCCCGCCGCGGCCGCCGTCCTTCCCGGACGGTGGCCGCGGTGGCTGGTTCTTCCAGAGCATGCCCTGGCAACCCCCGCGCGGCCCTCCGCTCGCGACCCACCGGCCCACGTCCACGAAAGGCACGCCCCCATGGCCGCCCTGCAGTCCCCCGGCCCGAACCCGCCCGCCTCCGCATCCCGCTCCGTCGGCCGCTCGATGCTGTGGGCCATCGCCTCGATCGGGCTGGGCGTCGTCGTCATCCTCAACTCCTCCGGATCCTCCGCGGACGGCATTCCCCAGGTCCCTCCGGTGGTCGCCGCCCCGCCCACGTACGGCCCGGTCGCGCCGCCCGTCAGCGATCTGGTGCTGCCCCGTTCCGCGCCGAAGCGGCTCTCGATCCCACAGATCGCCGTCAACGCCCCCTTTACGACCTTGTCCATCGGCAAGTCCGGGCGGCTCGACGCACCCCCCGCCAACGACAACAACCTGGTCGGCTGGTTCGAGGGAGGCGTCTCGCCCGGGGAGCGCGGCGCGGCGATTGTCGCGGGCCATGTCGACACCAAGACCGGCCCGGCCGTGTTCGTGCAGCTGCGTCTGCTCAAGCCCGGGGGCAAGGTCGACATCACCCGCGAGGACGGCACGGTCGCCTCGTTCGTGGTCGACTCCGTCGAAAGCTTCAGCAAGGCGCGCTTCCCCAATGAGCGGGTCTACGCCGACACCCCGAACCCGCAGCTGCGTCTCATCACCTGTGGGGGCTCGTACGACCGAAAGGCGAAGGACTACACCCAGAATGTGGTGGTGTTCGCCCATCTCGACTCCGCCTAGGTCGTGTCTTCAAAGTCCCGTCTGCCTGGCGACGCCTGGCACGCACGCTCGCTGCGTTGTCGTCAGTCGCCGACGCTCCGCGTGGGCTCTTTCCTCCGCCTTGCGATCGCACGCACCAGACGCCGTCAGGCCCGCCCTTCGGGCGGACGACGCTACTTTGAAGACACTCCCTAGCGCGCAGGGGCTGGTCCGCCTGATTTCTCCTGGGCGCCGCCCAGGATCTCTGGGGTGTCCGGGTTCGTTCATGACGGCCGTTCTGCGGGGAGAGAACCCGCAGCGGGCGGCGCGCAAGGCCTCCGAGGCATCACCGACGCCTCGCCCCTCACTGAACCGACGGCTCTCCTTACCCTGCGTGGCAGGTCCCCGGCACGCCATTCCCCGGCATTCAGCCGTCGCACATCCACTCTCCGCCGGGCGGTCATGTCGAATCCAGCCAGCCACGGAAGAAGTAAGGAGCCGGGCCGCCGCACCCGCGGTCCGTCCCCTTCCGTCCGGCACAGGAGACCGTCATGCCCGCATCGCCAGCTGTCGTCCCCGCCCCACTCGCCGTCCCTGCGCAGCTCCCCACGCAGCTCGCCGCGCACCTGCCCTCGCCCGCCCCCGGACCCCTGCGTGAGGGGGACGAGCAGCGCTACGTCGTCTCGCTCGCCCGGGACCAGGAGGACGTACGGGCCGCGCAGCGCCTGCGGCACCAGGTGTTCGCCGGTGAGATGGGCGCCCGGCTGGAGGGGTCCGAGCCGGGTCTGGACATCGACGCCTTCGACGCGTACTGCGACCACCTCCTCGTACGCGAGGCCGAGACCGGAGAGGTCGTCGGCACCTACCGCCTGCTGCCGCCGGACCGCGCCCGGGTCGCGGGCCGGCTCTACTCCGAGACCGAGTTCGACCTGGCCAGGCTCGCCCCCATCCGCGACGACCTCGTCGAGGTCGGCCGCTCCTGCGTCCACCCCCTGCACCGCAACGGCGCCGTCATCGCCCTCATCTGGGCCGGGCTCGCCCGCTACATGACCCGCACCGGCCACAACTGGCTGGCCGGCTGCTGCTCCATCCCGCTCGCGGACGGCGGCACCCTCGCCGCGGCCACCTGGGACACCGTGAAGGCCAAGAACCTCGCCCCCGAGGAGTACTGGGTCACCCCGCACAAGCTGTGGAACCCCGACTCCGTCGCCCGCCCCGAGGGCCGCACCGAGCTGCCCGCACTGCTCCGCGGCTATCTGCGGCTCGGCGCCTGGGTCTGCGGAGCGCCCGCCCACGACCCTGACTTCGGTGTCGCGGACCTCTATGTGCTGCTCTCGCTGCGCCGCACCAACCCGCGCTACCTGCGCCACTTCCTCTCCCTCGCCCCGGTGCGATGAGCGTCTGGCTGCCCAGCGCGCCCTGCACCCCGCGGGGGTGCGCGACCCACCACGGCCCGGCGGCCGGCTCGCTGAGGGCCGCCGCCCGGCTGCTCGCCGGAATCGCGACGGTCCTCGCCGGTCTTCTGCTCGGGCCGGTGGTCGCGCTGCTCGCGGTGATACTCGGAACCCGGTTCCGCCATCTGGCGACCCGCTGCTGGGCGCGTGCGGTGGTACGCGCCTTCGGCGTACGCGTCCGGATCGTCGGCGCCGGCCGGACGCCGAGCACCGGGGGATCCCTTGTCGTCGCCAACCACATCTCGTGGCTGGACATACCGCTGATCGCGGCGGCCCTGCCCGGACGGATGCTGGCCAAGAGCGAGGTCCGGCGCTGGCCGGTGCTCGGACCGCTGGCCGCTCGCGGCGGCACGTTCTTCCTGGAGCGCGACCGGCTGCGTACGCTGCCCGGCACGGTCCGCGAGATGGCGTCCGCGATGAACGGCGGCGCGCGCGTCATAGCTTTCCCCGAAGGCTCCACCTGGTGCGGCCGGGCCCAGGGCCGCTTCAGGCCCGCCGTCTTCCAGGCCGCGCTGGACGCCGGCGCGGACGTTCAGCCCGTACGCATCAGCTATCTGCCCACCGGCGCCGCCGCCTTCGTCGGGGAGGACTCGCTGACCGCGTCCCTGTGGCGGGTCGTGGCGGCCGGCGGGCTCACCGCGGAGATCCGGCTGCTGCCGGCCATCCCCGCGGGGAGCTGCCCCGACCGCCGCTCACTGGCCCGCGCGGCTCAGCTGGCCGTCGCCAGAGAGAGTGCGAACCTGCCTTCCGTGTCCGTCCACCAGTTCGTCAGCTTGAGCTCCGCCGCAGCCAGTTCGGTCCGTACACCCTCCTGACGGAACTTCGCCGACACCTCCGTACGCATCTCCTCGCCTGCTTCGAACGGCACCACGAGATCCAGCTCGGGGATCTTCACGGTCAGTGCGGAGCGCGCCCGCAGCCGCATCTCGACCCATTCCTGCTCGCGGTCCCACAGCGCCACATGCTCGAAGTCGTCGGGGTCGACGTCCGCATCCAGCTCACGCGCGATGACGGACAGCACGTTCTTGTTGAACGCGGCCGTCACCCCGGCCGCGTCGTCGTACGCCCGCACCAGCACGTTCTCGTCCTTCACCAGATCCGTGCCGAGCAGCAGCGCGTCGCCGGGGTCCATCATCGAGCGCACGGAGCGTAGGAACACCGCGCGCTCCTCCGGCAGCAGATTGCCGATGGTTCCCCCGAGGAAGGCGATGAGTCGCGGTCCCGGAGTGTCGGGCAGGGTCAGACCGCGGGTGAAGTCGGCGATCAGGGCATGGACATTGAGCGAGGGCCGCTCGGCGAGCAGCGCCTCGGCCGCGCCGGTCAGCGCGCTCTCGCTCACGTCGACCGGCACATAGGTGTGCAGCTGGGGCAGCTCGTCCAGCAGATGCCGGGTCTTCTCCGAGGAGCCCGAGCCCAGCTCCACGAGGGTGCGCGCCCCGGTCGCCGCGGCGATCTCGGTCGAGCGGGCGAGCAGGATCTCGCGCTCGGCGCGGGTCGGGTAGTACTCGGGGAGCCGGGTGATCTCCTCGAAGAGCTCGCTGCCGCGGGCGTCGTAGAACCACTTGGGCGGCAGCGTCTTGGGCGTACGGGTCAGACCGTGCAGCACGTCCGCGCGCAGGGCGGCGTCGGTGGCGTCCTCGGGCAGGGTTCGGGTCAGCAGGAACGGGCTCACGCGGGTGGCTCCTTGAGCGGGGTCAGAAGGACATCGGTGCGGGTCGCCGCCAGCAGGGTGCGGTCGGGGACCTCGCGCCAGTGCGGATCGTCGTCGTACGGCTCCGAGGCGACGACCGTGCGGCGCCCGGGCTCGGCCAGATACCAGAGCGTGTCGCCCCACGCCGTCGCCGCGACGGTCTCTCCGTCGGTGAGAAGCAGATTGAGCCGGGAGCCCGGCGCTGCCTCGCCGACCTCGCGGACCGTGTCGGCCAGCGCCTGGCCGAGCTCGTCGCCGTCGCGCAGCCGGTGCAGCACCAACGCCCACACCAGCGCGGAGTCGCACCGTGCCTCCAGCGACAGCAGCTCGGCCGCGGGCAGGGTCAGGGCGAGCGGGGCCAGCGAGCCGGGCCAGCCCTTGACCGCGCCGTTGTGGCTGAACAGCCAGGGCCCGGCGGTGAACGGCGCGGCCGCCGCCTCACCGTCCGCGCCCGCCTCGGTGGCGTCGCGGACGGCAGCGAGCAGGGCGCCGCTGCGGACCACGCGGGCGAGATCGGCGAAGGAGAGGTCGGCCCAGATGGGTCCCGGGCGCCGGTACCGGGCAGGCACCGGATCGCCCTCGGCGTACCAGCCCACGCCGAAGCCGTCGGCGTTGACGGTTCCGTGCCGCTGGTGACGCGGCGCCCAGGACTGCCTGAACAGCCCGTGCGCGGGCTCGACGAGCAGCTGCCGAAGCGGCAGCGGCGGGCCGAGAAAGGCGATATGGCGGCACATCAGGCCGACTCCTCCCGCACGTGCGCGTCCCGTGCCGTACGGAAGCCGGAGAAGATCTGCCGGCGCACCGGGAGGTCCCAGTTGCGGAAGGTGCCGCGGCAGGCCACCGCGTCGACGGCGAACGACCCGCCGCGCAGCACCTTGTGCGCGCTGCCGAAGAACACCTCGGAGTACTCGCGGTACGGGAAGGCCGCGAAGCCCGGGTAGGGCAGGAAGTCGCTCGCCGTCCACTCCCACACATCGCCGATCAACTGCCGTATCCCGAGCGGCGATTCTCCCTCCGGATAGCTGCCGACCGGAGCGGGCCGCAGATGGCGCTGGCCGAGGTTGGCGTACGAGGGCTTCGGATCCTCGTCGCCCCACGGGAAGCGGCGCGAGCGGCCCGAGTGGGGATCGTGGCGGGCGGCCTTCTCCCACTCCTCCTCGGTGGGCAGCCGCCGCCCCGCCCAGCGGGCGTACGCATCGGCTTCGTACCAGCTGACGTGCAGCACCGGCTCGTCCGCGGGCACCGGCTCGGTCACCCCGAAGCGGCGGCGCAGCCACTGGCCGCCCTCGCGGCGCCAGAACAGCGGGGCGCCGATGTCGTGCTGACGGATCTGCTCCCAGCCCTCGGCAGCCCACCAGCGGGGTTCGGCATAGCCGCCGTCCTCGATGAAGGCCTCGTAGGCGCCGCAGGTCACGGGCACGGTGTCGATGAAGAATCCCGGAACGACGCGCTGGTGCGCGGGCCGTTCATTGTCGAGCGCCCACGGCTCGGTCGATGTACCCATCGTGAACGGGCCGCCCGGGACCAGGACTTCGGCGGGCAGGCCCTGCGTGCTGCCGGCCGGCGGCTCGGGCGCGCTGAGGGCCGCGGGCCCCTTGCGCAGCTGATGCGTGATGAGCATCGTCTCGTCGTGCTGCTGCTCGTGCTGGGCGATCATCCCGAAGGCGAAGGCGGCGTCGAGAAGTGGCCGGCCCTCCAGCGGGGTGCTCTCCAGGACGTCCAGGACCCTGCCGCGCACATCGGAGGCGTACGCGCGCGCCTCGGCCGGGGCGAGCAGCGGCAGCGTGGGCCTCAGGGCCCGCGGATGCTCGAAGGCGTCGTAGACGGAGTCGATCTCGGGGCGCAGCGCCTCACGTCCGGCGACGGTGCGCAGCAGCCACTGCTCCTCCTGGTTGCCGATATGAGCCAGGTCCCACACCAGCGGGGACATCAACGGCGAATGCTGGGCGGTCAGTTCACGGTCGTCGACGCACGAGGTGAGCGTGGCCGTACGGGCTCGGGCTGCGGTCAGCGCGTCCAGGGCGCGGAGCCGGAGGTCTTCGGTCATCTGATCGGTTCCTTCCCGAGGGAGGGGATGCGCAGCTCGTCGGCAGGACATCGACCCCGCAGGACGTGGTGCTCGTTGAATGCGGCGACGGCGTCCTGTACGGCGTGGGACGCGCCGATGCGGGGGAGCGCCTCCAGGGCGACGGCGAAGCAGGTTACGGCGGCGGCGTGCAGTTCGGGATCGGCCAGTCCGTGCCGTGCGGCGTTGGTCCACAGCGGATTGCGCGGCGCGGGCAGCGAACCTGCGTACTCCGCCAGTGGTTTCACGACGCGGTAGACCGTCTCGGCCGCCTCGGGGTCGTCGAACAGGGCCGTGGTGACCGCGAGCGGCACCATCCAGCCGTCGTCGCCCGGCTGCGCGTCGATCATGCGCAGTTCGAGATGGCCCCGTGGCCGCACCGGCGGGAAGAGGGTGGTGAGGTGGTAGTCGAGATCCTGCCGGGTCGGCGGGCGCACGACGCCGGAGCGTATCCACTGACGGAAGGTGAGCCCGTCGGGCAGCTCCCACCGGTCGCCGTCCCCCCGTATGCACATCACCGGTGCGTCCAGCGCGTGCGCGGTCCAGGCGGAGCGCGGTTCCTCGCCGAGGGGGGGCGCGAGCGGCCGTACGGCATCGAGCGAGGACCACACGGCCTGCCGGGTCGAGCGCCAGCCGGTGTACCGCCCGCCCTGTACCGGCGAGTTGGCGAACGACGCCATCAACACCGCGCCGAGCAGGTGCGCGAGCTGCCAGCGACGACCGTGCCCGAGCGGGCCCGGCTCCTCGGCACCGGCGTCCAGGCACACCTGGACCGAGGCGGAACTGCACATCATGGCGCGGCCGGACGCACCTGTCCGGTCGAAGTACGCCTCCATGGCGTCATAGCGGGGTTCGTGGAGCAGCCTGCGCGGGGGATTGAAGGGATCGAGCCCGATTCCGGTGAGAGTGAGGCCTGCCGGGCGGAGCGCGGCGCGTACGGCGTCCAGATCGGCGGCGACGGAGTCGATGCACTCCATCAGGGAAGCGGCGGGGGGCGAGCTGAGCTCCAGCTGGCCGCCTGGCTCGAAGGTGAGAGCCGAATTCAGTTGTAGAGCACGTATCTGGTCGTGGGCCGCGATGAGACGGCCGGCGGGGACGGGGCGATCGGGCCTCTCCAGCTCATGGATGAGCCATTCGACCTCCACGCCCACGAAGCGGGGCGGGCCG
Organism: Streptomyces sp. NBC_00322; assembly: GCF_036147535.1. Classification (NCBI taxonomy): domain Bacteria; kingdom Bacillati; phylum Actinomycetota; class Actinomycetes; order Kitasatosporales; family Streptomycetaceae; genus Streptomyces; species Streptomyces sp. NBC_00322. The sequence goes on along the minus strand of NZ_CP108019.1, from coordinate 1,293,050 downwards.
TTCTTGAAGCAGATACATCGGAGCAGATCCTCTGCCTCTGTTTCCTCGACAGGGGGGCCGAAGCCGCCTGTATTGGGTGGGTGCATGTCCGGTTCCTCTTTCGAAGGCACTCTGCCAACCTAAAGCCAAGGCCGCCGCTTCGCACAAGAGTGCCCGTGGATGTTCGTGGGACGTAAGAAATCCGATTGCCGCGCCCGCGGCAGGTCGCCCACCATGTCGCCATGAGTGCACGACTGCGGGGGATCGCACGGCAGACAGAAGAAATCGTCGAGACCGGCCACTACCCGGCCTCCGACGGCCGGACGGTGGACATCGGTCGGGAGCTGGCCGCCGCACTGGCAGGGACCCGGATGTACGGACCCGAGGCCGTGGAGGTCGTGCCGGACACCGACCGCACGACATCCTTCGAGGTCACGGGCGAGAGCAGCACCGAGGCGGCCCGGCGTCTCACCGCGACCGACAGCGGCCCCGTCGCCGTCCTGAACTTCGCCTCGGCACGCAATCCCGGCGGCGGCTATCTGAATGGCGCACAGGCCCAGGAAGAGGCGCTCTGCCGGGCCTCGGCACTGTATGCCACGCTCCTGCGCGCCCCCGAGTTCTACGAGCACCACCGCGCCGAGCGCAGCCCCTTCTACACCGACCGGGTCATCCACTCACCGGGCGTCCCGGTCTTCCGGGACGACCGCGGACGGCTCCTCGACGAGCCCTGCACCGTGGGATTTCTGACGTCGCCCGCGCCGAACGCCGGGGTGATCACGAGCCGGACCCCCGAGCAGGCGCACCGCATCCCGGCCGCGGTCGCCGCGCGCGCCGAGCGGGTGCTGGAGACAGCGGCCGGGCAGGGCTACCGGCGCCTGGTGCTGGGGGCCTGGGGCTGCGGGGTCTTCCGCAACGACCCCGCGGTGGTCGCGGCCGCGTTCCACGCCCTGCTCACCGAGGACGGCCGCTTCGCGGGCCATTTCGAGCAGATCGTCTTCGCCGTACTGGACCGTAGCTCCGACGGGCCGACGCTCGGGGCCTTCCGCCGGACCTTCGCCGGTCAGCTCCAGCCGTAGCGCTCCCGCAGCCGGTGCACGACCCGGTCGAAACGCGGCCGGTCCAGCGCGCACGCCTCACGGCGCATGCCCCCCTCGTGCACCCGCAGCACCCGGTCCAGATCCACCCAGGACTCGCGTCCCGCCCGGTCCCACGGCCCGACGCCGATCGCCACCCACTCACGGTCCCGGTCGTGGCGCTTGCTGGACAGCTGCACGGCGAGCAGCGTTCCGGCCTCCTCACGGGCCACCACCAGGACCGGACGGTCCTTGCCGCGTCCGTCCATCTCCTCGAACGGCACCCAGGTCCAGACGATCTCGCCGGGGTCGGGATCGCCGTCGCGGTCGGGGGCGTACGAGGTGCGGACCGGGCCGACCTCGGCGGCATCGGCCTCGGTGGTGGCCGCGGGGCCGGACTGGCCGGGCAGGTCGAACGGGCTGTCGGATGCGTCAGGGGAGATCGTCACCCGCCACACGGTAGGACCTGCCCGGTCCGTCCCGCAGGGCGGGTGCCGCCCTCATTCCTCCGGCTCGTCCGTCACCGGGATCCGCTCCGTGCGCGGGGCGGGCGGAACCGCGCCGTTCACCGAGGTGGCTATGCCGTTCCCGTTCCCGTCCGCGGGCACCGGGCCGTTCATGGTCGCCAGCAGCTGCCGGGCCAGACCCAGTCCCGTTCCGCCCATGGTCAGCGCCTTGGCGAACATGTCCGACATCCCGTCGGCGCCGTTCAGCAGAATCATGTGATCGACATTGCTGAACGCCCCAGCGCCGGCCTCGACGATCTCCGGCCACTTCTCGGCCAGTTGCTGTGCGACCACGGCCTCCTGGTTCTCGGCGAGCGCTGCCGCACGCGCCTTGATCGCCTCGGCCTCCGCCAGGCCCCTCGCCTTCACCGCGGCGGCCACCGCGAGCCCGCGCGCCTGGTTCGCCGCGGCCTCCGCCTCACCGGTGACGCGGGTCGCCGTGGCCCTCGCGGCGCTCGCCAGCTCGGTCTCCTTCGCCTCGGCCTGCGCGGCCGAGATACGGGCGTCCCGCTCGCCCTCCGCCAGCGTCCGCTTCTCGTACGCCGCCGCGTCCGCGGGCTTGCGCACATCCGCCTGCAGCTGCTGCTCGCGGCGGTGCGCCTCCAGCTCGGCGACCCGAGTCATCTGGACCACGACCTCCTGGCGGGCCGCCGCGTCGGCGAGCGGACCGGCCTGCTCGGCCTTCGCCGAAGCCTTGTCCCGCTCCGCCTGGTAGCCGGCCTGGAGGATCTCGCTGTCCCGCGTCGCCTCCGACATCCGGGCGGCGGCCTGCTGCTCGGCCTCCGTGGCCCTGCGGTTCGCCTCGGCCTGCGCGATACGGGCGTCCCGCTGGACCGCCGCGGCATGCGGCGCGGCGAGATTCTTGATGTACCCGGTCGGATCCTCGATCTCGTGGATCTGCAGCGAGTCCACGATCAGACCCAGCTTCTCCATCTCGGTTCCGCAGGCCGCCCGGGTCTGACCGGTCAGCTTCTCCCGGTCACGGATCATGTCCTCGACGGTCAGCCCGCCGACGATGGACCGCAGATGGCCCGCGAAGACATTGTGGACGCGCTCCGCCATCAGCTTCTGCTGATCGAGGAAGCGGCGTCCGGCGTTGGCGATCGACACGAAGTCGTCGCCGACCTTGAAGATGACCACCCCGCGCACCTTGAGGGGAATGCCCTGATGCGTCACGCAGTCCACTGACAGTTCGGTCTCGTTCAGGTCCAGCGACAGTTTGCGCACCACCTGGATGCCGGGCAGGACGAGCGTTCCGCGTCCGGTGACGACACGGAACCCCATGCCTTCGCCGAGACCTTCGGTCCGGTGGGTGGAGCCGGAGATGATCAGTGCTTCGTTCGGCTCGGCAACCCGCCACATGAGCTTGAAGATTCCGACCAGAATGATGATGGCGGCGAGAACGAGTCCCGCCGCGACGCCGACGACCATCGGCATACGCCCCCTTCGTCCGGTGCCGTCCGGCACCGGCTGATCGGGAGTGTCCTCCTCATCGGGCCCGGGCTCAACTGCCGTACACCGCCGAGACATAGACGGTGCGTGGCGGCAGATGTTCCACCACCGTCACCACCGTCCCCGTCTCGATCCGGTCCTTCGCGGACGCCGGATAGGCGAGGAAATGCTCGGCCCCGCCCCGGATACGGACGATGACCTCGCCGACGAGCCCGGGCCCCACCGTGCCGGTCACCCGCCCGAGCAGCCCCACCATCGACTCGTCGTCCATGGCGGGGAGCCTACCCACGCGGGAGGCCTTCGGATCCAGCCCGCCAGGGACGTCATGGTCCACGCCGATGCTGTGCGGCACTCGTTTCCGGCCATCTGCCAGACCCCGTGCGCAGCCGCTCTGGAAGGATGCCGAGAGCGATGAGCCAGTCACCCAAGCAGTCCGCAGAACGCCCCGTTCCGACCAGTGCCGACGTCGCCCGGCTGGCCGGTGTTTCCCGGGCCACCGTCTCCTACGTGCTCAACAACACCTCCGCCGTACGGATCAGCGAGCCCACCCGTCGCCGCGTCCGCGAGGCCGCCGAAGAGCTCGGCTATGTGCCGCACGCGGCCGCCCGCAGCCTGCGCGCCGGGCACACCCGGATGGTGCTCCTCCCCACCGCGCACTTCCCCGTGGGGCCGCTCTACAGCCGCTTCTTCAACGAGCTCCAGTGGGCGCTGCGCCGCCTCGACTACACCGTCGTGCAGTACGGCAGCCTCGGCCTCGCCGGCGACGAGGCCGCCAGGGCCTGGGCCGAACTGCGTCCCGTCGCCGTCGTCTCGCTCGGCGAGGTCGCGCTCACCCCGCACGGCGTCGACGTCCTCAAACGCTCCGGCGCGAAGGCCGTCATCACCCTCGGACCGCAGCGCGTCGAGGGCGCGCACTCCCTCGTCATGGACCAGAGCGAGATCGGCGACTGCGCCGTGGGCCATCTGGTCGGGCGCGGCCGGCGGGCCATCGGCGTCGTCATGCCGCAGGAGAGGGGCCTGGAGCTGTTCTCCGAGCCCCGCCTGGAAGGTGCCCGGCGGGCCGCGGCGGGCACGGGCGCCCGGATCGAGCCGCTGCCCCTGCCGTACGACGAGGAGTCGGCCGCCGCCCTCGCCGCCCGCTGGCGCGGACTCGGTCTCGACGCCGTCTACGCGTACAACGACGAGTACGCCATGCTGCTGATGCGGGCCCTGCAGGACGCGGACGTCGATGTCCCCGCCGGGACCGCGGTGATCGGTGCGGACGATCTGCTGCTCGGAAGGCTGCTGCGGCCGCGGTTGAGCACGGTGCAGATCGACATGGTGACCGGTCGGCGGCTCGCTGAACTCGTCGACCGTGTGGTGCGTGCCCCCGGCGTCGAGCCGGAGCGGCACGATCTGATGGGGGCGCGGGCACTGCTGCGCGAGTCCAGCTGACCCGCGCGCCTCACTCCCCAGGCCCGACGACATGCGGGCCGGGCGGTGCGTGTCTAGCGTCGCTTGCATGAGCACAGATCCGCAGCGCTTCGAGATCCTGCTGGTGCCCGAGCATGTCGAGGGCAGCGATGCGGCCCATCTTGCCGCGAGCGCCATCCGCTCGGCCGTCGTGGTGGCCACCGGTCAGTACGGGTCATCCGGATATCCGCATTTCTCGGGCGACGGCCTGGAGGCGGACATCGACCCGGTGACACGTACGGTCGAGGCACTGCTGGTCGACGGATCGGAACTGGACTACGGGCTTTCGGCGCGAGTCGTCGGCCCGGCAGAACGCTGAAACCCCGCTGTTGCCATCAAGTCCCCATGGTTTCAGCACCATTGGCCAATGATGTGCGAGCTGCTGCCACATCCCCACCACAAGGGACGGCCGGCCGGCACAGATCTGGGACCACGACGGCTTGAATCTCGACGTCCCGGCCGAACCGGCGGGATCGTCCACGCCCTGACGCCCGGGCTCACAAGAGCCCGGCTCCTGGTCGTCCCGCACACCGGAACGACCAGGAGCCGCGGCGCCGGTCAGGCTTCCGAAGCGGTCTCCGCCCCCGCGCTGCCGCTCTGGGCCTCGTCGATCGACTTGCGGACCTCGTCCATGTCCAGCGCCCGGGCCTGACCGATCACGTCCTCCAGGGCGGCCTCGGGCAGCGCGCCGGGCTGGGCGAACACCGCGACGTTGTCACGGACGATCATCAGTGTCGGGATGGAGCGGATCTCGAACGCGGCCGCGAGCTCCTGCTGAGCCTCCGTGTCGACCTTCGCGAACACCAGGTCGGGATGGCGCTCGGCGGCACCCTCGTAGACCGGGGCGAACTGACGGCAAGGACCGCACCAGGAAGCCCAGAAATCGATCAGGATGAAGTCGTTGTCTGTTACAACCTGATCGAAGTTTTCCTTGGTGAGCTCAACAGTGCTCATGACGTGCTACCTCTTCCTGATGTCCGTGGACTCGCCCGCGACAACGGTGCCCGGGGCCGTGCTATTCCTGCCCCTGCCCATGTGGCCAGGACGCACACCCGGGACCAGACTGTCCCTATGACGGAAGCCGTGGAGTACGACGTTGTGGTGCTGGGCGCAGGACCTGTCGGGGAGAACGTGGTGGACCGCACCAGGGCGGCGGGCCTGAGCACCGCGGTCGTGGAGAGTGAGCTGATCGGGGGCGAGTGTTCGTACTGGGCGTGTATTCCGAGCAAGGCGCTGCTCCGATCCGCGCTCGCCCGCGCCGACGCCCGCCGCGTTCCCGGCCTCCGCCACGCGGTGCAGGGACCGCTCGACGCCGAGGCCGTGCTGGCCCACCGTGACGAATACGTCTCCCACTGGAAGGACGACGGCCAGGTCCGCTGGCTGGACTCGATCGGCGCCCGCATCTATCGCGGTACGGGCAGACTGCACGGCCCCAAGAAGGTCCTGGTCGACGGTCCCGAGGGCGAGCACCATGTGCTGACCGCGCGGCACGCCGTGGTCGTGTCCACCGGCAGCCGTGCCGTACTGCCCGACATCCCGGGTCTGGTCGGCGCGAAGGCGTGGACAAGCCGCGAGGCCACCAGCGCCCAGCGGGTGCCCGGGCGGCTCGCGGTCGTCGGCGGCGGCGTGGTCGGCGTGGAGATGGCCACCGCCTGGCAGGCGCTCGGCTCGCAGGTCACCCTGCTCGTACGGGGCGGGGGAGTGCTGCCCCGGATGGAAACCTTCGTCGGCGAGCATGTCGTCGAGGCGCTGACCGAGGCCGGTGCCAAGGTCCGTACGCACACGTCGGTCACCTCCGTGGAACGCATGGGCGGCACCGGTCCCGTCACGCTTGTCCTCGACGACGGCGGGCGGATCGAGGCCGACGAGGTCCTCTTCGCCACCGGCCGCTCCCCGCGCACCGAGAGCATCGGCCTGGAGACCGTGGGGCTGGCGCCGGGCTCGTGGCTGCCCGTCGACGACAGCTGCCGGGTCGAGGGCAGCGACTGGCTGTACGCGGTGGGCGATGTGAACCACCGTGCGCTCCTCACCCACCAGGGCAAGTACCAGGCCCGGATCGCGGGCGCGGCCATCGCGGCCAGGGCACAGCATGTTCCGCTTCTGGAGAGCGACCGCTGGGGCGCGCACTGTGCCACGGCCGACCACGCCGCCGTCCCGCAGGTCGTCTTCACCGACCCGGAGGCCACCGCCGTCGGTCTCTCGCTCGCCGAGGCCGAGGAGGCGGGACACCGGGTCCGGGCCGTCGACTACGACCTGGCGTCGGTCTCGGGCGCCGGCCTGTACGGCGACGGCTACCGCGGCCACGCCCGGATGGTCGTCGACCTGGACCGCGAGATTCTGCTGGGGGTCACCTTCGTGGGTCCGGGCGTGGGCGAGTTGCTGCATTCGGCGACCGTGGCGGTCGCGGGCGAGGTGCCGATCGAGCGGCTGTGGCATGCCGTGCCCGCGTTCCCGACGATCAGCGAGGTGTGGCTGCGGCTGCTGGAGGCGTACCGCGGCTGAGTGCCGCAACTGAATGCCTCGATCGCCTCAGCGGTAGTCGGGATTGGGGAAGTCGAAGCGGCAGCCCGCATCCCATTCCGAGCGCTGGTTGCCGTGGGCCGGGATGCCGCCGGCCCGCTTCAGCATCGCTCCGAGGTGCATCAGGTTCCAGGTCATGAAGGCCGTGTTGCGGTTGGTGAAGTCGTTCTCGGGACCTCCCGAGCCCGGGTCCAGATACGAGGGCCCCGGCCCGGCCTCGCCGATCCAGCCCGCGTCGGCCTGCGGCGGGATCGTGTAGCCGAGGTGCTGGAGGCTGTAGAGGACATTCATGGCGCAGTGTTTGACGCCGTCCTCGTTGCCGGTGATGAGGCAGCCGCCGGCACGGCCGTAATAGGCGTACTGACCACGGTCGTTGAGGATGCTGGAGCAGGCGTAGAGACGCTCGATGACCTGTTTCATCACGGAGCTGTTGTCGCCGAGCCAGATCGGTCCGCACAGGACGAGGATGTCGGCGGCCATGACCTTCTCGTGCAGCTGCGGCCAGGCGTCGGACTCCCAGCCGTGCTCGGTCATGTCGGGCCAGACGCCGGTCGCGATGTCGTGGTCGACCGCGCGGATCACCTCGGTCGTGACGCCGCTCGTCTCCATGAGTGCGCGGCTCTTGTCGATCAGACCCTCGGTGTTGCTGGTCTCCGGTGACCGCTTGAGCGTGCAGTTGATGAAGACGGCGCGCAGGTCGTCGTTGTGGTACGTCGTCGAGGTCATCGGCCGTCTCCTCGTGCCGGGCGGGAGCAGAGCGGGTGCTGAGCGTGAGTACGCCACCAGCCTGATCCCGACCGGCATCGCGGTCCACAGCGGTGGCCCGAACGGGAAGGGTCACACCGGGCGGGTCACCTGAACGCCGCGATATTGCGCTGCGCCCAGTGCGCGAAGGTGCGGGCGGGCCGGCCGAGGATCTGCTCGACGGCCGGGCTCACCCGCTGTTCGGCGGCGAACGGCTCGCCCAGGATGGCGAGAGTGCCGTCCACGACCGGCTCGGGCATGAACCGCAGCAGCTGCGCCCGCGCCTCGTCACGGCTCTGCTCGACGAACCGTACGGGTGTCCCCAGCGCTTGACCGATCGCCTCGGCCTGCTCGCGAGGAGAGAGCGGCGAGGGCCCGGTGAGCTCGTAGGTGTGGCCGCCATGCCCCGCCTCGCGCAGGACCGCGGCGGCGACCTCCCCGATGTCGGCAGGGTCGATGACCGGCAGCCCGACACCGGGGAACGGCGCGGCGACCGTTCGCCGTTCGCGGACGCTCGCGGCCCACAGGAACGCGTTGGACGCGAAGCCGCTCGGCCGCAGGACCGTCCATTGCAGACCCGATTGCCGCAGGTCGTCCTCGAACGCCCGCAGGGGTGCGTGTGACGGGGACTGCGGCCGTGTCCCGGCGCCCTGGGAGGACAACAGGACGACGCGCCGGACCCCGGCCGCCCCGGCCACATCGAGGATGCCGCTCGCGCTGACGCCCTCGCCGCCTCCGGCGACGAGGAGGAAGAGCGCGTCGGCGCCGTCGAGCGCGGGCTTGAGGCTCTCGGGCTCGGTCAGATCGGCCTGCCGGTGCCTGACTCCCGTCTGCGGCTCCGTATCCGAAGGCCGCCGTGAGACCGCCGTGACCGTCTCTCCGGCCGAGGCGAGCGCCTGCACAAGTGGCCGTCCGACATTGCCGGTTGCTCCTGTTACCACGATCATGATCAGCTCCCATTCCGGTCGTCCGGCCCGTCTCCCGGCCGGTGCACAACGCCATCCTGGGGGCCAAACTGGCCATCTTCTGGCCAGTTTCCGGGAGAGACTGATCGGCATGAGGGCTGATCGTCTGGTCGCGACGCTGTTGTTCCTTCAGGCGCGCGGGCGCGTGACCGTGGCGGAAGTGGCAGCGGAGCTCGAAGTGTCCGAGCGCACGGCGCGACGCGACCTGGAGGCGCTGGCGAGCGCCGGAATCCCCGTCTACTCGCAGCGGGGCCGGGGCGGCGGCTGGTCGCTGGTCGGGGGAGCCCGGACCGATCTGACCGGACTGACCGCGGGCGAGATCCGGGCGCTGTTTCTGGTGGCGGGACCGTCGTCGGCCACGCCCGAGCTGCGGACCGCGCTGCGCAAGCTGGTCCGGGCCCTTCCGGCGACGCTGAGGTCCGGCGCCGAGGCCGCGTCGAGAGCGGGTGTCACCGACGACACCGACTGGTCCCGCTCAGCGGTCGGGGCCGCCGCGCCCCACCTCGATGCCCTCCGGCGTGCGGTGGTGGACGGGACGCAGATCAGGCTCGGTTACGCCGCTCCCGGCAGGCCGAACGGTGAGCGGACCGTCCATCCGCTCGGTATCGCGTCCAAAGCGGGCGTCGACTACCTCGTCGCCGGTACGGACCGCGGCCTGCGGGCCTACCGGCTCAGCCGGGTCACCTCCGTCGAGGCGACCGGCGATCCCGTCGTACGGCCGGACGGCTTCGATCTCACCACCGCCTGGCGTTCCCTCGCCGGGCGGATGGAGGACCGCATGCTCGCGGCGACCGTGCGGGGGCGGGCCGAACGGAGCGCAGAGCCGGTCCTGCAGGGGCTGTTCGGCGGGCGGTTGACGGTGGGTCGGCCGCTCGGCGGCGGATGGGTGGAGATCACGGTCGACGGGCCGTCACCGGAGATCCTGGCGGCGCAGTTGGCCGGGCTCGGAGCGCGCGTGGAGATCCTCGAACCGGCCGCGGCCCGGAAGCGGCTCGCGCGTCTGGCGGCCGAACTCGCCGCCACCTACGGGTCACCGACGACCGGGGGTGCGGTGGCCGAGCCGCGCGACGCCGCCGATCGCCCGGACCGATAACTGCCGCCGGGACCGGGTGAGTTCACCGAGCTTTGTCGAGGTGCTTGACGCTCCTGCTGTGGGAGATGACTCTGAGAGCGCTCTCAGAATGACCCCCACAGCTCCACCCGACTGGGAGGATGAGCGTGCTCGCCAAACGAAACGTCCTGGCGTTACTGGTCACCGCGGTGCTGCTCGCCGCGGGAATCACGGCAGCCGGACCCACACCCCCCGCCGAGGCCGCGGTCCCCGCGACCATTCCCCTCACCTTCACCAACAACTCCGGGCGCGGCGACCAGATCTACATCTACAACCTGGGGACGCTGCTCACCACGGGCCAACAGGGCTGGGCCGACGCGAACGGCACCTTCCACGCCTGGCCCGCCGGCGGCAACCCGCCCACGCCCGCGCCCGACGCCTCCATCGCCGGACCGGCGGGCGGCCGGTCCACAACGATCCGCATACCCAAGTTCTCCGGGAGGATCTACTTCTCCTACGGGCAGAAACTCGTCTTCAAGCTCACCACCGGCGGCCTCGTGCAGCCCGCGGTACAGAATCCGACCGACCCGAACCGGAACATCCTCTTCAACTGGTCCGAGTACACGCTCAACGACGCCGGTCTGTGGATCAACAGCACCCAGGTCGACATGTTCTCGGCCCCGTACGCCGTCGGCGTCCGGCCGGCGAGCGGAGCCACCAAGAGCACCGGACATCTCAAGCCCGGTGGATACAACGGCTTCTACAACGCCCTCAGGGGACAGCCCGGCGGCTGGGGCAACCTGATCCAGTCACGCTCCGACGGCACCGTCCTGCGCGCCCTCGCGCCGGGCCACGGCATCGAGACCGGCGCCCTGCCGGCGGGCGTCATGGACGACTACGTCAACCGGGTATGGAGCAAGTACTCCGCCTCGACGCTGACCGTCACGCCGTTCGCCAACCAGCCGGGCACCAAATACTACGGCAGGGTCTCGGGCGGCATCATGAACTTCACCAACGGCTCCGGAGCGGTCGTCACCTCGTTCCAGAAGCCCGACTCCGACAGCATCTTCGGCTGCTACAAGCGGCTTGACGCGCCGAACGACCTGGTGCGCGGCCCCATCTCGCGCACGCTGTGCGCCGGATTCAACCGCTCCACCCTCCTCACCAACCCCAACCAGCCCGACACCGGTTCGGCGAACTTCTACCAGGACGTGGTGACCAATCACTACGCCCGGAAGATCCACGCGCAGATGGCGGACGGCAAGGCGTACGCCTTCGCCTTCGACGACGTCGGCGCCCATGAGTCGCTGGTGCACGACGGCAACCCGCAGCAGGCGTACATCACGCTGGACCCGTTCAGTTAGTAGGCCCGAACGGACCGTTCGCGGGGGCCCCGTGCCGCCGGAGACGTACCGTGGACGGTCCGTTCGCAGAGAGGAAGCGCCGATGTCCGTACGCCGGGTCGTGCCCGACATCCGAACCAAGGCCATGGAGGAGAGCCGGGATTTCTACGGCCTCATCGGTCTCGAGGAGGTCATGAACCACGGCTGGGTCATGACGCTCGCATCCCCGTCCAACCCCACCGCCCAGCTCACCCTCGCCACCCATGACGCGACCGCGCCGGTCCCGGCCGACCTGAGCATCGAGGTGGACGCCGTGGACGCCGTGTACGCGGCGATGCTGGAGCGGGGCGCGGAGATCGTGCACTCGCTGCGGGACGAGGAGTGGGGCGTACGCCGCTTCTTCGTACGCGATCCCAACGGCCGGGTCGTCAACGTCGTCAGCCACCTGCGCTGACGGTGTTGCCGGGTGCGTTGCCCGCGAACCGGCGCAGCCGCTCGGTGTCACAGGTCCGCGGGCAGGTGCCGCAGGCCTCGGCGGGGCGGATCGAGTAGTAGAGGCAGCAGCCCAGCCGGGTCCGCGTGAGATACGACTGCCCTGCCCGGCCCGTCAGCCGACGGAAGTCGGCGCCGCCCGGGAAGGGCACCACAGGCCCCGGAAGCAGTTCACCGGCCGCCCGCACGGCATGCTCCTCCAGGTCCAGCATGCGGCCGAGGTACCAGATGCCGGAGACCAGGTCGTCGCCGACCATGCCCCACAGCGCCCGCGGCCCGCGCCGCATCTGCGGACCGATCGCGGCGAGCAGGGGACGTACGTGGTCGGCGACCGCAGCCCGCAACTCGGCCCGTAGCGCCTCCTCGTGAGCCAGCACGCGGGCACCGGGAAGGCCGGCCGCCGGATCGTCGGGGAGACAGGCGAAACCGCCCGGGACGATCCCGAACGCTCCGGTGGTGAGGCTGATCCGGACGTCGCGCGGACGGATCCGCGGCACGCGCCGCTCCAGATACCAGGGGCCGCTCATCAGCAGGCAGACGGACCAGAGGTAGGCGTGCAGCGCACGGGACGCGGCGACGTCCCGCCGGGCCGTGTGGGCGTGCTCTTCCCGGATGCGCCGGGCCTCGGCATCGAGGAAGGCTTCGAGGAATTCCGGACGCTCCGCCAGCTCGGCGCCGTCGGCCCACCCCTGGGCCGCCGGCGAGCCGGGAGCCATGACGTCCACGTCCAAGGACTCGCAGAGGCCGGCGAGCCCTTGGTACGTCGTGGCGAGCAGGGCGGAGCAGCTCACGGCGGGTCCGGCCGGGGCGAGCGCCGGGGCCAGGGTCACGGGTACTCCTCAACACCAAGAGCGAACACAGGGGAGGTCACACAACAGGCCTTACGAGGGTAAGGCAAGGCTCACCTTAACCACATGGAGGGGCTTTCCTGCGAACCGGGGCCGCGCGGCGACGAATTGACAGTGTTAGGTATACCTAACTTAGGCTTTCCGCTCGTGTCCCAGAAGAATTTGGGTCGCCTCGGACGGTCCGACCTCGCGCGCGGAAGTGATCCCTTCATGCAGCTGTACCTGCTTGCCCTCAACCCGACCGACTCGGTCACCGAAGGGTTCCTCCCCGCAGCCCGTCGGCTCGGCCTCGACATCACCCTGCTCACCGACCAGTCCGAGGCGCACCGCGCCGTCTGCCCGGACATCGAGATCCTCGCCTGCGACGTACGCGACTTCCGCGCGGTCATCACCCGCATTTCCACCCACCGCCCGCCGGACGCCGTCTTCACCAACAGCGACCATCTCCAGACCCAGACCGCCCTGGCCGCCGACTACTTCGGCCTCCCCGCCAAGAGCTGGCAGACCGCGCTGCGCACCAAGGACAAGGCGCAGATGCGCCGCCACCTCTCCGCCACCGGCATCGACACGGTCCGCTCGGTGGAACTCGCCGCCGGACAGGACCCCGCATCCGCGCTCGCCGGTCTCGGCATGCCGTATCCGTGCGTCGTCAAACCGCGCGAGGGAGTCGCCAGCGAGGACGTCGTCCTCGTCGAGGGGGCCGGGGACCTTGCTCTGCGCTGCAGGGAGATACGCGCGCGCCGGCCGGGAGCCGCCCTGGTCGTCGAGGAGTATCTGCCCGGCGAGCTGCACACCCTGGAGACGCTCGGCGACGGCCGTGTCCTTCATGTGCTCGGCGGCTTTCGCACCGAGCTGTGCCCGCCCCCGTACTTCGTCGAGGAGCGCCTGACCTACGTCCCGGCCCACCCGGAACCCGTGGTCGAGCAGATCCTGGCCCAGTTGGACGCCCTCGGCGTCGGATTCGGCGCCTGCCACACCGAGTTCGTCGTGCACGAAGGACGCGCGCGCATCATCGAGGTCAACTACCGGGCGATCGGGGACCAGTGCGATCTTCTCCTCGCCCGGCTGCTCGGCATCCCGCTCTTCGAGCACATTCTCCGTACGCATCTGGGCGAGCCACTGCCGACGGACCTGGGGGCCCGGACCGGCGGCGCGGCCCGGCTCGACTACCCGTGCGCCGAGCGTGCCGGAACCCTGACGACCGCGCCTGAGGAGGCCGAACTGACCATCGACGACGTCGAGTTGACCTACCGACCCCTGCGGCGGATCGGTGAGCGGCACGAGGTGTACCGCACCAACCGCGACCTCCTGGGCGTCGTCCGGGCCATCGGCACCGATCAGGAGAGCGTGGACGGGGCCGTCACCGACTTCCTCGCCGCCCAGCGCTGGGAGATCACTCCTTGACTCCTCCCCTCCCTAAGGGGAGGGGATTCCTGGCTCACGTTGGCTGCGGACCGGCGGTCCGTCAGCTCTTACACGATCAGCACCAGCCGGGTTGAGACCAGCCCGGACGAGCATCACGCGGGCGGAGTTCTTGTCCCTGGGGGATACGGCTCCGCATGCGGTGCAGGCATAGGTTCGTTCGGAAAGAGGTAGTGCGTGCTTGGTTCTCGCTCCACACTGCGCGCAGTCCATCGTGGTGTGCGCAGGATGTACCAGGTGCACAGCACGTCCGTGCTTGCGGCCTATTTCGATCAGGGCCGCTTTGGTGGCACCGATCGCGGCGTCCGCGGCCTTCTTGGCCATGGTGGATCTGGCGAGGAACTTCGGCCGGAAGTCCTCGACGGCGACGGCATCATGGTCGCGGACCACGTGCTTGGCCCACTTGCGGGCGGTGTCCTGCCGCTGCCGTGCGACCTTCCGGTACAGCTTTGCCCGCAGCCGCCTGGCCTCACGGTAGCCCTTCGATCCGGGCTGCCCCTTCTTCGGCTTGCGTCGGGCCATCATCCGGTCGTACCGGGTCAGCTTCGCCCGGGCTTTCTTCCCATGCCCCGCATGGGGCAGGTCGTGCAGGTCGGACGTGGTGGTGGCGGTCTCCCTCACCCCCCAGTCCACACCAATCACACGGCCCGTGGCAGGCAGGGCCTCAGTCGTGGCGGGGACAACGAACGAGCAATACCAATGCCCCATGCCGTCGCGGTACACGCGCACGCTGGACGGGGGTTTGGGCAGATCCCGCGACCACACCACGGCCAGGACGATGCCCCCAGCCAGGTGCAGGCGACCGTCCTTCAACCGGAAGCCACGCTGCGTGTAGTTCAGCGTCGGCTCTGCCACACGCTTCTTCTTGCACTTCGGCATCCCCGCCCGCTGCCGTATCGGCAGCCGCGCCTTGATGTCCTTCAAGGCTTTGGCGCGGGACTTGGCGAAGTCCCGGATGATCTGCTGCTGCGGGACCGAACTGCCCCCGCGCAGCCACGCGTTCGCAACGCGGGCTTGGGTCAGCATCTTGTCCAGCCGGGCCGGGCCGCACTTCTCGTCCCCGGCGTGCGCCCTCTTCGACCGGGCGCAGCACTCGTTCCAGATCCACCGGCACCGCGCCCACTCAACCTCCAGCGCGGCGAGCGCGGTGGACGACACGCGAAGCCTGTAGGTGTACCGGGCATGCCCAGCATCTTCGGCCATCTGTGGTGTCGTCATGCCACCAACCTACTACTACGATTGGCCGAATGGACCATGAAGTACGCATCACACTCAGACTCCCCGCAGACCTCCACGCATGGCTCACCACACAAGCAAAGTCCGCTCGGCGGTCCCTCAACTCCGAAATCCTGCACCGGCTTGAGGCCGAGCGCGGCACCCCCTTCGCAGACGACGAATCGCTCTGACCGCGATTCGTCTTCCCCTGCCCTTCACCGCAGCGGTCCGATTCCTCCCCGGCCCAAAGACCGAGGCACCCTCGGAGGTAGTCGGTGAACGAGACGACCACGGCCGCCTGCCCGGCCGAGACGGACCTCGTCCTCCGACTGCTCAGCGCGCTCCTGCGCGAGGACGTCGCCGGTCTGCGCACCCGCTCCACCGCGATCAAGCGCCCGGACGGGACCTGGCTGCGTGTGGATGCCGCGGACGAGGACGCGCTGGAGTTGCCCGTACGCGAGGACGGGTTCCAGTACGAGAAAGGCGCCCGCCTGCCCCTGCTGCGCCGGGAGTCCGACCGCAGGGAACTGACAACCGCCGACGACATCCTGGCCGCGCTCGGCGCGCTCGCGGACCCGCAGGACCGCGGCGGCTTCGACGCCCTCGCCGAGGAATGCCGTCAGACGCTCGCCACGCTGCGGCTGCACGCCGCAACCCACGACGAGGTCGGCGCGATGCTCGCCGCCCGGTACGGAACCGATCCCGCGCAGTGGACCGGCCTCGCCGGCGGGCTCGCGCACGACACGCTCGCCGCCCGCCTCGACCACCCCGTCTACCCCACCGCGCGCGGCCGCCTGGGACTCACCACGGACCAACTGCGTGCGTACGCACCGGAGTTCCATCCCCGGTTCCGGCTGCGCTGGCTCGCGCTGCCGAGGGACGCGCTCACGATGCGGGGCACCGTCGGTTCATCGGACCCGGCCTGGCCGACTCCGTCGGCGCTCGGCCTGCCGGAGCTCGACGACAGCCACGTCGCGCTGCCCGTGCATCCGCTCACCGTGGGCGAACCGCTGCGCGACGCACTGCGCACCTCGGGGCTCGACAGCCGGGCGGTGCTGTCCGACCGTCCCCACCTGGAGGTCGTGCCGACCTTGTCGATGCGGACAGTGGCCCTCGCCCCGTATCCGCGCATCCATCTCAAACTGCCTCTGTCCACCGCCACGCTGGGCCTGCGCAACCGGCGCACGATCAAGCCCGGCACACTCGTCGACGGCGCTGCGGTCCAGCGTCTGCTCGGGACCGTGATCGCCCGCGAGCCCCGCTTCCGGGACAGCGTCCTGCACCCCGACGAGACGAGCTTCGCCCATGCCGGGCATGAACTTCTCGCCGTGCTGCTCCGTCGACATCCGGCCGGTCTGGACGATGCCGTCGTCGTCCCGATGGCTGCCCTGCTGAGCGACACCCCCGGCGGGCGGCTGCTGATCGACCACCTCGCCGACCGCTTCCACGGCGGCGATCCCCTCGCCCTCCTCGACGCCGTACTCGCCCTGCTCTTCGACTGGCAGACGACGCTCTTCGGGTACGGGATCGCCCTGGAGTCCCATCAGCAGAACATCTCGCTGGTGCTGGACACGCACGCGAACCGCACCCGGATCAGACTGCTGCTCAAGGACAACGACGGACCGCGCATCAATGCTGTCCGGATGCGTTCGGCCCTCGGCGCACAAGCGCCTGACGCATCCGAGTTCGACGATGCCCGGATCCTCGGTGACACCGACGCTCCGGTCGTCGATCTGTTCACCACCATCACGGTCCATCTCTGCGCGGCTGCGTACGCCTTCGGTCTCGCCCGCCACGGCCGCGCCCCGCTCCACCGGCTGCTGAGTCTCGTACGGGACCGTCTCACCGAAGCCGTGGAGCGGCTCGGGACCGGTCCGGGGCAGCCTGGCGCCGTGCTGCGCGAACACGTCCTGGACGCCGCGCGCCTCCCCATCAAGGCGATGGTGTCCGCGGGCACCCTGCTCAGCAAGGAGCGCTCGGGCGCGTCCGACATCAACAAGCACTACACCACCGGTCCCAACTACCTGTCGCGGGAGGTGTGAGCGCCGGTGCCCGGCACACAACCCGCCTGCCGCCCGCCGTATCCGCCGGAGCCACTGGTGTCGGCCCCCGGCCGTTCCGCGGTCCCGGCCGGGCTTCCCACCGCGGACGAGGCCGTCGCCCACACCCTCCTCAACTGTCTGCTCCGCGAGGTCTCCGGTCCCGAGCACGAGACCGCCGTCATCGACGGCCATCTGCTGCTGCGTCTGCCACAGCTCGGGGTGCTGCTGAGGGTCGCCCTGCGCCGCACGTCCCTCATCGGAGCGCACCGCTTCAGCGGCCCGGTCGCCGAACAGACCGGCAGCGGCTGGTCCGAGTTCGGCTGGCGCCGCCTCGCCCAGTACACCGATGCCGAGCTCTCGATCAGGACCGGCGCGCGCAACGACGAATTCCTGGCCCAGGTCGACGCGAGCCACCAGGGAGTCGGCGCCGCCCTGGCCGCGCCGCGTCCGCGGCTGGACGGGAGTCCGCTGTCGGCCTATCTGGCATCCGAGCAGTCCCTCACGCTTGGCCACCGCTTCCACCCCACCCCCAAGGCCCGCAGCGGCGATCCCGCCCTCTGGTCCGCGTACGCCCCCGAGGCCGCGGCAGCCTTCCCGCTCCGGCTGCTCGCCGTGCGGGAGGAGCTGACCGTCCAGGAGTGGGCCGAGCCCGGTGCGACCGACCCGCTGGACCGGCTGCACACGGTCCCCGCGGGCTACCGGCTGCTGCCCGCGCACCCCTGGCAGTACGAACTGCTCCACGAACACCCGTCGTTGCGGGCCGCCCTGGCCCGGGGCGACGTGCTCGACCTGGGCTCGTCCCGGACCCTGTTCGCCGCGACAGCGTCCGTCCGCACGCTCTACGACGGCGACACCTTCCTGAAGTTCAGCCTCAATGTGCGCATCACCAACTGCGTGCGCAAGAACGCCAGTTACGAGCTGGCGGGCGCAGTCGCCCTCACCGGCCTGCTCGGACCGGTCCTCGCCGACCTGGCGGCTCGTTTCCCCGGCAGCGGCATCCTCCGCGAACCCGCCTATCGCAGCCTCGCACTCCCCGGCCCGGACGGGCGGGCCGATCTCGCACTCCTCGAAGGCTTCGGCGTCATCGTGCGCGAGGGCCTCGCCTGCCATCTGCGGCCCGGCACCACCCCGCTCCTTGCCGCCGCCGTCGCAGACGAGTACCCCACGGGGCCCGCCCACATCTCCCGGCTGCTGGCCGGCTCGGACCCCGCAAGCGCCCTGAGCTGGTGGCGGACGTACCTCGCGCTGCTCGTTCCGCCCGTCCTCGCCGCCTACTTCGACCACGGCCTGGTCCTCGAACCACATCTGCAGAACGTCATCGTCTGCGTCGACGCCGACGGCAGACCCGCCCGCGTCCTGTTCCGGGACCTGGAAGGCACCAAGCTGATCGCCGGGCACCACGCCGAGGGCCTGGCCGGGCTGCCGCCGGAGGTCGCGAGCCCGCTGACGTACGACGCCGAACGCGGCTGGGACCGGGTGGTCTACTGCCTCGTCGTGAACCATGTGTCCGACATGCTCGCCGCGCTCGCCGATCTCCACCCGGAGACCGAGGCGGCGCTGTGGTCCCTGGTCCGGCGGGCGCTTGAGGAGTACGCGGACGAGCACGGCCGCCCGCCCCGGCTCGCCGCCCTGCTGGCCGGAGCGCCGCTGCCGGCCAAGGCCAACCTGCTCACCCGCTGGGAGCGCACGGCCGACCGTGACGCGGGCTATGTGCGCCTGCCGTCCCCCTTCAGCGACGACGCGCTTCCCCGGGACGTGCTCTCCGGGGTGACCCGCACCAATGATGTCTGGAGCGCCCGATGACCGTCCTCACACCGCCGGTGCGCGAGCGTGCCCTGTCGCTCCCGGCCCAGTCCCTGCCCGCCTATCTGTACGACCTCCGCGCGCTGCGCAGGCACGCCGCGTCCGTCCGCTCGGTGCTGCCCGACCGCGTCGAGCTATACTACGCCGCCAAGGCCAACCCGGAACCGGAGATCCTGGCCGCGCTCGCCCCGTACGTGGACGGCTACGAGGTCTCGTCGGGCGGCGAACTCGGCCACGTCGCAAAAATTGTCCCGGAGCGTCCGCTGGCCTTCGGCGGCCCCGGCAAGACCCCCGCCGAGATCACCGCGGCGCTGGACCTCGGCGTGGAGCGCTTCCATGTCGAGAGCCTCCACGAGCTCAGGATGCTGGCGGATCTGGCCCTGCTGCGGGCTTGTGCCGCGCCCGTCGGCGTACTGCTGCGCTTCAACCTTCCGCTGGCCGACGGATCACTGGAGGCCAGCGCCCTGTCCATGGGAGGCCGCCCGACGCCGTTCGGCCTCGACCCCGCCCAGGCGGACGCCGCCGTCCGCCTCCTGACCGACGGCACCTACCCGCACCTTCAACTCCTCGGCATCCACGCCCACCTGGCCAGCGGACTCGACGCCGCCCGCCAGCTAGCCGCCGCCGAGTCCATCGTGACCTGGGCGGCGAGCCTCGCCGCCCGCCACACCATCGACCTGCACGAGGTGAACGTCGGTGGCGGCATGACCGTCGACTACGCCGCCCCCGCAGCCCGCTTCGACTGGCCCGCCTACGGCGCCGGCCTCGCCCGCATCACCGCCGCTCACCCCGGTCTGACACTGCGCATCGAGCCGGGCCGCTCGCTGACCGCCTACTGCGGCTGGTACGCCACCGAGGTCCTGGACGTGAAGCCCAGCCACGGCGAGGAGTTCGCCGTCGTCCGCGGCGGCACGCACCATCTGCGCACCCCGGCCACCAAGGGCCACGACCAGCCCTGCGTGGTCCTTCCGGTCGACGAGTGGCCGCACTCATGGCCGCGGCCCGTGGCCCGGCAGCGCCTGGTCACCCTGGCAGGCCAGCTGTGCACACCCAAGGACGTCCTGGCCCGCCGGGTCCCGGCGACGGGTCTACGGGCGGGGGACCGTGTGGTGTTCGCGCTGGCCGGGGCGTACGCGTGGAACATCTCGCACCATGACTTCCTGATGCACCCCCGGCCGGGCTTCCACTTCCTGGGCGCCCGACGGTGAACACCCGGCCCAACTCCCGCTGCCCCGGGGCGTGTACCTAGGGGGTGTCGTTTGGATCTTGCCGGGTTCGCGTGTCCTGGCACGCTCCCCCACAGCCTTCGGCGTGGGAGGGGCCCCCACCCCCGTAGCCCTTCGGGCACGGGAGGTGCCCCCATGCTGCGTTGCGTCAGTCGCCGACGCTCCGCGTCGGCTCTCCCCCTGCCTTCGGCGGGGGGACCCCCATCCTCCGGCCTGCGATCGCACGCACCAGACCCCGCTCACTGATCCGGCCTGATCCAAACGACACCCCCTCGCGCCCTCGGGGGCGGCCGCGGCGCGATGATCGCCGTCATGCATGCTGGCCGGGTGACCGTGCTCTCCGGCTTCCTGCCCATATGGGCGATCACCGCCGTCGGTTGGGCGGCGGGCAGGTTCAATGTGCTCGGCACTCAGGCGCAGAGCGTGCTGGGACGGTTCGCCTTCGCGTTCGCCATGCCCGCGCTGCTCTTCCTCACGCTGTCCAGGTCACGGGTGGCGAAGCTGGCCAGTCCCGGCGTCGCGGTGTTCGCGGCCAGCCTCGTCATCGTGTTCGTGGTGGGACTGCTGCTGGGGCGGTGGGTCTTCCGCCGCCGTCAGGCCGACCGGGCGATAGGCGCCATGGCCGGGGCCTACGTCAACTCCGCCAATCTGGGCATCCCCATAGCCGTCCATGTCCTCGACGACGCCTCGTTCGTGATCGCGGCCGCGCTGTTCCAGACGCTGTTCATCACGCCCCTGATCCTGGTCCTCATAGATCTGGACGTACGGCGCGGAGCGCGCGACCGCTGGGGCCGGATCCTGAAGCTTCCGCTGCGCAACCCCATCATCGCGGCGTCAGCCGCCGGGGTGACGGTCGCAGCCGCGGGCTGGCGGCTGCCCGCCGAGCTGACCGCTCCGGTCCAGATGCTCGGCGGCGCGGCCGTGCCCGCGGCGCTCTTCGCCCTCGGTATGTCGCTGAACGCGCGTGCGGAGCGTCCCGACGCCGCGGGCCGCGCGGAGCGCCGGGTGCTGGTGGCCCTCAAGATCGCCGTCCAGCCGCTGCTCGCCTACGCGCTCGCACGCTGGGGCTTCGGTCTCGGCGGGCACGAACTGTTCGCCGTGGTGCTCTGCGCCGGCCTGCCGACGGCGCAGAACGCCTTCATCTTCGCCTCCGAATACCGGCTGAACACGGATCTGGCCAGGGACACCGTCCTGCTGTCCACGCTGCTGTCGATGGGCTCACTCTCGCTCATCACCTGGCTGCTGGCCTGACCTCTGCCGGTGGGACCGACGGCGAAGGCTCAGAGGACATCGCCGCGGCCATCCGCAGATGCGGCGCGGCGTCCTCGGGCCGCCCCTGGCGCTCCAGCGTGCGGCCGAGCATGAGGCGCGCGTAGTGCTCCACGGGGCTGAGCTCCAGGACGGCGCGCAGCTCGGCCTCGGCCAGGCGCAGCCGCGCCGAGTGGTAGTAGGCACGGGCGAGCAGCAGCCGCGGCCCGATCAGCTCCGGCGCCTCGGTGACCAGACCACCGAGAATGCGGGCGGCCGTGACGTACTGCTTGGCGTCGAAGAACAGCTGCGCCCGGTCCCACCGCTCGGCGGCGGTGCCGAACTCGCAGTACGTCTCGTTCATGTGCTCTCCTCCTCGGAGTCCCGGTCTGCTGCTTGCATGGAGCTCAACACGGAGAGATGGTTGAACATTCCACTATCAGGTGGGCGTGGGGACTGACGGCTCGCGCCCGAACAGGAATAGGTTGAGCCCCATGAGCAATCTCGATCGTCAGGCCGCCCTCTCCGTCTGCGGCGGTCGTGGCTTTGTCGTCGCCGAGCCCGTCCGTGAACTCCTCAGCCCCCGCCGGGTCCAGCTCGGCGAGTCCACCGTGGTCCGCCGGCTCCTGCCCAACCTGGGGCGCCGGATGGTCGGCGCCTGGGCCTTCGTCGACCACTACGGGCCCGACGACATCGCCGACGAGCCCGGCATGCAGGTCCCGCCCCACCCGCACATGGGCCTCCAGACCGTCAGCTGGCTCCACGACGGGGAGGTGCTGCACCGCGACAGCACCGGCAGCCTCGCCACCATCCGGCCGCGCGAACTCGGCCTGATGACCTCGGGCCGCGCGATCAGCCACTCCGAGGAGAGCCCCAAGCCGCACGCCCGCTTCCTGCACGGAGCCCAGCTCTGGGTCGCGCTGCCCGACGGGCAGCGGAACGTCGAGCCGCACTTCCAGCACCACACCGACCTGCCGACGGTCACCGCGCCCGGCCTGAGCGCCACGGTCATCCTCGGCGAACTGGCGGGCGCCGCCTCGCCCGGCACCACGTACACCCCGCTCGTCGGCGCCGACCTGGCGCTCACGCGCGGCGCGGAACTGAACCTGCCGCTGGTGCCCGACTTCGAGTACGCCGTACTCGCCATGTCGGGCGAGGCCCATGTCGACGGCGTACCCGTACTGCCCGGCTCGATGCTCTACCTGGGCTGCGGCCGCACCGAACTCCCGCTGCGTGCCGAATCCGACGCCGGTCTGATGCTCCTCGGCGGCGAGCCGTTCGAGGAAGAGATCGTCATGTGGTGGAATTTCGTGGGCCGTTCGCACGAGGAGATCGAGCAGGCCCGCTCGGACTGGATGACCGGCTCCCGCTTCGGCGAGGTGAAGGGCTACGACGGCGGTCCGCTGGCCGCTCCCGAACTGCCGCCGGTGGCCCTGAAACCGCGGGGACGGGTGCGCTGACCTGGTCGATGCATCCAGCGCGCACTGCTCGGCGAGCAGCCGCCAGGCTGTCGCGATGTGCACAACAGTCTCCAGGCAGTTGTGGCCCAAATAGCCTGAGCGATAGATGTATTGACTCGATGCCGAGCCGCACTGACGGACGGGACACCCATGCCGGAGGATGCCCGGGGTGGCGTCTGCACGGTGCTGCTCATGCCGCTGGTCCGACGGAC
The DNA here is from genome assembly GCF_036147535.1 of Streptomyces sp. NBC_00322. Lineage (NCBI taxonomy): Bacteria > Bacillati > Actinomycetota > Actinomycetes > Kitasatosporales > Streptomycetaceae > Streptomyces > Streptomyces sp. NBC_00322. Next base: position 1,269,997 of record NZ_CP108019.1, on the reverse strand, counting down.
CGATGGGTTTCGCGGGGCCTACTTGGAGTCGACCCGGCCGAGTGAGTTGTCGCCGGCGGCCAGCGCGTCACACGCTGCATGCCAGGCGGAATCCGCGGGACAGAGCTGGGTGCGCAGGTAGGCCCAGGTCAGCTGCTGGATCGCGGTCACCCGCTCGGGGTTCTCGTCCGTGGTCTCGGCGGCGTCATATCCGGAGATTCCGCCGAGCATGTGCCCGGCGTCGAACAGGGTGAGCAGGGACTTGGGGCCGGGAGCGAGGTGATGAGGGTCAGCGTGCCATTCCCAGCCTTGAACCGTCAGGTGAGGCGAGACGTCCTTGTCGCCGGCGACCACGAGCGCAGGTGCGGCCATCGTGGAGAAGTCCATGGTCGAGAAGAACGGAAAGTTCTTGGCCGCGGCCTCGCTGAGGGCATCGCCGCCTCGGCCGGGCGCGGCGAGCAGCACACCCGCCTTGATCCGGGGATCGGCCAGGTTCACTTCCGTTCCGTCATGGGGATCGGTCAGCCGCGCACCCAGCAGCATGCTCGCGGTCTGCCCGCCCAACGAGTGCCCGACCACGGCGACTTTGCCGCGGTCCAGGCGCCCTTGCAGTTGCGGGACGGTGGCTTCGATCACGTCGAGCTGGTCGAGGATCCGTGTCATGTCCTGAGCCCGCGTGCGCCAGAACAGCGGCGCCTCGGGATCGCCGGGATCAACGCTGCGGGTCAGCGTCTTCGAACTCAGATGGGTGGGCTGGATCACGACGAAGCCGTGCGCTGCCCAGAAGTCGGCGAGCGGGGCGTAACCGTTCAGCGAGGAGAGGTGGTTCGAGCTGCCATGGCCGTGCGAGAGCAAGATGATCGGCAGTTCGGTTCCGGTCGCGGGCGCGGAAACCTTGACCTGCAGGTCCACGGCTCGGCCGGGAGCTGACAGCACCACCGGACTGAACGAGAGGTAAGGAGTGGGTGCGTTGACGACGTCATCGGGAGTCGACTCGCTCATGATGTTGATCCTCTTCAGGGGCATGCCGTCGGCTCACAGGGGCCGACGGCGGGGATGCGGGCGGGAACACCCGGTTTCGGCCTGGCCGACCGGAGTGTTCCTCCGGAGCGGTGCGGAATGTTGCCCCGGGCGCCGAAGCGTTGGCCGGGACGGCCGCCACGGTCGATGAACCTGTTCGAGACGCTCGGGCGAAGCCGCCTCACCCGGCGGGGGACGACCGCCGGGCGCACATCACCAGGGCACTACGCCGGCGTCCGCGAAGAACTGGCCGGTCGGGCCGTCGTCGGGCAAGGTCGCGAGTTTGATGGCGATCGCCGCGCCCTGTCCGGGGGTGCGCACGCCGCGGAAGCCGTTGAGGTCGGTCGCGACGTATCCGGGGCAGCCGGCGTTGATCAGGATGTTCGTGCCGCTCAACTCCCGGGCGTACTGAAGGGTGACGGCGTTCAGGAACGTCTTCGACGGCGCGTACGCCACGGCCACCGGACCCGTCGTCTGCTCAGCAGCGGTTCCTGACTGCCGGGTGAGGGAGCCGACACTGCTGGACATGTTCACTATCCGCGGCGAGGCCGAGTGGCGCAGCAGCGGCATCATCGCGTTGGTGACGCGGATGACGCCGATGACGTTGGTCTCCACGACCGTCCGGATGGTGGCGGGGTCGACCCGGGTGGGCTCCTGCGGCATGCCACCGGTGATGGCGGCGTTGTTGACGAGCACGTCGAGGCGCCCGGCCTGCTCCTCGATCAGCCGGGCGGCGGCGGTCGCGCTCGCGTCGTCGGTCACGTCCAGCGGTACACCGAACGCGTCGACGCCGGCTGCGCGCAGCTTCTCTACCGCGGCCGTACGGCGCTGATCGTCGCGAGCGCCGACGCCGACGCTCCAGCCGAGGGCGCCCAGGCCCGCCGCGATCTCGTACCCGATTCCCTTGTTCGCGCCGGTGACCAGCGCAATCGTTCGTTCACTCATAGGGACAATGCTGGCTGGGACCCTGGCGAGGGGTCCAACACCGATCAGGTGGGCAGCGATACCTCCCAGGTATCGATCCGGGGATACGATGGCTGCGTGGAGACCCGGGAACTGCGATACTTCGTCGCCGTCGCTGAGGAACTGCACTTCGGGCGCGCCGCGCAGCGGCTCGGGATCGCACAGCCGCCTTTGTCCCGGGCGATCCAGCAGCTCGAACGTCGGCTCGGGGCAGCGCTGCTGGACCGGAGCAGCCGCACCGTCACGCTGACCGAGGCCGGCTCCGTGCTGTTGGCCGAGGGCCGGGCGGCCCTGGACGCGGTCGACGCGGCCGACCGCCGTACCCGCCGTGCCGCCCTCGCCGCGACCGGCCGTCCCGGCCTGGTCCTGGTCACGAAAGCCGGCGCGTCCAGCGAACTGCTGGCGAAACTGCTCGACGCCTACGCCGCCGAACCCGGCGCGGTCCCCGTCGACGTCACCCTGTGCGGACCGGGCGAGCAGGAACGACACCTGCGCGAGGGCCGGGCCGATGTGGCGCTGCTGCACCGGCCGTTCGACTCGACGGCCGGGTTCGACACCGAAGAGCTCAGCACGGAGAGCCAGGTTGTGATTCTGCCGGCCGGGCATCCGCTCGCCGGCCGGGCCCACGTGCACATGGCCGACATCACCGCGCTGCCAGGCCTGCCCCTGCCACGCTGGCCCGACCGCGGCGGCACCTACCCGCCCGGCCCCGGCCCGCAGGTCCGCGACCACACGCAGTTGCTACAGCTGATCGCGCTCGGCCGGGCTTGCGCGATCTCACCGGAGTCGAGCCGAGCCCAACTGCACGGTGACCTCGCCGCCGTGTCCGTGCTGGACGCGCCGACAGTCACCACCGTGATCGCCTGGCCACCGCACAGCCGGTCCAGAGCCGTCGCCGACCTCATCCGGACCGCGACACGTCTCTAGCTCCCCGCGGTGATGACCAACAGGCCGTCGACGACCGCGACCAACTCGACGACCACGGGCCTGAGTCGAGCGGGCGGAGTTCGGACCTGACGTGTCCGAGCCGCTCGTCACCGGTCACGAAACCCCGCCCAGATATGCCTCGGCGACGCGGGGGTCGGCGGACAGTTCGGCCGCCGTCCCCTCCAGTACCGTTTCACCGTTCTCGATCACATAGGCACGGTGCGCGATTTTCAGCGCCCCGTTGGCGTTCTGTTCGACGAGGAGCACGGCGGTGCCTCCACGGTTGATGTCCTTGATCACCTCCATCACGGCGGCGACCATGAGCGGGGCCAGGCCCATCGACGGTTCGTCGAGCATCAGCAGGCGGGGGCGGGCGACGAGGGCCCTGCCCATGGCGAGCATCTGCTGCTCGCCGCCGGACAGCGTCCCGCCGTGCTGGGTCCGCCGTTCGGCCAGCCGGGGCAGCAGTTCGTACACCTCGTCGACCCGTCGGGCCAGTTCTGCGCCGTCGCGCACCAGATAACCGCCGATCAGCAGGTTCTCGTGCACCGTCAGCGTGCTGAAGATCCGCCGCCCCTCGGGGACGTGCACCACCCCGCGTGCGACGATCTTCGGCGGAGCCGTCCTGGTGATGTCCTCGCCCTCGTGCACGATCCGGCCCGCAGCGGGTTTGACCAGTCCTGACACGGCGGACAGCGTCGTGGTCTTGCCGGCGCCGTTGTTGCCGAGCAGGGCGACGGTCTCCCCTTCGCCGACGGTGAGGTCGAGCCCGCGCAGCGCCTGCACTCCTCCGTAGCTGACTTCGAGGCCGCTGATCTCAAGCATGCTGCGCTCCGTCCCCCACGAGTTCCGTGCGAGCGGCGTGGACCTCGTCGTCGTCGGCATCCCGGCCGAGGTAGGCCTCGATGACTGCCGGGTTGCGTCGCACGTCGTCCGGACGGCCGTCCGCGATCTCCTTGCCGAAGTTCAGGACAACCACCCGCTCGGACACCTCCATGACCAGGCCCATGTCGTGTTCGATCAGCGCAATCGCCATGCCCAGTTCCTGGATCCGGCGGATCAGGGTGAGCAGTTCGGCCTTCTCGCCGTGGTTGAGCCCCGCGGCCGGCTCGTCGAGCAGCAGCAGCTTCGGCCGCCGGGCGAGGGCGCGGGCGATCTCCACGCGGCGCTGCTCGCCGTACGGCAGGTTACGGACGAGACCGGCACGGTCGCCGCGCAGCTCGACGAAGTCGAGCCACTTGTGGGCCTCGTCGGTGGCCTCGCTCTCGCTGCGACGGTAGCGGGGGGTGTGCAACAACGCGTCGACGGCTCTCTGCTTCAGCCAGAGATGGGTGCCCGCCCGTACGTTGTCCAGCACCGACAGCTCGCCGAACAGCCTCAGGTTCTGGAAGGTACGAGCGAGGCCACAGGCGGCGATCGCCGACGGGCGCCGGCCCGTCACATCCTGACCGGCCAGCCGGACGGTGCCCCCGGTCGGCTTGTAGAACCCGCTGACGCAGTTGAACGCGGACGTCTTCCCCGCACCATTGGGGCCGATGACCGAGACGATCTCGTTCTCGCCGACCGAGAAGGTGAGGCCGTCGACAGCGCGGACCCCTCCGAAGGCCAGCCGCAAATCATAGACTTCGAGCATCATTTGTCTTCCTTCGCGGACAGGGCGGTCGCGGGTACGCCGGGTGTGCTGCGGGCCGCCGTCTCGTCCGGGTCGCGTGCGCGGTGCGGCCACAGGCCCTGGGGGCGGAGCAGCATGACGACGATGAGGAGCATGCCGAACACGAAGAACCGGTAGTCCGCCAAGTCCCGCAGCAGTTCGGGGAGCAGGCTGATGACGACGGCGCCGACCACGACACCGCGGGTGGAGCCCATGCCACCGAGCACGACCGCCATCAGGACGAGGGCGGACTGCAGGAAGGTGAAGCTGGCCGGGGAGACCGCCGACAGCTGGGCGGAGAACAGGACGCCCGAGAGACCTCCCCAGACCGCGCCCGCGACATAGGCCGCCAGCTTGACCCGGTACGTATTGACTCCGCTGGCTTCGGCGGCGTCCTCGTCCTCCCGGACGAACCGCCAGGCACGGCCGATACGGGAGCGGCCGAGCCGCGCGGCGAACAGCACCGCGACCGAGACGATCACCACGGTCGTGTAGTAGAAGACGACCGGATCAAAGAGCGTGTCGCCGAGCAGCCCTGGTATGCCGTAGATCCCCGAAGGGCCGCCGGTGATGTCCAGGTTGTTCGCGACGATCCGGATGATCTCCCCGAAGCCGAGGGTGACGATCGCCAGATAGTCGCTGCGCAGCCGTAGCGTCGGGCCTCCGATCACCACTCCGGCCACCACCGTCACCACAACGACGACCGGCACGGTGGCCAGCAGCGGGACGTTCAGCCGCGTCGCGAGGATGCCGCCGGTGTACGCGCCGACGGCGAGGAAGGCGGCGAAACCGAGGTCGAGCAGGCCGCAGTAGCCGACGACGATGTTCAGACCGACGGCGAGCATCACGAAGATCGCCGCGCTGGTCATCACGTTCAGGGCGTAGGGGGTGGCGGTCAAGAACGGGGCCAGCAGGCCGATCGCGAGCCCGGCCCAGCCGAGCCTGCGGCTTTCGAGCAGCCGCGTGATGACCGAGGGGCCGCGGTGGCCCCTCAGCTTGACCGGTGGGGACTGGTTCTGTACGGCTGTCACTAAACTCGCTCCGTCACACGCGCGCCGAGCAGGCCGGTGGGCCGCACGGTCAGGAAGAGGATGAGGAACCCGAAGGCGAACACGTCGCGCCATTCGCCTCCGAACCAGTCGGTGCTGAAGGACTCCAGCAGACCGAGGACGAGGCCGCCGAGCATCGTGCCCTTCAGGTTGCCGATGCCGCCGATGACAGCCGCGGTGAACGCCTTGAGCCCGATGATGAAGCCCATCAGGAAGTCGATCTTCCCGTAGTAGGCGCCCGCCATGACTCCGGCCGCTCCGGCAAGGGCCGAACCGATGAAGAACGTACGGGAGATGACCGCATCGACGTCGATGCCCATCATCAGACAGCCTTTCGGGTCCAGCGCGATGGCGCGCATCGCCCGGCCCTGGCGACTGCGCATGACGAGCGCGTTGAGCGTCACCATGAGAGCGACGGCGACCACCATGAGGACGAGCTGCTGAACAGTGATCTTGGCGCCGAGCACCGACACGGCGGTGCCGTCGAGGCGTACGGGATACACCCGCGGGTTGGGCCCCGCGATGATGCGGACCCCGTACTCCAGCGCGAACGACGCACCCACCGCGGTGATGAGCAGCGACAGCCGCGGTGCGCCGCGCAGCGGCCGGTAGGCCACTCGCTCGAGCGCGACGCCGCTCAGGCCGGTCACCAGCATCGTCAGCACGAGCACCACGAACAGGGCGGCCAGCGAACCGCCGGGGATGGCGCCGAGCGTGCCGAGCAGCGCGAATCCCGAGAACGCTCCGAGCATGTAGAGGTCGCCGTGGGCGAAATTGAGCAGTTTGATGATCCCGTAGACCATGCTGTAGCCGAGGGCGACCAGGGCGTAGAACGAGCCGACGAACAACCCGTTCCAGATGAGCTGTGCCATGCGAACCCCTCCGGTTACTTGAGGGAGTCCTGCAGGACGAACTTGCCGTTCCTGACGCCCAGGATCACGAATCCGCCGTTGCTCAGCGTGTGTTCATCGGTGAACTTCAGCGGGCCGGAGAAGATGTCGAAGCCGTTCAGGCCCTCGAGCGCCTTGATGATCTTGTCACCGTCGGTGCTGCCGGCCTTCTTGATGGCCTCGGCCGCGACCCGCACGGCGTCGTAGGACTGGGTCGAGTACGGGCCGGGTTCGGAGCCGAACTTCTTCTTGTAGGAGGCGATCCAGCTCTCGGCGCCCGGAGTGGTTTCGGGGGTCTGAGTCATGGTCGCGTAGACGTCCTTGCCGTTCGCGGCGCCCGCGATCTCGACGAGCTTCGCGTCGACCGAGCCGTCGCCGACGAGGAACTTGCCCTTGTAGCCGGCCTGGCGGAACTGACGGATCAGCAGGCCGCCCTCCTGGTAGTAGCCGGTCCAGTAGATGTAGTCGGGGTTCGACTTCAGCACGCTGGTGACATTCGGGCTGTAGTCGCTCTCACCGGGGTTGACCGAATCCTCACCGGCCTTGGCCGGAGCGCCGCCCACGCCCAGCTTGACCGAGGTGAGGTCGGCGATGTCCTTGGAGTAACTGGTGTTGTCGTCCATGACGGCGACCTTCTTGGCCCCCTCCTTGGTGAGCCACTCGACCGCCGCGACCGCCTGCTGGCTGCCGGTGCCGTTGATGAGGAAGACATGGTCGAGTTGCTGCGCGACCAGCTCGGTGGAGTTGGCCGCCGGAATGATCATGGGGATGCTCTGCTTGCCGAAGACCGGCAGGGTGGGCAGCGTGGCGCCCGAGCAATAGCCGCCGACCGAGACGACCGTGCCTGCCGCGACCAGCTTGTTGGCCGCCGCGACCGCGGTCTTCGGGTCGCAGGCGTCATCCTCGACCTGCAGCTTCAGCTTCCGGCCGAGCACGCCGCCTTTGGCGTTGATCTCGTCGATCGCAAGCTGCGCGCCGTTCTTCATGTACGGGCCGATGTCCGCGCTGCTGCCGGACATCGGGATGTCCATCCCGAGCACGATGGCGCCCTTGTTGTCCCCCTCGGAGCTGCCGCCGACCAGTCCGTTGCAGCCCGTGGTGGACAGCGCGGCCACCGTGAGGAGCGAGGTCAGCGCCACGACGCGGGACGTGGTGCGGGCGGTTGAGGGCAGGGCGGGGATGGTGGGTCTCTTCACGGGGGGACGCTCCTCTGCGAGGCAATGCGGACGGTCGGGTGGGAGGACCTGGGGTGGATCGGTCACGGGTGTGAGGACCTGGGGGATGGGTCGGCGGGCGACACGGTGGTGGCAGCCGCCTCAGGAAGCGGCTCATCCCTGTTCTGGGTATGAGCCCCTGCGCCATGTGGCGTGTGACATTTCACATCGCACCAGGGTGATCGGTCAATGGCTTGAACCCGACCGTTGTCGTCCGGCCGGCCATGGCGTCATCGGCAGCGCATGCCGAAGGCGGCGCCATCGAACCGGGCGGCTCCCGTCCGGAGTGCCGTGGGACGCGAAGGGGCGGGAGTTCCAGCACCGAACAGCCGAAGCCAGTGATCCGTCCGACGATGGCGGAGGCCTCAGGATCATGCAGGGAGAAGACGAACGGCCCGGGTATCAGCAGCACGTTGTAGACGCCGCAAGCCACCTGGTCCATAAGCCTTTCCAGGCGCGGCAACGGCCCTCGGGAGCGAAGGCCGTTGTCCAGGTAGATCGAGGGCTCAGGCAGTCCGAGTTCTCCGGCACAGCTGCGAAGTGCGATCCGATGCGTTTCCATTCCCCAGGCATCGAAGGGAAAACACCGAAGGTATCCAGCGATCCTGAGCGTGCCGGACTCAGTAATGCCGAGGCGCGCGAATTTCTCCTCCGCCATCAGATCTCCAGTCAAAACGGGATTTCCCCGGATGTATGTGGCCGGTGATTCCAGGAGACGGAGAGAAGGCGGCCAAGTCCATGGCCGGACGAACACGGTCCGGTCACCGATGGCGGCCCGTAGCGCGGATCGCTGGGTATGGGGTACCGCCCGCGGAGTGGAACGCTACGTAGTAGAGATCCCAGGTGTGCCTATTGCGCGCCGGCCGTACCGGTCGGAGCCAGGGGTGGGGGCCCGGTGGCACCCGCATCAGCCATTTCGCGGCGACCTATGGGTTGTTGGTGGTCAGCGCGTCGCGGACGGCGTGGCGACTGGTGACGCCGAGTTTCTTGAGGACGCTGGCCACGTGGTGTTCCGCGGTGCGGGGGGAGAGGAAGAGGGCATGGGCGATGTCGCGGTTGGTGGCGCCGGTGGCGAGAAGGCCGGCGACTTCCTGCTCGCGGGGGGAGAGCTGCTCGCCGTAGCCGCGGCGTCCGACCGGGGGGCGGGCTTCGCCGAGGTCGCGCAGAGTGCGCTGGCAGCGGGCGGCGTCGAAGGTGGCTCCCAGGTGCCTGTAGATCTCGTCGATCTCTGTCAGGTCCTGCGCGGCCCGGTGGGGCGTGGTGGGGATCAAGGTGCGGGCGGCGTGTTCGGCGGCCTGGGCTGCGGGGTAGGGGCGGCCGATGCCCCGGAAGGTGGCGCGAGCACGGTCGAAGTGATCGCGAGCCCGGGCCGGGTCGTCGTCGCGCAGAAGCAGTCCGAGGCAGAGGTGAAGGTGGGCGATCGCGGCCGGCGCGTCCTGGCCTTCGATTGCCTGCTCGAACTCCCTGGTCAGCTCCGTGGCCGACTCGGGCCGCCCGGTGGCCAGGGCGGCCTCGACGGCGACCGGAATCACGGCTGAGGCTCTGAGCCAGGGCCCGTTGTGTCGCAGGCTGTCCGTTGCCGGGGCGCTGATCGCCCACGCTGTCTCGGGCTCACCCTGGGCAAGCCTCACCCGGCCGATACCGGCGGCCGCATCGGCGCCCCAGACTGCGTAGTCACTCGCCTCTCTCGCGGTGGTGTACCTCTTGAGTGCCTGGCTCCACTGTCCGCGGGCCTCGGCGAGCGCCCCCAGAACAAGCGATCCCTCGATCTCCAGCATCTGGATGTCCGGGATCTGAGCGAACAAGGACGCATAGGCGGCCTCCAGGTAGCTCCAGGCGCCCGAGTACCAGCTGAGTTCCTGGCGCAGAATGCGGCACGTGGCGTCAAGATGCGGCACACCGGTGCGGAGGGCGAGGTCCTGGCTCTGTTCGAGCAGGGCGCCCACCCGATCGTCGTAGCCGAGATCCAGCGCGGCGTCGGCCGCGTTGTACAGCGCCCTGGCGGTCTGCCTCAGAATGGCCAGGTCTCTGCCTTCCCGGGGCAGGCGATCGACCAGCTCCCACACCTCCGGATGCCCGATCTGAGCCAGCACCGCGACCTTGTCGGCGTGCACTGTGGCCCGCGCCGCCTCATCGGGGCTGGCCTGCACAGTGCGCTCGGCGCGCTCGATCCAGGCCAGCGCATCCGCGGCGGGCTGCCCTCTGAACGTCGCGAACAGGGCTATATGACTCATGGCGTGCGCGGCCGTCTCGGGCCGATGCTCGCCGAGTTCCTCGATGGCGTTTTCGAGTTCCCGAATGCCTGCCGGGTCGCCGGCCTGACTGGTGAGGATGAGACCGAGTCCGACGCGGATCTCACCGCGGGTGGTGGCGGGCAGCTGGGGGTCGGACAGGATTCGTTGCAGGACCGCCACCGACGCCGTGTACTCGACGCTGTAGGTGGCGGTGCGGCTGAGGGCCAGCGCTACGCGGGTACGTACATCCTCATCCAGCCCGGGTTCGGCGAGGATGGCGTGCAGAAGGGCGGCGGCGGTGCCCTGGTCACCCAGCCCGAGCGCCTGAGCGGCGGCTGCCTCGGCCTGTGTGAGCCAGCCCTCCTGGTCGCCCAGGGCACGGAAGTGATGGGCGATCTGCACCAGCGGGGGACTGTCCAATGTGCGCAGGGCCGCGATCGCCTGCTCATGCAGGCGGCGACGCTGCGGACCCGGGATGGTCTGGTAGGCGGCCTGCTGGGCGAGAGCGTGGCGGAATCCGTACTGCATCGGCAGACTCTCGCGCAGCACCGCGGCGCCCAGCACCTCCATCAAGGCATCCATGCCCTGTTCGGCGTCGAGACCGGCGACCTGAGTCAGCACGGGTTCGGCGGTGGGCACCGCCAGCACGGCGGCGGCCTCCACCACTGCTACGGCCGGCGCCGCCAGGCCTCGCACCCGTGTGGTGACCGCCTCCCGCAGTCCTCGAGGCACCACCGCCTGGCCGAGCCTGGTCACCGGATCGACCACCTCAACGCTCAGGTGTCCCCGATATCCCTGTTCACCCAAGGTGATCAGGTCCTCCTCGACCACCAGAGGCAAGCCCGCGCTGCGCTCGAACAGGATGTGGCCCAGTGCGTGAGTGGCGCGCGGGCCCAGGGCGGCAGCTGTCAGGTCATGGATGTCGGATTCGGTCAGCGGAGCCAGGTGGATCTCCGCGCCGCTGGTGCCCGGCGGGCGGCGATAGGCCGCGCCCAGAACGGGTGCGCGCGGCGGCAGCTCTTCCTGCCGGTAGGTGAGCACCAGGCCCAGGTGCGGTGGCAGGTCGCGGGCGAGAAGCAGCAGCAGCTCGCGGGTGGCTTCGTCCACCCAGTGCAGATCCTCGATGACCAGGACCGCAGTGCCGCACGCCTCCAGGACCGCGCGCACCGCCCGAACCAGCTGGTAGCGCTCGGCCCCGGTCTCCTGCACGTCGGCGGGCGCGGGAGGCAAGTGGTCGGTCAGTTCCGGCAGCAGCGGCGCCAGGACGCCGGCCAGCGGGGACATCTCGGGGGCCGGTGGCAGGTAGGGGCCGGCCTGACGCAGGGCGTCGATGACCGGCCCATAGGGAAAAGGTTCGCGCAGCGGGTGGCAGCATCCGTACAGGACCCGCCCGCCCTGGCCGAGCAGGTCCGCGGTCACCTCGCTGACCAGGCGGGACTTGCCGACCCCAGCCTCTCCCTCGATCAGCACCACTGCGGGTGGATGCCGCAGGGCGCCCCGCAGCAGGCCGGACTCCCGTCGACGGCCCACAAAGGCGAAACCTCCGCCGCCTGCGGCGCGGGGGCTGGGATCGGGACCGACCATCATGACGCACCCTGCCGTTCACCACGGCCACGGGCCGGGTGGCTGCCCGTTACATCCCGAGTCACACCCGCAACCTCGTACACCCCACGCTAGTCCCGCTCCGGCGAAGCGCGAAAGGACGACGTCGGATGATCGCGGCCTCGTTGACCAAGAAGACTGTCGCATTCGGCCCGGGCGCAGTGTCCTCGCGCTCGCACCGGGCGTCTGCATGAATTACATGTGACATTTCACATAGGATTGAGGGTTTCCCTCCCCTGTTCGGGAGCTCCCGCCGGTCTCTAGCATCCGCGCCATGGATCTCGAGGTACGGCATTTGCGAGTGATCTGCTCGATTGCGGAGGCCGGTAGTCTCACCCGCGCCGCTGCATCGCTGGGCATGACCCAGCCAGGGCTCAGCGCCCAGCTACGGCGCATCGAGATCATGCTGGGCGGGACGATCTTCGACCGTGGACAAGCCGGTGCCGTCCCCACAGCGTTCGGCGAGCTGGTGCTCACGCGCGCACGTGCCATCCTGCCGGGCATCGACGGCCTGCTGGCCGACACGGCCCGCGCCGCACGCTGCCGAACCACGCCCGACCGCGTCCGCCTCGGATCGGTGGGCGCCCCGGTGCTTGCCGATCTCGTCGTGGCGGTAAGGGAGTTGTCGCCCCGGTCGGAGGTGACGGTCCGCTGCCAGTACTCCCCGTCACCACTGCTCGACGACCTCGCCGCGGGACGCCTGGAGGCGGCGGTCCTCGGTGACAACCCTGGCCAGGAGCTCTCGCCACGCGATGAAGTCGTACTGCGCCCACTGGCCACCGAGCCCGTCTTCGCCCTGCTTCCGTCCGGCCACCCGCTGGCAGAGCAGGAAGAGGTGAGCTTGAACCAGCTCATCGAGGAGGACTGGGCAGTGCCCCACCCGGACACCGACCGCACCCGGGAATACTGGGCGTCCGTCTTCGCCCTGGCGGACCGCCAACCGAAAACGCCCTACGAGGCGGAGGGCCGGCAGCTGATCGAGCTCGTACGGGCGGGTCTGGCCGTCAGCCTCTGCCAGGCCACCTTCATCGCGGTGCCCGGCGTCGCGGTCCGCCCCCTCGCCGGGAATCCGATCTGGTACCGCCATGTGCTTGCCTGGCGCCGCGACGGCCCGCTCGCCGCACATGGCGATGAGATCTTCCGCAGGGTCGGCAAGGGCTATCTGGCCACCTGCGCCGCCACTGAGGCGTACGCACGGTGGCGCGAGCGCCATCCGCGCTCGGTGCGGCTGCTGGACTGAGCCACTGCCCGGACGCCGACCCTGGGGCGGCTCGACCCTGGCCGCGGCGGATGGCGACCGAGGACGATACGGTCGCCATCCGCCGCAGCGGCCTACTGCTTGGTGATCGATATGTCGTCGTGGAGCGGACTGCTGTTCTCGACGTCGATCCGGACGCCGGTGGTGGGATCGGTGAAGGACTGTCCGGGTCGGAACGCGGCCATGTCCAGCGGCTGGCAGCCCGGCGGCGGTGTGGCCTCGGGGTTGCCATTGACGACCTGCATCGGACCGTAGCCCGTCTGGGCGGACGAGTCGACCTTGTAGATGAGCACTCCGGTCGAACACGCCTTGGCATCCCCGCCAATTGCCCTGCGGGACTCGGCGACATACGCGGTGGTCTCGCCGGTGCGGATCACCGCGATCTTGGTTCCGCCGGGGCTCTCGACGGCCTTGAGATGGACGGTGCGGCTGCCGGCCGCGGGCAGGCAGGCGACCTGGTTGTCGCCGATCCAGCCGAACTTCCAGCGATGCCAGCCGACGTGCTCCGGGGCGGGCCCGGCGATATTGCCCATGAGGTCCCAGCCGCGGACGTAGCGGTGGAAGTCGGTTCCGGTGAATGCGTACAGGTCGGGCAGCCCGAAGATGTGGCTGGTCTCGTGGTTGACGACCTTGTAGCCCCAGCGCCACATGTCCTGGCCGAACGTCACCCCCCACTTGACGCGCTTGCCGTCGGCGACGATGCCGGCAGTGGCGGGGTCGTACAGGTACGTCGGGGAGAACTTGATCGCCTTCGCGGCCTTGGGCGGCACGATGTAGACCATGTCGTACTGGGAGAAGTCGACATCCGGATCAGCGGCCCGGACCGCCTGACGCACGTACAACTCGTGCTCTTCGAAGGTGATCCCGCGGTCGAACCCGTAGGTGGTGGAATCCTGCGGCATTCGCAGCCAGTGGTCCATCGGGGTGATGTCGAGCTTGAGCCGCCCGTAGGAGTCCTTCTGCATCCAGTCCGCCGCCGGGGCGAGTTCGTTGTAGTAGCCGTTGGTGGAATCGGTGGCTTGGGCGTCGGGGAAGTCGACGAACAGCATGAGCACGTGCTTGGTGCCGATGGGCTGCTGGAACTGGTTGTAGTCGGTGTCATGACCCTCGTCCGTCCAGCCGGTCCTGCCGGGGAGAGCGCAGTCGGCGGCGGGGGTGGTGGTGGCCGGGTCCTCCGAGACAGCACTCGCCACTGGAGTGGCCGCCGCCAGAGGGATGAGCACGGTCAGCGCGACGGCGAGCCGCCGGACCTTGCGGGCGTGTCTGTGCATTTCCTCAATTCCTTTCTTGCGGTGGCTGCCGGACGTCAGATGCGTCCGGCAGCCATGTCCATCAGGCGGGCCAAGACGCGGTCACCGGATGCGGTGACCCCGTCGTGTTCCCACTCGTTGGTGACCCAGGCGCGCAACGCGCCGACCGAGCGCGCGGTCTGCAGCGACAGGTTTGCGTCCACGTACATGTCGTCGTGGTAGATCACCGCGGCCACGGGTACCTGGTTGGCCGCCAGCCGCGGCAGGTTGTAGAGCTCGGGCCAGTCGGACCGCTCGGCGAACAGATCGACCGCCTCCGCGAAGGGGCGCAGTCCGGCGATCTCCCCGAACATCCAGGGGTAGAACATCTCGCCGGTGAACAGCAGCGGATCGGCGTCCTCGTCGAACTCCGGGAAGGCGGCCATGAGGCGGGCGGCCGCCCAGTCGGCAGGCTTGCCTCCCTGGCCGTAAATGGATTCCTGCAATACGGCGAAGAGCGGATTGTCGGCGAAGGCGGTCAGGTTCATCACCTGGTACAGGAATGTCGCCGACAGTTCGCCGTCCGGGCCGAACGCCTCGTCCAGCAGCCAGTGCAGGCGTTCGGGGCCCTCACCCATCCCCAGCACCTGGCCGAGGGTGCGCAGCCGTCGCACGGTGAGCTGGTCGCCGTCGGGGAGTTGGACGGTCACGCGGTCCAGGAGATCCGCGATCCGCCGGATCAGCTCACGATCACCGGGATAGCGGTCGTAGTAGGCGGTCACCTTGTCCCTGACGCGCGGATAGGTCGCTGCGTAGACGTCGTCGGCGGTGACGTCCAGTCCGGGCAGTCCGCCGGTGACGTAGCAGGCGCGCAGCCCGTCGGGGGCCTGCGAGAGGTAGGTGAGGGTGATGAAGCCGCCGTAACTCTGGCCGAGCGTCTCCCACGGCTCGCCGCCGCACAACTGATGCCTGATCAGTTCCGCGTCCGCGACAATCGAGTCGGCGCGGAAAAAGGCGAGGTGGTCGGCGAGCGCCCGGCTGGAGGGGAACCGCTCGGCCGATCGGGCAGTCACCGGGGTGCTGCGTCCGGTACCTCGCTGGTCCATCAGCAGCACCCGGTGACTCTTGAGCGCATGGCTGAGCCAGCCGGCCGTGGCGTTCAGCGGCCGCGGCGACTTGCCTCCCGGACCGCCCTGCAGATAGAGCAGCCATGGCAGCTTCTTCCCGGCCAGAGCCGGGTCGGCCAACTCCCGGACGAACACCTCGATCGAGGAGCCTGTGGGGTCGGCGTGATGAAGTGGAACCGTGACGACGTGATCGGTCACCGCGAGCCCGGGCAGGCGATAGGTGTGGTTCATGGGGCCTTCCCTGCGGAGAGCGGCTCGGGGCCGCGCCCCCTTTGCCATGTGACATTTCATAGAGTGGGGACAAGGTTGAACGCGACCAGTCCTTACGGATAGCTCCCACATCTCCATAACTTCGCGTTATGGAGCCTGGTCCCGGCGCTGCCGGGCCTACTGCCGAGAGCGCTTGAAGGCACGCCGGGGCGGTGTGGCGGCGCATGCCGCGCCGACCACACCGCCCGTTGACCAGAAGCAACCCGCGCTATGCGGTCACCACTTGTAGGTCCATACGGTGTCGTTGAACGAGTCGGAGCTGTTCACGTAGATCCGGATGCGGGCGGTGTCGTCCTGGAACGACTGGCCCGGCTTCCAGGTCTGCATGTCCAGCGTGGTGCAGTTCCCGGTGGGTGCGGCGGCGTTGGGGTTGCTCACCACGCGGACCGGTCCACTGCCGCTGGCGACCGAGGTGTCGACCTTGTAGATCAGTACGCCGGTGGCGCAGGCGTCGGAGTCGTTGTTGGCGGCCTTGCGGGACTCGGCGACGTAGGCCGTGGTGGCGCTGGTCTTGATCACCGCCAGCTTGTAGCCGCTGCCCCCGTACTCCACCCCGTTCAGGGTGGTGGAGTACGTGCCGTTCGTTGACAGACAGGAGACCTGGCTGTCGGTGATCCAACCGAACTTCCATGCGTGCCAGCCGAGGAACTGCGGGGCCGCGCCGCTCACGTTGCCCATGACGTCCCAGCCGCCGACGTACTGGTGCTGATCGCCGTTGAAGGCGTAGAGGTCGGGCAGGCCGAAGGTGTGGCCGGTCTCGTGGTCGGCGACCTTGTAGCCCCAATGCCACATGTCCTGTCCGAAGGTCACCGCCCACTTGATCGTCACCCAGGCGTTCGTCGACTTGTTCCAGACCCAGGTCGGATTGGCGGGGTCCTGGACCCAGGTGGGGGTGTGAGTGATCGCGGCCGCGGTGCTGGTCGGCACGATGTAGAACATGTCGTAGTTGGCGAGGTTGACGCCTGCGTCGGCGGCACCGGCGAGCGCGTCCTTCACATATATCCGGTGCGTGTCCCAGGAGAACCCGCGCGCCCAGTTGTAGTCGGTGGAGTTCTTCGGCATGCGCACCCAATTGCCGTGTGGGGCTTGCATGTCCAGCCAGGTCTTGCCGTTGGAGGCATTCCACAGCCAGTTGGCTGCGCCGGAAATCTGGTTGTAGTACGGGGTGAGGGGCAGGGTGGTGCCGACGGCGTCGGGGAAGTCCACGTAGATCACGCCTACGCGCTTGGTGCCGATCGGGTTCTGGAACCGGGTGTAATCGGTTTGCTGGCCCTCATCGGTGTAGCCGGTCGTGCCCTGGAGCGCACACGTGGAGGCGCTCCCGTTGTATGCATGGGCGGGGTTGGCGGGGACGGTGACCAGGGCAAGCAGAGCGAGCAGGGCGGACAGGACGATCAGGAGCGCCGCGGGGATTGGGCGCCACGTCCTGGTCGAAGAGCGCAAGATATGCCTCCGGGGGGAGTGGTCCGGGCTCGGGCCCGGCAGCTGCGACCCTTCGGCAGGCGACGTGGCGGCTGCCGATGACAGGTGGGCGGGCAGACTCGGCTCGCCGTCTCTTCGCAGCTGTTGCGATGTGGCGGAGGGCAGGTCGGCAGCTCGTTCAGGGGAGCCCTCACCTGCCCCGGGGATCGCGCCGGCGTCGGAGGTTCACCCTCCGGATCCTCTGGGCGATCGCGGGGCGTACCTGCCCGTCCAGGCTGGGTCCGCCTGGAATTGCCGCTGAGCAGGATCCGCTTGAATGTCGGTTCGGGGACATAGTGCGGGCCGGTCTGCGCCTCGGGCAGCTCTCACCTGTTCATCACATGGCGTTATGAACCTGGAAATCCGCCGCCTGTGGCACACCGTACGTGCATGCCCGGTCACTGCTTGAGAGCCCCCGTATGACTACCGCAATGCGCTACCCATCGTTTCCTCCACTTAATGGGTGCGCTTACGCGTTGATCTCTTTGTGGCTGCCGGCGTTCTGTGGAGACAGATGTTCAAGGCATCCGGAATGCGAAAGGGCGGCAGGATCATGACGATCGATGAAGTGGACGGCCCGCTGATCAGCCGCCCGGCCTACGGCCTGGCCCACCCCACCCGCCTGGTTCCCAGGCCGTACCGAGGTGAGACCAGATCTCAATGGTTCGATCGCCATCCGGCCTCCGTGGCCGCCGCTCGGAGTTTCACCCGCGACACCCTGGTCGAACAGCCCCTTGAGGAATCGGAAACCGTCGAGCTGCTCGTGAGCGAACTGGTGACCAATGCTGTGCGCCACGGAGCCGGCCCGATCCTGCTCAGTGTGACTGTCCGCGGCACGTCACTGCGGTGCGAAGTCACCGATGCGCATCCGGCTTTCCCCTGCCTCAAAGCAGCCGGCGCCGACGACGAATCCGGTCGAGGCATGCGGTTGCTCCATGCGCTGTCCCACCGCTGTGGCGTCCGTACGGCTCACCAAGGAAAGACGGTCTGGTTCGAACTGCAGGCTCCTGGCCTGGCCGAAGCCTCCGTCCCGGCTTCCGTCCCCGCCCTCGGCTGCTTCGCCCAGGCGTAACGGCGCGGCCCCGCCGCTGACGTGCCGGTCGGCAATCGCATAACTCCGGGTTATGGGCTTTCGGGATCTCCCCGACGGCGCACAAGTGGCCACATGCTGAGCGAGCCACGCCGCTCGGACGCTGTGCCTCCTTCCCGCTCTCACCCACGAGCCGAGGGCACGTCGACGCCCACGGACAGTACCCCTTCCGCATGAGGGAGAACGGCTGCCTGGCAGTCCCTGAAGCCACGGCCTCCATGGTCGGCCGGGACGCTCGTACCACCTCATGATCGGAGCACCGATGAGCATTGCCTGCGATCCCCCAGAGACGGCCACGACCGGACCTGGCGCCGGCGGGCAGCGGCCGTTGACGGACGTTCGGAACACAGCCGCTGCACCCCGATCCCCGGACACGCATGACTCCGCATGTCATTGCGGGCAGTCGTTGGTCTGCTGCGACGGTTGCGGGGCCCTGCGTTGCCTTGATTGCGACCCCTACCGTTCCGATGACTGCAGCTTCGGCCTCTGAGCCTTCCCGCGGCGGCGCCGCTACCGAGGAGGACCCGGTCGGTGGCTCACTCCCGACGGGAGGTGGACCGGGATGCTTCATCGTCGTCGGGAGCGACGTGGCGCGCAGGGTCTGCGGCTCGTTGAAGTCGGCCGGTCACCAGGTGTGCCACCTGGCTCAGCCGACGGACGAGGATCTGCGCCGGGCGCTGGATCGGGAGGTGGCAGGCGTCGCGATCCTGCTCGATGACGATGTCGAGTCCCTGCGCTATGCCCTTGCGGTGGAGCACATTCGTCCAAACGTCCCGCTGGTGGTGACGATCTTCGACCGGACGGTTGCCGAGCAACTGGTACGTGTGGTCCCGAACTGCCGGGTCACCTCCCCGGCGGATGTCGTCGCGCCGACCTTCCTGGCCGCATGCGTCGAGTCCGGCCTACTGGCCCTCACCCGGACCTCTTCCGGCCACGTCGCCGCCCGCCTGGAGGGGGACAGCGTCCGCCTCGAGCCCTACAGGCCACCGCGCTCCCTGAGGTATCGGGCACGGCTGGGGAGGATGCGGGGGCAGCTTCGGCCGCACGACAGCAGCTCGCGGATCACGCTGACGGGCCTCGCCGGGCTTCTCGCGGTGCTGTTCCTGGACTGGCTCTGGTCCGTGGCCCTCGACCACCGACCGCCGGTCGAGGCCCTGTTCGAGGCGGCGCGAACGGTGTCGACTGTCGGCCCCGTGTCCGCGCACGGCTCGGACACGTACCTGGTGTTCTCCAGTGTCGCCATGCTCCTCTCCATAGGGTTCACCGCCGTGTTCACCGCAGGCCTGATCGATCGTCTGCTGGCTCCGCGTTCGGTCGGCATCGTGGGTCCCCGGGCCCTTCCTCGGGCGGGCCATGTGGTGGTCGTCGGGCTGGGACAGGTGGGTCTGCGGCTCTGTACGCAGGTGCAGGACCTGGGCATCGGGGTGGTCGCCGTGGAGCGGGACCCGGCAGCTCCCAACCTCCGGCTGGCCAGGGCGCTTGGAGTGCCCGTCGTCGTCGCCGACGCGACGGACAGGTTCGTGCTGCGCGAACTCGGCCTCCACAAGGCGCAGGCGATGGCCGCCGTCGCCTCGGACGACTTGGACAACATCGCGGTCTCCGTGGCCGCCCTGGCGGTCGCGCCTGATCTGCGCGTGGTCATCCGCGCGGGCGACCACGAGGCCATCGCAGAGACCCGTTCGTTGTTCAGAATCGGCCTCGTCCACGACCTCAACAGCCTGTGCGCCGCGTACACGAGCGCAAGCCTGTGCGGACTGCAGCCGCGCGGCGTGGTGGCACACGGAAAACGGCTCCTGGTGGAACGTGCGGACGGAGACTTCGTGCCCTGGCCACAGGCGGACCGGTGCGGCCACGAGTAGTTCTAAGATTCCAGGACGTCGCATGCGAGCACGGCGTCGGCTCGCGCGTTTCGGGCGTGCGTCGTACCAGGACGCCCGACGCCGACGAGGTCGTCGAAGCCGGGATGGGCGCATTGCGCGACTTGGCGGCCTGAAGGACAAACCCGGCCGGGACGGCGGCCGGCTCAGCAGATCCGCGGGAGCAGTTCGCCCAGCGGAATGTCCACCACCCGGCGGGCACCGACCAGGGCCCGGATGACCACTCGGCCGGGCCACCCCTCGCGCGGTACCTGCCCGATGCGTACCGCTCCCGAGCCCTCCGACGACCTCGCGGTCGGGGAGTTCGGCGGCCAGGCGTACGGCGCCCATGGGCGTGTAGACGACCCGGACGTCCGCGCCCCTGGCGCGCAGCGAGAGGAGATCGGTGCTGCTGCCGGGGACGCGCAGCATGTCCCCGAAGCTGGTGAGGATCACTCCGGGGCGGGCTGCGACGGCAATGGCCCGGTCCAGTGTCTCCAGCGGGGTGACGCACACGGGGCAGCCGGGCCCGTGCACCATCCGGATGCCGGCGGGCAGCAGTTCGTCGACGCCCTGGCGGACGAGGCTGTGGGTCTGCCCGCCGCACACCTCCATGATCTGCCAGGGCGCGGTCGCGGTCCGGTGCAGCTCGTCCAGCAGCTGCCGGGCGAGAGCCGGATCGCGGTACTCGTCGAGCTACTTCATGACGGGGCCTGTGCGCCCTCGGCGGCGTCGGGGTGCCGGTGCGGACTCGTCAGGTCGAACTCGACATCCACCACGCCCTCGACGGCCTGCACCAGGCGGGCTGCGACGGGCACGAGAGCGGTGTCGCGGATGCGTCCCGTGAGGGTCACCACACCTTCCTCCACCTTTACCCGGACGGGTTCCGGCTGCGTGGGGAAGAGGAGGGCCACCACGTCCTTGCGGACTTCTTCGGCGATGTCCTTGTCGTCCCGCAGGAAGACCTTCAACAGGTCGGCGCGGCTGACGATGCCCTCGAGCATGCCTATGTCGTTGACGACGGGCAGTCGCTTGACCTTGCGCTGCGCCATGACCCGCGCAGCCTGCGGGAGGGTCGCGGCCGGGTGGGTGGTGACGGCAGGGGCGGACATGAGCTCCTCGGCCGTCACCGCTCCGGCCTTGGCGAGATCGGGCAGCCGCCGCAGCTGGGTGTAGCGGCCCGCGTCGCTCTCCCGGAACTCCTCCTTGGGCAGTAGATCGGCCTCGGACACGACGCCGATCACTCGGCCCTCGCCTTCCAGGACCGGAAGGGCGCTGACCTTCCACCGCGCCATGGTCGTCACGATCTCCTTGAACGTCGCCTCGCGGCTGACGGCCACGACAGCGTGGGTCATCACATCACTCACGATGTGCGGGGTGCCGTGCATGGTGCCCTCCTGGTCGGATCGGTCAGCTGCGATGGATGGTCAGGTCGAGGAAGTGGGTCGTGAGCGCCGGATCGAAGCCCGCTTCGGCTGCGGGCCCGGAGCCCATGGAGGCGCAGAAGCAAGTGGCCCCGGGTTCCGTGCATTCGGCGGCGATCAGCAGCGCGCCTGTCCGCCGCCCCGCGTACCCGTCGTCGCGGAAGCCGGCCGCCGGCCAGCACCCGGTCCTGGATCGCGATGGCCCGCAGATCGCAGGGCCGTACGCCCAGAAATGCATACGAGGTGGCAGGCGCTTCCGTGGCCCGTATCGCCGGCTCACCGTCGGGTCCACGGTCCCCGCTCCACAGCTTCTCCCGCTGCGGGTGCAGGAACGTCTTCCACGACTGGGGCCCCGCACTGTGCGCCAAGGCTGCCCCGTCCTCGCGCGGGCGCAGCCGGTAGTGACCGGCCTCCAGCTCGACGCCCCACCCGAAGGGCAGTTCGTCGGCGGAGGCCGGCTCGGCGAGGAAGACCGCTCCGTCCCGGACCGTGGGTCCGACGACAGTGCGCCCCTGCGTGACGAGCAGCCTGATGAGCGCGTCGAGCCCGCTTCTGTCGAGAACAGCTGCCGGAGTGTCATCCATGTCGTCCCCCTGGACGTACGTATGAGGCTGACACCCTCAGCGTCCAGCAAGCGCCGCACCGCCACTACGGGTCGCCCGGCCCTTGGCCTGGGTCGTTCGGCCCTCAAAAGGGAAGCTCGGCACCCTGTGTCCCGCCCTGCGCCGCTATGTGATGGAAGGGAGATACGAGGCCCACAGCCGAGCGGGACAGGGCCCGCACATCGGTCGGGTCGTCCACGCGGTGATG
This sequence comes from Streptomyces sp. NBC_00322, assembly GCF_036147535.1. NCBI lineage: Bacteria > Bacillati > Actinomycetota > Actinomycetes > Kitasatosporales > Streptomycetaceae > Streptomyces > Streptomyces sp. NBC_00322. Next base: position 1,247,943 of record NZ_CP108019.1, on the reverse strand, counting down.
CACCATGCCGGATGCCCGTGGCGATCGTCTCTCATGAGTGAGGCTCTCTGAGCGAGTCCCAGGACCCTGCGCCGACCGGCCATGAAGAGAGGTGGCCCGGGTGACCCACGTCGCGGGCCATGTGGCCCTCGCGCCCGGAGCCCTACCCGGTCCCACATGGGAAGTACCGGCTCTGGGAGGTACTCATGAACGCCGACGCGACCATCGACATGGGCCCGGCACGCACTGACTGCCCCGATCCGGAGTCCCCGGCGCGCTTCGCCCGTTGCTGGACGCTCGTCTCGCCAGGCGTCGGCGTGGTCCTGCGCGCAACGCTTCAGGCGGTCAAGAAGGCGGCAGAGGGAGAGACGGCACGGTCCGCATCCGCGGACGCCCGAGGTTCTGGAGGAGATGAGACGTGATGCGTGTCGTGATCGTGTACGAGAGTCTGTTCGGCAATACCCGCCAGGTCGCCGAGGCGATCTCGGATGGTGTGCGCGAGTCCCGGCCGGACGCCGAGATCGACTGTTTGACAGTGGAGGAGGCGAACGCGGAGCGAGTCGGGGCGGCCGACCTGCTCGTGGTGGGAGGCCCGACCCATATGCGGGGCATGACGTCCGGTCTCACCCGGAAGATGGGGCTGCAGGCCGAGCAGAAGGAGAGCGAGGGTGACCAGGAGAAACCCCGGCACGAGCCGGAGGAGGGCGCGGAGGGCCCGGGGGTTCGGGATTGGTTCCACGGGCTGTCCAAGACCCGCAACGGTGCCCGAGCCGCAGCCTTCGACACCCGTGCGGACTTCCGTCTGGCCGGCGGCGCCGCACACGCCATAGCGCGCAAGCTGCGCAGTCACGGCTACCAACTGACGGCCGAACCCGAAGGCTTCATCATCGAGGACACCGAAGGCCCGCTGCGGGAAGGGGAACTCGACCGGGCCAAGGCTTGGGGCGCGGCACTGGACTGATTCATCCCGCCCGATCCGTGGGCCGCGCCGAAGCCGGTGCCACCCTTGTCACCGGATGAGCGCGCGCTGCCTTGGACGGCGTGCCGTGCGGCCCACACCGCGCCGCGAGGGGGCGACGCCGCTCAGTACAGCGAGGCCGGCCACTGGCCGAAGACGGCGGCGAGGACCCCGGCGTCCAGCAGCACACCCACCAGGAGCCAGGGGTGGAACCAAACCGCCTTGAGGACCAGGCCGGACGCGGCCGCGGCGACGGCGGCAGCCGGCCAGCCGCCGCTGTGCGCGGCCGCCGCCGCGCCGGCGATGACGTACAGCAGCGCGGTGACGGCGGCGAGGGACACGGCCGAGACATTGACCGCCGACCGCGGCATACCGGATTCCGCAAGGACCCAAGAATGCGTCGGCGAGAACGACATGGGGCGCTCGGGGCCGGCCGGTCCGGCCCACACCACGAGATGGACAAGGCCGTGGGCAATCAGGAAGACGGCGACGAGTGCGGTGATCACCGTTGCGGCTCCTGTTCCTCGCCGCCCAGGCCGAGGCGGAACGGCGGGTGGACATCGGTCATGGTGTGATCTCCTTCGGCTTGTGCGGACATGCCGGCTGTCCCGGAAGCGCCGGGAGTCGCGCGGGGAACAACTCTGAGCCGAGCGGGGATGGCTGGCGGCGTCCGCAAGAAGGACGCGGACGGCGAGCGGGGGCGTAAGCCGGGGCGTCTCATGTCGGCGGCGCCGGCCCCGCCCCTTCGCCGATTTCCTTTGCAATGCTGCGGGCCCAGGCTCGTATCCGCTCCATGTCGCGGAAGTCACCGCCTCGCCCCTGCTTGACGATCATCCGGGCGACGAAGCCCCGGGCTCCCTCCTCGAGTCGGCCGCCGAAGGTGACGTGCTCCCGGGCGTCGAGCAGGGTCGCCGCGCGGGCAGCGCTCCGCACCGCAGGGATGTCGCGTTCGCCCGCCGAGGCGTCCAGAGGACCGCTGCTGAACAGCCACACCGGGCGCTCGGCCAGGGCGTGCTCATGGCGGCGGGCGAAGCGTACGGCCTCGCGGTGCCAGCGGCCTGCGTACAGCGCGCCGCCGAGCACCACCGCGTCGTACCGCGAGACATCGCGGACCTCCGCCGCGGGGCGCGCCTCGGAGCGCATCCCCTCCTCGGTCAGGGCGTCGGCGATGACGCCGGCGATCTCGGCGGTCGAGCCGTTCTTCGTTCCGTACGCGACAAGCACTCTCGCGTTCATTCCGGACACCTCCTCAGTGCCTGCGCAGCCACTCCTCGCCGACGCCATAGACGCCCGGCTCGTCGGGCCGCAGATGCGAGTCGTCGATGCGGTACGTCAACTTGTCGACCACGGCCACGACTCCGTCCACATGGCTGACCATCCGCAGCGCAATCGGTACGTCGCTGCGCCGCTCCAACTGGCCGCTGAGCGTGACGACGCCTTCGCTCACGTCGACCGTCACGGTCTCCGGGTCGAGCCAGAGGGCGTTGACGATCACTTCGTCCACTACCGCGCGGCGGATCTCCTCGTCCGGCCGCAGGAAGACCTGGAGCAGATCCCGGCGGGTGACGATGCCGACCAGCCGGTCCTCCTCATCGACCACGGGCAGCCGCTTGATCCGGCGCTGCGCCATGGTCCTGGCGGCCTCCGCGATGGTCGACTCGGCCCGCACGGTGATGGCAGGCGCGGACATCAGGGTTCCCGCAGTACGCGCATGGGCCTTGTCCGCATCATGTCCCTTGGAGATGTGCAGCCGGCTGAGCCAGTGCGGCCGTCCCTGCTCGTCCAGCGCCGGTTCCTCGGCCTGCCGGGCCATCAGGTCGCTCTCCGAGATCACTCCGATGACCTTTTCGTCCTCGTCGACCACCGGCAGTCCGCTGATGCGGTGCTCGCCGAGCAGCCGGGCCACTTCCTTGAACGGAGTGTCGTACGTGACCTTGACGACGTCATCGATCATCAGCGCACCGATCTTCATGTGCTTCATGTCCATTGCTCCTCTCAGCGCAGCCGGCGCAGATACGGGTCGCGGGCTCGCCGCGGCACCAGCCGGACGCGGACATCCAGGGCCGTGATGCCGCCCGGGCGGGCGATCACGGGATTTGAGATCGGCCTCGGCGAGTTGCGGAAGATCGCAGGCCATCCGGGACAGCCGCAGCAGCAGCTGCTCCAGTCCTTCGAGGTCGACGGCGCCGCCGCCGCGGTAGCCGAAGAGCAGCGGCGCGCAGCGCGGGGAGGTATTGAGGTCGTGCACGTCGTGGTCGGTCAGCGGGGCGAGCCGGGCCGCGTGATCGGCCAGGAGCTCGGTCGCCGTACCGCCCAGGCCGAACAGGACCAGCGGGCCGAAGACTTCGTCCTGAACGACGCCGGCGAAGAGCTCGATGCCGCGTTCGGCGAGCGGCTGGACGACCACTCCGGTCATCAGGTCTCCGAAACGGGTGACCAGATCGCGGTGTGCAGCCCGCACCTGCGAGGCATTCTGAAGATCGAGGTGGACAGCGCGCTGTTCGCTCTTGTGGACCAGGCCCGGCCAGTGGGCTTTCATCACGACCCGCCCTCCCCCGGAGCTTCGCCCGGGAGGTACCCCCAGCCCCGCCAGCCGTGCCGGAGCGGCGACGGCGGCCTCTTCGTCCTCGGTCCACGCCCAGGCAATCTGCGGGATGCCGTAGTGGCCAAGGAGTTCGGCCGTCGCACGGAGGTCGAGCCAGCCGTCGTCGGGGTGTTCGGCGAGGAAGGCGTCGGCCATTGCTTTCGCCGCGGCGTGGTCCACGTCCGCGAGCTCGGGGACCGTGCCCTCCGGGCCGGCGCGCCAGCGTGCGTACGTCACGGCGTGCGCCAGGGCGCGGGCCGGGGCGTGCCCAGAGTCTCCGCGCCGTACAGGTAGCCCAGTGCCATCCGGGGCGGGTGGCGCACCGCCGCCTCGGCGCCCGGCAGGGGTGCGGTGGCGAACCGGCCGACGCGCCGGTAGCCGGCCAGGTCCGCGACCGCTTTCCGCCCAGGCCACCCCGTCGTCGTGGCGGAACTCGTTGCCGACCCCGATGATGGCGATACGGGCGGAATGCGTGGAGCCGGACATGATTCCTCTCCCTTTCCTCTCCCCTCGCTGCGTTCGCCTCCAGCCTGCGTGCGGACCTGCCGGGGAGCGTTGGGCCGAAGGGCCCCAGGAAGGGTCTGAGTGGCCCCTGCGCACCCGACCGCGCACACGCCAGGCTCAACGGGCAAGGCACGAAGCCGAGCCCTGCACAGGAGGTGCGGATCATGCATCGACACGTCGTCGCCGGAATCGACGGATCCCCCGAGAGCCTCGCAGCCGCCCACTGGGCGGCCCGTGAGGCGCTGCGCCGCGGCCTGTCGCTGCGGCTGGTGCACGCCTGGCAGTGGCAGCCGCGTCCGCCCGTCTACGTACCCGCCGGCACGACCCAGCGGTACTGGGCGCACCGGACCCTCAGCCAGGCGAGCGACAGCGTGCGTGCCGCGCACCCCACGCTGCACCTCACCGACGAGTCGGTGGCCGAATCGCCGGTCACCGCCCTGCTCACGGCGGCCGAGCAGGCCGAGATGCTGGTACTCGGGTCCCGAGGACTCAGCGGCGTCGCGGGGTTCCTTGTCGGCTCGGTGTCCCAGGCGGTCGTCGCGCGGGCGGCTCGCCCCGTGGTCCTCGTACGCGCCGGTGAGGAAGCGGCCGACGAACAGTTCCCGGCCCCGGAGGGAGCCTCCCCGGACGGGGACTCGGTCAATACCTCGTACCGGAACATTGTCCTCGGCCTCGACACCAGCAGCCCGTGCGACGAACTGATCGAGTTCGCCTTCGACGTCGCACAGCACCGTCGTGCCGCGCTGCGCGTGATCCACACCTTCAGCGCCCCGCCGCCGTATGCCGCCATCGACCAACTCGTCCCGACGCCCGGCCCGGAACTGCTCGCAGAGCACGAACACGCCGTGAGCGCGGCGCTGCACCCGTGGCGGGAAAAGTTCCCCGAGGTCACTGTCACCGGGACCGTCACCGAAGGCCGGGCGGCCTCCGAGCTGACGCGCGCCTCGACCGGGGCGGGCCTGGTCGTCGTCGGGCGCCGGATCCGGAGCGGGCACGTCGGCATCCACATCGGCCCCGTCGCCCATGCGGTGCTGCACCACGTCGGCTGCCCCGTGGCCGTCGTCCCGCACGTCTGACCCACCTCGGCAGGAGATCGAGACCCATGAGGCAGTACGTGTACGGATTCGGCGAGGGCAGCCGTGAGATGGCGGACCTGCTGGGCGGCAAGGGCGCCAACCTGGCCGAGATGACCCGGCTGGGGTTGCCCGTGCCTCCTGGGTTCACCGTCACCACGCAGGCCTGCCGTGAGTACTTGGCCGCCGGCGAGGAACCGGTGGAGCTCGGGGTGCAGGTCGCGCGGGCACTCGCGGATCTGGAGCGGCGAGTCGGCCGGCGGCTGGGCGAGAGCGACAACCCGTTGCTGCTGTCAGTGCGTTCGGGCAGCAGGTTCTCGATGCCCGGCATGATGGAGACGATCCTCGACATCGGCCTGAGCAACGCATCCGTACGCGGACTCGCCAAGGCCACCGGACAGGAGCGGTTCGCCTGGGACTCGTACCGCCGGCTGCTGCAGATGTTCGGCCGCACGGTGCTGGGCATCGGCCCGGAGCTGTTCGAGGACGCCCTGTCCCGGCACAGGGCCGACCGCGGCGTGGCGAGCGACACCGGGCTCGACGCGCATGATCTCGCCGTGCTGGCCGACGAGTTCAAGACGCTGATCCGGGAGGCGACCGGTGAGGAGTTCCCACAGGACCCGGTCGAGCAGCTGTACCAGGCGATCCGTGCCGTCTTCCGTTCCTGGAACGGCGAGCGGGCCCGCCTCTACCGCAGGCGCGAGCACATTTCCGACGACCTGGGCACCGCCGTCAACATCCAGGTGAGGGGTGACCCGGACTCCATCCACTTCTTCCACGACGCCGGACTCGATTACGTGTCCTGCTCCCCGTTCCGAGTCCCGGTCGCCCGGCTCGAAGCGGGACGCGCCGCCATCGACGGCCGGTCGGCCTGAGCAGCCCGTGCCATCAGGCTTGTCTGCGGAACGGGCGGGGCGTGAACTCGTCGGAGAGCAAGCGTTCGCGGGCGCAGCCCGCCGGGCGGTCACTCGGCCTGGTCGTTCCCCTGGGCGCGGCTCCACTGCCGGTATGCGGCCACGGCGGTCGGCAGCGTGGGGAAGATCCGGCCGGGGCCGACCGATTCGGTCAGCCCGTACGCGTCCAGATCTTCTCGAAGCTCCTGTTTCACGCGGGCGAGTGCGAAGACGGTGCCGCGACCGGTCAGTTCGTGGCGCAGCGATTCGACCGCGTCCAGCGCGGTGATGTCCACCTCCACATTGGCCTCGGTGTTGAGGACGAACCACGAGACGTGACCTTCCTGCTCGTCCACGGAGGCCAGGGCGCGGCGTCTGAAGTCCTCGGCGTTGGCGAAGAACAGCGGCGAGTCGTAGCGGTAGACGAGCAGCCCGGGGATGGTGCGGGCCTGCGGATAGTCGTCCACGTCGTGCATCCCGGCCACACCGGGCACCAGGCCCTCGACGGCGTCGTGCGGTCGGGCCACCCGCGCCAGCAGCTCGGCCACCGAGAGGCCGACCGCCACCAGCACGCCGTACAGGATGTCCAGGGCCAGCACGCCGGCCAGGCAGCCGAGCGCCAGCAGCAGTTCCCGGCGGCGGAAGGAGGCCAGCCGCCGGAACCCCGCCAGGTCGATCATGCGGACGGCGGCGTAGACGACCAGTGCGCCGAGCACGGGCACGGGCGTGTCCGCCAGAAGTGGGCTGAGGAAGAGCAGCACCGCCAGCACGGCCGCGCACGCGACGAGTGAGTACGCCTGGCTGCGGCCGCCCGCCGAATCGGCGAGCGCGGTACGGCTGGCGCTGCTGCTCACCGGGAAGCCGTGCAGGACGCCGGCGCCGAGGTTCGCCGCGCCCAGGGCCAGCAGTTCCTGGTTGGCGTCGAGCCGTTGGCCCCCGTCGCGTCCTGCGAAGGCCCGTGCCGTGAGGATCACATCGGTGTAGGCGACGAGGAGGACTCCGAGTGCGGGCAGCAGCAGGTGTGGCAGCTCGCCCAAGTCCGGTACCTCGGGCCGGGGGAGTCCCGCAGGGATCTCGCCGATCACCGCGATGCCGTGGTCCTCGAGGCCGAATGCCGCCACGGCGGCGGTTGAGAGGACGAGAGCCAGCAGCGGGGCGGGCACGGCGTGGGCGTACCGCGAGAGGGCGAAGAGAAAGATCAGCGTGGCCGCGGCGAAGAGGGTTGTCGCCGCGTGGATCTGAGGAAGATGCCGTACGAAGGAGGCGAGCTGGGGGAAGAATCCGGACCCCTCGGTTCGTACCCCGGTGAGCTTGGGCAGCTGGTCCACGATCAGGATGAGCGCCACGCCGGCCAGATAGCCGATCAGGACCGGCCGCGACAGCAGATCGGCGACGAAACCCAGCCGTACCGCCCACGCCACCAGGCACAGCAGCCCGACCGCGACGGCGAGCGTAGCCGCCAGCACGGCATACCTGCCTGGATCTCCGGCGGCGAGCGGCCCGACCACCGCGGCGGTCATCAGCGCGGTCGTCGACTCGGGGCCGACCGAAAGCAGCCGTGACGAGCCCAGCAGGGCGTACAGCACCAGTGCGGGAAGGATCGCCCACAGCCCGGCGACCGGCGGCAGCCCGGCCACGCCCGCGTACGCCATGACCTGTGGCACGAGATACGCCGCCACCGTCACCCCGGCCAGCAGGTCCCCGCGCAGCCAGGAGCGCTCGTATCCCACGAGTACGGCCATCCCGGGCACCAGGCGCCACCTCGGGCCGCCCGTACCGGTCCGCTGGGACATGGGACTCCTTTCGTCGCGGCCCCTCAGCATCCCGCCGCCCCCGCGCAGTCGCGAGGGCCGACCGGCCCCATGATCCGCTTCCGTACCCCAACGAGCCCCGGAACCAGGGCCGTTCAGCCCCCGCAGTACCGCCCTTCGGCCTCCGGCGTCCCGGGCGCCGGGCCACGACAGTGAGCGATGTCAGGACCGACCCGGCATCCTCCGAAGGGAACACCACCATGGCTGTGCACGAGCACCCCCACAAGCGCCCCGTCTTCCACTTTCCCTCGTGGCGCAGGACCAGGACCGCCTCCGCGACGGCCGCCGGAACACGGACCCCGCCGGCCTACGCCATCGCGGCCTTGCGCCTCCTGACCGGCTTCGCCTTCCTGTGGGCGTTTCTCGACAAGACCTTCGGCTGGGGCTATGCCACCCCGTCCGGCAAGGGCTGGACCGACGGCGGTTCGCCGACCAAGGGTTTCCTGAGCTCCGTCGCAGCCGGGCCGATGGAGTCCACGTTCCACGACTGGGCAGGTGCCGCCTGGGCGGACTGGCTGTTCATGCTCGGCCTGCTCGGCATCGGTGCCGCCCTGCTGACCGGTACCGCGCTGCGCCTGGCGGCACTCGCCGGCACGGCGATGATGGCGCTGATGTGGCTCGCGGAGTGGCCGCCTGCCCAGCACCTGTCCGACGGCTCGCCGAGCATGTCCACCAACCCCGTCGTGGAGTACCACGTCATCTATGCGGCCGCCCTTGTCGCCCTCGCCCTGACGTCCGCGGGCGAGACCTGGGGGCTCGGCCGGATCTGGGCGCGACTGCCGTTCGTACGCCGCAACGGCTGGCTGCGCTGACCCCTGTGCCACCTTCCGAGGAGGGGGCTGCCGGTCCCCGGTCGCCGGTCGCCCAGGTATGGGCCGACCGGCCCGGGCCGGGGACCTGCGGCCCCTCCAGGACACCCGCCGAGTCAACGACGCTGGAAGCGGTCGTCCGACAGATCCGCCCGCCATCCAGGAGGTACGCATCATGTCCCGCACCGTCACCGTCGGCCTGGACGGCTCGAACGAGAGCCTGGCCGCCGCCGAATGGGCCGCCCGCGAAGCGCGGCTGCGCGGTCTGCCGCTTCGGCTCGTCAACGTCTGGGAACCGCAGTCCTACATTCAGGCTCCGCTCCTGGGCGGCGAGACGCTGCAGCACTGGGCGGAGCGTATTCCCCGCGAGACGGCCGACGAGCTGCGGCTCCGTCACCCCGATATGGAGATCACCGCGGATCAGGTCGCCGGCCGGCCCGGTGCCGTCCTGCCCGACGAGGCCCGGGGCGCCGAGCTGCTGGTCCTGGGCTCCCGCGGCCTGAGCGGCGTCGCCGGATTCATGGTCGGGTCCGTCGGCATGGCAACCGTGGCCCACACGGAGCGGCCCGTCGTCCTCGTACGGGCAGAGAAGAAGGCCGAGGACGAGCGCGCGCCCGGTCCCACCTCGAACCGGCCCGTTGTGCTGGGCCTCGATACCGAGCGCCCGGACGACTCGGTCATCGAATTCGCCTTCGATGCTGCTGCGCGCCGTGCCACGGCCCTGCAGGTCGTCCACTGCTGGAGCCTGCCGCCCTACTTCGCGTACGGGCTTCCTGCCGACCCGAGGATGAACGCCCAACTGGCTGCCCACGAGGCGGACTCCCTGGCCGAGACACTGCGCCCGTGGCGGCAGAAGTTCCCGGCCGTCGAGGTCGTCGAGCGGTCGAGGTCAGGCAGACCCGCCAACCACCTGGTGGACGCCTCCGGAGACGCGTCCCTGGTCGTCGTCGGCCGCCGTAGTCGCCGTTCGCCGCTCGGCGCCCACATCGGGCCCGTCACACATGCCGTGCTCCACCACGCCACCTCACCCGTTGCGGTGGTCCCCCACGACTGAGCCCAAGAAGTCCGCACTCCGAATGAGAAGGAAGAAGGTGGGGACAATGGAGCTGCCCCTCGTTGTTGGCGTGGACGGATCCGAGCCCAGCCTGCGGGCCGTTGACTGGGCGGCCGACGAAGCAGCCCTGCAGGGTGTACCGCTGCGCCTGGTGAACGCGTCGATGTGGGAGCGGTACGAAGGGGCCGCGCTCGCCCAGGAGTTGGGACGTCCCTCGGAGCGGGTCATGGCCGAGAACATCGTCGGTACCGCCGCGGAACGCGCCCGCCGTCGCGACCCCGACCTCAAGATTCAGACGGACATCCTGCCCGAGGACACGGTGAGCGCCCTGCTGAGCGAGGGCCGCAACGCCTCCGCCCTCGTCACCGGCTCGCGCGGCCGCAGCGGACTCGCCGAGATGCTGCTCGGCTCGGTCAGCCTGGCAGTCGCCGCCCGCGCCGACTGCCCGGTGTTCGTCATTCGCGGCAACCACGACCCGCAGAACGGCACGCACCGGCGGATCGTCCTCGGCGTCGACGAACCCCCGGAGGGCTCGGCCGCTGTGGGTTTCGCGTTCCGCGAGGCGGAGAGGCGCCGGGCTGCCCTGCACGCCATCCGGGCGTGGCGCTGCCCCGCGCACGAGTCGGCCGACCATCCTCTGGTCGCCAAAGACGCCGCCCGTTACCACGAGCACCAGGCCGCGGAGATCCTCGAAGCGGCGCTACGCGAAGCCGTGGCGGACCACCCCACCGTGGAGCTGCACCGGGCAACGGCCGAGGGTCCCGCCCGCACGGTGCTCATGAACGCCTCGGCCGCGGCAGATCTGCTGGTTGTCGGCGCCCAGCGGCGGCACGGGCACTTTGGCCTCCAACTCGGCCGGGTCGCCCACGCGGTGCTGCACCACTCCGTGTGCCCCGTGGCCGTCGTACCGCAAAGGGCGTGACGACATGAGCGCCCTGGGCATCATTCCGACCAGCACCGGCGCCGCCCGCGTCGTCATCGGGGATCCCGCCTCGTGCGTCTTCGACCCCGCCCTGACCCAGCCGACCGGCGGGAAGGTGAAGGTCTTCGCCTGGTACGACAATGAATGGGGCTGCAGCAACCGGCTCCTCGAACTCCCCGCCCTGGTGGCCGACGACTCATGAATCCGACACAGCCCGAGACCGCCATGCCCCGCGCGCTGCGGGGTATGGCGGCCGTGGTCCTCGACACCGACGGAGTGATCACTGACTCCGCGCGGTTGCACGCCGCCGCCTGGAAGACCGCCTTCGACGCTTACCTGCGCCATCACCCGCCCGCCGATCCCGCCCAGCGGCGCCCCTTCGACGTGCGGGAGGACTATCTGCGGTACGTCGACGGCAAGTCACGGATGGACGGTGCCGCGGCCTTCCTGGAGTCCCGCGGGCTGCGGCTGCCCGCCGCGGAGGTGCAGGCCGTCGCCGGGAGCAAGGAGCGGTTGTTCACCGCGCGGTTGCGGGAACACGGCGTCGACGCCTATCCGGGCACGGTCCGGCTGCTGCGTGCCCTGCGCTCCGCCGGTGTACCACTGGCCGCCGCCTCCGCCTCCCGGCACGCCCGCGAACTGCTCGAACACGCGGGAGTGCTGGACCTCTTCGATGCCCTGGTGGACGGCGGTGAGGCGGCGCGCCTGCACTTGCCCGGGAAACCCGACCCCGCGCTGTTCCTGGAGGCGGCCGGCCGCCTTGGTGTCCCCGCCTCCCGTACCGCTGTCGTCGAGGACGCTCTGGCCGGAGTCGAGGCCGGGCGCCGCGGCGGCTTCGGCCTGGTCGTCGGCGTGGACCGGGCGCGTACGCCACAGACGCGTGCTGAACTGCTCGAGCACGGCGCGGATGTGGTGGTCCGCGACCTCGCGGAACTCCTCACCGACAGCGACTGCCCAAAGGGTTGACGATGCGTGACTGGACCTGGGAGTACGAAGGCTACGACCCGGCACACGAGCGCCTGCGCGAGTCGCTGTGCACCCTCGGCAACGGCTACTTCGCGACCCGTGGCGCGGCCCCCGAGTGCACGGCGGACTCCGTCCACTACCCGGGCACGTATGCGGCGGGTTGCTACAACCGGCTGATCTCGGAAGTGGCGGGACGGCACGTCGAGAACGAGGACATGGCCAATCTGCCCAACTGGCTGCTGCTGCGATTCCGTACGGGCTCCGGGAGTTGGCTCTCCCCGGACACCCACAGGCTCCTCGACCATCACCAGGCGCTGGACATGCGTGCGGGCACGCTGGTGCGCACGCTGCGGTACGAGGACGAGGGCGGCCGGCGCCTCCGGGTGCGACAGCTGCGCCTGGTCCACATGGGTCAGCCCCATCTGGCGTTGCTGCGCACCGAGTTCACCGCGGAGGGATGGTCCGGGGAGCTTGAGGTCGAGTCGGCCCTCGACGGCGCTGTTGCCAACACCGGCGTCGAGCGTTACGGACAGCTTGCGGGCCGTCATCTCACCCACGTTCACACGGGGACCTCCGCGTCGGACACCACGTGGCTCCGCTGCCGCACCAGCACCTCTGACATCCGGGTCGGCATGGCCGCACGCACCGTGGCCGACGTCCCGGCCGAGCCCACCAACCGCCACGAAGACTTGCGGGTTGCCCACGTCCTGCGCCTTCCCCTGGCCGCGGGCCGGACCGTCACCGTCGACAAGACGGTCGCCCTGCACACCTCCCAGGACCGGGCGATCAGCGACCCGCTGCACGCCGCCGTCGACCGGGTGAGCCGCGCCCCGGACTTCGACACCCTGCTGGCCTCGCACCGCACGGCCTGGCGCCAGCTGTGGCGCACCGCCGAACTCGACGTGCCGAACAGTGCGGGCCCCATCCTGCGGCTCCACCTCTTCCACGTCCTGCAGACGCTCTCCCCGCACACCGCGGACCTCGACGTCGGAGTCCCGGCCCGGGGACTGCACGGCGAGGCGTACCGCGGCCATGTCTTCTGGGACGAACTGTTTGTCCTGCCCTATCTGAACCTCCACTTCCCCGAGGTCTCCCGGGCCCTGCTCAGCTATCGCCACCGGCGCCTGGAACGAGCGTGCTTCGCAGCCCGCGACGCGGGACGAGCCGGGGCCATGTACCCCTGGCAGAGCGGCAGCAACGGCCGCGAGGAGACCCAGCAGCTGCATCTCAATCCGCGCTCGGGGCGCTGGTTGCCCGACCACTCCAGGCTCCAGCACCACGTCGGATCGGCGATCGCGTACAACGTGTGGCAGTACTGCGAGGCGAGCGGCGACACGGAGTTCCTGCACACCAAGGGCGCCGAGATACTGCTGCAGATCGCCCGGTTCTGGGCGTCGTCCGCCGCCTACGACGAGGTGCTCGGCCGCTACCGGATCCGCGGAGTCGTAGGCCCCGACGAGTACCACGACGCCTATCCCGAGGCGAAGGAACCAGGCCTTGTCGACAACACGTACACCAATGTCACCGCGGCCTGGGTGCTTGCCCGCGCCCTCGACGTGCTGCGCTCTCTCCCGGAACCGCGCCGCCGGGACTTGGCCGAGCGCATCGGGCTCGACGACGGCGAACCCGCAAGGTGGGAGGAGGTCTCCCGCAAGCTGCACGTCCCCTTCCATGCCGGGGTGATCAGTCAGTTCGACGGCTATGGCGAGCTCGCTGAACTCGACTGGGACCGCTACCGGGACCGCTACGGCGACATCCGGCGCCTCGACCGGATCCTGGAGGCCGAGGGCGACACGGTCAACCGCTACCAGGCATCGAAACAGGCCGACGTGCTGATGCTCGGCTATCTCTTCTCACCGGGCGAGCTCCAGGGGCTCTTCCGTCGGCTCGGCCACGAGGTGGACGACACCATCTGGCAGCGCAGCGTCGACTACTACCTGCGTCGCACGAGCCACGGGTCGACGCTCAGCAGCCTCGTGCACGGCTGGGTGCTGGCGAGAGTGCGGCGCGCGGAAGCATGGACGTTCTGCCAGGAGGCACTGGCAGGAGACATCGCCGATCTGCAGGGTGGCACCACCGGCGAGGGCATCCATCTCGGCGCCATGGCCGGCACCCTCGATCTCGTGCAACGAGGACTGACCGGCCTCGAGACCCGGGGCGGCGCGCTGTGGCTCAACCCGGTGCCGCTGCCGGAGCTGTCGGAGTACGGCTTCGCGATCCGCTACCAGGGCCACTGGGGCGTCCGGCTCCGGCTGCGCCCGGGGGAGCTGCAGATCACCGTGCCCGAGTCCGACCGCTCACCGATCGACATCGCCCTGCCTGACCGCACGGTCTCGGTGGCGCCCGGGGAGTCCTGCACACTCAGCCTGCCCGGGGAGCGGTAGGGATGTTCGGCGCCGGCGGCCACGTCCCGCCGAGTGAGGCCGCGGCCACGTGCCGCCGGCTCACCGACGGCACCTGAACCGACGTCGGCGAGTCCGCTGCCCCGATCGATGACTTCAATGGCGCTGGGTGTATCCGACGACACTGTCGGGGTTGGCCGCCCCAAACTCGTCGTCGCCGGGTGAGTCGAGAACCCCGTGCACGGTGACGACGCCGTCGACGGCCTGGCACAGCCGCATCACGATCGGGATGAGGCTGTGCTGGCTGACCCTGCCGGTCAGCGTCACCACACCGTCGACCACACTGACTTGGACTTCTTCGGAAGAGAGGGACAGCGTGTCCCTCAGGACCTCTCGGGTGATCTCCTCGCGGATCGCGCTGTCCTGCCTCAGAAAGACCCGAAGGAGATCGCTTCGGCTGATGATCCCGACGAGGTGTCCGGCCTCGTTGACCACGGGCAGCCGCTTGACCTGGCGGCGGGTCATTTCCCGGGCCGCCTCGACGATGCTCCACTGGGCGCGGGCGGTCACGGCGGGCGAGGTCATCAGCCCTTCGGCGGTCTCTGCCGCGGCGCGGTCGCGGTCGCGGGGGCGCAACCCCAGCGACGCCGCACGGCCCCCCGGATCTGGCTGGGCTGCCTCGTGCCGGAGCAGGTCCGCCTCCGAGACCACGCCGACGGGGTTGTCCTGCTCGTTGACCACGGGCACTGCGGTGACGCCGTACTCGGCGAGCAGCCGTGCGACGTCCTTGAAGGGCGTGTCGGGGCGGGTCCGGATCACTTCGCGGGTCATCAGGTCTTCGACGGTGCGGTGCTTCATGGCTTCCTCATCCCTCTGCTGCGCCCCTCCGCGAGAGGCGCTGTTCAATAAGGGAGCGGGCGTCCGGAGGGCGTGTGCCGGTCCAGGGGCGGGCGTCGCTCGCTGGGTGTCGGCCGGACGATGGCCCTGATGCGGATCACCTTGGCCACCTCTCGACGGACCGGAAGGATCCGACGGTCCGGGTTTTCACCCTCGTTCTGCGCCGGGCTGAACGGAAGGGGACAAAGGTCCTCGGCCAAGGGGCCGGTCGGCCGTGCCGGAGACCTCTGCGGGCTGTGCGGGGCCCGCGGCTCTTCAGGCCGGGCCGCTGTCGCGGGTACACGGACACCCGCGTGTACGGCTCTCCTCCCGGAGGGGGACGTTCGGCCAGCACGTTGGGCCTGTGCGGCCCTCCTGGCCTCGCGGGCACCGTGGCAGCGTGAGCAGATGTCACCCCCGGCGATCGCGACAGCGGGAGGAGGACACGGTGGTTGGGTCTTCACGGCCCGATCGTCAATGGCCCGCCCACCGTTCGCGGGAACAGGCTCGGAGTGTCACCGTCGTCCCCGCTCACCAGGGGGTGTGGAGTCAAGATGAGGAGCAACGGGCGTACGAGTACGAGGTTCTGGCGATGGCGGCGCAGCCCGCTCAGGCGCCGCAGCGACGTGGTCGAGGCGTGGATCGTGCTGGCCGTATGGGTGCTGGCGGTGGTCGGCGGAGCAGCCGTCACCCTCGCAGCGGGCTTGGCCGTCGTGCACATCCAGGAGCGGCATCGGGCGGAACGCCACGCCGTCCAGGCCGTGCTCACCGAGGCCGTGCCAGAGGCGATTCCCACGGCAGACGGTGTGAAGGCGCAAGTCCGGGCACCGGTGCGCTGGAGGGACCGATACGGCGTGCTCCGTACAGCGACGGTGAGTGTCGAGGCGAGCGGCCGTGCCGGGTCGAAGGTCGTGTTCTGGACGGACCGCTGGGGGACTGCGACCACGCCCCCGGTCGCCGGTGCGGAGGTGGCGGCCCAGGCGGTTGCCGCCGGAGCACTGGCCCTCGGCGCCTGGGGTGGCCTGGTGGTGGCCGCCGGCTGTGCCGCACGCGGGCGTCTTGACCGCATCCGCATGGACCAGTGGGCGAAGGAGTGGGGGGAGGTCGGTCCGGGGTGGCGGCGCAGGATCACCTGATCCGGACCGGCCGGTCCCCGACGGGGGCCGGCCGGCCCTGGCATGCGGACCGGGAGCGGCCCAGGACGACGGCCCGTGCCGCACACCTCGCACCCGCACGCCTTGGGTACCGAAGCGCGCGGGCGCTTCTATCCGTGAACATTGCTGCTCACACCGCCCGGCACGGGCCGTTCGCCCCGCTTGCCAGGGACTCTCGGCCCCTTCCCAAGCACCGGCCGACACCGGAGCGTTGGGAGCGTACAACCGCAGTTCCGGACAAAGGGAGGTATCGGCGAGGCCTTGCGTGCCCTACCTCGATCCGGGCGGACCGCCCTAAGGATGGACGCCATGCACCACCACGACGGCTTCCGAGAGCTCGACCGGCAGGTGTGCCTGCGTCTGCTGGGGCAGGTGTCGATCGGCCGCATCGTCTACACCGACCGGGCCCTGCCCGCCGTCCTGCCGGTGAACTTCTCCCTGGACCACGACTTCTCGGTGGTGCTGTGCACGTCGGCGGCCTCCCGTGTGGCCCGCGCGGTGGGCCAGGCGGTGGTGGCGTTCGAGGTGGACCGGTTCGACGAGGCGGCCGGCACCGGGTGGAGTGTCGTCGTCATGGGCCCGGCGATCCTGGTCACTGACCCGGGGGAGCGGGAACGGATGCTGCGGACCGGACCGCGCTCGTGGGTGCCGGTACCGGACGCCGTATTCATCCGGATCCGTCCCGAGCTGGTGACCGGACGCGTTGTGGACCGCAGTGAATTCCGTTCGGACGGGCGCGTGTCGCACGAACGGCAGTCCGCCCCGTGATCCCGGTGGAACCTGGGAATGGGATTCAGGTGATCTGTACTGGGACGCGCCAGACCAGCGAGGTTCCGCCACCGGACGGGCAGGTCAACTCCAGCTCGCCGCCCAGCTGCTGGGCCCGCTCCGAGATGTTGGCCAGGCCGCTGCGGCGCCCGTCGGGAGGGAGCCCCACTCCATTGTCGGAGACCGTCAGTACCACTTCCCGTCCGTCCGTCTGAAGGGCCACGTCGGTCCGGGTGGCGTGCGCATGGCGGCAGACATTGGTCAGCGCCTCCGAGAGAACCGCCACCAGGTGATCGGCAGTCTCCCGCGGCACGTCGGTGTCCAGCAGCCCCTCCATCCGGAGGCTCGGCGCGAAGCCCAGCACCGGAGCCGCTTCTCCGACCGCCCGCACAGCGCGTGCCCGCAGGCCCTGGCCAGCCCCCGCCTCGCGTGAGCGCAGCCCGAAGATGGTCGAGCGGATGATCTTGATGGTCTCGTCCAGGTCGTCGACCGCGCGCAGTACACGCTCCGAAGCTGGGGAGTGCTCGATCAGACGCCCTGCGCTCTGGAGTGTCATGCCGGTGGCGAAGAGCCGTTGGATCGCGAGGTCGTGCAGGTCACGGGCGATCCGGTCGCGGTCCTCCAGCAAGGCGATCTGCTCCGCGTCGCTGCGTCGCTCCGCCAGCTCCATCGCCACCGCCGCCTGACCGGCGAAAATCCGCAGGGGGTCGATCTCCTCGCCCGCGAAGACCGTCGCCCCCGCCTCGCGGGCCAGCAGCAGCACTCCTCGTACCCCGTCCGCGGTGCCAATGGGCACGGCCACCGCGGGCCCCAGCCCGGCGAACCGCGGCGGCCCGGCCGAAACGCGCTCGTCGTGGGCGACATCCGCGCTCGTTACCGGCACGCCCGCGGAGAACGCGGCGCCGCTCAGGCTTCCCTCCACCGGCAGCACCAGCCCACGGTGGGCGTCCGCGTTCGACCCGATCGCCAGCTCGATCGCCAGCGTGCCGGTGTCAGGCATCGGCAGCGCCACCACCGCCAGTTCGGCGCCCGCGATCTCCCTGGCCCTTTCGGCGATGAGAGTGAGAACCTCGCTGCGGGGACTGCCCGACATAAGGCTGTGCGTGATGTCCGCGTTCGCGTGCAGCCAGCGCTCGCGCTGCTTGGCCTCCTCGTACAGCCGGGCATTGTCGATCGCCACCCCGGCCGCGACAGCCAAGGTGGACAGGACGGACTCGTCCTCTTCGTCGAACTGGCCCCCGCCCCGCTTCTCGGTCAGATAGAGATTGCCGAAGACGTGGTCGCGCACCCGGATCGGGACGCCGAGAAAGGTGTTCATCGGCGGGTGATGTGGCGGGAAACCGTACGACGAAGGGTGCTCGGAGATCTTCGGCAGCCGTAGTGGCAGGGGGTTAGTGATCAGCTCGCCGAGGATGCCGTGCCCGGACGGGTACGGGCCGATCGCGGCGATCTCCTCGTCGCTGACCCCGACCGTAAGGAACTGCGAGTGAGACGTCCCGCTCGGCGCGATCACACCCAGCGCAGCGTATTCCGCGTCGACCAGCACGGCCGCCGCCTCGGTGATGCTGTGCAGCACCTGCTCCAGGTCCAGCTCCCGCCCGACCGACAGCACGGCCTCCAGCAGGCTGTGCACCCGGTCCCGGGTGCCACGCGCCGCGTCCAGGCGGGCCTGCAGCTCCTCCAGCAGCTCGTCCAGCCTCAGCTGCGGCAGCCGTACGCGGCCGTCCTCCGAGCTTCCCACCGCTGCTCCCTCCGGGTGTGCCTCGACGGGCCGACGGCTGACTCTGGCGGTCATGGCTACCGTACCGGGCCTGATGGCGCGGCGGCACGGGAGCTGTGGCTTGGTGGCTGTGACCGGTCGGGTGTCTCGTCGGGCAGCGACCGCGGGCGCGCTGAAAGTGTGCCGGAGGGCAGGGTGGTCAGGGTGCGGCCGACGAGCGATCCGCCGCCGAGCCGGTCCGCGCGTCCGAACCGGTCAGAATCAGCGGACCGTGACCCCCGCGGCCGGCTCGTAACCCACTCCGGACACGATGTGCATGACGCCCCGTCCCAGACTTGGACGACGGTCATCTCCGCCTGCGTCAGTGTCCCGGTCGTGTCCGTGACACCACCGTGTTGAGCCCAGCGCCTCGACGGCGAGCAGCTGCTTCACCATCGCATGACGGCGTGCCATGTGCCGGACGGGGGCTGCCAAATTGCCGCCGCACGGCGGGGTGCCATCTCTTCCCGCACTTCGGGGTGGAGCGCTTCACGCCCCTCGGCGTCGTGCACCAGGTTCAGCACGGACTTCACGTGCCACGCGTCGGGAACGTACAGCCGGGCGTCTTCGAGCAGGGCGGCGCCGCGCAGCCCGTCCAGGATGTCGTCCGGGATTTCCTCGTCGGTGAAGGCCTGGCGGCTGGTGTGCCGTTGGCGGACAGCGGGGTGGAGCACGGCGAGATCGTGCCCACGGTCCAGGGGCCGCCCCGCGGCGGCTATGACACAGCGGGCCGCCTTGGAGGCGACCGCCGTCTGATGGCACAGCTGAGTGAGCAGGTAGGTCTCGACGAGCCGGGCCTGCGGCAAAGGCGCGGTCACTTCCACAGCGGCTCTCCGGCGAACACGAGCCGCCCCTCGGGGACCGCACGGACCTCGCCGTCGAATCCCAGGCCGAGCAGCGGCTCAAGGTCCGGGGCCGGCCGGTGGAGGGCCTCGGCGAATTCCTCCAGCATGGCGGGCCTCCCGGACGCCGGTCACAGGGTCATGCCGCTGCCGTGAGGCGCGTACAGATCGAGCAGCCGGATACGGGCGGCATGCAGCCGGTGAGCGAGCACCCTGCCGACCCAGTTTCCGATCGCGGAGCCCAAGGCAGGGTCGGCATCCATCATCATTCGCACCGTTGACGCGTCGAACTCCTGGGCGCGTACGGGTGTCATGGCCTCGGCGCCGAACTGCCACACATACGGTGGGAACAGCCAGGACCAGCCCACGAGTTCACCGAAGCCCAGGTTCTCGATCACCGCCGGGCGCCGTCCCGGAACTTGGATGTCGAGAGTGACAGTGCCGGACTGGATGATCCAGAACCGGTCGGCGCGGCGGCCTTCTTCGAAGATGCGGGTCCCTTCAGGGAATTTGACGTCCCGGGTGATGCCCAGCAGCCGGGCACGGTGCTCGGGGGAGAGAACGGCGGTCATACGGGTGGGGGAGGGGGTGGTCATTGCTGGGCCTCCGTTTCGAGCGCGCGACTTCTTCGGTGATGACCGGTGAGCCTTCCGGGCCTCACTCGCCGGTTGTCCTGTGGGGCCGCTGTCTGTGCTCAGCGTCAGTCACGCGATCGGCGCCGGGGAAGGGCCGGGCGGCCCTTTCTGCGGCCCGACAGGCCCTGTTCCGCCCCGCGTTGGTATCGCGTGCCGTGCATCCCGGTGCCGCCCATGCGGAGCGCGCCTCCGAGTACGACGGCCTGGTACGAGCGCATGTCACGCACCTCGGCCGCCCGCCTGGCATCGGCCTCTCCTCCGTCGCGCAGGATGGAGGCGATGAACTGGGCGATCTCTGCCGTCGAGCCCTTCTTGCTGCCGTAGGCGACGAGCACGGTGCGAGTCATCGTGATCACTTCTCCTTACAGTGTGCGCCTCCGGCCGCCGTCGCCGTAGAACTCTTCCTCGGACATCCCACTTCGCGAGTCGGTGACGCTGAAGGTCAGCTCGTCGACGACCGCGATCACACCGTCGATCTGGCGGGCCATCCGCAGCGCGACGGGTACGTCGCTGCGCCGTGGCAGCTGCCCGGTCAGGGTCACGACGCCGTCACGCACGTCGACGCGGACTGCCTCGGGCGGGAGCCAGAGCGCCCGCACCAGAACCTCGTCGATCACCTCACGGCGGATCTCGGCGTCGGGCCGCAGGAAGACCTGGAGCAGGTCGCGTCGCGTGACGATGCCCACGAGTCGGTCGTCGTCGTCCACGACGGGTAGTCGTTCGATGCGGTGCTCGGCCATGATGCGGGCAGCCGCGGCGATCGACTGGTCGGCAGGGACGGTGACGGCCGGGTGGGTCATCAGCTGCCCGGCGTTGCGAGCCTGTGCCTTGGACTCACGGACCCGTGCCCTGGAGGTGAGCATGGACCAGTTGAAACCGCGATGAATGTCTTCCTCTCCGGACCGGTGGACCATGAGATCGGTCGTGGAGATCACCCCGATGACCTTCTCGTCGTCGTCGACAACGGGAAGGCCGCTGATCTGGTGCCGCGACAGCAGCCGGGCGATCTCCTCGAAGGGGGTGTCGTAGGCGGCCCTGACGACGTCACTCGTCATCGTGGATTCGACGTTGTCGTGCTTCATCGTCCAGTCCTCCTTCAGCGGAGAGGGCGGCGGCGAATTACCTGCGCGGGACGAGGGGTCCGGAGTCCGGCGACCGCACGAACGATCACAAGGCTGCAAGGGGTAGGAAGCGAGGCCGGAGCCTGCACCTCGTCCCCGCCGCGGCGCTCCTGCGAGGCGTTGCTGTACCCCCAACGTGCCACGCGCGGTGTCCTGGCGCATGGGTCGAGAAGCCCGAGTCCGGGGGCCGTACGGGCCGGTCTCGGCCCGATCGGCCCCAAATGGGGACCGGACGGCTCATCCGATGACGCCGGGCCCCCTGACAGGCTTGATCTGTGACCGTGACTGGTTGTCACGACGCCGAAGGGAGGGCGGATGCACCACCGAACAGTCGGAGAGCTCATGACCCGGAATGTTGTCCGGGTGCGGCGCGACGCGCCGTTCAAGGAGATCGTCAGGCTGCTTGCCGAGAACGATGTCACCGCCGTACCCGTCGTGGACGAACTGGACCGCCCGATGGGTGTGGTGTCCGAGGCCGATCTGCTGCGCAAGTCGTCCGGCCAGTCCGACCCGTCGGGTCGGGTGCCGATGCCGCATCTGGAGGCGTGGGAGCGGGCCAAGGCCGAGGGAGCCTGCGCCGAGGAGCTGATGTCGGCTCCGGCCGTTTGCGCGCGTCCGGAGTGGACCGTTGTCGAGGCGGCCCGCCTCATGGCAGTTCAGAACGTCAAGCGGCTGCCCGTGGTGGACGCGGCGGACAGGCTGCAAGGCATCCTCAGCCGCAGCGACTTGCTGCGCGTCTTCTTGCGTCGCGACGACGCCATCCGCGATGAGATCAATCGGGATGTGCTGCAGTCGACGATGCGCCTCGGCCCTTCGGAGGTGACCGCAGAAGTGCGCGAAGGGCAGGTCACGCTCGGTGGCTCCGTCGATGTCAGGAGTCTCATCCCGATCATTGTGCGGCTGTGCCGGAGTGTGGACGGCGTGGTTTCGGTCTCGGAAAACATCGCGTACAGGACCGACGACACCGCGAGTTCCACCAGCGGCACATAGGCCCTCCGAACGTGGCTCCGCACGCCGTGGTCGACCAGATGTTGTTCGCGACCACCGCAGGGAGGATGACGATGTCCATGCTGCGAACCGACGCATCCGTGCTCCGTGCAGGCACCGGCATCGATGCGCCGCCGCTCCCGCGAGCAGAGGTGCGCGAAACCCGCATCGATGAGGATGACCAGCGCGAACTCACCACCCTCGCCGATGCCTCGGAGTTCCTGGTCGCTCGAACGGTCCACGCGTCAGCGTTGAGGTCAGCCGCACGCTCTTGAAGATCAGTGCCACGCCGCGCCCTGGCACAACAGAGAGGCGAAGCCATGAACGTTCTGGTGGGATACGCCACCGCCCACGGCTCCACACGGGAGATCGCGGAGCGCATCGGGGCACGCCTCGGCGAGGCGGGCCTGAAGGCCGATGTGCGGCCCATGAGCGAGGTCGAGGTCGAGGACGTCTACGAGGCGTTCGTGCTCGGCAGCGCGGTCCATGGGCAGGCCTGGCTGGAGGCGGCGAAAGACTTTGTGCACCGCAACAGCGATCTGTTCCAGGTCCGCCCCGTGTGGATTTTCAGCGTGGGGATGCCCGGCGCGATGCGCGGGCCGTGGAGGCGCTTGGCCGGCAAGGAGGAAAGGGTCATCATCGACGACATCCCCGATCACATCCCCTACCGGACCCATCGGCTTCTGTCGGGTGTCATCAAGCCCGGCCAGCTGCCCATCACCGGGCGAGTGATCTTCCGGCTGATGGGCCTCAGGTACGGCGACCACCGTGACTGGTCGGCCATTGACACCTGGGCGGATGGGATTGCCAGGGAGCTTTGCACCCCGTGACGGGGAGGGGCCCTTCCGGTCGGTCGGGTGCTGCGAGCATCACTGGCGTCTTCTCCGCGGGGCTGCTCGGCTGCGCCTTCGCCCTCTGCCTGACCGGGTTTGCGCTCGCCGGCTCGGCAGTGGGTCGAAGGAGAGGTCAGGTGGTCGGGGCGACAATAGCCGTCGGATCCGTGGGATTCGCCGTCAACTTCGTTGCGCTGGCCTGGTCCAGGGCGGCGCCATTGCGCTTCGTCAGCCCGTTCCACTACTACACACCGGGTGATGCGCTGGCCGGCGGCACGGTCCCCTGGGTCTCGTTCGGCGTACTGGCAGGTGTCGGTCTGGCCGGGCTGACCGCGGCGTTCGTGCTGCTCGCGCGTCGGGACCTCGCACCGTAGCGCGAGGCTTGAGAGCGCCCGGCCCCGGCGAGTGCCCCCACGCATCGTCAGTGATGGGCGACGACCGCGACGGGTGCGTCGGCGTGGTGCATCACTGCATGGGCTACGTGGCCGATGTGCGCACCGACGGGACTGCGCCGGATACGGCGGCCGACGACCACCAAGTCCGCGGAGGCGGCCGCATCCAGCACGTGCTGCGCGACAGGTCCGACGACGGCCTTCTCGACGACGTTCACCGACGGGAACTTCTCTCGCCATGGGAGCAGCAGGTCGCTGAGTGTCTTGGCCACCCCCCGTTCCACGTCCGATGGGATCCCCGGATCGAGGGCCGGCGTGTAGGTGAAGCCGAGAGGCAGGCTCCAGGCGTGGACGACCCGCAGCGTGCACCCGCGCTGTGCGGCCTCGTCGAAGGCGAAGGCCAGGAGTCCGTCGCAGGATTGATCGATGTCCACGCCGACCAGCACTTCCCGGTACGGGCCCGTGCCCTCGACCGGTTCGTCGCCTGTACCCGGACCGGTCTCCCCCTTGCCCTTCGAAGTGGCGGCCCTGACGAGTACCACGGGCCGTTCCGTGGCACTGATCGTTGCCATGGCGACGGAACCGATGAGAGAGCCCGGCACCCCCGTCAGCCGGAGCGAACCGATCACCAGCATCTCCGCCTTCGAAGCCTCGGCGGGCAGGGAGGCCGCGGGCCGCCCGGACAGCCGGCTCGTGGTGATCTCCAGGCCCGGATGGCGCTTTCGCAGTTCGTCGGAGGTGCGGCTCAGGAGGGTGTCGGCCCATCGGCGTTGCTCATCCGGGCTGACCAGGCGGACCAACGCCGTCGTGGGCCAATCGTCCGCATGGACGAGGTGCAGGCGGTCTTGGCGCAACTCGGCCTCACGTGCCGCCCAATGGGCCGCGGCGATACTTTGCGGCGAGCCGTCCAGGCCCGCGGTGACGGTTCCAGTCATGGTCGGGACCTCCTTCGGCCGGCCCGCGCGGACCCGCACAGGTCCGCTCGGCGCTCGGTGCACCGGCCTATCCACTCTCAGGCACACCGCAGCGGTCCGCGATTCCTTGTCATGAGCGTCCGTCACGAGCCGTACGACGGATAGGGCCGACCGGGAACGACCAGAGGGCCGTTCGGACCTCGGCCCGCCCGATCGGCCCCTGCCAAGCGGGCTGCGGCCTGCGGGTCAAGGCTTGGTGGGTGGACCGGAGGCGTGCAGTGTGGCGCGGCGCCGGCGGTACTCCTCCTCGTCGATCTCGCCACGGGCGAACCGCTCGGCAAGCACCTGCTCCGGTGACGGCACGTTCGGGCTGTGGGTGTGCTCGGGAGTCTGACTCAGTGTGCGGAAGAGCAGAACGGCAACGGTGATGATCAGCACCCAGAAAAGGATCATGCTGGCCGACATTGCGAACCAGCCCCAGCCGCTGACGCCGTGGTCGAACCAGAACATCATCGTGATCACATCCCCGGTCGCCCGGACGGCGGATGCGGACCCGCCGTCCGGCTTGGCTCATGCGTCACTGCCATCGTCGCTGGATGTTGGTCGGTGGGCGCAGAGTCCACTGGTCCCGGGCTGTTGGGCCGGTCAGCCCCTACCGTGCGGGGACGGAGGCCGACGAGCGGCGGAAGCGTGGCGTGACCCGAGCGCAGGCTGCCAGCGCCTTCAAGCGACCGACCCTGACGCCGGGAACGAGTCGCAGCTGTTCATGCCTCGTTGCGCTGGCAGCCCAAGGTCGGGTTGCGCTTGACGAGTTCTGTGGGTAGCGACGCCCACCACGGGCATGACGTACGGGAACAGCCCGCCGGTGCTCCGGCGGACTGTTCCCATTCACGGCGGTCAGTGCCGGGTCTTGGTGTGCCAGACGGGGTCGCCCGTGCTGGTGTAGATCACCACGTTGCCGTCGGCCTGGACCGCGAGCTTCGCGCCCGGGTTGCCGGCGGTCGCCGAGGCCCACACAGGCTGGTTGTCCGGCGTGTAGATCACCAGGTTGCCGTCCTCCTGGAAGACGGCGCGAGCGCCCGGCGTGGCCGGGTTGTTGGAGGCCCAGCGGGGGTCCTCCCTCTCGTCGAAGACCACGAGCTTGCCGTCGTCCTGGAGTGTCAGCTTCGCCTTGCCCGCGTCGACCTCGTCACCGATGTCCAAGATGGAGACGGCGGAGATCTCGTGGTTGCCTTCCTCCGTGACCCGGACCTTGATCTTCGGGGCTTCGTCCGACAGTTTGCCGTCGGCCAGGCGGTCGAGGGTCGACAGTGACGGCGTGAACGCGTACACCGCTCCTTCGGTCCGTACGAACTGCTCGAACCGCACCTGCTTGTCGGCGAAGGTGACATCGGTCGTCGGGCCGATCATCGGGTCCGCGCCGACCTTTGGATCACGCTTCGGGAAGCCGGTGTCGACGACCCAGTCCTTCTGGATGAACTCGAACTGCCTTACCAGGTCGGCCTGGTAGCTGACGAAGACCAGACCGCGAGCGGCGTCAGGACCGTGGCCGCCCGCTCCCGCCGGGTCGAAGGGCAGGCCGTAGGGGATGCCGCGGCGCATGATGCGCCGGCCGTCGAGGTTGCCCTTCTCCGGTACGGGTGTCTGGCCCTGCTGGAACAGGAGCCCGTCACGGGGGTTGGTCTTGCGGAGGTGGGAGAACAGCGGCGTGATCTCCCCCTCCAGGTCGTTCGCAAAGCTGATGTCGTTGTCGTTCGCCGCTTCCGGGTCGGAGGGCATGTCGGCATGCGGACACTTCGCCACGGGCGTGCCCGAACGCCAGCGCCCGACCATCCGGGCCGCCAGCCACTCCGTGGTGGCCTCCGGGGGCACGGCCTTCGCGTTCTTCAGCTCCTTCAGCCGTGTCCCGATCTGTGCCCACCAGCCTGGAACGTCCTGGCCGAGCCTGCGAACCACGTGGAACGAGCCGTTCCGTGCCCACTCCGGCAGACCGGAGGGCTTGCCGCTGACGGACTCCTCACCGACGACGAACTCACCGGCCGGGATGATCCGGGTGCCCGGGTGTCCCTTCTTCCACTCCGGGCGCATGGGGTCGGGCTCGTCGAATCCCTCGACGGCCGGCTCGCTGACGCCGTCCTTGAAGCCGAAGTGCTCCTTGCCCCTCCGGTCCCCGAGCAGGGTCCCACCGTCCTGCTCGAAGATGATCACCACCTTGTGGACGGAGGCTTCCTGCCGCTCCTGGGCGAGGGCCGCCCGGAGGTCCGCGACCCTGTCGGCCGCGATGGTGAGCACCGCATGGACGGGCTGCGCGTTGCTGTCGCCGAAGAGCCAGTTCTCCGGGGAGTTCTCCCCGGTGTCCCCGAGCATTCCGGCGCGTACGGCGGAGCCCTGCTTGAACGCGTGCTGTGTCGTGCCTTCCGCCGTACCGGGGAAAGGGTCCTTGCCCGTCAGTGTCTGCATGCCGCCATGGGTGAAGCTGACGCTGCGCCATACGGCGGTGAGAGCCTTGGGGTCGTCACCGCCGGTGTTGCCGCGTGCCTTGCTGAAGGCCGCGTTGAACGCGGCGACCTGCCGGGTCGTGGCAATGCGCGGCTTCAGGCGACGCAGCCAGGTGCGTGCCCGTGTCGCATCGTCGAACTTCAGGAACAGCAGCTGTACGTGGTCCTTCTTGAAGCCGGCGATCACATCGCCCTGGATTTCCGTGCTTTCCCGCAGTGTCAGGTCTGTCATCGTGTCTCCAGTTCCTCGGGTTCTTGGGGATGGGATTCCTGCGAAGGGCAGCGGGCGGCGTCAGCCTGTGTTCGGCGGGCCGAAGGACACGAACTTGGCGACGCTCGGTACGCCGTCCTCGTTGAGGAGGAAGAGCATGTAGTAGCCCGGTGGCGCGGCTTCCGCCGTGGGCGGCGCCTGCAGTTCGAGGGAGCCGTCGCTCCGGCTCTTGATGCGGACGTCGAGATGGCGCTGGCTGAAGTTCACCGAGTGGGTCGCGGTCGTCGGGGCCAGCAGGACGGCCCGCTTGACGTCCTCGGCGTCCGAGGTCGTGACCGTGAACCGGTCGTCGTAGCCGACCGTGCGCCGGGGCACCGCGGAGAGGTCGGGACGCTCGCCGTTGTGCAGATAGGCCGGCTCGTAGATCTCGATGGAGCCGTCCATGTCGTCTTTGATGTCGGGGTCGTTGGCGATCTGCTGCGCCTCGTCGCCGGTGACCATGATGCGTCCGTCGGGCAGGACCACGGCGTTGGAGTGGTAGCCGCGCGGCAGCCGCTGGGCGGGCCCGAGCTTCCAGTTGCCGTCGGTGTCGCGCATCTCGGTCTGCCGGTACTTCAGGTCGGCGTTGGGGTTGTAGAGCCCGTTCCCGTAGTCGCGGATGTCGTAGGAGCCGTTGACGGTGAACAGCGTGCCGTCGGGCAGGATCAGGGTGTCGTCCTGCGTACGGCCGAAGGCACGGGCGTCCTTCGTCTTCCACTGGCCGCCGACGAGCTGGTACGTGTTCGGGTCGTCCCGGTCGCCGCCGAGGACGAGGACGGAGTCGGGGCCCTTGAAACCGGCGGGCAGCGGCACCGCGGAACCGTAGTTGCGCAGGAGGACGCCGGGCCGGTCGGCCAGGCTCGTGCGGGTCTCGGTGACCGGGTTGAAGAGCCACTGCTGGTCGCGATCGCGGCCGAGGCCGTAGATCTTGCCGTCACGCAACGAGAACAGATGCGGATAGTCGTGCTTGTACGGGGCTTCCGCCTTGAAGACGTCCACGGGCACGTTCTCGGGGACGTCGGTCTTCGTGGTCGGGACCGGGAGGCCGAGTGCCGGGAAGCGCTCCACGATGGGCGTGGGCGTGCCCCAGCCGAGCTCCGACTGCCCGGACATGATGAGGATCCGCCCGTCGGCGCCGGTCACGGCACTCGGATACCAGCGGCCCACGGACATCTGCTCGTTGATCGACCAGGTTTCCGTCCAGGGGTCGAAGACGAGGGACAGCTTGGCGCCGGAGCCGTGGTTGCCGCCGAGATTGCCGCCGAATACGCCGAGCATCCCGTTGGGCAGGAAGGCGTGACCGGCGCAGAAGAACGGCGCGGGACGAGCTTCGTTCTTGCCGTCCGGCATCATCACGGTGGGTGGTGTGACCTCCTTGAACGCGTCCGGGCCGCGGCCCTTGGCCGGGTCCCACAGATGCGCCCGGCCCGCGTTCGCCTTGCCGATGATCTGGGTGGGGGCGGTCTCCTTCGTGGGGTTGGTCTCGATCCTCTCGAAGGAGAACATCAGGACCTTGCCGGTGGGCAGTTGAGCGACGTGGACGGCGAAGTCGGGTGAGGGGAAATACTCCTTGAAGACGCCGTACTCCTGCGCGCTGAACGCGGCGTTGTGCTTCGCCTGGGACTTGGTGAGCGACTCCAGGCGTGCCGTACGCATCGGCTGCGAGTAGTCACCGAGGTCCTCGGCGCCCTTGCGGGCCCTGGCGTGCGTCTCGGCGTGCTCCTGCCCCAGGACGGCGGCCTCGGCCTGGTCAACGGCGACTTTGCCGCCGGTGTCGCCTTCCGTCTCCCGGGAGAGGGAACGCGGGTCCGACGCGCCGTCGTGAGCGGCGGCAGGGAGGACAGTGACGAGGGGGGTGGTCAGGGCGGAGATGACGGCGCAGGCGGAGATCAGCCTGGACAGTCGTGGTCGTGACATGGGACTCCTCGTGGCGTGTCGGCCTCCGTGTGCATGACCGTTGCCCCTGGGGGCGGGTGGTGAATATGCGAACGGAATAGGCCGAATGTGACTGACGGTGACATGTGAACACAGAGGGTAATCATGTGCAAACGCAGGAAGTGAGCGTGTCGACCGGGCGGGCGTGGGCTGCCGGGCCTGTCAGGGGGTGGGGCGACCCGCAACGTGGAGGCGGGGGACTGCCCGCCGGGCCACGCTCGGACTTGATGACAGGCTCACGCTTCGGCGAGGTGAAGGGCTACGACGGGGCCGGCTGTCCGCTCAGGGCAGCGTCCAGATCTGGGTCGTAACGAGGTAGAAGACAACGCTCCAGAACACGGTCACCGCGGCGACGATGCCGAGGCCCACGAGGTTGGTCCTCGTCGCCGGTTCGTCCGGTGACGGCCTCAGCCACCGCTTGAGCAGCCGGTTCACGTAGTAGGGCATCGTGAGGAAGCTCATGATGAAGCTCGAAAACAGGTTGCCCACCAGCAGTCCGAGCCAGAGCGGCATCCCCAGCGGCGACAGGGCGAGCGTCAGCAGCACAACGGTCGGATACAAGCCGACCCAGACCGCGATGGCGGTTTTGGTTTCCGAGGGCGGTGGCGCTTCCTTGCCGTCCTCTTCGAAGGCGAACCAGCTGCCGAACGAGTTGTCGATCGTGCGCAGTTTGAAGTCGTTGAACTTCTCGCCCTCAGTGAGAACTTCCTGCCGCTTCGACGACGTCAGCCAGGCATCGAGGTGCTCGGCGTTGTCGAATCGGTACAGCGTCGTCCATTCGTCCTGAAGCCCCTCGATCGGGCGGAAAAGCTCGGTGCCGCGAAAGCCTTCGAATTTGCTCTCCTCGTGGCTCATGTGGCGCTGCCAATCGAGAAAGTCGTCGACGTGGTTCGGGTGCACGCGGTGGGTAACCACAACGGTCACGAGCGGATCCGTTGGTTGCGTGCCGCCGCTGACAACCTGCTGGGTTGCGGGACCGTCGAAATATTTGCTGCCGATGTCGAGAAGCCGCTGCCTGGTTTCGCTGTTGATCCACGCATGCAGATGGGCTATCGAGTCGAATCGGTATACGACAACCCAGTCGGGTTGCCGGGGTGTCGGCGGGAAGATCTCGGCGCCGAGGTACCCGGCGTAGTCGGCGGCAGCGGCGTTGACGTCCTCCTGCCACGCTTCGTACTCCCGCTCCAGTCCGGGCAGAACCTTCAGACCGATGATTCCCGTCGCCGCGACCTCTTCGAGCTTTTCGGTGTTCATTGGACCAGGCCCGTCGGTATCGACTGGTTTTCGTTGAGCCGGCTGTAAATTCGTTCCGGCGTCAGGGGCAGCGCGCGGTAGCGGACGCCCGTGGCGTCGTGGAGCGCATTCGCCAACGCGGGAGCCACCGGGTTGATACAGCACTCTGCCATCCCCTTCGACCGCATGGGCCCGACGGAATCCGCCGAGTCCGCCAGGAGCACGTCGGTGCGGGGGATATCGGCGTAGGTGGGGATGCGGT
This sequence comes from Streptomyces sp. NBC_00322, assembly GCF_036147535.1. Lineage (NCBI taxonomy): Bacteria > Bacillati > Actinomycetota > Actinomycetes > Kitasatosporales > Streptomycetaceae > Streptomyces > Streptomyces sp. NBC_00322. Next base: position 1,217,589 of record NZ_CP108019.1, on the reverse strand, counting down.
AGTTGCGAAAATTCGGGTTGACCATGACACCGTTCGCGTCGACCTGGTAATTCTCGGTCAGCGCGAAGCCGATTCCCTGGGCGACACCGCCTTCTATCTGTCCCCGGACTTGCGCGGGGTTGATGACCGCGCCTGCGTCGGTCGCCTGGACGCTGTAAAGGATACGGATCTCACCCGTCACCCGATGGACTGCGATGCGGAACCCCTGCGTATTGGAGACGACGCTTCGGGGTGAGCCGTAGGCCTTGCGGGCGGCCGTGAATCGAATTCCGCGCGCCCGGGCCCATGCGACGAGCTCGGCCAACGACACGCGCTGGTCGCCGCAGACGACACCCGCGTCGTCCATCGAGCACATCACGACATGGACACCCGTGTGCGCGGCGGCAAATTCCAGGATGCGGTCGCGCACGGCATTGGCCGCTCGAAGTACCGCGTTGCCCGACACAAAAAGACCCGCACTGGCAAACGCACCGGTGTCGAATCCCGTGCGGTCGGTGTCGGACTGCACCAGGCGAATTCGTGACGGCGTCGTGCCCAGCTGGTTGGCCGCGATCTGGACATGCGCGGTCGACGTACCCTCGCCGAATTCGACTGTTCCGACGGCCAACTCGTACATGAGGTCGTCGCCGAGCGTGACCCAGGCCTCTGAGATGTGTTCGGTCGGGGGCGCGGTCTCGTGCAATGAACTCGCGACGCCGGACCCGACGAGCCACTCGGGGCCGGGGGGCGGCTCATCGGCGGTACGGGCCAAGGCGTCATCCACCAGATCGATGCACTTCGCGAGTCCGTCCTCGGTGAACAGCACATCGTCGGGGCCGTCATGCATGGCGACGAGCGGATCGCCCGGTCGCACGATATTGCGACGCCTCAGTTCGAGCGGATCGATGTGCAAGGCGCGTGCCAGTTCGTGCATCGCCGATTCCACGGCGAACGCCGGTTGCGTCATCCCGTAACCGCGCAGTGCCCCGCTCGGAATGGTGTTCGTATAGACGGAGAGCGCGTCGTACTTCTTGTTGGGGCATCGGTAGGTCATGACGGCGGAGCCGCCTGCATACAGCGTTTCGCCGCCGTGGTTGCCGTAGGCGCCCGTGTTCGACACATTGCGGACTTGGAACGCCGTGAGCGTACCGTCTGCCTTCGCGCCGAGCTTGACCGTCAACGTCATCGGATGCCGTGGCGAAGCCGTTGTGAACTCCTCCTCGCGGGTGTACTCGAAGCAGACAGGTCGCCCGGTGTCCAGGGTGGCGAGCGCGACCAGATCCTCCGAGATCACTTCCTGTTTGCCGCCGAAGCCGCCGCCGACGCGTTTGCAGAACACGCGGAGCTGGTCCGGACGCAGCGCGAAGAGAGATGCGAGTTTGACTTTCGCGATCGACGGTGACTGCGAACTGGTGCGGACGTTCAGGCGACCGTTCTCCATCCAGGCAATCGAGCCGTGGGTCTCGAGATGCGCGTGTTGCACTCGCGGTGACGAGTACGTGCCTTCGTGGATCACGTCGGCTTCGGCGAACCCTGCGTCGACATCTCCGATGTGCGAATGGATCTCGAGCAGGATGTTGTGTGCGGGATCGCGGACGAATGGATCGTCCGCGCCGTGCAGTTGTGGCGCCCCCTCGGCCATTGCCTCTTCGGGGTCGAATACCGCCGGCATTACCTCGTATTCGACGACGACCCTGCGGCAGCCCTCTTCTGCCGCCCCGACCGTGTCGGCCAGGACCGCAACGACGCGTTGGCCGACGAAGCGGACCGTGTTGTCGAGGATGAAGGTGTCGTCCGGATCGACAAGATGGTCGGTGTGGATCGCCGTAGTAAAACGCCGGCGCGGCACATCTTCCCAGGTGTAGACCCGATGCACGCCGGGAACCGCGAGTGCGGCGGTCTTGTCGATCGAGACGATCCGGGCGTGCGCGTGTGGTGAGTGCAGCACCTTGAGGTGCAGCATGCCTTCGATGAGGGTGTCCATCGTGAACTCGGCGCGACCGGTGACCACGTCGTTGGCTGCAGGCGCAGCGACGCTCGTCCCGACGGCCTTTCCCGGCGCGGCTGTCTCTACCCCGACGACGCCCTTCACGGCATCCTCGATCCCTCGATAGCCGGTGCAGCGGCAGAGGTTGCCCTTCAGCGCCCGTGGCAAATCCTCTTTCTGGGCCTCGGTGAACGTTGCCGACGTCATGATCATCCCTGCGGTGCAGAAACCGCACTGGAACCCCGGGGCGTCGCGGAACTGTCGCTGCATTGGATGCAGGTTGCCCGGTGATCCGAGACCCTCGATGGTCGTCACCTCACGACCGTCTGCGCGGAAAGCAGGGGTGATGCAGCTGTGTACCGGAGTGCCGTCCAACCACACCGTGCATGCGCCGCAATCGCCTGCGTCGCACCCCTTTTTGACGCCGTACTGGCCGAGTGAGCGCAGGAAAGTGCGCAGGCACTGGCCGGGGTCCGGGTCCTCGTCGAAGCTCGTGCCGTTCACGACGTATGTCATGCCAGGCCCCCAGCCATGAGCTCGCGACGAATCTCCTCGGCGAAGTGCTTGGTCAGGTGGCGACGGTGGCCGCGGGTTCCGTTGGGATCGGCGAACCAGACGTCGGCGGGAACAACGTCGATGCTCTGCTGCAGAGTTCGGGCATCGGGCATGGTGTCGAAAGCATCGCGCACAGGCCGTGTAGTGCCGGCTGTGACGGTGAGCAGCAGGTCGCTCATTCCCGGAGTTTGAGTACCGATGAGGAATACCGTTGAACGGCCGAGGTGGGTCAGCGTGAAGCGGCGGTGCGCTGTGCGTTTCCTCAGGGCGCGAGCCGGAATGTCGATGCGCCGCAGGATTTCCCCGGGAGCAAGAACGTTCTCATTGTTGCCCGTCACGAAGTCGAGGGCATCGACGATGCGCACGGACCCGTCAGGAGCCCACAGCTCGTACTGTGCTTCGAGTGCGACCGTCAGCGTGATCATGGGGCCGGCAGGCAGGGACATACAGATGTTGCCCCCGACGGTCGCAGAGCTCCAGACTTTGAACGAGGACAAGAACGCATCGCAGCTTTTCGCGAAAAGGCTGCCCGCGATCCAATCACCCAGCGGCTTAAAGGAATACAGGTCGCGGATGGTGCACGTTGCGCCGATTTCGAGGCCCGCGTCGCTCGGGACGAGGGGCTTCCAACCCAACGCTGTCAGGTCGATCAGGCGGCGCAGCCTTGGCTGCTCCGTGGAAAACAGCCACGTTCCGCCTGCGAGCCAGGCGTCGCCTTCGCGCCAGTCCACACCTGGCCGATCGGAGGGTCGCCGGATGACTTCGGAGACGGTGTTGAGGTCCATGGGAACCGAGCTCCCTCACGACGATTATCGTGCGGCGACCGCCTACCGGACTCGATCAACCTGCGCGTGGCGCTGTGCGCGTTCATTTTTCGATTGCGGACATTCGGCTCGACACTCGTCGAAATGTCGACGGGTCACGATGCGCGCCGGGAGAGGCGAAACCGGAGCGACACAATCGAATTGTGGCCGCTGCGGCCGAACTGCTGGAGAAAGAACCGGCGGGCGCAGAGATTCCTGTCAAGCGTATCGCAGAAGTGGCCTGCCCTGCCAAGTCGGGGCTTGGGCGCAAAGTCGTGCTGCCCGGTTGGTGGTCATGTGCTCGCGATGCCGAGCAGACTCCGCGAGATCCTTCGGGCTGAGGACGTCCAGGCCGGCCCGCGCGGGCCGGCCTGGACGTCATGATCAGGCGGGATCAGACGCGGTCGAACCGGTCGAGGTTCATCACCTTGTCCCACGCCGCGACGAAGTCGTTCACGAACTTCGCCTTCGCGTCATCGCTCGCGTAGACCTCCGCGAGCGCGCGCAGCTCGGAGTTCGAGCCGAAGACGAGGTCGGCACGGGTGCCGGTCCACTTGACCTCGCCCGTGGCGGCGTCGCGCCCCTCGAACGTGTTCTGGTCCCCGGACGTCGCCTTCCACGTCGTGCCCAGGTCGAGCAGGTTGACGAAGAAGTCATTGGTCAGGGACCCGGGGGTCGTGGTGAGGACGCCGAGCGACGACTGCTGGTGGTTCGCGCCCAGGACGCGCAGGCCGCCGATGAGAACCGTCAGTTCGGGGGCGCTCAGCGTCAGCAGGTTCGCCTTGTCGATCAGCAGGTACTCGGCCGGCAGGCGGTTGCCCTTGCCGAGGTAGTTGCGGAACCCGTCGGCGGTCGGCTCGAGCGCGGCGAACGACTCGACGTCGGTCTGCTCCTGCGACGCGTCCACGCGGCCCGGCGTGAAGGGGACCTCGATGTCGAAACCGGCGTCCTTGGCGGCCTTCTCGACGCCCGCACCGCCGGCGAGCACGATCAGGTCGGCGATCGAGACCTGCTTGCCGCCGGACTGGGCCGCGTTGAAGGACTCCTGAATGCCCTCCAGGCTGCGCAGAACCGTCGCCAGCTCGTCGGGCTCGTTGACCTCCCACCCGCTCTGCGGCTGGAGGCGGATGCGCGCACCGTTGGCGCCGCCGCGCTTGTCACTTCCGCGGAAGGACGAGGCCGACGCCCACGCGGCGGACACGAGCTGGGACACCGACAGGCCCGAGGCGAGGACCTGAGCCTTGAGGGACGCGATGTCCGCGGCGTCGACAAGCTCGTGCGTCACGGCGGGCAGGGGGTCCTGCCACACCAGCGTCTCGGACGGGACCTCCGGGCCGAGGTAGCGCACGACCGGGCCCATGTCGCGGTGGGTCAGCTTGAACCACGCGCGGGCGAAGGCGTCCGCGAACTCGTCGGGGTTCTCCAGGAAGCGCCGCGAGATCTGCTCGTAGGCCGGGTCGAACCGGAGCGAGAGGTCGGTCGTCAGCATCGTCGGGGCCAGGCTCTTCGACGCGTCGTGGGCGTGGGGGATGGTGCCCGCACCGGCACCGTCCTTCGCCACCCACTGGTGTGCGCCGGCGGGGCTTGCCGTCAGCTCCCACTCGTAGCCGAACAGGTTCTGGAAGAAGCTGTTGCTCCACTGGGTCGGCGTGCTGGTCCAGGTGACCTCGAGGCCACTGGTGATCGCGTCGGCGCCCTTGCCGGTGCCGTAGGTGCTCTTCCAGCCGAGGCCCTGCTCCTCGATGGAGGCGGCCTCGGGGTCGGCGCCCACGTGATCCGCCGGGCCCGCGCCGTGGGTCTTGCCGAAGGTGTGACCGCCCGCGATCAGGGCGACCGTCTCCTCGTCGTTCATCGCCATCCGGCGGAACGTCTCGCGGATGTCGCGGGCCGCGGCGATCGGGTCCGGGTTGCCGTTCGGGCCCTCCGGGTTGACGTAGATGAGCCCCATCTGCACCGCGCCGAGGGGGTTCTCCAGCTCCCGGTCGCCGGTGTAGCGCTCGTCGTCGAGCCAGACCTTCTCGGGACCCCAGTACACGTCCTCGTCGGGCTCCCAGACGTCCGCGCGGCCGCCGCCGAAGCCGAAGGTCTCGAAGCCCATCGACTCCAGGGCGACGTTGCCGGCGAGGATCATGAGGTCGGCCCAGGAGAGGCTCTGGCCGTACTTCTTCTTGACCGGCCACAGCAGGCGGCGGGCCTTGTCCAGGTTCCCGTTGTCCGGCCAGCTGTTGAGGGGGGCGAAGCGCTGCTGGCCGGCCCCGGCGCCGCCGCGGCCGTCGCTGATCCGGTAGGTGCCCGCGCTGTGCCACGCCATACGGATCATGAACGGGCCGTAGTGCCCGAAATCGGCGGGCCACCAGTCCTGCGAGGTCGTCAGCACCTCCGCGATGTCGCGCTTCACCGCGGGGAGGTCCAGGGTCTTGAACGCCTCGGCGTAGTCGAACTCTTCGCCGAGGGGGTTGGCCACGGCGGGGTTCTTGGCGAGGATCTTCAGGTTGAGCCGCTCCGGCCACCACTGGCGGTTTCCGCCGCCCTGGGTCGGGTGCGGGGCGCGCCCGTGCGCGACCGGGCAGCCACCCCCATCCTCCGTTTTCGCGTCTGTGACGATTGCATCGTGGTTCTCAGACATGGGAATCCTTCCGGACCAGGCGGATCATGGTGCTCAGGAACTGCGGGCGGTGGAACAGTCGGGGCACGGGCCCCAGTAGGTGACCTCGGCCTCGTGGATCGAGAAGCCGGGGTCGTCGGACTGGGTCAGGCAGGCGTCTCGCCGACCGCGCAGTCGACGTCGGCGACGACACGACACGTCCCTCGCACCGGGCCTGGCGGCCGGCCGTCACGTCTCTGTCTCCTGCCGTACTGGAGTCTTCCTGTCCCTTGGCTATCGCCGGAACCGATCCTACAATGGACAGAATCCAAGTCAATAAGGGCGCCAAACCCGTACCCCATCGGAACCCGGATGTCCACCGGTAAACTTCGGGTATCCCACCGAACCTGAATAGGTGAACCGATATGAGTGACCTGCTGGAGCGACTGCGGGGGCGTGGCTGGCGGATGACGTCCCAGCGGCGCGTCGTTGCGGAGGTCCTCGACGGCGACCATGTGCATCTCACGGCCGACGAGGTGCATGCCCACGCGGCACAACGGTTGCCCGAGATCTCCCGGGCGACCGTCTACAACGCTCTGGGCGAGTTGGTCTTGCTCGGTGAGGTCATAGAGGTCTGCACCGAAGGCCGCGCCAAGCGCTACGACCCCAACGCACACCATCCGCACCAGCACCTGGTGTGCTCGAACTGCGGCACCATCCGCGATGTCCACCCGACCGGCAACCCGCTGGCCGACCTCCCGGCAGGGGAACGGTTCGGCTTCACGGTGTCCGAGGTCGAGGTCACCTACCGCGGACTGTGCCCATCCTGCGCCTAGGGGGGAGTGCCTTCGTCACGGTTGATGGCGGAGGCCGTGCGGGCCGTCGGCGCCCGCGGTGCAATCGAGGAGTGCTTCTCGGCCGCAGTAGTAGGCCACAGTGCGGCAATATTCCGGTGGCGAGCGGGGCGCCGCTCGGACATGATCGCGCGCATGGCCTCAACGGTGACGAACATAGCGATCGACTGTTCAAACGCCTACCAACTGGCGCGGTTCTGGAGCGATGTGACCGGACACCCGCTGGATCCCGAGGACGAACCGGGTGACGACGAGACCGAGATCATGCTGCCTGGCGGCCCGGCCTTGCACTTCAACGAGGTTCCCGAGCCGAAGCCGGCCAAGAACAGGCTCCATCTGTGCCTGCGCCCGGACACCTCGCGGGACGCAGAGGTTGAGCGGCTGCTGAAGCTGGGCGCCTCCCTGGTCGCCGATCGCCGCAAGCCCGACGGCTGGGGCTGGGTCGTTCTCGCCGACCCGGAGGGCAACGAGTTCTGCATATTGCTGGCCGAATCCGAACGGGCCGCATTGTCCTCGTAACCTCAGTCCTCGCTCAAGCCCAGCATCCGCCCCGCGATAGATGCCGCTCGCCCGGCTGGCCCGCCAGCTCCTGGAGACGATGATCACCCACCAGGCCCGGCGCCTCGGCGGCCTGCGCGCCCCCACCGTGGACTACCTGCGGACCCTGCTGCCGGACGACCTGCCGTCCGACCCGGCGGTGGCCAAGAAGGCCTGAGCGGACCGCTCACACCCGGATGACCTGGGGGCCCAGCTGCGCAAAGCGCTGGGCCTCCACGGCCGAGAGCGAGGTGTCGGTGATGATGGCCTCGAAATCCGGTACCTCGGCGAACCGGCAGAAACTCACCGCGCCGAACTTGGTGTGTATGCCGGAAAATATCCGGCGCCGGGCCGACTTCATGGCCTGCGCCTTCACATGCCCAACCGCGGGATCGGGCGTCGTCAGCCCGTACTCCCGCGAGATGCCGTTGGCCCCGACATACGCCAGATCGATCACCAGGCCGGTCAGCATCCCGGTCACCCAGTGATCCACCGTGGCCAGTGTGTTGCCCCGCACCCGCCCGCCCAGCAGCAGTACCTGTGTGTGCTCCCGCCCGGCCAGCGAGCCGGCGGTGGCGAGTGACGCGGTGACGACGGTCAGCGGCCGGTCCTGGGGCAACGCCTCGGCGATGAGCTGCGGGGTGAAGCCCTCGTCGATGAAGACGGTCTCCGCCTCGCCGAGCAACTCGACGGCTGCCGCTGCGATGCGGGCCTTCTGCGGTACGTACCGGGTGGTGCGGGCTGCGAGCGTCGTCTCGAATCCGGCGCTCTCGACAGGGTAGGCCCCTCCGTGCGTACGCCGGACCAGCCCGTTCTCCTCCAGTACCCGCAGATCCCGCCGCACGGTCTCCGGGGAAACCATCAACTCCGCCGCGACGGCGGCGACTTCCATCGATCCGTTGCGTCGGGCAACCGCGAGAATGGCACGTCGACGCTCCTCGCCGTCCACGTCTTTCTCCTCACTGTGCATCAGTGCTCGGGGCGTGGAGCGCTCTCAGGACGCCCCGACGCCCCGTCGCCGCCGAAGCGCGTCCCTCAGGACAACGGTGTCAGGTTGCGGGGTTTCTCGGTTTCGAGGTTACCCTCGCGCCGAACGGCAACGAGGACCGGGTGGTTGGCGGGCATCGGACGACAGCCCGGGCATGGGACGCCATCGGTGAGCCTGGCGGCTCTCGCGCACCGCGCCGCCGGGGGAAGCGGGAGCCACTGCCGGGATACCCGGGGTCGTCCCTCAGCCGCGGTGGCCTGCTGCGCCCGGCGGGCCGGACCGGCACCTAGGTCCTGTCCGCTCACGCATCGAAGAAATCGAAGAACCTGACCGCGAGACACGAGAGTTGCAAAGGAATCCCATGGACGAACTGGGCCTGAACACGACGGAAGTCCTGCTGCCGAACGACGCTGTCATCGAGGTACGGAACGACGTGGGCGGGGGCGAGTCCAGGGACGTCGCCGACCCGACCCGCCATTTCCGCCAGGTCATGGACTCGCTTCAAGGTATCTCGCAGGGCGTGCTCAACGCGGTGCAAGCCGTCAACCCGGCCGAGGTCACCGTCGAGTTCGGCATCAACGTCTCTGCCAAGTCCGGTCAGCTCACCAGTCTGCTGGTCTCGGCCGACGCAGCGGCGGATCTCAAAGTCACCTTGACCTGGCGAAAGGACGATGGGCCCGACGGCACGGCCCCCGCGGGCGCGCCGGCGGGATGAAATGAGACCTCGAAGTGGGTGACGGCACAACGGCGCCGACGGCGGTGGTGGCCGGCAGGGCCACCACCGATTGCGGGGGTGCCGCGCACCGGCGGACGCGTCTGTTCCCGGAGGCGGTCCGCCGGCCGGCATTCTCTTCCGCCGGCGGGACCGGCATCCCGTGGCGAGACCTGTCCTCAGGCCTTCGGCTGGGTGAGACGGATGTGGTTGCCGAAGGGGTCGCGGAGGCCGCAGTCGGTTCCGTACGGGCGATCGGTGGGTTCCTCGGTGAACTCGACGCCCCGGCCCAGCAGCGTCTCGTACGTCTTGCGGCAGTCGTCCGTGCTGAAGATGAGATGGCCACCCATGACGCCCTTGGTGACCAGCTCGCGGACCTGCTGCGCCGTCTCGTCGGACATCGCGGGAGGGCCCGGCTTCTCCAGCAGGATCTGGCGCTCGGGGTGACCGGGGACGCTGACGGTCAGCCAGCGCATGAAGCCCATGTCGACATCGGCGTTGACCTCCAGGCCAAGCTTGCCGACGTAGAAGTCGAGGGCCTCGTCCTGGTCGAGGACGTAGATCTGTGAGTGTGTGATGGCGTTCAACATGTGCATCACGCTAGTGGGAACGCGGCACGAAAACTTATCCAAAACTGCTCGGTCGACGGACAGACGGACGGGCAGTGGGACTGTCACGCGCTCGGCCGCGTCCACGCCATCGTGAAGCATGTCGGTACGCCCGTGGCCGCCGCCTCCTTGCGGTACGTCCTCGGTGACCGGCCGACGATGTCGCGGAACGTACGGCTGAAGGTTCCCGGGCTGCCGAAGCCGACTTGGTAGCAGATGTCCGTCACGCTGCGGTCGGTCTCCCGCAGCAGGAACATCGCACGCTCGACACGTCGGCGCTGCAGGTAGCGGTGCGGCGTCTCGCCGAACGTGGCCCGGAAGGTGCGCGTGAAGTGCGCCTGGGACACATGGGCGATCCTGGCCAGGGCCGGGACGTCCAGCGGCTGCGCGTAGGCGCGGTCCATCGCATCCCGTGCCCGAAGCATGCGGCGGTTGGTCTCTTCTGCAGCGCGGCTCACGGCGCCATCCCACCACGTTCACCGCCGTCCGTGACAGGTCCGACGCCATGCTGGGCGGCCTGCGGAGCGACTACCGTTGCCTACGGGGTCACCAACGCCCCGTCTGCGTGAGGCGGCCGGAGGAATGATGGGCAGCGGCAGGGAAGGGCGCACGGTGGCCGAGCAGCTGCCCAAGCTGCGGCTGGACGAGCTGCTGGAAGAGCTCCAGGTGCGCATCGACGCGGTGCGTGGGACGCGCGACCGGGTGCACGGCCTGCTCGAGGCGGTGCTGTCGGTGGGGCGGGAGCTGGATCTGCCTCAGGCGCTGCGGAGCATCGTCGAGGCCGCCGTGGTGCTGGTGGACGCCGAGTACGGCGCGCTGGGCGTGATCGGCGACGAGCACAAGCTCGCGCAGTTCCTGCCGGTCGGCATCGACGACGAGCGGCGGGCAGAGATCGGGGCCCTGCCCAGTGGGCACGGGATCCTCGGGGAGCTGATCCGGCACCCGGAGCCGCTGCGGCTGGCCGAGCTCGCCGATCACCCGGCCTCGTACGGATTTCCGCCGCACCATCCCCCCATGCACTCGTTCCTCGGTGTACCCATCCGGGTCCGCGACAAGGTGTTCGGGAACATCTACCTCACCGAGAAACGCAGCGCCAAGGAGTTCGACGCCGAGGACGAGGCCGTGCTGTCGACGCTTGCCGTGGCCGCCGGGGTCGCCATCGAGAACGCGCGACTGTACGAGGAGGCCAGGCTCCGGGAGCGCTGGCAGCGGGCGAGCGCGGAGGTCACCAGCACCCTGCTGTCGGGAGCACCGCGGGGCGAGGTGCTGCAGCTGATCGTCGAGGAGGCCCGGGCGATCGCGTCCGCGGACATGGGGATGGTCGCGGAGCGTGACGCGGGGGAGGGCAGTCTGCGGCCGGCGCTGGCGGCCGGGCCCGCCGCGGGGCGTCGCAGCGGGATGGTGCTGTCGACGGGGGACGGTTTCATCGGAGCGGCGTTCGCAGCGTCGGAACCGGTGATCAGCGCCCACATCGGGCAGGATCCGCGCACCGGCCGCGACGAGCCGCAGTGGGCCGGGCTCGGGCCCGTGGTCGCGGTGCCCCTCGGCAGCGGCGGAGCGACACGCGGTGTGCTACTGCTGGGCCGTACGCCGGACCGTGCCTCCTTCACCGAGGCGGAGGCCGACCCTCTGCTCGGTTTCGCCGGGCAGGCGGCGCTGGCGATGGAGCTGGCCGAGCGGCGCAGTGACGCGGAGAAGATCGCGCTGCTCCAGGACCGCGACCGCATTGCGCGTGATCTGCACGATCTCGCCATCCAGCGGCTTTTCGCGACGGGCATGACGCTGCAAAGCGCACAGCGCTTCGTGGAGCACCCGGAGGCGACCGAGCGGCTCGCCCGGGCCATCGACGACCTGGACGACACCATCAAGATCATTCGGTCGACGATCTTCGGGCTGCGGACCCACGCCGGGGGTGGCGGGGAGGGCGGGTTGCGAGGCCGTTTCACCTCGGCGGTGAAGGCCTCGGCAGCCTCGTTCGGCTTCTCTCCCGGGCTGCGGATCGAAGGGCTCGTCGACACCGACGTCCCCGGCGCGGTCGCGGATCACGCGGTTGCGGTGCTCGCAGAGGCGCTCAGCAACGCGGCCCGCCATTCCGGCGCACGGGCCGTCGATGTCCATCTGCGGTGCGCCGACGGGGAGTTGACGCTCACCGTGACGGACGACGGCTGCGGCGTCCCGGCGGACGTCGTACGCAGCGGACTGAAGAACCTTCAGGAGCGTGCCGCCGGACTCGGCGGCGGGTTGTCGCTCGGTGAACGGCCGGAAGGCGGCGGCACCCAGCTGCGCTGGCGGGTGCCGGTGCGCCACGACGGATCCTCGCCGTCCTAGAAGGTCCGCCCGCCCGCTTCAGCGGGAACGGCGGTCCGTGGCCTCGGGCTGCTCCAACTGGGTCGCGAGGACCGCGGCCTGGACGCGGCGCTGGACGCCCAGCTTGGCCAGCAGGCGGGAGATGTGGTTCTTCACCGTCTTCTCGGACAGATACAGCCGCTTGCCGATCTGCCGATTGGTGAGCCCCTCCCCGATCAACGCGAGAATGTCCCGCTCGCGTGGAGAGAGGCCCGCCAGCGCAGGCGCCACGGCTTCCGTGCCGGTGGGCTCCGCGCGCAGGCTGCTCATCAGCCGGGCCGTCGTGGCCGGGTCGAGCATGGACTGGCCCGAAGCGACCGTACGCACCGCGGCCACCAGATCGGACCCCTTGATCTGCTTGAGTACGTAGCCCGCCGCACCGGCCATGATCGCGTCGAGCAGGGCGTCCTCGTCGTCGAACGAAGTCAGCATCAGGCAGGCCAACTCCGGCATACGGCTGCGCAGTTCACGGCACACACCGATACCGTCGCCGTCGGGCAGGCGTACGTCGAGCACGGCCACGTGCGGGCGCAGCGCCGGGCCGCGCGCCAGAGCCTGTTCGACGCTGCCCGCGTCACCGACCACGGTGATGTCCGGCTCGGCGTCGAGGAGATCGGTCAGTCCACGGCGTACGACCTCGTGGTCGTCGACGAGGAACACCTGTACCGGATCCTCCGCCGTGAATTTCCGTGCCTCGGTCATGACGGGCCCCTCGGTCGTGATCTCTCCCGTAGTGCGGACTGCTGAGACGATCATTGCCCTGCCCGGGCAGGAGTACCAGGGCCGACCGGCCCTACTTGCGTCCGGTGGAGGTCCCGATCGGCCCCGCCTGGATTCCAAGGCGCCGCGGCACCGGGGGCGCGGTCATCGTGGACTGCCGCTGCCGTAGGGGGCTACACGTCGAGCAGCCGGGTCCTGGCGGCATGCAGCCGGTGGGCGATCACCTGCCCAACCGGCGGCCTGCGTCTTCCTGGAGTTCCTCGTTGAGTACCCGAAGGCGGGCTCATACGAAGTCCAGTACCTCCCGCACGGGCCGGCGAGGGCTTGTCGGGCCCACGGGGCCGTAGCCGAGGCGGAGCGTCAGATGGACGTGCGCCATCGTCGAGAGCGGTTCGCGTGCTGCCCAGCGCAGGTCGCGCCATTCGAGAGCCTGGGTGGTGAGGGAACAGACCAGCTCGTGGTTGGTGGCCCGGAGCAGCACTCGCTGCAGGGCCTGGCCCGCGCGCAGCCAGTCGCCGGGGCGGTCGGTCTCCGTTCCCAGCAGGGCGAGCTGGGGCTTCTCTTCGAAGTCCGTGGTGCCCAGGTCCGCCGGGTGACGCCGACCCGCGAAGTCACGGACGGGTGCCCTGCCGCTGCGTCGGCGCGGCCCGAAGGCGTACTCGGGAACACCGTCGTCGGCAGCCGTCTCCGCGCCGATGCGCGTCCATTGCTCCACCTCGGCGAGGCGGTCGGGGTCCATCATGTCGAGCCCCTCCGCGTCCTCCACCAGGTCCAGCAGAAACCGCACGTGCCAGGGCCCTGGGAAGTCCAGCGCGGCCCCCTCCAACCGTGCGGCTTCGCGCAGGTCCTCCCGTACGGGGGTGGGGATCGGCGTGTCCGCGAAGGGGTAGCGGCTGGTGTGCCGGCGGGCGATGGCGGGGTACAGGCCGACGAGAGTGCCGCCGGGCTCGGCGGGCGCGGACAGGTCCACCGTCGCGAGGAGGTGAGGGCGCTCAGGGTCGGGCAGCAGCCGGACATGCGGCTCCCGGCCCGCGTGCGCGGCGGCGACGCGCAGCGTGAACAGCGCGGCGCCGCAGCCGATGTGGAGAGCGCGGCCGGCCGGATCGGCGTGTGGCATCGCACGTCCGGGATCGGCGCACAGCTCGACGGTGCCGGAGTCGCGCAGGAACCGGAACCGCCACGGCTGGGCGTTGTGCATGGACGGCGCGGTGGTGGCGTCCTTCACCAGTGCGGCGATGGTCGTGGTGTCGAGAGCGGGCACGGACACGACGGCCTCCCTTCGTGCGGAGCACTGTGCGCCTGCGAGGCAGGATCAGGTTCGTGTACCTGGCCGGCCTCGGGGCTTGTCTCCAGCATCAGGTCGTGGCCACGGGCGCCGCTGGGGCCGAATGTCCCCAGTCACAGGCCGTGCGGCCCACACCGCAGAGCGGAGTTCGACAGGAGTCCATGTCGCCTCCCGGTCGCGGCCGGAACCTATCCGGTACGGGTCACCCGGTTCGACCGCACGGCCGCATCGCCGGGATCAAGGGCCGGGCAGCCGACTCAGCAGGGCACGTCGCCCCATGCGTCCGCACGCCATGCGTGGCACGGTGGTTGCGAGGGGGCCGGAAGGCGGTGATGGTCATGCGAGCCCACATTGGTGATCAACTCGTGGTGGAAAGCCCGACCACGGGCTCAACCCGACGGGACGGCGAGATCGTCGGACTCCACCACGAGGACGGCACGCCTCCCTACGACGTTCGCTGGTCGGACACCGAACAGATCACGCTGGTGTTCCCAGGGCCCGACGCGCATGTTCGGCACAGTGAGCACAGGCTGGAGAGGCTTCGGCATGCGTCCCGCCCGGGGACGGACGACACCACCCGGTCCCTACGAGCACCTGACCCCGGCGACATCGGACGGCGCGTGGCCCTCGAACGAAAGCGCCGGGGACTGACCCGTACGGAAGCGGCTCGCCGCGCCAGAATCGCCCCGGAATACCTGAGGTATCTCGAAGAGCGGTCGGCCCACCCGAGCCCGGCGACTCTCATCAGGCTGGCCGACGCCCTGGGGACCGGGGTCGCCGACCTGCGGGGAGGCGGGGTCGACGTGCCGCCCGGACAGGGACAGGCGCTCCGCCACCCCACGCTGGAGGACCTCACCGTCGATGAATGCCGCGCCCGCCTTTCCACGCACGGCGTCGGACGTGTCGCGGTGTCGACGCCCGACGGCCCGGCGGTCGTTCCGGTGAACTACGAGGTCATCGACGATGCGATCGTCTTCAGGACGGCCCCTGGCTCCGATGCGGCGGCGGCTGTGGGAGCAGACGTCGCCTTCGAGGTGGACCATGTGGACGAGGCCATGAGCCAGGGCTGGAGTGTGCTCGCCGTCGGCCCCGCACAGGCGGTTACCGAGCCCGACGCGATGCGGCAGCTGGCCGAGCGGGCCCACACCGATCCCTGGGCAGGTGGTGAGCGCGAGCTGTGGGTGTCGATCCGGCCCACGCGCCTCACGGGTCGCCGCATCACCCCGTCCGATCGGTGACTGTCCGGCCCGTTCCAAGGGGCCGGGTTATTGGCTGCTCCTCGGGCCGGACGCGTTCCCGGCTCCGCGCCGACCGGCGGCTCTCAAGCGTGCGGAACCACCGCGACGGGGCAGGTCGCATGGTGGAGGGCGGCATGGGCGACGGACCCGATGTGCGTACCGATGGCGGAGCGGCGTACGCGGCGGCCCACCACGAGCAACCGCGCACGGGAGGCGGCCGACAGGAGCACCTGCCCCGCGCTCCCGATTTCGACATGCTCGATCACCGGCACGTCGGGAAACCGCTCGCGCCAAGGGGCGAGCGCCTGCTCCAGCGCCTTCTTCTCGAACGGTTCCAGCCCCCCTGCCTCGTCGGCCAGGTACATCGAACCAGCGCTGTGGGCGAAGACGGGCGGCAGACTCCAGGCCCGCACGGCTCGCACCGTCGCTCCTCGTACTGCCGCGGCCTCGAAGGCGAATCCCAGCACCGCGTCGCTGTCCTCCGCCCCGCCCTGCTGCCCTACGACGATCTCAGCGCCCTCCGGCTCGCCTGCGTCCTCTGCTTGGGCCCGCACCGAGACCACGGGACGCGTGGCGGCAGCGATCACCTGCTGACCGTACGAGCCGAGCATGAAGCCGACGAGCGCGCCGTGCCCCCGAGATCCCAGAACCAGCAGCTCGGCTTCCTCGTTCGCCGCGAGCAGCGCGGCAACCGCGGTGTCGGGCACCACCTCGGCGGACACCGACAAGTCCGGGTACCGGCCGGCCAGTTGCGTCTCGGCTTCCCTTACCACCGCGTTGGCCGATTGCGTCTGCGCGTCCCTGTCCTGGACCACGGGCACGTCGAGCGCTTGCCAGAGCCAGGCGTGCACGATCCGGAGCGACAGTCCCCGGAGTGTCGCTTCGCGGGCTGCCCAGTCGGCCGCGGCCAGGCTTTCCGGGGATCCGTCCACTCCTACAGCGATCGCGCGGGTCATGGGGCTGCCTCCGTACTGGGTGGACGGCACGGTCACTCGAACCGGCCTCTGTTCCCTCAGCATCGCCGAACCGGGGGCAGTCGGCAGAGGGCCGGTCGGCCCAACATCGGTACCCATTCGGCCGCCACGGCCCCGGTCTGCCGCCTCCGCGCAGCCCGGCCGCAGGGAGCCGTGGAGGAAGAGCACCGAGTTGACGTACCGCCGCCGGAAGGGGCTCAGGCTGCGGCGCAGCAGTCCGTGCTCGGCGACGTGTGCCGTCAGCGACTGCTGGCCCGGCAGGTCGAAGTCGGACAGCGGCAGCCAGTCGCGGCCCGGCAGCACCCAGCCCCGGTAGCCGTGGTGGGCGAGCAGGTTCAGTACCGGGTCCACCGGCCCGATCCGGGCCTCCAGTTCGACGAACAGTGCCGGGCGGTCACGGACCAGGATCTCCTCGGCGCCGCGCAGCACGTCCAGCTCGCTGCCGTCCACATCGATCTTGATCAGGGTGACGCCTGTCAGGCCGAGGCTGTCGATCCGGACGCACGGCACGGGTATCGATCTGCTGTGGATGTCCCTGCGGACGAGTGAGGAGACACCGCGGTTGCCGCGGTCGCCGGGTGGCAGCCACAGGTGCGCCGTGCCGCCGTCGTGGTCCGTGGCCGCCGCGTTCACCACGTCGACATGGGCCGGTGTGGTGGCGGCGAGCACGCGGGCGAGGTGGGGGACCGGCTCGATCACCACCACCCGCTCGGCCCGACGGGCCAGCCGCCGGGACCACGGGCCGTACCAGCCGCCGACATCCACCGCCGTGCCGCCGGCCGGGCAGAAGTCCGCCAGCCGCCGCAGCTCCGGCTCGTACCGCGGATACAGCAGACCGACGCCCGTGGCGATCAGCGCAGGCGGCAGACGAGGGGCGATCCGGGCGGCCAGGGTCATGGACCGATCCGCCTGAGGATCCGCTCGTGCTCCTCGTCGGGCACCCTCGTACCCGAGGAGGGAAGCAACTGGGGGATCCCGTCGATGATCGGATAGCGCCGGCGCAGCCGCGGGTTGTAGAGGACCTCCTCGGGAAGAAGCAGCGTCAGCTGTCCCTTGTCGATCGGGCAGGCGATGATCCGGAGCAGCGGATCGTCAGGCTTCATGGGCCAACTCCTTTGTCGGCGTGGGGGGTTCGTCATGACGTGGAAGCATCAGCAGGACACATACGGCGAGAGCCGTGCCGCCGAGCCGCAGCGCGAGCCGCAGCGGGTCTTCGGGCAGGGACTCGCCGAAGACGAACGTGCCAAGCGCGGCCGTGAACAGACAGGTGACGGTCGTGCACACGGGCACGATCAGAGAGGCCCGGCAGCGCTGCAGCGCGGTCTGGGACAGGATCAGCCCGGTGACTCCGGTGAAGATCAGGATGTACGGATACGGGGACTTCAGCAGGCCGAAGGCCGCGCCTTGGACCCCGCGGGTCGTCAGATGGCCGGAGACGCCCTTGATGGCGAGCGAGCTGACTCCGTACAACAGTCCGACGGCCACGCCGTATTCGACGCCCGCGGTGGGCAGCCGGTGACGGCGGCGTGCCCTGCGTTCCACGGACCCGTACAGCCACAGCCCCGCCGCGAGCGCGGGCAGGCAGATCAGCAGCACACGGCCGGACGAGGCATGTCCGCCCACGGAGTCGGACTGCTGGAGGGAGGCCACGACCATCAGCAGGGCGAGGGTGATCACGACCACGCTCCGGCGCTCGCGGCCGCTGGGGCGCTCGCCCAGCACGACCGAGGAGAGCAGAAGCAGTAGGACGAGACCGGAGACGAAGATGCCCTGCGCGGCCGCGATGGGAAGGGTGCGGTAGACGGCGAGCTGCGCGGCGAAGCCCGCGGCGAGCGCGAACGAACCGCCGAGCCACAACGGGCTGCCGATGAGCAGGCGTACGACGCGCGCCGGTTGTCCGGTACTCAGTCGCGGCAGGCCCGACAGTGCCCGCTTCTCCAGTACGAAGCCGGTGCTGTAGAAGACGTTGGCCAGCAGAGCCGATGCCACCCCCCACCACATGGCGCTACACCCGCCTGGCGTGCACCAGGAGGATGGAGGCCAAAGACGGTGCGGCGCAGGCGGCGCGGTCCACCGGGCGCAGGGGGCGCGGCACACCGTGGAAGGGCGCGCCGGCCAGGGTGACCACCTCGAAGCCCGCGGCGCTCAGGAATTCCCGCAGCGCACGGGCCGTGAACAACCGGAGATGGCCCACCACTTGGGAACCCGGGCGGCCGTGGATGCCGCGCAGGCTGACCTCGGAGAACACGGGCTGCACCCCGAGGGCCAGCAGCACCCGGTTGTACCAGGCGGCCAGGTTCGGGGTGGAGAGCATCAGATGGCCACCCGGTTTGAGGATGCGGCGCAGCTCGTCCAGGGCACTGTCGGGATCCACCAGATGCTCGATGACCTCGCTGAAGAGCACGGCGTCGGCGATCGCGTCGCCCAACGGCAGCCCGCCCGCGGTCAGTTCACCCCGCACGACATCGTTCATCCGGGTGGCGGCCCGACGCAGCGCGTCCTGGGACCAGTCGACACCGACGATCCGGTGATCGCCGAGCAGCGGACCCGCGGTGGCGGCCGCGGAGCCGTCACCGCAGCCGACGTCCACGACGACGCAGGGCTCGGCGGGCAGCACCCGGGCCAGCATCACCGCCTGCCGGCGGCTGCGCTCGTCCCCGGAGGCGACGGGGACGGCCGGGTTCTCGTAGAACTCGCGCAGTCCCGCCGGGAGAGTTCCCGTCACGGCCCGTCACCTCCTGAATCGGCCGGCAGGGCCGTCATGGCCGCCAGATACTCCGTGAAGAAGTCGCACAGCCGCCTGCCCGCCGCGTCGTCGAGGAGCGCACGCGACCAGCGCAGTGCCAGATGCAGCCGTCCGGCCGTGCTGGCGGTGGTCACGGTGAGCCCGCGCGGCATCGAGGCGGGAGCCGAGAACCAGACGGCCTCGGCCCGGCCCGCCTCCGCGAAGTCCAGCGGATACGGGACGCGCCCGATGTTGCTGAGCAGCGTCGTCGAGGTCCACGGTGCGGCAGCCCGCCGAAGGCCACGGGTCAGGGCGGCCCGCATCCCGACGGGCACGGCGGGTGCGGTGAGGAGGGCGGCGGCATGGCCGAGTTGAGGGCGGGGCGCCGCCTTGAGGGCGCGGGTGCGTTCCGCGGTGCGGTGCAGCAGCGCGGCAAGAGCGTCGGGGCCGGGCTCGCTCGCGTACTCCCGCGCCGCGAATCCGACCTCGACGAGACGCGTGCCGTTTCCGATGGGCATCTCCGCGCCGCGGGGCCGTTCGTCGATGGGCATGGTGATACGCATCGGACGCGGCGGGACATCGTGCAGCCGGTTCCAGCGCGCGATCATCAGGCAGGTGGCGACGAGGAGTTGATCGTTGACGGTGTAGCCGGCCCCGGCCGGCCGGCGCGGCACCGGCAGATCGGCCAGCAGCAAGCCGTTGCCGCGTCCCCGGGCGTCGGTCGCCGGTGCGACACGGGCGGGCCGTGCGGCGCCGCCGCCGGTGCGGGCGGGGGGCGGCGGCCCCGGCCGATCGGGCGCGCCGACGGTACTGCGCACGGGGGAGGTGGCGCCGCCGTACAACTCGGCGGCGGTGGCCAGCACGCGCAGACAGGCCGGCCCGTCCAGGGCGGTGTGGTTGAGCGTCAGCAGCAGCACACACGACCCGCCCGCCGGCGACTGCCTGACCACCTCCAGCCGGACGGGCGGGGAAATGGACAGCGGCGGAGCCTCGGCCAGCGCTCTGGCCCTGGCCCGCTCCAGCGCGCCGTGCCCCGGCTCCGGGAAGCGAGTCGGATCCACGTCCGGGGTGCCCGTCAGCTCCCATTCGTAGCGCCGCCGGTACCAGGGGCGGGGTGCCTCGCGGACCAGAATCCGCGGGTGCCTGCGCAAAGCCTCGCCGAACGCGGCACGAAGCCGCTCCGGATCCGGCTTGCGGGGCAGGTGCACCTCGATGTGTACGGTCTCGGGCTCGTCCTCGCGCACACAGTGCCGGGAGATCTCGTCGACGACCGGAAACGGAATCCGGCCCGGCGCGGGCTCGGCCGGTGGTGGCCCCGGCCGCGCGGGTTGCAGAGCGGTCATCGCGGCGGGGCCTCCCTCGGGTCGATCGGTGCGCTGCCGGGCGGATCGGGGCGGGGCGCGGGGCCGGGATGCGGGCGGGGCGTCGGGCCCGGATCGGGGTGCCAGGCAGGGCCGTTCGCCGACCGCACGCGCTGCGGCAGGGGCGGCGGGTCCGGATCCACCGCGCCCGATGTGCTGCCGCGCGTGCGCCGGTCCACGGTGACCACGGCCGCGCACAGCGCGATGAGCGCCAGGAGCTGGGCCGCCGGACCGAACGCGCCCCGCCCGGCCGAGACCGGATCGCCCGCCTCCGTCGCGGCCGCGATCCCGGCGCCCGCCATCGCCACCAGGGCGATCGGCACCAGCAGGGAATGCCGCAGACGGGCAACCACCGCCAGCGCGGGGACGATCAGCGCGAAGGGACCCGCCACGACCGCGACCACAAGGGTCAGCGCGACACAGCCCAGCACCCACCCGGGTTCCGGCGGGGTCATCGCCGCGGCGGCCGGGGTGGTGCTCCGGCGGCGTACGAATGCGAGAGCCGCCAGCAACGCAACCGCCACCGCGCCGCCGATCATCCCGATGTCGTAGAGCAGCACGGGCTCGTACTCGAGCTCGACCGTGCCGCCCGCGCCCGCGGGAATCAGCCAGGCCTGCTGCCAGCCGTCGATGCGCAGAGGGATCAGTGACTTGCCGTTCAGGGTGGCTTTCCAGCCGTCGTTGGCGTTCTCGTACATCTGGAGGTACGCGGCCTCGCCCGCGCCGACGGTCACGGACCGCCGGTCGCCGCGCCAGTCGACCGCGGACGCCTCCCGCTGGTCGCCCACGGCGGGTTGCCGCATTTCGCCGCGGGTCAGGGTGATGTCGGTGAGGGCGAGGGGACCTTGGTCGCCCGCCTCCACCTGGTGCAGCCCGCGGCCCAGCGGAAGGGCGCCCTGCTCGGTCCGGCAGAGCTTCACATCGACGGGCCGGCGCTCGGTCAGATCGCGCACCGTTCCCGACGCGCTCGTCGCGTGCAGCGTGCCGTCGACGGCGACGGGCGGACCCTGGCCGCACGGCACGGAGAACCTCAGCTCCGCGGCGGGCGGCGGTGTGCGCAGGTCGGCGAGTGCCGGTACGTAGACCTCGCTGAGGCCGACCGGCAACTGCATCCGGCTGTCGGCAACGGGGTTGTGGACGGTGAGCGGTGCCGCCCGGCTGACGGTGATGTCGAGCCGGTCCGTGGTGATCGGCTCGAAGCGGGCCAGGCCGTTCTCGTCGACCGCGGCCGTCACACCGCCGTTCGGCGTGCTGATCAGTATCTGCTCGGGCCGGGTGGACAGGCCGCCCGCCGCCGCGAGGACGATCTCGTCGATGGTCTTCCGGCCGGGCCAGCGCAGATGGATGACCGGCCTGTCGCCCGCGATCCATGCGCTGGTCAGATCCTCGTCGACGAGATTGCGCGGGCTGAGGCCGTTGTCGAGCCGGCTGGTCGAGTCCGCGGTCGCCGTGATCCGTCGCCCCTGCCGCGGATCGGCGGCCGTGATGAGCCGGTCCAGCGCCTCGCCGGGCACCGGCAGCGCCTTGGCCGTGATAGCGAAGTCTCCGCCCCGGCCGACGCCGAACCGGCGGTGCAGTCCCTCCTCGGCCGAGACCGGCGAGAGGCCGCCCGGGTCGCTGCCGCGATGCAGCGAGAACACCTCGGCGCCCGCCTCGGTGTCGCCCGCGTCGGTGGGGAGCCGGAGCAGCCGGGTCACCTGGACGCCGGGGACCGCGACCTCGCTGAAGCCCGCGCCGCCCAGTCCGGCCTTGGGGGACTGGGCCGCCAGGACCGTGATCCTCAGCCAATTGGCCTGCCCCGCAGGCGCCTTGACCGGCTGAGGGGTGCCGTTCGGCGCCAGCGGGCTGTCCTCGGAGCCCTGGTCGGTCTCGACCCGTACGAGTGTGGGGGCGGCCCGCATTCCGTCGCCCGGCAGGGGAGTGAGCTGAAGCGATGCGGGGACGTCGGTGGGCGAGGAGAAGCCGATACGGAGCCACTGGCCCACGGCGTTTCCGGCACTGCCCTCGGCCCACGCCGTCTCCGGGTTGCCGTCGAAGGCGTTCACCGGGTCGTACTGCGGCAGATGGAACAGCCAGTTGCCGCTGCTGGATGCGGTCACCGAGGCGGCGCCGCGCAGGACGGCCGTCGTCTGGTGCCCGGTGCCCCTGTTCGGCAGGATCTGCCGCGGCCGTTCGCCCGGATCCTGCAGGCTCCCGGTGGGGTTCCGTTCGTCCGCGGTGTACGTGTACGAGGTGTTGCTGTTGACCAGTCCGAAGCGGGTGTCCGCGCGGCGCAGCCCGTCCGCGACGTATTGCGCCGCGGGCGTGCCGAGCCCCGGGTGGTTGTCGCCGGTGAGCACGGTGGGCCTGCCCCGCAGGCTTGGATCGGCGGACAGTTGCAGCAGCGCTTCGGGGCCGCCGCTGACCACCGCGGTGTCGGCGACCGCCTGCAGACCGACCTGTCCGGGCCGCCGGGTATTGCCGGTCGGCTCGTAGATCTCGACGGCCTGCATACGCGGGAAGATGCCCTGGACCTGAACCGGTGTGTCGCTGGGGATGCGGCCGCCGGTGAGCAACGGGTCGAAACCGGTGACCCGCCGATAGCCGGAGGCTTCCAGGGTGCGCTTCACGGTGATCGGCGGGACGTATCCGAGCTGGTCCGGGTCGAGGTCGTTGCGTACGACGACGAAGTAGAGGTCGGCGCGTGACAAGTAGTCGCGCAGGCCCGGCACTTCGCCGCCACTCATGAGTGCCTGTTCCACCGCGTCCATCGCACGCCGTGAGCCGGGCGTGCCGACGGGCACGAAGTCGCGCTGCGCCCAGGGGGAGTCGGCCAGTACGTCGAGGGGCTCGTCGATGGGAGAGCCCCAGGTGTAGAGGCCGTGGGCGGTGGCGGGAACGACGAGGGCACGGCTGTCGGGGGAGTTCTTCTCCAGCCAGTCGGCGGCCTTCGTCCACTGGCTGGGCAGTTTCTTGAAGGCGCCGGGCTGCAGGATCGTCCCGTTCACATACGGCCAGGCCAGACCGGGCAGGACCAGTAGCGCGGCGATCAACGGCGCATGGCGACGCGCGGGGAAGGGCCGGGCCCCGCGGCTCTCGCCCGCCGTCGCCACCAGGTGCATCAGCCCGAAGGCGAGCGCGAGGGCGAGCCCCGGCTGGAACTTGTAGACGCTGCGGAAGGGCTTGAGCGGCCCGTTCAGCCAGTCCCTGACCGCCCCGTGGAAGGGGGCGCCGAAGGACCCGGCGTATCCGGTCAGGGCGATCAGCGCGACGGCCAGCACGGTGAGCAGCAGCCAGCGGCGCTCGGGCAGATCGCGCCGGGCCAGACCCGCGAGCCCGAGCGCGGCCGCGAACGCCGTGCCGAGGATGGTGACCGTCGCGGTCGCCACCGTCCAGCCGGCGGGCAGCCAGGCTTCGCCGAAGTGGAGGTAGGCGACCCAGTTGCCGGCTCCGCGCAGCAGTTCGGTCGCGGACATCGTCCCGGTGGTGGTGTCGGCCTGCTCGACGTACGGCATGAAGTCCTCGCCGTAGACGCCGAGAAGCAGCAGGGGGACGACCCACCAGGCGGTGGCGAGCACGACGCCGGGCATCCACCAGGCGATCAGCGCCCGCTTGCGCGGACCCGCAGGGCGGCTGAGCAGATAGAGCCCAACCGGCAGCAGCGAGGCGAGCGTCGACGCCGCGTTGACCCCGCCCATGAAGGGGATCAGCAGCGCGGACCTGGCCGCGGCCACCCGCGGTGTTGTCCGGGTGCCGGTGAGCGGCAGCAGCACCCACGGAAGCAGCGCCCCAGGGAGCGCGGCCGCCGAGGTGGAGCCGACGACGATCGTGAAGGTCGGCCACAGCGCGTAGCAGACGGCGCCGAGCAGCCGGGACCCTGCGCTGCCGATCTCCAGGCGCTCGGCGAGCCGCAGGGCACCCCAGAACGCGGTGGTCACGATCAGCGAGAGCCACAGCCGTTCGGCCAGCCACACCGGGATGTGCGCGAGGTCGGTGAGCGCGTAGTACGGGAGGGTCGGGAAGGCGTATCCGGCGTACTGGTTGGAGAGCCCGCCGAATCCGGCGCGGCTCTGCCACAGCTCCCCGAGGTCGCCGATGAACTTCCAGGGGTCGGCGACCACGCCGAGCTTGGTCTCGAAGGTCATCCTGCCCGGGGAGACGGACAGGAACGCGACGAGGACCGCCGCCCAGAAGGCCAGCAGCCACGATCTGCGGCGCGGCCGGCCGGCGGGAGGCGGGGGCGGCGGAGCAGTGGGCCGCGGACGGCCCGGCCTGTCCGGGGGGAGGGTCAACGTCGTCTCAGCCACGGGTGACTCGCAGGGGGCTGGTCATCGCTGCTGCCGTTTCTGTTCGGCGCCTAAGGACGAGGAGGAGGTTCCAGGTGGCGATCTCGCGCAGGCCCGGGACGCGGGTGACGGCCTGGGCGAGGAACGGCCAGTACCGCGAGCGGGCCGTGACGAGCGAGACGTCCTCGCGGGCGCGCACCTGGCGCAGGGTCGGACCGATGTGGATCGCGAAGAGGTTCTCGCCCAGGGTGTGCTTGGCGGGGCGCCCGGTCCGCCGTAGGTAGCGGGCGCGGGCGCGGTCCGCGCCCAGGTAGTGCCAGGGCGCCCACTCGTGACCGCCCCAGGGGGAGAGCCAGTTGGTGAACGAGACGTAGATCAGCCCGCCCGGCCGGGTGACGCGGATCAGTTCGCTGAGGAAGGTCTGCGGGTCGGCGACGTGTTCCAGGACGTTGGAGGAGAAGCAGATGTCGGCGACGCCGTCGGCGAGGGGCAGCAGATAGCCGTCGGCGACCACCGAGCCCGCGGGGACGGTGCCCCGGGCGCCCAGTTCCCGCAGATCGGGCTCGAAGAGGTAGCTGTGCGCACCGCGCCGCCGGAACTCCTCGGTGAAGTGGCCGCGTCCGCCGCCCACGTCCACCACCATCCGGCCCTTCAGCGGCATGTGCCGCTCCAGTTGGTCGGCCGCGTCCTGGGCGAGCAGGGTGTAACACCGGTCCGGGTCGGTCTGCTCGCCCATGAAAGCCCGGAAGAGAGTCAGGGACCTGTGGATGGAGGGGTCCTTCACGGCCGCATCACCTCCGCTGCAGAGCGGCCTCCGCGGCCGCCGCCCGGAACTGCCGGACCGTGGCGCCCCAGCGGAACTGCGCCGCCCGCTGCCCGGCCGCGCGGCCCAGCGCCTCACGCCGCTCGGGGCTGAGCGCCAGCGTGCACCAGGCCGCGGCGAACGAGCTCTCGCCGCGGGCGAGCACACCGGTGACGCCGTCCTCGATCGAGTCTCTGAGTCCTGGCACGTCGAAGCCGATGGCAGGGGTGTACCGGGCCGCCGCCTCGGTCACCACGAGCCCCCAGCCCTCGACGAGCGAGGGGTGCAGCAACACCCAGGCCGCGCACAGCAGCCGGTGTTTCTCCGCCTCCGAGACCCGGCCGGTGAAGGTCACGCCGGGCCCGGCGAGGGCTTCCAGCCTGGCTCGTTCCGGCCCGTCACCCACGATGACGAGCCGGCCTCCGGTGACCGGTCTGACCCTCTCCCACAGCCGCAGCAGCAGCTCGATCCGTTTGTACTCGACGAGGCGTCCCACGGCGAGGAACAGCGGCTCGGCCGAGGTCGGGGTGAGCGGGCCGGGCTCCTCGACGCCGTTGTGGACGAGCCGGATCCGCTCGCGCGGGACACCGAGGCCGTGGAGCGCGTCGGCGGTCGAGGGGGAGACGGCGACCAGCAGGTTGCCGCTGTGAGCACGGGTCAGTGCCCAGCGTTCGAGCCTTCTGCCCAGCCGGGCGGCAGGGCCGGGGAAGCGCTCGCCCCAGATGTCGGTGTGGACGTGGTTGACCAGGCAGAGCGTTGGTCCGCTGTGCCACAGCGGGGCGAGGTAGGGCATGCCGTTGCACACCTCGACGAACAGGTCGCAGTCACCGACCTGCCGTTCGAAGGCGCGGCGGGCCCGCAGGAAGTGCCCGGCGTCGCCGCCCGCCGAGACCACGCGGTAGTCGCGGTAGGCGGCGGGACCGCCGCACAGGAGCGTGACCTGGTGGCCGTGAGCGGTGAGCCCGTCGGCAATGCGGTCGATGAGCAGTTCGGAACCGCCCGCGGCCGGGTTGCCGAGGTCGCGTCGGGCGAGGAAGACGATCCGGCGGGGATGCGGGGGAGGGCCGGACGCAGGGTCGTGCCGCGGGGACAGCCGCGGAGTGTGGGGGAGTGGCGCGCGCAACGTGGGGGGTACGTGCTGGGGCATTCGAGCTCCAACTCGCCTCGGGGTGCGGGACGGTGGGGAATGTCGGGTGCGCGAGAGCGGTCGGCGGGGCGGGGTGGGTTGGTAGTGTCCGCCCGCCTGTTCGACGCCGCTACTCACGTTGGTGACAAATTTGGCCCGTCGTGGACCTGACGCTCCATCACATTGTGCGCATTACTGGGGATTCGGGCGTTCCCGGCCGCGAACGACGAGTACGGCACCCACGGCAGCCAGGACGAGCCCGGCCGCTCCCGCGCCGATCGGCACGAGTTCCCCCACCGCCCGCAGTCTGCCGCTGTCGGTCTTCGCCAGCGCCACCTGCTCGCGCTGGGTGCCCGGGGTGAACTCCAGCCCGGCGCTGTCCAGCAGGACCACCTTCGCCTCGCCGCCGCCGGGTGCCCGCAGCGTCTTGCGCGGAGCGGTCCTCGCGTTCATGATGCGGCCGGTCCGCCGGTCGACGACCAGCTCGATGCCGTGGTTGGCGTACCACTCCTCGGCATGCACCTGGCCCTGCTTCGGCAGGCCGACCAGCCGCCCCGGTACCTGGCGGGTGCCCGTCCGGGTGTCCTTCACGGATCCCGTGAAGCGGTAACCCTCGTAGCCCGCGACCTTCTTGGTGCCCCTGAACTCCAGCCGTACCGTGGATCCCAGCGTGGTGTCCCACCAGAGGTATCCGCGCTTTTGCACGTCGAAGGGGAACTTGAGGTAGGCCTCGCCCTGATACTGCGGCGTCTCCCCGCAGCAGTGCACCGGAGCGTTTGTCCGGCGGTCGGTCACCCAGCGCTCCAGCGTCCACTGGTAGGACCTGCGCGGATCGCGCAAGGCCAGCGTGTCCGGGGTGTCGATCGCCGTGGACACGTCCCACACCGCCCGCCCGCTGCGCTCGCTCGCCGCCACGTCGCCCAGCACGCGCCGGGTGATGGTGATCGGTTTTCCCTGTACGGGGCTGAGGCTCTCGGTGTCGAAATAGGCGCCGGTGCCGGTGAAGACCGTGGTGACATCGACATCGGTCGGGGTGCGTTCGGCGCGCGGCTCGACGTACCAGGCGAGCAGCGGAGCCAGCATGAGCAGAAAGACGCCGGTGCCCAACAGGACCAGCGACAACGGCGAAGCGGTACGACGCATAAGGGCACTCCCGGACAGTGGGGGAAATCAGGACGGTGCGCGTCTGTACGGGCCGGGACCGTAAGCGCCCTCTTGACGAAGTGTCAATGCCCCTCACAGACTGGGCAGTCGCCGAGCCGGCGGCCGCGGGGCGGGGTGCCTTCCGACCGAGAGGCTCGCTGAACCATGCACAGACTGACCGCCGCCGTGCTGACCACCATGGCCGCAGCCGTCCTCGCCGTGGGGGCTGCCTTCGGCATCGTCGCCGCCCTGAACGCCACGCCCGAGCAGCCCAATGTGCCTCTCGTCTCCTTCGAGACGGGCCGGCCGACAGCGTCCCCGCAGCCCTAGGGATGTCCACCAGCCGCGAGGGAGGAACCCATGCCCGTGCGCACGGCCTGGCGGGACGTCCCCCGCCTGCGGGCACGCAGATTCGCCTCGCTGGCCATGGCCGAGGTGCCCGCGCTCGCCCAGGCCATCCTGGGCGAGATCCGCAAGGAGTACCCCGGCCTGCCGCTCGTAGTCGACGAATCGGGTGAGCCCATGGCCCTGATCGGCATCCGTGAGGCGCTGGAGGATTTCGTGGGTCACCTCGTGGTGGAGGAACACCGGCCGCACGGGCGCCAGTTGGAGGTCTTTCAGGAGTTCGGCCGCGGCGAGGTGCTGCAGGGCCGCAGCCTGGACTCGCTCCAGGCCATCTACCGGCTCGGCGTGCGGCTCGCGTGGCGTCGCCTCGCCGAGATCGGGCAGCAGGTGGAGATTCCGCCACCGGCCATGTACGAGCTGGTGGAGTCGGGCTTCGAGTATCTCGACGGGCTCGTGGCGCAGTCCGTACGCGGCTACGTCGAAGCAGCGGCCCGCCAGGCCGGCGAACGGCTGCGGCTGCAGCGGCGGCTGATCAGCCTGCTGCTCAGCGAGCACCGCACCGATCCCACCGATGCCCTGGCCGAGCATGCCGAGCGCATCGGCTGGCCGCTGCCCGAACAGGTCGCTGTCGGAGTACTGCTGCGGCCCGCCCCGGAGTCCGTCGCCCCGGCCGTGGGCCAGGACGTGCTGCTGGACATGGAGTACGAGCAGCCGCGCATGGTCGTCCCCGAGCCGCACGCGGCCGGGCGGCCCGAACTCCTGGAGCGCGCGATGACCGGCTGGTCCGGCGCGATGGGGCCGCCGGTTCCGCTCGCCGAGGCCGCCAAGTCGCTGCACTGGGCCTTCGCCGCCGTACGCCTGATGGAGCGCGGGCTGCTCCCGGCCGGCCAGGTGCTGCAGTGCACGGAACACACCGAGGCGCTGGTCCTGCTCCCGCCGGAGGAACTGATCGAGGATCTGGCCCGGCGCTGCCTGGCACCGCTCGACCAGTGCGGCCCCGCGCACAGCCGGCGACTTGTCGAGACGCTGCTGGCCTGGCTGGAGACACGCGGCGGCGCCCCCGAGGTGGCGGAGCGGCTCGGCGTCCATCCGCAGACCGTGCGCTACCGATTACGCCAGATCCGCGCGCTGCTCGGCGACGAGGTGGACGATCCGGACCGGCGTTTCAAGCTGGAGCTGGTGCTGAGGGCCCGACGCCTGCGCGATGCGGGGACGGCGCAGGACGCCGGTGAGCCCCTGCGCGGGCGCCGTTGACCAGATGATCTAGAACGACGGAGCCGCCGGAGCGGGTCCCAGGGTCGTGGTGCCGGGGGCCGCCCGGTGCCCCAGCCCCGTTCGGTACGCGTCCAGAGCGGCCTCGGTGCGGCCGGCGCGGCGCAGCAGGTCGCCCAGCAGACGGCACAGATCGGCGAGGTCACCGCTGGCCCCGCTCCGCTCCAGCAGGGCGAGCGCCACGACGTAGTGCTCCTCGGCGGCCTCGGTCTCGCCCCGCTCCTCGGCGATGAGCCCGAGCAGCCGGTGCGCGCCGCCCGCGTGCACCGCGCCGTGCCGGTCCCCGAGTTCCAGGAGGGCCGAGAGCAGACCGGCCGCCTCATCGTGTCGCCCGAGCCGCCGCAGTACGTCGGCGAGTTCCACCTCCACCTGGGCGGTGTAGAGCACGGCGCGCTTGGCGTTCAGCATGTCCCGGGCCGTGCGCAACTCCTGTTCGGCGAGGACGAGTTCGCCGTTCTGTGCCTGGACGTAACCGCGCATCCAGTGGCAGTGAGCGAGGTCGGTCCGCAGTCTCAGCTGGCGGTAGATCGTCTGCGCCTTGGCGAGCGAGGCGTCGGCGTCCGCCGTGCGTCCTTCGGCGAGGAACGTACGGGCCACCTGCCGGTGCATGCCCGCCACCAGTGCCGGATCGCTGACCTGCGGTGCCAGGGCCAGGGCGAGTTCGGCGGCGTGTGCGGCGCGGGCGTGGGCGCCCATGTCGATGTACGGGCCGATGACGGCGGCGTACAGGAGCACCAGCGCCTCGGGGTCGGCGAGGCCGCTCGTGCCGAGCTCGTCGATGGTGGACTCGAGGAGATAGCAGGCGTAGCGCAGCTCCCCGGCCAGCAGGTGCGCGACGGCGCGGCCCCGGATCGCGCGGGCGCGGCGGGGCAGCGGCTCATCGGCCAGGAGCCGCTCCGCCGCCTCGAAGTGCCGTCCCGCATGGGCCAGTTCGCCGGTTTCCAGCGCGCAGTCGCCCAGCCCGAGCAGCGCCTCGGCCTGCTCGGGAGCGAGGCCGAGGTGTTCCGCGTCGGTCAGGAGGCGGCGGTAGCTGACGGCAGCCTCGTCGGCTGCGCCGGTGGCCAGCTGCTGCTGGGCGTCGGTGAGAGCCAGCCGCAGCTCGGTGGCCACATGGGCGGGCCGTCCGGTGGTCAGCTCCTCGTACGTCGTGCCGAGCCGTTCCGCGAGGAAGCGAAGCGCGGTCTCGGAGGGCCGGACCTTGCCGGACTCCAGGGTCGAGACATACGCGGGCGTATAGGAGGGCTCTGCCAGCTGCCGCTGTGTGAGGCCGCGTTGGTTACGCAGACGCTGCACCCGGCGTCCGATCTCGACCGGTTCGTCCATCGGTACCCCCTCTTGATTCCTGAACTCCCCAGTATTCAGGGGTACCAGGCATTGCGCACCTCCGGTACGCCCCCTAATTTAAGCATCCAGTTCATCAGACTTAACCAACTACTTAACTTCCATGACAGGGGGAGGATTCATGCGTTCAGCACGGGGCAGTGCCCTGGCGGCGGCCGGAGTGGCCGCTGTCCTCGTGGCCGTTGTGGCGGCCGCACCGGGCAGCGCTGCCGCCGACGGAGCGACGCCGGGCCGGAGCGGGGTCGAGGTCGAGATACCCGGGCCGGAGCACGGCAGAGCCGCCGGATCCGGCCACGCGCACGTACCCAAGGAGGGCCGGGACCGGCCGGCCTCCCGGCTCTCGGCGACCGAGGAGGCGGCCGACGGCGAGGTCACCAAGCTGGTGGACAACGGCTCCACCGCCGACCGGCTGGACATTGTCATCGTCGGGGACGGCTATACCGCCGCCGAGATCGCGCAGTTCCACATCGACGCCAAGGAGAAATGGGCCGAGGTGGCGGCCGTCGAGCCGTACACGACGTACCAGGGCCTCTTCAACGTCTGGGCGGTCGACGCCGTGTCGAACCAGTCCGGAGTCTCCGGCGACCCCGGTCAGGACACGGTCCGCGACACCGCCCTCGGCTCGTACTTCTGGTGCGACGACATCGAGCGGCTGCTCTGCATCGACCAGGACAAGGTCGACGGCTATGTGGCGAAGGCCCCGGAGGCCGACCTGGTGATCGTCCTGGCCAACAGCGCCAAGTACGGCGGCGCGGGCTACAACGAACCGAGCGCGAGCCTCGGCTACGAGGGCATCTCGACCGCCTCGGCGGGCAACGACAAGTCCGGCCAGGTCGCCATCCATGAGACCGGCCACTCGCTGGGCAAGCTCGCCGACGAGTACTACTACCCCGGCTACCCGGGCTACGAGGAGTACACGGGGGCCGAGCCTGCCCAACCCAACATCTCCACCCTGGCCGCCGACGACATGTCCGGGCAGGGCGCCAAGTGGCACCGCTGGCTCGGCGAACAGTCGCCCGACGGCGGTACGGTCGGCACGTACGAGGGCGGGGGCTACTACGTCAAGGGGCTGTACCGGCCCACCGACAACTCCCTGATGCGTATTCTCGGCAAGCCCTTCAACCTGCCCGGGGTAGAAGCGATGATCGCCGGCTTCTACCGCCATGCCAGGGTCGTCACCGCCGTCACTCCCACCGCTGGCACCCTCCGGCCGGGAAACACCGCGAAGATCGCCGTACCCCGGCTGGCGAGCGCGGACGGGCATCAGCTCAGGATCCGCTGGTACCTGGACGGCAGGGAGTTGAGGTTCTTCGAGGGCCGTAAGCAGATACGGGTGTCGGAGCTGGCCCCGCGGCTGCTCGACCGGCGCACGCACTCGCTGTCGGTCACCGCCGAGGACCGTACGCCCTCAGTGCGCGACCCGGAAATCGCCGGGACGCTGAAGTCCACCACCGGCTGGACGATCCGCCTCTGACGTCGAGCGGATCGCCTCTGAGGCCGAACGGTCCAGGACCAGTGCCACCAGGGCCTCGGGAGCGCCGGACTGACCCCGGACTCCGGGGAAGGCGTTGATGTCCACGATCAGCGGGACGCCGTCCCCCGTGTCGATGATGTCCACGCCGTAGACGTCGAGTTCGAAGACCTCGCCGACCCGGCGCACCAAGGCCGGCCAGCCGGGCGGCAGGTCTTCGGGGGCGAGCGGCAGTGAGGGACCCCGGCCCCCGGGGGAAAGTTCGGAACGGCGCAGGGCGGCGAAGAGCCCGTCTCCGACCGCCCACAGTTTGTGGTCCCAGCCGCTGTTCGGTGTGAACTCCTGGACCACGACGGGCTCCAGGGGGTGCGAGGCGGCGAGCTCATGCAGTTGTACGTCGCTGTCGAGACGGGCCACCAGGTCGTGCCGACGGCTGTGGCGGCTTTTGACCACCACCGGGCCGGGGAGCGGTGGTCCGGAGGCCAGTTGGGCGAGCGTGGCGAAGGTGCGGGTGGCCGCGAACGGGAGGCCCGCCCGACGTGCCTTGTGCGCCATCGCCGTACGGTCCTGGCACAGCGCGGTCGCCGCAGCCGAGTTCACCACCGGGGCGCCGCGCCGCTCCAGATCGCGGGCGAGGGCCAGGGCGCGCGGCGTACGCGACTTGAGCAGATAGACGTCGGCGAGCGGCCCGGGGACTTCCTCCACCGTTCTCGGATCCAGCGTCTCCACCTGATGTACGGGCGTGAGCAGGGCGGTGACGGCGGCCAGCAGCGGATGCCCGGGCTCGGGCGTGATCAGGGCGACCCTCATGCGCTCTCGCCCGCCGCCGCGGGAACCTGCACCGGAGCCTGAGCCGGGAGTTGCACGGGATGCGGACGGGCCGAGGGCAGCACGGCCGCCCCGGAGGACCCGCCCGTGCGGGCCAGCCCGAGCACGGCTCGTGCCACCCGGGCCGCGGCGTCGGGGACCTGACGGAAGCTCGGAAAGTCGTTGACATCGACGACCACGGGGCCGTCCGGTCCCAGCACCACGTCCACGCCGTACAGATCCAGGCCGTAGACCGCCCCGACCCGGGCGGCTATCGCGGCCACCTCGGCCGACAGCGGCACACGGCGTTCCGGCACCGAGCGGTCCGGGTGGAGCGGGGAGCAGCGCTCGGTCGCGTACAGCTCGCCGCCGACGCAGTACACCTTGACGTCGATGCCCGAGTTGGTCACATACGGCTGGGCGATGAGCATGCCCTCCCCCGCCAGTTCGGGGACCATGGCGGCGAGCCGATCCGGCGACGGGACCAGGTACACGGCCCGCCCCGAGCTGCCGTCGGCGGGCTTGACCACCAGCGGGTACTGCGACGCCGGTATCTCCGCCAGCAGTTCGGGCCGCGCCGCCGCGTAGGTGGGCGGCAGAGGAAGCCCACGGCTGCGGCCGATCGCCGCGGCCAGTGCCTTGTCCCGTACACCCCGTATCGACCGGGCGTCGTTGACGGTCGTCATCCCCGCCGAGGCCGCGGCTTCGAGCAAGGTCAGCCCGGGGCCACCGGAGACCGTCTTGAGCACCCACGCGTCGTGAGTACCGGCCTGCACCACCTCGGTCATGTGCAGCAGGGAACCGCCGGGCCGCAGCACGTCCACCCGGTGTCCCCAGGAGGTCAGCCGGCGGATCACCTCGATCGGCATGCCGTCGTGCCGGTAGTGCTCCTCCACCAGGAAGCAGAGCTTCATCGACCTTCCCCGTAACCCCCGGACGTCCGCCGATCCCGTCCGGCGAGTTGTGACATCACAGGATGTCATGGACGTCGTGAGGTGATCTCCCCGGCGTCCACCGGTGCTTCACGGAGCCTCACGCCTTGACGGCGTGGCCGCGCCCACCTGCACCGTGAGGGTGAGCGGCAGGACGGCCAGGCCGGTCTTGACGGGGGAGTGGTCGAGGACGATCTGGAAGTAGTACGCCAGGAAGAGGAACAAGCCCGGCATCCCCGTCCGGCGGGCCTCTACGACTTGCGGAGCAGCCCGCCGTACTCGTAGATGCCCTTGTTCTTCTCGGTGGCGCCCAGGTACGTGGCCAGCGCCTCGTGCACCGGGGCGAGGGCCGGCTGGTCGGGGTCGGGGCGCCAGTCGGCCAGGTTCACCAGTCCCGGCTCCACCGGGTCCAGCCCGTCCAGGAAGGCGTCGAGTTCGGCCGGGGTGCGGGTCTGCCACGGGATGCCGCGCTGAGAGATGTGCTCGGTCATCTGGGCGCCCCTGGCCGGATCGTCGGAGACGACCTGGGACAGGCCCAGATAGCTGCCCGGTGCCGACCCGTCGATGACGGTGCGCAGGACCCGGCGCGGATCGTCGGCATCGGTGAGGTGGTGGCCCACTGACAGGAACAGCACCGCAACCGGCTCGCGGAAGTCGATCAGCCGCCGGACCTCGGGGTGGTCGAGTACCGACTGCTGGTCCCGCATGTCCGCCGTGATGACGGTGGTGGAGTCGTCGTCGGCGAGCAGCGCCCGGCCGTGTGCCAGCACGATGGGGTCGATGTCGACATAGACGACGCGGGCGTCCGGTGCGAAGCGCCGGGCGACCTGGTGGACATTGTTGTCGGTCGGCAGGCCGCACCCCATGTCGAGGATCTGGCGGATGCCCGCCTCCTGCGTCAGGTAGCGCACGGCCCGGAAGAGGAACTGGCGGTTCTGCCGCGCGATGTCCACACACTCGGGGAAGGACGGCAGTGTGGAGAGGAGGAAGGCACGGTCGACGTCGTAGTTGTCCTTGCCTCCGAGCATCCACCCATAGGCTCGTGCCGAAGTGGGCACGTCGAAGGGTATCGAGGTCGTCCCGGACTGCCTGTCATCGGCCATGGTGTTCTCCGCCTCTCCGTCCGCGGAGCCCCGCTCCGCCGTGGCGAGACTACCCTCTGCCGGTATCTCGGCGGACCGGTTCGCGAGGGTCAACACGCCTACTGACAAGGGAGATTGGCGGCCGGGACCGTACAACTCGGGTATTCCCGCCCCGCCGTCACGGCGAGGGCCCCGCCCCCGGGCCGGGGGCGGGGTCGTGGGACCGCTCGTGAAAGCCCGACGAGACGACTCGGCCCGGGTTTGTCCGGTCAGCCCTGGGACTGACCCGACATCGGGGCCGTCGCGTAAACACGGGTCGCGAACTCGGCGATCTGCTCGTCGCTCAGGTTCTTCGCGAGGTTGGCCTCCGTGATCATGCCGACCAGACGGTGACCGCCCCGGACGTCGATCACCGGGAGCCGCCTGATCTGGTGCTCCTCCATGGTCGTCAGGACTTCGGCCGCCTCCGCCTCGGCATCGATCCAGTGCACCTTGGCATTGAGGGATCCGGCCTGCACGGTCGCCGGGTCGACGCCTTCGGCGCAGCACCTGACGACGATGTCACGGTCGGTGATCAACCCTGTGAGCCTGTTGTTGTCGCCGCAGATGGGCAGGCAACCGACGTTCAGGTCGCGCATCATCTTCGCCGCGTCGAAGAGCGACTGGTGCGCCCCGACGCACTGCACGCCGCCGGACATGATGTCCCGGGCTCGCAGCTTCTCAGCCATGATTTCCTCCCGTCCTCGAGAGCGTTGTGTCCTCTGCCATCGATCACAACACGAATGGCGCAACACCGCTCCCTGGATGCACGGGGCTGTCAAGGCTCCAGATGGCTGAATCCCACCTCGAAGCGTTCGACCGAGACAACCCGTTGGCCCTCCCGCTGGGCGACCTGGTCGCGGAGCTGGTTCGCCTGGTCCTCGCTGGCGTACATGGCCTTCTCGTCCTCCCACAAGGTCAGCGATTTGGCCTTCCCGGAGGCCCGGTCGACGAGGTAGTACACGCCCCGGAAGCCGGGGGCCTCCCGCACATCTTTGAGAACCGCTTCCCAGTTCGCGGTCAGGTCCCCCTGCGCCGGGACCGGTGAACCCTGGTACGTGCTGAGCCTCACGAACATGGCTGCCAACCCTTCCTGGCCGGCTGCCGGCCGGGGGGCAGGCAGCTCTCCAGGACCAGAGTGCTCCGGCACGCCGCACACCGCACGACGAGCGGCCGCGACCCAGACATCCGGCCGCCGCCCCGGGGGGGGCGGGACGGTCCGCAAGGTGCCTGAACACTTCGCCCGGCGCCTACGGCCCGCCGGTCGGGTACCGGCGGGCCGTACGCGCTGGGCACCGGGCCCCTCAGCCCACCGCCACCGTGAACACGTGGATGTTCTGGTTGTCCGGCAGCGTCACGCTCTTGACGGTCTTGCCCGTCGGCGCGCGGAACGCCTTGGTGGCGAAGACGTAGGCGTCCACCACATCCCTGTCGCCGCCGCTGACATTGCGGTACGCGGTTCTGGCGACGGTCTCGTTTCCGTACTGGACCGTGCCGCCCCCGCCCCCGATCGTCCAGTCGGTGAAGGAAAGGTCGGCGGCGGACGACGTGCCGTCGGTGTACGTCACCTTCGCCGTCGCCGCCTGGTTGCCGTTGACCGCGCTGCCGAGGAAGGACAGGGCTGTCGGCGCACCGGACACGTCGATCGTCTGGCCGGTGGCCGAGGCGTTGTCGGGGCGTGCCACCGGTGACGCGGGCCAGGTGAAGCCGAGGCCCTGGGTAGTGCCCCTGGCGCCCGGCGCGAGTCCGCCGGTGGCGAGTGCCTGGCGCGAGTAGCTCCAGCCGCCCCCGTCGTAGTCGGCTTCGTCGTGCTCGCCGGCGTCGTCGGACGCGCCCGCGTTGTTGTACGCGGCGAGCAGGCTGCCGGGCCTGGCGACGGTGAGGGTGACCGGCTGTTTCACCGCCACGCCGCCGTCGCTCGTGACGGCCACCTCGGCGTCGTAGAAGCCCTCTGCCGTCTGCGCTCCCGCCGTGAGTGCGATGTCGGCGGTGCCGTCGGGACCGACCGTGCCGGACGCGGGTGAGGCGGTGAGTCCGGCCGGAGCGGTGACCTTGAAGTTCACCTTCGGCCCTTCGCCCGAACTCACCGGTACCGCGGCGACCTTGACGGTCAGCGTGCCGCCCGGCGCGATGGTCCCGGTCGTCGGTCCGACGCCGATCTGGTACGGCTGCTCGCCCGTACGGAAGGACGGCGGGGCGTCGGCGGCGGACGATCCCCAGGAGCGGTTGGGCTCCTTGCCGAGGCTGTAGTCGAGGGTTCCGCCGCGCGCGACGAGGGAGGCGGGCAGCCACGGCCTTGAGGTGGCAGCGCCGTTGACCTTCAGCGACTGGACGTACGGGGTGTCGGCGGCGGCGCCCGCTGCCCTCACGGTGATGTCGCGGTGGCCGCGTTCGATCTCGATCCGCGGGAACAGCGGTGAGGACAGGACGAGTTCGGCGCGCGAGGGCACCTGCGGGTACATGCCCATCGCCGAGAAGACGTACCAGGACGACATGGCGCCGAGATCGTCGTTGCCGGGGATGCCCTCGGGCGCGGTCGACCACAGCGTGCGCATCGCGGCCCGTACGGTCTCCTGTGCCTTGTACGGCTGCCCCGCGTACGCGTACAGGTAGGGCACGTTGACGGACGGTTCGTTGTCCATCTCGGACTTGTCGCCGCCGCTGCCCGTGAAGGCCCAGCCGCCGTCGGCGTTGTGGAAGAACGAGTCCAGGCGTCCCGCAGCCTTTGCCTTGCCTCCCATGGCAGCGAAGAGGCCCGCGGCATTGTGCGGGACCATCCAGGTGTACTGGGCCGCGGAGCCCTCGACGAAGCCGTTGCCGGTGGCCGGGGTGAAGCCGGTGACCCAGCTGCCGTCGGCCTTGCGGTTGGCGATGTATCCACCGGTCGGGTCGGCCGCGGCGTTGAAGTTGTTCTGCCACCACTGGGCCCGCTCGGCGAAGGTCCGGGCGGTCTTCTTCCGGCCCGCGGCGGTGGCCAGTTGGGAGAGTGCGAAGTCCGCTCCGGAGATCTCCAGAGTCTCCGCCGCGCCGCCCCAGGCGTTCGAGACGGACGGCATGTAGTGAAGGGACAGGTACTTGTCCAGGGACGGCCGCTGCCCGACGGACAGGATGGGCTTCCCGGCCGGGCTGAGGTCCTTCTCGGTCGGTACGGTCGCGGCCTTGACCAGTGAGTCCAGCGCGCCTTCCAGGTCGAAGTCGTCGCCGCCGAAGGCGAGGATGCCGGCGAGTGCGGCGGGGGACGGATCTCCGTTCATGACATGCGTACCGCCGGCGTTGTGGATCCACCGGTCCCACAGACCGCCGTTCTGGCGGGCGAGGTTGAACAGCGACTGGGCGATGTCGGAGCCCGTCGTCGGCTTGAGGAGGGTCAGCAGCTGGAGCTGCGAGCGGTAGACGTCCCAGCCCGAGAAGGTTCCGTACTGGGCCTTCTGCCGGCCGCTCACCCGGTGGACGGCGCCGTCGCTGCCCGCGTATCGCCCGTCTGCGTCGTTGATGACATTGGGGTGGAACAGGGCGTGGTAGAGCGCGGTGTAGAAGGTCGTGCGGTCGGCGTCGGTGCCGCCGCCGACACGGATGGCGGAGAGTTCACGTCGCCAGGCGTCGTGCGCGGCCCGTCGTACGTCGTCGAAGGTGCGGGCCGGCGGGTTCTCCACCGCGAGATTGGCTGTCGCGCCCTTCTGGTCGACGTAGGAGATCGCGACCTTCACGCCGACCGGGTTCTTGCCGGGCGCGAACGAGACGTATCCGCCCGAGCCCTTGCCCGCGACGGGGCGGCCGTCGGTGCCGAAGCCGCCCGTGCCGCCGTCGGCCGTGGTGGCTCCCGGCGTCAACTCGCCGTCCTTCCAGGTGCCGTGAGAGGCGAAGGCGCGGTCGAAGGTGGCGGTGAAATGGACCGTGTAATAGCTGCGGCGCCCCTCGGGGTCGAGGTAACCGCAGAAGTTGCCGCTGGTGACCGAGCCGGAGACGGTGCGGGCTTGCGGATCGATGTCGATGTGCGCGTCGGTCGAACCGACCTCGGAGTTGGCGCTGCGGATGAGGAGCGAGGCCGCCTTGTCCTCGGGGAAGGTGAAGCGGCCCGAGCCGGTACGGGTGGTGGCGGTCAGGTCGGCGGTGACGCCGGACTTCAACGCCACCTTGTAGTGGCCGGGTTCGGCCGTCTCGTCCGTATGGCTGAAGTCGGACGCGTACACCGCGTCCTTAGTGTCCGCGGCGGGGGAGGACGTCACCTCGCCCGCGTACGGGAAGAACGGGATGTCGCCGGAGCCGCCCGCGCAGCCGGTGCCGGACATATGGGTGAGGCTGAAGCCACGGATGCGGGTGGCGTCGTACTGGTAACCGCCGGGAGCGGCGGTGCGGGTGGCGTTTCCGCGGGTGTTCTCGGGGCTCCAGGAGAGCATGCCCTGCGGGAGCACGGCGCCGGGGAAGGTGTTGCCGCCGTTTCGGCTGCCGATCAGCGGGTCGACGTAGGCGGTGGGGTCACTGACCAGCGGTAACGCGGTGTCCGCGGAGGCAGGCGCGGCGAGCGCGGGCACGGTGAGTCCCACGGTCAGCGCCGCGGCTGCGAAGGCGGCCGGGAGCTTCAGTTGCATGGTGGTCCTGCCTTGTCGGAAGGGCCACGCACGACAGGTCGAACAAGCCGGAAGGGAACGTACCGCACATCCCCGGGATCCCGGAAGACGACCGCGGACGCCCTTGACGGGACTGGGTTCTTGGGGCTTCACTGATCGTCAACCCCCGATTGACAACGTTGTCGCGCCTCGGCCGGTCGAACAAGCCACCGTCCGCCCAGGGCCGCCGACCACGGTTCCGTGACACGGGAGGCGAGACACGGGCCGCGAGGCTGACACCGGACGCGACTGTCCGCCGTACGCCTCGGACAGGCCGGTCCGACGCGCGCCCGCCCCACGCCCGGGCTGCAATGGAGAGGTGACCGGGGCGAGGCAGATCCGGATGAGGGCGCGGCACGCTCTCGCGTCCGCCGTGCTGGTGACGGTCGCCGCCTGTTCGACCGGGCCGTCCCCCGCGAACCCGGGCGCTGTCACCGAGTCGCCGGGCGCCACCAAACTTCTGACCATCGGTTCTGCGGGCTTCACCGAGAGCGATCTGCTCGCCCAGATGTACGCGCTGCTCCTCGGCGAGGCCGGATACAGCACCCGGATCCAGTCCGTCCCCCGCCGGGAGATCTACGAGCCCGCGCTGGAGAGCGGCCGGATCGATGTGGTGCCCGAGTACGCCGCCGCCTTTGCGGACTGGCTGAACGCCAAGGTCAACGGCCCCGACGCGGGCACGGTCGGTTCGCCCGACCTCGCAAGGACGATGGCGGCCCTGCGGAAGCTGGCGACACCGCGCGGTCTGACCGTCCTCGAGGCGGGCAAGGCCGTCGACCAGTACGCCTTCGCCGTCAGTGCGTCCTTCGCCCAGGGCCTCGGGCTCACAACGCTCAGCGATCTGGGGAAGACCAAGCTGCCCGTGCGGCTCGCGGCGGACGAGGAGTGCGTCCAACGTCCTGACTGCGAACCCGGACTGAAGAAGACGTACGGAATCGACATCACGGCGGTCGACCCCCTGGGTGTCGGCACCACGCGGGCCAAACAGGCCGTCCAGAGCGGCCGGGACCAGATGCTGCTCACCACGACCACCGACGCGACGCTCGACGGCTTCGGCCTCGTCCTGCTCGCGGACGACAAACACCTCCAGAACGCCAACTACATCGTTCCGGTCGTCAACCGGGCCAGGGCCGGCGGCGAAGGGGTCACGCGCGCACTGGGCAGGCTCAACACTGTACTGACAACGGCCGATCTGGCCCGGCTCAACGAGCAGGTGGACAGCCAGAGGCGGCCGCCCAAGGACGTGGCTGGGAAGTATCTGGAGTCGAAGAAGCTGCTCCCCGAGTCCGGCGACTGAACGCGGCCGCCCGAGCTTTACGCCACCGGGCCGGTGTGCAGGCTCTCCAGGCGCCGTTGCAGCACCTGAAGCGCCCCGCGCTGACGGCCCGGAACAATGCGGCGCAGCCGGACCAGCTCGGGCGCGAGTGCCCGCGCCCGGGGCAGGTCCCGGATCTGTTCCCACTGGTGATGAGCGCGGTCGACC
The DNA here is from genome assembly GCF_036147535.1 of Streptomyces sp. NBC_00322. Lineage (NCBI taxonomy): Bacteria > Bacillati > Actinomycetota > Actinomycetes > Kitasatosporales > Streptomycetaceae > Streptomyces > Streptomyces sp. NBC_00322. Next base: position 1,176,618 of record NZ_CP108019.1, on the reverse strand, counting down.
GCACCCTCGACATCGGGGTCGTCGGTGGCCTGCCGGCGCGTCAGCCGGGCTTGTGCCGCGGCCATCCACAACTCGCAGCTGAGGGCCGGATCCTGCGCGAGCCGCGCGAGATCGGCCCGGACTTCCAGCCAGTGGATCGCCTGCACCGAACCGGGGCCGTGGGTGCGCAGCTCCCGCTGCTCCCAGGCGGCGGCAGCGGCGGCGGCCTCCGTGTGCCGCCCGGCTCCGGCGGCCGCGAGAATCGCCGGGTGCGGATCCTCGGGAGGCTCCGGAGCACCGGCCGGCCCTGTGGCCTGTACGGGCTGGGGGGTACCGATCGCCAGCAGCAGGGCCTCCTCATCACCTGACCGGGCCGCGGCCTGCTCGTGCAGGGTGGCCAGATCCGGCCGTGCCCCGCTGCGCCAGATCGCCGCGCACGCCTTCAGATAGGCCGGAGTTGCGGCTCCCCGGCTGCGCTGGGGAGCCCGGCAGACGCGCCCGTAGAGACGGATGCCCGGTCCGAGACCGAGGCCGCGCGAAGCGAGGTGCTGCCAGGCATCGGCGTCGGCGACCAGGTCGACGACGACGGTGGTGGTGCCGGGCCGCCGGATCGCCGTCTCGGCGGCCAGCCAGTGCCAAGGAAGCGCCGTGTAGCGCATGGTCGTCGGAGTGGTCCGGGCGAGGGCGAGATGCAACAGCCGCTGTTTGCGGTCCAGTTGGAGCTGACCGGCGATGTAGAGGAACAGCGGTCCTGCCGCGGTCGCCGCCGCCCGGATCCGGGTGAGGACGGTCTGCGGATCGAGGGGATCGGCGAGCTCGACGACCGTCGCCGCCGGGGTTCCGGTGAGCGCGCTGGGCGGGACGGCGGCGAGCGTGGGCAGCACGGAACTCGCGTCCACGAGACGGCCCTTGCCCACCGGGGCGGCCGCGATGAGCAGCGCTGTTCCCGGTTCTGCCGTGTCCCCTTCGTTGATCACCACACGCAGCACCGTAGCCGACGAGGCTGCGGCCGAAGGCGTCCGGCGTCGCGCGGCCCGCCGTCGGCCCTTCTTGTCATGACCCTTGCAGGGCAGGGTCGGCGCTGCCGACGACGAACGCTCCGGCGCCGTCTTCAAGGGCGGCACCTGCGACAAGAACGGTCCCTGGACCGGCACCGGGCCGCTCAAGCCCGCCGGCGTCTGGGTCCGTGACCACGCCAGGACCCCGGACGACTTCCCGACGGGCTGACCAGGACTCCTGTGTCCCCGTGCCCGCCCATGTGATCCCATGGGCGGGCAGGGACACAGAACAGGAGCATCAGTGACCAGCTATCGCCAGCCGGGAATCGTCCTGACAGACCGGCACTTCACCGTCCCGCTCGACCACGCCGACCCGGCGGGCGAGCAGCTCGAGCTGTTCGGCCGCGAGGTCGTCGCGAGCGGACGGTCCGGTGCGGATCTGCCCTGGCTGGTCTATCTGGAGGGCGGACCCGGCTTCGGAGCCCGCCGCTTCGTCGGCAAGCAGGCATGGCTCGGGCGGGCGGTGCAGGAGTACCGGGTCCTCCTCCTCGACCAGCGCGGCACCGGCCGGTCCACCCCCCTGAACCGCCAGACCCTGCCCCTGCGCGGCGGGCACCGGGCCCAGGCCGACCACCTCGCCCTCTTCCGCGCCGACAGCATCGTGCGCGACTGCGAGACCGTCCGGCCGCTGCTCACCGGCGGCGCGCCGTGGACCGTGCTGGGCCAGAGCTTCGGCGGATTCTGCGCCACGCACTATCTCTCCACCGCCCCCGAAGGGCTGCGGACCGTGCTCGTCACGGGCGGTCTGCCCGCCCTGGACGCCTGTGCCGATGACGTCTACCGCGCCGCGTATCCCCGCATCCAGCGCAAGGTCGAGGCGCACTACGCCCGCTATCCGCAGGACGTGCGCCGGGCGCGCCGTATCGCCGAGTACCTCGCCGAGCACAAGACCGAGCTGCCCGGCGGCTATCTGCTCACCCCCGAGGCCTTCCAGTCGCTGGGCATTCTGCTCGGCGGCGGGGACGGCAGCCACCAGCTGCACTATCTGCTGGAGGACGCCTTCGTCCGTACGGGAGCGGGGTACGAACTCTCCGACGCGTTCCAGGAGGCCGTGCTCGGGACCCTCTCGTACGCGGGACATCCGCTGTACGCCGTGCTGCACGAGGCGATCTACGCCCAAGGTGCGGGGCCGACCGCCTGGGCTGCCGAGCGGGTCAGGGCCGAATTCCCGCAGTTCGACGTCGCGACTGCTCTCGACGGGGACGCCCCGCTGCTGTTCACCGGGGAGACCGTCCATCCCTGGCACTTCGAGGTGGACCCCGCCCTGCGACCGCTGCGCGAGAGCGCCGAGCTGCTGGCCGCCCGCACCGACTGGACCCCGCTGTACGACCCGGCCCGGCTCGCCGCCAACCAGGTACCCGTCGCCGCCGCCGTCTACCACGACGACATGTACGTCGACACCGAGCACTCGCTGCGCACCGCCCGTACCATCCGCGGACTGCGCACCTGGGTCACCGACGAGTACGAGCACGACGGGGTGCGGGCGAGCGGGCAGCGGGTGCTCGACCGGCTGCTCTCGCTGGCCCGCGGGGAGGTATGACGCCCGGTCAGCGTCGTATCCTGCCCGCATGAGCGAGCCTGCGCCCGAGCAGCTGGAACCCATGCCCGACGACTGGCAGCGCGCGCTGGCCGTCGTCGCGCACCCGGACGACCTCGAGTACGGCTGCGCCGCGGCCGTCGCGAGCTGGACCGACGGCGGACGTGAGGTCTCGTACCTTCTCGCCTCCCGTGGCGAGGCCGGCATCGACACGATGGACCCGGCCACCTGCGCCCCGCTGCGCGAGCAGGAGCAGCGGGCGAGCGCAGCCGTCGTCGGGGTGTCCTCGGTGGAGTTCCTGGACCACAGGGACGGTGTCATCGAGTACGGGACCGAGCTGCGCCGGGACATCGCGGCGGCCATCCGCCGCCATCGGCCGGAGCTGGTGATCACCCTCAACCACCGGGACACCTGGGGCGGCACCGCCTGGAATACCCCCGACCACCGCGCGGTCGGCCGGGCCACGCTGGACGCCGCCGGGGACGCGGGAAACCGCTGGATCTTCCCCGAACTCATCGCCGAACAGGGCCTTCAGCCCTGGAACGGGGTGCGCTGGGTGGCGGTCGCGGGCACCACGACGCCCACCCACGCCGTCGACGCGACGGCGGGTCTTGAGCGCTCCGTCCTCTCCCTGCTGGAGCACCGCACCTATATCGAGGTGCTGACGGACCAGGACCCCGAGGAGTACTGCAGGACCTTTCTGACCGGGTACGCCCAGCGGGCGGCGGCACTCTTCGGCGGCCGGCCCGCCGTGACCTTCGAGCTGTTCGGCCGCTGACGCCGACGGCCGCTTCCGGCGCGGACCGCCCGACCCGTGCACGGCCGGGACGATCGGCCCGGTCTCGCCCGATTGACAAATGCGCTTGCCGTTTCTGCAATGGACGGCATGGACGACGACACGCAGCTCGATGCCGTACTCAGCGAGGTGGGCCCCCGGCTCCGCAAGATCAGGCGGGAGCGAGGAGCCACGCTCGGGGCGCTGTCCGAGGTGACCGGGATCTCCGTGAGCACCCTGTCCCGGCTGGAGTCCGGGCGACGCAGGCCCAGCCTGGAGCTGCTGCTGCCCATCGCCCGTGCGCACCAGGTTCCGCTCGACGAGCTGGTCGGCGCGCCGCCGGTCGGCGATCCGCGGGTGCGGGCGAAGCCCATCGTCCGACATGGCCGCACGATGCTGCCGCTGACCCGGCAGCCTGGTGGCCTCCAGGCGTACAAGGTGGTCCAGGAGGCGGGTGCCCCTGCGCCCGAGCCGCGGACGCACGAGGGGTACGAATGGCTGTATGTACTGTCCGGCCGGCTCCGGCTGCTGCTCGGTGACCACGACGTGGTGCTGACCGCGGGGGAGGCGGCGGAGTTCGACACCCGCGTGCCGCACAGCTTCGGCCCGGCGGGGGACGCCCCCGTGGAGTTCCTGAGTCTGTTCGGTCCGCAGGGCGAGCGGATGCATGTACGGGCGAGGCCCAAGCGCGGTTGACGGGGTCTTCCCGAGAGGCAAGCGACCGCTTAGTATGCGACGAGCATGGTACTGCCTACGGTTTGTGGAGGCCCCGAGATGCAGGCATGGCGAGTGCACCGGAACGGCGAGCCGAGCGAGGTGATGCGGCTCGAAGAGGTGGACCGGCCGACGCCCGGTGAGGGGCAGCTGCTGCTGCGGGTCCGCGCGGCGAACATCAACTTCCCCGACGCCCTGCTCTGCCGCGGCCAGTACCAGGTGCGGCCCCCGCTGCCCTTCACACCGGGCGTGGAGATCTGCGGCGAGACCGAGGGCGGCCGCCGCGTGATCGCCAACCCCGCACTGCCGAACGGCGGACTCGCCGACTATGTCGTCGCCGACGCCGCGGCCGTGCTGCCCGCCCCCGACGCGCTCGACGACGCCGAGGCGGCCGCCCTGCACATCGGCTATCAGACCGGCTGGTTCGGACTGCACCGCCGCGCACAGCTCCGGGCGGGCGAGACACTGCTCGTCCACGCGGCGGCCGGCGGCGTCGGCAGCGCGGCCGTCCAGCTCGGCAAGGCGGCCGGCGCACACGTCATCGGAGTCGTCGGCGGCGCGGACAAGGCCCGCATCGCGCGGGAGCTCGGCTGCGACGTCGTCATCGACCGCCGCGAGGACGACATCGTCGCCGCGGTCAAAGAGGCCACCGGCGGCCGGGGCGCGAACGTCGTCTACGACCCGGTCGGCGGCGACGCCTACGCCAAGTCCGCCAAGTGCGTCGCCTTCGAGGGCCGGATCGTGATCGTCGGTTTCGCGAGCGGCACGATCCCCAGCCCCGCCCTCAACCACGCCCTGGTGAAGAACTACTCGATCGTCGGCCTCCACTGGGGCCTGTACAACCAGATGGATCCCGTCGCGATCCGCGCCTGCCACGAGGAGCTCACCAAGCTCGCCGCACAGGGCGTGATCAAGCCGCTGATCAGCGGACGCGTCGCCATGAAGGACGCCGCGGACGCCGTCCAGCGCGTCGCCGACGGCACGACCACCGGCCGCCTGGTCGTCATCCCGGAAGGAGATGCCCGATGACGGACGCCGCCGAACTGCTCGCCCGTACCAAGGAGTTGCTGGCCGCGCATCCCCCGGCCGGCACGGACCGTACGGACTTTCTGAAGGCGCGTTTCGACGCGGGCCTCGCCTGGGTGCACTACCCGAAGGGCCTCGGCGGCCTCGGAGCGCCCCGCACACTCCAGGCCGTCGTGGACGCCGAACTGACCGCCGCGGGCGCACCCGACAACGACCCGCGCCGGATCGGCATCGGCCTCGGCATGGCCGCGCCGACCATCCTCAAGTACGGCTCCGACGAGCTGAAGCAGCGCTTCCTGCGGCCGCTGTGGGTCGGCGAGGAAGTGTGGTGCCAGCTCTTCAGCGAGCCCGGCGCGGGCTCCGACCTCGCCGCGCTCGGCACCCGTGCCGTCAGGGACGGCGACGACTGGATCGTGGGCGGGCAGAAGGTGTGGACCTCCAGCGCCCATGTGGCCCGCTGGGCGATCCTCATCGCCCGCACCGACCCCGATCTTCCCAAGCACCGCGGCATCACCTACTTCATCTGCGACATGAGCGACCCCGGTGTCGAGGTGCGCCCACTGCGCCAGATCACCGGCGAGGCGGAGTTCAACGAGGTCTTCCTGACCGATGTGCGCATCCCCGACGCGCACCGCCTCGGAGAGATCGGCGAGGGCTGGAAGGTCGCCCAGACCACCCTTATGAACGAGCGCGTCTCCATCGGCGGCAGCCGCATCCCGCGCGAGGGCGGCATGATCGGCCCCGTCGCGCAGACCTGGCGCGAACGTCCCGAACTGCGAACGCACGATCTGCACCAGCGGCTGCTGACCCTGTGGGTGGACGCCGAGGTCGCCCGGCTGGCCGGCGAACGGCTGCGCCAGCAGCTCGCCGCGGGCCAGCCAGGCCCCGAGGGCAGCGGAATGAAGCTCGCCTTCGCCCGCCTCAACCAGGAGATCAGCGGCCTGGAGGTCGAACTCCGCGGTGGGGAAGGCCTGTTGTACGACGACTGGACCATGAGCCGTCCGGAACTCGTCGACTTCACCGGGCGTGACGCGGGCTACCGCTATCTGCGCTCCAAGGGCAACTCCATCGAGGGCGGCACCAGCGAAGTGCTGCTGAACATCGTCGCGGAACGTGTACTCGGACTGCCTTCCGAGCCGCGCAACGACAAGGACGTCGCCTGGAAGGATCTCGCGCGATGACTGACCTGCTGTACTCCGAGGCCGAGGACGACCTGCGCGCCGCCGTACGCTCCCTGCTCACCGACCGCAATGACACGGCGTCCGTTCTTGCCCGTGCCGAGGCCGGTGCGCCGTACGACCCCGGACTGTGGAAGGCGCTCGCCGGGGACATGGGCGCGGCCGGACTGCTCGTGCCCGAGAAACTCGGCGGCCAGGGCGCGAGCCACCGCGAGGCGGCCGTCGTCCTGGAGGAGCTGGGCCGCGCCGTCGCTCCCGCCCCGTATCTCACGAGCTCGGTCATCGCGACCGAGACGCTGCTCGGCCTTGACGTGGATTCAGCCGAAGTGGCTGAGCTCATCGGCGAGTTGGCGGCCGGCAGGAAGACCGCCGTGCTCGCCGTGCCACTGTCCGCCTCGCCGCACGGTCCGCTCCCCGCCGGTGCCTCCACGATCACCGGGATCGCGGACGCCGCCGTCGCCGATCTGCTGCTCGTCCTGAAGTCCGACGGGCTGTACGCGGTCGAGACGGCGAGCGTCACGGTCGAGGCGCTGACCCCGCTCGATCTCACCCGCCCGCTCTTCGCCGTCACGATCGGCGACACTGCGGGCGGCACGCGTATCGCCGATGCGGCGACCGCCGAGCGGGCAGTACGGCGCGGGCTGCTCGCCGGGGCCGGGCTGCTCGCCTCCGAGCAGCTGGGGCTCGCCGAGTGGTGCCTTGAGGAGACGGTCCGCCACACCCGCGAACGCCACCAGTTCAACCGCCCCATCGGCTCGTTCCAGGCGCTCAAGCACCGTATGGCGCAGCTGTGGCTCGAGGTCGTCTCGGCCCGCGCCGCGGCCCGCAACGCCGCCGACGCGCTGGCCACCGACAGCCCGGAGGCCACCCTCGCGGTCGCCGTCGCCCAGGCATACAGCTCGCGGGTCGCGGTGCACGCCGCCGAGGAGTGCGTGCAGTTGCACGCGGGCATCGGCATGACCTGGGAGCACCCGGCGCATCTGTACCTCAAGCGCGCCAAGTCCGACGAGATCGCGCTCGGCACGCCGGGCCGCCACAAGGAGAAACTGGCCGAACTGGTCGACCTCCAGGCACCGTAGGGGGTGTCCGGCCCCCGGCCGCCGCGCTGAGCCATCAGCGCGGCGGCCGTCGTATGCCACCCGCCCTGACGCTCCGTCACCGCTGACGACCCGGTGACGGATGGCCGAACTCTTCGCGCTGCCCTGCCCATTGGGCCGCCCGCGACGGATACTCGCCGATGTCCCTCCCGACCCGTAGAGCCCGGAGGCACCATCGTGCTGACCACCCGTCGCAGAGCCGTCACCACCATCGCCGCCGCACTGGCAGCCGCCGTCGCCGCGCCCGCCTATGCGCAGGCCGCGCAGCAACACGGCGGACGGACCCGCCCGAGGCCGCTGCGCCGGGCCCACGCCCACAACGACTATCTGCACCAACGGCCCCTGCACGACGCCCTGTCGCACGGTTTCACCAGCGTGGAGGCGGACATCTTCCTCGTGGACGGCGAGCTGCTCGTCGCCCATGAGCCGACGGACCTCGACCCGACGCGCACCCTGCGCTCGCTCTACCTCGACCCGCTGCTCACCCGCGTGAAGGCCAACCACGGCTCCGTGTACCGCGGTTACCGGCGACCCGTCCAGCTCCTGATCGACATCAAGACGGACGGTGTCAACGCCTACCTCGAACTCGACCGCCAGCTGCGGCACTACCGGCGGATGCTGAGCAGCTACTCCCACGGCCGGGTCCACCCCGGTGCCGTCACCCCCGTCATCTCCGGCGACCGCGCGGCCCGCGTGCCGATGGAGGCCCAGCGCCAGCGGTATGCCTTCTACGACGGCCGCCTCGAAGACCTCGGTACCGCCGCCCCCGCCTCCTTCGTCCCGCTGATCTCCAGCAACTGGACGCAGAGCTTCACTTGGCTGGGTACGGGCCCGTTCCCGGCCGCCGAGCGGCAGAAGCTGCACGCGATCGTCGCCGATGCCCACGACCACGGTCAGCGGGTCCGCTTCTGGGCCACCCCCGACGTGGCGGGGCCCGCCCGCGACGCGATGTGGAGCGAATTGCTCGCCGCCCGGGTCGACCACATCAACACGGACGACCTGGCGGGCCTGGAGAGCTTCCTGCGCGCCCGCGGCGAGTAATCGAACTGACCCGCAGACAACACCCGTACGGCGGACACGCCAGTCGGCCGTACGGGCCCCTCACTGCGCCAGACTGACCGCCGTACGCCGCGATCCCCGCGCGGCGCAGGAGGTTGGCGATGGCCATTTCGATCTCGATCGTGCTGCTTCTGCTCGTTCTCGCAGTGATCTTTCTGCGCAACGGCGGACTGAAGCTGTCCCACGCGGTTGTCTGCGCCCTGCTCGGGTTCTACCTCGCGAGCACCAGCATGGCGCCGACCATCCAGGAGGGCATCGCGGCCACGGCCAACGTGGTCGGCAGCCTCAGGCCGTGACGTCGTCCGGCAGCTGGAACAGGCTGCCGCGAACCTCGTCCACATGCACCACATACCGGCCGACGCGGACGATCTGAGCGGTCCCCACCCGCCAGGAGCCGCAGGCCCCTTCACTGTCCGGCAGCGGTCTCCACACCTCGCGGAACGTACTGCCGTCCGCGTTCACGCCTGTCTCGATCATGTCCTCGCCCGACCGCCGGAGTGTGCCCACATCCAAGCCGGGTTCCCCGACGTCATGGTGGAAGCGGACCTGTCCGCCCTCGTATGTGGTGACGCCCGCGAAGCCGCGGCTGTCGGCGTAGTAGGCGTCGATCTGGAGCCAGACCACGTGCTCGTTCTCCTGCAGCGGTCCGCCGTTACGGCTGATTCCGGCGCGCAGCCAAGCGCCGCGAGTGGGGGCGTTCACATACACCAGCATGTCAGCCGGGGCTCACAGTGGGTGCCTTTCGGATCTTGGCTCGCGACCGGGCTGAGCCGTCAGCCGCCGTCCACCACATGCGAGCGGATCAGGAATCGCACGCCCTCCGGCGCCTCCAGCGAGAAGCCGCTGCCCCGGCCCTCGACGACATCGACGACGAGCCGGGTGTGGCTCCACACCGCGTACTGGCTCTTGGAGATCCAGAACGAGACCGGCTCCTCGACGCCCTCCACCCGGAGATCCTCCAGCAGGACGTCGGACTCGCCCGTACGGAACTCTCCGTCCAGGTAGCACATCGGCGCGCTGCCGTCGCAGCAGCCGCCGGACTGGTGGAACATCAGCGGACCGTGGGCGGCCCGCAGTCGCCGCAGCAGATCGGCGGCTGCGGGGGTCAGCTCCACGCGCGGGGCATCACTCATCCCGCCAGCAGAGCACCGGCGAGGTTGCAACGCCGTTGCAGCGTCTTCGCGGAAGATCTTTGCCTGGGGTGTCGATCGGGCGAGGTCCCGTTCGACATACGGGTGAGGGCGCGAGAGGGATGCGCCACGGAAGCAGGAGGAACGGCCATGAGGAAGATCATCTACTTCGTCCACTCGTCGCTCGACGGACACATCGACGGGCCCGGCGGGGCCTTCGACTGGACGCTGCTCGGACCGGAACTCGCCGCGTACGGCGACGGCCTGCAGGAACGCGCCGACACCTTCCTCTACGGGCGGGTCGTCTGGGAGATGATGGCGGGCTACTGGCCAAACGCCGAGTCGATCTCCGACGACCCGCACGACCTCGCCTTCGCGCCCGTCTGGCGCCGGACTCCGAAAATCGTCTTCTCCCGGACGCTGGAACAGCCCGAAGGCAACGTCCGCGTGATCGGCGGGGATCTTGCCGAAGAGGTCACCGACCTGAAGCTGAGCCCGGGCAAGGACCTGCTGCTGATGGGCGGTTCGACGCTGCCGGCCGCCCTCACGGACCTCGGCCTGATCGACGAGTACCACATCGTCGTGCACCCGGTGGTTCTCGGCGGCGGCAGGCCGCTGTTCCTCCAGGGCAAGGACCGGCTCAACCTCCGGTTCGTCGAGTCGCGGTCCTTCGACGCACGGACCGTGCTGCTCCGCTACGAGCGTCCGGCGGGATGATTGCCCGGATCCCAGGTGTTGAAGTGACGAAGCGAGTCTTCGACTCTTCGACGACGGGATGGATGCCATGCCTCTTGAGGGCGAGTACGAGCCGAGCCCGCAGAAGTGGGTACGCGACCAGGTCGACCTGTACGAAAGCTCCGGCGGCACGAAGGGGACCACGATGCGGGGCCTGCCCGTCATCGTTCTGACCACCCTCGGCGCCAAGAGCGGCAAGGTCCGCAAATCCCCGCTGATGCGGGTGGAGCACGAGGGCACGTACGCCGCGGTGGCATCGCTGGGCGGCGCGCCCAAGCACCCGGTCTGGTACTTCAACGTCCTGGCCGACCCCCGGGTCGAGCTCCAGGACGGGCAGGTGCGCCAGGACATGACGGCGCGTGAGGTGACGGGGGAGGAGAAGGCGCTGTGGTGGGAGCGCGCGGTCGCGGCCTACCCCGACTACGCCGCCTACCAGAGGAAGACGGAGCGCGTGATCCCCGTGTTCGTCCTCGAGCCGGACAGGACCTAGGAGCACTGACCGGCGGGGAGAGGGCCCGGGTCAGGGCTGGGCGTTCGCGAGTGCGGCCTGCAGTCTGGGCGCCGACTTCGCCGCTGTGGCAATGTCCTTGTGGTCGGCCGCGTCCCGCAGTTCGCGCAACCGGTCGTCGACATGCCCCGCTTTGCCGGCCTCGGTGTTGTGGCGGGCTCGCGCCCAGGTGAGTTCGAGACCGGTGACGTCCCCGGCGACCGCACCCGGGTCGCCGGTGGCGGCATCGGTCGCCAACTGCCGTGCCCACAAGGACATCCGGGCCGCCTCGACGGTGGCGAGCGGCTCATAGCGCAGATGCAGATCGAGGTCGTTCTGCGCGACCCTGAGCGCCGCACTGTGCACCCGCTTCACATCGCCGGCTTTGACCGCCGCGGTGAGCGTGTCGACATCGCGGTTCATCTGTTTGGCGAGCAGCTGGGGCACGCTGTCCCCGGTCCGGTAGGCGTCCCATGCGGTCCGCACCTTCTGCACCGCCACCGGGTCCGCCGTACCGCTCTGTGCCGCGCGGACGGAGTCCGACAGGGCGCTCAGGGCGGCGGGCACGGGTCCGGGCTTCGCGTCGGTGGGCACGGCGAGGGACACCGCTTCGAGGTCGCCGTCCGGGCTCCCGGTCGAGAACTCCCCGTATCCGGGGGCGAAGACCTTGTCCTCGCGGCTGCCGTCCATATGCAGCTCGCGTACGGTCATCGCGCCCTTGATGGGCCCGTACGGGCCGTCGATCGTCTGGCCCGCGGCCTTGACCGTGACCTCCTCGAAGACGACGCCCGGCGTATTCTCCGGCCGGTACACGTCCCCGGCCTTCGGGTGGGCGGGCATGATCATCGCGGCCGGTCCGGTCTTTCCGGCCTTCCAGGTGCCGTCGGTGTCAGCCACCACGCCGTCTCGATAGTTGAAGACATCCTCGCCGAGGTACCAGACGGAACCGTCGTCGGCCTGCGCGAACCAGTCGAGCGCGACCTCTTCGATCCGCCCGTCGGACAGAGCCATGTACTGCAGAGTGCGTACCTTCACCTGCCCGCCCTTGATGGTGATGGACGTGGTGCCGGGCAGCAGGGTGAACTCGGTCCGGAACGGCTTGCCGCCGACCTGGCCTCCGTAGATCACCTGTTGGACCTGTGAGCTGGGATGCAGCGGATTGTTGATGGTCGTCGAATCGGAGAAGACCGGCTTGACCCGGTCGACCCGGTCCTTCTCGGGTGCCAGCGGCATGCACTTTCCGGTCTTCTCTCCGGTGGCCTCGTCGATGATCGGCACACAGTCCGAACGCGCCTGGGCGTTCCCCGAACCGCTGCTGCATCCGCCGGTCGCGAGCGTCGCGCCCAGCACCACCGCCACCGCTCCCGCGCGTTTCCTGCTGTTCATGACGCGCCTCCTCGTCTCGTACGCAGACCGTGGCAGCAGGGCGCTGAAGGAATGCTGAACCAAACTGAACCTGCCTTCAGACAAGGTCCTCGCGAGCCGGGAGCGAGACCTCGAAACGGGCCCCGCCCAGCGCGCTCCCGGACACCGTCACCGCCCCGCCGTGCGCCGCGACCAGCTCCGCGACGATCGCAAGCCCGAGCCCGCTGCCGCCGCCCTCCTCCACGGAACGCGAGCGCGCGTCGTCGAGCCGTACGAACCGCTCGAAGATCCGCTCACGCTCGACGGCCGGCACCCCGGGCCCGTCGTCCTCGACCCCCAGCACGATCCGCCCCTCCTCCTCCGCGAGGTCGAAGGCCACCCGGTACCGGGCGTGGCGGGCCGCGTTGTCGCCCAGGTTGCGCAGCACGCGCCGCAGGCCCTGCGGATCCGCCGCCAGCCGCGCAGGCGACACCCCGGCCGTGCTGATCCGCAGCCCCGTCGCCGCCGTCCGCAGCCGCCGCGCCTCGTCCAGTACAAGGTCGTCGACGTCGACCGGCCGGCGATCCGGGCGCAGCGCGTGCTCGTCGGCGCGGGCCAGCAGCAGCAGATCGTCGACCAGATGCTGGATGCGCAGATCCTCCGCAAGTACGGTCGCCGCCAGCCCTTCCTGCGTCGTACGGCCGGGATGGGCGAGCGCGACCTCGGCATGCTGGCGGATGGACGCCACGGGGGAGCGCAGCTCGTGTGAGGCGTCCGAGATGAAGCGCCGCTGCGCCTTCTGGGCCACCTCCAGGCGGTCCAGCATGCGGTTCATGGTGGCGGCGAGCCCCGCGATCTCGTCCTGCCCGCGGGGCAGCGGCACCCGGCGGTGCAGCTGGGCGGAGGAGATCGCCTCCACCTCCGTGCGGATGGCTGCGACCGGGGCGAGCGCACGCCCGACCGCCATCCAGGTGGCCGCCCCGGCCAGCAGGAGCAGCAGCGGCAGCCCCACGAGCAGCAGCCTGGTGACGATCTGCGTCGCCTCCGCGACCGCGATCAGTGCCCGCCCGACCAGCACCGTCTTCTGCCCGTCGGGCGCGTCGGCGACCGTTGCCACCACCAGGAACTCGTCCTCGTCCAGCGGGGTGGTGATCCGGCTCTCGCCGTCCCCGCCCGGGCGGGCCAGCGCGGGCAGCTCATCGACATTCGCGCTGGCGGCCACCACATCGCCGTCGGCGTCCAGGACCTGGATGAACTGCTCGTCGCGATCGGCCACCACCAGCGAGGGCACCCCGCGCCCCGACTCGATGACGGCGGCCACCTGCTCGGCACGAGCACGCGCCGCCTGCCGTACGTCGTCGGTCAGCTCGGCCCTGAGCAGCGCGACCAGCGCCACCGCCCCCGCGACCAGCCCCACCGCGACGACGACGACGGCCGCCACCGTCGACCGGAACCTGACCCCGTGCCTAACCGCCATCGGAGGCCAGCCGGTAGCCGCAGCCACGCACGGTCTCGATCGCGGCCCGCCCGAAAGGCCGGTCGAGCTTATTGCGCAGATGACGGACGTAGACCTCGACAATGTTGGGATCGCCGTCGAAGTCGTCGTCCCAGACATGCGCGAGGATCTCCCGCTTGGACACGGTCTCCCCGCGCCTGCGCAGCAGGAACTCCAGCAACGCCAGCTCGCGGGCGGTCAGTTGGACCCGCTCCCCGCCGCGCGAGACCTCCTTGGCCGCGGGATCGAGCCGCAGATCGCCGGCGGTGAGCGCGGCGGGCCGCTCGCGCGGGTCACGGCGCAGCAGTGCCCGTAGCCTGGCCAGCAGCACGGCGTACGAGAAGGGCTTGGTCAGATAGTCGTCGGCACCGGTGTCCAGCCCTTCGACCTCGTCCCACTCGCCCTCCTTGGCGGTGAGCATCAGGATCGGCGTCCAGTTGCCCTCGGCGCGCAGGGCCGCGCAGACGCGGTAGCCGTTGAGGCCCGGCAGCATGATGTCGAGGACGATGGCGTCATAGGGGTTCTCGCGGGCCCGCCACAGGCCGTCCGTACCGTCGAAGGCGACATCGACGGCGAAGCCCTCCGCCTCCAGACCGATGCGCAGCCCTTCGGCGAAGCGCTCCTCGTCCTCGACGACCAGTACGCGCATGCCCCGATTGTGGCCCCCGGCGCCTGAAGCGGGGCTGAACACGCACGGGTGTCGGTCTGGGAGCGTCGCCGCCCTGGGGCGGTCGACGAAATCAACCATCGCGGTTCCGACGCCGCCGGCCATCAGGGTGATCTGGCGGGAGACCAGCCGGTACGGCATCGCGAGCGTTTCCGCAGACAGTCGGCTCTTCAGGCCTGTGTGCTTCCGAGCCCATGTGCGGGTCGGTCGGATGCCGTAACCGGCCTCAGGGAGGATGACCCATTGAGCGACTGTCCATTTTTGACCATAGTTGTTCAGGATCTCACCTCGTGTGCCGGATCAATTCCGACGACGCTGGAGGAGCAGTCGGCGGACAGCGGGTCCGCCGCCCCCGGTTGAACGGATGCGCGTCATGAACAACAAGGATCTGGTCCTCAAGGCCACAGGTGAGCTGTTCGGTCACAAGGACCCCTCCGCAGTGGACCGCTGGGTCTCGCCGACGTACAAGCAGCACAGCGCGCTGGCCGCCGACGGCCCCGAGGCTCTGCGTGAGCTGGTCGACTCGCTCTCTGCGGACTTTCGCTACGAGGGCGTCCGGGTCATCGCCGACGGAGATCTTGTCGCTTTGCACGGGGTCTACCACGGCCTCGGCCCCACGGCGCTGGTTGCCTTCGACATCTTCCGTGTGGAGAACGGCAAGCTCGCCGAGCACTGGGACGCCCTGGTGCCGGTGATCGAGGACACCGTCAGCGGCCGCTCCCAGACCGACGGCCCGACCCAGGTCAGCGACCTGGAGATGACCGAGGCGAACCGCAAGCTGGTCGCCGCGTACGCCGAAAAGGTGCTCAAGGGCGCCGACTACTCGGCGTCGACCGACTACACCTCCGCCGAGACCTACCACCAGCACAACCCGGAGGCCGGTGACGGTCTGGACGGCTTCGGCGTGGCCGCAGCCAAGTGGGCTGAGCAGGGCAAGAACGTCGTCTACAAGACGATCCACAAGGTCATCGCGGAGGGTGACTTCGTCCTGGTGCAGGCCGAGGGCGAGTTCGGCGAGCCGGTCGTCTACTACGACCTGTTCCGCCTCGCCGACGGGAAGATCGTCGAGCACTGGGACGCCATCCAGGCGATCCCCGCCGAACTGCCCCACGGCAATGGCCTGTTCTGACCGACAGCAGCAACGGGACAACCACAGAACACCGCAGCCGACCCGTTCCTAAGGAGACCCAGGACTCATGGCCGCACCCATGACCGACGCCGAATGGCGCGCCTTCGTCAGTGAGGGCACCCGCACCGCGAAAATCGCCACCACCCGTGCCGACGGACGCCCACACGTGGCACCCGTCTGGTTCCTGTTGGACGGCGACAACCTCGTATTCAACACCGGCAAGAACTCCGTCAAGGGCCGCACCCTGATCCGCGACGGGCGAATCTCCCTCTGCGTGGACGACGATCAGCCGCCGTTTTCCTTCGTCGTCATCGATGGCCGGGCGCAGGTGAGCGAGGATTTGCCAGAGGTGCGCGACTGGGCGGCCCGGATCGCCGGCCGCTACGTGGGAATGGACCTTGCGGCAGAGTACGCCGCTCGTAACAGCGTGCCGGGAATTCTCCTGGTGCGGATGTCGATCGAGAAGGTCCTGGCGTTCAGCGGCGTAGCCGAATGACAGGAGGGTGTTCGTGAACGATTCCTCTGCGGTGTCTGACCCGGCGTGCCGTCAGAACATGGTGTTGGGGTTCCTTGAAGTAGCGGGGATGAGTTGGAGTACGTCCCAGTGCTCAACGATCTTTCCGTTGTCGTCGAAACGGAAGATGTCGATGCCGGCGTATTCCTCGTTCGGCCACACCTGGTGGCAGTGAAGGACGACGTGGCTGCCCTCGGCGATGGCGCGCTTGACCTCCACGCGCTTGCCCGGGTATTCGGCAGCCATTCGTTCAAAGTAGTCGACGAAGTCCTGCCTGCCGTCACTGGCAAGCGGGTTGTGCTGGATATAGCTGTCGCCCACGTACCTGTCGAATGCTTCCGCTGGGCGGCATTCGTTGAACAGCAGGTCGTAGAACGCCTTGGCCGTGGCCTTGTTGTGCTCGAGATGGATATCGGTCATGTCAGTCATGGTAGGTAGTCGCTCTCTGGTAGTTGTAGTGTCAATCTACAGATTCGAGCCGCTATTTGGCCGGCGCTGGTCGAGTGCAGGATCGGCCCCGGGCGTCCGCCGCTTGCCGAACCGCTTCAGGCGCTCAAGCTGACGGTCCGCCGGGATCATCGCCCCCAGCCCCAGGGCGAGTCCCAGCAGCAGGCGCCAGGGCGGGGCTTGGGACAGTAGCAGGGCAAATCCCACATAAATGACACCAGTCATGCTCATGACCGCAAGGAATATTGCCCAGGACGTTCGCTCCCTCGCCGGGTCGAGCCCCTGTGGCTGCATCCCGGGCGATATGCCCAGCAGCCTCCGCCCCCGGCGGGTGTACTGGGCGGCGAGAAACGCCGGGGTCAGGACCGCGCAGATCCCGAGCCACCACAGACTCCACCGTTCCAGGTGGAGCATGGGCAGGAGGTCCGGCTCGACGAGGAGCAGAAAGAGATAGACACCCCAGGCCACCGCGAACCATCGGGGCAGGCGCCGTGCGTCAATCGCCTGGTTGTGACGCTGTTGGACCTTTTCCGCGGCGCGGGCCGCTTGCTCAGCGTCGGGCTCAGGGGGCACTGGACATCTCCTGGTACTCGTGGCGTGGGGGGAGTGCAGGCGGGTCAGGTGCCGCAGAGGCCGGGGTGCTGGTCGAGCTCCTTATATAATTCCGTCACCGGCTCCTGGCTCTGCCGTGGTGACCCTGCTCAACGCTAGGGGCGGAACTGGGACCCATCCGGATAGGCTGCTGACTCACTATGGTCAAAAACCGACAACCGGCTTCGCGCGTGATCCCCGAGGTCGCCTTCGCCGCCCCCGTCGGCACCCCCGCCGGGGTCGAGGTCCTTTCGCTGGCCCAACTGCGCTCACGGATCGGACCCGAGCAGGGTCGGATGGTGGCGCCGGGACGGCCGGACTTCCACCATCTGCTCACCCTCACCAGCGGCTCCCTGTGGCAGACGGTGGACTTCACCGGGTACGCCCTCAGGCCCGGGTCCTGGCTGTGGGCGCGGCCTGGCCAGGTGTACCAATGGGGCGACATCACCCAGGCCGAGGGCACAGTGATCATTTTCGAGCGGGACTTCCCCGACCCGGCCACCACAGCGGCCGCTCGCCTGGACGACCCGCACGCTCCGGTCGTACGAGTGCCGCGTGGCGACGACATCGAAGCGCTGCACACGGCAGCCCACCACCTCGACCGGGAGTTCCACGCGGCAATGCGGCTGCCGGTCGACATCCACGTCACGGTGCTGCGCCACCTGCTGGCCGTTCTCGTCCTGCGCCTCACGCACCTGGCGTCGTCTGTCGGCAGCCCCTCGCCCGAGCCCGGATCGACGTATCTGCGTTTCCGTGACGCGGTCGAGCGCGAGTTCGCCTCCACCCGCCGCCTGGACGACTACGCGCATGCCCTCGGCTACTCCGCGCGTACGCTCTCCCGTGCCACTCTCGCCGCCGCAGGTGTCGGGGCGAAGGAGTTCATCGACCGCAGGGTCGTCCTGGAGGCCAAACGCCTGCTCGCGCACAGCGACTTGCCCGCGGTACGGATTGCCGCCCAGCTCGGCTTCTCCAGCGCCACCAACTTCAGCAAGTACTTCCACCAGCGCACTGGGCAGACCCCGATCGCCTTCCGCGAGTCCGCGCGCGGTCGCCATGATCTGGCACGGGCCGACCGCCGGTGAGACATCGACCCGATCATCGAGCAACACCCGGACTGTTCGCCGTACGTGATCCGCGACTTCGACTGGGCGTGCCGCCGGGGCCGTGGCCACGGCGGCACTGCCCGGGCGTCGTAGGACGACACCGATCGCTTCAGCCGTTACGGACAGAGGGTGCGGTCCGGGCCGCCCGGCACCTCGGCTCGTACGCAGCCGCCCGGCAGCCCCCGGTACGGCGAGGATCCGAAGTTGGCGGTCACGGTCAGTGCCGTGTCGCCGAAGGTGGTGCGCTGCACCCGGTGGTCGGCGGTGAGCCGGGTGAAGCCGGTCATCGCCTTGGTACCGGCCGCCTTCTGGAGATGAGAGAAGAAGCGCTGGAGCTTGGCGATCTCGGGGCCGTGTTTCTTCAAGCTCTGGCCGTCCAGTGTGAAGTTGAGCGGCGTGTTGTAGAGCATGGCCAGCAGCGCGCGGACGGTCTGCTGCTCGGGCAGTTTGTAGTACCCCAGCTCCCAACGCTCCACGCTCACCACGGAGTCATGGAGCACGGTCTCGTACAACGGCACCCTGTAGCGCGGGTCGTACATCGCGCGGGCGGCGTCGGAGGTGAGCTTCGCGGGCTTGAAGAAGAGATCCGGTGCGTTCTGGGGGGCGTAGCCGCCCCATGACTCGCGGTCGCGCTCCAGTGCCCACAGGTGGTCCGACACGGGCGTACTCGAACCGTGGCTGTAGGCCAGGACGCTATTGGCCCAGCTGCCCGCCGACTCCGAACCCAGCACGAGTTTCTCCTCGCGCGACAGCATCCCCATCCGGGCGAGCCGATGGGCGCGGTCGCGCGCCTGTGTGGCCTCGTGCGCGGGGGAGTGGTCGCGGAAGAGCTCGCCCGCCGCGTCGACGTCGAGGAAGTAGCTGTTCGCGCCGTTGGCGGTCATCGACCTCGTCCGGTCGGCCAGATAGTGGTGCGTGGGCTCGGCCTGCGCCAGGGCCTGTGAGCTGACGTAGCAGCCCCGGCCGCCGAAGCCGGTCTTCACCTTGCCGTCCGCTCCGCGCACACACGCGTCCGGCCAGACCGGCGCGGGCCACGTGGAGGACGGGGCGTCAGCCGTCGCCGGATCCTGGGCGTTGGACCACGAGTCGTAGGGTCCGACCAGGTACCCGGCCTTCTTGGCCGTATTCACCGCCTCCCGCGTCATGGGCCTGGCGTCGGCGTCGTAGCCCAGCCACATCCGGTCCAGGCCCAGTGCTCGCATCCGCTCGACGGACTCCTTGCTGCGCCCGTCGCCCCACAGGTACGCGTGGAAGGCGCCGATGAGCCTGGCTGCCTGCGGATTCTCTTCGATCTTGCGTTCCAGGCTGCCGAGTTGCCCATGTTCGACAAGCCACCGCCGGTAGTCCCTCGCCGCCGCGACCGGCGACGCGTCGGTCAGGGCGAATGCGACCGTGTAGTGGCGGGTCTCCTCCTTCTCGCTGAAGGCGTGGGTGGTGGCGGTGCGCATGCGGCCGGCCCGCGATGCGAAGTCGAGCGTGGTGCCGATATCGGTCGGTACCACATAGCTGACGCCGTGGCGCCCCATCGTCCAGCCCCAGAACGGCATGGTCAGCCCGTCGGTGAGCGCGATTCCTCCGCCGCCCGCCAGCTTCGCTCGGTCTGAGTTCCACCACGGGTCCGCCGCCGGGATCGACAGTCCCTCGCCGCGCGGCACCTGCACGGCCGACGCCCGGAGGTCCACCCCGCTGACCGGCCAGGTCAGCTCCGAGTCGCGTGAACTGCGCATCTCGACCACCAGTCGGCCCTCGCGTTCACGGGCCGTAACAGTCAGGCCCCGTTTCGGGTAGTGCCAGGTCGCCGCCGAGTCCCGCAGAGAAACGTCCCCGGCCGGGCCGAGATCCTGCGCGGCTTTGGCGGAGAGCACCAGCGAAGTCCCGTCGGCCGCACGGGCGGTGACGCCGAGCGAGGCCGGATCCACGCGTGCCTGGCCGCCCTTGACCGGTACCACGACCGTGCCGCGGTCCAGGCGGGCTCGGTTGTCCGGTGTCGCTGCCGAGCCGCCCGGCATGAAGGAGGCGGCGCCGGCGAGGAGCGTTGCGGACACGGCGGCCGCGGCCACGGCCCGGACTCGTCGCGAGCCCTGCCAACGATGCTTTGTTTTCTTGGTGAACGGCAACATGGCAGTCACCGTCTTTCTCAAAGGTGAGAGGTAGATGAGAACCACTGGGCGCGGCGTGACGTGAGAGACGGCAGAGGACGCGCGTCGGACCAATCCGCGGGAGGTACGTTTGGGAACGGTGTCGGTGCTGGTCGTGGATGACGAGCCGGCCACGCGCGAGGCCGTCGCCGAGGCCCTGGAGATCGAGGGCTATGCCGTGGCGCTGGCAGCCGACGGCGCCGAGGCGCTGCACAGCGTGGCGGCGCGCCCGCCGGACGCCATCGTGCTTGACGTCCTCATGCCCCGTATGGACGGGCTCGCGTTCTGCCGACGGCTGCGGGCGCTCGGCGACCGCACGCCGATCCTGGTGCTCACCGCGCGCGGCACAGTGGAGGACCGGGTGGGCGGGCTCGACGCCGGGGCCGACGACTACCTCGCCAAGCCGTTCGCGCTGCAGGAACTGCTGGCCCGGCTGCGGGCCCTGCTTCGGCGCGCCTACCCCGAGGACGGCGACGCGCCGGCTTTCGCAGACCTCACCCTGGACCCGCAGACGCGACGCGGGCGGCGCGGAGGCCGGCTGATCCAGTTCAGCCAAACCGAGTTCGCTCTCCTGGAGTTGTTGGTCCGTAACGCAGGCCATGTGCTGACCCGTGAAGTCATCATGGACCGGGTCTGGGGTTACGACTTCGGGCCCGGCTCCAACTCGGTCGAGGTCTACATCCGCTACGTACGCCGCAAGCTCGAAGCGGACGGCGAGCGGCGCCTGGTGCACACGGTGCGCGGGCTCGGCTACCGGCTGGCTCTGGAATGAAACCGGGACTCCTGAATTTCTGGCGGCGGCTGTCGATCCGCAGCCGGCTGGCCGGCACCGCGGCACTCGCCGTCGCCCTCGCCGTCGCGGCGATGGCCGTGGTCGGCTATGTCGCCGCCGACCGCCAGGCCCATCGTGAGCTGGATCTCGGGCTGGTCCGCGAGGCCAACCGGATCAAACGGCAGGTCCAGAGCGGTACTTGGTCGGCGGCCGGCCCCTGTGCCTGGCTGTCCGCGCCGGCCTGCGTGCAACTCGTGGGCTCCGACGGGGAGGTGAGCGCCGAGGGCGCGACCGAGCCGGGGGCGCTCGACACCCGTGACGCGCGGGCCGTCGCAGGCGGCAGGAAGACCGCGTTCTTCAGCACTGCCCGGCTGCAGGGCCACCCGGTCCGCGTCTACACCGCGCCCGTCGCCCAGGGCCGGGCTGTGCAGGTCTGGGTGCGCTCGGACGGGGTGGATCGCGGTGTGGCACGCGTCCGTACGGTACTGATCGAGGCCGGAGCGGCAGGCGTGCTCCTCGCCTGCCTTCTCGGGTACCTCGTCGCCCGCACCAGTCTCGCCCCGCTGGCCCGGCTGACGGCCGTCGTGGAGCGGATCGCCACGACCCGTGACACCCGACACCGCATCGCTGTCACCGGCCACGACGAAGCCGCCCGGCTGACCGGCAGTTTCAACACGATGCTGATGGCTCTGCACGACTCGCTCACCGCCCAGCGCCGCCTGGTCGCGGACGCCTCCCACGAGCTGCGCACTCCGCTGACCAGCCTGCGCACCAACGCCGAACTCCTGGCCAGGATCGCCCCCGACGACGTCCGCCGCCGAGAACGCGCCACGAAGGCTCTGGGCCGGCAGATCACCGAGCTGGTGGACCTGGTGGAGGATCTCGCGGAGCTGGCGCGGGGCGACGAAGGGGCGGAGGAACCGGCCGATGACCTCCGGCTCGACGCGGTCGTGACCCAGTGCGTGGACCGGGCGCGTGCGCATCGGCCCGCCACGGTGTTCAGGGTCGAGACCGAGCCCACGCTGATCCTCGGCGTACGCGCCCGGCTGGCCCGCGCGGTGGCGAACCTGATCGACAACGCGGCCAAGTTCAGCCCCGACGGCTCCGTGGTGGAAGTCCGGCTGCGTGATGGCGAGCTCACCATCCGTGACCACGGTCCGGGCATCGACCCTGACGACCTGCCGCACATCTTCGACCGCTTCTACCGCGCCCCAGCCGCCCGCGCCCTCCCCGGCTCCGGCCTTGGCCTGGCCATTGTCGCCCAGGCCGCGGCCCTGCACGGTGCCACAGCCGCAGCCGAGCCCGCGGAGGACGGCGGGACGGTCATGCGCCTGTCCTTCCGGACGGCCGGGAGTCCAGAAGACCCGTCAACTCACTCGTGATCATCCCACTCGTGATCATGTCAATCGTGGCTTGAAATGGCCCCGCCTCAGGGGGACTTGCTGTATCCAGGGCCGGGGCGGGCTGCGCCGGCTTTGGAGGTTTGACCAGGTAGAGGCCCCGAGGGCGGCCCTTTCTTTGGAGAAGTCTACGATGTTCGCCGAGTTCCTCTCTGGCGTTGGATATGCGTCACACAGGACGAAGAGCCGACGGAGACACCGCGAGCCTTCGATCCCCCTGCGACTGGCTGAAACCAGGGTGCGCCATCGTCGTCGCGCCAGGGATAACCAGAGCTCCCTCTCACTACCTACCTCTTGAAGGGCAAGGCGGAGATGGCACGAGTCGCCCCGCTTTCCGTTGCCGGAAAGCAGAGCGAGCACCCGGTCGACGAGGTGCTCCCCCTCCCGAAACTGGCTCTCTACGGGTTCCAGCACGTCCTGGCGTTCTACGCCGGTGCCGTGATTGTCCCGATCATCGTCGGCGGGGCCCTCGGGCTCAGCCGCGAAGAGCTCGTCTACCTGATTAACGCAGACCTGTTCACCTGCGGTATCGCCTCGATCATCCAGGCCCTCGGCATCGGCCGCATCGGCGCGCGGCTGCCGCTGATCCAAGGGGTCACCTTCACCGCGGTGTCCCCGATGATCGCGATCGGCCTCGGCGCCGGCGGTGGCACGGCCGCCCTGCTGGTGATCTACGGCGCGGTGATCACTGCGGGCTTCGCCACCTTCGCCTTCGCCTGGCTCCCCGCCCGCGCCTTCAAGGCGGTGCTGGGGCTCTTCCCGCCGGTGGTCACCGGCACGGTGATCACCGTCCTCGGGCTGGTCCTCATCCCGGTGGGGCTCAATGACGCGGCGGGCGGGGTGGGCAGCCCGCACTTCGGCGATCCCGAGAACTTCGCCTACGCGGGCGGCACCATGGCCTTCATCCTGGTGCTGATGAAGATCGGCCGGCCGTTCCTGTCCAGCATCGCCATCCTGCTCGGGCTGGTGGCCGGCACCGCGGCCGCCTTCCTGCTGGGTGACGCGAGCTTCACTGACGTCGGCAAGGCGGACTGGGTGGGCGTCACCACCCCGTTCCACTTCGGCGCCCCGCAGTTCCAGTGGTTCCCGATCCTGCTGATGCTGATCGTCATGCTGATCACCATGGTGGAGACCACCGGTGACACGTACGCCATCGGCGACATCGTGGGCAAGAAGATCGACGGCGAGACCGTGGCACGCGCCCTGCGCGCCGATGGCGCCGCGACCGCCCTCGGAGGTGTGCTCAACTCCTTCCCGTACGTCGCCTTCGCCGAGAACGTCGGCCTGGTGCGGATGACGAAGGTGAAGAGCCGCTTCGTGGTCGTCGCGGCCGGCGTTTTCATGATCGTGCTGGGAATGCTGCCGAAGGCCGCCGCCGCGGTCGCCTCGGTGCCGCACCCGGTGCTCGGTGGCGCCGCGACCGTGATGTTCGCGATGGTCGCCCTGGCCGGTATCCAGACCCTGGCCAAGGTGGATCTCAAGGACGAGAAGAACGCCTTGGTGGTGGGCGTCTCGCTGGCCATGGCCCTGCTGCCGTCCACCGTCCCCGTGCTGTTCAAGGAGCACATGAACGCGGACCTCTCCTCGCTGCTGAACAGCGGCGTCACGCTCGGCGCGAGCACCGCGATCCTGCTGAACCTGGTCCTCAATCGCCTGGGCCCCAAGGAGCCGCAGAGCGAGCCGGGGGTGGCGGGCAGTGCGGTGACGGACGCGGACCCGGCGGACGCCGCCCCGGCTCATCCCGCTCCTGCCCCCGCCGGGGTGGCCGCGCAGGTCGCCCCCGCAGGTGCGTCGGGGTCGTCGGGCGACGAGCCGGACGGCGCCTAGGACCTCCCGCCGGGCCCGCGAGCGGGCCCGGCGGACCGCTTCAGTGGTCGACGTCCTCCCGGGCGGTCGGTCGGACTTCGGCGCATACAAGGCCGGTGACGTGGTCGGTGATCATGTCGAGGATGTCCGCCGAGGCCTTGTCATCGCCGAGGACGAGGAAGTTCAGGGTCAGCCCGTCCGTCATGGCGGCCAGATAGCGGGCCAGCACGGGGACGGGTACGCGGAGCTCGAACTTCATGCTCTGACAGAGCTGTTCGATGAGTTCGCCGTAGGTGTCGCAGTACAGCGCGTACTGCCGCCGGGCCAGATGCTCGAACCCCGGTCGGCGCAGGGCGTACTGCGTGAGTTCGTACGTGAGCATGTGCTCGCCGGGGTTGGCGGACACATGGTCCCAGTAGGCCTGGAAACCGGCCCGGATGGTCTCCCGGAGGGTGGCCTTCGGCCGTATCGCTTCCTTCACCAACGTGACCGCGTGTTCGGTGATCGCCGCCATGACGGACTCGATCAGGTCCTGCTTGGAGTCGAAGCAGTAGTGGAAGACGCTCAGTGACAGGCCCGCCTCGGCGGCGATGGACCGGGTCGTCGTCCGGGAGACGCCGTCGCGGGTCATCGCACGGATGGCTCCCTCGATCAGCTGCCGGCGCCGCTCGGCCGACGGCATGCGTGCCATGGTGTTCCCTTCGCTCTTGTGCCGCCCGGAGGCATGAGGCCGGAGCCGGCCGGATCAGGAGGACTGATCCGGCCGGCCCCGGCCGCCTGGGACTCCATCGGTGGTGTCAGCCGCTGTAGACGCCCACTTCGCGGAGGGAATAGCCCCACTTGGTGCCGCGCTCCAGCCCGTGGACGCGTACGTAGCGGGCCGTCGTGCCGGTGAACTGCGCCGTGTCCAGGCCGCCGTCACCGGCGGTCGTGGACCATACGGACTGCCAGTTCGTGCCGTCGGTGGAGACCTCGATGCGGTAGGCCTTCCCGTAGGCGCTCTCCCAGTTGAGGGTGACGCGCTTGATCAGGCTCGGTGCCCCGAGGTCGATGCGGAGCCACTGGTCGTCGCTCCAGCCGCTTGCCCAGCGGGTGTCCGCATTGCCGTCCACGGCCCGGTCGGGTGCGTAACTCGTGAACGGGTTCCACTCCGACGAGCTGGCCGATGCGGACGAGCCCGCAGCCAGGTTCACCCCGGCCTTGTGGTCCTCGGACGCCTTCCAGGTGTCGAGGTAGGACTCGGCGCCCTTGAAGAGGTCGTCCACGACGCCCTGGCCGCCGACGAGCCGTATGTCCTCGATCCAGTCCGGGACCAGACCGTAGTGCGCCGCGCCGTCGGTGTTGATGTCCCAAGTGCGCTCGCCGGTGGTCTGCCTGTCGATGACGGCGCTTCCGTCGGCGCTGCGGAAGGGGTACTTCACCGGGTTCGGAGTGTTCGTGCCGCGGGGGCCGGGCCAGCCGCCGACGCCGTTCATGTCGGTGCCGTAGCCGTAGCCGACGTTGTACTTCTCGCGCAGCGCGTCCGTGCGCTTGGCCTCCGCACTGAACGCCTCGGCGCCGTTCATGTACTGAGCCACGAAGCCGCCGAGACGGTAGACCCGCTCGGTCCAGCTGAGATCCATCCAGCTGTGCGAGGAGATCACACCGGGGTACGACGCGGACTCGAAGATGTCGAAGGCCTGGCCGGCTGCCTTGACGCCCATATGGTCGATCTCCAGCATCATCTTGCGTTTCATCATGCCGCGCACCGCGTACTCGCCGAGCGAGGTGAGACCGCGGGCGTTGCACTGCGCGTCCGCGGCGTACGACGGGACCTGGACGCCCGGCGGCAGCTCCTTCTGCGCCTGGGGCGCCGCCGCCAGTCCGATGGGGTTGTCGTGCTGGGGGCCGGTGCACTTCTCCGTCTTCCAGAAGGTGCCGGTCGACAGGAACTGGCCGACGTTGATCGCCGTGCCGAGGGTGCCCGAGTCGAAGCGGACGCCGCACAGGGCGTTGTCGAACTTGTGGCACAGGAACATGCTGCGTACGCCGAGCTTGTACAGCTCGTCGAGACCGCGGTCGATATCGTCCCTGCTGCACTGCGCGACGTCGAGGATCTGCTTGCAGCCGAACGGCTCGGAGGTCTCGACCCCGAGAACGACGGCCAGCTTGCCCTGCTGGATGACCTCGCGGGCCTGAGCGGAGTCGGTGACGATCCTGAACCAGCCCTTGCCGGGGCCGCCGTACATCTTGTCGATGTAGGCCTGCAGGTCGTACGTCTTCTGAGCCTGCAGGCGGATGGAGGTCATCTCGTCGCAGCTGCGGTCCTTGAAGAAGTAGACCGAGCAGATCACGCCGTTGGTGACGAGGTCGTTGACGAGCACTCGCTGACCGCCGCGCCACGCCCGTTCGACCCAGGCGTAGTAGTTCTGCTGGTGGGTCAGCGAGTCATGAGCCGGCCAGTCCTTGAACGTCGGCCATCCGTTGGGATCGTGCTTGCCGTCGCCGCCCTTGGTGATGAAGTCGAAGATCGCGAGCGAGCCGTCGGGGTAGTGCTCGGGGCAGTCCTTGAGCGCGTCGGCGATGCCCAGTTCGGAGAACGTCTTGCCGCAGATGAGCCGGCCGCCGAAGGCCTCGTTGGACATCAGGTGGTCGTGTGCGTCGACGAAGCCCCGTACTTGCCCCTGTGCGTCCGTTCCCTTGAAGGGCTCGCCCGTGACATTGATCTGGGAGTCGGGCGCGGGCCGCGCGGCTGGGGTCCACCAGCCCGACTCGGCCGAGGAGTTGGGCGCTGTGCCGAGGACCATGGCCACGACGGTGAGGAGCAACGACAGAACCGCGATGGGCCTGCGTCGGCGGTGCGAGCGTCGAGTCGTGGTCATCACTCACGCCTTCGGTCGGAGGATTGCGCGGGTCGGGGAGCAAAACCGTCCCGGGATCTGACGTGATTGTCATGTCCCACGCGAACGATGCGACGAGAATCGCGGCTGTCAGACTCGGAGTCAATAGTCCGGGACGGATGACCTGATGGGCCGTCGGCTGCGTGGCAGACGCCCGTGACGCTGCCCGTGATGCCGAGCGTGATATTGCCCGTGCGAAGATCCCTTCGCGCTGTGTGGGCTGGTTCCGGCCGCGGAAGGTGACGATGTACGCGATATCCCTGGGCGACGACGGCGCCGAACTGCGCCCGCTCGAACCGTGGCAGGCCGAGGAGTTCCTGACCCACGTGGACCGAGGACGGGAGTTCATCGGGCAGTACAACGCGCTACCCGACGTCGTAACGGACCTGGAGTCGAGCCGGGCGTTCCTCCAGGCGTACGCGGAGAAGGCCGCAGCCGACGCCGGGCGGCTCTACGGCATCTGGACGGACGGCAAGCTGGTCGGCGCGGTCCTCTTCCGGAGGATGGACGCAGGGCAGGGCACCGCCGAGGCGGGCTGCTGGCTGGAGCCGTCGGCGGTGGGCAAGGGTCTGGTGACCCGGGCCGCGCGCGTAATCATCGATTGGGCCGTCGAGGAGCGGGGCATCCACCGAGTGGAGTGGTGGGTCTCGGCGGCGAATGAGCCCAGCATCGCCGTGGCCAGGCGGCTCGGGATGACGAAAGACGGCGTTCTGCGGGAGAGCTACCTGTACCGGGGGCAGCGGCACGACGAGGAGGTGTGGTCGGTGCTTGCGCCGGAGTGGCGGGCGGGCAGGCGGGCGACTTGAACACAGGTCGTCGGCCCGCCGGCTCAGCCGCTGAACGTCACGTGCTTCGTCTGAACGTCACGTCCTTCGTCTCCGTGACTCCAGCGGTGCGGCCGGGCGCAGTCTGGTACTGCCAATAGAGGTTCGTGTGCGCGATGACCTTGTCCGGCGGCGGAGCGCCCCACGTGCTCTGATCCTGCGCCGTGTGCGCGTCACCGACGAGTGTCACGTCGTAGCCACGCACAAAAGCGCCATGGATCGTGGACCGGATGCAGGCATCCGTCTCCGCGCCTGTCACGACCAGGCGTCCGACTCCAGCCTCGGCCAGCACCTCCTCCAAGTCGGTGTCCTCGAAGGCGTCTCCGAACGTCTTGTGCACCAACCGTTCCGACTCCTGGCGTGCCAGTTCCGGGACGTACTCCCAGGCGGCACTGCCCTTCTTCAGGTGATCGTCGGAGTGCTGGACCCAGACGATCGGGACACCCTCATCGCGAGCCTTGTCGACGAGCGTGCAGATGTTGGCGACGACCGCGTCGCGCTGGTGCGCATCGGCCACGACGCCCTTCTGGACGTCGATCACCATCAAGGCGGTGTTGGGTCGATCTGACAGCGTGGTCATGACGTTCTCCTCTGCTGCTCGGACGGGCTCGTGCCACGGGGATCACGCTAGGGGGTGTCCGGTGGATCATGCTGGGCTCGCGGCGTCATGCGACTCCGTCTCCTGCGTTGTCGTCGGTCGGCATGGCTCCGCCATGCCTCCCTCCTCCGTCTTGGATCCGAAGCCGCATGACGCCGCTCCCTGATCCAGCCTGATCCGCCGGACACCCCCTAGGCCGATCCGTCGACGACGGCGTCGTTTGCCGTATCGGCAAACATACTTTGCCGCCACGGCAGTCGGGCGCACTGTGGTGCAGGGCCGGCCGACGGTGACATCACGGCCCCCACAACACCCGGCACGGCTCAAGCCGCCACTCAACGGAGTTCATATTGAAGCCCATTGTCGCTGGACGAGATGAACCAGTGGCTGGAAACGCAGAACGGACGGCGCCCTCGGTCCGGTGGGCGCTCACCGGCCTTTCGCTGTCCATGCTGCTGTCCTCGCTCGGCACCAGCATCGCCAATGTTGCCCTGCCGACGTTGGCACAGGCGTTCACCGCCTCCTTCCAGGAAGTCCAGTGGATCGTCCTCGCCTATCTCCTCGCCATCACCACCCTGATCGTCAGCGTCGGACGGCTCGGCGACATCACCGGCCGCCGACGGCTCCTACTCGCCGGAATCGTCCTGTTCACGATGGCCTCGGTCCTGTGCGGCGTCGCGCCCACGCTCTGGATGCTGATTGCCGCCCGGGCGGCGCAGGGTCTCGGAGCGGCCATCATGATGGCCCTCACCATGGCGTTTGTCAGTGAGACCGTTCCGAAGGCAAAGACCGGTAGCGCCATGGGGCTGCTCGGAACGATGTCGGCGATCGGCACCGCTCTCGGTCCATCGCTCGGCGGCGTACTGATCTCCGGACTCGGTTGGCGGGCAATCTTCCTCGTCAACGTACCGCTGGGCATCCTGACTTTCCTTCTCGCGCATCGCTACCTGCCCGTCGACCGCCGGGAACCGAAGGCTGATCGGACCGGCTTCGACAATGTGGGCACACTGCTGCTGGTTCTAACACTCGCGGCCTACGCACTCGCCATGACGATCGGGCATGGCAGTTTCGGTCCGCTCAACATGGCTCTGCTGTTGGCTGCCGTCTTCGGAGTCGGCGTCTTCGTCCTCGCCGAGTCGAAAACGGCATCACCCTTGATCCGATTGGCGATCTTCCGCGATCCCGCGCTGAGTGCGAGCCTCGCCATGAGCGCGCTCGTCTCGACGGTGATGATGGCGACGCTGGTGGTCGGACCGTTCTATCTCTCTCGTGCTCTCGGGCTCGACGCGGCTCTCGTAGGACTCGTCATGTCAGTCGGTCCGCTTGTCGCCGCGCTGACCGGCGTGCCGGCCGGTCGCATCGTGGACCGCCTCGGCGCCCAACGCATAACGCTGCTTGGGCTCATCGGAATAGTGGCCGGCTCCTTCATCCTGTCCGCGATGCCGACCACGGTCGGAATCCCCGGCTACATCGCCCCCATCGTCGTCATCACCGCCGGCTACGCGATGTTCCAGACGGCCAACAACACTGCCGTCATGTCAGATGTCCGCCCGGACCAGCGGGGCGTCATTTCAGGCATGCTCAACCTGTCGCGCAATCTCGGGCTCATCACGGGTGCATCCGTCATGGGCGCGGTGTTCGCGCTCGCATCGGCGACGACCGACATCACAACGGCGCACTCGGGGGCCGTTGCCACCGGCATGCGGATCACGTTCGCAGTCGCGGCGATGCTGATCGTCGTCGCGCTCGCCATCGCGGCCGGAGGCCGTGCTCTCGCCCGCCGCTCCCTGGCGACGTGAACCCACACGCACTGGCATCCACCAGTACTGGCCGCAGTCCTCAACAAGGGCTGCGACCAGCACTCTTGAGGTCAACACTGCAACCGCGTCCACTCCTTCCGGCAGACCTTCGAGGCCATCCCCGCGGATCCGCTCGACGCCAAGCTCCTCGAAGTTCCCGAGGGCACCCCGTTGTTGCGGGAGCGGCGTCTGACCACCGACTCCCAGGGCGCGCCCATCGAGTGGTCCGACGACCGCTACCGCTCGGACATCGCGACGGTGACCGTGACCACTACGCGAAGCTCCCGCACCGCGATTCTCTGAGGACGGGGAGGACCGCACGGGCTGGAACGTCCGGTACGGCAGCCGGACTTCCGCACGGCGGGCGCACCGCTCAGACGATCACCGGCCACCTCAGAGAGGCGCCAGGCGCTGACTGAGGCTGAGCACGTGGTGGACCGTCCGAGGGTCGGTGCTCCCACGGAAGGCGGGGACGGGGCGAACTCGGGGGCCGATGAGCAGGCCGGTCCGCCCATCGAGCGAGGCGTCGGTGGCGGCGAAGACGGACGGCCGAGCGGCCACCGACGCGGGGCCGGCGGTGGAGCGTTCGAAGGTCCGCCGGACCAGCGGCCAGAGCAGGCGCAGCCCCGGCGAGACGATCCTCGGTGAGGTCATAGTGCCGTTGGTCATGTCGGTCGCTGCACCGCCGGGGTCGGCTGCGAAGACCGTGACGCCGCTGTCGCGCAGGCGCTGGGCCAGATCCAGGGTGTAGGCGAGGTTGGCGAGCTTGGCGCGGCCGTACCAGTGGAAGCCGTAGTAGCCGCCCGGTGGTTCGACGGCGTCGAAGGTGCGCTTGGCGACCTTGATCGCGCCGGAGCTGACGTTCACGATCCGGCTCGGCCCGCCGGCCCGGAGCTGATAGAGCAGCAGCTCGGTCAGCAGGTACGGCGAGAGGTGGTTGACGGCGAACGTCGCCTCGATGCCGTCGACGGTCTGCTGCCGGTCCGCGAACATCGCGCCCACGTTGTTGACCAGGACCTTGAGCGGCCCCTCGGCCGCCAGTCGGGCGGCGAGCGCTCGTACGTCGCCGAGCGACGCGAGGTCGGCCGCCACGAACCGCGGATCGCCTCCGGTCGCGACCGTAGCGATGCGCTCGACCGCCCGGACGCCGCGCTCGGCGTTGCGGCCGACCACGGTGACGGCGAGCCCGTGCGCCGCCAGTCCCATCGCGGTCTCCAGGCCGATTCCCCCGGTTCCTGCCGTTACCACTGCCCGCTGTTCCACGGGTCTGCCCTCCGTCGCTTCGCGCGTCAAAATCGGATAAGTATCCGTTTCCATGGGGGCACGCTAGCACAACCGGATAGTCATCCGGTTAGGGTGCAGTGAGGCGACCGGTGCCTGGGGGCCCGGTAGCCGGCTGCGGTCAGCGCGGGGGACGCAGGCCCTCAAGAAGGACACCGAGGTAGACCTCGGTGCGGGTGGAGTCAACAGCGCCGGAGCGCAGGGCGTGCTCGATGCCGCAGAGCAGGCGGCGCACGTCGTCGGCCTCGATGTCGCGCCGGATGGAGCCGATCCCGCGGGCGCGGTCAAGCAGGTGCGCGACTGCCAGGTCGAGCTCGGCCTTGAGCGCCGAGGTCTGCTCCTCGGTGTCGCTGGCGGATTCGAGCACGGCGGCGAATCCGCTGTCGTCCAGCGCGCGCGCGAGGGTGAACCGCAGCAGGCGGTGCAGCCCACCAAGGGCGTCCTCGTCGGCGGCCGCGGCCTGGGCCTCGTCCACCAGCTCTCGGAAGCGCTCGGCAGACAGCGCCTCCCGCAGCGCGTGGCGGTTGGGGAAATGCCGGTAGACGGTTCCCACGCCCACGCCGGCGAGCCGGGCGATGGCGTTCAGCTGAAGCGAGTCGTCACCGGCGGCCAACTGCTCGCGGGCGACCTGCAACACCCGGGCGCGGTTGCGTGCGGCATCAGTTCGTAGCGTCGGCCCCTGCTCGCCCTTCAGTGTCACGGGCCCAGCATAGGGGCCGGCTGACCGCAGCCCGATGACGGCAGACCGCGCGCAGTGGGCAGGCAGGGTCAGCGGAGGAGAGGTTCACGTTTGACGCACGGGCTGGCGGCAGGGCATCCCGGGAACCGTCATGAGCCGGACGCGTGCGCGGCATGGCGCGGGCGCGGGGCCGTCGCGAAGACCGGCACGGCGGAAGTCGACAGCCAGACCGAGTCCAACAGCTGGTTCACGGGATACCGGGGCGATGTCGCGGCCGCGGTGACCCAGGAGGGTGGCCACGGCGGCGATGCGGCGGGACCGATCGTGGCGGCGGTTCGCCGCGCGGGGGCTGAGGGCGGGGGCTGAGGCGCGGCCGTACATCTGCCGCCCCTAGTGTGGGGGACCTCTTGGTAAGGAGCTGGGGATCGGCGAACGGCGGAGGACTTTGTGGGCAAGAGACGACGCCCCGCGCGCAGGAGGACGCACCCTGCGCTGATGGGCGGAGTGGTCGCGGTGGCCGTGGGCGGCGCGGGGTTCGCCGCGTACAGCATGTACGGCGCCGGGGCGGACGAGGACACGACGGCAGGCGGCACTGCGAAGACGCTCTCAGCAGCCCCCCTGACGGCTGCGGAAGTCCGGGCCACGGCGGACGGGTTCCTCACGGCGTGGCAGGGCGGCAACGCCGCGAAGGCCGCCGCGTACACCGACGACACGGCGGCGGCGCAGACCGCGCTGACCGGGCTTCGCGCCAACGCGCACATCGACGATGTGACGCTGACCCGTGGCGAGGCGTCCGGCGAGGTGGTGACGTTCAAGGTCTCCGGCACCGTCTCGTACAAGGGCAAGAGCAAGCCCCTGGCCTACGACTCTCAGCTCACCGTCGTCCGACGGGCGAAGGACGGCAAGCCACTCGTCGGGTGGCAGCCGTCCGTCGTGCACCCGGACCTGAAGCAGGGCGACACCCTGGTCACCGATGAGGCCGGGGACCCGCCCGTCAAGGCAGAGGACCGTCACGGCGCGGAGCTCACCGAGGCGGACTACCCCTCGCTCGGCACCGTCCTGGACGGGCTGCGGAAGAAGTACGGCAAGAAGGCCGGGGGTACGGCGGGGATCGAACTGCGGGTGGTCCGCGGGGACAGTGCGGACGCCTCGCGGAAGGACGACGGGTCGGGGAAGAGCGACGAGAGCCCCGACAAGACGCTGCTGACGCTGTCCGATGGCACGCCGGGGACACTGAAGACCACGCTCAGCGCGACCGCGCAGGCAGCCGCCGAGCGGGAGGTGGGTGAGCGCAAGGGGGCGTCCATAGTCGTCATGAAGCCGTCGACCGGTGAGATCCTCGCCGCCGCCAATTCGAGCCATGGCTTCAACACCGCGCTCCAGGGGTCCCTGGCGCCCGGCTCCACGATGAAGATCGTGACGTCGTCCATGCTGCTGGAGAAGGACCTCGCGTCGATCGACAAGCCGCATCCGTGCCCCAAGTACGCGTCGTACGGCGGCTGGAAGTTCCAGAACGTGGAGAAGTTCGAGATCAAGAACGGTACGTTCCGTTCGAGCTTCGCTGCCTCCTGTAACACAGCCTTCATCACGCAGGCCGAGAAGCTCGACGAGGACGATCTGACCAAGCAGGCCCAGCAGGTCTTCGGGCTCGGGCTCAACAACTGGTCGATCGGCGTGTCCAGTTTCGACGGGGCCGTGCCGGTGCAGAGCAATGCGCAGATGGCGGCGTCGCTCATAGGGCAGGGCGGGGTACGGATGAACCCGCTGAACGTCGCATCCATCATCTCCACGGCCAAGACGGGCGTCTTCCGGCAGCCGTACCTGGTCTCGCCCGACGTCGACGGCCGCACGCTCGCGAAGGCCGCGCGCAAGCTGGACGCGTCGGCGCAGGCGCAGCTGCACGAACTCCTGAACTACACCGCGACGTCGGGCTCCGCCGCGCAGGCCATGGCGGGCGCCGGCTCGGACATCGGCGGCAAGACGGGCTCCGCGGAGGTCGACGGCCAGACCAAGCCCAACGGTTGGTTCACGGCATGGCGCGGCGACCTCGCCGCGGCGGCGGTGGTCCAACAGGGCGGCCGGGGCGGCAAGTCGTCGGGGCCGCTGGTGGCGGCGGTGCTGAAGGCGGGCAGCTGACGGCCGCCCACAGCGGGATGGGGACTCACACGCGTGCTCAGAACACCGACCGCCGGCGTTCCGTCCATGACGAGGTCGCCGTGGAATGGATGTGGGGCGGCTCGGAGGAGGCTGGTCCCCAGTCCGGACCAGCCGACGGGCACGTTGTCGACGAGGTGTCGGGACATGGTCTCGATGTCACTCGCAGGGTTGCTGTAAGTGATCTGTACCGCTACGAGCCGGGCGCCCGGTACTGGACTCGCTCTGCTTTGCGCAGGGCCTCCACTGTTTCATCGACGGTCAGGAGGACGGTCGTCTCAAACGAGCTGAGCGCGCCGCCTCCACTGATCGCCAGCGCAACCGCGGCCATGGACACGTTGTCGGGCGCCTCCCACAGGTTGTAGCCGTCGTGCGTGCCGAAGGCATACCAGAAGCCGTGGAGTTTCCCGCCGACGGACTCGATGTACGACTGAGCGGCCTTTGCGCGGTCCTCGGGGTGACTGATCAGCCTCGCCCACGTCTCCGGCGTGTAGCTGAATCTCGATAGATAGAGCGGCATCGTGTCTCCTTTCGTTCCGTCAAGGAATGCCCCCGCGGGGCGGGTACCGCGCCATAGGCGGCCTCCTCTCCCCCGAAAGGCCGAGGTCCATGACCGGCAGTGCCACAGGCGGCGGTGAACGACCGACCCGGGCGGCGTGGAGAGGCTTTGGGTGGGAGCTGCCAGACGGAGCACGACGAAGGCCCCGACCGTGATCGGCCGTCGGGGCCTTCCGTCTGCCCTGGTGGGCGGCTGCCGAGGATACGAGATTCGAAGTCCTGAGGGGGTGTCCCCAGCATGCTTTCCAAGTCTGTTGAGACTGCCCGGCAGCAGGCCGGCCTGTCTCTCCCTGGTGCAGCTGATCCGTGGTTCTGCTGAGAACGGTCGGCGGGTCATGTATGGCCCTCTGGGTCGGCGGCGAGAGCCGGCGGCTCACCGGTGAGGGATCCCACAAACGGGCCACCCGCTGGCGCGTGGACGCCTAGGGGGATTATCGTCGAAAGGTAGAATGACCGGTAACCCTACTTCGGATGGCGTTTCGGCCTTCCGGGCGGGACTGCCAACCAGGCAAGCAACTGTCAGTGGCTTCCGGTGCACGTCGAACAGAGATGAAAAGCTCCATGAAGCCAATCCGCGCCCCGGCTTGCCCGGGGTCCAACAGAGGGCCGGTTTTTCGCGCGGCCTCGGTGGGATCAGCCTCCCGACCGGATCAGCCGGACCGCGTTCAGCAGGGTCTTGTGGGCGGCCGTCGAGTCGTCCAGGTAGCCGGCGGCCATCGCGCCGTCGTACAGCATCAGCAGCGCACCGGCGGCCGACTGCGCATCGGCATGGCCGAGCCGGGTGAGCAGTTCCTGGAAGAGGGTGCGGATCCAGTCCCGATGGGACGTCACCAGGCCGCGGACCGGATGGGTGGCGTCCGGGTACTCGGCGGCCGCGTTCATGAACGGCGATCCGCGAAAGCCGCGCTCGCGGGCGTGCTCGGCGATCGCCTCGAAGATCAGGTCGATCGCTTCGGCGGGCGGGTGCCCGGCGGCCAGCGGTTCGGCCACCTCCTTGTAGTAGGCGTCCTTGGTCAGCAGATAGGCCACGACCAGGTCGTCCTTGGAAGCGAAGTGCCGGTAGAAGGTCACCTTCGTCACCCCGGCCTCGGAGATCAGCCGCTCCACGCCGACCGCGCGTACGCCCTCGTAATAGAACAGCCGCGACGCGGCCTGCACCAGGCGTTCGCGAGGCGGGAGGCCTGCCACAGTCTTGGCCCCCCGGTGTGCGGCGTCGGCGGTCTTCTTTCCAGTGATGCTCACTTCCCCATTGTGCCCTCGGCCCGGCCCTGAGCGGCCTCCACCCCCGTACGGCCCCACCAGCAGGGCCGTATCCCCCTTGTTCCGCACGGCTCGCAGCAAGGTGGCCGTGCCGCGTATCGAAAGGCTTGAACGATGACTCGTCGTCTTGAAGGAACCGTCGCCCTGGTCACCGGAGCATCCAGCGGCATCGGCCACGCCACGGCCCTGGAGCTTGCCCGCGAGGGCGCCTCCGTGGCCGTGGTCGGCCGGCGTGAGGACCGGCTTACCGACCTCGCCGCGGAAATCACCGGTGCCGGTGGCAAGGCCTTGGTCGTGCCCGCCGACATCACCACGGCCCAGGCCGCCGCGGAAGCGGTCGAGCGGACGGTCGACGGCCTGGGCCGTCTGGACACGCTGGTCAACAACGCCGGCCTCATGCTGCTCGGGCCCGCCCCCGGTGCGGACCTGAACGACTGGAAGCGCATGATCGACATCAACCTCATGGGCCTGATGTACACCGCCCACGCGGCCGTCCCCCACCTGGTCAAGGCCGCCGCCGAACAGCCGCGTCAGGTCGCCGACATCGTCAACATCGGCTCGCTCGCCGGCCGCAACGCCTACGCCATGTCCGCCGTGTACAGCGCCACCAAGTTCGGCGTCGGCGCCTTCAGCGAAGCGCTGCGCCAGGAACTGGCCCGCCAGCACGTCCGCGTCTCCGTCGTCGAGCCGGGCAGCGTCGACACCGAACTGCGCACGCACAACCCCGACGTCATCCAGCAGCACATCATCGCCGCCCTGGGCGACATCGAGCGGCTGCAGAGCCAGGACATCGCCGACACCGTCGGCTACATCGTCACCCGCCCCCGGCACGTGGCCGTCGCCGAACTGCTCGTACGCCCTACCGAACAGGCCTGAACACCAAGCCCGCGGCCAACTCCCAGACGAGAAAGGAGCCATGATGGCGGCCCACACCCCTCTCACACCAGTTCAGAGAGACTGCGGTCTGGCCGCTACAGACTGGCGCGAGCCACTCGCGGTTGCTGTACTTCGCTGCTGTACGGCCAGGGCCTCCGGTCAGGTGGTGGCTGTCAGCCCCACCGCGACGATCAGACACAGGACGCCGAAGACGGCGCCTATCCATCCGACTACGAGGACGGCCATGCGTGCCAAGGGCGTAGCGAGCGCCGATCCTTCCAGGCGCGACGGTTCACGCCTCCATTGGCGTTGCTTGTAGATGAGATACAGCCCCAACAGCAAGAACCATGGCGCCATGGAAAAGAAATAGCCTGGCGGCGGCGAACCCTGCTGGGCCGCGGCGTAATCGTGGATCATTTCCCACCCTGTAGGACTGATGTCGGCGGCGATCAACTCATAGGCGGGCCCACGGCGTCAAGGACTTGGAGGCCTGCGAGGTCGGCGGAGTCTCAATGACTGAGTCAAGCCCCCAACAATCTTGAAACCGTCGTGGCACCGATGCCACCGTGGGTTCAAGTCCCACACCCACCGCAGGTGAACGGCCCCTGACCAGGAAACTTGGTCAGGGGCCGCTGCGCTGCCGGCCATCCAATCCTGACTGCTGTTCCCCGTGGCTACCCGCTGGATCGGCCACGGAAGGGGCCCGGAGACCCCGCAAACTCGTGCTGCTGACGGAGGTCCGCGGCATAGCATCAGCCTGCTTGATCAGGTGGGGGCGGGAGACTGTGGTGTACGCACACGAGGTGATCCTCAACCAGGTCCGACGCCACCAGGGGTGGTACCGGCACATCACCCCCGCGGCCCGGGAGCACCCCTGTCCGAAGGGTGCCCTCGGGTCGCGGGCAGGCCGCGCCGGATGCGGCCGAGGCGGATACGGCCGAGGCGGCACGGACCTACGTGCGCGGCGCGGCCGGCCGGCCCCGGCGTCAGCTGGGGTAGGTGAACTCGTCGACGGGGACGGCGGGGGACAGGTAGCCGTTCACCAGCACCCTGATGTCGACGGTCTTGCTGAAGGGCGTACCGGACGACGGCGCCGTCGCGGTGATCTGGGTCGGCGAGACGAGCGTGGACGTCGCGAGGTTCTTCCCGAAGTACACGGTGGGTTTGGCGGCGAAGCCCACGCCCGTGATGGTGACCGTTGTCCCGGACTTCCCGTTGTCCGGAGTGATGCCGGTGACCAGGACGGGCTGCGGCCCGCCGTAGGCGAACTGCCCGGTCGGGACGGCCGGGGAGGTGCCCAGACTCCCGGTGACACTGACGTCGACGACGCCGACCCCCTCGGGTGCGGTCGCGATGATCTGGGTGTCGCTGACGACCTTGCTCACGCACGGGACCGGGCCGAAGTCGACGACGCTGTCCGAGCCGAAGCCGCGCCCGGTGATGGTGATCTGCGTGCCCGCGGTGCCGACGTTGGGGCTGACGGCCTGCACCACGGGCCCGGTGGGCAGCTGCGGTGCCTGCAGCAGTCCCAGGTAGGTGGAGTTGGCGTGCTGATAGGCGACCTGAGCCAGGAAGTCCTCGGTCGAGCTCTTGACCACGGCGGGGTCGAACGTGTCGTAGTTGGGGTTCAGGGGCGGCATGGCGTTGTTCGGCTGGACGTAGACGTTGGGCCCGGTGAGCGCCTCGATCGCCGGAATGAGGACGTCCTTGACGTCGGCGGGCGCGACCGGCCCGTGGGTGGCGGGGTACCACTTCTTGGCCGCGTCCAGGTCGGCCCAGGCCCGTGGCACGATGTCGTAGTTGTTGACGTACCCCTGGTTCACGTTCCACTGCACGGAGTTGAAGCGGTCGGCGAAGTCCTTCAGCCCGGCGGTGGGGGCGGCGAAGGTGATCACCCCGAACTGTGGCGCGAGGCTGCCCCAGTTCTGGGCCTGCAGGTACAGCGCGAGCACGGTGGCGATGCAGCCGCCCAGGCTGTGGCCGATCACGTTGACCGTCGCCCGCGGGGGCGCGTCCGTCAGGAGGAGGGTGAGCGCCCGCACGAGGTTGGAGCCCGCCCCCGGGGACCCGTCGGTCATGCCGGCGACCTGGGTGAACGCCGTCATGGAGCCCTTCGAGATGGAGACCGGCGACGATCCGCCGACGGTGAAGGGGACCACCGTGCCGACGTCGAGGTCCTCGAGGGTGTCGATCGCGTTGGCGACCGTCCCGCGGACGACCACGGCGAACGCGTTCGAGCCGGAGGTGTCCTTCGCGATGTACGCCATGTTCGCGTTGTCCGGGCTCAGCGCGAGCCAGACCAGCTGCCACGTGCCCTTCGTCGCCAGGGCGGGGTCGGACAGTTGTTGCTTGATGCCGGCGGCGATGCGCGGTTTCTGCGCCGTCACGCTCTCCCCGGACGGGCGCGGGGTCGCCCCGGTCGCCGCGAGCGCGGCCAGGGTCATCGCCACTGCGGCCGTCGGCGCGGTCGAATCTACCGTCATGATCACTCCTCTGGTGCTCACGTGAGCACCCAACGAACCAAATGGGTCGTATTCAACCTATTTTCGGGAGTGGGCGGCCGAGAGCATGCGGGCCCCTGGGGGGCCGGGTTTCAGGCCATTGGGCTACTACCCGGCTGACGTCAGGTTGTGGGCCGGGGAACTGGGCGCGGTGCACGAGCGGTTCGTGCACCGGTTCAACCGGCAGGAGCCAGGGATTCGACGTTCGCTTATGTGCGAGGACTGATTGCTCCGCTGGAGCGGAGGAACGGCTGGACGCTCGCGGAGGAAGCCGGACACGCAGAGTGGGCCCGACCCACTCGGACCCAAGGTCGACCGGACGCCCCCAGAGCCTCGCGCTTGGCGTCGCAGGTGTCGGTGGGCCGGTAGGCGGTATGGCGGCCGTAGGGGGCGATATCGGCGGCGAACTTGGCCGGATTCGCCTCTGCCCGGGAGCCGAGGACGGCGTTCCCGCGGTCGCGGACGACAACGGGCGCCGCCTGATGCCCGGGGGCCGACGCCGACCTCGGAGGCGATGGCGGTCTTCCCTTGCGGCGGCCTGGGCGTTCGCCTACGGGTCCCCCTGATCATATTCTGACGTGCCGTCAGTTCAGGCCGCCGTGCCGAAGAGAGGACCGGGCGGGCGGCCGCTCCGCGCACCGGGCGGCTCTCGGCCGGATGGCTCGGATGTCGTCGGTCGTCCAGATAAACCCCGTGCGGAGCAAGGTCACTTCATCGAGGTAATGCCCACGGTCTCATGGGGTGACCTGGGCATATCGGCCGTTACTGTTCACCGGGATCTGGACGGATTCCCAGAGCTTGTCCCTCTTTTCCTCTTTCACGGTTGGCGTGCGCGTACGCCGATCACCAGCCTTGCGAAGGAGAGCTCGCCCGATGACCGTTGAGACCGGCCCGGAAGCACAGCTGGAGCCGCCCCGGCAGTCCAGCCTGAGCACCGCCGCTGCCCGCAACCTTGCCACCACGACCAAGTCCGCCCCGCAGATGCAGGAGATCACCTCTCGCTGGCTGCTGCGGATGCTCCCCTGGGTGGAGACGAGGGGCGGCACCTACCGGGTGAACCGTCGGCTGAGCTACACCGTCGGCGACGGGCGCATCGACTTCGTCCAGGACGGTGCCGACGTCCGGGTGATCCCCAGAGAGCTCGGCGAACTGGCCCTGCTGCGTGGCTTCGAAGACGTGGAGGTGCTGACCGCGATCGCCGGCCGGTGCGTCCAGCGGGACTTTCGTGCCGGCGAGGTGTTGGCCGAGCGCGGTACCCCCGCCGAGCAGATCCACCTGATCGCCCACGGCCGGATCAACCGGACCTCCGTCGGCAAGTACGGCGACGAGGTCGCCGTCGCCGTACTCGCCGACGGCGGCCGGTTCGGTGAGAACGCCCTTCTGGACGCTGACGCCAGGTGGGACTACACCGCCACTGCCGAGACCGCCGGCACCCTGCTCACCTTGTCCCGGGACGACTTCGCCGCCGTGCTGTCCTCGGCGCCGAGCCTCCAGGCCCACATCCGGCAGTTCAGCTCGCTTCCCCTGCAGCGGCAGAACCGTCACGGCGAGGCCGAGATCGCGATGTCGGCCGGCCATACCGGCGAAGTCGAGCTGCCGGGTGCCTTCGTCGACTACGAACTCCACCCGCGCGAGTACGAACTCTCCGTCGCACAGACCGTTCTGCGGGTCCACACGAGGGTCACCGACCTCTACAACGGGCCGATGAACCAGACCGAGGAGCAGCTCAGGCTCACCATCGAGGCGCTGCGCGAGCGCCAGGAGCACGAGCTGATCAACAACCGGGAGTTCGGCCTGCTCCACAACGCCGACTTCAAGCAGCGGATCCAGACCCACTCGGGCCCGCCCACCCCGGACGACCTCGACGAGCTGCTCTGCCGCCGCCGCGGCACCAAGCTCTTCCTCGCCCACCCCAGGACGATCGCGGCGATCGGGCGTGAGTTCAACGCCCGCGGGCTCTATCCGGACCACGTCGACCTCGGCGGGCAGCAGGTCCCGGCCTGGCGCGGGGTCCCGATCCTGCCCTGCAACAAGATCCCCATCAGTAAGGAGGGCACCAGCTCGATCCTCGCCATGCGAACCGGCGAGGACAACCAAGGCGTCATCGGTCTGCGTCAGACCGGCCTGCCGGAGGAGTACGAGTCGGGCCTGTCGGTGCGCTTCATGGGCATCAGCGAGCAGGCGATCATCTCGTACCTGGTCACCACCTACTACTCCGCCGCAATCCTGGTGCCCAACGCGCTCGGCGTGCTGGAGGACGTGCAGATCGCCCGCAGGCGCGACTAGGGCGTGTTTTAGAAGTCGCTCCCCCAGAGCTTCGCCTGGGAGGTACCCCCACCCCGCGACGCCTGGCACGCGCACTCGCGGTGTTGTCGGAGTCGCCCAAGTACGTCCAGTACGAGGGCGATCCTCCGCCTTGCGATTGCACGCACCAGACGCCGCGGGGCCCGCCCTTCGGGCGGACGGCGCTACTTCTAAAACACGCCCTAGACGATCCGTCCGACGGCCACCACATCCCGGACCTTCCCGCGCCGGGCGAGCATGCCCGGGATCCGGGACGGCCCACCCACTTCACCAAGGAGCTACGGATGCCCGATCCTGGGCTTTCCCCTCTGCAGTCGAGCCTTCCTGCCGCTGCGGCTCGCTTCGGGGCTTCTGTCCTCACCAGCACCCACACCACCGGTGTCGAGGCCGCCGCCGGCGCCCTGCCTGCCCTACCCGCTCTGCCCCCCGTTCCCATCCCTGCCGCAGGGGCCGTGCCCGTAGACGTGGCAGTACCCGACGACGGCCCGGGTGGCGACCGGATCGCTCACCACGTGCGGGAGGGCGCTGCCGCGGCGAGGCAACCGAGCCCGGCCCTGGACCGGATCCTGCGCGGCCCCACCGGTCTCGGCACGTCGGGTCTGTGCCTGGGCCTGCGCGCGGAGTCGTGGGCACCTCCGGCGCCCGTGGCACCAGCGGAGGGCAAGCCGATCCCGGGCCTCTACTACCACCCGGTGCCGGAGCCCGATCCGGCGCGGGTGGAGGAGGTCTGTCGCAGGATCAAGGACTGGGCGCTGGACGAGGTCGAGCTGTACCCCGAGGAGTGGGAGGGCCAGTTCGACGGTTTCTCCGTCGGGCGCTACATGGTTGCCTGCCATCCGGACGCTGCGACCGTCGACCACCTGATGATCGCTACGCGGCTGATGGTCGCCGAGAACGCGGTCGACGACTACTACTGCGAGGACCACGGAGGTTCGCCCATCGGCCTCGGCGGACGCCTTCTTCTGGCGCACACCGCCCTCGACCCCCTTCACGCGACGAAGGAATACCAGCCGCAGTGGGCGGAGTCGCTCCACGCGGACGCCCCGCGGCGCGCCTACCGCTCCGCCATGGAGTACTTCGTCCAACAGGCCACCCCCTCCCAAGCCGACCGGTTCCGGCACGACATGGCCCGTCTGCATCTGGGGTACCTCGCGGAGGCCGCCTGGGCCCAGACGGACCACACACCCGAGGTGTGGGAGTACCTGGTGATGCGGCAGTTCAACAACTTCCGCCCTTGCCCCACCATCACCGACACCGTCGGCGGCTACGAACTGCCGACGGACCTGCATGCCCAACCCGCCATGCAGCGTGTTCTCGCGCTCGCCGGGAACGCCAGCACCATCGTCAACGACCTGTACTCGTACACCAAGGAGCTTGCCGGCCCCGGTCGGCACCTGAACCTGCCCGTGGTGATCGCCGAGCGTGAGGGCATCGCCGACCGGGAGGCCTATCTGAAGGCGGTCGAGGTCCACAACGACCTCATGCACGACTTCGAAGCCGAAGCCGCCGCTCTGGCCGCCGCCTGTCCCGTCCCGAGCGTGCTGCGCTTCCTGCGGGGAGTGGCCGTGTGGGTCGACGGCAACCACTACTGGCACCAGACCAACACCTATCGATACAGCCTGCCCGACTTCTGGTAAGAAATGGACTCATCTGTGACCAGCACCGAGCTCACCGTCAACGGCACCTCCGCGTTCATTCCCTCCCCGGCGTCGCCCTACCAGGGTGACATCGCCCGTTACTGGGATCACGAGGCCAGGCCCGTGAACCTGCGTCTCGGCGACGTCGACGGGCTTTACCACCACCACTACGGCATCGGCGATGTCGACCACGCCGCCCTCGGGGACGCATGTGACAGCGAGTACGAGAAGAAGCTGATCGCCGAACTCCACCGCCTGGAGTCGGCGCAGGCCGAA
Organism: Streptomyces sp. NBC_00322; assembly: GCF_036147535.1. Lineage (NCBI taxonomy): Bacteria > Bacillati > Actinomycetota > Actinomycetes > Kitasatosporales > Streptomycetaceae > Streptomyces > Streptomyces sp. NBC_00322. The sequence goes on along the minus strand of NZ_CP108019.1, from coordinate 1,132,811 downwards.
GTCCTCCTGGACCACCTCGGATCCATCGGGCGCGACGACACGCTCGTGGACGCCGGCTGCGGCCGCGGCGGTTCGATGGTCATGGCCCACCAGCGGTTCGGGTGCAAGGTCGAGGGCGTCACCCTCTCGGCCAAGCAGGCCGATTTCGCGAACCAGCGCGCCCATGAACTCGGCATCGAGGACCATGTTCACGCCCGCGTATGCAACATGCTCGACATGCCCTTCGAGACCGGGCAGGCCGCGGCCTCGTGGAACAACGAGTCGAGTATGTACGTCGACCTGCACGACCTCTTCGCCGAGCACTCCCGCATCCTCGCGGGCGGCGGCCGCTACGTGACCATCACCGGCTGCTGGAACCCGCGCTACGGACAGCCCTCGAAGTGGGTCTCCCAGATCAACGCGCACTTCGAATGCAACATCCACTCCCGCCGGGAATACCTGCGCGCCATGGCCGACAACCGTCTCGTACCGCAGACCGTCATCGACCTGACTGCTGCGACCCTCCCCTACTGGGAGCTGCGGGCCACGTCTTCCCTGGTCACCGGCATCGAAGAGGCGTTCATCAACTCCTACAAGGACGGCTCCTTCCAGTACCTCCTGATTGCAGCTGACCGCATCTGACCGACCGCCGACTGAAGGGGCCGGGCCCGTCAGCCGACGGCTCCGGCCCTTTCGGGGCAGCGGCTCTCGGTGAGTTCAGAGGGAGCACGGGAGGGGCGAGGCGGACTGTCGCCCACCGCGTCCGCTCCCCTACAGTGCGTGATGCCTGCATCCGCGTGACGACGTACCGCCGCCGAATAGGAGCAGCCACCGTGGCCACCCACGCCCGCCCCGGCTCCCTCCCGAGCCCGTCCCCTACAGGTCGCCGGGTCCCCGAGCTTGATCCCGCCCTCGTCGGGCAGTGGCAGGCCGGGGGAGGGGACCTCATCGACCTCTTCGCCCAGGCGCACGAACGACTCGGCGGCGTCGCCGCCTTCCGGCTCGGTCCGCGCCCGACCGTCCTGGTAACCGCCCCCCAGGCCGTACAGCACGTGCTCGCGCTCCATCCCGGCCGGTACGTGAAGCGCTCGCACCGCGCCCGACTGCTGATCGGCGACGGAGTCCTGAGCGCGACCGGCGAGGCGTGGCAGCGGCAACGGCGGCTGCTGCAGTCCCAGTTCACCGGCCGGGGAATGCGCCGCTACGAGGAGCGGATCACCGAGGCCGCCCGGATCACCGCGGCACGCTGGGCCGGGTTCGCCCGCACCGGGAAGGTCGTCGATGTCGGCGACGAGATGCGCCGCTTCGCCCTGGACACCATCTGGCGTTCCCTGACCGGACATCCCCTCGACCCCGGAACGGAACGTGAACTGGCCGCCGTGCCCGCCGTGGTGGCCGCGCTGCCCAGCCTGCCCGCCGACGGCGCCGCCGTCCAAGGGGCGGTCGCCGCCGAGCTGGCCAGAATCGACGCCGTGGCCAGCCACGCCATCGCCGCCGCCCACGACGGCGAGGCAGGACCCGACGGCCTGGGCCTGCTGCACGTCCTGCTCGAGGCGGCCGGAACGCGCCCCGAGTACACCGACCGGCTGATCCGTGACGAGCTGGTCACGCTGCTGGTCGCCGGTCACGAGACCACCGCCACCACCCTGACCTGGCTTTACCTCCTGTTGGACCGAAACCCGGAGGCGCGGGAGCAGGCCCTCGCCGCGGGCGCCGAGGGTTCACCCCAGCGGCGGCAGGCCGTCCAGGCGCTCGTCCACGAAACGCTGCGCTTCTATCCGTCCGCCTGGATATTGCCGCGCTGCGCGGCGGAGGACGACATCCTCGCCGGATACGAGGTCGAGGCCGGCACCGACGTGCTGGTCTGCCCCTACCTCACGCACCGGGACTCCGGGCTCTGGGAAGACCCAGGGCGGTTCGATCCGGGGCGCTTCACCACCCCCGGACGACGCCCCACCCACCCGGGGAGCTACCTCCCGTTCGGCATCGGGCCCCGGGCCTGCCTGGGCCTGCAGTTCGCCCTCCGGGAGTCGACCGTCCTCCTCGAGCACCTGCTGCCTGCCCACACCCCACGCTTCCAGTCCACCCCGGCCAAGGCTGCCTACAGCATCACCGTCCGCCCCGACGGCCCGACACCCGCATTGCTGGGCAGTTAGCGCGCCCGGTGGAAGGTGTGCTGCTCGTGCTGGTCAGCTGTGGGAGTCGGGTGAAACAGGTTGGGACAAACAGGGTGTCACGCGCTCGCGGTCCGGCCGGCCGGCCGAGGCCGGTCGTAAGAGGGCCTCCAACCCACGCAGTTGCAGGTCAGAGGCCCTCGACCGTCGCCTGGAAGAAACCGGGCTTCTTCGGTGAGTAGCTCACCAGCAGGTTCTTCGTCTGCTGGTGGTACAGACTCGATACCCCGTTGACCAGCGGAAACGGCGGGTGTTGAGGCCCGAGAAGCGGTGATGGCCCGCGTATGGTCCGGATCTTGGGAGGCGTGCCGAAGTAGAAGTTGATCGAGGTGTCCTCCCGCATGTGCTCGGCGCCGTTGGTCACCAGGTTCGACACGGTCACCATGACCGGCTGGGGCGCCGTGACGGAGTTTGGTGGACAGGAACCGCGACAACCCGGACAGGCGGGTTCGGTTGTCGTTCCTCGGCTGAGGTCCGCGCGGCGAGCGGCGGAATGGGCAGCGTGACGGGCCGTGGCGCCGTTGTGCGATCACGGCCCGTCACATAGCGGCGAGGTCCGACAGTCGGCGGCCTTTCCGACCCGCCGCGGTGTCAGGTGGACCAGATGACTCCGCCGTTGTGAAGAATGACGACCTTGCCGTCCGCCCGCAGGACCAGTTGGGCGTTCTCGTGGCCGTGGCTCTTGGAGGCCCAGATGGGGCGGTCGTCGGCGTTGTGGATGACGAGGTTGCCGTCCTGCTGGAAGATTGCCCGGTGGTTGGCGCCGAACGTCATGGCCGCCCAGATGGGCTTGCCCTTCTCGTTGTAGACGACGAGGTTGCCGTCGCTCTGCATGACCATGCGGATGCGGTTGGTGGACCAGGCCTGTCCGACCTGCAGGACACTGGTCGCGTAGACGGTCTTGGTGCCCCAGTTCGGCTTCGGGGTCGCCTTGGCCTTCTTCTCGGGCGAGCTGCTCGCCTTGGGGCTCGGCGAGGGCGCGGCAGGCTGGACGACGGCGACCTTCGGAGCCTCGCTCTTCTTCGGCTTCGCCTTGCTCGGGGACGAACTGGGCTTCTCGGCCACGTAGTCGTCGAGCACGGCGGGGGCGGAGCTCGCGTTCAGGACGGTGTCGGAGTCCGCGGCCAGCCCCTTCGCGGAGTCGGGTCGCTCGTCGTTCGCGCTCCCCGCCAGCAGCAGGGGTATGGCGACCAGGACGGCGCCGGCGATCGCGGCCCCCGCCAGGATCGGCTTGCGGGGGCGTCCTGTGTCGGTACCGGTGGCGGCCTTGACGTCCGGCGGCGCCGTTCCGACGGCCGCCGCCACGGCGACGCCCTCCTCGGGCTCCTCGGCGGGCTTGGCGGCGGCCGGGGGCGGGGCGGCGGCGGTGGTGGTCGCGGCAGCGGTCTCCCCGCTCGGGGCAGTGCCTGACTCCGCCTTGGGGGCCGCGGCGGGGCTCTGCTCGTCCGGTGCCGAGGACGGGGGTGGCGACCCGGCCTCCTCTGCGCGGGCGGCGGCCGCCTCCGCATTCGCGCCGGGGGTGTGGTGCTGGGGGGACATGCGGTACTCCTCCTCGGTGGCGGAGCTGTCGGTGGTGGGCACGGGCCCGCACAGCGGCCGGGCCGGACGAACGCCGGTCGGCGCGGCGGGCTTTGGGCAAGTGCCGCGTCGAGTGAGCCGGTTCGGCTCTCGGTCCTGGTCGTCGAGTTCCGCGTGCCCCTCCGCGGCGGCGGCCGCGGACCGGTCCGAGCCTTTCCGGGCTGCGAACCTTTCCGAGCCGCGAAGTCCTCCCGTACAGCCCTGGCTTGGACGTCCGGGCGGAAGGCATGTGTACGTCGACGGGTCCGATGGCACACCCAACTTAGCCCGTCACAGGGGCGACAGCAGCACTCCCAGCCCCAACCGCCCCACCGCTTTGTCCACCCACGCCTCACTGGTCCCCAAAAGTTCACCACCCGGGCAGCAAACGGGCACGCGGGCCCCTGATACGGACATGACGCGGTCGCCCACGGGCGGGGCGCGTGTGGCATCCTGTTGGCTCCCCGATCTGATCAACGCGAGGTGCGCGCATGGCGCGCGGCACCCAAGAATTCGTACGGACCGAAGAGTTCAGGTGAAAATGCGGCCCGGAGAATGGCAAGAGGGCAGGCATGATGCCTTGTCCGTGGTGCCTGACGGCTCCGGCCCGACCGCCGCTTCCGAGCCAGTCGTTGCCGACGTCACCGAGACCACCGAATTCGCGGACACGCCCGAGATACCCGAGGCCGTGCGGGCCGCCGCCCGCCGGGCGCCGGGGCACTGGATCGGCGTGGTCGACCCGGAGTGGACCGAGGAGCGGACGCCGCCGGAGTGGGCGGTGCTGGGGGAGTGGCAGTCGGACGAGGACGGGGGCGTGGGGGACTACCGCGCCAACCCGGCGTACCGGCCCTCGGCCCGGGTGCTCGGCTGGCCGGAGCCCAGCGACCCGGTGGACGCGGCGGCGCAGCGTGCCGCCACCGGTTACGGCTCGGTGGACGAGGCGCTCGCGGCGCTCGCGGGGGCGGAGATCACAGTGGTGCGCGGGCCGGACGGCGGGCCGCTCACGGCCACCGGCCTGGACGGGGCACCGGTGGTGCTGTTGTTCACCTCGCCGGTACACGAGTTCATGTCCGCGGCACTTCGACATGACACGCTTCCCGCACGCGAGTTGGCCCGTTCACTGAGTGCTTCGGGCACCCGGTTGCTGGCGAACGCCGGAGCCGCGGCCCCCTTGCTCGTCCCGGCGGACAGTCTTCTCGATCCCGTACGTGTGCCGGATGCCGAGGGGGCGCCCGCAGCAGAGGCCGTGACGGTGGAGGGCTCCGGCGGCCTCTCCGGCTCGGTGGACCGTACCGACCCTGGGGCCGCGGCCCGGACCGACAGCTCTCCTGAACCCTGGCCCCACACCACAGGGAGGACCACGTGACACGTTCGGCCCCACAACCCCCCATCTCCCCGCGTGCCGAGCCCGGTTCCGACGGCGAGGAGACGGCCGCGACCGCAGCCGTCGCCGAGCCCGCACCCGCACCCAAGACCGAGCCCAACTCTGAGCCCGCGGAGGCGAAGAGCGGAGCCGAGGCCGGTACGAAACCTGCCGCGGGCGAGGAGACGGCCGCACAGGGCAGCACCACAGAGCCCGAAGGCGGCGCCAGCTCCGAGACCGGCACCAACTCTGAGACCGGCACCAACTCCGAGAGCCGGGCCGGCTCCGAGACCGGCACCAGCTCCGAGAGCGGGGCGGCCTCCGGCAGTCAGTCCGAAGCCGAAGGCGACCCCGGTGCCGCCGCGGCCGCCAAGAGCCGGCTGCCAGCGCTCGTACGGACCATGACCGTGACCGCGATCGACCGGCCGCAGCAGCAGGCCGGACCGGTGGGGCGGCCGGGTAAGGCGGTGCTGGCCGGGGCCGCGGTCGCGGGGGCGCTGCTCGTGTCGGTGCCGTTCATGATGCTCGGCGGGAACGACGACAAGGACCGCAGGGGGCCGGCGTCGGCGGGAACAGTGCTCGGCGGGAACGCGCAGGACGCACCGGGCGAGTTCGCTACGACCACGCCCCACACCGGTTCCTCCGGCGACGGCAAGAAGGACCCCGACCAGCAGGGCAAGCAGAAGGAGCCGGTGAAAGAGGCTTCCGCGTCCGCCCCGGTGAAGGGCGGGGACAAGGGCGAGGACCAGCCGGAGAAACAGAGCGGCGGGAAGAAGTCCGATGGCCGCAAGGACCAGCCCGCGAAGGCCGGTTCGGGCGTGACCCTCAGTGCCCCCGTCTCCCTGCGCAGTCACCTCTCGGGCCGTTGCATCGACGTACCGGGCAGCGACTTCAGCGACGGCAAGCAGCTGTTCGTGTGGGACTGCAACAACGGCCCCGCGCAGAAGTGGCAGTTCGCCTCCGACGGCACCGTCCGCATCGAGGGCAAGTGCCTGGACGTGGCCAACGCGAACTACAACGACGGCACCCCCATCCAGATTGCCTGGTGCAGTGGCAACGCCGCCCAGAAGTTCGTCCTGAACGCCAGCCACGACCTGGTCAACACCGTTGTCGGCAAGTGCGTCGACATCAAGGACAACAACCGTGGCAGCGGGGCCTGGCTGCAGCTGTGGAGCTGCGCGGGGACCGACAACCAGAAGTGGAGCGTCTGACAGGACGCCCGCAGACCGAGAACACCGCTCTCGGCACTCGCCCGCCCCCAGGGCGAGGCATGATGGCACCGTCGGCTCGCCGACACGCGCCCCCGGACGAGGGGGCGCCCACTGCAGACGCCCCCGTGGCAAGGAGGTTGGTGCGTGTCGCGCCAGGTACTGACCGTCGGTCCGGGGGACCGGGACCGCTACCGGACGATCGGTGAGGCACTCGCGGCCGCCCGTACCGGCGCACTCATCAGCGTCCGGCCCGGGACATACGCGGAGAACCTGGTGATCAACACCAGGGTCACCCTCACCGCCGCCGAAGGGCGGGGGACGGTGGAGATCCGCCCGCGCTCGGGCAGCGTGATCGCGCTGCGCGCCGACGCCGTGATGCTCTCCGAACTGACTCTGCGCGGCGGCGACGCCGAACTGCCGGCCGTGGACGTGCGGCGTGGGCAGGCCGCCCTCGACGGCTGTGAGGTCGTCGGCGCCGCCTGGACCGCGATGCTGGCCGGCGGAACGGGTTCACTCGCGCTGCGGGAGTGCCGGGTGAGTAACCCGCAGGGCGCGGGCATCGTGGTCACCTCCACCACGCCCACCACCGTGGAGTCCTGCACCTTCGAACACCTGGGCACCAGCGGCCTGGTCATCGCGGAGCAGGGCGAGGCACGCATCCGCGGTTGCACGGTGCGCGACGCCCGCGGCAACGGCCTGCTCGCCAACGGCGAGTCCCGCGGCACCGTCGAGGACTGCGACATCTCCTCCACCGACAAACCCTCCATCGCCCTGGAGCAGAACTGCTCCCTCTCGGTGGTCCGCACCGTGGTGCACGACACCAGCACCGGTGTGCACCTGAGCAGCTCCGGCCGTACGACGCTGGAGGACGTCCGCGTCACCGGGGCGTCGGGGAACGGGATCACGCTGGCCCAGGGCGCCGACCCGGTGCTGCGCCGCTGCCGCGTCTCGCGCACCCGCGGGCACGGCGTGCTGGTCACGGACCGGGCGCGCGGCACCTTCGAGGACTGCTGGGTGGACGGGGCGCAGGGCGCGGCGCTGCGGGTCGCCGGGGCCGCCTCCCCGGCCCTGACCGGCCTGACGGTCCGCGACTGCGACCAGACCGGGCTGCTCCTGGAGGAGGACTCGGCGCCGGAGCTGGACCACCTGGAGGTGATCGGCGGCGCCCCCGCCATCGCGGTGCGCGGCGGCGCCAACCCGCTGCTGCGCCGGGCCCGGCTGGTGGAGCCCTCCGGTGACGGCATCGCGGTCGCCAAGGACGCCCGCGGCCGCGTCGAGGACTGCGAGATCGTCCGGCCGAAGGGCGCGGGCGTACGGGTGGCCTCCGGCAGCACCCTCTACCTGGCCGGCGGTGGAGTCTCCGACACGGCCACCCACGGCCTGGTCGTGGAGGACGGCGGCAACGTCACCGTCCGCGACTTCCGCGTCGAGATATCCGGCGAGGAAGGTGTGGTCGTCGCCGCGGGCGGCGAGCTGACCGCCAACCGCACCACGGTGCACGCCCCCAAAGGTCACGGCTTCCTGCTCCGCGAGGGCGCGCTCGCCTCGCTCAGCGGCTGCGAGGTCTCCGGAGGCGCCCAGGACGGCTTCCGGGTGGAGTCCACCGCGCCGGTCTCTCTGGTGAACTGCCTCGCCCGGGAGAACGAGGGCGGCGGCCTGGTGCAGACCTCGCCCGGCGACCGCCTCGCGGTGGAGGGCCTGAACAGCACCGGCAACGGCAAGCGGGACGCCTGGGGCAGCGGCAGCGCCGAGAACACCGACCCGGCCGGCTCCGGCGCCGCGGACGCACCCCCGCCGGACCGTGCGGACGGCCCGCTCGGCGCCCTCAACGCGCTGATCGGCCTGGACAACGTCAAGCAGCAGGTGCGCACGCTGGTCAACCTGACGCAGCTCGCCCAGCGCCGCGAACAGCTCGGCATGTCGGCCCCGCCGATGAGCCGGCACCTGATCTTCGCCGGCCCGCCCGGCACCGGTAAGACCACCGTCGCCCGCCTCTACGGGTCGATCCTCGCCGAGCTGGGTTCGCTGCCCAGCGGGCACCTGGTGGAGGTCTCACGCGCCGACCTGGTCGCGCAGGTCGTCGGCGGCACCGCCATCAAGACCACCGACACCTTCCAACGGGCTCTCGGCGGCGTGCTGTTCATCGACGAGGCGTACACGCTCGCCTCGGACAGCGGCAACGGCGGCGCCGACTTCGGCCGCGAGGCGGTGGACACCCTGCTGAAGCTCATGGAGGACCACCGCGACGACGTGGTGGTGGTCGCGGCAGGCTACTCCCGCGAGATGGAGTCCTTCCTCGGCTCCAACCCGGGCCTGGCCTCCCGCTTCTCGCGGACCGTCGAGTTCGAGAACTACTCGGTGCCCGAACTGGTCGCGATCATGGAGAACATGTGCTCCCAGCATCAGTACGAGCTGGCCGAAGGCACCGCGGCCGCCCTGGCCGCGCACTTCGAGGCGATGCCGCGGGACAGCGGCTTCGGCAACGGCCGTGCCGCGCGCGGGGTGTTCGAGGAGATGGTGGACAGACAGGCGGTCCGGCTCGCCACCCAGGCGCAGGTCGGTGAGCACGACCTGCGCCTGCTGCTGCCGGATGACGTCTCCGCCACCGCCGCCGCGCAGAGCACCTCGACGGCCGTTCCGGCCGACGACCCGCTGACCCGCCTCGGCGACATGATCGGCCTGGCCGAGGTGAAGCGCGAGGTCGCGGACCTGGTCAACCTCATCACCACGGCCCGCCACCGCGCCGCCGCCGGACTGCCGGTGCCCTCACTCAGCAACCACCTGGTCTTCACCGGCCCGCCCGGTACCGGCAAGACCACCGTCGCCCGCCTCTACGGGGAGGTCCTGACCCAGCTCGGCATCCTCGACCGGGGCCAGCTGATCGAGGCGGCCCGCGCCGACCTGGTCGGCCGCTACATCGGCCACACCGCCCAGCTCACCCGCGAGGTCTTCGAGAAGGCCCGCGGCGGCGTGCTGTTCATCGACGAGGCATACACCCTCACCCCGCGCGGCGGCGGCGCCGACTTCGGCCAGGAGGCGGTGGACACCCTGCTGAAACTGATGGAGGACCATCGCGACGAGGTGGTCGTCATCGTCGCCGGCTACACCGACGAGATGGAGCGCTTCCTCGCCTCCAACCCGGGCCTCTCCTCCCGCTTCCCGCGCCGTATCGGCTTCGCCGACTACTCCTCCGAGGAACTGGTCACCATCGTGCGCACCCAGGCCTCGAACATGGGATACGAGTGCGGACCCGGCACCGGCCCGCTGCTCAAGGAGCACTTCGAATCGCTGCCCAGGGACCGTTCCTTCGGCAACGCCCGGCTGGCCCGCCAGGTGGTCGAGTCGATGGTCACCCGCCAGGCGGGACGGCTCAGTTCACTGGCCACACCCACCCTGGACGATCTGCGCATCCTCCTCCCCGAGGACGTCGTGTCTGCGGCGCCGAAGGCGGCCCCCCGATGAGAACGCCCGCCCGCTGGGTCACCCGCCTGCTGTCCGGCACAGGCCTCGCCGCCGCGCTGCTGCTGCCCACGGCCCTTCCGGCCCAGGCGGCGCCCCCCTCGCGCCTGCCGGCGGCGGACGGGAAGAAGGGCCAGGAACTGCCCGGTATGCCCACCGCGCTCGATCCGACGGCCGATGCGGTGACCTGCACCCCCGCCTCCCGCGAGAAGGCCAAGAAGCAGGACTGGTCGCGCCAGCGCCTCGACCTGGACCGGCTGCACCAGTACAGCACCGGCGCGGGTGTGACCGTCGCCCTGATCGACACCGGCGTCGTTCCGGGCGCCGCCGGGCTGAGCGGCAGGGTCACCGCCCAGGGCACGGCCGCCGAGGACTGCGTCGGGCACGGCACCTTCCTGGCCGGGCTGATCGCCGGGGCCGGCAAGGGCAGTTCGCGCCTGACCGGGGTCGCCCCGGGCGCGAAAATCCTGGCCCTGCGCGGCACCGATACACGCGGTCAGGCGAGTACCGGCCTGGTCGTGGAGGCACTGCGCGAGGCGACCGAAGCCAAGGCCGAAGTGATCGCGGTCGCGGTGGCGCTGCCGCGCCGTGACGCCGAGCTGACCCGTGCGGTCGCCGAGGCCCGCAGCGCCGGCGCGCTGGTGGTCGCCGCGGCCACCCCGGACCCGCCGCGGAGCAGCACCGACGAGATCCCGCCGCGCACCTACTGGCCGGCCGGTGAACCCGGCGTCCTCTCGGTCGCCGACATGCTTCCCGGCGGTGTCCGCCCGGACAACGCCTTGGCCACCGGCGGCATCGACCTGGCCGCCCCGGGCGCCGGGGTGGTCTCCGGCGGCCCGCGCGGCGACGGCCACTACCTCGGCGCCGGCGCCTCGGTGGCCACCGCCTACGCCGCCGGGGCTGCCGCGGCCGTCCGTGCCGTCCGCCCCGACGACTCGCCCGACGCCGTCGCCCGCCGCCTGACCGCCACCGCCTACCCCGCCGACATCCCGCAGCTCGACGTTTACGCGGCCGTCACCACGGTCCTCGCCGACTCGGGCGGCTCCGCCGGCGCCGAGCGCGCCACAGGTCCCGTGACCGTCCGCGACACCTCCGCCGCCGACCGCGCCACCGACCGCGCGACCCTCTTCGTCCTCCTCGGCTCCGCCGGCGTCCTCGCCGTCCTCTGGGGCGCTTTCGTCCTTCCCCGGGCCCGCGCCCGGGGCTGGCGTCCGGCGGGAGCGGGCGGAACCGAGCAGGAATGAGCCGAGGACCGAGGGCGCAGGACGTGTGACGCGTCCCGCTCATCGGTCCGTACGGCCGGTCCCGGTGACCCGTCGGTCTCCGCAACCCGCTGGTCCTAGTGACCCGCCGACGCCGTACAGCCGCCCCGGGAACTGACAGCGGGGGCCACCTGAGGTGGCCCCCGCTGTCAGTGTTCCGCGTACGTCCCGGACGTACGCTTCGCTCTCGCGTTCCGTCAGTCGTCCCCCTGGTCCCCCTCTACCAGTGCCGTCTGCATCAGCTTGGCGCGGCGGCGGGCGATGTGCAGCGCGCGGCCGGGAGGAAGGTTGCGGGGCTTCGTGTTGCCGAAGAGACTTCCTTCCGTGGGCGGGCAGGAGAGGAGGACAGCCGGGTTGTTGGCCTCGTCGAGACGGCGGATGAGGGCGTCGCTGAGGCCGCGACCGGCACCCATGGCGCTGCGGGCCACGACCAGGTGCAGACCCATCTCGAAGCCGAGAGTCAGGTACTCGAAGAGCGGCTCCATGGGGCTCTGGAACGAGCTGCCGGAGACCATGTCGTAGTCGTCGACCAGGATGAACAGACGCGGGCCGGTCCACCAGTCGCACTTGCGCATACGGCCGGGGGCGATGTCGGCGCCGGGGACGCGGGTCTTCATCGCCCGGGCGGCGCCCTCGATGGTCTCCTTGAGGTTGTCCAGCGAGATCACGTGCCCGATGCGGTACTCCTCGGGGACGGTGTCGACCAGGGTGCGGCGGTAGTCCACCACGATGATCTTCGCCTCGGCGGGGGAGTAGCGGGCGGTGATGCCCGCGACGACGCTGCGCAGCATGTTGGTCTTGCCGCTCTCGGTGTCGCCGACCACGATCAGGTGCGGGGTGCGGCTGAAGTCGTGCCAGACCGGTTCCAGGGCGTCCTGGTCGATACCGAGAGGAAGGCGCATGCCGCCGCCCTCGGTGGCCTCGGGCGCCGGGAGTTCGGCGGCCGGGAGCCGGTGCGGCAGCATCCGTACCTGTGGGGCGGGTGCGCCGGGCCAGTGCCGGGCGACCTCGGCGACCAGGTGGGCGACGCCGTCGCCGAGGTCCTCGAGGGAGCCGCTGCCGTCCAGCCGGGGCAGGCCGGCGAGGAAGTGCATCTTGGTGTCGGCGGTGATGCCGCGACCGCCGCTGCGCGGCACCGAGCGGGCCTTGCGGGTGTCGATCTCGGAGTCCATCGGGTCACCCATCCGCAGTTCGAGGCGGGTGGCGGCCTGGTCGCGGACCTGGGCCGACAGCTCCACCCAGCGAGTGGTGGTGATGAGCAGGTGGATGCCGTAGTTGAGGCCGCGGGCGGCGAGTTCGTTGAACTTCGCGATCAGCTCGTCGTAGTCCTGGCGGACCGTGGACCAGCCGTCGACCACCATGAACACGTCGCCGAAGGGCTCGTCGGGGAACTCCCCGGCGGCCCGGCGACGGCGATAGGACTGCATGGAGTCGATGGTGTGGTCGACGAAGAACTGCTCGCGCCGGGCGAGCAGCGTCATCACCTCGGCGACCGCACGGTGCACCCGCTCGGGGTTGAGCCGTGCCGCGACGCCGCCGACGTGCGGAAGCGCGGCGAGCTGCGAGAGGCCGCCACCGCCGAAGTCGAGGCAGTAGAACTGGATCTCGGCGGGGGTGTGGGTGAGGGCGAGGGCGCTGATCAGGGTGCGGGTGAGGGTGGACTTCCCGCTCTGCGACCCGCCCGCGATGGCGACGTGGCCGCCGGCCCCGGAGAGGTCCACGATCAGCGGGTCACGGCGCTGCTCGAACGGTTTGTCCACGAGGCCGACAGGAACCCGCAGCCTGCCGGTCCCGGGCCAGCCGACGGCGGTGAGGCCGCGCTCGGGGTCGCGGGCGATGCCCGGCAGGAGGGCGTCCAGGGGGGAAGGCTCGTCCAGCGGTGGCAGCCACACCTGGTGGGCGGCGGGTCCTGAGTCGCGCAGCCGGTCGAGGGCCACGGCGAGCAGGGTCTCCTCATCCTCCTCGGTCTCCTCGGTCTCCGGCTCCGGTTCGGGAGCGGCCTCCAAGGTGCGCGGCACCACCCAGCCGCTGGTCCACGGCACCACCTGGCTGGCCACCCGGGCCTGGACCACGGCGCCGGTGCGGCGCCGGTAGGTGCCGGAGGAGTAGGCGGCACGGAACCGGGTCAGGGACTCCACACCGGACTTGAGGTAGCCGCTGCCGGGCTGGGCCGGAAGCTCGTAGGCGTCCGGCACACCGAGCACGCCACGGCTCTCCATGGCGGAGAAGGTGCGCAGGCCGACGCGGTACGAGAGGTGGCTCTCCAACTGGTGCATGCGGCCCTCGTCCAGGCGCTGCGAGGCCAGCAGCAGGTGCACCCCGAGGGAACGGCCGAGGCGGCCGATCATCACGAACAGGTCCATGAACTCCCGGTGCGTGGAGAGGAGTTCGCTGAACTCGTCGACCACCACGAACAGGCTGGGCAGCGGGGTGAGGTCGGTTCCCGCGGCGCGGGCCCGCTCATATTCCAGGGCGGAGGTGTAGTTGCCCGCCGAGCGCAGCAGCTCCTGGCGGCGCATGAGTTCACCGTGCAGGGCGTCCTGCATACGTTCCACCAGCGCGACCTCGTCGGCGAGGTTCGTGATGACGGCGGACGTGTGCGGGAGTTCCTCAAGGCCCAGGAAGGTGGCGCCGCCCTTGAAGTCGACCAGGACGAAGTTCAGGGTCTCGGAGGAGTTGGTCAGGGCGAGACCGAGGACGAGAGTGCGCAGCAGTTCGCTCTTGCCGGAGCCGGTGGCGCCGATGAGCATGCCGTGCGGGCCCATACCGCCCTGCGCGGACTCCTTGATGTCCAGTTCCACCGGGCGGCCGTCCACGCCGACCGCGACCGGTACCCGCAGCCGGGCGGCGCCGGTGTGCCGGCTGAAGAGGGTGGCCGGGTCGTGGCGGTGCAGGTCGGGAATGCCGAGCAGGGTGGTCAGTTCGACGTCGGCGTCCAACGGCTGCGCGATGTCGGTGCCCAGGCTGATCCGGCGCGAGGTGAGCAGCCGGGCCAGCGACTCCGCACCGCGCGTGCCCATCCGGTCCGGGCGGCCGAGCGACACGGAGCGCTCCTTGCGGCTGCGGTCGGTGCGCACCAGGCTCACCCGGTCCGGCCCGACGGTCAGCCGCAGCGTGTTGCGGCCGGGCCGCCAGCGCAGCGCCCCGGAGACGTCGAGGACCACGGCGTTGCGGTAGCCGTGACCCTCCCAGCGGTGGCCCTCGGGGACGGTGACGCCGTCCAGGACGATGACGGTGTAGGGCTCGTCACGGCCGGGGCGGGCATCCGGGTCGAACCCGGGCCGCTCGGCGAACTCGGCGCCGAGCAGGTCGTCCAGCTCGGTGAGCTCGGCGGTGATCCGGCGGACCTGGCCGGCCCCGTCCTCCTCCTGAGGGTGCAGTGCGTGCGGCAGCCACTTGACCCACTCCCAGTCGGGACGTCGCTCGTCACTGACACAGATCGCGAGCCACAGCTCCTCGGGCGCGTGGAACACCGCGAGCTGACCGAGCGCGGCACGCACGAGGGCGCGTACGGCGTCGGTCGGGTCCTCCGCCGGGGCGGCGCCCTCGGCCCGGGCCTCGCCGAGCTCCCCGTTCGGCGGGACGCCCGGCTCTGCGGACGCCTGACCGGGGGGCTCCTCGGGGCGCATCAGGATCCGGGCCGAGGAGCGCAGATAGAGGCCGAGGGGCTGTTCGGGGACGGTGGAGTAGGCGCGGATGAAACGGCGCAGGGCGTGCGCGCAGAGCGGTTCGAGGTCCTCCACCGGGCGGGTGGAGACCGGCTGCAGGGTGAGCGCGAGCTGCTGTTCACCGACCGCGAGCCGGGCCTCGCCGAAGTCCTCGTCGGTCGGGCGGCGTTCCCACAGCCGCGAGGTGCGGGCGACCGAGCGGAGCGAGGCGGGGTCCGGGTGGCGCCAGGCGAGCGCCCGCTGCTGCTCCACGATGGTGGCACGGACCCGCTTGCGCATCTGCGCCAGGTAGCGGAGGTAGTCGCGGCGTTCGCCCTTCAGGCGCTGCTTGCGCTCGCTGGAGCGGCGCATCAGCTGCCCCAGCAGCATCGCACCGGCGGAGAGCGCCATGACGCCCATCGCCAGATACATGAAGACGCCGTTCCCGCCGCCGGGGCGCAGGAACATCAGCATCATCGACACCGACATCAGCGCCATCGGCAAATAGGTCCATATCGCCGAGGTGTCGGGCACCGTCTCGGCGAGGACCGGTGGCTCCTGCAGGGTCAATTGACCCTCGGGCATCTCCGGTCCGCGTCTGCGGGCCGGCCGGCGAAACAGCACCACACTCAAGGAACAGAACCTCCGGTTTCACTGATTTTCCGGCCCGCACCGAATACCGGCGCACCCGGTAGCGGAAAAGACCGCACCGAGGTGATTCTCCGGGTGCCGCGAGACGCGGTGAACGCCGGGGTGAATGTTTCGAGCGGATAGCGGGGACGGTCAACTCCCGTGATGGACAACTCCATACCGGACAAAGAGTCCGGTCCGCAGCACGATCCGGCGGGCGTAGGCAGTAGTCTGCATTCACGGAACGCGACCTGTCCACGTGGGAGAGGCGGTCGCCGGCGGCGCGGACACAATTCTCCTGCCTGTACCCCCCGTTCCTGGCCGCGCCAGCCTTCCGTACTCTTCGCAGGTTCCCTCTCCCGGGGAAGTCCTCCTGTCAAAGCCCCCACGGAAGACGAGAGTTCAGCTGATGACCGACAGCGCTGTGGCCGAACTGTGCCGCCTGACCGTACGTGCGCCGAGCGTCTCCGTCGATCTGGCCGTGCCCGCCGACGTGCCGGTCGCCGACCTCCTGCCCACGCTGCTTCGTTATGTCGGCGAGGAGGCCGAGGAGTCCGGTCTCGACCACGCAGGCTGGGTGCTCCAGCAGCTCGGCGATGCCCCGCTCGACGAGGAGACCACCCTCGCCCGCGCCGGGCTCGCCGACGGCGCGGTGCTCTACCTGCGCCCGCACACCGAGGCGCTGCCCGAGGCCCGGCTCGACGATCTGGTGGACGGGATAGCCGACACCGCGGCCCGACGGCTGCACACCTGGCACCCCGAAGCGGCCCGCGGGCTTGTCGTGGGCACCGCGGTGGCGACCGTGGTGGCCGCCCTCGCACTGGTGCTCTGGCCCGGGGCGACCGCCTCGGGCTCCCGCCAGGTCGCCTACGCGGCCGTGACCGGGCTGCTGCTGCTCGCCGGCGCGGGCTCGGCGAGCCGCGCCGTCGGTGACCGCCTCTCCGCGACCGCGCTCGCCCTGCTGGTCGCGCCCTGTCTGGCACTGGCCGGCTGGCTGCTGCCCGGCGGCGATCTGACTGGCCCGGACGCTGCGCAGGTCGTGGGCGCCCGGCTGCTGGCGGCAGGTGCGGCGGGCGCGGGCGGCGCGGTTCTCGCGCTCGCCGCCACCGCGGTCGGTGCCCCGGCCCTCTTCGCCACCGCGATCGTCTCGGTGGCCACCGCGATCGCCGGGGCCCTGATGGGGTACTCCGGCCTGGACGTACCGGCCTCCGTGGCACTGGTGGCGACGGTGGTCGCGCTCGCCGCCGGAGCCGTGGCGCCGTTCGCCTTCAAACTGGCCGGGATGCGGCTGCCCGCGCTGCCGTCCTCCGCAGCCCAGTTGCAGGAGGGTATCGAGCCCTACGCGGGCGACGAGGTCGCCCAGCGCACCGAGCTGGCCGGGCGCTGGGTCACCGCGCTCTTCGCCGCCACCGGCATCATTGCCGCGGCCGCCCTGGTCGTCCTCACCGACCACCCGAACCTGCCCGAGGTGCTGACCTCCTGCGGGCTGAGCCTGCTGCTGCTCCTGCACTGCCGAGGCCTGGTGCACATCGGGCAGCGGCTGACCCTGGCAGTGCCCGGCGTCTTCGGGCTGCTGCTGCTCGCCCGCGCCTGGGCGGTGGACCACGACGGCGACGGACGCGTGCTGGTCTTCGCGGTGCTGCTCGGCGCCGCGGCCGCACTCGTGATCGCCGCCTGGACGGTGCCCGGCCGTCGGGTGCTGCCCTACTGGGGCCGTGCGGCGGAACTCGCGCACACCGGCCTGGCGGTGGCGCTGCTGCCGCTCAGCCTCTGGGCGGCCGGGCTCTTCGGCTGGCTCCGCGGCCTGTTCGGCTGAGCACACCCGCACGCCGCGGCATGGAGAAGGAGTTGAGGAGAAGCCGTGCAGTCCAAACGAGACCAGGTACACGCCCACACGTTCATGATGGGCAGGCTCAGCTCGAGCCTGCTGATGGCCGACCCGGACGCCCCGGAGAGCCCGCTCGGGCGCACCACCCGCGGCGTGGTCTTCGGGGTACTGGTCACCGTCCTGATCGGCGCGGGCGCCACCGTCTACGGCCTGCTGCGCCCCGGCGGTAACGACGGCTGGCGCGACGGCGCGCACCTGGTGGTCAACCGCGACACCGGCGCCCGGTATCTGTGGACCGGTACCGACGGCGTACTGCACCCGGTGCGCAACTACGCCTCGGCGAAGCTGATCGGCGGTTCGGACCTGGCGACCGCCGACGTCCGCACCCCCTCACTGCAGGGCGTTCCGGTCGGCGCCCCGGTCGGCATCCCCGGCGCCCCGGAAGTGGTGCCCGCGGCCGGCCAACTCGACGACGGCGCCTGGCACATGTGCGTCACCGGGCCGGACGGGGCGCTGCCCAACACCTCCGGTGTCGTGGCGAACAGCGGGGTGGACAAGCCGGGAGCCACCACCGTGGCGGCCGGGATGTCCCTGGACTCCCGCGGCATCGGCCGCGACCGCGGAGTGCTGGTACGCGGCCCGGACGACACCGAGTACCTGGTGTGGCGGGGCAGCCGACTGCCGCTGGACCGCGCCTCCGACGCCCGCAACGCCCTCGGCTACGGCTCACAGCAGCCGATGCCGGTCTCGGCGGCCTTCCTCGACGCGCTGGCGCCCGGCCCCGCCCTGAAGCCGCCCGCGGTGCCGGGACGCGGCGAGAAGGGCCCCACGCTCGGTGGGGAAGCCAGCAGGATCGGCCAGCTGTTCAAGGTCAGCGTGCCCGGCGGTGGCAGCACCTACCACCTGCTGCGCGAGGACGGCCTGGTGCCGCTGACCCGGCTCGGCGCCGCCCTGGTACTGGGCGACCCGGCCACCCAGAAGGACGCCTACCAGGGGCAGTCGCCCGAGGTGCGCACGGTCGGCGCGGACGCGCTGCGCGAGCACCGGGCGAAGGACTCGGAGTCCGCCGACTCCGCGGAACTGCCGGACGCGCCGCCTCTCCCGCAGTCCGCTGAGCGCGGCACCGCGCTCTGCGCGCAGGTGGACGGCGACAACGGCGGCGTACGGATCAGGTCGGTGCTGGTCCCACTGACCCAACTCGCCCCGGTCGCGGTGTCGGAGGGCACCGCGCAGCCGCTGAAGCCGGCCTGTGTCCCGACGGACGCCACGGTGGTACGGCCCGGGCACGGCGCTCTGGTCCGGGCCCTGCATGCGAGCGGCGCCGCGCACGCCGGGACCACCTATCTGGTGGCGGAGAACGGTGTGAAGTACCGCGTGTCCGCCAAGGAATCGCTGGCGGCGCTCGGGTACGAGGCCGCGGACATCGGCTCGGTCCCGGCACCACTGCTCGCGGCCTTCCCGACCGGCGCGGACCTCGATGCGATCGCCGCCACCGGTGCCGCGGAGCCCAAGGTCACGGCACCGGAGTGCGGTACCGCCGGTCGGTCGGAGAAGGCCGGGGAGAGAGGCGAGGCGGACAAGCCGGACAAGGCGAGCGAAGTGGTCACGGCGGGCACCGCTTCACAGAACTGACACCGCATACCGATTCCGGCAAGAAACGCACACGACGCCGAGAAAAAGAGAAAGAGAAAAGGCGAGTGGAGAGAAAGATGTGGCCGAAATCGGCGTCGTCGGCACGAAGTCGCTGATGTCGCCCGGCAGGAAGGTGCCGGTTACTGAGGAGAAACCTCAGAACTAGCTCAAACTTTTCAGCGGGCGGCACCCGTGGAATCCCGCGGGTGCACGCACAATGCCGGGCGCGGTCCTTCTCCATGACCGTTCGGTCTCTTCGTGTGCCCGTTTTCCGCCCGCTTCGCGGGTCGGCGGGGGTAGTTCACGTCCTGCTTCCCCCGCCGTTCGGGCGTACCCGTTCATCCCGCTGCAACGTTCGCACAACTCCGTTGCCATACAAGCGAATTCTGCCGAACCGGCCGTTGCTCACATCTTTCCTGCACGCGTTGCGCGGAACCCTGTTTTCTCTTTAGCCTCAACGGGCAACGGTGCGACGAGACGCGCCTGAACGAAGGGAGCGTGACATGGCGGACAGCGCCGCAAGGAAAGCGGACTATGCCAAGGGCTTGGGGGGAGTCTCCTCCCTGGAGACGGCCAGGGACCAGGTCGAGAAGACCCAGAACAACGTCGCTGAGATCGCCGCGCGTTCGGGCGTCGGCGGCGACGAGGGCCAAGCACTGCTGAAGCTCTTCCGCAGTTGGAACGCCGAGGCGCAGAAGGTCGTCATCCAGATCAGCACGATGATCGACGCGCTCCAGGAGAACGTGACCTCCGCCAACCGTCTGGCGAAGGAGAACCAGGACCTGGCAGAGGTTCTCAACAGCAAGACCAGCCAGGGCGTCTTCGAAGCACTGAGCTGAACCACCCGCGGTACCGGCCCCCTTCGGTGAGGCCGGACTTCGTGAGCTTCCCGGGCCTCGTGCCCGGCCTTCGAGAGGAGACGTCATGGCCGACGGCATCATTGACGTGCAGTACCCCAAGGTCCAGCAGGCCATCGAGGAGTTGATGGAGCAGACCCAGGTGATCATCAACACCCTCAACAACCTGGAGGACGAGCTGAAGCCGCTCGTCACGTCCTGGGAGGGTGCGGACCAGGAGAAGTACCGTGAGGTCCAAGCGGAGTGGGACAACGCCACCAAGAACATGGCCCGGCTCCTCGGTGACAACGGTGAGCTGATCCGGACCATCCACGACAACCACTCTCGCGACGAGCGCAAGAGCGCCGACAACTGGGGCAACGTACGGGCCCGTTAAGGCCTAGGCCCCAGGGCCTGCCCGGAGCTTCCCCTCCGTCCTGAGGGCGGGGCCCGGCGTCGCGCGTGCGATCGAAGGCGCCGAACCGCACGCATGGCGGCCCCATGCGGGCGGTTGAGGCAACAAGAGCCGAGCTCGCTCCAAGAGTTCCGGGAGGATCCGTGCCGGACGCCGCCGAGCGGGCCGGAGCCTCCCGGCAGGCCCGGTGCGCCGACCCGGCACGCAGGCCTACGGATCAGGCCGTCGTCCGTACACGCGAGGCTCACCGGGCCGTCCCGTACCCACCGTCCGGCACCTAGCAGCAGGAGATCGTCCCATGGCCGGTGAAAAGGCCGACGTCAAGCATTTCGACCTCAAGCAGATGGAGAACTTCCGGGACAACGAGGTACAGCCGGTCTACACCGCCGCGAAGAAGCACCGCGAGGAGGGCGACGGAGCCACCATCCGCCCGCTCGGCGACCTCGTCGACGGGCACACCACCCCGGACAACCTCGCCCAGGACAAACAGCTCCTGCGCATCGGCAAGATGGTCACCGACCCCCTGGTCTCGGGACCGAAGCTGATCGAGGGCGTCCGCACCGCGGCCGAGGCTATCGACAAGCTGCTCGGCGACCAGATGGACCTCTTCAAGGAGCTCAAGGAAGCGCTCACGGACACCATCGAAGAGGCGAACAAGACCAAGGACAAGAACCTCGGGGCGATCGACGCGCAGACGCTCCTACAGACCTTCGAAGAGGTCGACACGCTCACCGCGGGCAGTGCGGAAGAAGAAGACTGACCCCTCGCGCGTGCCGGCAGCGGCCCCAGCCGACCGGCGCACCTCTGTAAGAGACACACACCTGCACATCCGTACGAAGACGCGATGCGCCGGCACGGACGGCAACCGACCAGAAAGGGCGCCCGGTGGTAGATCGGTACGATCTCAACTCCGTCACCAACCTCGACAAGTTCGACAACGCCGGCGACCCGTCGAGCGACACCTGGGCCACCCTGGTCACCCACATCACGGGCTATCCCGTGCCGGACCGCAACACCATCTTCGACACGCTCCGCTCCGACCATGGCGGCAAGCTCTTCCGGATGGACATCAAGGAGCGCAGCCTCGGCCTTCTCGTCAAGGACTCCGGTTTCCTGAGGAACACGGGCGAGGACTACGACATCTGGTTCTTCGACGGCGGCAAGAAGCAGAAGATCATGCAGGCCCGGATCGTCTTCGAGGGTCGTGTGAAGGCAGGCGAGGAGATCATCTTCGCCGCCCCCGGCACCGACGACGTCAACAACGCCCAGGTCCGTGAGGGCAACGAGTTCACGGACTACAACAAGGACAAGATGAGCACCATCCCGCTCGCCCGGTACATGAACGGGCCGCGGGCGGCGCTCCTCGCTCTGCTGGGCGGCAGCAGCAAGGACGCCCGGTTCAGCAACCTGGGTGTACCCGGGGCCGACGTGGTGGACCTGAGCTCCTTCAACACCACCGGAGACTCCTTCGACTTCGCCGCCAAGTTCTTCCGGGACCACGCGGTGGTGCTGAAGGACTGGGAGGACCGTTTCGGCAAGGACGACGCGAGCTGGAAGGGCGAGGCGGCGGAGGTCTTCCGAAGCTTGCTGAAGAAGATCCGCGAGAACTACGACAGTTACGTCGAGACCTTCGACTCCTCAGCCGGCACCGGCGACGAGACCGGCACCGGCAACACGGTGTACTCGCGCGCCCTGTCGCTGGGCCGCAAGTATCTGCAGGACTCCGCCACGGAGCTGCTGAATGCGTGGCTGACCTGGGCCAAGTCCTCGTACTACGACCCGCATCAGGTGTTGCGCTACGTCCTGGACGAGCTCGCCCAGTGGGTGGACACGAACAACGTCGCCAAGACGGACATCACGTCGACCAGCACCCGCTACTCCACGACCGTCAGGCACAGCCCGCAGGGCGGCTTCTCCCAGGTGCATCCGGAGTACGGCGACCTGACCGACATCGCCAACTGGGCGAAGGTCGGCGACAAGGCGGTCAAGATTTGGAGCCAGGGCGTCGAGGAGTACCTGAGCAAGCCCGCCGCCACGGTGCAGTCCAAGTTGAACAACCACTTCCTCGAACTCGGCGAGGACTTCGCGGACAACGTGCCCAAGCCGAAGTCGACCAGCACGGCCTCGGAGGAGTACGAGGAGAAGAAGCTGAAGGAGGAGAAGGAGGAGATCAAGAAGCAGAACGAGGAGAACAAGAAGTACCAGGACGAGCTGCGGGCGGAGCAGGAGCGGCAGCGGGAGGAGGACAAGAAGTACCAGGACGAGCTGCGGGCGGAGCAGAACCGGCAGCGCGAGGAGGACAAGAAGTACCAGGACGAACTGCGCGACGAGCAGAAGAAGGAGCAGGAGGAGGCCAAGCGCCTCCAGGAAGACCTGCGGAACGAGCAGAACCAGCAGCGCGACGAGGACAAGAAGTACGCGGACGAACTGCGCGACGAGCAGAAGAAGGAGCAGGAGGAGGCCAAGCGCGAGGCCGAGGAACAGGCCAAGGCCATGGAGGAGAGCCTCGGCGGCCTCAACGACCCCAACGCGGTCAACGAGCAGAACCTTGACAGCCTCGACGACCTGCTGAACCAGAACACCCCGGTCACCGAGAGCCCCGGCGACATCGGTGACATCAACGGTGACGGCCAGGGGTCCCAGACCGACCTGGGGCCGGTCAACCAGAGTCTCGGCAACTTCGGCGGGTTGAACGCCGGTGGCGGCTCCCTCAGGACCCCGACCGGCGGGAACACCCAGGCCGACGGCGGCAAGCTCACCACCGACTTCCCGGACGGCAGCAAGACCTCCTTCGATCCCGACAGCGGGCTGCTCACCACCACCTCCCCGGAAGGCACCGTCACCACGCAGGATCTGGGTGACGGCCTCAAGGTGACGAACCCGGACGGTTCGGTGACGTCCCTCGGCGACGGCGGCAAACTGACGACCACGTTCCCCGACGGCACCACGCAGACCGTCGACCCCTCGACCGGTCAGGCGATCACCACCAACCCGGACGGCACCACCACCACCGAGAACCTCGGCAACCTGGGCGACCTGAACAGCCAGAACAGCCTCAGCGACCTGAATGATCTGAACGACCTGGGCGATCTGGGCGACATCAACTCCGACGTGACCACGGAGACGATCGGCGACCTCGGGAACCTCAACAGCGACCCGTCCGGCCTGGAGACCCCGACCGGCGGGCACGTCGAGCTCGACGACAGCGGCGACTTCACCACCACGTTCGCGGACGGCAGCGAGTCCTCGTTCGACCCGGACAACGGCCAGCTGACCACCACCGACGCGGACGGCACCACCACGACCACCGACCTCACCCACGGGGCGAGGGTGACCAACCCGGACGGCTCCACCACCATCCTGGACAACGGCCAGCTGACCACCACCTTCCCGGACGGTAGTACGCAGGTCATCGACCCGGACACCGGCATCGCCACCCTCACTGACCCGCAGGGCAACACCGAAAGGGTGGACCTGCACGACCTCAACTCGTCCGGGAACAACGACGGCACCACCTCCCGGGACGTGCCGCTCTCCGAACTGGGCCTCAGCGGTGACGGCGGGAGCGGCGGAGGCCTTGGCGGTGGCCTCTCCGGGGACAGTTCGCTGTCCGCCGCGGACGGGTTCAGCGCGGCCGGCGTCACACCACTCTCGGACAGCACGGGCACCCCGCTCAGCGCCGCCGCCTCAGCCGGCACCCCCGGAACGCCAGGGACGCCCGGCAGCCCCGGTATGCCGATGGGCGGCGGCCAGGGCGGGATGGGCGGGGGCGGCGAGAAGGGCAACGGCGAGCGGGTGCGCGCCGTCCTGGTCGACGCGGCCGAGGAGAGCGAGCGCCGCAACCGCCGACGGCGCAGCCCGTGGAACCGCCAGGAGGACAGTGACACCTTCCTGGCCCCGGCCTCCCGGGTGACGACCACCGGCGGCGGCGACTCCAACGAGGAGGAGACGCAGCCGGGCCGCAGGGCCACCACTTCCGCCGACTACCTGGAGGAGGACGAGGACGTGTGGGGCACCGAGGAGGGCGGCACCCCGGCCGTCATCGGGCGGTGACCGTACCGCAGATCCGGCGAGAGCTTTGCGGAGAGACGAATCCCACCCGGCCCCGGATTCCGCAACCGTGCCCTCACCAGGCAAGATCAGCAGGGCAGTTGCTGAACTTGGGACCGGAGCCGGACGCACGGACCGTTCACAGGGACGTACGAGCCGGGCATTGGGACGCACGGACCGGACAGCCGGATGTGCGGCGAGACCGACGGAGAAGGGCGGAGCGGGCGTGACGGAACCGCTGGAGAAGCGCCTGGAAAAGGCGATGGCCGAACTTCAGGCCGCTCAGGAAGCGGTCGCGCGCACCGAGCGCGAGCTGCGGCAGGCATCGTTCGCGGTACTCTCCTCCGACCGCGCGATCCGCGCCAGCGTGGGCCCGCAGGGCGAGCTGACCGGGATCGAGTTCCTGGAGAACAAGTACCGCGACATGTCCCCCCAGGAGCTGGCCGCCAGCGTCCTGGAGGCGGCGAACGCGGCACGCCTGAAGATGAACCGGCATGTGATGAAGGCGATGGCGCCCTTCGCGGAGCCCAGCAGCAACGTGCCGGAACTGAAGGGCTTCGAGCTGGACTGGGAGCGGATCTTCGGCCCCGAGGTCCTGCGAGAGGACGACGAGGACACGGCGCGCGGCGGCCAGGCCACCCCCGCCTGGCGGGACGCGCTCGGCGAGGACGGGGAGGACTGACGATGGGACAGCGGTACTACGTAGACCCGCAGCGCATCGAGGCCCTGGCGGGGCAGCTGGAGGAGATCGGCACCCTGGCCAGGAGCATGACCGAGGAGTTCCTCGACGAGCTCGCGCCCACGGTCAGATGGCCGGGTACGGAAGGCGAGTTCGCCGAGAAGGCCAAGCCGCAGGAACAGAAGGAACGGCAGACCACCAAGGACACCATGATGTCCATCCGCGACGCGCTGGTGGGCATCACCGACGCCACGGTCAGCCAGGTCCGGCTGATGAAGACCACGCGTGACGGCAACATCGAGGCGATCGAGCAGAACAACAGAGAGCTCGACACCCATGGGCTGGACGGCAACGGCCCGGGCGGGCATGGCCGCCGCTGACCCGCGCGCCGCCGACCGCTCCCGCACCGTGCCGGGAGCGGCCGCTCCGTCCTGCCCGAGCGACCAGCGGGGCGGCTCCCGATGAGCATGATGGCATCACCCGAGGTCAACGCGATGATCTTCATCCTCACCGGGGAGAAGCTCATCGACGCCGACGAGGACCTCGCCTACGAGAGCCGTCGGCCCTACTCCGGCCTGGGCCGCAAGCTCGACAGGATGTCGTCGCTGATCGAGAAGTCCATCCACGACATAGCCGAGGTCATGCCCGACGACCTCTCCAAGTCGTACGCCAAGGCGATGGGCATGCTCATCGATGACGGCGGCAAGAACTACCTGCGCGACTTCGCCGAGCAACTCGACAAGATCGCCGAGGGCCGGCGCAAGACCTCCATGGACATCATGGAGTCCAAATGGCAGGTCATCGCCGAGGTCATCCGGCTGCTCATCGAGATCGCCATCTACCTGGCGATGTCCTTCTTCACCGGCGGCGCCTCGGCCAGCCAGATCATGATGGCCAAGCTGCGCAGCCGGTTCATGATCCTCACCACGCTCAGCCACCTGCTCCAGCGGCTGCACATCGCGCCCTCGCTGACCGAGGCGTTCGCCGAGGCGTTCACCACCTTCGCGGTGCGGCTGGCGATGATGAACTTCGCCCCCAACGGCCGCCGCCCAGACGGCTTCGACTGGAACGACATCCTCAAGTCGGCCGCGTTCGGCGCCGCCGCGGGCTTCCTCACCAGCATCTTCGACGACTTCGCCAAGAACATCGTCAAGAGCTACGACAACAACTTCCTCAAGAACGGCCCCGACCTCAACTTCAAGAACAACCCCAATCTCAAGAACCCCCCGAACCTCGACTTCAAGAACAACGGCCCGAACCCCAAGCCGAACCCCGACCCCACACCGAACCCCCGCGGCAACACCCCGAAGGACCGCCCGGACCCCAACTCGTACGGGAACGGCCCCAACACCACGAACAACACGCCGATCACTTTCCGGAACAACCCGCTGTCCTTCCGAAACAACACGAACCTGTGGCGGAACAGCCAGATCCTGCGCAACAACGCCGACCGGCCGGGCGCGATGGCCGGGCACTACGGGCTCAAGGGGACGGCCGACTTCCTCGCCGCCGGCTCCGGCGAGGCGCTCGCGGAGATCCTGATCAAGGGTGCCTTCGACGGCGACTGGTCCACCAGCTGGTCCACATTCGTCGGCGCGGGCCTCAGCAGCCAGGTCGAGGCCACGCTCAGCGACACCGCTCTGAACAGCGGCGCCGAACTGCGCCACGCCATCGACAAGTTGCGCAACCAGCCGTCCACCGTCTCCGGTGGCAACACCGACTCCGACACCCCTGACTCGGACGGCTCCACGCGCTCCCGCGACGGCGCCGACCGCACCGACGGTCCCTCGAACACGGAGACCTCGGGCTCCTCGGGAGCCGGAGGTTCCACGCGCACCTCGCCCCAGCCCGTCTCACAACAGAACGCCGGCACGGGGGACTTCACCGGGAACGAGTCGCCTCCGCCCTACTCCGCCGGGAACCCGCCGCCGTACACCACCATGAACCCGCCGGCTTACTCCCCGGGCCCGCTGCCCGCGACCGCCGCCGAGAACGAGCTGTGGCAGCAGGTCCACAACGGTCCCGCCGAGGTCCGCGAGCAGGCGCTGCGCGACCTCGCCGCGCTGCGCGGTTCCCAGCCGCCCGGCAGCACCGAGATCGGGGTCCGCGACAGCCTGCACGGCAACCTGTCGCAGGTGCCCGAGGTCCGGGTTGTACCCGCCGGGAACAGCCCCGCCGCCCAGATCGACACCGACGAGGTCCGCCGCGCGCTCGACGCCTTCGGCACCTCGGTCGCGGTGGACGCTCCGATCACCAACGAGGGCACTTTCGGCAACGGGCCCACGGGCAACTCCGCTCCCGGTCCCGCCGATCACGTGATGGACCTCGGTCCGGACGTTCAGGTCGACAACGCCGTCGACTTGAACGGTGCCGCGCCTGAGGCGTCTTCGGGGAACGTGTCTCCGGAGAACCCGGTCGTGGGTTCCCCGGAGAACAACGTTCAGAACTCGCCGGACGCGTTGGCCGAGCAGGACGACCGTACGGCTCCGGTGCCGGAGCAAGGGGCCGGCGGACCTGTCACTTCCAACGGCCCCACCAACTCCGCCACGCCGGGCACGGGTACCGGCACTGGCTCCGGCACAGGCACAGGGTCGGGCACCAGCACTGGGTCCGGTACCGGCTCGGGCACTGGCGCTCGGCCGAGTGGCGCCCCCACATCCGGAAGCACCCCGAATTACTCCAACACCCAGCCGCAGGGCACCCGTGACCCGGACGCCACGGGCCCGGTGGACGGCACGCAGACCACGAGTGACGACACCCCGCAGGTCACGATTGACGGGCCCTCGCAGACCACGACTGACGACGCCTCGCAGATCACGACCGGCGACGCCTCGCAGATCTCGCAGTCGCCCGACACCGCCACTTCTCCGGAGACTCCCTCTTCGGAGATCAGCCCGCCTCCGGAGAACAGCACGCCACCGGAGACCTCATCCTCTCCGGAGACCGCCAACTCGGCTGAGCTCGGTGGGACTTCGGGCTCCGCCGAGAGCGGCCCCACCCCGGCCCCCGACATCGCCACGGCTCCGCCGAAGGTGACCACCACCGGCTCGTACGCCGACACGGGCGACGTACGCGATGCCGGTGACGTACGCGACCTCGGCGGACCGGCCCGCGACGTGAAGGCTGGTCCGTCGCCCGTGGCGAATCCCTCGGCCACTCAGTCACAGCCGTTGACGATCGTGGTCTCGCAGGTGCCGCCGCCGGGGGAGGGCGCGCCGGAAGCGGCCGAGCTGCTGGACGGGGCCGGGGTCGACCGGGCCGTCGTACTCGGGCCGGCGGTCGCGTCGGACGGGGCGGGGCGTCCGGTACGCGCCGCCGTCGAGCTGACCCGCGAAGGGCCCGGCGCCCCGGTTCGGGTCCGCCCGCTCACCGGCCCGCCGACCGCCGTGACGCCGGACGGCTCCCCGGACACCTCGGACGCCGCGTTCCCCGGCGCCGATGTGCTGCTGCCGCTCGCCGACGCCCTCGGCCCGGCCCCCGCCGCGACCACCGGCCCCGCCACGCAGAGCACCCCGACGACAGACAGCGACCCGGTCATCGCCCCGGCCACGCGGCCGAAGCTCGTTTCGGACGTGACACCTTCCGTGGACGCCAACGGAGTCGGCCCGAACTCGACGGACACCGGCGCGCCCGGCGCGGCCAAGCTGGCCACCCTGTCCCGCCCCTGGACCGAGGGGGCCACCGACCTGTACCTGGAGTCGGGCCACGACAACGGCGACGCGACGGGCGGACACGATTCCGGCCTCGGCGGCGGGCGCGGGCCCGGGGACGGCGGCACCCCGCCTCCCCTTCCGCTTCCGCTCACCACGTCGGACAACACGTCGGACAACACGTCGGACAACACGTCGGACAACACGTCGGCGACACCCCCCGTGGCGCTCCCACCCACGGGGCGGATCGTCGTGCGGCCCGCGGACAGCGGCGACACTGCCGACGACGGAAACGGCCGCGCGCGGCCGCCGAGCGAGCGGGTCGTCACCACCCTGGACGGCCACACGGTGCCTGTCGCGCAGCTGCGGCGCTGGGTTCCGGACGCCGCCGTCAAGCCACAACCGGGGCGTGCCGTACAGACGTTGACCATCTCGCAGAGCCCGGCCGAGGACGGCACGGCACACAGCGAAGGGCGTCGCGCGCTGCTGGGCCAGGACACCTTCCGCGGCGTGCGCACCACGTCCACGAGCCCGGCTCCGGGGACCACGGCGGGCCCGCCCGCCCGCCGTACCGTGTTCACCGGCCCGCCGACCGCACTCCCCGGCTCGGGCACCGAGCGTGGCGCCGACTACGCCGCGGGGCACGGCACCTCTCGTACCGTCACCCTCGGTACGAACGACGCGGCGCGCCCCACCGTGAAGGTCAGCGGTGTGCAGTACGGCGAGGTGCTCAACTCGTGGGCACAGGACGGCGACCAGGACCGGCCGCTGGTGCTGTTCTCCTGCGAGACCGGGCGGCAGCCCGAGATGGCGGGGCTGCCGGTGGCGCAGCATGTGGCGAACCGGACCGGACGGCAGGTGTACGCGCCGACCACCGAGGTCGGCACGGCCCGGGACCGGGACGGCAACGTCCGCGCGGTGCTCACCGAGGACTCCGACGGGCCGGGCAGGTGGAGACTCTTCACCCCGGAGCCCAGCGGCGCCGACCTGGACGGACTGGCACGCGACGCGGGCCTGCACGCGGGCCCGGATCCCGCCGACGCCTTCGCGCGGGCCCGTACCCTCCAGCAGATCCGCACGCTGCGCGACGCCCTCGGCCCTGACGCCGAACAGCGCCCGGAGAACCGTGAGTTGCTCGCCGGTCTCGCCTTCGTGGACGGCCTGCGCTGGCTCAGCCCGGACACCGCGGCCCGGTACGGCGACGGCCGGATGACCCCGGACCTGCTGCGCCGGATGGTCGTCGACCGGGGTGGTGCCACGGGCACCACCAGCGATCCGGCCGCCGAGCCGACCGTCGAGCAGTACACCGAATTCCTGCGCGCCGCAGCCGAGTTGCGCACCACCGCCGGGCCCGACACCACGCTCGACGCCCTGCTGCCCCCGCCACCGCCCGCACTCCCGCCGACCACCATGGTCTCGCCGGAGGACGTGCGCGGCCTCACCTACGCACCCTCCGCGCAGATCACCTGGTCGCTCTCCGACACCCCGCTGCCGCTGTCCGAGCTGGGCCTCAGCTCCGAGGACACCGCCGAACTCGCCCGCCGCAGGCCCGACCTGGCGCCCACGTCGAGCCGCCCGGAGAGCCTCGCCGAGGACATGACCCTCCTCAGCAAGGCCACGCCCGGCACGGTGGACGCCGTGCACGCGGACGGCCGGGCCTTCCGGCGGCTGGACACCCCGGGTGGCGGTAACTGCCTCTTCCGTGCGGCGCTCGACAGTGCGCGCAGCCAGGACGTACCGCCCGCGTGGGCCGCGCGGAACGTCGCCGGCCTGCGCCGTCTGCTGAGCGACCGGATCACCGGGTCCGAACTGGGCGACGCGGTGGCCCTGGGGATCCCCGACCCGGTGTTCTCGGTGGTGGACGATCTGCGGATGCGCGCCGTGGCCGGAGTGCAGGATCCGGCGGAGAGGGGCAGGCTCACCCAGCTCTGGAACCGGATCGCGCAGGATGTCGTCACCGACGGCAACGCCGACGAATGGCAGCGGATCCTCCGGGAAAGCGACTACCCGCAGCTTGCCGACGTAGCACCGACCCCCGCCGACGCGTGGCGGCTGGGCGCCACGGAACTCGTCGCGGCGGCGGCCGAGCTCCCCGCGCTGTGGTCCTCTCCCTTCGCCGACCTGCTCCCGGAGACGCTGGCGCACACCCTCGACCTCGACCTGCGGCTCGTCCAGCCCGACCGGCAGTCGCCGGGGACCACGTTCGTCAACACGCTCAACCCGGGCGGCCAGGGCGGCACCCTGCACCTGGCCTACAACGGCTCCGACCACTTCGACGCGCTGGTCCCGGCCTCGGCGCCGCTCACCCCCGTACCGGACCCGAGCATCACGCAGGATCCGGCCACCACTCAAGACCCGGCCACCCCGGACTCGGACAGCTCCGACCTCTTCGGGGAATGGCTCCGCAGCATGGGTGGGATCACCGACCTCGAGAGCCCGGACGCCGAGACGCCCGACCGGGGCGACCCGGTACCGTTGGAGACCCAGCTCGAACGGCACCGCCCGGCCCGGCTGCTGACCGGCGCGGACGCCCGACCGCCCGGCCCGGCACCGCGCACCGTCACCTTCGAGGACGGCAGCCGACTGCCCACGGTCCTGATCAGCCCGGACGCAGACCCGGGCGACGGGACCCCGGGCGGCCGGACGGACGGGAGCACGCGGAGTCGCCCGACCGGACTCTTCACCGGCCCCGGCAAGACCACCCTGCGCTCGCCCGAGCAGGTGGCCGAGGAGATCCTGAGCAAGCTTCCGGCGAAGCTGCGCGCCCAGTTCGACGAGGCGGATCTGCTGCGCCTGCTGACCGAGCAGCCCGGCGCCTTCACCGCCCCGCGCGGCGCGCGCTTC
The DNA here is from genome assembly GCF_036147535.1 of Streptomyces sp. NBC_00322. Classification (NCBI taxonomy): domain Bacteria; kingdom Bacillati; phylum Actinomycetota; class Actinomycetes; order Kitasatosporales; family Streptomycetaceae; genus Streptomyces; species Streptomyces sp. NBC_00322. Next base: position 1,101,595 of record NZ_CP108019.1, on the reverse strand, counting down.
GTGGGCCGGGAGAAGTCCGGCGTCGGCCACGAGATGACGGTCGAGGCCATCCCGTACCACCGCTGGGAGCGCTTCTCCGACGTGAACGGCGGCACCGTCCGGCTGGACACCATGCGACGCGGCCAGGCCGGTACGGGCGGCGGGCGCAGCGTCGGCTTCGGGCGCCGGATCGCCGGCGGGCTGAGCATGGGCCCGCCGCTCAACTGGCTGCTGAAGATCGGTGTTTCGCTGGGCTGGACCCGCAGGACCGACTACGCCCAGGGCACCCAGGCGTACAACCAGTCCGAGTGGCGCGCCCACGAGGGCTCGCACCTGCACCTGGACGACGTCCACTACCGGGTGCGGGTGGACCGCGTCACCGAGGCACCGAAGACCACCGGCCCCGACAATTCGTCAGGCCGGGGCAGTATGCCGGGCAACCAGCCCAACTCGCCGCTGCCGAAACCCCATTGGCAGCGTACGCAAGTGCACTCCGCGGAGTTCGCGATGCGCGACGGGCTGAGCTGGCGGCTGCCGGACGACCTCACCGTGCCGTACAAGGGACCGCAGCGGGCACCGAAGACGCTCACTTTCCCGGACGGGGTCGAGCCGCGGATCACCGACACCACCGGGCTGCACCTGACGGATCCGCCGGAGGACGTGGCGCTGGCCATCTCCGGGGCGCGGCCAGGGAGTTCGGCGCACCGCACCCTGGTCTCGTACGTTCGTCCGGGGCGGCTGCTCGCCCTGTTCGGCCGTTTCTCCGGGCCGGTTACCGGGCCCGAGCTGACCCGGGGCAGCGGACAGCACCCGCTGGGGCACCTGATCGTGGAGCGCTCGGTGCCGCACCGGGCCACGCTGGTCACCGAGTCGGTCAAGGCGGAGTTGCGCGACCTCACCCAGACCACCTACCAGAATGAGCGCGGCCACGTCCGTGACACCCGCCTGGGCATCCAGGTCACCGCGGGGCCGAACTACACCCTCGTCGGCGCGGAGACCGATGTGCGCCTCCAGGGCGGCCCGTTGGTCCGCGCGGACCTCAGCGCCGGGCGCGGCCACTACCTCGGCGTCGACGCGGCCCGGAAGACCACCGGCCGGGTCCGCAACCACCCGATCGCCCTGTACCGGGTGGAGCGCACCCTGATGGTGCGCAAGCCCGGCGAACCGCCGTCGGCCGCCCGCCCGGTCCGGGTGGTCAGCCTGGACTGGATCTCCACCCAGGACGCCCGACGCCTCGCGGGCTGGGACAGCCGCACGCCCGGCCAGGCGGGCCCCAACCCGGACGCCGAGCCGCCGGTGCCGTGGTACCTCACCCGAGAGGACCCGGTCCACCTGAGCGGTCAGGTCCGCGCCGAGGGCTTCCGCCCCGTCCGCCCGCAGACCCAGGTGCAGTCGCAGCCCCAGGTGCAGACACAGGTCCCGGTACAGCCGCAGCCCCTGGGGCAGACCCAGCCCCAGACCCAATCTCAGACCCAGCCACAGACCCAGCCACAGACCCAGCCACAGACCCAGCCCCAGACTCGGAGCCAGCCGCAGGGGCAAAGCCAGAGTCAGCAGCAGCCGCCGGCTCAGCAGCCCGTCCCCCAGGACCCCATGCGGGCCTTCGCGGACGCCGTCCTGGACACACTGCACCGCTCCTACCCGTCGCTGTTCGTCCCGCCACTGATGCTGCGGCACCCGCGGCTCGCCAAGTTCTGGTACGGCGACGGGCGGATGCGGACCGCGCTGCACAACGACCGCCAGGTGCGCGAGGCGCTGAACCGGCCCAGCCTGGCGCAGAGCCTGGACGACCTGACCACCACCGGGGTGCCGGTCACCCTCACCGAGGACGGCAAGGTGCGCCGCGGCCACCACACGCTCGTCCTCCGGGCACGCCTCACCGACCGGCAGTTCGAGACCACCATGAGCGAGCGCTCGCTGCGCAACGCGGTGATCGGCACCGAGGTCTCGGGCCAGGGGCAGCAGGCGTCCCTCACCCTCTCCGGAGGTGTCGAGCTGGGCGTCTCGCCCCGCGACCACAACAAGGTGCCCGACGTCGGGCTGCCCCGTCAGGCCGGCAACGTGACAGTCGGGGTCCGTCACGCCAAGACCGACCAGAAGGCCACCAGGAACACGGTCGCGGTGGCCCACGACCAGCTGACGTTCCAGACCGGCGCCGACCTCTACAGCTACCAGCTGGAGCTGGGTGCCTCCTTCGAGGGCCACCGCCGCCCGCGCGGCTGGGCCCGGCTCGCCTCGGTCGGCCTGCTCGGCGCGGGCGTCTTCGTCAGCAAGGTCGAGGAACGGCCACTGTTCACCCGGGGCAACGAGACCGTGGGCCGGGTGGAGCTGGCCGTGCCCGCCGCGCACGGCTCCGACCGCCACGCCCCCGCCGACCCGCCGCCCACCGGGCCGGCACCGGCGACCGCGGCCGTACCGCAGCAGCTCTCCTCCACCGAGGCGGACCAACTCCTCGACGGCACCCGCCCGCTGCCCAGGACGGACTCGCCCGATCGGCAGCTCACCAAGAAACTGCTGAGCGTTCCGCACGTGGTACTGAGCGCCGAGGGCGGCCCGCAGCGCCAGCAGCTCATGCAGGACACCGCCGACCGTGCCTCGGGCACCTCCTGGCACGTCAGCGCACCCGGCGCCCCGGTGCGCACCGCGCTGCGCCGGGCGATGGCCAACCTCAGCGTGGCCGGGCAACTCGGCCAGTATCTGGGCCCGTTCGGTTCCCGCGTCGCCGGACTCAACGGCGCCGGACCGTTCCGTACCCATTACCTCAAGGCGGCGGTCCGCGGCGAACTGGGCAACTTCCGGGTCAAGAGCGACCCGAAGCCGGCCAGCCTCGAGGCCACCATCGGCAACGAGCACCGCGTCGCCGGCAGCACGAGCACCGTCTCCCGTACCACCGTCGGCCTCCAGGGTGCCGACATGCCGCTGCAGCAGGCCCCGGGCCAGTCGGCGGTGGTCGGCTCCTACTCGACCGCCCTGCAGTACGCCTGGGGCAAGGGCCGCAGCGTCTCGCAGACCCTCACCCGGGGACGCAACACCACCCTCACCTTCGCCGGGCGCATGTACCTGGTGGTCGCCGACGCCGCCGAGACCGTCGCGGTACGGGACCGCTGGACGGCCGCGATGGGCATGGTGGGCACCCGCGCCGGCGCCCGGATCAGCTTCGCGGCCGGTCGGCTCTCCGAGCGCCTCGGCGACAGTCTCGCCCCACGCCGGTCCGCCGCCGCGGTCCAGCGCATCCGTGACGCGGTGATGTTCCACCTCCCGATGCAGGACGTCATCGAGGCCGGGCTCGCCCGGGACGGCCTGGGCATCACCACCCCGCACAACCTCGGCGGCGGCTACCGGGTGCCCCCCTACCTGCGCAACCGCCGCTTCCCCACCCACCCCAGCGGCCAACTCGACGCGGGCCCTGCGGCACAGCAGCTGATGGGGCAGCTGGAGAAGATCGGGGTGCCCTCGCACGACCGGGAGCAGGTCCTCCAGCGGCTCTCCCCGGACTTCCTCCGCGGCCACCTGCACGAGCTGACGACCGACGGGATGAACCTGCCGGTCCGCTACCGCGCCTGGTCCAGCCCGCACCACCTGCCGGTCGGCGGCAGCCCCGGACAGGTCCAATTCAAGCTGACTCCGGTCACCACCACCGTGGACAGGCTGCGTACCGGCTACGAGCTGGAGGACTACCGCACCATCGCCCGCGACGACGCCGACGGCACCTCCCAGGACCGCGGCGCCGACGTGACGCTCAGCGCCGGTCAGCGCGCGGCGGAGAGCGGCATTCTCGTCGCCAACCCCTCGCTCCAGGGCACCGCGGCCAAGCAGCGGTCGAGCACCCGGACCCGGACCGCCGGCACCACCGCGATGCCGAACATCGCCACCACCCAGGCGCACGCCGAGATCGTCACCAGCTACGTCCTGACCGTCACCATGACGGACGCGACCGGTGATCCGCTCACCCCGGGCGTCAACACCCCGGTCGGAAGCCTCAATGAGATCCTCCCGGCGAACCTGCTGACCCCGGACGGCGACGGCGCCGACGGCGCGCTCACCGAGCAGGACGTGCCGGAACCAGAACGCGCGGTGAAGATGCTGACCGCCGCCCAGGCCCGCCCGGAGGGCATCGCCGCCTGGCGCACCTCCGCCGCCGGGGACGGCACCGGTGGCGCCGACCCGGACATCCTGCCCTTCGGCGACCGGATCGGCTCCGGCATCCTCGCCGTGGACATCCGCGGCGCCGCGAACGTGCAGGACGCCCTGACCCTCGCCACCGCCCGCGCCGACGGCCTCGGCGACAGCGACCTCGGCAAACGGCACACAGGCAAGGTCCTCGACTCACGCGTGCGCATGGCCCGCCAGACCCCGCTCACCGGCCTCGGCACCGCCCCCGCCCAGGCCCAGCAGGAGGCCACCGCGCAGGGCGGTCTGACCGCCGGTTTCCGCGAGGCGCTCGGCGCGAACGGCTCACCGCTGCCCGCCCAGGCCTCCGCGCGCCTCTTCGGGCAGTACCACACCGCGGACTCCCGCCTCTACGCGAAGATGCACCGCCGCGGCGCCCGCCTGCTCGCTGTGGAGAACAAGCCGCGCATGGAGGCCATGCAACGGGCGAAGACCTCCGACGCGCTGGAGGCCGGCATCACCGACAACGTCGAGGGCGCCGTGGGCACCGCGCCGATGGCGGGCAACAGCAACGCGGGTGTGACCAATCCGGGCGCCACGGTCCCGATCGGTGGCTCGAACGACGGCACCGTGCTCAAGGGCACCGCGGACACCACCCTCGGCACCCACCTCAAGGTCGTCACCGACCGGAGCATGCTCTTCGCGCTGCCGGTGAGCTGGCTGTCCGTGGCCGAGGCGGACCACCGCATCACCGACAGCCGCCCGCTGCACGCGCTCGGCAAGGCCAAGCGCGGGCCGCGCGCCGCCGAGGCCGAGACCACCGCCCTGGTCTGGCTGCGCGAGGACATCGCCCGGGACTACGGCCTCCTGGACGACACCACGTTCCCCGACGAGGCCCTCGCGGCCTGGGACGACCTGTCCAAGGCGGCGGGCGACCTCGCCGCGGCCGAGAAGGGTTACTACGACGCACGGGCGCGGGCCCGGGAGACGTGGCTCGACCTGAGCCCGGCGGAACAGGCCGCGCTCGGCGACGACAACTCCGGTCCGCCGACCGATCTGCCGCAGGACATGGTCTGGTCCCCAGCCGTCGTCGCCTGGCAGGCCGCCCGCCAGGAGGTCCACCGGTGGGAGCAGCACACCGACGCCGCCGCCCGGGACCACCACCGGCTGCACCTGGCCGCCTCCCGCCTCACCGCGCACCACCAGGGTTCGGCCTCCGTCCCGGTGCCGGACCAGCCGCAGGAGTACGCCGAGCCGGGCTGGCGCTCCGAGGCACCCGAGCCGTACGTCATCACCGACGGGACGGACTCCGCCCCACGCACCCTCACCTCGCCGGACGGCGCCACGGTGCGCGAGGTGCACGACATGCCGCACGACGGCGCCTCCTTCTTCCACGCGCTGCTCGCTGCCGCCGAGGCCCGAGGCCGCCTGCCCCACCTGCTCGGCACCGACCTCTCCGACCGGTTCACGGGCGCCTCCGGCGACCCGGCGGTCACCGCGGAGGCCATCGGCACCGCCCGCGACCGCCTCGCCTGGGAGCTGGGCGAGGACGGCAACGAGGACCTGCTCGACGCCCTCGCCCTGGACGCCGAGGACACCTTCACGCAGGACGAACTCGACGCCGCGGGTGTGCAGTTGACCCCGGCGCAGCAGACCGAGTTCGATGCCTTCGGCCGACTCCCGCAGACCTACTGGCCGACCCCCGCGCAGCGGGTGGCGCTGGCCACCGCGGCCCTGTCCCGCCCGTTCGCGAGCGAGCCGCTGCAGGACGGCGGCACGGAGCGCCCGGACGGCGAACCGGCCCGGCCCGAGCGCCGCGCCGGGGATCACGGCGGAGCCGACCTGCTGCCCGCCCTCGCCGCCCGCGTCCTGGGCACCCCGCTCACCGTGGTGACCGGTGAGGGCCGCGACCAGCTCTTCCTCCCGCACGGCACCGATCCGGCCGCCGTCGACCCGGCCACCGATCCGGTCCTCTTCACCACCGACGGCTTCTTCCACGCCGCGCTTCCGCCCGGGACCTCGCCGCCGGTCGCCACCCCGTTGCCGGCCCCGGCGACGGTGACGACCGCGGCAACTGCGACGACCGCGACCGGTACCGGTGCGAACACCGGGACATCGGCCGTGGGGACCTCGGGTACCGACACCACGACGAGCCCCGGGTCGGAGCAGCGGTCCGCGCAGCCGCCCGCGCACCGCAGCCACGCCACCCCGCCCTGGCTGCCGCCCGCCGACAGCAGCGGCCCGCGCTACCGCCTCGACCGCGACGGCGTCCTCACCGCACCCGACGGCGCCACCTACACCCAGGTCGCCCCCGCCGGCCGCGGCAACGGCTTTTTCGGCGCGCTCTCCACGGCCTTGCGACAGGCAGCGGAGCAGCCCGGACTGGACCGCCAGGAGGCGGCACGGCTGCGCATGCGCGCCGGGGCGTCGCCCGCCCAGCTGATGCGTCTGAACGGTCTGCCCGCCGACTCGGCGGAACGCGACTCGCTCTTCACACCCCCGCCCCTGCGGACCCACCCCGGCGAGCCCGCGCCGAGCCAGGACGCCCGCGAGGGGCATCTGCGCCGCCACCTCGCCGAGGCCCCGTGGGGTCCCGGGGCCGACCGTGCGGTGGCCCGGTGGGCCGCCGCCGCGACCGGCACCACCGTCACCCTGATCGAGGAGAACGGAACCGCCCACACCTACCCCGGCCCGTCCGGCGACAGCGGTCCGCACCTTCGGCTCCGCCGCCGGGGCGGGGACTTCGTCCCCTTGAGCCTGCACACGCCTGCACCCACGCCGAAGGCTCCCGCGCCCAAGGACACGGAGTCGAAGGCACCGGAACCGAAAAGCTTGAAGGCGCCGGAGCCGAAGGGCCCGCAGCAGAAGGCCCCGGTGCTGGAGGGTTCCGAGCTGAAGGGGCCCGAGCTGAAGGGGCCCGAGGCACAGGTCGCGACGTCCATCGACACTGCTACGCCGGTCCCGCCCGTGCCGGATCCGGCCTCGCAGGACCCGGCTTTGCAGGACCCGGCCCTTCAGGACCCGGTCTCGCAGGACTCGACCCTGCAAGACCCGACCCCGCAGGACGCGCTCCTCCAGGACGCGGCCACCCTTCCGCTGCCCCCGTCACCGACGGGCAGCGACCTCCCCGGTCTCCTGGAGGAGGAGGCGCACGAGCTGAGCACGCTGTCCGGCACCGACGCGGGCTCCGACGCCCCCACGGACTCGGACACGGCGCCCGCCGCATCGGATCCGGTCCTGACTCCCTTCAAGTTGGGGAACTTCGAGTTCACCAACCTGAACCAGGCGGAGAAGTACGTCGACAAGGCGGTCCGGATCGTCGAGCTGCTCGACGAGCACACCACCATCAAGAACTACGTCGACGGCCGCCCTGTCCGGATCACCCTGCATGTGCGCACGACCGAGACCCCGGCCGACGTGCGTGACCTGGGCGACGACGGCGTCCAGATCAACCTGGCCAGCTATTACTTCGAGAAGTACGACATCGGCTACATCATGGGCATGCTGGCCCACGAGATCGGCCTGCACCCCCTCGCCTCCCGCAACACGGAGATTCCGGAGCAGGAGGAGGCGTACCGGGGTATGCCCCTGCCGGTACCGGGACTGGAGACCCTGAAGACGCCGCGCACCATGAACACCGAGGGGGCGGGCCAGGCCGACCACATCATGGCCGCCTACCCCCGTACCATCCGGCACGGCATCTACCGCGACATCGTCATAGAGATGGCCAAGGTGCTCGCGCAGCACGCGCGGGTCGGCGTGACGGGCGCCAAGTCCCAGGACGTCACCGACCTCTTCGACACCTACCTGATGGACCTCGCCTCCATCGCGGTCACCAGCGACTACCGGATGAACGCGGTCAAGGAGCCCAACTACACGGCAAGGGTCTACAACGCCTACAAGGAGATGCTCCGCGCCCAGTTGGCGGAGAACACCGCTCTTCGGGACCTCCTGCCGTCGAATAAGAGCCTGTTCGGCGTCGCACGGTCCTTCACCCAGCTCGCTACCAGCATCGCGACCAACAACCGCGGCGACAGCATCCAACAGCCCGTTGCTCCGGACCAGGCCGGAGGCAACACCGGCGAGGCACGCCCCAGACTTCCCGAGGCGGGCACCGGCCCCGCGCCGCAGACCGCGCCGTCCGCCACCTCGCCGACGCGCGGCCCGCGCGACAGCCGACCCCGGTTCGTGGTGCGTTCAGGCTTCGACGCCCGGCGGTTCTCGTACCAGGGCAAGCCGGTCACCGACCTCACCGTCCGCATTGCGATACGGGGCACGGACGGCCAGGCCTCGCGCGTGTTCGACCAGCTCAACGCGGGCGTGAGCGAGTTCCTGAACGACCCGGACCACCGCCTGCCCAACGGCGACCGGCTGCACGTGACCGTCGAGCACGTCGATCCCACCGATGCGCCGCACCTGACCGTGAACCTGGCGGGCCGGGACCAGGCGATGAACCAGACCACCTGGTGGTCCGACGCCGCCCCGGTGCAGATGGTGCACGAGCTCACCCACCAGCTCGGCCTGCGCGACGAGTACCGGGACGCCGACTCCCCGCACCGCCCGCACATCCTCGGCAGCCTGCTGGGCGACCTCGACGGAGCTACCGAAGACGCCTCCCTCGCCCCCGCCGGCCTGCGCGACCGGCACATGGCCCTGCTCGGAGCGCTCATCGGCGACGTGACCCCAGCGCCTCAGCAGAACGGCGACCAGGCCGACCAGAGCTGGGCGGCGGCCCGGAGCGCCGCCGCTGCGGAAACCCGCGAGTCCATCTGGGTCGACCCGGTCTCCCTGCCCCGACCCGCCGACGGCCCGGCAGTCACCGAGGTTCCGGCTCACATGCAGCAGGACTCGGACACGGCGCCCGCCGCACCGGATCCGGTCCTGACTCCCTTCAAGTTGGGGAACTTCGAGTTCACCAACCTGAACCAGGCGGAGAAGTACGTCGACAAGGCGGTCCGGATCGTCGAGCTGCTCGACGAGCACACCACCATCAAGAACTACGTCGACGGCCGCCCTGTCCGGATCACCCTGCATGTGCGCACGACCGAGACCCCGGCCGACGTGCGTGACCTGGGCGACGACGGCGTCCAGATCAACCTGGCCAGCTATTACTTCGAGAAGTACGACATCGGCTACATCATGGGCATGCTGGCCCACGAGATCGGCCTGCACCCCCTCGCCTCCCGCAACACGAAGATCCCCGAGGAGGAGGAGCTGTACCGGGGCATGCCCCTGCCGGTACCGGGACTGGAGACCCTGAAGACGCCGCGCTTCATGAACACCGAAGGCGCCGGCCAGGAAGACCACGTCATGGCCGCCTTCCCCCACACCATCCGGCACGGCATCTACCGCGACATCGTCCTGGAAATGGCCGGGGTGCTCGCGCAGCACGCACGGGTCGGCGTGACGGGCGCCAAGGCAAAGGACGTCACCGACCTGATCGACACCTACCTGATGGACCTCGCCTCCATCGCGGTCACCAACGACCACCGGGCGAGGGCGATCAGGGACCCCAACTACACGGCAAGGGTCTACAACACCTACAAAGCCCAGCTGGCCGAGCACATCGCCCAGGACAGTCCCGTCCGCCCCTTGCTGCCCGCCGACAAGGGAAGGTTCGGCGTCCTCGGAGACTTCGCCCAGCTCGCCACCAGCGTCGGAACCAACAACCGCGGCGACAGCATCCAGCAACCCGTTGCTCCGGACCGGACCGGCGGCAACACCGGCGAGGCACGCCCCAGACTGCCCCATACCGGCGCCGACACCGGCACCGACCGCACGGCGACCACCGGCGTCCCGGCCCGTATGCCGCAGAACCCGAACACGACGCCCGCAGCACCGGAGCCGGTCCTCATCCCCTTCAAGTCCGGGAACTTCGAGTTCACCAACCTGAAGCACACGAACGAGGGGTACCGCGACAAGGCGGTCCGCATCATCGAGCTGCTCCGGAAGCACGACACGATCCGTGACTACGTCGGCGGCCGCCCTGTCCGGATCACCCTGCACCTCCGTACGACGGAGACCCCGGCCGATGTGACGGACCGTGGTGATGCCGGTGTGGACATCAACCTCGCCAGTTACTACTTCGAGAAGTACGACATCGGTTACATCATGGGGATGCTGGCCCATGAGATCGGCCTGCACCCCTTGGCCTCGCGGGACACGAACATCCCTGACGAGGAGGGGATGTTCGCGGGGGTTCCGCTGACGGTCCCGGGGCTGACGGACCTGAAGACGCCACGGACCATGAACACCGAGGGTGCCGGTCAGGCCGACCACATCATGGCCGCGTTCCCCAGCAGTACCAGGCACCGGATCTACCGCGACATCGTCCTGAAAATGGCAGGTGTCCTGGCGGAGGATGCCCGAACGGGGGAGGAGGGCGCCAAGCCCGCGGACGTCACGGACCTGATCGACACCTACCTCATGGACCTGGCCACGATCGCGCTCACCAACGACCGGCGTAAGGACGCGGCGTGGGAACCGCGGTATACGGCCAAGGTCTACAACGCCTACAAGGCGCAGTTCGCAGCGCAGTTGGCGCAGGACAGTCCGGTGCGGGGTCTGCTGCCGGCTGACAAGAGCTGGTACAACGTCACGAGCAACTTCCTGGGCCTGGGCAGCAGCGTCGCGTTCAACAACCAGGGCGACAGCATCCAGACCGTTTCTCCGGTGCAGGCCGGCACCTCGGCACAGGCCAACAGCGACACAGGCGAAGCCCGTCCCCGGCTTCCGCAGGGGAGCACCGACACCGCGCTCCAGACGCAGCTCCCCGGCACATCGCAGCCAAGGGGACCGCGTGACAGCCGCCCCCGCTTCGTGGTCCGGTCGGGCTTTGACGCGCGGCGGTTCACGTACGACGGTGATCCGGTCACCGACCTGACCGTCCGCATCGCGATACGGGGCACGGACGGGCAGGCCTCACGCGTGTTCGACCAGCTCAAGTCAGGTGTCAGCGAATTCCTCAACGTTCGCGGTTACCGGCTGCCGAACGGTGACCTGCTGCACGTGTCCGTCGAGCTGGTTACGCCTTCGGGCTCGCCGCACCTGACCGTGGACCTGGCCAACCGGGATCAGGTTATGGATCAGAACACCTGGTGGGCGGATGCCGATCCGGTGCAGATGGTGCATGAGCTGACGCACCAGCTCGGCCTGCGGGACGAGTACCGCGACGCCGACTCCCCGCACCGACCTCACGTCCCGGGGAGCCTGCTCGGTGACTTGAACGCCGACCCTGAGGACTCTTCGCCCGCCGTCGCAGGTCTGCGTGGCCGGCACCTGGCGCTGCTGGGTGCGCTGATCGGGGACGTAACCCCGCAGCCGGAGGGAAGCGCGAGGGAGGACACCGAGCAGACCTGGGACGCGGTACGCACCGGCACCGACCCGGTCCTTCGCGAGGCGATCTGGGTGGATCCGGTCTCCCTGCCCCGACCGTCCACCGACCGCACGGCGGTCGCCGAAGTCGCTGAAGTCACTGGGGTCCCGGCCCGTATGCCGCAGGGTCCGAACGCGACGCCTGCTACCGCTGCGGAGCCCGATTCGGGTCCCTTCGTGATGGAGAACTTCGAGTTCACGAATCTGAAGCGTTCGAATGAGCGGTACCGCGCGAAGGCGGTGCGGATCGTCGATGTGCTGAGGGATCACCCGACGATCAAGGCGTACGTGGGCGGCCGCCCTGTCCGGATCACTCTGCATGTGCGCACGACCGAGACCCCGGCCGACGTGCGTGACCTGGGCGAAGACGGGGTCCAGATCAACCTCGCCAGCTACTACTTCGAGAAGTACGACATCGGCTACATCATGGGGATGCTGGCCCACGAGATAGGCTTGCACCCGCTTGCCTCCCGGAACCGGGACATCCCCGATGAGGAGGAGATGTTCCGGGGCATCCCTCTGCCCGTGCCGGGGCTGGCCGACCTGAAGACGCCGCGCACGATGAACACCGACAATGCGGGTCAGGCCGACCACATCATGGCGGCATTCCCCAGCAGTACGAGGCACGGGATCTACCGCGACATCGTGCTGAAGATGGCGGAGATGCTGGCGGACTTCGTGCAGGCGCACGTGCCCGGAGCCAAGCTCCAGGACGTCACGGACCTGATCGACTGCTATCTGATGGATCTGGCGTCTATCGCGATCACCAGTGACTATCGGGTGAACGCGGCCAAGGAGCCTAGTAACACCGCGAAGGTCTACAACGCCTACAAGGCGCTGTTCGCTGCGCGTATGGCTGAGGACAGCCCAATCCGTGCTCTGCTGCCCGCCGACAAGGGGATGTTTGGCGTGGTGCGGGACTTCACCACACTGGCCGCAAGCGTCGCCACCAACAACCGCGGCGACAGCATCCAGCCGCCCATGCCGACGGACGAAGCCCGCCCCCGACTCCCGCAAGCAACCGACAACAGTCAGCAGACCGAGGAGAGCATCCAGCAAGCCCCGCCCGCAACACCGCAGTTGAGGGGTCCGCGTGACAGCCGCCCCCGCTTCGTGGTGCGGTCGGGCTTCGACGCGCGCCGCGTCTCCTACCAGGGCGAGCAGGTCACGGACCTCACCGTCCGGCTCGCGATACGGGGCCCGGAGGGTCAGACCACGCTCGTGGCCGATCAACTCGACTCAGGTGTGTGGGAGTTCCTCAACAACCCCGCTTACCGGTTGCCGAACGGCGACCGCCTCCACGTCACCGTCGAGCACGTCGCCCCCTCGGACTCTCCGCACCTGACTGTGGACCTGGTGGGCCGGGACCGCGCAATGGATCAAAGCACGTGGTGGGCGGACGCCGATCCGGTGCAGATGGTCCATGAGTTGACCCACCAGCTCGGTCTGCGGGACGAATACCGTGACGCCGACTCCCCGCACCGCCCGCACATCCCGGGCAGTCTCCTTGGCGACCTGAACGCGGGCCCCGAGGACTCTTCGCTCGCCGTCGCCGGTCTGCGGGGTCGGCACCTGGCGCTGCTCAGTGCGCTGATCGGTGACGTCGACCCGCAACCTCAGAGCAAGCAGGACAGCGAACAGGGCACCGAGCGGCACACCGAGCAGACCTGGGAGGCGGTACGCACCGGCACCGAGCCGGTCCTCCGCGAGTCCGTGTGGGTGGACCCGGTCTCCCTGCCCCGACCGTCCGACAGCGGCGCGGCAGTCACCGAAGTCACCGAGGTCCCGGCCCGTATGCCGCAGGACCCGAACGCGACCCCCACCGCCCCAGCAAGGGCCTACGTGCCGTTCTCGTCGGGGAACTTCGAGTTCACGAACCTGGCGCACACGAACGAGAGGTACCGCGACAAGGCGATCCGCATCATCGATCTGCTGCGGAAGCACGACACCATCAGGGAGTACATCGGCACCCGCCCCTGCCGCATCACCCTGCACCTGCGGACGACGGAGCCCCCGGCCGACGTGAGGGACCGCGGGGACGACGGCGTGGACATCAACCTCGCCAGCTATTACTTCGAGAAGTACGACATCGGCTACATCATGGGCATGCTGGCCCACGAGATCGGCCTGCACCCGCTCGCCTCCCGCAACACGAACATCCCCGACGAGGAGGAGATGTTCCAGGGAGTCCCGCTGACCGTGCCGGGGCTGGCCGACCTCAGCACGCCGCGCACCATGAACACCGAGGGCGCTGGTCAGGCCGACCACATCATGGCCGCCTTCCCCAGCAGCACAAGGCACCGGATCTACCGCGACATCGTCCTGGGAATGGCCAAGATCCTGGCGGAGGACGCGCAGGCCGGCGAGGAGGGTGCCAAGGCCCAGGACGTCACCGACCTGATCGACTGCTATCTGATGGACCTGGCCTCAATCGCCCTCACCAACGACCACCGGACGAACGCGGCGAAGGAGCCCAACTACACGGCGCGGGTCTACAACGCCTACAAAGACTTGTTCCAGGCCCAGTCGGCGGGAGCCACTGCGCTCCGGGCCCTTCAGGCCCTCCTGCCGTCCAACAAGAGCATGTTCGGCGTGATGAACGACTTCCGGCGCATCGCCACCCACGTCGCCATCGGCAACAGCGGCGACAGCATCCAGCAGGCCGGTACGACCTGAGGCGCGTGTGTCTCTGACGCACGCGCCTCCTGGCGCACGATCGGGGCGGGGCGCACCGACACACAGTCCGCCCCGCACCACCACGCCTCAGGAAACGGTCCGCACTCCCGCCAGCTCATCCGGCCCGACGGTGTGGCCCAGCAGGTGCAGCGGGCCCGCCGTCACCCCGGCACGTTCCACGGCCCTCCCAGTAGGCGAGGGCCGCTGACCCGTCCACCAGGCCGTGCACCAGCGGCAGTTCGTGATCCGCCGCGTGCAGCAGGGACTCGACCCGGCAGGAAGCTGCGCGTCAGCCGAGGTGACGCACCGGAGGGCTGAACCAGGGGTTTGGTCCGCGACTGGTCCGGAAGCACTGGTCAGGAGGGGTGCATCAGTGGGAGGAATTGGGAGTTAGCGGGCAAGCCGGGCTCGGTCGAGAGCGGGCTGAGCGAAAGGCGCCTGACGGGTGAAAACCCAGCTCAGGCGCCTTTTCTCGTGCGTCTAGAAGAAGCCCAGCTTCTTCGGCGAATACGACACCAGAAGATTCTTCGTCTGCTGGTAGTGCTCCAGCATCATCTTGTGGTTCTCGCGGCCGATCCCCGACTGCTTGTAGCCGCCGAACGCCGCATGCGCCGGATACGCGTGGTAGCAGTTCGTCCAGACCCGGCCCGCCTGGATGGCGCGGCCCGCTCGGTACGCGGTGTTGATGTCACGCGTCCAGACGCCCGCGCCGAGCCCGTACAGCGTGTCGTTCGCCGTTGTGATTGCGTCGTCGAAGTCCGAGAAGGACGTGACGGCGACGACCGGGCCGAAGATCTCCTCCTGGAAGACCCGCATGCGGTTGTCGCCCTCGAAGATCGTGGGCTGGACGTAGTAGCCCCCGGCCAACTCGCCGTCGTACTCGATGCGCTGACCGCCCGTCAGGATCTTCGCGCCCTCCTGCTGGCCGATGTCCAGATATGAAAGGATCTTCTGGAGCTGGTCGTTGGACGCCTGCGCGCCGATCATTGTGTCGGTGTCCAGGGGGTGGCCCGGCGCGATCTTCTCCGTGCGGGCGATGCCCGCCTCCAGGAATTCGCTGTAGTGGCCCCGCTGGATCAGCGCCCGCGACGGGCATGTGCACACCTCGCCCTGGTTGAGGGCGAACATGGTGAAGCCTTCGAGCGCCTTGTCGCGGAAGTCGTCGTCGGCCGCCCAGACGTCGTCGAAGAAGATGTTCGGCGACTTGCCGCCGAGCTCCAGGGTGACCGGCCTGATGTTCTCGGAGGCGTACTGCATGATCAGCCGCCCCGTCGTGGTCTCGCCGGTGAACGCGATCTTCGCGACGCGCGGGCTGGAGGCGAGCGGCTTGCCCGCCTCCACGCCGAAGCCGTTGACGATGTTGACGACGCCCGGGGGCAGAAGATCGGCGACCAGGCTCAGCCAGAAGTGGATGGAGGCCGGGGTCTGTTCGGCGGGTTTGAGTACCACCGCGTTGCCTGCCGCCAGGGCGGGCGCCAGCTTCCACACCGCCATCAGGATCGGGAAGTTCCAGGGAATGATCTGGCCGACCACGCCCAGCGGCTCGTGGAAGTGGTACGCGATCGTGTCGTCGTCGACCTCGCTGAGCGAGCCTTCCTGGGCGCGCAGCGCGCCCGCGAAGTAGCGGAAGTGGTCGATGGCGAGCGGGATGTCGGCGGCCAGGGTCTCGCGGACCGGCTTGCCGTTCTCCCAGCTTTCGGCGACCGCCAGTTCCTCCAGATGAGCCTCCATCCGGTCGGCGATCTTCAGCAGGAGGGCGGAGCGGTCGCCCGCCGACGTGCGGCCCCAGGCGGGGGCCGCCGAGTGGGCCGCGTCCAGGGCGCGTTCGATGTCCTCGGCTGTGCCGCGCGCGATCTCGGTGAAGGGGCGGCCGTTGACCGGGCTCGGGTTCTCGAAGTACTGGCCGCGGGCCGGTGCGACGTACTCGCCGCCGATCCAGTGGTCGTAGCGGGACTGGTACGCGACGATCGCGCCGTCGCTGCCCGGCGCTGCGTATCGGGTCATCTCCAAGGCCTCCCGGTGAGGGTGCCGCCCGCCTTTGGACGGCGCTCGCCGCGAGGCTAGGAGCCGGGAGGTTGCGACGACGTTGCACGACGGTCGTCACTCAGCTCGACCGGATCAGATCCACGCACTTCTCGCCGATCATCATCGTCGTGATGCACGGATTGACCGCGGGCAGGAGCGGCATCACCGACGCGTCGGCCACGCGCAGCCCGGTGACTCCCTTGACCCGCAGCTGAGGATCGAGCGGCGAGTCCGCGTCGTCCGCAGCGCCCATCCGCACGGTGCCCGCCGGGTGGTAGACCGTGTTGTGGGTCTCGCGGATGTACGAGAAGAGCTCGTCGTCGCTCCCCAGCGACGGCCCCGGAGCGAGTTCCGTGCCGGCCCACTCGGCCAGCGGGGCCTGGGCGGCGATCTCGCGGGCGAGCCGCAGGCCGTGGGTCATCACCCGGATGTCGTGCTCGTGAGTGAAGTAGCGCGGGTCGACCTTCGGCTTGTCCCGGAAGTCGCGCGTGCGCAGCCGGACCGTGCCCGTGGACCGGGCGCGGGTGACATTCGGTGTGAGGCAGAAGGCGTTGTCGGAGGTCGGATAGCCGCGCCGGTAGGTGTTCATGTCGAACGGCACCGAGCCGTAGTGGAGCATCAGGTCCGGCCGGTCCAGGCCGGGCTCGGTGTCGGCGAGGATGCCGATCTCCCACCACTGCGTCGACGAAGTGACCATGGGCTGCTTCGCCTCCCACATGATCACGCCCTCGGGGTGGTCCTGGAGATGGGAGCCGACACCGGGGGAGTCGACCCGTACGTCGACGCCGCAGTCGCGCAGATGCCCGGCGGGTCCGATGCCCGACAGCATCAGCAGCTTGGGCGAGTCGATGGCCCCGCAGCAGACGATGACCTCGCGGCGGGCCGTGACCGACCCGCTGTGGATGGTGTCTGGTTCCAGGTACTCGACGCCGGTGCAGCGTCCTTGGTCGCCGAAGAGCAGCCGCTTGGCCTGCAGCCCGGTGCGTAGTTCGAGGTTTGGCCGCTTGCCGAGAACGGGGTGGAGGTAGGACACCGACGCGGACGAACGGGTGCCGTCGGAGCGGGCGTTGATCTGGAACCAGTTCGCCCCGCGTACCACCGTGGTGCCGGTGTTGAACGGCGTGGTGGGGATGCCCGCCGCCTCGCAGGCCGCGAGCAGCGCTCTCCCGCACGGGTCGTTCGGCGGTACGGTGCGGATGGTGACCGGGCCCGTTCGGCCGTGGTGCTCGCCGGGCGCGTCATTGGACTCCAGACGCTGGTAGAGCGGAAAACAGTCCTTGGCGCTCCAGCCCGTGCACCCCATCGCGCCCCACTCGTCCAGGTCCTCCGCCGGAGCCCAGAAGGCGATGCAGGAGTTGTGCGAGGAGCAGCCGCCGAGCACCTTGGCGCGGGCGTGCCGCAGGAAGCTGTTGCCGTTCTCCTGCGGCTCCACCGGATAGTCCCAGTCGTAACCCGACTCCAGCAGGGTCATCCACCGGTCGAGTCTGAGGATGCTGTCGTCGCCGACGTCGCAGGGCCCGGCCTCGATCACGCAGACGCTCGACTCCGGGTCCTCGGTCAGCCTTGCGGCGACCACGGCTCCGGCCGTGCCGCCGCCGACCACCACGTAGTCGAACTCGTGGGCGGGGCTCTGTGCGGACATCGCAGCTCCAGTATCGGGAGGCCAAGGTCGGGACGTCCGATCGGGACGTCAGGGGGTGGCGGTGGCCGGCGGTTCGTCCGCGGCGACGGCGCGGTGTTCGGCGAGTACGCCCGTACGGTGGCGCTGCACGAACCAGTAGTAGGCGAAGCCGCCGAGCGCGACCACACCGATGAACAAGAACGCGCCCCAGCGCAGGTACCAGTGCTGGGGACCCGTGGCGTTGTAGACATCGGCGCGCGGCCAGGCGAGGTTGATGGACATGCCCAGGCCCCACACCACGGCCAGGATGTTGACGGGCAGTCCGAACCGGCCGAGCGAGAACTTCCCCTCGGCCGGGTGCCACCTGCCGCGCAGCCGCCGAAGCAGCATGGGGAGGGTGACCATCAGATAGGCCAGATAGATCATGATGACCGCGATGCTCGTGATCACCGAGAAGATCTGCGGCTGGTTGATGTTGATGACCAGGATGACCACCCCCACCACGCCGATCACCACGGCGGGCACGACAGGCGTCTTGAAGCGCGGGCTGACCCGCGCCAGCAGCGATCCCGCGGGCAGGTTGTTGTCGCGTGCCATCGCGAACATCAGCCGGATTCCTGCGGCCTGAACGGCCAGGGCGCACACGGTGATCGCGACGACGACGCACCACAGGAAGATCTCGCCGATTGTCGAGCCGAGGGTCTCGAGGACCACGTACTGCAGTCCTTCCGTCCCCAGCTGCTTCGCGGCGAGATTGGGCACGGCCATCAGCGCGAAGAGCAGAATCAGCCCGCCGATGATGAAGGACGCGATCACGGCGCGCAGGATGGCGCGCGGCGCGTTGCGGCTCGGATCGTGCGACTCCTCGCCGAGCGAGGATGCCGTGTCGAAGCCGTACATCACATACGCCGATGCCAGTGACGCGGTGAGGAACGCGCCGAAGTAGCCGAGGGTGTCGCCGCTCCCGAGCCCGTATGTGTCGGTCAGGACGGTGCTGGGGCCCCGGGTGATGTGCGCCGCGAGGAAGATGATCAGGGCCACGGCGGCGATCAGCTCGATGAAGACGCCGGCGGAGTTGATGGTGGCCATGAGTTTGACGCCGAAGGCGTTGACGACGGTGGTGAAGAGGATGAGCACCGTGCCCAGCAGTACGGCGTTGGCGGCGGCGTCGGTCTTGCCGGTGCCGTCACCGACGAACTGGAACCACTCGTCGATCTGCGGCAGCGTGATCTGGTAGGCGAGGGCCACGGCGGAGAGCGTCACCATGGTGGCCGTCATCATCATCCAGCCGCCGAGCCAGCCGACGTGCGGGCCGCCCATGGTCTTGGACCAGTTGTAGACGGACCCGGCCACCGGGTAGCGGGCGGCGAGCTCGCAGAAGCAGAGCGCCACCATCAGCTGTCCGACGAAGACCATCGGCCAGGACCACCAGTAGGCGGGGCCGCCGAAGGCGACACCGAAGTAGAAGAGCTGGAAGGTGCCGGTCAGGATCGAGATGTAGCTGATCCCGGCGGCGAAGGTGTGGAAGTTGCCGAGGGTGCGCTTGAGTTCGGGCTTGTAGCCGAGTTCGCCGAGCGCGTCGTCGTCGTGCTTGCCCTGGGCGAGACGGACGTCGTGGCGACTTGACGGGTCCGGCCCGCCGCCGGTGCCGCCGCTCATGCGAACCACCTCTGGGGGCGCGGCGCGAGATTGCGCCAGACGTGCTTGGCCTCCTGGTACTCCGCGAGTCCCGCGGGGCCCAGTTCACGGCCGAAGCCGGACTGTTTCATACCGCCCCACTCGGCCTGCGGGACGTACGGATGGAAGTCGTTGATCCATACGGTTCCGGCGCGGATCCGGGACGCCACCCGGTGCGCCCGGCCGACGTCCTGCGACCAGACGGCCCCGGCCAGCCCGTAGACGGTGTCGTTGGCGAGCGCGACCGCCTCCTCCTCGTCGCGGAACGTCTCGACGGTGAGCACCGGACCGAACGACTCGTCCCGCACCACCGACATGCCCGGCGTGCACTCGTCCAGCACGGTCGGCAGGTAGTAGAAGCCCTCGCGCAGCGCCGGGTCGTCTGGCCGTGCGCCGCCGCAGCGCAGCACCGCGCCCTCGGCGAGCCCGGCGGCGACATACCCCTCGACCTTGTCCCGGTGAGCGGCGGAGATCAGCGGCCCGGTGCGGGCGTTCTCGTCGAAGGGTCCGCCGAGCCGGATCTGCCTCGCCTGCGCCACCACCGCGTCGACGAACATGTCGTGCAACTCCTCCTGGACCAGCAGCCGGGCACCGGCCGAGCAGACCTGGCCGGAGTGCAGGAACACCGCCATCAGCGCGTAGTCGACCGCCGCGTCGAAGTCGGCGTCCGCGAAGACGATGTTGGGGTTCTTGCCGCCCAGCTCCAGGGCGACCTTCTTCACGGTCGGCGCGGCGGCCGCCATGATGCGCCGTCCCGTCAGCAGACCGCCGGTGAACGACACCAGATCGACCCGCGGATCCTCGCTCAGCGGCGCGCCCGCGGTGGGACCCGCGCCGAGCACCAGATTGGCCACCCCGTCCGGCAGCCCGGCCTCGGACAGCAGGCGCATCAGGATGATGGCGGTGTGGGGGGTCAGCTCGCTGGGTTTGAGTACGAAGGTGTTGCCCGCGCCGAGCGCCGGGGCGACCTTCCACGCGGTCTGCAGCAGCGGATAGTTCCACGGAGTGATCAGCGCGCACACGCCGACCGGCTCGTGCACCACTCTGCTGTCCGCGTCGGGATTGCCCGTGTCGACGATCCGGTCGCTGCCGCCCGAGGCCGTCAGGCTGCCGAAGTAGCGGAAACAGCCCGCGATGTCGTCCATGTCGTACTCGCTCTCCACCAGCCGCTTCCCGGTGTCCAGGGATTCGGCGCGGGCGAGTGCGTCCTTGTCGCGTTCCAGCAGGTCGGCGACGCGCAGCAGCAGCCTGCCTCGTTCGGCGGCCGGGGTGGCGGGCCACGGGCCGCGGTCGAAGGCGTCACGGGCGGCGGCGATCGCTGCGGCGGCATCCTTCGGCCCGCCCTCGTCCACGGTCGCGACCAGGGTGCCGTCCGCGGGGCAGCGGATCTCACGTACGTGCCCGTCCACCGCGGCGGTCCACTTACCGCCGATGAACAGCTCCGGCATGGGGAATCCTCCGGGTTCACATGGGCGGGCACCCGACACGGGCCCGGCCGGGACATGCCCTGTGGTGCTCCACCCATTGACAGTAAGGAGGTCGGCCCGTGTTCGCAGTGCGGGAACCGTCATCCGGTGGCGGAAGAACGCCGTCCAGATGTTCGAATGAAGTCTGTGGCGCGCCGGACGTCCGCGGTCACGACCTCTGCCAGGCGTCCAGCTCACGCACGCGCGCCAGCGCGGAGGGGCGCTGCGGCAGAGGGAGCGCGTCGGCGAGAGCCCGCCACACCACGAGATCGTCCTCGCCCCACGGGCTGTAGGCCCAGTCGGCCAGCAGCCCCGTATCGCCGCGTGCGACGAGCGCCGCCCGCAGCTGGTCCTCCAGACGCCGGCGCAGCCGCGCCACCGCTGGCGCCTGCGAGGCGGGCAGCAGCGGACCCGCGTACGCGCTCAGCGCCCCGGTCACCGCGCCCGACGCGAGACGCCGCGTCACCGTGCCGAAGTCGGCGTCGACACGGACCGCGAGCCGGTAGGGGCGCGAGCGCAGCAGTTCGGGGCCGAGCAGACCGCGCAGCCGGGACAGCTCTGCCCGCAGCGTGACGGGCGTGACCGACTCGTCCTCGTACAGCTCCACGAGAAGTTCGTCGCCGCCGATGCCCTCGGGGCGATGGGTCAGCAGGACCAGGATCTCGCTGTGCCGGCGGCTGAGGCGCAGCTTGCGCCCGCCGACCACGAGCAGTGCCTCGTCCCGTCCCAGCGCGGAGAGCTGCACACGCTCGGCGGTCGGCGCCGGGGCGAGCAGCGCGAGCTGTGACTCGGCGGCCCGCGCCACGGCGCCCACGAAGGCGAGGCTGTGCGGATGCGCCAGCCGGTCCCCGCCGGTGATGTCCACGGCGCCGAGCAGCCGTCCGGTGCCCGGATCGTGGATCGGGGCCGCCGCACACGTCCAGGCCTGGACGGGCCTGCGGAAGTGCTCGGCGGCGAAGACCTGCACGGGCCGGTCGAGGGTGATCGCGGTGCCGGGGGCGTTCGTCCCGGCGACCGCCTCGGCCCAGCGGGCACCCGGCACGAAGTTCATCAGGCCCGCCTTGCCGCGGGTGGCGGGCGGCCCTTCGACCCATAGCAGCCGCCCGTGCGCGTCGCAGACGGCGACCAGATGCTCGCCGTCCTGCGCGTAGGCGCCCGTCAGCTCCCTGACCAGGGACATCACCCGTGCCAGCGGATGGCCTTCGCGATACGCGGACAGCGCGTCGGCGTCCAGCTCGACGCCCGCCGTGCCGTCCGGGCTGACCTGGGCCCGCGCCGAGCGATGCCAGGAGTCGGCCACCACGGAACGCACCGGGCGCTCGACCCGCCCCGCCGTCACATACGCGTCGTACGCCCGCCGCAGCACGCCGATCCGCTCCGCCGGATCCGCGCCGGACTCAAGGGCCACCCATGCGTCGCTCAACTCGGCCTCCCGCGCCCATCGTGGCCCAGGCGCCGGGAGGCGACAAGCGTGCCCGCAGGTGTGCTTCCGGCAGCAGCCCACTGGCGGCCGAGCCTCCCCCGCGTGAGCGACTCATATCAACTGCCGTTGTCCGAACGACAGTTGATACGGCCGGCCCGGCTACTCAGCTGTGCAGGGGCTTCGACAGCCGTACGTACGTCACCGTCGTCTCGATGCCGCTGTCCACCAGGCGCCCCTGTGCGTCGAAGGCCTCCGGGCCGTCCGTCATGCCGAAGTCGTTGTCGTTGACGAGCGCGAGAGTGTCCCGGCCCAGCAGCACGACGCCTTCGACCTTGCCGGGCACGCCCGTGACCTTGGTGAAGTCGGCCACGAGGGTCTTGCGGAGCACTGGGATGCCCGCCGCCGACGGGGCCTCGATCTGCTCGTACGAGGGAGAGGTGGCGGGGTCGTCCCAGGCGCCGCCCAGGATGCCCGCGCCGTGCGGCAGGGTGACCCGGTGCAGCCGGGACGTCCTGTCGGTGCGCTCCTGGACCAGCAGGGTGTTGCGGCCGATCGCCACGACCGAGGAGATCTTGAGCTCCGAGGGGTCGTCCTCGCCCGGGTCGACGACGTCCACCGCGTCGAAGCGATAGGCGTACTCCGCCGTCACGGAGCACTTCCTGGGTGAGAAGCGCAGCAGTCGCGCATTGCGGGACTTCTCGCCGGCGGCCGTGTCCGGCAGGGACAGCGGGCTCTGCACAGCGAGCACCAGGTCGCCGCCCGGCAGCTGGGTCAGGCCCTCGAAGCCGCGGTTGGTCTTGCGCTTGAGCAGAATGCCCGGCAGCGACTCCACGACCGGATAGTCGGCGCCCGTGAGCTTCAGCCCCTCGGGCACATGACGGGCGAGGACCCTGCCGTGGGCGGAGACATGGACGAGCGAGGGGCCGTACTCGTCGGCCAGCCAGAAGGTGCCGTCCGCCGAGCGCACGATGCCCTCGGTGTCCAGACCGTTCGGGTCGTACGAGAGCGGGGTCTTCGCGTCGTACGTGTACGGGGCCTCGTCGCGCGAAGCCTGGTTCGGCAGCCCGGTGACCGGCTTGCCGGAGCGCGTCGTGATCGGGATCGCCCCTAGCACCTGCACGCGGTCGCCGGACACGCGGATCTTGACGATCGCCGGGTCGAAGCCGGGGACGGGGAAGGTGCGGCGCTTCTTGCCGTCCACCTTGATCTGCCCGTTGGGACCGCGGTCGGTCACCGTCCAGAACTCGCCCTTGCGGCCGGCCGGGAAGATGTCGCTGCCGATCCCACCGAGGTCGACCCCGCGGTCGTCGGCGACCGAACCGGGCAGCAGGGCGTTGCTGAAGTCGCCCAGCGGTATGTCCGCGAGGACCGCCGTCCCGGTGACCCGGGCAGTCGCCGGCCCGGTCCCGTCCTGCGCGCCGGTGGCGGTGCCGGCCACCGCGAACGCGGTCAGGGCGGCGAGCGGCACGGCAGCGACGACGGTGGTGCGCCTGACGGCACGACGGGACATGAGTCCTCCCAAGGACACGAGCGTTCGTACGGCAGTCGGGGCGAATGCCCGGGCAACTGCCGGTAAGACTGCGAGATCCCCGCGAACTCCCGGAATCCGTGGGGTGAATGGCGGGAGGGCTTCGCCGTGAGTGTGATGGCCCCGAAGATCCAGCGCGACGCGGGGATGGACGTGAGTGCCTTGTCCGCCTTCGTGGAGAAGGCGGACAAGGCCGCCGAGGGCGAACCGGTCGTGACGCCAGGCGGCAATGTCGCCACCGTCCGGCTCCCGGTGGCGGGCGGCGGCGACATCGCGCTGATCGTGAGCTTCGGTGAGGGCAGGAACAGCCTGGGCGCGGACAGGGCCGGAGAGATCGCGAAGGCGCTCGCGGGCCAGGCACGCGGTTGACTCTCAGGCCGCGTTGCCCTCGCTCTCGCTGGTGACCGTCGCCAGCGCCGCCGCCGGATCGTGGTCCGCCGATCCGGCCGGAGCCCAGCGGCCCCGCTCCTTGCGGTAGGGCCACCAGCGGCCGTCCCGCCCCAGGCGCAGCTGCGCATCGGCGCCGACCACCGTCCAGCGGCCCGGACCCGTTCCCCGCAGCTGCGGCCGGTCGCTCCCCTCCCAGGCCTCATCGAGCGCCGTCCGCGCCCGGGCGAGTGCATCGGGCTGCGGTGTCCACTCCTCTTCGAGCACCGCGAGCCCGGAGGCGCCGCCGAAGTGCCAGGCACGCACGGCCAGTTCCAGCTCGGCGCGCTGCCGGTCCGTGCCCGCGGCGAGGCGACCCGCGATCACCGGTCCGGGCGCGCCGGCCGCCAGTCGCACGGCATCCTGGTCCGGAGTCAACTCAGGCTCGACAGGCTGCTGTTGATAGCCTGCACCGCCGCGGCCCGACAGCGCGTCCGTGAGCATCCGGTGCGCCCGCGCCGCCGCGTCCGCCGCCAGGAACTCCAGCGCCGCGACGTCCAGGCCCGGCCCCGGAGGGTTCTCGGTGTCCAGGGCGGGCGGCAGCCCGGGCTCCTGCGGCAGCGGCGGGGGAGCGGGCAGCGCAGGCACGATGTCCCGCGCCGCGAAGGCCTCGTCGGCCCGCACCCCTGCCGGTCGCCGCTCGGCCTCCTGCTCCGGCGCCGTCGCGGACGCCCGCGCCGCACTGCGTATCTGCAACTCGTCGAGCAGACGGCGCTCCCCGCGTCCCCGCATCAGCAGCAGCACGAACGGATCCTGGTCGAGGAGCCGCGCCATCTGATAGCACAGGGCAGCTGTGTGCGGGCAGTGGTCCCAGGCTCCGCAGGTGCACTCGGGCTCCAGATCGCCGATCCCGGGCAGGAGTTCGACCCCGGCCGCCGCCGCGTCCTCCACCAGATGCGGCGGCATCTCCCGGTCCAGCAGCGCCGCGATATGACCCGCGCGGTCGACCGCCATGTCAAGGAAGCCGTCCCACTCGGCCCCGGTCAGCTCCTGCAGCAGCACATCGCTGCGCTGTGCGGTGCCGTCGTGGTCCCGTACGACGGCGGTGATCCGCCCGGGACGCACTGACACCGCCCCGACCGCACCCTCGCGCGCGTGCCTGCGGCCCTTCTTCAGCTGCCCGCCGTCAAGTGCCGTGTCCTCCAGCGCCTTCAGCCAGGCTTGACCCCACCAGCTCGCGGCGAAGCCACGGCCGCGCGCGGGCGGCAGCGCCGCGAAGGTCCGCTCGCTCTCGTCGGTTCCGCTCATCGTCCGCCCCCTCGCAGCTCCACCAGATCCGCCAGCTCGGCGTCGGTCAGTTCCGTCAGCGCCCCCTCGCCCGAGCCGAGTACCGCGTCCGCCAGTTCCCGTTTGCGCGCCAGCATGTCCGCGATCCGGTCCTCGATGGTTCCCTCGGCGATCAGGCGGTGGACCTGGACGGGACGGTCCTGGCCGATGCGGTACGCGCGGTCGGTGGCCTGCGCCTCGACTGCCGGATTCCACCAGCGGTCGTAGTGCACGACATGCTCGGCCCGGGTGAGATTCAGCCCGGTGCCCGCCGCCTTCAACGACAGCAGGAAGACCGGGACTTCGCCGTCCTGGAAGCGACTGACCATCGCTTCACGTTCTGCGATCGGCGTGCCGCCGTGCAGGAACTGGGTGCGCACACCTCGTGCCGCCAGATGCTGTTCCAGCAGCCGCGCCATCTGCACGTACTGCGTGAAGACCAGTACGCTCGCGTCCTCGGCCAGGATTGTGTCGAGCAGCTCGTCGAGCAGCTCCAGCTTTCCCGAGCGGTCCGGGATACGTGGTCGCTCCTCCTTCAGATATTGCGCCGGGTGGTTGCAGATCTGCTTGAGCGCGGTGAGCAGCTTCACCACCAGACCGCGCCGCTCCATGCCGCCCGCCTCCGAAATCGCGGCGAGCGTCTCCCGCACCACCGCCTCGTACAGACCGGCCTGCTCTTTGGTGAGCGACACCGCCCGGTCGGTCTCGGTCTTGGGCGGCAGCTCGGGTGCGATGCCCGGGTCGGACTTGCGTCTGCGCAGGAGGAACGGCCTGACCAGCGCTGCCAGTCGGCGGGCCGCGGCCGGATCGTTGCCGCCCTCCACGGCGTGCGCGTAGCGCGTGCGGAAGGTGCCGAGCCGGCCGAGCAGCCCGGGTGTGGTCCAGTCGAGGATCGCCCACAGCTCGGAGAGGTTGTTCTCCACGGGCGTGCCGCTGAGCGCGACCCGCGCCTTCGCCCCGATGGTGCGCAGTTGTCTGGCGGTTGTGGAGTACGGGTTCTTGACGTGCTGCGCCTCGTCGGCGACGACCATGCCCCAGGCGACCTGGCCGAGCTTCGCGGCGTCCAGCCGCATCGTGCCGTACGTCGTGAGGACGAACTGCCCGTCGGCGAGGGAGTCGAGAGCGCGCGTGGAGCCATGGAAGCGGCGCACGGGAGTGCCGGGCGCGAACCTCTCGATCTCGCGCTGCCAGTTGCCCATCAGGGACGTGGGGCAGACGACCAGGGTGGGGCCGGCGGCCGATGCGTGGCTCTGGCGGTGCAGATGGAGTGCGATGAGCGTGATGGTCTTGCCCAGGCCCATGTCGTCGGCGAGACAGCCACCGAGACCGAGTGATGTCATCCGGTTCAGCCAGTTGAGCCCGCGCAGCTGGTAGTCGCGCAGCGTCGCGACGAGCGCCTCCGGCTGGCCGATCTCCTGCTCGCCGCCCTCGGGGTCGGCGAGCCGGTCGCGCAGTCGCTCCAGCCAACCCGACGCCTGGACGTCGACGCGGCGGCCGTCGACCTCGGTGGATCCGGTCAGTACGGCGCCGAGCGCGTCGACGGGAGTCAGCTTGCGGTCGCGGCTCTCGCGGGCGCGCCTGGCCTCCTCCGGGTCGATGAGCACCCACTGGTCACGCAGTCGTACGACGGGGCGGCCGGATTCGGCCAGCTGGTCGAGCTCGGCGGGTGTGAGCCGCTGATCGCCCAGCGCGAACCGCCAGTTGAAAGCGAGCAGGGCGTCGGCGGACAGGAAGGAGGGCAGCCCCGACTCGTCCTTCCTCGGGCCTTCGGAATCCTCCTCCTCGTCGGCCGGGCCGATCACGGCCCGCGCGGTCAGCTTGCGTGTCATCTCCTTGGGCCAGTGCACCTGGACGCCGGTCGTCGCCAGCGACCTGGCCGCCTCACCCAGCAGCTCGGTGACCTCCTCGTCGGCGAGCTCGATCGCGTCCGGCACGGCGGCATGGAGCAGCGGCATGAGCGGTGCCCAGGCGCGGGCGGCGCGGCGCAGCGCCAGCAGGGCGTCCATCCGGGCGCGCGGCCCGAAGGCTCCGCCGGCCCGGCCCGCCCACACCCCGGCGGCATCCGCGACGAGCGCCGGGTCGCTGACGCTGTGCATCTGCAGGACGGCGCGGAAGGCCGGTCCTTCACCCTCGGCCTCTTCCAGGCCCGGCAGTTCGATACGCAGGGAGAGTCGTACGCCGGCGTCATGGCCGGCGGCGACGTCCGCCGCCCAGGCGCGCCGGCCGGGCAGTCGCTGCGGCTCGTGCGCGGCGAAGGCCGGGCCACCGGCGGCGATGGGGGCCGCGGGCGTGCGGGGCAGCCCGTCCGCGACCGCGTCGAGGAACCCGCGCAGCAGGCGCTCGGGTTCGGGCAGCAGCAGGGGATCGGCAGCGGCATCGAGCGGCACGGCGTGGGCGGCGGGCGGCATCGAGGCCGCGAGCGTACGTACCCGCTCGAGATCCTGCGGGCTCAGCGGCCCGACCCGCCACGCGTCGTGATCGGTGGCGCTCAGCCCCGGCAACAGCAGCCCGCGCGCGGCGAGTTGCAGCGCGAGGATCGTCGCCGCACCCCAGAAGGCGGCCGCCGCGGAGGCGTCCGCGTCGGCCCGCGCCCTGGTGAGGACCGGCAGTGCCTCTCGTACGGGCAGCAGCAACGCCCGTACGGACCGCGGGTGGACGTCGTCACCGACCACGGTCAGCGCCTTGACGGTGCCCGGCGCGGCGGGGAGTTCGTCGCCGTCGAGAGGGGTGGCGGGATCGACGGCGGGGCGGAAGAAGGCGACGCGTCCGGTGCGGGCGGGGTCCCCGGGCACGAAGACCGCTGAGCAGCGGACGAGTTGGGTGAGATCGGCGGGGGCACGTCGGGGTTCGGGGACGGGGGAGGGCGTTGCCGCAACAGGCTTGTGCACAGCGATGACGCATTCCTCAAATTTGACTACTGCGGGACCGGAGCCGCCGAGGGTACTCCACGCCGCATCCGGGCGGAGGCGGTTGAGCCGTGACGCAGCTCACTTCGACCCGTCGGGGTGTAGTCAGCACCACCCCGGGCCAGGGGCTGGCCCCAGACCGGTCCGGGTGGTGACGTCATCGTCGCGAACTCCCACGTGAACGTACGTTTGGTCAGGTCAGCGCAGAAGCGCATCAGCTCACGGCCTACAGACCGGAGACCGCCCATGCCCCAGGCCACCGCCACCCTTGCGCCGCCGCCTACCCCTGTCGAGGGAGCACGGCGGGGTTCCGGGAGCGAATTCGCGCCACTCCTGCGGACCGTCAAGGAGGCGGGCCTGCTGGAGCGCCGCACCGGCTGGTACGCCCGCGGCATCACCCTGAATCTGCTCGGCCTCGCCGCCGTGATCACCGGCATGGCACTCATCGGCGGTTCCTGGTGGGTCCTGCTGCTCGCGGCTCCGCTCGCCGTCATGTCCTCCCGTACCGCTTTCTTCGGTCACGACGCAGGACACGCACAGATATCCGGCGATCGCCGTACGGGCCGGATCATCCAGCTCATCCACGCCAATCTGCTGCTCGGCATGAGCCAGGAATGGTGGAACGACAAGCACAACCGCCACCACGCCAACCCCAATCACATGGACAAGGACCCGGACGTCGCCGCCGACATCCTCGTCTTCACACAGAAGCAGGCCAAGGGCCGCGCAGGGTTCCGCGGCTGGCTCACCCGCCACCAGGCCTGGCTGTTCTTCCCGCTGACCACCCTCGAAGGAATCGCCCTCAAGATCTACGGATTCCGGGCCGTCTTCTCCAAGGACGCCGGCGCCCGCCAGTCCAGGGGTGAGCGCGCTGTCGAGGGCCTGCTGCTCCTCGCCCACGTCACCGCGTACGCCACCCTGCTCCTCACCACCATGCCGCTCGGCCACGCCGTGGTCTTCGCGCTCCTCCATCAGATGCTGCTCGGCCTCCACCTGGGCCTGGCCTTCGCGCCCAACCACAAGGGCATGGAGATGCCGGACGAGGAGAGCGGCGAGCGCTGGGGTCATCTGCGCCGGCAGGTCCTGACCTCCAGGAACATCCGCGGCAACCCGGTCACCGACTGGTTCCTGGGCGGGCTCAACTATCAGATCGAGCACCATCTCTTCCCGAGCATGCCGCGCCCGAACCTGAGGCCGGCACAGCCGCTGGTGCGCGCCCACTGCCGCTCGCTCGGTGTCAGCTACACCGAGACCGGGCTCGTCGATTCGTACCGGCAGGCACTGAGCCATATGCACGAGGTCGGCGAACCGCTGCGCGCCGACGCATAGTGGAACCGTGGGACGTGCGCGCACGTTCTCACAGCAGGAGCGGCCAAGGCCGCGAATGGAGGCGTCGAGATGTCGACACGTACAAAGCTCGTCATAGGGGGAGTGGCCGTAGGCCTGCTCCTGATGCCATTGATCGGATTCTGGCTGTCGCTCCTCGTGGTGATCGGAGTCCCCGCGGTGGCGTATTTCATGCTCGACCCCAGCCAGCGCCGCAGGCTGCGCCGGGCCTCCCGCAAGGAGATCGGCCGCTGACCCGGGCTTCTCGACCGTGCCGGTAGGGTCGAAGACGATCACCGGCACGGAAGAGGGGACTCCGCGCGATGGGCGGAACGGTCACAACGGTCAGCAGCAATGGGGAGTACTCCTTCACGAAGCCGAACCGCGAGAGCATCACGCTGCTCGCCGGACTCGGCGTGCTGGGCGACGTGCACGCGGGGGTGACCGTCAAGCACCGCTCCCGGATCGCGCAGGATCCGACCCAGCCGAATCTCCGCCAGGTCCACCTGATCCATGAGGAGCTCTTCAGGGAGGTGGCGGAGGCCGGTTTCGATGTCGCCCCGGGCGATCTCGGTGAGAACATCACCACGACCGGAATCGACCTGCTCGCTCTGCCCACTGGCACCGTGCTGCGACTGGGCGAAGAAGCGGAAGTGGAGATCACCGGACTGCGCAACCCGTGCCTGCAGATCGACGCCTTCCAGGACGGCCTGCTCAAGCAGGTCGTCGGCAGGGACGAGCAGGGCAACATCGTGCACAGGGCCGGAATCATGAGCATCGTCAGGACCGGCGGAGTCGTCATGCCCGGCGATGCGATAGCGGTCGAGCTGCCGGACGGGCCGCACACGCCGCTCGAACGGGTCTAGGGCCTGTCGTTTGGATCTTGCCGGGTTCGCGTGCCCTGGCACGCTCCCCCACAGCCTTCGGCGTGGGAGGGGCCCCCACCCCCGTAGCCCTTCGGGCACGGGAGGTGCCCCCATGCTGCGTTGCGTCAGTCGCCGACGCTCCGCGTCGGCTCTCCCCCTGCCTTCGGCGGGGGACCCCCATCCTCCGGCCTGCGATCGCACGCACCAGACCCCGCTCACTGATCCGGCCTGATCCAAACGACAGGCCCTAGGGGTGTCCGGTCGGGTTCAGGCGCGCACGGTCCGCGGACAGTGCTGCTCTTGGCCCGGCGCCGTCAGTAGTAGTCGCGCATCAGCTCGACCGACCAGCTCGGCTGCAGCGTTTCGCCGATCGGACCGAACTCCGCCATATACGGCTTGATGTCGAGGACCGGCGTGCCGTCCACCGCGTCGAGCCCGGTCACATGGATGTCGAGCCCGTCGACCTTCACCAGCCGGCAGCGAGAAACCCCCAGCCGATTGGGACGGTTCTTGCCGCGCTGCGCGAAGATCCCCACCAGCGGCCAGTCCGTGTTGCCGCGCGGGTGACGAGCGCCCGTCTGGATCTTCTCCGGTGCCACCCGGTCGAAGTGGTACACGATCTCCAGATGCGAGAAGTCCTCGAGCCCGAAGAGCGCCTCGGGCCCGAACCGGGTGCCGTCCAGCCGGATCACCGCGCTCTCCGGACCCCAGTCGTCGTCCTCGACCACGCTACGGCCGCCGACGACCCGGCCGACCGGGCGGCACTCGACCAGCCCGTCCTGACGGTCCACGCCGTGTTCCTCAACCGCACTGTCCGGCATGCCGGTTCCTCCCCGTAACCTGCTGTGCGTCCGCGCTCCCGCCGATCCTCAGGCCGGTCGCACGGCCATTTTGTCGAGCGCCTCCAGCAGCGCGGGCAGCCTGGCCCCGCGCCCCACCGGAATCACCTCGCACGGCTCCTCGTCCAGCAGGACGAAGGCTATGTCGTCGGTTCTGGCGACCATGGACCAGCCGGGACCGTCGGCGCGCAGCGTGCGCGCCCCGCCGGGCGCGAAGCTGGAGCGGACCCGCCCGACCGGCGGGGCGGATTCCACATAGCCCCGGGCCTCTTCCAGCGCCCGCTGCACGCCCTGGTGCCGCTCCTTCGGCGCGTTCTCGGGCGTGTCCGGCGAGGACAGGTCCGCGTCGTCGATCTGCTGGCGCCACTCCGTCCACTGGAGCGCGATCTCGTCCGCCCCCAGTCGGCGCTGAGCGGGCCCCCACGCACCGGTGTCGGGCGGTGTCAGCGGCGCCGGATCGCCCTCTTCGGGCTCCGGATCGTGCGGCTCGGGCACGCCGGGCGCGGCGACCGCGACGGCCAGCGGCCAGCCGGGCAGCGCCGAGACCACCGAGCGCTCGCCGGGGGACAGGTCGTATTCCATGCCGCAGTCCCAGGAGGCGATCGCGACGGCGACGAGCGAGACGTCGTCGACCACGACCGTCCATCGGGCGCCGCCGGAGTCCTGGCCCAGCACCAGCCCGTACCCCCCGGCGTACGGCCCGAGGCCCAGCGCCGCGCACGCGGCGGGGAAGTCGTCGCCGAGCACGCTCGGGTACTGCGCAGGCGTCAGAAGCAGCGCGGTCAGCACATACAGCGCGTCCTCGTCGACGGCGTCGTCCGTCCCGGCCACGTCACCCTCCCCATCCGATCGTTCGTCGGCGCACCTTAACCAGTGGGTAACCCGGCCGTCGAGGGTTGGCGTACGGAAAGTGGTCCGCCCCTTTCATCAGCGGCCCCGGCCTGCCTCACGCGGCGGGCAGGCCCAGCAGACTGCGGGCCACCGTCTGCGGCGACTCGTCCCGCTCGCGGGCGAGGGCGATGACCGCCCGGCAGGCCAGCTCGTTGACCCCGAAGGACAGCGCCTCGGGGGACACCCAGGTCACCGCCTCGTCAATCTGGTCCTGATCGTCCTCCGCGCACCCCGACACATAGACGGCCGCGGCCTCGAAGATGTTGTGCTGCCGCGCCGGGGGCCGGGCTGTCGGCACCTCCTCGGGGCGGTGTGCGAGGAACTTGCGGAGTCTGCGGAGTCTGTCGAACACCCGGACCACCTTCCCCAGGGCGGCGGCCGCCGCCGATCTTTCAAGTTTCGCATCCTTGTGCGGAGTTGGAACTGGTGCAGTGGAGAGAGGAACGGCGCGCTACCTGTCGAGGGCGCGGATCGTGGTGTGCAGCCACTTCAGCTCCGCCTCGCTGGTGGCGCGCGCGATGGTGAGGATGCCGCGGCGGAAGGGGTCGTCCAACTCCTCGGCCCGCAGCGGCCGATCGCCCTCGTAGAAGAAGCTGGCGGGCTCCTCGAGGAAGGCCAGCCGCCGCCGCAGGACGACCGTCTGTGCCTTCGCGTCCTCAAGGTGCCGCAGGAAGGCGAGGAGGGTGAACCACCGGTTCTCGTCGGTGATGTCGCCCTGCGGGGGCTCCGCGAGACGGCGCAGCAGTTCGCGTCGCCCCTCGTCGGTGAGGCTGAGGACATGGCGGGGTGCGGCGCCCGACCCCGGCTGTGTCTCGCGCGCCAACAGGCCCGCTTTTTCGAGCCGCTTGATCGCGGGATACAGGGTGCTCTCGGCGACCGGCCGCACGTGCCCGGTCAGAGCGGTGATGCGTTTGCGCAGTTCGTAGCCGTGCAGCGGGGCGTCATGGAGGAATCCGAGGATCGCGAGCTCGAGCATGCCCGCATTCTGCCGCATCAGCGGTGTACATCGGACTCGCAATACATCGTCTCCGATGTATGCTGCGGGCGAAGGTACGGACTTCGACAAGCAGGGGAGAGCGACCGTGCGACAGGCCGGATTCGACTCGAGGGGCAGCCTCATTCGCTGGACCGAAGCGGCTGGGGACGGTCCGCCGAGGGTGTACGTACACGGGCTCGGCGCGGCCTCGGCGGCGTACCACGCGCATATCGCGGCAAGCCCCGAACTGGCGGGACGCCGCTCGCTCTTCGTCGACCTGCCCGGTCACGGACTCAGTGACCGGCCCGCCGACTTCGGCTACTCGCTGGAGGACCATGCGGCCGCGCTCGCCGCCGTGCTCGACACTGCCGAGGTCCGCGACGCCGAGATCGTCGGGCACAGCATGGGCGGATCGGTCGCCATCGTGCTGGCGTACCGCCGCCCGGAGCTGGTGTCACGGCTCGTCGTCACGGAGGCCAACCTCGACCCCACCCCGCCGCCGAAGCCCGGAAGCAGCGGGATCGCCACCTACGGCGAGGAGGAGTTCGTCGACGGCGACGGCTTCGCGCGCGTGCTGGAGCGGGTCGGCCCGGCCTGGGCGGCGACCATGCGCCTGGCGGACCCGCTCGCTCTGCACCGCAGCGCGGCCGGCCTGTTCCGCGGCACACGGCCCACGATGCGCCGGATGCTCATGGAACTTCCCGCCGAGCGCACCTATTTGCAGGGCGCGAAGAGTGGTGAACTCGCCGGGAGTGAGGAGCTGATGGCCTCGGGCGTACGGGTGGTGACGGTCCCGGACGCCGGTCACAACGTCATGTTCGACAACCCTGCCGCTTTCGTACGGGCTGTCGCGGCGGCTCGGTCCTCGCGTGTCGCGGCGGGTCAGTCCTGACGGGCCGCCAGCGCGAGGAAGCGGGCGTCCTCGTCGACGTAGGAGATCATCCGCCAGCCCGAACCGGCCAGCAGGGGACGGAGATTGGGCTCGGCGCGCAGATCGTCCTCGGTGATCTGCCTGCCCTGGCGGGCGGCGAGGGCCGCGCGGCCGATGGGATGGAAGAGGGCCAGCTTTCCGCCCGGCCGGACCACCCGCGCCAACTCCCGTAGATTCAGTTCTGGTTGGGGCAGATGGGCGATCAGGCCCGCGGCGAACACTGCGTCGAGGGACTCGGTGCGCAGCGGCAGCCGGGCGACATCGGCGAGCAGCAGCTGCCCGCTGGACCCGCGCCCGGCCCGCAGGGCCGCGTCCAGCATCGCGGGCGTCAGGTCCGCACCGATCACCGTCCCCCGCGGTCCCACGGCGGAGCGCAGGGGCGGCAGGGCGCGCCCCGTGCCGCAGCCCGCGTCGAGCACGGCGTCGCCGGGGTGCAGAGCGAGCTCGGCGACGGCGGCGGCGTAGGCCGGGCCGTCGTCGGGGAAGCGAGCGTCCCAGTCCGCGGCGCGGGCGCCGAAGAATTCCTGCACATGTGTGTGGTCGTCGGCCATGAGGACATGATCCCCCATCGCCTCGGACGACCGTTCGGTGCGCACGTTCGAGCGCGGCACGATCGTTCTGAAACGTCTCTCTGTCATATTCCATCAGCTTTCGAAATGCGCCCCCAGCGCACGCCCCCCGCGGGTCTAGCGTCCCTGAGCCATGGGACACCTGGACCACGCCGCCTTCGGCCTGCTGACCCCCGTGCTGTCGTACGCGATGGCCGTCATCGGCGCCGCCCTCGGGCTGCGCTGCACCGTGCGCGCGCTCGACGCGAGCGGCCGCTCCCGCCGCAACTGGCTGTTCACCGCAGCGTCGTCGATCGGCACCGGCATCTGGACGATGCACTTCGTCGCGATGCTCGGCTTCGCCGTGCGCGGCACCGACATCCGCTACAACGTGCCGCTGACCATCCTCAGCCTGCTCGTCGCGATGCTCGTCGTCGGCGCCGGAGTGTTCTGCGTCGGCTTCGGCCGCGACCGGGGCCGCGCGCTGCTGGTCGGCGGGCTCACCACCGGGCTCGGCGTGGCCAGCATGCACTATCTCGGCATGGCGGCCCTGCGGCTGCACGGCTCGGTGCACTACGACCCGCTGCTCGTCGTGCTCTCCGTGGTCATCGCCGTCGTCGCCGCCACCGCGGCCCTGTGGGCGGCGCTCAACATCAAGTCTCCGGTCGCCGTCGCTGTCGCTTCGCTCGTCATGGGCGCCGCGGTCAGCAGCATGCACTACACCGGAATGCTCGCGGTGGGCGTGCGGGTCGTGCCTTCCGGCGGCGAACTGCCCGGGGCCAGGGCGATGCAGTTCATCTTCCCCCTCGCCGTCGGCCTCGGGTCGTACCTCTTCGTCACCTCGGCGTTCGTCGCGCTCTCACCGACGGCACGCGAGCGCGCGGCCTACACCTCGGCCGAGCGGCCGACCGGAGCCGCGCAGGCCGATGACGGCGAGGCCACCCGGTCCGCCACCGGGTCCGGGTCGGGTTCCGGGTCCGGGTCGGGGTCGGGCTCCGGGTCGGGCACCGGGGCCGGCTCGGCTTCCGCCGTGCCCGGGGCCGCGAACACCACCACCGCGACCGCCTAGCCGGCCCGGCCGCCGCACCCCCAGCCCCGTAACCGGAACGAGGAGGCCATGCGCACACCCCCGAGGATCCCGGGCGACGGCCCGCCGCCGCCCCCGCTGCCACCGGCGTCGCCCGCCCGCGGACGACGGGCGCACGCAGGGCCGCCCGCGGTCGAACACACCGGGCAGGAGCCGCAGGACATACCGGTGCCCCCGCGAGTCGCACGCGGAGGACGGCTCCCGCGCCCCAGAACCGTACGCGCGAAGATCATCTCCCTGCTGATGGTGCCCGTCGTGTCGCTGCTGGCCCTGTGGGGACTCGCCACGGTCAGCACCGCCCAGGAGGTCTCGCGGCTGCGCCAGTTGCAGAGCGTCGACACCCAGGTCCGCGAACCGGTCAGCGCCGCCGTCGCCGCTCTGCAGGCCGAACGGCGCGCGGCCGTACGGCAGATCGCAGCCCCCTCCGACGAGCGTGCCGCCGCACTCCAGCAGGAGGCCCGGCGCACCGACGACGCCCTGCGCAGGCTGCGTATCGACGACACAGCGACTGTCGCGGCGGGCGGCGGTATCCCGGCGAGAGCGGCGGGACGGCTCGACCAGTTCGTCGCGCGCGCCGAGAAGCTGCGTACGCTGCGCAGCGCCGTACTCGGCCGCACGGCCACCTGGGACGCCACCTATGAGCAGTACACCGCGGCCGTCAGCTCCGCCTTCGGCGTCACCGGAGCACTCACCGGCATCCAGGACGCGAGGCCCGGATCCGATGCCCGTGTCCTGCTGGAGTTCGCCCGGGCGGGCGAGATGCTCGCCCGTGAGGACGCGCTGCTGGGCTCGGCGCAGCTCAGCAAGTCCCTTGCCGCGGAGCGCATGCGGCTGTTCACCGGCGCCGTCTCGACCCGTAGAAGCCTCACCGAATCGACCGTCGCCGATCTGCGCGGCCCCGAGGGCACCGCCTGGCGAGACCTCGCCGCCCAGAGTTCCTACCGGCAGCTGGAAGCGGCCGAGGACAAGGTCCTTGTAGCCCCCGCCGGCCGCCAGGCCGCACAGATCGTCCCGGCCGAAGCCTGGGACAAGGCCCGCGCAGCCGTCGGCGACGGTATGCGCGCCATCGAGGACGGCGCCCGAAGCAGCGCGGCCGACCGGGCCGATCCCGTCGCGCGCGGCCTGCTGACCCCGTCCGGCGCGGCCGTACTCCTCGGACTCGCCGCCGTCGCCGCCTCGCTGGTCATCTCCGTACGCATCGGCCGCGGCCTCGTCGTCGAACTGATCAGCCTCCGCAACAGCGCACTCAAGATCGCCCGGCACCGGCTGCCGCAGGCCATGCGCAGGCTGCGTACCGGCGGGGAGATCGACATCCAGGCCGAGGCACCGCCGGGACCGCCCGCCGAGGACGAGATCGGCCAGGTCGGCGAGGCGCTCGGAACCGTCCATCGCGCCGCCCTGAGCGCCGCCGTCGAACGCGCCGAACTCGCCGGAAGCATCTCCGGAGTGTTCGTCAACCTCGCCCGCCGCAGCCAGATCCTGGTCCACCGCCAGCTCACCCTGCTGGACACCATGGAGCGCCGCGCCGACGACCCCAACGAACTCGGGGACCTGTTCCGGCTCGACCACCTCACCACCCGTATGCGGCGGCATGCCGAAAGCCTGATCATTCTGTCCGGCTCGGCGCCCGGACGTGCCTGGCGCATGCCCGTCCCGTTGACCAGCGTCGTTCGGGCCGCCGTCTCGGAAATCGAGGACTACGCGCGCGTGGAGGTGCGCCAGCTCCCGGAGACCGCCGTCGTCGGCGCCGCCGTCGCGGACGTCACGCATCTGCTGGCCGAACTGGTCGAGAACGCGGCCCAGTTCTCCCCGCCGCACACCAAGGTGCGCGTCAACGGCGAGCCCGTGGGCAACGGTTACGTCCTGGAGATCGAGGACC
Organism: Streptomyces sp. NBC_00322; assembly: GCF_036147535.1. Taxonomy (NCBI): domain Bacteria; kingdom Bacillati; phylum Actinomycetota; class Actinomycetes; order Kitasatosporales; family Streptomycetaceae; genus Streptomyces; species Streptomyces sp. NBC_00322. The sequence continues at coordinate 1,063,775 of NZ_CP108019.1, read as the reverse complement.
GCGGCCTGGGCATGGGCAAGGACGCGCTCGCCGAAGCGAACCGCAGACTGGAGGAGTCCGAAGCGCTCGATCTCTTCGACAGCGACCGGCTCGGCCTCTTCGTCGTCAGCCGGCTCGCGTCGCGCCGCGAGATCAGGGTCCATTTGCGCCCCTCGCCGTACGGCGGCACGACGGCCGTTGTGCTGCTGCCCACCGCGCTGCTGCAGAGTGCGCTGTCCGCCCCGCTCGGCTCCCGCCGTGCCCCGGAGCGGGACGACGAGGACCCGGCCGAGCGGCCCGGGCGGCGACCGCGTACGGACAGCACCCCCGTCCCGCCGCCGGCCCCCCGCCCCGCACTCGTCTCCCAGGCCGAGATCCCGACCCCGCCGCCCGGCGTCACCGCCCTGCGCCTGCGCGCAGCCCCGCAGCAGTCCGGCGACGGCGAACTCCCGCGCCGGATCAGGCAGGCGCACCTCGTCCCACAGCTGCGCGAAGAGCCCAAGGCCAACGAGCCGGAGGAGAGCGGGGCAAGAACCGAGGACACCCCGGAACGCACCCCCGAACAGGTACGGGACCGCATGACGGCGTACCGCAACGGCTGGACCCGGGGCGGCGGTGCCGCACCCGGCACGGCAGCCCGCGGCAGCGAAGGAGACAGAGCATGACCGAGTACGAGTCGGCCGTAGCCCGCCCCACCACCGGCGACCTCGACTGGCTGCTGGACGACCTTGTCCTGCGCGTCCGTGAAGTCCGCCATGCGGTCGTGCTGTCCAACGACGGCCTGCCGGTCGGCGCGTCGACCGCGCTGACCCGAGAGGACGCCGAGCATCTGGCGGCCGTCGCCTCCGGATTCCACAGCCTCGCGAAGGGAGCGGGTCGTCACTTCCACGCCGGGGGTGTGCGCCAGACGATGGTCGAAATGGACGACGGCTTCCTCTTCGTGGCGGCCGCGGGTGACGGGTCCTGTCTGGCCGTCCTCACCTCCGTCGTCGCCGACATCGGCCTGATCGCCTACGAGATGGCCCGCCTGGTCAAACGTGTCGGCGAACATCTGCGGACCCCGCCGCGGATCCCCGCGACGTGAGTGCCATGACAGAGGCGAGAGGCAGCGGCGACGCGATGGGCGCGGCCGGTGCATGGGGGGCCGCCGACGCGCAGGGGACAGCCGGCAGCGCCGCCGGCCAGTGGTACGACGACGACGCCGGTCCGCTCGTGCGTCCGTACGCGATGACGGGCGGGCGGACCAAGCCGGGCCCCAGCAATGTGCGGTTCGACCTCATCGCGCTCGTCGACATCGCCGCCGACGCGCCCGGCCCGGCCGAGGAGTCCCTTCTCGGGCCCGAACACCGGGCGCTGCTCACCCTCTGCCGCTGCGAGACCCAGTCCGTCGCGGAACTCGCAGCCGACGCCGATCTGCCGGTCGGCGTCGTACGGGTCCTTCTCGGCGATCTGCTCGAAGCGGGATTCGTGCGGGTCAGTCGCCCCGTACCACCGGCTCAACTGCCCGACGAGAAGATCCTCAGGGAGGTGATCGAGGGGCTGAGGGCCCTTTAGGTCCTGTCCGGCCGATCTTGCCGGGCTGATCGACCGGACAGGACCTAGGGCGTGTTTTAGAAGTAGCGCCGTCCGCCCGCAGGGCGGGCCCCGCGGCGTCTGGTGCGTGCAATCGCAAGGCGGAGGATCGTCCTCGTACTGGACGTACTTGGGCGACTCCGACAACACCGCGAGTGTGCGTGCCAGGCGTCGCGGGGCAGGCGCGACTTCTAAAACACGCCCTAGGGGGTGCCCCCCTGAACCCCGGTACTCCGTTCCCAGTCGGCCCTGGTCAGGGCGTATTCGACATCGCCGAGCTCGGAGCCTTCGATGGGCTCCGGCCACTCCTCGAAGAAGGTCCGGACATAGCTCAGCCCCGCGTTTTCCATCACCCGCCGCGAACGGGCGTTGGCCGTCATGGTGTTCGCGGTCACCCGCTCCACGCCGAAGTCCGTGAAGCCCTTGCGGACCAGTGCGATCGCGCCCTCCGTCGCATAGCCGCGGCCCCACGCGGCCCGGTTCAGGCGGTATCCGAGTTCGGCCTCCGCAGCGCTGTGGTCGTCCAGCGGCTTCAGTTCGAACCAGCCCAGAAATTGATGCGTGGACCGCTCTTCTGCCGCCCAGAAGCCCCGATTGCCGAGGCACGGATAGTGATGGAGAAAGCGCGGCAGCGACTCGGCCAGCACCGCCTCCCGGGTGGTCGGCCGGCCTCCGTTGATGAAACGCATGACCTCGGGGTCGTTGTCGAGGTCGAGCAGACGGTCCACATCGGCCTCGCCGAGAGCGCGAAGCGCCAGACGGCCGGTCTCCAGGAAGTAGGGCATGCCCCGATCCTCGACGCACCCCGCACCACCCGCCAGCGAATATCACTCCCGAGAGAAGTTACCGATGGCCTCCGAGAGCTCTCACACCACCGGTGGGGATACCACCGCCCTCGCGCTGAAAATCCTCGTCGCCGGCGGATTCGGCGTCGGCAAGACCACCCTGGTCGGCGCGGTCAGTGAAATCCGGCCCCTGCGTACTGAGGAACAGCTCAGTCAGGCGGGCAGTACGGTCGACGACACCGGGGGAGTCGACCAGAAGTCCACGACGACCGTCGCCATGGACTTCGGACGCATCACCATCCACTCGGGTCTGTCCCTCTATCTCTTCGGGACCCCCGGCCAGGACCGCTTCTGGTTCCTGTGGGACGAGCTTTCGCAAGGTGCCCTGGGCGCGGTGGTCCTCGCCGACACCCGGCGCCTTGTGGACTGCTTTCCCGCTGTCGACTACTTCGAGCACCGCAGGATTCCCTTCGTCGTCGCGGTCAACTGTTTCGCCGGGGCCCGCACCTACGGGGCGCACGAAGTCTCGCGCGCCCTCGATCTCGAACGTGGGACACCGGTGGTGCTGTGCGACGCGAGAGACCGCGACTCCGGAAAAGAGGTGCTCGTACGCCTGGTCGAATATGCCGGTCGAATGCACACCGCGCGGCTGCTCGATTCGGTCGGCTAGGCGCACCTTGCCGAGTCGTCGTGTGTACGAAAGGCTTACGGCAACGCGGGGCCACGGGGAACGTATGAGCGGGGAGGACCGACCATGGCGCTGGACAAGGGACTTGACTGGCTGCTGGACGACCTGACGAAGAGAATCGAGCACATACGGCACGCTTTGGTGCTGTCCAATGACGGTCTGGTGACCGGCGCGAGCACGGGACTTGCCCGGGAGGACGCGGAACATCTCGCCGCGGTCTCCTCCGGTCTGCACTCCCTCGCCCGCGGGTCCGGACGTCATTTCCGCGCGGGCAAAGCGCGGCAGACCATGGTCGAGTTCGACGAAGCCCTGCTCTTCGTCACGGCGGCCGGCGAGGGAAGCTGCCTCTGCGTACTGAGCGCGGCCGAGGCCGACGTCGGTCAGGTGGCGTACGAGATGACGCTGATGGTGAACCGGGTCGGCGAGCACCTGGGAGTCGAGGCCAGGCAGCCGGGCGGAACTTCCCTCTGACCTGGGGGAATTCGGATTGCTGCGGGGTTATCCACAGGCCGGGCGCAATGTGACTGTGTCCGGCTACGGTCGTCACCGAGAGTATTCACACCTCACGGGGGAGACCGACATGACGGTGACGGAAGCAGCGACGTCCGGCGGGGCCGTGCGCAGTCTGGCGCTGGGGCGGGCCGCGCAGGAGCTGGGGCTCAAGCGGGGAGAGCTGGATCTCGCGGTCCAGCTGGGCCATGTCCGCACCACGCCGGGCGCGAGCGGCGGCCCGCCCAGGATCGACCGGCAGGAGGTCGACCGGTTGCGCGCGGCCGATGGATTCCCGGACGCCCTGCGGGAGCGGGTGCGGACCGTGGGCACGATGGAGGGGGCGGGGCTCGTCTCGATCAGCCCCGCGCGCTTCACCCGGCTCGCCCGCACGGGCCATTTCACGCCGGTCCGGTTCTATCTCAACCGCTATCGCGCGGTCGTCTGGCTCTATCTGGCAGAAGAACTGCGCGAGTTCGCCCTCGCCCACCCCGCACTCCTCAGCGGCAGGACCCCACCGGCGCTGCGGGCCCTGCTCGACGCCGGTGAGGACCGGCGAGCACGCAACTGGCGGGGCAGGCGGCTGGGACTGCTCCTGCGCGTGACCGAAGACCCCTGGCGGCAGGCGGCGGCGATCGCCTCGGTGCTCGATTCGGCGACGGTGGCCGAGGTGGTGACCGATCCCTACGAACGCTCGCATCTGCGCGTGCTCCGGCCCGAACTTGTCCCGGGCCGCCCGGATACGCCGGCAGCGAGGGAGGTCGTCGAGCGGCTGCTCCTGGCGGACCACCCCGACGAGATCCTCTGGCACCGGGTGAGCCTGGCCCACGCCTTGCGGGAGGCGCGCGAACTGCGTCCGGCGCCACGGCCGGGCGTGAGGGACGAAGCGCGGCCGGTGCGTCGCGAGCTCTCCGTGCGCTCGCGGCCGGTGCCGGTGGCGCACCACAGTGGCCGCAGTCCGTACGGGCGGGGACTGCTCGCGCGGCTGCGCCTGCGGAAGGGGCGACGCGATGCGGCGCAGGTGGGGCGGGACGGGCGGGGCTGATGGTGCGACAGATGGGGTTACGGACTGGTCGGTTCGCGTTTCCGGACGAAGGGGGCGCGTTACCGCCTGGTGCTCGAAGCCGCGCGAGGCTTCATACTGCCTCTACGCCCGAAGCCCCGCGGGAGCCGGAGGACAAGGACGGGGCCGAGCCAGCCGTATCGCGCGGCATACGCTGATGTGGCCGACTGTCGAGGGAGGCACAAATGGAGACGCGGGTTGTGCCTTGAAAATCCTGGTGGTGGACGACCGCGAGGACAACCTCTTCGCGATAGAGAGCCTGTTACGCCCTGTGGGGCGTCCGGTGGTACGTGCACACAGCGGGGACGAAGCACTGAAGACCGTGCTGCGCGGCGGCATAGCCGTGGTGATCCTCGATGTGGTGATGCCGCAGATGGACGGCCTGGAGGTGCTCGCCTATCTCAAGCGACTCGACCACACCCGCAATCTGCCCGTGGTGCTGATGACCGGCCTGGGCAGGGACGACGACCTGGCCGCCCGTGCGTATGACCTCGGAGTCTCCGACTTCCTGGTCAAGCCCGTGGACCCCTGGGTGGTGCGTACGAAAGTCAGGGCGCTCGCCGATCTGTACACGGAGAACCAGAGCCTGCGCGCACAGCTCGGCGCCCTGACCGGCCGACGGGCAGACGCCGCCGCGGCCGACCTGCCCGACCTCCTGGAATCGCGTCTTCCGCGCCAGGGCGGCGGCGCGAAGGGCCGCGCCCGGAGCATCCAGGGAACCGACTGACCGCCGCGCCCGGCCGACGGGCAGGACCGGACCGGCGGGCAGGACCCGGCGGGACCGGACCCGAGCGCATTCGGGGATGGCTCGCGCATGCGGCGCGACCGGGACAGGCACCTGATCGAGTGGTCCGGGCCGGAGTTCGGTGAAGCCTTGCACGGTGCGGTCCCCGTTCGCCGTACAACGTGAAGCTGGGCTGTTGGCCCGCTTAAGAAATCCTCGATGGACTCCGAGGTCACGGCTGGGCAGATTGGTCCAGGTCCACCACCGATCCCGTCACCATGCCTGGAGCCGCCCCGATGAAGGCACTTGTCAAGCAGCATGCCGAGCCCGGCCTGTGGCTCATGGACGTGCCGGAGCCGGAGACCGGCCCGGGCGATGTGCTGATCAAGGTGCTGCGCACCGGCATCTGCGGCACCGATCTGCACATCAGATCCTGGGACGGCTGGGCCCAGCAGGCAGTCAGCACGCCGCGCGTACTCGGCCACGAGTTCGTCGGCGAGGTCGCGGCGGTCGGCGCGGACGTCCAGGACATCGCGGTGGGCGATGTGGTGAGCGGCGAGGGCCATCTGGTCTGCGGCAAGTGCCGCAACTGTCTCGCCGGGCGCCGCCATCTGTGCCGCAGCACCATCGGACTCGGCGTCGGCAGGGACGGCGCGTTCGCCGAGTATGTCGCGCTCCCCGCGTCCAACGTGTGGGTGCACCGTACGGAGGTGGACCTGGACATCGCCGCGATCTTCGACCCGTTCGGGAACGCCGTCCACACCGCGCTCTCCTTTCCACTGGTCGGCGAAGACGTACTGATCACCGGCGCGGGCCCGATCGGCATCATGGCCGCGGCCGTCGCCCGGCACGCGGGCGCCCGCAACGTCGTGATCACCGATGTCAGCGAGTCCCGCCTCGCGATCGCCCGCAAGGCGGGCGCCACCCTCGCCCTGAACGTCGCCCAGCACGACATCGCCGACGCGCAGCGGCAGCTCGGCCTGAAGGAGGGCTTCGACATCGGCCTGGAGATGTCCGGTCGTCCCGAGGCCATGCGCGACATGGTCGACAACATGACCCACGGCGGCCGTATCGCCATGCTGGGACTGCCTGCGCAGGAGTTCGCGGTCGACTGGTCGAAGATCGTCACCTCGATGATCACCATCAAGGGCATCTACGGCCGCGAGATGTTCGAGACCTGGTACGCGATGACGGTTCTGCTCGAAGGCGGACTCGACCTCAGCCCCGTGATCACCGGCAGCTACGGGTACCAGGACTTCGACGCCGCCTTCGACGAGGCTGCCACCGCCCGCAGCGGCAAGATCATCCTCGACTGGACCGTCTAGGTCCCGTCCGAGCCTCCGCAGCCTTCGTAAGGAGCCCCACCATGTACGCGTCCGTCCGCGACGACCTCCGTACCACCCTCGACGAGATCCGAGCCGCCGGTCTCTACAAGCCCGAGCGGGTCATCGGCACCCCGCAGAGCGCCTCCGTCTCCGTAGCCTCGGGCGAGGTCCTCAACTTCTGCGCCAACAACTACCTCGGCCTCGCCGACCACCCCGAGGTCGTCGCCGCCGCCAAGGAGGCGCTGGACCGCTGGGGCTACGGAATGGCCTCCGTCCGCTTCATCTGCGGCACCCAGGACGTCCACAAGGAGCTCGAGGCGCGCCTTTCCGCGTTCCTCGGCCAGGAGGACACGATCCTCTACTCCTCCTGCTTCGACGCCAACGGCGGCATCTTCGAGACGCTCCTCGGCCCCGAGGACGCGGTCATCTCCGACGCGCTGAACCACGCCAGCATCATCGACGGCATCCGCCTGTCCAAGGCCCGCCGCCACCGCTACGCCAACCGCGACCTCGCCGACCTGGAGCAGCAGCTCAAGGAGACCCAGGACGTCCGCCGCCGTCTCATCGTCACCGACGGCGTCTTCTCCATGGACGGATATGTCGCCCCCCTCGCCGAGATCTGCGACCTCGCCGACCGTTACGACGCGATGGTCATGGTCGACGACTCGCACGCCGTCGGCTTCGTCGGCCCCGGCGGCCGCGGCACCCCTGAGCTGCACGGCGTGATGGACCGGGTCGACATCATCACCGGCACCCTCGGCAAGGCGCTCGGCGGTGCGTCCGGCGGCTATGTCGCGGCCCGCGCCGAGATCGTCGCCCTGCTGCGCCAGCGCTCGCGCCCGTATCTCTTCTCCAACTCCCTCGCCCCCGTGATCGCCGCCGCCTCCCTCAAGGTCCTGGACCTGCTGGAGTCCGCCGGCGACCTGCGCGAGCGGCTGAACGCGAACACCGCGCTGTTCCGTACGAAGATGACCGAGGCGGGCTTCGAGGTCCTTCCCGGCGACCACGCCATCGCCCCCGTCATGATCGGCGACGCCGCCGAGGCCGGCCGGATGGCCGAACTCCTGCTGGAGCGCGGCGTCTACGTGATCGGCTTCTCCTACCCGGTCGTCCCGATGGGCCAGGCGAGGATCCGGGTCCAGCTCTCCGCCGCGCACTCCACCGAGGACGTGGAGCGGGCCGTCGCCGCGTTCATCGACGCGCGCGAGGCGCTGAAGGGCTGATTGCACCTGGCAAGATGGACCGGGTGATCGACCCCCGGCGGCTGCGCATCCTGCGTGCCGTGGCGGACCACCGTACGGTGACCGCCGCGGCCGCCGCGCTGTACCTCACCCCCTCGGCCGTCTCCCAGCAGCTCAACGCGCTGGAGCAGGAGACCGGCCACGCCTTGCTGATCCGCAGCGGCAAGGGGGTGCGGCTGACGGCCGCGGGGGAGATCCTGCTGGCCCACACCCATACCGTGCTCGCGCAGCTGGAGCGCGCCGAGGCGGAACTCGCGGCCTACGCGGGCGGCGTAGCCGGCGACGTCACGGTCGCCGCCTTCGCCACCGGCATCGCCGAGGTCGTCGCCCCCGCGATCGTGCACCTCGCCGCCGGCCATCCGGACATCCGGGTGCGCGTACGGGACGCCGAGGGCGACGAGAGCCTTCCGCTGGTGCTCGACGGCGAGGCGGATCTGGCGGTGGCGGTCGAGTACCGGGGGGCGCCCCGCGAGAACGACCGCAGGCTGTCCCGGGTGCCGCTGTACGCCGAGCCGTTCGACGCCGTACTGCACGCGGGACATCCCCTCGGCGCGGGTGAACGCGTCGAGCTGGCCGAGCTCGCCGACAGCGACTGGATCGGCCCCTACCCCGGCAACCCCTGTCACGACATGGTGCTGCTCGCCTGCGAACTCGCCGGATTCCAGCCCCGCCTCATGCACTCCTCGGACGACTTCCGCGCCGTGGTCGCCCTCGCGGGAGCGGGCGCGGGAGTGGCACTGGTGCCGCGCTCGGCGCTGCGCGGGATGGAGCTCACGGACGTTGTCGTACGGCCCGTGGCGGGCCCCGCCGCGACCCGCCGTGTCTTCGCCGCCGTGCGGCGGGGCGCGGAGTCCCACCCGCTGATCCACCCTGTGCTCGACGCACTGGCCAAGTCGGCGGCCGGACTCTCCTCCGGCTGAGCGGGCCCGGACCGGCGGGTCAGCCGGCCGGCGTCGCCTCCATCGCCTTCTTCAGGTTGTCCAGCGTGCTGCGGATATTGCGGCGCTGGAAGTCGGCGAACGTGTGCCCCCGGGTCGCCATCCGATCGAAGGCGTTGGCCACGGCATCGGGCCAGCCCCGACGGTCGTCGGTCCAGGTCTCGGTCACCCGCGCCCCGCCGTCGACGGCCTCGAAGCGGTACTCCCAGGTCGCGATCCGACCGGGCAGCACGGGCCGGCGCCGGCCTATGGCGCGTACCCGGAAGGCGAACCGCTCACCGGGATCCGCCGCGATCACCGTGCACCGTGTGGTCCAGCGCAGCGGCCCGCGCTTGTTGTGGCCGTCGAAGACCATGCCCACGTACGCCTGTTGAGCGCCGTCGCGTACGGTCGCACCCCGGTTCTCTGGACTCCAGCGACCCATCAGGGCAGGGTTACTGATCTGCGCGTAGATCGTCGAGGGGTCGGCGTCGATGACGACGCTGTCCGACACCGAGAAGGTTCGTGCCATGGGTACGACTCCGATCGTGAGTTCCGGCGGCAGCGCGGTGATCATCCCCGCGGCTGTACCGCGTCGGCCAGGATGGAAGCGTCGACATCGTCGTACTCGTCGCTGTGCCGCAGCGGAGCTCCGGCGGTGCGGCGGCTGAGGACGGTGCCGAGCCAGCCGGCGAGGAATCCGACGGGGACGGAGACCAGGCCGGTGGTGGTGTACGGGAACCACGTGAAGTCGGCGTCGGGGAAGATCGCCCTGGGGGAACCCGAGACGAGGGTGGTCCCCGTGACGAGGATCAGGACGCTCACCGTGCCGCCGATCAGGGTGCTCAGCAGCCCGGTCCGGCTGTACTGGCGCCAGAAGAGGCTGTAGATCAGCGCGGGCGCGACCGCGGAGGCGCCCAGGCAGAAGGACAGGGTGACCATCGCCTGTAGGTTCACATGCCGGGAGGTCGCCGCGAGGAAGATCGCACAGAGGCCGACGGCGGCCGCTGTGGCCCGGGCCACCATCATCTCGGTCCTGTCGCGCTGGGCTCGCTTGCGGCCCAGACCGTGTGTGATGAGGTCGTGGGCGAGGGTGTTGGCACAGGCGAGCGTGATGCCGGCGACGGAGGCCAGCAGCGTCAGGAAGATCGCGGTGGCCATGGCCGTGAAGAGCAGCGTCTCGAAGGTGGACACCTCCGAGCCCATGATCGCCTGGCTGACCAGCAGGATCGAGGTCTTGCCCTGCGGATCGGCGAGGGTGATCTGCTGACGGCCCACGATCGCCGCGGCGCCGAAGCCGATGATGGCGCTCAGCACACACATGACGACAACCGTCGATACCGCCCAGGACATGGAGCGCCGTGCGGCGGACGCGCTGCGGGAGCTGAACATGCGCATCGTGATGTGCGGAAGGCAGGCCGCGCCGAGGACGACGGTCAGCTGGGCGCTGATCATGTCCAGGCCGTCGCCGCCGAACTGGAGCCCGGGCGCCAGGTACGCGTCCCCCGCACCGCTCCCGCGTGCCGCCGCGTCCAGCAGTGAGGGGATGCTGAAGTCGAAGCGGTTCAGGATGAGCGAGGCGATGGCAATGGCGGCGGCGAGCAGCACCACGGTCTTCACGATCTGGATGAAGGCGGTGCCCTTCATGCCGCCGATGGCCGCGTAGATGATCATCAGCAGGCCGAGCAGCACGATGGAGCCGGTCTTGAAGCCCGCGGCGTCGATGCCGAGGACGAAGGCCAGCAGATCGCCCGCGCCCGCCAGCTGGAAGATCAGCAGCGGGAACAGGGCGATGAGCGAAACGATGCACGCGGTGATGCGTACGGCGGAACTGGGCTCGCGGCGGGTGAGGACGTCGCCCATGGTGAACCGGCCCGCGTTCCGCAGCGGTTCGGCCAGCAGGAACATCAGCAGCACCAGCGAGAGCACGGTGCTCAGAGCGAGTACGAGACCGTCTTGGCCGAGCAGTGAGATGACGCCGATGGTGCCGAGCACGCTCGCGGCGGAGATGTAGTCGCCCGCGATGGCGAGGCCGCTCTGCATGGGGGACAGCGAGCGGAAGCCGGTGTAGAACTCGTCCAGGTCGTCGCGGTCGGGCCCGGTCATCACGCACAGCAGCAGGGTCACCGTGGTCACCGCGATGAAGGCGACGAACGACATGGTCTGGGCTTCGGAGCCGAATCCGCTCATCGGCGTGCTCCCTGGGTGGTCGGTGCGGCCTGGAGACGTACGGCATCGGCCAGCGGATCGACCCGGCGGCGTGCGGACCTCTCGTATGCGGCCACGGCTATGAGGGACACCGGGAGCTGGATCAGGCCGAGCAGGAGGGCGATGTTGAGACCGCCGGTGATCTTGCTCGTCATCAGGTCCGGCGCGTACGCCGAGAGGAGGAGGAACAGCACGAAGTAGCCGAGGGCCGTCAGGGTCGCCACCCGGCGCAGCCGTCGGTAGGCGGAGCTCAGGGCGCGCACGTCGCGGTGGGGGTCGGTCGGCTGCCGGGGCGGGGCCGGGGGAGTGGGCTCCTGCCAGTAGTGGAGCGGGTTTCCCGGCTGCTGGGGGTACTCGGGAAACTCGGGATAGGAGCGCGGTGGGGGGTAGTGCGACATCGCGTTGGTTCCTCGTATGCCTGTGCGGACGGCGGGGGCAGGGCATGCTGGCGGAGCGGCTACGTTACCCATGGGTAGCGGCAGCCGGTGCATTGTTGCATGAACTGTCCGGTCGGTCAGTTGCCTGTTCGTGACCCGAGAATGGGCCTCTTGAACCACAGACAGGAGGCCCGGGCATCCGCGGAGCGGGTACCCGGGCCAGGCCGGCCGAGAAGACTCAGGACATCAGGGCTGCGCGGTCAGGAGGCGTACTCCCAGCCGCCTCATGGGTAGCTCACCAGATTGGCCACGTTGGTGGAAGAGTTCGACGGACCGCCCCGGTCATTGATGACATGGCGGATGGTCCCGGTGCCGCCGAGCGATACGGTCACCATGCTGCGGAACCGCACGTTCGGGTTGTTCGGGGCCTCGAAGGCGTGCTCCGCGGTCACGGACGGATTGGCGTTGAAGAAGCAGTAGCTGCCGAGCCCGAACGCCTCATGGCTGGTCACCTGACTGCCAACCTTGTAGGCGGCATAGCCCTGGGTCGAACCATTCATCCACGCCGCCTGATGGGGCGGGTCGTACGGCATCTCGTTCTGGTAGAAGTACGTCCGCCCGCCGTTGCCGTTCCAGATCGTCTGATGCTTCTGGTAGTGCTCCACGAACAGCCCGTACATCGTCACGTCGTCACCGTTGACCACGAGCCCGGTGTCCGCCGTGTTGCTGGTCCAGCCGATGCCGGTGCCGTGGTCGCCGCGCCAGATCCACATGTGGTCGCCGATGACGTTGTCGCTGTTGACCACCAGGCTTGTCGTCGCCTTGCCCACGGCGGCGCCGCCGACGCGGAAGAACACATCGTGCAGGGATGTCGGGTCGGCCGCGTGGGAGGCGGACGAGGCGGACGGGCCGACCTCCATCAAGGTCTGCGAGTTGGTCGTACCTGCGTCGAAGAGGATGCCCGCGACCTTGACGCCGTCGACGTCCGCGACCGTCATCGCCGTGACGCCGTTGTCGGGGATGAACGTGGCCAGCCCGAGCCCGAGGACGACCGTGTCGGGACGGGTCACCCGCAGGGTCTGGTTGAGGTGGTAGACCCCGGGGGTGACCAGCAGGTTCTTGCCCTCGGCAAGCGCGGCGTTGATCTGCGCGGCGCTCGCTCCGGCCTTCACGACATAGAACTGGTCCATGCCCAGCGAGGTCCCGGCGGCGCTGCCGCTCGCCCAGGTCGTGGCCGAGGAGTTGGCGCGCAGGGACGGCACGAACACCTTGTAGGCGCCGGCCCCGTCCACGTACAGGAAGGGCTTCTCGCGGACCGTCGGCGTCTGGTTCACCGTCGTGTAGGGCGGGCTGGGGAAGCTGGTTGCCGGAACGCCCTGGCTGCCGACGAAGACCATGTTCCAGTTGGAGCCGGTCCAGCTGCCGAGCTGGGAGTTACGCGTCACCCACTGTTGCTGCGTACCGGAGCGGACCTGACCGTCGATCTTGCTGTCGGCCATGAAGCCGCCACTTGCCCAACCGCCGTCGTCCAGCGCCAGGTTGCCGCGCACATGCATACGGCGGTACGGAGCGGCCTGCGACACCGCCCACCGGTCCGTGCCGCCGGACGGGTTCACCGAGAGGTTCTCGGCGCCGCGCCAGAAGTTCTGGGTGGCGTTCTGCGGCGGGAACCAGTCGGCCTCGACATGCACCGCGCCGTTGATCGTCACCGAGTCCGGGGACTGGCCGAGGCCGAGGACCTGGGTGTAGAAGCCGACATTGACGTCATTGCTGTAGGTGCCCGGCTTGAACATGACCGCGTACCGCTGGGAGCCGAACTGGTTGGTCTCCTGCTGCCGGAAGATCGAGTTGAGCCGGCTCTGGATGGTCGAGGACGACATCGACGGATCGAAGACGACCACGTTCGGACCGAGATCGACATCCCCGGGTGCGGTACTCACGGGCGCGACCTGGAAGCGCTGGGCCGCTGTCCCGTTGCAGGTGTACTGCACCAGCTGAACGCTGTCCGCGGTCGAAGCGGAGGGGACGTCCAGGCACTTGCCGCTGTTGCGGTTGACGAAGTGATAGGCGCCGCCGCCCTCGTCCACCGCCTGCCACTGCTGGTTGGCGCCGCCGCCGTACGTCCACAGATGCACGGCGGCGTTGTCGGCGGTGGACACATCACTCACATCCGCCACCTGGTTGGCGTCATTGCGGTTGTTGATCCGTACGAAGCCACCGCTGGTGGCCGTGAAACTCCACTGCTGGGCCGTGGAGTTGTTGCAGCTGTACTGCTGGACGGCGGTGCCGTTCGCGGTCGCGGCCGAGCGCGCGTCCAGACACTTGCCGCTTGTGCTGTTCACCACGGTGGCCCAACTCGTCGGCAGCGCGGCCGCACCTGCGATCGCTTCGGGTGTGGCCGCTTGGGGCGTGGCCGCCTCGGAGGTGGAGACGGCGACCAGGACGGAAGCGGCCGAAGCCAGCACGGCGATGGCGGCCACAAGTGACGTGGTGCGAGGGGCGCGTCGGAAGGTGTGGCGGCCCGCTCCGGGCGTGCGCTGCGTTCGAAGCACGTTCTCTCCTGTGCTGAGGGTGAGTTTGTGGGGGGTGTGCGCGGGGGAGTCACCCGGTCAGCCGGCAGTCACCGTCCACTTCTGGTTGGCGGCTCCGGTGCACGTCCAGATCTGCAGGCGGGTGCCGTTGGCTGAGCTGTTGCCGGTGGCGTCCAGGCACTTGTCGGCCTGCGGGTTGACGATGTCGTGGGCGGCGGTGACGCTCCAGCGTTGTGCGCCCGTTCCGTTGCAGTCCCACAACTGGACCAGGGAGCCGTCGGCGGTGCCCCCTGACGCGACGTCGAGGCACTTGCCGAGGGCCCGGATCGTGCCGTCGCCGCCGACGCTCCACTGCTGGGCGGCGGTGCCGTTGCAGTCGTAGAGCTGTACGGGTGTGCCGTTGGCGCTGTTCGCCCCGGCGATGTCCACGCACTTGCCGCCCAGGCCCGTGATGGCGCTGCCCCTCCCCGGCCCGCTGTCGCTCGTGCTGACGCGCACATGGTCGACGACGAGCTGCTGGGGAAACACGGTGCTGCCGTCGGGGTCGCCCGGCCAGTATCCGCCGACCGCGAGATTGAGGATCAGGAAGAACGGCTTGTTGAACACCCATTGCCTGCCGCCGAGATCGACGGGCGTGCGGCGCTGGTACACGTTGCCGTCCACGGACCAGGTGATCGAGTCGGGCGCCCAGTCGACGGCGAAGGTGTGGAAGGCGTCCGCGAATGCCTGGCCGCCGGGCAGTGTGTACGCGGCGCCGATGCCGCCGGAGCCGGAGTAGCCGGGGCCGTGCAGCGTGCCGTGGATGGTGGAGGGCTCGAAGCCGACGTTCTCCATGACGTCGATCTCACCCGAGTTCGGCCAGCCGACCTGCCCGATGTCGTTGCCCAGCATCCAGAAGGCGGGCCACATACCCTGGCCGCGCGGCACCTTCAGCCTGGCCTCGACATGCCCGTAGGTCTGCGTGAACCTGCCCGCGGTGTTCAGCCGGGCGGAGGTGTACTCACATCGTCCGTACCAGCACTGGTAGTTGCCCGGGTTCTCGCGGCGGGCGGTGATGACGAGATGACCCTGGCCGTCGAGAGCGGCGTTGCGGTTGCCCGCGGTGTAGTACTGCCGCTCGTGGTTGTTGACGTTGTCGCCCGTCTCGGTCTGCCACTTGCCGCCGTCGACGGTGGAGCCCGCGGGACCGTCGAATTCATCGGCGAAGGTCACGGCGGCAGGCGCGGCGGTCGTGGTGGTCATCGAGGCGGGTACGGGGTTGCCCTGTGCGAGCCCGGTGGTGACCGTCGCAAAGGTCAGGACGGACAGAACAGACAGCAGTAGACGCCGTGATGAGCGCGGGGAGTCCATGACTCTCCCTTCCCGGCCTGGCATGCATATGACAGGCCAGATATCCGAACACAGTGGGGGGTGGTAGGGGGAGGGCGCTTAGTTCACTACGTGATTTAAGAAGTGAACTAAGGGGCTGTCAAGGTCTTGGTATGGACCATTACTCCCCAAGGCGGAAGATGGGGCGCGCTTGCAAGTAATGTCGTGTGCAATTACGCGACGACCGAGCCGATGCCGAAGAAGGCGCCGTGGGCGAGGGAGGCGACCACTCGTCCGGCCCGCATCACGCCGAAGACGGGCGCGCGACGGCGGACAGGACGTTTCCTGCGATGAACAGGCCCATCAGCAGCATCAGCATCCGCTTGCGGGACACCTTCGTGCCGAGGACGGTCATCAGCGGGGCACCGAGCACCACGCCCACCCGCGCCCTGATGCCGCTGCTGTACGTCTCGTTGGGCGCCCACTCCCTCCAGAACCGCCGGCTGCATTCGTGTCAGCGTGATGGAGCGTCCGTATTCACGGGGGCGTCGGGAGCCTTGGACTGGGGCATCGGCAGAGCGGACAGGGCCCGCCTGGCGTAGCCGGACCAGATGATCGCGGGGGCACCGTTGCCGATGTTCTTGAGGGTGACTTGTTTCTGGGTGGTGGCGTCCTCGCCGAAGAGGCCGACCGCGGTGACGAGTTCGTCGGTGGAGCCGATGAACCACTCGGCCTTCCTGTCGTCGGTGCGGCCCTGGGTCGTGGTCATCGTCCCTTCGCGGTCGTCCGCGTACCGGAGACCGTCGGCCTCCCCCCGGCTCAGGTCGCCGCGGAGATACGACGTGACCATGTCGGCCGTCCGGGGATCGATCGCCTGGCCGCCGATCGCGCCGTGCAGGCCGGTCTGTTCGCCGTCCCGCTCCGCGGACTTCACGATCGAGGGGGTGATCTTCCTGCCGTCGTGGCGGAAGGAGGAGTAGACACCTGCCAGTTCCAGTGGGCTTGCTCCCATCAGGCCGAGTGTTGTCGCCTGGGACGAGGCGAAGTCGCGCGTTTCCACGGCCATTCCCAGAGCTGTGGCGGTCTTCCTGATGTGTTCGGTGCCGGACACATCGTTGGCGTCGGTCTTGGCCTCCATGGATGCCGCCAGGGCGATGGGCTCGAAGGTGGGGCCTGCCTGGTAGTCGGCACGGGTGGCATTGCTGACGTAGTGGCGGGTGGAGTCGCGGCCGCCGTAAAGGGCCACGACGCGGCCGGACTTCGGGTCCACCGAGACCGCCCCCGCCTGCCGGTTGGCGTCCGCGGCCGCGTTGTCGGCCGCCGCTTCACCGCCGCCGAGGCCCGTGGTGACGGCCTGCTCCAGGGCGCGCTGTTTGGCGGGATCGATGTTGAGGGTGATGCGCCAGCCGCCGCCCGCCAGTTCCTGCTCGCTCACGCCCGAGGCCATCAGCTCACGCCGCGCGGCATCCACGAGGTAGCCGGTCTGGCCCGAGAGGCCCGAGGCCTGCTTGGGAGCGACCGGCACGGGGAACTTCATCTGCTGCCGTTTGCCCTTGTCCAGCCAGCCCTGCTCCACCATGTTGTCGAGTACGTAGTTCCAGCGCTGAGTGACCAGTTGCTTGCCCTCGGGGCTGGCGATGGCCCAGTCGTACTGGCTGGGAGCCTGCAGCAACGCCGCGAGATAGGCGCCCTGTTCGACGCTCAGGTTCTGGACCTCTGTGCGGTAGTACGCGCGGGACGCGGCCTGGACGCCGTAGGCGAGCCGCCCGTAGTAACTGCTGTTCAGATACCCCGCGAGGATGTCGTCCTTGGAGTTCTGCCGGTCCACCTTGAGGGAGATGACCAGCTCCTTGACCTTGCGGGTGACTGTCTGTTCCTGGCTGAGGTAGTAGTTCTTGACGTACTGCTGGGTGATGGTCGACCCACCCTGTTTGCCCTTGCCCGTCAAGGTGCTCAGAATGCCGCGGGCGGTGCCGGACAAGGACACGCCGGAGTCGCTGTAGAAGTCCTTGTTCTCCGCGGCGACGAACGCGCGCTGCACATCCTTGGGCACCTTGCTGAGCGGAACGGTCTCGCGGTTGATCTCGCCCGTGCGGGCGAGGCGGGTGCCGTCGCTGAAGAGAAAGACGTTGCTCTGGGCCTGGGCCAGTTCATTGGCCTGGGGGATGTCGATGGCGACGTAGAGAACGGTGAAGCCGCCGATCAGCAGGGCGACCAGAGAGATGACAAAGGCGAGTGCCTTGCGCCAGGTGAGGAACCGCCGGATCCCGGTCCTCCTGCCTGCCCTCTTCCTCGTGCGCCTGCCGGAGTGGCGCGGTCGACGCCGCCGGAACCGGCCCCCGCGCTGCGGACCTCTGGCTTCTTCGGGAGTACCAGCCTCGTCGGTCTCGCCGCTGATGCCGCTCGGCGTCAGCCAACTCACCTTCTGGTCCGGACTCCACCTGGTACGCATGGCCACATCCTCGGGGCCGAAGATCTTCGTAAACCCAAAGCGGGGCATCGGCTGTGCCTCGGAGGTGTATCAGTCGTGTATCGGCCCGGGCCGCGGGAGTCGGAGAGTCGCACGCGCGCCGCCGGCGGGCGCGTTGGTGAACTGAAGCGTCGCGCCGATGACATCCGCCTGTCCCAGGGCGATGGTCAGCCCCAGACCGGTACCGGTACCGCGCTCGCGGGCACCCGTGCGGAACCGTTGCGGTCCGTCGTCGAGCAGGGAGTCCGGGTAGCCGTCGCCGTGATCGCGTACCGTCACCGTCCTGCCGTCAGCTGCCACGGTGACGGTGACCGGCGCGCGGCCGTGCCGGTGGGCGTTGACGATCAGGTTGGTCACAATGCGTTCCAGGCGCCGCGGATCCGTCCACACCGTCGTATCGCCCGCTCCGTCCTCGACGACGAGGCGTACGGACAGGCCGGTACGCATGGTGATGTCCTCGACCAGGAAGCCGAGGGGGCAGGGCGAGAGGTCGGCCTGTTCACCGCCGGCGTCCAGCCGGGAGATCTCCAACAGGTCCTCCACGAGCGCCGCCAGGACGCGCACCCGGTCGCGGACGTATCCGGCCGCCTCTCCGTCCGGGAGCAACTCCGCGGAGGTGACCAGACCCATGAGCGGAGTGCGCAGTTCATGCGCCACGTCGGCGGTGAAGCGCTGTTCGCTGCGCAGCCGTTGCTGCAGCGCCGCGGCCATGGTGTCGACGGCCGTGGAGATCTCGGCGATCTCGTCGCGCGGCCGGGGCCCGGCCTCGATACGGGCATCGAGGTCACCCGCGGCGATGCGCCGCGCCGTGCCCGCCGCACTGCGCAGCCGGCGGCTCATCCGGCCGGCGCTGAGCACTCCGAGCGGCAGCACGACCGCCGTGGTGAGCACTCCGGCCCAGGCGATGCTCGTGTCAAGAGCGCTGATGTCACCCAGGGCGGTGGTCATGTCGACCCGTACGGACAGCACTTGCTCACCGGCGGGGCGTGCCGCCCACATCGCGGGGCCGGGCGGTCCGGCCTCGTACTCCGTGCCCTGGCGGCCCTTGGCGGCCAGGCTTCGCAGCCCGGCGGGCAGACCCGGCGCGTTGAGGACGGCGCCGGTGCCCTGGACGGTGCCGCTGCGGGTGTAGGCGGCGGCGGCCCGGTCGAGAGTGGTCCTGGCCGCCTCGCGGGCCTGGTTCAATTCCCGGTCGCGCGAGGCCTGGTGGACGATCACGCCGACGGCCGCGGCGACGGCGCAGATGGCCACGGCGACGAGGGCGGCGATGCGCCATCTCAGCGGCATGGTCAGCGCCGCAGCTTGTAGCCGAAACCGCGGACCGTTTCGATCCGTTCGGCGCCGATCTTCGCCCGCAGCCGCTGCACATGCAGATCGACAACACGCGTGTCGCCGTGCCAGGCGTGGTCCCACACGCGGCTGAGCAGGGTCCGGCGCTCCAGCACGACACCGGGCGACGCGGCGAATTCGAGCAGCATCCGCAGTTCGGTGGGGGTGAGAGCGAGCGGCTGTCCCGAGCGGTGCACTTCCATGCCCCGGGTGTCGATGGTCAGATCCCCGAAGGTCATCGTGGTCGTGTCGCCTCCGCCTGTTCCAGGCCCGGCACCGCTCGCGCCCGCGGGGGAGTGGGCGGGGGTGAAGGACGCGCGGCGCAGCAGCGAGCGGATACGCGCGACGAGTACGGCGCTCTCGACGGGCTTGACGACATAGTCGTCCGCACCCGCCTCAAGGCCGGAGACCACGTCGAGGGCGTCGCCGCGCGCGGACATCATCAGGATGGGAGCCAGGCTCAGTTCGCGGATCCGGCGGCACAGTCCGATGCCGTCCAGCTCGGGCAGCATGACGTCGAGCAGCAGCAGGTCGGGGCGTCGCTCGCGGAACATCTCAAGACCGGACATGCCGTCGGCGGCGGTGGAGACGGTGAAGCCATAGCGTTCGAGGAGCATGCGGACGGTGTTACGGATGACCTCGTCGTCCTCGACGAGCAGCAGATGTGCCTCGGTGGCACTGCCTGGTGTGACGGCGGGACTGGTCATCACTCTGTCCTGGTCGGCGAGTTCGGCGAGTTCGGCGAGTTCGGCGGGGGAGTCGGTGGGGGAGTCGGTGGGGGGCTCTTCTGCGCCGAGTCGCCTGCCTGGTCCTGCGGGGCCGCTGCCGAAAGCACGTTCCCGTCCCATCGGTAGCGGGTGGTGAAGCGGCCGTCGTTCCCGGTCGAGACGAGCACAAGATCGTGGCCGAAGGTCTCACCGGTGAGTCCGAGGGGACCCCAGCTGATCAGCACGGGCCGTACCGCAGTCCCGAAGGCCCGGTAGACCTGGACCAGCGTCAGCCCGGCCGCGGGCGCGTCGAGCCCCACGACGAGTTCTTCCTGTCCGTCGCCCGTGAGGTCCCGGTAGACGGGTTTGCGCAGACCGCACTCCGTACCGGGGCAGGCCTGCAGCTCGTCCCGTACGAGCTTGGCCACGTTGGGGTCCTTCTCCAGCAGTTCCTTGACCGGGATCTGCTTCAGCCCGGCCGCGGGCACCTCGACGCCCTTGATGCTCAGATACCGGCGGCCGGGACTGGTGGGCTCGCTGGAGGGCGTGACCGGAGGGGAATACTGCGGCCACAGCGGCGAGGCACTGGTCGGCGGTGACAGCCGGGGCGCGACGCCCCCGTCCCGCGCGCCCGTCTCCGCGGCACAGCCGGCGAGGCCCACGGCGGCCGCGCATGCGGCAATGGCGGCCGCGCGGAGCCGCCCGCGGTCGTGGGGGCCGGTGCGGGGGGTGTGGGGCATAGGCGTATCAGCGTACCGGCGGGGGCGGGAGGGGCGGACGTGGGTCGCGCCGTCAACTGTGTAGCAGGGCTTCTTCGGCACCGGCGTCGCCGTGGCCCGTATGCTCGGCCCGCTGCTGCTCACCACACTGATCGTCGGCTGGGGAGCCCCCGGCTGGCTGCTCCTCGGAGCGCCGTTTCTGGTCGCCGGACCGGCGATGGGACCGGCGGTCCGGTGGGCGGAGAAGTCCAGGACCGACGTGAGCGTCGTGGTCCCGTCCGCCACCCGATGACTGTCCGGTCCGGCGATGCCTCAGGCGCAGCGGTAGGTGAAACGCGTCGTGACGGTGTCCCCGGTGGGCGAGACGATCCGCAGGACTGCGGCCGCCTGGTACTCGCCCTTCCCTTGAAAGGTCCACAGCAGATGCAGACGCGCCTGCTTCTGGCCACGCGTCAGCTTCTCCCGGAGTACGCCCGAGGTGGTGCCGTCGCTGCGTTCCCAGCGATACCTCACGGTGCCGGGCCGTCCGTTGGTCGACAGGACGCCCACGATGTCGGCCGTGCTGTCACAGCCGAGAGCCTGCGCCGTGGTCTGGACTGTCACGCTCTTTACGGCCAGGGCGGGCCCGTAGCGCTGCCAGGCCAGAAAGGCCAGTACGGCCAACAGCACCGTGCCCGCCAGGGCGTAGCGGCGCAGTCCTGAACGGCGGCGCTCGGGGGGCTGAGCCGGGCCGGCGGGTTGTCCGGCCAGAGTGCCGTGCCAGATCTCGGCAGTTGTGTTGTTGCCGCCATTGCGGTGGAGGACCGCGGCGGTTACTCCCGGGCCGAAGCGGAGGACCTCGCCCTCGACCCGGTCGGGGGCCACGCTCGCCGGTGGCTCCTCCCGGATCTGGGTGGCTGCGTCGGGTCCGTCCTGGACCGTGGCGGTTGAGTCGGGCCCGTCCTGGACCAGGGTGGCCGTGTCGGGTCCGTCCTGGACCGTGGCGGTTGAGTCGGGTCCGTCCTCGACCAGGGTGGCCGTGTCGGGCTCGCCTTGGATCAGGGTGGCCGTGTCGGGCTCAGGCCCCGCCTCGGGGCGTTCGAACCAGTGGCTGCCCAGCGCGGTCGCGCTGTACCCGTCGCTCTCGTAGGCCTCGACCGCCTTGTCCACTTCCGGTACCTGATCGTGCGGGCCGTAGGGGACGCGAGGATCGTTCATGAGATTATGCACCGCCGGATCCAGATCTGCTGCGAGGAACTGCCGTTCGCGGCAGCCGGGTTCGTCGTCGCCCGCACACCCCAGTAGCAGCCCTGCCCCTGGAAGGTGTGGTCAAGAGCGATCGTGTACTGCGTCGCTCCGCTCCGCACGAAGGTCTGCGAGCCGTCCGGCGTGCCCAGGTCGCCCTTCACGTCGCTGGTGAACCACGAGATGACGACGGTCACCGGACCGGTCCCGTCCGTGGTGACGTCGATCGAGGCGGTGCCACTCGTGGGACCAACCTGCCGCAGGCTCGTGACCGACACCGACTTCACGGCTACGGGTGGCGTGCTGGAAGTGGAGGGGCTGGGCTCCGTGGTCGGAGTGGAGACCGACGGCGAAGGCGCGGAGGTGGTGGGCAGGGTCACCCCGGGTGTCGGCGTCGCGGGCGTCGTACTCGCGCTGGCGGAAGGCGAGTCGGAGACCGAGGCACTGGCACTCGGGGACGGGCTCGCGGAGGCGGAAGGCCAGACGGGCGGGGCGCCGCTCGCGCCCGGCTGCGCGCTCGTGGTGGCCACGGCCTGAGCGGTCGTCCGCGTGGGACCGTCCCCGCCCGCACGCGCGGCGAGGGCGACCGCGATGGCCAGCAGCACGGCGGCGGCACCCGTCAGCACTCCCCGCAGGCTGGGCCTGAGGATGCGGCGCCAGCCGCTGGACACAGCAGTCGTGGCGAACGCGGTGGTTCCCGCCGCCTGGCCCGCTGCGGAGGGGAAGAGCAACGGCAGCAGCGCGGCGAGAGCGGCGAGCTTGCGCTGGCCCCTCTCCTCCCAGTCCGGTCCGTACGCCGCGCCGGCGATCTCTTCGAGCTCGGCGACGAACGCCTCCGCGTTCTCGGGCCGCTTCCGCGGCTCCTTCGCCATCCCGCGCCGGATGAGCGGGCGCACCGGCTCCGGCGCGTCCTCGTCGGGAACCGGCGCGTCGATGTGCTGCAGCGCGAGCTCGGCGAAGTTCCCGCCCGTGAACGGCTTGCGGCCGGTCAGGCACTCGTAGAAGGTCGCGGTCGCCGCATAGACGTCGGCGGCCGGTGAGGCGGGCTCCCCGTTCCACTGCTCCGGCGCCATGTACGCGGGAGTGCCCGCGATGCCCGGCGTGCTGCCGCGCCCCGCCGCGATACCGAAGTCGACCAGCTTGGACGAGCCGTCGGCCGCGACCAGGACGTTCTCCGGCTTGTAGTCGCGGTGCACGACACCCGCCCGGTGCGCGGCCGCCAGGCCCAGCAGTGAGCCCTTCAGGACCACCAGCGCCGCCTCGGGACCGGTGGCTCCTTCCCGCAGGAGCAGGGCGCGCAGGGCGATGCCGTCGACCAGTTCCATCACGATGGCGGCGCCCTGCGGAGCCTCTACGTACTCGTACAGCCCGACGACGTACGGTGAATCGAGATCGCCGAGCAGGCGTGCCTCCGCCCGGAAGTCCCGTACGAAGGCCGAATCGGTACGCAGCCGCTCGCTCAGGTATTTCACGGCCACCGGCACGCCGGTCGCGTCGTGGACGGCCAGGACGACGCGCCCGCTGCCGCCGGAGCCCAGTTCCCGGGTCTCGGTGTACCCGGGGACCGACCATGCGTTCATTACCGTCCCCCTATGCGCCGCGGTCGCTCACACGCGGCCGCCGCACGATAGCTCACCTGCTCTCCCCATGGCAGACACAATTCCGTCACGAGCGGTTCCCGGGGGCCGCGGTGGGTCGGGGGGCAGCGAATGGCGTGAACGCCTTGTGAGTCGAGCTCGTAGCCCGCCGGTCACCCCTATCCGCCGATGCGCCCGCCTTCCATCGTGCGCTCGCTTCCAGTGGGAGGAGTCCTGAGTGGAGCGGCTGAGGGGCTGGACCCAGGGCATCCGGACGGCGGAGCTGACCCGGGAGGCGGACGGGGGCGGCTTCGGCCTCGGCGCCGAGGTCACCCGTACCGCGTACTTCCTTGGACAGGCGCATCGACTATGTGCTCCGTGTCGCCGAGTACGAGCCCTTGAGACTCCTGGCCATGGTGTCCGTGGCAGGTCCGATGCCGATGCACGTTCACGTACACCTTCACCCCCCATACGCACGGCACGCTCGCACGCATCCGGGTCCAGGGCGACGCCGGCCGTTACTACCGCCTGGCCGCGCCCATCATGGCGAGAAGGG
The DNA here is from genome assembly GCF_036147535.1 of Streptomyces sp. NBC_00322. NCBI lineage: Bacteria > Bacillati > Actinomycetota > Actinomycetes > Kitasatosporales > Streptomycetaceae > Streptomyces > Streptomyces sp. NBC_00322. The sequence continues at coordinate 1,039,986 of NZ_CP108019.1, read as the reverse complement.
TCCGCTCCTCGATCGGCAAGGACCTGAGTGACCTGGAGCGCAACCTTTTCGCTTACAGCGATGGTTTGTTCAACTGCTTGCGGCTCGGGGCCCGGGCGTCGGCCGGCGCAGCATCGCGGCGGCGGTCAGCGTGCGAGGGACACGGCGAACGGCTGGAATCCGTGGCGTCGCAGGACGTGCGGGACCAGCAGGATCAGCGCCTCCGTGGCGCGGGCCGTGGCGATGTCGCCGAGGTCCTCGATCCAGTCCGGTTGCCAGCCCAGGTCGGCGAGGAGGCCGGCGACGACCTTCTTGGCGTGCTCGTCGTTGCCGGACAGGTAGACGGTCGGCGGTGTTGACAGGGAGTCAGGGGCCGTCATGACCATGAAGAGCATGGTGTTGAGGGTCTTGACGACCTGCGTTGCGGGCAGGGCTTGCTGGAGCTGCTCGGCCAGGCTGCTGCCGGGGTAGCACTGCTCTCCCGGGAGACCGTCGGCGGCATCATGGGTCGCGTTGGAGACGTCGATGAGGATTTTGTCCGCAAGCTCGGCGCGGAACTCCGACAAGCGCTCGAGGGCTGTGTCTCCCGGCGTCGCGTTGATCACGATGTCGGCGGTGCGAGCAGTGGTGCTTTGGTCGGCGAAGCGGATCGACGCGTCGATACCGGCCTCGCGGGCCGCGGTCTCTTCGGACGGCTGCAGGTAGCCGAGGGTCACGTCGTGCCCGGCGGCGGCGAGCTTGCGGGCGAGGTTGCCGCCGACGCGGCCGGCGCCGAGGATGCCGATGGTAGTCATGGGGTTCTGCTCCTTGGATGGTGGCGGTTGGTCAGGCGATGGATGACAGGACGTTGGTGGCGGCGGCGTGGATGCCGGGGGCGGCTGCCAGGAAGTCGCGGCTGGCCAGGCTCCAGGGCTCGCCGTGGATGTCGGTGACGGCGCCGCCGGCCTCTGCGACCAGCAGGGCGCCTGCCACCAGGCCAGAGCGGACATCGGAGAACTGCCAGAAGGCGTCCATCCGCCCGGCCGCGACGTGGATGAGCTGCAGGGTGGCGGGCACGGAGACGCGGACGACGAGGCCGTTGATCAGCATCGCCGTGACCGAGTCGCCGATCCGGCGGAACGTCTGCTCGTCCTCGCCGGGCTTGGCCTGACCGGTGCCGGTCAGGGCCGCGCTCAGATCGGTCTTCGCCGACACACGGAGCTGCGCACCGTTGAGGCATGCGCCTCTGCCGGCCACGGCGGTGTAGTTTTCGCCGGTCAGCGGGAGCTGGACGACGGTGAGGACCGGGTGGTTGTCACGCACGAGGGTGGCGGTCACGGCCCAGTCCGGCATGCCGTGAACATGGTTGATGTTGCCCTCGGCCGGGTCGACGATCCACCACTCGCCGGGCGGCAGTGGGCCTCCGGCCAGTTCGTCCTCGGCCCAGCGGGAACCGGGCCGGGCTGCTAGCAGCGGCTCTTTGAGCAGGTCGAGGACGGCCGCGTCGTTCGCGTAGATCTCCGAGACGATCTCCTCCGTGCTGATGCCGCGCGCGTGGAGGGTGTACCGCTCGCGCAACCGCTCGCCGGCCGCCTGGACCGCGGCCGTGACCTGGGACAGGACCGCGTCATCAAGGTCGGATGCCGTCGCTGGGGACATGGGGTACTCCAGAAGGATCGTGGATGGAAGCAGAAGTTCGGTGCGCCTCAACGCCCGTGCTCGACGGTAGTCATCACCAACTGTTAACTACAAGTGCATGCTGGTAACCCGTAGCATTACTCTCATGCAATTGGATTTGAACCTCCTCACCGCCCTGGACGCCCTCCTGGAGGAGGGCAGCGTCGGCGGCGCGGCTGCCCGCCTGCACGTCACGGCCCCCGCGATGAGCCGAACCCTGGGCCGCATCCGCCATGCCACCGGCGACCCGATCCTCGTGCGCACCGGACGGACGATGGTGCCCACCGCCCATGCCCAGGCCATCCGGGCAGAGGTCCACGCGCTCGTGCACCGAGCCCGCGACGTGCTCTCCCGCCAGCAGGAGGTGGATCTCGCGACGCTGGAGCGCGTCTTCTCCGTGCGCTGGCACGACACGCTCGCCACCGCGTGTGGCCCAGCCCTGGTGGCCGCCGTCCACCACAGGGCCCCAGGTGTACGGTTGCGCCTCGTCGCCGAATCCAGCTCCGACACCCCGGAGCTGCGCCGAGGCGAAGTGGACCTGGAATCCAGCTCCACCAAGCCGGCCACACCCGACAGCCGCCACCGTTTCATCGGTCAGGACCGCCTCGTCGTGGCGGCGCGCCGCGGCCACCCCCTGGCCGGCCAGCCGCTCACCATCGAGCGCTACGCGGAAGCGGAACACATCACCGTCTCCCGCCGGGGGCGGCTGCGCGACCCGGTCGACGACGCCCTGGGCGCGCTCGGGTTGGAGCGCCGGGTGGTCACGGCGGCGCCGACCGGAGCGACCGCTCTCCACATCGCCGCCGGCACGGACTTGGTGGTAGCCGTCCCCGAGGCGGTCACGCGCTCTGCCCGGGAATCGCTGGATCTGCTGGCACTGCCCCTGCCGGTGGAGATGCCGCCGATCCCGCTCTATCTGGTCTGGCACCAGCGCTACGACAACGACCCTGCCCACGTCTGGCTCCGGGACCAGGTATGCGCGGCCATGCGGGCCGTGTTCCCACTCCCGATTGCGCCGGAGTAAATGCACGGGTGCCGAATAGGCAATGGACGCTCAAGGGAACCGACACCTAGACAGGGAGCCGTAATGCGATCCGTCGAAGGAGGACTCCGGTGTCGGAGGAACTGCATTGGCTCTCGGCGGTCGAAGCCGTCGCCCGGCTGCGCGACGGCTCACTGGACCTGGCCGAATACGTCGAGGCGCTGCTGGAACGCACCGAGAGCCTCGCGTATCTGAACACGTACATCTCCCACGACCCCGCGCAAGTCAGGCAATCGCTGACCCGCGACCCGCGGCCGTCCGGGCCGTTGTTCGGGCTGCCGTTCGCCCTCAAAGACGCGATCGACACCGCCGACCTGCCCACCACCGCCGCGACCCCAGCCCTTCGGGACTGGCGGCCAGGCCGCAATGCCCCGGTCGCCCAGAGACTCCTGGACGCCGGTGGAACACTCATGGGCAAGCAGGCCCTGGGCGAACTGTCGTTCGGGATCACTGGCAACAACCCGGCCTTCGGAACCGTCGGCAACCCCTACAACCCGCGGTTCATGGTCGGCGGAAGCAGCGGCGGAACGGCCGCGGGCATCGCCGCCGGACTCGTCCCGGTCGGCCTGGGCGCCGATACCGGCGGTTCGGCTCGGATTCCCGCGGCGCTCTGCGGCTGCGTCGGCTTCCGCCCCAGCCACGGACGGTACGACCAGCGAGGGGTCGTCCCCATCTCCTCCACGCGTGACACCGTCGGGCCTCTCGCGCGGACTGTCACCGACATCCGCCTGATCGACGCGATCTGCACTGTCACTTCGGTGGACGACGCCGTTGTGTCCCTGTCCGGCCTCCGGATCGGCGTGCCACGCGGCTACTTCTACGACGACCTCGACGACGAGGTCGGCGCCGCCACCGAGCACACGCTCGCGGAGCTCTCCGCGGCCGGTGTCGTGCTGGTGGAGCAGGACCTGCCGGACATCGGCGCGCTCAACGAGCGGGTGAGCTTCACGATCGTGTTGTACGAAGCGCTACGGGAGCTGGCGGCGTACCTGTATCAGCACGGAGCGTCGTTCACTGTTCGCGATGTGGTTGCGCAGATGGCCGGTCCTGCCGAGCGAGAAACCCTTACCTCAATCCTCGACCACGATGTTGTCCCGGCTGCCGACTACCGCGAAGCGCTCGTCGTCCATCGCCCCGCTCTGCAAAAGGCCTACGCGTCGTATTTTGCCGACCACGACATCGCAGCGGTTCTGATCCCCACCACCCCGGCGCCCGCACGCTCGCACCAGGAACCGGGGGATGACCGCACCATCGACCTCAACGGCCGGACAGTCGACACGTTCCTGACCTACATCCGCAACTGCGACCCGGCCAGCAATGCCGGCTTGCCGGCACTGTCCATCCCCTCTCGCCTGACCAGCACCGGCATGCCTGCCGGCGTTGAACTCGTCGGACCGGCATCCTCAGACGCACGCTTGCTGGCCATCGGGGAAGCCGTCGAACGCCTGCTTCCCGGACTGCCGAAGCCGACGCTGTAGGAATCCGGACACAAGATCCGCGGCAATGACGCCCACCCCTGCTGCCGTTGCTGAGAGCGGGGATGCGGCTCCGGTACCGTGCCGAACGGCCGGCTTGAACTGAACGGCCGTTGCACATCTGAACGCCCGGAGCCAGGCTCAGTCCGGGGCCTTCGGGGAGGCCTGCTGGACCACCTCCAACGACCGCAGCGCGGACCCGGTGGCGGCGGGCTTGGGACGCCCGCTGCCACCTTCTCCGCCGCTCGGCCCGCCACCGGCCCTCGCGATGCCATGCCCGTTCATCGACTCACGTCGGCCTGTCGCAACTCGGCCAGCAATTCGCCCTGACCGACGATGAGTTCGGTGAGGATACGGCGGGCCGCGCGGAGGAGCTCGGCGACATCACCACCGGCCAGGGCGTAACTGACGGTGGCGCCGTCGCGGATGGACACGACAATGCCGGAGCGGCGCAGCACCGCGAGCTGCTGGGACAGGTTCGACGGCTCGATCTCGATCTCGGCAAGCAGGTCTCGCACGGGCACGGGGCCGTTCTGCAGCAACTCCAGCACGCGAATACGGACTGGGTGTCCGAGCATGCGGAAGAACTCCGCCTTGGCCTGGTACAGCGGTACCTGCATGTGAACGCTCCTGCTGTGTTCGACGGCCCGCCGTGTGCTGAGGCCTCCGCTGCTGCCGCCGGGAGGCGATGCAGTGCAGGGTCCGATCCTCCCGCCTCCTGGTGCCGCACTCCCAGAGGGTTCAACGCATCGGGATGTGGCTACTTGAAGAAATCTTCAAGTCATGGGCAGACGAAGGCGGGGAGATCGACGGTGCCTAGATCTCGAGCTCTGCCTCGATGCGCTTGAGCCGGTGACGGGCCATGGCCAGGTTCGACTTGGCCTTGTCGAGCACGAGGTAGAGGAAGAGACCGTTGCCGGAGCGACCCTTGAGCAGGCGGATGAGGTGGTACTGGTCGCCCAGGGTGATCAGTACGTCCTCGATCTCATCCTTGAGGCCGAGTTGTTCCATGGTGCGCGTCTTCGCCCGGATCACATCAGTGTTGCCGGCCGCCGCGACGGACAGATCGAGGTCCTTCCCGCCCCCGAGAGTACCCAGCGCCATCCCGCTGGTGTAATCCACGAGGGCGGCTCCGAGACTGCCTTCGATCGATGTCATCGCTTCCTTGAGAGAGGTCTCCAAACTCACCACGTCAGCGCTCACTCCTCGTCAGACTCCATAGGTGGACGGCAGCTCGCACCTGCGGCCGCCGACGGATTGCGACGATGACGCTACTGGTCGTGTGCGAGATGCCGACGGAGATGCCGGAACCACGACGCAAGCGGTGATCAGCCCCTAGGATGCGCTTCCTGGAACCGATACGGCGACCGCCCCCGTCCACCTGTCCGGGCGAACGGACTGACTGCCTGTACCGCGGCGCGTTCAGGATGTCGGAGACCAGGGCGTGGAAATTGTCCGGTTCGAACGGCGGTGTCCCCGGACCGGTCTGGCCGGTGAGCAGGCGTAAGCGGCCGCTGCGGGCAGCGACCAGCGGACCGCCGAGGCACGTGATCGGCCACCGGCGGCCACTGGTTCACGAACTGCTGCAGGGCTTGCATGTTCCCGTCAGGCAACCGCTGGACCATCGGCTGGATCGACTTACACCGCCCATGCAGCATCAGACCCCGCAGAGAACGGCGGCCCCACCGACTAGTCGCTCTTTGGCGCCGCTTGCTGCACGACGTCGAAGGACCAGAGTGTGGAACCGGATGCCGCAGGCTTGGGGTGGTCGCCGGCCCCCTGGTGTGCTGCCTTCATGGGACCTTCCAACCAAGCCTGAAAGGACTCCTCGTCGCGCCACCGCGTGTAGACGAGGTAGTTGTCTGTGCCTTCGACCGGGCGCAGGAGTTCGAACCATTCGAAGCCGTCCGAGTTCTCGACGGCATGCGCGCGGGACGCGAACCGCTTCTCCAGGGTTTCCCGCTGCTCAGCGGGGACCGTCAGGACGTTGATTTTTACAACGCTGGGCACATGACACCTTTCAACAAACGGGCCCCTGGCCGGGGACCTGACATCGACATCGTGCGAGCAGTAACTTACGCCCGCAGCCCAAGCGCCGTGAGGATGACTCCCAGGCATCTGGCCGAGCCGTCCAGGCGTCCGCTCGGGGCGGAGCAGTCATCCGGTACGTCGACCACGTGATCAGGCACGTACCGGACGGTGGAATCACCGCGCTGATCACGTGCGTGGCGCACGGGTGCGGTGATGCCAGCGGGCCCCGGGATGATGCCGACGACGCTCAGGACTGGGCCCTTGCCCCCATCGGCCGGACTGGGCACGACCTGTTTCGCCGGGAGTACGTAGACCATGCCCGAGCGACTCGCGCCGAGTAGGCAGGAGGTTCCTGTGGGAGTCGCTCGACAGGCGCATTGATCTTCACCGTGCCCATGTGTCCATCGTGCCTCACCACTGACGATCAGTGAGAGCAGGACTCCCGCGCCACCTTGCCGGGATTGCCGTTGGCGCTTCCCCACGCGGCCGCATTCGCCTCGAACTTCTGCTGCAGCGGACTGTCCTTGGCGACCTCCACGAGTCCGCCGCCCTGATCCGCCCACACCGGGTAGTCGGCGTGGCGGTACTCATTGGTGTACGCGGAGATGACGTCCTTCAGGCCGCCCTGGTTGTTGTACATCGAGTGGCTGCCGTATCCGACGAAGATCCGCGGGTGCTCCAGGCCCTTTGCCGCGTGTCCGCGGTCGTGATTCCAGCTCTCCGCGTTGCCCCAGGCCACCACGCGATGGTCGCCGTGCGCGCTGAGCAGCAGCCGGTCGCGGGTCCAGTCGTTCCCGCTCTTCCGCCAGACCACCTCGACATGCTCGAAGTCGTGCCGATGGCCCGAGGGCCGGAAGCCGCTGGTGGCCTGATAGATGGTGAACGCGACACGGATTTCGTCGGCGTTGCACTTCTGGACCGTGTAGTACGTGGGGAACGGCGCACCGTGCGGCGCGCAATCGCCGTCGCTGTTGGGCCAGTTCTGTACATTGCCGCCGTCCGTCGGATTGCCGTTGCCGTCGAAAGCCGACTCGGGCCAGCACGGATCGTTGCGATTGGCGCGGGCGAAATTCCACTGGGGTACGGACTTGGCGACGAAGTCCTGAAGGGTGGCAGGCCCCTCGGGAAGCGGTTCGTTCGCCGACGCTCCCGGCGTGGTCACGAGGAGCAGGCCCGCGATCAGGGACACGGCCGCGACGGAACCGGTCCGGACGCGGCGGGGTCGGTGGGACATTCATTCTCCTCGTGCTCAGGACATGGAAGAGACAGGGTGTTCCAGCCACGTGCCGCACCAGAGTAGGGATGTCGAAGCAGCGGAACCAGATCGGATTTCGGAACGCCCCGTTGCCGGTTTTCGGCCTCGGTAAGGCGAGTTGGCGGTCGCGGCCCCCTCAAGCGGCCCTAGGGCCTGTCGTTTGGATCTTGCCGGGTTCGCGTGCCCTGGCACGCTCCCCCACAGCCTTCGGCGTGGGAGGGGCCCCCACCCCCGTAGCCCTTCGGGCACGGGAGGTGCCCCCATGCTGCGTTGCGTCAGTCGCCGACGCTCCGCGTCGGCTCTCCCCCTGCCTTCGGCGGGGGGACCCCCATCCTCCGGCCTGCGATCGCACGCACCAGACCCCGCTCACTGATCCGGCCTGATCCAAACGACAGGCCCTAGGCTGGTCGGCATGCGGGACTCGCGGCCGACCTCGGCATTTCACTCGGACAACATCACCGCCTCGGCCACCGACACCCTGGTCGGGGTGCTGGACATGCAGGCGGCGAGCGCCGGCGTACGGCGGCTGCGCGACTGGGCGCAGCTCGGTGTGGCCGCGCGGCCCGGCGAGCGGGCCGTGGACATCGGCTCCGGTACCGGCGCGGTGACCAGGGTGCTGGCCGCGGCGGTAGCGCCGGACGGTGAGGCGATCGGAGTCGAGCCGAACCCCGGTCTGCGCACGGTGGCCGAGCAGCGCGCGGCCGATGCGGGCAGCCCGGCCCGATTCGTCGACGGCGACGCGCTGGCGCTGCCCATCGCTGACTTGGACGCCGATGTGGCCTGGTGCGAGCGGGTCTTCCAGCACCTTGCCGAGCCGGACAAGGCGGCCGCCGAGATCGCGCGAATCCTGCGCCCGGGCGGCAGGGTGGCGCTGCTGGACACCGACTGGGCCACCACGATTCTGCACCCCGGCGACCCAGAGGTAGTGGCGGCTCTGACCGACGGTGCGCTCGCGGCCGCCGCCAACCCGTACGCCGGGCGCAAGCTGGCGGGCCAGTTGGCCGCGGTGGGACTCGAGATCGACGACCTCGGCTCGCAGGCACTCGTCCAGGACCCGCGGAAGGTCACCTGGCCGCTCGTCAAGCTGCTTGCCGAGACGGCCCTGCGGGGCGAGCTGATCACCGAAGAGCAGCGCGACAGGCTGTACGCCGACCTCGGCGCCGCCGCCGAACAGGGCGCTCTGCACATGTCCGTGACCATGTTCGGCGTCATCGCGCGTCGTCCGGCCTGACCTCGGCTCGTCAAGGCCGGTGACTCAGCCGGCGCGGGGCGGCGAGAGCCGGAACACCTCTCCCGCCGCCCCATGTCCGGCGTACCGGGGGAGTCGGTCAGGTCTGCCGCTGGAGGAGCTCGGGGTGGTGCCGGGCGATGACCTCGGGGAAGGCGCGCAGCATGCCGCGCATGGTGTTGTTGCCGTAGCTCGACGACAGCGGGTTGGCGGGGTCGTGCACCACGCCCGCCGCCTCGCGGACGAAGCGGGTGGGCAGCGGCTGCATCGTCGCCTCGAGACGCGGGTTGAAGAAGAAGGGCGCCGAGTAGCGGTTGACACCGGAGGCCGGGCTGACGACCCGGTGTGTGGTGGCTCGCAGGTAGCCGCGGGTTGCGACCTCCAGGAGCTCGCCCAGGTTCACGACGAAGGCTCCGGGGATCACGGGAACGTCGGCGAATTCGCCGTCGTTGACGGACACCTGGAGTCCGCCGTGCTCGTCCTGGAGCAGCAGGGTGAGCAGCCCGTAGTCCTTGTGCACGCCGATTCCCTGGTCGGAGTGCTCGCTGTCGCGGGTGCGGCCCGGGTAGTGCAGCAGCTTGAAGTGCACATGCGGGTCGGGCGAGACGACGGGGTCCAGGAAGTCCTCGGGTGCGTCGAGCGATGCCAGGATCAGCCGGAGCAGGCGCTGTGACACCTGAGTCAGCTCGGTGATCCAGTCGATGACCGCCGGCCGGAGCTCGGGCATGCTCTGCGGCCACTGGTTCGGGCCGGCCAGCCAGAGATAGCTGGGGTCGTCGGGGCCAGGCACGAGCGTCTCGTGCTCCGGGCCGATGTCGAGCTGCGCCCGCTGGTCGGGCGTGCCCTGGGTCCGCTCCCGGCCGACCTCCGAGTAGCCGCGGAAGTGCGGGGACTTGAGGATGCTCAGCTGCTCCAGCTCGGCCTCGGGAAGGGCGAAGAAGTCGCGGGCCAGCTCCAGCAGCCGGTCGGCTCCCTCCACTCCGTGTCCGACGAGCTGGAAGAAACCGATCTCATGGATGGCTGAACGCAACTGGTCCAGGAATGCCGCGCGAGCCTCGGGACCGCGGTCCGCATCCCTGAGATCGAGCACGGGAAAGACGTCGGACATGTGATTCCTTACTGTGTGGTGGCTTACAGAGCCAGGTCTGATCGGTCGTTTCAGGTCCGGTCCGGACTCGTTGGTCCCCTCCAGACGAGCGGGATCGCGAGGGCCACCGAAACCGGAGTCAGGGCCAGGACGGTGGCACTGCCGTACGCAGCGGCGAGAGAGGCGCCCGTGGCAGCGCCGGCCGCCGCACCGACCTGGATGAGGGATCCCGCCCAGCCCTGCGCCTCGTTCTCGTAACCCTCGGGCGCAAGGTCGCCTCCGGCCATGAAGAGTGCCGAGAAGGTCGAGCCGATCGCGATGCCGGTGACGGGGCAGATGAGCAGGACGATCAGGGGCGAGGCCCTGGCGGCGAGCGCGAGAAGCGCGGCACCGATGAGGAAGACGACGAGCAGCAGGGGCAGTCTCCGGTTCCGGGCCAGCAGGCCCGGCCGCGCGCCCAGCGTGAGACCGCCCAGCATGCTGCCGACGGACAGGGCGCCGAGGTACAGGCCGGTGTACGAGGTCATGCGGTGTTCCTGGGCGTACAGGGGGAGCGCGACCTCGACGGCGGACAGGGTGAGACAGAACAGCAGGATCGCCCCGAACACGCGCCGCAGCGCGGCCGACCGGAGCGGTCCCAGCCAATGTCCGGAACCCTCCGGCCTCGGCCGCCCCTGGGCGGGCGGCAGTGTGAGCATCAGACCGACGGCGCCGGTCATCAGAGCTCCGCCGACGACGAAGGGGAGCACCGGCGACACGGTTGTGCTCAGCCAGGCGGCGAGCAGGGGCCCCGAGATGAGCGTGAGGTCCATCATCACGGCTTCGAGGGACATCGCCGAGACGAGGCTCTTCTCACGGGCGATCGATCCCCAGTACGTCCGCATCAGAATGCTGACCGGGGGAAAGGAGCAGCCCATGAGGGCGGCGAACGCCAATACGGTCTGCCACGGCGTACGTGCCGCCGCGGAAAGGGCCAGTCCGAGGATGCCGGTCAGATAGCCCGTCAGACAGAGCGGGAGAATGACTCTCACCGGGTAGCGGTCGACGAGTCTGCCCCGCGCCGGGCTGGTCAGCGCGTTGGCGATCAGCATGGCGCTGATGGCGATTCCCGCTGTGCCGTACGAATAGCGCGGGGCGATCAGCAGCAGCACGCTGACGGCGAACATGTTGATCGGGAACTTCGACACAAGCCCCACGGCCGCCATCCGGCGCGCCCTGGGAATCGCCATGAGTTCCCGGTATTCCGCCAGGAAGCGGCCGCGTACTGGTGACGGTGCCTCATCAGGTGATGCGGTGCCGGTGTCAGCGGGCACGACCGGGCTCTCCGCTGCGGCCGGCCGCTGAGGATCCGGACTCGGGAGCAGGGTCGGGCGAGATCTCGAGCCGGACCAGCCTCCTCGCCGTGGCCAGCGCCCGCAGCACATGCTCCTCGTCCGGTCCCGATACATAGGCGCCGACGGGAATGCTGTCCATGCTGCGGGTGACCGGAATATGGTCGCCGGGCTCGCAGTCCACAAGGATCTGGTCGATCCCCGGGCACTCGGCCAGGAGGTCGAGGCCGTGGATGGCGACCAGGGTGCCGGGCGCCTCGTCGTTGCGGATCGCGAGGGCGCCGTAGCGGGCCCGGAAGCCGAGCGGTTCGTCCATGATCGCGGGCCGCTTGCCGAGGTAGCACTCCAGGGAGTCGTGGAAGGGGCGCACCGAGCTGTACTTGGCCCACATCTCGGTCGCCGGCCCGCCGGGAAGCCGGGCTCCGACCTCCATCAGACAGACCCCGTCGGCCGAGACTTTCACCTCGGTGTGGCTGGGCCCGCGCTCGATGCCGTAGGCCGTGAGGACCTCCTGGACGAAGCTCTCCACCGGGTGCCAGTCGGGGTGGTCGCGGTCGATCTGGACGTTGTCCCAGATGGGGAAGTCGTAGTCGCGGTCGTCCGGTTGGCGGTATTCCCACATGTCCACGACGCGATGGTCGCCGTCACTGCTGAGGCAGTTGACCGAGAACTCCCGGCCTCTGATGTACTGCTCGACCAGCCACTCGCGGATCGGCTCGTCGTAGATGTCACGCGTCTCCGGAATCTCCAGGTGGCGGAGCGCCCGTGCATCGGGGAGCAGCGTGGTGCCGTGGGCCCCGGCGCCCATGGTCGGTTTCGCGATCGCCGGAAAGCCGATCTCCGTTGCGGCCGCCGCTATCTCGGACACCTCGTGGACGAGGCGGAACTCGGGGATGCGCACCCCCGCTTCCCGTGCCCTTTCACGCATGGCCGCTTTGTTCCGCCGGGCCCACGCGAGTGAGGGGTCGTTGCCGGGCAGACCGAGCCGGTCCGCGAGGATGCCCGCCAGGTGCACTGCCGCCTCCATGCCGGGAACGACGGCCCTGATGTCGTGGTCGACGCTGGAGAGTACGTCGACCGCGCTGTCAGGTGTGTATGCGTAGAGGGAGGTGTCGTCCCCCTTCGCGTGGTCGGACACAGCGGTGCTGTACCGGCGGCTGTACAGGGAGACGACGGCGTATCCCATGTCTTTGACGGCGCTCTTGTACGCCGCACCATTGCGCACGGGGTCCACCAGCAGGATGGCGGGCTTGACTTGGCCCATGGGGGATCTCTCCTCGAAGGACGGTCCGGCCCGGGCGGTCGGCGCCGGGCAGGGGATCATTCGGCCGACAGCGCACCGCGCGTCGTGCCGGTCATGCGGACTCAGGCGGCAGCGCCGTGCTCGCGGAAGAGGCTGTCCAGCAGGAGTCTGTCGTGTTCCTCCCCCTCGCCCAGTCGCTTGATCACGAGTAGGCAGGGCACGCCGAACTCACCGCCGGGGAAGGTCCGCCGGCGTGTCGAGCTGACACAGACCGACCAGGACGGCGCCTGTCCGCGTGGCAGTTCCTCGCCCGTCTCCGCGTCGAACACGCGCGTGCTGCCCGTCAGCAGCACGCCGGCGCCCAGCTTCGCCCCTCGCCGGACGCGTGCTCCTTCGACGATCACCGAGCGGGATCCCACGAACGCCTCGTCCTCCACGACGACCGGCGCGGCACCCGGCGGCTCCAGGACGCCACCGATGCCGACGCCTCCGGACAGATGCACATTGCTGCCGATCTGCGCGCAGGAGCCCACCGTCGCCCAGGTGTCGACCAGAGTCCCGGCTCCGACGTGGGCGCCGATGTTGACGTAGGACGGCATCAGCACCACGCCGGGCGCCAGATAGCTGCCCCAGCGTGCGATCGCACCCGGCACCACCCGTACGCGGTCGAAGTGCTGCTTGAGCGGGACGCGATCCTGGTACCGGAAGGGTCCGGCCTGCGACTCCTCCATGCCCAACACCTTGAAGGACAGCAGGATCGCGCGTCGCGCGCGCTCGTCCACGACGACGTCGTCGTTGGCCGGGTCCACCGCTGCCACCTGTGCGACGCCGCTGTCGAGCAGGTTGACGGCCTCCACGACGATGCGGCGGGCCTCGTCGTCGGTGGGTGTCAGATCGGTGCGTCGCTCCCACAGCTCATCGATCACTTCCGGGACGGGGCTGGGGCGAGAAGACGGGCGGGAGGGTTCGGTCATCCGGACGTGATGCTGGGACATGGAGTCTCCTGAGATGGTGTGTTCGGACGGATCAGCGCTTCGACACCCGGGCCGGGACGGGGCGCAGAAGCTCCAGCCGGGAAGCGATCGGCGCCAAGTCATGAACGGCGGCGATCCGTACGTGTCCGTCGCCATCGGGGCCGTATTCGCTGCCTGGCGTCATGACCACACCGGCGTGCGCGGCTGCACGGTGGGCGAACGCGCGCCCGTCGCCGTCGGGCGCGCTCACCCACGCGAACAGCCCTCCTTCGGGAGTCGCACACGGCAGCCCCAGTGCGTTGAGCCGGTCGACCAGGTCCGAGACCCGCCGCGCGTTGCGGGATCGCTGCTGCGCGGCGTGCCGGTCGTCGACAAGCAGGACCGCGGCGAGCTGCTGGGATGCGGCGGCCGCCATGAGGCCCGCCTGTCTGCGGCGGCGCACGAGTCCGGCCACCAGCGAGGGGTCGCCGGCGTAGAAGCCGACCCGGAGTCCGGGTGCGTTCGACCGTTTGGACAGACTGTGGACCGCGAGCACACCGGCCAGCCCGCCACGCAGCACGGTTCGGGGCTCGTGGCACCAGGTGGCTTCGGCGTACGCCTCGTCGGAGAGCACGAGCACATCGTGCGCGCGTCCCCAGTCGGCGACCGAGTCCAGGTCCTCGACGATTCCGGTGGGGTTCGCGGGGCTGTTGACCCACAGGCACAGGGCGCGGCGCACCACGTCCGGGGCGAGGCGGTCCAGACGCATACGGAACGCCTCGTCCACGGGGACGCGGTGAATCCGCAGGCCCGCCAGCCGGGCACCGTACTCGTACGACGGATAGCACAGGGCAGGGATCAGCACGGTGTCACGCCCGGTGCCCCGGGCGGGTCCGCGTGCCAGGTCCCGGAGGAACAGCGGGAGTGTGGAGATGAACTCCTTGGACCCCACGCAGGCCGCCACCGCCTCCGGCGGAACGGCGACGGCGTACCTGCGGCCCAGGTACCCGGCGATCACGTCGCGCAACTGCTGTGTGCCGGCACTCGGCGGATACGCGGCCACAGCCCCCTCGCCGGGATGCCGTGGCGGCTCAGCCGGGTGGAAGTCCCGCGGCCCTGGCGGCGGATCGCCCGGAACCCCGAGCGACAGGTCCACGGGCCTGTGCCCCGAGGCTGCGGCCAGAGTCAGCGCCTCTTCCCTGCTCCACGGCCCGGCCCCGCTCATGCGGCGCCGGGCCGTGCCAGCCTGGCCGGCGTGAAGTCCAGCGTGGCGAAGTAGTCCTGCTGACTCTCCGCCCTGCGGATCCGCTCGACGCTGCCGTCCGCGTGCAGCAGCAACTCCTGGGGCCGCAGCCGTCCGTTGTAGGTGAACCCCATCGAATAGGCATGTGCCCCGGTGTCGTGGATCAGCAGGAGGTCGCCCTCGGACACGGCTGGCAGAGCACGCTGCCGGGCGAACTTGTCGTTGTTCTCGCAGAGCGAGCCGACCACGTCGACAACCTCGCAGGGCCGGCCGGCGGCATCATGAACGGTGATGTGGTGGTAGGCCGACGGATAGAGGGCCGGCCGCATCAGGGCGCTCATGCTGGCGTCGACCCCGACGAACTCCCGGAACTTGCTCATCCTGTTCAGTACCCGGGTGACCAGGACGCCGTGCGGCCCTGTGACGAAACGTCCGCTCTCGAAACAGACGCGAGGCCGGGTCACGCCATGGCGCAGCTCCCACTCCTCGAGGCGCGCGCGGATCCTGCTGCCGAGCTCGGCGAGGGCGAAGGGCCGCTCGTCAGGGCGGTAAGGGATGCCGAGCCCGCCACCGAGGTTGACGAAGCCGATCTCGATGCCGAGCTCGGCGCGCAGCCGTACGGCCTGATCAAGCAGAAGGTCGAGCGTCAGCAGGAACGGGTCCAGGGTCAGATATCCCGAGCCGAGCATCATGTGCAGGCCGAAGGACTCGACCCCCAGCCGCTGTGCCCTCGCGCACACCTCAGCAAGCCGGTCGGTGGGGATGCCGAACTTGGCCGATTCGGTGTCCCCGAGACAGGAGTCGAGGATCTCCTGCCGGTCCTTGCCCGGATGGACCCGGAAGCACAGGGTGCTGGGGATGTCGGGCATGGCGGCGAGCTTGTCGAGCACGGACTCGTCGTCCACATTGATGAGCGCACCCATCCCGATGGCGGCTTCGAGCTCTTCGGAGCTGGTGTTGTTCGAGGTGAAGCAGATGTCGTGACCGGTCGCACCTGCCTGGCGGGCGAGGGTGAGTTCGGGCAGGGAGCTGCAGTCGAACCCGAAACCGCGGTCGGCCAGAATCTTCAGTGCGGTCGGGTTGGGGAGGGCCTTGACCGCGAAGAACTCACGGTAGGGCGTGCCCGCGAAGGCCTGGTCGAACTCGTCACAGGTGTCCTGGATGCCTTGCACGTCGTACAGGTGGAACGGAGTGCCGAAATGCTCCGCGGCCCGCGTCACCACCGAGCCGAGACGCCGCTCGAACGCCGGGCTGATCGGCATGGAGGTCTCCTCTCCTTGTTGTGGGCGAGGGGTCAGTTCCCGATGGTCGCGGTGATGACGGCGCGCGCACGCTCGCCCGACAGGGGGCGTTCGTAGATGAAGGCCTCGGTGGTGACTTCGGAGAATCCGGCGGTGAGGGCTTCCTCGCGCATGTACTCACCGGACAGCCAGTGGAATCCGTCGACGCCGGGCGCGGGCTGGACCGAACTGCCGTCCTGGGTGCTGTCGTTGGAAGCGATCAGCGTGCCCCTGCCCGTCGCGCTCGTACTCAGCCAGGAGCGGATCCGCGACAGAAGGGGGGACAGGCCGTGCTCGGCGGTGTAGAGATGGCCGAGGAGGCCGTCCATGTAGATGACCGGCCAGTCCCCTTCCGGGGACCAGGTGGTCACATCGCCCTGCAGCGCGTCGACGCCCTTCGCCCTGGCCATCGCGACTGCTTCGGGCATGGCGTCGACAGCGAGCACGCGATAGCCGCCGTGAACGATATCGCTCTCGACGGCGGCGTTGCCGCTGCCCAGGCTCAACAGCTGTGATGTCCCGTGGTCTTTCATCGCGGCGACGAGCTTGTCGTGCATCCAGCCGCGATAGGCGGAGGAGTATGTGGACGGTGTGACAGAGTCGCCGCGCGCTTCGCCGCGCTCCCATATCTCGAAGAGATTCGGCTCGCCGTCACGGCGCGGAAGATAGAACCGCATCAGATCGTTGATGCCGGCATTCATTGATGTCACCTGATGTCACCCCTTCTGAGGGACAGGAGTCATGGGGTTCGCCCTGCTGGGTGGCAGTCGGGCCACCTACCAGCGGGGCGCGCTTCCGGAGGCGTGTGCCAGGGTTTGCAGATGGCTGCGTTCCGGGCCGTCCGCCTGGAATACGCCGCCGAACACCGCCGAGGTCATCAGCGCGCCGGTCCTGATGCCGCGCATGGTCATGCAGAGGTGTTCTCCTCGGCCGATCACCGCAACGTCCGGGGATCCGGTGATGTCCTCGATCTCCTTGGCAATGTCCGCCACGAGTCGTTCCTGGACCTGCAATTTATGGGCGTGCTTATGGGCGATGCGGCCGAACTTGGACAGACCCAAGAGGTTCTTCGCACTCCGATAGGCGATGCTCAAGTTGCAGTTGAAAGGCAGGAGATGGTGCTCGCAGAGCGACCAGACACGCATGTCCGACACGAACACCAGCTGTTCTTCGCTGACGGTCTCGAACAGCGTCTCCACCTTGCCGGCCTCGTAGTCGATGAACTCCCGCCACCACTTCGCATAGCGGCGAGGAGTGTCGACCAGCCCTTCACGGTCCGGGTCCTCACCAATTGCCACGAGCAGTTGCCTGGCAATCCCTTCCAGAGAGTCCGGGTAGATCTCGGACCCGTTCGCAGAATCGGTCGAACGAAGGGGTTCAAGGGTGCTTGCCATCTCATACTCCTCGCCGGTCGCCCCAGGCGAGCACGTGCAGACGCGTGGAGAGGTTCCATCCGCGCCGCACCACCTCGCCCGCGATGTCGCTGAGATGCCTTGTGACATCCAGCTGGTTCTTTCCTTCAGGCATGATCCAGACAGGAGCCAGTCCCATGCGCTCCTGCAGGGCGGCCACTTCGGCCAAGTCGTCGTGTGTCCTGCACACGAATTTGAACGCGACCCCGGGGGTCTGGTGCAGTTTCTGCAGCGCGCTCGGCTTGATACGGCGGCTCTCCGGCTCCCCGGAGTGTGCAAGTTTCGGTGACACATTGAAACGAACGCCGAGTGAGACGAGCTCGTCCGTCGGTGCAATGGTGCCGTTGGTCTCGATCTCCACCGCAATACGGCGATCACGCAGGGACCGCACGAGCGGAATGAGGCGCTTTTGCTGCTGCAGAGGCTCGCCGCCGCTGATGACGATGAGGGCGACATCCATGGCGAGCAGGGTCTCCAGCACCTCGTCCGCGGTGCGCTGGGTCAGTTCCTGGCGCGGGTCGTAGGCCCGGCCTTCGTCGCTGACCCCCTTCCAGTCCCAGGTGTAGGGGGTGTCGCACCAACGGCACGACAGATTGCATCCCCCGAGACGGACGAAGGCGCAGCGCTGTCCGGACGAGGGGCCCTCTCCCTGCACCGTGGGACCGAAGACCTCGTTCACCACAATCGTTGATGTCACGACACTCCCGTTCCGTCAGTCCCTCGAAGCGGGTTCAGGGCCTGTACTCCGCCCATGTCTTGGAGGTTTCCGACACGCGGACGGCGGTTATCTCGCTGAATCGTTCGGACCACACCGTGTAGATCCACATCGCCATGTTCTCGGCCGAGGGGTTGCGGTCCGGGATCACGTCATTCAGGTGCCGGTGGTCCAGTTCCGCGTCGATCCACTTCTTGAAGTCGGAGAGGTCGCCGTAGTCGCGCACGAAACCGGCGGCGGTGAGCTCGTTCAGGCCGGCTGACAGCTCCAGCTGAATGATGTAGTTGTGCCCGTGCAGGCGCGCGCACTGGTGGTCCTGGGGCAGGTGATCCAGCCGGTGGCTCGCCGAGAACTGAAATTCCTTGGTGATGCGGAACATGAACATCAGTCCCTTGCGTAGATGGTGGGGTCGTGGACTTCGGCTTTTTCGAATGAGGTCCGGCGGTCGTAGCAGGTCGCGCAGACACCGCATTGCTCCACGCCGCCCCGGAAGCAGCTCCAGGTCTCCTGCCACGGGACCCCGAGTGCTTCGCCGAGGCGGATGACCTCGTGCTTGGGCATCTCGATGAACGGGGCGACGACGGTGAGGTTTTCGGGGGCGAAACCCGCACACGCCACGCGCTCCATCGCGTTGAAGGCGGAAAGGAACGCCGGCGAGCAGTCCGGTCCGGTGTCGGCATCGCCGGCGACAGTCCCGATGGCCACGTTGTCGGCCTTCTCCGCCGCCGCCTTCGCGAAGGCGACGGAAAGAAGGATGACATTCCTGTTCGGCACCACATTGACCACGCCGGACACTTCGCCGCCGTGGTCCGGCACGCCCACTTCGCTGTCGGTGAGCGCATTGCCCGGCAACAGCGTGCCGATCGCACGCAGATCGGCGACCTCGTGAGGCGTGTTGAGCCGCCTCGCCGTTCGCCGGGCGAACTCGTGCTCCTTGCGATGGCGCTGGCCGTAATCGATGGACAGCAGGGACAGTTGATGTCCCTCCGCATGAAGATGATGGGCGAGTACGACCGAATCTATTCCACCGGAAACGACGGCGACTGTTCGATCCATGCTCGTTGTTTCTCCTTGGTCCGGGGAGGGGAGATGAATGTCCTGCCAGTCGGTGCAGCCAGGATCGATTCTCCTGGCACGTACTCTCGCCGCAGTGGCTAACGACCGGCTAACGGGATGCTGTTGGTCGATTTCCCCGCGACGTCCCGCGGCGGGGAATCGGGCTCCGAGGTCTCATCGCGCGGCTGGAGGGCGATGCCGCAGCTGATGCCTGTGCCTCGTCCGGTGGGCGACATGGCAGCACCGATCCGAGCTGAGGCTCGACCGCCGACCCGGGGCAGGGGCCGGGCCCGCTCCCGAATTCCCGTTCAAGGGGCTCACGTTGTCGGAACGAAGTACGGCGGCTTGCGCCTGCCTCAGCTCTGCGCCGGGATCCAGTCCCAGTTCCTCGGCGAGGCGCCGTCGTACAGCTTCGTACACCTCCAGCGCGTCGACCTGGCGTCCTGCCTCATGCAGACAGGCCATCAGCTGCGCTGCCAGACTTTCGCGCAAGGGGTGCAGGCCGAGCGCCTCCCGCAGGCCCGCCACGGCTTCCGTCGGCCGCCCGATACGGCGTAACCGCTCGGCCAGTGCCTCCCATGCGTCCAGACGCGCGTCCTCCCAGGGGGTGGCGAGATCATGCCAGGGGCTGGCTCCGGCCAGGTCGGTCAGCGCCTGTCCGCGCCACAGGCCGAGGGCCTCACGCAGGAGGCCGACGGCCTCGGCGTCCTCGGCCCGCTCGGCGGCCGCCTCCACCAGATGCGCGAAACGATGTGCGTCAACTCTGTCGGCGTCAACGGCCAGTACGTATCCGGGCGGGCGCGTCTCTATGGCCATGCCGGGGCCGAGTAACTGTCGCAGAGCGGAGATGTGCCCGTGCACGACGGTGCGGGCATGCTCGGGAGGGCACCCCTCCCAGAGCACATCCACCAGCCGGTCCAGGGGTACGACGCGATTCGCCTCCAGCGCCAGGAGGGAGAGCATCACGCGCCGCTTACGGGTCGGCACCCGGACGGAAGTCCCGCTGTCGGTAATCAATTCCACGGGGCCCAACACATGCACGTGCAATGGAGGTGCCTTTCTCGAACCTCATCCGATACCGGATGCACCGGGAGGCGTATGGGATCTGTCATTCCGTCATCGCGAAAGCCGGAAGGCTGTTCGGCGCGCCTACATGTCGATTCGAACACTGGTTGATGCCGCCGACCAGCGGCTTCGGCTGCTCGTCAGACTTCCGTCACATTCCGAGAGGTAAACGGACGAGGAATTCAAACAGGCTCCGGGGACAGCAGACGTTGCGCGGACGGATGCCGAGGCGCCAATGAGACCGGTGGGCTCCGCCGCCCGGTTGGGACTGACCTCGGAACGCTGACACGGCACCCTTGCCGAGGCGCTTGCGGAATGCTTGTCGTCTGCTGGACGGAAGTCTTGAGTGGCTCGTAATCGCGCAACGAAGGCGGGAGCCCTGACGTCATCACCTGTGTGAGTACGATCAGAATGACGGGCGGCACGTCCGCTTCAGAGGGTGACGGGCGTACAGGGCTGTTGCGCATCGGCGTGCTGGGCCCGATGGTGGCCCATATCGACGACCGGCAGCTGCCGTTGGGGCCACCGCGCCGCAGAGCCTTGCTGGCTCTGCTGTTGACCCGGCTCGGCCATGTCGTACCCACCCAACTGCTCATCGAGGAGCTGTGGGGCCGACGCCCGCCCCAGCGCGGTTCATTGCACAGCTACATCTCGCACCTGCGTCGTGCGCTGGCCCCGGCCTCCGGAGCCGGTGAAGGCGAGAGCGTGGTGCGCCATCTCTCCTCGGGCTACGTGCTGGAGCTGGCCCCCGAGCAGATCGACTCGCACCGGTTCGAGAGGTTGGTCGCCCAGGGACGCAGCCTTCAGGGCCGCGGCGACCACCACGCCGCCCGGGACGCCCTGACGGGGGCTCTCGAACTGTGGCGCGGTGCCCCGTACGTGGATCTGGCCGACTACACAGCGCTCGCCGAGGAGCGAGCCCGTCTGGAGCAGGTCCGGCTCTCGGCTCTGGAGACATGGGCCGACGCCTGCCTCGAGCTCGGCGGCGCCGAAGCAGTGGCAGCCCGGCTCGACGCCGATGTGCGCAGGCATCCGATGCGCGAGCGGCTGGTCGGCAAGCTCATGACGGCTCAGTACCGGATCGGTCAGCGGGCCGACGCGTTGTTCGTCTTCGCCCGGACCCGCGACTGCTTGTCGAGAGAACTCGGGGTCGACGTCAGCGAAGACCTCCGGCAGTTGCACCGGGCCATCCTGCGTCAGGAACTGGACGTCACCGAGACGCATCACACCAGCGACGGCTTTGACAACGCTGTCACTCTCCGCGCTCCGGCTGCGACCCCGGCAGCGCGGCCGACCGCCGAGGACAGCACCAGGATGACGGCGCCAGGGACCGCGACCGAGGGGCAGCCGCCGTTCACGGGTCGCGACCCCGAGCTCGCCGAGCTGCGAGCACTGGTCGCCGACACTCTGCGGGGCGGGGGACGTTCGGCCGCCGTGCTGGGCGATCCGGGCCTGGGCAAGTCCCGTCTGCTGATGGAACTGGCCGCCGGACAGCCGGCCGACCAGCTGGAAGTGGTCTGGGGCTACTGCGTCACTGGAGCTGGTGTACCGCCTTTCTGGCTGTGGAGCCAGGTGCTTCGCCGGCTCTCGGCCTCGCGCCCCGACGCGTTCCGCGCGGCCGCCGAGAGATTCGAAGACCTCCTCACTCCGCTCTTCGCCGGACCGTCGGCATGCCAGAACTCCGAGGAACGGCGCTGCGATCCCTCCGAGCGCTTCCGCACCTATGACGCCATCTGCGAGATCCTCATCGCTCTCGCCGACGAACGCCCGCTGCTGCTGCTACTGGAGGACCTTCACTGGGCCGATGCTCCCTCGCTCGACCTGCTGCGCCTGCTGTCGACCCGGCAGAGCGCCCGCGCTCTCGGCATCGTATGGAGCGCGAGGGCCTGGGACATCGAGGCGGACCCGGCCCTCCAGCAGCCACTCGGTGAAACGTTGCGCAATCCCCGCACACAGACCCTGCGGCTGCCGAGCCTCTCGGAGGAGTCGGTCGCCAGCCTGATCACCGCTGCGGCCGGACCGGGCGTCGACGCGGACATCGTCCACCGGCTCTATGAACGCAGCGGGGGAAATCCCTACTTCGTCACCCAGTTGCTCTCCCTGTTCGGCGACTCCGAGCAACTGCACGACCCGTCGGCGGCACGCCGGAAACTCACCGCAATTCCCTCGGGAGTGCGCGAGGTCCTGCGCCAGCGGTTCACCACGCTGCCCGAAGGGGCCGAAGAGATACTGCGGATCTGCGCCGTACTCGGCGCCACTGTCGATGTGCGGCTGCTGGAGGAGGTTGCCGGACAGAGCCCAGCCACCACGGCATCCCTCGAGTCGGCCGTACACGTGGCCCTGCTGCACGAGGACGCGCACCATCCGTACCTGCTGCACTTCAGCCATGCCCTGGTGCGGGAGACCCTCTACGGCGAACTGGGCCGGGCTCAGCGCGCGCGGCTCCATGCCCAGGTGGCTCGCATCCTGATGACCCGGGCAGGCGACCTGCCGGAGGAAATCGAGCGGATCGCCCACCATGCTTGGGAAGGCGCCCGGGAATTGACCGACGACGAGGTACTGCCCCAACTGGTGCGTGCCGCAGAAGAGGCCGAACTGCGTCTCGCCTACGAACAGGCCGAGCTGTGGCTGCGCCGCGCGACGGACCTGGTCCGATCGCTGCCTCCGGGGGACCCCTCCGGACCCGCTCGCGAACAGCATCTGCAGACCCAGCTCGGCCAGTTACTCGCCCTGACCCGCGGATACGGGGACGCCGACGCCGAAGCCGCTCTCAGCCGCAGCCGCGCGCTCAACCCCGTCACCGGCGCGGCGGACCGCCCCTCGGTGCTGTGGGCGCTGTGCACCGCTCACATGGTCTCCGGACGCTACGAAGGCTCCCTCCAGTTCTCCGAGCGGTTGGGGGACCTGGCCGAGGAAACCAAGGACCCGGTGGCTTTTCTGGGCTCCCACTACGGCCGCGGCATCGTCCTGCACACGCGCGGCCAACTGCCGCAGGCACTGGTCGAACTCGAGAAGGCGGTCACGCTGGCAGACCACTTCACCGATCGCGAAGGCAGCCGGCTCGCCCGGGTCTTCCAGCACGACCCGCGGGTCTCGTGCCGTTCCTACGACGCCTTCACCCACTGGCTGCTGGGCTCGGTCCAGACGGCGACCCAGCGCCGCGCTCAACTGCTCGCCCTGACCGACCACGACAGCAGGCCCTCGGACCGGGCGTTCGCCTTGTACGTGGATGCCGTACTCGCAGCGCTCGAAGGGGACGTGGCGACCGCGGAGCGTTCCAGCACACTGGGGGTTGAGGTGGCGGGCCGCTACGGGCTGCGCTATTGGCGGGCGATGCTCGAAGTCTGCCAGGGGTGGTCCGCCGCGCACTTCGGCCACGAGGAGCGCGGGATCACACAGATCCGTTCGGCGCTCATCGAACTCCGCGCCTCCCGGACCCTCATCCGGCTTCCCCTGCATCTGGGGTTCCTGGCGGAGGCTCAGCACCACGCCGGACGCACGGACGACGCGCGGACAACACTGAGAGAGCTCCTCGCCTCGGTCGAGTGCCGCAACGAATACGTCTACCTGCACGAGCGCTTTCCTGCCACCGCCCTCCGCCGCAAACTCCTCGGCGCGGCAAGGGTCTGCCAGGCGTCGCCAGGCGGAGGGGCCTTTGAAGGCACGACCTATGGCGGCGTCTGATGATCACTGGGCGCCTGCAGTGCTCTGCGCCGTCGCCCCAGCGAGGTCTGTGCCGACGGACCGGGCATGCGGCTACCAGCGGTGGTGCACCTGGCCGCGGATGCGCCGGTCGTACAGCTCGCTCACCGCGCTCAACGTCTCCGGGGAGAGCGGCGGAAGCGCGGCGGCCGCGGCGTTCGCGCGGGCCTGGTCGACCGAGCGCGCACCGGGGATCACGCTGGTGACTCCCTGCTGGAGGATCCAGCGCAGCGCGGTCTGGGCGGGGGTCGCACCTTCGGGCGCGAGCGCCGAGAACTCCGCCGCCGCTTCGACGCCGGTCTCGTAGTCGACGCCGGAGAAGGTCTCGCCCTGGTCGAACGCCTCGCCGTGGCGGTTGTACGTGCGGTGGTCGTCGGCCGCGAAGACCGTGTCCTTCGTATATCTGCCGGACAGCAGACCGGAGGCCAGCGGCACCCGGGCGATGATGCCCACGCCCGCCGCCCGGGCGGCGGGCAGAACCTCCTCCAGCGGCTTGCGCCGGAAGGGGTTGAGGATGATCTGGACACTGGCCGTCCCCGGCCGGGCGATGGCGGTCAGTGCCTCGGCGCAGGTTTCGACGCTGACGCCGTACGCGGCGATGCGCTTCTCGGCAACGAGTTTGTCGAGTGCGTCGAAGACCGCTTCGGATGCGTAGACCGGTGTGGGAGGACAGTGCAGTTGTACGAGGTCGAGTGTGTCCACGCCGAGATTGGTTCGCGAACGGTCCGTCCAGGCACGGAAGTTGTCCAGGACATAGTTCTCGGACACCTGGGCCGAGCGGCGGCCCATCTTCGTGGCCACGAAGATGTTCGCGTCGCAGTGGTCCCGGAGATAGCGGCCGATGAGCTGCTCGCTGCGTCCGTCCCCGTAGACGTCGGCGGTGTCGAAGAAGGTCACGCCCGCATCGACGGCCGCGTCGAGAACCGCGAAGGCGTCCGCCTCCCGGACCTCGCCCCAGTCGGCACCCAGTTGCCACGTACCGAGACCTACGACGGAAACGCTCTTGCCCGCCCTGCGAAGCACTCGCTGTTCCATGCTGTCATGCTACGTTCGCGCCCCGCCTTTCCCGAGCGTCTCCACGGCCGCGACCACCCGGTCCCAGAACAGTTCCGCCTCCAGTGTCACGGCGACCAGCGCGTTCACAGGCCGGTCCAGGTACCGGTGCATGTCCACCACCGTTGCCCCGCGTGTGTACTGCCCGCGCAGTTCCACCGCCACGCTCGCCTCGACGCAGTTCACGATCGCGGGATCGATGACGCGGGCCACGGCGACGGGATCGTGCAGCGGAGGGGAGTCGAAGCCCCACAGCCGCTTGTAGGTGGACGCGAAGTAGGTGATCAGCTGGGCGCAGGTGCGGCCGAGTTCGGTGCCGAGTCCTTCGAGGCGGGCCAGGACATCGGGGGTGGCGAGTGCCTGGTGGGTGACATTGAGCCCGCACATGGTCACGGGTACGCCGCTGCGGAAGACGATGTCCGCGGCTTCGGGGTCGACGTGGATGTTGAATTCGGCGGCCGGGGTCCTGTTGCCGCGCCCCGTGGAGCCGCCCATGAGCACGATCTCGCGGATGTGCGCGGCGCTGTCGGGGTAGCGGGTGAGCAGCAGGGCGATATTGGTCAGCGGGGCGGTGGGGACGAGGGTGACGGGTTCGGGATGCCCGGTCAGGATCCGATGGATGAGGTCCACCGCGTGCTCGGGGACAACGTCCACGGTGGGTTCCCCGAACTGCGGCCCGTCCATGCCCGAGTCGCCGTGGACGTCGTCCGCCACGAGCAGCGGCTGCACGAGTGGCCGTGCGCATCCGGCCGCGATGGGTACGCCCGTGATTCCGGCGACGGTGCAGACCCGGCGGGCGTTGAGCGTGGTCTTCTCCACGGTCTGATTGCCGGCGACCGTGGTGATGGCCAGCAGGTCGATCGCGGGATCTCCCGCGGCGAGGATGATGGCCAGGGCGTCGTCGTGCCCGGGGTCGCAGTCGATGATGATCGGCACAGGCACGGTGCACGCTCCTAGGTCGTGTCTTCAAAGTCCCGTCTGCCTGGCGACGCCTGGCACGCACGCTCGCCGCGTTGTCGTCAGTCGCCTACGCTCCGCGTGGGCTCCATCCTCCGCCTTGCGATCGCACGCACCAGACGCCGCCAGGCCCGCCCTCCGGGCGGACGACGCTACTTTGAAGACACTCCCTAGCGTCCTGGGACGGCAGCATCCTCAGTATCCGTGGTTGCGCTCAGGAACGTCCGACGCCACGGGGGCGGTTTGCGAGGTTGACGCGAACCCATCACGGGCTGAGCCGGCCGGCGCACCGACACTCCCTGCAGACGTCAACGTGCCATGCGCTGCACGGTGTTGCGGAAGTTGCGCAGGACCGTCCCCGAGTCGGCAGTGCGGTGGGCGAGGTGGAATTCGAGGCCCGGCGTGGCAGGCGCCAGAGGGAGCAGCGTGACCCCCACGTGCCGGAATCTGCGCATGCCCGTGGGGCCGATGCCGACGCCGAGGCCGCAGGCGACGAACCCCAGCAGGGTGTGCAGACCGTCCGCCTCGTGAGCGACACGTGGTTCGAAACCCGCCGCGCGGCACGCGCCGATGGCCGCGTCGGCAGCCGCGGGCTCGGTCTGCCGGGAGGAGAGGATCAGCGGCTGCCCGGCCAGGGCATCGAGGGCGATGAACGGCTCACCGGCCAGCGGATGGTCCGCCGGCACGGCCGCGACCAGGCTCTCGCGGGCCAGAGGGACCGTGATGAGGTGCCTTCGGGCCGCGCCGGGCACCGGGCCGCAGATGAAACCGGCGTCCAGGCTGCCGTCGAGGAGTGCTTCGATCTGCCGGACGCTGGGCAGTTCTCGCAGGTCCAGCCGCACCTGGGGCCAGCGGCCACGGAAGGCGGCGAGCACCTCGGGAAGCACCGCGGCCAGTGCGGTACCGAGGAAGCCCACGGCCAGCGAGCCGGTGTCGCCGCGGTCCGCGTCGGCGGCGTCGCGCACGGCGAGGTCGACGTGGTCCAGCACCTGCTGGGCGCGGAGCAGAAAGGCCCGTCCGGCGGCCGTGGGGCGCACCCCGTGTCCGGTGCGATCGAAGAGCCTGACCCCGAGTTCGGTCTCCAGCGCCTTGATCTGCTGGGACAGCGGCGGCTGCTGGATTCCCAGCGCGGCCGCCGCGCGGCCGAAGTGGGCGTGCTCGGACACGGCCAGCGCGTACCGAAGATGCCGCAGTTCCATGCCACGATCATATCTCGCAGTGAATCACGCCATCCCTTCTCATATATCGGGCATGAAAAAGGTCGTCCAGGCCTGGTCCACTGGCGGGCATGAGCGAGCAGACACGGGCACAAGGCCCGACAACAGAAGGCGGCACCGGCACAGGGGCCTGGGAGCACGGCCGTACCGAGGTCGACGGCGTCGATCTCCACTGGGTCCACGCGGGAAAGGCCGGGGGCACTCCCGTCGTGCTGCTGCACGGATGGCCCCAGACCTGGTACGCCTGGCGGAAGGTGATTCCCGTACTCGCGCAGCAGCATGAGGTGTACGCGATCGACCTGCCCGGCCTAGGTGACTCGGGATCGTCGTCCCTCGGCCACGGGGTCCGTATCGCAGCCGATCTCCTCGACGGATGGCGCGCCGCCTTGGACCTGCCCCGGATCCACGTGGTGGGACACGACCTGGGTGGCCCGATCGGATACACCTGGGCGGCGAGCCGCCCCGGCCATGTCCGCAGCTTCGTCCTGGTCGGCGTGCCCCTGCACGGTTTCGGGCTCAAGGAGTTGATCGCCCGCGCCGGGCTCTGGCACTTCGGCTTCTTCTCGGTACCCGGGCTCGCCGAGGGGCTTTCTCAGGGACGCGAGCGGGTGCTGCTCGAGCACTTCTACCAGCACGCCGTGGACAGCGGCGCCGTCCGGCCCGCCGACATTGACGAGTATGTGCGCAGCTACGCCCTGCCGGAGCGGCTTGCCAACGGCTTCGCGTACTACCGCAGCCTCGGCGCGGACACCGCCGACATCACCGCTCTCGCCCGCACGAAGCTGCCGATGCCCGCCCTGGCTGTGGGCTGTGGGCAGGCGGGCGGGCCCGCGCCGCTCGACAGCCTGGCCCGGGTCGCCTCCGACGTCCGCGGCGAGATTGTGGCGGAAAGCGGCCACTTCATCGCCGAGGAGCAGCCGGACCGGCTTGCCGCGCTTCTGCTGGACTTCTTCGAGCGGGCCTCGGTCAGAACCAGTTGACGGTGAGCGGGAAGGATGCGGTGGCGGTGGTGCCGCCGGTGTCGGTGGCGGTGGCCGTGATCCGCAGGGCGCCGACCTGCCACGGTTTTCCGCTGATCCGGCCGGTCGAGGTGTCGATGGACATCTAAGACACGCCCTGGGCCCGGCGGCTGCGTGCACGCACGCTCCGGCGCGGCGGCCGGTGCTGTTGCCGCGGCCCGGGACGGCGGGGCCGCGAGCAGGACCGTAGTGGTCATCGGCGCCGCGCTCAGGACGGCCCGGCGTCCGGGCAGATGGCCGGGTCGGCCAGGAATCGGGACACGCTCGCCGGCGATCGCGGCCTGCGCGGACCGTCAGGTCATCTGGCTGGCTCCCGGACGGGCGCGTGGTGCCGGGCGTGGGAGAGGAAGGCGCGCGCGGCACGGCTGAGCGGGCGGCGCGGATGCGCGATGCCGACGGCGCGCAGCAGCGGCGGGGTGAAGGAACGGACCTCCACGCGATGGCCGAAGGCCCGTAACACCATGTCCCGGTACCAGATCAGCGAGCCGCGCCCGTCCGCGACACTGGTCACCCAGGCCAGCCGCTCGTCCGCTTCCACCACGGGCACGGGGCGTACTCCGATCTGTCCGAACATCGCCTCCAGCTCCGTGCGCCGGCCGGTGCCGGGGGTCGGCAGCACCATCCGCAGACCTCCCAGCATCCGGAACGGGATCGGGTCGGGCAGCCCGGAGCCGGGCGGGGAGATCAGGACGACCTCACGGTCCTGGAGATGGTGAGTCGACAGTTCCTTGTCGAGCGGCAGATCGACAAGGCCCAGCTCCGCCGCGCCGTCCGTCAGTGCCCGCACCAGAGCCTCGCGGCTGTCGTGCGGGAGAAGGCGTACGTCGATGTCCGGGTGGCGCTCGGCGAAGGACGGCACGAGATCGGCGGCGAGATCGAGGGACAGGGTCGGCGTGGCGGCCACCGTCAGGGAGGTACGCGAACTGCCGCCGTGCGCCGGGCGGATGTCCTCGATGGCCTCGACGGCGTCGAGGACCGTACGGGCCAGGCGTACGACGCGAGCGCCTTCCGGGGTCAGGGTCGCCCGCCGGCGCCTGCGGTCCAGGAGCTCCATGCCGAGGTCCCGTTCGAGGGACTGGATGGACCGTGAGAGTGCGGGCTGGGCGATATAGACGGAGCACGCGGCGGCTGTGATCGAGCGGCAGTCCGCAACGGCGACGAGGTATCGCAACTGCTGGAGTGTGGGGGTCATGCGCGGACGGTAGCCGCCGGGTCCTGAGGGCGTAAGAGGCACAAGCGCGAACAACTGCCCATAACCACACCTGAGTTGAGACTTGGCCGGCAGTAATCCATACCTCTGAGGCATGAGTGGCTGATGTGCGTTGACAGTGTCGGCCGACCGCCGCACGATGCAACGCGGCATCGGACGTTACCGTCCGGTCACTTCTCTCGTAGGTCCTGTCCGGCCTGATCGGCCGGACAGGATCTGGGGTCCCGATCCGTCCCCGGCACGCCACGGTCCGACCCGCCGTGGCCCCCCCTCGCAGGCCCTGCCCGGAACCCAAGGAGAGCCCGTGATCTCTCAGCCCACCCGGCACGCGGACCGGGACCTCGTGATCGTGGTCAGCCCCTTCGAAGAGCCCAGTGCCCGGATGGTCGCGGCCGCGGAGCGAGCCGGCGCGCTGGGCGTGCTCGACCTCGGCAGGAACCGTGAGCGGGCGTGTGGCGCCATGGCCGGGCTGCGGGGGCGGTACGGAGTCCGTGTACCGGCGGGGTGCCCGCTCGCCCCGGACGAACTGCCCGCCGGGGTGGACACCGTTCTGCTCGCCGAAGAGCACTGGCGCACCGGGACGGCCCGGTGGGCCGCGGACGGCGAACGCCGGGTGTGGGCCGAGGTGGTCAGCCCCGCCGAGGCCGCGGCCGCCGTCACAGCCGGGGCGTCCGGCCTGGTGGCCAGGGGGCATGAGGCCGGCGGCCGGGTCGGCGAACTGACCACCTTCGTGCTGCTCCAACGCCTGCTGAGCCAGCCCGAGTTGAGCGTCCCCGTCTTCGCGGCCGGAGGCATCGGCCCCCACACGGCCGCCGCCGCCGTCGCGGGCGGTGCCACCGGAGTCGTACTCGACACCCAGCTCGCGCTCACCACCGAGGGCGCCGCCGGGCTGCCCGGCGATGTCGAGGCAGCGATCCGCGCCATGGACGGCAGCGAAACCACCGTCGTCTGCGGTCACCGGATCTACGCCCGCCCCGATCTGGCGCCGCCGCAGACGGAGATCGCCGAACACCTCGGCGCCCGCGGACTGCGCACCCAGCCGCTGCCCATCGGCCAGGAGGGGGCCACCGCCGCGCGGCTCGCCGCGCGTCACCGCACCACCGGCTCGGTCGTCCAGGCCGTCCGGGTGGCCATCACCGGCCACCTGGAAGCGGCGGTACGTGCCCGTCCACTGAGGCCGCGCCCGGGCGAGGGCCATCTGCCGGTGGCCCAGGGGCCCATGACCCGGGTGAGTGACCGGCACGCCTTCGCCTCGGCGGTGGCGGACGCGGGCGGGCTGCCCTTTCTCGCCCTCGCCGTCATGGACGGCCCCGATGTACGCGAACTGCTCACCCGGACCGCGGAGCGCCTGGGCGGCCGGGACTGGGGTGTCGGACTGCTCGGCTTCGCTCCCGAGGAGCTGCGCCGCGAACAGCTCGCCGCCGTCGCCGACGCACAACCCCCGTACGCGATCATCGCGGGCGGGCGGCCCGCCCAGGCCGCCCCCCTCGAAGCCGCCGGGACCCGGACCTATCTGCATGTGCCGTCGCCGGGACTCCTGGAGCAGTTTCTCGCCGAAGGAGCGCGGCGCTTCGTCTTCGAGGGGCTCGAGTGCGGCGGGCACATCGGCCCGCGCGCTGCCTTCCCCCTCTGGGAGGAGCAGATCGAGCGGCTGCTCGCCTGCCCGTACGCCGACGAGCTCGACGTGCTCTTCGCCGGTGGCATCCACGACGAGCGGTCCGCGGCGATGGCGATGGCCGCCGCGGGTCCCCTGGCCGAGCGCGGGGCCCGGACCGGCGTCCTGATGGGCACCGCCTATCTGTTCACCGAGGAGGCGGTGGCCGCCGGAGCCGTACTGCCCGGCTTCCAGCGCACGGCGATCGACTGCGCGGCCACCACACTCCTGCGTACCGCCCCGGGTCATGCCACCCGCTGCGCCACCACACCGTACGCCGACGTCTTCACCGCCACCGCGCAGCGGCTGCGGCAGGACGGCGCGAGCCCGAACGAGCTCTGGGAGGAGCTGGAGAAACTCAACCTCGGGCGGCTGCGGATCGCCAGCAAGGGCCTGCGCCGCACAGCGAGTGGGCTCGTCCCGGTGGACGAGGACGAACAGCGCGGCGAAGGCCTCTACATGCTCGGCCAGATCGCCACCGCCCGCACCGCGACCACCACGGTCGCCGCCCTCCACGCCCAAGTGACCGAAGGCGCGACGCAGTTGCTGGAAAGGCGATGGGAGCAGCTGTGCGATGCGTCCCCGCGCGAGGCGGACCAGACACCGCTCGACATCGCGATCGTGGGTATGGCCTGCCGCTATCCCGGCGCCGACGACCTCGCCGGGTACTGGGCGAACATCGTCGCCGGGACCGACTCCGTGACCGAGGTACCGGCCGACCGCTGGGACAGCGCCGCCCATTACGACCCGGACCCGGCGCGCGCGGGGGAGCGGACCCCGTCCCGGTGGGGCGGCTTCCTGCCACCGGCACCCTTCGACGCGCTCGCGCACGGAATCGCCCCGGCCTCGCTCGGCAGTATCGAGCCGGTGCAGCTCCTCGCCCTCGACATCTCTGCCCGCGCCCTCGCCGACGCCGGATACGCGGGCGAGCGACACTTCGACCGCTCACGCACGTCGGTCGTCTTCGGCGCGGAGGCAGGCACGGATCTCGCAGGGGCCTACGGCTTCCGCGCCCTGTACCCCGGCTATCTCGGCGTACTGCCACCCGGGCTGGACGGGCAACTGCCCCGGCTGACCGAGGACTCGTTCCCGGGAGTCCTTGCGAACGTCATCGCCGGGCGGGTCGCCAACCGCCTCGACCTCGGGGGCGCCAACTGCACGATCGACGCCGCCTGCGCCTCCTCGCTCGCCGCACTGGACCTGGCCTGCAAGCAACTGCGCGACCGGGACAGCGACATGGTGCTGTGCGGCGGCGCCGATGTGCACAACGGCATCAACGACTACCTGATGTTCGCCTCCGTACGTGCCCTCTCACCCACCGGACGCTGCCGTCCCTTCGACGCCTCCGCCGACGGCATCGCGCTCGGCGAGGGCGTCGCCTGCCTCGTACTCAAACGCCTCGCGGACGCGGAACGCGACGGCGACCGCGTCTACGCCGTCGTCAAGGCCGTCGGCGCCTCCAGCGACGGACGTTCCCTCGGCCTCACCGCACCCCGCCCCGAAGGACAGCGGCGGGCTCTGGAACGCGCCTACCGGCGGGCGGGGATCGCGCCCAGTGAGATCGGTCTGGTGGAGGCGCACGGCACAGGCACCGTCGTGGGCGACAGCACCGAACTGGCCATCCTCACCGAGGTCTTCGGCGGCGGCGAGCCGGACCTCTGCTCGCTCGGTTCGGTCAAGTCGCAGGTCGGCCATACGAAGTGTGCGGCGGGCCTGGCCGGACTGATCAAGGCGGCATGGGCCGTGCACCGCGGCGTACGGCCGCCGACGCTGCACCTGACGAGCCCCAACCCCGACTGGCAGCCAGGCAGCAGCCCCTTCTGCTTCGACACCGAGGCCAGGCCGTGGACCGCGCCTGCCGGGCGCCGGTTCGCGGCAGTGAGTGCCTTCGGCTTCGGCGGCACCAACTACCACGCGGTGCTTGCCGGTTACGGGGTCGAGGGCGAGCCCGCCCACGGCCTGGACGCCTGGCCCGCCGAGCTTTTCTGCTTCCGCGGGGCCGACCGGACCGCCGCCCTCGGGTCGATGGACCGCCTCGCCGCCCGGCTGGAGCAGAACGACACGGCGGGACGACCGTGGCCGCTGCGCGACCTCGCCGCGGAGACCTCCGCCGGTGAGGGGACGATCCACGTCGCGGTGGTCGCCACCGGGCTGGACGATCTGGCCGGAAAGCTGGAGCGGGCCCGGGAGTTCGTCGCAGGCGACGGCATTCACGTGCGCGACGAAGGGCAAGGTCCCGGCCGGACCGCCTTCCTCTTCCCGGGGCAGGGCAGCCAGCGGCCGGGCATGCTCGGTGATCTGTTCATCGCCTTCCCCCGGCTGAGGGGTCTGCTGTACGAGGAGGATCCGCGCCGGACCGCCACGATGTTCCCGCCCGCCGCCTTCACGCCCGAGGACCGGGCCGCACAGCGCGCGGCCGTCACCGACACCCGGACCGCCCAGCCGGCCCTCGGCCTCACCGGCGCCGCCGCACACCTCCTGCTCACCTCCCTCGGCATACGTCCCGACTGCACCGCCGGACACTCCTACGGCGAACTGGTCGCACTCTGGGCCGCGGGCGCCTACGACACGGCGGCCCTCCTGCGGCTCAGCGAACGCCGGGCGGAGGCGATCCTGGCAGCCGCCGGGGACGACCCGGGAGCGATGGCCGCAGTGGCCTCTGCTCCACAGGACCTGCCCGACCTGCCGCCCGGATGCGTCGTCGCCAACCACAACGCACCGGCGCAGAGCGTCATCTCCGGCCCGACCGGCGCGGTCGACGCCGCGATCGGCGCACTGCGCGAGGCGGGCATCCGGGCCGAACGCCTCCCGGTGGCCTGCGCCTTCCACAGCGAGGTCGTCGCCGGGGCCGCCGAGGAGCTGGCCGAGGAGCTGGCCCGGGCCTCGGTCGCCGAGCCCGCGATCCCGGTCTGGTCGAACACCACCGCGGACCTCTATCCGGCCGATGCGGCGGCCGTCAGGGAGCTGCTCGCCCGCCAGGTCGCCGAACCCGTGCGGTTCGCCGAACAGATCGAAGCCATGTACGCGGCAGGGGTGCGGACCTTCGTCGAGGCCGGACCGGGCCGGGTGCTCACCGGTCTGGTCGGCCGCATCCTGGGCGACCGGCCCCACACCGCGGTTCCCCTCGACATCGCGGGAGAGCACGGCGTGACCCGCCTGGTGACCGCGCTCGCCGAACTCGCCGCGGCGGGCGTCCCGTTCGACCCGGAGCCGCTGTTCAGGGACCGCACCGCCCCGCTGCCCGCCGAACCGCCACGGCGCGCCGGATGGCTGGTCGACGGCCATCTCGTACGGACGGCGGACGGCGAGCCGGTGGCGGGCGGGCTGCTTCCGGCGCGCCGGGTGACACCGGCTCCCGCTGCTGCCACCGCCGACCGGCGGGAGGACGCCGTACTGGAGTATCTGCGAGGAGCGCGGGAACTGGTCGCCGCCCAACGGGACGTCCTGCTCGGCTACTTGGGTGTGGAAGCCCCGCCGCCGACTGACATACCCGCGCGGGCTCCTGAGATCCCCGCCCCGCAACCCGCCGCCGAAGAGCCGGACCGTCGCCCTTTGACGCCGGACCAACTCCTCGACGCCGTACTGGAGATCGTGCACAAACGCACCGGCTATCCGCGGGAGATGCTCGATCCCGCTCTCGACCTGGAGGCCGACCTGTCGGTGGACTCCATCAAGCGCGTGGAGATCATTGGGGCCCTGGCCGACCGGATCGGGCTGCCGCGCGGTGCGGATGGCCCGGCGGAATCGGCCGTCGAGGAACTGTCCCGGCTGAAGACCATCAGCGGCATCGTCGACTGGATCGTCGCCCGGGGGACGAGTGCGGATCCCGCACCGACGACGGATCCCGCACCGACCAGGGCCCCCGCCTCCGCCGCCGCGCCTCAAACGCTCGCCGCAGCCGAGCCGTCCTCCGATCCTGTCCGGCCCACGCGCCCTGCCCGGCTGCTGGTCGAGGTCACTCCCGTGGCACCGCCCGCCACCCACGACCCGGCCGATGTACTGCCCGGCCTTCGGCTGGCCGTCGTCGACGACGGCCTCGGCGTCGCCGCCGCACTCGCCGCCGAGCTCGAATCCCACGGCGCCGAGGTGCGCACCCTCCACCCCGAGCGGCTCGCGGACGCGGCCGGAGCCGACGGCGTCGTGGACCTCAGCTCGCTGCGTCCCGCCCCGGACCCAGTCCTGCCCGAGACCTTTGGCGCCCTGCGCCGGATCCTGACGGCGGGCACCCGCCGACTGCTGCTCGTCACCGGCCGCGGTGGAGCCTTCGGCAGGACCGCAGCGTCGCAGGAGGTGCCCGGCTCGTCGTCCGACCCGATCCCCGGCGCCGGCCTGTACGGCTTCGCCCGCACCGCGGCGATCGAGCATCCCGGCACCGCCGTACGCGCCGTGGACATGGACCCCAAGGACCGCCCCGAGCGGATCGCCGCCCATCTGATCGCCGAACTGTGCGCTCCCGAAGAGCCCGTGGTCATCGGCTACACCAACGGCACCCGCAACACCCTTCGTACCGTCGCCGTCCCTCTCCCGGCCGACGAACCGGAACCACCGCTCCCGCTCGGCTGCGACGCGGTGGTGCTGCTCGCCGGCGGGGCCCGCGGTATCACCGCCCGTACAGCCGTCGCCCTCGCCGAGGCCACGGGATGCCACATCGAACTCATCGGCCGCACCCCGCTCCCCGACGAGGCCGAGGACCCGGCCGTCGCCCACGCCCACGACCGGGTCGCCCTGCGTGCGGCCCTCGTCCGGCAGGGCCTGCGCACCCCCGCCGAGATCGAGGCCGCCGCGACCCGCATCCTCGCCGCGCGCGAGATCCGCACCACCCTGGCGGCCCTCACCTCCGCGGCCGCCTCGGTCCGGTACCACGCGGCGGACGTCACCGATCCCGATGCCGTACGCAGCGTGATCCGTGGCGTACGCGCCCGGCACGGCCGTCTCGACGGCATCGTGCACGGCGCCGGAACCATCGAGGACAAGCTGCTGCGCGACAAGGACCCGGCCTCCTTCGCCCGGGTGTTCGCCACCAAGGTCGACGGCGCCCGCCATCTCCTCGACGCCGCTGCCGACCACGGGGACGGCTCGCCGCCCGGCTTCCTCGTCCTCTTCGGCAGCGTCGCAGGTGTCTTCGGCAACCGCGGTCAGGCGGACTACGCGGCGGCCAACGAAGCCCTGGACACCTTGGCCGCCACCCCCTCCTGGTCCCAGCGCTTCCCCGGCCGGGTACTCGCCGTCGACTGGGGCCCCTGGGCGGCGGAGGCGGGCGGCATGGTCACCCCCGAGCTGGAACGGATGTACGCGAGCCGCGGCATCCCCCTCCTCGATCCGGCCGCGGGCACGGCCGCCCTCCTCGCCGAGCTGGCC
The DNA here is from genome assembly GCF_036147535.1 of Streptomyces sp. NBC_00322. Classification (NCBI taxonomy): domain Bacteria; kingdom Bacillati; phylum Actinomycetota; class Actinomycetes; order Kitasatosporales; family Streptomycetaceae; genus Streptomyces; species Streptomyces sp. NBC_00322. The sequence goes on along the minus strand of NZ_CP108019.1, from coordinate 1,003,765 downwards.
CACGGCACCACGGGCCAGGTCGTCCTGCTCGCACAAGACCCGGGGGAGTCCCGCCATGGCTGAGGAGCGTCGCGGTCCCCGGCCGAGCGACGCCGCGATCATCAGCATGGGCGCCGTCTTCCCAGGCGCCACCGATCTGGCCGCGTACCGTCGCAATCTCTTCGCGGGCACGGACGCCATCAGCGACGTACCGCCGGGCCGCTGGGACCCCGCGGTCTACTACGACCCGAACGGCACCGAAGGACCAGCGCGCAGCGACCACTTCTACTGCCGCCGTGGCGGCTTCATCGACGAGCTCACCGCCTTCGAGCCGACCCGTTTCGGCATCATGCCCGCCGCCGTGGCGGGAGCGGAGCCCGATCAGCTGCTCGCCCTGCGGGTCATCGCCGAGGCCGTGGCCGATGCCGGGGGCGAGGAACGGCTGCCCGCCGACCGGTCCCGTATCGGAGTCATCCTCGGCCGTGGCGGCTTCATGGGCGTCGCCACCGCGCGCCTCGACCAGCGCGTGCGCACCGCCCACCAGCTCGCCGCGACGTTGCGCGAACTCGCCCCCGAACTCGGCGAGAAGCGCATCACCGAGGTGCGCGAAGCCTTCCAGGCCGGGCTGGGTCCCGAGCGGCCCGAGGCTTCCATCGGTCTGGTGCCGAGCTTCACCGCAGCCAGGACCGCCAACCGCCTCGACTTCCGTGGCCCCGCCTACACCATCGACGCCGCCTGTGCCTCCTCGCTGCTCGCTGTCGACCAGGGGGTCGGTCTGCTGGCGGGCGGCAGTTGTGACCTGGTGGTCGCCGGGGCTGTGCACCACTGTCATATCGCCACGCTCTGGAGTGTCTTCACCCAGCTGCGGGCGCTCAGCCCCAGTCAGCACATCCGTCCTTTCGACCGCCGCGCCGACGGCACGCTGCTGTCCGAAGGCACCGGCGTCGTCCTGCTCAAGCGCCTGGCGGACGCCGAACGCGACGGCGACCGCGTCTACGCCGTCGTACGGGGGGTCGGCGTCGCCGGTGACGGCCGCGCGGCCAGCCTGATGAGCCCCTTGGTGGACGGCCAGGTCCGTGCCCTGCGCCAGGCCTGGGCGCGGGCCGGGCTCGATCCGGTCGCGCCCGGCGCGCTCGGGCTGCTGGAGGCCCACGGCACCGGGACACCGGTCGGCGACGAGGCCGAACTCAGCACTCTGGCCGAGGTCTTCGGCCCGCGCACGCCCGGCGCCGAACAGGTCGCCATGGGTTCCGTGAAATCGATGCTCGGCCACACGATGCAGGCCTCCGGGATGGCCGGGCTGATCAAGGCCGTACTCGCCGTGCACGACGGGACGCTGCCCCCGACCCTGCACCTCGAAGAGCCGCACGAGGGCTTCGCGAGCACGCGCATGCGCCCGGTGACGCAGGTGGAGCCGTGGCACCGGGGGCGCCTGCCGCGACGGGCGGGTGTGAACGCCTTCGGTTTCGGCGGGATCAACGCGCATGTGGTGCTGGAAGAGGCGCCGGGGGCCTTCGCCGCGGGCGGGCGGGTGATCTCGGCCGCCGCCGCGCCGCCCGCTCATATGACGCTGCTGGCCGCGGCCAGCTCCGCGGAACTCGGCCGTCTCGTGGAGGCGTTGCCGGACTCGGAAGCACAGGTGCCTGGTGTGTCCGAGGGCCCTTGTCGCCTCGCCGTCCTCGGACTGACACCCAAGCGCCGGGCCCTGGCCGCGGCGGTCGTCGCCCGTGGAAAGCCGTGGCGCGGGCGCGGCGGCGTGTGGTTCACACCCAGCCCGCTGCTCGCGCGCGACGGCAGGGTGGCCTTCGTCTTCCCGGGCCTGGAACCGGACTTCACACCGCACATCGATGATGTCGCCGACCGGTTCGGGCTTCCCCGGCCCGCCCTGACCGGCGGGGACACACTGATGGAACGGGCGCTGGACGCCATCGCCGTCGGCCGCCTCTTCGCCCGATTACTGCCCGAACTGGGCATTCACGCCGACCTGCTGGCCGGGCACAGTCTCGGCGAGTGGACCGCCATGGTCGTCGCAGGAATGTATCCGCAGCAGGCCGTCGACACCTTCCTCGACTCGCTGCGGGCGGGCGATCTCGACGTGCCCGATCTGGTGTACGCGGCGCTGGGCTGCGGGGCGCGGCAGGCGGACGCCGCGCTGCACGGGCTCAGCGGCGTCGCCGTCAGCCACGACAACTGCCCTCACCAGTCGGTGCTGTGCGGCGAGCCGCGCGCCATGGCCGTGGCGCTGAGCCGACTGGCCGCTCAGGGCGTACTCACCCAGGAGCTGCCCTTCCGGTCGGGCTTCCATACGCCCATGTGGGGGCCGTACCTCGACCAGGTGCGCGCCGCGTTCGCCGCACTGCCGGTCAGGCCACCGACCGTGCCGGTCTGGTCGGCCACAACCGTGGCCGCCTATCCGGGCGCCGAGGACGAGGTACGGGACGTGGTGCTGCGCCATCTGCTGGAGCCGGTGCGCTTCCGGGAGTTGACGACGCGGCTGTACGCGGAGGGAGTGCGCGCCTTCGTGCAAATGGGTCCGGGCAGCCTCCCCGGCTTCGTGGCGGACACCCTGCACGGGCGGGACCACCTCGCGGTCTCCGCGGGCGCGGTGCGGGGCGGGAGCGGTCTCGACCAACTGCGCCGCCTGGCCGCCGCGTTGTGGACGGAGGGGCTGAACCCTCGCTGGGACCGCCTGGCCGGGCATGAGTCGGCGAGTCCGGTTGCACCGTCGGGGCGGGACCTCGTGCGGCTCGACCTCGGCTCGTCGCTGGTGACTCTGGGCGACGCCGTGCCCTCGCTCCGGCTGGCCGACCCGCCCCGGGGCCGGGCCACCGGCCAACCCGTACTGCTGTCGGCCCTCGACGCCGTGGCCGGCGAGACGGAGGACGCGGTGCGGGCCGTCGCCGACGCCTGGCGCGCGAAGATCGTTCCGACCGCCGTCGTCGCTCCGTACAACTCCCGGCGACGGCTTTCCCTCGACACCATGCCGTACGTCCGCGACCACTGCGTCTATCTCCAGCCCGACGCCTGGCCCGAGCCCTCGGACCGCTTCCCCGTCGTCCCCATGACCACCCTGCTGGAACTGGCCGCGGACGCCGCACGCGCCGCGGCTCCCGGACGGATCGTGACCGGTTTCGCGGAGGTACGGGCCCTGCGCTGGCTGCCCGTCGATCCGCCCGTCGACGCCGAGTTCACGGTGACCGGCGACAGCGGGGGCAGCCGGATACGCGTGGAGATCGGCGATTGCGCGACCGTCACCGTCGTCCTCGCCGACCGCCACGCCGCACCGCCCGCCCCCGATCTCTCGACGCTGACCCGCGCATCGGCGCCTCCGGTCAGCGCGGAGGCCCTCTACCGCGACCGGTGGATGTTCCACGGACCTGCCTTCGCCGGGGTCCACGAGGTGACCGCCGTCGCCGACGACGGCATTCGCGGGGTGCTGCGGGCCCTGCCCGCGCCGGGCGCGCTGCTGGACGCCGCCGGACAACTGCTCGGCCACTGGATGCAGTTGAGACTGACGGCCGACCGGCTGGTCTTCCCCGCCTCGCTGGAGCGGGTGAGTCTGTACGGGCCCGCGCCGCGCGACGGAGCGCTCCTGCGCGCCACCGCCCGTATCCGGTCCGTGCGGCCCGACTCTGTCCTGGGCGATGTGGAACTCACCGCCGCCGACGGCACGGTGTGGGCCCGGCTCGAAGGGTGGACCTACCGGCGCTTCGCCGCCGACGAGCGGGTGTGGCCCATGAAGTTCACCCCGGAGATCTTCGGGATCGGCGAGCCGCAGCCCGGCGGCTGGTGCCTCGCCCGGCGGCGCTGGACCGACCCGGCATCCCAGGAGCTGGTGATGCGGCGCTACCTGGGCGCCGCCGAGCGTGCCGCGTACGAACAGCGCCCCCCACGCGCCCGCGCGCCGTGGCTGCTCGGGCGGATCGCCGCCAAGGACGCCGTTCGCCATCTGCTGTGGGACGGCGGTGCGGGGCCCCTCTTCCCGGTGGAGGTGCAGGTCGGCAACGACGAGTCGGGCCGCCCCCGCGCGGAGGGTCCGCTCGCCGCCGGACTGCGGCTCTCCCTGGCCCACAAGGACCGGCTGGCGGTCGCGTACGCGCATCAGTCCCACGCCGTCGGCATCGACATCGAGACCGTCACAGAGGACCCGGCGGCGCTGAGCCGTATCGCGCTCACCGCCGAAGAGCGCGAGCTCGCCGAGCAGTTCGCCGCGCGGGAAGGGTGCGGCAGGGCGCAGGCGCTCACCGCGTTCTGGTGCGCCAAGGAGGCCGCGGCCAAGGCCGAGGGCACCGGCCTGGGCGGCCGTCTGCGGCTGTGGACCGTCACCGACGGACCCACAGGGCTGCGGGTGCGCTCTCCCGAGGGCCGCAGCCACGCCGTACGGATCAGCACCGTCGATGATCTGCCCGGCCCGTACAGCCACCCCGTAACCCATGTTGTCGCCCGGACCGTACCCCCCACCCCGACCCCGCCGGAGGCCGGCCATGACGTCTGACCCCATCGCCGAACAGATACTCGCCGAGATCACCGCCATGCTCGTCGAGACCGTCGGCGACGAGTTCCTCCTCGCCGAAGAGGTCACGCTGAACACCACCTTCAACGAGGACCTGGCGCTGGAGAGCATCGAGTTCGTCGCTCTCGCCGAACTGCTCCAGCAGCGCTACGGGGCAGCTGTGGACCTGATCGCCTTCCTGGCCGAGAAGGACATGGAGGAGATCCTGGCGATGACCGTCGGCGACCTCGTCTCGCACATCGCCGGGAGACCCGCTCCGGCCGGCGCTGGGGCTCCCGCTCCGACTGTCGCCGGGACACCCGCCCCGGCCCCGGCCGGCTGACCGCCATGGCCGAGATCATCGCCAACTCCCTCCGCTTCCATGTCCAGCGGCTGCCCGCGGCGGACACGGGCGGCGACGCGGGAGCAACGGTCGTCTTCCTCCACGGCCTGGTCGTCGACAACCTCTCCAGCTTCTACTGCACCCTCGCCGTCCCGGCCGCACAGGCCGGTCACGATGTCGTCCTGTACGACCTGCGAGGCCACGGCCGCACCGAGCGTCCGCCGAGCGGATACGACACCGCCACCGCCGTCCGCGATCTGACCGCCCTGCTCGGGGCGCTCGGCCTCGACGAGCAGCCCGTCCATCTCGTCGGCAACAGCTTCGGCGGAACCCTCGCACTGCACACCGCACTCGCGCGCCCCGATCTCGTCGCCGGACTCATCCTGATCGAGGCCCCGCTGAGCGGCCCCTGGATCGACAACATGCTCGACACGCTGTCCGTCGCCGCTCTCGACCTCGAAGGCAGCCAGGTACCGCGGGAACTCGCCTCGCTCGGAGCACGCAAGGCGGCCCGGCTGACCGCAACGGCCGACGAACTCCTCAACCGCACCACCCTGATCGACGACATCGCGGCAGGGCGGCCGTTCACCGCCCAGGACTTCGCCCGGGTGCGCTGCCCGGTGCTCGCCGTCTGCGGAGAGCACTCCGAACTGGTCTCCGGCTCCCGGGAGTTGGCTCGCCACGCGCCCGACTGCACTGTCCACGTCGTGCCGGGCCTCGGCCACGACGTCCTGCAGGGCGGCACCGCCGAGCTACGGCGGGCCGTACTGGACCGGCTGGCCGGGGCCGTGCGGCGGCAGCCCGAGGCGGTGACGGTATGAAAGTGCTGTTCGTCGTCCCGCCGTTGGCCGGACACGTCAACCCCACGGTCGCCGTCGCCGCCGAACTCACCGCACGCGGACACGAGGTCGCGTGGACCGGCCCCGCCGAAGTCCTGCCCGGTCTGCTGCCGGCCCGCGCCACCCTCATCCCCTCCGGCGAGCGCGCCGGCCCCGGCGGCTACGGAGCTCTGCACGAACGCTGGCGCGATCTGCGCGGCGCCGCCGCTCTGCGCTTCCTGTGGGAGGAGGCGCTCGTCCCGCTCGCCCACGGGATGCTGCCCGGTGTCGAGGCGGCCGTCGATGCCTACGCCCCCGATGTGCTCGTCGCCGACCAGCAGGCCCTCGCCGGGGCGGTGGTCGCCCGGCGGCGCGGACTGCCGTGGGTGACCTCCTCGACGACCACGGCCGAGTTCACCCGGCCCTTCGCGGGTTTCCCCAAGGTGGGGGAGTGGGTGAAGGAACGGATCAACGGATTCCTCGCCGCCTCCGGCGCGCCCGGCGGCTGGGACCCACGCTTCTCGGACCAGCTGGTCCTGGTCTTCTCCACCCCCGAGCTCGTCGGCGCGGGCGAGACGTGGCCCGAGCACTACGCCTTCACCGGACCGGCCCTCGGCGCCCGCCCGTCGGACGGCTCGTCGTTCCCCTGGCGGCGGCTGGATCCCGGACGCCGCCGGGTGCTGGTATCCCTCGGCACGCTCAACCGCGAGGCCGGCGGCCGCTTCTACGCTGCGGTCCTGCGGGCCGCCGAGCGCCTGGCCGACCGGGTGCAGCTGATCGTGGCCGCACCCGCGGACCTGGTCGGCGAGGTGCGTCAGGACCATGTCCTGCTTCAGGAGTACGTCCCTCAACTCGCGTTGCTGCCGCACCTCGACGCCGTGGTCTGCCACGGCGGGCACAACACCGTCTGCGAGGCGCTCGCCCACGGACTGCCCCTGGTCGTCGCGCCGGTCCGCGACGACCAGCCGATCGTCGCCCAGCAGGTGGCCGCGTCCGGGGCCGGAATCCGGGTGCACTTCGGCCGCCCCCGCGCGGACGAGGTCCACACCGCCCTGAGCGCCGTCCTCGACGACCCGAACCACCGGCGGGCCGCCCGCCGTGTCCAGGCATCCTTCGCGGCGGCCGGGGGAGCCGCGGCCGCGGCAGACAGGTTGGAGAAGCTGCTATGACACAGTCCCGTACCCGCCGCGTCCCCTGGACGGCAGTCGCCGTTCTCGCAGGTCTCACCGCGGGCACCGTCCGCGCCCGCCGGCGGCTGGCCGCGATACCCGTGCTCGACTCGGCCGGGGACCGTGCGCCCACGGACGGCTGGCATCTGATCACCGCCCGGGGCGTCGAGGCCGACGCAGCCACCGTGAGCGCCGCCGTCGCGTACGCGGAGCGGACCGGCCTGAAGGTGCTCGACCTGCTTCCGGGCAGCCTCGACGCGGAACGCGCGCTGAGCCTGCTCCGGCTGCTCGAACTCGGTGACGCCCGCTTTGCCCGTACGACACAGGCGCGTGGCGCGGGGCAGGCCGTACTGATCGCCGAGGATGTCCGCAGCCGCGCCGGTGTCGAGATCGGGAGCGACCTCGACACCGCTGAACTGCACGCCCTCCTCGGCCGGGTGAAGGAGTACGCCGCCGGGGAGACCGGTATCGCCATCGCCCCCGGTCTCACCGTCCCGTCGCCCGAACTCAGTCTCCGTCCAGGGGAGTTGCGAGCCCAGGGACTGCCTCCGGGTGTGCTGACCGCCGCCCATCTCGCCGGTCTGGCCCTGCTGGCTCGCGCGGCCGTCAAGGACCGCCGCTGGGGCGCCGCGGCACTCGCCCTGTACTGGCTGCAGCCCGCGCTGGTCCTCGGCGCTCCGAACAGCCCTCTGCGCCCGGCCGACCTGCCGCGCGCCACCGCGGCGCGGCCGCTGCACTCCCTCCACGCCGCTCTCCGTACGGCGGCCACCCTCCGACCGGCCCCGGCCGGACCCTGGCCGGAAGTGGAAGCGCTCCGGCCCGGCTATGAGGCCGAACTCAAGGCGGGAACCGAGCGGTTCTTCGAGCCGCGCCGCCCCGACTGCCCCTGGTGCGGCTCCACCGAGCTCTGCGTACGCACCCGGATGCCGGATCAGTTCCAGGCCAAGCCCGGCCGCTTCTCCCTCGAACAGTGCGGCGACTGCGGGCATGTCTTCCAGAACCCGCGCCTGTCCCTGGACGGACTCGACTTCTACTACCGCGACTTCTACGACGGTCTCAGCGTCAGCAGCGCGTCGGCGGTCTTCGGCCGCATGAACCGCTCGTATCTGGCCCGCGCCGCCATGCTGAAACCCTTCGGCACGCCCGCCGCCTGGCTCGACGTGGGTACCGGACACGGCCACTTCTGCAACGGCGCGCGCGAGGTGTGGCCCGACACCCGCTTCGACGGTCTCGACATGGCCGCCGCGGTGCGGGATGCGGAAGCCCGCGGCTGGGTCGCGACCGCCCACTGCGGACAGTTCCCGGAGCTCGCCGCCGGACTCGTGCACCGCTACGACACGATCAGCATGTACCACTACCTGGAGCACACCCGGGACCCCTTCGCCGAGCTCGACGCGGCCGCCGAGGTGCTGCCCGCCGGCGGGCATCTGCTCATCGAGCTGCCCGACCCCGAGTCACGGCTCGCCCGGCTGCTGGGCTCGTACTGGCTGCCCTGGTTCCAGCCCCAGCACCAGCACCTCATGCCGATCGCCAACCTCAAGCAGGCCTTGGCCGAGCGTGGGTTCACGGTCCTGGCCGAGGAGCACGGCGCCGCCCACCAGGCCTGCGACTTCGTCGGCGTCGTCCTGCTCGCCGCGAACCGGATCGCCCCCAATCCGTACGCACCCTGGGGACCGGGCAGTGCCACCGTGGCCCGGCGGATCGCGCGCAAGGGCGTCTGGACGGCGGCGCTGCCGTGCTTCACGGCAGCCGCGGCCCTGGACAGACTGCGCGCGGCCGCGGCCCGCGTCACCGACGGCGGCAACGCCTACCGGCTGCTGGCCCGCAGGACACCGGTCGGCCCTGAGAGCGGGTGAGGGACGTGAGCATGCTGGACCTCGCCCGCCGCCACACCGCCGACCCGCTCTTCCGGCTGGTCGCCTACGCCCTCGAATCGGCACACGACCGGCCCCCGGCCACGGTGTGGAGCGCCCCGCACGCCTTCCACCTCGGATCGCCGCACCTGGTCGCGGCCGCCGGCTGGCCGGTCGCCGCCGCCGCCGCACCCCGTGACGACGGCCTCGTACGGCTGAGTTCGCTCGCCCACCCCGCACACAGCTGCGAACTCCCGCTCACCGGCCCGCCATCGCCCCACCCCGACTGGGCCGCCCGCACCTATGCCCTGCTGCGGACCATGGCCCGGGTCGGATACGGCCGGGGCGGCATCGACCTTCACATTCACTCCACGCTGACCCCTGCGACCGGTCTGTCGAGCGCCGAGCCGTTGGAGTGTGCCGTCGCCCTCGCGGTCGCCGATCTGCACGCAGGGCGGGCACGGCCGCCGCGCGGCAGGCTCGCCACCCTGGCCCGGACCGCAGCACCGGGCGGTGACCAAGCGCTGCGCGAGGCCGTGCTCTTCGCCCGCCCCGGCCGGGCCCTGCTGCTCGGCGACGGCGGCCGGCGGCATGTCCGCTTCGACCCGGACGAGCACGGGGCGCGCCTGACCCTGCTGGTGACCCGCGGCGAAGGGCGCGGTCCGGGTGACATCGAGGACGCGGTGGCGATCGCGCGGCGTGCGGGTGCGACGGCCGCCTGGTGGCCCGGACACGGGCCGGGGTGCAGCGCTCTGGTGCTGCTGCCGAAGGACCGGCTGACACAGATCCGTACCACCGTGACCGAGGAATTCCGCTCCGGCGGACGACGCGTGCCGCGCTTCGTGAACATCACAGTGGCGGGCGCGGCCCGCCGCGAGGAGTGAGAGGGAGGAACACCCCATGAAATCAAGAGAGTTACCGCACAGGTTGCCGGCCGCGCGAAAACCGGAAGCCGACAGCGGCCGTCGTGGCAGAAGGTGGCGAGCGACCGCCGCCGGGATCTTCAGCACGCTGTGCCTGGTCGTCACCATTGGCGCGGCCGACTCCGGCGCCGCCGAGCCCCAGGCGCCCGCCGCACTCCCCACGTACGACCACGTGGTCGTCGTCGTCTTCGAGAACAAGCAGTACGGCGAGATCATGGGTAGCGCCAACGCCCCCTACATCAACCAGCTCGCGAGCGCGGGTGCCAGCCTGACCTCGATGAAGGCGCTGACCCACCCCAGCCAGCCGAACTACTTCAACCTCTTCTCCGGCGCCACCCAGGGCATCACCGGAGACGGCTGCTACACGCCCCAGTCGATGAGCGCGGCCAACCTGGGACAGGAACTGATCGCGGCGGGCAAGACCTTCGCCACCTACAACGAGGATCTGCCGAGCGAGGGATCCACCGCCTGCACCAACGGGCAGTACGCGCAGAAGCACAACCCCTGGTTCGCCTTCAAGAACGTGCCGCTGGGCAGCGGCAAGACCTGGGCGCAGTTCCCCAAGGGCGACTTCACGCAGCTGCCGCACCTGTCGTTCGTCGTGCCGAACCAGTGCAACGACATGCATTCCTGCTCCGTCGGCACCGGCGACACCTGGGTCAAGAACAGTCTCGACGCGTACGCCCAGTGGGCCAAGGCCAACAACAGCCTGCTGGTGCTGACCTGGGACGAGGACAACTACCTCGGTTCCAACACGATCGCCACGGTCTTCTCCGGCGCCAAGGTCAAGCAGGGCACGTACAGCAGCGCCTACAACCACTACAGCCTGCTGCGCACCTTCGAGGATCTCTTCGGCACCACCCATGCCGCAAACGCGGCGAGCGCCACACCCATCACCGAAGTCTTCGGCGACGGCACCACCCCGCCGGGCGGGGATCTGAGTGTGGTCAACCCCGGTGCGCAGACCTGCAGGTTCAACCAGAGCTGCACGATTCAGATCACGGCCACCGGTGGCAAGGCACCGCTCAAGTACAGCGCGTCCGGGCTGCCGTTCGGCCTGTCCATCGACACCTCGACCGGCCGGATCAGCGGAAAGCCGTGGCAGGTCGGCGCCCTGCGGATCACGGCCACCGCCACCGACACCGGCGGCGCCACCGCCACCGCATCCTTCCCGCTCACCGTCAACTGGTTCTGACGGGCGCGCCCCAGCGACCGGAAGGGAGGGATTCTGTGTATCTGTCGGCCGGCCGGACCGCCGACACCGCGACGGGCGTACGCCGCACCCGCCCGCCGCGGAACGCCGGGGTCCGCCGTGCGGTCGCGGGCAATGTCATCGCCCTCGGTGGGGTCAGCCTGCTGACGGATGTCTCCGCCGAGATGGTCACCGCCGTGCTGCCGCTCTACCTCGTCGTCGGCCTCGGCATGTCCCCGCTGGCCTTCGGCGCCCTCGACGGCCTCTACCAGGGCGCGACCGTCCTGTCCCGGCTGGCCGGAGGACACCTCGCGGACCGCGCCCAGCGCCGCAAACTCGTCGCGGGCACCGGCTATGCCTTGTCCGCGGGCTGCAAACTCGCCCTGCTCGCCGCCACGACACCCTGGGCGATCGGGGCGGTCCTCGCCGCCGACCGCACCGGCAAGGGGCTGCGCACCGCACCACGCGACGCGCTGATCTCCCTGTCCTGCTCTGCCGAGGAGCAGGGCCGGGCGTTCGGAGTGCACCGGGCGATGGACACCGCGGGCGCCCTGATCGGCCCCCTCGCCGCCTTCGCGGTGCTGTGGGCGGCACGCGACGGATACGACGCCGTGTTCGTGGTGAGCTTCTGCACCGCCGCACTCGGCGTGCTGTTGCTCGTCCTGTTCGTCCGCGACGTTTCCGCTGGACCGCGTCCCCGCCGAACTCGCCGCACCCGCAAGGAACTTGGCAGCCTCGCCCGCACGCGCGGACTGCCGCGGCTGTGTCTGCTCGCCGCGCTGCTCGGCACGGTCACGGTCAGCGACTCGTTCCTCTATCTGCTGCTCCAGCGCCGCCTCGATCTGCCCATCCCGTACTTCCCGCTGCTCCCCGTCGCCGCCGCCGCCGGATTCCTGCTCCTCGCGGTGCCGCTGGGGCGGCTGGCCGACCGGGTCGGCCGCCCGCGGATCTTCCTCGCCGGACACGGTGCGCTGCTCGCCGCGTATCTGCTGCTGCTCGCACCCTGGGGCGGCGGACTGATGGCTGCCGGGTGCGTACTCCTGCTGCTCGGGGCCTTCTACGCGGCCACCGACGGCGTCCTGATGGCCGCGGCCGGTCCGCTGCTGCCCGGGCATCTGAAGGCGAGCGGACTCGCACTGGTGCAGACGGCAGGGGCCTTGTCCCGTTTTGGCGGCTCGCTGCTCTTCGGCGCGGGCTGGATGTACCTCGGGCCCGACGGCGCCCTGACCGCAGCCGCCGCCGGTCTCGCCCTCGCCCTGACGGCGGTCGCCGCCTTCCAACGACGGAGTCGCGCATGAACGTCCGGCCGAGGCTGCTCGTGTTCCTGCTCGCCACTGTGCTCCTGGCCGCTCTCGCGGGCATCACGATCGTGCGAGCGGCAGACCGTGCGTCCGAACACGACCGGGCGCGGCCCGGCGAACCGGTTGCCCAGGCAGGTGTTGTGACGCTCCGTCAGAAAGGAAGGCTGCTGTTCCGGAACCTCGCCTGGGGGCCGCAGCGCGATCATGTCTCGTCCGTCCCGCTGACCGCAGCGACCGGGCGCCGCACGTCCGCGCCCCGCGAATGCCTGCGCTTCCACGCAGCCGCAGGCACCGGCATCTGCCTTCGGGCCACGCGCGGGGTGGTCCCCGGCCATGAAGCCGTCCTTCTGGACGCGGAGTTACGGCCCGTCCGTACCTTCCAGGTGTCCGGGATACCCACGCGCGCGAGGGTGTCGCCGAGCGGACGCCTGGTGGCGTGGACGGTCTTCGTCAGCGGAGACTCGTACGCGGGCGGCGCCTTCTCCACCCGTACCGCCGTCTACGACACCCGCACCGGCGCCCTCCAGCCCGACCTCGAGAAGTTCACCGTCCTCAAGGACGGCCGCCGCCGCCGGGCCGCCGACCACAACTTCTGGGGCGTCACCTTCGCGGCCGACGACAACCGCTTCTACGCGACCCTCGCCACCGGTGGCCGCACCTTCCTCGTCGAAGGCGACCTGGCCGCGCGCACCCTGCGCACGCTGCGCGAGAACGTCGAATGCCCCTCGCTCTCGCCGGACGGCACCCGCATCGCCTTCAAGAAGCGCGTCGCGGGCGCCGGAGCCGACACGCCGTGGCGGCTGTACGTCCTGGACCTGCGCACCGGCCGGGAGACGGCGCTCGCCGAACACAGAGGCGTCGACGACCAGGCGCTGTGGCTGGACGGCCGTTCTCTCCTGTACGCGCTGCCGGGGGACTTCGGCGCGGACCTCTGGTCGGTCCCCGCGGACGGGAGCGGGAAGGCACGGCTGGTCGTGAGGTCGGGCACGTCGCCGGCGGTGGTCCGGTAGGCGCTGCGGTGCGCCTGCGGCGGGCCCACGCGGCGAGCCGCACATCCAGCCCGTCCGGCGTTTGAGGACATGCGGCCGAAGGTCGCATTCGGGGGTCTGGGGGCTTGCCCCCAGTTCGGGAAGGGGCGGGGTGGGGAACAAGCCCGCCGCAGGCGACCTACGCCTCCGCCGACGTCTCCGGCAGCCGCACAACGCACCCCACACTCACCACACACAGCACGAGCAGATACCCAGCCACCCCCCAAGGCATCCCCTGCGCCCCCGACGACAGCCGCGTCGCGACCAGTGGTGTCAGCGCGCCGCCCAGCACCGCGCCGATGTTGTAGGCGAAAGCCGTACCCGTACAGCGCAGTTGGGGCTCGAAGAGTTCGGGAATGTACGCGCCCTGCACGCCGAGCATCGTGATCACGGCGAGCAGGATCATCGACGTTCCGGCGAGGATCATCCCGACTCGCCCGGTGTGCAGCATCGCCAGATACGGCACGACGCCCAGCGCCATCGCACAGCACCCCAGCAGGCTGAGCCTGCGCCGCCCGTACCGGTCGCCGAGCAGGGCGACCAGCGGGGTGGCGATGCCCATCACCGCCATCGCCCCCATCAGGCAGAACAGCATGACGGTCGGGTCCACGCCCAGTCGTCCGGTGGCCTGGGACAGTGCCCAGGTCGTGGCCGCGTAATTCACGGCGTACGCGGCCGTGACCGCACCGGCCACCAGCAGCACGCGCCGCCAGTGGTGGCGCATCAGCCGGGCCAGGGGCGCGCTCTCCAGGGTGCGGCGGGCGGTGAGGTCGAGAAAGGTCGGCGTCTCGTCGACCTTCGATCGCAGGATGTAGCCGACGAGTGTCAGCACACCCGCGCAGAGGAAGGGCACGCGCCAGCCCCACGTACGGAACTGCTCGTCCGTGAGCGTCGCGGTCATGGCCAGCATGATGCCGTTGGCGAGCACGAATCCGACGGTGGGTCCGGTCTGCGGGAATCCCGCCCACAGGCCGCGCCGACCGGGCGGGGCGTGCTCGGAGGCGAGGAGTACGGCCGCGCTCCACTCGCCGCCCACGCCGAGACCCTGGACGATGCGCATGAGGGTCAGCAGGAGTGGGGCGGCGACACCGAGGCTTGCGTACCCGGGCAGGAGGCCGATGGAGACGGTTGCGAGTCCGGTGGCGAGAACGGAGATCAGCAGGACCGTGCGACGTCCGTGCCGGTCTCCGATGTGTCCGAAGAGCAGGGAGCCCACGGGGCGGGCGATGAAACCCGTGGCGAAGGTCGCGAACGCGGCCAGGGTGCCCGCTGTGCTCGAGAAGTTCGGGAAGTAGACCGGCCCGAAGACGAGGGCCGCGGCGCTCCCGTAGATGAAGAAGTCGTAGTACTCGATGACGGTGCCGATCGAACCGGCCGCGGCGACGCGCGCCATCGACGGCCGTCCGGCGACGGGCGTCGCGTCCTTGACCTGGTGCTCGCTGACCTGGTTCTCGCTCGATTGCGTCATACGTCTTCTCCTGCCAGCCACAGTCGGGCACGTTCGTCGAAGTCCACGGCCGCCCGCGACCCCCGGTGGGCGAAAGGCGCCAGATCCCGGCGCATGGTCCGCGCGGCCCGAACGACGCGCGCGGAGCGGACGCCGTCCATGAGTTCCAGGGCCCTGCGCCAGGTCGTGCAGGCCCGCTCCACATGCCCTTGCCTGCACTGCATGGATCCTGCGTGCGCCAGGCTCAGTGCGGTGATGCGCTGGTACGAGTGGCCTGAGGTGCTCCAGACGGCCCGGGAGAAGTGGCGCTCGGCAATGTCGTAATTCCCCAGCAGCTCTGCCGACTTGGCGGTGTGGGTGCCGACACAGGCACCGGCCGACCCCCACAGAGCGGCCCAGAAGGGCATCTCACTCTCGTCCGCGCCGTCGACCAGGCGCGCCGCGCGGGCTGCTTCCGCGACGGCTTCGCGGCTTCTGCCCGCCATGGCGAGGGCACGCGCGCGCGTGATGACGTACAGCGACTCGGTGGCCGGGTCGGTGCGGTCCTTCACCAGTCGCAGTGCCGCGTCGATGAGGTCCAGGGTGTGCTCGCCGCGCCCCGTCTCCAGGCCGTGATGAGCAAGGACCCGCAGGACGAACGCCGTGTGCAGGTCCTGGCCGGCCTCCCGGGTGAGCTTGAGGGCCTGGAGGTAGTAGCGCTGCGCAAGACCCGCCTCACCCGCGTCGTACGCCTTCCATCCGGCGAGGTAGGCCACGCATGCGGCGGCCGAGAGCATCTGCTGCTTCTGCGCCTCGGTGCGAAAGCGGCTGCGGCACAGGGTGGCCACGTCGGAGACCAGGTATTGCACGACGGCCGAGCGGCCGTGCCCGCCGCCGTGCCGTTCGTCGACGGCCGTGAACAGCGTGGTCATCTCCCGCACCGCCTGGATCTCCCCCTCGCCCGCGGTGCCGGCCGGCCGCGCGGCGGTGCGGGTCCGCGGCTTGTGCGTCAAAGGCATTGCGGCGGCCGGGACGGAGTAGGGGGCGGAGTTTATCCACGTTCGGCGTTCGATGTCGGCCCGTCCGAGCCGGGTGAGAGCCTCGACCGGGTCCTGCTCCATGTCGAGTCCGAGGGACT
This sequence comes from Streptomyces sp. NBC_00322, assembly GCF_036147535.1. NCBI lineage: Bacteria > Bacillati > Actinomycetota > Actinomycetes > Kitasatosporales > Streptomycetaceae > Streptomyces > Streptomyces sp. NBC_00322. The sequence goes on along the minus strand of NZ_CP108019.1, from coordinate 988,103 downwards.
GGTCGGCGGTCTGCGATATGCGTACGAGGCCGAGTTGCTCGGGTGTGACCAGCCGCCCCAGCTTCCGGGACAGCGTCTCGGCCAGAACGCGGGCGGCGGTGGCGCCCGGCTGCGTGCCGGCGACCCAGTGGGCGACGGCGGATGAGTTGGTGCGCAGCTGCGCCACCCCGCTCTCGGCGGCAACGGCCCTGACGTCCCTGGCCAGTTCGGCGTAGGAGCAGCCGGCTTCGGTCACGGCTCGTCTCAGATGTTCGTTTCCTTCTGTCATGCGGCCCTGGACGCCCCTCGGGTTTAAGCGGCTTAAGCGAACTCGTGAGCCACGGACCCTACCGACGCCGAGCGGTGCTTCGTTCACTTTCCGTCGACACAACACACGCAGGGGTGAGGAGGCCGTCCGTGCTGCAGCGAGGACACCTGCCAGGAGACCGCACGCATACGACGGTCGAGCGCGAACTGGTCTGTCAACTCGTCCTGGAGGCCGGGCGAACGCTTCCCGTGCCGACTCGGCTGGTCTATCGCACCGACGACCCGTACGCCGTCCATGTCGTCTTCCACACCGACACCGACGATCCCGTCGAATGGTGCTTCGCCCGCGATCTGCTGATCGAAGGCATCTTCCATCCGACGGGCGAGGGCGATGTGAAGGTCTGGCCGGGGAGGACGCTGCACACCATGAACTTCGTCCATCTGCTGCTGTCGGGGCCCACGGAGCACGTCCTCATCCAGGCATCTGCCCGCGCCGTCTCGGCCTGGACCGAGCGCACGCTGCGCCTGGTTCCCCCGGGCACGGAGGAGGCGCAGCCGCCTTCACACGTCGGCGACTTGGGGCCGGGGTGAGCGCTGTCCCGGCCGCCTTGCCGGTGGACGCGTAAGCCAACCTCCTATTCGGCGTCCGGGCCCTGTGCCCGTACCTGTTGGACGTGCTCGAGTGAGTCGCGCAGGTCGCTCAGCCAGGTGTCCGCGTTGCGCTGCACCAGGCGTACGCACCAGGCCAGGGCATCGCTGCGGCTCCGGGCGACACCGCCGGCGATCAGGGTGTCCAGGGTCTGGCGCTCGGGCTGGCGCAGTCGTGTCATCACGGGCGCCGAGACGGTGGTGTACATGGCCCGCTTGTCGCCGCATTCGACGCCCCACGAGACCTTCCGCCCGAATCGATTCTCGGCCTCGCGCGCGACGCCTATGCGCTCGTCACGGGTGCGTTCCCGGAATTCCGAGATGCGCCCTTCCAGCGAGGCCTCGCGTTCGGCCTGTGACGCTTCCGCGCCGAGGTCGGGCTCCGGGATCCGGCCGATGACGGTGATCTCCTCACGGTCCACCCTCACGTCCAGGAGCTCGACGAAGAGTCCTTCCGGCAGCCGCCCGGCGAACCAGCCGCGCAGTGCCTCTACCTGCTCCTTTGTAATCATGTAATTTAGATTACTCGGCCGCGGCCCGGATGGAAGGGTGTCAGCCCAGGGCGAAATGTGCCTGCGTCTCGGCCGTGCGGGGGCCGCCCCGAGGGCTCGCGCCGTCCGGAGCGCCGTCCTAGAGTTGGCGTGTATCAGAGCAGAACGGCAGATACCCCCTGCCCGTGTCTCTGGGAGGGCATATGACCCATATCTCGCTGACGGTTGACGGCACGGCCTACGAGGACGAGGTGGAACCCCGCCTCCTGCTCGTCCACTACCTGCGCGACCACCTCGGCCTCACCGGTACCCCCGTCGGATGCGACACCTCGAACTGTGGGGCCTGCACGGTCGAGCTGGACGGTGACAGCGTCAAGAGCTGCTCGGTCCTGGCCGTCCAGGCCGACGGCTGTGAGGTGACGACCATTCAGGGACTGGCGTCCGGCGCCGAATGGGACCCGCTCCAGACGGCGTTTCATCAGCAGCACGCTCTGCAGTGCGGCTACTGCACCCCCGGCATGATCATGGCCGCCCGGGATCTGCTCAAGGAGAACCCGGACCCCACCCCGGAAGAGATCCGTCTCGGTCTCGAGGGCAATCTCTGCCGGTGCACCGGCTACCAGAACATCGTGCGTGCCGTCCTCGCGGCGGCTGCCGAGGAGCGGCGCCGCCGCGCTCCCGCGCCGGGAGCCGTCACGGAGACCGCGCCGGTCACATCCACGGCCCCGGCCGCAGCCGGGTAGGAGGCGCCGGAATGACTACCGAGCAGCTCAGCGTCGAGGTCGGCCGCTCGCGGACCCGCAAGGAAGACGCCCGGCTGGTGACCGGCCGGACCACCTGGACCGACAACATCGCCGTCACGGGCATGCTGCACATGGCGATCCTGCGCAGCCCCATGGCACACGCCACGATCGACCGCGTCGACGTTTCGCCCGCGCTGGGGCGGCCAGGAGTGATCGCCGCGTTCAGCGGCCGCGACCTGGCCGACGAGCTGGGTTCCATGCCCTGCGTATGGCCGGTGACGGAAGACATCGTCATGCCCGACCACCCACCGATCGCCGTCGACGAGGTCCGCTACGCCGGAGACCCCGTCGCCATCGTCATTGCCCGTGACCGCTATGCCGCGGCCGATGCGCTGGAGGCCATCGAGGTCGACTACACGCCACTGCCTCCGGTACTGGATCTGGAGGCCGCGCTGGCCGACGGCGCCCCGCTGGTCCACTCCGACAAGGGCACCAACCGCTGCTACACCTGGCCGCTCGCCACCGGCGACTACGAGGCGGAGAAGGCCCGTGCCGACACCGTCGTGCGCCGCCGCTACACCCAACAGCGCCTGATCCCGAACGCGATGGAGCCACGCGCCGTCGTCGCGACCCCGCCCACGGCGTCCAACGAGTACACCCTGTACTCCTCGACCCAGGTCCCGCACGTGGCGCGCGTGACCCTGTCGATGGTCACCGGCATCCCCGAGCACCAGCTGCGGGTGATCGCCCCGGACGTCGGCGGGGGCTTCGGATCCAAGCTCCAGGTGTACGGCGAGGAAGCAGTCGCCCTCGCCGTGGCCAGGCGGCTCGGCCGGCCGGTCAAGTGGACCGAGTCCCGGTCGGAGGGCTACCAGGCCACCCATCACGGCCGCGGCCAGATCCAGGACATCGAGATCGCCGCGACCCGCGACGGCAAGGTCCTCGGCATGCGGGCCCACCTGCTCGCCGACATGGGCGCCTATCTGATGCTGATCACCCCCGGCACCCCGCTTCTGGGCGCGTTCATGTACTGCGGCATCTACAAGATGAACGCGTACGACTTCAAGTGCACCGGCGTCTTCACCACCAAGACCCCCACGGACGCCTACCGCGGCGCCGGCCGGCCGGAGGCCACGTTCGCCATCGAGCGGACCATGGACGAACTGGCCGCGGAACTGGGCATGGACCCCATGGAGCTGCGCCGCCGCAACTGGATCGGCCACGACGAGTTCCCGTACACCTCCATCTCCGGGCTCACCTACGACAGCGGCAACTACGAGGCGGCCACCGACCGCGCCATGGCGCTCTTCGGCTACGACGACCTGCGCGCCGAGCAGCGTGCTCGCAACGAGAACAACGATCCGGTCCGCCTCGGCATCGGCATCTCGACGTACACCGAGATGTGCGGCCTGGCCCCGAGCCGGATCCTGCGCGAACTGCGCTACGTCGCCGGCGGCTGGGAGGCCGCCACCATCCGCATGCTGCCCACAGGCACGGTCGAGGTGGCCACCGGCACCAGCCCGCACGGTCAGGGGCACGCCACCTGCTGGAGCCAGATCGCGGCGGACGTGCTCGGTGTGCCCTTCGACGACATCGAGGTGGTGCACGGCGACACCAAGGCGGTACCGCAGGGCATGGACACCTACGGCTCCCGCTCGCTCGTGGTGGGCGGACTCGCCGTCCACCACGCCGCGCAGAAGGTGGTGGCCAAGGCCCGCAAGGTCGCCGCGCACCTGCTGGAGGCGAGCGAGGCGGACCTGGAGTTCTCCGGCGGGGTCTTCTCCGTGAAGGGATCACCCGAGGCGACGAAGACCATCCAGGAAGTGGCCTTCGCGACGTTCTCGTCCCACGACCTGCCCGACGGCATGGAGCCGACGATCAACGCCGAGCACCTGGTCGACCCGGAAACCTTCTCGTTCCCCTTCGGCACCCACCTGTGCGCGATCGAGGTCGACACCGAGACCGGCCGTGCCCGGATCCGCAGTTACGTCTGCGTCGACGACGTCGGCAAGGTCATCAACCCCATGATCGTCCAGGGGCAGATCCACGGTGGCGTGGCGCAGGGAATCTCCCAGGCGCTCTACGAGGAGGCGGTGTACGACACCGAGGGCAACCTGCTCTCCGGCACCATGGCGGACTATCTGGTGCCCTCGGCGGTCGACCTGCCGGACTTCGTCACCGACCGCACCGAGACCCCGGCGACCTCCAACGCGCTCGGCGTCAAGGGGGTCGGCGAGACCGGGACGATCGCCTCCACACCGGCCGTGGTCAACGCGGTCGTGGACGCACTGCGGCCGATGGGTGTGAAGGACGTAGCGATGCCGTGCACGCCGCAGCGCATCTGGCAGGCCGTCACGGCGGCCCGGGCCGAGGAGGCAGCAGCATGATTCCCGCGGCATTCGACTACGCACGGCCGCAGACGGTCGACGAAGCGGTACGCGCCCTGGTGGACGGCGGCGAGGACGCCAAGGTCCTGGCCGGCGGCCAGAGCCTGATCCCCATCCTCCGGCTCCGGCTCGCCTTCCCCGAACTGCTCGTCGACGTCGGCCGGATCCCCGAACTGCGCGGTGTCCGCGCCGAAGCCGACACGCTCGTGATCGGGGCCATGACGACCCACCACGACGTCATCCGTGACCCGCTGGTACGCAGCCACGCAGGGCTGCTGGCCGCCGCGACCGAGACCGTCGCCGACCCGTCCGTACGCCATCGCGGCACCATCGGCGGCTCGCTCTCCCACGCAGACCCTGCGGGGGACCTGCCTGCGGTGCTGCTGGCACTCGACGGCGAGATGGTCGCCATGGGGCCGCAGGGCAGGCGCACCATTCCGGCACGCGAATTCTTCACCGACTACCTGCAGACCGCGCTCGGGCCCGACGAACTGCTGGTGGAGGTCCGCGTGCCCAAGAGCGACACCTGGGGTTACCACTATGAGAAGTTCAACCAGGTCGCGCAGGCCTGGGCGATCGTCGGTGTGGCCGCGATGGTGCGTCGCGACGACGGCCACCTCGTCGAATCCCGTGTCGCGCTGACCAACATGGGCGCGACCCCCTTGCGGGCGAGTGCCACCGAGGAGGCGCTCGCCGGGGCGGACGCCGACCCGGCCGCGGTGGCGCGGGCCGCCGAATCGGCGGCGGACGGCACCCGTCCGGCCTCCGACCTGTCGGCGTCGCCCGAGTACCGCGAACACCTGGCGCGGGTGCTCACCCGCCGGGCGGTACTGGCTGCGGCCGGGATGGAGTGAGCGTGTGACGGCCGGGCCCGAGGAGCTGCGGGCGAGACTGGAGAAGACCGGTTATCTCGTCGATGACGGTCTGGCCATCGCCTGTTTCCTGGCCCTCAAGCTGCACCGGCCGATCTTCTGCGAGGGCGACGCGGGCACGGGCAAGACCGCGCTCGCGTCAGCCCTCGCGCAGGTGCTCGAAGCGCCCCTGATCCGTCTGCAGTGCTACGAGGGCATCGACGCGTCGCAGGCCCTGTACGACTGGGACTTCCCGCGGCAGCTGCTGCACCTGCGGGCCGCCGAAGCCGCCGGGGTCAGCGACGCGGAGCGGCTGGAGAGCGAGCTGTACAGCAGGCGCTTCCTCATCGCGCGCCCGCTTCTGCAGGCGCTCGAGACGCGGCCGTCGGTCCTGCTCGTCGACGAAGTCGACCGGGCCGACGACGAGTTCGAGGCGTTCCTCCTGGAGCTGCTGTCCGAGTACAGCGTCACCGTTCCCGAACTGGGCACCCTGCGGGCGGCGTCACCGCCCGTGGTCGTCCTCACCTCCAACCGCACGCGCGAGGTCCACGACGCCCTGAAACGGCGCTGTCTGTACCACTGGTTCGACCACCCCGGCTTCGAACGCGAACTCGCGATCGTCCGCAGACGCCAGCCTCAGGTGACACAACGGCTCGCCGCACAGGTCACCGCCGTCGTACAGACCCTGCGCACAAAGGAGTTGCTCAAGCCGCCCGGGGTGGCCGAGACCATCGACTGGGCCGAGGCCCTGGACGCACTCGGTGCGACCGAGCTCGACGCCGAGCTGGCCGTCGCCACCCTCGGCTCGGTGCTCAAGTACCGCGAGGACGCCGAACGAGCCCGTTCCCTGGACCTGTCCGCGATCCTCGCGGCCCGGGGAGCGTGAGCACCGTGCCCCCTACCCCCCTGTCCCCAGCACCGGCGGTGGACGCGACCGCGGTCCTCGTCGGCTTCGCCCGGGCCCTGCGCGCTGCCGGGGTCGCCGCGGGACCGGGCCGGGTGCAGAGTTTCCTGGCCGCGCTCGCGCTCCTCGGGTCCGAGCGGCGCTCCGACGTCTACTGGGCCGGCCGGCTCACCCTGTGCGGCAGCCAGGACGACCTCGAACGCTACGACCGTGTCTTCGCCGCCTACTTCACGCAGAAGCCGCCCGTCGGCGACCGGACGCGCAGGGCGCCGGCCCCCGGGCCCGCGCTCCACCTGGTGACCGCCGAGGCCGCCTTGCCTGCCGGGCCGGAGGAAGAGGACGGTACGGCTCGGCCCGCCTCAGCCCTGGCGAGTTCCGCCGAAGTCCTGCGCCACCGGGACATGGCCGAGCTGTCCGCAGCCGAGCGGGCCCAACTGCGGCGGCTGCTCGCGGCGTTCGCGCTGAGCGGTGAGCCGCGCCGCACCCCACGGCTGCGCCCGGCCCGGCGCGGCGGCGTCGATCCGCGACGCACCGTACGAGAGCTGCTGCAGCGCGGCGGGGAACCGGCCAGGCTGCGCTACCGTGCCCCCGCCACCAAGCCCCGCCGGGTGGTGCTGCTGCTGGATGTCAGCGGCTCGATGGACCCGTACGCGAGCGCCCTGCTCCGCTTCGCGCACGCCGCGGCGCAGGCCTCGCCCACCACCCGTACACAGACCGAGGTGTTCACGATCGGCACCCGGCTGACCCGCGTGACCCGTGAGATGGCGCACCACGACCCCGACGCGGCGCTGGCAGCCGTCGCCTCCGCGGTGCCCGACTGGAGCGGAGGCACCCGGCTCGGCGAGATGCTCCGCGCCTTCCTCGACCGCTGGGGGCAGCGCGGCACGGCCCGCGGAGCGGTGGTCGTGGTGCTCTCCGACGGATGGGAGCGCGGCGATCCGGAACTGCTGGCGGCCCAGATGCGGCGGCTGCACCGACTGGCGCACCGCGTGGTGTGGGCCAACCCGCGCAAGGCGCGTCCGGGATACGCCCCGCTCGCGGCCGGGATGGCGGCGGCGCTGCCCAGCGTGGACGCGTTCGTCGAGGGACACAGCCTGGCGGCCCTGGAGCGCCTGGCGGCCGTGGTGAAAGGTGCGAGCGATGCGTGAGATTCTCCCTGTGCTCAGCCGGTGGTACGCGGCCGGAACCCCCTTCGGGCTCGCCACTGTTGTCGCGGTGAGCCGCAGTGCGCCACGCGGTCCCGGGGCCGCGATGGCGGTGGGCCCGGACGACGAGGTCGTGGGCAGCGTCTCCGGCGGCTGCGTGGAGGGCGCGGTCTTCGAACTGGCCCAGGAGGTCGTTCAGACCGGTGAGGCCCGGCTGCAGACCTTCGGCTACAGCGACGAGGACGCCTTCGCCGTCGGCCTCACCTGCGGCGGGGAGATCACGCTCCTCGTACGGTCCGTATCGCCCGAAATGGACGCCTCGTTCGGGCAGGTCGCGGCATCGGTCGCCGAGCACCGCCCCGTGGTGGCGGCCACCGTGATCGACGGTCCGGCCCTGCGCGGGTCCGCGCTCGCCGTATGGCCGGATACTGTGTCCGGCTCGCTTGGGTCGGAGGGTCTGGACGTGGCCGTCACCGCGGACGCGCGCGGGGAACTGGCACAGGGCGCCTCCGGTCTGCGGCACTACGGCCCGCACGGGGAACGGCGCGAGGACGACGTCACCGTGTTCCTGCAGTCCTTCGCCCCGCCACCACGGATGCTGGTCTTCGGCGCGATCGACTTCGCCGCCGCGGTCGCCCGGATCGGCGGGTTCCTCGGCTACCGGGTGACCGTGTGCGACGCGCGCCCGGCCTTCGCCGACCCCCGCAGGTTCCCTGACGGGGCCGAGGTGGTGGTCGACTGGCCGCACCGGTATCTGAGCGGTACCGAGGTGGACGACCGGACCGTGATGTGCGTGCTCACCCACGACCCGAAGTTCGACGTCCCGCTGCTCGAAGTGGCGCTGCGCTCCCCGGCCGCGTACATCGGCGTGATGGGCAGCCGCCGCACCCACGACGACCGCCTGAAGCGGCTGCGGGAGCAGGGACTGGACGAGGCGGAACTGGCGCGGCTGCGCTCGCCCATCGGCCTCGATCTCGGCGCCCGTACGCCCGAGGAGGTGGCCGTCTCCATCGCGGCGGAGATCGTGGCGCTGCGCTGGGGTGGCAGTGGCACCCCGCTCGCGGACACGGCGGGAGCGATCCACCATCCGCATCTGAAGCCGGTGTGAGGAGCAGACCATGGAACTGCAGCACTCGTTCACCGTCCCTGTACCGGTCGACGAGGCATGGCGGGTGCTCCTCGATATCGAGCGGGTCGCCCCCTGCATGCCCGGCGCCAGTGTCGAGGGCTTCGACGGCGAGACCATCGAGGGAGCCGTGAAGGTGCGCGTCGGCCCCGTCACCGTGACCTACCGGGGCACCGCCACCTTCCAGGAGAAGGACGAGTCGGCGCACCGGATCGTCCTCGCCGCCAAGGGCAAGGAAGTCCGCGGACAGGGCACGGCGAGCGCCACGGTGACCGGAACGCTGGCCGACCGCGACGGAGCGACGGCGGTCGTCGTCGTGACCGATCTGACGATCACCGGACGGCCGGCCCAGTTCGGCCGCGGGGTCATGGCCGAAGTCGGCAACAAGCTCATCGGCCGGTTCGCGGACTGTCTGGCCCAGCAGTTGGCCGGACCCGAACCGGCCGAGGGCGCGCCCGCCGACACAGCGCACAGAGCCGACGCCGAGACCGAAGGCGACCAGGCCGCCGACGCAGCCGCCATGGTCGCGGGCGCCGGAAACCGTGAGGCCGAGCCGATCGATCTCCTGCGTACAGCGGGCTTCCCGGTCGCCAAGCGCGCGGCGGGAGTCCTTCTCGCGGCGGCCCTCGCCGTACTGGCCGTCATCCTCATCCGCAGGAAATGCTGACCGGTCCGCTGGAAACGGTGTGGTGACTGCATGGACCTCACTGGCACGGACCGGGTAGGAAACAACCCCAGGAATGTGCCACCGATTCGGAGTTCATGTATGACTGCTGATGCCACGCCCGACGCGAGTGAGTTGCCCGAGGCCTTCTACCGGAGTCTCGGCCAGGGCCGATACGAGAGCACCACCGCCACCGCGGGGCCGTGGAGCCCGAAGACGCAGCATGCCGGGCCTCCTTCCGCCCTGCTCGGCCGGGCCATGGAGCGGCACACGCCCAGAGAGGACTTCCGGATCGCGCGCATCACGCTGGAGCTGCCGCGTCCGGTGCCGGTGGCCGAGCTGAAGGTCGATGTACGGACGGTGCGTTCGGGCGGGCGCGTCGAACTCCTCGAAGGCGAGATCACGTCCAACGGGCAGCCGGTCCTGCTGGCGCGGGCCTGGCGGATGATCGCCAGTCCGGCTGACACCCCGTCGTTGCGCCCCGAACCCGGCCCTCCTCCGTTGCCCGGTCCGCAGCCGCCGCAGACCATGGAAGGTGCTCACCTCGCCGGTTATGTCTCCGCCATGGAGTGGCGATTCGAACCGGGGCAGGGATTCGACACGCCCGGGCCCGGGACGGTATGGGCGCGGCAGCGCATCCCGCTGGTGGCCGGCGAGGAGGACACCGCGCTGACCCGGGCGCTCACCTTGGCGGACAGCAACTGGGCGGTCGGCTTCGAGCTCGACCACCAACGGCGGCTCGTCATCAATACGGACGTCACGCTCGCCCTGCACCGTGAACCGGTCGGCGAATGGTTCTGCGTGCGCTCGGCGACGGCGGCAAGCCCCGGCGGATCCGGGCTGGCCCTGGGACAGCTCGATGACAGCGCCGGCGACTGCGGTCGCATCCTGCAGACTCTGCTCGTCACTGAACGCTGATCCCGAAGTGGCCTGCCAGGGCCGCGTGTTGAAGATGTGACGCAGTTCATTGCCGGGGTTCCGGTGAATCTTGGCTCCGGCTGCGACGTGTGTGGGATCGTCGGGCCGGTTGTTACTCGCGGGTACTCGCGAGTCCCTTCCTGTTGCGCGTATCCCCCAACACACGCTCCGAGGATTCCCACGTGCGTAAGCTGTCCGCCAGACGTGCCCTTCTTGCTGCTCTGGCCACCATTTCCCTTTTCGCCTCCGGGTGTTCGGCCGGCACCGGGGATTCGTCCCCGGCCGCCGCCGGCGCTGAAGGGCCGACTCCCACCAGCGTCGTGACACCCGACCCCGGCCCCTCGCGGCAGCTCGACGTGTCCGCCGCGCCCCAGGGGAAGCCGACCGCCGTCGCCCGCGCGGGCGGAGGCGGGGCGAAGAAGTCACCGCTCAAGGTCGCCTCGTACGACCGCGGCAGTCGACGTGCCGTCATATCCACTGCGGAGAAGTCGCCTTCGAGGACCGCTCCGGAGAAGTCGCCTTCGACCGCACCCGTCGAACACACCCCGGCCGTCGGGGACATCATCGCCAGCGGGCCCGCGCCCGGCGCTCCCGACGGGCTGCTCGCCAAGGTCACCGGCGTCGCCGGAAAGACCGAGAAGGGCACCGAGGTCAGGACCGAGCCGTCGACGCTCGGTGCACTGCTCGGTGACGACAAGGCCGACGGGACCGTGCCCGTCGACCCGGCGAGCGTCGGCGTCGAACCGCTGGTCAAGGGAGTGAAGGTCTCCTGGGCCAAGGCCGGGAACATTCATGTGGGTCCCCAGGGCGCGAAGGTGCCCCTGGGAAGCCTGCGGATCGATGTCGGGGCCTCGGTCCCGCTCCCGGTCACCGAGGGCGCTCCCGTGTCGGGAGCGGCGTCCGTCTCGGGCTATGTGCAGCTCGCCCCCGAGGTCGAGTTCTCGTACGACGGGTCCTCCGCCTTCACCCCGGACTCCGCCTTCATCGGCCTCACCGGTGACTGGACGTCCCAGTGGGAGCTGAAGGGCAGGGCGAGTGCCGGCGGCAAGCCGGTGCGGATTCCCTTCGCCAAGCTGCACGCCGATCCCGTGATCCAGGTCGGGCCCGTGCCGGTCGTGGTGAACCTCGACCTCACGGCATATGTCCAGGTGGCCGGTGACGGCACCGTCACCGTCGAAGTCAAGCAGGACCTCAAGGGCGGCTTCCGGATCGGCGGCAGCTACACCAAGGCGGGCGGCTGGAAGCCGGTCAGCACCTCCGACATCACAGGTACTCCGGTAAGTGCGAAGGCCACGGCGGCCGGTCAGGTGAAGGCGGCTCTCGGCGCCGAGGCGACGGTCGGTCTGTACGGCGCGGTCGGCGTGACCGCGGATCTCGCTCCGTATCTACGGGGCGAGGTCAGTGCCTCAGCGACGCCCGGGTCCGTCGTGGGAGCCTGGAAGATATACGGCGGCGTGGACCTGGCGGGGTGGCTGCAACTGCAGCTCTCCATCTTCGGCACGCCCATCTTCGAACACCGCATCCCCCTGGGTGCGTTGCACAAGGAGTGGACGCTGGCACAGGGCAAGGGCGCCCTCGCCTGACCCTGTCGTCGACGAGACACGGACGGCCCGGCGGGATCAGCCTCCCGCCGGGCCGTCCGTGGATTCCGCCGCCGCCCGATGGCTCGGCCAGGCGTTCAGGGCGGTCGCCAGCTGCGCGCGCGAACGGACGTCCAGCTTCTGGTAGATGCGGGTCAGACGCGCCTCGACCGTCTTCACGCTGAGGTACAGCTTGGCCGCCGCCTCCTGGTTGCTCGCCCCCTCGCGGACCAGCAGCGCGAGGCGCAGCTCCGCCTCCGTGAGGGAGGCGGGGGCGCCACCGCGGGCCGCGTCGGGTTCGGTCGCCCGCGACGACCCGGTCTCCGCGGCCAGCGCCAGCCAGGGGGATGCTCCCGCCCGTTCGAAGACCGAGGCCGCGGAGTGGAGCGCGTTCTGGGCGGCCGACCGCCGTCGGCGACGGCGCTCGACCCGCGCGAGCGCGATCAGCGCCCGGCCGCGCTCCAGGGGCAGACCCGCCATGTCGAATCGGTCGGCGGTCTGGGTGAGCAGGCCCGCCGCCTCCTCGGCTTTCCCGCTCGCCGCCAGGTACAGCGCGTACGCCCGGTCGCAGCCGAGCAGCACCGTCGTACGGCCCAGGCGCTCGGCCACCGGCCGTACAGCGGCGAGCAGGCTCGCGGCCTCCTCAGGTGCGTCGTTCGCCAGCAGGGCCTCGGCGAGCTCCTCGTGCCAGCGCAGCATGGACGGGTCCACGGTCGACTGGGCGTGCTCGGCGGCCTGGACCCGGCGCAGGGTCTCCAGGGCGTTGGCCACATCCCCGGCGACGAGCTGAACCCGGCCCAGTGCGTACAGGCTGCGGGAGAGAAAGACGTGGTCGCACTCCTCCTCGGAGGCCTGGACGCTGCGCCGGGCGTAGCTGGCGGCCCGTGCGAAGCTGCCGCCCGCCGTCTCCGCGAGAGCGAGCGTGTACCACGCGGGTCCCGGCGAGAGACCGGCCTCCAGCGTCAGGGCGAGGGCCCTTCCGGCGTGCGCGAGCGCCGCCGCGCACTGGCCCTGCCGGGCTTCGACGGCCGCGAGTGTGTGGAACAGCTCGATGGCGTCCTCCACCGGGCCCCGGCGCTCCACCAGCGGCAGCAGGGCGTTGAGCTGGTCGCGGGCGTCGGCGAGACGGTCGTCGAACAGGGCATGACGGATCGTCAGTATCTGTGCCGCGTTACGGATTCCGAGCGGGCGCTCGAACACTTCCAGGGCTCGCGCCTCCGCGAGAATCCGCTCCGCGTCCGGCGAGCCGAGGACCCGTTCCATCCGGGCCTGCACGGTCAGCGCCCTGGCCGCCGTCTTGCGGTCGCCCACCGACCCGGCGAGCGCGGCGGACTCGACGGCCGCGGCCCGCGAGCGTACGGGATCGCCGTCCGCCAGCACGTACTTCACCGCCAGCCGCAGCTGCACGGCCGCCCGCAGCGCCGTGTCGCCCTCGGAGTCCTCCATCGCGTGTACGTAGATCTCGTCGAGGTCGCTCAGCCCCTGCCCGGCCGTGTCCAGCACCGCGAGCCGCGCGCGGACCCGGTCGGCCGGCGCGGCGTCGCGGGCGAGGAGATCGGTCGCGGCACGCATCGCCAGATCCGCTCGGGCTGCGCGGGCCGCCTCCTCGGCCGCGTCGACAAGCCTGGTGATCCGTTGCGCACCGAGCCCGACGGGGGTGGACTCGGCCGCGAGCAGGGCGAGTTCGGCGGCCAGCGCGCTGTTTCCGCGGCGACGCGCCGTCTCGGCCGCCGCCGCGACCTCGGCCGCAAGACCCTCGTCGGGGATGTCCGTGGCCAGAGCCCGGTGCCGTACCGCCTCGACAGGGTCGTCCACGACCCGCGCGAGCGCCGCGTGGCCGTCGCTGCGCTCGGTCCAGCAGGCGTCGTGCACCAGAGTGGACGGCAGCACGCCGGCGGTGAAGGCGACCGTGCCGTCCTCCTTCAGGGAGATCAGATTGGCCCGCTCGGCGGCCGCGAGGTCGGCCTCGGCGGTGAGGCGGCCCGCGCGGCGGATCAGTGACGCCGTCGGCCGCAGCGCAAGCGCGGACAGAAGGAGCGTGCCGCGGACGGCGGGGGAGGCGGCCCCCAGCAGCTGCCGGGCGAGATCGCGCGCACGGCCGGAAAGGGACAGCGTCTCGGCGTGGTGCACCGGCGTGCGCGCGTCGGCGAGGGAGCGGCCGACGGCGAGCGCGAGCCGCGGATTGCCGCCGCTGGCCCGGTGGATGCGCCCGGCCATCCGGGACGGCAGCCGGTGGTGGATGAGGAGTTCGGCGATCTCGTCGGCGTGCAGCGGTGGGACGAACAGGACATCGGCCTCGGAGGGCACCCAGAGGGGTTCAGGGCCCGCCCCGTCCGGCTGCGGCACGGCAGCCCCTGCCGGGTCGGACCCGTACGCCGCCGGGGTCTCGACGGCGATGGCCCGCAGCCCGGCGGGGGCCAGATGCAGGGCGAAGCGCAGCAGGTCGGCGCTGTCGGCGTCGATGCGCTGGACACCGTCGACGACCAGCAGGACGGGGCCGCGCGCGGCAAGGGTCCGCAGGATCTGGGCGATGGCCAGACGAAGCGCGATGGGATCCCAGCCGTCGTCGGGGATGGGCGCTTCGCGGCACAGCATGGCGACGGCGGTCCGCTGCGGACCGGGCAGCTCTTCGAGGATGTCGAAGCCGCCCGGACTGTCGGGCGCTGCCGGGCCGCCGTGCGTCCCGGGCACGGGCCAGGACACGCTCGCCGATATGGACGCGACGAGGGCGGCAGCTGCGGCGCCCGGTATGTCCCGGTCGGCGGGGAGCGTGGCGAGCCACAGCACTCGCTCGCCGCGTGACTCCACGCGCGCGGCGGTGGCCAGGGCGACCTCCGTCTTGCCGACCCCGGCGGGGCCGGTGAGCAGGGCGCGCCCGCGGGTGTTCAGGACCCGTTCGAGCCGGGCGAGGAGCTCCACCCGCCCGACCGGCGCAGGGCGGTACGCCGCCGTTGTCACGTGCCCACCACCACCTTCCGGCGTGCGCGGACCCCCTGCCCACGTGTGCAGAGAATACGAACCATGCCTGCACAGTCCAGGCCCGGTGTCCGGCATGCGGACGCCGGGCCTTGGACAGGCGGCGGGGCGCGCCTGCGGTGAGTAACCGCGGACGCGCCCCTGACCAGCGATGATGCAGTAATTCGGGGTGGTTCAGAAGGTGAGGCTCCAGCTGTCGATGTAGCCGGTGTCACCCGATGCCACATCGCGGACCTGGAGCTTCCAGGTGCCGCCCGCGACCTCGCTGGACGCGTCGACCGTGTACGTCGCGAGGACGTTGTCGGCGCTGTCCGAGCCCGAAGACGTCTTCAGGTTGCGCACGGTCCCGTCCGGGGCGATCAGGTCGATGACCAGGTCGCCGCGCCAGGTGTGCTTGATGTCCACGGCGACCTTGAGGGCGGCCGGGGCGTTGCCCGTGAGGCCGGTGACCGCGATAGACGAGGTGGAGGTCGAGTTGTCCGAGATCGACACGTCCGTCGCGTTGGTGAAGGTCGTGCCGCCGGTGGTGCCGGTGACCGCGTTCACGGTCTTGGTGGCGTCGGCGATACCGGCGCCGCAGCCTCCGGTGCACGTGCCCGGCAGCGGCCTGGCGTTGCTCTTGATCGCGGCCTCGATCTCGGCCGGGGTGAGAGTGCTCTTGGCCGACTTCAGCAGCGCGGCGAGCCCGGCGATGTGCGGGGCGGCCATCGAAGTGCCCTGGTAGGGCTTGTAGTTCTCCGTCGACTGGGTGGTGGCGCCGGAGTTCAGCGTCGAGAGGATGCCGTTCTCGGGGGTAGTGACGGTGCCGGGCGTGTCGGTGGCGCGGCGGGTCTCACCGCCGGGCGCGGCGACGTCGACGATGCTTCCGTAGTTCGAGTAGAACGAACGGTTGCCCTCACGGCTGGTGGACGCCACGTTGATGATGTTGGCGCAGTTCGCGGGGGTGAACCCGGAGGCGTTGGCGTTGCTGTTGCCCGCCGCGACGACCACCGTGGTGCCGCGCGAGACGGCGCCGTTGATGGCGTTCTGGTAGACGCTGGGGCAGGTGGAGCTGGCGCCGCCGAGGCTCATGTTGATGACCTTGGCGGGCGTCGGGTTCGCCGGGACGCCGGGGACGGTGCCGCCGGACGCCCAGGTGATGGCGTCGGCGATGTCGGCCGATGAGCCGCCGCACTTGCCGAGCACACGGACGGGCTGGATCTTGGCGTTGTACGCGATGCCCGCAACGCCCTTGCTGTTGCCCGTCGTTGCGGCGATGGTGCCCGCGACGTGGGTGCCGTGCCAGGAGGAGTTGCTCGCCTTGGAGCCGGTGCCGCACTCGCCGTCGGTGGCGTTCCAGTCGCCCTCGTCCTTGGCGTCGCTGTCGCGGCCGTTGCCGTCGCGGGCGTCCGCGGCGGTGGAGATGAAGTCGTAGCCGGAGATGACATTGGCGGCGACGTCCGAGTGAGCCGCGTAGCCGGTGTCGATCACGGCGACGTTGACGCCGCTGCCGGTGGCCTTGTCCCAGGCGCCGGGCACATTCATGCCACCGGTGGCCTCGAACAGGTCCCACTGCTTGGTGTACTCGGTGTCGTTCGGGGTGACCGCCATCGCGTAGGCGCGGATGTCGGGCTCCACGGACGCGACCGAGGAGTCGGCGCGGAAGGCGGCCATGACCTCGGCGACGTCCTGCTTGGACGTCTCGCCCCCGAGGTCGATCAGGGCGGCGCCGCCGGCGAGCCTGCGCTCGAACGACAGGCTCTCGCCGGTCTCAGCGCCCTTGGCCGTCGCGTCGGTCTTGGCCGCCGCGTTGGAGCCGGCCTCGGCCGTCTTGGCCTTGTAGGTGACGATGACCTTGTCGACCGGTGCGGTCGGCAGTGAGGTCATCGCCTGGGCGGCCGGAGCCGGCTTGGGCGAGGGTGCCGGGGTGGCGGCGAGTGCTACGGACGACGTCGCGGCGACGGCGGCGATCGTCGCGCTCGCGGCCACGACGGATATGAGTCTCCGTCTGGAACCGTTCAAGGTGTTCCCTTTCCACTGACGGTGCGGAGCGCGGGCGGGCGGCGCGGGAACCACGGTTCGCTGTGGGGGTGCGATCCGTGGTGCCCTTGGGTCGGGTTTGCCCGTGCGCCGCCGCCCGTGCGACGGCCCCTGGTCAAGGGCCGCCACCGGACGGAAACCCATGATTTACATGCACCTGACACTTAAGGGTCAGAAGATGGGATCCGCCGGTGCGGCAGACAGTAGGGAACGCGGAGATGAACTCGATACGGGGAAAACCCTTGTCACCCCCGGTGGGGGTGACGTGGAGGGTCGGGGCGAGGCCGGGACGCGGCCCCGGGGCTGAAGGTCCGTCGGGCCATGTGGGGAGATACCGCCACATTTCGCACGCGTGGCGCACGGCAGGGTGTCATCGCGCGCGGAACGGCGAATTGTCAGTGATGGCTGGCATGCTGAAGCCGACCGACACATCCGACATCCACCGCGCACCCGCGGGAGGAGAATTGCGATGCTGACCACCACATATGTCCCGGGCGCTCCGAACTGGATCGACCTGGGAAGTCCTGACGTCGACGCGGCCGCCGCCTTCTACGGAGCCGTGTTCGGCTGGGAGTTGCAGACCCTGGGACCGGACGCCGGGGGGTATGGCTTCTTCCAGGTGAACGGGAAGACGGTCGCGGCGATCGGCCCGCTCACCGACGAGGGCGCGTCCTCCGCGTGGACCCCGTACTTCCTGACGCCCGACGCCGACGCCACCACCAAGGCCGTCGAACAGGCGGGCGGCACCGTCCGAGTCCCGCCGGGGGATGTCTTCGCCGAGGGCCGGATGGCGGCGTTCACCGACCCGACCGGCGCCGAGTTCGCGGTCTGGCAGCCCGGCGATACCAAGGGCCTGGGCGCGGTCACCGATGTGAACACCCTGTCCTGGACCGAGCTGTACACGACGGACGCGGGCGCCGCGAAGGACTTCTACCGCTCGGTGTTCTCGTGGGAATACCAGGACATGCCGTTCGCGGGCATCACCTACAGCGTCGTCTCCCCGTCGGGCGGCGGACAAGAGGCCACGCAGGGCGGGATCATGCAGCTCCCGAAGGAGAACCTGGAAGCGGGCTCCCGCTCGGAGTGGCACCCCTACTTCGAAGTGTCCGATGTCGACGCCACCTTCGCCAAGGCCGCGGAGCACGGGGCCACGACGCTCATCCCGCCGATGGACGCGGAGGGCGTGGGCCGCCTGGCGATGTTCACGGACCCCTTCGGCGCACCTTTGGCGATCATCCGCGGCGCGGCCGCCTGATCCCTCTGATCTCGCAGGGCTCCTCCCTGCCGTTCACCGCCCGTGGCCCGGTCTTCCGTTGTCAGTGAGCCCGTTCACGGCGGCGAGCACGGGACCGACGCTGTCCTCTGCGTCGAGTCGGGCGGCGAGAGCGCGGGCGCGGTGCCCGTACGCAGGGTCGGTGGTGGCCCTGACCAGCGCCGTGGTGAGGGCGGTCGCGGTAAGGCGGCGCAGCGGGAGGGGGCCGGGTGAGACGCCGAGCGAGGCCAGGCGGGCGGCCCAGAACGCCTCGTCGAACTGGATGGGGACGGGCACGGCGGGGACACCGGCGCGCAGGCCCGCAGCCGTGGTTCCGGCGCCCGCGTGGTGGACCACTGCCGCCATCCTGGGGAACAGGGCACTGTGCGGGACCTCGTCGACGGTGAGCATGTCCTCGCCTTCGGCGTGCAGTCCGCTCCAGCCGGACTGGATCACTCCGCGCAGACCGGCGGCCCGCAGTGCGCGCACGACCGTCGCGCTGACCCGGTCGGGGTCGGGCACGGTCGCGCTGCCCAGGCCGACGAAGACCGGGGGCGGGCCGGAAGCGAGGAAGTCGCCGAGAACGGGCGGGAGTTGGGCGGTGGGCGGATCGTGGGGCCACCAGTAGCCCGCGATGCGCAGACCCGGGCGCCAGTCGCGCGGACGGGGCACGACCAGCTCGCTGAAGCCGTGAAAGACGGGCCAGTCCTGCCGTTCGCGGGCCCGGCGGGCGGCACGCGCTCCGGTGCGCGGCAGGCCGAGGCGGGCTCGCAGGGTGCGGGTGGCGTCGGCGAAGACGCGGTCCACGGCGGCGTTCACGGCCCGCCCCGCCAGCCGGTTGGCCGTCCGTCCCCACGACCGGGTGCCCGTGACGGGCGGGGCGAACTCACCGGTGGCGGCGAGTGGTTGGAGATAGACGCCCATGCTGGGCAGGCCGAGCCCCTCGGCGATGGTGTGGCCGAGCGGCCCCAACGAGCTGGACAGCAGCAGCACATCGCTCGCGTGGGCGGCTTCGAGCAGGTCGTCGGCCATCTGACCGACCAGGGACCGCGCCATGTCGACCACGCGCAGCAGCTTTCCCGCGCCGGTGGTGCTGCGGTGCAGGGCCCGGCCGGCCGCGGATTCCAGTGCGGCGCGCGGGTCGACCGGCAGGGGGTGGAAATGTACGCGTGCCGCGTCGACCAGAGGCGCGAAGCGGGCGTGGGTGACGAGGGTGACGTCGTGCCCGGCCTGCGCCAGACCTTGGCCGAGTCCGGTGTAGGGGGCAACGTCGCCCCGTGAGCCTGCCGTCATGACTGCCACGCGCATGAGCGCCAGTATGGCGGGGGCCGCGGGCACGGCCCTTGCATCGCGCGCCGAAGTCCCGCCCGGGTTCAGACGAAATTGACGTCGGCGCGGTGCAGCAGAGGATCGTCGACCAGCTCGAAGAGGGGCACGGCGTAGTTGCCGAAGCCGTAGTGTCCGCCGAAATGCAGGCCGAGGACGCGGTGATCGGTGAGGTCGAAGACGGGGGAGCCGCTGTTGCCGCCCAGCGTGGAGCAGTCGTGCATCATCACGGTCTGCTCGGGCCGGAGCTCCGTGGTGGTGCCGGGCTGCAGACGTTTGACGTTGTAGATGTCCATGAAGATTCTGCGCATCGACTCCGGTTCGTTGCGACGGCCGTCGTACGCCGGATAGCCGACGCAGTACACCGGACGTCCCGGCAGATCCGCGGGCGCGTCGGCGGCGACCGCGAGCGGGGTCGGCAGCGTGGTGCCACCCACGGCGGGGGAGACGCGCAGCAGCGCCATGTCGACATCCGGGTGGATGCCGATCACCTCGGTGATCTCGTACGCCGGTTCGCTGTTCGCCGAGAGCGCGCCGTACTCCTCCGCCACGTCGATCCGGGCGCTCATGCCCTGCTGGAACGTCCAGCCGGTGCCGTCACCGCGCGCGAACTCAGCCGCCACATGACGGTTCGTCATGACGGCATCCGGGCCGACGAGGAAGGCCGTGCCGAGCCAGTCCAGGCTGGCGTGTCCGGAGACCTCGACCCGGCCGACGCGCGCGATCGATTCGCGGATCGCGGTCCGGTGGCCGTCCAGGACCGCCCAGTCGCCGTCCTGCGGGGCGAAGTCATGGTTCTGGACGAGGATGGCGGGTCTGCCCTCCAGCAGGACGATCGCCTCCATACCGAAGGACTCGTCGTCGCTGATCTCGTCCTCGCGCCCCTCGGCGAGCTTCTCCAGACCGTTCGCTCCCGCCGACAGAACGCGGTCCCGTTCCTGCTGGGCGAACTGGGATATCTGCCCGGAGGGCTGCTCTTCGGCGGGGAGTTCCTCCGAGGACTCGGGGACTTCCTGCCACAGTCCCTCCCGCACGCGCTGCGCGACCTCGCGCAGATCGGTGAAGATCTGCTCGGGACCGGTTGCCACCGGTGATCTGCTCCGGCTGCCCATATCGCCCTCCTCAGTCTCCTCAGCGGTGTTGTTCAGTCGTGTTGTGCCGTCTCGATCTCGGCATGGATTTCGGGGCTGTTCGCCTGAAGGTGGCGCATGATGGTGTCCATCTGGGTGCCGACGTTGACGAAGGCCGTCGTCCTGCCCTGGAACATCACGTCCTCCACCCGCCGTGTGCCCCGGTGGAGTGCCACCACCTTCCAGTCGTCGGTGAACACGGGCGATCCGGAGGATCCGCCTCGGGTGTCGGTGAAGTAGCGCACGTCGCTCCCGTCGGCCGCGTAGACGAGGTTGTTGCGCAGCGCGACCCGCTTCGGCTGTCCGCCCGGGTGCTGAATGATGTTGACGGCCACGACGTCGCCCTTGGCGACCGACAGCGGTTGCTTCGCGAGCTTCAGCGACGGCCGGGAGGGCTCGGCGGTCAGCCGCAGGATCGCGTAGTCGAGTTCCGGGTCCGCGGCGACGAGTTCGCTGACGGTGGCCTCCTCGGTCTCCACCTCGTCCGTGTCGTAGTCGAAGCGCGCCCGCGCGTGTTGTGCCTGCAGGCGCAGGTCTTCGGCATCGGCCCGGGGCCGTCCCGAGCCGGTGCCGGACCGGGCGTTGACCACATGGTGGTTGGTGATGACGAGGTCCGGGGCGATGAGCCATCCCGTGCCGGAGTGCGGGAAACCGTTCGGCTGGAGCGGGGCCCCTCCCTGGTAGGGGGGAACCTTGATACGCGCGACCGCCGTGCCCGCCAGGTCGCCGCCCCGCAGGAAGTCGAAGGCGACCGTGTCGTCGCGGTGGACGATCTCCTCCTTGATTTCCTGGATGTCCGGGGCGGGCATTGACGCCATGATGTCCGGCTCGCCTCCCGCGCTGCGCGCCACATCGTCCAGGGTGCGCTGCAGGAGGGCGAGCGGTTCGGCTTCGGTCGTCTGGGCGATGGCGTTGCGGAGCCAGATCTCCAGCGGGACGGAACCGTCGACGAGCCGCTCGACACGGTTCATCTCGTTGAGGTCGGAGTGCAGTTGCCGCCCGGGCGCCGGAAGCATCGGCAGCGTGCCCCGGTACTTGGGCATGATCCCGTCGAACAGCAGCGGCCGGACCATCGGGTCGGCGAGCCCGGTCTCCAGGGCGGCGTCGCGCACCTGGAGGATCTCGGCCGCCGTGAGGTAGGCGTTCATGACCGACCAGGCCGCGGGGGGCCGTTCCCTTCGCTCGCGTTGTTCCGCTCCGCCGTGTGGGCCGTGAAGCTCGGCGGCGGAGGGCCGCTCGCGCCCACCCTCATGGCGGCGGCCACCCCGGCCACGATCTCACCGCTCGCGTCGGGCAGGGCCAGCAGCCGCCGGGCGAGTGTGTCGAGGGTGCCGCGGTCGCGTGCCAGGCGCAGGATTTCGGTGGTGCTGGTGGGGCCGGTCCCTCCGTGCGGCTCGGTCGGGTCTGCGGCATCGCCGAGGATGTCCATCAGCGCACCGAGCAGTCGTGGCTGGCGGGCGGCCGCACGGCGCATGGCCGCCCCAAGGCCCTCCAGCGCCTCGTCGTCCCCGGGCAACCCGACGACGTCCAGCGCGTGTTCGAGCGCCTTGGGGTCCTGCGGGTAGATCTGCGAGGCGACGGCGCGTACGAGTGCGGGCTGGTCGGCGAGTACGGCGTCGGGCAAGCGCCGCAGCCCCTCGGAGAGCCGGCTGTCGGCTTCCAGATCGGGGACGTCGGCACCCGCGGCGAGCCGGGCCCGGGCCAGCAGCGCTCCCATCGCTTCGAGATCCTGCCCGAGGCCCACCGCGATGTCCTCCGCCGCCCGCAGGTCGCCGCCCGCGCTCTCCACGTCGCCCGCTTCCTCCGCGAGGCGGGCGGACAGCAGGAGCAGTTCCAGTTGTCTCTCGGCGCATCCCGCGCCCGCCGTGGCGCTGACGGCCTGCGACACCGTCCCCCGTGCCTGAGCCCCCCGTCCGAGTCTGCTCAGCGTCTCGGCCAGCAGGGAGTGAAGGGGGCTGCACGGCGTCCACGGCCGGCGTTCGCCGAGCCGGACGAGCGCCGCCTCGGGGAAGCCCTGCGCCAGCAGGTCCTCGACCTCACGGGCGGCGATCCGCTCCCAGTCCTCCTGGTCGGCGCCCTCAAGGACATGGTCGGAGGCTCCGCCTCCGAGCTTCGCCGTGAGCAGGCCCGCGGACCTGGGGGTCATGTCCTGCTGCGCCCCGACCAGGAAACGCTCGACGCCGGGCAGCCACCGCTCCTCCACCGAGCGCGGGTTCTCGTCGAGGCGCAGCCGGTGATAGATCTCCTCGGCGCGTGCCTCCAGACCCTCGCGTGCGGCGTAGTACTCGACGGCACGCCGTTCGATCGTGCGCATCACGTCGGTGCGGTCACTGCCCGGCAGGCGCAGCATGATGGCGCGGACGTCGCCGCGGTGCCGTAGGGCCCCGGGGCCCGCCGGTTCGACGAGGTCGAGGCGGGAGAGTTCGTCGAAGAGGAGCTGGGCGTCGTCGAGGGTCTCCACGGGCAGTCCGCAGGGCTCGGCCAGGACGTCCTTGATGATCTCGGGAGTGATGATCCGGAGCACCAGGCCCGGATGGGCGAGACGGCGTACCTCCTGGTTCGCGATGTGGTTGAGGATGCGGTCGTACAGGATGCCCTGGATGAGCATCCGGTCGATGCGGCGGGTGAACTGCCGGCGCCGGGCGGGCATGCTGCTGATCAGGTCGCCCATGGACTCGGCTTCGCCTCCCGCGAGAGTGACGGCCCGGGCGGCGAGTTTCAGGCTGAGCGGGTGACCGCCCACACGGTCGGCCCACATCCCCGCCATCTCCCGGTCCGTGACTCCGCATGCCGTCAGAAGGCTGATGGCGGCCTCGCGGTCGAGTTCGTGGAGTTCGATGTCCTGCGGTGTCACGGTCCGTGCCGGATGGTCGACGGGCGCACGCCCGGAGACGACGACACGCAGCCCCGGATAGACGCTCTGGAACGTGACGCACATACGCCACAGCCTGCCCATCACGGGTGAACCCCGGTACTGGGCTTCCTCGAACGAGTCGATGACGAGTACGAAGGGCGGGTTCTTCTGGCCCGCCGCCTCCACCACCCGGATCAGAAGGTCCGCGGTACGCCGGATGAGGTCGGTATCGCGTTCCGTGGCCTGGAGCTGGAACTCCTGGGAGGAACTGCGGCCCAGGACGGTCCTGGTGGTGGCGAGTTCGTGCAGCTGTGTCACCCGGTCCTGTCCCTCCCGCTGACCGCGGGCCGTCTGCTGACACTCGTACGCCAGTGCCTCCAGCTCGTCACGGTGAGCGGGGTACTGGATGCCGAGCTGCCGGGCGGCCTCTGCGATGAGCGTGACCGGTTCGTGGATCGAGAGCGTGGGCCGCTCGAAGTCGATGTACGCGAAGGGGAAGCTGAGCTCGCGTTCGTGGATGCTGTCGAGGAGGAACTTGGCGAGCAGGGTGCTCTTGCCCATGCCTCCGGGTCCATGGATGACCAGCGGGGGCACGGGCGTGGCGGAGTCGGAAGGTGTGCCGATGTAGTCGCGCAGTTCGTCGAGTTCGCGGCCACGCCCCTGAAACGGTTGCTGCACAAGGCGTTCGAGGGGCTGCAGGAGTCGGGCGCGCTCCAGTGTGTGCTGGAGTTCACCGGTGTCCGGCAGCCCGGTCATGCCCGGCACGCGGGTCAGCCACAGCACCGCCTGGAGCGTGTCGGCCAGTTCGGACGCGTTCTCATCGGCCGGCTGGTGCGGGCTGCCCGACAGATAGGCAAGGCAGATCCGTTCCGGCCCGGGCTGGTCCTCGAACTGGTCGAGATTGCACTCCAGCGCGCGCCGGGCGGCCTCCGGACCGGCGAGAGAACGCAGCGCCCGATCCCGGGCATCGGCCTTGAGGGTCCATACGGCTCGTGCCTTCATGCCCATGCCCAAGGTCGTGCAGTCGTCGAGCAGTTCGAGCACCGCACCGCCGGTGGCATGGTCCTCGCCGGGCAGCCGGAGCAGCATGGGGTCGAAGCGAGTGAGCAGGCAGGCGGCCTCCCGATAGCCCGCGCGGGAGTCCGGGACGGTCTGGGAACCGTCCTCGCCGGCGTGGAGTTCCCGGCGCAGCCGGGCAGCGAAGTCCTTCCCGGCCTCAGAGGCCCCGGTAGACACGGATCGCCCCCTCTGCCGCCGTGCAGATCTTTCTCATGTAGCTCTCGCTGCCGGCGCTCGGTTCCGCGGCCCGCAGGACCTCCTGGACGGCCACTTCCACGAGTTCGGTGATCGTGGCCTCGTCGGGCGGTCCGCCGTCGAGGAAGCCGGGTGGGGATTCGTGGAAGTACTGGTCGAAGAACCTGCGCAGATCGGCCGGTCCGGCGACGCGGGCCGTGTCCCAGCACATGCTTCCCCGCAGGTCATAGGGGAGTTGGCGCATCGAGGGCCCGTAGCCGAGAAGAACCAGACGGGGTGCCTGGTCGCCTCGTACGGCCGCGTGTTCGTAGATGGCGAGGGCCAGTTGTCCGATGAAGTCCCACACGTCGGAGCTGGGGTCGAGCTTGTCGCACTCGTCCAGGACCAGCCAGAAGCGGTCCTCGACGGCTGTCGCCCGGCCGACGACCCAGTGCACCGCATCGTCGATCGACGGCAGTTGGTCGTTGAGCTCCGTGGGGTTCAGCGGTGAGATTCCCGCGCGCGGGTCGGAGACGAATTCCGCGAGCCGGCGGACTACCTTGTCCGCTGTGGATGTGTGCGACAGGGTCACCCGGGCCGGCCGGAATCCGTAGTGCTGCCCGATATGGCGGATGAGGTTGTAGGTGTAAGACCTTCCGCTGTCCGGATCGCCGTCGACCAGCAGGACGGATTTCTCCGGGTCGTCGACGAACTGACGCAGTGTCTCCCGCAGGTTCTGCCGGTCGATGAAGACCTCGGTGCCGTTCTTGAGGACGCAGGTACGGAAATTGTCCTGCGAGGCGTGGACGCGGTAGTCCTCGCGCAGCCGGTCCTGGAATTCCAGAGCCTTGGAGACTTCCGGAAGGACGCTGAGTCTGTCGACCGCGGCGACGACCTCGACGAGTTTGAGCTGCCCCTGGATGTCTTTGCGTGAAGCTTGAACCAGTGCGCGGGCATTCTCCGCGCTGACCGCCGTCAGCGGCAGAGCGGCGACGAATTCCGGGGCGAAACCGTACTGGACGAGCTGAGTGTGGGGGTCGGTGGTGTCGAGAAGGTACTCCCGTACCCACATGGTGACGAGGTCCCATTCCGTGTCGGCCAACGGCATGCCACACCTGCCCAGCCGCCCCAGGGGAGCATGAGACGGACGATCTCCTAGTTGTCATGTTTGCACCCGGTCTGCGCTCACGCAAGGCGGCTGAACATGCGCTGGAATGGCTCCCTGATCTGCGGATTTCCCAGGTACTCGGAGATGCCGTGATGGTTCTTGCTGTCGTTGGTGACGAGAAGATCGGTCACCTTTTCAACCGGTGCGTACTCGGGCCGGAGCGTGTGGTCGAGAGCCACCAGATCGCGCAGATCCGAGGCATTGCGCCAGGCCCGCACGCAGGCTGGAACCGCGGGCGGTTTCGCCAGATGGTCCTGCACCTCCGTGATCGCCAGCGGCGACCCCACGGTGACGAAGAGCTCGACGTCCCGTTCCTCATCGGCCAGCACCTCGTAGGCGACGATGGACCCCAGGCTGTGCCCGACGACCGCCAGCGGGGCGCCGTCCAGGCCCTCCAGCGCCTCCTTGACCACGTCGCGGATCACCGCTCCCGCCCCGCCGAAGAAATAGGCGTGGACGTCCTGATAGGTGTGCTTGACGAGCAGCCGAAACACCGCTGTGCGGGCCGCGCGCGGCAACGGCAGTGCTTCGAGGGGCAGTTGCGTTCCCTGCCCGGTCTCCTCCGACTCGGCGAGCGTGTCTCCTAGATACGTCATCTCGAGCAGCCACTCGCTGAGCGCGTTCTTCACCTCGCGCGTACCGGGCACCGACTCCGGCGCGATTCCGCTCGCGTCGAACCGGGCTTCGTCGAGGGTTCTCGCCACGAATTCCTCCGGCGCCTCGAACTCCACCGGCGCGGCTCTCCCCTCGGTCTCCAGAGGCACGCCGTCGACCGGTCCACCCTCCAGCGGGTCGGGCCGGTGGTCGGGCAGTGGCTTGTCGTACCGGAGCGGGGCCCAGTACGCCATGCGCGAGGAATCGCCCATGTCCCTGCCGAAAAGAGCCGTGTCCCACTGAGACTTGAGCAGTTCCGAGCGGACCTTGTTCCCATTGCCGTGGACGTAGATGACCCTGGGTCGCATGTGCGCCTCCCGACACGGCACGGACGCCCGTCACTTGGACGTCGGTCGTTTTCAGTATTGGCCTGCGGTGATGTGTCCGCCATTCGGGCGCCCGCCCGCCGGAAAAGGGTTCAGACACCGAAGGGTCACGGAACTCATCCAGACGACGCACGTCACCCAGGCACGAGGAGCTCTTCTCATGGCCACTGGCCTCTCCCTCCACGTCGGACTCAACAACGTCGACCCAGCGAAATACGGCGGCTGGGACGGTGAGCTCGTCGCATGCGAGAACGACGCCAACGACATGGCCCGTCTGGCCCGCGAGGCAGGCTTCGACGACACGACCCTGCTCACCCCCGACGGCACCGTCGAGAACGTCACCGCCGAGCTGCGCAAGGCGGCCAGAAGGCTCAAGAGCGGGGACATCCTGATGTTCACGTACTCGGGTCACGGCGGTCAGGTGCCGAACAGCGTCGGGTCCGACGACGAGCCGGACGACTTCGACGAAACCCTCGTCCTCTACGACCGCGAATTCCTCGACGACGAGCTCTACAGGGAGTTCGCCCGCTTCGACGACGGCGTCAGGATCCTCGCTCTCCTCGACTCCTGCCACAGCGGGACCGGCATCGAGGTAAGGGAAGTCCTCAGCCCCGAAGCCATGAAGGAGCAGTTCCAGACCAGCGACCCCAACCGGATCGAGAACACCTCACGGCTCATGCCGGTCGCCAAGCAGTACGAGATCTACCTGCGGGACAAGGAGTTCTTCCAGGAGATCCAGCGCGGGCTGGGCACCGGGAACGGCGGCGAGGAGAAAGTGAACGCGCTGCTCATCTCCGGCTGCCAGGACAACCAGCTCTCCTCGGACGGCCCCGTCAACGGCAAGTTCACCGGCACGCTGCTGGAGGTCTGGGACGGCGGGACGTTCCGCGGCGGCTACCGCGCCTTCCACCGCGACATCGTGCGGAACATGCCGGCCACGCAGAGCCCGAACTTCTACGTGACCGGCCGTCCCCGGGACGCGTTCCTGGAACAGCGCCCCTTCACGGTCTAGGAGGTCGGCTCGTCAACCGCCGTCGGGCCAGGCACCGGCGAAGTCGATCTCCTCGGCCCACTCCGGGTGGTCGATGAGCGGATTGCGATTGCCCTGTATCTCGGCTATGGCCGCATTGCGGTGCCGCTCGTACTCGCTCACCGCGTCGGCGGCGTGCCAGGACAGCAGAAGGTCCAGGCGCTCGCGTTGGAGCTCGCGCGCCTCGTCCCCGATGAATCCGGGGTAGCGCAGCAGGAAGTACAGCGTCGCGCGGGCGACCGGACCCTTGCCGGCCGACGGCTCGAACTTGAGCGGTTCGCGGCGCCCGCAGGAGTGCCGTACGACTTCCTCGCTGTCCGCGAAGTCGAAGTACGGAATGTTCCCGCGGAAGCTGTTGCACGCCGACTCGCAGGCGAAGAGGTGATGCAGGTCCCCGCGCATGGGCTCCTTCTTGGCAAACCAGGACTGGGGCACCACGTGCTCGCAGTTGAACGGCAGAGCCGCTTCCAGGGCGTCGAACTCGGCCTCCAGTGCTCCGGGGCCGGGCGCGCTCTCGTGCAGCAGGAACTCCTGCCAGCGTCCGATCCGGGCGGCCTCCACCGCGGCGTCGGCCTGTATCAGCTCTTCGGGAGTGAAGTCCTTGCCCGAGTAGATGCTGCGCAACTGCTCGTCCGGGTGCAGGTCGACCCACGGGTAGAGCATGCGCATCGGCTTGTACGCGGGCCGGTTCTCGTGGGTCGTCTCCAGCAGCTCGGTGAGTGCCCGGCGAAGAGCGGCGGGGCTGCCGGTGCGGATGTCCGCGTAGTAGGCGTCCTGCGCGGTACCGTCCGCGGCCGCGTCGTAGTAGGGACGGGCCCTGGCGGCAGCGAGGTTGACCAGCGCGGCGGCCAGGTCGTTCTCGGCGGGCGACTGACCGTCGATGTGTCCGACGGCGATGCCCGCAACGCCCGGGAGACCCGCAACGCCCGGGAGGCCCGGCAGGGCCGTGGCCGGAACGGAGGCCGGAGCCGCGGCTGTGGTGTTGGCCTGCGCCTGGAACGTGGCCGGGTCCACGCTGAGTGTGATGTTCAGCGGGACGCTCAGACGCACCGTCCCTCCGGGCACCGGCTGCTGCACAGCCCCGTCCGGGACAAGGCCGGTGAGGCTCTGTTGCCCGACTCCGTTCGTCCGGCCAGGCGGCGGTGGCGACACCTCCACCGTGTGCAGGGTGGCTCCGGCCGCGAATATCTCCTCGCGGAGCGCTGCGGCGGGAGGGGACATGGGGACCTGCCGGAGCGCGCCGAGGACGCGGCTGATCCGTACGCCCTCATTGGCCTTCCAGTCGAGCCGCTGCTCACCCATACTCGGCTCCCAGACGGAACCGTCGACGGCAAGAGGTTTGCCGTCGCCGTCGGTGCGCGGAACACCGGCGTGATGCAGGGCCACGACCTCCCACTGGTCGTTGAAGACCGGGGACCCCGACGAGCCGGGGGCCGTGTCGGTCTCGTAGTGCACGAACTCATCCAGCAGGTCCACGACCTTGTTCTCGCGCAGCGCGAGCTGTTTGGGCTCGCCGTTGGGGTGCTGGATGATGTTGACGATCTCGCCGAGGATGACCTTGCCTTCGGCCTCCTTGAGGGGAAGCCGGCCGAACGGCGCGAGCGGCTGTCCGTCCTGGGAGCGCTGGGCCACGGCGACCACGCTGAAGTCGAGGGCCTGGTCGGTGACGAAGAACGTCTGCGGCTCCAGCCGGAACACCACGGGCAGGAGTGGCTGTCCGTCCAGTCCGGCCTGGAAGTTGAATTCGATGACTCCATTACCGGCTTCGTCCGCCGTACGCAGCACATGATTGTTCGTCATCAGGAGTGTGGGGGAGATGAGGAATCCGGTGCCGTGATGGCCTCCGCCGCCTGCCCGGACCGTCACGCGCCCGATCGAGCGCGCCGCTATGAACCCCGCTTCGAGGAAACCGACTCCGATGAGGTCATTGCGCCCCATGAGGCGTTCAAGACCCAGCACATCGGCACCGAAGGAGTCGGGGGCCAGCTCCAGACTGCTGCCCGTGGTGGCTGCCGCAGGTGTCTGCTCGATCGCCGTCGCCAGCGCCCGATCGGCGCCCAGGCGTGCAAGCCTCTTCTCCACGCGCTCCGGGGCGTCGGCGTACAGGATGCCGCGCCGGTCGAGGACGCGCAGGTTACTGGCCCGCTCCGCCGCGCGCATCTCGTAGCGGTCGCGAGCCTGCTTCATTTGTGAGAGATATTCCGAATCGGCTTGCGACAACTGCTGCACAGTCATATCGGCCCGCCTCCCGGCCATCGTCCGAACATGGATTTGCTGCCTGTCGCCCCTTCTTCATTATGAACACGGAATGTCGATCGGTGCTCACTCGAACGGCTCAGTGGTTGCCCCTTCAATACTGGACCGCTGGATTATTGCGAATTGAATTTTGTTTGCCCTCGGCGGAAACCCGTCGAGCACCCCAACGGCCCGGATCTTATGCTCGAAAGGGGAAACGGCACGAAAGAGAAACGATCGAGCGGCATTCAGCCGAGGAGAGGCCATGTGCACTTACCGGACGTACCACGCGGTTGCCAATCCCTCCCGCGCGCAGGAACTCGCCTACGTCACCTCACCGTTCACGATCGACGTGCAGTTCCTCGGAGGGCTGACGGACGCTCAGGAGCAGGCCTTCGAGCAGGCGGCAGACCGCTGGGCACGCGTCATCATCGGCGATCTGCCCACGGTCATTCTCGGCGGCGAGGTGATCGACGACCTTCTGATACTCGCTCAGGGAGTGCCGATCGACGGCACCGGCAGAATTCTGGGACAGGCGGGTCCGACACATGTGCGCTCCGCGTCGGCCGCTGTCGGCGCGCTGTTGCCGGTCAAGGGAATCATGTCCTTCGACACAGCAGACCTGGTACGTATGGAGGACGACGGGACTCTGCTCGACGTCATCACCCATGAAATGGGACATGTGCTGGGAGTTGGCACGGTGTGGGAGGACAAAGGCCTTCTCAAGGATCCTCGGACGCCCAATCCGAATTTCGTCGGAGCCGCTGCCATGGAGGAACTCGGCACGCTCATGGGCGCCGGCGGACCGGTGCCGGTACCGGTGGAGGCCACGGGCGGTCCGGGCACCGCGGACAGTCACTGGCGGGAGACCGTCTTTCACAACGAGCTCATGTCCGGCTTCGTCGGCTCGCCCGGGAATCCTCTCAGCCGTCTGACGGTCGCGGGCCTGCAAGACCTCGGCTACCAGGTCGACCTCGATGCCGCCGAGCTGTACGAGCTTCCCGATCTGTTCGAACTCGCCCGCGCCGGCGAACTCGTGACGCACAGCGCGCCGACGGACCGCGGCACGATGCTGCCGGTCATCCCGGTCGTGCTGCCCGCGGAGCGCTCGGGCCGACCCTCTCCGTAAGGTTCCCGAGCAGCACCAGACGGCCCGGCCCTCCCGTGAAGGGAGGACCGGGCCGCACTCCGGTCGCGCCGCCCGAGTTCGTCGGCGACGACCGTCCCCCGTCTCAGCGGTAGTAGTAGGCCTTCGCCTCGACCGTGTGCGCGTTGCCCTTCAGGTAGATGCGCATGTAGTACGACGTGCCGGACGACGCGTTCGCCTTGACCGTCATCCAGCCGCCGTTGCAGTAGCCCCAGCCGCCCTTCTTGACGACCTTCTTGTCGCGGGTCCGTACGACGTCGATCTTGTACTTGGTGCCGTCACCGCCGTTCCAGCAGCGCGCGTTGACGCCGAGCGTGCCGCTGCGCGGGACGAAGTCGGGCGTGGCCCAGTACGTGGTGGGCTTGTGGCTCTTCGGGCCCCAGATCAGGTGCCAGCCGGCCTTTGCCGCAGCGGCTCTGGTCTGCGAAGCGGTGGTGCCCGGCGTGCTGTGCGCCGCCGGAGCTGCCTGCGCGGCCGGAGTGGCCATCGCGAGCCCGGTACCCAGCGCCACCGTGGCCGTCGCCAGGGCGAGGCTCTTTCGTGCCGTCATCGTGTTGCATCCCTTCCAGGACCACCGGCCGGGTTCCCCCGTTGGGCACCCCGTGTCAACCGCGATCCGTGTGGCGCCCCGGTGGTCGGCCGGTGCGCCGTCGTGCTGGTCCAAGAAGCTACGGAAGGCCGGCCCGGGCCGCGTCCGGCGACGGGTTGAACTCCCGGCAGACCCACGGCAGTAGGCACACGGTTCCTGCACCTTTCGCGGTACCGCGGCAGTTTGACGTCCTGCCACCTGCCCCACGGCTACGCTGCGGCGATGCGGATCCGCCCCCTCGCCGCCGACGCGCTGATCGCCGTGGCGCTCACCAGCGTGGCCATGCTCCTCGGGCAGGAGGCCGCGAGCCAGGGATGGTCCGCGCTCGACGCGCCCGCGTACGCGTTCGTCGGCCTGGTCAATCTGCCGCTCGCGCTACGCAGCAGGGCGCCGGTCGCCGTCTGCGCCTTTGTCCATCTCGTGTGGTTCTGCTACGTCACCGCCGGCTACTGGCCCGTCGTGAACACCTTCGGCCCGATGCTCGCCGTCTATACGGTGGCCTCGCTGCGTCCCGTACGCACATCCGTCACCTGCGCCGCCGTGATGGCCGTGATCTGGATCTACGCGGGTGTGGTCAGCCACAGCGACTCCATGCCGTCCGTCGTCGGCCAGGCCTTTGTCTTCCCCGCGGTGCTGTGGCGCTTCGGTGTCACCGCCCGCCACGCCGCCGAACTCGCCCGCAGGCTCAGCGAGGAACAGGCCGAAAGGGCCCGCCGTGAAGTGGCCGAGGAGCGCGGCAGGATCGCGCGTGAGCTGCACGATGTGGTGGCCCACCACATGTCGGTGATATCGGTGCAGGCGGGCCTGGCCGGATTCGTCTTCGACTCGGACCGCGACACAGCGCGTACCGCGCTCTCCACCATCTCCGGCACCAGCGCGGAGGCCCTCGAGGAACTCCGCCGCATGCTGTGGGTGTTGCGGGCCTCGGACGAGGACGGCGTCCCGGCCACGCCCATGCCGGGACTCGCGCGCCTGGGGGAGATGGTCGAGCGCGTCCGGTCCGGTGGCGTGCGGCTCGACCTGCGGATCGAGGGCACGGCCCGCCCCCTCGCGCCCGGCGTCGACCTGTGCGCGTACCGCGTGGTGCAGGAGGCGCTGACCAACGTACTGAAGCATGCGCCCGGAGCCCGCGCGAGCGTGGAACTGCGCTATGAGCCACGCCTGTTGCAGGTGACCGTCACGGACGACGGACAGGGAGTGATTCCGGCCAAAGTTCGGCCGGGCGGTGGGCACGGGTTGATCGGCATGCGTGAGCGGGCCAAGCTCTACGGCGGGCGGGTCGACATCGGCCCGCGGAGCGAGGGGGGTTTCGCGGTGCGCCTGACCCTGCCGACCTCCACGCAGGCTGTACGCGAGGGAGACGACACGTCGGGATGACCAGGGTGCTCGTCGTCGACGACCAGTTCCTGATCCGCGCCGGACTGGTGGGGCTGCTGCGCGCGGCACCGGGCATCGAGGTGGTCGGCGAGGCGGGCGACGGCGAGGAGGCCGTCGCGCTGGCCGAGCAGACCCGTCCCGACGTCATCCTCATGGATATCCGGATGCCCGGCATGAGCGGCATCGCGGCCACCGAGAAGATCCTCGCCGAAGCGCCGGACCCGCTGCCCCGGGTCCTGGTGCTGACCACCTTCGACCTGGACGAGTATGTCTACGGCGCGCTGCGTGCCGGCGCCTGCGGCTTTCTGCTCAAGGACTCGGGGCCCGAGCGGCTGCTCGCCGCGGTGGCGGCGGTCCGCGGGGGCGATGCGCTCTTCGCAGCCAGCGTCACCCGCCGCCTGGTCGAGGCGTTCGCCCGACAGGCCGGCAGTGCCGCGAGTACGGACGAACCGCCGCCCGATCTGGGGGCGTTGACCTCGCGCGAGGTGGAGGTGCTGAGGCTGACCGCCAGAGGTCTGTCCAATCTGGAGATCGCCGGAGAGCTGTTCATCAGCGAGGCAACCGTCAAGACCCACCTCAACCGCACGATGAGCAAACTGGATCTGGGCAGCAGGGCGCAGGCCGTGGTGGTGGCGTACGAGACGGGCCTGGTTACTCCGGGCGGCGCGGGCTGACCGGCGCGGACTCAAAGGGGACGGGGCGCCGCTGCGTACGCAGGTAGCGTGAACCATCTCGGCACCGCCCTGCGCACCGCCTCGGGGCCCTGTACCTCGAGCGCGCCCGTCCGTAGAGCGTCGGACCAGCTCAGATCGCCGCGCCAGACCTCGATCATGCGGCGCAGGCCCGCGGTCACCGTTACCGCCACCGTGAAGCCGGGGTCCGTGTCGCAGACGTCTGCACCGGCCGCTGTGATCACCAGCCACCAGTGGCGGTTGCGCGCGGGCACGTCCGGGAACTGGAACTGGACCACGGTCCGCCCCTCCGGAACGGCATCGGCGTCGACCCTGCGGTGCATGTCCCACAGCAAGAGTTTCGGATCGAGATCCTCGTCGCCGAGTTCTCCGATCCAGCGGACGCCCCAGACACTGAGCGCCTCCACCACCGGGCGCAGCTCGAGGCCGGCCGGTGTCAGGACGTACCGCACCTCTTTGTTCTCGGTCCGCCTCTCGACGATTCCGGCGCGTACCAACTGCTGCAGCCGCTTCGACAGCAATGTGGGGGACATCCGCGGCACCCCGCGGCGCAGCTCGTTGAAGTGCTCGCTCCCGGTCACCAGCTCCCGCACGATCAGCAGCGTCCAGCGCTCGTCGAGCAGCTCCATCGCTTTGGCGACGGGGCAGAACTGGTAGTACGAGGACCCCATGTTCTGCAGGTTAGGTCCCGTACACCGGCGCGACCAGTCCGGCGGACAAGCCGGCGCATCCCGGGGCGGCACCCCGCTGGTACAGATCTCGTACTAGGACGGGAGCCAGCCCGTTCCTACGCTCGACCTCATGGCAAATCCGAATATTTCCGGCCGCTGCCGGAGAAACACCAGAGGAGAGCTGTCATGAGTAAGACGATCGACGCCGTCGAGGCCGACCGTGTCCTCAAGGCCAAGCACCGGGGGATGTGGGCGCTGGGCGACTACCCAGCCGTGGCCGCCGAAGTCATCCCGGAGCTGGGCGCGGTCCTGGTGAACGCGTGCGACGTACGGGACGGCGAGCGTGTGCTCGACGTCGCGGCCGGGTCGGGGAACGCCGCGATCCCCGCCGCGCTGGCCGGTGCGAGCGTGGTGGCCTGCGACCTCACCCCGGAGCTGCTGGAATCCGGGCGGCGCCTGGCCGAGCGGCGCGGCGCGGAGCTGGAGTGGCGTCAGGCCGACGCGGAGGCGCTGCCCTTCACCGACGGCGAATTCGACACCGTGATGTCCTGCGTCGGGATCATGTTCGCGCCGCATCACCAGCTCAGCGCCGACGAACTGGTCCGCGTCTGCCGCCCCGGCGGCACCATAGGTCTGATCAACTGGACACCGGAGGGCTTCATCGGCCAGATGTTCACGACGATGAAGCCGTACGCCCCCGCACCCCCGCCCGGCGCACAGCCCGCGCCGCTGTGGGGACGCGAGGAGCATGTCCGCGCGCTCCTCGCCGACCGGGTGACCGACGTCGTCGCGCACCGGAGGACCGTGCGGATCGACGGCTTCGACACGCCCGAGGCCTTCCGCGAGTACTTCAAGACCCACTACGGCCCGACCATCGCCGTCTACGGGAGCATCGCCGACGACCCCGACCGGGTCGCCGCGCTGGACCGCGATCTCGACGAGCTCGTCCGGCGGCACGACCGGGGAACGGGAAGCACGGTGATGGACTGGGAGTATCTGCTGCTCACCGCCCGCAGGCGCTGAGGCTAGCGCCGCCGTGGCAGCCGGACCGAGAAGCAGGCCCCGCCTTCGGGACCGTGCCCCTGAGCGGTCACCGAACCGCCGAGGCGCTGGGTGAGCCGGTGCACGATGGCCAGGCCCAGGCCCGTGCCGGACGGCCGGATCCCTTGGTAGCGGGCGTGCAGAGCGCCCCGTTGGAAGGCGACCTCGGCATCCTCCGGCGCGAGCCCCGGCCCGCCGTCGCGCACCTGGACCAGCGCTCCTTCACCGTCCGGGGCGAGGGCCAGCACCAGGGGCGCTCGCTCCGGGGTCACACGCAGGGCGTTCTCCGCCAGTTGGTCGATGATCTGCCGGA
The DNA here is from genome assembly GCF_036147535.1 of Streptomyces sp. NBC_00322. Taxonomy (NCBI): domain Bacteria; kingdom Bacillati; phylum Actinomycetota; class Actinomycetes; order Kitasatosporales; family Streptomycetaceae; genus Streptomyces; species Streptomyces sp. NBC_00322. The sequence continues at coordinate 952,367 of NZ_CP108019.1, read as the reverse complement.
CCCGCTCGCCGTCGGTGTCCACGGTCAGCGGTGCGCCGGGGCGCTCCAGGCGGAACTCCACGCCATGGCGTGCGCAGCGGCTCTCCCAGACCGTGCCCGCCTTCGCCACCAGCGCGTCCAGGTCCACCGGACCGGTCTCGACCCGGAAGTCGTCGGTCTCCAGGTGGGCGAGATCCAGCAGATCCTGTACGAAGCGTTCCAGGCGCCGGGTCTCGCTGAGCAGCGTCTCGCCGACCTCGGGCAGGTCGTCGGCCCCGACCACACCGTCCGCCAGCGCCTCCGCGTAACCGCGGGTCGCGGTCAGCGGCGTGCGCAACTCGTGCGAGACGGACAGCAGGAACTCGCGCTGCCGGTTCTCACTGCGCGCCAGCGCCTCGTCGAGAACGCTCAATGCGCCCGTCAGATCGGCGAGTTCACGCGGCCCGCCCGGCGCCGCACGCAGACCGCGCTCACCCTCGGCGAGCCGCCGGGCCGTGGTCGCCGCCGTGGTCAGCGGCCGCGACAGGCGACGGGCCAGCAGCAGTCCCGCGAGCCCGGCGCCTGCCAGACCCACCGCGAGCGGCAGGATCAGCGCCCCGCGCATACGGGAGACGCTGTTGTGCACGACCGTGTAGGGCTGGGTGAGGACGACGGCGGTGTGCCCGTTCCCGGGGCGGCCCTCCACCAGGACGTCCTCGCCGTCGAGTTGGGCGTCGGTGGATACGGACTCGCCGTCGAGGAGGGCCGTGCGGGTCCGGGCGTCCACAGCTGCTGCAGCCGGTCCGGACGCGTCACCGGCGGGGTCGACGACGGCGAGCCGCACCCCGTTCGATCCGGCGAGCCGCTGTTCACGGTCGAGCAGCAACTGGGAGAAGACCGGGGTGCGGCTCAACACCTCCGCCTGCCGCCCCAGTTGGTCGCGCTGCTGTGCCTCGGCGCCGTCCCGGATCATGTACCAGGCGACCGCGCCCGTCAGCAGCACGGCGAGCAGGGCGACCGCGGTGGTCACCAGAGTGATGCTGCGGGAGACGGGTCCCGGCCGGCTCCTCACGAGGCGGGCTCCGCCGCGCTGTAGCCGACGCCCCGCACGGTACGGATCGGACTCGCGTCGCCGAGTTTGGCGCGCAACTGCGCGATGTGGACGTCCACGGTCCTGCTGCCCCGGTAGTCCGCCTGCCCCCACACCTGGGCGAGCAGCTGTTCACGGGGGAATACCCGCCCGGGGTGACGCAGGAGATGGGTCAGGAGATCGAATTCCGTTGCGGTCAGCTCCACGGGGCGGCCGTCCGCCACCGCCGTACGGCGCACCGGATCGACCGCGACCCGGCCCACTCGCCGCATGGGAGCGTCGGGCGGACCGGCCGCCCGGCGCAGCACCGTCTTGACCCGTGCGACCAGCTCCCGCGGCGAGAACGGCTTGGTGATGTAGTCGTCCGCGCCCAGCTCCAGACCGAGCACCCGGTCCGTCTCGTCGTCGCGCGCCGTGACCAGCAGGACCGGCGTCCAGTCCCCGCCCTCGCGCAGCGTGCGGCACACCTCGACCCCGTCGAGACCCGGCAGGGCGATATCCAGAACGATCGCGACGGGACACAGCCGCCGCGCCGCCGCGAGCCCGGCGCGCCCGTCGGCCTCGACATGCACGCCGAAGCCCTCACGGGAGAGATACAGCCGTTGCAGATCCGCGATGTGCCGCTCGTCCTCGACGATCAGGACGAGGCCCTTGCTGTCCGGCATGTCCCACTCCTCGCCCTCGTACGGATCTTCGATGCTAGCCCGGCGCCAGGTGCCCCAGGGCGTCGGCCGCCGCGCTCTGACATTCCTCGAACATTCCGCTGATCCGCCGCTCACCTGCGCGTTCCAGGATCACGCCATGACTGCTTCCGCACCCGACACCGTGTGCCCCGCCCCGCCGGGGACCGATCCGCCACCCGGGGCCCTGCACCGTCTCGGCCGGTGGTGCGCCAGGCGCGCCCGCCTGGTGATCGTGGCCTGGCTGCTCGTCCTGGTCGCCGCCTTCGCCGCGGACCGGGCCTGGGGCGGCGCCTACGAGGACGAGTTCTCGCTGCCCGGCACCACCGCCCAGGAGGGCGCCGACCTGTTGCGGGAGCACGGCTCCGACCTGGAAGGCGTGGGCGCGCAGATCGTGCTCCGGGCCGACGGCCCACTCGCGGCACACCGGTCAGCGATCGACGACGCGATGGGTGAACTCGCCGACCTGCCCGATGTGTTGAGGGTCGCCGGCCCGCTCGGCACACCGGGTGCCCTCTCCACGGACGGGACGATCGGCTACGCCACCGTCCGCTTCGCCGAGAACCCGGCAACCTTCGACCGGTCCTACGTCGACGCGGTCGACACCGCGGTCGCGGAGCTGCGCGCCGACGACGTGACCGTCGAGTACGGCGGCCCGCTCGGCCAGCTCGCCCGGCCCGAGGCGGCACACGGACTGTCCGAGGTCATCGGACTCGTGACGGCCGTGATCGTGCTGCTGATCGGCTTCGGCAGCATCGCCGCGGCCGGGCTGCCGCTCGTCACCGCGGTCGTCGGCCTGCTCGGCGGCCTGTCCGTCCTCGGCCTGATCGCCGCCGCCTTCACCTTCGGCTCCGCCGCGCCCACCCTCGCCACCATGATGGGCCTGGGCGTGGGACTCGACTACGCGCTCTTTCTGACCACCCGCCACCGCGGGCTCCTCGCCTCAGGAGTCCCGCCCGAGGACGCGGCCGGCCGCACGCTCGCCACCAGCGGCCGGGCCGTCCTGGTCGCCGCCGCCACGGTCGCGATGGCCCTCGCGGGCCTGTACGCCTCGGGTGTCGCGTTCATCGGCACGCTCGGCCTCGCGGCAGCCATCACCGTGTTGGTCTCCGCGCTCGCCTCGCTGACCCTGACACCCGCCCTGCTCGGCCTCCTCGGGCGCCGGATCGACCGCTGGTCCGTACGCCCACCGGTGGCCGAGTCCGAGGGCGCCGACGACACCTGGCGGCGCTGGGCCGCGACGGTCGGCCGCCGGCCGTGGCTCTTCCTCGCCGCCGGCCTGCTGGTCCTCGGCGTCCTCAGCGTGCCGCTCGCCTCGATGCGGATCGGCCACATCGACGCGGGCGCGAGCCCGACCGGCTACACCGAGCGCCAGGCGTACGACCTGATCTCGGACGGGTTCGGGCCCGGCACGAACGGTCCGCTCACCGTCGTCGTCGCACCGGCCGGGAGCGGTACGGACACGGACCGGGTCGCGGCCGACGTACGAGAGTCCCTGGAGCGGACCCCCGGCGTCGCCTCCGTCACACGGCCCGCATACACGCCGGACCGGGCCCTGCTCACGGCCACCGTCGTCCCTCGGCACGGCCCGCAGGACGAGTCGACCACCCAACTAGTGCACCGGCTCGAGGACGAGGTGCTGCCCAAGACCCTCGACGGCACCGGCTCACGGGCGTACGTCACCGGCACCACCGCCGTCCACGTCGCCTTCCGCGACGTCCTGGTGGAGCGACTGCCGTGGATCGTGGCGGTCGTCGTCGGTGCCGCCTTCCTGCTGCTGCTCTGCGTGTTCCGCAGCCTGCTCGTCGCCGTGAAGGCAGCCCTGCTGAATCTGCTGTCGATCAGCGCGGCCTACGGGGTCGTCGTCGCGGTCTTCCAATGGGGCTGGGGCGGGCGGCTGTTCGGCGTCACGGAATCCGTGCCGGTGGAGTCGTACGTCCCCATGATGATGTTCGCCATCGTCTTCGGGCTCTCGATGGACTACGAGGTCTTCCTGTTGGCGCGGATTCGCGAGACATGGCTGGAGACCGGCGACAACCACGAAAGCGTGGCCGGGGGGCTGGCCGCCACCGCGCGCGTCATCAGCTGCGCGGCGATCGTGATGACCAGCGTGTTCCTCGCCTTCCTGCTCTCCACCAATGTGGTGATCAAGATGCTCGCGCTCGGGCTCGGCGTGAGCGTGGTGATCGACGCGACGGTGGTGCGGCTGCTGCTGGTGCCCGCCACCATGTACCTGTTCGGCAGGGCCAACTGGTGGCTGCCACGGTGGCTGGACCGGCTGCTGCCACGCCTCGATCCGGAGGGGACGACAGCACGGTCCGGGCAGGGGGTCTGCGCATGAGGCGCCGGACCTGGATCGCCCTGGCCGTGGCCGGAGTTCTCGTAGCAGTGCCGGTGTGCGGCGAACTCCTCGCACGCTCCGTCATCCAGGGCCGCATCGAGGAGGCGGCGGCCCGGGCGCTGGGCGGAGAGATCGACATCGACCTCGCCGCCCGCCCGGCGCTCCTCCAACTCGGCGACAAGCACCTGCCGTTCGTCGGGGTGGACGGCGATCATGTGCGACTCGGCCGCGTACCGGACGCCGAACTCCACGCGCGCCTGGACGACGTACGCTTCACCGACGGCGATCCGGACGCCGCCACCGTGGGCTCTGCCCGCGCGACGGTGCTGATCCCGGTGAGCGCCGTCGCGCAGATGGGGGGCAACCTCGGCGGCATGCCCGTCACCGAGGTACGGACGGACCCCCGGGCGGACACGCTCACTCTCGTCCTCGGCCGGGCCGGAATCGGCAGCGTGACGCTGCGGCCAAGGATCCGGGACGGCCGCATCGAGACGACGATCGCGTCGGCGGACATCATGGGCAGGCCCGCCCCCGACCGGATGATCGACCGGATCGGCGACTCCCTCACCCGCCAGGACGAGCACCGCGACTACCCGCTGGGCCTCGAAGCGACGTCCGTCGAGGTCGAGGCGGACGGAATCCACCTGCGGTTCGCGTCCGGTGGCCCGTCGGTACTGCATCGGCCGGAACGACCTTAATGACACGGGGCAGGGCTGTCCGATGGGCTTCCCCGGCGGCGGCGAAAGGTCGGGCCTAGCTTGGGGGGCCGCCGTACAGGCTCTCGTACGCGATGCGTGCGGTGTCGGACTGCCGGGTGTCCTGGGCGACGGCCCACTGGCGCGTCGCCCGGTCGACCGCGATGGTCGTCCACCCGTGACCGTCCTCGTCGCTGAGATGGATCAGCAGGGTGTGCCGGTCGTGCTCGACGCGGAGGCGGTGGTCCGGGTTGGCGGCCTCGTGCAGGCCCCTTGACGCTTTCTCGGGGGTCGTGGGATCGGCGACGAAGGACGTCCATCGCCGCCCTCCCCTTGGAGGGCGGGCGGGGCGATCGCCGGGTGCCACTGGGTCGGACACGGCCCCCTCCTCTGCGGTCACGGAGCGGCGGCCGGCGCCGTGCTGGTGGCGAAGGCGACCAGGTCGGCGATGACGCGTTCGGGCTGTTCCCAGTGGACGACGTGGCCCACGCCCTCGTACGTCAGGAGACGCGAGCCGTGAATGGCGTCGAGGATGGCCTGCTGGTCGCTGCGCGGCAGGAAGTCGTCCTGGTCGCCCCAGATGACGAGCGTCGGCACCAGGATGCCCGCGAGGGTCGCCCGGAGATCGGCTTCGAGCAGCCCCCGCATCGTCTCTTTCCAGACGTGGGCCGGGACTTTGAGGCTTTCGTCGATCATGGTCTCCAGGAGACCCCTGGCCACCGGGCGGGCCACCATGCCGGACATCAGGTCCTCGACGAACGCGCGCGGGACGGGATCGGAGAGCCCCTCGATCTTCTTCTGCAGACCGGTCACCGCGGGCTTGTCCGCGAGCGTGGCGGGGACGCCGAGCAGTACCAGCCCCGATACGCGGTCGGGGTGGCTGCCGGCGACCATCCGGGCGGGCACGCCGCCACTGGAGGCCCCGACGAGGATGGCGCGGCCGATGCCCGCCGCGTCGAGGAAAGCCACGAGATCGGAGGCGAAGTCCTCGGGCCGGTAGCCGTCGGCGGGGCGGTCGGCGTCGCCGTGGCCGCGCTGGGTGGGGGCGTAGCCGTGCAGGGATGCCGGAAGCCGCCTCAGCAGAGGTTCGAAGGACCACCAGGAGTCGGCGATGGCGTGGACGAAGACGACGGGAGTGCCACGGGGATAGCCCGCCTCGGCGTAGGGGAGGGTGAGCCCTTCCCGCAGAGGCGCGGCCTTGACGGAGATGGTGGTCATGGCGGCCTTCCTCGCCGCGCCCGGACGGCCCCTGTCCGCGAGCCCGGTGGAGCCGAGCGGCGATCTTTCCGATCGTACCGACGAGCGGCCCGTCCCGCCGGGCAGCTGAGGAACCGCGCGCGGCACGGGGCCCCGACCGCAGGTCCTACTCGGCGATCTCCGTCCGTTCCCACCAGTCGTAGACGGGAAGCCGTCCCTCGGGCGTGTCCTGATGCCGCGACGTGACCTTGAAGTGCTCGTATCCGCCGCGGTGCGGAATCTTCAGCTCTTGTCCGGGAGGCGTGATCGGGACGATCCGCTCGCGCAGATCGTCCGGGCCGCCCTCGAGGACTGCCTTGGTAGTCATAACGCCAGTCTTCCTACCGGAGCGACCGCTCGCACCTCGGATCGAGCAGGAGGTCGGCCGCTCGGCCGATGGGTCCGAATGTCCCGGCTAGGCGGGAAGGATGCCGGTGTCGGCGAGGATCTGTTCCGCGGACGTGCAGTTGCCGTCCTGTATGGCCATCGTCATCGCGGCGTGCGCGGCAGCCGCGTCGGCCTCGAGTGGGATCACCAGGAAGGAGAAGTGGTCCTGAGGTCCCCGAGTGATGATCATTGTGTGGTCGTCGACCGCGGACCAGTCGATACGGACCATGCGGTCATCGATGACCAGGTGGCCCGGAGCGCGGTCCCAGGCGCTTGCGTCCAGTCCGACGCGTGCGACGGGGCCCAGCTGGGCGGTCAGGGCGGTGATCAGGCCGGGCAACTGGGCCTCGATGTCGCGGGAGCGTGGCCACCAGGCTCCGTCGAACAGCCCCACACGGCTGGAGGTGGTCTCCATCCTCAGCACGGCCGCACCGGGAACCATCGGCTGATCACTCGTGTCCGCGAGGAGCAGGAGAGGAGTCGGGGCGCCGAAGTCGGCAGTCATGAGCGTCGGCGGGGCCAGAGCCGCCCCACGGCACCTGAGGCGTGGATCACGAGCGCGCCCAGAGCGATCATCGCGATGAGCAGGAGCACGGTGAGGAAGGTTCCCATGATCCTCACATGCCTTCCGTCGGCTCCATTGGGTGAGCGCTGACTGCTTGGGCAGCTGGAGATGAGCTCACTCGGCGCGCTTCGTGGCCGCCTTCGGAGTCCCAGACCATCTCCCGGTTCGAGTCCCAGTCGTTCTCGGCCGCCGTCCGGAAGAACTCGGCCTCCTGGATCAGGCCGCTCGCGGTGAGACTGCGCGACGGATCAGTCGCTGTGGCCATCAGCCGGGCCCCAGTGGCCGAGCTGGTCTCAGGCGGGATCACCAGCAGGTCCCAGCGGCCGGACGTGTAGGACAGCAGCAGCAGTTTGTGGGGGTCCTGCTCGGCCGTGAACCAGCCGACATGCACCACATGCCCGGCGACGGGCACCTTCCGCGGGATGACCGGCCAGAACGTGGGGTTCACGGTGACGCGGGTGATCCGGCCCCACAGCGGGTCCAGTACGGCCGTCAGCGCGGGAAGTTCCGCCGTCAGATCACGGGAGCGGGGCCACCAGGCACCGTCGATCAGGGCCGGAGCGGTGCCGGCCGGCGCCAGCATGAGTCGGAGCGGCAACGAAGAAGAGGTCCGGTCTTCGACCGCGGGTAGGTTCAGAATGGTCGCGGTCATGACGCGGACCTGCCCCCGGGCACGCCGTAGCGCGCCCGGTGTCGTGAATCGCCGAAAACGACACGAGCCTGTGAGCTGGTGCACGAAGTGTCCTCGGTAGCTCCAGAGTACTCCCGCCCGGTACCCACCGGACCCATGCGGAGCGCCGGGCTGGAAGGCATCCGGGAGCCGACGCAACGGCCCCGGCGTATACACACCGGGGCCGCCCTTCCGGGCGGTTGCACGTGAGAGTGCACCAACCCAAGTCCCGATTTTACTCCCGTCAATGCCGCATTTGGGGCCTGGGGTGCGGGCCGATGCCGCGTCAGCCGCGCTCTTCCTCCTCGGCCTCCATGCGTCGAATGCCTTGATGTGTCAGCGAGACCATGGCGGGCGTATTGCCCGTGGCCCAGTCGACCGTGATCAGATCCTCGCCCACCAGATAAGTGCAGGCGGCGGCCAGATCCTCTTCTAGGATGCCGAGATCGTGAACCAGCTTCTCCCCGGTCACGCCCAGAAGGCGGTTGCCCTCGGTGGTCTCGTACAGAGCCTGCATGATCTTCTCGCGGTATGCCTTCCGCTCGGCCAGGGATGCCATGACTGCCGCTTTCTGGAAGGGAGTTGTCAGACCTCGTCCGGATGCGGGCCGTCACCCGTGCCGGACTTGCTCGTCACCAGCCACGTCGCGTCCGGCTCGCTGGTCTCATGACGGCCTCGCGGTCCGGCGAATGAGGCGCTCACCAATGATTTCACAGTACTCCTGCCCCCAGCGTCTCGACGGTCGTGTACGAGCCCACGTGCGGCAATGTGGCCGGGTCGTCCTCGTCCGGTTCCGGATTCCTGGCTGAAGGGCGGAGGAGACCTTGGCGGAGGGCCCGCGCCGGGATCGGACGAGCCGCCCCACGGCTGAGGGAGTCGCCTACGACGGCGCGCGCTGCCGCGGCTCCGCGTCAGGTTCGGCGGCGCGCAGGTCGGCGAGCAGCTCGGCCTGGCCCGCCAGCACGCCGGACAGGATCGTCCGCGCGAGCCTGAGCAGCTCCGCCACCTGAGGGCTGGTCAGCGAGTAGTGGACGGCCGAGCCTTTCTTGCGGGTTATGACCAGATTGGCCCGGCGCAGTACGGCCAGTTGCTGTGAGAGGTGAGCGGGCTCGACGCCTACCTCCGGCAGCATCTCGAAGACGGCGTGTTCCCGTTCGCTCAATAGCTCCAACACCCGGATCTGGACCGGATGCCCGAGCGTCTTGAAGAACTCCGCCTTCAGTTGGTACAGCGGCGCGCTCATCGAACCGGCCCCGCGCCCGTGCCTGCCGCCACACTCTTCGTCATGGGGCCATCCTCGCGCGGAGGTCAGGCCTTCTTCAGGAATTCGGTCTTCAGGACCAGGCCCTTGACCTTCTTGGTGTTGCACTCGACCTCGCCGGGCTTGCTGGTGAGCCGAATATTTTTCACGAGGGTTCCGCGCTTGAGGGTCTCGGAGGTCCCCTTCACCTTCAGGTCCTTGATCAGCGTCACGGAGTCGCCATCCTGAAGCGGGGTTCCGTTACTGTCCTTCACGATCACGTCGCTCATGCTGCTTCCTTGTCTGCTTTCGTTCCCGTGTATCTCTTGCTTCAGGGCTTGTGCCGCCGGGTTCCGCACGCCCGGCCTCGTCCGTGCGCCATTCCCGCGCTTGACCGGTGACCGCCTGGTGCGCCACCAGAGCGGCGGCCAGGTCGCAGTGGACGGGGATCGGCGGATGGCTGCCGTCGGGGTCGAGCGAGCCGTCCGAGGGGATCGCCGCCAGCTCCAGGCTCCGCCCCTTGTCGGCGAGTTGGCGGGCGGCCTGAGCGACGGCCAGCTGGCCCCCCGCCGACCAGCCGCGCAGCTCGGTGAGGTCGAGGATCACCGGCTTGGTGCCGCGAGCCAGCGCCCAGCCGACGGCTCCGGTGAAGCGGGCCACGGCGTCGGCGCCGAGAAATCCGGCCAGGGAGAGGACTCCGAGGTCCTGGTGGGTGGTGTAACGCCACTCGATGGTCATCTTTGCTGTCTCGTTCTCACAGGGGGAGGGTGATCCAGATGGTTTTGCCCCGGCCGTCGGCGTCCGCGCGAACGACCGCCGTGCCGCCGAGCCCGAGGGTGAGCTCGACGACGGTCGCCAGCCCGCCGCCCCCGGCGGCGATGGCCGCGGCACACAGGGCGGGCTGGTAGGGGTGACGGTCGTGGACGGCGAACGCGAAGGTGTCCGGGCCGACCGCGTGGATCACGGTGATATTCGGGGAAAGTCGGTGGTCTCGCGCGTCAGCCGTACGGCGGACCCCATGGCGGGCACGGTCAGTACATGCCGGTTTGGCAGACCCTCCTGCTGAGCGACCATCAGGCCCCCTCGTGGGCGAGCCGGAAGCCGGTCATCGTCTGCGGGCGGATCCGGACGAGGGTGTCGTGTGGTCCGTGGGCCCAGCCGGGCAGCGTACGGCGGTAGTGGGCTGCCTCGTCCGGATCGGTGATCACCTCGGCCGGACCGCTTGCCGTCACCGTCCACCGTGTGCCGCCGGCCACGCGGATCTCGTCGGCGTGGTAGGTGAGCGAGGCCCTGCCGGACAGGGCTGCCGCCTGGGCCGGGGTGCGCACGATCAATCTGCCGTACTGGAGGATGTGCACCGCCGGGCGTATCACCGCGCTCTCGCGGGGGACGTACACAAGTCGTCCCTGGACCGCGCCTTCGAGCAGCCACAGAGCCTCGCTGCGGGGCACCTCGACCATACGACGGGAGAGGGGGACGGTCATCGGGAGGTCCCCTCGGCAACGGGAACGACGGGCAGCACCCCGGCGAGGTGCAGGTGGGCGCGGGCACCCGCGATGGCCTCGGGGGTGGTGGCGTACTCCCGGCCCTCCCGGCGCAGCAGGTCCAGCGCGCCGACGGACTCGAGGACGCGCCGCTGGCCGGAGCGAATCCCCGAGGTCATGACGGCGATGCCGCGCCGGTTCAGCTTTTGTATCGCGTCCTTCAGGAGGAGTGCTCCGGTGGCGTCCATCGTGGAGACCCGCGACATGCGCAGGATGACGACTCGCACGTCGGCGACCTCGCTCAGCTCCAACAGGAATCGGTGCGCGCCGGCGAAGAACAGCGGGCCGTCGATCCGGTACGCCACGATGTGCTGGGCCAGCAGCGCGTGTTCCTCGGCGCTGTGCTCGCCGGGCAGGTCGGGCCGGAAGTCCACCTGGTCCATACGGGCCTGCTTGGCCACCGAGTGCAGGGCGAGCGCACCGGCCACGAACAGGCCGATGATCACCGCGTAGACGAGGTCCAGGGCCAGGGTGGCGGCGGCGGTCAGTACGAGAACGAGGGCGTCGGAGCGCGTGGAGCGCGTCATCGCACGCAGCGCGCCGACCTCGACCATGCGGACGGCGGTCGCCAGCAGCACACCGGCGAGTGCGGCCAGGGGAATCTTCGAGACCAGCGGGGCGGCCGCGAAGACGATCACCGCGAGGACGGCGGCGTGGATGAGCGCCGCGAGCCTGGAGCCCGCGCCGGTACGGACATTGACCGCCGTGCGGGCGATGGCCGCCGTCGCCGGGACACCACCGAACAGCGGCGCAGCCAGGTTCGCAATGCCCTGCCCGAACAACTCCTTGTCCGGATCGTGTTTCTGGCCGACCGTCATGCCGTCCGCGACCGTGGCCGACAGCAGCGACTCCAGCGCCGCGAGGGCGGCCACCGCCATCGCGGGTGCGAGCAGCGAACCGAGCGCGGAAAGGTCTAGGAAGCCGAGCGAGGGAGCGGGCAGCCCGGACGGCAGATCCCCGATCGGGGCGGCGTCGAGCTGGAAGAGCTGCCCCACGAGGGTCGCGGCGATTACCGCGACGATCGAGAAGGGGACGGTGGGCCGCAGGCGTGCGCCGAGCAGCATCACGGCGGCAACCCCGAGGGCGATGGAGAGGGCCGTCCAGTTCGGGGTGCGCACGAACTCCTCGACAGCCCGCCAGGTCACCAGCAGGACCCTGTCGCCCTCTGGCTTGGCCACCCCGAGCGCGTTCGGGATCTGCTGCAGACCGATCACGAGGGCGATACCGAGGGTGAAGCCCTCCACCACGGGGGCGGGGATGTACTGCATGTACCGTCCGGCCCGCAGCAGCGCGAGCGCGATCAGCATGACTCCGGCCATCAGCCCCACGGTCAGCACCCCGCCGGGACCGTACTGGGCGACGATCGGTACCAGTACGACCGTCATAGCCCCGGTGGGCCCCGAGACCTGAAGGTTCGAGCCGCCGAACAGCGCCGCGAGGGCACCCGCCACGACAGCGGTCGCCAGTCCCGCCTCGGCGCCCAGCCCGGAGGACACGCCGAAGCCGAGCGCGAGCGGCAGCGCGACGATCGCCACCGTGAGCCCGGCGAGCAGGTCGCGGCGCGGGTTGCGCGCCATGACCGCGAAGTCGGCACGGGCGGGAAGGAGGGAACGCAGCCTGCGCAGGGCCCGGGCGAGGACCGTACTCACTTCGCGGCACCCTCGGCTTCCCGCAGCTCCTCCAGGAGCTCGTTCTGCCCGGACAGCATCTCGGTCAGGATCCGCCGTGCCGCGCGCATCAGATCGGCGACATCGCCGCCGGCGAGCTCGTAGACGACGGTCGAGCCTTCGCGGGTCGAGGTGACGATGCCCGAGCGGCGGAGCACCGCCAGCTGCTGGGAGAGGGCCGACGGCTCCACCTCGATCGACGCGAGCAGATCCCGGACCGGCATCGGCCCGCCTTGCAGGAGCTCCAGGACGCGTATACGGACCGGGTGCCCGAGCATCCGGAAGAACTCGGCCTTGGCCTGATACAGGGGAACGGGCACGGCCCTCGAACTCTCCTCATCGCTGCGGACACTGCTAACACAGCATGTATTGAATTGCAGAATTTCGCAATTCCTCCAGTCGCGGCGGAGTCCTCGCCCTCCGTGTCCGAGGTGCCGTTCGGGTGCACATCAAGTGCCCCGGAGTGCCGCCACGACCCTCCGTCCCCGCAGGCCGACACCATGATCACCGGCATTTGGTGCGAGGAGAGGAACGCCGCGATGGTCGTGAGGCGGGACGTACTGCGTATGGGATCCGTAGCCGCAGCACTGGGGCTGGCTGCCGGACTGACGGGCGGCGCCGGGAAGGCAGCCGGGCAGCAGCGATTCCCCCGCGGGGCCGCCCGGCCGGAGCCGCGAGCCTGGCGGGAGCTGCGCAGGAGACTCAGCCCGGCTGCCGGGCTCTACCGGCCCGGCAGCGACGACTACAGCCTGCTCGCCCTGCCGGACAATCTGCGCTACGCCGACGTCCTGCCGGCAGGCATCGTGGCCTGCGCCACCGAGCGCGACGTGCAGGTCGCCGTCCGGTGGGCAGCGTGGCACGGCGTTCCCTTCGCGCCACGCTCGGGCGGCCACAACTACGCCGGGTACTCCACCACGCGTGGCCTCCTCATCAGCCTCCGACGTATGAACGACGTGGCTGTTCTCGGCACCCGGCTCGCGCTCGGCGGCGGCACCACCAACTCCGACGTCTACGCGGCCAGAGCAGCCAACCTGTATTTCCCCGGCGGCCGCTGCCCGGGCGTCGGCGTGGCCGGACTGACGCTCGGCGGCGGACTGGGCTTCAACGACCGCAAGTGGGGCCTGACATGCGACCGGCTGGTGGAGACCCGCCTCGTACTGGCCGACGGTTCACTGGTGCGCGCGGCCGACGACGAGAACCCGGACCTGTTCTGGGCCTGCCGCGGCGGCGCCGGGGGCAACTTCGGCATCAACACCGCCTTCGTCTTCGACGCCACACCGGTCGGCGAACTGCTCGCCACGGTCTTCGACCTGACCTTCGACCTGAAGGCCGGAGTCCCGCTGGTGGCCGCGGTGCAGGAGATCCTCGACGCCGACGCCGCGGGCGACTTCGACGTACGCATCGGCTTCAAGCACCCCGGCGATGGCCCGGCGGCCGTCGCGCTGCTGGGGCAGAGGCTGGGCGACGAGGCGGCGCTGCGCGGGCTGCTCGCCCCCGTGCTGGAGCTCGGACCTACGAAGGAGTTCATCGAGCAGCGGCACTTCTGGACCGCCCAGGACTACCTCATGGAGAAGCCCGGGGCGGGTGGTGCCACGGCGTCCAAGTCCCTTGTGCCGGACCGGTGGCTGAACCCGGGGACGGTCGAGTCCGTCGCCGAGTGGGTCCGCGGCTGGCGGCCCGGCGTCGTCGGCAACACCGGCTACGTCACGCTGTTCGCGATGGGCGGACGCAGCGGGTCTCCGGGGCCGGGCGAGACGGCCTACCCCCACCGCGACGCCACATTCGTCATCGACGTCGGCACGCACTGGAAGCCCACCACCCCGCAGGAGATCGTCGACGACCTGCTGATCCAGACGCGCGCCATGCATCGCACGCTCCGCCGCGATCTGGAAACGTCGGCGGCGTACGTCAACTTCCCCGACCCGGACCTGCGGAAGTGGCAATGGGCGTACTACGGCGGCAATTACGACCGCCTCGTCGACGTCAAGCACCGCTACGACCCCAGCGGTCTCTTCCACTACGACCAGGCGGTGGGCATGTAAGGGTGCCGGGCGCGGGCGCCGGGTGCGTGCTGCTTGCCCGGCCGGGCCTCGGGGCGCAGTCTGGGGTGAGGCCCGAGTCCAGTGCGCACCCGTACGGAGGTCGCCGTGGTCTTCAGACGCAGGCGTTGCGACCCGATGACATCAGGCTTGTTTACCCGGCCCTCGGGAGCCTGCAACGCCTGCACTCGCTGTGGGCGCAGGCCCTGCTCCGTCTGGCAAGGTCCGCTCGCCGTCGGAAAGCTGGGCCGAACCACGGTGACGTACCGCGGCTGTGTGCGTCGCACCCTGTTCGTGTCCGCGGCCGTGGCCGGGCTGCTGCTCGGCGGCGGGCTGGCCGGGGTGCTGCTGACCACCGGGTCGGTCGCGGCGTTCCTCGCCCTGGTCTGGCTGGCGACATCGGTCCGGCTGGTCCGCCCCGCTCCGGCCTGCGGCGACTGGGGTGGCGGGCTCGGTCCGGGCGGCGCGGGCGTGCGCGAGCCGCGTCGGCCCAAGCCGTTTCCGCCTGCCGACGCGATCGCACTGCCACCGCCTTCCCCTGCCGAATATTGATCGCGTGACGATCTGCGGTCTCCACTACATCGGCCCGGGCGGGGCCAAACACGGGCCGATCATGCCCTACCAGGTGCTGATCGGCGCCAAGGAGGCCGATAGCGACCAGGTCGCCCTGCGTCTGCGGGACGGGCGCCGACTGGACGCCCTGCCTGCCGCGGAGGTCCTGTCCCGCATCGGGGCGCTTGTCGCCGCTCACAGCACCGAGCTGTGGGAAACCGAAGTGCTGGCGTAGAGCGGCCGAGGGCGCGGTCGGGGTCAGCGCGCGTGTGGGCGGCCGCAGGACGTGGGCCAGGGGAACCCCCGTAGCGAGCAGGCCCTACCTGCGGCTCGGCCCGCTCGGTACGGCGCCCCCTCCGCGAATGGGCCCGGCCGCGCATCACCACCGACACCAAGAACTCCGGCTGCAGTACGAGGCAACCTGGACAGCCGTCTCGGCCTCCTAAGGACCGTATGGGCGCACAGACATTCAGTCGGCATCGGTCGCAGACCGTCCCTGAACGGCCGCCCGTTGATACGAACAGACGCGGGAGCGGTCAGCAAGAATGCAGGAACGTAACGCAACCTCGGCCAACAGGCGGCTGCTCAGCGTGGACCTGGTCCGCGCCATAGCCGTGTTCGCCATGTTCGCCGCGCACATCGGTCCCCCAGTGAAGCCCGAGGGCGCAGGCTATCTGCTGGTCGCCTTCGATGGGCGCGCGCCCGGCATCTTCACCCTGATTGCGGGACTTTCGCTGACCCTCTCCCGAGGCGGTACCAAGCCCCGTCCGCCGCTGACCGGCACGCTGCGCGCCACGCTCATACGCTGCGCCGTACTCGCGGTGCTCGGCATGGCGTTGACGGAGCTCAGGTCGGGGATTGCGGTGATCCTCACGTTCTTCGCCGTGTACTTCCTGACAGCGGAACCGCTGGCCCGCCTGCGCACCCGCCCCCTGATCGCGGTCGCGGCAATCTCCGTGGTGCTGGGTCCGGTCCTGTCGTACTGGCTGGGGCCGTACTTGGGACACCGCGTCGCCGGACGCGGCCGCTACCCCGGATTCGATGCGGTCACCGGCTGGTCCGGATTCAGTGAGGCGCTCGACACGCTGCTGGTGTCCGGCGCCTACCCCTGGCTCACCTACTTTCCCTACGTCATCGTCGGCATGGCGATGGGCCGGGTGGTGAACCTGACCAAGCCCGGAACGGCACGTCGGCTCATCGGCTGGGGAGCACTGTCCGTGCTGGCCGGGCATGGGCTGTCCGCGCTGGCTCTTGGGCCGGCCGGCGGGCGCGCGGCGTTGCTGGATGCCATAGCCCACAGTCACGCCTTCGCGATGAACGCCCCCGATCCGGTACAGGCCGTGCTCGCCCGACAGGCCGGGGCGATACCCAGCACCTCCTGGGCCTGGCTGCTGGTCGACGATCCCTACAGCCAGACGCCCTTCGAGACCATCGCCAACATCGGCGTCAGCTGGCTCCTCATCGGCCTGGCAGTGGCCGCCTGCCGCCTTCACGTGCTCGAACCGCTCCTGCGCCCGCTGGCCGTCGTCGGGACGATGGGCCTGTCGGTGTACGCCCTTCACGTCCTCGCGCGGGCCGAGCTGCAACCGCAGCACGGTTGGCCGGCCCTGGGCGCCTTCTGCGGCATCTCGCTGGTGGGGTGTGTCTTCTGGGCGTACACCTTCCGCGGCACTTCGCTCAGGCGCGGGCCGCTGGAATGGGTCCTTCATACGATCACGCCGACCCGGAAGGCAGCCACTCCCGAGAGCAGAGCGACCCAGGAGGCATTGACCCTGCGCGGATGACGACGGCTCCGCGTCGCGTCACATCCAGGTGTCGGGGCCGGGGTTGCCGCCCTCCGCGAGGGTGGCGAGCCGGTCGGTGTAGTGGATCCAGCCGTCCTTGTGGGCCGCGCGGGCCTGCGGGGAGGGCAGGTCGCGGTGGATCAGGCGGAGCAGCGTGCCCTCGGCGTCCGGTTCGAGGGTGATTTCGACGGTCGTCGAGCCGGGCGGGACACCGAGGTCGCTGTCCAGCCAGCCCCAGGTGAAGACGAGGCGTTTGGGCGGGTCGATCTCGACGAAGTGGCCCTCTGCGATGTTCTGGCCGGTGACGGTGGTGAGGTAGGCGCCGCCGGGCCGGAAGCTGAACTCGCCGTCCTGGCCCATCCAGGACAGCCATTTGTTCCGGTCGGTGAAGAAGGAGAAGACCGTCTCGGGCCGGGCGTCGATGCGCCGTTCCAGCGTGACCAGCTCGGTGCTCACGGGCTTGCCTCCTCGGACTTCTCGGCGCGTTCGGCCGCTTCGGCCAGTTCGGCGAGGGCGTCCAGCTTGGTGGCCCACATCGACTGCAGGTAGTCGGCCAGCGGGCCCATGCCCTCGCGGTCGGCCCGGTAGAAGCGTTTTCTGCCGTCCTGGCGCAGCGTAACGAGGCCGGAGTCCCTGAGCACCTTGAGGTGCTGGGACACCGCGCCGAAGGTGACGTCGAACCGCTCGGCGATCTCGCCCGCGGACAGCTCTGCGTCCCAGACCAGGCGAAGGATCTCGCGCCGTCTGGGCTCGGCGACCGCCCGTACCGCATCCATGAGGTTCATTTTAGCCGCCACTTCAGCTTGCCATCGAGGCGAAGTCATTTTAGTGTCGACTAAAGCAATAGAAACGGAGCACATCTCATGGCGGACATCGCGATGCAGCTGCACATCGAGGCAGACGCGGACACCGTGTACGCGGCGATCTCGACAACCGAAGGCATAAGGAGCTGGTTCACCACGACCGCCACCGCGGACCAGGGCGTGGACGGCCTGCACGAGCTGGCGTTTCCGGGAGTGCCGGAGCCCTGGCGGCTGCGCGTCGTCGAGGCGGAGCCCGGCAAGCGGCTCGTGCTGGCGGGGGAGAACGGACCCTGGACCGGCACCGTGCAGACCTACGAGGTCCTCACGCGCCCCGAAGGTGATGTCACCCTGCGCTTCACCCACAGCGGCTTCCCGGCCGTCGACGACGCCTACCGGGACTTCACCTACGGCTGGGCGACGAAGTTCGTACAGCTCAAGGCGTATGCCGAGACCGGCAAGCCCGCGCCCTTCTTCACCTCCTGACCCGACCGGCCCACCCCCGCCGGACCTCCGGCGAATCCGATGGAGTGATCCCATGAACACCCAGCAGCAGGCACTGCCCACCGCCATCCGGGAATGCGCCGACGCGGTCGCCGCCACGGCCTCCGGCATCCGCGGCGACCAGCTCGGCGAGCGCACCCCGTGCGAGAAGTTCACCGTCGCCGAGCTCCTCGACCACCTCGGCGGAACCCTGACCTCCTCCGCACGCGCCGCCCGCAAGGAGCCGCGGCCCGACGAGGCGGCCGCCTCGGACATGTCACCGGCATCCGTTGCCGAGTCCGCGAACCGCGCCGCCGCGGCCTGGGGCGACCCCGGCGCGTACGAGGGCACCACCGAGTTCGGCCCCGGCGAGATGCCTGCCGGCTTCGCCGCCACGGTCACCCTGGAGGAACTCGCCCTGCACGGCTGGGACCTGGCCCGGGCCACCGGACGGACCTTCGCCATCAGCGAGGAAGCCGGACGGGCCACGCTCGGCGCGGTCGAACAGATCGCGGAGCAGGCCCGGATCAGGGGCTCCTACGGCCCGCCCGTCCCCGTACCCGCCGGCGCACCCGCCTTCCACCGCGCGCTCGGTGCCAGCGGGAGGAATCCCGAGTGGGCCGGCTGAGAGCCGGAGGGAGCCGCCCGGCAAGGAGGCCGACGCAGCGGAATGACGATCGACGAGTAAAGGTCCGCTCCTCCATCGGCAAGGGCCTGTGTGACCTGGAGCGCACGCTACTGGGGGGCGCCACCGGGGCTGATTCACGATAGGAAGGGGCCGCGGCGTGGCGGGTGCCCACGCCGGAAGGCGGGGGAGGGGAGCAGCGGATGGACGGGGACACCGGCCGGGGGCGGGTGCTGGTCGTGGACGACGATCCGGCGATCCGGCGTTCGCTGGAGCGCGGACTGAGGCTGGCCGGTTTCGCCGTGGCCCTGGCCGAAGGGGGGCGGCCCGCCCTCGCCCATGTACGGCAGCAGCCGACCGATGTCGTCGTGCTGGACATCTCCATGCCGGATCTCGACGGGATCCAGGTGTGCCGGACCCTGCGCGACGACGACAACGACGTGCCCGTACTCATGCTGTCGGCACTGGACGAGACGACGGACCGGATCGCCGGACTGCAGGCCGGCGGCGACGACTACCTGGTCAAACCCTTCGCGCTGCAGGAGCTGGTGCTGCGGCTTGAGGCGCTGCTGCGCCGGCGGCCGCCCAGGGCCACCGACGTGGTGCGTATCGGTCCGCTCGTACTGGATCCCGCGGCCCGCGAAGCACGGCTCGACGGCGAGCCGCTGTCGCTGACCCGCCGGGAGTTCGAGCTGCTGGAGGTTCTGGCCAGAAATGCGGGGATCGTGCTCACCCGGGACCAACTGCTCGACCGCGTATGGGGGTACGACTTCGACGTGCGCACCGACGCCGTCGACACCTTCGTCAGCTATCTGAGGCGCAAGGTGGAGGCCGACGGCCGTGCCCGGCTCATCCACACCGTACGAGGAGTCGGCTTCGTCCTGCGCTGCGACGACAGGGGCCAGAGCACGTGAAACTCTCCACACGCATAGCGCTCGCCGTCGGTATCACCGTGCCGGTACTGGTACTGGCGGCCGGCTGGCTGCTGCTGCAACTCGTCGCTCGTGACCTGCACGCGCAGCAGGACGCGCATCTGCGCGAGCGCGCGACCCTCGTCGCCGCGGACGCCCGCCGACTGCTGCGGGCCACCGCCGCCGACCGCCCCGCCGCGGTCGAGCAGGCGCGTGAGCGGCAGCTGTACAACTCGGCCCTGGACGTCGGCATCCGGCTGACCGGCCCCGAGGGAACCGTCTCGGGCGGGCCTCAGCCCAGTACGTCAGTACGTCTCCCCGACAGCGCGCCCAGGCCGGTGACCGTCGAGGAGGGAGACGACAGCTGGCGGGTCATGTCGGTTCGCGTCCGGGGATCGCGACCCGGCGTCGACGGCACGCTGTGGCTGTTCTCCCCCGACACCGCGAGCCAGGACCAACTCGCCCTCGTACGCAGGCGCGTGGTGACCGTGGCACTGCTGGCCGCGCCGATGGCCGGACTGCTCGGCCTGGCTGTCGCCTCCCGCGCCGCCCGCCCGCTGCGCCGACTGCAACAACGCACCAGCGGACTCGACCCGACGGCCGACGCGGCACGGCTCGACCACGCGCCGACCGGGGTCACCGAGGTCGACGACCTCGCCCGGACCCTGGCGACCGTGCTCGCCCGCTACGACGAACAGGCCGCCAGAACCACCGGCGCCCTCGCCACCGCACGGTCCTTCGCGGCCGCCGCCGCGCACGAACTGCGTACGCCGCTGATGAGCATGCAGACCAACCTGGACATCCTCACCGAGCATCCCGACCTCGGAACGCAGGACCGGACGGAGGTACTGAAGGATCTGCACAGCGAGCACACCCGGATGCTCGGCCTGCTGGTGATGCTGCGCGAGCTCGGGCGGGGCGACCTGGTGGAGGCCGAGGCCTTCGGGCCGGTGGACCTGGCGGAGGTGATCGACGCCTCGGTCGCCGATGCCCGGCGCAGGCACCCCACGGCGGAGATCAGTGTGCCGGTGATGCCGCGCCCGAGCGTGTACGGATGGGAGCCCGGGCTGCGCACGATCGTCGACAACCTCCTGGCCAATGCCCTGATGCACGGGCGCAGCGGCGACCGGCGGGCCCGCATCGAGGTCGGGCTGCGCGCGGGCGGGCACCCCGCGGAACCGGTCGCGGTGCTGACGGTGGACGACCGGGGACCAGGCATCCCGGCCGCGCGGCGCGACGCGGTGTTCCACCGCTTCGAGCGCGGACCGCAGAGCCCGGGCTCGGGGCTCGGCCTCACCCTGGTCGCGCAGCAGACGGCACTGCACCGTGGCCGCGTCCAGGTCCAGGACCGGCCGACGGGCGAGGGCACCCGGTTCGAGGTCCGCCTCCCCGTCCTGGGCGAGACCGCACCGTCACTGCCCGCCGATCGGGACTGGCTGATCGGAACGGCCCGGCACCCACAAGGTTTCCACAAAGTCGGCCCCTAACTTCTGGCTGCGCGCAGGCACATGGGCCTCGCGCCCCGTTCCAGGAGGTACGCCGACATGAGGACCACCAAAACCGCCGCCCTGGCTCTCACCGCCGTGGCCGCCCTGCTCACCGCGACCGGCGCGGCCGCGGCCGACGCGGGGACACCCGGCACCGGGACGCCGGGCGCCGAGCCGACCGGCGACGGCGCACAGGCACTGTGCAAGCGGGTGCCGAAGATCGAGAAGCGACTGGCGCGAGCTCTGGCCCGCCTGGGCGGCGACGCGACACAGCGCGGATCCATCAGCAGGCTGGAGCAGCGGGTCGAGAACGCCAGGAAGGCCGGCCACACCGAGGTCGAGACCTACCTCAACGACAAGCTCACCTTCCGGCGTTCGCTCGTGCCCACCCTGGAGAAGCGGCAGAAGGACCTGGCCGCGGTGAAGACCTGGTGCAAGGCGAACAACAACGGGAGCGGGAAGTGACGGCACGCCGACGCACCGGAAGGGCGGCGCTGTCCGCACTCATCGTCCTCACCGTTCTCGGCGGCGTCGCGGGGTGCGGACGGGGCGGCGACGACAAGGGTGGCGGCACGAGCGGCGCCTCGGCGACGACGAGCCCGTCGGATCTGCCGGAGATGCGGAAACTGGTGGATGCAGCCGAATCGGCGGCGGCCGCGGCAGAGTCGGCGGCGGGTGAGGACGACTGAGACTCCGCCGGGCCTGAACCTGCCACCCGCGAGCAGTTCCGGAGTGGACAGACCGTGACCCCGGGGCGCTTCGTCACCGGGCCCGCGGGCCGGTTGCCGAGGCGCCGGGAGGAGTACAGCTCCTGCGCCGACGTGTGATGGCCGGGCTCGGCACACTCACTGCCGAGGTGGAGCGCCGTAACAGCCTCGGGCAGCACGGTGATTGGCGCATTGACTTCATCCTCCAGCACTGGTTGAGTGGCTCATCCACTGAGTCGCTGAGTCAAGGAGGATCCATATGGAGGCGCTGCCCCGCGAGACCATCGTCGATGTCCTGGAGACCCGGCTGCGCGAGGACATCCTCGCCGGGCGCCACCCGGCCGGCAGCTATCTGCCTCCGGAGCGACAGCTCGCCGATGGGTACGGCGTCACCCGTACCACCCTCAAGCACGCCTTCGGCCGTCTCGTCCAGGCCGGGCTGCTGGAGACACGGCACGGCGTGGGCACCCGCGTGCGCGACTACGCGCGGGTCGGCGGGGCCGATCTGCTGCCCATGCTCGTGCGGCACAGTCCGGACTGGATCGGCGAGATCTTCGAAGTGCGGCGCAGCGTCGGCGCGTTGATCGCCGAGCGGGCCGCCGCCCGTTCGACCGCGGAGCACCGGGCCGAGCTGCGCTCCCTGTTGGCGGCCGTGCGGGCGGCCGAGGGCGGGGATGCCGTGCAGCTCGCCGACATCGAGGTGCACCGGGCACTGGCCCGGGCCACCGGGAACCGCGTCTACGTGCTGCTGACCAACACCCTCTTCAATGCTTATCTGCCGGTGCGGGCCGCCCTCGTGGGCCCCTTCACCGACCCCGTCGCCGCGTACGCCAGGCTGGAACCGGTGGTCGAAGCCGTCGTGGCGGGCGACGAAAGCGGCGCGCGACGGGCCGCGGAGACGTATCTGACGGCGACCGAGCGGATCATGCTGGAGGGCCTCGCATGAGTCCACGGACAGATGGGGGAACGCGGGGGACCGTCTTCAGGGAGACCATGCTCGGCACGGTCACCCTCGACGGGGAGGACCGGGCCCGCGCGGTACGGCTCGACCTGAGGGCCGCGGCGGATCGCGTCCTGCGGCCCGGTGGTACGACCGAGGCGCGGATCACCGGGCGGATACGCATCGCCGGATGGGCCGACGACCCTTGTGCCGAGGGCGAGTTGGAGATCTCGCCGCTCGCCCGGCGGCGTATCCGCTACGGGATCTCCTTCACTGCCGGAGACCGCCGTCTCACTCTCGACGGCTGGAAGTCCGTGACCCCGCGCAGGCCGCTCGCATCGATGACCGTGCTGCCCTTCACGGTGTACGAGGACGGCACCGCGATCGGGGAAGGCACCCTGCGCTTCCCGGTGACGACGGGGCTCGTGCCCTTCCTCACGAGTTTCCGCTTCCCGCGGCGCGAGGACGCGCGTACGCACCTGGCGCCGCGGTGGAACGGTGAGCCGGGCCGTACCGAAGTCTGGTACACCACACTGACCGACCCGGCCTCCGGCACCGGACTGTGGCTGCACCACGAACTCACCGCGCCCGCCGACGGATCCGAGGCGTTCGCGCACGGCTGGGCCGCGGTCTTTCCCAAGGACGGTCCGGTACGGCACGCCCGCTTCGGCCCCGAGAAGTGGGCCGGGAGCGGCGAGGGCTTCACCGCTGACGGCGTCTCGGCCGTGCCCGGCCGGCTGTCCGGCTCGGCGGGCGCACTGCGCTGGGACCTCACCGAACAGACCACGGGCGCACCGCTGTTCACCTTCCCCCGCTGGTCCTGGCGCCGCCCCCTGCTGCCCGCGGCCCAGATGCTTCCCGCCGCGCGCGCCTCGTACGGCGGGACATTCTCGTACGAGAACGCGACCCTGACACCGGCCGGCGCGCCCGGAGCCTCCGCCCGGATCTACGGCCACGGCAACGCCCGCCGCTGGGCCTGGCTGCACGCGGATCTCGGCGGGGGCGATGTGCTGGAGATCGTCGCCGCGGTCTCCACCCGGCCGGGGCTGCGGCGCCTGCCGCCGCTGGTGTTCCTGCGACTGCGCCGGGGCGGACGGACCTGGCCGCGCAGGGCGGAGCGTACAGCGGTGGGCTGGGCCGGGTTCGGGCGATTCCGCTGCGCCATCGGCCTGCCCACCTGGACGGCAACCGGCCGTGCGGGCCTGCGCCGTATCCGCGTCGAGGTCACCCAGCCCGAGGAGCGCACGCTCGCGCTCGACTACACCGACCCGGACGGAAGCCACGCGACCTGCCGCAACAGTGAACGTGCGGATGCGCATGTCCTGCTGGAACGGTGGTGGGGCAGCTGGCGCACCGAGGCCGAGTGGACCCTGGACGGCACGGCACACGCCGAGGTGGGCACCCGATGAGTCTCAACGGCCTGGTGGCCGCCCTCATCGCCGACGACGGCACCGCCGACTGGCCCACACGGGTTCCCGGCAGGCTGGAGGCCGTCATCGGCTCGATGCCCGCGCCCACACGGGCCGGGGTCCGGGCGGCGGCGCGTGCGCTCGACGCGTATGCCCTGGCCCGCACCGGCCGCAGGCTGTCCGGCATCACCGCCGCGGAGCGGGAGAGGGTGCTCGGCTCGCTCGGCGCACGCCCCGCGCTGCTGCCCCTCCTCGACGTGCTCAAGGTGCCCGTTCTGCTGGCCGCCGGGACCGAGCGGATGCTCGAACACGGCGTACGCACCCAGGGGTTGACGCGCGAGGATCCGCCGCTCGACTGCACCCCGTCGCGCGAGTGGCGGGCCCGGTCCACCGCGGACGCCGTGGTCATCGGCTCCGGCGCGGGTGGCGCCATGGCGGCCCGGACCCTGGCCCGGGCCGGTCTCCGTGTCGTCGTACTGGAGGAGGGGCACCATCACTCCACGGCGTCCTTCGGGCGGCGCACCCCGCTCGACCGGTTCGCCGAGCTCTACCGGGACGGCGGGGCGACCGTCGCATGGGGGAATCCGCCTCTGCTGCTTCCGGTGGGCCGCGCGGTCGGCGGCACGACCGTCGTCAACTCCGGGACCTGCTACCGCACTCCGGACCATGTGCTGGCGCGCTGGACGAACGACCTCGGCTTCTCGCCCGCCGAACGCTTCGGCCCGTACCTCGACGAGGTCGAACGCACCCTCAACGTGGCCACCCAGCCGATGGACGTCCTCGGCAACAACGGCCGGCTCGCGCTCGCCGGAGCCGAACGCCTCGGCTGGCGCGCCGCGCCCCTGCGCCGCAACGCGACCGGCTGCAAGGGCTCCTGCCAGTGCGTGGTCGGCTGCCCCACCGGCGCCAAACAGAGCGTGCAACTGTCGGTCCTGCCCGACGCCTGCGCCGCGGGAGCCCGCATCGTCACGGGCGCGCGGGCCCGGCGTGTCCTCGTGGACGCCGACCGTCCGGGTGGGCCCCGCGCGACGGGTGTGCTCGCGGGGAGGGAGGACGGCGGCGAGTTCGAGATCCTCGCGCCCCTGATCGTCGTCGCCGCGGGCGCCCTGCAGTCCCCGCCCCTGCTGCGCCGCTCGGGCCTGGGCGGCCACCCACGGCTCGGCCGCAACCTCAGTGTCCATCCGGCGACCAGCGTCGCGGGCCGCTTCGCCGAGCCGGTGACCGCCTGGGAGGGGGTGCTTCAGAGCGTCGGCGTGGAGGAGCTGCACGACCAAGGCGCCCTGATCGAGGCCACCGCGACCCCGCCGGGCATGGGTTCCTTCGTACTGCCGGGCCTGGGAGGCGAGTTGCGGCGCGAACTGGAGAGCGCCGACCGGCTCGCCACCCTCGGCGCGATGATCGCCGACCGCCCGTCGGGCCGGGTACTGGGCCGTGAACGGACTCTGCTCCGCTACGACCTGGACCCGCGTGACGGCGACCGCCTGATGCTCGCCGTACGCGCGATGGGCCAACTCCTGTTCGCGGCGGGCGCGGAGGAGGTCCTCACCGGCATCCCCGTCGCGCCCCGCGCCCGCTCGCTGCCCGAACTGGACGAAATCCTCGGGCGCGTGGGCCCGCGCAGTCTGCACCTGTCCGCGTACCACCCCACCGGCACGGTCTCCGCCGGTGCCGACGCCCAGCGCTTCCCGGCCGACCCCGACGGGCGGCTGCGCGGAGTGCACGGGGTGCTGATCGCGGACGCGGCGGTGCTGCCGGGCTGCCCGGAGGTCAATCCGCAGCTGAGCATCATGGCCGCGGCGCTGGCAGTCACCGAGGGCCACGTGGAGGGGGCACGGGGCCCGGACCGTCCCCGCCCGGTGGTTCAGCGGCGCTGACCCGCCGGGCCGACAGTGGCGGGCCGCAGGCGACGGCGGCCCGCCACCGTCGCGCACCTTTGCCCGACGGGGTGACTCCGCTATTCGGCCGCAGGGAGGATTTCGTCAACACCTTCGAGTGAACCGTCCGCGACCGTCGGCACGGCGATCGGGAGCCCCAGGGACTCACCGAGTGCGTCGGCGTGAGCGCTGGGGGACGGCGCGATGAGGGAGGCCACGACACCGGTGACAAGGGACGCAACAGCGGCCATGCTTCGCTTCTTCATACCGTGGTCAACGGCCGGAGCCGCGCGACGTCACGGGTGGCCCGGGTGGACTACCGGCAGAAGGCCACGTTCGGCGAAGACCTTCTTGGCGACGAACGTGGCGTTGAGCGCCTTGGGCATGCCGCAGTAGACGGCGGAGTGCAGCAGGGCCTCGACGATCTCCTCGGGGGTGAGGCCGACATTGAGTGCCGCGTTGATGTGGACGTCCAGCTGGGGCTCGCAGCCACCGAGGGCGGTGAGCATGCCCAGCGTGACCAACTGACGGTCGCGGGGCGGGAGCCCGGGGCGCTCGTACATCTCACCGAAGGCCCAGGCCACGACCTGGTGTCCGAGTTCGGGGGAGATGTCGGCGAGGGAGTCGATGACCCGCTGTCCGCCCTCGCCGTCGACGGCGGACAGCACCTTCATTCCGTGCTGGAAGCGCTTCTCGCGGATGTCGGCGTTCGTGCTCTCGCTGCTCGTCATGGCTGGACCGTAGAACTTGGTCTGCGCTCAAGGTCAAGCGTCGCCCCATCCTGCGTGCGTGGCTGCGCTGTAGCTCGGCCGGCCGCGCACCGGATGCCGCCTGCCCGCGAACCAGGCAAGGTGGCCTCCACCAGGACGTTTCAGGGACCTTCCAGGACTCTTCCGCACAGACGAGGACCGCCCAATGGCCGTGACCGATCACCGGCGCCTCGGCGTTGCCGCCGGGGCAGCGCTCCTGACCATCGCCCTCGCGGGCTGCTCCGACCTCGGCCGCAACGGGGCCGGCACCATTTCCTACGAAACCGAGAAGGAGAGGGTGGTGACCGTGAGCAACCCCTTGGTCGAGGGCTGCCACCGCTTCGGGCCCGCCGGGGCCACCGAGGTCGTCAACAACACCCTCGTGGACATGGTCCTGTATCCCAACGACGACTGCTCGGGGGACATGACGACGTATCTCGCGACGACCCTCACCGACAACATCGTGCCCAACACCGAGCCGTGGGGCAGTTAC
Source organism: Streptomyces sp. NBC_00322 (assembly GCF_036147535.1). Classification (NCBI taxonomy): domain Bacteria; kingdom Bacillati; phylum Actinomycetota; class Actinomycetes; order Kitasatosporales; family Streptomycetaceae; genus Streptomyces; species Streptomyces sp. NBC_00322. The sequence continues at coordinate 925,441 of NZ_CP108019.1, read as the reverse complement.
ACCCTCGTCCACTGAGACCCGAGTGGAACGGAACCGTCGCCGCACGCATCTGGACAGCGGGGAACAACGAGCGACGGGGGAGAGTCCAGATGACGACGGGTCGAGGTGTGCGCCGGTCCGGTGCCGTGACGGTGGTGGCGATGCTCTGCTGCGGGCTGCTGGTGTCGTGCGGACAGGAGAAGCAGGAGCCGAGCACGGTGGTGGCCGACGGTTCCGTACAGGGACAGTCGGGAACGGTCGAGGGCAGCACCGACGAGACGACCGACGATACCGCGGACGAGACCACCGATGAGACGACCGACGAGTCCGGAGCGGCACAGCCCGACCTGACGACCGAGGGCGACGGCGAGCCGGTTCTCAGCTCCGAGGAGGAGATGGCGGGCTGGTACGACGCCAAGGCCGACTTCCGCGGCCACCTTGCCTCGAACAGCGACAGGACCGACGACGCCCTGGGCCCGCTGGCGGTCAAGGTCATCATCCGCAAGGTGGGGGACACCAACGAGGCGCAGGTCTGGATGCAGGTCGCCCACAGTTCGGACGAGGACATGCAGCGGATGGCCGACGCGTTCGCCAAGTGGCGTCAGGACGTATACGACGACAAGGGCCGGGTGAGCGTCCTGATCAGCGCGAAAATGGGTGGCGTCGAAAAGGACTGGTAGCTGTCGCCTGCCGCCCGGTCCTGTCGGTGGGTCAGCTCCAGCTCTGCGAGTAGTGCGTACGGTAGCGGCGGCGATCCTGAGCCGACCAGATCGAGCGGGTGGCGATCAGCCCGACGAGGCTCACCACGAGGACGACGAGTCCCGGTGCGAGGGTCCGGGCGCTGATGATTCCGGTGACCGTTGTCGGACCGTTCGCCTGCCCGGGCCCGGGCGGTGTATCGGCACCCGCTGGAGCCGGCGGCAGAGCCGCGGGGTTGAGGGGAGCCTGGCTCGCGCCATTGCCCTGCGCGGGAGTGGTGCCGCCGGTCAGGTTCACCCCGAGGGCCGCCATCGCCTTGGTCGCCGGCTGGAAGAACGTGGTCCCTCCTGCGCTGCAGTCGCCGCTGCCGCCCGAGGTCACCCCGAGCGCCAGCCCCTCAGCGAACAGCGGGCCTCCGCTGTCCCCGGGCTCGGCGCAGACCGTCGTCTCGATCAGGCCGCTGACCGTGCCTTCGGGATAGTTGACCGTCGCGTTCAACCCGGTCACGCGGCCGGAGCGCAGTCCCGTGGTGCTTCCGCTGCGGAAGACCTGCTGGCCGACGGCGGGATCGGCTGCCCCGGTGATCTGGACCCCTTTGCCGCCACCGACGTTCACGACGTTCGCTCCGCCGGGCGTCTCGCCGTTGCGGTACTGCACGAGCGAGAAGTCGGTGCCGGGGAAGTTGCTGGCGGTGGTGGCGCCGAGCGGCTGGGTGCCTCGCTTGTCCTTGAACCAGGTGGTGCCGACCGGGCCGCAGTGCCCGGCCGTCAGTATGAAGTTGTCGCGGCCGTTGGTCACGTTGAAGCCCGCGGAGCAGCGGCCGTTGGGGGCGAGGATCGGCTCGGCGCCGTTGACCCTGGTGGTGAAGGCGCCTGTGGTGCGCTGCATCTGTACGAAGCCGCCGATGTCCTCGGCGACGCCGGACATGTGCGACCAGTCGGTGGCCGAGACGGTGCTGTCGGCCTGCACCACGACCCTGTTGGACGCGTAGTCCACGGCCCATGCGGTGCCGGGCACACGGGGGGCTTGGCTCAGGGTCTCGGTGGCCGAGCGCAGTCGGCTCATGCTGTGCCGGACGACTTTGGCGCGCGCCCCGGCCCGCTCGACCTCGGCCGCCGCGTCCGCGTCGGTCACCGCGACGACCTGTCGTCCGTCGTCGCCGATCCAGCTGCCGGCGGTACGGGACATGCCGAGCTCGGACACGAGACGTGCGCCCAGGCCGTTGTTCTCTGAGGTGCTGCCCGGGCCCCCTCTCGGGGTGGAGCCCTCGCTCGCCACGGCGTCGGTGATCATCAGCCCGCCGCAGAGCAGTCCGCCGACTGCCGCCAGCCGCGCGATCCGCTGAAGCCTGCGTCGTGCGTGCGTCATCTCCTGGCCCCTCAGTCGTTCCGGGACGGCGCTGTGAACGCCGGGGGCCCGGACGTCGGGAGCCCTCCTCTCATACGTGGCGCGGTGCCACCCGGTTCACCGCGCGGCCGCCGGAAAGTCAGTAATCGGCGTCCTTGCCGATGTACATCTCGGCGAAGGCGGCCGCGGCGGCCGGCGAACCGAGGATCCGCCGCAGCCGGGCAGCCGCGGAGGCCGCCCGGAAGGGGTCGCCCGAGGAGGCCCCGTGCAGCACCTCCGAGAGCCATTGCGAGAACTCCTGGTACTGCCACACGCGTCGCAGACATGCCTCCGAGTAGCCGCGCAGAGCGCTGTCGTCGCCCTTGTGGCAGTACGCGACGAGCGCGTCGCCGAGCAACAGCGCATCGTTCAGGGCGAGGTTCATGCCTTTCGCGGCGATCGGCGCCGCGAGGTGGGCCGAGTCGCCGGCCAGGTACAGCCGTCCGTACGCCATGGGCTCCACGACGTAGTTGTGCATGTCCAGCACCCGCTTCTCGATCAGCCGACCCTCCGTGAGCGGCCCAGCGCCGTCCGCGGACAGCCGGTGGTGGAGTTCGGACCACACGCGCTCGTGCGGCCAGTTCTCCGGGTCGTCGCCCGGAGGGCACTCGAGGTAGTAGCGGGTGACCTGAGGACTTCGGGCCATATGGGCGGCGAAGCCGCGCGGATGCACGCCGAAGACGACGCAGTCCGAGGAGGGCGGCGCCTCGGCGAGCAGCGCGAGCCAGCCGATGCCGTAGTCGTGCCGGGCGAAGGTGGCGCGTTCCGGCGGCACCCAGCCGCGTGTCACGCCGCGCGCGCCGTCGCAGCCAGCGACGACATCGCAGTCGATGCGCAGGCGTTCGCCGGTGTCCGGGTCCGTGTACGCCACCGAGGGCCGGTCCGAATCGACGGCGTGCGGTTCCACGTCGCGTACGCCGAAGCGGATGTCGCCACCCGTCTCGTCCGCGTACGTGCGCACCAGATCCGTCACCAACAGCGGTTGCGGATAGACGAAGTGACGGTGTCCCGACAGCTCGCCGTACCGGAACCTGTGACGCTCACCCGCGAACCGGAATTCGCACTCGCCGTGCGCCTGCGCCTGTTCCAGCAGCCGGTCGGCCAGCCCGCGCCGTTCGAGGGCGCGTACCGCCCACTCCTCGATGAAGCCGGCGCGGGGGCGCTGTTCGATGAACTCTCTGCTCTCCGTTTCCAGCAGTACGCAGTCGACGGAGGCGGCACGCAGGATGTTGGCGATGGTGAGCCCGGCAGGTCCCGCGCCCACGACGACGACGCGGGTGCGCTGTAAGGAGGCGGAGGAGGAAGGCGGGGCGGCGGCAGTCATCCGAGCATTATGGCGGCGAGCAGTTGCTGGGGGTTTCGGTCTGGGGGACATGCCGCGTTCGGCTCAGGGTCGTCGTGCCGCGCCGGTCCGCGCGCCACACTGGGCCCGCCCGAAGGCGTGAGACGGAGGTCCATCGTGAGCAGTACCGAGGAGTTCCATGCGTGGGACGTCCGCGAGTCCGGGCCCGCCGATGCCGCGCACCGCGTGCTGCTGCTGCCCGGCGGACTCTGCAGCACCGCGTTCTACGACGACATGATCGCCGAACCGGCGCTCGCCACCGCGCCGGTCCGGCTGGTGGCCGCGACGGTCCCGGGCTTCGCCGGCACCGAGGCCCCGCAGGACCTGAGCATGGAGAACTACGCAGCGCTGGCGGGGGCCCTCGCTGCGGAGCGGGGCTGCGGTGTCGTGGTCGGCCACAGTTTCGGCGCCAACATCGCCTTGGAGATGGCGGCCGGCGGGCACTTCGCCGGCCGCCTCGTTCTGCTGTCACCGACGTTCTCTCGGCCGGACGAGTCCAAGGAGCTCGCCGTCGCCGACCGCCTCGGGCAGCTGCCCGGGATCGGGGCGCTGATCTGGTCCGCCTTCGTGTGGCTCTCACCGCGGGCGATCGCGAAGAGCCTGCCCGTGGCCCATCGCGAGGCGCTGGTCGCCGAGCTGAAGAAGAACGATGCCGCCTTCTGCCGCCGAAGCGTCCGGCACTACTTCGACTACCTGGACCAGCACGGTTCGCTGGTCCCACGGCTGCGTGACTCGGGCGCGCAGGCCTGGGTCGTACGAGGGGATCGCGACGAGATCGGGCTGACCGACGATGAGCGCGCCGCGCTCGAGGCAAGCCCTCGCGTCACCATGGTCACCATTCCCGACGCGACCCACATGGTGATGACGGATCAGCCCGCACGGGTCGCCGAACTCCTTGCCCAGGTGGTCCTCGGCTAGGGCCTGTCGTTCGGATCTTGCCGGGTTCGCGTGCCCTGGCACGCTCCCCCACAGCCTTCGGCGTGGGAGGGGCCCCCACCCCCGTAGCCCTTCGGGCACGGGAGGTGCCCCCATGCTGCGTTGTCGTCAGTCGCCGACGCTCCGCGTGGGCTCTCCCCCTGCCTTCGGCGGGGGACCCCCATCCTCCGGCCTTGCGATCGCACGCACCAGACCCCGCTCACTGATCCGGCCTGATCGGCCGGACAGGACCTGAAGACCGGGGACCGCTCAATGCCTGCAGAACCCTGACGTTGTTGACCGATGAGTTGTGGCCACGGCCGGAGTCCTACCGATGGCACGTCCTCAGCGCTTTGGGAACGAGAGGGAAACATGAACGCGATCGCCGACCGCTACCGCCGCCACGCCGACGCCTTCGAGCGGAAGGTTGCCGCCGTGGAGTCCGGCCAGTGGGCCAGCCCGTCACCGTGCGAGGACTGGACGGCCCGGGACGTCGTGGGCCACATCATCGACATGCACGGCGTGATGCTGCGCCCCCTGGGCCGCTCACTCAGCTCCGCGCCCCGGCTGGAGGACGATCCGCTGGGCGCTTTCACGTCCGCCCGCGCCGACATCCAGGCCGTGCTCGACGACCCCGAGAGCGCCGGGACGCAGTGCGACACGCCCACCGGCCGTATGACGGTCGCGCAGCAGATCGACCAGGTCGTCAGCGACGACATGGTGCTCCACGCGTGGGACCTCGCCCGGGCCACCGGGCAGGACGACCGGATGGACCCGGCGGACGTCGAGCGGATGTGGTTGTCAACCTCGGCCATTCCGGACGACGTGCTGGAGAAGCTGCGCACGCCAGAAGCCTTCGGTCCGGGCGTGAAGGTCTTCGGCCCGGAGGTGCCGGTCCCCGAGGACGCCCCCCTGCAGGACCGGCTGCTCGGCATGATCGGACGCGACCCCCGCTGAGCCCACCAGAGCTCCTTGAGTGTGGTTCGAGTGGGCTGCGACGGCGGTGATCGAGGCTGGCGCCACGAGCCGAGTCTGTGGGGCGGAGGGGTGTGGGCCGATGGGTGCTGTTCGTTCCGAGGCTTCGGTCGAGGTGGCTGCGGAGGAGGATCTCTCCGGCGAGCTGTTCGAACTGGCCGTGGGGTATGTGTACTCGGCGGCGCTGCAGGCCGCGGCCCGCTTCCGTATCGCGGATCTTCTCGCCGGCGGTCCCCGTACGTGCGGCGAGCTGGCCGAGTCGGCCGGTGTGGACGGCGCGAGTCTGCAACGGGTGCTGCGGTATCTGGCGACCAAGGGGGTCTTCCGCGAGGACGGCACGGGGTGTTTTCATCTGACGCCGCTCGCGGATCCCCTGCGCTGTGATGCGCCTCGCTCTCTGCGGGACTTCGTCCTGATGCGGGGCGAGGACATCTTCTGGCGGCCCGCCGGCCGGCTTCATGAAGCGGTACGCACTGGCGGCACGGTCTTCGAGGACCTCTTCGGCGTCCCGTTCTACGACCATCTCGCGGCCGATCCGGCACTGGCCGCGCGCTTCAACGCCAGTATGGCGGCGTTCTCCGACACGCTGAGCGACGATGTCGCCCGCGCCTACGACTTCTCCGCCGTGGCCAGCGGCGGCGGGCAGGTCGTCGACGTGGGCGGCGGGCGCGGCGGGCTGCTGCGGGCCGTGCTGTTGCGGCATCCGGGGCTGACAGGTGTGCTGTTCGAGCTGCCCTCGGTGGTCGCCGATCATGTGCTGGATGAGCCGGGGCTGGCCGGGCGCTGGAGCGTGGTGGCGGGCAGCTTCTTCGACGCGGTGCCGGCCGGCGGCGACGTCTACCTCCTCAAGCATGTCCTGGCCAGCTGGCCCGACGAGGAGGCGCTGCGGATTCTCGCCGAGTGCCGCCGCGCCATGTCGGACCACGCACGGCTGCTGGTCGTCAACGCGCTGATCCCGCAAGGGAACGCCCCCCATCCAGGCAAGAGCATCGACGCGATGATGATGACCGTGCTGAACGGCAAGGGGCGTACCAGGGACGAGTACGAGGCGCTGCTGGACCGTGCGGGTCTCACGGTGACCCGGGTGATTCCGGTCTCGCCGCACGCCGCCGTCATCGAGGCCGCGCGGGCTGAACGGGCTGCCGCCGGCTGAACGTGCGGCCACGGGCTGAACGGGCCGCCCCGCCCCGGAGGATGCCGGGGCGAGGCGGGGCCGTCAGTCGTCCAGGACGCGGTCGAGATAGCCGCCGCTGGCGATGGGGATGGCGGACAGGAATTCGCCGGGCAGGTCGAAGGCGTCAACGAGGGTCATCATGTGGGGGGCCAGGTCGGCGATGGCCTCCTCCATGGCGTTCGACCAGGCGCGGACATGATGGTTGTTCAGGGCGCCTTCGGCGAGCAGATCGCCCGTGTGCGCGCACAACTGGCGTAGCAGAAACAGCCTGCACAGCCCGTGGAGCAGGTGTGCCGCGGTCGGGTCGGTGGCCCGGGCGGCAGCGGCGATGAAAGCGTCGGCGGCGTTCAGGCTGGCGTGGGTGGAGACCATCTCAAGGCCGGCCGAGGACGCGGCGTTCCACCGGTTCAACGGGCTTTTCGCCGGGGCCCTGCGCACGGCGGCCCGCGCCCGTAATTGCCATATGCCTTCGACGTCGGCGAGCAGGGCACGCAGGAAGCCGAGGTCGTTGAGAGCCTGTTCGGCCGTTCCGGAATGCTGATGGGAGCCGGGCCGGGTGGTCTGGTGGCCGAAGACCATCTCGGACGCGGCCTTGACCCAGACCACCAGATTGTCGCCCTCCGCGGTGATCGAGCTCTCCAGGTTCAGCGGGAAGTCGGCAAGGCCGTTGGCGGGGAACAGGCCCTGGGCGCCGCAGCGTTCGCGGCACTCGAGGGTGATGTCGCGGGCCTGCCAGGTGATCCAGCCTTTGGCGATGGCGGTCAGCCGCTCGGCCTCGGCCCGGTCCTCGGGGGTGTGCTGGGACCAGTGGGAGACGACCGTACGGTGCAGAAAGGTCATCGCGTACGCCTTGGACAGCGCGTACAGCAGCCGGCCGTGATGGCTTCGGTGGGCGGCCAGCGGCACCCGCTCGCCCACCCTCGGCCCGCTGATGTGTCGGTGGTGCGCATAGCGCACCGCGATGGCCAGGGCCGCCCGCGAGACGCCGACGCCCTTGGCACTGAGGCAGAGTTTGCCCACGGTGACGCGGCCGATCGAGCGCAGGAATCGTCTTCGCCGACTGCCCAGGCTGCCGGTGACGAGCCCGTCGTGGTCCAGGTGCCCGTGATCGGCCTCCATCAGCGCCTCGCGGGGCAGCCGCACCTGGTCGAACGAGGTGAGGCAGTGGTCCAGCGGGACGCCGGTGCGCTCGGGCAGCATCCGGATCCGGACCCCGGGCAGCGGGCCGTGCTCATCGCTCAGCGGCGTCAGGAACAGGCAGACGCCCTGGTCCTGGCCGTCGATGAGGAGCCGCGCGGCCACCACCGCGCTCTTCGGGCCGCCGATCATGCTGGTGTTCGGCATGAACTTCTGCGCACCGGGGGTGGGCGTGTGCAGCACGAAGCCGCCGGAGGCGCGGTCGAGTGCAGCAGTGGTTTCAAGGCCGGCGACGTCGTTGCCGTGATCGAGCTCCGTGCACAGAAAGGTTCCTGTGCGCTGCATGGACGTGAACTCCGACAAGTTGCGGCGGCGTTCGGGGTCGTGGTCGAGGAGGCTGCCCAGGAACAGGTTGTAATGGATGCCCGCGACCGTGCCCAGCGCCGCGTCCACCACCCCCGTCCACTCGTGCAGGCTGGCCAGCCGGCAGGGGTCGCCCGCCAGCGCCTCGGGACTGTCGAGGGCGCCGTTGAGCAGGCGCAGCCGGGCGTAGGAGCGAGCGATGCGCTGTTCTTCGGACAGCCCCGGGCGGTATCGGAACTCCTCGCCGGCGATGAGCGCGCGCCAGGTGCCGTGGACGCGGTCCCGGTCCTCCTGGTCGAAGAGCAGATGCGCGAGTTCGGCGGCGGCCGGAGCCGGGGCGGCGGTTTCGGGCCCCACGCGCGGGAGTGGTCTCCCGGCGGTCTGGGGATGGTCATCCTTCTGGAACGTCAGCAGGGTCATGGGACCTCTCCGCAGAGACGTCGAGTCAGGGAAGGAAGTTCAATGGCCCATAAAGATACGGCCCAACCGGTTTTTTGCAAGGAATCCACGGAAGTTGCAGGTCAACTATGCGGTGTTGGGCCCCGTATGACCGGAAGGGGACCGTCCGGGACGCCTTGAAAAACCGGACGCTTGGTTTTATTGTGGGGATTGTTCGCACCCCTGCGGGAGCATGGGCGGGTGGATGGCGTCCGCGCCGTCCGGTGGCGGGACGGGCGAACGGCAAGCGCAGGCAGGCAGGTTGCCCGCCTGCTCCGGCGCCTCTCGTCGGCCGGTGGCCGACGCGGGGGCATCCGTCATGTCCGGGTATGACGGGGGGTACGGAGGTGTAACGTGGCGCGCCAAGAACGGGCCACTCGAACGCGGCAGACGATCCTGGTCGCCGCGGCCGAGGTGTTCGATGAGGTCGGGTACGAAGCAGCGACGATCTCCGAGATCCTCAAGAGATCGGGAGTGACCAAGGGAGCGCTGTACTTCCACTACGCCTCCAAGAAAGAGCTGGCCCAGGAGGTGCTGGGTGAACAGCTCGGCGCACTCCCGGAGTTGCCTCCCAGGGATCTGAGCCTGCAGCGGGCGGTCGACGAGGCTCTGCTGCTGTCCTACCTGCTCAAGGAGCGCGAGCCGATCGTTCGGGGCAGCGTGCGGCTCACCGTGGAGCAGGGATCGTCCAAGGACGGCCTGGACCGGCGGGTGCCGATGCAGGCCTGGACCGACCACAGCCTGAGCCTCTTCGAGCAGGCGAAAGCGGACGGCGAGCTCCTTCCCCACACCGACCTGGCCACCATCGCGACGATGTTCGTCGGGGCGTTCACCGGGGTGCAGGTGCTGTCGAGCATCATGACCAGGCACGAGGACATGCTGGAGCGCGTGGCGGAGCTCTACCGGCACCTGATGGCCGCGATCGCGGTTCCGGGGGTGCTGGTGCGACTGGACTTCTCCCCTGGTCGGGCGGCCAAGGTGTACGAAGAGGCCATGAAGCTGCGCAAGGAGAAGGAAGCGACCTCTCCCGCGTAACGGCGTCCGCAGTCGGAGAACTCCGCAGCATCTCGCGGTCGGCGGAGTTCTCTGTTGTGCGGTGCCTCCCTGCCGCCGAGACGGGTCTTGGACCGGTTCTCGAGCCGGATCCGAGCCCTCCTTGAGCATCGCCGCCGACCGTGGCGGGAGAGGAGGGGAGGCCGCTGTGAACGCTGAAGGTGGAACTGACCACGTGGTGCGCGTCGAGCGCGGACATGCCGAGGCGGACGAACTGGCCGCCGTCACCGTGGTGTTGCTCTCGGTGCTCGCGGGGCAGAAGGCGCAAGCGGAGTGCACAGGGGAGCGGCCGCCCGCTGCCGACCGGCGGCGATGGGAGGGCCTCGCGGCCTACCGCGCTCCGCACAGCTGGCAGTGAGCCGCCCGTCGATTTGGACTAGGCAAACCGCACAAGCGGTTTGTTATGTTGGGTGCATCCGGACCGGACGCACCTGCGCCAAAGAAAGGACCCGTTGTGACGCTGCTGAGTGACACCGCCCCGGTCCGCGTGGAGGCGGTACCTGCCCGTGGACGCGTGGCCGAACTGCATGCCCTTCGTGAGGAGGCCCGTCGTGGGCCGAGTGAGAGGGCGACCGAGGCGCAGCATGCGAAGGGCAAGCTGACGGCGCGGGAGCGGATCGGGCTGTTGCTGGATGAGGGGTCGTTCCATGAGGTCGAGCAGTTGCGTCGGCATCGGGCGACGGGGTTCGGTCTGGAGGCGAAGAAGCCGTACACGGATGGTGTGATCACCGGGTGGGGCACGGTCGAGGGCCGCACGGTGTTCGTGTACGCGCATGATTTCCGGATCTTCGGCGGGGCGCTGGGTGAGGCGCATGCCACGAAGATCCACAAGATTATGGACATGGCGATCTCGGCGGGTGCGCCGCTGGTGTCGCTGAACGACGGTGCGGGTGCGCGGATCCAGGAGGGTGTCTCGGCGCTGGCCGGCTATGGCGGGATCTTCCAGCGCAATACCCGTGCGTCGGGGGTGATCCCGCAGATTTCGGTGATGCTGGGCCCGTGCGCGGGCGGGGCGGCCTACAGTCCGGCGCTGACGGACTTCGTGTTCATGGTGCGGGAGACCTCGCAGATGTTCATCACCGGGCCGGATGTGGTCAAGGCGGTGACGGGTGAGGAGATTTCGCAGAACGGTCTGGGCGGTGCGGATGTGCACGCCGAGACGTCGGGGGTGGCGCACTTCGCCTACGACGACGAGGAGACCTGCATCGCCGAGGTGCGTTACCTGCTGGCGATGCTGCCGTCGAACAACCGGGAGAACCCGCCGGTGGTGGCCTCGGACGATCCGGCCGACCGGCGCGGCGAGGCGCTGCTGGACCTGGTTCCGGCGGACGGCAACCGGCCCTACGACATGCACAAGGTGATCGAGGAGCTCGTCGACGACGGCGACTACCTGGAGATCCACGAGCGCTGGGCCCGCAACATCATCTGCGCGCTGGCGCGGCTGGACGGGCAGGTGGTGGGCATTGTGGCCAACCAGCCGCAGTCGCTGGCCGGGGTGCTGGACATCGAGGCCTCCGAGAAGGCGGCCCGGTTTGTGCAGATGTGCGACGCGTTCAACATCCCGATCGTCACGCTGCTGGACGTGCCGGGGTTCCTGCCGGGTGTGGACCAGGAGCACGGCGGGATCATCCGGCACGGCGCGAAGCTGCTGTACGCGTACTGCAACGCCACCGTGCCCAGGATTTCGCTGATCCTGCGCAAGGCGTATGGCGGGGCGTACATCGTGATGGACAGCCAGTCCATCGGCGCGGACCTGACCTACGCGTGGCCGACCAACGAGATCGCGGTGATGGGCGCCGAGGGTGCCGCCAATGTCATCTTCCGCCGGCAGATCGCCGATGCCGAGGACCCCGAGGCGATGCGGGTGCGCATGGTCAAGGAGTACAAGGCCGAGCTGATGCACCCGTACTACGCCGCCGAGCGCGGTCTGGTCGACGACGTGATCGACCCGGCCGAGACCCGCGGGGTGCTGATCGCATCCCTGGCCATGCTCCGCACCAAGCACGCCGACCTGCCCTCCCGCAAACACGGCAACCCCCCGCAGTGACGGAGCAGTTCGATGGTCAAGCAGGAACGCGCGGCGCGTACCCGTGAAGCACTGATCAGGTGCGCGGCGGAGGTCTTCGACCGGGAAGGCTTCACCGTGGCCGCGCTCACCACGATCAGCTCGCTCGCGGGGGTGAGCACCGGCGCGCTGCACTTCCACTTCGCCACCAAGGCCCAACTCGCCGGGGCCGTCGAGGAGGCGGCCCTGGAGCGTCTGGACGGGATCACGTCGGGCGAGGAGCAGGGGACCGCGCCGGTGAGCCGTCTGCAGCTGCTGGTGAATGCCTCGCACCGGCTCATCCGCGGCTTCGGCGAGGACGTGGTGCTGCGGGCCGGGTTCGAACTCAGCGGCGCCGCGGCCGGCGAACCCGGGCGCGACCTGCGCCGCCACTGGCAGCAGTGGGTCTCCCGGACGCTCCAGAAAGCCGAGGGCGACGGAGAACTGCACAGGACGGTCGCACCACAGGACGTGGTGACCGCCGTGGTGGCGGCCACGGTGGGCTTCGAGGTGCTCGGCGCCCGTGACTCCGCGTGGCGCTCCGCACCCACCGTGACCGGGTTCTGGGAGCTGTTGCTGCCCCGGCTCGCCGTCGCGTCGGTGCTCGCCGGCCTCACGGCCGAGGGCCCGCACCAGTCGTAGCACCGTCCCACTGGCCCATCACGCCGCCAGACATAAAACCGTCGCGCTGGTCTGTTCTTGTGACGCCATGGATGCTGCGGCGCGCCGCCCGTGCGGTGCGCACGGATGGCTTGTCATGGGCCCGTCCGGGCACCCGCCCACCCCGCCGCCTGCCCCTTCTGCCACGGTGCGCACCCCTGCCACGCCTGCGCGGCGGGGGTGCGCACTGCTGTGCGACGGGACCGGCATCGGCCGGAAACCGACCGTCGGCCTCCATGCGGCGGAACCCCGCGGAAGCGTCCGTTCCAGCATTGACAAACCGACCGTGCTGTTTTTTAATCGTATCGTTCGTGTACGGCAGGTGCCGCAACCGCATCTGCGGGGGCGGACGCGGCGAGTTCGCATACCTGACCCTGCATGCCCGACGTTGGGGGAGAAACATGAACATCGAAGTGCTGGGGGCGCTGTCGGTGCGGGAGAAGGGACGGTCGATCGCGCCCTCCGCGCCCAAGCCCCGGCAGGTTCTGGCCCTGCTCGCGCTGAACGCGGATCAACTGGTGCCGGTCTCCCAGCTGGTGGAGGAGCTCTGGGGCCAGAATCCGCCACGCAGCTCCCGCACCACTCTGCAGACCTATGTGCTCCAGGTACGTGACCTCATTGGCGAGGCCCTGGCCGGCGGCCCCGACGAGGGGCGGAGCGCCAAGAGCGTCCTGGTCACCCTTCCCGGCGGCTACCGCCTGGAGACCGAGGGCGGCACCGTCGACTTCCGTGAATTCGAGCACCGCGCCGGTGCCGGGTACCGGGCCATGGACGCCGAGGACTACTCCCAGGCGGCCGCACGGCTGCGGGACGCGCTGTCCCTGTGGTCGGGGCCCGCCCTGGCCGACGTACAGGCAGGCAGCCAGACCGGCATGGAGATCGAGCGCCTCGAAGAGGCCCGGCTGTGTGCCCTCGATCAGCGGATCGAGGCCGATCTGCGCCTCGGACGTCACCGGGAGCTTCTCTCCGAACTGACCGTGCTCGTCAGCCGGTACCGCACCCACGAGAGCCTGCACGGGCAGTTCATGCTGGCCCTGCACCGCTCGGGACGGCGAGGCGAGGCACTCAACGTCTACCAGCGCCTGCGCAACACCCTGGTCGCGGACCTCGGCCTGGAGCCGTCGGCAGCACTGGGCCGGCTGCAGCGCTCCATCCTGATGGCCCAGCCCGACGCCCCGGCGCCCGGGGGCCAGGGACGCGGCACGCGCGTACCGGCTCGCGTACGCTGACCGGCACGCGCCCGCACCCCACCATGAGCCCGGAAGACGCCGCGGCCCTGTCCCTCCGGGAGGCGACGCAGGTGCTTGCCCGGCTGCTCTACCGGGATGCCGCGGACATCGAACCGGACCTGACCTTCTGGCTGCTGGGCGTCGACGCACTGCTCGGCGCACAGTTCGTGGCCCTGTTGAACGCCGCCTGCGGATCGGACGTCGATGTCGCCGAACTCGACGACTACCCCACGCCCGCAGCCCTTTCCCGGCATGTCGCCGCCCAGCTGACCGGCACACCGCCGCCCAGGCCGCTCGGTGAGCGGGCCGTGCCCGAGCCCAGGCCGGTTCCGGCCGGGGCGAGCAGGGCCGGCGGAGGGAGGGCCGACGTTCTCAGCGTCCTGCGCGAGCAGCTCGCCGAGACGCTGTGCTGCGACGTGTTCGACATCGACACCGAGGCCACCTTCCGCAGCCTGGGCCTGGACCCCGTACTGGGCGCCGAGTTCCTCGACTTCGTCAACGGCGCGTACGGGATTCAGGCCCGGCCCGCCGTCCTGTTCGACCACCCCAGCCTGTCCGCCCTGGCGGACCATATCGCCGCGAGCACCACCGCCGTCGCTCCCGGGCCGTCGGCGGCCTGGACGCGCTGAGCGGACCCGCGAGCGCCCGTGCGTGGGGCCGCTCACTGTCCGGCCGCGGGCGGGGCGGTCAACTGGTCGAAGCGGTGCATCAGATGCTGCTGTTCGCGCGAGAGCCGCTCGACGTGGCTGCGTAAGCGTGCGATCTCGTCGCTCAGACTCAGCACGCTCGCCCCCAAGCCCGCCGCGGCAGGTGAGCCGGTGTCATCGAGTGAGCTGGGCAGCCGGTGGACGGTGGCGACCTGCCCGCGGTACGCCGGTGCGTCAAGGCCCGGATCGTGGTGGAGGATCGCCTCCATCCGGCCGCGCAGCGCGGGCCCGGGCTCCACCCCCAGCTCGTGCACCAGCCGCTTGCGCGCCCGGTCGTACACGCTCAGGGCCTCCGCCTGCCGGCCGCACCGGTACAGGGCGGTCATGAGCAGGTCGTAGAAGCGTTCCCGCATCGGGTGATCGGCCGTCAGCTCCTCCAGTTCGCCGGTGATCTCACCGTGCCGTCCCGCGCGCAGAGACGCGTCGTACAGCGTCTCCAGCACCGTCAGCCGTCCCTCTTCCAGCTGGGCGGCCTCGGCCGAGCAGATGTCCCCGCGCCCGGCGCCCTCCAGCGCCGCCCCCCGCCACAGCGCCAGCGCCCGGCGCAGCAGGCCGGTCGCCTGCTCGGGGTCCGCCACGGCGCGAGCGCGTCCTTCGGCTGCCAGCTGGTGGAACTGCCCGGCATCGGTACCGGCCCGGCCGGCGCGCAGCACATAGCCCATCGAGCGGGTCACGATCCACTCGTGGTGCGGCTCACCCGAGCCCGGCACCGGAACCGGCAACAGCCGCCGCAGCCGCATCACATGAGCCTGCAGCGCATTGGTCGCGTTCGCCGGAGGGGTGTGGCCCCACAGCTCGTCGATGAGCCGGTGCGCCGACACCACCTGACCCCTCTTCACGATCAGCGCGCCCAGCAGCGCCCGCTGTTTGGCTCCCGTCAGAGCGATCCGTACACCGGTGCGTTCGTCATGGATCTCCACCGGACCGAGGATGCGAAACTCCATCTCTCCCCTCCTCTCACAGAAGAAAAGAAGCCGGTATCGAATTCCACGAAAGATCCGTCCGGTGATCCGCCTGAAAGATTCTTGGAATTCATGACGCGCAACTCCTCGCCGTACGGACCATAGACGCCGCGCGCTGTGCCCGGGACTGGCACCAGTGCTGCTCAGCGCACCATGAAACGTTTCTTGAGTCTCGTTCAGGGCACGCGTCGCGCGGCCGGAAACGGAGGCGGCCGCACCGCCGGAGAACGGCTCGAAAGGCAGCGGAGTGCAACGGGGATGGCTGTCGAACACGGTTACGGTGCTTCTCCGGATACCGGCTCGAAACGGCGGAGGCCGGCCAGGTACGGAGGAAATCGTGAAGATGAAGGTTCTGGGTCCACTGAGTGCCGAGGTCAACGGAGTCTCGATCGTTCCGACCGCCGGCAAGCCCCGCCAGATACTGGCCCTGCTCGCCCTGTACCCGGGACGGGTCATGCCGGTTCCGACCCTCATGGAGGAGATATGGAACACGGACCTTCCACCCAGCGCCCTGACCACCCTGCAGACGTACATCCTGCAGCTGCGCAGGCGGCTCGGCACGGCCATGGGGCCCGATGCTCCGGGCTCCGCGAAGGACGTGCTCGCCACCCGCTACGGCGGCTATCTGCTGCAGATCCCGTCCGAGGCGGTGGATGTGCACCAGTACGAAAGCCTGGTGGCCCAGGGCCAGGACGCGTTCGAAGAGGGCGATGACCACGCGGCGGCACGCTGCCTGCGCGAAGCCCTCGACCTCTGGGAGGGGCCCGCGCTCGTGGACGTACGCGTCGGCCCGATCCTGGAGATCGAGGTGACCCGGCTGGAGGAGAGCCGCCTCGTCGCCCGGGAACGCCGCATCGACGCCGACCTGCGGCTCGGCCGGCACGGTGAACTCATCGCCGAACTCACCGACTTGATTGCCCGTCACCCACAACACGAAGGACTGCACTCGCAGGCCATGGTGGCGCTCTACCGCTCCGGCCGGCAGGCCTCCGCGCTCGACGTCTACCGCCGCCTGCGCAGGCGGCTGATCGAGGACCTGGGCGTGGAGCCGTCCCCCCAACTGCAGCGGCTGCACCAGGCGATCCTGGCCGTCGACCCGATGCTGGACGTCGTCGCGGGCCCCAGGCGCTCCTCGACCTTCGACCTGTACGCGGCGTGAGTCCGCCCGACAGGGCAGGCGGCGCGGGGGCAGGCGTGGGGGAGGGACGATGAGGCGCGTCGTCGTCACCGGCCTGGGCGTGGTCGCGCCCGGCGCAGTGGGCACGAAGGAATTCTGGTCGCTGCTCACCGCGGGCCGCACCGCCACCCGCGCCATCAGGCTCTTCGACCCCACCCCCTACCGTTCCCGCATCGCCGCCGAGGCCGACTTCCACCCGGCCGAACACCACTTCACCCCCGAAGAGACAGAACGCCTCGACAGGGCGGCCCAGTTCGCCCTTGTCAGCGCGCGTGAGGCGATCGCCGACAGCGGCCTGGACCGTACGGGGGATCCACTGCGCACCGGGGTCGCGCTCGGCAGTGCGGCCGGCTGCGTCACGGGCCTGAGCACCGAGTACGCCGTCGTCAGCGACTGCGGATCCACCTGGCACGTCGACCACAACCGCGCTGTGCCGCAGCTGCTCGACTACCTCGTGCCCAGCTCGCTGGCGGCCGAAGTGGCCCTGGACAGCGGCGCGCAGGGGCCCGTCACACTGTTCTCCAACGGCTGTACCTCGGGCCTAGACTCCATCGGGCACGCAGCCGCCCTGATCCGCGAGGACTGCACCGACGTCATGATCGCCGGTGGCACCGAGGCGCCCATCGCCCCGATCACCGTGGCCGGTTTCGACGCGCTGAAGGTGACCAGCCGGCGCAACGACGAGGCACAGACCGCCTCGCGCCCCTTCGACCGGACGCGCGACGGCTTCGTGCTCGGTGAGGGATCGGCCGTGCTGATCCTTGAGGAGTTCGAGCACGCGCGCCGCCGCGGCGCGAGGATGTACGCCGAGATCGCCGGCTTCGCCCGGCGCAGCAGCGCCTACCACATGACCGGGCTGCGCCCGGGTGGCCACGAACTGGCGCGGACCATCCGGGCCGCACTCGACCAGGCGCGGATCGACGCGGGCGATGTCGACTACATCAACGCCCACGGCGCGGGCACCCGGCAGAACGACGTGTACGAGACCGAGGCCCTCAAACGCAGCTTCGGCCCACACGCCTACCGCATCCCCGTCAGCTCCATCAAATCGATGATCGGCCACGCCCTCGGGGCGGCCGGCTCCCTCGACGTGACCGCGAGCGCGCTGGCCATCGAACACGGTGTGGTGCCGCCCACCGCCAATCTGCACGCCCTCGACCCGGCCTGTGACCTCGACTACACCCCGCTGACCGCCCGCGAGCAGCGCATCGACACGGTGCTCGGCGTCGGGAGCGGCTTCGGCGGATTCCACAGCGCCGTGGTCCTCACCCGCCCGCGTCCGGCAGCGTCCCCATGAGCGCCCGTACGCGCCGGGAGAAGCCCGTCGCCCTCGTCACCGGGATCGGGGTCGCCGCCCCCAACGGCCTGGGCGCCCGCGCCTGGTGGGCCGCCGTGCTGCGCGGTGAGAGCGGCATCGGGCCGCTGACCCGATTCGACGGCGACGAATATCCGGTACGGGTCGCGGGCGAGATCGACGGCTTCGTCGACGAGGACCACGTTCCTGCCCGGCTGCGGCCGGCCACCGACCGGATCACCCGGCTCACGCTCGCCGTGGCAGCCGAGGCCCTGGCCGACGCGGACGCCGCCCCCGCCCTGTCGGCCGACAGCAACGCCGGTGTCGTCACGGCCAGTTCCGCAGGCGGTGTCGAACTCGGCCAGAGCGAGCTGCAGGCACTGTGGAGCAAGGGGCGACGGCACGTCAGCGTCTACCACGCGAGCGCCTGGTTCCCCGCGGCCGGCCCTGGCCAGCTCGCCATCCGGCACCAACTGCACGGCCCCGGCGGCGCCGTCGTCACCGAGCAGGCGGGCGGCCTGGACGCGGTGGCACAGGCCCGCAGGCACCTGCGTAACGGCTCACGCCTGATGCTGGCCGGTGGCGTCGACTCGGCGCTGTGCCCATGGGCCTGGGCCGCGCACCTGGCGGCCGGCTCCCTGAGCACTGTCGCCGAACCGGCCCGCGCCTACCGGCCGTTCGCCCCGGACGCCTGCGGGCATGTCCTGGGTGAGGGCGGCGCGCTGATGGTCCTCGAAGACGCGGATACCGCACAGGCCCGGGGAGCGGCCGGTTACGGAACCGTCGCCGGATGCGCGGCCACCTTCGACGGGCCCGGCGTGCCCCGGCTGCGCGCGGCGGCCGAACTGGCCCTGGCCGACGCCGGCGTGAGCCCCGCCGACATCGACGTCGTGTTCGCCGACGCGGCAGGCGAGCGGGGCGCCGACCGGGCCGAGGCCGAGGCGATCTGCGCACTGTTCGGCCCGTACGGCGTCCCGGTCACCGCACCCAAGACCATGACCGGTCGCCTGCTGGCCGGTGGCTCCTCCCTCGATCTGGCCGCCGCCCTGTTCGCCCTGCGCGACGGCGTGGTGCCGCCGACCACCGCGACCGAACGCACCGCGGACGACTGCCCGCTGGACCTCGTGATCGGCGAGCCCCGGCGCGGCGGCGTGCTGCGCTGCGCGCTCGTCCTGGCCCGTGACAGGGGCGGGTTCAACTCCGCGGCCGTCGTACGCGGCCCCGGCTGACACCCCGCCAGGCATCCCTCAGGACACCCCTTCAGGCACCACGAGCGTGCCGAGCACGCAGGAAGAGAGGCCACCGTGGCACCGTTCAACCTGTCGGACCTGACCGCCCTGTTGCGCGCATGCGCGGGGGAGGGGGAGGCCGGGGACCTGGACGAGGGCGTGCTCGACGTGCCGTTCTTCGACCTCGGATACGACTCGCTGGCGATCCTGCAGACCACCGCCCGGATCGAGGACGAGCACGGGATCGGCCTCGACGAGGAGGCCATCGACGAGGCCGAGACCCCCCGCCAGTACCTCGACCTCGTCAACCGCGCCTTGGCCGTCCGCGGCACGGACACCCTGCACACCGACGCGGTGGTCGTCGGCGCGGGCCCGGCAGGTCTCGCCCTCACACTGATGCTGCTGCGGTCCGGGGTGAGGGTCGTGCTGGTGGAGCGCTCTCCATCGGCGGGCCGCGACTTCCACGGCGAGATCCTGCAGCCCGGCGGCCAGCGCATCCTGGACCAGCTGGGGGTGCTGGAGGCGGCCAGCGGCCGCGGCGCCGTGGCCCTGGACGGATTCCAGGTCCTGGAGCGGGACAGGCTGCTCCTGGACATCGACTACCGCCGCCTCGACGCACCGTACAACCGGCTGCTCGCCCTCCCGCAGCGCCATCTGCTCGACGAACTCCTGGCCCGCTGCCGCCAACTGCCCGGATTCCACTACCTGGGCGGCCACCGCATCAGCAGCCTGCTGCACCCGGACGAGGGCGGCGCGTGCGCGGGGGCCGTGGTGAGCGGACCCGGCGGGCGGCGCGCCACCGTGCGGGCCCAGGTTGTTGTGGGCTGCGACGGACGGTTCTCCAAGACCCGGCAGCTCGCCGGGATCGCTTCCGGCCGAACCGAAGCCTTCGACCAGGACGTGGTGTGGTTCGCGCTTCCGGCCTCCGGCCGCACGACCGGCCGGGTGCGGGTGCACCGGGCGGGAAGCGCCGCGGTACTCGTCCACGACTGCTGGCCCGACCGGCTCAGGATCGGCTGGACGCTGCCCCACCACACCTGGCAGCAGGCCGCCGCGCGCGGCATCGACGACATCCGGCGCGAACTGGCCGCCGCCCTGCCGTACTTGGCCGACCTGATCGACGAGCACCTCACACAGCTGTCCGACCTCACACTGCTCGACGTCTTCGCCGCCCGGGCCGGTCAGTGGGTGCGCGACGGCCTCGTGCTGGCCGGAGACAGTGCGCACACCCACGGCCCACTCGGCGCGCAGGGCATCAACCAGGCCCTCCAGGACGCCGCCGTCCTGCATCCGCTGCTCGTCGCCGCCCTCGCCGCCGGGGACTGCTCACAGGCGCGCCTGGCCGCCTTCGAGGCGGCGCGTGGACCCGCCGCCGACGCCGTGCTGCGGATGCAGCGCCTGCAGGCCGCGGCCTTCTTCGGGCACGGCGGACCACTCGCCGCCTTCCTGCGGGCCCGAGCCGCGCGGCTCGTCACGCGTACACCGCTCGGCGCGCGCATCACCCGGCGGATCGCCTATGGCCAGCCCCAAGTCCACGTACAGACCGATCTGTTCGCGGCGGACGGGAGCCGACCGGCTGCTCAGTCGTCGACCTCGATGTCGTAGAAGCCGTCGCGTTCCCACTGCCGGATGGTGGCGTGATCCTGTTCCACCACCGAGCGGTCCCGATGGATCAGATAGACGGCGCCGGGCCGGGTGAACAGGTCTTTGGTGCGACGGACGAACTCACCCGCGCGTCCGGCCGGAGCGAGCATGCTGTGGTACGAGGGCAGGGTCCGCAGCCGGGACCAGTCCAGGTCCCGGCGCAGCCGCCCGCTGCTCGGGCAGATGAAGCTCACACCACGGGCCTCGGCCAGCGGGGCGGTGGGCAGCCGCCTGGAGGTGTAGAGATCGGGGACGAGCATGGCGTGCACGGTGTTGGCCACCGGGTTGCGGCCGGTCGCCCGGGTCACCGCCGACACATCGATGGTGCCCTGCGGGCGTGCCGCGCTCTCGACCAGCCGCGGCCCGGCGGCGGTGTTGATGACCTCGGTGTGGGAGGGACCCCAGCGGGTCCCCAGCGCGTCCAGGACGTCTCGTACGTACGCGGCGACGCGCTGCGCGTCGGGGTTCTGGGGCGGGATCAGATCGATGTAGTCGTACACGGGCGCGCCCGCCAGCACGGTCTTGACGGAGCGCCAGATCTCCGTGACGGTGTGCTGCCCGTCCGCGGAGAGGCAGTTGACCATGTATTCGTCACCGCGCAGATACTCCTGTACGAGTACGGCCGCGTTGGTCTGGCCGTACACGCTGCGGCTGCCCAGGAGCTTGTCCGCGGCGGCTGCGGCCTCCTGCGGGCTCGTACAGCAGAACACGCCGTCCGTGCCCGCGCTGCGCAGGGGTTTGACGACGACCGGTCCGCCGCCGTGCCCGGCGGTCACCGCGTGCGCTTCCTCGGCGGTGGCGACCGCGGCGTGCCAGGCGGCCGGCACACCGGCGTCGGCGACTGCCCGCTGCATCCGAAGCTTGTCCCGGCGCGCGGCCGAGGAGGATGGCTCGTTGTTCCTCCTGAGCCCCAGCCGGGCGGCGAGCTCGTCGGCCGGCTCCACGCCCGATTCGGTGCCCGCGGCCACCCACCCGACGTGATACCGCCCCAGGGAGCGCAGCAGCGTCTCCCAGTCGCCGTCGAAGGAGTACTCCGCCCGGTAGCTTTCCGGGGCGTACGTGGCGCGGAAGGTTCCGGCCCGCTCCGCCCGGTTCTCCACGTGCACCGTGCCGATTCCGTACGCGGCGAAGGCGGGCGCGTACAGCGCTCCGGTGGAGTAGCCGTCGACGACGACGGCGACCCGCTCGTTCATGGTGTGCACGGGCATGCCACTACCTCCGACGGTCGGGGTGGGACCAGGCCGGCCTCGGTACCCGATAGACGAAGCTGATCGCCGTACGGGGCTCGCTGACCGTCGAGTTGGGGGCGGAGCGGTGCAGCATCATCCCGTCGAAGGCGACCGCCGAACCGGGTGGGAGCGGCACCGACACGGGCGCAGGTGCGGGCAGTACCCGGGCCGGGTCGACATGCGGTTCGACGGCGTCCGCGAGGGGCGGTTCGCCGGGGCGTCGTTCGCGGACGCCGCGGTGCTCGAACAGGCCGTGCCGGTGGGAGCCGGGGATGAACTGCAGACAGCCGTTGGCCTCGGTCGCCGCCTCGACCGCCACCCAGACGGTGACCACGCTGTGGGCGTCGGTGTCGAAGCCGTCGGGAGCGAACGCCATGTCCTGGTGCCACGGCTTCTCCGAGCCAAGCCGGGGCGGCTTGGCCCACAGGAAGGAGTTGACCAGCACGCCCGGCGCGCCCACGAGCTGGGGCACCAGGCTCTCGGGCAGGTCCAGTTCGGCCTGCAGCGCGGCCAGGTCCGGTGCGTAGTGGTGGGCCCGGCTCACCGAGCGCAGCAGCCCGGCGACCTGCGGATCGCCCTGCTGCCAGGCCACCCAGCCGCCCACGCCCGCCGCCTCCAGGACGAAGTCCCCGGCCGAGGAGTCAAGGCGGGCGGCTTCCTTGCGCAGCTGCGCGGCGGCGCGGCGCAGCCGGGCGAGCCCCGCCGCCGGCACCAGGCCGGGCAGCGGGACGAACCCGCCGCCCTCCAGGGTGCCGACGGCGGCATCGGTCACGTTGTGGGTCATAGCCAGTTGCCCTCCTGCATGAGGTCGCGCCCGGACAGTTCATTGACCTCCCGCCACGCCTGCACGTGCCGGGGCCTGATACGGAAGTACTGGTACGGCGTCTTCAGCTCACGCGGATCGAAGCCGGTCTTCTCGGCGAAGGTGTCCCCGAACTCGGGCCCGACGTCGTCCGGTTGAACGGGTGAGGCGACGCCCTCGACCAGGACAACATCGCGGGTCGCACCGAACGCGAGCCGCACCCGGCCGCCTGCCAGAAGGTTTCGGCTGGTGGGCGAGGTGCGCACCGTGGAGATGTAGAAGAAGGTGCCGTCCCACAGGAAGGACAGCGGCACCAGATAGGGCCCGCCGTCGGAGTCCGCGGTGGACACCCAGGTGTCGACGTCCTTCTCGAAGTGCACGAGGACATCGCGGCGGCGCTCTTCGCGGCTGCGCGGTGGTGCGAGAGTCATGGTGTTCTCCTCATCGGGGTGTACGGGGCCTGCCGACCGCGGCGAATCTACCGGGCTCCTCGCTGCGCAGGCCGCCGTCCGCGCCGACGCGGCGCACGTCGGAGAGGGCCAGACCGAGGAAGACGGGGGCTCCCACCAGGGCCGACAGCCACATCGCGCTGTGCAGTCCCACCACTTGGGCCAGTGCACCCCCGAGCAGCGCGCCCACCGGCAGCGCGCCCCAGGACACGAAGCGCACAGTGGCGTTCATCCGTCCCATCAGCGGCCGGGGGGTGACCGCCTGACGCACACTCACCTGATTGACGTTGAGCACCACCACACCGACCGCCTGGATCAGCAGGCCGCCGACCAGCAGGGCATCGACCAGCAGGGCGTGGGGCGCCGCGTACGCGGCCACTGGCAGCAGCAGTGGTCCGGCACCGCACAGCAGCGAGGCGGCGACGATGGTGGGCCCGGTGCCGAAGCGCCGGGCCGCCCGCCGGGAGGCGAGCGCTCCGCCCACCATCCCGGCACTGGACAGCGCCATCACCAGGCCGATCCGGGCCGGTGAGAAGCCCAGCTGACGGGTCGCATACGTGACGAGCAGGGCCGAGACCATGGCGTACGACAGATTGGTCAGGCACGACGTGATCGTGATGGGGGCCAGCAGCCGGTGGTGCCTGACGAACTTCAGGCCCTGGATGATGTCCTGGCACGGAAGCTGGCCGGTGCGCGCGGCAGGCTCCGGGGGGCGGGGCCGGCCGGGGATGCGCCACACCATCACGGCGGAGAAGAGGAACGAGACGATGTCCACGCACAGCGCCACGGGCCCGCGCAGCAGCCCGATCAGCCAGCCGCCCGCGGCGTGCCCGCCGACCAGAGCGCCCGAACGGGCAAGCTCCAGCTTGGAGTTGCCCTCGGCGAGGTCCTCGGCGGGCAGGATGTCGGGCAGATAGGACTGGTAGGCGATGTCGAAGAACACGGTGGCCGCGCCGATCGTCAGCCCGACGGCGTACAGCTGCGCCAGCGTGAGCACACCGAGCACATGGCTGACCGGGACGGTCAGCAGCACCAGCGCCCGCACGAGGTCTGCCGTGATGAGGACCGGCTTGCGCGGCATCCGGTCCACCCAGGCGCCCGCGGGCAGCCCGATCAGAAGATACGGCGCGACCTGCACGGCCTGAACGGCGCTCACCTCGAACGCGCTGGCATTCAGCGTCGTCAGGGCGGTCAGTGGCAGGGCGAGGATGCTGATCTGCGTACCGAACTGGGTGACCGCCTGGCCCGCCCACAGCCGGCGGAACGCCGGTTGCCGCAGCAGTCCCATGTCACACCCCCGCTGCCGAGGTGTCGCCGGGCCAGGCGGGGGCGTCGTAGGTGAACACGCCTGCCGTGCAGGCCCGTTGATCGGCGCCCATGCCCACCACGGCGCCCGCGTGGGCGGGCAGCGCGCGGGCGTAGGTGCCCGCGTGCCCGTCCGGAGTGAGGAACAGGCTCCACACGGTCCGCCAGTCCTCGGCGCGGCCGGTTGCCGGATCGAGGACGGGTTCCGGACGGGTGCGGGCGCGCTCCTGGACGACGGCGCCCGAGACATCGACCGATTCCAGTGCACGACGCCACCGGCCCGCGGGTGTCTCCCATCCGGCCAGCACGCCCGAACCGCCGTACTGAGCCCGGGGCTTGAGGATCAGCTCGTCCTGCCGGTCCAGGCACTCGGCGAACAGGTCCGGGGCACTGGTGCGTGCGTGGTGCGGCAACGACCTCGTCCAGGGCAGCAGCCGGTCGATCAGTGCAAGCTCTTCGGTACTGAAGCGATCGCGCAGGCGGGGCCGGGAGAGCAGCGAGAGCGCGCCCTTGTTGCTGAACAGATAGGACTCGAGAGGCGTCCACAGCACCACGGTGCCCTGCTCATGGGCCTGGAAGAGGGGTTCCACCATGGCCTCGCCGTCGGGCTCGGCCAGGATCTCCTCGGCGCAGAAGCAGCGCAGCACCAGATCCACTGCGGTGCCGCCCAGGGTGATCCGGTTCCCGCGGCTCCGGACCGCGTTCACCTCACCGACGCGGAAGTCCAGTCCCTCGGCGCGCATCAGCTCGGCGACCGCCTCCCACACGGCGCCGAACTTGGCCAGCCCGCCCGGCGCTTCGAGCAGGGCGACGACCGGGGTGCGTCCGCCCGCCACCGGGTGTGCAGCCGCCCGCAGGGTTTCGGCGACCAGGTGGCCGGTGTCCAGATACGTCAGCGCGTGCTCGGCCGCGAAGGACGCGAAACCCGGGGCCTGTGCCCACAGGCGGGGCAGCGTGCCCGCGCGGTCGATGCCGCCGAGCTCGCTCGCGATGTTGAACTCCAGGAGCCGGAATCGGCTTCCGTCGAAGCTCATGTCGGTGCGCCCGTACATCGGCGGCGCACCGCCGCCGAGGCGGGTGATCAGTTTCTGGGTGCGTTCGTCGATGCCGAGCGCGCGGCAGTACGCGTCCAGGTCGCCGTCGAAGAGCCGCTGCGGCAGCGAGGTGATCAGCTCGAAGAAGCCCGCCGTATCGGCCGCTGCTCGCTCCACTGCCTGTTGCGGGGCGAAGAGCGGCCGGGACAGCAGCCGGTTGCCTGCCGCCGCCGCGAGAGCGGGCGGCAGGCTGATCTCCTTGAGGACGGTGTGCAGCGGGCTGTGCGGATCCGCGCTCTCGCGCAGAAACGCCCCCGTCACCGGGTCCGTGGTCAGGTCGTCGGTCGTCGTGTTGTCGGACCTCGTGCTGTCGGTCGCCATGGCGGGCAACTGCCTTTCCCTCGGGGTCACGCGGTGCTCAGCCGCACGGCGTGAGCCGCCTTGTCGGCCTCGATCCAGCACGCGTCGGCGCTCCGCCCGGTGACGAGCACATAGC
This sequence comes from Streptomyces sp. NBC_00322, assembly GCF_036147535.1. Classification (NCBI taxonomy): domain Bacteria; kingdom Bacillati; phylum Actinomycetota; class Actinomycetes; order Kitasatosporales; family Streptomycetaceae; genus Streptomyces; species Streptomyces sp. NBC_00322. The sequence continues at coordinate 899,719 of NZ_CP108019.1, read as the reverse complement.
CGTAGCGGCTCATGATGTGACCGGCGGGCGGCAGCAGCAGCTCCTGGCCCGGCGCAGCCAGCGCCTGCGCCCGCACGGCGGAGGCGGGCAGTGCCGCCGCGTCCACGTGCACGCCGGCGGCCACACAGTCCTGTTCGGGGTAGAGGAAGCGGATCGCCGCGCAATGACGGCGGCGCTCGGGTGGTGGGAGTATGCGGCCGCAGGCGATCGCGACGGCCCAGTGACCCGGGTCGACCCCGCAGGCGAACGAGGCCACGAGAGGAATGAGATCGCCGCCGAGGCGGGCGTTGATCTCGATCACCTTGGGTCCGGCCGCCGACAGCATGAGTTCGGTGTGGGTGATCCCGGTGTCGTAGCCCACCGCCGCATGCGCCCGCCGCAGCACGTCAAGCAGCTCGGGGTCGTCCAGCAGCGGATCGGCGGCGTCGACGCTGTGCGCGATCTCCTCGAAGTACGGCTCGAATCCGCAGACTTTGCGGGCGATGTACAGCGTGGTCAGCTCGCCGTTGAGCAGTGCCGCGTCGATGCTGATCTCCTCGCCGCGCAGGTACTCCTCGACCAGGACGCTCCCGCCGAAGTCCGGCGCACCGGCCATGACCACGGTTCCCGCCGCGGTGTACGCCGCCTCCACCTCCGCGGGCGATGCGGCCCGGCTCACTCCGACGCTGGCCCCCAGACCGCGCGGCTTGACGACCACCGGGAAGCCGATACGGTCCGCGGCCCGCTGGGCCTCGGCCGCCGATGCCACGGGGAGGGAGCGGGCCTGGGGCACGCCCGCGGCATCGAGGGCCCGGCGGGTGCCGTGCTTGTCGCGGCACAGCCCTACGGCCCCGGGCGGCGAACCGGGCAGGCCCAACTCCTGCTGCAGCCGGGCGCTCTGCTCCACCAGCAGCTCGTTCCAGCACAGCACCCCGGCCACGGTGTGCCGGGTCGCCACCGAACGGGCCGCGGTCTTCAGGGCGCCGGCGTCATGGAGGTCGACCACGGTGTGGCCGCACAGATACGGCAGCTCCCACGTGGGCTCGGTGTCCAGGAACAGCCAGATACGGGCATGGGTGGCGGCCATCGACAGGAGATATTCGCGGAACTGCTGAACGCCACTGTGCACCAGGAGGACCAGCGGAAGATTCCCGGTATCGGCCACTGAGTTCACCCCGTACCTCTCACGACGCGGCTCTCGTGAAGGAGAGCAATTGTGCGGCTGCGGCTGAACTGCCCGCCGCTGGGACGCTAGCGCCGGAAGGCCCCCTGATTCTCCGGACAGGCAAAGATTTGTAGCTCCCCGGAGAGATTTGTCATTGCTATCCGAAACTTGTCATTGCTGTCGACGTATGTTTCCGGCCAGGTGTGAGTACACTGCGGCGTGACTGGATTCTGTTCTCAACAGGGCGAACACTGCTCGTGCTTGGCGAGTCTGCGGGGTCCAAGCGTGAAAATCGGCCAGCCCTCACAGCCTCCCCGTGAATTCGCTATTGACGATCCGGTGACTCGGGATTCACTCTGATTCCGCTCGGCGACTGATTGAGGTCGCTGGACTTACCCTTTGTGGAAGGAGGAGGATTCTCATGGAGAAGGACTTCATCGGGTCGCGTGACAACGGCCAGGGCATCGAGAAGTGGTAATACTGCTCCACCCGTTCCACGCACCCCGAAATACCTAAAAAGCCGCCCGCATGTATGACAGTGCGGGCGGCTTCACAACGTCTTGAGGGAGAGATCTGGTGGTTGGCAACCTTCCGTCGGCGACCGTGGAGTTGTCGCCGGAGTTTCTCGAGGTGGACCACTCGGACGACGCGCGCTACTGGGCGTCGGTCGAGGCCGTCGTGGATCTCGCCGACCGTCGCGGCCGGGACCGAGCCGGCATCCCCTTGCTCATCGGCCTCGCGGTCAAGCACCCGCAGTGGCCGGTGCGCGCCGCTGCCGTACGACTTCTCGCCGCCCACCACCGCGACGACGCGACAGCGGCAGCCGCGGTCGCCGCCGCCACCCACGACCCCGTGGACTGGGTGGCGTTCACCGCCCTCAAGGTGGTGACCGAGCACCGTATCCGGGCTGCCGTGCCGGACATGATCCGTATCTCGGGATGGCCGAGCAACTTCGCCCGCGACGACTACGCCCGCAAACCGGTCGGCTGCGGGGCCGCGTTCACCAAGCGCGCCCTGCTCGCCATCTTCGGCACCCGGGACCCTCAGGAGCTGCGCCGCCTGGAGGACGAGTACTTCACGGACATGCGCGCCCGTGTCGCCGCGCACGCCCGCCGCCCGCGCCTGAACGACGACGTCGTGCTGGTGCCCGCCGGTCCCTTCCTGGCCGGTACCGCCTCGTCCGCCGGCGGGCCCTTCCGCATGAAGCAGGGCGACAACCCGCTGCGTGCCGAGACCCTGCCCGCCTTCCACATCGACCGGACCACCGTCACCAACGCCCGCTACGCCGAGTTCCTGGACAAGGCCTCGGACACGGGGGAATACGACCACCCGGACCAGCCCGAGGAGCGCCGCCACCACCAGCCGGCCCACTGGCACGACGCCCGCTTCAACGAGCCGGGCATGCCCGTGGTCGGCCTCGACTGGTACGACGCCTGGGCCTTCGCCAACTGGGCCGGCGGCACCCTGCCCAGTGAGCTGCAGTGGGAGAAGGCGGCCCGCGGTACGGACGGCCGCGCCTACCCGTGGGGGGACAGCTTCGAGCCGGACCGGGTGAACTACGTCGAGCGCTCCTACGGCCGGCCGGTCGCCGACCTGGACGAGCTGGAAGCGCTGCTGGTCACCACGACCCCCGACGACACCCCGCCCCACCCGGTGCTCGCCTCCGACAGCCTGCCCACGGGCGCCAGCCCCTACGGCGTGCTCCAGATGTCCGGGAACGTATGGGAGCTGACCCGCACCAACTACTACACCGGCGAGGACATGGATCCCTTCTTCAAGGGGCGCCACCCCATGGAGTTCATGAACCGCAAAGAGGCCTTCCATGTGCTGCGCGGCGGCACCTGGACCTCGCCGCCGGTGTGCCTGACCACCTTCTACCGGGGCAAGGACCTGATCACCGATCTGCACAACGAGGTCGGATTCCGCTGCGTGTACGAGGCGCAATGATGCGGCTGACATCCCTGGGGCATGCCGCCGTCCTCATCGAGACCGGCGAGCGGCGCATCCTGGTCGACCCGTGGCTCACCCAGCGTCTGGACCGCTTCTGGGAGCACCATCCCGCGCTGCCCGACGGGCTGCTCGACGTCCTGGACGGCGGCGTGGACCACATCGTCTTCAGCCACCACCACTTCGACCACCACCACTTCCCCTCCCTCGCCCGGATCCTTCAGGACAGTGAGGTCGACTTCGACGACAGCCCGCACCGCGCGCCGGACACGGACTGCGTCTTCCCCGTCGGCCCCGTCCCGCCCCGGTTCACCGGATCAGGACTCGGCCACCAGGCGATCCAATGGACCCTGCGCCGCCTCGGCTTCGAACGCCTGACCCCCCTCACCCCCGGCAGCACCCTGCACCTGGGCGACACAGTCCTGCACACCTTCGTCTCCGACGTCACCTTCCCCGAGATGAGCATCCTGGTGCAGAGTGGCGAGGCGTCCGTGATGCTCTGCGGCGACGCGATCCTGCACGAGTCGACCGTGCGGCACTTCGCCCGCCCCGACGCCCCCCGGATCGACGTCGCCTTCGTGCCGGCGCACAGCATGTCGCCGCCCGGCGTGCTCACCGAGCGCCGCCCGCTCGCCGACACCGAGTCCGTACGCGCCCGCGCGGTCGCGAACTTCGACCGCTACGCGACCACCCTGAACGCGGGCCTGACCGTCCCGTCGTCCTTCGGCTGGAAGGTCAGCGGCGAGGGTGCTCAGGACTACTCCTGGTGCAACCGCACCATCTTTCCCCTCACCCCCTACCAAGCCCTCGGCCGCCTGCGCGAGTTGGGCAAGGACGGTCTGTTGTGGGGGCCCGGACAGATCATCGAGGTCGCCGACGGCAGTGCCCAACTGCACAACGGCCCCCATGCGCCCAAGGGGTACGACTTCGAGGCCGTCTACGCAGAGGTGAGTCTGGACGAGGCCACCGCCGTCCCGCAGTTCGCCCCCGAACGCGACCGCCACGGCCGCCAGACTCGCAGGGCCGAAGACCTGCTCGCGGACCTGATGGAACGCCTCGTCGGCACCGACTTCTGGTACCGCGCCATCGACAGCGGCGCGACCCACACCATCTCGCTGCACGAGGGCGGCGGCGAGGGCGGCGGCGAGGGCGGCGGCGAGGAAGGCGCCACCCACAGCCACCTTCTGGACCCGGTGACCGGCCGCGTCGTCCATCTGGGACCCGGACCGGCCCGCCGGCACCTCACCCAGGACACCGGATACACAGAGATCGCCGCGAGCACCCTGCAGGCCCTGCTGGACAGCGAGTTGCTCTACGGCAGCTCGTACGGACTGTGGGCCAGCAACAGCAATCTGCTCTCCGCCGTCTTCCACCAGCCCGTCCACTACACCCGGCATGTTGACCAGGTCCTGGGCAGGCCCGGCGATGGGTGAGACGGCCGGGCGGCGCGTCGTCGTCGACCACCACAGCAACTGCCTGCGGGACAACCCGCTGGGGGACCCGTACACCCGGCGGATCGAGGTGCTGCTGCCGCCGGGATACCGGGAGGACGCGCGCCACCCCGTCGTCTACTGGCTGCCCGGCTTCGGTGCCGCCCCCACCCTGACGAACCGCCCGCTGGCGTTCGGCGACTCGGTGGCCGGCCGGCTCCAGGCGGCCATGGCGCGCGGCGAGATCCCCGCGGCGCTCCTGGTGGTGCCGGACTGCACGACCGCGTACGGCGGTTCGCAGTACATCGACTCTCCGGCCTGCGGCCGCTACCTCACCCACCTCACCGAGGTCGTCGCCGAGGTGGACCGGCGCTTTGCCACCCGGGCCGAGCCCGCCTGTCGCGCGATCGCGGGCAAGTCGAGCGGCGGCTACGGCGCCCTGATCGCCGCCATGCACACCGACCTTTTCGGCGCGGTACTCGCCCACACCCCCGACGCGGGCTTCGAGCACTGCTATCTGCCGCTGCTCCCGGGCGTACTGGACACGATCGAAGCAGCGGGCGGCATCGAGCAGTTCCTGGATCGCCGCGACAGCGGGCCGCACGATGTGGCGTTCATGGTCGCGATGAGTCTGCTGGCCATGGGCATGTGCTACGCCCCCGAGCCCGGGTTTCGGGCCGCGCAGACCCTGCCCTGCGATCCGCGCACCGGGCTCTTCCGCCCCCAGGTGTGGGAGCGCTGGCTGCGGCACGATCCCGTACGCACCGCCGCCGCGCACGCCGAACGACTGCGGGCGCTGCGGCTGCTCTACCTGGAGACCGGGCGCCGCGACGAATACCACATGCACTGGGGCGTCAGGGCGCTGCACGCCACGCTGCAGGAGCTCGGCATCGCGCACGAATACCAGGAACACGACGGCGGCCACCACGGCATCGAGCACCGCTTCACCGCCTCCCTGGGCCGCCTCGGCCGGGTGTGGCACACCGCGGCAGTCACCACGGGAGGGCGCTGACATGTGCGGCATCGCAGGGTTCATCCCGCTCGGCGCGCCGCGCGAGCGGCAGTGGCTCGCGGCACTCGGCACCGCCATGACCGAGGCGATGGCCCACCGCGGCGAATCCGCGGCCGCCCCCTGGGTGGCACCGTCGGGCGCGGCGATGCTCGCCTGCGTCCGGCTCGCCGTCCAGGACCGGACCGGCGCCGGAGACCAGCCCATGGCAGACCCCGACGGGCGGTTTGTACTGGTCAACAACGGCGAGGTGTACGCCTCCCGCGCGCCGCTCGCGCCGCCGTGGCCACGGCGTACCCACTGCGACACCGAATTCGTCCTGCAACAGGTCAGCCGGGCCACCGACGAAGCGGCCGTACTGAGCAACCTGGACGGCATGTTCGCGCTCGCCTGGCACGACACCCGCACCCGGCGCACCGTCCTGGCCCGCGACCACTTCGGCGTCAAGCCGCTCCACTACTGCTACACCGACGACGGGCTTCTCTTCGCCTCCGAGGCCCAGGCCCTGCTCGCCACCGGACTGATCCGGCCGGAGGTCGACCCCGCCGAGTTCGTGCTGCGCTCCTGGGTGCGGATGGACGCGGCGGACGAACACACCTGGCTGTCCGGCATCCGCGCGCTCCAGCCGGCCGAGTACCTGGTCGTGGACTCGCCCCGGGTGCGCCTACGCCGCTACTGGCAGCCCGAGCCGTCCGACGAGGTGGTCGGTGCCGAGGAGATCCGCGCCGCCTTCGACCGCGCCGTCGCCCTGCGTTCGGTGGCGGACGTGCCCCGGGCCGCGGTGCTCAGCGGCGGCGTCGACAGCTCGGCGATCTTCTCGGCGCTGCACAGCAATGGAGTCGAGGTGGCCCCCTATGTCGCACACTACGAGGACGGCATCGGCGGCTCCGGCAGCGACGTCGACTACGCCCGTCTGGTGTCCGACGCCCACGGCGTCCCGCTCACCGTCTGCGAACTGTCGCGCCGCGACGCGGTCACCCTCGTCCCGGAGGTCGCGCACCGGCTCATGCGGCCCCTGCTGCACGGCGCCGAACTCGCCATGTACCAGCTCTACCGGCGGATCTCCGCCGAGGGCCAGGTCGTCGTCTACTCCGGACACGGGGCCGACGAGATGTGGGGCTACCAGGACGGCGGCTACTTCCCCGTCGTCGACCCCGCGGCCGCGACTCACGTGCATGGCCGCCACTACCTCACCCACCGCCTGTACCGCGACGAACGCCCGCTGTGGGGCGAACTGATCGAGTGGCTGGCACGCGAACTCGGCGTCGACATGGACGACATCAGGCAGCGGGTGTGGGACAGGGTGCTCAGGGAGTACCGGGCGCTGGACACCCTCGACCCGCTCAAGCGCGGCAGACACCATCTGATGCGCCGCTTCCTCGTCTACGTCAACGACATGGTGGACCTCACCTCCTCGACGTACACACTCGAGGACCGGCCCGTGTTCCAGGACGTCACCCTGGCCGAACTCGCCTTCCGCTGCCCGGAACATCTCAAGAGCCCCTCGGCGCCCGGCCGCCACAAGGAACTGCTGAAATCCGCGCTCGGCACCCTGCTGCCGCCCGCCGTCGTCCAGCGCCGCAAGCAGGGTTTCCCCTCGCCCACCGACCCCGTCTACGAGCAGGCGCTGCGGAACCTGGCGGCCGAGCAGGGACTGCCGTTCGGACTCACCGGCCTGCCCGGGCACCTCTACGACGCCCTGGGGGCAGGGGAGTTGATGTTCCTCGCCTCCAGCTCCGCCTGGCTGGAGCGGCTGCGGACGCCGGAGCCCACCCCCATGTAGAAGGAGAAACACCCATGGCGTCGACCCATACCTGGCAGTGGAACACGGTCGCCGACGCGGCCGAACTGGAGGACGTGCCGCCCCGGCTGGCACCCCAACAGGCCCAGCCGTGGTGCAACTTCACACTGTGGCACCCCTCCGAACTGCCCGGCCGCTGCGACTCGGCGGTCGGCACCCTGCGCAAGGAGGCCCCGCCAGGCCGCACCGCGGCGAGCGCGGGCCGCACCCCGTGGTCCGATGCCAACCCGGCCGCGTACCGCACCGAGATCAGCGGCGGCGGGCGGCGGCTGCGGCTCAAGCAGTTCCTGTACGACTGGGCCTTCCCCGCCGCCGACCACCCCTGCCTCTGGGGCAGCGAGACCCGTGCCTTCCCGATCGGTGCGGGGCGCGTGGTCTGGCTGGGCACCGACTACCTCGGGCACCGCGCCGCCTCCGCGCGCATGAGCCGAACGACGGTCGAACTCTCCGTGCTGGAAGGTGAGTTCAGCGACGAGGAGCTGGTGGAGCTGTACCGTGCGCTGCGGCCGGCCGACGGGCAGGCCCCGGCGCGTATCGTGCGTACGCCGTTCAGTGAACTCTCGTACTGGGCCAGGCACACCACCGACATGATCTCGGTGCCGACCGGGCTGTACTTCTTCCACCGGCGCGATCGCCCGCACGAGGGGGACTGGGTGCCCACCGCGGAACTCCCCTCCTTTCTCGCGGCTCAGGGCCTCCCCGCCGAGCTGGGCGGCTTCGCATCGGACAGCGCCGCCGTCTTCACCGGCGGCGAGGGCGCGCGGGAACTCGAAGTGATCTACACGAATGCGGCGGGCGGCGGCGAGCTGCGGCTGGTCCTGCAGCGCTCGGGCGCCGGACGGATGCCGTACCCGCCGGAGCGCGAGAAGCACCCGGCCCGTACGCAGGAGACCCGGGTCCGGGGCCGGTCCGTGCATGTGGCCTTCGTGGATCCGGCGGTCGGCTCCTTCGACGCCGTCTGGCAGGACCAGGGGGTGGAGGGCAAGCTCCTGACCAGCTCCGGGCTGGGGATGGACAAGGAGTTCGTCCTCGGCTGCCTCGACACCCTGCTCGCCGGGACACCGCTGGCGGGTCGGGGGGTCGCACGGTGAGCTCCCCCGCCGCATCCCTGATCACCGCCTCGCCCGGCAGCCGCCGCGGGCGGCCGCTGTACGACCCGGCCACCGGGGAGTGCTTCGACGTCCTGCCCGACAGCACGGCGGACGAGTGCGCCCGGACGGTACGGCGCGCCGCCACAGCCCAGGTCGCCTGGAGCACGGCCGGACCCCGCCACCGCTCCGAGCGCCTGCACCGGCTGGCGGATCTCGTCCAGGAGCGACGGGAGGAATTCATCGAGCTGGAGCGGCGGGGCGCGGGCAAACCCGTCGGACGTGTGGGCGGGGAAGTGGACTTCGCCGTCCGCGCGTTCCGCTGGTTCGCCCATGCGGCGCTGCACCCCGCGGGCGAGGTGCACCCCGCCGGGCCGGGCCTGCGGGCCTATACGGACCGAGTTCCGCTGGGCGTGTGCGCCGCCATCTGCCCGGCCAACTACCCGCTGCTCATGGCCTCCTGGAAAGCCGCCGCCGCCCTGGCGTACGGCAACGCCGTGGTCGTCAAGCCCGCGCCCGAAACCCCCCTGTCCGTACGCCTGTTGGTGGAAACGGCCGAGGAAGTCCTGCCGCCCCATCTGCTCGGCGCCGCCTACGGCGGCAGCGGCGTGGGGCAGCTGCTGTGCGAACTGCCCGGCATCGCCGCGGTCTCCTTCACCGGCTCCACCGCCGCCGGGCGCGACGTGGCGCGGCGCTGCGCGGCCGGGGTCAAGCGGGTCTCGCTCGAACTCGGCGGCAAGAACCCGCTCGTGGTCTTCCCGGACGCAGATCTGGCCGCAGCCGCCGAGGCGGCCGTGGAGGCGTTCACCGGAAACTCCGGCCAGATGTGCGTCGCCGCCTCCCGGCTCGTCGTCCACGAGTCCGTGCACGCCGACTTCGTACGGGAGATCGCCGCCCGCGCGGGCTCACGGACCCTGGGCCCGACCGACGACCCGGGCACGCACCTCGGGCCGCTGATCACCCGGCAGGCCGTGGACCGGGTCGCCGCGGCCGTCGACGAGGCCGTGGCACAGGGCGCATCGGCGCACCTCCCGCCCGGCCGGAGCGCGCTGCGGCCGAGCCTTCCCGGTGCGTGCGGCCAGGGCTTCTACGTCAATCCGGTCGTCCTCGACCAGGTGGCCACGAGCGGCCGGGCGTGGCGCCAGGAGCTGTTCGGCCCGGTGCTCGCGGTACGGACGTTCCGCACCGAGGACGAGGCGCTGAGCCTGGCCCACGACACCGCCTACGGTCTGTCCGCCTCCGTATGGACCGCGGACAGCGGCCGTATCGAGCGGCTGGCCCGGCAACTGCTGGCCGGACTGCTCTGGTTCAACACCTGGGGCGACACGGACGAGACCATCAGCGTCGGGGGAATGGGCCACAGCGGCTACGGCCGCGAGCTGGGCGTGCACGCCGCCGACCAGTACACCCACTCCCGCGCCGTCTGGATCGCCCATGCCGAGCAGCCGCACCTGCCGGAGGCGGGCCGGTGAACGACCAGCCGCCGTGCCTCGACTTCCGCAGCGACACCCGCACGCGTCCCGACGCGGCGATGCGGGCCGCCATGGCCGAGGCCGAGGTGGGAGACGACGCGTACGGGGACGACCCGACCGTCCTGGCGCTGGAGGCGGAGGGCGCCCGGCTCACCGGCAAACAGGCGGCGCTGTTCCTGCCGAGCAGCACCATGGCCAACCTCGTCGCGGTCCTGGCCGCCGCACCCGCCGCACCCGGCGCGCACACCCGCCTCGTCACCGGCGAGGACACCCACATCGCCCGCTTCGAGAGCGCGGCCATGCGCCTTTTCGGCGGTGTACGGCTCGTCGGGGTGGCGCAGCGCGACGACGGAAGCCCCGAGCCGGCCGCGTTCACCCGGGCACTCGACGACGGCCGCGGGCAGCCGCTGATCGTCTCCCTGGAGAACACCTGCATGCTCCAGACGGGCAACGCCCTGGATGCGGCAACGACCTGGAGCCTGGCCGCGCTCGCCCGGCGGTACGGGGCCCATGTCCACCTCGACGGTGCACGCCTCGCCAATGCGGCGGTTGCCCGGCAGGTATCCGTACAGACTCTGGCGGCCGCCCCGGACAGCGTCACCTTCTGCCTGGCCAAAGGCCTGGGCGCGCCGGTCGGCTCGCTGTTGTGCGGGGGCGCCGCCTTCGTGGACCGCTCCCGTGAGCTGCGCCTTCAGCTCGGGGGCACCATGCACCAGGCCGGCGTTGTGGCGGCCGCGGGTCTCGTGGCCCTGCGACGGGTGCCCCGGCTGGCCGACGACCATTCACTGGCTGCCGCGCTGGCGGCCGGACTTGCTTCGGTTCGGGGTGCGGACGTGGCCGTGCCGCCCCGGCGGACGAACATCGTGACGGTCCGGCTGGCCGGGCTCGACGCCGCGGAGTTGCAGCGGCGGCTGGCGTCACACGGGGTACTGGTGCTGCCCCTCGACCACGGCCGGGTGCGCTTCGTCGTGCACCGCGAGCACGAGGCCGCGGCGGTGCCGGACGTGGTCCGCGCGCTGGCCGGCGCGCGGACCGCCTCCGCGAGCGTTGTTCAGCCCGCTTCGAGCTCCCGCTGAAGCGCCTGCTCCAGCGGGCTCAGCGGAATGTCCGGGCGCAGCCGCTCCGGGTGGCGCGCGGGCGGGCCCTTGAGATCGGGGGCCGGCTCGGGCGGCAGCGGAGGGTACGGGTGCCCCGGCTCGCCGCCCGTGTGCTGCATGCCCAGAGCCACCAGACCGCGGCACAGCGCGGTGAGCAGGCGGCGGATGAAGGAGGCTTTCACGGCTGACATCACTCCCTCGTCGCGGACCGGGCCGGTTCCCGTCACTGTCCGGCCCGCCGCTCGGCACAGCTTCGAGACGGGGTCGAGCCCGGCTCGAACACACCGCCACACACTTCTGAGCACCCGCCGGGCCCGGCGCCGGGGCGGGAGGAGGGACGACGATGACCCGTGACCAGAGCAGGAAGTGGCCGCAGGGGCGCAGGGTTTCGGCCGCGCACACCCGGGCGGGCCTGGGGATCGACGGCTTCGACGAAGCCGTCGTGCATCCCGAGGACGAGCACTTCGGAGCCTTCGCCGAGCTGTCCGTCCCGGGTGGCGACGAGGGCGCCACGGTCGAAGACATCGAGGATCTGCTGGCCGATCTGCAGCTGGAAGGCGCCGGGCTGGCCGGGTGCGACCCCGAGCCCGCCGTGCGGCGGGCCCGCCGGCTCGGCGACGAGATCGCCTTTCTGGGGCTGACCCGGCTGGTCGCCGAACTGACCGGCGACACCGCACCGCCGACCGCTTCCGCACTATTCGCCCTGGAGGCCGACGAGGACGCCCGCCTGGCGTCCTGCGCACGACAGCGAGCCGAGGCCGGGGAGCTCGTGGAGGCCACCTGGCAGTGGCTGTCAGCTCGCCGTCGCGCCGCCGACGGACAGCCCTGGTGGTCCACCGGCCGGCTCCGCCCGCTGCCGCCCGGCACACTGCGCCGGCTGGCCGAAGTGTCCGAGCCCGTACCGGACTTGGCTCCCATTGCCGAATCCTGGGCGCGTACGGCGGGACTGCGGGACGGTGCAGCTGAGCACAACTGGCGCTGGCTGATGCACGGTGAGCCGTTGTGCCGATCCGCCGCACCGGCGGGGCACGGGCTGCCCCGGCTGAACGAACTGCTCGCCGGCCTCGTCGCTGAGGCCCGCGGTCACGGGCTGCTGCCGCCCACCCACAAGGTCAAGCTGATCCGCAGGCCCGGCACCGTGCCGCGGGCCACCCCCGTACGTATGCCGGGCTTCTCGCTGCTGTCCGCGCCCACGCGCGTCACCCCCGCCACCGTGCGGCAACTGCAGCGGCACATCGCCGCCCTGACCGAACACGCGCTGCGCCCCAAGCACGCGCCTCTGGCCGAACGGTGGACCCTCGACCCCGTGCGCTCCGCGGGCTGGGCCCTGCTGCTCGTGCACCGGGTCCACTCGCCCGAGCTGCTCGTCAGGCTCGGCTTGGAGGAGCACACCGCGGTGTCCGCGGCCCGGTTCCTTGCCGAGCACGAGCGCTTCTGCCGTGGGCTGTCGGCGGTCGACCTGGCTCTGGACGCGGCCATCGGCGAATGCCGCAGCGTGGGCGGCGCGCTCGACGCGGCGGCAGCGGTCGCCGAGCGTACGGGGCTGCGGATGGCGCCCGAGCTGCTGCTGCTTCGCCAGCCCCGCATCCTGAACCGGCGCTCCCACCTGGCGGCCGGACCCTGGCACGGAGCCGTACGCGACGCTCTCACCGACCGTTTCGGGAACGGCTGGGCCCAGCAGGAAGAGGCATGGGCGCTGCTGCTGAACACCCTGACGAGCACCGATACGGCCGCCGCGTTTCTGGGAGCCCTGGCGGCACCGGGTCGTACGGGCCGTGGCGGGCGGCGTCCGGGCTTCCTCGTGCCGGTGGGGGCTGCCGCATGAACGGCGCGCGGGGCAGAGTTCCGGCCGCCCGCGTGGTCGTCAGGAGCCACGGGGGCGGCCGGGTGGCGCGCGGCGCCGGGAAGGGGGGACGCTCCCCGGTGCCACGCGCCTGGCGCTCCGTCAGGAACGCCGGTCACGGGCGGCATTCCGGCCGCAACTCGCCGGATCCAGCGACGAGATCCTCCGGGATCAGCTTTCCCGCACCGGCTGGAGCACGGCTGGAGGCAGCCGAGGCATCGGACGGGTCCAGTTGTCTTCGAGGCGGCTCCCAGGCGGGGCGGTCACGCTGCAGGCCAGCAGGCCCGGGCCGCGGCGTTCCGGTCCGCATTCCGGGCCGAGGCGACGGGAGTTGGCGCCGTGACGGGTGTGGTGACCTACGCAAGCGCGGGAGAGGCCGATCGGCACACCGCTGTCCCTGGCGTGGCGGTGAGGCCGCGATGACCGCGACGGTCACCGGCGCCCTGCAGACGCAGGAGGTCGCCGACGGGGTCTTCGCTTACGTACAGCCGCCCGGCGGCTGGTGCCTGAACAACGCGGGCCTCGTCGTCGGCGACGACGGCCAGAGCGTGCTCATCGACACCGTGGCGACCGAGCGCCGCGCCCGGCGGCTGCGCGAGGCGGTGCTGCGCCGCGTGCCCACGCCGCCGCGCACCCTGGTCAACACCCACTTCCACGGCGATCACGTCTTCGGCAACTTCGTCTTCCCCGAAGCCCTGATCGTCGCCCACGAAGGCACCCGCAGCGACATGGCGGAACACGGACTGCACCTGGCCGGACTGTGGCCGGACGTGTGCTGGGGCGACCTCGAACTGGCGCTGCCCCAGGTGACCTACCGCGATGCGCTGACCCTGCACATCGGCGGCGTACGCGTCGAGCTGCTGCACATCGGCCCGGCCGCGCACACCACCAACGACACGGTCGTCTGGCTGCCCGAACAGCGGGTGCTGTTCACCGGAGACGTGCTGATGGCGGGGGTCACGCCGTTCTGCGTCATGGGGTCGGTCTCCGGGTCGCTCGACGCCCTGGACCGGCTGCGCGCCCTCGGCGCGGTGGTGGTGGTGCCGGGACACGGACCGGTCGGCGGTCCCGACCTGTTCGACGCCAACGAGGCGTACTTCCGCTGGATCCAGCGGCTGGCCGAGCGGGGAACCGCGGCCGGTCTGACCCCGCTGCAGCTCGCCCGTGAGACCGACCTGGGACCGTATGCCGAACTGATCGACCCGGAGCGCCTGGTGCCCAACCTGGCCCGCGCCTACGCCGAGGTGCAGGGCGCGGCCCCCGGCTCCCCGCTGGACGTGGGCGCCCTGTTCGGAGAGATGATCGACTACCACGGCCGGCTGCCCGACTGTCACGCCTGACTGCCGTCCTGACCGGCACCCCGAGCACCACAGCCCGGGGTGCCGGTGCGCGACCGCTTACGGGAAATCGTCGCGGGTGACCGTGCGCGTGCGCACATGCAATTCGTCGCCGCTGCGCACCAGCACATCGGTGCAGACACACACCCGGTGCACCCGGCAGCCGCCGCCGATCCTGGAGGCGTACACGATCGTGTAGGCGCGTACGTCCAGCACCCCGTCCGGGCGCTCGGTCAGATCGAGCATGCCGATGAAGTGGCGGTGCCGCTCGCCCGCCTCGGCGAGTGCGTCGGCGCTGCGTTGCGCGGCAGTGACCAGACCGGGGCGGCCGTGCACCGGCTTGGGCAGCGTCGGTACATCGAAGCGGGCGTCCTCGGTGAAGGTGGCCGCCCACTGCTCGGCCTCGCCGGCGTCCAGCAACTGCATCTGGTGTGCGTAGAACTGCTGCACCTGCGCATAGAGGGCTGCGAACGCGTCGGTGGGCCGCAGGGCCTCGGCCTCGCTCCGCACAGTCATGGCGTCTCCGTTCCGTCGGTTGGCGCCACTGTCCAGGACACCGATCGAGCCGCCTTCGAAGATTCCTCAAGCACCCCGGCCGACCGTGAGGGCCCAGTCGTCGGGAGCAGGAGGTCTGAGCCCATGCCGTCGTTCACCTATCCAGAACTGCCGCTGGACGGGCTGCTGCGCCGGGCCGCCATCCGCCACCCCGGCAAAGCCGCCCTGGTCACCGAGTCGGGCACCGTCGACCACGCCGAACTCGACGACCGTGCCGACCGCATCGCCCGCTACCTGGAGCACACGGTCGGCCGGCGCGAGGCGGCGGTCGGTGTGGCCAACGTCCTCGACCCCGCCTTCCCCGCCGCCTTCTACGGCGCCGTGCGCGGCGGCAGCGTCGCCGTGCTCGTCAACCCCCTGATCAGACAGGCGGCGTTGCACCACGTCTTCGCCGCGGCGGGCATCGAGGTGGCCTTCGTACCGACGGCGACAGCCGAACTCCTCGTGAAACTGCGGGAGTCACTGCCGAAGCTGCGCACGATCGTCGTCACCGACGCCGAGGACGGTGTGGTCCCGGCCGACGCGGTGCCGCTGCAGGCAGCCCTCGACGCGGTGCCCGAAGGTACGGGCGGGCACCGTGGGCGCGCCGCGGCCCCCGGCGCCATCGCCTGCGTCCAGTTCACCACCGGCACCACCGGCCGGCCCAAAGGAGTGCGCCTGACCCACCGCAACCTGGTGGCGAACGCCGCGCAGACCGTCCACGCCCACGCCCTGGGCCCACAGTCCGTGACCCTCAACCATCTGCCGCTCTATCACGTGATGCACCTCAACTCGGCGCTGTACGCGGGCGCCACGCAGATCCTGTGCCGCGATCCCGACCCGGTGGCCTCGCTGGCGCTGGCCTCCCGGACGGGCGCCACCCACTACTACGGGCTGCCCGCACGGCTGCACCGGCTGGCCGCCGACCCGCGGCTTGAGGGCCGCCCGGAAGGCGTGCCCGCCGGACCACGGCTGACCGCAGTGCTCTCCGGCGGCAACGCGCTCGCCGACGCCACCGCCCGTCGGCTGCGCGATCTGCTCGGCGTCCCCGTCATCCAGGGCTACGGCATGGCCGAACTCTCCCCGCTGTCCCACAGCCAGCGGCCCGGAGACGGATCGCGCAGGGGCTGCGTCGGGCCTGCCGTGCCCGGCACCGAGTGCCGCATCGTGGACCTCGGGACGGGGGAACGCGTCGGCGTGTACGCGACCGGCGAGGTGCAGGTGCGCGGTCCGCAGCTGATGGCCGGATACCTCGACGAGCACGAGCCCTCCAGGACGGACGCGGACGGCTGGTTCGCCACCGGCGACGTCGGCCATCTCGACGAGGACGGTGCGCTGTTCCTGGTGGATCGGCTCGGCGACGTGTTCAAGTACGACAACGAACTCGTCTCGCCGACCGCCGTCGAGCGGATCCTCGCCGAGGACCCGCGCGTGGCCGACTGCGTCGTCTCCGGCTGGCCCGACCCCGTGCACGGCGCCGTCGTCTGGGCGGGCATCGTGCTGCACCAGGACGCCGGACAGCGCTGGTGCTCCGTGCTCGACATCCTGGACTCGATCACCGAGAAGGCCAACGCCCAGCTGGCGTCCTTCGAGCAGATCCGCCGCGTCGAGACGCTCGACGCCGTCCCGCGCACTCCCGTCGGCAAGCCCCGGCGTCTGGAGCTGAGACAGCAGCTGCGCGCCCGGGCCGCCGCCGAAAGCGCCGCCTGAGCAGGCCCGGTGCATGAGCCTCGTACGCCCACCCATCGCGCACCACCGACCCGCAGGAGGCAGGACATGGCGACCTTTGTCAACAAGCTGACCGTGCACGGCGACCACGAGACCTTCCTGGCCGTCAGGAACCGGCTTACGGCCTACATGGCGGCCCAGCCCGGCTATGTCGGCCACCAGCACCTGCGCCGGCTCGGCGAAGGGCATGTCTACCTGGAGATCGCGACCTGGCACGACGCCGCGGCCCACCGCACGGCCTTCGCCACCCAAGGCTTCCAGCAGCTGCTCGCCGAGCTCAGGCCGCTCGTCAGCGCCGAGCCCGGCATGTACGAGCCGGTGGACGCGCAGGACCAGGCCGGTCCGGAGGCAGCCGGTGTCCGGTGACCGTCAGGTCCTGGTCGTCGGCGCCGGTCCCGTCGGCCTGAGCGCGGCCCACGAACTCGCCCGTCGCGGCCTGCGCGTGCGCCTCGTCGACGCCGCCGCGGGCCCGGCCCGCACCAGCCGGGCCGTTGCCGTCCACCCTCGCACCCTGGAGACCTTCGACCAGATGGGCACGGTCGGCCCGATCCTCGAACAGGGACGCCGCAACGAGGCGTTCACCATGTACGCCAAGGGCCGCCGCCTGGTCAGGCTCGACGCCGACTACGCGTCGATGCCCACCCGGTACCCGTACACCGTCATCATCGAGCAGACCCGCACGGAGGCCGTGCTGCGCGCGGCCGTCGCCCGGCTCGGCGTCGAGGTCGAGTGGGGGGTGCGTCTGGCGTCCTTCGAGCAGGACGAGACGTCGGTACGAGCCGTTCTGCGGCGGTCCGACGGCGCCGAGGAGCTGTGCCAGGTGCCCTGGCTCATCGGCTGCGACGGCGGGCACAGCACCGTACGCAAAGGCCTCGGGCTGCCCCTGATCGGGGAGAGCCGCGACACCTGGATGCTCGCCGACGCACCGGTCACCACGGATCTGCCGCCCGACAGCATCTACTGGGTGCACACCGGCACCGGGGCCATGATGATGGTGCCCTACGCGAGCGAAGGGCGCTGGCGCCTGCTGGAGACGGCACCCGGCCGACACGGTGAGCGGGACGTGGCCGAGCACTTCTCCGCCCGCCTCAGTCGCGGCCTGGGCCATGAGGTGCGGGTCGGCGAACCCGTATGGACGTCGGTCTTCACCTTCCAGCAGCGCATGGTCCCGCGCATGCACGAACGGCGTGTCTTCGTCGCCGGTGACGCCGCACACGTGCACAGCCCCGCCTCCGGCCAGGGAATGAACACCGGAATCCAGGAGGCGTACAACCTCGCCTGGAAGCTCGCCATGGTCCAACAGGGCCATGCCGGGCGCGAGTTGCTGGACACCTACAGCCAGGAGCGGGTTCCCGTCGGGCGCCAGCTGCTCGGCTCCACCCGCACGGCCACGTTCCTCGTCCAGTTCAAGAACATCCTCGCCTCGTTGGCGCTGCCCGCCGTCTTCGCCGTCGTGCGCAGGGTCCCGGCGCTGCGCCGCGCCATCCAGCGCCAGGTGCTCGGCTCCATGTCGGGGCTGCGCCTGAACTATGCCCGCGGCCCCCTGAGCCTCCAGCCCTCCGGCGGGTCGGCGCCACTTCCGCACTGCCGCCCCGGACACCGCGTCGCCTTCGCCACCGCCGGGAATCCGCAGACCGCGGGAGGGCGCGCCCTGTGCGAGGAACTGCGCGACGTGCGCTGGACCCTGCTGGCCGCAGCCGACGGCCGCGGCCGGGCCGGTGAACCCGCACGGGCCGCCGCCGACGCGGCCGCCCGGCACGGCGCCTGGCTGTCGGTGCGCACCGTGGGCGGGTACGGCTGGGCAGGCCCGGCCCCGCTGCCCGATCCGGACGGAGCCCTGTGCGCCGCGCTGGGCCTGGTGCCCGGCGGCTGGGCGCTCATCAGGCCCGACGGCTATCTCGCCGCGCACGGCGCCCTGTTGAGCGGTCGGACCCTCGACGAAGCGCTCACCGCGCTGCGGCTGGACCGCTCCCCGCGGGTGCCGTTGTCGCCCGCCGGTGGCCCTCCACCGGTGCTTGAGCCGTCCTCGTCCGTTCTTCGACCCGGTCGAGACAAGGTCAATGGCAAGGTAAAAACCGTGGCCTTCGCGGACAGAGATACCCGATGACGAGCCGACTGCAACCGGGATGCGCACAGGCCGCGAAGCCGGCCGGGCGCCGCCCCGCGCACCGGCCGGGACGAGCCGGACGTCCCCGGCGGGCTCGCTGACGCCCGCCCCCGCTCCGGCGAACTCATCCGACGCGAGAGGGGTGTTGCACATGTCGGACACGCGCGTGCACCGTACGAGCCACCGGGTCGAGGTGGCCGCTCCGGCCGGAGTGCTGTACGGGCTGATCGCCGACACCGTACGGTGGCCGCTGTTCTTCCCGCCCAGCATCCATGTCGAGCAGCTCGAATTCGACGGAACCCACGAGCGCCTGCGCATCTGGGCCACGGCCAACGGCCGGGTCACGTCATGGGCCTCGGTCCGGTCGCTCGACCCCGAGCTGCGCCGGGTGGACTTCCGTCAGCAGGTACCCGCCTCGTCCGTCGAGTCCATGGGCGGCACCTGGATCGTCGAGGCGCGCGGAGGCGATCGCTCGCAGCTGACCCTGCTGCACGACTTCGTCGTCCCCGGGGACGCGGCAGACCAAGTGGCCTGGGTGCAGCGGGCGACCGACACCAACAGCCGTGCTCAGCTGGACAGCCTCAAGGACATGGCCGAGAAGTGGACGCGCCTGGACGACCTGGTGCTCCTCTTCGAGGACTCCGTACGGGTCAAGGGCCCCGCCGAGCTGGTCTACGACTTCCTCTACCGGGCCGGCGACTGGCCGGAACTCGCCCCGCACGTCCGCCGCGTCGAGCTGACCGAACAGGCGCCGGGTGTGCAGGTGATGTCCATGGACGCGTCGGGCGCCGACGGTGCGATCCACACCACCGAATCGGTGCGGATCTGCTTCCCGCACGCCGGGCGCATCGTCTACAAGCAGACGGCGCCCCCCGCCC
This sequence comes from Streptomyces sp. NBC_00322, assembly GCF_036147535.1. Taxonomy (NCBI): domain Bacteria; kingdom Bacillati; phylum Actinomycetota; class Actinomycetes; order Kitasatosporales; family Streptomycetaceae; genus Streptomyces; species Streptomyces sp. NBC_00322. The sequence continues at coordinate 880,304 of NZ_CP108019.1, read as the reverse complement.
TGATGGCGGCCCACACCGGGGAGTGGTCGGTCGAACCCGACGCGACGGGTGTGACGGTCACCGCGCAGCACCAAGTCGTCCTGAACGAGGCGGACATCGAGCGGGTGCTCGGCGAGGGCGCCGGGCCGGCCGCGGCCCGCCGCCGGGTGCGCGAGGACCTCGGCCGCGCCGGCACCCTCATGCTGGCGCTGGCCAAGCAGCATGCGGAGAGTGCGGTCCGGGTCCTGTGACCAGAGCCGCCTGTTTCGGCACGCCCGCCGGCCGGCAGCCCGGTGCTGCCGGCCCCCCGGCCGCCGCTCCCGAGCGGGCCGCGCGCCTGGAAGCACTTCTTGGCGACCCGCTCGACCCCGCCAACCCGCACGGCCACACCGCACTGCTGGGGGCGGACGAACGGCGGGAGGTGCCCGAAGCCACCGAGCAGCTGCTGGCCGATGCCCACCTCGCCGCCGAGTTCGTGCCCCAGGACCTCGGCGGCAGGCTGGCCAGAGCGGACGACCTGGCCCGCATCCTGCGCCCGGTCTTCCGACGCGATGCCGCCCTCGGCTTCGGTTTCGGCATCACCTCGCTGTTCGCGGCCTCCGCCGTGTGGGCCGAGGGCGACGCCCGCCAGCGCGCGGACACCGCACGGCTGCTGCTTGACGGCGGCCGCGCCTCGATCCTGCACCGGGAACTCGCGCACGCGAACGCCATCCTGCGCGACGAGTTCACCGCACGTCCCGCCCCCGGCGGCGGCTTCACGCTCGGCGGCCGCAAGGATGTCGTCATCAACGCCGACCGGGCCGACGCCTTCGTCATGTACGCCCGCACCGCGCCCACCACCGGCCCGGGCAGCCATTCCGTACTGCTGCTCGATCCGGAACGGCTTCCGCGCGGCGGTTTGCGGCGCCTCGCGCGCGTCGACACCGCAGGAATGCGCAGCAGCCGCTTCTCCGGAATCGCGTTCACCGACTGTCCCGTGCCGCCGGACACCCTCGTCGGCGGGCTGGGCGAGGGTGTCCTGCTCGCACTGCGCACCTTCCAGGTCAACCGCTGCCTGATCCCCGGCGTGGTGATCGCAGGAGTGGACAGCGTCCTGCGGCACGCCGTGCGGGCCGCCACCGAGCACCGCCCGAACGGTCTGCCCGCCCGTCGCTGGCACCGGGTGCTCGCGGGGGTGTTCGCGGACCTGCTGGCCTGCGACAGCATGGCCGTCACCGGGCTGCGCGCCCTGAGCCTGCTGCCCGACAGTGCCCATCTGCTCGCGGCGGCCGTCAAGTACACGATGCCCGACCTGCTCCGCGAGGACCTGGAGGAACTGGCCACCGCGCTCGGTGCACGCGGCTACGATCGCGGACCGCGGTACGGCGGATTCCAGAAACTGGTGCGGGACCTGCCGGTGGCCGGTCTCGGACATGCGGGCACGGCCGCCTGCCAGGCGGTCCTCGTGCCCCAACTGCGCACTCTGGCCCGAACCTCCTGGTTCCACTCGCCCGAGCCGCCCGCCGCACTGTTCCGGCCCGAGGCCCCGGTGCCACCGTTCGACTACCGCAGGCTGACGGTCTCCGGAACCGAGGACCGGATCACAGCGGCGCTGGTCTCCGTCGCCGAACGTCTCGGCCCGCTGCGCTCGGCCGGACCGGTCTGGGCGGCACTGGCGGATCTTGCCGAATCGTTCGTCCAGGAGGTGCGAGCACTGCGCGAGGAGTGCGCAGCGCTGCCCGGCCGCGGCCGGGCGCTGTTCGCCGACCCGAAGGCGTGCGTCCTGGCCGACCGTTACGCACTCCTGCTCGCCGCCGCGTCCTGCCTGGGCGTACGGCAGGGCCAGGACGGCACCGGCTCCTTCCTCGACGACCCCTCCTGGACGGTGCTCGCCCTGAGCCGGATCGGCCGCAGGCTGGGCGTGCCGGTGCCCGAACTGCCCGACCAGGTCACCGGCACCGTCATCGCCGAGGTGCTGGAGCGCTACCGGGACGGCCGCAGTTTCGACCTGTACGCCACGCAGCTCGCCGGATGACCCTGCCCGGGCAATCCGCGACCAGGCAGGGGACTTTGGGGACGAGGGGAGGACGACCATGGACGAGCCGACGATCGCCGCGCCGGTCCATGTGCCGCGGCCCGAAGGGCCGTGGCACGCCGTGCACCGGAACCTGACGGACACCGGCAGCGCGGTGGTGTACACGACGTGGGGGGAATGGCTGCCCGCCGTGCTCACCACACCGGGGCTGCGCCGGCTGCTCGGCCACGACTGGACCCGCTACCGCCGTACGACCGATGCCACGGTGCGCTACCGGTTCGCGGCCGCCCGCCTGCTGATCAAGTACGCGGCGGGCGCGGCGCTGCGCACGCCGCCCGCATCCCTCGACCTGGCCTACCGGCTCGGCGGCCGCCCATATCTGCGCGGCTTCGACCAGATCGAGGTGAGCCTGACACACACCGGCGAGCTCATCGTGGTCGCGCTGAGCCGGATCGGCCGCATCGGCGTGGACGCGGAACCGGCCGGCCGCCCGCTGCGGCTGGACCTGCTGAGGTCCCAGATGTGCACCCCCGCCGAGGCGGCCGAGCTCGACTCCTTCCCGCAGGACGAACAGAGCGCGCAGGCACTGCGGTTGTGGACCTTGAAGGAGGCCTACACCAAGGCGCTGGGCCAGGGCATGCGGCTGGGGTTCACCGAATTCGGTTTCGGTCTGCGCGGCGGCCGGCTGCGCGCCCCCGACGGAAGCGCGGGCTCCCGCGGCGAATGGGGCTTTGCCACACATCTGGCGCTCGGCCGCTATCTGATCAGCATCGCCTGCCACGACGCCGGCCTCGACCCGGCGGGCGACACCTCGGTGCGCACCATGCTGGACGAGGGATTCCTGGCGGCGATGACGCAGCGCACCACGGAGGGCGACACGGGCCCGTCGGGGGTATGACCCCGCGTCAGCGGCGTATCAGCCCCGCGGCAGCGGCGCGGGGCATCCTCAGCCCGGGAGCACCGTATCCGTCGGCCGAGGAACCAGGAGACGTCCCATGACGAAGGAGCACCATGGCGACGGCCCGCTACTGCCCGACGGCACTTCGGAGAGCATCGTGCGGTCGGTCGGCGCTCCCGACGGGCCGGACTCGGTGCCCCTGACCCCGCAGCAGCACAGCCTGCTGCGGGACGCGATGGCCCACCCGGGCAGCGGCCGCTACGTCGAGCAGCTGGTCTGGCGCTGGCACGGCCCGCTGGACACCGGCCGGTTCACCAGTGCCTGGCAGGCCGTTTTCGACCGCGAGAGCGTGCTGCGCGCGGCATTCGACGTGGGTGGCGAGCCCCGTATCGTCCTGTACGAGAACGCCAGGGCCGAGGTCGTCCGGCACGCCGCGGGCACCGTCGCCTGGGACGAGCTCCTCGAACGGGACCGGCTGCGCGGCTTCGACCTCGGCCGCCCGGGCCTGCTGCGGATCACGCTCGTCGACGAGCCCCCGGCCCCAGCGGGCCAGGGCCCCGCCGCCACCCGGATCCTGCTCACCCACCACCACGTCCTGCTGGACGGCTGGAGCGTCGTCGTCCTGCTGCAGGAGTTCTACCGGGCCTACCTGGCCGGGGGTGAGCTGCCCGGCGGCGAGCGGCGCCCCGACATCCGTGACTACACCCGCTGGCTGGCGGCTCAGGACACGGGTCCGGCCCGGGAGTTCTGGTCCCGGGCCCTGACCGGCACCGCGCCGGCGCTCACCCCGGTCACGCCCGGTCCTGCCACCGGCCACAGCGGCCGAGGCCGCGCCACGGCCAGGCTCGGCGCCGCCGAGGCAGAACGGCTGCGCACCTGGGCGGCAGGCCACGCCGCCACCGAGGCCGGAGCTCTGCAAGCCGTCTGGGCGATCCTCCTGTACCGGGCCGGTGGCGCCCAGGGCCCGGCGCCGGTGGGCTTCGGCGTCGCCGTGTCCGGCCGCGGCATCCCCCTGGACGTCGCCGAACGGCTTCCCGGACTGCTCATGAACGTGCTGCCGATGACCATCCAGGTCGACCCGGCGCAGGGCCTGCCGCTGCTGCTGGCCCAACTGCGCGACCTGACACTGGACATGGCCGCGTACGAATGGGTGTCGCTGGAGCAGATCCACGCATGGAGCGGCCGTCCGGCCGCCGAGCAACTCCTCGACAGCGTCCTCGTCTTCGCGCACTATCCGCGGATGGCCGACGGCCTCGAGACGGCTCTCGCCGCCCAGGACATCCGCGTCTCGCCGCCCGGCGCCGTCGGCGCGCCCGCCGCGTACCCCGTCGTCCTGCTCGCCCGCCGCGACGCGGACGGCGGCCTCGCCCTCACCGCCGTGCACGACCGCGGCAAGATCGCCGACGCCGAAGCCGGACAACTCCTCGGACAGTGCACGCGGTTGCTGCGGCAACTGCCCCACACTGCCGACGACACGACCGTCGGCGACGTTCTTCAACTGCTCGCGGAACCGGACCCGCCGCCCGTCGCGGACTGAGCCCCCGGCAGCCCGGCGCTCAAGCCGCTCTCGAGCAGATCTTGACACCCTGGTCCGATCGAACCGGAGGAGTGGTCCGAGCGATCCCCAGGAGGAGCTCATGCACGACGACAAGCAAGAGCGCGAACGCCCCGCACGCGACCTGGTGTCCCTGGCTCCGGCGCCCCGGCTCGCCGGCGTCGACGAGGACGAACCGCCCGAGCCGCACATCGTCCGAGGCATCGACTGAACGCCCCGCCGGTACACCGCGATTCGAGCGCGCCCCGGCACACTGCCCGGCAGCCGAATCACGAGGGGGAAGACGCCATGCCGCGCTCAGGAGCACGTACGGACATCCCGGCGATGCCGCACCGGGCCGAGGAATTTCTGGCCGCGCCGCACGTCGGCACGCTGACCACCCAGCGGCCCGACGGATCCCTCCATGCCGCGCCCGTACGGTTCACCTGGGACGCCGGGACCGGGCTCGCCCGGGTTCTCACGGTCGCCTCCTCGCGCAAGGCAAGGAATCTGATCGCCGCCCCGGGCAGCCGGGTCGCGCTGTGCCAGGTGGACGGCTTCAGCTGGGTCACGCTCGAAGGCACCGCAACCGTCAGTGAGGACGGCCGCCGCGTGGCCGAAGGCGTGCGGCGCTACGCCCGGCGCTACTGGTCCGCGCCGCCCAGCCCGGCCGACCGCGTGGTCATCGAGATCGCGGTCGACCGGGTGCTGAGCCTCAATCTGTGAGGCCGTCGGCTCACGCACGCGGTGCGGGTGGGTTCCCGGTGGCCCAGATCAGGCGGAACGACAGCAGGCTCAGCCGCCAGCCCTCGCTCGTACGGCGGGCTTCGCCGGTCACGAACGTGCCGGTGGCGAACAGCGGCGGCAGCTCGCCGCCCGGCAGCGCCTGGTCCGGCAGATGGACATGGGTCGAGATGAGGTTGGCCCGCAGCCGGGCCCGCTCACCGTCGAGTTCGACGACGGCCGGCGAGCCCAGATGCTGCGTCCGCTCGAAGGCCGCAAGCGCGCCGCGGTGATAGGCCGCCAGCCCGTCGATCCCTTCGTGCCGGCTCATCGGGAATTCGACAACCGCATCGTCGGTGAACAGCCTTTTCGCCCAGTCGGCGTCGAGTTTCTCGTCGTCGAGGCCGACCAGATAACGGTCCAGAAGTGAGCCTATTTCGGCGGTGGATCGGGTTGAGGTCATGCCTGAGCATGACCGCAGTTCTTCTCGCGGACCAAGCCTTCCTGTACGAGATCTGACATTCACGGCAGAAATCTGTACCGGCTTGTAAAAGGCCTGTACCGGCGGCTATTTACGGCCCGCTGAGCCCCTCGCAATACTCGAGAAACACCAGTTGGAAGAGGGCAGATGGACACCTTTGACGCGGACGTGATCATTGTAGGGGCCGGCCCCACCGGACTCATGCTCGCGGGCGAGCTGGGTCTCAAGGGAGTGTCGGTCACAGTCGTCGAGCGGCTCGCCGAACCGATCAAGGAATCGCGGGCTCTCGGTTTCTCGGCGCGCACGATCGAAGAATTCAATCAGCGGGGCCTGTTGTCCCGTCTCGGCGACGTCGACGTTATTCCGGCCGGTCACTTCGGTGGCGTTCCTCTCGACTACCGTGTGGTCGGCGGAGGTTCGTACGGAGCCCGCGGAATACCCCAGTCGCGCACCGAGGCCATGCTGGGCGCCTGGGCCGCCGAACAGGGCGTGACGGTACGCCGGTCGCTGGAGGTCGTCGGCCTCGACACGGACGACGACGGTGTGAGTGTGCAGCTCAGCGGGCCCGCGGGCACCAGCGCGCTGCGCGCCCGTTACGTGGTGGGCTGCGACGGCGCGCGCAGCACCGTCCGCCGACTGGCCGGAATCGACTTTCCCGGCACCGACCCCGCCGTCGAGCTGCGCTTCGCCGATGTCGCGGGCGTCCGGCTGCGGCCGCGCTTCAGCGGCGAACGGGTGCCCGGCGGAATGGTCATGGTGCTGCCGATCGGCCCGGACCGCAGCCGGATCATCTATTTCGACCGGGACGAACCGCTGCGCACCAGTTCCGAGCCGATCACCTTCGAGGAGGTGGCCGCCGCCTTCGAGCGGCTGTCGGGCGAGGACATCAGCGGCGCCACGCCGCTGTGGGTCAGCTCCACCACCGATGTCAGCCGTCAGGCCGCCGAGTACCGGCGCGAACGTGTGTTCCTGGCCGGCGACGCGGCGCACATCCATCTGCCCATCGGGGCCCAGGGGATGAGCGCGGGGGTGCAGGACGCGGTCAACCTCGGCTGGAAGCTGGCCCTGGACATCCAGGGCAAGGCGCCGGACGGTCTGCTCGACACGTACCACAGCGAGCGCCACCCGGTCGGTGCCCGCATCCTGACCAACACCCTTGCGCAGCGCATCCTCTACCTCAGCGGGGACGAGATGACGCCGCTGCTCGGCGTCCTCGCCGAGCTGACGCAGCACGAGTCGGTCCAGCGCCACCTCGTCGGCATGGTCACCGGCCTCGACATCCGCCATGACGTCGGCCCCGGCGACCATCCCCTCCTCGGCCGGCGCCTTCCGGACAAGGAAGTGGTCATCGGCGGCAGGAAGACGAGCAGTTCGGAGCTTCTGCACCCCGGCCGCGGCGTGCTGCTCGACCTGAAGGGCGACCCGCAGCTGCGCGAGATCGCCGCCGGCTGGGCCGGCCGGGTCGACTCGGTCACCGCCGACGACCCCGACTGCGACGCCCCCATGGACGGAATTCTCGTGCGCCCCGACGGCTACGTCGCCTGGGCCTCGCCCTCCGGCTCACGCACCGACGGCCTGGCCGACGCGCTCGGCCGCTGGTTCGGCCTGCCCGACTGAGCCGGGAACGACGGCTCTTACACCCGCCACCCTCAAGGAAGCGAAGGAAGAAATGCCCATCATCTCCACCGAGGACCAGCACCTGACCGTCCTCAACCTGTTCACGACCGACGCCCCCGAGAAGCAGGACAAGCTCCTGGCGGAGATGCGGAAGATCGTCGACGCCGCGACGTACGAGGGCTGGATCTCCAGCACCGTGCACGCCGGTCAGGACAAGCCGGGCACCGCGAACTTCATCCAGTGGCGCAGCGGGGAGGACCTTCAGGCGCGGTACGCCGGCGAGGAGTTCAAGCACCGCACACTCCCGGTCTTCGGCGAGATCACGACATCGATCCGCCTGCTGCAGAACGAGATCGCGTTCACCCAGCGCCACCCGTCCGTCGGCGACACGATCGAGGTCTCGCCCACTCGCGACGACCTCACCGTGATCGAGGTCTTCGGGGTCGCGGAGAGCGACCAGGGCGACCTGGTCGACGCCCTGGGCCCGTCCCAGGACTGGCTGCTCGACGTCCCGGGCTACCGCTCCCACAGCGTCCTGCGCGGCCTGGCCGCCCGGGGCCTGGAGGGCTCCTTCGTCGTCGTCTACTCCCAGTGGGCCGACAAGGACTCCTACGACGCCTTCCGCGCCACAGCGCACAGCGAGCAGTCCCCGGCCCGGCAGAAGTCGCAGGCTCGCGTCGAGTCCCTGGCGACCAGCAGCGACTGGAACACCTACCGCGTCGTCCACACGCGCTCGGCCGGCCAGTGACAGACCCGAGGCAATAGGTACGGCACGCCCGAAGCGACAGGACGCCCGGCTCCTTCGGCGAGCCGGGCGTCCTGATGTGCCCGGCCGGTGCCGCCGAGAGAGATCAGGCCATGTGGACTCTGGCGGAATTCTGGCTTCCCCCGTGCCGGGCACGATCGCGAGGCCTCACCGTCGGCCCTGCGAGCTCAAACCGCGACCGCCAAGGAGCGAACACGTATGAACAGCACGCTGATCGTCGCCCGGATGGCACCCGGTTCCAGTGCTGAGGTGGCCAGGCTGTTTGCCGACTTCGACGCGACGGACATGCCCCGGCTCATGGGAACACGCCGCCGCCAGCTGTTCTCCTACCGGGGCCTGTACTTCCACCTGCAGGACTTCGACGAGGACAACGGCGGCGAGCTGATCGAACAGGCCAAGAGCGACCCGCGCTTCGTCGGGATCAGCGATGACCTGAAGCCGTTCATCGAGGCCTACGACCCGGCCACCTGGCGCTCGCCGTCCGACGCCATGGCCACCCGCTTCTACTCCTGGAAGGGATCGGCGTGAGCGGCCGCAGAGTAGTCATCACCGGTCTGGAGGTCATCGCCCCGGGCGGGGTGGGGGCCAAGAGCTTCTGGGACCTGCTGAGCGACGGACGCACCGCGACCCGCGGGATCACCTTCTTCGACCCCGCGCCGTTCCGCTCCCGGGTGGCCGCCGAGATCGACTTCTGCCCCTATGGTCACGGGCTGAGCCCGCAGGAGGTCCGGCGCATGGACCGGGCCGCGCAGTTCGCCGTGGTCGCCTCGCGCGGCGCGGTCGACGACAGCGGACTCGACCTGGGCGGCCTCGACCCGTACCGCATCGGCGTCACCGTGGGCAGCGCCGTGGGCGCGACGATGGGGCTCGACGAGGAGTACCGGGTCGTCAGCGACGGCGGCAGGCTGGACCTGGTGGACCACCGGTACGCGGCCCCGCACCTGTACAACCATCTGGTTCCCAGCTCGTTCGCGGCCGAGGTCGCCTGGGCCGTCGGCGCACAGGGGCCGAGCACCGTGGTCTCCACCGGCTGCACTTCCGGCATCGACGCGGTCGGCTACGGCGTCGAACTGCTGCGGGAAGGCTCCGTCGACATCATGATCGCCGGCGCCTCCGACGCCCCGATATCGCCGATCACCATGGCCTGCTTCGACGCCATCAAGGCCACCACCCCGCGCTACGACGACCCGCAGCGCGCCTCACGTCCCTTCGACGGCACCCGCAACGGGTTCGTGCTCGGCGAGGGCAGCGCCTTCTTCGTCCTGGAGGAGCTGGAGAGCGCGCGGAAGCGGGGCGCCCACATCTACGCGGAGATCGCCGGCTACGCCACCCGCAGCAACGCGTACCACATGACCGGACTGCGGCCGGACGGCGCGGAGATGGCGGAGGCGATCCGGGTCGCGCTGGACGAGGCACGGATGAACGGCGACGCGATCGACTACATCAACGCGCACGGCTCCGGCACCAAGCAGAACGACCGGCACGAGACGGCGGCGTTCAAGAAGAGCCTCGGCGACCACGCCTACCGCACCCCCGTCAGCTCCATCAAGTCCATGGTCGGGCACTCGCTCGGCGCCATCGGCTCCATCGAGATCGCCGCCTCCGCGCTGGCGATGGAGTACGACGTGGTGCCGCCGACGGCCAATCTGCACACCCCCGACCCGGAGTGCGACCTCGACTACGTACCCCTCACGGCGCGCGACCAGCTCGTCGACGCGGTCCTCACCGTCGGCAGCGGCTTCGGGGGATTCCAGAGCGCCATGGTTCTGGCCAGTCACGAAAGGAGCCTCATATGACCTCGTCGGTAGTGGTCACCGGCCTGGGCATCGCCTCTCCCAACGGGCTGGGCGCTCAGGACTACTGGGCGGCGACCCTGAGCGGCAAGAGCGGCATCGGCCGCATCACCCGCTTCGACCCGTCCGGCTATCCGTCCCGGCTGGCCGGGGAGATCCCCGGATTCGAGGCGGAGCAGTATCTGCCCAGCCGTCTCATCCCGCAGACCGACCGCATGACACGGATCGCGCTGGTGGCCGCCGACTGGGCACTGGCCGACGCCGGGGTACGTCCCGAAGACCTCCCCGAGTTCGACATGGGCGTCGTCACGGCGAGCGCGTCGGGCGGTTTCGCGTTCGGCCAGGGCGAACTGCAGAAGCTTTGGAGCCAGGGCAGCCAGTTCGTCTCCGCGTACCAGTCCTTCGCCTGGTTCTACGCCGTCAACAGCGGCCAGATATCCATCCGCAACGGCATCAAGGGCCCCAGCGGCGTCGTCGTCAGCGACCAGGCCGGCGGCCTCGACGCGGTGGCCCAGGCCCGCCGGCAGATCCGCAAGGGGACCAGCCTGGTCGTGTCCGGCGCCGTCGACGCGTCGCTCTGCCCCTGGGGCTGGGTGGCCCAGCTCGCGGGCGGCAAGCTCAGCACCAGCGACGAACCGACAAGGGCGTACCTGCCCTTCGACCGCGACGCGCGCGGATATGTGCCGGGCGAGGGAGGCGCGATCCTCATCCTCGAGGACGCCGAGTCCGCAGGCGCCCGGGGCACTCGCGTCTACGGCGAGATCTCCGGCTACGGGGCGACCATCGACCCCAAACCGAGCATGGGACGGCCCAGCGAACAAGACGGTCCCGGACGCGAGCCGGGCCTGCGCAAGGCCATCGAGATCGCCCTCGCCGACGCGGGAATCGCCCCCGGCGACGTGGACGTGGTCTTCGCCGACGGGGCGGGCGTCCCCGCCCTCGACCGTATCGAGGCCGAGGCGATCACCGCCGTCTTCGGGGTCCGTGGGGTCCCGGTCACGGCGCCCAAGACGATGACCGGACGCCTGTACTCGGGCGCCGCGCCGCTGGACCTGGCGACCGCCTTCCTCGCCATGGAGGAAGGCGTCATCCCGCCCACCGTGCACATCGACCCCTGCCCCGAGTACGTCCTGGACCTGGTCCTGAACCAGCCGCGCACCGCCGAGGTGCGGACCGCGCTGGTGCTGGCCCGGGGTCACGGCGGATTCAACTCCGCCATGGTCGTGCGCGCCCCCGGCAAGGCCGCGTAACAAGCCTGAGGAAACCGCCTCGTACCAACGAGGCACACCCACCACATGCCTTATCGATGAAGGGATTCACATGGCCACCAAGCTTTTCACCATCGAAGACCTCAAGCGCATCCTGCTCCAGGCCGCGGGCGCGGAGGAGGGCGTCGACCTGGACGGCGACATCCTGGACACGCCCTTCGCCGTCCTCGGTTACGAGTCGCTCGCGCTCCTGGAGACCGGGGGCTTCATCGAGCGGGAGTACGAAATCTCGCTCGACGACGACGATGTCGCCGACGCCGAGACCCCGCGCGCCCTCATCGAAGCCGTCAACGCGCAGCTGGCGCCCGTCCAGGCAGCCTGAGGGGAGGCCGACATGACACAGAAGACGGCACGCGTCGCCCTGGTGACGGGCGCGACCAGCGGGATCGGTCTCGCGACGGCCAGGCTGCTGGCCACGCAGGGCCACCAGGTGTACATCGGCGCGCGCAGCGCCGAGAACGTCACCGCCACGGTCAAGGAGCTGCAGGCCGAAGGGCTCGACGTCGACGGCTCGGTCGTCGACGTGACCGACGGCGGGGCCGTGGCGGCGTTCGTCCAGGCCGCCGTCGACCGGTTCGGCCCGATCGACGTGCTGGTGAACAACGCCGGCCGGTCGGGCGGCGGAGTGACCGCCGACATCGCCGACGAGCTGTGGGACGAGGTGATCGACACCAACCTCAACAGCGTCTTCCGGCTCACCAAGGCGGTGCTCAACACCGGCGCCATGAGGCACAAGGACCGCGGCCGGATCATCAACATCGCTTCCACCGCGGGCAAGCAGGGCGTCGTGCTCGGCGCGCCGTACTCGGCCTCCAAGCACGGTGTGGTCGGCTTCACCAAGGCACTCGGCAATGAGCTGGCACCCACCGGCATCACGGTCAACGCCGTCTGCCCCGGCTACGTCGAGACACCGATGGCGCAGCGGGTGCGGCAGGGATACGCCGCCGCGTACGACACCTCGGAGGAGGCGATCCTCGAGAAGTTCCAGGCGAAGATCCCCCTCGGCCGCTACTCCACCCCCGAAGAGGTCGCCGGACTCGTCGGCTATCTCGCATCGGACACGGCCGCCTCCATCACCGCGCAGGCATTCAACGTCTGCGGCGGCCTCGGCAACTTCTGATCCCGTCCAAGCATGTGAAGGAGGAGTGGTCATGACGACCCGTGAAGTCGAACACGAGATCATGGTCGGCGCCCCGGCGGCGGAGGTCTACCGGCTGCTGGCGGAGGTCACCAACTGGCCGCGCATCTTCCCGCCGACGATCCACGTCGACCAGCTGGAGGCGGACGCGGACGGGACCCGGGAGCGGATCCGCATCTGGGCGACCGCCAACGGCGAGGCGAAGAACTGGACATCGCGCCGCACCCTCGATCCCGGCGCCCTGCGCATCACCTTCCGGCAGGAGATCACCGCCCCGCCGGTCGCCGCCATGGGCGGCACCTGGATCATCGAGCCACTCGGGGAGACGGAGTCCCGGGTCCGGCTGTTGCACGACTACCGGGCCGTCGACGACGACCCGCACGATCTGCTCTGGATCGAGCGGGCCGTCGACAAGAACAGCACAGCCGAGCTGGCAGCGCTCAAGGAGAACGTCGAACTGGCGCACGCCGCCGAGGAGGTGACCTTCTCCTTCACCGACAGCGTGCACATCGCGGGAGCCGGCAAGGACGTGTTCGACTTCATCAACGAGGCGGACCTGTGGTCCGAGCGGCTGCCCCATGTGGCCACCGTGCGGCTCACGGAGGAGACCCCCGGCCTGCAGACCCTCGAAATGGACACCCGCGCCAAGGACGGCTCGGTGCACACCACCAAGTCGTACCGAGTGACTTTCCCGCACCACAAGATCGCCTACAAGCAGGTCACGCTGCCCGCGCTGATGACCCTGCACACCGGCGTCTGGACCTTCGAGGAGCCGGCCGGCGGCGGCACCGAAGCCTCCTCCCAGCACACCGTCACCCTCAACACCGCCAACATCGCGAAGATCCTCGGCCCGGACGCAACCGTCGCCGACGCCCGCGCATACGTCCACACGGCGCTCAGCACGAACAGCCGCGCCACCCTGGACCACGCCAAGAACTACGCCGAGCAGAAGAGCTGACCGTGGCCGCGGACCGCCTGGACACTCAGGTCATCGTCGTCGGCGCCGGCCCCGTCGGGCTCATGCTCGCCGGTGAGCTGAGACTGGGCGGCCTCGACGTGGTCGTCCTGGAGAAACGGCACGTCCACACGGACGAGTCGAGGGCCTCGACCCTGCACGCCCGCACCATGGAGATCCTCGACAGCCGCGGCCTTCTCACCCACTTCGGCACACCGCCGAACGAGACACGCGGCCACTTCGGCGGCATCCCGCTCGACCTCACCCTGCCGAGCCCCTACCCGGGCCAGTGGAAGGTGCCGCAGACCAGGACCGAGGCGGTGCTGGAGGAGTGGGCGCTCTCGCTGGGCGCCGACATCCGCTGCGGTCACGAACTGCGCGCCCTGTCCGAGGCCCGGGCGGGTCAGGGGCAGTACGTACAGGCCGAGGCCGCGGGCCGCGACGGCATCGTGCACGTACGTGGCGAGTACCTCGTCGCCTGTGACGGCGAGGACAGCACGGTCCGCCGGCTCATCGGCGCCGAGTTCCCGGGCCACGACGCCCGTCGCGAACTGCTGCGCGCCGACGTCGAGGGCATCACCGTCCCCGACCGGCGCTTCAACCGGCTGCCGCAGGGCCTGGCCATCGCGGCCCGCCGCAACGACGGCGTGACCCGCGTGATGGTGCACGAGTTCGGCAGCAGCGCGCGGCCGCGCGCCGAGGAAGCACAGTTCGAGGAGATCGCCACCATCTGGAAACGGGTCACCGGCGAGGACATCAGCGGCGGAAAGCCGCTGTGGGTGAACTCCTTCGGCGACGCCAACCGCCAGCTGGTCAGCTACCGACACGGCCGGATCCTGTTCGCCGGGGACGCTGCCCACCGCCAGATGCCCATCGGCGGCCAGGCCCTCAACCTCGGCCTGCAGGACGCCTTCAACCTGGGCTGGAAGCTCGCCGCGACGCTGTCCGGCCGGGCCGGAGACGGCCTGCTCGACACCTACCACCAGGAGCGGCACGCCGTCGGCCGACGGGTCCTGGCCAATATCGAGGCCCAGGCCCGGCTGCTGCTCGGCGGGAGCGAAGTCGAGCCCGTACGCACCGTCCTGACGGAGCTCATCGCGTACGCCCCCGTGCGCGAGCACCTCGCGGGCATGATCAGCGGCCTCGACATCCGCTACCACGCCGGGTCGGCCAACCATCCGCTGCTCGGCGCCCGGCTGCCGCACACCGTCCTGCTCTCCGGTGAAGGACACCTCACCACCTCCCAGCTGTTGCACCCCGGTCGCGGCATACTCGTCGATCTGAGCGGCGGGGCCGGAGCACCGTTGTCCCCGTACAGCGGCTGGTCCGACCGCGTCAGCCTGCTGGCGGCGCTCCCGCGAGCGGGCAGTGCTCTGGACGGCACCGGCTGTGTCCTGGTGCGACCGGACGGCCATGTCGCCTGGGCGGGAGACGGGACCGCCGGACTGCGCCAGGCGCTGGAACGCTGGTTCGGCCCGCCGCGCTGAGCCCCCCGGAGCCTCGCCCCCAACCCCGCGGCACCACAACTCCATCTCGAGGAAAGGACAACCATGGAAGGGACAGCCGTGGACACCGACGTCATCATCGTCGGCGCAGGTCCGACCGGACTGATGCTCGCCGCCGAGCTGCGTCTGGGCGGGGCAAGCGTCATCGTCACCGAGCAGCTGACCCGGCCCACCGGCCAGTCACGGGGCCTGGGCTTCACAGCCCGCGCCATGGAGGTGTTCGACCAGCGCGGACTCCTGCCCCGGTTCGGCCAGGGCGAGACGCTGGAGATCAGCCCGATGGGCCACTTCGGCGGGGTGCAGTTCGACTACACCACTTTGGAGGGCGCCCACTTCGGAGCCCGCGGAATCCCGCAGAACCAGACCGAGGCCGTACTTGAGGAGTGGGCTTCGCAGCTGGGCGCGGACATCCGCCGCGGCTGGCAGTTCCTCGAGCTGGCGGACGGCTTCGCGGACGGCGACGGTGTCTCGGTCACCGTGCAGACCCCGGGCGGGGTCAAGCAGCTGAGCGCCGCCTACCTCGTGGGTTGCGACGGCGGACACAGCAACGTCCGAAAGGCCGCCGGCTTCGACTTCCCCGGCACATCGGCGACACGCGCGATGTTCCTCGCCGATGTGACCGGCTGCCGGCTGCGCCCTCGCTTCCTGGGCGAGCGCCGGCCGAACGGCATGGTGATGGCGGCTCCGCTGGCCGAGGGCGTCGACCGCATCATCGTGTGCCCGAACGGCACGCCGGCGCGCGGCCGTGACGAGATGCCGGTGACCTTCACGGAAGTCGCCGACGCCTGGCAGCACATCACCGGCGAGGACATCCACGGCGGCGGGGCCGAGTGGGTGAGCTACTTCACCGACGCCTCCCGCCAGGCCTCCGAGTACCGCCGCGGGCGGGTCCTGCTCGCCGGGGACGCGGCCCACATCCACCTCCCGGCCGGCGGACAGGGGCTGAGCAGCGGAGTCCAGGACGCCGCCAACCTCGGCTGGAAGCTGGCCGCCGTGATCAGGGGCGGCGCACCGAACGGTCTGCTCGACACGTACCACGGCGAACGGCACCCGGTGGGCAGGCGGCTGCTGATGAACACCCGTGCCCAGGGCATGGTCTTCCTCGGCGGCCCGGAGTCGGACCCGCTGCGCGAACTGTTCTCGGAACTCATCGAGTACGACGACGTGAAACGGCATCTCGCCGGAATCGTCAGCGGCCTCGACATCCGCTACGACTTCGGCGACGGCGACCATCCGCTCCTCGGCCGCCGCCTTCCGCGCCGTCAACTGATCGGTTCAGAAGGCGAGATGAGCACCACCGAACTGCTGCACCCGGCGCGCGGTGTGCTGCTCGACCTCGCCGACGACGCTCGTATCCGACAGGCGGCAGCCGGCCGGCCCGACCGGGTGAGCGTCACCACCGCTGTGCCCAAGCCGGTGGACGGCGCCGACCCGCTGGCCGGCACGGCCGCGCTGCTCATCCGGCCCGACGGTCATGTGGCCTGGGCCGGGGACGAGTTGGACGGCTTGACCAAGGCCTTGCACCGCTGGTTCGGCCCGGACTCGCGGGACGGGTCCGGCGCATGATCCAGGACTGGCCCGGTCTGTGGGGGACGCTGATGGGGAGCGCTTTGTCCGATCCGCTGAACGGAACCCCGCTTGCCGGTGCCTCCCTGACGGGCGCATCCCTGGCCGGGGCATCCCCGTCGGGGGCGCCGCGGACGGTTGAGCCACCGGCTGGGCTCGCGCCCGTGGTGGCCACCGCGGAACCTGAGGCCGCCCAGCCCCAGCCCCAGTCCCAGCCCCAGCCCCAACCCCCGCCCGCCCCGACGACGCCCGCCCCGTCCCGACCGGTACGCCGGATCACCCTGGACGCGGCGGGCATCACGCTGTCCGCCCTGCTCATCGAGCCGGAGCACACGGCCCCGCGCGCGGTCGTGGTCGCCGTCCACGGCGGCGGCATGACCGCGGGCTACTTCGACGGAACGGCCCACCCCGACCAGTCCCTGCTCCTGCTCGGAGCGAGCCTCGGCTACACGGTCCTGGCCGTGGACCGCCCCGGCTACGGGCAGTCCGCCGCGGCTCTGCCCGAGGGACAGACGCTGGCTGAGCAGACCGGGCTGCTGCGTGCGGCGCTCGCCGACTTCGCCTCCCGGTATCCGACCGGCGCGGGACTGTTCCTGCTCGCCCACTCCTTCGGCGGGAAGCTCGCCCTGTGCACGGCCGCGGACCCCGGAGAGACACCGCGGCTGCTCGGCCTGGACATCTCCGGCTGCGGCCACCGCTATGCGGCGGTCCCCGCCGCGAACGGCGACGGCAAGGACACCCGGCGGCACTGGGGGCCGCTGCGCCTGTATCCGCCGGACACCTTCCGCTTCTGCGCCACAGTCGTGGCGCCGATGCCGCTGCGTGAAGCCTCGGAACTCGGCCGCTGGCCGGAGCTCTTCCCCGACATCGCGCCCCGTGTCCGCGTACCGGTCCGGCTGACCTTCGCCGAGCACGAGCACTGGTGGCACCACGGCGAGGAGGACCTCGCCGATCTGAGGGCACGGCTGAACGCCGCCCCCCGGGTCCAGATCGACCGGCAGCCGGACGCGGGCCACAACATCAGCCTGGGCTGGGCGGCCCGGGCCTACCATCTGCGGGCCCTGGCGTTCCTGGAGGACTGCCTCACCGCCAGGTGATGACGCTCGTGGCCCAGGACCGATTCGGTCCTGGGCCACGAACGTCATCCGGGCAGCGTCGCCGGGCCGCGCCGCCCGATCAGCAGGGCCGCGCCTCGACGATCGAGATCGGTGCCGCGGTCTGCACCACCCGCTCGAGCCGGAACCCGGCGGCGGCGAGCAGTTCGGCGTACTGCTCCTGGGTGCGCTCCTTGCCGCCGACCAGCAGCATCAGCCACAGGTCAACGAGCTTCGCCGCATGCGGCGCATTCCCCGATGAGGGGGGCACCATCTCCATGAGAAGCAGCCGGCCGTCCGGACTGATCGCCTCCCGCACCTTCTTGAGGATCTCCACCGCCTGGGACTCGGGCCAGTCGTGCACGATGTGCTTGAGGATGTACGCGTCGTGGCCCGCGGGAGGCGCGTCGAACAGGCCCCCGCCCACAATGGTGCACCGGTCGGCGACACCTTCCTCCTTGAGGAAGTCCGCGGCGCCGTTGTTGTCCACGCGGGGGTCGTAGAGGATTCCGCGCGCACCGGCCGCGCGCTGCAGAATCCCCGCGAGGAGGGTCCCGCGTCCCCCGCAGAAGTCGACGATCGTGCCGAACCGCGAGAAGTCGTACGCCGCCACAATGGGCAGCGTTTCGGTGTCCGACATGGCGCCCATGCCACCGATGAACACCTTGCCGTATGCGGGATTCGCCTCCAGATATTCGAATGCGCCCATGCCGCGCAGCTTCGGCATGCTCGGCTCGCCCGTGCGCACCGAATCCAGCAGATGACCCCAGTCCTCCCAGTGGATGGGGTGGCCCATGAGGACGGCGATGTCGCGCATCGAAACCGGAGCGTTCTCGCGCAGCGCGTCGGCCATCGGTGTGAGCCGGAACCGGCCGTCGCCCTGCTCCGCGAATATCGAGTAGCCGGCGAGCAGGCGCAGCAGCCGGTGGAGCGCTTCGGGGTCGGCGTCGACCTCGCGCGCGAGCTCCTGCACGGTGAGCGGTCCGTCCTCCAGCGCGTCGGCCACGCGGAGTTCGGCGGCGACGTAGATCGCCTGGGTGACCATGGAGCCCTGGGCCAGCTCGAGCAGGGCGAACGGAGCGGGCGCCAGCTTCCGGGTCAGGTGCTGCAGACGCGCTCGGACACCTTCGACGGTGCGGACGACTGGGGCGGGTGGCAGAGCGGGCATGAGTTTCCTCCGTTGCGGTGGCTCAGCTGTGTCGGACTTTCCCGCGTGGCGGCGCGTGTTCAGCGCATTACGTGTATTCCGGCGGCCGTACGGGATACATCGATTTCCGGAAACCATGGGCTTCGCCCGGCCGACTGTAGAGCTGCCGCGCAGAGCCGGACAACTGCTCAGGAAAGCGGCTCGTATTCTTGAGAACTCCTAGGGCCGCGGGCGGTGTTCAAGCGCGGAATCACCGCAGTTGAACACCGCGGCCACCGTCGCGTAATAGCCCCAAAACCCTGGTCACAGGCCGGGCGAACCACAATGCACCACTGATCGGCGGCGATTGGACACGCGAGACCGGCGTGAAATGCATGCCTATCGTGACACGGGTTTCCAACCGCTCCCTCGACAGGGGGCAGGCTCACGACGAGGGAGAGAGATGTCGAGATTGGGCAGGTCATGGACGGGCGCCGTCCTGGCGACCGCTGCCGTGGGCAGCGTCACGGCGGCCATGGGGCCGAGTGCCGCGCAGGCTGCGCAGAACGAGACGACACCCGGCTACGAGGTCATAGCGAGCGGGCTCAACAACCCGCGCGGCATTGCCGTCCTGAAGGACGGCACGGTCCTGGTCGCCGAGTCGGGCACCGGCAAACCCGGCTGCGCGGCCGGCACGGAGTGCGTCGGTGCCACAGGTTCGGTCTACCGCGTCGGCGGCGGCAGGAGCAGCGGCCGCGTCGTCACGGGCCTGCAGTCGGTGGGCGTTGGCCCCAAGAGCCCGCAGGAGCCGGTCTCGGCCACCGGCCCGAACGACGTGGCGCCCGGACCCCGTGGCGGCTTCGTCGTCCTCAACGGAGGTGGCGGCAACCTCGAGCACCGCGCCACGCTCGGCGAGGACGGCAAGTACGCGGGCACCCTCTACCAGTCCCGGTCCGGCCGGGTGCTCGGCGACCTCGTGAAGTACGAGACCGAGGCCGACCCCGACTGGGTCCTCGGTCACGCGCCGACACCGCAGGAACCCACGACGGCGCACAGCAACGCCTGGCGCTTCGCGCAGACCCGCACCGGCTGGCTGGTGGCCGACGCGGGCGGCAACGACCTGGTGAAGGTCCCCGGCTGGGGACGCCCTTCGACCGAAACGGTCTTCCCCGACAGCAAGGCGGCCGACGGGAAGCCCGTTCAGGCAGTGCCCAGCGGCGTCGTCGTGGCCGGCGACGGCACCATCTACGTCTGCGACATGGGCGCCCTGAAGCCGGGTGCGTCGCGTATCTGGAAGATCGTGCCGGGCCACAAGCCGCAGGTCTTCGTCAACGGCCTGACCGCGCTCAGCGACCTCGCCCTGGACAGCAAGGGCAATCTGGTCGCGCTGTCGCTCACCGGCGGCTACACGCAGACCGGTCCGCTGCCCGGCAAGGTCCACAAGATCGACACGCGGTCCAAGGAAGTCACCGAGGTCCCGACCGGCGACAAGCTGTCGATGTCGACCGGCCTGGGGATCGGGCCCGACGACGAGATCTATGTGACCAACAAGTCGGTCGGCACCAGCGGCGAGTTGGTGCGCATCACTCAGTGAGGCCCGACGGTCCCGCGGCCCTGCACGCCCGGCGGGACCGTCCGCGCCCACGTACCCAGGAGGAAGCCGTGTCCCTTCCCGCCGACACCCCCGACACCCCCCACACCCCTGACACCCTCGACCCCGGGCCCAGGACCGGAGTGTGGTTCCTCGGAGCCCGTGGTTCGCTCGCCACCACGGCTGTCGCCGGGTGCGCCGCCGTGGCCGCCGGACTGACCCCGGCCACCGGCATGGTCACCGGGACAGCGCCCTTCGCCGCATCGGGACTTCCGCCGCTCGACTCACTGGTCTTCGGCGGCCACGACACGCAGAGCGCCCCGCTGCCCAAGCGGGCGGAAGCGCTGGCCGACGGGGGAGTGATTCCGCACGCCCTGGCCGCCGCCGTACGGAGCGAACTGGCCGACGCGGACGCGGAGATACGGCCCGGTGGGCCGCAGTCCGGCGACATGAGGACCGACGAGGAACTGATCGCCGCCTTCACCGCCGACATCACGGACTTCGTACGCCGCCGCGGACTGGCCCGCGCGGTGGTGGTGAACGTCGCCTCCACCGAACCCGCCACCGCGGCAGGCGACGCCCGCCTTCCGGCGAGCTCGCTCTACGCTGCGGCGGCGCTGCGCGCGGGCTGCCCCTATGTCAACTTCACCCCCTCGGCCGGGCTGCGCCATCCCGCGCTCGCGGCGTCCGCGACCGTCTGCGGACTGCCGTACGCGGGCCGTGACGGCAAGACGGGCCAGACGCTGCTCCGTTCCGTGCTCGCCCCGATGTTCGTGCAGCGCGCCCTGACGGTACGGGCGTGGTCGGGCACCAACCTGCTGGGCGGCGGGGACGGAGCGGCGCTGGCCGACTCCCAGGCCGCGGCCGCAAAGAACGCGGGCAAGAACCGGGTGCTCAACGACACCCTCGGCATCGTGCCCGAGGGCGAGGTCCACATCGACAACGTCCCGGCGCTCGGCGACTGGAAGACGGCCTGGGACCACATCGCGTTCGAGGGTTTCCTCGGCTCGCGGATGATCCTCCAGACGATCTGGCAGGGCTGCGACTCCGCGCTCGCGGCGCCGCTGGTGCTTGACCTGGCCCTGCTCCTGGCCCGTGCGCATGAGGTGGGCCTGGCGGGCCCGCTGCCGGAGCTGGGCTTCTACTTCAAGGATCCGGACGGCGGTCCGGCGGCACTGGGGGAGCAGTTCGAGGCGCTGCTGTCGTTCGCCGGCCGACTGCGGGGGGCACGGTGACGCGCGGTACACGCAGGTCTTACGAAACGGAGGAAGCACCTGATGTACGCCCAAGCGGAAACAGCCGATCTCCACACCGAACCGGAAGAGCGCCTCGCACCCCCCGCCCGTGACTGGCTGGAAGGCGCACTGGCCGCCGCCGAGGCGGACAGCCATCGCTCCGCGATACCCGCCCAACGTGGGCTGCCCGCCTGGGAGTTGCGATTCGCCGAGGCCGGCCGCTACTGCGGCGAGGACGCCGCAGACGTCATCCGGGTCCTGCTGCTGCACGCCGCCCGTACCAAGGCCCCCGCGGTGGCCCGTCTCTACCATCAGGGCTCCGCCGCGGAACGTCGTGCGGTCCTGCGCGCCCTGCCCTATCTCGGCCTCGATCCCACCCAGGGGCTCCCGCTCGTCGAGGACGCGCTGCGTACCAACGACACGCGGCTCGTCGCCGCCGCGGTGGGCCCGTACGCAGCCGAGCACCTCGATCCGCACGCCTGGCGCCACGCCGTCCTCAAGTGCCTGTTCAACGGCGTACCGGTGGACGCGATCGCCTTCCTCGCCGAGCGTGCCAGGGGGGACGCGGAACTCGCCCGTATGCTCGACGACTACGCCGGGGAACGAGGCGCGGCGGGCCGTGAGGTGCCCGATGACCTGTACCGGGTGCTCGCTCTTACCGGCGAGCAGCCGGGCGACTCCGGGCAGCAGTCCTGACAGCCGGACTCAGTCGTTGAGGAACGCCAGGTCGAGACGGCGCAGCCGCTCCGGCTCGGCCACCAGGTCGATGGCGCTGATCTTCCCGTCGGTGATGGTGAATCCGAAGACGACCAGCGGTCGGCCGCGGGGCGCCCATACGGCGCCGACGGCTCCGTCGACGAGCGCTGTCTGGGCCAGCTGGGCGCGGCCGGAGAAGGTGTCGGCCACGGCGGACGCCCCGCGGATCAGACCGGCGGCGCCCGCGCGGACGGCCGCGGAGTCGGCGCGCAGGACGACGTCCGGGTCCAGGACGGTGAGCAGCGCGTCGAACTCGCCGCCGCGCGCGGCCGCGAGGAACGCGTCCACAATCTCCCGCTGGCGGGACACGTCGGGCTCGGGTACCCGGGCCGCGCCGCGCACCCGGCGCCGGGCGCGGCTGGCGAGCTGGCGGGCGGCTGCGGGTGTGCGGTCGACGATGGGAGCGATCTCGTCGAACGGCAGGGCGAACATGTCGTGCAGGACGAACGCCAGCCGCTCCGCGGGGTCGAGGGTGTCCAGGACCACCAGCAGCGCCAGGCCGACCGAGTCGGCGAGCAGGACCTCCTGCTCCGGATCGATCACGTACTGGTGATCGGTGACCGACACGGACGGGGGCTCGTCGAGCAGGTCTTCGCGCCGCGAGGTGCGCGAGCGCAGCATGTCCAGGCACACCCGGCCGACGACCGTGGTGAGCCAGCCGCTCAGGTTCTCGACGGTGTCGGGGTCCGAGCGGTGGAGCCGCAGCCATGCCTCCTGGACCGCGTCCTCGGCCTCACTGCGTGAACCGAGCATCCGGTAGGCCACCGCCTTCAGCCGCGGCCGGTTCTCCTCGAACCGCGCGGTCAGCCATTCGCCCTCATTCATCGGTCACATTCCTCCGTCGCGGTCCGTCATAGAAGTGACGAACGCGTCCACGGTCACCACTCCCGGCCGCGGTCCGTCATAGAAGTGACGAACGAAACCCAGCCGATGTGACGAGAACTGGCCCCTTCCGATCGGTTGGCACCGAATCGGACGTGACCGAGCGGAGCAGCCGGGAGCGAGCAACTGATCGCCGGCAGTGCTCGCGGCCCCGTAAGACCACCGGCAGACGACTGGCGCGCTTCGTCCCTTCCCCCCGCGAGTTCGTAACGAGCCCTGAGCACAGGACTCCTGACCCTTAGCGAGCATTCATGACGACGCACCCTCCAACTCCCGAGCCGGCCATCGCGCAGCCGCCCCCCACTACCACCTTCTCCAGCCGATACGCCTCGCTCGTGGCCGGCCGACGCACGAAGTGGGTCGTCCTCGTGCTCTGGCTGCTGCTCATGGGCGTGGGCGGATCGCTGGCCGCCAAGCTCGGCGACGTCCAGGACAACGACCCCGAGACCTGGCTGCCCGCGAACGCCCAGTCGACGCAGGCGGTCAAACTCGCCGAAGAGCACTTCGCCGACAAGGACAGCAGCACCGCCGTCATCGTCTACGCACGCGGCAGCGGGCTCACCGAGGCCGACCTGGCCAAGATCAACGGTGACCGGGGCCGCCTGACGCAGAAGGGCACCGCGGGCCCGGTGTCCGAGCCCCTGGTGTCCAAGGACAACAAGGCCGCGTTCCTCAGCGTGCCGCTGGCGACCTCACCGAGCGACAACAGCGTGCTGGGCGACGGCGTGGACAACGTCAAGAAACTCACCAAGGACGGTGCGCCGGACGGACTGGAGGTCAGGATCGCCGGTGAGGCAGGCAACATCGCCGACTTCATCGACGTCTACTCCGGTATGGACGGCGCGCTCCTGGGCGCCGCGCTCGCCGTCGTCGCACTGCTTCTGCTGGTCACCTACCGCAGCCCCGTCCTGTGGCTGATCCCCTTGCTGTCGGTGGGACTTGCCAGCCAGGTGGCCAGCGGCGTGGTGTATCTGCTCGCCAAGCACGCGGGGCTCGTGGTCAACGGAATGAGCGCCTACATCCTGGCCGTCCTCGCGATCGGGGTCGGCACCGACTACGCGCTGCTGCTCATCGCCCGCTACCGCGAGGAGCTGCACCGCCACGAGGACCGGCACGAGGCGATGGTGGTGGCCGTCCAGCGCTCGCTGCCCGCGATCGCGGCCTCCGCCGTGACCGTCGGGATCGCCACGCTGTGCCTGGTGTTCGGCAGCATGAACTCCACGCGCGGTCTCGGTCCGGTCGTGGCCATCGGTGTCGCCGTGGTGTTCCTCGCCATGACCTCCCTGCTGCCCGCGCTCCTGGTCATCCTGGGCCGCTGGGTGTTCTGGCCGTTCGTCCCGCGCCACACGCCCGGCTACGAAGCGAGCGCCGAGCAGGGGCGCACCGTGTGGGCGCGCGTTGCGGGGACCGTGGGGCGCAGGCCTCGCCCGATCTGGATCGGCACCGCTGTCGTCCTGGTGGCTCTCGCCTTCGGTGCCACCTCCGTGCAGACGGGGCAGACCCAGGCCGAGCAGTTCACCAACACCGTCGACTCCGTCGCGGGCCAGGAGCTGCTCGCCGAGCACTTCCCGGCAGGGTCGTCGTCCCCCGCGGACGTCTATGTCCCGGCCGCCGGCGCGGACGCGGCGCGAGCAGCCGTCGAGGGCGTGTCCGGCGTGGAGTCGGCGGCAACCGCCGGATCCAAGGACGGCTGGACGCACATCACCACGGTCCTGAGCGCATCACCGGACACCCAGGCCGCCCGGGACACCGTCAAGCGCATGCGCACGGCCCTGGACAAGAGCCCTGGGCAGGCGAGTGACGCGGTCGTCGGCGGTCAGACAGCCGTCGCCCTGGACATCTCCACCGCACAGGGCGACGAGGAGATGCTGCTGATCCCGCTCATCCTCGGCGTCGTACTGATCATGCTGATCGTGCTGCTCCGCGCACTGGTCGCGCCCCTGGTCCTGCTGGTGTCCGTGGTGCTCTCCTACGCCTCGGCCGTGGGAGCCGCGTCCCTGCTGTTCCACGCGCTGGACTACCCGCGCATCGACCGAGGACTGCTGCTGTTCGGCTTCCTGTTCCTGGTCGCGCTCGGGGTGGACTACACGATCTTCCTGATGACCCGTGCCCGGGAAGAGGTTCAGCTGCGCGGCCACCGCGAGGGCATCCTGAGCGGTCTGCGGGTGACCGGAGGCGTCATCACCTCGGCGGGTGTCGTGCTGGCGGCGACCTTCTGCGTGCTGGCGGCCATTCCGACCGTGCAGGCCCTGCAGCAGGGGCTCCTTGTCGCGGTCGGGGTGCTCCTGGACACCTTCCTGATCCGCAGTCTGCTGATCCCCGCGCTCTCCCTGGAGATCGGCCCGCGCATCTGGCGTCCGGGCCGTCCCGACGCGGAGCCGCATCTCGCGGTCACCGAGCCCGCCGAACCGGCACGCGTCGGCAGCTGACCTGACACCACACAAGGGGGGCGCGGGACTTCACAGCCGAAGTCCCGCGCCCCTGGGGCCTGTCGTAGTAGAGGAGGGGCCATGACCTCGCGCCTGCTGGTCACCGGCGGCACCGGAACGCTCGGACGGCTCGTCGTCGGGCGTCTGCGGGCCGCCGACTGTGATGTACGGGTGCTCAGCCGGCGCAGCCGGGCGTCCGGGGCAGGCGTCGAGTACGTCACCGGCGACCTGGCCAAGGACGAGGGAATCGCCTCGGCCGTCAAGGGGGCGTCGGTCATCGTGCACTTGGCCAGCGAGAAGAAGGGCGACGCAGAGGCGACCCGCAACCTCGTGCGGGCCGCGTCGTCACAGGACCGGGCTCCGCACCTGGTGTACGTGTCGATTGTCGGGGTCGACTCCCTCTCGTTCGGCTACTTCCGGGCGAAGCTCGCTTCGGAGCGATCGTGGCCGACTCGGGACTGCCGTGGACGGTACTGCGTGCCACCCAGTTCTACGACCTGATCCTCACCGGCGCCCAGAAGGCGGCGAAGCTGCCGGTGGTGCCGGTTCCGTCCGGCTTCCTGGTGCAGCCCGTCGACGCCGACGAGGTGGCGGCCAGGCTCGTGGAGCTGGCGCTCGGCCGACCGGCCGGCCGGGTGCCCGACATGGGTGGGCCGCGGGTTGCGAGCGCGGCCGAACTGGTCCAGGGCTATCTGCGGGCGGTCCGGCGTCGCCGGAGGATTCTTCCGCTGTGGATGCCGGGCATCGGCCCGGTCCGTGCCGGGGCCCTGCTGGTTTCCGGCCCTTCGCCCGCAGCGGGCCGCCGGACGTGGGAGGAGTTCCTGTCCGGTCGGCTGCGCTGACTCGCGAGCCGTTTCGGCCATCGCAGTCTCCAGGGGTTGGCCGATTCACGTGCCTCCTCCTGTCACATTCGTGCGCCGCGATCCGTCATAGCAGTGACCCACGTGCAAGACCTCTGGAGGAGAAATTCATGGAAGCACGGATGAAGAACCCGGCGATGGTCCTCGACGCCACGCAGCCCATCCAGGCGCTGTACAAGTCCGTCTACGCGGGCGGTGTGGAGCCGAAGACGCTGGAGCTGGTGCATCTGCGCGCGAGCCAGATCAACGGCTGCAGCGCGTGCGTCGATTCCGGGGCCAAGAGCGCCAAGAAGGCCGGCGAGAGCGACGAGCGGCTCTTCGCGGTGGCGGCCTGGCGCGAGTCGCCCCTCTTCACCGACGCCGAGCGGGCCGCCCTTGCGCTCGCCGAGGCCGCCACCCGGCTGGCCGACCGCACCGACCCGGTGCCGGACGACATCTGGGACGAGGCCGCCGACCACTATGACGAGAAGGGGCTCGCGGCCCTGATCCTCATGGTCGCGGTGACCAACCTCTTCAACCGCCTCAACGCCACCACCAAGCAGGTCGCCGGCGCCTGGGGCTGAGCAAGATGAATGCGGCCCGGACACCCCGCGAGGGTGGTGTCCGGGCCGCATCGCTGTGCCCGGTGAGCCCTAACGGCTGTCGCGGGCACGCGCCGCGTGCCCCGCCGCCTCGGCCAGTGCCAGGAAGGGGCCGTCGTCGTCGCTCTCCTCGGCGTGCCACTGCACGGCCACGGCGAAGGGATGGTCGGCGACCTCCACGGCTTCGACCGTTTCGTCGCTCTCGGACCAGGCGGTGATGGCGAGCCCCTCGCCGAGCCGGTCGATCACCTGATGGTGGTGGCACGGCACGGTGGCCCGCTCGGCGTCCAGGATCTTGGCGATACGGCTGCCCGGCTCCAGGCGCACGGGCTGCTGCCCGTACTCCCGCAGCCCGGGGGAGTGGCCGGTGTGTCCGACGATGTCGGGCAGATGCTGGTGCAGGGTGCCGCCGCGCAGCACATTGAGCAACTGCAGACCGCGGCAGATACCGAGGAACGGGACCCTCGAGCGAAGCGCCGCATCGAGCAGCGCCAGCTCGGCGGCGTCCCGCCGCGGGTCGATGGGCGCGGTCTTCTCGTGCCGCGGCGCCGAGTAGGAGGCCGGGTCCACATCCGGGCCCGCCAGCAGCAGCAGACCGTCGAGACCGCGAACGGCCGCCTCCACACCGGGCAGCGGCGGCAGCAGTACGGGTACACAGCCCGCGGCGGCCACCCGGTCGATGAACTGCTGGGGGGTGAAGGTCGCCTCCATGTCGAAGATCGCGACCTTGATCGATGTCGTCGCGGCACTGATGCCGATCACGGGCCGACGGGCGCCGTCCGGGGCGCCCGTGCCCTCGTATGCAAATGAATTCACAATCAACGCCTCACAGTGCTCGGGGAATTGAGAATCAGTGCCCTGCGGCCTGCTGTGCGGGGCGGAAGTCCGCCTCGTGGTAGGCGAGCCATTCGGCGTAGGTGTAGGGCGCGCGCCCCGTGACCTGCTCGACCGTCGGCAGCACCTCGGCGGTGGTGCCCACCAGCGAGGCCCGGTGGTCGAGCAGTTCGTCCACCAGGGCGGCCGGCAAATGAGCGGTCATCTGCTTCCGCACGTGCTCGCGGGGCAGCTCCTCGAACCGCACCGTACGCCCCAGGACCTGGCCGGCGATCCGTACCCGGTCGACCTGGGTCAGCGACTGCGGCCCGGTGACCGTGTGCACCGTGCCGGACCGTGGGGTGAGCAGGGACCTCACCACGACCGCGGCGATGTCGCGTTCGTCGATGGGGGCCAGGGGGGCCTTTCCGGACCCGCCGCGCACCACCCCTTCTCCGGCGAACTGCCCCGCCCAGTGGAGGTCGTTGACCATGAGCGCGCCGGTGCGCACGAAGGTCCACGACAGCCCGGAGGCCTTCACCGCCTCCTCGCACGCCAGGTGCGGATCTCCTGCCGAGTACTCGATGGCCTGCGAGGACAGCATCACCACATGCTTCACCCCCGCCTGCCGCGCGGCTTCGACCGCGTCGGGGACCGCGCCGAACACGGGGAAGAGGTACATGCTGTCGACGCCGCCGAGCGCGGCCGCCAGTGTCCCGGGCTCTTTCAGGTCGCCGGGCAGGACCTCCACCCCGGGCGGACAGGGGCGGCTGCCCGGGGTGCGGCTCAGGGCCCGCACCTTCTCGCCCGCCGCGAGCAGCCCGCTCACAATGTGCCTGCCCACGTGGCCGGTTGCTCCGGTTACCAGGATCATGACTACTACCGGTCGGCTGATGTGGGCGCGGACAGGTTGAGGCGCCAGGAAATCCCGAACCGGTCCTCGACAAGGGCGAACTTGGCGCTGAACCCGTAGGAGCCGACCGGCATGACGACCTCGCCCTTCTCGGAGAGCGCGGCGAAGAGCCGGTCGAACTCGCTGTCGCTGGAGCACTGGACGTAGGTCGCCGTCGCGCCGGAGAAGCGGTAGGTGTCCCACGGAGCGTGATCGTGACCACGCGCTCCGGCCGGCGGGATGTTGATGCACATGAACTGCCGGCCGCCGAGCGAGAAGACGGCGTGCTGCAGGGTCCCCTCACTCCAGCCGGGCTCATCGGCGCGGGCCCGGATGGTGTGGAGCACCTCGGAGTCCTCGAACACCGACGTGTAGAACGTCACGGCCTCCTCGGCGTCCTTCTCGAACGCCCAGAACGTGGTGAGCTTCTGCGGGGGAACGGCAGACATCGTGGCTGCTCCTTTTCGGGCTGATGTACCGGTCGGCTGTGTGAGAAGTATTCCGGCAGGGTGTCGCCGTCGGGAACGCGTACAGGCAATGCAATTCCCGCACATGACCGTAACCGCGACTCCGTTGTGTTCAACTGCGGAAAAGAAGCAGTTGAACACCCCTGGTCATTCGGCTGGTTGCTCCACAATCCGATGACGGCCACTCTTGGAGTTATGTATCTCAGCCGGGAGGACAAAGAAATGGGAACTGGTGTCATCATTGCCGGTGCCGGACCAGTCGGACTGATGCTTGCCGGTGAGCTACGGCTCTGGGGAGTGGATGTCGTCGTCTGCGAGCAGCGAGCCGCTCCCAGCGGGGAATCGCGCGGAGTCGGCTTCACGCGGCGCGCGTACGAGGTCTTCGACCAGCGCGGGCTGCTGGGGGGCCTCGGCGAGATCGAAATCGGCAACCAAGGACATTTCGGCGGCGTACGCGTCGACTTCGACAAGCTCGACGACATCCACTTCGGCATACGGGGCGTCCCCCAGTACCGCATCGAGGCGATGCTCGAAGCCTGGGTGACGGACCTCGGCGCATCGGTGCAGCGCGGCTACGAGGTCGTCGACTTCCGCGAGAGCGACGACGGCATCGTGGTCGTGACCGAGGGGCCACAGGGCCGCAGCGAGCGCACGGCCCAGTATCTCGTCGGCTGCGACGGCGGCCGCAGCACGGTGCGCCGGCTGGCCGGCATCGACTTCCCCGGCATCCCCGCCACCCGGGGCATGTACGTGGCGGACATCGCCGGCTGCGACATCCGTCCGCGGCCCGTCGGCGAACGGGTGCCGGGCGGCATGGTGATGGCGATCCGGCTGGAGGAGGGCGTGGACCGGATCATCATCCACCCCGACGGACAGCCCCCGCGCGAGAACGGCGAGGTGACGTTCACCGAGGTCGCCGACTCCTGGCAGCGCCTGACCGGCCAGTCCGTGCACGATGCCGACGTGCGCTGGGTGAGCGCCTTCACCAACACCACCCGCCAGGCCGCCGAGTACCGGCGCGGCCGGGTGCTCCTGTCCGGAGACTCGACCCACATCCATGTCCCGGCCGGTGCGCAGGGCCTGAGCGTCGGCGTCCAGGACGCCGTGAACCTCGGCTGGAAGCTCGCCGCCACGGTGAACGGCTGGGCGCCCGACGGTCTGCTCGACACGTACCACTCCGAACGGCACCCGGTGGGGCAGCGCCTTCTGCGCAGCACACTCGCCCAGTCGCAGCTCTACCTCACCGGCGACGAGATGGAGCCGGTGCGCAGCGTCATGCGCGAGCTCGCGCAGATCCCGGAGGCGGCACACGCCCTGGCCGGAATGGTCAGCGGGCTCGAAGTCCGATACGACGTCGGCGCATCGGGGCACCCGCTGCTCGGGCTGCGCCTGCGGCCCGACCGCGAGCTGCAACTCGCCGACGGCACCCGCACCAAGGCAGTGCAACTGCTGCACCGGGGCCGGGGCGTGCTCATCGACGCCGGCTCGTCGGGCGAGGCGGGCAAGCTCGCCGCCCCGTGGTCGGACCGGGTCGACGTGGTGGCGGCCACCTGGGTCCCGGTCGAAGGGGCCACCGGGCAGCCCGTGTCGGAGTCGGTGCTGGTCCGCCCGGACGGACACGTCATCTGGGCCGCGCCGGACGGCGGCGATCTGCAGGAGGCTCTGCGGCGCTGGTTCGGTGCGGCGGGGACGAATGCGCAGTCCCGGGATTCGGAGGCCGTGACCGCCGCATCCTGAGCCGGGGCGTATTTCCTCCCCCGGGAAGAAAAGAACCGAGGCCGCGAACCAGGTTCGCGGCCTCGGTGTTCTTGCGTTGCCCTAACGCAGCTGCGGGACAGGGTTGTCGGGGGCCAGGACGGTGAGCAGCGCCTCGAACTCGCCGCCGCGCGCCGCCGCGAGGAAGGCGCCGGCGGCCCGGTGCTGGCGCGGCAGGTCGCGCACCGGAGCCGTACCCGAGACCCGGCGCCGCGCGCGGCTGGCGAGCTGGCGCGCGGCCGATGGGGTGCGGTCGACCATGGGAGCGATGGCCTCGAAGGGCAGGGCGAACATGTCGTGCAGGACGAACGCGAGGCGCTCGGCGGGGTCCAGGGTGTCCAGAACCACCAGCAGCGCCAGACCGATCGAGTCGGCCAGCAGCGCTTCGCGCTCGGGGTCGGCGCCCTTCACCAGGCTGACGAGCGGCTCGCACGCGAGCTCTTCGAGCGGGTCCTCGCGCCGGGCCGCGAGCGAGCGCAGCATGTCCAGGCACACCCGGCCGACGACCGTGGTGAGCCAGCCGCTCAGGTTCTCGACGGTGTCGGGGTCCGAGCGGTGGAGCCGCAGCCACGCCTCCTGGACCGCGTCCTCGGCCTCACTGCGTGAACCGAGCATCCGGTAGGCCATGGCGCGCAGCCGCGGCCGGTTCTCCTCGAACCGCGCGGCCAGCCATTCGCACTCGTACACGGTCGACATCACGATAGACACCTCGGCGTTCAGTGATCCGGTCGGCTCTAGGCCGGTTTTCTCTCCTCGGAGGTGGCCGGAATTCTTCGTGCTGGCGCTCGGCGGGCATTTTTCTGTGTGGCCGGAAACCCGGTGCCTGCTCATCCATGACCCATCGACTGCACGGCGCCCGAATTGCCGCGGGCGCCTTCGTAGAATGCCCGGCACGCCACCGGAATGCTGTCCGGTGGCGTGCCTCTGTACCGAATCTCGAGCGGGCGTGGATCAGGAGTCGAGTTCGGTCAGGATTCCGTCCCACAGCGCCACTCGGGCCTTCAGTGCCGCCACGACGGTGTCGGCGCACTCGTCCCACTTGGCCTGGTCGTCGCCGCACAGGTCGGCCACCATCGCCATGGCCATCGGGGTGTGCTGCTCGCCGTCCACCTCGATGTGGCGCGCGAGGTACTCACGGAACGTGGCCAGCCTGCCGCCCTGGTCGTCGATCTTGATGACCTGGTCGAACATCTCGGGGATGAGGTCCTCGCGGCCGAACGCGAACGCCGCCGCCTGGCAGTGCAGTGCCGCGTTCTCGATGAAGTCCCAGGTGCTGGCGACGAAGGTGGCGGCCGCCGACGGCACGGGAGCGTTCACCAGCGCCTCGCGCACGCCTTCGCCGCGCCGGATCCGGTCGAGGAAGTCATGGATCGGCTTCACATCGGCCCCGGCCTCCTCCATGCCGTTGACGTAGAGCTCGAAGTGGCTGATGAACCCGTCGCCGAGCTCGTCGCTCTCCTCGACCAGAACGATGTCGTTGATCAGGCGCCGGCTCTCCGACGAGCCCTGCGGCACCCACGGCACCTGGACGCAGGTCAGGTTCCGCTGAAGGTTCTTCAGCAGGGACATGAAGTCCCAGACCGCGAATACGTGGGTCTCGTTGAAGGTGTTGACGTCCTGGAGCGTCTTCAGTCGGGTGTAAATCGGGTGCTTGATGACGTCCAGGCGCGCGTCGTCAATCACCTTACGCAGCTTGGCGATCTCCGGATTCTCTTTGCCCCAGTCGTAACGTGACACTGAAAGCCTCCTCCGTTTAAGGAATGTTTCTCCTTCAGCGGAGACTATGGATGCCCTTCACTGATTGCCGCAACAGTAAAGAGACTTGGTGTTCAACTGCTCTGTTTCCGCGGTTGAACAGTCCGGGCCGTGAGCCTTTTTGCCGACTCCAGCCGGCCGCGAGGGTCACTCGTGGAGCCATGGAGAAGATTCGGCCACGATCGAAGCAACTGGTTCCAGAAGGGTGAATTCACGTGAGTGAGAACGCTTCGCCGGCTGCACGGCCCGGGCGTGACGAGCGGATTTCCGCCCGTTCCCGCGGCGAATCATGGAAGAAAGCACCACGCCGTATCGAGACGTCGGAATGCATCACGTGCGACACCTGCCTGCGCAGCTGCCCGTCCGAGTTCGGCGCCATATTCGACCGTGGTCTCGACGTCGTCATCATTCCCGAACTGTGCTCGGGCTGCCCGGTGTGCGTCATGGAATGCCCCGTCGACTGCATCTACGTCGACGAGGACTGGACCCCCACCGACGACGACATGTGGAACCACATCGAGCTGACCGCCGGCGGTGCGGCATGACCGCCCCCGCCGAGCACAGCGCCGCATCGGCGGGCGGCGGCGCGTCCCGTCGGGCGCTGCTTGCCAAGAAGCGCCAGAGCCGCAGGCCCAGCCGTCTCGGCGTGCCCGCGGGAGCCACCCCCAAGCCGGACCGCGTGTCCGAGGAGGACGCGGGTTTTGCCGGACTGCTCAAGCGCGCCTGGCAGCAGGCGGTCCAGGCCCCGGATCTGCGCACCGCAGTGGACACGCTCCTGACCCTCGGCGGCCATGTCCCCGCCGACATCCAGCTGCGCGCGCTGCGCACTGCGGACGAGGCGGCGCTCAAGGTGCTGTGCGGCCTGACCTGGCGCCCCGGCGAGCAGAACAACGGCCCCGCCGCGGGCACCGGTGAGCAGCCGGCGTTCCTCGGCGAGCTCGGGCTGACCACCAGCGGCCGGATCGTGGTCCGCGTCCCCTCCCAGGGCCCGCTGGCCGGCAGGGAGCAACTGGTCGGAGGCAGCCTGCGCGTGCCGTGGTCGGGCCAGGACCTGCTGGACTACCGCAGCGAGCTGGAGCGTGCGACGGCCCGGCTCGCCGGGGCGGCGGCGGACTGCCGCGCCTGGCTTTCCTCGGCCGGCCCGGCGGGCCGGAGCGAGCTTCTGGGGCAGCTCAAGGAAGCCGCCCTGCGCACCGCCCCGTTCGTCCTCTACCAGGAGGACAAGCAGTACACGAACTTCCGCGACCGCAACACGGTGACGGGCAAGACACTGTGGCCCGGGCATCCGGACTGCTCACTGAGCAGTCTTCAGGGCCTGCCGCTCCAGCTGTGGTCGGACAACGACGCGGTGATGGTCGTCTGCCTCACCCTGCTCGTGCGCTCGGCGGGTTTCGGGCGTATCGAGGAGGCCAACGGGACACAGCTGAGCCTCGATCACATCGCTCTGCTGCTGGAGCGGACACGGCGCAACTACAACAGCGCCTTGGACGGGCACGCGCTTCCTCCCGCGGCCTCGGCCCGGGTCGAGGATCTCGACGCCCTCGCCGGTGCGCTGCGTGAGAGGCGTCAGCAGGTCGCCAAGAGCGTTCAGCTCTACCGGGAGATCCACGGCGCCCTGATGCACAAGATCGAGCGGGTCGCCGCGCCGTACGGCGAAGGAGCGCGGCTGCGCGAGGAAGCCCTCTGTGCCCGTCTTCGCGAGCAACTTCCGCTCAACGGCGCCACATTGGACGAACTCGGCGCGGAGGTTCATGCGTCGCCGGGCTGGCTCACGCAGCCGCATGGCAGCTTCGGCACCGGACTCGAATCCCTGGTGTACGAGGCCGTCTCCGCGTCGGCGCAGGCATTCCGGGCCGACTTCGCCATGAGCCGGGGAATACGCTCGCTGCCCCGGCTGATCCAGGCCCTGCGCGCGCAGGACTGGGCCGAGATCACCGAGTGGGGCATCACCGACTTCTTCTGCTGTGTCGTGGCGCTGCCCGAAGCCCGACGGTACTTCGCCGGCTCCACCGCCCAACTCGCCGACACGGCCTGGGCGATGTCCTCCCGTATGCAGTACAACTCCTGGCACTTCATCGCCGGGAACCTTCCCAAAGTCCCCGAAGTGACCGCCCGCGACCATTTCGTGCCGCCCACGATCCCGGACATCGCCTTCTACTCCGACCAGCACCATCACGGTCACGTAGCCAACCGGGTGCGCTTCAGTATTCGCAGCCCGCAGGCGGTCGACGTCCTGGACCGAGCCTTCAACGGATTCATGGACCTGCGGCTGCTGCGCTGCGAAGGCCCGCCGTTCGACGAGCAGGACGTACTCGCCGCCCACCGCACCTCGGCCTTCGTCGCCCGGGCGACGAGCAGCGCCGCCCGCCTGGTCGCCGAGGGCGAGGGCATCGAGGTCACCTCCTTCGACTCCGCCTGGCACTGGGCGACCATCGCGGGCACCTAGGTCGTGTCTTCAAAGTCCCGTCTGCCTGGCGGCGTCTGGCACGCACGCTCGCTGCGTTGTCGTCAGTCGCCGATGCTCCGCATGGACTCCTTCCTCCGCCTTGCGATCGCACGCACAGGCGCCGCCAGGCCCGCCCTTCGGGCGGACGACGCTACTTCGAAGAAACTCCCTAGGCCGCCGCACCATGAGGAGAGCCCGATGAGCGCACCCGGCATCAGCCGGACACGACAGATGCTCCAGCAGGGGGAGACCTCCGTCGCCGAGCATGTCCAGTCGGTCCTGAGCGACATCCGCGACAGGGACGGCGACGTGGGAGCCTTCATCGCGGTGGCGGGAGACGAAGCTCTCATGGCTGCGGAACAGGCCGATGCGCGCATCCGTGAACTCGGCCCGGCCGCCTGGCAGGAGACGCCTCTGCTGGGGGTCACCGTCTCGGTCAAGGACCTCATCCAGACCGAGGGCCTGCCCACCACCCGAGGATCCCTGCTGGACAATCCGCGTCCGGACATCGATGCGCCGGCCGTGGCCCGGCTGCGGGCCGCGGGCGCCATCGTGGTGGGAAAGACGACCACGTCGGAGTACGGCTGGAGCGCGAGCACCGTGTGCCGGGTCGCTCCTGCCACCCGCAACCCCTGGAACCTCGCGCGCACGGCGGGAGGATCCAGCGGAGGCGCCGCGGCCGCGCTCGCGGCAGGGCTGTGCTCGGCGTCGCTGGGCACCGACGGAGCGGGCTCGATCCGGATTCCAGCCGCGTTCTGCGGGGTTGTGGGATACAAGCCTTCGTTCGGCCGCGTCCCCTATGTTCCCTCCGGCGCCGAGCGGCTCGCCCATCTGGGGCCAATCGCGAAGAACGTGCCGGACGTCATGGAGCTCGCGGCGGTGCTCGCGGGTCCGGACCGCAGCGACCCGGACTCGGGTCTCGGTTCGCTGGACGCGCCCCGGGAGGCGAGGAGCATGAGGGTTGGCTGGATCGAGTACGCGGGAACCTCGGAAGAGGTCCGCAGGGTCAGCGAGCGGGCGTGGAGCGTCCTCGCCGAACAGGGCCACCGGCTGGAGCGGGTCGAAGTGCGCTGCCGCGACATCTACCCGGCCCTCGTCGACATCGTCGCCGCGACGGAGGCCGCCACCACCGCACCCGGGGACGAGGAGTGGATCGACTTCGGCCGCCTCGCGGTCGTACGGCACGGACGCACCGTCAGCGGCGCGACGGTGATGCGGGCCGAGGAGGTGCGGCACTCGCTGCGCACCACCCTGCGTTCGGTGATGGACCGCTTCGACCTGCTGGCGATGGCCACCGTCCCCGTCGAGCCGTTCGACGCCGAGGCGATCGGCCCCACCTGGGCCGCCGATCCCGGCGATCTGCTCTGGCTGGCCTGGGCGCCCGCCTCCTACCCGTTCAACATGACCGGCCAGCCCGCCCTGTCGATGCCGGCCGGGCTCACCCGGTCCGGACTGCCCGTGGGACTCCAACTGGTCGGGCCCGTGGGGGCGGACGACCTGGTCCTGTCCACCGCCCTACGTATCGAGGCGGAGCTCGGGGCACTCGCCCCGGCGCCGGTCCGCGTCACCGAGAGGATGCTGTAGCCGATGTACTCCCGCTCGTTCTCCCCCCTGTACGCGGAAGGCAGCGTGGGGCGCCCCTCGTTCGCCGCCGAACTCGGCCTGTGGAACGACCAGCAGACGCAGGCGGCCGAGCAGATCGAAGCGGGCCTCGACGAGGTCGACCTCGTCCGCCTCGTCTTCTGCGACCCGCACGGGCTCGCCCGCTCCAAGACGCTCAGCGCACAGACATTCCGTACCGTGCTGCGCAACGGCATGAACTTCAGCCCGGGCCCGTTCCTCTTCGACACCGGCCACGCGGTCGCCGTCGACTTTCTGGGCGACCCCGGCATCGGCGTCGACGAGATCGCCGGCGCGGGCAACTTCATCCTCGTCCCCGACCCGTCGACGTTCCAACTGCTCCCGGGCAGCGAGCCGCGCACCGCCTGGGTCCTGGGCGACGAGTACCTCCGCGACGGCACACCGCACCCGCTCTCCGCCAGGAATGTGCTGCGCCGCGTGCTCTGCCAGTACGCGGAGCGGGAACTCACCCCGGCCCTCGGCCTGGAGGTCGAGTGGTACCTCACCCGCCGCCTTGGCGGCCCGCCGGGACACAGCGGCAACGGCTTCGGCACCCAGGGATCCGCGCCGCTCGTGGAGCCGCTGAACTCCGGCTACCAGTTCAACGGCGAGGGCATGTACGACACCGTCGCCCATGTCACCGACCCGCTCGCCCTGCACCTGGGCGCGCTCGGCCTGCCGCTGCGGTCCATGGAGCACGAATCAGGACCGGGACAGGTCGAGACGACCTTCAGCCCGATGACCGCCCTGGACACGGCCGATGCGATGGTGCTGTTCCGGACCGTCACCAAGCAGTGGACCGCGCGGCGCGGATACCACGCCTCGTTCATGTCGCTGCCCCGTATCGACAGCTTCGACCCGAGCGGCTGGCACCTCAACCAGTCCGTGCGGGACGAGCGGACGGGACGCAACCTGTTCTGCGCCGAAGGCTTCTCGGGCGGCATGTCTCCGGACGGAAAGGGCTACGCCGAAGGGCTGCTCGCCCGCGCCCGCGACTTCTGTCTGCTGTCCGTACCGACCGTCAACGGCTACCGCCGCCTGAGCGCCGACTTCTCCCTCTCTCCCACCCGGATCGGCTGGAGCCTGGAAGACCGCAGCGCCATGCTGCGGGTGGTGGGAACCGGCGCCTCCGCCCACATCGAGAACCGGGTCGGCGAGCCGTGCGCGAACCCGTATCTCACCATCGCCGCACAGCTGTTCGCGGGCCTGACCGGAATCACCGGCGCGCCCGAGCCGGACCGCCCCGCAGCACCCGGCACCCAGGACACGGACCCGCACCGGACCGTGCCCCAGTCCCTGCGCGAGGCCCTGGACGCCTTCCGCGGCGGCCGGGCGGCGGAGCTGCTCGGTACGCCGCTCGCACAGTGCCTGGTCAAGCTGAAGGAGAGCGAGGTCTCCCGGTTCGAGGCCTGGTGCGAGCAGGAGCGGCCCGCCGACGGCGAGGTCACCGAATGGGAGCAGCGCGAGTACTTCGAGACGTACTGACCGTCGCGCGAGCTCCGGCAGAAACCGCTTGAGCGTTGCCAGTCCACCACGACCCCAGGGGATGCAGGCCGTCATGATTCCTCGCTACACACTGCCCGAGATGGCGGACCTCTTCTCGGACCAGTCCCGCTACGAGACATGGGTCCGGGTGGAGATCCTCGCCTCCGAGGCACAGGTGCACCTCGGGCGGGTGCCGGACGAAGCGGTCCAGGACATGCGCCGGGCACGCGTGCCGCTCGCGGCACGGGTGGCCGAGATCGAGAAGGAGCGGGACCACGAGGTCCTCTCCTTCCTCGCAGCCTACTGCGAGGACATGCCGGACGAGTCCGCGCGCTGGGTCCACCTCGGGATGACGAGCTACGATCTGGTGGACACCTCCCTCGGCCACACCCTGGCCCGCGCGACCGATCTGCTGACCGGCGCCGGACAGCGGCTGCGTAAGATCCTGGTGGACAGGGCGCTCGAACACTGGAACACGGTGATCGTCGGCCGTACCCACGGGGTACACGCGGAGCCCACCACGTTCGGGCACAAACTCGCCGGCTTCGCGTTCGCCGTCGACCGCTCGCTCACCCGGCTGGCGGCCGCCCGGGAGGCCGTTGCCGTGGGCACCGTCTCCGGCTCGGTGGGCACCTACGCGCTGATCGATCCGTTCGTCGAACGCCACGTCTGCCAGGAACTCGGCCTGGGCATCGAGCCGGCCCCCAGCCAGGTCGTCTCCCGCGACCGCCACGCCCAACTCGTACAGGCGGTCGCGACACTGGGCGCCTGCGTCGAGCAGATCGCCCTGGAACTACGGCTGTTGCAGCGCACCGAAGTACGTGAGGTGGAGGAACGGCGCACCGCCGCCTACCAGGGCTCCAGCGCCATGCCCCACAAACGCAACCCGACCACCAGCGAGCGCCTGTGCGGACTGGCACGGCTGCTGCGCGGATACGCGACGACGGCACTGGAGAACGTGGCGCTGTGGCACGAGCGGGATCTGGCCCACCAGTCGGTCGAGCGGGTGATCCTGCCCGACAGCCTGTCCGTCGGACACTTCCAGGCCACGGCGGCGGCCGACCTGGTCCAGTCACTCACGGTCTTCGAGGACCGCATGCGGGCGCACGTCGAGCAGACGGACGGTCTCGTGTACAGCTCGGCGGTCCTCGCCGACCTGCTCCAGGACGGTGTGGAGCGGGAGAAGGCCTACCGGGCGGTGCAGGCCGCCGCGAACCGCACCGCAGTCTGTGGCGAACACCTCGGTGACACCCTCGCGAAGGAGGGCATCGCCGCGGGGATCGGGCTCGGGCCGCAGCGCTTCCTTGTCAACCACGATGTGATCCGCACCCGTCTGGAGGCCCTTTCATGACTGTCACGAGCTGGAAGACCGAACGCGTCGACGGCGCCGACCTGGACATCGACGAGGTCCTGGAGGTGTACCGGGCCTCGGGACTGGGCGAGCGCCGCCCCATCGAGGACCGGGAGCGCTTCACGGCGATGGTGCGCCGCGCCAACCTCGTGCTGGTCGCGCGCGTGGACGGCGAGCTCATCGGCATCGCCCGCGCCGTCTCCGACTTCAGCTATGTCACCTACCTCTCGGACATCGCGGTCGCCCGCGCGCACCAGCGCTCCGGGATCGGCCGCGCACTGATCGAGGCGCTGCGCCAGGAGGCGCCGGACGCGAAGATCGTGCTCCTCTCGGCACCGGCCGCGGCCGAGTACTACCCGCACATCGGCTTCGTCCCGCACCACTCCGCCTGGGTCCTCAACCCGTAGGGAGGCGTGGGGGGATGTCGTCGAAAGCGCTGCTGGAGTCTCATACACCTGATCAGCAGGATCAGCTGCCCGACCGCGGCGGGCGGCGGATCCTGGTCGTCGACAACGACGCCGACACCGCGGAGCTGCTGGTGAACCGGCTGCGACGGCACGGCCACCAGCCCGTCAGCGTGAAGCGCGGCGGCGCTGCCCTCAAGGCGTACGAGGACGCCGATCTGGTCCTGCTCGACCTCGAACTGCCGGATCTGGACGGCCTGGAGGTCTGCCGGGCGATCCGTTCGATGAGTCATGTCCCGGTCATCATCGTCACCGCCCGCGAGTCCGAACTCGACTGTGTGCTCAGCCTTCAGGCGGGCGCCGACGACTATGTGGTCAAGCCCTACGGATTCCGGGAACTCATGGCCCGTATCGAGGCCGTCGTACGCCGCGCCCAGTGGCAGCCGGCGGCCGCGGGAGAGATCCGGCACGGCCGGCTGTGCATCGACGCCGCCGCTCGCGAGGTAAGCGTGGACGGCCATGTCGTCGCCCTGACCCGCAAGGAGTTCGACCTGCTGTGCCTGCTCGCCGCCCATCCCGACACCGTCATCCCGCGCAGGCTGCTCCTGCAGCAGGTGTGGGGGGATTCGTGGTCCCGGCGCACCCTGGACACGCATGTCAGCAGCCTGCGCGGCAAGCTCGGTGACAGCGGCTGGATCACCACTGTGCGGGGAGTGGGGTTCAAGATCGGGAGCGGGTGACGCCGAGCGTGTGCACGGCAACGTACAGCCCGCCGCCGGGAGTTCTGCTTCCGGCGGCGGGCTTGTCCGTGCGGTCGGTTCGCCGGCGAGCGGTGGGAGGTCACCAGGTGCGGCCCTTGAGCTCCTCGCATCCCTGAAGTTCGTCCGCGAACAGCCGCCAGAGTTCGGCGTACCCGTTCATCAGCTCCGACATCTGCCCTTTGCAGTGCGGCGGCAGGTTCGCGATGATCGTCTGCCGGTCCTTGGCGACCAGCGAGCAGGCGTCCAGCATGCGCAGTACGTTGCGTCCCACCTCGTTGAGGCGCAGGGACGGATCCCGCCGGAGCGAGTCGAAGATCATGAACAGCTCGCCGGGCGACTTGGCCTCCGGCTCCCGGGGCTGCGCCGGTCGCGGAGCCTGCCGCTGCGGCCTGCGCTCCACCGCCGCGATGCCCCGCTGCCTCGGCGGAACGGGGTCCTCACCCCGCAGCAGCCGGTCCCGTACATCCGCCACCGTGGCGGGGGAGATCCCGGCCTTCTTGGCGATGGTCCGCAGCGAGGCCGCGGGGTCGTCCTTGATCAGCCGGCCGGCGAGCTCACGCCCGTGCGCGGAGTTGAGCGGCCGGGCCCGGCCGTCCAGGCCGACCCTGCGCTCGCAGTGAAGCGTGCCCGCGGCCGTCAGGCGAATCTCCGACACCTTCTTCGCGGACAGACCGGCCACGGCCGCGACGGCCCGGTCCGACCAGTGCGGGCGCGAGGCGAAGATGAGCCCGGCGGCTGCCGTCCGGTCGGCCATGGACAGCGGACGCCCCTGGGCCACGTTCATGGCCACCGAGAGAAGGGCCGCGTCGTCCTCGGCTCCGTCGAAGAAACGGACCCGTATGTGCTCACGCCCCTTCAGTGCGGCGGCGCGCAGACGGTGCAGCCCGTCGATGACCGTCATCGTCGAGCGGTGCACGAGGATCGGCGGCAGCTCCGCCTCCAACTCGGCCAGCGCCAGGACGTATTCGCCGTCGACTCCCGCCACCCGGGGGGTGTAGGAGACCAGCAGATCGCCGAGCGACACCAGCTCCACCGGAGCGTCGTGCAAGGCCTTGTCCCGCAGGGCGAGCAAGGAGTCCGAACTGCTGCCTTCGTGCGCTCGGACAAGCTGATGGGCAATCACCGCGACTCCTCAATGGCGCGATCGGGCTGCGTCGCTGCCTCTTCGGGCGGTCCTTTTCTGACACTTTCTGACAGAGTCGATCCTTCCGGCAGGGGCTGACGCCGCACTGACGGACGACTGATGCGTCCCTAGGATGGGGGCTGACCTGCACATACATCAGGAGATGGAACCCGTGGCGGACGAGAAGGAACTGGCCGAGGCCCAGCGCGCGCACTGGCAGGACACCTACGCCGCCCACCCCGGGATGTACGGAGAGCAGCCATCCGATCCCGCGGTCCACGCCGCCCAGGTGTTCCGGGCGGCCGGGGCGCACCATGTGCTGGAGCTGGGTGCCGGGCACGGCCGCGACGCCCTGTACTTCGCCCGCGAGGGCTTCACCGTTCAGGCCGGCGACTTCAGCGCCGTCGGCCTCGACCAGCTGCGCGCCGCCGCCCGGGCCCAGGATGTCGCCGAACGGGTGACCACCGTGGAACACGACGTCCGGGACCCGTTCCCCCTGCCGGACGCCTCCGTGGACGCGGTCTTCGCGCACATGCTGCTGTGCATGGCCCTGTCCACGGAGGAGATCCGTGCCCTGGTCGGTGAGGTCCGCCGGGTGCTGAGACCGGGAGGGGTCTTCGTCTAC
Source organism: Streptomyces sp. NBC_00322 (assembly GCF_036147535.1). Classification (NCBI taxonomy): domain Bacteria; kingdom Bacillati; phylum Actinomycetota; class Actinomycetes; order Kitasatosporales; family Streptomycetaceae; genus Streptomyces; species Streptomyces sp. NBC_00322. The sequence continues at coordinate 838,016 of NZ_CP108019.1, read as the reverse complement.
ACCGTGAGACATACCGGTGACGCCCACTACGGCGAGGGCACCTCCCACGGCGACGACATCTACGAGCACGGCGGCTTCGCCGTGCACTTCTTCCCCCGCGACCTGGTCGACTCTCTCGCCGCCGACTGGACTCTCGACGAGGTCCACGCCTTCGAGGAAGGGGATCTGCCCCGTCGTCTCTGGCGCATCACGCAGACCGCGTCCCGGTGACGGCCCGGGGGCGAACGAGACGAGGGCCTGTCGTTTGGATCTTGCCGGGTTCGCGTGCCCTGGCACGCACGCTCGCTGCGTTGCGTCGGTCGCCGACGCTCCGCGTCGGCTCTCCCCCTGCCTTCGGCGGGGGGACCCCCATCCTCCGGCCTGCGATCGCACGCACCAGACCCCGCTCACTGATCCGGCCTGATCCAAACGACAGGCCCTAGGTCCCGGGAGGACGAACCGCACCAGCGGCACACGAGTGGTTCCTGCTGCACTTCGGCCGGCGCGCCCATTGACAAGCCTCCTGGAGGAACCATGGTCACCCGACGCAATGTGCTCGGCGCCGGCCTCGCCGCCATCGGCGCGGGGCTCACCGGTGCCGCATTCACCCCGATGATCACCGCGCACAGCGCCAGGGCGGGCACCACCGTCCCGCAGGCACAGGCCGGTGCGGCGGGCATGGCGGTGGAGCCCTTCCGCATCGCCCTGCCCGTCCCGCCGGTGCTCGCGCCCGTCTCGACGGCGGGCGGCGTCGACGTGTATGCCGTCACCATGCGGCGGGCCGTCAAGGAGATCGTCCCCGGACAGCCGGCCGAGGTGCTGACCTACAACGGCAGTTTTCCCGGCCCCACCATCAAGGCGCGCTCCGGCCGCCCCGTCGTCGTACGCCAGCGCAACCAGCTGGACATGCCCACCTCGGTCCATCTGCACGGCGCCTCGGTACCGCACCGCAGCGACGGCGCCCCGATGGACACCATCGCCCCAGGTGCCGGACGCACCTATGTCTATCCCAACCATCAGCCACACGCCTCGCTCTGGTACCACGACCACGCACACCACATGGAGTCCGAACACGTCTACCGCGGCCTGTCCGGCTCCTACCTGCTCACCGACCACACCGAGAGGCGGCTGCCGCTGCCCTCGGGGGCGTACGACATACCGATAGCGATACGCGACGCGCACCTCGACGAGTCCGGTCAGCTCGTGTACGTCATGGGCGACAGGAACCGCACCACGCTCCTCGCCAACGGCGTGCCCTACCCGTATGCCGCCGTCGCCGCCCGCAAGTACCGCTTCCGGCTGCTGAACTCGGCCAATACGCGCTCCTTCCGGCTGCGCCTCGCCGACGGCGGCCCGATCGTCCAGATCGGCTCGGACGGCGGCCTGCTGCCCGGCCCGCACACCACCGACTCCGTCTATCTCTCGGCCGGTGAACGCGCCGATGTGGTCATCGACTTCTCGCGCTACCCGGTCGGTACGCAGCTGGTGCTGCAGAACACCACCGGCTCGGGACCGGCGGACCAGATCGGCCAGGTGCTGAGGTTCGATGTCACCCGCACCGCCCACGACCCCAGCGTCGTCCCGCCGGTGCTGCGCACCCTGCGCCCCCTTCCCGAAGCCACGGCGGAGCGCAGCATCGAGCTGCGCATGGACGAGGGCGGCACCACGCCGCCCAAGGCGTACATCGACGGCAAGACCTACGACCCCGACCGCGTCGACTCCCTGGTGCGCCACGGCGCCAGCGAGATCTGGACCGTCACCAATCCCAACAAGATCGTGCCCCACAACTTCCATATGCACCTGGTGCAGTTCCGGGTGCTGGAGCGGAACGGGAAGGAGCCGGATCCCGGCGAGGTGGGCCTGAAGGACACAGTGATGCTGATGCCCGGCGAAACCGTCAAGCTCCAGGCGACGTTCGACACCTACCGGGGCGCCTACGTCTATCACTGCCACATGCTGGACCACTCGGCGATGGGCATGATGGCGACCATGAAGATCGCTTAGGGGAGTGGCCAGGATGGAGGCAACAGCCGGAAAACCGGCCGCCGTTGACGAGGCGGCGCGCCCCCGCAGTGTCCGCGTCGTGCTGCTCCCGCTCATGATCGCGATGCTGCTGTCGATGCTGGACACCATGATCGTGGGCACCGCGATGCCGACGATCGTCGGTGAACTCGGCGGGCTGGAGCATCTGTCGTGGGTGGTGACCGCCTATACGCTCGCCACCGCCGCCTCGACCCCGGTCTGGGGGAAGCTCGGCGACATGTACGGCCGCAAGGGCACCTTCCTCGTCGCGATCGTCATCTTCCTGATCGGGTCGGCGCTCAGCGGAATGGCCCAGGACATGGGCCAGTTGATCGGCTTCCGCGCCGTCCAGGGCCTGGGGGCGGGCGGTCTGATGGTCGGCGTCATGGCGATCATGGGCGAACTGATTCCGCCGCGGGAACGCGGCAAGTACCAGGGCATGATCACCAGCGTGATGGCGCTCGCCATGATCGGCGGACCGCTCGTCGGCGGCACCATCACCGACCACCTCGGCTGGCGCTGGTCCTTCTACATCAACCTGCCGCTCGGCGCGATCGCCCTCGCCATGATCAGTGCGGTCCTGCATCTGCCCGTAAAGCGCTCCCGCTCCAGCGTCGACTACTCCGGCGCCGGGCTGCTGACCGTGGGCATCACCTCGATCGTGCTGGTGACCACCTGGGGCGGTACGGAGTACGCCTGGGGCTCGGCCACCATCACCGGGCTCATCGCCCTCGGCGCCGCCGCGCTCGCCGCGTTCCTGTTCGTGGAGACGAAGGCCGCCGATCCGGTCGTGCCGCTGCACATCTTCCGCACCCGCAACTTCGCTCTGATGTCGGTGACCGGTTTCCTGACCGGGTTCGTGATGTTCGGCGCGGTGCTGTTCCTGCCGCTGTTCCAGCAGTCGGTGCAGGGCGCGTCCGCAACCAACTCCGGTCTGCTGCTGTTGCCGATGCTCGTGTCGATGATGCTCGTCTCGCTGTTCGCGGGCCGGGCGACCAGCAGCAGCGGAAAGTACAAGATCTTCCCCATCGCGGGCAGCGCACTGATGGTCGCCGGGCTCTATCTGCTGGCCCAGATGGACACCGGGACCTCGCGCCTGACCTCCGGCCTCTCCATGGCGGTGCTCGGCGCGGGCATGGGTTTTCTGATGCAGATCGTCATGCTGATCGCGCAGAACAGTGTCGGAAACGCGGACATGGGCGTCGCGTCCTCCTCGATCACGCTGTTCCGTACGCTCGGCAGCTCCTTCGGTGTCGCGATCATGGGGGCGATCTTCAACCACCGGGTCCAGGACGTGATGGCCGAGCGGGTCGGCGACGGAGCCGCACTGCACGGGGCCCAGCTGGACGCGGCGAGCCTGGCGAAGCTGGACGCCTCCACCCGCGCGGCGTACCAGTACGCGGTCTCCGCCGGGACCCACTCCGCCTTCCTGCTCGGCTCCGCGGTCGCGGTCATCGCGTTCCTCGCGGCGCTCTGCGTCAAGGAGGTCCCGCTCAAAGGTGGTGCGGGCGGAGGTGCCGCGCCTGGGCGCACACGTACGACCGCGTCGGCTGTCTGAGGCGGGCCGGGTGGCGCGGGCTCGACGGCGGCACCCGGCCCGGCCGCGGTCAGCGTTTGAGGGTGCCCGGCCGGCGCAGACACAGCGCGGCCAGCAGCGCGACCGCGGCAAAGGCGGAACCGGTCAGGAAGGCCGCGGACATCCCCTCGCTGTGCGTCGACACCGTGACCAGCATCGCCAGGCCCAGTGAACCGCCCACGCTCTGCAGGGAGTTGAGAACACCGGCGGCGGCGCCCACCTCGCCGGGGCGCAGCCCCGAGGTGGCCAGCACCGTGGGCGGCAGAACACAGAGGGCCATCCCGGCGCCGAGCATCACCAGCGCGGGCAGCGCGGCATCCCAGTAGCCGCTCGTGGCGGACAGCTGGGTCAGCCACAGGTTCCCGCTGAGCAGCAGCGCGGCTCCGATCGCCATCACCTGCTTCGCGCCGATGCGCTCGGTCAGCCGCGCCGCGAACACGGCCGTCACCGCCATCGTGACCGGCAGGGTGACCAGCGCGGCGGCCGCGGTGAGCGGGCCCCAGCCGCTCTCCTTCTGGAAGAACTGGTTCAAGAAGAAGTACGTACCGATCAGCGCGCCCGGAATGGCGAGCGTGCCCAGATAGGCACAGACACGGTCGCGGTCCGCGAACAGCCGCAGCACGACGATGGGTTGCTCGGCATGCCGTTCGATGCCGACGAAGACGACGAGCAGCGCCACACCGGCCAGGACGCAGCCCACGACCACCGGATCGCTCCACGAGCGCTCGGCGGCCTGGGCGAGCCCGTAGACGAGCGAGGCGGCTCCGAGGGCCGACACCAGTGCGCCCGCGAGGTCGAAGCGGCCCAGGCTGCGTGCGGTCTCCTCGATGACGAACGGCGCCAGTACCAAAATCACCAGTCCCAGCGGCACATTGAGGAACAACACCCACCGCCAGGAACTCAGCGAGGTCAGCGCCCCCGCGAGGAGCAGGCCCCCGGCCGTGCTGACTGCCCCCACCGCCGTGCACACGGCGATCGCGCGCCGCCGCGGCGCCCCTTCGGCGAACATACTCAGCACCAGGGCCAGTCCACTGGGCGCGGCCAGCGCGGCACCGACTCCCTGGACGGCGCGTACGCCCACAAGGAACTCTCCGGACGGAGCCACCCCACGCAGCATCGCGGCCGCGGTGAACAGCCCGACCCCGGCCAGGAACACCTTGCGCCGCCCGAGGATGTCACCGGCCCGGCCGCCGAGCAGCAGCAGTCCGCCGAAGGCCAGCAGATAGACGTTGATGACCCAGGCAGCGCCGACGGCGGACAGGCCCAGCCCCTCGCGCAGGCCGGGCAGCGCGATGTTCACGATCGGGTCGTCGAGCTGGATCATCGCGTTGCAGCAGGCGATGACCGCCAGCGCGACACCGGGACGCGCCCTGCGCGCCGGGCGCACGGCGGCCGCCTGCGGCACTGGTTGAACCGACACTTGCGCTGACATGCGCAGCCTCCAGACGGGGAGCGGGGCGGTGGACGATGCCTCGACACCATGACCGGACGCGCTCGAGAGCCCGTCGAACCCCGATCGGCCGCGCGGAGAATCAAGCGGATCCCGAGTGAAGCTCACCCGCCGCGTCAGAGCCTGCTGGTGCGCGATCAGCGCGGCCGTGGCGCCGTACACGCTGAGTCCCGGCCGGACGGCCGATTCGCCCCCCGGCCGGACGGGACCTAGGTTCTGTCTCTTTGGTCAGCGCCGCGTCCGGATGAGGATGGCGGCGAGGTGGGGTGTGCGCTATCGCTGGTTTGGTCACATCGACGGCGCACATGAGAAGTGGTTCCAGCGCGTGGCTGTGCCTGCTCGGTGCGGGGTCTGACTTTGCCGATGGGGCCCGCTCCCAGTGGTGCGTCTTCGGCGCGGGCGAGCAGTCAGGAAAGATTGATCTCGATGGACTGGCGTTCGACGTCGGTGAAGTCGGCAGTCCGGCCAGGGCCGGGGTCTGCGGCGTAGGCGTCCAGCAGAGGCTGGGACGGCTGGTGGCAGGGCCAGGCGGCGGCGATCGTGAGCGTGGGCCCCAGGCCCGACGACCAGGGCAAGACCGTCTGGGCCGACCTGTCCCTCCCACCCGACGCGAGCCGGTGACAGGGCGTGGCACCCGCACCGACAACGGCAGTCGCACCGGCCTGGTGTTGTAGGCCAGCACCGCCGGGGCCCGCATCCACCACCATGGTGGATGCGGGCCCCGGCGGTTCCGCCACCGTGGGCGGCGGTCGCCCACGCAAGCGCCTTACGGTGCGATCTCGAACTGCGGCGGCTGGAGTCCCGCGAGGCAGCTGGTGTCCGGCGCGGTCGGACGGGCGAAGAACGACGCGGTGATCGTCTGCGCGCACCGCGAGTCGGCGAACACCACGTGGGCGACGTAGGGGACCGTGACGGCGGTGGAGCGACTCAGCGTACGGGCGACGTACGCCCCGTTGCTCGGCGCCGTCTGGGCGTCGAACCCGCCGGACAGGGCGAGGGTCGGGATGTCGCTGCGGGTCACGTCACGGACCGACGGGGGTGCCGGGGGGACGTCCCAGGCACGGCAGTCGTCGTGGAGCCAGGCGAGTTGCGGGGCGTTGGCCAGCATCGATCGGGGGAACGACGGGAACGCGCGGAGTCCGCCCCGGATGATGTCGGCCCGGCTCTCGTACGGGGTCCACTGGCTGCAGAAGACGCCGTAGACAAGCCCGTGGGCGACCCTTCCGATGGCCTGCGGGCTGTACTTGCCGCCCGCGAGCTGCTCGGCGATCCGCTGCGGGTTGCCGTGGGCCAGTTCGTCGATGGAACGCGGCACCCCGGCCGCCACGTGGGTGGCCGAGGTCAGCCAGGTGACCAGGTTGCCCCCGTCCAGCACGACCTTCACCGGCTCCGGGTGGACCGGGACCGTGACGGTGGTGGTGATCGGGTCGGCCTCCAGCTCGCTGACGAGGCGGAGGAAGGTGGCCTTCAGGTTCGGGTAGCGGGTGTTGCAGGCGGGCTGCTCCTCGCACGCCTTGAACAGGCCGTCGAAACCCTCTCGTGCGGCCTTCCAGGTCACGGCCCCGCCGGCGATGGACGGCGGCAGGATGCCGTCGATGCCGACCGAGCGGATGCCCTTCGGGTGCAGGCGCATGTAGTTGAGCGCCAGATGGGTGCCGTAGGAGATCCCGAAGACGTTCCACTTCTTGACACTCAGCGTCTTGCGCAGGGCGTCGTAGTCGGCCGAGCTCTCGATGTCGTTGTAGGTGCTGCGGTCGGCGCCCTGGGCGTCCACACGGTCGCGGCAGGCCCGGGTCGCCTCGACGTGCAGGCGCCCGGTGGACGGCGCGTTGGAGACCAGGCCGAGGGCGCGGGCGTTGAACTGGTCGATGTTGGGGCAGGTGAGCTCCGGGTCGGCCGAGTAGGTGCCGCGTTGGGACATGAAGATCACGTCGCGGTCGCGGTTCAGGTTGCCGGCGAGCGCCATCGGGATCTCGGAGACCGCGTCGTCGCCGGGGCCGCCGGCGAGCCACGCGATCGGGTCGGGCGCGGGACGGCTGCTCTCCGCGGGCATGATCGCGACAGCGAGGGTGATCCTGCGCCCGTCGTGGCTCCTGGGCCCCTGGGCCCTGGAACGCTTCTCGGGCACGGTGAGGGTGCCGCAGTGGGCGCGCGCGAGATCGGGGATCGGGTCCGCCGTCCTGGGGCAGGGGCCCGGTTCGAAGTGGGCGTCGCCCACCGTACGGGCGACCGTGCCGATCGGGCCGTCGGTGCCGGAACGGGCGTGTGCGGGCATCGCGGCGAGGCCGACGACGAGAGCGCCGGCCGCGGCTCCGGCCAGCGTTGCCGGGAGCCGTCGCGCGGGGCGCCGACTGGGGGTCGTACCAGGGGACATCGCGCGTACTCCAGTCAGGGGATGATGGTGAACGGCTTGGGTTCGACTTCCGGCACGCAGCCGGTGTCGGGCGCGGTCGGCCGCGCCAGGAAGGAGCGCAGGACCGACGCGGCGCAGGGCTCCTGGGGCACCACCCAGTGGGTGATCCCGGGAATCACCACGGCGGTCGAGCGGGGCAGCGTGCGGCCGGTGAACGGCCCCCAGCTCGCCCCGGTCTTCGCGTCGAAGGTTCCGGTGATGACGAGTGCGGGCACCTTGCTGTGGGTGGCCACCCTCTGGACCGCGGTGCGGTCCGGGACGTTCCAGACGCGGCACAGGTCGTGCTCGAAGGGCAGCTGCGGTGCGTGGGCCAGCACTGAGTCCGGCCATCCGGGGAAGGCCCGGCGACCCGCCTTCAGCACGTCGCGCTTCGAGAAGCCCGGGGCCCACTCGGCGCAGGCCACCGAGTGCGTCAGCCCGTGGGCGAACTCGCCGATGGCGGGCGTCGCCCCGGCGGCCTGGGCCCGCGCGAGGCGCTCCGGATTGCCGTCGGCGAGTTCGTAGAGTGCCGCGGGGACGTCGACGGCCGGTACCAGTCGGCCGTTGGCGACCAGCAGGTTCACCAGCGTGCCCCCGTCGAGGACGGCCTTCACCGGGGTTCCGCCACCGGGCGGCGGTACGGCCAGCGTCAGGGGGTTCGCCTCCAGCCGCCGGACCTGCTCCGTGAGGGTGCGGGAGAGCTCCGGGTAGCGGGACTTGCAGGCGGGCTGGGCCTTACACGCCGCGAAGATCGCGTTGATCCCTTCCTGGGCGCTGTCCCAGGCCCACGGCAGGCTCACGATCTGTGGCGGCACGACCGAGTCGATCGCCAGCGAGCGGATGCCCTGGGGGTGTCGGCGCAGGTAGGTGAGGCCCAGGTCGGTGCCGTAGGAGTAGCCGTAGACGTTCCACTTCTTGATGCCCAGTGCCTTGCGGAGGGCGGCGAAGTCCGCGGCGTTCTCGGTGGTGTTGTAGGCCGTGAGGTCGTTTCCCTCGGCCGTCAGGCGGTCCCGGCACTCCTTCGCCGCGCGTACCAGCCCTTGTCCGGTGGACGGCGCGTCGTAGCGCAGGCCCACGGCGGTCGCGTTGAACCGGTCCATCTCCGGGCAGGCGAGGTTCGGCTGTGAGTGGAGGGCGCCGCGCTGGGCCACGACGATCAGATCGCGGTCGCGGTTCACGTCGGAGTCGATCAGGAAGGGGATGGCTCCGAACGCGTCTCCGCCGGGACCCCCTTCCATGAACACCACGGGGTCCGCGGCCGGCGTCTTCGACGCTGCCGGGATGATGGCGACGGCCAGCCGGATGGTCCGTCCCGTGGGGCGCTCGCGGTTCTCGGGGACCTCCAGGAAGCCGCACCGCCCGGGAACCGGCGCGGGCGTCTGTGGGCAGGGGCCCGGCACGAACCGTGCCAGATGCCCCGACGGTGGCCCGCCGACAGGCGGCGACTGGGCGCTGCTCGGCGCGGTCCCGATCGCACCGAGGGCACCCAGACATGCGGCGAGGACCGCCGCCTTCGTACGCGCCCTCCGGCTGCGTCGTGGATGGGTGTGTCGATCCCGACTCTGTACGGGCGTCCCGGTCCCGGAGAAGGAGGGCAGGGGTCCGGGGCCGATGTCGTGTTCCGCCATGTGATCTCGTCTCTCTGACGTCCCTGGCCACTCCGGTCGGGGGACGGTTGGCATGGCTGCGCCCCGCCGCATGGCCGGGCAGGGCGCGTACGCCAGCCTGCGTTCGGGCAAGGGCTTCCACCACTCGTCGCCTCCACTTGGAGCAGCCCCACCTCGGACCGGGGGCTGTCCCTGGTACCCAGTCGGCCGGGGGCGGAGCCACCCCCGCTCCGGCGGTGGTCACTCAGCCGTATGCCCGAGCAGGCGGCGCGCGCTTCGTTGCCGCCGCGTCGTCCGCATGTACGTCCTCGGACCACCCCGTAGCGTGGACTAGGTTCTGTCTTTTTTGGTCAGCGTCGAGTCCAGATGAGGATGCTGGCCAGGTGGAGTGCGGCTTGGTAGGCGATGGCGAGTTTGTCGGTTCGTGCAGCCAGGCCTCGCCACTGTTTGAGGCGGTCGATGCAGCGTTCGACGGTGTTTCGTTGCTTGTAGGTCTCGGTGTCGAAGGCGGGCGGCCGGCCGCCTCGACGGCCTCGCCGCAGGCGGTGGCCCACCTGGTCGGATGGTTGAGGGATGACCGCTCGGATTCCGCGACGCCGCAGATGCGCCCGGATGGCGGCCATCACCGTCTCGAAGGCCGGTGCGTCCCCGGCCTGGCCTGCGGTGACGGTGAATGCCAGTGGCCGGGCCAGACCGTCCCGCGGCCAGGTGGACTTTGGTGCTCAGCCCGCCGCGTGAGCGTCCGACTGCATGGTCGGCGGGCTCGGCGCGATCGACGGCCCCCTTTTCCGTGCGCCGGCGGCGTGCTGGTGGGCCCGAACGACGGTGGAGTCCACAGATACGGTCCAGTCGATGTCGTCGTCGGAGTCCGCTGCGGCCAGAACGGCGGTGAGGATCCGCTCCCAGGTACCGTCAACGGCCCACCTGATCAGGTGTTTGTGAGCGGTCTGGAATGAACCGAGCTCGTCGGGAAGGTCCCGCCAGGGCGAACTGGTTCGGTACTTCCACGCGATGGCTTCAAGGGTGCGGCGGTGGTCGGCCCATCGCCGCCCACGAACCGGATCGGCCGGCATCAGCGGCTCGATCCGGTTCCACATCGCATCAGTGATCACTAATCGGACGGACACATCCGATCAACTGACCAACCCATCAAAGAGACACGCGCTAGGAGCCCTCACGGATGGCCGTCATGGCCTTCTCGATACGCCGCTGCCGCGTCTCAGGTGTCTTCGCGCCCTCGATCGCGAGCACATGGCGGCGCCGGTGGGTGTACGCGAGACGGTCGTACGCCGCGCGGAGCTGCGGATCGGCATCCAGCGCCTCGGCGAAGTCCGGCGGCTCGACCACGACGCGCGGCTCGGTGTCCAGCTGGAGGTCAACCTCCACCTCGTCACCCTCGGCGATCTTGCTCGCGGCCCGGTTCGCCGCGCTGATCCCGACGATGAACCGCCCGCCCATGGCCGCGACGCGGCTGCGCCACGTGTGCCCATTGATCGTGATGACGACCGCCGGACGCTTCCCCGCGCCCAGCGCGTCGACGACGTCCGCCGGGACCTCGATTCCGGTGGCGTTTCCGGCCGGTTCGACCGTGGCTCTGAACACCATGTCCGCACTCCCCTCAGGCAGTGCGGATGCTGTCATGCCCGGGGGAGCGTCTCAACCAGCTGCCGGTTGTGTCGCGTCGGCTGCCCCCTGCGGACGACTTGCCCGATGCATTCCTTGCATATTCGGGACGCAAGACACTTGATTTCGATAGTATTCGCGTATGCCGATGTCGTTGAGGGAGACGCTGCAGTTGACCGTCGCGGCGCTGATGCACGCCACGGGCGACTCGCAGAGCGAGCTTGCCGGTGCCCTCGGCCTCACGCAGACACAGGTGTCGCGCCGTCAGGCGGGCCGCACCGCCTGGACGCTGGACGACTGGCAGGAAGTGCCGCTGCCGCCCGCCGAGGAGCGGCGCACTCTGCGGTAGGGGCTGAGCCTGTCCCGTACGCAGGTCGCCGGTGCTCCGGGTGTGAGCCCGTCGACAGTCAGATCGACGCCGCCTACCGCACGGTGCGGCGCCACAACGTTGCCCGCTATCTGCTCGGCAGGCTCAACGCCCGCGGTCGCGGCACCCGAGTCGGGATCCGCCCGCTCAACCAGTCCCAGGTGAGCCGCCCCCACCAGCGCGTGGTGGAGTGCCGCACGCTCAACGTCCGCCGCTGGGACAGCATCATCGCGGCCTGGGCCGTCGGCGACGAGCAGGGGCTCGACGACGCCTGGATCGACCAGATCGAAGACCTCGGCTCGCAGTGGGGCCAGTACGAGTACGTCACCAACATCGGCTTCGCCGCGTAGCGGAGGCAACAGGCCCACTCAGGGGGTCTGTGGCGCGCTCTCCGCCCGCTCGAAGGTGAGGATGGCGACGCCGTCGCCGACCACCTTGGAATCCGCCAGGCGCAGATGCTTCTTGTCGCTCGTGGCCCCGAAGAGGCGCTTCCCGGTCCCGAGGACCACCGGGAAGACCATCAGATGCAGCTCGTCGACCAGATCGTGTTCGAGGAGGGTCTGCACCAGCTGCGCGCTGCCGTGGACCACGATGTTCCCGTCGAGCGTCCGCCTGAGGTTCGCAGCCTCTTCGGCCACATCGCCGCTGAGAACAGTCGAGTTGTTCCACTCGGCCTTGTCGAGGGTCTTGGAGATCACGTACTTGGGCATGTTGTTGAACTTGTCCGCGAAGTCGCCCTCCCGGGAGGGCCAGGCGCCGGCGAACCCTTCGTAGGTCCTCCGCCCCAGCAGCAGCGCGTCGGAGTCCCGAGTCTCGTCGAGCTTGAACTGGTTGCCGTCCTCTCCGCGGTCGATCTCGAAGCTCCAGCCGTCGTACCTGAAGCCCTCGCCGCCGCCGGGCGCCTCCATGACACCGTCGAGCGAGACGAATTCAGTGACGATGATCCTTCCCATGCTGTTCCTCCCTTTTCGCGTCGCATGAGTCATGACGCACTGATTGTGGCGCGCATGGGGCGACGGGCAAGAAACGCCGTCCCGTGTTGCGCGGTGGTTGCGGTCCCACCCGGCTCTGTCACGTTTACGCGTGCAAGCGAGCATTAAGCTGAACCGGGCGAGCGACGCCGACGCCTCATCGGGGCGCCGACATCGTCAAAGCGTGTTGATGAGTCCGCCGTCGATCGTGAAGTCGGCGCCGGTGATGTTGGACGCCCGGTCGCCGGCCAGCCAGACGACCAGGTCCGCGACCTCGTCGGGCCGGGTGAACCGGCCGGTCACCGATTCGCTCGCGGCCCGGTCGGCAACCGCTGGCGGTTTCATCCCGTGGGCTTCGGCAACGGTGGCTGCGACGCCGTCGTCACCGAGCCACAGGGCGGTGCTCACCGGCCCCGGGCTGACCGTGTTGACCCGGATTCCTTGCGGGCCGACCTCTTTCGACAGCGCCTTCGAGAAGTTCGCCAGCGCCGCTTTGGCCGCGCTGTAGTCGATGACCAGGGGATCGGGAAGCCTGGCGTTGACCGAGTTGACGGTGACGACAGCGCCCGAGCCACGCTCGATGAGGTGGGGCAGGGCGGCGCGGGTGGTGCGGACCGCGGCGAGGAAGTTGATCGTCAGGGTGGAGATCCACTCGTCGTCGGTCACCGACAGGAAGCCGCCGGTGCGGGGACGGACCGCGCCGACATTGTTGACCAGGATGTCCAGTCCGCCGGCTCCGACGGCGTCGACCAGCATCGCGGGGCCGTCCGGCGTGGCCAGATCCACCTGCATCGGCCGTACCCGGCCGCCGTCGGCGAGCTGTGACAGCTCGTCAGTGAGGCTGCGCGCCCCGGCGATGACCGCGGCGCCCTCGTCAGCCAACGCGCGCGTGATGGCCAGTCCGATTCCCTTGCTCGCGCCGGTGACAATCGCGACCTTGTCGGCCAGGTGCAGGTCCATAAGGACATCGTGGCATCGACGGCTCCTCACCAGTGGCTGCGACCGCTGGCGCGCCGAGCAAGTTCTGCGGAGGCGGTCACCGTGATGCTGCGTTACGGGCTTGTGGCGTACGGTGCCCGGCATGGCCCGGCTGGCTGTGAACCGGCAGCAACCAGCCGCTTACTGTCGGGAAATCGCGCGGGCCATGTCAGTTCGTATCGTCGTCGGACATGATGCACAACCTACGGCGGCTTCTGCCGCCGCTTCCCGTCCTTCCCGGCTGGGGCTCGATTCGCGGTCGTGTGGCCATCGTGCTCGCAGTCCCCACCTGCCTGCTGTTGGTCGTGACCGGCCTCGGCGTGGCCGACCGGGCATCCGACTGGTCCGCGGCGCGCGAGACCGCGGGCCGGGTCGAACTCGTCCTCAAGGCACAGGGCCTGGTGCGCGAGCTGCAGCGTGAGCGTGGCCTGACCAATGGGCTGCTCGGTGGCGCTGCGGAGTACCGCGACGACGTCGACGCCCAGCGCGCACGCACCGACACCGCCCGTACCGGATTCGACGTCCTCCTCAGGGAGGGCGGCCCTGGCGTGGACGCGCGGGGCGACGGCTTACGGGACGCGCTCTCCCCGGTCTCGGCTCTGGTCGCCGTGCGCCGTCAGGTCGACGGCGGCACTGCCCAGCGCCCCTCGACCCTTGCCGCGTACACGGAAGCGATCGATGGACTGATCGGTGCCTCGGCGGCGGACCCGGCTCGTGGCGACCGCACTCTCGTCGACGGGATGGACGCACTGCAGGCCCTCACCCGGGCCACCGAAGCGATCGCCCTTGAGCGCGGCTTCCTCAACGGAGTTTTCGCGGCCGGGCGTTTCAAGGGGGCCGAGTTCCTTCAATTCACCGAAGTGCGGGCAGACCGGCTGGCCTTCCTGCGCCAGTACGCCGAACTGGCCGCCCCTGCCCAGCAGTCCGCGCTCGACGCGGCCTTCGCCTCCAGCAACGCCCGGCGCGCCATGGGCTACGAGAAGCAGGCAGAGGGCGGAGCCGATGGCAGCCGACTCGCCGTGGATCCCGGCCGCTGGTGGTCCTCGATGACTGCGCTCGTCGACCAACTCCACGGCGTTCAGAGGCAGATCGGCGCTCAGGTACGCACTCGCGCGGTCCGGATGGGGGACGGCGCCACCGGTCAGCTGGGCGGCTTCATCGGTCTCGGTGTGCTGATCCTGGCGGTCGCCACCGCACTCGCCGTGCTCTCCGCCCGTTCGATCACCCGGCCGCTCGTCGCACTCGCTGATGAGGCCGACATGGTCGCCAGTGCCGGGCTGCCTGCCGCCGTTACCCGGATCCAGCAGGCCGAAGCGGGCGCCGAACTCGCCCCCCTACCCTCCCGCCGAGTGCCCGACAGCGCCCGCGAGTTCACCCGGCTCGCCGACGCCCTGCACAATGTCGAGCACACCGCGATCGGTCTTGCGACCGAGCAGGCTGTGCTGCGGCGCAACAGCTCCGAGTCGCTCGCCGGCCTCGGCCGCCGCAACCAGGCGCTGATCTCCCGCCAGCTCGGCCTGATCACCGCCCTGGAAAGGCAGGAAATCGATCCGGACGCACTCGGGGAGCTGTTCGAACTCGACCACCTGGCCACCCGTATGCGCCGCAATGCCGAGTCGCTGCTCGTGCTCACGGGGGAGGAGCTGCCGCCGCGCACCTGGTCGGGTCTTGTGACAGCAGCCGAGGTGGTGCAGTCGGCGATCGCCGAGGTCGAGCAGTACCGGCGCGTGGCCGTGGTCGACGTACAGCAGGCACGGATCCGCGGCCGGGCAGTCGCCGAGCTCTCCCATCTGCTGGCCGAACTCATCGAGAATGCCCTGCTCTTCTCACCTCCCTCGCGCCCGGTCGAGATCTACGGCTGGCGCGACGGCGGCGAGTACTGCCTGGCCGTCGTCGATCGCGGTTCCGGCATGACGGCCGAGGAGCTGGCCCGCTCCAACGCCCGGCTCGCGGGCCGCGAGTCATTCCTGGTCGCCCCTACCCGCTATCTCGGGCACTACGTCGTCGGGACCCTCGCGGCCCGGCTCGGCGCCCAGGTCGAACTGCGCCCCACCCAGGGCCAGGGCAGTGCCTGCGGTGTCACGGCGTACGTCGCCCTGCCGTCCGCGCTTGTCGAGGTGCCGCAGACACAGCCGGCGACGGCGGGCTGAACCGTACCTGCTGTTCGCCGGCCGGCCGGCGGTGGCCCTGGCCTATCCACCTGCTCCCCGATCGCTCGCCACACCAGTGCCTGCCAGGACTCGGAGCGTGGGTCACTCGCCCGTGCAGGTGGGGGTCAACGTACTCGGCGCCCTCGCCGGCAGTCGTGTAGAACTTCTACGGCGGCGCGGTGGACAGGCAAGCCGCTCGCACACCCGGCCAACCGTTCAGAAAGGGCTCCTGTGAGTGCCATCAGCGTCAGCCAGGCCGCCATGCTCGGTGTCGTGGAGGGGGTGACGGAATTCCTTCCCATCTCCTCCACCGGCCACCTGAAGATCACCGAAGGGCTGATGGGTATCCCCGTCGACGACACGTCCGTCGTCGGCTTCACCGCTGTCATCCAGGTCGGGGCGATCGCCGCCGTGCTGACGTACTTCCGCAAGGACATCATGCGGATCGTCTCCGCCTGGGGCCGCGGCCTGGCGGACCGCGAGGAGCGGTACCACCACGACTACAAGTTCGCCTGGTGGGTCATCTACGCAACCGTCCCCATCGTCGCCGTCGGGCTGGCCGCCAAACCGCTCATCGAGGGCCCGCTGGCCTCGCTGTGGGTGGTGGCCGGATCGTTGATCGCCGGCAGCGGTGTGATGTGGGCGGCCGACCGGATGGGGCGTCACAAGCGCGGCGAGGACGACGCCGGCCTCAAGGACACCATGCTCGTGGGCGGCTCGCAGATCCTCGCCCTGCTCTTCCCCGGCTTCTCCCGCTCCGGCGCGACCATGTCCACGGCCCTCATGCTCGACCTGGACCGGGTCGCGGCCACCCGGCTGTCGTTCTTCCTGGGCATTCCGGCGCTCACGGGCGCGGGCCTGTACGAACTCAAGGACGCCCTCGGCGCCGGCGTGGACACCACCCCGCTCCTCGTCGGCACGGTCGTCTCCTTCGCCGTCGCCTACGCCTCCATTGCCTGGCTGCTGAAGTTCGTCGCGAAGCACTCCTTCAACGCGTTCGTCGTCTACCGGATCCTGGTGGGCGGCGTCCTGTTCGCGCTGCTGGGCACTGGAGCGCTCCACGCCTGACGGGCAGCGCTGTCCGCGGCAGCGGTGACGCTCAGCGCGCAGCTCGGCAACCCATCCGCTGCACGAGGCGCGACCAGTGGTGCGGCACGACGCCCCGGGTTTCACTGAGACATGGCATTCGACGAAGGACTGGCCGAGCGGATCCGCGAACGCCTGAGCACGGATCCCGCGATCACTGAGAAGCGCATGTTCGGCGGCCTGGCGTTCTTGCATCACGGCAATATGGCCGTCGGCGTCATCGGGGACGAGCTCATGGTCCGCGTCGGCCCAGACGGCACCGACGCGGCCCTGGCCCGGCCCGGTGCGCGCGCCTTCGACTTCACCGGCCGCCCGATGCGGGGCTGGGTCGTCGTCGCCGCACCCGCAATCTCCGAGGACAGGGACCTCGACGCATGGATCGACGAGGGCTGTGCCTTCGCGGCGGGTCTGCCACCGAAGTGACCCGCGGACCGGCGATGCGACCAGCGGACCCGCCTCCCGGCCATTGGAACCGGCCGCCGCGGCCGCCCCCTCGAAGCCTGTCCGTCTCGGTCGACCGCGAGGGGATGGAAGCGGTGCCGGGCATCCTGCCTGCGACGCCGGATCGCCGGAGCAGCGGCGGCCTCCCCACCGGCGCGCACGCTGACGTGGGGCGGTCGCCGGTCGGCGCGCTGACCTGACGACCGCCGTGCCCGCGCCGGCATTCGGTTGTGACGGCGCGTCAGCGGCTCAGGCCGTCAACTCACCCGCTCCGCCAGGAAGTCCTCCCAGGTCCGCCGCCCCAGCGTCGCCCCATCGAGGGACAGGTTCTCGCCCGCCCGGTAGGCGCGGCCGGCCTTGCCCGGGATGCGGACCGGCATCATCAACCGGCGCTTGCCGCGCGCCCGCAGATATCCGCGGGCCAGGTCGCCCATCCCGTACACCTTCGGCCCGGCCAGGTCGGGCACCAGGCCGACCGGCTCGCCGAGCGTCAGTTCCACGAGCCGGGCCGCCACGTCGCGGGAGTCGACCGGCTGGAACCGGAGTCCGCCCGGGACCGGTATCACCGGCAGCTTTGCGGTCTTCTCGGCCACGGTCAGGACCAGGTTGTGGAACTGCGCGGCACGCAGCGTCGTCCACGGCACACCGGATTCGGCCACGGCCTGCTCCGCGGCCAGCTTGGACCTGAGCCAGCCCACCGGAACCTTGTCCGCCCCGATGACCGAGATGTACACCAGGTGCCGCACCCCTGCTCGCGCCGCGGCCCGCACCAGGTTCCGGGTCGCCACGTCGTCGCCCTTGGGGCCACCCGCGAGGTGCAGGACGATCTCCGCCCCGTCCACCGCGGCCTCGATCCCCTCGCCCTTGAGCAGGTCACAGGCCACGTATTCGACGCCCTCCCGGGACTCGCGGCCGTGCCGGCTGAGCACCCGCACCTTGCAGCCGGCCTCCAGCAGGAGCGGGACGACGTGGCTCCCGAGCGTGCCCGTACCGCCAGTGACCAGGATGGTTGACGTCATGGCTTCTCCCAAGCTTGTCCGGACCGGGCGCTCGAACTCCCAGCCCCATCAGTAGGTTCTCGGTGATCTACTTCTATGACACCCGCCGAGCGAGGAATGTGACCGATGGACAAGAACGCAGGGCTGGCCGAGCGATTCGAGGAAGACCGCACTCGTCTGCGAGCGGTGGCCTACCGGATGCTCGGCTCGGTGAGTGAGGCCGATGACGCCGTGCAGGAAGCCTGGCTGCGCGTCAGCCGCGCCGACACCAGCGATGTCCAGAACCTCTCCGGATGGCTGACCACGGTGGTGTCACGGGTGTGTCTGAACATGCTGCGCTCGCGCGAGCACCGGCGCGAGGAGCCCCTTGACGTGCTGGTGCCCGACGCGGCACCCGGCCACGAGGAAGGGCGCGACCCCGAGCAGGAAGCGTTGCTGGCCGACTCGGTCGGGGTGGCCATGCTGGTGGTGCTCGACACGCTGACGCCGGCCGAGCGGCTCGCCTTCGTATTGCACGACATGTTCGCCGTGTCCTTCGACGACATCGGCGTGATGCTCGAGCGTTCCCCGGCCGCGGCCCGACAGCTCGCGAGCCGCGCCCGCCGCCGGGTCAAGGGGGGCGCGGCGGTGGCCGACGCGGATCTGGCCCGCAAGCGCCGAGTGGTCGAGGCCTTCCTGGCAGCCACCCGTGGTGGGGACTTCGAGGCGCTGGTCGCACTCCTCGATCCGGACGTGGTGCTCCGGGCGGACAAGGCGGTCGTCCCGACTCCCGAACCCCTCGTCATTCTGGGCGCCCACACCGTGGCCAAGGGCGCGATGGCCGCGACGGGAAGGGCCCGGTTCACCGGACTGGCGCTAATCGACGGAGCAGTTGGGCTCGCCATGGCCCCGCGCGGTCGGCTCTTCCTGGTACTCGCTTTCACGATCACGGACGGCAGGATCACCGAGATCGACGTGATCGCCGACCCGAATCGCCTCGGCCAACTCAAGATTGCCGTTCTCGACGACTGACACAACTACGTCAAGAGCAAGCCGTGTTCCGAGCCTCACCGCTCACTTGGCGGCCGCGGCGTCGATCTCGGCGATCAGGCCCTCGACCCGCTTCTTGATCTCGTCGCGGATGGGGCGTACGGCCTCGACGCCCTGGCCCGCCGGGTCCTCCAGCTCCCAGTCCAGGTAGCGCTTGCCGGGGAAGACAGGGCAGGTGTCGCCGCAGCCCATGGTGATGCAGACGTCGGACTCGCGGACCGCGTCGATCGTGAGGATCTTGGGCGTCTCGGCGGAGATGTCGATCCCGACTTCCTTCATCGCCTCGACTGCTGCCGGGTTCACGGCGTTGCCGGGCTTGGAGCCCGCGGAGCGGACCTCGATTCGGTCACCGGCAAGGTGGGTCAGCCAGGCGGCGGCCATCTGCGAGCGCCCGGCGTTGTGGACGCAGACGAACAGCACGGAGGCGGCGGGTGTGGAGGCCATCGGATCTACTTCCTTTGCTCAGTTCGGACTGGTGTCAGCTCCGGCTGATGTGACAGTATCAGCCCATGATGACGTCAGTCGACACTGACCTGATCCGGGTGCTGGCCGACCCGCTCAGGCTCCGGATCGTGACCCTGCTCGCCCGCGAGACCCTGTGCACTACGCACCTGGTCGAGGAGACCGGCGCCCGGCAGACGAATCTCTCGAACCACCTGAAGGTGCTGCGCGAGGCGGGGGTCGTGGAGACCGAGCCCTGCGGACGGTTCACCTACTACAGGCTTCGCCCAGACGTCATCGCCTCCCTTGCCGGTCAGTTCGCCGACCTCGCGGAGACCGCGCGCGCCACCGCCGAGGCGAACATCAAGCGCTCCTGCCCCTGAACACCTTTTCCCGTTGCGCCTGCTTGCGTCTGCACTGAGGAGTCCTGTTGAGCACCACCCGGGCCGCCGGAACCGAGTCCGCCGCGGAGGCCGTCGTTTCCGCCACCGAACCGCAGCCCGCGCCGGGCGCCACCCCGCCGCGCACGCCGCTCGTGGCCCGGGCCGCCGCCGAACTGGTCGGCACCGCCGCTCTGGTCGCGGTGGTCGTCGGCTCCGGCATCCAGGCCACCGAGCTCACCCAGGACGTCGGCCTCCAGCTCCTGGCCAACTCCATCGCCACCGTCTTCGGGCTCGGCGTACTGATCGCCCTGCTCGGCCCGGTCTCCGGCGCGCACTTCAACCCGGCCGTCACGCTGGCCGAGTGGTGGACCGCCCGCCGCGGCGGCCCCGGCGTCACCGCACGCGAGGCGGTCGTCTACGTCCCCGCCCAGATCGCGGGCGCGGTCGCGGGCGCCGTGCTGGCCGACGCGATGTTCGCCGAGCCGCTGGTCAAGTGGTCCACGCATGACCGCTCGGCCGGACACCTGCTGCTCGGCGAGGTCGTGGCGACCGCAGGGCTGATCCTGTTGATCTTCGGCCTGGCGCGCACCGACCGCCTGCGCTTCGCGCCGGTCGCCGTCGCCTCGTACATCGGTGCCGCCTACTGGTTCACGTCGTCCACGTCGTTCGCCAATCCGGCTGTGACGATCGGCCGTGCGTTCACCGACACCTTCGCGGGCATCGCGCCCTCCTCGGTCCCGGGCTTCATCGGCGCCCAGCTGGCCGGCACGGTGGTCGGACTGGCGCTGGTGGCGCTCGTCTTCATGCAGGGGCGGGACGCTTCCCGGCAACCGGCCGGGTGAGCTCAGACCCCGGCGCCGCCGTCAGGACAGGGTGCCGACGATGGTGCGGACCTGGTCGGCCACCTCTTGCGGCAGGGGGGCGTAGTGGATGCGCGAGAGGTCCTTCTGCCCCTCCGCGCCCGCGGTGTAGGTCAGGAAGGACTTGAGGGCGGGCAGGACATCGGCGGGGGTGCCCTTGTCGCAGACGATCTCGTACGTGACGAGGACGATGGGGTATGCCCCGTCGGCCTTGGTCCTGTAGTCGAACTTCACCGTCATGTCCTTGCCGGTTCCCGACACATGGCCCGCGGCGATACCGGCCGATGCCGTCTCGGCGGAGACGGCGACGGGCTCGGGGGCGCCCGTGTCGAGTCTGACGGTGGGGATCTTGCTGGCCTTCGCGAAGGACAGCTCGAAGTAGCCGATCGCGCCGTCCGTGCCCGCCACCTGGGATGCCACCCCGTCGGAACCGGCCGCGGAGTTGCCTCCCTTCGCCTGCCAGGTCTTCTCCTTGGGATAGGGCCAGTCGTCCGGGGCGGCCCCGGAGAGGTAGGCGTTGAAGTTCTGGGTCGTACCGGAGCCGTCGGAGCGGTGCACCGCACTGATGGGGGTGGCGGGCAGCCGGAGGCCGGGGTTCAGGCGCTGGATGGCCGGAGCGTTCCACACGGTGATCTCCGAGTCGAAGATCTTCGCGAGAGTGGGGGCATCGAGGACGAGGTTGTCGACGCCCGAGAGGTTGTAGCCGAGGGCGATGGGGCCGCCGACCATCGGCAGATCGATGGCTCTGCCTCCTTTGCACACCTCCCGGGAGTCCTCGATCTCGTCCGGCTTCAGCGTGCTGTCGGTCCCGCCGAGCACGGTCGCCCCGCGCAGAAACTGGGCGACACCGGCGCCGGAGCCGACGGGCACGTAGCGGAACTGCACGCCCGGGCAGGCGCGTTGGTACTCGCGCATCCAGTGCGTCATCGCGTTCTGCTGGGCGGAGGACCCGGACGCTGCCAGTTGACCCTTCGTGGCGCACGCGATGTGGCTGGTCGCCGTGGCAGTCGGCCGCGGGTCGTCCGCGGCGCCGAGCCCGCAGGCGGAGAGGAGGGCGACACCCGTCGCTGCTGCCGCACCCGCGCCGAGCAGATGCCTGCGGCTCGTGGGTCGATGCTGCATCTGTGGTCCCTTCCAGAAGCCGGGGACATTGATGCTCGGCTATGCGGGAGCGGCCGAGGTGACGCCTCGATGAACACCAGCCGTCGCTCTGGCGCCCCGGCTAGTAATTTGATGAATGTCTATGTTGACGTTCATCGAATCAGGTGCCATGCTGGCCGTGCAAGCCATCGACAGTTGTCGAAACAGGCGGCGTCTCTCGGCTCGGCTCCGACCGCGTGGGAGACGCCGACCGTGAATCAGTAGCCGCTCACAGCCCCAGCAGGAGGCACGTCATGTCCCGTGTACAACTCGCACTCCGCGTTCCCGACCTCGCCGCCGCCATCGCCTTCTACACCAAGCTCTTCGGCACCGGGCCCGCCAAACTCCGCGACGGCTATGCCAACTTCGCCATCGCCGAGCCGCCGCTCAAGCTCGTCCTCATCGAAGGCGACACGGGCGAGGACACCCGTATGGACCACCTCGGCGTCGAGGTCGAAACCGCCGACGCCGTCCACGCCGCCACTGCCCGCCTGAGCGAGGCGGGCCTTGCGACGGCGGAGGAGAACGACACCACCTGTTGCTACGCACTCCAGGACAAGGTCTGGGTCCATGGCCCCGGCCGTGAGCCCTGGGAGGTGTACGTCGTCAAGGCCGACGCCGACACGTCGGCCAAGCAGCCTGGCAGCGCGTGCTGCGCGGAAGCCGGCCAACCGGTGGGCGCCGACCTCTGCTGCTGATCCTGTGGGTCCGCCCTGCGGCTGTTCCGGCCAGGGGAGCCGGTCTTATGACGGCGGCGTCCCCCCGGTCCCAGGACTGCGCCGGGCCCGGGCGATGAGCAGGGCCACGTCGTCGTGGTTTCCCGGTTGGCGCAGCTCGCGCAGGAGTGCGTCGCAGGTGTCCTCCAGGGATCGCCGCGGCTGCGCGAGGAGGGCGAGGAAGGCGTCCAGACGTTCGTCGATGGCCTGGTCGCGTGTTTCGACCAGGCCATCGGTGTAGAGGACGAGTTGGTCCTCGGGGTGCAGGGCCAGCGTGGTGGTGTGGAAGGTGATGTCGCCGACGCCGAGCGGCGCGCCGGTGGGCAGGTCGAGCAGTTCGGGGGCCCGGCCGGGGCGTACCAGCGCGGGTGGGAGGTGTCCGGCGCTGGAGATGAGGCACTGGGCGTTGTGGGGATCGTAGATGGCGTAGATGCACGTGGTGATGGTCTGCCCCATGCGGTCGGTGATGCGGTCGAGGTGGCGCAGCACCTGGGCGGGGTCGAGGTCGAGTTCGGCCAGCGTGCGGGTGGCGGTGCGGAGCTGGCCCATCGTGGCGGCGGCGGTGATGCCGCTGCCCATGACGTCGCCGATGACCAGCGCCGTCTTGTCTCCGGACAGCGGGATGACGTCGAACCAGTCGCCTCCCACCTCACTGGCGGCCAGGGCGGGCTGGTAGCGGTAGGCGATCTCCAGGCCGGGCTGTTCCGGTGGCTGCTGCGGCAGAAGGCTGCGCTGCAGCGTGAGGGCCGTGTTGCGCAACTGCCGGTACCAGCGGGCGTTGTCGATGCACACGGCAGCCCGCGCCGCCAGCTCGCCGGCCAGGACCTCGTCGTCGGCGTCGAACGGCTGGGGGTTGGTGGTGCGCTTGAGGTCCAGGGCGCCGAGTACTTCACCCCGCGCGATCAGCGGCACGGCCAGATACGAGTGCACTCCCGCGGCAGCCAGCAGCGTCGCGGCTTCGGGACTGCGGGCGATGCACTTCAGGTCATCGCTGTCCACGTGGGACACGCGGACCGGGCGGCCGGTGTTCACGCACTGGGTGACCAGCCGGTCGGCGTCGTACCGGGCGACCTCGCCGGGCTGATCGGCCGCCCGTACGGCATCACTGGCATGTGAGGCGGCGACGGCCAGAGCGCGGAAGACCGCGGGGCCTTCGTGGATGACGGTGCCCGAATGGCCGTTGAGGATGCTGTCGAGTACGTCCACCGCCGCCACGTCGGCCAGCTCGGGCACCGACACCTCGGCGAGTTCGCGGGCTGTCTGTTCGAGGTCGAGCGTGGTGCCGATGCGTATCGAGGCGTCGGCGACGAGAGCCAGGCGTTGCCGGGCCTGGGCGGCCTCTCTGGTGGCCAGATATCGCTCGGTGACGTCCACGACGGAGGTGGCCAGACCCAGGACCTTCCCGTTCGAGGACTCCAGCCGGTAGAAGGACACCGACCAGGCGTGCTCGTGGTCCGGGTCGGCCGGTGTGTGCCCGACGGACTCCCGGTCCAGGATCGGAATACCGGTGGCGAGAACTTTGCGCATCGCGGCCTCGATGGCCGCGGTGTCCAAGAACGGCAGAGCTTCTCGGACATGCCGGCCAACGTGCTCGGCGGCAGGCAGGCCGTTGATGCGCTCCAGGGCAGCGTTGACGGTGACGTACCGCAGATCGGTGTCCACCACCGCAAGGCCGATCGGGGACTGGGAGATCAGCCGTGTGGACAGCGCGAGGTCTCGCTCCACCTGCCGCAACGTGCCCTGCTCGGTGGCCAGGCCCAAGGCGTAGAAGCCTTTCCGGTTGTCCTCCAGCCGCATGTTGCGGAACTCGACCAGTCGCGTGCCGCCGTCCTTGTGCCGCACGGGAAAGACACCCGCCCAGGTCCCCTCGCCCGCCATGACCTGAGAAAACAGCCGCCGTATCAGCGCCCGGTGCTGCTCGTGGACGAGCAGTCGGGCGGCGTACCGGCCGAGCGCCTCTTTGGCGGCGTACCCGAACAACCCCTCGGCCTGCGGGCTCCACAGGACGATCCGGCCGTCCGCGTCCAGCACCACGGCGGCGACGCTCAGGACGTCCATGAGGCCACTCGGCTCGGAGCTGCTGCCCTTGGGCCGGGCCGCGTCGGCCGGGAAGGATTCGGTTGTGCTCATCCCAGGCCCTCCGTCCGCCCGCCGCCATCCTCGATGCCCGGTGCTGACTCCGGCCTCGGGCGCCGCCGGTCTCGATGACTTCCATGGTCTCTCAGCGCTGCCTGCGGCCGCACCCTGTCGACCACTACAGCTCCCGCGTACCCCCGCCGTACGAAACAAGACGTAGCGAGCCCTGCGTTTCCGCTGCGACGTCCCAGCGTGGCGGGCCGCTGGCCGCTGCGATCACCGCGGGGCCCAATCTGCACAGGATGCTCACGCGAGGGCGTCCGCCAGCGGCGTACGGTCCGCCGCGCCGGGGCCGGGCGATTGAACATCCCGGCCGCACGGGTGTCAGCGGTGACTCGTACGATGACCAGCCATGAACAGCAGCGAGACCGGCAGACGGCTGGTCGATGGCCGCTTCGAACTTCTCGGACGTCTGGGAAGCGGCGGCATGGGCACGGTGTGGCGCGCCCGCGACATCGCCCTGCACCGGGAGGTCGCGCTCAAGGAAGTGCGGCCGCCCGACCCCGCGACGGGGGACGCGAGCTCCGCACTCGCGCAGACTCTGAGGGACCGCGCGATCCGGGAGGCACGCGCGCTGGCCAGGCTGGCTCATCCGCATGTCGTCACGATCCACCACATCGTCGAGCCTCTCGACGGATCGCACCCCTGGATCGTCATGGAGCTGGTGCAGGGCGGCTCGCTGCACGACCGGCTCGCCCACGGTCCGCTGCCGCTCCCCGAAGCGCTGAAAATCGGCCTCGACGTCCTCTCCGCACTGCGGGCCGCGCACGCGGCCGGTGTCCAGCACCGCGACGTGAAGCCGGCCAACGTCCTGTTGCGGCCGGACGGGAACGCCGTGCTCACCGACTTCGGTATCGCGGCCCTGCGGGAATCGACCAGCCTGACGGCCACCGGCGACCTCATCGGCTCGCCCGAGTACATCGCGCCCGAACGCATCCGCGGTGAGGAGGGCAACCCGGCCTCGGACCTGTGGTCCCTCGGCATGCTGCTCTACGTCGCCACCGAGGGCAGCCATCCGCTGCGGCGCGCCACCAGTCTCGCGACGCTCGTCGCTGTGCTCGACGAGCCGGTCCCCCCGGCCACGCGCTCGGGCCCGCTGGCGCCGGTCCTCGCCGGACTGCTGGTTCGGGACACCTCGGCGCGGCCCGACGCGGACCGCCTGGAGGAGCTGCTGCGGGCCGCGGCCGACGAGGCGGCCGGGCGTCCGGCCCGGCCCGCGCAGCCCGCGGGCACGACGCCCGTGCCCTCGGCCGGGCAGCAGTTCGGGCCGCCGGTTCCCCCACCCGCCGACGGGGCCTTCGGCCCCTACGCGCCGATGCCGCCGTACGGATCGACACCGTACGGACCGACGACGCCCGTGGACCAGGTCTACGGGCTTGCCCCTGTGCCGGACCGACGTGCGCGCAGGAGGCTGCCCGTCGTCCTCGCGATCGCCGCAGCCCTGGTCGCGGTGAGCATCGGCGCCGTGAAGCTGGTGTCCGTTCTCGGCGGCGAGGACTCGGGCGGCGGGTCCGCCAACCACTCGGGCGGTCCCACCGCTTCGGCAGGCGGCACGACGGGCCCCGGACGCGACACCGATGCGGCCGGTCCACAGGCGAGCACCACCCCCGTGCCAACTCCCGCCTCGAAGCAGGACGATCTGCTGACGCCGGCGGGTGTACGGGCGGCGGTGGCGTCCCTGTCGGCGAAGGCGGGCAGTGCAAAGGCCGTGGATTTCACGGTCTACCCCGGTTACGCGATCGCCTCCATGCCGCTGAAAACACGCCCGAGCGTCTACGACAGCCTCCAGTACCGCGACGGTGAGACCTCGAAATGGGGCACTGGAGGCACCATCCGGCAGGGGTCGACGATCATCGACCTGTCGAAGGTCGACTGGGACAAGCTGCCGGCGCTGATCAAGCGCGCGGACAAGGAGTTGGGCGTGCCCAGACCGACGACCCGCTACGTCCTGGTGGACAGCGACATCATCAGCGGGGAGCCCTCTCTGAGGGTCTACGTCGGTGACGAGTACGGCTCGGGCTATCTCGCCGCAGGACTCGACGGCACCGTACACAAGCTCTATCCGGTCTCCGGCTGACGCCAGGAAAGGACCACGGTCCCGGCGCGGGTCACCACTGCGCCGGTGACAACTGCTCCCTGTCGCCAGGGATTTGACGATTCGTCACCATCCCCGCAGGTTGAGCGCTTTGCGATCTCTTTGCCAACAGGGCAGGGGGGATCTCTTCGCATGTCAGGGGCTGTCAGGCAACGAGCCTGAAGAGGCATCTCAAAGTTACTGTCGGGCAGTCGGGTCAGTCGCGCCCGTGGGGGACCTGGGCGCGCAGGCGCCAAGTCGCAGTAATGCGGCGATGGTTGTGAACCGCTCGGCCCGCTGCCGCTCATGGTAGGTGAGCCTTGCCTCACTTTCAAGAGGTGACCTCGGCGCCTGGCTCTTCGCACATTCCCGACACCGTCGACCCCTGTACCGGGGTATGCAGAGAAACTGGGAGATCCCAAGGTGACCACGGTCCATGACACGCTCACCACGGAGGAGTCCGGAGCCGGAGTCGTCGGCACGGCGACGGCTCTCCTCGATGCCTATCGGCCCGCGACGGACCGCTTCTTCGCCTCGCCGACGAGAACGCTCCTCGCCCGCGGTCTGCGTGCCTCCGTGGCGCACGACGCGCGACCGCTGACCGAGCGCGTCCAGGACGCCCTGACGGCGGCCCGGGCCTCGGGACAGCCCGACCCGGTGGTCATCGGAGCCATCCCCTTCGACCCGTCCGCACCGGCCGCGCTCGCCGTCCCCGAGACACTGCACCGGGCACCTGCCCTCGGCAAGGACCCGCTGATCGCCCTGCCCGCGCCCCAACCGGCCGCCACCGCCTGGAAGATGCGCCCGGTGCCTCTGCCCGAGCAGTACGCGGCCGCTGTCGCCACGGCTGTCGGCCGGATGAAAGCGGGCGAGTTCCGCAAGGTCGTCCTCGCCCGCGCACTCGACCTGACCGGCGACCGGGAACCCGACGTGCCGGGAATGCTCCAGCGCCTCGCCCGCCGTGACACCCGCGGCTACACCTTCGCGATGCCCACGGGCACGGACCGCACCCTGCTCGGCGCCAGCCCCGAACTGCTCGTCTCCCGACGCGGCAGCAGCCTGCTGGCCAACCCGCTCGCCGGTTCCACACCCCGCAGTGCCGACCTGGCCGAGGACGTGCGGCGCGCCGCCGCGCTGCTCGAATCGCCCAAGGACCTGCACGAGCACGCCGTCGTCGTGACCGCCATACGCGAGGCGCTGGCCCCGTACTGCACCGACCTCGTGGTGCCCGAGCGGCCCACCCTCGTGAAGACCGCCGCCATGTGGCACCTGTCGACAACTATCACCGGATCCCTCGCCGGACAGCCGGTCTCCGCACTGGAACTCGCCTGCGCCCTGCACCCCACACCGGCCGTCTGCGGCGAGCCGACCGCGCTGGCCCGCAAGGTCATCGGGGAACTGGAGCCGTTCGACCGCGGGCTGTATTCCGGCGTCGTGGGCTGGGGCGACGCGCAGGGGGACGGCGAGTGGGTGGTGACCATCCGCTGCGCCGAGGCGGCCAGGGGCGGTCTGCGGCTGTTCGCCGGGGCGGGCGTGGTGGCCTCGTCCGACCCGGCGGCCGAGACCGCGGAGACGAGCGCCAAGTTCCGTACGTTCCTCGACGCCGTGGGGGCAGAACTGTGAGCGCCGAAGCGCCCACCTGGCCCGCCGACTTCGCCGCGCGCTACCGCGCGGCCGGGTACTGGCAGGGCGAGACGTTCGGACAGATGCTGCGGGCCCGTGCCGTGCAGTACCCGGACCGGGTCGCTGTCGTGGACCCGGCCGGGGCCGGGCGGCGCTGGACCTACGCCGAGCTGGACCGCCGGGCCGACCGGCTCGCCGCCGGCTTGCGCGACTCCGGTATCGCCAGGGGCGACCGGGTCGTGGTGCAGCTGCCGAACGTCGCGGAGTTCTTCGAGGTGGTCTTCGCGCTGTTCCGGATCGGTGCGCTGCCGGTGTTCGCCCTGCCGGCCCACCGGGAGGTGGAGATCGGGTACTTCTGCTCGTTCTCCGACGCGGTCGCGTATGTCATCGCCGACCACCACGAGGGCTTCGACTACCGCGGCCTCGCCGCCAAGGTGAAGGAGCAGGCGCCCACGCTCCGCCATGTGTTCGTCGTGGGGGAGCCGGGCGAGCACACCGCGCTGAGCGCCGTGCCGCGCGAACCGGCCGGGCTCGTTGGCCCTGACGGGCCGGAGGCGTCGGACCTGGCCTTCCTCCAGCTGTCCGGCGGCAGTACGGGAGTGCCGAAGCTGATTCCCCGTACGCACGACGACTACTTGTACTCGCTGCGCGGATCGAACGAGATCTGCGCGATGGACGAGGACAGCGTGTATCTCGTCGTCCTGCCCGCCGCGCACAACTTCCCGCTCAGCTCGCCGGGTTCGCTGGGCACCCTGTGCGCGGGCGGACGCGTGGTGCTGTGCCCCGGCCCGGCTCCCGAGACCGCTTTCCCCCTCATTGAAAGCGAGGGCGTGACGATCACCGGCCTCGTGCCCCCGCTCGCCCTGGTGTGGACCGAGGCCGCCCGCAGCACGCCGCACGACCTGTCCAGCCTGGACGTGCTGCTGGTGGGCGGCGCCAAGCTCAGCGAGGCGGCCGCCCGGCGCGTACGTCCCGCGCTCGACTGCACGCTCCAGCAGGTCTTCGGCATGGCCGAAGGCCTCGTCAACTACACCCGGCTGGACGACGACGAGGAGACCATCCTCACCACCCAGGGCCGTCCCATCTCGCCCGACGACGAGATCCGCATCGTCGACGACGAGGACCAGGACGTCGCACCGGGGGAGCCGGGGCATCTGCTCACCCGCGGTCCCTACACCATCCGGGGCTACTGGCGAGCCCCGGAGCACAACGAGCGCTCGTTCACGACAGACGGCTTCTACCGCACCGGCGACATAGCCAGGGCCACCCCGAGCGGCCACCTCGTGGTCGAGGGGCGCGCCAAGGACCAGATCAACCGCGGCGGCGAGAAGATCGCGGCCGAGGAGGTCGAGAACGTCATCCTCGGCCACCCGGCCGTGCACGACGTGTCCGTCGTCTCCGTACCCGACGACTACCTCGGCGAGCGCACCTGCGCCTACGTCATCCTCCGCGAGGCGGCCGAGCTGCGCCCCGCCGCCCTGCGACGGTTCGTGCGCGAACGCGGTCTGGCCGCCTACAAGGTGCCCGACCGTGTCGAGTTCGTCGACGTCTTCCCGCACACGGGTGTCGGCAAGGTCAGCAAGAAGGACCTGCGCACGACCGCCACCCAGCCCGCCCATCCCTGAAAGGCACTACCTTCCATGGCGCTGCCCGCCATCGCTCCCTACGCCATGCCCGGCGTCGCCGGCCTGCCCGAGAACCGCGTCGACTGGACCGTCGATCCGGCGCGGGCCGTTCTGCTCGTCCACGACCTGCAGAACCACTTCCTGTCCGCCTTCGAGGCGGATGCCTCACCCGTGACCGAACTCCTCGCCAACACCGCCCGGCTCACCAAGCAGGCCCGCAGCCGCGGCATCCCGGTCGTCTACTCCGCCCAGCCCGGCGGACAGAGCCCCGAACAGCGCGGTCTCCAGCAGGACTTCTGGGGGCCGGGGCTGCCCGCCGACCCGCACGCGGAAGCCATCGCCGCGGCCGTGGCTCCCCAGGACGGCGACACCGTTCTCACCAAGTGGAAGTACAGCGCCTTCGTACGGTCCGACCTCGCCGCTCTGATGGAGCTCCAGGGCCGCGACCAGCTCGTCATCACGGGCGTCTACGCACACATCGGCGTGATCGCGACCGCCTGCGACGCGTGGATGCGCGACATCCAGGCCTTCGTCGTCGCCGACGCCGTCGCCGACTTCGGCGAGGACGAACACCGATCGGCGCTGCGCTGGGCCGCCGGCCGCTGCGCCGTCGTCATCACCACCGACGCGCTCTTCCAGGGGGACTGACTCGTGGCGCTGACCATGCAGCAGATACGTGAGGACGTCGCCGATGTGCTGGGGGAGGACCCCGCGGACATCCCCGACGACGAGAACCTCGCCGACTACGGGCTCGATTCGGTCCGGCTGATGAGCCTGGTCGAACGGTGGCGCCGTGAGCACGGCGCAGACATCACGTTCGTCGCCCTCGCCGAACGCCCCGCCATCGACGCGTGGTCGCTCCTGCTGGGGGCCCAGGCATGACGGCCCTGCCGACAGCCGAACCCGCCGCGGAGACCGGAGCGGCGGACGGCGGGGGGCTTCCGCTGACCGCCGCCCAGTCGGGCATGTGGTACGTGCAGGCGCTCGACCCTGAGAGCCCCGCGCTCAACACGGCCGAATACCTCGAGATCGAGGGGCCCTTGCGGCCGGAGCTGCTGGCTCGTGCGCTGCACCGTACCGCTCGCGAGGCGGACGCGCTGTGCGTACGGATCGAGGAAACACCGGACGGACCACGGCAGTTCGCCCTCGACCCGGGCGCGCCCGGCCAGGGCTTTCCGCTGCACACGGCCGATCTGCGCTCGGAGCCGGATCCGCAGGCGGCTGCCCGCGCCTGGATGGACGACGACCTGACGCGGCCGTTCGACCTCGCCGCCGCGCCGCCGTTCCGGCACGCGCTGTTCCAGGTCGGCGACGAGCGCTGGCTGTGGTACCAGTGCGTGCACCACATCGTCATGGACGGCTTCGGCTACTCACTGCTCGCCCGCCGCACCGCGGAGGTCTACACGGCCCTCGCCGCGCGGGAAGAGCCGGGCGCGAACCCCTTCGGCCGCCTGGTCGAACTGATCGCCGACGACGCCGCCTACCGCGGCGGCGACCAGTTCGACAAGGACCGGACTCACTGGGCCGAAGCGCTCGCCGACCGTCCGCAGGCGCCCGCGCTCGCCGGACGTACGGTGCTGCCCTCCCGTACGTTCCTGCGGCGCAGCGCCCACGTCCCATCCGGGACAACGGCCCGGCTGCGGACGCTCGCCGACGAACTGCGCGCCACCTGGCCGGAGTTGCTGGTCGCGGCCCAGGCGCTCTATGTCTCGCGGGCCACCGGTACTCCTGACGTGGTGCTGGGGATGCCGATGATGGGCCGTATGGGCTCGGTCGCCCTGCGGATTCCCGGCATGGTGATGAACGTGCTGCCGCTGCGGCTGACCGTCGAGGCGGACACCACGCTGGCCGGACTGACGCGGCAGGTCGTCCTCGCCGTACGCGCCGCGCGCCGCCACCAGCGCTACCGGATCGAGGACATCAGGCGTGACCTCGGCCTGCTCGGCGAGGGACGGGCGCTGGTCGGTCCACTGGTCAACATCATGCCGTTCGACTATGCACTCACCTTCGGCGGCAGCAGCGCCGTCCCGCACAACCTCTCAGCGGGCCCGGTCGACGATCTCACCGTCAATGTCTACGACCGGACCGACGGCCGTGGCCTGCACATCGACCATGACGCCAACCCCGCCGCGTACACCGACGACGAACTCCTCGCCCACCAGAGGCGGTTCCTGCACCTGCTCGACCGTATCGCCGGCTGCGATCCGGCGGTCCCGCTCGCACAGCTCGGCATCGCGACCGAGGAGGAAGAGCACCGCGTCCTGGTCGAGTTCAACGACACCGCCCGGCCGCTGCCCGCGACCACCCTGATCGGCCCCGTCGAGGCGCAGGCACGCCGCACTCCCGACGCCACGGCCCTCGTCTTCCGGGGCAGGACGCTGACGTACGCAGAACTGAACGCCGAGGCCAGCCGTCTCGCCCGCCATCTGACCGGACACGGCGTACGGCCCGGCTCGCTGGTGGCGATCGCCCTGCCGCGTTCGGTGGAACTGATCGTCGCTCTGCTGGCCGTACTCAAGGCGGGCGGCGCGTATCTGCCGCTCGACCCGGGCTATCCGACAGGCCGGCTCGCCGACATGCTGGAGGACGCCGCGCCGGTCTGCGTGGTCACCGACTCGGCCACCCGCACCCAACTGCCGGACACTGACCTGCCGTTCATCCTGCTCGACCGGACGGATCTCTCGGCCCTGTCCCCGCTCGACCCGCCCCGCGCGCTCACACCGCAGCATCCGGCGTATGTCATCTATACGTCAGGGTCCACGGGCAGGCCCAAAGGTGTCGTGGTGCCGCACGCGGCCATCGACAACCGGCTGCGCTGGATGCAGCACACCTACCCGCTCGGCCCCGGCGACCGGGTGCTGCAGAAAACACCCTCCGGCTTCGACGTGTCGGTGTGGGAGTTCTTCTGGGCCCTGCGCGAGGGTGCCACCCTTGTCGTCGCCGAACCCGACGGACACAAGGATCCGGTCTATCTGGCCCGGACCATGCAGGAGCAGGCGATCACCGTCTGCCACTTCGTGCCGTCCATGCTCCAGGTGTTCCTCGCGGAGCCGGAAGCGGCCGGATGCTCCTCGCTGCGGGACGTCTTCTGCAGCGGTGAGGCCCTGCCCCGGGACACCGTGCAGGACTTCCACCAGACCTTGCCCACAGCGCGGTTGCACAACCTGTACGGCCCCACGGAAGCCGCCGTCGACGTCACCCACCACACCTGCACACCCGGTCAGAGTGGGCCCGTTCCCATCGGCCGTCCTGTGTGGAACACCCGGCTGTACGTCCTGGACGCGGCACTCAAACCCTGTCCGCCCGGCGTCACGGGCGAGCTCTACCTCGCCGGAGTCCAGCTCGCCGACGGCTACCTTCGCCGCCCCGGCCTGACCGCGATCCGATTCGTCGCCGACCCCCACGGCGAGGGCGGCGCCCGTATGTACCGCACGGGCGACCTCGCCCGGTGGACCGCCGACGGCGAGGTCACCTACCTCGGGCGCACGGACCAGCAGGTCAAACTCCGCGGCCAGCGCCTCGAACCCGGCGAGATCGAGACTCATCTTGCGGCGGTGGACGCGGTGACCGGCGCCTGTGTGACGGTGCGCGAGGACCGGCCCGGTGACCAGCGGCTCGTCGCCTACATCACGGGCAGCGACGCCGTACCCGACCAGGAGACCCTGCGCGCACGCCTAGGCACGCTCCTGCCCGAGTACATGGTGCCCTCGGCGATCGTTTGCCTCGACGACTTCCCCCTCAGCCCCAACGGAAAGCTCGACCGCAAGGCCCTGCCCGCCCCGGCCACCGACACGCACACCGGCGGACGCGCCCCCCGTAACCCCACAGAGGAGACACTGACCCGCCTCTTCGCCGAAGTCCTCGGCCTCGAACGGGTCGGCACGGACGCCGCGTTCTTCGACCTCGGGGGCACATCCCTGCTGGCCGCCCGGCTCATGTCCCGTATCCGCGAAACGCTCGGCATCAGCGCCCCGATCGGGACCCTGTTCCGCGCGCCGACCCCGGCCGCGCTCGCCGAGCGCCTCACCGACGACAACGGCGCTGACACCGCGCTGGAGGTGCTGCTGCCACTGCGCGCGAGCGGCGAGCGCATCCCGCTGTTCGTGTTCCACCCGGCCGGCGGCATCAGCTGGTGCTACTCGGGGCTCCTCTCCGGTCTCGGCAGCGGACAGCCCGTCCACGGCCTGCAGGCCCGTGGACTGATGCACGACGGGGAAGCCCTGCCCGCCACGATGGACGAGATGGCCGCCGACTACGTGGCACAGATCCGCACCGTCCAGCCGCACGGCCCCTACCGGCTCCTCGGCTGGTCCGTCGGAGGCGTCATCGCCCATACCGTCGCGGTCCATCTCCAGCAGGGTGGCGAACAGGTCGACCTGCTGGCCCTCATGGACGCCTACCCGTCGGACCAGTGGAGCGATCTCGCCGGACCCACCGAGGCCGACGCGCTCAACGCCCTTCTGCGCATGGCCGGTTTCGAGGGCGGTGACGGACTCACCCGGGACGGCGTCCTCGCCACCCTGCGCCATGAGGGCAGTGCGCTCGCGGCCCTTCCCGAGCGGGTACTGACCGCGGTCCTCGGCATCGTCACCAACAACGCCCGCCTCATGCGTACCCACCGGCACCAGACCTTCGAGGGGGACCTGCTGTTCTTCACGGCAGCCGCACCCCGCGCCGAGGACTGGCTCACCCCGCACGCCTGGCGGCCGTACATGAGCGGCAGGCTCGACGAGCACAGGCTGGACTGCCTGCATCCCGAGATGACACAGCCACGGCAGCTCGACGAGATCGCCACCGTCCTCATGGCCCGGCTGAAGGAACTCGACACATGACCCAGCCTTTCGACCCCACGGGCACGCCCGAGCCCACCCATCTCGTCCTCGTCAACACGGCGGGGGCACGGTCGCTGTGGCCGGTATTCCTGCCCGTGCCGGCCGGTTGGGCCACGGAACACGGCCCCGCATCACACGAGGACTGTCTGCGGGCACTGACGCCCGCACAGCCCGCGCCGCCCGGCTGATCCGGCTGGGCAGAAGGCCCGGGATACGAATTCCGGCGACTTGCGCCGCCCCTGCGGACGAATTCGGCGACCGCATTCCCGATTCCCGGCCGGAACGTGTCAGCGATATGTCAGACGAGGGGGAACGACCGACAACTGACAAGCCCTGCTTTCATAGTGAGGCAGGGGCCCAGCAGGGGCGCATATCCACGGTGCCACAAACCGGCATCCACTTCTCATTGTTCTGGAGGAACAAGCATGTCCCGCACCCGAAGCACAATTCGCCGCCGGGTCCTACTCGCCGCCGCCATAACCGCCACCTGCGCGCTCGGCCCGGCCGGCATGGCCATGGCCGCCGCCCCGGCGCAGGTTCACACGCTCCAGGCGTCCTACACGGTCGACTCCGCCCAACTGGGCCAGGGGCTCTACCAGTCCGCCTACTCCGCGCGGAACAACGTCCTGTGGGTCACCAGCTCGGTCGGATACCCCCCGGTCACCAAGACCCAACTGCTCAAGGTGGACCCGTCGACCCTGAAGGTGAAGGCCGCCTACACGCCGCCCCTCAAGGACGAGGCCACCGGGGCGCGGGAGGCCGTCTACGGCGTGGCCGTCGACGACGTGCACAACACCGTGTGGACCACCAACACGCTCGACAACTCCCTTGCCGTCTACAGCCAGCGGACCGGCCAGCACCTGGCCTCGCTGCCCGGCGTGAAGCACGCCCGTGACGTCGTCGTCGACCAGCAGCGCAATCTGGCCTGGACCGCCGGGCTCGAGGACGGCAGCATCGTCGCCTTCGACACCCGTACATACCAGGAGAAGAAGCGCGTCACGGTCACGGGCGCGACACCCGCGGGCGTTGCCGTCGACGAGCGCACCGGCACCGTCTACGCGGCCGATCTGACCAACGGTCAGCTCATCGAGGTCTCTCCGGCATCCGACACGCCCAGGCTGATCCCGGCCGGCAAGGGCACGATCGACGTCGCGCTGTCGGCCGACGGCCGGACCGCCTACGCCGCCAATCAGGCGAGCGGTTCCCTCGCCGTCATCGATCTGCGGGCGGGAGTGGTGCAGAAGGAGATCGCGACGGGAGCGGGCGCCCTCGCGGTCGCGACCGACGCGTGCACGGGCAACGTCTACGTGGCCAACAGGGAATCCGGTACGACCTCGGTGGTCGACCCCCGCAAGGGAATCGTGCTCGCGAACCTTGCGACCGGTGCGAACACGGACCATGTCGTCGTCACGCGCGGCACGGCCTATGTCGTCGACAAGGCGGCGGTCGGCGCGGAGGCGATGGACTCCATCCACCGTATTCGCGCGACCGGCTGACCGGCTGCGGCACCTGAGCGCTCCGGACGGCGGGCTCCGCCGTCCGGA
Source organism: Streptomyces sp. NBC_00322 (assembly GCF_036147535.1). Lineage (NCBI taxonomy): Bacteria > Bacillati > Actinomycetota > Actinomycetes > Kitasatosporales > Streptomycetaceae > Streptomyces > Streptomyces sp. NBC_00322. The sequence continues at coordinate 801,973 of NZ_CP108019.1, read as the reverse complement.
GCGCTCTGTGCTGTCACGGCCGGGTCCCGGATGCGCGCCCCGAAAAGCGCCCTGATGTCCGAAAAGGCCCGCATAGGCGGTTCATCTTTATTGTTATTCGATGCCCGCATAAGAGGAATCCGGGCGAATTCCAATTATCCTGCGCGCAACGCCGCAAACCGGACTCCGTTGCCTTCTCCTCCAGTGAAATGGGTCACGTCCCGAAGTGCCCACGCAGGGCGGCGTGGCGCCCAGTCCCGTTCTGCGACAAGAAAGTTGAGATTCTCGATCATGCCGACCGGCGGGAATTTCTCGCGAATAATCCGCCTCGCGAATTGAAATGTGAATTCGGGACTTGTTTCGCCCGGTCTGCCTCGCTTACGGTCACGACAACCCGGATGGACCGCCGAATCCTGCCGCCGTCCGGAAACCGCACCCACCCACTCACGTACGTACGGCAGGAGCGGGGGACCCAGGTAAGCCGCCGATCCGGAATACGGAACGGCTTGGGGTGAAGTCGCCGTCACATTGCGGCCGGGCATCTCCAGCCCGAACCCGACAGCTCACCTCGCAGGCGACGGAGAGGAATTCGTCATGCCCGCAAAGGGTAAGCATCGCCGTCCCAAGTCCAGTGCACTCAGCCGCGGTCTCGTCGTCGCGGGCACGGGTGGCGCCGCACTCGTCCTGCCGGTCATCGGCACGACCGCCGCCTCCGCGCAGACGGCACCGCAGTCCACTCCCGCCGCCAAGACCTCGGCCACTGTTCCCGTCCTCGCGAAGAAGGCCGGAACCACGACCTACTCCGTCCTCGCGGGCGACTCCCTTGCCAAGATCGCGGACCAGCTCAACGTCAGCGGCGGCTGGAAGAAGCTCTACAAGGACAACCGCAAGGTCGTCGGTGACGACCCGCGGCTGATTCACCCGGGCCTCAAGCTGACGATCGGCAAGAAGGCCAAGGCGGCCCCCGCCTCCGATCGAGCCGACCGGGCCGACCGCTCCAAGCGGACGAAGACGCTGACCCCGGCGAAGAGCGCCCCCGCCGCGAAGCCCAAGAAGAAGACGTACTCCAACGACCTCGACGGCTGGATCAACGAGTCGCTGGACGTCATGGCCAAGCACGGCATCCCCGGCAGCTATGACGGCATCCACCGCAACATCATGCGCGAGTCCTCGGGCAACCCGCTGGCCATCAACAACTGGGACTCCAACGCCCTGGCCGGAACGCCGTCCAAGGGCCTCCTGCAGGTCATCGACCCCACGTTCTTCGCCTACCACGTGCCCGGCACGTCGATGGACAGCTACGACCCGGTCGCCAACATCACCGCCGCATGCAACTACGCCGCCGACAAGTACGGCTCGATCGACAACGTGAACGGCGCCTACTGAGCCTCACAGGTCGCGGCGGTTCACGACGACCAGGGCGAGAACCGCCGCGACGAGCGGCCAGACAGCGCGGGCCCTTTTCCTCACCGGTCCTTCGAGAGCGCAAGCAGCTCGGCGAACAGACCCCCGGCATGGACCAGGTCCTCGTACCGGCCCTGTTCGGTGATCCGTCCCTGCTCCATGACGATGATGCGATCCGCCAGCCGGGTGTTCTCCAGCTGATGCGTCACAACGACCGTGATGCGGTCGGCCGAGATCGCCTTGATCGCCTCGAGGATGCCGTGTTCACCGCGCGCGTCCATCTGCGACGTCGGCTCGTCCAGGATCAGCAAGGATGGCCGCCGGTACAGAGCGCGTGAGCAGACCAGACGCTGCCACTGTCCACCCGACAGCTCGGATCCGCCGTACAGTTCGCGCGCCAGCAGCGTGTCGAGCCCCTTGGGCAGGTCGTCGATCGCCGCGCGCATCCCCACGGCGTCGACTGCGTCCCACACCGGCCCGTCGTCGAAGGTGCGGGGCTGCCCCAGCGTGACGTTCTCCCTTGCGCGCAGGGGCCATTGGGCGAAGATCTGCGGGACCAGCCCGGTCCCCGCCCACACGGAGTCGGGGTCGGCGGCGGCGAGATCGACGTCACCCCAGGTCACTCGGCCCTTGTCGGCCAGGAAGATCCCGGTGATCAGCCGCGTCAGGGTGGACTTGCCCGAACCGTTCTCCCCGACGATCGCGACGATCTCGCCGCGGCGGAGCGTGAGGGAGACATGGTCGACGGCCGGAGCCTCCTTGCCGGGGTACTGGTAGACCACCTCATCGAGCCGGATCTCCTCCACGCTCCCCGGGGCGATCAGCGCACCGCGCTTGGGCGCCAGTTGCTGGGCCAGGTCGAGGAAGGACCGCATGTCGGCGAGGTACAGGCTGGTGTGGAACATCGCCGCTCCGTTGATGACGAGCTGCGAGAGCGCGGCCAGCGTGGTCTGAACGGCGACAACGGCGGTCGCGGCGATGGCGATGCCGACTCGGCCGGTCATCGCGAGCCAGGCCAGGGTGGCCCAGGTGCAGACGAGGAACAGCCCGCCGAGAGCGGAGGTGGCCAGGACGATGCGCAGCATCCGGGGCGCGATCGTGAGGGTGCGCCGGTCGATACGGTCGGACAGCGTGCGGTACCAGAACAGCAGGTAGTCGGTCATGCCGTTCGCACGGACCTCGTCGCCGTACTTGGACGTTGTCGCCCACCAGCGCATCATTCCGCGGACATTGCGGTCGGCGACATTGGCGTAGTGGGTCTCATAGTCCACCTTGGCCGAGAGCACGGCGCCGATACCGGCCGGGAGCACGGCGAGCAACAGCAGCGGCAGCATCAGCGGGTGCATCAGCGTCAGGACACCACCGGCGGCGACCATGCGCACCAGCGCCGCCATGAAGCGCTGCGCGTCCTTCACCATCATCGTCGTGCGGACCACGCCCATCTCCGCGGCTTCCTGCCGGTCGGCGAACCCGTCCGTACTGTAGGCGGACGCCTCGACCCGGCAGACCGCTTCGACGAGTGCGGTGTCGGCCGCCGTGGTCAGCGTGGGCGTGATCCGCCCGTCCGCATAGGAGGCGAAGGCACCGGCGATCCGTCCCGCGGCGGCCGCGGTCCCGACGACCAGCAGCGCGGGGAACGCCGCGTGGAGACGGGCGGAGACTTCGCCGCTGCCGAGGAGGGGATGCATCGCGCGGGCGGTGAAAGCCAGCAGCACGGCAGCCGCGACACCTGTGAGGACCTGGCAGGCCAGCAGGAGAATCACAGCCGCGCGATCGATAAGCCAGGCCATCCGGGAGGTCTGCCCCAGCACCGCCGGCAGGCGGGAGCACAGGGCGGTGAACGAGACCTCGCCGAGGGGGTTCTTGCCGTAGTGGCCCTCGAAGGTGATCTCCGCGGGCGGGGGAGGCGGCGGCGTTGCCACGTTCGCTGCGGCGGAGTTGGTGTCGGTCACCTGCCAACCTCCACAAGTTTGGACGTGGACGCGCGCAGCCCGAGCTGAACCTTGCCGGCCTGCTCGAACACCAGGTGAACTCCGATGACGTTGGCATGTGGATGCATGAAGGCTCCTCGGACGTCGGTGACTGGGGTCAGCGCATGAACAACGTTGCTGATCAGCGGCGCGTAACGGTCGAGTCGTCGCTCGAAAGTTCGACCGCTCCGCCCGGTGCTTGCCAGGACTGGGCAGAGGGGTCGTGATCCATAGTTCGAATCACCCGCGCGGGAATCGGTACCCGTTCTGGGGATTGCCTGGTGAGAGGTCGGGCACCAGTGGGTGGTCAGTGAGCTGGAGGCCCACTCGGCGCGTTGGCGTGGTGGTCGGACCGTCGTCGAGAGGCAGACGAATGCGACGTCCTTCTCCACGCACAGCGGTATGACAATGACCAACTGGCGGCGTAGTCGATGTGGTGTTGCAGCAGTGCGTCGCGGGCCTCGGTCTGCCATTCGGCGATCGAGCAGGTCGTCACCCGCAACCCGGGACGGCCGGGGCCGTGCGCCGCGTTCGTGATCCACCCCTCCGGGCCGGGATACTGGTCAGACCTGGCAGGTGGCCGTACGCTTGCCGGTAACTCGAGCAGGCCAAAGCGTCGTTGAGGATGACGGTCGCCGCGTCAGGGGCCGGCGGCCGCGCGCCGGATCGCGTCCAGCGTGCGCTCCACGTCCTCGTCCGTCGTCGACCAGTTGCTCACCGAGATCCGCATGACGCCGCGGCCGTGCCAGGTGGAGCCGCTGATCCACGCCGTGCCGTCGGCGAGCAGCCGGGTAAGTACCCGTTCCGTGCGTTCGTCGTCGCCGAACTCGGCGCAGACCTGGGTGAACTCGACGTCGTTGAGCACCGTCGCCCCGTCGATCCCGGAGATACCGGTCGCGAACGTGGAGGCGTGCCGGCACAGCCGGTCGATCAGGTCGGCCACACCGGACCGGCCGAGCGACCTGAGCGCGGCCCACACGGTGAAGGCCCTGCCGCGCCGGGAGAGTTCGGGGACCTTGTCGATGGGGTCGCCGTGTTCGTCCTGGATGAGGTAGTCGCCTTGGAGGCCCATCGCCGCCCGGAGTGCGGACGGGTCGCGCACGATGGCGAGGCCGCAGTCGTACGGAACGTTCAGGGTCTTGTGGGCATCCGTCGCCCACGAGTCGGCGTCGGCGCAGCCCGCCATCAGATGGGCGTACGCGGGTGAGGCGGCCGCCCACAGTCCGAACGCGCCGTCGACGTGCACCCACGCGTCCGCCTCGTGAGCGGCGCCGACCGTCTCGGTGAAGGGGTCGAAGGCACCGGAGTGGATGTCTCCCGCCTGGAGGATCACGATCGTGGGGCGCTGTCCGCCGGCAGCCAGGGCGTGCCGCAGCGCCTCGGGCTCGATGCGTCCCTGATCGTCTGACTTCACCAGTTCGGGTTCGCCGAGCCCCAGGTAGCGCAGGCCCAGGTCGATGGCCATGTGGCGGTCCTCGCCAGCGATGACATGTACGGGCGGTCCGCCCGCGAGCCCGTCGCGGGCGACGTTCCAGCCCGCGCGCCGCAGCACCGCGTCGCGTCCGGCGGCGAGGCAGGTGAAGCTCGACATCGTGGCGCCGGTGGTGAAGCCGACGGCGCTGTCGGCCGGCAGACCCAGCAGGTCGAGCAGCCACGCGCCGGCGATGTCCTCCACGGCCGCGTGCGCGGGTGAGACGGCGCGCATGACGCTGTTCTGGTCCCAGGCGCTGACCAGCCAGTCGGTGGCCAGCGCGGCCGGTTCACTGCCGCCGACCACGAACCCGTAGAAGCGGCCACTGGGAAACGCGGTGAGTCCCGGCTCGCAGGCGGTGGCCAGAAGCTCGACGACGTCGGCGGGGGTGCTCGGATCCTGCGGCAGCTCGGTCCCGAGCGCGCGCACGATCTCGTCGACCGAGGCGCGAGCCGGAACGGGGCGATCGGACAGGCTCGCCAGCCAGCGGACGGCGTGGTCGTACGCCTGGTGCAGCGCTGTCTCCCGCGCATCCATGCCTCGGACTATGAGACAGGTGCGGCCGCCACGCAACCGGGGGCGGAACCGGGGCGGAATCGGCCGGCTATGTCTGGCGGACGGCTGCCCGCTGGCGGGCCGTTCGTACGGCCGCGGAGAGGTGGCCGATGTCGTAGGCGCCGTGGTGGCGGATCCCGTTGACGAAGAAGGTCGGTGTCCCGGACACGCCGCTGAGGTCGGCGGATTCCACGTCCTCGGCCACCCGTCCCGCGCCCATCCGCTTGCGCAGGTCGCGCTGGAAGCGCTGGACGTCCAGACCGATCTCCTCCGCGTAGCGGATCAGATCCGAGGGCTTCAGCGCGTCCTGGTGTTCCATGAGGAGGTCGTGCAGCCGCCAGAAGGCGTCCTGCACGGCCGCTGCCTCGGACGCTTCCGCCGCGAGCTGTGCCCGGGGGTGGACGTCGGTCAGGGGCAGGTGCCGCCAGACGTAGCGGACATCCCCGAAGTCGGCGAGGAGAGCGCGGACGACGGGTTCCGCCTGACCGCAGTAGGGGCATTCGAAGTCGCCGTACTCGACCACGGTCACCGCGGCGTCCGGGCGCCCGCGGATGTGGTCGCGTTCGGGGTCGACAGGCGCGGCGAGGTCGACGATGCCCTCTGTCGCGCCCAGCAGTGCACGAATCTGCGTACGGCGCGGCAGCAGCCGGATCACGGCCGTGACCGCCCAGGTGAGGGCGAAGGCGCAGATCACCGCGCTGAGGATGCCGATCTTCGCCTCTTCCAGCTGGTCGCCGCTGAAGGCCAGGGTCGCGATCAGCAGGGACACGGTGAAGCCGACGCCCGCGATGGTGCCGCCGGCCGCCGTCGCGCCCCAGCCGACCGGCGGGCGCAGCCGCCCGTGGCTGAACCGGAACGCCAGCCACGACGTACCGAGAACCGCGACCGGCTTGCCCAGGACGAAGCCGAGCAGGATGCCGAGCGTGACGGGTGAGTCCGCGGCGCGCGACAGCTCATGGGCGCCGATCGGGATGCCCGTATTGGCCAGCGCGAACAGCGGCACGATCACATAGCTCGTCCACGGATGGAACATCCGCTGCAGCCGCTCGTTCGGCGAGATGGCCGATGCCAGTCCCTGCCGTACCGAGCGCTCGAGCTCTGGTGTCGGCTGCTCGCGGAACAGCCGGAACAGCCCGCTCGCCCGCTCCAGGTCGCTCCGGGCCGCCGGATACGCGTACGTGATCAGCCCCACGGCCAGACCGGTGACCACCGGGTCGACGCCGGACTTCAGCAGCGCCGTCCAGGTGGCGATCGCGAGCAGCGCGTACACCGGACCGGGGCGTACGCCTGCGGCCCGCAGCCCCAGAATGGCGCCGAAGATGCCCAGCGCCACCAGGAGGGCCGGGACGACGATGCGGTCACTGTAGGCGACCGCGATGACGCCGAGCGCGACGAAGTCGTCGACGACCGTGACCGTGAGGATGAAGACCCGCAGGCCGGCCGGCAGGCGCGAGCCGAGCAGGGCCAGCATGCCAAGGGCGAAGGCGGTGTCCGTGGACATCGCGACGCCCCAGCCGTGCACCGAGGCGTGGCCACTGTTGATGCCGAGAAAGATGGCCACCGGTACGACCATGCCGGCGATACCGACGAGCAGCGGAAGCGTGACCCGACGCCGTTCGCGCAGTTCCCCCATGTCGAACTCTCGCCGGGCTTCGAGGCCGACGACGAAGAAGAACAGGGTCATCAGACCGTTGTTGACCCAATCGCGCAGGTCGAGCGACACGCCATGGGAACCCAGCTCCAGCGACAGGTGCGTGCCCCAGAAGGTGTCGTAGGAGCCGGGCCAGATATTTGCCCAGACCAGCGCCACCACCACCGCGGCCAGCAGGAACGTGGCACTGCCCGTCTCGGTCCGCAGGAAGTGCCGCCACGGCGTCCGCAAGTCGTCGCCGCACACGGTCTGCCCGGACATGCTTCCGGCCGCGGAGGGTTCGGTCACGCGGTGATTCTCTCCCGTACCCGGCCCTCGGGCCTGCTGTCGCGCGGATCGCCGTGTCACCCGTGGTGTCGCCGGGCCCCGAAGCGGTGGGCGACGACGCCCGGTACGGCATCGTCCAAGGCCGAATCAGCACCCACCGCCACGGCGCAGCGTCCAGACAGACGCCGTTACTTCACGTTGACCGCGCCCCAGGCAGCGGCGACCGTCTTCGCCTCCGTGCCGTCCGCGCCGTACAGGTCGTTGGCCGCCTTCACGGTCGCCTCACGGGCGGCCTTGTAGTCGGTCGTCGAGGTCATGTACGTGGTGAGCGCCTTGTACCAGATCTTGTAGGCCTTATCCCGGCCGATCCCGGAGACCGTCGAGCCGTCCGAGGTCGGTGAGTCGTAGTCGACCCCGTTGATCGTCTTCTTGCCGCTGCCCTCGGACAGCAGGTAGAAGAAGTGGTTGGCGATGCCGGAGGAGTAGTGGACGTCCACATCTCCGGCGCCGGCCTTCCAGGCGTCCAGGGACTTGCCGTCCTTGCTGGGCTTGTCCATGTAACGCAGGGGCGTGCCGTCGCCGTTGATGTCGATCTCTTCGCCGATGAGGTAGTCGCCGATGTCCTCCTTGTTGTTGGCGAAGAACTCCACCGAGGTGCCGAAGATGTCGCTGGTGGCCTCGTTGAGACCGCCCGACTCACCGCTGTACTCGAGGCCCGCGGTGCGGGAGGTCAGGCCGTGGCTCATCTCGTGCCCGGCCACGTCGAGCTCGGTGAGGGACTTCTTGTCGCCCTCGCCGTCGCCGTACGTCATGCAGAAGCAGCTGTCGTCCCAGAAGGCGTTGACGTACGACTGGCCGTAGTGGACCCGGGAGTACGCGGCTTTGCCGTCGCCCGCGATACCGCTGCGGCCGAGCTCGGCCTTGTAGAAGTCCCATGTCATGGCGGCGCCGTAGGCGGCGTCGACGCCGGCGGTCTGCCGGTTGTCGTTGCTGCCGCTGCCCCACTTGTCGTCGTCGTCCGTGAGCAGCTTGCCGGTGCCGCTCTGGCCCTGGTTGAGGTCGTACGTCTTGTGGCCTCCGCGCTCGCCGTCGGTGAGCTCGAATCCGGAGCCGTTCTTGGTGGTGGTGAGGGGGACCTCGCCGCTGTACTGGCTGGCGCCTGTGCCCGTCTCGATGGCCTCGTACTGGTGCAGCTTCCTGCCCGTGGTGGCGTCCGTGACGATGTGCAGCCTGCTCGGCGTACCGTCCTTCTGCACACCGGTCTTGACGGTCTCGAAGGCGAGGACGGGCTTGCCGTCGCGCGCCCAGATCACCTTGCGGGCGCCGGCCGCGGCTTTGCGTACGGCATCGGTGGTCGCCACCGATATCTGGGCGTCGTTCGCCTTGTCCACGCTCTTGAGGCTGCCGTTTTCGGCGGCGTGCGTGACGAGGTCACCGCCGAGGACGGGCAGTCCGGCGTACGTGCGCTCGTAGCGGGTGTGCACGGTGCCGTCGGCGTCCTTGACGACGTCACGGACGACCAGCTTCTCCTTGGCGCCGAGGCCGAGCTCCGCCGCAGCCGAAGTGGCGTCGGCCTGAGCGGACTTGATGGCGGCGGCACGCGCGGACACGCTCGTCGGGGCGGGGGTGGGGTCGCCCGCGCGGTCGGGTGCCGTAGCGGCGGAAGCGGTCTGTACGCCGACGACCACCATGGCGGCCGTGGCGACGAGAGCAGCGGCGCGCCGGGTGTTCTTGTGGGGGGTCATGCGATCTCCGTCGTTCGGTCAGTGGGGGGTAGATCACTCTCGAACGTGCCACCGACTGAACGAAATTGACAGAGTGTCAACAATTACCTCACAATTTTTTGACCAGTTCTTGTCCGAATGGGCTTCAGTGTTGTCCGTTACCCGGCGAGCGACCCCCCTCTGTTTCGAGCGCCAAGGGACGCGTAGATTCCAGGCTTTGACGTTTGATCACTTCTGGGGGAGACGTGGACTGGGGGACGCTCGTCGCGGCGGTCAGCGGTGGCTCCATCGCCATTTCCGGCACTGTTCTGGCCGACTACCTTCGCCATCGCCATGAACAGGACCGAGGAGTGGGGGAGCGGCGACGGGCCGTGTACATCGAGTTCATCACCGCCGCCGGAGCCTGCCACGCGCGGCTGCGCCAGATCGCCCAGGCCCCGGGCGCCGAAGCCGACCTGGACACGGCGGCCCGCGAGGCGCTGAGCGATGCCGCGATCCACGAAGTACGGGAACGGCTGTTCATCGACGCGACCACCGAGGTCGCCGCCGCCGGGCAGACGATGTTCCAGCAGCTGCGCGCTCTGCAACGTACGGTCGCGGCAGGCGAGTCGCTGACATCACCCGCCTTCCACGATGCGTACCACCCCTACATCGGCACGGTCTGGACCTATCGGGTCGCGGTGCGCGGGGAGTTGGAAGGAAAGCCGCTCGCGCCCGAGGATTTCGGATGGGACGGGTGGGACGGCAGGGACCGATGCCCGATCTGCCAGGCCGCCGTCGTCACCGGGACGTAGACGACGCGCTCCTGCCGCTCATGACCTGCCCCTCAGGACCTGCTCTTCTCGTCCGGAACGCCCTCCGCGGCGGTCCGGACCTGGTCACGCAGCTCGCGGAGAGCATCGGCAGGCGCCCCCAGTCCGTTCAGCTCGAGCCGCGCGGCCTCCACACGGGAGTCCGGGTTCGTACTGAAGGCGAAGACGAGCGACTGGTGCAGCATCCACTGGTGGTAGGACAGCAGCCGTACGGCGCGCTCGCGGACCTCGGCGACGTCGCCGTCCGCGGGAAGGGCGCGCACCATCCCCCGCAGGCGGTGGTAGACCACCACCTGCTCCCCGGCCGCTTTGGCGACGGCACCCGGTACCCGCTCCGGCTCTCCGCACGCGGCCACCACCTGGTCCGCCAGCGGCTGCGCGGCGACCGCCGCGTCGAGGACGTCCGCCAGGGTTCTGAGCTGCTCGGATCGAGCGGGCCGCTCCGGAGTCGTACGTCCGGCGGGCCGTCGGCGTCCGAGCATGCGGGCCGCGCGGTGCAGCAGGTCCTGTGTGACAAGGGATATGTGGGACGGAGGGTTGTGAGCGGCATCTACGGGCATGGCTCCTCCTGGTCACAGCCCGACCAGATCTCGTCAGTGGAAGATCAACAGCTGCGGTGAACCCCATAAACCGGCACGCTGTGCGCGCACCTTCAGTGTGCGCCGTCCATCGCCCGGTGGCACCACACCGATGCTGCGTGGTTCACGGCGCCGTCGACCGGCATCCCGCACACCGGAGGTTCCCGGGACTAGCCTCCACAGCATGCTGCGTATCGCCGACACCCGCACCGGTCACCTCGTGGAGATTCCCCCCGGACACCGCCATCTGCTGCGCATCTGCGTCCACCTGCCTGTCATCGACACCGCGAGCGGCACCGAGATCAGCGCGGCGCATCTGCGGGCGCCCCTGGTCGGCGACGTGATGGCGCGCGCGGCGGAGTTGCACGGCCTGCAGGCCGTCATGGTCCTCACCGCACCGGACCTGCCGTACGAGCAGGCCCGGGCGCTCGACCGAGCCATGGGCGCACTCGGCATCCATCCGCCCGCCGCCGTCGACACTCACGATGCGACCGGGTCACGCGGCACCCCCGCCGACGTGCACCTGTTCGCTCACGGCACCGACAGCGATGCCGCCGAAGGAGCGCGGATCGACGTGGGCGGCGTCAGCCCTGGACGTGCGGACGACGTGGGCGTCGAGGATCCCCTCGCCGTCAGGATGCTTCTTCTCGGCCACGCCCACAGCGTGCCGGTCGCCGTCACTCCCGCCGGGCTCGCCGAAGCCGGGAGGGCATTGCGGCACTGGCGACAACAGGTGGCCGACTGGGCGCAGGAGCCGTCCCGGCCGATCCCCGCCGACCTGCGGCGACAGGCCTATGCCGCGCTCGACGACAATCTCGGCGTCCCAGCCGTCCTGGACTTGCTGTCCGGCCTGGAACGGGACCCGGACGTCCCGGCCGGAGCGAAGTTCGAGACCTTCGCCCATCTCGACCGTGTCCTCGGACTTGACCTGGCACGCGAGGTCGGCCACCAGCAGCGGGAGACGCCATGACAGCTGCAGACTTCCGGCGCCTGGTCGTGCTGCGGCACGCCAAGTCCGCCTGGCCCGACGATGTGGCCGACCACGAGCGGCCTCTGGCCCCGCGAGGCCGACGCGACGCCCCGGTCGCGGGCCGCTGGCTGCGAGAGGCCGACTGCGTGCCTGACCTCGCTGTCTGTTCCACCGCCCGCCGCACGCGCCGGACGTGGGACCTCGCCTCGGCGGAGTTCGGCGTCACGACGCCGGTGATCCACGACGTACGCCTGTACGGCGCGGATGCGACGGAACTGCTCGACGTCGTACGGGAGACTCCCGCACACGTACGCACGCTGATGCTGATCGGGCACAACCCCGGCATGCAGGACCTGGTCCTGATGCTGGCCGGCGAGGCGGACGGCATGGCGCTGGAGCAGACGCGTACGAAATTCCCGACGTCCGCCATCGCTGTCCTGCGGGTGCCGGGCGCCTGGTCGGATCTCGACGAGGGAGCGGCCCGGCTGACCGGGATGGTCGTGCCCCGCGGCGCGAAGCCCTGACCCGTGGCACCGGTGTCCACCTGAGGGGCCGGGGAATGCGACAGGACCTCGGCGCGTTACCAGCATCAGCACGCTACTGGTAACAATGACCATCTGGAGGCACCGCATGGCACGAAGCGACACCCGACCGGTCATCACACTCCGGTCGACTGCCGGAACCGGTCACACCTACGCCACCCGCAAGAACCGGCGCAACAACCCCGATCGCCTGCTCCTGCGCAAGTACGACCCCACCCTCGGGCAGCACGTCGTGTTCCGCGAGGAACGCTGACCCGCTCCCGTACACCGCAGCCGGCCAAACGCCCGTCTCAAGCGAAGGATCCGCGCATGAAGTCTCGTATCCACCCCATATCCCGGCCGGTCGTCTTCCGTGACCGTGCGGCGGGCACCGCGTTCCTGACGACCTCGACCGCGGACTCCGCCCAGCGCGTGGAGTGGGAGGACGGCAACAGCTACCCCGTCATCGACGTGGAGATCTCCTCTGCCAGCCATCCGTTCTACACCGGAACCTCGCGGGTCGTGGACACCGCCGGCCGCATCGAACGGTTCGAGCGCCGCTACGCATCCGCGGCCTCCCGGGGCTGATCACCCCACGTCCCCCGGTGGGCGCTCAGTCGGGCGCCCACCGCAGTCATGTGCGGGTCAGAACTGCTCGGACTCCGGGATCAGATGCATCGCCGCCTCTTCCGCCGAGGCGGCGCCGTCGATACCGACGTCGGTAGCGATCATGTCCTTCTCCAGGCCGGAGTGCGCCCCCTCGTCAGGGGCCACGAGCCGGCCGGCGCGCTCCTGTCCGACCTCGTCGTCGATCAGCTCCCCGTCCGTGTCCCAGGCGTCTCCCAGCCCGTCGCCGACGGGAACGGTGACGTCGGGTGCTTCCTCGGCCAGCCGCTCGTCCAGGCTCTCGCGGCGGTGCTGTTCCTCCGCGGTGGTGCCCACCCGGTCAACGGCCCATGGCCGCTCCGGTGGGGAGTATCCGTCGGAGAGGATCTGCAGCGCGGGATCCTCGAGCGTGTCTTCGGCGTCCAGCAGCCCGGCGTCGTCCTGTACGTCGGACCCGTCCGGCTGGTAGACCTCGTCGCCCATGGAGCTCTCGCTCATGTCTCCTCCTCACGGCCCTGTGTTTTCAGTTTCCGCCAGGTTGCGGCGCCAGGCTCCTCGTGGAGCGCATTTCTGCAAGCTCGATCATGGACGGCCGCAGCCGGAACCGCGGGAGAGGGCAAGGCCGGGCATGAGCTTGTCCCGCTCATCGGCGCCGATGGTGGCTCTCAGCCGGCAGATCTCCGCGAGCCGGGCAGCCGTGTCCAGATTCCAGAGCCGTACGGTGCCGTCGTTGCTGCTGCTGGCCACCGTCCGGCCGTCGGGCGCGAAGGCGACGCCCCACACCGCGTTGCTGTGACCGGCCAGAGCCGCCACCAAACGGCGCCCGGGAACGTCCCACAGTCGCACCGTCCGGTCATTGCCGCTGCTCGCCAGGGTGCGGCCGTCGGCGGAGAAGGCGACCCCCCGTACGGAGCCGGTGTGGCCGGTCAGTATCGCCACCGTGCGGCGCCGCGAGGTGTCCCACAGCCGTACGGTGCCGTCGTTGCTGCTGCTCGCCAGAGTCAGCCCGTCCGGACCGAAGTCCACCCCCCGCACCGCGCCGGTATGCCCGGTGAGCGAGGCCAGGGCGCGACGCCCGGGAACGTCCCACAGCCGCACGGTCAGGTCGTCCCCCGCGCTCGCCAGGGTCCGGCCGTCGGGGCTGAAGGCGACATCGTTGGCGAAGTCGGTGTGGCCGGTGAGTGTGGCGAGCAGCCGTCGCCGCGAGAGGTCCCACAGGCGGATGGTGCGGTCGGATCCGGCGGAGGCCAGGGTGTGTCCGTCGGGGCTGAAGGTGACCGAGAACACTGCTCCGGTGTGGCCGGCGAGTGTGGCGAGCAGCCGTCGCCGCGGCAGGTCCCACAGGCGGATGGTGCGGTCGGATCCGGCGGAGGCGAGGGTGCGTCCGTCGGGGCTGAAGGCCACGGAGAACACGGTTCCGCTGTGTCCGTTGAATGTGGCGAGCAGACGCCGCTCCGGCACGTCCCACAGCCGAACCGTGTGATCGGCGTCCGCCGTCGCCAGCTGCCCCCCGTCCGGGCTGTAGGCGGCCTTCCAGATCTCGGTGAACGGACGCGCCGTCAGGACCGATCTGCGCAGGTCCCACAGCACAACGGAGTCGTCGAACCCGGCCGTGGCCACCACCGAGCCGCCGGAGTCGACGGCCACCCCCTGTACGTAGTCGGTGTGGCCCGACAGGGTGCTGGTCAGGCGGCCGCTGCGCACGTCCCACAGACGGGTTGAGCCGTCGCCGCCGGCGCTGATCACTGTGGTGCCGTCCGGGGTGTAGGCGACGGCGTTGATGTCGTCGCTGTGCCCGGTCAGCGTCGAGGTCGCCCTGCGGCCCGCCAGGTCCCACAGCCGCACGGTCCGGTCGACGCCGCCGCTGACGACGCTTCGCCCGTCCGGAGCGAACGCCACTCCCAGTACCTCGTCGGTATGACCCCGGAGCACGGCCGTCGGGCGGGCATGGACCGCGTCCCACAGCCGTACGGTGCGATCCGCGCCGGCGGACACCAGTGCCAGACCGTCCGGGGCGTAGGCAAGGGCGTTGATGTCTCCGTCATGACCGGCGAGGGTCGCCATGGCCCCGTGGTCCCCCGAGGCCTGCCACAGTCTGATCCTTCCGTCGGGACCGGCGGTGGCGAGCGCGGTCCCGTGGGGGGCGAAGGCCAGTGCCCGGGCGGCTCTGGTGGCGGCGGGAAGAACGGCTTTCGTACGGTGGCTCGTGGTGTCCCAGAGCCGTACGGGGCCGTCGGTCGAGGTCGCGGCGAGCGTGCGCCCGTCGGGGCTGAAGGCGACCGCGCGCACCCGCCCGGGGACGGTGAACGTCGCGATCTGCCGACGGTCGGCCACTCGCCACAGCTTCACCGTGCCGTCGGAACTCGCCGTTGCCAGCGACCTGTTGTCCGGGGCGAAGACCACGCAGTTGACCGGACCGCTGTGCCCGGTGAGCCGGGCGGAGAAGTACTGCGCCTGCGTGCTGAGCAGGGCTCCGCGCGCCTCCGTCGTCGCCGAGGTGCGGTAGGCCTGCTCGGCCAGCAGCAGCGACGCCTCCGGCTGGCCCGCTGCCAGAGAGATGGACTGTGCGGCAAGGGCCTGAGATCGGGCGACACGTCCCTGCGCGAGTGCGCCGGCGCGCTGGTGATAGGCGAGGGCGCCGGCGGTGACGGCCAGGAGCAGCAGCACGGCGAGTGTGGCCATGAGCCGGCGCTGCTGCCGGACCTGGCGCCTGGCGCGCTCCTCCGCGCTGCGCTGCTCCGCCTGACTGGACTGAAGGAACTTCCCCTCCAGCGGAGTGAGTTGGGTCCGCCCGTCGAGATCGTCGGCCCAGCCGCGGGCAGCGGCGAGCCGGCTGCCGCGGTAGAGGTGGGAAGGGTCGCGCCCCTCGCGCTCCCATTCGCCCGCGTCGTGGGCCAGTTGCTGATGGATCAGAAGTCCCGCCCGGTCGGCGTTGATCCAGCCGTGCAGTCGTGGCCAGGCGTGCAGGAGGGCCTCGTGGGTGATCTCCACGGTGTCCCGGTCGAGGGTGATGAGCCGGGCCCGCACGAAGGCGTCGAGCGCGGCGGCCGCCCCGTCCGTGTCCACCAGCTGTTCCATCAGGGAGGTACGGCTCATCCGGCGCCGGGTCGGCCCGGCGCCGTCCGCGACATGGACCAGCCGTACCAGGATGCGGCGGATCGTCTTCTGTTCTACGGGGTAGAGGCGCGCGAACACGTCCTCGGCGGTCCGCGCGATCGCGCCCTGGATGCCGCCGGTGCGCTCGTATCCGGCGACCGTCAGAGTGGAGCCGTCGCGCTGCTGCCAGGTGGCCCTCAGCGTGTGGGACAGGAGTGGCAGTGCGCCGGGCGGCGTGTGGTGGGGCGGCCTGCCCGGCTCGTTGCGTAACCCCGCGTCACGGAGAAGGAGTTGGACCAGACCCGGTTCGAGTGTCAGACCGGCCAGCTCCGCCGGACGGGTGATCGACTCCTGCAGTTCCTCCATGGACATCGGGGGCAGTACGAACAGCGCGTCCGTGAAGACGGAGGCCAGTTCGGGAACGTCGAGGCAGTGCCCGGAGAAGTCGGCCCGCACACCGAGGACCACGACTGCGGGACTCTGTTCGCCTGCCGCCGGGCCGGACGTGGCCACCGCCGAGAGCACGGATACGAACGCGCGTCGCTCGGCCTCGTCGGCGCACAGGGTGAAGAGCTCCTCGAACTGATCGACGAGCAACACCAGTCGGTTGGGCGGAGGTTCGCGGTCCCCGGGGCCCCCGGGCGGCGGGGCCGACATCGTGCGGACGGCGTCCAGCAGCACATGCGGGCGGTCCTGTAGCTCCTGGGCGGCGATGTCGAGCGAGGTGCCGAGGACCTTCCCGGTACAGTCCAGGAGTTCGTCCAGCGGATGAGCCGTGGGGGTGAACATCACCACGGGCCACGCCTCCGCACCCGGCATCGGGAAGGCGCCCCTGCGGCGCAGGGCGGGCACGAGGCCGGCGTTGAGCAGCGAGGACTTGCCCCCTCCGGAGGGTGCGACAAGCAACAGCGGTCCGCCACCGATCCGTTCGAAGACCCGGTCGACGAGGGTGGCGGTGACACGCTCGCGCCCGAAGAACCATCCGGCATCGTGCGACGTGAACGCCGACAGGCCCTGGTACGGACATTCGCCACCGGACCCCGGCCCTGCCGCGGCACCCGTACCCCTGCCGGCGTCCGGTGAAGCAGCCTCGGGCAACAGCCGAAGCAGCTCGCCTCCTGCTCGCAGCACCTGGTCACAGCGCCGCGCGACGTCGAAGGTCGCAGGCTTCGAACCCGTCTCGATCTTGCTCAAGTAGCCTTTGCTGTAGTGCGTCTGACGCGCCAGGTCGGCCAGTGACAGGCCTCGCCGGCCGCGCAGGCGCCTCAGTTGCGCGGGGAAGGACACCGGCGCGCCGTCAGGTAACTCGCCCTGGTCGGTGGGTTCCTGTCCATCCTGCTGCTCCCACAAAGAGCACCCCTTGGCATTTCGTGCGCAAGCCACGGTACGGCTGGTGCCCAGGCTACAGCGGGGGTCGGACCGAGATCCGGTGACTTTCGGCCGATGGCGGTCACTGAGCTGGGACAGCACCCGTGGGCGGGACCCCGTAGACGTCAGTACGGGTGCCCCGCCACGCGGCTCGTGCTCGACAGCCCTGTTGTGTCAGGGGCGCATGTCCTTGGGGAGCGTGACCAGCCAGCGGGAGTCCTGCCGGGGGCGGAGGTAGAGGGCCCAGTACACGGTGGCCGTCGCCATGATGCCGCCGGTCCACAGCAGGTACTGCGTTTCCTGCTGACTGAGGATGTAGACGAGTACGGCGATCAGCACGAGGGGCACGGCGGGCCAGAGCGGCATCCGCCAGGCGGGCAGCTCCTTGTGCGAGGCGCGGCGGGCAGCGAGCGCGGCGATCGCGACGAGCAGGTACATCCCCGTCACGGAGACACCGGTCACGCCGTACAGGGTGTCGAGGTTGACGAAGCACAGGGCCGCGCCGGGGACTCCGACCACGAGCGTGGCGACCCACGGCGAGCCGAACCGGCCGAGGCGGGACAGGGCGTTGTTGACCGGCTCGGGCCAAGCCTTGTCGCGGGCGGAGGCGAACAGCACGCGGGAGTTCTGAATGACCATGACGATGCCCGCGTTGATGATCGCGAGCGCGACGCAGAGGCTCACGAACGTGCCGACCGCCGAATTGCTCCAGGCGGTGACCATCGTGCTGATGTCACCGGAGGTGAGGGCCGCGAGGTCGGGGGCGCCCATGGTGATCGCGACCACCGGGACGAGGATGACGGCCGCCGAGATGGCCAGGGTGGTGAGGACAGTACGCGCCACGTTGCGCCGCGGGTTCTCCATCTCTTCGGAGAGGTAGACGGCGGTGGAGAAGCCCTGAGTGACGAAGAGGGCGATGGCCAGGCCCGAGACGATCAGCATTGCGTTGACCGGGCCTGGTGAGCCGCTGTCGCCCGCGACCACGCCGTGGACGAGGCTGCCGGCGCCGCGCTCGGTGTGGGCGAAGCCGAGGACGGCCACGACGGCGGCCGCGATGACTTCGAGGACCAGGAAGACACCGGTGATCCAGGCGTTGGCGCGCAGGTCGAGGAGACCGGCGAGGGTGGCCAGCAGCATGACTCCGGCGCCGGCGGCCTCGGCCGGTACGTGGACCAGCGGGGCGAGGTAGTCCGCCGTGCCCATGGCGATCACGGGCGGCACGATCATCACGACCAGCAGCGACAGGACGAATACCAGCCACCCGGCCAGTCGGCCGGTCAGCGTGGTGACGATGGCGTACTCGCCTCCCGCGCTGGGAATCAGGGTGCCCAACTCCGAGTAACAGAACGCGACAGCGATACAGAGGAGCGAGCCGATCGCGATGGTGAGAGCAGTGGCGGTGCCGAGGCTCGCGAAGAGATCGGGCACGACCACGAACAGTGTGGAGGCGGGTGTCACGCACGAGAGGGTCAGCAGTGTCCCGCCGACGACGCCGATGGAACGCTTGAGTGTGTGCGGCCCGTCCTGGCCGCCGGAGTCTGTCCCCGCAGGTGCTGGGTCGGCTGTGAGCGGCTGGCTGAGCATGTCGGTCATGGAGCGGTTCCGATCGACTGGGCGTGACGAGTGACGGCGGGAGTGCTATCGCCTCCGTGGCTGGACTGGCTGTGGTTCATCCACTCCCGGCGCGTTATGGAAACCCGCCGAATCCGGAACGTCAACCCTCGTTAACCTTCGGAATTCGTTGTGAATGGCGTCAGGCACGGCGGTTTTCGAAGCAAGGTGCGGGAGTGAGTGCGAGCTGGCGGGCGACTGATTCCACCGCTCCGCCAGGCCGATCGCCTTTGAAACGCAGGGGTACTGGCGTGATTGGCTTCGAAATGCGAAGCGGCGCTGCGGGCAAAGTCGGCCACAGACAGTGACGGTGGCCCTGCGGGAATCGCAGTCGCGCGGCCCACATGGTTTCGCAGTCTTTGCGTTGGGGCGTGCCGATGGCCGACAACCTCGGACACAGAGTGGTCGCGCACAGGTTCATCGACCATACTGCCCGTCGTGGAACAGCGCGTAGATCCAAACATCCCACTCGAGTCCGCCGTTGGGACCGACCCGGCGTACATCCCAGGCCTCACGGCCCCCCGCCCTGCCGGGACGGCAGAGGCCGAGGAGGTGAAGGAGCCGGTCCCGGAGCAGTCCGTGGAGCCGGAGCCCGACGCGGCCGCCCCGGAGGATGCGCCCACCCCCGACGAGGAGGGCGCCGCCGCTGAGGCGGAGGACGGGGCGAGCGGCCCGGTCTTCGAGGTCGCAGACCGCCGCGGTTCGATCAGGGCGGACCGCGACGGCATCCGGTTCCGGCTGGACGACCAGGAGGCCGAGTTCCGCTGGGACGAACTCGGCGCCGTCGAGGTCAAGCCCGCGCGATTCGGCCGCCGGTTCACCGTCACGGTCCACTTGTCGACCCGCCGCTGGTTCGACGCCGAGGTCGATGCCCCGGCCAGGAGCCACCTCAAGGAGTGGACGGCGGAATTCGACACGGTCCTGGACGCCTACTTCGAGGATGCCTGACAGGCAGTCAGCGCACCTGTCTCGTAACGCCATTCGGTAAGTGCGGCCACCGCGTTGCCTCCCGGTCGCCATGGCCGGGAGGTTTGTCGTCAGTGGCCGACGCTCCGCGTGGGCTCCATCGTCCGGCGGACCGCCCGGAAACCCGGATCGGCGCTGCCGGGACTACCCCCGTGACGGCCGTCGTCGGGAGCGAGAGCGCCGGTCGGCCTCACCCGTGGGTGACGGCCTCCTCATCGTCGGCCGAGCCCCTCACGCGACCGACGGCAGCGTCCGGACACACGGTCTGATCTGGTCGTTCGTGCCAGTCCGACCTACCCTCGCCTGATCGGGAAGGGGGACCGGATGGACCGGGACATACGCACCGTGGACGATGTACTCAGGCTCCTGGACAGCCTGTTCGCGCCGGAGGCCGACCGCTGGACGGCCGACGCCGCATCCTGGTGGGACGGGTTCTACGCGGACCGAACCAAACCGGTGCCGTTCTTCGTGAGCAAACCGGACGAGAACCTGGTCTCGTACCTCGACCGCGGCCTGATCACCCGGGGCCGCGCCCTCGACCTGGGCTGCGGCCCTGGCCGCAACGCGCTCCACCTCGCCTCGCTGGGCTTCGAGGTGGACGCCGTCGATCTCTCCCCGGCGGCCATCGCCTGGGCCGAGGACCGCGCCCGTGAGGCGGGGGCCGAGGTCCGATTCCACTGCGGTGACGCCTTCAGCATCGTCGGCACCGAACTCGGCGGCCCGTACGACCTGATCTACGACTCCGGCTGTTTCCACCACCTGCCGCCGCACCGCCGTATCAGCTACCTCGCCCTCCTCGACCGGGCCCTGGTGCCCGGCGGTCATCTCGCCCTTACCTGCTTCGCGGCCGGCGAGATGGGTTCAGAACTCCCCGACGCCGACTTCTACCGCCAGTCCCGCCTGCACGGCGGACTCGCCTACACGCCGGAGTCTCTGCGCTGGATCTTCTCCGGCCAGGCGGAGGTCGAGCTGCGCCGCATGCGCGACGAACCACCCGAGTCCCCCTGCTTCGGCGAACCCTTCCTCTGGACAGCCCTGTTCCGCCACGACGAACAGCCGTAATCAGGCCGAGTCATCTCGTCCAGGACCCCCGTGTGCAGGCATTGTTCGGTCTGGTGCACGATCTGGTGGTGCGTGGGCACACCGATGCGCTGAGGGGCATGATTGCTCGGCGCCGTGAGCGTGAGGGGGTTGATCGGCAGATGTCCCGTGTGGCCGGTGTTCGTCATGACGTTCTTGAGGGGGACCGAAGCGGTGAAGGCGAGGCTGTCGGCGTCGACGGGCCGGGCGCGGTGCGTGGGGGAGTCGCAGGACAAGTCCGCGCCGCGCTGGGCTGGTTCGTACGTTTCGTCTGGAGCACGCTCGTAGGTGAGTGGCGTGGCATTGTCGTCGCGCCCCTGCGGGAGCTGCTGGTGCGCCGACGGCTGACCGGGCTCTCGCTGGCGTTTCTGGCCACGTTCGCGGTCATCTTCTTCCATGCGATTCACGTGACGCCGCGCGGTGCGGTGGTCGTGCGGCTGCTCGGCGAGGTGCGGGCCGACTTGCCGCTCCCCCTTGCCCTGTTGCGTACCCCCGTGTCCTTGTTCGTCCCCGCGCTCGATCTGCCGGTGTGGGCAGGCATTACGCAGTTGTTCCTGGCGTTCGCCCTGGCCGAACTGTCGCTGGGCCGTGCCCGGACACTGATGGTCGCGTACGCCACGACTCTGGCCGGCACGCTCAGCGTCCGGGTGATGATCGCGATCGGCCCGGGCTGGTGGGGGCTTGGGCTGCCGCCCGAGATCGGGCAGGTACTCGACACGGGACCGTCTGCCGCTGTGGTGGGTCTGTTCAGCTACCTCGCGGTGGTACGGCGGGCGCCCGTCCTTTTCGCGTTCACCGGGGGCTCGATGGTGCTGGAGTCCGTCATCAAACCCAATCTGGCAGCTCGTGAGCACCTGATCGCGATCGCCGCCGCGATCGTCTTGGGGCTGTGTCACGGACGCTTCGGAGCGCATCCGTCGGGGGATGAGGGTGTGCTGGCGGACGGTGGCCGGCTGAGATGGAGGTTCTTGAACCGCGGTTTGGGATCGCCTTCAGTGCCGGAGCCACGAAGGGGCGCCGAAAGCCCGACCGCGAAAGGTCGTTGGGTGGCCCTCGAACCGGCCGGCAAGCGGCGCAGGGCCGAACGATCCGAGGAGCCCGCTGACTAAGGCTTGTCCCGCAAACTGCCTGCTCGCGGCCTGATGGCATGATCAAGGCGTGATCAGCGAACCGCCTCGGCCTGGCGCCGTGAAGTATGTCCTGTTTGATGTCGATGGCACGTTGATCGATGCCATCGACAATCAGCGCCGGGTTTGGAGAACGTGGGCGGAGCGATACGGGCTGGACCCCGACGAGGTCTACCAAGTGGCGCTGCGGACCAGGCCGATGGAGACCTTCGCGGATGTCGCTCCGGACCAGGACCCGCGGGAGTGTCTGGCCGCGTTGCACGAGCTGGAGGACGAGGATGTCCGATCCGGTGTCTACGCGGCCTTCGATGGCGCGTCGGAACTGCTGGGCGCTCTGCCACAGGGGGTTTGGGCGCTGGTGACTTCAAACTACGAGCACCGGGTGCGCGGACGCTTCGCCCGGACTGGTTTGCCGGTACCGGAGGTCCTCGTGGATGCGGCCGCTGTCGAGGATGGCAAGCCATCGCCTGCGCCCTATCTGCAGGCGGCCTCGCGACTTGGTGCCGAACCGAAGGACTGTCTGGTCATCGAGGATGCCCCTTCCGGCGTGCAGTCCGGGCTGCGTGCGGGGATGACGGTGTGGGGGGTCAACGCGCCCGTGGCGGTGGATGGCGTGCATCGTCATTTCGGAAGCCTGCGTGAAGCGGTCTGCGACATCCTCGCCTTCACCGCCGGGAGCCGCCCTCGTCGGCTGGAGGAGTCAGCCGCATTGGAATGATCTTGCTATGACTGGTGTGATCACGGCGTCGCCCCGGCCGCGCCCGGCACTGTGATCACGACCTTGCCGCGTACGAGGCCGTCGCGCAGATGCCGGATCGCCTCGGGGACTTCGCTCAGCGGGTACGCTCGCTCGACGACCGGCGTGATCTTGCCTGCCTCAAGGAGTTCCTTGAGGAACTCCAGATCCTTCTGGCGCTCCGCCGAGACCAGCCCGAGCAGCTTCTGGCCTACGAACGGTGAGAGCACAGCCGCTCGGAGCAGGCGCTCCGTGCCCCCCAGCCACGCTCCGCCCTCCTCGCCGCCGACGATGACGAGAATTCCCTTCGGAGTGAGCGCGCGCCGGAGGTGCGACAACGAGCGGTTGCCGGCGATGTCGAGGATGACGTCATAGTGGCGAGTCCCGTCCGCGAAGTCCTCGCGGGTGTAGTCGATGACGTCATCCGCGCCGATCGATCGGACAAGGTCCGCCTTCGTCGCACTGCACACGCCGGTGACGTCGGCTCCGTACATCTTGGCGAGCTGGACCGCGAACGTCCCCACACCTCCCGACGCACCGATGACGAGGACCTTCTGTCCTGTCCGGACCCGCCCCTTGTCGCGGACAGCCTGAAGGGCGGTGTAAGCCGAAATGGGGACGGCCGCCGCCTGTTCGAAGGTCAGATTCCCGGGCTTCGGGGCGAGCCTGTTCTCCCGGGCGCACGCGTACTCGGCGAACGAGCCGTCGCACGCACCGAAGACCTCATCACCGACCTTGAATCGGGTCACTTTTCTGCCGACCGCCTCGACGCGACCCGCGACATCCAGGCCTCGCACAGGGTTCTTGGGCGCGCGAAGCCCGAAACCCATGAGGCGCAGCAGGTAGGGCAGGCCCGTCATGAGGTGCCACACGCCCGCCTCGACGCCGGCCGCGTGCACCTGTACGAGCACATCACCGTCCCCGACGGCGGGCGGATCGATGTCCCTGAGCTTGAGCACATCGGTAGAGCCGTACGCGTCCTGGACAATGGCCTTCATGGCGTCTCTCCATCAGTCTGCGTGTACTGGAACACGGCGTCGAGCGGGACCTTGAACACCCTGGCGATCTGAAAAGCCATCTCGAGGGAAGGCGAATAGCGGCCCTTCTCGATGGCGATGACGGTCTGGCGGGTCACGCCGATGCGATCGGCCAGCTGCGCTTGCGTCATCTCTCCGTTCGCGAACCGGAGGGCTCGGATCGAGTTCGTGACTCGGGTCGGCTTCACCACGGCTGAAAGCCTCGGCGGTAGGCGGAGAGCTTTGCCGCGCAGCCGAGGACCGACGACAGGACGAATGCCAAATAGATGGCATTGGCGATCCAGAAGTAGTCCAGCTCGGCCATCGACATGCCGAGCGCCGCGACGCCGCCGATGACGACGAACGACTGGCCGATGTGCTCGCCGAACTGGCTGATCTCCCTGTCGCGTTGGTCCTTCTTGTCGCCGTCCTTGGGTGAGGCGGTGGCGACCACGATGTTGAGCACGATCGATGCGACGATCGCGGCACCGATCGTGTACAGCAGCGTCGAGACGTACGACACCTCGGTGAGTGGGGTGCTCTGCGCCCGCCCCAGGATGATGGCGAGGTAGGTCGTATAGGCGCCGACCGTGACCACCGCCATGATCCATGTGCGCTTCTCTTCGAACGACACTCCCGCTCCCCTGTTAAAGAAACTTAACATGGATGAATGTAGGGAACCCTTGACATCATGTCAAGGGTTCTTAACCTCGGCGAGCTGGGTCCGAGCAGGTGCTACGGGGCTCGCCGAACGGGAGGGCAGGGTCTTTGCGCGCACGCGCGCCTGCGCCCGGCCTGCAGCGGCAGGGGCTTATGGAGTCACTGCGGAGACGGCCGAAGTCACCACGGAAAAAGCGTCCGGGTGCGGTGCTTCCAGACGATCAGGACTGCGGTCAGCGGGGCTGGTCGCCTCGCTCCGCGTTCTTCTCCTTGATGCGGACGGCTTCCTTCCGGACCTCGGCCTGGGTGGCACGCTCCTTCTGCAGCCACTCGGGGCTTTCCGCCTTCAGCGCCTCGATCTGCTCGGTGGTGAGGGCTTCGGTGATTCCGCCCCGCGCGAGACCCGAGATGGAGATGCCCAGCTTCGCCGCGACCACGGGCCGGGGGTGCGGGCCGTTGCGTCGCAGCTCCTGCAGCCACTGGGGCGGATCGGCCTGCAGCGCACTCAGCTCGGCGCGCGAGACGACGCCCTCCTGGAACTCGGCGGGGGTGGCCTCGAGGTACACACCCAGCTTCTTCGCCGCCGTGGCGGGCTTCATCGTCTGGGTGGTCTGGTGCGACGTCATGGTGTCAAGAGTATCGAGCGTGTGCGCCACCTCTGACCACGACCGATAACCTTGCGGGGTGACAGGCTCGGAAGTATCCCCTTCGTTCCGGCTCGCGTATGTCCCGGGAGTGACGCCCACCAAGTGGGTGCGGATCTGGAACGAGCGGCTGCCCGACGTCCCCCTGACCCTCATCGCGGTGTCCGCCGCCGAAGCATTCGACGTGCTGCGGGGCGGCGGCGCCGACGCGGGTTTCGTGCGGCTGCCGGTCGACCGGACGGACCTCAGCGCTATCCCGCTCTACACCGAGACGACGGTGGTCGTGGTCCCGAAGGACCACGTTGTGGCGGCGGTGGACGCGGTGTCCGCCGAGGACCTGGCCGACGACATCGTGCTGCACCCTCTCGACGACACCCTCGACTGGGAGCGTCCGCCTGGGCGGCCCGCGAACGAGCGCCCCGCCACGACGGCGGACGCCGTCGAGCTGGTGGCGGCCGGGGTGGGACTGCTTGTCGTGCCCCAGTCACTCGCCCGCCTGCACCACCGTAAGGACCTCACGTATCGGCCGGTCACGGACGCCCCAGAGTCGCGCGTCGCGCTGTCCTGGCCGCAGGACGAGACCACCGATCTGGTGGAGGACTTCATCGGTA
This sequence comes from Streptomyces sp. NBC_00322, assembly GCF_036147535.1. Lineage (NCBI taxonomy): Bacteria > Bacillati > Actinomycetota > Actinomycetes > Kitasatosporales > Streptomycetaceae > Streptomyces > Streptomyces sp. NBC_00322. The sequence continues at coordinate 776,550 of NZ_CP108019.1, read as the reverse complement.
TCGTCCGCGGACGGACCGTCAACAGCTCACGGGGCCGCACTCCGACCCCGGCACAGCCGAGGCGCAAGCGCCCCGATACGGGCGGCGGCGCACGGCAGAAGCGCGCAGCCGGGAAGCCGACCGGCAAGAGTCCCCGGAGCGGTTCAGGCGGCTCCAAGGGCTCCAAGGGCGGCAAGCGCGGCAAGCCTCGCGGCCGCTCGTAGCGTCATCTCGGTGCAGTGCGGCCCGGGCGCGTGAGGGGCAGGTCGCGCAGCCCCGCCTGAGAAGTGGAGCGTGTGGAGGCGGGCGAGCAGGAGGTTCGGGTCCTCCATCGTCGTGAAGGCCCCGCCCTACGTGGCCGAAGCTCCGGCCGGCCTTCGCCCGACGCGGCGGCCGGCCGCATGCGGGAGGGTGTGGTGGAGCCGAAGGTCAGCCGGTGGCGCCCGTGCTGCCGCCGGGGGAGGCCTGGGCGCGGGGCAGTGCGGCGCACAGCCGGTCGACTTCGTCGTCCGTGTTGTAGTAGTGCACCGACGCGCGGACCACAGAGGTCAGGCCCCGTGGTTCGAGGTCCCAGCGCGCGTAGTCCGCGACCGAGACCGAAACGTTGATCCTTTTCACCCGGAGGTCCCTGGCGATGTGATCGCTGTCGTGGCCGTCGACAGTGAAGGTCACGATGCCGCACTGCCGGGATCCCCGGTCGTGGACGCGCACCCCGGGAAGGGAGCGCAGACGCCGGCGCAGATTCCCGGCGAGGAGCGTGACACGCTCCTCGATGGCCTCCAGGCCCAGGTCGAGGGCGTAGTCGACGGCGACGCCGAGGCCGATCTTCCCTGCGTAGTACGTTTCCCAGTTCTCGAACCGGCGGGCGTCGTCCCGGACGCGGTAGGTGTCCGGCGAGGTCCAGGTCGCGGCGTGCAGGTCCAGAAACGGCGGCTCCAGACGCGCGCGGACACGGGGAGAGCAGTAGAGGAAGCCGGTGCCGCGCGGGCCGCGCAGGAATTTGCGGCCGGTCGCGGTGAGGAGATCGCAGCCGGTCTCGTTCACGTCCACGGGCATCTGCCCGACGGACTGGCAGGCGTCCAGGAGGTAGGTCACCCCGGCTTCCCGCGCTGCCTCGCCGATCTCGGCCGCCGGGTTCACCAGACCGCCCTGGGCGGGGACATGGGTGACGGCAATCAGCTTGACCCGCTCGTCGATCATCTCCCGCAAGGCGCCGACATCGAGTTGTCCGCTGTCGTCGTCGGGCACGACATCGACCTGGACACCGTGGCGGCGGGCGGTCTGCAGGAAGGCGATGGCGTTGCTGGCGTACTCGGCGCGGGCCGTCAGGATCCGGTCGCCCGGAGCCCAGGGAAGCGAGTAGAAGGCCATGTCCCAGGCGCGGGTGGCGTTCTCCACCACCGCGATGTCCTCGCGGGCCGCACCCACCAGGCGGGCCAGCGCGTCATACGTGTGCTCGATGCGGTCGGCCCGAGCGGCCGCGGCCTCGTAGCCCCCGATCTCCTCCTCCAGCCGCAGGTGTTCCACCACCGCGTCGACCACGGGCCGCGGCTGCAGCGCGGCCCCGGCATTGTTGAGGTGAGTGACATGCGCACAGCCCGCTGTGTCCTGACGCACCCGCTCGACATCGATCCGCATCACGGGCTCCACCTCCGTAGTCCTCGCATTGTGCCTCCACAGAACGCGCCGGAGCCGGACGACATCCCCGGCCACCGGCGTGGACTGCGTCGAGCCGCCGTCAGCCCAGCACGGCGATCACCTCCCCTTCGGGGCGGCAGCTGCCACGGACCTCGGCCACGGGCAGCCGCAGTCGGCGCGCGGCCGCCCCGGCACCGCGTACGGGGTTCACGGCCTCGCCGCCGTCGCCGCGGCGGTGACGACCGTTCTGCTCCTGCGTGAACGTCCGCAATTGCCGTTCGGATTGCCACGCTCACCGCTGATTTCAGCGTGGATTGCGCCAACAACACAGCTGTCCGGAGACTGCGTTGCACTCGTGTAACAGTCGCTGGCATTAGCTGCCGGGTTCGGCCGGTATGGACCCAACAGGCCATACTCCGAAGGCGAGTTGAGCGATTACGCACCCTTGTCACTCGGGTGTGCGATTCCACATAATCGCAGGGCGCTTTGCGGACTCATCCCCCACTGGGTTCGGACGCCTTACGGCGTGCTGCCGTTTTTCAACGCACGCCATTCGGTGGTGACTTCCGGTTCCCGGGGTTGGGATGAGTTCGCCGTTGAGGCGTACCCCCCACGAGAGGAAGTCCGTTGAAGAGCTACCTGAAGCACCTGAGGGTGACCACCGCGATCGGTGCCGTCGCCCTCGCCGCGTTCAGCCTCCAGCCCGGCGCGGCCAACGCCGCCTCCGCACCGACCCCACGCGGTGACGTAGGCACGAAGGTTGTCGGCGGGACCAAGGCCGATCAGGGTGAATTCCCGTTCATGGTCCGCCTGTCCATGGGCTGTGGCGGCGCACTGTACGCCAAGAACATCGTTCTGACCGCTGCCCACTGCGTCGACGGCAGCGGCCCGAACACGGGCATCACCGCGACGGCGGGCGTCGTCGACCTGGAGGACTCGAACGCGATCAGCGTCAAGTCCACCGAGGTCCTCCAGGCGCCCGGCTACAACGGCAAGGGCAAGGACTGGGCGCTGATCAAGCTCGAGAAGCCGATCGACCTGCCGACCCTGGCGATCGCCGGCGACGACAAGCTCAACAACGGCGACTTCGACATCGCCGGCTGGGGCGCGGACAAGGAAGGCGGCGCCCAGCAGCGCCACCTGCTCAAGGCCAAGGTCCCGTTCGTCGACGACGCCGCCTGCCAGAAGGCGTACGGCGACCAGCTGACCCCGGGCGAAGAGCTCTGCGCCGGGATCCTGGACACCGGCGGCGTCGACACCTGCCAGGGCGACTCCGGCGGCCCCATGTTCCGCAAGGACGAGGCGGGCGCCTGGATCCAGGTCGGCATCGTCAGCTGGGGCGAGGGCTGCGCGCGTCCGGGCAAGCCCGGTATCTACACCGAGGTGAGCACGTTCGCGGCGGACATCAAGAAGGCCGCCGACGGGCTGGGCGGCTGACGCCGGTCAGCAGGTGTTGAGCAGCTGAGCATTGTGAGCAGTTGAGTACCACCGCGTCCCGGCGCCGGGCCACTGGCCACACGGCGCCGGGACGCGGCTCGGTCAGATCAAGGCGTAGGAACCTGAGGCTGCCAGACGTATCGGATGTCGGGTTCACGTTCCTCATTGCGCAGCCCGTCAGTGCGCTCAACCTCGATGAAGCCGTGCCGCTCGTAGAACCGTCGCGCCGGTTCGTTGACCTGGAACGTCCACAGCCGCAGCCCGGCGGGCCGCTGCTGCTTGGCCAGGTCGACGAACCGGTCCCCGACACCTCGGCCGCGCCACGACGGATCGAGGTAGAGCTGCTCCAGCTCCTCGCCATCAAGGACGAGGAGCCCAACGACCGAGCCCTCGGCGACGGCAATCCATGTCTCGTACCGCGGCACGACCACATGGGAAAACCAGGCCCGCACCTCGTCGTCGTCGTGCGCGCGGCGCACGGTCGGCAGCGCGGCTGCGAAGGAGCGCAGCCACACGCCGGCGACGGCGGCCGCATCGGAATCGTCCGCACGCCGGAAGACAAGCTCAACACTGTTCACCGCAGTCACGGCGACTACGGTACCTACAGGTCATGCACCGCAGTTCGGGCGGTGGAGACGAAGGTCAGGACGGACTGCCAAAAGGGGTCGTAGCACTGGTCAAAGGCTGCGGGGGCGTTCGAGTCCCCCGCGATCGACGCCTCAAGTGCCCGGTACGGAGGTCTGGTTGAGAGCCTGACCTTCTCCGCTGCCTCGGCGACGTCGTTGGGCCCCTCCAGGTTGATCACCCATATGAAGTGGCGGAGCTTGCTGTACTCCTCCCGGAGGTTGGCCCGGACCTCCTTGAGCGCGGGCAGCTGCTCCGTGCGTGTTCCTCCCGAGCCATAGATGTCCGAAACTTTCCAGTACAACTCGGCCATCCTGTGCGCCTGTTCAATGAGGCTCACGTAGGCCGACCGTCGTGCCTCACTCACTCGAACGATGCGCTGAGTCTTCTCGGCCGCGTCGGCCTGGATCTGCGCGGCGCGGGATGTCCCCCGGCTGGTGACCCAACTGGCAAGCACAGCCGTGCCGGCGGTCAGCGACGAGATCCACAGGGCGGAGTCAGTCATGCCGGAGAGTGTTCCCCGGCATGGTCATTCCGATGGCGCCAACGTCGGGGGATCGGGTAGTGCCGTCTCTGTTTCGGCCAAGGGAGACCGGCGTGCAGCTCGCCGCCGACGAGAGCGAGCTGCAGGCGAACCTGGTGCGGGATCAGGCGCGGCGCGGCTGGACCGTCATGGGGATGCGGTCGGCGTGCGCCACGGCCGAGGCCACTTCCTTGGGCGTGTGGCCGGGGGCGGGGACCAGCTGCCAGCGGGCGAGCACCGTCGCGATGGCGATCGTCGCCTCCGTCCACACGAACAGGTCCCCGATGCACTTGCGGTTGCCCGCGCCGAAGGGAACGTAGGCCTCACGCCCCAGGCCCGCCTCCCGCCGGCGTTCCGGCAGCCACCGGTCGGGGTCGAAGCTGTCGGCGTCCGCGTACAGGGTCGGGTCGCGGTGGATGGCGTACAGGCTGAACGCCACCTCGGTGCCCGCGGGGAAGGAGACGCCGCCCAGCTCCACCGGCTCGGTGGTGCGGCGCATCAGCAGGGTGACCCCGTGCATGCGGATCACCTCGTCCAGAACCCGCCGGATTCCCTCCAGCCGCGGTATGTCCTCAATGGTGACCGGCCGGTCACCGACGACGTCGTGGATCTCGGCGACCAGCTGCTTCTCGACCTCGGGATGCGCGGCCAGCTCGTGGAACGTCCAGGCCAGCATGGCAGCCGTCGTCTCGGCGCCGGCGAACAGGATGGTGCTCAGCTCGTCCCTGACCTCGGTGTCGGAAAGCACCTCGCCGCTCTCTCCGTCCTGGACCGCGAGCAGCAAGGACAGCAGATCGTTCCGGTCCGTGTCCCCGGAACGGCGAGCGGTGGCGACGACCTCGTCGATGACCTTGCGGAGATTGGCCGCCGCCGCGTCGAAGTCACGGTTGGCGCGAATCGGCAGCCGGTCCAGCGCCTTGGGCGAGGCCGCCCGTATCAGCAGATTCTTGAGCAGCACGGGAAGGTTCTTGCGTACGGCCTCCACCGCCGGCAGCCCGATGTCGGTGGAGAACATCGTCGCTGCCAGCGTCTCGATGGCGTACGCGGCCATCACCTGCTCCATCTCGATCTCCTGCCCCGGAGTCCAGGAGTCGGCAAGGGCAGTCGCGTTGCGGCTCATTGTCTCGGAGTAGCCCGCGATCCGCTCCTTGGAAAACATCGGCTGAATCAGCCGGCGGTGCTTGCGGTGCACCTCGCCGTTGGCGTTGGCCAGGCCATTACCGGCGAGCGGCCGCAGCCGGTCGAAGAATCGGCCCTTCTCGAAGCTGCGCGCCTTGGTCACCGTCACCTCGTGCACGAGCGCTGCCGAGGTGACGACATACATGGGCATCGTGCCGAGGTCGACGCGGACCATGTCCCCGTGCTCTCGCAGTGACTTCATGAATCCGAGGGGATCTCGCCACAGCTTCAAGGCATGCCCGAAAAGCGGAAGCGCCCCGGGCGCGTGCGGAATCGACTTCAGCCCGACCGGCTGCAAACCAACAGACATCTCTGAATCCTTTGCTCTGAGCAGTGCGCTGCACCAGTTGGTGCGCCGCGCCGAGCGATCTTCTCGCCCAGGAGATCCCACCATCGGGAGCCCGGCAGCGCGAGCCCGCATCGGTCGGCCACGGGCGAAACAAGTGGCCAAGTGTCCGGCCGAGCAGGCGAGTTCAAGGGGTGCACCGCCCGCTGGGGCGTCATGGGTCATGGATATGCTGTGCGGCGTTTGCTGCTACCTCCGCTTTCCCCTTACACCGCTGCTTCCCGGAGGCTTTGTGACCACCCCGCCCTCAGATCCGACCGGCACCGTGTCCGCGCCCGTCCCGCCTCCCGGGTGTCCCGCGCACGCCCAAGGGCCGAGCGGGCTGCGCCGGTTGTACGGTCCGGAAGCGGAAGGGTCGCCGCACGCGCTGTACGGAACGCTCCGCCAGGAGCACGGCCAGGTGGCGCGGGTGTTGCTGCCCGGTGACGTACCGGTCTGGCTGGTTCTCGGGCACCGGGAGAACCTCGAGGTCATGCGCACCCCGTCGCTGTATTCCTGCGACTCCCGCCGCTGGAACGTGCAGCTGCCCCCGGACTCCCCGCTGCTGCCGATCACGATGTGGCAGCCGTTGGTCGCCTTCGCCGACGGCGTGGAGCACGCACGACTGCGCAACGCGATCACTGAGAGCCTGGGGCGCTTCAATCGCCACGGAGTCCGCCGCTATGTCGTCCGGTACACGAACCAATTGATCGACGGCTTCGCCGCCACCGGCCAGGCCGACCTGGTGGCCGACTTCGCCGAGAAGTTGCCGATTCTCGTGCTCTCCCGGCTGTTCGGCATACAGGAGAAGGACGCGCTGCCGCTCGGCGAGGCCGTCCGTGACATGGTCAAGGGCACCGCGACAGCTCTCCAGAGCAACCAGTTCGTGGTGGACACCATGCAGACCCTGATCAAGCGGAAGAAGGACAGGCCGGGCGAGGACTTCGTCAGCTGGCTGCTGAGCCACGAGGCGGGTCTCACCGATGACGAAGTCATGGAGCACTTGCGGCATTCGCTCGTCGCCGCGACGGAGCCCACGATCAACCTGATCGCCAACGCCCTGCGGATGGTGCTCACCGACCGCCGCTTCCGCGGCAATCTCTCCGGCGGTCAGATGACGCTGCCGGACGCCCTGGAGAAGGTGCACTGGGACGACCCCGCGCTCCCGGTGGTGCCGACCCGCTGGGCGACCGGCGACACGGTCCTCGGCGGCCAGCAGATCAAGGCCGGCGACATGGTGATGCTGGGGCTGGCGGCCGGCAACGTCGACCCCGAGATCCGGCCCGACCTGGCCGCGTCGGTGTACGGCAACCGCTCGCACCTCGCCTTCAGCGGCGGGCCGCACGAATGCCCCGGCCAGGACATCGGACGGGCCATCGCGGACACCGGCATCGACACGCTGCTCGCGCGCATTCCCGACATTGAACTCGCCGTGCACGAAGGCGAGTTGCACGTGACCGCCTCCTGGTTCTCCCGCCGTCTGGACAACCTGCCCGTCCGCTTCACCAGGAAAGCGGTCGGGGGGGCCGCGGCGTCGGCACCCGGCAGCGCACCGTCCGTCGCGCAACCGCTGCCCGCTGCGGCACCGGTCGCGGCGCCCGCCCCGGCCTCGGCACCGGTGGCCACCGAAGGCCGTACGCCCTGGTGGCGGCGGCTCGTACAACGGCTTCGCTGACCCATTCCCGTAGAGCCGAAGGCCCGGACCGTGATGTGGTCCGGGCCTTCCCTTCTTACGGAGTCCGGCGTGACGGGGGCCGTTCGCGAGTGTGTAGGTGGACGGGGAGGGACGTGAAGCCCTGGAGCGGTATGGACGCCAGGGGATCCGGGGCGGAGGCCGCCGTGAGGTCCGGATATTGGCCGAACAGGGCCCCCAGAGCGATCTCGGCCTCGATCTTGGCCAGGCGCGCGCCCAGGCAGTAGTGCGCGCCGTGGCCGAACGCCGCATGGTCGCGGCGCGTTGGCCGGCCAATGTCGAAGCTGTCGGCGTTCTCATGGTGGCCTGGGTCGCGGCCCGCGGCGAACAGGCTGGCGACTACGGGATCGCCCTGGGCCACCCGGACTCCGGCGATCTCGGTGTCCTTGACGGCGTACCTCAAGAGGGCGTGCCGTACCGGCGAGGAGAAGCGAAGGCCTTCATCGACCACGTCCGCCCATGTGTGGGCGCCGTCGCGGACCGCTGCCACCGTCATGGGGTTTCGCAGGAGCTCGTGAACCGTGTTGGTGATCAAGTTGATCGTGGTCTCGTGGCCCGCGATGAGGACAAGGAACAGGGTCTCGACCAGCTCCTGCTCACCGAGCCGGTCGCCGTCGTCCCGTGCCTGGATCAGCGCGGTGGTCAAGTCGTGCCCGGGATCCTCGCGTTTGCCCGCGATCAACGCCGTGAGAGATCTTTGAATGTCCGCCATGGCGAGTCGGATGTCCGCCTCGCCGGAGCCGGAGCCTTGAGGTGTCACCAGGCGATGGAAGCTGTCGCGCAGTTCGGACACGGCAGTGCCGGGTACCCCGAGGACCTCGCAGATGACGCGCACCGGCAGTGGGTAGGAGAAGTGTTCACGCAGGTCAATGGGCTCATACGGGCTCAAAGAGCTCAGGGCGTCAAGCAGTTCGTCGGCGATGGCGGTGATGCGGGGCCTGAGCGCTTCGATGGGCGCTCGGGCAAAGGCCGAGCTCACCAGCAGCCGCAGTCGGCGGTGATCGTCGCCGCCCTGGTGGAGCATCGCAGCTCCGCGGACGAGGGCGATCAGTTCCCAGTCGTCGGGTATTCGGCCGGCGCCCAATGCGGGCCAGTGGGCAGGGTCCTTGGTCAGATCCTCGTGGCCGAGGACTCTCTGGGCGGTCGCGACGTCCGTTGCTGCCCAGGCAGCCACACCCCCGGGGAGTTCGACCGGCACGAGGGGCCCCAGTGCGTGAAGCCTTCTCGCTTCCTCGGCGGGGTCGGCGTGCGGGTCGAGCGTGAAGAGCGGGCGGTCGGTCAGATCCACGGGCACTCCAGAAGCCGGAGGGAGGGGCGCCGTACAGCTTGCCCAACCTGTCAACCATGTCCGTCCGCCGATTCAGGCCACCGCTCGCGGTGTTGCGGCTCCTGTTCAACCCGACACGCCGACGACTGACTCCCGGCTTCGGCTTCAACTCGGCCTCGGATGCGTCATCTGTCCGGAAACCTGCGCTGCCGGGCGGCAAACCGTGATGGACGTCTCTCTGCCCTCGACACGGCGAGGCAGTGCTCAACCGGCTCTGTCACGAGCCTGGTAGGGCTCACGGCCTGTCGTGATCAAGCCAGAGGCGGCTCACGCGCGTCACCTGGGGATCTTTCCGAAAGGTGGTTACCCATGTGGGCAGTTGGAGCCCTCGGGTCCCCCGATGAATACGCCGTTTTCGCTGGTGCGGGCCTCTTCAGCGCCGCGCCCTGTGGCGCAAAGGCCCTATTGGAACGGAAGTGACAGCTGGGTACTATGCGGCGTAGTTGATCAATCGCGTGGCGTGATTCGCTCCGCTGACGACCGCTTCGTAGAGAGGTGATCACGTGAGACCGGAGCTGACAGTTCCGCCGATCTACTCTCCGATACCGCCGGCCATACACCCGAGCCATCCGGCCATAGACGCCCAGACCACCGCCTGGGCCCAGGCCATCGGCATCGGATCCGACGAGCTGCGCGGCCGGCTCATCCAGCACGACATCGGCACCTTCGCCGCACGGGTCCTGCCCGATGGTCGCGAGGCCGTGATCGGCATCCTGTCGGACTTCGTGCTGTGGCTGTTCGGCGTGGACGACGGATACTGCGAGGAAGGCGAACTGGGCCGTCGGCCAGGGGAGTTGATGGCCGCACTCCAGCGGCTGCTGCGCGTCGCGCAGAACCCGGAAGTCCCCATGCTGCTGGACGACCCGATCGCGGGCGGGCTGCGTGACCTGCGGCGCAGAATCTCCGAGCACGGCACCGTGGGCCAGACGGCCCTGTGGGTCAACGCGCTGCGCGAATACTTCTCCACGGTGGTGTGGGAAGCGGAGCACCGCCGTGCGGACTCCGTGCCCGACCTGAACGACTACACTCTGATGCGCCTCGCGGACGGCGCGACGACGGTCGTGCTGCCGCTGCTGGAGATGGGCCACGGCTACGAACTCCAGCCGCAGGAGAGGGACCAGAAACCCGTACGGGCGGCGGCCGAGATGGCCTCGTTCATCATCACGTGGGACAACGACATCTTCTCCCACAGCAAGGAGAGCCGGAGCACCGGCTACTACCTGAACGTGATCCGGGTTCTGCAGGACCAGTACCGGCTCACCCCCGGCCAGGCCCTCGATCTGGCGATCTCCCAGCGGGACCGCGTGATGCGCCTCTTCATGCGGGTGCAGGAGCGCCTGCTGCCTGCGGCGAGCCCGCAGCTGCGGCAGTACCTGCACAACCTGGGCACATTCATACGGGGCGCCCAGGACTGGGGCACGAGTTCCGTGCGCTACACCACTCCGGACGATCCCGCGAACCTTCCCACGGTATTCCGCGAGACCCCCACGAAACCCAGCGACGATCCGGTGGACATCCCTGCCATCGCGTGGTGGTGGGACCTGGACCTACTCCGGGCCGACGCATACTTCGCAGCCCGTACGCAGCTGGCCGGATAGCACTCTTCCATGTCCGGCGAGGGCGCATCCCACCCCGGACGAAAGGATTCGCCGGTCGCCGGTTGAGCCGGGACCGCAATCCGCCGCAGATGCGGTCCGCGCGTCGCGCCGCGCGGTCTTCGCCCGTGCCTACCCTTGAGCCACCGGCAGGCAGGTCACGGGGGTGTGGCTGAGGAGGACAGATGGTCGGACAACTGGACACCGAGCGGTTGACGCTTCGGCCCTGGCGGATTGAGGACGCGGAAGCCGCCCTCGGGATCTTCGGAGCTCCCGGCGTCGCGCGGTGGCTGAGCCCGGCCATGGACCGGGTCGGGGACGTCAATGCCATGCGGCTGGTTCTGCAGCAGTGGATCGGCGAGGCCGCCCGGCTCGTTCCGCCGGCGGGACGCTGGGCGATCGAACTGCGTGAGGATCACCGCCTCGTCGGGGGCGGGATCCTGCTGCCGCTGCCTCCTCGCGGGGACGACCTGGAGATGGGATGGCAGCTGCACCCCGAAGTGTGGGGACAGGGATACGCCACCGAGGCGGGCCGCGCGCTGGCCCGCTGGGCCTTCGACAAGGGGGCCGACGAAGTTCTCGCTGTGGTCCGGCCCGCCAACACCCGCGCGTCCGGGACCGCTCGCCGGATCGGCATGGAGTGGGTCGGGGAAACCGAGAAGTACTACGGCATGCGTCTTCAGGTGTTCCGGCTTCGTCCCGGGGACTTCGACGCTCAGATGCCCCCACCGGGACGCGGCAGGCGGTAGACGTAGCTGGAACGGGTGTCTCAGGCCGCGGGACCCTGTGACGTGGGCCTCAGTGGTGGCACCATAGGCGCACAGACCGTATCGGCGGTCGGTACACGTACCTGGGGCACTCATGAACTTCCGGCTCCCGCTCCGACTCTTCGCCGCAGCGGCCATGACTGGCGTACTGCTCACCTCCTGCAGTGGATCCGGAGGTTCGCCCGGCGCGTCGGCATCGTCGCCCACCGCACCGGTGACGTCCGCGCCGTCCCCGTCGCCCACAACACCCGAACCCTCGGCCCCGTCGACGACCACACCGCCGAGCACGCCGGCGCCGACCACGCCCGCGCCCGGCGGCAGCGCGCCGGCGTTCAGCCTCGGGGGCTTCCAGCCGCTGTGGCCGTTCGCCACGCTAGCCCAGGCGCAGGCGTGGGAACGCGAGTATCACTCCGGCGGACACCAGCCCTGGCATCTGGACCCGGGCCAGACCGCACTGTCGTTCACCCGGGGCTACTTGGGCTTCCGGGAGATCGACCGAGTCTCCTCGCGCAAGGTCATCGGTGCGCACGCCCACATCGGCGTGGCGGGGAGCGGACCCGAGGGCGGCACCGCCGCGATTGTCCACCTCGTGCGGTACGGGACAGGCACGAACGCCCCGTGGGAGGTCGTGGGCACCGACGACACGACGTTCTCCCTGACCGCTCCCCGGTACGGATCGCTCGTCCGTACCCCGGTGGTGACCGGCGGGCGGATCAGTGGCGTGGACGAGGGCATCCGGGTCCAGGTGCGCCAGCTGTCGTCCGCCGCGCCGTTGGGTTCCTCGTGCTGCACCCCGGCGGGCGGCGACAAGCAGCCCTGGAAACAGTCGGTGTCATTCACCGGCGCCCGCGACCGGGTGCTCACCATCGTCGCGTCCACCGGCGGGCACGTCGCCGAGGTCGAACGCTTCACCGTCACGGCGGTACGCACCGGCTGACGCGGCTGTGTCATCCCGCCGTGAGGGCCGGCTGATCGCCGTGGCTCCTGACGCACTGGTCCCCACCAGCAGCACGGCGGCCCCCCGCCGTGAACAGCAATCACGGCCGGTCCGGGAAGAGGGACGGGCCGCGACGAGTTGTTACTGGTGACTCGTCGACGGCCCACTGCGCCGACAGTCCCCGCCCCGGACGACCCGGACGCCCCGTCAGATCTCTTTGCGCATACAGGCCCGCGGCCACCTGTCCAGCCCGTGTGCGGCCTCCGCTGCACGGATCTCACGGAGTCCTGGCGTCAGCTCCGCCTCGGGCAGCAGCCGGAAACCGAGCTTCTCGTAGTACGGCCCGTTCCAGACCACCTCGGTGAACGTGGTGAGCGTCAGTGCCGGCGCTCCCTGCGCCCTCGCCCATTGCGCAGCATGGTCGATGAGGGCCTTGCCGATCCTCTTCCCGGCGTGGTCGGGGTGTACGGACACCTGCTCGACATGCCCGTTGCCATCGACCAGGTCCGCGATCAGGTACGCGACCGGGAAGTCGTCTTCGTCCGCCCACACCCAGGCCCGGCCGTCCTCCTGATACGCGCCAAGGACCTCCAGCGACGGCGGCTCGTCCTCCGCGACCGCGACCATGTCGATATCGGCGAAGACCTTTCCGGCAGCACGCTCGATGTCTTGCAGATTCGGCAGGTCCGCCGCTCTGGCTAACCGGATCACGGCTCTCCTTCGTCCAGTCCACGTGTTGGTGAAAGGCAGGGTATCCAACGTGGTGGTTCCTGCGAGGACTTGGAAACCGGACGTCAGCGTTCTGTCAGCCGGGGGAACGCCGCGTCAGGGGCGTGAGACGTTCGGGGGCGGTGTTCGGAGGAGCCCGATCGGGACGCGGTGGCGTATATGCCCTGCTGCACCGGCTCACCGCGGGGGAAGCGGAACCGGAGTCGGGCAGGCTCGTGCGGAAACCTCTTAGACGGTGCATAAAAAATCCATGCCAAGCCTGTGCTGGTGGGTTGTGGGTGTGCTTCACTGGCGCCAGACCTAAAGCGGGGACCAAAGCGGGGCTCAAAGCGGTGGGTCGGGGGAAGTTCAGGGGGGCTTTTCGTGTTTTTGGATCGCAACTGTGGTGCCCTGATGTAAGCGGGACCCGGGCGATTGCTGCGGGCGGGGCACAGATCTCCATCAATCACTGTTGGCGCGCGAGCGGGTCGTTTTGGCGATCCGCCGGACGGGCCTACCATAAACACGGGGAAAGGTCATGGAGTCAGCAAAGGGCGAGACTCGGGGCAGAGGGAATCCGGGGTCTCCGCACTTACCGTCGATCGTGTCCGACGACGGCGTGCGATGGGTCGACTTCCGTAAGACTTTGCGGCCGCGCTACGGGATTGTGTGGCGCGATGTCGGTCTCTGCTACCTGTTCCTGGCCGTAGGCGTCTTCGCCGTCGCTGTCGCGTCGCAGGTGTGGCCCGCATGGGCGGCCGGCGCGCTCGTCGTGCCGGCGGCCTGCTGGACCGGGTTCTGGCTCCACTCGCTGTTCCTGTTCGGCCACGAGGCCGCGCATGCCAACCTGGCGCCGCGCCGCAGGACCAACGACCGGCTGGGCGACTGGTTCGTATGGCTCCTCTACGGCTCCACCACCGTCAACTACCGCCATACGCATATGGCCCACCATGCGCACCTCGGCGACCACGACGACACGGAAACCACATACCACCTGTGCCTTTCCGTGCTGAACATGCTCAAGGCGGTCACCGGAATCCATGTGCTGGAGGTGCTGCTCCGCAAGCAGCGGCTCGGCGAGACCCGGAGGAAGTCCAGCCGTACGTCCAGCGGGCTGCTGGCCTCGCTTCGCTCCTTCGCCGCGCACACGGCGATCGTCGCCGGGCTGCTCCTCGCAGGCTTCCACCTCGGCGCATTGACGTGGGTCGTCGCCGTCGGGGCGGTGTTCCCACTGCTGGCGACGGTGCGGACGATCGTCGAGCACCGGCACCTCGAGGCCCCCTGCGACATCGACTTCTCCGTCGAGCTCCACGGGCCGGTGAACCGGCTGTTCGGGACGGGACTTCTCTCGCGCACCTTCGGCTCGGCCGGTTTCAACCAGCACCTGCTGCACCACTGGGACCCGGCCATCTCCTACACCCGTTTCGAGGAGATGGAGCAGTTCTTTTCCCGTACCCCGCTTGCCGCGGATATGGAGGCCAGCCGCACCGGATACGGCGCGGCCGTCAGGACGCTGATAATGGAGGCCCGTCGTGGCTGAGACGTTGATGGCTTGCCCAGTTTGCGGGGAAACCGCGGTCGAGTTGTTCGCCAAGGCGTACGACAAGGAATACTTCACCAGCGACGAGGAATACCGCTACGCGCTCTGTCCGTCCTGCACGGCCGTTTATCTGGATTCTCCGCCGGCGGACCGTCTCGACGAGATCTACCCGACCAATTACTATTCCTATGGCGGGATCGGGGAGTCGACCACTTTCACCGAGCGCATCAAGGAACGGCTCGACGGTCGAATGCTCGCGAAGGTGCTGAAGTCAATTCCCGGAGAAAAGCTGCGGGTGCTCGACGTCGGCGGCGGATCCGGCTGGCTGCTCAGCACTGTGCGCAAGGTGGATCAGCGGGTGGTGGAGACGCACGAGGTCGACCTCCAGGCCGCGGCCGGGCCGCCGGCCGAGGCGGCGGGCCACGTCTACCACTGCATGCCCATCGAGGAGTTCACCTCGGACGAGCCGTTCGACCTGATCCTGATGATGAGCATCATCGAGCACGTGCCCGACCCGCGGAAGGTCATGGCCGGGATGGCCGGCCTCCTGTCGGAGAACGGTGTGCTGCTGATGAAGACCCCCAACACCGCCACCGTCGACGCCCGCATCTTCCGGCACCGCAACTGGGGCGGACTGCACTGCCCCCGGCACTTCGTGCTGTTCACCGAGCCCGGGCTCGACAGGCTCGGCTCCCAGGTGGGGCTCGCCAAGTCGGACAGCTACTACACCCAGGGCGCCCCCCAGTGGGCGATCAGTGTGATGGCGTGGCTCAGCGACCGCGGCTGGATCAAGGTCACCCCGCAGAAGCCCGCCTATATGAACTGGGTGTACGAGCCGCTCACCGCGTTCTTCGCCGGCGTCGACTTCCTGCGCGCCAGGTTCGCCCCCACCGCGCAGATGATGATCAGTTTCAAACGAGCCCGCTGATGGCTCAGACCGTCAGAAATGACCACGACCACAGGGACCGTAGGGAAGACATGAGCCGGAAACTCGACGAGCACCCGACCGACGCGGCCGACAGCGTGGACCTCAGTTTCGTCATCCCCATGTACAACGAGGAGGACATCGCCAGGGAGGCCGTGGAGCGGGCGGTGAAGGTCGGCAAGAATTGGGGCCGTTCCTTCGAGGTGCTCGCGGTCGATGACGGCAGCACCGACTCCACCCCGCGCATCCTTGCCGAACTGCGGGCCACGACACCGGAGTTCCGCTGGGTGCAGCTGCGCCCCAACTGCGGGCAGCCCGCCTCCAGCAAGGCGGGCATGATCGCCGCTCGCGGCGCGATGGTGTGCGTACTCGACGCCGACATGCAGACCCCGCCCGAGATCGTGGCGCAGCTGGTCGCCGCTCTGGAGCAGACCGGTCCCGAGGTTGCCGCGGTGTTCGGCGTGACCTCCACCCGCAAGCGCGACGACCCGACGCGTCTGCTGGTGGGTCAGGCGGTCTTCTACTTCCTGGAGACCCGGTTCGGCCGGCATCCGATCCCGCACGGCGCCAGTTCGTTCTTCGTCATGCGCCAGGACGTCGCCCGCAGGCTGGGCAACCTGACGTTCACCAAGGGCAACGTCGGCGCGATCATGGCCGCGCTCGGGCTCGACATGCACACGGTCACCTACGTCAAGCCCAAGAGCTACCGCGACGACTCCCGGCTGGGCCTCAAGGGCCATGTCGAGGAGGCGGTGGGATCGCTCGCGCTCACCGGGGTGCTGACCCGGTTCGGCGTGGTGGGCGGGGCGCTCGCCACGCTCGCGGGTGTCAGGTCCCGATCGCGCTGGTTCCGGGTGGCCGCCGCGTTGACGGCGGCGACCTCGCTGGGCTCGGTTGCCGCAGCGGAACGGTTCAACAGGCGCTCACTGCAGGTCGCCACCACAGAACTGCCCATCTTCGAAGGTGAAGCCGCGGTCGCGGAGCAGGTCTGAACACCGGCCTGCCCATGCAGGTCTGAACACCAGCCCGTCCAGGTCGGACAGTGCCCTCGGCACGTCCTGAGCCGAATGCTGCCACAACGGATTACGACGAAAGGAGGGGAACGTGCGAGTCGCGGCTATCGGGCAGGGATACGTGGGTTTGCCGCTTTCCATCGCCATAGCGTCCTCCGGCCACACCTTGTACGCGGTCGAGATCGATCCGATCCGGTTCGAATCACTGCGGGCGTGCCGGTCGTACATCGTCGACGTCACCGACGAGGAACTGCGCAGGGAGACCGAGAACGAGCGCTATGTGCCGGTGGCGAACCTGGCCGAGGTGCCGGAGGTCGATGTCTATCTGATCTCCACGCCCACTCCGCTGACCGAGGACAAGAGGCCTGATCTCACCTACGTCGACCGGGCGTTGGCGCAGGTCGCCGCGGTCGCCGGGCCGGGCGCGCTGATCGTGGTCGAGTCGACGGTCTACCCCGGCGCGATACGCCAGCACGTCGCGCCGCTCTTCGAGCAGCTCTCCGGCCTGAAGTCGGGTGTGGACGTGTTCTTCGCCTACAGCCCGGACCGGGTCGACCCCGGCCGCGACGCGGAGCTCGTTGATGTGCCCAAGCTGGTCTCCGGTCTCGACGACCAGGCCCTCGAGGCGATCCGCACCTTCTACGGGACGGTCTTCAAGGAGGTCGTTCCGGTCTCCAGCTGCGAGGTGGCCGAGTTCACCAAGTTGCTTGAGAACACCTTCCGTTATCTGAACATCGCCTTCGTCAATGAGCTGAGCAAGGCGACGTCGGAGATGAACATCAGCCTGCGCGAGGTGATCTCCGCCGCGTCGACCAAGCCGTTCGGGTTCATGCCGTTCCACCACGGGCCCGGCGTCGGCGGGCACTGCCTGCCCAACAACGTGCACTACCTCAATCACGCGCTGAGTTCGGCGGGGCACAAGAGCGATCTGCTCAATGCGGCAGCCGAGATCAACGAGTCGATGCCGCGGCATGTGATGCAGCGGCTTGCCGCATCGCTGCAGCGGCAGGGCAAGAGCCTGCAGGGCGCGACCGTGCTCATCCTCGGCGTCGCGTTCAAGTCCGGGGTGTCGGACTCGCGGAACTCGCCCGCCTTCGCCATCGGCGCCGAACTGGTCAGCATGGGCACCACGGTCAAGGTCACCGACCCGTGGCTCGGCATCGACATGGACTCCGACACGTTCAAGGCCGTGGAGTTGACCGCGGCCGAGTGCCGCGACGCCGACGCCGTGGTGCTCGTGACCGACCATGAGGAGATCGACTACGAGACGGTGCTCGCCTCGTCGAACCTGATCTTCGACTGCCGGGGCATGCTCAACGCGGCGGAGGTCGAGCAGCTGTGAGCGGCGCACCGGCGACCCTGCGGCTGACGTTCGACGGGCTGCGCCGCAGCCAGATCGAGACGCGCTGGGCCCGCGAACTCGGCGGTCTTGAGGCGTACGTCTTCGACGGCGGCGACATCGGACACGAGGACCAGTGGCGGGTGCTGGGCCAGAATCTGCGCCACGCCTTCGATGTCGGCGCGCGGCGGCTCACCCTGCACTTTCCGACCGAGAACGCCAACTGGGTCGCGGACCCGGGCGTATACGACCGGCTGCGCCGGTTCTGCGACCTGGCCGCCGAGGTGGGTGCGCTGGGCGTCGTACTGCACGCGAACCAGTTCGTGTCGCTGGCCGACTGGGCCACGTTCGACCTGCCGGGGACGCGGGCGCGGGTGGTGGAGAAGGTCGCCGAGCTCGATGCGTATCTGGGCGACTCGCCGATCTGGATCGGCATCGAGAACATGCCCATCATCGGCGCACAGGGCATCGACTTCGACTCGGTCTTCGTGCGGCCGGCGGACTTCGCGCCGCTCGCCGAGCTCGGCTCGCAGCGGGTCGGGGTCACCTGGGACGTCTGCCACTGGGCCGTGTCGTACTCGACGCTGAGCGCGGTGGCGCGGCTGGAGCAACGCGCCGAGCCGGTAGGGCCGTTCGAGCTTCCGGCGCTGCCGGTCAAGCATCTGCACTTCGCGTCCTTCTCCGGGCACGCCATGCCGACCTGGCCGGACCAGTGCCTCGAAGGCGTGCCGCCGCAGCACGGCGACATCGCGCCCGAGCTGCTCGCGGGCATGCTCGCCGCCGCGCTCGACGCGGCAGCCGCCGAGGGCGGCGAGGTCGGAGTCGTCTTCGAGGTGCAGGAGGACGACTACGAGGACCGCAAGAACTGCTGGGCGACCTACGAATGGCTGGCGTCCGTCCCCGAACTGGCGGCGCGCGTCGACTGTACGAGGAGGGGCGATGACCGAGCCTGATCTTCCGTACGCCCGTCCCCACTGGGACGCCGAGGAAGCCGTCGCCCTGATGGCGGCGCTGGAGTCCGGGTTCTGGACCAACGGCGGCCAGGTCGTGCGGTTCGAGGAGGAACTGAAGCGGATCACCGGCGCGCCCACGGTCACCATGGCCAGCGGTACCAGCGCGATCTTCGCACTGCTGCACACGCTGGGGCGCTCGGTGTCCGGGCCGAAGCTGCTGGTGTCGCCGACACTGAACTTCGCCGCGGGCGCGGCGTCGGCCAAGCTGCTCGGCTGGGACGTCGCGCTGTGCGATGTGGCCGCCGACGACCTCACCCTCTGCCCGGCGAGCCTCGGTGACCTGCTGGAGCGCGTACACAGCGACTACGCCAAGATCGTTGTGCTGCCGGTGCACTACGCCGGCCACTGTGCCGACATGGCCGCGCTGTCGACGCAGTGCGAGCGCTACGGCGCGGACCTGGTCGAGGACGCCTGCCACGCGGTCGGCGGTTCCTACGACGGCGTGCTGCCGGTGGGGTCGTGGCCGAGGTCGGTCGCCGCGTACTTCAGCTTCCACCCGACCAAGCCGATCGCCGCAGGCGAGGGCGGCGCGGTGAGCACGGCGGACCCGGACCTTCTCGACGAGCTGCGCCTGGTGCGCAACCACAACATGTCGCTTGTCGACGCGCACACCGACGACCACGGTCCATGGCCGTACTCGATCACGGTGCCCGGAATGAACCTGCGCCTTTCGGAGTTCAACGCGGCCGTCGGAGCGGTGCAGGCGGGCAGGGCCGAGGAGTCCCGGCTGGAGCGTGCCCGGCTGGTGACGCGCTACCAGGAGAGGCTGGGCGGACTGCCGTTCGTACGCGCCGTACCGCGGCGGCAACGCGCCGGGTCCGCGCACCACTTGTTCCCCGTCGTGTTCGACGTCGAGGGCCTCGGCATGTCGAAGAAGGACCTGCTGGGCACCTTCTTCTCCCGGGGGATCCGCTGCCAGGTGCACTACACGCCGCTGCACCGGCTGCCCGCCTTCACCGGCATCGCACCGCGGCTGAGGACGTCGTTCACCGCCATGGACGCCGCCTTTCCCGGACTGGTCTCGCTGCCGCTGTGGCGCGGGATGACCGACGGCGACTGCGACCGCGTCATCGGCGTCGTCACCGAGATCGTGCACCGATCGACTCGAGCATTGGGAAGGTCATGAGCGAACAGCACACTGGGCCGCGCACACTGATCACCGGCGGATTCGGCTTCCTGGCGACCTGGGTCGCCGCCGGTCTGATCCGGTCGGGCCACCGGGTGGTCCTCGTCGACAACCGGGAGCCGGAGGGCACGCCGATCTGGCTGTCCGGGCTGCTGGACGACCCCGCGGTGGAGACAGGCAGGGCCGACATCACCGAGCGCGGGTCGCTCGACCGGTTCGGCGAGGTCGAATACGTCGTACACGCCGCGGCACTGCTCGGGGTGAACAAGGTGCGCAGCGCGCCCCGTGAAACCCTGCGCGTCAACATCGACGGCACCGCGGTCGCCCTGGACTACGCCGCACGCATGCCGGGGCTGCGCCGCTTCCTGCTGCTGAGCACCAGCGAGGTGTACGGCAGCGACGCCAAGGGCGCCGAGGAGAGCGAGTGGCTGTCGGTGCGGACCGGCGACCCGCGCTGGGGCTACGCGGTCAGCAAGGTCACCGCGGAGTCGATGACCGCGGCCTATGGCACCGAGGACAAGCTGCCGTTCGCGATCGTGCGGCCGTTCAATGTCTACGGCCCGCTCAGGACCGGCGCGTACGCGGTCGGAATCCTCGCCGCGCAGGCGGTGGCCGGGCAGCCGATCACCGTGCACGGCGACGGCTCGCAGTCGCGGGCCTGGTGCCACGCCGAGGACTTCGCCGCCGGCCTGATCCGCTGCCTGCACGCACCCGAGGCCATCGGTGAGGCCTTCAACATCGGTGACGACACCAACGACCTGACCGTGGCTGAACTGGCCAGGCTGACCAGCGATTTGAGCGGAACCAAGGCCCAGATCCAGCAGATCCCGCACACCGGCCCCGACATCCAGTCGCGCAAGCCCGACCTGACCAAGGCCCGCAAGCTGCTGGACTACGAGCCGGTGCGCGACTTGGAGGCGGGACTGCGGGAGACGATCGAGTGGGTCCGCGGCGGCTCCGGCGAAATGCCGCTGCGCCTCGAGCGCACCGACTGGCCGCAGTGGGCTCCCGACGGAGTGGGTGTCCGGTAGCCGTGATCCATGACCAGGCAGAGATGTCCGACCTGTGGTACGCGCCTGTGCCGCGTCGTCCGGTCGGCTACCTCCACCCGTCCCGCATGACGGCGGGCCGCTTCGCCGCGACAGCGTGCGCGGCGGCCCGGCCGGGGCACGCGCGGACGGGCCTCGCCGCCCGGCTGCGCGAGCACGCGGGACGGAACCGGTGTGTCCTCACCGCGAGCGGGCGCGCCGCGCTCGAACTCGCGGTGCGGCAGACCGGTGCCGCCGAGGTCGTGATGTCCACGTTCAACTGCCCCGCCGTGGCCGATGCCGTGCTCGCGGCGGGTGCGCGACCGGTGCTGGTCGACCTCGACCACGTAGAAGGTCCCGCGTTCACCTCGGTGGACCTCGACGGTCGCGCGGTCGTGCTGACCAACGCACTCGGCCTGGACGAGTGGCGGGCACACGCGGAGCGGATCGAGGCGCTCGGTGGCAGGGTGGTGCTCGACCTGGCACAGGCGAGCGTCGCGCTCAGGGTGCTGCGCCGGTTCCGGGATGCGGCCTGCCCGATCGTGCTCAGCTTCGGCGAGGGCAAGCAGCTCGGCGGACTCGGCGGCGGCGCGCTGCTCACCTCGGCGCAGCACACCTCGGCGTCGCTCGTCGGCGCCGGCGGGCTGCGGCGTGGCGGTGAGATGGCTCCCCTGCGGCGGGCTGTGGTGGAGCGGATCGTGGCGCACGCTCCGGGTGTCGTACGGGCCGCAGTCCAGCGCGGGCAGTCACGCACGCCCGGCTGGTCGTACACCAAGGCCGACCACCTGCCGACCGAGGCGGGCCAGGTCACCCAGGGCGAGCCGTCCCGCTGGGAGGTCGCGTCGGCGGCTGCCCTGCTGCGGACCGCTTCCACCGTCGCGGACGAGGCCGCGCTCACCCACGAGCGGGTCCGCTCGGCCGCCGCCGAGTTGACGACCTGTCAGCCGGTGGCCGCCGACCCCGACTTCGGGCCGGGTGTCGAGCTCGTGTTCCGGCGTCCCGGGCAGCGGTTTCTCTTCGCGCGGGCGCTCGCCGAGCGCGGCGTTCCAAGCACGTGGAACTACTACCCGCTGCACAGGCTGGCCCCGTACGGCGCCTTCGCGGCGGGATCGATGGCGGGAGCGGATTCGCTGTGGCCGCGGGTGCTGACCGTGGCCAAGCAGCCGCAGCCGCGGCTCACTACGCAGCTCCTGGTCGAGGCGATGGTCGCGGCCGATCGTTCGGTGCGGGAGCAGGAGGCAGGTCGTGACTGATCTCCGTGAGAAGAACGCCGCTTCGGCGCTGTCGGAGTCCGCATGGGACGCCCGGCTGGAAGCCGCGCGCGCCGAACTGCCCTTCGCGCGGCGGTGCTGGCTCACGCTCGGCCTTATGGACTCGCCGGACCTGCGGTTCGTGCCGACAGCGGTGGGGTGGGGGCACTCGGGCGAAATGCTGTTGCCTCTGTGTGTGTCCGGTCGGCGGGCGCAGATCGGCTGTTACGGCTACGGATCGGTGGCCGTGTCCGCCGACTGGCGGGGGGAACTGCCCGGCTTCGCCGACCTTGCCGAGGTGGTGTGCCGAGACCACGGTCTCTCGGAACTGTCCACACTGATCCCTCCGGCCGACGCTGCTCCCGGCCTGGATCGGCAGTTGGGGCACTGGCCCACCCGGCCCGGCAGGAACACCCACCTCCTCGACCTCACCGAGGGCGCGGACGCGGTGTGGAAGGCAGCCAAGGGCAGCTCCCGTACGGCCGTCCGGCGGGCGGGCACGCTCGGTCTCGTCGCGTCGGCCGCGCTGCCCGCGCACGGGGACGAGCTGCTCCGGCTGCACCGGCAGACTCTCGGACGCAACGGTGTCGCGTCCGCCTACAGCGCATCGGACATCGCGTTCCTCCTCGACGGCGACCAGGCCGTCACCACCGTCGTCGCTGAAGACGACGCGGTCCTTGCCGCGTCGGTGTTCGCCGTGGGCAGGGCGGGCGCGTACCACCTCATGCAACTGACCTCCGAGCGCGGGCGAAAGGCCAACGCGGGGCATCTGGCCTTCTGGTCCGCCCTCACGGCGCTGGCCGGCCGCGGCATCGGCACGGTCGACCTCGGCGCGGCGGTGGGTGACGGGCAGGAGAAGTTCAAGGCGGGCTGGGGCGCGTTCGCCGCGGCCACCCGTGTCGTCCACTGGCAGCACGGGGAGGCGCGATGATCATCAGTGCGCACCAGCCCGCCTACCTGCCGTGGCTGGGCTACTTCGCCAAGATCGCCGCCTCGGACCTGTTCGTGCTGCACGACCGCAGCCGGATCGGCCGGCGGAACATGCTCAACCGCAACAAGATCGGCGGCCCGGGCGGCGAACAGCTGCTGACCATTCCGCTGTCGCACGAGGACCTGCGGGCCGAGCGGCCGATCGACGAAGTGCGGCTGCTCGACGACGGCTGGCGGCGCAGGCACTGGAAGGCCATTCAGATGGCCTACCGCCGGGCGCCCTACTTCAGGCTGCACGCCGAGTTCCTGGAGAGCTACTACGCCACCGAGTTCGCCACGCTCAACGAAGTGTGCCTGCCGTTCATCGACTACTGCCTCGAACAGCTCAAGATCGACTGCCCGGTGCACCGGATTTCGAAGCTGGAGCTGCCCGAGTTCGACCGCCAGACGGTCATCCCGCTGCTGTGCGAGAAGTACGGCGCCGACGCGTTCATCGCGGGGCCACAGGCGACGAACTACCTGGACACCACGGGCCTGGACGGCATCCGCATCGACTACTTCCACTACCCGCACCCGGTGTACCCGCAGGCGCGCGACGGCTTCCAGTCGCACCTGTCGGTGCTTGACCTGTTGATGCAGTGCGGGCCGGAGAGCGCCGACATCGTCAGGGGGACCCCATCATGAGCACGGTGCTCGCCGTCGTCGCGCATCCCGACGACGAGGTGATCGGCCCGGGCGGCACGCTGGCCAAGCACGCCAAGGCCGGCGACGAGGTACACGTACTGATCCTCGCCGAGGGCAAGACGTCGCGGGCGGACGACCCCGATCCCGAGGCCAGCGCGGCACTGTCGGCAGACGAGACGGCGGCGTCCTGCGCGGTGCTGGGGAGCGCCGGAGTGCACCGGCTCGACCTCGCGGACAACCAGCTCGACACCTACCCGCTGCTCACTCTGGCCCAGCAGGTCGGCGCGGTGGTCGAACGGCTGGCCCCGCACACCGTCTACACCCACCACAGCGGCGACCTCAACATCGACCACGAACTGACGGCCCGCGCCTGCATGATCGCGTGCCGGCCGCACGCGAGCAAGGTGCGCTGGCTGCTCGGCTTCTCCACCCTGTCGGCCACCGACGCGGGCTACGCGGGCCGCGAACCGTTCGTGCCCGCGCTCTACAGCGACATCACCGACACGCTGGCGTACAAGCTCGACGCGATGCGCTGCTACGCGTCGGAACTGCGGGACTTCCCGCACCCCCGCTCACTCAAGGCCATCGGCCTGCAGGCCGAGCTGTTCGGCGCGCACGCGAACACCGCCGCGGCGGAGGCGTTCAGCGTGCTGCGCGGGACCTGGGACACGCACATCAACCAGTCGAAGGAGGTGTGACCGCTCGTGACCGGTCACGTGGTGCTGCCGGCGCCGACAAAGGTGAAGACCCATCCGTTCATGGTGTGGGGGGAGCGCGTCGAGCCCGACGGCGACCCCCGCGTACTGGAGTTCCCCAACGGTGCCAAGGCCGCGGTTCCGAGGCTGACCCGGGCGCTCGTTGATCGGCTGCACAGCCCGCCGACCGACCTCGCCGAGACCCCGCTGCAGGAGATCGTCGCCTATCTCAACCGGATCGGGCACCTGTGGAACAACGAGGAGTACGCGCGCCGCAGGCTCTACGTCCGTGAGCTGAAGCGGATGCACGGCTACTCCCAGCAGATGGCCGACGCCGAGGCCGACCTGATCTCGGCGACGCTGCGCGCGCACGGACAGCTGCACGACATGGTGGCCGTCGAGCTCGGCCACCGGCAGATCATGGACCGCTGGATCCCCCGTGAGGACGCCGAGGTGCGCGCGTATCCGCGTGGCCGCAGCGTGCACATCCTGCCGGGCAACGTGCCGTACTCGACCACGGTTTCGCTGGTCCGCGCGCTGCTGACCAAGAACACCTCGGTGCTCAAGTACGCCGCGGGCGAGCCGGCCACCGCGGTCGTGCTGGCGCAGAGCTTCACCGACATCGATCCCGACCACCCGGTGACCAGGTCGGTGAGCGCGGTGTTCTGGGAGCGCGACAGCGACCTGGGCAAGGAGATCCTCGGCAGTGCCGACGTGATCTGCGCCTGGGGCGGTGCCGAGGCGGTGCACGCGGCTTACCGGAACTGCTCGTCCGAGGCGATCGTGGTGCCCTACGGCCCCCGGCGCAGCTTCACCGTCGTGGGCAAGGACGCCGACATGGCGCGGGCGACCCGCGGCATCGCGCACGACGCGTCGATGTACGAGCAGCGCGCCTGCTTCTCCACCCACCAGGTGTTCACCGACGCCGACCCCGAGGAGTTCGCCGACCGGCTGCAGGCCGAGCTGGTGCGCTACGAGGACATGCTGCCGCGCACATCGGTCACCGCCGACGAGGCCGCGCAGGCGTCGATGGAGGTCGCCGCCCAGCAGTACTTCGGGCAGCGGGTCCGCACCGGCTCCTGGGGGTCGATCCTGATCACCGACCCGGCCACCGTCACCGAACTGCCCAGCGCCCGCACGGTGTTCGTGCATCAGGTCGCCGACCTGGCCGAGGTGGCGCAGTGGGTCGACCCGACGGTGCAGACCATCGGCCTGGCGCCGTGGTCACTGCACGAACAGCTGCGGCACGAGCTGGCCCGGCGCGGCGCGTGCCGGTTCGTCGAGGCCGGCCTTTCGCCGTTCTTCCGGCTCGGCGGTTCCCACGACGGCCTCCAGCCGCTGCAGATGATGACGCGGATGGTCTCGGTGGAGGCCCCGCGGCTCAACTACGGCAAGGGAATGGTCGTGCCGATCGACCAGTCCGAGTTCCTGGAGCACCGCCGCTTGCGCGACCTGCTCATGTGACGGCCCGCGGCCAACGGCCAACGGCCGAAGTTTCCCGACCGAATATCCCCAGCCGAAGAGCACAGAGGAGAAATCTGATGGACGTAGGCGTGATGCTGACGACGGCCCACCCCGACCACTGGTCGGAGACGGAGGTCTTCGACTACTCGATGGACTTCGCCGTCGAGGCCGACAAGATCGGCTACCAGTCGGCATGGCTGCTGGAGCACCACTTCACCCGCTATGGCCTGTGCCCGAACACGCTGACGATGGCGGGCTATGTGCTGGGCAAGACCAAGCAGATCAAGGTCGGCACCGCTGTGGTCATCCTGCCGCTGGACCACCCGATCCGTATCGCCGAGCAGACCAACATGCTCGACCAGCTCAGCCACGGCCGGTTCATCCTCGGTGTGGGCCGCGGGTACTTCCCGAAGGACTTCGAGGCCTTCGGCGTCGACCCGGCCAAGTCGCACATCCTGCAGACCGAGTACGTCGACGTCATCCGCAGCATCTGGGAGACCGGCAGCGCCAAGTGGGACGGCGAGGAGATAAAGCTGCCCGACGTGACGCCCTTCCCCACGCAGTTCACCAAGCCGAACCCGCCGATGTACGGCGTGGGCCAGTCACCTTCGACGATCGAGTGGGCGGCCTCGCGGGGCATTCCGCTGATCATGCCGGCCATCGGCGCCTACGAGGCGATGCGCTCGATCATCGACCTCTACAACGAGACCGCCGAGAGCCACGGCATCGACCCGACCACCGTGCCGCACGCCCTGTGCACCGTCGCCCATGTCGCCGAGACCACCCAGAAGGCGCACGACGAGATCTGGAAGCACATGTGCTGGTGGGAGCAGGAGCACGACGACGCCGCGTTCACCATGGAGCAGCTGCAGAAGCTGCCGAACTATCGGTTCCAGTACGGCGAATGGCAGGCCGCCGCGCTGCGCGGTGACCGTACCAACGCCGACTTCACCAACTACATGCTGGAAAACAGCATCGTCGGCAGCGTGGAGGAGTGCGTCGACCGCATCGGCAAGACCATGGAGGTCACCGGGGTGCGCAACTTCCAGCTCGGGGTCGAGGCCACCCTCAACCGCGACCGGATCCTGGAGAACATGAACATGTTCGCCGAGGAAGTCCTGCCCCGTATCGGCTGGAAGCCGAGCGCGGTCTCGTGATGACGACGGACATCGATGCCGGGCCGCGGTCGTCCATCGCGCTCACCGGTACCGAGTTCGCCGAACTCGACCGGCTGATCTTCGAGGACGACGACTGGTGGGCGATGCCGAGCGCCGACCAGGCCGCGCTGCGGCACCGGTTCATCACCGCGGCGGTGGCACACCATCTGGAGCACAACGCGGACTACCGGACCTTCGCCGAGTCGAGCGGGTTCACGCTCGCCGACCTCGGCGCCCCCGGGAGCCTGGTGCGGGTGCCGCAGTTCCCGACCCGGATGTTCAAGCGCGTCGAGGTCCGCAGCGTTCCCGCCGCGGACTGCGACGTGTTCAAGTCCAGCGGTACCAGCGGCACTCAGAGCATGGTCTGGCGGGACGAACCCTCGCTGGAGCGGCTGGCCGGCTCGCTGCGCCCCGAAAGCGACATCTGGCGCACCCTCTACGGCGACATCGATCTCGACGACGACGGCCAGATGGTGCACCTCGGCCCCAACCGGCGCGAGGCGGACGGCGTATGGATCAGCTACATCATGACGCTGGTCGAGATGTTCGCCGCCACACGCTCCTACGTCGCCGACGGAGTGCTGCGCCTGCGGGACGTCGTACGCGACCTGGAGAGCGCTCTGGCCGACGGCAAGTTCGTGTGCGTGGCCGGTCCGCCGGTGTTCATGGCGGAACTGCTGCGCCACATGTCGGACAACAGCATCAAGCTGTCCGCGGGCGACCGGATGGCGGTGATCACCGGCGGTGGCTGGAAGAAGAACGAGTCCACCAAACTCGACCCGGACCGGCTGCGGTCACTGGCCATGGACACCTTCGGCCTGGCATCGGCGCAGCAGGTGCGCGACGTGTTCAACCAGGTCGAGCTGAACACGGCGTTCATCGAGTGTGAGCACCATCGCAAGCACGTGCCGCCGTGGGTCGAGGTGATCGTGCGCGACCCGCGCGACCTGTCCCCGGTTCCGGCCGGGCAGGTCGGCCTGATGTCGTACCTGGACCCGACGGCGCGCAGCTACCCGTGCTTCCTGCTGGCGGAGGACTTCGGGTCAGCCGAGACCGACAACTGCCCGTGCGGGCGGGGCGGCACCACGGTTCACATCGACCGCAGGATGCGCACGTCCAGTCACCACGGCTGCGCCCTGCGCCTCGCCGAGACGGTGCGGACCGACTGACGAGCATCAGGACAGACAAGCAACGGATCACACAGGAGGGGGAGCCATGTCGACAGAGTGTTTCGACGTGACAACGAACAACGGCCGGACCGTGGCGGTATGGCGAGACAGCCCGTCGGACAACGCCGGCACCGGGCCGATCGTCGTCATGGCGCCGGGATTCGGCCAGCGGATGCGCAGCTCCGGGGTGCTCGCGCTGATGCTGGTCTACAACGGCGCCACGGTGTACCGGTTCGACGCGCTCGACCACGTCGGGATCAGCGACGGCGAGATCGTCGACTATTCCGTCACCGAGCTGATGCAGGCCCTCACGGCGGTCGTTGACAACGTGCGCAAGCGCGAGGGGGTGGAGACCGTCTCGATGGTCGCCACCAGCCTCTCCGCGCTGCCGGTGCTGCAGTTCGCGGCCGCCAACAAGTGCGCGGACAACATCGCGTTGATGCTGGGCGTGGTCAACGGCCGGAAGACCCTGCTCAAGGTGCTTGACGTCGACTACCTGGACTGGGAGCTGGACGACCTGCCCGACCGGGTACACATCGACAAGCACTCGGTGGACCCGCGCCCGATCGTCAGTGAGACCCGGGTCGTCAACTGGTGGGAGCTGTCGGCCACGATCGACGCGCTGTCCCAGCTCAACATCCCGGTACGCAACTTCGTCGCCGCCGACGACGACTGGGTGGACATCGCCGACGTACGCACCGCGTTCGAGGCCGCCGACCTCGACCAGAGCAATGTCATCGAGGTCGCCGTGTCCGGGCACGCGCTGCTGCGCAATCCGGTGGCTCTCAAGCAACTGCTGATGGACGTGACCCGCAGCCTGATCGGCGGTGACGACGAGCCGGTCATGCCGAGCTTCGAGGAGATCGTCGCGCTGCGCGGCTCGGAGCGCGAGCTCGAACGCCACCATGTGGCCACCCGCGAGGGCGGCCGGGCAGAACCCACGGAGTAGGTGCGATGAGCGTGGAACCGGCAACTCACGGCCAGGGCGAGACGGCGGCCGACCCGACAGCGGACTCGACCCTCATGGACGCCACGTACAGCGGCGTCTACGGCGAGATCTACCGCACGCACTGGTGGTGGCGGGCCCGCGAGCACCAGGTGCTGCACTACGTCGGCAAGCACGGCCGGTGGGCCGGCCGCCGGGCAAAGGTCCTCGACGTCGGCTGCGGCGACGGCTTCATCTGGCGCCGGCTCGAACCCTTCGGCGATGTCGAGGGGATCGAGCCGGACCGGGTGCTCGTGGCGCCCGATTCGCCGGTGCGCGACCGCATCGAGGTCGCGGACTTCGTGCAGGGACGGCCGCGCGGCGCCGATCACGACCTGGTGCTGATGCTCGATGTGCTCGAACACATCGACGACCAGGGCGCGGCGCTGCGCCGGGTGGCGTCCCTCCTCGGCCCCGACGGCCGGGGCGTGATCACGGTCCCCGCGCTCATGGCGCTGTGGAGCGAGTTCGACGAACTCAGCGGCCACTTCCGGCGATACACCCGCAAGTCCCTGCGTGCGGCGCTGGAGGGCGCGGGGCTGAGGGTGCTGGAGGTGCGCTACTACTACGCGTGGACGGTGCTGCCGCTGTTCCTGCGCCGGCTGCTCTTCAAGGCGGACGCCTCGGAGCACAGCCATTTCGTGAAGGCGCCCGCGCAGCCGGTCAACCGGCTGATGTACGGACTGAGCCGCATCGATCACTGGCTCACCCGCCGGCTGCCCGCGCCCGCCGGCAGCTCCCTCATCGCGGTGGTCTCCAGGACACCGTGACGGGCCCGAACCAACACCCTTAAGGAATGTGACATGTCGGAACATCGTGCGCGGGCCTCCCGCCGCGTCCTGGGGCTGATCGCCGCGGGCAGCACTCTGGCCCTCGCGGTGGTCATGCCCACGCTGGCCGATGCCCACGAGGCGAGTGTCGAATCCGCGGCGGAGATCGCCTGGGCCGACTGCGGTGAGGGCTCGGTGCCCGGGGCCCAGTGTGCGCAGATGGAGGTGCCGCTGGACTGGACGAAGCCGGGCGGGAAGAAGATCACCCTGGCCCTGTCGAAGCTGCCCGCGCTGGACAAGGAGAACCGGATCGGCCCGCTGCTGTTCAACCCGGGCGGCCCCGGTGGCTCCGGCATGGGGGCCGTGGCCTACAGCGACCTGCTCGCCATCGCGCCCGAATTCGCGCCGCTGCGCCAGCGGTTCGACCTCATCGGGTTCGACCCGCGCGGTGTCGGCCAGAGCACGCCGATCGCCTGCCCGAAGCCGCTGCACGACTCCGCGCTCAGTACGTTCCCGCGCACCCCGGCCGCCTACGAGCAGCTCAAGCGGTTCAACCAGACAGCCGGGCAGGCCTGCCGCGAGGCGACAGGTCCGCTGACAGACCACGTCGACACCGCCAGCGTCG
The DNA here is from genome assembly GCF_036147535.1 of Streptomyces sp. NBC_00322. NCBI lineage: Bacteria > Bacillati > Actinomycetota > Actinomycetes > Kitasatosporales > Streptomycetaceae > Streptomyces > Streptomyces sp. NBC_00322. The sequence continues at coordinate 746,105 of NZ_CP108019.1, read as the reverse complement.
TCTCCGACGTCGAAGCCCTGCGCAAGGCACTGGGCGCGCAGAAGATCTCGTGGCTCGGCCTGTCCTACGGCACCGAGATCGGCTCGCTCTACGCCCAGCGCCACCCGGACCGGGTGCGGACGATGGTGCTCGACGGCGTCGTCGACCACAGTCTGCCGACCCGCACCGCCGCGATCGACGAGGCCCGGGCCACGGAGAAGGCACTGCGGCGCTTCGCCGACTGGTGCCGCACCGACGAGCAGTGCGCCCTGCACGGCGCCGATGTGATCGCCACGTACGACGGCGTCATGACCGCGGCGCGCACCTCGGGCATCCCCGCGTCGAACCTCGGGCGCAAGGCCAACGCCGAGGAACTCGCCAACGGCGCGTACACCTACCTGACCCAGCCCTCCGCGTGGCCGCTCCTGGCCGGCGCGCTCGCGGCCGCCGCGGGCCTGGCCGGGGACGCCGACGCCACGGGCCTGGTCACCCCCGCCTCGTTCCTGCAGCCGGAGTACAAGGCTTACCGGACCGTGGGCTGCCACGACTTCGCGCCGAACACCCGCGGATTCGTCGACATGGCCGTGCAGTCCGCCCGCCTGCGGACGGTGGCCCCGCACACCTGGCGCTACTCGGAGTTCTGGGACTGGACCAGCGGCTGTGTGGGCTGGCCGGTGCCTGCTGCCAACCGGCCCGCCCCGCTGGAGGTCCACGGCGCGCCGCCCGTCCTGCTGGTCAACACCCGCTACGACGCGGCGACTCCGTACCGGTGGGCGCAGCGGCTCGCGGCGAAGATCGAGGGCAGCCGGCTGCTCACCGTCGAGGGCGACGGCCACACCGGCATCCTCAACTCCGCCTGCGCGCGCGGCCACGAGGCCCAGTACCTGGTGACCGGAAAGACGCCGCCGGCGGGCGCGACCTGCGCGGCCTCGCAGTCGGCCGCAGTCGCCAAGGCGTTCACCAGCGGCGGACTACGGTGAGCGGGACCGCCGGCGCTCCGTCCGCGCAGGACACCAAGGCCACTTTGGGCAAGGCCACGTATGAGGAGTGGCTCGGCCTGGTGGTGATCGTGCTGTGCTGCGTCCTCGTGGCGATGGACATCAGCGTGCTGTTCTACGCGGTGCCCTTCGTCGCGGCCGATCTCACCCCCAGCACCTCCGAGATGCTGTGGGTGATGGACATCTACGGATTCCTGCTGGCGGGCCTGCTGATCACGATGGGGGCGCTGGGGGACCGGATCGGGCGGCGCCGGCTGCTGCTGTTCGGCGCGGCGGGCTTCGGCGTCGCCTCCGTCCTCGCGGCCTACTCCAGCAGTCCCGGGCTGCTCATCGCCAGCCGAGCCCTGCTGGGGGTCGCGGGCGCGACGCTGGCGCCCTCCACGCTGTCGCTGATCCGCAACATGTTCCACGACGAGGGGCAGCGCCGCGCGGCGATCGGACTGTGGACCGCGGGCTTCGCCGCCGGCGCGATGCTCGGCCCCATCACGGCGGGCCTGCTCCTGGAGCGATTCTGGTGGGGCTCGGTCTTCCTCATCAACGTGCCGGTCATGATCCTGGTGCTCGTGCTCGGCCCGATCCTGCTGCCGGAGTTCCGCAGCCCAAGCCCGGAACGGTTCGACCTGTTCAGCGCGGCATTGTCGCTGGCGGCGGTGCTGCCGGTCGTCTACGGAGCCAAGAGGTTCGCAGAGGGCCACCTCGACTGGAAGTCGATCGTGCCCGTCGTCGCCGGACTCGCGGTCGGCGCGCTGTTCGTCCGGCGGCAGCGCCGCTCGCGCGACCCGCTCATCGACACCAAGCTGTTCCGTGACCGCGCGTTCAGCACCGCCATCGTCACCACCACGGTGGTGCAGTTCGCGATGCTCGGCATGATGATGCTCAGCTCGCAGTACGCGCTGTCGGTGCTGGGCCTGCGGCCGTTCGTCGCCTCGATGTGGCAACTGCCCGCGATCGCAACGCTGTTCCTCGGGCTCACGGTGGCGGGCGTGCTGGCCAAGCGGGTCCGGCCCGCGTCCATCGTCTGCACCGGGCTCACGGTCGCCGCCGTGGGCTTCGCGGTGATGAGCCTGGTGACCGCGGACAGCGGGCTGGCCATCATCGTGCTCGGCAGCAGCATCATGACCTCCGGGGTGGGCATGGTGGTGCTGCTGGCCACCGACGTCGTGGTCGCGACCGCTCCGCCGGAACGTGCGGGGTCGGCGTCGGCGCTGTCGGAGACCAGCAACGAGTTCGGCGGCGCCATCGGCATCGCGATGCTCGGGAGCATCGCGCTGACGGTGTACCGGCGCGAGGTGGAGGACGTCATCCCACCCGGTCTGCCGGCCACGGCGGGCGAAGCCACCCGCGGCACGCTCCAGGCGGCGATGGAGGTCGCCAAGTCCCTGCCGGACCCGGCGGGCGCGGCGCTCAAGCAGGGCAGCATCGAGGCGTTCACCGACGGGTTGCAGGTCGCGGTGCTCACCGGGTCGGCGATCCTGCTGGTCGTCGCCGCCGCTGCGGCGATCGCGCTGCGGCCGGTACGTATCGACGCCCACCAGGCGGGGGAGTGACAGCCGTGACCATCGAAGGGGCGGCCCTGCGCACGGCCCTGCGGCCGTACGCCTCGGGGATCGCGGTCCTCACCGCGGCGGATGCCGCGGGCCCCGCAGGAGTGACCATCACCTCGCTGACCTCGATCAGCACGGAACCCGCGCTGGTCTCCTTCGCACTGGCCGACACCTCATCCACCTGGCGCCGGATCAAGGACAACCAGTGGTTCGGGATCCAGATCCTGTCCGGCGACCAGATGGACGTGGCCAAGCGCTTCGCCACCCCCGGCACCGACCGGTTCGCCCCACCCACCCGCTGGCACACCGGCCCCCACGGCGTCCCCCTCCTCGACGGCTGCCTGTCCTGGCTGGTCTGCTCCCGCTACGACCGGATCAGGCTCGGCGACCACCACTTGGTCGTCGGCGCGGTGGCCCACGCGGAGGTCGGCGTGGGCGGGGACAGCCTGGTCCATCTGCATGGGGCGCTGCAGCCGGTCGCCTCCGTTGCTCTGACTAAGGCGAGCGTCGACTAGCGGCATCCTGCCCGGCACGTTCGCCTGTCCCAACGACATCGCGTATGTATGCCGTCAAGATGCGGGCGGCGCCGTGCCCGCCCAAGTACCTTCTCGTGAGCGGATGTTCGCGTCGGCTGACTCGGCGGCGCAGATGTCCCGGCTCTCAAGGGTGGGGATATGAACGGGTATTTGCTGGTGCCGTCTGTCGTCGTGGGCACGCTCATCGCGGCCAGTGGGATTGCCGCGATACGGACGGGCTGGCTGCCGAAGTGGCAGCGCAGGTATATCCAGCGGCCGCGTCTGTGGGGTTACGGGCAGCTGCTGATGGCCGCGTACCTCGGTCTTCAGGTGACCTTCGGTGTGCTGGCGGAGCCGGATGCCCGGTTCGTCGGCTCGGGCGTGGTGCTCGTGTTCATCGCCGCGGGGCTGCTGTGGGCCGCGCAGCGGCCGCCCCGGGCGGGCTGAGGCGGGGCTGGCGTGGCCGGTCGTCGCTAGTCCAGGCCGGAGACCTTGAAGACCGTCTGGGCCGTCTCACCGTCGATCCGCCGCGACAACTGCTTCAGGGCCGTGGCACCGCACAGCAGTGTCCCGCGGCCCAGGGAGGCGCGGGCGCCCGCGTCCACCAGTCGCCATAGTTGCGGATTGTCGATGAGGACATGCGGGTCCAGCTCGACGCGTCCGCCGTCCACGTCGCGCAGGACCAGCCGTTGCGCGACACCGTCGGACCAGCGCACCGCCACCAGGCGGTCCGTGTGCACTCTCCGTTCGCGCCACAGCCCGCGCGAGGCGAGCCAGCCCTCTCCGGCCGTGACCCTCGCCGGGTGCAGCACCACGAAGAGCAGGACGGAGAGGCCCGCCCACAGCGCGACGCGCGGGGCGGTGAGGCCACCGGCAGCGGTGTCGATCAGCAGGAGAAGCGCGAGGAGCAGTAGGGCGCAGCCGACTGCGGCTCGTAGCTCACCGGCCCACCCGGTGTTGGAAGCGTGCGTTCCGGGGGGCTCCACATGGTCGGCGTCGCGCCCCGGAACGGATCTCGTACTCCGTCCCATGCCACCGACGCTAGGCGCGCCGAGAGCTCGCTCCCGGTTCATTGATGAACCCCTGGCGCGGTGTCGGTCAGCTTTGACGTCTTCTTGACGGCCCCCGTCAAGAACGCGTGAAGGCATCGCCGTTTCGCGCCAAGAACGCGCCAGCGACAGCCGCGGCCGGTCGGATGCGGGCACACCCTGAGCGGACCTGGAACGAAGGAGCTGCCCGCATGTCCGTCCTGTCCACCGAGACCGGCACCGCGCCCGGCGCAGAGGAACCCCCGGATACCGACGCACGCCACAAACTCACCGCCCTGACCGGCCTGGCCGCGCTCTCCCTCGACGCCATGGCCTCGGTCGCGTACGGCCCCGAAGCGATCGTCCTGGTCCTCGCCGCGGCCGGCGGATACGGGCTGGGCTTCACGCTCCCCGTCACCGTGGCGATCGCCGCGCTGCTGGCCGTCCTCGTCGCCTCGTACCGGCAGGTCATCGCGGCCTTCCCGGACGGCGGCGGGAGCTACGCGGTAGCCAAGGAGCACCTGGGCCGCCGGACCAGCCTGGTCGCCGCGGCGTCCCTGGTCCTGGACTACGTCCTCAATGTGGCCGTCGCCGTCACGGCGGGCGTGGCCGCGCTTACCTCGGCCTTCCCCGGGCTGTACGGCGAGCGACTGTGGCTGTGCCTCGTCGTGCTCGTCCTGATCACTGCGGTGAACCTGCGCGGGATCGTCGACTCGGCCCGCGCGTTCATCGTGCCCACGATCGTCTTCGTCGGTTCGATCCTCGTCCTCATCACGGTCGGCCTGTTCCGCGACGCCCCGCTCTCCACCGAAGCGGCGACCGGCCACGCCTCCGTACTCGCCGACAACGCCACCACCGTCGGAGCCCTCCTGCTGCTGAAAGCCTTCGCGTCGGGGTGCTCGGCGCTGACGGGTGTCGAGGCGATCGCCAACGCCGTCCCGTCCTTCCGCGCCCCGGCCGTCCGCCGAGCTCAGGGTGCGGAGGTCGCTCTCGGGGCCCTGCTGGGAGTGATGCTGATCGGCCTGTCCGTGCTGATCTCCCGGTTCGGGCTGCAGCCGGTCGACGGCGTGACCGTGCTCGCGCAGCTCGCCGACGCGTCGTTCGGGCACAATCTCGCCTTCTACGTCGTCCAGTTCACCACCATGGTGCTGCTGGCGCTGTCCGCGAACACGTCCTTCGGCGGGCTGCCGGTCCTGCTCAAGCTGCTGGCCCGCGACAACTACCTGCCGCACGTCTTCGGTCTGAAGGCCGACCGGCAGGTCCACCGACACGGGGTCCTCGCCCTCGCGGCCGTCTCCGCCGCACTGCTGGTCTTCTCCGGCGGCGACACCAACACACTCGTGCCCCTCTTCGCCATCGGCGTCTTCGTCGGCTTCACCGTCGCCCAGACCGGCATGGTCATCCACTGGCGCCGGGTACGCGGGCCGCGCTGGGCGGGCAAGGCGCTCCTCAACGGCATGGGCGCACTGCTCACGGGTGTCAGTGCGGTCGTCGTCACCGCCACCAAGTTCCACGACGGCGCCTGGCTGATCGTGGTCGCCCTGCCCCTGCTGGTCGCCGGGTTCGAGTGCGTCCAACGTGCGTACGACCGGATCGGCGACCGGCTCGGGCTCGGCCGCATCCCCGAATCCCCGCACCGCGACCGCTCACTGGTCCTGGTCCCGGTCTCCTCCCTGACCCGGCTCACCAGCGAGGCCCTGACCGCGGCCGTGTCACTGGGCGACGAAGTGCGCGCGGTGACGGTCTGCCACCCCGATCCGGAGGACCGCGCGCAGACTGAGGCTCTGGAGCGGGACTGGGCGCTGTGGAATCCGGGCGTCCCGCTGGTGCGCATCTCCTCCGCCCGCCGCACGGTCGGCCGCCCGGTCGCCGCGTACGTACGCGAGATCGCGGCGGACCGTCCGGACACCCGGATCACGGTGCTCATTCCCGAGATCGAGCCGACCCGCCTGTGGCAGCGGCTGTTGCAGAACCAGCGCGGCGCTGTCGTCGCACACGCCGTACGCCGCGACACGGACGCCGTGATCTGCCGACTGAGGTTCCGGCTGTCGGATCTGCCCTGACGGTTGCGGCCGGTCTGGGTCGGGGGCGGCCCGGCAGGGCCGCCCCCTTGGTGGTCAGCGCCGGCGAATAATCGCCGCCTCATGAGTCCGGCCCGCTATTTCGAGGGCTCAACAGGAGTGGCCCGGAAGTAGGCTGTGGTGATTCCTCGGAAACCCGTGTGCCCAAGTGCGCCTGCGTGGCGTAAACACCACACCTCAGGATCGGCCTTGTTTTCCGCCGCATCGGAGGACTCGTCGCACGTTGTGCACTCTGCGATAAAGATCGGTCCGCTGCCCTCCTTGTCGGCGCTCAAGGTCCAGTCCGCGAACCGCATTACGGCGCGCGCTTTCGTAAACCTATCTTCGGGCGAGACCGCTTCAATTTGCCTCCTCCGAGTTCCGTCCATCAGCCGTCTCCCTCTCTTGGCGGCACAGACATCAGAGCCCATACGGACTTACCGACTCCGCCGCGTTCGCTCACGCCCCACTGGTCCGCAAGCGCACTTACCAGGACGAGCCCTCGCCCGCCCTCCGAGTCGCTGTCGGCGTCGCGCTTCTGTGGCCAACCGTCGGCGCTGTCGTGCACCTCGACGCGGACGCCGTCGCACGTCAGCTGATAGCGCGTTTCGATCTCTCGTCCCGGTGACACTCGCGCATGTCGCACGGCATTTGTGATCAATTCCGAGAGCACGACCAGAGCCGCGTCCTCAATCCGAGTCAGACCCCAGACGGCCAGAATCTTGCGTAGCTCGACACGGGCCAAACTGACGCAACGTGGGTGGCGGGCCCAACGACGCACCACCTCTGGGTTGTTCAGCGCTTCCTGTCGTTCCTGCATGCCTCAGAGGATGGCGAGTTCAGGCGTCTGCCGATTCCCGGCGATAGGGGTACCCATGATGGGTAAACTCCGCGAACAGAACGACTGCTAGTCCTTATGTACAAGCGGATTCGAGGCAACACGTGTCAGGAGACTTCTCGCCAGCAGCCTTACCCGGGCATGTGCTGGACCGAACCGATGTACAGTCCGCGCTGAAGCGGCACGACTTCGGCCAGGTGTTCAAGCTGGCCCGGCAGTGGGGCGGGATCAGTTTCCTGAAGATCGCTGATGCGTGCGACATCAAGCCCGAACGGGTGGGGAAGCTGGCCCGAGGCGAAGGGGCGATCACCACCTACGAGAAGATCGCGTACATCGCAGATGCCTTGGGAATCCCCGGCCACATGATCGGGCTGGCACCGCGCCCATGGGAACAGGCCCCTACACTCGCGTCTCCGACCAGCTCCGAGCTGGGCCCGCTCTTTGCGTCTGCCTCACTATTAGCGGACGCCCGCGAGTTCGGTGATCTGGGGACTGTCGATCTCGAAGGAGATGAAGTGCAGCGCAGGAAGTTCCTCGCAGCGTCGATAGGTGTCGCCACCGGCGCGGCCATGGCGCAAGGAGCTGCGGCCAGCCGTCGCATCGGACCGCGACAGGTGCAGCACCTGAAAAGGCGCGCAACCCGTCTCCGGAGTCTCGACGATGTGCTCGGTGGGGCTGATACGCGGCAGATGTACCGCGCCGAACTCGGCACCACGCTGAACCTGCTGCGCAACGCCTCCTACGCAGAAGCCACCGGCCGCCAGCTCCTCAGCCTGGTTGCCGAGCAGGCACAGCAAGCGGGTTGGGCAGCTTTCGACGCGGGTCACCAGGGTGAGGCATCCGCCCTCTACGAGAAGGCTCTTCAGGCGGCGACAGAAGCTGGTGACAGAGCGCTGGCAGGTAATTCGCTCGCGTTCATGGCCTATCAGCAGGTCAGCACCGGCACCTCTGGCGTAGCGACCGCAGCCGCATCATGCGAGACGGCAAGCCTGAATGCGCCCCCAACTGTGCGGGCACTCCTTTTCGAACGCCGCGCTTGGGCCCACGCCAAAGCAGGACAGGCCACGGAAACGGAGAAGGCTCTCGGCCAAGCCGAGGAGGCATTGACCGGGCATGGCAGCGATCGGCCAGGACCTGACTGGGCATCGTGGGTCGACACCCGCGAGCTCCAGATTATGAAAGGCCGCTGCTGGACTGAGCTGCACCGGCCACTACGAGCAGTGCCCGCTCTCGAGAGTGCCCTGGCAGACTTCAACGACGCCCACGCACGGGACAAGTCGCTGTACCTGACCTGGCTCGCGCACGCCTACCTGGACGCCGGGGAGGTCGAGCAGTCAACGGCAGTGATCACCAGGGCCATGGATCTTTCAGCCGGAATTGGGTCCGTCCGGCCGCAGCAGCGTGCGAACGAGTTCCTGCTGAGGCTTCAGCCGCACCGGACACTCACTCCCGTTGCTGAACTACTTGACCGCGCGGCCATGGTGATCACTTAGCCACGGTGCGGGCGATCCAGTCCAGGTACGCCGCAGATCCGGAGACAAAGGGCACCGCCGTGATCTCTGGATTCTGCCAGGGGTGGTGCTCCAGCAGGTGTGCTTCAAGGTCGGGGTACCGGGCGGTCGTGGTCTTGAAGATCACCTGCCACTCCTCGCCTTCACCGAACTCGCCCAGATGCCAAAAGAGCGACACAACGGGGCCCACCACTTGGACGCCCGCAGCCAGGCGCGCCTCTGTCGCAGTCTTCCCCAACACCACCGCCGCTTCACGACTCGCAGTCGCTGTGTAGACCTGCACGCAATCCGTCATGGCCCAGAGCCTAGACACGACCCGAAGGCCTTGCCCGCTGAGCCAGGGACCGTCAAGGCAGTGTTCAAGGTCCGGCTCATCGGCGCCAGGGATGCAGAACAGGCCGGGGCCTCACTCGACACCGCGGGCCCGGTTCTCGGCGGCTGATCGCCCGGTGTCCTCGCAGGTCGGACGGGTCGGCGTAAGAGAGCCGTCAAGAGCGTGCCCATAGCCGTAAGAGAGCCGTCAACGGCGCTCATGTCTGGCCGGAAACAGGCTTTCCTCTAGACGTCCGAGACATTTCCGAACCTCTTTCAGGAGCTCACGATGGCTGACCTGGCCTTCGTCGTCACCACGATCGCGGTCTTCGCGCTGGTGGCCGTCATCGCCAAGGGGGTGGCAAAGCTGTGACTGCCGAGAACATCGTCGGCCTGGTCGTGGCCGTCGCCCTGCTGGGTTACCTCGTCGTCGCCCTTGTGTACCCGGAGAGGTTCTGAGCACGGATATGAGCCCCTTCCTCGCCGGTGTGCTCCAGCTGCTCGCGCTCATCGCGGCGCTGGCTCTCGCGTACCGTCCGCTCGGCGACTACATGGCCCGGGTCTACTCCTCGACCAAGCATCTGCGGGTCGAGAAATGGATCTACAAGGCCATCGGCGCCAACCCCAACGCCGAGATGCGCTGGCCCGCCTACCTGCGCGGCGTCCTCGCCTTCTCCGCGGTCAGTGTCCTGTTCCTGTACCTGCTGCAGCGGATCCAGGGCAGCCTGCCCGGCTCGCTCGGCTTCTCCTCGATCGACCCGGACCAGGCGTTCAACACCGCTACGTCGTTCGTGTCGAACACCAACTGGCAGTCGTACTACGGCGAGCAGGCCATGGGCCACGTCGTACAGACCGGCGGCCTGGCGGTGCAGAACTTCGTCTCCGCCGCAGTGGGTATCGCGGTGGCGGTGGCCCTTGTACGCGGCTTCGCCCGCTCCCGCACCGGTGAGCTCGGCAACTTCTGGGCCGACATGGTGCGCGGCACCGTGCGGATCCTGATCCCGGTCTCCGTGATCGGCGCGATCGTGCTGGTCGCGTGCGGTGCCATCCAGAACTTCGCCGGCATCCACGAGGTCGGCCAGTTCATGGGCGGCAGCCAGCAGTGGAACGGTGGCGCGGTCGCCTCCCAGGAGGCCATCAAGGAGATCGGCACCAATGGTGGCGGTTACTTCAACGCCAACTCGGCCCATCCCTTCGAGAACCCGAACTCCTTCTCGAACCTCTTCGAGATCTTCCTGATCCTGCTGGTCCCGTTCGCGCTGACCCGCACGTTCGGCAAGATGGTCGGCTCGATCAAGCAGGGTTACGCGATCCTCGCCACGATGGTCACCATCTGGGTCGGCTTCGTGCTGCTCATGATGGCGACCGAGTTTGCGGGTCACGGTCCGGCGTTCGAGGTCGCGGGCGGTGCCCTGGAGGGCAAGGAGACCCGCTTCGGTATCGGCGCCTCGTCGATCTTCTCGATCTCCACGACGCTCACCTCGACCGGCGCGGTGGACTCCTTCCACTCGTCCAACACCGGTCTGGGCGGTGGCCTCAACCTGCTGGGTATGCAGCTGGGCGAGATCGCTCCCGGCGGTGTCGGCTCCGGCCTCTACGGCATGCTGATCATGGCGATCATCGCGGTGTTCATCGCGGGCCTGATGGTGGGCCGTACGCCCGAGTACCTCGGCAAGAAGATCGGCACCCGAGAGATCAAGCTCGCGGCCTGCTACATCCTCATTACCCCGGCGCTGGTGCTCTGCTTCACCGCCGCCGCGATGGCGCTGCCGACCCCGGTGAACTCGCTGACCAACTCCGGTGCGCACGGCTTCTCCGAGATCCTCTACGCCTACACCTCGGGCGCCAACAACAATGGCTCCGCCTTCGCGGGCCTGAACGCGGACACGCAGTGGTTCAACACCACCCTCGGTCTCGCGATGCTGCTCGGCCGGTTCCTGCCGATGGTGTTCGTGCTTGCGCTCGCGGGCTCGCTCGCCGAGCAGAAGCCGGTCCCGGAGACCGCAGGAACCCTGCGCACCAACAAGCCGCTGTTCACCGGGCTGCTGGTCGGCACGATCCTGATCATCACCGGTCTGACCTACTTCCCGGCCCTGGCGCTGGGTCCGCTCGCCGAGGGGCTGGCGTCATGACCACCAACGTAAAGAAGCATGAGGAGCCCGGCTCCATGTCCACTGCCACTGCGACCCGTGCGCCGCACTCCGATGTGCCGACCGGTCACAAGACCGAGCCCGGCCGCGTCGGCGGGGGGCTCTTCGACCCCAAGCAGCTGATCAAGTCCTTCCCCGACGCCGTCCGCAAACTCGACCCGCGGGTGATGATCAAGTCGCCCGTGATGTTCGTGGTGCTGATCGGCTCGGTGGTCACCACCGTGCTGGCGCTCAAGGACCCGACCGACTGGTTCGGCTGGGCGATCGCGGCGTGGCTGTGGCTGACCACGATCTTCGCCAATCTGGCGGAGGCGGTGGCCGAGGGCCGCGGCAAGGCGCAGGCCGACACCCTTCGCAAGGCCAAGACCGACACGGTCGCGCGCCGCCTGACCGGCACGACCGAGGAGCGGGTGCCCGGCACCGAGCTGCGCGTCGGCGACCTGGTGGTCTGCGAGGCCGGCGACATCATTCCCGGCGACGGTGACGTCGTCGAGGGTGTCGCGTCGGTCGACGAGTCGGCCATCACCGGTGAGTCGGCTCCGGTCATCCGGGAGTCCGGCGGTGACCGGTCCGCGGTCACCGGCGGTACGAAGGTGCTGTCCGACCGGATCGTCATCAAGGTCACGACGAAGCCGGGCGAGACCTTCATCGACCGCATGATCGCCCTGGTCGAGGGCGCGGCCCGGCAGAAGACGCCCAACGAGATCGCGCTCAACATCCTGCTCGCGTCGCTGACGATCGTCTTCCTGCTCGCGGTCGTCACGCTGCAGCCGTTCGCGAAGTACGCCGGCGCCGAGCAGTCGCTGATCGTGCTGACCGCGCTGCTGGTCTGCCTGATCCCGACCACCATCGGCGCACTGCTGTCCGCGATCGGTATCGCGGGCATGGACCGCCTGGTGCAGCGCAACGTCCTGGCGATGTCCGGCCGTGCGGTCGAGGCGGCGGGCGATGTGTCGACGCTGCTGCTCGACAAGACGGGCACCATCACCCTCGGCAACCGCCAGGCCGCCGAGTTCGTACCCGTCAAGGGCGTCACGGAGGCCGAGCTGGCGGATGCCGCACAGCTGTCCTCGCTCGCCGACGAGACGCCCGAGGGCCGCTCGATCGTGGTCCTGGCGAAGGAGAAGTACGGGCTGCGGGAGCGGCACCAGGGCGAGCTGATCGACGCCGACTGGGTGCCCTTCACCGCCCAGACCCGCATGTCGGGTGTCGACCTCGTCGAGGACGGCACCGGGCGCAAGGTCCGCAAGGGCGCGACCGCCTCGGTGATGGCATGGGTGAAGGAACAAGGCGGCCGGGTCACCGACGACGCCGACACCATCGCCAACAAGATCTCCCAGGCCGGCGGCACCCCGCTGCTGGTCGCCGTCGAGGACGACAAGGGCGCTCGCGTGCTCGGTGTCATCCACCTCAAGGACGTCGTCAAAGACGGCATGCGCGAGCGGTTCGACGAACTGCGCCGCATGGGCATCAAGACCGTCATGATCACGGGCGACAACCCGCTGACCGCCAAGGCGATCGCGGAAGAGGCGGGCGTGGACGACTTCCTCGCCGAGGCCACTCCCGAGGACAAGATGGCGCTGATCAAACGCGAGCAGGCCGGTGGAAAGCTCGTCGCGATGACCGGCGACGGCACCAACGACGCCCCGGCGCTGGCCCAGGCGGACGTCGGCGTGGCCATGAACACCGGTACCTCGGCCGCCAAGGAGGCCGGGAACATGGTGGACCTGGACTCCAACCCGACCAAGCTCATCGAGATCGTCGAGATCGGCAAGCAACTCCTCATCACCCGGGGAGCGTTGACGACCTTCTCGATCGCCAACGACGTCGCGAAGTACTTCGCGATCATCCCGGCGATGTTCGCGGTGGTCTACCCGGGCCTGGACAAGCTCAACATCATGAACCTGGCCAGCCCGGAGTCGGCGATCCTGTCGGCCGTCATCTTCAACGCGCTGATCATCATCGCGCTGGTGCCGCTCGCCCTGAAGGGCGTGCAGTACCGGCCGACCAGCGCGGACAAGATGCTGCGGCGCAACATCGGGATCTACGGCCTGGGCGGCCTGATCGCCCCGTTCATCGGCATCAAGCTCATCGACCTGCTCATCTCCCTCATCCCTGGCATCGGGTGACGTCATGAACAACTCTCTCAGCAGCACCGCACGGCTCCTCGGGGCAGGGCTTCGCGCCCTCCTCGTCCTGACCGTCATCTGCGGCGTCATCTACCCGCTCGCCGTCACCGGCGTCGCGCAGGCCCTGTTCAACGACAAGGCCAACGGCTCCGAGATCAAGTCCCGCGGCAAGGTGGTCGGTTCGGAGCTGATCGGCCAGACCTACAACCTGCCGAAGAAGGACCCCAACAGTGCGGAGGAGGCGGCGGTCCCGGACCTGAAGTGGTTCCAGCCGCGCCCGTCCAACGGCCTCGGCACCAACAGCGTGAACACCCAGTACTCGCTGATCCTGTCCGGTGCGACAAACCGCTCCGGCGACAACGGCGCGGTCGACGGCCGCTGCCCGACCGACGCGAAGGACGCGGAGGACGGCACCCTCTGCAAGTGGGTCGTCGAGGCGAAGGCCGCCGTGGTCAAGGGCAACTCGGTGCCCGGCTACAAGGTCAAGCCCTCGGACGTGCCGGCCGACGCCGTCACCTCCTCCGGCTCCGGCCTGGACCCGGACATCTCCCCGGAGTACGCCAAGCTCCAGATCCACCGCGTCGCGGAGAAGAACCACCTCTCCGTAGCCCAGGTGGAGAAGCTCGTCGCGGACAACACCGACGGCCGGATCCTCGGCTTCATGGGAGAGCCGACGGTGAACGTCCTCAAGCTCAACATCGCACTCAAGGCACTCACCGGGAAGTGATCGTCTTACGTCGGCGGGCGGGAGTCCGAGGCCCGAGGAACCTCCTCGGGTCTTCGGCTCCCTCCCCAGCCCATGACGAGATTCTCCTCGCGCACAACAGAAAGGGCACACCGATGACCCGGGTGCTGGTGGTGGAGGACGAGCCGCAGCTCGTGCGGGCTCTCGAGATCAATCTCAAGGCACGCAAGTACGAGGTGGACTCGGCGCCCGACGGAGGGACGGCTCTTCGGCTGGCCGCCTCGCGCCACCCCGACGTGGTTCTGCTGGATCTCGGGCTGCCCGACATGGACGGCATCGACGTGATCAAAGGGATCCGCGGGTGGAGCCGGGTGCCGATCCTCGTGGTCTCCGCCCGGCGGACCTCCGACGAGAAGGTCGTGGCGCTGGACGCCGGCGCCGACGACTACATCACCAAGCCCTTCAGCATGGACGAAATGCTGGCCCGGCTTCGGGCCGCATCCCGCCGGACCTCGCCGGTGGCACCTTCCGGCGATTCGGTGATGGTCGCGACCGAGGCCTTCACGGTCGATCTGCCGGCGAAGAAGGTCACGCGGGAGGGCCGCGACGTCCGCCTCACGCCGACCGAGTGGCACCTGCTGGAAGTACTGATCCACCATCGCGGGCGGCTCGTCAGCCAGAAGCAGCTGCTGCAGGAGGTGTGGGGCCCCACGTATGGCACGCAGGCCAACTACCTGCGTGTCTACATGGCACAGCTACGGCGCAAACTCGAACCAGACCCTTCGCATCCCCGGTATCTCATCACTGCCCCCGGCATGGGCTACCGCTTCGAGATGTGAGGCACTCCGCGGGCCGGCAGGCAGCTGTGAACGTGGACCTGTAAACCAGCCATTCGACTGCAAAGATCGGAATCATGGGACGCGGCAAGCTCCGGATCTACCTCGGCGCGGCGCCGGGCGTCGGCAAGACGTACGCGATGCTCTCCGAGGCGCACCGCCGGATCGAGCGGGGCACCGACTGTGTGGTCGCGTTCGTGGAACACCACAATCGGCCCCGCACCGAAGTGATGCTGCACGGCCTCGAGCAGATCCAGCGCTGCGAGATCGAGTACCGGGACACCGTCTTCACCGAGATGGACGTCGACGCGGTGCTGGAGCGCCGCCCGGCCGTCGCGCTCGTGGACGAACTCGCCCACACCAATGTGCCGGGCTCCCGCAACGCCAAGCGCTGGCAGGACGTCGAAGAGCTGCTCCAGGCCGGTATCGATGTCGTCTCCACGGTCAACATCCAGCACCTCGAATCGCTCGGTGACGTGGTGGAGTCGATCACCGGCGTGCGGCAGCGCGAGACCGTCCCCGACGAAGTGGTCCGCCGCGCCGACCAGATAGAGCTGGTCGACATGTCGCCCCAGGCGCTGCGCCGCCGGATGGCCCACGGCAACATCTACAAGCCGGACAAGGTCGACGCGGCCCTCTCCAACTACTTCCGTCCCGGCAACCTCACCGCCCTGCGCGAGCTGGCGCTGCTGTGGACGGCAGACCGGGTCGACGAGTACCTGCAGGAGTACCGCACCGAGCACCGGGTCTCCAAGATCTGGGGCTCCCGCGAACGCATCGTTGTCGGCCTCACCGGCGGATCCGAGGGCCGCACTCTCATCCGCCGCGCCGCCCGCCTCGCTGAGAAGGGCGCCGGAGGCGAGGTGATGGCGGTCTACATCGCCCGCAGCGACGGGCTGACCTCCGCATCACCCAAGGAACTCGCCGTCCAGCGCACCCTCGTCGAAGACCTCGGCGGCACTTTCCACCACGTCATAGGCGACGATGTCCCCTCTGCCCTGCTCGACTTCGCGCGCGGGGTGAATGCCACCCAGATCGTGCTCGGCGTCAGCCGCCGCCGGACCTGGCAGTACGTCCTCGGCCCCGGCGTCAGCGCCACCGTCGCCCGCGAATCGGGACCCGACCTCGACGTCCACATCGTCACCCACGAAGAGGCGGCCAAGGGCCGGGGTTTGCCCGTGGCCCGCGGCGCCCGCCTCGGCCGCGCCCGGATCATCTGGGGCTGGCTCGTCGGGGTCATCGGCCCCGTCCTGCTGACCCTCCTGCTCGACGGCATCGCCCCCGACGTCGGCCTTGCCAACGACATGCTGCTGTTCCTGACGCTGACGGTGGCCACCGCGCTGATCGGCGGGCTGCTGCCGGCGCTGGCCTCCGTCGCGTGGGGTTCGCTGCTGCTGAACTACTACTTCACGCCGCCGCTGCACAAGCTCACCATCGCGGACCCCAGGAACATCGTTGCCATCGTGATCTTCATCGCGGTGGCGATCTCGGTCGCCTCCGTCGTGGACCTGGCCGCCCGCCGAACCCACCAGGCAGCGAGGCTACGTGCCGAGTCAGAGATCCTCTCCTTCCTCGCGGGCAACGTGCTGCGCGGCGAGTCGAGCCTGGATTCGCTCCTGGAGCAGGTCCGCGAGACCTTCAACATGGAATCGGTGGCCCTACTGGAGCGCGAGAGCGACGTCGAACCTTGGACCTGCACCGGCAGCGTCGGGACGACCCGTCCGCTCGCGCGCCCCGAGGACGCGGACGTCGACATGCCCGTCGGCGACCACATGGCGCTCGCACTCTCCGGCCGGGTCCTGCCCGCCGAGGACCGCCGCGTGCTGGCTGCCTTCGCCGCCCAGGCAGCCGTCGTACTCGACCGCCAGCGCCTGCTCGGGGAGGCCGAACAGGCCCGCGAACTCGCCGAGGGCAACCGCATCCGCACCGCCCTGCTCGCCGCGGTCAGCCATGACCTGCGGACACCACTGGCCGGCATCAAGGCCGCCGTGTCCTCGCTCAGGTCCGACGACGTCGAGTGGTCCGAGGCGGACCGCGCCGAGCTCCTCCAAGGCATCGAGGAAGGCGCGGACCGGCTCGACCACCTGGTCGGCAACCTCCTCGACATGTCCCGCCTCCAGACCGGCACCGTCACCCCGCTCATCCGGCAGGTCGACCTCGACGAAGTCGTCCCGATGGCACTCCTCGGCGTACCGGAGGACTGCGTCGTCCTCGACATCCCCGAAGTCCTGCCGATGGTTGCGGTCGACCCGGGCCTGCTGGAGCGCACGGTCGCCAACATCGTCGAGAACGCCGTCAAGTACGCCCCCGACGGCGAGGCCGTGGTGGTGTCGGCCAGCGCGATCGCCGACCGCGTGGAAGTCCGGGTGACGGACCGCGGCCCCGGCGTCCCCGATCAGGCCAAGGACCGTATCTTCGCGCCTTTTCAGCGCTACGGCGACGCCCCGCGCGGCGCCGGAGTCGGCCTCGGTCTTGCGGTCGCCCGCGGCTTCGCCGAAGCGATCGGCGGCACGCTGACCGCGGAGGACACCCCCGGCGGCGGCATGACCATGGTCCTCACGCTGCCCGCCGCGGTTGGCCGTACGCAGGCCCGCCCCGACCTTTCGGCCAAAGCCACGTCCTGAAGGGTTCCGCCCCCGTGGACGGTGAGTTCGTACTCCGGCTACGACCTGCCGTTCGTCCGCGCCTCAGCCGACGTGGACGCGGGGCCGCCTCGACCGGTCGGGTTCGGCCTCGCGCAGGACTTCGCGGGTGACCGGGGCGACCTCGCCCTGGCCGAAGAGGAAGAAGCGGAGGAAGTTGGCGAAGGGGTTGCCCTCGGTCCATTCGAAATAGATGTGCGGGCGCTGTCCTGTGGCATCGCGTACGTACAGGAGCAGTGCGGCCAGTGCGTTGGGGATCGAGGAGCTCTCCAGGGTCAGGATGCGGTAGCGGTCGTGCAGCACCTCACCGCGTACGTTCAGACCGGCCTCGAACTCCGAGGGGTCGAGGACGGTGACCTCGACGAAGACGAAGTCGTCCTGGGCTGGCACGTCGTTGTCGGCCCGGATCTGGTGGATCTTGTCGCGGTACTCGGCCATGTCGCGGCGGTCCGGCTCATTGGCGATGAACCGGATCCGGCGGTTGGCGATGTCGCGCACGAAGCGCTCGGCCATGCTGTCCAGAGCGACGTGGGTGACGCGCAGCTCGAAGGCGCGGGCGAGCCGGGACATCAGCGAGAGGATGATGATGCCCGCGATGAAGCAGGCGCCGATCTTCACACCGTCGGGCCGCTCGATGACGTTGACCACGGTGGTGTAGAGGAAGACCGCCGAGATCACGGCGAAGCCGATGGTCCAGTTGCGCTGGCCGGCGCGGCGGGCGGCGATGGTCACCGCGATCGCCGCGGAGCAGATCAGCACGAGCACGCCGGTGGCGTAGGCGCCGCCCTGGGCGTCGACATCGGCGTCGAAGATCCAGGTGACGAGGAACGCCACGAGGATGAAGACGATCACCATGGGGCGTACGGCGCGTGCCCAGTGCGGGGCCATGCCGTAGCGGGGCAGGTAGCGCGGCATCAGGTTCAGCAGGCCGGCCATGGCGGAGGCACCGGCGAACCACAGGATGGCGATGGTCGCGACGTCGTAGACGGTGCCGAACCCGTCTCCGAGGTATTGGTGCGCCAGATACGCGAGCGCGCGCCCGTTGGCCTCGCCGCCCGGCTCGAAGTCCTTCTCCGGGATGAGCAGGGTGGTGATGAAGCTGGTGGCGATGAGGAACACGCTCATGATCAGGGCGGCGGTGGTGAGGAGCGTCTTCGTGCCGCGGATACGTCCTGCGGGCTTTTCCTCGGTGTCGCCGGCCTCGCCCTCGACGTGCGGCATGACCGCCACGCCGGTCTCGAAGCCGGACAGGCCGAGCGCCAGCTTGGGAAAGACCAGCAGCGACACTCCGACCATGGCCACCACGTTGCCGTGTTCGGCGGTCAGCGCGCTGGTCCAGTCGGTGACCACGTGCGAGGCGGTGGCGACGTGCCACAGGCCCACGACCACGACGACCGCGTTGAGGGCCAGGTACACGCCGACCAGGACGACGGCTACGCCGATCGCCTCCAGGAACCCCTTGAGGAACACCGCCCCCAGCAGGGCGACCAGGACCAGCGTGACGACCAACTGCTGTCCGTGCAGCAGGCTGGGCACGTGCGGATTCTCCACCAGGTGGGTGGAGGCGTCCGCCGCCGACAGCGTGATGGTGATCAGGAAGTCGGTGGCGGCGAAGCCGAGCAGGGTCAGGACGAACAGCTTGCCTTTCCAGAAGGACAGCAGGCGCTCCAGCATGGCGATCGAGCCCTCGCCGTGCGAGCTCTCCTCGGCCACCCGCCGGTACACCGGCAGCGCGCCCGCCAGGGTCACGATCACCAGCACGATCGTGGCCACCGGCGACAACAGCCCGGCCGCGAGCGCGGCGATGCCCGGCTGATAGCCGAGCGTGGAGAAGTAGTCGACGCCGGTCAGGCACATCACGCGCCACCACCGCTGCCCCTTGTGCTCGGGCTCCGTCTTGGCCTGCGGCCCCTGCTGGTGCCTGGCCATGTCGGACAGGCCCTCCAGCATCCATGCGCGCAGGCGACGCCGTGGTGTGGAAGCGGAATCGGAAGCCGCAGGGGTGGGGGTGGCCACCGGGTACTCCTGTCGTAAGCAAAAGGACAGCCATCGATGGGACGGCCCGGTCAGCGTACGCAACGTGGCCGTAAGTGTTTCGGCTGGTCAGGTTAGCTCGCGCACGCGCGGCCCCCGGATCGGGCCTCGCCGTACGAGCGGGGGTGGCAAGCCGGTCCCCGCAGCAGCGCCGCCGAAACCGGCGCTGCCGGCTTTTCCGGTCACGGCACTATGAACTGATACGCCCCCTCGCTACCCTCCGCCCATGATTTCCACGGTTGTCTGGGGTACCGGCAATGTCGGACGTGCGGCCATCCGTGCCGTCGATGCCCACCCGGCACTGGAACTCGCGGCCGTACTCGTCCACAACCCCGACAAGGTCGGCCGCGACGCGGGCGAACTCGGCGGACTCACCCATGAGTTGGGGGTCGCGGCCACCGACGACATTGATGTGGTGCTGGCCGCCGGTCCCGGCGCCGTGGTGTACGCGGCGTCCGGCGACATCCGCCCCGACGACGCCCTCGCGGACATCCTCCGAGCGATCCGGGCCGGAGCCGTCGTCGTCACCCCGGCGATGTACGGGCTCTACGATCAGCGCAACGCTCCGCCGGAGCTGAGGGAACCGTTACTGGCCGCCGTGGCGGACGGCGGCGGCTCGCTGTTCGTCTCCGGCGTCGACCCCGGTTGGGGCAACGACGTACTGCCGTTGCTCATCAGCGGGCTCGGCTCCACCGTGGACGTCATCCGCTGCCAGGAGATCTTCGACTACTCCACGTACGAGCAGGAAGATTCGGTCCGGTACCTGGTCGGGATGGGCCAGCCCATGGACTACGAGCCGATGATGCTCGCGCCGAGCATCCCGACCATGGTGTGGGGCGGGCAGATACGGCTGATGGCCAGGGCTCTCGGCGTAGAACTCGACGACATCCGCGAGACCTTGGACCGCCGCGCGCTCGACGCCACCGTGAGCACCAGGACGATGGGGGAGTTCGAGGCAGGCACCCAGGGCGCGGTGCGGTTCGAGGTGCAGGGCATCGTCGAGGGCGAACCCCGCATCGTCATCGAGCACGTCACCCGTATCCATCCGTCCTGCGCACCGGACTGGCCGACGCCGCCCGACGGCGCCGGGGCACACCGGGTGATCATCGAGGGCCGCCCGCGCATCGAGGTCACGATCGAGGCGACCGACGAGGGCGAGAACCGGTCCGCGGGAGGCAACGCCACCGCGGTCGGCCGGCTGGTGAGCGCCATCGACTGGCTCGTGGCCGCGGAACCCGGACTCTACGACGCGCTCGACGTCCCGCTGCTCCCCGCAGTCGGCAAGCTCGGAAGGAGACAACGTTGAACATCGACATCCCCGAGGGCCAGGAGCCGATCGGGTACGTGTGGGGAGAGATGGTCCCCGGCATAGGGCTGGCCGCCGCGAACTTCTCGCTCTCGGTGTACGAGCACACGACCCTGGGACTACGTGAGTTCGAGGCCGCGCGGCTGCGGATCGCCCAGATCAACGGGTGCCTGTTCTGCCTCGACTGGCGGACCGACCGTGACGGACAGAAGGTCGAGGAGGAGTTCGCGGACGCGGTGACCCAGTGGCGTACGACCGACGCTTTCGACGACCGCGCCCGGCTGGCCGCGGAGTACGCCGAGCGGTACGCCCTGGATCACCATGGCCTCGACGACGAGTTCTGGACGCGGATGACCGCGCACTACAGCCAGCGGGAGATCGTGGAGCTGAGCATGAGCATCGGCTCCTGGCTGGCGTTCGGCCGGCTCAACCATGTGCTGGGTCTCGACGCCGTGTGCGTACTGCGCGGGCACTGAGGCCGCGAACTCGCCGTCACCAAGGGGCCGTTACAGGTCGGCGGCGATGATCGTCTCGATGTTCCGTTCGGCGAGTGCCGTGATGGTCACAAAGGGGTTCACGCTGGTGTTGCCGGGGATCAGCGAGCCGTCGATGACGTAGAGGCCGGGATGGCCGTGGAGGCGGCCGTAGTTGTCGGTGGCCTTGTTCAGCACGGCGCCGCCGAGGGGGTGGTACGTGAGGTGGTCGCCCCAGATCTTGTAGGCGCCGAACAGGTCGGTGCGGTAGATCGTCCCTTCCCTGGCGTTGATCTTGTCGAAGATCGTCTTGGCCATGTCGATGGACGGCTGCTTCCAGGCGGTCTGCCAGTTCAGGTCGACCTTGCCCGTCGCGGCGTTCCAGGAGAACTGGGCGCGGTTCGGGTTCTTGGTGATCGACAGATAGAACGAGGCGTAGGTCTCGATCCCGGTCGGCAGAGGCGCGATCTCGGCGAACGCGCCGCCGGCAGCCCAGTTGTCGATGCCGGAACAGGGGATGGACGACTGGAGTTTGCCGGTCGGGTCCCACAGGTAGTTGGCGCGGCCGCACATGACGTTGCCGTTGTCGCCCCAGCCCTTGCCGATCTCGCTGTTCAGGTTCGGCAGTAAGCCGGTTGCCTTCAGCTTGGTCAGCAGCTTGCTCGTACCGACACTGCCGGCTGCGAAGAACACCCTGTCCGCGGTCACGGTCTTGGTGGCCGTGGTGTCTCCGGTGGTGTTGATCTCCTCGATGGCGACCGTGTAGCCGCCGCCGACGGCAGGGGCGACCGAAGTGACCTTGTGCAGCGGCGAGATGGTGACTCTGCCGGTCGCTCTGGCCTGAGCGAGGTAGGTCTTCTCGAGCGACTTCTTGCCGTAGTTGTTGCCGTAGAGGATCTCGCCGATCAGCGCTGATTTGGGGACGGTCCCGGCGGCTTCCTGCTTCATGTAGTCCCAGTCGTACACGTCGGGCACGAAGACGAACGGGAAGCCTGAACGCTGGGCGTGCTTACGGCCCACCCGGGCGTACTGGTAGCACTCGGCGGTCTCGAACCAGGCCGGGTCGACGACGCTGACTCCGAGCCCGGCGTTGGCGCGCGGGTAGTAGGTGCCGTACATCTCGTCGGCGTTCACCGAGGGCAGGACGGCGCTGAAGTTCTCACGCTTGGGCGTCACGGCCATACCGCCATTGACCAGCGAACCGCCACCGACGCCGCGGCCCTGGTAGACGATGATGCCGCCCATCTCCTCGGCGTCCAGGATCCCGGTGTAGCGGGGGATGTCCTTGTCGAGCGGAAAGCCGAGGAAGTTGCTGATGGGCTGTTTCGTTTTGGTGCGGAGCCAGTAGGACCGTTTATCAGGTTTGGTCGTGTTGGCGAAGATCTTGCCGTCGGAACCCGGGGTGTCCCAGGACATCCCCATCTCGACCATGTGCACGTCGACGCCGCCCTGAGCGAGCCGCAGAGCGGCTACGGAACCGCCGTATCCGGTACCGATCACGAGGACGGGGACATGGGCTCCGGAGTTGATCGGGGCGGCTGCGGAGGCGGCCTGCGCCTGGGCTGCGGTGGCGTGACCGGCGAGCACGACGGCGCCCAGAATGGAACTGGTTCCAGCGATGAAACGGCGGCGCGAAACGTCGTTGGAACCCGTACGATGCACGGTAGTTTCACTCATGTGATGTTCCTCACTCTTTGACGAATGGGAACACGTTCTACTGCTGCTTGTGCATGAAGTCACTACATACCTTGAGGTAACTTGCGCCCGATCATGCGCGGGTCGGGGCGGCCCCCGCACGACAGCAGGCCCCCGATGCTCGCCGACGGGCGGCGCATGACGATCACCCGCTGCGGGCGATTACGTGGACCCCCCTCACCGCGATCCTGAGATGTAGGTGCCGGGTGGAGCGGGCCTCGCGGCCTGTCGTGGCCACCCGGGCCGGGTGATGAGCCCGGTGCCTCCGTTTGCCGTCGCGGATGTGAAGACGGTGCCCGCCGAAGGAGGCGAACCGCATGCCCCGTATCCGTCATCGCGGGACGGCGTCTCCGCCGCAGACTCAAGCGGAGTTCGGAAGAGGCGCCTGGGTCCTGATCGGTGCCACAACCATTGCGGTGGGGGCGGCGTTTCATGCCGTCACCGGGCTCCTGAGGATCGTCAGGGACATGATGAGAGCGGAGCCGCGCGACGGGCCCGAGCAGACCGAGTCGCCTCCCGTGGTCGCCGAAAGGGGTCCGCACGAGGCGGCGGGCTGGATCCTCATCGCCGGAGCCACCGTTGCGGTGGGGGTGCTTTCCCACGCCGTTGCGAATCTTGCCCAGATCGTCAGAGAGATCCTGCGCGGACGGCCGATTCGGTCGTCCTGAGCCCTCGTCGTGGTTGCGGTGGACGACGAAGCCGAGGTGAAAAGGACATCGGGCTGGGGCGGATCGCGGCAACGGTGACGGTGCCCGAAGCCCGGCCTCATGCCAGCGCTGCAGCGAGTTCCGGGAGGTAGCCGGCCAGGAAGCCCAGGTCGGTGGCGCGCCCGAACTCCGGGTGGCTGCGGTGCTCGGGCAGACGAGCCAGTGCCTTGCGGCCGAAGTAGCCGCCGCCGTCGGCCCCCGTGGGCCGGGTGGGCTCGCCCGTCCAGCCGGGGTCGGCCGCGGCGAGGGGCAGGCAGCGTTCGAAGAGGTGGTGGCAGGCTTGCAATCCGCGGCGCAGCACCACGTGGTAGGGGTCGTTCTGGCCGATCGGATAGGGCTCGGCGGCCAGGGTGCGGCCCGTGTCGATGCCCGCGTCCACCTCGTGGAGTGTCGCGGCGAACTCCCGCTCGCCGCGCAGTATCGCGTAAACCAGGGCCACCTCGGGCAGCCCCCGATAGGCAGGCAGCGGGCCATGGTGGATGTTCAGGATGCGCAGCCCGGTGGAGAGGACCGGAGCGCGGAAGATCATCCGGTTGTTGACCGACCAGAGGAGGCCGTCCGTGCTGGCGTCTGCCAGCTCGGCAGCGACCGTGTTGACGTCCTCGACGCGCAGGAAGGGCACGTCGGGCAGAGACGCGCCCGCGGCGGCAGGGCCGCACACCAGGTCCACGGCCAGGCCGCTGTCCAGCGAGTGCTGTACGGCGCGCCAGAGCAGCGCGCCCTCACCGACGAAGATCACGACGTGCTCCTCAGCGCCTCGACGGTCTCGACGACGCGGCCGAGCGTCAGATTTTCGCTCAGGGACCCGAGCCGGGCCAGGAACTGCTGCTCCGCGGTCCGTCCCAGTAGTTCGTCGCCGAGCGCGGACAGCATCTCCAGTACGGCGAGAGAGTCGCCGCCCAGTGCGTGGAAGTCGGAGGAGGCGTCGAGGCGGCCGGCGTCGCAGTGCAGGACGCGGGACCAGATCCCGGCAATCACCGCCGCTGTGCCGGGCCCGGGAGCACGTACCGTCCCCGGCTCTGCGGCTGCCTCGTCGAAAGGGTTCGGCAGCGCGTTGCGGTCGGTCTTGCCGCTGGCCGTTTCCGGAAGCGCGGGCACCGCACACACCACCGAGGGCACCAGGTGGGAAGGCAGCGAACGCTCCAACTCGGTACGTACGGCGCCCTCGTCGAGGATGACCGAGCCCTCGGCGGGAACCACGTAGGCGCACAGCGCCTGCGGGCCGGTGTGGTGCCTGCGGCGGGCGACCACGGCGGCCTGTGCGATGTCCGGCAGCGCGGTCAGCGCCGCCTCGACCTCGGCCGGCTCGACCCGGTGACCGCGGATCTTGACCTGCGCGTCGATCCGGCCCGCGTATTCGAGCTGCCCGTCCGGCAGCCGCTGCACCAGGTCGCCGGTCCGGTAGGCGCGCCGCCCGTCGGGGAGGTAGAGGAAGCGGTCGGCCGTCAGGTCGGGGCGGCCGAGGTAGCCACGGGCCAGCTGAACACCCGTCACATACAGCTCGCCCAGCTCGCCGTCACCGACTTCCTGCCGCTGCTCGTCCAGCACGGCCACAGAGGTGCGGTGCACCGGCACTCCGATCGGCGTGGACGCGCGTGAGGCGTCGTCGCCGACGACGGCGACGGTACAGGCCACCGTCGCCTCGGTGGGGCCGTAGATATTGACGATCAGGCAGTCGGGCCCGAACGAGGCACGTGCCCACAGGCTGGTGGCCGTGGTGAGGTTCTCGCCCCCGAGATGGAGCGCGCGGATGCCCGCCGGGCGCAGGCCGAGGCGCCCGGCCAGATCGAGGTGGGTCGGGGTGAGCGCCAGGGTGTTGGCGTGCCGCCCCGAGAACATCTCACGCAGTTTGACGTGGTCGAGCTCGCCGGGCACCGGTACGACGGCGCCACCGTGCAGCAGCGGCGGGAAGATCTGCATCATCGACAGGTCGAAGCCGGGCGAGAAGGAGTACGCGGCCCGGGTCTGCTCGTCGCACCGCAGGAACGGTGCTATCCAGCCGGCCACATTGACCAGGCTCCGGTGCTCGATCTGGACGCCCTTGGGCTTGCCGGTGGAACCCGAGGTGTAGATGACGTACGCCAGATCGTCCGGTCCGGGAGCGGCGGCGGCGATCGTCGCCCGGGCGTCCACGGTGGCGTCGTCGCTCGCGACGTCTTCGAGGAGGAGCGTCGTGCAGTCGGCCCCCTCCGTACGGTCGGCCGAGGCCGCGTCCGTCAGACAGAAGCGGACCTGCGCGTCGTGCAGCAGTTCCTTGACCCGCTGCGCCGGATTGCGCATGTCCATCGGCAGGAACGCGGCGCCCGCCTTGAGGACACCGAAGACCCCGGCCAGGCCGAGCGCCGAGCGGTCCGCCAGCACACCGACCACCTCGCCGCGCTCGACCCCTCGGGCCAGCAGCACGGCCGCGACGGCGTCCGAGCGGCGGTCCAGATCCCCGTACGACCAGGGGAGTCCGTCGCCGATCACGGCGGGTGCGTCCGGCCGCCCGGCGGCCTGCGCGCGGAACAGCTGCACCACGGTGGTGTCCAGTGGCGGAAGCCCGTCAGGTCCGGGTTCAAGGAGCCGGTCGGCTGCACCTGGCTTTCGAGGCGCGGTCACCGACGGCGCAGCCGAGGCCGGTACTGCCGAGGCCAGCGCGGTCTCGATCCGGTCCAGCAGCGCCTCGCAGCGCTCGCCGACGTCCGCAGCCCCGCGGGCGGAGACCACCAGCTCCGTGTGCTCGGGCAGTTCGAGCAGCGCGATGCTGACGGGAACCAGCGGCGCATGCACCGGCAGGGCGTACACGGTCGCCGCCGTGAACTGCCCGGTGCTGAATTCCCCGAGCGCCAGTCGGCCGGCGTTGGACACGATGGCCGACGCCAGATAGCGGTGGCGTGCGTACGAGGCGGTGCGCGAGGCGCCGATCAGCCCTGCGGCCACGGGCAGTGGCAGCCGGGCCAGCGCGGCTTCCGTGCCGGGCGCCAGTTCCTGCCGCGCGGCCAGGGCGTTGAGCAACCGCCGGTGCACCGCATCCGCATCCTGGCCGGGCGGCACGTCGAGAAACACCGGCAGCGCCAGGTTGGCCGTCGACGACACTGTGGGGGCGTGACGCCGCAGATCCACCGGGACCATGATCCGGGCCGAGGCACCGCCGACGGCCCCGGCAACCTCGGCGGCCACCTTCGCGGCCAGCGCCGCGTGCCGACCGGGTACCGTACGCCGCCGCCACACCGAGCCGCTGCCAGGCCGGCCGGCCAACGGCGAGCGCTGGTCGAGCCCGAGGCGGGGCCGCTGCCCGGTCCGGCCGAGTGTGTCCAGCAGTTGATAGTCGGCCAGGGAACCGGCGGCGCCGTGCAGCGGCTCGCCCCGCAGAGCGCGGAAGACCTCGGCGGCCCACATCGCCGTGCCCTTGAGATCCATCACGGCATGGGAGACGCGGAACACCACCGTGCTGGGTTCGCCGGTGAGAAGCAGGACCTCGCAGCCCGAGCGGCCTTCGGCCTCGGCCAACGGGCCGGTCAACTCCGGCAGGCCGGTGAGCGTACGGCGGTCGAAGCCCTGCCCATCGGCGACCACGACCCGGGCCGGAAGCCCACTGTCGATCCACATCCTGCCGCGGCGCACCAGCCGCGAGCCCGGGCAGGACGCCGAGGCCTGTGCCACGGCGCGGCTCAAGTCCAGGGCGTCGATCGGACCTGTGCCCTCGACCACCAGCTGGAGCACCAGCAGCTCACCGAGGCGGGCGGCGGCCAGATAGGACCACTCGGTCGGAGAGACGGGCCGGCGGAAAGCGGTACGGCCCGAAGGGCGGGCACCAGGACCGATGCCCGTGACGGCATGCTGCTCAGTCATGGCTACTTCACCTTCCGGATGAATTGGTCGACGCCGCCGATGCTGTCGATCCAGGCGTCCAGCTGGGCCATCCCGGCTTCGTGGGCCACCCGTGGCGCCGTCAGATCCCGCCGCGCCGCCGAGATGTCGTACGTCGCCGAACGGGTCAGCAGGGCCAGCGAGTAACGGGAGAGCGGAGGCGAGGAGTTCTTCGCCAGCGGTGGTAGTTTCCAGACCATGTCCGCCGTGAAGGCGAGTGCGCGGAGCAGGCTGTGGGGGACCCGTTTGGCCGGAGGCCGGCCGCCGAACCGTTCGGCGAGGCCTGCGAGGGTGCTCCAGATCTCCACCGGCTCTTCGTCGGCTATGAAGTAGGCCCTGCCCCCGACACCCTCGGCACGCGCCGCCCGCACGCAGGCGTCGGCGGCGTTCTCGCAGTAGCACAGCGATGCGTACACCCGCCTTCCCCCGGACAGGTCGGGCAGGCTGCCCGTCATCATCTTCGCGAGCAGCCGCGGCATGAAACCGGAGTGGTCGCGCGGGCCCCACACGGCGCGCGGGCGCAGGGCGACGGTGGTGAAGTCAGCGCTGTCCGCCGCCAGGACCAGGCGCTCCGCGGCGGCCTTGGTCTCCGAGTAGAGATTGAGGTGGCGCGTCGGGAAGGGCTCGCTCTCGTCGATGTCGAGCCGGTCGCCCCCGCGGATGCTCATGAGCGCGCTGGGGCTGCTGATGAAGACGAAGCGCCTCGCCCCCGCCTCCTGGGCCGCCGACATGAGGCGCTCCGTGCCCGAGACATTCTCGTCCCAGAACTGCGCGCGGGTACCCCTGTCGGTGACGCGGGCGGCGCTGTGGTGCACCGCATCGATGCCGTCCATGGCCCGGCGTATCGAGGCGGCGTCGCGCAGGTCGCCGTACGCGAACTCGATGCCTGCGACGGTGCGCAGATGGCTCAGGTCGCTCTCTTTGCGCACCAGCACCCGCACGTCGTCGCCCGCGCGTAGGCAGGCGTCGACGATATGGCTGCCGAGGAACCCGGACGCGCCGGTCACCAGCACCTTCATCGGGAAGCGCCCTTCGTCTTGCGGCGCCCAGTCCGCCACCAGGTGGCTCCGAAGAGCATCGTGAGAGCGGCTGTCGCCCATGGTTTGCGCCCGGTGGCGAGCTCCTGCTCCGCGCGCAGCGCGGACGGTATCTGGACGGCGTGGACGACGACGCTCAGGAAGGCGTCGAGCCACCACAGAGCGGTCAGGGCCACATGGTCCAGGGGCAGCAGCGGCCAGGCAGCCAGGTACGCCCACCCGAGCAGCGGTATCGCGCGCAGCGCCTGGTCGGCCGCCGTCGGGCGGCGGCTTCCGGTCAGCTGGTCCTCGGCCCAGCCGGCCAGCAGCTCCCGGCGGATCTTGGCGTTGTGGCGAATGTCGACGGGGAACGCGGGATGCGGAAGGAAGTCCGCGATCGCCTTGGTCA
Organism: Streptomyces sp. NBC_00322; assembly: GCF_036147535.1. Lineage (NCBI taxonomy): Bacteria > Bacillati > Actinomycetota > Actinomycetes > Kitasatosporales > Streptomycetaceae > Streptomyces > Streptomyces sp. NBC_00322. The sequence goes on along the minus strand of NZ_CP108019.1, from coordinate 717,386 downwards.
TCGGGTTGTTCGCGCCGAGTTCGCGCAACTCGCCCTCGATGTGGGGCCACTGCTTGCGGTCGATGCCCGGTGCCAGCTCCACGCACAGCACCGGCCGCTGTTCGGCGCCCGGGCCGAAGCCCACCAGCGCCGTGCGTTTCACTTGGGGGTGGGTGTTGAAGACGCTTTCGCAGCGCACCGTGTGCAGATCGCCGTCGGCTGCCCGGACCCGGTGGCTCTTGCGACCGCAGAACCAGATCCGTCCCTCACCGTCGATCCATCCGACGTCACCGGTGCGGTGCCAACGACGCCCGCCGTCCTGGATCTTGTGCTCGGCGTCGGCCTGGGGCGTTTGGAAGTACCGCGGGCTGACCGCTTGACCGCTGACCACGATCTCGCCCATCTCACCGGCTGCCACCGGTAGTCCGGGTGTCCACCGGGGGACCGGTCGGTCGCTGACCTTGATGGTTCGCACCGTTGTGCCGGGCGCGGGTCGGCCGATACAGACGCCCAGGCCTTCAGCCGGGCCGGCGGCCGGCCCGGCCAGCGCTTCTCTGCTCTCCACCAGCGCCATCGGCAGCGCCTCGGTCGACCCGTACGTGCTGAACACACGTGCCTCGTCGGGCAGTACGGCCCGCAGCGCCGCCATCAGCTCGGGGCTCACGGGTGCGCCACCGGAGACGATCAACCGCAGCGACGGCACCTGGGCGCCGGACTGGGCCAGATGAGCCGAGAGCGGATCCAGCAATGCGGGTGAGGCGAACATGGCGTTGACGGAGAAGCGCTGGATCGCGTCGGTCAGCAGTGCCGGATCGGCGGCGCCGACCCGGCCCATGTTCATCTTCGGCACGACCGCCGTGCGACCCGCCGCGAGGTCGAACACGCCCATCAGGGGCAAGGTGACCAGGGTGCTTGTCATGTCGCTGGTGAAGTGACCCTCTTCGACGCCGTACGCCATCCCGCGCAGCATGCCGACGGTGATCTCGACCGGCTTGGCCGGGCCGGTACTGCCGGTGGTATAGCCGATCAGTGCGAGGTCGTCGGGCCCGGACTCCAGCGGGGGCAGTTGCGGCATGCCCGCACCGAGGGCGGTCAGCTCCTCAAGTGCCGTGCCGCTCCCGCGGCCGACCTTGATCAGGCTCTGCACTCCGGCGAAGGCGCGCGGGCGCAGCCGCCGCAGGATGTGTGCGGACGGTACGCCGATGAATGCCTGGACCCCCACGCGGTGGATGCAGTCCAGCATGCGGCCCAGCCCCATGCCGGGATCGACCACCACCGGAACCGCTCCGACATGCATCAGGGCGAAGACCAGGGTCAGCAGGTCGACGCCCGGAGTCACCAGCAGGGCCGTACGGGTGCCGCGGCGGATGCCATGAGCTTCCAGTGCGGCGGCGCAGGCGGTGACCCGGGCGGCGAGTTCGCCGTAGCCGACCGACGTGTAGGCCGGTCGGCCGGCCGACTCCATGCGGTCGCCGTCCGGGTGGATGACGGCCGGTTTGCCGGGCGTACGGACGGCGTGCCAGGCGAGCAGTTCGGCCAGGAACGCGTCCTGGCGCAGGGCGGTTGTGGTACCGGGCATCAGTGCGCGGCTCCGTCGCTGTCGTCGGCCAGGCGGTAAAGGCAGGCCGCCGAACTCAGCCCGGCGCCGACGGCGAGGAAGAGGATCCGGTCGAACGCGTTGAACCTGCCCGCGTCTTGTGCCTGCCGGAAGCCGTGGGTGAGTGCCGAGCTGTGCGGGTCGCCCTGCACCCCTTCGACGGTGACCGCGGCATCGGATGCCATGCCCAGGCGTTTGGCGAGCTGGGCGGGGAAGTCGGACGACGGCTGCGAGGTGATCAGCAGTGTGCGGTCGAGGACCGCTGCCGCTCCATCGGCGTCGGTGCCGTACTCGGCCGCGAGGCAACCGTGTACCGAGTCGACGGCCAGATCGAGCATGCGCTCCAGGACGCCGTCGGCGCGATCGACGACGATGGTGTCACGACCAGCCGAGCCCGCCTCGTACAGCGGCAGATACCCGTTGACACCGTGGTCACCCGGCGCCGACCGATGGTGCACCCGGCCGAAGCCGCGGGCGTCGCCGGTGCGTTCCAGCAGCAGTGCCGCGCCGGTGCTCGCGTACGGGAACTCGGCGGTGCCCGCCCTCGACGGATCCATCGAGGGGTGGGTGTCGGCGGAGACCACAAGTACCCGGCGGGCACTGCCGGTTGCCAGCAGGGCACCGGCCGCCTGGACGGCGTTGAGTACGCCGCAGGCGCCGTTCATGAGGTCGAACGAGAACGCGGGCCGCCTGTCCGGGGCGTGCAGATACTCCAGGTTGATGCCGATGCGCTTCTGGATGAGTGCGGCGACGGAGGGCTCGGAGATGTTGGAGTCGCGGTAGACGCCGACGTTGATGAGGACGTCGATGTCCTCGGCGGTGAGCCCGGCCTGTTCCAGACAGGCGCTGCCGGCCGATGCCGCGTACCCGATCGCGCTGCCGGTGTCGTCGGCAGGGCTGAGCGCGGTGGAGGCAATGACAGTTGCCACTTTCACACCTCCAGGGAGGAGACGGTCGCGGACAGGAAGCCGGTCACCACGCCCGATGCGGCGGGTACCAGGAGGACTTTGGACCCCTTGGGTATGCGGCCTTCCGCGAGTGCCTGATGCAGTACCAGGTAGTGAGAGGTGGTCGCGGTGTTGGCGAACTTCTCGACGACCGAGAGCGTCTGCGGCATCGGTGTCTCGAAGATGCTCTCGCCCACCTGGTTCATGAAGTCGATGAACCGGCTGCCGACCTGATGCTGAACGACGAAGTCGTATCCCTCGTCGGCGAATTGGCGACCGTCTTCGGCCAGCTTGTCGCGGTGGAAGGTCGGCCACAGCGAGAGCCTGTCCTGGGCGTGCATCTCTTTGTTGTTCGTGTACATGGCCAGATCGCCGGTGTCGTCACTGGGCATGCCCAGGCACAGATGCGAGTACTCCGAGCAGGTCATCAGCTCGATGTCGTGGATCACGTCTGCTTCGTCAGTGGCGCGATCGACCAACACGGCGACGGCCGAGTCGCCCACGGAGAGGGACGCGAACTGGGGGTCCCGGCTGTCCTCCATCTCGCGCGCGGCAGTGAAGGCGATCGGGGTGATGTGCTCCCCACTGAGCACCAGGCCGTTGCGCACTTCACCGGAGCGGATCATCCGGTCCAGCAGGTATACGCCGGTCATCATGCCCGCGCAGGCGTTGGAGACATCGAAGTGAAGGGCGGAGCGCGCGCCGATCTCCTTGGCGATGCGGTGGGCGAACGACGGCTCGAACTGGTGGCGTCGGCCGTCCGTCGTGCGGCTGATGGAGCAGGAGATCACGACGTCGATCTCGTCCGGGGCGTAGCGCGAGCGATCCAGGCATGCGCGGGCTGCCGAGACCGCCATCGTGAGGCAGTCCTCGGGAATGTCGCCCGTATCGTCCGCGACGCGGCGTTCGGCCATGCCGGTAATTTTGAAGAGGTCGAATTCCGGAACCTTCTCCATGCGGGCGAGGAGTTCCGGAGTGCTCATCACCGTCGAGGGGAGATATGCTCCCATGGACTCTAAGCGACTCTTATTCATAAACCCCTCCTGGTGGTTCCTTGTTCATGCTGCGCACCGGCATCGTCAAAGTCTCAATGAATGTCAACGGGTCATGTTTTCCCCCGACTTCAGTGCGCCGCACGACGACGTTAGCGCACTGTGCAGGGTGTCTGGCCCCGTGGGCCTGTGACGATCACCACTTGACGGTCATTTAGCATTCCCCGGGGTGATGGCCAAAACGTGGCAGCCGATATTGCGACACGATGTCGGCGGCGTTTCGGGACGTCGTTGTGAACAATCCGCGCGGCGTATCCGTCCGGTCCCGGTCATGCGAATGCTCTGTTACACGTCTTCCCTGGCCCGGAACCGTGACGGACCACAGGTCGTGATAGCAGCAGAAGAGGCGCTGAGACATGGGGAGGTCGCCGTGGTCACCGGTGATGTGCGTATCGAGGGCAACACTCTGTTGCTGGGCGGCGGGGTGCAGATCCGTTTCATCCGTACGCTGCGTCTGCCCGAGTCGGGGACGCATCCGCTGCCGCCAGGGCTTGGGGAGTTCCCGCTGCGGCGGGTCGAAGACTTTCCCGGCACCGTGCCGCGCCCGTGGCTGGCTCGGGGTGGCGTGATGCTGCCGGTGTACCTGCGGGAGGCCCTGTGGCTCAGCTTCGCGGGCACCAGGGAGCCCGCGGCGCTCCAGATCGGCGTCGGCAAGGTGTGTGCCGTTTCGGGCGAGCGGTGGAGCGGTCGGCTGGTGCGAAAGCCGCAGAACTATGTGGTCCTGCCGCGCCAGCCGTGGCTGGACGGCATCAACTCCGGTCAGGGGACGGTGCGTCAGTTCGTTGCTGTGCCGCTCGGACTGGGGGCCACGGTCGAAGGACAGGTCACCGGTGAGGAGACCACGGGAGGGGTTCAGCTCCAGGCGTTCCCGCTGTCCCGGGCCGCGCTTCGTGCCTGGCGCGAAGAGCAGCGCGTTCAGGCGGAGTTGGCGGCACGGGCCCGTTCGGCTGCCGCGCCGGGTGCGCCGGCCGGCGCACCCGGCGGCGGCTACGGTGCGGCGTTTCCCGCAGCCATGGCCGCACCCCCGGCTCCGGGTGGGCCGCCCCCGCAGGCCGCCGCAATGGGCCTGGGCGCGGGCGGTTCCATGCGGCAGGAGGTCTATCAGGACGACCGGCGCCTGTCCGACTGGGCCGAGGACCCCGCCGGCCGGGTGTTCGTCCACCTGGTCACCCCGCCCGACTGGCGCCGCATCACCGGTGAGGAGGCGCCGCCCTCGCCCGTCGATCGCGCCGCTTACACCCGGGCCGGGCTCCCGTGGTTCGACTACTACGACGAGGACGGCACCGACCTGGCGCCGACCGGCACTCTGAGCCAGGTCAAGCCGGTCGGCGACTGGCTCGGCGACGACCACACCCCGTGGGCCCCGCCCGGCGCACACCAGGTCCAGCCGCTAGGTGACGTCCCGCAGCCGCCGGGGACCCCGGTGAAGGACGGGGACTGGTGACCTGAGGCCCGATCCGGCCGATAGCCTACCCGTCAGTAATTTGGCTGATCATCGTCTCACCGAGGCTGTTCCGCACCTCTACGCTCCGGATCACCGAGCCGCGGTGCCGTCCGGACGGCCGGTCCCAGCCAAATGGAGCCCCCAGTGAGACGAACGCAACGCCACGGCGGTCACCGCGCCGCGGTCCGGACGACAAGTGCCGCCGTTGCCGCGGCACTTGTCGTCGTCGCAACGGTCGCCGCCGCACCCGCCCGACCCGCCGCACCCGCGAGGCACACGTCAGCGGGCGCGGGGCCGGAGCGCGCGGCGGCCCATGCGGCGGCAGCCCACGCGGCGGGGCCCTCCTTCCGCCTCGCCGACATCCCGATGAAGGACGGTGTCGTCCTCAAGGCGAACGTGTTCTCGCCCGCCTCCGGTACACCCGGCGCCGACGCGCACGGCCGCTACCCGGTGATCGTGCAGCCGGCCAGCTGGGGCCAGAACGACCTCGAGTACGTCCTCCAGGGCAAGCAACTCGCCGCAGCCGGCTACGTCGTGGTCACCTACACCGTCCGCGGCTTCTGGCTCTCCGGAGGCGAGGTCGACGTCGCGGGTCCCAAGGACGTGGCGGACATCTCGACGGTGATCGACTGGACCATCGCCCGGACACCGGCGGATCCGCAGCGTATCGGCATGACCGGTCTCTCCCTGGGCGGCGGCCTGACCCTGCTCGGGGCCGCCGCAGACCCGCGGATCAAAGCGGTCGCCGCGATGAGTGGTTGGGGGGACCTGGTCGACTCCCTCTACAGCGGCGAGACCCGGCACCTGCAGGCCGTCGCCGCACTCACCGCCGTACAGACGCCCACGGGCCGCCAAAGCGCCGAGTTCCGGCGCATGCTGGTCAACCTCTTCGCCGACCGCGACACCCCCGATGTCATCAGATGGGCGCAGACCAGGTCGCCCGGCGCGTATGTGGACCGCATCAACGCCAACGGCACGGCCGTATTCCTTGCCGGTGCGTGGGGGGACAGCATCTTCAACCCCAGCCAGATCACCGCCTTCTATCAGAAGCTGACCGGCCCCAAGCGAATCGAGATGCGCCCCGGAGACCACGCCACGCAGGAGGTCTCCGGCCTGCTGGGCCTGGACAACGCCACCTGGGCGAGCGCGCTTCGCTGGTTCGACGAGCACCTCAAAGGCAGGGGCACCTCCCGGCCGCCGGTGGAGCTGGAAGTACGGCCAACCGGTGCACACGAGAGCTATCCGTCCTGGCAGGCTGTCAGTTCCCGGTCCGAGCGGTTGCGGCTGGGCAGGGCGGACGCCTTCGGCACCGGCGCGCTCGCAAGCGGCGCCTCGGTGGGAACAGGATGGCGGACGTCCGTCGTCGGCGGCCTGAACTCGGGCGCGGACGGCGGGATCACCGAACTGTCAGGACTGCTCGACCAGTTCATCAAGCTGCCTCCGGTCGTCGCGGTCCCGCTGCTGCCCCGATGGGCCGCAGCCGTATGGCAGTCGAAGCCGTACGCGGCCACGCAACGCATACGCGGAGTCGTCAGGCTGCACACCACCGTCACGTCCTCCGCGCCGCAGGGCACGGTGATCGGCCACCTCTACGACGTGAACGCCCTCGGCGTGGGCAAACTGATCTCCCACGCCCCGCAGAGCTGGACCGGCAGAACGCCGGGGCGAGCCTTCCCTCTCGACATCCCACTGTTCGCCACCGCCTACGACCTGCCCGCAGGACACCGGCTGGCCCTGGTCCTCGACACTCAGGACCCGCTGTACGGCGGTCGCACGCCGCTGGGCAGCAAGGTGTCGTTCGGCTCGCCGGATGACGACCCGTCCGAAGTGGTGCTGCCCCTGCGATAGCCAACGACCAGCCGGGCGCGTCGCCGATGCACGTCGAACCCCTCTCGACGTACCGTGCTGTGTCGGCAGGCCAAGGCTCCCGCAGGAGGCCGCAATGCATCGAGAAGAAGTCGCTGACGTCCTGAACAAGCCGCTCGCGCTCGAGCTGATGTCCTCGGACATCCCGGCCCGCGTGGCGTACACCGGGCTCGACGGAGCACCGCGGGTCGTGCCCATCGGCTTCCACTGGTCCGGCACGGAGATCATCATCAGCACCGTGCCGGGCTCCTACAAGGTCCGCGCCCTGGCGGCCGACCCGAGGGTGGCGCTGACCATCGACACGACCGGTCGGCACCCACCGCATGTGCTGCTCGTCCGCGGCACGGCCGTCACCGAACTGGTCGAAGGCGTCCCCGCCGAATACGTCCAAGGGGGGAAGAAGTACATCCCCGACGAACAGTGGTCGACATTCGAGGCCGAGGTGCGGTCGCTCTACAAGCAGATGGTCCGCATCACGATCACGCCCGAGTGGGCAAAGCTGCTGGACTTCGAGACCACGATCCCGAGCGCCGTGGAGCGGTTGGTGCGGGAGCGTGCCCGGGAGCAGTGACTGAGGGGCGACCGTGGTGGTGCGGGCGAACTCCTTGTCGTGCGCGATCCGGCGCATCGTGGCCGCGCTCGGGACCACGTACGCGCCGGCCACCAGATGAACACGGCATCCGGCCAACGCCCCGGCTCCGGCGGCAACTCGACGCGATCAGCGGCGCCGCAGTGACGGGTCGAGCAGGGGGGAGTGTCGTTCTTCTCATGCGCGGCCAGGTCGGTGCCGGGAGCGACAATCGCGTCGATCGCATCGAGCACGGTCATGGGCGCGGAGAGCGATCCCCGCTACGACGCACGTCGACTGGTCGAGCTCCTCATCGCAGGACTGCGTCGACCGCACTGACTATCGGCAGTTTGCGGGCGCGAGGGCGCGGGCGGTGATGTGGGGTGGCGGGGCAATGCCATCGGGAAGTGCGGGGTCGGCCTCCGGTTGCCCGAAGGTGGTCGCCATGGGCAGGACGCCGGCCCATATCCCGAGTGCGGCGTCCGGACCGTCGCCGTCGTCGGGGGCGCCTGTGCGCACCTTGACGGAGGCCTCTTCCAGGGAAAGGGCGAGCAGAGCCGTCGCCGCCAGTTCCTTACGGTTGGGCTGCCGTGCGTAATCCCATTGGCCGGGTGCGGCTTGTTCGGTCAGGTAGCGCAGTCCGGCGAGTTTCTCCACGGGGTCGGTGACCAGGCGGGGTATGCCGTAGATCATCGCGCTGCGGTAGTTGACGCCGTGTTCGAACACCGATCGAGCGAGGACCAGGCCGTCCACGTGCGTGACGGTGACGCATATCGTGGCCCGGGGCGAGGCGACGAGGCTGCGGCTCGCAACCGAGCCGTGGAAGTACAGGTTCTGCCCGTCGGCCCCGTAGACGGTCGGAACGACCATGGTCTGCCCGTCGACGACCACACCGAGGTGGCAGACAAAGCCCGCCTCCAGGATGGCGTCGAGGACCGCGCGGTCGGGGCTTCCCTGCTCCCGCAGGCGCCGGTGGCGAGTGAGTTCCGTCTGTGGCAGGGCGGCCGGAAGTGGGCTGTTGTTCACGTCGGGTCTCTCAACTGTTTGCTGTTGCCGAGGAAGTCACGGGGATGACCCGTAGGCTAACGATATCGACACTTGAACCGCTATGGATCGACGAAATCAGTTGTTCTGAGATGAGGAGGTCGCGGAATCCCTCGCCGTCGTGATCGCGGCCCTAGCCTGTGACGTATGACAGGGAAGTGCCAAGCCTGCGGGCGCCCGATCGAGAGCGATGGTGGCCCTGGGCGGGCCGCGTTGTACTGCTCGCAGGCGTGCCGGCAGCGCGCCTACCGGGAAAGGCGGCAGCCGGTCGGCGTTCCCGTCAGGGAGTTGATTTCCGACATCGGGGACCGACTGCGGCGGCTGCGGCTCGACCCGGCGCTCGCGTTCCACGCCGATGTCGAGGCCCTGTCGACACGGTTCGCACAGCTGCGGCGCCTGGCCCGGCAGGCGCGTCAGAACCCCGGAGCCGACGTCGCCACCGCGGCAGCCGAGGCCGCCACGGCAGCTGCCACTCGCGACGCGGAAAGCGTCACGTCCAACGGCGTGACGAAACCCGTCGAGGACACCTTGACCGCGCTCATCGAGGGGCACCGGCGTGAGCTGCGAGTGCACTGCTACCGGCTGCTCGGCTCGTACGACGAGGCCGAGGACCTCACCCAGGAGGCATTCCTGCGGGCCTGGCGGGCCAGGGAGACGCTGGAAGGCGTCGACAACCCTCGCGCCTGGCTGTACAAGATCGCCACGAACGTGTGCCTCGACTTCCTGCGCAAACACAACCGGCGCCCGACCGTCTACGAGCCGGTGCCGGGCATGGACTCCGGTGGCGGGCCGCCGCCACCACAGCTGCCCTGGCTGCAGCCGTTTCCCGACGACCAGCTGCCCGAGACCCCCGTGCCGCACGCCGAGCCCGACGAACAGGCCGTGGCGAGCGAGACTCTCGAGCTGGTCTTCCTGACCGCTATCCAGCAGCTTCCCCCGCGACAGCGGGCGGCGGTGATCCTGCGCGATGTCGCCGGGTGGCCGGCGCAGGACACGGCCGACCTGCTGGGCTCGAGCCTGGCCTCCGCGAACAGTGCGGTCCAGCGAGGCAGGTCGGCACTGCGGGAGGCGCTGCCCGGTCGGCGCGAGGACTGGTCGGCGAGCGAGCCGAGCGCCGAGGACCTGGCGCTGCTGCAGCGCTACATGGAGGCGGCGGCCCGGACCGACATCGACGCCATGGTCGAGCTGGTGCGGGAGGACGCGGTGCTCACCATGCCGCCGAACCCCTTCTGGTTCGTGAGCCGTGACGCACTCTTCGCGTTCGTACGGCCGAATCTTGATCCGGCGTCGCCGATGTTCGCCGGGCGCTGGCGGCACCTGCCCGTACACGCCAACGGCCAGTTGGCGGTGGCCGGTTACCTGCAGCGGCCCGGCACCAGCGTCTACAGGGCCCAGCTGATAGACGTCCTGCGCGTCGAGAAGGGGAAGATCGCCGAGATCACCACGTTCGAGCCGCATCTCTTCGCCGCGTTCGGACTGCCGATGACGCTCTGAGGGCGCGGCGAGCGATGAGTCTGCCCAGGAGTCACGTCCTATGGAGTGACAGGCGCACAGGGCGCCCCCACTCAAGGAGTCGAATGCCATGCTGAAGGACAAGGTCGCAGTCATCTACGGCGGAGCCGGTTCGCTCGGCGCGGGAATCGCGAAGGCGTACGCGCAGGCGGGGGCGCGGGTGTTCCTGGTCGGTCGTACGGAGGTCACGCTGAGCAAGGTCGCCGCGCCACTGGAGCTCCGGGCATGGACGAGGCCGCCGTGCAGGGCCTTCGCAGTCACCTCGACAGCATGCGGATGACGAAGCGATCGCCTCGGATCGCCGACATCGGCGCACTGGCGACGTTCCTCGCCTCCGATGCCGGCTGCACCATTACCGGCACCTGGGTCAACGCGACCGCAGGGATGTTCCCCAGCTGACCGAACGCGCTGGGGCGCGGCGCAGTCCGGCCGTGGCTGCTGCAGGCGGGATCCTTGACCGCAGGTCGGGCCTCCGTGATGCTGTTGTTGCGGCACTTGCGGTGTGTGCCGTAATAAGCAACGCATCCTATGGGTTCGCATCAGTCGAGGAGTGGCCATGACTCACCAGGTCCGTGCTGTTGTCGCGAGGGGGAAGGGCGCCCCCGTCAGCCTGGAAACGATCATCGTCCCTGACCCCGGCCCGGGTGAGGTGCTGGTGAACATCGAGGCCTGCGGGGTCTGCCACACCGACCTGCACTATCGCGAGGGTGGCATCAACGACGACTTCCCCTTCCTGCTCGGCCATGAGGCGGCGGGCCGGGTCGAGGCGGTCGGCGAGGGCGTCACCGAGATCGCACCCGGCGACTTCGTCATCCTCAACTGGCGCGCGGTCTGCGGCCAGTGCCGCGCGTGTCTGCGGGGGCGGCCCTGGTACTGCTTCAACACCCACAACGCCAAGCAGAAGATGACCCTCGCCGACGGCACCGAGCTGTCGCCGGCCCTGGGCATTGGTGCCTTCGCCGAGAAGACGCTGGTGGCAGCCGGGCAGTGCACGAAGGTCGACGAGAGGGCGTCCGCCGCGGTCGCCGGGCTCCTGGGCTGCGGTGTGATGGCGGGCATCGGTGCGGCGATCAACACCGGTGCCGTCGGACGCGGCGATTCCGTCGCGGTCATCGGCTGCGGCGGCGTGGGCGACGCCGCGATCGCCGGGTCTCGGCTCGCAGGGGCGGCGAAGATCATCGCCGTGGACATCGACGAGCGGAAGCTGGCCACCGCGAAGAAGATCGGTGCCACCCACACCGTCAACTCCAAGGAGACCGACCCCGTGGAGGCGATCCGTGAACTGACCGGCGGCTTCGGCGCGGACGTCGTCATCGAGGCCGTCGGCCGCCCCGAGACGTACAAGCAGGCCTTCTATGCCCGCGACCTGGCCGGGACTGTCGTCCTGGTCGGGGTGCCGACCCCGCAGATGAAGCTGGAGCTTCCGCTGCTGGACGTGTTCGGCCGCGGCGGAGCGCTCAAGTCGTCCTGGTACGGGGACTGCCTGCCCAGCCGCGACTTCCCGATGCTGATCGACCTCCATCTGCAGGGGCGCCTGGATCTGGACGCGTTCGTGACCGAGACGATCGCGCTCGACGATGTCGAGAAGGCCTTCGAGCGGATGCACCACGGTGACGTACTGCGCTCGGTGGTGGTCCTGTGACATCCGTGAAAATCGACCGATTGGTCACCTCCGGCACCTTCTCCCTGGACGGCGGCACCTGGGACGTCGACAACAACGTGTGGATCGTCGGCGACGACACCGAAGCGGTCGTCATCGACGCCGCGCATGACGCCGACGCCATCGTGGCCGCGCTCGGCGGCCGGACGCTTCGCGCGATCCTGTGTTCACACGCCCACAACGACCACATCGACGCCGCCCCGGCGCTCGCCGACCGGACCGGCGCTCCGATTCTGCTGCACCCGGACGACCTGCCGCTGTGGAAGCAGACCCATCCCGAGCGGCTGCCCGACGCCGAGCTGGCGCACGGCCAGATCGTCACGGTGGCGGGTGTCGATCTGACGGTGCTGCACACCCCCGGCCACGCCCCCGGCGCGGTCTGCCTGTACGCGCCGGCTCTGCACGCCCTTTTCAGCGGTGACACGCTCTTCGCGGGCGGTCCCGGGGCGACGGGGAGGTCGTACAGCCACTTCGGCACCATCATCGAATCGATCAGGAACCGGCTGCTGGCGCTGCCCGACGACACGGTCGTGCACACCGGTCACGGGGACACGACCACCATCGCGGCGGAAGCCCCGCATCTGCAGGAGTGGATCGACCGCGGGTTCTGACAGCGGTTCCGGCAGCAGGTTCTGACCGCGGCTTGTGACCGCGGGTTCCGAGGGTGCCTCGCGGCGGCCTCCGGTCAACACGTCGATGACGCTGACCGCGAGGCCGCCGCGCGCTGTCTCCTGGCGGCCCAATACCCCCTTTGAGCAGGCCGAAGAGGCTGATGGCCGCGGCGTTCCCTCTGATCCAGAGTTGTGTACTACGCACAGCGTTGCGTGAAAAGAAACATGGAACAAGGGGTCGGCCTGTCCGGAGGATGCCTTGACACCGGCTTTGGGGGACTTCAAACTGGCGTTGCGCTTACCGCAATCTGTTTCGCTATATGCACCCGAGCACCCGAGGTGTCATGATGATTCCCGCGTGCCGTCTCGCGGATCTGCCGCGAGGCGAGGCCATACGGCTCGACATGGATCCGCCCGTGTCGGTGTTCCACACCGATGACGGCGAGGTCTTCGCCATCGACGACACTTGCACCCACCAGGATGCGTCGCTCGCCGACGGCTGGCTGGAGGGCTGTGAGGTCGAATGCCCGCTGCATGCCTCGAAGTTCAACCTCCGGACGGGGGCCGTCGACTCACCGCCGGCCAAGCTCCCGGTCCGTACGCACGAGGTCCTGATCGAGGACGGCATGGTCTACGTCCAGCCGTCCACTGCGGCCCCGAATCTGCCGCCGTGCATCGCAGCGAGGCTCGCCGGAGGTCCCGCGTGAGGACCGTGGCCGTGGTCGGCGCCTCGCTCGCCGGACTGTCGGCCGCACGCTCCCTGCGGAAGCAGGGCTACGACGGACGGCTCGTCGTGATCGGAGACGAGCCGCACCGCCCGTACGACAGGCCGCCGTTGTCCAAGGAGTTCCTCGCCGGAACGGTCGGTGAAACGGATCTCGCTCTGGAGGCGGACGGCGAGGACCTGCAGGCGGAGTGGCTGCTCGGCGTGCGGGCCGCGGGATTCGACCCCGGTGACCACGCCGTGCGGCTGGCCGACGGCCGGTCCGTCCGGGCCGACGGGATCGTCATCGCCACGGGTGCGACCGCGCGCATGCTGCCGGGCAGCGACGGCCTCGAAGGAGTGCACACGCTGCGGACCCTGGACGACGCCCGGGCCCTGCGGGCCGATCTGGCCCTCGGCGGGCGGCTGGTGGTGATCGGCGGCGGGTTCATCGGCGCCGAGGTCGCCTCGACCGCGTACGGACTGGGACTTGACGTGACGGTCGTCGAGGCCGCGCCGACTCCGCTGTCCGGACCGCTCGGCGAGGTCATGGGAGGCGTCGTCTCCACGCTCCATGCGGACCACGGCGTACGCCTGCTGTGCGGCGTCGGGGTCAAGGGGCTGAGCGGGCGGGCCCGCGTCGAGGCGGTCCTGCTCCAGGACGGCCGCAGCATCCCGGCCGACACCGTCGTCGTCGGCGTGGGTGCCCGCCCATGCGTCGAGTGGCTGGCCGGCAGCGGCGTCGTCCTGGACGACGGCGTCAAGTGCGGGGCGGACGGCCGCACCAGCGTGGCCGGTGTGGTCGCGGTCGGGGACTGTGCCTCCTGGTACGACCCCGCCGCCGGGATCCACCGTCGCGTCGAGCACTGGACCGGGGCGCGGGAGAGGCCCGACGCGGCCGTGGCCGCGCTGCTCTCCGGAGGCGCGGCGACTCCGGGGGTGCCCAAGCCGCCCTACTTCTGGTCGGACCAGTACGGCGTACGGATCCAGTTCGCCGGACATTCCGCCGGCGCCGACAGTGTGACGGTCGAGGAGGGACTCCCCGACGACCGCAGCTTCCTGGCCGTGTACCGGCGGTCGGGGCATCCGGTCGCGGTCCTCGGGATGAACCAGCCGCGCCTGTTCACCCGCTGGCGCAAGCAACTTGCCGCCGCCACGCTCTGACGCCACACGCGCGGCGTCACGCCCTCCTGCTCAGCACGCCGTTCATTGCCCACCGCACAGCGGCGCCCGGACTTCCCCGTCCCGGCGCGACGACCCACCGACGATGTCACCCGCGAGGAGTGCCCAGTGACCTCGACCAGCCTGCCGGACAGCCTGATCGCCACCCTCCCCGGCTCCTACTACACCGATCCCGGGATCTTCGCCCAGGAGCAGGAGCACATCTTCGAGGCGATGTGGTTCTGCGCCGCGCGCTCCTCCGACCTGGCAGGGCCCGGTGCCTTCCGGACCGTCGACGTCGGCCGCGAGAGCATCCTCCTTACCCGAGCCCGCGACAACTCCGTCCGCGCCTTCTTCAATGTCTGCCGGCACCGCGGCGCCAAGCTCTGCACGGAGGAGTCCGGCGAGGTCAAGCGCGCCTTCCAGTGCCCTTATCACGCGTGGACCTACGACCTGACGGGCAAACTCGTCGCCGCGCCCAACCTCACGAAGATGCCCGACGTCGGCCGTACCGAATACGGCCTGGCGAGTGTGGCCACTCGCGAGTGGCTGGGCTATGTCTGGGTCTGTCTGGCGGAGACCCCGCCCTCCTTCGAGGAACAGGTCGTCGCAGAGGTCGTGGCCCGGCTCGGTGACGTGGAGTCGATCGAGCGCTACGACATGGACAGCCTCGAAGTCGGCAGGCGGATCGTCTACGACGTGAAGGCGAACTGGAAGCTCATCATCGAGAACTTCATGGAGTGCTACCACTGCGCCACGATCCACCCGGAACTCACCGAGGTGCTGCCGGAGTTCGCCGACGGCTATGCCGCGCAGTACTACGTCGGCCACGGCGCCGAATTCGGGGCCGAGATCAAGGGCTTCACCGTGGACGGCTCCGAAGGCCTGGACCGTATCCCCGGTGTCTCCGAGGACCAGGACCGCCGCTACTACGCGATCACCGTCAGACCGCAGGTGTTCATCAATCTCGTCCCCGACCATGTGATCTTCCACCGGATGTACCCGGTCGCCGTCGACCGCACGATCGTCGAGTGCGACTGGCTCTACCTCAAGGACGTGGTGGACAGCGGCAGGGATGTGAGCCGGTCCGTGGAGCTCTTCGACCGGGTCAACCGGCAGGACTTCGACGCCTGCGAGCGCTGCCAGCCCGCGATGAGCTCACGCCTGTACGCCAAGGGCGGCGTACTCGTACCCAGTGAGCACCACATCGGTGCCTTCCACGACTGGATCCACGAGCGCCTCGGCACCGGGCAGCCCTAGGGTCAGCCCAGGTAGCCCATGCGGTTACTGATCTCGTTCGCGCCCTGGATCAGCAACGGAGCGAGCTCGCGCATGCGCTCGTCCGTGAACCGGTACGAGGGCCCGGACGCACTCAGCGCCGCGATGACCTCTCCGTCACGGGAGCGGATCGGCGCGGCCATGGCGTGCAGTCCGAGCTCGAGCTCCTCCAGCGTCCAGGAGTAGCCGTGTTCGCGGGCATCGGCGAGGTTCTTCTCGAGCTTCGTCTTCGCGGTGATGGTGCGCGGGGTCACCTTCTTCAGACCCGTCTGCGCCAGCAGCTCGTTGCGCTCCTTGGCGGGCATGTGGGCCAGCAGGATCTTGCCGCTCGAGGTGGCGTGCAGCGGGGTCAGCTGGCCGACCCAGTTGTGCGCCGCGACGGCCGCGGGGCCGCGCACCTGGAAGAGGTTGATCGCATAGTGCTCCTGCATGACCGCGATGTTGACGGTCTCGCCGATCTCCTCCGCGAGGCGCTCGCAGACCGGGCGGCCCTGCTGTGTGATGTCGATGCGGCCGGTGACCGCACCGGCCAGGCGCACGATGCCGAAGCCGAGGCGGTATTTGCCGCGCTCGCCGGCCTGCTCCACCAGACCGCGCGACTCCAGCGCCCCGAGCAGGCGGAATGCCGTGGATTTGTGGACGTCGATCTCGGCCGCCACGTCACTGACGCCCGCTTCACCTTGTTGGGCAAGGATTTCCAGCACGCTGATGGCGCGGTCGACGGACTGGACGCCACCGGGCTGCGAACCGGTCGTTTCGGTATCTGGACTGTAGTTGCTCACAGCGAAACTATACGCGCAGTAAACAACGATCGTGCGAAAGGGTGCACGACAATCAAGTTGCGTTGCTCGCAACCTGGTGCGTATCGCGCTACTCGTACTAGCATGCCCGGCGTATCGAACGGCGCGACCGAGACGAGGCAGCCATGGCTCCCCAGCAGTACGACTTCGTCATCGTCGGCGGCGGATCGGCCGGCAGTGCACTGGCGAACCGGCTCTCCGCCGACCCGGGCAACCGCGTGCTGGTGCTGGAGGCCGGCCGGCCCGACTACCCCTGGGATGTGTTCATCCACATGCCCGCGGCGCTGACCTACCCGATCGGCAGCCGCTTCTACGACTGGAAGTACGAGTCCGAGCCCGAGCCCCACATGGGCGGCCGCCGCGTCTACCACGCCCGCGGCAAGGTGCTCGGCGGTTCCAGCAGCATCAACGGCATGATCTTCCAGCGCGGCAACCCCATGGACTACGAGCGGTGGGCGGCCGATGCGGGCATGGAGACCTGGGACTACGCGCACTGTCTGCCGTACTTCCAGCGCATGGAGAACTGTCTGGCGGCCGACCCCGACGACGAGTTCCGCGGCCACGACGGCCCCCTCGTCCTCGAACGCGGCCCGGCCTCCAGTCCGCTCTTCCCCGCCTTTCTCGAGGCCACCCAGGAAGCCGGCTACCCCCGCACCGACGACGTCAACGGCTACCGGCAGGAAGGCTTCGCCCCCTTCGACCGCAACGTCCACCGCGGGCGCCGTCTGTCGGCCTCGAAGGCGTACCTCAAGCCCGTGCGGAGGCGGCCGAACCTTGACGTCAAGACCCGTGCCCTGGTCACTCGCGTGCTCTTCGAGGGCAAGCGTGCCGTCGGCGTCGAGTACCGGCGTGGCCGGGGCAAGCCCCAGCAGGTCCGCGCCCGCGAGGTCATCCTCTGCGGCGGCGCGATCAACTCCCCGCAGCTGCTGCAGCTCTCCGGCGTCGGGAACGCCGGCGAACTGAGCGCGCTCGGCATCGACGTCGTACACGACCTGCCCGGGGTCGGCGAGAACATGCAGGACCACCTGGAGGTCTACATCCAGTACGCCTGCAAGCAGCCGGTCTCCATGCAGCCGTACATGGCCAAGTGGCGCGCCCCGTTCATCGGTCTGCAGTGGCTCTTCCGCAAGGGCCCGGCCGCGACCAACCACTTCGAGGCCGGCGGCTTCGCCCGCAGCAACGAGGACGTCGACTACCCCAACCTGATGTTCCACTTCCTGCCCGTCGCGGTCCGCTACGACGGCTCCTCGCCGTCGGGCGGCCACGGCTACCAGGTGCACGTCGGCCCCATGTACTCCGACGCCCTCGGCTCCGTGAAGATCAAGAGCAAGGACCCGCGCGAGCACCCGGCCCTGCGCTTCAACTACCTGTCCACCGAACAGGACCGCCGCGAGTGGGTCGAGGCGATCCGGGTGACCCGCAAGCTCCTCAACCAGCCCGCGCTCGCCCCGTACAACGGCGGAGAGATCTCGCCGGGACCGTCCGTCGAGAGCGAGGAGGAGATCCTCGCCTGGGTCGCGAAGGAGGGCGAGACGGCCCTGCACCCCTCCTGCACCTGCAAGATGGGCACCGACGAGATGGCCGTCGTCGACCCCGCCAGCCTGCGTGTGCACGGCCTTGAAGGACTGCGCGTCGTGGACGCCTCGGTGATGCCCTACGTCACCAACGGCAACATCTACGCGCCGGTGATGATGATCGCCGAGAAGGCCGCCGACCTCATCCTCGGCAAGGACCCCCTGCCGCCGTCGAAGGCCGCCTACTACCGGCACCGCGACGCCGCGAGATGACCGCGCTCCGCCCGCTGCTGCACCGTGTCCGCTACGAGGTGCTCCCCGCAAAGGCGACGCAGGACAAGGTGCTCGCCCATGTGCCGCGCGACGTGGTGGTCACGGTCACCGCGTCGCCGGTCAAGGGTCTTGAGCCGACCCTCGACCTTGCCACCCGGCTGGCGGCGCACGGCTACCGCGCGGTGCCGCATGTGCCCGCGCGGCTGCTGCGGGACGGCGCCCATGTGGCGGAGGTCGTCCACCGGCTGCGCGAGGCGGGCGTTGACGATGTCTTCGTACCTGCCGGGGACGCCGATCCGCCGGCCGGCCCGTACGACGGCGCGCTGCCCCTGCTGAGGCACCTCGCCGAGCTGGGCAGCCCCTTCGCCAGGGTCGGCATCACCGGCTACCCGCAGAGTCATCCGCTCATCGACGACGACATCACCATCCAGGCGATGTGGGACAAGCACGCCCATGCGACGTACATCGTCAGCAACATGTGCTTCGACTCGCGGGTGCTCGGGGAGTGGGTGGCGCGGGTGCGGCGGCGCGATGTCACGCTGCCGGTGCACGTGGGCGTGGCAGGGCCCGTGGAACGTACGAAGCTGCTGGCGATGGCGGCGAAGATCGGTGTGGGGGAGTCGACGCGCTTCCTGGCCCGGCACGCCTCCTGGTTCGTGCGCTTCGCGGCGCCGGGCGGCTATGCGCCGGAGCGGCTACTACGGCGCAGTGCGCCGGCGCTGACCGCGCCCTCGGCGGCGGTGGCGGGGTTGCACCTGTTCACGTTCAACCAGATCGCCGAGACGGAGCGCTGGCGGCGGGCGATGCTTGACCGCCTGGAGGGGTGTTAAGCCCCTCCCCGCCCTCCCTTACGGCCTGGCGGCCGTGGGAGGTACCCCATCCCGTAACTGGGGCTCCGCCCCAGACCCCGTGCGTGGGCTCCGCCCCGGACCCCCGCGCCTCAAACGCCGGCGGGGCTGAGTTTCGTCCCGTCCGCCCCGGGGCTCCGCCCCGGACCCCTGCGCCTCAAGCTCCCCCAGACTTCGTCCGGGGGACCCCCACGGGGCTGGGTGTGCGGCCGGGTCGCATATTCAGCCCGTCCGGCGCTTGAGGACATGCGGCCGAAGGTCGCATAGGGGGTCCGGGGCGAAGCCCCGTCGGGGGTCTGGGGGCTTGCCCCCAGTTACGGGAAGGGGCGGGGTGGGGAACAAGCCCGCCGCAGGCGCACCCCGTACCGCTCAGCGGAAGACCACCGTCCGGCTCCCGTCCACCATGACCCGGCTCTCGGTGTGCCACTTCACCGCGTGCGCCAGCACCTGCGCCTCCACGTCCCGTCCCACCGTGACCAGTTCGTCCGGATCGAGGGAGTGATCCACACGGACCACGTCCTGCTCGATGATCTGTCCCTCGTCCAGGTCGGGGGTCACATAGTGCGCCGTGGCGCCGACCAGCTTCACGCCGCGGTCGTACGCCTGCCCGTACGGGCGTGCGCCCTTGAAACTGGGCAGGAAGGAGTGGTGGATGTTGATGGCGCGGCCCTCGAGCTGCTTGCACAGGTCGTCCGAGAGGATCTGCATGTAGCGGGCGAGCACCACCAGGTCGATGTCCAGCTCGCGCACGAGTTCCAGAAGGCGTGCCTCGGCATCGGCCTTGGTTTCCTTGGTCACCGGGATGTGGTGGAAGGGGATGCCATAGGTCCCGGCCAGCTCCTCGAACTCCTCGTGGTTGGAGACGATGGCCGGGATTTCGATGTTGAGTGCGCCGGTGCGCCGGCGGAAGAGCAGGTCGTTCAGGCAGTGGCCGAACTTCGACACCATGATCAGCGTGCGGGTCGGGGTCGAGGCGTCCCGCAGGGTCCACGAGATCCGGTACGCCTCGGCCACGGGGCCGAATCGGTCACGCAGATGTTTCACGTCGGTGTCGGGGTCCGACACATCGAAGTGGACCCTCATGAAGAAACGGTCCTGGAGCCGGTCGTCGAACTGCTGGCTCTCCAGGATGTTGCCGGAGTTCCTGACCAGGTAGCCGCTCACGGCATGCACCAGTCCGGCCTGGTCCGGGCACGAGAGGGTGAGGACGTATTCGCGGCCTGGTTGCGGTCGAGGGGACATACGCGGCCTCCGTTGGTGCGTATTGCACAACGCGGTGAGTGATACGCAACATGGTCAGCCCCTCGTGGGCCGCGGTCAAGAGAGTCGGGCCAACTGTGTCTCGGGGAGGAATCGGCCTGTCTCGCCCCCTTGACGTGGGTCACGCGTTCGGCCAGGGTGTTCCACCACAAGCAATGCAGTGCATGATGCGCAACGAACTTCGGTCGAAGGGCTCCGCTCGTGGCAGACCTGTATCTGGACGGAGAATGGCGCGACGCGGTGGCCGGTGGTCGCCGGGAGATTCTCTGCCCCGCAGATGGCACGCTTGCGGCGGTCGTGTCCGAAGGGACGCGAGCCGACAGCGAGGCCGCGATCGCAGCGGCTCGCCGGGCTTTCGACCAGGGCCCCTGGCCGCGGACCCCCGAACGCGAGCGCGGCGCGCTGCTGCTGCGGACCGCCGATCTGATCGAGCGCGACGTCAAGGAGTTCGCCCGGGCCGAATCGCTCGACACCGGCAAACGGCTGGTGGAGAGCGAGTACGACATCGCCGATGTGGTCGCCTGCTTCCGCTACTACGGCGGGATCGCGGGCACCAGCGCCGGCCGGGTGATCGACACCGGACGCGACGACGCCGTCAGCCGCGTCACGTACGAGCCGGTCGGTGTGTGCGGGCTGATCACCCCCTGGAACTACCCACTGCTCCAGGCGTCGTGGAAGGTCGCCCCCGCCCTGCTGGCAGGCAACACGATCGTGGTGAAGCCGAGTGAGCTCACCCCCTCGACAACCATCCTGCTGATGCGGGCACTTGAGGAGGCCGGTCTGCCGCCCGGCGCGGCCAACCTCGTGCTCGGCTCCGGCCCCGAGGTGGGCGCACCGCTGGCCGAAGACCCGGCCGTCGACATGATCTCCTTCACCGGGGGCCTGGACACCGGCCGGAGGATCATGGCCACGGCCGCCGCGACCGTGAAGAAGGTCGCTCTCGAACTGGGCGGCAAGAACCCCAATGTCGTCTTCGCCGACGCCGACTTCGAGACCGCGGTGGACTTCGCCCTCACGGCCGTCTTCCTGCATTCGGGGCAGGTCTGCTCGGCCGGCGCCCGGCTCATCGTAGAAGACTCCCTCCACGACGCCTTCGTCGACGAGGTCGTGCGCCGCGCCGGAGGCATCCGGCTGGGCGGACCCTTCGATCCCCAGGCCGACACGGGACCGCTGATCTCCGCGCAGCACCGCGAGAAGGTCGAGGCCTATGTCGCCGCGGGCCTTGCCGAGGGCGCCGTACTGCGCTGCGGCGGCAGCCGCCCGGCGGACCCCGCGCTCGGAGGCGGCCACTACTACCCGCCGACCGTGCTCGACGAGTGCCGCCAGGACATGCGCGTGGTGCACGAGGAGTCATTCGGACCCGTACTGACCGTCGAGCGCTTCAGCGACGAGGACGACGCCGTACGCATCGCCAATGACACCGAGTACGGACTCGCCGGAGCCGTATGGACGCAGGACGCCGGCAAGGCCCAGCGCGTCGCGCGGCGGCTGCGCCACGGCACCGTGTGGATCAACGACTACCACCCCTATGTGCCCCAGGCGGAGTGGGGTGGCTTCGGGCACTCGGGCGTGGGCCGCGAACTGGGCCCGACAGGCCTGGAGGAATACCGCGAGCCCAAGCACATCTGGCAGAACATCCAACCCCGGCCGCAGCACTGGTTCCGCGGCTGAACGCCGAAGAGAGGTCGATCGTGACCCCAACGCAGACTGAACTGCCGCAGCGGCGCGGCACGTCCCAGTACCAGGACGCAGCCCCGGTCATCTCCGTGCGCGGGCTGTGGAAGGTGTTCGGGCCCAAGGCCGACCAGGTGCCGGATTCCGAGGAGCTGTGCGGGCTCACGCGCCGCGAGCTCATGGACCGCACCGGATGCACCGCCGCCGTCCGGGATGTGAACTTCGACGTGTCGCCCGGCGAGGTTTTCGTCGTGATGGGTCTGTCCGGCTCCGGCAAGTCCACGCTGGTGCGATGTCTCACCCGGCTGATCGAACCCACCGCGGGCGAGGTCAACTTCGAGGGCGAGGACATCCGCGGCGCGGACAGCAGGCGGCTGCGTGAGCTTCGGCGCCGCAAGTTCTCCATGGTCTTCCAGCACTTCGGGCTGCTGCCGCACCGCAGGGTCGTCGACAACGTGTCGTACGGCCTGGAGATCCGCGGCATGGGCAAGGCCGAGCGCATCAAGCGTGCGCTGGAGGTCGTCGAACTGGTCGGCCTGTCCGGATACGAGCACTCCTACCCCGACCAGCTGTCCGGCGGCATGCAGCAGCGCGTCGGTCTCGCCCGGGCGCTCGCCGGCGACCCGGACGTGCTCTTCTTCGACGAGCCGTTCTCCGCACTCGACCCGTTGATCCGCCGCGACATGCAGAACGAGGTCATCCGTCTGCACCACGAGGTCGGCAAGACGATGGTCTTCATCACCCACGACCTGTCCGAGGCGCTCAAGCTCGGCGACCGCATCCTCATCATGCGCGACGGCAAGATGGTCCAGTGCGGCACGGGTGACGAACTGGTCGGTGCGCCCGCCGACGACTATGTGCGCGAGTTCGTCAAGGACGTGTCCCGCGCCGAAGTCCTCACCCTGCGCTGGATCATGCGGGCCCCCGAGCCAGGCGACGCCCTCGACGGCCCGGAGTTGGGCCCGGACGTCGTCGTGCGCGAGGCGACGCGGGCGGTGCTCGCCGCCGACAGGCCGGTCAAGGTCGTCCAGGACGGCAAGCTACTGGGCATCGTCGGCGACGAGGAGATTCTCGCGGTCGTGGCGGGGCAGGAAGGCGGCGCGTGATGGCCGTCATCACCAAGACGGCCGCGCCGGTCGCGTCCGTACGCAGGGTCAGCCGCCGCGTGGTGGTGGCCGCGATCCTGATCGCCTGGCTGGTGCTGTTCGCCGCCCTGCGCGGGCGGCAGACACTCAACCTCGCGGCGGCTGATCTGACCGACCTGCACCGCTGGTTCAACTCGGTCAACGACAGCATCGGTGCCAACCGCAACAGCAACCCGCTCTTCCTCTACTTCTTCAACGAGATCCGGCTGGTCATCGACAATCTCGTGACCTTCATCCAGTCGCTGATCTCCCAGCCGGGCGCCGGGCGTCCAGTCCCCGTCATCGGCTGGCTGGGTGTCGTCGCCCTCGCCGGTTATGTCTCGTGGGCCTTCGGCAACATCCGCGTCGCGGCCCTGGCCGTGGCCGGGTTCGTCTTCCTCGGGCTGCAGGGACTGTGGCAGGAGAGCATGGACACCCTCGCCCTGACCCTGTCGGCGGTGTTCGTCTCCCTGCTCATCGGGATCCCGCTCGGCATCTGGGCCGGGCTCTCCGACCGGGTGAACCGCGCCATCACGCCGTTCCTGGACTTCATGCAGACGATGCCCACGTTCGTCTATCTGGCTCCACTGACGCTGTTCTTCCTCATCGGCCCGGCATCCGCGACGATCGCCACGCTCATCTACGCGGCGCCTCCCGCCATCCGCATCACCGCGCACGCCATCCGCTCGGTGCCCGCCACCACGGTCGAGGCCGCCGAGTCGCTGGGATCCACCCGGCGCCAGACGCTCACCAAGGTGCTGCTGCCCATGTCCAAGCGGACCGTCGTCATGGGCGTGAACCAGACCATCATGGCGGCCCTGTCCATGGTCACGATCGCGGCCCTGATCGACGCGCCCGGCCTCGGCAAGACCGTCGTCAAGGCACTGCAGACCCTCGACGTCGGCGTCGCCTTCAACGCCGGGCTCGCCATCGTCGTCATGGCGATCGTGCTGGACCGGGTCACGACCGCGGCAGGCGACCGCGTAGAGACCGCCAGGAGGCGCGGAGCAGGCCGCTTCACGAAGTGGCGCCGCCCCCTCCTGCTGGCCGGCGGCGCAGTGGCCGCAGTGTGCGTGTGGCTGTCCCACACCTATGTGTGGGCAGCCCAGTTCCCCGGCGACGCCGGGGTCGGAAGCGCGATCGCCCGCTCGGCGGACTCGGTCACGCTGTGGACGCAGGACACCTTCGGCGGACTGACCAACGGATTCAGGGACCTGATCACCACCACGTTGCTCAACCCCTTCGAGACGCTGCTCACCGAATCGCCCTGGTGGCTGGTGGGCATGGTCGTCGTGGCCGTCGGCGCCGTGCTCGGCGGGTGGCGCGCGGGTGCGACGGCGGTGGTCTGCGTGGCCCTGCTCGTCGGGACCGGGGTGTGGTCGGACAGCATGACGACGCTGGCCTCCACGGCGGTGGCGACTTTGATCGTGATGCTGCTCGGCGTCGTGGTCGGTGTCTGGATGGGCCGCAGTGCGCTGGTCGACCGGCTGATCAGACCCAGTCTCGACGCGGGCCAGACCATGCCCTCGTTCGTGTATCTGGTGCCGTTCCTGGCGCTGTTCGGGGCCACGCGTTTCACGGCGATCATCGCCGCCGTGGTCTTCGCCGCCCCCGTGACGATCAAGATCATCGCGGACGGTGTGCGGGCGGTGCCGGAAACCACGGTGGAGGCCGCCACGGCGGCGGGTTCCAGTACCTGGCAGATCATCACCAAGGTCCAGCTCCCCATGTCACGCAGCGCTCTGACACTCGCGACCAACCAGGGGCTGATCTATGTCCTGTCCATGGTGGTCGTGGGCGGTCTCGTCGGTGCGGGTGCCCTGGGCTACGACGTCGTAGCCGGTTTCTCCCAGGGCCAGTTGTACGGCAAGGGCCTCGCGGCGGGCCTCGCCATCGTTCTGCTCGGGGTCATGTTCGACCGGATATCCCAGGCAGCGGCACGGCGCACGACGAGAGCGCCCGGCGCTCGCTAGTCCGGCCACACCTCAGCGGCCACTGGAAACAGCACAGGAGGCAGTACATGATCGGGAACCTCATTACGCAGTCGCGGCCCGCGAGACGCAGGGCAGCGGTGGCCGGGCTGGCGGCGCTGAGCCTGACCACACTCGCCGCCTGCGGCGGCGCCAAGGTCGGCGAGTCGGGGTCGGACAAGGCGGGGGGCGGCGCCGGCAAGTGCGGCACGTTCAACCTCGCGGTCAACCCATGGGTCGGCTACGAGGCCAATGCGGCGGTCATCGCGTATGTCGCCGAGAACGACCTCAAGTGTCAGGTGACCAAGAAGGACCTCAAGGAAGAGGTCGCCTGGCAGGGCTTCGGCACCGGTGAGGTGGACGCCGTTGTCGAGAACTGGGGCCACGACGACCTGAAGAAGAAGTACATCACCGACCAGAAGACCGCCGTGGCGGCCGGCGCGACCGGCAACAAGGGTGTCATCGGCTGGTTCGTGCCGCCGTGGCTGGCCAAGGAGCACCCGGACATCACCGACTGGAAGAACCTCAATAAGTACGCCGCCAATTTCAAGACCTCCGAGTCGGGCGCCAAGGGCCAGTTCCTCGACGGCGATCCGTCGTTCGTCACGAATGACGCCGCACTGGTGAAGAATCTGAAACTTGACTACAAGGTCGTCTACGGCGGCAGCGAGGCGGCGCTGATCCAGGCGTTCAGGCAGGCCGAGGCCAAGAAGAGCTGGGTGATCGGCTACTTCTACGCGCCGCAGTGGTTCCTGTCGGAGGTCGAGCTCGCGAAGGTGAATCTGCCGCCGTACAAGGCGGGCTGCGACGCGGACGCGGCCAAGGTCGCCTGCGACTATCCCGAGTACGAGCTGGACAAGATCGTCAGCAAGAAGTTCGCCGATTCGGGCAGTCCTGCCTATGACCTTGTCAAGAAATTCACCTGGACCAACTCCGACCAGAACCTCGTGGCCAAGTACATCGCCGAGGACAAGATGACGCCGGAGGCGGCGGCCAAGAAGTGGGTTGACGCCAACCGCGACAAGGTTGATTTCTGGCTCAAGAAGGGCTGATCCACAAGAGGGTCCGGGAAGCGCTGACCGTGCCCGGCGGGCTGCCGTGACAGCCCGCCGGGCACGGCTGTTTTTTTGCCCCGGTTACGGCCGTGAAGGCCCCTTGACACCCTCCTCGGTGACCGGCATCGTGAGTTGCGCAACCTGAAGCATGTTGCGCTGACAGCAACTCAAACGCTTAAAGGCGGAGGTGCGGCGATGGCGGGACCCCGAGTGGTCATCATCGGAGCGGGCGTCGTGGGAGCGGCGCTCGCCGACGAACTGTCCTTCGCGGGCTGGACCGACATCACGGTCGTCGACCAGGGGCCCCTGCCCGCCACCGGCGGGTCCTCGTCCCATGCGCCGGGGCTGGTCTTCCAGACGAACTCCTCGAAGACCATGACCGAGCTCGCCCGCTACACCGTCGAGAAGTTCTGCAGCCTGGACGTCGACGGGCAGCCCTGCTTCCTCCAGGTCGGGGGACTCGAGGTGGCCACCACCCCCGAGCGGCTGACCGAATTGCACCGCCGCCACGGCTGGATCACCGCCTGGGGCATCGAGTCCCGGCTGCTGAGCCCCGAGGCGTGCATCGAACTGCACCCGCTGGTGGACCCCGAGCGCGTCCTCGGCGGCCTCCTGGTCCCCACCGACGGCCTGGCCAAGGCGGTGCTCGCCGTCGAGGCCCAGATCCGGCGGGCCACCGAGCGCGGCGTACGCTTCCTCGCCCGCCACGAAGTCCTCGACGTCGTGCACAGCGAGGGCCAGGTCAGCACGGTCGTCACCGACCAGGGTGAGATCCCCGCCGACATCGTCGTGTGCTGTGCCGGCATCTGGGGCCCGAAGATCGCCCGCATGGTCGGCATGAACCTGCCGCTGACCCCGCTCGCCCACCAGCTCGCCTGGACAGGCCCCGTTCCCGCGCTGGAGGGCCAGACCGAGGAAGCCGTCCGGCCGATCCTGCGCCACCAGGACGCGGACCTGTACTACCGCGACCGCTTCGACCGCATCGGCATCGGCTACTACGGCCACCGGCCGATGCCTGTCGACGCGGAAGACATCGCCTCGGTCGACGAGGCCGAGCAGATGCCCTCCGTCCTGAAGTTCACCGAGGACGACTTCGCGGACGCCTGGGCCGAGACTCAGGCCCTGCTGCCCGCGACGCGCGACGCCAAGATCGAAGAGGGCATCAACGGCCTCTTCTCCTTCACCACCGACGGACTGCCGCTGCTCGGCGAATCACCCGACGTCAAGGGCTTCTGGGTCGCCGAGGCCGTATGGGTCACCCACTCCGCCGGCGTCGCCCGCGCGGTGGCCGAATGGCTCGTGGACGGCCACTGCTCGTCCTTCGATCTGCACGAGTGCGACGTCAACCGCTTCGAGCCGCACCAGCTCTCTCCGGAGTACGTCCTGGCCCGTGACTGCCAGAACTTCGTCGAGGTCTACGACATCCTCCACCCCCTCCAGCCCGCAGGCGCCCCACGGCCCCTGCGCACCAGCCCCTTCTACGCCCGCCAGCAGGAACTCGGCGCCTTCTTCCTGGAGGCCACCGGCTGGGAGCGGCCCCAGTGGTACGAAGCCAACGCCCCGCTCGTCGCAGGCCGTTCCATCCCGACCCCCAACGACTGGGCGGCGCGCTACTGGTCGCCCATCGTCGGCGCCGAGGCCCAGACCACCCGCGAGACCGTCGCGATGTACGACATGACGGCGCTCAAGCGCCTGGACGTCACCGGACGCGGCGCGGCCGCCTTCCTCCAGCGGCTGTCCACCGGCAACGTCGACAAGTCGGTCGGGTCGGTGACGTACACCCTGCTCCTGGACGAAGACGGCGGCATCCGCAGCGACGTCACCGTCGCCCGCCTCGGCCGCGACCACTTCCAGGTCGGCGCCAACGGCAACCTGGACCTCGACTGGTTCGGCCGTCACCTGCCGGCGGACGGCTCGGTCCAGGTGCGCGACATCACCGCAGGCACCTGCTGCATCGGCCTGTGGGGCCCGCTGGCCCGCGAGGTCCTCCAGCCGCTAGCCGACTCGGACTTCTCCAACGAAGGTCTGAAGTACTTCCGCGCCAAGCGCGCCCACATCGGCTCCGTCCCCGTCACGGCGATGCGCCTTTCGTACGTCGGCGAACGCGGCTGGGAGCTGTACACCACCGCCGACATGGGCCAGAAGCTGTGGGACACCCTGTGGCAGGCCGCCCAGCCCCTCGGCGGCATCGCCGCCGGCCGCGGCGCCTTCAACAGCCTCAGGCTGGAGAAGGGGTACCGCTCCTTCGGCACCGACATGACCTATGAGCACGACCCGTACGAGGCGGGGGTCGGCTTCGCCGTGAAGCTCGACAAGGGTGACTTCATCGGCAAGGCCGCGCTGGAGCGGCGCAAGGCGGATGTACGGCGCCGCCTGACCTGTCTGACCATCGACGATCCGCGGGCCGTGGTCATGGGCAAGGAGCCGGTGTACGACGGCGAGCGCCCCGTCGGCTACGTCACCAGTGCCGCGTACGGCTACACGATCGGCAAGGGCATCGCCTACGCGTGGCTGCCCGCCGAACTCGCCACGACCGGCACCGCCGTGCAGATCGGCTACTTCGACCGGCGCGTGGAAGCGGTCGTCGCCGACGAGCCGCTGTTCGACCCGTCCATGTCCCGCCTTCGCGGCTGAGCCCCCAGCTGTAGGAAGAGGAGCACCGTGAGCGCAAAGGTCCTCGACGGACGCCGTACCGCCGCCGCGATCCGCACCGAACTCGCCGAGCGCGTGGTCAAGCTGGCCGCGCGGGGAATCACACCGGGCCTCGGCACCGTACTGGTCGGCGACGACCCCGGCAGCAACGCGTACGTCGCCGGCAAGCACCGCGACTGCGCGCAGATCGGCGTCGCCTCCATACGGCGCGAACTGCCCGCCGACGCCACGCAGGAACGGGTCGAGGCCGTCATCGACGAGCTCAACGCCGACCCCGGCTGCACCGGCTACATCGTCCAACTGCCGCTGCCGCGCGGCCTCGACGCCAACGCCGTACTGCAGCGCATGGACCCGGCCAAGGACGCCGACGGCCTGCACCCCGTCAGCCTCGGCCGCCTCGCGCTCGGCGTCGAGGCCCCCCTGCCCTGCACCCCACGCGGCATCGTGGAGCTCCTGCGCCGCCACGACGTCCCCCTCGCCGGAGCGCGGGTGTGCGTCATCGGGCGAGGCATCACCGTCGGGCGGCCGATCGGGCTGCTGCTCACGCGCAGGTCCGAGAACGCCACCGTGACCCTGTGCCACACCGGGACCAAGGGACTCGCCTGGCATGTGCGCGAGGCGGACATCGTCATCGCCGCTGCCGGATC
Organism: Streptomyces sp. NBC_00322; assembly: GCF_036147535.1. Lineage (NCBI taxonomy): Bacteria > Bacillati > Actinomycetota > Actinomycetes > Kitasatosporales > Streptomycetaceae > Streptomyces > Streptomyces sp. NBC_00322. Next base: position 688,147 of record NZ_CP108019.1, on the reverse strand, counting down.
GCCCGGACTGATCACCCCCGACATGCTCCGGCCCGGCGCCGTCGTCCTCGACGTCGGCATCACCCGCACCGACAAGGGGCTGATCGGCGACGTGCACCCCGATGCCGCCAGGGTCGCAGGATGGGTCGCGCCCATGCCGGGCGGCGTAGGTCCCATGACGCGGGCGATGCTGCTCGCCAATGTCGTTGAAGCCGCCGAGAGGAACGCCGCATGAACCCGCTGAACGCGCCGCTCGCCGAGCTGGACCCCGAGGTCCATGCCGCAGTCTCCGCGGAGCTGGACCGCCAGCAGTCCACCCTCGAAATGATCGCGTCGGAGAACTTCGCCCCCTCGGCGGTCATGGAGGCCCAGGGTTCGGTCCTGACGAACAAGTACGCCGAGGGCTACCCGGGCCGCCGCTACTACGGCGGCTGCGAACACGTCGACGTGACCGAGCGGCTGGCCGTCGAACGCGTGAAGTCCCTCTTCGGCGCCGGATTCGCCAATGTGCAGCCGCACTCGGGCGCCCAGGCCAACACCGCGGTCTTCTTCGGCCTGCTGAAGCCCGGTGACACCGTCCTCGGCCTCGATCTCGCGCACGGCGGGCACCTCACCCACGGCATGCGCATCAACTACAGCGGCAAGATGCTCAATGTCGTGCCCTACCACGTGGACCGGACCGACAACCTGGTCGACATGGACGAGGTGGAGCGCCTCGCCAAGGAACACAACCCCAAGATGATCATCGCGGGCTGGTCGGCGTATCCCCGGCAGCTGGACTTCGAGGCCTTCAGGCGGATCGCCGACGAGGTGGGCGCGTATCTGATGGTCGACATGGCCCACTTCGCGGGCCTCGTGGCCGCCGGTCTGCACCCCAATCCGGTACCGCACGCCCACATCACCACCACGACCACCCACAAGACACTCGGCGGCCCGCGCGGCGGCGTCATTCTCACCAATGAGGCCGACCTCGCCAAGAAGATCAACTCGGCGGTGTTCCCCGGTATGCAGGGCGGACCGCTGGAGCATGTCATCGCTGCGAAGGCGGTGTCGTTCAAGCTCGCCGCATCGCCGGAGTTCGCCGAACGACAGGCCCGCACGCTGGCCGGCGCCCACATCCTTGCCGAGCGGCTCACCAAGCCGGACGCGGCCGCTGCCGGAGTCAGCGTGCTGACCGGCGGCACCGACGTCCACCTGGTCCTGGTCGACCTCAGGGAATCGGAGCTGGACGGAAAGCAGGCCGAGGACCGGCTTCACGAGATCGGCATCACCGTCAACCGCAACGCCGTCCCCTTCGACCCCCGCCCGCCCATGGTCACATCGGGCCTGCGTATCGGCACCCCGGCACTGGCCACCCGCGGCTTCACCGAAGAGGACTTCGCAGAGGTCGCCGACGTGATCGCGCTCGCCCTCCAGCCCGCCCCCGATGTCGCGGCGCTTCGCGCCCGTACGGAAGCGCTGGCCGCCAAGCACCCGCTGTACCCGCACCTTTCAGGAGGCGCCCGATGAGCCCCCGCACCCCGGGCGCCGACCTCCCCGAGCACCCCGACTGGCTGTGGCGCACGCCCGAGCCGAAGCGGTCGTACGACGTGGTGATCGTGGGCGGCGGCGGACACGGTCTCGCGACCGCCCACTACCTGGCGAAGAACCACGGCATCACCAAGGTGGCCGTACTGGAGAAGGGCTGGCTCGCGGGCGGCAACATGGCCCGCAACACCACCATCATCCGTTCCAACTACCTGTGGGACGAGAGCGCCGGAATCTACGAGCACGCTCTCAAACTGTGGGAAGGGCTGGCGGACGAACTCGACTACCCGATCCTCTTCTCCCAGCGCGGTGTGCTGAACCTCGCCCACAGCCTGCAGGACGTCCGCGACAGCGTGCGCCGCGTCGAGGCCAACCGGCTCAACGGCGTCGATGCCGAGTGGCTCGACCCGCAGCAGGTCAAGGACGTCTGCCCCATCGTCAACATCTCGCCCGACGTGCGATATCCGGTGATGGGCGGCACTTACCAGCCGAGGGCCGGCATCGCCAAGCACGACCACGTCGCCTGGGGGCTCGCGCGCTCCGCCGACGCCGCCGGTATCGACATCATCCAGAACTGCGAAGTCACCGGCATCGACATCCAGGGCGGTCGGGTCACCGGCGTACAGACGACGCTCGGCCCGATCGCCGCGGGCAAGGTGGCGCTCTGCTCGGCCGGTCACACCTCGGTGCTCGCCGCCATGGCGGGCTTCGAGCTGCCGCTGCAGAGCCATCCGCTGCAGGCGCTGGTCTCCGAGCTCCTTGAGCCGGTGCACCCCACGGTCGTGATGTCCAACGCGGTGCATGTGTACGTCAGCCAGGCCCACAAGGGCGAACTGGTGATGGGCGCGGGCATCGACGCGTACAACGCCTACACACAGCGCGGCGCCTTCCACATCATCGAGCATCAGATGGCAGCAGCCCTGGAACTCTTCCCGGTCTTCGCCCGCGCCCATGTGCTGCGTACCTGGGGCGGCATCGTCGACGTCAGCCCCGACGCCTCGCCCATCGTGGGGCTCAGTCCGGTGGACAACCTCTACCTCAACTGCGGCTGGGGCACGGGCGGCTTCAAGGCCACCCCGGGCGTCGGCTGGGTCTATGCCCACACCATCGCCCATGACACCCCTCACCACCTCAACGCCCCCTTCTCGCTCGACCGATTCACCACCGGCGCGCTCGTGGACGAGCACGGCGCGGCCGCGGTGGCCCACTAGGGAGCCGAATCGATGCTGCTCATCCCATGCCCCTGGTGCGGGCCCCGCGACGAGGCCGAGTTCCACTACGGCGGCCAGGCACACGTGCCGTATCCCGAGGACTCCGCCGCCCTGACCGATCCGGAGTGGGCCCGCTACCTGTTCTTCCGCGACAATCCCAAGGGCCCGTTCGCGGAGCGGTGGACCCACGCGTCGGGATGCCGCCGCTGGTTCAACGCGGTCCGTGACACGGCGACGAACGAGATCCTGGCGGTCTACCGTGCGGGAGAGCCGCGCCCGGCGGGCTCCACCAGGTTGTGGGCAGGCGTTCCGCAGGGCGGAACGGGTGGGCACAACCCACCCACCGGCCCGCGGTCGGCGACGAAACCGCTGGGGTCCGGGGCGACAGCCCCGTCGCCCGCCACGGACGCGCGCCTTCAACCGTTCCGGCTCCCCACCACCGGCGGCCACGTCCACCGCGACGAACCGCTGAGGTTCGTCTTCGACGGCACCCCGTACGAGGGCCTCCGCGGCGACACCCTCGCCTCCGCCCTCCTCGCCAACGGCGTCATCCAGACCGGCACCAGCATCAAACTCGGCCGCCCCCGCGGCATCTTCTCCGCCGGAGTCGAGGAGCCCAACGCGGTCGTCCAGATCGAGGAGCCGTTCCCCGAGCCCATGCTGCCCGCGACGGCGGTGGAGTTGTACGACGGCCTCGTCGCGAGCAGCCTCCCCGGGCAGGGACGGCTCGCCACCGAGCCCGACCCCGCACGCTACGACGCGGTCCATGCCCACTGCGACCTGCTGGTCGTCGGCGCAGGCCCGGCCGGACTCGCGGCCGCGTCCGCCGCCGCCCGCAGCGGCGCGCGCGTCATCCTCGCCGACGACCAGCCCGAGCCGGGCGGCAGTCTCCTCGGCACAGGCCAACTCACCACGTGGGCAGCCGAGATTGAGGCGCTGCTCGAAGCCGCACCGGAAACCCGCATCCTGCGCCGCACCACCGTCTTCGGCCACTACGACGACAACCACCTCCTCGCCGTCGAACGCCGGACCAACCACCTCGGCGGCGCAGCCCCCGAGAACGTCTCCCGCGAGCGTGTCTGGCGCATCCGCGCCCGCCGGGTCGTCCTGGCCACCGGAGCCCACGAGCGCTCGCTGGCCTTCGCCGACAACGACCGCCCCGGCGTCATGCTGGCAGCCTCGGCCCGCACGTATGCCAACCGCTACGGCGTCCTGCCCGGCCGCCGCGCCGTCGTCTTCACCACCAACGACAGCGCCTACGCGGCCGCGCTCGACCTGGCGGTGGCGGGTGTGGAGATCGCGGCCGTCGTCGACACCCGCCCCGAACCGGGGGAGTGGGCGCGCCGCGCCCAGGACGCCGGGATCGAGGTGCTGGCCGGGCATGCCGTGGTCGGTACCGAGGGCGACCGGCGGCTGTCGGCGGTGACCGTCGCTCCGTACGGAGAGGCAGCGGGGCACCGCGAGTTCAGCGCCGACCTGCTGCTGGTCTCCGGCGGCTGGAACCCCGTCGCGCATCTGTTCAGCCAGGCGGGCGGAAAGCTCCGGTACGACGACACCCTCGGCACCTTCGTCCCCGACACCTGCCGTCAGGCGGTCGAGGTCGCCGGCTCCGCAGCGGGCGAATTCGATCTGTCGGCCGTACTCGCTCAGGGCGCCGCGGCGGGCGCCCGCGCGATCGAGGCCGAGGGCTACGTGACCGGTGCACCAGAGCTCCCAGCCGTGGCGGACGAACCGCAGTCCCCGCCCATGCACGTCTTCGTCGTCCCCGGTCCCGCAGGCGTGCCCCGCTTCGTAGACCTCCAGCGTGATGTCACCGTCGACGACCTCGCCCGCGCGACCGGCGCCGGTATGCGCTCGGTCGAGCACACCAAGCGCTACACCACCGCCGGCACCGCCAACGACCAGGGCAAGACTTCCGGCGTCCTGGCCAGCGGCACCGTCGCCCAGCTGCTGGGCGTGGACGTATCAGCTCTCGGCACGACGACGTTCCGCCCTCCCTACACCCCCGTCTCCTTCGCCACCCTCGCGGGCCGCGACCGCGGCGCGCTCCACGACCCCGTGCGCGTGACCGCCCTGCACGACTGGCATGTCGGCCATGGCGCGCTCTTCGAGAACGTCGGTCAGTGGAAGCGGCCCTGGTACTACCCACAGGACGGCGAGGACATGAAGGCCGCCGTGCTCCGTGAGTGCCGCGCCGCCCGTGAGGGCGTCGCCTTCATGGACGCCTCCACCCTCGGCAAGATCGACGTGCAGGGTCCTGACGCCGCCGTCTTTCTCGACCGGCTCTACACCAACATGATGAGCACCCTCAAAGTCGGCATGATCCGCTACGGCGTCATGTGCCGCCTCGACGGCATGGTCTTCGACGACGGCACCGTCATCCGCCTCGCCCAGGACCGTTTCCTCGTCACCACCACGACCGGCAACGCGGCCGCCGTCCTGGACTGGATGGAGGAATGGCTGCAGACCGAGTGGCCCGAACTGCGTGTCCACTGCACCTCCGTCACCGAACAGTGGGCCACCGTCGCCCTCGTCGGCCCCCGCTCCCGCGAGGTACTGGGTGTCCTCGCCCCCGAACTGGCCGTCGCGAACGACGACTTCCCCTTCATGGCGTGGCGCGAGTCCACGGTCGCGGACATCGCCGCCCGGGTCTGCCGGATCAGCTTCTCCGGCGAACTGGCCTACGAGATCAACGTGTCGCCGTGGGACGCCCGCGCGCTGTGGGAGGCGTTGTACGCGGCCGGGAGCCCGTACGGCATCACCCCGTACGGCACCGAGACCATGCACGTCCTGCGCGCCGAGAAGGGCTACCCGATCATCGGCCAGGACACCGACGGCACCGTCACCCCGCAGGACCTCGGTATGAGCTGGGCGGTGTCCAAGAAGAAGCCCGACTTCATCGGCAAGCGCTCCCACGCGCGCGCCGACACCACACGACCCGACCGCAAACACCTCGTCGGCCTGCTTCCGGAAGACCCGGACTCCTTCCTCCCCGAAGGCACCCATCTGGTCGCCGACAGCGTGCTGCCCGCGCCTCCGGTGCCCATGCTCGGCCACGTCACCTCCAGCTACCACAGCGCGGCGCTCGGCCGGACCTTCGCGCTCGCCCTGATCAAGGGCGGCCGGGACCGCATCGGCGAGCGGCTGTACGCGCCGGTCGGCGACCGTCTGGTCCCGGTGACCGTCGCAAGTCCCGTCCTCTACGACCCCGAGGGAGCCCGCCGCGATGGCTGACACCGCAATCCGCCACAGCCCCCTGGCACACGCCGCCGGCCGCTTCGCCGCCGTCACCCGCGCCTCGGGCGGCGACGTGCGCCTGGCCGAACTTCCCTTCCTCGCCCAGCTCACCATCCGGCTCGAGGCCAAGGGCCCGGCAGCCGACGCCGTCGGAGTGGCCCTGGGCCTCCAACTGCCCCTCGAACCCAACACCGTCGTACGCGCCGGTGACCTCCATGTACTGTGGCTCGGCCCCGACGAATGGCTCGTCGTCGCCCCGCCCGGCAGCGGGCCGGGTCTGGAGAACCAGATCCGGGCGGCGGCGGGCGACGAGCCGGCAGCGGTCACGGACGTCTCCGCCCAGCGCACCACCCTGCTCGTCACCGGCCCCCGTGCCCGCGACCTGCTGGCCCACGGCTGCCCACTGGACCTGCACCCGCGTGCCCTCGGCCCGGGCCGCTGCGCCCAGACCACCCTGGCTCGCGCGCAGGTCGTGCTCGTGGCACGGGACGAGCCGAGGGCGGGGTTCTGGCTGCTGGTCCGTTCGTCCTTCGCCGGGTATCTGGCGGACTGGCTGCTGGACGCGGCGTCGGAGTACGTCTGACGCTTAAGGTCCTGTCCGGCCGATCTTGCCGGGTTCGCGTGCCCTGGCACGCTCCCCCACAGCCTTCGGCGTGGGAGGGGCCCCCACCCCCGTAGCCCTTCGGGCACGGGAGGTGCCCCCATGCTGCGTTGCGTCAGTCGCCGACGCTCCGCGTCGGCTCTCCCCCTGCCTTCGGCGGGGGACCCCCATCCTCCGGCCTGCGATCGCACGCACCAGACCCCGCTCACTGATCCAGCCTGATCGACCGGACAGAACCTAGCCGCCGATCGCGCCCGCCGCCGCGGCCTGGAGGTGCGGACGGGCGAGATTGTCCGGCCGGAGGATGAACTGAAGCTCGTCCTTGGTCAACAGGCCCTTGTCGAGGACGAGTTCATGAACACTGCGGCCGGTCTGCAGCGCTTCCTGGGCGACCGCGGTGGCCTGCTCGTAGCCGATGTGCGGGTTCAGCGCGGTCGCCAGGCCGATGGACTGGGCGACCAGGTCGGCGAGGTGCTCCCGGTTGGCGGTGATGCCGGTGACACAGCGCTCGGCGAGGGTCAGACAGCCGGCCCGCAGATGCGTCAGACTCTTCAGCAGGCTGTGGGCGATGACCGGTTCGAAGGCGTTCAGCTGGAGCTGGCCCGCCTCGGCGGCCATGGTCACCGTCATGTCGTTGCCGATGACCTCGAACGCGATTTGGTTGACCACCTCGGGGACGACAGGGTTCACCTTGCCCGGCATGATGCTGGAACCGGCCTGCACCGGCGGCAGATTGATCTCGGCGAAGCCTGCTCGCGGTCCGCAGGAGAGCAGCCGAAGGTCGTTGCACGTCTTGGAGAGCTTGACGGCGATCCGCTTCAGCACTCCCGACAGCTGGACGAACGCGCCGGCGTCCTGGGTGGCTTCGACGAGGTCGTGCGCGACCGTCAGCGGAAGTCCGGTGATGGTGCGCAGATGCCGGGAAGCCAGTGCAGCGTACTCGGGGTGGGCGTTGAGTCCGGTGCCGATGGCGGTGCCGCCCAGGTTGATCTCGCGGATCAACTCGCATGCCTCGGTGAGCCGCTTGTGGTCCTCTCCCAGCATGACGGCGTACGTCGCGAACTCCTGGCCCAGGGTCATGGGCACCGCGTCCTGCAACTGCGTACGGCCCATCTTCAGGACGTCCGCGAACTCCTCCGCCTTCGCTGCGAAGGCGCGGCGGAGCACCTCCATGGCGTCCAGCAGACGCTGAGCGGTGAAGTCGAGGGCGATCTTGACGGCGGTCGGGTAGACGTCGTTGGTGCTCTGGCCCGCGTTGACGTCCTCCAGCGGGTGCAGGTTGCCGTACTCGCCCCTGCGGTGGCCGAGGAGCTCCAGGGCCCGGTTGGCGACGACCTCGTTGGCGTTCATGTTCGTCGAGGTGCCCGCGCCGCCCTGGATCACGTCGACCACGAACTCGCCGTGGAGCTTCCCGGCACGGATCTCTTCGCAGGCGCTCACGATCGCGTCCGCCTTGCGGCCCTCCAGCATGCCGAGGTCGCGGTTGGCGAGGGCCGCTGCCTGCTTGACGCAGGCGAGGGCGGTCACCAGGTCCGGGTAGGCCGAGACGGGGATGCCGGTGATGGGGAAGTTCTCCACGGCCCGCAGGGTGTGGATGCCGTAGTAGGCGTCGGCGGGGACGTCCCGGTCGCCGAGCAGATCGTGCTCGGCGCGGACCTCGGGGTGGACGTGGTCGTGCGTGGCCATGGAGGTGCGGACTCTCCTGTCGGGTGCGTACGGGGAGGAGGGGAATGAGGCTCGACGTGGTGGGGGCCGCTCGGCCCGGGGGAGGGGGAAGAAGACCGAGCGGCCCCGGTCTATGCGGGGACGAGCTCGGCAGGCGGGTCGGAGTCGGCGGACAGTGCCTCGCCGAGCGCGTGGCGCAGCACCCGTTCCCGCTCACGCGGGTCGGTGGCGGCCAGCAGTGCGGTGAGCAGGGCGATCCGGGCCTGGCCGGCCCGCAGCGTGCCGGTCTTGACGGCGCCCGCGGCCACGAGGTCGACCGCGCCGCCGTGGGTGTAGATCTCGGTGACCGGTCCGGCCTGGACACGGGTGGTCAGGGCGACGAGCACGCCGCGGGAGGTCGCGGAGGCGACGGCTTCGACGAACTCGGGGGTGGCGTTGCCGGCGCCGGTGGCCACCAGGACGATTCCCTTGGCCCCCGCGTTCACGGCCGCGTCCAGCAGGAGCGGGTCGGCGTCGCAGTGGTGCATCACCATGTCGACGCGGGGCAGGGCGTCCGGCATGCCGGGCAGGGCAAGCGCGGCAGGGCGCCGGGGGTGGCGCAGGACGGAGACGCGGCCGAAGCCGATGTTCCCGATGCGGACACCGGACGGATCGGCGAAGGCGTCGGCGGCGAGTGTCTGCGTCTTGACGGTGCCGCGGGCGGAGTGCAGCTTGCCGTCGAAGGCGACCAGTACCCCAAGGCCACGCGTCGTCGCGGCGGTCAGCAGCGCGTCGTGGAGGTTGTCGGGTCCGTCGCCGTCCGCCGCGTCGAGCGGAAGCTGGGCGCCGGTGAAGACGACCGGGCGGGGGTCGTCGTGGTGGAGGTCGACCAGGAACGCCGACTCCTCCAGGGTGTCGGTGCCGTGGGTGACGACGATGCCGTCCACGCCGGGGTCGGCGAGCACCTCGTGCACCGTGCGGAGCAGGGTGAGCTGGTGGGCGGTGGTGAGGCGGGGGCTGTTCACGCTGAACAGATCGACGACCTCGACGGTGACACCGTCGGGCACGGCGGCGGTCGCCATCACCTCCTCGCCGTGCGCGGCGGCGGCGAATCCCGAACCCTGCCAGCGGCTGGCTATCGTCCCGCCGGTGCTGATGACGACGACGCGTCCCACAGTGCCCTCTCCTCGTTCGTGCCGCCGGTGCTGCGGCGAATCCGACGGGGCACGCGGCCCGGCTTGGCTCGTGGCCCCGGCCGGGCTGCGCCCCATGGCTGACCCGGGGATACCGGAGCAGTCGGACGCAATGATAGAGTCCTGGGCTCGCAATATGATCGCCAATTCTGGCCCCCATGCGCCTAGAGCATGGTGAATAATTGCGCCATGGATGAGATCGACCGAGATATCTTGCGCGAGCTTCAGAAGGACGGGCGGCTGAGCAATCAGGACCTGGCACAACGAGTGGGGCTGACCCCCTCACCCTGCATGCGCCGCGTCCGGCAACTGGAGCAGGACGGGGTGATCCAGGGCTATCGCGCGGTGATCGACCCGGAGGCGGTCGGCAGGAGCTTCGAAGTCCTCGTCTCCATCGAGGTGAAGCGGGACCGCGAGGTGGTCGAGGCCTTTGAGGCCGGTCTTCAGGACATTCCCGACGTCATCGAGGCGTACCGGCTCTTCGGCAGCCCCGGATGCCTGCTGCGTATCGCGGTCGAGGACCTGCGTGCGTACGAGCGGCTGTGGATCGAGAAGCTGACCTCGCTGTCCGGCGTCACCGAGGTCAACTCGCAGATCATCATGAAGCGGATCAAGGAGTCTCGCGGTCTGCCGGTGGACGGCTGAGCCGCCCTGATCCGCGACAGGCCCTAGAGATCGACCGACTCGCCCAGCGGGATACGGGAGTAGTCGGCCCCGCCCTGCCCGTCGAGCCATCGGTCGAAGTGGTCCAGGCCGACCTCGCTGAGTTGGACGTCGTGGATGGGGAACGCGCGAGCGGGGCGGACCGCTCGGACGAACTCGATGACCTCGCGGAGTTTCAGCCACGGGCCGGCGGCCGGGACCAGCAGTGTGTCGACCGCCTCTGCGGGGACGAACAGTGAGTCCCCCGGGTGGTAGATGCCGTCGACGACGAAGCCGATGTTGGGGCAGCCGGGCAGGCCGTCGATGATCTCGGCGTGCTCGCCGCCGACGGCGCGCACGGTGAAGCCGGCAGCGGTGAAGGCGTCACCCGGTTCGACGGCGGTCACGCCCTCGCCGAGGGCTGCGGCCAGCGCGGGATGGGTGTGGACGGTCAGCGCGGGGTTGCTTTCGCGGGCCGCTTTGAGTTTGTCGAGGTCGATGTGATCGTCGTGCTCGTGGCTGATGAGCACGGCGGTCGCGCCGGACAGTGATTCCATTTCGGAAAAGGTGCCCGGGTCGATCACGAGCACTCGGTCGCCGTCTTCGAGACGCACGCAGGCGTGGCCGTACTTTGTCAAACGCATCTGATCAACTTACCGGCAGACGACCGCGGTCTGCGTACCGCTCGGGCAGGTCCGGTCCGCACCGGCCCGAGCGGTGCAGCGGGCGAACTACCTCTTCGTGAGTGCGTCCCTGGCGTCCGCGCGCAGTCGGTCCCGGACCACCGAGATCGCCACGACCAGCGCCGCCACCAGTAGCGAGAGGATCACCTGATCCCGTCCGGCGTCGTCGGTCAGCATGTAGACCAGGACGAACGAGATCATCGCGATCGTCGCCCACGTCAGGTACGGGAAGAGCCACATCCGTACGACGAGTTTGTCCGGCGACTCGCGCAGCAGGATGGCGCGCATCTTCAGCTGGGTGAAGCAGATGACCAGCCAGACGAACAGGGCCACCGCACCGGAGGAGTTCAGCAGGAACAGGAACACCGTGTCGGGCCACTGGTAGTTGAAGAACACCGCGACGAAGCCGAAGACGACCGACCCCAGAATGGCGGCCTGAGGCACACCGCGGCTGTTCGTGCGGGCGAACGCCTTGGGCGCGTCGCCGCGCTCGCCGAGCGAGAAGGCCATACGAGAGGCGGTGTACAGGCCGGAGTTGAGGCAGGAGAGCACTGCGGTGAGGACGATGACGTTCATGATCTGGCCGGCGTGCGGGATGCCGATCGCATCCAGCGCCGCCACGTACGAGCCGCTCTCCTTGATCGCCGGATCGTCCCACTTGAGCAGGGACACCACGATCAGGATCGAGCCGAGGTAGAAGACGCCGATCCGCCAGATCACGCTGTTGGTGGCCTTGGTGACGGCGCGTCGTGGGTCCTCGGACTCGCCGGCGGCGAGGGTGACGATCTCGCTTCCCATGAAGGAGAACACGACCATCAGGATGCCGGTGAGGATCGCTCCGGGCCCGTTGGGGAGGAACCCACCGTGGCCGGTCAGATTGGCCAGGCCCACGGCTTCGTGGCCGGAGCCGGGCAGTACACCGAACACCGCGAGACCGCCGATCACGATGAACGCGGCGATGGCGACGACCTTGATCCCGGCGAACCAGAACTCGAACTCGCCGTAGGAGCCGACCGAGGCCAGGTTGGTCGCCGTGAGCACCACCATGACGATGAGGGCCCAGCCCCACTGCGGGACAGCCGGGACCCATCCCTCGAGGATCTTCGCGCCGGCGGTGGCCTCGACGGCCAGGACCACGACCCAGAAGAACCAGTACAGCCAGCCGATGGAGAAGCCGGCCCAGCGGCCGAGTGCCCGGTCGGCGTAGGCGGAGAAGGAGCCGGAGGTGGGGTGGGCCGCGGCCATCTCGCCGAGCATCCGCATGACGAAGACGACCATCGCGCCGACCAGGGCGTACGAGACCAGGATGCCGGGGCCGGCGGCCGCGATGCCGGAGGCGGAACCGACGAACAGGCCGGCGCCGATCACACCGCCGATCGCGATCATCGACAGATGACGGTTCTTGAGCCCGGCCTGGAGGCCGTCCGCGGAAGGCGTCTGCCCGCTCTCACGGGGTGGCGAAGCCACGTCGGTGTTCGAGGGTTGCGCGCTCATGCTCAGTCCTTACTGGGGGAACGGGGGTCAGACCGGCCTGTGGGTCGTCCACATGCCGAGCACGGGTGGGACGACGGTGTGTACGACCACAGGGGGAGGCCGGAATGCCGATCCGCTGGAGCAGGTCTGCTTGTTCGCGGCCTGCTCGCCGTTGCCCGTGCCTACGTGTCGGTGAGGACGGCCGCCCGGCGGGTCGGGCTCGCGTACTGCGAGCCGCCGGGGGCGAGGACACGTGACGGTATGGAACGCCAGGGGGTGACCCGGCGCGCGGAATCGGGGTACGCAGACGGTAGGAGCGAACGCGACCGGGTCACCATGGACAGATGTCACGCGCGACGGAGCCTTGTTCGTACAAATGCTCAAACGCGGTCGTAGGGGTGCGGCGGAGTCAGCCCGGGAGATGCGCGGCGGCGATCTCCGCGCGGACGTCGCCCTCCTGCGGGTGATCGCAGCGGTCCGCCACGGGCCACGGTACGAACGCCCCGTCCCCGCACTGCACCAGCAACTGCTTGCCGTGTGCCACGACGCCTCGCGGCCGCAGCCCACTCAGACTCGCGGTGGTATACGCGGCGGTCAGGCTGTTGAGGTCGTGGACGTCGCCGATCCGGAACAGGGAGCGGGTCTCCGCGATGGCCTCGTGCTCGCCCGCGCGCATGACCACACGCAACTCGGGCGCGACTGCCAGGGCCGTCACCGATACGGCGATGTTGTCCAGGTCGTCGGAGGCCACGGCGGCCAGTGCCTGCGCCTGCCGCAGACCGAGCGTGCTCAGCACGAACCGGTCGGTCGCATCGGCTACGACCACGGGCACACCAAGTGCCCTGGCCAGCCGCAGGTTCGGCGCTGCCGGATTCCGCTCGACCGCGATCACGCCGATGCCCAGAGCCTGCAACTGGGTGCACAGACGCAGGCCGACCTGCCCGAGCCCGACGACCACCACATGCCCCGCCCGCGGCAGGGCCCGGGACCCCACGATGCCGACCGCGCGCGGTCCCAGCAGACGATCGACCATGCCCGCGGTGAAGACCGCGGTGAAGACAATGGTGACAAGCATCGCGACGGCGGAGAACGCCAGATAGGTGTCCGAACCGTGGGCGGCTGCCGGGCCGACGGCGGACACGGTGCGCGCCGCTTCGAACAGCGCCTGGACCGGCGCGCGATGGTGGAAGGCCACGGCCCAGGCCCAGTCGGCCAGCAGCACCGTGAGCAGCCCGGCCAGACCCGTCAGCATGATCCGCGAACTGCCGTCGTGCGGTCGCAGCTGCCCGCGGACCCTGCCCAGCCGAGCCCGGTACCGCAGCGAGCGAGGTGGCTGCCACGGCTCCTCGTGCACGGCGTCGTCCTGCCAGCGGGCGCCTATGTGGCCCGCGGGTGTCCGGTTGAGGCTCAGCAGACCCGGCTGGAGACAGGCTGCCAGGAGCACGGGTGCGGCGATATCGGCCGGCGAGGTGACCTGGCAGTTCGGGAGTACGCGCAGGAGTTGCTCGCCGACCGTCCGGTCGAAGACCGTCACGACCAGCTTGATGCTGGGGCGGATGTGCTCGACGGCGAGTGCGTAGCGCAACGACTCGACGTCGTCGTCGAGCAGCACCGCGACGCCCGCCACCTCGCGACGCAGCGCCCGGCGCAGATCCTCGTCCGTGGGACGGTCGAGGTGGCGCACGAGGTGCCCGGCCGACTGCAGCAGACCGCAGACTCTGCGCGCCATGTCGCTTCCGATCACCACGAAGTACTGCTGTGGCGCTGCGTCCTCGGGCATCGCGTATGCACTCCCTCGCCTCTCAGGTGGTGAGAACTCTAGGGGCGTGGTCCGCGTATGTGCTCGTCCCTGTGTCTGAGACGGGGGAGCCATTGGCTGTACGACTGCACAAGGCCGAAAGGGCACACGTCGATCGCTTCGTGCATTCGCGATTCGCGACTGGCGGACCCGCCAGTCGCGAACAGCGTTCTAGCCGGGGCTGGTGATCCATCGCAGGACGGTGGTGAGTGTTGTGTCGTCCAGCATGCACAGGGCCTTGATGGCATCGAGGTCGCCGGGCATGGGTGCGACGCCTTTGGTGGTCAGGACGGTGTGCACCGCCAGGCGGCGCTTGTCGGCGGCGGGAAGTGCGAAGGGAATCCGCTGCTTCGGGTCAGGGGCCGGGAGGAGGAAATCGTCCGAGCTGTCCGACGCCGTGAGAGCGGAGTGTGTATCGATGTCCCGGGCGCCCGGGAAGCGATAGGGGTCGATCTCCGACTGCTGCGGCGCTGACGGAAGAGCAGAAACCTGCCACGCGTACATAGGGGCCTCCTGGGTTGCGTCTCTGACTGCCAGGAGGCTCGGTGCGCTGGTTCAGTTGCACCGGTGCTTGCCTACCACCCGAATGCCCTCATGCATCATCTCTTCACAACACGGCTTGTCCCTAGGTTCGCCGGGCTCAGTGCGACTGGTGGATCACTGCCCTCAGATGGAGAGGTCGGGCGGGAAGTCTTCTCCGCTCGTGGGAGCGGGCCGTGGTGGACAGCAGAGAGAGGGCTGCGCTGAAGTCGCTCCCCAAGCAGTACGGCTTGTCGGTGGCCGTTGTCCGTCAGCCTGCTCTCATCCGGTGAAGCCTCACCGTGCCGAGCGAGGTAGAGGTAGCGGGCAGCTGTTCCAGTCATGGGCGAGTCCTGCGTCAGCGTTCATGATCTTGCGAACGCTTGGACGGACGTTGACGAGCGCCGTGTGGTTCCGCCGACCGACGAAAGCAGCGGGCAGCGGCGGCACTGGCCTCCAGCCGTCACGGGGCATCGAACAGCGCGCTCACCGACTCGCCGTTGTGGATGCGCCGCATGGCCTCGGCCAGCGCCGGTGCGATCGACAGGACCGTCAGCTTGTCCGTGCGGTGCCCGGCCGGGATGGGCACTGTGTTCGTACAGACGATCTCCAGCACGTCGGGCTGATCGGACAGACGCTTGAGTGCGCCGGCGGCGAACAAACCATGGGTGCAGGCGACCCGGATCGACCGGGCTCCCAACTCCCTCAGCCGGTCGAGGAGTTCGACGACAGTGCTGCCCTTCGCGATCTCGTCGTCGAGCACGATCACATCACGGTCGGCAACGTCCCCGATGACCGTGCTGATGCTCACCCGGTCATCCGCGAAGCGCTGCTTGGCCCCGGCCGCCACCTTCGCCCCCAGCAGCCGCGCGAAGGCAGCCGCCTCTTTGGCGTTACCCAGATCCGGCGAGACGACTGTCGTGTTCGACAGGTCGTAGCCGCGAAAGTGCTCGGCCAGCTCACGCAGTGCGTGGAGGTGATCCACGGGCACGGAGAAGAAGCCGTGCACCTGCGGCGAATGCAACGTCAGCGCCAGGACACGGTCGGCGCCCGAAGACACCAGCAGATCAGCCACCAGCCGCCCGCCGATCGAGATTCTCGGCGCGTCCTTCTTGTCCGAACGCGCATAGGCATAGTGCGACATCACCACGGTGACGCGACTCGCTGATGCCCCGCGGGCAGCGTCGCACATCAGCAGCAGCTCAACGAGGTTCTCCTGTACGGGAGTGACCAGCGGCTGGATCAGAAAGACGTCCCGCTCACGGCAGTTGGCCTGCAACTGGACCTCGAGGCAGTCATTCGCGAACCGGCTGACCCGCGCGGGACTGAGCGGTACACCCAGATGGGCACAGACCTCGGCTGCCAGCTCGGGATGGGCGCTACCGCTGAATACGGCGATGTCTCGCACGAACTGCTCCTGGCGTGATCGAGTCGGGATGCCACGGACAGGCTACTGGCCCTGACACCCGGGGAGCAGCGATGCCGAATCCCAGCATCCGCCGAGATGCCGCCCGCGGGTTCCTCGACCCGTGCCGGGGCAGAGCTGATCCCCGGCCGGCCCGGAAACCGTACTTCCAGGGCCTTCACCGGGGACGATCGCCGACTGCGCGGTCGGCGGCCCGACGCTGCACGAAGGATCAGTTGTGGCCGAACTTCCGCTGATGCTTACGGGAGACCGGTTCCGAGATCCGGTGCTCCGGATCACGGGCGGCCGAGGTATTCGGCTGCTGTTCCTTCGCCTGCACGACGGTGCTGCGCTCATGGCCGCCGCTGCGGGCGCCGCGGTTCTGCCGACTCTGTTTCTTGCCCATGATCGTGCCTCCTGGCGCGGATGTCGGACGATGGGCCGCTACCAGGCTTTCATGCGGGCACGAAGAGTGCATTTCGGACAGGTGTCGGCCTCGCCCCGTACCGGCGCCAACCGCGACAGAGGATCCGGGGAGCGCGGCCACCCCCGCACACTCCCCGACGGGCAGTGCGGCGCTCTCTCGGGGGGACCATCAGCGTGGCCCGTTCGGCATCCGCCGATGCGGGCGACCTGCAGCGGCCTCGGGTTCGGCGGCGAGCTGGTCGGCGCAGAGGCGGGGGAGTCGCCCGACTCCGTACGCGGTGGTTCGCGGGCGAGCACACCGTACTGGCCCCGACCGTCGGCCATGCCGTACGCACCGGACGGGACTCCCACGCATGGCAGTTGGCCTGGGTGATCGCACCTCCTTGCCACGCGCGGGCGTTGGGTCTGCATCAAAACCTCCCCATATACCTCGAAATCGACCCGTCCGACGAGGACGTGAACCGGGTCCGCGCGCGACGGGCCGACGAGAGACGGGGGCTCCGGCATCAGACCGTGGGCGCAATGTCTACGGGTGAGGCGGGAGTAGACGAAGAAACCTGTTGTCGCTGGCCATTGATACGCACAGTTGATCGACGCTAGCTTTCTTCGTCACGTACCCCCGCCCCTGCGTACACGCTTCGGGCGGCCCCACTCATGATGTGGAGTACTTCATGGCTCAGCTGCGCTCCAGACGCCTGCGCGCCGCCCTCGCGGTGCCGGCCGGTCTGGCGCTGACCGCGTCGCTCGGCTTTCTGCCGGGCACCGCCCAGGCCGCCGTTCAGGACACCCCTGCCACGGCGGCCACGGAGGGCCCCAAGCTCTCGTACGTGGTCAACACCAAGGCGAACCTCGGCACCATCAAGGCCGTTGAGAAGGCCATAGCCGCGGCCGGCGGCACCATTGTCATCACCCACGAGAAGATCGGCGTCATCGTCGTCCACTCGACGAACCCCGACTTCGCCAAGCAGATGCGCACGGTGAAGGGCGTACAGAGCGCGGGTGCCACGCGTACCGCCGCACTCGCCCCTGCGAGCACCACCGAGATCGGCGCCCCGGAGTACGTGGACAGCGCCAAGGCGCAGGCCGGTACGGCCTCCACCGATGGTGCCGAGCCGCTCGAGGCCGACCAGTGGGACCTGCGCGCCATCGGCGCGGACAAGGCCGCCAAGATCAACCCGGGCAGCCCGAAGGTCACCGTCGCCGTGATCGACACCGGCGTCGACGACACCCACCCCGACCTCGCCGCGAACTTCTCCAAGAGCCAGTCCGCCAACTGCGTGGGCGGCGTCGCGGACACGAGCGAGGGCGCCTGGCGTCCGTACGACCCCGCGAACGACTACCACGGCACGCACGTCGCGGGTGAGATAGCCGCCGCCCGTAACGGCATCGGCGTGGCCGGTGTTGCCCCGGGCGTCAAGGTCGCCTCGATCAAGGTGAGCGACCCGACGACCAGCCTCTTCTTCCCGGAGAGCGTGGTCTGTGCGTTCGTCTTCGCTGCCGACCACGGTGTCGAGATAACCAACAACAGCTACTACATCGACCCGTGGCTCTACAACTGCATGGACGACCCGGACCAGAAGGCCATCGTCGACGCGGTCAACCGGGCCTCCCTGTACGCGCAGAGCAAGGGCACGCTGCACGTCGCGTCCGCGGGTAACTCCAACGACGACCTGGACTCCGACGCGATCGTCGACGACTCCAGCCCCGACGACACCACCCCGGTCCCGCGGACCATCGACCCGCACGAGTGCTTCGACATCCCGACCCAGCTGCCGGGTGTCGTCACGGTCTCCGCGACCGGCGTGCAGAACCTGAAGTCGTACTACTCGAGCTACGGACTCGGCGTCGTCGACGTCGCGGCCCCGGGCGGCGACAAGTACCAGATTCCGGACACCCCGTCGAAGAACGGGCGAATCCTGGCCACCATGCCCAACAACGGATACGCCTTCCTCCAGGGCACCTCGATGGCAGGCCCGCACGTGGCCGGCGTCGCGGCGCTCCTCAAGAGCACCCACCCGTGGGCCGGCCCGCTGGCTCTGCAGACGCTGCTCAAGGCCCAGGCGGACAACCCGGGTTGCCCGACGGGCCTGTACGACCCCGACGGCAACGGCATCGAAGACTCGACCTGCAAGGGCTCCAAGCGGGTCAACGGCTTCTACGGTTACGGCATCGTCAACGCGCTCGACGCCGTCACACAGCACTGACCCACCGCGCGCCCTGAGGCCTGCCGCACCGGCAGGCCTCAGGGCGTCGGCCTGAATGCGGCCGGCACCCTCGAAGCGGGCATCCGCGGATCAGGCGCGCCGATTTTGAATCACCGGACCTCGCGGGTGTGACCGGTCGCTCTATCGGCCGTTGAATTGATCGTTAGTATCCGACGCACACGTCAACGCGGCACTGTCTTCGTCGCGTTCGCCACCGTCCTCGCCGTCTCCCTGACCGCGCCCGCCGCGCAGGCGGAGCCCACCGACGCCGTACCGCCGGAGGAGCCTGGGCCTACACCCCGGCCGGCCACAGCGAGGCCGACCCCCGGGTGATGCGGCACGCCTACTCCATCGCCTCACACGGTGATGACCACCTTGGCGCGCGCGTGCTTCACTTCGAGGTACCGGATGGCCTCGGGTACCTGGCTCAACGGGTACGTCCGGTCGATGACCGGGGTGACCTTTCCGGACTCGGCGAGCTCCCTCAGCAACGCCAGGTTCTCCTTCCCCGGCGACTCAGTGAGTGCGAGCAGCCGATGGCGGACGAAGGGTGACAGCGCCTGCCCCCTGATGAGGAGACCCATCGGCCCGACAGGACTGCCTCCGCCGGACACGCCTCCGCCGGACATGACGAGCGTGCCCCCGGGTGTCAGCGTGCGTCGGTATTCGGTCAGTGAACGGTTGCCCACCAGGTCGAACACGACGTCGTACCGCCGCCCGCCCCGGGCGAAGTCCTCCTGGGTGTAGTCGATGACGTGGTCCGCGCCGAGCGACCGGACCAGGTCCACGTTTCTGGTGCTGCACACGGCGGTCACTTCCGTGCCGAACGACTTGGCGATCTGTACGGCGAACGTTCCCACGCCGCCTGACGCACCGTTGATCAGGACGTGTTGTCCCGGTTGTACGCGCCCGACGTCGCGCAGGCCCATGAGGGCGGTGTTGCCCGCCAGCGGCATCGCAGCTGCCTGCTCGAAGGTCAGGTTGGCCGGTTTCGGCTCCACCGTCTCGTCCGGGGCGCACACGTACTCGGCAAATGCTCCGTCGGCGTTGCCGAGGTCGCCGTACACCTCGTCGCCAGGACGGAACCGTGTCACCTCTGCGCCGACCGCTTCCACCCGACCCGCGAAGTCCCTGCCTCGGATTCGCCTCTTGGGCCCGCTGAACCCGAATACGGAGGGGAGCATCAGCCGCGCGACGTACGGGTCGCCGCGCATGACGTGCCAGTCGCGCGCGTTGACCGCCGCCGCGTGTACCCGTACGAGAACCTCTTTGGCGGCGGGCACCGGCGTGTCGAGCTCCATGAGTTCCAGGACGTCAGGTGAGCCGTACCGGTCCTGGACGATTGCCTTCATCGGGGTCTCCGTAACGAGTGAGTTCGGTACGGAGTGGCCGACTGGCCAGAAAGCTCCGCACTACTCGCGACCGTAGAGGAACGCCCTCGGTCCGGACATCGGGGACCATCCCTAGGTGACGTATGCCGAGGCAGCCATGGCGGCGGAGGCCGACGAGACGCGGTCAGCCCTGCCGCAGGGCTGCAAGACCCTTCTGCAGGTCCTCGGTGTTCATCACCGGCTGGATCTCGATCCTCGCGCCGAGTCCCTCGAAGAGCGGTTCAGCGATGGTGGGCAGCTGTGAACTGTCCTGCATGTCGAAGACGAAGGTGCACGACCGCCCGCCCTCGCTGGGGCCGAAGTAGGCCGCCTCGGGCTTGAGCCGATCCGACATCGACTGCATGATCTTCAGCAGTGTGCCGTTCTTGAGCGCCTCATTCGACAGCTGGGTGTCCAGGTGCGCTCTCAGTATGACCCTCATCGCACGTGCTCCTTTCGTCCACCACGACCGGCGCGATCACGTTCGCGCTCGCTGAGCCTGGTGGCGTCCCGCTCAGCCTCGCCCCCTGTGATGGGGGCAGCAACATCTCATCCTCCGTCCGTGCTGCCGCAGAAACCCGGTGCACTCGCTTCCTGCCCGTCAGCCACGGTCGGGACAGCTGCGCGCGCGGGCGGACGGTGACTGACCGCCGCCCAGGGCAGGGCGTCAGCCGCGTCCCGGCCGGAGCCGACTGGAGCTTGTCGGTGGCCGGTGGCACGTCCCTGAGCCGCGCGTGGCGCATGGGGGCTTGACTGAATGCTCCGAACTCCTCACGTTAAGTAGTTCGAAGCGGGGACCTTCTCGATCGTGACGGACATTACATTCTTCCGATTTCGCCCATTTTCTGAACTAATCTGGGCGAATTCGCTTGTGCAGGTCTGGCTCCGGCTGGCCAAACGCACCTTTCCGGCCCGTCGGCGCTACAGGGAGACACATGGGACGCGTACGCAGCAGAACCGTCAACTGGCGGATGGCTCTGCCCGTCGCAGGTGGGGCTGTCGTGCTCGGACTGGGTGGCCTCTATGTCACTGGGCTCGTGGCCGGCGACGACATCGCCGAGGGCACAAGCGTGCGCGGTGTCGACATCGGCGGAATGGGCAGGGCGGAGGCACAGCGGGTCCTGGACCGAAAGCTCGGTCCGCTCTTGGCGGCACCGGTCGCGCTGAAGGTCGGTGACCGTATCGAGAAGGCCGATCCCGGCGCGCTCGGGCTGTCCCTCGACACCGCAGCGACCGCCGACCGCGCCGCGAGCGCAGGATCCGGCCCGGCGACGGCGATCGGCAGGCTCTTCGCCTCCAGTAGCAGCCGGGACGTCGAGCCGGTGGTACGCGTGGACGAGCACAAGAGCCGGGCGGCAATCGACCGTATCGCCGCGGCCGCCGAGCGGCAGATGCGGGATGGGGCCATATCGTTCGAGAAGGGCGGAGCGAAGGCCATCGCTCCGGTCACCGGCGTCGCCGTGATCGAAGACAAGGCCCTGGACACCGTCCGCGACGGCTACCTCCGCACGCCGCATGCCGCCCCCGTCGTGATGCCGGTGAGGCAGACGCAGCCTCGCATCGGCCCCCACGAGACCGAGCGGGCCATGAAGGAGTTCGCGCAGCCCGCCATGTCCGCCCCCGTCACGCTGACCCTCGCCGACAAGCGCATACCCATCGGCCCCGCCGCGCTCGGCAGGCATCTGACGATGAAGCCCGACAGCGCAAACCGCCTCGTGCCGGCCCTCGACTCCAAGGGTCTGCTCACCGACCCCGCTGTCTCCCGCCCGGTGCGGGACGCCTCCCAGGGCCCGCAGGATGCCGTGCTCAACCTCGACCGCGACGACCGCGTCGTGGTGGCCCAGGAAAGCGGCGTGGGGCGCCACGTCACCGCGAAGGCACTCGGCGAGGCCGTGGTGCCCCTGCTGACCCGCTCCGGCCAAGCCCGCACCGGCGAGATAGCCTCCTCAACGCTCCAGCCGCGGTTCACGAGCGCATCGGCACAGCGGCTCGGCATCAAGGAGAAGGTCTCCTCCTTCACCGTCGCCTTCCCGCGCGCGCCCTACCGCAGCACCAACATCGGCCGCGCGGTGGAACTCATCAACGGCTCTGTTGTCCTCCCCGGACAGGAGTGGAGCTTCAACCGAACGGTCGGCGAGCGCTCGAAGGAGAACGGCTTCGTCGACGGCATCATGATCAACAACGGTCAGTATGTGAAGTCGCCCGGCGGCGGCGTCTCCGCAGTCGCCACCACCATGTTCAACGCCATGTTCTTCGCGGGCGTCAAGCCACTGGAGTACGGCGCCCACTCCTTCTACATCGAGCGCTACCCCGAGGGCCGCGAGGCCACGGTCGCGTGGGGCACCCTCGACCTCCGCTGGATCAACGATTCCGGTCACGCCCTCTACATCAAGGCCGAATCCACTGACACGTCGGTGACCATCACCTTCCTGGGCACGAAGAAGTACGACGAGATACGTGCGACCAAGGGGCCGCGCACGAACATCAAGCCACCGGCCACGCGCACGGGCAGCGGCCCGGAGTGCGAAGTCCAGACCCCACTCGAAGGGTTCGACGTTTCCGTCGGCCGCGTCTTCGTGCAGGACGGCCGGGAAGTCAAGCGCGAAGACTTCGACACCCACTACACACCGCGCGACAAGGTCACGTGCACCCCGGAGAAATCGGCCCCGACCCCAACGGCGGCGCCGGGCGGGTCGGACGCAGCGCCCGCGACGGCGACAAGCGACAGCGCCCCCCTCGGCTGATTCGAAACCGACAGCTGCGCCGCAGGTCGAGCTCGCCCTACACGGGCGGGGCTCCGTGCGTCGGTGCGGTCATCGGCTCCGTGGTGAAGCGCTGGTGGGGAATCGGCAACTCGCCCTGCTGCAGGGCAATGGTGCGTGTCGGAGCGGGAACGCTGATGCCCTCGGCACGGTAGCGCCGGTGCAGACGCTTGATGAACTCGTGCTTGATCCGGTACTGGTCACTGAACTCGCCGACCCCCAGGATCACCGTAAAGCTGATTCTGGAGTCGCCGAACGTGTGGAAACGAACGAGCGCTTCATGGTCGGGCAGACCACCGTCGATGTCCGCCATCACGCTCTCGACGACCTCCATGGTGACCTGCTCGACATGGTCCAGGTCGCTCTCGTAACCGACGCCCACCTGGACGTTCAGTGTCATCTCCTGGTCCGGCCTGTGGAAGTTGGTCATGTTGGTGCCGGACAGCTTCGTGTTGGGGATGATCACCAGGTTGTTGGAGAGCTGGCGCACCACGGTGTTGCGCCAGTTGATGTCGACGACGTAGCCCTCCTCGCCGCTGCTGAGCCGGATGTAGTCACCGGGCTGCACCGTTCTGGAAGCAAGGATGTGCACACCCGCGAAGAGGTTGGCCAGAGTGTCCTGCAAGGCCAGGGCGACTGCCAGACCCCCTACACCCAGCGCGGTGAGCAACGGGGCGATCGAGACGCCCAGGGTCTCCAGTACGACAAGGAAACCCATGGCCAGCACCAGGACGCGCGTGATGTTCACGAATATCGTGGCCGACCCGGCGACACCGGTCTTGGACTGCGCCAGAGCCTGCACGAGCCCGGCGACGATCCTCGCGGCCGTGAGGGTCGCGGCCATGATGAGCACGGCGGTGAGCGTCATGGTGACGTTGCGCTGGACCCCGCCGTTCAGCGGAAGCACCGACGCCGCGACGGCCGCGCCGCCGGTGATCGCGGCCCAGGGGGCCAGTGCGCGCAGGGCGTGGACGAGGATGTCGTCGCCGCCCCAACGGGTTCTGTCCGCCCGTACGCCGAGCCATTTCAGGATGACCCGCAGCACCAGGGCGGCCGCGATGCCTGCGGCCACCGCGATTCCGGCGACGATCACGTCGTGCATGGTGAGGTCCCGGGTCACCGCGTCCCTCCAGTTGCACGGGGAAGACGGTCGGCGGCGGTGGCTGCCGCTTGGATCCGTATGTGATGTGTCGTCACTTTGGCACCTGTGCATTCTGGGAGCGTGGTTGTGCGGTCGCGCCGGGACGTATGGAGCCGACCCGGCGCGACCTGTCATCCTGCCGCACACCGCAGGCAGAGCCGCGCGTGGGCCCGCCTCGGCTTCGCGTAATGGGGCGTCAGGCGATGTGACAGCGGTTCAGCGAGCGGGGTTGGGGCTTGCGGACGCCTCTGACGGGCCGCGAGGCCGGTGTTCCACGAGCTGACGGCACGACTCTTGCGAGGTCAGCTGTCCGTGTCGGGTTGTGGCGGCTCTTCCGTGAGATGCCGGAGCAGGTCCATCAGGCGTTGTTCAGCCTCCGGGCTCAATGGATCCGGTGGCTGCGGGACCTCGTCGCGCAGCTCCGCGGCAGTCGGGTCCTGGGCGGCCAGGCCCTCCGCGGTGGCTTCTCCAAAGCGCCGGATGACCTCCTGGAGCCGTGCGCGTTCCTGCGGAGTCGCGGTGGTGAGCTGGGTGCGAAGGGTGTCGCGGATCTCCTGGAGGCGTTCGACGTCAGCGATGTTGCCGGGGATGTCCTGGGTCATGAGCACCTGGAGGTTCGTCTCGGCCGGAGTGGGGCCCTCTGGCTCGACCGGCGCCTCGTCCGGTTCGTGGGCGGACCAGCACCAGCCGTGTTCGGCCATGCCCTCCTTGGTCCACTCCATGAGCAGGTCCGCGCCTTCGTGTACGCGTGACATGTCGTGGCCGCCCCCGGTGGCGAACCAGGACAGCAGCGCGGCGGCGGCCGGTTTCTCGGTATCGCAGGAAGAACACAGTTCGAGGTGGATCGGAAAGCCGTCCGCGTCCTCCTGCGGCATGACGGCACTGGTGATCAGCGGCCCGCCGCAGCGTGAACACGACGGCAACTTCTCTGCGAGTTCCACCTGGGTCACGCCGGCCTCCTTGCTCTCACCTGCGCCTACCAAAGCCCGCGTGACCTGCGGCGTCAACCACCTCGTCGCATTCTGCTGCAGCCGGAGGTCGAAGCCCAGGCCGCGGTCGAGCCCCCGTGTGCGAGGCTCATGCCTGTCGATTGATGTTGACAGCAGGGCTGATGGAAAGCGCCGGGGAGACACGAACCATCCGTCATCGGACTGTCCCTCCCTCGGATTCTTCTCGCTTGGGTCGGCCGTCGTGGGGGCATTTTGTCGCGGTTCTGGCCGACCCGGACTGAGTACCCCACGTCCGTCCCGGTACGCGCGCCCTGGGGCGCGGCCCTACCGGGAGAACCGCTGTAACCGGCTGTGAGTCCCGTGCGTCGACGCGAATGATTCCGTGCAGTGAGTGTTACCCATGTACCAACACAAGCGGGATGCGTGGCACGGGTACGCCGGGAGAGTGGTGCATGCTCCAACAGCGCAAGGCGCAATTGAAGGCCAAAGCCGAAGATGCGGCCATCCGCGGGTTCACCGCGGCGGACGGTCGGCTGCCCGTCACCGAGCTCGCCAGGCAATTGCTGCGCAAGGCCTATCCCGACCACTGGTCCTTCCTGCTCGGTGAAATTGCCCTGTACTCCTTCGTGGTGCTCCTCCTGACCGGCACCTACCTCACGCTCTTCTTCGATCCAAGCATGATGGAGAGCACGTACACCGGTCCCTACGCGCCCCTGCACGGCGAGAGAATGACGCAGGCGTACACCACCACCCTCAACATCAGCTTCGCCGTGCGCGGAGGCCTGCTGATCCGTCAGATCCACCATTGGGCCGCGCTGGTGTTCCCCGCCGCCATTGCCGTCCATATGCTGCGGATCCTGTTCACCGGCGCCTTCCGCAAGCCCCGAGAGGCCAATTGGATCGTTGGCGTATCGCTGTTTGTCCTCGCGCTCCTCGAAGGGTTCGCGGGCTACTCACTGCCCGACGACCTGCTGTCGGGGACCGGTCTCAGGACAGCGGGCACGATCGTGGGATCCATCCCGTTCGTCGGTACGAACCTGGAAATGTTCGTCTTCGGCGGGGAGTTCCCGGGAAAAATCATCATCCCCCGCCTGTACATCGTCCATGTCCTCCTCGTCCCGGGCCTCCTTGTGGCCCTGATCACCGCTCATCTCATCCTGATCGTGTATCTCAAACACACTCACTGGGCCGCTCAGGGCAGGACCAACAGAAATGCCGTAGGTCTGCCGATGTTCCCTCAGTTCACCGCGAAGACCACCGGCTTCTTTCTCATGATCTTCGGCATCCTGACCCTTATGGGCGCCCTCGCGCAGATCAACCCCGTGTGGAACTACGGTCCCTACCGTGCCGACCAGGTTTCCGGTGATGCGCAGCCGGACTGGTATGTCGGGTTCCTGGAGGGCGCCATGCGGCTCATGCCGCCCTGGGAGACCGTCATCGCGGGACACACGATCATGTGGAATGTTTTCATTCCTGCGGTGGCGTTGCCCGGCGTCGTGTTCACCGTCCTGTTCCTGTACCCGTTCTTCGAGAAGTGGGTGACGGGCGACCGCAATGAACACCATCTGTGCGATCGGCCACGCAACCGCCCGGCCCGCACGGGACTCGGCGTGGCGGCGATCGTCTTCTACGCCGTTCTTCTGACAGCCGGGGGCAACGACGTCATCGCCCTCTCCTTCCGTGTGTCCGTCAACACCATGACGTGGATCCTCCGGATCGCGCTGGTGGTCGCACCCCTCGTGGCATTCGCTGTGGCCAAACGCCTCTGTCTCGCCCTTCAGATGCGCGACCGGGGGCGGCTGACAAAGGGGGAGGAGACCGGTCAGGTGACTCAGTCTCCGTACGGCGGACTACAGGAGGGCCGTCGCGGCATCACCAAGGCCACTCGCCACCGTCTCCTGGTACGAGAAGTCCCGATGCCCCTGGAACTGCCCGCGGAAGGCCCCCTCTCGCGTCGGCTGCGCCTGAAAACAACTCTGAGCAGCTGGTATTACGGCGACCGTGTCGATCTGCCGGCGACGCAGGAGCAGAAGTCCGCCATCGCGGAGCGCACTGCTCCCCCTGAGCCACTCGGTGAAGGCCAGGAGTGAGGTTTCGCCTGTTCGCTGAGGTGCGGTCGTCTCAAAGCGGCGGCCGCGAGAACTGGAACACCATTCCGCACACTCCCGCCAGGACCACGCCCAGCCCGATCAGGAAGAGCCACAGTCCAAAGACCGTCCCGAGGGCCAGTACGGCCACGCCTGTCGCGATCAGCACCGGCCAGGCGCTGTGTGGAGGAAAGAAGTCCACCAGCCCTGCCCGCTCCTGTACCTCTCCCTCCTTTCGGTCCTCGGGGCGCAGTCCTTTCCTGCGGTAGTTCGTGGCGAAGACGAACGACACGAGCAGCGCCATGAGGAAAGCGAAGGTGAGTGCAGCCGTGCCGGCGGGATCCTTGGACCAGACGGCGTAGAGAACACCGGTCACGAGAAAGAACGCCGCGACCCCGGCGAAGAGGATGGCCTCGGTCTTCATGAGTTCGCGTCCCCCCGTGTGTCCGGCGTCGGTGGGGTGCCATCTCTGCCGATGGGTGGTCCTACCGTCACAGCGGGGTGGTTGAGGTCGAATGCTGGGGAGTCGGAGCGCACGCGCGGCAGAGCCGTGAAGTTGTGGCGCGGTGGCGGGCACGAGGTCGCCCACTCCATTGACCGACCGAACCCCCAGGGATCATCCACCTCAACCTTCGGCGCGTGCCGACTGGTGCGCCACACGTTGAACAGGAACGGCAACGTCGACAGGCCCAGCAGAAACGAGCCGATGGAGGAGATCGTGTTGAGGAGGGTGAAGCCGTCCGCCGCAAGGTAGTCGGCGTAACGTCGCGGCATTCCGCTCTCTCCCAGCCAGTGCTGGACGAGGAAAGTGGTCTGGAAGCCGACGAACAGGGTCCAGAAGTGAATGCGCCCGAGGCGTTCGTCGAGCATCCGTCCGGTCCACTTGGGCCACCAGAAATAGAACCCGGCGAACATCGCGAAAACCACCGTTCCGAACAGCACGTAATGGAGGTGGGCCACGATGAAGTACGAGTCGGTGAGATGGAAGTCCAGCGGGGGAGACGCGATCAGCACACCACTGAGGCCGCCGAGGAGGAAGGTGACCAGGAATCCCAGCGACCACAGCATGGGCGTCTCGAACGAGACGCTTCCGTTCCACATCGTGCCGATCCAGTTGAAGAACTTGACTCCTGTGGGCACGGCGATGATGAACGACATGGCCGAGAAGAACGGCAGCAGAACCGCTCCCGTGGCGAACATGTGATGAGCCCATACGACCGCCGAAAGCATAGTGATGGCGATCGTGGCACCGACCATGCCGACGTATCCGAACATCGGTTTCCGGCTGAACACGGGCAGGATCTCGCTCACTACGCCGAAGAACGGCAACGCGACGATGTAGACCTCCGGGTGACCGAAGAACCAGAACAGGTGTTGCCACAGCAGCGCGCCGCCGTTGGCGGAGTCGTAGATATGGGTCCCGAATTTTCTGTCGGCTTCGAGGGCCAGCAGTGCGGCGGCGAGCACCGGGAATGCCTGCAAGGCCAGGATCGATGTGAAGAGTACGTTCCAGGTGAAGATCGGCATGCGGAACATCGTCATGCCGGGAGCGCGCAGACAGACGATGGTCGCGACGAAATTCACGGCTCCCAGTGTCGTACTGATCCCGGAGAGGACCAGGCCCATGGTCCACAGGTCACCGCCGGCGCCCGGCGAGAAGACGGCACTGTTCAGCGGGGCATAGGCGAACCAACCGAAGGCTGCCGCGCCGCCCGGGACGATGAATCCCGACACGATGATCAGCCCGCCGAAGAGGAAGAGCCAGTACGTGAGCGCGTTCAGGCGAGGGAAAGCGACGTCGGGTGAGCCGATCTGCAGCGGCATGACGGCGTTCGCGAACCCGGCGAACATCGGCGTCGCGAACAACAGCATCATGATGGTGCCATGCACGGTGAACAGCTGGTTGTACTGATCGGCGCTGACGATCTGCAGACCGGGGCGGGCCAGTTCCGCTCGCATCAGCATCGCAAGCAGCCCGGCCAGCAGAAAGAATCCGAAAGCGGTGACCATGTAGAGATTGCCGATGACCTTGTGGTCCGTGGTCGTCAGCCAGCCCATCAGCCGGACGCCGGCTCTGATCCGCCGATTACTGACTGCTGCCTCGATCGAGGTGGCTTCCTGCTGGTCCTGCGACATCGCTTCCCCGTCCGCCCTGATACGGCACATTCCGGCTTCGGAATTGATGGTGGAGCCTCGCATCACGGATGGCGTGTGCGACGGGCGGGAAAGCCTCGAATTTCGTCAGTTCACCGGCGTGGAGGCCGCGAGCTGCGGCAGCGTGGGGATCGAGGCGTACGGCGTTCCCTTCGCGAAGGCGCGAAGGGGGCGCTCAGGTCT
Source organism: Streptomyces sp. NBC_00322 (assembly GCF_036147535.1). Classification (NCBI taxonomy): domain Bacteria; kingdom Bacillati; phylum Actinomycetota; class Actinomycetes; order Kitasatosporales; family Streptomycetaceae; genus Streptomyces; species Streptomyces sp. NBC_00322. The sequence goes on along the minus strand of NZ_CP108019.1, from coordinate 658,958 downwards.
CCTCCTCCATCCGGATCGCGGCCTTGAGGTCGTCGTGTGCCTTTCCGCGTTCGCCCTCTTGTTGTTCGAGCAGGGCGGCCGCGATGGCGTCCAGCTTGCGCTGGATCGCGCGCTCGGCCCGCAGCTCCGAGTTCTTCAGCAGGGCCACGAGGAGGAGCGTCACCGTCGTCATCCACCCTTGGGCGAACAGTTGCCATTCCAGTTCCAGCCCGGCGGCGTGCACAGCCACTACACCGGCCACGAGGGCCAGACAGAGCAAGAAGAATGCAAGGGAGCTGGTGAATCTCGAAACGGCCTCGGCCAGCCGTTCGAACCGCCCGCGCCCCTCGCCTCCGCGATCGGCTGGATGTTGAAATGTCATGAGACCTAATCACCTCCCTGGTGGCCGTCCAGAATCTCCGCAGCTACGCGCAGATCCGAGACAAGGCTTTGGTAGACCGGCTCGCGGTCGTCCGCGCGGAGCACGGCCGAGGGGTGGATCGTGGCCACCAGGCCTCGAATTCCCTCATCGGCCTCACCATGATCGTCAAGGGTGGGCCACGGCAGCAGCGCGCCCGGCTGCTGGGTCACCCGGAAGGTCGATCCGAGCAGTGCCTTGCCCGCGGTCGCGCCGAGCCACGACCAATTCCGGTGCGACAAGCCGCAGTTCGGCGAGAAGCCAAGGCCGGCACGCCGTCATCTCCCGCAGATCCGGGGCTTTGTGGATACGGCGCTTGCGGCCTTCGGGGATCGTGAACTTGAAGTGTTTGACAGCATTGGTGGTGTACGTCTGTTCCGGGTCGATTCCCGCATCCGCGAGGGCCCTCGTCAGCACCCTGCCCGCCGGGCCGACGAACGGCCTGCCCTGCCGGTCCTCCTGGTCACCCGGCTGCTCCCCGAGCAGCAGCAGGCGCGCGGAGACGTCGCCCTCGCCGAAAACGGTTTGTGTCGCGTTCGCGTAGAGGGGGCATCCACGGCAGTCGGCCGCGGCTTTCCGTAGGCCGGACAAGCCCGCGCGACGGCTGGGGAGGAAGGGTGTCGCGTCGTACTCCAGCCCACCCTCTTCAGGTGCTCTGTCCATGGCTGACCGCCTCTCCTCCCGCCCGCCTGGGGTATGACGGTTCTCTTCGCCGCTGTCCTCCCGGATCCGGCTGGGAGCTCAGCGCCCTGTTCACCGTGCGCCCGCCTGAGGTGCGCCGCAAACCGACGCACAGCGGATACCCGCACGATGGCCGGGAAACCGTCCCGTGGATAGACGGCCGCGCCATTGCTGGTCTCTTTGCTTCTGCAATCCAGGCCCCTATTCGTGCGGCCTGCTCCTCACGGCGGTGTGGTAAATGACGTTTGCAGTCTCCTGATGGAGGTAGTCGCATTAAGTAACGGAAAGGGCCGTTACTCGGTCGAGGAGCTGATCCGCGTGGCTGAGGGTAAGAGAATCCGGGGCATCGCCCAGGAGACAGTGGGCAAGGCCAAGCAAAAGATCGGGCGAGCTACGGGGCGGGACGACCTGCGCGTGAAGGGGACTGGCGACCGCATCGAGGGGAAGGCGCGCCGGGCCGTAGGAGAGATGGCAGACAAGGTCAAAGGTACGGCGGAGGAAGTCAAGGGAAAGATTCGCAGGCACAAGTGAGGGTTCGTCACTGCACGATGCCACCACAGGCCCCGGATGGAATTGAATCCCCTGTCCGGGGCCGCTGCGTGCGCACGTTCTCCTCCTCAGGACGTAACGGTGTGCGGCAGAGTCACTCCAGGATGACCTCGAGCTTCATGACGTTTCGCAAGGCCGCCTCAAGTTCCGTCACTCTTGAGCGGTTGGCTCCGATCACGGCATAGCGCCAGGACCGCCTGTCGGCAGGAGCGTCCGCATACAGCACCACGCCCATCTGGCGGCTCGGTTCCCAGGCCAGATCTTCCGCCCGTAGCAGGGCGACCGCGCCGGCGAAGCTGTGCCGTGCCCGCGACCGCCCCCTTCCCAGGAGCCAGGCCGGCTCGCTGAGCTTCCCAGTGCGGCTGAGCCGATCGACCATGACCCACGGCGTGATGGTCGCTGTCCTGCGGACATTGCTCTCCGTGGCGTACAGCCTGCCGTCCGAGGCCAGGACGGCGTCGATTCCGTAGGGGCCGATGTACCCGTGACCGGCCAGATGGTGTCCGAGCGCCGAGCCCCAGCGCCACAACTCCTTCACGAAGGTGCCTGCACGCTCCTCCAGGGGTGAGACATAGCCGACGAAAGAGCCGGTCGTCGTGCGCATCTCACCGCTGAACAACAGGCGAGGCCCAGCCGGGAACGCCTCCATCTGGACGCTGACAGCCCGAACGGCATCGAGGCACTGCTCCACCACCCATGCGCCTGCCTGCTCTCCGGGGGCGGGCACCGGGTCCGTACGAGAGACGAACCTCAGCCCGTAGCCGCCGGCGGAGCGGTCCGGCTTGACCACGACCCGCTCATACCGAGCCAGCATGGCCCCGACTGTCCCTGAGAGATTCTTGCCGCCGCAGACCTCTCCGGGCGCCAGCCGTATGCCCAGACCGCCGGCGACAGCACGAAAGCCGCTCTTCGTGTTGAGGCGGTACGCGGCCTCCACGGCGCTCGCCTTCGGTCCCTCCGGCCCGTACGGAGCCACCGGTACGCCCAGCTGCGCCGCGAAGTCGACGGTGGAAGCGTCCAAAGCGACGGGGAGCAGCTGAATCCCGGGCCGCTCGGCGGTGAGTGTATGGAGTGTGTCCATCAGCCCGGCCCGGCGCACGGCCTCCGCCATGGGAACTCCGCCCACGGGTGGCGCCGTGACCACGGTGACGGAGTCGGCCGGCACGCGCAGCAACTCGGCCGCGTATTGCCTGAAGGGAGAGCTGAGAGAGACGGGCGTGACAAGTACATCGCCAGGCCGCATCAGCCAGATCTTGCGCGGAGCCTGTTCGGCCCATCGGTTCAGTACGTCGCGAGCGGTTACCTCCACGGCCATGTCGGAGTGGAAGTTCGCGTAAACGATCAGCGGGCTGCGGTACTGCTCCACCGTGCCATGCCTACCCGAGCGGGGCAGGGGGCGCACCCGGCGGAATCGCCACTGACCCGAGCAGCGGGTCGACCGGTGGTCGGGCGTAGACGGGGTACATGAGCGACATGACCGAAATAGGCATCGATCAACAGGGACCGGTGCTGCCGCAGGAGCGTGGGAAACTCTCGGCAGCGATTCTTGGCTACCTCGGCGGACAGGCTTCGCTGTCCTCTGCCACGGATGTGCCGCCCGAGGACCTGAACCCCTACGGGGACGATCTTCAACTGGCCCTGTACGTCTGTTACGAACTCCATTACCGCGGATTCGCGGGAGTCAGCCCGTCCTTCGAGTGGGATCCGGCGCTGCTGAGCCTGCGCAGCCGCCTCGAGCACCAGTTCCTCACCACCTTGCGGAAAGACGCCCGCCGCCACGAAACCGTGGACGCCGCACTGGCGGGGCTCCTTGTGGAGCCTGTACAGGGCACGAGTGTCTCCCACTTCCTTCAGGACAAGGGAGAGCTGTGGCAGCTGAACGAATTCGCCGCCCAGCGATCCGCGTATCACCTGAAGGAGGCCGATCCGCAGGTCTGGGTTCTGCCCCGGCTCTGGGGGCGCGCCAAGGCTGGTATGGCGGCCGTGGAATTCGATGAATACGGCGGCGGGCGGGCGGAGCGAGTGCACGCTCAACTCTTCGCCGACCTCATGAAAGACCTGGGTCTCGACACCACGTACGGCCACTACGTCGACGACACTGCGGCACCCATGCTGGCCACGGTGAACCTGATGTCGCTTTTCGGTCTGCACCGGGTGCTGCGCGGATGCCTGGTCGGACATTTCGCGGCCGTCGAGGTCACGTCGTCCCCTGGGTCGCGGCGGCTGGCCGAGGCCATGCGACGCACCGGGGCGGGGCCGGCCGCGGAGTTCTTCTACAGCGAGCATGTCGAGGCCGACGCCGTGCATGAGCAGATCGTCCGGCGTGAGGTCATCGGCGGACTCCTGGAGGAGGAGCCTCATTTGGAGGCCGACATCGCCTTTGGCATCGACGCGACGGTTCATCTTGAGGACCTTCTTGGCGACCATCTTCTGGACGCGTGGAGGGACAGCAGGACGTCACTGTACGTGAGCGGACAGGCTGAAGGATCATGACATTTGTGGTCCTGCCGGGCGTGTATGCCCCGCAGGACGACACGGCGCTGCTGGCCGGTTGCCTCCACCACGAGGTGCTGCCGCCCCGGGCTCAGGTCCTCGATGTCGGCACGGGCGCCGGAGCGCTGGCCCTGGCCGCGGCGGTGCGAGGAGCGCATGTCACAGCGGTGGACATCTCGCGTCGCGCCGTGTGGACGGCGCGGCTCAATGCCACGCTGGCTGGGAAGCGGGTGAGGGTGCTGCGCGGCGACCTCACGGCACCGGTCGCGGGGCGCACCTTCGACCTCATCGTGACCAACCCGCCCTACGTGCCGAGCCCGACCTTGACTCAACCACGCCGGGGCCTTGCGCGGGCTTGGGACGGCGGTAGCGACGGCCGTGTGATCCTCGATCGGATCTGCGCGGAGGCGCCGCCACTGCTACGGCAAGGCGGCGTGCTGCTCGTGGTGCACTCCGCACTGAGCGGCGAAGTACGCACCCTGGAGCGCCTGCGCTCAGCCGGCCTGACGGCCATCGTGACGGAGCGCCGTTCCGTGACATTCGGCCCTGTCCTGCGATCCCGTCAGCCCTGGCTGCACCAACTGGGTCTGCTGGGGCCTGATGGGGAGAAGGAAGAGCTGGTGGTGATCCGTGCGGAACGGGCCCACTGACGCATACGTCCGTTCCGGAACTGCCCCGGCCTGCAGCGATGGGCACACCAAGTTCAGAAACGCCCGCCGAGGCGTACGTGGCGGCGGTGGCTGGTGTCGCAGAAGGGGAAGCGCAGGCTGCGTCGGCACGTGCAGAAGGCCACGGTCGGGCGTTCCGACAGCTGGACGGTCCCGTCCGGCATCACGATCTCCACCGGCCCCTCCATGAGCAGCGGGCCGTCCTTAAGCGGGGTGACGCGTGGGGCCCTGGGCGCCGATGCGTTCGCCGTTTTGGGCGCGTCCCTCCGTCGTGAGTCATCCGGATGGGCGTTCGTGTTCGCATTCGATTCGAGCATTGCCAACCGCCAGATGGTCCGTCCGATATCTTCCGCCACTGCCCCGTTGCGGGGCGAACATGCAGTGGTGTGGCCCCGAGGGGCGCGCGAGAACCAGGCGTGAGGTTCATGAGAGAGGTTTGTGGTTACCCGTAGTGCCTGGCGCAGAGTGATGTCTGCTCGCACCGACCTCGCTTCCGGAGCACCTCAAGGGAGTAAATGATCGCCATGAATTCATTCGTAGTCGCATTTGGCCCCGGGGGTATGGCCAGCGCTGCCGCCGAGAACGAATGGGTGACGGGTATTGCCCCGTTCGTCGTTGGAATCGTTCTGGTGGCTTTCTTGATCGGCTTGGTGGGCTGGGGCATCAAGCGCGGCCGCGGCCTGCCGTCCCGACCCGGCGCACAATCCCGCCACCGTTCACGTCGCACACACATTGATCGTGAAGCCGACGACTTCGGTAGCGAGGGCGAGAGGCTCACTCCTCATGAGCTGAGGGGTTACGGAAACCAGGGTTCCCGGCCGGCTCGCGACATGGAGCGCCCGAAACACAATGGCGATAGTGGATAGGTTCGGAAGCGGAGGCCGCGACCGGCGCGCGCTTGGGGTCCCGCGGAAGGGGTAGTCGCCCGCCGAAGACCGCCTCCGGCCGCGAAGGAGACCTTTTGGGCACGCCGGTCGCCCCGGCCGCCAGGACGGAGTTCCGCAATGAACAACGCGAAGGAGACCCACAGGACCGGGCGGCCGCATGCCGAAGAAGGCCCTGAAACGGAATCCCGCACGGTGGAGTCCGGCCCGGCCGGGGCCGCAGCGCTCCGGCCGTCCGCGGGCCGCCCGCCCCGACCGCTCCCCCCGGATCACTCGCAGGCAATCCTCGAGGCCACCAAGCATGTCGCCGCAATAATCAAGACGTCGGGCTATCCCTTCGCGCTGGCGGGCAGTGTCGCCGCTCACGCGCACGGAGTACCGGTGGTTCTCCAACATGACACCGACTTCTGCATCAGACGCGAAGATGTCGAAGGAGTGGTGGCGGCGCTGCGGGAAGGTGATGTCGAATTCGTCCCCGCTGCGGAGGACTGGCTGGTCAAGGCCCGCGCGAGCGGCGAGGGCGTCGACTTGATCTACGAGTTGGCGCGGCGGCCGGTTACCGCTGAAATGCTGGCTCGAGCGCCGATGCTGCCCGTCGAGTCGGTGCGCATGCCGATGCTGGCTCCGTACGACCTGCTGAGCAGTCAGCTCGCCGCCCTGTCCGAGCAGCACTGCGACTTCGGCCCCCTGCTCCACATAGGCCGGACCCTGCGGGAACGCATCGACTGGGACAAGCTGCGGGACGAATACCAGCAGGAGCCCCTGCCAGACGCATTCTTTTATCTGCTCGAACGGCTCGGGGTCATCGATCCCGGCCCCCGGGAGGCAGTTTCATGAACTCCTCCGGCATCAGCGACTACCGCATCGCCCAGCTGTGCGACCGACTGGCCGGCGACGAGGTGGCCGAGCTGGGCATACAGATAGAGCAACGCGGCCGGGCAGTACTGCTCTCCGGCACCGTCGCCACGGCCGAACACCGGGACGAGATCCTGCGTATCGCAGCGGAAGAGCTCGGCGCCGTCCCGGTGCGATCGGATCTGGTGGTCCTCTCCGCCACCGCCCCCGACGCGCCTGAGGAACTGCCATGATCCGGATAGCGGCCGTCGGCGACATCCACCTCGGCGAGGATTGCCGGGGTCTGCTCCGGCCCGCCTTCGACACCCTGGGGGACTGCGCCGATGTGCTGCTGCTCGCAGGCGACCTCACTCGCCACGGCACCATCGAGGAGGCCGATGTCGTCGCCGAAGAGGTGGCCGGACTTCCCGTCCCGGTCGTGGGCGTACTGGGTAACCACGACTACCACAGCGATCTCGCGGCCGAGGTGACTACGGTCCTTAGCGCGGCAGGAGTTACCGTGCTGGAGGGCGACGGCACTGTGCTGGACATCCGCGGGACGAAGGTCGGGATCGCGGGCACAAAGGGGTTCGGGGGTGGCTATGCCGGAACGTGCGCCGGTGAGTTCGGTGAGCCGGAGATGAAGGCGTTCGTCCGCTGCACCCGCCGTAGCGCGGCGAACCTGCGTCGCTCGCTGGAAGGACTCGCGGCTCGAGGCAGTTCGGTGCGGATCGCTCTGACGCACTTCTCGCCAGTGCCCGACACTCTCGCCGGGGAACCGCCTGAGATCTATCCCTTCCTCGGCAGCTATCTGCTGGCCCAGGCCGTGGACGAGGCAGGCGCCGACCTGGCCGTGCACGGCCATGCGCATCGGGGTGTCGAACACGGAATGACGGCGGGCGGAGTGCGCGTACGCAACGTGGCTCAGCCCGTGATCGGACGTGCGTTCGCCATCTATCATCTGCGAGCGCTACCCACGTCGTGACGCCAACAATGTGGTGAGTGATCCGCTCCGTCCTGGGTACCCGAATTCATGAACGTCGTCAGGCGAGCGAAGATCGCTTGCGGCTCGTCCTTGTGGGCTGGAGCCGATGACCTGACGAGTTAACGGCTTGAGGAGATGTCAGCCGTGGATAAGCTGGCCGAAACCGAACCGATCGGGTATGAGACGACCGCTGAACAGAGCGTCCGTATGTGCCGCGCTGCCGTTCTCGACAGGGGGAGCGGAGAGCCGGCGGAAGCGGAGAGCGGTCCGGAATGGAACATCGTCCGTGGCGAGGACTGAATACCCTCTCGGGGATCGGAGCCGCTCGGGGATCGGAAGGGCACAGGAATATAAGGAGAGTGGTCATGCCTCGCGGTTCGAGTCCTAAGCGGGAGCGCCAGTACGAGCACATCAAGGAGAGTGCCGAGCAACGTGGTGAGAGCAAAGAGCGGGCGAAGGAAATCGCAGCCCGAACTGTGAACAAGGAGCGCGCGCGCTCTGGCGAGTCGCGCACCGCGAGCAAGTCGTCGACGCAGGACATGTCATCGTCGAAGCGTGGCGGTCAGCGCTCCCACAGCGGTTCCGAAGGCCCCACGTACGACCAGCTGTATGCGGAGGCGCAGCGCCGCAATATCCATGGCCGGTCCTCGATGAACAAGGCCGAGCTGAAACGGTCTCTGGGGCACTGAACGAAAACAGCGTTATCCACTTGGGCGCGGCGGGCGTCACTGATGCCCCGGCTGCGCCCAGGCCTTCCTTGTGCACTTACCCGAAGGCCTCGCTGAGGGCGGGCAGCAGCCTCTTTTCCGACCAATCAAGGTATTCGTGCTGGGTCTCGCCGCCGATCTGCACGAGTGCGACCTCCGTGAAGCCGGCGTCGACAAACGGGCGTACGGCTTCGACGAAGTCGTCGATGCTGTCCCCGCACGGAACGGCGCCGGCGACGTCCTCAGGACGTACGAACTGGGTGGCCGACTCGAAGGACTCCGGATGCGGTAGTTCCGCATTCACCTTCCAGCCGCCGCCGAACCAGCGGAACTGGTCATGGGCTCGGCGTACCGCCGCGTCCCGGTCACGGTCGTAGCAGACCGGCAGCTGTCCGACGCGAGCCTCGCCCTCTCCGCCGTGCCGGTCGAACGAGGTCAGCAGATCCCTTTCCGGCTCCGTGGCGATGACGAAGTCGGCGAGGCGACCGGCGATGGAGCAGGACTGCTCTCCAGAGACAGCGATCCCGATGGGCGGTAGGTCGTCCGGCAGATCCCACAGCCGGGCCGAGTCCACATCGAAGTGGGCTCCGTGGTGGGTGACATGGCCCCCGTCGAAGAGCGCGCGGATGATACCGACGGCCTCCTCGAGCATCTCGTGCCGTACATTCACCGGTGACCAACCGCCGCCCACGACATGTTCGTTGAGGTTCTCCCCGGACCCCAGCCCCAGCCGGAACCTGCCCTCGGACAGCAACTGCATGGTCGCCGCCTTCTGCGCCACCACCGCCGGGTGGTAGCGGAACGTCGGGCATGTCACGTACGTCATGAGCGGAATGCGTGAGGTCGCCTGAGCGGCCGCGCCGAGAACGCTCCACGCGTAGGGGGAGTGGCCTTGCGACCGGAGCCAGGGAAAGTAGTGGTCCGACGTGACCGAGAAGTCGAATCCAGCGGCTTCCGCTCCCACTACATGATCTACCAGCGCGCGGGGTCCTGCCTGTTCGGTCATCATCGTGTATCCGAATTGCACCATGGTTCAGGCATCCGTTCCGGCTAGGCAGTCAGCGGCGACGGGTTCTGAGGCGTCAGCTGTCCGCGAGGGGGCTGTTGTCCAGGGACCGCAACAGATGGGACGGATGGTTGAAGATCGCGGCGGCTCCTGCGTTCTCCAGATCGCCCCGGGGAATGCCGCCGCACAGCACACCCACACAGGTGACCCCGGCCTGGGAGCCGGCCCGCATGTCCCATACGGTGTCGCCGACGAGGACGGCTCGCTCCGCCGGGACACCGGCGAGTTCCAGAGCCTGCTCGACGGGGTCCGGCGCCGGTTTCCCGGCCTGCACGTCGTCAACGCTGGCGCTGGCGCTGATGGCGTCGTCGGCGTCGATGGCACGCTTCAGGGCCTCCAGTTCCCTCCCACTGGCGGACGTGGCCAGAACGACGGTCCAGCCCTTGTCGGCCAGTGCGCGCAGGAGCGGGCCGGCGTCCTTGAACGCTGGCAGCCGGCCGAAGTACGTCCCGTACAGAGCTTTGTGCCCCGCAGCGAGGGTGTCGTCCTCGCCGCGGTCGCGCTCGTCTCCCAGCAGATGGGCAATGAGGTCGTAGGATCCGAGCCCGATGGCCCGATGGATGGCATGCATGGGAACCGTGTGGCCCGCCTGCCGAAACGCCTCCCACCAGGCGGCCACATGAAGGTGATTGGTGTCGACCAAGGTGCCGTCGACATCGAACACGGCGGCGCGTGGCATGGGGTTCCTTCCGTCAGCGTGCCGGAGTGGAGTGATCACCTGCTCCACCTTCTGGTCCCTCTATGGCACTCCGGCCAGCGGCTCAACGCATCTCCACCGCGTGGATTCGGGGGACGCGGGCTGAAAGGCGCGTCAGTGCGGGAGCAGGAGGTATTCAAGGTCCATATGGACCAGACGCACGAACCCGACGAGCCGCAGGACGAACCACGTCAGGGAGCAGCATCCATGAGCGCCGGAGCCGGAACAGTCACATGGGCCGGTTCATGTATGCGCTCCGAGGACTGCTGATGGCGGGCTGCGTCCCAGGCGGCGATGTCTTCGGGCGGGGCGCCCTTCTTCGGTTTGAGCGGCGGGGCTTGGACCTGGTAGGGAAACTGCTTGGCAAGTCCCCGGTAGCCCGCGTCGACCTTGGCCCTGACTTGGGGGTACTGCTCGAACAACTCGCAGACTCCCTCGGTCGTCACGGCTGTCTGGTCGTGCATTCGGCCGGGCCGGAAGGCCCCGGCCCACAGGGTTCGGCCCTGCCCGTCAGTGACGACGGTGGCCTTCTTGGTGTTCTGCCGCATCTTGCCCGAGACGAAGGCGCGACGGCCTGGCTTGTTCGCCCGGGGTCGTCGAACCCGGACCTCCGTCCCGTCCAGCCGCAGTTCGACGTCCTCGGCCGCCGCATAGGCGAAGACGTCCGCGAGAGTGCGAAGCCGCAGGTCGTTATGTCCGGGAACGGCGAAGCCACGAGCTGCCAGAAGGGGACGGACTTCGTGGACAGCCCGGGTGATCGTGGAGCGGTCCACTCCGTAGAGCAGGGCCAGAGCCGCGTGCGGGAGCTGGAATCGCAGGACGACCAGCGTGGCGATGACCCGGTCGGTGAACACCAGCTGGTGATTGGGTCCTGCGCCGGCCGCGCGCAACCGGCTGCGGCCTCGGCGCTCGTGCAGTCGGCCCTCCTCGGCGGCCATCCATGCTTCGGCCAACTCTGCGATCAGCGAACCGAGTCGACGGCGCTGGAGGCCGGTGAAGACACGATGGGACAAGGCCGTGCGGCCAAGGTATTGCGTCACAGCAACACCCAACCCATGCGGCCCTGTTCATGTCGTGGCAGCAGCGTTCATGTCGTGGCAGCAGCCTGATCGTGTCAGCGCGCCACGTGGTTGTGGTCCGGCACCGGGTCAACCCGAACTCGGGAGGTCGGAGAGCAGGGCCGCAGCAGCTCTGTCGAAAGGGGCGATGCTGCCTGCAGCACGACACAGGATGTGCGCGCCTTCGAGTGTGACGATCATGAGGGTGGCCAGATCAGCGGCCTGGGACGAGCTCATTCCGGCGTGGGTGAGTTTTCCGGTGAGCTCGCCGACCCAGCCGGTGAACGCTTCGGCCGCGACAGTACGCAGGCTGCTCTGGTCGGCAATGGCCGCACCGCCATCGACGGTGACCGCCGCGATTGCGCAGCCGCCGCCCCCGGCGGACGCCTGCACCACGGGGCGCACGCTGCGAAGGAACGCCTCCACGACTTCGCGTGGCGAGCGGGCCGGCAGTTCGTGCAGGTGACTGCGGACGTCTTCTGCGTTGCGGCGGGCGGCTTCGAGGGCGAGTTGCTGTTTGCCGCCCGGGAAATGGTGATAGATCGCTCCCCGCGCGGCACCGCTCTCGGCCAGGACGTCGGTGAAGGACATCACGGCCAGGCCGTGGCGCTGCAGCAGTCCGATTGCTGCGCTGATCATGCGGGACTTCGTGTCCACGGCCATCGCGACCCCCTTGACTAGTACGTCCATCCTAGTCCATGCTCGCATCACTAGGACGCACGTACTAGTAGCGCGGGCTGGACAGCCCCCGAAACCGGAGGTTCGTGATGGGCAAGACATTTCTCTACACCGAGATCCAGGCGGCAGTGCCGTTCGAGCAGTTCGACTGGTACCAGATCAACGCGGCACTGAAGACCGCACCGGGCCTGATCCGCAAGACGTGGCTGTCCGGCATCGGAACGCACACCGTAGGTGGCTTCTACGAGTTTGACAGCGCCGAGAACGCCCTGGCCTTCGCTCAGGGCCCCTTCGCCGAAGAAGCCCGCCGGGCCGGAGCCCCGGCAACGACACGACTGTTCGACGGCGACATCGTCAAAGACGCCAGTATCGACCTGAACTCGCCCTACTACACCTGACACCACAGGTTGCCGCGACCGCACGTCGCCGCCGAGTCGGCTCTGAACACCGCCTCGCTCCACTGCCGGGGCGAGGCGGCCTCAACGGAAAGTCATCTCGATGAACATCACGCAGCACCCCGAGAACACCGTGAGCTGGATCGACCTCGGCACCCCCGACATGGAGACGACGACGGCGTTCTACACCGCACTGTTCGGCTGGACCGTCGCCCCACCGGACTTCAACGGCTACAGGCTCTGCGCGCTGCGCGGACATCTCGTCGCCGCCCTGGGGCCGGCCGAGGACGCCGGCGCACCGTACTGGACGATCAACGTCACCGTGTCGGACATCCACGCCACCGCCACCCGCTTCACGAACCTGGGCGCCCAGATCGTCGTGCCACCCACCCGGGTCGGGACGCTCGGCCACGCCGCCGTCACGCTCGACCCCGTCGGCGCACCACTGTCACTCTGGCAGCCCGGCACCCATGACGGCATACAGCTGAACCACGAACCGGGTACCTTCGCCGGCATCAGCCTTCTCACCGACCACTGCGCGCAAGCCGCCGCCTTCTACCGACCAGCCCTGCACTGGAACTCCAACCCCCAGCACACCAGGTTCCGGTTGCCGGACAACTCCATCGCCGCTGTCAGCCCGCCGCCAGCGAAACCCACGGCACAGCGATCACTCTGGCTGGTCAGTTTCGCCAGCAACAGACCCCATGCCGACGCCAAACGGGCCCGACAGCTCGGTGCGACCGAAGTGCGCCAGGACTCCAACGGAGACGTGGCCTTGCGCGATCCCACCGGCGCTCTGTTCAGCCTTACCCAGCACGTCCGATAGCCCCGCTCCGCCCGAACGCGTTACCCCAGGCAATCGCGCACCAAGTTGTTACCGCTGGGCGACGCAGGACAACGACTCGAGCGACCACTTGCCGTATGTGGGACACGTCCACCCGGGCATATCCACGCCGACCTCGAACGCGCCCCCGCCTACACGGTCCGCGGTCAGGTCCGCGCCGGGCGGCGGATAGAGGTGCCCGGCACGCTGGCCCTCCAGTACGACGTCGAGCAGGCAGCGCGGAAGGGCGATTCTGTGGCCACGGCGCAGTCTCGAAGCCGCGCGAAACCGGCCGTCGGGTCTGCCGGGGATCGCCAAAGTTTGGCGTGATCAACGATGACAGGCAGCGCTCTGCGCAGCGCGCGTGCCCCGGTCGTGCGTCGGTGCCGTTCGGCCAGGCTCACGGGCTCTCCACCTGACCGTCGACATGACGGGGAGGGCTCTGCTGGCGCGGGGGAAGCGCGGCCTTCAGGGTGCGGCCGAGGAGGTGCGGGCGGCGGGTGGAAGCGCTCTGCCCATCTGTGTGGACACCGCGGATCACGAGCAGCTGGCGCGGGCCGCCGAGCGGGTCGAAAACGAGCTGGGCCCCATCGATGTATGGGTGAACTCCGCGTTCACCACCGTCTTCGCACCCGTCACGCAGATCCGACCCGAGGAGTTCCGCAGAGTCACCGAGGTGACGTACCTGGGGTGCGTATACGCGACCCAGATCGCGCTCAGCAGGATGCTGCCCCGCAACCGAGGCACCATCGTGCAGGTCGGCTCGGCCCTGAGCTGCCGCGGCATCCCGCTGCAGGCGGCCTATTGCGCCGCCAAACACGCGCTCATGGGCCTCCACGAGTCCCTGCGCTGCGAGCTGTTGCATGGCGGCGGCGGTGTCCATGTGACCATGGTCCAGCTGCCGGCCCTCAATACTCCGCAGTTCCGCTGGGTCCTCTCCCGGCTGCCCCGGAGGGCCCAGCCCGTGCCCCCGATCTATCAGCCGGAGGTGGCCGCCGACGCCGTGCTGTACGCGGCCGATCATCCCCGGCGGCGCGGGTACTGGGTGGGTGGCTCGACCGTGGGAACGATCGTCGCGAACAGGATTGCCCCGCCTTGCTGGACCGCTACCTCGCCAGAAGGGGATTCGGGGCTCAGCAGACCTCGCAGCCCCGGGACACGGCACAGCCCGCCAATCTCTGGGAGCCGCGGTGCGGCGACGGCGGTGGGACTGCTTCGCCGCCGCGGCCACGCATGAGTCCCGCTCTGCCCTCGCCGGGAGGCTCGCTCAGTCCTTCGTGATCTCGAACCTGTGGGTCTCGTAGCCCAGGACGTTGTCGTCGGCGTCTACGAACGTCCCTGTCACCTCGTACGTGTCGCGCGCCAAGTGCCCTATCGGCAGCCGCTCGAGAGGGAGGACCAGCTCATAGGGACCGCCGGGCCTGAAGCTGCCCAGCATCACCTCGGTTTTGCCCACCACCGCTCCCTGCCGCTTTCTCTCGTCGACGAACTTGAGCCTCTCGACGGCCCTCCCGACACGGAAGACCAGCGTGATCCGGATTTCTGCACCCTCCCTGAGGGAGAAAGGAGCGGGCTGCGGTGAGGCTTCGGATTCGTCCGATGTCGGCAGCGCGACAACAAGATCGTCGTGGCCCTCCGCTTGCAACGTCACGTGCAGCAGCTCGAATTCGCGAGTATCCCCGGTTGGATGTTCAAGGGGCGTATTCATCGGACGAGCCATCTTTCGCTGCCGGTGGGGCGGACGAACCAGAAGTGAACCATGTCAACCACCGGCGAGTGATTCTCGGATTCCCGGAGTGCTCGGAGTCAAACCGACTCTTCGGTGATGCGTAAGTCCGCATGCTCGGGGCACGTGCATGCCGAAGACCCGGTGATGAGGAGGTATCGCCATGGTCCCGCTGCTCTTGGTGCTCCTTCTGGTCCTGCTGCTTTTCGGGGTCGGGTTCGCCGCCAAGGTTCTCTGGTGGATCGCGCTGGTCGTGCTGGTGGTCTGGCTGCTGGGGTTCCTGTTCCGGGGCCCGGTCGCCGGAGGCGGACGTTCGCGTTGGTACCGCTGGTAGACGAGGCCCTGTGACGGCGGTGGAACGGGGCTGCACGGACGGAGGCGTCGCCACTGGCGTGCCGTACGTCCGCAACGGGCGGGAGCAGCGCAGCGCCCGAGCGCCGCATGATCGCCATCGCCGACCACCCATCAGGACTCCGCGCCCGCTGCTCAACTGCGGGCGGGCTCCTGAATGATGTCCTCGCTGGTTGTTGTGGCGTGCCCTTTTCGGTCTCGTAGCGCCGCGAGGTGTCTCTCCGCCAGACGGGCCGCCTCCAGTGGGGTGCGCCCTCCCATCAGGACACACAGGGTGTAGGCGGCGTCCTGGAAGCGTGCCCTGCTCTTGGGGTCGGCCGGGTCGCGGAGCATCCTGCTCTCCTGCAAACGGTATGACCTCAGAACCTTGGTGATCACCGTCTCGTTGGGCATCAGCATGGGTCTTCCTCAAGCGACGTGGGCCCACAGCGCGGTGCCCAAGACGGGTGCAACGAGGAGATGGGGCGCACCTGGGCACCAGGAAGCGCCCGCGCCGTGCAGCACCATTGTTCGCCGGAACCGGCGTTCGCGCTTGTTGGCGGATCAACCATCCGGAGTGCGCCAGGATGCGCAGTCCAGCCGGGAGGAACAGGCGCCCGGTGCGCATCGTCTCTCGGCCACGAGGCCATCGAGCGCGACCCCGGCTCCGCTCTGGGCGACATCAGCCCGGCCCGAGCCCAACCAGTGAAAACCCTCGGGCTGACGGGTTTCGTCCCAGCCGCAAAGGGCACCCGCAGCTTGCGGCTGAGCGGCCGCGAAGGTGAAGGACCAGGGCACGGAGTCCGTGGACTCCGTGCCCGTCCTGTCAGAAATTCATGGCTGGCGCGCCGCCAAGAAGTCCCGTCTGCCTGGCGGCGCCTGGCACGCACGCTCGCTCGCCGCGTTGTCGTCATTCGCCGATGCCTCGCGTGGGCTCCTAGTGCCCAGCGATGATCAGGCGGCGGCCATGCGGCAGAGTCCCCCGCGCGCCAGCCCGGCATCCCGTTCCCCCTCTCAGCACCACGGGAGTTGGGGGACTGTCGACGTGTCCGCCGGCTCGCATTGGCGGAGCGGCAATCTCCTCGCAGACCGCAACCGAGAAGCCCAGCAGCAGGCGGGCGTGTGTTGGTCCTGGGGGCGCAGGGCCATCTTCCGGGCTCCACTCGCGGAGCGCGTCGACGGCATTGGTCAGCAGACTGGGCACCGCGCGACTCTTGCGTCGGGCGACTGACATTTCATGTTTGCCATACGGACATATGCCTCATACTTGTACATAACGACTGTCTCGGTGCCTGCTCATGGGGAGTGGAGTCCTCAGATACTCCACCCCGACGGCGTGAAAGTCGCATCCGCAGGTGGCGGGACGAACCCACCCATTCGAGGCGGTTTGGATCATGAAGAATGGCCAGGTGGCCCTTGCCTTGACCGCCGGCTACGCCCTCGGACGCACACACAAGATGCGCTGGGCGCTCGCTCTTGCCGGTATAACGGCGGCCGGTAGAGGGATGGGCGCGGGCCGCCTCGCGGCAGGAGCGGCCAAGTCCCCGGAATTGTCACGGTTGACGCACGACGTGCGGGACCAATTGATGTCGGCGGGCCGGAAGGCCGTTGTGGCGACGGCGAGCAACCAGATCGACTCGCTGAGTGACCGGCTGCAATCCCGTGCTGAGTCACTTCGCACGAAACCCGAGGCGGAGGAGACCGAGGAAGACGAGGAGCCCGAGGAGATCGAGGAGACCGAAGACGAGGAAGACGCCGACGAGAGGGACATGGACGAGGAAGCGGAAGAGGAGCAGGCGCCCAAGAAGCGGGCTCCGGCAAAGAAGACCTCAAGCCGTGCGCCGCGAAAGAAGACCTCCAGTCGTTCCTCGCAGCGGAGCGAGGGGTGATGACCAATGGCTGAGCGATCGGACGAGAAGCGCGAGAGTGGACACGGGTCCCTGATGGAAGGTCTCCCTACGGACCGTTTGATACAGGAGCTCGAGAACCTCATTGCCGCGCTCGGTCAGCGGGCCTTGTCCGCTGTCACGGAAAAGGCGAGCGGGGGTGTCAAGCGCCTGGCCCATCCCGGCGGGGATGGCGACGGTTTGAAGGAAGCGGTGGCGGCGGGAGGCCGCCAGCTGGTGGAGCACATACCTCTCAAGGCAGCTGCCGGCGCCGGATTGTCAAAGGTGAAGGACAAGGCGGTAGAGGCGCTGCCCGGTGGTGGCGGTGACGACAAGGGCGGGGGCAAGAAGGTCAAGGTCGTCAATATCGTCGAAGAGATCGACGTGGGTGTGCCCGTGTCGGTCGCGTACAACCAGTGGACCCAGTTCGAGGACTACCCGAGCTTCATGAAGAAGGTCGAGCGCGTCGAGCAGGAGTCCGAAACGGAAATCGAGTGGAAGGCCCAGATCTTCTTCTCGCACCGCGAATGGCATTCGACCGTCATCGAGCAGGTGCCCGACGAGAAGATCGTCTGGCAGTCCAAGGCCGAGAAGGGCCATGTGGACGGTGCTGTGACCTTCCACGAGATCGCGCCGAACCTCACCAGGATCCTGATGGTCCTGCAGTACCACCCGCAGGGCTTTTTCGAGGGCACCGGCAACCTTCTCCGGGCCCAGGGGCGGCGGGTCCGTCTGGAGCTCAAGCACTTCCGGCGACAGGTCATGACCGAGGCCCTTCTCAACCCTGATGAGGTCAGGGGATGGCGTGGCGAGGTCCGTGACGGCGAGGTCGTCCGCACCGACGAGGAAGTTCGCGAGGAGGAGGAAGAGCGCGAGCGCGAGGCAGCCGCAGAAGCCGAGGAAGAAGCCGAGTACGAGGACGAGTACGAAGACGAGGACCAGGGCCCCAGGCAGGAGGACGAGTACGAGGACGAGGAGGACGAGGAAGAAGACGAGGAAGTCGAGGAAGACGAAGAGGAAGAGCCGGAAGAGGAAGAGCCCGAAGAAGTCCCCGAGAAAAAGCCCGCCCCGTCTGCTCGTCGACGGTCCAGCAGGGCAAAGTCGAGGTGATGTGTGATGACCGTAGCCAGTCAGAGCAGCCGCTACTTGGAACGGCCTTCCACCAGTGGTCTCGCCGAGGTCGTCGACCTCATCCTGGACAAGGGCCTCGTCATCGACATCTTCGTCCGTGTCTCAGTGGTGGGCATCGAGCTTCTGACGATCGACGCACGCATCGTCGTTGCGAGTGTCGACACCTACCTCCGCTTCGCGGAAGCAGTGAACCGCCTCGACCTCGCCCGCGCCGGAACCGAACGCGGGCTGCCTGAGCTCGTGGACGACCTGCGGGAAGGCGGCGCGAAGCACAAGACCCGCGGTGCTCTCGAGGGCGTCAAGGAGAAGGTGAGTGAGGCCTTCGGCAACGGCGAGGACGAGGAGGACCAGGAGGAGGAGCAGCCCGAGGAGCGGCCCCGTCGCAGGTCCAGGCCCGAAGGCCGGAAGGAGCGGGAGCGGTGACCGCCGACGAGGCGGGGACGGCTCTGCCGGTGCAGGGCGCCTGCTATGTCTACGGCGTCGTCCCCGAGCCGACAGACCGTGCCCCCGCAATGGATCTCCCCGCGGTCGGGAACTCGCAGACGCAGGCCACATTCGTTCGGCACCGGGGAATTGCGGCCGTCATCAGTGCGGTTCCCACCGACCGCCCGCTGGGCACCCCGGAGGATCTGCACGCGCACGCACGCGTGCTGGACTCCCTGGCCGCCGCCACAACTGCCGTCGTCCCCTTCCGCTTCGGCACCGTACTGCCGGATGTACGGACCGTGGTCGAGGAGTTGCTGGAGGAAGGACGTGACGACTTCGCCGAGATCCTCAAACGGCTGCACGGCCAGGCGCAGTTCACCCTCAGAGCCCGGTACGTCCAGGACGCCGTGTTGCGCGAGGTGCTCGGCGAGAATCCGGCGATAGCCCGACTGCGGGAGGAGGTGGCGGCAAAGGACGAGGATGCGAGCTACTACGAACGTGTCGAGCTCGGCAGAGCCATCACCGACGCGATCGCCGGCAAACGCGAAACGGATACGGCCGAGATCCAACGCCGTCTCGCTCCCTTCGCCGTCGCCACGGCCCATGCCGAACCGGCCGTCGCGGAGGGGGTGGTGAATGCCTCCTTCCTCGTTCCGCAGGACAAGTGGGCCGCGTTCGAAAAGGCGGCCGAAGAACTCGCCGTCCAGTGGCACGGCCGGATCCAGTTGCGCCTGCTAGGCCCTCTCGCGCCCTACGACTTCGTGGACGAGGCGGCGAGCGAGATCGAGGAGGGCCGATAGCCGTGGGACTTCTCAGCGGGCTGTTCACCTGGCCGCTCGCGCCGGTCCGCGGAGTGGTGTGGATCGCAGAGCGCGTCGAGGAGGTGGCAGAGCGCGAGCTCAGTGACCCGGAGGTCATCCGGCAGCGCCTGGAGGAAGTGCAGATCGCGCGGGACGCCGGGGAGATCACAGATGAGGAAGCGGCAGAACAGGAAGCAGAGCTAGTACGCCGCCTCATGGCCTCGCGGTCCCCCGACGGCGGCATGGAGGTGTGAACCGTGCCCGGATCAGAACGTGCCGCGCCGGAGCCGAAGAGGCCTGCCCGGCCGAAGCGGGAGTCGGCGACAGACGCGTCCGAGCGCAGCTCGACCGACCGCCCGAGGCGCAAGACGACGAAGTCCTCATCCCCACACCGTCTCAGTGGCCGCCGGGCCGCCGCACGAGCCGCACAGCACGTCTCTGAACTCGCCGGCAAAGATCTCGAGGCCGTGACCTCTCTGGAGAAGACGGAGCAGGGCTGGCAAGTGGGCATCGAGGTCGTGGAATCGCATCGGATACCCGACTCCACCGACATCCTCGCCGTCTACCTCGTCGAGATGGACGACGCGGGAGAGCTGATTTCCTACCGCCGCGACAAGCGCCATTACCGGGGCAGGGCAGAGAAGAGCGGAGCATGAGCCAGGGTTCGGGCTGGAGTGGCGCAAGCAGGCGAAGAGACCCCTCGCTCGTGCCCTCCCGGCCCGAACCGGCCAATCTGGCCGACATACTGGAGCGCGTCCTCGACAAGGGCATCGTCATCGCGGGTGACATCCGGATCAACCTGCTGGATATCGAGCTGCTCACCATAAAGATCCGTCTTCTGGTGGCCTCCGTCGACCGTGCGCGCGAAATGGGCATCGACTGGTGGGAACACGACCCCACCCTTTCCTACGGGCAACGTGACGTCCTTGAGGAGAACCGCCGCCTGCGCCGCCGTATCGGTGAGCTGGAGGCAGAAGACCGGGGCAGTGAGGCCGTTGAGGCCGATGAGGAGGCCGACCGGCCGCGGGACGAGGAGCAGGAGCGATGACCGAGTCCTGCGTCACCTGGCTCTACGCCATCGCCTTCGACGTCCACCCCGTCACCGCCGTCAGACAAGCGGCGTTGACGGGGGTGGCCGGTGAGTCTGTGCATGTCGTCGAGGAGTCCGGGCTGCTCGGCATCGTCGGTTCGGTTCCGGTCAGCGACTTCGGCGAGGAGGAGCTGCGCGAACGCCTCCAGGACCTCGACTGGCTCGAGGCAGCTGCCCGGGCCCACCACAAGGTGATTTCCACGGTGGCTCGCGAGGGGAACATCATCCCTCTGCGCTTCGCGACGATCTACCACGACGACGATCGTGTGCGTTCTCTCCTGGCGGAGCGCCGGGCGGACTTCGCCTCGGCGCTGAACCGCGTGGCCGGGCGGACGGAGTGGGGCATCAAGGCGTACGCCGACCCACGGACGCTCGAGCGGCAGGAACCAACCGATACGGGCCCCGAGGAGGGCGGCAGCCCCGGTACGGCCTATCTCCTGCGTCGTCGAGCGCAGCGACAGGGGCAGGAGACCGCGCAACGGCAAGCTCAGGACCGGGCGGAGCAGATTCATGTCGCGCTCCAGGAACTCGCGGTGGAGTCGGCCCACCATCGCCCTCAGGACGCCCGGCTGGCTCGGTACGAGGGCTCGATGATCCTCAACACCTCGTATCTCGTGCCGAACGTCCTTACTGAGGAATTCGTTACTGCGGTCGAGGACATCCGAGGTCGCTTTCCCGATGTGCGGATCGAGCTCATCGGCCCGTGGCCCGCCTACTCCTTCGCCGGTGACGACGTGGGGCCGGAGCGGACGTGAGCGCATGACCGACCACCGGCAATCGCCCGTACGGCAGTCCCAAGTGCCGTACGCCTTCGAGGGACAGCAGATCGCCTTGGTCGACCTGCTCGACCGGGTTCTGGCCGGAGGTGTGGTCATCGCTGGGGAGATCACCCTGAGTATCGCGGACGTCGACCTCGTCCGGATATCGCTGCGCGCACTGATCGCCTCCATCCGTCCTGGCATGGAGGCCTCCCGTGCCACGGAGGCAGACGCCCGTCGGAGCGGCCGTGATGAACCGTAGACCCGGCGAAGACCGCGGAGGCGGCACACCAAGGAACGCGGCACGTCGGTTCCCCGAACGCGTCGAGATGGACCCCGAGTCGGTGGAGCGAGGACTGGCCGGTCTTGTGCTGACCATCGTCGAACTGCTGCGCCAGTTGATGGAACGGCAGGCATTGCGCCGCATTGAAGACGGAGGCCTCAGCGGGGAGCAGATCGAGCAGCTCGGGCTCACGTTGATGGCTCTGGAAAAGCACGTCGAGGAGCTGCGGGAGCACTTCGGCCTGTCACCGGAAGACTTGAATCTAGACCTCGGCCCGCTGGGTCCTCTGCTGCCTCCGGAGCCTTGAGCGCAACGCGAGAAGGAATGACGTTTGCGGGTTCTGGGGCGAGGTACCCGCACGGTATCCGAAAGAATCGCTATTCGGTCGAGGAGAACTGATCCGCATGGCTGAGGGAAAGAAGATTCGCGGCAGGGCCCAGGAGACAGTGGGCAAGGCAAAGGAAGCGGCCGGACGCGCAACGGGCAAGGACGATCTTCGCCTCAAGGGCACCGGTGACCGCATCGAGGGCAAGGCACGTCAGGCGGCCGGAAAGACGGAGGACATCGCGAAGGGTACGGCGGAGGAGGTCAAAGGAAAGGCCCGCAAGCACAAGTGAGCATCGTCCGCTGCGCGAAAGAGAATCAGGCCCTGATTCCACCCGGGGCCCTGCCCAATTAATGCGCATACACAACTAAGGAGCCCGAGAAATGAGCACGGTGAAGCAAGCGGTAGAGGTTGGCGTGCCCGTCCACACGGCCTACAACCAGTGGACGCAGTTTGAGGAGTTCCCGAGGTTCATGGAAGGGGTTGAGGAGGTCAGGCAGCTGGATGACCTGCACAACCACTGGACCACAGAGATCGGCGGTGTCCGGCGGGAGTTCGACACCGAGATCGTCGACCAGCTCCCTGATGAACGGATCGCGTGGCGCACGATCAGCGGCGACACCAAGCAAAAGGGCATGGTCCGCTTCCAGAGCCTGGACGAGACGCACACGCGGGTGGAACTTGTGATGGACGTCGAAAGCACCGGAGTAGCTGAGAAGGGCGCGGACATGCTCGGCATGATCGACCGCCGCGTGAAGGGTGACATGGGACGCTTCAAGGAGTACATCGAGAAGCGCGGCGGCGAATCCGGCTCGTGGCGTGGCCGCGTGACGCCTGGATGATGTGAGGGAGCGACCCTTGTCCGTACGGGTCACACGGGATGAGCAGGGCGGCGGAACCTCTGAGTCCCGCAAGCGCGGTGTCTAACGTTGAGCGATTCGGCGTACGTTCTCGATGTTTCCGCAGTAGGCGGCGAGCTGATCCGCCCGCTCACGCGCGAAGACCCGGCCCAGCTCGGCCCTGTGCTCGTCAGTCACGTTCTCCCGCCTGCCCGTGAGCAATCAGCAGACCGGCGAACTCTCGCAGAGCCCCCGCGCGGTCCGCCTCGGCGCTGCGCATGCGACGGGAAAGGTCTTCCGTAGTCCGGTGGTCCTTCAGGATCAGCTCGACCAAATCGTGGGACGCCATTCAGCACTGCCATATTGGGTGCCGTTCTGCGGAATGAAGGTGACTTGCGCGAAGGGAAGTCCGCGTACGAGGGTGATTCGAGACCAGATCGTCGGAAAGATCAAAAGGCTCCTCGTTCCGAGACTCATTCCGGGACGTGTCCTGGTCGGGTCATGACAGGCGAAGGGAAAGCTCCGTGCACGACAAAGCTCTCAGGATTTACCTGAACGACCACTTGGCCGGCGCCACTGCGGGAGTCGAGCTGTCGCGGCGGGTCGCTCGTGCACACCGCTCTTCGGCGCGTGCCTCAGAGATGCGGCGCCTCGCTGAGGACATCGACCAGGACCGACAGAGCCTCATCGAACTGATGCATTCCCTCGAGATTGCTCCGCACCGATACAGGATGTACGGCGGCTGGATCGCGGAGAAGGTAGCCAGGCTCAAGCCCAACGGCCGCGTCTACCGTCGCTCGGGGCTGAGTAGCCTCATCGAATTGGAGGTCCTACGGTTGGGCATCGAGGGCAAACATCAAATGTGGCAAGCGATGGTGCCCGTGGCCGCCGAACTGGACCAGCTCGAAACTTCGCTTCTCCATGAGCTCATGGACCGGGCCACCGCTCAGATGACAACCGTCGATTCGTTGCATCACGCCGCAGCTGCCGCTGTTCTGACCCATCGCCGTGGCTGACGTTCCGGTTCAGCACATCGGTGACCAGCGGGTCACGTCCGGGGGCCCGTATGGCAGCCGGCTCATCATGGTGACGAGGAGGACGGTATGCGCGCGTTGACTTGGCACGGAAAGCGGGATGTGCGAGTGGACACCGTGCCGGATCCGGTGCTGAAGGAAGACACGGACATCATCGTCCGGATCACATCCACCGGTATCTGCGGTTCGGACCTCCATCTGTACGAGGTGATGGGACCGTACCTCGATCCCGGCGACATCCTCGGACACGAGCCCATGGGTGTCGTCGAAGAGGTTCGGCGCGACGGTGGCCTCGCTCGCTGTCGGCGACCGGGTCGTTATTCCGTTCAACCTTTCATGCGGCCACTGTTTCATGTGTGAACGAGGCCTGCAGTCCCAGTGCGAAACCACGCAGGTTCGCGAATGCGGCATGGGAGCCGCGCTGTTCGGCTACACCAAGCTGTACGGCCAAGTGCCGGGCGGGCAGGCCGAGTTTCTCAGGGTCCCCTTCGGGGACAGCCTGCCGATCAAGGTCCCGCACGGGCCGCCCGACGAGCGGTACGTCTACCTGTCCGACGTCCTGCCCACCGCCTGGCAGGCGGGTGGAGTACGCGAACTTCCTGCCCGGCGGCACCGTCACTGTGCTGGGCCTCGGGCCGATCGGCGAGATGGCAGCCCGTATCGCCCTGCACCGGGGCGCGAGCATGGTCATCGGCGTCGACCTGGTGCCCGCCCGGCTGGCTCGTACCGCCGCCCGCGGCATCGACGTGATCGACGCGCGCAAGTACGGCAGGGATCTGGGCGACGCCATCCGCGAACTGACGAACGGGCGGGGAACGGACGCCGTGATCGACGCCGTCGGCATGGAAGCGCACGGCGCGCCGATCGCGAAGGCGGCCCAATGGATCACCGGCCTGCTGCCCGACGCCCTTGCCGCGCGAATGATGGAGCACGCCGGGGTCGACCGCCTGAACGCGCTTTACGGCGCGATCGACGTCGTACGACGCGGGGGCACGATCTCGCTGGCGGGCGTTTACGGCGGCGCGGCCGATCCGCTGCCGATGCTGACGATGTTCGACAAGCAGATCCAGCTCCGAATGGGACAGGCGAACGTCAAGCACTGGATTGACGACATCATGCCGCTGCTCAACGATGACGATGTGCTCGGAGTCGAGAGCTTCGCCACGCACACCATGCCGCTGGAGGACGGTCCGGATGCATACGAGATGTTCCAGCACAAGACGGACGGCATGATCAAGACCCTCCTGAAGCCCTGAGCACACCGAGTCACGACGTGCGTCGTGTGGGGCCACGTTCGGCCGGAGGCCCTTCCGACCGGAGACCGGAGGCGGCAGCACCAATTGGTGCTGCCGCCTCCGGTCTCCGGTCAGAGGAGGACACTCTGGTCACCGGACCCGGGCCCCTCCGCCGTCAGCGTCGGAGCTTGACCCGCTCGAGTGCTGCGACACCAAGGGCGGCCAAGCCGATCTGGAAGAGCCACTCGATCCAGTCGACGCCCTCGGTGTCGGCGACATCGAAGGCTGAGGCGATGGCCGAGCCCACAAACGCGGCCACGATGCCGACCGCGATCGTCCAGAGGATGCCGATGCGCTGGCGTCCCGGGACGACAAGCCTGCCGAGCACGCCAATGACGATACCGATCACAATCGCGCTAATAATGCCCGAGATATCCATGTCTGTCCCTTTGTCACGACTCTCCCACCCCTTTCTGCTCGGATACCCCTTACGGGCAGGAACAGTCAGCCTCTGGTATCCCGGACCTTTCCCGGAGGCGCATCAGTCTCGGCGTAAGCCTCCAAGGGACGCACCGCGGGCCCCTGCACCACGCTGCCATCGGTGTCGAAGCGGGAGCCGTGGCAGGGACATTCCCAGGTCCGCTCGGCGTCGTTGAACTGCACCAGGCAGCCGAGGTGGGTGCACCGTGCCGACAGCGTGTGCAGTGCGCCGTCCTCCTCGCGGTAGACGGCCAGGTGCCGCGCTCCTCTGCGTACGACGGCGCCGCTGCCCCTCGGGAGGTCGGCAAGGCCGTCCGACGGGGGCGAGGAGAGCCGGTCACCGACGAAGTGCCGCGCAGTGTCGACCTGGCGCTCGACCAAGGCGCGGCCTTCGCGCAACAGGTGGAGCCGCCGCGGGTCGTACAAAGGGGCCCAGGCAAGCTCATCACCCATGATCAGCGATGTGAGAAGCCGGCCCGCCATCACTCCACCGCTCAGCCCCCACCCACCGAAACCGGTCGCGACATAGGTGTGGCGGGCGGCGGGATGGAGCAACCCGACGAAGGGGATGTGGTCAGTGGTCCAGTTGTCCTGCGCCGCCCAGCGATGAACCGGTTCGGCAGTAGGGAAATGCTCGCGCATCCACGAGCTCAGGTGCGCATACCGCTCCCGCACCTGCCCGGCACCCGGTGTGAACTTCTCCCCGGTGACGATCAGCAGTCGACGTTCGGCGTCGTAGGGGGCAGTTCGCACCGACCTCGTCCGTTGCTCCTGGGTGTGGTACATCCCCCGCGGGTCGAGGTCCTTCGGGATCAGCCCTGTGACGACCAGTTCACGGCGCGAGGCCATCCGGGCGAACAGCAGGGCGCGGTCGAAGATCGGGTAGTGCGTGGCGACCACGACATCGCGAGCCGTGATGCGGACGCCTCTCGACGTGCTCAGCCGGCACGGAGAGCCCTCCTTCAGCCCGGTGACCCGGGTGCCTTCGACGATGCGGGCGCCGCGCTCGGTCAGATCGTCCACAAGGCCCGCCAGGAACTTGAGCGGGTGGAACTGTGCCTGACCGCTGGCGCGGACCGCGCCGGAGACGGGGAACGGGAGCCCCGTACCCGGCACGAACTCCGCGGCCAGACCCGCTGCCTCGGCCGCATCTGCCTCCGCACGCAGCTCGTCGAGCCCGGCTTCACGGGTGGCATAGCTGTAGGCGTCGCAACGCTCCCACTCGCAGTCGATGTCCAACTCGGCGCTGACCCGGCCGACTTGTTCGACGGCCTCCTGTTGCGAGGTGGCGTACAGCTGGGCCGCGCGGGGCCCGAAGGCGGAGCGGAGGTGTCCGTAGGTGAGTCCTTGGAGAGCGGACAGCTTTGCGGTGGTATGCCCGGTGACACCGGACCCGAGCCGATTCGCCTCCACCAGGATCACCGAACGCCCGGCGTGCGCGATCTCCCACGCCGTGCAGAGCCCCGCCATTCCGCCGCCGATCACGGCGACGTCGGCTTCCTCGTCGTGCTCCGGCGGAGGATGGGCACCCTTCAACTCGGCTTCCAGCCAGTACGACGTGGGCACACCCGGCAGCGTGGTCATGGGCTTGCCCTCCTCCCTGCTCGAGCGGCTCAGCCCGGCCAGGTTCCGGTCAGGCGGCGTACGACGGTGGCGCCGCCGCGGTCGACGGCCGCCTTGACCGCGGAGAAGATCGCACCCTGCAAGGTGGCGGCGATCATGACTTCCCGCCACTTGCGGTCCTGGTCGGTGGCGTCAGGGGCGTCCTCGTCGTGGCCGACCGCCTTCCACACCTGCTTGAAGACCGCGCCGGCCAGGGCACCGCTCACCGCACCGAGGGCCAGGCCGACCGGCTTGTAGGCGATCTTGGAAGCTTTCATGCGTTCTTCCTCCTACGGCGGGCGAGGAGGATGACGGTCAGCGCGGCTGCACCGGCGATGAGCAGGGTGCGGTTGCCGCGCGCGAACTGCGCCGTCCGGGCGGCCTTGTCGCGTACCGGCTCCGGGGTGGTGTCCTGGATCTTCGCTCCGAGACTCTGGGCCTTCTCCGTCAGCTGTTGCTTGGCGTGTGCGGCCGTCTCGCGTACCGGCTCGGGAGTCTTGTCGTGCGCCACGTGGAGGGCCTGGGCAGCCTTGTCCTGCACCTGAGTCTTGACCTTCGCCGCCTTTTGCTGCGCCTGGGCCTTGATGTCGGCCTTGGCGGTCAGCGCCTCGACGGTCTGGCCGAGTTCCAAGCGGGTCCCCTCCACCTGCTCGCGCAGTTCGTCAGCGGTGGGTACGGAGTCGTTGTTCTGCGACTTGTCCGTCATTGGTGTGCCCTCTCCTTGATCTCGGCAATATCGCTCTTGACGCTGTCGATGGCTTGCTCGGGTGTGGGTGGGGTGGCCTTGCCAACCTGCTTCTTGCCCATGGCAGTGAGTGCACCGGCCGCGGCGAGCAGGACGACAGTCACGGTCAGCGCGGAGCCCCACAACGGCCAGACCAGGTCCAGGGCCACGATCGCGGTGGCCGCCAGGGCCTGCAGAGCGATGAAACCGATCGCGCCCGCTCCACCGAGCAGACCGCCACCGATCCCGAATCGTTTGCCCTTGTCCCGCATCTCCGCCTGCGCCAGGGCCAGTTCCTGCCGCGTCAATTGGGAGATCTGCTCGGATGCCTGCCTGACCAGCTCGCTCATGGACGCATCGGAGTCCTGGCGCGGCGGCTGGTCCAGCGACCTGTCCATCGTCGTCCCTTCTTTTCCGTCGTTTCGGCGGATGTGCGCGAAGTGGCCGCCGGTCGAGGCGCTGCGCCTTGCTTGGCGCCGGTTCGTGGCGTCCTTTGGCGGCCATGTGCACGTCTCGATCTCCTCAGCGCGTACCCGAGCCCGTTCGCCCCATTCGGGTTCCCGCCCGCTGGGCAAGGAGAAATCACAGCGGGGTGGGCGGAGCAGCCTGGCGTACGAGCCCACGCCCGGAGGTCAGACATCGCCCATCTCGGCGCGTTCCTCATCGGTCCACTTGCGGGTGTCCCGAGGCTCGACGTACGGCTCTTCGTCCTCCGGGAGTCCGCCCATGATCGCCCGCTCGCGGCTCAGCTCCGCATCGAATTCCAGCCCCAGCAGGATCGCGAGATTGGTAATCCAGAGCCAGACCAGAAAGATGATCACTCCGGCCAGGGCGCCGTACGTCTTGTTGTAGGAGCCGAAGTTCGCAACGTACAGAGCAAAGCCGGCTGAGGCGATCATCCAGATCACGAGGGCCAGGAAACTCCCCGGGGTGATCCACTTGAATCCGCGGCCCTTCGCGTTCGGCGACGCCCAGTAGAGGAGCGCGATCATGCTGGTGACCAGCACCACCAGCACTGGCCACTTGGCAATTGACCACACGGTCAGTGCCGTATCCCCGATCCCCAGCGCCGTGCCGAGCTGTCGGGCCAGACCGCCGGTGAACACGACGATCAATGCGCTGACACAGGCAAGGATCATCAGCACCAGGGTGAGGGCCAGCCGCACCGGCAGCACCTTCCACACTGGGCGGCCCTCCGGGATGTCATAGACGGCGTTGGAGGTGCGGATGAACGCCGCCACATATCCGGACGCCGACCACAGCGCCAGCAGCAGACCGGCAATCGCCAGCACCGAACCGGTGCCACTTTGGCCCTGGAGCTGCTCGACAGCGTTGGTGATGACATCCCGTGCCGAGCCGGGAGTCATCTTCTTGATGTTGTCCAGAACACTTTGGGTTGCCGACTCACTGACGATGCCAAGCATCGAGACCAGGACAAGCAGAGCGGGGAAGAGTGCCAGCACCCCGAAGTACGTCAGCGCTGCTGCCCGGTCCGCCAGCTCGTCGTCCTTGAACTCCGCCACCGTCCGCTTCAGCACCGCCCACCACGACTTCTTCCCCATCGCCGTCGGCCCGTCCGGAGCATCATGCTCCACCTGCGGATCCGGCCCCGGCCCGCCCACGTGCTGGGAATCTGCCCGACGGTGGGCACTCATGCGCCCGCCATCTTGGTGGTGATCCTCGTTGCGCTTGCCCTGCCACATGGGTGCCATCCCTCACGGGTAACCACGAACCTCAATCCTGAACGGCAGCTGCGTCATCGGGACCATCCCGCAGCAGCGGCATGCTGATCTGTGGCCAGGCTGGGTGACTGCGTCCGCCCGGCTCGGCCGCGGCTCGCTCGTGACGAACAAGGGCCGGCGGATCGCTGTCCGACTCGGTCGTGTTTGTGAGCAGGCCAAGGGTGTCGGTCAGCTCGAACAGCCTCCGCACGCACGGGCTGGCATCGATCACGGCTACGGTCCGACCCTGCGACCGTGCCCTGTACCAGGTGTCCATGAGGGTGTGCAGGCCGGAGCAGTCACAGAACGAGACCCTGGCAAGATCGATTTCGAGAGCAGCGGACGCGTGCAGGGCACCGGTGAGCACTCGATGCAGGTCTGCTGCGCTGTCCATATCG
Organism: Streptomyces sp. NBC_00322; assembly: GCF_036147535.1. Classification (NCBI taxonomy): domain Bacteria; kingdom Bacillati; phylum Actinomycetota; class Actinomycetes; order Kitasatosporales; family Streptomycetaceae; genus Streptomyces; species Streptomyces sp. NBC_00322. The sequence continues at coordinate 629,255 of NZ_CP108019.1, read as the reverse complement.
ATTTCGCCGACCACGACCACTCGGGCGCGGTCACCAGCGACCACGGTCACGGTGAGGGCGAGGCGGTTGATGTCGGTCGAGTCGACGACGGGGCGCGAAGGGCGCGGGCGAGGCTCCTCGAAGGCGCCTGTGGCGGAAGCCATGATCATCTCCCTCGAACGGGAAATACGTCTGACCTCATGCTGAGTCGCAGCCAAAGACACGTCAATAGATACCGGAATTTTATTTCAGGTAGTGCGAAGCCTGTATGAGGGGACGTATGATGGGGGCATGGACGAAGCCTCTGCGCCCCGCACCACGTGGACGTTCCTGACCAGCCATGCGCGAGTGCTCACGGCCATCGCACGCGATCCCTGGGTCCGGGTTCGCGAGCTTGCCACGAGGCTCGGGCTGACCGAGCGGACCGTCCAGGCCGTGGTCTCCGACCTTGAATCGGCCGGATACCTCACGCACACGCGCGAAGGCCGTCGGAACCGGTACCACCTGATCGGGGGCAGATTCCGACATCCTGCCGACGAACACCGGGACATTGCGCCACTCCTGGAAATCTTCGAAACCCCGGCGTCTGACGGCGACCAGGGCAACGCCACGGCCCAGACGGTTCCGGAGGGCCGCAACCCCGACGCGGCACGCTCGCACGACGAGTCTCGCAACGCGTAGCCGGGCCAGCCACGGCGGGGAACGTCAGCGCGTGATGGAACGTGCGATGCGGAATCCCACGTCGTCGATCCGGAAGGTCGGGTGGCTGCGGCGCCGCACGGAGGCCCGGCAGCTCCAGCGCTCGTCGAACCACCCACCGCCCCGCAGCACCCGATAGGTGCCGTAGACCTCGGCGTCGTAGAGATCCCAGCACCACTCCCACACGTTGCCCAACATGTCGTACAGGCCCCACGCGTTGGGCTGCTTGCCGCCCACGTCGTGAATGCGCTCGTGCGAGTTGCCGCGATGCCAGGCGACCTCGTCGAGCTGCCCGTACCGCGCGCTGGCCGTACCGGCACGACATGCGTGCTCCCACTCGGCCTCGGTCGGTAGCCGGTACCCGTCCGAGGATGTGTCCCACTCGATACCGTCGGCGTCAGCATTGAGGCGATACGCGGGCGCCAACCCCTCGCGCTGGGACAGGGTGTTGCAGAACCGGACCGCGTCCACCCACGAAACGCCCTCGACAGGCAACTGGTCGCCCTGCGCGGTGCTCGGCCGTTGGCCGGTGACGTGTGCGTACCGCTCCTGGGTGATCGGAAACGCCGCGAGCCGGTATGGCGCAAGCTCGACCGACCAACTGCGCTGTGTCCGCCGGTCCGACAGCGTCACTTGTCCCGGCGGGATGGCAATTATTGCGTTTCCTGCGCTCACGTCCATGGGCACGCAACCCTACCGATGCCTGTCCCTCGATGATCACGCGGCCTGTCGCAACGGTTGTCCTCACCCATGCGTGATCCGCCGTATCGGCCTACCGTCGGAGCATGAGCGAGATCTTCGTGATGTACGAGCTCGACCAGCCTCCCGCAGCGCGATCGTTGGCCGGATCGTCACCGGCCGAGGAGCGTCCCGTCCTGCGCGTGCACGCTGCGAACGCCGCTCCCGGGTCTTCGAATACTCCTGGGCCACGAACGCTGTGCGGTCAGGACACGTTCGCGATGGGGACGGCCTCGTGGAAGCCGTCGGAGCATCCAGGTTCATCGTGGTACACACCGAAGTACGCCCAACTCGTGTGCGCCCAGTGCGATGCCGTGATGGAGGTCTGATGACCCACGGCTCCTCTCCGGGTTGAACGACGGTTGTGAACGCTCCGTCGCGCGGAGTTCAGAGATATGCAGGACGGCGAGTACGGGCAGAGGCCCAACTTCCGGGGCGCGCATATTCTCGGAGTGGGAAGGCTCATCCCGATGGCCGAGGAGTGACCATGAGTGATTCCGGAAGTCATGTCCGTCAGCTGCGACAGGATGCTGAGGGGCTCAAGCAGGAGGCGGAGCGGGCGACCGATCCGCAGGAGCGGCAGCGGCTCCAGGAAAAGGCGCGCAGGCTGCTCGCACAGAGCGAGCAGGAGAGCGCCATGGCCGCGGGGGACATTTACCCCCAGGAGTGAGGGGGCAGGCACACCGGCCAGGGCGCAGACAGGCACGCCTCGGCCGGGTGCGACATGCGCGCCGCGGCAGAGCCCCGGCGCTGTTTGCCAGACCTTTCGCGCGGGTGCGCGGGGTCAGACGCCGACGGGTGTCCGCTCGTCCTCGGTGGGCGCGCCTTCGGTGAGGCCCAGCCGCTTGTGCACCGAGCGCAGCGGCCTCGGCGCGTACCAGGCCGTACGCCCCAGCAGCCGCATGGCCGCCGGTACGAGTATCCCGCGTACGGCCACCGCGTCGATCAGGATCGCCAGCCCGCTGCCGAGCCCGAACATCTGGATGAAGCTGACACTGGACGTGCCGAAGGCGAAGAAGCTCACCGCGAGCAGCCCGGCCGCCATCGTCACGATCCGCCCGGTGTGCGAGAGCCCGCTGGATACGGCGGTCTCGGTGTCGGCGCCCGCGTCGTGCAGCTCCTTGATCCGGCTCGTCACGAAGACCTCGTAGTCCATGGACAGGCCGAAGGCGATGCAGAACATGAGCACCGTCATCGAGGTGTCCATCGGCTGCGGCGTGAAGCCGAGCAGGGAGGCCAGGTGGCCGTCCTGGAAGATCCACACCATGATGCCGATGGCCGCGGTGAGGCTGATGGCGTTGAGGACCAGCGCCCGCAGTGGCTGGACCACGCTGCCGGTGAACAGGAAGAGGATCACGAACGTGGTGCCAGCGACGAGACCGATGGCGGCCGGGAGCCTGTCGGCGATCGAGTCCTTGGAGTCGATGAGCCGCGCGTCGGTGCCGCCGACCAGCGCCTCGGTCCCGGCGGGCGGATCCACCGCCTGTACGTCCTTGACCAGGTCCTGAGCCTCGCCCGACTTGGGGGTGAGGTCGCTGACGACGGTGATCCGCTGGGTGTCGGGCCGGCCCAGTGCGGCGTTCGCGGGCCCGGGCGGGGCGAAGCGGCCGTCCCGGAAGGTGCCGGCGGAGGTCTCCACCCGCACCGCGCCGTCGAGCCGCGAGATGCCGGTCGCGTACGTGCGCAGGTCGGCCGGGGCCACGGGCCCGGTCGTGACGATCTGCACCGCCGACTCGTCGCTGCCGGTGAAGTCGCGCTGCACCGCGGTGGCGACCTGCCTGCTCTGGGCGCTCTCCGGAAGCACCCGCTCGTCCGGGGTGCCGAAGGTGACGCCGAGCAGTGGACTCGCGGCGAGCAGCAGCACCCCGAGGACCGGCAGTGCGGTCAGGGCGGGCCTGCGCATGACCGTGCGGGCCAGTCGGCCCCACAGGGGAGCCTCGGCGCTGCGCACGGTCTTCGCCCAGGGCAGCCGGCCGTTGTTGACCCGGTGGCCCAGCACGGCGAGCAGCGCAGGGATGACGACCAGGGCGCTGACGGCGGCGATGGCCACCACGCCGATGCCGGCGTAGGCGAAGGAGCGCAGGAAGTACTGCGGGAAGACCAGCAGCGCGGCGAGTGCGGCGGCGACGGTCGCGGCGGAGAAGGTGATGGTCCGCCCGGCCGTCCGTACCGTGTGCCGGAGCGCTTCGGGGACGGCGGCGCCCTGCGCGAGGTGCTCGCGGAACCGGCTGATCATGAGCAGGGCGTAGTCGATGCCCAGGCCCAGGCCGAGTGCGGTGGTGAGGTTGATCGAGAAGACCGACACGCTGGTGAGGCTGCCGAGCACATAGAGCTCGGCGAAGGTGCCGACGATCGCGATCAGCCCGATGACAAGGGGCAGCAGTGCCGCCACCACACTGCCGAAGGCGATCACCAGCAGCACGAGGATCAGTGGCACGGCGATGGTCTCGGCCAGCGCGAGGTCCTTGGCGACCTGGGTGGGCACTTCGTCGCCGACCGCGGCCGATCCGCCGGCCTGGACGGTCAGCCCGTCCCGGTCGCCGGTGTACTCGTCGATGATCGCCGAGGCGTTGTCGCCCTGCTCGGTGTCGTCGCCCTTGACGTGGGCCAGCACGAGCGCCTCGTTCCCGTCCCGGGAGGTCAGCGCGGAGGTGCCGGTGTCCCAGTACGAGATCACATTCGCCACGGTGGGCTCGCCCCGAAGCTCCGAGGTGAGGGCGCGGCCGGTGCGCTGGGCGGCGGGAGAGCCGATGCTGCCGTCGTCGGCCCGGACCAGCAGGACCAGATTGCTCTCGCCGCCGAACTTGTCGTCGATGAGCTCCTGTGCGCGGGCAGAGGGCGCGCTCGGATCTTCGAAGCCGCCGCCCTGGAGCTTGCCGAACGCCCCGAAGCCGATGGCTCCCATAGCGATCACGGCCACCGCGGTGAGTATCAGTACGAGCCTGCCCCGGTGCAGGGCCAGCCCGGCGATTCTGTCGAACATGGTCATCACCTACCGATGTTTACTCCGTTAACATCGACGGTCGCATATAATGTTAACAGCGTCAACTTCGGGCAGAATGGAGTCATGGAATCGACCACGGGCACCAAGTCCCGCTACCACCACGGCGACCTCCGCAACGCGCTGATCGAGGCCGCCGTCGAACTCGCGGCCGAAGGTGGCCCCGAGCGTGTCGTCCTGCGTGAGGCGGCCCGCAGCGTCGGTGTGTCACCCACCGCCGCGTACCGCCACTTCACCGGCCAGGGAGATCTCCTCGAGGCCGTGAAGATCGTCGGCCAGCAGGCGCTGGCCGACTCGATGGCCGAGGCCGTACGCGTGCTCCCCGCGCTCGACGACCCGGGTGAGCAGGCCGTTCGCAGGGCCGAGGCGATCGGGCGCGGCTATGTCCGGTTCGCGATCGAGCACCCGGGGCTCTACCGCACCGCCTTCTGCCGCACACCCCTGGCGCAGAGCGGCGACTTCACCGGCCTCGAAGCCCCCGAGTCCAGGCCGGAGTTCGCGGCGTTCGTACTGCTCTCGGACACGCTCGACATGCTCGTGGCCGCAGGCCGGATGCGGCCGGAGAACCGGCCCGCGGCGGAGGTTGCCGCCTGGTCGGCCGTCCACGGACTCGCGCTGCTCATCCTCGACGGCCCGCTCGCCCAACTGCCCCCCGACCAGCGCGACGCGGTCGTCGAGCGCACCCTCACCACTCTCTCCGCCGGCCTGACACGCTGAGTCGCTTCCGGTCGAGGGCGCTGAGGTCACAGGTCCAGTCGGTCGCGGCGCGGCGACGCACTGCGCCCCTACGAGCGTGATGCTCAACTCTCCGTCGGCACGCTCCGCCGGGCACCTTCGCCAGAGGACTCGCGTGTCACGGCGAGGTACGCCCAAGGACGTTGCCGCCCGCCGCTCACGGCGGCAATTCCGGTCTCGTCGTAGCGGGAAGTCGCAAGGGACCAGGCGAGGTTGCCCGCCATCAGGTGACCCATGCCCTCCACATAGTGGCCGATGTGCCCGCGCACCTCCGGAAGAACGCCTCGCTCGCTCAGCGCCTTCGGGAGAGCCGCCGCGAGCTGCGCGAAGCGGGCCATGTGCGCGTTGGCGCGGGCGGCGATGTACCCGACGGACTGATCCAGGGTGCAACCCTTCTGTTCGCGCAGGACGATGACGCTGTTGTTCACATCCCCGGCTGCCAGTTCCTTGACGAGCGAGACGATGTCATTGACGAAGATCACCACATCGCCGGTGATCTCACGCATCTCCCGCAGCGGGGAAGAGCCGTGCAGCTCGTCCGGCAGCGCGTAACCACCGCACCGCTCGGTGAAGTCGAGGCAAGGCTGTACCCCTATGGAGTCCCGCCTGACCTTGAGGAACTGTTCGAGGGAAGGCAGGCGTTGCGCGTTCCGGTTGCGTGCTTCCCCCAGGTGGGCGGCCATGTAGGCCTGCCAGTGCGTACGGAACCGACGCCGCCAGTTGTACGGTGTGCGGGCGGTTGCCCGGCGCCAGATGTCCCGGAATCCCTGGACGAGCGGCGGGCCGTGCCCGCCGGACACCTGGGGCGCGCCGTCCGTCGTCATGGTCCGTACAAGGGAGTCCACCACAGGTTCGATCGCCTCGGGTCGCATCCCCAGGTGCCCGTCGAACTGGTCGTCGAAGATGAAGAACCAGGCGTTGAAGTCAGCTGCCAGCTCAAGGTCGTTGCCTGTGGCGTCGGGGTAGAAATACGCCATCAGCCGCTCGAGCCGCAGCGCGTCGTACTCCGCCGTCACCGCTTCCCCGGTCAGCAAGCCCATCTCCTGCAGCCACTGCAGTGAGTGCCGCCGGGCCCGCTCCGCCTGAGGGTTGAAGCGGGCGGGGAACGGAATCCTGATCGCGGCGGTGCGCCGCGTAGGGTCCGTGAGCACCCGGTTGCGGCCGGAAGCCATCGCGTTCGCCATACACACCCCCTGGGTGTCCGCGGCGCGTCCCGCCGCGACGATGCACGCCTGGCGCATTTTCGCCATCCTTTCGAGCCTAGGCGCCGCATCCCGCGTACAGCCGCGGTCGACGGGTGCGATGGGGCGTAAGACCGGCGCACGCGACCGCGTGCGCGCCCTCTGCGGCGCAGCATGAGCGAGGCGGGGTGAGAGGTAACCGCCGTGCGGTCACCGGTGTTATCAGAATTTCGTGCCCATGGGGCAAAAGCCTCCGCGATGGGCTACGGACCGTCTCCGAGGGCGTACTCTTCGCGTACTCGGACGACACACGGTCGAAGGAAGCGGATGTGACCTACACGGGAGACCGGCCGGGGCGACCGCGTCGGCTGCTGCTGGAACGTGATGCAGAACTCGCGGCAGTGGATGTTCTGTTGACCGACCTGAGCGGGTCGTCCACGGGCTCGGCCGCACCGGGTAGCGGCGGCTTACTGACCTTTGCCGGGCCGGCGGGACTCGGCAAGACGACTCTCCTCACAGAGGTGCGGAGGAAGGCCGTGGCTCGCGGCTGCACGGTGCTTTTCGCCCGCGGAGGAGAGCAGGAGCAGGGCGTCGCCTTCCATGTCGTACGCCAGCTCGTCCAGCCCGTACTCGCGGCAGCCACCGAGAAGGAACACCGCAAGATACTGGGCAGTTGGTACGAAATCGTCGCCCCTGCGGTCGGTCTGGTAGCGGGGAACAGCAACGGCTCACCCGATCCACAGGGCGTGCGGGACGGCCTGGACTGGATCGCCACCCGCTTCGCCGTCCAGCAGGCGCCGCTGGTGGTGATGGTGGACGACGCCCACTGGGCCGACGCCGAGTCGCTGGCCTGGCTCACCGGCTTCGCACCGCGGGTCAGTGAGCTCCCGTTGCTGCTCGTCGTGGCCTACCGCTCCGATGAACTCCCCGCCGACGCGACGGCGTTCGGCAGACTTGGCGAACGCCATGGATCGCGCCCCTTCGACCTCGTACCGTTCACCCCCGGCGCGGTCAGCCGCATCGTCCGGGACACCCTGGGTGAGGAAGCCGACGAGGGGTTCTGCCGCGAGGCCTGGGCGGTCACCGGAGGGAACCCGTTCGAGACCGTCGAACTCACCGCCAGGGTCGCCGATCGCGGGCTGAAACCACAGGTCGTGCACGTGCCCGAACTCCGGGAACTCGCCTCTGCCGTGAAGGGCGGCGGGCTCATCGAGCGGCTGGAGCGGCTCGGCACCTCCGTCGTCCGGTTTGCCTGGAGTGCTGCCGTGCTCGGCGCCGAGGCGTCCCGGAGTCTGGCAGCGAGCGTCGGCGGACTGGGCGATGCCGAGTCATCCGACGCCGTCGCCCGGCTGCGCCAGGCCCGCATCCTCGCCGACCCGGCTCCCGACGCCCCGGACGACGACCGGTTGGAGTTTTTCCACCCGCTGGTCGCCACCGCCGTCTACCGGGCGATTCCCGCGGCGTTCCGCGTGGCCATGCACGGCCAGGCCGCCGCTGTTGTCTCGAGCGCGGGCCTGGGCGCAACCACGGCTGCCCGGCACCTGTTGGAGGTGCACCCCGAGAGCGACCCCTGGGCCGTGCGGCAGTTCCGCGAAGCCGCCCGCGAGTACCTGAGGGCAGGCGCTCCTGAGGCCGCCCGGCGCTGCCTCGCCAGGGCACTGCGCGAGCCACCCGCGCTGGAGGAGCGGGCCGATGTGCTGTTCGAACTTGGCTGCTCCGCCCTGCTCACCGAACCTGCGACCACGGTCAACCATCTGCGGGCCGCACTGGACGAGCCCGTTCTCGACCCGGCGCTGCGCGAAGCCATCGTCTACCGGCTGGCGCAGGCCCTCGGTCACTCGGACCGGATGGCGGAGGCAGCCGAGACGGTTGCCGAAGCCGCCCGGGGGGCCACCAACGCAAGGACCCGGCTGCGCATGCAGGCGGAGCAGTTCATGTGGAACGCCTTCCGGGCCGACGAACAGGACTCGCCCGCCCGCTCACGAAAGCTGGCCAGGCTCGCCGAGCACCTCAGCGGCCGCGGCACAGCGGAGCGGTACATCCTGGGGCTGCGTGCCTGGGACGCCATGGTGCGCGGCGAGCCCGCCGCCACCGCTCTCCACTATGCGGAGGAAGCCCTGGGCGAGGGCCTCAAGTGGACCGACGAGCAGTGGGGTTTCGAGGTCCCGGTCCTGGTCGCCCTCACCTTCATGTACTGCGACCAGCCCGGGCGCGCGGAGGAACTCTTCAACAGAGGCATCGCAGAATGTGAGACCAAGGGCTGGCGCGGAGCCCATCTGTCCTTCGGTTACACACTTCTGGGGTATATCCGCTATCGCCGCGGATGCCTTGACGAGGCCGAGAGCCTGGTCCGCGGCGGACTGCGCATCGCGGACAGGGTCGGGCACCAGGTGCCCGCACAGTACTTCGCCATCGGCATCCTCATCGAGATCCTGCTCGCCCGAGGCCGCACCCAGGACGCCCAGGAACTCGCCACCATGTACAGCTACGGCGAAGTCGTGCCCAGCGCCGTGGTGTACCCGGACTCCCAGACCGTCTACAGCGAGCTGCTGCTCGCCCTGGGCATGCATCGAGAGGCCGAGCATCACCTTGCCCGGGTCGGTCTCCGGCTCGAACCGCGCGGCATGCGCAACCCCGCCTGGTGCCCCTGGCAGCTCCACCTGGCCCGAGCACTGAAAAACGACGACCCTGAACGAGCCGTCGAGTACGCCTCCGAAGGCGTCCGCAGGGCCCGTCGATTCGGTACCCAGTCCGCCATCGGACAGGCCTTGCGTGCCATGGCTTCGGTGGCCCACGGTGCGGAACGGGTCACCCTGCTGGCCCAAGCCGTCGAACACCTCGAGCGCTCCCCGTCCGGCTATGACCTGGCGTGTGCGCTGGTGGACCACGGCATCGCACTGCGCCAGGTCGGACTGCCGCAGGACGCAGCCGAGCAGCTTCACCGTGGACTGGAAGGCGCCGTTCAGTGCGGGGCCGACGCCCTCGCGGCGCGGGCCCGTGAGGAGCTGGACGCGGCTGGTCTGTGGCCGGTCCAACTGCGTACCACGGCCACGGAATCGCTCACCGCGCAGGAGCGGACGGTGGCCGAATGGGCTGCCCGAGGCTGGTCGAACGCCCGCATCGCGGAGGCGCTGGGCGCTCAGGACCCGGTGGTGACGCGCTTGCTGTCGGACATTTACCGCAAGGTCGGCTCCGACCACGAGGGCCTGACACGGCTGATCGGGGGGCAGGGCGGCGCACGGCCGACACCGGGTGACTGAGCCGTAAGGTGAAGCCCCACGGGTTCGCTGTTCCCGTGGGGGCTCCGCCGTGCGGGCCGAGCGGCCGAGAACGACGTCAGCGCGGCGAAAGCTGGTCGTACGTCTTGAAGGTGTAGTACGCGGACAAGGTGATCGCGTTTCCGGCCTTCGCCGGGAGGCCGAACCGGTCGTTGACGAGGCCGCCCAGAGGGCCACAGCCGTCGGCGCCCGGGGCGGTGAAGACATCGTCGTACGCGTCGAACTTGATGATGGGCGGGTTCTTCGACACCCATTGGGAGGCGCCCGCGCGCTCCAGACGAAGCTCGATCGGGGCGTCGCCACCGATGACGCAACCATGCGGCAGCAGGGGACTGAGGGCGCGAAAGCGCATGGTGAACAGGCCCAGGCTGTTCCCGACAGAGTAGAAGTCGGACCGGCCGCCGTACTCGGGCTGCAGGGACAGTGAGAGCAGGCGGCCGTGGTCGCCGGCGGCGTTGCCGAGGAGGCCGCCGGGGACCCGCGTCGGCGAGCTGCGCAGCGCGCCCCAGACCTGCCCCCTGCTTCCGTCGGGCAGCGGACCTTCGGCATGGGTGATGGTCATCGGCGCCAGTTCGGGAATGGTTCGGCTTCCGAGGGTCAACGAGCCGGTGGCGGTGAGGACTTCGCATTTCCAGCGGGGCGCGTCGACACCGGCCGGGATCTCCGGGCAATCGTTGAAGTCGTACGAGGGGGTGGGCGGCGCGTCGGCGGCGACAGCGGGGGCGCCGGCCGCACCGATGACGGTGGTGGCGAGGGTGGCGGCGACTGCGAGTCCGACGGCCCCGCGGCGGACGGTCGAGGGGCGCTTCTCGGTGGTGGTCTGCATGAGTCTCACCCTGCTGTCGCACACAGCCCGGCGGCCATGGGGAAGCCCCCTTGCCATACCCTGAGCCGCCCCTGACGTCTTGTCAGGGTGCGGCCCCTAAGGCGAGCGCGTGTACTTCCGCCCCGCTGCCGTGCCCCTTCGCGCTGGGCTCGGGGCTTGGAGTGGTGATTGCCAGTCTGCGGGCCGCTTCGCTGCTGGTCTCTGCCATCATGCGACGATGATCGAGTATGAATCGCCGGACCGCCGCCCGCTGTTTCGCCGCCCCGAAGAGGGGGAGTTGATCGACGTGGCAGGGGTCGAGCATTTCTTCAGGCTGACCGCCGAGCACACCGAAGGCCGGTTCGCCTTCGAGGAGTTCACGCTGGGCCCGGGGATCGTGGGCGCCCGTCCCCATGTCCACCACGGACACGACGAGTACTTCTACGTCCTGGAGGGGGACTTGACGCTCCACAACGGCGACGGTGAGATAACCGCCGGTCCCGGTGGCCTGCTGGCCGCGGTGCGCGGCACACCACACGGATTCCGCAACGCCGGCACACAGACCGCGCGAGCCCTGTGCCTCTACACTCCTGCCGGATACGAGGGGTACTTCCGCGAGGTGCACGCGGCGGTGGCCGCCGGCGCCGAGGTGACTGACGAACTGCTGGCGGAGTTCCGCGGACGGTACCGCACGACCTCCGCGAGCTGAGCGTGAGCGCGCGGTCGCGACCGGGTCAGGCTGGCACCAGGTACGCCTGGCCTGGGAGTTGGCCAAGTCGACGGTTGTGATTCCGATCCCGGGTTGTGGTGTCCCGTGAATGATCTTTGAGGGGGTCCGGACATGGTCATGCCGCAGTTCGGGAGCGGGCCTCGCCTTCCTCCCTCCCGTCCGTGTCATGGTGAATGGGCGTCCCCGAACCGGTCAGCGGGACCCCCGTCCCGCCCCGGCGCGTGGCGACGATCTCCGCCGCGATGGACAGGGCGGTCTCCTCGGGAGTGCGGGCGCCGAGGTCGAGGCCGATGGGGGAGCGCAAGCGGGCCAACTCACCTTCCGTGACGCCGACTTCGCGCAGGCGCCGGTTGCGGTCCTCGTGGGTGCGGCGCGAGCCCATCGCGCCGACGAACGCGACCGGCAGCCGCAGGGCCGCCTTGAGCAGCGGCACGTCGAACTTGGCGTCATGGGTGAGCACGCACAGGACGGTTCGTTCGTCTGTCGCGGTGCGCCGGAGGTAGCGGTGCGGCCAGTCGACCACGAGGTCGTCGGCCTCGGGGAAGCGGACGCGGGTGGCGAAGACCGGCCGGGCGTCGCACACGGTCACGTGGTAGCCGAGGAACTTGCCCGCCCGTACGAGCGCCGTCGCGAAGTCCACGGCGCCGAAGACGATCATCCGGGGCGGCGGCAGGCTCGACTCCACGAACAGCGTCACGCCGCCCGGGCAGCGCGCCCCGTCCTCCGCGATCTCGACGGTGCCGGTGCGGCCGGTGTCCAGCATCGCGCGGGCCTCCGCCGCCGCCGTCCGGTCCAGACCCTGACGGCCGTCGAGGCTGCCCTCGTACGATCCGTCGGGGTGGACGAGCAGCACCCTGCCGAGCAGTTCGTCCGGGCCCCGGGCCACCCGGGCCAGTGCCGCCGCCTTTCCTCGGTCCGCCGCCGACACCCCTGCCCGGAAGACCTGAGCGTCCGCGCGCACCGGCGTGACCAGGACTTCGATGACGCCGCCGCAGGTGAGTCCCACCGCGAAGGCGTCCTCGTCGCTGTATCCGAACTGTTCGCGCACCGTCCGGCCGTCCTGGAGCGCCTGGACGCACAGGTCGTACACGGCTCCTTCCACGCAACCACCGGAGACGGAACCGATGGCGGTGCCGTGACTGTCGACTGCCAGCGCGGCGCCGGGACCGCGGGGCGCGCTGCCGCCGACGGCCACGACCGTGGCAACGGCGAAGTCCCGGCCCTGATCGAACCAGCGGTTCAACTCCTGTGCGATGTCAAGCACTCCGGACTTCCTCCTCCGACCGACTCCGAGCCTCCTCCTCCGCCCGACGCCTGGCTTCGTCCGCCGCCCGCAGGACGCGGTCCGGACGGATCGGCAGGTCCCGGTGGCGTACGCCGGTCGCGTGCCACACCGCGTTGGCGATCGCGGCGGCGACGCCCACGATGCCGATCTCGCCGATGCCCTTGATCCCGACCGGGTCGTCCGGGACGGGGTCGTCCACCCAGTCCGCCTCGATGAGCGGCACGTCGGCGTGCGCGGCGAAGTGATAGCCGGCGAGGTCGGCGCCGACAAGGCCGCCGGAGGCCTGGTCCCTGATCGCCTCCTCGTGGAGGGCCATGGACAGCCCCCAGGTCATCCCGCCGATGAACTGGCTGCGGGCCGTGAGCGGGTTGACGATGGTGCCCGCGGCATAGATGCCGAGCAGCCGTCGCGCGCGCACCTCACCGGTAGTGACATCCACCGCGACCTCGGCGAAGTGCGCCCCGAAGGAGTGCCGTTCCTGCTGCGCGAGAGCCTCGATGGCCTCGGCGGTGTTCGACCGGGCGGTGATCCCCTCCGGGGGAATGCTGCCCCCCAGCGCCAGTCGCTCCCGCAGCTCGGCCGCCGCGAGTGTCACCGCCCACGCCCAGGAGCGCGTGCCCGTCGAGCCGCCGGCGATCATCGCCGGACCGAGGTCGCTGTCCGCGATGTGCAGCCGGATGCGGTCCCGATCCACCTCCAGCGCGTCCGAGGCGATCGAGGCGATCGCGGTCCGCGCCCCCGTGCCGATGTCCGTCGCGTTGATCCGCACGGTGAAGGTTCCGTCCGGCTCCGCGGTCACGGCCGCGGTGGACGGGCCGACTCCCGAGGGGTAGGTGGCCGCCGCCGTTCCGGTCCCGAGCAGCCAGCGCCCCTCACGGCGCAGGCCGGGCCGCGGGTCGCGGTCCGCCCAGCCGAACCTGCGGGCGCCCTCCTCGAAGCAGGCCAGCACATTGCGGCTGCTGAACGGCAGCCCGGACACGGGACCCGTCTCGGGTTCGTTGCGCGTGCGCAACTCGATCGGGTCCATGCCGCACTTCTCGGCCAGTTCGTCGAGGGCGGATTCGAGGGCGAAGGACCCTGGTGCCTCACCCGGCGCGCGCATCCAGGTCGGGGTCGGCACGTCGAGCCGTACGAGCCGGTGAAGGGTGTGATGGGCGTCGGCGTCGTACATCACGCGCCCCATCACGGCGCTCGACTCGATGAATTCGTGCACGGTCGAGGTCAGACTCTGCGCCTGGTGGTCGAACGCGCGCAGCCGCCCGTCGGCGTCGGCGCCGAGCCTGATCCGCTGCGCCGTGGGGCTGCGGTAACCGACGAGGGAGAACATCTGGCGGCGGGTCAGGACGACACGGACCGGGCGGTGGAGGACGGTCGTGGCCATCACGGCGGCCACTTGGTGGGGGCTCAGGCCCTTCGATCCGAAGCCGCCGCCGACATGCTCGGCCCGCACCCGTACGGAAGCCGGATCGAGTGAGAAGAGCGATGCGAGTTCGCCCGCCACCCAGGTGCTGCCCTGGTTGGAATCGACGACGTCGAGCCGGCCACCGTCCCAGCGAGCCGTCGCCGCATGCGGCTCCATCGCGTTGTGGTGTTCCTCCGGCGTGGTGTACTCCTCGTCCACGACAACGGCGGAAGCGCCGAGTTGAGCCTCTATGTCCCCCTTCTCCGTCTCGGCCTGGACCATCGGGGTGTTCTCCGGCGTGTACGCATCGGAACGTCCCGAGGAGAACGCGACGTCGTGCGGTTCCTCGTCGTATCGCACCACCAGCGCCTCGGCGGCCTCTCTGGCCTGCTCGGACGTCTCGGCCACTACCAACGCCACCGGCCAGCCCACGAAGGGCACACGGTCGTGCTGGAAGATCCCGAGCACCGGGTTCGGCCGCCCCAGCATGCCGACATAGTCGGTGTCGACGCGCGGCGCATTCCCGTGGTGCAGCACGGCGAGGACGCCGGGCATGGCCAGGACGGGGGAGTCCTCCACGGAGCGGATACGGCCACGGGCAACGGTCGACAACACCAGCCAGCCGTGGGCGAGTTCGGCGAAGGGTACTTCCCCGGCGTAGCGGGCCGCCCCGGTGACCTTGTCGCGGCCCTCCAGGCGGATGTGGGATGAGCCGACGGCTCCCGTCACGGCTGCGATGTTGGTCGTCGTGGTCATCGGGAGGCCTCCTCGGTGAGTTCGGTGAGCACGGCCACGACGAGGTTGCGCATCAACGTCACCTTGTATCCGTTCTCGGGAAGCGCCTCGGCGGCCGCCAGTTCGGCATCCGCCGCGGCTGCGAACGCCTCCGCGCTCGCCGGGCCGCCGATCAGCACCCGCTCGGCCGCACGAGCCCGCCACGGCCGGGACGCGACCGCCCCGAACGCGAGGCGCACTTCGCGTACGACATCGTCCTGGACGTCGAGTGCAGCGGCGATCGAGCCGATCGCGAATGCGTACGAGGCGCGCTCGCGCACCTTCCGGTACCGCGAGTGGGCGGCGACGGGGGCCGGCGGCAGAGTGACGCCGGTGATCAGCGCGCCGGGCGGAAGGGCGGTCTCGACGTGCGGGGTGTCGCCCACGGGCAGATAGAACTCGGGAAAGGACAACTCGCCCGGTCCGTCGGCCGTTTCGTACGTGATGACGGCGTCGAAGGCGGCGAGCGCGACCGCCATGTCCGATGGATGGGTGGCGACGCAGTGCTCGGAGGCGCCGAGGATCGCGTGGTTGTGGTGCTCGCCGGTGAGGGCGGGGCAACCGCTGCCGGGGGCACGCTTGTTGCACGGCTTGCTGAGGTCGGTGAAGTAGCCACAGCGGGTGCGCTGGAGCAGATTCCCGCCGACCGTGGCCATGTTGCGCAGCTGTCCCGAGGCGCCGGCCAGGACGGCCTGCGCCAACGCCGGGTAATGACGCCGTACGTCGGGATGGGCCGCGAGATCGCTGTTGGTGACGGTCGCGCCGACGCGCAGCCCAGTGTCGTGGCTGAACTCGACTCCGTCGAGAGGAAGTTCGCGTACATCGATGAGCAGCGCGGGCCTTTCCACGCCGGCCTTCATCAGGTCGACGAGGTTGGTGCCGCCGCCGAGGAAGCGGGCGTCGGGGTCGGCGCCCAGCAGGGCGACTGCTCCAGAGACGTCGAAGACGCGTTCGTAGCCGAATTCCCTCATGCCGCCGCCTCCTTGGCCTCTGCCGCCTCTGCCGCCCGGGCGACCGCCTGCACGATCGACACATAGGCGCCGCAGCGGCACAGGTTGCCGCTCATCCGCTCGCGGATCTCTTCGGCGGTGAGCGCAGGCACCCCCGCTTCGGGCCGGACATCGTCGGTCACGGCGCTCGGCCAGCCCGCCGCGTGTTCCTCGATCACCGCGAGGGCCGAACAGATCTGCCCCGGTGTGCAGTAACCGCATTGATAGCCGTCGAGGTCGAGAAAGGCCTGCTGCACGGGATGCAGCCGCTCACCATCGGCCACGCCTTCGATGGTGGTGATCGCGCGCCCCTCGGCCGCGACCGCGAGCTGAAGACAGGAAACTGCCCGGCGCCCGTCGAGCAGCACCGTGCAGGCGCCGCATTGGCCCTGGTCACAGCCCTTTTTGGTACCGGTCAGATCGAGATGCTCGCGCAGGGCGTCGAGCAGGGTGGTGCGATGGTCGACGGGCAGCGTGTACTTCTCGCCATTGATGTTCAGGGTGATGGCGCTGGACGTCGATGGGGCCATGATCAGCCTTCTTTCGCATTGCTGATGCGCGTCGAACGAGACGATCCCGGCAGACAGTCCGGGAGGGAGAGAGCGATGCGGGTGAATGAACCAGTGACGATGACACCGGTCGGCCACACTGTCCGGACCTGCCGCTATGGTGGACCTAAGCGGACAGCTGTCCGTTAGCCATTGAACTTAGCGGACAGCTGTCCGGTTAGCAAGACCGGGCATGGCTGTGATTCCGGAGGGAGGACGAGTGCGGGAAGACAAGAGCGCGACTCTGCGCTCGGACGCGCAACGGAATCGCGAGCGCATCCTGGAAGTCGCGCTGGCCGAGCTGACGCGGGCCGCGGACGCCCCACTGAGCGCGATCGCGAAGAAGGCGGGCGTCGGGCAGGGGACGTTCTACCGCAACTTCCCCAACCGTGAGGCCCTCGTCCTGGAGGTCTACCGCTACGAGATGCAGCAGGTCGCCGACGCCGCTGCCCAACTGCTCCAAACCCGTGCACCTGATCAGGCCCTGAGGGAGTGGATGGACCGCCTGGCCCAGTACGCCATGGCCAAGGCCGGCCTGGCCGACGCGCTGCGCAAGACCACCAGCTCGTACGGCAGCCTGGCCCAGCTGGGTCACGGCCCGGTGACCCGGGCGGTCACGCTCCTGCTGAACGCGAACGAGGAGGCCGGCACGATCCGCCCGGGGCTGACCCCCGACGACTTCGTGCTCGCCATTTCCGGGCTCTGGCAGATCGACCCGCACAGCGACTGGCAGCCGCGTGCGACGCGACTGATGGACATCGTGATGGACGGGCTGCGGGCGGGGGCGTCCAGAGCGGGCGGGCCTGAGGCGGGCGCCTGAGCCGGGCGAATCTCGGCCGGTCGGAATCAGTCGGCGTTCGCGTTCGTGCCCTCGCGGCAGGCGTTCTCGCTCGCCGCCATGTCCTGGGTGCCGATGACGCTGAGCAGTTCCAACTGGGCGGCGCCCTGGGTGCCGGGCGGTGCGGTGAACCACAGCAGGCGCTGGCGTCCGTCCTCGCTGAACAGGCTGTGGCAGTCCAGTTCGATGACGCCCAGTGCGGGGTGGACGATGCGTTTGTGGTCGACCCGGCGCAGGGCGACGTCGTGGGTGTCCCACAGAGCGGCGAACTCGGCACTGCGCCGCCGCAGCACAGCCACCATCCGGGCGACCTCGGTGTCGCGGTCGCGCCGTGCGGCGACTGCCTGGAGGTCGGCGACGAAGACCCGCGAATGGTGCGGGTGATCGTCCGGCGGATAGAGGGCGCGGGCGGCGGGGTCGGTGAACCAGCGGTAGGCGAAGCTCGCGGCCGGCCCGCGTACCGCCGGGGGGCGGCCGACGAGGGCGGCGGCCAGCTCGTTCTGCACGAGGATTTCATGCAGGTCGGTGATGACCTGGGCGGGGGTGGTGGTGAGCCGGTCCAGCAGGCCGAGCAGGGCCGGCTGGACGTGCGCGGACGGGCCGTGCGCCGCCGGAGGGACGGGGCGGGCGGCGAGGTGGAAGAGGTGGTCGCGTTCGTCACCGTTCAGCCGCAGCGCACGGGCGAGGGCGGCTACGACCTGGGCCGAGGGTTGGGCGCCCCGTCCGCGTTCCAGCTCGGTGTAGTAGTCCGCCGACAGCCCGGCCAGCTGCGCGACCTCCTCGCGCCGCAGGCCGGGCACCCGGCGCCGGGGGCCGGTCGGCAGGCCTACGTCGGCCGGCCGTATCCGGTCGCGGCGGGACTTCAGAAATGCGGCGAGTTCGGGAAGGTTCACGCCACCCATCGTGACGCGTACGGCGGGGTCCGAGCCAGGGGATGACAACCCCTGGGTGGACGCAGCCCTGGATGGCGCCTGGAGACCGGCCGATCGTGGTGGAGACGTCGGGGCGCGTTGCCCCGGTCCCACCCCCAGGCAGGAGTCCTCATGTCCCTTTCCCCGAGCTCCGCGGAGAGCCGCACCACGCCCGACCACGCCTCCGCACGGCCCCGGGTCGCCGTCGTCACCGGCGGCTCCCGCGGTATCGGCCGCCAGGCGGTGAGCCGGCTGGCCGCCGACGGGTTCGCCGTCGTGGTCGGGTTCGCAGGTAACCGTGATCTGGCCGAGTCCGCCGTCAAGGACGTCACGGCGACCGGCGGCCGGGCCGTCGCAGTCCAGGCCGACGTGGCCGACGAGCACGCCGTGGCCGCGCTGTTCGCCACCGCGGAGTCCGAGTACGGCGGCGTGGACGTCGTCGTCCACGCCGCCGGCCGGGCGCACACGTCCACCATCGCCGACCTGGACCTGGCCGAGCTGGACGCGCTGCACCGCACCAACATCCGTGGGACCTTCGTCGTCGCCCAGCAGGCAGCCCGGAAGGTTCGCCGCGGCGGGGCGATCGTCATGTTCTCCACCTCCGTGGTGGGCCTGGCCTTCCCCGGCTACGGCGCCTACAGCGCCAGCAAGGGCGCTGTGGAGGCACTCACGCTGATCCTGGCCCGCGAGCTGCGCGGCCGGGATGTCACCGTGAACGCCGTCGCCCCCGGCCCCACCGCCACCGACCTGTTCCTCGACGGCAAGGACGAGCAGACGATCGCCCGCCTGGCCGCCCAGCCCCCGCTGGAACGGCTCGGCACACCCACTGACATCGCCGAGGTTGTCGCATTCCTCGCGGCCCCGGTCGGCCACTGGGTCAACGGACAGGTCGTCCGTGCCAACGGCGGCATCGTCTGACGGCAGCCCCCGGCGCTCGCTCTCGTTGCTCAACAACCCACCCCTGGCGGCGAAGCCGCAGCCGAACACGGACAAGGACGCGCATGCCCTCCGACACGACCAGAACGATCCTGGTGACCGGCGCCGCCAGCGGCTTCGGAGCGCTGACCGTACGTGCCCTCGCCGGCGCCGACCACACGGTGTACGCCGGGATCCGGCAGACCGCGACCCGCAACGCACCGGCGGTGGACGACCTGCAGCGTCACGCCGCCGCCTACGACTGCGACCTGCATGCCGTCGAACTCGACGTCGCCTCCGAGCAGTCCGCCGACGCCGCCATCTCCCACATCCTGGCGGCACGAGGCCGCCTGGACGTGGTCGTCCACAACGCCGGACACATGGCCACCGGACCGGCCGAGGCCTTCACCCCGGCCCAGCTCGCGGAGCTCTACGACATCAACGTCCTGGGCACCCAGCGCGTCAACCGTGCCGCGCTGCCCCACCTGCGCGCCCGCGGCGAGGGACTGCTGGTGTGGATCGGCAGTTCCAGCACCCGGGGCGGCTGCCCGCCGTTCGTCGGCCCGTACTTCGCGGCGAAGGCGGCCATGGATGCCTTGGCCGTCAGCTACGCCGCCGAAGTACTGCGCTTCGGCATCGACACCGCCATCGTCGTCCCCGGCGCCTTCACCTCCGGCACCAACCACTTCGTCCACGCGGGCGCACCCGCCGACACGGCCCGGGCCGCCGCGTACGAGGAGCGCTACGGCGCCCTGCTGGCCGGCCTCGACGAGCGGCTGGCCGCGCTCATCCCGCCGGACGCGGACGCGGCCCAGGTCGCCGACGCCGTCGTACGCCTGGTGGCCATGCCTGCGGGTACGCGGCCACTGCGTACCCACATCGACCCCAGCCGTGACGGCAGCGAAGTCGTCTCAGCGGTCGCCGACCGCATCCGCGCCGACTTCTTCCGCCGGGTCGGGCTGGACGACCTGCTCACCGCAGGCAGCTCCCTGTAACCCCCAATAGAGAGAGAACAACCATGCCGTTCGCGAATTTCAAGGTCCCCGCCGGCACCCTCGACGAGAAGCAGAAGGAGCAGATCATCACCCGCACCACCGACCTGTACGCCGAGATCTACGGCGAACGCGCCCGCGCCACCACCCTGGTCCTGGTCGAGGAGGTCACCGACGGCGGCTGGGGCATCGGCGGCGACGTCCTGACCCTCGCGAGGCTCCAGCAGAGCCAGGACGACTGAACCACCGCACCACGCACGGCAGCCGGGCACAGCCCGGCACCCGGCGCTCCCCGGTCGGCACCCGCCGGCGGGGAACCCGGTGGCGCAGGAGCCGGAAGCTCGTCCATCTCAACCAGCCCATTTGCCCGGCGAATTGACTGATGAACAGCAACCGCGGCAAGGCTCTACGCGTGGCCGTCACGCTCGGGGGCACCCCTCTGATGAGCGCCTGCGGGTGCTCGGACACAGACTCGGAGGCAGCGGACCATGCTTCCTCTCCCGTGTCGGCAGCTCAGCCGTCGGATCCGGTTCGCCCACCGCGGCCGGCAGCCACAGCAGCGGCAAGGGCTCCGGTGCCGCACGACGGGCGACGGGCGCTCGGGCGATTGGCGCTCTGCCCCGCCTGGCGCCCGACCACAGACAGGGGCAGGCTGAGAGTAGGAACGCATTGGCCCGGCCGGAGATGTTGACTGGCCTGGCCTGCATGACGGCGGGACGGGGCACGCGATCGAGGGACAGCTCGATGATCGAGGCAGCCGACATCCGTGAGTGGCGCGACCATGACGTGGTGGACTCCGGCGGCCACAAGATCGGTGTCCTCGAGGCGGTCTACGTAGACACCATCACCGACGAACCGGCCATGGCCACGGTCCGCACGGGCATGCCCACTCGTCGCCGCCTGGTCTTCGTCCCCGTCGACGACGCGATCGTCGGGCCCGGGTACGTCAAGGTCCCCTATGCCCGGGCACTGGTGAAAAAGGCCCCGTGGATCGGCACGGACGACGTATTGCCCGCGGAGGAGGAGGCAGCGATCTTCCAGCATTACGGCATGACGTACCAGCCGGGTGCTGACGGCGAACGACAGCTCGCGCGTCGTTGACCGCCCGCGTAAGTCCAAAGGATGCGATCGCGTCATGGTTCTCTTCCTGCTCCTGATCATCGTGGCCATCGTGCTGGGACTCATCGGTGCCGTGGCGGAAGGGGTGGGATATCTGCTCATCATCGGCATCGTGTTGTTCGTGGCCGATCTGACGGTCGCCGCCGTGCGACTGTCCAGCCGGAGGCGACGCCCGGTGCGATGACAACGATCACTGGAGCGCGGCCATTTCCGCGCCCGCAGCCGAGCCCCAAGCCCGTCGCACCGAACACATCTGCCGTGACCCTACGACCGAGGAGGCGTCTTCAGGTGACACAGCCGACCAGCACAGCAATTCCCACCGCCGAGCCCCGCGCATCCCGCCCGCAGAGGGAAACAAAGCTGCAGGCCCACGAGACCGGTCCGCAGACGGCGCCGGGCATACGGGGCCGGACAGCCATCGCGGACGGGGTGGTGGAGAAGATCGCCGGGACGGCGGCACGCGAAGTGCCGGGTATCCACGCTCTGGGAGGCGGGATTTCCCGCTCAATGGGCGCCGTACGCGACGCGGTCCCCGGCGGGCGCCCGAGCGTCACACGCGGCGTCAAGGTCGAGGTCGGCGAGCGGCAGACCGCCGTGGACCTCTCGGTCGTCGTGGACTACGGGTTCGCCATCGCCGACGTTGTCGCCGAGGTACGCGAGAACGTCATCGCGGGCGTGGAGCGCATGACTGACCTGGAAGTCGTAGAAGTCAACATTGCCGTCAACGACGTTCACCTGCCCGACGAGGAGGCCGACGAGGCGACGGAAGGTCGCCTGCAGTAACCAACCGCCGGGGACCAGGACCCGGTCGGTGAACACCATCTCGTGTTTGCGTCGGGCTCCGGCCTGCCAACGCGGCTCGCCACCTCGCCGCTCGCACAGGGCCGACTCCCGCCGGGCCGCCGTGGGCGGGCCAACTCCTCGATCAAACCGCCGAGATGCGTACGGGAGAGTGCCGCCGCGGTCGAGTGGAGCCCTTGCACGCGAAGTCATCGGCCGGGCACTCGGGCGGTTCGTCCGGGTCGGCAGGTCTGCCGAAACTCCGGTGCGGCCGCCTGCGCGGTCTGCCATTCTCGCCGCATGTCTGGGTTCGAAGATCTCGTCGCGGAAGGTGCAGCCGTACCCACGGAGGGCTGGGACTTCTCCTGGTTCAACGGTCGTGCGACCGAGCAGCGGCCATCTTGGGGCTATGCCCAGATGCTCGCGGTTCGGATGGCGAAGGCCGAGGCGGTGCTGGATATCCAGACCGGCGGCGGTGAGGTACTGGCCTCGGTCCCGGTCGCCCCACCGGTCGTGGCAGCGACGGAATCATGGCAACCGAACGTGCAGATTGCCCGACGCAACCTGGCCAAGTTCAGTGCCAGCGTTGCAGAGGTGGGCGATGCGGCCGACCTGCCGTTCCCATCGGACCATTTTGACCTGATCGTGAGCCGCCATCCGGTGGTGACCCGCTGGGACGAGGTCCGCCGCGTCCTGCGCCCGAATGGCACCTACCTTTCCCAGCAGGTGGGCTCGGGCTCGGTGCGCGAGTTGACCGAATTCATGATGGGGCCGCAGCGGGCTTCGGTCCATCAGTCTCTGGGGCCGCTCGCGACGACAGCGGGTGCCGGCCCCATCGCGGCGGCAGCCGGTGCTGAAGTGGCGGGTCTGGATGTGGTCGACCTGCGCCAAGAAGCACTCCGGATGGAGTTCTACGACATCGCGGCGGTGGTCCACTTCCTCCGCAAGGTGATCTGGATCGTCCCGGACTTCACCGTGGATGCCTATCGCGATCGTCTGGCAGAGCTCCATCATTTCATCGAGCGCCATGGCCCCTTCGTGGCCTACTCGCAGCGGTTCCTCATCGAAGTCCGAAAGGGCTGAGCCCGCCGAGGAGTTCGGCGAGGAGAGCCAAGGACACCGAACACCATCCGGGTCACAGCTGATTGATCCATCCCACGAACAGCACCGCTCCTGCTGCGGCCAACAGGAGGGCGAGCGGCCTGCTCCACCAGTGGGACCTCGATCCGGTGGATGATTCCTGATCGTGGGAACCGAGTGCGACCAGGCCACGCAGTAGCCATATGGCAGCCACGAGAATCGGCACGGCCAGCGCCGCGTGTGTTGCCCAGGCGCCCGCCAGGGTAGGGCCGCCCCAGGAGTTGTGGTAATCGTGCGCATCCAGGAGCGGATAGAGGGCGCCATTTACGGCCGCCTGGGTGCTGATCAGGATGGCGAGCCAGGCGACGAGCCCCAGCCCCATCCCCACGAGTGCCGCGGACGCGTCGGCGAAGCGCCCCCTCGACGCGGTGCGCATGAACCGGGCAGCCGACACCGGCAACAATGTGACCCCCCGCCAGACCCACGTCCGTGCGGGCCTGCCCAAGGTCTTCGAAACGAACGAACGGGCGGAACGGCGATGTGACTGTTGCGTGATCTCCATGGATCCACAATCACAGTCGCGGCACGCCGGATCGATGGTGCCTGCACGAACCTCCGCGGTAGGGTTTCCCCCCGGACGTCAGCGGCCGCGGGTGCTGTGGGTACCGCCGAGTGGAGCATGGCGCTTCAACAAGGCAGGCTGTATCCATGCGGTCGCTCTTCCGCTCGGCTCCTCGACCAGGGGCGGACGGTCACAGCCGGGTGCTGTTCACACTCGCGGAGTGTGCGCCGTTCGCAATCGCATTGCTCGTGGTGGCTATCGAGTTCTCGCCCGCGCACTTTCTGTACACCGGTCCTCTCCTCACCGCGACGCCGGCGTTGGCTGCGGTTGCGATGGGCCCCAAAGGCACCCTCGCGGCGGCGGGTTTCGCTCTGCTCATCAGCGTTGCCACGGCTACCTACAACCAAGCGTGGGGCAGCCAACAGGTCTACACCAACATCGTGGCTCTGCTACTGGTCTCGGCGGCCAGTGTCACGACCAGTAGCGCAGTGCATACCCAGAGGCAGAACGAGCTCAACCAGGTACGCCGGATCGCCGTGGCGGCACAGCGGGTGCTGCTGCGGCCCGTACCGGCCCGGCTCGGTCCCGTGCGGGCGGCCAGCAGGTATATCGCGGCAGAAGAGGGGGCGCAGATCGGTGGCGATCTGTACGAGGCCGTGCAGACCCGGTACGGCGTTCGGATGATCGTCGGAGACGTGCGCGGCAAGGGGCTGCCTGCTGTGCGCTCGGCCGCCGCCGTGCTGGGTGCCTTCCGGGAGTCCGTGCACTATGAAGAAGACTTGGTGGAGGTCATCAACCACTGCGCGGCGGCGCTGCGACGGGAGCGCGCCATGCCGCGTGGGATCGACCAGGACGACGAGGAAGAACTGGCGGAATCCTTCGTCACCGCGGTCGTGGCACAGGTGCTGGACGGACCCGTGGTGGAGTTGGTCAACCGTGGCCATGTGCCTCCGCTGGTGCTCAACGGGGGCAAGGTTCAGGCTCTGATGCCGACCTCACCACTGCCGCCCCTTGGCCTGGAAGACTTCATCACCAGCCCTCCGGCGAAGGCGGAGGGCTATCCGTTCGCACCCGGCGACCGTCTGCTGCTGTACACCGACGGTGTTATAGAAGCCCGCAATCGCGACAACGAATTCTTCGCCCTGCCGGACGCCATGGAAGCAGTGCGCCACCGCACCGCGCCCGAGTTCCTGGAACTACTGCACCAGGGATTGATCCGTCACACCGAGGGCCGCCTGGCGGACGACGTGGCGATGATCGTGGTTGACCGCCTCGACAACGAACCAAGTGACAGAGGGTATTGAGGTCTCGCCGCTCGCCTGTCAGAGGTACCCGCCCGCGGCGCGCAGGAGTTGGCCGCGTACACCACGCATACTGCTCGCGCGCAGCAAGAACGGGCTGTGGCTGGACTCCCACAAGCTCCTTCACGACGTACTCGCCCGCCGGCAGCCGCCATTGGACGTGGCGTACACCGAGATTCCCGACTACGGTCACCTGGACACCTCTCGGCCGGGGCGCCGCCTCGACGTGTTCGGGCACTTCCTCGACTTCCTCGGCAGGCGGCGGCGAGGGCATCCGGGGCGGCCGGAGGCAGCACCCGGCCGTACCCGAACCGCACTCCAGGAGGCAACGACCCATGCCGCAGCTCGCTCTCGACGGCGCAGCACTGACATACGACGACGAGGGCCCTCGCGACGGTGACGGCGTCCCCCTGGTGTTCATCCACGGCTGGACGGCCAACCGGCACCGCTGGGACCACCAGATGGCACACTTCGCCCCGAAGCGGCGGGTCATACGGCTCGACCTGCGCGGGCACGGCGAGAGCGACGGGTCGGCACGGACGATCGAGGAGTTGGCCGCGGACGTCATCGTCCTCCTCGACCAGCTGAAGGTCGAGCGGTTCATACCAGTCGGCCACTCCATGGGCGGGATGATCGCGCAGACCCTCGCCCTTGGTCATCCCGAGCGGGTCGAGCGCCTGGTTCTGGTGAACTCGATCAGTCGGATGACCTACAGCCGTGGAAGGGGCCTGCTGATGGCGGCATCCACACTGGCGCCGTTCAAGCTGTTCGTCGCCGCCAACATCCAGCGCGCCTTTTCCCCCGGCTACCCGCGCGAGGAGATCCGCGAGTGCATCCGGGCCTCCTCGGCCACGCCGCGGGAGGTGGTCATGACCTGCTACGCCGCTATGCGGACCTTCGACGTCCTCGACCGGGTCGGCGAGATCCGCACGCCCACCCTCCTGGTGCACGGCTACCACGACATCCAACTGCCCGTCGCGCAGATGCTGCGGATGGCGAAGGCCTACCCGGACGCGCTGGTCCGGATCGTGGATGCCGGCCACGAACTGCCGGTGGAGAAGCCGGCGGAGCTGACCGCGGCGCTCGAATCGTTCGTGACCGACCGAGCGTGAGGCGGCCGAGTGGATCCCTTGCAGGTCTTCGTCAAGGCCACCTGGCCGTCGCGAACTCGGAAGCGGCGCTACGCGTAGGCGGCCCTGCCCTCCGGCCCCACTGATTGGTCCGGCGCCAAAAGGGAAGGTGCTGCACAATAAGGCACATACGGAGCGGCGCACCGCACCCGGCCCCCTGTGCGCCACCCGGCGCAACGCGACGGTGCCGGTCAGAGGAGCTGCGTACGCATGAGCAGCGGGCCGAGCGAATCGGCCGTCCCAGCGGATGCCAACTGGCGCGACCTGCTGCGGACTACGAGGCAGGCCCGCAGGCTGGCACGGCAGATGCGCAGGGAGGCGCGCCATGCGATGCCTTGGTGGCGACGGACGCTCCCCACCTGGCGGATGATGCTCGGCGGTCTGCTCACCGTTCTCCTGCTCTCCATCACCGCCTTCACCGCCCTCTACGTGAGCGTCCAGGTCCCCGCTCCGAACGCCGCCGCCGTGAGCCAGAGCAACATCTACTACTACGCCGACGGCACCGAATTGGGCCGTACCGGCGCGGTCAACCGCGCATCGGTGCCCCTCTCCGAGATCTCGGTCAACGTGCAGCATGCCGTGGTCGCCGCCGAGGACCGGACGTTCTACTCCAACAAAGGGGTGGACGTCCGCGGCATCCTGCGCGGAGCCTGGCGCACCGTGACCGGCAAAGGACTGCAGGGCGGCTCGACGATCACCCAGCAGTACGTGAGGAGCTACTACCTCACCCAAGAACAGACCCTCGGCCGGAAGGTCAAGGAAGCCGTCATCGCGATCAAGGTCAATGAGACGCAGAGCAAGGACGCCGTCATGGCCGGGTATCTGAACACCAGCTACTTCGGCCGCAACGCCTACGGCGTCCAGGCCGCCGCACAGGCGTACTACGGCGTCCGCGCTTCACAGTTGAACGTCCGGCAGAGCGCCTACCTCGCGGCCCTGCTCAAGGCTCCCAGCGTGTACGACGTCTCCACGGCGACCGTGACGAACGGGGCCGCGGCCATTGCGCGCTGGAACTACGTCCTGGACGGCATGGTCGAGCTCGGCCACCTCAGCAGCGGCGAGCGCGCCAGGATGGCGTTCCCCACGCCGAAGGCACCCCGCCCCACCCCCGGGGTCAGCGGCCAGGCCGGATACCTCATCGACATCGCCCGCCGCTACCTCGTCGACAACAAGATCATGGATGACGCCACCCTGGCCTCGGGTGGCTGGCACATAACCACCACCTTCAAGAAGAAGAACCAGGACGCCATGGTCGCGGCCGTGAAGAAGGAATTGCGGCGGCTGCCGGACACCCGCAGGGCCAAGGCCATCCGCGTCGGCGCCGCGTCCGTGGATCCCTCCACCGGAAGGATCCTCGCTGCCTACGGCGGGCCGGACTACGCCTCCCAGCCCTACAACGACGCCATCCGCCACGACCTCCAGGCCGGCTCCACGTTCAAGCCTTTCGACCTTGCCGCCGCCTTGCAGCACCACGCCACCACCCAGGACGGGCGCACCATCACGCCCGGGACCCGTTACGACGGCACCAGCCGCCGCTGCGTCCAGGGCTTGCCCCGAAGCCTGCACTACTGCCCGCCCAACGAGGACGATCGTGACTACGGCCGGATCAGCCTGCGCAGCGCGATGATGAAGTCCGTCAACGCGGTGTACGCGCAGGTGGGCGCGGACGCCGGTCTTGCCGGCGTGCGCAGGGCCGCCATCGCCGCGGGCCTTCCCTCCGACACGCCCGACATGAGCGCCAACCCCTCCCTTGCCCTCGGCGTGGCCGCCCCCAGCCCGCTCGCCATGGCCGAGGCGTACGCGACCTTCGACAACCACGGCCGGCACATCGCCACGTGGTCGGTCCAGAAGGTCACCCGGAACAATGAGCCGTACGAACTCCCCGGCCACGAGGACATCCAGGCATTCTCCCGGGCCACCGCCGACCAGGTCACCTCGGTCCTGAAGGGCGTCGTCAGCGCGGAGGGCACCGGCTACCTGGCCACCGGCCTGGGCCGGCCCGCCGCAGGCAAGACCGGCACCACGGACAACAACCTCTCCGCATGGTTCGTCGGCTACACCCCGCAGCTGACCACTTCAGTGGCCATGTTCGCCGAGGATCCCAAGACCCATACCCGGGTCTCTCTCGGCACCGCCGCCGGCATCAGCCGCGTCAACGGCGGCTCATACCCGACACGGATCTGGACCGCCTACATGGCCGCGGCCCTGAAGGGCCAGCCGGTGAAGGACTTCCAGCTGACGGCGGCGACCGAGTCCGACAGCCCCACCACCGCGCCCGCCCGAGAACCCACGTCGACCGCTCCGACCAGGACGCCGACACCCACGCCTTTGCCGGAGCCGAGCACGCCGACGGTGGTTCCGCCTACGCCTACGCCGGGTCCGAGCACAACGACGGTGGTGCCATCGACGCCTTCGGATGACCCGGGAACACCGACGGTGGTTCCCTCCACTCCTTCGCCGGGGCCTACGGAACCGCCCGGCGGGACCAGCACCAGCCCCTCGTCCCGGGAACCCGGCACCATCGATACGGGCGGGTCGGTCGCCGATGTGGGAGTCCGGAGAGCAACGTGACGCCTCCCGCTGGCCCTGACCGGATTCTCTGACTAGAGTCAGAGAATGGATGCGGCGCACATCGACCAGGTGCGGCGGTTCAACCGCACCGTCACCGAACGCTTGGGCGTGCTGTACGACCACTACATGGGCCGCGACCGGCCCATCGGAGCGGCCCGGCTGCTGTGGGAGATCGGCGGGGAAGGCCAGGACGTAAGGCGGCTGCGCGAGCGCCTCGGGCTCGACTCCGGGTACGTCAGCCGGCTGCTGCGCTCCCTGGAGACCGACGGCCTGGTGACGGTGGAGCCCCAGCCTCAGGACAGACGAGTGCGCACCGTCCGGCTCACCGAGGCGGGCCGCGCCGAGCGCGCCATCCTCGATGACCGCAGCGACGAACTGGCCGGTTCTCTGCTGGAGCCGCTCAACACCGCTCAGCGCGCCCGGCTGGTCGCCGCCATGGCCGACGTCGAGCGGTTGCTGACCGCCGCGACGGTCACGCTTGACCTCGTCGACCCGGAACACCCCGACGCACAGCACTGCTTGCGGGCCTACTTCACCGAGTTGCAGGAGCGCTTCGAGACCGGCTTCGACCCCGCGCGGAGTCTTCTGCCCGACGCGGGCGAACTGCGGGCACCGCACGGCCTGTTCCTGATCGCCCGGCTCCACGGCGAGTCCGTCGGCTGCGCCGGTCTGAAGCTGCCGCCCGGCGCCCCGGCCGAGATCAAACGGATGTGGGTCGCGCCCCACGCCCGGGGGCTCGGTCTCGGCCGCCGATTCCTGGCCGAGCTGGAGGCGCGGGCCGCCCAGTACGGCTGCACCGTCCTGCGCCTGGACACGAACAAGGCGCTCAGCGCCGCGATCAGCCTGTATCGCTCCTGTGGCTTCCAGGAGGTCCCCGCCTTCAACGACGAGCCCTACGCCCACCACTGGTTCGAGAAGCAGATCACCACATCGTCACCGGGGTGAGGGTTCGGCTGACTACGCATGAGCCCTGTCGTGATCAACGAATGCGTCAGGCGATCACGTCGAGACGAAGGGGTCGGACCTGCTGCCGCTCCGGGAGCGCGGCGGGTATGCGTTCAAGGACGCCGCCCGCGAAGACGTCGTACAACGGCAGCGTCTCCAGATGGACATAGCCGATGTGGCAGTCGCAGGCGGCGAGGGGGCAGGCGCGCGGGCCCAGCGCCTGCCGGTAGGAGCCGTCGTAAAGACTGCCGAGTTCGGACGGCACGAAATGGCAGCGGCGTACCGTGCCCTCGCCGTCCACCGAGATCACCGACTCGCCCGTACGGCAGGGCAGCCCGGCCGAGCGGTGCGGGTGGCGGCTGTACGGGAAGAGGGGGTCCAGAGCCGTCCAGCGGGCGGCCTCCTCGTCCGTATAGGTGCGGCCCTCGGCCGCGTTGACCCACAGATACACCTCGTCGGGCAGGTCAGCGCGCAGCCGTCGCGCCTCGTCGAGGTGCTCGGGGAAGCCGACGACGCCGACGCTGAAGCGTGCGCCCATCGCGGTCAGCTCGCGGCACTTGCCGAGGAAGCGGTCGTACGGCGTCTGGCCCGGATGGTAGGTGCACCACAGTGCGAGCGTGCCGAGGTCGGATTCCGTCAGCCAGTCGGTGCGGCAGCTGAGGTTCGTCTGGATGGCGACGCGCGCGATGTGCGGCAGGTGGGAGAGCTCGGCGAGCGCCCGTCGGTACCAGGAGCGGACCAGGCCCTCGCCCCAGGGGGTGAAGAGCACCGAAAGGCGGTCGCCGGTCTGTGCGGCCGCCCATGCGGCGAAGCGCTCGAGCGCCGCCCGGTCGGCGCGCAACTGGTCAGGAGTGTCGCGGCGCTTGGCGAAGGGACAGTACGGACAGTCGTAGTCGCAGGAGGCGAGCGGCCCGCGGTAGAGAATCGTCAGGTCCACGACGGCTCATTTCAGTTCGTACGCGGCCATGGCGGCCCGTACGGAGTCGGAGAAGAGCTCGGGGCCGAGTGCGTCGGAGTGGGCGAGGCCTTCGGGGGACAGGCGCAGCAGGCCGGGGCCCCCCGTCTCGTCGAGCCAGCCGCGGGCTGCGAAACGGTCGAGCTCCGCCGGGAAGTCGTCGGTCGGCGCGGCGCCGAACCGGTCGGCATAGTCGGTCAGTGGCATGCCTTCGGCCTGGAGGAGCGACTGGAGCAGGTGGCGGCGGCGTGCCTCGGCGGCGTCGACGTACCGGCCGACCTCGGCACGGGAGAAGTCGTCGGTGGCGGTGTAGTTGTCGATGATCGACCGGATTTCGCGCATGTCGACGGCGTAGTCGAAGGAGTAGTGGAGCGCAGAGGTGTACGAGCGGGCTCCGCAGCCGAGGCCGATCATGCCGTCCGTTTGGCAGGCGTAGTCCTCGGCCGACTGCTTCGGCGCGTCTTGGCGGCGGAACATCCGCATCGACACCTGCTCGTAGCCGTGCTCGACGAGGTGGTCCCGGCCCTGGCGGTACAGCCGTAGTCGCCGACGGTCCCAGGCGGCGTCGGCTTCGGCACCGATCCTGCCGAGGCCGGTCAGCGGGCGTACGTACAAGGGGTAGAGGTAGAGCTCCTCGGGCCGCCAGGCGAGCGCTGCGTCGAGGGATGCGCGCCAGGTGTCCGCGGTCTGGCCCTCTATGCCGTAGATCAGGTCGATGTTGAGGACAGGGATACGGGCGTCGCGGATGCGGGCGAGAGCCGCCTCGACGTCGGCGCGGCGCTGAGGGCGCACCGCAGCGCGGGCCTCGGCGTCGACGAAGCTCTGGATTCCAAGGCTGAGACGGGTGGTACCACGGTCGGCGAGCACGGCGAGCCGGTCGGCCGTCGCGGTCGCGGGGGACGCCTCGACGGACAGCGGTACGGCGTGCAGGTCGGCTCCCATCCGCTTCTCGGCGATGTCGCAGAGCCGGTCCAGTTCGTTGGCAGTGAGGAAGGTGGGGGTGCCGCCGCCGAAAGCCGAGGCGACGAAGCGGATCCCGCCTCCGTCCGCGGCCTGGTCGAGGGCGTCGCGCACGGCGGTGGCCTGGCGGTCGAGCGCGTCGAGATACCGGCCGGTCAGCTCGTCTGGGGCGCTGATCCGGGTGAAGAGGTTGCAGAAGCCGCAGCGGACCTCGCAGAACGGTATGTGGAGGTAGAGGGAGAGGGCGTTCTTGGGCTCACCCGCCCAGAGATCGCGCAGTGCGGGCCGGTCTTTGAGCTCGCGGTACGCCGTTTTGTGCGGGTAGGCGTACACGTAACTCTGGTAGGGGCGGGGCGCGTTGTTCATCGGACAGCCCCTTGATCGAGGGTGAACTGGGCGTACGGCACGGTCCAGACGGCCTCGTGGCCGAGACGATGACCGGTGTAGCCGTCGTCGCCGTACGCCGTGCCGTGGTCGGAGCAGATGATCGCGAAGCACGGGCGGCGGCTGCTTGCGGCGGCGAAGAGGCGGCCGATGTGCCGGTCGACGTACTCCAGGGCGGCGGCATGGGTTGCGCGGGAGTCGCCGGCCTCGCTGGTGGCGCCGGGCAGATGGAACCAGTTGGGCTGGTGCAGCGCGGAGACATTGACGAACAGGAACAGCCGCTGCTCGGCGGGGAGTTCGGCGACGACCTTCTCAGCCCGTGCCACCTGCTTCTCGAAGGAGAGGGGGGACGCCACACCGAACTCCAGGTCCCAGTGGCTCTCCTGGAACATCCCGGGCAGCACCGAGCCGAGAGGGCCCTGCTGGTTGAAGAAGCCGACGCCGCCGATGCACACGGTGTGGTAGCCGGCGTCCGCGAGGCCGGAGACCAGGTCGGGGGTGTCGAAGACGAAGGTGCGCTCGGCGGTGGTCTCGCTGCCCGCGAAGCGTGCGGCGAAGAGGCGGGGGTGGGGGCCGGGCGCGGCGGGTGTGGGCAGGAAGCCCGCGAAGATCGCCTGGTGCGAGGCGTACGTGAAGCTGCCGGGCGCGTGCCGCTTCTCCCAGACACCGCCCGGAAGATGGCGGACCAGGTTCGGGATGCGTCCGGCGGCGGCCAGCTCTGCGGCGACGTCGTGGCGCAGGGTGTCGAGGGTGACGAGCAGCAGATCGTGGCTGCCCACGATCTGGTTCATGTCCGGCTTGCTGGAGTCCAGTTCGTTCGGGTCCGGCTGGTTGATGTCAGGCGATTGCATCGTGGTTCCTTGTCGTGCGCTGTACAGCGGCGACCTGCGCCGCGTAGGTGTCCATGCCCTCGGCGCCGCTACCGGGCAGGCCTGTGAGGTTCGGCAGCAGATCGCCGAAGGCGTTGACCTCGCCGACCGCGAAGCGGCGCCAGCCGACCGCCGGCAGCAGATCGACGCCCACGCAGAGCGTGCGCGGGAAGCAGGCCGCGGCCCGCTCGCACACGTCAAGGGCGCCGGCCCAGCTGCCGCCCGCCGCCTCGACGGCAGCCCGTGCCTCGTCGAGGTCCCCGCGGGCGCCGCCGAGGTGGAGGTTGGTCATGGGGGAGCGGCTGGTCCGTACGACGGCATGGGTCGCCCGGCCGGCGACGACCACGACCCGCAGGTCGGCGGCCCGGCCTCGCTGGGAGGCTTTGGGGAGCCAGCGCTCGACGTGCAGGCCGTCGGGCGCCAGAGCGTCGACGATCGCGGCGACCTCACCCTCGGTCGTACAGCGGCGTACCCGAAGGGAGTTGAAGAGTCGTCCCTCGCTGTCGCGCTCCACCGACGTGGTGGCCCGTACCCGTCCGGATCCCGCCATCTCGACGGCCAGCACACCCGAGGCGGAGGAGCCGTGCGCGAGCTTGACGAATGCGCGCGGCATTCGGTGCGCGCGCAGCAGCTCGCGTACGTCCGACCAGCCTCGCACGGGCGGTACCGGGGCCCCGGAGGTTGGCGAAGGCGGCACCGGAACACCTGCGTGGTGCAGTACGGCATGGCACAGCCGCTTGTCGAACAGAACCGCCAGCTCGTCGGGGTCGTCGAGCAGTGTGCATCCCTCGGCCGCCTGCCCCACCTCCCGTACGGCCGCGGTGAACCGCTCGTACCAGCGGGCCGAGCCCTCCACCCGGGTGGCGTCACCGACGCCGCGCAACAGCCGTTCGACCTCGGGGTCTTCCCCGGGCGAGTCGATCCGTACGGTCTCGCCCGGCCGGAAGGAAACCCCTTGGCGGAGCACCTCCAGCCAAGGCACGACGCGCGCGGTGGGCAGGCCGGCGGAGGCCACGGCCTGCTGGAAGAGCGCGACACGGCGGTTGGCGGGATTGCCGACGACCGCGAATCGCGGACCCACTGCGCTACTCGTCGGCGGCGACATATCGGGGTTCGTCGTCCTCGGGGTCCCAGTAGTCGGCTTGGTCCAGGTTCAGCCGTACGCCCTGTGGTTCGAGTTCGTTGCGCAGGCGTTGTTGCATCGCCTCCTGCATGTAGTGGTGGTGGAGGTCCAGGTCCCGTAGGTGGATCAGCGGCTGGCCGCCGAGCAGGGCTTCGGCGCCGGTGTCGCTGAGGGTGCCCATCGAGAGGGCCAGCGAGTCCAACTGGGCGACGACAGGAGCCGAGGCGACCGCGACCGCGATCTCGTCCTGGATCTCGCTGTTCTGCACCCCCAGGTGGCTCAGGCGTGGGAAGGCACCGCCGGACAACAGAGGTGCCAGGTCGGCGACCGTAGCGTCGCCTCCGTAATGCGTGACGCCGAGCCAGAGTTCGAGGCGCTCCAGGCTGGGCAGCGTGGAGGCGCCGACAGCCCTGACGACGGAACCTGGCAGGCCGCCGGATTCGAAGCGGAGCACTTTCAGTGCATCGTGGCGGACCGGTCGCAAGGACAGGGCGTCCTGTTCCGAGATGGAGTCGCCGCAGCCGCGCACCGTCAGCTCTTCGAGCCTGGGGAACGCTTCGAGGCAGGGGGTGACGTCGGTCATCTCCAGCCAGGACACCTCGCACTCCTCGCCCGTGACGTCGGCGAGGAACAGCGCACGCAGCGCGGGGAAGCGGTCCGCGTCCGCGACGATCAGGTCGAGGACGGGACGCAGGGGCGAGTATTCGTCGTGCCACCACGGGCCGAGCACCAGCGCACGCACCTGCGTGGAGTCGACCGAAGTGAGGAAACGGCCCCACAGCTCCGGGAACGGATTGTTCTCGTTCCACAGACAGTCCAGGCGCCAGGCCACGGAGTCCGCCGACGGGAGCGGCGCAGCGTGCTCGTCGTCGGGATCGGGGAGCGTGTGGACGGGAAGTCCGTGGAACGTCTCGGGGTGGTCGATACCGGTCATGGATACCTCACTCCGCCACTGCCGTGTAGCGGCCCTCGGCGCCCCGGCCGTCCCACGGCTCCTCGCGCTCCGATACGTCGACACGCACCCCGTGCGACTCCAGCGCGTCGGCGACCCGGCGTTCCATCTCCTCGGAGAGGAAGTGGTGGTGCAGGTCGAGGCATTCGAGATGGGTGAGCGGCTGCCCTTCCAGCAGCGCGGCCGCACCCTCGTCGCCGAGGGTTCCGTTCGACAGGTCGAGGGTGCGCAGTCGGGCGACGACGGGGGCCGACGCGACCGCGGCCGCGATCTCGTTCTGTATCTCGCTGTTACGCAGGCCGAGGTGGCGTAGCCCGGGGAAGCGGGAACCGGACAGCAGCGGTGCGAGGTCGGTGATCTCGGTGTCGCCGCCGTACTCCGAGACGCCGAGCCACAGGTCGAGGTGGTCCAGGGCAGGGAGTTCGCTCTCGATGACGCCGCGCACCACCTCCGCCGGGAGGCCGCCGGACTCGAAGACGAGCGAGCGCAGCCGCGTGTGGTGCACAGGCGGGAAGCGGAGCTTGCTGCCACCGCGCACGCCGAGCTGCAGCAGGCGGGGGAACGCGCTGAGCAGGCCCGTGACATTGGACTGCTCGATCCAGGAGATCTCGTTCTCCTCGGAGGTCATGTCGCCGACGAAGACGGCCTCCAGGGAGGTCAGCCGACCGGCGGCGGCGATGACCAGGTTGATGGGGAAGCTCGAATCGTTGTCGTACGCCTCGCCCCACTGGCCGATGATCAGCGCGCGCACCTTCCCGGGGTCGACGGTCTTGAGGAACTCGGCGAACACCTCGTCCCAGGGCGGGTCGTCGTCGTACGGGTTCACGGAGATGCGCCACGCGGCGGCGTCCGCGGCGGGCAATGGCGAGGGGGCGGGGTGGAAGTCGACGGCTGGGAGGCCGAGCAATTCCTGCAGATGGTCCACATAGGACATGGCCCTGATCTCCTGACACTGAGCGGTCGACTGACGTGCGAAAGGTTTACCAAGCCGCACTGACAACGCTGCGAGCGGGCCCCGTCGTCCCAGGTCGGCGCCGATTGTCAGACCCCGGCCGTAGCGTCTTCCATGTGGTCGGCACAGCGTGTGCGCCAACGAGAGGAGACAGCCATGTACCGGCAAGGGGACGTCCTGATCATGCCGTTGGGGGAGTCGGCGGTGCCGGCGCACCTGGTGGACGCACCCGGTGAACTGCGCGACGGGCGGGGACGGTTGGTCCTCGCACTGGGCGAAGTCACCGGGCATGCGCACGCGGTGCAGGGGCCCGGCAGGCTTGTGCGTGAGGCGGGCCCTCTCGACCCATTGCTGCTCCATCTGCCGGACGGCGGGCGGGTGGTACACGAGGAGCACGCGGCGATACCGCTGCCGAAGGGCTGGTACCGAGTGGTGCGCCAGCGGGAGTACGTGCCGGGCTCGGTCCGAATCGTCGCGGACTGAGCGTCGCTCGTGGCGGGGCGTGGCAGAGCACGTCTGGACAGGGCAGTACCGGGAGTGCAGGGCGGGACAGGGAACAGGGGACAGGGACTTCTGATGCAGAACGTAATGACATGGCGGGCCGTCGCGGCGGCGACGGGAGCGGCGGACCGGGCGGCCGCGGAAGAAGGAGTGCGGCTCGCCTACCGCACCGCCGGTCTCGAGGAGCCGGCGACGATCGTGTGGGCCGCGTCGCCCAGGGCGGCGGTCGAAGCCGTCGAAAAGCTCACCGATGCGGGACCCTCGGTGCGCGACGAGGTCCGCACCCGGCCATGGGCCGATGAACGACGTCGTCTGCACGACGAGTTGGGTCCCCAGGGCTGGTCCGCGCTGTGGTCCGCGACCGGCGCGCAATTGTGGGACACCACCAGGGAGCTGGCCGAGCGGATACGTACCGGAGTCGTCGCGGAGCTCATGGAGCGACCGGAAGACGAGTCCGACGTGCGGTTGCTCCTCCTCGACGCGGTGCTCGGCCAGCACGACGCGGCCTGGCTCGCGGCGTTCGACGGCCGTGGCGAGCGACTTGCGGGACTGGCACAGGTGGCCAGGAACGCCGGATGGTGGTGGCCGTACAAGAACGCGGTGGTCATCAGCGAGCGGCCGGTGGAGCTGCATCGCGACGAGGCCGGACGCCTCGACCGTGGCGACGGCCCGGCTCTGGCCTTCCCGGACGGCTTCGCGCTGTACGCCTGGCGAGGTATGCCCGTACCCGCCGCATTCCTGGACGAGCTGGCATCACTGACCCCCGCACGCATACGGGCCGAGGAGAACGCGGAGCTGCGCCGCGTGATGCTGGAGTTCTACGGCTACGACCGCTATCTCAGCGAGTCGGACGCCCAGCCGGTGCACCGCGACGAGACCGGCATCCTCTGGCGGATCGCGCTCCAAGGCGACGAGGACGTGGTGATGGTCGAGGTGGTCAACTCCACCGCCGAGCCGGACGGCACGCACCGCACGTACTGGCTGCGCGTGCCGCCCACGACAAGGACCGCGAAGGAAGGCGTGGCTTGGACGTTCGGGCTCGGCCAGGAGGCGTACGAACCGGTACGGCAGACCTGAGCGCGGTCGATGCATCAACGCGGGACGCGCCGGAACCGCTGCCTCGAAAGCCTGGCCACACCCCCCACGTACAGTGAGCGCTGTGAAACTGACGGACGGAAACTACCGTCTCGGACCGTCGACCGGCCGACTGCTGATCAAGACCAGCAGGACCGGGCTCGGCCGCAAGGCGGGACACGACCTCACTGTCGAGGCCACCCGATGGTCCGGGGACGCGATGGTTGTCGTCGGCGATCCTGAGAAGTCGTCGGTGACCGTGACGGTCGAGGCGGGCTCGTTGGATGTCCGTGAGGGGACGGGCGGGCTGAAGCCACTCACCGATGCCGACCGGGCCGAGATCAAACGGACGCTGGGGGGCAAGGCCCTGTTGCACACCGCCCAGCATCCCGTGATCACCTTCCGTTCCACCCGCATCGTGGGTACGACTCAGTCCTTCGAGATCACCGGGGACCTCACCATCAAGGGCCGGACGCACCCGGTGACGGTTCACGGGGTGACCGACGGCGGAGCGCTGCTGAACGGCTGGGCGACCGTCACGCAATCCGCTTGGGGAATCAAGCCCTACAGCGCGTTCTTGGGCGCATTGCGGTTGGCCGACGAGGTCCGGATCGAGTTCGAAGTGACTGAACTGAAACCGGTACCCGGACCCGGGCAAGCGCTGGCGTAGGCGAGCAGGCATGCCCTTCAGACCCACGGGCCCCGCAAGCTGGCCGGACCCACGCCCGGAACTGCGGCGTATTTCGTTTTTTCATGCGCATTCGCGCGCCAGACTCTCGCCGCCTTGTGCCGGCGGCAGGGCCGGGGTGCTCCATCACGCACCCGGGTAAGCCCCCCGAGCCGGGCCTGCGGGCGGGGCACCGCTGATCGCGGCGTGGTAGAGGGCATGGGTGGCGGCGCCGAAGTAGGCGCTGTAGGAGACCTGGGGGGTGTTGCCGCCGGTGTGGTAGCCGCCGATGACTCCGATCACGGCCCAGCCGCCCGGCCACGGCACCAGCATCGGCCCGCCGCTGGTCCCGCCCGTGAAGGCGTCGCAGGCGATGCGGGCGAAGGTGCCCGGGTCGGCCGGGTCGTCGCTGGCCCACTTGGTGGTCCAGCTCCAGCACTCCAGCGGCTTCTCCGCCCTCGCCGGGTAGCCGATCATCCGCACCGGGGCGTGGTAGTACCCCGTCCCGGTGAGCAGGTGCACTCCGCCGACCGCGTCCTGGAGCCGTGTCCCGTCCTGATTGGGTTCGGTGACCGCGAAGGCGAAGTCGTACGCGGCACCCGCGTGCGCGCCGAGGTCGTAGTACTGCTGCGGGACGTAGACGCCGTTGGTCTTGATCGGGAAGATGCCGAAGGGCTTGAGGCCGTCGTGGTACTGCGGCACGAAGCCCAGGTTGCGCCTGGGGGAGGTGCCGGAGTAGCCCTTCAGGCAGTGCCCGGCGCCGAGCACGAGGTCGTGGCCGGGGCTGCGCACCACAGAGCCGCTGCAGGTGCGCCCGGAGCCGGCGGCGTCGGTCCAGAAGAAGGTGCCGGCCTGACGCATGCCGTCGAAGCTCCGGCTGGGCGGGATGTACTCGCCCGGCTGAGGCCCGTCCGCCGTGGGTGAGACGGCTCGGGGCGTCAGCCCCGTCTCGGAGCCCTTGCCGGTGTCGCCGGGCAGTGCGGCCGCCATCCGGGCCTGCGTCCAGTACTCGTTGAGCTGGACGGCGGCCGGGTTCGGCCCGGCCGGGGGCTCGTCGGCGGAGGCTGCCGGGGCGAGCCCGGCGGAGAGCAGCAGGGCTGCCGCGAATGCTGCCGCGTGTCGGATGAGCTTGGTCCTACGCACCATCAGTTCCCCTCTGGCCGGA
This sequence comes from Streptomyces sp. NBC_00322, assembly GCF_036147535.1. Classification (NCBI taxonomy): domain Bacteria; kingdom Bacillati; phylum Actinomycetota; class Actinomycetes; order Kitasatosporales; family Streptomycetaceae; genus Streptomyces; species Streptomyces sp. NBC_00322. The sequence goes on along the minus strand of NZ_CP108019.1, from coordinate 590,365 downwards.
CACAAGTGACGGCTCACCATACGAGTGGCGGGCTACGAGCAGAAGTGTGCCGGGGGCGGCCGGGGTTCTGCGCCGCGACTCGAACTGCCCCAGATTGGACGAGATCCGCCGGGCGCATTGACCGAGGATCGGACCGCCAGGCCCACGTGGGTGCGAGAACCCCCCGCCACCGCCGTGGGTCGAGCGAACCAAAGGGGCACGCCGGAGTGAATGTGGAGTGATCGGATGGGGGCGCTCGCGATCGCCGAGGCCGCCGGGGGCTCTGAGCCTGCAGGAAGCAACTCTGGCGCAGATGCGGACGGGCGACAGCGGCGTCGACCGGCCCTGGAAGTGGCTGACGGCAATCGGACGCGAAGCGCACCGTCAGGCCCTAGTCGCGCAGGTCGCGCTGTTCACCCTCCTCTGGGTCATGAACGTCCAGCCCAAGGCGGGGTTTGCGGACCACATGGACATGAAGATGGACGACCCGTCCTCAGAGGTACTCGCGGACATCTGCTCGTTGGCGCTCGAGACATTGCCCCGGCTCGACCCCGACACCGTCATTGTCAATCACCCCGGAGGTGTGATGACAGCAGAGACGACCCTCGTGGCCTGCGCCCAGCAGGCCCTGGGCCTCGGCCAGTTGCTGGAGCCGGGTGTCCTGGAGTGCGCACGGAGGTACGCCGCGTAAGGCGCGACGTAACCGACACGAGAGGCTGCAGCCGACGGGTCGGCGCCCCCGGGATGCCGACCCGCCGCCCCTGTGCGACCCATCTCAGGCAGGGCCCGAAGGAGGCGGCGGTACCTCGGCGATCTTCAGTGATTGGGGGCACCATGGCGACGGCGCCGCTTGGTGAACCATCCAGGGGTCATCCGCCGATTTCCCCGGGCTTCACCACGACCCAGTCGCGCTCCGCGTCGACCGGTACGCCGGCTTCTTTCTGCTCGGCCGCGCGCTTGGTCTTCTCCGCCTCCAGCGCGTCGGTGTACTTCTGCTTGCGGTTGACCCATACGCGCGCACCACCGGCACGGATGTCGGTGTCGAAGAGCATGAACCAGTCGCTGGGCGCGTCTCCCGCTACGAGCACCGGGCGCTCGTAGTGGTCGATGTACTCCTTGATGCCCGCCAGCTTGCCGACGTACCAGGTACCCGGAGTCCACAGGTAGGGCGTGACCTCCATGCTCATGTGCTTGTCCTTGGTGTACTCGCCGTCGAGGAAGTGCCCCTGCTCGATCTGCTTGCGGGCGGTGGTCAGTTGGCCGGTCTTCGGATCCTTGAGCAGGGTGGTGACACCAATCACGTTCTTGGGGTCGATACCCAGGCCGTACTTTGGATCCGAGACCACCATGCGGGCGAGTTCCTCGTGCGCGGCCGTCATGACGTAGACGGTGATGTTCCGCTTCGTGAGCTCGTTGATCAGCTCTCGCTGGGCGGGGTAGATGCGAGGTGGATTGACCGTGCTGTCGACGACCTTGTCGCCATCGTAGTAGCGCACCGGGATCGGCTTGTCGTAGGCGTAGAGGTCGTCGACGTGCTTCTTGAGCTCGCTCAGGGTCAGCCCGGAGAACACCTGAGCGATCCAGGGGTAGCACACTTTGTCGTCGATCTCGCAGAGCCGCGAGTAGTAGGAGTAGAGGCTCTCGTCCTGCCGGAACGGCTGGAGCTTCAGCGACGGGTCGACCTTGGCCGGGGTCAACACGCCCTTCATCTCGAGGTAGGGCAGAAGGGCCTCCTCGAGGTCATAGCGCCAGATGGTGTTGTCGGCGTCAAAGACGGCGTACTCCCCGCGACCCGCGTGCTTGTCGATGAGCCGTTCCAGGCGGTCGCCCTGAGCCTTCGGCCACGATGGGAGTTCTGAGTGGTGCTTGCCGTGGCCGGGCGGGGGAGAGGCCTGGCCGGTCTGTGCGACGGCGACGATCGATGACCCGGCGAGCAGCACGGCGGCGGCTTTCAGGGCGAGGGCCTTGCGGTTGCGCGGGTGAGCAGTAGTCATGTGCACCAGACTCCCTGTCGTTGCGTGATGCGCAATACTTTGTTCTATGCGAAACAGAGTGAAGTGGGCAGGGTCAGGAGCTGTCAATGGCGCGTGCCCACATTTCCGGGTCGTGTACGCCCTGACCGGATCTCGTTCCGCACATCGGCAACGAGCAGGGTGCGCATCACCCTCGATGCCCTGCGTCCGCAGCCCGACGCGGGCGTCCTTGAGGCTGCTCCCCGACAACCCCGGCGTCGACCAAAGCATTTGCTGCCGAGTGGCCCCACCGAAAGGCCCGGACCCTTGCCCGAAAGATCTAGGTCTTACGGTCCGTAACGCTGGCCATGGCTCTGTGCCCGCTGGTGGGATCGAACCAGGCAGGCGCCCCAACACCGGGGAGAGCCCTGCGGCGACGGGCAGCCCTACAGGCCCTTCACCCCGCACGACGAGAAGAGCACCATGCCGCACACCCCACAACGCGCAACCGCAGAGCACCCGCCGGTAACGCACAGCACATCGCCTGGACCCGCCGACGCGCCGGTCACCGCGACTGGATCGGCGCCACCGCAGGCACTTTGGCCGCACGCGGTGCCCGATCGTGCCGACCGACGGGGCAACAGCGCCGTCATCGTCGTTCTCTCCTGCGCCCTGTTGCTCAGCCTGTGCAGCCTCTACATTTCCGTCCACCGCAACATATATGCCGAGACGACTCCGGCCGTCGAGCACTCGGGCGAGTGCCAATCGCCTCTCGACGACAAGGAATTCGACTCCTGGGACTCGGCCGTCCTCCACCGCACCGCACCCGGCACCCGCGAGTGAACACCAGCAGCACGCCCCATCGCTCGGCAGGAAAGCTGGTTCGCGGCCTCGTCCTGGTCTCCGCCGGAGTTCTCACGGCGGTGACCGGAGTCATCATCTGGGCCGTCTCCACCGTCGGCGGTGGACCGGCACTTGTCGCCGCGACCGTCGTCCTCGCGGCACCGTGGGCGATCATCCACTGGGTCACCACTCGCGCGCGAACGCATCACTCGACGGGCGAGAAGGGCGAGGAGGGCGAGATGTTCAGCGCAGCGTCTCCGCCAGTCCCTGACGGCCCTTGATGCCCAGCTTGCCGTAGACATGGGTGAGATGGATCTCCACGGTCCGCAGGCCGACGAAGAGATGCTGGGCGATCTCCCGGTTGGTCATGCCACCCGCAGCGAGATCGGCGACCCTGCGTTCGGTCGGGGTGAGCGCGTCCACACCCTGGAAGGTGCGGGTACGGGGCCGGTCGCCGAGGGCGCGCAGCTCCCGCAGCGCGCCCTGCGCGACCACACCGGCATTGCACGCATGGGCGACACTGACCGCCTCCTGGAGGTCTGCACGGGCCTCCGGGATCCTGCTGCAGCGCATGGCAAGGGCCCCGCGGTCGGCCAGCGCCTGCGCGTACCGGAAGCGGGCAAATGACGTCTCCAGCGCGCGTACCGCTTCGTCGAGCTTCTGAAGGCCCTCCGGCCCGCCGGTGACGATTCCCAGGGCGCGCAGCGCGACAGCCGTCATCTCCGGGACGCCCCAGCGCCGGGCGAGCGCCACCTCCTCCTCGGCGAGACGCACGGCCTCCTCGGCGTGGCCAAGCCGCACGTGCACCAGCGCTGCCTCGGACCGCCAGGGGTAGAAGCCGGGGGCGGGCATGTTGCGGGCCACCGTGCGGGCACCGCAGGCCAGGAAGTCGGCGAGGCCCTCCTCCAGTCGGCCCTGCTCAACGCGCAACCAGCCCCGCGCGAGCAGCGGATAGTCGTTGATCCAGTACGGATGGAGCTGCCCGTCCATGCCGCTGCGCTCCAGCAGGGACTGTGCCTCCTCGACGCGGCCCTGCCGGGTCAGCGACTCGATGAGGGTCGCGACGGCGAACACCGTGTGGCTGGACCCGAGCGGCACCCCGACTTCCAGCAGCGCCTCCAGGGCGGCTTCGGCGTCGGCCTCGCACTCCAACGTGCGGCCCAGCCGCGCGTTGGCGTTGCCTCGCATGGCGACGGCATGCGCGTACTGGAAGACCGCGCCCCGGGCCCGCGCCTCGTCGATGGCCGCCTCTGCGTAATCGTGTGCGAGGTCGGGTCGGCCGGCGGCACCGAGTGCGAGCATCGCGCAGTGGTAGACCACCGACTCGTCGTCTGCCGGCGCCAATCCGTGTGCCAGCGCAATGCGGGCCAGCCGGACCACCTCCTCCGCGTCCTCTCCCACCATCGCTCCACGCAGGCTGAGCAGCGCGGCCAGGGGACGTTCGACGGCGGTTCCGGACGCGTCCGTCATGGCCAGGTCCATCAGCCGCGGATAGGCACGGGCGGCCGAGGCGAGCTCGACCAGGCTGATGAAGAGGAAGTCGATCTCCAGGCGCAGCGCGTACGCGGGGTCGACCGGGCGTATGGCGGCGCTGGTACGTTCCAGGACGTCCAGGGCGTCGAGATACCGGTCGACGGCGAACAGCGCGCCTGCCAGCCGGCGGGCGGCCGATGTCTGTTCGCTGGGGCCCATGCTGAGCTGGAGGCTGCGGCGCAGTTCGTCTATGGCGGTCGGGACGCTGGATTCGAGCTCCGCCTCGCCCAGCAGGCAGAGAACCGCCGCGCGCTCCTCCTCCGTCTGTGGTTCACGCAGGGCGCGTCGCAGATAGAGGGCGGCCCGGTCGTGCGCACCGGCGTCGCTCGCCTCGGCCGCCGCTCGGCGTAGTACTTCGGGCGCAAACGGCTGCCCGGGAGCGCAGTGCAGCAGATGGTGGGCGACCTGCTCGGGCGCGGCGACGCGGCCGAGCAGGAAACGGGCGGCGCCGGCGTGGAGTTCCTGGCGCCGACTGGGCGGTACGAACTGTTCAACGGCGTCCGAGAGCAGCGAGGCGGCGATGCCCACGCCCTGCTCGTACTGGTGCAGGAGCCCGGCACGTACGAGGGTGTGCACGGCGTCCTCAGTGGCGGGCTGCGGCACTGAGGCGACTTCGGCGATCAGTTCCACCGGCCTTGGGGACCCGAGGACCGCCACCGCGCCGGCCACGGCTTCGCTGTGGGCTCCGGTTCCGCGGAGCAACGAGCGGACGGCGGGCGCGAGTTCGGGCAGCAGCGCGCCGAGGGCGACGGACACGGTCCGCTCACCGCCGGCGGTATCGGGCCCCGGTTGCGGCGGTGTGGCGGCCAGGGCGCCGAGGACGGAACGGAGCAGCAAGTGGTTGCCGTCCGTGGCCTGTTGGCATGTATTGAGGAATGCCTGGTCGGCGTCGTGCCCGAGGGTCCGGGCGAGCAGTGCTCCTGTCGCGTGCGGGGCGAATGGGGCAAGGCTGACGTGGTCGCGGAAGAGAGGCAGGACGGCGCCGAGCGCATCCTCGTCGGGTGACTCGCCGGGGCCGAGCGAGGCGATGACGGCGGGCGGTGAGCCGTCGGCGCGGCGCATCAGCCGTCGGAGCAGGCGGAGCGAGGCCGCGTCCGCCCACTGCAGGTCGTCCACGCAGATCAGCGGTCGGCGCGCGCCGGCGGCAAGCCGGGCGACCACCGTGTCCAGGCTCCGGTGATACGCGCCGTCCTCGGGCGGTTCGCCGGAGGGCCGAACGGAGGGGGCGGGCGGGGCTGATTCGAGCAGTTGCCGCAGCACGGCGTGGTCGGTTCGGCTGTCACCGGGATCGGCCCAGGAGTCGAGCACGGCCCTGTCGTCGGCCCGCGCCTCATCGAGCAGGGCGCGCAGGAGTGCGCTCTTCCCACTGCCGAAGCCGCCCCGTACAAGGACGAACACGTGGTCACGATCCGTGACCGCGGGAGTGTTGCCGATCCCGAACAGGGACCGCAGCTCCGCGAGTTCGGCCTCCCGGCCGATGAGTTCGGGGATCGTGCCGGACGGGCCGGGAGGTGCACCCGGGACCCCCGCCCCCTGCCCGGACATGGCGGCCGCATGCGCTGCGTACTGCATGAGTATCGCGTTTCCCCCTTCGCGGCTCCCGTGGCTCGGATGCCGCTGACAGATTCTTGCACCGCCGCGCTGGTGGACCTACCGAAAGAACCGGCACCCTCACCGAAAGATCTAGACCTTACGGTGCGTAACGCTGGCCGTATCCAGTCGGCCGCTGATGAGATCAGACCGACCCTCGGTGCGCGCCGACGTCGCAAGCCTCCGGCACCGGCCGTGAAGAGCTTCGCCCCGCGCACTCGCCGGGCGTTCATCGTTCCCCAACCTCACCAGTACGTACGGAGATCCATGTCCAGCCCGCCCGAAACGCTCCAGAAGCCGCAGTACGCGGACATACGCGACACCGAGAGCTTCGCCGAACTCCGCAGCCGCTTCCGGCGTTTCAGCTTCTCGATGACCGGCGCGTTTCTGCTCTTCTATGTGTCCTACGTCGTCCTGTGCACCTATGCACCGCACCTGGTGGCGACCAAGGCCATGGGGAATGTGAACGTCGCCCTGCTGCTGGGCCTGGTGCAGTTCGCCTCCACCTTCCTCATCGCCTGGCTCTACACCCGTCACGCGAAGAAGCACCTCGACCCGCTCGCCGATTCCCTGCGGTTCGCCGCTCAGCCGGCCATCGACCCTCTCGCCCCCGCGCGAGGTGAGGTGTGAACGGCACCGCACTCCTCGGGACCGGCACGCTCGCCGCGGCCGGCGCCTCGCAGAACCGCACAATGATCATCGTGTTGTTCCTGCTCTTCGTCGCCATCACCCTGGGCATTACCGTCTGGGTCGGCAGAAACAACAGGAGCGCCACCGACTTCTACGCCGGAGGACGGTCGTTCAGCGGCTTCCAGAACGGTCTCGCCATCTCAGGCGACTACATGTCTGCGGCCTCCTTCCTCGGCATCACCGGATCCATCGCCCTCTTCGGCTACGACGGCTTCCTCTACTCGGTCGGATTCCTGGTCGCCTGGCTCGTGGCCCTGCTGCTCGTGGCCGAACCGCTGCGCAACAGCGGCCGGTTCACCATGGCGGACATCCTCGCGTTCCGGATGCGGCAGCGTCCCGTCCGTACCGCCGCCGGTATCTCCACCATCGTGGTCTCCATCGTGTACCTGCTGGCCCAGATGGTCGGCGCGGGCTCGCTGGTCGCGCTGCTGCTCGGGGTCTCCGGCGACGACGCCAAGAAAGGGATCATCCTGGGCGTCGGCGCTCTGATGATCTTCTACGTCACGATGGGCGGGATGAAGGGCACCACCTGGGTGCAGATCATCAAGGCGGGCCTGCTCATGGCCGGCGCGCTGCTGCTGACCGTACTGGTGATGAACCGCTTCGGCTGGAACCTCTCCGCGCTGCTCGGTTCGGCGGCCGAATCCAGCGGCAAGGGCGACGCCTTCCTCGAACCAGGACTGAAGTACGGCATCAGCTCACTCACCCGGCTCGACTTCATCAGCCTCGGCCTCGCTCTCGTCCTGGGCACAGCCGGCCTGCCACACATCCTGGTCCGCTTCTACACCGTGCCCACCGCACGAGCCGCGCGCACCTCGGTGAACTGGGCCATCGCGGTCATCGGCATCTTCTACCTGATGACCATCGCGCTTGGTTTCGGCGCGGCGGCACTGATCGGCCCCGAAGCGATCAAGGCATCCAACCCGGCCGGCACGACGGCCGCGCTGATGCTCGCCGAGGAACTGGGCGGCGGCCCGGCGTCCACCACCGGAGCGCTGCTGCTCGCCGTCATCTCGGCGGTCGCCTTCGCGACCATCCTCGCTGTCGTCGCCGGCCTGACCCTGGCCTCCTCGGCCTCCTTCGCCCATGACCTGTACGCCCATGTCATCCGTAAGGGCCGGGCCGGCGAGAAGCAGGAAGTGCGGGTGGCCCGCTGGTCGGCGGTGGCGATCGGAGCTGTCGCGGTGGCGTTGAGCATGCTCGCGGACAAGCTCAACACGGCGGCTCTGGTGGCGCTGGCCTTCGCGATCGCGGCATCCGCCAACGTGCCGACCATCGTCTTCAGCCTCTTCTGGAAGCGCTTCACCACCATGGGTGCACTGGCGGGCATCTACGGCGGCCTGGCTTCCTCCCTGCTTCTGGTGATCTTCTCCCCGGTGGTCTCCGGCAAGCCGACATCCGTGTTCCCGAGCGCGGACTTCCATCTCTTCCCGCTGGAGAACCCGGGACTGATCTCCATTCCGCTCGGATTCCTGCTCGGGTGGCTCGGCACAGTGCTGTCCCGGCCCGAGGAGCGCGGCGCAGAAAAGCACGCGGAACTGGAGATCCGTTCCCTGACGGGCATTGGCGCGAACTGACCCCGCCCACCGCCCCTTTCGGTGTCTTGCCGATGCCCTCCTTCGTTTCATTTTCCGCAACAGACCATGAGGAACGAGAAGTGAGTAACGAAAGCCTGGCCAATCTGCTGAAAGAGGAGCGCCGTTTCGCTCCGCCGGCCGAGCTGGTCGCCCATGCCAACGCTGAGGCGGAGGTGTACGAGAAGGCCGAGGCCGACCGGCTGGGCTTCTGGGCCGAGCAGGCCAGGCGCCTGTCCTGGGCCACCGAACCGGCCGAGACACTGGACTGGTCGAACCCACCGTTCGCCAGGTGGTTCGCCGACGGCACGCTGAACGTGGCGTACAACTGCGTCGACCGGCATGTCGAAGCGGGCAACGGCGACCGGGTGGCCATCCACTTCCAGGGCGAGCCCCGGGACAGCCGCGCCCTCACCTATGCCGAGCTCAAGGATGAAGTCAGCCGCGCCGCAAACGCGTTGACCGAGCTCGGTGTCACCAAGGGCGACCGCGTCGCCGTCTACATGCCGATGATCCCCGAAGCGGTCGTGGCGATGCTGGCCTGCGCCCGCATCGGCGCCGTCCACTCGGTGGTGTTCGGCGGTTTCTCCGCCGACGCGCTCGCGACCCGTATCCAGGACGCCGACGCCAAGCTGGTCATCACCGCCGACGGCGGCTACCGTCGCGGCAAGGACGTCGCCCTCAAGCCTGCCGTCGACGAGGCCGTCGCCAGGTGCCCGCAGGTCGAGCACGTACTGGTGGTCCGCCGCACCGGCCAGAACACGGCCTTCACCGACGGCAGGGACGTGTGGTGGCACGAGATCACCGCCCGCCAGTCGACCGAGCACACTCCCGAGGCTTTTGAGGCCGAGCACCCGCTGTTCATTCTCTACACCAGCGGCACCACCGGGAAGCCGAAGGGCATCCTGCACACCTCCGGCGGCTACCTCACCCAGGCGGCGTACACCCACCACGCCGTCTTCGACCTCAAGCCGGAGACGGACGTGTACTGGTGCACGGCCGACGTCGGCTGGGTGACCGGCCACTCCTACATCGCGTACGGGCCGCTCGCCAACGGCGCGACCCAGGTGATGTACGAGGGCACCCCCGACACTCCGCACCAGGGCCGCTTCTGGGAGATCGTGCAGAAGTACGGCGTCACGATCCTGTACACGGCGCCGACCGCGATCCGTACCTTCATGAAGTGGGGAGACGACATCCCCGCCAAGTTCGACCTGTCCTCGCTGCGGGTGCTCGGGTCGGTCGGTGAGCCGATCAACCCGGAGGCCTGGATGTGGTACCGCGAGCACATCGGCGGCAACCGCTGCCCGATCGTGGACACCTGGTGGCAGACCGAGACCGGCGCCATGATGATCAGCCCCCTGCCCGGCGTCACCGAGACCAAGCCCGGCTCCGCCCAGCGCGCGCTGCCCGGCATCTCGGCCACCGTCGTCGATGACAAGGGCGAGGAAGTGCCGGACGGTTGCGGCGGCTACCTGGTGCTGACCGAGCCGTGGCCTTCGATGCTCCGCACGATCTGGGGCGACGACCAGCGCTACATAAAGACCTACTGGTCCCGGTTCGCCAACCGCTACTTCGCCGGCGACGGCGCCAAGAAGGACGACGACGGCGACATCTGGCTGCTCGGCCGCGTCGACGACGTGATGCTCGTGTCCGGGCACAACATCTCCACCACCGAGGTGGAGTCGGCACTGGTCTCGCACCCGAAGGTCGCCGAGGCGGCGGTCGTCGGCGCCGCCGACACCACAACTACCCAGGCCATCGTCGCCTTCGTGATCCTGCGCGGCAGCGCAACGGAGGACGACGTGCTCGTGGACGAGCTGCGGGCCCACGTCGCCAGGACGCTCGGCCCCATCGCGAAGCCCAAGCGCATCCTCGCGGTCGCCGAGCTGCCCAAGACCCGCTCCGGCAAGATCATGCGCCGGCTGCTGCGCGATGTCGCCGAGAACCGTCAGCTGGGCGACGTCACAACGCTGACGGACTCCTCCGTCATGAATCTCATCCAGTCCAAGCTGCCCACCGCGGCCAACGAGGACTGAGTCCCCGCCAGCACCACACAGCGGTGATCCGGAGAAACGGGCCGCCACACAGACCGGATGCCGGGCAGTGACTCCCCCCACTGCCCGGCATCCTGTTGCCCTTTCCGGTCCCGGCCCGGCGCGTGGAGCGGACCCGCCGTAACGAGGCGCGCGGTCTCGCACCCCGCCCGGCCGCGTGCGCCGTCGATGCCATGCCCGTTTGCGACAACGGGGAGAGCAGTACCGTGCCGAGACTGGGCGGTCCGCCCCGACCGTCCAACTCACACCACACTCCGGACAGTTCACCCTCCCAGCTGCTTGGACCGCCTCGGTCCTCGACCTCGTCCGCCGCAGCCGGCGCCAGTGCCGCGAACGACAAGCCGACGAACAGAACATCGCCGTCGACTTCGCCGACGGCATCAGTGCACCACCGCACCCCCGGCACAACCGCGGCCCGGCGTCCTGGTCCTCGACCAGTCGCAGCCGCACAGCCCCGTCCCTGCCCGTGCTCGCCACGGTACGACCGGCAACGACTTCCGCCCAGTCGTCGCTTCGGGCGGATCCGCCCGAAGCGACAAGCCCCTGAGTTGCACCGAATCACGGCTCACTTGTCATTCAGCCCTCAGACACGGCTTCTCAGGCCCAGTTGGTGAGGTCGTAGACGGCCTGGCAGTGCGGGTCTTCGGCCCCGTGTTCCTCATGTGCAAGGAGAGTGGAGTCTTCGGGGTTGATGGCTGAAACAAGCTTCGTGGCAGCCCACCAGTTCACGCTGCGGGGAGCGCCGCTCTCTGAGTCCACCGTGGCCAGATCGACACCGATCGTCCTTCCCTTGTAGAGGAGGTAGACGCGCAATGTGTCGCGGCTGCGCAAGTCGAATCCCGTGAGCTCGTACAGTTCCGGATAGGCGGATGCCTTGGCCTCGTACCACAGCGGGTCCCCAACCAGATCGGCAATAATGTAGTCGACCGAATCATCGGGTGAGACCTCTCCGTCTGGACGCAGAATACCGGACGCAAGCAAGTCGACTCCGTCAATGACTCTGCCGGCAAGGTTTCCCTGTGATGTATCGCGAGCATGGAGCGCGAATCGTCGCAAGGCGGCGACGTACCACCACATGCCGAACTGCTCATCGCTGCCGGGTTGACAGACGGGGAGATCGAGAGAAATGAATCCCTCTGCGTTTTCCTCGCCACCCAGTTTTACCCGGATTCGCTCATTATCGATCCGGATCAGGCCGCGAATCCGGTATGGGGTGCCAGGCAATGGGGCAGCGATGAAACGGCGCAGTGCCAGCAGGACTCGAGCGAAGTGTTTGTCCATGCGGTAAAGCATGACACGTGGCTCGGCCTGCTGGCACAGTTACCTGATTTTTAAAGGTCGTTGACCCAATCGGGGCAGACCGTCTGGCCCCGGCAGAACACGGTGACGGTGCCGATCGGGCGGCCATCGGGGGTGTGCGGCGCGGTGGGGCCTGGCCCGTAGGTTCCCTGTTCGGCGACACTCGTCACGGTGAGGCGAATGCCGCCCTGGCTGGTGGCGACGACGGCGTCGTACTCGTAGCGCGTGGGCCTGGGATGCCGGTCCGCGTTCCCGTTGTACGCGGCGGTTATGACCTTCTTTTCGCAGGCGTTGTGTTTCGAACAGGCGTGTTTCACGCCGAAATCGGCGTTGCCGCGACGCGAGGGAATGTCGTGGCCGTCCCAGTCAATCGCCGTCCAGTAGATGTGGTGCCACGGTATTGTCGGGTCAGGAACAGTGCTGCGTCCTTGAGCGGTTCCGCTGGCAACGGAAGGGGTAACCCCGGAAACCGGCAGGCCCTCCGCTATCGCCTTCTTTGCGCCGAACTTCTCGATGTAGGCGTCGTTCGACATGACCACATAGATGTCGAAGTCGTCAGGCCGTGCTGAATCGCTGGCAGATTTCTCGGTTTCCGTAGCATGGCTGCTGGTCGGCAAGGCTCCGAGTAAGCAGAGCGCCGCAAAGCTTGCGAACACTGATCTGCCAATGGCGGTTTTCATGATCCTCTCCCGGAATCCGGGTGACAGACAGCCACCTGATGGCGTGACGGAAGAGAGGCTTGAAAATAGCCCGCCGGTCGCGACGGGCTTGCCCCCGCCTCCGGACGGTCAGTCCGTGAGGTAGCGGCAAACTTAGGCCATGTCTCCCCGATCATGAGCGGAGCCAGATGATGATGGCTGCGAAGGTGACGGTGCCAAGGAAGACGTGACCGCGTTTGTCATAGCGGGTAGCCACGGCGCGGAAGCCTTTGAGCTTGTTGATCGCCCGCTCGACGACGTTGCGTTTCTTGTATCGCTCCTTGTCGAAGCCGGGAGGGCGGCCTCCGCGCGAGCCGAGCTTGACGCGGTTTGCTGCCTGGTCGGCCTTCTCCGGGATCACATGCCGGATGCCCCGTTTCCGCAGGTAGGCCCGCGTTCGCCGGTTGCTGTACGCCTTATCGGCGCTCACGCTGTCGGGTCGGGTGCGCGGGCGCCCGGTGCCGATCCTGTGGACGCGGATCTTGTCCATGACCGGCTCGAACTGGGTGCAGTCAGCCCGCTGCCCGGGTGTGACCAGCAGGGACAGCGGGCGGCACCTGCCGTCGGCACTCAGGTGGACCTTGGTGGTGAACCCGCCGCGGGAGCGGCCCAGGGCCTCGCCTGCCGCACCACCTCCGCCAGGTGGCCGGCCAGGCCCGTCCACGCCGGATCGATCTGGTGTTCCGCCACTGCCGCCCCCTTTGAGGACGCCGGCGGAGGGGCTGTGCGGGCCCCGGCTGCGTGCTGGTGGGCGCGCATCACCGTGGAATCGACCGAGATGGCCCAGTCGATGGTGCTCTTGGCGTCCGCGACGGCCTGGACCTGCTGGAGAAGTCGTTCCCAGGTTCCGTCGGCCGACCACTGCAGGTGTCGCTTATGGACGGTCTTCCACGGGCCGAACCGCTCGGGTACTCACCGGCAGGAGCGGCTCCAGCCGCTTCCACTCACCGTCGGTCAGATCCCCACGACCAGTCATATCAAGCTAACGAGTCACATGATCGGAGAGGCGTGGCTCGGGGCAGGGCACGTGGCACCCGAAACGATAGATGCTGTGCAGACAAGGAGTCCCTGATGAACGATCTGCGACCGCGCTGACCGCGACCTGCCAGCACCCGGATGCATCAGTGGCGTTCGCCGGCCTGGGACGCCCTGTTGCGTAGGGTGACCGCAGAGCCGGGCAGGCGAGTGAACCGGCCCCGGCCCCGGACGCGAGAAGGGTCGTGCGGTGGGCGAGGCTGAGCAAGGGGACGTTGCGAACGGCGGTAAGCCGGACGCGGCAGCGGGCCCGGCCAAGCAGTCGGGCGCCCGCAGGTGGCTGCACATTCTCGGCGCCGTCGCGGTGGCGATCGTGCTGCCGGTCGCGGTGGCCGGGATCGTCGCCGGGCAACTGGGTGCCCGGGCCGTGTTCCTCGGACTGCTCCTCGGCGTCGTCGGGGCGAAGCTCGGCGGAACCCGTCGCATGCTGTACCTCGCCCCCGCGGCGGGGGTCGCGGTCGGCCTGGGCTCGTTCACCGCCTACGACTGGTGGTGGGTGGCGCTCCTCGCGGTGACCGGTGCCGTCGTGGGGGCGGGGATCGGCTTCGGCTGGCTCCCGCCGCTGCTGATGCTCGCCTTCGCTGCCACATTCGCGGCACCGACGCCGTCCGGCACCGACGCGCTGATCTCCGGCATCATGGCCGCCCTCGGTGTGGGCTACGGCATCGTGATCGCCCACCGCTTCGGCACCGCCCCCGTCATCGAAGGCGACCGCCTGCCCGTCAAGGTGGCCGCCGTGGTGGCGCTCGTGTTCGGCGCCGCACTCGGTGCCGGAGCCGCACTCGGCGTCGGGCTCGGGTGGACCGAGCCCTACTGGGTGCCGGAGCCGATCCTCATCCTCGCGCTGTACATCGTCACAGGAAAACGCGACCGGATCAAAGGCAAGGCCATCGGCACCGCGGTCGGTATCGCCGGCGCCCTGCCCGTGGCGATCCTCGCCCCGTCCGTCTGGGTCACCTCGGCCATCGCCACCGCCGCGTTCATCGCCGCTCTCACTCAGGCCGACAAGTACTGGCTCATGTACGGCCTCTACACCTTCGCCCTCGTCCTCGCACTCGCCTCCCCCGGCCAGGTCGCCGTCGAAGCCGAACACCGCGGCTTCGAAATCCTCGCAGGCATCGCCATCCTCGTCATCGGCCTCGCCGTCGTCCACGCCATCGGCGACCGCCTCCTACGGCAAAGCCCACAACCCGAACTCACAACCGGCAATCACAGCATCTGACGGCCAGCCACACCTCGCTCACTCCTCCCAGGCAGCGGTCACTTTCGCCGCCATCATGGTCCGCTCATGATCGGGGAGACATGGCCTAGTTCGAATGCTAAGCGCCTCGCAAGGGAGATCTAGCAGGGCCGAACTAAGTGAGGAAACGCAAGGGCATTTTCCGTCTGGCTAAGTAGTTGCTGGCTAAACCGAATCCAGCACAGCCTCAGGGTGAACTGCAGGGCAACCTTGAAGGAGCCCAGTATCCGGATTGACTCGCCCTCCCCCGGATCTCAGTCGCTCCAGGACAACAGCTTGGCATGCTCGGATCAGGAACAGGCTCTCAGCTTGTCATTTATGGTCCGGCGTCGAACGCGACTCGAACTTGATCAGTGTTTTCGCAGTTCAACGGACATGTAGGCGGCCTTCGTCTGATCCTGTGCTCCGTCACAGAGTGGATCAACGCGAAGGCCGTGGTCGTGAGTTTGGTGCATCAGGGCGTCCTGCGGGATGCGTTCGCGGAAGTGTCACACTTCCCGTCGGAGCTGTACGCGTGCATGACTGCGCGGGGCGACGCGTTGTTCGAGTTGTGCGACGCGTTGTTGTGCACAGAGGGTCCGGTGCGGACGCTGGTTGATCTCGCGCTCGCTCCCGAACACCGTCGCGGTCATGGAGCTCTGTACGGCGGGCTGAATCAGGGCGGATCGATGTTGCACGCCTGCGTCGCGCGCTGGCGGGGGTGCCGTTGCCGAGGGCGGCGGATGGCCGGCTGGTGTTGGCTGTGGATGTCTCGCCGTGGCTGCGGCCGGACGCCAACACCTGTGCTGACCGGGCCTTTTGCCACACGTTCGGCCGGGGCGAGGGCAAGCACCAGATGGTGCCAGGCTGGCCGTACTCGGTGCTGGCCGCGCTGGAGACCGGCCGCACCTCTTGGACGGCGGTGCTGGACGCGGTCCGCCTGGAGCCCGGCGCCGACGTCGCCGCGGTGACCACGGTGCAGATTCGTGAAGTAGTCGAGCGGCTGGTGGCCGCCGGCCAGTGGCAGGAGGGCGACCCGGAGGTCCTGGTGGTGCTGGACGCCGGATATGACGCCCCGCGCATCGCCCACCTGCTGGCTGGGCTGCCTGTCGAGATTCTCGGCCGGCTCCGTTCGGATCGCGTGATGCGTCGGCCGACGCCGCCGCGGATCTACGACCCCAAGGGCGGCCGACCGCCCAAGCACGGCGGCGAGTTCGTCTTCGGTGACTCCGGCACCTGGGGCGTCGAACACGGCCGCGACGACCACGGACACCCGGCTCTATGGGCAAGCGACCGCGCAGGCTGGGACCGGCTTCACCCGCGGCTGACCCGCCGGGCCGCCTGGCTCGACCACGAAGGACCACTGCCCATCATCGAGGGCACCGTCATCCGCCTGGTCGTGGAGAAGCTGCCCAGCGGCGGGGTCAACAAGCCGGTCTGGCTGTGGTGGTCGGGCACCGGCGCGACCACTGAGGACGTTGATCGCTGCCGGCAGTCCTTCCTCCGTCGCTTCGACATCGAGCACACGTTTCGCCTGTCCAAGCAGACCCTCGGGTGGACCAAGCCCCGGCTTCGCAGCTCGGAAGCAGCCGACCGGTGGACGTGGCTGGTGATCGCCGCCCATGCCCAGCTCCTGCTCGCCCGTCCGCTCGCCACCGACCTCCGGCGCCCCTGGGAGAAACCGGCCGAGCCGAACAAACTAACACCCGCCCGCGTCCGGAGAGGGTTCAGAAACCTGTGCACGAAGGTCGGCTCTCCGGCCGGGGCACCCAAACCTTCCCGTCCCGGACCCGGCCGACCAGCGGGCTCGAAAAACCGCCGCCCCGCCACCCGTCACGACGTGGGCAGAGTCCTTGCCACTGGCGAAGCGTTCAGCCGCCCCGCCCACCACAAGGTGGGCACCAAACCCAGGCGAACGGCCGATGTGGGTCGCGACCGAGGCCCCGCATAGGCTTGCCCCTGCCCCTGCCCCTGCCCCTGCCCCTGCTGCTGCGGCCGGCTGGACCTGCAATTGGATCTACAACTGGGGCTACCCATGGAGCACAGTTCTGAGCGAGAAAACGGCGACGGCTCGGACTCTGAGGCATACACGCGGGATATCCGTCCAGAACGCCAATCTGTGCGCGAGGCACTGCGCTCAGATCTCCCCGCCGCCCACTTGGGCCTGGGCGTGATGGTCATCGCTTTGGTCGTAGTTGCCAGCTTTGTCGGCGCTCGATGGACCTTGATCGTCGCTGGTGCGTTCACGGCCTGGTTCGTTCTGGCCCTGGCAGTGATTCGCATCGGCAGCGGCCGCGGCTGGCACGCCGTCCGACGGGCCTACATCGCCACGTTCGGCTGGGGCAACTGGATCTGAACCCCTTCGCTGCTGCCTGGCCCTTCAGCAGGCCGGACGTTAAACGACAAGCTCAGTCGGTGCAGGTGGTGCCAGGAGCGGGCAGCACGCGGGTGGTCAGGTAGCGGTTGGTGGCCTCCTGGACGCACTTGGAGACCAGGAACATGCTGTAGTCGTCGCCTTCGTGGCCGAGTACGACGCTGCCGGGCAGTTGGGCGGCCATGGTCGCGCCCGCGCGGTAGGGGGCGAGGGCCTGGTGGGTGGACTGGAGGATCAGTGCGGGCGGTGCGCCGTGGATCGGGGCGCCCGCCTTGACGGGCTTGGCCGGGATGGGCCAGCCGAGGCAGCCCGCGATGGCCTTGTAGGAGCGCACGGCGCCGCCGAGGTGCGGGGACACGCGGGCGAGTTCCTTCCGCAGCTGGGTCAGCTGGGCGAGGGTCCGCACCGGGCGGGCGCTGTCGAGGCAGGCGGGTACCTGTACCTGTACCGGGTCGAGAGTGTTGTCCGGGTCGAGGGTGAAGTCCGTCGCGTCGCCGCCCTGGGCCTTGACGATGGCCTTCGCCAGCTCCGGCCAGGACAGACCGGACAGGGTCAGGTAGTCCTGGGTGGCCTCGCGGATGTCCTCACCGGTCAGCGGCTGGTGGGCCACGCCCCCGGTCGGGATCGGATCGCGGTCGGCACGGGCGACGAGGGCGTCGTACTCGGCCGCGACGTCCTTGCCGTGCAGGGCGCAGTCCTTCGACGTGGCGCACCAGGCGGTGAAGCGGTTGAAGGCCGTCTCGGCCGTGGCCGCCTCCTGGGTGACCCGCGAGAGAGGCGAGCCGGTGTCGTCCAGGGCGGTGTCGAGGACCATGGTGCGCAGCCTGCCCGGGTAGAGCTTGGCGTAGGTGCGTCCGAGGAGCGTGCTGTAGTGGATGCCGTACCAGTTCAGCTGCCGTTCGCCCAGCCCGATCCGGACCGCCTCGAAGTCCCGCGCGGTGCTGGTCAGGTCGACGTGGGCGGTGAGCCGGCCGTTGCGGCGCAGGCAGTCTTCGGCGAAGGCCCTGTTGTGGGACACGAGCGCGTTGAACGCGGCCCGGACCTGCGGGAAGTGGCTGACTCCGGCGGGCTTGAGCGGTTCGCCGCAGAGGATCGGCGCGCTGTGCCCCACTCCGCGCGGGTCCACCGCGACCAGGTCGAATTTCTGGGTCATGGCGCCGGCGAAGTTCGGCATGCCGATGTGCATCGCCAGTCGCAGTTGCTCGATGGAGGAGCCGCCGGCTCCGTCGTTGAGGAGCAGGGTGCCCTGGCGGTGGGCTCGGGCATCCGCCGGGCGGCGGACCAGGGCGAGGGGGGTGCTGCCGGCGTGGGGGTGGGACCAGTCCACTGGTACCTGGATCGATCCGCACTGCATGCGCTTGAAGTCGGTGTCGGCGCAGGCGTGCCAGTCGATGCCGTTGGCGGGGGTCCGGTGGTCGGCGTCCTCGGTCTGCGCGAGCGCCGGTACGGCGATGGTGGCTAGGAGCGCGGAGAGGGCGGCGATCCAACCGGCGCTTTTCCGGTTTCTTGTCATGTCGACTTCCTCGGTCGTGTGCCTCGGCCTGTGCGGGTTCGAGGCGTTGTTCGGGGTGCTCCGGGAGGAGGCGGGGCCAGGGGGGGACGGCGATGCTTACGGAGCTGTGGGCGGTGCCGGAGCCGTGAGCGTCTCGCGGCTCCGGCAGCCGCCTTGGTGGGATGGCGTTTCGGCGGTGCGGTTGTTCGATGTGCGTCTCGCGAGTCGGCGGCGTCGGAGGCACACGAGCGGCTTCAGGGGGTCGGCAGGTCCCGTTAGGGCTCCGGGGGCAGTCAGCCTTGCGTCAACACGCCGCCGGTGTAGCTGAGGTGCGTCGTCGCTGTGGGTCAGCCCTTGGTGGCTTCCAGGGCGGTGTCGGGGATCCAGGAGCCGTGGAGTCCGGCGCTTACCCGTTGGGGCAGGTGGACGGTGGCGATCCGGTCGAGGCCGGAGGCGTCGAGGACGAGAAGCTGGGAGGCGTCCTGCTTGAGGTCTGAGGCCACGGTGAGGAGGTAGCCGTCGTCCTCGCGGGTGGCTCCGGCGGCGGGGACGAACACCGCTTCGCTGGGCATACGGGCGTCGCCGACCTGGTGGATGCGGCGGGCGCCGGTGGTGCGGTCGTACTTGACGATGCCGTAGCCGCCGAAGCCCTTCTCGTCGGGGAAGGAGACGGCGTACTGGTAGCGGTTCTCAGAGCCCAGGTAGTCCTCGTTGAGGGTCGGGAACTCCACGGTGAGGTCGTCGATGATCTGCTCGTCGACGGAACCGGCCGCCATGTCGACCACCCAGCGGCGGGTGTATGAGCGGGCGACGGGCTCGGTACCGCGCCCGGGGGCGCCGACCCACCAATTCCAGGACAGCTGGAAGCCCTCGCGGTCCACGGTGGGGCCTTCCAGAACGATCCGGCCCTGGCCGTCCTCGTAGGCGTTGGCGACGTGCAGCAGGTTGCCGGGCTCGATGGAGAACCAGCGGACCTGCGGGGCGCCGTCGTTGCCGCGCGCCATGACGCCTATGCGGGCGGGCTGGGCGTCGCTCCAGCCGTAGGGGATGCCGGAGTGCTCGGCCGGATCGAAGGTGACATTGCCCTCGATGAAGACCACATGGCGGCGGGTCAGGGCGAAGTCGTGCTTGAGGGAGGCGGTCGCTCCCGGGACCTCGGTGCTGTGGACGATCGCGCCCTTGGCGTCGGCGACGTAGTACGTCAGGAACGGCGGGAAGGGCGAGGAGCCGAAGAAGTGCAACTCCCCGGTGACCGGGTCCTCCTTGGGGTGCGCGGTCATCGCGCTGCGCAGCTTGCCGTCGAAGTCGTACGCGCCGACGGTCTCCAGGTCCGGGGTGAGTTCGAAGGGGAAGTTCGCCTCGCACAGGGCGAGC
This sequence comes from Streptomyces sp. NBC_00322, assembly GCF_036147535.1. Lineage (NCBI taxonomy): Bacteria > Bacillati > Actinomycetota > Actinomycetes > Kitasatosporales > Streptomycetaceae > Streptomyces > Streptomyces sp. NBC_00322. The sequence goes on along the minus strand of NZ_CP108019.1, from coordinate 570,656 downwards.
AGGCGTCCGGCGTGCTCGATGACGTGGGTGCCGGCGGCGCTGGCGGTCAGGTCGGGGCCGCGCTCGGTCATGTAGGGCGCGCCGTCGAGGGCGGGGGTGTGCACCCAGCGGTTGCGGTACCACTCGGCGCGGCCCTCACGGAGGCGGATGCCGTGGACCATGCCGCTGCCCTTGAACCAGTGGGTCGGGGTGACACCGGGCTTGGGGTTGTGGCCGTTGCGGATCAGCCGGCCGTCCAGCTCCGGGGGCAGCGTGCCCTCCACGGTGAGTCCGGTGGCGGTGCCCTCGTCGGCGACGGGGGCGTAGTGGCCGGTCAGGTAGGGCTTCGCAGCAGTCATGGCAGGAACCTCTTTCAGTGGATGTGATGCTTTTTGTCAGGCAGCTTGTTCGGCACGGGACTTGAGGTGGGAAAGCCAGTTCTCCAGGGAGGCGTGGAGGGCCTTGCCGAGGTGGTCGGCCGCGGCTTCGACCGGGGCACCGCTCCAGGACTCCTCGGTGCGGACGGTGACGTGGTCGTCGTTCTGCTCGAACGTCCACACGTGGATGCCGGTGATGCCGTCGGCGGGGCCGCCCCACACGATCCGCTCGCCGGGGACCAGTTCGCGCACGGTGGAGGTGATCTCCAGGCCGTGGGTTCGCCAGCTGAAGGAGTTGCCGGGCGTCAGGGGGCCGCTGAGCTCAGCCTCGTCGATGTCCGTGTTCCAGGTGGGCCAGGACGCGATGTCGGTGTGCAGCTCCCACACCGTCGCGAGCTGGGCGTTGACCTCGGTGCTCAGGCGGACGATGACGGGCGCGGTCTCGTCGATGGTGACCATGGCTGTGGGTTCCTCTCTCTGGATGACATGTTTCGGCGGCGCGGCTGATCCGTCGGTTCAGCCGGATTCAGGAGACTCAGGCGGGTTGGGGGTCGGAGGCCGGGCCGGTGGAGGAGGTTGCGGTCCGCGGGCCGGCGCAGCGGGTGAGGAGCAGCGCGAGGAGGGCTGTTGCGGCCAGGACCGCGGCGGCGACGGTGAAGACGGTGCGGTAGCCGGCGGTGAGGGCTTCCAGATGGGGCTGGTGGGTGGACGCGTGGGCGGTGACGGAGCCGGCCAGGGTGGCCAGGGCGGCGAGGCCGATGGCACCGCCGACCTGGCGGGTGGTGTTCACCAGGCCGCCGGCCAGGCCCGCGTCCTCCCGTGGGACGCCGTCCACGGCGAGCGCGGTGAGCTGGACGAAGGCGATGCTGAGGCCCAGGCCGATCAGGACGCTCGGGCCGAGGAGGTTGGCGAGGTAGCTGCCGTGGGCGCTGATCTGGGACAGCCACATCAGGCCCGCGGCCTCGGTGAGCAGGGACGCGGTCACGGTCGCGGGGGCCCCGATGCGCCGGGAGATGTGCGGCGCCAGGGCGGCGCCGAGCATGTTGGCTCCGGCGAGCGGGAGTTGTCCCGCTCCGGTGGCCAAGGGGCTGGATCCGAGGACCTGCTGCTGGTAGAGCGGCAGGAAGAAGAACAGGGCGATCCACACCGAGCCCAGCAGCGCCATCAGCAGGTTGCCCGCGGCGACCTGGCCGGTGGTGAACAGACGTGGTGGTATCAGTGCGTTCGGACGGCGGCGCTCGATCACGGCGAAGGCCCCGAGCAGCGTGGCGGCGGCCCCGAGGGCGCCCAGCACCCGGCCGTCGGTCCAGCCGGCGCCGCGTGCGGTGGTCAGGCTCCAGACCAGGCAGGTCAGGGCGAGAGTGACGGTGGCTGTGCCCAGCAGGTCAAACCGCCCGGCCTTCCGTCCGGCCGCCCGTGGCACGAACGCAGCCACGGCGGCCAGGACCACCGCCGCCCCGAGCGCGACCGAGTGGAAGATCCAGGGCCAGCCCCAGGCCTGCGTGAGCACACCGCCCAGCAGGACGCCGCCCGCTCCTCCCGCGCCGGAGACAGCCCCCCACACCCCCAGTGCCTTGCCACGCCCCGGGCCGGAGGGGAACTGGTCCATCGTCAGGGCGAGCGCGGCCGGGGCGATGGCGGCGGCGGCAAGGCCCTGAACGGCGCGGGCGGCGATCAGCACGCCCGAAGCGGTGGCCAGTCCCGCTGCCAGCGAAGCCGCGGCGAACAACGCGAGCCCGGCGATCAGCACGCGACGGCGGCCGAGGAGGTCGGCCGCCCTCCCGCCCGCCAGGAGCAGTGCCCCGAACGCCAGGCCGTAGGCGTTGACCACCCAGGTGGTCCCGCCGTCCGACAGCCCGACTCCGGCGCGGATCTGCGGAAGAGCCACATTGACGATCGAGGTGGCGAGCATGACGGTGAACTGCGCCGCGGCGAGTGCCGCGAGCACGGCTCCCGGCCGGGGGGCTTGGCGTGCTGCCTGGTTCGTCTGCGTGCGTGCAACGTTCATGGGGCACAGGCTCGTGCCGGACGGTGTCCACTTTCCAGGCCCGGCAGGGGCGGGGACTGTCCACTGCTGTCCGCACCCGTCCACCCGCATCTGCCGAAGCGTGCGGCTTCGGTCGCGATCAGCGGCCGTGCAGCTCCTGCTGCCACAGGGCTTCGCAAAGCAGGTCCAGGCCCTGGCGCAGGTGGCGACGGTAGGTGCCGTACGGAAGGCCGAGGCGGCGGGCCGCGGCCTCCTGGGTGGGTGCACCGGAGAAGTAGCCTGCCGTCAGCGCCTCGCAGGCGCGCACTCCGCGCGGGTCATGGGCGAGGTCGTCGACGGCCTGGCGCATCAGGGTGCGCAACTCCCCGACAGGATCACCGAAATCAGCCGCGAGACGGGCGCGCATCAGGGCACAGGCGGCGAAGGCTCCCGCATCGCGCCAGTGCGTCAGCGCCTCACGCACGGCCCGGTCGAACGCGGTACGCGAAATGGGCGACGGTCCGGGTGGAGCCGGCACTTCGGGGGCTGATATGAAGTGGAGAAGCCAGGTCTCCACGGGTACCTGACGCCAGTCGACGCTGAACAGCCCGTAGGTGTGCTCACCTACTCGCGGGCGCGCCCCTGTGTCGCTGAGAGTGCCCTTGACGCGCTCGGCCCAGGTCTCGGCGTCCCGGTAGACGGCGAAGCCATAGGCGCGACCGCGGGCACGGGCGGCCTCCGCCTGGGCCCGGGAACTGCTCAAGTCGATGACGCGCGAGGGCACCTGGTACCGCTCGGGGTAGATCGAGAAGCGGCTTATGCCGATGTGTTCGCCCGGGCTCACCGGGGCGGTGGCATCGGTGTACCGCCACGCGGCCGCGACGACAGGATCGGTGGCAAGGTCCTGGGGGTCGGGAGGGACCGGCAGAGCGAGTCGGGCCGTGAAGGCCACGATCCGGCCCGTGCTCACGAGACGGTAGACGCTGAAAGCCTGCGGCTGGCGCTGTGCCCAGTAGCGGACCAGTTCCGCGGAGGCGGCCCCCTCGGTCTCCTCGGCCATCCGCAGCACGACATCGATGTCCTCCGGGTGCAGCGGACGGTCGTGCACCTCGTCCTCGCGGGACCAGGTGCGTAGCCGGGCCAGGGTCTCCCCCTCCCGGAAGAGGTAGAAGAGCTCGTCGGTGACGGTCCACACCCGCTCCTCGGGTGCCTCGCGCAGGATGCGCAGGTACTCGTCCGCCAGCCGCTGGCGCATCGTCTCGAACGCGTTGGGAGCACGCCAGCGCAGGTCGGCGGCCAGCGTCTCGCGTGCGGCGTCGTGCGGGTGGAGCCCCCGATGCGTGGACTCCATGAAGGGCAGGTCCCTCAGCCAGGAGAAGAGCAGATGGGCATCCTCCCCGGGCAGCACGGCGGCGAGCAGTTCCTCGGACGTCGAGTGGGCCTGCGCGGCCACCTCCAGGGCGCGGCGGTGGGCAGCCGTGGGGACCTCACCGATCAACCCCGCCAACAGTGTGCGCAGGACGTCCGCCGACGGGGCCCAGATCTCCTCCCTGGAGCAGCCCGCCGATCCTGCCGCGGCCGCGAGGGACAGGGCCAACGGATTGCCGCCGGCGAAGCGGAGGACCCGGTCGCGCAGTTCGGGCCGGATCTGCGCCGCGACCAGCAGGCTCCCGGCCTGTTCCGCGGAGAACGGCTCCAGTTCGGTCACGTGCAGGAGCCGGGACCAGGCGGGGTCGGCGGTCCACTGCGGTTGCGGAGCGCGCCGTCCGGCCAGGACGACCAGGGTGCCGTCCGCGGCGCGAGGCAGAAAGTGGTGCCACAGCCAGCTCTCCAGCCACTGGCAGTGCTCGAAGGAGTCCACGAACAGGACCGTGCCCGGAACATCCAGGAAAGGACCGGCAGCGTGCTCGAAATCGGCCGGGTCCCGGCTGACGAACCGGCCGTCGAGTTCGACGAGCAGCCGGCCCGCCGCACGAGCGTGGTCCGCCAGACGCCTCAGCAGCGTCGACTTCCCGATGCCGCCCGGCCCGCACACGTAGAACGCGAACGGTGCCTGCGGATCGCCGGCCAAAGCCTCCTCGAAGCGCCCGAGTTCCTCGTCCCGGCCGATGAAGGCCTGCACGCGCGCTCTGCTCAGTCTCTCTCCCACGGACACCATGGCGGCTCCCATCCCCTTTGCTCCAGCACTCGACAGCCATGCCCGGAGACACCCATCGGGCCCCGCGGCGACAGCCACCGGCACGAGTTACGCACGGCAGTGGTCCGAGCTCCTTGTGCACCACCCGGCTCCGGCTGGTCGAGGCTGCGCCGCGCACGGGTGTGAACAGGTGTCGCATCCGGTGCTTCGGAGGCCGATTCCCCCTCCAGGGCCGCTACTCCGGGGAGATCCTAACGGAGGCTCTGTCCTGTCACTTGATGAGCCCGAGGTTCCCGTCGTCGGGGTGGCCGGTGATCAGGAGGGTGGTTTCTTCGACGCGATGGAAGCGGCCGTCGGGGGCCAGCTGGGCGAAGAGGTAGACCTCGGTGCGAGAGATACGGCCGTTGTCCTGGCTGAGGGTGACGGTGTGGCGGTCGGCGTAGCGCAGTCCGTCCCGGAGTTCGTCGTGGACCTCTATGTGGCCGCTGCGGATCAGGGAGCGGAGGCGTGTGATGTGCTGGGCGAAGGAGGTCCGGTCACTCCACACGCCGTCGGTGCGCTGGCGGTAGTCAGGGGTGAAGTGCCGGTCGAGGGCTTCGGCGAGGTCGAGGCCCGGGTTGAACAGCAAGTCGTTGATGGCTCGGGTGATGTCGGTCGATGTCATCGCTGTATTCGCCTGAAGTGAGGAGGGGCATGGAGTTGGTCCTGGCGGCTGGAGCCGCGGAGGACAGGACGCCGGCCCGGCCCGGGAGAGGCCTGGGTCAGGGACGGCCGTCAGTCGTGGCCGGTGCCGCCTTCGTGGACGGAGTGAAGTCCAGCGACAGGGAAACAGGGCCTCGGGTGTACAGGCCGGTCTCCTGGTAGCGGAAGCCGGGGCTGTAGCGGACCTGGTCGAGCAGGGGCAGGAGCATTGCGGCGACGGTCTCGATCTCGGCGCGTGCGAAGGCCGCGCCGACGCACTGGTGGAGTCCGGTACCGAAGGCCAAGTGCTGGGCGGCCGCGGTGAAGGAGCGGGCGGTGCCAAGGTCCGGGCGGTGGATGTCGAAGGTGTCCGGGGCGGTGAAGGCATCGGGGTCGCGGTTGGCCGCGCCGATCATGCAGAAGACGGTGGCACCTGCCGGGACGGTGGTGCCCGCGAACACGGCGTTCTCCTCCGCCTGGCGGGGAATGAGCTGGACCGGCGGGGTGAAGCGCAGGGTCTCGGCGATCGCGGCGGCCAGCAGGTTCGGGTCCTGGCGGACCTGCGCCATCTGCTCGGGGTGGTCGATCAGGTGCTTGACGAGCAGGGCGAGGGTCTTGTCCGCGGGCTCGGTGGCGGCAGCCAACACGTTGATGATCAGCGCGGTGACGTCGCGATTGCTCATGGCGACGCCGTCGAACTCGGCCGTGCACAGCGTCGATATCAGGTCCTCGCCGGGGTGGCGGCGCCGCTGTTCGATGACGGGTACGAGATAGGCCTCCAGCTGCTCCGCGCAGTCCATGCAGTGCCGGCGGCGCTCGGGGGTGAGAGTCATGCTGGTGATGAACTCGACGACCCCGCTGTGCCAGGCGGCCACCTGCCGCCAGTCCTCTCTGTCCAAACCGAGGACATCGAGGGTCACGTGGACGGCGAAGGGCTTGCCGAAATCGTTGACCAGGTCCATCCGGCCTCGGGAAAGGAAAGGGGCCATGAGTTCAGCGGCGTTGGCGTGGATGGCGCGTATCTGGCTCTCGAGGGCCTGGCCGGTGAAACCCCGGACGACGATCTTTCGCTTGGCGGTGTGCTCGGCCCCGGTCATCTGGGCGAGGACCGGCCCGCGCATCACCGGCTCGGCGCGCACCTGCAGTGTCTCGGTAGTGAACGCCTCATGGTCGGTAAGTACCCGCTTGACGTCCTGGTAGCGGGAGAGGAAATAGCTGTCGATCGCCGGCTCGTAGTGCACCGGAGCCTGCTCCCTCAGCTGTGCGGAGCAGCGGTAGGGGTCTGCGGCGAAGTCCTCGGACAGGATGCTGAAACGGGGATTGACCACGGGCATGGTGAAGACCTCTCAAAGTGCGCAGTGCCGGGGAAGAATAAGTACCAGGGAGGCGGGAGGTGGACCGTCAGCGGCCCCAGCGAAGCTGGGCCGCCCGTAACCTGGTCGGAGGATGGGGGTCCCCCGTCGAAGTCAGGGGGAGGGCCCACGCGGTGGGGGCAACTCGCGTGCCCGAAGGGCTACGGGGGAGTGCGTGCCCGGGCACACCAGCCCGGCAAGATCCGGAAGACAGGCCCTTAGGCCGCAAGAGCCTCCGCCAGTCCGGCCCGGCCGCTGATACCGAGCTTGTGGTACGCCTTGCTGAGGTGGACCTCGACGGTCCGCAGACCGACGAAGAGACTCGCCGCGATCTCCTTGTTCGTCATGCCCTCGGCAGCGAGCTTCGCGACCCGGCGCTCCGAGCGGGTCAGTGCCTCCAGCCCGCGTGAGGCACGGGACTCCGCCCGGTAACCTGCCGCCCGCAGTTCCTCCAGGGCGAAGGCTTCCACGGCGATCGCCCCGCACTGCTTCGCGACGCTCACCGCCTGCTGCAGCACACTCCACGCCGCCGACGGCAGCCCGTTCCGCCGCACCAGCGCCCCGCAGTCGGCGAGCGCCTGGGCGTACGAGAAGCGTGCGGTGGACGCTTCCAGCAGACGGATGGACTCGCGGAGCATTTCCGCGCCCGCGGAGCCCCCGGTGATGACCCCACGAGCGCGTAGCGCCACCCCGGTGACCTCCGGTATTCCCCACGCCTGAGCAAGCGTGAGCTCTTCCTCGACCAGTGCACTCGCCTCTTCGTGTTCACCGAGACAGGCGTGGGCCAGGGCGGCCTCGGAGCGCCAGGGCAGCACGGCCGGTCCTGCCATCCGGCGGGTCCGGGCACGGGCTCCGGCGTGGAGGAAATCGGCGAGGCCCTCCCGGGCCCGGCCCTGTACCATCCTCAGCCGGCCACGGACCAACGCTGTGAAGTCATTGGCCCAGTGGGGGTTGAGCCGGCCCATCAGCCCGTGGTCGGCCAGCAGTTGCTCGGCCTCCTCGGTACGGCCCTGTTTGACCAGTGCGTCCGTCCACATGGCCACGCTGTGACTGGTTGTCGGTCCGGCGCCGACACCCCGCAACGACTCAACGGCGGCGTGGGCGTCGGCCTCGCATCCGGCAACGTTGCCGACGCGGTAGTTGACCCCGGCGCGCAGCGTGGAGAGATATGCGGAGCGGAGTGCGGACCCTCCCGCCCGGACCGCGTCCATGGTCGCGTCGACGTGGGCGAGGGCGAGATCGGAGCGGCCTGCAGCGGCCAGTGCCAGGACCGGGGCGGTGTAGACGAAGGATTCGTCGTCCGCCGGACAGACCCCGCCGCTCATGGCCTGCTGTGCATAGGCGACCGCGTCCGCCGGGTTGCCTCCGTCCATGATCGAACGGAGCGAGAGCAATGCGGCGAGCGGCCGCCGTACGAGGGTTCCCTCGGCCTCGGCCAGGTCCATCGCCATCAGCCGTGGCATCGCCGAGGCGGCGGTGGAGGTGCGGCTGAGCCGGGCGTAGACGAGGTCGATCTCCAAACGCAGAGCGTCCACTCGGCCGGCCGCGCGGATCCGCTCGGAGACGTGCTCCAGCACGTCGAGTCCCTCGGGGTAGCGGTCCAGGGTGAACAGGGCAGCGGACAGCGAGCGTGCCGCCGCGGCCTGTTCGCCGGGCGCGGTGGCGAGATCCAGACTTCGGCGGAGGCTGTGCACCGCGCTGGGCACGCAGCGGGCCAGTTCTGCTTCGCCGAGGGAGGCAAGCGCCTGGGCACGAACCGGGTCGGGCAGGGGTTCGCGCAGGGCGCGTTGCAGACACCCGAGTGCGGCCGCGCGGTCTCCGCGCGCCATTGCCTCGTCGGCGGCGCGGAGCAGGGCGTCGATCGCCCACTCCTGGCCCAGCGGGGCATTCAGCAGATGAGGGACGACCGAGTCCCACGCGGCCCCCTGGTCGATCAGGAACCGTGCGGCGCGGGCGTGGAGTTCCTGACGGCGGCTGGGCAGCACTTCATTGGCGACGGCCACGGACAGTACCGGGCAACTGAAGGCGGTGCCTCCCTCCGCTCGGACCATCAGGCCGGTGGCGGTGAGGGTGTGCAGACTGTCCTCGACAGCCGGCTGAGGCATGTCGGCGGCGCAGGCGATCAGGTCGGCGGTCGGCGTCGGCGACCCCGCCAGCACGGCCGCCACCTCGGCGGTGGCGACCGCATCGGGTCCGCAGGCCCGCAGCCTGGCCTGAAGGGTTCTGCCCACCTCGGCGGGTACGTAGCGGGCGAGATCGGCGCCGGTGTCGGCGTCCGGCGCCGCTCCATGGGTCCGTATCGACCGGAGCAGGGCGTGCAGCAGGGCGGGGATGCCGCCGGTGGCCGTGCGGCAGGCGGTGACGAAGTCCGGTTCGGGTTCGGTCCCGAGCACCGCCTCGGCGAGTTCACCGACTTCTGTGTCGCCGAGCGGGGTGAGCCAGATGCGGTGCCGGAACAGCGGCAGCAGCGTGCCGATGGAGTGCTCGTCGCCGGACGGGACTTCCGGGCCCATGGTGGTGACCACGGTGATCCGCAGCCCGTCCAGTCGACGAAGCAGTCTGCCCAGCCATGTCACCGAGGCCGTGTCGGCCCATTGGAGGTCGTCGATCCCCAGCACGACCCGGCGGCCGGTGCGGGTGAGAGCAGCCGCGGCCCGGTACGGAGCCTGGAAGTCGGCGATGGCCGCCTGCACGGTCTCGTCCAGCTGCTCTTCCGCGACGTGCTCCAACAACTGGTGGACGACACCGAAATCGGCCGGTGTGTCCAGAGAGTCGGCCGTCGCACAGAGGACGAGTTGCCCGTCGGCTCGCGCTCGGCGCAGCACCCTGCGGAGCAGGGCGCTCTTGCCGACGCCGCTGCCCCCGCGCACGATCACCGCCGTTCCGGGTGCGGCATGTCTGGTCAGCTCACCCAGTGTGGCGAGTTCTCGTTGTCGTCCAATAAGCACGGTCGTTGCCCCGTTGTCATGCTTCACCAACCCACAGCCCCCCACTGCGGTCAGGGAGGCGACCGTGCTGTCACCGTACGGGGTATCGCGCCGAGGATGACGCTCCGTGGTGACGAGCAAGGCTGCCGCCAGCATATTTGCTGGAAAGTTCAAGAGTAGAGGGGTTCTGAGTTACAGCGTGTCGTCGGTCTCGGGACGAACCGAAAGAGGACCGGGGTGCGTTACAGAGCCGGGAACTCCGCCGGTACCGCGAGGGTGCCGGCCACCGCACCCCAGATGGCATTCTGAGCCGTCTGCACGCTGACCCGGGAGTCGGTCAGCATCAGGCGGATGCCGAACCCGTCGCACAGGGCGAGCAGGAGCGTGGTCGTCGCGTCGATGTCGCAGGGTGCGAACTCTCCCGAGTCGATGCCCCGCTGAATTGCCTCGCCGACCCAGGTGTGGAGCTGTCCGTACAGGTCGATGGCCAGATGCTGTGCGGCCTCGTCGCGCAGGGCCCGAACCCACAGCTCCTGCCAGAGTCGCCAGTCCTGCCTGAGTTCCGGGTCGGTGGGGAGCAGGCTGTTGAGGATCCGCGCCAGAATGACCGAGGCGGGCACCGAGCCCGCGTCTCTTTCGAGCTCGGTCCCGGTCTGTGCGAATGAGTACGTCATCGCCTCGGTGAAGAGTTTCTCGCGGGTCTCGAAGTGGTAGTGCAGCAGAGCTGTTGACACCCCCGCGCGCTTCGCCACCATCCACATGCGGATCTTCTCGAAGCCGACCTCGGCGATCACCTCGCACGCCGCGGCGAGAATCCGCTCACGAGTCTCGCGCGTGCGTTCGGCCTTCGTCACGTTGGTGCTCCCTGGGTCGGATCGGCGTCGGCGTGGTCGGTGGGATGCCGGGTCTCCCGCGTTCCATCTTCCCGTATCTCTTTCCTGCCTCTCCGGCAGCTCCGGGCCACGGTGCGGCGCTCATCGGTAGGTATGAAAGCCGCGGTCCGACTTACGCCCGAGCATGCCCGCGTCGACCATGCGGGCGAGCAGCGGCGGAGGCGCGTACAGCGGCTCGCGGAACTCCTCGTACATCGACTCCGCGATCGCTTGGGTGGTGTCCAGCCCTATCAGGTCGATGAGTGCGAGCGGACCGAGCGGGTGGGCGCAGCCCAGGATCATGCCGCGGTCGATGTCCTCCACGGAGGCCGTGCCCGACTCGACCATCCGGACGGCGGCCAGCAGGTACGGGACGAGCAGGGCGTTCACGATGAAGCCGGCCCGGTCGCGGGCGCGTACGACCTGCTTGCCCAGAACTCCGGAGGCGAAGTCTTCTGCCCGCCGTGCCGTGTTCTCGCCGGTCAGCAGCGACGGCACCAGCTCGACCAGGGGCAGTACCGGGACGGGGTTGAAGAAGTGCAGGCCGATCACCTGCTCGGGGCGGCCGGTGGCCGCGGCGAGGCGGATGACCGGGATCGAGGACGTGTTGGTCGCCAGGATCGCGTCAGGCCGCTTCACGGTCGCATCGAGGCGTGCGAAGACGTCCACCTTGGCGGCTTCGTTCTCGGCGACGGCCTCCGCAACCAGGTCTCGGTCCGCCATCCGGTTCAAGTCCGTGGTTGTCTCGATGCGGGCCAGCGCGCTGTCCCGGTCCTTGGGGGACAGCTTCCCGGCGGCGGTCGCGCGAGCGAGGGATCGGCTGATGCGTCGGAGCCCGGCTTCCGCCGCGGCGCGGCTCGTCTCGAGCACCACGACGTTCCGTCCTGCCCGGGCGCATACTTCGGCGATGCCTGATCCCATCAGGCCGCAGCCCACGACCCCGATCCGCTCGATGTCGTCCATTGGTCCTCCTGTGACGGCGTGTGAGGGGGAGCGAGCCCGGCCGCGGTGGGGCGGCTGCGGCCGGGCCGGGTGGACTCAGGCGGGAGAGGGCATCTGCAGAACGCCCGTGCCCCGCTTGACCAGTTCACCCGCGATGATCAGGCGCTGGATTTCGGAGGTGCCTTCCCAGATGCGGTCGACGCGCAGTTCGCGGTAGAGGCGTTCGACGGGGTAGGAGCGGTCGTAGCCGCGGCCGCCGAAGATCTGCACGCAGCGGTCGATAACCCGGCCGGCCGCTTCGCTCGCGGACAGTTTGGCGATGGCCGCCTTCGCGTGGAGCGTCTTACGGTCGCAGGCGCCCTCGGTCACCTCCCAGGCGACCTGGTGGGTGTAGGCGCGGTTGACGGCGATGTCGACGGCGCAGTCGGCGAGCATGCCCTGGATGAGCTGGAAGTCGGCGATGGGGGAGCCGAACTGGCGGCGTTCGACCGCCCAGTCGCGGGCCAGTTCCAGGGCTCGTTCGGCGGCTCCGGTGGTCCGCGCCGCGATCATCAGCCGCTCTTCGGTGAACCAGGAGCGGGTGATGTCGTATCCGTTCCCGATGCCACCGAGCACGGCGTCGTCGCCGACATGGACCCCTGTGAACGTGAACTCGGGGTGCTCGTAGACGAAGGTGTGCATGAAGCGCGGCACCCGTGTCATCTCGATGCCCGCAGTGTCCTTGTCGACGAGGAAGAGGGTCGGTGCACGCTCTTCACCGGCGGCGGCCAGCACGATCATGAAGTCGGCGTGGTCGCCGACGGTGACGAACCACTTCTCGCCGTTCAGCACCCAGCCGTCGGTGGTGCGTGTCGCCGTCGTGGTGATGTTCTGCGGGTCGGATCCGGCCTCCGGCTCGGTGACCGCGTAGCAGTCGCGGCGCCGCCCCCGGATGACGGGAACGAGGTAGCGCTCGCGCTGCTCGGGGGTGCAGAAGCGCAGCGCGTTCGCCGGGCGCCACACCATGTCCCACAACGCACCGGTGAGCCGGCCGAGTTCCTCCTGGACGACGGCCTGCTCCAGGATCGTCAGTCCTGCTCCGCCCCACTCCTCGGGCATGTTGACGGCCTGGAGTCCGCTGTCCAATACAGCGTCGCGGATCTCGGCGTGGGCGGCGGGCGGCAGGCCGTTGTTCTCCTCGCAGTCGATCTCGTACTTCATGATGAACTCGGTGAGCCCGCGCGCGGAGCTCCTGAGCTCCTCCTGACGGGCGGTGAGACGGAAGTCCATGTCAGTCCTCTGATAGCGGTGGACGGGGTGTCAGGAGGTGGGGAGCGCGAGCGCCCGGGCGCCGCGCTTGATCAGTTCGTTGGCGATGATCAGGCGCTGGATCTCGGAGGTGCCTTCCCAGATGCGGTCGACGCGCAGTTCGCGGTAGAGGCGTTCGACGGGGTAGGAGCGGTCGTAGCCGCGTCCGCCGAAGATCTGGACGCACCGGTCGATGACGCGGCCCGCTGCCTCGCTCGCCGCGAGCTTCGCCGTCGACGCCTTGGCGTGCAGTGCCTTGCGGTCGGTGTGCGGCTGGTCGGCTTCCCAGGCGACCTGGTGGGTGTAGGCGCGGTTGACGGCGATGTCGACGGCGCAGTCGGCGAGCATGCCCTGGATGAGCTGGAAGTCGGCGATGGGGGAGCCGAACTGGCGGCGTTCGACTGCCCAGTCGCGGGCGAGTTCCAGGGCCCGTTCGGCGGCTCCGGTGGTGCGCGCCGCGATCATGAGCCGCTCGTCGGTGAACCATTCCTTGGTGAGCTCGTAGCCGTTGCCGACACCGCCGAGCACGTCCTCGTCGGGGACGAACACATCGGTGAACGTGAACTCGGGATGCCCGTTGACAGCGGAGTGCATGAACCGGGGCACGCGCGTCATCTCCACGCCCGGCGCCTGCTTGTCCACGAAGAAGAGGGTGGCCGCCCGCTCGGTCCCCGCGTCCGCCTGCACCAGCAGGAAGTCGGCGATGTCGCCGCAGGTCACGAACCACTTCTCGCCGTTCAGCAGCCAGCCGCCGTCCGTACGGGTCGCGGTGCTGGTGCCCGAGGAGGGGTCAGAGCCCGCGCCCGGTTCGGTCACGGCGAAGGCGTCGAAGCGCTCACCGCGGATGACGGGCAGCAGATACTTCTCACGCTGCGCCTCGGTGCCGTACGCCAGCACGTTGGCCGGCCGCCACGGGATGTCCCAGAGGCAGTTGGTGACCTTCCCGAACTCCTCCTCGACGATGACCTGGTCCAGCAGGGACAGCCCTGCGCCGCCCCACTCGGCCGGCATGTTGATCGCGTACACGCCGGCGTCGATCGCGGCGCGGGTCAGCTCGCGGACGGTGTCGGCGGGCAGCGGGCCGCCCGCTTCCTCGGACTGGTTCTCGTACTCCATCAGGAGCCTGGTGTACGCGGCGGCCCGGCTCTTGAGGTCGGCCTGCTCGGGTGTGTAGCGGAAGTCCATCGTGTTCTCCGGGCCTTTCGGGTTGGGGAGTGCGGGGAGCGGTCAGGCGAGCACGGCGCGGGAGTCCAGGGCGAGCACACCGTCCGGGCGGACCAGCAGCGGATTGACCTCCAGTTCGGCGATCTCCGGATGGGCGGCGGCGACGGTGGTGATGCGCTCGATGACCTCTGCGGCGGCTGCCACATCGAGGGCCGGACGCCCGCGGACACCTGTCAGCAGAGCGGCGGACCGAAGACCGCGCAGCAGCTCTTCGGCGCGGGCGGCCGGAAGGGGGGCCAGGGCGAAGGCGACATCGTGCAGGGCCTCGGTGAGGACGCCGCCGAGACCGACCATGGCGACCGGACCGAACCTCGGGTCCCGGTTGACTCCCACGATCAGCTCGATCCCGTCGTCGAGATCCGCCATCGCCTCGACCGAATAGGAAGGCGCGCCGAGCCTGGCGTGCATCGCCCGGTACGCGGCGAGGAGCGCCGGACGGTCGGTGAGGCGCAGGGCCACTCCGCCCGCGTCGGACTTGTGCAGGACATGCAGGGCCTTCAGGACGTACGGACCGGCGAACTCATCGGCTGCGGAGAGCAGTTCGGCCTCGCCGGTGATTTCGCGTGCCTGGGGGTACGGCACGCCGGCGTCGGCGAGGACGCCCCGGATCCCGTGGTATCCGGCCTCGCGCAGCGGCGGGGCGGGGGGCGGGAGGGGGGCGAGTCCGGGCGGCCCGCCCAATACCGCCATCGCGGCGAGCGCACGGGCCGCATCCTCGGTCGCCGAGAACACTGGTATGCCCGCCCCGGCCAACGTGCGACAGCTTGGCGACTTCGGATACATCGACTGCACGACCAGCGGCTTCGGCCGGGCCCGCCAGTGCGCGACGATGTCCCGTGCGGCCTCGGCCTCGCCCTCGGCGAGGGTGGCTCCGCCGCCGCCGAGACCGCTGCCGGAGGCCGCGTAGCCCCCGAAGTAGCCCGACATCAGGACGGCGTCGACCTCGTCCATGGCCAGGAGTCCGCCGACTGTCTCGGCGTACGAGCGGGGGTTCTGCTCGCCCATTCCGGCCAGGTCGACCGGATTGCCGACCGCGGACTGCTCCCACAGCAGGGCCCGTAGCCGGTTCTGTGCCGCGGCACCGAGTTCGGGGACATCGAGACCCGCGGCTTCCGCCGCGTCCGCGGCGATCACGCCGTGTCCGCCGCCGTCTGTGAAGACCGCGGTACGCCGCCCGAAGGCACGTGCACCGGAGCTGCGGGCGGCCAGGACCACGGTCATCTCGCGTGGTGTGGCAACCAGTTCCACGCCGGCGTCCCGGCATGCGGCGGCCACGACATCGGAGGACGTGGTGAGCGCCCCGGTGTGGGACTGGGCGCTACGCGCGGAGGCAGTGCCGCGGCCCGCGGTGAGCAGAACGACCGGCTTGCCCGCCGCGGCAGCCGCCTGCGCGAAGGCACGGCCGTCGCCGAAGTCCTCGGCGTACACGGCGATCGCCGAGGTGGGCTCGTGCCGGGCGCAGTCCTCGACCAGGTCGACGAGGGTGACATCGGCCTGGTTGCCGAGCGAGACGAACCGGGAGAAGCCGAGGCCGTGCCGCTCCATGCGGAGCTGGAGTTCGAGGGCCAGATTTCCGCTCTGGCTCAGCAGCGCGACACGGCCGGGCGCGAAGGTGTCCGAGGCGAGATGCAGCTCGGTCGTGTTGTCGGCGATGCCCAGACAGTTGGGGCCGACCAGGACCGCACCTGCCTCCCGCACCCGTGCGGCGAGTGCCTGCTGCCGGGCCAGCCCGTCCGCACCGGTCTCGGCGAAACCGGCGGTGATGCCGACGATGGCGCGTGCGCCGCACTCCAGAGCCTCGTCGACCGCGGCCTCGAAGCCCGCCCCGGGCACGGAGATCACCACGAGCTCGACGGGCTCGCCGATCGCGGTGAGGCTGGTTGCTGCCCGGCGCCCGAGAACGGTCCCACCGCGGCGGTTGACCAGGTGCACCGGCCGGCGTCCGAGGGCGCGCAGCGCCTGCGCCGCCACGGCGTAACCGTATTTCGCCGGGTCGTCGCTGGCCCCGACCACGGCCACGGACTTGGGATCGAAGAGCGCAGTCAGGTCACGTCCCATGTCACTTCTCCAGCCGCAGCGCGGAGTTGGGGCAGCTCTCGGCGCAGGCGTGGGCCGCGTCTTCTTCCCCGGGCGGTACGTCGACGGCGAGCACCGACGCGTAGCCCCATTCGTCGAGTTCGATCAGACCGGGGGAGTGCTCATGGCAGAGCCCGTAGCCCTGGCAGCGTGTGGAGTCCAGGAAGAGTTTCATGCTGTTCCTTTCAGCGAGGGCACGGCCTCGGTCGCAGAAGCGGCGTCCGCGACATGCGGTACGGCGACCACCAGCCGGTGACCGCCACGGGGCGGACAGGCGGCGCAGAGCGGGCACGGCGTATCGAGATGGCTGCGGACGAGGGCGGGAAAGGCACGCAGGAGGCTGCCGGCCGTACCGGCGGCGGCGTCGAGCAGCCCGCATGCGCCCCGCCCCGGCAGGGTTTTCGACCAGCGCTCCAGTCGTTCGGCGGCGTCGGGGCCCGCCGTGCCGGTCGTCAATGCCCGCAGCGTGTCGCGGATGGCGGTGGTGCCCGATACGCAGACGCCGCACTGCCGGGCGCTCTCGCCTGTGAGGTGGTCGACCGCGTCGGCGGCGACGGCCACCGGGCATGCCCCCGGGGCGAGGAACCGGATCGCGCCGCAGCCCAGTGCCGTGCCCGCACCGGCGAGCGCGGCGTGGTCGAGCGGAAGGGACGGCCAGCCGGGTCCGACGAGTCCGCCGAACAGTCCGCCCATGAGCGCTCCGGACGCGTCGGCGGCGCCCAGTTCGGCGGCGAGTGTGCCCAGGGTGGTGCCGTAGGGGACCTCGGAGAGGAGGGGGTCCTCGCAGGGGTCGTCGGCGGCGCCACGGTCGGTGGAGAGGGTGAGCAGCGTGCTGTGGGCGATGCGGTGACGCAGGTGGGGGTGTGCAGCGATGAGCGCGATCCGGGCGAGTGTCTCGACGTTGCAGACCAGCGTGGGCCGGTCGGCGACTCCGCGTTCGAACGGGCGCGGGGGCTTGGCGGTCGGCAGGGCGGGTCCGCCGTTGATACGCCGGACGGCGGCGGTCTCCTCGCCGCCCACATAGGTGTGGTCGGTCTCGATCACCTCGACCGGCAGCGGCGTCGGGCGCTCGGCCAGGGCACGGCGGACGCGTGTCGCCGCGCAGGGATCGGAGAGATAGACATAGCCGTGTTCGGCCCCGGTGATCGCGGCGGCGAGGGCGAGTCCGTCCAGCACGAGATGGGGCCGGGCGCGCAGCAGCCAGCGGTCCTTCACCGACCCGGGCTCGCCCTCCTCACCGTTGGCCACCACGACGGGCACGCCGGTGCCGTCCCGTACGGCCGCGAGCTTGATGGCGGCCGGGAAGCCCGCGCCGCCGCGGCCGAGCAGACCGGCGTCGGTGATCAGGTCGAGCAGCTTCGCCGGGTCTGCGGTGTCGCGGTATCCGCCGGTGGCGGCGTACGCCTCGGCATCTTCCGTGACTTCGGGGGCCGGGCCGAGGAGGGTGCCGGGTCCACCAGGCATCAGCGACCGGATACGGGTGGCGGTCGCGGACGTCGATACGCCCCCGATCTCGCTGGTTTCTGGGGGGCTGCCGGCCGTCGGGCCGCGCAGTGGACGGGTCTGCGTCGCGCGTGATTCCCGCTGTCCGGGCGCGCTCGGCACCGTCCTCGCACCGGCCCCGGTTCCGGGCCTTGCGCTCGCCGTCATCCCCGGCCTCCTTGCGTCAGCGTCGGCTCCGGTCCGCTCGCAGGCGGAGCTGTGGCGGTGCGCAGCGCCCGTACCGCCTGCTCCAGGGCGCTGCGGTCGGCCGCGGTCCGGTCGTATCCGGAGCCCGGCAGACCGATGAGCATCCGGTGGTGGTCGAGCACGACTTCGCCCGCGAGGAGGGCTGCCCTCCGATCGCCGGGCACGGAGCCGTCGGCGACGGAGGTCACCAGCGAGGTGACCTCGGCGAGGTAGCGCAGCCAGCTGCGCCGACTGCCATGCAGGATCAGGCTCTGGACCCGGCGCCGCTCGGCGGCCGCCGTCCTCGGCGCTGGTGCGGCCGTGTCCGGCGCACGGGTGCGCAGGGCAGCGACGGCAGGGGGCAGCTCCCGTTCCGGTTCGGGTGTCAGCCCGAGCCAGGCGAGACTCCGACGACCGCTCATGCGTGCCTCCGGGAGGGGAGTGGGGAGCCGTCACGGCGCATCCGGGCCGGTGGGAGCCGAGTGCGGTGAGCGTGTGTCCGTGGCCTGCGGCCGTGGACCGGAGCGCCGTGCGACGGGGATTCGGCGGTAGGGGACCGGGCGGGGTCGCCCGGGAGCTGCCGGCGTCCGGCTCCGCGGCACAAAGCCTCGGATCGCCGGGAGCAGCGATGACCACTACGCTAACTAATCAATTAGTCAGTCCACAAGACTTGACACCCCGGCAACCCGCCAGCAATCTGACTGACCAATTAGTCAGCGCAGTCCGCGGCACCGGATGCATCACCCGGGCCCCGTACCGCCCTAGGGCCGCCTCAACACCGATCGCCGCCTGTGCGGCATTGAGGAGTCAGCCGATGCAGCCCGAAGCCGAAGCCCCAGCAGCTCCCGCAGCACCGCCTCTGCAGGAGCCCCACGAGACGAACCCCGACCGGACAAGCCACGCAGGCGCCACAGCGGACCCGGACAGCCCGCACCAGGACGACCCCGGCCAAGCCCTGGCCGCCCGCTACTACACCGACCCCGACACGGCCGCCGCCGAAACCCGGCACATCTTCGCCAGGTCCTGGCAGCTCGTGTGCCATGAATCCGACCTCCCCGGCCCCGGCGCCAGACTCGCCGCCACGGTCGCCGACCGCGAAGTGCTGGTGGTGCGAACCGAGGACGACAGCCTCGCCGCCCACCTCAACATCTGCCGCCATCGCGGCACCCGGCTGGTCACCCGGCCCGAACCGTCCGGCAAGGCGATTCGCTGCCCGTACCACGGCTGGACGTACAAACTCGACGGACGCCTGGTGGGTGCCCCCGAGGCGCGGCAGATTCCGTGCCTGGACAAGCCGAAGCTCAGTCTGTTCTCCGTCCGCGTGGAGTCCTTCCTGGGCTTCGTCTTCGTCAACCTCGACCAGAACGCCGTACCCCTGGGCGAGCAGTGCGCCGGACTCGCGGAAGCCGTCGGCCACTACGCCGGAACCGATCTCGTGCCCATCGGACGCAGCCGTATCCACCACCTGGAAGGCGCCGAGGTCCAGCACGCCAACTGGAAGGTCGCCGTCGACAACTACCTCGAGGGCTACCACGTGCCCGTCGCCCACCCCGGGCTGATGCGGCTGCTCGACTACCAGGGCTACACCAGCGAGATCCGCGACGCGTACACACTGTTCGCCTCACCGCTGCGTGACAAGCCGTCCTCGAACTGGGCGGAGCGCCTCTACCAGCGCATCACCGCCCCCATGCCGGGTCTGACCGAGGCCGACCGCCGGGTCTGGCGGTACGCCGTGATCTACCCCAATACACTTATCGACTTTTACCCCGACCATGTGCTTGCCTGGACCGCGATCCCGACGGCGGTGGACCGCGTGGCCGTACCCGGAGCGTTCTACACGCGCCGTGGCACCGGACTGCGCACCAAGCTCGCCCGGCGGCTGAACATCCACATCGGCTGGATCACCAACGACGAGGACGCCGAACTGGTGGCCCGTGTGCAGAAAGGACTCACCACACCGGGCTTCGAACCTGGGCCCCTGTCCCGGCGCGAGTCCGCGGTCGGCTGGTTCGCCGGCCGCGTCCGCGCCGACCTGGACGGCGTGGAGCCCTAGCCGAACCTGTCCCCGCGGCCGCCGGGCAGCACTGAGCTGCCCCCTCGCGGCCGGCGTGGAGCCCGAACCGCCAAGGCCACCCCCCTGTCGAGTACGCCATCGGTCCCCCCGAACCGACCCGCGGCTCCCCGGGTCCCGCACGTGCACACGTGTCAGGGGCCACCCCGCCCGCACCAGGTGTCCGTTGCCCGCGCGGACCCCACGGAGAGGACCTCGTATGTCCCCCGAAGCATTCCCCCTGTCCCGCCGCTCCTTCCTGCGCACCGGCTCCGCCGCGGCCGTCGGCCTCGGCCTGACCGCGGCCGGCTGCGGATTCTCCTCCTCGGGCCCCGCCGCGAAGAAGGCCGAGGAAAAGCCCATCGACGTCAAGGTCGACGGTGACCTCGTCTACTTCAACTGGGCCGACTTCGTCGATCCGGCCGTCTTCGCCGGATTCGCGAAGGAGTACGGAGTCAAGGTCATCCAGTCGAACTTCGACTCGATGGAAGGCATGGCCGCCAAGCTCAACGCCGGCAACCGCTACGACATCATCTTCCCGACCGCGAAATGGGCCCAGCGGCTGGCGGAAGGAAACCGGCTGCGCGCCATCGACCACAGCCGGCTGAAGAACGCCGACTCCATCTTCAGCCACTACGACTACTTCGCCGACCCCTGGTACGACCCCGGCGCCCGCCACACCGTCCCCTTCACCATGTACAAGACCGGGATCGGCTGGCGGAAGGACAAGATCGGCAGCGACCTGCCCGGCTCCTGGGACGATCTGTGGAGCGCCAAGGCCAAGGGCAAGGTCTTCCTGCTCGACGACCGGGACGAAGTCCTGGGCATGGCGGCGCTCAAGCTCGGCCTCGACCTCTCCACGAGCGCCGAGGGTGAGCTGGGCCGTATCACCGACTCCCTGCGCTCGCTGCGGCCCCATCTGCGCGGCTTCTCCAGCGACAGCTACAACAACCTGCTCACCGGCAACGCGGCCATGACCCAGGCATGGAGCGGCGACATGGCCGCCATGCTCAACCAGGCGAAGGACCCCTCGATCTTCGGCTTCGAAGTCGCGAAGGAAGGGGCTCCGATCAACTCGGACTGCTACGCCATCCCTTCCGATGCCCGCCACCCCGGCACGGCGATGCTCTTCATCGACTACATGCTCCGCCCGGAGAACGTGAAGAAGAACATCGAGTACATCGGCTATCCCATGCCGGTCGACGGCACTGAGGAAACGTACGCCGCGCTCGTGGAGCCGTTCCCCGAGTGCCAGGTCTCCGCCGACGACCTGACGGACGAGCTCTACTTCCGCAATGTCACCTCCGAGGGCGAACAGGCACGCGACACGGCCTGGACCCGCGTGAAGGCCGGCTGACGACATGAGACGACGCACAGATCACGCCCTGCCCCCACCCCGCAGAGGACCGTCCGCCGGCGGCAACCGGCTGTGGGCCTGGCTCATGGTCCCGGGCACCCTGTGGATGTCCGCCTTCCTAGTCGCCTCCCTGGTCCTGGTCGCGGCACTGGCGCTCGGCACCACCGACCCCCTCGGCAATCCGCACTTCGGGCTCAACTTCGAGAACATCACGGCGCTGGCCGAACCCGCCTACCGGGCCGTGCTGCTGCGCTCCCTCGGCTACGCCCTGCTCACCTGCGTCATCTGTCTGGCCGTGGCCTACCCCGTCGCCTACACCATCGCCCTGCACGGCGGACGCTTCAAGAACCTCCTGATCGCGGCCATCGTCGTTCCGTTCTTCGCCAACTACCTGGTGCGGATGTACGGCTGGTCCGTCGTCCTGTCCGACGACGGCCCCCTGCTGAAGGCACTGCGCGCCGTCGGGCTCGCCGACAGCGGCACCAAGATTCTCCAGTCCGGCGTGGGCGTCATCGCCGGGCTGGTCTACGGCTTCATCGTGTTCATGAT
Organism: Streptomyces sp. NBC_00322; assembly: GCF_036147535.1. Classification (NCBI taxonomy): domain Bacteria; kingdom Bacillati; phylum Actinomycetota; class Actinomycetes; order Kitasatosporales; family Streptomycetaceae; genus Streptomyces; species Streptomyces sp. NBC_00322. Next base: position 549,212 of record NZ_CP108019.1, on the reverse strand, counting down.
CATTCCGCTGTACGCGGCGCTGGAGCGCATGGACGTCTCGCTGATCGAGGCAGGCCGCGACCTCTACGGAGGCCCCCTGCGGACCTTCTTCTTCGTCACCCTGCCCGCCACCCGGCAGGGCGCGGCAGCCGGCTGCGTCCTTGTCTTCCTGCCCGCCATGGGCGACTTCGTCAGTGCCCAGCTGATGGGAGGCCCCGACCAGATCATGATCGGCAACCTGATCCAGGACAAGTTCTTCCAGGGCCAGAACTGGCCGCTCGGCTCCGCACTCACCATGCTCATGATGGCGGTCCTGTTCCTCGGGATGATCGGCTACCTCCGCCGGGCCCGCAAGGACGAAGCGGAGGCGACGCGATGACCCTCCGCCCGGCCCTCAAACCCCAGCGCCGCCCCGCCTCCCGTCCGCTCCGCGCCGTGAGCACGCGCACGCAGAGCAGCCCTGCCACCGGCGCGCCCCGCGTCCGCAGGCGCCGCCGCGGCACCGACCGCAAGCCCCGCTTCGCCCTCGCCGTCACAGCCGCGTTCTTCGCGCTTCTCTACCTGCCCATCGGCGTCGTCGTCCTCTTCTCCTTCAACTCCCAGAAGTCCCTCACCGTCTTCAAGGACTTCAGCCTCCGCTGGTACTCGGCCTTCTTCCGGGACGATGTCCTGCTCGACTCGCTCGGCATGAGCCTGCGGGTGTCCCTGGTCGCGACGGCCGGTTCGCTGATCCTCGGCGTGGCACTGGCACTCGGCCTGGTCCGCTGCCGCAGCCGCCTCGGCTCCCTCGCAGGCCTCATCATGCTCGTCCCCCTGATCACCCCCGAGATCGTCACAGGGGTCGCGGCCATGATGCTCTTCAAGGGCATGGGCATCACACTGTCCACCGGCACCGTCATGCTCGCGGAGATCACCTTCTCCATCTCCTATGTGACGGTCATCCTGCGGTCCCGGATCGCCGCCCTCAACCCCGAGGTCGAAGAGGCCGCGATGGACCTGGGAGCCACCCGCTGGCAGGCGCTACGCCTGGTCACCCTGCCCGCACTGCTCCCCAGCATCCTCGCCTCCGCCGTACTGATTTTCGCGCTTGTCTTCGACGACTTCGTCCTCGCCTACTTCACCACCGGCGTCGACCCGCAGCCGCTGTCCGTCCGCATCTACTCGGCGATCCGGTTCGGTGTGCAGCCCACCATCAACGCCGTAGGCACCCTGATGCTCGCCGGATCCATCGGCCTCATCGCCCTCGCCCTGTTCATCCCGCGCCTGTTCGGCCGTCGCGGCGGCCTCGACCTCCTCTCCGGGAAGTGACACCCGTGACCACGACGACCACCACGGCCGCCCTGGCGGCGACGGACACCGCACCCGCGGTCCGGCTCGACTCCGTCAGCAAGAGCTACGGCGACTCCTACGCCGTCCGCGACCTCACCCTGGACATCGCGTCCGGCGAGTTCTTCTCCCTCCTCGGCCCTTCGGGCTGCGGAAAGACCACCTCGCTGAGGATGATCGGCGGATTCACCGACCCCACCGACGGCAGCATTCTGCTCGGCGGCGAAGACGTCACCGCCCTGCCTCCCAACAAGCGCAACGTCAACACTGTCTTCCAGAGCTACGCCCTCTTCGACCACCTCTCGGTCGCCGACAACGTCGCCTTCGGCCTCAAGCGCGCAGGCGTCGGCCGCACCGAGATACGCGAACGCGTTGCCGGCATGCTGGAGCGGGTACAGCTCGGCAGCCTGGCCGACCGCAAGCCCCACACCCTCTCCGGCGGCCAGCGCCAACGCGTCGCCCTGGCCCGCGCCCTGGTCAACCGCCCCCAAGTCCTGCTCCTCGACGAGCCGCTGGCCGCACTGGACCTCAAACTCCGCCGCCAGATGCAGGTCGAACTGAAGCAGATCCAGCGGGAGATCGGCATCACCTTCGTGTTCGTCACCCACGACCAGGACGAAGCCCTGACCATGTCGGACCGGGTCGCGGTGATGAACGAGGGCCGCGTCGAGCAGTGCGGCACCCCCGAGGACGTGTACGAACGCCCGGCCGGCAGCTTCGTCGCCTCGTTCATGGGCACCTCCAACCTCGTGCCCGGCACGTACCGCGCCGGTGACGTCCACGTCGACCAAGGCCCAGCGCTCCCTGTCGGGCCCCGCACCGGCGTCAGCGACGGCAGCCGGGTCAGCCTGTCCATCCGGCCGGAGAAGATCTGGCTCTCCGACCTCGAACCCGGCATGACCCGCGTGAACGGCGTCGTCCGTGAAACCGTCTACTCCGGGCCGACCACCACCTACCTCATCGAACTCGCCCCCGGCATCACCCTGTCCGTACTGGAGCAGAACACCGACCGCTCCCGCATGGAAGACCGCTGGAGCGGCGGTGAAAGCGTCGAGATCGGCTGGAGGCCCGAGCACTGCCTGGTTCTCGACTGACCGCCCCGACTGTGCAGCCGAACCAGCGAAGGAACGCACCCATGAACCACGATGTCATCGTGCTCGGCGCAGGACTCGCCGGTCTCGCCGCCGCACGGGACCTCGCCACAGGCGGAGCCGACGTCCTCGTCCTGGAGGCCCGCGACCGTGTCGGCGGACGCGTCGAACAGACCGAACTCCCCGACGGCCGGCTCGTCCAGCTCGGCGGCGAAGTCGTCGGCCGGGCCCACACCGCCTACCTCACCCTCGTCGAAGAGCTCGGACTCAGCCTCGTCCCCAGCTATGTCGCCGAACCCGGCGTCATGGCCCGCGCCACACCCGAGGGGATCTCTGCCGGGGATCCGCCCCACTGGTTCGGCCCCGGAGACGACGCCTGCCACCGACGGCTCACCGCCGCATTCACGGCCCTCGCCCACAGCGTCGACCCCGACAACCCCTGGTCACACCCCGAGGCCGCCACTCTCGACGCCCTCTCCGTCGCCGAATGGCTGCGCTCCGAGGGCGCGAGCCCCGCCGTCGTACGCCTGTGGGAGATCGGTCAACTCGCCCTTGCCAGCGGCTCGTACGAACGGACCTCGCTCCTGTCCGCCCTGCGCAAGCACGCAGCCGTCCCCGGCGGCGACGAGACAGAGCACTACGACTACCAGGACTGGGAGGGGCTGCGGGTGGCCGAAGGATCGGCGACGGTGGCTCTGCGCATGGCCGACGCGCTGGGGCACCGCATCCGGCTCGGCGCTCCCGTCGAGGAAGTCGCCGCAGGGCCGGGCGGCTGCACCGTACGCATCGCCGGAGGGGAGAGCTTCACCGCCGGCGCAGTCGTCAGCGCCCTGCCCGTCGGCCCGCTGCGCCGCCTCACGGTCACCGGAGTCTCCGACGCACGACTCGCCTCTCTGCACCGCCAACGACAGGCCGTCGCCGCCAAGTTCGTTGCCGCCTACGACAAGCCGTTCTGGCGCGCATCGGACCTGAGCGGCCTGTCCGAGTGCGAAGGCGTCCTCGGCAGCACCTGGCCGCAGAACGAAGGAATCCTCTCCGCCCTCGTCCCGCCGGAACGGTATGGCGTGCTCCTCGGTATGCCCGAAGCCCTGCGGGAGCACGAACTGCTCGGCGACATCGCCCGCCTCTACGGAGACGAAGCGCACAGCCCGCTGAGCACGTACGTGCGGATGTGGGGCACCGATCCCTTCACCCAGGGATATGTGACCCAGTGGACTCCCGGCGATGTCATGGCCGTCGGCCCCCTGCACGCAACCCACGAACCGCCCTTCTACGTCTGCGGATCCGACCAGTGGGTGGCGGGCTACATGGAAGGCGCGGTACGCACCGGCCGCGCCGCGGCGAAAGAGGCACTCACGCGTGGCTGACACTCGTATGCACACCGTCCTCAACCACATCGGGGGAGCGGACCTGCCGGCGGCCTCGGGCGCGACAACCGAGCTCGTCGACCCGGCGACCAGCAGGACACACGGCACCGCCCCGCTCTCCGGCCCGCAGGACACCGACGAAGCCTGCGGAGCCGCGGCTGCCGCGTACGAGCTGTGGTCCACGACCACACCGGCCGAACGGGGGCTCGCACTGCTGCGCATCGCCGACGCCATGGAGAGGCACGCGGACGACCTGGTCGCGGCGGAGACCGCGGACACCGGCAAGCCCGCCGACCTGTTCCGCTCCGACGAACTGCCCGCGATCACCGACACCTTGCGCTACTTCGCAGGAGCGGCACGGAATCTGCCCGGTGCCGCCGCGGGCGAGTACACCGAAGGACGCACCTCGCTGCTGAGGCGCGAACCAGTCGGTGTCTGCGCCCAGATCACGCCGTGGAACTACCCCCTGATGATGGCCGTGTGGAAGATCGCACCGGCGATTGCGGCCGGCAACACGACCGTACTGAAACCCGCCGACACCACCCCGTCCTCGACCGCACTGCTCGCCCGGATCGCCGCCGAGCATCTGCCCGCGGGCGTACTGAACGTGGTGTGCGGCAACCGTGACACCGGACGGGCCCTCGTCACCCACCCGGCAACCCGGCTGATCGCCGTCACCGGAAGCGTCCGGGCCGGTCAGGAGATCGCCGCCGCGGCGGCCCCGGACCTCAAAAGGGTCCATCTGGAACTGGGAGGCAACGCCCCGGTCATCGTCCACGACGACGTCGACGTCGAGACAACCGCCGCGCAGCTTGCCGCTGTTGCGTACTACAACGCGGGCCAGGACTGCACGGCCCCCACCCGCCTGCTCGTTGACGCCCGTATCCACGACGCATTCGTGGACGCCTTCACCACCCGCGCCGCAGCCCTGACCCCAGGAGTCGACTTCGGTCCCCTCAACAACGCCTCCCAACGCGCCGCGGTGAAGGGTCTGCTGGACCGTCTGCCCGGCCACGCAAAGATCGCGACCGGCGGCTGTGAGGCACCGGGTCCCGGCTTCTTCCATCAGGCCACCGTCGTCACCGGCGTCCACCAGAGCGACGAGATCGTCCAGGAGGAAATCTTCGGCCCGGTGGTCACCGTCCAGCCCTTCACCGACGAGTCCGAAGCCCTCCGTCTCGCCAACGACGTGCGCTGCGGCCTGGCGGCCGGCGTCTGGACCACGAACCACGATCGGGCGATGCGGGCGATGAGGGCTCTGCGTACCGGCATCGTCTGGGTCAACACGCACGGAACCACCGTGTCCGAGATGCCGCACGGCGGTGTCAGGCATTCGGGTTACGGCAGCGATCTGTCGCTGGCGGGCCTGTTGGACTACACACAGGTCAAGCACGTGATGCTGTAGACCGGGGTCAGGACTTCCGGGCAGGTCGGCGGTGATCGGTGCACGCCCAGGCTTCGGTCTCACGGGGGCGCGGGTCCTCGGCCAGCTCCCAGGCGGCGCCGATCCGCTGCACGCGGCAACGGCCGGACTCGTGGCGGGGCCACCCGGGATCGCCGCCGGCGGCGAAGCGGACCCATGCCTGGTGCATCCGGGCGGCGAGGTCGGCGGGCGGCTCGCTGGTGCCGAGCAGTGCTTGCGGGCCGTGCAGCGACGGCAGGTCGAGGCAGTCGAAGACGAACGGCAGCTCCATGGTGTGGCTCGCGCCGAGTTGTCCGTCGAGCGCGTTGGACCGCCAGGTGAACTCGTAGACGAATGTCGGTGCGTCCCCCGCTGTCGCGTGCGCGTGGGCCATCCGCCGGGTGCCGGTGCCGAAGAGTCCGTCACCGAGCACGGCGGTGCGCAGTTCCGCGGCGGATGCGGTCGGCCGCTGGGTCCGGTACGCGTGGATCAACTCGTCGGGGCGGGGATGGAATCTCGCCGCGGTTGCCCGGACGTCGGCGTCGGTGCTGCCGGGCAGCATGCCGTTCGGGGCGAGGTAAAGGCTGCCCTCGTCGATGTTGGCGCCGATGAGCAGATCGACATCCGTCCCGCGGCCGGTGGCTACGGCAGCGGCCGGCTGCTGTTCGAGGACGAGGCTGAACGTTGTGATGCCGCCGAGCGGGTCGTGGTGGGTCGGCGTATGCAGGTCCAGGCCGCTCAGGTGGGGCACGAGGCCGACGAGTCGCTCGTCGGGGATGTCGGCCAGGGTGTGGGCGGTGGGTTCGAGTCCGAGGTGCCGCCCGACTTCCGCGGTGACGATCCGCGCCTGCTCAGGGGTGAATGCGCCGGTGCCGCTGCCGCTTTGCATGATCGCCCGGCGGATCAGGCCGTGAGAGGCTGCGTCGGCGAGGACGCCGCCGACGATGATGGCTCCTGCGGACTGGCCGAACAGGGTCACGTTGGCCGGATCGCCGCCGAAGCGGGGGATGTTGTCCTGCAGCCAGCGCAGTGCGGCCAGGACGTCGAGCATGCCCCGGTTGTCGGGGGCGCCCGGTAGGTGGAGGAAGCCGGGGATGCCCAGGCGGTAGTTCAGGGTGACGAGGACGACGCCGTCGCGGGCGAAGGCGGTCCCGTCGTACAGGGGGGCGCCGGCCGAGCCGGCGACGAAGCCGCCGCCGTGGACGAACACCATGACGGGCGCCGGCGGCCCCTGCCGGTCCGGGGCCCAGATGTCGGCGGTGAGGTAGTCGGCACCGGGCCGCCCGCCCGGCACGAAGTAGGGCGACATGTCCAAGGAGCCGAAAGCGTCCCGGGCAGGCTGCGGCGCTGTCGGGCCGCGCCGGGCAGCGTCACGGACCTGTGTCCACCGCTGGTGCGGGCGGGGTGCGCCGAATCGCAGGTGCCCAACGGGCGCAGCCGCGTACGGCACACCAAAGAAGGCCGTTCCGTGGGTGTTGCGGCGACCGAGGACCGGGCCGGTGGTCGTGGTGACGATGACGGAATCGGTGGGGGCCATGGTGTGTCCCTTCGTGTTGCGCGGCGCTCGGCCGGTCGCCCGCCGCCCTTGGGTGGGCGCGGCAGCGGGCGACCGGTGGGGTTCTGCGGGTTGTGCCGGGGCTCAGTACCGGGGGAGTGGAGCCCACCGCTTGATGGCGAAGGCGTCCGCGTCATGGGTGACTTCGAGCGCGCTGTGGCCGCTGAGGTGTGCGGGCAGTACGAGCGCGTTGGTGTCGGCGGCCCAGCCGAGCAGCTTGCGACGGGTCGCGCGCGCAGCGGCCGGGTCCTCGCAGAAGCAGCTGTTGTGGTCGGGTTCCATGACCTGCAGCGGGGTGTGCAGCAGATCGCCGGCGAACAAGGCCCGGTCGGAGCCGGAGTTGAGCTTGAGCACGCTGGATCCCGGGGTGTGGCCCGGGGCCGCCTCCAGGCGCAGGTTCGCGTCGATGGTGTGGCTGCCCTCCCACAACTGCACCTGGCCGGCTGCGTACACAGGGGCGACGCTGTCTTCGAAGACGTTCTCGTTGACGCCACCGGTGATGTTCGGGTTGTTCGCGGGGTTCCAGAACTCGAAGTCGGCCTTGGGCATCAGGTAGGTGGCGTTGGGAAACGTCGGGACCCAGGTGCCGTCGTCCAGGCGGGTGTTCCAGCCGACATGGTCCACGTGCAGGTGGGTGTTCACCACCAGGTCGACGTCCTCCGGCCGCACCCCGGCCCGCTGCAGGTTGCCGAGGTAGTCGAGAAGTAGGTGGTCCCACGCCGGGACGGCCGGGCGGGCCTTGTCGTTGCCGATCCCGGTGTCCACGAGGATGGTCCGGCCCTGGCTGCGCAGCAGCCACGTCTGCATCGCGACCTGGACGATGTCGTCGTCGGAATTGAGGTGGTCGGGGACGAGTACGTCCGCGTGCCGCCGCCATGCCTCCTCGGGCGAGCCCGGGAAGAACTGCTGCGGGGTCATGCCGACGGGGCCGTGCATCTCCTCGATCCGGGTGACGGTGACGTCACCCAGCTTGATCTCGTTCACGGTCTCATTCATCGTGCGCTCCACGGGGGTTGGTCGATCAGCGGTTGTGCGGGAGACGGGCCAGCAGCAGATTGGGGTCGGTGGCCGTGGTGTAGGCGGCGCTGGGCACGTAGGCGGTGTCGCGGCGCAGTGCGACCGAGGTGGGGTTCTGCAGACCGTCGGCGGCGGTCAGGACGGTGGACACGGAGCCGTTGCCCCCGATGCGGACGACCGTGTTGGGGGCGTTGAGGGCCGCAAGGATCTCGTCGCCGTTGCCGGTGAAGGCGAAGTCGTCGATGCCGACGAGGTTCGTGGCCCTCGTCCGGACCGGGCCGGGCCCGTTGCCCGGCAGGAACGGGATGCGCAGCACAGTGCCCTTGTCGAGATTGGTCACCCACAGCGCACAGTCGTGGATCTTCAGGCCGTTGGCTCCGAGGAAGCCGGCGGGAGCGAGTTCCGCCGCTGAGGACCACGTGGTCGGCTCCCCACCGGCGGCGGGGACAGTGAAGATCGTCCCGAGCACGGAGTCGGCGATGTAGAGCACGCCCCTGCGCTCGTCCAGCGCCAGTCCGTTGGGCAGGCCGCCTGCGGGCAGCGCGGCGATACGGTGCGGGGCGCCGCCCGGGCGCAGCCGCCACAGGCCCGTCAGGTCTTCGGTGCCGCTCGCATAGAGGAAGTACAGCGTCCCGTCATGGGCCCGGGCGATGCCGGTGGTCAGCGCGAAGCCGAGGACCGGGGTGTTCACCCCGCCGTCGGCGGGAGCCGGAAGCGTGGCGAGCACCCGCGTCCTGCCCGCAGGGGTGACAGCCGCTACCTGCCGACCGGCCGCGAAGGTGACGTAAGCAGTGCCGTTGGGATCCAGCGCGATGTTCTCCGGCATCTGCCCCTGCGCCAGATCGAAATGCGCGGCAATCCGGGTCTTGACCACCGGAGCGGTGCCCGCAGACGCCGGGGCCACGGTGACGGCGGCCAGGGTGACCACAGCGACCGCCGTGGCCGCGCCGGCGATTGTTGCCAGTTTCTTTTTCATGTTCCTTCACGGTTTTCGGGCGTGCGGAATCCACACGCGAAATGCGGGTGATCACAGTGAATTGAGTGAATTGGTCCGTGCAGGCAGAACGGGCTATGTGCGCCGCATCGGATTACGTCGGATTGCTGAAGCGCGCCAGAACGCCGTCCTGGTCGGCCGGCACGCTGTGCATCAGCAGCGTCATGGCGGCCTGGGAGGGCGAACCGGGCTCGGTGGTCGCGACGACGATGTGCTGCCCGATTTCGGTGTGCAGGGTCTGCTGAGTGACTTCCATGCTGCCCACCAGCGGATGCAGCATTTCGTAAACTGCGGCGCCGCCTGCCTTGACCCGGTGATCTGCCCACCAGGAGGCAAATTCGGCGCTCTTGACCGTCAGCTCGCCGATCAGCGCGGCCAGGGCCGGGTCGTCCGGGTGCCTGCCGCATGCGAGGCGCAAAGTGCCCACCACGGCTTTGGCCTTGGCCGGCCAGTCCGCGTACAGGGCGCGGGTGTGGCCGTCCAGGAAGAGCAGGCGAGCCATGTTCGGGCGCTCAGCCGGCCGGTCCGGGCTGCCTGGGTCGAGATGCCCCGCAAACAGGGCGTGACCGGCCCGGTTCCAGGCCAGAACGTCACTGCGCCGGCCGAGCACCACCGTCGGTACATCCGCCAACGCGGCCACGAGTTGCACCACGCCCGGCGTCAGCCGTTCCGGCACCGATCGGCGGACTCCGGCACGGCGCCGTGTGCCGGCGGCCAGGTCGTGCAGGTGCCTGCGCTCGGCCTCGTCCAGCCGCAGCGCCTGGGCGATCGCGTCGAGGACCTCCGGGGAGGCGTTGGTCGATTGTCCCTGCTCCAGCCGCGCGTAGTACGAGGCGCTGACTCCGGCCAGCTGGGCCAGTTCGTCGCGCCGCAGACCCGGCACACGGCGCTGGTCACCGTACGCCACCAGTCCCACGTCCTCGGGCAGCAACTGCGCGCGGCGGGTCCGCAGGAACTCACCAAGCGGTTGTCTTCCTTCCATGTGCTCGAGTATTGGCTCCCCGGCGCGATGCAGCCACACCCTGCCAGGGATACCGCCCTCTACTTGGGCCAGACCCTTGCATTGGCCCCAAAGAGCGGGCGGCCTCAGCATGGTTGAGGCCGGTGCCCGCTGGGGGCGGCCTCAGTCCTGGGCGACCGTTCAGGGCCGGCGGACGAGGGCGATCGCGGTCGCCATCGGGAAAACCGGTTGCGCTCGCGTGGTGTGCGGACAGAATCAGCGCGTGCAGATCCTGTCGTTCCCCGAAGAAGCCACTCCGTCCGAGTTGCGCGTCCAGGTGCGGGAGATCCAGGCGCAGGCGTGGCCGTCCGCGCGTGTGTCGGTGACCCCTGTCGATGCGCCCACCCACGATCCTTTGCTGCGGCCGTTGTCGATGCTGTTTGTGGAGGAGGGCTCGGTGCTTGCCGCGCTGGACATCCTGTCCAAGGAGATCGTCCACGCCGGTCGGTGCTATGCCGCTGGTGGGCTGAGCACTGTGGTGACGAGCCGGGAAGCTCGTGGTCGCGGGTACGGCCGGCGCCTGGTGGCAGCGGCCCGGGAGACGATGGCCGCCCAGGGACTGGACCTGGGGCTGTTCACCTGCGACCGCCCGCTTCTGGCGTTCTATGAGAGCGCCGGCTGGCACCTTCTTCCCGGGGCTGTACTCATCGGGGGAACACCGCAGGCTCCCTTCCCCAGCGACCAGCCCGGCTTCGACAAGGTCACCATGGCCGCCTTCTTCTCGGCCGAGGGCAGGCAGGTCCAGACGTCGTTCCACCACAGCCGCATCGAGCTCTATCCGGGAGAGACGGACAAGCTCTGGTGAACACTGGGAACAGCAGCTTCGCGCCGGTCTTCTCCAGGTCGAGGCAACTGGACGGCACGAATCGGATGAGCGGGGAGGGTCAACTCAAGAGGCGGGCCGCAGGAGCCGCCCGCTGATCCAGGCGGTCACCGCGCGCGGGGCGAACCGGGGAGCGCTTGCGAGAAGAGCGTTGCGAAAGCCGGGGATGACGGTACCCCGATCGCGGTCGAACGCGCGCAGTCCGACGGTGACGACCCGGTCGGCGCGGTCGAGCCGGGAGTAGATGGCGGTGCGGGCGGCCCGGTCGTCGCCCAGCCCGGCCAGGAACCCGGTGTCGACCGGCCCCGGACACAGGGTGAGTACCCGAACCCCGGTGCCCCGGGTCTCGACGCGCACCGCCTCGCTGAATGACAGCACAAAGGCCTTCGTCGCCCCGTACACCGCCTGGTAGGCGCCGGGCTGGAAGGCGATGGTGGAGGCGACGTTGACGACTCCGCCGTTACCGCGGTCGAGCATCGCGGGCAGCACCGCGCGGGTCAGCGCGACCAGGGCCGCATTGTTGACGAGTACCTGGTCGTACTCGCGGCCGGGATCGAGCGTGGCGAACCGCCCGTAGCTGCCGTAGCCGGCGCTGTTGACCAGGAGGTGCACGCGGTCGCCGATCTCGCCGACCAGGTGCTGGACGGCGTCGCAGTCGGCCAGGTCGGTCGGTACGACGTCGACCCGTACGGAGTGCGTGCGCTCGATCTCGGCGGCCAGGGCGCGCAGCCGGTCCGCCGAGCGAGCGACGAGGATGAGGTTGGCGCCGCGGCCGGCCAACTGTCGGGCGAACTCGGCGCCCAGCCCGCTGCTCGCGCCCGTGACCAGCGCCGTGTGGTCCGCATAGGGGAAGAGTGCCATGTCGGGGGACTCCGTTCGGTACGGTCGGCTCGCGACTGACCTTTACACTGTCAAGTCGACCAGAGATAGCTTGACAGTGTCAAGGGATGGGCAAGTGTGAGGACATGACCACAGACGTCGAAAGTGCCCACCAGTCCGGCCGCGCGGCACTGCTCGCGGCCGCCCGCGCGGAGTTGGCCCAGGTCGGGGTCGGCGAGCTGAGCCTGCGCGCGGTGGCCCGCCGAGCGGGTGTGTCACACGCGGCGCCCAAGCACCACTTCGCGCACCGCGCCGGCCTGCTCAGCGCGCTCGCCGCGGATGGCTTCACCGCCCTGGCCGCGCGGCTGGACACCGTGGTGACCGGAGGTGGATCGCCACTGCACCGGCTGGTCGCCGCCGGGCACGCGTATCTGCGGTTCGCGCAGGACGAGCCGGCCTTGTTCGACCTGATGTACCGCCCGGAGCTGCTCAGCTCCGCCGACCCGGCCCTGCTCGCCGGCAAACGGGCGGCGTTCGGGATGCTCGTCCAGGTGGTGGATGAAGCCCGGACGGACCTACGCCCCGACATCGGCACCGACGACATTGCCCTGCTCGCCTGGGCGACGGTGCACGGGATGGCGGTACTGATCCGCGACCGGGCGCTGGAGGCGGTCGAGATCGCAGAAGACGCCGGGCAAAGCGCCGCGCTCGCCGGGCCACTCGTCGAGGCGCTTGGCCGCATCCTCAGCGTGGAGTCTCGTTAGCTTCACCGGTCGTCACGCCTTTCGCGGCTACGGTCCCGGCCACCCGGCCCCCCGGCCCCTGTGGCCGGGGCGGCCTCCTGCCGGATCAGCTGATCGGCCGGCGTGTCTGAGCGCGGACCTTGAGGGTGAGCGCTGCGTACTTGCTGAGGTCGATGTTCTCGGGGCGCTGAGAGAAGGACATCCGGTTGGGGCGGAGGCAGTCGGCCGGGCTGTCTCGGACAGCGCCTGACCCGGCTGGATTTTCTCGATCTTCCGCAGGAAGTCCCTGGTCATAGCCCACTGGACGCGGATAGCGTCGGCGTCCTCATGCACAGAGTCCTTGGGGGGACATCCATGTACGTCCGCGCGCTGCGGCCTACGCCGGCACTCGTCACTGTGGTTGCCGGGGCGCTGATGACCTCCGGGTGTTCCGCAGAACCCGATGCGCGACCAGCCTCGGCAGTACCGCGAGCGACGGCATCGGCCAAGGCCGCCGTAGCACCTTTGACGAGGGCACAGCTGAGGGCGCTCACCTCAAGGACGGTGAGGTTGCGGGAGTGTACAAGGGCGGGATGGAGGTGCAGGACCCCCAGCCGGAGGCCGAACGGCGCTCTTTCCCGCCGGTCTCCGACCCCGATTGTCAGACCATGCTCGACATCCGCAGCGGGGATCGCACATCCACCGTCGTCTTCCAGGTCTTCAACTGGAAGGGCGCCATCTGGGGAGGCGACTCGACGCTGGCCGCCTACGAGGACGGGAAGGCCCAGCAGGTCTTCGCACAGCTCAAGCAGGCACTTGGCTCCTCGAGCCGGCCCGCCCGCACACAGCAACGCGTCCATCAGCTCGAACAGTTCGTCACGCCGAGCAGTCAGCCACGCGTGGAAGTCGTCCCGGAAGTGTGACGCCAAAGCGCCCGGCGCCCGCTGGGCGCTGTGGTGCAGCAGGGTGAGACGCCCGCGGGCGTTCAGGTGTGGACCAGTTCCAGCGCCTTCTTCAGGTTGTACTCGGCGATGCCCGCCATGAACGCCCGGTCGGGGAAGTCCCCGTCGAGCAGCCGCAGTGGACCCGCCGTCAGTGACAGACGCTGCGCGAGCATGTAGAGCGAGAGCCGGTCCTCGTCCAGTCCGTCCACCTCCAGCGGCCGGTAGGCGTCGTGCAGGCGGATCCGCAGAAAAACGTGCTCCCACTCGACGTCGAAGTACATCAAGCCCTCGATGTCGATCGCCACGGGGTTCCCGCCCGCGTCCACCAGCACGTGGTCGGGCCCGAGTTCGCCGTGCACCACCGCGTACTCCGCGCGCGGCCGCACCGCCGCCGCCAGACCAAGCAGCCGTCCCTCCAGCCGGTCGCGGGCTCCCGCTATCCGCGGATCACGCGACGCCGCCTCGGCGAGGTCCCGCAGCGCACGGTCCAGGACGATCCCCTCGCACGACGTCCCGCGCGACGTACCTCCCCCGTCGACCGCGGCCACTTTGCCGTACGTGGGCGCCCGATGACGCCGCATCGCCTCAAGCACCTCCCCGAGCTGGGCCATGACCGGGGCAGCCGCGCTCGGGTCACGCGCGAGCAGTTCCTCCAGGTTCTCGCCCGGGAGGTCCTCGACGATCGCGAGGTCGGCGGGACAGTGGGCGCCGTTGCGGTCGACGAGACGGATCGCGGGGACGCGGACGCCGAGCGCATCCAGCCGCACGTGCGCGGCCTCGAACAGGTCGAGCCCGAGGCCGGGCGCGAACGGGTCGGCGAGGTCGTCGTCTCCCTCGGCGGCCGGCCAGTAGTTCTCGGCGTCGTCCCACAGGTAGGCGATCGCAGTCGTCGCGTCGTCCATCACCAGGCGGTATACGCCCTTCTTACTACCGCCCGCGACCCGCTCAACCGCCTCCAGCCGCCGCCCACCGCCCAGCGCGGCCCGCGCCGCACCCGCCAACTGCTCACGCGTCTCTGCCCTGGGTGCCACGTTCCGAACCGCCTCTCCATGGACGACAACCTGCGCACCCTACGGGAGCATCTACGTGGGCCCGCGGCCCAGACCTCATCACCATCGCACTCCGTTCCGGGCTTCGGGGCGCGGCTGGGTACGAGCGCGGGTGCGCTGCACGCCCGTCAGCAGGTGTCGCAGTAGGTGCCGCACGGCAGGGGGCAAGGTGCCTCTTCGGCGATCGCCGGACAGCTCGCGGCAGCGGGTCCATACTCGAAGACGCGCGACGACACATACGTTGATTTGCGGAATTTGTGGAGTCGTGGAGGGGCAACGACTCAGCGGGGGGCTGACGCACACTCATGACGACTCCGACACCGTCCATCACGGCCATGTCCGAAAGCCCGTGGAAGCACAGCGGGGAGCATCGTCGACTTGCGCGGGCGCTCGCCAGGGAGGTGGTGACCGAGGTTGCCGCCGGGGAGCTGCCGCTCTTCGAGCAGCGCGCCCGGAGCCACTTCCGCCCCCGGCTGTGGAGCCGTCGGCCCTTGTCCGTCGACGTCTTCGGGCTGGCGGCCGAGGTAGTGACCCCCGCGGCGCTGTCGGCGGCGGCCGGGGTGATCGGGGTGATGTCGGCCGAGCTGGTGAGCCGGTTGACCTCGCGCGTCGTCGGCCGTGTGTCGCGCCGTTGGCGGCGGTCCGAAGCCGAGCCCGCCGGACCGGCGGACGCCGCGCCCGCACCGACCGCCGCGGAGCTGGCCCGCTGGCGTACGGCCGCGCTGTCGGGTGCCCTGCGCCACGTGTCCGAGCAACGGGCCCAGCAGGTCGCCGACTCCGTGCTGGCGGAACTCGTACGGATGCTGGCGACGGACGGGGCACCGGAGCATTCCTCGTCGCCGCCCACCGTGCTCCAGTCTTCCGGGGCCTCGGGGTCCGGCGGCCCCAACGCCGACGACGCGGACGACGCGGACCGGCACGCGGAAGGAGCCCCGGGTAACCCGAGCGGAGACACCGAGCACGTGGCTGGGCACAGAGACCCAGACGGAGACGGTCCAGCGGCGACCAGGCTCTAGCGTGGTCGTACGGGCTCTCCTCTTCGGTGTCGCGCTGATGGCCGCGGCCATGACGATCGCCTTCCCGGCCACCACCAGTCGGCACCACAAGGCCACGGAAGTCTACAGCCGGTGCTGGCCGGGGGCGATGAGGCAGTTCCAGCTGTCCCTGCCGATGACCTCTGTGGAAGCCGAGATCCTCGCTCAGGCGCCGATCTGGCCCCCGCAACCGGTGCCGGATGAGTATGCGCCCGCCCTGAAGCAGTACCTCCTGGAGCAGTGCCCGCCGCCGGCGGACCGGAGCGAGTCCCGCGCCGGGCTCGCGCTAGGGGTACTGGGAGCCGGCGGCTTCGTCCTGTACTGGCTCAGCCCCTATCAGCAGATCCTTTTCCGTGGTCTGCGCCGCCTGCACCCCACAGCAAGCTCCGGAACACCCCGCGGCTACCGGCCCGACCTTGCCGACGCTGTGTACCGGCAGGCGGACGACGCCGGAGTGACCGTCCATGGAGTGTGGCTGAACGCCTCCGACTACACCAAGAACGCGGTGGCTTTCGGGCACTGGCGGCGCCGGCACATCGAGCTCGCGAGCGGCATGGAGAAGCTGTTGGATGAGGATCCAGGCACCTTCGAGGTCATCATCCGCCATGAACTCGGCCACATCAGCCACCGGGACCTTGACGTCACCCATGGCGTCACCGCGTTGTGGGGAGCCTTCACCGTCCTGCTCGCCATTACTTTCTGCTTCGCCGTGTCAGGGTACGCCGGCGATGGTGAGTACCTGCTTCAGCTCTCCTTCCATCTCTGCTTGCTCGCCTACACGCTCTACGCGGCCCGCAACACCTTCCTCCAGTCGCGGGAACTGCACGCCGACGCGTTCGCCGTGAGTGGTCCCCCCGGATCGGGCACGGGGGAGGAACGCCGACAGAAGCTGGACGAGTTCTTCGTGGGCCTGGCCGCGCAGCGGTCGCCCACCGTCGGGGCGATCCGCGCCTTCGCCGGCAACACGACCCCTGCGGCACCGGATCCGGCGGAGCGCGCCGGCACCAGCTGGCCGTTCGCCACCCATCCCGCCCTCCAGCGCCGCAGGACGGCCCTGCGGAACCCTGCCTTGGCAGGCGAACTCAGCGCTTGGGAAGCCGGGTTGACCGGCTGCGTCGCCATGTTCGCCATCAACCTGCTGCTCGGGGGCAGTTTCGACGTCATGATGATCGGGCTGCGACGGGGCTTCCTGGAGATCGACACGCTCCGCCCCGTGTACGCCTGGCTCGCGATCCCCCTGCTCCTCCCGGCCGGAGCCGTACTGGGCCTCGGAATCCGGCACACAGTCGTCGCATGGGGTGGCGTACGCGGCGGCCGCAGGCTGGCGGGGCGGCTGGCGTTCCTTGCCGGGGGCCTGTGGGCGGGGCTGTGCTCCGGATACATGCTCCTTCCGACGCAGGAGTTCAGTGCCGGCTGGTCCGCGCAGCTCGACACGATGTGGTGGCACGGGGTCACCGGCGGACTCGGGCTCGGCCTCGCACTGACGGCGGCCCTGTCGATCCTGGCCCTCGCACTGTTCGCCCTGGTCTGCGACACCGTGTGCCGACCACGGACGGCGTCCTTGTGCGTCGGCCTGTACGGCGTGCTCACCGCCGTTGCCTGGTTCCCGTCGGCTCTTCCCGACGGGACCGCCCCGTACCTCCACGCCGTGGTGGCCGGCGCCGCACTACTGAGCGCCACGGCGCTGCCGTTCCTGGGCCGCCGACCAGGACGGCCCGCTCCCGCGCCGCTCTCCCTTGAGGGGCCGGTGACACGGACCGAGGCTCCGGACGCGACGAGGCCGCAGCGCCTGCTGGCCCATGTCGTCACGGTCGTAGCGGCGGCCGGGGCGATCGTTGTCGCGGACAGCCGCCTCGTGGACATTCCCGATTCGCGGCTCACGCTGGTGGCCTCGATGGGGCTTGTCTGGTCCGTGACCGCCCTCGCCGGAGCGGCCGCCGCCCAGCACGATGCCGAGTTCCGGCGCAGGGCCCGATTCGCCACCGTCTGCCTGACCGTCGGTGCCGCCGCGGCCGTCATGGAGTATCTGACGAGCGCCTCACTTGGCCTCTTGCCAGTCCTGCTGTTGCTCGGGTCGGCGGCCGCTGTGAAGGTGGCCGGCCGGGTCTCGGCGGCCTCCCTCTACGCCTTCAGCCACCGCAGGAGCGAGCACTCTTCGGGGTGGGCGTCGCGGGCCAGGCGCTCCCTTGACGACGGTGCCCCTCGCTAGTCGCGGCGTAGCGAGCGCATCCCAAGCCGGCCACGCATGACGAGGCCATCATCGGACACCGGGCAACGATCGGGCACCCACGACCGCGAATCAGCCCCCTGCACAGCTCGTCTCGGCCTGCTCGGCGGCACTGCACGCGCGGCTCGACCACCGGCCGAAGAGCGGGTCCTGACTGCTTGCGAGTGAACCATGGAGTCCCGCACTCGCGTCGAACCCATCCAATCGATCACGCCCGTTAGCGTTGGCTCCCATGCTGCTGAGCTGTGCCTTTGTGAATCTCAAGCCTGGAGTCGGCAAGACGACCAGTGCCGTATGGCTGGCCCACGCGCTTCACGAGTCGGGCTACTCGCCGCTTCTGGTCGACGGCGACCCAGCCGCCTCCGCACTGCGCTGGAGCGAATTGGCCGACGGCTTTCCGTTTCCCGTCATCGCCTTGCCGGTGGGTGACGTGCACCGCCGCGTGAACGACTTCCTGGGCAATCGGCAGGCTGTGGTGCTCGATGCGCCGCAGTTGGAGGACCATCCTCGTATCGCCCGCAGCATCATGCGGTACGCGAGTGAGTGGATCGTCCCGGTGACTCCCGCTCCCATCGAACTGGATCGGATGGCACCCATCCGCTCCGAGATGGACGACGTCCAGTCCCTGCGCGCCGAGCCGGGCCGCACTGCAGTCCTCCTGAACCGGACCAATCGTCCCGACGCCACACGCACCGGCCCCGACGCCGACGCTCGTGAGGCGCTCACCGAGTTGGGGTTCGTGGTGCTGGACACCCAGATTGCGCGGCTCGAGTTGTACGCCCAGTCGTTCGGAAGTCCGGTGCGGGCCAAGGGGTCGGCGTACATGGACCTTGCCGATGAACTCATCAAGCGTCAGGAAGAGGCATGAAGGAGCGCAAGGACAGGTACCGCGCGGCATTGCAGCGCACAGGGGACGTCGCTGCCCGGTCCTCCAAAATCATCACGCTGAACAGCAGATACGTCCGGATGACCATCGAAGTGGACCCGGACCTGCAGCGCGACCTGACGCGATGGGCCAGTCTGCCGGTCTCAGCGCTGGTGCTCGCCGGCGCGACCGTCCTGCGCACCTTGGCCGACACCGCCGCGGCCGTGCCCCGATCAGTGGGCGGCGCCGGACATACGGGGCCGACACCCTGACGACCTCAAGCACGATTTCCTCGCCCGGCGCACGTTCTCTGAGCATTTCGCGGGTTCTCGTGGGGGTCATTGGCGGCTGACCGTACGGGTCACGCCCGTGACGATCGTCGTCGCCAGGATCCAGCCGGTGATGATCAGGGCGTACGACAGCCACTGGTGCCAGCCATCAGGGGCGAACGCCGGCTCCTGGCCGAAGTTGATGATCGGCAGGAGCAGGTCGAGGGTGTAGAAGACGGGGTTGAAGTCAGGGGCCTCGTCCGCCTTGATGGGCCGTGGGTGGTCCAGGCCGTACGCGATCGATCCGATGGCCACGAGGGACAGCAGCCAGACGGCCGCGCGCAACGGGCGGAAGCCGTAGCCGACGGTGGCGTCCTGGATGTACCCCCACAGCCGCCCGTACCAGGTGAGCGTGGTGCGGCGGCGTCGCTGCTTGGCGAGTTGGACGAGCCGGGCCGCGTCGTCGTCACCGACGTGGCGGTATGCCGCCGTCAGCTGCTCATAGCCGTACGGCTCATACCGGTCGCCGTCCCGCTCCAGCATCGGAAGACGGCGTTCGGCGGGCTCGTGCGGGGTGAGTACGGTGTACGTGAGATTGCTGAGATACATCTGGTCCGGCAGCATCTCCGGTTCAAGAGTCAGGATCTCTATTTGAGAGCGCCGCAGATTCACGGCGCCCTCGATGCGATCGCCCCTGCGCAGCCAGAGTTCACCGATGACACAACTGCTCGCACGCAGTGCCGTGTCGCCCGGATGCGACAGGTGGGCGTGGAGCAGGTCGAGACGGCCCGATATGCGTGAGCCTCGGAGTTCGACCCGGCCCTGCGCTCGCACGCACCGCGCCCGTACATGGGCTCCCACGTTGAGGTTCTGTGCGTCCAGCGCGGTGCCATCAGGCTTGTTGAACTCGGCGTCCTGAACGTTGATCCGCCCTGCGACGGAGGCGCCAGTGAGCCGTACCTGTCCGTGCGCGCGCATCTCTGGCGCCCACAAGTCGTCCCCGATCGTGGCCTGGTTGAGCTGCAGCACCGGCTCGGAGTCGTCCGGCGCCGTGAACTCCGCGCGCTCCATGAACAGCGCCCCGGAGATTTGAGCCCCGCCGAGCCGCACGGGCCCCCGCATACGGCAGTCCGTCATCCGCAGCACCCCCTCGACCCGCAAGGTCGCCGAGGTCAAGCCCGGCAGAACGGACTTGCTCAGATTGAGCTGGCGCAGCTGGGCACCGTACAGGTCGGGAACGCCGTCGAATTGACAGTGGCTCAGCCGGATGGCGGCGCCGATCGTGGCGTACTTCAGGTCCAGCACGCCGGTGATCCGCGCCCCCGTGATCTTGAGCGCGGCGATCTCCCCCTCCTCCTGCGGAGCCCTGAGCAGCAACGCCCGCAGCACACTCGCCCGTACGGTCCGCTCGGCGCCCCACGTGTTGCCGAGGGCCGGATCCTCGTTCTCGGCGGCGCGGAAATCCACGGATTCGCCTCGCGGAAAGGCCCGCCATACACGCACCTCGGCCGGCGTCAGATCGTTGGTCTCGCTCACGCCGGGACTCTGACGTGCCGTGTTCGAGGTGTCAACTGCCGTACGGAGCTGGCCATGCTGTCCGGCATCCTCCCCCTCCGCCCTCGCCGAGGCCGACACCGACCCCATCGACTCCGAGCCACTGTTTGTGGGCTGTGAGGCGGGTCGAATAGCCGTCGGCTGGCCGAAGAGGCCCGGCTCGGATGCGGTGAGGATGCTACGGCTCACCAGGTGTTTCAGTTCTGCCGCGAGCGGCTCGTCGCCGGCGGGCAGTGGCACGAGGGGATCCAGGGATCTGTCGGTCGGTGAACAGTGAAGCGTATTTTGTGGTCCACCCGTACGTCACCGCCTGCGTGAAGATGCGGTCAGGCGGGCTGCCACAGCTCGACACGATTGCCCTCAGGATCGGTGACCCAGCCGAATCGACCGACACCCTCCATGTCTTGCGTTTCATTGGCCACGTCCGCTCCCTTGGCGCGCAATTGCGCGAGCATCGCATCCAGGTCGCGGACCCGGAAGTTGAGCATGGATTGCTGGGCGCGGGACCCGAAGTAGTCGGTCTCGGACTCGAACGTCGCGAACACCGTCGGCCCGGCTCCCTGACGCCACAGGCCGTTCTCATCGGCGTCCAGGCCTAGGCAATCGCGATACCACGCGCTCAGGGCCGCCGGGTCGACGGCCCGCATGAAGTATCCACCGATTCCAAGCACACGTTCCATGCCGCTATCTTGCCAGGACGGCGATCGGGCGGGCTGGCACCACACCATCGCCCGCTTCACCCCCCGTCTCAATCGCGGGGGAACTCGTAAGGGGCACCAAGCCGCGACGAGGCACTCGCCGGGGGCGGAAGACACCAAGTCCGTCAGGCCGGCGCCAGGCCGATGACTTTTGATCTGAAGCAACGTCCTACTGATGACGGAATCCGCAGAACGGAGACAGCTCATGCACGCGGCTCTTGTGACATTGACGATTGACCCGGATCAGGCCCCGGCTGCAGCCGCTGCGCTGATGAACGACATCCTGCCGAGGGTCCGCTCGGCTCCCGGCTTCATCACCGGATACTGGCTGGAGCCTGCCGACGGCCGCGGACTCTCGATCGTCCTGTTCGAGAACGAGGAGCAAGCTCGCGAATCAACCCCACCGGCCGGCGACTGGACAGCTCCCGGCGTCACCATCAACGGTGTTGAGATCCGGCGGGTAGCCGCCACGGCCCCATGACACGCAAGCCACCCAGCATCGGTTAGATGCCAAGCATCGCCGTCGGCGCTGCGGCGGGTGAAGATTCCCAACCGCGGCGGCGGGGGGAGTGGCGGCCGCTGTCGATTCCCACCGTGGCGGACGGGGACGCCGGCCCTCGGCCGGAGCGATGCGTACCGCGGTTGTCGACCCCGTACTGCGGGGCGTGGCGGCGTACTTCCGGCAACGGGAACTCCGGGCGGAAGTTCAACGCAGTTGACGGCTACGTCACGAACGGCTGGCGATCTTCGCCAGCCGGAAACACAGACTGCGAGGCCGGAATGAGGCTTAGCGCTTGAGTTGGCGAGTTGAATGTTGTGGTTGGCGAGCGAGCTGATCTCGCCCCCTACACGCAAGCTCTCGCCGCCCGAATCGACCGAGACGCCGCAGTCCAACCCACCCGAGGTCATGGACATGAGCACACAAGGCTCACGTGTCGGGGTGTCGTTAAGGCTCCGCGTCAGCGAGGCCGGTACGACGGCCACGCCGCGGGCGGTCGCGGCGGCGACGTCGAGGCGATCAGCCGAGAGGTCGAGGCGCACCTGGACGGTCCGTCGGAGGTGTTGTTCCACCCCTTCGTCTACGGCTCCCCGCACCCGCAGCCCACGTCCGGGACGTTCCTCGGTCTGCGCGGTTGGCACAGCCGCGGTCACCTGCTGCGGGCCCTGATGGAAGGCGTCGTCCTCAATCACCGCTGGCACGTCGACGCGCTCTGCTCGAAGCTGCGGATCACCGGGGCGGCGGCCCGGCTGACCGGCGGCGCAGCGCACAGCGAGGTGTGGAGCCAGATGTTCGCCGACGCTCTGCGGCGGCCGGTCGTGGTGACCGACGTGCAGGAGAGTGCCGCATTGGGAGCGGCCCTGCTTGCTGCCACCGCCGTCGGACTGCTCGACGACGTGACGGACCCGCGCGCCGGCGCCCCCGCATAAGGGATCAACAAAGGGATCAAGAGAGATCCCGGCACGGTCCGGGCCACGGGCCCTACGCCGAAGCCGGCACGCCGTCGCGGCGGTACGGCGGCTGGGCGCCCGCGCGGGTGCAGGTGTCGGCCGCGATCTCCACGGCGTACGACAGCAGCCGGGCGAGCTCGCCGGCACCGAGACCGTCGACGCCTTCGCGGTCGAGTCGGCCGGTGTGGTGCAGATGGGCGAGCGCCCCGGCGGTGAAGGCGTCGCCCGCTCCCACCGTGTCGACGACCTCGACCGCCGGGGCGGGCACATGCACGCGGGCGTCGCGTCCGGCGGCCCAGGCGCCCCGCGACCCGAACGTGATCAGGACGAGCCCTGCCCCGGACGCGAGCCAGCGGTCGGCCACCGCCTCGTACGACTCACCCGGGTGGAGCCAGGCCAGGTCCTCGTCGCTCGCCTTCACCACGTCGGCGAGCGCCACCCATTCGGCGAGCCGCCGGAGATAGGCGGCTCGGTCGGTGACCAGGCCGGGCCGTACGTTCGGATCGAGGGACACCAGCCGCCGGCCCGCCTCCCGGCGCAACAGTCCGTCGAGGGTCAAGGCCAGGGGCTCCAGCAGCAGTCCCAGCGAGCCTAGGTGCAGCGCTGCCCCCGGGGGCAGCGTGCCCCCGTCCGGGAGGGCGGCGAGGTGCTCGGGTCGCAGGCCGCGGTCGGCGGCGCCGTTCGCGTGGAAGGAGTACGCGGCCGACCCGTCCTCGCGCAGGTGCACGGCGGCGAGGGCGGTGGGGTCGGACGTCGGCAGCACATGGGTGAGCCGGGTGCCGGATGCCGCGAGGTGCGCGCGCAGCAGGCCGCCGAAGTAGTCGTCGGAGATGCGCGCGAGCAGCATTGCCGGGACTCCGAGGCGACCGAGGCCGGCGGCGACATTGAGGCAGGAGCCGCCCGGGCACGGCTGGAAGGCCGTGGCACCGTCGGCCGTGCGGGTGGGGGTGAGGTCCACCAGCGCGTCTCCGGCGACGACGACGGCAGGCTTGTCTGCGGTTTCCGGTTCGGCACTCATGCGGGACTCCTCGGGGACTGCGGCGGCACGGTCGGGGGCCGGGGCTGTTCGGTATTCCGCCCGTGACCTGGTCATCAGCCACCTCGGCGGCGACCGGAGATGGAGGGGCGAAAGCGTCTCGCACCACCTCGCGAGACCACTGAACGATAGATTCGTAGAAATTTTATCGCAAGATGCGTTAACAATGGCGCAGTCTCCTGCTAATAATTCGGCTATCGATATCGCGCCCGACACCCCAGGGCCGGATCCACACCCCTCCCCCCTCAGCCGAGCCTCAGTCGAGGTCCCGACGAACCCCGCTGAGCGGCTGCTCCCGACGAGCGGCGCCGCCGTGGGAGCCCCCTACGCCGTTTCCCGAGCCACCCGTACGAGAGGTCCCCCGCCATGCGATCGACCAGATACGCCCTCATAGCCGGTGCCGCCGCCACCGCCCTGCTCGCCACCGCCTGTTCCGGAGCCGGAGCCGGGGGGTCCTCGAGCGGGGGCAAGAGCATCAACGTGCTGATGGTCGGCAACCCGCAGATGGAGGACATCGCGAAGCTGACGAAGAGCACGTTCACGAAGGACACCGGCATCAAGGTGAACTTCACGGTTCTTCCCGAGAACGAGCTCCGTGACAAGGTCACCCAGGACATCGCCACCCAGGCCGGCCAGTACGACGTCGCCACCATCGGCGCCTACGAGGTGCCGATCTGGACCAAGAACGGCTGGCTGCACGAACTCGGCTCCTACGCCGACAAGGACGCGAGCTTCGACAAGGCCGACCTGCTCAAGCCGATGGTCAAGTCGCTGTCCGGCTCCGACGGCAAGCTCTACGCGCTGCCGTTCTACGGCGAGTCCTCCTTCCTCATGTACAACAAGGACGTCATGAAGGCCAAGGGCATCACAATGCCCGAGCACCCGACCTGGCAGCAGATCGCCGACATCGCGGCCAAGGTCGACGGTGCCGAGCCCGGCATGCGGGGCATCTGCCTGCGCGGTCTGGCCGGTTGGGGGGAGCTCGGGGCGCCGCTGACGTCCGTGGTCAACACCTTTGGCGGCACCTGGTTCACCAAGGACTGGAAGGCACAGGTCAACAGCCCGGCGTTCAAGAAGGCCACGAACTTTTACGTCGACCTGGTCAAGACGCACGGTGAGGCGGGAGCGGCGCAGTCCGGCTTCACCGAGTGCCTGAACGCGATGAGCCAGAAGAAGGTCGCGATGTGGTACGACGCGTCCAGCGCGGCCGGTTCGTTGGAGGACCCCAGCGCCAGCAAGATCGCCGGCCGTGTCGGTTACGCCTACGCGCCGACCGTCGAGACCAAGAGCAGCGGCTGGCTGTGGAGTTGGGCGTGGGCCATGCCGAAGACCACGAAGAATGCCGACGCGGCCTCGAAGTTCATGCTGTGGGCCTCCAGCAAGAAGTACGAGAAGCTCGTCGGCGCGAAGCTCGGCTGGGCGCGCGTCCCGGCCGGCAAGCGGGCCAGCACGTACGAGATCCCCCCGTACCAGAAGGCCGCCGCGTCGTTCGGTGCCATCACCCTGAAGTCCATCGAGGGTGCCGACCCGGCCAACCCGGGCGTCCAGCCCCGGCCGACGGTGGGCATCCAGTACGTGGCCATCCCCGAGTTCCAGGACCTGGGAACGAAGGTCACCCAGGAGATCTCCGCCGCCATCGCTGGCAAGACCAGCGTGGACAAGGCGCTGAACGACGGCCAGAAGCTCGCCGAGGACGTTGCCAAGAACTACCAGTGACCCGCACCGTCCGGCCGGCCCTCCCGCCGGCCGGGCCCGCTTCCCCTACCCGGCCGTCACTGGCGGAGGAAAGTCCATGACCACGCTCACCGCTCCCCTCAAGACCGCACCACCACCCACCCGTCCTCGGACGCGCTCGGGCACAGCCAAGTGGAAGCGCCGCATCCCGCTGCTGCCGGCGCTGATCTTCACCATCGTCGTCACGCAACTGCCCTTTGTCGCCACGCTCGTTATCTCCACCTTCCAGTGGAACATCCTCAAGCCGGGCGACCGGCACTTCGTCGGCCTGTCCAACTTCACTTTCGTCTTCACCGACGAGCGGCTGCGCACAGCGGTGCTCAATACCATCCTCCTCACCGCTTCGGTGGTGCTCGTCAGCGTGGTCCTCGGACTGGGCCTGGCGATGCTGCTCGACCGCCGGTTCGTCGGCCGCGGGATGGCGCGCACCCTGCTCATCGCCCCGTTCCTCGTCATGCCGGTCGCAGCGGCGCTGCTGTGGAAGCACGCCATCTACAACCCCGACTACGGACTGCTCAACGGCACCCTCAACGCCGTATACAGGTTTTTCGGCGCCGACAACGGCCCCACGGTCGACTGGGTGTCCTCCTACCCCATGCCCGCCGTCGTGGTCTCGCTGGTCTGGCAGTGGACCCCGTTCATGATGCTGATCCTCCTGGCCGGCCTGCAGGCACAGCCCGGGGACGTCCTGGAGGCGGCCCGCGTCGACGGGGCGTCGGCCTTGGCGACCTTCCGCTACATCACCCTGCCGCACCTGCGCCAGTACATCGAGCTGGGCGTCCTGCTCGGCACGATCTACGTCGTGCAGACCTTCGACGCGGTCTACACGATTACCCAGGGAGGCCCCGGCTCGCAGACGACCAACCTGCCCTACGAGATCTACCTGACCATGTTCCGCAAGTACGAGTACGGCGAGGCGGCCGCCGCGGGTGTCGTCGTCGTGCTCGGCTCGATCGTGATCGCGACCTTCGCGCTGCGCACCATCGCGTCGCTGTTCCGCGAGGAGGTATCCCGATGACCCACGCAGCAGTCGCCGCGCCCGGGGCGAGGTTCAAGAAGCTCCTGCGCCGTCACGACGACCACGGCGGTGCGCCGCGGCTGTCGCCCCTGTGGACCTTCGTCGCCTGGCTCGCCACGCTGGCGTTCTTCGCGCCGGTGGCGTGGATGGTGCTCACCTCCTTCCACCAGGAGGCGGACGCGGCGACCAACCCTCCGACCCCCTTCGCGCCCCTCACCTTCGACCAGTACAAACTGCTGTTCAGCCGGGACATCACCCCCTTCCTCCTCAACTCGGCCATGGCCAGCGTCCTTTCGACGCTGCTGGTGCTCGCCCTGGCGGTGCCCACGGCCTACGCGCTGTCCATCAAGCCGGTCGAGAAGTGGACCGACGTGATGTTCTTCTTCCTGTCCACGAAGTTCCTCCCGGCCATCGCGGCCCTGCTGCCGGTGTACCTGATCGTCAAGGACGCCGGGATGCTGGACAACGTGTGGACGCTGATCGTCCTCTACACCGCCATGAACCTCCCGATCGCGGTGTGGATGATGCGGTCGTTTCTCGCCGAGGTCCCGAAGGAGATCCTGGAGGCGGCCGAGGTCGACGGGGCCAACCTGCCCACCGTGCTGTGGCGGGTCGTCGCGCCGGTCGCCATGCCAGGACTCGCCGCCACCTCGCTGATCTGCTTCATCTTCAGCTGGAACGAGTTCATGTTCGCCGTGAACCTCACCGCGACGCAGGCGTCCACCGCGCCGGTGTTCCTGGTTGGTTTCATCACCAACGAGGGCCTGTTCCTGGCCCGGCTGTGCGCGGCGGCCACACTGGTTTCCCTGCCGGTCCTCATCGCCGGTTTCGCCGCCCAGGACAAGCTGGTGCGCGGCCTTTCCCTGGGAGCCGTGAAGTGAGAGCGGCGGCCATCATCACCCAGCCCGACGACCTCGAGATCAGCACCATCGACGATCCAGCCCCCGCCCCGCGCGAGGTCGTCGTCGAGGTACGGCGCCGGGACGATGGGTCTGATGATGCTCCAGCTCGTCCAGGCCACCGGGCCGCGAGCGTCGACGTCGTCGACAACAACGCCGAACGCCTGGCCACGGCACGGCAGTTGGGCTGCTCCGCCGTTGCCACGTCCGCCGACGAGTTCGACCGACCGCCCTACGGCTGGGACCTGGTCATCGACGCCACCGGCAACGCCAAGGCGGACGTCTTCATCAGCGACCGCCTCCCCCTGGCGGCGTTCCCGGACGCGATCGCCCGCTTCCAGGCGGGCATCGGCCGCAAGAGCCAGATCCAGCCCGGCCTCGCCACCGCGTGAACGCCCGAACCGAACGGAACCCGCCACCATGACCGAGCAGATTCGCCGCGTTCTCGTCCGCTCCCTCGACGACATCACCATCGAGCAGGTACCCGCCCCCGTCCCCGGGGTCGACGAACTCCTGGTGCGCACGACGTTCGTCGGGGTGTGCGGCTCCGACACCCATGCGGCGGCCGGCCACCATCCCTTCATCGCCCTGCCCTACCGTCCCGGTCACGAGGCAGTCGGCGTCGTGGCCGCGGCAGGGAAGGGAGCCGAGGACTTCGCGCCCGGCGAACGGGTGATCATCGAACCCAACCTGTACTGCGGCCGGTGCCCCCAGTGCCGCGCCGGCCGCTACAACATCTGCCAGGAACTGAAGGTCTTCGGCTGCCAGACGCCCGGCGCCATGACCGACCTGTTCACCATTCCCGCCGACCGCGTCCACCGCGTCCCCGACGGCATGACCGACATCGAGGCCGCCCTCGTCGAGCCCCTGGCCACGCCGGTGCACGCCGTGGCGAAGGCCGGGGACCTCACCGGCCGCACGGTCGTCGTACTCGGCTCCGGCCCCATCGGCCTGCTCACCCTCCTCGCCGCCCGGCACGCGGGCGCCGCCCGGATCGCCGTCACCGACCTGCTGGACGGCAAGCGGGAGAGGGCGCTGCGCCTCGGCGCCGACACGGCGCTGCCCGCCGACGCCGGCGACCTGGTCGAGCAGGCCGCCGCGGCGCTCGGCGGTCCGGTCGACGTCGTCTTCGACTGCGTAGCCCGAGAGCAGTCCATGGCCCAGGCCATCGACCTGGTGGCCAAGGGCGGCCGCATCATCGTGGTGGGTGTGGGCGCCGCCGGCGCGACCTCGATCCGTCTTGACCTGGTTCAGGACCGGGAGGTCCGCATTGAGGGCACCCTGATGTACACAGGCGAGGACTACCGCACGGCGATGTCCCTGATCACGTCAGGTGCCGTCGACACAGCCGAGATAGTGACCGCCACCTACCCGCTGGAGGACGCCGCCAAGGCTTTCGCCGCATCCGTCGACCCCGAGCAGGTCAAGGTGCTGGTCACGGTGGACGGTCCGTAGGCCCGCGGCCACACAGGTATGGACACAGATATGCACGTCGTACGCCGCGCGGGTGGCCCGAGGCCCGGGAACCGGACGGGCCCCGGCCGCCACCGGCTCGTGTGGGAAACTGCGACACCGGAACGACCGGGAAGGAGGGCCACTGTGACCGCCCGTACGCGACTGTCACAGGCCGCCGTCGAAGAGCGGCGCCAGGCCGTGCTGCGGTACGTCGCCGAACACGGCGAGACCCGCATCGACGACCTCGCCCGGCACTTCGACGTCAGCCTGATGACGATGCACCGGGACCTGGACGACCTCGCCGGGCGCCACCTGCTGCGCAAGGAGCGCGGACGGGCCGTCGCCTTCCCCGCCCTCACCATGGAAACGGCCACCCGCTTCCGTGAGAACAGCGCCCTCGCGGCCAAGAACGCGCTGTGCGCGGCCGTCGCCGACCGGATCAGGCCGGGCAGCACGGTACTCATGGACGACTCGACCACCCTGTTCCCCCTGGTCCCCGCGCTGGCCCGGCTGGACCAACTCCACGTGGTCACCAACTCCGTGGGCCTCGCACAGCGCTTCGGGGCCGCGCCCGGCGTGAGCGTCACGCTGCTGGGCGGCCACTACCGCGGCGACTTCAACTCCTGCACCGGTCCCACCGTCACCCGCGCCCTGTCCCAGATCCGGGCCGACCTCGCCCTGATGTCCGCCACCGCCGTCCTGGAAGGCCGGCTCTTCCACCCCCTCAGCGACTACGTCGAAGTCAAGCTGGCCATGCTCGCCTCCGCCGAACAGGCGCTGCTCCTGGCGGACCACTCGAAGTTCGGCAAGACCGCGACATACGCGTACGGCACCGTGGCCGACTACCACGCCGTGATCACCGACACCGGCACCCCCGACGCGGAACTCAGCGCCATACGCGACCTCGGAGTCCCCGTCGAGACGGTCGAACCCGAAGAGCCCTCCCCGTGATCCACACCCTGTTCGAAACACCGAGCGCCTACCGTCCCAGCGACGTCGAGATGGCCGCGCCCGTGCCCCCGGTCCAGGCCGTCCTGTTCGACTTCAGCAACACCGTCTTCCAGATGATCGACCTGGAGACGTGGCTGCGCCGGGTCGGCGCCGCCTCCGGCCGCCTCGCCGTGCTGGACGAGCCCGGCGCGGTGGCCGAAATCTCCGACCACTTGCGCGCCGCCTTCCGACTGCCCTCCGTCGTCGCCCTCCAGGAAGGCCGGGACCTCTCTTCCGACCAGCACCGCCGCGCCATGCAGGGATGGTGGGAGCAGGTGGACTTCCTGCGCGGCGCGGAGGAGGCGGCCTACCGGGAACTGACCGCCCCGGACGCCTGGGTCCCCTATCCCGACACCGAACCGGTCCTGCGCGCTCTGCGCGAACGCGGACTGCGCGTCGCCGTCGTCAGCGACTTCGCCTGGGACCTGCGCACCCACCTCGCCCACCACGGGCTGGACGCCTTGATCGACACCTGCGTCATCTCCTACGAGCAGGGCCGCGAAAAGCCCGACCCGCAGCTGTTCCTCAAAGCCTGCGCCGACCTCGGCGCCGACCCCCGCACCACCCTCATGGTCGGCGACAACCCGGTCCGCGACGGCGGCGCGGCCGCCTGCGGTCTACGCACCTACATCCTGCCGGCGGAACACCGCACCGGTGAGCGCGGCCTGGCGGACATACTGCGGCTCGTGATCTGACAGCGTGGGGTCGAAACGCCCAGCGCATCGGTCAAAGAGCCGCGTCCCCTTTGCCGGCGCCGAGCAGCTGTCCCAAAGCGGATTCAGCACACATGAGGCCGGGAAACCCCGTGAACACGTGAGAACTACGGAGAGGTGTTTTCCCCGGCCAGACGCCGCCCAATGGTCAACGTTTCCGCAGGTCACAGGCTCATCGACTGAAGCATGGTCCTGGTCGTTGAGCACTCGCTCGTGACGGGCGCTTACTTGCTGATCAGGTCCCGCAGGTCGGTGATCTGGTATCCGCGGGACTGGAACGCTTGGATGATCCGTGGCAGTACTTCGGCGTCGAGGACGGGGCTCAGGGCGTTCGGAGTTCCGATGTGCATCTGCAGGATCGCGCCGGGGCGCAGGGCGTCCAGGGCCCGCTGCACCGCCTTGTCCGCGGTCATCGCGCCGGCGGCGCCCAGGTAGCCGTTGGTGTCGGTGGTGAACTCGATGTCAGCAAAGCCCAGTTCGTTGACGTCCGCGATGTGCTGCGGGGTGGTCTCCCCGTACGGGAAGCGGAAGAACGGCAGCGGCACCGCCCCAGACGCGGCCCGGATGGCCCGGTTCGCGGCCAGCACCTCGCTCGCCCGCTCGTTTGCGTTCAGGTCGACGAAGTTCGGGTGGCTGTATGAGTGGTTGCCCAGGCCGTGTCCGGCCGCCGCGATTCGGCGGACGGCATCCGGGTTGCGGTCGGCGAAGTCACCCGTGAGGAAGAAGGTGGCCGGGGCCTTGTGGCGGTCCAGGACGGACAGCACCGTGTCCAGGCCCCGGTCGTTCCACGCCGCGTTGAATGTCAGCGCGACCACGCGCTGCTCGGTCCGGATCGAACGGTTCTCCGACCCGTACAGCGCCCGCAACCGGGCCTCGTCCCACCGCTGCGAGACCACCGCGGCCCGCTGCGCTGCGGCGGTCCCCGCGGCCGCGGGGGCGCCAACCGTGCTCACCACTGCCGCAGCCGCCGCCAGCCCGGCGACCAGCAGCCGCCCGAACATGAATCCTGCCTTCGAGAAGAGCGTCACACCCTCACACATCGGCGCAAGCGCGCTCCCGCTTGAAGGCCAGGGCCGGACTGGCCACCGAACTCCCTGGTGTTCTACGCAGACGTCGTCACCGCACCGCGCTCGGGGCGCGCCACGGGACCCTCCCGACCTCGGTTCGGTGGCTGGTGGTCAGGGCCCAGGGTTATGGAAGTCGGTGGAGCAGCGCGTCAGGGTGGGCCGCGTCGTGGCCTCAGCAGTTTGAGACCGACAGGGCACTCGTGCGTGATCCTGATTCGATCGGGGTGCTGATCTCCGGGCCGGCGGACGCTGAACTGTCCGTTGTGCTGTTCCGGGGCGGCTGGGCTGATGTGGACTTCGTTGCCGGCTTCGAAGACGCAGGCCGGACAAGTCCGCTAGACGTCGTCGCGGAGTACCGGACGCAGGGCCTCGATCACCGCGGCATCTTCGATGGTGGAAGGGAGTTCGGGGTCGCGGCCGTCGGCGATGTCGCGCATGGTGCGGCGCAGGATCTTTCCCGATCGCGTCTTGGGCAGCGCGGCGACCACGTCGACCCGGCGCAGCGCCGCCACAGGGCCGATCGTCTCCCGTACGGCGGTGACGAGTTCCGCGGCGACTTCACGCGCATCGCGGTCGAGGCCGGCCTTGAGCACGACGAAACCGCGCGGCACCTGTCCCTTGAGCGGGTCGGCCACGCCGACGACAGCACACTCGGCGACATCCCGGTGGGCGGCGAGCACCTCCTCCATCGCGCCGGTGGACAGCCGGTGCCCGGCGACGTTGATCACGTCGTCGATGCGGCCCATGATGTAGAAGTAGCCGTCCTCATCCTTGCGGCCGCCGTCGCCGGTGAGGTAGTAGCCGCTGTAGGCGGACAGGTACGAGCGCACGTACCGGACGTCGTCCTGCCACAACGTAGGCAGCGTTCCGGGCGGCAGCGGCAGCCGGATCGCCACTGCGCCGTCGGTACCGGGGGGCGCTTCGCGGCCCGCTTCGTCGAGGATGCGCACGTCGTAGCCGGGCATCGGCACCGTCGGTGAGCCGGCCTTGATCGGGTGCGGCTCAAGGCCCATGGGATTGGCGACGATCGGCCAGCCGGTCTCGGTCTGCCACCAGTTGTCGACCACCGGCACACCGAGCAGGTCCGTCGCCCAGCGGTAGGTCTCCGGGTCCAGGCGCTCGCCGGCCAGGAACAGGTAGCGCAGCGATCCGATGTCGTGGGCGTGGAGAAGTGCTCCGCGCGGGTCCTCCTTCTTCACTGCGCGAATTGCGGTGGGCGCGGTGAACAGTGCCGTCACACGGTGTTCGGCGATCACCCGCCACAGCGCACCGGCGTCGGGGGTGCCGACGGGCTTGCCTTCGTAGAGCACGGTGGTGCAGCCGGTGAGCAGGGGGGCGTAGACGATGTAGGAGTGGCCGACGACCCAGCCCACGTCGGAGGCCGCCCAGAAGACTTCACCGGGGTGGGTGTCGTAGATGTTCTCCAGGGACCAGCGCAGCGCGACCGCGTGGCCGCCGTTGTCGCGCACCACGCCCTTGGGACGGCCGGTGGTGCCGGAGGTGTAGAGGATGTAGAGCGGGTCGGTGGCGGCCACGGGGACGCAGTCCACCTGCTTGGCAGTAGCCAGGGCATGGTCCCAGTCGAGGTCACCGCCGGTCAGGTCTGCCGTGGATTGCGGCCGCTGGCGGATGATGCAGTGCTCCGGCTGGTGCTCGGCCAGGGCGAGGGCGGCGTCCAGCAGGGGCTTGTACGGCACGACGCGGGTCGGCTCGATGCCGCACGAAGCGGCGATGACGACTTTGGGGCGGGCGTCGTCGATGCGCACGGCGAGCTCGTGCGCGGCGAATCCGCCGAAGACGACCGAGTGGACGGCGCCGATGCGGGCACAGGCCAGCATGGCGACGACCGCCTCGGGGATCATCGGCATATAGATCGCGACGCGGTCGCCCTTGGCCACACCGAGCCCCGCCAACACTCCGGCGAACTTCGCGACCTGGTCACGCAGCTCTCGATAGGTGAACGACGCCTTGCAGTCGGTGACCGGACTGTCGTACACGAGTGCGAGTTGCTCGCCGCGCCCGGCGTCGACATGCCGGTCCAGTGCGTTGTAGCAGGTGTTCAATTGCCCGTCGGGGAACCACCGGTACAGCGGGGCCTGTGACTCGTCGAGGGCGCGGGTCGGCGCGACGGCCCAGTCGATGGCACGGGCGGCGTCCAGCCAGAAGCCTGCCGGATCCTCCAGACTGCGCCGGTACCCGGCCGCATAGTCGCCCTGCTTCGGCGTCTGCGTCATGTCGATGTTCCTTTCCTCGTTCCGGCTGGAGCCTGGAAGGACCGGCCCGCCCCACGCCCGTTCCGTCCGGGCAGTGCCACGGTCCGCCCCTCACAGCGGGCGCCCGGGTACTTCATCAGCCATTCGGTGACAGCTTCCGCACGCGTCCAGAATGAGATCACCCTCTCCGCGGTCGCCGAACGCGCCTCACCCGCCACGCCCGACGAAGTGACCTTATGGAACGATCGTGGTACATGGACCGTCTCGTTCGCATCCGATGCAGCGTGATCCACGGGGCGACCGTCTCGGCGAGCCGTGCTCAATCGACGAGGTCCGGCGCACGCGCCACCCCTGCTCGCCGACGCATCGGATCTTGGCGTGGGTGCTGTTGCGCCGGCGCTTCCATCGCTTGAGTCGTCGTCCGCGGAACGGGACGCGGATGTGGCGCCCTGCGCCCTGGTACGCCTTGTCCGCCCAGCACTTGATCCCGGCCTCAGCCAGGGCGTCGACGATGCCAGGGACCCCCGGGCGCTGCACCGATGTGCCGACGGCTGCCGGTGCGTCCTGCCGGTCAGGCACGCACTACACCAGTGCTGGCTGTGCAGATGAGGATGTACGCACCGTCCCCGGAGTGCTAATCCGCCACGGGTTGGTGTGACAGGCCCGCCGAGTAGGCGATGATCGCTGCCTGGACCCGGTTGCTCAGGCGGAGCATCCGCAGGATTCGGCTGACCTGCGCCTTGACCTGAGATTCCGTCAGGCCTCGGCATGCGCCGATCTCGGCATTGGACAAGCCCTGGGCGATCAGGGCGAGGATCGTGCGCTGTTCCTCCGGGAGGGCACGCAAGCGGTCCTGCGCGGTGGAGACCGGCGAGACCTCGGGAGGGGTGAACCGCCGGATCAGCGAGCGGGTCATCGACGGGGAGATGATGGCGTCGCCGCCCACAACCGCCTTGACGGCATTCAGCAAGTCGTTTGGCGAGATGTCCTTGACCAGGAAGCCGTCGGCCCCGCCTTTGAGGGCCGCGAAGAGGTACTCATCCTGGGCATAGGACGTGAGCATGATCACGCGCGGCGGCTGCGGAAGGAGCACCATTTCGCGAGCCGCGGCGAGTCCGTCCATGACGGGCATGCGGATATCCACGAGGGCGAGGTCCGGGTGATGCCTGCTCGCAGTCTCGACGGCCTGTGAGCCGTCGGTGGCCTCGGCGACCACGGTGATCTCGTCATCCGATTCGAGCACGAGGCGGATGCCCTGTCGTACCAGTGCCTCGTCGTCCGCCAGCAGCACCCGGATCATCGAGCTCCCCAGAGGGACAGGGCTCCGGGAACTCCTCCGCAGCCCGCGGCATGCCAGCCGCGCCGGCATCGGCGGCGGCCTCGGCCGGTATGCGGGCGACGAGAGTGAACCCGCCTTGCGGCGTCGCGGACGCTCGCACGGATCCCCCCAACAGGGACACCCTCTCGCGTATCCCGATGAGGCCGTGGCCACCCCCCAGTGTCGACCCGGCCGCCGACTCGGGCGGCCGACCGTTGCGGACGCAGACGTCCAGGCTCTGGGCGGACACCGCGACCGACACGCGGACCTCGGCTCCGGGCGCGTGCCGGACCGCGTTCGCGATCCCCTCCTGGATCACACGGTAGGCGGCCCGCTGCGCCGCCGCGCCGGCTCTCTGGGGCTCTCCGCTGACTTGCCACGTAGCTAGTACGCCCGCGCGGCGTACTTCGTTCACCAGAGCCTGAACGTCCCGCTGCCACGATTGGGTGCTCAGCACCTGCGAACCCGCCGATGCCTCTGCCTGCCCGTCCACATCCTCGTACCTCAACACGTCGAGCAGATCGCGGAGTTCACCCATCGCACGTCGCCCCAGATCCCCGAGAAGACGGGCGCTTCGGTGCGCCGGGGAATCCTTGGCCTCACTGATTTCCAGAGCTCCTGACTGGATGACGATGAGCCCCACATAGTGGGCGACCACGTCATGGATGTCCCGGGCGATCCGTGCGCGCTCCTCCAGCCGGGCGTTCCGCGTGGCCAGGTCCTGCTCCCGTTGGAGTTGTTCCGCTCTGCGATGCAGGCTGCGAATGAGGGCCCGGTGCGTGCGAACCGTGGTGGCCGCCAGCGTCGGAGCGACGAGCATCGGGAGCAGGTAGCCCACCGCGGCCTCCTGAACGAACAAGGGCACGGGAGGTCTTTCACCGGTGATCAGCAGAAAGTCCAGGACGGGCACCGCCGCCCCGGCGAGGCCGACCGCGACCGCCCAGCGGTTCCGCCCACGCACTACCAGGGTGTAGACCGCGACGGGAAAGGTGATTCCGGAACCTCCCAGCCACAGATCGGCGATGGAGGCCGCGGCCAGGACCAACGGCAGGCGACGGCGGGTCAGGAGGGAGAGAGCGGCGAGGATCTCCGCGGCGGTGATCGCCACGAGGAGGGCACCGGAGGGTGTCCCGTTGTCGGGCGCCGAGGGCGCCATACGCCAGAGCGGCTGGAACACCAGTGCTTGCAAAAGGCCGTAGGCGAGCGCGGCCACCGCGAGCGCGGCATCGATCATGATGGCCCGACTCATCGTCAGCCGCTTCCGGCTTCGGTGCGGCCGGTGCCTGGATCGCCTCGCCGACGGTTTCTCTCCCACCAGCAGCGGTTCGTCCTGCGCCGCGAACGCCCGCATCCTCTTGATGCCGACTGCCATACCCGTCTCGTCCTCCCTGCCGACTTCCCGTCGCGCCGGAGCCCGGGGGTCTGAGCCCATCCCGGTTCGCGGCCCGCTCGCCTTTCCCGGCAGTGGCGTGCGGCGACGAGTAAGTCCCCCGGACCTCCGGTGCCGGGCAGGCGCGGGGCGGGGCTACCATCGATCTGCTCGATGGTAGCCCCGCCCCCCTTGCGCGACAGGATCCACAGCCCCACTCGCTCGGCTACTTCACGTTCACCGCGTCCCATGCCTCGGCGACGTTCTGGACTTCGGTGCTGTCCTGGCCGAACAGGTCGGCGGCAGCCTGCAACGTGCCCTCCCTGGCATCCAGGAAGCCGGTGTTCGAGGTGAAGTACGTCGTCACGGCCCGGAACCAGATCTGCTCGGCCGCCTCCTTGCCGATTCCCTTCACCTGGGAGTTGTCACACGTCGGGCTGTTGCCGAACTCGGACCCACCGCTGCCGTTGACCAGCAGGAAGAAGAAGTGGTTCGACACTCCGCCGCCGTCGTGCGGGTCCAGCTGGCCGACACCGGGGGAGAAGCAGTCGGGCGACCTTCCGTCCCTGGAGGGGCGGTCCATGAAGCGCTGCAACCGCTTCTGCTGGGCGTCGCCCTCCAGGTCCTCGCCGAGGAGGAAGTCCGGCGGGTCGTTGGGGTTGTTGGTGAAGAACTCTGCCATCGCGCCGAAGATGTCACTCGTGGACTCGTTGAGCGCCGCCGGCTCACCCTGTTCGGACAAGGCGTTGTTCGACAAGGTCACCAAGTGGCCCATCTCATGGGCGACGACGTCGAGTTCGGCGAGCGGCTTGACGTTCTGACCGTCCCCGTCCCCGAAGACCGCTGTGAAGGTCTGCGGGTCGGCGAAGGCGTTGACGACACCCTCGCCGTAGTGCGTGTAAAGGGTGGGGCCTCGCCCGTCACCGCCGAAGCCGTTGCGACCGAACTTCTCCTGGAAGTAGTCCCATGCCTGGGAAGCTCCGAAGTGCACGTCCGCTGCGACGGTGGAGCGGTTGGAGGCATCTCCGGTCCCGAAGGTGTTGTCGTCGCTGACGACGGACTTGGCCCCAGGCACGCCGAGTGGGTTGCCGTTGTCGCCGCCGCCCTGGCCCCTGTTGCCGTCGTCTTGGCTGTTGCCGCCGCTCGTCGAGGGGATCTCCTCAGGCTGCCTGCCCTGCTGGCCCGCTCCGTAGCAGACCGGGACTCCCTTCAGGCAGTACCCCTCGCTATCCCCTGGCAGCGCCGGCAAGGGCCCCACACCGAAGGCGGCTCCGCCCCCTTCGGCGCTGTCTTCGGCGGGTCCGTTCGGGTCCTGGCCGTTACCCGGACCGTCGCCACCGCCCGCGGGATCCTGCGGGCCACCAGGGCCGGCCGGGCCGCCACCCCCACCGGGCGCATCGCCGCGGCAGTTCGGGTCCGGGTCCTGCGGCGCGCACTGGTTGTCGGCGTCCAGGGTGGTCATCCCGCCCCGTGTGGCGTCCGTGAGTTCGAACCCACCCTGTCGGCCGCGATTCGTTTCCAGCTTCACCTGCCCGCTGTAGAGGGTGTTGCCCGACCCCTGTTCGCGCATATACCGATCCCGGGTGCCCAGGACCTTCCCGTTCTCCGCGTCGACGTAGGTGTGCACCTCGGCGGGGGCGCTGTCGGCGCGGACTGCGCGGATCACGTTCTCGTAGGCAAGCCGGGGTTGCTTCTTCCCTGCCCATACGACGAGCCGGGATCCCGCCCGCGCCTCCCGGGTCGCGTCTTTGCCCGAGCGGGCCACCCCCTTCTTGGCCTTCCCACCTTGCGCTGGTTCCCGCAAGGGGCTGTGCTTGAACGCGCTCGTCCACGCGTCTTCGACGGAGAGCGCGGGCTGGGTGTCGACGTCGGGCGCCGAAGCGAGCGTCTGGCTGATGCCCTTGAGCCCGCCGTCCCCGGTCATGTGCAGAGCGAGGTCGCCGCCGATGACCGGCAAGCCCTTGTAGTACCGGTCCATCCGTATGTGCCGGTCCCCGTCTTTTTCCTGTTGGATGGCCCGGGTCCTGAATGTCTGGCCCCGCGCGTAGTGCGACGAGGCCGGATCGCTCTTGAGAGCCTTGTAGGCCAGTGCACGGATGTCCGTAGCCCTCGGATCCGGCGGGTTGGCGGACGCGTTGAACGCTATGACGGTGACGCAGGAGCCCACCAGTCCTATGGCCGCTATGAGAGAGGTGGGCCGCTTGTAGAGCGGAGGCCGTCGTCGTCTTGTCATGTGAAGTCCCAGGGTCGATAGGTGGGTTGGTCGAGATGAACGCGCCCTGCTGCAGCGCCGAAGGAGGTTCCGGCGTGGCCCGGCAGCGGGAGACCATGGGTGTGGCGTTCAACCACCGTGCTGATGGCCGACCGCGCCGGGTGGTGGGAATTCAAGGACCGACGAACGTCACGGGGATCAGCCTCAAGGAGGAATCATGAGACAGATGTGGCGTCTTGAGGCGCGGAGGAACTGGAACCAGAAGCCCGGCTGAGCAGACAGGCCCATGCGGACGACAGCGCGCCCAAGGGCCTCCGGCCTGGAATCGGCCGGCGCGGGCAGATCGAGAGGTCAACGACTTCGTCGTCGCCCGTTCACTGAGCCTTTCCAACCTGCTGACGGGTCGGGTTGGTTGGGGGGGGGAGTGGCGCGCGTAGATGGCCCAGGCTGCGGCATGATCGACGGCATGTTGATTGATCACGAGGGCTGTTCGCCGACCGTCCACCCCACGGCCTATGTCGCGCCGACGGCGACACTGAGCGGGGACGTGCGGGTGGGAGCGGGGTGTCGGGTGCTGTTCGGCGCGGTACTCACTGCCGAAGGCGGCCCGGTGGAACTCGGCGAGGACTGCATCGTGATGGAGAGCGCGGTCCTGCGCGGGACACGCCGCGATCCACTGAGCTTGGGCAGGCAGGTCCTGGTCGGCCCAACGTCGTACCTGACCGGATGCTCGGTGGAGGACGAGGTTTTCCTGGCAACCGGAAGCCGGGTGTTCAACGGCGCGCGCATTGGGACGCGCTCGGAGGTGCGCATCAACGGCATCGTGCACCTGCGCACCGTGCTGCCCGCCGACTCGATGGTGCCGATCGGTTGGGTAGCCGTGGGCGACCCGGCGCGGATTCTTCCGCCGCAGGATCACGAGGCGATCTGGGCTGTGCAGAAGGAACTGGACTTCCCTGGCTACGTCTTCGGCCTCGACCGGCCGGATGACGGCGAGAGCCTTATGCCGGGCATCTCAGAGCGTTTCGGTCGGGCCCTCGGCCGCCATCGGAACGACCGTCAGATCTGAGCCCCCGGCATTGGTGGGCCTCGAACGCCTCCTGAGGCGAAGACCGGGGACGGTCACAGCACTAGGCCGTGTCTGACAAATCTCGCCTGGCGCGCGACGCCCGGCACGCACACTCGCTGCGTTGTCGGAGTCATCCAAGTACGTCCAGTACGAGGATGATCCTCCGCCTTGCGATTGCACGCACCGGACGCCGCGCACCCCGCCCTGCGGGCGGACGGCGCTATTTGTCAGACACGGCCTAGCCTCACGATCATGGGGAGCCGGGGCGGCCCGTCAGTCTTTCGGCCTCGCCGACGCCTTGGCGCAGAGGTACGGACGCGCGAGCAGCAGGCCGGTGCCGGTCAGGGCGATGCCGAAGTACACCGGCGCGAGGTGGATGAAGTCCGTGTAGTGGATCGCGCCGTGCACCACGACAGCCGGCAGGAAGCCGGCGGCCGCCGCCGCTGCCAGGGTCCAGAACACCCACGTCTCACCCCGCCGCCAGCCCCACGCGCTGAGCAGAGTGATCGCCACCGCGGCGGCCATCAGGGCGCCTCCGAACCCCGCGCGGTCGTGGGCGACGAACGGCACTAGCCGGGGATTCACGATTTCCAGCGCCTGCGCGCTCGTGCCCAGGAAGGCCAGGTCGGTCGGCACGAAGACACCGGTCAGACCGACCACCGAGATCACCGCTCCGCCGACGAAGAGCCCCGCTCCTGTGAGGATCAGCAGCAGTTGGCCGGCCAGCGCCCGTCGGCGTTCCAGCTCCGGCCCCTCGGGCGCCAGTTGCCACCGCGGTGCGTGCGGGGTCCGACGGACCGCGACCACGAACATCGGGAACAGCACGATGGTGGTGGCCGTGTGCAGGGGTTCCACGAAGCCGGTGGCCAGGAAGTAGAACAGGGTGGGGAAGCCGATCGCCCCCGAGAGCAGGTACACCTCGCGGGCCCAAGGCCAGCCGCGTCTGATGCCGCCCACGGCGAGGCCGGTGTAGAGGGCGCCGATCGCCACCATCGTGCCGGCCATGGTGATCCGATCGTGCTGGAGGAAGTGCACGAGGTGGTGATTGGCGGCATGCATGTCGTGCAGCGTCATGCCGAGGTAGTCGCGGTCGTACCAGAGCAGCACCGGCCCGAGCGTGATCGCCGCGGCGCCGAGTCCGGCGCCAGTCATACCGAGCCCGACGAGCAGCGCCCACCACCAGGCGGGCCAGCGTCGGGGATCGCGACCGACGTCCCGTAGCACCGGAGCGGGCGCGGTGGGCGTGACTGCCTCGGCGACCCGTGCGAACCAGCCGGGTCCGGCCGCGACGAGCACCCCGGGCCGGGCGAGCACGACGGCGCCCGGCTCTTCGAGCGCGGCGGCCGCGGCGGTGACCGACGGGTCGGACATGTGGACTACGTGCGGGTCGTCGCCGCTGGTGAACCCGTCGACATGGGGCCTGAGGGCGGCCTCGGCCTCCGGGTCGCAAGCGCGGACGACGATCGGGATCGAGCGGCCAGCAGCGGCCTCGCGTACGGTCTCCGCGTCGGCCGCCGAGACGGGTGCCACCTCGACGACACCAGCCCCGAGCGGGGGCATGGCGCGTAGTACCTCGCGGGCGAGCGAGGGCGGGACGGATATGCCGAGGCGGACGGTCACGGGCACACCGGCGATCTCGCCGGCGAGCCGCTCTGGCGGACGGCGGTGGCCGAACGACCGAGCGATCAGCCGCGCGCCGACGGGACGGGAGCCGATCGAGGCCAACAGCCTCAGTGCGGTCCGCTGCGAACGGCGCCGGCCGAGGACGGCGGCGGCCGAGCCGCGCAGCGGGTGATAAGTCCAGTCCGGCATCAGTGGCTCTCGCTCTCCGTCGCGGTCACCCGGTCACCGGGCGCGGTCCAGCCGAGCACCGACGTCATGGAACGCAGCGGCGCCCGCGTCGGCATCAGCCGGGCGGTCGTGTCGCGCAGCAGCACCGCGGGCGGCCACGACAGTTGGCCGACTGCGCCGAGCCGGGCGGAGCGGCGTGTGATGGCCTGCGTCCGCGGACGGCGCAGCAGGTCGTACGAGCGGAGCGCGGCGGCGACGTCCGGGGTGCCGTCGAGGCAGTGGGCGAGGGTGACTGCGTCCTCCAGCGCCTGGCACGCGCCCTGGCCCAGATTGGGGGTCATGGCATGGGCCGCGTCGCCCAGCAGCGCGACCCGGCCGCGGACGAAGGAGGGCAGCGGCGGAAGGTCGTACAGGTCGTGTCGGAGCACCGCGTCCGCGGGGACGGCGTCCAGCAGGGCGGGGATGGGATCCGGCCAGGACCCGAACCGGCGCAGCAGTTCGGCGTACTCGGACGAGCCGGTGGCCGCTCCCGCCGGCAGCGACGCGGTCGCGAAGCAGTACATCCGCCCGCCCGGCAGCGCCGTGTAACCGAGCCTCGCCCCGCGGCCCCAGGTCACCGCACCCTCGGAGGGCGGCCCGGCGAGTGGCTCGGTGACCGTGCGCCAGGCGGTGTAACCGGCGTACCGGGGGCCGGCCGCGTCGGGCCACAGAGCGCGGCGGACCGCACTGCGTAGCCCGTCGGCACCGACGACGAGGTCGGGTCGGGACTCGCCTCTACGGTGATCGACGACCAGGCAGTGGCCGTCGTCGCGGACCGCGGACACCTCGCTGCCCGACCGCAGGCTGTCGGCGGGCAGCGCCTCGGTGAGCGCCCGCAACAGGTCCGCGCGGTGCACGACCACCAAGGGATGGCCGAAGCGGCGCGCCAGCTCCGCATTGTCGGTACGGGACAGCCAGCGGCCCTGGCGGTCGCGTACGCCGCCTGTGGCCTCGACGGCGCCCAGTGCCCGGACGGCGCCGGCCAGGCCGAGCACTTCGAGCGCGTGCAGCGCGTTCGGCCACAGGGAGATGCCGGCGCCGATCTCAGTGAACTCCGGGGCCCGTTCCAGCACCTCGACGCGCCAGCCCCGTCGGTGCAGGGCGATGGCCGCCGCGAGGCCGCCGATCCCGCCGCCGATGATGGTCGCGGCGCGCTGTGGCATGGGTCCTCGCTCTGGGTTCGGGGGCGCCTCCCCCGGCCAAGTGGCCGTCGATCCCGTGCCCGAGCGGCATGCGACCCGGCGCAGGTCCGGCTGAGCAGCGCCTCATAGCAGCATGTCGACAGATGCCTGTCAACGTGCCGAGGGGCGGACCGGCCAGCCCTGGTAGGGCTTGGATCAGGTGGGTATCGCCGTGGGTATGTCGCGGTGGCAGGTGTGACAGGCGCCGCTCGGGCCCTTGCGGCCCTCCCGCCAGGTCACCTGGGTGAAGCGGGAGACCGGCACTTCCGCGGCCATGCGGGGCAGAGACCGCGGTGGGGTGCGATAGCGCGGCAATGTCGGCGGGCCAAGGCCGTCATAAGCCGGTTGGTGCGGCGTGGCCGTCGATCCTCACGAAGCACTAACCCGCCCGGACGCCAGCCGGTGCAGAACAGGGAGGTCCCGGTCATTCCCGCCCGCTGTGCCAGCGGATGGCGACGGCACCCGCGAAGTCGCCAGCGTGGGCGAATCCCCCCAGTACCACCAGATCGCCTTCCTTGACGTGCTGTGAGTGGATGGCGCGGTCCAGGGTGATCGGGATCGCTGCTCCGAAGAGATTCCCGCATTGATCGAACGTGTGCAGGTGCCGTTCGGGCGGCAGTTGCAGCGCTTCGCGCCAGTTCCGCAGGAAGGCTCGGTTGGGCTGGTTGGTGATGAAGACGTCGATCTCGGTGGTGGCCACCCCGATCCGCCCGCACAGGTCCGCGACGACCTCCGGCACGAGGCGGTTCCCGCGTGCGAGGACCTTGGCGATGCTTGCTTCGGTGAACCCGATACGCAGCTGGGATTCGCCTGGCTCCCAGTACTTGCGGCCGTCGTCGAGCATCACCGTCATGTCCCCGGCGTAGTCGCCGATGTGCCGGGTCTCCACGTCCAGCACCGGGGCGCCGGCCGAGGTGGTCACATATCCCACTCCGCAGCCGTCGCCGGGGATCGCGGCCTGGGCGAGCCTGCGCACTTCGGACTGGGTGAAGCACTGGCCAGCGGCGCTCTGTGCGTTGCAGATCAGGGCGGTTCTCGCGTCGGTGGTGGTGAGCAGTCGCCGGGCCAGTTTGAGCATGTACACGAACGACGCGCAGCCCGCGTTGGCCACGTCGATAAGCCACTCCGGGTGCATGCCCAGCCGGCGGGCCACTTCGGTGCCCGCGCCCACGAACGGCAGGTCCGGCAGCTGGCTGTGCACCAACAGCACATCCACGTTGCGGATCTCATCCCTGCCGTGCCGCTCGATCAGGGGCTGTACCGCGCGCTCGATCATGTCCGCGTTGGTCTCGTCGGCGGCCACGTGGTGCCGTAAGGGCGGGATCTTGAACATGGGATGATTGCGTAGCTTGTCCTCGGCTCCGGGGTATTCGGTGTAGAACTCGGCGGGGACCGGTTCGCCGGGAAGGTAGCTTGCGACATCGGTGAGGCTGACCGTATTCACCGGAGCACCGCCGTCACAGGCGGCACACTGACGGGCAGACCGCCGCGGTGGCGGTGCTCGAGGATCGCCTTGAGGTTGTTCATCTCCACGGTGTGGCCCGCGTAGAACAGATCCCAATAGTCGCCGACCCACGGCCGGTCCGGGCGGGGCGCCATCTCGGGGTGCGGGTTGTCGTCGTAATACGGGTGGTGGCAGTTGGTCCAGGTGATCACCGACCCCGGCTGGTCGAGCACCAGCCGGGCAGGGATGACCCGCATCAGGTAAATCATCCACAGCTTCTCGCCCTGGTCCCAGGAGCAGTGGTAGTCCACG
Source organism: Streptomyces sp. NBC_00322 (assembly GCF_036147535.1). Taxonomy (NCBI): domain Bacteria; kingdom Bacillati; phylum Actinomycetota; class Actinomycetes; order Kitasatosporales; family Streptomycetaceae; genus Streptomyces; species Streptomyces sp. NBC_00322. The sequence continues at coordinate 505,168 of NZ_CP108019.1, read as the reverse complement.
GTCATGGTCTCGGGGTTGGCCACCACCTTGCAGTAGATGCTGGTTTCGCGCTCGAGCCGGTCGTGGCCGACCCACAGCCCCGGGGTGGCCGTGGGCGCGAAGCCCCGCAGGCTGTAGGTCCACTCCTCCAGGTGGTGGCCCTGGCGCAGGTACTCATAGGCCTGTTCCGGCGGGCAGTCGACGTGCTCCTGGACGGTGCAGTACTGCCCGTAGACCTGGTGGTGTGGATAGACCGCGTGGGTGAGGTCCATGCAGTGGGCGGTCATCTCCTCCTTGTCGGTGTTCTCGATCCGCATCAGGCCGGGGATGTCAGCCAACGTGGACGGGTCCGCGTTCATCGGAACTCTCCTCGTGTTCGGTGCTTTCGGCGACGGGCAGGAAGGGCAGGAACGGCGGGATCTCCCGGGCGTCGCAGTCCAGCGCGATGAACGCGGGACCGCTGCTCGCGTTGCTGCGTAGCAGCGCCCGGCGCAGCCGCGCATCGTCGTCGGCCCAGGTGACCTCAAGGGTCGGGAAGGCGGCGGCCACTCCGGCGGCGATGTGGGTCGGGGCGAACAGGTCGTCGCTGCGGACGCCTCCCTGGAAGAGCTCTTCGCGCAGCGCGCACATGGCGTGGGCGTTGTTGTTGAAGATCACGAAGGTCACGGGTGCGGCGTACTCCACGGCGGTGTGCACTTCCATTCCGTGCATGAAGAACGCTCCGTCGCCGGCGAGTACGTAGGTGCGTCGGCCCGTGGCGAGCGCGGCGCCGATGCCGGCTCCGAAGGTGTAGCCCATGCCGCCCATGCCGACCGCCACGACGAAGCGGCCGTGGCGCGGTGCGGGAAGCAGATGGACCGCGCTGGCCCCTGCGTTGCCGGCGTCCACGAAGACGTGGGCGTCCTGGGGGAGTGCCGCCTCGACCGCGGCGATCGCTTCGGCGTAGGAGAGGCTTCCACCAACCGCCCGCGGAATGGGAGTTGGCGGGGGTGTCGGTAAGGGGCCTGCATGCTCCGGGCAGGGAACCGGGTGCGATGGGAGCCGGTCGACGACTGCGCGCAGCGTGTCCCGCAGGTTCCCGCCCAGCGCGATGCCGGCCACGAACGGTGGTTCGGGATCGATGCAGACGACGGGGGTGGTGGCCAGGGCCTGGTCCAGCCCTCCGCGTGCCAGTAACGGCAGCCGGGTGCCGACCAGTATGCACAAGTCTGCCCTGCGCAGGCAGTCTTCGACGTTGGTGTGCCCCATCACCCCGGCTACACCTGCGAACCGCGGATCCCGGTTGTCGAACACGTCCTTGGCGTCCGGGGTGACCGCCACCCAGGCTCCGAGCCGCCGGGCCAGCTCCGTCAGCTCCCCGCGCGCATCAGCGGCGGCCACGCCCTCGCCGGCGATGACGAGGACACGGCTCGCGCCGCGCAGCGTGGCCGACACGGCGTCCCGGGCGTCGGTTTCAATGCCCGCCGCCGAGGTGGTCTGCTGCGGCACGACCGGCGCCGACGTCACGCCGGGCGCGGGCACTGTGACCTGTGCCTGCTGCAGGTCCTTGGGCAGCAGCAGCACGGCGGGCCCCTTGGGATCGGATTGTGCGGCCGCGATCGCCTGGGGCAGCAACTCCGCGAACGAGTCCGCGTCTTCGGCCCGGGCGCAGAACCTCGAGACGGGCGTGAACACCTCCTGGGCGTCGAACGAGCCTGCCTTGCCGCTGGAGTCCTGGAACGCCCCGCGGCCCTCCTGGGCGGTGGGCGGCTGTCCTACGAGGGCCAGCAGCGGCACCCGGGAGGCGTACGCCTCCGCCAGGCCGGGCACGAGATTCATCGCACCGCCGCCCGAGGTGGCTGCGACTACGCCGAGGCGCCGCGTGGCGCGGGCGTAACCGTCGGCCATGGTGACTGCGGAGAACTCGTGTTTGGCGACGACGCCGCGGATGGTGCCGGTGCGGTGGACGGCGTCGTACAGGTCCTCGATGTTCGCTCCGCCGACGCCGAACATGTGGGTGACGCCCGCCCTGACCAGCTGGGCGGCCAGGTAGTCGACAAGGCGCACCCCGCCTTCCTGGGGCATCTCGCGCGTCATGGCTGTCATACGGAGCTCCTGTCCGCTTGGTCGGGCTGGACGACAAGACCGGACGGCGAGACGACCTGAAAGCGGTGCCGGTACTGGTTCGGAGTGAGTCCCAGGGCTCGTCCGAAGGAGCGGATGAACGTCTCCGGGGCCGCGAATCCGCAGCGGCGCGCCACCTGGCTCGTCGTCAGATCGGTGGTCTCCAGCAGCTCGCGGGCGCGGGCGATACGCGTCCGCTCGACGTATTGGCCGGGGGGCGTGCCTACCTCGCGCCGGAACACCCGGGCGAAATTGCGCAGGCTCATATTGGCTCGCTGGGCGATCTCGGCCACGGGTAACGGGTCTTCGAGGTTGTCCAGGATCCACTCCTGCGCGGCCCGGATCGGCGCGTGGTCGGCCAACTGGGCGTCCAGGACGGCACTGAACTGAGCCTGTCCTCCGTGCCGTTTGAGGAACAGCACCAGAAACCGTGCTGCCTCCAGCGCGAGCGCCGCGCCGTGGTCGGCCTCCACCAGAGCGAGGGCCATGTCGATCCCGGTCGACACTCCCGCCGAGGTGACGAACCGGCCGTCCCAGACGAAGATCGGCTCCGGATCCACCGTCACGTCCGGGTAGCGGCAGGCCATCTCCTCGCAGTACGCCCAATGGGTGGTGGCTCGCCGCCCGTCGAGCAGGCCGGCCTCGGCCAGCAGGAACGATCCGCCACATACGGATGTGACTCGCCGCGACCGGGTGGCTGCCTGCCCGATCCATGAGACCAGCGCCCGGTTCTTCAGCGCGTCCCCCAGGCTCCATCCCCCCGGGACGAGGAGCGTGTCGATAGGACCACGCCCCGCCTCCAGCGGCGCGGCTTCAATCATCACTCCCGAACTGGTGCGCACCAGCGGCGCATCGATGGAGACAAACTCGATCCGGTAGCGGGCACCCGATTTGGGGAGGAGCCGGTTGACGGTATCGAACACTTCTATAGGGCCGGTGATGTCCAGGGCCTGCGCACCGGAGTACACAACCACCACAACGCGTCGCTGCAACACGGTCACAGCCTGTATCTGACATCGAACTGGCCGCAATGACAGCTTGTTGACGAATTCGGCCAACGGGCAGCCGTCGACTGCGGGTTGGCGGCGCTGATCAGGCAGTTCGTGCGCGCGACTGGTTGGTGCGGGTGAGGCACGTCACAGGGGCCTTCCCTCGACCGCGCCGCTCGGCGCGGCTCTCACGTTCGTTCTGCGGGACGGCAGGCGGCCGGGGCGGCGCGCTCATCGGTGTGCTGCACCTGCGCGGCGAGGCGCGGCGCTGATCGCCTCGCGGGGCCGGCCGGATACGTGCCGTCCTGCAGCCACGGGTAGGCGGTGTGCAGGGCCGTCGACGCGCATTAGCCGACCGCGTCAGCAAGCGGCCGATGAGCCACCGGCGCCACCTTCCGCGAGCCGGGGCCGTGGTCTGACCTGGGAGAGGGTGGGCAACGAGATGGCGGGGCGCGACCTTTTTCTCCACCGTCGCGAACATGCCGGCTACTTTCGGCGAGCCGGCCGAACGCCTCGGGGAGAGTCGGCCGCTGGGGTCGGTCGCTGACGACGAGATCGGCGAGGCTGTGGGGCGCCGCGGCGGTCAACACCTGGAACGCTCGCTGGGCGGCGGTGCAGGTCCTTCCCGATCTCGGCGGCGGTGGCCTTCCACTCGCCACACCCAACTTCCCGCCACAGCGCGAGCCCGTCGTTGTTCGGCACGATCGATACTCTGTCGGGGCTGATCAAAGGCTTCCGACCAGCTCGTCTTGAAAGGACTCGTATCCGTGAACCGCTTCGACGAAGTGCGGCGCCGCCAATTTCTCGGCTCGGCGCTCGCGCTGGTCGCAACCGGAACACTGGCATCATGCATCGGAAACAAGGAGCGAGCATCCGGCTCGCCCGCGGGGAGCGGTGCCGGACGCGTGAAGGATCCGGTGGCGTTCCTGCGAACGTCGTGGTCGACCGACCCGTTCGCCCGCTGCTCCTACTCCTATCTTGCGCCCAGTTCTCTGGGGAGCCGGGCACGTACCCTGCTCGCCGCGCCGGTCGCCGGCCGGTTGCACTTCGCCGGTGAGGCCACCTCCTCCGAAGCGCCCTCCACTGCGCACGGAGCCCTGGAGAGCGGGCGCCGGGCAGCCTCGGAGATCATCGACATTGCTGAAGCCGGCGAGCACATCCTGATCATCGGGGCCGGGTTCGCGGGGCTGGGCTGCGCACGCGCACTGGCCGACGAGGGCTTCGAGGTGACGATTCTCGAAGGTCGCGACCGGGTCGGCGGCCGCATCTGGACGCGACATCTGGCGGGTGTGCCGGCCGAGATGGGCGCCTCTTGGATCCACGGCTCCAAAGGCAACCCAATGACCAAGGTTCTCAAGGAAACCGGCGACGCCAGCTACACGTTCGACTACGACAACTCCACAGGCGGCGACGAGGACGCGGCGGAACAACTCGCCGACTACGAGAAGCGGTTGGACGACGTCGAAGACCCCGACACCGCCACCGTCGCTTCGGTGATGCCGCGAAAGCCCTCCGCCGCGCTGCGGACCGCCCTGACCATCAACTACGCCTGTGAGTACGCCGCCGAGCCCCACCAGCTCTCGGTGACCGCTACCCTCGAAGGACGCGACCCCAAAGGCCCCGACCTGCTCCTACCAGGCGGCTACAACCGGCTGATAAACACGGTCCGCGACGGGCTCCCGGTACGCACAGAGGAGGTCGTCACCGGCGTGCGTTACGACACCGTTGAGGTGTCGGTGACGCTGGCAGGCGGCGAGACCATCGAGGCCGATCACGCGGTGGTGACCGTTCCCATCGGTGTCCTCAAGGCCGGGGCCATCCACTTCGAGCCCGCCCTGCCCGACGCCAAACAAGAAGCCATCACTGCGCTCGGAGCCGGAGTGCTGGAAAAGCTGTGGCTCGAGTTCCCCACGGTCTTCTGGGACCCTGAGGTCGACGTCATCGAGTGGTACGACCCCGAAAACCCGGGCCAGTGGCCCTGGTGGGTCAACGGATACAAAGTCTTCGGAAAGCCCGTCCTACTCGGCCTGAACGGCGGCGACCACGCACGCGCACTCGACCACCTCTCCGATGACAACGTCGTCGACAGCGCCATGACAGCCCTGCGCCACATGCACGCCTGATCGCCTTCCGCGTCAGCGAAACCGCAACTGACCCTCCCCGGGTCTGTCCGATCGCGCGCGGGGGTGCACGCGGCCCAGCAACCGCCTTACCGCCGCGGTGAGTGTGGCAACAGGACTACCCCTTCGCGCAGCATCGCGGACCCGCGGAGCCACAGCGCCGTACGACGGTCGTTACCTGCCTTGGCGACTCCGGATAGGTGCGGCACAACTGCCGCCCGACTGAGCACATTTGGTGTGTGAGGCATGCCCGCAGTCGTCTGCGGGTGACGTGGCCGGCATCGCGCCCGCACGATCCGGCCAGGGATCTCACGAGGCGGATGGACTGGGCGATCGCGTCGGGCTTGCGGACGGAGCGGTACGGGCGCATGCGCCGGCCGGGGCGTGGGTCGGGGAGGCAGTGGGCTTCGGGGAGGCGCTGGGTGTTGGGGAACTACTGGTGGTGGGGGAGGGATCCTCGGAGGGTGTGGCTGAGGTCGGCGGCGTCCAGATGGGGGAGGGCCAGCCCGACCAAGACGGGCCGGGAATGATCATCTGTGGTTCGTGGGCGGCTGCCGCCTGTGCCGTGGTCACGCCGGGCTGGAGAGTGGCCTGAGGGGGGAGCGGCGCGGCTGTGAGGACGCGGGTGGGCCGGCAGGAGTTGGGGAGCTGCCCGGTGAGGGAGTCCGCAGCCAGCGTGATGGCCAGCCCCATCCCCGCCACTCCCACTCCGGCCACCGTAAACAGAGGGCGCCACGCTTGGCGAGGAGGTAAGGCACCCGCGCCCCACCACAACGACGTCCTGTCAGAGTCAGCGCGCGCAGGGACGGGCAGTTCCTCGGCGTCCTGCAGTGGCCGTAAGTGCAGCCGCTCGGCCTCCGCCTGCGCCCGCTGCAGCAGCTCGTCGGCATCATGCTGAGCCTGGGTGCGCCAGCGCTCCGCATCAACCTCCGCGCCGGCACGAATAAGGACGGCATCCTCGTGCGCAGTTGCGCGGATGTCCTCGGCTTCCCGCAGGGCCTGGTCGAGCATGTCCTGCACGGTGGCGCGCACGCGCGTCCACGGGGCGTGGGCCTGCCGCTGCAGGAACTTCACGTGCTGCCACCGGCTGCGCCATTGCTCCACGAGCTCCGGGCGGGCCCGGGAGGTGGCTGGGTTGTCCGATGGGGGAGGCTGCGGGTTGCTGACCACCCGGACGAATTCCAGGAGCGCCTCCAGGGAGGGGAATCGCTTGCCGGACAGGATCTCGTTGAGCCCGGCTTTGGTCAGCCTCGGCCGGCCGGATGCCTTGACGAGGGTGGCGTAGGACGGCGCGCCGTACGCGATGTGGAGTCGGTTCAGCTCAATGGTGAACTCACGCCATGCTTCCTCGTACGCGGCGATGGCGGCAGCGTCGTCCGGCTCTACCTGGGAATTGCTGTATGTCACCGGATCACACTCCCTGTTGCGAAATGCCACGTTAGTAGGTCTCGTGTCTGAACGTCCGCGGATTGGGCCGAACGTTCCTGAACGCCTTGGGCCGTTCAGTGTTGCGCCGGTTCGCACAGGCCTGTGACCTGTGGCGTCCGGGTCTATGCGGGGCCGTACGGATCACTAGGTGCCCGGGGGTGTGCGGCGGTCTGCTGGAGGCATGGCTGACATCGACACAACCTCTCCCGTTCCCGAGCCCGAACTGCCCTCCGCCTCCCGGGAGCCAGTGCTGCCGCCGCGGCACCAAGTACTTGACGTGGTGGTCCTGGTGGCCCTGCTGGCCGTGTGCGCCGGGGTGTACCGCGCGGTCGGGAACGCCGGCTTCTCCGTGATCATCGGGGCAGTCGCCGGGCTGTACGGCACCTGGCGCATGCGGCGCTGACCGGGTAGGTCGCTTCCGGTTGGACCCGTTGGCCCCAACGGACTCAGCGTCGGGGAAGGAGACGGCAGGCCGTTGGGGCGGACGCCTCAGCACACCCCGACGCCTTCGGTGACGGCGTCTCTCCACCGGGCGCCGCGCCCGGGGTCATCGTCGGGTCCGCCAGGTGGCCAAGAGGCCGGCGCCGGTGCTGACGACGATCGAGAAGCCGGCGCGCCGGTCGCCGTCGACGCGACTCTCTGGCATGAGCGCCTGGGGGCCAGGGGTTCAGGTGCGCTCGCTCAGGCCGTTCCCGACCCGCCCGCGTTGCCGAGCAGTCTGTCCACGAGGAGTTCCGGGTAGCCGGTGGCCGGTGGTTCGATGCCGAAGATCGCTCGTAGGTAGAGCGGTGCGATGAGCTGGTCGAGGATCTGTTCGAGGGGCGGGGGGTTCTCACCGCGGGCCGCGGCCCGCTCACGGATGCGTTCGATGGCGTGGATCCGGCGTTCGAAGTGTTGCGCGCGCTCCCCCTGCGCCTGGGCGCTGCCTGGCATCGACAGGGCGACGGCCCGCACGAGGAGCCGGCCTTCGGGCTTACGGATGCTCGCAACCCCCGCTTCCGCCCATGCGATGAGGTCGCCGCGCAGGGTGCCGGTGTCCGCCAGCGGCCAGTCGCGTTCGAGCCGGGTGACGACCACGTCGGCCAGGAGCGCCTCACGGCTGCCCCAGCGCCGGTAGATGCTGGTGTGGTTCACCCCGGCGCGCTGCGCGATCGCGGGAATGGTCAGGTCCGCGCCCCCGGGGTCGGACAACAAGTCGATGACCGCCTGATGGACGGCCGAGCGGACCTGCTCGGAGCTCTTACGGATGCGTGGAGTCGGCTGTTTCGAGGTCACCCCCACATCGTAAGCACAAATATTTGCTTCGCAGTGCCTGCAGGGTCTACAGTCCGTCGTACGCACAAATCTGTGCTTAAGGAGAGTGTGATGAAGCAGCTGCTGTTCCCCAACAACCCCCAGTTCTGGTACGAGACCCTGCGCTCGATGAGCCACATCGCCTACGGCGGCGCCGATTTCGGCGAGGTCGTCTCCACGAGCGAGCGCATCGTCGAGGGTGACTACGACAGCTGGCACGAGGAGTGGCTCGCGACGGCCGACCGGGTGGCCGACGAGGCTCAGAAGGCTCTGGACGCCGGTCACACGGTCAGCGCCCGGGACGGGTTCCTGCGGGCCTCGAACTACTACCGGTCGGCCGAGTTCTTCCTGCACGGTCACCCCTGCGACCCGCGCCACGACCACGCCTACGACCGGAGCGTGGCCTGCTTCCAGGCAGCGGCGGCGCTCTACACCCCGCGCATCGAACCGGTCCGCATCCCGTACGAGGACACCACGCTGCCCGGCTACCTCTACCGGGCCGACACCACCGGCGCACCCCGGCCGACCCTGATCATGCACAGCGGCTTCGACGGCACCGCCGAGGAACTCCACTTCAGCGGCGCGCTGGCGGCCGTGGAGCGCGGCTACACCGTGCTGACCTTCGACGGCCCCGGACAGCCCGGACCACGCCACCGCGAGGGGCTGGTCTTCCGCCCCGACTGGGAGAACGTCATCACCCCCGTCGTCGACTTCGCCGAAGCCCTCCCCGAGGTCGACAACAGCCGTATCGCGCTGCTCGGTTCCAGCATGGGTGGCGTGCTCGCCCCCAGGGCGGCGGCCTTCGAACACCGCCTGGCCGCACTGATAGCTGTCGACGGCGTCTACGACCTCGGCCAGATATCCGTCCGCAACATCCCCGGTGACCGCGACGAGGCCGAGCGGCTCCTGCGCGCGGACTCCGCCCCCGAACTCGACGCCCGCTTCGAGCAGATCCTGACTCAGGACGCCACCGCCCGCTGGGCGATCAACCACGGCATGTACGTCATGGGCGTGGACACCCCCCGGGCCTTCAGCGCCTCCTACCTCGACTACACCCTCCAAGACGGCATCGCCGAACAGATCCAGTGCCCCACCCTCGTCTGCGACGCCGCCGAGGACGAGTTCTTCAAGGGCCAGCCCGAGCAGCTCTACAACGACCTGACCTGCCCCAAGACCCTCATGGTGTTCACCGCCGAGGAAGGCGCCGGCGCCCACTGTCACCCCGGCGCCATGCGCCTGTCCCTGGCACGGATCTACGACTGGCTCGACGACACCCTCACCACCACCCCCTGAAGACGCCGGACATCACCGGCAAGCCCCGATCACAGCCCCACCCGACCGGCCCTCCCGGACCGCCTCACACTCCCAGGGAATCCAGATGAACCGCACCGGTATCGAAGCCGCCCTCAACGACCTGCTCTTCAACCACGACATCACCCTGGAGGAAGCCGCCGACCGCTACTTCACCCCCGACTACCGGCAGCGCACGGACGGCGAGTGGGCCGACCGCACCGAGTTCCTCGACCACATCAACCACCTCCGCGGCATCGTCGCCGGCGGCACGGTCGAGGTCCACGAAGAGCTGTACGACGGCGACAAGTACGCCGACCGGCACACCTGCCACATCACCAAGACCGACGGCACCACCGTCACCATGGAGGTCTACGTCTTCGCCGACCTCGCCCCCGACGGCCGCTTCAACCGCATCGAAGAAACCACCCTCATGCTCAAGGGCTCCGACGCCGACCGCAACATCGGCAGCGCCCGCTGAGAGACCACGCCGCGAAGACGCCACACGCCTCGGCAGCGGGTCAGCACCATCCGGCAAGCGAGCCCGCCAAGTCCCCAGCTGCGCACGAGCCTGGAGAGTTCTTATGAGTGACGAGCCCGTCGTTTGAGGTCGGGCACTGAGGTCATGACGCAACGTTAGGCGGCAATGGCGGACCGCCACGCCGTGTCCTGTTGACTGCACCATCTCGGGGTCCCTTGGGGGCCGTCTTCCTGGAGGTGGTGTTGGTGGAGGAGATGCGTCGTGCGCTCCTTGGAGGCAGAGCCGCTCTGCCCGCGGTCGGTGCGGCTCGGCCCGCCGAGGGGTTGGTGCCCTTCGTGGGGCCCGCCTGAGGTGGTGGCCCGGGATGTCGCGCCAGATCCAGTAGCCGACACCGTCATCGAGGAGGGCCGGGGCCTGTCCTCGATGACGGCATCATGGCCGATGCCGCTTATCGTCTGCTGCTGGCCAGAGGGCCCGGCCTCACTTCAGGTGCCGGCTGAAGAACCGGCCCCCGTCCTCCACCTCGAACCACGGGGTGCCGACGTGCCCGCCCATATTGGCGTGCAGCGTCTTCTCCTTGGTGCCGAAGGTGTCGAACAGGTCCAGGGCCCGTTGCCGGGGGTTCCCTTCGTCGTCCCACTGCAGCAGGAACAGCAGCGGAATGGTGACCTGCCGGGCCTCCTCACGCTGGGCGCGGGGCACGTAACCCCCGGCGAAGAAACCGGCGGCCGCGATGCGCGGCTCGACCACCGCCAGCCGAATGCCGACGGCGGTCCACCCCGAGTACCCGACCTGGCCGCCGATCTCGGGCAGCGAAAGGAGGGCGTCCAGGGTGGTCCGCCATTCCGGGACAGCCTTTTCGACCAGCGGGCCGATGAAGGACTCGAAGATCTCGTCGACCGGCTCGCCGGCCTGCATCGCCCTGCGGAGGTCGGCGCGGGCTTGCTCGTCGGCGGCGGTACGGGGCCGGTCGCCGCACCCGGGGGCGTCGATGGCGGCTACCGCGTAGCCGTACGCCGCGGAGTGCCGGGCCCGGGCCACCAGCCGGGATTCCCCTTTGGGCAGGCCGTTGTTGTGGGCCATCAGGATCAGCGGAGCCGGGGCGGATCCAGGCGTCCACAGGGTGCCGGGGATCTCGCCGAGGGTGAATTCGCGTTCGAGGACGCCGTCGTCGAGGCGCTGTTCGGAAGTGAAGTGAAGGGCCATGGTCGTGCCTTTCGGGAGTGCTCCAGAACGGCGCTCCCGGACGACCTATCGCCCGACCGTGACCCCGGAGGAGAGCACCCATGTCGATACGTTCACGGGTATCACCTCCTCGTTCTCTCGCACGGCCTCCGGAAAAGTAGCAGTGGTCGCCGTGGTCCGCCAACGGGTTTTTGCGGAGGCTCCGTGGCCGGACGCCACGGAGCCACTGAGGTTTTCTCAACGAAATGATCTCGTGAGGTGACTAGGCCCAGGAAATCCCGCGAGTCGCGATGAGTCCTGCGGCGTCCGGCGGTCGTACTGTCGAACCCGTTACGGAGGAGGACTTCTGATGCGCAGCGTGACCTATTCGATGGGCGTCTCACTCGACGGCTACATCGTCGGGCCGGACGGCGAGTTCGACTGGACGGCGCCCGACGAGGAGGTCTTTCGCTTCTGGATCGACGAGATTCGAGAGGTCGGCGTCCACCTGTTGGGACGACGGCTGTACGAGACGATGCTGTACTGGGAGACCGCCGACCAGGATCCAACGCTCGACGACTCAGAGCGCGAGTGGACCGCGCTCTGGAAGCCGCTGCCAAAGGTGGTGTTCTCCACCACGCTGTCGGCGGTGCAGGGCAATGCCCGCCTGGCCTCCGGCGGCCTGGCGGAGGAGATCGAGCGGTTGCGAGCCGAGCCGGGGGAGGGCGAGATCGCGATCGGCGGCGCGACCCTCGCCGCCGAGGCGGCCGCGTTGGGTCTGATCGACGAGTACCGGGCCATGGTCTACCCGGTGCTGGTCGGCGGCGGCATCCCGTTCTTTCCCCAACGCGAGCGCCGGGTGGATCTCGAACTCGTCGAGACCCGCACCTTCAGCTCGAGAATCGTCTACCTCCGCTACCGCGTGGCGCGTTAGCCGGTTCGTCCGCCGAGCCCTAGGAAGAACGGGCCAGTCAGTGACGTCTTCTCAGTGAAGATCACTTCCAGTGTCTGTTGAGGACGAGGGCGGCGCGGGTGATGTCGCCGATTCGGCTTGGGCTGAGGGTGACATGGTGCAGGGTGCGCCAGCGTTGTTTGAGTTCGGCGGCGGTGCGTTCGCCCAGGGTGCGGACGTTCCTGATCAGGGCGTTCGTTGCGCGCGCGTCGGCGTGCAGGGCCTGCTCGGACTGGCCCTTGGGACGGCGGACGGGACCCTGGCCGGTGGCCTGGGAGATGCCCGCGTCGCGGGCCAGGCAGTGCACACAGCCACGCTCGCGGAACCAGCGCAGGACAAGCACCGCCTGGCGAAACGGCCCCGGCACCCGGGAGCGCCGGGGCGTCCCGAGGTGTCGTCGGTGTGCGGTGAGCAAACGGGACGCGAGGTTCGGCTCGCCCCGGAACCAGCGGTCGCCCGCCTCGCCCTCCGGGATCGACGGCAGCTCCCGCTCCTGCGTCCCGCCCGGAACGGGCGCCAAAACCGGGGCAGATGGCGCGGGGGAGGGGACGGGCGCCTCGGCGGTGAGGTCGCCGTCAGCCAGCAGCTCCTGGCGCTCGTCGTTGTCCCCGCCCGCCTGCGGCTCGACCACCTCAGCCGCCGACTCGGGCGGTGGCGGGGGAACGCAGGTCGGGCGCCAGGGCACCAGCCGGTTCCTTGATCGCCTGTGCGGACGGCCGCGCCTCTGTGCGATCTTCAGCGACGGAATCGGTCGGCGACAGCTCCCCAGGCGCGCTGGCGGGCCCCTGGGGACCCAGCGAAGGCACCAGGGCGACTACGTCGATCACCGAGAGGCCTGCGGACGTCGCGAGTCGGTCCGCTTTTGCCTTCTCGTACGCGCCCAGCTCGATGACCTTCTTGTCGCGCTCGGTGCGCAGCTTCGCCAACTGCCGCTCGAGCGGCTTGATCTCATCGCGTACCTCGCGTACCTCGCGTACCTCGCGTACCTCGCGGAGCTCGGTGAGCCCGGCGGTGTAGGCCTTGCTGTCCGTTAGAAAGCGTCCCTGGTAGATCGGGGTGGTAGGCCCCGCCTTGGGCGGTCGGAGCCGGATTCGTCAGGCGATCAGAGGTTGGTGGCGTACTACGCACTCCGCCACACGGTCCTGGCCAGGCGTCTCCTGCGCGCTGGCGACCCGGCCGACGTCGAGCAGGAGATGTGGACACTTCTGACGCTCTACCAGGCACTGCGGACGGGTCATGGTCGATGCCAGACGCTCGTTGACATGCGGGCCGGCGAGTAACGGATCAGGTACAGGATGGGCTCGTCCGTGGTGCAGGTTTCCGGGAGGGGTGCCGATTTGCTTGCATCCGGGTTCACTTGGCGGGTACGGACCGGCGGTGGGCGAGCGGACCTGCTTGCTCTGAGGGCCTTGGGGGTGCCTGCATGCGATGGATGGGCAAGCGGCGAAGGAGCACACCGCAGCCGGACGAAGGGCCCGGATCGCCACCGAGTCCCGGGGTGCTTGCCCGGCTGCAGACCGAGAGTGCCACGGCCGAGCAGGCGGGACGCGGGGGCAGAGCCGGTGAAGCGGTGAGGCGTTATCGCGACCTGGTCGCTCAGGCGGACAGTGCACTGGGGCCGGACGACACCACCACCCTTGCACTGCGGCATCAACTGGCGCACTGGACAGGCGAGTCTGGGGAGCCGGAGAGCGCTGTGGAGTTGTTCGGTCAATTGTTGCGTGACCGGATGTCACGCCAAGGGCCGCGTCACCCGGACACCGAACTGGCCCGCCACCAACTGGCCCACTGGCACGGCCGGGCCGGGCGCTGCCAGGAGGCCGCCCGGCGCTATGAGGAGATGCACGTCGGGGCCCAGCGGGAGGGCCGCACAGAGACGGCGCTCAGCATGCTGTGCGACATGGGCCACTGGCAGCAGGAGGCCGGTGACACGGCTGCCGCGTTGCGCACGTACACCCAGATGCTGCGAACCGCCGAAGAGGAACTCGGCTCGGCGCACCAGCTCACCGGCATCGCCCGTCAGCGCTACGCCGAGCTCGCGGGAGGGCTGCCCTTCGGCCACGACCAAGCCCACGGGCTGCAGAACCTGATCATGGCGGCGGCGGAGGTCGAGGAGTCCGGCGACTTCCAGCGGGCGAGCCGGATGTACGAACAGATAGCCGACCAGAGCGAGCAGTTGTACGGCGCGGGCAGCGCCCAGGTACTGGGCGCGCGCGTCTCGCAGGCCAAGGCCGCGGTGAAGTCGGAGAATCCCGCGGAGGCTGCCGCCTGTTTCCAGAAGGTGCTCGACTGCATGACATTGCAGGGCCAGGGGTCGGGCACACCCGAGTACGACACGCTGTGCGCGCAGCGGGACGAGCTCGCCGGCGCGGCCCGGCGCACGGACCTCCACATCGGACAGGGTGCGGGGACCCTGCTCGCTCGCGAGGTGGATGCCGCGCCCGACACGGCATTCGGCATCCTCGCCCGCGAAACGAGTGCCCGGATGGTGACCCGCAGCCTCACCATCCGCACTCGAGTGGGCGGTCCAGGACCGCAGGAGGTCACCTCGGAGGAATGGTCCGGGATCATCCAGCACCTGGCGGACCAGGGCTACGAGGCCCGTGCCCTCTATTTCGCCCGCGCGGACCGCCGTCCGACGCCTGCGGAAGGCGCCCTGTGCGGACAACTCGGGCTGCTCGGCGTCTACGTGTCCTGCCCGAGCCCCGGCAACGTGCAGGTGCAGGCGTACGCGTTCCACGGGGACGACCCGGTAGGGGTGCCGATCGTGGTGGTGGACGACCATCGTGCAGAGGTGAAGCCCGCCACGCTGCGCCCCTCGAGCGAGCGCAGCGTGTTCAACCCGCAGGCCGAGGCCCTCGGTGGATGGCGGGAGCTGAAGCGGGCTCGGCCTGCCCGCGCGGCGGACGACCCCTCGGCCTTCGGCCCGTACCAGGTGCTGGAACGTGTGGGAGAGGGCGGCTTCGGGCGCGTCTACCTCTGCCAGGACACAGCCGGCGTCATGGTGGCCGTCAAGACCCTGCATGCGCAGTACGCGGCCGACCCGTCGATCCGGCAGGCCTTCGCCCACGAGGTGCAGGCGGCCCAGCGGGTGAGCGGACGCTTCACAGTCCCGGTCATCGCCGCCGACGGGGACAGTGACACGCCGTGGATGGCCGTACCCTACGTCGCGGCACCGTCGTTGCAGGAGCTGGTCAAACGCTGCGGCGTGCTGGACACCGCGACGGTCCGCAGCCTGGGGGCCGGCGTCGCCACGGCCCTGACCGCCATCCACGCGCAGGGCATCGTCCATCTCGACCTGAAACCGGCCAACGTGTTGCTGACCGAGGACGGCCCGCGAGTCATCGACTTCGGCATCGCACAGATTGAACGGCTGACGGAACCCCGCCGCGGGTTCGCGGGGACATACGCCTACGCCTCGCCCGAACAACTGCGAGAGCACGAGCACTTCACACCCGCCAGCGACGTGTTCTCCCTCGGGACCCTGCTCGCCCGCCTTGCGCTGGGCCGCATTCCCTGGGGGAGCGACGCTCCGGCAATGATGGTCACCATCTGCGAGGGCACACCCGACCTGACCGGCCTGCCGGACGAACTGGAGGACGTGGTACGCGCCTGTCTCAGCGTCAACCCAGCCGACCGGCCGACCCCAGCGCAAGTGGCCGAGGCGCTCGTCCCAGGCGCGGCGGAGGACGGAATCGCCCCGCCTGTGCTGCCGGAGGACGCGAAGACGATCATCGCGGAGCATGCCACCGTGCCGGCCACCCGCGCCTACAGGACACAGGCGTACACCCTAGGCGCGGACGTCGCCCAGGCGGACGAAGACCGAGCAGAGTCCTGAGGTGCGCACGTACCTCGATACCGGCCACGTGCGACAGCGCCGACGCCTGGGCGGCCGGTCGCCGGGGAGATCCCGCGGGGCCAGGCCTTTCGGCTGCCACTGTATAAGCGGGCTACCTGGCGACGCCGGGTGAACTCGGGGGCCGGATCAGATGGGGCATGGAACGCTGCTGATGGATTAACCGCTGCGTTGCTGTACGACCGGGGTTACTTCGTCTGCACGGACGGACCGGTCGCCCAGCGCCCCTACGCCCTCTTGGTCGAAGCTCTCGCCCGCACCGGCCGCGTCGGCATCGCCAAGTTCGTCGTCCGCACCCGCGAGCACCTGGCCGTGCTGCGCCCACGCCGCGGCGTCCTGGTGGTCCATGCCCTGCGGTGGCCCAGGAGCTGCGTAAGCCCATTGACATGGCTCCGAGCGCCCCGGTGTCCGAGCGGGAGCTGGAGCTCGCTGAGGTGCGGTCGGGCAGCCGGCCGGGGTGGACATCACGGAACTGCATGACGAGTACGGAGCGGCGCTCGAACAGGTAGTGACGGCGAAGCTCGAAGGCTCGGCGGAGCTTCCCGAGCCCCAGCCCGCCGTCGACCTGATGCAAGCCCTGGAGGACAACAGCATCCGCCAGGCCCGGCGCGGCGAGCAGTAGTGGCGTCGCGCCTGTTCAGCCTTAAGGCGCTGGGTCTTGGGCGGTGTGTGCTTGGTGTTTGTCGCTGGTGAGCAGGGCGGCCGCCACGGTGCGCGCCTCGTTCGCTGCAGCGGGCGTGCGTTCGCGCAGTGCGGTGACGATGGCCCCGTCCATCAGCAGCACGAACCGCCGTGCGAGTTCGTCGGTTGCCGCATGGCCCGTCTCGGTGAGCAGGCCCGCGACGTACGTCGTGACGCGCTCCTTGTGCTCCGCCGCGACCCGGTAGGCGCAGCTTTGAGTGTCGGCGGTCTCGGCCATGGTGTTGATGAAGGCGCAGCCGCGGAAGTCGGCGCGTGCGAACCGCTCGGCCAGCGCGTGGAACACATCCAGGGGTTCTCCGCCGAGCGCGGCGACTCTGTCCGCCAGCCAGGTGCGCCAGGCTTGGTCACGTCGTTGGAGTACGGCCACGACCAGGTCGTCCTTGCTGGCGAAGTGGCGGTAGAAGGACGCGCGGCCGACTCCGGACTCGGCCAGGATGCGCTCCACGCCGACGGCTCGGATGCCTTCGGCGTAGAAGAGTTCCTCGGCAGTGTCGAGGAGGCGTTCGCGGGCTTTGGTGGCCATGTCTGCAGCTTATCCCGATCTTGACGCAAATGGAACCGATCGGTACCGTCCCGGAAGACGGAACCGATCAGTACCATCTGGAGTCGACCATGCCACGTATCCCGCAGCTCACCGAAGACCCCGCAGGACTACTCGACAAGACCCATCAGCAGCTCGGCCGCGTGCCCAACCTCTATGCGGCGCTTGCCAACGGCCCGGCCGCGCTCGCCGGTTACCTGGCCATGCGTGACCACCTCACCCGCGGTGCCCTGCGCGCCCGGCTCCGTGAACAGCTGGCGCTTCTGGTGGCCCAGGAGAACCACTGCACCTACTGCGTCAGCGCCCACACCATGCGAGGACGGAAGCTTGGTCTGACCGACGCCGAGCTGGCTCGTACCCGCGAGGCGTCCGACGACGGCGACCCGCACGCCGACGCGGTGCTACATCTGGCTCGCGAGATCATCCGCACTTCAGGGCGGGTCGAGGACAGGGTGCTGGCCGCTGCCCGAGAGGCCGGGGTGACCGACGCCGAGCTGGCCGAGATCGTCGCCCACGTCGCGCTCAACACACTCTCGAACTACTTCAACCACCTGGCCCAGCCCGATCTGGACTTCCCGGAGGTCGCCGCGTGACCCCCAACTGGCGCACGGGCTCCATCGAGCTCATGGCCGGCTACACCCTCACCGGCGCCGATGGCCGCCGTATCGACCGCGCTGACGACATCCGCTTCGCGATCGAGGGAGGCTTCATCCATGTCCAACTCCCCGACGTCCCCTACCCCCAAGTCGTCTCGGCCCCCGCCCTGCGCCTGCTGACCTGCACAGCGGCAGCCTCCGGGCAGCCATCCTCCGGCTGATCCCGAGCCTCGGAGGAGCACCGCTCGAGGATGCTGATTTCGGAACAGAACCACAAGCGTCGCAAACGGAAGAAGGCTCACACAGGGCAGTAGACGAAGCTTTCGCTGCTGCGCTCCAGGCTCAGCGTTCAGGTGCCGGCGCTGATCCGTCACTGCAGCGGGCCAGAAGCGAACGGCGGGACCCAGCCACTACCGGCTCGGTCTCGCCGTTCCCTAAGGCTGGAATACGGCCTCGGGATCAATGGAAGGTTTCTTGAAGCCTGGCAGCTCAGCGAACAAGTACTCGGTTGCCTGTTGGCGATGGCGGTGTATGCAATATCCGGCATGGTCATCCAGGGCGCCCGCCACAGCGAGATGGGATGAACGCGTACTACCAGGCCTTGCCACTCTGCGATCCGGCAAACTGCCACCGAATCGTCACACGGGAGACGCCAACGCATGAATACGCCACCATCGCCACCTGGAGCGGGGCGGACTGACGGATCATCCGTCCAGATCGGCGCTCTCGTTCCGCTGACTCGGCCTGGCTGGGTCGAGGCAGGCCAACACTTGCTCGCTGGACTCGAGCTGGCCGTTCGCGAAGTCAATGACGCCGGCGGGATCGTCGGAAGACCACTCGAGCTGGTGGTCCGAGACACCGCGGCTGATCCGCAGAGAGCCGCGGCGGCCGTAGATGAATTGGCTCGCCTGGGCGTGGCTGCCTTGGCGGGGGAGTATCACAGCGTCGTCGCTCGCGCCGCTGCCGCCAGGGCCGACGCCCTCGGCCTGCCGTTCCTCTGCTCGTCAGCGGTTCTCGACGCGCTCACAGAACAGCCAACGGAATGGGTCGCGCGCCTCGCCCCGGCGCAGTCCCACGGCTGGCAGATCTACGCGGACTTCCTGCTCAGCGCGGGCCACAGTCGAATCGCCGTAGCAGTCGAGTCGAGTGTCTACTGGGCATCTGGGACCCGCATTCTGCGGGACTACCTCGCTCCACGCGGCGGCACTGTCATCGAACTCGACATGCGCGCGCTCGCCCCCACGGCCGTGTGCGACGAACTCGTCGACGATCGCGCGACAGCCCTCCTTCTTCTGGTCGGCCACCCGGAGCCGGCCGTGTCGGTTGTCAAGTCTGTCCGCCGCGACCAGCGCCTCGCCGAGATCATGATTGGTGCTCCGGCCGGGCAACCGGAGTTCGCCGAATGGGCGACTTTGCTGGGCGACGACAGCGCCGCGATCCCGTTCTTGCGCTACCTGCCCGAGCGCCTCAGCCCACTCGGTGCACGAGTCGAGACAGCCCTCCGCGAGCGGCTGGCCGAAGCGCCCTCCTTCGTCGCCTTCGAGGGCTACGACACGGTCGCCGTCCTCGCCGATGTGCTGCGTTCTCACGGCGCGGACCGGGCGCGCACTGCCGAATCCTGGCCGCGCGTTGCAGTCGAAGGCACCCGCGGGCAGATCCAGTTCTCCCGAGCGCCAGGCATCAGCGTTTGGCAATGGGCTTGGACGCCAATCCAAGTCGTTGATCGAGATCCGGCGGAACCCGATCGCTTTCGGATCCTGCACGCGAGCTGAGAGAGGACGGAGGTCCGACTGCCCAGAGCTGTCCGAACTTGAGGCTGTCTACCTGTCTACCTGTCTACGTGTTGATACGGGCTCTCAGCTTCGCGGCGGGTGCCCCGACCGCATTCTCAGATTATCGCGTGGCAGCCGGCGCTAGCCCGGGCAGCCCGGAGAACGGCAGCAGTCGGACCGGCATCAAGATCAATCTCAGCGCCAACCACGGTTCCACCGGACGCCGGAGTAGTTGAGGCACAGGAAATACCCGTAGAGATTGATCTTGGTCGGTTGGCGTACTGGCCGGGGGCGCCAGTGGGGTTCGTGGAAAGCGCGCCAGGTGGGTGCGCACCCGGTCGGCGATGTGCTAATCGGGTGCGCACGGTCAGGCGGAAGTCGGGTCAGTAGTTGAACGATACGATCGCGTCGCGCGAGCAGAAGTCTGGGAGGGCATTGCGGTCGACGCACACGTGAATCGCGGCGCGTGCTGCGGTCGCTTCATGCCTCAGCCTGCGGGACAGGGGCCCGTTGGCGTGAGTGTGGGTTCGGGCGGACTCGCTGCTGCCCGCGCTTTCCCACTTGCCCTCTACGAGGAAGAAGAACTCCACCCTTACGAACGTGGGCATACCATCGTTGCGCAGGTCACGCCAATTGGCGCCGACTGTCGCGTAGACACCCCCGTTGTTGGCGAAGTCTCCATCTGCGGAGCCGATGGCCGTTTGGCCGCTCTTGGCGTAGATCGGCCCCCACCGCTTGCCGGCCGCATTGGCAGCAGGCGCCACCACCGTCGACGCGAGCAGTGACGCGGCGACCATCGCGGACGTCATGAGAACGCCCCGGAAACCAACTCGTGCCATGATCCCTCCCAGATCAGCAAGGCGCATCGTCCGAATGCGCGAGCGGAGCATGGCACGGGCTCGGCTTGGCCGTGACGCGAATGAACCCGTTCAACCCGATCGGACCATTCATTGACCAAAAACCTATCTCCGTGGCGTACTTCGACGCGCCACCCTGTGCCCCTACGAGGGCCCCGGCACCGGGCCGTTCGATGCTCCCTGGGACAGAAGTCGGCTCACTGACCGGGAAAGGCAGGGTCTCCTGCTCCTCGGCGGTGGCCTGTCCAACCGTGCGCTGTCCCTGAAGCTCGGGATAGCTGAACGTACCGTCAAGGCGCACATCTCGCGGATACGGGCCAAACTCGGCCAGACGTCACGCCTGCGAGCTGCCGTGATCTCAGTCCTGGCGCACGACCGGCTGTGCCCGGACCCGCGGTGCACCAGACACCTGCCGCCGATCCCCACCCAAGCCCATGCGGTGCCCTTTCGCGTGGCCTAGTACGGCAATTGCGCTTGAAGTGACGAGGTCACAGCCCTATGGGCTGTGACCTCGTCGTTTGTAGTGGCTGCGCTGGTCCCACCGGCGCCGCATCTCCTCGGGGAGTGTGGGGAGTGCAGCCCCGCGGTGTATTCACTCTGGTTGACGAGCTGGCCGATGAAGGCGCCCTTGGTGGCGTGGAGGGTGACGCGCTTGACGGCCTCTTCCCGAAGGACTTGACCCGCGGGAGGGTGGTGATACGACCGCTGGCGTCGTTGCCCGTGACGCTGCTGGTGGCGTCGATGCGGATCGCGGCGTTGACCGGGACGGACAACTTCCAGCACTGGCCGCCGTGGCGGCCGCTCGTAGTCGAGACCGCCCGCCGCGTACTCGACTACACCGGCGGCACTCTGGTGATGCCCATGATTGTCCTGGTCGAGCAGTACTGGCGCGAGATCAGCACCGGCCTCACCCAACAGCCATTCCGGTACGGCACCTCGTCCTCCACGCTGACCAAGACACCCTCCGCGGGCGCATCGAGGGGGACACTCTTCTTGGCCCCTCCCCATTCCGTCTCAAATACCTTGAGCCCTACGCCGAGGCGGCTCGCACGTGGCTACACCGCGAGGCCGAGGTCGTCGACACCACGCACCTCACGCCCGCCCGGCCGCCCTGCAGATCGCGGAGGCCGTCAAGAGTTGAGGTCCACCCGCCACGCGAAACAGGCGCAGGTGGCAACAAAGAACGGCCTTCCGGTGCCAAGCAGTGCGAATAGACTCAACCAGGGGCCCCAGCTCAGCCCAGCACCGCGGTGTCAACTACCCCGAGAAGTCGCACCCGCAGGTGTGGTCTTCGGCGCTGGTTCACGTGCCGGTCGCTCGGGCCGAGCGGAGTTGAGTGCGCAGGGTAGGCAGCCGGGCACAGTCTTCAGATTCGGCCATGCCCTCACCCAGGGCCAGGAGCGAAAGGAGCTGCACCGGGCAGCCAGCTGTGGCCGCAGCCTCCAGTTTTGTGGTGGCCGTCGAGGAGGAAGTGCGTCAGGCCCCAGTGCCGGTAGTGGTCGGCCGGCAGGCCGGAGGCGGGTTCGCATACGTCCAGCGTTGAGACCGCCACAGCCGTCGGGACCGTTCCTCGGCCCATGAGTTCGGCGTACTCCTCGACACGCTCCCTCGCGTTCCACGTCGGGGGAACCATGGGCACGACGAACTCGTAGAGGTGAGTGGACGCGTCGACTGCGGTCTCGAAGGTCCGGTAGTACGCCGTGTGCGGGTATTCGGGGAGGCCCCAGAACTGGTCGAGCCCCCACGTGGCCACCTGCTCGCCGCTGAAGTAG
Organism: Streptomyces sp. NBC_00322; assembly: GCF_036147535.1. Taxonomy (NCBI): domain Bacteria; kingdom Bacillati; phylum Actinomycetota; class Actinomycetes; order Kitasatosporales; family Streptomycetaceae; genus Streptomyces; species Streptomyces sp. NBC_00322. The sequence continues at coordinate 483,273 of NZ_CP108019.1, read as the reverse complement.
TCGCCTTCCTGGCCGGGGAAGACCAGACGGGGCTCCACGCGGAGCAGCACCGGAAGGTACTCGCCCTCCGGCAGCAACGCACCGAACGCATCGATCACGCCGCCGTCGTCCGGATCGGCCAGCGCGCCGGTGGGCCGCTCCTGCGCGCTCTCCAGCGACAACGTCTGCCGGGCGGTCTTCAACCGGCGGAACAGGAACGGGCATGTTCCGCACCAGAAGCTGAGTTCGAAGGAGGGTTCCCCGTCGACCACGAGCAACCTGCGCCCCGGCCCGCCCCCGGTCTCCCGCTGCTCCGCCTCGAAGCGCAACCGCGCCTCGGGGGCCGGGACACCGACCCTGCGCGGCTCGCCCAATTTGATCATCACGGACCGACCGTATGGGACGCTGCGGATCGGCACCACCGGCTACTGAGTGCGTATCTGACCGGTCGGGCCAACTATGGCGCTCAGTCACAGCTTGTGCGACTGAGCGCTTTGGATGGCGGGGCTCGCCATCCAAAGCGCTCAGCGACCTTCGACAATCACGCGGGGTCGGCAATCGGGCCCGACTGGCGACTACGCGCCCCAGGGCTGCGCCCCGGGTGTCGCGAGGCAAGTCCCTGAAGCAGCGTCCTGTAGTGCCCGGCTGTCAGTGCTGGATGGAAGGCTGCCCGGCATGATCGAACCGAATCCGAAAGCGGACCTTCTCCGATACCTGCAAGACGCGCGTGACGCCCTGTTGTGGAAGCTCGATGGGCTCTCGGAATACGACATCCGCCGCCCGCTGACCCCCACGGGCACGAACCTGTTGGGGCTGGTCAAACATGTCGCCAGCGTGGAACTGGGGTACTTCGGCGATACGTTCGGGCGGCCATTCTTCGACGAGGAGCCGCCGCCCTGGTGGTATACGGAGGACGCAGAACCCAACGCGGATATGTGGGCCACTGCAGACCAGTCGCGCCAAGGGATCGTTGGGCTGTATCACCAGGCGTGGGAGCACTCCAACAGCACGATCGCGACGCTGACGCTTGACGCGATCGGTCACGTCCCGTGGTGGCCGGAGGAACGACGAGAGGTGACACTGCACCACATCCTGGTGCGCGTGATCTCTGATACTCAGCGGCACGCCGGCCACGCCGACATCGTGCGAGAGCTCATCGACGGAACCGTCGGGTACTTGAAGGGCAACGACAACATGCCACCAGGAGATCAAGCATGGTGGGACAACCACCGGCGCCGACTGGAGCGCGTGGCACGGGAAGTCGGTAACAGCTGATCTCGCCCTGCTGCGCCGACTCGGCCGGCCCTGGAGTCAGCCATGCGTCGCCGTTCAGCCGGTGTTGGCGTGTTCGGCTTGTGCTTTGGTGTGAGCGAGGCGGTAGGACTCGGAGCCGGTCTGGATGATGGCCCCGTTGAAGGTGAGCCGGTCGACGATGGCCGCGCAGAGCCGGGGGTCGACTCAGCTGTTCTCCACCTTCATCCCGGCCGCGTACCGGCCCCATCCGCGCTACCCCTGCCGCTGGACGGCGCGGCAGGCACAGGCCGCTCTCACCCTTTTCGCCGTGCATCTGCAGCTCTTCTTGCACGGCACACCTGAGCCTGGCGGCAACTCCACCGAGCGGTACCGGTTTCCATCCCCAGCCTGATCGCCTGGCCCATCGCCCTGCTGACAAGCAGCTTGCTCACGATCACGGCCTTGCCCCAGGAGCGGCCGTCAAGGTCGGTATTGCACTGGCCGGGTCCGTCATAGGACTCCTGCCCGGGTTCGCCCTCATTCTCCCGGCCTGGCTTGTTTTCGAGACAGAACGCAGGCAGCCGGCAGCCAAGATCCGCTGGACATGGAACTGGGCGGGAGGTGTCACGCCGTCGGCTGAAAGATGCCGATGACCGGTGCGGATGTTGAGGTCCGTGTGGCATCGATGAACCATTCCCGCCCGAGGAGCATTCCGAAGACGGGTGCAGGGAGCCGGATGAGCGCCTGCATGACTGGGGCCAGTCGACCGGTGCCGGTCACCTGGGATCGGTGCGCGGCGAGTGCTCTTTGTTTTTGCCGGGCGAAGCGGCGTGCGTCGACTTTGTGGGTGATGGCCGAGCGCGCGCTGTAGGCGGTGCGGGGAGACACAGCGTCGTGGCGCAGGGGGATTTTCAACCGGTTCACCAGCTTGAGCACTCGGGCGATGAGGTCGCGTGGAAGCGTGGCCTCAAGTACCTGATTGACCCCGGCGAGTGCGGCTGCGCGTCTGCCGACCTCGTGGACTCTGACGTGGTCCCGGTGGCCGTAACCGCCGTTGGCGTCGTAGCTGAGGAGCACATCGGCGTCCTCCTCCGTGAGGATTGCGGCCAGTCGCTCGGCGGCTTCTTCTGGGTCGGCGCGTACGAAACGCGCCCGGTCCGGCGGGTCGGGATAGAGCACGTTGCCGTTGCCGCTGTCTGCGTAGCCAAGGTGAACGACCCGAGCTGCCCCCAGGATGGCGGCACTCGCACGCAGTTCACCCATGCGCGGCGACTCGCCCTGTGCCGTGGGATCCATCAGGCCGTCGGTGGCGACAACGATCACCACGCGGTGCCCCTCGGCGGCGATGCGCGCAAGGGTGCCCCCGGTCATGAGCACCTCATCGTCGGGGTGTGCATGGAATGCGAGAACGGTTGCCATGGGGCCTCATCCTGCACCAGCTGTGCTCCGCCCCGCGGAGCCGCAAGCAGGAGATCCGTGGCCACCCCCGCGCTCAGGACTTGATCCAGCCCAAAAGCCGACCGCTCCGGCCGGCCATTCCGCGCACCTGCACCCGCCTGGTCTGGATATCTGTCTCCCAGGTGAGGATGCCTTCGGAACTTCCCCATGCCTGGGAGGCCAGAGTGTTGATGCGGGCTTCGACGCCACGTAAATGACGGCCTATCCGCTGAATGGCCAGATTGATGCCGCGCAGCCACACGACGGCAAGGAGGAGAACGAGAACGGCGACGCACACGCTCGGGCCGCCGAAGGTGAAGTTGTCCGCCACCACCAGCAGGGCGGAGACGACGCCAGCGAATCCGATCATCTGCATGCGTGCTGCGACCCGTTGGGTGACCTCTTCACGCAGGGCCCGGTACTCCTCGAAGAGGACCATGATCTCCTGTTCGCACCGGTGCCGGGAGAGTTGCTCAGTCGTGCCCGATGGACCCGTCTGGCTTTGCGATTCCATGTGTCCCCCCAATCAACTCACGTATGACCGGCGCTGTCCGCGCAGGGCCGTGGCACGTCGGTGGCAGTCCACGGGTTCCAGCTGGTTCGCCGCGGGCCGTTCGTGAGTTCTCGTGCGAGCTTGTTCGTGGCTCACCTCCCGGACGGGCAATTCGCCGGGGGCAGTAAGGGAGTTGTTTCCCGGCGTCCGGGATAGGCCCAGCACCAGGGTGGTCGTGAGCAGGCCTCAGTCGGCAGGGCGTGCCGGGGGCGCATGGGGGTCCAGTGGAGTTCGTCGGTGTGTGGGTCGCAGCTCCATGCCGTGATTGTCCCGGCTTCGACGAGGCGATCGAGGAGTGGGCCGAGGCTGGCGGGTTGGGTGCCGCATGCGCGGCTGAGGCGGTCGGGTTCAACGCCGGTGGCTACGTGGGTGGGGTAGTAATGCGCTTCGAAGGCCAGTGCGGTCAGCCGTGTACTGGCCGGCAGAGCCTTGAGCGGTGCTGCGGAGGCGACGCGTAGTGCCCAGTCGGCGGCGGGCGACCGGGCGCGTGGCTCAGGGCGTGGACCAACTGGCGGTGAGGGCTCTGTCGTGCGACGGCCAGGGGGTGCTCTGCTGCGGCAGAAGGTGGAGCCAGCGGCGGTGTTCCAACTCGTGCCAGCGCGTGGGGTCGTGGGCCCGGCGCATGCCGCGCAGCAGTCTCACGGGGAGGCACGCTTCGCCACGGGTGTTGCTCGTCCTCACCCGAGAACACGGCGGCCGCACCTGGCGCCTGGCCGACACCTGCGCCGCCGCCACCCCGTACGCAGCCGCCATCCCCGACACCGCCCTCATCGCCCCGTCGGTACAGCACCTCGGGGCTGGTGCCCCAGGGCAGTGCGAATGCGAGGTAGCTGAGCATGTCCTGGACGCGGACCTGTTCTGACGGGCCCCGCGGCCGTCGGGTGCGCTTCCCTCGGCTGGATCCGGAAGCGCTCACTGGCAGAACCGTCGGATGGTGGGGTGACGATCTTCCCGCCTGACCTCACCGCCCTCCGTTTGGAGCTGGCGCGGCTGAGGGGCGAGCGCGGCTGGACCTATGACGAACTGGCCCGCCGTAGCGGCTTGGCCAGACGCACCCTGATCGAGATCGAGCAGGGCCGCACGATTGGATCCCTCAGGTCCTGGCACGCCCTCGCCCATGCCCTGGGCGTGCCGGTCGACCACCTTTCGCCACCCTCTGTGGCGGTCACGCGCCTCCCGCCGAGGCCGCCGACTAGCCCCGGCTGCACCGCTGTCGAGGATCACCCGATCCGGTCACCGGCCTCGTGCGCACCTGCGATGAATCGCGCACCAGTTCCCGAAGTTTGGGCCGTACGCGGGACATTGGCGGCACGGACGTCGAGTTGGCGGCGCGTTGCCTGTCATCTTCGCGGCCACGCGCTCCCTCACCACCCCATCCGGCCGACGCTGGGACGGCACCCCCACAGCTCCTCGACGCCTGCGGACGCTGCACGTTGACGCGGACAGCCCCAGCCGGCTCCTGCGCACCGCCCAGCCCAGCCGCTGCCGGGACTGCGGCAACCGCATCGACTGGTACACCCGAACTCAGGGGCGACCCGTCGGCCTGCACCCGCAGGAACTTGCTGCGGCCGCGGTACCTGCCGCCTGCTCGATACCGGCGCCTCCACCCCGCCCTCGCCCGGCGAACCGGCCCTCGTGTGGCCTGTAACGGCGGGCCACGCCGCGGGGAGGTGCCGTCAGATGCGGTGCAGGGCGTGGTGTGCGGGAGAGGGGACGATGGCGGGTGCCTGGTCGTGGTCCGGGGTCACCGGCGCGGGCTTTGGGGCGGGGCGGCAGCGTTCCGGCCGGCCGTCGCCGGGAATGTATCCCGAGAGCGGGCCCGGGAGTTCGACGATCCGGCAGCCGAGGCTCTGGAGTGCGTCGCCGATCGCCCTGGCGTCGCGGTCCTTGATGGAGAAGACCCACCAGCCGGGCACGAGGACGGTTGCGAAGTGCCCCTGCTTCACGTGCTGGAAGAGGTGGTTGAGACGGGGCAGGTGGGCGTGGGAGGCGTACCCGTCGTCTGTGAAGGGCTCCGTGTCGGTGAATCCGAGGTCGCGGGCGTAGTGCCAGAGGGCTTGGCGCAGGGAGTGCATGTGCCAGTAGTCGGCCGGGTGGCAGCGCAGGTAGACCGCGGCGACGGAGGCCGGCGGTGGAAGGGAAGTGATCATGGGAGGGCCCCTGGTGATGAGCTTTCTGGCGGGTGTGCCTGCCGGAGGATCGGTGTCGACGGGCTCGGTCCGTGCGGTTTCAGCGTCTGCGTTGCTGGGTGGATGTCACCGGTGTCAGTGACCTTGCCTGTCCTCTCGTTGTGTCGTGCGGGGCGCGGCGGCCCGGTTGGACCGTCTCGGCGGTGCGACCGGCGGCCGCCGCGCCCGGCGGGGGGTCAGGGTTCGATCGTCACCTTGATCGCGTCTCCGGCTGCGACGGTGCTGATCGCGTCCAGGACGTTGTCCAGTGGCATGCGGTGTGTGATCAGGTCGGCGACGGGGACGGCACCGGAGGCGATCAGTTCCAGGGCCCGCTTGTTGTGGGCGGGACTGGAGCCGTTGGCGCCGACGACGGTCAGTTCTCGGTAGTGCACGAGGTTGGAGTCGAGCGTGATGGTGGGGGCGGTTTTGGGGAGGCCGCCGAAGAGGCTGATACGGCCCCTGCGTGCGGTCATGCGCAGCGCGTCTTCCTGCGCCGCGCCCGAGGCGGCCGCGGTGATCACCACGTCGGCGCCCCGGCCGTCGGTCAGTTTGAGGATCGCCTCCACGATGTCGCCGTCGGCTCCGCAGACCGTCTCGTCCGGCCGTACGAGGGCGGCCGACTTCTCCAGCCGGGTCGCGTTGAGGTCGGCCAGGATCACCCGGCGGGCGCCGCGGGCCCGGGCGAGGCGCACGTGCAGGCAGCCGATCGGTCCGGCCCCGATCACGACCACGTCATCGCCGCTTCCGACTCCGGCGAGTTCCTGACCGTTGAGGACGCAGGCGAGGGGTTCGGCCACGGACGCCTCGGCGAAGCTCACGCCGTTGGGGATCGGGTTGAGTCCGTCCACTTTAAGAACGGCGTGCGGGACGATCAGGTACTCGGCGAAGCCGCCGTCGTACTGGTAGCCGACGGAGGTCTGGTGAGGGCAGATCGTCATGCGGCCGCGGCGGCAGTCCTGGCAGTCGCCGCACGGGACGGCGGCGATGACCTGTACGCGGTCGCCCACGGACCAGCCGTCGACCTCGGCGCCGACCTCGGCGATCTCGCCGGCGATCTCATGGCCCATCACACGCGGTGGGGACAGGTGCTGGTGGCCGTGATTGAAGATCTTCACGTCGGTGCCGCAGGTCGAGCAGTTCCGGACGCGGAGCTTGATCTCGTTCGGCTGCGGTGAGGGCTCCGGTACGTCCTCCAGCCTGAGGTCGCCGGGGGCGTAGAAGCGTGCCACTCTCATGCTGCGATGTCCTTACTGATCGGCTTGAGCAGGTGGTAGATCTCGTCGGGGTCGGAGGAGGAACGCAGCCTTTCGGCCTGGTCGGCTTCCAGGAGGACGAGGGCGAGTGCGGACAGCACCGCGACGTGTTCGTCGCCCTTGGCCGCGATGGCCACGCAGGTGGTGACCGTTTCGCCGTCCCAGTTCACACCGACGGGGAACTGGAGCACGGCGAGCGTGGTGCGGCGGACCAGGTCGCGGCTGGCTTCGGTTCCGTGGGGGATGGCCACACCCTCGCCGACGTAGGTGCTGATCGATTGCTCGCGCTCGAGCATCGTGCGTGCGTATCCCTGCTCCACGGCGCCGAGTTCCTCCAGCACCGCGCCGCACTGGCGCACGGCGTCCCACCGGTTGTCGGCACTCAGTCCCAGTCGGATGCCCTCGCGGGTCAGTACGTCAGCCATGGATGTCGCCACCGTCTCGGATGGTGGCCTCGAGCTGGTCGAAGGCCGGGTCGTTGAGGAAGGACTGGAAGGGGATGATCACCGCGTCGGGCGCCACCGCGCGGGCGCGGTCGGCCAGGTTGGTGTGGGTGACCACGACCTGGGTGCCCTGGGGAATGTCGTTGACCGGCTTGTGGGTGGCCGTCACGCCGTACGGCTTGAGCCGCTTGGTCAGCTGGCTGGCCAGCATCACGCTGCTGCCCATGCCCGCGTCGCAGGCGACCACCACGGAGGTGATGGCCGTGACTGGGACGGACCGCGTCGCGGTGGCCTCCTCCTCTTCCGTGTCGGCCTCCGGCTCCGGGGTGCGCCCGATGCGCAGCAGGGCGGCGGCCGAGGCGAAGGACACGGCGGCGGCGACCACGATGGAGGCGAGGACGGGGAAGTAGCCGCCCTTGGGGGTGACCGCGAGGTAGGCGAAGATGCTGCCCGGCGACGGGGTGGCGACCAGGCCGGCGCCGGTGACCATGGCGGTCGCCACGCCGGCCATGCCGCCCGCGATCGCGGCGAGGACCAGCCGCGGCTTCATCAGCACGTACGGGAAGTAGATCTCGTGGATGCCGCCCAGGAACTGGACGATGATCGCGCCGGGCACGGTGGGACGCAGCCGTCTGGGGCCGAAGAACCAGTAGGCGAGCAGGATGCCCAAGCCCGGGCCCGGGTTGCTCTCGATCATGAACAGGATCGACTTGCCGCTCTCGGTGGCCTGCTGCACGCCCAGTGGGGAGAGCACTCCGTGGTTGATCGCGTTGTTCAGGAACAGGACCTTGGCGGGTTCGACGATGATCGACACCAGCGGCAGCAGCCCGGCGTCGACCAGGACGTCGACTCCGTTGCCCGCGGCCTTGGTGAGTCCTGAGACGACTGGCCCGATGCCGACCAGTCCGGCCAGGGCCATGGCGCCGCCCAGGATGCCGGCGGTGAAGTTGTCCACCAGCATCTCGAAACCGGGGCGGGTGTGGCGGGCAGAGACGCCATCGACCAGCTTGAGCAGGTAGGCCGTCAGCGGGCCGATGATCATCGCGCCCAGGAACATCGGGACGTCGGAGCCGACCGCCACGCCGACCGTGGCGATCGCGCCGACCACCGCCCCTCGCTGGCCGTGCACCAGGCGTCCGCCGGTGTAGCCGATCAGCACTGGCAGCAGCATGGTGATCATCGGCCCGACCAGCTTGGCCAGTGTCTCGTTGGGCAGCCAGCCCGTCGGGATGAACATTGCGGTGATCAGGCCCCAGGCGATGAAGGCCGCGATGTTCGGCATCACCATCCCGGCGAGGTTACCGCCGAGGCGTTGCACCCTGGCCCTGAACCCGTGGCCTTCCAGGTGCTTGAGTTGCGCTGTGTCAGTCATGACATTCTCCGATCCGCTCCGGTGTAGGGATGTGAAACGTCCCCGACCTCCGGTCGGCCGTGGGCCGGCCGTTTCGGCCGCCGAGCGGCCAGTCCAGCGGAATGTCCGCCGTGACAGTGACTCCGGCCGGATCCAGATCGGCCGGTGTCGGTATCGCGCTGCCCGGCAGCTTCACTGCGGCGGCACCGTGTGCCACCGCCGCTGCCAGGGCCTTCGGTCCGGCGCCGCCTGCGCCGAGGAAGCCTGCGAGCGAGGCATCACCCGCTCCTACATCACTGCGGACCAAGGCCACGGGCGCGCTGCCGTACCAGCTGCCCTCCTCCGCGACCAGCAGCATCCCGTCCGCGCCGAGGCTGGCCAGCACCTGCTGGGCACCGAGCCTGCGCAGCTCGGCTGCCGCGTCCACCGCGTCGCCGATGGTGGCCAGCGGGCGGCCGACCGCCTCGGCGAGTTCCTCCCGGTTGGGCTTGACCACGTCGGGACGGGCTGTGAGCGCCGCCAGCAGCGCGGAACCCGAGGTGTCCAGCGCGATGCGGGCGCCGCCGTCGTGGACCCGTGCCACTAGGTCGGCGTACCACTCGGGCGCCAGGCCGCGCGGCAGGCTGCCGCAGCAGGCCAGCCAGTCGGTGTCCGGCCCGATGAGGTCGCGCACGGTGTGCAGCAGGGCGTCCGATTCGTCTGCGGTGAGTTCGGGGCCCGGCGCGTTGATCTTGGTGAGTGCGCCGTTCGTCTCGACCACGCTGACGTTGATCCGGGTGTCGCCGTGTACCGATACGGATGCCACCTCGATGCCCTGGCGGCTGAGCAGCTCGGACAGCAGCATTCCGGAGAATCCGCCGAGCGGCAGCACAGCCGTGGTGCGGTGGCCTGCGGCGTTCAATGCCCGGGAGACGTTGACGCCCTTGCCACCGGGGTCCACCCGGTCGGCCGTGGCACGGTTGATCCCACCCCGGGACAGCCGTTCCAGTTCGAAGCTGCGGTCCAGGCTCGGGTTCGGGGTGATGGTGATGATCATGCGCGGATCACCTCCGGTCCCAGGGCGGCGATCTCGGCGGCCTGCTCGTCGGTCAGCCCGGTGTCCGTGACCACCACGTCCACCTGATCCAGGGTGGCGAACCGGGCGAAGTACCGGGCGCCGTACTTGGTCGAGTCCGCGACCAGCACCACCTGGCGGGCGCTGGCCACCATGGCGCGCTTCACCGCGGCCTCGGCGAGGTCCGGGGTGCTCAGTCCGGCCTCCGGCGAGAAGCCGTTGGTCGCGATCACGGCCATGTCGGCGTCCAGGTCCGCCAGGTCGCGCAGGGCCCAGGCGTCCACCGCCGCCTGCGTACGGTGCCGGAGCCGGCCGCCGACCAGATGGAGGTTCAGCTGGGGGTGTTCCGCGAGCCGGGCGGCCACCGGGAGCGCGTTGGTGACCACGGTGAGCGCGGAGTCCAGGGGCAGCTGCGCGGCCAGCCGGGAAACCGTGGTGCCGGCGTCCAGCAGCAGGCTGCCCTCTTCGGGCAGCAGCGCGAGTGCGGCTTTGGCGATCCGCTCCTTGTCGGCCGCGGCGGTGGAGTCCCGCTCCGCGAGCCCCGGCTCCAGGTGGAGACCCCCGGCGGGCAGTGCGCCGCCGTGCACCCGGCGCAGCAGTCCGGCTCGTTCCAGGGCGCTCAGGTCGCGCCGGATGGTCTCCTGCGTGACGCCGAAGTCTTCTGCCAGCGAGGGGACTTCGACCCGGCCGCGATCCTGGGCCAGCTCAAGGATCCGTTGCTGACGCTCGGGTGCGTACATGTGGGATCAGGTCCGTTTCATGTGGGGCGATGCCTGTCTGTGGCTGACCTTACTCGCAGCCACGGGAAAGACAAGACTTCCGAGTGCGTTGATTTGATTTTCTGAATGTGTTGACATCGCCCTGCTGGTGCACGTAGAACCATCGAAAACACCCTCCTCGGGTGGAAAACACAGACGTCCGGACACCGCCCCCCCCGACCGCGGGTTCGGACTCGGGGCAGTCCGAGCCGCCTTTCGGACTGCCCCACCACCCCACACATATGCGATAGCCCGCCCCGCCCGGGGCTGCCGCTCGCCCTCACCGTCGAAGGAATCGCGATGCCCCACCTCCTGGTCACCGTCGGCTCGCGGAACGGGCTCCACGCCCGCCCGGCCACCCTGTTTGTGCAGGCCGCGGCCCGCCAGCCCGTCAAGGTCACCGTCGGCCGCCCCGACCAGCCCCCCGTGGACGCCGGGAGCCTGCTGTCCGTACTCGCTCTCGCGGCAAAGCACGGCGACGCCCTGCAACTCGCCGCCGAAGGCGAGCGCGCCGAAGCCGCCCTTGAGGAGCTGGCCCTGCTGCTGTCCCAGGACCTGGACGCATGAGCACGGTCCTTCCCGGCATCGGCGTCGGCACGGGAAGCGCCTCGGGTCCCGTGGCCCGGATGGCTCCACCGCCCCAGCTGCCCGCACCCCGCCCGGTCACAGACCCCGAAGCCGACACGGCCGCCCTGCGCCGGGCCCTGACCACCCTGGTCGCGGACCTCGAGCACCGCGCCGCGCGAGCCCCCCAAGGGACCGCCGCCGACGTGCTGTACACCCAGGCGCACATGGCGGCCGACCCGGCCCTGGCCGATCAGGCAGCCGACGCGGTCCACCAGGGCACCGACCCCGCCCACGCGCTGACCGCCACCTTCGACGGCTTCCGCGCCCAGCTACTGGCCGCCGGCGGCTACTTCGCCGAACGCGCCACGGACCTGGACGACCTGCGCGACCGCGCCGTCTCCCACCTGCTCGGGCTCCCGCTGCCAGGGCTGCCCGACCCCGGCCACCCCTACGTCCTGGTGGCCGACGACCTCGGCCCTGCCGACACCGCCCTCCTCGACCCGCAGCAGGTGCTGGCCCTGGTCACCGTGCGCGGCGGCCCCACCAGCCACACCGCGATCCTCGCCAAGGCACTCGGCCTGCCCGCCGTCGTCGGCTGCTCCTCGGCGACCTACCTGCACAACGGCCAGACCGTGCTCGTCAACGACGGCACGGTGGAAGTCGACCCGCCGCCGGAAACAGTCGCCGAGGCGGCCCGCCGGGAACAGCGCCGCCGGGAGCGGGCCACAGCCGTCCACGGACCCGGCCTCACCGCGGACGGGCACCCGGTGGCGCTCCTCGTCAATCTCGGCGCCCCCCATGAACTCTCCCGGGCCGCTTCGGCCGACTCCGAAGGCGTCGGACTGTTCCGCACCGAGTTCCTCTACCTCGACCGGACCGAGGCACCCGGCCTCGATGAACAGACGGCGGCCTACCGCCGGGTCTTCGACGCCTTCACCGGCCGCCGCGTGGTCGTACGCACCCTCGACGCGGGCGCGGACAAGCCGTTGCCCTTCGCCACCGCCGACGACGAGGACAACCCGGCCCTCGGCGTGCGCGGCCTGCGTACCGCTGCCAGGGACCCACGGCTGCTGGACACCCAGCTCGCCGCCATCGCCGAAGCGGCGCGCGGCAGCATCGCCGACGTCTGGGTCATGGCGCCGATGGTCTCCCTGCCCGGCGAGGCCGCCCAGTTCGCCGCCCGGGTCCGCTCGCATGGACTGCAGGTGGCCGGCGCGATGGTTGAGGTCCCGGCGGCCGCGCTGCGCGCCGACCGGCTGGCAGGTGTCTGTGACTTCCTCAGCATCGGCACCAACGACCTCGCCCAGTACACCTTCGCCGCCGACCGCACTCTCGGCGCCCTCGCCGAACTGCTCGACCCCTGGCAACCCGCCCTCCTCGACCTGGTCGCCACCACCGCCCGCGCCGGCGCGGACCTCGGCCGGCCCGTCGGCGTGTGCGGCGAAGCGGCGTCCGACCCGGCCCTTGCCCTGGTGCTGGTGGGGCTCGGCGTGAGCAGCCTCTCCATGGCCCCGGCCTGCCTGCCCGAAGTCCGCACCGCCCTCGCGGCACACCCCCTCGCCCATTGCCAGGACCTGGCCGCTCTGGCCCGCCGCGCGCCTGACGCCGCCACAGCACGTGCGGACGTTCGCCGCCGCATGCTCTGAGCGGGGCGCATCCGCCCCGGCCCCGGGACCCTCAGCCTCACCGGTCCCGGGGCCCTCCCACACCCGGCCCATCCACGTCCCGGGCGGCCTGTCCTGGATTCACAACCATCCAGTCCAACGTTTGCACGGCCGTCTGTTCAGCCGCGGCCGGTTTGATCTGCAGTCGACGGCGGTGGGGGTCTGGCGCCATCGGCCTCCTGGGAACGCCGGTGGGCCCCGGAACCTGCTGGTTCCTGGGCCACCGGCGAGCGGGCGAGGGCGGACTACAGGCGCATGGGCAGCGGCAGTAGGGCTGCGATCAGGCTGCAGGCGGTCATCAGGATCTGGAGGCTCCCGCCGGGCCCGTAGGAGATCGGCGTGAGCGGCCCGGTGTGGCTGTGGGTGTCGATTGACTTGGCGGTCGCGGTGGTTCGCATGTGCAGTGCTTCGGCGATCTCGAGCCGGGCGCCGTACCGCTGGTGGCGGCGGCATCGGGCAGTCGCATCAGGCTGGCCTTTGCCTACCAGGACACGGCCCCCGCTGCCCGCGCGGCGCCGAGCACTGCTCGCCGAGGGCCGACGGCCAACTCCTCCAAGCTATCGAGTGCTTTCGGCGCTCCCGTATCCGATACCAGCTGCTTCCCCAGCCCTATGAGACGGACCTCGTCGCGGAAGCTGCCGGACGGTGCGCCTTGGCCAACGGCCCGGATGCCACAGCGGGCGTCTCAAACTGACCACTGCGGCAGAGGAACTGGAGTCCATCGGCGCGACATGGGATGTGGCTCGAGTACGGGCGGAACTGCGGGCCCATCGCAGCACCGAGTGGCGCCGGCCTGGTCGTACCAGCAACGGGAACCGGCTCTCGCCGCGCGAGCAGGAGGTGGCAGCACTGGCCGATGCGGATCTCAGCAACCGCGAGATCGCAGCCACCCTGTACCTGTCCCCGCGGACGGTGGAGCAGCATGTCCCGGGCTCTGCGGAAGGCGGGGCACTCTCCCGGCGTGACCTGGCGCGTATGGTCCGGACCGGGAAGCCGGAAGGCTGAACAGGCGGTGGTTGCAGACCTTTGCGGCCACCGCCCCCGCGAATGTGGCGATTGCATGGCCACAACGGTCCCGATCGACTGGCACCGCGGCGCTTGTCCGTGCCGCCCGCCTTGGGCTGGCCCGCACCTGCAGGGAGAGCAAGAGCGAACGCGGTGCTTCACAAGGGCGAAGAAAACGGAAGACTTTTCGGATATTCATTGAGTATAGGTGATCCGTATCCCCTTAATGATCGCCGGGCTCGGCCTGCGTTATGGTTCCGGCGCCGTCGAAGGCCGCAACCAACAAGATCATTCTCTGGATAGGTCAATAACGGCAGGTGAGTTGCCATATTGCCTGACGGGCCGTTAGAGCTTCTGTCGCCATGAGGGAGAGCCTCGTATGGGAATAAAACGTCACTATCCGAGCCGCGGTATGTGGATGAGTCTGCGAGCATTAGTCATCACGATCGCCGTGCTGCTGGGCATGGCTTCTCCGCTGTCGGCCTCCGCGGCGGCTGACAGCGGCACGATGAGCTTGAACCAGCTCGACTATCAGACAACCCAGCAGATCACGATCACCTACACCACGAGTCGGCCCAGTTCCACCAACTGGGTCGGCATCTATGCCGATCCCGGCAACGGCCCGGTCAACGGCCAGCAGCTCGGGGCATCGACGACGTGGGAGTACGCCCCCGGCTCTTCCGGCACAGTCTCCATCCCGGCCTCCGGCCTCAGCGTCGGGGCCTACGTGGCCTACTACCTGTACAACGACGGCTACACCTGGCTGGCCAATCCGGTGAAGTTCCGCATCACGAACTCCGCGCAGGCACGTACCGGTTCGATGAGCCTGGACCGGCTGGACTACCCGGCGGGTGACCCGATCTCGGTTACGTACAGCACGAGCCGGCCCAGTTCCCTCAACTGGGTCGGCATCTATGCCGATCCGGGGAACGGACCGGTCAATGACCAGTACGTCCGGCCCTCGACCACGTGGCTCTATGCCCCTGGTTCCTCCGGCCAGATCTCGATCCCGACCGCCGGCCTCAGCCCCGGCCACTACGTCGCCTACTACCTGTACAACGACGGCTACAGCCGGGTGGCCAGCCCGCTGAAGTTCCGCATCGTGCCCTCCACCGCGGCCACCACACTGAAGGTGGCCTCCTTCAACACCTGGATGGCCGCCGGCCAGGTGACCGACGGCCCCACCAAGGCCACCAACTTCATCACCTCCAGCGGCGCGGACGTGGTGGCCCTGCAGGAAACTGGCGGAACCCTCGCCAAGGATCTGGCAAGAGACCTGGGCTGGTACTACTACCAGGGCCCCGCCAGCGCGGCGATCATCAGCAGGTACGCGATCACGCAGACCTTCGGGCTCGCGCTGGACAACGCCGGGCTCGGCGCGCGGCTCAACCTGGGTGCCGGTAAGCAAGCCGTGGTGTGGTCGGTCCACCTGGCCGCTTATCCCTACGGGCCTTACAACGCGTGCTACGAAGGCATGACGCCGGCACAGATCGAGGACAACGAACGGAACACTTCCCGGCGGGTTGTGCAGATCAACGACATCCTCACCAGGGCGGCACCCGAGATCAACGCCGCCAAGAGCGGCGGGCCGCCGGTGTTCCTGGCCGGTGACTTCAACGCACCGTCGCATCTGGACTGGGTGCCTGCGGCCGCCAGCCAGAACTGCGGTTACAGCTCCGTCAACTGGCGGGCCTCCAGGGCCGTCTCCGACGCCGGACTCAACGACTCATACCGGGTCGTCAACCCCCATCCTGCAACCATGCCGGGCGACACGTGGTCCCCCGTGTATCCCAAGAACAACGGCTCCACCGGGCCGGACGAACCCCAGGACCGCATCGACTTCGTACACTACGCCGGCTCAGCGACGCCGGTCAGCTCGACGGCCGAGGTTCGTGGCACGCCACAGCCGGTTCCCAACAATCAGAACAACGAATGGGTCAGCGATCACCGCGCCGTGGTCACGACGTTCAACCTGACCTGACGTACCGCCACACCGCAGCGAGGATGCTGCGTGCGTGAGAAGCCACCCTCTTGCCGCTCAACAGTCCTGAGCCAACCCAGACATCGGCCCTGCCACCGTCACACCCTCGCCAAAGGCGAATGGATCAAGAAAGGGCAGCCTCTTCGCCTGATCGGCGACTCCGGCACGGGCAGGAAGCAGCCGCAAGCTGACCTCACCGAACACACGACGGCCCCCACCGCCCTCCGGGCGGCGGGGGCCGTCCACGCAGAGCCGTCATTCCGCATGCACAAAACTCGGCCTCAAAGATCACCAACCGCCGTCAGGAACATGCACAAACGTTGTCCTTGAACATGCGCGAAGCCACGATCGGGCTGCCGAGCTGCTGGTGTGCAGCGATCAGCAGATCGGCGGTAGGCACGCCAGGAACTACGCTCCTGGGAAACCGCCGACGTGGCACCGCTGCAAGCAGCCGCCGGGGCCGGGCTTCTCCACCCCCCTCGCGGGCGGCCCCCAACTGGACGGGAAGGAGCCGGCGAAGTGCCCGAAAAGGTAAAGGGATTGCAGAGCTGCAGGATGATCGCCTCCCGGGCCCGCGACGTCAAGACCGGCTTCGAGGGCCACGCCCTGTCCCTCTCGCAGCCCTTCCGCTTCGGCCCCTGCCTCGCCGAGGAGGCCAAACCGGTGGCTGGCGATCACCGGCGCGCCGATCCGTCTGACCGGCACCGACGCGATGGCCACCGAACTCGCGCCGGTGGATCGTCCCGATGCGGTGCTGTGCCGGACCAACATCCCTGGAGCCCGACCGGATTCGTCATCGCCGAACTGACAGTCGCGCGAACTCAGCGTTTTCGTACGACTTCCGGTTCGTGGCGGCGCAGGAACCGGATGGTGAGCAGCGTGCAGACGATCGCCGCGCCGAGCAGCGCACCTGTTTCGGTCAGCCACTGGCCGAAGGTGTGACGCCACAGAGGGTCTCTGGCGGAGGGAATCGTCTTGTCCTGGGGACCGAGCAACTGCCCGAGATCGAGGGTTGCGCCTTCCGCTGCGACAGCCCACCGTGATGGCATCAGCCTGGCCACGTGTTCAACACCGGGATTGTCGAAGAGTTTGAAGACGATGCCTGAGAACAAGTACTGGGCAAAAGAAAAGACAACCAGCAGAGGCATAGTTTTCTCGGCGGTCTTCACCAGTGCGGAGATGACCAGACCGCACATCATGGAAGTGAACCCGAGCAGCGTGATGACGAATGTCATCTCCAAGACCGGGGTGCTTTTCACGACTACGCCTTCTGACGGCAGTTCGCGCGGTGCAAGGCTGAGCGCGCACAGGACGATGCCCTGCAAGCCCGTGATCAGTCCCAGCACGGTGATCTTCGACATCAGGTAGGCGGATCTGGACACGCCCGCCGCCCGTTCCCTCTCGTAGATCACCCGTTCCTTGACCAGCTCCCGGACAGAGTTCGCGGTGCCGATGAAGCACATGCTGATGACCAGGGATAACAGGACGGTGCCGGCCTCGGCGTTCGGCTCGCCGTCGGGTGCTTTTCGCAGGCCGAAGTCAGCAGGTATCACGGTGTTGGCCAGGCCCAGGACGACCGGCAGGAGGGCCATCAGGCCGACGAAGCCCTTGTCGCAGGCCACGACCGCCAGGTACCGGCGGACGAGTGTGAAGAGCTGAGCTGTCCAGCGAGGTGGCTTCGGCGGATGGACGCCCTCGGGGGCCGCATGCCCCGCCCGCGTGCCCGACTGCTGCGGGGTGACCAAGGAGGCCAAGTGCTGCCTCGACTCGCGCCACCGTCCGGACCAGTCGGACTCTTGTTCCTCCTCGAAGGCGGAGAAGACGTCGGCCCACTGCTCGTACCTGAAGAATTCCAGTGCCGTCTGCGGCGGACCGTAGTACGCCACGGATCCGTGTGGGGCCAGGACCAGCACCTTGTCGCACAACTCCAACTCCCGGACCGAGTGGGTCACCACAATGATGATCCTGCCGTCGTCAGCGAGTCGTCGCAGCAGTTGCATGACGTCGCGGTCCATGCCGGGGTCCAGGCCGGAGGTCGGCTCGTCCAGGAACATGAGCGAGGGTGTGGTCAGCAGTTCCATGGCGACAGAGACGCGCTTTTGCTGCCCACCGGAGAGCGCGGCGATGCGTTTGCCGGCATGGGGGTCGAGTTTGAGCTCACTCAGCACCTCCTCGACGCGACGGTCGCGCTCCGCAGCGTCGGTGTCGCGGGGAAAGCGCAGTCTGGCGGCGTACCGGAGCGCGGTCCGTACAGTGAGCTGCAGATGGAGAATGTCGTGCTGTGGGACGATGCCAATGCGCTGACGCAGTTCAGCGAGCCGCTCGTGGAGGTTGTGGTTCTCGTAGAGCACCTCACCTCTGACGCCCCGCTGGTGACCGGTCAGGGCACGCAGCAAGGTGGACTTCCCAGAACCGGACGGTCCGATCACCGCGATCAGAGCCTTCGGCGGCACCGCGAAGCTCACCTTGTTCAGCAACGTTCTCCTGCTCTTGCCGCACTTGACCTTGACGGTCAGCCGACGGGCGATCAGGGTGGCGGCGCTGACGCCCTGCCCATGGGAGCGGGGGGCGGGGGATTGACTGTCCCGGTGTGCCTCTGGTGGCGCGACGCCCCCCTTCATGTGACCGTTCTGCCGGTGCGTCGGCGCACTGAAGCGAAGCTGCGGACCATCGGCTTCACTGCCGAGGCTGGATACAGCACCGTGTGTGATGTCTGCCAGAGGCATGCACCGACCGTTGGTGTATGTGCCGTTGGTGCTGTCCAGATCCTGCAGGACCCAGCTCTTTCCGTTCCAGTAGATTCGGGCGTGCCGCCACGACACGACGGCCTCCTGGAATTTCATGTCCGACTGAGGATCACGACCCAGCACGTACGTTCTGGCAGGATCGAGTCTCCTGGCGGTCCCGTTGAATTCCATCGAGAGCTCTATTCCATGCTCCACGATTGTTGTCTCCCTGACAGTCGTGTACTCCTGCTGAGCACGTCGGCGACGATCGCGGCATCGGCCGCACGGGCGGCTGCGGCTGGACCCACTCCGCCTGCCCGAGGCGGCGCGGCAGGTGCTTGCTCGCGCCGCCGGTGCGGACGCGGGTCGGTAGCGCCGGAGTGCCGTCATCGACTGCGCCGGCCGCCGTCCGTTGGACTGCAGGGGCGGCTGTCACGCCCGGCGGTTATCCACCCGCTGCCCGCGGGCTGGTGCGTCCCCCGCTGTCTCCCAGCAAGGGACGGAGGGAATACTCCAACCATCCGTGCCGGCCTCACTGGTCGCGGTATCAGTGATCCTTGACCGCCTGGATCTCCAGTTCCAGCATGACGGTGTCACCGATCAGCGCGCGTCTTCCAGCCACGGGCACATGGCCCGTCACGCCGAACTCGGATCGGCTGATCCGGGTGTAGGCCCGGAATCCGGCCCTGGTCCTGCCCGACACGTCGGCGTCCACACCGAGCAAGAACAGGTCGAGGGTCACCCGCCGGACCTGGCCCCGGATGGCCAGCGCCCCTTCGACGAGGTATCGGCCGTCCTTTGTGCGGATGCGAGCAGACGTGAAGTACGCCGTCGGGTGGTTGTCACTGTCGAGGAAATTGGTGGCGCGCAGGTGCTTGTCCCGCATGGAGTTGCGGGTGTCGACCGACGCGGTGTCGATCTCTGCCCGCACGCTGGACCACAGAGGGTTGTCCCCGACCGTGATGGTCCCGCAGAACCGCGTGAATGCGCCGCGCAGCCGGGTCATGAGGTGGCGTACGCAGAAGCCGACCTCGGAGTGGTCAGGGTCGATCTGCCAGACGCCGGTGAGCTGGTCAAGATCGACTGGAGTTGCGAGCATGGTGCTCTCCATGGGGGGTGCGTTGGTTGAGGAGCGTGGCAGCAACGGTCTCGGCGGCCTGTTCGGCAGCGGCGCAGGGGGGCGGCACGGGTCGGTGGGGTACCGAGGGGACCCGTTGGCAGCCGGGCTCGACCGCTGTGACCGCACTCTGCACCGCAGTGCGGTGACCAACCCGGGCAGTGCCAACCCCACTTTCACCGTCGTGTCGAGCCAGACCGCGCCGTCGGCCACCGAAGTTGACGCGACGCTGGTCATGAGCCATTTACGCAGGCGGGTGCCGAAGTCCGGGAGCGGCTGCGTCCATGGGTGCCGGGCGCCTGCCGGGGCGGTGATCTCGCCGCGTTCGGCTTTGGCCCGTACCTCGGCGATGAGAGCGGCCGGCCGGTTGATGGCGGCCTTGACTGCGACGTCGACAGTGGGCTTTCCGGTGAACCGGGCCTTCTCGCGGACTTCCACGTCGTGCGCGAGGATCACCGCGTCGGCGGCCGCGATCACGGCGGGGTCGAGCCGGGCGAAACCGGCGGAGCCCTGTGTCTCGACGACGAGTTCCACGCCGTTGGCCTCGCCGGCCTTCTGGAGCGATTCGGCGGCCATGTAGGTGTAGGCGATGCCGGGCGCGCAGGACGTGACGGCCACGATCCGGAAGGGGCGGGACGCAGGCGCCGGGGACGCGGGGCCAGCGGCTGCCGTCTGCAGGCCGGCCTCGCCGCGGATCAGGGTGGCGACCGCCGCCGGATCGTGCCCGATACGGAGGGCGGTCGTGAATTCCTGGTCCATGAGCCGCCTGGCCAGCGCGGACAGAACCTTCGGGTGATCGTCGTCCGCGCCGAGCGGCGCGGCTATCAGGAAGATCAGGTCGGCGGGCCCGTCGCGAGCGCCGAAGTCGATGCCGTAGTCGCTGCGGCCGAAGGCGAGGGTCGGGGCGGTTACGTGCTTGCTGCGGCAGTGCTGGATCCCCATGCCGCCTTCGAGACCGGTATGCGTCTTCGCCTCGCGGGCGGCCAGGTCGGCGAGGAAGCCTTCGAGATCGGTGACCCGGCCGGCCGCGACCATCCGCTCGGCGAGGGAGCGAGAGGCGGTTTGCGTGGTCCGGGCGGACAGCTCGAGGTCAACCAGTTCCGAGGTGATCAACTCGTTCATCACGAGGCTCCTTGCTCGCGAACCGCCGCGGGGGCGGTAGTGGGTTGCGGTGGAGCGTTGTCCATCCGCGCCGAGGCAGTTCGAGCGTATGGACGGACGGGCGGGCGGGCCGGTGGGCCGGGGCCGTGAACACCTGCGGCCAGTAGGCGACCCGGGGCCGTGGACAGCTATGACCGGCGGGTCGGTCGGGACGGGGCGCATGGTCAGGGCGTCGGCTCCCCGAGGACACGGTCCAGGGGTACGGACGCGGTCGTCGTGACCGCCGCCAGGTCCAGGTCGGCCGGTGACGGCATGACGCTGCCCGGCAGCTGGACGGCCGCGGACCCGTGGGCGACCGCCGCCGCCAGGGCGGCGGGGCCACTGCCGCCGGCTAGGAAGCCCGCGAGAGAGGCGTCTTACGCGCCGACGTTGCTGCGCAGGGCGGTCGCGGCTGCGTGGCCGACCCAGGTGCCGGTGGCATCCACCAGCAGTCGGCCGTCCGCCCCCAGACCGGCCAGGACCGCCTGGGCGCCTCGTTCGCGCAGCTCCTCCGCCGCCTTGACCACGCCGCCGGTCGCGGCGAGCGGGCGGCCGTGTGTAGAGGGCACCTAGGACCATCGAGTTCCCCAGATGTGCGTGATGTTTACGGCGGTCACTAGGGAGGACTGTGTTAGGTGGCGACCATCCCGCTCCTTTGTCTACGCTTTGCCAAGTCGACGCACGCGGCACCGAGTTGGCGGGCTGCGTATGGCGGGTCCGCCCTGCCTGTCCGAGAGGCGATGCGCGGATTACTTGTTTCGGGGCCAGCAGCAGCACCACAGTGAGGCCGCATGCGGCGGGCTGCATCCCCGTGAGCGCGGTCCCGGTGACCCCGCCCGAGCCGAGGCTGTTCCAGTACGCGTACTGCCGGCCGGGGCTGAACGCCGGAATGATGACGAGGACTTCCAGCAGTGTCCCCACGATGCCGACAGCGGACGCGGCCAGGCCGAGCCGCACCAGCCACGGCGGGCCACCAGTACACCGATGACCGCGAGGGTGAGGCCGAGGTCTTCCTTGACCAGCAGCAGCGGCAGCGCCCACAGGACGGCAGCGCGCAGCCTCCCTTCGCCGAGCGCAGCCAGTGAGAAAGACAGCAGCGGTACGGCGAAGCAGACCTCGTGGAAGTCGAAGCCCACGGCCTGAGCAATCCCCCAGGAGGCGCCGTAGCCGAAGGCGACTACCAGGGCCGTGGTTCGGCCGGCTGTGCGTTGCGCCCAGGAGGCCAGCGGCACCACTGCCACGGCAAACAGCGCGGCCTGGGCCACCAGCAGCAGGATCGGAGAGGACCACAGCCGGTAGAAGGGCACCAGGGTGGCCAGGACGGGCGAGAAGTGATCGCCGAGCAGCGGGAAGCCGGGGCCCTTGAGCTCGGAGACGGGCAACTGGCCATGTGAGTAGGAACGCACAGCCTGCTCGAAGATGCCCAGGTCGAATCCGGTGGTCCTCATCCGCTGGTGATCTCGCACCGATACGGCCGCATAGAGAGTGTCCAGCACCGCCCCGAAGGCCCACGGCCCAAATGCACCGCACCAGGTGTGCAGGCTCGTCCGATCCTGGTCGGGCGTGGACGCAGCAGATGGGGGAGACGCGGTGGCGGGCGAAGTCAATTCATCATCATCAGGCACCTTTTCTAAGAAGGCTTCCGCATACCGTTCGGTGGGGTTGATCAGTCGAACTGGGTTCTGGATCGGGTGATCGCTGGGGTTCCGGCGAAGGCAGGGCCCCTCGGCAGCTCGGAGTTGCGAGGCTCAAGCACCGAGGAGGCCCCGTTGTGGCAGTCTTGCGTGACCATGCCTGCCCCGTTCAACTGCCCCGTGCCGCCGTGGGATTGCCTCACACACAGGTTCGGCAATGCCAGAAGCGGCAGTCGTTCTTCTTGGCCGCTCGACCGCTCCCCACCCCGGGCCGGGATGCCCTACACGCCCGTGATCTGCCTGATCCAGGTGCGGTAGTTGGCGATGTTGGTGTAGCCGCTCCAGCCGCCGGACGGCTTCGGGCCGACCGCGCTGACGCCTGCCTGCACCCACCTGCCGGTCTGAGGGCTCCACACCATCAGCGGTCCGCCGGAGTCGCCGCCGGCCGTGGTGCCGTTGCCCGCCCCGAAGCACAGCACGGCAGGGTTGGCGGGGGTGCACTGTGTACCGATCATGTAGCCCCTGGCGTACTTGAGCCGGGTGGGCAGGGGACCGCCCCAGTCGGCCTGCTCGGAGCCCCAGCCGTACACCTCGGCCGCCTGGTTCTGGGCGATGTCGCCGGCGCTCGCCAGCGGGGAGTACGTGGTGCGGACATCCCGGTCCAGCTGCACCAGCGCGATGTCGTTGCTGGGCCAGTTGTAGTAGGGGTGCTGGATCACTCTGACCGCCCATGCGGGGTAGCCGCCCTGGATGCGGTCCAGCGAACCGATCCGCACGAACGGCCGGTCGCCGGGGCCGACGCAGTGGGCGGCGGTGAGCACCCAGCGCGGGGCGATGATGGTGGAGGTGCAGCGGTGGTTCGTGCCCCCGAGCGAGGCGATGGAGGGCTTTTGCTCAGTGACGAACCAGCCGCCGACGATTCGCGTACCGACAGAGCCGGGGGCGGTGTCCTGGCCGGTGCTCCCGTGGGCGGTTGCCGGCACAACGAGCGCGCTTGTGGCCAGTGCGGTGAGCGCCGCGCTCAGCAGCGACCGCCGACGTATGACAGATCGTATGCCCATAACTGTCCTGCCTTTCCGGGTAGTTGAGGGTGCGGTTCGTTCTCACTGGGGACATGCAGTTGCCCCCCCGCGGGTCGCACGGCATCGGCCGACACGGGCGGCTGCGGGCCGGATCGCCGCCCACTCCGCCTGCCCGAGGCGGCGCGGCAGGTGCTTGCTCGCGACGCCGTTGTCGGCACCACCAGAGCGCAGTGAGTGGGCGCAGGTGCGCGCGTACGCCGGCGGCGCTGTTGGCCATGACGGTCATGGTGTGGCCCGTGGCGGGAACTTCTTGTTGTGATGAAGAAGGAGTACAGGCCGCACCATCCCGTGACGTGACCAAGCCGTTATAGAGGGGCAGTCGTGCCGAAGCGCCTGGCCCCTGTTGTGCCCGGAAGTTCAGGTCAACTCGCCCTCGCTCGCGGCCTCGTCGAGCGCCGCGGCCGCAACGCGCAGCGCAGTCAACGCCCGGAACCTTGCGTATCCGTAATTCGGCACTCCTGCTTGTCCCGCCGGTCGGCAGCAGTCACGGTGGGAGCGATCCGATCCTCGATGCCTGTTTCTGCGGGCACTTCCACGGAGTCCGATTTGGCCATCACTGACCACACTCGCCGGCCGGTCACCAGCCGCCCTCGATGGAGCCTTGCGAAGCCGCCTGGGCGGGCACGATGTCGGGCGTTCTGCATCACCCGGGCGAGGCGCGCCACCGTGCCGGATTTACGTCGCTTCGCGGTCCATACAGCCCGGCGGTGGGCGATTTCGAAGGACCCGTACGACACGCTGGCGCTGGTCGTCAGCGAACTGGTCACGAATGTCGTGCTCCACAGCGGCAGCCCGGACGTCGCGCTACTGATCACCTTCGACGGTGTCGCCCTGACCGTCGAAGTCACCGACAGTGGACGGTGGCTGGAGTATGACGCCGGGGCCCCCACGCTGGAGGGCCGCGCCTCCTTCGGGCGAGGACTCGAACTGGTCCGGGCGTACAGCAGCTGGTGCACCGTCCTCGCCACCGCGGCCGGCACCCGGGTGACGGCCGGTATCCCCGTCATTTGAGCCGGACGCGAGCCGGGTTGAGGTCCGCGAGCACAGCGGTTCGGCACGCTTCGGGCAATTTCTTGGGTATGGGTGATTCGGCATCCCCCTATTGCCGATCCCCAACCGTCCGCGTGAGATGAGAGCGCACGGTGCTCCACACCGGAGCACTGGCCCGCAGAGCTGCGCCGGTGATTCACGACCTGAACTCGCCAGCTGCCACGCGGACCGGCACCCCGGACTGCCGCTCACTCGGGTTCAGGTCCGGCTCGCGGCGCTGCTGCCTGTCGCCGGACGATCCGCTTCCCCCGGATGCGGACGGCACAACCGTACACGCGTGCACCCCCGGCCTCCTCGGCCCGGTGGACGCCTCACGCACCCGCGTGTCTCAGGACCCCGTGCACACACCCCGGGCGGCTTCCGTACCCGTTCTTACGTCGCCCAGTCACCGACCCCTGTTTTCATGCAATGCGGAAGGCTTGGCTGCTCCATGGTCGACCACCAGGACGAACCGCCCACTGACGCCGAACTCGTCGCCGCCGCTCTGAGAACCCTGGATCCGACGCCGCAGTGGAGGAGTTGTACCGGAGGCATCGTGAGCCGGCCCTCTCGTACGCGTACACCTGCTTCCGTGATCCGCGGAGCACCGAGGATCTCACCTCGGAGGTCTTCGCCCGCGCGGTGCGAGAGGCCCGATCCGGCTGCGGTCCCACGGTCGCCTGGCGCCCGTCTCTGCTCACCGTCGTCCGACGCGCCGCTGCCAGCTGGGCAGGCACAGCCCGCCGCACCGAGCTGTCCCACAACCGGTGCAACGGCAGCAGAAGCCAGCTCTGGGAGACGGTGCCGTTCAAGGAGGCGCCGGGCAACAGCCGCCTGCGCAACGGCGCCAGCGGTGGGTGCACCCCGACTATCACAGCGGCATCCAGCGGTTGCACCGGAACGCCGTCAACATCGCCGTCGCCATGGGCCCGTGCCGAACCACGGGGGAAGGGCGGCTGTTCCGCATCGATCTCCTCTCGGCCACGAGCGGCGACGGCAGTTGTCTTCTGCGCGCCGAACTCCGCGCCGGCGAGCCCTGGCACGAGATGCAGTTCGGCATGCTCACCCGGTTGGGAGGGGAATGCCCCCTCCGGAGCGGGGCGCGCCGGTCGTGCTCACGTGCAACTGCTACGGCGCCGTACGGCTCTGCTGTCTCGTCGACGGCCGGGCATCCGCATCGGGAGCGCCCTCACACCTCCGTCAACTCGTCGGAGTGACGCACGGATTATCAGTTGAGGAATTCCATCGCCTCCCATGGCTGTCACCTGCCACCGGAGATGAGTGGAAGACTCCTGTGCAATTACTCCTCGGCTCACGACCGTTGCAGCAGCCGCTCTTCGACGCTTGGCTTGGTACTTGCGGTCGCAAAGCTCGTCTCGAGCTGTTCGGACTTCTTTGCCGCCGCCCGCTACCCCGCCGAAGCTAATTACCCCAAACGCTCCCACTGGCATTCGAGCGTCGGCCACAATGTCGCTTCCGCCTCATCGAAAGGCCTTGCTACGCATGTCCGGTGATAGTGTTGGCTCCGTGTCCGACGCCGAACTCACGGCAGCAATAAGGGAGTTAGGATCCGAAGCTCCGGTGGAGGAGCTGTATCGGCGGCACCGTTCGGCGGTTCTGTCTTATGCGCGTACGTGTTGCCGTGATCCGCACACGGCCGAGGACCTGGTCTCGGAGGCCTTCGCCCGAACGCTGCAGGCGGTGCGGTCCGGGGGCGGTCCGGAGGCCGCTTGGCGACCGTATCTGCTCACGGTTGTCCGCCGCGTCGCCGCGGAATGGGCGGGCACGGCACGGCGCACCGAGCTGTCGGCCGATTTCGAGCAGTGGCTCGGCAACCTGCCCGACAGTCCTGAGGCGGAGAGCAGCGAGGAGCGGATACTGCGCCTGGAGGACGACAGCCTCGTCATCCGCGCGTTTCGCTCGTTGCCCGAGCGCTGGCAGGCCGTCCTGTGGCACACCGCCGTCGAGGAGGAACCCGCCTCGAAGGTCGGCGCCCTGCTTGGCATGGGCGCAAGCGGTATCGGCTCGCTGGCGTCCCGGGCCCGGGAAGGGCTGCGCGAGGCCTACCTGGCCGCGCATGTCGAAAGCGCCTCCGTGAGCGAGGAGTGCCGCCGCTACAGTTCCCTGCTCGGGGCCGCGGTGCGCCGTAGTGGCCGTCGCCCGAACAAGGACCTCGACCGGCACCTCGCGAAGTGCGCGCACTGCCGTCACGCGCTGGTCGAACTGACCGACCTCAACCAGCGGCTGGGCTCGGCGCTGCCGACCTGTGTGCTGTTGTGGGGCAGTTCGGCGTATGTGGCGGCCCGGATGGCCGAAGCCGGCGCGAGTGCCGCTGGTGCGGCCTTGGCACCCGGCACACCGGGCGGCCTCCCCCCGGACGGTGGTACGGGGTGGTGGCCGCAGGCCGCGGGCTCCCCACTGCGCTCGGGCGCGTTCGCCGGCGGCGTCGTCACCGCCCTCGCGGTCGCCCTCCTCGTCCTGCCCATGCCGTTCGGTGACGACGGCACCGAGTCCTCGCCCTCGCAGGCGACGCCGGCCGTGACGGACGTCTCCTATCCGCCGCCTGTCACGGTCACGGCTACCCCCTCCCAGCAGATCCCTTCGGGCCGGGCCGGGCCGGCCGTCCACGCATCAGGTACGGCATCAGGGAAGCCGGCCAAGCCGTCTCCCACCGGGGCCGATCTCGGGACCGTCACATGGTCGGGCACCCTCCGCAACCGGGGAATCACCACGAAATGCGTCGAGCCCGCCGGCACAGCAATCGTCCAGAACACCTGCGACGGCAGCAAGGACCAGGTCTGGCAGAGCGTGTCGTCCAAGACCCGCAAGGACTACAGCCGCCTGCGCAACGCCGCCACCGGCGAGTGCATCGACTACGGTGCGGCGACCTACCACCACGGAACCACCGGCAGGGACGTCATCGACGTCGGAATGTGCCCCTGCCGCACCGAGGGCGAAGGGCAATTGTTCCGCTTCGACCTGTGGTGGGTCGAGAACGACGGCAGCTACCTGGTGCGCGCCGACCTAACGGACGGCAAGCCCTGGGACGAGATGGTGCTCGGCATGCTGCACTGGCCGGAAGGCGGCGACCCGCCGCCCGAGACGAACGCCCCCCTCGTGCTCACCTACAACTACTACAACTCCACACGGCTCCGCTACTTCGTCGAAGGTAGGTGACAGGGCAGGCCGGGCCGGACCCCGTACAAGCCCGTCACTCAACGGCACATGGGCCGCACTCGGCAAAGCCTCGGCAAAGCAGCGGGATGGGCGCAGTCGAACACCCTCCTTCTCTGTGACCAGCCAAACACGCATAACGAGGGGGACTAGGTGGCCCGAAGCGTCCTCGCGCACCACGTCCACCAGCGCTTGAGTGATGCGCCCTGCGTTGGGCGGGCGCGGAGATTGCTGTCCATTGTGACCAGACCGACGCCGCGTCGGTCACCGCAATGGCGGTTCCCGAAGCGGGTTCAGCACGTTGGGTTTATGCGGTCATGAGGTCCGCCGTCGGCGTCCACACGGCGTAAATCACGGCCGGTGCCGCAGCCGGATCCCCGCGTCGGCGCTACCGAACTCACCCAAAGCGAGTATCACCACAATTCCTTGCCGACTGGGGAGGAGCGCCTCGGCCGGCAGGGACGGTGGCGCCGTGACGGAGTTCACCCATTGGCACCACCGGACCTGAGTGGAAGGCTCCTCAATGCAATTGCTCTTGGGCTCGCGGCCGTCACAGCAACCACTCTCCGACGCTGCTGTGATGATTGCGTTGCGCAAAGGACAGATCGAATTCTTTCGGCATCTCTACCGCCGCCACTACGCCGCAGTGCAGGCATACGCCTCCCAATGCGTGAGAGGTCCGCTGCATGCGCAGGAGGTGACGTCAGATGTCTTTGCGCACCTGCTCCAACAGATGGTGTCCGGGGAATCGCTCATCGAGCGTCGTCATCCCGGATGCCTGCGACCCCAGTTACTGGGAAAGGTCCGCACCGGCGCGATCCATCGCTGGCACCGGGAGCGCGAGACGCTGTCGCCGGACTTCCAGGCCTGGGTCGCGGCAGGATCACGCTGGCCCTGGGGCGAAGACGGCCAGCTGGCTCTCGCCTACGAGCGCCTCCCGGCCACCACCCAGTGCCTGCTGTGGCATTCGGTGGTGGAACGGGACGATCCCGCGTTCACGGCACGCATCACGGGCCTGGACCACCATGCGGTTCCGGCTGCGTGCGACCAGGCCATGACCGCGCTGCGCCAGGCCCGTGCGGACCTGTACCTCGAGCGGCTGGAGCGTCCGGACTGCAGGGAGGTGATCGAGCGGCTTACCCAGCGGCCTGAAGCACACCCGGCTGAAGGATGGGGCCATCTCCGCGCGTGTCCGGCCTGTGCGGCTGTCTACAAAGACCTGTCCCAGCTCGACGAGCAGCTCGAAGCGCAACTGCCGGTACGGCTGTTGGGATGGTGGACCGGACAGCAATACCTGCGTGCGAAGGCCGCCATCCCCGTACCACTGGGCGATCCGCCGTTCCTGGCGAGGTTGCTGGAGCGACGCCGGGCCGATGCCCCCGCAGAGCCCTCGCGTGTACGCCGCACAGCGGCCACCCGGGGGAGCCGGGGAAGAAGCAGGGCAGCGTCCCCGCTGCTTCCTCGTCGCTCCCGGGCCGCTTTCGCGGTGGCGGGCTTCCTGGTCGGCGTTGGCGCGGGCGTGCTCCTGCTGACCGCTTGTGACCCCCAGCTCGGAGCGCACATACAACCGCCGCCTACCTCCGGACCTTCACCTGCCCCGAACGACCCCCCGTCACAGCAGGCAACACCTCCTCCTGCGCTCTCGGCCCGATTCCCCGTCCAGGCCAATGCGTACACATCGCAGCATGGGACAAGCGCCGGCCCCGACCCCGGTGCCCGTTCCCTCGGAAGCTCTTCTGTCCTGCGTTACGACCGGGTCGATTTCTCCACCGTCCGAGACACCCTCGCCGTGGCGAGGCTCGCGGGGCCGTCGGGCGGCGGTGCCCGGATAGAGCTCAGGCTCGATTCCCCTGCCCGGCCACCGCTGGCACAGATCATTCCGAGTGCCGACGGTTCCGTGAACGACATCTCGGTGCCCATCACCCCCGTCGTCGGCGTGCACCGCCTCTACGTCACCGCGCACTGCCCGACGACCACCGATCGGTGCATCGAACTCTTCGCGTTCGGTGCGGCACCGTCGATGTCTGGGGCTCTGCTCGTCCTTCACCGTCCATAGGGAGCGTCATGCCAATCATCCTTGGCCACCAACGAGCAGCTACGACTTCCTTGTTGCGTGCGCAGAGGCCGACCTGGTGGAAGTCGAAGGGACTGATCCTTTTCGGGCTCACGTAAGTCTGATTCGCCCCGCCGCGCCAACCGAACGAGACGGCGGATGCTGTTGTTGCGTCCCTTCCTTCAGGCGCTTAAGCGCTGATTCGAGTCGCGCCAGGGACGAGTCGAGTTCCCAGCGGAATGCTGGTCGAGAGAACCTCGACCGGCATTTCTGCGTTGCCCGGGGCGGGACGTGCACACATGCGGAGGCGACGCTCCGTCAGAATCCAGAAAAATTCGAGGAGTTCCGTTGAGTGGGTCTGGATCCGCATCCGTACTATCAGGTGACGGTTGCCAATGATTCGGCCCAATGAGGTCGTCATTCGAGGCAACCGGAAAGTGGGGTCTGACGGCCCCTGAGATCCAATGGAAAGGAAGAATAAGTCATGGGATTTGATCTCTTCGCGCTCGGCCGGCAGGGTGCCGGGCGCGGTCAGCAGGGTGCCGGGCGCGGTCAGCAGGGTGCCGGGCGCTGCCGGCGTGGCGCTGGTCAGGGCGTGCGGGGCAGCGGCCGCGGCCAGGGCCGCGGGGCCAGTGGCGGCCGCAGGCGCGCCTGCCAGTAACAGTTCTGCGGATACGGGAGATTCCAGCCGGCTCCGGCAGCCGGCCCTGCGGATGACAACGCCGGAATTCTCTCCGCCCGCCTGACAGGGACTCGGGGATTGATACCGTCAGAACCTCTCACGGTCATCAACTCCGATCACCGCAACAAATGGGCCGCGGTCGCAGCATGAATTGCTGCGGCCGCGGTTTGCCGGGGGACGGCTCGGCGTCAGCAAACGCAGCACTCCAACCCAACCATCGGTTATATGAGCCAGATGAATAAATCAGCCATGCCCACAGCCGCAATCACACACGGACAGCGAGTCCGTCACGCGAGAACATCACCTGTTGCCAGCTTCAAGGAATTCTGGCCATTGGCCCGGAAGAACAGACCCGCCATGGCTGCAACCTTATCGTTGCTCATGCTCTCCGCGGGTTTCCAGACAGCCTCCATCTGGCTGGTTTCCTACCTCACCGACAATGTGCTTGCCGGCGGCAGGGTCTCTGCGTTCTGGCTGCCCGCCGCGACATGGCTCGCCTTGGCGGTTCTCGGTGGACTGGCCGGATTTGCGGGCGGATACCTCGCCGACTGGGTGAGTGAGCACTTCCTGCTCCAGTTGCGTGACCACACGTTTCAGCACCTGCAGAAGCTTCCTCCGGACTATTTCGGAAAGCGTGGGATCGGCGACCTGGTAGCGCGGCTGACAGGCGACATCGAGGCGGTGGAGTCCCTGGTCACCTCCGCTCCGGTAGCAGCAGTGACCGCCATGTTCGAGATCATGTTCTTCACCGTCGCCGCCTTCTGGATCAGCTGGCCGCTCGCCCTGGCGACAGTCGCTGCCGCTCCAGTGTTCTGGCTGGTCGCTCGTGCCTTCTCCAAGCGCATGCGGACCGTGACCCGGCAGGAGCGAGACAGCAACGGACAGCTCGCCTCACTGCTGGAAGAGAACCTGACCAACATGCCCGTTGTGCAGGCATACAACCGGCTGGAAGCAGAGCGCGCGAGGGTGCACCGCGAAGGGCGGACATGGATGCGTGCCAATCTACGCCAGGCGCTCCTGGACGGTGCCTATCGGCCCCTCAGCGGGTTTGTCGAAACCCTCTGCGTCCTGCTCATCATGGGCATCGGAGCCTGGCAGATCTCTGCCGGTCGGCTCACCATCGGCGGCCTCCTTGCCTTTTCGGCATACGTGGCCCATCTGTATCCCCAGTTGGAGCAGGTCAGCGCACTTTTGATCCAGATGTCGTCCGCTACTGCTGCAGCGGAACGCGTCCTTGAGGTGCTCGCAGCTCAGCCCGTTGACGCACCCGCGGACGGTCCCGTCACCGTCGAAGACGGTCCTGCTGAACGCACTTCCCTTGACAAGCAGCACCTGAGCGAGGCCCGTCCGCGGCGACACACGGCCGTTGGGTCCCCTCGGGGCTCCGGCATGGGCCCTAGGGCACCGCACACGCCAGGCCTCGACCGGCCGGCCCCGTCCGAAGTCCTCGCATCAGTTCGTGGCTCGATCGCCTTCGAAGGTGTCAACTTCTTCTATCCCGGTGCAGCCCGACCATCGCTCTGGGAAGCCTCGCTCACCGCTGCACCCGGTCAGCTCGTTGTGATCACGGGACCTAGTGGAGCCGGCAAGTCCACGATCGGCAAACTCCTTCTACGCTTCTACGCTCCATCGGCCGGCCGCATTCTTCTCGACGGCCTGGACATTGCCCCCATGACGGCGGCATCACTGCGCCGGAACGTCTGTCTACTGCCGCAGGAAAGCATGCTCTTCGAGGGGACGATCCGGGAGAACATCGCCTACGGTCGCCCTGACGCCGACGATGAGCAGATCGCCGCAGCCGCCAAGGCCGCCGACGCGCACGATTTCATCAGCGCCTTACCTGACGGGTACGCCACCTCCGTCGGCCGGCAGGGCCAGTTCCTCTCCGGAGGGGAACGCCGCCGACTGGCCATCGCACGTGCCATGATCCGTGACGCACGGATCCTCGTCCTTGATGAACCCACTTCGGGTTTGGACGACGAATCCGCAGAGCGGATCACGGAACCCCTTCGCCGCCTGACCACCGAGCGCACCACGTTCCTCATCACTCACGACCTGCGACTGGCCTCTTACGCCGACACCATCATCGAGGTGGATGCGGGAACATTGACGACGATCACTCCCTGACCCATGCCATCGAGCCCGCCGCCGCGCTGCCGACAGGCACGGAGGATCTGTAGTTCTTCATGCGGTCGAAGGCATGCTCGACGCGGGCACGGACCCGGCGAGGTTGGTGGTTGCCGCCCCCGGTGGCGCCCGTTCGAGCGTGGCGCACGCCCGGGCCGCGGCTGGATGAGCGACCGACCTGCCCGTCACCTCGGCACGGCCACGGGTCAACTCAACGCCACACGGGCCGATTTGGCAAAGCACGCGCAAAGCGGCGGGATGGTCGGGCCCGGACAGAGTCCTCTCTGGTGACCAGCCGACGGCCTTCCGCGCTCGTGACGAGGCGCGTGAGGCCCTTTTCTTCCTTGCTCTTGGGGGGCGATGTCATGGTGCGTGCGTCACGGTTGTTCCGGCTGTCCCGGTACAGAGGCAGAGGTCTCGTTGTCCTGGCCCTGACGGCAGTCATGACAGCGCGGCTGCCGCTGATCACTACTACCGCCCACGGCGGGACCCCCGCCGCGCGCCCGCACCCGCCCGCCACGGGGCAGGCGGCGCCGCCTTCTGCGCCGCATCATGGGGCGGCCCCCGCGGCGGCGATGGAGCCTGCCGCTCCCGTACTGCCGCGTGCGGGCTGGACGGCCACCGCAAGTGACGAGGAGACCGCGGCCGAGGACGGCCGTGCCCAACTGGTCCTGGACGGGAATGCCGATACTTTCTGGCACAGCAAGTGGTCGGGGACCCCCGCTCCGCTACCGCACAGCATCACCATCGACATGCACCGCACCGCCGTGGCTTCGGCGATCGTCTACCGGCCGCGGGCCGTCGGCATCAACGGCCGTATCGGCAGGTACGAAATCCGGCTGAGCGACGACGGCCGGACGTGGGGCGGGCCGGTGGCCTCCGGCACTCTCGCGGACGACTCCACGCTCAAGACGCTGTCCTTCGCCGCGCAGGGCACCCGGTACGTGCGGCTGACGGCGCTGGCCGAAGCGGGCGGACGGGGGCCGTGGACGTCCGCGGCGGAACTCGACCTGCTCGGCGATCCCGGCACCACCGCCGCTGTCGTCGACCTGTCGCGCGAGGGATGGTCCGCCACGGCAAGCGACGAGGAGAGCGCCGCGGAGGATGGGCGCGCCGCCAACGTGCTGGACGGGGATGCCTCCACCATCTGGCACAGCAAGTGGTCGGAGACCCCCGCTTCGCTGCCGCACAGCATCACCATCGACATGAAGACGCCCCGCACGGTCTCCCAGCTCACCTACCAGCCGCGTCAGGTCGGCGTGAACGGCCGGATCGGCGCCTTCACCGTCACCACCAGCTCGGATGGTGCGTCCTTCGGTGCGCCGGTGGCCTCCGGCACCTGGGCCGACAGCGACATGATCAAGGGCGCCTCGTTCATCCGGGCGGTGCAGGCCCGGTATGTGCGTCTGACCGCCACCACCGAGGCGGGTGGCCGCGGCCCGTGGTCCTCGGCGGCCGAAATCCGGCTGGCTGGGCCCGCGGATCCCGCCCTCGCGGGTGCGTGGGGTCCGGTGAAGGGCTTCCCTCTGGTCCCCGTGGCCACGGCCGTCCTGCCGAACAACAAACTGCTCGCCTGGTCGGCGTACGGCGTCGACCGGTTCGGCGGCAGCAATGGCTACACCCAGACCGCAATCATGGACCTGACGACTGGTCAGGTCACACAGCGGCGCATCGACAACACCGGGCACGACATGTTTTGCCCGGGGATCGCCATTCTGTCCGACGGGCGCGTCCTGGTCACCGGCGGCAGCAACGCGGAGCGTGCCAGCATCTACGACCCGGCGACGGACGCCTGGACGTCCACTGCGGACATGCACATACCCCGCGGCTACCAGGCGATGACCCTGCTGTCCAACGGCGAGGCCTTCGTCCTGGGCGGTTCCTGGAGCGGCGGCACCGGCGGCAAGAACGGCGAAGTGTGGTCGCCTGCCACGGGCACCTGGCGCACCCTGCCCGGCGTTCCCGCCACCCCGACCATGACGGCGGACCCTGCGGGCCCCTACCGGGCGGACAACCATCAGTGGCTGCACGCCACTTCGGGCGGCCGGGTGCTGCAGCTCGGCCCGAGCAAGCAGATGAACTGGATCATGACGACGGGCGCCGGGAGCATCGCGTCGGCCGGGACCCGTGCCGACAGCCAGGACGCCATGAACGGCAACGCGGTCGCGTACGACATCAACAAGTTGCTCACCCTCGGCGGTGCCACCGTCTACGACAACGCCAAGGCCACGAACCGTGCCTATACCGTCGACGCGAGCGGCAGCGGACAGCCGGTGAGCGCCCGCACCGGGGATATGCGCTTCGGGCGCGCATTCAGCAACAGCGTGGTCATGCCGGACGGGAAGGTCGCGGTGTTCGGCGGACAGTCCTACCCGGTACCTTTCAGCGACGCGACGTCCGTCATGACCCCGGAGATCTGGGATCCGGCTACCGGGAAGTTCACGCCCGCGGCATCGATGGCCCTGCCGCGCAACTACCACAGCGTCGCCAATCTGCTGCCGGACGGCCGGATCTTCTCCGGAGGCGGGGGCCTGTGCGGGGACTGCGCCACGAACCACCTGGACGGCGCGATCTTCACCCCGCCGTATCTGCTCAACCCGGACGGCAGCGAAAAGCCCCGTCCGGCCATCACCGGTCAGGTGCCCGCCCGGGCGGCAATCGGCACCCAGTTGTCGGTAACCACTGACAAGGCCGTCACCTCCTTCGCCCTCGTACGCGCCGGTGCGGCAACCCACTCCACCGACAACGACCAGCGGCGCGTGCCACTGCGGTTCCGGGCCACGGCCGGCACCGCGTACCAGATCGACATCCCGGCTGACCCGGGCATCGCCCTGCCAGGGACGTACATGCTGTTCGCGCTCGACGCTCAGGGAGTGCCGAGCAAGGCCCGGTTGCTGACGATCGGCTGAAGCTCTCCGTGTGCACCGCCCTCACCGTCACCACGGTCTGGGCGCCGCCGTGGACCCCGGCCGCCCCGTCGGCGTGTGCGGCGAAGCGGCGTCCGACCCGGACCCTCGGGCAGGGCCTGCCGGGGCGCGCGGACCCCCTCCCAGGAGACAACCCGGAGCCTGCAGGTCCTGCCACCCCAAAGCCACATGATCCTGAATCGGCATTGAGATGTGGTGACTTTCATTCGTACTCGTTTGATTGTGCGCCATTCGCCCCACAGGGAGCCCGCACATGCCTGCCGAACGACACACGCCCAGACAGCGCCTGGCCGCTGCCGCCGCCTTCCTGCTGTTCGCCGGAGGCACGCTGTGGGCCGGTGCGCCCCCGGCGGCGGCCGCGCACTCAGCCCCGACACCGGCGCCGGTGTCGGCGCCGGTCCCAGCACCGCCGCCGACGCCAGCCGTCGACGGACTTGCCCGTACCCCCCAGATGGGCTTCAACAACTGGAACTCCACGTACTGCGGGGCCGATTTCAACGAGGCCATGGTCAAGGGAATCGCCGACACCTTCGTGTCCCAAGGGCTGAAGGCCGCCGGATACACCTACGTCAACATCGACGACTGCTGGGCGCTGCCGAACCGCGATGCCTCCGGCAATCTCGTGCCCGACCCGGTGCGTTTCCCCCACGGGATCAAGGCAGTTGCCGACTATGTGCACTCCAAGGGGCTCAAGTTCGGCATCTACTCCAGCGCCGGCACCAAGACCTGTGACGGACAGGGCTTTCCCGGCGGGCTCGGGCACGAGCGGCAGGACGCCAACCTGTGGGCGTCCTGGGGGGTGGACTACCTGAAGTACGACAACTGCAACAACACCGGCACCGACGCACGGCAGCGCTACAAGGCAATGGCTGACGCGCTGAAGGCCACCGGGCGGCCAATTCTCCACAGCATCTGCGAGTGGGGCGTGAACCAGCCCTGGAACTGGGCCGCGGAGTACGGCAATTCCTGGCGCACCACCTTTGACATCAGGGACAACTGGTCCAGCATGATCGGCATCGCCCACCAGAACCAGCCGCTCGCGCGGTATGCGGGGCCCGGGGCCTGGAACGACCCGGACATGCTGGAGGTCGGCAACGGCGGGATGACCGACACCGAATACCGCACGCACTTCAGCCTCTGGGCACAGATGGCCGCGCCGCTGCTGATCGGCAGCGATCTGCGCAGCGCATCCGCCGCGACCCTCGCGATCCTGAAGAACACCGACGTGATCGCGGTCGACCAGGACAGCCTGGGCAGGCAGGGCACGGTGGTCTCCAGTTCCGGCGGGCTGGTGGTGATGTCCAAGCCCTTGGCGGACGGCGGCCGTTCGGTGACTCTGACGAACGAGACCACCTCTGCGAAGACGCTCTCGACGACCGCCGACGCGATCGGCATCGGGGGCGCTGCCTCGTACGTACTCGAGGACCTCTGGTCGAAGCAGACCGGCACCACCACCGGTGCCATCAGCGCTTCGGTGCCCGCGCACGGCACCGTGATGTACCGCGTGACACCGGGGGCACTGGTGCCGCCGCCCACCGGAGTCAGTCAGCTCAGCGATCTGCCGTGGATGTCGGCGGTGGGCGGCTGGGGGCCCGTCGAACGCGACCGCAGCAACGGCGAGCAGGCCGCCGAAGACGGCAGGACACTCACCGTGGGTGGCACGACATACGCCAAGGGACTCGGCACCCACGCGGCCAGTGACATCACGTACTACCTCGGCGGCGGCTGCCGGTCCTTCAGCGTCGACGTCGGTGTGGACGACGAATCGAGTACGCAGGGCTCCGTCGTCTTCCAGGTCTATCGCGACGGAACCAAGGTCGCCGACAGCGGGCTGCGGACAGCGAGCGATCCGCCCGTCCGTCTCAGCGCCGGCCTCACCGACGGTACGAAACTGAGACTGGTCGTCACCGACGGCGGCGACGGCATCGACTACGACCACGCCGACTGGGCGAACGCCCGGCTGGCCTGCGGAAACGGACCCTCCGCCGGGACGCACGCGGTCAGCGACCTGAACTGGACATCGGCGGTGGGCGGCTGGGGGCCCGTCGAACGCGACCGCAGCAACGGCGAGCGGGCCGCCGAAGACGGCAGGACACTCACCGTGGGCGGCACGACATACGCCAAGGGACTCGGCACCCACGCGGCCAGTGACATCACGTACTACCTCGGCGGCAGTTGTTCCACCTTCACCGCGAGTGTCGGCGTCGACGACGAGACGGGTGGCTCGAACGGCTCGGTGGTGTTCCAGGTCTACCGGGACGGGACCAAGGTCGCCGACAGCGGCCGGGTCACCGGGGCCGACGCCCCCAGAGTCCTGAGCGCCGGCCTCACCGGTGGTCTGGAGCTCAGGCTCGTCGTCGCGGAAGGCGGCGACGGCATCAACTACGACCACGCCGACTGGGCAGTCCCCAGGCTCAGCTGCGCCTGAGGCAGGGGGAGGCCAGGGCAGGGCGGGCTCCCACACAAGGCGGTGACACGGGCCGCGCCCGCTCTTCCGATCACGGAAAGCTGCTCTTCCAGTCGCTCAAGGGATGCGGCTTGGTTACCTGCTTGTCGGTGTGACCCCCGTTCGCGACCTCGATCTCCGCGTACCGATTGCCCGAGAACACCCAATACCGGTTCCGACTATCCGGGGCCTGCATCACCGCATCGACGCGGGAGAACCCCGCCAGACTCGACCAGTCGCTCAAGGGATGCGGCTTGGTCACCTGCTTGTCGGTGTGACCCCCGTCCGCGACCTCGATCTCCGCGTACCGATTGCCCGAGAACACCCAATACCGGTTCCGACTATCCGGCGCCTGCATCACCGCATCGACGCGGGAGAACCCCGCCAGACTCGACCAGTCGCTCAAGGGATGCGGCTTGGTCACCTGCTTGTCGGTGTGACCCCCGTCCGCGACCTCGATCTCCGCATACTGACTGCCCGAGAACACCCAATAAAGGTTCCGACTATCCGGGGCCTGCATCACCGCATCGACGCGGGAGAACCCCGCCAGACTCGACCAGTCGCTCAAGGGATGCGGCTTGGTCACCTGCTTGTCGGCGTGGCCCCCGTCAGCGACCTCGATCTCCGCGTACTGACTGCCCGAGAACACCCAATACCGGTTCCCACTATCCGGCGCCTGCATCACCGCGTCAGGCGGCGTCGGCCGCGTCGCGTGTGCCGGGGCCGATGCTGCATGGTGGGCCGACGGACGGTTCATCACCAACGCGGTGGCGGCACCGCCCGCGAGCAGCAGCGCGGCCAGCGACACCGCCGCCCAGCGCAATCGGCGACGCCGAGGCGGCGGGGGGAGGGTGGGTGCCCGCAGGGTCTGCTTGAGCGTCCCCGGCTCCTGGGTGCCTATCGACCGCAGGGCGTCCACCGTGTCGGCCGCGGAAAGGCGTTCGGCGGGGTCCTTGTGCAAAAGCCGCTCGATGACCATGCCCAACGGGTCTGCGCAGTCAGGGATGTCGGGCTCGTCGTAGGCAACAGCATGCAGCACGGCGGCTGGTGTCGGCTGTGCGAAGGGGGAGCGGCCGGAGACCAGTACGCACAGCGTGGCGCCCAGCGAGAACAGATCGCTGGGCGGGCCCGCCTGCTTGCCGTGCAGCCGTTCCGGGGCGATGTAGTCGAGGGAGCCCATCAGCTCGCCGGTGCTGGTCAGCGACTCGCCGTCAGCCAGGGCCGCGATGCCGAAGTCACTCAGGACGACGCTGCCGTCGCCGCGCAACAGCACATTGGCCGGCTTCACGTCCCGGTGCAGGGCGCCGGCCGCGTGCACCGCTCCGAGGGCGTCGAGAAGCTGCAGACCGATCTCCGCGGCCCTGGACGGGGACAGCGGGCCGACAGAGGCGAGGTGGCGGGAGAGCGACGGGCCCTCCACGAGTTCCATGACGATCCACAGCCGGTCCTCGAACTCGACCAGATCGTAGATGTCGATCACGTGGGGGTGGGAAACGCGGGCGATGGCACGGGCCTCACGCAGCGCCCGCCGTGACCCCTCGCCGTCGCCCCCGAAGGGCAGCTCCTTGACCGCGACGGTGCGCTGCAACAGCTGATCAGTGGCGCGCCAGACCGCACCCATTCCGCCGCGCCCTATTAGGTCGGTCAGAAGGTACCGGTCGGCGATCAGCCGCTGCTTGTCACTGGGAATCACCCGGTCAAAGTACGTCATGCTGCGGGCTGACCAGCTCCCCGCCCTGGTCAGCCCGTGTACCTGAACGCGATCTCGCGAGCATCCGCTGAGTCACCTCAGCAGTCCGAGGAGATCTCGGACGCGGTCGGCGCCGATTTAAGTGCGCTTCCACACGTACTCGCACTTCACCAGCGAGTGCGACTTCTCGTAGATAACGGCCGAGCGGGGCGACGGTGTCCAGGCAGAAGTCGTGCACCAGCTTGAGGGTCTTGCCGGTGTCGGAGACGTCGTCCGCGATCAGGACCTTCTTGTTCGAGAAGTCGATCGCGTTCGGGACCGGGGGCCGGCATGACCGGCATTTCGGGGGTCGTGCCCACGCCCGTGTAGAACTCCATTCACCAGGTGGATGTTCTTGCAGTCGAGCGCGTACGCAAGCCCGCCCGCCACCGCCGCGGGCGATGCTCAGGATGATGTCCGGCTGGTAGCCGTCGTCGGCGATGGTCTGCGCCAGCTCGCGGACAGCGTTGCCGAACTTCTCGTACGTCAGGCGCCCATGGAGCCCTCACACCTGCGTCCGGTGGAAGTTGAGGAAGGAGCGCGAGGCCGTCGGACCGCGCTGGCCGTGGTAGCGGGAGCCGTAGCGCTCGCTGCCGTACGGGAATTCGGCCGGCGAGGAGAGCCGGAACATGCCCAGCTGGCCGATCTTCATGCCCGGCCAGAGCTTGATCGGCAGCGTCGCGAGGTTGGAGAGCTCAAGCGTGACGTGCCCGGAGAAGCCGGGGTCGACGAACCCGGCCGTGGAGTGCGTCGAGTACCGGGGCCGCAAGGGCGAGCCGATCATCCGCGCCCGCAACCAGCTCGGGCGGCCCGGTCGTGCTGGTCTGGGACAACGTGCGCCTCCACCTCACGGCCGGACTGCGGGAGTTCATGGCCGCGAACGCCGACAACGCGATCGGGGTTGCGGTGTCGAAGGTGGAGAACTGGCAGTGGTCCGCGAGGCGGTGGTCATCAGTCAGCTGGTCGGGCAGCAAGCCGCCCTGCCTGTCAGGGCTGAGGAGAGGGTCCAGGTGGGCGACCTTCAGCGCTGCAGGATGACGATCACCGATCTGCTCGTAGGATTGCCGGCCTGATTGACCTCGACGTGGCCGACGCCGAGGATCTTGTCGGTGCCGGGGACTGCCTCGATGGCGTTCAGCCAGAGCGACTGCTGTGAGCTGGACCTGATCCCGTCGGTGCTCGGCAGCTCTGCGTACGAGATCCCTTCGCAGTCGCCGTCCGCGGTGAGGTACTGGCTGGCACTGAGGACAATCCCGCGCTTACCGTCGCGGACCGCGCGGCCGCGGTCGGCACACGCACTCTTCGCATTCGGCGGCTTGGTCCAGCGGGTGCCGTTCCAGCGCAGCCGGATGTCCTCTTCGGGGGGCTCGTTGTACTCCTCGCCGTGGTTGTAGGAGTGCTCGCCGTAGGCACGTACGTCGTCCTTGGCCAGCGCGACGACTTCGCTGAGGGAGGCGCTGGGCTCGGGTGGCGCCGGGGCTGGGAAGTGGTAGTCCGGCATCCGTACATGCTTCCAGGCGCGGCCGTCCCAGTGCACGGCGGCGGGCTGGGTGAACTCCCCCTCCCTGCCGGTGTCCACGTCGTTCGTGCTGCGGGAGCCGACCGCCCACAGGTCGTCGGACGCGACGCCGTCGAGTGCGGTGACGGTGACGGGCAGGTCCATGGCAGTCCAGCGGGTGCCGTCCCAGTGTTGGGCCCCGGTCCGGCCGTCGAGGACCCAGATGTCGTCCGCGGCAAAGGCCCGTACATCGGCGGCCCGGTGGTCGTCGGGGAGCTTGGGCAGCGCTGTCCAGCGTGTGCCGTCCCAGCGGGCCGTGCGCGGCGAGTTCTGGTCCTTCAGGCTCGCTGTCAGCAGGAATCCGCCGGAGTCCACGTCGTCGAAGCGGGCCTCGTAGACGCTGTCGCCGAACAATGTCGGCATGGGACGGCGCTGCCAGCGGGTGCCGTCGTGGTGCAGGAGGAAGCCGTCGTCGGCCGACTCGTCCCCGGCATAACTGACGGTTCGGGTGGCGTTGCCCACCACCCAGATGTCGTCGTCGGCGGTCGCAATCATGTCGGACAGCTGGCCCGTGCCCTTGTCTTTGAAGACCTTGTCGTACCTCCAGGTCATGTCGGAGTCGATCACGGCGCGTATGGCCACCACGGCGACGAACAGGAGCAACAACACGATGAGTGTCACGTTGACCTTGACCATGCGCGTGTTCACGTCCATGTTCCCCACCTCGCGCTCACCCAAAGCCCCCGGCCCGTGGCCGCACAGCATACTTTCCGGACCTTCGTCCGGATCATCACCGTCCGCACCCCGGGGGTGTGCTGCTGGCCTGAGGCCGGTCCAGCTGAGGCAGCGGCACGCGAGACTCTGTGAGATGGAACGGCACGGGTGAGACGATCTTGCCGTGGCTGGTGTGATCACGGCGTCGGAGCCGTCCTGGATGGCCCCGTTCACCGGACTGAGCCCGCGCTGCTTCCACAAGCTGATCACTGCGTTACCCCGCGAGGGCGTGGATCCGGTACGCAAGGCCGTCCCTGGGGCCTCC
Organism: Streptomyces sp. NBC_00322; assembly: GCF_036147535.1. NCBI lineage: Bacteria > Bacillati > Actinomycetota > Actinomycetes > Kitasatosporales > Streptomycetaceae > Streptomyces > Streptomyces sp. NBC_00322. Next base: position 441,421 of record NZ_CP108019.1, on the reverse strand, counting down.
CGCTGGAGGACGGCGTACTGCTGGTAACGGCGTACTGGCGCACGAATTTGACGCTGCGCCAGATGGCCCCGCTGTTCGGCGTCTCGAAGTCCGCTGCCGATCGCATCATCGAATGAGGGTGAGTTCTCTGCATTCCCTTATGCAGGCATGAGTTGCTTACCGTATCCGCCGGAACAGCAGGCCATTGAAGCTGTCGATCCGAGCGTTGTCGGGGAAGTACGGCTCCTTGAAGACGAATGCCATCTGCGCGTTCAGGCGGAGCTCAGGTGAGGCACACGCGGTCAGGTGACTGTCCGGCGAGGTACTCGGAGCGTTCTTCCGCGGTGAGATCTCGGCCAACGACCTGGCAGATCCTTCTGATCGCCGCGGTCTGGTCAGGCATGTCTGCATTCCACAGCCGCGCCGTGCCGTCTTCGCTGCTGGTGGCGAGGGTGTGTCCATCGGGGCTGAACGCCACCGACCAGACACCGTCTGTGTGGCCGGTGAGGGTGGTGCGGGTGCGGCCGGTGGTGGTGTCCCACAGCCGTACCGTTCTGTCTTCGCTGGCGGTGGCGAGGGTGTGTCCATCGGGGCTTAACGCCACCGCCTGCACGGCGTCTGTGTGGCCGGTGAGGGTGGTACGGGTGCGGCCGGTGGTGGTGTCCCACAACCGCGCTGTCCCGTCGAAGCTGCCAGTGGCGAGGGTGTGCCCATCGGGGCTGAACGCCACATCATTCACCCAGTCTGTGTGGCCGGTGAGGGTGGTGCGGGTGCGGCCGGTGGTGGTGTCCCACAGCCGTACCGTTCTGTCTTCACTGGTGGTGGCGAGGGTGCGTCCATCGGGGCTGAACTCCGCAGAAAACACGGCTTCTGTGTGGCCGGTGAGGGTGGTGCGGGTGCGGCCGGTGGTGGTGTCCCACAACCGTACTGTGCCGTCTTCGCTGGTGGTGGCGAGGGTGTGTCCATCGGGGCTGAACGCCACCGAATACACGGTGTCCTTGTGGCCGGTGAGGGTGGTGCGGGTGCGGCCGGTGGTGGTGTCCCACAACCGTACTGTGCCGTCTTCGCTGGCGGTGGCGAGGGTGTGTCCATCGGGGCTGAACGCCACCGTCCCCACGGCGGTCTTGTGGCCGGTGAGGGTGGTGCGGGTGCGGCCGCTGGTGGTGTCCCACAGCCGTACCGTTCTGTCTTCGCTGGCGGTGGCGAGGGTGTGTCCATCGGGGCTGAACGCCACCGACCAGACACTGTCCGTGTGGCCGGTGAGGGTGGTGCGGGTGCGGCCGCCGGTGGTGTCCCACAACCGCGCTGTCCCGTCGAAGCTGCCAGTGGCCAAGGTGTGTCCATCGGGGCTGAACGCCACCGTCCCCACGGCGGTCTTGTGGCCGGTGAGGGTGGTGCGGGTGCGGCCGCTGGTGGTGTCCCACAGCCGTACCGTTCTGTCTTCGCTGGCGGTGGCGAGGGTGCGTCCATCGGGGCTGAACGCCACCCACCTCACGGAGTCTGTGTGGCCGGTGAGGGTGGTGCGGGTGCGGGTGCGGCCGCCGGTGGTGTCCCACAACCGCGCTGTCCCGTCGGCGCTGGTGGTGGCGAGGGTGTGTCCATCGGGGCTGAACGCCACCGACTGCACGTTGTCTGTGTGGCCGGTGAGGGTGGTGCGGGTGCGGCCGGTGGTGGTGTCCCACAACCGCGCTGTCCCGTCGAAGCTGGCGGTAGCGAGGGTGTGCCCATCGGGGCTGAACGCCACATCATTCACCCAGTCTGTGTGGCCGGTGAGGGTGGTGCGGGTGCGGCCGGTGGTGGTGTCCCACAACCGTACTGTGCCGTCGGCGCTGGCGGTGGCGAGGGTGTGTCCATCGGGGCTGAACGCCACCGAAAGCACCTTGTCCTTGTGGCCAGTGAGGGTGGTGCGGGTGCGGCCGGTGGTGGTGTCCCACAGCCGTACCGTTCTGTCTTCGCTGGCGGTGGCGAGGGTGTGTCCATCGGGGCTGAACGCCACCGAATACACGGTGTCCTTGTGGCCGGTGAGGGTGGTGCGGGTGCGGCCGGTGGTGGTGTCCCACAACCGCGCTGTCCCGTCGGCGCTGGCGGTAGCGAGGGTGTGTCCATCGGGGCTGAACGCCACCGAAAGCACGGTCTCCTTGTGGCCGGTGAGGCGGCGGTGAAAGGGGAGTTCTGCTGCCGCATAAAGGCTGGCGGTGGCTTCGTTGGTGGGGCTGGTGCCGTATGCCTGGACGGCCAGTAGGGAAGCCAGGTCGGGGTCGGTGTCGATGAGCGCGTCGGACTGGGCGGCGAGTTGCTTGGACAGCCCCTGTTGCTGGGCGGTGAGTGCGGTTTCGCGTTGTCGGTAGGCCAGTGAAGCGGCGGCCATGGCGAGGACGAGCAGGATGGTGAGGGCTGTGGTGAGGGCGTGTCTTCGCCGGGTGGTGCGGGTCTCGGCTTTGACGCTTGCGTCGAGGAAATCCTGCTCCTGCCGGGCGAGGGTGGGGTAGCGGTCGGGGTCACTGTTCCAGTGCTGTCGGGCGTTGGTGACCGCGGTGAGGCGTTGGCCCCGGTAGAGGTAGGAGAAGTCGTGGTGGTTGCCGGCCCAGTCGGCTGCGTCGTCGGCCAGCTGGCTGTACAGGGCACGGTTGGCCGGGTCGTCCTCGAGCCAGCCGCGTAAGCGTACCCAGGCGTGCAGCAGGGTGTCGTGGGTGATCTGCGCAGTGTTCTCGCCCACCACGATCAGGCGTTGGGCGGCGAAGGCCTCCACGACGTCCTGAACCTCGGAGGCGGCGTCGTCGTGCCGGTAGGGCATGGGGCGGCGGACGGCCTGCCCGTCAGAGGTGATCCTGGTGAGGCGGAGGAACACTTTGCGGCCGGCGGCCTGCTGAGCGGGTGTGAGGGCGCTGTAGACGGCTTCGGCGCTGGTCTGGATGGCGTGGGCGACACCGCCGGACAGCTCGTAGCCGCGGCTGGTCAGCCGGTTGCCTTCACGGTGCTGCCAGGTCACGCGCATCGCCTCCGACAGCAGCGGCAGCGCCCCCACCTCGTACCCGCCATCCGATGAGGATGCCGGCAGGTCGGCGAGGATGGCGTCGACCAGAGTGGGTGCGATCTCCAGGCCCGTGCGTTCGGCGGGTCCGGTGATGGCCAGCCGCAGCTGCTGCGCGGTCATCGGCCCGACCAGGAACAGCCCGTCGGCTGCCGCGTCGGCCAGTTCTGGGTAAACCGCGCAGGCGGGCAGGAAATCGGAGCGGATGACCGCGATGACCAACGCGGCCGGCTCCCCGTCCGGCCCGCACGGCTCGGTGGCCGCCGCGTGCAGTGCCGTGATCACGTCCGCGCGCTGCCGTTGCACCGAACTAACAGAATTGGGGCCGGAGTCGGAGTCGGGGTGATGGGCGCCGGGGAGGGTGAACAACTGCTCGAACGGGTCGACCACCAGCACCAGCCGGTCACCGGTGCTGCCCGCAGTCGTCTGTGCCGTGGCGGCGTGGGCGTCCACTACGTCCCGTACCAACGTGTGGGCCCGCTCCGGGGAGCTCTCCAGCACCGTGCGGATGGCCTCGGGGTCACGCCCGGCGACTTTGGCCAGCGCCCGTGCCAGCTCATCGCGGGGCTGGGAGGTGGGATGCATCACCGCAACCGGCCACCGGGCCGACTCAGCGCTGAGCGCGCCGTCGGCGAGCGCGGGCAGCAGTCCGGCGCGCACCAGTGAGGACTTGCCCGCGCCCGAGGCCCCGCTCACTATCAAGATCCCGGGGCGGTCCAACCGGTCGGCGAGGGTGTGCACTAGCTGCGCGGTCGGCTTCTCCCGCCCGTAGAACACCTCCGCCTGTTCCTGCCCGAAGGGCGCCAAACCCAAATACGGGCACTCAGACTTCCACCGGCCGGAAGCGGGCGTCTGCCCGGCCCGCTCTTCCTGCCCGGCCGACTGCTTCGTGAAGGGCTCGGGGTCGGGCGGGGACGTGCGGGCGGCCCGCAGCCACCGCCGCCACTGCTCCTCATCCAGCAGACCCGGACTGACCTCGTCAGCAGGCACCCGGCGACCGCGGCAGTGCTCGACCAGCACCCGAATCAGTACAAGGAATGCCATCTCCGACTCGGGCAGATGCTGGCCTCGCTTCCAGTCGCTGACCCTGCGCCCCGAGATCGGCCGACCCCGGCCGGCAGGCCGACGCCGGTTGGCTTCAGCCACCGCACTCTTCAGCGGCAGGTCCGCCGCCAGCTCCAGCAGCTCACCCAACCGTTCGGCGAACAACCACCGCGGTAACGGTTCCACACTTCCCATGACCACCCCTGCCACAGCGCTTTCCGGCCCGGTCCGGACCGGAGGCCTACCGTAGGGCTGCGACCAGCGGCAATGTCCCCCTGTGACAGAACCGGTACAAGCCGCTATGCATCGGGGTGCTTAATCAGGGCGCACCGGCTGCATGGCATCCCATCCCGCCATCGCAGCGACGTACAAGGAACGCCATCTCCGACTCGGGCAGATGCTGGCCTCGCTTCCAGTCGCTGACCCTGCGCCCCGAGATCGGCCGACCCCGGCCGGCAGGCCGACGCCGGTTGGCTTCAGCCACCGCACTCTTCAGCGGCAGGTCCGCCGCCAACCGTTCGGCGAACAACCACCGCGGTGTCGGCTCCGCTTCCTCCATGGCCAACCCCAGCACAACGCTGTCCGGACCGGTCCGGACCGGAAAAGGCGCCGTAGGACCGCTACTTGGGGCAACACCCCGACCGGGACACAACCGGTACAAGCCATTGCGCATTGGGTGGCTCAATCAGCATGCGTCGGCCCCGGCCTCTGCGGGGGCCCGCCAGGCTTCGCCCGCCGCACCGACACCGGCGGCAACACCAGTCGTCACGAGGGAGAACCACCGTGCATGCTCGTCCGCAACCGCCCCTTCTGGCCGCTCTGACTGCTGTGCTTCCCGGCCTGGCGAGCACCGGCTGTCAGCCCAAGGATCCACTCTCCTCCGCGCCCCAGTTCCCCCGCTCCGCGACACCGGTGGCAACCGCCGGCCGGGTCCCCTGCCCCGACCTGCGGCGCGGTCGGCACAACCCGGTCAACGGCGGCCACACCTGGGCACGGGCGCCGTATCCGACCCAGAAGCGCTGCTACTACCCCAGTCAGCCGGTAACGGGGCCGCTCTCTGGGGCCAACCGGGGCTCATGTCCTGGACTTCCTGCGCCCGTACGGCATCCGCTTGGTGAAACCCGTGTGCTCGGGACGGCGCGTCGGGAAGCGCCGATGAAGACAGGTGACCGTGATGCGTGAGCACGAGTGGGATTGGGTGGTACGCGAGCCGTTGCGGTCGGCTGCGGCGGGTGCCCGGGTGTTGGTGCTCGTCGAGGGAGAGGCGGGGATGGGCAAGACGCGGTTCGTGCGGTGGCTGCTGGCGCGTCCGGAGCTCGCGCAGGCTCCTCGCCTGACGATGACGTTCACGGCTTCGGGAGCCTCTGTCCTGCGGGAGCCCGCCTGCTCAGCAAGGACAGTGTCGGCGGTGGCGGAGGATGGGTCGTTGCATCGTCCGAGAATCCTGGAGTCTGGATCCTCGGCTCCGCTAGCGGCTGCTTCACTGCGGGAGTTGGCGGCCTCGCCCGGCACGGATGCTCCGATGCTGCTGGTGGCCGAGGACATCGACCGTGCGCACGAGCAGGACGCAAGCGCATTGCGTGCAGTGCTGGCTCACCCTCCGGCCGGATTGCGAGCGGTGCTGACCTACCGACCCGAGGAGTTGGCCAGTCCCGGGCTGGTGCTGGGCGCCCCGGTGGGTTACCCGGCCGAGCTGACCCTCGTCCGAATGCGGCTCGGGCCGCTCGGCGAGGCCGAGGTCCGCCGGATGGCAGTAGAGGCACTGGGCGAAGACCGCTGCTCGGCCCGGTTCATCGCCCGGCTTTGCGAGCGCTCGGGCGGAAACGCGCAGGTGGTGGCCGATCTCGTGGAGGAGCTGAAGACGGCTGGTCTGCCTTCGGGCGGGAGTGCCACGGTGGTCGGCCTGGGCCGGCTGACGGCAAGGGACGTGGACGAGGCGGCGGTGCCGGTTCGGCTCGCCGAGCTGGTGGTCGGCCGCATGGCGGCGCTGGATGAGGAGCCGCGGCGCGTGGTGTGGGCGGCGGCAGTGCTCGACAAGGCCGCGACAGAGGACGAGCTGACCTTCGTGGCGGGCCTGTCGGCGGAGGGCGGCCGGGCGGCGCTGACGGCCGCGCTGTCCGGAGCGGTGCTGAACGAGTCGGGGCTCGGTCACTACGGGTTCCGGGTACCGATGGAGGCCGCGGCCGTGTATCAACTGCTGCCCGGCCCGGTGCGTCGGGAGTTGCACGCTCGTGCGGCCGACGTGCTGGCGGTTCGGCGCCCGGTGCCATGGGCGCGGTTGGCCCGCCAACAGCTCGCGGCCGGCGGGATCGCGGACTGGCTGGAGAGTGTGGAGAAGGCCGCGCGTGAGGCCGTCGACGCCGGGGACCACCAGCCGGCGATCTCGCTGCTCGAGGACGCGCTGGCGCATCCTGAAGCCCGGTCGTCGAACCCGGCTCAGTTGGCCTTGATGCTCGCACGCAGCGCTGTTGTCGGGCTGGGCTCCGACCAGACCGTGGAGGTCCTGCGACGGGTGATCGACGACCCTGCTCTGCCAGCCGTTGTGCGTGGCGAGATCCGGCTGGACCTCGGGCTGCTACTGAGCAACCAGGTCGGGCGGGGCCGTGAAGGGCGCGTCGAACACGTGAGGGCTGCCGATGAGCTGAGCAGCCGTCCGGCGTTGGCGGCGCGGGCCATGTCGGACCTGGCGCTGCCCTACTGGCCGAATGGCCCGCTGTCGGACAACCTCGCCTGGCTGGCGCGCGCCGAGGCGACGGTGGCCGGGAGCGGGGATGCGGCGGCCCAGGCGGCGGTCGCGGCAGACCGGGTGACCGTCCTGCTCAGCGTAGGCGATCCGGACGGGTGGCGGCAGCTGGAGAAACTCCCCCGGGAAAGCGACGATCCGCGGATTCTCCATCACTCGTCTCGTGGCCTGATCAATGCCGCAGACGCGGCCATCTGGCTAGGCCAGTACGCGCGAGCGGGCGAGCTGCTGCCCGAGGGCACGAAGCTGGCCGTCCGTAGTGGGGCCCTGTACATGCAGCAGGCGGCACGGAGTAAATCGCTGCTGCTGGACATGACGGCCGGCCGCTGGTCGGGCCTGGCCCGCCAGGCCCGCACGATGGCGGCGGAGGCGGACGAGATGCCGTTCATCGCGGGCTACGCCAGGTTGGTACTCGGCCTGCTGGCCCTGGCCAAAGGCGACTGGGGCCGGGTGGGCACCTGGCTCTCAGACGCCGGACTGTCTGGGGACGACGGCGCCGTTCCGCTGGTGGCGGCAGCCTCGGGCGGTCGCATCAGGCTCGCGCTGGCCCGCCAGGACATGGCGGCCGCAGCCCGGGAAGCGGCTGAGGCCTGGGTCAGGCTGCGAGCCAAGGCCGTGTGGGTATGGGCGGCGGAGTTGGCCCCGTGGGCTGTGGAAGCTACGGTTCGGGCCGGGGAGTTGGATACGGCGCGGGCCATGGTGGACGAGTTCGCGGCCGGCCTTGAGAACAGACAGTCATCGGCTGCCGCGGCCGCACTGCTGTGGTGCCGAGCGCTGCTGGCCGAGGCGGACGGCGAACTTCCGGGAGCAGCCGAGTACTTCCGGCGCGCCCGTACTCGCTACCTGGCGCTTCCCCGGCCCTACGAGGCGGCTCTCGCCGCAGAGGCCTGTGGTCGATGTGCTCTGGCCGGCAGCCCGAAGACCACGGCAGGTGTCCCGGAGTTGGCCGCTGCCGCAGGCGAGCTGCATGCCCTCGGCGCGACATGGGATGTGGCTCGGGTACGGGCTTCACTACGGGCCCATCCGAGCGCTGAGCACCGCCCGCCGGGCCGCCCCGGCTACGGCGACCGGCTGTCGCCGCGCGAGCAGGAGGTGGCAGAGCTCGCCGGTGCCGGCCTGAGCAACCGCGAGATCGCGGCCACCCTGCACCTGTCCCCACGGACGGTCGAGCAGCATGTCGCCCGTGCCCTCAGGAAGACGGGCGCGTTCTCGCGGCATGACCTGGCTCCAACGCACCGAATGGGCGAGCCGGGAAGCCCCGGGAGGTTCCCCCATGAAGCGGCCCAGGTGACGTGCGGGCACGCACAACAGCGGTGGGTGTGCCCGGTATCGTAGCCGCGGTGAGGGAGGCCGCGGACCGGGGGCCGCGCGGCGCTCAGGAGAAGCCGGCACCGAGTGTCCACGGCAGCGGGGAGCGGCGCGTGTGGTCACCGCCTCCGCCCTGCTCCGCTGGCTGCTGAAGGAGAGTGGGGCCCGCCGTCGGGAGGACGCGATCCACCTCGCCACCTGCACACTCGCGGCCACCGGCACCGCCGACCCCGCGCTGCTCGCCCGTGCGGCGGTCCTCGCCGCACACGCCCGCGAGTTCGCGTGCGCGCTGAGCCTGCTCCGCGCGATCCCGCAGGAGCACCGCAGTTGGTGCGCTTCTCGCCGGCGTCGAAGGTCACCGGCAGCACCGGCTGGGTCCGGTCCAGCGCCTGCACCTGCGTCTTCTCATCGACCGACAGCACGACAGCGCGGGCGGGTCCAGGTACAGCCCGACCACGTCGGCCAGCTTCTCGGCGAACGCCGGGTCCTTCGACGGTTTGAAGGTGCCCGACCGGTGTGGCTTCAGGTTCTCCTCGCGCCAGACGCGGGCGACATAGCGAAAGGAGGCCTTGATGCCCTCAGTTCGCTTCAGGTGTGCTGCCAACGTGAGCGTTGACCAGTGCGACAGGCTCGATTCCGGCGGCGGGGTCATCCTGGTCAATGCAATCACCCGGCTGCGGGTCTGAGGCGGCACCTGGTCCTTCCCGCCACCGCGCTTCTTTTCCACCAGACCCGCCAGACCGTGCTCCGCGTACCGGGACTTGGCACGGTCCACCGTCCGCGCGGACACACCGCCAGCTCGGCGATGTCCTTACGGCGACGGCCTTCGTCGGCCCACAACACGATGCGGGCCCGCATTGCCACATCCGCCGTCACGTGCCGATCTGCCGCCAACGCCCGCAATTCCGCGGCCTGTTCAGAAAAGAGGTTCACACACTGCCCAACGAGCCAAAGAGCTTCAGGTGACAGGAACCAGGTCACGAGACACTAGTTCATCGAAACTGGAAGCATGATCGTCCCTGACCCCGGTCCGATATCACCGCTTCCGACCTTCCGTGCCTGGCGCCAACGCATACGGACTCCAGATCCCGGCCGACCCCGGAGTCACGCTGCCCGGCCCTTACATGCCTTTCGCGCTCAACAAACAGGGCGTCCCAGCAAAGCCGCTCTCCTCACCATCAATGAGGGCGTCGCACACATCAACTCCGTGACGAAGTGAAGGAGTCCGGAAATGCGGAGTCGAGCGGCCACTGGATTCGTTCCATGGGCCGCCCTACTGCCGGGACAGGTGAGTGCCGGACCTCTTTTCAGATGTCGGCCGGTTGTTGCCCTGCAGATCGGTGAATTCGCGGGGAGGCGGGTGACCCGCTTCCGCCTCGGGACAACGAGGCGGAAGCGGGGGTGCCCGGGGCGGCGTTGGGCTATCCGACGCGTTCGACCCGTGCGTTTCGGATCAGCTTCGCGCCCCGCTCACTCACTCCTGACGGCCTCCGGGTCAGCAGCCCTGGCGCTCCATGTTTGCAATGGTCTGGCGCACCAATTCTTGCTGCCTTTCGATCTTGGCCCTCTTGTCGGGGAAGTTGTTGCGTTCCTGGGCGACGATGAACGCGTTGCTGTCCGATAAGAACTTCTCCGCTGCAAGGCAGAACTGCGACGACCGGTTGTTCCCCTGGCCGGCGTTCCCGGTTCCTCCCTGCACGTTGCAGCCCTGGCGCTCCATGTTTGCAATGGTCTGGCGCACCAATTCTTGCTGCCTTTCGATCTTGGCCCTCTTGTCGGGGAAGTTGTTGCGTTCCTGGGCGACGATGAACGCGTTGCTGTCGGACAAGAACTTCTCCGCTCCAAGGCAGAACTGCGACGACCGGTTGTTCCCCTGGCTGGCGTTCCCGGTTCCTGCCATCGCGAATGCAGTACCACCCACCAGTGCGGCGGTACCGACGAGCAGAACGATCTTCTTCTTCTTGCTGGTCATTTTCTTTCGGGACACGGGTCCCTCCGTCCTCGATGGCGAAACACGATCGGATTTCGATTCGTGTGCCAGGGAGTACGCTCCATGCCCGGTTTCTGTTCAGCGTCCTTGTTCAATTTTCTCGACTGCCGCATCATATCCGCCGACGAGGGCCGTTGAATCACAAAAGGGCATGCGGAACGGACGCACTGTGCGTACCGAATGAATTCCCGCATGTCGTGCGTTGACTTCGAAAACGAGCTGCCGCGTACCACAACGGTCCACCACCGGTTACTGATGAAGACGGTGTCCGGGGGCGGCCATCCCGCTGCTTTGCCAATGATTTACCCAGGGCCTCGTTACGTGCGGCAGGTGCCTTGCTGTCACAGGTCCTTGAAGCTGTAGCAGTCCTGCATCGGCGCCCTGCCGGCTTTCGTAGTTGTACGTGATCACGAGGGTGGGGTCGTCCCGTGCGGGGCGCGGGTTGCAGGTGTCGCACCAGTCCAGCATGCGGTTCAAAGATCCCCATGTACGACCGTTACGTCGTCGGGGCGCCCCCGAGGGACACGCTGACCTCGCTGTTTCGCTTGGTTGTGGCGGCTGTTGAGGCGGAAACGCGAAAGTGCCTTCCTGACCTGGGACGATGAACCGCGCTTCGGATCGGGAGGTCGCCTGGCTGGAGGCCGCCGAGCGCGGTGAGGGCATCCCCGCAGTCCGGGCCGCGGGACGCATGCTGCCCGGTCTGGACCTGGACCTCGACGTCACGCTGCTCGCGGGCGGTGCCGCCACCGCGTGGGTGATGAACCGTCCGTCGGCCCACCATGCAGCATCGGCCCCGGCACACGCGACGCGGCCGACGCCGCCTGACGCGGTGATGCAGGCGCCGGATAGTCGGAACCGGTATTGGTGTTCTCGGGCAATCGGTATGCGCAGGTCGAGGTCGCTGACGGGGGCCATGCCGACAAGCGGGTGGCGGAGCCGGCCCACAGCGTGATGATCGGGGGACTGTCCTGTGCCTGAGACTGAAACAACTGCGCTTGCAGGAACTCCCGCGGGATCGCCCGGCGCCCCCAGCGGGGTGCCGGGACCAACGGTGCCAGCCGCGCCAGGTGCGGCTTTCGACGGGCGGGCGACCTCCTTGGCAAGCTCCATCTGAGCGCGGACGGCTGCTGCCGCCCGCGCTGAGCTGGTTGGCGCTGAAGGTCTGTGCCTGGGTGGCGTTGGCGGCGGGGACGGCCAGCGCGGCGGCGGTGATCAGGCCAGTGGTGACGGCGAGCAGACGCAAGCGTCTCGCCGTGCCACTGCGGGGGTGGTGCGCTTCCCAGCAGGTCCACGGCCCCCGAATCGACTTGGCAGTTGGTGACTTGCCCGCGGTGCCGGTGTACTGCCGCGCAACGCATGCCGAGGCGTGACCGTCCTTGAGGGATCCGGTGTCGTCGATGATCAGCGCGGTCGGCTTGATCACCTGCTGCATCCGCCATGCCAGACGGCCCGCAGATGCGCCGCAATCCCGCGGACTGGAGGTGATGAAGTGCGCCAGCGCCTGCCGGTTGCCGTCCTCACCCAGCCGGGCGGTCATCGGCTCCACCGACTTGCGCCGCCCGACCAGCAGTAGACCCCGCAGATAGACCCCGCCCCACCGGCGTTGATCCGCCCGCGCGAACGGCTCGAGCAATGCCGGTGGGCCCGGAGCCTCATCCCGCCCGGACTACGCCGAGCGACTCGACAGGTGGATCACTGACGTGCGCGCCGCCGACCTGCCCGGGTGCGCCATCGAAACAGACGCCCTTGCTTCCACACAGAGTCCCGACCTAGGGTGAATGCGCTTTCATGCACGCCGCCCGGACCTGGGCGGACTCGCGCATCACATCCACCACGACTGCCTCGGGGGTCCACCCAGTGAGCACAGCCCCCACGGTGTACGACGTCGCCGAACGTTCCGGCGTCTCCATTGCCACCGTGTCACGGGTCTACCGCATCCCGGACACGGTCCGCGCCGAGACCCGGGAACGGGTCCTTGCTGCGGCCCGCGAGTTGGGCTACGTACCCAGCGGCAACGCCCGTGGACTCGCCAGCCGCTCCACCGGCGTACTCGGCCTCTGCTTCCCGGACTACTCCGACCCGGACGCCGAGTCCGAGGCCGGCCAGGAGGCTGATGACGACGCGGCCATGCTCTACTCCGACCAGATCATCCGGGGTATGGAGCGGGCCGCGCGGCGGCACGGGTACGCGCTGCTGATCGCCGCGTCCCTCAAGGGCGGGCCGGAGTCGCTGGTGGCGAAGGTGGCGGGCCGCGTCGACGGGTTCGCGGTGCTCGCCCGCACCGTGCCCACGGAGGATCTGGAGGTCATCTCGCGCCGTCAGCCCGTCGTCATGCTGGCGGGGCCGCGCGAGCATGTGCAGCTCGACCACCTCGACCACATCGAAGTGGCCAACGCCGACGGGCAGCGCGAACTGACCCGGCACCTCATCGAGGACCACGGGCTGCGGCACCTCGCCTACGTCGGCTCCGCCGAGGAGTCACCGGATGTCGCGGCGCGTTTCCGCGGGTACCGGGAGGCATGCCGGGCAGCCGGGGTCGCGGTGCGCGACGAGCCGGACCTGCGGGTGCCGATGATGACGCAAGCCGAAGGGGCCCGTGCAACTGCCGCGCTGCTGGACCGTACGGGCGACCGGCCCGAGGCCCTGCTCTTCGCCAATGACCAGATGGCCGTGGGCGCGCTGCACACCCTGGAGCGGCGGGGGGTGCGGGTACCGGGTGACGTGGCTGTCACCGGGTTCGACGGGATCGCCCTCGGCCGCCTGGTCCACCCCGCCCTCACCACCGTGCGGCAGCCGATGCGCCGGATGGGCGAGGAGGCGGTCGAACTCCTGGTCCGCCGCCTCAACGGCACCGCGGACAGCGAGCCGGTCTCCCTGATGCTGCCGGTCTCGGTGGTACGCAGGTCCAGCTGCGGCTGCACCCGCTGAGCCGACGAGGGTCCGGCCCGCGGGCATCAGCCGCAGGACCCTGCCGAGCACGCTGACCACTCACCTCGGCGGGGGCCCAGCGCCGCCTCTCACACCCCGCGCCCGATTGCCCGTAGCGGCCACCTCCCGCACCTGGGGCTCAGCCCGCCGCGCCGGCCTGGGGTGCACCGCCGACCCGCTGAGGCGCGGGACGCGCAGGGGGCGCGGTCGCGCCGGTACACGCTCGCGGGACTCGGTACCCGCTCGCGGCCATCGGGTCCTCGCGCGCCTCCCACCGCAACCCAGCGAAATCCATCACACTTCCTCCCTTTTCGCCAACGGAAACCATACGGTTTGCGCCATGCAAGGATCCCCTTCCTGCCCATTCGCACACAAAGCCCCACGGCCGGATGTCACTCCCGTTACGGGAGTGTGACCAGGACCCCCTTGCCACCGTCGCGGCGCCTGCACCACAGTGATGTATGCGCTTACAGACAGCGCATACATCTGGAACCTCAAGGAGGAGCCGGCCATGAACCGCACCGCTACCACCGCCTCGGTCGCCATCACACTGGCGTCGGCGCTCATCCTCACCGCCTGCGGTAGCAGCGATGGTGCGAGCGCCGCCGCCGACAAGAAGCAGACCCTGAGCGTCTGGGCGATGGGCACCGAGGGCGAGAAGCTCGGGGACGTCGCCAAGGAGTACCAGAAGGCGAACCCCAACATCACGATCAAGGTCACCCCGATCGGCTGGGATGTCGCGCACCAGAAGCTGGTCGCCGCGGCCGCTGCCGGGAAGCTCCCCGACGTCATGCAGATGGGCGGGAGCTACATGGGCGAGTTCGCGGACATGGGCGTCCTGGAGCCGGTCGACACGGCCACGTTCAACAAGAGCGACTTCTTCCCGGCCGGCTGGGAGCAGGGCACGGTCGACGCCAAGACCTACGGCGTTCCGTGGTACGTCGACACCCGCGTCCTCTTCTACCGCACGGACCTCGCCGAGCAGGCCGATATCACCAAGGCCCCGGCCACGGTGAAGGAGCTCCAGCAGGCGGCCGAGGCGTACCAGCAGAAGGCCGGCGCCAAGTGGGGCCTGTCGATCCAGCCGGGCGGCCTCGACACCGTGCAGAGCTTCTACCAGTTCCTCTACTCGGCCGGCGGCGAGATCGTCACCCAGGACGGCAAGGCAGTCGTCAACAGCCCCGAGGCCGTCAAGGCGCTGGAGAACTACGGCAGCTACTTCGACAAGGGCCTGAGCGAGAAGTCGGTCCGTCCGGGTTACGACGTCACCAAGGACTTCAACAGCGGCAAGGTCGCGATGTTCTTCGGCGGCCCCTGGATGATGGGGCTGCTCAACGAGAACTACCCGGACATCAAGGGCAAGTGGGCCGTCGCGAACGTGCCCACCGACCAGTCCTCGGTCTCCATGGCCGGCGGCTCCAGCCTGGCGATCTCCGCAGACAGCGAGCACAAGGCCGCCGCGAAGGAGTTCGTCACGTACCTGACGGACGCCGAGGGCCAGGCGGACTGGTTCGAGCGCACGCGGGACCTGCCCGCCAACATCGCCGCCTGGAAGTCCGGTGAGCTGGCGACCGACCCGGACATGACGGTCTGGAAGACCCAGATGGAGACCGCGAAGGTCTCGCCGGTGCAGCCCAAGTGGACCGAGATCACCTCGAAGGTCGACGCGGCCATCGAGTCGGTCACCCAGGGCAAGTCCTCCGCCAAGGAAGCCCTGGACAAGGCCCAGGGTGAGATCGAAAGCCTCGTGAAGTAGCGCACACGCCATGACCGCCACCAAGGCTACGGCCACCACCACGAAGGCCGCGCACGGCACGCGGCCGGGAGCCCCGGAGCAGTCCGGGGTCCCGGCCGGGCCGCGGCGGCGCCGGATGGGGATGCAGAACCTCGCCGGCTGGCTGTTCTCCACCCCGTTCCTGGTCCTGTTCGGGCTGTTCATGCTCCTCCCGATCGTCGCGACGCTCCTCATGAGCTTCACCGACTTCGGGGCGCGCAATGTGACCCGACCGCTGGAGGCGGAGTTCGTCGGCTTCGACAACTACGTCAAGCTGTTCGATGACGACAAGTTCCTCAAGGCGCTGTTCAACACGGCGTACTTCGTCGTCGTCGGCGTCCCCCTGACGATCCTCCTCGGGCTGCTCGTCGCGATCCTCCTCAACAACGGGATCGACCGGGCCCGGACCTTCTTCCGCGTGGGCTTCTACGCCCCGGTGGTCACCACCATCGTGGCCGTGGCGATCGTGTGGCGGTTCGTGCTCGACCCGTCCGACGGCCTGATAGCCGGGCTCGGCGCCGAGCTGGGCTTCAGCACCCCGGACTTCCTCGGCTCCGAGACCTGGGCCATGCCGTCACTGATCGCGATGGCGGTATGGCGCAACCTGGGCACCGTGATGGTGCTGTTCATCGCCGGTCTCCAGGCCATCCCGGCCGAGGTCCGCGAGGCCGCGCGGCTGGACGGGGCGGGCGCCTGGCAGGAGCTGCGCCGGATCACGGTGCCGCTCCTGCGGCCGACGATGCTGTACGCGACGGTCATCACCACCATCGGGTACCTCAACGTGTTCGAGGAACCGTTCGTGATGACGCAGGGCGGTCCGTCCGACGCGACCTTGACGGTCTCGCTGGACATGTACCGCGAGGGCTTCAACTTCTTCCACATGGGCTATGCGAGTGCGATGGCGTACGTCCTGTTCGTCGTGATCATGGGCGTCACGGTGCTCCAGCTCCGCCTCATGAAGGACAACACCAAATGAGCGCCCCCACTGCCCCTTCAGCCCCCACCGTATCCACCGCGAGGCCGGGCCGCCGCGACAGTCGGGCGCGCAAGCCCCTGCTGTACGTCATCTCCTCCGCCGGCCTCCTCATCATGGCGTCGCCCTTCCTCTGGATGGCGCTGAGCGCCTTCAAGACGAAGAAGGAGCTGACGGCCAGCCCGCCGGTGTGGATCCCCTCCGACTGGACTCTGGCCAGCTTCCGCGACCTGCTCGACCAGCTCGACATGCCCCGGTACTTCCTGAACTCGGTGATCGTCGCGATCCTCGTCACGGTCTGCAACCTGCTGTTCTGCTCGATGCTCGGCTACGCCCTGGCCAAGCTGATCTTCTCGGGCCGTTCGAAGATCTTCGGCGTGGTCCTCGCGTCGCTGATGGTCCCCGGGAACCTGATGATCCTTCCCTTGTACGTGCTGATGACGAAGATGAACCTCATCGACACATACGCGGGCCTGGTGCTGCCCTTCGCGGCCGGCGCGTTCGGTGTCTTCCTGATGCGGCAGTTCATGCAGTCCATCCCGGACGAGCTGCTGGAGGCGGCCCGGATGGACGGCGCCGGCGAGTGGTACATCTTCTGGCGGATCGTCCTGCCGCTGGTCAAGCCGGCGCTGGCGACCCTGACGATCTTCACGTTCCTTGGCTCCTGGAACAACTTCATCTGGCCACTGATCGCCACCAACGACCCTGACAAATACACCCTGCCGGTGGCGCTCGCCACCTTCGCGAACGACCCCAACCGCACCGTGGGCGGCGGCAACGGGATGCTGATGGCCGGCTCCCTGCTCGTGGTACTGCCGGTCCTGGTCGTCTTCATCGTCCTTCAGCGGCACTTCACCCAGGGCATCGCCACCGCGGGCATGAAGTAGACCGCGGCGCCGCCTCCCGTACCCCACCCCCTCGAGGCATGCACCTTCGCCCCGCCTGCCCTGCATCAGAGAAAGAAGTGGACTCACCATGACCACCCGCACCACGCCGTTCCCCGAGGGCTTCCTGTGGGGCGCGTCCACCGCCGCGCATCAGATCGAGGGCAACAACGTCAACAGCGACTGGTGGCGCAAGGAGCACGATCCGGCGGCGGGGATCCAGGAGCCGAGCCTCGACGCCTGCGACAGTTACCACCGCTGGGAGCAGGACATGGACCTGCTCGCCGACCTCGGCTTCACCGACTACCGCTTCAGCGTCGAGTGGGCCCGTATCGAGCCCGCTCGCGGCCACTTCTCCCAAGCCGAGATCGCCCACTACCGCCGCATGGTGGACGGCGCACTCGCCCGCGGGCTGCGCCCGATGGTGACGCTGCATCACTTCACCGTCCCGCGCTGGTTCGAGGACTTCGGCGGGTGGACCGCGGACGGCGCCGTCGAACTGTTCGCCAGGTACGTCGAGGAGTGCGCCCCGATCATCGCCGAGGGTGTACGCCATGTCTGTACGATCAACGAGCCGAACATGATCGCCGTGATGGCCGGGCTCGCCAAGTCCGGCGACCAGGGCTTCCCGCCTGCGGGCCTGCCCACGCCCGACGAGGAGACCACGCACGCGATCATCGCCGCGCACCATGCCGCCGTGAAGGCGGTCAAGGGCATCAACCCCGACATCCAGGTCGGCTGGACCATCGCCAACCAGGTCTACCAGGCACTGCCTGGTGCCAAGGACATCACGGCCGCGTACCGCCACCCGCGCGAGGATGTCTTCATTGAGGCCGCCCGCGGCGACGACTGGCTCGGCGTGCAGTCCTACACGCGCACGAAGATCGGCTCCGAGGGTCCCGTCACGGCGCCCGCCGAGGCTGAGCGCACCCTGACGCAGTGGGAGTACTACCCCACTGCCGTCGGTCACGCCCTGCGGCACACCGCTGACTTCGCCGGCCCCGGCATGCCGCTGATCGTCACCGAGAACGGCATCGCCACCGCAGACGACACCCGGCGCGTCGCCTACTACACGGGGGCCCTCGCCGCCGTCGCCGCCTGCATCGAGGACGGCCTGAACGTCCAGGGTTACCTGGCCTGGAGCGCCCTCGACAATTACGAGTGGGGCTCCTTCGCACCGACCTTCGGCCTCATCGCGGTCAACCCGGTCACCTTCGAGCGCACCGCCAAGCCGTCGGCCGTATGGCTCGGCGCGATGGGCAACACCAGGGCGCTGCCACACGCCTGACCGATGCCCCCTCCCGCCCGGGAGCCGGCGGACCCCTGACATCCGCCGGCTCCCGGCCCATTCCAAGGAACAGCCGAGCACGCCCCAGAACGTCCACATCCACTCATCCCCTACCTGCCAAGGGAGTTCGAGCAGCATGGACCGTCGTACCTTCCTCGCAACCGCCGCCGGAGCCGGTGCCGCAGCCCTCACGCTGGGCGGCGCCCCCGCCGCCTTCGCCCGCCCCTCGTCCGCGCAGAGCGACGACACGAAGCTGCTGCACACGTGGTTCCGTGCGACCTACCGCTCGATCGTCGCCGTGACCACCGACTTCGGACTGACCGCCGACAAGATCGACGTCAGCGGCCCGGGCCGCCCGCTGCCCTCGGTACAGACCTCGCCGACCAACATCGGCTGCGGGCTGTGGTCGACCGTCGCGGCCGCCGGGCTCGGCGTGATCTCGCCCGCCGCAATGCACCAACAGCTGAGCCGCACCCTGTCCGCCGTCGAGAGGCTCGAGCGCGCACACGGCTTCTGGTTCAACTGGTACAACGCGTACGACGGTTCGGTCCTCACCTCCTGGCCCGGCACCGGCGACGCGGTACGCCCGTTCTTGTCCAGCGTCGACAACGCCTGGCTGGTGACCGGCCTGCGTATCGCCGCGGACGCCGACCCGGCGCTGGGGCCGCGTATTGCGAAGCTGCTCGCCGATGCCGACTGGTCGTACTACTACACGCCCTTCGACCCCGCCGACCCGGCGGCCGGTCCCGGCCAGCTGCGCGGCGGGTTCTGGCCGGACCAGCCGGGCAAGGGCGAGCCGACCGGGCATCACTACGGCGCCCTCAACACCGAGCCGCGCATGGCCAGTTACCTCGGCATCGCCGACGGCAGCCTGCCGGCCGAGCACTACTGGCACCTGTACCGCACGATGCTGCCGGGCTGGGGCCAGGAGCAGGAACCCGAGGGCTCGTGGGTCGTCGTCGACGGCGTACGGCTGTGGCAGGGGCACTACACCTACCGCGGACGCAAGCTCGTGCCCTCCTGGGGCGGCTCGATGTTCGAAGCACTCATGGTGCCCCTGTTCGTACCGGAGACAGAGTGGTCCCCGCGCGCCTGGGGCGTCACGCATGACCGTTACGTGCGCAGCCAGATCGAACACGGCCTCGACGAGGCGGCATACGGCTACTGGGGCTTCTCACCCGCCAACATCCCCGAGGGCGGCTACCGCGAGTACGGCGTGGACGCCATCGGCATGCAGGTGGAGGGGTACAACTCCCTCGGCGTCGTCACCCCGCACGCCTCCTTCCTCGCGCTGCCGCAGGCTCGCGGGGCGGCCGTCGACAATCTGCGCGCCCTGGACCGGGACTTCAGCGCATACGACGAGGACTACGGCTTCCGGGACTCCGTCAACATCGCGACCGGGCGGGTCAGCGACTTCGTGCTCGCACTCGATCAAGGCATGATCGCGGCCGCGCTCGCGCAGCAGCTGCGCCCCGGCCTCCTCCAGCGCTCGTTCCGCACCAGCGGGTTCGCCTCACGGGTGAGACCGCTGCTGGAGAGGGAGGATTTCGGCATCTGAGCCCGGCCATGCCCTCGCGCCGGCGGGCGGCGGTGCCGGCCGCCTCGCTCGGCTCGAGGGTGCTGGGAGTCAGCGGCTCCCGCTGGCGCAAGCTGCCACCGGGCCGGATCGCCGGCGACCAGCACACGGCCCGAACACCCGCAGCCGTCGTCATCCGCATCCAGGAAACTCCCACCACCGCCCACAGCACGCAGGACACGCCAGCCGCGGACAACCCGCCAATGAAGCTCGCCGTGACCCCGGGGACTTCGACGACCTGCGTATCCACGGTCCCAGACCCGCAAACGCGCCCGACTCACACGCACCTGGCTCCGCCCACAGCCGCCTCTCCCGCCGGCGGGATACACCGCGCCGGACTACCGATCCGCAATCCCCGGCGCTACGGACCGCGCGGAGGTGGGTGACCCGCTCCCGCCCCAGGGGACGGCGGGGCGGGAGTGGGAACCCGGTGCTGTTCCCGAGCTATCCGACGCGCTCGACGCGCACGTTCCGGATGACGTTCTTGCCCGGTTCGCGGACTTGCTCGAACGCCGCGTTGTTCAGCAGCACACAGCTTCCGGAGGGCGAATTCACCTCGACGGTCGTCGACCTGTTGTTGTCGAGGTTTGTCACCCTCAGCTGCGTACCCGCAGGGAACTGGTCGCTGGATGCCGCCGGTGCACCGCCCTCTCCGGACAGTGTCACCGTCGACCCGGCACAGACCACCTGGGCCGCCCGGCGGCGGCCCGACCCGTTGCAGCCTGCGGATTGCTGCTGCTGCTGCCTGATCTGACGGATCGCCGCTATCGAATTGGCGATCCTCGCCCGGGAGTTGACGTTGGGGTTGGCCCGCTCATTGGCGATGAAGCGCTGGTGGTCCGCCCCAAGCCTGGCCAGCCCGTTGCACCTCGACGACTCGTTGCCCTGCCGCTGGCCGGCATTTCCGGTTCCGGTCATCGCGAATGCCGCACTACCGACCAGTGCGGTGGTGCCGACTAGCAGGACGATTTTCTTCTTCTTGGTGATCATTCTCTTTCGGGACACTTTCAACTCCGTCCTCGATGGCGAAAACGCGGCTCGGATTCGATCCGTGTGCCATGGAGTACGTGTCGATTCTCGATTGCGTTCAGAGCCCCATGGAACCTTTTCCCCGCCCCGTGGATTGCGCCCGAAGGCAGGAGTCATTGAATTCGGAAAGGTCGCACAGGAATTGACGGAACTCACCCTTGAGCGAAATCTCGGACGTCATGCGTGACTTCGAGAATGAGCTGGGGAACGCCCAAAAGGAATGTGTAATACCGTGACACGGCTCTCCCGCCGGAGAGGCGGAACGCCGCGGCGGGGGATCGGCATCCGACTCCTCGGTCAACTCCCCGTGCGTCTGAGGATGTCCAGGCGGCAGCGGATCGACTCGGTGAGTCGCAGCCGCTGCTCGATGTTGTGCATCAGGGCGCTTCGGGCCATCGGGTTCCCCGCAGATGTGCGTCGTATGGAGGGCCGGTCATGATGAAGGACTATGTCCGGCCCCCGCCGTCCCGCCTCTTTGCCGATGCTTTACCGAACCGGCTCCCGCATCGCTGAGTTGAGAGGGTGTGTAGGGGTCCCGCCTGTCTCTCACTGGCCCTCGACCACGTAGCGAGCCGTGGAGCGTTGTAGTAGTTGTTCGTGATCACGACGTGGGGTTGTCCCGCGTGGGCCGCGGGCTGCACGACTCGCACCAGTCCAGCATGCCGAGTTGCATCTCGTCCCAGGGCTTGCCGTTGCAGGGGCCCATCACGGCGGGCATGTTGACGGCGTTGTCGAACACCTGCTGGGGTCCTTGAGTTCGGCGCGCACGAGGCAGCTGTCGTCGGACCCCTCCACGGGCCGAAGCGGAACAGCTGTCCCGTACGGCCTGAACCTTGAGTGCGTATCCGTGTTTTGGGGCTACGAATAGTCGGTTCCCGGTTGAGTCCCTAGGTTTGCTGCGTCGGACAGGTGCCGTGCGTGCCGTGCCTGTCTGGGGCAGCGAGGTGTGCCTTGCGAATTGGCTGTATCTGCAGGGCCGCGGCCAACGGGGCCCTGCGGGGCGTTGGGGGCAGGTCAATCTCTCGTCCGTCGGCGACCGGTCGTGATCGCCAGGCGGGTGCGATGTATCGGGACCTCGACTGCCAATCTCGAGCATAGCGACGTCAACACTCCACATACAGAAAGGGATTCCGCGATGGCCAGGCACAAAAGGGTGTCCGTGAAGGGCCGGCACAGAAAGGATTCCGGGAAGGGCCGTCCGGGACTCGCGGCTGCCGCGGCGGGAGGGGTGCTGTACGGTGCGCTGTTCGTCTCCAACGCGTCGGCGGCTGAGCCTACCGATGCACAGTCCATTAGCGCGGAGGACGTGCAGCCGGGCACGGAGGAGCAGTCGTATCAGGAGGCGGAGTCCGGCGGGTACGAGGCTCAGCCTGGCGCGGTGGACGTGCAGTCGAGCACGGAGGAGCAGTCGTATCAGGAGGTGCAGTCGGGCGGGTACGAGGCTCAGCCTGGCGCGGAGGTCGTGCAGTCGAGCACGGAGGAGCAGTCGTATCAGGAGGTGCAGTCGGGCGGGTACGAGGCTCAGCCTGGCGCGGAGGTCGTGCAGTCGAGCACCGACCAGCCGGAGCAGGAGGTGCAGTCGGGTGGGGAGGCCCAGCAGGAGTCCCAGGGGACGGAGCCCGGCACGGAGGACCAGCAGCCGGGCACGGAGGAGCAGCCGGTCCAGGAGATGCAGCCGGTCCAGGCGTTGCAGCCGGGTACGGAGGAGCAGCCGGGTACGGAGGAGCAGTCGTATCAGGAGGCGGAGTCCGGCGGGTACGAGGCTCAGCCTGGCGCGGAGGTCGTGCAGCCGGGCACCGACCAGCCGGAGCAGGAGGTGCAGTCGGGTGGGGAGGCCCAGCAGGAGTCCCAGGGGACGGAGCCCGGCGCGGATGACGTGCAGCCGGGTACGGAGGAGTTGCCGGTCCAGGACGCCCAGCCGGGCACCGACGAGCAGCCGGGTGCGGAGGACCAGCAGCCGGGTACGGAGGAGTTGCCGGTCCAGGACGCCCAGCCGGGCACCGACGAGCAGCCGGGTACGGAGGAGTTGCCGGTCCAGGACGCCCAGCCGGGCACCGACGAGCAGCCGGGTACGGAGGACCAGCAGCCGGGTACGGAGGACCAGCAGCCGGGTACGGAGGAGTTGCCCGGCGTGGAGGGCGTGCAGCCGGGCACAGACCAGCAGCCGGAGCAGCGAGTGCAGCTCGGCGCGGAGGGTCAGCAGGAGTCCCAGGGGACGGAGCCCGGCACGGAGGACCAGCAGCCGGGCTCGGAGGAGCAGCCGGGCACGGAGGAGCAGCCGGTCCAGGAGATGCAGCCGGTCCAGGCGTTGCAGCCGGGTACGGAGGGGCAGCCGAACGATGACGTCACCGTGCTGGCGCAGAGGGTCTTCCGAAATCCGGAGGGCGAGGAAGGATCCCAGCCCGGCGGGGAGGTCCAGCCGCCGCCGGTCCAGGAGGTGCAGCCTGGCGAGGCGGAGCAGCAGCCGGTCCAAGTATCGGAGCCGGCCTTCGCCGCACCCGACGCACGGGACCGCCAGGCAGCTGCAACCCCCAAGGTGATCACCATACAGAACACCGGCCCGTCCAGTGAGCGCTTCGACCTGACATTCGTCGGCGACGGCTACACCGCATCCGAGCAGGATCTCCAGCGACGCCATGCGGAAGAACAGTGGAAGGGGATCGCGGAGTCCGAGCCGTGGAACAAGTATCGCGACTGGACCAATGTGTGGCTGGTCCCCGTGGTTTCCAAGGAGTCCGGAGTAGATAACGACCCGGCCTGGGGCACCAACCGTGACACCGCGTTGGACATGGGCTTCTTCTGCGACGGTCGTACCGAGCGGCTGCTGTGCGCCGCAGGCGATCCGGACAATGCCAAGGCGAAGTCGTTCGCGAGCCAGGCCCCGGGGGCCGACGCGATCGTCGCGATGTCCAACTCCACCAAGTACGGTGGAGCCGGCGCCGCCGGCGTCGCCACCGTGTCTGGCGGCAACGCCGAGTCCAATCCGGTCCTCCAGCATGAACTCGGCCATTCGGTCGCCGGCCTGGCCGACGAGTACTCCACTCGTTCCGACACCTACGCCGGTGGTGAGCCGACCGAACCCAACGTCACCAAAGATCCGACGGGCTCCAAGTGGGCCTCCTACCTGGGCCGGCCCACCCCCGACGGCGGAGTGATCGGCGTATACGAGGGCGGCCATCAATTTGAGCGCGGTATCTACCGGCCCTCGCAGGATTCAAAGATGCGTACCAGCACCAAACCATTCAATCTGGTGAGCCTGGACGCCATGGACCGTGCTATCGCGTCCAAGATCATCCGCCCCGCCGCCCCCGGCGCGGAGACCGGTGGCGGCGGCACCGCATAGGAGCACCGGGCGGGGTGACCCCTTCGGCGCCGACGCAATCGGCCGACAACGACTCACTGAGCGTTTGGTGACGGTGATTCGCGTGTGGTCCCGGGCCGGCTATGGCGCCGGTCCGGGGCCACTTCGCCGGTGGGTGTGCGGGCCGTGACTGCCTCCAGCTCCGAGATCCGCTCGCGGGCCGCGGCCAGTTCGGCCTGCTCGTGCGTGGGGACACCAGGCATCTGCTTGGTGTCGATCAGATGCTGGCGGCGCCAGACACAGATGGTCTGCTCGCTGATGTCGAGGAGCTTCGCGAGGGAAAGACCCGCCGCGAAGTGATCAGCTGCCTCAAGCGTTGCGTCGCTCGAGAGATCTCTGCGAAGTTCAGCGTGCTGCGGGTTGCGGACGCATCGCCACCTCGCTGTATAACGGTTTGGTTACGTAGCGGGATGGTGCCGCCGTAAGTCGCTCCTCATCACAGCAAGAAGTTCCGCCCCGTCCACGGCGCCAGGGTGATCGCCATTGCCCAACAGCCCCACCGGCACTCCTGCCGCCGGTGCCGCCAGCAGCGACGCCAGCTTGGCCGCCGGCGTACGCAACGGCACGTTCCGCGAGGCCCGGACCGCGCTGCGGAAGTTGTACCGGCGGCATCAGCCGCCAGTGACCTCGCAGGCGTATGCCCGTGCACTGCAGGCAATGCGTGGCGGCAGCAGTCCCGAGGGCGCCTGGAGCCCGTACCTACTGACCACGGTCTGCCGCACCGCCGCAGCCTGGTCCCTCACGGCCCGCCGTACCGAACTCGCTCCCGACGTCGAGACCTGGCGGGTGCAGGCGGCGGTGACGGAGAGCGGAGAGGAACGGAGGCGTTCTGCAGCTTGCCCGAGCGCCGGCGGACCGCTCTGGCACTCGGCCGTCGAGCGCCAGTCGCCGGACGGGACCGCTGCGCTGCCCGGACTCAGCCCGAGCGGCGCCGCCTCGCTCGCGGCACGCGCGCGCGAGGGCCTGCGGGCGGCTTACCGGGCCGAGCATGCGAGGGATGCAGCGGTGCCGGACGAATGCCGTCATGTCGCTGGCCCACTGGCTGCATCGGTCCACCGCCACGTCCACCGGAATCTGGAGCGGCATCTGACGGTCTGTTCCCGCCGCCGTCGCGCATCGCTCGACCTGCGGAAACTGAAGGATTCGTGGAGTGTTGCACTCCGCGTTGACGTCCTGCCGCGAGCAGGGGACTGCTGCGGGCCGAAGGCCACGCAGGCCGTGGTCGCACAGCGGCCCGGCAAACGGTGGCGGCACGACCGGTTTCGGCGTGAAAGAGACCCTCAGGGTTGTCGGCACGGGCGCCTCCCTGCTCGTCATCCACCTCAGCGGCTGGGCATCTTCCTGGGCGGCGACGAACCTCCCACGTCGCGGCCCGCTCCAGCCAGGACCGTCACGGCCGTCGCCACGTCCGGGCCAAGGGTGTTATCGACCGCACCCAGCTGCCGGTCGCGGCCACCGGTGGATCCATGGACAACTCAAACGGCGGAGGGCGCAGAGCCGTACGAGGCGAAGTGCGACGGCAGCCAAACGCTGCAATGGGTACTGATGAGCGACCGTGCCTCACGTACACCGGCTCGGCGACGGACGGCGCTCCGGTCTGTCAGCCACGTGCCGCCTGCAACTCCGCCGCGACCACGGCCCGCTGGTCGTACCTCCGGTTCGACGGACAGACAGCCTTCGCGCAGAAGGATTCCAGCGAGCGTCGTCTCCGCCTGGATGACTGCGCAAGGCTGGCGAGGGCGAACCCCACTCCCGGTCCATCGGCACGATGGCCAGCCACTTCAAGTCGCCATCGCTTCGATTCCTTTACGAGGGTGATGCCTGGCTGCCAGCACACATGTGGCGGGGCCGGCCGGGACCAGGCGGGCTACCGGATCGAGTTCGAGTACGAGGAAACGAAATAGGGGGAACGTGATGCGTGAGCGTGAGTGGGACACGGCAGTACGGGAGTCGCTGGCCTCGGTGGCGCCGGGCGCGTCGGTCCTGGTGATAGTCGAAGGAGAGGCAGGGACTGGCAAGACCAGGTTTGTGCAGTGGTTGCTCGCTCTTCCTGAGCTCGGCAGGGTGCATCGCCTGACGGTGACCTTCAAGGCGTCTGGTGCTTCCGTCGTCCGCGAGTCCCCCCATGTGAAAGGCGCCGCGCCGACGCGGCCGGAGGCCAGGTCGGCACGTCGTCCCGAGCCCCCGCAGCCCGGAGCGCTGCAGTCCGGCGCTCCGGTGGCGCCCTCGTGGCCGGCCCTGCCGGCGGCTTCCTCTCTGAGAGAGCTGGCGGCTTCGCTGGGCACGGGTGTTCCGGTGCTGCTGGTGGCCGAGGACGTTCACCGTGCGGACGAGCAGGACGCTCGTGCACTGCGTACCCTGCTGGCCGATCCGCCGGCCGGACTGCGCGTTGTGCTGACCTACCGCCCCGAGGAGCTGGCCAGTCGCGGGCTGATGCTGGGCGCGCCGGTGGGGTACCCGGCTGAGTTGCCCGTCATCCGATTGCGGCTCGGGGCACTCAGTGAGGCCGAGGTGCGCGGGATGGTGGTGGAGGCGTTGGGCGAGGACGATTACTCGGATCCGTTTCTTGCTCGGCTCTGCGAGAGGTCGGGGGGAATCGCGCAGGTCGTGGCTGATCTGTTGGAGGAGCTGAAGACGGCCGCGTCGCTGCCGTCCCCGGGAACCGCAGAGGCCGGCCGGAAGCGGTTCACGGCCAAGGACATGGACGAGGTCAGGGTGCCGGTTCGGCTCGCCGAGTCGGTGGTCGGCCGCTTGGCGGCGCTGGACGAGGAGCCACGGCGCGTGGTCTGGGCGGCGGCAGTGCTCGACGAGGCCGCGACTGAGGAGGAGTTGGCCGCCATAGCGGCCCTGCCGGCGGAAAGTGGGCGTGCGGCGCTGACGGCTGCTCTGTCCGAAGCGGTGCTGCAGGAGTCCGAGCTCGGCCGGTACGGGTTCCGGGCACCGATGGAGACCACGGCCATATACCACGTACTGCCCGGCCCGGTGCGGCAGGAGCTGCACGGTCGCGCGGCCGAGGCGTTGGCGGCGCGCCGCCCGGTGCCGTGGGCGCGGCTTGCCCGCCAGCAGCTCGCCTCCGGCCGGATCGCGCACTGGCTGGAGAGCGTGGAAACCGCAGCACGTGAGGCCGTCGAAGCCGGGGACCCCCAGCTGGCGATCTCGTTGCTCGAGGACACGCTGGCGCGTCCTGACGTCTGTCAGTCGGACCGGGCTCGGCTGGCTTTGATGCTCGCGCGCAGCGTGATTCATGGGTTGCGTTCCGGCCAGACGCTGGAGGTCCTGCGGCGATTGGTCGACGACCGTGCGCTGCCCGCGGCCGTGCGTGGCGAGATTCGCCTCCATCTCGGGCGGATCCTGCTCAGTGCTGGGCGCAGTGGCCACGGGCGTATCGAAATCCTCAGAACGGTTGACGAGTTGAGTAATCGTCCGGCGTTGGCGGCGCGGGCCATGGCGGTCCTTGGGGTTCCCTACTGGCCCGGTGAACCGCTGGCGGACTGTCTGGTCTGGCTGGCGCGAGCCGAGGCGGCAGCGGCCGAGAGCGGGGATGCGGCGGTCCAGGCGGCGGTCGCGGTGCACCGGGCGGTCGTGGTGGTTTGCGTGGGTGATCCGGACGGATGGCGACGCTTGGAACAACTTCCCAGGGAAAGCGAGGATCCGCGGATCCTTCAGCACTCGGCATATGGTCTGGGCAGCGCCGCCTATGCGGCGATCTGGCTGGGCGAGTACGCGCGAGCGCGCGAGCTGCAGGCCGAAGGCCTGATGTTGTACGCACGAAGCGGGTCTCCGTTCGGAGAACAGCTGTCTCGGGGTATGTCGCTGCCTCTGGACATGGTGACCGGCCAATGGGCAGGCCTGGCTGCCCGAGCCCGTCTGTATGCGGCGGAGGTCGGCGAGCTGCCAAGCATCGCGGGCGAGGCCAGGCTGGTGCTCGGCCTCCTCGCCCTGGCAAAAGGCGAGTGGAGCCGAGCAAGCACCTGGCTTGCCGCACCCGGCCTGTCTGGGGCCGACGGCACCGTACCCCAGGTGGCGGCGGCCTCAGGCGGCCGCATCAGGCTGGCGCTGGCCCGCCAGGAACTGGCGTCCGCGGCGCAGGAGGCCGCTGAGGCATGGGCCAGGCTCCGGGCAACGGCCGTGTGGGTATGGGCAGCGGAATTGGTCCCATGGGCTGTGGAAGCAACGGCCCGAGCGGGAGCGTTGGACACGGCGCGGACGATGGTGGACGAGTTCTCGGCAGGCATAGAGACCAGGCAGGCACCCGCCGCCGCGGCGGCACTGATGTGGTGCCGGGCGCTGCTGGCGGAGGCGGATGGCGAACTCCCGGCGGCGGGGGAGCACTTCCGGCATGCCCGCAGGCTCTACCAGGCGCTGCCCCGGCCCTATGAGGCGGCCCTCATCGCGGAGGCCAGCGGACGATGTGCTCTGGCAGGTGGTCCGGAGACCACCACAGGCATACAGGAACTGACCACCGCCGCACACGAGCTCGAGGTGCTCGGCGCGACATGGGATGCCGCTCGCGCACGAGCGGAACTACGAACCCACCAGAGTGCCCACCCGCTTCGCCGTACGGGCAGCCTCAGCTACGACGAGCGGCTGTCGCCCCGCGAACAGGAAGTGGCCCAACTCGCCGGTTCCGGCATGAAAAACCGCGAGATCGCGGCCACCCTGTACCTCTCCCCGCGGACGGTGGAGTCGCATGTCGCTCGCGCCATGCGAAAGGTGGGCGCGCTTTCCCGGCAGGACCTTGCGCGTATGGTCCGCAACAGCGAGGCGGAAGCTGAACAGGCGGCGGGATAGAGCTCCGCAGACACGCCGCGGACCTCGGCGACCGCATACATCTGGATTCCTCCGTGGATACCCCGCCTTCAGGCGGGGAGGAAACGGACTCCTGCGGAGCAGGCGGCGATGGCGGCGTGGGTCTCGGGGTAGTACCCGCGCCGTCCGGTGTACCGCTGCAGCGGGCGCCACTTCTTTTCTTCTCCGATGACATGCTCCACGCAGATCCGGCGGGCGGATTGGCGTCGGCGCTGCTCGCGCCAGGCACCCCGCTCGCCGAGCGGGGCGTCATCCTTCGGTTTCTTCGGCGGGGCGCTGACCTGGTCGGGGAACTCGTTGGCCAGTCTGCGGTAGCCCTCGTGGGCCTCGGCTTTCACCTTCGGGTGCAGGCGGCGCTGCTCGGCGATGCCCTCGGTGCGCACGGCGGTCTGGTCGTGCATGCGGCCCGGCCGGTCGGCGCCGGACCACAGCAGCCGGCCGGAGCTGTCGCTGATCGTGGTGGTCTTGGCGGTGTTCTGCTTCTTCTTGCCGGACACGAACGCCTTGCGGCCTGCTCGTCCGGCCCGGGGGGACGGCGGACTTGCACTTCGGTTCCGTCGACGCGCGGGTCGACTCCCTCGGCCTCGGCATAGGCGAAGACGTAGGCCAGGGTATGCAGCCGCGCACCGGGCCGCTGCGGGACGGCAAAGCCACGCCGGGCCAGCAGAGGACTTATCTCGTGGATTGCACGGGTAACGGTGGGCCGGGTCACTCCGTACAGCTCGGCCAGCGCCGCGTGCGGCAGCTGCAGCCGCAGGTAGATCGGGGTGATCAGCACCCGGTCGACGAAGACCAGCTGGTGACTGGGCCCGGCACCGGCCGCCCGCTGACGGTCGTGGCCGCGCCGTTCCTGGCGCGCAGACTCGCGCTGTGCCGCCCACGGGGCAGGCACTTCCTCGATCAAGTCGCCGAGATGTGCACGATCAAGGCCGCAGAAGGCAGGATGCGACAAGGCCGCGCGGGCCGAGAAGGACGTCACAATCCACTCAACCTGCGCGGCCGTCGTCATGTCACGGCCGACCCCGCGCTACCGCGTACCGAGTCCCCCCGAGGCCACCGAGTGAGTGTCGGGTGTGTCAGCCGAGGTTGAGGATCGTGGCCTTGCTGGGTACGCCTTGGGCGTTGAGTGCGAAGAGGAAGTATGTGCCTGGCAGTGCGACGCCAGGGTCGGCCGGCACGGTAACTTCGTACGTCCTCGTGTTTGTCTGGCGGGTTGTGAGCGGGACGCGTCGCTGGTCGTTGTCGGTGGAGTGGGTCGCGGCGCCTGCGCGGACCAGCGCGAAGGAGGTGACGGCGGTGTCGGTGGTGATCGTGAGTTTCGTCCCGTTGGCTGCGTGGGCCGGGACGCCGCCGGTGATCTGGGGCCGGGTTTTCTCGGTGCCGTCGGTGTTGAGAAGGTAGGGCGGGGTGAAGATCGCCCCGTCGGGGTGGTTGGTGGCGCAGGCGCCGCACAGGCCGCCGCCGCCGCTGAATATGCGGCCGTCGGGCAGCAGGTTGGCGACGCTGTGGTAGTTGCGCGGCACGGCCATTGCTGCCATGCGGGTGAACCTGCCGGTCGCCGGGTCCCAGATCTCCGGGGTCATGGCTGAGGTCGCGTCGCTGAAGGGGACCGGGTAGGACTGGCCGCCGAAGACGGCGACCTTGCCGTCCGGCATCACGACGCTGTTGGCGAACGCGCGGGCGTGGGCCAGGTCGCCGGTGCGGGCGCTGAGGGGCCTGCCGCCCCCGTTGAGGTCGACGGTGTAGGCGCGCCGGGTGGCTTTGACGTTCTCGTACGCGGTGGCGCCGCCCAGGGTGAGCAGCTTGCCGATGTCGTACGCAACCGCGTTGCCGTTCATCGCGTCCGGGCTGTCGGCGCGGGTGCCGGCCGCGGTGATGCTGCCGTTGCCGCTGGTGGAGATCCAGTTGATCTGCTTGCTGGGACCAAGCTGCAGCACGCGCCCGTTCGAGGTGGCGTGCAGCCACTGGTGGTTGTCGGCGCGGTAGGGGCCGCGCGGGTCGGCCGTCATGGTCGTGGTGACGGGGACGCCGCCGAGCTTGCGCCACGTGCCGCTGGCGGAGGACCAGACTTCACCGCCCTTGCCGCCGTTGCCGCCGCTCCAGGATCCCCCGAGGACGAAGGCGTCACCGGTGGACAGCAGCGTCATCGCCTGATATCCGCGTGCGATGTTCATGTCCGCGGTCGAGGTCCACTCGTCGGTCGCCGGGTCGTACATGCTGGCGCGCTGTGCGTTGGAGCCGCCGGTGACCAGGACCCGCCCGTCCTTGAGGACCGCGATGCCGGGGCAGAACATGTCGTGCCCGGTGTTGTCCACGCGGCGCTGCGTGATGCGGCCGGTAGCCAGGTCCATGATCGCGGTTTGCGTATAACCGTTGCTGCCGCCGAAGCGGTCGACGCCGTACGCGGACCACGCGAGCATCTTGTTGCCCGGCAGGACCGCGGTGGCGACAGGGACCAGCGGGAAGCCCGTCACCTTGCCCCACAGGCCGTGGGCGGCCGGGTCGGCGGGAGCGCTGAGGCGGATCTCGGCCGCCGAGGACCACGGCCCGCGGCCCCCCGCCTCGGTGGTCGCGGTCAGCCGGATGTAGCGGGCGGTGACGGTACGCGTGAAGGTGGCCCCTTTCGGGGTGTCGTCGTCCTTCCAGGTTCCGCTCGCCACCGGGGTGCTGAAGGAGGTGCCGTTGGTGCTGGTGGTGACGGTGTAGGCGCCGATCCGGCCGTTGACGCCGGTGCGGCGCGGTTCGTAGGACAGGGCGGAGACGGGGCGGGCCGTTTTCATGTCGATGGTGATGGTGTGCGGCAAGGGCGTGGCCGTGGGTGTCCATGTGCTGTGCCACATGGTGTTGGGGTCGCCGTCCAGGGCGCGGGCGGGACTGTGGTCGCCCTTCGCCGTCTCGTGGTCGCTTGCGGTCGCCGTCCAGCCGTCGCGGGGCAGGTCGACCACGGCTGCGGTGGTGCCCGGATCGCCGAGCAGGTTGATCTCGGCGGCGCTGGTCCAGGGGCCGCGGTTGCCGGCCTCGGTGGTCGCGGTCAGCCGGATGTAGCGGGCGCCTTTGGGCGCGAAGCTCAGGGTCTTGACGGTGTTGTCATCGGCCAGGGTGCCGGTGGCCACCGCGTCCCCCCACGCGGTTCCCTCCGCGCTGAGGTGGATCGCGTACTCGCCGACGCGGCCGTTGATGCCGGTGGTTCGGGGCTGGTAGACGAGCGCGGAGACGACCACCGTCTTGTGCATGTCGATGGTGATGGTGTGCGGCAAGGGCGTGGCCACCGGTGTCCACTGGCTGTGCCACATGGTGTTGGGGTCGCCGTCCAGGGCGCGGGCGGGGCTGTGGTCGCCCTTCGCCGTCTCGTGGTCGCTTGCGGTCGCGGTCCAGCCGTCGCGGGGCAGGGTGGGCGCGGCGGGCTCCATCGCGGCGGCGGGGGCAGCCTGGTGATGCGGGGCCGCCGGCGGGACCGTCGGATCCGCCGCCGGCAGCGCCCGTCCCGGCCCGGCGCTCGCGCTGCCGCCGAAGACGAGGAGAGGGACGAGCACCGCGAGGACAGCGGTCAGGGGCAGCAGAATCAGACCCCGGGATCTGAAACGGGACCATCGGCTGAGACACAACGGTGCGAAGCCACGGATCATGTCGTCGTCCCCCCACGGACAGGGCGTCGCCTTCCGCAGCCACGCCACGCGGGACATGACCATGGCACCAGGCCCCAGGCTTGTAAAGACTCTGGTCATAGCCGACAGCCACGACGTAACGGGCGTCAACGGTGTACGTTGCGGGCAGGTTCAGCCCGTTCCGGGGCGCGCTCCGACCACCACGACGGTCCGTCACATGACAACGGACCCTGGCAACCACCTGCTGCTGGCGAAGGCCGGCGCATCTGCTCGTCGGCGGACTTCGACGCGTGGGTATCGGGGCGGACGGCGAAGGAGCTGGCCGAGCCGTTCAATGGCGACGGTCCGGCGGTGATTCGGTTTCTGGGGCGCGGGGGACCAGGCCTTGTTGGGCGATCTGGTCGGTACCTCGGCACCTGGTACGCGCTACCCCCGCTGGGCCGATCCGGGCTGCTGTCCCCGGACGATGCCATCACGTACCCGTCAGCGATTGACACGAGCGGCGGGTCCCTCTGGCCGACGTGAAGTGAAGCAGACCGGCATCGGCAGGCCGTATCCCAGGCAGGGCGGCCGATGCTGCGTCCTGCACCCCTGGTCGGCAGGGTCAGTTCAGGTTCAGGAACACCACCGCCGAAGACTGCGGACGCACCTCCCTCACCCGTGGCGTCCCCGCAAGGAGCACCGGCCCATCGAGGAGATCCAGCGGCGGGTGCGCGAGGAGGTCTACTGGAGCTCCTCCATCGAGCGGCACGCCAACAATGGGCTGCCGCGGTGTGAGCCGGTGACCAGCGCGGAACTGCTGGGCCGAGCTGCCGTCGAGGCCAGGGGAGAGTCGTTTGCTACCTGCCGGTATGCTGCCGGTCGCCAAAGAGGAAAGGTTACAAATGCCAAGCTGCTTACCGTCGTTGCGCTCGGTGCCGCTGTTACCGCTCATCATGGCTGCCGTGTTCATGCTGCCGACGCCGCTGAGCTCCTCCGCCGCCGCGTCCCCGGTCTCGGACGCACCGCCTGGCACCGCACGACAGGGTCAGGGTTGCGGGGAGTTGCGGGTGACGGGCTCACTGCCTGCGCCTCCGGCCGGGATGGCTGTCCGGCAGGAGGTCAGCGTCGGCGATGACTGCAAGCTGCACCTGGGTCAAGTCCGGTTCGTGCCCGCCCCGGACGGGCGGCGGCACACGGCGGGGGACAGCCGGGAGCTGCGCACCTGGTCGGAGATGTACGACTGCTGCGGGATCCTGATGACCGCGTTGTACACCACCACGACCTGGGGAAACGTCGACGGCGGGGTGCGCGAGGCCAACACCACTGCGCGGCACGACTGGAACCGAGAGCCGTGGGACGCAGGCTGGTCCCTCGCGGGCACGAGCCATAGTGTGGATTGCCACGCTGCCTGCCCAGGTGCCCGCGCCGCCGCCCACGCAGCGTTCGGCTACCGCGGGATCTTCGACCTCACGGGTGACTGGTACGCCAACACCCATGACTCCACTGTGCAGCTGAACGGGAACGGCTCCGCCTCATGCCGACTCGACGTGACCTTGCGGCATACCTTCATCGGCTGGCGTTGGGTGCGCGGCTGCGCTTGACGGCAAGTCTGTCGTGGCGAGGTGTGGGTGGGTTGTTCGGCTCGTTGCCTTCTACGCGTCGCACCGTCGCTCACTTGGGGCCCGTCAGTCAGCCTTCGACCTACCGCCATCGGGATACCTCATCCTCCCGGCATTGGTGAGCGCAGCGCCAGCCGTCAGCAGGCTCGCAACTCCTGCCGGCCAAAGATCTCTCGTGTCGGGGCTTCCCACACTCGGCGAGCCACCGTCTGCACCTTCGGCCTCCCTGCATGCGCATGCCGAAGTTGTCTCGGCCGAGTGGGTTTTGCGTCCACACGTACACGTATTGCCGCGGGGTGAGTAGAGTCCGGAATCATCACCCCCGCTTTGAGGAGCCATCGTGCCCGAGTCGGACACCACCACGCTGAAGACCCAGTACGCGGCCAGGGTTGCCGCCGACCTGAGTCAGAACACGGCCGAACAAGAACGCATCCAAGCAGAGATCGAGGCTCTGCAGGCCCAACTGGCCTCGCTGGAGCAGGACCACGAACTCCTGGTCGGCATGCGCTCCGCCTTGGGCGGCGAGACAGCCGAACCCAAGACGGTCCCTGCAGCTCGTCGGACCGTGAAGAAGCCGGGCTCAGCCACGGCGAAGACCACGCGCACACCCTCCGCCAAGAAGACAGCACCGAGGAAGGCGGCCGCCAACAAGACCCCCGCCACGGGTCCGGCACAGAAGGGACCCACCCTGACGGACCTCGTGCATCAGCACCTGAGCGGTCAGACCGAGCCGCGCACCGCTGCCGAGATCGCAAGGGCTCTCGCCGACGCGCACCCTGAGCGCAACATCAACGACAACCTCGTGCGCACCACCACCGAAAGGCTGGTCGCCCGCAGTAAGGTCGTCCGGGCCAAGCAGGGCGCCACCGTGTTCTACACGACTGCCCAGAGCGCCGAGGACACGGCAGCGCTCAAGCCCGCCGAGGCTGCAGCCTGACCCGCACAGCGGTCCGCAACAGGCCGGCCGCACCGTCTGCCGCGGTCGTCATGTCGTCGGAGCCTCCGGCGAGTTGATGCCGCAACCCACCGCAGGCCGGTGTCGCGGAAGCGTCGCACGGCCTTGCGGTCCAGGTTGAGGCGGCGGGCGATCGCGCTGATGGTCCAGCCCGCGGCGAGAGGCCGTTCCGCGGCGAAGTCGCCCCGCTCCAGCCGCACGTCGATCCCCGAAAAGAGCAGGCATGCGGCGACAGGGGTCGGCGACCGAGAGGGGATCGACCAGCGTCCGCCGCGCTCTGGCACAGGCCTCGTCGGTGAACAGGGCGTCGCGTTCGACGACTTCGTACATGGCGTGCAGCAACGCCTCATCACGCGTATTGCCGCAGACCAGTCCGGTGCTGGTTGCACGGAACACATCCGGCTGCAAGACAGGCCTGGCTGCTGAGCGGTGGACCAAGCCGACGGGTACTGGGACGCGCCGACGGCTGAGCACACCGCTGCCGGTCGTCGTTCCGCACTCCGGGCAACTTGACGTCCAGTCGGCCCGGACCGCCTCGGCCCTGGCCCGCGTCCGCCGCATCCGGCGCCAGTGCCGCGAGCGGCAAGCCGACGAGCAGAACACCCCCGTCGACTTCACCGACGGCGTCAGCGGACCACCGCGCCCCCGGCACAACCGCGGCTCGGCTCCGCGGCCATCCGCGACCACGAGCAGCCTCAGTCCGGGAGTTCCGTTCGTCCTGGCTCATGCACGACACCGAGCCAGCGGGCATCGCGCCCGACTGGGCGGTTCTGGCCGCGGTGTGGTGGTGAGCCGGGCATCGAGGAGAGCGTCCGGGCGGTCTGGGTCGATATCGCGCGTGTCCGCGCCTCCCATCCGGCGGTGTCTCATGGTGGCCGCACTCAGCTCTGCGCTGCCGCGGGCGGCCCCGGCGCCGCTCAGCGAGCGCTACCGGGCCGGCAAGGCGGGGCATAGGTCCGGCTGCTGTCCGGGACATATTGCCTCCATTCGGCTCTGGTGAGGGGGTCTCCGGAGACTGAGCAGACACGGGCAGCCGCCCGGCTGGGGTCGATCTCCCACAGCCGGACCGTCGGGTCCAGACCGCTCGCGGCAAGCGTGCGGCCACCCGGACCGAAAGCCAACGAGAGGACACTGTCAGTGTGGCCGGTCAGCGTGGCCAGGGTGCGGGGTTGGGCGGGCTCAGTCATGTTCCACAGCCGCACCGTGCCATCCGTGCCTCCGGTCGCCAGCGTGTCTCCGCCGGGGTTGAAGGCGGCCCAAATGACATAGCCGTTGTGGCTGGCAAGCGGGGCCCTCAATTTGATGGGGCGACGGGGGGCAGTCACATCCCACAGATGCACCTTTCCGTCCGCGTCACCTGCAACGAGGACATCTCCGTGGGGTTGGTACGCGACCGAGTACACATCGTTCGCTGGGCCCTTGAGCGTCACGACCCCTTTGGGGTGGTGAGCGTCGGTGAGGTCCCACACCCGGACGGTCTTGTCGATGCTGGCGGTGGCTGCGAAGCGCCCGTCGGGGCTGAATGCGACAGACTGGACGTAGTTGCGGTGACCGACGAGGGTGGACACTTTCCGGGGGTGGCGGGGATCCGAGACGTCCCACAGGTGAACCTTCCAGTCCTGGCCGCCGGCGGCGAGCAATCGCCCGTCCGGGCTGAACGCAATGGTCTCCACTGAGTTTCTGGGACCGGTCAGCGGCCTGGGCACCTGCGGGACCGGCCGCCGCGGGTCCCGCACATCCCACAGGTAAACGGATCCCTTGGTGCTGGCGACGGCGAGAAGCGGACGCTTCGGGCTGAAGGCCAGTGACCCGGTGAAGTCGCCATCTTTGTCGGGACTGGTCAGCGGGGCTCCGAATGGGACAGGGTGCTGCGGGTTGGCCATGTTCCGCAGCCAGACGGTCCTGTCGCGGCTGCCGGCGGCGAGGACCTTCCCTCCCGAGGAGAAAGCGACGGTGAAGACGGCGTCCGCGGGACCCCTGAGCGCGGTTCCGGGGAGGTTCCACAGCCGCACAGGCCCGTCGGCGCCTCCGGTCGCCAGCGTTTCCGTACCCCGTCGGAAGGCGACCGTGGTCACCGGGCCCGGATGGGGAAGCACCGAGACCATACGCCTGGTGGCCACGTCCCAGGTACGAGCCTTGGCGTCGGAACTTCCGGCGGCCAGTGTGCGGCCGTCCCGGCTGAATGCCACCGTGTTCACAAAGCTCGTGGCACCAGTCAGCGGCCGCCCCAGTGTTCTGGGGCGGTCCGCGTGAATGACGTTCCACAGGTGCACGGTGTTCTCAGCGCCCCCGGCCGCCAGCGTCCGTCCATCGGGGCTGAACGCCACGGAAAAGATGCCCTTCTTCGGGCTGGTCAGTGCGGTGAGGGCCTTCGGCTTCTCGGGGCCGGCCAGCGTCCAAAGCCGGACCGTTCTGTCCATGCCCCCGCTTGCCAGCAGGCGCCCATCGGGGCTGAATGCCACCGACTGCACATAGCCGTTGTGCCCGTTGAGCGTCGCGAAGGCTTTGGGCCGCCGCGGATTCGCCAGGTTCCACAAACGTATGGTCCTGTCCGCGCCTCCCGCTGCCAAGGTCTTCCCATCAGGGCTGAAGGCCAACGAGTAGATCGTGTTGTCAGCACGCATAGTTCTGGAGCCATATGCGACGGGCCTCGCCCTGTCACCGAGATCCCACAGCCGCACCACCCGATCAGCCCCCGCGGCGGCCAGGGTGCGCCCGTCCGGACTGAAGGCAAGCGAAAAGACGGTATTTGTGGGACCGGACAGCGGGTTGCCCAGCGGGCTGGGGCGCCGGTCACCGGTCAAGTCCCACAGCCGTACGGACTTGTTGGCACCGGCAGCGGCCAGCGTGTGCCCATCGGGGCTGAAGGCCACCGACTGGGTCACGCCCTTCGGACCGAGCAGCCGTGTCGCGGCAGGGCCCGCGGTGGAGTTGAGCAGGCTGGCCCGCGCTTCTGCGGTCGGGGCGACACGGTACGCGGTCAGGCTCAACTGCATGGCGAGCGAGGTGTCGTTGTCCCGCAACTCATCTGCGTGTATCGCGATCAATCGGGAGACGGCCAAGTCACGCTGCCGGTCGGCCGCGGCGCGCTGCTGGACCGCGTCCGCCATGAGACCGCTTGTGATCAGCAGCAACACCACCAGTGCGGCGAGGAGACCGTAGAGGCGGCGGGTCCGACGCTGCTTCGCTCGCTCATCTGCCTGCCGCTGTTGCAAGCTGGCATCCAGGAACTCGCGTACCACAGGGGTCAGCAGGTGCCGGTGACCCGAATCCGCCCACCTCTCGGCGATCTTCAGACGGGTGCCGCTGTAGAGGGCTCCGGCGTCGCGCTGCTCACGTTCCCATTGGTCAGCGGACTCGGCGAGGCGCTGTCCGATAAGGAGTTCAGCGCGGTCAGTATCGATCCACCGGCGCAGCAAAGGCCAGGCGTGCAAGAGTGCTTCATGGGCGATCTGTGCCTGCTGCTCGTCGAGGGACAGCAGCCGAGCGTGCGCGAAGGCGTCGAGGACCCTGTTGATGGCCGCCGCGTCAGTGGCCGCTTCCGCGGCGATGAGCTCGTTGAGCGAGGCAGGACGGCGTGTGTCTTCGGTGCCGTCGCCGATGCGGACGAGTCGCAGCAGCAGGCGCTTGGCGACCTGCTGGTCGTCGGGATCGAGGCTGGCGTAGATGCGTTCTGCTGTCTGGGCGACCGCCTGCCAGATTCCTCCGGTCGCCTGATATCCGGCCAGTGTGAGCAGCCGGCCCTCGCGCTGCTGCCAGGTGGCCAGAAGTGCGTGGGACAGGAGAGGGAGCGTGCCGTGTTCCGGTCCCGCTGCGCCGCTGGCCCGCAGATCACGGATCAGTGCCTCGACCAGGCCGTCCTCCAGAACCAACCCGGCGACGGCAGCTGGCTTCTCGATTGCTTCGACGAGTTCTTCTCGCCTCATGGGCTCGACGATCTGATTGTGCTGGAGCGCGGGAACCAGCTCGGTGAATGCCGAGCAGTGCCCGTAGAAGTCGGCGCGGACGCCGAGCACCACGAGCAGTGAAGGCTCGTCCCCGTCAGCGCCGGGGCTACTCGCCTGGCACAGAGCGCGGATGAATGCCTGCTGCTCGACGGGATCAGTGCATGCGGTGAAAAGCTGCTCGAACTGGTCGACGATCAGGACCACTCTGCTGCCGGGCACGGCCGCGCTCGATGCGCGCGATCGCAGTAACCGCCGCGCGGCCTCGGAGAGCCATGCCTGGTCTTGCGTGGGGTTAGGGGTGTTGTCCCCTGGGTTCGCTCCCGAGTTCTGTGCCATGCGCTCGGCGAGTTCGCGAAGCGGGTGGGCCTTCGGCGCGAACGGCATTACGGGCCAGCTGCGGGAGACCTCGACGCCGGGCAGTCCCCTCTTCAGGGCAGGTACCAGTCCGGCGCAGAGCAGGGAGGACTTGCCCGATCCCGACGGCCCCGTCACGACAAGTGGGCCACCGTCCGGGAGCCGTTCGACGAGTCGGCGTACGAGCTGCGCGGTGAGCCGTTCACGGCCGAAGAAGTAGTCCACGTCTTCTGGCCCGAAAGCGGCCAGTCCGGGGTACGGGCTGGTGGCCTGGGCAGCACCGCCGCTCACCGCGGCGGCAGCTGCCCGCGCTTCGGCGGGGTCCGGCGGCCGGTAGGCCCGGTTCACGGCAAGGACCAGGCCGTCGGCACGCCCTGCCGCCTGTCGCCGCGGCCGTGGCAGCTCACGCTTGGGCAGGGAACGCTCCAGGTACCGGTACACGTGATCGAGCGTCAGCGCGGGCGGCCCTGTCGGATCGCCTTCATGCAGTAGCCGGATCAGCTCTCCGGTGAAGGCGGTGTGGCGAGTCCCAGGGGGCGCATGGGCTGCCTCATCGCGGGCCGCGGCCGCGATCAGGTAGCTGCCGTGAATCTGCGCCGCGACCATGGCGTCGTCGGCGGGGCTGCCCAGCGACCCATGGGCACGTCCGGCGAAGCAACAGTCCAGCAGGACCAGGACAGACTGGGCCCTGCAGTCGGTCAGAGCGTCACGGACCACCGAATAGGGAAGCGCGTTGAAGGCCAGCCTGCGGCTGTCGTGGTCAGTGGCACGTGTGGCCAGGTGCAACTGGTTGCCCGCACTGACGAGGCCGTGGCCGATGTAGGAGAAGACAAGGACATCCTCGGCCTGTTGGGCCGCCTCCATCAGTGCTTCGCCCAGCACCAGCGGATCCGGGGGGTCGAGCAAGGTACGCAGTCCCGTAGGGGCGAGGCCACACTGTTCCACCAGTGCTTGCCCCAGATCCCGTACAGTCTTGGCCACGCTGGGTATGGCCGGGAGCGTGGAGGTGTGCACATGGGTACCCGTCCCAACCACAAGCACCCGGACTCCCGGAGCGCTCAGTGTCGTGGGCGGCTCATTGGCCGATTGCCCCCTGCCGCCCGGCATCGCTCTCACCCCCGAGCAGCCGCTCTACCTCGGCGATCTGCCGTTGAAGGTCGGCTCCGTCCAGGCTGCGCATCCGTCTGGCCGAAAGCGCCACCTGGACACGGTCGCCATCTCGTGAGGCGGTCAGGGTCACATCGCTTGTACGCTGCCGCAGCCACGTGATCAGTACGCCGGACAGCACCGCCAGTGCGCCGCCCGGTGCCAGGACCACCAGCAAGGCATCCACTGCCGCGCCCATCCTGCCGGGTTCAGGCGGCTCAGCGGCGACGTGGACCCGGCCGCGAAGCTCTTCTTCCTCGACCAGCCACGCTTGTAAAGACCGAAGCTCGTCTCCTGATGGATCCGTCAGTAGATTGATCTTCACATCCACAAGCCCCACCCCTCCGGGCGTCCGGACCTCCGAACGCGCTTCCTGGCGCCGTAACTTAGCGGCTGGATGACATAAATGAGGAGATCTCTACGATCTTTGGTGAAAAAGGTTGATCTTATCGCCGGAAGAGCTTGGAAGGGGAGTGTCGCTGCTTCGGCCCCCGCGATGGGCCGCGGCGGCCATCGCGGTCCGGTGCCCTGTACAAACAGACCTCTGACCAGCAGGAATAGCGAGACGCTGCTGGAGTGAGGTGTTGTCGCCAAGGTGTCACGCCCACCTCAGAAGCGATGCGAGGGTGACGGCTGCTTGGTAGGACTCGACGTAGCGCCACGACTGCGGCCACGAGACCGGCAACACTGATCACGGGCAAGGGCGACCCTGCGCATCAAGAGCGCAGCGAGTCGACACACCAGCCCGAAGGTCAGTCGAGGAGTTGGGGATTGGGCAGGGTGGCTGCGGGGTGCATGCGGAGGAGGGTGTGAAGGACTCCTGAGAGGCCGGACATGAGGCTGGGGGAGAACGCTTCGCGGGCCAGCCCGCCGACCGGGCCGCGTTGTTCGAGGCCGGTGAGGATTTCGGCGTCGAGGTCAGAAGGGTCGCCGAAGTTCAGGGACGTGAGGAATTCCCACAGGCCGAGGTCGCCGTGGCACAGAGTGTGGCTCCAGCCGAAGCCCTCGGCGGCGCAGGCGCGTGCTGCGCGCTGAGCCATGTCGAGGTGGGCGGGATCGCCCGCGCGTCGGTGGAGATCGAGCATGCCGATGCCGACTCCCGCGCTGCCATGGCACCAGCTGGTGAAGAAATCCTCCTCCGCGCCGATGCGGACGTCGCGCCAGTTGCCGTGCTCGGGTTCGTAGAGGGATTCCTGGTAGGCGAAGGCCCGCTCGGCGAGGTGTGTCCAGCCGCGCTGTTCGGCCGCGGAACCCGCGTCGCTGAGGGCGAGCCGGGTCAGCGCCCAGCCGATCCCGGTGGCGCCGTGGGCGAAGCCGCCGATGCCCTCGGGGTTGAGCCGGGTCGTCCAGCGGGCACCGCTCGCGTCGACCGTGGCCAGCCCGGTCAACCGGCGGCCGATGTGCGCGGCGGCGCCGAGCCAGCGGTCCTGCCCGGTCGCCGCAGCCAGGTTGAGGAGGGGGACGACTCCGCCGGCCGCCCCGTTGAGGAGGTCCACCTCGACGTCGTCCTCGACCAGTCGGCCTTCCGCGAGCAGCAGGGCCCTTTCGGCGGCCCGCTCCAGCAGCCAGTCCTGACCGAGCACCCGGTGCAACGCCATCCACGTCCACACCTGCGACGCGGCACCGCTGAACGCCCCGGGTGACGGAGTCGGCGTCCGGTCCTCCGTGCCGACCAGCACCCGCAGCGCCCCCTCGAACGTCTCGGCGACGCCCGGCACCTCGTCCGCCCGCCCGGCCCGCACCTCGGTCACGTACTCCGCGAGCGTCAGCGCCACCCCGCCCTGCCCGGTGTAGAGGTCGGCCGGCAGCACCCTGATGGACCACCCCGCGGGGGTGAAGACAGGGCTGATCCAGGTGACCGTACCGTCCTCGCCGCGCACCGCCCCGTCACACAGCCGCCGTACCATCTGCGCGGCTAGGTCGCGGCGGCGCCGCTCCCGGTCACGGGCGTGCGGGTCGCGGGCGGCGGCCTGCACCCGCTCAGGCAGCGAACGCTCATTGAGGTACGCGCCCACCAGCGCATCCTGGATCACCGACTCCTCCAGCGCCAGGTCGGTGGTGCGCCAGTCCTCGACGGTGGTCCGTACGGCGGCCGCGTCCACGGTGAAGCTGAACATCGGTACGTCGCCGGCCAGTAGGTCCGCGATCTCGCCGTCGATGGCAGCGCGGTCGGTCGGCGCGCCGGGCAGCACCTCGGCGTTGCGCCGCAGGATGTCCCGGGCGCGCTCGAGTGCCGCCGCCTCATCGTGCAACGACGCCGGGTGCCACAGCATCCGGCCGATGTCGACGTACGCCTGCGTCGGCCGCAGGATCCGCCGCGCCTGGGCGCCTTCGAAGCGGCGCAGCAGCCGGTACGGGTCGACGCCGGGCCGGCGCAGATGCGCGGTCATCTCCAGGAAACCGGCCAGGATCCGGTCCCAGTACGCGCTCAGCACCGGGGTGGGGCTCGGGTGATTGCCCGCGGTGGGCATCGCCACCAGGTCCACCTGGAAGCGGGCCGCCGCGCTGCCACCATCTGCGATCACCGGGTTCGGGATCAGCGGCTGCTGGCCGGGCAGCGCCCCGACCCCGGAGATGTCCACCCCGCCGAGCGCGAAGCCGGTGCCGCGTACGGGCAGCAGTCCGGTACGTAGCACCGTACGGCGGATGGCCGCCGCCGCCACGTCCACCGCGTCTCCCCGGCCGCTGGGCGGGAAGGGCGCGGGGACGTCGAAGAGTGTCTCAGCGTCCACGATCACCGGCACCGGGCCCGCGGCGATCATGTTCTCGGCGTGCATGTCGGTGCCGCCGGTGAAGCGGAGGACGGCCAGCCAGTGTCCGACGTTGAGGTAGAACGCGGCGAGTTCGGTGTCGTCCGCGCAGTAGCGGTGGCGGACGAACTCGGCCCAGCCGTAGCCCTCGCGCGCCAGCGTACGCGGCACCCGGATGCGCTCATCCGGCGCCGGGGCACCGGGAAAGTCAGCGTAGAGCTCCTCCAGCAGCGCTTCCAGCGCCACGTCGGCCTCGGACGGCCGGGGCTTGTACATGACGCTCCCGCCAGTGAAGTCAACCCGGCTGACCGTCAGGCCGCCCCGGTGAGTGTCGCCCGCACCGAACGCGACGGCTCGGATCTCCCCCGCGGGTCTCCCCAGCAGCGGCTGCAGCAGCCCGCGGTCCGCGGCGAAGCGCTGCGCGAAACCGTCGGTCGCCGCCACCGACAGCCGAGCCACCGACGCGATCCGCGGGCCGACGCTCGGGTATCGGCCGGCCAGCCGGTCGAGATAGCCCTCCTCACAGGCCTGCTCGATGAACGCGGCCCAGGTCCTCGTGTCGGATCCGGCTCCTGCGCTCTCGGCTGCCCGCCCGCCGCCTGCTGCCATGCGCAGCGCGTGCAGTTCAATCAGGAACAGGCGGGACAGCTTCGCGTGCAAGGACTTGAGCAGGGCGGTGTGGCCGGCCTCCAGCACCGCTTCCCGTTCCTCCCGGCCCAGGGCGTCCACGGCGTCCAGCCGCCGGGCCAGCTTTTCCCGCCACGGGCGGGCGATGTTTCGTACGGGTTGGGCGAACCACTCCGCCTCGTCCCTCTTTTCCGGCGCCGATCCGCTCACCGTCCACCCTCCCCATTCCGCCGCACGTTCGCGCCCCCGGGCGCCCCAAAGGGGCGCGGGGAACTGCCGCGATACCGGGTGCGGACGCGTCGTTGCTTGGCAGTCAGTTCCCCACGCCCTTGTTTCTCGACCGCACTCCGCAGGGCGCCCCAAAGAAGCGCATTCCGCAGGAGAAACGGTCAGGCAGCGCGCCTCGGAGAAGGCACTCCGTAGGAAGTCCCTCCTCAAAGGGTCCTAAAGGCGCCGCAGGCGATCAGCAGCACCAGCTGCCGTGCGACCCGCTCGGGCTGGAACAGAAGCCGTAGAGGGAGTCGCTCGGGTCGGTGAGTGCAGCCTCGGCGGCGGCGCCGCCGACGTAAAGGGGCCCGGCGGGGTTGGTCTGGCCGTACGCGCTCTCGGCGCCTGCCAGCCAGGCGTCGAGCACGGCGGTGGTGGGAACACTGGTCTGGGGCATCAGCGGCCTCCGGATGTGGGGATTGGGACGGATTGCCCAGTGCTGAGTATCGCCGGATTCGAACACCCGTCAGACGACCAATCTGGCCAAAGTCGTTTGGTGTTCTTGCGGCGTAACGCTATGTGTGGGGCGGGCGGGACGGCGGCGCCGCCGAGCGGTGACGGGGCGATGAACCTCCTCAGCGACGCGGTCGTTGCGGCGTTCGTCGAGGGGGGTGAGAAACGATCTTCCCCAACTGGTGCTCGATCCGGCCGCGTGTGATCAGGACCGCGGGTGTGTGCGTCGGAAGCAGCCCGGCACGGCGGATGCTCTCCGGTCCGTCCTCGACGACGGCGCGCGCCCATGGGGAGATGAGGCAGCTTGTGAGTTGAATGACACGGCGGCTGTGTCCGGAGCAGCCATGCCGGCCGCACCGGCTCTGACCGGGACGTTCTGGTCGCAAGCAAGCCGCGATCAGCCTTTCTTCGAAGGCCGGACAGTCCGCTGACAGGGCGTTGACCCGAAACAAACATCGCTCGTCAAGGATGGCCGTCATGCAGACACGCATCCTT
Source organism: Streptomyces sp. NBC_00322 (assembly GCF_036147535.1). Classification (NCBI taxonomy): domain Bacteria; kingdom Bacillati; phylum Actinomycetota; class Actinomycetes; order Kitasatosporales; family Streptomycetaceae; genus Streptomyces; species Streptomyces sp. NBC_00322. The sequence goes on along the minus strand of NZ_CP108019.1, from coordinate 396,504 downwards.
CGATCACTGCGCAGGCCCCTCGGCGTTGCGCGAAGCACCGTGCTCTTCGCGGTCGGTACGACGGCGGTCGCGGTTCTCACCGGCTGCGGTGGCGGTTCGACGAGCAACGAAGAAAGCGGCGGCAACGACGTCGCTTCGCTGCCCACTCGGGGGACGGAGGGCTCCGCGGCGAAGCCCAGCCCTGCCGATCCGGACGCGGGCCGACCTCAGATCCGGTTGGACAGCACCCAGGACGACGTCAACCGCATGATGGACAGCTGGCTGGCCTGTCTGAATCAGCATGGTGGGCCGGACGCGCTCAAGCAGTACAAGCGGAACCCCAACACCGCCACTGGTCGGGCCTGTCAATCCAAGCTCCCGCTCGACCCTCCGGAGCTCGATCCGGCCAAGAACCCGCGCTACAACGACGACGTGCGGGAGATGATCCAGTGTATGAACGGCAAGGGCTTCAAGAGCGAGGTGAGCCCGGACGGCCACGGCTGGGCGCTTGTTCACGGCAGCGATCTCAACGCTCCCGGCTTCGAAAAGGCCGAGCGCCCCTGCCTCGTGAAGGCCTTCGGCGGGGACAACTGAGCGTTCTCCTGACCGGGTCACGTCGGCAGGTGAAGCGTGAATACCGTTCCGGCGCCCAGGGTGCTGGTCACGGCGACGTCGCCCCCGTGCGCTTCGACGAGTTGACGCACGATGGCCAGGCCCAGGCCGCTGCCGCCGGTCCGGCGACTGCGGGAGCGCTCGGCCCGCCAGAAGCGGTCGAACACACGGGGGAGGTCTTCCGGGGCCATGCCGCTGCCGGTGTCGGCCACCTCGATCAGTACGGTCTTTCCTTTCCTTCGGGAGCGCAGCGACACCGTGCCGCCGGACGGGGTGTGCCGTAGGGCGTTGGACACCAGGTTGCCCACGATCTGGCGCAGACGCAGCGGGTCCACGAAGAAGTAGACATCGTCCTCGGCGCACAACTCCAAGCCGACTCCAGCCAACTGGGCCGGGCCGGCGTACACGGTGGCGACGTGCTGGAGGATCGTGCCGGCCTCCACGTACTCCTGCTGCAACTTGAGCATGCCGGCGTCGGACGCGGCAAGGATCTGGAGATCGTCCACGATGTTCTGGAGCAGCAGGGTCTCTTCCAGCAGCGAGGCGGTCACCTCGTCCTCGTCCGACAGCAGGCCGTCCTGCGTCGCCTCCAGCCAGACGCGGATGGTGGTCAGCGGGGTGCGCAGCTCATGGGTGATGTCACTGACCATCGCCTTGCGTTGCTCTTCCATGCGTTCGCGGTATGCGGACAGGTCGTTGAACGCCTGCGTGAGACGGCCGATCTCGTCGTCGCCGGCCACGGGCAGCGGAGTGTGCTCCTGTCCCGGCCCGCGGACCGCGTTGGTGAGTGCGCGCAGCGGCCTGACCATACGCAGGCCGACCACGACGGTCACCGCCGTGGTCAACGCCAGTACGAGGACGGTGACGCCGACGATCCGAGCGGCGTTGGCCGGGGAGAAGTCGAAGCGGGCCACGGCCGCGGAGCCGCTCGACTCGCTGACGAACACCCGTGCCGCAGGTGCGACATGGGCCGTGAGTTGTTCGCGGCGGCTGGTGTCGATGCAGTTCTGCGCCGCCTTGCCCCAGGCGCTGTTCGACAGCGCGGTCTCGGGAGTGAGATCGAGACCGAGTTCTACCGGGGGCATCCGCCGGCGCTGCAGACAGTCCTTGATCAGCGCGTTGAGGTGGCCGAGGGCCGCGATCTCGGTCGGCGTGGGGGCTTCGAGGGCGGCCAGATTGCAGAAGATCGTGCCCTTCATCTGGTCGTCGCTGCTCCCGGAGATGTGGATCCGGGGGTGTCCGCCGGGAAGATCGACGAGTGCGGCTGTGAAGTGCAGCTCCTCACGCAGGCACAGCAGGCCCTTCTGGACCCTCGCGAGGACCTTCCGGCGCTCGGTCGACTGCAGCCGGAAGGGGCCGAGAGCCTTGGGGTGGATACGGTCGGCACGGGCGTCGGGGATCAGCGCCGGATCGGTCTGGAGCGGGTCGACGACCGCGAGCGCCTGGGTGGAGGGCAGCCCGTTGTCTCCACCGGAGGAGTCTGCGATCAGCCCGTCACCGCGGCCTTCGGAACCGCGCAGGGTGATACGACGGTGGGTGCGTGCCGCGAGTTCCGCGACCGTCCGCTCGACGCCGTCCCACCGCGGATGGGTGGCTGCATAGTCCATCAGCGTGCGGTACACGGTGATGTCGTCGGTGAGCGCCTGCCCGCTCTGTCGTCGGATCACACTGCTCGTGGTCTGCACCGCGAGCCACGCGGTGGCGGACAGGGCACACATGGCGATGAGCAAGGACGCGGCCAGCAGCCGGGTCAACAGGCTCTTGCGCAGCGGGACTCCGGCCGCGTCGCCGCCGGTTCTCACCGCTCGCCCCGCGGTTTGGCCGGGAAGTCGTCCGTGCCGTCGGTCAGCTTGTATCCGACGCCGATGACAGTGACCAGGTAGGCGGGCCGCCGAGGATCGGGTTCGAGTTTCTTGCGCAGGTTCAGGACGTGTACGTCGATCGTGCGCTCGGTGACGAAGGTGTCGGCCCCCCGGGTGTGCATGAGCAGTTGCCGACGTGTGAAGACGCGTTCCGGCGCGGCTGCCATCACCGTCAGCACTCGGAACTCGCCCGCCGTCAACTCGATGCGGCGCTCACCGAACCAGACCGCGTGCTGTACCGGATCCACCATGAGGGCGCCGACCCGCAGCACCGGATCGTCCGCCGGCTCCTCCCGGACCTCGGCCGTGGGCCGAGCGCGTCGCAGCAAGGTCCGTATGCGGGCCATGAGCTCGCGGGCGCTGTAGGGCTTGGTCATGTAGTCGTCGGCTCCCAGCCCGAGTCCGCGCAGGAGATCCTCTTCGGCCGTGCGGGCCGTGAGCACCAGGATGGGCAGGTCGGACTCCCGGCGTAGCGTGCGGCAGACCTGCAGACCGTCCACCACCGGCATCATCACGTCGAGGACCAGCAGATCGGGTGGGCGTCGCCGGGCCTGGTCGATCGCCGCACGTCCGTCGTGGACAACCACGGCGGTGTGGCCCTCGTGTTCGAGGTACCGGCGAATGACCGTGGCCTGCCTGACGTCGTCTTCGGCCACCAGAATATGTGCGCACACAGGGCGACCCTAGGACTCCGCCGCGACCTCGAACATGCCTTTGATATCAATCTGACAGCATCCTCATCTCGTTCGGCCAGGATGACCGCCATGTCCCCCTATCCGTTGCGGCGCATCCGCATGCACGGCAGTGACCACGCCCCGCCCGAGCCGTCGGAGCTCCAGGAGCCGGGAACCGAGAGCAAGAAGAATGCCAAGAAGAAGAAGGCGCTGGCCGTCGCGATCGTCGTGGTCCTCGCGGCAGTCGGGGCGGGTGTCCGCCTGATCGAACGGTACGACGGCGGGCAGCGGGCAACCGACACGTCGAGCGAAGCGGCGCGGGCCAGGACCGTGGCCGTTGTCAGGACCGACCTGGCCGACACGCTGACATTGAACGGAACGCTCGGCTACGGGCAGTCGGTGCCGGTCAGGGGCGGCAAGGACGGTGTGGTCACCCAACTACCGGGCGTGGGTGCCACAGTGGTGAGAGGGGAGTCCCTGTACCGGGTGGACGACCGCCCGGTCCCCGTGTTCTACGGTTCCACCCCCCTGTTCCGTACGCTCGACACCAAGGGCGTCGCCGGGCGGGATGTGAAGGTGATCGCTGACAACCTGCGGGCATTGGGCTACGCCGTGGGCTCCCAGCCCGCGTCGGGTACCTGGATCGATCTACCGGTGCAGCAAACCGCTTCGGCGCAGAAGGGAGCGACGCAGAAGGTTCCGGTAGAGGCCGATGCGAGCCCGAGTGCGAGTGCGAGCGCGAGCGCTGCGCCGGGCAAGGGCGCTCCGGTGGATCCGGTTCCCTCCACGGTCCGGACAAAGCTCAAGCCGGGAGAGGCAGTGCTCACCGCCTCCCTCATCCGGGCCCTCAAGGCGTGGCAGACCCACGTGGGCATGCCGCCCACCGGCGTGCTCGGGGTGGGCGACGTGATGGTCACCGGCGGCGCGGTGCGGGTGGGCGCGGTGCAGGCCCATTCCGGCGACCCGGCCACCGGGCCGCTGCTGTCGGTCACCAGCACGCGCAAGATGGTGACCGTTCCGGTGGAGGCGACCGAGGCCGGCTCGATCAACCAGGGCGACAAGGCGATCCTCGTTCTGCCCGACGCCTCCACGACACCCGGCACCGTCTCCGCCATCAGTACGACGGTGCAGTCCGGGGACGCGGGCGGGGACGATGACTCGGGCGCCTCCGCCCGCGTGAACGTCACGGTCTTCCTGGACGACGCCAAAGCAGTGGGCCGACTGAACTCCGCCTCCGTTCAAGTACGGTTCAGCGCCCAGACCCGCAAGGGCGTCCTGGCCGTGCCGGTCGGTGCTCTGCTCGCCCTGAGCGGAGGCGGCTACGCCGTCCAGCTTGCAGACGGCCGTCTGGTGGCGGTGCGCACGGGGCTGTTCGCAAAAGGTCAGGTGGAGATCAGCGCCACGGGCATCGGCCCGGGTACGAAGGTGGTGACGACGTCGTGACCACAGCCGTGCACACCGGTCCTGAACCGGTGCTCGCCGTCCGAGACGCGAGCATGGTGTATCCCGGCGGTGTGAAAGCCCTCGACGACGTCTCGCTGAGCGTCGGCACCGGCGAACTCCTCGCCATCCTGGGCCCGTCGGGCTCCGGCAAGTCCACACTCCTCAACATCATGGGGACGTTGGACCGGCCGACCAGCGGCGCCGTCGAGATCGCCGGGCAGAACGTGTCGGTGCTCTCCGACCGACGCCTTTCCGCGCTGCGCGGACGCCTGCTCGGTTTCGTCTTCCAGCAGTTCCACCTCACCGACGGTCTGACCGCAACCGAGAACGTCGCGACGGGCCTGCTCTACGCAGGGGTGCCGCGCCGCCGGCGCCGCCCGCTCGCCCTGGAGGCGCTGGCCCGGGTCGGTCTGGCTCACCGTGCCGGGCATCTGCCGCGCCAGCTGTCCGGTGGTGAGAAACAGCGCGTCGCCATCGCACGCGCACTGGTGCACAACCCCGCCCTGGTGCTGGCCGACGAGCCCACCGGCGCGCTGGACAGCGCCAACGGCCGGGCCGTACTGGACCTTCTGACCACACTCAACCGCGAGGGTGCCACCATCGCGATCATCACCCACGACTCGGACATCGCCATGTGCCTGCCGCGCCGGGTGGAGATCCGCGACGGCCGCCTCGTCGCGGACACACACGGAGAGAACGGGGCATGAACTCAAGGTCCACCGCCGATTCCACCGCCCGCCTTGCCCTTACCGCGGCGCATACCAGACCTGTACGGCTGAGTCCGCTCGACATCCTCGGTCTGGGCCTTCTCGGCATCCGGACGCGCACGATGCGGGCCGCGCTGTCGGCGCTCGGCATCTCGATCGGCATCGCCACCATGATCGTCGTCACCGGCATCCCATCCTCCAGTCGGCAGGCCCTGATGAACCAGCTCACCGCCTTGGGCACCAACATGCTCCAGGTACAGCCGGAACCCGACCAGAAGCCGCCGGTCCTGCTGTCGTCCGAATCGGTCGACATGGCCGCCCGAATCGGTCCCGTGACGGTCGCGAGCGCCGTCGCCAACACCCACTCCAAGGTTCACCGCTCCGATCGCGTCGACCCGGACGACTACGCGGGCCTCACCGTCCTGGCGAGCCGGCTCGATCTGCTCCCCGCTCTCAACGCGAGCGTCCGCTCGGGATCGTTCCTCACCCCCGCCACCGGGAAGTTCCCTGCCGCTGTCCTCGGCTCGGTCGCCGCGACCCGGCTGGGTATCGAGTCCGTGCGCCCTGGGCAGCCGAGCCCGCAGATCTTCATCAACGACCGCTGGTTCACGGTTGTCGGCATCCTCGCCAGGACACCGCTGTCGCCCGACATCGACCGTTCCGTCCTCGTCGGCTGGGACGCCGCTCGCGCTCAGTTGCACTTCGACGGGCATCCCACAGTCATCTACGTCAAAGCCAGGGAGAACGCGATCGAAGCCGTCCGAGCCGTCCTGCCCGCCACGGTCCACCCGCAACTGCCCGGCATGGTGCGGGTGAGCCGTCCGTCCGACGCCCTGGCCGCGAAGCGCGCCACCGAATCCAACTTCTCCGCCCTCTTCCTGGGCCTGGCCGGGGTTGCGCTGCTGGTCGGCGGTATCGGCGTGGCCAACACCATGGTCATCTCCGTCCTCGAACGCCGCCGGGAGATCGGCCTGCGACGCGCTCTGGGCGCCCACCGGGGCCAGATCCGCAACCAGTTCCTGACCGAGTCGGTCATCCTGTCCGCACTCGGCGGACTGGCCGGCGTCGTGCTCGGCGTCCTGGCGACCGTCGGCTACGTCACCTACCAGCACTGGCCTGTGGTCATCCCGATCGCCTCGGTGACCCAAGGCTTCGGAGGAGCCCTCCTCGTAGGCGTGATGGCCGGCGTCTACCCCTCCATCAGAGCATCCCGTCTCACCCCCAACGAAGCCCTTGCCTCAGCCTGAAGCCCGTCCCCACACGCCGCTCCCGAGCCACCGCTCCGCCGAAGTGGGACAACAAGGGCACTGAGAGCGGTGACGCGTCGATCTCGGTGGATCCAGGCGCGCGTTGCTGTCGCGCCGAAGGAGGAGGGAGAGCCGCGTCGGGATGGCAGCGGCCAGTTGTGGCAGCACTGCGGTGAGCACCCGCACCGAGCCTGCCTGGAGCAGCAGCCCGACGCTGACCACGGCGACCAGGGCGAGCGCGCTCGCACCCCGGGAGGCGCTCAGGACCAGCAGAGCGGCGGTGAGCACCGTCGCGGTCAGCACGCTGAGCAGGGTGAGCAGCGCGTTCCTGCGGCTTACCACGGTGGCCACGTCCGCACTGTCCAGTGGCGGCCTTTCGACGGTGCTATCCGCAAACAGTCGGGAGAGGCCTGAGGCTGCCCCGAACGCCGGCTCCTTGCAGATGGGCACCCTGCATACTCGGTTCCGCAGACAGCCGCAGGTGGCGCCCGATGGGGCACTGTCGTGACGGTGCTCTGCTGGGCCCGGTCATCCCCAACTGCCCTATGACCGAAGCCTGGTTGTGCGAGGTGGTGTCAGCGCTGATCACAGCCATGCCGCCGAGGTGGCCAGGCAGGGCGGCACCTGTCCAGGGTGCCAGGGCATCTGCGATGTGAGCCGGGGCACCGAGGAGGGCGGAGAGGTGCCCATAGTGGGTGGTGCCCCAGCGGTCGGTGACAGCGGTGGCCTGGAGGAGTGAGGTTGCCTTGGACGGCTCCCGCCAGGATCGCGAGGACGACCAACAGGTTTACGGGGCCAGGGATGAGGGTCGCGGTGGTCGTGCGCCGAGCCCGATGAGTGCGTGTTTCTGAGCCCGGCATGGCAATCGGAGATTGACTGTTCGGTACTGCGGGTGCTGGAGGCTACGTCACTGTGACCGGGGCGCTCATGGGACGGCCGCCGCCGATGACGAGGGCCGCAGGTGGCCCAGCAACTCCGTTGGAGCAGGAGCGGCAGGAGCCGCGTCGTACCAGGCCGACAACCCACCACCCCCGATGACACCAACCCCAGCCACCACAACCCCAACTCACAATGTCCGCGGCGGCGGCCAGGACAGCCCTGCCGTGGCTCGATGACGGAAACCGCTCAATGATGGTGATTGAGGGGACGGCGACCGAAGGAACCTTCAGACCTGGGACGGTTTCCATGACGATCGATTCGAAATACGCCTGGGAGCAGCACAGCCCGTTCGAGGAACCTCGGACGAGAACAGCGCCGAAGGCCGGCGGTCGCAGTGCCCCTGAATGGGACAGTGCAGCGGTGGGACGCATTCTCGGCGCTTGAGCCTGGGGCGCGTTCGTCTTCACGGTCGCGGCCGGATCCGCCGTCTTCATCATTCTGGCAGCCACCTGCCACATGTGAACTCCCGCCCCTGCCGGACGCAGCCGAATCCTCTTCGATCCGGAATCCCGGCAGGGGCGGGACTCCGCTCACGTGCGGTGCGTCGGAAGAGAAGAGGGGTCAGATGACAGAGGAGTACGCTCAGTTGTCCCTGAAGGGCATTCTCGCTCTGTTCGAACCCTACGAAGCCAGACTCCTCACCCCTGAGCCGCAGGCCGACGTCCAGGTGACCGCACACGCGGTCCTGGATCTAACGGAGCAAGCCGGGCCCCTGCACCGGGGCGCTCTTCTGATCGCGGTCGGAATCTCTCCCGCCGACACCGCACTGCTCGACGCACTGCCCGCTCTCGCCGAGGCGGGTGTTGCGGCGATCGCGCTGAAAACACGTGGTTCACGGGCCGAGCCGCTGGTCGAGAGCGCCACCGCGGCGGGAGTCGCCGTGGTGGACATCGCCGAGGAGATCCCCTGGCGGCATGTCGACGCCCTGCTGGGCGCCGCCATGGGCGAGGTCCGGCATGGCACACCCAGCTCCTCCCCGGCTGACGCGGGTGTCGGTGAGCTCGCGGCGCTGGCCGATGCCGTGGCGGCGAGGGTGGGCGGTGCCGTCACGATCGAGGACCCGCAGAGGCGGGTGCTCGCCTACTCCAATCTCCCCGGCCAGCCGATCGACGACCTGCGCCGCGAAGCCATCCTCAGGCGGCAGGCTTCCGATGACTTTCTGCAGGCGTGGCGACGAGTCCAGGTCACCCAGGGCGTGATCCGGATCGACGACCTCTCCCCTTTGCCCCGCCTCGCGGTGGCCGTGCGGGCGGGAACGGATCTGCTCGGTTCCATCTGGGCGCTCCAGTCCCCGGGTACACGGTTCAGTCCCGAGACGGAGCGAGTTCTGTGCGGGGCCGCCCAGAGTGCGGCACTGCAGCTGCTCAGGCTCCGCCATGCCACGCACCGGGAACGCCAGGCGCGCGGTGAACTGCTGCGCGCCCTGATGGCCGGTGAGCTCGACCCTCCGCCGTCGGTCAGGCTCGGCATCGAGCGCGGCCGCATGACCGTACTCGCCTTCTGGCTGCCGTCCTCGCCGGAGACCCCCGCCGATGTCGTCGGCCTTCAGGCGGCCGACCTGGTTGCCGCCTGTGCCGAGACGATGGCACCCCGCTCCTCCTGTGTGGTGGAGGGCGACGTCGTCTACGCCCTGCTTCCGCTGCCGGACGAGCTGCCCGAAGCCCACGGGGCGGTTGCGCTGGCCAGGACCGTCCTGGGCTGGGCAGAGGCGTCCTTGCGTGTCCGGTTGCGCGCGGGGATCGGCTCGGCCGTGGCCCACCTCACGGAGGTACCGCGCTCACGTCAGGATGCCGACCGGGTGCTGTCCGTGCTCGCAACAGGGCATCACGGCTGCCGGATCGCGTCCATCGAGGACGTACGCTGCCAGGCGATCCTGCTGGAGCTCGGCGACACCGCCGTCCACGACCCCCGGTTGCGGCTGGGCTCGGTGGCCGCGATTCTGCGCCATGACACGGAGAAGCAGGCAGAGTACGCCAAGTCCCTGCTGACGTACCTCGAGGCGTTCGGTGACATCGCCGTCGCCGCGGACCGGCTCCATGTGCACCAGAACACCCTCCGGTATCGCCTGCGCCGGATCACGGAACTGTTCGGCGTGAATCTCTCTGACGCCGACGAACGCCTCGTGCTCTGGCTGCAACTGCGGCACCTGTGCCGGGCCCGGCATCAGAAGAAGCGCCATGCCTGCTGAGGAACTCCGCTGCACGTCCGCATCTCGATCGGTGTTCCGTTCGCGGTTTCAGGGCCTCTCACGTCCAGGCACATTCCCTGGTACCCGACGAGGCTGCTGTCGGACGTGAGACTCCATTGCTGGGCCGGAGTGTCCGCGCAGGACCACAGCTGCACCGGGGTACCAGCTTCTTCCGTTCGCGGGCCGCGTCGCACCTCGAGACACTTGCCGGCCAATCCCTTGATGTGCCCGTCGCCGGTCAACACCCATCGTTCTTCTGGGACGTTGATGCAATCCCACAGCTGGAACCCCGTCCCGTTGTCGAACGACGGACCGTGGACGGTCATGCACTTGCTCGCAGAGAGACTTTGTAGTTGAGATGTGACCGTGGCGGTCGCGGACGAAGCCGGTGTGGTGGCTGTTCGTGTCGTCGACGGAACGGGGGAGCTGGAGTTCGCGGGCGAACTCGCCCGAATCGTCGGGGACTTCGTGCCGACTCCCGCGCTGGCGTTCTGGTTGTCCAGCCTGGATTCCAGAAAGGCCATGGATCCGGCCGCGGCCGCGATCACCGCGAGCACCATGAGTGCGCGACGGACCGAACGCGGGGGAGAGCTGTCGCCTGGGCGGTGCTCCCACGGACTGGTGAGTGGCTCGGTGGCGGACGTGTCGACCTCGGTCGGTTTCGCCCCGCGGTCGCCGTGCTCTCCGGGCCGGGGGGCGGTGTCCTCCGCGGCGGGGGCGGCGTACTTGGCGCGCGCCGCCTGGAGGCGGTCCAGGAAGGCACCGGCGTCCGGGGGCCGGTCCGCGGGTTCGCTGGAGGTGGCACGCGTCAGCAGACGTTCGACGCCATCTGGTGGGTTCTCGCCGAAGATTCCGTAGAGGGTGACCGCCGCCGAGTAGACGTCACTTCGGGGGTCGGGTTGCCGACCCCGGCCCAATTCCGGGGCGAGGTAGCCCGGTGACCCCGCCGGCGCGTTGAGCGTGTGCCGGTCGACAGGTTTGGCAATTCCCATGTCGCACAGGACGGCCCTTCCTTGCCGCAGGAGAACGTTGCCGGGCTTGATGTCGCGGTGAATGTGACCCTGCCGGTGGATCTCGGCCAGGCCCGACAGCACGTCCTCGGCGAGTTCGAATGCGTCCTCGTCCGACAGGGGAGGGCTGCGGTGCAGTCGATCGTCGAGCGACTCGTCGCACAATTCTGTTGCGATCCACGCCGAACCATCGGCCGGTGCATCAGCCCACAGAAAGCGAACGATGTTCGGATGGCCTGACAGCCTACGGTGCAGGGAGCATTCTTGCCGAAATCTGATGCGTTCGTCCTCGGTGAGTGACCGCTGCCAGACCTTGAGCGCGACGACATCGTCGAATGTTGTGCTTCTTGCCCGGTGGACGACCGAGGAAGAGCCCCTGCCCAAAACGCCCAGAGTCACGAAATTGGCGGGCCCCAGGGGCACATGACGATCCTGCCCCGGTATGGCACGCTCAGCCATCCGTGAACTCCTCCGCGGGGAGCCGTTCCACATCGGCGGCCGTGATCCGGAAGTGCGAGACGAGTATCTGCGCGACCTCGTAGTAGTCAGGCAGAGCAAGTGCCCGCCGCCGGTTGCCCTCCTCCGCGCCCCGGTCTTCGGTGGTTCCCGCCCGGGCCTGTCCGAACGTCCACAGCCCGCGGCGCAACTGCGGATCCGAGGGTATGCCGAGTTGTTCCTGCTCCCGGACCAGTCGCACCAGCAAACGGTCCTTCAGCTCGGGAGAGGCATCGGTGTAGTGCGTGCACAGCTCGCCGACCAGCATGCGGACCTTCTTGAGGCTCGGTTCACCGATGCGTGACATCACTTCGCGGTACGAAGCCGGCAAATACCCGCCGGCAAGGAGCGGCTCGCACAGAGCTGCGGCTATGTGCCGCAGATGGCCGGGGACTTCGGGGACCCTGGAGAGGGTGGGGTTGTCCAGGCCGTAGGTGAACATCTCGGGTGCGGGCTGGTTCACCTGGCGTACCTGAAGTTCGCAACCGTCCGGACCCAGCACGGTGCACACGGGCCTGGGAATGCTGCGGGCGTCTCCGCGTGCCAGCTCGTCACGGCGGCGTCGCAGTGGCTGTTCCGGCGGCATATGAGGTATCCGCAGGTGGAGCTCGTGCGTCGTGGACAGGTTCCGCAACCACAACTCGCCCTCCATCCGCCAGATTCTTCCGGCGACCCGGGAGAGCTCGCGGCCGTTGAGCGCTGACCAGATCACTATGTCGCACGAGGTGTCGTCCCTGCCGAACAAACGGGAATCGCCCTCCTTGGCGAACTCGAATACGATGTCGGGTTCACCTGTGTAAGTCACTGTTAAGAACGGCTCAGTCATGGACCTGTTCCCCTCGTGCAACAGTGCGCCAAGCCTAGCCCAAAGGTTGCCTTGGTCTGTCGTTGTCGGAGAGCAGGACGCCGCTCACCTGAGAGGCTCTGAACGGGCAGTTGGCACCATTTCTGAACGTTCCCCAGGTATGGCCGTACCGGTCCCGTCGCTGGCGACGTGACGCGTGCCACACCGGCCCCTGGGGGGCGCCCCTATGGGTTTCGTCAACCCATAGGGCTGGGTCGGGGGCCGTAAAAGGTGCCGTCGCGGAGCATCGCGAAGAGCACGTCGGCTCGTCGTCTCGCGAGGCAGAGGAGGGCTTGGCTGTGGTGCTTTCCCTGGGCGATCTTCTTGTCGTAGGGCCTTGACCCAAGGCCCGGGTAGTTAAGGCATTCGTGCTGGTGGCAAGCGAGTTGATGGGAGTCGGCGCCGGAGCGAACATGAGCAAGGGAGCCCCGTTGGAGCATGTAGTCCGCCAAGACCGTCTGCTGTATGGAGCTCCGTTGCCTGCACGTCATTGTGCCCTGGCGACTGTCTTCCACGAGTTCACGGTGGCCGGGGGCCGGTTCGCTCCCGACCATCTGGGGAAGCTGACCCGGGTCGTGCCGTTCGATCTCGTCGACGCGGTGCTGGAAGAGACCTGCACGTGCAGCGCCGACTGCGCGACCTGCCCTCACGGGTCGGGGTCTACTTCCTACTTGCGATGTGCCTGTTCCCGGAGGTCGGCTACCGGCTGGTCTGGCAGAAGCTGACCGCGGGACTGCCCGGCTGAACGTGGCACAGGCAGCCGCCAGATCGGCGACTTGAAGCCCGATGATGCCGACGTCGGCAGAGGTCCCGGGCAAGGAAGGCAGTTCGAAGGCGAGCACGGTCATGGAGCCGCGCTCGATGCCGAGCCGGGCTGTCGGGGAAACGGGCTCGCCGGCCAGCAGGGAGCGCAACAGTTCGCTGCGGGCGCGGCGTTCCAGGTCTGTAGCATGGCGGACCCTGAGCAGGTGAAGCGCGGCACTCGTGGCGGCCTCGGTAAGGGCTCGTTCCGCATCGGGACCGAGCGTCTCAGTGGAGGATCCCACCGCCCAGATTGAGGCGAGCAGGTCTGCTCCGGCTCGCACTGCCACCGCGATGCGGGGCAGGGGCGCGCAGTCGAACCGGGGCATTGGGTCCTGACCGAACGCCAGAAGAACAGCGTCGCCATCGCCTCGAACTAACGACCCGGTCCGCGATTGAGGTCGCGGTGGGATTGGGTGGCTCGGGTTGAGATGCCCATGTGCCTGTTCAGAGCAGGCGGACTGAGATACTCCGGCCGTGGATGCTGGGGTGATGGGGAGCGGTACGCGATCGGACATGGCAGTGCCTGCACGGACTACGTCGGCGCACGCCGCGGGCTGGGCTCTGCGTTCTGCGGTGACAGCGGATGTCGAGGTGATCGCGGAGTTGCGGGCCACGGTCATGCGTGCGGACTTGGAACGCCTTGGGCGCTACGACGAGCACCGGGTACGGCAGCGGCTGCGGGACTCCTTCTCCCCGCAGCACACCTCGATCATCATGATCGACCGCGAACTCGCAGGATGCGTCACGGTCCTGCCCGCCGAAGGCAGGCAGTGGCTGGAGCACTTCTACCTTGCTCCGCACTGTCAGGGCCGAGGGCTCGGATCCGCTGTGTTGCGCACGGTACTGGAGCGAACGGACGCGCAGGGCATGACCGTGGGCTTGAACGTCTTGCAGGGCAGTGCCGCCCATCGACTCTACGAGCGCCACGGATTCGTCGTGGAAGCCCAGGACGCGATCGACGTCTTCATGATGCGCCCGCCGGGGGCGATGGCGAGCACTCCTGCGAAAGCCTGACCTGCGACGGTGCCACGGCCTCGACTCGGTCCGCGAGGCTGTCTTCTACGGCCGTGACGTGACAGCGGCCGCACGGGTTCTTCGTGTGTGACCAGGAAGTGGGCTCGTGCGGCCTTGTCCCATCCTGCCTTCTGCGGCGTCTCCCGTGCACATCTCGGCGATTTGATCGAGGAGTTGGCAGACTCGTGGCTGGCACAGTGCGAGTCGGCACTGCGTGAGCGGCGAGGTGCTGCGCGGCGACGGGCGGCCGGTGCTGGCCCGAAGTACGACCTGGTCTTCACCGACCGGGTGCTGGTCACCCTGGTCCACCTGCGCACGGGGCTCCCGCACGCTGCGCTCGCCGAGCTGTACGGCACGGCCCGTTCCACGGTCTCCCGCGTCATCGGCGAGATCCGCCCGCTGCTGGCGGCGCGCGGCTTCGCTGTCCCCGACCGCCCCGGGGTGCGGCTGCGCACCCTGGCGGACGTGTTCGCCTACGCCGAAGCCGAGGGGGTCCGCCTGAGGATCGACGGAGCCGAGACCCAGGTCCGCCGGCCCAAGGCCAACCGTCCCGGACGACGGGCCTGCGTCTCGGGCAAGAAGAAGCAGAACACCATCAAGACCACCACCGTCAGCGACGGCCAGGGCCGTCTGCTGTGGTCCGGCGCAGACCGGCCGGGCCGCATGCACGACCAGACCGCGATGCGCACCGAGGGCATCGCCGAGCAGTTCCGGCTCCGCCCGGAAGTGGGAGCCGAGGTCGACGAGGGCTACCGGGGTCTGGCCAACGAATTCCCTGACCAGGTCAGCGCCCCGCCGAAGAAGCCGAAGGACGACGCACCGCTCGGCGATCAGTACGCATGGCGGGAGATGCGCCGACGCCAGTCCTCGGATCGGATCTGTGTCGAGCACGCCCATGCCGAACTGCGGGAATGGCGGCCGCTCCAGCGTTACACCGGCCGGCGTGAGGACTACGCCGAGACCCATCGCGCGATCGCTTCACTGATCTCGGACCGCTCCGCCCGTCGGCCAACCCGCCGTAAGCCGAGCACCGAACTGGTTCTCGCCCGACAGGCGGCCTACTGATCAACCACCAGCCGAACCGCCAGGCCAGCACGCCCCGACCTCAATCGCGGACCGGGTCGTAATCATCCAGCGGCTGGACCAGGACCTTCACCGACCCGCGCCTTTGCGCCGCCATCGTCGACCGCCTCACCTTCAACGGCAACGTCATCGAAACCGGCACCGACTCCTACCGCCTCGCCACCACTCGCGCCCGCGCCGAACAACAGCAAGCGGCTGGCTGACTTGGCCTCGTGCTCAAGCGCGATCGGCCGGTACTTCAGCGTGATCTAGCGCGGAACCCCGGGCGTTCACGCCGGGGAGGAAGCGCTTTCTGGGCTGTGCTGACCCGCAGGTTTCCACGGGTCCGCACTGTTGGCGTGGTCTTGCTCAGTTCGGGTGCTTCTGGTTCTCGATGTACTCCTTGATGATCGAGAGAGGGGCGCCGCCGCAGGAAGCCGCGAAGTACGACGGCGACCAGAAGTGATCGCCCCAAAGGTAGGTGCGGAGGTGGGCAGGGAACTCCTGTCGGAGGCGGCGGGCGGATACGCCCTTGAGGGAGCCGACCAGTCGCGACAGGGAGACCTTCGGCGGATAGTGCACCAGCAGATGCACATGATCGGTCTCGCCGTTGAACTCGACCAGCTCCGTTTCGAAGTCGGTGCACACGTCGCGCATGACCTCTTCGCAGCGACGAAGGATCTCGGCGGTGAACGGCCCGCGCCGGTATTTGGGTGTGAAGACCAAGTGTGCGTGGAGGGTGTAGACGACCGTGCGTCCCCTGCGGATGTTGGGATTTGGCTCCCAGCGTGGTGACATAGATCAATGCTACGATCTTGCCCGTGAAGATCGTTACGCAGGTGAAGCTGATACCGGAGGCCGACCAGGCCGCCGGGCTGTCGGCGACCCTGCACGCGGTCAACGACGCCGCG
Organism: Streptomyces sp. NBC_00322; assembly: GCF_036147535.1. Lineage (NCBI taxonomy): Bacteria > Bacillati > Actinomycetota > Actinomycetes > Kitasatosporales > Streptomycetaceae > Streptomyces > Streptomyces sp. NBC_00322. The sequence continues at coordinate 380,713 of NZ_CP108019.1, read as the reverse complement.
AATTGGGTATCCGGTGTGGCGTTCGATCACGGCGTTCCGCGTGAGTACGAGCTGCGCAAGCACACCTACGCCGAGCTGAAGTCGCGGGGCTTGGGGGCGCAGGCCGCCCAGCACACGATCAAGAAGGTCCGGGACGCCTACACCACGCTGCGGGCGAACCTGCGGGCAGGCAACCTCGGCAAGCCGGGTTCGAAGCGCCGTCGGAAGGCAGAGTCCAAGCCGATCGCCTTCCGGCCCGATGCCGCGCAGCCGTATGACGACAGATGTTTGTCCTGGCAGTACGGCGCGCAGACCGTCAGCATCTGGACCACCGCCGGACGCCTGCGAGGCGTCCGCTTCGCGTGCTCCCCGGATGCCCTCAAGACGCTCCGTGAGCACCGCAAGGGCGAATCCGACCTCATCGAACGCGACGGCGTGTTCTACCTGGTCGCTGTGTGCGAGGTTCCCGAGGCCGAGCAGTACGAGCCCGATGGCTTTATCGGCGTGGACCTGGGCATCGCCAACATCGCCACCACCTCCACCGGCTGCAAGGCTGCCGGGCGTGGCCTGAACCGGCACCGTAAGCGTCAGCTCGACCTGCGCCGCACGTTGCAGGCCAAGGGAACCAAGAGCGCGAAGCGCCGGTTGAAGAACCGGCGGCGCAAGGAACAGCGGCACGCCGCGAACGTCAACCACACCATCTCGAAACTGATCGTGACCGAGGCTGAACGCACCTCGTCTGGTATTGCCCTGGAAGACCTGGGCGGCATCCGGCAGAGGGTACGGCTCCGCAAGCCCCGACGGGTCGCGCTCCACTCTTGGGCGTTCCACCAGCTCGGAACCTTCCTTGAGTACAAGGCACGCCGGGCGGGCGTCCCGCTGGTGTACGTCGATCCGGCGTACACCAGCCAGGAATGCGCCGAGTGCCATCACATCGAGAAGAAGAACCGGGTCAACCAGGCCCTGTTCATCTGCCGGTCATGCGGGGTCGTTGCCCACGCAGACCGCAACGCTTCCCGCAACATCGCCGCACGCGGCGAGGCTGCGTGGACTGCGGGGCGTGAGTCACGCGTCCCTGCCGCCACATAAGGGTGTCTGGACGGAGGAGCCAACCCAGCAGCCAGTTGGGCACTACCTCCAAGCCCGGTCGTTCACGGCCGGGTCAAGTTGACGGCCTCATCAACGATCTCCTCCGCAGATGCATCCTGGAGGTCTTCCGGGGGATGAAAGATCAGACCACTGACCCCAGGGTGCGGCACGTTCGCTTCGAGGAGCCGCAGGTAGTAGTCGCTCTCCGGGGAGGCAACGAGGACTCTGCGGACGATCTCGACGAGTTCGTCCCGCGTGATGCCTGCAACCGGGAGGCAAGCCGGCCGGGCCGCCTCCCTGGCAAACTCCTCAACGTTGCTGCTTCCGTAGTACTCGATGAAGTCGAAGGCTTCGTAATCGTGGCCGGTCATAGCATTGAACGCCCGGATCGCGTCGTCGGCGTCCTCAGAACGGTCTGCCACCAGGGCAGCGATCCGATCGATCTCGCAACTCAACTCATCCAGCCGTTGCCTGCTCACAGGCGGGGGCAGCAGCTCCGGTCTCAGGTCCACAGCCCGCACTATGTCCACCGGCTCCGACATGCCGGACCACTAGCCCTCTGGGTGCTGCCAGTTCTCATCAACATTTTCTGAGCATCTCGATCAAGAAACGATGCCAGGACCAACCAACATCCGCTCTCCGTTCTCACCTACGAAGCCACCCAGTCCTGGTCGTCCTTGCCCGGTTCGGGGCCGAAGAGGGTCAGGGAGCCGCCGCCGTAGTTCTTGTCCTTGAAGAACGTGCCCACGACGACGCGGCTGCTCGCGCCGGAGTCCGACATGAGCCGTAGTGTCTCCTCCCGGAGCCCTTGGAGCCCCGAGTCCTGGGAGGCCGCCTTCGGGTTGTCCGGCGCGTCTGTGATCTGTCCGTCGGACGCCGCGGCGAACGCGGCTGAGAGCTCGCCGTAGCAGGTCTGGGGTCCCGTATCGAGGTCCAGTACGCAGTGTTCGAGGGCGGGTTGATCCGCCGGGGCGGGCGGCGCGGCCGCCATGGCGCCCAGGCCCCTGGCCACGACCGCCGCCGCGGCCAGGGGACGCCGCGGGAGATTTCTGATCATTGCAGATTCTCTTTCCGTGGGTTCGCTTGCGGTCTGATCAAGCGCTTTCGTGTGGTCCGCGATGCTAGTGAGCTGCCTGCAGAAGCCTGCAATGATCAGGGGGTTCAAGTCTTTGTCGTCCGCCATCAGATGACCGCCGCACATTCGTGGCCGATCCCAAGCACCCGGCGTCTGCCGATCGAACGTCTCTACCAAGTCGGGCCCTTAGTTCGAATCCTGGACACGGGCTATGTGGCTCGGGCCAGGTAGCTGATGGTTCCTCGAGCGCCGTTTCGAAGGCGATCGGGCTGCGCTGCCCGAGCGGGGAGTGACGGCGCCCGGTGTTGTAGCGGTGCAGCCAGCGGAAGGCGTCGAGACGAGCCTCGCGGTCGCTGGACCGGCTCTTTCGGCCATAGAGCGTTTCCCGTTTGAAGGTCGCGTTGAAACGACTCGGCCAGCGCGTTGTCCGCCGAACTACCCACCGCGCTCATGGACGGGCGGACGCTGGCTTTCACACAGGCTGCGGCGAACGCAGCGGAGGTGTGTTGGGCGCAGTGGTCGGGGTGGATGATCGCGCCGGTGAGGCTGCCCCGGGTCCGCTTAGCCAGGTAGAGGAACGTCCCGTTCGCGAGCGGAAGACACGTGATGTCGCCGACGTGGTTCGTGTTCACCGCCTCGGCAGTGAAGTCGCGTCCGATCAGGTCGGGAGCCTTCGCCGCGGCCGGGCCCGGGATAGTTTCACTCGTTCGCCGCGGAGCTCGGCCGTGGCCCTGGGGACTCCGGACGTCCTGTCGGATTCCTGGTGCACCTTGCGTATCTTCGCGGTGAGCTTGGCGTCGGCGGCCTGCCGGGTCGCCCGGGCCGGAGCGGGCTTGCCCCAGTAGCAAAAGCTGGAGCGGGCGATGCCCAGGACCTGGCACAACCGCTTGACGCCGAAGCGGCGCTGGTGGTCAGCGACGAACTGGAAGCGGTTCACTAGCGCATCTCACCCGGCGGAATACTCGGTGGCGGAGAAGGGGAACGCCAGCGCGTCCGGCCAATTGGCAGCCGCCGTGTCGGCCTCGGCAGCCTCCGTGGCGGCGGAGGTTGGACAGCCACTACCCTACTGGCCGGTTCAGCACGGTCACCGAACGCGGTGTCACTCCGGACAGGCTCAACCCCGACACCGGGCGTTGGGAACGCCAACCGGCCTGTGTCAGTGTCGGACTGACCCGGACCATGAGCTCATAGAGCTCGCCGACCTCACCGACCGACGAGGGGGCTGCCTATTGCACACGCATGAGCAGCCCCGTCGTCCGGCGCTGGTCGTGGGGTGGCGGTGGCCTGGCCGGACAGCACCGCGAGGGCGGCGGTGCGGCGCATCGAGTGAGGCCGCCTCACACCGTTTCAGCCGAGGTGTTAGTCATCATGGTTCATGGTGAAGACGAAGCTTTCCGAGTTGTAGTAATCGGGCAGGTGCGCGAGGTAAGAGCCTTTGCGGGGCGGACTCTCGTTCGGCCAGTCCTCCGGGCCCAGCAGGTGCAAGGAGTAGTCACTCGATGCCACGGGAGGTACGAACTGCAGGCGGAACGCGCCTGAGTCTGCCACGGGGCTGATCCTCCACAGCTGCACGGTGTAGTGGGCTGAAGAGTGATCACCGCAATCGTTCAGGACGGCCCGCACAACGTTTCCGCCGCCGTCCGTACCGTCGAGGCACTTGCTGCTGCCCGAGTTGCGAAGCCGGTACGCGCCGGATGCGTCCTTGACCGTCTCCCAACGCTGCAGCTCCGTTGTCCGGCATTCCTCGAGGCGCAGCCAGGCCCCTGCGGCGCGGCTCTGCGCGCCGACGCACAGTCCGGTCCTTCTGTTGACGAGTTGGAAGCCGACGGGAGGGTCGTCCGGTGAGCGGGACGGGGCCGGGGAACGTTTCGCCGGGGCGGAGGTTATGACAACGGGAGCAGGGGGCTCCGTGGTGCCAGCGGGTGCGGATATGGGGGGCGTGAGGGTGACGCGGTCCTGGGGCGGACGGGTGGTGCTGGACGAGCCGTCCGTCATCGTGCTGGCGGCGACGGCGGCCGCCAGCACGATGACGGACGCCGCGACGACGACCGCGGCACGGGACTGCAGGACCGTCACGCCCCGGCTGCGGGGGTGCAGCCCAGGAGATGGGGAGCCTGGGCCAGCAGCGGTCATATCGGGCGCCGTCGGCCTCGGTCCCTCCGGGCCGGTGTCGGCGGTGCCGGTGCGGGGAGTGACTTGGTTCTCTGCCGCGTCCAAGAGAAGGCCGGTGAGGACTGCGTGGCTTCCGCTGCGAAGGATGGCGAGGTCAGCCCGGATGCCTGAGCAGCTCCGGCAGGCTGCGGTGTGGCGGTCGAGGACGCTCGACTGGTCGGAGACACTGCCCTGGACCGTGTCATCCATGACGGCCATCAGATGCCGGCAGGTCCGGCTCGGAGCCTGTGCGGTATAGGCACGCAGGTAGGCCTCGCACAGCTGGGTTCGGGCCGACCGGACGAAGGCGGCGTCCCGGCCAGGTTGCTCCGCGTGGAGGGGCCCGGATGGTCCGGAGACTTCGGCCAGTTCGGGGCACAGGGCCTGTTGCGATGCCGGGGACAATGTACGGAAGGCGCTCAGGACCAGGGGGTCGTCGTCGGCAGCGGTCGGGATCACGATGCTCCTTGTCCAAGTACGCACGAAAGCCGCGATGTTCGGAGAGGGAGCCAATGAACCGGCTTGCCGAGGGCGGGGCCCGGACGAAGCCATCCCCACGAGGGGACCGCAGTCCGGGAACACGGACGGTATCTCTCCTGGGCCTCTACAGTGCAGGCGAGTGAGGCATGTGGCGTCAAGTACGGAATTTTGTACCGGGGTTGGCCCGCGCCCCCTCTTCGACGCTTTGATCCGGTTCGGCGCAAGGGCCCCCGGGAGGCTGTCCCTCCGCCCATACGGTCGTGCGGTCGTGGGGATGCACTGGGCAGCCGGAATTCGCGGGCGAGTTTACGGCCGCCGCGCAGCGGCTGGGCCGGGCTGCACGCTTCCGCAGTGCAGCCCGGCCCAGCCTCAGCTCCCTAGCTTCCGCAGTGGGCCAGGCTCTAGCAGGCGCCGAGGTCCTGCCAAATGCCCCATTCGCCGGTGGTGCCGGGCTCTTCGCCCTGGGTCCACCACTTGGCCTTCCAGGTGTGGCCGTTGCGGGAGACCTGCTTGTCGGCGGTGTACGTGGCGGCTCGGTCCCACGCGGCGGCCGAGCTAGGCCGACGGGGTCGTCGGAGCAGCACCGACCCTGACGAGCGCCTGCACGCCAGCCTCGCGCACGTCCTCCAACGCCCGGCCAAGGGCGAGATCGCGCGCATCATCCCCTCAGGCCGGCCGCGCATCGTCCCCTCCGGCGGGCGGGGACGTCGGAGGCGGAGTCGTCGGAGGCGCGGTGGACAGCGTGCCTCCGCAGTGGGCGTTGGCCTCGTCAGGGGTCATCGGCCGGGTGCGCTGGGTCACGCTGCCTGCGTCCCCCTTGGGCCCTGTTGCCGTGAAGGGCAGGTACCAGTAGTAGTGGTCGTAGTACCGCTTCCGGAAGTGGAGTTCGTACCGGCCCGAGACCTCCACCAGGGTCGGCTCGCGGTTGATCCAGCCGACCCTGCCCGCGGGCACGTTGATGGCGGTGGTCTGCGACTCCGTGTGCGCCTTTGCCCAGCTGTGCGAGAACGATGTCTGGATCGAAGCCGTGAAGATGTCGAAGAAGCCGACACCGGCGGTCATGGTGACACCGATCGTGTTGGTCTCGGTGTCGGTGTCCGACCAGCTGACGTTCATCGTCTGCGGAATGTCCGTGCAGTTGAAGACACTCGTTCCGACCTGGTGACTCTCGCCCTTGACCTCCTTCTCCGGGCCGTCAGGGTGGAAGGCGCATAGGCTGGTGCCGTTGTCGCACTGCTCCAGCAGCTCACGTGGGGACGGGACGTCGTCGGCCTGTGCGGAGGACGCGATCAGGATCCCGCATATGGGGACGAGAGCCGCCGCGAGGATCGCGGTGCGGATTGATGTACGCATGAAGCCTGTTCTCCTCTTGGGTCGATCAGGTCCGATCCGGGAGCTCGGGTGTGATGCGGACCGGATCACCGGTAGGCGATGGAGCTGGTGCGGTCGTTCATGTACGCGCCGATGTCGGGCGTGTTGTTCCGGTACGCGCCGTCGCGGTCACCGCCGAAGTTGTCGTCGGAGTAGAGCTCGATCCAGCAGTTCGCCCATGGCTGCAGCGAGGTGATGATGTCGTTCCAGCCCGGCGGCATGGTGGGCGTCCAGTGATCCTGGGCATTGTTGTTCCTGCACGGCATGTCGGCTTCGATGGTCAGGGTGGCGCCGCCGTAGTCCTTGTGCTCGAAGAACGTGCCTATGATGACGTTGCCGTTCGCGCCGCCGCCGCCGGCGGCGGCGTCTTCCATGAGCCGTGAGGTCTCCGCACGGAGCTCCTGCAGCGAGCCTCCGGAGGCTCCCTCCAGGTTGTCCGGCGCGTCGGTGATCCTGCCGCCCGATGCCGCGGCGAACGCGGCCGTGAACCCGTCGTAGCAGGTCTGGCGGCCCGTATCGAGATCCAGTACGCAGTGTTCGAGTGCTGATTGATCCGCCGAGGCGGGCGGCGCGGCGGCCAGGCCGCCCAGCGCTGCGGCCGCGGCTGCCGCGGCGGCCAGGGCACGCCGCGGGAGTTTTCTGATCATGAGCAGACTCTCCTCTGTGGGGGGGTGCGCTTGCTGTTGCATCAAGCGCTTCCTGCGCCCACCGTGGTGGTGAGCGGCCGGGAGAAAGCCTGCAACGATCAGGGGGCTCCGGTCTTTGTCGTCCGCCCTCAGATAGCCGCGCCAAATTCGTCGCCGATCCCTAAGACAAACGGCGGCGCAGTCCACCGGTCCAACTGACCTCAACCATTTCGCGGGCGGGAACCTGACTGGCCGCCCCCAGGGATATTTGCTGTCCGCATACAGACACTGCCTGTCCAGAGTGGGCGTGCCGGTGTCCGGTCCGATGGGGACGAGAACCGCGATCTGGCTGGTCACCCGGGGCAGGCCGGCCACCAGGTACAGCGCCAGGGCCACCACGGCGGCCGAGCCGGTGAGGCCCGCGTGCAGCGCCGTCAGCGGCACCACGCACAACGCGGCCACTGCGGTGACCAGTTGGAGGACGACGGTGGACGGCGCCGGCAGCGCCACCTGCCCTGCGAGCGCGCCGAGCGCGGCGGAGACCGCGACCAGCACCGGGGTGGCCAGCGTCCCGTGCAGCGGTGCGCCCAGTCCGGCGCAGGCCAGCAGTGGGCAGGCCGTCAGCGCCAGAAGCTGGCGGACCCCGCCTGGCAGCGGCCAGTTCTCACGGGTCGCGTACCCAGGCGAGCAGCGCCGAGGCCAGCGCGGCGAGCGCGAAGAGCCACATGGCCGGACCGGCCCGACCGGTGCGCCCCGAGCCATCCCGTGGCGCTGACGGTTACCAGCAGACCTGCCCCCAGCACCGCCTGCGCGTGGGGGCGGGCGCTCCACAGACCGCTGTGCTCACGCGCCGCCGTAATCTGTTCGTCCAGGTCGGTGACGGTCAGCTCGCTCCACTCGCCGTCCCGCTGGTCGCGCAGGTAGAGCGTGGCACCGTCCACGATGCCCGCGTCGGCCAGTGAGTCGCCGGGGGTAAGGAGGGAGCCCCTTACTCGGCCAGCGATCACCGGGAGGCATCGCCTCGGATTCGGGCTGGCCGCACAGGGCGGCGAGCCGAGGGGCGTACTCGGCGATCGGGGCCTGCGCCGGGGAGCGCGAGGTCGACGCGCCTGTGGTCACCGACGACGGTGACCCGGCAGCGTTCATCGGGCACGGACGATGCCTTCGGTGGTGTCGAGCTTCAAGGCCGCGGAGCCGTGGCGGGCCCCGCACGGCGCAGGGGGAGTCAGTGCCGCCAGGTGGATATGTTCGACCACTCGGCGTCGCTGTAGTTGTTCCAGTTCACGTGCATGGCGTGGGCGATGCGGCCGAGCACTCCGTCCGGTCCGAACAGGCCGTTGGCCGCCATGTCCCACTCGTTCTGCATGTCCTGGTAGTAGGTGGCGGCTTGGCTCTCCCGCCAGGCGTCCGCCAGCGGGGCCAGCTGGGCCTTGAGGCCCTGGAGTTCGCCGGAGACCTCGGCGGCCCTGGCGTTGAGCCAGCCGCCGGCTGCGGCGAGCCCTTCGCCCGCGTAGATCGGGGTGCCGTCGACATCGGCAATGACTCGCTCCTAGCGAGTGCCCCTGGATGGGCGGCGGAACACGTGGCTGTCAGGAGAAGTTGGTGCCTGTCGGGGGCTTGGGCACGTCATGGCCGAGCGCGTCAGGTTGTTCACGTTCTGCTGCTCGGAGTCCTTGTAGTTGACGTAATTGCCCTGCAGCCCTTGGAGATCCCCTCCAGGGCGTCGTGCGGCATCCGCGCGTAGATGTCGTACTCGGCCATCAACGTTTGGATCTGGTTGTGGGCGATGCCCTGTCGGCTCGCCTCCAGGCTGGTCACGTACGTCTTCAGCTCGCTCAACTGCCCGGAGATCTCAGCAGCCGTGGACGCGGTGTTACTGGAGGCGTTGGCCAGGTACTCCGGTTTCACCCGGTAGGTCACACCGCCGACGCTCACGGAAGGCTGGTCAGCAATGGTGGTCCGCCCCTCTCGTTCGACACCCGTGTAGTCAAACACCGCCACGGCCCCGGCCGGGGCGTCGCGGACCCAAGTGAGTAGCGATTGAGCAGGTTCTGAGCTGCGGAGGATCGCCCGGCCCGCCGCGCGGTGGCCGCGTAGGTCAGCTCACCTGACGGCTCGGCAGGGCCGGATGGTGGGAGACCGCACACCCCGACGATCCGACCCCGTGTGTATAGGATGCGATAACTTGGGGAGGGGATCTCATGTACTTAGACCGTTCGGCCGGTCGGACGGCTGGCCGTCTCGGCGCCGCTATCGCAGCCTGTGTCGCCCGTGACCCCGCAGTTGGGAGGCCAGAGTGAGCCGGATTTCGGTCCGGGGATTTGCTGTGGCTTCAGCCACGGCGGTCACCGCTGTAGGCGCCGCTACTGGTGTGGTCTCAAGTAGCACCGGCCAGCCCGGAGGCGACGCCGAGGCGACGGCAAGCGACACGACGCTTCTCGCTGACATCCCGGGGGGTCAGCAGGCTCAGGTGCAGACCGCGTCCTTGACGCAGCAGGCCGACGCACAGGCCATCGCCGCCGACGCGAGCGCCAAGAAGGTCGCCGAGGAGACGGCCCGTAGGCAGGCCGCCGCTGACGCGGACGCCAAGCACAAGGCCGCGCAGAAGGCCGAAGAGGAAGCCAAGCAGCGCAAGACGGCCCAGGAGACGGCCAGCCGCTCCGCCACACGTGACGCCTCCAACTTCCCGGTCCAGAGCTCCTACACCATCGCGCAGATCCAGGCGATGGCGCGTGAAATCGTGGGCGCGGGCCAGTTCCAGTGCTTCAGCAACATCGTGGACCACGAGTCCACCTGGAACTATCAGGCGGCCAACCCTTCCGGTGCCTACGGTCTCGTCCAGGCATACCCCGGCTCCAAGATGTCGAGTGTGGGCGCCGACTGGCGGACCAACCCGGCCACGCAGATCAAGTGGGGCCTCAACTACATGAACGAGAAGTACGGCAGCCCGTGCCAGGCCTGGTCGTACTGGCAAACCCACCACTCGTACTAAGAGTCTCCCAACAGCAGCCGATTTTCGTGTGTCTGTCGGCTTGGATGCTCGTTGGTCCGGTCATGGGGAAGAGCGAGTCTCGTCCGTCCCGCGATGGCGGCCCAGTCGCTGCGAGGTCTCGATACCCTCGCGGGCGATGCGGTGGGTGATGCCGCGCTCGCGTAACCATCGCCGCGGGTGGGAGTAGTCGTAGCCCAGCTTCTCCTCGCTGGCCTAGCGCTCGCAGTAGCGGCGCAGCCGTGCTCGGCCGCCTCTGCAGCGGGTGGTGGAGCGGGACGGAGTGCGGCGCCGTGGCGGCGTGCACGGGCATGGCGAAGGCCCTGGAGCGGTCGATGAAATCGCCTCGTTCGGTCTGGGCCGGGTGAGGATCGACAAGGTGCCGCCGAACCGGCTGGCGACGCTTGCCCGTACGGGGTCATGGCAGCCTGCGGCCGCCATCGGGTTAATCGCGTAAACGGGCCGTTTGGTCGCGCGGAGGCAGGCAACCAGGAGCCTTGGTGAGTCTCGATCGCCACCGGCATGGGCTGCTCAACAACACGATCAACGGGGCGACGGGCAGGCCCGGCAGCGCAAGACTCATCACAGCGGCCGCTCTTTGCTTCGGACTTCGACTTCGAGAGTCGCAGACGGCCGCGCCCAATGTCCGGGAATCGGGCATCCCAGGGACAAGAGAAGATCGTCAAATTCTCGACCTTGTTGACCAACTGTGTGGTCTTCCATACGACGCTGGACGGCGCAGGCGGGGCCGTACAAGTTCGCGGACGTTTACCCTATCTGGCTGGCCGGTTCTGTCGTTTGAGTGACAGACCCGGCTGGTCCGTGACCTGCCGCCCGATCGTCCGCTCGGGTGCGTGCAGTCCCACACACGCCCAACCTTCGTCGGGTAGTGGGCCGTTGGCGGCTGTCATTGGTGGCGGTTGGGGGCGAGGGCGATCGCGGCGCGTACGCCGGGAGCGACGAGGGCGTGGAACAGGGCGTCGGCGCGGTCGGGGCTGTCGTCGTCGCTGCCGTGCTCGGCCCACCAGGCCATCGTGGCGAGAAAGGCTGCGACGACGAACTGGACGACGAGCTCGGTGGGCACGTCGGGGGCGGGGGCGGTGGGTGTCAGCGCCTTGAGCTCGTTGCGGACGAGGTCGGCCAGCAGGTGCTGCATCTCTCGGAGGACGGGCGCGCCGCTGGGCGAGCCGGTCAGGGCGCGTCCGAGTTGTCGCTGGCCCTGGACGTGGCGGAACATTTCCAGGCTGAAGCGGAACAGGCGCTCGGGGGCCCGGGAGCCGGGTTGCGGCTGTTCCAGGATGGCCCGCAGGTGGACGAAGCCGCTGCGCATCAGGTCCTGCTTGTCGGTGAAGTGGGTGTAGAAGGTCGACCGGCCGACGTCGGCGCGGTCGATGATGTCCTGCACCGTGACCGCGTCGTAGCCCTTTTCGGTCATGAGCGCGAGCAGCGCCTCGTGCAGTGCCCGGCGGGTGCGGCGTACCCGCCGGTCTGAGTCGTTCCTCACATTGGCTCCACTTCCCGAACGGATCTGTCGCGCGCGTCCGCTTCCGCATTCTTGGGCCCGGATTGCTTGTTGACCACACTGAACAGCACCTCTAATTATGGACGCGTTGTTCATCAACGAACCTAACGTCCATCAGGGGGTTTGTCCATGTCACTCAACCCAACGCCGCTCGCCGACGCCAACACCGGTCGGGCACGCGGTGACGCCGCAGCGATCGCTGTGCGGGGTGCGGTCAAGAGGTACGCGTCGCCGTCGGGGGAGTTCACCGCCCTGCACGGCATCGACCTGGACGTCGCCGGCGGCGAGTTCGTCACCGTGGTCGGCCGGTCCGGCAGCGGAAAGACCACCTTCCTGAACCTGTTGGCCGGCATCGACAGGCCCACCGCCGGCGCGCTGATCATCGCCGGTACCAGGGTCGACGAGCTGCGAGGCTCGCGGCTTGCCGCCTGGCGGGGGCGCACCATCGGGCTGGTCTTCCAGTTCTTCCAGCTGCTGCCGACGCTCACGGTCGCCGAGAACGTGATGATCCCGATGGACTTCTGCGCCACGTTCCCGTCGAAGGAACGGCGGCCCCGCGCGCTGGCGTTGCTGGCGCGGATGGGCATCGCCGAGCAGGCCGACAAGCTGCCGTCGTCGCTGTCGGGTGGCCAGCAGCAGCGGGCGGCGATCGCCCGGGCCCTGGCCAACGACCCGCCGGTCCTGCTGGCTGACGAGCCGACCGGCAACCTCGACTCCCGTACCAGCGACAGCGTCCTGGAGCTGTTCGCGCAGCTCGCGGCCGAGGGTAGGACCGTGATGATGGTGACCCACGAGCGGGACGTGTCGCGCTACGCCACGCGCCAGGTGACCCTGGTCGACGGCCGGGTCAGCGACGACAGCGCCGTGCGGCCAGCAGCCGCCACCGCCCCGATCGGGGAGGCCCGGTGACCACGCTGCGGCTTCGCAAACTCGCCCGCGACATGTGGACCGCCCGGACGCGCATGGCGATGATGACGGTCGCGATCGCAGTCAGCGTCGTGGCGGTCGGCGCGTTCCTGAGCGCGCGGGCCATCATCGGGCGCGAGATCACACGCAACTACCTCGACACCCACCCGGCGTCGGCCACCCTGGTGGTTCCCGCCGGCATCGACCAGGCGACGCTCGACGCGGTCCGCGCCCAGCCCGGCGTCCTGGACGCCACCGCCCGCGGCTCCGTCGTCGCTCGGATAAAGATCGGCGAAGGGCGCTGGCAGCCCCTGGTGCTGTTCGTGACCGGTCCCGACGACCCCCAGCGGATCGCCACCGTGCACGTGGAGCAGGGCAGCTGGCCACCGCCGGCGGATGGATTCTTCCTCGAACGCACCGCGCTGCCCTTCTTCGACGTCAAGGCCGGCGACTCGGTCCTCGTCCAGACACCGGCCGGCGCGCCGACCCCGCTGACCGTGGCCGGGTCCGTCCACGACGGCGGCGTCGCCCCGGCCGAGCAGGAACGCACCGGCTACGGCTACATCAGCACCGCCGCCCTCACTCACCTGGGCGAGAAATCCACTCTGACCGAACTGAAGATCGTCATCGGTGACCGGGCCAGACCCAGCAGCGACCAGGCCGCCATCGAGCGCACCACGCAACAGGTGGGCGCCGCCCTGGCCGCGCGGGGACTGCGCGTCGACTCCATCCAGGTCCCGCCACCGCTGCGTCACCCACACCAGGGCCAGATGATCACCATCAGCTTTATGCTGCTGGCCTTCGGCGTCATCTCGCTGCTGCTCAGCTCGATCCTGGTCGCCACCATGCTCGGAGCCATGCTGACCGCCCAGATCCGCCAGATCGGCGCGATGAAAGCCGTCGGCGCCCGCACCGGCCAGATCCTGGGCATGTACCTACTGCAGACCGGCGCCATCGCGGTCGCGGCCACCAGCCTGGCCCTGCTCCCCGGCGCCGCCCTCGGGCGCCTGCTAGCCGCACAGGCCGCACGCCTGCTCAACCTCGACCTGACCAGCACCGCCATCCCCGGCTGGGTGTTCGCCATCGAGATCGCCGCCGGTGTCCTGGCGCCGCTGATGATCGCACTGCCCCCGCTGGTACGGGGCAGTCGCGTCACCGTCCGCGAAGCCATCGACGACCACGGCGCCGACCCGGGCACCGCCGGCGGCACCGGCATCGAGCGGTGGCTCGGCCGACTGCGCGGGCCCAGCCGCTCCCAGCTGATGGCCCTGCGCAACATATTCCGCCGCAAGGGCCGCCTCGCCCTCACCCTCGGGCTGCTAGCCATCGCCGGATCGATGTTCCTGACCGGGTTCAACACCGCCACCGGCTGGACCAAGCTCGTCGATCAGGGCGTCGCCAACCGCAACTACGACCTCCAGATCAAGCTCAACCGCCCCGAGCCGGTCGACAAGCTGACCAGCCTCGTGCGATCCGTCCCCGGCGTCGTCGGCGCCGAGGCGTGGGGCAGCCAGGCCACCGCGGTCACCACCCCCGACCGCATCGACGTCGCCCACGTCTACCCCGACGACGCGCACGGCAGCTTCACCATCATGGCGCCCCCGGCTGACACGCCCCTACTGCACCTGCCGCTCAAGTCCGGCCGATGGCTGCAACCCTCCGACACCAACGCCGTCGTCCTCAACCACCTCGTCCCCGACCAACAGGCCCCCGGGATCAAGGTCGGCGACGACATCACCCTGACCGTCGACGGCCGCCCCACCACCTGGCACGTCGTGGGCATCGCCTCAGACTTCGGCACCCAGGGCGCGGCCTACGTCACCGACCAGGCGTACGCCAAGATCAGCCGCGCACCCGGCCAAGCCTCAATGATCCGCATCGTCACCGACCGCCACGACCCCGCCGGCCGACAGGCCACCCTCGACCAGGTCGAACGGGCCCTCGCCGCAGGCCATGTCAGCATCGGCGGGGCCGGCTCGATCAACGAGCTGAAAGCCGCCCTGGACGGGCACGTGGCGGTACTCTCCCAGGCGCTTATCGCCATCGCTCTCGTCATGGGCCTCGTCGGCCTGCTCGGACTCGCCTCCACGATGAGCACCAACGTCATCGAACGCACCCGCGAGTTCGGCGTCCTGCACACCATCGGCGCCACCGCCTCGGCGGTACGCACCATCGTCGTCGTCGAAGGCGTCCTCATCGGCGCCCTCAGCATCGGACTGGCGCTCGTGCTCTCACTACCGCTGACCCACCTCCTCGGCGACTACATCGGCACCCAGGCGTTCGTCCAACCCCTGCCCTTCCAGTTCTCCACGCCAGCGCTGCTGCTGTGGACCGTCGCCGCCCTCGCTGGCGCCGCCGGCGCCACCACGGCCGCCGCCCGCCGCGCCTCACGACTCACCGTCCGCGAAGCCCTCACCACCATCTGAAAGGAACACACCATGAACAAAAAACGTGTCCGCCTCATCCTGCTGATCCTGCTCGCCATCCCCGTCATCATGGCGACGATCCACTTCACCCTCAATGGCTTGCCCTCACTCGCGTCGCTCAACCCACACGGCAACTGAGCCCACGGTTTGGGGGTCCGCCACAGATGTGGCGGACCCCCAAACCGGCCAGAGGACAGACAGGGGCACAGCCAAGGTAAGGGAAAGACCCGCCATAAATCGATCTTGGCTAGCGCTAGGATTCCAGTACGTCGGGTGTCGCCGGGCCAGGGCTCCGTCGTTCACGTGATCGATCCGGAGTGTCCGGAGTGGCACTGATGCCCCAAGTGCCCATCCGCGAGCGGTTCATGACATGGCGGCAGGCACAGGAGCAAGCACGGCTCCCGGTGATCATTGAGTGTCGAATTCCATGATCACCGCAACGGAAGACCGTGCCTGCCGCGCCATCATCACCCATCCCCGCTCTCCTGAGCCAACTCGCCAGCTCCCGGCCGGCGACCCTCGAGCACCTTCCCGGCCTGCTGGACGCTCTCGCCCAGCTGCCCGACCCGCGGCGCCGCCAAGGCCGGCGCCACCCCCTGCCCTTCATCCTCGCCCTGGCCGCCTGCGTCGTCCTGGCTGGCTCGAAGTCCGTCACGGCGATCGCCGAATGGGCCGCCGACGCCCCCGACCGGGTGCTCCTTGACTGCGGCGCCGCGCTGCGCGATCCGCATCACCCCTACCACCCGCCCAGTGAGGCCACCGTGCGCCGCGTACTGCAGCGCCTCGACGGCAACGCCCTCGACAGGACGCTCGGCGCCTGGCTCGCCGATCGCGCCTACGCTGGCCGGGCCGACCCTCCGGCAGTCCTCCCGCCGCGGGCGGCCATCGCCGTGGACGGCAAGTCCCTGCGGCGCGATCCGCCCCGACGGCCGCTGCGTCCACCTCATCTCCGCGCTGCGATCCGACGGCATCGTCCTGGCTCAGCGCAAGGTCGACGCCAAGACCAACGAAATCACCGCGTTCCGCCCGCTGCTGGACCCACTCGACCTCGGCGGCGCCGTGGTTAGCTTGGACGCCGTGCTGGCCAAGACCGACCACGCGAAGTTCCCGGTCGAGGACAAGGGTGCGCGCGCACTACATCGCCGTGCTCAAGGCCAACCATCCCACCCTGCACGCGGCAGTGAAGGACCTGCCGTGGAAGGACGTCCCACTGATGGACCGCACCCGGGCCACCACCCACGGCCGTGATGAGATCCGCCGGCTGAAGGCCGCCACCGTGCCCGGCCTGTCGCTGGAGGACTTCCTCGGCACGGTCCTCGATCCGCCTGCCGATCTGCTGTCGGCGACCGAGGACGATCTGGTGGCCTATCGCCGCTACCGCACGGCGTTGCAGCCGTCGCCGGTGAAGCCAGCGACGTGGCGGCGCAACCGGGTCTCGATCGACGGGTTCTACGACCGGGCGGTGGACACCGGCCTGTTGGAGGCGCGGCCCTACCGGGTGCGGCGCAACGGACGCGATGCCTTGTCCGGAGGCTCGGTACAGGATCTGGACGTGCGTCACCTGACCCACCGGCAGTGGGTTCTGCTGCACCGTGTGGGGCTGGGCGGCGATCTGTCCGATGGCAGCCCCGACCCGTCATTTCGGGGCGGGGACCGGCACGCGATTTCTTCGCCGTCCTCGCCGTCGCCGCCCAGCTCGACCGCAACTACGTCCGGCGACCTAAAGCTCCAGAAACGCATCATGGCAGGCTGTGCCAGCGTCCCACTTCTCGGCCACCGAGTAGTACTGATCGCCCACCTACGCCGCCGGTGCGGTCTGCTTTTGATGTGGTGACAACAGGCTTGAGCCGCTGGTGTCGTCCGATGCCGAGCGGCGGATGCTGTAGGGGTGGACCAGGGCCTCGTGTCAGTAGTGCTCGACCACCGGCGCCCCGCCGTACCTCGAGCCGGAAAGGCCCAGCGTCGCCGCGTACGCCCTCCTGTGGTCGCCGTTCTCGTCGTGCGCCTCGAGCGCGTCCGTCACCGCTTCCCGCAGCGCCTCGTCGTCCTTGTTCATGCCGATGCCGTAGGGCTCCTCGGTGAACGGGTTGCCGACGACCTTCAGCTTGTCCGGGCGCTGGGCGGCGTAGCCCATGAGGATGGCGTCGTCCGTGGTGACGGCATCGACCTTCTTGTCGAGCAGTAGCTGGACGCACTCCGTATCCTTGGTCGTCTCCACCGTCGTGGTGTTGTAGTCGGGCTTCTTGATCTCCCGGAGGGTGGTCGATCCCTTGACTGAGCAGACCTTCTTGCCCTCCAGGGAGTACGGGCCCCCGATCGTGCTGTCGTTCTTGCGGACCAGGAGGTCGGCGCCGGCCTTGTAGTACGGGCCGGCGAAGCCCACCTTCTTCTTGCGTTCGTCGTTGATCGTGTACGTGCCGACGTACAGGTCGACCTGGCCGCTGGAGATGGCGGCCTCACGGTTCTTCGTGTCGACCGTCCTGAACTCGATCTTGTCGGGCGAGAACCCGAGATCCGCCGCGACCATCTTGGCGATCTCGATGTCGAAGCCGGACCGCCCGCCGTCCTTCTCCTCGAAGCCGAGGAACGGCTGGTCGCTATGGGCACCGATGATGAGCTTGCCGGCCTTCTGCGCCTTCTTCAGCGTGGCGGAGTCGATCTTGACGTCCTTGGCGACCGTGTACGTGGGCAGCCGCGGGTGGTTTCCGTTGGAGCTGCTGGTGGGCTCGTCACCGGAGGCATTGCCGGACTCTTCGCTGCAGGCGGTGGCGGTGAGGGCGACCGACAGCACAGTGATCGTTGCGAAGGCGGCGGACTTGGAAAGTTTCATAATGCAACGTCCTCTATTTTTTCCGACAGGTTGAGCAGCCTGCGTCCCGAGATCCATCCCGCTGAGCAAGGGCCCGCGCCGCGGTCCTGCCGATCGGTGCCTGACGGTTGGGCCTGGTCAAGCTTCTTGCCGAGCTGCATGGCCGGCAACAGCGGCCTGGCGTTCGATGCCGTTCTGTCATGGTGGTCAGTCCTCCGCCAGCAGGTCCAGGAGGTCCTGGGTGACCAGCGCGAGCCTCCGCAGATGTCCGCGGGCCGGTAGGAAGTCTCC
The DNA here is from genome assembly GCF_036147535.1 of Streptomyces sp. NBC_00322. NCBI lineage: Bacteria > Bacillati > Actinomycetota > Actinomycetes > Kitasatosporales > Streptomycetaceae > Streptomyces > Streptomyces sp. NBC_00322. The sequence goes on along the minus strand of NZ_CP108019.1, from coordinate 362,999 downwards.
AGGCGGCTCCTCCGCCCGGAGAGCCCGTGCGTGCCCGATCGTGCGGGAGGCTTCGGCGCCGGGCTGGTGATGGCGATGCGCCAGGACCATGGCCACCAGCTGCATGAGCGCTCTCCGAAGTCGCTCGGTCAGCTCCTCGATCTCGTATATGGCCGGAGCGGCGTCCTGGCCGAGTACCGCTTCGAGGTGGTCGTATCGTTCCTGGCGGTCCGGGGCGCCGCTGGCGAGAGAACGGGTCATGGCCGGCGCCCACTTGCCCGTGGAGGACCGCACGGCGGTCTCGACAAGGACCGTCATCAGGCGGCGGCCGCGGCCGGCCGCGGTGAGGGTGGCCGCGGCGATCGCCCCGCAGCCGCCCAGCAGCGCGAGGACGGTGTCCAGCGGGGTGCCGGCGAGGAACAGGGCGCTGCCCAGGCCTCACCCAGGAGAACCGGTGAGCTGGCCCACTACTACGTTTTCCGGGAGATCTACCACGGCCGGAAGCTGATCAAGACCTCCGAAGACCCGCCCCGGTGGGAGTTCGCCGGAGACGAGATCCCGATGCCCCGCGCTTTCCCCATGGGCACCGTGCCGCCGGGCGGCTGGGGAACGGCCGGTCCCCGGCGCCCGATGCAGAAACCAGGAGACTTCTCGACGCGGTCAACCACTCCTACAGCGAGATGCTGCGGTTCCTGGAACAGGCCTGGCAGACGGATGTGCCTGCCACGGCAAGGGCGTTGCTCAACAAGGCCGTCGGCCAGATGTTCACACTCCAGAATCCAGCGCAGTCACTGATGCAGCGCGAACTGCCCGACGGCAGCGGCAAAACCTACGGACCTGAATTCAGGTACATCGACGGATAGGTGCCCAACAGCCCATGCAAAAAGCCCCCGTCACACGACGGTGACGGGGGCAATCATTCCGTCCGCGGACTCCGCCGTAACGAGCGTGGCCTGCGTACTGATCAGATCGCCCGCTTCCACGATTCCCGTGCCGGCGACGTCGACGTGGACGCGGAGTCCGTAGGAGGCGGTGGGGTCGAGATCGGGCACCTTCACGCTGAAGGGGACACGGCCGCCCGGGGCCAATGGGATGTCCGACTGGATCTGCGCGCCGACCACGGTGGAGGGTGCGTCGGCCCGGGAAACGTCGCGGACTTCCACAAGGAGGCGGTTGGCCGGGCCTGTCGGCGCGTCGGGCGGCAGGGACACGAAGCCCGAGACGGTACGGGTCATGCCGCCCTGCCCCCCGGCGTGTGTACGGCCGTCGTGTGCTCCGGCTCGTGTCCGTCGAGCCGCGACAGGAGCGCGGCGACCTCCGCGGTGATCGGCAGTCCGGTCCGTTCCTCCACGAACAGCCACTGTCCGGCGGGGTTGACCTCGAAGAACACGTATTCACCGTCGGGACGGCGACGCAGATCGACGGCGCCGTACACCAGGCCGAGGCTGCGCATGAAACGCAGGAGTTGGCCGGTGAGGGCCGGGGGGAGAGTCACCGGCCGTACGTGTGCTTCGTGGACCACCATCCGCATGTCCACCGGGTAGCTGGTCGACGAGGCGTCGATCTCGGCCGCGAAGACACGATCGCCCACGATGGTCACACGGAGATCGGCCCCCGCCACGAACTCCTGGAAGATCACAGGGGCGTAGCGTACGGCGTCCAGGGCGGCCAGGTCCTCCGTCCGTACGAGCCGGGTCTCGCGCCAGGCGTCGGCCGAGGCGATGAAGGCCTTGAATACGGTGCCGCCGACGCCGCCCTCCTGGATGAACCGGCGGGCCTTCTCCGGCTGATTGGTGACCAGGGTGCGCGGCAGCGTGAGCCCGATGCGGCGCGCCACTTCCCATTGGTAGGGCTTGTGGTGGGCGATCCCGTCCAGCGCGGGCGGATTGACCCAGGTGCAGTCGAGCGAGTGGAACAGGCCGTTCAGTGCCTGGCCGGTCTCGCTGATCGCGAAGCTCTGGTCCCGGGCGGTGCCCAGCTCCCGGTCGACGGTGAAGGGACGCACGCGCCGCCACCATGCCACGCGGCACCTGTCGAGGCGGGCGTGGGCCGTCGGCGTCGTGAGCGTATGGACCGGCCCCCCGGCCACGGCGTAATCGAGGGTGATCTCGCCGCGGGCGGGAAAGTCGGCCAGGTCGACGCGGACCACCTCGCGGCCGTCGGCCTCCAGGCGGCGTACGACCGCGAGGGTGTGGTCCTCGTCGTAGGAGACGACCAGGATCATCGCGGCTGTCCGGCACCGGCGGCGGAGCCGGCACCAAGCTGGGCCAGAAGGCCGTTGTGGCTCGCCATGACCGCGGACAGTCCCTGCTGCAATGTGCCGACCATCTGGCTCAGTTGGCGTACCTGCTCGGCCAGCCCGTCGGACTGACCCACGAGAGCCGGAGACTGATGCGGCGTGGCCAGCACGAACGGGCTGCCGACCGGCTGGCCGATCGGGTGGCCGAAGGGAATGTCCAGGGCGGGAAGCTTGTTGGGCCCGTCCAGCACCGGGTCCTTGGGGATCTCCTTGAGGGTCCCGTCGACGATGGGGTCCTTCGGGATCTCCTTGAACGTGGGCGGGTGAACGGCCGGGTACATCATGTGCACTCCGTCGATGTCGCCCTGCGACAGCCCCGTGCGCTGCCCCATCACCACGCCCGGCGGCAGCGGGTTCCGCGGGACGATCGTCGGCTGGTTCGGGTCGATCGCGAACGCCGTGGCCGGGTAGTGCATGATCGAGCCGAAGTCGTACGGTCCCAGGTCGTCGCCGTCGGCAATGTGCTGAAGGAAGTTGTGCTGCATGTCCGGGTCGATGTTCGCGAACACGATCATGACCTGCTGATCGCGGTCTTCGCGGCTCTGCTCGTGCCACAGGCCCACCGTGTGGCCGATCTCGTGGATGGCGTTGCCGGTGTTGCAGTTGGGGCCCAGCGTGACCGTCTGCCTGCCGCCCCTTCGGCCGACGTTCGAAGAACACCCGCCGCCCGGAACGAAGCGCACGAAATCCGGGAACTGTGCCGCGTTGGCGGCTGTCCGCTCCACGAACCTGATGCGGGTACGCGATTGCCAATGAGCGATTGCGTCCGTGACCCGCTGCTGGTTGGGAAGGGCGGGGTCGATCTCGAAGGGCACGGTCGCGTTCGGCCAGCGGCGCGGCTGCCCTCCCTCGACGGCCGTGATCCCGACCGACTCGAGCACCGGCCCCTGGGCGGCCAGTTCCTCCATCTCCTGCACGGTGCCGAGCACGATGTCCCCTTCGAACATCGCCATCCCGTCCACCTCGGCGTACTGGATGCCCTTGGAGCGGAAGGTCGCGCCGTCCACCAGCGCAGTGCCTGCGACCGGTCCCGAGCGGAGCTCGCCGCTACCGTTCGCCTTGCGCGAGGAGGCCGCCTTGCGCGCGGCGGACTGTTTGCGGGGTGGGGTCGCCTTTTTGGCTGCGGTCTTGCGAGCTGCGGTCTTCTTGGTTCGGCGGGTGGGATCCGACGGGCCGGCGTTCATGCGTCACCTTCACTGCAGGGGGACAGAAAGCGCTGGGACGAGGACTTCGTCGCCTCCATGCATTCCACCCCCAGCGAGTCGTCTCTTACGCCATACGGGTCGGCTGCCGGACTGCCTCCGACCTGGCTGCTCACTCGTGCGGGAGGGCTGCGCATGGCGACCACCACTACCCGGCTCGGGTACGCGGTGCTCCCGGGCAAGCCAAGAACGCCTATGCTCCCTGCGCTGGTTCCACCCGCAGACCGCACCGCTCAGATCCCCGAGGACATCCCGCATGCCCCTTGAACGCTCCACCGCCTCGCCCATCTCGCAATTCGGTCTGGGCCTGGCCGCCGTCGGGCGTCCCGGCTACATCAATCTCGGCCGCGACGCGGACCTGCCCGCCGACCGCTCGGTCGACGCGCTGCGGGCCCATGCCCACCAGCTGCTGGACGCGGCCTACGCCCGGGGCGTGCGATACCTCGACACTGCCCGCTCCTACGGCGGGGCCGAGGAGTTCCTCGCCACCTGGCTGGACGGGCGGCCCGATGCGCAGGATGTGGTGATCGGCAGCAAGTGGGGCTACACCTACACCGCCGACTGGCGCACGGACGCCGATGTGCACGAGGTCAAGGACCACAGCGTCGCCACGTTCAACAGGCAACTCGCACAGTCGCGCGCGCTGCTCGGCACCCGGCTCGGCCTCTACCAAATCCACTCGGTGACCCCCGACAGCCCTGCGCTGACCGATCGCGCCCTTCACGAGGGCCTGGCCGCGCTCGCGACCGAGGGCGTGACGATCGGGCTGTCCACCAGTGGACCGGCCCAGGCGGCAGCCATCCGCACGGCGCTGGAGGTCACGGTGGGGGGCGAGCCGCTATTCGGCAGCGTGCAGGCCACCTACAACCTCCTGGAACCGTCAGCGGGCCCTGCGCTCGCCGAGGCGCACGTCACCGGGCGCACGGTGATCGTCAAAGAGGCCATGGCCAACGGCCGCCTGGCCGATCGCCATGCGACAGGGCCGGATACGTCCACGCTGCGCGAGATCGCGCACGAGGCGGACGTCTCATGCGATGCGGTAGCACTCGCCGCCGTCGCCGCGCGGCCCTGGGCGGACATCGTCCTCTCCGGAGCGGCCAACGTCGAGCAACTCACCAGCAATCTGACCGCGGCGGATGTCCACCTCGACCCCGATCGGCTCGCACGGCTGGCCGAGTCGGCTGAGCCCGCCGGAGCCTACTGGGCCCACAGATCGCGGCTCGCCTGGGCGTGAGAGGTCGGGGCTGCCTTCGGCGCCGGACAACGGCCGGTCGTGGCCCGCTCCGAGGTCAGCCGCAACGGTCTGGCCGCGCCCATCGCCCAGGGATACCGGGCGGCGCAGCATGGGGGGCGGCGCCCCCACCATCAGATCTGCCACAGGTGCGCCCGCTGACACGGCCAGCCGCGTGAGATGACCTTGTGCCTGGTGGTGACCACATCAGGCTCAGCTCACCCTCCCCTGCCCCGGCGCCGTGCTGCCAGGGTGAGCGCATGAACCAGCGAACCACCTTGGTCACCGGCGCCACCCAGGGCCTGGGCCGCGCCATCGCGCTCGACCTTGCCTCCCGAGGCCACCCCGTTCTGCTGCACGGCCGTGACCACACCCGTCTTGAGGCAGTCGCGACCGAGATCCAGGACGCCACCCCCGACGCCACCGTCCACACCTCCGGCGATCAGCAGGATCAGCGCGTGCGTGGGCCCGAACCGTCCGGCGCCGGACGGTTCGCACCCGCAGGTGTGGGGGCAGGCCGGGGCCGTGCCGGCCGGGTGGGGATCAGAGAGGTCGCTCATGGTGCGCAGGACTTCGCCCAGCGGTGGGACGGCGGCCAGGACTGGCACACCGGCGCCGCTTTGGCCGTCGCCCCGGGCCCGCCCGCCCCGCCCCCGTGAGTGGGTCGGCCGTTTGGTCCCTGCCGCCCGCAGCAGGCATCGACCGTTCTGGAGAAGGTGCTGCTGGACTATGCCCACGATGCACAGACCGACGTCCTCCTGTTCGATCCGGTCACCGGTGTGCCGGCGCTGAGGCGCGGTGCCCGTCCGGGCGACGTCTTCACCTTCGCGCTGCCGCGCCTGCCCACCCATTCCCCGCTCGCCGCCACAGGCTCTTACGCCGCCTCGTCCTCGGCTCGCTCGTGGACGTGCTTCAACGCCATCCGGGCATCGACCACATTCCCCTGCAGGGCCGGCGTCTCCCAGTAGGGATGCGTGCTCACTTCGATCGACAGGCGCGGTGTAGCCGCAAGCAGGCGCTGGCGCAACCGCTTCTCTTCCTCCAGCTGCTCAGCGGGACTGTCCGGAAAGGACACCGCCCGGTCGTTGAGTACGTACTTCTCGCTCGTCCAGCCCGGCTCCGGTGTCACCGACCACGGCAGCGTGCGACACAGCGCCTCGTACTCGTTTAGGCGGGTCACCTTGAACGCTTCGGCATCTTCGGCTCGATCGATTGTCCGCCCGGACATCGGCGACTACGGCCGAGCCGTCGGCGCGGCGTGCAAAGTAGTCCGGGGCGTGCCGGCGCTCTCGCGGGGATAGTCCCGAGCGCGTACTCGTTGAGCCCGTACATCTCCACTGCTCCCCGCACCCGCGGGGATGGTCCCTACGTGATGTCGATCAACCTGAACGGCAAACCCTGCTCCCCGCGCCTGCGGGGATGGTCCCGCGCGTTGCCGTGGGTGTTGGCCTCGTTCGGCCCCTCCCAGGGCTCCCGGGGGTGATCCCACCGCGGCGATGAACTCCACCATGGGCCGGTCCTGCTCCCCGCGGCCGCGGGCATGTTCCCCCGCACCTTCGACTGCGGCCAGCCCAGCCGTTCCGCGAACACGCGGCCCGACACTGGGCCGCGGGCTCACGGAGCCGCCCGCCGAGGGAAACGCGGGACTGCTGGAAGTCGGTGGTCGCCCTTCGAACGGTACCGCTACCCCTCGGCGTGCGGTGCCGCGTAGTGCCAAGCAGCTTCGCGAGCCTGGCAGTAGCGCCCGACATCCACCGGGTTGGTAATCAGCTCGACCCGGCCGGGGCACTTCGCGGTCAGCTGCTGGTGCTGGCCGACCAGGTGTAGTACCAGCTCGAGATCCCCGTGCGGGTCTTGTCATCGTTGTAGACCGCGCCGGGGTTGCCCGGCGACGTCCTAGCCTGGGTGTACCAACTGGACTCGAGATAGCCGTTGTTCGTGCCGTCGGTCCGGTAGTCGAAGCGCCAGAGCTGGCCTTCGTTGTATATGGAATTGCAGCTGGTCTGCCAGACCGCGTTGGCCTTGTAGGGGTCCGGCTTGGCGTAAGTCGCGAGACACTTGTTGGTGGCCCTGTTGACCAGCAGCTTCAGCCGGTATTCACCATTCGCGTAGGCCCACCGCCACTGCTGCGCGCTGTCGGTGCTGCGGCACGGGCCCTCGAAGACGGCATTCGACGAGGTGCTGGCCGTGAGGCAGCCGCTCATGGCGTTGTCGAACCGCCAGTACGTGGTCGCCGCCTGGGCTTGCGACAGGGGCGCGGACGTCCAGAGCAGGGTGCCACTTAACGCGGCGAGGAGAGCCCCCCGCCCCACGCGACCGCAAGTACCCGATCGTGTCTTCACCTACGTTCACCTTCCTTTCCTGGTAGGAGCGTTGATCAGCGTACGCGCAGTCAGTTTGATATTCAAACCCTTTCGACACGAGTTTCGGTTCTGGCTCAACCTCTGTGGTCCGGATGCGGAACGTGACCCGGCCGCTTCCGGGTGGTGAACGGTGAGCATCTGCGTGAACCGACCGCTGGTTGTTCGTTCTGCCGCCGAGGGTCGGAGAGCACCTGGAACCGCTGCCACGTCCGAGACCGTGCAACGCAACGCACCCTGCCAGCTGAGGAGTCCGAAGCCCGCGTCCCCGGCTGCGCGGCCTTTCGCCACCACATCGACGGTGCCGAAGGCTGCGGTAGCTGCCTCGACGTCATCGTCGTCGATCCCGTCGAACACCGGCGAGTCCCAGAACGATGCGTTGGTCTGCATGACCAGTACCGTTACCGGCCACAGCCGACAACGGCGGAGATCGCAAGAGATCTGATGGAGCGTCACGCTCAGGCAGCAGACGGCAAGGCGTACGCGGTCTCACGCAACCCCACCTCTCGCAATCGAACACTGGGATGACGCTCCGCGAACCTCCCCAAGATCTGTGCCAGAACCGAGTTTTGATGTCACTCGCCCGTGTGGGGCCGCCCGCTCGGTCATGATGAGGGCCGTCGCGTCCCGTCAAGGGCGCCTTCGGCGGCGTGATGCGCTTACCTACGGTCACCACCCGTAACAGGCCACCACAGCCTTGGGACCGGCTGCCTATCGGGCAGCCCTCCCGTGTGCCGGCGTTCGGAAAGTGGCTCCATGGCGCGAATCGCCCTACTGTCGCCCAGCTTCCGCTCGTAACTCCGGCCATTCGCAACCCATGCCATGGCTGGGTTGGGGCGCCTCCTACACGTCATCCCAGGCCATCGAGCTCATCCTCCAGCCGGCAGGCGTCCGGACGAATTGGGTGGTCTTGCGGCCGGAGCCCTCGAACCACTCGCCGTCGAGGAAACCGGACTTGCGGTACTCGCTGAACCGGTGCGCGATCGACTCGAATATTTCGGTCCGCTCGGCGACTTCCCATTCGGAGAACTCCGTCAGCGTCCCATCGGTGAGGATTTGCTCCCGGGGCTCGACGAACGCGTCGAGGTCGTAGATCACGGGCTTGTCCCCGACGTTGCTGATAATCATTCCTTGTGGAATGAACACCTCACGGACAACGTTGATGTTCGGCCGGCTGCCGCCGGTGTTGGTGAACGCGCCGAGGAAGGCGCGCATCAGCTGGTCGAGCTCGGCCTTGACGTCGGACAGGGGTACTTCTTGCACGGGTGACCACTCTTCGGAGAGGACCGACCAGATCTCGCTGTCGTGCCGCACGCCCCGGTACGCAGAGCGCTGCCGCAGCACACCATCGCGGGTCATCCCGAGTCGGCGCGCGGCTTTGATGCTGTGAGTGTTGCCAGCCGTGGCCCACCATTCGACCCGGCTCATCCCGCGTTCCTTGAAAGCCCAGTCGATCAATGCCCGGCATGCCAGGGTCACCAGCCCGCGGCCTGCCCCGGCCGCCTCCAGCCAGCAGCCGATTTCGCACACTCCGGAGGTGGCGTCGAACTTCGTGAACATGACGCCGCCGACCAGCGTGCCGTCCAGCCAGATCCCATAGATCCGAGCGGTGTCCTTGGCCTGTCTGTCGGCGTACCTCTGGAGGACGGCGGTGGCGGAGGCGAGGTCGGTGCTGAACGTCGCCCAGGGTATCCAAGGGTCCACGTAGGGCCGGGCGCGGTCGATATGGGCAAGGAACTCCTGCGCGTGCCAGGGCTCCAGAGGGCGGAGCTGAGCGTTGTCACCGACCGGCAGTGCGAACACGGATACCTCAATCCCGGGGTACGTAACGAGCGTTCGGCACGTAAGGTAGCAGCATGCCACCCGCACCTGGAGATCGTGAAGCCCGCCGCGAGGACGTGTCCCAGGCGGTATGGCACGTACTCGCCGACAAGGGGTTCAGCGGGCTGACCCTGCGTGCCGTCGCCGCCGCGATGAGCGTCTCGACCGGGATGCTCATGCACTACTTCCCGACCAAGCGGGCCTTGATCGCGCATGCCCTGGACCTGCTGGAGAAGCGCACCGCGGAACGTCCCCGCCGTGAACGTCCCGTCGAGGGCCTTGCCACCGTGCGAGCCATGCTGCTGGACATCCTGCCGCTGACTGCGGACGACACCGCCCGCAACCGCATCTGGGTCAGCTCCTGGGACCTTGCCCTCGCCGACGACGGGCTGGCCACGGACCAGGCCGACCGCTACACCCGACTGCGCTCAGCGATACGCCCGCATTTCGAAGCCGCCCGCAGCCTGGGCGAGCTCTCCGCAACCGCCGCCCCGGAGCAACTCGCCGCCACCGCCGTCGCGTTCACCCACGGGCTCGTTGTCCAAGCCCTCTTCGACCCCGTCCGCTTCCCCGAGGACGTACAGATCGGCATGCTCGACGACTTCCTCGCTTCGATCGCGCTGCCCCAGCCTGAACCCGGTGCCGGCAGGCCGGTCCCTGACCAGTAGGGCCAGGTAGCACCGTCATCCCGCGATAGCTCGGCCTCACCGTTGATCTCGTTGTCGTTGTCGTGAGCGTGCCGGTGAATCACTGCGAGAACCCGGGGGCGTCGTTCCAGAATCGCCAGGTGTCCGCGGTGACGGCGACTGCGAACACCTGGTGCAAGCCGCGGGGGTCGAAGTCGTGCATCGACGGCTTAGCGGCAGCCCGTGCGGGCGGGCAGCGGCGGTGATCGCCTCCACACCCCCTCAGGGCACCGGCCGGGTGGTGCAGAGCAGCGCGTACGCTCCGAAGCCGGCCCCGCCGGTACGGGACAGGTGACCCGTCCCGCACCGGTGAGGGGCTGGCCGCCTTCCGCGCCGGCGGGTATCAGTGTGCGGTAGCCGTCCTGAAGGTTCAGAGTGTGAGCACAGGCCGGGTGGAGAAGTCTTCGGAGAGGTCTTCGCCATCCGGGCCGTTCATGAACTCGGCCATGGACGGGTTGCGGTTGGCGGTGGCCAGCGGCAGCCACGCCAGCATGTGGCCGTAGCCGCCGCACACCGACTCGCCGCCGTCTCCGCCGTGTACTGCGGTGACGTCGCTCGTCAGTTCCGCGCTGTAGGTGTCGTAGGCGATACGCAGGCCGAAGGCGCTCAGCTGGTTCTGCGGGCCGGTGCGGTCCCCGTAGGGGATGCGGTCCAGGGGGCAGTCGTTGCCCCACCGGAACAACGTGCCCGCGCCGGCTCCACAGGCGTGCTCCCATTCATCGGCGCTCGGCATCCGCAGGCCGCGAGCCGCGAGTACGGCTGGCATGTCGGCGGGCGGCGCGGTCAGGCTCTCGTTCTCCACAGCCATGAGCACAGTGGCCAAGGTTACGTTCCGGCGCGGGCTGAGCACCTGCCCGAGGTGCGCCCGCAGATCAGGGCCGTAGCCGTAGCCCTGATCCAGACTCCCGGCGTAGTCGGCGGCCTGCTCGGGCGACGGCTGCCACGCGTCGAGGTCGAACCCGAGTGTCACCGCGCCGCCCGGTACCAGGGCGAACTCCCGCGCATTCCGCTCGATCCGGACGCGGTGCAGCGGGGCACCGAAGTGCTCGGCGGTCTCGACGACGGTTACGCGGCCCTGCACCTGTTCCGCGGCCTCCTGGGCGATACGACGCGCCGTAAGCAGATCGAAGGACCGCCACTCGTCGAGACTGAGATCAGCGAGAGACATGGGGCGCAGTGTCGCACGCCGGTCTGACACCATCAGGACCACAGTTCCGTCACCCGACGGACCGCATGTCGTCGATGAGCCGGAGCAGGCTTGCCTGGCGGTACGCATCTGATCCTGGTCGGCACCATCCCCGCGGGTGCGGGGAGCAGCGCGCAAGGTCGGTGGTGTCGTTGTCGTAGAAGGGAGACCATCCCCGCGGGTGCGGGAAGCAGCCTGCCTGCGACGCCGGCCCCGCGGGTGCGGGTGGCAGCCGTCGTGGTGCAAGCTAGTGCCGCGTCAGGTTACGTTTCGCCCGGTTCTCGTTCCCGGTGCCGGAGGCGCTTCCGATCAACTGGTGTGTATGGAGACGGCCCGGCATTCCTCGACCAGTCGGCGCAGCCTGGGCGCCAGCCGGGTCAGCAGCATCCCTCGGCAGCTGGGGGCATGCGGCGTTGATGAGGATTCGTGAAATCCCCAGGGTCGATCGACTTCCCCAGATGGATGACGCTCCAACGAAGTGGCGCAGTCGCCCTTCTCCGAAGGATCCGGGCCGGGCCCCGGGCGGTCGCTTGCCACGCTGGGCTACGCACTCCGCCCACCCTGGATGACCCGATTCGCCCCCGTGCGGCTGACTGACGGGCGACTCTGCAGGTCTGACTCTCCGTCGCAGGTCAGCTCCGTCCTGGAGCCTTGCGGCATACTGATGGCCGAATCTGACAGAACATCGTCATTGCGGCCACTACAACGGGGCGAGATGATCAGCGCATGCCCGAACCGCACAGAGTCGTCATCGTCGCCTTCGCGGGTGTTGAACTGCTCGACGTCACAGGTCCGGCTGAGGTGTTCTCGGTCGCCACCCGCGTCGCCGGCACCGGCCGGCCCGGCTACGTCGTCCAGATCGCGACAGCCGACGGCGGTCCGGTGGCCACCTCCAGCGGCGTCCGGCTGATGGCCGACCTGACGCTTGACGAAGTGAACGGCCGAGTGGACACCCTGCTCGTTTCGGGCGCGGTCGATCTGGGCGAGGACGGTGTGGAGCCGGTGCTCGACAGCAAGATCACCGACTGGCTGCGTGAAGCGGCACCGAGGGCCCATCGGACTGGCTCGATCTGCGCGGGCGCGCACCTGCTGGCCGCGGCGGGCCTGCTGGACGGCCTGTCCGCCACGACCCATTGGCTCACCGCCGCGCAACTGGCCGCCGAGCACCCGCAGGTGACCGTCGATCCGGATCCGATCTTCATCCGGGCCGGCAACATGTGGACCTGCGCCGGTATCACATCGGGGATGGATATGGCGCTGGCGATGGTCGCTGAGGACCACGGCCAGGATCTCGCCCTGGCCACCGCCCGGATGATGGTCATGTATGTCAAACGCTCAGGCGGCCAGAGCCAGTTCAGTGTGCCGCTCTCCGTACCAGCCTCCACGGGCGACCGGATCGACGACCTGCGTGTGTGGATCGGCGAGCACCTCACCCAGGATCTCGCCACCGAAGCTCTGGCCGCGCGGCTGCACCTGAGCGTGCGCCACTTCTCCCGGCTGTTCCACCGGCGCACCGGAACCACACCGGCCGCCTACGTGGAGTTCGCCCGTCTGGAAGCCGCCCGCCGGCTGCTGGAGGAGAGTGACCGCAGCCTGCCGGAGGTCGCGGCCGGCAGCGGCCTCGGTTCTGTAGAGACCCTGCACCGTTCGTTCCAGCGCCGACTGGGGACGACTCCCGCCGAATACCGTCGCCGCTTCCGTTAGACCCAGCTACCGCCCATCACCGCCCGGCGGATCCCAGGCATGCCCACACGGGCAGCAGCCACCACACCTCGGAGGACACGATGACCCGCACGAAGATCATCCCCATCCCGGTCATGGGCCGAACAGCCATCAACGCCTACCTGCTCCTGGGCCGGAGGCCGGTGATCGTCGACGCCGGAACACCGGGCAGCGGCCGTCGGATCCACGACCGGATCGCCGAGCACGGAGTGGACCCTTCCGACGTCTCGCTGATCGTCATCACCCACGGACACATCGACCACTTCGGATCCGCCGCCGAGCTGCACCGCCGCACCGGGGCGCCCGTCGCCGGCCATGTCGCCGACCTGGGACCGTTCCGCACCGGCCGAGTCCGCGAACCGTACCTGCCCACCGGCCCGATGGGCCGCGTCATGGACCGGAACAAAGACCTCCATGCCCAGGTCGAACCCGTCGAACCCGACGTTCTGATCCAGGGCGAGACGAGCCTGGAGGACTTCGGGATCGCTGCCCGGATCATGCCTACCCCCGGACACACCGCCGGATCGATCTCCGTCCTCACCGACCAAGGGGACCTCGTCGCCGGTGACCTGGTCGCCAATTCCTTCATGGGCCTCATCCCGGGCAGGCCGGCCAACCCGCCCTTCCACGACGATCCGTTGCGCAACCTCGCCAGCCTGCGAAAGATGCTCGCCCTCAACCCCACCAAACTTCACGTCGGACACGGCGCCCCACTGGAGCCTGACCGCGTCCGACGTTGGGCCGCACGGGAACACCACCGCCTGTCCCGGCTCGAAGCAGCGGGGCGGATCGCCACCCGCACGGAGAACGACGTGGCACCAGGCGCCCTGGACGCCAGCTGACCGCCTGGCTGCAGCCGCTACGGCAAGCGGGAGCAGGAACGGCCCGAGCCCCGGTCACCGGGCGGTTCGGGCCCTTTCTGATCCGTATCTCTCACCCCGCGTCCGGTGGTCAGAGACGTCATCGGGCCGTGTTCGGGTGACCACGACGGGCGGTGACCAGGGTGCGCCACCGCTCCCGGGTCTGCTGTTCCCCATCGGGCCACCGGGCCGGTGAGGGCGCATCGAGGGGAAGGCCGGCCATGAAGTGGGCGATGTCGACGTAGTACGCGTAGTCGCCGCTGCGGGTGAGGTTGTTCAGGCGGGTGATCGAGGCGGACACTGCGTGGTTGGCGCCCAGGACGGCGTGGTGGAAACACAAGGCGAGTTCGAGGATGGGCTCGGCGATGGTGACGCCGGCAAGTCCGATCTCGGTGCGCAGCAGCTCGGCTCGGTCTTCGATGTCCTGGGTGGTGCCGGCGTCGCGGATGAGCGCGGCGATGCGAACGGTCGCGCTGGTCACGCGCCCACTTCGCTACGTCGAGGGTGACCTGGTGGGTGCTGACGCACTCCACTTCACGCTGATCGAGCCATCGGGTTCCCAGCCATACCGGGTGAGTCTCTCCCCCTCATCGCTGCGGCCGCACGCTGCGAGCACCTCGCCAGCAGCGATCAACGCCCGCGCATCGCCTACAAAGGCGGCCCGCCTGTACCAGGCGAGCGCGTCGTCGACGCGGCCTGCCCAGTGCAGGAAGAGCGCCGCCTCAATGAGCGCGTCTATCTCACCAGCATCTGCTGCTCGCTGGAACCAGACGAGTGCCTCCTCCAGGCGCCCGGCATTTGCCAGATGCGCGGCAGCTTGACGCAAAGCATCAGTCCGGCCTGCATCAGCGGCACGCTGGAATAGTGCGAGAGCGTCGTCGAGGTTGCCACTTGCCCGCTCCGTCTCCGCCCTCGCAGCATGGAGCAAGGCATCGCCCCCAGCGGGGGGTGGACTCCACGCGGCTGAGAACTTCTCCTGAAGCTCTAGTAGTCGCTGGAAGACAATCTGGGCGTCCTCCATCCTGCCTTCGCCTTCCAGCATGCGGCCGGCCTCGTTGAGCGCGAAGTGTTCTCCGGAGTCGGCGGCTCGCTCGTACCAGGCGAGGGCTTCGTCAATTCGCTTCTGACCGTGCAGCAGGTCCGCGGCCTTACGCGCCGCGTTGCGTTCTCCGGCATGGTGCGCCCGCTCGTACCAGGCGAGAGCCTCACGGATTCGGCCTTCGCTCTGCAGCATCCGGGCAGCCTCGCTCAACCCCAAGTCTTCTGAGCCGACTCGCTCGTACCAGGCGAGGGCTTCGTCAATTCGCTTCTGACCGTGCAGCAGGTCCGCGGCCTTACGCGCCGCGTTGCGTTCTCCGGCATGGTGCGCCCGCTCGTACCAGTGGAGTGCATCGTCAATCTTTCCGGCCCTCGCAAGAAGCTCCGCGGTACGAAGCAGCACTCGGGCGTCACCCGACGCAGCAGCCTGCTGATGCCAGGCCACCGCCTGATCCAGCTTGCCCTGCTTGATCTGGATATCAGCAGCCCAACGCACTGCCTCCTTGTCGCCTGTCCGTGCCGCCCGCTCGTACCAGTCGAGGGCTTCATGCGTCCGGCCCTCGCGGTCCAGCATGTTGGCCGCCCACCGTGGTGCATCGAAATCCCCAGCCTCCGTCGCGCGCTCAAACCAACCGAGGGCATCATCCACACGGCCGGCAAGGTCCAGCATGTTCGCAGCCCACCGCAGAGCGACGGCCTCGCCACGTTCAGCCGCGCGCTCGAACCAGGGGAGAGCGTCGTCCACACGACCGCCCTGACCCCGGTATACGACGGCCCACCTCAGCGCCTCGGCATCGCCGGCGGCAGCTGCCTGCTCGTACCAGGCGGTCGCCTCTTCCATCTGGCCTCGGCCAATGAGCATCTCAGCTATGCCGCGAACAGCACCGGCGTCACCCGCCTCAGCGGCACGCTTCTGAAGCAGGAACCCAGTGTGGTACAGGCCCCGTTGGTGAGCAGCCTGGCCGAGTCGTGCAGCGGACGCCGCTCCGCTGAACGCGAGGGCAGCAGACCAGAATCCCGCAGGGACAGGGAGTGCACGGCGCACTCTTTGACCATGCTGTTCCAGGTAGTCCGCCAGCCGGTAGCCCGTTTCCTGGGGTTGTACGGCCTGGCCAGCGCGCGGTCGGATGCGTGTCAGGGCCCCGCGTGCCCCTCGCACCGGCCGGGCGCAGTAGGCCACCGCCTGCTCCAGCCAGTCTTCCGGCAAGAGGTCCCATTCCGGATCCTCCACATAGGCTTCCGCCGCAGCAGCAAGGAACGACTGCGGCAACGAGAGCACGTGCCCGAGCCGACGGGCATCCATGGCCGCATCCAAAAGCGCGCGGGCACCAGTCGGCGCCGTACGGTAGCGGTCCAGAAGCTCTGGGGCGCCTGCCAGATACTGCGTGATGCCGCCGCCCTCTGCACGTCTTTGGGCGATGGCCAACCGAGGATCGACCGCGGCCTTCACTGACAGATCTCTGAGGGCAGCAGAGTCGAACCGTGCTGGGACCGCAATCTCCTGACCAGCCAGCAACTCCCGGGTCTGGGCGTGCGGATCTCGTTCCTGAGGTTGAGGTTCGGTCATCAGCAGGGCGCGGTACTCGGGCCAGATCGTTCCCAGCACGAGCACGGGACCTCGATGGCGTGAGCGCAGCAGTTCGCGCAAGCCAGCGGCTATCTCCTCGCCTGCCCCATCTCTCGGATTCAACAGGTAGTGCTGAGCCTCGTTGAGCCAGATCACCGTGTGAGGCCCCACGCGCGGCAGCTCGGCCAGTGCTGCGCGCGGCCGCTCCGGATCAATCGGATGCCATACCCGCCAGCTATCGGGCAACTGCTGCACAGCCTCCCAGCACGCCCGGGTCTTGCCCGTGGAGGACTGCCCCACCAGCATCACTATTCGGCTCGCACCGGCGACCGCATCGTCCACGACCCCGCGCAGCAGAACATCATGTGGCCGCTCTACGTAGGCCGGCAGAAGCGGGAGCTGCTCCCCGTCGAAACCCGAGCCGTCGATTGCCCGGTGCACCTCGAGGTCCAGCGGGTTGGTGAGGTCCCGAATGGGCTGGCCCAGTGGCCGCTGAAGTTTGGCCTCAGCCCACAACTCAGCAACCCGTTGCGCAGCCTGTCCCGACTGCTCCTTCGGCACGCCCGCCCAGCGAGCGAGGACGGTCACCAAAGCACAGACATCGGCCTGCCTCGGCGGAACATCCGAGGAGGTAATGATGCGCTGGATGGTGTCCCGCGACGGTGCTGCGCTCAGCGACTCATCCTCGGCGATGGAGGCAGCCATTTGGTCAAGGGTTGGACTTCCCGCGGCGAGATAGGACTGGTGGACCAGGTCCTTCAGATCGCGCAGTGGCCCAGGCGCCAGTTCCGGACGGCGCAGCGTGCGCGCCGACCCCACATGGCGATCCGCCCCGTCGCGTTTCATCGCACCATCATGCCCGCACCGACTCTCATGGGGTCCTGAACTGGGCGTCTTCTAGGTCGACTTCCGTTCTCATCGCGTTTCAGAGTGAGTCGTTCGGATGCATTGAAGGTGGTGACCAAGCCGGCCGGCCAACCCATCCGACGCAAGGTCAGGACAACACGATGCCTCGCAACCGAAAGCCCCACCGCCGCAACCGGTCCCACAACGACCTCCGCAACGCAACCGTCAGCGGCACCGCCGCTGGAATCGTGCGCGCCGTCATTGACTGGCTCCGCGATCTGATCTGACAGATCAGCCCTCACAGCACAGCAGAGAGGGCGTACACAGGTGTCCGGGCACTGCCCGCGTCCGGACCCCGTCTGTGTCAGTCCGTGTGCTTCCATGCTGGGTCGACGACCTCGAGGCGTGGGCCACGGCGGAGCAGCTGGAGCCGGGCGTGTGGCTACGCACCAGCACGGGTACGCGCGTCCAGGTCAGCGCGGTCAGGTCGTGGACCGGCCAGGACCGGACGGTCCACAACCTCACCGTCGCCAACCTGCACACCTTCTACGTACTGGCCGGCGACACGGCCCTTCTGGTGCACAACGCGAACGGCTGCGGTGTATGGAAGTCCGGCTTCGACGCCCTTCCGAAGGGGAGGCAGCCACACGTCAAGAAGATGTCGAGCGTCGCGGAGATGCGCGGGGCGTTCGATAAGTGGACCGCCGGTGCACAGCGGCTGCCGGCCCGAGGGCCGAAGATCCCGGACGTCTACAAGCTTGCGGACGGAACGGTCATCCAGTGGCGTACCGCGTCCCGGTCCGGCGGAGAGACGATTGACATCTTCCCGGTCACCGGTAAAGGAATGAAGGTGCATCTACCCGATGGACAATGAGGTCATCGTCCGTGAGCTCCTCGTCGAGGGGCTGGACGACTGGGTACCGGTGGACCGGCTGATCGGGCTCGCACGTGAATCGGCCGAGCCGTCGAGCGGTGACTTCCGAGCCCTGGCCAGCGAGGTGCTCGCCGACGTGGTGAGGGGCGGCCTGATGGCTATTGGAGAAATCGGCGACACCGGGTTCGAACCCTGGGCCGGTGACGACGACGCCGTCCTCCACCGGGTCGTCGCAGCACTCGACCGGGTCGCCTGGATCCCCGCGGGCGGCGTCTGCTGGCTCTCGAACACCCCCGAGGGGGACCGGCTGGCGTCCGGGTGACACCCGGCGCACGCCCGTCCTGACCGCGCGCGCCGACCGGCGACGCGGCCCGTGAGAACGACGGAGGACGCGGGTCTCAACGCGAAAGGGGCGCGCCCTGCCGGGCGCGCCCCGTCGTCAAGTGCCTGGGGAGCCGAGCACATCAAGCGGTTCGGCAAGTACTCCACCCATGAACTCGGCATCACCCCCGATGCCTGCGACGCCCACCTGGACGTCGACTTCAGCGTGCTCGGCGACGACCAGAAGGCGGCAGCAGCATGACGGGGCGCCGTTAACGACCGTGTCACCAGCCCAAACGGGTGTGACTTCGCTGGTCAGCGGCCTGCCGACAAGTGCTGAGCGTGAACCCGCCCCTCGAAAGCCGTACGAGCACTACGCCTGGAAGGTGGCTCGGTAGTCCGCAGGGGACGTGCCGACGTAGCGGTGGAAAGCCGCACGGAAGGTGGCGGGGCTGCCCAGACCGCTGAGGCGGGCGACCTGTTCGACGGGGGTTGTGGTTGTCTCCAGGAGTTCGCGGGCCCAGTCGATGCGGGCGGCGGTCAGCCAGGCCATCGGCGAGGTGTCCGTCTCCTGCTGGAAGCGCCGGATGAACGTCCGGCGGGACATGTGCGCGCGGTGGGCCAGTTCGTCCACGGTCTGACGGCGGGCGAGGTTGTCGAGCATCCAGGCGCGGACCGGTGCGAGGTCCTCACCCCGGGGGGCCGGCCGGAAGCGGTCAATGAACTGCGCTTGGCCGCCGGCACGCTGGGGCGGGGCGACGAGTACCCGTGCGCGGGCATTGGCGGCTGCGGCGCCGTAGTCGCTCCGGATGATGTGCAGGCACAGGTCGACGCCCGCGGTCACTCCCGCGGAGGTGAGGATGTCGCCGTCGTCGACGTAGAGCTGGTTCGGCCGGACGTCAATCCGGGGGTACCGCCGTTGCAGCGCAGCGGTCTCCTGCCAGTGGGTCGTTGCGGGGCGCCCGTCCAGCAGCCCGGCGGCCGCCAGCGCGAATGCGCCCGTGCAGATCGACACCAACCGCGCTCCGCGCGCGTGCCCCGAGCGGATCGCCGACAGTGCCGCGGTGGGAAGCGGGATGTCCGGGGCCTGGTAGCCGGGGATGACGACGGTGTCGGCGTCCCGCAGCGCCTCCAGCCCGGTGGACGTGACGACGGTGAACCCGCCGCTGCGGACCGGTCCGGCGGACGGATCGGTGCAGACGGTGACCTGGTAGTGCGGGTCCGACCCGAAGGTCTGCACCGGTATGCCGAGGTCGAGCGGGAGGACCCGTGGAAGCGCCAGCACCGCAACTCGGTGCCCATCGATGGCCGACATGGCACGATCCTAGCGATGGATGGCTCCCGTGCCACTGTCGATGACGGAGCCTAGATTCGTAGCCTGCACCCATGGAGTTCTCACTCGACTTGCCTGCCGGCCCCCTGGCCGAGGCCATCCTCTCCACCGTGCGTACCTCCGAGACCCCGCCGGTGGTCAATCACAGCGTGCGAAGCTTCTTCTTCGCCCAGCTCCTCGCCGCCCACGAAGGATGCCTGGAGGACGCCGCCTACGACCGTGACCTGCTGTTCGCCGCGACCGTCCTGCACGACCTGGGCACGGGCAACCTCGCGAAGGGCGAAGCCCGCTTCGAGGTGGAAGGTGCGGACCTGGCGGCCGACCTGCTGCGGCAGCACAAGGTCCCCGAGGCGGACATCGACCGCGTGTGGGAGGCGATCGCGCTGCACGCCTCTCCCGGTATCGCCGAGCGCCGCGGCTTGCTGAGCTACCTCACCCGCGCGGGCGTGGGCATCGACTTCGGGCGCAACGCGGAGATCGTCTCCCCGTGGGAGAAGCAGATCCACGCCGCCTATCCCCGCCTGGCCATGGTCCGCTCGCTCGTCGACGCGATCGTGGAGCGAGCCGCCCGGTCAGATGCCGCGGCCGCGCGCTACACGATCGGCGGCGAGATGCTTCGCGAACGCCGGGCCGACGGCGTGACCAGCATGGAACGCGCCGCCGCATCCTCGCCCTGGGGAGGGTAACCGGCCTGTCGCCGGGAGGGGCGCAGGCCGCTGACCTGTGGTGGGAGTTTCGTCGTCGGTTCGCCCGCCACCCCGCTTCCGCAGGCGGCGGTCCACCCAACGGCTGTCTGGCACGACACGCTGTCGAGCAGACCCCCGGGGCGGGAGGGCGCTGGTGTCTGCCGGAACGTCACCCGCCGGGAGCTGATCGTCTCCGGCACCCGCGAGGGCATAGACCCGCCCGCTGTGCGCAGCATGCCAGCCGCCTCGCGCTCTGTCGAAGGGATTAGAGGGGCCGTCCGTCAGTTGAGGACCTGGACCTCGCGGACGTCGACCGTGAACGGGGTCTCGCGTACTTCGGTGAATTCTCCGGCGTCTCCAAGGGCCGCTGCCTGCCATTCCACGGTCCATGTGGCGGTCGCCGTCCCGGAGTACTTCCCGCCCTTCTGGCCGGTCGATGGGGCCTTGTAGCGGTGCCCGCAGTCGGGCGACGGCCCTTCTGAGTTGGCCGTGGTGGTCGCGGTCCGGCGGGGTACCAGCAGGCACCGAACCCCTCCGCCGTACGAAGGTCGCAGTCGCGGCGTGGGCCAGACTGGGTCTAGCGCCGGGCCGGCCACGCGGCGGCGGCGAACGGGCCGGAACGTTCCTCGAGCATCGCAAGAGCCTGTCGCCACCGGGGTGTACGACTCGCACACCCCGGTGGGAGGAGAGGTCACCAGACGCGGCTGCAGCCCGAGGGGGCCTTCTCCGGGTAGTAGTTGCACACGTTGATCTGTACACCGTCCACGTTGGACAGTGGGGTGCTGTACGTTCCGTTGACCTTGACCCGTCGCTGGGAGATCCAGCTCCACTGGCCGTTCTGGTACTTCCAGTAGCTCAGATAGAGGCCGCCTGCCCAGCCGTCGCCCGGGCACTTGTCCCGGACGGTGATGTTGAAGTAGGCGTTGTAGGTGTCACGCCCCTGGGCATTGCCGGTCCAGGCGTAGCTGTAGGTGCCCCCGGCGTCCGCGCAGCCGTTGCTGCTCTCGCCGTAGACACTGGCCGCCTGCGCCGTGCCCGAAAAGGCGACGGTAGCCACGGCGGCCAGGGTCACGCCGATACCCGCTTTTCCAATCCGCGACGCCAAACCTGTCTTCTCCACTTGATGCTCCCTTGTGTGAGCCGTGCGCTGTGGTGTGAGCGCTTGGACGGGGAAGAGGCTTGCGGATGCCGGGGCAGCAGCACAGTGAAACCGCGTGTCCCGGACAGGCGCGGGCTGTCCGGGCTGGTCGGAGCTTTGTCCGAACCCTGGCCCCGGACAGCCAGACATGACGGAATACGCCGTTGTCTTCTTTGACAGGGACTCAGCAAGATGACACTCATGGGGAACCTGGGGGAGTTGCCACCGTACGAAGACGTGTCGCCGCACGAAGTCCCGGACGCCGCCGGCTTCATCGCGTCGATGCAGCGGCTCAAGGAGCGTTCGGGTCTGACGTATCGCGAGCTGGAGGAGCGAGCCGCCCGCAGTGGTGACGTCCTAGCGCGCAGCACGCTCGCCGACGTACTGCGCCGGACGAGCCTGCCGCGTCCCGAGGTCCTGGCCGCGTTCGTCCGCGCCTGCGGGGACGGTGAGCGGGTCGACGCCTGGCTGGCCACCAGAGACAGGCTCGCCGCTGCCCGTACGATTGCGGCGCCCGTCCAGGCGCGCGACGTTGAAACCGATGCTCAACCGCAGACTGAAGCGGCTGCGATCGCGCGGCCCCGCCGGCCCAAGGGCTCCACAGTCGCCGGCGCGACCACGCTCGCGGTCCCGATGCTGGCCCTGGTCGCCTGGGGGCTGCTCGCTGGCGACTCCGCCGAGCCAGGGATACCGGCCTCTCCCGCCGACGGCTGGGTCACCATCCGCCCCGCCCGCACGCCCGATCTCTGCCTGACCGACGGACGCGACCGCAACGGTGCCTACGGCAGCGCCGTAGCCGTCCAACTCCCCTGTGCCCAGGCACCCGTGCCGCGCACCTACCTCGAACCGATGGGTGAGGGGCTCTACCGCATCCAGTGGCACCATCCCCAGATGGGAAAGGGATGTCTGACGGTCATGAGCGAGGACCAGATCAAGGGCATGCTGGAACCCCGCCGGAATTGCGCGCAGGGCACCCTCTTCCGCCTGGAACCCACTGCGGGGACCTTCCGGCTGCGTCCGGCCACCAGCAGCGGGTGCATCGGCATCGTCGACAACGACACTACCGTGGGCGCCGAGGCGATCGAGGAAAGCTGCTCCGGTGCGGCAGATCAGCGGTTCCTCGTCCGGGCGGGCTGACGGCTCGCGTGCACCTGACGCCGGTATCGCGCCCGTCAACCTCGGCATGCCGGGCATCCGACCTGAAGGTCCATCATGAGCCGCTCGGTATCCCCGGTCTCGCGGAGTCCAGCTGGAGGCTGCCGTGCTTGGACTGTGTGGTCGGGCGTTGCGCTGTCCCGGGGGCCGTGACTGCGATCGGCGGCCGTCATGAGGTGTAGTCCGCGTTGACGCGGATGTAGCCCTCGGACAGGTCGCAGCCGTAGACGGTGGCCGTGGCGTCACCGAGGCCGGGGGAGATGGTGACCTCGCCTTCTTCGAAGACCGTCACGACGACTGCGCACACACGATCTTGCACAGCGGGCTGCTCCTCGTGCGCGGCACCATCCGGCGCCGCGGCGGCCGCAACACCGTCACCGGCACCATGGTCTGGGACCTCGACGAACTGGCCGCCGCCCGCCGCGACCACGGCCCCGAAGCCGTACACCGCCTCCTCGGCCCCGACGCCACCCCCACACCCGCAACGCCCGCAGCCAGGGGCGATGCGCCGCAGCGCACCATCGCGCAGGAGACCGGAGCGGAACTGCACCCCTGGGCTCCTCGCCTCCCGTGATCCAGTTCCCAACGACTGGGGAGGATTGGCAGGCGTGATGCTGGCAGCGAGCCGACGTTGCGTGGTCGATCAGGTACGACCTGTGCGTTCCGGCCCTGCTCAAGGCCGTTCGGTGTTTGTCCGGGGCAGCCTTACGCCTGCGCGGGGGGCGGCCGGCCGTGTCGCGTAACGGTGGCGCATGGCGTCGCTGGCTGCGGGACCTGCGGTGAAGACGTGGGTGTCGCTGTCGTCGAGTCGGCGGCCGGTCTTGGCGTCAACGACGACGGGCTCGACTTCCTCGCCGCTGTGCGCGTCGATGAGGATCATGCTGCGTTCGGCCGGTGCGAGGCGGGAGTTGCCCCATGCGGCCAGGGCAACGATCACCGGTCGCAGGGAGCGCCCCAGTTCGGTGAGGACGTACTCGTGGCGTACGGGGTTGGTCTGGTAGGGCCGTCGCCCCAGCAGGCCGTCCGCGACGAGGGTCTTCAGCCGGGTGGTGAGCATGCTGGAGGAGATACCCAGGCTCTCCTGGAACTGGTCGAAGCGCGTGTAGCCGTCGAAGGCGTCGTGGAGGATCAGCAGCGTCCACCACTCGCCTACGTGTTCCACCGTCGTGGACAGCGGGCACTCCCGGTCCTCCAGCCTGATCCGGCTTGCCACGGCGACCATCCCCTCAGTTACTGCTAAAGTCGAACTTAGTAGCTTCTATTTTAGCAGTAATGACGGGAGCGGTGCTTTCTGTGCCCGCACCCGGGAATGGAGCACACCGTGACCACATCCATCAGCGAATCCCTCGAAGGCCGGCGTGCTCTGGTCACCGGCGGCACCAAGGGCACCGGAGCCGCCATCGCCAGACGTCTCGCCCAGGCCGGCGCAACCGTACTGGTCACCGCCCGCAGCCTCCCCGACGACATCGAGGAGAAGACGTTCATCACCGCCGACCTGTCCGCCGCCCAGGGTGCAGCCCACGTAGCCGCCGAGGTGGACGCCCGCGTGGGAGGCGTCGACATCCTGGTCAACACCCTCGGCGGGTCCGAGGCACCGGCCGGAGGGTTCGCGGCGCTCGGCGAGGACGACTGGGCCAGGGAGCTGAACACCAACCTGCTGGCCGCCGTCCGCCTGGACCGTGCACTCCTGCCGCACGTGATCACCACGGGTAAGGGGGCGGTCGTGCACGTCACCTCGATCCAGCGCCGCATGCCGCTGTGGAACGGCACCCTGGCCTACGCCGCCGCCAAGGCCGCCCTGACCACCTACAGCAAGGGCCTGGCCAACGAGGTCGCCCCGCACGGCGTCCGCGTCAACACCGTCTCGCCCGGCTTCGTGCAGACCTCGGCCGCCGACAACCTCGTCGCCCGGATCGCCCACGACGCAGACATCACCGAGGAAGCGGCGCTGCGCCGGCTCATGGGCTCCCTGGGCGGTATCCCGCTGGGCCGTCCCAACCGGCCCGAGGAAGTCGCCGAACTCGTCGCCTTCCTCGTCTCCGACCGCGCCTCGGCCATCGTCGGCGCCGAACACGTTATCGACGGCGGCAACACCCCCACCGTCTGAACCCGCCACCACCCAAAGGAGCGTCATGCACGACAACCAGCCCCGCACCAGTACCCCGGACACCCTGCCCGAGGTGATCACCCGCTACCTGAAGGCGCACCGTGCCCACGACGCTGGCACCGCGATCACGGCGTTCACCGGCCAAGCCACGGTGATCGACGACGGCAACACCTACGAGGGCACCGAGGCGATCGAGGGGTGGCTCGACCGATCCGCCACCGAATTCACCTACACCATCCACCTCACCGACGCCCAGCAGACCGACGCGACCCGCTACATCGCCACCCACCACCTCGAGGGCAACTTCCCCGGCGGGACCATCGATCTGCGCTACCAGTTCACACTCCACGACGGGCTCATCGAACGCCTCGTCATCGAACCCTGAGTCTGCTCACCTGCTGCCGCCTGCGCGTCGGTTGGTCGCGGAACGACTTCCATGCTCTAGCCGCGGAGTGCGAGGCCATGAACGCCGAGAGCCTTCAAGCCGAGCTATTCCGTGCCCGCGCTGTGGAGGACGGTGTCCGACACTTCAAGCTGTTGACCTTCGCACTCGGCCACATGGGCATGGAACTGTCCCGAAAGGACGCGGAAGCGGTGGCGCGAAGCC
Source organism: Streptomyces sp. NBC_00322 (assembly GCF_036147535.1). NCBI lineage: Bacteria > Bacillati > Actinomycetota > Actinomycetes > Kitasatosporales > Streptomycetaceae > Streptomyces > Streptomyces sp. NBC_00322. Next base: position 337,981 of record NZ_CP108019.1, on the reverse strand, counting down.
TTTCTGCCCTGGCCAGCATTTGCGACGCGGCGGCTTTGACCGATCTGCTCGCCAGAACTCGGGCAAAGACGGTCCAAGCCGGACGACAGCCTAGGGAGGCGAGGTCTGGTCGTCGCAGCCAACGGGTGGTCCAGTGAAAGTCATGCGTGTGGGCCTGGGGCACCGCAGACCAGCTGGGATTGCCGCTGCCGGTTAGGTTGCTGATCACCCTGGTGTGAGCGGAGGCAGTTGATGGGGAAGGCCCAGGTCGACCGTTCGGCTTCGGTGGAACCGCCGGGTCTGCTCCCGCTTTCCGCGCAGGAAGGTCAGGGTGAGGTCGAGTCCTTCGATCTCACCTTGCCAGCCCTCGGCACCGACCACGACATCGTCTTCCAGGCCCTCAAAGACGCAGGTGTCCATGACGCGTTCGCCGAAGTCCTGGACCCCGCCTCGGCATCAGTCGTGAACGGCGTTGGCCGCGGCCACGGCCTGGGCGGCGGTGTGGAAGTTCGTCGGGTTGGCGAGGGCGACCAGGTCCGCGATGCCTTCCGGGCCAGGCGGGTCACGTCGCGGGCCAGCAGCTCCTGGCTGATCGGGCGGTTCAGAACGTCAATGATCACGTTCGGCTGCATGGTTCGGTTCCTCCTTCTCAGCGCAATTGCTCGGCCAGTCCGACGATGATGCCCTCCGGGCCGCGGATGTAGCAGAGCAGATAGCTGTCCTCGAACCGGGCGATCTCGCCGACGAGTTCGGCGCCGTGAGGGCGCAGGCGGGCAACGGTGTCGTCGATGTCGTCGACGGCGAACATGACGCGGTGCGTGCCCAGAATGTTGTGCGGCCGGTTGCGCGGCCCGGAGCTGATCACTGCGGGGCTGCGGTACTTCGCCAGCTCGAGCCGGCTGTGACCGTCCGGGGTCCGGACCATCGCGATGTCACAGCGGACGCCGTCGAGTCCGGTGCACTGGTCGGCGAAGGTCCCCGCGACCTCTGCCCTGCCCTCCAGCTCCATACCGAGTTCCACGAAGAACGCGATGGCGGCATCCATGTCCTCGACGACGATGCCGACGTTGTCCATCCGCTGAATCGCCATGCTGGTTTCTCCTCCTTCCTCGTGCGGCCGGTGGTGGCCGCTGATGTCCCTGGGACGGAGCCCGTGGCACGTTCTCGACATCCGCAGACCGCCGAACTCCGAAAAATCTGGATCGCGCCTCAGCACTGCTACAGCAGACCCGCGAGTCAGGTCGTCACCAGCGAGGGTGAGTGCGGCGCAGGTGGCCGCTCCCATGAAGACGATCAGCCGCAGCGTGCCGTCCCCGCTTTTCACCGTCAGTCGGCAGCGCACACCACGTGTTCGGGACGGTCAGGACAGCCGGCATGCGTGGAGCCGGTTGGAATGGATGTTCCCGAACGACGCGGGGATCGGGGCGATGCCCTGGTCCGGGCGGATGGTCCGACTCTGGCCCCGGTACTCGGTGCTGTTGTACACGGTGAAGCACCGGCCCGAGACCTGGCCGTTCCGGCGCCACGTCCTGGCACTGTTCCACACCGACTCACCGCCGATGAATCCGACGTATGCGGTCGTCTCCGGAGACCGCGGCATGTCCTGCGAGACAAAACTCGCCACGCCCGTGTAGTCGGGGCCGGTCCAGCCGCACACCCAGCCGGACGTGCACGGCTCGGACGGGACGGGGACGACGGCCTGCGCCGGCGTGGCGGCGTACGGTCACGGGGATCACCGCCACTCTCCGGGAGGCCACAGGCCGCGCGACGGCCTGCGGGGGCTGTTCCATCGCACCTCCGTGCCGCCTTGATCGCATCACCGGACGTCGTGCCCGGTGCCGGTCGTAGCCGCCTCGGACCGGCGGTCGGCGCAGTGGAACCACACCCCGTGGTTCTGCCTTGCCCCCGGACGGAACCAGGCGGGCCCGGCCCTTCCCGCTATCGGCACGGGCAGATCCGGCTTCGCGTGCTGACACGCCCGCCCCAGCAGGCCGAGCTCGAACAGCCGCGCCCCCTGCCCGAGACCCGCGCGTCGGCCGGGCCGCTGAGCGGCCCGGCCCTTCAGCGGATCAGGCGTGGACCGGGGCCCAGGAGGTGCACTTGCGCTCGCTGCCCTTCACAGCGCAGCCGCAGTGTCCGCGCTCTTGGCTGCGTTGAGGGCCGCCCACGCTGTGTCGCGCAGAGGTTTCCGCGCTCACCACCCCGGGCGAACTCCCACGCGGCACCGATAGCGTCTCGCAGCCGCGAGTCGTCCGGCTGATCGGCCTCGGATACCTCGAGCACCACTTCCGCGCACGCCGCAGCGAACGCGGTGACCTCACGAAGGTCTTGCTTGTTCAGAGCGATCTCGCCTGCTTCTCCCGCCATGATTCCATCCTCGACCATTGTGCTGGACAGCACGGCGACAGGGGCTCCGGTGGCTCTGTCCATGAGAAGGGACAGCACTCCGACAGTGGTCCGGGAGGTGTCTGGCCGTCGGCGCCGTCGGCCAATGTCCACGGGTTCGGGCAGCACCGGGCCTTCCTCGCGGGCCGAGTGTGGCGGGGTCTCAGCGCCAGTCGTCGATCACGTAGGCGTCGGGGTGGCTGTAGCCGGGTTCGTTGGGCCTGTGCATGGTCACGCCCTGCAACCAGGTGCGGAAACCGCGGTCGACCATTCGACGGTAGGCATCCGGGCGGCCCAGGTTCATCCCGGCGTCCAGTTGACCCAGTCCGCGCTCGGCGGCCAGCTGCTCGCACGCGCCAAGCAGTCGTTCGAACCGGTTGGCGGCCTCCGGGCCAGGGCGTACGGCTCCGAACTTGACGAAGCACACGTCCTCGCCGGCCTCCGACCCGGCTCCGCAGTGGCAGACGGCCAGGCCATCGAGCTCGGAGCCGGCGCCCTGGAGCAGGATGGTGTCACCGAGCCCCTGCGCGTGCGTGGCCACGATCTCGCGTTCCAGGCTCAGGCCCTCGTACACGGCCCCGGTCAGTGCGCGACAAAGGCTCAGGGCGTGGGGCTGCTCGGCGGCGGGCAGCTGGCCGTACAGCACTCGGCCGGGGACTGCGGCACTGCCTGCCACCTGCTTCTTCATGATGGCTGTGAGGAATCGGGGCCAGAAACCGTACCGGCGGTAGAGCTCAAGGTGCTTGGGACTGTGCGAGAAGGTGAACAGGCCCAGGTGGCGGTTCTCCCAGGTGTCGAAGCAGTCCATGACCGGCTCCATGAGGCGCCTGCCGACGCCCTGGTCCCACAGGTCCGGACGCACGGTCAGCGGGCCGAAGTACCCGACGCTGCCCCAGTTGGCGGCGAAGTTCGATCCGGCGACTTCGCCCTCGACCGTCGCTGCGAAGGCCGCCTGTGGATCGGCCGCCCAGCGGGTGCGGACGTAGTCGGCGGTCCCGAAGAACGTCTTCGGCTCGGGAGCCCCGAGGAACGTCCCGAAGGCGACCCTGAAGATCTCGTCGGCCCGATCCAGGTCCGCCTCACCCAGCGGGCGGACCGACAACGGGCCCGTGCCACTCTTGCGCTCCCCTGCCGGTGGGGTCATCGCTCTCTCCTTCCCGACCCCCTGTTTCATCGCACCACGGGCGTGCGCCGCAGGCGAGGCGAAAGGTCCACCGATACTCAGGGACCGAGGACCCGGCCGGCCTGCCTTGCGTGTCCGCCGGGAACTGCAGCTGTCACCAGGCCGAATACCGACCAGTCGAACAACGGCTACGACGGGTAACGAGGCCCAGGAAGGCCACCCCCTGCCCGGGCGGGGAGTCAGTCGACGGGTGCTGTCCGTTCTCGTGAACATCGACCTCGGCCCCGGGCGGGCGCCTCCCAGAGTGCTGAACAATCGCCGTCGTGATCCGTGAACGAAACCACACCGGGCTGCTGCGCGTGGTCAGGCCTCTTCGACCAGTCGATACGGGCGCCTTTTCGCGTGAGTCGCCTGAGGATCAGAAACACGCACTTGAACACGGCCTCCGCTCGCGGGCCGCCAACCCCTGCTAGCCGCTCAGTCGGGTGTGGCAGCTGGGTCGATGATCCGATACCCCACGCCGGGTGTGGTAGCGATGACCGGGGGTCGCCAAGTTTGCGGCGCAGGCGGCTGATGGTCACCGTGACAGTGTTGGTGAACGGGTCGGCGTGCTCGTCCCAGACCTGTTCGAGGAGGTCCTCCGTGCTGAGGAAGGCGGGGCTCGCGTTCAGGAGGGCTTCGAGTAGCGCGAACTCCTTTACGGAGAGGTCGAGTTGGCGGCCGTCGCGGATTGCGGTGCGGCGCATGGGGTCGAGTTCGATGCCGGCCGAGCGCAGGGTGCGGGAGCGGGCGGCGGGGCGGCGGCGGGCCAGGGCGCGGATGCGCAGGACGAGTTCGGGGAAGTGGAAGGGCTTGGCGAGGTAGTCGTCGGCGCCCAGGGTCAGACCGCTGACGCGGTCGCCGGGTGAGTCGGCGGCGGTCAGCATCAGGACCATCACGCGGCTGTCCCGCTCGGTGATCATCCGGCAGAGGGTGTCGCCGTGGATGCCTGGCAGGTCGCGGTCGAGAACGACGACGTGGTACGCGTTGACGTCCAGCTTGGCTGCGGCATCGAGCCCGTCGTGGGCCATGTCCACGGCCATGCCCTGGTCGCGCAGTCCCTCGGCTATGACCTCGGCGAGCGGGCGGGCGTCCTCGACCACCAGGTCTCTCAACGCGCCACGTCCGTCTCTGTGTTGGGGCCTTTTGTCGCCCTGTCGCCTGGGTGGGGGAGGGTGACGGTGACGCGCAGGCCGCCGTCGGGGCGGGCGCGCAGGTCCAGGGTGCCGTGGTGGGCCTCGGTGATAGCCGCGACGATGGAAAGGCCGAGGCCGCTGCCCCGGCCGGTGCCAGTCCGGTCGGCGCCGAGGCGGCGGAAAGGCTGCGCGAGTTCCGCCACCCGCCGCCGATCCCCTACCCCGGGAGCGGCCATACCGCTCACCCGAGCCACCAAAGCCCCGAGCCTTGCCGAATCTCGCACCGCCGTCGGCAAGGCTGCCCTGACCCCCTGACACCATCCCCGGGATACCGGCCGCCCGGCCGCACCCACACCCGCACCCTCACCCGAAGGAGCATCACCATAACGTCCCGCCCGCCCCGTGCCATGACCATGCTGTTCGCCGCCGCGGCCCTCTGCGCCGCCACCCCTACGACCGCCTACGCCGCGCCGGACGCCGGGCGCTGCCCGTCGAGGATCGTCACCGACTGGGCCCGCGCCTGGAACGGCACCGACCCACAGGCGCTCGGCGCCCTTTTCACCGCCGACGGCACTTACACCGACGAGGCGGTGGGCATGACCTTCCACGGCCGCGAGGAGATCGCCGGGTGGAAGGCCCGCGCCGACGCCGTCATCGACAACGTCCACGTCACCGTGCACGCCGCCCACCGCGGCGGCGACGGCATCACCGTCGAAGCCATCTACTCGGGCCACATCAAGGGCGCACCCAAGCCCTTCGCCGTGCCGATGACCACCCTCCTCGACCTCGACAAGAACCGTTGCCGGATCACCTCCGACCAGGACCACTACAGCCTCGCCACCGTCCTCAGCCAGTCCGGCCTGCCTGCCGACTGGACCCCGCCCGCCCTCTGACCGGCGACCCTACGGCGTCACCGACCTGAACGCGGAACAGACCGATGCAATCGAGATCGCACAACGCGTCCACAGCCGCTGGGAGATCGCGAACAGGATCCACCATGTCTGAGACACCCCTTACGAGTTGGTGCCTGACAGCGGATATGGATGTTTTCGTCTGCTCGAGGGTGAGGCGCAGGATGGTTGCGGTGCGATCAGAGGCGGGGCGGGCGGTGACGCGGTAGGCGTCGGGCAGGGTCTCGCGGTGATGTGTCCAGCGGATGAGTTGTTTCCAGCGCTGGTGGTCGGCCAGGCCGTGTTCGACGGTGATGCGGTCAGACGAGTACCAGTGGCGGTCGAGTAGGCGTGGACGTCGGGCAATGCAATAGCTCGTCCTCCATCAGACTCCTAGCGAGGGGACCCGCGCCTTTAGGCGTGGGGGGAATCGCTTCTCGGTGTTGCTCTGACCTGGATTTTGTTCATGGGTCTGCATTGTTGATCTCGGTTTCCGGTACCCGCAGCCACTAGATGTGTGCCACGCGTATGGTCGCGGTGGTGACTGTGACTCGGAAGGTCCGCCGGTATTCCGGTGGCGTGTACGACCTGGGACTGCACGTCGTGTGGTGCCCGAAGTACCGCCGGCGGGTCCTGGGTGGCCCGGTCGCTGTCCGGCTGCGTGAGCTGATCGAGGCGAAGGCAGCCGAGAAGGGCTGGGAGATCATTGCCCTTGAGGTGATGCCCGACCACGTCCACCTCTTCGTCAAGCACGAACCGAAGGCGTCCGCGTCCTACGTCGCGAACCAGTTCAAGGGCTTCACCTCCCGGGTGCTCCGCGAGGAGTTCCCGCATTTGAAGTCGCAGATGCCGACCTTGTGGTCGTCGTCGTTCTTCGTGGCCTCGGTCGGCGCGGTGAGCGCGAACACGGTCGAGCAGTACATCAACACCCAGTGGGAACGCCCCTGGACCAACAAGCGGAAGGAGGAGGGCGAGCGTGCACCGCGCGTATAAGTTCCTTCTCCGTCCCACCGTGCGCCAGAGCCGGGCGCTGGGTGAGATGCTGCGGGATCACTGCTCCCTCTACAACGGGGCGTTACAGGAACGTCGGGACGCCTACCGGCACGTCTCGAAGACGAACATCAAGTACGGCAGCCAGTCGGCGCAGCTCAAGGAGATCAGGGCGTTCGATCCGCAGCGGCAGGGCCGGTGGTCGTTCTCCTCGCAGCAGGCCACGCTGCGGCGCCTGGACAAGGCGTTCGCCGCGTTCTTCCGCCGGGTCAAGTCCGGGGACACCCCCGGCTACCCCCGGTTCCGGGGCGTGAACTGGTTCGACACGGTCGAGTTCCCCAAGGACGGCGACGGCTGCCGCTGGGACTCCACCCCGCACGACCCGGTCACCCGCGTCCGTCTCCAAGGCGTCGGACACGTCCGCGTCCACCAGCACCGCCCCGTCAGGGGCCGCGTGAAGACAGTCAGCGTCAAGCGTGAGGGGCGGCAGTGGTACGTCATCCTCGCCTGCGACGAGGTCCCGGCCGAGCCCCTGCCCCAGGCGGGCGCAGTGACCGGAATCGACATGGGCGTGGCCCACTTCCTCACCACGTCCGAGGGCGAGCACATCGCAAACCCGCGTCACCACAAGCGCAACGCCGTAGCCCTGGCCGATGCCCAGCGCGCCCTCAAGGAGTTCCCAAGGCGCAGACGGGACAACCGGTCGGCCCGCCACCGCCGGGCCGTGGAAAAAGTCGCCGCCCTTCACCGCAAGGTCAAGCGGCAGCGCACCGACCACGCACACAAGACCGCCCTCGCCCTGGTCCGCGACTACGACACGATCGCGCACGAGCAGCTTCGCATCGTGAACATGGTCCGCGCCCCAAGGCCCAAGCCCGACCCCGAAATGCTCGGCGGGTTTCTGCCGAACGGTGCCGCCGCGAAGGCCGGCCTGAACAAGAGCATTCACGATGCGGGTTGGGGGGTGTCCCTGGGCATCCTCGCGCACAAGGCTGAAAGCGCCGGTCGCGTACTGATCCCCGTGGACCCCCGCAACACCTCCCGCACATGCCCCCCCATGCGGGCACGTGTCCGGCGAGAACCGCACCACGCAAGAGAAGTTCGAGTGCACCCGTTGCGGCCACACCGCCAACGCCGACCAGGTCGGTGCACTCAACGTCGCTATCAGGGCCGGGCTGGTCCTTCCCGACGTGGCCCAGCCACCGACAGGAGAAGCCCGCACGTTTACGCGTGGGAGGAGTCACTTCCTCTTCGCTGGCGCAGGTCCCGATTCTCCAGTATTCGAACTCGGCAACGAACCCAGTGCTGTTCAGCGTCCCAGGTTGCGTTCAGTCAGCGAGAAGTGCGGACAACTGCGGTGAGTACGTCGAGTGCAGTACGAGGGCGGCACCGCCCACCACGGCGGCGTCCGTGCCGAGGGGGGACGCCTTGACCTCGACGACCCGGATGCTGCGGGACAGTGGTCTGGTTGCCAGCGCCGAGGCGACGACGTCGACGTACCGCGACTCCACGTGCTGGATGCCGTGACCGCCGAGAACGATGAGATCCACGTCGAGGAAGTTGGCGATGCTGACGGCGACCGAGGCGACGCGTTCCGCGGCCTCGTCGATGACGGCGGCGGCGACAGGGTCGCCGGCCGCGGCGGCGAGCCGGATCGCGGCATGGTCGACCGAAGCCGGATCTCGGTCGAATGCTTGCGACAGCTCACTCTCGTCTCGATGCCGGTCGGCAAGTCGGCGATGCACCTCGGCCACGATCGCCGGGGGATTGGCGAGGCGCTCCAGGCAGCCGCGGTTGCCGCAGTAGCATTCCGGCCCGTCGGGCAGCACGGACGAGTGGCCGAATTCTCCGGCGTTCAGCGAACCGCCCCTGAATACCTGGTGGTTGAGGATCAGGCCACCACCGATGCCGGTGCCGAAGAAGAAGTACGCGAAGTTCGCCACGCCCTTGCCTGCGCCGGACCAGCGTTCGCCGACCGCGGCGGCGGTGGCGTCGTTGTCCAGCGTCACGGGCAGTCCGGTGGCGTCGCTCAGCATGCTTTGCATGGGCACCCGGGTCCAGTGCGCGAGCTGAGGCGGAGTGACGATCATGCCGAGATCCTGGTCGATCGGTCCCGGGGTGGCGAGGCCCAGGCCGAGTACCTTGTCGCGCGGGACGTCTGCTTCGTCCAGCACTTCGGCGACCAGCTCCGCCATGGCCGTCACCACGTGGGCCGGGTCGATGCCGGGCGGGGTGGGGCGCTTCTTGACGACCAGGGGGCGTCCGCGCAGGTCGACCACGGAGCAGGTCAGTTGGATCGGGTCGAAGTGCAGTCCGACCGCACTGCCCGCCTCCGCGTTGAGCCGCAGCGTGGTGCGGGGCTTTCCGCCGCTGGCGATCCGGCTGGCCCCGTCCTCCCGGACGATGCCCTCGTCCAGCAGGCGGCGCACGATGCCGGAGACCGTCTGCGGGGTGAGTCCGGTCTGCTGGGCGATCTCCACCCGGCTGATGCCGTCGGTCAGCTGGATCTGGTCCAGGACCACCGCTCGGTTGTACCGCCCCACTTTGGGGAGGTTCGTTCCTGCCTGCCGCACGTACTGGTCCTCTCTGGTTTTCCCCGGATACATACTGCCAGGCCGTTGACTTAGTAAAACAAATGGATTTAGTGTCCCGGCACGCGGTCGTAGCACCCCGGACACGGGGCACCGCGCAGTGCCATCGGAGGCAAGCTGATGTCCACGAAACCCCGCATCCCTGAAGGCTCGGCCCCGAGTGCTCGGCGTGGCCTGAGCAGTGCGGAGGCCTGCCCATGACCGAGGCCCCGAACCTGCTGGATATGCGGTCGATCAACAAGACCTTCCCCGGCGTCAAAGCGCTCGCCGATGTCAACCTGGTCGTCCGCGAGGGCGAGATCCACGCGATCTGCGGGGAGAACGGTGCCGGCAAGTCCACCCTCATGAAGGTGTTGAGCGGCGTTCACCCGCACGGCAGCTACTCGGGCGAGATCGTCTACCGCGGCGAGCAGATGCGGTTCCATGACATCCGGGCCAGTGAACGGGCCGGGATCGTCATCATCCACCAGGAGCTTGCCCTGGTGCCGGGCATGTCGATCGCCGAGAACATCTTCCTCGGCAACGAACCCCGCAGGCGGGGCGGGATCGACTGGAAGGCCTGCCAGAGCCGGGCGCTGGAGCTGATGGCACAGGTCGGGCTCCGGGAGGATCCCGACAGGCTGGTCAAGGACATCGGCGTCGGCAAGCAGCAACTCGTGGAGATCGCCAAGGCGTTCGCGAAGGACGTGAAGCTGCTCATCCTCGACGAGCCGACCGCGGCTCTCAACGAGGACGACTCCCGGCACCTGCTCGACCTGCTGCGCGGCTTCAGGGAGCGGGGCATCACCTCGATCATCATCTCGCACAAGCTCAACGAGATCGAGGCGATCGCCGACAGCATCACGATCCTGCGCGACGGCCGCACCATCGAGACTCTGGACGTCAAGGCGGACGGCGTCAACGAGGACCGCATCGTGCGTGGCATGGTCGGCCGCGAGCTCAGCAGTCGGTTTCCCGACCACACGCCCGACATCGGCGAGGTCTTCTTCGAGGTCCGTGACTGGACAGTGCAGCACCCGAGTTCCGACCAACGGCTGGTGTGCAAGGGGTCGACCTTCCATGTCCGGCGCGGTGAGATCGTCGGTTTCGCCGGCCTCATGGGCGCTGGGCGCACGGAACTCGCGATGAGTCTGTTCGGGCGCTCCTACGGCACCTACCTGTCCGGCCGAGTCTTCAAGGACGGCGAGGAGATCCGGCTGAAGTCGGTGGCGGACGCCATCCGCCACGGCCTCGCCTACGTCAGCGAGGACCGCAAGTCCATCGGCCTCAACTTGCTGGACGACATCAAGACCTCGATGGTGGCTGCCAAACTGTCGAAGATCGCCAGGCGCGGGGTCATCGATCCGGTGCGTGAGTACCGCATCGCCGAGGAATACCGCGCGAGCTTGAGGATCAAGACGCCCAGCGTCGACGAGGGCGTCGTCAAGCTCTCCGGCGGCAACCAGCAGAAGGTCGTCCTGGCGAAGTGGATGTTCACCGACCCGGACCTGCTGATCCTCGACGAGCCGACCCGCGGCATCGACGTGGGTGCCAAGTACGAGATCTACGGGATCATCCAGCGGCTCGTGGGCCAGGGGAAGGGCGTCATCGTCATCTCCTCGGAGCTTCCCGAACTCATCGGGCTGTGCGACCGCATCTACACGGCGTTCGAAGGCACCATCACTGGCGAAGTCCCGCGCCGCGACGCCGACCCCGAAGTGCTGATGAAGCAGATGACCGCGATGAAGAAGAGCCCGACCTCATGAGCCGAATCAAAGACCTGCAGAAGAACCTCTTCGGAGGCACGACCTCCAACGCCCGCCAGTTCGGCATGATCTTCACCCTTGTGGCGATCGTCCTGCTGTTCCAGATCTGGACCGGCGGGCTGACCCTGACCTCCGGCAACCTCATCGCGGTCGTCAGCCAGTACTCCTACATCCTGATTCTCGCCATCGGCATGCTCATGGTGATCGTCGCCGGGCACATCGATCTCTCGGTCGGCTCGGTCGCGGCGTTCACCGGCATCGTGGTCGCCAAGGCGATGGAGGCGTACTCCCTCCCGTGGCCCCTCGGCATCGCACTCGGCCTCCTCGTCGGTGCGTTGATCGGGGCTTGGCAGGGCTTCTGGGTCGCCTACGTGGGCGTGCCGGCGTTCATCGTCACCCTGGCCGGGATGATGCTGTTCCGCGGCGGCAACCAGTACATCGGCAACGCCGACACGGTGCCGGTCCCCGAGAACTTCCGCGAGATCGGAGCGGGTTTCCTGCCCGAGGTCGGGCCGGACACCGGATACAACAACCTGACCCTGCTGCTCGGATTGGCGGCCTGCGCGGGCGTGGCGTGGCGCGAGTGGAAGGCGCAGCAGACCCGCCGCGAAATGCACGCCGACGTGGCTCCACTGTGGATCACGGGCATCCGCCTCACGGTGATGCTGGGAGTGATCGTCTTCGCGACGCTGCGCTTCGCGGGCGGCCGCATCGGCACCAGCCTGCCGATCTCCGGCATCATCCTGATCGTCCTGGTGCTCGTGTACTCGTACTACACCCGCAACACCATCGGCGGCCGGCACATCTACGCCGTCGGCGGCAACGCCCGCGCGGCGGAGCTTTCCGGCGTGAAACTGAGGCGGGTCAACTTCGTCGTCATGATGAACATGTCCGTACTGGCCGCCCTGGCCGGCATGATCTTCGTGGCGCGGTCCGCGGCATCCGGCCCGCAGGATGGCCTGAGCTGGGAACTCGACGCCATCGCGGCAGTCTTCATCGGTGGCGCGGCGGTTTCCGGCGGGCTCGGCACCATCAGCGGCTCGATCGTCGGGGGCCTGGTCATGGCGCTTCTCAACAACGGCCTGCAGTTGGAAGGCGTCGGCTCCGACATGGTCCAGATCATCAAGGGGTTGGTCCTCCTCTTCGCCGTCGCGTTCGACGTCTACAACAAGCGCCAGGGCCGCTTCTCGATCATCGGGTCGCTGATGCGCCCCTTCCGACGGGAGGAACCGGTCGGAACGGCGAACCCGGCTTCCGACTCCGACTCCGACTCCGACAAAACGCTGGTCGCAGGCTGACCGCACCACCTACTCGCGGGCCGGCGCCCGCGGAACACCACTCCCGGCAACAGCAACCTGCACGAAGGGCTCAACTCACCATGCGCACATTCATCACCAGAGGCATCGCCACGGTCGGCGCCGCCACACTGCTCATCATGGGCACGGCTTGCTCCAACGAACGCGAAGGCTCCACCGGTACCGGCAGCAGCGGCGCCAAGGGCTTCGCGCAGGACTCCCTCGTCGGTGTCGCGCTGCCGGCGAAGACCTCGGAGAACTGGGTGCTCGCCGGCGACCTGTTCACCAACGGCCTCAAGGAGGCGGGCTTCAAGGCCGACGTGCAGTACGCGGGTGCCTCGACCACCGTCGCGGACCAGCAGTCGCAGATCTCCGCCATGGTCACCAAGGGGGCCAAGGTGATCGTCGTCGGCGCGACCGACGCCTCGCAGCTCGCCACACAGGTGGCACAGGCCAAGCAGGCCGGCGCGACGGTCATCGCCTACGACCGTCTCATCACCAACACGCCCGACGTCGACTACTACATCGCGTTCGACAACTTCAAGGTCGGCCAGCTGCAGGGGCAGGCTCTCCTCGACGGTATGAAGGCCCAGAAGCCGAAGGGCCCGTGGACGATCGAGCTGTTCTCCGGCTCGCCGGACGACAACAACTCGAAGGTCTTCTTCGACGGCGCGATGGATGTCCTCAAGCCTATGATCGACAAGGGTGACATCGTTGTCGGGTCCGGTCAGAAGGACATCAAGCAGACCGCGATCCAGGGCTGGAAGGCCGAGAACGCCCAGCAGCGCATGGACTCCCTGCTGACCTCGACCTACAACGGCGCCAAGAAGCTCGACGGCGTCCTGTCGCCGAACGACACCCTCGCCCGCGCGATCCTCACCTCAGTGAAAGGCGCCGGCAAGCCGGTCCCGGTCGTCACCGGTCAGGACTCCGAAGTCGAGTCGGTGAAGTCGATCATGGCCGGCGCGCAGTACTCCACCATCAACAAGGACACGCGAAAGCTCGTCGCCGAGACCATCAACATGGTCAAGTCCCTGCAGAAGGGCGACAAGCCGCAGATCAACGACACCAAGTCGTACAGCAACGGCTCCAAGGTCGTCCCTGCTTACCTCCTCCCGCCGGTCATCGTGACCAAGGAGAACGCGGCCGAGGCCTATGCCAACGACCCCAAGCTGTCCCCGCTCACCAAGTAACCCAGTGACTGCTACGTCGCGCGCCCCGGGGCGCGCGACGTAGCGGGATGGCACGTGGTCAGGCCTGCAGGAAGTCCCGAGAGATGGAATGGACGGTCTCGTGTACGGAGCACTCGACATCGGTGGTACCAAGATCGCCGGTGGGCTCGTCGACACCGACGGCCACCTGGTGGCCCGGTCGCAGTGCGCCACGCCGGCCCACGGCACGGCCGAGGAGATGATGGCCGCGGTCGCGGCGGTCCTGGACGACCTGGCCGTTCACCCGGGGTGGAAGTCGCTCTCCTGCCTGGGCATCGGCAGCGCGGGCCCGGTCGACACCGTGGCCGGGACGGTCAGCCCGGTCAATATTCCGGCCTGGCGCGCCTTCCCACTGGTCGACCGGGTACGCGCGCATCCCCGCGTCCCACGCGGCGTCGAGCCCGTTGTTGTGGGAGACGCGGTCGCGATGGCCGCAGGTGAGCATTGGAAGGGCGCCGCCAGGGGAGTGGACAACGCCCTGGGCATGGTGGTCTCCACCGGCATCGGCGGCGGCTTGATCCTCAACGGGGCGTTGTATGCCGGCCTGTCGGGCAACGCCGGGCACATCGGCCACATCACTGTCGACCACATCGGAGGGCCCGAGTGCCCGTGCGGGGCGCGCGGCTGTGTGGAGCGGTTCGCCAGCGGCACCGCCATCGCCGCCCATGCTGTGGAATCCGGCTGGGTGCCGCCCGCCGGTGTCGAACCGACGGCCGCAGCGGTTGCGGACGCCGCCCGCACCGGGGATCCGCGAGCCGCTGCGGCGTATGACCGTGCCGGACGAGCCCTTGCCGCCGCGATTGCGGCCACAGCGGCCCTCGTTGAACTCGACCTCGTCGTCGTCGGCGGTGGTGTCGCCCAGGCCGGCACCACACTGCTTGCGCCCCTGCGGCGCCACCTCGCCGATTACGCCGTCCTCGACTTCACCCGCAACCTGCCCGTCGTGCCCGCCAAGCTCGCGACGGACGCCGGACTCATCGGAGCGGCCGCCGTAGCCGGACTGTCGCACTCGGGGCGCGGAATGCCCCGGCTGCCCGTTGTCCACCCGTAACGTGCTGGCGTCGGCAGCGGCTGAGCGGACCGGTCGGGACCTCGACCGCCGTCTTGCGCGCGACGACATCCCTTACATTCAGCCCGCTGCCGAAGGAGCATTCTGGGTATCCGGGCCTCTCCGTACGGAGACTGTGGGACCTGCTGCCACAGCGCAGGACCCCATCGCCATGGTGATCGAACGCCTGCCGGCTGGCCGCGGCCCCGCATTCGTCGGAACGCCAGAAGAGCTCGCAGCCCACAAGGCCACAACGCGGAAGTCGCAGACTCAACGAGGTTAATTGACAAGCTGTGTCCGACATTGACGCTGAGGCGGAGGTGGTCGACCGCCGGGTTGTCCAGGGGCCTCGACCAGTTCCTCCCGCGCGATCACCCGCCGGTACAACTCGATCTCGCCCGCCTCCAACACCTCAGCCAACCGGGCGACTTCCTCCCGCAAGCCTGCTCGACTCGCCAGTGCCGGCCAACTGGAAGTACTCGTAGTTGCCGGTTGACGCAGGCGTTGCGGACCGTTGAGGGGTGTGACCGCGCTGCGCAGCCTCGTGGTGGAGAGTCGCAAGGTTCTGCGTGCCGTGCGCCGCCGCCGAGGGCCGTGGCGGCGGCGGTCCACGTCGCCTCGGGGAGGAGGCCGGCCAAGTCCTGGCTCAGCTGCCCGGCCCGATCGCGGGGCATGAGGCCAGGGCGAGGGCGGCGATCCGCAGCTGGGTCTCCCACGCCTCCTGGTCGAGTCCCAGCGTGTACTCGATGCAGCACGCACATTGCGGGATCAGCGCCACGAACGCATGCTCTGCCGCGGTCTCGACCTCCATGTCCCACCCGTCGTCCGATGCCAGTTCGGCGAGAGCTATCTTCCCGGCGGCGAACCTCATGGCCAGCCTGCGCAGCGCGTAACGCTGGGCCAGGTTGTGATCGGGCAACGCTGTGCTGGCGGCACGTACTCCCGGATTCGCCGTGAGGGGTTGGCTCAGCGGTGAGGCGGGCTGGTCGGCCGGGTCAAGGGGCTGGCGTACGGGCGTCTTCGAGGCCTTGGCCGCAACGAGGCTGCAGTGACTGGTAGGCCGGTCGGGCGGCATTCGCAAATCGGGCGACGATGACCGGGGCGTTCCTCGGTGTCCGTCCTAGTCTGCTTGTCGATTCTTGACGGCTGGAGCGAAACGGAAAGGCGATCGATGAGCGGTGGCGTGGCAGAGGCGGAGAGTGCCAGGAAGACCCCGAAGAGTGTCATCCGTCGTTTCAGTGAGGAGGTGGTCAACAAGGGAAATTTCGACGTGCTGGCCGAGCTCGTCCATGAAGACGTGAAGTTCAACAGCACCGTGGCAGGTGCAGCACCGGGAATCGACGGCGTACGGGAAATCTTCTCGGCGTTGCACAAAGGGTTCTCCAATGCCGCTTGCGCCATCGAGGAACTCGTCGCCGAGGGCGAGACGGTCGCTGAGCGTTTCACCTTCACCGGCACCCACAGCGGTGAATTCCACGGAGTACGCGCGACCGGGAAACGGGTGTCCATGAGCGGCATGGCCATGTTCCGTGTCGTGGACGGCAAGATCGCCGCGCGGTGGGGACTTGAGGACCAACTCGGGCTGCTGCGCCAGCTCGGTGCCCTTCGCCTGGGTTGACTCCGGAGGCGGCGCCGAGTCAGAAGTAGGGTGTTCGCCTGCGCCGGAGGGGGGGCGCCCCGGCGCCACTATGCCGGCGGGGCAGCCTGATGAAAGCGTGTGCACATGCCTTGTGGCGGACGGACCGGTGAAGTCGCCGACGGATCTGACGTCGCAACCGTCCGGGTGGACCTGACCTGGGATCAATTTCGTGCCGAACCGCTGACCGAAGGTGCTTGCCTGGCTGGCATGGAGCCTGAATTCGCTTGCGCGACAGGGGGAACGCCTGTGTGTCCAACCTGTCGGGCAAGCCGGTCTACACCTACCACGGCTACCTCGACCCCGTTGTCAATTCACTCGTCTCCGCGCCGGCGTCGACTTCTGCGAGCGCCGGGCGTGGGGAGACGGGTGGTACGTGCGCCGTCGGCGGAGAGCGAGAGGCGCCAGGAGCGGCCCTCGGTGGCGTGGAAGTCGACGGCAGCGGGCTTGTGCGGCCAGGCGGTTGTCCACGCGCAGCAAGTGGACAGGAACTCCTCTACACCGTCGAGTGCCGCCTCCTCCGGCAGCGGCTGCAGGGCGCCCAGGGTGATCTGGGCATCGTAGGTGTGCACCGCGATCTCCTGGAGTGGGTGCCGGGCGACGGCACCAGAGGTCTGCGGCGACTCCGACGGACCCCACCACGTCCAACGACCGCGATCCGGGCCGGCCTCGCGCAGTGCGCTCAGCAGCTGCTTCGTCGACTCGGCCGACCAGGCCAGCAGGGCCTCGCGCTCCCGGGGCACAGCCGGGCGCCCTCCGGCGCGGTCTCGGCCGGGGGGAGCGTCAGCAAGCCCTGTGGCGACGGTGGCGGCCCAGAAGCGGTGCACCCCGCCCAGATGTTGCACCAGATCGAACAACGTCCACTCGGGGCAGGTCGGCACCCGCACGTCGAGGCTGGGCGCGGAGGCGACCGCGGCCCGGAACGCGACCGACCGTTCGTCGAACAGCCGCAGCAGAACGGAGAACTCCAGAGTCATTTCCGCACCGGCTGTCTATCACCGTGCTCCGCCAACCGGCACGCGACTTTCGCTGCCAGCACAGCGGGCACAGCGGGCGCGTGACACGGGCCGGGGGCGTCCTCGGATGACGCGGTGGCCTCATGGCACGTCCACGGGACGTCGCCCGGGCCGAGGTCGAGGTCGGTGGCGTCGAGGGCCCGCAGCTAGCGTGCCAGGTGCCGCAAACGTCAACGTACCGCCGGATCAACCGGCGATGCTTCGCAGCCGCGCGCCTCGGCTGCACCGGGCCGGGATCACGCCCCGTCGCAGCCGAGGCGCGCGGAGACCAGTTGGCGCACCTGAGCCTCCTGCTCGTCCAGATAGAAGTGCCCGCCGGGCAACACGCGCAGCTCGAAGCCACCCCGCGTGTGCCTGGCCCAGGCCTCCGCCTCCTCGAGCGTGGTCCAGCGGTCGTTGTCTCCGATGATCGTCAGGATGGGCGTGCGCAGCGCGAGGCCCGGTGGGCAGCGGTACGTCTCGATCGCCCGCAGATCGCTGCGGACGGTCGGGAGAATCATGGCCCTCGCCCGGGGATCTTCCATCAGACGGCTGTTGGTGGCGCTCAGCTCGGCAATGTGCGTGGTCAGATCGGCGTCGCCGAGCTGGTGTACCAGCACGGCGCGGTGTCGGGACGGGGCCCGACGAGCCGATGCAACCAGCAGCTCGGGGCCGGCGTCGCTTTCGGCCTCCAGCCGACGGGCCACCTCGAATGCGAGGGTGGCGCCCATGCTGTGTCCGAACAGCGCGTACCGGCTGTCGCCGACCGCGGCCCGCAGCGGCGGCAGCACCTGCTTGGCCAGCTCCGGGAGGTCCTCGAGGCGCGGTTCGGCAAGCCGGTCTTGCCGGCCCGGATACTGGACGGCGAGCATCTCCACGTCCGGGTGGAACGCCGCCGCCCAGGGGTGGAAGACCACCGCCGAGCCCCCGGCGTGCGGGAAACAGACCAGCCGCACCGAGGCGTTCGGCCGTGGCCGGTAGCGCCGGATCCAGGCGGCAATACTGCGGTCGCGGTGCACGGCGGAACATCCTCCTGGGTGAGGGTGGTGCGCAATGGGGTACGGAACCGCAGCGCGGGCTGGTGGCGGGCGCGGCGCTCAGGCTACCGTCCAGCGGCGGGGCGGCCACGGGCGGCCCTGTTTCTGGCCGTACCGGTATCCCGCTCCACCGCGCTGGGACGCGACGGCGGTGTGCGGGGGCGTCCCAGGCGGCTCCACCACGGCGGGGGTGCCGACAGCTCCAGTTGGTACTGCTTGGCGAAGACCTCGTGGTCGCGCATTGCCTGGTTAGCGGCCAGCCTTCGCTCGTCCACGGGCTGCCCGACATCGGCGCTCGCAAGGGATACGTCGGCAGGCACGGTCTTCCACTCGGATCACGGGGCGTCGAGAACTCCATGATCTTGGAAGGGCACGTCATCCGCCTGCGGCGTCCTCGGCCTCCCAGCGCAGCAGGTCGCCCGGCTGGCACTTGAGCACCTCGCAGAGTGCGGCGAGCGTCGCGAAGCGCACCGCCTTGGCGCGGCCGTTCTTGAGTACCGCCAGGTTGGCGGGCGTGATTCCTACGCGGTCCGCGAGTTCGCCCACGGACATCTTCCGCCTGGCCAGCATCACGTCGATGTCGACGGCGATCGGCATCAGATCACCTCGTCCAACTCGGCCTGCATCTGCGCCGCTTCGACGTCGCGCGTGACGGCCTGGGCGAGCAGCATCCGCAGCACGAGCACGATGAGCGCGACCCCCAGGATGGCCACGCCAACCCCGCCCATGATGACGGTGACGCCCGGGTCGTCCCGCTGGCCCGGCGCATTGATGACCGTGACCGCGAACCACACGAGGGCAGCCGCCACGATCGCGCCGATCACGCCGTCCACATACCGGAAGGCGGCGTGGGAGAACACGGTTCCGCGTCGCACCATCGTCACCAGCCGCCATACGCAGACCAGGGCGACCTGGACCGACGCCATGCCCAGGATCGTGATCACGCGCAGCGGGGTCAGCGGGAGCGACCCGTCCTCCGGGTCGGTGGCCAACGCCCACACCATCAATGCCTGTACGAACACGGTGCCGGCGAGCACCACCACGAGCACGGCGCGCAGCGCACTCACTGTCAGCTTTCCCATGGCCCATCCTTCCCTCGAGTTGCGATGGGAATCTATCGAAATTCGATAGGTGAAACAAGGGCTGGGACGGCGGGTGGGCAGCAGTTTCGCACCGTGGCGGGACGCCGCCGCCTCGCATGGCATGGCGCTTGCGCGAACGGTCTTGATCGTGACGCCGGCCTCGGTCCACGCGGTGAACCGACGATGTGCCGTCGCGGGGGACGTGTTGAATGTCGGCGGCAGGTGCCGCCAAGCGCGTCCGCTGGTCAGCACGTACATCACCGCCGTGAAGACAGCCCTCTCATCGCACGGAGCGGTCCCGCCACCCTGCGGACGAGCGGTGAAGGACGGCGGCAACGGGGCGGCCAGTTCCCAGAGTTCATTAGGAACCAGACGCTTCGACAGATCAGCACCCACGACCCGCATCATGCCGCACGGGCATCACGCCACGTGAGACAACCTCTAACCGGACAGGCACATCCGATCAACTGACCAACCCTTCAAAGACACGCGCTAGGCCATGTCTCCCCGATCATGAGCGGACCATGATGGCGGCGAAAGTGACCGCTGCCTGGGAGGAGTGAGCGAGGTGTGGCTGGCCGTCAGATGCTGTGATTGCCGGTTGTGAGTTCGGGTTGTGGGCTTTGCCGTAGGAGGCGGTCGCCGATGGCGTGGACGACGGCGAGGCCGATGACGAGGATGGCGATGCCTGCGAGGATTTCGAAGCCGCGGTGTTCGGCTTCGACGGCGACCTGGCCGGGGGAGGCGAGTGCGAGGACGAGGGCGAAGGTGTAGAGGCCGTACATGAGCCAGTACTTGTCGGCCTGAGTGAGAGCGGCGATGAACGCGGCGGTGGCGATGGCCGAGGTGACCCAGACGGACGGGGCGAGGATCGCCACGGGCAGGGCGCCGGCGATACCGACCGCGGTGCCGATGGCCTTGCCTTTGATCCGGTCGCGTTTTCCTGTGACGATGTACAGCGCGAGGATGAGGATCGGCTCCGGCACCCAGTAGGGCTCGGTCCACCCGAGCCCGACGCCGAGTGCGGCTCCGGCACCGAGTGCGGCGCCGAACACGAGCGCCACCACGGCGGCCACCTTGACGGGCAGGCGGTCGCCTTCGATGACGGGGGCGGTGCCGAAGCGGTGGGCGATCACGATGCCGTAGCCCACACCGAGGGCGGCCATGATGCCGGAGATCAGCGCGTCGGTGCCGGACGGCGTCGGTGCCGCGAATGTGGCAGCGAAGGCGAGCATCAGCAGCGGCGGGAGCCAGCCGAAGCCGATCCCCGCCCCCACGACGGCACCGGTCACCGCGAGGAGCGCCACCCACCACCAGTCGTAGGCGGTGAACGAGCCCAGGCCGACCGCGACCCCCGCCGCGGGGGCGAGGTACAGCATGCGACGGGTTCCGCCGAGCTTCGCCCCGACGACGCCGAGGAGCAGTCCGAGGAACACGGCCCGGGCACCCAGTTGCCCGGCGACGATCCCGGCCACCGCGACCGGCAGCACGATCGCCACCGCGACGGCGCCGAGAATGTGCAGCCACCTGCGGGCGCCCGACTGCTTGGCCGGGCCCGCTGCCGCGTCCGGCTTACCGCCGTTCGCAACGTCCCCTTGCTCAGCCTCGCCCACCGCACGACCCTTCTCGCGTCCGGGGCCGGGGCCGGTTCACTCGCCTGCCCGGCTCTGCGGTCACCCTACGCAACAGGGCGTCCCAGGCCGGCGAACGCCACTGATGCATCCGGGTGCTGGCAGGTCGCGGTCAGCGCGGTCGCAGATCGTTCATCAGGGACTCCTTGTCTGCACAGCATCTATCGTTTCGGGTGCCACGTGCCCTGCCCCGAGCCACGCCTCTCCGATCATGTGACTCGTTAGCTTGATATGACTGGTCGTGGGGATCTGACCGACGGTGAGTGGAAGCGGCTGGAGCCGCTCCTGCCGGTGAGTAACAGACGTTGTGGCAGATGGCGGGACCACCGGCAGGTGATCAACGGGGTCCTGCACCGGGTGCGGACCGGCGTGCAGTGGCGTGACCTTCCCGAGCGGTTCGGCCCGTGGAAGACCGTCCATAAGCGACACCTGCAGTGGTCGGCCGACGGAACCTGGGAACGACTTCTCCAGCAGGTCCAGGCCGTCGCGGACGCCAAGAGCACCATCGACTGGGCCATCTCGGTCGATTCCACGGTGATGCGCGCCCACCAGCACGCAGCCGGGGCCCGCACAGCCCCTCCGCCGGCGTCCTCAAAGGGGGCGGCAGTGGCGGAACACCAGATCGATCCGGCGTGGACGGGCCTGGCCGGCCACCTGGCGGAGGTGGTGCGGCAGGCGAGGCCCTGGGCCGCTCCCGCGGCGGGTTCACCACCAAGGTCCACCTGAGTGCCGACGGCAGGTGCCGCCCGCTGTCCCTGCTGGTCACACCCGGGCAGCGGGCTGACTGCACCCAGTTCGAGCCGGTCATGGACAAGATCCGCGTCCACAGGATCGGCACCGGGCGCCCGCGCACCCGACCCGACAGCGTGAGCGCCGATAAGGCGTACAGCAACCGGCGAACGCGGGCCTACCTGCGGAAACGGGGCATCCGGCATGTGATCCCGGAGAAGGCCGACCAGGCAGCAAACCGCGTCAAGCTCGGCTCGCGCGGAGGCCGCCCTCCCGGCTTCGACAAGGAGCGATACAAGAAACGCAACGTCGTCGAGCGGGCGATCAACAAGCTCAAAGGCTTCCGCGCCGTGGCTACCCGCTATGACAAACGCGGTCACGTCTTCCTTGGCACCGTCACCTTCGCAGCCATCATCATCTGGCTCCGCTCATGATCGGGGAGACATGGCCTAGTCCGGTGTGGGCTTTCGGGAGGCGGTGAGAATCTCGCTGACGTCCCGTGGCTCCGCTAGGTAGGGCTCGGCGGCGTCCTGGGCCTCCGGAGGCCGGCGACCCCACTGGGGGGTCGACTCCGCGCCCGCGCGCCGCTTGAACGTCGACGAACCGATCAGTCCGTCGTTGACGTACATACCGCGCCAGAAGACGGCGCTCCGGTCCCGTGTGGTGAACTTGGCCTCCAGGCGGCTCTCGGAGCCGATGCTGAGACTGCCGCGCACCCGGCTGAGATCATGGCTGTTGTGGTCATGGAGATTCCCTTCGATCCCGGTCACCGCCGCTGTCTCGTGTCAGTGACTCCGGTGGTGCAGGGTACGGCCGGTAGTTGGGAAAAGAACATCCAGCACTCGAAAGAGGCCCTGACGACACAGCGGCGTCGACGGCTACTTGATCACCCGCGCCCGTCCTGGGGCTCCTTCGGCACCACACTGCGCTGGGCCACTGCCCGGTCCGTCAGTCCTGCAGGGGCACTGGCGCTGAATCCCCAACGTCTGCCGCTTTCGCATCATCGAGACAAGAATCGCATAACGTTGGTAGGGTGTGAATGTGGCGATGACAGTGAGGCAGACGTTGCAGTTGACAGTGGCGGCGCTGATGCAAGCAACAGGGGATTCGCAGCACGACGTTGCGCAGTCTCTGGGGCTGACGCAGACGCAGGTCTCGCGACGCCAGGCCGGCCGCACCGCCTGGACGCTGGACGACTGCGATGCCCTGGCCTTTCACTTCGGGCTCCCCGTGCTGGATTTGCTGGGCGGACCCACCAGGGCATGTGAGGCGCTGTCTGCCGAGCGGCGCCGTGACCGTAGCTGATCCGCGGGGTTCGCCATGCGGCAACGCCCGCGGCTGCCTCCCCACCTGCACCTGCCTGAACCCAACGCCGGAGAGACTGTGATGGACGCCCAGACCTACACCACCGCTCTCGCCGAGCTGCGCACCCTGCGCGACGAGGTCAAGAAGGCACAAGCCACGCTTGCCAGGCTCGAGACGCAGCGGGACAAGCAGATCTTCGCCCTGGCCGGCTACGAGAAGGCCAAAGCCGAACGCATCGCGCCCGCGGCCGGGCTCAGCCTCGCCGACATCGTCCGCATCGCCCCCACCTCGCCCCGCAACCGCTCACCACCAACTCGGACGCGGCAGATACCACTGCGCCTGCACCAGTCAGTGACAACCGCGCAGTCACCGACGTGCCCGCCCCAACTGCCGAGGCCGCCGCGGCCGTCACAACACCGGGCGCGCTCGCTCCGGCCCTCGACACGAGCTCCTCGGCACCGCAGCCCTCCACGGCGCCTTCGCCGGAGCCCGCACCACCGGCCCACCCCGTGTCGGCACCGGATGCCCTGACGGTGTCGGCGCATGAGCCACGCACGCTGCCCTCGATCCCCGAAGGCCCCGACGGGGACGCCTGGTTTGCTCACACGCCGAACCTGGCCTCCACCCATCCCAACTGCCGGAGTGCAAGCCGCTCGGCGCGCTGTTGCAGCCAGCCGTTACCGCAGCACTGCTTCGAGCAGGTCGAACCCGAGGCGGGCGCAGGTGTCGAGGTCGAGTTCGTACAGTACGTAGCGGCCGCGACGGCGGGTGGTCAGCAGTCCAGCTTTCTTCAGCACGGCCAGGTGCCGGGATACCGCCGGTGCGCTGAGTTGCCAGAATGCCGCCAGTTCGCCCGTTGTGTGCCCGCCACGAGACAGGGTGCGGCACAGGCGGATCCGTACCGGGTGTGCGAGTGCTTCGAGGCGCCGCTGCACCACGTCTGGCGGGATTGGATGCGGCAGGCCCGGTTCGGCGGCGGGGTATTGCACCACGGGTCGCCAGCCGGGTGAGAAGACGATGGTCAGGTGGGGCCGGCCGTGGATGCTCGGGATGAAGGTGACACCGTCCCCGTCAGCGCTGGTGCTCACGTCCTGGAGCTTGTCAATGACGATCCGATGCCGTGTCTCGTCGAGGGTGACGGCGCTCGACACAGCGGCAATTGCCTTCGCCGGGCCCTGCCGCATCAGGAGGTCGGTTTTCTGCCGGGCGTCGGCGGTGAGGTGGTTACGGATGCGCTGCCAGGCGTCGGTGAAGAAAGCCTCCTCGCAGTCGTGCAACAGCCGCCGCACCCAAGCACGCACGGCGGGGGGATCCGCGAGTAGGAGCTCTGCGAAGGCCGCCTGCTGTGGCCCGCGAGCACGGGCGGTGTCCAGCGCCAGGTTCCTGGCCGCCGGGTCCGTGAGGGGGGAGGGTATCGGGTGGATGGGGGCCGAGGCTCGCTGAGAGGTGAGCGCGGCGGCAACGTACGCCTCGTCCTCGATCCGGTCGACCGCGTCCAGTTCGTCGGCCAGCGTCAGGCCGGGGCGGCCGGGGATGAGGAAGTCGGCGCGTGCGGAGCGCCAGAGGGTTTCCGCTTCCAGCAGCCGGTCGGCGAGCTCGGGCTCGAGCAGGGCCGCAGTGGCGACGGCCCAGCCGCTCAGCGCCGGGTGGTGACCCGGCTCGGACAGAACGTGCAGCATCGCGGTCAGTTCCCCCAGCGGTGAGGGGGCGAAGCGGATGCGCTCGGGCGGCAGACCCGCGATGTCAATGGTCACGCTCATCACCCCATCGTTGCAGCCTTGCCGGGCGGGGCCCGGTGGATTGTCGCTGATGGTCAATCGTCGGGTCCGACGGCTGGCGGGCACGCATGGTGGCGGCCATGAGCGCTGAACAGCACAAGACCGATGAGAGTGGGCGGGTGGTAGCGAGTGGCAGACATCCGGCTGCGGACGCGGGGACCGCCGAGCAGCCCGTAACCGGCCTCACGCTGGCCGCACTGCTCCGGGTCTCCGGTGGTGGCCGGTACACCTCAGCACTGGCGGTAGATGCTCTCGCTGCGGGATTGCTGAGGCCGTTCCTGCTGCTGTACGGGATCAGCGTGATGCGCCTGGACGCGGGAACCGCCGGGCTTGCGCTGTCCATCGGCATGTTTGCGGGTCTGGGGGCGGTCCCGCTGACCGGCCGGTGGATCGACCACGGCGCCCGCACTGCCCCGGTGGCCGCAACGTTGCTGGTCCGGGTCGCGGGCACGGCCGTGCTGCTGGCGGCCACCGGGCCGCTCGGGTTCACCGCGGCGGCGGTGCTGCTGGGCATCGGCAACCAATGCTGGCCGACCGCCCACGCGGCGATGGTTGCCGCCCTGGCGGATGACCGGCATCGGGACGCGGCTCTGGCGGCCGGCAGGTCGCTCCGCAACGCTGGACTGGGGGTGGGCGCGCTGATTGCCACCGTGGCGGTGACCGCCGGCACCGGCGCACTGCAGGGCATGGCGGTAGTAACGGCACTGGGCTACCTCGTGGCGGCGGCCCTGGTGTGGTCCATGCGAGTGCCCGTTGGGTCCGTGGGGAACAAGCGCCAGGACATCTCCGACAGTGATGGCCGCAGCGGTCTGGGCCATGTCACCGTCCTGGGCATCGCGAATCTGGCATACGCATTCTGCTACGACGTACTCGAAGTGGCTTTGCCCGCACTGCTGTTGACTCACCTGCACGCCTCCCCGTCCTGGTCGGCAGGCATCTTCGTGGGCAATACCTTCATGGTTGTGGCCACCCAGGTGACGGTGGTGCTGTGGCTGGCGCGACGGTCGAGGCGAACGGTGCTGGCCGGCTCCGGGGTAGTGCTCGCCCTGTCCTACCTCGGATTCTGGGCCGCGGGCTCGCTCGGCGGGCATGCGGGCACAGCGGCATTGGCCGCAGTGTCGGTGCTCTACACAGCTGGAGAGATCCTCTACACGGGCAGTGGCACCGCTTTGGTGATTGCCACGGCCTCACCGCACCTGCTGGGACGGGCACTCGCCCGCTGGCAGCTGTCCACCGGCATCGCCCGGTCCATGGCGCCCGCGGCACTCACCGGGCTACTCGAGGTCGGTCCGGGACTGCTGTGGGGTGTCCTGGCGGGCACCACCATGCTGGCAGCTGCCGCCATACGATGCGGGACTCCTGCCGACCACCCCTCGACGGTCCTGGGCCGACCGTGAGCTGCACGGGGATCGCCACCGGTGCGGCGGGGGCAGGAACGGCCACGTGGCGGCTTCCGGCGACCTTGGCCAGGCGTTCGCCTCACCGTCCGCAGGGCGTGAACCGCAGCCGGGAGCGGTGCGGTTCACCATCCTCGGTCCCCTCTCCGCCGAGGCCGACGGCCTGACACTCCTGCTCGGCCCGATCAAGCAGCGTCTGGTCCTCGGCCTGCTGCTGTGCCGTCCGAACGCGCTGGCGTCGACCGACGTGTTGACTGCGGAAGCGGATCGCCACGGCCCCCATGCTGCTGCATGCGCCCGCCAGGGATGGGCGGCGACGAGCCGTTGGTCGAACAATCGGCGACACTCGCCGAGGACTGCGTCGAAAAGCTTCCCTCCCATGGCCGACGGGGCTTCGCCCTGCGCGCACGTATGCGAGCCCACGCCCTGCACGGGGAAACCGAGCGGGCTGTGCCGAGCGCACAGCGGGCGATCGAGGACTTCTCCGCGAGCGGCAAGCGCATCGAGACGTGCCGCACCCTGCTCGCGATGGCGGCACTGTCATTGGACGCGGGGCGAACCCACGACGTGGACAGCCGGCTGGGCCGAAGTCCGCCAGCTTGGTCAGGCTCCAGGTCGAGAACGGCAGGTCGTGCTCGGTGGGCCTGGACTTCACGATCTTCTCGCGGCGCTCAGGCAACGTGAACGTCTTCGGCCTGCCACCCTTGTACTTCGGATACAGCGACTCGAAGCCGTCCGCGTTGAAGTTGTGGATCACATCCCGGACCCGGTCGGCGCAGGTGAACGACACCTCGGCGATCTTCGCTACCGGCATGCCCTGCGCGGACAGCAGCACCATCTGGGCCCGCCGCCAGGACACCACCGACCCGGTGCCCCTGCGGATCATCCGCAGCAGCCGACTGCCCTCGTTGTCGTCGATCTCGCGGACGCGTACTCGAATCGTCACTCGCACAGTCTGGTGGCCATGCCTCCCGGAACGGGATCCCGAGAGGCTCGTCACTTGCAACTGCCCGGTCCTCGAGCCTTGGACGCGTGCCAACGGAGCAGGAGCGACGTCACGCGATCACAGTGGTCAGCCTTGAGGCTCCTGCGGTTTGACCTCGACCTCGCGCAGGCTCTGGTCTTTGAGCTCGGTGCGTGCCTCGGTTCGGTGTCCCCGGGCGATGTAGTCACGCACGACCGCTTCGACGGCGTCCTGGGGCGAGCCGACCCCGGCCAGGACCATCACTTCCACCACCAGTTCGGCATCGAGACTGATGTTGACCTTGGCCACGAGCAGCCCCCCTTCATCGGTCCGGGACTCTAGCAGCCGCACAGCAGCGACTCGTTCCCGCTGCGGTTCAATGGCACGGGACAACAACAGGGCGAACGTTGCCTAATTCCTTGTTAACGGTGCCGCGAGGAGTTGTGAGCCTGGCGGTGCTGTTCGAATGCTGGACCGTGATGTCTAAACGTTGCCTGGCGACTGACGCCTCGCATCAGAGCGGGGGACGGTCCGGCGCATCTCGGGGTGGCGGTCGCTTGGGCGCCGGGCGGATGCCTTCGGCGAACACGGCGTTGATGCCTACGCATAGAGCGGTGACGCTCGGTGCCTTCGCGGGTGGACATTGGTGAGTACCAGGTCAGTACCAGTTATAACCACTGACCGTAGCGTCGGCAGCTAAGAAGCGCAACCCGGTGGTCCGGGAAGCGGTGCGGCCCCCTGCGAGCGAGCGTCACATGCAGCTTGTAGCGATCGGCGCGGAACCACGAGTAGGCGTGCTCGATCGGCTGCTTGCCGCTGTAGGTGATCCGGTCGAACGCCATCACCGTCGTGCCCGCACCACCCCCAGTACTTGGCGATCTCCGAGGACACAGGGCCGGCGCTGACCAGATCGGTGCGTGCAGCCTCTGGGGCTCTTTGACCTGGACAACGCCTTGATGGACCGGCAGCTCGCACTGGTCCGCTGGGCCGCGTCTTTCCGATCCCCTTCGGTCTCTGCCAGCAGGACGAAGCTTGGCTGACGAATCTGCTGGCCGAACGGGCTGCCCCTGCTCACTTCGAGGCGATACGCGAGCGAATTCAACCGAGCGACCCCTGCTGTTGCTGGATCCGGTGCGGGCGACCCTTCGGCGGGTTCTGGCCTGGAGGCGGACACCATCGATGGTGATCTCCCCGTTGGGGGCCGACGCAGGGCTGGGATTCTGCCGCTCCTGCGCCCCGGTGATCGGGCGGACCGGCGCGGCGGTGTGGGCTTACCTGATGGCACCCCTCACGGCAGGACGAATACGCCGAGTCGTGCGTTCGAGTACTCGGGCTCGCCTCAGCGGTCCTGACCTGCGCTCCCCAGGGCTTGGCGCCGCCACTGCCGGCTTCTGCCCCAACTCGCCCCCACTCTTGAGGCTCATCTGAAGTGGCGTGATCGGCTCAGCGCTGCTCGTTTTTCTCTTGGTCCGGCGGTTGACATCCCCTGACCCTTGACTCATGCTCTCTCTCAACTGGTTATGACCAGACGCTACCAGCAGCGAAAACGGCCGGGTAATACCGCTCGGGAAGGCGCGGGGCCCTTGCCGCAACGGGGCCGCCGCTCAAGGCCGCTGGGCAGTCCCCGAGGATCTGAGAAAGGCACGAGTGTTGGAAATGCGAATAGGTCTCATCGGCGCGGGCGCCCTGGGCGCCCTCCACGCGGTGAACCTTGAGGCGGTGCCGGACTGCCGGCTGGTGGCTGTCGCTTCGGAGCAGGTCTCGCCCGCCGCACTGGAAGCCATCCGCTCCACAGGTGCCGACACGGTGGGCGTTGCGGAAGTCCTCGACCCTGGGCGTGTCGACGCGGTCATCATCGCGACACCGACAGATACGCACGCCCACTATGCACTCCTTGCGATCGAAGCCGGGCTGTCGGTGTTCGTCGAGAAGCCGCTTGCGCGGACGCCTGCCGAGGCGCGCCTGGTTCGCGACACTGCCTCCGCCCATGGGGTGAAGCTGGCCGTAGGCCACGTCGTGCGGTACTTCCCCGAGTACGCCGCGATTCGTGACCTGGTCCGGGACGGCGTCCTGGGCACTCCGTCCGTGGCCCGCCTGGCCCGGTTGAACACCGCTCCGGCAGGCGTTGGCAAGTGGTACGGCGACGTGGCCAGGAGCGGCGGTGTGCTGCTCGACATGGCGGTCCACGACGTCGACTGGTGCCTGTGGACCTTCGGTCCTGCCGCCCGTGTGTACGCGGTATCAGCAGGTGGCCCGGATTGCCCCGTCGTCGCTCTCACCATCCGTCATGCCGCCGGCACCATCTCGTACATCGACGCGAGCTGGCGGGAGGAATCCTTCACCACCCGCCTCGAGGTTGCCGGCACCCGGGGCCTCTACCAGGCGGACGGTTCCGGAAGCGCAGGATTTGCGTCCGCACGCAGCGATGCGCAGACGTATCTCCCCCCAGCATCGGCGAGCGACGACCCCTATGTGAGCGAGTTGCGGGCGGCGATCGACTGGTTCCGCGGCGGGCCGCCGCCGCGCGCCACCGTCGCCGACGCCTGCGACGCCGTCAAGGTCATCGAGGCTGCCCAGCGCAGCATCGACACCGGTCGCCCCATCGCCCTGGAAGGAGCCCTGGCGTGATCAAGATCGGTTTCCTCGGATGCGCGCATGTGCATGCTGCCACCTACTGCGAAGAGCTGAGCCTCTCTCAGCAGGGGTGCTCCGTGGCTGTCTTCGACCCCGACCGTGCCCGCGCGGACGCCTTCGCCGCCGCCCACGCCGCCCACGATTTGACCGTCGCCTCGACTCCCGAGGCCCTGTGCGCCATGGTCGACGCGGTCATCATCACCGGCGAGCACGTGACCTACCCCGAGCACGTGGCCGTGGCCGCCACCGCCGGTGTCCCCGTGCTCTGTGAGAAGCCCCTCGGCACGTCGGCCGAGGCCGCCAAGTCCATCCTGAGTTCCGGCGCCTGGCTTTCGGTGGCTTTTCCGGTGCGCTACGCCCAGCCCGTACGGCAGGCGAAGGCGGCGATCGAGAACGGATCGCTCGGTGCCCTCGTCGCCATGAGCGGAACCAATCACGCCGCCTTCCCCGGTGGGTTCTTCGGCACCCGCAGCGAGTCGGGCGGCGGCGCCCTCATCGACCATGTGGTGCATCTGGCCGACGCTCTGCGCTGGCTGACCGGGTGTGAGTACCGGACCGTCTACGCGGAGGCCGGCAGATTCAGCCGGGTCGGTGACGTGGAGGACGCGGGGCAGGTCGTCGTCACGACAACTGACGGCGCCTGGGCAAGCATCGACCCGAGCTGGTCACGTCCTGTCGGCATGCCGGGGGCCAACGACCTGGTGATGACCCTGTGGTTCGAGAACGGCCGGCTCTCGATCGACGCCTTCGCGCGCCATGGCTTGCTCGTCGACGAGGGCGGCGCCGTCACCCAGTTGCCGTACGGCCGAAGCATGGACGCAGAGCTTCTTGACGACTGGCTCACCGCGATCCGGCTCGGCTCGGCACCCCCCGTCCCGATGGAGGACGGCTGGAAGGCCACCCAGGTCGCGCTCGCCGCCCTGACATCAGCCCAGTACGGAACAGTCGTCGACATTACGGATCAGAAGGACGGGTCGGCATGAAGAGCAGCGCAAACAGGAGCGGCCTGTTGAGGCGCTTTGGTCTCTGGCTGGTGTTCGCACTCGTCACCAGCATCCTGATGGCCGTATCCCCCACGTTCCGCTCCTCGGTCAACCTGGAAAACATCCTGGAGCAGAACGCCATCATCGGCATCGTCGCCTGCGGCATGGCTGTCATGATGATCTCCGGCGGCTTCGACCTGTCCGTCGGAGCCGTCGGAGCCACCACAGCGGTCGTAGGGGCAGTCGTCGCCAGCCGCGGCCACGGCGCCATCGTGACCATCGGCGCCGGCCTCGCCGCGGGCCTCGCGGTCGGTGTCGCCAACGGCATCCTGATCGCGAAGATCCGTATCAACGCCTTCGTCGCCACCTTCGCCATGGCCAGCATCGTCTCCGGCCTGCTATTCGTCGCCACCGGCGCCGAGTCAAAGCAGGGTGTGACGCCCGTGCTGGAGAGCGCTGCCAACGCGCGGGTCGCCGGTATCCCGGTGATCTTCGCCGTCTTCATGTGCTGCCTGCTTGCGGTGTGGTTCCTGCTGACCCGCACCAAGTACGGGCACTACATCTACAGCGTCGGCGGCAACGCCGAGGCCAGCCACCTGTCGGGCGTCCCCGTACAGCGCGTACAGATCTTCGCCTTCGCCATGGGAGGCCTGATGGCCGCAGGCGCGGGCCTGCTGCTCCTCGGCCAGACGATGGTCGGGCAGCCCTCGGCCGCGGCCGACTGGCCCCTGGAGGCCATCGCCATCTGCGTGGTCGGCGGCATCGCCTTGACCGGCGGCGTGGGGCGCATCGAGGACGTCCTCGCCGCGACCCTCCTCCTCGGCGTCATCTCCAACGGCCTCAACCAGCTCAACGTCTCGCCCTACTGGAAGCCCACCGTCACCGGACTGGTGATCCTCATGGCCGTCGTCATCGACCGCTACAGCCGGCTCCACAACGGCGCTGGGCGGCGGCGCGGCAGCAGGAACTCCCCGACCTCTGCCGCGCCCGGCGCGCCCACCACCACCCCACTGACCCCGTCGGCTTCGACCTGACCGCCGACTGGTACGTCCGCTGCGCCGCGCACGCGCTGAGGACACGCACAAATCCGCACCCAACCAAGTCCTCCGCGGACTTCCGCACGACACGCCCCAAGGGAGCACCATGTCCGCATCCATCCCCGCCCGCCGCACCTTCAGACGTGGCCTGGCCGCCGCGACTGCCATCGTGTCGCTGACTGTGCTCACCGCCGCCTGCGGCGACGCCGACAGCAGCAGCACCGCCGGCGGCAAGGGCAAGACCTTCACCATCGGTCTTGCCAACGCCGACACCACGATCCCCTTCCTCGCCTCCATGAACTCCGCCTTCGAGGCCGAGGCGAAGCGGCTCGGCATGAAGACCATCACCCTCAACGGCGGACTCGACAACGCCAAGCAGGCCGCCAACGTGCAGACGCTGGTGGCCCGCCGTGTGGACCTGATCCTGGTGTGCTCCTCCAGCCCGACCGCCGTCCTCCCCGCCATCAAGCAGGCCAACCGCGCCGGCATCCCGGTGATGGCGCTCAACGCCCAACTCAGCCCCGGCGCCGATCTGGTGACGTACATCGGGGCCTCGGACCGCCAGTTTGGACAAGGTGAGGGCAAGCTCATCGTCCAGGCGCTTCCCAAGGGCGGGAAGATCGCAGTCACGCTCGGAACCCTCGGCTCCACCCCGCAGGTCGAGCGGCTCAAGGGCATCAAGGACGTTCTCAAGAATCACCCCAACATCAAGATCGTCGCCACCCCGGTCGACAACTTCAAGAACAGCGAAAACCTGTCCGTGACCCAGGACCTCCTCTCGAAGTACCCCAAGGGGAAGCTGGATGCGATCGTCGCCCAAGGCCCCCAGATGTACGTCGGGGCCCAGTACGCACGCAAGATCGGGCGCAACGAGATCCGCTTCATTGCCGGCGACTACTCCAAGCAGGTCGAGGCCGCCATCAAGTCCGGCGACCTTTACGGCACCGTCAACCAGAGTCCCGTCCTGGAAGGCAAGCTCGGTGCCCAGTACGCCAATTACTGGCTGACCGGCCAGAAGGACAAGGTCAAGCAGCCCAACTACTACATCCCGCTGCCCCCGATCACCAAGGACAACGTGGACACCAACCCCGCTGAGTGGAGCGGCTGACCTGATTGCCCTGCGCGCCTGACACCACGTACCGCCGGCGCGCAGGGCGGGCCTCCCCGCCCCACCGGCCAACACAGAATCTCCGCCCACTTCAGACCCGCCAACGCATACAGAGGAAAGTGCCCATGCCCAGCGACATCAGGCTCCAGCTCTCGGGCGTAACCAAACGGTTCGGTCCTGTCGTGGTGCTCGATCACGTCGACTTCCAGGTGCGCGCCGGACAGGTCCACGGACTCATCGGACAGAACGGTGCCGGAAAGTCGACCCTGGTGAAGACACTGGCCGGTCTGTACCCGGACCACGGCGGCGTGATTACCCTCGACGGCAAGCGTGCGACGCTTGGCAGCCCGCGGCATTCCAGAGCGGAGGGAATCGCTGTCATCCACCAGGAGTTCAGTCTGGTGTCCGAGATGACCATCGCCGAGAACCTCCTTCTCGGACAGGAGCCCGGACGGTGGCGCTACAGCCGGCGGGCAGTCCACAGCCGGGCCGAGGCACTGGTCGAGCAAGTCGGCATCGAGATCGGCGAGAGCCTCGACGCGAGCGTCGGCACACTCAGCCCGGCCATCCGGCAACGCATCGAGATCGTGAAAGCCCTCGCGGACGATGTGAAGGTACTCGTCATGGACGAGCCGACCGCCCGCCTGTCCGAGGCCGAACGGCAGTCCCTGTTCCGCGTCGTACGCGAACTGGCCGACCGCGGCGTGGGGCTGGTGTTCATCTCCCACTTCCTCGAGGAGGTCCGGGAAGCGACCGACTGGCTCACGGTGATGCGCAACGGCAAGGCCATCGCGTCGGAGCCGACAAAATCGCTGTCGGTGGTCCAAATGGCCGAGCTGATGCTGGGGGAGAAATTCAAACAGACCTTGGACGAAGAAGTCGCCTCCCACCACGCCGACGACCAGCAGCCCGTCGTCCTGGAAGCGGAGTCGGTCAGCTGCGGACCCCGCCTTCGCGACGTCACCATCAGCCTGCGCGCGGGCGAGATCATGGGCGTGGCCGGCCTCGTCGGCTCCGGCCGGACCAGGCTCTGCAGAGTGCTCAGCGGTGCCGAAAAGCCCACGAGCGGACGCCTTCGCCTCCGCGGCAACCAGGTGGCCTTCACAACCCCGCGCCGGGCCATCGCCCATGGCGTGGCACTCATACCGGAGGACCGCAAACACCAAGGACTGAGCCTGTCCGCACCCCTGGCGTGGAATCTGTGCCTCATGGCCATGCACCGCCGACTGGGCCGCTGGGGCGTCGTAGCACGGGGCACGGTCAGGAGCCTGAGCACCCGTCTCGTCGAGGACCTGGAAATCTCCCCGGGCAACATCGACGCCAACGCCGCGACACTCAGCGGCGGCAACCAGCAGAAGGTCGTCCTCGGCAAGACGTTCGCCGCCGATCCCGACGTGCTCGTCATCGACCAGCCCACCGCCGGCGTCGACATCGGCACAAAAGCACAGATCCACCGTCTGCTGCGCGAGCGCGCGGACGCCGGCGCCGCCGTCCTCGTCGTCTCGGACGATTTGGAAGAGCTGTACGCGCTCGGCGACCGCTTCCACGTCCTACGGCAAGGACGAACCGTCTGGCAGGGCACCTCGGCCGACGTCACCCACGAGGAGCTTGTTCGGCTCATCTCCTCAGGTTCGTCGCAGCAACGCGCCTGACCAACTCCTCGCCCTGCGGTACCAACGGACCATGACCCGCTAGGAGTTCCAGCGACCCGGACAACTCGTACGGCCCCGGAGGCCTTGACATCCGCGGGCTCCCCAGGGCAGCCAGGCTCCGGCTACACGCAGCAGCCAGATCCGTCCAACACCCATGCATGCCGTACACGGACTTGACAGCTCTGGAGAACTCGAGCAAGAACCGCAAGATTTTAGTGCTGCCAGCCGTCGCTGGTGTGTTCACCGCCGTCCTCGCTGCCTGCGGCGGGTCCAGCAGCGATGACGCCACAGTCGTCGGTACTACTGACCGCTTCACCGCCTCCAAGGCCGCCCCCGCGCCGCTCGACTCGGCGTACGCGTACGACGTAGGCACCTGGAACGTCCTCCGGCAGACCGTGCAGACACTGATGGTCCAGCCGCGCGGCACCCGTTGAGCTCCAACCCGAGGCTGCTCAGAGCTGCGGTTTCACCGACACCAGCAACGAGCGCTACGCCTGCAAGATGCGAAAGGGTCTGAAGTTCTCCAACGGTGCCCCGGTGACCGCGGCCGATGTGAAGTTCTCCATCGACCGTGCCCGAGCCATCAAGTCCGACAGTGGTGTCTTCGCGCTGCTGTCGAACATCGACATCGTCGAGACGCAGGGCGACAGCGTCATCTTTCATCTCAAGACCGCGGACGCCACCTTCCCGTTCAAGCTGTCGACGCCGGTCGCGGGCATCGTCAGCCCCAAGAACTACGAGAAGAAAGAGCTGCGCAACGGCTTCGAGGTCGAGGGCTCCGGGCCGTACACAATGCAGGCCGAGGTGAAGAACAACGAGATGGTGAAGGCCACCTTCACCAAGAACCCCAACTACAAGGGCCTGTTCACACCCAAGAACGACACGGTGGAGCTGGAGTCCTTCAAGGACGCCGGCAGCATGGGCAACGCGCTCGACAAGGGTGACATCGACGTAGCGACCCGAACGATGGCGCCTGGCCAGATTCGCAAGCTCCAGGACAACACCGGCGGCGACATCAAACTGTTCGAGGTGCTGGGCCTGGAGATCCGCTATCTGGCGTTCAACACCAACGCCCCGTCGGTGAAGAACAAAACCGTCCGCCAGGCCATGGCGCAGGTCATCGACCGCGGCGAGCTGGTCTCCAAGGTGTACGCCACCGAGGCCCAGCCCCTGTTCTCGCTCGTCCCGGCCACCATCACCGGCCACTCCAACTCGTTCTTCAACAAGTACAGCGAGCCAAGCGTCGCCAAGGCCCGCAAGCGGCTGGCCAAGGCGAACATCACCACCCCGGTGGAGCTCACGCTGCACTACACGACCGACCACTACGGCCCGGCCACCGCCAAGGAATTCGAGGTGCTGAAGAAGCAGCTCAACGTCAGCGGGCTGTTCAACGTCACCGTCAAAGGCACGCCATGGAGGAATTACGTCCTGGCCGAGCGCAAGGGCGACTACGACGTCTACGACATGGGCTGGTTCCCGGACTTCCCGGACGCCGACAACTACCTCGCGCCGTTCCTCGACAAGGACAACTTCCTCCACTCGCCGTACTTGAACGGCGAGATCATCAACACCCTGATCCCGAAGTCCCGGCGCGAGGCAGACCGGCTCAAGTCGACGAGCCTCACCGACATCCAGGACATCGTCGCCGACGACGTACCGATCCTCCCGCTGTGGCAGGGCAAGCAGTACGTCGCCACCCGGGACGACATCACGGGCAGCGAGTACGCGATGAACTCCTCCTCCACCCTGCGCCTGTGGGAGCTTGGCCGCGGCGTCGGCAGCTGACCGACCGTCCATAGGCCCCGGGCATCGGCGGCGGATTCCAGGGGGTGTCGCAACACGTGGTCGTGTTGATCACGCCGCGAGCAGTTCATGCAGGCGCCGCTCGGCGGGGGTTTCCCAGCCGAGTGTTTTGCGTGGGCGGCCGTTGAGTTCGGCGGCGACGGCGTTCAAGCCGCGGGGGACACCAGACAGGTCGACACACCGAGAGAGAGCCAGGCCGTGCAGCGTGGGCGCCTTCCCCTTCGAGGAGTGGGTCCCCGACGGTCAGCAGGAATTCCACGGGACCCTTGACAACCGCCTCGCTCGGCGACCAAGACCGCGCGCGTCCTGCTGTTCACCTGGTCCGGCTCCAGGTCAGGGCCAGGGGTTGCCCGCTGGGCGCGGCCAGCGGGCAGGCACAGCGACCAGGAAGTGTGGCGGCATACTCGGCTGCCCGTTCGCCGACGGATACATCCGCACATCACGACGCCGGGAACACCTCGCCGCGATACTCGGCCAGGACGCGAAACACACTGCCCGCCGGGCTCAACTCCCGGCAGACCTCCCACACATCCGGCTCGACCGCCTCCGCGGCCCATTCCCCCGTCACCACAACGAGCCTGGCCCCGCCACTCACACGGCGGAACCGGAACTCCAGATATTCACGAGTCTTCTAAGGAATCTTCCAGAGGGTCAGCTCGGTGACGAAGTCGGGAAGGGCGGTGCGGTTGACGACGTCGGTGATCTCCAGCATCGCCAGGTTGCCGTCCTTGGTGACGGTGCACAGCACGGTGCCCTTGGGGAAGGTCTCTGCCAAGTCCTTCCCGGGGATCTTGTTCGGCAGAACGCTGGCCCCGGTCGCTGACTGGCATTCCTCCGGCGTCGTGCCCGAGCTCGTGCCGGTGGGGGTCTCGAACTCCAAGTAGGAGAATTTCTCCATCTCCTGGTACACCATCTCGGTCGCTCCCACATCGGCTCCGCTGGGTACGACCTTCGGGGTATCCAGATCCACCTGGCTATACGTCGCGGTCGGGGCACGGATCGTGAAAGGTTTGTTCTCGAAGATCACCTCGTAGGCGGACTCCGGCCCGGCCGCGGTGGCGGTCGACGCCGGGGACTGCTTCGTCGCCGAAGCGGTCGGTTGCGGGGCGCCGTTCCTGGCCTCGGTGCTCTTCTCATTCCCGCGGCTCGTGAGCGCCCAGGTGGCGGCTGCCGCCACGACGACGGCCATCGCGGTGGCGCCGATCACCAGCGGCGCACGGCGGCTCCGGGCCGGCGCGGGCGCGGGGGCCGATCCGAGGACGGGCGCGGGTGCGGCCGTCCGGGTCGGTGCGTCGTGCGGCGGCTGCGGCACGTACGTCGGCGTGTATCCGTGGGGGGCAGCCGTGGCCGCAGGCTCGGGCGGCTGCTGGGAGGCCTCCTCGCGGCGGGCGATCTCCGCCGTGACCGGCTCCGGGAGCCAGCCTGCGAAGTCGCGCAGCTGCCGGCCGCCAGCCTCTTCGCACAGCTCGGCCAGTTCGGCGGGTGCGGGGCGCGAGGCCGGGTCGGCGGCCAAGGAGCGTTCCAGGACGGGCCGCAGCGCTTCCGGGTAGCCGGTCAGGTCCGGAGGCCGCGCTTCGGTGTTGGCGATCTGGGTGGCGAGCGTGATGGCCGAGCCGTCGCCGTACGGGTGGCGGCCGGTCGCCACCACCGCCGCGATCAGGCCCAGCGAGAAGATGTCGGTGGCGGGGGTGAGGGGCTGCCCAATGGCGTGCTCGGGCGACATGTACTGCGGAGTGCCGATGAGCCCGCCGCTGCGGGTGAGCTGCGTGGCGTCTGCGGCGCGCGCGATGCCGAAGTCGATCACCCAGGGGCCTTCGGCGCCGAGCAGGATGTTGCTCGGCTTCAGGTCGCGGTGGATTACGCCGGACGCGTGTACCGCGCGCAGCGCCTCCGCCGCGCAGCCGATGAGTTGGAGGGCCGCGGGCAGTGGCAGCGGTCCGTACGCGGTGAGTGCCTCGTCGAGCGGCAGGCCCGGTATGTAGGTGGTGGCGAGCCATGGCTGGGTGCCGGTCGTGTCGTGGTCGACGACCGGAACGACGTGGTGGCCCTGCACGTTGCGCGCAGCTTTGACCTCCTGCTGGAAGCGGCGCCGGAACTCGCCCTCTTGTGCGTATTCGCGGCGGATGACCTTGAGGGCGACGGGCTGGTTGCCGCGGGTGCGCGTGAGGTAGACCGAGCCCATACCGCCCTCGCCGATCCGGGCCAGCAACCGGTACCCGGCCACCTCCCGCGGGTCGTCGGAGCGAAGCGGTCTCAAGTGGCTATTGGAGTCGGCGGTGTTGATGTGATCACTCTTTTCAGTCAGGTTCCGCGAGCGAGCTGGTCGGCGCATTGCCGAGTGCTGCGAGGGCGCCGGACAGGGAGTATGGACGGTGAGAAGCAGGTCAACGCCAGCAGCGAACTGGCCGTGATCCCGATGCGCACCACCGAGGCCCAACAGCTCGGTGACCTGGAACCCGCCGTGTCGGCGCCCGCCGCAGCCCTCGCGGTCGGGGCGTTCGCGGCCGGCTGCGCCCTCGCCGGCGGCAGCAACAAGCCGCGTTACTGAGATTCCGCCCGTGATGTCGCATGGCGGCTGGGCTTCTGACCTGGGGCGGATGGCACCAACACGCCACGCTCGCCTCCGTCGCCCACGCCTTGTTCACTCTGCGCCGCTTGGCCGCCGCTCCCCATCCCATACGGGACGGAGAGCGGCGGTGTGCACCGCGAGCCGCTACTGGACGATCTGCAGGCCCTGCTCCATGGCTGCCTGACGGCGCGACATCTGGTCGTGCAGCAGCGAGCTGCTGCAGGCCGGGAGACTCGCCTTGGTGTTGACGAGGTTGACCGCGAGGTAGCCGACCGGGATGTCACCGGCGTTGGTGAAGTCGGTCACCGACGAGGTCTTGCTGGCCTGCGCGCCTGAACCTCCCGCCTGGTCCAGCGTTGTCGGGTGGAACAGCTTGCCGGTCATCAAGACCGCGTAGTAGTGCTCGGTCGAGTCGTTGGGGTGCGCCGCCTTGCAGACGAGCTGCAACTTGTCGCCCGGCTGGGGTAGACACTGCGACCCCGACGAGTTGGTGAAACACTGGCGCGTGCTGTCGTCGGCGCTGTCCTCACGCGTGCTGGCGTTGAGGGGGAGGGCCTGCGACAGGATGTCCGACTTGATGGGCGCCCACTTGACAGCGGTGCCGTCGTAGAGCTTGGGCGAGGCACAGAGATCGATGGTCGAGGACTTGCCCTCGCCGTCGAAGTCCCAGCCGCCTTCGTTCCTGACGGTCGCGGTGTGCTTGTCGGGGCACTTGCCGCTCTGTCCGTTGTGGGACGCGTTCGCGTTGGTGCTGTTGGCGCTGCCGCAGCCAGCCAGGGCTACCCCAATGGTGAGACTCGCGACGAACATACCTACGCGTCGTGCGTTGCGGTACAAAGGTTCTCCTAAAACGAAGAGATGGACAGCGGTGATCCGCTCGGTCAGCTCCGCATCAGGCACGGCCCGAGGGCCTGGGTGGCAGTGCGGCGGGCGCGATATCCGGGTCGGCACCACCCGGACGGTCACTGCCAGCCGGGCCCTACGCGCACGGCACCAGCGAGGTCTTCAACACCGTCTCCGGCCACGGCCACACGGGCTGGACGTACGGCCCCGGCGGCACGCTCCACTCCCCACGCCGGAGAGCTCTAAGGGAGGGGCCAGGCTGCAGCGGCCGTGACTACGGGCTGGCTGGTACGCAGGGATTCGTAGGCGGCCAGAGCGGTTTGGAGGGTGCGCAGTCCGGTCTCGCCGTCGGGGTGGGCTCGCTGGCCGGTGCGGGCGGCGGTGAGGAAGCTGTCGAGCATGGCAGCGTCGAGGTCGATGGCGCCGGGCTCCCAGCGGGTGGTGGCTTGGGTGGTGTCGTAGCCGTCGAGGAGCGGTGGGAAGGCGTCGAATTCGATGAGGGCGCGGTTCCCTACGCAGGTGAGCGTCAGGCCGCCCCAGGTCGGGTGGGACGACGGATGGCTCCAGCTGCAGTCGATCGTGGCGACAAGCCCGCGGGCGTAGGTGAGGGTGAGGAGGCCGGCGGATTCCACCTTCGGTTC
This sequence comes from Streptomyces sp. NBC_00322, assembly GCF_036147535.1. Lineage (NCBI taxonomy): Bacteria > Bacillati > Actinomycetota > Actinomycetes > Kitasatosporales > Streptomycetaceae > Streptomyces > Streptomyces sp. NBC_00322. The sequence continues at coordinate 297,725 of NZ_CP108019.1, read as the reverse complement.
GCCTGCGTCCCCATTGTTCGGTGTGAGGAGCGTGTTGGCCACGGCGTAGACCTGTGTGGGTTGTTCGCCGTCGAGGAGGACGTCCAGAAGGTCTGCGATGTGCAGGGTGTGGTCCATGATCGCGCCGCCGCCCGCAAGGACCGGGTCGGCGAACCAGGGCCGTTCCAGGCCAGGAGGGCGGGAGTTGTTGACGCCGTGCACGCTGAGAAGGGGCCCGACGGAGCCATCGGCCAGGGCGTGGCGCAGTGCTGTGAATGCCGGATGGAAACGAACGGGGTATGCGGTCATGAGGCTGACCCCTGCCTCCTCACAGGCTTCGATCATGGCGCGTGCATCATCTTCAGTGGTGGCTATGGGCTTCTCGCACAGGACGTGTGCGCCTGCGGCGGCGGCTTGTTCGACGAGCTGCCGGTGCCGGGTGTTCTCGCTGGTGACGATGACGGCTCGGGGGCACTCGGCGAAGATCTCCTCGTAGTCGGCCCGGTAGGTGACGCCAAGTTGGTCGGCCAGGGCCTTGCCGCGCGTCGGGTCGCCGGGCGGGGCGTCGGGGTCGGTGGTGATGAGCTCGATGTCGCTACGGTCGCGCAGCAGCTCGATGTATGTTGCGGCGTGAACGTGGGCGAAGGACAGGACGGCGACCTTCATCAGCGGCTTCCTTCCCTGAGCTGCTGCGGAGACGTCTCTTCGACCTCAACGGCCCGGCCGGTCGCTGCGGACTGGCGCGCGGCAGCGGCGATACGGACGGCTGCAACACCATCCAATGCGCTGACACGGGGGGCGGGGCCGCCCTGGAACGCGGTCGCGAACTCGCGGATCTGAGTGGCGAACGGGTCTTCGCCGAAGTCGCCGCTGGGTGAGCCGTCGGCTTCCGCATCTGTTTTGCCGAAGAGGCGCAGCGAGGGGTGGCTGAGGGAGTCGTGGGTGAGTGTTCCGTTGGAACCGGCGACATGGAGGGTGTAGCGGAACGGCGTGGTCGGCGGTGCCCAGACGCCCAGGATCTGGGAGATGATCCCGGAACTGTGGGTGAGCGTTGCACTGCCGACGGCCACGCCCCCCTCGGGTGCGGGGGTGGTGAGGTGGTCGCGCTGGGTGGCGTGAATGGTGACGACTTCCCCGAAGAGCCACCTGGCGATGTCCATGTCGTGGAGCATCTGGTCCGTCAGGATGCCGCCGGAGAGCGCGGGGTCCGCGAACCATGAACTCCATCTCGGACAGCTGCCGGTACGGGCGAAGCGGGCGACCGCAACGCGGCCGAGCGCACCGGAGTTGATGGCGTCACGGAGCCGGACGTAGGCGGGGAAGAACCGCACGACGTGTCCGGGGTATATCTGACGGCCTGCCTTCTCTGCGGCGTACGTCATCTCCAGGGCGTCCGCCGGGGCGAGCGCCAGCGGTTTCTCGCACAGCACCTCCGCCCCCGCTTCGAAGGCGGCCAGAGCGATGTCGCGATGGGTGGCCGCGGGCGTGCAGATGTCAACGACCGTGGCCCACTCCAGCGCCTCTTCGAGGGTTGCGGCCTCGGTGATTCCGAACTCTTCGGCAAGACGGGCGGCCTGGCCGTCGGTCGAAAAGACGCGTACTCGCGCCCCGAGGGCGATCCAGACCGGTAAATGGGTCCGCGCGATAAAGCCGGCACCGATCATGGCCACGTCGAGTCTCTTCATCCGTCAACCTCCTGGTCGTTGCTTCCCCCGGCCACTGTCTGCGCGCCGATGGAGCTGCGAATGTGCTGCAGGTGTCGGGGGGCGAGATCGGGGACGGTCCAGCGCGCTCCGGCGCGGGTGAGATCAGCTGCGGCGGCGGTGGTTGTGACACCCACGATGTCCCGCACACCAGCAGCGACAAGCGCGTGGATCCCCGAGGGCGAATCCTCGAAGGCGACGCACCGTTCAGGCCGCGCCCGCAAGGCTGCGCAGGCCCTCAGATAGCCCTCGGGCGAAGGCTTGCCGCAGGTGATTTCCTCGGAGGTGATGATCACGTCGATCAGGTCGCGCACATCGAGGACGTCTTTGAGGAGATGCTGGGCCCACTGGGCTCCGGCGCTGGTAACCACGGATATGCGGTACTTCACGCGCAGCTGCCGGATGAGAGCGGCTGCGCCAGGCACGGCCTTCACGCTGCCGGCATGCTCCAGCGTGAAGGCGGTCATGGTGGCGAGAGCGGCGGCCGCGTCCGTCCCTGTCCAGGGTCCCGGCACGCCCGCGATGACGTCGCTGGGGCGTCGTCCCATGTAGTGCTGCTCGTAGTCGGCGTCGGTGACGGCCACGCTCCACCTGTCGAAGAACGCTTGCCAGGCACGCCGGTGCACGTCCTCGCTGAACACCAGGGTGCCGTCCAGGTCCATGAGGACCGCCTCGCACGCCGGGTCGGACCTCCGTGTCAGGCCGAAGCCGGCGGCCGTCACGATGCGGACCAGCTGAACATGAGTGCTCCGGCCTGGATCAGCCCGGTGACGGCGGGCGGTTGCGCGGATCCGGGCTGGGAGTCGAGCACGACGACAGGGCAAATCGCGGACAGGCCGTGTGCTCGAACCGCGGCAGGACCGAAGGTGATCACGGCATGGCCGGCCTCGACCTGCTCGCCTTCCGCCACACGCGTGCGGAAGCCTTCTCCCTTCAGCCGCACCGTGTCGATGCCCACGTGCACCAGAACGCCTGTCCCGCTGCTGGTACGAATCACGAACGCGTGCGGATGCAGTTTGACGACAACGCCCGCGACAGGTGCCACGACCTCGACGGGCCCGGTGTCAGGAGAAGGTTCCACCGCCAGTCCCGAGCCCACCATCTGAGCTGCGAAGACCGGGTCGGGGACTTTGCCGAGCGCCGTGAGGGCCCCGGACAGGGGGGCGTAGACGGCGAGGCTCACAGCATCTCCTTGATGTCCTCAGCCAGGCAGTCGGCCTCCGCGCCGACGACGACCTGCACGACGCCGGCCGAGACGAGGACCCCGAGAGCTCCTGCCCTCTTGAGGGCATTGACGTCGACGGCGTCCGCGTTGTTTACCTCGGTGCGGAGCCTGGTGATGCAGGCTTCGATGTCAGCGATGTTTTCCGCCCCGCCGAGCCCCTCGACGATCAGCCGCGCCTTGGACATGAGTTGCCCCTCCATATGGATCACCGTGTGGTGGATGCAGCGCAGCACAGTGCTCGCCCTACTGGTAATAACCAGTCAGTGCCAGACGGTACCTCTCTGGGTACCCTTGCGCAATACTGAAAGAGGTGATGATCATGGTCATGACAAAAAAGCCAAGAGGGTGAGGCGGGTGCTCGCCTCGGGGGTTCCCGAGGCTGCTGAATCACCGGTCGGCGAGTGTCATGTGCAGCTGGTACCGGTCGGCCCGGAACCATGAGTACGCATGCTCAATGGCTTGATCGCCGCTGTAGGCGATGCGGTCGAAGGTCATGACGGCGGCGCCCGTGCGGATGCCCAGCAGTGCGGCCGTTTCCGATGAGGCCGGCCCGGCCCCGACTGTCTGCTCCGCGCGGTCGATGGGATATCCGAAGCGTGTGGCCAAGGTTTCGTAGATCGAGACCGTGAAGTCCACGCTGTCCAGCTCTGGGAGGAGATCGGCGCTGTACCACGCGTCGTCGATGGAGATGGGCGTTCCGTCGGCAAGTCGGAGGCGGCGGACGTGCCACGCCTGCTGCTTCTCGGTCATCTGAAGTACTGCGGCGGTGGCAGGGGATGGGGCGTCCTGATCGATGGACAGAACGACGGTGCCCGGCTCCAGGCCGAGGCGGCGCATGTCCTCATGGAATGAGGCCAGGCGGAGTTCCGAGCGGTGCGCCCGCTCGGCCACGAAGGTTCCGCGCCCATGGACACGGACGGCCAGGCCGTCGGCCACGAGCTGGCCGAGCGCTTCGCGTACCGTCACGCGGCTGACTCCATGGTCGAGGCACAGCTGACGCTCACTGGGCAGTGCGTCGCCCGGTGACAGCTGATTGGTGCACATGTCAACAAGGATCGCGCGGAGCTGTGCGTGCTTGGGCACCATGCCCTTGCCGACAATCTGCCGTGTAGTCACTGCGGCCCCACTTTCGGTCCAGGGGAGGTGTCAGCCTCCCCTACTGGTTATTACCAGTATGCATCACACGTCTACTTTACCGTTCAGCCGTCGGTAGTGGGGCGTGGTCAGGGTCGGGGCTGCGTAAGCCTCGCCAGCGATGCGATCGGTTTCTGCAATGTTTGGCCGCCGTAAGCATTGACACCCGTCCGGCCGCAGGGCCATGCTACCGGCACTGGTCATGACCAGATGATACCGGTCACGTCCACTGTGCGTTTCAGTCGCCCGGGGCTGGGCCCCGCCCGGCTCCTCTTGCGCTCCCGCCCCTCCTGCACACCTTTGAGGTCGTCATGAGCCCCAGCACATCCCCCTCCGCCGGCCGCCGCCCGGGCCTGGCGGGCCTGCAGAAACTCGGCCGCAGCCTGATGCTGCCGATCGCCACGCTCCCCGCCGCCGGTCTCCTGCTGCGGCTGGGGCAGGACGACGTCCTCGGCCGGTTCCCCGCACTCCAAGACACCGCACACGTCATTTCCGCCGCCGGCGGTGCGCTGTTCACCCACCTGCCGCTGATCTTCGCTGTCGGCATTGCTATCGGATTCGCGAAGAAGGCAGACGGTTCCACCGCGCTGGCCGCCGTGGTGGGTTATCTCGTCCTGGAGGGCGTCTTCACGGCTATGTCGCCCATCGTCCTCAAGGGCCAGAAGGACCTGGCCGGGGCGCAGGCCGTGGTCAACTTCGGTGTCCTGGGCGGGATCGTCATCGGACTGCTGGCGGCGATGCTGTGGCAGCGCTTCTACCGCACCACGCTCCCGCCCTATCTGGGCTTCTTCAGCGGCCGCAGACTCGTTCCCATCCTCACGGCGGTGGCCGCTCTCGTCATCGGCGTTCTGATGAGTCTGATCTATCCGGTGTTCAACGACGGCCTGACCTCAGTCGGCGAAGCCGTCGACAAGAACAGCGTCGTCGGCGGCGGCATCTACGGCACCGCGAACAAGTTGCTGATCCCCCTCGGCCTACACCACATCCTCAACTCGGTCGTGTGGTTCATACTCGGCGACTACAACGGCGCCCACGGCGACCTGAACCGCTTCTTCGCGGGCGACCCGGAGGCCGGCATCTTCATGACCGGCTTCTTCCCGATCATGATGTTCGCCCTTCCGGCCGCAGCTCTGGCCATCTGGCGAGAAGCCCGACCCGAGCACCGCAAGGCCGTCGGCGGCATCATGCTCTCGGCCGGACTCACCAGCTTCCTCACCGGCATCACCGAGCCGATCGAGTTCTCCTTCCTCTTCGTCGCCTGGCCCCTCTACCTCGCACACGCCGTGCTGACCGGCACCTCCCTCGCCCTGGTCAACGCCCTCGGCATCCACCACGGATTCACCTTCTCCTCCGGACTCATCGACTACGTCCTCAACTGGGGCAAGGCCACCCATCCCCTGCTGCTGATTCCCATAGGCCTGGCCTACGCCGCCATCTACTACACGCTGTTCCGCTTCGTCATCCGCCGCTGGAACCTGCGCACCCCCGGCCGCGAGGAGGAGAACCCCGATCCCACCCAGGAACGCCTGCCCGAACCCGCGGCCTGACACCAACGTCCCTCAATAGCCATCGAAAGGAACTGCCCATGGCGCAGCGCGTCGTCTTCATCGGCTCACGCAGCGGACTGCACGCCCGGCCCGCCGCCACCTTCGTCCAGGCCGCCGCCCGGGCGCCCGTCCCCGTGACCATCGCCGTCGACGGCAAGCCCTCGGTCCCCGCCGGCAGCCTGCTGGGCGTCATGACGCTCGGCGCCGGCTACGGCGACCAGGTCACTCTGACTGCAGAGGGAGACCAGACGGAGGCTGCACTGGAAGAGCTGGCAGACCTGCTGAGCAAGGAGCTCGACGCGTGAGCGCCTCCTCTACCACGATGACCGGTCACGGCGACAGGCCAGGACTGGCGTACGCACCACTGATCCGCATGACGCCGCGCGGGCTGGCCGAGTGCTGCAGCGGCACTGCACAGCTGAGCGATGACAAGAACGGGGCGAGGAGCGGGTCAGCGGCCGAAGCGCCGCCGGCACGGGCCAAGGCTCTGTGGATGGGTGAGGCCTTCATCGCCGCGACGAGCGAACGGCAGGAGGCCTGAGATGGAGGTCGTGATCCGCCCCGATGCCGACGACGCCGGCCGCACGGTCGCAGGGATCATCCATCACGCGATCGCGTGTGGTACGAAGACTCTCGGGCTGGCCACAGGCGCCTCACCCCTGGGCGTCTACCGTGACATGGTCCGCCGCCACCGCCAGGAGGGTCTCAGTTTCGCCGGCGTCCACGCCTTCCTGCTCGACGAGTACATCGGGCTCCCGCCCTCCCATCCGCAGTCCTACGCCCAGGTGATACGCCGCGAGCTGGTCGACCACGTCGACCTCGACCCCGCCCGGGTACACACCCCCCAAGGCACCGCATCCGACCCGCAGCAAGAGGCCCGCCGTTTCGAGCACACCCTCACGGCCGCGGGACCGGTCGGCGTGCAGATCCTCGGGATCGGCGTCAACGGCCATATCGGCTTCAACGAGCCGGGCTCGTCCCTCGCCTCTTGCACCCGGCTCAAGACCCTCACCGACGACACCCGCCGCGACAACGCACGCTTTTTCGGCGGGATCGACGAGGTGCCCCGGCATGTCATCACCCAAGGGCTCGCCACAATCGGCCGCGCATCCCACCTGGTACTGATCGCCACCGGCCCGCACAAGGCCCACGCGGTGGCCGCCGCCGTCGAAGGACCCATCAGCGCGATGTGCCCCGCTTCCATGCTCCAGCTGCATCCGCATGCCACCGTTGTGGTGGACGAACTCGCGGCAGCCCGACTGGAACAGCAGCCCTACTACCGTCACATCGCCCGCCACAAGCCCGCCGGTCAGGGGTACTGATGAGCCGCCCCGCCAATGTTGTCGCCGTCGATCTCGGCGGCACCACCATCAAGGCCGCGCGGTTCAACGCGCAGGGGGTGAGCGAGGAGTCGCTGCGGCTGGCCACTCCATCCTCCCAGGGGCCGGAAGCCGTTGTCGCCGCCGTCGTGCGGACCGCCACTACTCTCGTCCGTCTCGGCACCCGAGCCGTCGGCCTGTGCGCCCCGGGACTGATCGACGACGCCGCCGGTGTCGTCCGGTTCGCCTCGAATCTCGGATTGCGCGACACGCCACTCGCTGCAGCTGTGGCAGACAGGCTCAGCCTCCCCGTCACGCTCGAGCATGATGTCCGGGCAGCGTGCCTGGCCGAGCAGAGGCTCGGACTCGGCACCGGCGTACAGGACCTGCTCGTCGTCGTGCTCGGAACCGGCGTGGCCGCGGGGATCGTCAGCAATGGCCAACTCGTGCGAGGTGACCAGGGGTTCGCCGGCGAATTCGGCCACATCCCCGTCCACGCGGACGGTGAGCACTGCGCCTGCGGCCAGCGCGGCTGCCTGGAGGCCTACGTGTCAGCCAGTGCCCTGGTCCGCCGCTACCGCCGCACTGGAGGCATCGCCCACAACGCAGCCGACATCACCTCTCGCTTGGACACCGACCCGGATGCCGCACGGCTGTGGGCCGAGGGAACCGAGGCTCTCGGAAGGGCGCTCGTCACCTCGACCGTGCTGCTGGACCATCAGCGCATCGTCCTGGCGGGCGGGGTGACCGCCGCCGGAGAAGCACTCACCGACCCTGTCCGACGCACCCTGCAGCGCGGACTCGCCTGGCGCGCCGCACCGTCCGTCGGCATCTCGCCACTGGGCGCGGATGCGGGACTCCTTGGAGCGGCCTTGAGGGCGACAGACGCCTCAGTGCTCCCGCCCTCCTGCAATGGACGCGCTGAAGCGATCGCGGCGGGACAGCGCACGCCGAGGTAATCGTCCTCTGTCCGGAGCGACGGCGTCGCGCCACCGGTACCTGGACCGCGGATGAAAGGAGCAGGTCACCATGTGGCCCCGAAGACGAAATCAGCGACCTCCCCAGCGGCTGCAGCCCGAGCTCGACGACTGGCCGCTGGTCCGCGCCCTGACGCATCTGGAAGCTCAGATAGCGGCCCAGGGCAACAACTTGGCCGAATGCAACGACCGAGGCGCCCTCACCTATCCGATAGAGCAGGCACTGCGCGATCCCGGAGAGAACTGGGACCGGCGGATGCACCGCCTGCTTGTGTTCAGCACTCTTCCCGATGCACACGTCCTGGCCGACCAGTGGTGTGCCTGGAATCCCGACAGTGCCGACGCCATGCTTCTACATGTCTTCGCCGGCATCGCCCGGGCGCGGGCGGGCGCCGGCACCAGCGATCTGGGTGCAACGCTCTCCCTGTGCCGGGATGCCGCTGAGCTGGCGCCCGCGGACCCTGCCCCATGGGTCGGGCTGCTGAGCTACTACCGACTGCTGCGGGCACCCTGGGCCCAAGTCCACCCCATATGGACAGCCGTGAAAACGCGTGATCCTTGGAACCGGGAAGCTCACTGGCAGATGCTGCACTACGTCTCCCCGGAGGAATGCGGCTCCAACGTCCTGACCGTCCAGTTCACCGACTCGGTCGCTGTCTCCGAGCCCTTGGGTTCCCCCGTAGCGGCCATAAGCCTTGCTGCCAGCCTCAACCGGTACCGAAGGGCCCTGGCAGCCGGAGGAATCACGACGCTGACCGCACGCCGGCACTGGGACCAGCCCCACGAACGCGCCCTCGTCGACAACGCCCTCGCGACCTGGACCCAGCCCGGCTTCCTCAGGCACGCAGCAGCACTCGCCGACCTGAACCTCCTCGCCTACGTGCTGACGAAAGCCGCACGCCTGAAGGACGCCTGGCCGGTCTTCGAGGCCACCGCGGCGGTCGCCACCTCCTGGCCCTGGGAACTGGACGGCGACCCACTGAAGGAGGTCCGGGAGTGGCACTCCCGGGCATTCCGAGCCAGGAGCCAGCGGTGACCCTACGTAGTCGCGAAGCGCCACGTGTTCCCGCCCAGGGGACCGCGATGACGCTGCGCCCGCTCGTCGGAGTCCGACCCAGTGAGCCTCGGCATGTCGGTGGCCTCAGGCGACAGGATCGGCGTCGGTTACCCGCTCCACGACGGAAATCGCAAAAATTCGGCACATCTCTTGCGATATCGAAATTGACAACCTCGCCATCCGGTGCGCAAACTGGTCATATCTGGTAATGACCAGTTCATAGGCCTATCGCACGGCAGATGCGACGACCGCTCGTCGCACCCGCGGAAACCCGAGGTTGTGATGACTGCTCAAGCACCCCCTGAATCGGCTGGGCCGGTCGAACTGCTCGCACCGAACCCAAACCGCAGGGCCACGAGGGCCGACCAGCTCCTGCGCGAAAGCCAGGGTCCCGCGGCAGAAGACCCGCGTGACCGACACCTCGCCCTGGTGAGTGCCGATGCCAGAGACGTCAGCCGGATCCGGCGCCTTGCCAAGGACTTCCTGACGGGCCTGAACGTGTCGCCTACGGCACGCGACGATGCTCTGCTCATCATCTCCGAACTCGTCACCAACGCAGTACTCCACGCCCTGCCGCCGGCCGCTCTGCGAGTGCGCTGCATCCACCGCCGTCTCGTGCGGATCGAGGTCACCGACGGCGGTCCGCGCCCCAATTCGCTGCCGAAAACTGACCCGAATGAGGAACACGGCCGCGGCATGCTCATCGTTGCCGCCATGGCGGTTCGGTACGGCACGATCTCACACGCAGGCGGATCCACCTGCTGGGCGGAGCTGAAACCCTGATGGGCGGGCAGCCAGCCCCGGGAGAGCGGCAACTTTGCTCCAGGTCAGTTGAGGTGCGTGCAGCCCATGCCCTTGGTATCGGCGACAACTTCGGCGCACACAGCGCAGCGCTCTCGTTCGACCAGCGCACCCCGGCCTCGCAGGCCAGATGCCCGCAGCCCCAGCGCGGCAGCGCCACCCCGAGCAGCCACAGTTGGTGAGGACGATTCGATCACCAGGGTCATCACCTCTGCCTCATCGCTGCTGCTTCAGCGCGCCGTCGACGCCGGAGAAACCGACGCCCCTGCTCCAACCTGCAGAGATGCGGGAGAACAAGGATCTCGGGGTCGCCCTGCTGCCACTGGCCAGCGGCGACGAGCCGCTCGATGACCTCGCGGATCTGGATCGTGGTCACCGCGGCACGCGCCGTGCATGCCGGTAGGCGCCGATGGCGATGGTCGCCATCGCGGCGGCGTCCAGGCCGTGGCCCATCGCGTCGATCACGGCCATGTGCAGGATGTTGTCATTGAGGGCGTAGTCGAAGCTGTCGCCGGCGACGCGGTAGGCGGGCTCCAGCATGCCGGCCGCCGCGACCTGCCACGGTCATCGTCAGCGGCGGCAGCAGGCTCCACTGGATTTCCGCGGACACGTCACCGGCTCCCGGCGCCGGGTCAGGAAGAACAGGTCGGTGTAGGCGTTCTTGGTGACCAGCATGTCGGCGACCAGGCCGGCGAGCCTGCGCAGCAGGCGCCGGTCGTCGTCGCCGACGGCGTCCAGGGTCAGAGCGATCACCCCCACCTGGTCACTGCCGTCCAGCAGTGGGGGATACATCCGCACGCCGCCGTGGGCCAGCGGCACCTCGACGACATCCGCGCTCAGGAAGGCCCGGCCGGCGGGGGAGTGGGACATCGGCTCGGGCTGGCCGAGGTGCAGCTTCCTGCCCGCAAGCGGCACCAGCACTTTCGTCTTGGTCGGCTTCATCTTCGCTTCCTTGGTCTCCAAGCTCGACATTGATGACGAGCCGTCATCAAAGCCCTCACCACGCCCCACCGCATCAGCGACGAAGACTGTCGCCTCATCCGTCCTCCCAAAGCCAAAGCCCACGCGCACTGGTGGCAGCAGCACCGGCGTCCAAGCGGGCATCCAATTCGGATACGCCTGCTCGCCTGTCGGTGCTCTCGGCACCACCGAAGACGGACGTCCCGCCAAATGCTTCATGGGCAAGGACGGCCGACCCCGGTGGGGCTATGACTCGAACCGTGGCTAGAACCTTCGGTTGATTTTCTCGGGCGCTCGACGCTGGCCTGGCTGGAAGCAAAGCGTCGCCGCCGCGGAGGGTTGGAGTTGGGGGAGCAGCAGGTGGAACTCCGCCCCCGCGGTTCATGGCGTTTCACGCCGCGTGACGCCCAGCCGGACGATGCGCGCAGCTGGGTGGATCAGCCGTTCACCCAGCGCGCCCCGCATTCTGGGTGCCAATTGGAGGCGCACAGGATCCTCAGTGGGCTCGTGCGAAGTGCCCATGAGATGCCGCAATCACGGCCCCCACTCGATGGCGGAGCACGGCAGCGTCTCCGGGGCCGACGATTCGCCGGATGTTCCGGTGACCCGGTTCGTCGGACAGCCGATCCACTCAATCCGGGGAGGGCGACGTCCAGGTACCGGTGTTCACGCGCCGGCGCTCCCGCTGCTCCGCTCGACCGGGATCCACAGCTGGGAGTCGGTCTCCGCGCCGATCTCCACCGGCTGCGTCCGCAGGAGCTCCGGACCTGGCCGGCTCGCGTACGGGTTCGAGGGGAACCACTGCGTGAACACGTCCCGCCACAGCTCCTGGAGGGCGCTCGGATAGGGCCCGTGGTTGTCGAAGACCGCCCAGGTCCCGGCTGGCACGTCGAGGGCGTCGAGCTCCTCGGCGGCCGTCTCGGGGCCGGTCGCCACGCCGATCCAGTAGTCCGCCTCGGCGCCCTCCTCCCGGCTATCGGTCAGGTACACCGCCGCCGACAGGATCCCCTCCGGCTCCCGGCCGGCCAGCTCCTTCATCCGTACGATCGCCAGCTCGTCCAGGCTTTCCACGTGCGCCGCGGCGGCCGCGTTGACCCCCTCGTGCACGAGCGGGACCCGGGCCTTCCTGCCGACGACCCGAAAAGACTCCTTCTCCACGATCCGGTACCGCATGGTCGTACTCCCTTCAACGACGACACGGAAGGACATGCGCGGCTGTGCCGTGAGCACCGCACCCGTGCGCCGGGCCTCGCCCGGCCCGATGCCGTGCACCGACCGGAATGCCCGGGCGAACGCCTCGCCCGAGCCGTACCCGTACCGCACCGCGACATCGAGCAGCGTCAGCTCCCCGGCCAGCACCTCGGCCGCGGCGAGCGTCATCCGCCGGCGCCGCACGTAGACCGGGAGCGGCATCCCGGCGAGGGCGGAGAACAGCCGCCGGAAGTGGTACTCCGACACCGCGGCGATCCGGGCCACCTCGGCCATGTCGACCTCCCGGTCGAGGCAGGCCTCCAGGTGGTTCAGCGCCTGATTCAGCCGCTCCAGCACGCGTATCCGTCCTTCCTTCTTGTGTCTCCCCTGTAGGAACACCCACCCTGCCACCCAGCCGCAGCCGCAGCCGCAGCCGCAGGAGCCGCAGCGGCCGGCACCCGAGCCCAAGCCGGAGTCGTTTGCCGCGCGCGGCGCCCCGGCTGACATCGGCGCTGCGGTCTCGGGCGCCGGCCGGGCTGTCGTGACGCACATGCTCGACGAGTGGTCCCAGGGTGTTCCCTGTGGGAACAACTGTCGATACGGCCGGTCGACCGACGGGCCGACCGCGCGGCCGTCAGGCCGCCTTGCTGGAGTTAGAGAAATTTGATCCTGCCCCGCCCGACAAAACCAGTGCGGGAATTGTTGGGCAGGAAGCCCCGGCGTTACCTGAGGCTTACGCCCATGACTGACATTAAGGGGCTATGCGAGCCGCGGTTCGCCGCAGTCCCTGCGGCCCTTGCAGCTTCGCTCGGCAACGACGACGTGGGCGCCTCGGTCGCTGTCTACCTCGACGGCGAGCCAGTGGTCGACATCTGGGGCGGGTACGCCGATGCGGACCGCTCTGTCAGCTGGGAGCGCGACACCCTCACCGGCGTGAACTCGACGACCAAGAATATGACCGCCCTGTGTGCGCTCATCCTGGCCGACCGAGGCCAGCTCAATCTGTCCGCGCCGGTCGCCGCCTACTGGCCCGAGTTCGCCGCGGCCGGCAAGGAGAACGTGCTGGTACGGCACGTGCTGTCCCATACCGCGGGGCTGCCGGACCTGTCCGGGCTGACGGCGGTCGAGGACCTCTACGACTGGCAGAGCGTGACGGCAGGGCTGGCCGCGCAGGCCCCCGAATGGGAACCCGGAACGGCCGCCGGCTATCACGCGCTCACCTTCGGGTTCCTGGTCGGTGAGATCGTCCGCCGCATCACCGGCCGCAGCCTCGGCGAGTTCTTCGCCGAGGAAGTGGCCAAGCCGCTGAGCGCGGACTTCCACATCGGGCTCTCCGCCGAGCACGACCGCCGCGTCGCACCGCTCATCCCGCCGCCGTCACTGACCGACGAATACGCCTCCAGTGCACCGCCCGGACCGGACGGCACACGCCGGGAGTACACCGGTGCCGCGGTCCGGGTCAGGGATGCCAACTCCGTGGCGTGGCGCCGTGCGCAGATCCCTGCGGTGAATGGCTTCGGTAACGCTCGGTCTGTCGCCCTCGTCCAGTCGGTACTGGCAAACCAGGGTTCGGCCGGCGGGGTGCGACTGTTGTCCCCCCAGGGCTGTGAGCCCGCGTGGCAGGAGGTGTTCCGCGGCGAGGACTGCGTCCTGCAGTCGCCGATGTCCTGGACCGTGGGCTTCGGCAAGTTCGGCAGCACCTTCGGCTGGGGCGGCTGGGGCGGCTCGCTGGTCGCGAGCGACCCCGACTCTCGCATGACGGTGGCCTACGTCATGAACCAGATGATGGACCGAGACCAGCAGGAGGACAACCGCGGCATGGAGATCATCATGGCCGCCTACAGCGGACTGCAGTGACAACCCAACAGGAGGGGGCAGTCCGTGCCTGCACGGATTGCCCCCTTCCGTTCTCCGTTCCGCAGGTGAGCGGAACCACTGCAAGTCGTGCTCCTGGACGGCCGCCGGCTCCGCCCCATCGACACCCTCTGGCCCATGAATGGCCGGCCCCGCTGGCTCCGGCCGACCGCTCAGCGGCTATGCATCGTCGTCCTCATCTTCCTGCTGAGGGTCGCGTAGAGGGCGCTGACCCGGTGTTGGGGGCTGGTGAAGGCGTAGGGGCCGGGAAAGTTGATGTGGTCGTACTGGAGCGGGGAGAGTCCTGCGAGGAGTTCGTCGGTGACGGGGAAGACGACGCCGAACTCGCGCTCAGCGAAGGAGACCTCGTCCTCGGTGAACGGATCATCCAGCAGAGGGGTAAAGGGCCCTGCTGGTTTGTCGACGACGCTTGAATCGTGACCCAGTTCCGGCGGTTGAAAAGTGACCCCCGGTCGGTCAGTTGATGTTGGTCATTCCCCGGTGTTGGCCGCTGGAACCCGTCCTCGGCGCCGTGCGAGTCGCGGGCGGCGACCTCCCGCTGCAGGCAGGCGGCCAGATACCCCTCGTGGCTCCTCTTCCGAACGGGCCCGATCGACAAGCCGGGCGGCCGCATCTCGCAGAGCCGGGGCCTTCAACGCCTTGGTCAGATAGATGAGTTCGGACGTGAGGCCGGGGCGGGGGCTGCCCGCGCTGGGCCTGGTGCCGGGTGCGGTGGTGACGGATCGGCAGGCGGAGCTGCTGTTCGGCGAGGGCCGACATGTGAACGCGGACCGGATTGAGCGCGACTGGCGGCGGGAAGCGCGCGGGTTCGCGGATTCCTGGACGCGAACGGGGCGGAACCCGCGCGTGGTTGGAGCATGGCGGCCGCCTGCGGTCCGGTTGGCTCTGGAGCACGAATGGGACGTCGGCGAGGGCGTGGTACGCCGTGACGGCGGAAGGGTGTTGCCCTTGTTCTTGTCTGAGGTGATGAGGAGCTTCTGGGAAATTGTGGACGGTTTTAATGAACGACCGGCAGTTCCGGTGCGACGGGGCTTTGGTGCGCACCATGATGATCGGCATGGCGACTGGGGGTCGGGACGCGCGCGGCTATGTCGGGCTGGTCTATTTGGCGTTGACGATCTTCGGCGTTGGCGGGGCCGTGTTTCTTGCGCACTACTTCCACTTGGGAGTAGCCGCGACTGCTGCCACCGTGCTGACTGCGGCGCCTGGCCTGTATCTGGCCTGGGCCACGTTCCGCGCGGATCACTTGGATGCGGGCAGCGGACAGGATCTCGCGCGCATCGCGGATGACCTCGCCCGCGCGGTGAGGGCGCAGTGGCAGGACGAGGTGCGCTTGCGGCGGCTCAATGATCCCTATGCGCTCGCTGTTTCGTGGCGGCCTGCACCCGATGACCTGGTTGAGGCTTGGCCGCTGCTCGCGTCCATCGCGCGGGCGTGGCCCGAGGGACCGGCTTCCGACCCCAACGGGTGGACGCACGGGTCGGACGGTCTGAGTGGTGACTGGTCACAGATCCTTGAGGTCTTCACCACACGCGTGCCGACCCGGCGATTGGTGGTGCTCGGCGAGCCGGGCACCGGCAAGACCATGCTGCTGGTCAAGTTGACCGAGGCGCTGATCGACTTGCGGGCCGGTGAGGCCGGTTGGCCGGCGCCGGTCATCTTTTCTCTGGCTTCGTGGAATCCGTTCGGCCAGGGGCTGTACGAGTGGATGGCCGCCTGCCTGGTCCGTGACTATCCGGGGCTGGAGCAACCGATATCCGCGCCGGGGCGCCGCGGCTCGGTGACTCGCGCTCGTGCGCTATTGGATCAGCGCATGATCCTGCCGATCCTCGACGGGCTTGACGAGCTACCCGCCCTATCACGGTCGGCCGCGCTCGATGCCATCAACGGTTCGCTTACGCCCGGGCAGGGCGTGATCGTCTCGAGCCGCACGCGTGAGTACCGGGAAGCCGCAGCGTCCGACGGGCGTATTTCGATCAAGCTCGCCGGGGCGGCGGGTATCGAACTGCAGCCGCTCGATGCTGCTGCTGTTGCCTCCTATCTCGTGCGGGATTCCGGCGGTGATGCCTCCGCGCTCAGCCGCTGGGAGCCGGTTGTCCAACAGTTGGGTGCTGATTCGCCGGTGGGGCTGACCCTGCGCACGCCTCTCATGCTGTTTCTGGCCCGGACCATCTACAACCCTCGTCCGGGCACCGATCCCGACGTGGTGGTGCCCGATCCCGCCGCTCTCTGCGATCCCGCCCTCTTTCCCGATCAGGCGGCGCTCGAGCGCCATTTGTTCGACGCCTTCGTTCCGGCCGCGTATCGGCCGATTGTCCCAGGCGCGACTTTGCCTTTCCCGGTCGATCAGGCCAAGCGGGCGCTCACGTTTCTCGCCCGCCATCTGGATCACGATCTACGCGGGACACCCGACCTGGCCTGGTGGCGATTACCGCTTGCCTTGCCCCGCAGGCCGACCGCCCTGTTCGTGTGGACCATCGCTGCCATGACCGTCATGATCCCCGTCAGCGTGGTTGGTGCGTGCGTCGGCGGCGTCATGTACGGGCTGGTCAGTAGGATCACCGGCGGCTCATGGGCAGACATGGCCGCGGGCATTGTCGCTATGGAGTCCGCAGGGTTCACCTTGGCCGTGGTGTTCGCGATCGGCACCGCCGGCGTGATCGCCGCCCGGGGCCTCCTGCCGGGCACATCCCGGATCTGGTCTCGGGAACCCGCCCCGTTGAACACCGTGGGATGGTCTGTGGCCAGCAGGACGGCTCTTCTCGGTGCCGCGATTGGGTTCGCCGCTGGCATTGCCGTTGCCACCGTTGTCGGCGTCTCAGTCGGGATTGCTGTCGGTTTTCCGATCGCGATCGGGGGCGTAATTCTCGGGGGCGTGCGACCGGCTGCAGCCGACGTGACGAAAGCGGGACGTCCGGCCAGCCTTTTGGCCCGCGATCGTCGATCCTTCTTGCAGGGCGTCTTCGCAGCCGTGGCGGCGGGCACGATCACGGTAGGTGCCGCACAGGCGGTCTGGAACAGGCTCTCAGGAGACCTCGCCCAGGCTGCGGTGAAGGGGTCGATCAGTGGAGCAACAGTGGGGCTTGTGGTGGCCATTATTTACGTCGCCGCAGGCATGCCGTATCGATCTGCATGGCTGCCCTTCACAGCGACGCGCTGGTATCTGACGCTCAGATGCGGATTGCCCCGTGACCTGATGGGCTTCCTCTCCGACGCCCACGAGCGGCGGGGGGTGCTGCGGCAAGTCGCTGGCCTGTACCAGTTCCGCCACGTCGACCTCCAGCGGCGCTTGGCCGGTGAACTGGCCCACGATGCCCGCCGGAACTCCCCGGACATGGACAACGAGGACCCCCAGCCGGGGGTGTAACTGAGATTCGCCAGAGGGGCAACGTGTTGATCTTGAAGCCCTGAGAGGCACACGAGCGGGCGATCGCGGCGACGTTCGTGTGGCTGGAGGACGCGGTCGCGGAAATCCGGTGGGGGAGCGGCGGGCCGCCACCGCGTGAAGGCCCCAGCCCTGGTGGTGGCTCGCTTCCGGCATTTCGAGAACCGCGATGGCTTCCCCTTCCTGCACGATCACTGCGTCACTTCCGACCGGCCGACTCGATGACGTCCATGGGCGGACCCCCGAAGCCGTCATGAACCTCGTCATCGAGCGCATGGCCCCGAAGGACCTCAAGCGCCTCGTCTTCCTAATCCTCAACCGCAACGAGTCCAAGAAGAAGACTCACTCCGCCCCCTGACCCTGTCCTGAGCGGCCCGGCCCACACGACTTCTGTGGGGTCCGGGCCGTCGACATCACGGGCGTCAAGCATGTTGCCGCCGCCGGACCGGCCGTTCACCGTTCCGTCGGCGCGGCGAGACGGTCGCTGGCTCGCGACCGGCGGAGGGCTCGCCATCAGCCGGGCCCAATGGGTCATGCAGGCCGTCGTGACTGGCAGGCCAGTCGACCACAGCGCCAACTGATCCCCCATAAGGGTGAAAAGTGCTGATCTGACGTTCATATCCACGGGAAGTGATGCATCACCGTCCCGAGTGCGCGTGTTCCAGCGGCATACCGGCCGGACGCAGGACAGACACGGAGGAAGAACATGCCGATCACTCAGAACCAGGGTTCCACCGCGGGGGGTCAGACGGTGACCGTGACCGGCACCGACCTCGGCGGTGCCACGGCGGTGAACTTCGGAACGAACTCGGCCGCCATCACCGGCAACACGGCCGGCTCGGTCTCCGTCATCACGCCGGCGGGAGCCGGCGTGGTGGGGGTCACGGTCGTCACTCCCGGCGGCGTCGGCGGTCCAGAGCCCTTCTTCTATCTCCCGCCGCCGGTGATCGTGTCCGTGTCGCCGGGCTCGGGGCCGGTGGCAGGCGGCAGCACCATCACCATCTCCGGGCGGTACTTGGCCTCGGCGACCGCCGTGCAGTTCGGTGGCTCGACGGTCACCCCGACGGTGGTGTCCGACCAGGAACTGACGGTCGTCTCGCCGGCCGGTGCGGCCGGCACGGTGGCGCTGGCCGTGGTCACGCAGGGGGGGACGGCCAGCACCGCGTTCAGCTTCGTCGACCCGCCGACCGCGACCGGGTTCAGCCCGCTGACCGGGCTGTCGGCCGGCGGCACTCTGGTCGGCATAACAGGAACGAACCTGCTGACCACCACCGGGGTGACCTTCGGCGCCGCCCCGGCCACCTTCGCCGTGCTCTCCGACACCAAGATCGCGGCCACGGCGCCAGCCCATGCGACAGGGGCAGTCACCATCACCGTCACCACCACCGGTGGCAGCGACGCGGCGCCCGGGACCTTTCTGTACCTGCTGTGACCGCTCCGCCGTCCCACCACCACGCAGAGCTCGGCACGCACCATGCAACGGTGGGGCCGGCGGGAGAGCGACCACGGCTGGCACGTCGCCCCCGAGGGGGAGGAGCGCGAGGGCTGGTGGAGGTTCGACGGCACCGTCCCGGTCCTCGCCACCCATCTCGGCCACCTGAAAGCCAAGGGCCCTCACGGTCCGATCTGGTGGCGTTTCGGCCGCGCCGAATGGCAGACCCTCACCGATGCTGGCGGCTGCGGCAACCCGACCGGATTGCTGGCTGTGTCCGCGGAGCGGGTACTTGGTGATGCCAGGAGCTCGGTGTCCCGTCCGAAGTGGTCGGGGACGACGGGTGCGTGTTGGTGCGCGCTCGTGTGTGTGGGAATCCGTCATGGAGCGTGTGGTGTGGTGCGGTTCGTGCGCAGTGGAGCCTTTCCACGGTCTCCGGGGGGGTGCCCCTATCTCTTTGGTCAAGGTGGATGGGTGCTGGTTCGGGCGTCTGGAACGATGTGCCTGTGCATGCTGATGATCAGGTTGGCGAGGGTGTCTCTGCGGAGCTCGCGGTGTTTCTCCGGAACGCCGGCGACGGCCGTCCGGTGAAGATCGTTCCTTCCGTCTGTGGCGGGTGTGGCGGGCGCGTGTTCTTCGTGCTCGTCGACGATGTCGAGGGCGGAGCCGAGCGGGTGTGCATTGGTTGCGGCGGCCGAGCGTTCATCGCGGATAGCGAGGAGTTCTGGGAGGACGCGGATCCTGGTGAGGCCTGCTGCCCGTGCGGGAGCGAGGAGTTCGAGACCGCGGTCGCGTTCTCCCTCGCCGGTGACGGATCGGTCCGCTGGGTGACCGTTGGGCTGCGGTGCCAGAAGGACGGCGCCGCGGGGGTCTATGCCGACTGGAAGATCGACTACGGCCCCACGGACCACCTCCTGACCATGGTCTAGGCCCGAACAGGCTGCGGTTCGTAGAAGGTGCCGTCGCGGAGCATCGCGAAGCGGACGTCGGCCCGGCGTCTGGCGAGGCAGAGCAGAGCCTGGGTGTGGTGCTTCCCTTGGGCGATCTTCTTGTCGTAGTAGGTCCGGGATGCCGGGTCGCCCAGGGCCGCGAACGGGGAGAGGAAGAAAGCCCTCTTGAGCTGCTTGTTTCCCCTGCAGGAGGGCTGTTCGCCTCGGATCGAAGACCCGGAACTGCGGGTCGCGGGCGCGCGTCCGGCGTAGACGGCGAGGTGGCCGGCGGTCGGGAAGGTGCTGCCGTCGCCGATCTCGATCAGGATGCGGGCTCCCGTCCTGACGCCGACTCCCGCCATCGACCTCAGGACCTTCGAAAGAGGGTGAGCCTCGAGGAGTTCCTCGATCCGCCCGGCCAGGAGTTTGCGGTGGTCAAGGACGGCGGCCAGGGATCCGGCCAGGCTCGGGACGATCAGCGCGGCCGCCTCGGTCCCCGGAACGGTCACGGTCTGCTCGTCCAGAGCCGTGAAGATCTCCTCGACCAGCCGCTCGGGCATCCGCGGCGCCTTCGGCCGTAACCGCGTGACCAGCCGTCGGCGGCCGGCCTTACGGATCTGGGCCGGTGACCCGAACCGCTCCAGCAAGGCCAGGACGGCCGGATGCTGCAACCTCGGCCCCAGGACCCGCTCCAGCGACGGGTGGATCTGGGTCAGCAGGCCGTGGAGCCGGTTCGCGACCCCGCGTGGCCTCGCCGGCGTAGGGTCGGCCCGAGACGCGGTACTGGCCTTTCAACCAGCCCGTTTCCCCGGACCGCCCTCCGAACCCGCCGTGCCCATTACTGGGCAACGGGCTCTCCACAAGTCCCGTGAGGACGTGCGGTTTTTCTCATGCAGTGCTCGGCCAGGGAGTCGGGATCACTGCACCGCGGTATCGGTAGCGAGTTGTCCGCACCTTCGCCGGGTCCAACAGAATCGCCCCGTCTCCGGCAGGCCACCAACCACCACCGCAGTATCGGCGGCGGAGTTCCTTCCAGGTGGCCCGGCGGTGCTTTCGCCGTATCCATCCAAATACCTGACGCCATACAACAGCGCGCAAGTAGCGGAAAGCGGCGTGGGAGACCCCGGGCCGGAAGTAGGTGGTCCAGCCCCGCGCCAGCGAATTCAACCGGTGCAGCAGGACTTCGACCGGCAGGTTCACGTCCTGCCAGCAGATCGCCTTCACCTTGGCGGCGCGCCCGATGACCTTGACGTGGGTCCGGGCGGGGTTGTGGGGGTCGGGAACCGAGATGATCTGAGCCCCTCCCGGGAAGCGGGTCAGGGTCAGCTCGGTGTCGTTGTTGTTGGCCTGACCAGGACCAACAACATGTCCAGGGCCCTCGGAAGAGGGGCTGGGAGAGGGGCTCGGAGGGGGATGTCGGCGGCCTTCACGCCCGTGCTCACGCCCCGGCCCTTCATCCGCACGTCGGTGATGGGGGCACCGGCCCGGGTGAGGACCTCCCGCACGTGGGCGGTGTCGGTCCCCAACGCCTTGGCCACGGCGGAGAGGTGGGCGTGGGGCTCGGCGACGTTCCGGAGAGGAGCGAGGACCTCGGGGGGAGTCGTCCTTCGCGGCGGACGGCTCCGGAGATTCCTGGAGAGAGGGCACCGCGGCCTTCTCCTCGGGCTTCCCCTTCCGGTACGCGGCGACGATTCACCGACTGGTACGACGACGCCTCTCTCCGGGACGAGATCCGCAAGGCGCGGGCTGAGCGGGACCGGGAGGTCCAGGCGACCTCGGCCCGTCGTGGCACCCCGGCCGGATACCTGGCTTACCGCCTCTCCACGGCCTCCCCGAAGCGGGACGCTTACCTGGAGGCCAACCCGCTCCCGGCTGACGCTGACGCGGCCTGGGTGGCAAGGGTGGAGGCCGGTGACGAGACGGCCCTGTACGAGCACCTGAAGGCTCAGGAGGCGGAGGCCGGACCTGTCCCGAGCATCTCCAAGGTCTTGGTCGTCCAGGTCGCCGAGGCCGACAAGCCGAGGCGGCCGGCTCAGGAATCCTTGGAGGTCGCGGTGGTCACTCCGGACCTTTTGGCGGAGATGCGGAAGCGCGTCATCGCGGGGTCCCGCTGATGGATGATGGCTCTCAGTAGACAACGACATGGGGGCAGCGATGGGGCAGATCGACTTCGCGGACCTGATGGACTTCCTGGGGGCTCGTATCGCTGAGGACGAGGCGGCAGCCAAGGCGCTGAAGTCCTCCAAGAGCGAGAACGTGGCTCGACTGCGAGATCGGGTCCGTGCCGATGCCGAGGCGAAGCGCAGGCTCATGGACTGGGTGGAGGAGATGCCGCGGAGGGCGATGGCGAACGAGGCGCGCTCCCGCTGGCAGGCGTTCGGCGGGGAGGTCTATGGCGACCAGTCGCTGCGCCTCCGCAGTCCGGTGATCTTTGAACTCGTCGCCGCGTACGCAGGCCACCCCGACTTCCGGCCTGAGTGGAAGGGACTTGTCGGCGAACTTAAGGGCGAGGCTGCGAAGCCGGATGGCGCCTGAGGGTCTCCAGGAGGCCCTGGATCGGCACGGGTTGGTGGAGAACTCCGAGGGGTTCGAGCTGACTCTGAGTGGCCTCCAGAGGGCCTCCCGGCGGGCAGTGGACCTTTCCGGGCCCAAGGGGACCGTGAAGCGGCCTCAGCGCTGGCCCTGGACCCCTCAGATCCCCGGCGGTGGGAGTTCAAGAAGTGTCTCGCCCTGGACTCCTTCTCCAAGGAGCCTCGCGGCGCTTCCTTTTACATTGAGCTCTTTCCAACCTGACCGTGGGGTGGGTCAGTTGGCAGCGGCCAGTGTCTGCACGGAAGACGAAGCTCCTGGTAGACGGGTTCTCGACCAAGATCACCCGTGTCCGCCAGGAGCTTCGCGTGCTTGTCTACCCATCCTCGATCGATCTGTCCAGCCGCACCCTGCGGTTCCTGACCGGGCAACTGGCTGCACGGCAGGTGGAGATCGGGACGCGGTGGCGGCGCCTGACCGCCGCCCGTCAGGCCCTGCTCGCCCTGGCCCACCTGCGGTGCGGTGACACCTACACCCAGCTCGCCGCCGGGTTCGGCATCGGGATCGCGACCGTGTTCCGCTACATCCGCGAGGCCGTTCAGGTGCTGGCTGGTCTCGCCCCATCGCTTGCCAAGGCGATGACGACGATCCGGGAGAAGGCGTTCGTCATCCTCGACGGCACGCTGCTGCCGATCGACCGGATCGCGGCCGACACCCCGTACTACTCCGGGAAGCACAAGCGCCACGGCATGAACGTCCAGGTCCTCACCGATCCGTTCGGACGCCTGCTCTGGGCCTCGCCCGCACTGCCCGGCTCGACGCACGACCTCACCGCCGCCCGGCACCATGGGATCATCGACGCGCTCGCCGACGCGGGCCTGAAGTGCTGGGCGGACAAGGCGTATCAAGGCGCCGACGGCACCATCAGGGTCCCATTCCGCGGCCGCCGCCTGAAGAGGTGGAGGCGCCGGCACAACACCAGCCACGCCAAGATCCGATGCGTCGGCGAGCAAGCCATGGCCACTCTCAAGGGCTGGCGACTTCTGCGGAAACTCCGCTGCAGCACCAACCTGATCACCGACATCGTGAAGGCCGTCCTCACCCTGCCACGCGTCAGCATGAGGTTGGAAAACGCTCAGTCTCTGAGCGCTCGATTCCGACTCCTGCTTCGAGCAGCCCGCCACCCGCAGATCCGTGGAAGAACCGAACGGTTGCTGCTCGCTTGACAGGCGGCGGGCCGGATCGAAACGGTGGATCGTCATCGAACGTCACGAAAAGGCGTCAACTGAGTATTGTGCAGTTCCGGCCGATACGCTCATCCTCATTCCGTACAGCTGGGGGGAGTTGGCATGGCGCGTTCGCGTCGTGGTCTGCTGGTCGGGGCGGTCGTCGTGGTGGTGGCGAGCCTGCTCGGCCTCTTGGTGGTGCTGCTGACCCGGCACGGGGGCGATACCGCCGCCGGAGAGCCGAAGGGGAACGGTCGGGCGCCGGCCACCGATTCGCACGAGCAGGCGCAGCAGGTCGCCGCCGCGCTGGAGAAGCTTTCCACTGACCCCTCCTCGCTGGTCGCGGCCGGTGCCCGGACCGAGGTCAAGGGGCGCGCCGCCCAAGGCGTCCCGAAGGGGTCGAAGGTCACGCCTGAACCCGCGACGTGGGCGCCGGACGGCGCGGGCGGCGGGGTGATGACGGTCACCATTGCCTCTCCGGGCCGGCCGGCGGTGAGTTACGCGGCGGTGATGGTGAACGAGAACGGCGCGTGGAAGGTCCTGGCCACGATGAAGCTGCCCGACGCGAGGGCCACGACGGCCACCCCGACGGCGGTGGCGTCATGAGGTACCTGCGGACCGGGCGGGCCGTGGTCGCTGCCGTCGCCCTCGCACTCATGGCCGGAAGCCAACTCGCCGTAACGGCACCGGCGTCTGCCGCGCTGGCCCGGAGTACTCCCGTCGAGTGGGGCGACCGGTGCGGGTCGGGGAAGCTCGGGCTGGACAAGGACACTGTCCAGCTCGCCCCGGCCCTGCCCAGGGACAAGAACCCCGACGGGTCCCCGGTCGCGTATTCCCCCGACACCCGGGGCACTTACACCCCGATCGTGATGGTGCACGGCTGGACCGGCAGCGACACCCACGACGACGCGGGGCAGGGCGCGTTCTCGCACCGCATCGACCTCACCGCCAACCGCCTGGGCACGGTGACCACCACCCGGTCGCTGATCGGACAGTTCCAATCGCTGCCCGGCGCGGCGGTCTTCACCTTCGACTACCACCCGTACTCGGCACGGTGGGTCGACGACGCTCACCTCGGGCCCGCGCTGGGCAAGGTCATCGACTGCCTTTACCAGGCCAGCGGCCAGAAAGTGATCGTCCTCGGACACTCGATGGGCGGCCTCATCACGCGGTACGCGGCGACCCATCCCGGCGTGTCCGGCTCCGACCGGGCGGCCGAGATCAGCACCGTGGTGACCTTCGGGACCCCGCAGACCGGCTCGGTCGCGGCCCTGCTCAGTGAGGCCGGCCTGGACGGTGGAGCGCTGACGAACGAACTGCTGGCCGTCGTACGGACGATCCTCGCCGCCTGCGGCCGGCTCACCAACGGCGACATCGTGACCGGGACGCTCTGCGATCGGCTCCCCGCGCCGGTCAGCGCGTTCGAGTCGCAGGCGGGCCGGGCACTACGCGCTGGCTCCTCGGAGCTGCGGGCGCTCAAGCCGTGGCCGAAATCGATCGTCGTGGACGCGATGGGCGGGCAGACCCGCTTCCAGGTCCCCGACATGGGGTGGTTCGCGTTGCCGTGGAGCACGAAGTCCGTGGACACCGGGGATCTGATCGTCACGGCCGGCTCCGCGTTCCAGGGCGCGGACTCGACCAGGGCGGTCTCCTGCTCGTACCAGCTCAACGCGGTCCGCGGGGCAACGGATTCGCTGGCCCTCACGTTCGGACTGGCCAGCAAGGCCGATGTCGCCGACGTGCCGTTGAAGGCATTATCCGGTCCGTGCTTCCACCCCGACCTCATGCGGAGCATCGAACTCACCAACGAGGCGCTGGGGGCGGTGTCGGACGACATCGAGTCCCGCCAGCCGGTGACGGCGGCGAGTCTGCTGTCCGCCCCCGTACCGGCGGCTTGTGGCCACCGGGCAGGGAAGCTCATCGACGGCAAACTGCCGGGCATCCCCGAAGTGCACGGGGTGATGGGGCTCAGCTGGGTGGAGACCGGTCGGCCTCGGTCGGACCTGCTGACGTTCGGGGATCTGAACGGGGACGGCACCGGCGACGCCGCCGCCACTCTCTTCTGCAACGCGGGAGGCGTGTCCTGGCCGGAGATCATCGCCTTCTACATACACGGCCCAACGCTGATCGGGTCCGCCAGTCTGAGCACCATCAATGTGCCCGGCCACGAGCCCGGTGAGAACGCGCATGTGCATCACCTGCGGTACGCCGACGGTGGTGTCGTCACCCAGTGGTCGACCCAGCAGGACGGTGACCCGGGCGCGAGCGCAACCCTCGACTACACCGCAACGCTCCGCTGGGACGGTCATGCCGTTGTCGCCTCCGGTCTCACCGCCACCACCGAGCGCGGCACCGTGGACCGCTTCCTCAGCGCTCTGCGCAAGCACGACAACGCCGCCGCATCCGCGCTGGCCGCGCCCGGCGTCGGCGCAGAGGCTGCGAACCAGTTCCGCTTCTATCCCCACGCGCTCGCTGCCGCACCGACGTGTTACGGCCCGAACAGCGACTTCCCGCCGAACGCCGGGGGCCTCGGCAATATTGGAGGACCGCAGTTCGTGGACGCCGAACGCTACTGTCTGCTGCCCACCTCGGCCGAGGGCGGCGAGTACGCGGTGCTCGGCATGTCGAAGACCGGATTCCAGCGCTGGCAGGTCTCCTCGTTCAACGTGGTCTGATCCCTGGCGGCGCGCTCGCTGGTGCCACGGCCCCCTCGCAGGATGGGGGAGCGCGGCCCGGTTCGTTGCGCGTATCGGTGGGCTGGCTCGGGGGCGATGCGGGTGCGGGTACCGGCGGCGGACGGTCCCGGCCACGGTGTCCGTCACCCCAGCGCCTCCTGCTCCATCCGAACGGTGTGCGTTCTCGGAACGTTCAGTCCCTGAGGCATCCGCCTGACCAGCGAACTGGGAAACGATCACACCGAGCGTGGGAAAGGACCACTGCCAGACTTTCGTCACCCCCAGCACCGCATTTTGTCGGTGAACCGACTTGGGTGGCCGGTGACTTCTGGGCAAGCCTGCTGATGGGCACCCTGATGCCGATCTCGAATTTTCCTCAAAGGTGCTCTTGATCCCCAGTTGCTTCGCGGAGCGAACCAACTGGGGATGGTCAGTGAGCGTCAGGGGCTGGTCCTGGTGTCAGACCCATGGGTGAAGATCGGCCCATGCTGCAAGCGAGAGACGAACGCGGTCGTCTGGTGAAGAAGCCCAAGCCACCAGTGCTGAGTGAAATGGTGGCCAATTTGGGCCGGGGCAATGCCTTCGTGATCGTCGAGCGAGTTGACGACGAGGCAGATGGCGATTGGTATGTGCAAGTGTGGTTGAGGGACGACAACACCTATCAACTGGAGTTCCGGGACGGGACCGCAGCTGAGCACTATCAGACCCGGACGATCTCCCAGGAGAAGGTGATCGACGCGCTGAGCGGGTGGGCCGGCGGTCGGTCGGGGTGGCAGGACGCCTTCATGTGGAACAACATCGGCAGCTGCTTTCGTCTGTGTCCCCGACATCTGATGGGTGTGGGCGACTGCTTCGTACGCTCCACTCCGCGCCTGAACGTTCCGCGATCGGACCGCGAGAATGTGGATCACAGTCGTATGAACGGTGCCGCAGTCACCTGGGCCGGTCCAGGATCTCGGTGGACGGGACATCGTCGCCGAGAACCTGGCCTGGCTCACGGGGCCCGGCGGAGCGTGGGTTTGGGTGTGGTGGCGGCCTTCGATCGGCCGCCCGGCTTCGTGGAGGTGATCGTCGGTCAGCGCCGGATAAGGGCGAGCGACGAGCAGTGTGGTGGCTCAGTTGCCAATGGTGTTGTGGGTCAGGTGGCCAGCAGGCCGCCGTCGATGTACAGGTCGTGGGCGTTGATGCCGGTGTTGCGGAGCAGGAAATCGGTGGCGTCGGCGATCTCGGCCATCGTCACCAGTCGTCCGATCGGTGTCTGGGCCGAGTACGGTGGGTTGGGAACGTCGCGCCATTTGGGGCTGTCGCCGATCAGGCCCGGATGCAGGGCGTTGACGCGATGCGGAGCCATCTCCACCGCGAGGGTCTTCACCAGGCCGGTGATTCCGGCGTTGAAGGTGGTGACGACGGTCGAGCCTGGATACGGGCGTTCTTTGGCGAGCCCGCCGAAAAGAACGACGGAAGCGCCTGGGCTCAACCGGTCGCGCAGCACACGGACGGTCTCGGCGTAGCCGACGAGCTTCATGGTCACGGCCGTCACGGCATCAGCGATGTTGAACTGCGCCAGCGTGTTCGCGGCCTGCCCGACCGCGGTGATGACAAGATTGTCGACCTCGGCCACGTCGGCCAACGAGGCGCTGATCGTTTCGGGTTGGGCAAGGTCGAGGGCCAGCCCCCGGACGCCGACGCCGATCCCGGCGGCAATGGTCTCGGCCCGTGCCTTGTCCCTGCTGGTGATGATGACGTCGTCACCGCGGTCTGCGAAGTACTGGGCGATCACTCCGCCCAGGCCGCCGCTGCCGCCGACGATGAGTGTGCTGGTCACGCGATGACCGTCCTTACGTTGTCGGTTGTGTGAAGGCTGTTCAGGGTGGCTTTGGCCTGCTCACGCATGGCCGGCACGAGGGGAAGAACGGCTTGCGGCAGGTTCGCTGTGACCACCGCGAGCTCGGCGGGAGTGCCCACCTGTTCGAAGAAACCAAGGTTGAGGTGGGCCCCTACGGGCGGGGCCGAGGCGATCACCGCGCGGGAGAACTCGGTCCAGGCTTCATCTGACATGTGCGCTGCCAACGCGGGAAACAGCACCGGTTCCTCGTGCTCAAGGTGCTGGTGCACCAGGTCGCGCACACTGGCTGCCGCGGCGGCCACCGCTGCCCGGTCCGCATCGTCCTGCACGGGAGCGACGGCGAGCGCGTCCAATGCCGCGTCCAGCGCATCGTGTTCCGTGCTGAGTTCGCTCAGCACGGCGCCGGCCACCGGGTCGGCGGCGATCAACTGCGGCCAGAGCACATCGTCTTCGCTCTCGTGGTGATGCCGCAGCGCCGCCACCAGGAAGTCACGCAGTTCGGCCAGTGCGGCCGACGGGGCGTTGTCGCGCTGTGCGGCGTCGGCCAGCAGGGACGTCGCGGCCCGGTGCATCTTGTGCAGTAGCCGCGTCTCGACGATCCCCGCGGACTCCGGCGGATTCGTGCTCACAACAGCCTCCAATCTCAATGGACCCTTAATGTCCACTTGGATATTAAGGGTACCAGCGGTCAGCGAGGACCCCGGTGGCCGGCACTACAGTGATCAGATGAAGGAGTCGCCATGAACGGTCAGGAAGCGTCCGAGAAGCCACTGCGCACGCGCCGACGGGACCCGGAGGGACACCGAGCAGCCATTCTGGAGGCGGCCCGTCACACCTTCGCCGAGCGTGGTTACGCCCGCACGACCCTCCGCGAAATCGCGCGCCGAGCCGGTGTCACCCACGGTCTGATCACGCGTCAGTTCCAGTCCAAAGAGCGACTCTTCCTCGCGGCTGTGCCCGGTAACAGCGACCTGGAACGGGTAGTTGCCGGAGACCCGGCGACACTGCCCGACCGGATCGCCCACGCCTTCGTCCAGCGGATGGAGACCGACGCCGTCAACGACCCACTCGTCGCCCTCGTGCGCAGTGCCGCGTCCGACGAGCGTGCAGCCGCTCACCTCCTGGTCGCGATGCAGGAGCACAGTGCCGCTGCGTACCGGTCCGTGCTCTCCCCCAACGCACCGGCAGCGCTCGGCGATGACTTGGACACCCGCGTAGCACTCGTGGGGTCACACATGATCGGAGTGGTCTTCAGCCGGTACATCGCACGAACCGAGCCACTTGCCTCGATGCCACCCGAGCAGCTCACCGAACACCTCACCCGGATACTGCGGCACATCCTCTTCGATGATGCCCCCGCACCTCGGAATCCGCCCCAGTGAACAGGGACTCGTCCACGCGGAGGTCCGCGTCGGGGACTACGAGGACATCGCAGCCGATCAAGACATGAACGACAGACGAGTCGGAACATACGCCGAGACAGTTTCGACTGCCGCGGGGCGGCGGCGCAGGTTGGCGACGGCAAAAAGTCAACCGGCAGACCATCGCCAACGTCCTGGCCGGCGCCACCTGGCCCGACCTGCTGCCGCCTGCCCCTGGCCGACCCCGAGCCGTCTCCCACCGGACCGGCCAAGATCTGCGCCCAGCAGTCGATCACGATCCCGCCCGAGGCCGGAGCCCAGCACCACCAGGCCCTTGCCTACGGCAGCCCCGACTGGCAGCGCGTCTACTTCCGGCTCCGCAACAGCGTCGAAGGCTTCAACGGCTTCGCCAAAGACCCCCACCACGAGGCCATCGAGCAGCCCGGCACCCGCCGCATCCGCGGCATCGCCGCCCAGACCCTCCTGCTGGCCCTCCAGCTCGCCCACGCCAACGGCCGCAAGATCGACCGCTGGCTCGCCACCCTCCCGTCCCACGGGCACCCACCCCACCGGCGTCCACCCGCCGCCGGCCCACCAGGCCACTGGACCCCCACAGGCCACCTCACCACCCAGTGAGAGAGACCTCACACCGACAGGAAGATCACACCGCCA
The DNA here is from genome assembly GCF_036147535.1 of Streptomyces sp. NBC_00322. Classification (NCBI taxonomy): domain Bacteria; kingdom Bacillati; phylum Actinomycetota; class Actinomycetes; order Kitasatosporales; family Streptomycetaceae; genus Streptomyces; species Streptomyces sp. NBC_00322. The sequence goes on along the minus strand of NZ_CP108019.1, from coordinate 267,902 downwards.
ACAGCCCCGGCACCTCCACAGCCCGGGGTCAACCAGACGCGCGCCCGCACCTCTGAATCCCTCTGAACCACGACGGCAAAGCGAAACGGCCGCCACCGTGATCACGATGACGACCGCTTCGTCGCTGCTCTGAAGCACCTAACGTCGGTGCTCCCCTCCAAGCCAGAGGACTGATCACCGCCGTTTGCGGCTGGTGACACGGTTCTGACCGGCACCCAAGACCGGGGCATCCAGACACGCCGGGGAAGATCACGCAATAGGTGGGGAGATCAACTGAGCAGGTTTGGCCACCTCAAGAGCAGCACCTGAGGAGATTCAAAGAGCGCCATCAACCTGGAAGAGGGTTGCACCCAAAGGTGTCTGCACAGTTGCCTGCACAGGGGGATCCACGGTTGCACCGGAGGTACTGCCGGAGGTGTGAACCCCTCTTTCTCGATCTTGAGTGTTTTGCCTGGTGGGGCACCCTGGGCAAGCCCTCTTCGCTCGCCGACACCTCTTTCTCCGCGATAGCCGGAGGAAGAGGCTGTATGTTCGGACGGCCCTGCGCGGCCTGATCGCTCTATCATCCCTCCCTCACTCCCTCACCCGCTTTCCCGGCCTCTTGCCTCCGGCCGTCCCCGCACGTGGCCGGGTCTGTCGCCCCACGGCCCGGCTCGGCGGCGCGCGGCGCGGCAAAAGCGGACAGGTTTCTGCCGCTCGCCTGACACCCTGATTGCAGCGCTGCCGTCCCCGCCGTCGGCGGGGCTCTTTCGAGGACCGCAACACCTTGGCCAAGCGCCTGGCCCAGGACTGAACACGGACATCGAGCGTCCCTGTCTCCTTACTCCGGTGAGATGGAGACGCCCTACGTGTCAGGGTGGATCTTCAAGGATCCAAAGGAACAGCGAGGAGCATCAGTTGAACAGGGAACGGGGAGGGGATCGCGGGTGGCCGCGATGCAGCTGACACGCACACACCGCATACTCATCGGGGTGGTCGTCACAGGCGCGGTGATCATCGCCACGATCGGCTTCGCCGGATCTTACGCCGCCGTACGCGAGCTCGCCGAGAGCAAGGGCTTCGGCGACTTCTCCCTCGTCTTCCCCATCGGCATCGACGCCGGCATCTGTGTCCTGCTCGCCCTCGACCTGCTGCTGACCTGGCTGCGCATCCCCTTCCCACTGCTGCGGCAGACCGCTTGGATGCTCACCGTGGCCACGATCGCCTTCAACGGCGCCGCGTCCTGGCCCGACCCGCTCGGCGTCGGCATGCACGCCGTCATCCCGGTGCTGTTCGTCGTCTCCGTCGAAGCCGCCCGGCACGCGGTGGGCCGGATCGCGGACATCACGGCCGACAAGCACATGGAAGGCGTCCGCGTCACGCGCTGGCTCCTCTCCCCCGTGCCCACCTTCCTGCTGTGGCGCCGGATGAAATTGTGGGAGATCAGGTCGTACGAGAAAGCGGTCGTCCTCGAGCAGCACCGGCTCGTCTACGAGGCCCAGTTGCAGGCTCGCTTCGGGCGGCGCTGGCGTCGCAAGGCACCGGTTGAGTCGCTGATGCCGCTGCGGCTTGCGAGGTTCGGCGTGCCGCTCTCCGAGACGGCACCGCACGTCCTGGAGAAAGCCGGCCTCGTCCTGAGCGCCGAGACCGTGGAACAGGACGGCGAGCACCAGCAGGCCCTGGAGGGCGGCGAGACCACGGCTGTCAGCCACGCCGTAGGGGAGCGCACCGTGGAGCCTTCCCGTCGCGGCTCCGTCCCTCAGCCCGAGCAGCAGGACGTCCCCGCGGTCGACTACGGCGATGCATGCCGCGCCTACATCGAGCAGCACGGCGCATTCCCCGACCCCGGCCAGCTCGCTGCCTTCCTTGCCCAGTACGGGGTGTCCGATCCGGCGACCGGCAGTCCGCTCGCCGAGGCACTCCTGGAGCCGGTGCTGACCGAGCTCTGGCAGTCGATGGCCGAGCCGGTGACCGATGGCCAGCCGGTCGGACCGGACGCCGACGACGTGACCGATCCAGCCGATGACCGAGGCGACAGCCCCGTGCCCGGCACCGGCCGTCAGACCGCCGCCGACGCGCATCCGTTCTTCGGCCCCGCCGCGTCGGCGGTGGGGGAGTCACCCCAGGTTGGGTGGTCTGGAGACGCGGAGAAGTACGCGGCCGAGCCGGTGTCTGCGGCGACTGCATCGGCGGCGGGGAACCATGTGGCCGGTGGGGGAGTGCCGCAGCAGACCTCTCTCGATGTGCCGGCGGGTGTGGCTGCAGAGGCAGCCGCGAGCGAGCCGGCCGCCTGGGAGGCCTCGGTCACCGACACGGGAGCGGCCACTGCGCGGCTGCCCGAGCAGCAGACCCAGGAGCCCGATCTGGATCCGCTGCAGCAGCAGATCGTCACGGTCGCCGGGTGGATCGGCGAAGCTGAGGACGCCGGCGAGAAGTTGTCGGGCGCCGAGGTCGGCCGCCGCCTGGGAGTGGCTCCGCGCACCGGGCAGCGGCGGCTGGACAAGGCAATGGCGTATCGGGAAGAGCGGCTGCGGGAGAGCGGCCGCGCGCACCTACGGTCGGTGACCAATCGCTTCTGACTGACTGGGCTGACCTTCCCCGAGCATGTGGCCGATGACCGATCCGGGTCATCGGCCACAGTCATGTCCGGGCGTGATGGTGGCCGATGGCCGATCACGGCGTGGCCGATGGATCCGTGGCCGATCCGGGCCCTGTGGCCGGTGGCCGATCCGGACGGATCGGCCACCGGCACGACTGGTTGAGGCTGTCTGAGCGACCACCCGTCTGTGAGCGAGCACGGCTGACTGGCGTCGATGCGGGGGTGTCAGATGCAGTCGGGAATCTCGGCACCTGAGTTGTCGCGGGCTTCGTCATTGCCCCAGCGGCTCAGGTAGTACGCGGACACCCAGCCCTGTGCGGCTCCCGTGTCGAGGTCCGTCCAGAGCCAGAAACGGTTGTGGGCGCCGGACCCGTCGGTGACGGTGGCCCCGGTCTTCTTGCACCACACGTAGTTGGTGCCTGAATTGAGGGTGCCGATGCGGCTTGACGTTTGGGAGGGTTCGCTGCGGCCGGGCCCGGCCTCGAAGGTGTCGACGAAGTACTTGGCCGGCTGGGGCTGGCTCGGCGGCGCGGGTGGTGCCGAGCCGTCGTCCTCCACGATGTTGTTGTAACGGTAGGCGGCGTAGTCCTGGTAGTCGCCCGCGCCGTTCCACTCGTACTCCTGGTGCTTGACCGGGGTGGCGCCGAAGTCGTAGGCGATGTATCGGGTGTGTTCGGCGTTGGTCCAGCGCTCGAAGAGCCGTACGTGGGTGTCCCACTTGACCAGTGCGTCGCCGGCCTTCAGGTCGTCCTTGCCGATCTGATGGGACAGGTTCGGGTCGACGAGGGCATTTCTGGGATTGGTGGAGACGACGCGGCTGCCGCTGAGGTGCCAAGCCATGGACACGTAGCCGGAGCAGTCCGTGCGGTACTGCTTTCCGTCCGGGTCCGGGTAGTTGCTCGCCTGGTCGTATTGGATGCCCTTGTTCGTCCAGGACTCGGCGCGGGCGAGTACTTCGGATCGGGCAATGGGCTGGTTCACTCCGGCGGGGGCGGCAGCGGCGGGGCGGGGGGAGAGGTCGAGGGTGACGGCTGCTCCGGCTAGCAGCGTCACAAGGAGGAGGGCCGCTGTGCCAATTCGGCGCCAGACGCGCCGCGCTGGTGAGGGGGAGGTGGGTGGGCGCATGCTTCGGTCCTTTCGGAGTGAGCGTTGTGGTGTGTGGTGGTGCTCGCGCCAACCCGACCAGGCGGCCTGCCGCCGGGACAGGGGGGAAGTGTCCGTGAAGGGCCTGGCAACTGTCCGGGCTTGGCTGACCAGCTCACTTCCGGCCCCGGACGGTCTGCGAGCAAGACTTGCGGTGTGCTGGTGGTGGGCGATGTAGATCGGGGTGCAACGCGTCAGCACACCAAGCTCGACCTAGAACGGGGCGCGCGGGAGGGCGGTGAAGCCGCGAGTGCTGGCAGCGGGATCAAGGACGAGAACGCGTCCGGTCTCGTCGTAGCCGACTGCAGCAACCCAGTGGGCTAACTCCCCGAGGGAGTAGGGGCGTGGCCGGGGCCCGCAGGGAGTGAAACGGAGGTTGAGGGCGACGCCGAAGCCGCGATCGATGCTGTGGCGGATGTCCGGTCCCAGGCTTTGGCCCAAGACCGGGAAGTTAGGGTCTGGCGCTGGTCAGGAGCGTGACGCGGGTGGCGATTTTGGTCTTCTGGCCGACGCTGCCTTTGGTCTTGTTGTAGGCGTAGGGCGACAGGGTGCGTTTCACGCAGCGTGGGCTGGTACGACAACGCCGCTTCGGGGCAGCGAGGTTGCGGACGTGGGTGAGGATGTCGGTCAGGCGGCCCCAGCCGACGGCGTTGGCATTGATGACGGTGTGGCGGGCGGTTCTCAGGGCGATGGTGAAGGACAGCCGGTCGGGGTCGATGCCGGTGGCGGTGGCCGCGTGAGTGATGGCCATGCGGGTGATCTGGAAAACGGCCAGCATCGCGTAGAGCTCCTGGGTGACGCCGTCGACGGTGTGGGAGCGAAGGACGCGGTCCGGGCCGCGCAGGGTGGCTTTCAGTCCGTAGTAGGCGGTCTCGATCTCCCAGCGCTGGTGGTAGAGGGCGGCCAGCTCGGCCGCTGGGTGCTTGTCCGGGTCCAGCAGGGTGGTGACCAGGCGGACGGTGCTGGTGCGGGTGGTGCCGTCCCCGGCGGTGACGGTGATCTGATAGCTGATCACGCGCATGGTGATCGCGGTCAGGTTCGAGGGCTGTTCGGTGATGCGGCCGCGGTGATGCCACTGGGCGAGCCGGTCGCCGGAGCGGCGGTCGCAGATCAGGGTCAGGTGGGTGCCGTCCGGCAGTAGGTGGATGACGGGCAGCAGGCGTCCGGCCGTTACGCGCCAGAGCAGGTCGGCGCCGGTGTCCGCGGCGCCCCGGATCGCCTGGAAACCGTCGTAGCCGCGGTCGGCCAGCAGCAGCATGCCCGGCTCCAGGGCGGGCAGCAGGTCGTGGGCTTGCGGGAGTTCCTTGTGCCGCAGCGGTCCGAAGACCGCATCGATCAGGGCACGGGTCCCGCATTCGACCAGGGCCGTCAGCCGCACCTGGGGATAACCGGCCGGGCGCGTGGTGCGCACGCCGTGCCTGGTGAAGTGAGCGAGGTTCGCGGGGCTGTCGGCGACCTCCAGACAGGTTCCGTCCCAGGCCACCAGCCGCAGCCCTCGCCAGAACACTCCCATCGTGTCGGTGGTGCCGAGCGGTCCTCGCAGCCGGTCGAACAGCAGGGCCAGCGGTGCTGTCCCCAGTCGGCGCCTGGCCTGCCGCAACGCTGCCGTCGACGGATCGGGGACCGGTGGTCCGGGCAGTCCGGCAGTCAGCGCCGCCCACACCCCGCGATACCCACAGTCGGTGAACAGAGCCATGGCCAGCACGAAGTAAACCGCCACCCGGGCCGGCAGCAGCCGCACCCGACGCTCCTTGCGGCCCGCCGCCCGGATGACGTCGTCCACCAGCGACGGCGGCACCCACCGCGTCAGCACCCCTAAATGACCGGGCTCCCATACCCGCGACCGGTCCGCAACCACGCCGGCAGTGGCACACTGAGCAGACAACGGAGCCCCCTCGAACCGTGACCTCGACACTCACAGTTCGCGCCGGGCTCCGTTCCCACGTCAACTACCAAGACCGCCCTAACTTCCCGGTCTTGGGCTTTGGCCACCCTGCCTCACCTCGTACACCGGCACCTCGAGGTGATCGTTGAGTACCTGCTGCAGCTCCCCGCGGTAGGTGCCGCCTTTGTTTTCGGCGACCCAGGCCAGCTGCTCCTGGGAGGGCGCGGCGGGGCCGAGCCGGGCCTGGAGAAGCATGTGTGCGGTGGCTGGGCCGCACCAGTGGCCGTGCTTCTGCTGGACGTGACGGGCTGGCAGTTGCCGTATCGGCTGCCCACGAGCGGCGGCCAGGTGTCCTGCGTGCATCGGTTGCCTCCCTCCAGGCCGGCCGCCTCGTACGGCGGGCCCCGGGGCAGCATCGGACAGGAACAAAGGCGTCGTGAGGTGTGGAGTGTCCGCGGCCTGCGGCGGACTGTCCGGATGTCACGCAACGGCTCTTGCCCCGGAGTGCAGTTGGGGTGCGGACAGCCTCGGGGAGGCGGCAGGCGCGCAAGTCTCACTATGATCCGCGCAATTGAGCACCGAGCAGGGGAGTACCGGTGGGAAGCAAGCGCGAGGCAACGTTGGCCTGGAAGCGCGCGGACGAACTGACCGAGGCTCTCGCCGCAGAGCTCAAGCAGTTACAGAAGGAGGCCCGAGGAGCCCGCAGAGGCGCGGCGTCCGTGCGTGCCATCGGTGCGGCCCTGTACCAGGGCAGGCAGGTCATCAGCGACACACTGAACGGCCGGTTGCCCGGAATTCACGACGAGCAGAAGGTCGTGGACATCGCCGGCCACTGCCACACCGTGCTCGGCACTTCGACCGATGAGGGCTATTGGCGGGGGAGGGTGCAGGCGGCGAAGCGGGCCTTCGACTGGGCCAACGCGGGCAATCCCCTGCCGGAGGGGGAGGACGCACCCCCGTCGGTCCCCGGAACGGCAGTGGTGCCCATCGCGCGCGGCGCTCTCGCCGCCACACAGCACGACCTCGACGACGTACCGGAGCGGTTCCGCGACTGGGTGATCGGTTTCGACGAGGCCGAGATCGTCGAGGACAGCGGCTGGCTGCAGTCCGAAACTCCGCACGCTCCACCCCGGCCCGCCGGGGACGGAACGGGGTGGCAGGGAACGGCAGCAGTGCCGCCGCACGCGCGCCGCTTTGCACGGGCCTCGAAGTCTGATCGCCGCGAACGGGCCGGACACCTGGCCACAGCCGCCGACCGGATCGTCGCGGTCTGCCTCGGCGCGGTCATCATCGTCGGGGGGTCCCTCTTCGTGGCCAGCCGTCCCGGCGAGGGCGGCTCGGACAAGGCCAGCCCCGAACAGGGGCAGAACCTGCTGCCGCCGAGTCCTCGCTCCAGCCCCTCGCTCCTGCCGAGCAACAAGCCTTCCTCCACCGCCTCGCCGGCCAAGAGGCCGCTGCCGCCGACGCCGAGCCCCAACCGGTCAGCGGGTGGCTCTTCGGCCCCCAACAGGGAGCAGGCGACAGCGAAACAGCCCCAGCCAGCGCCAGCGGCGTGGGCGTTTGGACCGGACACCTGGGTGGTCTCCGCACAGAGCGGCAAGTGCGCGGACGTCGGCCTCTCCGGCGAGGGCAGCAACCTGTACCAGTGGTCGTGCGCCAAAGGTGCCGCCAACCAGTTGTGGAACGTCCGCGAAGTCCGGCGCAGCATCTACCAGTTCCAGAACGCTCACTCCGGACAATGCCTGACGATGCGCGGCGGTTCGGCGCAACTTGATGCCGTCCAGGAGCCCTGCTCGGCCACGTCGACCCAGCAGCAGTGGAACTTCATGGTCAACGCCGCGCAGAACGGCTGGACGTACGGGTATCTGCGCAACGAGCGCTGGGGCAAGTGCCTGGATGTGAGCCAGGAGTCCATGGACGACGGCGCGGACATCGGTCCCTGGGACTGCGTCGAGCACAAGACGAACCAGATGTTCCGCGTCACTCCCGACTCGCTGTGACCCCGGAGGGCCGGGACATCGCCCCGGCCCATGTGGAAAGTGTCCGCGCTTGTGCCGCGACGCGGACGCGGACACTTTCCCCCTCGCTCAGCCCCGTATCTGGCCTGTGTGCTGGACCCATCGGCTCACCGCCGAAGCCACACACGGGAGGACCTCCTGATGAGTCCCATCTCTCGCCCGCCACGGCGAGCCTGGCGTGTCCTGGGCACCGGCCTCACACTGCTCGCGGTGCTGCTGGCCGGCAGCCTCATGGCGGGCGCCCAGCTCATCCCGCCGTCGGCGTCAGCCGCCGAGGGCCACGACCACAACCACTACGTCTACTTCGACGCCTCGCCCGGAGGCCACGGCTTCACCCCGGCCGTGGAGAACGCCTCCACCGACGACATGGCCCGGCTGATTTCCTGGAACTACATCGCCCCACCCGCTGGCGTCAGCGCCAACAGCGCCTTCTGGTGGGGCAAGCGCCACCCAAGCGACAGCGCCTACAAGCGACTGCACGCCGAGCACAGCGGCAAGTGCGTCGGCGTCCACGGCGCAAGCGTCATCCAGTACTCCTGCAACAGCAACGCCGACCAAGCCTGGGCTGTGGCTGAGGAAGGAAACGGCAAGGGCAAGCTGAAGAACCTCGCCACCGGCAAGTGCATTCTCCTGGGCTGGGGCGTCGGGGACCCAGTCGTGCTCGGCAGCTGCACCGGAGACCGCAGCCTGGTGACCATCTCCACCTCCGGGACCGCATTCGACCCGGACAAGCAGGGCCCGGCGTACCAGCAGGGCCCGCTCTGCAACACCACCCTGCGCCAGAGCGGCACCTACCTGGCCGAGACCATCAGCCCGTGGATCGGCAGCAGCCCGCCCCCGGGCGGCTCCCGCAGCATCCGCTTCAAGGACACGGGCGGGAACACCTACACCGCCGCGCGCAGCATCAACGGCCAGTGCGAGACCTTCACCCGCAACGACGCCGATGCCGACATGTACCAGGAGCAGCTCTGCTTCGACAACCAGCTCAACTGCACCATCAGCGACTGGCAGAGGTACCCCGGGCGGTGGCCGGAGCTGCCCGGCGAGGCTCCGCACGCGAGTGGCCAGTTCTACGCATGGGACCCCTTCTGGGGGAAGTCAGCGGTCTTCACCTTCGGCTGCCCGCCCTATGAGAACAACGACTGCGACGGCCCGAAGATGAAGACCGGCAACAAGTACGACACGCCCTCCATCGACGGCACGAAGCTCCCCGCCGACATCGCCTCGATCTTCGACCCCGGCGGACGACCGTAGCCAGCTTCGCCGTGGCCGGTGGCCGATGACTGATCCGGGTCATCGGCCACAGCCATATCCAGGCGTGGCGGTGGCCGATCCGGTGGCCGATGGGGGGTGGCCGAGCCGGACCCTGTGGCCGACTTGGCCGATCCGGTGGCCGTCGGCCACGCCGGAGAGGAGCGCACCGCGGAGCAGTCTTCTCGCGACCTCCTCCCTCAGTCCGAGCAGCAGGCCGTCCCGGCCGTCGACTACGCCGACGCCTGCCGCGCCTACATCGAGCAGTACGGCGCATTCCCCGATGCCGGTCAGCTCGCTGCCTTCCTTGCCCAGTACGGGGTGACCGATCCGGCGACCGGCAGTCCACTCGCCGAGGGCGCAGCTGGAGCTGGCGGTGGCTGAGCTCTGGCAGTCGATGGCCGAGCCGGTGACCGATGACCGGCGGGTCGGACCGGTCCCCGCCGACGTGACCGATGCAGCCGATGACCGAGGGGCCAGCCCCGTGCCCGACTCCGGCCGTCAGACCGCCGCCGACGCGCATCCGTTCTTCGGCCCGGCGGCGTCGGCGGTGGGGGAGTCACCCAAGGTTGGGTGGTCTGGAGATGCGGAGCCGTACGCGGCCGAGCCGGTGCCGGTACCCACCGCATCGGCGGTAGACGACCGCCGGGCCGGTGGGGGAGTTCCGCAGCCGACCTCTCTCGATGTGCCGACGGGTGTGGCTGCAGAGTCGGCCGCAGGCGAGCCGGCCGCGTGGGAGGCCTCGGTCACCGACACCGGAGCAGCCACGGCGCGGCTGCCCAAGCAGCAGACCGAAGAGCCCGAACTGGATCCCGTGCAGCAACAGATCGTGACCGTCGCCGAGTGGCTGGCCGAGGCCGAGGAAGCCGGGCAGAAGCTCTCCGGTGCGGAAGTCGCCCGCCGGCTCGGGCTGTCTCCGAAGACCGGGCAGCGTCGTGTGAACGCTGCGGCCGAGTACCTCGCAGAGCAGCGCCGGCAGCAGGGCCGCGCACATCTCCGGTCGGTCAGCCGCTGACCTACCGACGTTCACTGAGTGGCCGATGACCGCGCGAGGTCGTCGGCCACCGTCATGTCCTCACCCGCCTGGCCGTGACCGATTGCCGGGTGACCGACGGCTCGTGACCGATACCGGTGACCGATGACTGACGGCGCTGTGACCGATCCACGCGGCCTTGACCGATGACCGATCGGGGCCTCATCGGTCATCGGTCATGACCGATCTGCCGCTCATCGGCCACTCCTCGCCGTGACCGCCCGCCCGGTCCCGCAGGTTGTTCCAGCGCGCTGGGGCGCAGGCTTGCCCACCCCCGAAGGAGGCTTGCCCGGGGTTGCATCGACCGGTCATGCAGGCTTGCCCAACCCCCCGGCAGGCTTGCCCAATCGGTCCCCGGTGGCTTGCCCCGCGAAATGGGCAAGCCGCCCACCTGCCCTTTTAGGGAGTTGGGCAAGCCTTCGGGCAAGCCGCGCTGAGGAGAGTCAGCGGCACGAGATCCGAAAGGAGACGTGCCGTGCTCGACGTACAGCACCCCGCCCCCACCGCTGGCGGGATCTTTGACCGCCTGGATACGGAGTGGGCAGCGCTGTGTGCCGACGCCGCCGTCCAGGCCGCGGTGACCGACTGGCTGGTGACCGATCGCCTGGCCGACGACGTCGCGGCCGTGACCGATTCCTGGGTGCGCCGCCTCGGCCCCGCCCAGCTGCTCGCCGCCCTCCGGCCACGCGACGGCGCCATGACCGACGCGCTGACCGATGCCGTCCTGCGCGCTCTGCTGCGCCGCGCGGCCGGCCGTGACCGATCGGCCACCCTCGCCGCCCGCATCGTCGTGCAGGCGATGATCCCGGCCGCCGTCCGTATGACCCGCGGCCAGGTCCGCCCCATCGGCGGCCGCTCCTTCGACGACATCGCCTCCATGACGGTGGCCGCCCTCTTCGAAGTCGCTTGCTCCGGACGCATCCACACCCGGCCCGGACGGCCCGCCGCCAACCTCGCTTTGGACACACTGCGTCACGTCTGCCGCGAGCTCGCCGCCGACCGTGAAGAGCGCGGCGAGGACCTGGCCGCTGCCGAGGACCTGGCCGACACAGCGCCCGGCCCGGCCAAGACGGCAGAAGCCTGGGCCATCCGCGCCGCCGCGGCCGCCGCCGGCCTCCAGCCCGCCGTGGCTGTCAGCGAGGCGGAGTCCAGCCGCGCCCGCCTGGAACTGCTCGAGCTGGTCCTGGACGCGATGGAGACCGGCACTCTCTCGCCCGCCGACGGCCGCGCCATCGCCTGGCACTACACCGCCGAGCCGGTCACCGACACCGCAGCCGCCGCCCGCGCCGGCACAACGGCCGGCGCATGGCAGCGCCGTCGCTCCCGCGCCGTGGCCCGCCTGGCGGCCTTGCTCCAGCTGAGGCCCGCGGCATGACCCCGACTTCCCCCGGCCACTGTCCACCCGCTCCCACCGAAGGAGAACCGCATGCCCCAGACCGTCAAGGCGCCCCTGGATACAGACGAAGAGCGCGTCACCCGCGCCCAGCATCTGCTGATCCAGCTGGGCGCCGCGCTGGTCTCGCAGCCCTTCGACACCCACACCTACGACCGGCTGCGCGCCTTCCTCGCCGACGACGCAGATGACGTCCTCGCCTCGCTTCATGCGCTGCAGCAGCGCCCGGAGACCGAACTGCGCCAGCGGATCGCCGAGCTGGCCGGCCACACTCTTCTGCCCCTTGGAGGTTCGGCATGAAGTCCGCATGGAACCGTCGCCCGGCCAAGAGCACGCCCGCACCCGACACCGAACCCCAGGACTGGGACATCGACGAAGGGCCGCAGGATGTGGCCGGCTGGTCGACCGGCGCCCAGGCGAACACCTCCGCCGCCATCCGCTGGACGGCCTGGGGCTTGCTCGTCCTCGGCCCGCTGCTCGGTGCGTTCGCGTACCTGTCGGCGCCGGCACAGGCAGGCCCGTCGCAGAAGAAGGCGGCCCCCACCGCGCCCGCCGCCACCGGCTCCCAGGGCGCGGCCGGCTTCGCCCAGCTCTTCGTCGCCGCCTACATCTCGGCGGGGGAGGGCGACCAGGCGAGGCTCGCCGCCTACTACCCGGACGCCACGAGCCTGCGCCTCGAAGGGGATCCGGACCGGCGGCGCGGCGAGCAGCTCACCGTCGTACGGCTGCGGCAGAGCGACCACGGTGTCTGGTCCGTGACGGTGGCCGCGCGCATCACCGACACCAAGCCGTCCGACGGGAAGCGTCCCGACCACAAGGACGATGCCAAGGCGGCGGCAGCCCGGGCCGTGCGGTACTTCCAGGTCCCCGTCGCCACCGCGCCCGCGGCCGGCGGCGCGAGCGGCTACACAGCGCTGGCCATGCCGGCCGAAGTCGCCGCGCCCGAGCGGATCAAGGCCCCGGGACTCGTCTACGGGCCGATGCGGCCGGCGCTTCCCGCGGACCCGCGCACGCAGGCCGTCACCGAGTTCCTGAACGCCTACCTCACCGGCAGCGGTGAGCTCGACCGCTACCTCGCGCCGGGAACGAAGCTCGCCCCGGTCGCCCCAGCCCCGTACACGGGCATCGCCGTCGACACCCTCGCCATCGAGGGCGAGAAGGGCACCGAGCCGGTGACCACGGTGCCCGACGACGGCACGGCGCTGCGGCTGCTGGTCGCACTGCGCGCCACCGGCCACGACGAGGTCCGCGTCCCGCTCACCTACGCGCTGACCCTCAAGTCCCGGGCCGGCCGATGGGAGATCGCCAGTCTTGACGGCGCCCCCACCCCCGCCGCTGCGCCCGCGACGGCCGCACCCAGCGCCGGCGCAACCCCCTCCACTGCGCCCAGCGCTGCCCCCACGTCCAGCGCCGCTCCCACCGACACCCCCTGACAAGGAGAAGACGCCATGCACGAAACCGTCACGCTCGCCGCCGGCTGGATCCAGACCGGTACCGGCCTCGGCAACGACATCAAGAACCTGATCTTCAACGTCGCGATCCCCGTGCTGTGCGGCGGCTTTGTCGTCATCGTCGGCATCAAGACGAAGGCGCCCGGGCCGACGATCATGGCCGTCATCTTCGCGGCGATCGTCTGGGGCGGCTCCGCGAACATGGACACCCTCAAGGACAAGACCACCGAGGACATCACCCAGTACGACGGCGGAGGCGGCACGCTCACCGGGCCTGGTGACCAGTGACCACCCACCTGGCCGACGCGTCCGAGGCCGACGGCGAGCTGATCGGCCGCTGCTACACCAAGGCCCGCCGCGCCCCGCTGGTCCACGGCGTCATCCGCGACGTCAACGGCGGCCGCGGGATCCGCCTGCCGGGCGGCCCGTACACACTCACCCAACTTGCCGCGATCGTCGGCACGTTCGTGGCACTGATCCTCACGAGGGCCATCTGGGGCGGCAACGGCTTGATGGACGTGGCGGTGCTGCTCGGCTGTCCGTTCACGGCCGCCTTCCTGCTGCGGCACCTGCACGTCGACGGCCGCAACCCGGTCGCCGCTCTGGTCAGCGTCGCCGCGATGATGACCGGCCCGCGGTGGGGGAGGCTCCACGGCCGGCCCTTCCGCCCGGTCCGCCCCACCGGGGGCGACACCCTCATCACCCTCGCCGCCGACGGCGACCCGGCCAGCGCAGCCCCCGCCGCGGTGCGGCCGACGCCCGCCGCCTCCGTCACCCGCACCGCGCGGCCGGCCCGGCGGGCTCCCCGGCCGGCCCCGGCCACATCGGCACCCGATGCAGCTGCCGGCGCCCCCGTGGCGTCGGGTGTGCAGGCCCTGCTCGCCCGCCGCGCCGCATCCGCACGCAACCAGCTGGAGGAGTGAGATGCGCCTGCCGATCCGGCACGTCGAGGGCAACCTCGTCTTCACCACCCACGGCACCACCTGGGCGATCTGGCGAGTGGCCGCCGCCAACTACTCCCACGCGCCGGCCACCGCGAAGAAGCGACGGCTGAAGGCCCTCGAGTCGCTCGTCAAGTCACTGACGGGCGAGCCGATGCTGATGTCGCTGTGCCCGCAGGTCGACCCGATCGCCGTCGTCCGCGCCATGGTCGCCGACGTCGACCTGAAGAAGTCCCCGCGCTACGAGCGGCTCGGCCACGCGGTCCTGGACCAGCTCGAGAACATGGAGCTCACCGGCCGCACCGACTGGCTCGCGATTCCGCTGCCGCCGCTGTCCCGCAAGGACGCCGCACTGTCCGCCCTCTCCGCAGCCAAGGCCGAAGTCGAGCTGCAGATCGGCCTGATGCCCGCCCCCATCACCGCCGGCGAGGTCGAGCGGCGCACCGAGCAGGCGAAGCGGATGCACGCCCAGTGGCCGACCGGCGTGACGATGCGGTCTGCCACCGAGGCCGAAATCCTGTGGATCTACGGCCACTCGGCCCGCCGCGGGCTGGCGGAGCCGTTCCTGCCTGATGGCACCGAGCCCAAGGTGCGCGGCCGCGGCCGCACCGTCGCCGCCCTGGGAGAGGTGCTGCTCGCCGAGGGCGGCGCCGACTTCAACGACCGCAAGGCCGTGCCAGGAAACCCCTTCGAGCGGCGCTTCCTGCAGATCTCCAGCGAGTGGGGCAACTCCTACCAGGCCATGCTCGCCCTCTCCGAAATGCCGGAAGCCTTCGCCCTGCCCGGGGCGGCGTACCTGCAGCAACTGGACGATCTGGCCTACCCAGTCGACTGGACCGCCCGCCTGGTCATCACCCCCGGCGCCAAGGCCGAAGCCAAGACCCGCAAACGCGCCCGGCACCTCAAAGCCCAGGCCGCCGAGTACCAGGGCGACCCGGCCGGCCCGCCCGCAGCCCTCGCGAAGAACGAGGCCGACAACGACGAATACCGCGACCGGCTCACCGCCTCCGCGCGCGAGGTCGAGATCCGCGCCATGATCACCCTCGCCGTGTGGGGGAGTAGCGCGGACGACGCCCAGGACCGCGCGGCCGCCCTCGCCTCCGACTTCGGCGCGACCGACTACACCTTCGCCCGGCCGGTGGGGGAGCAGACCAACCTGTGGCACGCCATGCTGCCCGGCTGCCGCACCCCCCGGGTGATGACCGGGTACGCCCAGTATCTACTCGCCCGGGACTTCGCGATGGCCATGCCCTGGTGCGGCTCCCAGCTCGGCGACGAAAGGGGCGGCCTGTTCGGCCTGCAGCTCGCCTCCGGCGGCGCCCGGCCGGTGATGGTCGACCCCGCCCGCGGCCCCCGCGAGAACGCGTCCGCGTCGATGGCGTTCATCGGCGAGCTCGGCGCCGGCAAGTCCGTCGGCCTCAAGTCGGCCGTCTACAACGTCCTCGCCCGCGGCCACCAGCCCGGCAAGCCCAACTCCCGTGGACGTGCGGTCATCGTCGACCGCACCAAGGAGGAGGAGTGGGCACGGTTCGCCAGCGCCTGCCCTGGCACCATCCAGGTCATCCGGATCGACCAGAGCGCCGAAGTGTCCCTGGATCCGCTGCGCCTGTACGTAAGAGACAGCCCGAAGGTCGCGGCCCGATTCTGTGAGTCCTTCCTGACCCTGCTGCTCGGTGTGAAGCCGATGGACCTGGAAGGCGTCGCCCTCTCCGAGGCGGTCCAGGCCGTCCTGGAGCGCCCCGAGCCGTCCATGCGCGCCCTGATGGACGAGCTCACCCGCCGCGGGGAAGAAGACACTCCGGCCCGCAACCTGGGCCGCAAGCTGAAGGCCGTGGCGCGCAAGGACCTCGCCGCCGTGGTCTTCGACGAGGCGCTGCCGGTCGTGGACGCCCGGGCCGACTCCGTCGTCTTTCTCGTCAATTCCCTGGCCCTGCCGAAGAAGTCCGAGCTCGCCTCCGATCACCGCATCGAGCGCCTCGAATTCGAGAAGGTCCTGGGCCGCTCGCTCATGTACCTGATCGCCGCCGTGGCGCGCGAGACGGTCATGAAGGAGAAGGACGAGTTCGGCGTCGCCGTTTTCGACGAATGCTGGTGGCTCACGTCCAGCGACGAGGGGCTGGAGCTGCTGCTGGAGCTCATGCGCGATGGCCGCAAGCACAACGCCGCCGCGTACGTCGGCAGCCACGACCCCGACGACATCGGGCCGGCCGACAGCGAGAAGGGCGCCATCATCCGCGGCCTGATCCCGCACCGGCTCCTCTTCCGCCAGACCACCCGCTCCCTGGCCTCCCGGGGGCTGGAGTTCCTCGGCGTCGATGCCACCGACGCCGAACTGCTGGACCTGGTCACTGCCGGCCTGTCACCGCTGGACCTGCCGGAGGAGGAGAAGCTGGCCCGCGCGGGGGAGTGCCTCTACCGGGACCTGGCCGGCCGCATCGGACTGATGAAGGTCCTGATCCCGATGGACCCGGCCGTCATGCGCGTCATCCACACCACACCCAGCGACTACCGGACCGCGGCATGACCACGATCCTGAACTGGCGGATGAAGCTCCGGGCGTTGGGCTCCGCCCGGCTGCGCCTGGCGCTGCTCATCGCCGCGCTCGCCGCCACCACCTTCACCCTGCTCACGTCGCTGCCCGCGCACGCGGAGCCCACCCCCACCCCCACCCCGAGCACGCCCGCCGCCCCGGGACAGCGCACCCCCACCCCCGAAGAGATGAAGGAGATCGAGCAGCTGCTCAAGGAACAGGGCGAACGTCTGGGCAAGGCCGCCCAGGAAGGAATGCTCGCCGCCGAAAAGGAGCGGCTGCGCAAGCTGCTGCCCGACGAAGGAGGCGTGCTCGGAGTCTTCAACGTCACCGACCAGAACGGCCTCCCGATCAGCGTCTACACCGTCAAGTCCGACACCGGCGGTCTGCTCGACTGGGACCTCGGCATCCAGAACCTGCTCACTGAGATCTGCTTCATGATCACGAAGTGGGTGATCGCGTTCTGCTGCTGGCTCATCGCCTGGGCGCTGTCCTTCGGCCTGGCGAAGCTGCTGCTCGTCCCGGTGCTCTCGGTCGCCAACAGCCTGCACACCCGCGTGATTCTGCAAATGGGCCTGCCGGGCCTCTTCCTGTCGGTGTGCGCCCTCGTCTGCGTGGCGCGGATCTTCTTCGGCGACAAGGCCCGCGGCTGGGGCGACGCCGCCCTGTCCATCCTTCTGGCGGCGCTGACGGCCACCCTGCTGTCCTCCCCTCCCGAGACGCTGCTGGGCGAGAAGACCGGGGCCATCGCCGTAACCCGCGGCCTGGCCCTGGAGGTTGCCGGCATCATCCTGGAGGCCGAGCCGGCCACCACCGCCGCCGAGGAGAACGATGAAGTCACCACCCCGGCCACCGCTGCCGATCTGTCCCGACCGCTGACCAACGCGCTGACCGACGCCTTCATCGTCAAGCCGGCCATGCTGCTGCAGTACGGGCGCGTTTTCGAAGGAGCGTGCGCCGCCGAGTACGCCGACGCCCGCCTCAACCAGCTCGCCTTCGACCGCGCTGTCCACTCCCACACCAACAAGATCAAGAAGTACACCGGCTACGCCGACTTCGTCAGCCCGCTCGGCCTGGCCGGCGTGCCCGTGAACTCTTCAGCGCTGAATTTCGGAATCGACCTGTCCACCCGCTGGGCCGTCGACCACTACGGCGATCCGCCGATGGAACGCTTCGAAGATCACTGTGTCCCCGGCGACGCTGATGCGGCAAAGAAAGCCTCACTCGACAAACTCGGCGGCGGCATTTTCCTCCTCATTGCCGCCCTCATCGTCACGATCCTCATCTCCACCATGACGGGCAGCTTCCTGGTCGCTCAGTGCGGCATCGCCTGGGACGCCGTACGCGGAGAGCCCGCCCTGATCGCCGGCGTCATCCCAGGCGCCGGGCGTGCGTTCCTGTGGGACTGGGCTGCATCCGTCCTGCACAGGCTGGGCCAGATGCTCGCCTCCGTCATCGCGTTGGCCGTGCTCATCCTCATCATCCAGGCCGTCCTAGACCCGGTGAAGGCGGACTGGGGCAGAGAGCTGACCCTGCGGTTCCTCGTCGTCGACATCGTGTGCATCGGCGCAATCAAGAAGCGCAAGCAGCTCGCCGCCCGCTCCAAGCACGTCGCCGCCAACCTCCGCGCCAAGATGAACGGCGCCCGCGTCGGCGGCACACGCGGCTCCGTCTTCACACCGCCGACCACAGCGACGGTGCCGAAGAACCGCCACATCGTCCGCAAGGCCGCCCGCGGCGCCGTACGGACCGCGCTGGTCGGCGTCTCCCTCGCCCAGGGCAACCCGCTCGCCGCCATCGGCTATTCCATGCCGCAGACCGTAGGCGCCACCGTTCTGGCATCACGCCTCAACGCCAGCCGTGGCGGCCAACCGAACCGGGCCCGGCCGGCCGGTCGCCCCGCGCCGCATCCGGGCAACCAGCCCGCGAATCCTGGGAATCAGCCGGGTACGCCCGGTGGTCCAGGCACCCCGCTGGCGGGGCCACAGCCGAATGCCCCCCAGGGTGGCCAGCCGCCGCAGCCCGGGCACCCGCCCCGGCCCGCACGGCCGCCGCGCCCCGCGGGTCCTGCCCGTCCGGCTGGTGGCTCGCCGCACCGACCCGGCCCTCACCCGCGAACTCCCCGCCCGCAGACCACCGCTGCAGCCTCATCCACAGCGTCCGGCACGAACAGTGGCTCCCCCACCGCGGGACAGCCGGCCGCTCCCCGTCGGCACGCCCAGGCCCACCGTGCCGTGTCGCGGCGTACCCAGCAGGCTGCCGCGCCCCCGAGCCGCTCCGCGAGCGGACCGGGCGGATTCGACGACTGGCTCGCCGATCGCGAGCAGCGCGAACTGGCCCGCCGACGCAGGCCGCCCCGAGGTTCGTCGTGACCAAGCAACGCAAGAAGTGGCTGGCCGGCGGCACAGGCCTAATCGCGCTGGCGATCGTCCTCCTGGCGGCGATCGCCGCGCACGTCGTGGGCATCGGGCAGAGCGAAGCCGAAGCCATGGCCGCACAGAACCCCTGCGACGCCGGCGGGGCTGCTGGTATGGACGTCGATACCGCCCAAGTCGCCCAGCAGGTGAAGGCGGCGCTCGCCGGAAGCACCGGCGACGTCATGGTCTACGGCCTGCCCTCGCCCAAGGAGCAGGTCCCCAACGCGCGGGTCATCGTGGCGACGGGCGTGCAGATGAAGTCTTCGGCACGTGGCCAGGTCATCGCGCTCGCGACCGCCCTGCAGGAGTCCGGTCTGCGGAATCTGGACCATGGCGACCGCGACAGCATCGGTCTGTTCCAGCAGCGTCCGTCCCAAGGTTGGGGTACCCGCGAGCAGATCCTCGATCCGGTGTACGCGTCCACCACGTTCTACAAGGCGCTGAAATCCCTGAAGGACTGGGAGCACATGCCTCTCAGCGTCGCCGCACAGAAGGTACAGAAGTCGGCAGAGCCCGACGCCTACGCCAAGCACGAGCCGCTGGCGACCGCCCTGCAACAGGCCATCGCACCGACGCTTGGGGCCGCCGCCGCCCCCAGCGGCACCACCCCAGCGTTCTCCAACGGCTTCGGGGCCGGCTGCGTCACCCAGGCAAGCACCGACTACGGCAACATCCCCGCAGGCACCCTGCCCGAGGGCTACCAAATCCCCACAGGCGCCTCCATGGAGGCCCGCACCGCAATCCGTTGGGCCCTCGGCCAACTCGGCACCCCGTACCAGTGGGGCGGCACCTGCACCGACCCACACGGCCACAACCCCCGCGACCGCTGCGACTGCTCCTCCCTGATGCAGCGCGCGTACGGAGTGGCAGGCATCGAAATCTCCCGCACGACGTACACGCAGATCAAGGATGGGAAGCCTGCGTCGACCGAGGCCCGCGCGCTGCGGCCCGGCGATCTGCTGTTCACCGAAGGCTCCGCGAGTAGGCCAGAGCACGTAGCGATGTTCGTTGGGGACGGCCTGGTCGTGCACGCACCAAGGCCTGGCCGCGTCGTGGAAGTGGCTCAGCTGTCGACCCACGGCACGATCCTGGTGGCTCGGCGGATCGCGTCGTAACGCCGTCAATAGAGCCGCATTAGACTGTCGCCAGCGACCTTTCGCCAACTCGTTGTTATCGACCCGGTCCCGCCAGTCTCTGTGAGGCATGCGCCTCCCACCGCTGCCCCCGTGGGCTGCGTACGCCACGGTCCAGGCCGCCATCCCGCGGGTGCGGAGAGCAGTCCGGCGGCTCGGGATGGTGCTTCTTCTCCGAGGGACCATCCCCGCGGTTGCGGGGAGCAGCAACGCCCCCATGCAGGCCCGCAACGCGATCCGGGACCATCCCCGCGGTTGCGGGGAGCAGCTCCAAAGCGGAGACCGCGACAGCCTCGGCCTGGACCATCCCCGCGGGTGCGGGGAGCAGGACGGCGCGCTGCATCACCTCGTCTACCACGAGGGACCATCCCCGCGGGTGCGGGGAGCAGGGCACCTACCCGAGCAATGCGGATAAGGACGCGGGACCATCCCCGCGGGTGCGGGGAGCAGGACGGCGCGCTGCATCACCTCGTCTACCACGAGGGACCATCCCCGCGGGTGCGGGGAGCAGCAGTGCCTTGAGCAGCTGGTCGGCGGTCATCGGGGACCATCCCCGCGGGTGCGGGGAGCAGGTCAACCCCCGGGTGGGTGTGGCCGGATCCTCGGGACCATCCCCGCGGGTGCGAGGAGCAGTTCGCGATGCCATGCACCGCTGTGGTGTCGGCGGGACCATCCCCGCGGGTGCGGGGCGCAGTCTACGCCGATGACCCGCGGGACCGGCGGTGGGCCATCCGCGCGGGCGCGGGGAGCAGACGAGGTCCCTGGCCGCTTCCAACTGCTTGAGAGGACCATCCGCGATCGGGTCGTGTACGTACGAGCAGGACAACACGATGGTCTGCGTGGGTGCCATCCTGACCCACTGACCGGCAGGGACGCACAACGCCAGGCTTCGGCGAGGCTGCAGGCCTGGGGCATGAAGAGTCCCGGTGGCACGGGGGAGGCCACCGGGACAGTCAGAGCGTAGATGACGATCGGTCAGACGACGGCCAGCTCCTCAGCAGGTGGCTGAATCGCGACCGAGTCGACGTATCCCCGGTGCTTCACCGCGACCGGTCCGCGCCACGACGATGCGGTTTCGCGCCGTGGAGTGACGGGACCATCCCCGCGTTGCGGGGAGCAGTCGGTCCAGACCGCGTACGACAAGACCTTCGAGGGAACATCCCCGCCGGTGCGGGGAGCAGGCCAACGGCGAGAGCCTGCCTCTCGACTCGTCGGGACCATCCCCGAGGTGCGGGGAGCAGAACGGACCGGTGATCGGCTTGTTCGTCGTGTCGGGACTATCCCTGCAGGTGCGCGGGGGAGCGGGGTGAACCGCTCGTTCACCCGGCGGGCGACGGGCGGGACCGTCCCCGCGGATGCGGGGAGCAGGACACGGACCGGGAGCGGCTGACGGATCACCAGGGACAACCCCGCGGGTGCGGGCAGCAGAAGTTCTTCGTCCGGTCGTAGGGGACGTCGTTGGGACCATCCCCGCGGTGCGGGGAGAAGAATGCCAGCAGTCGGGCGACTTCCTGGGTGACGGGACCATCCCTGCGGGTGCAAGGACCATGTTGCAGCATCGGGCAGGATCATCCGCGGTGCGTGGAGCAGGTCCCGATTGAAGAGACCAACGCTGCCCTCGGGACCATCCCCGCAAGTGCGGGAGCAGGGCTACACGCTTTGCGAGCACGTCTGGAAGTGAGGCCATCCCCGCGAGTGCGAGGAGCGCAAATGGCTGTGGGAGAACGCCATCGGCCCAGCGGGACCATCCCCGCGGTGCGGGGAGCAGGTCGGCCTCAATCCGCGCGCCAATACGGTCTGGGGACCATCCCCGTAGGTGCGGAGAGCAGGTCTGGTAGGTGATGCCCAGGCGGAGGACCGCGGGACCATCCCCGCGGGTGCGGGGAGCAGTCGGCGTAGTACTTGACCTTGCCCAGGGCGATGGGACCATCCCCGCTGGTGCGGGGAGCAGTGCAAGGGCGACACGGGATGTTGCGGGATGTCGGGACTATCCCCGCGGGTGCGGGGAGCAGGTGACGGGGCCCTTTGCCGCGTGTCTACGGCTGGGACCATCCCCGCGGGTGCAGGGAACAGCTCGCCCGCAGGTTCGGCCGGGGCCTGGTCTGGGGACCATCCCCGCGAGTGCAGGGAGCAGTGGTGCAGTCCGGCCATCGCGTGCGGGTCGGTGGGACTATCCCCGCGGGTGCGGGGAGCAGCAGGACCTCTTGCACGGTCGCCGGTCGCTGCCAGGAGTATCCCTGCGGGTGCCGGGAGCCAGCAGCGCGGCCCTCATCGCGCCGGACTTTTGGGAACCATTCCCGCGGGTGCGGGGAGCAGACGCACCGCAGTGGCGGGACAGGATCTTCATGGGGTATCTGGACAACTTCGAGTGCTGTGGGGGTGGTTTCGTTCGATCGCGCGTCACCCTGCCGCGTTCAGGGTTCTTGGTCCTGCGCTTTGCAGTATCTGGCGCTCTCCTCGGTGATGGTGCAGAACTGGCCGATGATCTCGGTGTAGTCGTGCGGATCGTGGTGCTGCTTGCTGGGTGGGCCGTCGATCCACTGCTGCCAGAGCCCTGCCGGGGCGAGGAACCGAGCCGCGTGGTCGGCTCCGAGCTTCATGTCGAGGTGCAGCAGTGCGCCGAGGGCAGGGGCTTGGTCGTAGTAAAGGTCGGGGCGGCGCAGGTAGCGGTCGAGGTAGGCGGCCAAGAGGCCGGCGTCGGTTTCGGTGCCGAAGTTGGCAAGGGCGACGCAGTAGCCCTGACCCGCATAGCAGACTTCGCTGGCGAGCAGGAGTTCGCCGACGCGTTGGCGGAACTCGGCTCTGTGGGCAACGGCGATGAGCCAGGCCGCGGTCTTGCGCTCGCGCCATCCGCCGTCGAGCAGGATGCCCAGCTCGTGGGGGGTGATCTCGTTGGCGGCTTCGCCCAGTTTCCGTGTGAACTGCACGCGCTCGGGCTTGGTCAGCCGCAGGAGGCTGCCGCCAAGCTTGAGGTAGCGCCGGTCGGGTGTGACGTAGCGGTGGACCAGTTCGAGCAGCTCGGGGTCCCTGTGGGCGTAACGCATGGCCGCATCCTGTCCTGTGCCGCGTTGCTCGGGCAGCCATTTGTGCGGTTGTCCCGGTCATTCCAGGGGCTCGTCATGGGGTTCGCCGAGGTCGTCGAGGAGGCTGGTGACCCGGTCGCCAGTGCGCTGATGCCAGAACTGTTGTCCTAATCGGCCTGGACCTGTGCGACAACCCCGCGGGTGCAAGAAGCAGCACCTTCAACCCCCCAACTACGCGGGTGAGCTGGGACCATCCCCGCGGGTGCGGGAAACAGGACCAGTAGTCGCCGTCGGCGGCAATCGGATCGGGACCATCCCCGTGGGTGCGCGGAGCAGCGTCATGGCTGGACGGTGAAGCAGACCGGGCAGGGACCATACCCCCGGGTGCGGGTGGCAGCCGTCGTGGTCCAAGCTAGCGCAACTCGAGGTGACCATGCCCGTGGTAGGCATCGTGGGCAGCGCTGGAGCCCCTTGTACTGTGGTGTCGCCCGCTCTGCGGGTATGGTCCGCGTGACAACGACAGGCAAGGCCGCTGTCCAGAACAAGGTCCGTGGCAAACGCGTCCCGCAAACCACCCCCCACCACGCCAAGCAGTGGTTCACCCGGCGCCTCCAGGCCGAAACGGAACCAGCCCTCGGCCCCGACGGCGTTTCCCGGATCGGAGCGACGGCCGACCCCGACACCCTCGCCATCCGAATGCTCGGCACGGTCAAGAGCACCATCCGTGAAGGGCTGGCCATCACCCGCGCCGAGGTCAAAGGCCGCCTGACCGTCACCGACCCCGCCACTCTCGCGACCGCCCTGACCGATGGCATCGGCCGCGCCCGCGCGTACGGTTGCGGCCTCCTACTCATCCGCTGACTACCGACGCCATCACATGAGCGCCCGGGCCGACCTCGGCCCGGGGACGCTGCTTCCCGCGCCTGCGTAGATGGTCCCCTGACCGAGCTTGTCACCTCGGTGGGCCGGGCCTGCTCCCCGCACTCACGGGGTTAGTCCTACGTTCCTAGCGGTTCTGATCGTGGGTATCGCCTTCTCCCCGCACCTGCGGGGATGGTCCCCGGGGCCGCGCCCAGTGGAAGGTGCCCGAGGGCTGCTCCCCGCACCCGCGGGGATGGTCCCTGCACTATGTCCCGCACGGTGCCGATGGTGTCCTGCTCCCCGCACGCGCGGGGATGGTCCCGACAACCACCTCCTCGTCAGCGTGGCCGCCAACTGCTCCCCGCACCCGCGGGGATGGTCCCGATCAGAAATTTGCACGGCCTGCTGTCCTCAGCCACCCTGCCCTCGATGACGCGGCGGGCTGTCAGAGGGGGGCACAGTGGGCGCACTGATCGAGGAGGGGTTGAGCAACGATGGGTGACTTCTACAAGCGGATCGTCGATGTTGAGGTGTCTCACGAGGAGGCGGGTCCGCTCGCCGGGCGGATGGTCGACTGGATGGTCGCCGAGGGCCTGATCACGCGCGAGTTGTCCGGGACCGCGGTGTACAGCCTGGACGTGGACGAGGGCTATGTGCCCGGGCCGAACTGGGCGCGCGCCGCGGAGGACTGGGGCGACGATCACATACCGGCCCCGGTGGCCGTGATCGTCGGACGCAATTACCACGTCGGCGGCCAGGGCGAGGACGCCGCGACGTACGCGGTCTGCCCGCACTGCGACAAACGGATGGTGTTCATCGACTACCCCGAGTCGTTCGAGCCCGACGAGGAGGTCTGGCAGCCATTCCGGGATGCCATCGACACCTGGAAGGAGACGGGCGAGGCCAGCGTCCCCTGCGCCGCCTGCGAAACCTCGGTCCCTATCACCGCGTGGCAGTGGGACAGCGAGTTCGCACTCGGGGCGCTCGCCTTCGACTTCTGGGGATGGCCGCCGCTCACGGACGACTTCGTCGCCGAGTTCACCCGGCAGCTGGGGCACCGCACCGCGCAGCACAGCGGGAAGTTCTGACCAGGGGCGGTGACGGAGCGTGGGAGCTGCCCATATTCGGCGGCCGCGTGATCCGTGACCCCTCCGGCCTCCGGAGGTCCGCTGGCCGCAGGGTCACGACTCGGCGGCGGCCGTGGAATGTACGCCTTGCTGGGCCTCGCGCGAGCATTGGACAGCGATCGAAGCCATTTTCTCCACGACGGCGTCGGCAAGCGGCGTCTTGGCGTCGGCTTGCGCCGCGATCTGGACGAGGTTCCGGCCGACCTGAACCTGGAAGAACACCTGGTTCATGCCCGGGCGAGAGGCCGCCGGGGCGCGGAAGGCGTCCCGGCGCTCGCCGAGCGCCCCGAAGCTCACCCTGGTCCTGGCCTGGGTGGCCCCTGCGTACTCCGCCCAGGCGCTGTCGTAGGCGGCTGCGGCGGACTTCTCGTTGGAGTACGAGAAGATGAGGAAGAGGACGTCCTTGGTCTTATCCTTGCTGTCGAAGAAGGCTTCTGCCGACCCCAGGACGTTGCGGCACCGTGCTGTGGGGTTGTTTCGGGGGCACGCCTTCTTCAGGTCCTCCGGGTACTCGCCGTCGGGGGTCGAGACGTTCCACATCACTCGTGTCCAGCCTGGCAGCGATGCATCTCCAGGCAGCGCAGCGGTGAGGAACCGCTCTTCCAGCGCAGGGTCCGCCGGCCGCTCCGCAGCGGCGCCTGACGACTTTCCCTCCGCCGTTGGCGCGGCCGGGAGCTTGGCGCCGCCGCCCGCGCTCTCGTCCGCGCAGCTGCTGAGCAGCACCAATGCCGCGGCCGCGGCCGCGGCCGATCGCGCGACACGCGTCATCTTCATCATTCGCCCCTTGCACCTGCCGGTGGTTGTGGAGGGATGCTACGGACAGACTCGAGGGGTGCCGAGGCCGGGGCCTCTATCGAACGCACAGCCAGCCACTTCCTTGCCTTCACCAGCTTCGGGTGCCACCGTCGCCTCGCGCGCGCCTACGAAACCCTTACGGCCAGCGTTCGTCTGCAGATCCATCGGTCGATCCGACGCGGGACGGAAGCAGCCGCGCAGTCGAGAAGCAGAGCCAGGACGAGGTGGCCGACAAGACACCGGCGGGCCGCGTTCCCCTCCGGCTCACCGGCTGAGCCAAACTGCTCCCCGCACCCGCGGGGGATGGTCCCTCCGGCAGGCTGCCGCCGACCGTGCCCTGTGGAACGCCACGTATTTCCCCATCAGCAGCGTCAGCTTCCCCGTTCAAAAGTTCGAGCACGGCGACGGGTGCCGTCCGTGCTCTCGCCGCTGTGACGGCTCCACGGCAGCCTCCGTATCGTGGCGTCATGACGGACGAGGAAGAGCCGAGGCTCTATGTGAACCGCTGGGGCGACACGTCGGATCCGGCCCAAGGTCGACGTGGGTCCTACAGGGACATCTGCTCGTGCTTCGACCAGGCCAGGCCTCATCCGCAAGCCCGAGTTGGCTTCCACGCCGAGCTGCAGGACACCTCTGCTCCGGGCTGGCAGCACCTGCTGGAGCTGGTCGACGAGGCCGCCGACGACGAGCGCGAAGAGTTCCGCCCCCTGATCGAGCTGAGCCCGGAAGAGCGGCGGCAGGTCATCACCCTGCCGCCGAGCATCGCCAGGCTCACGGCGGTCAAACACCTCGTGCTCTACGGCAGCAACCTGGTCCGGATCCCGCCCGAGATCGGGGCCATGACCAGCCTGGAGGAGTTCAGCCCCTACACCTCCTACCGGCTGCACTGGTTCCCTTACGAGATCACCCGATGCCGGAAGCTGACCCGCAGCACGGTGAGCACGCGCGCGTTGTTCGGCAACTACAAGATGCGACCGCCCTTCCCGCAGCTTCAGCCCTCCCCAGGCCCGGTCGCGGACCTCGATCCGGGAAGCCTGGACCCCCGGCGCTGGGGCTTGGCCACCCTCCACAAGCTGCAGCGTCTGCGACGGCCCGATTGAACAGAGCGGACTCCATCAGGTGTGGATCTCACTTCGTGTGGCCACTGACGTAATGCCGCTGCTGGTCAACGCCGGCTCATCCGCCTGTGGCACCGCGCTGCTTGACGGCGCTCGCGACTACATCGCTACACCGCATAAGGGCGGCCGAGTCGACCAGCCAGCGTCCGACTGGGACTGACGAACCGAACACCCCCTCGTCCGCCGGCCGCCGGAGAAACGACCACAGCCGCGTGACTGAGGCTCGAACGTCTGGGCGGGGAAGCTGACGCTGTCGATGGGGAATTACGTGACCGCCGACATGCCCGTATCCTGCTCCCCGCACCCGCGGGGATGGTCCCCTACCGAGGAGCACCGATGACCCAGACACCCGCTGCTCCCCGCATCTGCGGAGATGGTCCCGGCACTACCGTTCAGGTTGATCGCCTGCTCCCCGCACCCGCGGGGATGGTCCCGACGTACCGGCGTCCGAGCCCTTGAGGTCCGTCTCCTGGACGGGACGGTCGTTCACCGGCCCGGAACTCGCCGCCCTGGCCGCCTCACACGCCGATGCCGGGCGTCCCCTCGGAGAGTTGCCCCTCGCGTAGCTCGGCGTGCGGGGCCACGGCACCGTACGGCGGTCGTGACAGGGAACGAGGGACTCCGGACAGGCGCGGCACAAATGCCGCCCATCTGAGTCCAGTTGGGTCTGAGGGAAGCAGCGTTCCTTGCTACCGGTGTCGCCACAGGTCGTGGAGTGTCTCCGTATCGGCTTCGAGTACGTCGCGGAGGTCGTCCGGGTCGTCTGGCAGGTCGAGGCCGAGTCGGGTGGCCGCCTGCCGGAATGCGGGGAGGATGCCTGGATCGGAGACGGCGAGCACCGTCGACAGCAGCGGTTCGTCCCGGGGCGTGTCCCGGTCGACCTGGTACAGGAGCTCCGCTTGCTCTCCTGGCTGCAGCCGGGGCAGGGCGGATCCGAGCTGGCTGCGCAACTTCGCCCAGGAGGAGGTGGCCTGCTCGCGTGCCGTCTTCTTCAACGCGCCGCGGACTGCGGCAGCAGCGGCCTTCAGATCTGCGGCACGTGCCCGGTCCTGTTCGGCAGCCGCTTCCAGTCGTGCGGCTGTGGCCGCGGCCACCTTGGCTTTCAGTTCTGCGGCGTCTGGCCGGTCCTGTCGTGGTGCCGGGACGGTGTCCCCGACTGGGCCGATACGCAGCTTGGGCACGACGATCTTGGGTCCCGGAGTACCAGGGCCGGTGCGGAGCCGGGTCCGCGGCTTTGCTGCGGACCGCTTGGTGACGGGGCTGGGCTGGACGCCGACTCCGCGTTCCAGGCGAAGGAGCGCGTCGCCGGCGGAGCGCATGAGTTCGTTCTCTTCTGCGGTCGCGCCGCTGTGGGTGGCCGCTTCTGCGCGTTCCAGGCACAGGCGTAGCTTCGTCAGGCTGCGTCCGTCGCTGACCGCCTGCTGAAGCTCGGCCATGACACGGGTCCGGTCGTATTGCGACCGCGGGTCTGTGGCCTCATGCTCAACGACCGGCCGGGCGGCCGGCTGAGCGGGTGCCTTCGGCGTACGGACGCCAAGCGGGCGCCGTGTAGCGCGCAGGCGACGGATCTCCTCCACCGCCGGTGTGGACAGGCCCTCCGGAGTGAGCTCGCATTCACTAGGGTCGTACCACGTCACGTCCTCGTAGGTTTTGGTGCCGATCTGGACGCGTCGGCGGGTGCCGTCCGGGACGCACCTGATGGTGTTGATGTATCCGTTGCGAGCGACCGCCTTGTCCAGCCCTTCTGCCAGATCCTCGGCCACGAGAACGTGGGAGGTGTTCTGGGCAGTGTGCGCGGTGAGCTGGTCGTCGGAGAGCAGCACGCGGAGCCCGGTGCCGTCCTCTGATGTGAAGAGGACTGATCCTCCGACCGTGCCGTCTGCGTCGCGCTGGATATCGGCGGTGGCGTGGATGTCGTGTTCGGCGAGCCAGCTGAGCATGTCCTGCTTGATGTACAGGTGGTCCGCGCTGGTCACTCCTGATGCCTTGCGCCGGCACGCGGACACGGTATTGGCGTGGGGGTGGTGGGCGAAGTGGCATGCCCGGTCGGTGTACAGCTTGGTTGTCAGCTGCTGACCGCACCCTCCCAGCCATACGCCACACCAGTAGGTGTCACCGGCGTGCAGATGCCGGAAGTCATCGAGCTCTATCGCTTCCAGCGGCAAGACCACGGGCGACTCGGACTCCGAGTCACCGATGACGGCCGTCTGCACGCGCCGCTTGTCCAGGGCCATGCAACCTCCCGGCTCGGCTGGGACGGTTCCGTCCCGCCTGGTCGGCGGCTTGTCTGCCGCCCAGCCAGATGACGTTACCGCCAGCCACTGACAAGTCCGGATGAGATGCGTTTCGATCTCCGCTGGAGGAAGTAGGTGCGCCCCCGAGGCCGACGAACGCGCCGGCGATATCAGCAGCACTCCGTGGCAGCTGGGGCGTACGGCCTGAAGCACAGGTCACGGGATGGCGCCTGATGGTGCGGTTCACGGCGGTATCAATCACCGACACCGAATTCTCGAACCCCAGGTGTCAGTGCCGCGGGCGCCCGTTCGACGCGATTTCGCCGCCCTTGCCGTAGGCGATCACGGAGTTCGCGCCGTTGGAGGAATCCATCACGTTCAGGCCCTCCTCGATCTCCCACTGGAGGTCCAGCAGCCGCAGGTCGCGGGCCATTCTGTGGAATCAGTGGCTGTCGAGGCAGCAGGTCAAACGTGTGTCAGACAAAGCGTTGCGCGGTGTGGATCCACGAGGCTTCGTGACGGTTGTCGGTGATTCCCCTGAAGTTGCGGGCAGCGACAGCCGCACTCGGCCCATTCCTGGTCCTTGGCGCCGTGCTCAGCAGGACAGACGTGGCCGCCGACAACGTTTTGATCGCCATGTAGGGCTCGGCTCCCGAGGAGCTCCAGCCGATCGGTCTTCCTTGCTTGATGCTCCGGCGGACGACCTTGAACGCCTGGCGGACACCGCCGAGCATGTCGATCTCGTCCTCGGTAAGGAAGCGCTCAGCGGCCAGCTTGGCCATAAGCGCCTCGATCTGTCCTTCGGCGGCGGTTGCCCGTTCGAGACAGCCCCAGCCGACATGCTCGGGCGTGGTGACGGGTGTGTGGCCGTCTGTTAGGGAGTTCCACGTCTTCCAGACGGCTACAAATTCTCCGTAGAGACGCTGGAAGTCCTGAGCGGCTGCCAGGTCCATCTCTCGGCTCTTCTTGACTTGTTCCCAGCGGTCAGTGACCCGGGTGGTCACGAGCCAGCCACCGCCGAGCGTGGCGGCCACCGTGATCAACGGGGCACCTACCGACTCGATGATCGACATGGGCCTCCTGATGAAAGTCGCGATCAGTTCGTACTGAATTGTGTTGGGCGACGCAAGGGGTCGTGGCCTGTTCACGTTTTCCCTTCCCGGCCGTGCCCTGACGAACGTCGATGATGGGCAGCAGGGTGGCCGTCGCGGGGCGCCGATCGATGTTGAGTTCCGGGCGTCGGTCGTAGCGGTCCGGGGCCGATCGGCCACGGCCACGCGGGACGGCCGTTCGTGTTGAAGTCAGGGGCGGGTGCGGGGACGCGCGCCCTCCAGCCGAGGCGTCGGAGCCGAGGCGGGCCAGCATGTCCACTCGCCACGAGTGGATCTGTTCCATGCCCTGGTTGAGCTTCTCCGCCAGGTCGCGGCCCGACAGATGGATGTACGTCATCGTCGAGTCGGTGTTGCGGGGACCGGCGAAAGTGGCGGTCGCGTGGATTCCTACGACTGGGCGGGCCGTGCAGTGGCGCAGCCGTACGGCCCCGGACTCACCCACACGGGAGGTCCCCCCACTGCGGCAGCAGAGCAGACAGGCCACACTCTGGCCACGACCGATGTCCTGATACCTGATGATCCGACGCGCCCCAGGGTCGGGGATGAAGCGCAGGCCCAGGCCCTGGTTCGGGCTGGGTGTCGTCGAGCACGAGGCTTCCCTCGGAAGTTTCGGCCACGAGCAAGCCCAGCACGCTCCTATCTGTGATGCCGGTCAGTGTCGCCTGGTCGAGGTCCCAGAGGGGGCGTTCCGTGGGGAGCAGTTCCATGCGCGGCTCAGGATGATAGGCGTCCACGAGAGCTGGCTCCTTTCAACAGTGGCAGCACTCTCCCTTCTCGGTCCCGGTGTGGCGGTGCTCCGACAATGAATCTTGAAATGTCGAGCCGCACGGAATATTTCAGGGGGCGGCGCTGTGATTTGGGCACTGAAATATTCCGTGCATCGGCTCATGGCGGTTCGGGCGCACTGGGGTTGCTTCAGTGTTCTGGCCGTGGGAGCGCTGGGTCAGCGTTTGACGCGGTTGCGGACGGCCAGGACCGCCAGGCTCAGAAGGACGGGCTCGGTTATGCGGGAGGTCATCTCGAGGTAGGTGCCGGCGGTGGTCAGGTCCTGGCTAGAGGAGCGGAACACCACCGAGTTGAGGGTGACGTTCAGGGCTTTCTCGAAGCGCTCGCCGGTGAACTGGTTCCCGGTGGGATTCTGGGGATCGGCCTTGTCGATCTCGAAGGTGATCTTGCCGCCGCCGGGAGGGACGGTGCCGGTCGCTTCCTGCTTCGGGTCGTCATTTGGGAGCCCGAAGCCCATCAGCAGCACGATGGTGACGAGCAACGCGGCAGCGAGCCAGGCCATGGCGCGGGAGGCGCGCAGGCCGTAGCCGGACAGCAGCCAGTAGCCATGCAGCAGGCCGCGTTCGGCGCGGGTGGTGCTGGTGCGGTCGTGGCGGCGCATCTGCATCTCGCCGTAGTAAAAGTCCGCCGCCCCAGGCTCGTTCTTGCCGTCCTCGAACGCCTTGCGCAGCGCCCGGTACACCGGCGCCAGCTGCGCTGGCCCCACGCGTCCGGCGCCGAATATCGCCACATTCCAGCCCCGGACTGCCGTCTGCCGACTCACTTGCCAGTGGTGTTCCTCAGCCAGGGTGCGCCGCTGGGCGAACCGCACGGGGAACCAGCCCCGCCACTGGGTGCCGGATGGGACCTTGTCGAAGGAGCAGGTACCCTCCAGCCGCACCTGGTCCAGATGCAAGGTTCCGATGAATAGGCACCCCGACAGGTCGATGTCGGCGAGGACCAAGTGGGCCGCGTCCACCCCGCGCAGCGAGGCTATACGCACCGTGGCGTCGGGCGTGTCGGCAAGAGCCTGTTCTGCCATCGGCTGTCCGTCGTGGAGCACGAAGGGGTCGGCTTCCGCGGCGATGGTGAGGGGGTATTCGAAGACCGCGTGGGCGAAGTCCACCGTGGCGTAGCGCAGCCGCAACTCAGCCGTTGATGACCAGCGGGTCCGTCGGCACTCCAGACTGCGCGCGGCGAACATGAGGGTTACCGGGGCGTTGAACACCGCCCCGGACAGCTGCACCCGCCCGGCGCACACCAACGGTCCGAGGCTGACCGCCTGCTCGAAAACCACCTGTTCGAACACGGCAAGGCTCTGGAAGGTCGCCGATCCGAACTCGGCAGACTTCTGGAAGGTCGCGAACCCGAACCCGGCAACGCCTTCGAAGGTTGCCGACCCGAACCCGGCGTCACCCTCGAAGGTCGCCGACTCGAACCGGGCGTCGCCCTCGAAGGTCGCCCATCCGAACTCGGCAACGCCTTCGAAGGTTGCCGACCCGAACCCGGCGTCACCCTCGAAGGTTGCCGAAGCGAATCCGGCGTCGCCCTCGAAGGTCGCCCATCCGAACTCGGCAATGCTCTGGAAAGTCACCAACCAGAACCCGGCTGTGCCCTTGAAGGTTGCCGACCAAAACCGGGCGCCGCCCTCGAAGGTCGCCCCCAAGAAATGGGCGACGCTTTGGAAAGTTACCGAATCGAACCGGGCGTCGCCTTTGAAGGATGCCGACCTGAAACTGGCGCTGCCCTGGAAGGTCGCCGGTCCGAACTCGGCTTCGCCCTCGAAGATCGCCGCATTGAACCGGGCGTCGCCGAGGCGAGGGTGCCCGGTGGCGGGATCATGGAGGGCGCCGAGGAGGGCATCGAGGAGGAATTGGGTGAAGGTGGTTCCGCGGTGGTCGATGTCGGTGCCGGGAGTCAGGCCGGATAGGTAGGCATCGCGGTCGACGTCGGCCAGGTGGGCGAGGCATGCGGTATGGCCGGGGATGTGGATGCCGCGGCAGCCGATCGGGTCCTCCGGGGTGGCGCCGTGTCCACAGTGCGGCCAGGCGGGCGGAGTTGGAGAGGGGGCGGGGCTCGGGTGTGGCATACCCGAAGGACGATCCGCACGGCCGGATAGTTGCCAATCTCGACTCCACAGGGGGCCGCTTTGAAATCCTCTCTGCGGCGCTGAAATGCGTACTGAAATGAATCGCGCGCTACTGAAATCATCCGTGCGGTCCGATATGAAGTCTGGATGTGCCCCCTACTCACCTCGGATAATGTGCCATATCCGAGGCGATAAACCGGACATGACGACAGGTCACTTCGGACCGCCCCGAGGACGAGAGGACGCCCGTCACATGTCCAACCCTCAACAGCTTCGCTACACCGTCGACATCACCGGGACCGACGTCGATGCGATCGAATCCTTCGTCACCACCCGCACCGCCGAACAGCTCGCCACCCACGACCCGGACACCACCGAGCACAGGATGGCGGCCGCGGTGGAGCGGATGCTCCAGAGCGCTGTGCTGGACGCCCGCTCCGCTCTGAACCGGCTGGCCGAGCCTGAGCAGGCCGAGCTGTACGGCGAGCTGGAGCTGCGGCACGAGCTGAAGAACGGGTGGAACCAGCTGGTACGTGCAGCCTCCCCGTGGCGCCAGGACCCCGGCTACGGCACTGGCCGCTGGTGCCGCGTCACCCACACCAACGCCTCGTACGAGCGCGCCATCCAGCACGACATGGAGAAGGCTCGCGCGGCGCGGACAGCGGGGGCGAGCGCGTGACCGACCAGCCCAGCGTTCATGTCGACTTCCCGCCCGTGGAGAACGGGCTCGACTACCTGAAGAACGTGGTCAAGCTCCTGGCACAGGACGAGGGTCAGGTGAGCCCCCGCACCCTGAAATACGCAGTGCTCCATCTCCAGGCCGCGACCGAGGTGCTGCTGAAGTACCGGCTCTCCTTCGAACACTGGACGCTCGTCCTGCACGACCTGGACCTGAGCAAGAAGAACCCGGGCAAGAGGGTCACCCGTGAGATGTTCGACGCGGGTGAGTTCGTCAGCTGCCAGCTTAAGGAGACCGTGCTGCGGCTCCGCACCGTCGTCGGGCTGCCCATCGATCCCGAGGACGAGGAGCAGATCCTCTCCCTGGCCAACTCCCGCAACGCCCTGCAGCACTACGGGCTGACCGACTCAGAGGGCACGATCGAGGTCCGAACGGCCGCCGTGCTCGACTTCCTGCTCCGTTTCCTCGACGATCATCTGCTGCCGAAGTTGAAGGACACGGATCGCGAACGGTTCGACGAGGATGTGGAGTTCATTCGTAGCGGCCTCGCCAGGATTCGTGCCTTCGTCGAGTGGCGAATGGAGCGGCTGAAGGTGAAGCTCGAACCGCTCCGGGACCGCACGGTGCAGTGCCCGCACTGCCGCCAGTGGGCCCTGGTGACGGGCGGGGAACTGGCCTCGTGCCTGTTCTGTCCCTGGACTGGCGATCCCAGGGGGTATGCGCTCGACTACGTGATCCACATCAGCCGCCTGCCCTGGCGCAGCACGCCGACGGAAGGTCCGTTCGAGCAGCCCGCCATGCCCCCCATCGATCCGTGTCCCCTCTGCGGCGTAGTAGCGGCGGTGCCCGGCGTTGCCACCGCTGCCGCGCCGGACCACCCGACCACCTTCTGCTTCAACTGCGGTGTTGCTCTTCCTGATGAGGACCGACGGGACCCGGCCGACCGGCGAGAGCAGGGAGCCGCCGAACGGGACGCGGGAGCTATGGGGTCGGCTGGCGGGGAGAGCGCGTGAGGCCCACCGAGTTGGAACCGGTGGAGGTGGTCGACGCCGAGCTCGTCGAGGATGACGACGAGGCCCCTGTCGGCGGCGCGGTCGAGGGGTACGACCCGGTGGTCGCCATCCTGGCCGCGCTGGAGACGAAGGCCGCCGAGGACCTGCACGAGGCCCGGCCGCAGAAGACGAAGACCGGGTACGCCCGGGACTGGGAGCTGTGGGGCGAGTTCCATGCTTGGCTGGCCGAGCAGTCCGGCACCCTCCTGCCGCTCAGCGCTATCACGGTCGGCACCTACGTCGCCTTCGTGAAGTGGCTGGACGAGGTGAAGGGGGCGGCGCCGAACTCGATCGAACGCCGGGTCACCGGGGTGGCGTCCGAAGCCCGGCGGCACGGCTACGAGGTGCCCAAGGCGGCCCGGGCCGCCGCCACGCAGGCACTAAAGCCGCTCAAGCTGGACAAGGAGCGGCAGAAGCGCGGCCGCGGCAAGGCCGCCGCGATCACCCCGGCCGACCTGCGGAAGATGAACACCGCCCCCCTGGAGCGCACTCCGCAGCCCGGGGCCAGTCGCGGCCGCGTCCACGTCGTGCCGGATCTGGCCCGCATGCGGGACCGTTCCCTGCACACGATGCGGTTCGCCATCGCGGGCCGCAACGAGGAGATGAGCGAGCTCGACGACACGGACATCCGGCTCGTCACCGAGGGCCTGGAAGTCCACGTCCCCAGCGTGAAGGGCCGCCCGGCCCGCGACGTCCCTGTCGCGTACGGCGAGAGCGCCGACACCTGCGCGGTGCGGTGCTGGATCGCGTGGCAGGAGGCCAAGCTCGCCGCTGGCGCCGCCCCCGACGGCCCGGCATTCCTGCCGGTCAGCCAGTGGGGTGCCCTCGGCACCGAGCGGCTGTCCCCGGACGGCTGCGGCCGGGCGATCACCCGTTCCGCGAAGCACGCGGGCATGACCGGACGGCGGATCACCGGGCACTCCGGGCGCCGCGGGCTCGTCACCACGGGGCGTAGGAAGGGAAAGCGGCCGGAGAAGCTGCGTGCCCAAGGCGGTTGGGCGAAGAACAGCCCGGTGTTCTGGGAGTACGTCGACGAGGGCGAGAAGTGGGAGGACAACGCCACCGAGGGCATCGGCCTTTAGACGGTGCCACGGTTCGAAGGGCCGACGGAAGCATCCCGTTGGCCTTCTGGTTGGGCAGGTGCCCGGCGATGGCCGGGTCGGCTCGGGATCCCGCCCGCACCGGCCACGAGTGAACACTGCCTGGATCAGATTCGGAGTGCCGTCTGGCAGGTCACGAGGAACGCGGCAACTGCATCTTGCAGCTTCAGCAGCTCACCGTATACCTGCCCGGTTCGTGGGACGTCGGCCAGCGTTACGTTGTCTGCCGCCATGACCAGTCTCATGGCGGCATTCATGACCTCCATGCCCGACCGTTCCACTTCCTCGGGTCCTTCAAGCTGAACCAGGCGGTACGCGGCCAGCAGCCGGCGTCGAACCCTGTTGAGCTCCTGTACCCACTCCTCGGGGTCTGGGGCGGCACCGTTGATCCGATATCCGCCAGAGTCATTGGGGTCGGCAGCGATGGCCAACTCGGTGGCCACACCGACGAAGGCGGCGTAGGCCTCCCTTCGTTTGTCCCGTCTCTGTGTAGCCAGCGGCGCTCGGCGCGCGGCACGGGAGGTCAAGGCGGCAGCACCGAGTGCTCCAGCAGCACCAACGACGACGCCGACCAGGGTCCATATCTCAGCGTTCATGCCGGGAGCTTAGGGCTCCAGCTGGAGCAGGTGAGGCAGCGTAAGTACGCCACGAGTGCAGTGAAGTTACTGGATAGCCGTAATTATCCTGTGCGTTCAGCGGGAACGCTCAGACGTCAGTCACTGCCTGACGTCGGTACGCCGTCAGTCTGTGTGCGACGAATCTATGATGCCAGCTTGAAGAGGCGGTCTCGAATCAGTCAGGTTCGGTCTGACAAGCATCAGTTGTCAGTGTTTGCCTGACAGTCTGACTCCGTCAGTTCTAAGGTGACAGTCATGACCGAGACGAGCCCGCAGACCGACACGACTCCCGACCCGCCGCACCCGTACACCCGGACCGCACTCGCGCGCCTCTTGCTCTCCGACGCAAACCGCGAAGTCGCCGAGTCCGCGCTCGGCCGCATCGGTACCGAAGACGACTCCTCCAGCACGGTCATGCCGGGCGACTTCGTGCGCGAGGCCGCCAGCCTGATCCGCCTCGCCGAGTACGCCCAGCGCCAGGCCGTCATCTACGAGCGCGAGCGCGGTACCAGCTGGGAGGAGATCGGCGAAGCCCTGGGCATCACCCGCCAGTCCGCCCACGCCAAGTTCGCCGACTACGTCAAGGCGTGGCGCGCGCCGCTCGACGAGCCCGAGCGGCTCCACCCCGACGGCACCCCCGACGACAGGCGCATCCCCTACGGCGCCCGCTACGCCCCGGGCAGCGCCGTCCCTGCCAACGGCAGCGCAGAGAAGACCGCCTGCACCCTGGACCGATGGTTGCGCCAGCACAGCGGCCCCGCCGACAAGTGTGCCGACCAGGAACACCCGGTCAGCGGAGGCCTGTCCCGGCTTTCCACCATCGAGATGGCTCTGCTCGTCGGCGACGCCGCTCACCGCATGCAGATGGACCACCTGGTGCCCGACCCGCAGGCGCAGGCCGACCTGTGGGACCTCCATGCCGATCTGTCGGAGCGGCTCATCCGCGAGAGCCAGGGCGGCCCGCTCCCGAAAGACATCCACCTGTCCGTCGCCAGGGACCGGGCCCGCGCCAAGGTCCTTCGTGCCACCCCGGGCAGCGGCGTCACCTGGGACTCGGTGATCGAGGCCGGGCAGCGCGTAGAGAAGGACGGCGTGCCCGCCGGCGGTATCGGGGGTTGAGACTGGTGAGCCCGTCGGGTGAAGACCCCGATCAGGGCCCAGGACGGCGACGTGTACATGGACGCCTCAGCGACCGTGGCACTGCCGGTCACCATAACCACGGCACCGGTAGCGAGCGTCATGATGGCGCCCATGCCCTTGAGCAGCTGGTCGCGGCGAAGCCGGTGGCGGCGAACTGGTCCCACTGGAGGAGGCAGTGCCCGCGGTGGATCTGATGGCCGCTCTGGAGGCGAGCGTACGGACGGCGAAGGCAGCGCGCGGGGACTGAAGGTCGGATACCGACGGGGGATACGGTATCCGGACCTTTCGGGCAGCGTAGCCGTGGAAGACTTGGCTCACTCTCAGCTTCCTGGTGAAGGGCGCGAAATGACCGACGGCCCCCGGCTTCGGGCTGAACTGCTCGGCGACGATGAGGACGCGCGATGAGCGAGCGGTTCGACTTCGACACCGACGATGCCCCGTGGGTGCAGACACTGGTCAAGCGCGTCTACGCCGCCGGTCAGAGCGGGGACCAGGACGAAGCCGACCGGCTTCTGACGTACGGCCGCGCTGAGGGTGGAGAGACGTTCTCGCGGATCGTCGACCAGCTCCTTGAAGGCCTTGCCGCGCGGGACGCAGCGCTGGGCAGCGGTAGGGCGATGAAGCCGCAGGAGGTGAGCGCCGCGGCGCCCGACCAGCTCGTGTGCGACTTCTGCACTGGCTTGGACCCTATCGCGTACGACGAGGTCGCCGAGTTCGGCATCAGCGCCCCGGGCGGTTCCTTCCTTTTCGGGAGACCGCTTCTACGCTTGCCCGCGCTGCAGGGAACTGATCGACGCTGCCGACTGGAAGGGCCTGCGTGACTGGATCGGCCCCAGGCAGTTCGGCATGGGCCACCGCATGCTCCTGGTGGGCTTCAAGAAGCACCGCAGGGGCGACGCTGTGGACTTCGAGCCGGGGACCAACCCCGAGTTGAACCGCTGACGCCTCACCCGTCGGCCGAAGCCGTCGGCCGCACGGGACCAGCTCGCACAAGCCGCCTGAACAGGGAGACTTCACCCCGGTCCAGGTCTCGACCCACTTGGCGCCCTGTATCCGGTCCTCGCCTGTCAGTGGCCAGTTCAGATTCCCCACCGGTCACCTGACGGGGAGATATCTGGCCGTGCGCCCCGTCACCTTCCGTGACCACAAGGTCGGGATCATGCTGGCGCCTGTGTCCGACGAGGCGGTGGCCGCCAGCACACAGGGAAGCGGCCTGACCAGGCTCGTGGCAACGCGTGCACCGTGCCGCGGAGCCTTTGTCACCGCAGTTGGCTGAATGCCTGGTCGGCGTCGGCTACGGCCTCGGGGTAGACGTCGTGGGCGGTTCGACCGTCGGCGATCTTCTGCCAGTTGGCCCAGGCGAGCACCCGTTGAACCGCGAGTACCTGGGCGGCTCGCAGGTGTCCCTTGATGCCTTCGCCGAGGGCGTCCGCCAGCGCGTCCTCGTCCTCGAGCTGGTACTGCGTGAGTCGTCCCGCCAGGCTCGGTGTGGAAAACACCAGCCGATGGAACGCCACTACCTCATCATGGTCGTTGAGGCCGGTGACGGGGTCGTACCGATCGAGGCCGGCCCGGAAGTGCCGGTGCAGCGCCGTCACCGGCTTGATGCCGGACCTGCGGTCACGCACGACGCGTGCAGCCTCGCCCTGGTGGTCCGTGAATCGGTGGAGCACCAGGTCTTCCTTGGTGGGGAAGTACCGGAAGAGGGTCGGCTTGGAGATCTCGGCCGCCGCGGCGATGTCGTTGACCGAGACGCGGTCGAAGCCGCGCTCCAGGAACAGCGAGACGGCCGCGTCGGCGATGGCGTCGCGCGTCCGCTCCTTCTTGCGGGCCCGCAGTCCCGTCGGCTCATTCATCTGACCAATGTAACATTCATGACCGAGTTGCTTTATTAACCGAGTAACGTTTTCATGGGCGGCATGAATCAGACAGACATTCCTCCCGTGCTCGTAACCGGGGCGACGGGCCGGGTCGGCCGCGTCGTCATAGACCAACTCCTCGACGCGGGCATGCCGGTCCGCGCCCTCACCCATCGCTCCGAGGCGGCGGGGACGCTGCCGGCGAAGGCCGAGGTCTTCACCGGTGACCTCACCGTGCCCGAATCGCTTGACCCGGCATTGAATGGCGCCGGTGCGGTCTTCCTCGTCTGGACCGCACCGCCTCAGACCGCCGCGGCAGTCGTCGAGCGGCTGGCGGCCCACGTGCGGCGGGTCGTCTTCCTCTCCTCCCCGCACCAGACACCGCACCCTTTCTTCCAGCAGCCCAATCCCATGGCGGTGATGCACGCCGACATCGAGCGGCTCATCGCGGCCACCGGACTCGAGTCGACGATCATCCGGCCGGGGATGCTCGCGTCGAACTCGCTGGCCTGGTGGGCGCCCGCGATCCGGGCCGGCGAGGTCGTCCGGTGGCCTTACGGCGCTGCCGAGACGGCACCGGTCGACGACCGCGACGTCGCAGCTGTCGCGGCGCGGACGCTCTATCAGGACGGATATGTCGGAGGCGACTACGTCCTTACGGGCCCCGAGTCGCTGACGCAGGCCGCGCAGGTGGCCGCCATCGGTGACGCCCTGGGGCGCCGGATGGCATTCGAGGAGATGACGCCGGACGAGTTCCGGAGCCTGTCGGAGGGCACGGCACCCAGCTCGGTCGTCGACATGCTGCTCGCCGCGTGGAGTACGGCAGTCGGACAGCCTGCGTACGTCACCACTGCGGTGGCCGACATCCTCGGGACGGCGCCGCGAACGTTTCGCCAGTGGGCCGCCGACCACACCACCGCGTTCACGGAGGGTTCGTAACCTCGTCGACCGCGACCTGCGCCCCCGGCTGCAACCCTCAGTCCGCCGTCGTCAAAGCACCCCCATCACGCCGTGAACAGCACTGACCTTTGGAAACAGCTACTCGGTGCGCGAGGAGAGTTGGACTGGTCGCGGTGCCGCGATCGACTCAGTGAACATGCGGGCGGTGAAAGGGGGGACCTGACGGGTCCGAATCCCGTAGATTGCGGCAGGAAGGGCTCGAAGATCCACTTGACCACCGAGCGGACCGGTCTGCCCCTCTCGATGGGCATCTCCGCTGCGAACACCCATGACAGCCAAGGGCTGGAACCCCTGGTGCGGAGCATCCCGCCAATCCGCTCCCACCGCGGATCGCGCCGACGACGGCCCGCCAAGCTCCACGCCGACACGGGCTATGACTACGACTACCTGCGCCGATGGCTCCGCGCCCGGAACATCGTCCCGCGCATCGCCCGCAAGGGCATCGAGTCCTCTCGGCGGCTGGGCCGCCACCGTTGGACCGTGGAGCGGACAGTGGCGTGGCTCGCCGGGTGCCGTCGCCTGCACCGTCGCTACGAACAAAAGGCCGCACACTTCCTCGCCTTCGCAGGGATCGCCGCCGCGCTGATCTGCTACCGGAGACTGGCGACCTGATCAGCGAGGGCGTCAGGCTGGCATGATCGGTCATGCCATTCGGACAGCCCAACGCGGCGCCGGCCTGCTGCTGAGCGCCGAGCCAGGCTCACCAAACGCGAGGTGCCCCATGACCGACTACCTGGCCGCCGCCATGGCGATGCTCGGACCGGCCCAGAACCGCTACGCGGATCCGTCCGCCTGGGACCGGCTCCACGAACAACTCGGGGTGCACCTGCCGTCGGACTACCAGGTCCCCGTCGACGCCTACGCCCCGGTCCAGCTCAACGGCCACCTGTATCTCCAGCACCCCGCCACTGAGCGGTGGAACCTGGGTGCCGAGATACAGAACACGATCCAGGTTTGGTCACGAGTGCCCTGGAACGATGCCGACCCGGACGAGGACCCGCGTGTCCTGTTCGGCCTTGACGACCTTGCGTTCGGGACCGAGAGCGGACCGTGGCCGATTGCCAGTACCGTCCGAGGAGAGACCGTCTTTCTCGTCCAAGGGCCGGACGCTCCGTGGCTCCTCATCGAGGACGGGGAAGGCGGATGGTCGCGGTACACCATGAGCTTCGCCGAATGGCTCTACCGCTACCTGATCGGCGAGGATATGGCTGGCCCCAGCAGCTCAGCCTTCTACCCAGGCCCTGTGCAACTGCGACACTTGCCGATGTCCGCCGATGAACGCCCCGAGCCTTGGTACGGCCCAGACTGCGGCATGTAATGCGCCAACATCACCGGCACGAACCGGCGTTGGCAACCCCAAACGAGATGACCTCTTAGAGGTCGTTTCCTCCTGGTGTTT
This sequence comes from Streptomyces sp. NBC_00322, assembly GCF_036147535.1. NCBI lineage: Bacteria > Bacillati > Actinomycetota > Actinomycetes > Kitasatosporales > Streptomycetaceae > Streptomyces > Streptomyces sp. NBC_00322. The sequence goes on along the minus strand of NZ_CP108019.1, from coordinate 226,199 downwards.
CATCCCAGGATCTGCGGTTGGTGGGGCTTCGGAGAGGTCGTCACCACCTTCGGTGCACGGTGGCTTTGGTGCCGCTCACCAGGCTTGCCGGTGGAACGTCATCGGCCACGACCGCGCCAGCGGCGATCACGGCATCACGGCCAATGCTGACGCCGGGCAGGATCGTGGCACCGGCACCGATCCACACGTTCTCTGCAACGTCGATGGGCGCGCCGGTGAGGTACAGCCGCCGCTCCTCGGGATCGACCGGGTGGCCGCTGGTGATGAACGTGACCTTCGGGCCGACCATCACGCGCTCGCCGAGCCGGATACCGGCGTAGTCCAGGAACGTGCAGTTCTGGTTGATGAACACGCGCTCGGCGAGGTCGAGGTGGAGACCGTGGTCCGTGTAAAAGGGCGGATAGATCGTGACTCTCGGCGGCAGCGGCCTGCCGAGTATCTGTTCCAACAGTTCGGCCTTGCCCGCTTCGTCCTCGAAGGGCAGGACGTTCAGGCGGGAGGTGAGCTCAGTGACCCGCAGGACCCTCTCGGCCATGGCCTGGAACTCGGCGCTGTGGATGCGCATGAAGCGGTCGCTGGACATGCCACGATCCTGTCTCGTGTACGTGTAACTGGACAAGATCCATTCAGAGGTCTTTCCTCCCGGCGCTTCATCCCGGAACAAGATTTTTAGGCCGGAGCGTCGGGCCGCGCCAGGAGATGGTGTTTTCGCTAGTGAGGCGGCGGGCCATCAGGTCGGTCATGGCGAGGTGGATCATGGCTTCGGAGCGGGCGGGGAGGGTCTCGTAGTCGCGGGCGAGCCGGCGGTGAAACATGAGCCATCCGTAGGTCCGCTCCACCGCCCACCGCTTCGGTATGGGGGTGAAGCCCCTGGTCCCGGGGGTGCGGGCGGTGATCTCCATGTCGATGCCGAGAGTGGCGGCGTGCTCGACGAGGTGCTGGCGGTAACCGCCGTCGACCCACACCTTGCGGATGCCGGGGTGGTCGGCGGCAGCCTGTTCGAGGAGGGTGCGGCCGGCCGTGGAGTCCTGGACGCCGGCTGCGGTGACCAGCACCGCCAGCAGCAGACCTAACGTGTCGGTGACGATGCTCCGCTTCCGCCCAACAATCTCAGCGTGACGATCGGCTGTCAGGCGAGCCACCGCGGGAACAGCGCGGCACCCGGCGCATTTACGCTCAACGGAACCACCTGCACCGTGGGTTGAGCCGAGACCGGATGCTCTGGCCATACCTGGACGCTTCCCTCAGGCGGTGACACACTCACGCCACTGACGCCGTGTCACCGCCGCACATGGGGGAGTTTGCCGGTGAGGAAATTACGGGGGAGTGCCGCACGGCCACGGGCGGTAGGCGGAGACGAGCGGTCTCATGGGAGCGTCTGACGAAATGCGATGGCTTGAGCTCACGGAGCCCCAAACAAGTCCGTCCGCCGCGAACGCGACCGTGGACACGCTGATCGCCTCACTGGATCGGCAGCGAGTCGTACTGCATTTCGCGGGTGGTCCGCTCGACCGCGAGGATATGGCCTCCGCCTTGGGTGATGCCGCGGAGGCTTATGGCGGGGCCGGTGCCCGTTCCGCCTTCGTCCTGCAGGGCGGTGGGCTGGGGGAGACGCTGACGCGGAACCTGCCCCGTGTCCTGCGTGAAGCCGTCTTCGAAATCGTTCTGAAGCGCGTGCTGTGGTGCGTTCTCGGCAAAGCCGCGGAGCGCTCGGTACCCGGCGCGCGCGGACGGTCACGTTCCGGAAGTCTGCCCCTCCCCACTCCCCATCGTGTGGCTGTCGAACTCAAAACCATGGAGAAGGGCGGAGTCGAGCCCTACGCCTCGCTGACTCCACCGGCGGACATGTCCCAGTTGACCAACGCCGAGTCGCAGTGGCTCGTCCGCGCGTTGTCGGAGGACCAGCAGCTACGGAGCCTTGGTCGCTCGGCGCGTGACAGTGACAGTGAGCTGGTGATGTCTTCCACGCGCACCGAAGCCGCGGAGCAGGCCGAGAGCAGGCACAGTTCCCGTGCCGTACTGGAAGTCGCCACTGGTCTGCTGGTCCGCAAGGTGGTGAGCGCGGCCCGGGCGGTGATCGAAAGATTCCGGGCCGGTACCCATCACGGCCTCTACCCCACGGCGGTCGAGGAGATTCTGCGAGAGTTCTGCCTCGCCCACCTGGGTGCCGCACTGTGGTCCGGGATGAAGGACGAAGCGGCCACGGCGTTCCGTTCGGGGGACGAGAGTCCGGCGGGCGCCGGGCGCTACTTTCTGGACCGCTTCATCGATGCCGTCTCGGTACCGGAGCCTAAGGAAGTCACGGTGGTGGGCCACGGCTCCGGCGTCCTGTTGATGAACGCGTTCCTTGCCGCCTTCGACGCCCGTCGAGGCTCGGCCGGCAGCCCCCTCCCTGCGGACTTCCGGGTACGCGATGTGGTCGCGCTGGCTCCCATGTGCACTTTTCCCGAGCTGGCGTCAACACTGCGCAGAAGAAACACGGCCTTCGAACGCTTCCGGATGTTCGCGCTGACGGACGAGGCCGAGAAAGCCGATCATCTCGTGCCTGTCGCGTATCCGCGCTCGCTGCTGTACTTCGTTTCCGGAGTGCTGGAGCGCGACCCCAACGGCACGAGCGCGGCGGTCCCGCTGTCCGGAATGGCGCGCTGGTACGGCTCCGGGCAGACCGCGGGCGGGGCCGAGGCCGAGGAAGTACGTGTCGTCGCCAATGCCGAGCCCCATGCGTTCGTCTTGTCGCCGGGGGCAGAGTGCGGGGCGCGCTCCCATGCGCAGTTCCGCACGGATCCCGGGCTGCTCGCCAACCTGCAAGTGATGATTTCCGGTTGAGACGGGAAGTCCCATGCACGAACATCACTACGCCGTGGTTTCCGGCATCAACCGGTACGTCTCGCTCGACGATCTGCACGGCCCGGTCAACGACGCGGAGGCGTTCCATCGCTGGCTCGTCGATCCCCATGGTGGCGACGTACCTGAGGAAAACATCATCCGGGTGCCGGCCTCCGGAGACACGGACGTCATCGATGCCGTCTCCGCACAGCCCACGGCGGACCGGATCTTCAGAGACTTTGTCGAACTCAACAACCGGCTGAGCGCCAAGCTGGAGTCCTCGCCCGAGAGTTGGGAACAGTCTCGTCTCTACGGCTACCTGGCCGGACACGGCACGGCCCCAGGTGGTACGGGCTGCGCCGTGCTAATGCCATCGGCCGACGAGGGCGGGCTGGTCAACCATGTCGAGGTCCAACTCCTGGCCGACTGGTACGGACGATGCGGCCCCTTCAAGGAAGTCCTCTTCTTCGTCGACTGCTGCCGGGAAGAGCTGCACCTGCTCCCGTGCGGACCTCCGATGGTGCAGGCGTGGCATCCCAACGATCTACCCAGTGTCGTCCTCGGGCTGGCGGCCGAGAGGGGCCAGCAGGCGTTGGAACCGGCAGCCGCGGCCGACGGCGAGCCGCTGCGGGGTTACTTCACGACAGCTCTCCTGGACGGAATGCGCGCAGCCGTGGACACGGCGGGGCGCGTGACGGCTCCAGGGCTCGACGATCATGTACGTCGTCTCGTTTTTCGCTACACGGACAGGCGCCAACTTGCGTCCGTGCGTCTGCAACAGGGCATGCCGGTCATCGTGCGCCGCGAGGAGCCCACGGAGACTTACCGGGTACGGGTGCGCTTCACGGACGACGTCAAGGACCTGGTGATCAGAGACGACTACGAGGACCTTCTGGTCCGCGCGGACGCGCGGAGTGACACACCGTGGGAGCTGTCGTTGCCCAGCGGAACGTACTGGGTCGGTCCCAGGGACTACGTGGCTGGGGACCCTTACTGCGAGTTCTCTGTGAAGGGAAGGGACACCCATGTCCATTACCCGACCGGCACGACTGCGGGCTGACCAGCCCTCCCCCATGGATCTGCCCTGCGCCGCCCCACTGGCGGGCACGCGGCCAGCGTATGCGGAACATCAGAGGGCAGCGAGTCATTGGAGCTGTCACTCGACGCCTGGCTCAGGCAGCGAAATACCGTCGTTAGTTGTCCTGCTCCTCGGGGTGACCCACTCCGCGAACAACGACAGCCCCTTCGTCTGGCAGATCACGGACGTGGCAGGCCACGTACTGCACCCCGACGCCTGGGACACGGGAGGAAGCGGTGCAGAGTCATGGGTGACCTGGAGTTGCCGCGTTCCGGCGGGCAGTTATCGCCTCGAATGGCGAAGCGGTGTCCTGACACTGGCGCTTGCCTTGTGGGTGGAGCGGGACTGGACGACCGTTGCTTTCGTTCCGGCAGGCAGGAGAGGCCTCGATCCCGTGCATGCCGCGATTCACACGATTCCATGGGGAACTGCCTGGGATCCGAACGATGAGATGACCCTGGCGCAGGAGATCGTTCTGTCCGGCCTGCGACAGAATCACTGCCTGGTTTCCGGCGAGATGGTCGAGCGCCTGCTCATTGACGCCTTCAATCCTTTCCAGGCCCTTGTGTGCGCTCGCGCGCTCCAGGCACCCGAACCGGCGGAGAGTGCAAGGGAACGACGTCGGCAATTCCAGGCCATCACAGAGGAATTGGTCCGGCGGATGCCCGGGCACCCCGATGTCCGCGTTCTGCGGACGGAACTGGGCGGGCGGCGGCGCCAGTCCACCATCAGCATGCCTCCTCTTATGGCCGTTTCGTGCTTGCATCTGCTGGCTCGCGATGCGGAGAGAGATGCGGACAAGCAAAGCCCGCTCGTTCCGGGCTCCGCGGCCGAGTACGCGACCTCCCGACTCGCGAGCGCTGGCGTGTGGACGACCTGGCTGCGGCCGACCAGCCCGCCGCACCGGGATCCGCCCGTACCGGTCGACAAAACGGTCGCTTTCCTTCGGCAGGCTGCCTCTGTGAACGACCTCACCGTCGAGCAAGTCATCGAGCGATTGGGCGAGCAGGAAATCTGCCGCCGCGCGAGGGTGCCGCGCCGTTTCGCCGTGCAGGCGGTCGAGCGACTCCGGTCTCCCCGCGTCAGCGTCTACGAAGCCGCGTTGGCAACCGCTCGGCCGGGCAGGAGGGTGCGCATCGAGGGCGATCCACCCACACGGGACGCCACCGTCAACCGCGCGTACAGCGCGCTGGGGGACACATATGACTTCTTCCTGACGGCATTCGGGCGCGATTCACTGGACGGAGAAGGTCTGCCACTCGTCGCGGTCGTTCATAGCGGCGAGACGTACAACAACGCCTTCTGGGACGGCGAGCAGATGATCTACGGGGATGGCGACGGCGAGGTTTTCCAGGACTTCACTATCCCCATGGACGTGACGGCACATGAACTCACACACGGCGTTGTGCAGTACACGGCGAACCTCTCTTTCTACGATCAGCCCGGCGCGCTGCACGAGTCGATCTGCGATGTGTTCGGCTCACTCGTGAAGCAATACTCGTTGGGCCAGACGGCTGGTGAGGCCGACTGGCTCATCGGCGCCGGTTTGTTCACCCCCCGCGTGACCGGGGTGGCGCTGCGCTCCATGAAGGCTCCCGGCACCGCATACGACGATGACGTCCTCGGCAAGGACCCGCAGCCCGCGACCATGGACGACTATGTCCGCACCGGCCGCGATGACGGCGGTATTCACATCAACTCGGGCATAGCCAATCACGCGTTCTATCTGGTCGCCACCGCCCTTGGCGGTCATGCCTGGGAAAGGGCCGGACAGATCTGGTACGACGTCCTCACGGGTGGCGAACTTGCAGAGCAGGCCCTTTTCTCCGACTTCGCCGGCCTGACGATGCGCGCCGCCCGCGCACGCTACGGCCATGGCGAGGAACTCCAGGCGGTGTGCAAGGCCTGGGAACAGGTCGGCGTACGGACGCTGTGACCCAGAACGAATCAGACCGACCGTGGTACTGCTCCGGCACATGCACATCCCCGCCCAGTTCCCACGCCGCATGCCGTGCCCACGACGGGTTGCGCAGCAGTTCGCGTCCCAGGAGTACGGCGTCGGCCTCGCCGTTAACCAGGATCTTTTCGGCCTGTTCGGTGTCGGTGAATGAGGCCGACCGCGGCGACCGGGAGGGAGGTCTCGACCTCGACGCGGGCGGCGAAGGGCACCTGGTAGCCGGGGCCAGTAGGGATGCGGACGCCGGAGGCGTTGCCGCCGGTGGAGACGTCGAGGAGGTCGTCGCTGTGGGCCTGAAGGTCGCGGGCGAAGCGGGCAGCAACTGGGGGAGCAACCCTCTTCACAGTCCTGTGAACTGCTTGAGGGGACCATCCGCGATCGGGTCGTGTACGTCGGAACCGAGCAGGACAGCATGATGGTCTGCGTGGGTGCCATCCTGACCCACTGACCGGCAGGGACGCCCACAACGCCAGGCTTCGGCGAGGCTGCAGGCCTGGGGCATGAAGAGTCCCGGTGGCACGGGGGAGGCCACCGGGACAGTCAGAGCGTAGATGACGATCGGTCAGACGACGGCCAGCTCCTCAGCAGGTTGGCTGAATCGCGACCGAGTCGCCCTATCCCCGGTGCTTCACGGCGCGACCGGTCCGCGCCACGACGATGCGGTTTCGCGCCGTGGAGTGACGGAACCATCTCCGAGAGTGCGAGGAGCAGTTGAATACGTCCCTGTCACCCCTCCCCGCATGGGGACCATCCCCGCGGGTGGCCATGACGTCGTCAATCGGCCCCAGTGTGACGGCCCGCATGAAATCTCCCGGCCCATGAACGCCAAGGCTCGGCTGGATCACGCACGCACGCCGCAACTGCCGTGACTATGAGCGCCTGTCCGAGGTGAGCGAAGCACACCTGACCTGGGCACTCATCACCTTGATGACCCGTCGCCTGACCGCGGCAGCTGCCGTCGACGCCGCACCCGTAATCACCGGCCTGAGCGAAACTTTGACGCGGTTTTGTACAACCGTGTCGAGTGTCACGTCCGTTAGCTCCAGTTAGTGATGAACGCCCCAGTTCACGGCCTTGAATGGCCCTCATGACCACACCTAGACAAGAGGCGGCGCGACCAAGCCGATCCATCCGATCAGCCCTGCCCCTGGGGAACACGCGGGGTAGGGCCAGAGGGGAAACATCTCTTGTCTGGAACTTCCAGAAGAAGTCGCATCCTGTCCCGCTTAGCCTGCGGCGCCGCCACCGTGCTGCTCCTGGGATCCGGCGTAGCGACCACCGCATCCGCCGATACCTTCGATCCGAAGCCCGACCCCAACGCCGCACCGTCCACACGGCCGGCCGCAGGCCCCGAGAAAGAAGTCAGGGCCGGAGCCCGCCCGGTGTCGGGCAAGAAGCCGTCCGCCGGACCGGCCTGGAAACAGGTCGACGAGGGGCTGGGCACCTGGAGCGTGAACACCCGAAAGGTCCAGCTGCGTAACACCGTCACCGACGCCGACGGCGACAAAGCCAACCTCACCTTCGAGGTGTGGACCGTCGACTCCGGCGGCAAGCCCAAGACAAAGGTCAAAATCGAAGACAACGAGTACGGCGTTAAGGTGTCCGGCTACGTCAGCTCCGGCTCCGCAGCCACGGTGACCGTCGACCCCAAGTGGTTGAACCCGAACGTCGACTACGTCTTCCACACGAGCGCCTACGACGGCTCCTTGTATGAGACGTCGTGGTCGCCGTGGGCGAGGCTCCGCATCGAACTGCCCGTGGACCTGGCGCTCCCGGCCCCGGTACATGACGCGCCGAACCCGGGCTTCACCACTGCACCCAACAGCAAGCAGACCAAGCCGCTGGCCTCCGGTGGCGTCACGCGCAGCACCTACAAGGCCCAGAAGCAGTGCGGGCCAGTCGGCAAGGACGGCCGCCGGGTGTGCATCGCCCCGACCCCGGCCAAGCCCGCCAAGTCCAAGGGCACGCGGGATGTGGGCTGGTGCGAGAACGGCGCCATGGGGGCCTACGCCGACCGGTTCAAGGAGTGCGATACCCGGCCGGTGACCTACTGGCTGGGCCCCGAGGACGACCCCATCGCGAAGGCTGATTTCAACTTCACCCGCACGCTCCGCCTGGACGGCCCGGACAGCTTCACCGAAACCCTCACCATCAAGGGCGTCAACATCCCGGCCGATTTCGACGGCGGCATCAGCCTGTCTGCCTTCAACGGTCACATCTGCCAGGGCTCGTGCAAGCCGATCGAGCCCCAGGGCGGGGACTGGACAGCTACCCCGACCTGGAGGCCCGGCGACACGCACAGCGCGTCGCTGACCACGAAGTACACGTGGGATGCGTCCTCAGCCGACATGACGTACCGGTACAAGCCGGACGTCAAGATCGAGGGCACGGTCCATTCTCCCGGCATCGAGCAGAAGGTCGACTATCAGTGGAGCAAGGGCTACTGGCAGGACACCCGTGACCTGGACCAGATCCGTTGCGACACCTTCAAGACGAAGTGGGGGAGCACGGGCTGTGTCTTCGTCAACTCCGCTCCGACGTACGTGTTCAACGCCAAGAGGTACCCGCAGGCCGCGGCGCATGCATGGCTGATCCAGACCGTGCTGCCGAACCATGCCGGCTCCGAAGCGCAGGACAAGCCCCTGTACTACATGGGCGACAGCGCACAGAACACCAGGAACCGGGACCGCATCTGCCCCGACAGGTGGGCTGCGGAAAACGGCGACGCCAGCGCGCTGGACGATGCGACGGACAAGCTGAACTGTGACGAGTTCGCCTTCGCCTCCTCCTATAACAGCGGTGGCATGAAGAAGAGCGAAGGCGGCCTGAACGAGGCCGTCCCGACGGGCAGCACCACCGGTATCCCGAACGGGAGCGCCTGCGTGCAGAGCTTCGCCAAGAAGCACGGGACGAAGGTGCACCTGTACAACATCGACAACGGCAAGGTGCCGACGTTCAACGAGGTGTGCGGGCGCTCGTCCATCTCCGGCATCCACAACCAGGAGTCGATGGGCGGGAACTTCACGAGCTTCATGAAGCAGATGCGCATCATGGACAAGGACGCCTACTGGCTCAACACCCGCATGACCGGGAGCTGTGCGGCCACCGACGCGTTCGGCAAGCCGGTCAACCCTGTCATCTGCACGATGACCGCGAAGTAGCGGCCACCACGTAGCAGCCGGTGGGGCGCCCCAAGGGGGGCGTCCCACCGGTCAGTGGGTCAGATCGCCGGCGTGGGGAGAATGGCCAGCGGGAGCAGGCCGGCCTCGACCGTGGCGCGGTCGATCGTGAGGCCGCAGTAGCGGCCAACACCGGTGAACACGCGTGCCGGGATCTCGTGCGCATGCTCCTCGTAGTACAGCTCCACCTCCTCCTCGGTGGATACGCCGTCGTACAGGGACGGGAACACAGCCACCGCTGCCCGCAGCGCGGCGTCCAATTCCGGCGACCAATCCGCGCCTGAACGGAACGCGGCCTCCCACGTCCGCCCGTCGTCTCCCGGGGCGTGGAGGATCAGGGAGGGGGCATCGTGGTGGTTCAGCGTGAGGCAGATGATCTCCTCACCAACACGGGGCGCCATCTCCGGCACGCTCCGGTAGCCGAAGAACCAGGTAGCGGCGAAGCCGTCCTCCAGGACGTACACCCAGTCCCCGCAGGTGCCGTACATCGCACGGCTGATGTGCGTCATGTCCACACCGGAGGGCGTAGCCAACTCATCCCGGTCCTTGTACAGATCCTGGCAATCAAGCTGTTCGGGGTCGGCTCCGAGGCGTACCAGGAAGTCTTCCGTCTCCACGCCGCGGGCTGCTGTCAGCGAAATGCTGCCGCGCATCCCGGGCACGCCGCTTTTCGCATCCTCGTAGGCGTGCTCACCGATCCATCGAATTCCGTCAGACATCCCGCCAACGTACCGGCGGGCAGAAGCGAGCGCACCAGGGAAGCGAGCTCCGCGAGGACTGGGCGACGGGTGACCGGCCCTTCGCGGACCCCGGGCACTGGGCCGCGTTCACGCTGTCGGGCCACGCCGGCGACGAGGGCTGACGCTCGCCGCGCTCAGGACCCGCGAGCCGGCTCGTGTTCCACCACCGCCCTGCCTTTCGCCAGCCACCCGTGCCCGTTTCATGGCGGATGACGTTGGTTGTCTCAATCGATGTGTTCCGGCACTGGCGTTGTCGGCTCCGGGACCACACGGAGAGCATTGAGGTTCAGGGGCGGTCCGGCATCAGGACTGGCGGCCAAGGGCGGCCGAAAAAGCCTCCTTGCAAAAGGCATCAACCCGCCGAAGGGCGTAGCGGGTCCTACCGCGTGGGCAGGATGAGGCATGACCTTCGACTGGAAGATTCCACCGTGGCAGCGGGCTGAGGACTGCACGTACATGGCGGTGATGCTCACGAGCCTGGGCGGCGAAGAGGTGTCCCTGATCTCGGAGAGCGTGCGGGGTGACGACGCGACCGAGGCGCTCGCCGACCTGCTCATGGGGCCTGGCGGCGGGGGCGGCGCGGTGCTGCAGCCCGGTCTCATAGGCGTGGTGGTTCGGCGCGGCATTGACGTGATGTGGATGGCCCAGCCGCCCATCCAAGTGCAGGTCGGGGACGGCGAAGGTGAGTGGAATATCGCTGTCGACTCGGGTGGGGCTGAGGTCACGGCGTTCTCCGTGGATGATGTCCACAAGCTGCACACTCGCCTGCAGGCCGCGTACGGCGCCAAGTAGTTCCGCCTGAGACGTGAAGGCCCCACAGGCGGGGCGCCTGTGGGCCTTCGTCGATCTGACTCACGAAGGTGGCGTCGGCTGGCGCGCTGCCGGCGAGCCCGATCTTCTTGTTGAAGTCGGCGGCTGTGAGGTCAGCTCACCGTCCAGGAACACCGTGTCGCTGGGCAGGGTGTCAGCTGCGGCCATGCACGGTTCGATCCTGTCCTTGCACCAGCGTCGGACCCGGTCCTCCCGCTCGGGATCACCCGGGCCATGGATCCGGCCGTCTATTAGCTTCTCCGATACCTCCCGAGAGACCTTGAGGAAGAAGTGGTGAACGTCGATGCCCGCGTCTTTTAGCGTGCTGAAGATCTCGCCGAAATAGCCGGGGTTGACCAAGGTCATGGGGACCAGGACCGGGCGTCGGTACTTCTCGACCAGTCCCACAGCCAGGTTGGCGACCTGCCCGCCGTCACAGCCGAAGATCCTGGAAATCGCCCGTGGGGACCTCCACGATCTCCCGCAGCACATAGCCGACCATCTCCGGGTCATGGACCAGCGCCTCGGGCCAGTGCGGACGCAACTCGTCGACCAGGGTGCTCTTCCCGCTGCCGAACGCTCCGTTCACCCAGACGATCAACGCGATCCTCCCCGCCCGGTTGCCATGCCCGCGAGTCGGGCCCGACATGGGGCCACGGCGGACCCGGATCAGCATGCAACGCGGCGTGGGTGGGGCCAAATTCCATTGTCAGATCAGGTCTGAAAGATCGCTAAGTGGGGGCGAACCCCGCTGTCAAGCGGAGGCGTCCGCCCCGACGACGCGCGAGAGGCCGGGGGGATCTAGCCCGTGGCCCTCACGGTATCGCGTGTCCGCGCTGACGCCACGGCGTAGCTCCCGGAACGACGCACATCCGTGCGTGCAACGCCGCAGCGACGAGCACGCGGCCTCCTAGCCTAGATACGGCGTCAGCGAGGGAAAGTCTCTCCCGTGTCGTCGGCGTCTGCTGTCGGCAGTGCGGCCGTCCGCGTCGGCGACCCTGGGGCCATCGCTGATATCGAATGGGTGTGCTCATCGAGGAGCGTCAGCAGATTCTCAGGGATGGACACGACAGCCCGGAGGCCGCGTGCGGCGATGGTTTGTCGATGGACACGGAGAACTCGTACTGCCGTGCGAGGCGGCTGATCTTGGCGAAGCCGGTGTGTGGCGGATCGCCGAGCTCGGACAACAGGATCGGCTGCTGTGCTGACAGCAGCCGATCCGCGAACTCAACCTCGTCCGCGTGCATGCCCACCCCGGCGTCCTCAATGACGATGCGCGCCCCGGACTCGGCCTGGTGGAAGCCGACATCGACGCCCGGGGTGCCGTGCGTATGGTGCACGGCGTTGGCCAGCAATTCGGCGACGGTGATAGCGATCGGCTCGACTGCCCGCGCCACTACAGCGACAGGGGCTTCCAGCTGGCTCGTGACCCGGACGCGGCGATAGTCACGGATACGGTGCTGGGCGCCGACGACGACATCTTCGAGGTGCGAGTCGGCGTGCAAGAGACCCGGCCACGCCCCGCACAACACCTGAGTGCCCTGAATGTGATGCAGGTTCTGCTCGTTGAGATGCTCAAGCCCGAGGAGGTCTTGAGCCAGGTCGGGCAGGTTGGGGTCGTCGTAGCGGTGCCGCATCTCGTCGATCTTGATCCGCAGTTGGTGGCTCAGCGACAGGATGACCGTCGTCACACCCCGCGTCACGGCCTGCGCAGCCTCATCGACGCGATTGCGTTCGGCAATTACTGCCTCGGCGAGGCGATGCAGAACCTCTCTGTGAGCCTGTTGATACTGAGTGGCCAGGGCTGGCAGACGGGTGCCCACCAGGTGCTGATGCTCCTCCGTCAAGGCCTCGTGCTCAGCGGCGAGCCGTGCCGCCTCACGGACAGCTGCGTCCCGTTCCCGGCGCAGCCTCGTGACCAGACGGCGAGCCCGGAACAGGAGTGGCACTGCCGCAGCCACAGCAACTAACGCGACGACGGTCGCCATTGTCTGGGTCATCAACGAGTCCTCAGTAGACGGGGGGAGGTGGAAGGCCACCTGAGGGGGATTGGGGAGTCGGCGTGCCTCCTGTGGAGGAACGTGTCGACGGGAGCAGTGGGCCGGTGGAACGGGAGTTGGGTTGGATGATGTTCCACCGGCGCCAGAACTCAGGGCCAGCTGCGCGCCGACAGGCTGTAGCCGTTGTGCGGACCCGTGCCCTTTTCACAGTCCCCAGCGGGCAGTGAGTTCTGTAACAGCAAGGGCTTGGATATTCAGGGCTGCGTTGCGGCGGTGACGCCGAGACTTGGGGAGATCGGCCTGGGTCAGAGCGTGGTTGCGGGCATCTTCGTAGCGGTCGGCGTTGACGATGAACATGTGACTGCCGGGGGTGCCGTGAGTGGTTCGCGTGGGGATGGTGACAGACCAGAACGTCATGGTGTGTCTCCTGTCGGGTGCTCTCGGTGCGCTATGGCTGGGCGGGGTGGCCGGTGGCGTCGGCTGGAGGTGTGGTTGTTCGGTCATTTTTCCTCGCTGAGTTGGCGATCGAATGGGCTCGTGGTGGTGACCGGTGAGCCGGTGGGTGTGCGGCTCGCGTGAGGCGGTCTCAGGGGCACGAGGACGAGCTTGCCGGTGGCCGTGTCTGATGTGACGTCGTCGTGGGCTTGGGATGCCTCGACCAGATCACCCGGACGAGCACCGCGCACTCGTCGCCGCGCTTCGCGCCCGCGACGCCGCGGCGGCCCTCGACCTCTTTTCTGCGCATCGCCGCCCCGCCTTCGACGTGCTCGCCGTCACCCACCGCTCCGACCCGGCCGACGGGGCGCCGGCCAACACCCCATGACGGTCGGGGGCCGAACTCCCTGGCGCCCTGCCCACCCTTCGCGAAAGGGTGATCCGATCGCCTGCCTTGGCAGATCCCGCAACGGCAATCGGTGCTGGTGCCCCCTTCGCCTCAGGCTGGGCGCGCGCTGGCAGGCTCGATGCCTACCGCCGTGAAATCCCACCGCCGTGATCGGGATCTTCACACTGTCGGCAGCAGCGGGACGTCTCCGGGGGTGATAGCGCCGGGGTGAGCGACCACCACGGCAGCGACCTGACGTGCGGTCTGGAGGGCTTCGGCAGGGGCCTGGCCGGTGATCCTGGCCGCGAGGTAGGCGCCGGCGAAGGCGTCGCCGGCGGCTGTGGTGTCAAGGACACGGGAGGGGATGGCGGCCGGTGTGTGCCGAAGCCCGCTGTCGGTGAGCAGGTGAGCGCCGTCCGCCCCTGTCTTGACGACGACTTCGCGCGGTCCCAGGGCGGCAAGTCGGTGGGCGGCGTCGGCGGGGGTGGGGCAGGCGTGCATGGCCGCTTCGTCGTCCCAGGAGGCGAAGACGATGTCGGCGAGTCCGGCGAACAGGTCCATGGTGCGGGCCGCGTCTTGGGGGGAGTCCCAGCCGGCCGGGCGGTAGTTGGTGTCGATGCTGACCAGGGTGCCGCCCAGGCGCAGTTCCCGCAGTCGGGTCAGCAGCGCTTGGCGGGCGGGCGGGGAGGCGATCTGCAGGGTGATGCCGGACAGGTGGATCAGGTCGCCGGTGATGTGCTCGGCCCAGTCGGTGCCGGCGAAGAGTTTCCGGGCCGCGGATTCGGAGCGCCAGTAGGAGAAGCGTCGTTCGCCGTCGCCGTCGACTCGTACGGTGTAGAGGCCGGGCATGCGGTCCTCGACCGGGAGCGAGCAGTCGATCACGCCTTCGGTGGTCCACCGGGCGCGCATGTCGGCGCTGTACTCGTCGTTGCCGAGGCCGGTCAGATAGCCGACTTCGGTCTCTGCGCGGAGCAGACGGGCCACCCGGTGAAGATAGACCGCGGTGTTGTAGGTGTCCCCGGCGATGCCCAGCCGGGCGGTGGTGGAGTCGAGGTGGGTCAGTTCGAGCATGCACTCGCCGACGCAGAGCACACGGGTCATCGGTCCAGCACCTCGCGGACTCGGGCGGCGATGTCGCCGGGCGCGGTGAGGTCGCTGCCGACGCCGACGGCGAAAGCACCGGCGTCGAGCCAGGCGCCGACGTCGGTGAGCGGGATGCCGCCGGTGGGCATGATGCGGGCATCGGGGGCCACGGCGAGCAGGGAGCGAAGGTACGCGACGCCCCCGAGGTGGGCCGGGAAGAGTTTCGCGACTCCGTGCTGTGCCGCGCCGAGGATCTCGGTGGGCGTGGTGCCGCCTTCGATGAGCGGAATTCCGGCGCTGTGGAGTTCGTCGCGGACCTGCGGTGAGAGGCAGGGGCTGACACAGAACCGCGCGCCCGCCGCCACGGCCTGCCGGGCGAGGTGCGGTGTGGTGACGGTACCGGCGCCGACGCAGCAGCCCGGGTGCGTGTCAGCGGTGGTGCGGATGACGTCGTCCCATCCCTGGATGGTGGTGGTGATCTCGATGACGTCGAGGCCGGCGGTGACGAGCCGTTCAACGAGGTCGAGGGCCGCGGCGGCGTCCTGTACGCGGACGACGGGGATGATCCGGGCGTGCTGGATGCGGGCGAGTACGGTCTCGGCGGAGGTGGTGACGGGGGCCGGTGGGGTCATGCGGTGATGCTTCCTTTCGCGGCGACGCGCAGGGCGTTGGCGGCGATGGTGAGGGCGGGGTTGAGGGCGGTGGAGGACGGAAAGCAGGAGCTGTCCACCGCCCAGAGGTTGGTGACGTCGTGGGTGCGGCAGTCCGGGTCGAGGACGCTGTGCGCCGGATCGGCGCCCATCACGGCTGTGCCGCACTGGTGGGAGTTGGTCTCGATGCCCATCCGCTGGGTGAAGAGCAGTGGATAGCCGGCCCGCCGCATCATGCGGGCGGTCCGCCGCACCAGCTCGCGATGCGGGCGGAGGTTGTTGGGCCGCCAGTGCACGTCGATCCGTCCCTGCGGGTCGACGGTGATCCGGTTGGCGGGGTCGGGCAGGTCCTCGGTGGTGAGGTAGAGGTCGGTACTGCGGCTGGTCATGAAGTCCAGCACCGGCAGGGGTACGGAGCGTCGGGCGCCCTTGACCATGGGTGCCTGGATCTTGCCCAGCATCTGCATGTTTCCCAGCGGGTGGGGCGTGCCGGGTCCGGCGCCGTACCAGTCGTTGAGGCCCAGGGTCTTCTGGAAGGCGACCGGATTGCGGTGCCGGGGGTCCACGGCGACCAGGAAGGTGCTGTTGTGCACCATGTAGTTCCTGCCCACCAGCCCGGAGGAGTTCGCCAGTCCGTGCGGATGGCCTTCGCAGGCCGAAGCGAGCAACAGGGCGGCGGTGTTGACGGCCCCGCAGGCGAGGACGAAGCGGTCGGCTTGGATGCGGACCCGGCGGCCGTCGCGTTCGGCGACGGCCTCGGTGACGCGGTGCCCGTCCGCCGAGGTGAGCAGCCGCTGGACGGTGGTCCGGGTGAGCAGCCGTACGGTGGGGCTGCGCAGCGCGGGCCGCATGGCGCAGGTCTCGGCGTCGCTCTTGGCTCCGTACGGGCAGGGGAAGCCGTCGCAGGTACGGCAGCGGATGCAGGTGCCGCCCTCCCGCAGGTCGACGCCGAGTGGCATGGGGAACGGCCGCAGGCCTTGCGCGGACATTGCCTCGGCCAGCCGGGCGACGGGCGGTTCGTGGGGCAGCGCCGGGTAGGGGAAGCCGCCCGAGCGCCACGGCTCGGTGGGGTCCTGGCCGGCCTCGCCGTGGACGCGGTAGAGGCGCTCGGCCTCGGCGTAGTGGGGTTCGAGGTCGGCGTAGGTCACTGGCCAGGAGGGGGAGATGCCGTCGTGGTGTTGGACGGCGTCGAAGTCCTGCTCGCGAAAGCGCGGCAGGCAGGCGCCGAAGACCTTGGTGTTGCCCCCTACGTAGTAGTGGACGCCGGGCCGGAAGGGTCGTCCGGTGGTGGCGTCGTACCACTGCTCGGCGTTCTTGTAACGGCTGTGGAGGAACACCTCGGTCGGTGACCGGTTGGCGTCCTCGCGGGGCAGGAAGTCGCCGCGCTCCACGACCAGGACCCGGGCGCCGGAGTCACGCAGGGCGTGGGCGAGGGTGGCGCCGCCCATGCCGGAGCCGAGGACGGCTACATCGCACTGCACGAGGTCGTCGTCCAGTGTGCCGACGACGCGCGGGGCGCGGTGCCCGAAGGCTTCGAAGGTGCCGCTCATGTCATTTCACCGATCCGGCGGTCAGGCCGCGGACGAAGAACCGTCCCAGCAGGATGTAGACGAGAGCGGTGGGGAGCGCGGCGAGCAGTGCGCCGGCCATGACGCTGTTCCACTGCACGGAGAAGTTCCCGGCGAGGTTGTTGAGCGCCACGGTCACGGGCTGCTGGGTGGGGTCCGGTACGACGGTGATGCCGAACAGGAAGTCGTTCCAGATGTTGGTGAACTGGAAGATCCCGCAGACCACGAACCCGGGCAGGGCCAGCGGCAGCATCACCCGCAGGAAGATCGCCGCGTTGGAGCAGCCGTCGACGCGGGCCGCCTCCACGATCTCGTGGGGCAGTTGAGAGAAGTAGTTGCGGAAGATCAGCGTGGTGATCGGGATGCCGTAGATGATGTGGACGAGGATCAGCCCCTGCAGCGTCCCGTACATGCCGACCGACTGGAGGAAGCGCACCAGCGGGACGAGGATCACCTGGTACGGGATGAACATCCCGAGCAGCATCGCGGCGAACAGCGCCTTCGACCCGCGGAAGGGGAGTTTGGCCAGGACGAACCCGTTCAGCGCGCCGACGAGCGAGGAGACGACGGTGGCGGGCAGGACCATCAGCAGGCTGTTGCGGACGTTGGGGGACAGCTTCTCCCACGCCTGCTCGATGCCGCTGAAGTCGATGCTCTTGGGCAGTTCCCACATGTGGACGGCGTCGGCCTGGACGGGGGGTTTCAGCGCGGCCATCACCATCACGTAGACCGGGACCAGGAACAGTGCGGCGAGCAGGACCAGGGCGAACGCTCCCGCGAGCGGCCCGGTCCCGGGGTACCGGATACGGCGGCGCCGTGGCGGGACGGCGATACGGGCGGTGCTCATCGGTTCTTCTCCCTGATCACGCTGCGGTAGAGGTACGGCACGATGACGGCGGCCGACAGCAGGAACATGACGACGGAGGCGGCGGCTCCGGTGTTGTAGCGCAGGGCGCGGAAGGTCTGCTCGAAGACGAAGATGCCGGGCACGTCGGTGGCGAAGCCGGGCCCCTGGCCGACCATGGCGTAGACGAGGTCGAAGGACTTCAGGCTGATGTGTCCGAGGAGGATGAGCACGACGACCATCACCGGACGGAGCCAGGGCAGCACGATGTGCCAGTGGTAGCGCAGCGTTCCGGCGCCGTCGAGGCTGGCCGCCTCGCGCAGTTCTTCGGGCAGGGCGCTCAGCGCGGCGAGGAAGTTGGCCATCACGAAGCCGGCGAGCTGCCAGGACGCGGCGATGACGACCGGGATGAGGGCGAGCGGGATGCCGAGCTCGACCTGGATGAAGTGCCCGCCGGGCAGGACCGGTTCGAGGGCCTGGGACACGTCGCCGGCCACCCCCGGGTCGGTGATCCACTTGGGCCCGTGGTCGACGCCCAGCCCTTTGAGGATCAGGTTCGCGCCGGTCGAGGGGGTGAAGATCCACCGCCACACTACGCCGGTGACGATGAACGACAGTGCGTACGGGAAGAGGAAGATGCTCCGGAAGAACGTCCGGCCGGCCAGCGCGTTGTGCACCAGCAGGGCGAGCACCAGCCCGACGACGACAGCCAGGGTGAGGAAGAGCAGGGTGAAGACCGTGACGTTCCGCAGGTCCGCCTGGAAGCGCGGAGTGTGGAACATGTCGTCGTAGGTCTGGTACAGCGGGTCACGGGGCGACAGGTCGGGTTGCAGGCCCTGCCACTTGGACACCGAGACGCGTACGGTGTATCCGATGAAGCCGTAGACGAAGATCCCGATCAGGATCAGGCTGGGCGTCAGGACGGCGATGCTGAAGCGGTGGTGCCGCCACCATGAGGACCGGGTCGGGGCTTTGACGGGCGGCTTCGTCGTGTGGGGCGCCGGTGCGGCGGGCCGGGTCAGTACCGGCATGGGGACCTCCTGGGTAGGGCGGCGGGGCCGGGGGCCGGGCCCGCCACCGGGAACCCGAGTGGGACGGGGTCAGCCCTTGGCGGCGGTGGCCAGGGCCTGAACGAAGGAGTCCACCTTCTTGGACTGGACGAACTGGGTGACGGCGTCGTAAAAGGACTGCTGGAACTGCGGGCTCATGGCCTCGCCGTGCACGATCGACAGCACGAGCGCGTCGCTCCGGAACGACGTCGCCGCCCGCTGCTGATAGGCGGGAAGCGAGTCGATGGGGACGTCGCGACGGATCGGCGTCGAGCCCTTGTCCTTACTGAAGGCCAGTTGGACCTCCGGTGAGCTGATCGCGGAGGCCCACTTGAGCGCCTGCTCCTTGTGCTTGGCGTTCTCGGCGACCACGAATGTGTCGACCACGGTCACGAAGTTGCCGTTGGTGCCGGGCTGCGGCACATAGCCGAAGTCGGCGCCGTCCTTCGCACCGTTCTTGAGGAGTTCGCCATACGCCCAGTCGCCCATGCTCTCCACGGCGCAGTCACCTGCGGCGAGCCGTTTGGTGGCCTGGTCCCAGGTGAGCGCGGACGCGTCCGGGTCCGCGTACGGGAGCATCTTCGCGAACAGCTCGGCCGCCTGCCTGACCTTGGCGTCGGTCCAGTCCGTCTTCCCCGCGGTCAGGGAGTCCCAGCCGCTCACGCCGACTGCGCCCAGCAGGATGTTCTCGAAGAGCTCGGCGGTGGCGAAGGCGTCCTTGCCGCCCAGACACAGCGGTGTGATGCCCTTGTCCTTGAGCTTGCCGAGCGCGTCGACGAACTGGTCCGGTGTGGTGGAGGCGCTCAGCTTGACGCCCGCCTTGGCGGTGAGCTTCTTGTTGAACCAGAGCACATTGCCCCGGTGGGCGCCGGTGGATACGCCGTAGGTCTTGCCGTCCTTGCCTACGGATGCGACCAGTTCCCTGGGGATGGCACTGTTCAGGCTGTCCTGTTTGTACACCGAGCTGAGGTCGGCGAGCAGACCGGAGTCGATGTACTGGCCGATGGCCGCTCCGGGGTGGGTCTGCCAGGTGTCGGGCGGGTTGCTGCCCTGCAGCCGGGTCTGCAGGACGGCCTGGGCGTTGCCGCCGCCTCCGCCGGCGACCGCTCCGTTGACGACCTTGACGCCCGGGTTGTCCTTCGTGAATCCGGCGATCAGGTCCTTGAGCGCGGCGTCCTCCGAGCCGGAGGTCCACCAGGAGAAGACTTCGAGCTGCTTCTCGTCCGGTCCGGCGGAGCTGCTCCCGCCACCGCAGGCGGAGACGGTGAGCAGGGCGGCTGCGATGGTGGCGGCCGAGAGGTATGTGGGTATGCGGTGTTTCATGCGGCTCTCCTAGGTCGTTTGTAACTCGATCAGGTCGTTCGTAACTCCATGTAGTGCTGGGTCAGTTCGCCGGGCGTGCGGCCGCGTCGACGACGGCGATCGCGTCGAGGAACCAGTAGTCGCCCCACATCACGGACTCGTCGACGCCCAGGCCCTTGGCCTCGTGGTAGCTGCCGTGCTTGAGCACGCCCTCCCAGGCCGGGTCGTCGTGTGCGAGGAAGTCGTCCTCGCACAGCCTGGTGAGGATGCGTACGGCGTAGTCGGCGTAGCCGTGGGCCCGGGCGCTGTCCCGTTCCAGGCCCGCCAGCTGCCACAGACCGCCGGCCGCTGCGGCTGCGGCGGACGACTCGTAGGGTCGTTCCGGGTCGGGCTCCTCCCAGTCGTTCGGCGGTACGAGCCGGTCCCCGGTGCGTTCGATGTAGAAGTCGGCGCAGGCGCGGGCCGTGTCGAGGAAGCGGCGGTCACCGGTGTGCCGGTAGGCGGTGCCGAACCCGTACAGGGCCCAGGCCTGCCCGCGGGCCCACGACCCGTCGTCGGACCAGCCCTGCTGGGTGGTCTGCCGCAGGAACCTGCCGTCGGTGAGGTCGAAGATCCCCTCGTGGGAGGCGCTGCCGTCGCCGCGCACCAGTACCCGGCGGGTGGTCAGGCAGTGTTCGTGGGCGATCCGGGCGAGGTCGGCGTCCCCGGTGCGCCGGGCGGCGTGGAAGATGATCCCGACGTTCATCATGATGTCGATGAAGAGGCTGTCGGGGGCGAGGAAGCTGGGCAGGTACCGGCCCCGCTCGTTGAAGCGCGACGCGGCGGTACGCCCGGCGTGCACGACGACGTCGTCGGGCACGGGGTCGCCGGTGGTCTCGTACCAGCGGCGCCAGGTGGACCAGAACAGGAATCCCAGGTCGTGCACAGTCCGGTCGTCCTTGCGGTGCTCGACGAGCCGGCTGTAGTGCTCCGCCCGTTCTCTGAACCACGGATCGCCGGTGTGGCCGGCCAGCAGCCACAGCTGCCCGCCGAGGAAGCCTTCGCACCAGTTGGTCCAGGCCTCGGCGTCCACCGCCCAGCTCCCGGCCTCGGTGTAGAGGGGAAACCGGTCGGGGTGGCGTTCGACGAGGGCGCGGACCTTGGTGGCGGCAGTGCGCCACGCGCGGTCGGCGGCCGGGGTGAAGGAGGCGGGGACTCTCCAGTCGTCCGGGAGGGCGAGCGGCAGCGGCTCGGGCAGGGTGGGGTACGTCGTCATGACGCCTCCTCGGGAAGCCAACGGGCGACGCGCGCGCCGACCTGGAGCTGTACGGTCTTGGTCTCGGTGAACGCGGCGATCGCCTGCCGTCCCAGTTCGCGGCCCAGGCCGCTGGCTCCGTAGCCGCCGAAGGGGAGTTCGGGGTAGCCGTCCATCCAGCGGTTGACCCAGACGGTGCCGGCCCGGATACCGCGGGCGGCGGTCAGCGCCGCGTCGATGTTGCGGGTCCAGATGCCGGCGGACAGTCCGTACATGGTGGAGTTGGCGATGCGGATCGCGTCGTCGAGGTCGTCGAAGGTAAGCAGGGACAGGACCGGGCCGAAGATCTCCTCGCGGGCGATGGACATCTCCTCGGTGACTCCGGTGAAGACGGTGGGCCGGTAGAAGCGTCCGGTCGCGGTCGGCAGTTCCAGCCGGTCGCCGCCGAGCAGCAGTTGGGCTCCGGCGGCGTTTCCTTCGCCGACGTAGCGTTCGATAGTGTCCAGCTGCTCCTGGTTGACGATCGCGCCGACCTTGGTCGTCTCGTCGAGGGGATCGCCGACCGGGACCCGGCGCGAGCGCTCGACGACCGCCGCCTGCAGTTCCTCGGCGATGTCGCGGTGGACGAGGACGCGGCTGCCGGAGTTGCAGCACTCACCGGCGTTGAAGTAGATGCCGAAGACGATGGCGTCCAGCGCCGCGTCCAGGTCGGCGTCGGAGAGGACGATCTGCGGGTTCTTGCCACCGAGTTCGAGTTCGACGCGCTTGAGCTGCCCGCCGGCGGTGCGGGCGACCAGCCGTCCGACCTCGGTGGAGCCGGTGAAGGAGACGAGGTCGACACCGGGGTGGGAGGTCAGGGCCGCCCCTGTCTCACCCGCGCCGGTCACGGTGTTGACGACGCCGTCGGGAATGCCTGCCTCCAGCAGGAGCCGGGTCAGCTGCACCGTGGTGCCGGGGGTGAGCTCGCTGGGCTTGACCACGGCGGTGCAGCCGACGGCCAGCGCGAAGGGCAGCTTCTGGCTGGCGATCAGCAGCGGGAAGTTCCAGGGCGTGATCACCGCGACGACACCGACCGGTTCATGGACGACGAGCGCGAGGACGTCGTCGCCCAGCTGGTTGTGGGCGTCGCCGTAGGAGTGCCGGGCGAGGGTGGCGGCGTACTCCCACAGTCCGGCGCTGCCCTCGATCTCGTCGCGGGCCTGGGTGATCGGCTTGCCGCTCTCCAGCACCTCGGTACGGGCGAGCTGCTCGCTGTCACGGCGGATCAGCTCGGCGACCTTGTGCAGCAGCCGGGCGCGGTCGGCACCGGACAGGCGGGGCCAGGGGCCCTCGTCGAAGGCGCGGCGGGCGGCTCGCACGGCGCGGTCGACATCGTCGGGCCGGGCCTGTGGGTAGCGGCCGACGACCACGTCGTGTGCGGGACTCTCGCGTTCGAACCACTCGTCGGCGGCGGCCCCGACGTCCTTGCCGTCGATGACCATCAGCCGCTCAGCGACAGTGATCTGATGGGCGGTCATTTCCATTACCTCGATCTCGTGCGAGTGGTGGCGGTCAGCGTCCGTGGAAGTGCGGGGCGCGTCGCTCGTGGAAGGCGCGGACCCCTTCGGCGAGGTCCTCGGTGGCCGCGGTCAGGCCGCCGGCGATGGTCTCCAGTACGCGGCTGGGGGCGCCATCGGCTGCGGCATCGATCAGCTGTTTGGCGAGCTGTACGGCGATCGGTGACCCGGCGCACAGTCGGTCGACCAGGTCGGCCACGGCAGCCTCGGCGGCGTCCGGGGCGAGGCACGCGGTGGCGAGGCCCCAGGCGGAGGCGGTCGGCCCGTCCAGTTGCTCGCGGGCCAGGACGATCTGTTTGGTGCGGGCCCGCCCGACAAGCTCGGTGAGCCGTTCGGTGCCGCCCCAGCCGGGCACGGTGCCCAGGAAGACCTCGGGCAGGCTGAGGCGGGCGTCCGCGGTGACGATCCTGAAGTCGCAGGCGAGCGCGAGCTCCAGGCCGCCGCCCGCCGCCACCCCGTGCACCACGGCCACCGTGGGCTGGCGCAGCGAGGCCAGCAGGTCGAAGACGCGGTGGCCGCGGGCCGTCCACTCCCGCCACATAGCCACCGGTGTGAGGGAGGAGAAGCGATTGATGTCCGCTCCGACGCAGAAGGCCTTCGGGCCGGCGCCCCGCAGCACGACCACCCGGGCGTCACTGGCGGCGGCGGTGCGGAGTGCCGCTTCGAGGCCGTCGAGCATCTCGGGAGTGAGCGCGTTGAGCTTGGCGGGCCGGTCGAGGAGGATCGTGGTGACATCGCCGTCGGTCTCGGCCCATACCGTGCGCTCGGCGCGCTCGACATCCTTGATGGTCATACGAGGCTCCCGCTCAGGTCGCGGGCGAGCTTCTCCGCGGCGCGCAGCACGACGGCCCAGATGGTGAGCGTCGGGTTGATGCCGGGGCAGCTGGGGAAGGCCGCGCCGCCGTAGACGTGCAGGCCGGGAGTGTCGTGCACGGCCAGCCACGGGTCCATCACCGTTCCGGTGGGGTCCTCGCCGAAGCGGCAGCCGCCCAGGTCATGGCTGGAGCCGACGCCCGTGAAATGCGGACCCTCCCACGTGGTGGCCGCACCCATTTCGCGCAGGATCCCGGCGGCCTGCTCGCCCATCCAGGCCGCGAGCCGCCGTTCGTTCTCCCGCAGCCGGTAGGTGACCCGGACCACCGGCATGCCCACGCCGGAGCGGTCGCGGTGGCGTGGGTCGAGGTCAACGAAGTGCCCCGCATACGGGAGCGAATCCGGCTGGATCCGCACCACGCCCTGGTGCTGCCAGCCCAGCAGATGGTCGCGGTAGGACCGCCCCCACGGGCGGACGCCGGGCGGCAGAGACTCCCGGCTGATCTGGAGCGGCAGGAACTGCTGTTCGGCACCGAGGGTGGCACCGCCGATGAAGCCGTGCGCCGCGAAGTCGAACTCCTCGGCGACGAAGTCGTCCAGCACCTCTCCCTGGGCCGCCGGCCCGGTGTGCCGGTTGAAGTACACGCCGGGGAAGAAGCCGTTGACGTGGGCGAACATCTTGGTCATGTAGTGCTTGCCGAGCTGGCCGGTGTTGTTCCCCAGCCCGTCGGGGTGCTTGCTGTCCGCGGAGACGAACATCAGCCGCAGGTTCTCGTATGTGTAGGCGGACAGGATCACGGCACGGGCGTGCTGGGTGCGGACCCTGCCGGAGGGGTCGAGATATTCGACTCCGACGGCGGCCCCGGTGGAGTCGAGCAGAACCCGGGTGACGCGGCAGTGGGTACGCAGTTCGAAGTTGCCCGTCTCCATGGCCTGCGGCACGGGGCCGAGCCCGGGATGCCAGCGCTCTCCGCTACTGGTGCCGAGTCCGTTGCTCCACGCCGAGTAGGTCGTCGCGGGCCGGCCGCCGTAATCCACGGTGTTGACCCCCGCAGGGACGGGATGCGGATGCAGGCCACGGTCCGCGGTCGCGGCGTGGAACCGCTCACCGAGGGAGAAGGGCCGCATCGGGGGCATGGGCAGCGGCTTGCTTCGCTGGATGTACGGGTTGGATTCGTCGCCGGCCACGCCGATCATGTGCTCCAGGCGCGTGTAGTACGGCTCCAGCTCCTCGTACGTGACCGGCCAGTCGGTGAGGGTGCAGTCCTCGGGCAGGATGTCCGGCCCGTACTGCTCGGTGATGCGGGTGAGCGGCCGGAAGTGCCAGGGGTGGAAGCGGCGCAGCCAGGCGCCGTAGTGGCCGGCCGAGCCGCCGACGCCGTTGACCATCCGGCCGAGCGAGAACGTCGCCTCCAGGCTCTCCGGATCGGCCGCGTCCTGGCGCCAGCGCGGTGTCTCCAGCTGGAACTTCGGCCCCAGCCCGGCGCGGGCGTAGTAGGCGTCGCCGAGTTCGTCGGGCCGGAAGTCGTCTTTGCCGCGCCAGGGGCCCGCCTCCAGACCGACGACCCTCAGGCCCGCCTCGGCGAAGGTCTGCGCGACCAGTCCGCCCATGGCTCCGACGCCCACGAGCAGCACGTCCACCTCGTCGGTCGACTGGGGCGACAGGGCGTTGCGGTACGCCTCGCGCTTCCAGTCCTCCTCCGCCTCGTCGTGGGGCAGCGCGTCCGCGACGTCGGCGAGGGTGCAAACGGCACCGCCCTTGGTCACCGGCTCGGCGGAGAGGTTCTCCTCGGCGGAGTTGTCCAGCCAGACGCCGGGGTGGCCGAGCAGCCGCCAGCCTGCCGCGTCGCGGTTGCCGCCGTACGCCGGGTCGGCGAACAGGCCCTCCTGCAGATGGGCCCGCAGCTGGGCGAAGGCGAGCTGCTGCTCCTCGGTGCCGAGCGGTCCGTCGAGCCGGCCCTCGGCGAAGTGCTGCACGAGCGCGTCCTGCTGGTCGGTACGCAGGCCGGCGAAGCCGTTGCCGAAGGTGCTCCGGGCCGAGGCGTCGACGCCTGCGAGGACGGCCTGGTAGAGGGGGACGAAGCGGCTGTCGTGGCCGGCGAGGGCACGGTCGACGTAGTCGAGGACTCCGATGGCGCGGGCTCCGGGGCCGTTCTCGTCGGTGGGGAAGAGTCGTTCGAAGAGAGCGTCGGCGACGCGCGCCTCGGTGGCAGTCAGCGCGGTGCGGGCCGCGC
The DNA here is from genome assembly GCF_036147535.1 of Streptomyces sp. NBC_00322. Taxonomy (NCBI): domain Bacteria; kingdom Bacillati; phylum Actinomycetota; class Actinomycetes; order Kitasatosporales; family Streptomycetaceae; genus Streptomyces; species Streptomyces sp. NBC_00322. The sequence continues at coordinate 200,453 of NZ_CP108019.1, read as the reverse complement.
CGGACGAGGAGGAGGTGGTCATCACTTACCTGCTTTGGTGTGGTGCGGGGTGTCCAGTGCCAGGCCGACCGGTTCCGGGCGGAACAGCCGGAAGTCCATCTCGCGCAGGTCGTCCGCGACGGCGAGCGGGAAGGCGGCCTTGTCGAGTACGTCTTTTTGAAGATCGGCACCGGGTGCGATCTCGATGACGGTGAGGCCCTTTTCCCGCAGTTCGAGCACACAGCGCTCGGTGACGTAGCGGACACAGCGGCCCTGGGCGAGGGCACGGCGGCCGGAGAAGGTGACCGCGCTCACGCGGTGCACGAGCTTGGGTACGGCTCCGTCCTGGCGGATGGTCAGCCGGCCGTCCTCGACGGCTATGTCGCGCCGCCCGGCGGTGAAGTTGCCGCTGAAGACGATGTGCCGCGCCGCGGAGGTGATGTCTGCGAAGCCTCCGACGCCGGCGGTGACGTGCCGGCGGCCCGGCAGATGGTGCACATTGACGTCGCCGTACCGGTCGATCTCCAGGAAGGAGAGCATGGTGCGCTGGAAGCCGCCGCCCTGCAGGAGTGTGAACTGGTCGACACTGGGCATCAGGGCCTGCGGATTGAGCGCGCAGCCGAACGCGAACCCGGTGAGCGGCACTCCGCCGACGGCTCCCTGCTCGATGACCCAGGTGACGGCGTCGGCATGGCCTTCCTCGACGAGGACCCGGGGGATCAGGGCGGAGATGCCGAAGCCGAGGTTGACGGTGTCGTCCTCGCGCAGCTCCTGCGCGGCCCGCCGGGCGATGACCTTCTCCAGACCCCACGGCGCCGGTTCGACGACCTCCAGCGGGCGGCGGATCTGGCCGCTGATCGCGGGGTCGTTGATGGTCTGCGTGGTCTGCCACTGTTCCTCGTGCACCACCAGGGCGTCGACGAGGATGCCGGGAACCCGTACCTGCCGGGGGTCAAGGCTGCCCGCGGCGGCGAGCCGCTTGACCTGGGCGATGACGATCCCGCCGTTGTTGTGCGCGGCGTACGCCTGGTCCAGCGCGCCCAGCGTGGAGCCCTCGTCCTCGAAGGTGAGGTTGCCGCACTCGTCGGCGGTGGTCGCCCGGACGATTGCCACGTCGGGGCGGACTGCGGGGTAGAACAGCCACTCCTGGCCGTCGCGCGATTCGAGTGTGACAAGGTCCTCGGTGGTCGCGGAGTTCATCCGGCCGCCCTGATGGCGGGGGTCGATGAAGGTGTCCAGCCCGACCTCGCTGAGGATTCCGGGCTGCCGGGCGGCGCCCGCCCGGTGCATCTGGAAGAGCGCACCGGAGGGAAGGTTGTACGCCTCCACCTCGTCGGCCTCGATCATCTTCCAGATGCGCGGCGGTTCGGCGGACGACGGTCCGCTGGGATAGGAACCGGCGATGATCCGGGAGAGCAGCCCGGGGTGTGCCAGATGGTCGATGCCCAGGACGCCGTACATGTCACCTGCCGCGATGGGGTGCACCGTGGTCAGCCCGCGCGGGGATCCCGTCTGCGCGAAGCGCTCACCGATACCGGCGAGGACGGCGTCCGGGCAGCCCAGCGCGGAGGAGGAACTCACCGAGACGACCGCGCCTTCCGGGATCAACTCGGCGGCCTCGACGGCGGTCACGGCTGGCACTGTTCGCATGGATATGCCTTTCCTCTGTTTCGGGGCGGCTGGTCAGCGCGCTGCGGCTGAGGTGAGGGCGACTGGTGTGGTGCGACCGGTCCGGGCGGCCTCCTGGACTGCGAGGGCGACCGCGAGCGCGTGCACTCCCTGCGGGCCGGTGACCGCCGGCTCCCCCGTGCCACAGGCCGCGTGGCCGAAGGCCTCCAGGACCACCTCGTACAGGTCGCGCCGGCCGGGTACGTCGATCTCCCGGGACCCGGCGGCGTCCTGCAGTTGGACCGTGCCGATCGGGTCCTGGGTCATCACGTCCACCGCGGTGATCGACCCGTCGGTGCCGTGCACCTCCAGGCCGGTGCGGGCATGGGCCACGGTGAACGCGTCGTGGGTCTGGGCCAGTACGCCATCGCCGTAGCGGACGACACTCATCACGGCGTCCTCGGCCGACGCCTCCCACGGGCCCTGGCACACCGCCAGCGCCGTGGCCTCGACGGGCGCGCCGAACAGCGCATTGGTGACGGAGGCGTCATGGCAGGTGATGTCCAGCACGACCCCCGCCCCGGCACCCGGGTCGCGCAGCCGCCAGCCGCGCAGCCGTTCGGGCAGCGCCACCGCGTGGAACACCCGGGCCGCCAGCGGCCGCCCCACCGCACCGGCCGCGACGAGTTCGCGGATACGGCGATGGGTGGCGGCGCCGGGAAGGTGGTGGTTGACGCCCAGCACCACGCCCGCGGTCCGGCAGGCGTCGACCATGGCCCAGGCGTCGGCTAGGGAGAGCGCGAGCGGCTTCTCGCACAGCACATGCTTGCCGGCGGCGACCGAGGCGAGCGTGTGAGGCAGGTGCAGCTGGTTGGTCGTACTGATGTAGACCGCGTCGATGTCCTCGCGGGCCAGCAGGGCCTCGACGCTGGTGGTGGCGTGCGGAATGCCGTGTGCCGTCGCCCAGGCGGTGGTGCGGGGAGCCGAGGAGCCACAGACGGCGGTGACGCCGTGGCCGAGCCGCCGCATGGCCGGGACCATCCGGGTGGCCGCGATGTCGCTGGCTCCGATCAGTCCCCAGCGAGGTGTGACCGTCGAGGTCGTCATCTGAAGTCCACCTCCCCCGGGCCGATGCCTGTGGGACCGCCCTGACTCCGGGTGGACTCGCGCACCTTCAGCTCCGGTGTCAGGAGCACGGTGCGCGGCGGCAAGTCCGGCTCCTCGATCCGGCGGAGCAGGAGCTCCGCCGCTTCGGCACCCGTCTGGTCGGGATGCGTGGCGACCGTGGTGAGCGACGGGTGCTGCAGGGTGGCGTCCGGCACGTCGTCGAAGCCGGCGACGGCCACCTCCCGGCCGGGCTCCATGCCCCGTGCCCGCAGCGCCGAGATCGCGCCGAAGGCCACCACGTCGCTATAGCAGACGATCGCGTCGTACGGCCGGCCGGTCTCACCCAGTAGTTCGACCGCGCGCTCGCCCCCGCCGCGATCAGCACTGGTGGCGATCGACAGGGCAGGGTCAAGGCCAAGCCCGTGGCCCTCCAGCGCAGTGCGCAGGCCCTGCTCGCGCTCCACCCGTGCCGTCGAGCGGGGCGGGCCGCCGAGGAAGGCGACGTGCCGCCGCCCGGACCGCGCCAGGTGATCGCCGAGCAACTGCCCCGCCGCCCGGTTGTCCACGCCTATGTAGTCCGCCTGATGACGGGGCACATGCCGGGCGACCAGCACATGCGGAGTGCCGGACGAGCCCAGCGACTTCTGGAGCATCGCGTCGCTGGTCTCGTACGAGGGAACCAGCAGCACCCCGTCCACCCGGTGCTCACTCATCGCCCCCAAAAGCCGCGTCTGCCGCTCACGGTCGTCGTGGCTGTAGCCGAGCAGCAGCGTGTAGCCGCGCTTGTACAGCACCCGCTCGATCGCCATCGTCAGCTCGGCGAAGTACGGGTTGCGCACATTCGTCGCCACCAGGGCTACCGTCATCGACCGGGCGGCACGCAGATTGGCGGCCCGCCGGTCGTACACGTAACCCAGCTGCTCCATCGCCGCGCGCACCCGCGCCCTGGTCTGCACGGACACCCGGGGGCTGTCCCGCACCACCAGAGACACCGTGGCCTTGGACATTCCGCAGGCCGCAGCGACATCGCTGAGGGTGACTCTTGGCACCTGCCCACCGCCTGTTAGATCGGTCTACTAGCTGATGTCGAGGAGCGTCGACCGAGTTACGGGGATGTGTCAAGAGGTCGGACGCGAGTTTCCGAAATAAGTGCAATGTGCCAAAGAAGGGGCTGACAAACGCCTTGACAGACGACACCCGCCCGCTTAAACGTTGGACTGGAGCTGGTTATATCGATCTAACAACGGCCGCCGATGACGGCAAGATGGTGAGCATGGACAGCCGACCCGCAGTGATCTTCGACCTGGACGGAACGCTCGTGGACAGTGAGCGCCATCACTACGAGGCCAGCCGCGGAACGCTCGCCGAACACGGAGTCACCGACTACGCCTGGGAACGGCACGCCGAGTTCATCGGCATCGGGACCCGGGAGACCTTGGAGATACTGCGCGCCCACCACCGGATCCCCGCCTCCCTCGACGGGTTGCTGGCCGCCAACAACCACCACTACGTCGAGCTGGCGCGGCGCTCCAGCACCGTGTTCCCGCAGATGCGCCTGTTCGTGGAGATGCTGCACGAGGCGGGGCACCCCATGGCCGTGGCCTCCGGTTCATCGAAGGCCGCGATCGACGCCGTGCTCGCCGGTAGTGGGCTGGGCGCCCTGATCGCCACGGTCGTCTCCTCGGAAGAAGTCCGGCACGGCAAGCCGGCTCCCGACGTCTTCCTGGAGGCCGCTCGCCGCCTGAACGTGATCCCTTCCCGTTGCACGGTTGTGGAGGACTCAGCTCCGGGAACGCAGGCCGCCCGGCGTGCCGGGATGCGCTGTATCGCCGTGCCGCAAACGAAAGACCAGGCACGAGATCCGCACTTCTCGCAAGTTGACCTTCTCTTCGAAGGCGGCCACAAGGAGTTCACGGCCAGTGCCGCCTACGCCTGGCTGACCGCTGAGGGGCCGCGCAAAGCGCTGACGACCGGGTGATCTGCCTGCTCCGAAACGCCCCGCGTCGAGCGACGATTCATCAAGCTCGCAGAACTCAGCACTCGGCATGCCTCGCGTATGTAGCGGTACACGGTGGCAATGCCGTTGCCAAACCCCGCGGCGAGTTGGGCGTAGGAGCCGCCGCACCGCAGGTGAGCCAGGGCAAGGAGGGCCTGACCGCCGACCGTCAGTCGGCACCACCGCGTATCGACCTCCCGCCTCCGGGCGACGAGTTGCCCGGTCATGTAGCGCAGCGTGTGACTGGGCAGGTCGACCGACGAGGGGACGACAAGTACGCGAAGCTCTTGGTCCAGCACGGGCGATCTTGGTCGAGAACCCGTCTACCAGGGACTTCATCGTTGCGCAGGAGCGTCCAACTTGCGGTCGGCACCCTCAGGTTGGAAAAGGCTCACTGAGAGAACGTTGGCTTGTCACCGCCGCTGCGCTGTTCCTTCTGCGCTGTCCGCCGACGCAGGCGGCTCCAACGGCAACCGCACCCGCGGCTGGAAGATCACGGTGTGCCACCTTTTCCGCCTGCCACGCAATGCCGTTGCTTGATTACCGGATCACCGCCGACTGCAGCGTGACGACCTTGATGGGCACACGGCGCGCCCGCGCACGCTGTTGGTCCTTCGGCCGGTAGGAGTAGAGAGAGTTGGGTCGTTTGAGGAACCGATCGGCCTCGCAGGCGCCGGGGGCCGTTGTCGAGATTCCGGCGTACCTTCGCCACCAGCATGGCCGTGAACTTCCTGATTTTCGTGGGTGAGTCGGCGCAGTGGCTGATCACGCTGCGACGCGCGTGCTTGAGGACCATGACGAGCGAGATGCGGTCCGGGTCAATTCCGTCGCCGTCGGCGAGCCGCATGATGAGGCCGCTCAGGCAGTGGTGCAGGATCAGGTGCGCCCAGACCTCCTGGTGCACCACCTGCGGGCTGGCCGACCGCAGGACTTCCTGCCTGCCGCGCTGGAAGGTCTTGATCTGCCGGTACGAAGACTCTGCTTGTCGGGTAGGTGCGGCGCATCGCTGCGCCGCACGCACTGGCCGTGGAACGCCGACGTCGCCGCCGGCTGGCACCCGGGGTGGCCGGTGAGGGGGTCGCCGAGCTGTTCGCCGGTGGCCAGGTCCCACACCCGCACAGTCTGGTCGGCGCCGCCGGCGACGGGTCGGCCGCCCACCACTGCCGTCCCCAGCGCATACACCCTGTCGGTGTGGCCGGTCAGAACCTGCCGAAGCTTTGCGTCGGCCCCGTGGCCCCCTGCGAGCCCTAACTACGTGGCCTTGGGCCAAGCCCCGGTCTGATGATCTCGTCGCCTTCCGGCTGATACATACCCATTGCCACCGCTGGCGCAGCAGCAGTGGCAACAGCAGGGAACCACCACTTCTGGCTGCCCGTGGGCCTTCAGGGCCTGCTTGAGCCGGATGCGGTTAACGCCGCCCGTCCGGTTCTGAGGTAGGCCTCCGCGCGGGAGCGCACGAGGTGCAGCGTGGCCGGCAAGCTCGCAGCCTGACGCCCGCCATGGCACCGGGTCCGGACAGCGCGAAAAATCGACCTTGCACACGGCGCTGCCGTACCGGAAGGACCGCAGGCCGTGGGCGTAACGGCCGGGGAGCGCGGCCCCGGCGATCCCCAGCAGCCCGGCCTGGTCAGGTCCAGCAGGACCGGGCAGGCACGCGGCAGCTCGGAGAGACAGCCGATGCGTCGGCCGGTGACGATCCGCCCTCCGTGGCGGCGCAGTTCGGCAGCCATCGCGGCGTGATGGCCTGGCTGCCGCCCGCGGGGATCGGCCAGCCCACTGCGTGTCCCAGGGCTGCCAGGACCAGTCCGACCCCCGCCGGGACCGGGGCGCGCGGCGGGGCGATGGCGCGCTCACACCGTGAGCAGCGCCGGGTGCGAGGGCCCTCGGAAGCGCGCCTCCCACGGTGAGCCCTGTTCCGCGAGGCGTACCGCCGTACAGAGATCTGGCGGCACGCTCCACAGGACTGCGTGGCGGCCGAGGATGCGGAGCCGGGCGCGGAAGCAGCGCATGGGGCGGGAATGCGCTGCATAGTCTGTGGGTTTGTACAGGTTTGCCGGAAGTGGTTGACGGGGAATCCTGGCGGCGCTACTTTTGGTTCACCGATTAGAACGGTCTAAATGAATCGGATCGCTACCCCGCTTCCCCCGCCCGAGGCACCCGGCTCATCGCTGAAGGTGTGCGGCTGTGAACCTCCGGCGCGAGCGGTGCGGCAGAAGCCATCAGGCTTCCATTCACCGGAGTGAAACGGCCCCAGGCCGTGGCGCGTTCTGGCCAACAGCTCTCCGGTGGCTCCTCGTCTCAGTGCGTAGACGGTGAGTCCGGCAAGCCCCCTGATCGAGCCCCGCAGGGGCCCCAGACAATGGAACTCTCATGAGTACTGGTCACTCACCTCGGTGTTCCCCCCAGTATCGGCAGGCGCAGCGCATCCCAGCCAGCCTGGACACACTGCGGGTCTGGCGTATGCAGGCGGAGGCGGAGCTTCTGCCGACCTTGCGCCATCAGGTCAGAGCGGTCGCCCGGGAGTGGGCCGCCGACGCGGAGGCAGCCGCTGATGTCGAGCTGGTGATCTCCGAACTCGCCAGCAACGTGGTGCGCCACGCAGCCGGGCCGTACACCGTGACGATGGCCATCGCAGGCCCCGACGGGGAGCTGCTGGTCGAGGTGGCCGACAGCTTTCCGGGCATGCCCGGGGTGGCTGCCGCCAGCGAAGGGGACTGCTCCGAGGCCGGTCGCGGGCTGCAGATCGTGGCAGCCTGTGCCGGTGCTTGGGGGTGCCGGGCTGTCGGCAGCGGCAAGGCGGTGTGGGCGCACTTCCCCGCGCCCGTCGGTGCAGCTGCTCCCCTCGATCCGCCGGACCCCGAGGGATGGAAGGAACCCCGGATCGTCTCGGCCTCTGCTCGGCAGGAAGGCAATGGTTCAGGGGGCCGTAACGGAGCGGACGGGGCCGGTGTCCCTGCTCCCCGTCGCCGCATGCGAGACCTCGTGGCCGCCGTGCGGGCGGCCCTGCACGGGCCGGTCTCGCCGGAACCCTTCGGTCCCCCGGCCCTGCAGGTTGTTGTGTCGGATCCTTTGGCGGGCGGAGCGCACACCACTTAGATCGGTCCAACAAAGATTGGAACGGTTCAAAAGCCGGTTCAGAAGAAGGTGCTGTCATGGCCGTCGACCGCTTCACCTATGTGGGTGGGTGCCGGGGCCGCAGGCTGTGTGGTGCGCGCGGACCCCGCCCACCGGATGCTCCGGCTGGAAGCCGGGCCGCCGGACCGGTCGCCCCTGATCCACCCGGTGGACTTCACCAAGCTCACCAGCCCCAAGGTCAACTGGCGGTTCGAGACCCTGCCCCAGCGCCACCTCGACAACCGGCGGATGTACATCCCCGTAGTTCAGCGCCTGTTGTTCCGCACCGGCCCGGTCACCGCTTGCGTCGCGGAGGCCGGCGCCTTCTTCCGCAGCGGTGCGGACGTCCGGTCACCGGATATCCAGATCCACTGCCTCCCGGCGTACGTGGTCAACCACGGCCGCCAGCGCATCAAGGGGCGCGGAGGCACGATCAACCCCTGCAACCTCCGCCCGCGGAGCATCGGACAGGTCACCCTCAGATCGGCCGACCCGCTCGATGCCCCCGCCGTCGACCCGAACTTCCCGGCCGACCCCTGGGCCGCGAACTGCTCGCCACGTCGTGCTTCGCGCCGCTCGTCAAGCGCGAGCACATGCCCGGTGCGCGGGTGCGGACGGAAAAGGAGATCCGTACATACATCAAGGTGGGCCAAGACCGATTACCACCCGATCGACACCTGCGAGATGGGCCAGGACGACACGGCGGTGGTCGACACGGACCTGCGGGTTCACGGCCTGGCCGGTGCGTGTGATCGACGCTTCCATCATGCCGAAGCTGATCAGCGGGAACACCCAGGCGCCATCGATCATGATCGGTGAGAAGGGCGCCGCCCACGTCGTGGAGGCATGACCAAGACGCCGATCGGACCGACAGAGGACGGCTGGGTATGGGCAAGACGAGGGTGACGCTGGCCGACGTGGCGGCGGACGCGAAGGTGTCCCGCGCGACCGTGTCGCTGGTTCTGCGTGAGAGCCCACTGGTCGCGCACTCGACGCGGGCCAAGGTCCGCGCGTCGATGGACCGGCTCGGGTACGTCTACCACCGTGGCGCCGCCAGTCTGCGCAGCCGCCGCTCCCACACCGTGGGACTGCTCGTCACCGACATGTCCAACCCCTTCTTCGCCGAGCTGACGGTGGGGGTGGAGGCGGCTCTCTCCGAGGCGGGCATCGTGGTGCTCCTCGGCCACAACTACGAGTCGACCGCCAAGCAGGGCGACTTGATCCGGGTGATGCAGGAGTACGGGGCGGACGGGCTGCTTATCACGCCTGCCCACGAGACGCAGGCCAGCGACCTGCAGCCTCTGGTGTCGGCCCGTGTGCCGCACCTGCTGGTCGTCCGGTATGTCGACGGGCATCCTGCGCCCTATGTCGGCGCCGACAACGTGATGGGCGCCCGTGCGGCGACGGAGCACCTGCTGTGGCACGGGGCCCGGAGGGTCGCCTTCCTCGGGGGTCCGGAGCATTCCTCGGCCCGGCGTGACCGGCGGCGGGGCGTGGAAGAGGCCCTGGCCGCCCGTCGCCGCAAGCTTGCCGACGCGCGGTCGGTGCCCACGCCCGCCACCCGGCAGGGCGGCTATGACGCCGCTCTCGCGATGCTGCGGGGCAAGGACCGCCCCGACGCCATCGTCTGCTACAGCGACGTCGTCGCCTTCGGCGTCATCCTGGCCTGCGACGAGCTGGGTATCCGCGTGGGAGAAGAGGTCCGCGTGACCGGCTTTGACGACATCGCGGAATCGGCCCTGCAGCACCCCGCCCTCACCACTGTGGCCATTCGGCCCCGACTGCTGGGCGAGCGCGCGGCCCGGCTGCTCATCCAGCGCATAGAGCGCCCGGACGGTCCACCGGTCAGCGATGTGAGCGTTCCCGAACTGGTGGTCCGCAGTTCCTGCGGTTGCCACCCCGACGAACACGAGGAGGAGGCCCGATGAGCAGGCCGTTGCGATGGGTCCTGGTGGGGCCGAGCGATATCGCCGCCACGCGGATGATCCCCGCGATGCGGGCACTGGGCCACCAGCCGGTGGCCGTACTGAGTGGCAGCCCGGAGCGGGGGAGGGAGTTCGCCGCTCGCCACGGTGTGCCGACGGCGGCCGAAACCCTCGGCGAGGCACTGTCGGTGCCCGCGGACGCCGTGTACATCAGCACCACCAACGGGCTCCAATGTGATCAGGCCGTCGCCGCGGCGGGAGCCGGCCCGCACGTGCTGTGCGAGAAGCCGATCGCCATGACCCTGGACAATGCCGCGGACCTTGTACACGCGGCCCGAGATGCCGGGGTGGTCCTGGGGATCAACCACCACCTGCGCCCCTCGCCCGTGGTCCAAAGGCTGGTCGCGGACGGAGCTGTCGGCCGTCCGCTTGCGGGGCGGGTAGACCACGCCGTCGCACTGCCGGAGGGGCTGCAGGGCTGGCGGCTGAGCAGCGCCGTCAAGCGCCGTCATCAGCCGGGAGGCCCTCGACGCCGCCGCGACCGCGGTCAACCAGGGGTTGTCGGCGAAGGCATCGAGGACGCGGTGATGGCCGTGCTGCGCCTGGACGGCGACATCCTCGCCTGCATCCACGACGCGTTCACCGTGCCAAACGCCGGGACGGCTCTGGAGGTCCGCGGCACCGAGGCATCGGTGTTCGCCAGCAACGCGATGACACAGGACGCCGACGGGGACGTGCTGCTGTGGCGCGGCGGGAAGTCCGCCCCGGTCGACGTGGGCGCGCGTCAGGATCTGTGCGTAACCGGCCTCCAGGCCTTCGCCGACGCCGTACGCGGGGAGGACTGGCCACTGGCCGAAGGCGTCGACGGATTCGCGTCGCTCGCCTTTGCCCTGGCCGTCCGCCAGGCACTGACCACCGGGACCCCGACACCCGTGACACCGATGAGCACCATGGACGGGGCGGCGCCATGACCCGGAAGCCAGTGATCAGTGCCGCGGAGGCGGCGACTCTCGTGCCGGACGGGGCGGTGCTGTCGGTCAGCTCCTCCAGCGGCCTGGGATGTCCGGACGCGGTATTGCAGGCCATCGGGGAACGCTTCGCCGCCAGAGGGACCCCGCGTGGCCTGACCACCCTCCATCCGATCGCAGCTGGCGACATGTACGGCATCAAGGGCATCGACCATCTCGCCCAACCCGGCCTGCTGCGCCGCGTCCTCGCCGGGTCCTACCCCAGCGGTCCCTCCTCCCTGGAGCCGCCCCTGATCCGCAAGCTCATCGAGGCCGAGGAGATCGAGGCGTACAACCTCCCCTCGGGCGTGCTGTTCCAGATGCACCGCTGCGCCGCGACCCGCCAACCGGGTGTGCTCACCATGGTCGGCCTCGACACCTTCGTCGACCCCCGCCGGGAGGGCGGACGGATGAACGCGGTCACGCCGGAGTTCGTCCGAGTCGAGCAGTTCGACGGACGCGAGTGGCTCTACTACCCGGCGATCCCGGTCGATGTAGCCGTCATCCGCGGCACCACCGCGGACGAGAACGGCAACATCACCATGGAGGACGAGGGATCACCGCTGGGCGCCCTCGACCAGGCCCTGGCCGCACGCAGCAACGGCGGCATCGTCATCGCCCAGGTCAAACGCCTCGCATTGGCCGGCTCCTTGCCCGCACAGCAAGTACGGGTCCCCGGGGTCCTCGTCGACCATGTTGTCATCGACCCCGACCAGCTCCAGACCACCCAGATCGACCACGACCCGGCACTCGCCGGCTCGCTGCGCCGCCCCCTCACAGAGGTGGAACCCGCCGAGTTCGGCCTCGACAAGATCATCGCGCGGCGTGCCGCCATGGAGCTGACCCAAGGAGCCGTGGTCAACCTCGGCTTCGGCATCTCGGCACTCGTCCCCCGGGTGCTGCTGGAAGAAGGCCGCCACTCCGAGGTCACCTGGGTCATCGAACAGGGTGCGATCGGCGGCTTCCCCCTCACCGGATTCGCCTTCGGCTGCTCCCTCAACCCGGAAGCGATCCTGGCGTCCGCCGACCAGTTCTCCTTCCTGCAGAGCGGCGGCTTCGACACCGCGATGCTGTCGTTCCTCGAAATCGACGCCGAAGCGAACGCCAACGCCTCGGCGCTGCCCGGCCGCTCCCACGTCACCGCTGGAGTCGGCGGCTTCGCCGACATCACCGCCAACGCCCGGCATCTGGTCTTCAGCGGATTCTTCACCGCAGGCCGCCGCGACATCGACATCGAAGACGGCCGGCTGCGCCTGACCGCCGACGGCGAGATCCCCAAACTCGTCGACACGGTTCGGCAGGTCACCTTCAGCGGCAGACAGGCCCTCGCCAACGGACAGAGCGTCACCGTGGTCACCGAACGCTGCGTGATGCGGTTGCGCCCCCAAGGACTGACGGTCACCGAGGTCGCACCCGGCATCGACCTGCGCCGTGACGTCCTCGAACGCGCAGCCTTCCCCCTGCAGGTCAGCCCGGACCTGACCGTCATGGACGCCAGGCTGTTCCGCCCCGGGCCCCTGGGGCTCCAGCTGCACCCCCGGAGCGCATCATGAGCAACACCTCGGCAGGATCCCATCAGCCGGTGCGACTCGAACGCCGCGGCGACATCGCGGTCATCACACTGGACAGGCCGCACAAGCTCAACGCCCTGACCCCAGCCATGCTCGGACAACTGTCCGGCCACTGCCGCACCCTGGAGCAGGATGAGGCGATCCGGGTCGTGTTGGTGACCGCCGAGGGGGAGCGGGCCTTCTGCACCGGAGCGGATCTCGACGCCTTCGCCGAGAACGGTCCCCTCGCCGTCTGGCGGCACTGGGTGCACACCGGCCACGAGGCGTTCCGGCAGCTCGCCTCGCTGCGGCAGCCCACCATCGCCGTCCTCCAGGCCGGCGCCTACGGCGGTGGTCTTGAGTTGGCGATGGCCTGCGATCTGCGGGTGGCAGCCGACACCGCTCGCCTGGGGCTGCCGGAGGTCGGTATCGGCACCCTGCCCGGCTGGGGTGGCACGGCTCGACTGGTGTCCCTGATCGGCCCGGCGCGAGCCAAACGGCTGATCCTCACCGGTGAACTCATCGACGCCTGTACCGCCCTGGAATGGGGGCTGGTCGACGAGGTGGCGCCACGAGTCGAGGTGACCGGGGCAGCGGAGCGGTTCGCCTCAGCGATCAGCAGCCGTAGCCCCGTCGCTGTGCAACTGGCCAAGCAGGTCCTCGCCCACGCGACACCGTCGAACGCCGAAACCCTCGAGTCCCTGGCCGGAGCACTCTCCGCCGTCACAGACGACCGGGCCGAAGGGCTGGCGGCCTTCCGCGAACGACGGCCCCCCCGATTCCTCGGCACCTGAATCCCTCTTGGAGAGCTTTGCCATGACCTGCACCACCGAGTCACTGCAACTGCGTCGCTACCCGCCGCTGATAGCAGGCGAACACGTCGACGACGACGAGGCACGACGGTTCACCCGGACCAGCCCCGCCCGCGGAGAGGTCACCGCCACGGCGGAGCTGTGGTACTACGCAGCCACCCTCGCCCAGTACGCCTACGGCGACGCACACAACGCCCTGGGCGAGGAGTACCCGGGGCTGTCCCTGCGGGAGCCGGTCGGTGTCGTCGGCATCATCACTCCCTGGAACTTCCCCCTTCTCATCGTCAGCCAGAATCTGAAATGAACACCACCAACCTCTGGTCGTCCTCCTCACCATCGGTGGTCACCACTGATCCGGGCCGCATCGTCCACTGCGACGTTCTGATCATCGGCAGCGGCATGGGCGGTGCCACCCTCGCTCGCGCCCTGGCCGACTCCGGCGCCCGAATCCTCATCGTGGAGCAGGGCGGCTTCCTGCCCCGGGAACGGGAGAACTGGTCACCGTCCGACGTCTTCGAGCGGGGACGCTACAAGAACGCCCCCCTGTGGGAGGACTCCGCCGGCCGCACCTTCCGGCCCGGTGTCTACCACTACGTCGGAGGCAGCACCAAGATGTACGGCGCGAGCCTGCCCCGCTTCCGCGAAGAGGACTTCACCGCGGTCGAACACCGGGAAGGCACCTCGTCGGCCTGGCCCTTCTCCTACACCGACCTGGAACCGTACTACGGGGCCGCCGAGGAGTGGTACCGGGTACACGGCTCGCCAGGGCAGGACCCCACCGAACCGCCCCGCTCGCAGCCCTATCCCTTCCCCGCCCTGGAGCACGAGCCGTACATCGCCGACCTGAGCGACCGGCTGAAACACCAAGGCCTCCACCCCTACGCCATGGCCATGGGAGTCGACCGGCGCACAGGAGGCACCTGCGTACGCTGCCGAACCTGCGACGGCTTCCCCTGCATGGTCGGCGCCAAGAGCGACGCGGAGACCTGCGGCGTGCGCCCGGCTCTGGCGCAGGAAGGCGTACGGCTGCTCACAGGCACCCGCGTCACGCGCCTGGAGACCGACGCGTCCGGCCGGACGGTCATCGCAGCCCATGCCGAACGGGATGGCGCCGCCGTGGAACTGCGCGCCGGCACGTTCGTGCTCAGCGCCGGGGCCGTCGCGTCCGCCGCACTCCTGCTACGGTCCGAATCCGCGGCCCACCCCCGAGGGCTGGCCAACTCCTCCGGCCTGGTCGGGCGCGGCTACATGCAGCACAACAACACCGCCCTCCTGGCCGTCGACCCCCGCCGCCGCAACCCCACCTGGTTCCAGAAGACGCTCGCGGTCAACGACTACTACCGCGCCGGCCCGGCCACCCGCTACCCGCTGGGCAATCTGCAACTCCTCGGCAAGCTACAGGGCAGCATGGTCAAGGCAGCCCGCCCGGCGGCCCCCCGTCCGCTCCTGAACGCCCTCACCGCACGCAGTGTCGATTGGTGGGTGATGTCCGAGGACCTCCCAGACGACGACAACCGCGTCGTACTCGGCCCCTCCGGCCGCACCCGGGTCCACTGGAAGCCGACCAACACCCGGGCACACCGGGAGCTGGTGAGCCGGACCCGCCGCATGATGCGTCGCGCCGGCTACCGGATCGTGGCCACCCAGACGCTCGGTGTCGAGACCAACTCACACCAGTGCGGCACCCTCCGCGCCGGAGACGATCCCGCGCGGTCGGTGCTCGACCCGTACTGCCGCACCCACGACGTGTCCAACCTCTTCGTGGTCGACGCGTCGTTCTTCCCGTCCTCAGCTGCCATGAACCCCGCCCTGACCATCGCCGCACAGGCCGTCCGGGTGGCACGAGAAGGAGGGCTGCTGCCATGACCGGCATCCTGGAGCAACTGGGCCGCAACCGCATCGTCGCGGTACTACTGCGCGCCCCCGACGCCGACCGGCTTCACGGCCCACCGCACGCGCTCTAGCTCTAATAAAACTGACGGAGGTTATTGACAGGTGGGTTTCTCGTATCTAGGAGACCTGCATGCCTGAACGCGAGCTTGAAGGCGCGCCCGCCATCGGCTGGCGGTGTTGCGTCACGTCGAGGAGGTGAGTGGCAGTGTGGCCGCACTGCTGACCCAAGGGCTCACCGTGGGCGTCGGCAGTGTCGGCCCCGTAGTCCCGCTCATGCCAGGTGATTGGCGCGAGTCAGCGGCAGGTTGGTGGCGTGATGGCGGCGACCGGCTGGCCGTCGACCAGGACTGGTTGAGGTTCGCCCGGAAGTCGACCGTGGTGCGGGCGGGCAGGTCCTCCACCATGTCGTCGAGGCCGAGGATGCGGCCCGCGAAGATATCGCTGGCGCGGGGGTGGCGGTCGTCCACCGTGCGGACGCGGGCGTTGCGGAGTTCGAGATCGAGCATGGCTGGTGTTCGCAACTGTTCAGGCGAGGTTCTGGAGCCGGGTCAGCGGCAGTTCGGCGGAGTGATGGATGTCGACGGGGCGGCCGTCCACCAGCACCGCGTCGGGGGTGGTCGGGACGCGGACGTCGGGTACGGCGGTGTTGGCGACCATGTCGCCGCAGGTGAGACCGCGGCTGTTCCGCAGGGGCGTGTAACGGATGCCGGCGGGAAGCGCCTCGCGGGCGGCGCGGTCGTCGAGGCACGCCGACGAGACGAAGACGGCCGACAGCCGGCGGGGCGCGCCGCCGAGACCTCCGAAGTACGGCTTCATCACCCGGGGCTGGGTGAGCCGGGTGGAGCCCGAGCCCGATCCCGAGATACCCCAGGCGACGAACCCGGACTTGAGAACGAGTTCCGGCTGGGCGCCGAAGGTCACGGGCCGCCACAGGACGATGTCCGCGATGCTGCCGGGCCGGAGGGACCCCACGTCGGCGGCCATGCCGTGGGCGATGGACGGGTTCAGCGTGATCTTGGCCAGGTAGCGCAGCACCCGCGCGTTGTTCACGACGCCGGGGCCGCTCTCCCCCGCCAGCATCGCTTGGACATGAGCCAGTTGCCAGGTGCGGCGTGCGGTCTCCGCGATCCTGCCCATGCCCATGGAGTCGGAGTTGACGATGCTGATCGCGCCGAGGTCGTGCAGGGCGTTCTCGGCGGCGATCGCATGTTCGCGTACCCGGCTCGCGGCGATGGACAGGTCGCTGTCCACGTCGTGGTGGCCGCGGTGCACCGTGAGCGTCATCGGCAGCAGCTCGGCGACCGTCGCGGGGGTCAGCGGCAGCGTAGGCGTGGTGGACGAGGTCAGGACATGCGGGTGGGAGACGATCTCCAACAGGTCGGGGTGCCCGCCGCCGCCCTCGACGTGGTACGCGTGCACCGTGCGCCCGCGCGTCGCGTCCAGCGTGTCGGCGAGGTATCCGGACTCGTTGAGTGTGTCGGTGTGCAGGGCGACGGGCAGGTCCCCTTCTTCCGCGACCCCGAGGCAGGTGTCGACGATCCGGGGCGTCGCACCCCAGTCCTCGTGGATCTTGAACCCGCCGGCTCCGGCCAGTACGGCGCGCTCGAGCAGTTCCTGCGACGACGACGAGCCGCGAGCGAGGAACGCCACGTTGATCGGCGTGGCGCGCCACGCCTCAATCAGGCTGTGCAGGTTGTATGCGGGGTTGGCGCCCACGTCCCACACACCGCCGATGCCCATGCCCACAAGGGAGGTGACGCCGGCGGAGAGCGCGGCGGGCACGACCTCGGGGCTGGAGAGGTGAACGTGGGAGTCCACCACACCGGGGGTGGCGATCATGCCTTCCCCGGTGATCATTGCGGTGTGGGAGTCGACGACGAGTTCCACACCGTCGGTGTTCTCCGGGTTTCCGGCGCGCCCGATGCCGACGACGCGGCCTTCCTTGATGCCGATGTTGGTCTTACGGATGCCGATCAGCGGATCCATGACGACGACGCCGAGGATCACCATGTCGAGCGCGCTGTCGCGCGGGGCGCGGCCCGCGACGAGCAGACCGTCCCGGGCGGTCTTGGCACAGCCGCCGAGCATCTCCTCCCCGGGCTCGGTGTCGTCGGCCTCGACCTCGACCCAGAGGTCGGTGTCGGCGAGCCGGATCCGGTCGCCGGTGGTCGGGCCGTACAGGGACGCATAAGCGCGCCGGGACATCCGGTTCATCGGTCTCCTCCTCGCGTCACGACGGTGACGGTGCGCGTCTCGCCGGGCGCGAATCGTGCGGACGTGCCCGCGGGGATGTCCAGCCGCTGGCCGAGGGCGGTGTCGCGGTCGAAGACGAGCGCGCCGTTGACCTCTTCCAGAGGGAAGTGGGACGAGATCCACACCGGCCTGGGCCCGCGGTTGGTGATCTCCAGTTCGCTGCGGGGGCGCCCGGGTGCCAGATCCGCCTCGCCCGAGCCGGGCAGCACCGCGCCTGGCCCGGTGGGGTCTCCGGGGCCGAACGGTCCGGGTACGTGCACCAGGCTGGAACCATGTGGGAAGAGGGCTTCTACCTGCAGGTTCGGGACGGCCTCAGCGACTCCGGGGAGCAGCCGGTCGCGTGGCACGACTCCCGTGGCGCGCTCGACGATCGTCCCGATGGGCGTTCCGTCCCAGGCCATCTCGAGGATCTCGTCGCAGACCAGCGCGATGGCCTCGGTCGCGCCGAGGCGGGCACCACGGGCCAGCCGCCGCCGGGCAAGCTCGGCCGCCGTAAAGAGCGTCAGCCTCTCCTGCTCGCGTGGAGTCAGATGCATGGGACGGGTCCCCTCTGGATCGTGCCGAGTGGCCACTGCGGTGTGTACAAAACAATGCTCGTCGGCGCGGAGGTAAACAATGACAAAACGCTCCGCGCTAGGAGGCTGTGGTTGTGCATATGCACAGTCCGCGGGGCAACCGGCCACTCCCTGCCAGGAGCTGGCTACGAGGTGACGGGGCGGACGCGTGTCAGGCGGTCCCCTCACCCGCGCAGCGAAGGGCGAACAGCACGGTCGCCGCGTCGCGGGGGTTGGTCGGCTGGAAGCCCGTGAGTTCGGAGAACCTGCTCAGACGGTTGAGCACCGTGTTCCGGTGACAGTAGAGCTCGCGTGTGGTGCCCGAGACGGACCCGGTCCGGCAGTAGGTCAGGACCGTCTCCAGCAGTCGATCGCGTTCCTGCGGCGGCAGGGGGCGCAGTCTGGCGAGCACCGAGTCGGCGAGCATGCCGGCCATGGTGCCCATCCGGGCCGCGGCGACGGACATCCACGCGTCGCCGAGTGTCACGGGGCCGGTCTCGGTGCCGTCCAGCGTGGCCGCGATCGCCTCGGCCACCCCCACGGTGTCCGGCACCTGCGCCAGCCCGCGGGCGACGGGGGCGAGCGCGCAGGGTACGTCGTGCAGCCACCGGTCCGGAACCGCGTCAGCCGCGTGGGGCAGCTGGGCGATGAGCACGAGTGCGCCGTTGTGGTCCTGCAGATGGGTGACCTGTCCGGTGAGCCGCACCGCGACGGTCCTGCGCAGGTCCTGCTGGACCTCCGGCGCCACCACCGCCACGGCGAAGTCCGCCTGCACGCCGACCTGCAGCATGGTCGCGACCTGCGCCACCAGCTGCTGATCGCGTCCGCCGGACGACAGCAGCCTGCCCATCAGGGCCGTCCGCTCGCGCTCCCGCTCCCTGGCGAGTACCGCGACCTGATCAAGGTAGGCGGCATGGACGCTCACGGTGTGGAACTCCACCGCGTCCCACACCCTTACCGCGCTGCGGGTCAGATCCGGCAGGTCCAGGGGTGCGATGCGCTCCACGAATGCGTTCCACAACACCTGGAAGTCCATGCGCACCGCCTGCAGCAGCCGCTCGAGGGGCACACCCTGCCGGGCTCGGCGGCGGCCAAGGCGCTCGGGCAGGCTCCGCAGTTCTTCGGCTACCGGCAGGCCGCCGACGAGGCGCAGCAGCAGTTCCATGGAGGCCCGTGCGGTTTCGCGAAGGTCCTCGGCCGGCACCGTGCCCTGGTAACCGTCGAACTCCGAGACGTGGGAGAGATAGCGGCCCACCAGGTCGTCAATCTCGTCCAGGCAGTCCCGGACAAGCGCGCGCAGGGCCGACGGCACCGGGATTGCGGCATCGTCGGCCCTGCGCCCATCCAAGGGGGGGCCTTCGTCTCCGGAAGCGGGTGCATTGTGCATATGCCCATTATGGGCGAACGTGGAGCCAACGTGGGATCGGGGACCGCTACCGGGCCTGCCGGTCCTGCCGCCCGCCCCAGGTGTCACCACTGACGAGATGTCGTCCAGTCCGATGGATAGTCGGCGGGGACGGGAGCAGGCGAGGGGGTTCGCTGGTGGTCGTCGATGCCCTCGAAGAGGGCGTCGACGCGGGCTCGTTCGGCGGTGCTGCGAGGCACCAGGTAGGCCGCTGCCACGTAGATGACGGTATTGACGATCAGCGCGGCGACCCCGGACGTAAGACCTCCGAGCCACGGCACGGAGAGGGGGTACTGCACCTGAAGCACGCCGGCGATGAGGATCCCGCTGACCATGCCGGTCACCGCTCCGACAGCATTGCCCCGACGCCAGAAGATGCCGAGCAGCAGAGTGGGGGCGAGCTGGACGACACCCTGGTAGGAGAGGATCGCGAGTTCATTGAGACTCGGGCCGCTATGCAGAGAGCCAGAGGCGACTAGCGCTGCGAGGACGGTGAGCGCCACCACGGCAAGCTTCGCGCTGGCTGTCTCTCCGGAAGCCATGCGCTCGCGCCGACGCAACCTCACGTCGTGGCTCAGCTGAATGCCGATGGCCTGGAGGTTGGCGTCGACATTGCCCATGGTCGCGGCGAGCACCGCGACACCCGCGAGCGCAATCAGGAGGGTGCCACCGGCACCGGCCACGATGAACCACATTGCGGAGGGCTTGGCCGCGACTTCAGGCATTGAGGATGCCAGCAGCCCCAGCAGCGCCAGTGCTGTGGCGAAGACCATCAGGAACGGCGCGGCCTGCACTGCGGACTTCTTGATCGTGGCCGCGCTTCGGGCCGTAAACAAGCGCACAAAGATGTCCGGCCAACACCATCCGCCCAGCGCGCCGGTGAGCACCAGCGACATCAGGTACAGAGGACCGAGGGCGCTGCCGGGGCCAGGGAGCGTGAAGTGGGTGGCGGAGACCTGGCTCAACCCGTGCCCGTGGGTGCCCAGCCACATCAGCATACCGATGATCAGGCAAAGCCCGAGGAAGTAGGCCACGATGCTCTGCACCATGTCGCTGACCACGATGCCGCGCATGCCCAACCGCACCGTCCACACCTGCCGGATGGCCAGGACACCGACACCGATCAGGACCGCGGTGCTGTCCGAGACCCGGCCGAAGGACAAGTGGGAGAAGACGAGCCCGAGGGATTGCATCCCCAGGACGATCCACGGAAACGAGGAGATGATGCCGACGAGAGCTCCAACGGTTTGGACCGTATGGGATGCGTAGCGCATGCCGAGGAGGTCTGCCTGCGAGATCAGTTCCCAAGTCCGGCCCCAGTGGTGAACCCGCTCGGCCATGAAGAACATCAGCACGATGGTGAGCAGACTGTACGGCACCCAGTAGAAGCCGATGACGCCTTCGCTCACGGCCAGGCCGGTGAATGTCGTGAACACAGCGCCCGGCAGCCACGTGTTCAGGAACGACATCGTCTGGTATCCGGGACCGAAGGCGCGTCCGGCCACCGCGTACTCAGAAAGACCGCCGTCAGAGCGTCGCATGCGCTCCAAGACAATCACGACGACGCCAAAGAACAGGGCGATCACACCGTAGCCGATGATCATGTTCACGAGTGGTCCACCCCGTTCGACGAACCAGGGCCGCCGATCGCGTACATCACCATGAGACTCGCGACCACGAAGACACTTCCTCCAACGCTGTAGAGCAACACTGTTGAGGCCCGCCCGCTGGATCCTGCAGCCCAGTACAGCTGCGGGAGCAGGGTGATGATCGCGTCGAGCACAACCAGTACCCCGAGGAATCTCCTCTTCCACGGGAACAATCGCCGACCGTCTCTTGCATAGGTCTCGCTCATGGCCAGAACGCCTCCGATCGGGCGCAGCGCGTGCGCCGAGTGTGGGAGAGCCGGAAGACGGCAAAGGCCGGATCGTTCCGGCTCAGGAGGCGAACCGTAGAGCCAGCCGGAAGGTTCCGGCAAGTTGCAGGTGGAGATCCGGGAAAAGACGAGACGCAATGGAGATGTACTGGCGAGTAATACTGCCGCCGCACGGAACGCGGGGGCGGTATCACGGGCCCCTCTCCCACGTGACGACGGCCGGGGGCAATGAATTCGCGAGTACGTGGCAGCCACGCGGCCGGAAGCGGGCACGCGTCGTCTTCACGCGACCCAGGAGCCCTCGTCTCGCACACCGTTGGCATCCCGTTGGTGAGCGTGGCACGCTCGGCCGGCGGTGCGAACGTCCCTGTTCCCCAGACGGTTGGCCGAGCCGTTGTTGGCTGCTGCGACAATCCCGGCATCCAGATCTGCGCGAGCCGCCTCTGCGGCTCGCAGAATCTTTCCGATTTGTCGATTTCACCCTTGCCGGAACCTTCCGGCAGAGCTTAGACTCATCAGTGCCGGAACCTTCCGGCAGACGCCAAATCCGCCCGGTGCCGGAACCTTCCGGCAAAACGGAACCCCTCCCAGCGGAGCCGCGCAGGACAACCGTCCGGGAAGCACGCCATGTACCTCGACACCCCCTCCCAAACCGACACAACACCTCATACCCGAGTGCGCCCGGCGTCCGGGACCTGCCACGTCAGCATCACGGCGCCGGCGCAAGCCGACTCGGTCGCCACTCTCAGAAGGCGCGCCTCCATGCTGTTTGCCTGGGCAATGAGCGCAGACGAGCGAAGCACCGCAGCGCTGGTGATCAGCGAACTCCTCACCAACGCTGTCATGCATGGACACAGCGAGATGACGCTCGTGATCGCCCTCACCGGCTCGGTCCTGGAGATCACGGTCACCGATCACGGAAAGCCCAAGACCTCCTCCACCCCGCCCAGCGATGCCGATGAGCACGGCCGAGGGCTCGTCATCGTCAGCGCTGTCACGCGCGATGTGCGCATCGATGAGACGGCGACGGGATGGCGCACACGGGCAGTTATGGACCTCGCTTCCGCGGATCCAACTGCCACCGGCGCTTCGGAAGTCCAACTCAGGGTTGCATGACGTGAGAGTCCGCAGCGAAGGCACCCCCAGCCGGAGGCAGGCAGACACAACAGCCATGCGGAGGCCGGACAGGGGGCTGGCTCACAGCATGCGTGTCAGGCGCACCGGGATCGCCTCGTCATGTTTTATGTCTCTGCGTTTCACCCATGCCTCGTTGCGATACCGTCCCCGGCAATCCCCAACTCGGCTCAACGCCCTCGCCGACGACCGTCCTTGTCACCTTGGTCCCCGGGCCTACCTCCACGCCTACCACACGCGCCTGATGTGTCATCGCGCGAACTGGGCTGTGCGCAGGGCTTGGGCGCCACTGGGGGCAGCGTGTCACTTCACCAGTCGTTCCCCAAACAGGCCACTGATGCCTGGCTGCCGCCACTGAGAGACCCCGCCACCATGCTTTCACGACTCACGCGTTCTGCCCGCCTCGCCCCACAGCTGGACGACGAGGCGCTCGGCAAGACCCTCCAGGCTCTGGCACGCACCCGGGGCTACCACCCCGCCATTGCTCAGATGCACCAGCTACTTCACACAACGGGCTCGGATTGGGAACGGCGGTGCCACAGAATGAGGGTCCTGGCGAAGGCTTTTCCCATGTTCGCCCACAGCTGGCAGCAGCTGCACCCTGACAACTCCCATGCTCTGACGCTTCGCAGTTGGGCCATTTTGCTCACGGCCCGGTCCACCGGTCGGATGACTCATGTCGAAGAGGCACTGGCCATGTGCCGCACGGCAGCTCGAGTTTGGCCCGAAGACCCGATCCCGTGGGTGGCCATGCTCGGGTGCCTGCGCACGCTCGCCCGCCCTTATCGTGAACTCGAGGCTGTCTGGGCCGAGATCAGCGACCGCTCCATGTGGCATCGCCAGGCGTACCTGGAAATACTTGGCTATCTCTCGCCAGAGGAGCAGGGCAGTCTGCGGGCCTTGCGAGATCTCATCGACGATCTCCGCACCGCTATGCCGCCCACAGCGCCGGCCGCCTGCCTGCCGGTCGAGGCCGCGGTACGGCAGTTTCATCGCGAGCGGTCCATCCGCGGTCTCCAGGGTGCGGCAGCTGGCATCTACTGGTCCCAGCCTCACATCAACGAGCTGCTCGACCAAACCGCACAGCACTGGCTGCAACGCGGGTCCATGCACCACGCCTCGGCGATCGCCGACTTCAACCTGCTCGCCTACGCATTGGTCCAGGCCCGTCGATTCAAGGAGGCGGCCACTGCTCTGGAGGGCACATCCGGCCTGGTCACAGAATGGCCCTGGCAAAACGACGGTGACCCGGTCAAGCTCTACACCCGACACCGCAGATGACCTTTCAGATGCAAGCTGATCGTTGGCGTTGTTGCGCGACATGGGCGGCCGACCATGGCTCAACCGTCCGGACGCTGCCGACAGGGTGCTGCCGCCTGTCCATCACCTGCGCCTCCCGGAGATCTTGGCCAACCGCGTCACCCGGGAAGCCTGTGAGCTTGGGTGTGCTACGGCCATGCAGGCAGTCACAAGACCACTTGCGGCGCGGTCGCCAAGACCCCCTGCCTGACGGCGCGACCCCGACCACATGCGATGTCGTCGTGAACAGCAGGCCCGTTGCCATCCACCATGCTCATCACCGCCCTGACGCGACTTCACCGAAAGGGTGCCCATGCTCGATCTCAAACTCCGCAACGCCCGCATCCGAACGATTGACGACCTCCACCCCCGCGCGCACACTCTCGGCGTCTTCGCGGGGCGGATCGTCGGCCTGGACGCCGCGGTCGAAGAGCTACCGGCCCTTTCCACACTCGACTGCCATGGGGCCGTCATCGTTCCCGGGTTCGGCGACGCTCACAACCACATGGTCTGGTTCGGGCAGTCCCTCGACGAACTCAGTCTTGGGGACATGACCACCCTCGACCAGGTGCACGAAGCGGTGGCTCGTCGGGCTGCCACTCTTCCTCCCGACGCCTGGGTCGTAGGCTCCGGATACGACGACACCGTCATGGGAGGCCATCCGCATCGCCGTGGACTCGACCGGGCGGCCGACGGCCGCCCGGTATGGCTCAAGCACCGTTCCGGGCATATGTGCGTGGTCAACAGCGCAGTCTTGCAACAGGCGGGCCTGATCGACGGCACGGCAGAGGCTCCCAACGGCGGCGTCGTCGCACGCGACAGCCACGGGGTGCCGACAGGCCTGCTCCAGGAGCGGGCGCAAGAACTGGTGACCAGACTGGTCTTGCCCTACCCGGTGACCGAGATCGCGAAGGCTGTCTCCCGGGCCAGCGCTGTTTATGCGTCCGAGGGACTCACACATGTGGTGGAAGCCGGCGTCGGCCTCGGCCTCATCGGCCGCAGCCCTGTCGAGGCTGCCGCCTACCAGCTCGCCCGCGACCGCGGCACCCTGCAAACCCGGGTGGAGCTCATGGCGGCTGCCGACAACCTTCACCCGCTTCACGCGCACGCCAATGACAGCATCACCACCGGGCTCGACCTCGGGCTGTACAGCGGATTCGGCGACGACCGCTTGCGGCTCGGCCCTATGAAGATCTGGCTCGACGGGTCACTGATCGGAAGAACGGCCGCTGTCACGGAGCCGTTCTGCAATTACGACCACCCCACGGGCATCTACCAGAACGATCCCGAAGAGATGCGTCAGTTGATCGTCGAGGCGCATCGAGCGGGCTGGCGGGTCGCCGCACATGCCATCGGTGATCGCGCAGTCGACCTGGCCCTCGATGCCTTCGCCGACGCCCAACGCGCGGCCCCCCGACCGGACGTACGCCACCGCATCGAGCACTCCGGAGTCGTCCGCCCCGATCAGTTGGACCGGTACGCCGAGCTGGGCGTGGTCCCAGTGCCGCAGGCACACTTCCTGTACTCGGTTGGCGATGCCATGGCCCAAGCACTCGGCCCGGCCCGTACCCCCTGGATGTACCGCCACAAGTCCTTCCTCGACCGGGGATGCCGAGTGCCAGGCAGCTCCGATCGGCCGGTCGCACCGGGTGCGCCCTTGCTCGGCATGCAATCCATGGTCCAACGCCTCAGTCACGCAGGCCTCGTACTCGCTCCGAACGAGCGGGTGACGGCGGAGCAGGCGCTGCGTGCTTACACCCTGGATGCCGCATGGGCCAGCCACGACGAGGGAAGGCGCGGCAGCATCACGCCGCGGAAGTACGCTGACTTCGTTGTGCTCTCTGACGACCCCGTAGACGTGAACGTCGCTCAGATCGGCGCCATCGAAGTCATTGCCACCTTCATCGACGGCGTATGTGTCCACGGTGCCGATGCCCTTGAGGCCAGCATGACGGCAACCGGGCCCCTCCCAACGGGCACACGCTCCGTCAAAGCTGAACAAGATCACTGATTCAGCGGGTCCGAGGCGTTTGACGGCCTCCCCGCTGCCCTGCAGGTCCTCCGGTGTCCTCGGACGGCCCCCACAGGGGCCGCAGCGATGCTGTGCCGCGACGACACCCTTCCCGGCGGATGCAGAGCCGACGGAAGGCGTGCAGCCAGGCGACGCTCCGCTCGACGACCCAGCGGCGGACACCAAGTCCGGATCCAACCACGCCAAGTACCAGCGTCGGGTCTGGGCGATGGGCGGCAAAACGGTGATCGCCCGACGCGGGGTCCCGCAGGGACCCGCGGTCACCCCAGCGGCAAGTCAGGCCGCCTGTTGGCCGTACGACCAGGCCAGCGCCCGACGGGATCTCAGGAGAGGCGCGGTCGACCGGACCCGGTCTGCTTTTGGGCCCCAAGGGGACGAACGTGGGAGAACCGATCACTGCCGGGGACCAGTGGATCTCCTTCGCCGCCCGCAGCTTCTCAAGTAGGACAGCATGGAGGCGCTCCCAGACGCTGGCCCCGTTCCATGTCTCGAGCTGGCTGCACAACGCCGTCCGGTCCGGCTCCATTGGACGGCCGCCGCTTCAGCTCCGGGCCCCGGGTATAGGCAGCAACGGCTCGATCAGCGACCACAGTTCAGATTCGGGCCATTCACGGGAACTCCCCATTCCCCGCATCAGACCAACGGGCATCCAAGCCGGCAGTCACACCACAACCGGCTTCTGAAAGGGCTTAGTGCCCTCCCACCTGCACAGGCACATCCGTCGGCTCCTCGTCCGACGACGAGACCAGAATCGCGTCGTGGATTCTGTGGATGCACGTGTCGGCCGGATTGGTGATCACATCCTCCAGTAGGCGTGCAGTGGCCTGACCGAATTCGTACGGGCGCAGGTTCAGTACCGCATCGTAGGTGTGAGAGAAGTCGTTCATCGAACTGACCATCGTGGCAATACCGACCTTGCGGCCGGTCCTCTGGAGCAGATGCTCAAGCTGTATTTCTGCACGAGTGGCGATGTCCTGCCATGCGAAGAAAATAGCGTCGACCTTCGGGTCCTGCAGGACTTCGTCGAGCGTCGCCGTGAGCTCGGCATTGTTCGGGAACGGAACCGTGGTGGCTGCGCGGGGGCGAAGGCGTCGCCGCCTGCACCAATTCTTGTAGCCGGCGTGCAGCTGGTGTGACCACGACAGCGGGTCTCCGGGGACCGGGCTCACGAACGCCGGGTAGGAAAACCCCAGCCTCTCCAGCTCGTCAAGGACGACTCCACACATGCGCTTGTGCTCGATGGTGACGGAGCCAGCCAGCCGGTCGTCGGGAATATCAGCATTCCGGCCGGCGGTAACAATTGGCACCGGTAGTTCCATAAGGCTGCGAACCACGGGATCTCCCGGGAGCGCATCAACGATCATCACGCCGTCAAGCTGCTGGGCCGGCGCCACGGCACCGTCGCGGGGGGTGATGAGGGTCAGGTCGTTCTCATACTGCGACGCCTCCTGGGCAACGCCGAAGGCGAACGGCATGTAGAACCACATGCTGCGAACCTGCGGGGGGATGTAGAGCCCTATGGCACCGCTAGTCCTTGTCCTGAGCTGTCGGGCTGCCCGGTTCGACACGTAGCCGTACTCGCGCGCAGCCTCCATGACACGCTTGCGTGTCGACGCGGCGACCCGTCCGGAACCCTTCAGCGCATCCGCGACGGTGGTCTTAGACAGTCCGAGACTTTCCGCGAGATCGATGATCGTGATCGAACGGGGCTTCATAACCGCACGATACCAACCGCCGCCGACCGTTCATGTGGGCTGCAGGGGCTGGAGCCCAGATGGACTCTTGACATAGGGCAGCTAGATGGACGAGCCTGAGGTAGTCGGAACGTTCCGGCATGGGGTTCCATTCACCCTCCGCGCTCCGTCGAGGAGTATGCCGGGCACCTTCGAGTCAGGTGTGAACCCCCTCGTGATCCCATAGCCAAGCCGCGGGGTCACTCCTTTCAGCACCTGCCGGAACGTTCCGGCTAGGCGAAGTGGAGACAATCATGGACATGCTGCTGGCCTACGGAGGCATCGCCGCCTTCATGGCCCTGATCATCTGGGTCATGGAGCGGATGCGACGCCCAGATACCACGTTCAGCGACTACGCGACAGCGGGGCGTTCCTTTAACGCTACGTACGGAACGATGGCGTTTGTGAACACCTGGCTGCCGGGAACGGTGTTCATCTCGTTCGCTGGACTGGCCGCCAGCGGCGGTGTGATCGGCTTCTACCTCGTCGTGTACTCCATGGTGGCCATCGGCCTGATGTTCCTGCTGTCGCGCCCGGTGCATGACTGGGGCAAGAAGTTCGACCTGAGGACTCAGGCTGATCTGCTGGGAATGCGCTACGACTCCCGTGCCGTGCGGGTTGTGGCATCAGTGATCGGTATCGTCGCCACCATGCCGTGGATCGTCCTGGGCATGCAGTCGCTTGGACTGGTCTTCTCCTACTTGTCCTTCGGGCGGGTCGGACCGCTGCTGGCAGTGATCATCAGTGTCGGTGTCATCGCGTTCCGCCAGATCTGGACCGTCAAGTACGGCATGCGGGGCGTAATGATCAGCGATCTCGTGCAGGGAATCTTCGCCTACTTCATCGGAACCGTGATCGCGCTCGGCATGCTCACGTGGCTGCTGACCAGCGGACACGGCTTCGGCGATGTCCCGCCCGGGCACTTCAGCCTGCCTGGCCCTGGCAGTGAGCTCGGCCCCCTGTACGCCCTGTCGATCGTCCTGACCGGAGCCGCCGGCAGCTGGTGCTGGCCCGACATCTTCGTCCGGTTGTTCACCGCGAACAGCGTGAAGACGATCCGACGCACGGCCCTGCAGGCCGCACCCATCGTCTTCGTCTTCAGCACGGCGGTCTGCATGGTGGCGTTCCTCGCCAGCAGCGTCAAGGAGGTAGCCGCAGCACCCGACGACGTCTGGTTCATCCTTGCTGAGCGGGGCGGCCTGGTGGTGCTGACCCTCGCAGCAATCTGCGTGGTCGCCGCGACCCTCGGGAACGTCGGAGCGAACCTTCAGGCTCTGGGAGCCCAGACCGCCAACGACTTCATCGGAGTGGTCCAGCACCGGCGCATCGAGAATCCCGCCCTCGGGCGCTGGTCGGTGGCGGTCATCACCATCCTCTGCGCTGTTGCTGCGTTCTTCACCGCTTCGACCACCGGCCTGATCACCTGGGCGCTCGTCTCCTACCAGGGCATCGTTCAGCTCGCCCCGGCCCTGTTCTTCGGCATCTTCTGGAAGCGGGGCACCGCGAACGCGGCGGTCGCCGCGATGGCCAGCGGTTTCATCACCGCAGCCGTGCTGCAAGTGGTGTATCCGGTCTCGATTCTGTGGCTGGGGGGCATCACCTCCGGGGTCGCGGCACTCGTTGTGAACGTCGCCGTCTACGTCCTCGTCTCGTTGGCCAAGCCCCAGTCGCCTGCGGAGCGCGAGCGGGTAGAGGAGCTGTGGAAGGTGCACCAGGGTCAGACTGAGAGGACGCTCGAGCATGTCTGAGCCCATCACCTCGGGCGGCCGTGTGGCTGCGGCCGCCCGGAATCGGGGCACAACCGAAGCCCAATGCAGCTTCGGTGACCATGCGGAAGCCTCCAAAGAAGCGATCAGCGAACGCCTCCAACTGGCAGAAGGACTGGATGCAGTTACCGCCGACGTGCCGTGGGACTTGCCCCGAGCCGCTGGACCACTCGCACGCGTGCCATTCGCGGTCAAAGACAACATCGACCTCGCGGGCCTTCCCACGACAGCCGGCACCAGGTTTCTGGACCGCAACGTGCCACTCCAAAGCGCCCCGGTGGTACGCCGGCTGGTCGAGGCCGGGGCGGTCGCTGTAGCCAAGACGAACATGCATGAGCTGGCCCTGGGCGTCACCAGCAACAACGCCACCTTCGGGCCGGTCCGAAATCCCGCCTGTAGGGACCGGAGCGCTGGAGGATCCAGCGGCGGCAGCGCCGCCGCAGTGGCGGCCGGCGCCGTACCGTTCGCTCTCGGTACCGATACCGGCGGTTCATCCCGCATCCCGGCCTCCTTCTGCGGGATCGTCGGCTTCCGCCCCTCGACCGGCCGCTACCCCACCCAAGGGGTCGTCCGAGTCTCATGGACCCGGGACACCGTCGGGATCCTGGCTCAGTCTGTCCGCGATGTCCTCGTGGTCGACCACGCGATCCGTGGTGACGACAGCCACGATGCCAGAGCGTCCCCACGCCGACTCGGCGTCCCACTGGAACTGTGGCAGGACCTCGACCCCGTGGTCGAGCAGCAGGCGCGCGCGGCGCTGGAGGCCTTGGCCCGCCGCGGCATAGTGATGGTGCCCATCGAGCTCGGCGCACTCCGGGATGATGCGTTCGAAGCTGGCATTGCCATCCTGAACTACGAGAAGGCCCGCCTCCTTCCCGCGTACCTCAACCGGGTGCTGGAGCCAGGCAGCGGCCAACTCGACCTGGCGGGAGTCGCCGACCTGATTGCTTCGCCGGATGTCCGTGATCTCGTGTCCGATGCGGCGCAGTCACCCGTCTCTCCCGCCGAGTACCGGCGCGCGATGGGCATTTGCAAAGACCTCCGCTCACGCTTTAAGCGCGCCTTTGCGGCTACCGATATCGAAGCCTTGCTGTACCCCACTGTGGTCACCACCGCGCCAGTAATCGGCGAGGACCGCATACTCATGCACAACGGCAACAACAGGGATCTTCTTTCCACCATCGTCGCGAACACAACCCCCTCCACGCTCTTGGGCACACCATCCATTTCCATACCCATCCCGCCCTCAACTGCAGGGCTGCCGGTCGGAATGTCGCTGGAAGCCCTGCCAGGACGGGACGTTGAGCTGCTACGCACTGCGCTGTCGGTAGAGGCACTGCTCGCTGCGGAGGAAGCGCCGTAAGAATGGGGTGACCTCCAGAGTGTTTCCTTTGGATACCCCCAGCCCAATAAGGTGATCGCCTGCGCGAGGGGCACCCGAGCCGGCAAGGTGGGCCCTCATTCCCGGTGGCGCCAGGCACAAGCTCCTGGCATAGCGGCTTCGTAGACCTGGGCATGCAGGCGCGCGGCCTGTCCTGCGAAAGTGCCAACCTCGGTCCCAGCCACATAGCCGCGGGCTGCTGGGACGACACCAACTCCACGGTCAGCAACCCGCGCGGCTCAATCGGTCGACAACGAGGCCGCCGCACTCACACACAGGAGCATGGGGCCGAAGTCCGGTCGGGAACTATGTCACGAGCCTGGACACGGCGGTGCTTCACTCCCAGCGTGCCAGGCTGATGCCGAACTGTCGGCCCCGGCGGATGTACCAACACCTTGGTACTGCGCCGGGGCACCTGAACCGAGTTGGGGACGGGGCAGCGCGATTCCGAGGGCCGGGAGCCTTACCCCTGTATGAGCTCCCGGACCTCCCCCCTCGAATCCCTCCCCGTCCCCGGCTCACTCAAGCCTGCAACCATGCACCACCACGAGCGGAGAACCTACGGATACCGACCCAGTAGCTCGCCCGTGAGGTCTGCTGATCCTCTTCGAACGTACACAAGGACGCGGAAGTGCGCTTCTACCGACGCCTATGGGTGCACTGCGCCAGGGCCTCCGAAAAGCCAGTAACCGAACGGCGTCATCGACGCACGCCCTACCGCAACCGGACTAGCCCCGACGCCACCACGCCTACAAGCTCAGTAACACCATGAAGTAGGGGCCCTCCTGGACGTCGTGTCCGGAGCCGGAGTCGGCGCTCGGCTCGGTGCGAGAACCGTATCGGACGGGCTGTGGGAGCGCCTGGAGCCGCTTTTGCCCTGACGGGAGGGCTGCCTCCGCTCTCCGGTGCGCAAGCCGCTTCCGGCCTGGGAGGTGCTGAGCGGCATCCCTACGTGCTGCACGCCGGGATCCAGTGGGAGGGCCTGCCACGGGAGTCGGGCTTCGGGCATGACCTGCTGGCGCCGGCCGTGGGGCTGGAACGAGGCGGGGGTGTGGCTGCGGCGGCAGGGGGTCCTGCTCGCGGAGCTGAACGCGGCTTCCCGGCTGGTCTGGTCCAGGTGTGTGGTGAACTCTTCGCGCGTCAGGTCGTTACTGAGCTTGTAGGCGTGGTGTCGTCAGGGCCGGAGTCCGGTTGCGGTAAGGCATCCGTCAATGACGTCGCTGCGGTATTGGATCTGGCGAAGGCCGTGGCGTAGGACGCGGACGAGGTGGTCAGGTTCGGTGAAAGCCGTGTTGGCCTGGGAGCTTCGTCGTAGCAGGGACCAGATGCCCTCAACGGGGTTGAGATCGGGAGCATAGGGCGGCAGGTGGAAGGCGGTGATCCAGTCGTGTTCGGCGATGAAGTCGCGCATCCCGGCGGCGCGGTGGGTGTTGAGGTTGTCCCATACGAGTACGAGCGGGGCGCCGAGCTGCTGGTGGGCCACGATCAGCAGGTCGCGATAGTCGGTCCAGGCGAAGCTTCGCCGCTCTTTGGTCTTGTGGTCCTTGTGGAACATGGGCCGATAGATCAAGCGGGACCTCTCACCGTGCTTGTAGCAGCACAGGGCTGCCAGGGAGACCCTGCGGCTGGGAACGGCCACGGACCCGGACGACCGGCGTGCGACCGCGACGGGCCCAGGTGCGGCTGGTCGGCGGCGTCATCGAGAAGCCGGCCTCGTCCTCGAAGACGATGAAGGCCCCGAGCGCCGCCGCGGTCGTCACGCTCGGTCGCACGGCGGGCCGGGACCTGGTGGCTCCAGCCGTGCCGACGCAGCATCTGAGCGATACCGGACAGCGTGAAACTCTTGTGGAACCTGCGCCCGATGAGCGTCTTGATTCGCGCCAGGGTCCAGGTCTGGTCCGCCCAGCCATGCGCGACCGGCCCCTTGCCCAACTCCTCCTCCAGCACCGAGAACAGTGCCTCGCTCAGCTTCGGCCTGGATGCTGGACCTCTCGAGCGCAGGGCTTGCTGGCCGCGGTTCTCCCACGACCGGCGCCATCGCTGCACCGACCGGACGCTGACCCGTAACTCCTTTGCGATCACAGCATTGCCCTGCCCGTCGGCGAACATCTCGCCCGCTCGCATACGGATGCGCTCGCGAAACCCCTGCCGCTCAGCGGTCAAACCGCCACCCTGCGGATACCTCATACTTCCGGCCTACCGCGACGATCACCACTTGTCAGCCCTGACGACACCACGCCTACAAGCTCAGTAGAAGCGGGGATCGCGACGGCTGCGTCACCAGCAGCCCTGGGCCGGGCACGACTATCGCGTCACCTGATCACCGACGCGCACGGCACCCAGCTCAAGGTCCCGCTGACCGGCGGGAGCCGCAGCGACAGCACCCAGCTGCTGCCACCGCTCGACGCCATCTCTCCGGTCCGCGGCTTCGGCCGTCCGCGCCGGAGAACACTCGCTGTTCCCCCACCACGGCTACGACCACGACATCTACCGCGACCAGGTCCGCGCCCGTGGCATCGTGCCGGCCATCGCCCGCCGAGGTATCCGACACGGCCCGGACTGGGCATCTACCGCTGGGCCTTGTGGCCCGCCTTCGATTGGCTCGACGGATGACGCCTCCGAATCCGCTGGGAGCGGAGCCGACATCTACGAGTCCTTCCTCAAACTGGCCTGCAGCCTGATCACTCGCCAAGACTCAACTGATTGTGCAAGCCGCCTTAAGCTCCACCGGTCTCTCAGCAAGGGGACTCCCAGCTTGCGTTGAGGATGGACCGCTTCTGCAGCCCTGGAGCTCCCGCCCCGCGCGGGGGTCGACTCCGGCTTGACCGCCACCCCTTGGAACGGAAGCCCTTCCTTCAGCTGCGCCAGCGGTATCGCATCAACGGCGTATGGGCCGGTTCAGGTGCCGGCGGCGCCGATGACTCTCCATGTGGTGCCTTGTCCGAAGGATCCCCTTGACATGGTGACCTACGGGTGGCCAATATTGCCGGAACGTTCCGACACGGCATGGCCCCCGGCTTCAGCGGCGGCGTCACTGATTGCCTGACAGACCGCACGGGTGCATTGGGCACCGGGCGAGTCATACGAATCAACATCGTTTTCAAGCACTGATGAGGCACCTTTCCGTGTCGTTCGCCAAGGGTCCCGTGACAGAAGATGTGGAGAGCTCTCATGACTGAAGACGCCATGGATTCGCCGCCGTCGGCCGAGGTTTCGAAGTATCGGCTGAATCGGCGCCAGATGCTGAAGGCCGGGCTGGGAGTCGGGGCGGTGACGGTGCTCGGGGGCGCTCTCACCGCGTGTGGCAACGACGACGACCCGACTGGCTCGGGCGACATCAAGATCGGGTTCTTGTCGGCGTTCACCGGCACAGCGACGATTTTCGGCGAGACGCAGTTCCGCTGCTTCGAGCTTGCGGTCAACCAGATCAACGCAGCTGGCGGCATCGGCGGACGCAAGATATCGGTGGTCAAGGAGGACGACGCGACGAGTCCGAGCACCACGATCGCGAAGGCGAACAAGCTGGCCCTGCAGGACAGGGTCGTCGCGTGCGTCGGTCTGATTACCAGCCTGGAGCGGGAGGCTGCGCTGACGGTGCTACCGAAGCGCAAGGTACCCCTGCTCTACACGACCTACTACGAGGGGGCCGCCGCGGGTGCCAAGGCCTGCGATGAATACCTCGTGGCCACCGGACAGGTCCCGAACCAGCAGATCGAGCCGCTCGTGCCATGGCTGACCAAAAACGTGGGCAAGACCTATGCGGTCATCGGCTCGGACTACATTTGGCCGCGGGGGACTACGGAGGTCCTGGAGAAGCTCGTGGCCGTCCAAGGCGGCAAGGTCTTGTCGAAGGATTTCTACGCGTTCGGCACCAACGACTTCGGTCCCTTCTTCAAGAAGCTCCAGACGACGAAGCCCGACATCTGCTGGGTCACTCTCGCCGGCGGCGATTTCACTACATTCGTCAAGCAGTGGGAACAGTTCAAGCCGAAGGGCGTGCGGCTGGTGGCGATCGGGTTCGACGACCTGTATGCCCAGCAGAATCCTGGGCTCGGCGTCGGGGCGATCACGTCGCAGTCGTACTTCATGTCGATCGACCGCAAGCAGAACCAGGAGTTCCTCGCCGCCTACAAGAAGGCGTACGGAGGAGGACCAGTCAACGCGATAGCCGAAGCGGCCTACAGCGCGGTGTACCTGCTGAAGGGTGCCATCGATGCGGCCGGCGGCTCGACTGTTCCCCAGAAGTGGCTGCCGATGCTCGCGAAGGCCAAATTCGAGGCGCCTAGCGGTTCCATCGCCCTCGATCCGGCCAACCAGCACACCATTTCCAGCAACTACATCGCTGAAGTCCAGGCCGGTGGAAAGATCAAAATCATCACCAGCCAGGAGCGCGTCACCCCCCTCGTGCCCGGCTGCAGCCTCACCGCATAGCGCCCAGCGATGTCGGGGGCAGCGGCGGTCCGGGTAAACGGTCTTGCGTGGGAGTTCCGGTGTCCGATGTGAGACGGCGCATCATGCTGGCGATCGGCCGTCCCCGCCAGACCATCGGCGTTGACCGGTCTACGGACCGGTCAACGCCGAACAGGGCGCTCGGGTTGGCTAATGAACAGCGGACGACCCGACGCAAGAGGATCGGCCCCAACATCACAGGCGCCGCAAAAAAGGAACGAATCAAATATGGGCATACTCTCTTCCATTGTCCTGAACAGCGTGTATCTGGTCAGTATTCTCGCCCTGGTTGCACTTGGGCTGGGGGTGATCTATGGCCTGCTGGGCGTCATCAACATGGCCCATGGCGAACTCGTCGCGATTGGCGCCTACACGGCAGTTCTCCTTACGGAACTAGGTGTGCCGTACTGGGGTGCTCTACCGGTGGCGTGTTGCGTGGGCTTGGTGATCGGGATGCTGCTTGAGTGGACGTTGATCAGCCGACTCACCAAGCGTCCTCTTGACGCGATCTTGATTACGCTTGGCCTCGGGTTCGTTATTCAGGAGCTTCTGCGGCTGACTTTCGGCGTCGGCCCGAGATCGGTTGCCCCCCCGGTGCAGGGAACGGTAGATGTCTTCGGCTACACCTATCCGGTCTTTCGGCTGGTCGTGATCAGTATCGCTATTGTTACGATCTGTGCTGTGCTTGCGTACTTTTCTCGCGGCGCGTTCGGCACAGTCGTCCGAGCGATCCTGCAGAACCGCGAGTCCGCACTGACAAGCGGTGTTGATGCTGGCCGGTACAACCGCCTTGCGTTCGGCATAGGTGCCGCTATCGCCGCACTCGCCGGCTGCCTTATTGCACCTAGCGCCATCGTGCTGCCGCAGATGGGGACGTTCTACATCGGACCGGCATTCATTGCGGTCATCATCGGTGGGTCGGGACGACTGTTGGGCGCGATCGTGGGTGCGCTCTTCATGGGTGCATTTGAGACGGTCATGGTCGAGTACATTCCGCAGACCGTCGCCCGCGCTGGCGTGCTCGTGCTGGCCATCCTGCTCATCCGTCTTCGACCCGGCGGGCTCGTGTCCGAACCTAAGGTGCGTGTGGCATGAGGGCGTTGGGTGTGTTGACAAAATGGACGAGCCCAAAGACAGCAGCGAGCCGCAAGAAGGGCATGGTGCAGGCACTTGTCGGAATTGCTGTTCTGTCCGTCGGTCTGACTGTCCTGCCGCCGCTCATTGGTGCGTTCAACCTCATCCTGGCGACCCAGATTGTCGCCTATGCGTTGGTCGCAGTCAGCCTCCAGCTACTCTGGGGTCGGGCAGGACAGTTGAGCTTCGGTCAGGCCGCCTTCTTCGGAATCGGGGCCTATGCCTACGGGTATGTCAGCAGTCGAGACAGCGCGGGAGGTTGGCTGGCCATCTCACTCGCCGTATTGATTCCAGGCCTCATCGCCTTGTTGGTGGGCTACTTCCTGTTCTTCGGCGGAATCCGCGGCGCCTACTTCAGCATCGTCACGCTGGCGTTCGCGCTCATCACCTACCAGATCGCCATCTCCTGGCAGTCCGTCACCGGAGGCGACTCCGGACTGGCTGGTGTCAATGGCTTGGTTCTCCAATTCGGTGCATTCGCGATCGACTTCAGTACCGGGCACGGCGCCTACTATCTGGCGATGATCTCCCTCCTGCTCGGGCTGGCGATCGCGACAGCCGTACGATTCAGTTCATTCGGGCTGGTGTTGGAGGCCATTCGGGAAGACGAAAACCGAGCGAAACTCCTGGGCTACAACACGTCCCTGTACCTGATGGGAACCCTCGCTCTGTCCGCCGCACTGGCAGGGCTGGCCGGAGGCACGTTTGCAGCGGTTAGTTTCATCGCAGCGCCGGACATGGTCGGAGCCCTGTTGTCGCTCGAAATTCTCGCCTGGGTCGCCATCGGAGGCCGCAACTATGTTGCGGGAGCGCTCATCGGGGCGGCTTTCATGCGGGTCCTGAACGACCAGGTCTCCACCGTCTTTCAGACATCGTGGCCCCTCATTGTAGGACTCGTCTTCATTGCCGTCGTCCTCTTCTTCCCCATCGGGATCGCCGGCGGTATCAACAATGTGTGGCGTCGGATGACCTACTTGACCAAGCCGGAGGCGAGATGACTGCGGCACTATCGTCACTGAAACTGGATTCGGTGACGGTCCAGTTCGGTGGCCTGAAGGTACTCAACCAGCTGTCCCTCGAATTCGGTGACTCACCCATCAGCTCGCTAATCGGCCCCAACGGGGCGGGAAAGACTACGGTCTTCAACGCCTTCAGTGGAATAGTCAAGCCCTCGACGGGGCGACTTCTTTTCGAGGGCCGCGATATCACGGGATCATCTCCGGTCGCGATCGCCCGCCTGGGCATCGTCCGGAAGCTTCAGGTCCCCACAGTATTTCCTGGACTGAGCGTCAGCGACAACCTCAAGATCGCTGCGCAGGCACCTCGCCGAAGCCACGAGGCCAGCGGTGGCGGCGGGTGGAAGATCGACGATGTCACTGACTTGCTCCATCTTTCAGCCAAGAGAGGGAAGATTGCTGGTGAGCTCTCGCACGGAGAACGCCAATGGCTCGAGATCGGCATGGCGTTCGTGGGCAGACCGAAGGTCCTGCTGCTCGATGAACCTGCCGCCGGCCTCGGACCGGACGAGTCAGAACACACAGCGCGGCTGATTAAGGAGATTTCTCATCTCTGCCCGGCCGTGGTCATCGAGCACGACATGAACTTCATCCGTAGCCTCGGGGGCCGTGTCATCGTGCTCCACCAAGGCGCAGTGCTCCGGCAGGGGACCATGGAAGAGATCGAAAGCGACCCGGTCGTGCGGGATATCTATCTCGGAAGGCACTCCAATGCTTGATGTCCAGCATCTCGTCTCCGGATACGACAAGAGCAGAGTGCTCAACGGCATGGACTTGAGCATCAAAGGGGGCGAGCGAGTCGTGGTGCTCGGCCGGAACGGCATGGGAAAGACAACCCTGGCCAAGACGATCGTGGGGCTGCTACCCACCGCGTCCGGTTCGGTGTGTCTCAACGAAACGAACATCAGCTCCTGGCCGGCCTATCGCCGGACTTGGGCGGGTATCGGGTACGTGCCGCAGGGCAGAGGACTCTTCCCCCGCCTGACGGTGGACGAAAACCTCCGGATGGGGCTATACGGCATCCGGCCCAGGCCGAAGGTGATTCCCGACGACGTGTTCAACTACTTCCCCATCCTGCGTGAGCGTCGTCAGCAGGCAGCAGGGACCCTCTCCGGAGGTGAGCAACAGCAACTCTCGATCGCTCGGGCGCTTGTTGGCCAACCCTCGGTCCTGATCCTCGACGAACCTTCCGAAGGCATCCAGCCTAATCTCGTCGCCGGGATCGCTGACCGATTGAAGTCACTGGCTATCGACAACGGGATCGCCATTCTGCTCATCGAACAGAACCTCGATGCGGCCATGCGGTTCGCTGAGCGTTGCTTGTTCATGGAGAAGGGGTCGATAGTCCACTCCTGCGATTCCGCCGAACTGGCAGACACGGCGCAAGTGAGTCGGTTTCTCGGTGTCTAGAGCCTTCAGAGATTCTTGAACGCTGGCGATCAGCCTGCTGCGCCGGGTCGGGCTTCCGGCAAGGGCCCACCCGCCGTCGCGCCCGGCGAGGATCGCAGAGCAGGCAACTACCTTTATCGATCCGTCACTCGGGCGGCAACGATGAGCGCCGACCCGGTCTGACACTGGCTGATGGCACCGGCCAGTGGCAGGGTCCAGGCGATACGGAGACCCGGTGCGCACGGCAGCACCTGTCGGGTCCCGGGCCTTGTCGCCCCGGAGGCGGCGGAAAGGATATGGATGCTCATGTCCAACCAGTGCCGCCAATCGTATTGCTGGAATGCGCTCTCTCGGAGACTCCGAGCTCCAGGTGAGTGGTTGGTGCCGACCGTCCTCTGTCCGATGCGGAAGACCGAGTGCCTGGTGGATCAGCGGAGGGCCTGCGGCGCCTCTCGACTGCGGGTTGGCCGCCGTGTGGACGGCGCACGGCGGCCGGCCCGCGCCTTCGGTGGTGAAACGGATCGCCTACTGATGCCGGGCAGCGTGACCGACGTGAGCCGATGGTGCGTCACCGCAGGCCCGGCGGCCCGCCCGCCGAGACCGGAATGACGTGGTTGGGGGCCGCCCGGGCGCCGTCCCATCCGCCCTTTGACGGGGCCTTGGACAACAGCAGCGGTTGCGCCCGCTCCGGTGGCGAGGCCGGTAACGTCAAGCGGTGTTTGAGTAGTTGTGGAATCCCTGGCCTGCCTTCCGGCCGGTGTGCCCCGCCTGGACCATCCGCGACAGCAGCGGGGGAGGGGCGTGCAGAGGTTGCCTGAACTCGGCGTACAGCGACTCGGCAACCGCCAGGGTTGTGTCGAGACCGATGTGATCGGCCATCGTTGCCGCCGCCCGCCGGCTTGACCACGGTGGGACTGAGGCATCTCTGCTGCTCGCCCCCGCCAGCAGCCGCCTTCGCCACGCTCGCGCTGGGCTCCGCGCTCGCCCTGCTGACGTATCCGCACGTCCTCATGGCCAGCTTCGCCGCGAGCGGACCTGCCACTCTGCGCCGGGCGTCTGTGACCCTGCCTGGAGGCCGTGCTCGTTCTTGTTCGGCATTGCGGCGATAGCCGCTGGAATACGTACTCCAGCAGGGGGCGTCGGCTCTAGTAGGACTCCGTTAGGTCTGTCTTGATCTTGGTGGCCTCTTGTTGGGCAGGGGGCGGTGACAGGTGGTGCAGGTGCCGGTCCAGCAGTTCAGCAGGTCCTGGATGGTGTCGAGGATCTGGTAGAGGGTGAGTCCGCTGTATCGGCTTTTGGGGCCAGGCGCTGTTCGGTGAGGAACGCGTGGGCGGCGGTGACCAGGGTGACGTGGTGGTGCCAGCCGTTCCAGGAACGGCCCTCGAAGTGGTCCAGGCCGAGGCCGTGCTTGAGTTCCCGGTAGTCGTGCTCGATGCGCCAGCGGATCTTTGCGAGGCGGACCAGCTCGGCGAGGGAGTGTGTGTCGGGCAGATTGGACAGCCAGTAATCGGTGGGTGCCTCGGCGCCCGCGGGCCATTCGACCAGCAGCGTCACCTCGGGCAGGACGCCGTCCCAGCTGCCTGGGTCTGCGGCGGCGGCCCGGGCGAGGCGGCGGGATTTGATGCCGGCCGGCCGTACCTGCAGGGCCAGGAAATGCGAGCGCATCCGGCCTCGAGAGCCCTCCCGCCAGGTCACCTCGGTGAAAGCCTGTCGCCCGTGGCCGGCCGCGAGCGAGGCGACCGGGGACGGCTTGTCGCGGTAACGGGGCTGCGGCTTGCGTCCGTTGCCGGACCAGGGCGGGACCGCAGGCACCGCATCGTGCGGGTGAGCGGTCACATCTGAGCGGACCGCCACCACGTAGCCGATGCCCCGACGCTCCAGCCCGTCACGGAAGTCGGCGTTCTGCCCGTAGCCGGCGTCGGCCACCAGCACCGGCGGGACGAGGCCCCATTCGGCCAGCTCGTCGATGCTGTCCAGGGCCAGGCGCCACTTCTCCCGGTGCCCGATCTCCTCCGGGATCCCCGTCTTGCGCCGACGGACGGAATCCGCCGCCCATTCCTCAGGCACGAACAGACGCCACTGCAGCGGACACGACGCCGTGTCGGAGACCGCGTGCACGCTCACCGCGACCTGGCAGTTCGCCTGCTTGCCGAGCGCTCCGCAGTACTGGGGCGCGACCGCCACCGACATCCGGCCGTCCTTGGGGAACGACACGTCATCGATCGCCCAGGCGTCCGGGCCGACCTGCGTCACCATCCGCTGCGCGATCCGCCGACGCACCGGCACCGGATCCCACGTCGACTGGTTCACGAACTGCTGCAGGTTCTGCTCATTGCCGTCCGGCAGCCGCTCCGCCATCGGCTGGATCGACTTACGCCGCCCGTCCAGCATCAGACCCCGCAGATAGCAGTCACTCTTGGCCCGCTGGTCCTTCCGCGGTACCGAGGCGAACACATCAGCCACGAATAACGCCAACTTCGCCCGAGCACGGTTCACTTCATGTGCATCCACACCCCTACACATGCCCCCGACTAGGACCGACAGACGGACGTAACGGAGTCCTACTAGGGAAGGCGATCGCCCCGCGCGGGTGCTGGAGCGAGCCTGGTCGGCTGGAGCGACCTTAGGAAGACCTCTTGACTTCCGGTGTGAGGCGGGGAACGCTGGATATGTGCCGGAACGTTCCGACATCTGAGGGTCCGGTTCGAGAGGTCGCTTCGCTAGATCTAGCACCTCCCGCAGACGAGCAGATGTCATCAGAACAAGGATTTCCTGGTCCTGCTGGAACGTTCCGGCGCGAGGATCGGAGCTACGGATGGATATGCTGATCGCCTATGGGGGCGTCACCGCCTTCATGGTGCTGATCATTTGGGCCATGGAGCGGACCCGCCATCGAGACAGGACGTTCAGCGAGTACGCCACGGCCGGACGCTCGTTTGGGCCCCACTACGGAACGATGGCGTTCGTGAACACCTGGATGCCTGGCACGGTGTTCATCTCGTTCGCGGGGCTTGCTGCCGGCAGGGGCATCATCGGCTTCTACCTCGTCGTCTATTCCATGGCCGCCGTGGCCCTGATGTACCTGCTATCGCGGCCCGTTCATGACTGGGGCAAAAAGTTCGACCTTCGAACGCAGGCTGACCTTCTCGGGTTGCGGTACGGGTCTCGGGCTGTCCGTGTGGTCGCCTCGCTCATCGGGATCGTTGCCACGCTTCCCTGGGTCATCCTCGGTATGCAGTCACTCGGCCTGGTCTTCTCCTACCTGTCCTTCGGCCATATTGGCCCATTCTTGGCCGTGGTGATCAGCGTCGGTGTGATCGCGTTCCGGCAGATCTGGACCGTTAAGTACGGAATGCACGGCGTCATGATTAGTGACATGGTGCAGGGCATCTTCGCTTATCTGCTCGGCACCCTGATTGCGACCGGCATGATCGTGTGGCTACTGACCCAGGGCCACGGCTTCGGTGAGGTCTCCGCCGGCCACTACACACTGCCTGGCCCGAACAGTGAACTTGGCCCTCTGTACGCGCTCTCCATCGTGCTCACGGGCGCCGCGGGTAGCTGGTGCTGGCCGGACATCTTCGTCCGCCTGTTCACCGCCAACAGCGTCAGGACCATCCGCCGGACCGCCCTCCAGGCGACACCCATCATCTTCGTCTTCGGCAGTGCAATTTGCCTGGTGGCGTTCCTCGCCTCCAGCCTCCCCGAGGTTGCCGCCGCACCGGACAAGGTCTGGTTCATTGTCGCCGAACGCGGTGGCCTCGTGCTGGTCACGCTGGCTGCGATCTGCGTGGTCGGTGCGACGCTGGGGAACGTCGGGGCAAACCTGCAGGCCATGGGCGCCCAAGCCGCAAACGACTTCGTGGGGGTAATCCAGAACCGACGCATCGACAACCCTGCCGTGGGGCGCTGGGCCGTGGCGATCATCACCGTCGCTTGCGCAGTCGGGGCCTTCTTCACAGCCAGCATCACCTCCGGCCTCATCGCCCTGGCGCTGGTCTCCTATCAGGGCATCGTTCAACTGGCCCCAACCCTTTTCTTCGGCATCTTCTGGAAACGAGGAACCGCCTCCGCTGCGCTCGCTGCGATGACGAGCGGCTTCCTCACCGCAGCGGTACTGCAGGTGCTGTATCCGGTGTCCATCCCGTGGCTCGGGGGCCTGACCTCCGGGGTCGCCGCCCTCGCCGTGAACGTGGGCGCATACCTTGCCGTCACGCTGGCCAAACCGCACGCTCCGGCGGAGCAGGCACGGATCGACCAGTTGTGGCGAGTCCATCGGGCAGAGGGCCCAACTTCAATGGAGGAGGTGCATGTCTGAATGCGCCGTCTCCTTGAGGTGGCCAGCAGCATCCGCGGCCTCGCTGGCGACGCTACTCGAGTGGGCTCGCCACCTTGGCGCGTACATTGCGTCCGACTCCGGCTCGCGAACCACACGCCTGCCAACAGCCACGCCGCATGCACCCGTTCTTCGGCGCTTCGGCGACGCACCGTGCCGTCTCCCACACATCTTCGTGAGTAACGAATGCCTCGAAGACAGCGCCGCGCGGAGGGCACTACCACCAGGCCACGGTCATAGCGCGATCGGCCGCAGCCGCGGTCTCACGTCGGCCGAATTGGTCTTCAACACAACCACTGCTGGTCGATGGCCAGACGGCCGCCCTCCATCACGCCACCAACGTGCCGCTGACTCGCGCGCCTATCATCTGGCACGAGATGCGCGCCTAGGCCGTGTTTTAGAAGTCGCTGATCTGCCTGGTTGGCTGTCCGGAGAGGTTGCGGGCGGCCATCCAGATGGTGAGGTCGCTCGCGATCCGGTCGATGCTGGTTTCGGTGGTGACCTCGTGCTCGTGGCGGGTGCTGTCGCGGCGGACGACCTCGTAGCCGCCTTCGTCCAGGACGGCGACTGAGGCGAACCAGGCTGGGTCGTCCTCGTCGGGCTGGATGACGACGAAGGTGTTGTCCGTGTCGTTGAGGTCGTCGATCAGCATGAACAGTGCGTCTTCGGACGGGTCGTCGATGTGGTCGCCGTTCTCGCTGTCGGCGCAGTGGTACCGAGCCCCCATCGGACTGTCTCCCCTCAACATGCTGGGCTGTGACCGCCGTTCAGCATGGCATGCGGGGCCGACACCGTCGTCAGGTCACAGCCATTCGTTGATGGCGGCGATATGGACGGTGGCCTCGAAGCGAACGGCGAGCTTGTCGAACCGCATGGCCACCGCCCGATTGCGCTTGAGCCGGTTGATACCGCATTCGACCGCGTGCCGGGCCTTGTAATCCTCGTGATCGAAGACCGGGGGACGCCCGCCATTCGTCCCACGGCGCTTGCGGTGGCCTGCCTGGTCGGCCGGTTCCGGGATGGTGCAGCGGATCCCGCGCCGGCGGAGATAGGCACGGTTGGTGCGCGAGGAATAGGCCTTGTCGCCCCGCACCCGCAGCGGCCGACTGCGGGGACGCCCGAGCCCCAGCCGGGGTACCCGGATGGCTTCCAGGACAGCCACGAACTGTGGGCTGTCACCGCGCTGCCCGGCGGTGACCAGAAGCGATAACGGCCGCTGGCCCTGTTCACAGGCCAGATGAATCTTGGTGGTCCAGCCACCCCGGGACCGGCCCAGGCCGTGGTCGTCGGGCTCTGCCCGTATCCCGCCCGGCGGTTCCTTCTGGGCCTGCCCGTCCCGGCGGGCACCGGCCGCATGCTGATGAGCCCGGCAGATCGTGGAGTCGACGTTCACTTCCCACGTGATCAGCCCGGCCGCATCGGCCCGAGCCTGCAACCCGGTCAGTACCACCGACCAGACACCATCGCGCTGCCAGCGGCGAAAGAGCCCATAGACCGTCTGCCACGGCCCGTACTCCACAGGCAGATCCCGCCAAGGGGCACCAGTCCGCACCCGCCACCGGATCCCGTCGATCAACCTCCGCCGACACGCTGAAGGTCTGCCCACCCCCGCGACCGGCAACAACGGTTCCAACACTGCCCACTGGCCATCCGAGAGATCCCCACGCCCCACACCGAGAGCATCACGGCATGCGGAGTGGCTGGGAGCTCAGTTCTAAAACACGCCCTAGCTGTATTGATCACGAGCGTTGTTAACAGTCGTGGGTCTTGATCATGGCGAAGACCTCCGGTGTGGTGGAGGTGTCTAGGCTCCACACCACACACGGAGGTCTTCGTGTCCCACCGTAATGCCCGGCTGACTGTCTTCGGGAGGCGGCTCCTGGTCGAACGTGCCCTGGCTGGCAGTCCGGTTGCTCATGTGGCGGCCGAGATGGGGATCTCG
The DNA here is from genome assembly GCF_036147535.1 of Streptomyces sp. NBC_00322. NCBI lineage: Bacteria > Bacillati > Actinomycetota > Actinomycetes > Kitasatosporales > Streptomycetaceae > Streptomyces > Streptomyces sp. NBC_00322. Next base: position 155,763 of record NZ_CP108019.1, on the reverse strand, counting down.
CGGCCGACCGCTCACAAGTGGATGCGCCGGTGGCGGACGGAGGGCGATGCGGGTCTGCACGACCGCTCCAGCCGGCCGCACACGACCCCGCACCGCACAGCGCCCGAGGTGGAGGCCCGTGTCTGCGAGCTGCGGCAGGCCCGCAAGCTGGGCCCGGCCCGCATCGGCCCCATCCTCGGGCTGCCCGCCTCCACCGTGCACCGCATCCTGACCCGGCACGGCCTGCACCGGCTGGCCTGGCTGGACCGGCCGACCGGCGAGCCCATCCGGCGCTACGAACGAGCCCGGCCGGGTGAGCTGGTCCATGTCGACATCAAGAAGCTCGGCAACATCCCCGACGGCGGGGGGTGGCGCACGGTCGGCAGGGCGGCCGGTGACCGCAACCGGCAGGCCACCACCGACCAGCGCAAGAGCTGCAGGCCGGTGATCGGCTACAGCTACATCCACTCCGCCGTCGACGACCACTCCCGCCTGGCCTACAGCGAGATCCTGACCGACGAGCGCAAGGAGACCGCCGTGGCCTTCTGGCAGCGGGCACACGCCTTCTTCACCGGCCACGGCATCACCGTCGAACGCGTGCTGACCGACAACGGCGCCTGCTACAAGTCGTTTCTCTGGCGGGACACCCTGTCCGCAGCAGGGATCGCGCACAAGCGCATCCGGCCCTACCGGCCGCAGACCAATGGCAAGGTCGAACGCTTCAACCGCACCCTGCTCGACGAATGGGCCTACCTGCGGCCCTACACCAGCAACACCGAACGGGCCGCGGCCCTGGCAGACTTCCTCCACACCTACAACCACCACCGCTGCCACACCGCACTCGAAGGCAAGCCACCCATCAGCCGCGTAAACAACCCTGCAGGCCAATACACCTAGCCCGTGGCCTGGCCGTCCTTGGCCGCACCCTGCGGTGAGTGGACCGGCGCGATCATCACGCGATAACCACCGGAGGAGCTGGTCCCTGTGCCCCACGGGCTGAGATTACGTCGATCAAACCTGCCGTGCGTGCCTCGCGCCACGGGGAGGCCGACTCGCTGCTCGCACACCCGCCCGAATCGTGCCGCATCGTCACCACAGACGAGATGATGGCGCCAGATCCCCAGCGATGGGCCCAGCCTGCCCTCGAAGTCAGCGAGTTGGCCTGCCTGCAGTACACCTCGGGTGCTCCACGAGCACGCCGCTCGGCGTCACGGTCATCCGCCGCGTTCTCCGTCGCCGACGATGGCGAGGAGCACCTGGTTGTGGTGAATGAGCTCGCGCGGGTCACGGTTCGGGCTCGTCGACCCGGAAGAGGTCATCGAGGCGGTCCGACGGGGGTTCGTTCAAGAGCACCAGGTCGGGCCGGATGTGATCGTCCTGCTGCGCCCCGGTCAGCTTCCGCTGACCTCTAGTGGCAAGCTCCGCCAGCAGCACTGCAAGAAGCTTTACCTGACCGGCGATCTGCCCGGTGTCAACACCGTCTGGACGAACGAGCCCAGTTGGGGACAGCAGAACCGCCACCGTCTGCGAGTACCCCATGTCCCGCGAGGCCTTCGTCGAAAGGCTGGTCCTGCGGGTGGCCGAACTCAAGCGGCTTGATCCGACCGCCATCGCGGTGGATGCGCCGTTCGGCAGTTTCGGCCGCGACTCACCATCGCGGACCATCCCGGCACGGGCTGCACCGCTGCCGTAGAAGTGGCACCTATGCTGCGCGTCGGCGCCGCGTACATTGCGGACCATGCGGAGGGTCGGCTGCGATGACAGGAAAGCCAGCGAAATCTGCCGTCAACCGAATCACTGACGCGACCGGCGCCAGACGTGGTGAGTGAGGGCGATCCATACCACATCGCTTCCTCGTTCCTGTCGGTCTGTGCAAGAGTTGCTGGCGTCCGCCCGCGCCCTGCTGCCCACCACAGAGGCGCCGTACGTCACCTCACAGCTCGAGGTACCGGTGCCGGGGCCAGGCAAGGAGCTCGCCGGCGCCCGCGAATGACGCTCGTCAAGTACTGGACGGACTGCGCTGGTAAGTAGGGGAGTTCACTGGCGAGGTGCGTACGACCGCTACTGCGAACGTCACCGCCGCAACCACCCCAACGCTCCTGTCCCCACCCGCCCTGTGGTACATGGCGTGCTTCCCGGACAGTCGCGGCGTCTGCAATGTTCCACTCAGGCGTGTTCTGTCTTGCCGGAAGGTTCCGGCTGCGAGTAGCCTTGGTATAGCCGGAAGGTTCCGGCAAGGGAAATGGGTAAATGGGAGAAATGTTCGTGAACCGCAGGGCGACTCACGGCATCGGTTGGGGGAATGTCGTGGGCAACGAAAGCCTGGCCGACCTGCTCAAAAAGGAGTGGCGGTTCACTCGGCTGGCCGAACATGCCGCCAATGTGAAGGCGGAGGCGTACGAACAGGCGAAGGCTGGCAGGCTGGACTTCTCGGCCGAGCCGCCGCGGCGGCTGACCTGGGCCACCGAGCCGACCGAGATCCTGGACTGGTCGAACCCGCCGTTCGCCAAGTGGTTCGCCGACGGCACGCTGCCTGGGCAGCCGTGTCGAGGCGGGCCACGGCGACCGCGTCGCCATCCACTTCGAGGGCGAGCCGGGCGATCACCGGGCCCTCACCTACGCCGAGCTCAAGGACGAGGCATCCAGGGTGGCCAACGCCCTGACGGAGCTGGGCGTCACCAAGGGCGACCGGGCGGCCGTGTATCTGCCCGTGATCCCCGAGGCCGTCATCTTGATGCTGGCCTGCGCCGGGATCGGCGCTGGGCACCACACGCCGGAGGCGTTCGACGTCGAGCACCCGCTCTTCATCAGTGTGTCAGGTGCAGTACCCAGTGCAGTACCCCCTCTCCGCGCCATGGCTCGGCGGTCTCACGTCAGGGGTCGCCGCGCTGATCGTCAATAGCGTCGTCGGCGTGGCAACGGCCCCTCTGGTGCCTCACAGCACTGCCGAACGCGCCCGTGTCGACGGCCTCTTCACCGGCTCGACGACCGCAGGACCGATCGATGCACCTCGCCTGCTCCCCCTCCCGGCTTCCTTATCACAGGGCCTACGAGTCGCGTCGCGGTGACGGAAATCCCGCTTCTTCACGGAAATCAAACAGATCGAGGTGCCTCAATGCGGTTCCCTGAAAGACAGCTCGCCCTCAGGAATGTGGCGGTCGCCTCATCGATGGTGCTGCTGACTGCCGCCTGCGGGCCGAGTAGCGCCGACGACACGGGTTCAGGCTCAAATGGGCCGATTATCGTCGGCAGCATCCTCGACGCCACCGGGCCGCTCAACGTCTACGGCAAGCCTAAGATTGACGCTACCAACCTCGCGATCAAAGACATCAACGCCCACGGTGGTGTGCTTGGCCGAAAGCTCAAGCTCATCAGTTATGACTCGCAGTCCGACAACGCCAAGTACGTCCAGTACGCCAACAAGCTCACCCTTGAGGACAATGTCTCCGTCATCATGGGCGGCATCACCAGCGCCTCTCGTGAAGCGATCCGGCCCATCGTGGACCGCGCAAAAACGCTCTACTTCTACAACACTATTTACGAAGGCGGCGTCTGCGACAGGAACGTCTTCAGCACCGGCGCGGTTCCGTCCCAGCAGCTAGCGCCGCTGATCCCGTTCGCCGCCAAGAACTACGGCAAGAAGATCTACATAGTGGCGGCCGACTACAACTTCGGGGAGATCTCGGCCGACTGGGCCAAAAGGTACGCGGCGGAAGCCGACGCCTTGGTCGTCGGCCTGGACTTCGTCAAGCTGGAGAGTGCGGGTTTTGGCGCGGTGATTAACCGCCTCCAGGCCGCCAAGCCCGACGTCGTGGTTTCCCTGCTTGTCGGCGGCAACCATTACGCCTTCTACCGGGACTTCGCCTCGACCGGGCTCAACAAGAGCATGAAGATCGTCTCGTCGACGTTCGGTGTCGAAAATATGGTGCTGGCACCAAGGGAAAGCAAGGGCACCACGGTCGCCTACCCATACTTCCAGGAGCTCGACTCGCCGGCCAGCGCTGCCTTCCTTCGGGCCTGGCGGGAGGAGTACGGCAAGAACTACCAATACGTGCCCGACATTGCGGTGCTGGAGTGGAACGGCTGGCACCTTTGGGCCGCAGCGGTGAACAAGGCCAAAAGCCTCGACCGGGACAAGGTCATCGCTTCCCTCGAATCCGGACTATCGATCAATTCGCCGAGCGGAAAGGTCACAATGAACGGCGGCTCGCACCACGTGTCGCAGAACATCAGCATCGCCGAAGCCAATGGCAAGCACGGATACAAGGTCCTCACCACCGCGGCCGACGTGGCCCCAGCGTACGAGAACTCGGTGTGCGATCTGCGGAAGAACCCGACGACGAACGAGCAGTTCACTCCGTAGGCGTCGCGAACCATACAAAACGGCACCGGTCGGCCGTCCGCGCTCACCCGCGGAACTCTTGTGCGTCGCGGTCGCCCAGGCACTACTCAGCTTCACCTCTAGGCATTAGCTGCGCTGGCGCGCAAGCACCTGGCCGACCTGTCCCCTTCCCGGGCCACTGGCTACAACAAGCGGCTGCGGGCCGCGACATCGCCACATCCTCGCGATCCGTCGCATCACACATGAATGCGGGGCGCACGGACTTGACAGCTCTGGAGAACTCGAGCATGAACCGCAAGACTTTGGTGCTGCCGGCCGTCGCTGGTCTGCTCACCCCCGTCCTCGCTGCCTGCGGCGGGTCCAGCAGCGATGACGCCATCGTCGTCGGTACCACCGACCGGTTCACCGTCTCCAGCGACGCCCCCGCACCCGTCGACCCGGCGTACGCGTACGACGTGGGAACCTGGAACATCCTCCGGCAGACCGTGCAGACGCTGATGGTCCAGCCGCACGGTAACGGCGAGCCCGAACCAGAGGCCGCCGAGAGCTGTGGCTTCACCGACACCGGCAACGAGCGCTACGTGTGCAAGCTGCGCAAGGGTCTGTACTTCTCCAACGGTGACCCCGTGACCGCGGCCGATGTGAAGTTCTCCATCGACCGTGCCCGCGCCCTCAAGGCCGACAGCGGCATCTTCGCGCTGCTGTCCACCATCGACATCGTTGAGACGCAGGGCGACACGGTGATCTTCCACCTGAAGACCGCGGACGCCACCTTCCCGTTCAAGCTGTCGACGCCGGTCGCCGGCATCGTCAACCCCAAGAACTACCAAAAGAGCAAGCTGCGCGAGGGCTTCGAGGTCGAGGGCTCCGGGCCGTACACGATGCAGGCCGAGGTCAAGGGCAACGAGCTGGTGAAGGCCACCTTCACCAAGAACCCCAACTACAAGGGGCTGCTGACGCCGAAGAACGAGACCGTGGTGTTGGAGTCCTTCAAGGACGCCGACGCCATGGGCGCCGCGCTCGACAAGGGTGACATCGACGTCATGACCCGCACGATGTCACCCGACCAGATCCGCAAGCTCCAGAACAACAGCGACAGCAACGTGAACCTGATCGAGATGCCGGGGCTCGAGATCCGTTACCTCGGCTTCAACACGGACGCCCCGTCGGTAAAGAGCAAGGCCGTCCGTCAGGCAATGGCACAGATCATCGACCGCGGCGAGCTGGTCTCCAAGGTGTACGCCACCGAGGCCCAGCCCCTGTACTCGCTCGTCCCGGCCACCATCACCGGCCACTCCAACTCGTTCTTCAACAAGTACGGCGAACCGAGCGTCAGCAAGGCCAAGTCGCTGCTCGCCAAGGCCAACATCACCACCCCGGTGAAGCTCACGCTGCACTACACGACCGACCACTATGGTCCGGCCACCAAGGAAGAGTTCGACCTGCTGAAGCAGCAGTTGAACGACAGCGGCCTGTTCGACGTCAGCATCAAGGGCGACACCTGGGACAAGTTCGTCCCGGCCCAGAAGGCGGGCAAGTACGACGTCTTCGGCATGGGCTGGTTCCCGGACTTCCCCGACGCAGACAACTACCTCGCGCCGTTCCTCGACAAGGACAACTTCCTCCACTCGCCGTACTTGAACGGCGAGATCATCAACACCCTGATCCCGGAGTCCCGGCGCGAGGCCGATCGCATCAACGCGAAGGAGAGCCTCACCAGGATCCAGGACATCGTGTCCGACGACGTCCCCATGCTGCCGCTGTGGCAGGGCAAGCAGTACATTGCCGCCCGGGGCGACATCACGGGCGCCGAGTGGGCGGTCAATTCCTCCTCCACCCTTCAGTTGCGGGAGCTTGGCCGCGGCGTGCGCAGCTGACCGGCCATGTCTGAAGACCCCCGGGTATCCGCGCGGGGGCCTGTGCCCAGTTCGGGGTTCGATGCGGGAGCTTCCGCACGGCACCCGGAACACCTGGAATTCGGGGCCAATGAGAGAGACTGAAGCCGTACCTGGTGCGCACCCCGTCCGGGATGAGCGCCCGGGGGCCGAACGTCGGCACCGCGGCGACTGCGCTGCGGCACCGCTCCCGAGAACGACACACGGACTGCGTAGGAGCTGCCGCGACGGCGATGCTGGACGGGCTCGGCGGGGATCGTCCGGCTGTGAGCGACTGCCCGGCCGCCGAATCCCGGCCGGACGGCCCGCATGAGGGCGCGCTTCGGGCCGCGATGGGTGGCCCGGCGGATGACGGAAGTCTTAGGTCAGAAGCGGGCGTGGGCGGTGATGTCCGTGCCGAACTCCTCGATCATCGCTGGGGTCACGGTCGGGCGGCACTGGGCGATGGCCGCCAGATAGTCCTCGGTGTCCGCGCCGGGCGCCCCGCGCTCGCCCGTACCGATCGTCTCCAGGTCCCGCTCGAAGGCGGTCTGGGCGGCGATCCGGGCCGCGTGCTCGATGTCGGCGGGGGTGAACAGTTCGCTGGCGGCGACGAGGACCGACACATCCGCATCGGGCCGGCCGTCGGTGTAGCGGGACCAGATGGCGGCGCGCGCGGCCGTGTCGGGGGTGCCGATCGGGATCAGATAGTCGAATCTGCCGGGCCGCAGGAACGCCGGGTCGAGCGAGCGGATGGAGTTGGTGGCGCAGACGAGCAGCCGCTCGTCCCTCTCCCGGAAGCCGGGGATGAGCTTGAGCAGTTCATTGGTCACTCCGTGCATTCCGCCGCTCTGCGCGGGCTCGGTGCGCACCGGGGCGATCTCCTCGACCTCGTCGATGAAGACGAGGACGCGCTCCAGCTCGGCGATCCGGGCGAAGGCACTGCGCAGGGCGGCCGCCAGATTGCCCTCGTCGGCGAGCCGGGAGGGGAGCAGCTCGACGAAGGGCCAGCCGAGCTTGGAGGCGATGCCTCGCGCGAAGGTCGTCTTGCCGGTGCCGGGTGGGCCGAACAGCGCGATGGCCCGCGGCGGCCGGACCCCGTGCCGGGCGGCACGCTCGGGCTCCGCGAGCGGCAGCACGACGCGCCGCTCGATGAGGTCCTTCTCCGCCTCCATGCCCGCGACCTTGGCCCACAGGTCGTTCGGCAGGAAGCGTCCGCCGAGATCGTCCAGGAGGCCGGCGGCCGGGCCGTGGAGCGGCTCGACCTTCTCGAAGTAGGCCACGGCGGGCTGTCGGTTGTAGCCCGCGTTGAGCAGCCCCTCGCCGAGCAGCTCCTCCTCGGGCAGCACATAGGCGATACGGCCCACCCGGGCGGCGAGAAGCCGGCGCTCCAGTTCCACCAGGAGGGCGCTGGCCAGGCCCCGGCCGCGCCAGGCGGAGGAGATGGCGATACGCATCACCCAGGCACGCTCACCGGCCACGGTGGCGAGCGCCGCGCCGATCGGGACGCCCTGGTGGACGGCGACGACGGCGGGCTGCTGGGAGGTGAGCGCGCCGATGCACTCGGCGAGCGAGAAGACCGACTCCTGGCCGAGTTCGGCCGTGGTGTCGATCAGGTGGACCACTGCCGCGAGATCGCTCTCTCGGTAGTCGTGGATGAGCCAGTTCACCGGTACCGCCCCTCGTTCGTGCCGCTCCGGTGAGGCTAGGGGCGGCCGTGCGGCGGGTCCTGCTCCATATTGAACAACCCGGCGCCGCAACTGTGACGTTTGGTCGGCTTCAACTGGATGGCGACGCGAGCAGGGCCTCACGCCCCCGCGATCAGACGGTCGACCGCCGCCGTGCCCGAGCTGTAGCCGGGTGCCATCGGCTGAGACAGCTCCGCGGTCACCGGCGCGGCGCGCTGCTCGCGGGCCGAGACGAGCCCCCGCGCCAGCGCCAGTCGCCTCGCCCGGCGGGCCTCCCATCGCTGCCAGCGCGCCACCGGGCAGGACCCGGTTCGTCTGCCCTGGCCAGGTGCTGACGATCACCTGGCGGGGAAGTCATGATGTGTCGACACTGGCCTCTTGAACGGACGGCTGCATGTGAGCACTACCCCAACCGAACTCCTCACCGGGCGTACGCCGGGCCGTACTTGGACGGTGCGGCTGACCGGCCACGCCGACCGGACAGCAACCGTCTCCTGCTCCACGGGGGCCTGCACCATGCCACCGCGGTCCCGGGACGTCGCCGGACTGCGCCGCTTCGCCGCCCTGCACGCCGCCTCCCATGCCAAAGCCGCTCGTGTGCGGGAGAGGGCCTCCTGCCAGTGCTGGGCACAGAGTTGCGCGGCACATGAGGGCATGCGCGTTCACTGCTCCGGCAGCACCGTGCTCGTCCTGCGACACGACCCGGCCGTCGCATGCGTGTGGCACCTCGCCGAAGTCTGCGCCGCCTGCGCGAGAGTCATGGCCCATAGCCGCGTCGTCGGCCTGCCGGCATCCACCGCCCGGCCGGACACAGCGGCACCGGAGCGGCGACCAGAGCGCAGTGATGGGGCCGGGCAGCCCGCGCCGACACCCGCCGCAGCACCTGCTCCGGTGGCGGTCGGGTTCTCCTCCCCCACCCCCAGCGGCGGAGACGAGGCTCCGCGCCGTGCTCCGGGGCAGGCCAGGCGCGGACAGCGACGCGGCGCTCCGCGCGGCGGTCAACGCCGCTGACACCCAGAAGGGCCCAGGAGTGACGTGACTTCCGGGCCCTGTCGCTGGTGCGCGGGTTGAACGAGGCGCGGTCAGGAGGCTGCCGCGGTTGCCTCCCCGGCTGGCTCGGACGCGGCGGGTGCCGCATCAGGCTTGGCCGTGTAGTAGACGGTCGATCCCTGCTTGACCCGGTCGACGCGGCTTCGGGCCACCAGACGCTCGGTGGTGGTGCGCACGAGGTTGTCGTTGACGTTCCGGCCGGGGTTCGCGTCGGCGAGGGCCTTCGCGATCTCGCGTGCAGTGCGCGGCTCGCTCTGGCTGCTGAGGTGGGCATGGATCAGTTCGGTCAGCGCCGGCCCCTTGTCCGCACCGGTATTGGCTGCCTTCGCCCCGCCCGTTGTGGCCACGGTCTTCTTCGCGGCCACCGTCGTCGTGGCCGCATCCTTCTTCCCGCCAGCCTTCTTCGGCGCTACTGCGTCAGCGGTCTTCTTCGCGGCAGCCTTGTTCGCAACTGCAGCGGTCTTCTTCGCGGCGCGGCGGGGTGCGGGCACCGCGCCGGCGGTGTCGCCCAGGGCGGCGCTCACGCTCTCCAGCAGGGCGTGATCGGTCTCCAGGGTGGCGAGTTGGGCCTGCAAGGTTTCGATCTCCGCACGGATGCGGTCCTGCTCGGCGGTGTTCTCCGCGAGGTCGGCGGCAACCTTGCCGGCGTATGCGGCCTTGAGGGTGATGTTCTCTTGCGCGGTCATGTGAGGGCTCCCTGGTGTGCGCGGGGTGTTGGGTGGGGACTCTAGATCACATGTCTGTGCAGGTGCGAGGGTTCGGGCAACCCATCACCCCTGCAGACAGGTGATGCGCGTGTGGGCCCGGTGGTGCCACCCGGATATGTACAGCCGTGCCCCGGCGGACGCTCCGGCGCAGTACACAGACTCCCCAAGTCAGCTTGCAGTTGGGGTTCTTCACGGACTTCGCCACCGACGGCGTCCTCCTGCGCGAGAGAGGCGACAGCTGCGAAGGATCCCGGCTTTTCGTCATCGCCGAGGACGTAGGCCCGGCCCCAGGCCGTCGCGCTGTCGTCTCCTGGAATCAGCAGACGTGATCCCAACCACCCGGTGTGCCATGCTCAGAGACGGCGCTTTCCACGAATCGCGACCAGCCTCCGCAGCTTGACCTGGGCGGCCGGCAGGTCATCCAGCATCTACCGGGCGGATTCCTCGCCAGAGACATGTGGACCGCGACGTCGTAGTTGGCGATCTATTCGGCCAGGCCACGCGGACTCACTCCGTGCACGTTCTTCCGGTCGGGATCGGCTCCGGCCTCCAGCAGCACGCGAATCCGCACCACCGCTTGCAGGGGCAGGATCACGCTCCCGTTCACCCCGTCGGCGCAGCAACTTGGGCTGGGTTCCCGCCCATGTCCACGGGGCCATGCCACGTCCGGGTGGTCCCAGGACGGTGACCAACGAGCAGGTGGCCGCGGTGGTCACCCAGACGCTGGAATCCACTCCGAAGAACGCGACGCACTGGTCGACACGTCTGTGTCGGCCATGCGGGAAACGATCTCATCCGTGACCGACATCATCGCCTGCCAGCCGCCCGGGACGCGTTTCAGCGCCGGCCTGGGTCGCGGAGGTTGATGTCACAGGCAGCTGAGAGGATCGTCTGCATGCCCCTGCCGCCCCCCGCCGATCTGACTTCGCTGGTCCTGCGTACCGGCTTCGGTGACGACGGGTCCTGGGACGAGGTTCGAGCCGCGCTCGACGCTGCGGACCGATATCCCCACGCCACCTACGTCAGCGATCCGCGTTTCATCGGGGTGAGCGTCCAAGGGCTGATCGACGAGGAGGCCGCTGCGGATGATGATGACCAGATCGTCCACGTGTTCCTCGCTGACGCAACTACCATGGCGGACCCGGCGCACCCGCTCCTAGCCGTGGACCTGACGGAAGAGCCCGGGCGGACGTTCCGGGTTCCCGCTCAGTGGTTTCCCGACGTGTCGGCCAACCTCAGCATCGCCAACATGGGCTTCGCCGAGTTCGCCGACGCCGCTGACGACTCAGGGACGTTCCTCGGCTTCGGTGATGACTGATGCCTTGCCAGCAAGGCTGCCGCAGGTCAGCCCGCCTGTCTGCCGCGCTATGCCGCTTCGGCTGCCAGCGTGCCAGGCTAATAGTTGGGTCTTCTCCCTCAAGCGAATACTCCTCGCCACGTGATAGGCATCGTGGAAGTATCAGGTGCTTCGAATCCAACTGGCGATGCCACCGAGTGCCTGGAGGGACGGCTCATCTCAGCGCAACAACCACCGACCCCACGAACCATGGTGCTCGGTTTCGTCAGTGCACTCGACACCGCTAGCGCAACGCTGCGGGAGGCCCTGCCTCAAATGGAGCGTCTGGCGGACATGCTCGTGCTCGCGCGCTCGGGGCGGATCAGTCGCAGGGGCCAGGCTGGCGGCTACGAGTACGCGGTACACGGCGCGGGATGTCGGCTGATTGCATCAGACGGGGTCGAGATCGACGTGGACTTCGTCGACGGTGCCGAGGCATTCGACCTCTGGCGGCTTCGTCGATACGGGCAGAGCCTGTCGACACCCACTAACCCTCCGCCCGAGGAGCTCCTCGCGGCGATCAGCAACCTCAACGATCTACTGACTGAGGTGCGGCCGGGCTGGTTCGCGGTGTCCGATCGCTCTGGGACCACTGTCATCCAGGGCTGACCCAGCCATCCGACGCCCGGGGGTTTAGTGCCCTCCCAGCGGTGCACGGGCATAGGTCTCGCCCGAGGCCACCGCAGGGGAGTAGAGGATGATCCTCGGCTCGAGCGAGTCAGCGACCTTCAGTGGGCACCGTTACCGTCGTCGCATGACCACGCCCACCTCTGACAGTTCGGATTCCGCCTGGCTTCGGCAGGTCACGATCGCCTCAGCACCCGCTGGCCCGGCTCATGGGGAGCAGCAGTTGCAGCTGCTGCGCGATGTCGCTGGTTATGACCCCGCCTCGAGCACGTGGACCACGTTCCTCGGCATTTTCGACGCCCGGGCCCTGCACACCCTTCAATGCCTGTACGACGCCGCCTGGCGCTTCGGCACCCGGGTGTATCTCGAGCCCGTGGCGGTCCCCGCCTCTTGGACGGGACCGTCGTTCACCGGCCCGGAACTCGCCGCCCTGGCCGCCCTCACGCGCCGATGCCGGGCGTCCCCTCGGACAGCTGCCCCTCGCATAGCCCGCTGGGCCGCGCCCGGGAGAGCCGACGGCGGCCGACAGCTCGGTCGGTGGGCCGCTGCTGTGGCCCGCTGGCGAGGAGTGGCCGGTGTGCGTTCAGCCCCATGCCCGTTCGTGGGGCGTACTGCCCGACCACGCCCGCCGCAGGCGGCGCATTCTGGAAGCGGCGTGGCGGCGGCCGCGCCCCGGGGGGAACGGCGGCGGACTGACCTACGTCGGCGGTGAGAAGGCCGAGCTGGACGCCATGAAGGAGGGGCTGCACGAGCCGGAGTTGCCGGAGGACGCACCGCTGCCGCTGATGGCTCTGGCCCAGTTCTACGCCCACGACGTACCGGACTTGGCGCACTTCACGCCGCCTGGCACCGATCTGCTCCAAGTGCTGTGGTGCCCCTTCGATAACCATACGGACGAAGACGCCCCGGCGGTGCAACTGCGCTGGCGCCGCGCTGCGGAGATCGGCGAGGTGCTGCTCGTACAGCCGGAGCCGAGGGTGGTGGAGTACGAGGAGTACGTGCCCGAGCCTTGTGTGCTCCATCCGGAACAGATTGTCGAGTGCCCCTACCAGGACTACCTGCCCAGCGAACTCAACGCCCGGATCCAGGCATGGGAGCAGGACTCCGGGGACGGGCACGCCACCTACCAGTACGAACTGTCCATCGCCAATGGATGGAAGATCGGCGGCTGGGACACCTGGCATCTGACCGACCTGTGCCGGGTGTACTGCGACTGCGGCGAGGAGATGCGGCTCCTGCTGACCATCGATTCCCGCGAGTGGGAGGGCGGCCACAGCTGGAAGCCGCTGGAAGAGCCAGCCGACGACCCTGATCTGCCGCTCTTCCCGCTGGCTCATATGCCGACCCAGGTCACGGTGGGCCGTTGCGGTTCGTACCGAGCCTTCGTCTGCCCCGCCGACCCCCGCCACCCGCACCGGATGAGCCTTCAGTAGCCGCCCGTCCGGAGTTCACGCCACCGATGGGATGTCGGCGCCGCCCGATCGGGAACGGTGTCAAGGGGCTCACCACGACCGGCCCGGCCATGCCACGTCGTGGAACAGCCAGCATGCCTGGCTATGCCGCCTCCTGTGACCAGCACGAAGAGAGCACGAGCGATCGTGGCCGAGAGCCTGTGGTGATCGCAATAGCCGGCGCTGCCGTTACACCCGTCGGCTACCCAGGCGCGGTACTCCGCCTGGGCGGGGACGTTCAATGGCTGCGCAGGCGCGGTTCATCGCATCCCGTGCCCGAAGCATGCGGCGGTTGGTCCGCTGTCGAGCCCTGCTTCCCCGCCGACATCAACGGCTGACACCAACAGCAACGGATCAAGGCGGTACGAAGCGAACCTGCGCTGACCGCCGACAAGGAGCCTTCCGCGAGTAACCACGTTGGGGAATGCCTTCCGACCGGCCTGATATGGGCGAGGCCACCGGTTCAAGTCCTGCGGCCGGCCGGGGGCCCTCAGCCTGACGGTAGGGGATTGTGGCTTGACTCGACCATTTGAGCCTCCACCAACCTCAGCCCACTCCGCGTGCGATCGGCATGCCGCCCGAGTACCTTGAGCTGTCAGCCGAGGGGGAATCGTGAAGTACGCAGTCGTCGAACAGCAGGGCCAGGGAACCTACTGGCACGACCCCAGCCCATACGTTGCCAAGCTCCCCGAATTCCTGCCAGCACTCCCACCTGGAGCACGTGCCTTCGCCTCGCATCCGGAGCACTACGACTTTTCCGCACCTCGCTGCGTGAAGGACCTGAGGCCCCGGGCACTGCCTCCCACTGCCGATTCCCCAGAACAGTACGAGATCCGCTTCACCTGGCCAGGGTGTCGGGATGACGTGCTCACGATTCGGTACAGCGGGGTCAGAAGCGTTGAGGTCGCAGATGACAACGGGGGTCCGATCGAGCTGTCGGACTTCAACACCGTGCGCCTGGACGAAGTCCTGCCACATGAGGCCGGATGCAGTCACGAGCTGAGGCTGACGACCGGCACAGTGCGCATCGTGTGCGCGGACCTCACGGCTGAGTGGGCGCCCAGCGCCAACACCTGAGGCGTGCCCACAAGGTGGCAGGACTGACAACCCTCCTTGGGACAGCGCTCGTTGGGCCCTTTGCAGGGTGCAGTCTGGTCCGAGCGCGTCGATGAGGGCCGCGCGAAGTGGCCGGTCGCGGGGGTCCTGGCCAATGGGGGCGGCCAGCAGTGCAGCGTCTCGTACGACCCCTGTACGCAGCGGTGTCGGCGGGGCACGGCGGTCGGGTCCTGCACTGTCCCGTCCTCCTGGACGGACCAGGAGGCCGTCAGCCTGTGCAAGAGGGTCGTCCCCTCCGGGTACCTGGTAACGGGCCTCCAGTCGTCAGGACCGTCCCCCATGTCGACCCACATGCAGTTCTGTTCGTGCCGCCAGCCCCCTGACGCTCGTCGGCAGCCCGGCCAACGGTCGGGACTCACTCCGTCATAAGGCAAGCGTGAGGGATACGGGTATTGAGTGCGTGGGAGCGGTTCATGAAGAGACATTTGGGATGTTGAGTACCCAGGACGGCCAGCTGCGGTGTCGATTGGGCCTGCTCCCGGTCGATGGCCTGGGCGACGTCGACGATGCTCAAGTGCGCTGGCGCTCCTGGGATGCCTCTCTCAAGAACGTTGAGAAGCGCCCTGGTGAAGGATCCGCCTGCGGCTGGCTGTGAGTCATCGTACTCAAACGCGTATCCGAGCCTGCTGGAAGATGCGAGCGCGTAGACGTTCCGGGCCCGGGGGAGCGTGTCCAGGATGGAGCCGCTGTACGAGCTGTCAACGATGATCACGACGGCTCGTGCCCTGGTCGACATCACTTGAGCGAGGTCGTCGAACTTCAGAGAGGACCACGGTCGGTCCCGTTGGCTGTCCGTCATGGCCAGCATGTACCGCCCGTCTTCGTCCTTGAGGCCGATCCCGGAGAAGTAGAACAGCAGCACGTCTTCTGCGTTCCTCGCCGCGTCGCTGAGCGGGCCGAGGAGATGTTCCGGCCTCGGTGGATCAATGATCGAGTAACAGTTCGCGGCAGGGATGCCGCAGATCGTTGCGTTGGTGAGAGCAGCACCCATTTTTGCCACGTCAGTCACACTGCCGGGCAACTGCGCGAACTGCGCCTCCCGGTAGTTGGCGACGCCTACGAGCACGGCCTGGGACCGGCTGAGATCGAGCTTTGGGATCTGCTTCGCCTTACCAGGCGTGAAGGAGGCGTTCCTGACCAGAGCCAGCACGGCGGCGTTGTTGTGGTTGACCTGCTGCGGAAGCGGCCAGTCGGTCTTCCTCGTGCGGCGCAGGACCTCTCCGTAGAGATCGGACATGGGAAGCAGCTCGTCCGCGTCCTCGATTCCCTCGCGCATAACCTGCACGAGCAGTCCGGTGAAGGCCGTGTAGTCCTCGCCGATCGGAGCCTTCGCCTTCTTCGTCTTCGACGTGGCGGTCATGACATAGATCCCGTCTACCGCCAGCTCATCGGCGATTGACGAGCCCTCTTCACCCATGACATCCATCGAGGCCCGTCCGCTGTAACAGCAGTCGAGGAGGAGGATCTTCGTGGCTGCGGCACTCTCTTTGATCGTCCTCGCAAGGTATGCGAAGGGAAGAGCCGACCACGGCCTCTCGGTATCGCTGCGCGTGGTGGTCAAGTGCAGTGCGTTGTCGGGTCCCATCAGCAGCCCGTGTCCCGCGAAGTAGACCAGAAGAACGTCCGTGGCCTCCTGGGAAGACCGGACTATCGGGTCCATTACCTCGTCGATGGATTCCGGATCGAGCACCCGCGCAACGTGTGCCCCGTCGAATCCGCTCAGCACACTGTCGGTCAAGACTGAGCTCAGTGCCGCAATGTTCTGCCCGACTCCTGGCAGCTCGGGGAGGCGGTCTGAGGCATAGCGCTGGCAGCCGACGAGGACCGCCCGTGAAGCGGCGAAATCCGGGAGCCTGCTCGCACTCACGACTGATCGAGCTCACGGAGGATGCGCAGCGCGACTTGTTCCGGATCGGCAAGCTTAAACGCGACGATCTCAATCTCACGATCGTCCGTCCGAACCCGGATCGTGGTCTCACGTCCGCGGGTCCCAAGCCATGCCGCGACAGCTCCGACGACGGCGGTCATCAGCCCCGCCGGCTGCAGGACGAGCGCAATCGCGTCGGTCACCGGTCCCATCTCGGCCGGGTCCGGTGTCGCTTCCACCGTCGCGACGGTCGGCACGGACTCGTCGTCGCGAAGCCAGTCGGCAAGCGACCGAATCTGCGCCCCGTCCTCGTCGCCGACGATCCCCAGAAGAACCTTCACGCTTCCTCTTTTCATCCATCGCGAGCTTGAGACTCATGATTCAGCAAGCACGTCACATCCGCTGTGATTCCGGCCAGATGGGACGTCCCATGGCGTCGGCAGCGCGATCGAGTACCGCCACCACGCCAGCCGAGAAGGACAGTCAAGTCAAGGTCACAGCGTGGATCCTCGCGGAGATCGAGCAGGCGCAGCGCTTGGCCGACGCGCTCGGCTCAACCGCCCCCGTATGCGTCAAGATCGACCAGAACGGACTGGGACACGGCGCTGTCGGCATGCTCAAGGCCTGGGCCGAGAACGGCCGCCACCAGGCGCAGATCGTCGGCGTCATGGTGAATCACCCGGCCACGACGACCCGGGCGCCGTCATGCGGCCCTTCAAGAAGCGCGACGAGATGTGGCTCGCCACCCGCGCACTCGACCTCGTGGCGTGCAGCCGCCAGCTACGCGGGAGGCGCGAAAGGGGTCCCGTCGGACGTAGAGTGACCGTCCCGCAGCGCCCACGGTGGCGGGACAGGAGCCCAATCCGCTCCGCGGTGAGCCAGCCACCATCGTCCGATGGCGTGGAATTTCTCCTCGAACCCACGATCCCAGCAGAGGACCCCGGTAATGGGCGCCCGCAGGCGAGTGCGGCGACCAGTGGCCTCGTAAATCACGACCGCCCGCACCCCCATGGAAGACTCGGTGTGGACGCCTTGCACATCGGACCATGGGATGGTCCGTCGGCGCAGATTGTGCACGACGGCTGCCAACGGCGTGAGGGTTACCCCATGGCGCGGAAACACGATCATCGCCAACAATGGCATGGCGATCCACACCCAAAACGGGTTGGCAGGCCCAGCACTGAACGGCTCGCCTCGCACCCAGTCCATGACCTCGATGACCTCGATAACGACACCGAGGACAGCAAAGGGCACAAAGGGCAGCGCGCGCTGGAAGGGGCTCAGCCCGTAGCGGATGCGCTCCGGCAGCGAGGCCTCGGCCCGTGCTCGCATCACCAATCCCCACCCCACTGCACCGTGCAGCCGCGGCTGCACATGATCGCCGCTGCAGCATGTCGGAGCAGAGCCGCGCTGTCCAGATCCCCCGCGTACCTGGCACTACTGCGCCGAATGGCGGCTGGCGACTGGTAGCCGGTCAGCAGCAGGATCGGTCCCTTGTTCGTGAGGCTGAGTGATCGCTCCAAGGCCGGGCAGATTTCGACGCTGGGGTTCTCGGTGGCTACCCGTGTGTTCGCGGACGACGAGCTGAGGCGGCTGCGCGGCTTTCCGGAGTTCAACAAGGAAGAGCTGATCCGGTTCGTCATCCTGACGTCGGCGGACGTGGGGTTCATCGACCCGGGCCGCGGCCGTAGTCCGAAGGACCGGCTGGGGCGGGCGGTCCAGCTGTGCAACAGCCCTGGTCGGGTTCGTCCCGGACGGCGTCGCCTCGGCGCCACCGGCCGCTGTGGCAGTTCACCCTCGCCAACTCCCACCACACCATCCGGACCCGCGCGTTGCACTGCTCTCTGCGCTGGCGCTTCTACGGCCGTGAGCTCGCGGTCTCCGAGCGGAACCCGTGGCCGAGTTCCGGGCGCCGAGGCGCCCGAGACCGATCCCGACCCCACCCCGGTGGAGGAGGCGTCCGGTTCGCACGGGCCAACGGCAACCGGGAACCGTCACCGGAGTGCGCCGCAGCTGTCGATTCGGGGGAGTGCCGTCCTTTGGAAAGCGAGTGACTGTTCCGGGATGCCTTGTCTAACCAGGCGGTGTGGAGGTTACCTAGCCTCGGCGTTTCGGTTGGGGTGATGAGGCATCGCTGATCGTCAGCTGTCGGGTGGGCGAGGTGTTTTCGCTGCTTGGGCATGGTGGAGCCCCGGCGCGGTGGTCGGTTTCTCCGGGGTCCTTCGGGTTGTGGGCGGTCAGGGGTTTGCCGGTCAGGTGGCGGGACGGGGCAGTGCGGCGAGGCGGTGGAAGGCCGTTGCCAGCTCATGGCTCCAGGGCCAGGTCGCCGATATCCGCAATCGCAGGCGTCGGCCGCCGCGGGTGAGGCGTGCGGCGACGTGCAGCAGCCGATAGCGGAGCTTCTTCGGTTCGGCGGTGGCCAGCTCCCCGTCCAGGAGGAGGACGCGCATCCAGGCCAGCAGGTCGATCGCCGCGAGGCTGAGTTCGAGCCAGACGGTATTGACGCCGAAGTCGCGAGAGGGGAAGCGGCCGAAGCCGGTGGTCTTGCCGCACCGGATGTGGTCCTCGACGGCGGCATGCCCGCGGTGGCGGACCTCCAGGAACTGGGCGGAACCGCCACCGGAGTATGGGGTGTCGGTGAGGAGCACCTGATGCCGCAGGCCCTCCCCCTGCTGCTCACCAGCCGCCCCGCCGAATACGCCGCCGCGGTCGCCGAAACCGACGTACTGACCTCCGCCGCCGCGATCGAACTCACCGACCTCACACTCGACGACCTGGCCAACTACCTCCCTCGCACCACTCGCAAGCCCGGCCGCGCGGACCCCGCCGCGAACGCCTGGGACCCTGTACTGACCACACTGCGCGAGCAGCCGCCGGACCAGCCCGCATCTCCGCTCGCCGCAATCCTGGCCAACCCGCTGATGGTCGCGCTCGCCCGCACCATTTACAGCGACATTCCCGAACACGACCCGGCCGAGCTCCTCGACACCGCGCGATTCGGCAGCTCGCAGGAGCTGGAAGACCACCTCCTGGACCACTTCATCCCCACCGTCTACCGCCGCCGACCTCCGCAGGCTCCAGGCGCCCGGCCTCGCCCCGCCTTCGACCCGGAGCGCGCCCGACACTGGCTCGGCTACCTCGCTCACCACCTCAACCGGCTCGAAACCCCCGACCTGGCCTGGTGGCGACTCGGCAGCGGACTGCGCCGCTCCACCCGCACCCTGGTCACCGCACTGGTGACAGGACTGGCCATCGGCCTCGTCGACTGCGCCTCCTCCACCGCCGCAGGCAACCCGTTCCCGATCGTGGACGGGACGATTGTCGGACTCCTTTCCGGGCTCATGTTCGGGCTCGTGCACTGGCTCACGTTCGCGGTCAAGGACAAACCGCTGACACCGTCCGTCGTACGCCTGCAAAACCGCCGTAGGCCAGGGACCATCCAGTGGAAGACCGGCCCTCGACTGGTCATCGGGATGCTGGGCGGGTTGGTCTTCGGCTCCGGCTACGGATCCGTGGTCGGCGGGGTGACCAACAAGCTCGTCTGGAAGGCCGGGCTCTCGACCGCGCTGCACGACTGGCTGGTCGACGCGATCGTCTTCGGCCTCGTCTTCAGCGGCGGCGCCGGACTCACCTTCTGTCTCGTCGGCCTGCTGGAAAGCCCCCTCGACATCCGCTCCGCCGACGACCCACGAAGCCTCCTGAGTACCAACCGCTCCACCGTGACTACCCAACTACTCGTCTGGGCAGCGACCTTCGGGGCGGTGGTCGGATTCGGATCCGGAGCCGTCGTCGACCTCCTGCAGGAGCCAGTGGGTCCCCTCGTCTGGAGCCCCAGGGCCGGACTCGTACTCGGCACCATCAGCGGCCTCGGCAGCGCTCTCGGATACGCGCTCACCATGACCGCCTGGGGCCAGTGGCTCGTACTCTCCCGGATCTGGCTGCCCCTGACCGGACGCCTGCCCTGGGCCGTCGTCACCTTCCTCGACGACGCCTGCCAGCGAGGTGTGTTGCGCCAGGTGGGGGCGGTCTACCAATTCCGCCACGCTCGACTCCAGGGTCTTCTTGCAGGGCAATACAAATTTCCAGTGCAATTCGAAAAATATCGGAATGAGGAGGATGTGGAGAAAGATGGGTTGCCCTTCCTTAAAAGAATGCCCTCTTGGGTAATTCTGTCCGCTGTGGTCGCACTACTCTTGTTCCTCTCCTGGGTGGGTACTCGCGACATACTTGGAAAACTCCAAACTTCCGGTAATCTCGGTCCCTCTGATGCTCCTATAGTCGTCACCACAATCGTCTCTCTGTTTACCGCTATCGGCGCCTTGGTAGGAGGGACGCTTACGGGGATCTCGAAATACGTGCAGGCTCGAGGGCAGGCTGACGCAGAGCGGACACGGGCGGATGCAGACATGCTCCGCGCGCAAGCTGAAATAATTCGAGCTAAGGCGGGCTCGCTTCCGCTGGAAACTCGACTGGACGGAGAAGCTCTGCCACGTCAGCCAGACTCCTCAGAGTGAGCGTCGTGCAGGCAGCGGGGGTGCCGGTAACGCGACAGCCACCCGACAGTCGCTAGTAGCACCGCCTCCGGCACCCTGACCCTCTCGAAGTCCCACCCGATCTGGGCGCAGGCCAGGCGGGTCACCTTGAACGCTTCGGCATCTTCGGCTCGATCCGATTGTCCGCCCGGACATCGACGACTACGGCCGAGCCGTCGGCGCGCGTGCGGAGTAGTCCGGGGCGTGCCGGCGCTCTCGCGGGGATGGTCCCGAGCGCGTACTCGTTGAGCCCGTACATCTCCGCTGCTCCCCGCACCCGCGGGGATGGTCCCTGCCTCCTTACGCGGCCGCTCATCGTGCGCAACTGCTCCCCGCTCTCGCGCGGATGGTCCCGTGCCCGCCAGAACGGCAAGGGCGGCATCATCTGCTCCCCGCACCCGCGGGTCCCTCCTGCAGGCCGCCGTCGACCTTGCCCTGCGGAACGCCACGTAGTTCCCCATCAGCAGCGTCAGCTTCCCCGTTCAAAAGTTCGAGCACGGCGACGGGTGCCGTCCGTGCTCTCGCCGCTGTGACTGCTCCACGGCAGCCTCCGTATCGTGGCGTCATGACGGACGAGGAAGAGCCGAGGCTCTATGTGAACCGCTGGGGCGACACGTCGGATCCGGCCCCAGGTCGACGTGGGTCCTACAGGGACATCTGCTCGTGCTTCGACCAGGCCAGGCCTCATCCGCAAGCCCGAGTTGGCTTCCACGCCGAGCAGCAGGACACCTCTGCTCCGGGCTGGCAGCACCTGCTGGAGCTGGTCGACGAGGCCGCCGCCGACGAGCGCGAAGAGTTCCGCCCCCTGATCGAGCTGAGCCCGGAAGAGCGGCGGCAGGTCATAACCCTGCCGCCGAGCATCGCCAGGCTCACGGCGGTCAGGCACCTCGTGCTCTACGGCAGCAACCTGGTCCGGATCCCGCCCGAGATCGGGGCCATGACCAGCCTGGAGGAGTTCAGCCCCTACACCTCCTACCGGCTGCACTGGTTCCCTTACGAGATCACCCGATGCCGGAAGCTGACCCGCAGCACGGTGAGCACGCGCGCGTTGTTCGGCAACTACAAGATGCGACCGCCCTTCCCAAAGCTTCAGCCCTCCCCAGGCCCCGTCGCGGACCTCGATCCGGGAAGCCTGGACCCCCGGCGCTGGGGCTTCGCCACCATCCACAGCTGCAGCGTCTGCGACGGCCCGATTGAACAGAGCGGACTCCATCAGGTGTGGATCTCACTTCGTGTGGCCACTGACGTAATGCCGCTGCTGGTCAACGCCTGCTCATCCGCCTGTGTCACCGCGCTGCCTGACGGCGCCCGCGACTACATCGCTACACCGCATAAGGGCGGCCGAGTCGACCAGCCAGCGTCCGACTGGGACTGACGAACCGAACACCCCCTCGTCCGCCGGCCGCCGGAGAAACGACCACAGCCGCGTGACTGAGGCTCGAACGTCTGGGCGGGGAAGCTGACGCTGTCGATGGGGAATTACGTGACCGCCGACATGCCCCGTATCCTGCTCCCCGCACCCGCGGGGATGGTCCCCTCAAGGTGCTGCTGCTCGTCCAGAGCGTGCTCTGCTCCCCGCACCCGCGGGGATGGTCCCCCGCCGGGGAGCGGCGTCCCGTCCTCCTTGCGCTGCTCCCCGCACCCGTGGGGATGGTCCCTCCCAGGTAGTGATCGTGGACCCGGAGACGGCCTGCTCCCCGCACCCGCGGGGATGGTCCCGGCTTGGTCGGCGTGCCGTCGAGGCTGATCGACTGCTCCCCGCCACCTGCGGGGATGCCGACCTTCTCGCGCGTCACGGCCTTCTGTTCCCCGCACCTGCGGGGATGGTCCCGAGCTGGTTCCCCGGCGACTTCGCCCAGACCGCTGCTCCCCGCACCTGTTGGTCCCCGTCGCCGTAGTCACGCATGCCAACCCCGAGACTGCTCCCCGCACCTGCGGGGATTGTCCCAGCCGGCAGCCGTGATGCTCTGCCCAAGGGTCGACAGTAAAGAGAAGGCAAAGCGTCGCGGACGGTGTCTGAATCGGCGTTCCCGCCTGACTTGGTCCAGGTGAAGGGAGTTTTCCCGTACCCACCAGGAGGCCGCCGTGAACAGCATCCCCGTTTCCCGTAAGACCGCCGGGAGTCCGGCATGAACGCCGAACTGCCTAGCGCGCAACTGTTCTTCGACGCCGCGCACTGGATCGCTCGCTCCTCTCCCTACCTGGCTGCTCTCGTGCTGATCGCCGGTGTTATCTGGGCCCGGCGGGAGCGAAAGCGCGCCCGGCTCGTCCAGGAAGCCCTCTTCGACCGCGTAACGGTCGAGGTCGTCCCGACGTCCACTTTCGACCCGGGCGAGGGTGAGATCGGCCGCTGGGGTCGCCAGCTGGGGCGGGTGCACCACGCTGCTGGCGGAGTTCCGGCTCGCGGGTCTGCGGCCCGGCTGCGCTATAGCGCCGAAGACGGCAAGATGCGCTGCTTCCTTGAGGGCCCGGCCGCCGCGGCTGCGGTCCTTGCCATGCCGGGCTTCGCAGAGGTTGAGGTGCGTGCGCACCGCGCCCGGAAGAATGTCCAGCCGGTCCGCTTCCCGGTACCCGTTCAGCGGGAGGTAGCGAGGTGACCGCGACCGCCGATTTCGACTTCTCCAAGTCTACCGACGACGACGCTGGACATCGGACTGTCCGCCGCTACGTGGAGCGCGTTGAGCTGGTCCTGGCGTTGCCCGATCAGAAGCCGCTCGCCTCCCTCGGCCTGACACCCGACCCCCTTCAGCAACTGGCGGCTGCCTTGTCCTCGGTGCGCTCCGATGCCGGAGAGCGGGCCGACGTCGTGATCGACCTGGTCCCCATCCGCGAGCGCCGGCTCGCCAGCCGCCGGCGCCGGCTCCTCGCGCAGTCCAAGCGCCGCGGCCCCTCCGCGTACGGCGAGCGGCTGACCGGCGGGGTGTGGGGATCGGTCAGCGCAGCCTGGTCCGGCGGCAACACCGGCGGACACTCGTCCCGCCAGGACCGGCTGCCCAGGATGACCGACATCCGTGACGGTGTCGGCAAGTTCGCCCCGGCGGCTGGCGCCGTCTTCGCTGTGCAGCTCCTGCTCAGGACCGAGGCAGGGCATCCGCAGGCCGCCCTGGCACGGATGAACCAGCTGCTCGCCGCCTTCTCCGCCACCAGCGGGGAGAACTACCTCAAGCCCTGTCGGCCGCGCACCCGCTGGACCATCGCTTCCTTCGAAAAGCGGTTCGCCACTAGCGAGTTCCGCCCCCGCAAGCGGCAGTGGATGACTGTTCCCGAGCTCGCCGGTTTCCTCAAGCCTCCCACCGTCAGGTGCGTCGCCTCCAGCGTGGTGCGCTCCGGCGGCCTGGTGCCGCCAGCGCCGGCAGACCTGCCCGTCTACACCGGCCAGCCGGATCTGGTGCCGCTCGGCGCGGTCACCTACCCCGACGGGCGCGAGCGGATCGGCGCAGCCCGAGTACGCGATCTCTTGTTCGGCCTGCAGCTGGGCAAGTCCGGCCACGGCAAGACCGAGGCGGCACTGGTGCAGTGCATCGCCCTCGCGCACTCCGGCTTCGGCGTCTGGTTCCTGGACCCGCATGGCGAGGCGTGGGCACGCGCCAAGCCGTACCTGACCCACCCGCAGGTCGCCTCCCGCGTCTGGGAGATCAACCTCGCCAAGGCCGAGCCGGACCAGCGGGTCGTCTCCTGGAATCCGCTGTCCATGGAGGGCCGCAGCCTCAGCGACGTCCAGGACGTGGTGCGCTCGGTCGTCGAAGGCATCGCGGCCGCTCAGGACTGGGGCGACAGCGCGCCCCGCGCCCGTACGATCGTCGCCCGCTCCGCCCAGGCCCTGGCGCTGCTCAACCTGCAGGCCGTGCAGGCGGGCCGACCGGATGCGCAGTGCACGCTCTTCCAGCTGCGGTCGTGGCTGACGGATGAGGACTGGCGCGAGGCTCTGCTGCCCAAGCTGCCGCAGCGGGTGCGCGATTACTGGACGAAGACGTTCCCGTCACTGGCCAAGGACGCGGTGCCGACCGTCACCTATGTCATGGACCGTCTGGACACCTCGCAGTCGTTGCAGGCGTTCTTTGGCAGCCCGCGGTCCGCGTACGACATTCGTACGGCCATGGACACCAGCCGCGTGGTGTTCGTCTGCCCGTCCGGTTCCGAGAGCGACGCGCTGGTCAGCTGCCTGCTCATTCACGACCTGCACCGTGCTGGCCTCTCCCGTCAGGACACTCCGCGCGAGAAGCGGCGCACGTTCTGGGCCTGGGGCGATGAGCTCACCGCCCTGGACGCCTCCAGCAAGGGCTTCCTCGCCGCGATCGCTGAGCAGCTGCGTAAGTACGAGGTCAGGTTCATTGGGATGACGCAGATGGCGCTGCGGCTGTCCGCGATTACCCGGCAGGCGCTGCTGCAGAACCAGTCTCTGCTCTCCACTTGCGCGGCCGACTACGACGAAGCGGCGTTCGTCGCCCGGCGCTGGAACGGGCACGTCACGCCGGAGACCATCACTGAGCTCCCGAAATACAACTACGTGATGTCGATCAGCCTGAACGGCAGGCCCAGCAGGCCGTTCCGGGTGCGTGGTCTGCCTGTCGAGGAAATCTTCGCCCACTACGACAACCCGGCTGGTGTGCCCAAGCTGGACGCGGCGATCGACACCAACCTCAAGCGCCGGGCCGTCGGCGAGATTCTTGCTGAGCTTGAGGCCCTGGACGCCGTGATCCTCGCCCATTTCACCGGCCGCGGCCCCGGCTCGGGTGCTGCCGACGGTGACCCGACCACTCTCATCGACTAGAGCGGAGAGCCCCGTGCCGTACCCGCACACCGGCCCCACGGGCCTCGGCCAGATCGCCCAGCAGGCCGTCCAGGTCCTCTACCAGCACCGTCTGGTCTCCACCCGGCAGCTGCACCAGCTCATCACCCCGCACCACACACGCACCGAGTACCTGCGCCGCCAGCTCCACACCCTGCGCACGGCAGGCCTCGCCGAAACGGTCGGCCGCCGCTCCTCTGGGCAGACCGAGCTCCTGTGGTGGCTGACCGAGAAGGGCGCCCAGGCCGTCGAATCGGTCGGACTGCTGCCCCAGCGCCCGTACCGCATGAGCCCTGAGGCCGCCATTGGCCCGCTGCAGGAGCACACCCTGGCCACCGTCGAAACCGGCCTGGCCTTTGTCGACTGGGCCCGCCGCCTCGGCCACGAATGCGGCCCACTCGACTGGTCCCCGGAAACCGCGCACTACTACCGCGACGACAGCCGGCCCGGCGAGGACCTCACCCTCATCCCCGACGCAGTCCTCAGCTACGTCCACAGCGACAAGCTCGCCAAGCAGCGCACGCTGCTCACGTTCTTCATCGAGGTCGACCGCACCCAGATGACGATCGCGCGTCTCGCCCAGAAGCTCCACGCCTACGCCGCCTACGAGCAGTTCACCCCACAGATCACCACCGCCCGCGGCGCCCGCACCGTACGGCGGACCGCGTCCGCCCGGGCGTGGCGCAGCCGCTACGCCGTCTTCCCCCGCCTGCTCCTGGTGCTCACCGGCGCCTCCGAGTCCCGCCTGGAGCGCAGAATCGCCGACCTGCGCAGCCTCGCGGCCAGCGACCCCATGCTCGCCGCGACTGCCCTACGAGCCGGCGTCACCACCCTCGGCCAGCTGCGCGAGCAGGGCCCCTTCGCCCCGATCTTCACACGCGTCCTCGGCTCCGTCGATCGCACCGACGCCTGGCTGCGCCCGCAAGCCGTCGCCGCCTGACCGCCCCTCCCGGAAGGAACCTCCCGTGCTCTTCAGCTTCTTCAGTCGGCTCAGGAAGGCAGCCCCCGCCCTCGCCGTCGCAGAGATGCCACGCAGCATGGGCGGGCAGGCATACGGAGGTTGGGGATGGCGCAGCGGCGGAAGACACGTACCAGACCGCGACGCACGGAACGGTACGGTGGAGTAGGACGCCGACGGGTGCCAGTGGGTGACTGATCATCGGGTGCCCAAGCACGCGCAGACGTGCGCTCGCTGAGCTCGTCTTGGACCTCGGCTTTCGAACGGCGAGTCGCACAGGGTCACTCACCTGGTCATTCGTGGGACAGTCGTCGCCGCGTTCGTGGGGACCTCAGTGGGGCCAGCCTTGTCGATTGAGTTCTGCACCAAGTGGCGATCCGCGTGAACGTGCTCCAACCTGGGGACTCCTTCGGATGCCCGAACACCAGAAGTCCACCACCGAGCGGGCCTTTGGCATTCCCCCACGCGCGATGAACTGCATCTGAAAGCCTGATCCGATGCGCACCCTTACCACCGCGGCCGCACTCGCCGCCACCGCTGTTCTCGCCCTCACCGCCTGCGAGGACAGCACGTCCCCCGGTTCCACGTCCAGCGCCAGTGGATTGCCGACTGCCGCAACCTCGACAGGCGACAGCAAAGCCAGCAGTGACACCGCAACGCTCCCAAACCTCGTGGGCAAGGGCCTCCAGTCCGCGCAGGACGAGGCGCAGGTCGCTGGTTTCTACGCCCTCACATCGCACGACGCCGTCGGACGCGGCCGGAACCAAATCCTGGAATCCCAGGTCCCGGCATGAGTGGACTCCTCGAGGTGCGCACGGGCCTCGTCCAGGCGGCCGGCCATGTGGTCGGCGAAGCCGAGGTGCCGTAGGACGTAGGACTTCGTCAGCCGGTCGCTGGACCGTTTCGAGGTCGAGTGCACGCTCGAAGGCGGGCACGGCGGTCTCGGCGTCGTCGCGGATCACCTGGTGGAAGGCGCCGACCCAGAACACTGCCTCGCCCTCGCCCGCACGTCGCCGAGCCGCCTGTACAGCTCCCCTGCGTCCGCGAATAGGCCGCGTCCACTCATGGTCGAGCACTCTGGGCGTCGCCAAGAACCCCACCAGGGTCGTGATCGGGGTGTGCGAGGCCGATGATCTCGTCGCGGCCGTTCCGGTTCACGGTCACTTGGCCGCCGCTGGCGGAGGGTCTTTGGACCACTATCGGCGCGCTCATTCGTCCACGGGGATCTAGGACAGTGCTGTCGGGCGCCGTGGTGGTGGCACCGCTCGGAGAAGTTCCCACAGTGGCCGTCCGCTGGCGGCCCATTCTCCGAGCAGGTTGCGGTCGACCAGGTGGAGCTTCTGCGACTTGGCCAGTGGGGGACAGCCGGAGGTGAAGCGGCCGTTCGTCACGAGGACCACAACGTCTGCCCCGTGGAGCTGGCGGGCGGTGCCGTTGAGGACATGCAGGTCGGGGGTTCCCACCGGTGAGCCGGCCAGGCCGTTGCGGCGGTGCTTGCACTGGATGACCCAGCGCCGCCCGAATGGGTCGGTGGCCTTCACATCTGCTCCGTTGTCGCCTGCCCCGCCGACCTGTGCCGCATCAGCGCAGCCGTCCCGCTTCATCAGGTCTCGTATGGCGTGCTCGAATTCCCGATGATGGCGCGCGTCCAGCTCACTTATCGCGTATCGCAGGCCGCGAGCCCGGACCTGCTCCCACTGCGCCCGCTGCTGGCGCTGGTACAACCATCCGCCCACCACGGCCGCGCCGAGGACGAGAGCCACCAGGAGCACCCAGGGGTGGTCGTCGATCCACTTGACGACTGCGACGAACAGCGCGATGGCCGCGATAGTAACCTGGCTATAGGCGACGGCCTGTGCCTCTACCTGCTGCTTTCGCCTGCTCCTACGGGACGTGCGGCGCCGCGCCGGCGGCCGGCGCCGGGTCACTGCCCGTTCCCGCTGGTCTCGAACCGGATCGGGTACGACACGGACCGTTGTGGCATGGGCTTCCGCTCCACCTTGGGGAAGCGGATCGGGTATGTCACCGACTTCTGTGGACGAGGCTTCACCGCCCGGTCGCCGTCCGCGAACGTGATCGGGTACGTAGCTGTCTTCTGCGGCCTGGGTGCCTGGCCGCTCCCCGTGCCGGTGCTGATGTCGCCGTTGCCTATGCCGACGATCGCGACCGCGGCCACGGCTAACATCGCCATCTCGTGGCGCGCTCCTGCTGCCCATCGATAGTGCCCACGGACGTAGGTCCCGTCCGTCTTCGTGTAGGGCTGGATGTACGGCACTGCTGCCTCCCCCTCATGGTCTGGTCACCGAACGGCCCATGAAAGCAGGGGGTACTGACACTTGGTCAGAGGGCGATCACCTCAGGTGATGCGGGTGGTGCGTATGCGGCAGGAGAGGCCACCTGCGTGGCGGGACATCCCGGTTCGAGCCACCCAGCACTGGAGATTGTCACGTCATTGCACTGCACCGCGAGCTGCCGCCGGCCGAGTTCGTTCGGGCTGTCATGGACCACCCAGGCGCTTAGAAGGCGCTTGGATGCTCAAGTCAGCAAGGGTGTGTGACCTGCACGATCACGCCAAACGCGCCGCTGATCCGGCTTGCTTCGACACGCATTCGACAGACAGTGCAACGGGGCCCTATGGCTGCGGTCGTTGCGTCTTGCGCCTGCTGCGCCGATCGTCGTGCATCCGCCCTCCCGTACGGGCGAGCTCCGGGTCACCCGTTCGGCCCCGTCATGGGCTTGGCCCCGAGGCAAACGAGTTCATCCGGCGTGCTGGCGGGTCGAAGCCTGCGACACGTGCGACCCTCGATTCGCGTAGCGAATGCGCTCGATGAAGGACCGTTTTCGGTATCGAGAACCTGATTGCGAGATAGCCGATGGCGGTCGGAAAGCGAGCATTGGTGAGCGAGGAGGCGTGGGTATGAGGGTGCGGGGCAGTTCCGGGCCATTGCGAGTGCAGGCCATCGCCGGGACTCATGTGGTGGTATTGGGGTTCGACCACGATCGAGCTGCGATGAATGGCGTGCTCGGTTTCGGGGTCGAGCGGTTCGATCACACCGAAGGCGAGCATCGTTGGCTCGACAACCGCGTCCGGTTTCCACAGGCGAGGCGACGGTGGGGGTCGAATTGGAACCCGTTCCAGACCTTCGCCTGGGGTGACTACCGTGCCAAGCCAGGGCACGACTACACCTACCGCGTGCACACCATGACCGGGACTCCGGGGGAGGATCTCACCTCGGTCTCGACGGTCGAGCTGCGGGTGCAGACCGAGGAGCCGGGCGTGCACGGTGTCTGGTTCAACCGTGGCGTGTATGCCTCGCAGGCCTACGCCGAACGCTTCAGGAACCTCCACCCCCGCGAGGTCGCCAACCGTGAGGCCTGGCGATGGCTGTCGCGCGGTCTCGAGGAGGCGCTGCTCGCTTTCATCGGCACCGCCGCCGGCGGCCACGGGCAGCTCCACGCTGCGCTGTATGAGTTCGAGTACCTGCCCGTGCTCGAGGCGTTCCGCGTGGCCGCAGACACGGGTGTGGACGTCCAGCTCGTCGTGTTCGACCACGCGGACAACCGCAAAGCGGTGGCCGACGCCGGCATCGAGGACCTGGTCGTAGCCTGGCGGGCCCGGGCCCAGATCCCGCACAACAAGTTTGTGATCGCGAGCCGCGACGGTGCGCCCCGGGCCGTCTGGACCGGGTCGACCAACGTCACTGAGAACGGGATCTTCGGTCAGTCGAACGTCGGACACACCGTCACCGAGCCGACCGTCGCCCAGGAGTACCTCGATTACTGGGAGCAGCTCGTCGCAGACCCCACCCCTGGCACCCTCAATAACTGGGTGGACGCGAACAACCCGATGCCCGATCCCTGGCCCGCGGGAATCTCGGTTGTGTTCAGCCCGCACACGCGGACTACGGCGCAAGACCGCTACGCCGATCTCTTCGGGTCGGCCCAGGACCTGGTGTGCATCACGTTTCCGTTCAACCTCGATCCTCGATTCGCCAACCAGCTCCCGGGTGACCACGCCGCGCTCCGTTGGCTGCTGTTCGAGAACGCCAACATCGCTGACGCGCACCGGAACTTGGTCACCGATCCCGACACCGAGCTCGTGGCCTGCGGCCTCGTCGAAGAGGGCGGCCTCGCCGGCTGGGCGGCCGAGCACGACAACCCGTTCTCCAACAACATCGAGTACCTGCACACGAAGTACCTGCTGATCGACCCGCTCGGCGACGATCCGATCGTGGTCACCGGCTCAGCCAACTTCAGCAACCCCTCCGCGAACAAGAACGACGAGAACATGCTGGTGATCCGCGGCGACCACGGCCTTGCCGAGATCTACTTCACCGAGTTCTTCCGCCTGTTCAACCACCACCGCTTCCGCGACTCGCTCCGCCTGGCCGCGCACCAGCCCACGCCCGGCCCCGAGTCCGGAGTCGAAGCGCCGGTGACGCTCGCCCACCGCGACTGGTGGGACAAGTACTACGACGAACCAGCGCGGGACCACCAACGCCGGCTGCTGGCCGACTCCCTCTAGGCTTCGGCCCGGCTTGCCGCACCATTCGCCGGTCACCGGGAAGACGACGCCGTCAGTCGTCCGACTTGCTGTACCCCTCCAGGGCCCAGACGACCTTGGGAATCACGGGCGATGCCAAGCGTTTTGGGGCTCTGATCAGGCGGAACGGCCCGCGGGACTTGCGCGCTAGGTGTATTGACCTTCAGCGTTGTTTACGCGGCTGATCGGTGGCTTGCCTTCGAGTGCGGTGTGGCAGCGGTGGTGGTTGTAGGTGTGGAGGAAGTCTGCCAGTGCCGCGGTCCGTTCGGTGTTGCTGGTGTAGGGCCGCAGGTAGGCCCATTCGTCGAGCAGGGTGCGGTTGAAGCGTTCGACCTTGCCATTGGTCTGCGGCCGGTAGGGCCGGATGCGTTTGTGCGCGATCCCTGCTGCGGACAGGGTGTCCCGCCAGAGAAACGACTTGTAGCAGGCGCCGTTGTCGGTCAGCACGCGTTCGACGGTGATGCCGTGGCCGGTGAAGAAGGCGTGTGCCCGCTGCCAGAAGGCCACGGCGGTCTCCTTGCGCTCGTCGGTCAGGATCTCGCTGTAGGCCAGGCGGGAGTGGTCGTCGACGGCGGAGTGGATGTAGCTGTAGCCGATCACCGGCCTGCAGCTCTTGCGCTGGTCGGTGGTGGCCTGCCGGTTGCGGTCGCCGGCCGCCCTGCCGACCGTGCGCCACCCTCCGCCGTCGGGGATGTTGCCGAGCTTCTTGATGTCGACATGGACCAGCTCACCCGGCCGGGCTCGTTCGTAGCGGCGGATGGGCTCGCCGGTCGGCCGGTCCAGCCAGGCCAGCCGGTGCAGGCCGTGCCGGGTCAGGATGCGGTGCACGGTGGAGGCGGGCAGCCCGAGGATGGGGCCGATGCGGGCCGGGCCCAGCTTGCGGGCCTGCCGCAGCTCGCAGACACGGGCCTCCACCTCGGGCGCTGTGCGGTGCGGGGTCGTGTGCGGCCGGCTGGAGCGGTCGTGCAGACCCGCATCGCCATCCGTCCGCCACCGGCGCATCCACTTGTGAGCGGTCGGCCGCGAGACACCCATCTCGGCCGCCACATGAGCAACCGGACTGCCAGCCAGGGCACGTTCGACCAGGAGCCGCCTCCCAAAGACAGTCAGCCGGGACTACGGTGGGACACGAAGACCTCCGTGTGTGGTGTGGAGCCTAGACACCTCCACCACACCGGAGGTCTTCGCCATGATCAAGACCCACCACTGTTAACAACGCTCGTGCCTTTTTCCTCCGATTCGCCCGCGATGGCGGCACGGACCTGGCAGCCTATGAGCGGCAACGAAAGGACCTGAGATGCCCATTCTCTTCTTCGCCGCCGCTGGTGCCCTCTTTGGAGGCGGAGCCGGCGGAGGGTGGTACCTGTGGAGGCGTGGTCTGCAGGAAGCGGCCAAGCGGCTGCAGCATCAGGACGCCGAGGCCGCGAAGCAGGCGCTTAGAGATGCCATCGATCTTGCTGACCTGCGTAGCAAGGCGCAAGAGGCAGGCTTGGACCCGGATGAGGTCGTTGCCGGATACGAGAAGTTGCGAGACTCACAGTTGTCTCCTGAGGACGTACTCAAGAGGCTGGACCAGGCTGCCATCACCGGCTGAACAACTTTGCCACGCCGTACGGATCTCCCGCATCCGCAGTCCCTGAGTGGCGGTTGCTCACGCGACGAGCAGGCTCATCTGGGCCCGGCGGTCTCTTTAGCCAGCGGGCTGAAACCCAGAGGGTGTCTGCACACGGCTCCGGAGGGCTCTTCGTCGGATAGCGAAAGCGCTGGTCACGGCTTCGGGGGCGTCGTCTCTCGGTTTACCCGTCCACAGGTAGTCCGCAGCTGTGAGACACGAGGCTACGGCGTGGACGGGTACAAGGAAGCGGGCCGGGGGTGCGTGACCACGGCTTGGTCATCGTGAGTCGGCGGTCCACCGCCTCACAGATGCGGAGACATCGCTTGGCTGGCAGTAAAAGCCCTGGAGCCGTTCTGTGAGGCCGCCGGCATCGAAGAGCAGGTCTCCGCGGCCTCGGAGTGCTTCGGCGCCTGCCCGCCCGAGGATCGTCATGGAGTCCTGGGCGGCCTGCACCTTGAGCGCGACACGGGCTGTCAGGTTGGCCTTGATGTCTCCCGTGATGACCTGCACGCTTGGTCGTTGCGTCGCCAGTACTAGGTAGATGCCGAGCGCTCGAGCCATCTGGGCGAACCGCTTGATGTTCTGCAGGAACTGCTGGCGTGCAGCTCGCGGCAGGGAGTCGGCTAGGTCTGCGAACTCGTCGACCAGGACGACCATCTGTTGGAGGTCCTGGGACTGACCGCCCGCTGCGTAGAAGTCGAGAGCGTTGAACACCTCTGCGTCGCGGAGGATGGCACGGCGCTTTTGCAGTTCTTCCTCAAGGGTGGATGTGAGGATTTCGACTGCTTCGTGAGGATCCGTGATGATGCGTTTGTTCAGCAGGTGTGGCAGGCATTGGAAGGGCTCGAAATCTACGTGCTTTGGGTCAATGATCAGCAGACTCAAGTCCCGCGGCGCGCGGACGCGAATCAGTGAGCACAGGAGTGCCTGCAGCAGCACGCTCTTGCCGCTGCCTGTCGCTCCTGCGACCAGCAGGTGCGGCAGCCGTGCAAGGTCTGCCACACGTACTTCGCCGTCGGGGGCCACGCCCACCAAGAAGGGCAGTGCTCCCGGCTGAGACGGTGCGTCTAGGGCGTGCTCGTAGTCGACGTACCTGACAGTTTCAGGCTTGGACCTCGGGACGTCGAGGGTCACGTAGTAGGGCTCTTGGTCGATGAGTACGCCTTCGGCTACGCCCGCTTCTCTTCCTAGGTCGAGGGCGCGTCCTTGAAGCGCTGCGAGAGTCTGCTTGCCCAGCAAGCGGGTCCGCAACCGGATCACTCCAGGTCCGGCCTGGGCGAGATCGGGACGGAAGGGTTCGACCGCCAAGCCGTATTTCGCAGCGGCAGCATCCATCTCCCCTGCTACTCGCGCGATTTCCTCTTCGACGGTGGAGTCGGATGTGAACCGGGGCGTGCCGGACAAGTTTGAGATTTGTTGCGTTGGCTCTGGGGGTGCCTCCTTGGCCGGGCCGTCGGCTTCGTCTGAGATGTTGGGGCCAGTGTGCGAGGCCGGTCCGTCTTCGATAGGTGCGGGGAGCTCAGGGCCGCTGGGCGGTGCCGGTGGTTGCTGCGGGCCCTTCTTTTCCCGCGGCGGGGGCGGATAGGAGGAAGGCCAGGAGGGCCGCGTCCAGTCGTCGGGGACGCTGATGCCGTGTCCTCGGGCGAGGGCAGCCACTGCAGGTCGGCCGAGTCGGAAGTAGTCGAAGGGGAGGCCAGCTCCAGGGAGGGCACCCTGCCACGTGGCAGAGGTGTTCTGTCCCTCGACACTGATGAGAGCGCCCCTGCGGGGCGAGTCCCCCATCGTGTAGCTGAGGTCGAGGGAGAAGTCTCCGTCATACAGCGCGCGCAAGGCGGACTCTACTTCCGATGCGGGGATGTGTTCGCCGAGGCCGAATGCATTAGCTCGTGCGGTTGCAGACCGCAGCAGGTCGCTGAGGTCGCGAGCCCGGTATGGGCGTCCTGGGCCGCCCGTGTTGAAGATGCGTTCAAGCCATTGGACGGTTCGTTCCAGCTGAGTGCGGGCGTCGTCAAGGCCGGGGACGCCAGCCGAACGGTACTTGACTTCGATCAGCCGGGCGCTGATGCGCAGGTGATCCGCGCTGCCAAGCGGAAGCCAAACCTGCAGGAGATCGTCGCAAGCCGGTGCCGGCGGGCGGGGCAGACCTCTCCTGGGCAGTGCGGCAAACAGCTCGTCGAGAGGGACGAGCAGCCCTGCGGTGCGCACCCCGCCGTCTGCCAGCAGCCCGAGGGTTCTGTCACCGCTGTCGAGGAGCGCTACGGCAGCGATGGTCCCGACTCGCTCGGCCACATTGGCCGCACTGGCTCTGAGCAGGTCCAGAGACCACCTGCCGCTGGCCCCATTCAGCAGTCTGAGGAACTCGTCCAAGGCTGCCCCGGGTGGCTCCCCTATTCCGGTCAGTGCGCGGGCCACGGCTTGGCGGTATGGCTCGGTGCGCTTGGTCGCTGTGATGGCGTCGAGGCCAGGCGCTCCGGGGTCGGGTTCTTCGTGGTGGACGAGGTATTTGGCGCTGGAGCTTCCGACATGGCCGTTGAACGCCTCCAGGCCCAGAAGTTGGTCCAGGTGCACAACCCAGACGCTGCGGTCGTACACCGCGGCCATGAAGTCGCGCTCGACACGGGTTGTAGGCATGCTGGTCACCCCGGGCCGCATCAGGCCTCCGGACATGCCGCCCACTAGCTCCAACCCGCGTTGCATGAGGTTGAGCAGTACCTCGGCCGACGTCGGTTGGTCGGGCACGGTTACGGGCGTGGCGAAAGTCCCCCAGGAGAAGCTGCTCTCATTGGTCCCCGGATGAGCTAGCCGGGTGGGACTTGTAGCAATGCCCCGGGCCCACGTCGAAGGGGCGCGGTCATTCATATCCACCTGAGTGGGGGTGCGCTGCAGGTTGCTGCGCATAACGAATGTCAGGTGCGTGAATCCGTCTGCTTCGTCCGGTTTGACCAGGGTGATCCGAACGCGGGTACGGATGCATGTATCGAGTTCACTGCCATTGGCCAGCAGCGATTCCAGCCCGGGGCGCTGAACTGTTTTGTCGCTTACAAGGACGACATCCAGGTCAGGCTTGAGAGCCAGTGGTTCTTGCGGCGCGAGCTGTCCCCTGAAGAATTCACGCAGAGCCTGGTGGACTTGTCTTCCGTCACCCGGTTCCACGAAGGTGACAGAGATGCGCTGGCCCGGATGCCTGTAGTCGGGATACACCGTAAGGAAATGCTCGAGGCGGCGGCTGATGTGACGGTGGTCCGGGTCTGGTTGGACGTTCCCTGCTGGTGCCGCCTTGTAACGGCGCCACAGTAGGGGAGCCAATGTGGAGCACTCGTACCAGCTCCGGTCGACCGCTAGGACGGGCATGAGATGCCGCTGGGTGACTGCGCGAAGGTCGTCCGCGAGTACTTCGCTTGCTCTCGGCCGCCATTCTTCCAGCGTGTCCGACATCGCCAGCGCGAATGCCACGGTGACCGGGTTGGTTGGGGCGAGAAGGATTTCATCTGGCGTAGCACCGAAGACCGCGTCGCAGAGGGCAAGCCTGCTGTGCTCAGGCTGGATCTGCGAATCGCGCGGGAGCTGGTTCAGTATGGCGGCGAAGGCCGCGGTGTAGGCTTCCGCGCTTTCGCGATGGTCTCCTGCGACGACAGCGTGGACGCTTCCTTGGCCGCGAAGAGCTTCGAAGAACGCATGCCGGGCAGTGAGGAAGTTGCGGTAGGCCTCCGCGGGCAGAGCCGAAGTGTCGAGGCGTTCCAAGCGTGCGGCAGACAACGCGACAGAACCGTCAGCCGATACCGAGTCGATGCTGTAGGCAAGCCATTCGGGGTGACCGAGGATGGCGGATTCGAGGGCCAGGCCCTCCAAGGCGGGCGTGAGCCGCTGCGAAGCCAGCGGATAGTGGTCGGTTCCCACCTTCAGGCGGCCGACACCGTAACCAGTGGCACCCACGGCGGCCGTTCCGGCTGCCTTGGCTGCGTGCAGCGCCGCATGTGCAACGCTGGGCTGCGCAGGCAGCGATACCGAGGTTCCCAGCGCGCCGTCGAGCTCGTCATCGCTGCCCTCGTCCTCGAATTCCTCCTCATTCTCGGCTTGGCCGCCAGCGCGCCCCGTGTTTTCGTCCTCGGGCATGTCTGCGGGCCACTCATCGTTCGCTTCTCCAGGCACGTCGGCGTTCTCGCTGTAAAGCGGAATCGGGTGCCTGTCCGTGTAGAGGGAGCACTGCGCGATCCAGGAGCCTTCAGGGCCTGGCTCTTCCAAGTCGCACGCGCCGACAGGTGTGCCTCCGGAGCGGACGGCGAGCACGGCTGGGACGCCCTCGTATCGAAAGGCGGCGCTTGCCGACTCGATTTGGAGGTTTTTCTCGACGGGGAACCATTCGCCGTTGCCGGTGTACACGGCTACGGGTAGCTGGTCGCCACCTGGTGCGTGCACGACACCGAACGCCCATGTGGCGCCGGGCTCCACCGTCACGTGCACGAGCCGCTGCTCGCCGTCCACGTGACATGAGGAAACCGTGCCGTTGTGCCACTCCACCCGGCTTCTCGCGGCAGAGCCGGGCTCTCCAGCCAGCCGTACGGAAAACGTACCGCCGCCGGGCAGCCATACGACCGCTGTGCTGCTGCTGGTGACAACTGCACGGCCGCCGTCGATGCGGAGCGGGCGGGCAATTCCGAGTGGTGTTCTGGATGGCCGGCGCTCTGGAAGCTGGTCGAGCGGAATCTTGGACCAGTCCAGGCCTCCGTATGCGTCCCTGGCGGCGAGTACGACTTGGAGGGCAGGATGCTCTGGGTCCCTGGCCCAGCGACCCATTTCGGCGCGGAGATCCTTGTCCGGGGCGGTCCACTCCTCCAGACGCATCCGCCAGTCGATGTTCCGCTTGAGTCTGGCCGGATCCGCCGCATCCTGATGCCGGTCTGGGAGGTAGCAACCGAGCTGGTGCAAGGCGGCGCCAGCAGCGATCACGTCGTTGCACCTGGCCAGTAGGACAGCGGCCCCAGCGGTCTGCGGAACAGAGGGTAGAACGCGGTTCTCCTCGGCTGTCTCCACGGCTTGGCGGATGAGCCGCTCGGCGGCGGCTCCGCGGGCCGCTAGCTTGCACAAGCCGGTTGGCGACAGCGCTTCTTCGTTGGCCAAGTCCCGGCTCGCGGTGGTGACGGTATCGATGGGAGTATCCGACAGAATGAGAAGTACGCGTGTCCGTCCCCGCGTATCCAGCTGCACGTATTCGTCGCGCAACCAGGCGGCGAAGCCGTCGCTGCCTGCATTCTCTGATTCAGCACCTACGAGGTAGGGGATGATCAGCGGCAGAGGAGAAGAGCCGTCGGCCCCTGGTGTCGGCAGCGCTTCAATGCTCCTGACAGTCACAGATACCGGAGCTTGGAATGTGAGTGCGGGTCCGCTCGAGCTATGCCTCATCAAAGCTCGGTGCAGCTCTTGCGGGCTAACTCCCACAGCTGCGCTCACGTGCCATCGCGTGTCCTGTGTCTGCTTGGCAGCGAGCTCTCTCACGGCCTGAGCGGCGACTTCAGCCGACAGCTCCCGGATGTCGCGGGGTTCATCGGTTGTAGCGGACATAGGTTGCCTCCCCGGCGTCGCTGTAGCGGATAAGAAGGCCGAGCCGTTCTAGGGACTGGGTGAGCCGCTCCTGTTCCGGGGCATCCTGCGGTTGCAGCCCGTACTCAGCCAGGCCGGAGAGGAACAACTCAAAAGCCACAGGCTCGTCCCGGCAGATCAGGCGGACCAGCAGCGTGAGCAAGTCCTCGTCGACTTCATAGAACGTCATGGACGTGCCGTTGCGGCTCAGCAAGCCGCCCACCTGGTGGAGCATTAGTTGGTTGACTACGTCCCGGGACTGCTTGCGCAAGTCTGAGCGACGCAGTCGGGTCACGTCCTCCCTCAGAGCGAGCAGGCCGATGCGGCCACCGCGGACGTCGGCAGCCTGCAGAAGCTCGTCCAGTGATGGAGGCGGCATGCCTTTGGTCCGCCTGGTTGTTTGGGCCCAGTGGGCGTGATGGTGCAGGACAGTGACTGCGGCGGCACCAGCGTTGAAGCGTCGGCGCAGGTCAGCGTCGTGTGCCAGGCTGTCTGCGAGCTGTTCCAAGTCCGGCCTGTGCGCTGGCGGACCACCGAGGGACTCCCACACCCGCGCAGCTAGGTTCGCGGTGATGAGGGTGGCAGGGAGGGAGAGCAGGTGCTTGCCATCGACCCTCTGCCATGACGTGTGGCAGCCATCACGGCGTGAGACGGGCCGGTAGCCACCTGTGCCGGTCCTGAACATGAGCTGCCCGGCCAGAGGGCAGTTTTCAAGCCCTTCACACTTGTACGTGGCACCAGGGCTGGGTAGTTCATGGGCAGCAGCGACGGCACGGTCCAGGCGCGCGCTCTGCACGACGGCGACACGGTACATAAGGAGACTGGCGTGCAGACTGATCAGTACCGTGACCCAGCGGACGAAGTCAGGACGTGGGAGCTTTGTCGCTAGAAGTGTTCTGAGGTCGGTTTGGAACCGATCGAGTTGGGGCTGGCAGAACGAACCGTATGCGAAGTCTTCCTGGAGGCGCTCGCGGTTCCGTTCGACGAGCACGCTAGCCAGTGCCTTCTGGCCCTGTATGCCGCTGAGCTGGCGGGCTGCCTGGAGCAGCACACTGTCTAGCCGGGTGACTTGAGAGTCATCGTTCAGCTTGTCCAAGAGCTCCTGCAGCAGCGCCTCGTCGGTCTCGTTTCCCTTCCAGCAGAGGAACGGCAAGAGGTCGCCGGCGAACATCCGGTATCCGGTGGACGCCTTCGGCGTGGGGATGCCTCCCACGATGGATGTCTTGGTGTGGCTGAATCCGTAGGGGAGGTCCGTCTGCAGCGGCAGGAGGAACGGGGCTTTGTCGCGGGTGTAGTAGCGCTCCCGCAGGGCGCCGGCGAGCGCCTCCTGCCCGTCGGGGTCGCTCACCGGAAGGAGGTGCGGTAGCTTCTCGCGGAGCTCTGCGTCCAGTGCCGGCCCTTGCTGTCCCGAAGGCCGGGTTTCCTGCAGCATCCGCCACAGAAGGCGGTCGCGGGAGTCGCCGCGGGGAACGCTGGGCAATATGCCGGCAATGCCGAACAAAGCGCTGTCCTCACCGACCAGCCTGTCCGGGAGGTGCATTGGCCGACCATCAACGCGCAGCACTCCTTGGTCCCAGGACAGAGGCACCCCGGTGTCTTGGGATACGGCCGCAAGGGCATCCAGAACGCGGCCGGGATTTGCGTGCAGGGGGGTCGTCTTCATGTCAGCTGACCTCATAGACGTTGAGTGAATTGCCACCCCGCGTGCGGACGTTTGCTGCACACCAGTGCCGTCCGGCATCTGTGTCACTGATGAGCAGGGCGTTTGCAGGATTCAGCGACAGATCGAGAACGGCGGACTCGACGGCACGACGCAGGCCGTGGAAGCGCTCGAGATCGTTAGTACCAGGAAGTGTGCCCCCGGCAGCTGCTTGCAGTAGCCGCCATATGGGCAGGGTGATTTCCAGGTGGTGTCCGCCCAGGCGTACGGGAAGGGCGAGTGGCCGGTAACGCAGGAGACCCGCGCCGACTGGGTTGTCGTCCTTATGCGGATCAGCTGTGATCTCCAGGAGGCCCTGAGAGCTCAGGTTGGCCCCAACCAGTACGCCGTACTTGCGGCTTTGGCCCGGTTTGTCGACGGGGAGGAATGTATCAGCCCCGACCTTCCGTCCGAAGCCGCGAGCCAGTCCGATGGCAAGGGTCTCCATGATCCTCACGTCGGCCGCAGGGTCGGGGGGGCCGTCGAAGGCCGAGAGCGCCGCGCGGAAGTCCTCATCCGGGCTGGGGCCGGGTGTCAGCTCGGCCGCGAGCCAGCGGGCGCGAGCCCGGTATCTGCCGGTGAGCCC
Organism: Streptomyces sp. NBC_00322; assembly: GCF_036147535.1. Taxonomy (NCBI): domain Bacteria; kingdom Bacillati; phylum Actinomycetota; class Actinomycetes; order Kitasatosporales; family Streptomycetaceae; genus Streptomyces; species Streptomyces sp. NBC_00322. Next base: position 115,427 of record NZ_CP108019.1, on the reverse strand, counting down.
TGGGCCTGCGGCAGCATGTGTGGCAACCGTCCGCACTGCTAGCCGCTTTGTGCGGTCTGCTCCTCCTAGAAGAGTGAGAAGCCGCTCCGCGTCATCCGCAGGATCGATACCAGCAGAGGCTATCTCTTCGTGAGCTTCGGCGTTGGGCTGCAGGGTTGGATCCATCGCGAGCAGGCTTGCTGCCAGTGGCTCATCGCTCGCTAGGCTCTCCAATGCAGCGCCGGGGAGGAGGCCGTCACGCAATTGCGAGACGTTGCCAGCGGCGAAGGCATTCGCCACGTCTTCGCAAGGGTCTACACCGCGGGCGCCTCCCAATACCAGAGCTGCTGTGAGAGCCCACAGTTCACGTGGGGAGATGTTCCGCCCGCGTTCAAGTGCGGCGAGGGCGACTGCGCCGTCGAGAACGGTCCCGGTCTCCTCAGTGGACACTAGCTCCGCGTTGGTGCGAGGCCAGCACCACTCGCGCACGCGGCACGAGCCGCACCTTGTTGCGCCTGCCAGCACGCCGGAAGGGTCGTCCGGGTCCAAGGCTTTGAGCATGCCGAGGAAGAGCGCCTCGGGGCCGCCGACGGTGCGGCGCAAGTCGAGATTGAGCACGAGGACCGCCTCGTTGAGCCATCCCATTGCGACGGCATCAGGGGCGGCGCGGGGCACTCCCAGTCGGCTCAACAGGACGCTTTCCAACGCAGTCAGACTCGGCGCCTCTTCGGCCGCGCGGACCTTGTGGAAAAAACGCAGCGCCATTCCAGTATTTAGCGCGATCACGCGGGTGGGACCGGTGGCCGACGCGGCGCCGTCGGCGAAGGCGGAGAAGAAGGAGGCGAGACGGGATACTTGCTCTTCGCCAGGAGACTCGGTATGCGTTGCATCGGCGATGATTTCACCGAACAGCTCCGGGGCGGCCTGGCGCAGGCGAGCCATGAGCGCGGTCTTGCCCGTCCCCGCGCTGCCGCCGAAAACGATGAGGGCAGGCGCCTTGGTGCTTCGGAGCATCTCGAGCAGCTTCTGCTCCAAATCGTGGTCCGGTACATGACTGCGGAGCTGGACCCCGTCCATACCTTGGTCACGCACAACGCTGCCGGTGGAAGAGCGAAGCAGAGCTGCCACTGGAGCAAGTGGACTAGGAAAGCCAGGCTCCCAAGGCGGGTCAGTCAGAGCGCTCACAGTTCTCCTCAGCAATAGTTTCTAGGTAACCCTCTTCAGCGAGGCGGCGGACGGTAAGCCACCCTGGAGCGCCGAGTCGGCTTGCGACGGCCTCGGCGAGTGCTGGCGCCCCGCCGACGGACCACATGCCGTCCCCGGAGTACCGATTCCGGAGGTCCTCAGCAGCGCGGTTCAGTAGTTCAGAAGGCGCCAACAGGTAGCAGGCAGCTGCTGTGGCCGCGTCCTCGTCGGTGTTCGTCCGGGGGTAGGTGCATGAGCTGTGCCCGTACAGGGTGTGTGCAAGGGCGTGAGCGATGAGGAATCTCTCGAGTGGTAGTCGCTCGGGAGAAGCTGACTGGACCGGAATGGTGACCAGGGCCCGGCTTTTCGTGAGCTTGACGCCGAGACTCGGTCCGTCTGCCATATCCACCTGCAACCCGGCGGCCCGACAGAGCGGAGCCAACTGCACGCGGTGATACTGAGCTGAGCCGACCCGTTCCCATAGCTGCTCGCCAAGGGCCGAGTGGTGTACGGCGGCGACGGCGCGAACGGTCCGGTCGACTAGGCGCCGCCCGTTCAAGGCGCGGTGGAGCGGGCTCAGCAGTGCCGCAGCAGAAGGCGGGAGGATGCGTGCTGCAGCTAGGACCCGACCCTGCGCGCCAAGTTCCGTATCCAGTGCGATCAACACGTCGATAGATACCCCAGTGCGTCGCCCGAGCTCGAGCCGAGACAACTGGGAGGCACTGATGCCTGCAGCGGCTGCAAGATCCGCCTGCCGCTGCATCGCGTCACGGCGGAGCATCCGTATCAGCAATCCAAGTTCCTCGTCCGGCTGCGCCGACGATTTGCGGCGACGCCGACGTTGCTCTCTCGACATGCCGAACAACGTGCCACAGGCGCGCCGGTGAGTCGACGTCAGGAGTTGCCCTAAGGCGCAACTTGCCAATAAGGCAAGTTATCGAAGGGAGTTTTCCTGACATCGGCCGAGTCTGCCAGGAAAGGCGACTGGGAACCGCTGGGCGGTTGGCTGGGCAAAGATGATCACGAAGGTGGGGCCGGCGCCCAGTCTCGTTCGGTCCTGTTGGGCAGCACCAAGGTGGCAGTGTCCAGGCGAAGCACTCCCGCTGTTCCTTGCTCCGCCTGGTGCACTTAAGGTGGCTGTCTGTCGACACGGCCTTCGGAGGCCCTGCGTCCCCCACGTTCCAGCAGGCCAAGAACACGGTGGCACGCTTGGCTGGGGTCGCCAGTCCATAAAGAAGCCGCGCTTCGACTGCAGGAGCTACGCCCGCGGGAAGCTCTGCTCCAGCCATTGCCGGACGGCGTCGACGGTCGTGCGGCCGTTGTGTCGCAGGGCGTCGACGATGTCCCGGCCAGCAATGAGAGCGATCGGGTGGCCGTCCTCGTGGACCTCTTCCTGGACCTGCTTGTGGAAGTAGGACGTGGTCACCAGAACCCCGAAGTTCCGGTGCCTGATCCGGGAGATCAGTCGCGAGACCTCGCGCACACCTACCGAGTTGTCTGGGCCGTAGCACTTGGCTTCAAGGGCAAAGTCGATGGCGATGCGGCTGGATGCCGGTCCGAGCCCGTAGGTGCCGACGGCATCGCGCCCTCCGTCCCTGCTGGGGCGCGTGAGATCTACCGGTCCGGTGTTCCTGGCGATCAGTCGCCAGATGGCCACGGCACATGCTTCGAAGTCATGCTCCCGCCCGCGGAAGTACTCGCGGATCTCCTCCAGCATGCTCGTGCCGAAAGCGTCATCCGGCAGCTGCCCGGCCTTAGAGCGGATGACGGTCGTCACCGGAGCTAGCAGCGGCCGGTACACGCGCCCTTCGACCCAAGCCCGCCAGACCTCGGGACACTCAGCTCCAAGTGGGTCGCCGCCAGCTAGGAGGTGCTGAATCCAACTGCGCGGAACCCTGTTGTGGTCGAGAACGGTGAAGTGGGACCGGTAGTTCTGGAACCGGAGCCCTGCCGTCGCGCGCCAGATGGCAGCCAGTTCATCGTCTGACGTGAGGGTTGGACCACCCGGTGCCACGAGTCCACGGAAGCGCACGGCCCGTCCTGGGGAGCCAACCTTCTCGAACAGGAAGAACGGAGGAACCGTGGCCCGTTCACCTGCAGTCCCGTGAGATGCGGCGAAGACGTCCCGGAGCAGGACGTTGCCAGCTCGCGGGGTGGCGTGGAGGCCCTGGCCCGGCTTCTTGTTGTCGCCGTAGTACGTGAAGGTGCCCGTCTCGATGTCGAGGTGGTCGGGCCAGTCGATGTCGCTGCCGCTTGTGTAGAGCACGGCCAGTTTCACCGTTCCCTTGGCCGGTGAGCCGGAGTACCGGAAGCCGCCTTGGTTGCCTACCCCCTTTATGAGCTTCGAGATGGGGTCGTCGCTGGTGTTGCCGCTGGCGCCGCCGGCGTAGAGGGCATCGATGATGAGGTCGGCGGATTCCAGGTCGGCGAACGCGACGTGGGGCTCAAGGACAACAGGGAGGGCCATACGCACAAGATCTACCAGCAGGCACTGACATCCACGGGGTGATCCAGTTAGCCCTCGGCTCAGCGGACGTCCGGGTGAGTGTCAGTGGTCCTGCGTAAGATCCGCTTCACCGGCATGAGTGATCTTGGGGGAGTGCTGATGGAGCCGCTGCGCGTGATGGACCTCTTCGCTGGCTGCGGAGGCTTCGCCGAAGGCTTCCGCTCCTACGCTTACAACAGCACTGAGATCGAATCAGCGTTCGAAAGCGTCGCGGCGGTGGACATCGATGGCGCAGCGCTTGCCACGTTCGAGGCCAACCACCCGTCAGCCGACGCAATGTGCCTGGACATCGAGGACTTCGACCCAAGTCCCTTCGTTGATCGCGTTGACGTTATTACTGGCGGGCCGCCCTGCCAGGGGTTCTCAGGGTTGGGCAAGGGCTATTGGGATGACCCCCGCAACTCCCTCTGGCGGGAGTACATCCGCGTCGTCAGCACAATTCAGCCGAGATTCTTCGTTATGGAGAACGTTGACCGCTTCCAGAAGTCATTCGAGTACGAAGGATTGATGGAAGCGGTGCGGCCGGGCGGATGCCTGGCCGACTACACCCTTGTCGCGGGACTGCTCAACGCGGCCGACTACGGGGTAGCACAGGCGCGGAAGCGGGTGATCTTGATCGGCACACGCCGAGACCTCGGTGCCCCCGTGCTGCTACCCGTGCCAACGCACACACGGGACGTAAGCCGTACGTCTGACGGCTTGCTTCTGTTTGACCCGACTCCGCTCGTGCAGCCCTGGGTCTCCGTGGATGCGATCTTCGATCGATCTGCTCGGTTGCCGATTGAGGGGACCGAGCTCCCCAAGAGGCTCAGTGCCGCTGGAGTGCCCGGTCCGTTCCGCACGAGTGAACTGCACATCGGCCGGACGCCTACGGCGCTGTCGCTTGCGCGGTACCGGGCCATCCCGCCAGGAGGAAACCGAAGGCACCTGAGTGGGCAGTGGGCGCGGATCGACGGTCGTGAGTGCTATCTCAGCACCGAAAGTTGGGACAAGCACCACACTGGCTCGGCGGACGTCATGGGGCGCCTCTGGCTCGGTCGTCCCTCAGTGACCATCCGCACTGAGTTCTTCAAGCCGGAGAAGGGCCGCTATCTGCATCCCAAAGAGCATCGCCCGATCACTCACTACGAGGCCGCGCTCATCCAGGGCTTCCCGGAGGACTATCTGTGGCACGGTACGAAGATTGGGATCGCAAAGCAGATCGGAAATGCCGTCCCCGTCGGCCTGGCGCGGGCGATAGCCCGCGCCATCCACGAGAGACTTGAAATCGGGACGGGAGATCCCGGCTGTGTAGCAGCTCGTTAGGCGGCCGCTGCCTCGACCGGTGCCGTGCAGCATGAGCTTGGGAATCACGGATGATCTACTGGCGGTTGGTGTCCTGAGCAGCGGGTTCTCTGAACAGAGTGGGCCCCGTAGGCCGCCGACGTACCCGCTGTTGACCGAGGTTGACCGCGCCATCTGGCACGGATCTGGCACGGGACGTCACAGCTCTACGCGAGACTCGACGGCTTCGGCATCCTCCGCATCCCCGTGACGGAGAACGACGTGCGCCGGCCGGAACGGGAGTGCGCGCAGAGTCGCTTCCATGACCCTGAACAGGGCATCGGCATCCGATCCATACGCGTACAGCACGGCCTCGCCTCCACCGAACTCGTTGCCGTCCACCTCTCCTACACCCGCATCCCCAACGGCTGCCGTCATGGCACGTTCTGCATCAAAGATGAGGGCGCGCTGGTCAGGCTCGCCGAAGTCTTCGCCGCCGAGCTGGAAGTGAGCAATCACGGCCTGCTCTGGCGTACGCGGCTCAGGCAGATCAAAGAGTGTGTCCTCCATGCGGGACACGTTCTCACCAGGGTCTGACATCTGAGGCGCAGCGCGCAGGGTCCCGGCGCTGTGTGACACCCGCTTGAGGATTTCGATCAGCGGTCGACTCTGCCGTGGAGCCAAGTGGGTCAGCTGACCGGGTCCGCACCCCTCCCAGGGCGGCCAGCGCCAGCCCCGCCTCACCCGGTAAAGTGGCGACCTTCGGCCGGCGGAAGCCGTACGGAGTCCTCGAAGGCCGGGCAACATCATGCTTCTCGCCGACCGTCCCGCACGCCGCCGCCTCAGCGCCGCCCTGGACAACCTCGCCGTCACCTTCCGCGGCATGACCGCGCGTCCGGACGAACACAACTGCGAGTGTCACTGGGGCAGTCCAGAGGAGCTCTCCCTTCTGAAGACGGCAGACGTGGAGCTGGGGCCGGATCTCCTGCGCCGGACCTGGCAGGCCATCGACTGGACCGATCACGCGGCTGTGCTGCGCCGCGTCCTGCCGCAGTTTGCCGCGGTCCTGGTCGCCGGTCGCGCGGAACCCCTGTTCGGACTGGAAGAGGCCGGGTACTCCTTCGCCCGCGGCCGCTGGCAGCAGTGGCCTGAGGATCACGCCGGTCCGGTACGCGAGTTTCTGCATGCCTGGTGGGCTCACAGCCTCACTGAGCCGGATCCGGTCGTCCCGGCGCACCAGGTCTTCGTGATGTGTGCCGAGGCGTCCGGAACGGTCGGCCCCTGGCTCGCCGACTGGGAGAAGCAGACCGGGTACCTCAGCGACCGGCGTCTCGCCGAGGCGGCGGCGGAATGGGAGTACGAGCTCCTGGGAGACAGCCTGCCGTGGAGCATCGGCTGGTACGAGCACGACGAGGAAGAGATGCGCGCCGAACTGGTCGCCTGGCTCCTCGACCACGCTGCAGTGCGGCTCCGCGCGTCGGGCGAATCGGCGGATCTGCAGCACCGGATACGGCTGCTCGGACTCACCGGCGAGGACCGCTGGACGGATGCGCACTGGCCCGGCCACCGCTATTGACGAACAGCGGGCGCGACCTCGGTGCGGACCGGGTAACCAGCGGCGTGTGTCGATGCGCTACTGGGCTGCGAAGAGGCCGGGCGTAGGGACTCAATCGCGCCTTAGCTGTCGACGGTTGTCAGTGTTGGCCGTCGTTGAGCCCCCCGCACGGCCCAGAAACGGCCCGAGCGGGGGGTGTCGTGGTGTGCCCCTCGATGCGAACTATCGGCAGGGCGGTCGCTGAGGTCTGTTCGGCTGTTCGGGCGACTGCCGGCGGCCGACAGAAGCCGCCTGCGGTCGAGATGGTTGCTGTACTCCGCTGCTGCAGCCACGCAGACTCCGTGGCCTACTTCGACAGCTGAGCCGTCAGGTCCTTGACGAGACGCCAGTCGTCCCCGTCCCGCTCGAACACGAACCGGTAAGACCCGACGTAGGGCGTGGTCGGCTCTAGCCTTCGTCCGTACGTGTCGGAGGAGTACGGAATGGTGATCTCATTGACGTCCACAGTGAACTGGTCGCCCTTCCTCTTCACCTCGCTCACGTCGGCTCTGGCGTCGGCCTGGTTCCAGACCTTGCCCCCGCGGCGGGGGAAACTTCCGCCAGTGCGCCTCAGGCGCATCCGCGCGCCGCTGGACGACCTCCTCGGCGGCCTGCTCGAGAGACTTCCGTTCCGCCTCCCGCTCGGCAGCCGCGGCCTGGCTCTTCACCACCAGCCCGCCCGGCACCGCCACAAGCACCGCCGCAGCCGCGGCCAGCCCCACCTTGCGCTTCTTCTGCACCTTGCCCCCAACCCGAGACGCATCGACATATCGATGCATCGATGTGCCGGGAGAGTAACAACGATCAAGTCCCCTGCCCAGACAAATCCGCAGGCAGGGGGCTTGATCACGCAAGCGTGGCTATGTCTTCGTGCCCTGGTTCTTGCTACCGATCTTGGCGACCTGCGTTCTCGCTGGCCCGACTGTTGTGGGCTGCTGCTGACTGGTCGTCATTGGGCGGCGGTAGCCACTACCGAGCGGCCTTGAACGGCCCGGCGAAGGCCCAGCGTGACGGACTGCCGTCGTGACCACTGCCTTGTAAGCCTGGCACCGCTCTGGGCCGGGACTTTGCTGGTCAACCGTGGAGCACGGCGCTCGTCCTGCGCGCGGCTGCCCGGACCCTGACGCGCCTCGACTGACCGTGGTTGACCGCTCGATCTGGCACGAGCGCCGTCGCCGACACCTGCCTTGTAGGTTCGATCGGAGGAGCGTCCGACACTGGAAATACCGAACCTTCGGCGCGGGCTGTCCTCCGCTGACAGCCTCCGTGAACTGCTCACGGAGGTCAGCTACACGGCTCGTGGCCATCAGCCCTCAGACTCGAAGAATCCCGTGCAGCCTTCCTTGATCGCCGACGCCGATGCCAGCTGCGCGACAGCTCCCCAGTCGCGAGGGAGAGGCCAGCCATGACTGCGAAGGTGGGCCAACCCTCAGGTGTGGGCCAACCCTCAGGGTTCCCAATGACCTTCCCCAAGAGCCAGAAAGCGGCCGTTGTCAGTGCCCAGGCTGCGCCCAAGTCCCTGGCCCCTGGCCACCAGCGCTTCTCTGTCATGGTCCAAAGGTAGAGCCAGGGTCTGCGCTGGCTCACACGAGGTGCAGATCGGAGACTGCGGGATGGCCAAGCATCGCAAGGTGGTGAGCCAGGAGGATGCGCGGCGGGCGATCGGGGAGGGTGTCGAGGCGTGCCAGTTCTGCCGGCCGGATATTGCGCTGGGGCTGCTGTGACTGGCGATGTGACGCAGGCTGGAGGCATGGCCGGGCTGCCTGTGATCGTCTACCCGCCGTCGCCGACGGGCGGTCGGCGCGTGCGCGTGGATGGGGAGATCCTGGGGCTGGCGCACAGCCTGAGGGATGTGGCCGAGTTCCTGCGCAGGGCGGGGCTGGAAGGCCTGGACGCGGACGACGTGGCGCGGTCAGAGACCATCGAGTGGCGGGGCGGCGGCCCGCATGTGTGGGCCGAGTCGCCACCCTGACCTGACTGCTGTGGTGCGCGACGACGAGGGTCGTGTTCCACTGATGCTGGGTGCTCGGGTATGGCCAGGTCGGATGATCCAGACGCGCCCGGCAGGCTGCGTAGGATGCGGGGCTGGTGGGAGCAGCTCGGCGTGCTGAAGTGGGTCGCGGGTTTGGCGGTTCTCCTGCTGCTCCTCCTGGCCTCCACCACGTTCGCCGCCATCTTGACAGTTGTGGAAAGCCCTTCTGAGCCGACATCCACGCCGCCCCCGACGGCTACGGCATCCAGGCCGGTCCCGACGGCTACGGCATCCAGGCCGGTCCCGACGGCTACGGCATCCAGGCCGGTCCCGACGGCTACGGCATCCAGGCCGGTCCCGACGGCTACCGCAACACCCACACCGGTCCCGACGACGCCGACACCCACACCGGTCCCGACCGCTACGCCGACACCCACGCCTACGCCAACACCCACGCCGACGCCGACACCCACGCCCACACCCACGCCGGTCCCGACGGTGACGGTCGTGCCACCGGCGCCCACGGTTACGGTGACGGTGACCGAAACCGAGACGGAGGTTCCGCCTCCTCCGCCTCTTCCCGAACCTTAGTAGCGGGGCGGCGGCAGGCAGGTATGGGCCGAGTCGTCGCACTGGTGCGCGGCCGTTTACGGTGCCGGTGAAGGAGGCCTTCGTCGTAGCACGCGTCAACGCCCCCCGGTGTTGGCCTGCGCGTTCCGGGGAGACTTGCCCAGGTTCCCCGCTGTTCCGTCGCTCACTGCCTGATCGGGCACGCAGGGCGCACGTCTGGGCTTCTCGTGCCCTACTCAGCTTGGACGACAGGCAGCGATCAAAGTGGCCAGCATGCCTACGGGGTCGTGCAAAGAGCGTGCGCCATCAGTGACCACGCGGCGGGTGCCCGGGTCGATCGGGTCGGTGTCGGCCCAGGAAGGGGAGCCGATTCCGAATTCCACCTCCAGCCCGGAGGGGGTCGCGAAACGGCGCTCCAGGATCACGCCCCATCGCTGCGTCCTGATGGGCGTCGCCATGCCGAGATCTCGCGCCCAGTCCTCGCCGTCGTAGAGACCGGGCTCGGTGGTGAGCAGAGTCAGGTCGACGTCCGAGTCGGGTCGGGCAGCGCCACGGGCACAGGAGCCGACCAACAACAGGCCGGTGATGTCCTCGCGTGTGGCGGCCCAGCGAGTCACTCCCGCTACGATCTCGTTGATTTCGGCCACGCGGTCAGTGGAGAGAGTCGGTCCGGGGCGAGGGTTCGTCAACGAGTTCACGCCTCAACCCTATCCGGGGGCCTAGCAGCTGATGATCGTTTTCTTCCCCGGACAACACGCTGGTGCAGAGTCGGCGATGAGGTCGGTGGAGTCTTGATGGGCGAGTCAAGCTCGCCGCGATCTTGAAAACCGTCGTGGCAGCGATGTCACCGTGGGTTCAAATCCCACACCCACCGCAGGTGAACAGCCCCTGACCAGGTAAGACGGTCAGGGGCTGTGCCGCCTATGTGTGCCCGTAGGTGACCGTTTCTCCCCCTGGTTCCCCAGGCGAACGGGCACGGAGGGGGCACGGCTGCGGCTTCAGCCAGAACGATCAGCGGCTTCTCGGGCGGTCTGCCGCTTCTTACGGAGTCGAATGGACCTCCGCATGAAGCCCAGCGCATCAGCGGCCATGGCTAGCCCCACGACACTCGCGCACACGCGCACTGTGCCTTGGCCGTAGATCGCTTCACCGAGGCACCAGACGAACAGGACAGCCCGGCCCAGCGCTTTGAGAACCTTGAGTGTGCTCGGGTGCATTTGGTGATCGACTCCGATTCGGGGCCTCGTCGGACAGAGGACGGAGTGTACGCACGCGGTCGGTGTAGCGGCTTTGGGCTGGAGCTGCCATGGGGCGAGAGAGCATGGCCCCTTACGCTGGCCGCGAATCGGGCTGGCTCCTCGCCTGCCCGCAATTGCCCGATCGGGGCCATGATCTTCGAGGCTCGCCCCATGGTGGCTGCGTAAAGCACGACGCAGTCTGAGCCCGGCTGTCACACCCCGGCCGTTACGGGACAGCCCTTAGAGCTGCTTCAACCGTTCTGTGTGTCTTGTGCGCACAAGACACAACTGGCCGGCAGGCGACCAGGACGGCTGTTTGCTGCACGTATGTCCAACCTGCGCTTCGAACTCACGGTCACTGGGTCCAACGGACCGCCGTCGGTAGCAAGTCGAGTTCTGGCGTCGTCGGCCTCAGCGCTGCTGACGCAATACCGTCATGCGCCCCTCGGCTGATCTTTGGCCGTCGAGGCAAGGCGCTGGAGCACATGCTTCGCGTCCGTCAGGAGCGAGCCCCAGCAAGAAGCTGGTGTAGGCGCTGCTGGGTGGCACGGTCTTTGGAGTACAGGCGTGTGCCCCGTGTGCCTCGTGTGGCGAGGACGCGGTAGGTGTTCAGCGCGTAGGTCAGGTATCGCTGGGGTGAGAGGCCTTGGAGGGCGTGGTCGTGGCTTTTCTCCGGTCTGGCCTGCCAGCCGTTCGGGGTCCACGTGATGTCCTCGCCGAGGATGACGGCGTTGTAGTCGTATTCCATGCCCTGGGCGGTATAGACGCAGCCGACCTGTTGGTGGCCGCCGACGTCGGTGGCCCAGAACGCCCGCCCCGGTGTGTCGGGCCCGGCGAGTATGCCCTCGGCCCTGGAGTTCCAAGGCCGCTGCCACAGGTGTTCTCCGGTGTCGTCGGTCCAGGAGATGGATACCTCAGGCAGGAGGGGCGGGGCCGGGGGTGAGTCCCAGGGCCAGCAGAAGCCGGCGGTGATGCGGGCGCTGTGGCCCTGGCGGTGGTGCGCGGTGACCCAGGATTCGAGTTCGGCGGGGTTCTCGGCTAGGGCGAGGTCGTAGTCGCTGCCTTGCCAGACCGGCGCCATACCGCCCTTGGTGAGAAGCGCGTCGATCCAGTCGAGGTACGCCCTGGAGCCGCCGCACCGGAACTGGGTGGTCAGGTCGATGTGGGCGAAGGTGTAGTCGCGAGCGCGGGCCAGACGGCGCAGTTCGTCCAGGGTGGTGCCTTCACTGGGGCGGACGATCTGGCGTTCGTCAAGGAAGAGGACGAGCACGGCGCAGCCGCGGATGAGCCGGGTGAACAGGTTGGGGAATTCGCTGTGGCGGCGCAGCGGGTCGGTGCGGGCCCGGTGCGCTTCGTCCAGCAGGACGACGCTGGTGTCCTTGTCCAGGCTGCCGGGCAGCGTGGTGGTCAGGGTGCTGATGAGGCCTTTGGCGGAGTCCCCGACGGCGCGGGCGAGCTGCTGGGTGAGGGTTCCGGACGGGGACAGCAGCCGGGGGTTGGCCCTTTCCTTGAGGCAGAGGTCGCCCAGGACGCGGGCGGCGATGGCGGTCTTGCCCGTGCCCGGCCCGCCGGTGACCACGACTACGTGCCCGGGTTTTCCCTGCTCGATGGCGGCGATGGCGTGATGAATCGTCTGGCGGGCCTTGTCCTGCTCGCCGATGAGCCGGAAGCCGTCGTGGCCGCGGATGGTGTCGGCAACCCTGGCCAGCAGGCGGGCGGACGGACGGTGCTGCGCCGTCAGGAAGCCGCTGACCGCCTCCCTGCCAGCGGGCTCCAGATCTGTGCACTGCAGGCGTCCGGCCAGCACCGCGGTGTCGGCGTCTTCGGGAAGGTCGTCGGCTCCCAGGAGCGGATAGGTGGCGCTGGGGCCGTCGCCAGCGTAGGCGCGCAGAGGGCCGATCAGTGTGGCCGAGGCGTTGTGCAGGAATGCCAGGCCGCGCACCTCAAGCTCCAGGTCAGCTGGGACCCAGTCTCTGAGGTAGGTCACGTACCCACCGACCTGGCGGCCCGGGTGCAGAACCTCGCGGTCGCCCACCCTGAGCAATCCTGATCCCACGGGATGCGGAGCGGCAGAGGTCCACTGCTTGAGTTCGACGACCACGGCTACGAGTCGGCCCGCCCGCTGGCCCAGGAGGAGAGCGTCGATCCTATGGCTGGAGCCGGGCAGTTGGTACTCCAGCAGCAGGTACAGATCGTGCAGTCCTGCGGCCTCCAGCACGCGGAGCAGCACCGGCCAGCTCTCGGCCCAGCTCCTCAACTCCCCGTCTCCTGGCGGCTCGCCCAGCAGAGTGGCATAGCGCTTGGCGCACTTGGTGACGAAGCCCGGCTCGCCGAGCCGCAGCGAGGCTTCCCGCACGGTCCCCTCGAAGACATGCATGCATGATCTATAGCATCCGCAACTGACAGTGGCCGGTTCCGAGTTCGCGTATCGGTCGGCCTCGCTGTCGGAGCCAGCTGATAGGTATGGAGCCATGACGATTCGAGATCTGCAGCAGACCCTGGCGCAGTTCGCCCGCGAGCGCGACTGGGAGCAGTTTCACACGCCCAAGAACCTCGTCATGGCGCTCCTCGGCGAAGCCGGTGAACTGGCTGAGATCTTCCAGTGGCTCACTCCAGAGCAGTCGCGGGCCGTCATGGACGAGCCCGACCGGGCCCAGGCCGTGCGACAGGAGGTGGCCGACGTCATGGCCTACCTGCTGCGCCTGGCGGATGTGACCGGCGTGGACCTGGAACAGGCCCTGGCCGAGAAGATCGAGCTGAACCGGCAGCGCTACCCGGCCGCCCTCGCCTACGGACGCGCCGACAAGTACACGAAACTGGGGGCCTAACGAGCATGCGGATCCTTGCACAGCCGGCACGGCGGTCGGACAAGACCGTCGAAAGGCACTACCAGGACACCATCGCTAGCCCCGTCGCCTTTGATCAGCACGCCGACCTGCTGGACGCGGCCACCCTGGACGCCCTCAAGCGTCTCTTCCCCGACGGCACCGCCGCGATGTGGGGAGTCATGCCGGGCAAGAACGACGCGAACCTGCCCGAGATCCGGAAGATGGCACCAGGGGCGTGGGTCTTCTTCAGCGGTGACAAGCGTCTCTACCTCGGCGGCACCGTCGCCCTCACCTGGCGCAATAAGGAGCTCGCAGCCCGCCTGTGGGGCACTGATTCCGAAACCGGCGACACCTGGGAGTACATGTACGCGCTCTCCGGCACGCGCGGCTTCGACATCCCCATCGAGGAGCTCCGCAGCCTGCTCGACTGGAAGCCCACGCGCAACATCATGCGCTTCCAGGCATTCAAAGACTCCGAAGCCGACCTGCTCCAGAGCCTGCTGACCCTGGAACCAGCCCAAGCCGCCCCGCCAGCGAACGAAGAAGCCGCCACCCAGCAGGCCATCGCTGACTACACCGGCCCGCTGGAACGCAGTGCCGAACGCGCCTACCGCGGTGAACAGGCCCACCTCAAGCGCACCCTGCTGCCAGGCCCTACAGGAGAATGCGCCCTGTGCGGGCGCGTACTGCCGGCGGCCTTCCTCATCGCAGCCCACATCAAGAAACGCGCCGCGTGCACCGACGACGAAAAGCGTGACTTGCAGAATGTCGCGATGCTCGCCTGCCTGCTGGGCTGCGACGGCCTCTATGAACGCGGCTTCATCACTGTGGCAGATGGAGGCCAGCTCGCCGTCAGCCCGCTCGCCGCGTCCGCGCCAGCCGTAGCGCAGCACCTCACTGATCATCTTGCTGGCCGTGTGACGTCCTGGTGGACACCTGAGCGTGAGCCGTACTTCGCCTGGCACCGTGCACATACATTCCGGAGTGCTTTGACCGCCTGAGCTCACAGCCGCCATCTCGATCAGCGCCTGCCGTGCCGATTCAGATCGCATGCCTGCGCGAGGACCACAGCAACGGCAGTCTCACGGCTTGGGGAAACTCTGCTCCAGCCAGCGCTGTACGGCGCTGAGTGTGGTGTGGCCGTGTTGCCGGAGGACGTCCACGATGTGTTTGCCGCAGATGAGTGCGATGGGGTGGCCGTCTTCATGCATTCTTGCACCTCTTCCTGGACCTGCTTGTGGAAGTAGGAGGTGGTGACGAGCACGCCGAAGTTGCGGTGCCGTATGCGGGAGATGAGGCGGGAGACTTCGCGGACGCCGACTGAGTTGGCGGCTGCGTAGCACTTGGCTTCGAGCGCGAAGTCGATAGTGATGGTGTTCGCTGCTGGGCCAAGGATGTACTGGCCGACGGCGTCGCGTCCGCCGTCGCGGCTGGGGCGGTTATGTCGCAGGCTCCCGTCCGGGGTGCGATCAGGCGCCAGATGGCGACTGCGCAGCTTTCGAAGTCGCTTTCCCGGCCGCGGAAGTGCTCGCGGATGGTGTCCAGGATTGCTTGGCCTTCGCGGTCGTCAGGCAGCTGGTCGGCCTTGGGCCGGATGACGGTGGTTGCGGGCGCGAGCAGCGGCGTGTAGGCGCGGCCCTTGACCCAGCTGTTCCATGCCGGGGGACAGTCGCCTTCCAGGGGGTCGCCTCCGTCGAGGACGTGCTCAATCCAGGTGCGGCTGATGCGGGCATGGTCGAGCACAGTGAAGCGGGCGCGGTAGTTCTGGAAACGCCAGGCTCTATGAAACGGCGTCAACGGGAGTTCAGCGCGCCGGAGGCAGGCACAGGCCGTGCGCGGGTACCTCGGCCCAGTCGACCGTCCTGAAGACGAAGTCGCAGTTGCAGTTGCGTTTCCTGTCTTGGCCGAGGATCGTGGATTGTACGTAAGCGACAACGAGTTGACGCCCGTGCGAGGAATTGCCTCACCAGGCACGAAGATTCACTTCAAAGCGACCGCTAAGCGCGCCTGAAAGGATCGACGCAAACTCGCAAGTACGCGATGCCACTGGGAATCCGTCGGATAGGTCATCGGCGACCAGCTGGGGCAGTCTCGGCGATCACAAACAGATGCGCAAGACGGGGCGGAAGCCATGACGAATCCTTGAAACTTCCGCTGAGCACCTCGCTTCGAATTCGGTTTACACCCCTTTCTTGAAGCGTAGAGTCTTCCCCGCGCAAATAGCCTTCAGTAACAAGGAGATGGGTGGGATGTCGTCAGGCGGATTCCCGTTCGTGATGGAGCTTCAGCAAAAGCCCAACTGGTGCTGGGCGGCGACAGCGGTCAGTATCAAAAAATACTACGAGCCGAACTCCGGTTGGTTGCAGTGCTTGCTGGTAGACGATCAACTCCAAAGGGGTTGCTGCGAAAACCCGTCAGTATGTGACGAAGATGCGTTCCTGGGGACGGCTTTGGATGCAGTCGAGTGCTTGGAACGCATCGTGGACGCGCCTGTGGCTTTGCAGCCCACAGTGGCGACAGAGATCAACGCTCTCCGTCCAGTGGTTGCGGCTGTTATTTGGGAGGGTGGTGGAGGCCACGCCGTGGTCATCAGCGCATATACGGACGAAATCATCAGCGGGTTCCCCGGTATCGTCTTCCATGAACAGTGGGTCCAGGTTCAAGACTCGGAGTACGGTCCATCATTCATCGAATATGACACTCTCCGTACCTCGTACCACGGATCAGGAACCTGGGCGAGTACGTTCTTCACGAAGAGGTGACCTGTGGCTGTCGAATTCGCATCTCCGCCCGGCAACGCACACGAGATTGCGCTCACCGGATTTCAGAACCTTGCCCGATTCACTCAGCGCAGTCACCGTGAAGGTGAGTATGGCATGCAGGCCCTGCCTGAGACGGATGTAACGCTCTCAGCGCCCCGGCCGGTACACCATCTCGGACTCCTGCAGATCGTGGCGCACGAATCAATCAGGAACTCGGCAGCCACCGGCTGGCAGTACCTGGTCCTGACCGAGGACGGTGCCGTGGCGAGCAGCGAGTTGTCCATCGGCACCGACGAGCGGCCGCCCGTACTGGAGCAGGTAAACATGGGGCCGTTTGTGCAGTCGACGGCGTCGGCCCTGGAGGGGCTCGACGACATCCCGGATGTGCAGTCGGGCCGATACGAACTGCACACGCTCAAGATTCCAGCCCTAGGGGCCTTCCTGCTGTGGCTACGTCAGCTTGATGGAAATGCAGACCTCTTCATCGTACTCTCTCCCGCACCCAACTTCCTTCAAGCAGGGCGCATCTATCGCGAGGACGAGCTGCTGGATGCGCTGGAAGGCCCGGCAAGGAAGCGCCTGGAATTCGACGATTCACCACGCGGCAGAACAGAGAAATAGTCGCAACGTGAACGCGCCGGCCTGATACGAGGACTCGATCAGATCGGGGGTTGGCTAGCCGACCCCGGGAAAAAATCACCGATAGCGCCGCTGTCGCGAGTCCGCCTCAGCGGCAGCGGGACTTGGCTTCAGACGTCAATCTTCCCCATGTCGTCGGACTGCTATCTCAGCTTCGACAGGGAGTAGCGGGGACGAGTTCCCGGGATAATGAAGGGGTTTCGACAATGACTGAAACGGGCCGTTACCGACCGCTGAGCAGTACAAGTTTGCGCAGGGTATTCACTTCTCTCGGCCTGCCGCGAGAGCGCTTTGACCTCTCGGTCGTGGCCGATGATCCCCGCCCCTTTGGCGCCGTTTTGAATGCCGACGCGTCCCACCCCAACGGTCTGTGGCTCTTCAAAGGCTCGGAATACTATCTCTACGACTTGCTCGACGACGCGGTGGTCGAAGGGCCCATCCCGCTCACCCAACCATGGGGCGCCGGGGCGCTGCCGCAGCTTTTCCGCACCGGCATCCACTCGGCTGTGTGGAGTGGTCCAGCCTTCCCTAACCTGTGGACGTTCTTCAAGGACGAGATGTACTACTCGATGGATGCGGTGCGGGGATGGGCACAGGCCGAGGGACCGCGTGGCATCCTCGGCGCTTGGGCAACCGGGGTATGGGCAGCTCCTGACGGCACATGGCTGACGCCAGGCGTTCCGGTGGCACTGCACGGCATGGGGACCCGGTTCGACGGGATGATCCACTTCTTCAAGGACGGGAAATACGTGCGGCACAATCTGCGCACGGGTAGTCGGCCGGAAGCCGGGCCGATCCCGATCGGTGAGGAATGGGACCTGCCCGAGACGTTCCTCGACCGAATAGACTATGCCTTCTACGGTACCGGCGCCCACGAAGAGGACATCAACTTCATTTCCGGCGAGCACTACGTGCTCTATGATTTCCGACGGCGGCAGGTCATTGACCAAGGGCCGGTAGCAAAAAGGTTCCCGGTCTTCGCCCAATTCATCGACCGGCCACAACTGTTCCTTGCCGAGGACTACGACGTGGCAACGCTGGTGGGGCCGGTGAGCCTCGGCCGGCTCATCGACACACGGTCTATCGGCGCCGGATCCAAGATCCAGAAATTCCTTGTCACTGAGACCACTGACAGCAGTCTGCAGAATCTTAGGCAGAGCATGCTGGACAGCCAGGACACCCAGGTGACCGAGGACTTCTATGACAGGCTCGACACCAACCTGTCGTCTGACGACAGCAGCGACAGCTACCGTTACCAGCTCAATGCCCAATTCCATGGGGAAGCGGGTGCCACGAGCCTGTGGGGCGGCGAGGTAAACGCTGATCTGGATGTCCAGGGTCAGACCGAGACGGTGCGTTCCAGCCTTAGCCAGGCCGCCTTCAAGTCGATCGGATCGCAGCTCGAACAGACCCGGCGGGAAACCCACCAGAAGACATACGACTCGTTGGCGGAAATCAGCAGCACTGTCCACGTGCTGAAGAAGGAATTCTTCGAGGAGACCAACGCTAGTGACCGGGTGCGGGTGTACGAATTCTATGAGCAACTGCAGTCGTACATCACCTTGCTGGTGCTACGGGGTGTCGTCCTCGTGTACTCGGACGGCGTCACCCGCCCCAAGACAGCTCAACTGCCCGGCGCCCAGCGATTGCTGGAGGACGTGCTCGCCGACCCGCAAGAGGTAGCACGGGTGATCGATTACCTCCGGCAGGAGCTGAGCAATGTGACCGGGCACGACGGTCAGGTGCATTTGCTTCTCGAGAGCACTCCACCGGACGGGGGCTTGGCGCTGCGTAACAACATGACGTCCCGCTATACGGTGGTCCTGCCCGACGGGAGCCAACAGGACGTGTCGCAGGCTGGACTGATCAAGGCTGCTCACTCCTGGGTCGAGCCGACATTCACGATCACTCCGGTTCAAACGTGAACCGGTCCGCAACACCTGATCGGAAGGCGCATCCGGTTGTACTCCGGAGATTTTTTGACGACATGAAAGCCACGGATTTCAGGGTTTCTGTTGACTACCTCGAAGTCGATTCCAGGCGGCCAGTACCTCGATGGCCTCGCGTATGTCTGGTCAGGTGCCGCAGGGTGCGGCTGGACAGATCGATCGACCACGGGTAGACAAGCACGCGACGCTCTTGGCGAACGAGTGATCTTGGTCGAGAACCCGTCCACCAGGAGCTTCGTCGTTCCGTAGCCCGTCAGCACCCCGGTGCCGCAGTCAGGTTTTAACGGACTCACGCTCCAGGTCTGGTTGGCGAGGACGAACTTGATAGGCCCACCATGGCCGTTCGGCGCTCACCTCCAGTACGGCTTGGATCGGCGGACGGGCCGTCAAGTGGCGGGCACGGGCGGGCGGCCCCCGACCGCAGGCTGGGACGGGCACCGGACAAGCCCGCCGCGCTCGTCCCCGTCGCGCGTCCACTCCGGCAGCTTGGCCAGTCGCGCCTCGATCTCCCCATCGGTCAGCGGCTTCGGTACGCCTGCCACTTCATCCCCTCTCGGTCACCGGTGCCAGCACCTCGGCGAGGTCCCGGCCAACCGGGGCATCGTGCCATGGCCGCATAGCTTGCTCGAGGGTGGCCAACTCCCGCGCCATGCGCGCGGATCCCGTCTCCACCGCAATCTGTGCAGCGGTGCGTGCGATCTCCAGGGCGTGGTCTGGTTCGCGGGCAGCGGCTGCCGCGGTGGCATGACGGGCGAGGTACACCCCGCGGTCCCTGCGGGCCGTCTCCGGGACGGCCGTCAGCACTTGGGACCACAGCGAGTCTGCCTCGCGGCCGAGGCCGAGCCGTCCGTAGCAGGTGGCCCGCTGCACTTCGAGGTAACCGGGCGTCCTTCGGCAGGCGTTGCCCCATGGGAGGTCGTCGTCGACGCGGCCGAGGATCCGGTCCGCCTGGTCGACCAGGTGGTCCACGGCGGCGCGGTCCCCGGTGAGGCTGGCTCCGTGTGCCTGTTGCTGCATGGCCATGATGCGGACCTTCGGCAGGATCCGCGGGGCGTCGTCGAGGGCCGCCTCGCACAGGTCGATGACCGCGTGCCCGTCCCCCAAGTCGGTACGCACCTGCGCCTGATTGACCAGGCTGTACCCGATGAGATGCGGGTCCCGGGACCGCATCGCTATCTCCTGCGTCACCCCGCGCCAGAAGCTTGCCCCGTCCATGTCGCCCGCGTCCTGGTACAGCCAGCCCACCAGGGCGGCGTAGGCGGCACCGACCCGGAGCAGGCCGCGGCGGGTCTCGCCGCGCGCGGAACGGATCAGTTTGTCGATCAGCTGATACTGCGCGGACACCGTGCCGATCAGATCGTGCGGGCCAAGGAACATATCCGCCCGGTAGTGCCCTTCGAGCTGCTGCTGGAAGTAGTCGATCAGAGCGGGGTCGACATGCTGCGAGGCGACCGGCCCGGCGATCAGCGCGGCGGCGGTGACGGAGACAAACGATTCGTCGTGCGGTGATCGCACTTGTCGTCTCGCAGGCGCAGTCGGCGGAGGTCTTGCAGCGCGGGCACTGGGAAGGGGTACTGTACCCACTTCGCCCGGTAGCCGTCCTCACCATGCTGCCGCAGCACTGGACTGCGCGGCTCGGTGACGACGTGGCCAAGAGTGCTGCGGGGTTGCTTAGAGATCCAGGAGAGCGTTCTTCGTCGGGCCAATCGAAACTCGCGGACATGTCAGGGAACCGGTAGATCGCGATGTCACCGCGACACGCGTAAGCACATTGAACTTTTACGTCAACTCCACACGGGCGGATCGAGGATGGCGGTACGAGCCGCCCACGCCAGTGCGCTCTGTGCGCGCAGGGACAGTCCGAGGCGGTTCCAGTGGAAGATCACGTGAAGGGAGAGGATGCGGCGTAGCCCGCGGTCGAGTGACCCGAAGCGCACTCCTTCGCTGAGGGCGAGACCGGTGTAGCGGAAGGCGTCAGCCCATTCGGTGACTGGCTCTAGCGGGCCGCCGGAACTCAGGACGGGGCCGTCTGGATCGGTGTTGGCAACCAGCAGCGCACGTAGCTGCGTCGCCATCGTGTGGAGCCGCTCCTCGGGTATGTCGCCAAGTTTGGAGCGCTGCTCCTCGGCGATGACTCGCTGCCACACATCGCCCTGCTCGTACCACTCAAGGCCTGCGGCGCGCATCATGATCGTGCAGAGCAGGACGGACAGTTCACGGCGGCCGATGGCGAAGTCGTTGCGGCCGGACAGGCGGAGCACTTCGCGGCTGTCCGCGACGAACAGGTTGTGCGCGGCCGTCATGCTTGCGGGGCCGCCGAAGGCCGGGGTCTCCGGCTCGTAAATGCCTGGCCACCACCGTCGCAGATGGCCGTCTGCCACGAGGTGGTCGAGCGCGGCGCCGAGGCCGAGCTTGGCGCCGATCTCGGGGTTGACGCGAAGGCGTAGCCGCCAGCAGGGGTGTTTGCGAGTGAACCACCAGGCGGTGACGCTGCCGTTCTCCTCCGCGCTGCGCAGAAGTGGCGCAAGGTGCGTGACGGCGGTTTGCTCTGCGCTCGTCCAGTCGGTGAACTCGATGTAGACCTGCCACCAGTCGGTGCTGCCCGCCGGTTGGGCGAGGGCTTCGTGGCCGGCCTGCTGAAAGACGGCGACGGCGTCGGCCAGGTTCGCCGTTTCCATGCCAGCGCGGTCGGCGGCGTCGACGAGTGGCGCGCCGGCGAGGACGTCGAGTACGGCGCGGCCGGTGACGTCGGGCGCGTGAAGTCGGGTGGTCTGGATCAGTCGATCAGCAGACATGCGTCCCATCCGGTGGTCGGTGCCTGGTCGGTGGCGAGGGTGGTCAGGGAGAGTGCGCATCCGGCGTCGCCATCAATGAGCCCAGGGCCCTTGGGTGAGCCGGGCCGGGCGTGGGCGGATAGCGCGTCTCCCAGGGGCTGGAGCACATTGTGAAGGTGGGGGGTGAGGGCGTCGTGGGCGGACCGGTACGCGGTCTGGAAGATGCCCGCCCAGCCATGGCAGAGGCTGGTGTCGGTGACCTGGGCGAGCTGTATGGGGTCGGTCAGGCAGCGGTACAGGGCATCCTCGTAGGAGCGCTGAAGGGCTGAGTCATCCAGGGCGATACCTGCGAGTTGCCCGGCGCGGGCGATGCCGACCGTGCCGTAGCACCAGCTCGGTCGTCCCGGCCCGTGTGAGTGGGGGTGGCCGGTGTCGAGGTCCGCGACCGTCAGATGTTCAGGCCACCAAGGACCGGCGGCGCTGTCCTGTCGCCAGACGTCGAGATGCTCGCAGATGCTGCGGATGGCCTCGGGCTGTCCCTCCACGCTGATGCCGCGCCGCAGGGTCTGGGCAAGGAGCAGAAGGCACCCGGTGATGCCGTGCGCGGCCCCAATGTTGCCGTGCCCGCCGGGAAAATGAGCGGAGTGGCCTCGGCGTGGGTCATGGCCGACCCACCAGCCGGGAAGGCTGCGGCCATCGGTCTCCAGGGGGCGGGTCAGGGTGACCAGGTAGTTGAGGATCCGTTCGAGGGCGCTGCTGCTGGGGTCGCTCCGTAGTAGGTAGGCGCCGATCCCGGTGAGGCCGTAGAAGACGTCGTACTCCGCGAAGGTGGGCAGGTCGCCGCGGAACATGCGGGCAAGGGCGGTGTCGGTGCGGCGGTGGGCGAGCGCGGTGACGTGGGCGTGCAGGGTCGTCCACGCATCGCTGTAGCGGGCGTTAAAGGCGGTGGGGGTGGTGTTCAGGAGGAAGGCAATGGCGGGCGCACCGAGGAACAGGCCGGTCGTGTCGGCGGCGCTGACGTCACCGGAGGAAGCCTGGGTGATCCAGCGGTGGGCCACGCTCCATGGCCCCAGGCGTGCGTGGGCCCGTTCCACATGCAGCAGGGCGATGCCAGCTGCCCCCTGCGCAAGGGACTGCGCCATCCACGACTCATCAGGGGGAGGTTGAGTGGGTTGAGCCAGGTGCTCGGTGAACTGCCGCGTCAGGTGGGCCGCGTCAGCGGCCGGCGCAGTCACGTGCCCGCCTGGGCGGTGTGGCGCAGTGCCGCGGTGCGTGCGAGCCGCAGCGTGACGGCTTCGGCGACCGGGTCGACGCCGAGCGCTCGTATGTGGTGCTGGTGGAGCAACGACCGTACGACGGCCAGCGGGTCGCGCTGACGGGCCAGGTCCGCGCGGTAAAGGCGCACGGCGGCGACACGGGCCTTCCACGCGTCCACCACGTCAGCGCCACCAGGGAGCGCGGTGAAGAGCGGCGGCCCGCTGGGAGCAGCGAGCTCGAGGACCTGATCGCGCAGACCCCGATCCAGCCGCCCGTGTCCCTGGGGCACGTTCTGGATCAACCAGTCCATGCCCTGGTCGGCGGTGAGGGCGAGGTGGGTGGTGAGGTCGAGGATGCTCGCGGCCGCGAGGGCTTGCGGGGCGAAGTCGTCAGTGCGGGCGGTGAGGCGGATCTGGGCGAGAGCGGCGGCAGAGTCGGCGGCGAAGACACGGTGGGCGGCGTCCATCGCAGCCGCGTGCCCGTAGCGGCCTGTCTGTGGCTGGTAGCTGGCGAGCGTCAGGTGTGACGCCAGTCTGCTGCGACGCAGCCCTTCGGCCCAGGCGTGTACACGTTCGGCCGCGGCCCCGTACATCCTGGGTTCGAGGTGGAGGAAGAGCGCGATGTGCTGCCCGGCCTGGGGGCGGGCCATCTCGCGGTGTCGGGTGAACCACCACAGCGGCGGGTCGTCGAACGCGGCCAGGAGGCGGGGCAGATGACGGTCGAGGATCTCGCTGTATCGCTGAGGGTGGGCGTGCAGGTGTGCGCGCAGCACGGTCCCGGACCCGGGCAGGTGGACGTCGTCGGCGCCCACCGCGGTGAGCAGGCGCGGCGTGGGCAGCGTGCTGGTCTCCTCGGGTTGGGTGCGGACGAGGGGGAGCAGGATTTCGTGGGCGCGGCCGATCCAGCCGTGCTCGTCGGGATCGGGTGTTTCGCGTAGTTCGAGGCGGCGGGCGCCGTCGAGACGGGCGCGCAGCAGACGCCGGTGGACCGGGTGCGTCAGATCCAAGGGGAGACGCTGGTCGACATCCACCATGGCAATGCGTTCGGGGACACGCAGACGGGACCGCCACGCGGCGAACGCCTGCTCCCAGTCGGTTGTCGAAGCGGCACGGCCGGGAAGGTCCTCGGCCATCAGCAGCCAGCGGGCCGGGGTGAGGATGGTCTTGCGGTAGCGCACACGCGGCAGGTAGGGCAGGCGAGCTGCGGCGCCGAAGGCGAACGGCTTGTAGACGGCGCACCGGGCGGTGGCGATCTCTGCCAGGAACCGGGCCAGCGGCGGCGTTTGGACACCGGCTTCGAGTGCGTGCAGGACACGTACGTCGATGGGCCGCCCGATGGAGAGCTGCACGAGGTGGAAGCGGCGGGCGTCAGCAGTGACGGCGATGTCTGCGAGGGGGATCCCCCCCTCGTCAGCGGTGCGGTGCTCGGACAACGCGATGACGTGTGGGAGCAGTTGCCCGGTGCGGGCCACGTTCTCGTTGCGCCGGCGGCGCGGGAGAAATGAGAGCTGCGCGGTGATCGTGTCGGGTTCGGCCGTGCGGTAGGTGCGGGACAGTAACTCCTGCTGCTCGGGCGGCAGCAGGTGAGCGAACCGTCCGGCCATGCTGCTGCCGGGCCGGGGCAGACCGGTGAGGGCGAGACTGAAGGTGCCGCGAGCCAGCGCGTCGGACGAGGGTGCACGTATCTCGAAGGCGACCTCCGCCCGGGGGACGAACATGGGGTCCTCGCTGCCTGTGGCCTTGGCAAGGTCGGCGATCACTGCATCGGTCAGGACCAGTTCGTCGCGGCCCTCGATGAGGGCCTGCTGTAGCAGTTCGAGGACCGCATCGTCCCGGTCGGTCACAAGCTGCGGCGTCCGGCCCCGCTCCGATCCGACGTACTCGGCAGGCAGCCCCAGGCCGCTGTCGGCCACCAGGTCCAGCACCGGTACGGCGGCACCGACGCCGTACCGGGCGCGGAAACGACGGTGATAGTCGCGCCACTGCTGATAGCCGTAGGGCTGTGGCGTGACCCGGTACAGCGCAGTCACGGCGTTCTGTACTTCCTCGACGACCTGTTCGGGGATCTGTACGTCGCAGTCCAAGGCGGTGTCGATCAGCAGAGGGGCCGGTGCGATGGAGGAGAGCGCGAGCATGCGCGCGGTGACATCGCTCAGCGCGGACGTCGACAGCGTGGGTTCGTGCCCGGTGAGGTCACCGTGTATCGCGTAGAGGTCGCGCACCAGGTCGCCGATGTCCGACAAGGCGTGAGCGTCGGCCTTCTCCAGCTCGGCGCACACGTGTCCGAGGGCGTCCAGGGTGGTCATCGGCGCCCGCAAGCTGGTGATGAGCAGATTCTGCGCGATGAGGTCGCCCAGCAGCGCGTCGACCTTGCCGCCTGCAGCCGTCGGGAACAGGTCGTGGAGGTGGTCGCGCAGTTCGCTGTACCGGATGGGGCTTTCGGCCGCGCGCATTGCGGCGTTCACGGGCCGTGCGTGACGTACGGACACCTCGACCGGAGCCATGAGCAGGGCGTGGCCATCCGCGGGCGGGCCCGGCGCAACAAGCCGGTCACCGCGGACCTGAGCGGCGTCGTTGGCGACCACCGGCAGGCGCTCCAGCAGCGCAGGGCTGTGCTGCAGGCGCTGGACGATGTCGGTGATCCACTCGGCGTCGGCCCGCACCGCAACCCGGTGCTTGCTGTCCCACCTGATGCGCGGCACAGGCCCGACCGATACGGGAGCCGTGCCGGCGAAGAGGCCGAACGGGGTGGGGCGATGCTGCCAACGCAGCAGATAGGAAGCGACCGACAGCGCGGTCCGGCGAACCTGCCGCGGCTGCGATTGCGCACCGCATACAACATCGTCGATGGTCCGGCACAGAACCGGGCTGGCCGCGCGTAAAGCGTCGCGGGTCTCCTTGCGCTGCCACACCCTCGCCAGCCAACCCCGGGTGACGGCAGCGTCGTCGAGATCGAGGGTCCGAGGCAGATCAGCGGCGCCGGGGCTGGTGGTGGCGCGCAGCATCGCGGCACCCTGCGACTGGTAGCTGACGACTGCTCTGGAGGCCATGGACAGCTCTTCCTTTCGGTGCGGCGCGCGAAGGGTGTGGTGCTGGTGTGCCGGGCGCGGAACGCGCGGCACACCAGCGAGAGGCACGGTCAGGCAGGGTCCTCGATGAACGAGCTGCAGGCGGAGGCTCCGGTCGCGCACGTGGCGCCGCAGCCATCAGCTGTGCCGCACATGAGCTTCCCGTGGGGGTGTGCGGCGACGACGACCTTGATGTCGAGCGGGGCGAAGTCGTCCTCGTCGACCGCCGGCCGTTCGGCCAGCGCCAGGGCTTGTGTCATGTCGATCTCTCTCCTTGCTCGGTGGAGTGGTGCATGACGCCTGACTCCCAGCGGCTATGCCGGGGGCCAGGACAGCGAGATCCGGCTGTGGACCTTGTCGATGACCCGGTCTCCGGGGACCTGGTCGGTGGGGGCGCCAGCCGGATAGACCCGGATGACCGGGTGATGGCCGCCGCGCCGCTCGCGGGCCCAGTCGTGTACGTGCTCGGCGACCGTGTCGGCGAAGGCCTGAGCGTCCGGCCCCAGGGCGTGGACCGCGAACTCGACGTGCTTGCCGTCATCGGTGCGGCGGGTAGTGAGGTAGGCGAAGTTCGGGCCGTCGACTGCGGCGAGCGAGAAGCCCTTGATGGCGGGCGCGACGATGCCGCTGTCCAGGTCCGGGTCGACCGCCATGATGCAGAACCCAGGCAGCATGATCGCCAGGTGCATCTGGAGGGTGTCCAGGAGTTCGCTGACTCCGACCGTGACGCCGGTCCACACCTCGATCCGCGCAGTACGGACCGCGTTGTCCAGCAGGCTCGGATCAGCAGGTAGCCCGTCATCGAACCGGAGACCGATCTCCGGGGTGCCGGTGACGAGCAGCAGCTCCTCCTGGTGCGCGGCCGAACCTTGCATGGGCACGAAACCGCAGACCTTCGCGGACTCGCTCTCCAGGTGGTCCCCGACCCGGGTGAAGGCCACGGACCGGGTCAGGCCGCGCACCCTCAGCGGCACCACCAGTCGGCCACCGGGTGCGAGTTGCTCGATCCAGGCTGGCGGGATGTCCCATGCCCCGGCGGTGACCATGATGACGTCGACCTGGCCGAGGTAGGGAATGGGCTCGGCCGAGTCCGCGCACGCCACGCGGACATGCTGGTACCCGAGCTCGTCCAGCATGCGGCGGGCGCGGGCGGTGACCTCCGGGTCGATGTCGACGGTGGTGACCTCGCCCTCAGAACTCACCAGTTCAGCCAGGTACGAGGCGTTCAGGCCACCGGAGCCGATTTCCAGTACCCGCATCCCCGGGCGGAGCTTGGCCTGCTCCAGCATCATCGCCTGGATCTGCGGCGCGGACACCGAGCTCAGCTGCACCCCGTGCTTGTCCGTCTTCGTGATGACAGCCGCGTACGTGATGTACGCATCCTCCAGAGTCGCCTCCGGGGCGTACTGATGGCGCGGGACCTTGCGCATTACGGTTTCGATCTCGGGCGAGACGATAGTGGCGTCCGCGCGCAGCCCATCCACCATCTTGTCGCGCAGCTTGGTGGCGTGGTCGGGATCGAGGGTCACATCGGGCATTGGGGAGGTTCCTTTGTGTGGTGCTTGCTCTTGATGGGCCGGGCACTGGAACGGCGCTGAAACGGCTGGGCCGGGTTCGCGGGCATTTGCCGTGGGGAGGGGACCGGCCGCCGGGGGCGGCTAGGCGGACAGACCGCTGCCCGTGACCCATGGCTGCGACCAATGGCCTTATGTGTGTATCGCGTTGGTGCCGGGCGGCGGCGTCCACGTTCAGGAGGCTATTCACCGGGGTGCCCTTCGTGAGAGGTGCGCGCCGAGGGTGGCTGAGAGCTTGCCTTTTGTCTCCCGACGCGGGGGGCGTGCAGCTGCCACCCCGCGCCGGGCTTGCGCCGCCCGACGGTCCGGGCCGAAGCAGCCAAAGGGCGTGGCGGGGTCTAAGGGGCGGATATGAGGTCGTCCAGTTTGATGACCGTTACACCGTTGAGCGCCATGGCCGACTGAGCGCAGTGAAGCCACGGCAGTAGCGGATCATCGAACGCAAGCGTTTCGCGGTCTCGTACGAAGGCGGGAAAGGGGGAGCCCGGAGCCGAAAGGTCTCGCGTGTAGAGGGTGCCGTAATAGCCGTATTCCTCGGGATCGCTGACCCGAAGGGCGGTGAACCCCATCTTGTGCAGTTCGGGGCACTCCTCAACAGCCTTGCCCGCACATCCGAGACACACCGGTGGGTGAACGGAAACCTCACGTTCAGGCCACCCCGGCTCGCAGTTCGCCGCGACGTCGTCGAGCAGCCACAGCACCCCGAGCTCGTTGCGGTGCGCCGACTTCCCGCAGACGTGGCAGAGAAGCCGGCGCATCGCTCTCCGCTGCTTGGCGTAGTTCACCACGGCGTACAGCGGCTTTCCGCGGTTCCCCTTCGGAGCCGGCCGTCGGCCGCGGACAAGCAGCGCATCATGCCGACCGCGGTCTGCAGCGTGCTCATCGGTGTACATGAGCCCGGCCTGGGGTCGTGGCCGACAGATCAATTGCCCCTCGATTGGGGTCTCGCTGGTCCAGGCGGCCATCCACGGAGGAGCCGTCGGTTTTCTCAGCATTCGAGTCGCCGTGGTGCAGTTGGTGGAGGCATGCACGGAGGGGACCGACCTTTCATCGTGGAACGGGAGGCGATTGGGGGTTGGGCCGGCCACCACTCGCACCAGAAGTTAGGGCGGCCGGGGCGCCCGCTCCTCGCGCCGTCAGAAAGTCGGACGGCGTTGAACCGGAGGAGTGGGGCCGCTTCCTCCGCCGCGGGGTCATCCCGGGACCGGACCGCGCATGTGTCGGCGTGCACGGTGGTCTCGGCGGGATGCGGAGGAAGTCCAGCTGGATGGTCATCTCCACGCAACGAAGGGTCCAGCTGCGGGGAGATGACCGGTCTCACGGGTAGTGGGAGAGGTACTGCAAGGTGAGCCAGCCGAGGACGACAACGACGAAGGTCCCGATCCCGGCATACTGGCCGAGGCCGAATCCGGTGCGGTCAATCGCCTTGCCCTGGTTCCGGCGTAGCGTCCTGATCGGGTGCCGAAGGGCGAAACGGAACCGCGGAAGACGCTTCTTCTTCCGTACGGCGACCACGGGTGCCGCTTCCGCTTCGGACGGAAGTGCACGAGCGCGCCGATCGCGACGACGAGGGCCTAAGCCGATGGCGGTCACGTCTTGGGCTCCTCGCGGGTGAGCACGCGGTGCAGATGCCGCCACGTCTGGGGGGCTTCGGGGACCTGAAACAGGTCGGGCGGGCGTTGCTCCAATTCGTGCTTCGCATCCAGCTTCTTGGCCGCCTCCTGGGGCGTGCGCCGCGGGAGCTCCTCGCGTTCAGCGGGCGAATCGACAGACCGGATCCCGGTCAGGGGTTGCGCCTCAAACATCTCGGTCCTCCAGGCTGTGCAAGGTCGGGGAGACGGACGGTCTCCACTCGGGCGGCACGTGGGCAATGAAGGCCGGACGCGATTCGAGTCGGTTCAGTACTTCCTCGTACTCGCCGTTGTCGCTGCTGACGGCGGACTGGTCGAGCGTGAGGATCCCGTGCACGAAGCCGCCGGCCACCAGTCGCTCGGCCCGCTGCCACTCCGTACGTTCCAGCGGGTGGGTCATGCCGCAGCCGTCCCACAGAGACTCCGAATGGACACGCCAGCCCTTGTGGGCGGCGTAAGCCCGCACTCGCCCCAGGGTGTTCGTCGGCACGTGGTTGACGGTTGTCAGGGCGTAGGCGACGACCTTGAAGCCGTTCCCGGGTTCGCTGAGGGCTGCCAGGAGATCGCGCCGCCGCTCGCTCATGCGGGCTGCCTGGTTCCCCGGGATCCGGGGCGCCTCTTCCTGCGGCCACCAATCCGGGCAGAGGGGATACTCGCCCAGCGCATCAGCTATCCGGGCAGCCAGCTCCTCCGCCCAGTCGACGGCGAGGGCGTTCCCTCGGTAGTCAGGGAGAGGCATGGCCTAGTCCTCCGCAAGTCGGTGGTGGGGGGCGCGAGTGCAGCGCGCAAGGGCTCTGGAGAGGCCCAGGGTCTTGCAACGCTGTCGCTCTGGGTTCCTTCTCAACTACCGTGCTGCATGTGAGAGTTACTGTGCAAGCGCACTGGCGAACGTTAGAGAATTGGCAATTGCCCAATCACCAACAGGGTCTTGTTCAAGGGGGGTCAGGGGATGGCAAACTCAGGTACACGACCCACGCCGGGACCGGACAGAGTGCACGTCGGGCACCAACAGGGATGGGGAGAGGGCGGCAAGGTGGCAGCGAAGCGTGGAGCGACGTTCCGGCGCAGAGAGCTGGGTAAGGAGCTGCGGAAGCTCCGGGAGAAGAAGGGGCTGACGCTTCAGGAGGTCGCCAGGGAGCTGAAGTTCTCGCATACCAAGCTTGCGCGGGTGGAGATAGGCGAGAACGACCTGCCTCGGGTGGGTGATCTCGAAGCGCTCATCGACTTCCTGGACCCGGGCCTCCCCAAGGGGGATCTTGAGACTCTGCTCCAGCTTCACCGGGAGTCGCTGAGCAAGGAGCCGTGGACGCCCTACAAGGCGTTCATGCCGTCGAAGATGCCGACGTACCGGGGGCTGGAGCAGGACGCCACGGTGATGCGGGCCTTCCAGCCGAACTTCGTGTTCGGACTGTTCCAGACGGAGGCGTATGCGCGAGCCTTGTACCAGACGGCCAAGCCGGTGGAAGAGACGACGTCCGAGTACATCGACCAGAACGTTCGGCTCCGCCTGGAGCGGAAGGAGCTGATCACACGGTCGGATGATCCGCTGGAGCTGCGCGTCATCATGGACGAGACGGCGGTGAGGCGCATGGTGGGCGGCCCCGAGGTCATGCGCGAGCAGTACGACGAGATTGTGAAACTGGGCAGCTTGGACCATGTGACCATCCAGATCCTCCCGCACGATGTCGTGACCTACCGCTCGGAGAGCAACTTCATTCTGCTGGACTTCTCCGAAGCGCTTGATCCTGTCGTGCAGGTCGACATGCCGAGCACCATCAGCGTCACCGACGAGCGGCAAGAGGTGCAGAGAAATATCCGCCGCTTCGACGCCATGCGTGACAGCGCCCTGCCTCCGACTCGTACAGCCGGGTTTCTGCAACAACTAGCACGAGAGTGGAAGTAGCCATCAATACACACATCACGGCCCGTGACATGGCCGAAGAATCCGCTTGGTTCAAGTCCTCCTACAGCAACGACACAGGAGGCGCGTGCGTCGAGATCGCGAACCTGACCAGCCAGGTCGGCATCCGCGACTCCAAGAACAAGAAGGGCCCCGCCCTCGTCGTTCCGACTGGCGCCTGGTCGTCCTTTATCGGACTTGTCCGTGCTGGGGACGTCGATTTCGGCGTCGTCGAGCCGTAGGGGGCCCGCAACAACACCCCCCTCGCTTGATCGGCGGCTGACCTGGAATACATGATGCGGAGTGGTCCTCCCCGGGGGATTTGGGGGGAGCACTCCGCATCTTGGTTCACCCTGATGTATGGGTCCGACAGTCGTCAGGTTGTCTCGCGAGCGTACGCATGATCGGACCTGTTGTCGCTACTGCTCCGGCTGACCACGGACGGCATCCTGACTCCGACCGGCAGGACCGTCTGGGATGAGTCGGTCGTCCGTCGTGCGTACGCTGCAACGACGACAGGCCGGGGCTCTGTCACTCAAGGGAAATGCGGTTGCCGCGCGAGAGCCCTTAACCGTCTCATTTGGATATGACCGAAAACGAGTGGAATGCAGAACGGCGGCACCGCCTGGGCGCCTGGTGGAATCTTCTCGACGAGCCCACCAAGGAGCGCATGAAGAACCTCGGCGAATACGAGGCCCTTCCCGAGGATGTAGCGCCCGGTCTCCGGGCCGCACGGGTCACCTACGTGGAGGTGTGGCGGGGAGACCCCTCACAGAACGACATCGTGTACGTGCAGCCTTCGGAGCTCAGGGCGTTCCTGGCCGAAAAGCGTGCCGAGTAGCCCCGCCGTAACGGTCCGTTGTGGTGGTTCACGGCCCGAACGCCGGGCTCAACTGCCATAACGGGCTGTGTCGTTCGAGAATCCTTGCGTAACGTATGAGACCAGGCCAGACACCTGCGGCGGTTGAGGAGCAAGTCAGTCATCGCGATGTGGCGTCCACCGCAGGTCTACACGGGCTGACGCAAACACACGGGGAGGCACTGTGGCACCGCTGGCAGGACGAGACCGACGACTGCTTCGCGACCGGAATCGAGTGCGGTCGGCATCTCTGCTTTTCGTGGCCGTAGCGCTCGTGGCTGCTTCCGCGTGCAGTTCGGACGACGATGATTCAGCGGGCAAGGATCCAAAGGAATCTCCGTCGACCAGCGCACCATCGAACGAGCCGACGAAAACCGCGGACCCAACAGAGCGGGCAAAGGCCGACGTGATCAGCTTCTACAGCCAGTACTGGCAGCAGATGGAGCGCGCTTACGCCAAGGGCAGCGCGGACGGTACAGATCTCAAGAAGTACGCCGCAGGGCCGGCGCTCGTCGGGGCCAAACAGGAAATCAAGGGCATGTACCGGGCCGGCCAGATCGCCACGGGAAAGGTCACCCTGGGCAACCCGACCGTGACCAAGCTCGATCTCACCCGCAAGGTGCCGAACGCCACGCTTTCCACCTGCCTCGACATCTCGAAGTGGGATGTGGTCGACCGCAAGACCAAGAAGAAGGCCGCCCTGCCCAAGGACCGCCTCACCAAGTACGTCTCTGTCGCGACGGTCGAGCGCTGGCCGGACGGATGGAAGGTCATCAAGGACGAGCCGCAGGAGACAGCATGCTGACGGGCCGCCCGCTGCTCGTGGCATCCACCCTGGTCCTGACCACGCTCGCGCTGACTGGTACGGCCCACGCCGCGGATGACCCCGGCACGGGAGCGGACTTCTGCGGGGTGCACTTCTGTGTCGGCGCGGGAGTGGACGGAAAGCCCGAGGGCAGCAAGCCGGGCGGCGCCGATCAAGCCGGCAACGGCAGCAGCGGGGAGCAACCCGTCTGCCAGTACGAGAAGATGGACCCTCAGCCACCAGCGGACAGCGAACTCTGGCAAGGAAACGACCCATCCGGAGGGGGAGCGGTCTATGTCCGCTCCTGCGGTGGCCCGGACAGCCCCTCGACATTCGTATTCGCGGGTCCGGGTGCCCCACCCGCCGTCGACCCTGCTGTCCTTGCCCAGCAGGCCGTGGACCGCATGCTGCTGCGGGGCCCGGAGATCGGCATCACTCCCAAGCCCGGCGGGAAGGGCGTGGTGGGCATGCCGGTCTACATGTGGACCGCGAAGGGTGCGGAGACGTACGGCCCGAACACCGCATCGGCGTCGGTCGGCGGCGTGACAGTCTCTGCCACCGCGAGGGTCTCGAAAATCGTCTGGACGATGGGCGACGGGAAGACCGTTACCTGCACCACCGCCGGCACTCCCTACGAGGCGGAGTACGGCAAGAAGCCGTCCCCGGACTGCGGCCACCGCTACACCCAGCCGTCCTCCACCCAGGCACAGGGGAAGTGGCACGTCACAGCTACTTCGACCTGGACCGTCAACTGGCAAGGCGGCGGGCAGACCGGCCAGCTCAGCGAGACCCGCACCAGCGACGTGGATATCACCGTCGCCGAGGTCCAGGTCCTCAACTAGCGCACCCTGCACAAGAACTCGAGAGGCACATCACCGCATGGAATCCTCCGCCGCGCCGTCGGTTCCGCGCCCGGCCGCCCCGGCCCGCCCCGAGATCCCCATCACCACGACGGCACCGGTCAAGCGGGAACGCCGCTGGTCGGTGGTGGCGCTGTGCATCGTCCTCGCCGTGCTCGCCGGCCTCGGCGCGGCCGCAGCCGTCACTTCCGCCAGCGACCGCACCAAAGTCCTGGCCATCGCCCGCGACGTTCCGGCCGGCCAGGCGTTGACCGACGCCGACCTGACCGTGGCCGAGGTGAGCGCCGATGCCGCGCTCACCCCCGTACCCGCCTCGCAGAAGGCCTCCATGGTGGGCAAGCGGCCTGCCGTCGACCTGCGTAAGGGCGGACTGCTGACCACCTCCCAGCTCGCCGAGGGCACCGGCCTGGGCGACGACAAGCAGCAGGTCGGCGTCCAGGTCAAGCGCGGTCAGGCTCCGGCCGGCACGCTCGCCCCCGGCGACAAGGTCCTCGCCGTCACCACGCCCGCCCAGGGGGAGCAGCAGAGCGCCAAGGGGGCCGAGGCGCCGCCGTCGACCATCAACGCCGTGGTCGTCACCGTCTCCCGTCCGGACGCCTCCGGCAACGTCGTCGTCAACCTCGCCGTCGCCCGGACAGATGGCCCGCTGCTGGCCACCCGCGCCGCCCAGGGCCACATTGCGCTGGTCCGTGAACCGCGGAGCAGCTGACATGCCGGTTACCGCGCTCGTCTCCGCCAAATCCTGCGGCGTCACCACCGCTGCCCTTGCCCTCGCCCTCGCCTCGAAGCGCCCCTCACTGCTCGCTGAGTGCGACCCGGCCGGCGGCACCATCAGGGCCGGCGCGCCGCACCATCGACCGGGTCGCCGACAGCCCCGAAGAGCTCATCACCTGGGTCAACCGGATGGCCCGGCTGTCCGGACACGGCGAGCGCGCGCTGACCCAGGCGACCCCGATGGTCGGCTTCCGCATGCCCGACGGCTCGGGCGGGCGCCCCGCTCGGGCCGTGGACTGCGACCGTCGCGGACACCGGCGACGGGATACGGTTCGCGGGCACCGACATGGAAGTCCGCCGGGGCTGGGGGAGCCTGGGAGGGTACGTGGAGACGGCGGCAGGGTTCGTGCTGCTGAACCCCGCCCCGCACAGAATGGTGGTGCTCTACCTGCCGAAGCGGGCACTGTCCGCGCTCGGAATCGACCGGCTGCGGGAGATACTCGATCGGCGCCTTCACCGGTACGGCCGCAACGCGCCCCAGCACTGATCAGGGGCCGTAGCGTTCGGGTTTGGGGGACCGTGTCATCAGCAGGGTTGCCGCTTCGGTGACGGTGACGGTGCCGTTGATGACGGCGACGACGATGTCGGTGATGGGCACTTCCACCCGGTGCCTGCGGGCGAGGTTCAGGATCGAGGCGGCAGACTTGACGCCTTCGGCGGTCTGGCTGGTGGCGGCGGTTGCTTCGGCCACGGTCATGCCCTGGCCGAGGTGTTCGCCGAAGGTGCGGTTGCGGGACAGTGGCGAGTTGCAGGTAGCGATGAGGTCACCGACGCCGGCCAGTCCGGAGAAGGTGAGTGGATCGGCACCGAGAACTGCGCCCAGGCGGGCGGTCTCCGCCAGCCCGCGGGTGATCAGCAGGGCGCGGGCGTTGTCCCCCAGGCCCATTCCGGTGGCGAGTCCGACCGCGAGCGCGATGACGTTCTTGACCGCGCCGCCGAGTTCGCAGCCGACCACGTCGGTGTTGGTGTAGGGGCGGAAGTACGGGGTCAGGCACGCTGCTTGCAGCGTCTTTGAGGTGGTCTCGTCGTGGCAGGCGACTGATGCGGCGGGCTGGCGTTCGGCGATTTCCCGGGCGAGGTTCGGCCCGGAGGGTGGCACGGATAACCTGGAATCGAGGTGCATTCAGGAGCTCGTCATCGCACCATGCGACCCGCCGAGGGCCGACAGCGCCGCTGCCACGTCACCCTCGATGTTGACCTTCCATTGCATCGCTCCCGCACAACATGGGGAATTCGAAGGCGAGCCGACTCGTCGCATCCTCGTCGGACAGCCGGCGCACCGCTCGACACCACCGATCCTCGGCCGGGCTTGTTGCACGTAGAGCTTGACGCGCTGATAGTTGCCGGTGAACCCGTATTCCGCGGCCAGCCGCTCGTGGAGTATGCGCCGCGACTTGAACCCAGTGCGTCCCGGTGACGAGGCAACGGTGGAGCTGAAGCTGTTCACGGCCCGCCGCACTGATCTGGTGTGCGACCGCACCCGAGCCGTCAACCGGCTGCGCGGAGCGCTGACCGGAATCTTCCCTGCACTTGAGCGAGCCCTGGAACTGACCAACGCCGGTCCTTTGATGCTGCTGACCGGCTACCAGACCCCCGGCGCGATCCGCCGCATGGGTGCCGGCCGTCTGGAGACCTTGCTGCGCAACCGAAAGGTCCGCGGCGCCGCCACGCTGGCGCGGGCCGCCGTCGAGGCGGCCGAAAGGCAGCACACCGCAGTCGTCGGCGAGAAGGCCATTGCCCAGCTGGTGCAGACCATGGCGAGGGAGGTGATGTCCCTCAACGAGAAGATCGCCGAGGTCGACAAGCTCATCGAGAGCCGGTTTCGTCAGCACGAACTCGCGCCGGTGATCACCAGCCTGCCAGGGATCGGGCCCCTTCTCGGAGCTGAGTTTCTTGCAGCGACTCAAGGCGACCTGGCTTTCTTCGCCACGTCCGACCGCTTGGCAGGCTTCGCCGGCCTTGCTCCCGCGCCTCGGGATTCCGGACGCGTCAGCGGCAACCTCCAACGGCCGAAGCGATATCACCGCGGACTGCAACGGGTCTTCTACACATCTGCTCTCATCAGCATCCGCAGTTGCGCGGAGTCCCGCCGGTTCTACGACCGCAAGAGAGCGGAAGGAAAGCGGCACACCCAAGCCGTGCTGGCCCTCGCCCGCCGACGAGTCAACGTCTTGTGGGCGCTTCTGCGTGACAGGCGGTGCTACGAAGCCACACCACCCGTCACCACAGGGGCTTGACAACAACATTGGGAAGTGTCCTACATGGCGAGTTGGCAGTTTTCTGGGCATGGGGAGTGGGCGTTGGGGATGGATCGTTCCGGAGGGCCTGTGGGAGATCGTCAGGCCGCTGTTGCCACCGGCTCGCGTGCGGCCGCAAGGCGGTGGGGTGGCGAACATCGATGACGAGGCGGTCTTCGCCGCGATCATCTACGTACTGGTCAGCGGCTGTGCCTGGCGGGCCTTGCCTCCTTGCTTTGGAGCGTCGAAGTCGACCGTGCATCGTCGGTTTGCCATCTGGTCCCGCGCGGGGGTCTGGGGCCGGCTGCACCAGAAGGTTCTCCAACTCCTGGACGAACAGGACTTGATCGACCTCTCCCGCGCGGTCCTTGACTCGGCCCATGTCCGCGCTAAAAAGGGGGCGAACTTGCAGGTCCGAGCCCCGTGGACCGGGGCAAGCCGGGTTCCAGGATGCATGTCCTGTCCGACGCGGACGGACTGCCCTTACGCGTCGGACTCTCCGCGGCCAACACCCACGACAGCCAGGCACTGAAGCCGATGCTGTCCCACTTCCACATGGGACACGAATCCCACGCAGCCGATTCCAAGCCCCAACGCCTGCACGCCGACAAGGCGTACGACGTCCCTCACCTGTGAAAATGGCTCTGGGGTAAACACATCGGAGTCCGGATCGCCCGCAAGGGCATCGAGTCCAGTGAACGTCTCGGCCGCCGCAGGTGGGTCATCGAACGCACCATGTCCTGGCTGACCGGCTACCGCCGACTCAACCACCGCTACGAACGCCATCCACGGAACTACCTGGCCTTTCTCGGCCTGGCAGCCGCCCTCTGCTGCTACAAACGCTTCCGCAACCTCACCATGTAGGACACGGTCTAAGCGACAGGAATACCGAAAGGAGGCTGACGCGGTCATTCGTTCGACTGAGTCTGACTTCATCGACTTGACATCTCGGTGATGGAGTTGCGCCCTACCCTGCCTCTGCCACCTCCCTGATGGCGCCCTCGCCCGAGGTGTTCTCCCACCCGGGGCGCTGTGGCTCAGCGGGAGCAGATCAGGCTGACGAGGGTGGAGGAAGCGAAGCATGGCCCCTGGGAGAGCCCGCTGCATAGTGCGGCCGAGCCCCAGCACCTGATCGGCATCCTGGAAAAGGCGGAAGACCGGTGCCGTGGCACGCACCATCGTCGACGACGAAGCCTGCCCTTTCCGCGTAGAGGGCGAGGGCGCGGGCGACGGCGGCCTGACGGACCACTTCCGAGGTGGTGTAACGCGGGTTGGTCCAGCGCTGCGACTCGACGCTGCCCTGGCCGCCGCTGCGCGTCATCTCTGGGGGCCCCGCCGACTTCGACGAACTCCAGCGCACCATCACCCGGCTGGACCAGCAGAACATCGAGCTGGCTTGGATCCTGGGCGAACGGGAGCACGAGCTGAAGGCCGCCCGGGCTGCCAACCCAGAATCTGAGCCTTGTACCGGCGGTGCGTCGGCTGGCCCGGCGAAGATCACGCTGGTCTTTCCGTTACCCCGGGGGAAGCATGCCCGCTGGAACGGACCTCAGGAGGGGTCAGTTCGGCCGCCAGTCGGCGGGAAGGAGGGCGGCGTCGACGAACACCGTTCGGTCTCTCAGTTCGGCGGGTGACGCGGACGCGATGGGGGTGTCGAGCCGTTCGACTTCACGGACGCGGAGCCGGAGCGGGGCAGTGCCGGAGGGCATCCGCAGCGTGGACGGGATTTCCGGCTGATTGCTCGTCAGGGTGTGGGACGGCAGCGGACGCCAGGCGGGGACGTCGGCGGCAGGCGGAGTGGTGAGGTCGACCAGGTCGATCGCGCTGGGGAGGACTCCGGCGGGACCGTGTGCCTCTTCCAGGGTGGCTTCCAGGCGGTTGGGCGGGTTCGGGTTTGTTCCGAGCAGGGACAGGCGGAGGTCGGGGCCGGTCCGCTCGATGATCAGGCGGCGGTCGGGGAGGAGCCGTACGGGGTCGGTCACGACGACGGGGGAGAGGGCCAGCTTGGGCAGGCTGTTGGGTTGGAAGCGGGCGAGTGCGAGCCGGACGAACGGTGCGTAGGAGGGCGCTGTCGGGGGCGGGGTGATCTCGATGTCGGCGTACCAGCGGTCGCCTTCGCGGGTGACTGCGTAGGGAACGAGCCAGACCGAGGGGCCCATGTCCGGAGAGGTGGTCGGCGGCTCGCTGAATCCGGCGAACCAGCTCTTGGCGGCGAGTGGCGGGAGCGGCGCGGACGCGAAGACGGGGTCCCTGGCGAGCCGGGTCACCGGGACCGCGGGCGCGCCGGCTTCGTCGGCGACGAGGACGGCGAGGCGTTCCCCCTCGCCGGTCTCGTACCAGGGGCTCGCGAGTTCCACCCGCAGCCGGTGGGAAGAGCGCGAACGCTCGATCCGGGTGGCGGTCGCCTGGCTCTGCCAGCGGAAGGAAGGCGTTGTCGACAGCAGTGCGAGGCCCGGGGGGCGGGCGCTGGACGGGATGGTGACGGGTGCCTGGGTGCGGCTCAGCCGGAAGGCCTTGTCGGGGTCGGCGACGTCGAAGTACGCGCGGAAGCGGCTGATCGCGTTCAGCGTGTAGGTGACCTTGCGGTGTTTGCTGTCGCCGAACTCGTGGCGGACTGTCAGGGCGGGCGGGTCTCCCCGGGCGATGGTCTCCCCGTGCAGGTGGTCCACGCTCTGCTGGTGGTCGCCGTCGTTCGACCATTCGCGCCAGGACGCGGAGATCTCCAGCCGTCCGGTGCTGTCGGTGTTCAGCCCGGTGGGCGAGAAGACGGGCCGCAGAACGGCGTTGGTCGCGTGCTCGGCACGAGTCACCGCCCCGGGCGGAAGCTGCCAGACCGGCTCCGCCAGTGGACGTCTGACGGCATGGACCAGGTGAATCCTGCGGACCGGGGAGAGCAACGGGTGCCGCCCGTTTTGGACGGTGGCCTGCCACTGGTCGATCGGCGGGCGGGGGATCCCGGGTGAGTCGACCGGTTGGTCCAGCCAGGCCTTGACGGCGAAGTGGTCGAGGAAGCCGTCGCGGACGGTGGAGGACAGTTCGAGGACCGCTTCTTCGGCCTTGGCCAGCCGTATGTCCAGCCTGGCACCGTCCCAGTCGAGCCGGATGGGAGGGTTCGCGGTGAGCTGTTCGGAGAGTTCGACGCGTTTGGGGTCGGCCGAGGGCCAGGAGGGCCAGTCTGTCCGCTCGGTGATCGGGGCGGCGAGTCCGCCG
Organism: Streptomyces sp. NBC_00322; assembly: GCF_036147535.1. Lineage (NCBI taxonomy): Bacteria > Bacillati > Actinomycetota > Actinomycetes > Kitasatosporales > Streptomycetaceae > Streptomyces > Streptomyces sp. NBC_00322. The sequence continues at coordinate 75,994 of NZ_CP108019.1, read as the reverse complement.
GGGGCGGCGGGAATGTGGGCGCTGATGCCGCTGGTCGCCGGGTCGGGAAGCGCGCCGACCGGGTCGCCGGCGCCTTCGGCGCGCAGCGCGCGCAGGGCCCACTTCCAGGTGCGTTCCGTGAACTCAGGGCGGGAGTCTTCGGGGTCTTTCGGATCGAATACGCCGTGCTGCTCGGCAAGGGCGAAGCTGACGGTCGGCGGGTGGAGGGTGCGCCGTTCGACCGCGGGGTACTGGGGGTTGGCGGTGTGGAACTGGGCGGCGGTCAGGTCGAGGTCGCTGCGGATGACCATCTGGTCGATGGCCGCACCGGTGCTGAACGTGCCGTCGTGACTCAGCCGCGGCGGCTGGATGGGGTCGTTCCGGGTGTAGATGACCGTGTCGGTGGCGTCGGCGGTGCCCTGCGGGTCGTCCAGGCCCGGTCCCCCGCCGGTGAGGTCGGCGATCCGGGCCCGCATCTGGTAGCGGGTCGCGAACCGCAGCCGGGGCAGCCGACCGTCCGGCGAAGCGAAGGACCAGCGGAACTCGTACGGGGGTGCCTGCGCGGGGTTGGGTTCGGCCCCGGGGGTACCGCCGAGCAGGTTCACTAGCGGCACTGTCAGGCTCCACCCGTCCCAGCGAGCCACGACCTCGTCGGCGTGCAGGCGCCCGTCAGGGGTCTTCACCGCCGCGTACGGCTTGACGTGGCCTTCCTCGAGTCGGGTGCTGTCGCCCAGGGTGATGGTGCGCCCGTCAGGGGCCTTGACGGCGTAGGCGGCCTGGCGCTCGCACAGAGAACGCCAGTCGGGGTCGTCGCCGACACGGATGTCGACCCGGTAGCCGAGCACCAGGTCCTCGGCCGTGAACTCGGCGTTGCCCAGGGCCGCTCCGAGCCGGCCCGCGGCGATACCGGCCCGGGCGGTGAAGTCGGACTGGCGGTCGGGACGGATCAGCATGAGCCCGCCCGTCCGCAGGTCCGGCAGCGCGGGCCGGCGCTCGCCGCTGCCGTCCAGCGCCCTGGCCTCCGTGCGCAGGGCGCGTACGGCGCCGTCCACGTCGAGCGTGCTGAGCGCCCACCGCGGGGTTGTGGCGCCCGCCCAGTCGAGCAGGCCGACTCCCGTCAGATCCAGAACTCCCCTGTGGATGCCACTGGAGCCGTCGGCGGGGGCGGGCCAGAACGCGTCCTCGGCGAGGTCGTACTTGGTCCAGGGAGAGGTGACGTCCACCGGCAGGTCCGTGCCGCGGATGCGCAGGAACCGCGGGCCCGTTCCGACATCGAGGTCGTCGACCCCGGCGCTCAGCTCGAAGACCAGCCCGATGGCCTGCAACACCGTGGGGTGTTCGCGCAGCGTCGCGACGGCCCGGTGGAAGTCGATGGCCTGCGGGAGCGGCGGGAGCGGCTCCTCGACCTGGACGGACGGCGACAGCGGGGCCTTCCAGCGCTCGATCCGCTGCCGGACGGCGGCCGCCGCCTCGCCGTGGGGTGCGGGGACGCTCAGGATGCTGGTGCACTCCCGGTAGGACGTCACGACGGCCCGCGCGTCGGAATAGGTTGGGCGGACCTGGGGAGCGGCCTGTTGCTTCGGGGTCCACTCGTCGATCACCCCGGCGCCCCCGTCGAAGAACGCGTGCCAGGCGTCGCTGTCGGCGACCGGGTCGTACACCGGAGCGCGGTCGGCCTCACGGATGCCGTCGTCGAACTTGACCTGCAGTTCGAACGAGGCGTCGGCGAGAAGCGCGGGCCAGTCCTGCAGGCCGAGGTCGGCCAGGGAGCCCGCGCCCAGCCGGGGGACGACCATGACGCGGATCCGGGCGGTCGACGGCGAGGAAAGCCCGGCGGGCACCGCCACCCACACGAGTGTGCTCATGGCTGTCGGCTTCCCGGGTAGACACGGGCAATGGTGTCCTCGCAGGCGGTCGCCAGCAGTTTTCCGTCGGGGCTGTACGCCAGGTCGTTCACCGTGGCCGGATGGGCGAGCCGGCTAAGTTCGGTGCCCTCGACGGGATCGATGATCGTCAACGTGGGATTCGGTTCGTCGTTGACGAGCACCAATTGCGGCTCGGTCGGGTGGAAGGCGAGCCTGGTGATCGTCTGCGGGAAGGCCAGGCCCGAGGCCAGCTTCGGGGGGTCGGCCGTGACATCGAACAGATTGACGGCATGGTCCTTGCCGGCGGTCGCCAGCAGTTTTCCGTCGTGGCTGAACGCGGCCGCGGTCACCTCACGGGTGTGAACGGACCGCGCGAGCTCCCGCCCGGTCGCCGTGTCGATGATCAGCACTGCCCCGTCGTCGCCGCCGGTGGCCAGCATCGAGCCCTGCGGGCTGAAGGCGATCGCCCTGATCTTCCCGTCGTGGAGGAAGCGGAAGAGTTCCGCGCCGGTGGACGGGTTCAGGATTCTGGTCGAACGGTCCGCACAGGCCGTTGCGACGAACCGGCCGTCAGGGCTGGCGGACACCAGGGTCACCGCCTGCGGATGACTGAGCTTCCACCGTTCCTCGCCGGTGTCGCGCGCGAGGCGACGGGCGGTCTTGTCGACTGCGGCGGTCACCACGTCGTCGTCCCCGTCGGAGGGAAGGAACGCGAGCGCGTTCACCGGTGCGTTGTGTGGGACCAACCACTTTCTGTCCCCCGTGAGAGCGGAGAACAGTCGGACGCCGCCGTCGCTGCCGCCGGTGGCGAAGTGGCGTCCGTCCGGGCTGAATTCCAGGGAATTGATGACCCCCGGGTGGACCTTCTCGAGCACCTGCTCGCCGGTGTCGGCGTGGAACACCGACGCCTTCGCTTCGGGGTCATGGCTCACCGCGACGGCGAGCGGGCCGGGGGAGGAGGTGAGAGCGATGTGCTTCACCGGGCCGTCGAGTGTCTGATGGGAGACGCTCGTGGGGTTCATGTTGTGTATCTGGACGAATCCCGAGCTCTGGCGCGAGCCTCCGCAGACCGCGAGCCGGTGTCCGTCCGTGGAGAACGCGAGGTCGGTCAGGGGGTCTGTGGCTTGTTCCCACACCGTGGTGCCGAGCCTGGAGTTCACTACCCTCACTCCGTCGGCCGACGTGATGGCGATTTCCGGGAGAACGGGGTTGAACCGGACCTGGGGAGAGTTCCCCACCGGCGTCTCGAAACGTCGGCTGCCGTCGGCCACGTCCCACAGCGTCGCAGCCACCGGCCCGACCCTGACCAGTCGCCGACCGTCGGGACTCAACACGGTCGGGTGCGCACCGAGGAGCGGATCCTGGAGATCCACTGACGTCAGGACGTCACCGTTGTCGGTGCTGAGGGTGAACACCTGACGCTCCGTCGAGACGACCAGCGTGGTGTCGTCTTTGGAGAAGGTGAACTGCGTGACCGGTTCGGGGAGGGAAGTGACCCACCGCGTCGCGCCGGCCGTGAAGTCGGCGAGGGTCATGCGTGTGGAGTCGGCCGTCGCCAGCCGCTGGGAGTCCTGGCTGAAGGCGGTGGGGAGCAGGGGGGAGGAGAGGGAATCGAGCTCAAGCCGTGGCTGGCCGTTGGTGGCGTCGAGAAGGAGGATCCGCTGAGCCGAGGCCGCCAGCAGCTTGCCGTCGGGGCTGTAACCGACGTGTTGGATCTCTGCGGTTGGGTCGTCCTGCCCCCACAGCACGGTGCCGGATTCGACCACCACCACACTGAGTCGATCGCGAGGCGTTTTGTGACCGACGACCTGCAGGCCGGCATCTTCCCGGTTGAATCTTTCGCATTCCTTCCGCAACTTGGGCGGGACTTCGTTGCAGTCCACGAACTCCACGAACTCCGTGATCGTCTGCACGCCGCCCAGCCGGCCCGCGACGGCCACCGTCCGTCCGTCGGGGCTGACCGCGACGGACCTGGTGTCCAGGGTCTCCGTGGTCCAGCGCCTCTCGCCCGTCGCGGCGTTCAGAACCGCGAGCAACCGGGTTCGGAACGGATTGGACCCGGGTTGGAAGCCGATGGCGGCCACGCTCTGCCCGTTCCCGCTCCACACGACATGCGACGGCTTGAAGGAAAGGGTCGCCGTGGCCAGTACCTCACCGATCTTGCTCATTACCGGTCTCCTGTCGGAAGGGGGACGAACGCGGCCTGGTAGGCCCGCCATCGCTCCAGTCCCTCGTCGGCGTCGCGTGCGGCGAAGATGTCGTGGTCTCTGCGGCTCCCACCGCCGGCCAGCACCCAAGTGCCGCTGTCGAGTTCGACGCTGTCCGACCACAGGGTCAGGTCGATCTCGATGACGAGAGTCGCCCGGCCGACGAGGGCCTTGGTGGCGGACTGGTAAGCCAGCGAGATGCACAGCTCGACCGACACCGACACCAGTCCGAGGACCTCGACGCACCCGCCGATCCGCAGATAGCCGGTGAGCGTGACCGCGCTGCCTGCCAGCTCGAACCTAACCCCGCCGAAGGCGTGGACCTCACCACGGGCGACGATGAAGTCGACGGCGAGCATCGCACCGAACTCCAGCGCCGCCTCAAGCCGCCGCAGCCCGGTGTGGTCGATCTCCAGTTCCAGATACCCGCCGCCGCCGAACATCAGGACGGCCAGCCTGAACGGGTTCTCCCGACTCGCGAAGCCGAAGGACACCGACACCGGCCGTCCGTCGAACGGGATGGTGATCTCGGTGTTCACCGCGAGGTCGCGCATCACGAACGCGCCCGCGGTGACCGAGGGCAGCGGCAACGAGTAGTGCGCGACGAGGCCGGCCGGTGTCACATCGATGTACGGTTCGAGGTCGCCGAGGTCGACGGCGTCCCCCAATTGCTCGAGCAGTTGAAGTTCGCCGAGGAACTTCACCCCCACCCCGTCGACCTGAATCCTGGGTGGGCCTCCGCTGCGGTGGGTGAAGGTCAGCGACGCGAACTGGAGCTGCAGCAACGGCTTGGACGGGGACGGCAGCACCAGGGCGAAGTCACGTACTTTGCAAACGGTGTCGGCGCCGGCGGCCGATACCGTCACGGTCAGATCCAGGGTGCTCTGACCGGTCGGCTGGAAGGGACCGTTCCTCTTGAGCTTGACCCCCGTCCATGCCATCTTCGCCGCCGGCGGTTGGCCGTGCTGGAGCATAGACGTGATCGCCGGCGGTGCCTTGAGGTCGGTCACGAGATCCTTGAGGGCGAATCCCAGAAGGGTGGCGTCCGGGGGGAAGAGCTGGCCCGGATCGATGAGCCCCGTCCCCGGGGCTGGTAGTGCCCCCGTATCGATGGGGCCCAGCGTGCGGGAAATCGCGTCTGTTTCGAGGTGGGGCGCTACGAGGCCACCGGACCGGGCTGTCCGGCCGACGAAGCTGATGTCGAGAGCAGAGGCCATTTTCAGCAGCACGTCCTGGGTCGCGCCCTGGCTGAGGTATTCCGCCGTGAAGTGGACCTCTTTCGGGGAGTCGCTGCCCAGCAGGGTCCGCAGCGCGGGCAGCCGTACCTCCAGAGCCTTGAGCCGCGGACGGTACCCGGTGGAGTGCAGGCTGCCTTCGATGGTGATGCCGTGCACCTCGTGGACGTCGCCATCGCGACGTACGTTCGCCCGGACGAGGTCGATGGGAATTCCGGGCAGCTGGACGGAGCGCTGTTTGTAGACCTTCGCGAGTTCCTTCTCGAAGTCGGGATCGGTGAGAGAGGAGAAGCCGGGCCGTGCCACATCGGCGACGAACAACAACGGCAGGTCGAAGCGGACGTCGCGGAGGGGAGCCGCGCACCGGACGGGGAAGGCAACAGGCCCGTCATTCGCCGTGGTCGGCTGGAAGAAGACGTCGCTGTGAACTTGCCCTGTTGCCGGGTTCTTGAAGTCCTGCCAGTCCGCGCTCTTGAGGTTCGGATACGCGAGGGTGGTGATCTCGACATCCCCGAACGGGAAGGCACGGGCGGCGGCTCCTTCGGGGGGCGGGCGGCGCACCGGCTCGGTGACGGTGAGGACGAACTGGCTCCGGAGCACGGCGGCGTTTCCGGCCGTCTGGTCGAAGATCCGCTCGCTGAGCTCCACGTATTTGGCCCGGTGGCCCAGTGGATAGAGCACGCCGGAGGTCACCGTGCGGACCCGGACGTCCCGGCCGAGTACTGCCTCGTGCTCCCACTGGAAGTTCTCCCACAGGCCAGTGGCCGACAGCGTGCCGCCCAAGGCGCTCAATTCGAGCCTGGTGGCCCGTGCGGGACGCACACTGGCCTCGGCGGCAAGCCGTGTCCGCTCCGCCCTGCCCAGTGGGATGGGCCCGCCCAGCGGGTCGGAGAAGACGGGATCGGCCACCTTGGCGGTGTCCTCGTCGATGGCCCGCAGCGCGAGAGCGGCATCGCGGACAGGCGCTCCCGGCTCCGACCGGGTGGCGGCAAGACGGGCCCGCCACAGGCCGGAGACTCCCGCGAGCGTCACCGGAAGCACGGGATGGACGGACATCACGTCGTGATCGCCCAGGCGATCCTCGAACGAGAAGGTCATCCGCCAGGGCAGTTCGAGAGCTGTGTCCGTGGCCCGTGGAGGTGACGTGGGCGGGATCGGTCGGCCTCGGCTCAGCGCCTGGAGGACGCCGTCCACTGTCGGGACGAGCGTCGTGCCGCGCGGCAGATTGAACGCGATCCTGCTCGGTCCGGAGAGAGCGGCATGCCAGACGGGCACGGGGGCGCCGGAGCCCGAAGGCAGGATCTGGGGCGGCGCTTCGTCGCGCCGTGAGGTCTCCTCGGCCACATGCTGAGGCGGAAAGGTGAGCAGTATTAGCGCGTCGTCGGTGGCAGCCTTGAGCACGGGCATACCGTCAGGGCGCGTCTCGGTGAGTGTCAGACCGGACCAGCTCACGCCGAGCAGCAGGTGATCTGCGGATCTGATGAGCAGAAAGTTCGGCACAGCAACCACCAGCCACAAGGCCCTTATTCATCTTCGAATTCTTCCCGGTCGCCCAGAGGGAGGACTCACAGCAAATGCCGGGAGCAGGCGTGCCCTGGAATGGGCGACAGGAGGGAGCGGTAACGCGTCCACCTCGGTGAATCCAGGCGCGCTTCGGGTCGAACCGACGAGCGGCGTGTAGAGCAACGGACTCCACATTGTGCGTGTTGGAGACTGCGCCTTTCGCCCAGAAGTGCTCCCCCTTGTTTCAATAATGAAATGCTTTCGGGCCCGCCGTTGGCCGCTGGTCTCTCAGCGAACCAGCACGCAATTCTGCGTAGGGCCAAGGTCGTAGCCGTAGAGGTGAGGACTCCCTTCAACGGTATTGCGCACATCCGCAGTACGCCAGTTGACGCAGCCAGGACAGTGTGCAGTCGCAAGGTCGAGCGCCTGATCACCACGGAGCACGACAAAGACTTCGTCACCCTCAAGATCCGCAACGGCAAACAGACCGGCAGCATCAAGGCCACGGAGCTACACCCCTTCTGGGTCGCCTCCGAGAGGGCATGGATCGAGGCCGGTCACCTCAAGCCGAGCATGACGCTGAGGACGCCCGACGGCTCACTGGCGGTCATCGAGTCCGTTAGGGAGTGGCACAAGCAGCGCCTCACCCACGACCTCACGGTATCCGTCAACCACTCGTACTATGTACTGGCCGGGGCCACGCCGCTGCTGGTGCACAACTGCGGGCCGATGGACTTCAACTTCCGGCAGATCCAGGACCGGATCGCGGTCCACACTCTGCCGCTTCACGGCCACGGCACACCGTCGGTCGGTACGAAGTTCGCGGCTGATGTGGACGAGGACATTCTCTTCGCGAAGGTCCTCGAGGGAGTCAACGAGAAGACCAAGACGGGAAAACTCGATGAGACCGGCAACCACGAACACATCTTCCAGTGGGACGGTGCTGGTGCCAACGGTGAGAACTACGTGAGGGTATGGATGACACCCAACGGACAACTCGGCGGCATGTACCCCATCGCGTCACCGTGAGCACGAGCATGAGCGATATGAGAGAGACGATCGAACTCGATTTCGTGATCAAGGGATACCCGGGAACCGGGAGGAGGGTCGAGGCGGAGAGCGACCTCTCGCAGGTCTATCGCCCCGATCTTCTTCAGGGCGCCTTTATGGGTGATGCGGTCATGCTGTTCGGCAACACGGATCTGAGTCCGCGTTTCGGCTGGGTGACGCTGATCGACTGGTGTCTGCGGCTGTCCGGCGCGGTGGCCGAGCTGAAGGTGACGGATGAGAAGACCGTCCGATTCTCCGAATCGGACGACTTCATCTCCTTCAGGCGCAGCGAAGAAAAGCTGCACGTCTCCACCAGCTATGAGCCTGGCACCGTCACGGTTCCGTTCGACGCATTCGTCGATTCGGTGCGCGATTTCGTCGAAAGCCGACTTGATTGGATCGCAGCGAATTTCCCGGATGCTATGCGGAACCCAGCCATGCCGGATGTACTGAGCCGCATCGGCCAGGCCTTCCCTCCGCGTACTGATGATTCAGATGGGGGCCGCGCGTAGGGGCTGACTCCCGCCGATCCGAAAGGAGCGCCCGGTCCGGCGGAGATTGACGGCGGGCTGGTATTACCCGATCGGCCGTCAGCTGAGGCTGGCGGCCGATTCGCGTTCGCGGGGATGGTCCCGGGCGGGTCGTCGGAGACGTTCCGCCGCGCTTCTGCTCCCCGCGCCCGCGGGGATGGTCCCAACGGACCCGCGGGGGCGGCGGGGCACTCTCGGGCCATACCTTCCAGAAGAACTGACTTCCCAGGCCGCGGCTTTGGCTTCCCGGCGTGCTGATCGGCGAGGCGAGTGACGCTGTGTCGATGAATCGGCTATCGGCTCAGGCAGTTCGCGTCGTGTATACGGAACTGGGGGTAGGGTCCGGCAACGACCCAGCCTTCCAGCCACCCGGTAAGCCACTGAGCAATCGACAGCGTCGTATAGCTCATAACACGATCATGCTCCCCAGTCCCAGTAGTCGTGTCGTGGTGGAGCGTGGGAGCGTGGCCCTGGATCGTGGGCGGTGGCCTGTGTGGGGAAGCGGGGCTGGATGAACATGGTGTGGGCGGCGACGTCGCCGGAATCGGGACTGTTCCATCCGGTTGAGAGACGTTCCGAGGTGAAGGATCTGTCAGACCGCTTCAACGACCTGCGTTCCCGTGGTCAGGGGTACGTCGAGGTTCGGTCGCCGAACAGCAAGTTCCCGGTGCTGATCCTGGCCTTCCGAGATGATCACGCGGTCGTCCATCTGATGAGTGACACCGAGCGGATGTCTCTGCTCGTAGGAGACGGCACCGTACCCTCGGATGTCGAGGTCGAAGTCCCGATCATGGACGACCTCGCCGCGTTCACGGGCGACTTTGTCCTGCATATCGATCGGGCGTGGGGCCTGGTGCACGACTTCACCCAGATGCGGGCGGCCGGCCCTCGGGGTGAGTGGTGTGAGTTGTAGCTAAAGTGCGGGTGGGGTGAAGGCTGGAGTAAGACGCGTAGGCCACGTCGCACGCCTATGACCCAGCCCAAGGTTCAGCACCCGACCAAGTGCCCTTGGCTCGATGGACGGGTACGAGCCAGTGGGGCCGACGCGCACTGTCGTTCTCTGAAGAGCTTGCGCCTCGTGCCAAACAGACAGGCACAATGCGCGGAGTGGACATGGAAACGAAGGTGGCCTTAGCGGGCGTAGCCGGCTCGCTCCTAGGGGCAATGGCGGGGGCCCTCGGGGCCACGCGAGCTGCCTTGATCAGTAGCCGCGGACAGTCCTCCCTGGAGGCCAAGAAGTCCCTCAAGACTGCCGTAAATGCCTTTGCGACAGCTATGTTGCTTCAGCGCGACGCCGTCGATGAGATCATGGGCGACGTTCGGTGGCGCCGCTTGGAACCTGTAGCAGTGATGGGAAAAATCCAGGCTGCCCGCCAGTCGCAGGTTGACTTGAAGCGCACGGTTAGTGCCGTTGCAGTAGAGGCGCCGGAGTACCCCGCCGCCCTTGCCCAGTTTGCTGTTGTGCATCTCGACATATGGCTCGAACACCTGGCCGATTTCATTAGTGAAGGCATGCCCCCTGCCGAGAATCCTGATCAAGTCGACTTCTGGGAGCAACGTTGGGGGGACAAGCGCTTGATGGACGAAGTAGTCGATAGCTTCACTAGAGCCTGCCGTGCCGTCTTTAAGAGCGAGAGGCGCATGTTCCTTGTACGTTTGCTGCCTCCTGCCCGGCGTCGCCGTACGTAGAGCTCGTGACACGATCATGATCGGTGCCTCTTAAGCCGCCTCCAGCAGATGAGGCCGCAGGCCAATGAGACGAAGGCGTCGTGGAGTTCGGTTCGGCGTTCCCAGCGGACGGCGAGGCGCTTGAACTGGTGGAGCAGGGCGAAGGTCTGCTCCACGACGTAGCGGAGCTTGCCCAGGCCCTTGATGTTCGGGGCGCCTTTGCGGGAGATGACCGGCAGGATCCGGCGGCGTCGCAGCTCATGGCGCACGGCCTTCGAGTCGTAGGCCTTGTCGCCGAGGAGCGAGTCGGGGCGTCTGCGCGGGCGGCCGGGCGCAGACACAGCCGGTCCGCCATCGGCCGCGGCCCCGGCGACTTCTGCGGCCAGGGCGGCAACAACGGCTCGATCAGCGCCCACAAGTCGTCGTCCACGATCCACGGCCGAGTGCTCACAGCATCTCGAACGGCGGAATCGTCACATCGGTCACGCCCGACCAGGGCACTTCAACAAGATCGTGTTACGAGCTCGTAGGGACCAGAACGCAGCATTCGTTGGCATCCCAATCCCAGATACGTCCTTCAGGGGTGTCGAAATCGACCATGGTCCACATGGCGCAGCCACGGTCCATGAGCGGGACCACCCCTGGTGGCGCTGCTGGGAAGTCGGGATCGCTGGTGGAGGACGCGAAGAGGCGGTGAGCCTCGATGATGTCCTGTTCGTCGCTGTACCACCGGCCGGTGTCCGTCAGCGAGACACACTGCCATGGGCCGAAGCCACCATTGGCGACCTCTAGGTACAAGCGCCGCAACAACTGCGGCATCGGATAGCCGATAGCATCCTCGGCCCTGGCGGCATCTGGGGGGGAAGCGGGCGGAGGAAGGTCACGGTCAGTGACGGCGGCGCGGACCGCTTCGATGAGTTCGTCATCGGTCATGCCTTGCACCCTCCACTACGCCAGGTGGCGCGTCTCGCGCAGGGCCTCGCAGCACAGGGACGAGACTGGTCTCCTTGGTCGCCAGGCGAAGCCGAGCGGCCTGTGCTGGGCCAGCAGCGCTTTCCTGATCTCTTCGGGACCTGGGCCTGCCTTCTCGTACTGCCCGTTGGGCAAGGTTGGCACTGCCCTTCGACGCCCCTGCGCAGCTGTTCTCGGTCGATGAACTGACCGACGTCGCTGACCAGCACGCCACCTCCGGTCAAGAACGGCTGTTCCGAACCAGTTTCGCGCCTCCGAGTAACCCGTCGGCGGGCCGCCCGCCTTCCGTTGTCAGTGGGCGGCCTTAGCGTGTCTCCCAACGATCTCGGAGGGGAGTGACCATGGGTTCTCGGGGGAGTTGGTCTTCGGCCGCAGCGACCGTCCGCTGCTGAAGGCGCCGGCGTTCGATGGAGTCGGGCACGGCAGTCACAGTGTCCACGTCGATTGGCCCCGCGGGGGTAGCTGGCAGACGCTGCAGTTCGACGACGGCGTCATCGAGAAGCCGGACGCGACGCTGCAGGCGCTGGTGGTGTGGACGGGTGCTTCGGCATGCGTGGTTTCCGTCTACGACAGTGACGTTGCGGTGGTGAGTGGCCTGGAGCCAGGCGGGGAGCGCTGGGGGGCATGCTTGAACCTGGAGAAAGCAGCCGGACTGTGGGCGGAAGTTCCCGATGATGTCGACGACATGAGCGAGTGGATCAGCACGCCCGCGTTCGCCGGGGCCGTCGACCGTAAGCGCGCAGAGCTGGACGCCCAAGTTGCGGGCCATGCCCAGGGCGCATTGGATTGGGCCCGCTCCGCGGGCTTCGGGCACTCGGTCGTTGCGGCCTCGATCCAGACAGTCCTGCGCTCGCGGGAACTCTTCGTTGAGGAGCTGTTCGATGTGCTGCTCGATCGGCTTGGCTTCCCGGAGGCCGTTGCCCCTGAAGGCGAGCACTGATCTTCCCCCGAGTCAGCGCTTGTCGCTTCCCGGCGGTGGATGTGACGCAGCCTTCCGCTCACTCGGTCAGCTCGTGGCAGACCGGTGCGGCGCCCCCGTGTACTCACCGGCGTCTGAGTACGGGAGCGTCATGCGGGTTGCCGCTGTGTCAGCGAGATGATCGGCCAGCCGGGCAGTGATCAGGGACGCGTGCTCCCGCACCGGACCGTGGCCGATGGTGGTGGTCAGAGGACTGTCAGTGGCGCCGGTGTCGGCGACGGCTGAAAAGTGGACCAGTAGCGACGCTTGAAAGTTGACCCCCTCCAGGGGTCTGGCTCGTTGAGTCAGGTCGGGAGGAGTGGTGATCAGCGTGGAGGACTGGGCGGAGATCCGCCGGCTTCACCGGGCCGAGGAGATGCCGGTGAGAGCCATCGCGAGGAAGCTGGGGATCTCGAGGAACACCGTTCGCAGAGCGATCGCGGACGATGCTCCGCCGAAGTACCAGCGGGCCTCAAAGGGCTCGATCGTCGATGTCGTCGAGCCGCAGATCCGCGAACTGCTCGAGCAGTGGCCGGAGATGCCGGCAACGGTGATCGCGGAGCGGATCGGCTGGGACCGGGGCCTGACTGTGCTCAAGGACCGGGTCCGTGCACTGCGTCTGGCCTATCGGCCCGTCGATCCGGCGTCGCGGACGGTCTATGAACCCGGCGAGCTGGCGCAGTGCGATCTGTGGTTTCCGCCGGCCGAGATCCCGCTGGGCTTCGGGCAAGTGGGGCATCCGCCGGTGCTGGTGATGGTGGCTGGCTATTCGCGGTGGATCACCGCCCTGATGCTGCCGTCACGGTCTGCGGCGGACCTGATTGCCGGGCACTGGCGGCTGCTGACCGACCTCGGTGCCGTTCCGAGGGTTCTGGTCTGGGACAACGAAGGGGCCGTCGGCTCCTGGCGGTCCGGAGGGCCACGGCTGACCGATGAGTTCGCGGCGTTCGCCGGGTTGCTGGGCGTGAAGTTCGTGCCCTGCAAGCCGCGGGATCCGGAGGCGAAGGGCTTGGTCGAGCGGGCGAACGGCTATCTGGAGACGTCGTTCTTGCCGGGTCGGGTGTTCACCTCGGCGGCGGACTTCAACGTCCAGCTGGCCGACTGGCTCACCAAGGCCAACCGGCGCGTTCATCGCACTTTGCAGGCCCGGCCGTCCGACCGGCTTGAGGCCGACCGGTCGCGGATGCTGTCGCTGCCGCCCATCGCCCCGCCGGGCTGGTGGAAGGCATCGCTCAGGTTGCCGCGGGACCACTATGTCCGCCTGGAAACCTGTGATTACTCCGTCCACCCGTTGGCCATTGGCCGTCGTGTCGAGGTGGCCGCGGACCTGGAACAGGTCCTGGTGACCTGCGACGGAGTCGAGGTCGCCCGCCATGCCCGCAGCTGGGCCAGGCACCAGACGATCACCGATCCCGACCATGCTGCTGCCGCGGCCGGCCGCAAGGACTGCCGCGATGAAGCAGGCCCCCGCGGACCTCACCGAGGTCGAAGAGCGGTCGCTGGACTCCTATGACCGCATCTTCGGCGTCATCGACGGCGGACTGACCACCGGTGAAGGGGCAGCGTGATGAGCTCGAACAACACGAAGCGGCCGGGCAACAGTCGCGATGTCACCTCCGAACTCGTCTATCTCACCAAGGCGTTGAAGGCTCCGGCTCTTCGCGATGCGGCCGCCCGGCTCGCTGATCGGGCCCGTTCGGAAGAGTGGAGCCACGAGGAGTATCTGGCCGCCTGCCTGCAGCGGGAGGTCGCCGCCCGCGACCCCACGGCGCTGAAGGCCGCATCCGCGCGGCTCGTTTCCCATCCCGCAAGTCGCTCGAGGACTTCGACTTCGACCACCAGCGGTCGGTCAAGCGCGAGGTCATCTCTCACCTCGGGACGCTCGATTTCGTCGTGGGGAAGGAGAACGTGATCTTCCTGGTGCCCTCGGTTATCAATGGTTTCCGCTTCTAATGTGGCGTTCTTGCACGTCAGAACGTTGATGAGATTGATGCCAGGTGGGTCAGCGTAGGCTGGCAAGTTCGTTGACGTGGCGGGTGGGAGTGCCAAGGAAGAGATCGGGCTGTGCCGGACCGTGGACGATGTTGAGCGTGTCGAGACGGTAGGTCCATTCGCCACCGCATGAACCGGTGAAGCGGTAGTTGATCTGCCAGCGGAGCCACTCTCCGCGGGCGAGGCGAACGGCAGGGGGACGCCGCCATCTGCGCGGCATGCCGGATGGCGTCGCGACCAGCTGAACCCGCAGCAGTCCGTCGACTTCCCGCAGGAGCGCTCCGGCGTCCGTGCTGGAGTCGGGCATGCTGTCGTGCATCACAGACCGGGGTTGGAAGTCTTCGGCTTCGTGCATCCGGACCTCGTGCATGAAGGGTGGTGAGCCGAGCGGCAGCGGAAAGGCCGTCGGGGTCGCGTTCCGACGTGCGGCTTCGAGCCCGCCGCGGGATTGTTTGGTCCAGGATGTGCGGACCCACTGCGCCACTGTCTCCACGAGGCTGATCCTGCGGCATGGCGTTGGCCGGCCGCTACTCCGTTTCGGCGAGGGCCGCTCGCGGCAGGCCACGCCGGGCGAGTTCGCGGCGGAGGTTGAGATTCTCGCCATGGGCCTGCTCCAGCGCGTTCTGCAGGGCCTGTACTTCTTCTCGGTGCTGCTTCTTCAGGCGTGTGATCCGGTTGGTCAGTGTGAGGACGAGGGTGCTTTCGGCGTCAGCGGGGGCAGCTGGTGCGGGAAAGGGACGGGCTTGGGACCGTAGGCGTTCAATGCGTCCGCTCAGGTCGGGGTGGTTATAGAGGAAGGCATGCGAGACGCCTGCCTCGCGCTGGACGGCCTGGAAGGTGATCGTCTCGCCGCGCTTGATGAGGGTGCGGAGGGCTTGCTCGGCGGCCTTGGTCTTGGCCTGCGACTTCGCCTTGGCTGCGGCGTTCAGGGTCTGGGCGCGCTTGGTGCGGGCGTCGGTCATGGCTGGGTCCTTCGGTGGCGGTCGAGGTCGAGAGCGAGTGGGACGGGGCCTGCCGGTGTGGTGCCGCAGCCAGCGCCCTGGACGGCGCAATTGGGTTTGTCACCGATGGCTTCCAGGAGCCGGGTCAGGGCCGCGTGCTCGGCCCGCCGCTGCAGGAGCCAGACGTTGTCCTCGGGCATGGGGCGGCCGTGACGCTCCTGGAAGGCGGTGGTGGAGCGGTCGATCAGAGCCTTGGTCTCGGCCAACTGTCGTTCAAGGGCTGGTTGGTGGGAGGCGTCGGTGACGAAGACCGAGCAGGTCAGGCAGGCGTTTCCCTTGTCGCAGGTCTGCAGCGGAGGCAGCATGCACCAACCATGGGGCAGGAACCGCTCGGCCCGGTTGAACAGGTGGAGACTGTCGTGGTCGTCGCGGGAGAAGGTGACGTGGGTGCCGTCCGCCCGCAGCTTGGCGGTGGCGAGGAATGCCTGCTCGGCGTGTTCCTGGCGGGCGGCGACGTAGTGCATCGACATTGACGGGGTGGCATGCCCGGCATAGCGCATCAACACATGGACGGGCAGGCCGAGTTCGGCAAGCCTGGTCAGCTTGGTGTGACGGAATCGGTGGGTGTGACTCAGGCCGACTGCCTGGCCTTTGCTGTCGGTGATGTTCACGATCTTGCTGAACTCGCGGAGCATCCAGTTGTAAGTGCCGGACGGATAGGGCTTGTCGCCCTGGCGGTTGCCGGTCCGCTCACCTGCCAGGAAGAGATGTACGACCTCCAGTTCGCCGCGGCCCGCAGGGCTTCGTCCTCCCGGACCCAGCCGTAGAGGTCGAGCGTCGTCTGGACGTGTGCGTGTCCGAGCCGGCGCGAGACCACCCACTCCGGAGTCCCTGCCAGCAGCAGCGCGGTCGCGTGGCTGTGCCTGAACCAGTGCGGTGTCCACGATGACGGGCCGATGCGCTTCTTGCGCAGGGCGGCCGTCTTGTCCCGCACCGTTCCCTCCCGCAGGGCGGCCAGCAGCGGAGGCCGGGTCAGGTTCACCAGCAGCGGCGAGTGCGTACCAATCTCCATGCCCAACGCGGCGGCCTGGCAGGCCAGATGCGTCAGATAGTCGGCGAAAAAATCGCTCCAGGTCCGTGCCGACATAGACTTTTCTCGGGCGCATCATCTTCACCCTGGCCCCGTTCGGATTGTCCTCGCGCGGGACGATCTCGATATAAGGGGTGCCGCCGCGGCCCATGACGAAGTCGCCGATCCGCAGGCCAAGAGCCTCACCCAGCCGCATCCCGGTCTCCGCGAGCAGGGCGAACAGCAGCCGGTCGCGCAGGTTCCCCGCCCACTCACCCACCGAGGCGTCCGGCCTCGCGCAGCCATCCAGGATCGCCTGAATCTCGGTCGGCAGCAGCAGAGGCGGCCGTCCGTGAAGCCGATGCCTGCGGACCCGGACCAGCGAGACGGACCCGGCGCGGTGCGGGCGTCCAAGTGCGCGAGCAGGCCGCGGGCCGGGGCCCGTCGCGGTGCCCCACGTTCAGCCGTGCCTTCACGCCCGCCTGGCCCCGCGCTCGGTGCTCATCGGGCGGCGCCAGGAAGTCGAAGAGCTGCTTTGCAGCTGTTTGGATCTGGTCGTCTGGATATTCCTCGGCCATCCGCATCAGGAGGCGGGGCGGCGGTGTCGGCGGTCGCGCAGACCCCGAGCGCGGTCTCCCGGTGCGGGCTGGGGGCGTGGGCTTGGCCGAGTGTTGGCGTGGCGCGGCCTGCCGAAGTCCACGATGCGCGGATGGATAGGCTCGTCGAGATCCATCGATTACGGGGAGGTGTTCGTCCATGCCAGATCAGACTCCGCATTCGGCCGTCGGCCACTTCGGGCGAGACGGGATGCGGCGGCTGTCTCTGTCGAGTCTTGGTGCCGCCGTGCAGGAGGGTGTGCGTGAAGTTCTGGAGCAGGTTGGCGTGCCCGTTGGCGTGGCTCCGTACTTCGCGGCCGCAGGCGAGACGGACGGCTTGACGCTGGGCCTGTACGCCGGGCATCACGGGCTGCGCTGCGATGAGGCGCAGGCTCATTGGGTGCGCGTGGGTACCGATGGGCTGGCTCACGTGGCTGTAGACGCGGGCGGTGTCGTGCACGCGGTCTTCGTGGACCGCGGGGAGCCGAGCATGCTCGTGAACACGGATGTGTCCGCGTTCGTTCAGTGTCTCGCGGCCCTGGACCGGCGCTTGGGCGTCATCGCTGCCTCGAGGGATCTTGCCGGTGGGGCGGCCGCGTTCCGGGAGCTCAACGCAGAGCTGCGCCTCATTGACCCTGACGCGTTCGAAGGGCGCGAGGACTGGTGGCCGCGGGTGTTGGACGATGTGCGGCACGCGCTCAACATCGGCTTCTCGGCGGCGATCGAGTACGTCGACACGGACGGGCAGAAGCACATCGTCACGGACGCCACCGGTCCTGGAAAGCTGCACCCGGAGGAGCTGATCTGGCAGCAGCTCCAGGACGCCGGCGTCGACGGACGCCAGGTCAAGCGCGTGTACTGCGAGCTGGAGGCGTGCATGATGCCGGGCCACTACTGCGCGGCGTGGATGGCGGGGGAGTTCCCCAATGCGCAGTTCACGCACAGCTTCGACTACGGGGATACGGCTGAGTCGCGGGAAGAAGGGCTCAAAGAGTTGATCCGGTATACGGCGGAGCGGGCGCGCCGGTGAGCCCGCAGGCGTGGTCTCCGCCTCCGGCGGGGCGCGAGCCTGCCGGTGTGGCGATCCTGGAGTGGCTGCGTGACCCACATGCCCCGCGCGTCTGCGTGGTCAGTGGTGATGAGCGTTGCGGTAAGTCACTGTTTTTGGCATGGCTCGCTGAGCAGGCGACGCGGCCGGATGTCGTGATGGAGCGCCGCGTCCACGGACTCGTTCCCCTGGCCGGGCATTCGGCGTTGACGGCCTCGTGGCTGCTGGCTGAGCAGTTGGGCTCGGCCGCGCGCACGCCGGGCGACTTGGTCGCTGCGGTGGCTGCTGACCGACGTCGGACCGTGATCATCTTGCCCGACCTGCATCACGCGGCTGCGCCCGAGACGGTCGAGGAACTGATCTGTGCGCTGGCCCGGTTCGAGCATGTTCGCCTGATCGTCGAGACGCGCGAAGTTCCTGCGGGGCTGTCGGCCCTGGCTCCGGCCGTCATGGATCTGCGGGCGGCTCAGTGGCGGGACGAGGAGCGCTACGCGGTGTGGGCGGCGTCCGCACAGTCGTCGGAGCCGGCGCCGCCTGGCAGCCAACAATCTGCTCCCGATCTTGATGATTCCCGCTCTGTGTGTGGCGTTGATCCTGTGCAGGTCACGGCCTTGTACGAGCTTTCCGCGGACCCGCATGGAGGGTTGCGTGCCGCGTGGCTGCGTGCCGGTGGCGCGTTGACGCGTCCGTGCTCGCCGGCTGAGAGGGCTTTGGTGTTGTGGGCGGCTCTTGGAGACGACGCTGATCCAAGGTTGGTGAACGAGCTGCAGACGCTGGCCTGCGGTGCAGGCTGGACTGTGTGCTGGAAGAGGGTCCGCGGCGATATCAGTCCGCCGTGGCCCGGGCCTGCTTTGGCGCTGGGTGTGGGCGCTGGCGAGACAGCGGGCAGTGTTGCGGTAGTTGATCATCAGGGCATCGTCCGCCTGGTCGAGGCAGAGGACGGGCAGGCGCAGGGGCGTCTGCCGCAGGCGGTCCCAGGAGCCACGGCGGTGGCCTTCGGGAGAGATGGCGGACTGGCGGTCCTGGACGGCTTCGGGCGTCTGTCGCTCCAGGAGAGTCGCACGGTGCCGCGCTCCACGGGGATCGCCAGCTTGCTGGAGACCGAGGCGAAGCCCTTGGAACGGCTTGTGGCCGGCGTCGAAGATTCCGCTACGGCCCTCGCCTGTGCCGGTGACGCCGTGGCGTATGGGAACGGCGCCGGCACGGTGCAGGTGGTGATGCTGGACGGCGAGACGATCGCTGTTGCCCACCAGGCGCTGCATGAGGGTGCGGTAACGGGCCTGGCCGGGCTTGAGTTGGCCGAAGGGAGCACGCTCATCTACAGCGGGGGCCAGGACGGTCGGGTGCGCATGTGGGCGCCGGGCCGGGCTCCGCTGGCTACTGCGCTGCGCGAGCGGAACTGCGCTGTGACAGCTCTGTCCGCTGCTGCGACACCCGATGGGCCCGTGCTGGTGATCGGCTGGCAGGACGGTCTGGTGGAGTACTCGGCGGTGGAGACCCAGGCCGCCGGGCGGTTCTTCCGGCCCGGGGCGCCCGTGCGGTCAGTGGCGGCGTTGGAGAACGGCAACATCATGGTCGGAACCGACGAGATGTTGGTCTGCCTCACGCCGTCCTGAGGCGGGTGGGGTTGGCCTGATGTGGTGCCAACTGCGTTGACGTCTCGTCACGTCATGGCTTAAGCAGGGAAAACTGTTGTTTCACGGGGGAGATGAAACGTGGGCAAGACGCTGCCCGATGATCTCGTTGAAGTCCTTGACCTTGTCGGCGTCAACTGGCCGAACATCGACGAGGACGAGGTCCGGAGCACGGCCAAGGACTACCGACACCTTGCCGAAGGCATCAACGATGCGATCACACAGGGGAATCGGGCCTGCTCTTACATCGTCGGCGGCAAGAGCAAGGGCAAGACGGTCCACGCCATCGACCGGCGCTGGGGCAAGCTGAGCACCAGAGATCTTGCGACGTTCTCCAGAGCCCTGGACGATCTGGCGGAGGCCCTCGATGACTGTGCAGGCTTCATTGAGGGCTGCAAGATCGTCTGCATCACCGAGCTCGGCGCGACAGCTGCGGCCGCCACAGCCGGCGTCATCGGCATGTTCTTCACCGCGGGACTCAGCGGACTGTTGAGCGCGGCCGCGATCGCTGCATGCCGGATTGCCCTGCACGAAGCGATCGACTACGCGGTCGGCCAGATCACCCAGGTCGTGACCGACAAGATCGAGGCAAAGATCCTCGGCAAGATCGAAGACCTGTTTACCGACGCGCTTGACGCCCACGACGACGGCAAAGCCGGTGGCTACGTGTCCGGATCGGCGGACATGGCAACAGACTTGGCGATCGAGTTCGACGACTTCGAGAAGGCGTCCGGCGGCTACGACGAGACGAAGCGGGACTTCGACAAGAAAAAGACGCTGCACAAGACCGGTGGCGGCAAGCGGCGCAGTTCGGTGAAGAAGGACAGCCGCTTCCACAAGCTCGCCACCGTCATGGACAAGGCCGAGGACGCCGTCGACAAGAAGGCCGACGAGACCGTGCACGTGCTGGAGAAGCACGGTGCCGACATCGACAAGGCCAAGAAGGAACACAAGAAGAGCGACAAAAAGACCAAGGAAGACATCGACGGCTGCAAGGACGTGCGCACATACCTCCTGGACGCGGACGGAACGGTGCGCCGGCTTGAGGCCGACGGCGACCTGAAGGCTCTGGACAGTACGGACAAGCAGCGCCTGGACGGCATCCTCGACGACGGCAAGGCCTACCGACCCTCTACCCGGGGGGATCGCGAAGAGTTCAGTGTTGCGGACACGTACAAGCAGAAGGTGACGTCGACCAAGGTCGACCCGTACACCGATGAGCTCGGTCAGGCCACGCAGTTGGCCCGGTACGCCCGCAACGACTACAGCGGGAACAACTATGCCGCCGGGCGCTACGTCGACCCCGACGGGCGCGGAGAGAGCGTTCTCGTCGGCTACTCCGAGAAGAGCCTGCACTCAGAGCGGTCGATCGGCTACCCCCTCCTGCATAACGGCAAGCAAGACGGGTTGAAGGAAGTGTTCACGGAGCGGGAGCCGTGCCAGAAACGGCCTCGTTGCGACGCGTGGTTGGACAAATACTTCAAAAACGCCGATACCGTCCATCATACCAACACATATGATCAAGACGTCAGTAGGCACAAACGTGATATCGAGCATCAAAAGTATATGGAGGAGCTGAAGGCTCACCATGGTCGCTAGCATTGATCGCCAGTTGCCCACCCAGAATGCAAAGGTCTCAGCATGAACTTCGTCGTGTCCCCGGACGAGGTACGCACCGCCTTCGGGCTGACGGGTGTCGTCTACTTCCCCCGGTACAGCGCCACGCACAACCAGCTGAACTACCGCACCGCGCTCTTGCTGAGCAGCGTTGGCCTTCCGGACACCGAGTGGTTCATGTCCAAGGCCAGCCTCCGCGCCGACGACTCCATCAACCTCAGCGAGTGGTACGCGGACAAGGGGACGGTCCCCAAGGAATGCCGTGACTGGCTCGTGCTCGGCATGTTCGCCGACACCACCCTCGCGCTCGCCCCGGACACAGGTACGGTCTACGCCCTCGGCGACGGTGAGACGCAGCTCATCTACACGGCAATCCACCGCGACGCCGAATCGCTCGTCTACGCCCTGACCAAGTTCCAGATCCTTCAGCAGGAACTGGAAGACGGCGACGACGAAGACACGGAAGGACGCGTCGACGCACTCCGCGCCGAGATCACCGAGTTCGACCCTCTGCCCTTCGAGGATGAGGACTCGCAGTGGCACCTGACCTTCGAAGAAGTCATCGACGGCATCTGGTAACTGACTGCCGAGGGGAGACGAGTGGAGCTCAGCGCCCCGTACGCGTCCGCGATGCCCTACCGCAGGCCGGACCGGAGCCATTGTCAGGTAGCGGCGGGCCAGGGTGCCCAGGACATCCCCCAGGTGCATCGCCTCAGCGTGCGGCGCAGCTTCAACCGGCGGCGCCTCAGGGCTGAGGAACAGTAGCGCGGCACCCCCGTCCGGATGGCGGTAGCCGTGGCCACCTTGCCGCGCGGCCGCGCCTCGCTCCCGTGTTGATGGCGAAACCACGAACGCCGGGCGAAGCCGCGTATCTGGTGGGGCAGTGGATCCGGGTCTTTCCCGGGCGGCCATGCTTGTGCGGGTGGGTTGAGCTGATCGGCGCTCGACGCCAGTCGGGGAGCCGTTCGCCCTGGCGCTTGGTGAACAGGTGGGCGAAGGATCGGCCGTGCTGGGTGAGAGCGTTCAGTTCGGGGCATTGAGCCAGGACGGTCTTGAGGCAGAGGTGTTCGATCTCGGTGAGGGTCTCGGGGCGGCTGAGGATCCACCGGGCTGCGGCGCCAGTATGTGACGGTCCTTCATGCCGTTCAGGGCGGACTCATCTGCCAGACCCTGTCCCTCACGCTGGTCATGGCAGTCCTCGGGAACCGTGGCTGCCCCGGCCCGGGGCGCACGCCACTTTGGGTGCCGGTGTCTCGAGGACGTGGTCGTGGGGTAGGGCGGAGGGTGGTCGCATCCAGTGGGGATGCGCCACCCTCGAGGGCGCCGCGCTGGAACGCGGTGGTGCCCGGTCCCTGTTTCATGGTGCAGCCACGACGCCAGGGGAGTTCCCGGTGCGTCCGGGAATCAGCGTTACTAGGAGAGTGTCACTGCCGACGCTTGCTCGGCAACGGTCCCATGGACGGAATTGAATCAACGGGCGGGTTTAGTTCTGCTGACCTGCACCCTCGCTGTGCGGACGCTGATGCTCGCCCACCCGTTCGCCTTGACCACGGCACGGCCGCTCGGACGTGTGCGTATCAACTGCCGTGCCTTCAGGGGCGATTCGTTGTGATGGTCGCATTACCGGTGAGAGGATCTCCTCGGTCGGCGGTCAGGTCTGGAAGCCTCCGCCGGCTTCAACTGTGCAGCCACACCATCGTGCCCCGCAATGGGGCGCTGATATGCCAACTTCAGGGAGTAGAACCATCATGCGTTTCAAGATCATGCCGCCGCGTGGCGGGGATCGGTCCAACGGTGCTCTGACCGCTGGTGAAGTCATCGTCGTCCTCGTCGTCGTACTGGTGGCCGCAAGCCTCGCCCTCCTCGGCATGCCGATCTTCGGCGTCGGAGAGTTCATCGCGGGCGTACTCGTCGTCGCCGTCCGCGCGGTGAAGGGCATGCGGGTCGGGCAGCCGACGCCCGCCGAAGGCATCTGACCCCTTCCCCATGGGACGGCGCGAGCACGCCGTCGCCGCTGGAACACGCCAGTTAGAGGCGCTGGCGCTGTGGCTCCGGGCACAGCGCCAGCGCAAGGGCATCAGCTACGCGACGATGGCGAAGACGATCAACTACCGATTCACCGCCTCGGTGCTCTCACGCGCCGCCAACGGACACACCGTCCCCTCCTGGCGCCTCGTCGAGGCATACACGAGCGCATGCGACGCCGAAGCCGGCACCACCGAGGCACTGCGCCTGTGGAAGGCCGCCCGCTGGGCCGAGGAAAACCGCCGCCGCCGCGGAGGAACTCCGCAGGACTTCCAGGACCTGGCCGCCACCGTCGACTCCGCCCTCACCCACCCACAACTCATCGAAACCTTCGGCCAGTTACGGCACGCAATGATCCAGCTGCGCGCCAAAGAGGGACAGCCATCCCTCAGCGCCCTGCAGCACAAGGCGGGCAGGACTCCGAACGGCCGACATCACCGCCTGCCCAAGAGCAGCCTGAGCGCCATCCTGCGAGGCGAAGCCATCCCCTCACGGGAACACGTCACCGCCTTCATGGAAACCATGGGCCAGTCCCGGCGCAAGGTGCAGCGCTGGGAAACAGCCTGGGACCGCATCGCCGACAAGGACACGGCCCCACCATCAACCCGCATCTCCCGCAGGCACCTCATGCCGGAGGAGACGACACCCCCAGCGCACACGGCCCGAACACCCGCAGCCGTCGTCATCCGCATCCAGGAAGCTCCCACCACCGCACACAGCACGCAGGACACACCAGCCGCGGACAACCCGCCATTGAAGCACGCCGTGGCCCCCGGGGACTTCGACTACCTGCGTATCCACGGGCCCCAGACCCGCAAACGCGCCCGACTCACACGCACCTGGCTCCGCCCACAGCCGCCTCTCCCGCCGGCGGGATACACACGCGCCGGACTACCGATCCGCAATCCCCGGCGCTACGGACCCCCGTTCACCGACAGCACGCAGCCGCTGGGCCCGACCCCCGCCACACCCCATGGACCGGGCGTCCCCGTCCCCACGTGGGTCAAGCCCCCCACGGTGGAGACCATCCTGGTCAAGCGAGTCCGGCAACCCCGCCCTACGCCTGCGACCGAAACAACCCTGCAGCTCCGCCTACCTCAGAAGCCATCCGCTTTCCGAACGTGATCGTTTGATTCGGGCTGCGTGGGCAACCATCAGGAACCGGTGCGAGCCTGTTGTGATGTGAAGAGAGCCGCCTTGGCTGTCGATCAGCCACACGTCCAGCGGGCCAGCCGGCGCCTCGCCGTGCCGGTGCCAGGACGCGAAGAACTCCTCCAACCGACGCCCGACTAGAGCCTCAGGACGTACGCGGGACCCGTGCAACAGACCCTCGTTCAGCTTCTCGGACTCCACCGGGCGACCGGTATCGTCAGCCAACGTGCCAGCAGCCCTTTAGAGGACAAGCTTGGGCGACCATGCTCCACCGTCGAGTACGCATCCGATGCTCCAGATCAGTCTGGCTCTGGCGGGATTTCCCGATTTCGCTAACCGCAGTCCCTCCTCCATGAGGTTCACTGTCTCTGCTCCGATCGGCGGGATGTGCGCCGTTTCGGTTGCGGACGACAGGGGCGTACTCCGCAGTGGTGTTTCCAGGGAGGAGAACTCCGTATTCGTCCCGGGGCAGGTATTGCAAGGCTGATTGGGCATCAGCGTGACCGGCTTCGAGGGCCTGCATAAAGCACAGTTCGGCCCGGTGGTGGTATCCCTGATGGGCGTATGAGCTGCCGACCTTCATGAGGAGATCGGGAGACTCTCGGGAGTCTCGGACCCACTTCTCGAAAGAGTGCTCGGGAAGGGGCTCGGCCTTCGGCTCCTTCTTCTTCAGTCTCCGCATGATCTCTGAGACGTCACGCTCGGTCGTCCGCCTGCCTGCCAGTGCGACGGGCATAGAAGGCGGTTCGGGAGACCTGCAGCAGTTCACATGCGCGCTTGACGTTGTGACCGTCTCGCTTCTCCGCCTCGATGAACGGGTGCACCGTCACCGGGTCTCCTTCGCGAAGAAAGCCGTGGCCCGCTTGAGGATCTCGACGTCTTCGCGCAACCGGCGGTTCTCCCGCCGCAGCGAGGCCAACTCCTCGCGCTCGCTGCTGGTCAGACCGTCACGCTCGCCCGCATCAACCTCGGCCTGGCTGACCCACAGCCGCACCGCGGTCTCGGTCAGATCGAAGTCCTTGGCCACCTGGCCGACCGAACGGTCACCGCGCCGGCACAGCTCGACGATCTCGGCCTTGAACTCCGGCGTGAACGAACGGCGAGGCCGAGGCTTCTTCTTCCCCATGCTCTCCATGATGGACATCCTTCCGGGGCAGAACCCCTGATCTCAGATGTCCGTCAAAGCGAATCAAGCCCAGTACGGGCGCGAGAGCGCCAGGCGCCGTGGTGTGGCACGGGCGTTCACGGCCGCGCTGAAGGAGGCTGCTGTTGCCGCTGGCTGCTCCCGCATCGAGTGGACCGCAGACACGGACAACCCGCCGGCGCTCGCTCTGTACGAGGCGCTGGGTGTCGAGCATCACAAGGGCAAGGTGTTCTACCGCGTGCAGGTCTGAGGCCGGGAGCGCTTGACGTGAGAAGCGCACTGGGCGGTGTCGACGTTTCCCTGCGAGAAACCGCAAGATGGGTGGTCCGGCTGGCACTGCTTGGCTGTCAGGCGGGGGTGTCAGCAGTAGGGGTCGTGCCGGAGGCGGGGAGGCGGGGAATGGTACCGAGCACCGTCCAGCAACTGGCGGTTCTGTTGGTGATGGTTCTTCCAGGTGGGGTTTACCAGGCGGTTCGCGAGCGGTTGCGCGGGCCTCGCCCTTCAGAGGTGCAGGTGGAAAGTCGCGTGCTGCGCGCGGTGGCGGCCAGCGTCGTCCTCGACTCCTTGTACGCTGTAGTAGCTGGGCCTTGGCTGGTTTCACTCACCGGCGGCCAAGGTTTCGCTGGCGTCGCCGCGAGATCCCGCCAGGCCGGGATCGCAGCCCTCGTCCTAGTGGTCGCGGTTCCTGCCGCTGCTGCATGGGCGGAGGCCCGATGGCGGGCGCGCCGGAAACCCAGCCGCAGACGGAAGGCGCCCACCGCTTGGGATCACCTCTTCAGTAAGCGGTCTTCCTGTTTCGTCAGGATCCGGCTCAAGGACGGGAGCTGGGTGGCCGGTTGGTATGGATCGTCATCGTGTGCCGCCGCGTTTCCGCACGATCGCGATATATTTTTGCAAGCTCAGTATGCTGTTCTTGCCGACGGGAGGATCGGCCCACGGCTTGATGGTACGGGGGGCATCTATATCCCGAAAGACAGCATTGATCTGCTGGGGCTGCTCGAACCCCCGTGCGGCGCTGGCACGTCCGGGGTTAGTGCAGTAACCGTATCCGGAAACGGCGGCGACTGAGGAGGACTGATCAGAATTGGCGGAGCCAGAAGAGCCGGTAATCTCCGAGGAGTTGGATCGCCTATTTGAGGCTGGCGAACGCGAAGATGTGTTCCAGCCTCAGGACGACACTCCTGAGCCTGACACGGTGCCGACAGCTGGCACCGGTGTCGCGGCGCCGGTGGCTGAGCAGCCGGCAGAGGCTCAGGAGGGTTGAGCCACCGTCTCGCCGTCCTGTGGCTGGGTCAGGCTCCCGAATGAATATAGGAAGCCCATAGCGACGGTCGGGAAGCGTGTTTGTCGCGTACGGCCAGAACGGCGTCGTGGAGGTGCAACGCCACATCGTGGTCAGCGTGGTCCGCGGCGAAGGCACCGGAGTCCGTCGTGGCCCGCGCGTAGAAAGAAGTGGCGACGTCCACGCTAATCAAGTCGTTGATAGTCCACAGCGTGCCGACTACATGACGGAAGCCGGCGAGCTGGAAGGCACTCGTGAGGTGAATGCTTTCGTCGATGAGTTCGTCGGCGACCACGGCTGCTGTGCGGCATGCGGAGAGATATGCCAGGCGTGCACTCTCCAGCCTGACGGAAGCCAGGCTCGAGACGGTGAGCGGGTCTTCAGGGTCGTGTAGCAGCAGCTTGCTCAGTGATGGATCGCTTGGATGAACGGAGCCGTGGCACGCGAAGTGAGCGATCGCGCAGCGGGACAGCGCAGCGCGCACGTTGACGGTCGTGGGCGTCGTCTCAGACGGCGTGGTTGAGGGGTCCTCCATCAGCAGGACATGGTTGGACAGTCGCTGCTGAAGCATCCTGGCCTCGGCACGTACGTTGGGCAGTGGAGGTGCTTGAGGGGTGGTGGGCATCGCCACGATCAGTGCTTCCGTTTGCTCGGTTGAGGCAGCCGGGCGACGGGCGTAGCGTAGTGCTCGCACGGTGGGAGTGTAAGAGGAGATCACGCGATCCATGACGGACATCCGGCCGCGGTCAGTGTCTCCTTTGGGAGCCTCCCGGTGCAGGCCAGCGGCGTGCAGAGGCAGGAGGCTCAAAAGGCCCCCGGTGGCCCACCAGATCCGATCTCCCCTATGTGGCTTGGACCCGTCCATACCGAGAGCTGTCAGGACCGGCTCGGCTGCTACCTCCCAGAGCCATTCCAGCACCTCGCTCAACGTGTTCTGGGCCGTTTCCCATTCCTTGAGCCACTCCTTCAGTTGCGGTTTGTCGTTGTCCGACGGCTTCTTGCGGCCGATGGTCTGCAGACCCGCGTGGAAGACGTTGACCATGTCGATCAGTGTGGTGCGTGCGAGCCGGTCAAGAGGCAGGTATTCGATGCAGGAAGGAGTGATCAGCAGCGCACCGCACCCGTACCGGCTCACGTTGTACACAACCACGGGACCATGTGCGGCCTCGGTGAGGAACTCTTGTGCCGGAGGCGGGAGGTGGAATGTTTCGAACCCATTGATTTCGCGGATGCGGGCCACGACGGAGGCAAACTTCTCATTGAGGAGGTGCCGGTCGGCGATCGCATTGTCTTGCAGGCGGGATTCCGAGGCAGCACCGGTGAGTCGAGTCGCGAGGCTGTCAGAAGTCTGCACGTCGTCGAGTGCGTCGCGCAGCAGCGTGTATTCCCCTGCCAGGGCACGGTGGTCCGGATCTTCGCTCTCTTCCAGGGCGGACAGTTCGTTGCGAGTGTCGAGTGCCTGGCTGAGCAGGACTCCGCGTCCCTGCTCCAAGAGCGCCAGGGCCCGGGCAGCGTCATCCGGGCTGGAATGAGATGGGGCTGTGAGGATGAGGGCGGCGGCATCGTTGGCCAGTTCGGCGAAGTCCTTCAGGGCGTACTGTTGATCGCGCCGGTGCAGTTGGCGAGGCACGGTCTCCGGGAGCAGCGACACCGCGAGGGCGAGCAGGTCTGCGGCCCTGCCGGGTGCAGAGTCCGCAAGCAGCCCTGCGGCCGCGCGGGCGGCGCGGATGCGTAACGACGGGGGCGCTGTGACGACATCGGTGGCAGAGATGTAGTCGTCGACTGCGGCGGCTGTCCGTCCAGGGGCGGCAGCGAACAAGTCCGCCCGGTTGATCAGCATGCTGGCCCGCTCCGGATGGTCCACGGGGATGACGGCGAGCGCCTCTTGAAAAGCGTTCTCGGCTGCCCTCAGATCCTCGATGGCATGTCGCAGCCGGTAGCGGGTCAGGCGCGCGACCGCGTGCGTGTTCAGGCAGCCGGGCCGGTCGGGGCGACCCGGCGGTATGGCATCTACCGCCAGCTTCGCGTTCTCGACTGCACAGTCCACGTCCTGTGGCGTCCCCACTAAGTTGAACCGCTCCAAATGCATCGCTGCCAGGTTCGACAGCCAGCGCGCCCGCTCGGGGTCGCTTGTAGAGGTGATCGTGGCGGCCTCCTGCGCGCGGTCGATGGCAAGCGTCAAGTCGTCGGTTGTGCCCTCGCGGAGGAAACGGGTGTAGTGCGCGCGGGAGGATGTGCTGACTGCGCGCGCCCGGGACCAGTCACCGGCGTCGACAGCGGTGACAAGGTCCTGGGCCACCTCAACGGCTCGCTCCAAGTCCTCACGGCTGCACACCCGTTGATAGCGCTCTTGGAGAGCAGCGGCCAGGTTGTAGAGCCGAGTGCCCCTTTCCGGATGCTCCGGTGGCGTGTCGGCCACAGACTGCTCGCTTAGCTGGACGGCACGATTGAGGAACTTCAGATTCCCCGTTACCTGGAACTTCGCCGTGTAACTTGTGCCTAGATCACTCACGAGCCCGGCTCTGGCTGCATGGTCTTCTGGAGTCAGGGCCAACGCCCTTTTCTGGAACTCGATCGCCTGGTCAAGGTCGCTGATCTGACCGTGCCCATCGCCGTTCTCGCGCTTCCACTCATGCCTGACGCGAAGCGCCATCCCGAGGGAACCGAGAGCCGCCGCACGACCCGGGTGTCCGTCAATGGTGTAGGAAACAGCTTCCCGCATCAGTGTGACGGCCCGATCGATGTCCTTGGGATCGTTCCTGTCAGCGAACCGGTCCCGCAGCTCCTCGCCCAGAAGGAGCAGGACTCGCCACCGCTCCGGGTGGCCCTGAGGGACAGCGGCGAGGGCACGATCATGGATGGTGATCGCATCGTCGAGGTGACTTTGCATCCTCGTTTGTTTGAAGCGGTTCAGAAGCACCGTGCCCAAATCTATTTCACTCACGGTTCTGTAAGGGCTGGCGAGCGGCGCGGTGCCCAAGAGTTGCCGATAGATGCTCTCCGCGAGATCGAGATCTTCCGCGGAACCAGTCCAGTGGAAACGGGTGAGTCGTATGAAAGCCCGGACGTACAGGCAGTGAAAATGCTGAGGACTGCCTCGCCCGGCAGCCTGCGCTGCCTGCTCACTCAGTTTGACAGCCCGATGCACGTCGGACAGTGACCCGGTCATTGTGGCGCGCGCCGACAGATCCGTACTCAGATCCGCCAGGACCACGACCAGTTCCGGAAACGGTGTCGGCGTGGCAGCGATGGCCTTCTCGCAGGCAGTGATCGCCTGATCCAGGTCCGCTGGCTCCCCGGTTCGGTGAAAGACCATTCGCAGCGAGACCGCGAGGCTGTAGAGGTACTTTGCCCGGCCCGTCGCGTCAGCCATTGCCGCTGCCTCCTGGTAAGCGTGTACGGCAGCGCCCTTGTCGCTCGCGGAACCGGTCAGCAAGGCACGCTTGATGAGGGTGGAGCCGAGATTGGACAACTGAAGAGCCCGCGGCTGGTAGTCGGAGGGCAGTGCGGAGGTGATGTCCTGCAGTAGTGACACAGCTTGGTCAATCGAACGGCGGTCGGCAGCTGACCTTGCGAAGTCAACGGCGAGCTGTGCCGATTCCTCCGCGAGGAAGGGCAGGAGCGTGGCTGGCAGCGGTGTGAACCCGGCCAGAAAACACGGTGTGAGTGCGCGGACCGCAGCCTTGAGAGCCCCTGCCTGCGCATGGGAGGGCAGGGCCTCGTAAGCCGCGACGTGCAAGCGACCGAGCGCATGGTATGCGTCCAACTCGCGAAGGATGGACCCTTCGGCTCCGCGTGACTCAAGCCAGCTACGCGGTTCCCGCGCATGCTGCATCAGGAATCCTTCTAGCCGTTGCGCGTCGGCCAGTGCAACTGGATCCAGGGCGTGAGAGCGGCTCCCTGAAACTGCGATCCGAGTCAGGTGCCTGCTAACCGCCTTTACTAGGTCCTCGCGCACAGTTCCCCCTCAACGCGCTGACAGTCGCTAGCCGTGCCGCCACAGCAGGCGGCAATCTTAGTTGGCTCGCAGCCGCTTCTCCCGGGCGTGCGGAGGTGAACAGGGGGAGCCAGCAGAGCACTTGCGTCCAGTCGGCGGTCTTCCACCCGGCCCTGGGGCCAAATCCCGTTGCGGCAAGCAAGCCCGAGGGCGGGGAAGTTGCTGCTCGCTGCTCGCATATGCCAAGGCGGCCCACGACCTCCAAGTCGCCTTCACCGACATCGACTACTGAACGCTCGTCGGCAGGGCATGCGTCAACAGACCAGATCCAGGACAAGACCCGAACTGCTCAGCACCGACGCGACCTCAGTTGGGCGCCGGAGCGCCACTGCTTGTCGGACCACCGGGTGGCGCTTGTCAGGACCGTGATCGACTTTTTTGACCGGCGCATGGTCTGACGCTGAATCACGCCATTTTTCCGGCACATGGGCGGACCGCAGTCAGCGAATTAGAACTAGGGTTCCCATTCTTGCGGTGCTTGAACTATTGGCTTGTTTAGACACTCTTTCCTGGCCTAGGAATCCGCGCCTGGCGGGCCGGGTTCTTCCCAAGATCAGAGATCCTGTTACGTGTTTCGGCCCGGCCGAGCAGTGCAACTCCCCAGGTCACTGCAGTTGTGCAGCAGTGTGTGATGAGCCATCAGCATGCCCCGTGCACTCCGAGGACTCCTATCGGCCCCGAAAGCGAGAACGCATTGCATTGAGACAGGTGACGGGGTCTCAACAGCCTCTGCGCGCACCAGGATTCGGTGTCGTTGTCAGTGGTGATGGATAGCTTCAAATGCGTTGCAATCTAGAGCTCTCGTCCACGGATACATGCCGGGAGGTCGCAGTTGGGGGAGGTCTCGCCAACAGGCGGGCGAATGCCAGTGAGGGGGATATGTATGTCGAGGCCGCGGATGTGGTGGCAAGAGGTCGTACCGGGGGACTGGTACGTGTTCGGGATGCCCGAGGACCTGGTGCGCGAACGGTACCTGGCGCTGCTGGCCGCCCTGGAGGAGCTGTCCACCCGCGGGCCGATGTCGACGCTCTCCGACATTGCCGCGCAGGTGAAGACCGTCGGCTACCACGACCCGCTGCCTGAACCCGAGTTGCGTAACTCGCTGGACCAGCTGGCCAAGTGGGGCTTTGCCGAGCCGTTTCGCGACTACGCGGCGCCGGTGCGCAGCTTCCAGGGCTTGGTAGTGCGGCAGGAAGCGTGGGCGCTGACTCGCCGGGGGCGGGGGGTCGTTGCTGCGGTTCGCGCAGCAGTCGTGGATGTGGTGCGCGCCCTGCAGCTGCCCAGCCGTCTGCTGGACGGCGTGGGGCGCACGCTGCGTGACATCCTCGAGCACCTGGACGGTGACCATGGTCTGCTGCCGGGTGATCTCGAGGATGTCCGCACCCGCATCGATGAACTGCAGCGGGTCACCGCCGACTTCTATGCGGCGCTGGCGAGGATGGTGCAGTCCGACGTTACCGATAACGAGGTGTTCGGCGAGAACCGGGACCGGGTTGTCGAGGCGTTGCGTCAGTTTCCCCGCGAATACGGGCGGGGCCTGCCGCGGGTGGAGACAGCGCTGGCCGAGCTGCGTGAGGCCGGCTTCTCCCGTGCGGTTGAGGCGGCGTCCGAGCATGCCGGGCTGGTGGATGCCGCCGATCAGCAGCACTGGATCGACGAGCGGGTCCGCCGCCTGGCCGATCTGGAGGCCTGGTTCAAGCCGGACGGCACCGTGCACCGGCTGATCAGCTCGGCCAGCGGCGCGGTCCACACGCTGCTGGTCGCCATCGACCGCCGCTACATGGCCCGCCGGCGCGGCAGTGACCTGGGCGTCGATTTCAGGGCTCTGGCCTACAGCCTGCACCGTCAGCCGGACGACACCGATGCGCGCCGGGTGTACGCGGCGGCGTTCGGGGACTGGCCTGCCTGGCACGCCGTCATCCGCACTGGTGAGGAGGACGTCGCCCACGGCACGGCGGCCCAGGCGGGCACCAGTCGCCATCATGTCGAGGTGACCTTGCGGGAACACGAACGGCACGGTCCTTCCACCGGCCGGCCCCGCAAGGTGCCCGACACCACCGCCAGCCGGGCCTCCGCCCAGGCCGAAGCGCAGGCCGCCGCGAGACGCCGCCGCCACATGACCGGGCTGCTGGCCACCGACGGCGAGGTAGGTCTCGAACACTTCGCCGGGCTTCCGTCGGACGCGGCCATCGTCCTGCTCAATGCCGTCGAGGTCGCACTGAGCCAGTACGACCCCAAGAGCGGCCGCGGTCGGGCCGAGGTCGACGACGCAGGCCTGCAGGTGACAGTGCGGCCCGAGCGACCGCAGACGACCGTCACGGTCGCTCTCGCCGAAGGCCGCTTGTCCGGACCCGGCCTGAGGATTTCCGTCACCCCGCTGGGCCAGAGCACCGGCGTGCACGGCCCGCCCGCGGCACGGGGCGAGCGGACCTGGAGCGTGGCATGAACGAGACCCTCCTGCTCGCCGCCGACCTGCGCGAGAGCGCTCGCCGGCTCATCGCAACCGGCCGCCTGAGGGCGGAGAGCGATCCCGAGGAATACCGCACGGCCGTCAAAGACCACCAGGCACTGGCTGAGTTCTTCCGTACTGAACTGAACTGGACCCTGGAAGTCCACGAGGTCGCAGGCCTTATCCGCCTCCACAAGCGCCGCAGCGACGTCCCCGCCGACCGCGGCCCGCTGCTGTCACGCGAGCGGCGTCCGCTGGCGTCCGCCACCGTGATGATCCTGGTCTGCCTGGCGTGCGAGCAGCTCTGGCGCCGCCCGCGCATGAGCCTGCGGGAACTCCTGCAAGCGATCGCCCAGGTCTGCGCCGCCGAGGCCCCCGAGCGACGGCTGCCCCGCTTTCCCGTCGTGGCCTCAAAGGAGGTGAGCAAGAAGGAGGCCCGCGAGCACAGGCAGAGCCTGGCCGATGCCCTCAAACTCCTCGTCGCCGAAGGCACCGTCACCGTCGACGCCGACCTGGACCGCGCCTTGGCCGACGACGACGGCGATCTCGTCGTCACTGCCTCCCGCGACCGCCTCGCCGCCAAGTTCTCCTCTCTGTCACCCACCCTGCTGGAACTGAACGACCTGCCGCCCGAACAGCACGCCGCAGCGCTGTCGGCCGAATCCCTCATGGACCACACCCTCGAAGGAGCGGATGCACCACCCACGCTGGAAGCGCGGCGCCTGAAGGTCATCCGCCGTCTGGTCGACGACCCGGCCACCGACCCGCTGGACGACGACACCGACACCACTGCTTACCTGCACACCCTGACCGGACGCGAACGCGCCCTCAACGTCACCGCTGCCCTGGGCCTTGCCGCCACCGTGCGCCGCGACTGGTGGCAGACCACCGATCCCACCGGCCAGGCCAGCGGCATCGACTTCCCCAACGGCCGCCGCATGGAACGCCAGGCAGCACTTGCTTTGCTGGCCACCCTCCCCGGCCGCGACGATCCCACCGCGGCGCTGACGCTCACCGAAGTCACCGACCTGTTCACCTGTGTGCGGGACAACCAGCCCCGCTGGGCCGCCTCCTACGACCGCATATCGGCACTGGCCCGCGCCGCGGCCGCTGAACTGGTCACCGTCGGACTGCTCACCCCCGACCCCGAGATGCCCGACCAGTGGCAGCCCACCCCCGGCGTGCATCTGTGGCGCGTCCGCGTCCACCAGAGCCTCCCGGCCGCGACCCGACCCGACGCATCGACTGCTGCCCCGCCCCGGTTCGAGCAGCAGGCCCTGGCCGAACCCATAGCAGGAGCAGGCGGTGCGCCCGCTGACCGTCAAGGAGACGAAGGATGAGCATCACTGAGCACCCCGCCCAGCATCTGGGCCCGGCCGCCGCCGGCGAACTGGCGCTGGGCGTGCCCGGCGCGGACGGCCGCTGGCAGCCCACCCGCGCCGGAATCGTCAACTCGTGGGCCTGGGCCGACGAACAACTCTGGTTCTCCGACGGCTGGCTCGCCCTGGTCGGCCCCAACGGATCCGGCAAGTCCCTCACCGCCTCCATGCTGATCACTGTCCTGCTGGACGCCGACACCTCCCAGACCGCCCTGTCGGTGTCCGGGAAGGCCGCAGGAACCCTCACCAGCCGGCACACCGACTGGAACGACCGGGAAGACCGCACCGGCATCTGGTGGCTCGAGTACGGGCTGCGCGATGCAGTAAGCGGCCACACCGCATTCCTGACCACCGGACTGTGGCTGAGGGCCACCGGAGGACACCTGCACCGGGCGTTCTTCATCGCACCCGGACAGGTGGGAAGCGAGCTCACCTTAGAAAAGGACCGCGAACCCGTACGCCTGGAGGCTCTTGCCGGGCAGCTCGCCGACTGCCACGGCGATCTGTTCGCCGATTCCAAGGCCCTGCGCGGCTTGCCCACCCAGCTCACCCTCCAGGACGAGCGCTCCTACCGGCAGGCCATCCGCACCCGCCTGTTCGCCCCGCTCAACGAAGTCCAGTTCGAAGCACTGCTCGCCGTCCTGCGCAGCCTGCGGAGTCTGCGCACTGCCGAAGCCATTTCCCCCACGCGCATGCGCCAGGTCCTCACCGACGCCCTGCCCGCTCTCGACACCGAGAACCTCACCCTGATCGCCGAGGCGATGGAGCGCATCGCCGAACTCGAAAGCAAACTGCAGCGCACCCGCCAGGAAGCCAAACTGCTGGAGAGCACCGACCGCAACTACCACCGCTACCTGCACACCGTCGCCCAGGTCGAAGCCGCAGCCCTGACCGCAGCCAACACCGACTTCGACAACCAGGCCCGCCGCACCAAGAAAGCCACCGACGAACTCGACGCCGCCGAGAAGGCCTACGAGGACGCCGGACAGCAGCAGGCGCACACCCAGACCGAGATCTCCGAACTCAAGGGCCGCCTGGCCGCAGACGAGCTGCTGCTGCGCGACCATGCCGGAGCTGAATTGCCCCACAAGGAGGAACGCGCCCGCGACCTTGCCGCCGGAGCCGAAGCCGCCGCCGGCCGGGCCCAGGTGGCCGATGCCGACGCAGACGAAGCCGTCCAGAAGGCGGAGCACAGTTCCAGCGCCGCCCGGGCCGCGCAGCAGCACCTCACAGGGCTGGCGGATGACCTGCGCGCCAGCGTCACCGACCTGGGAGCCGAAGCCGCCTTCGAGCACCTTCTCGCCGCGTCCGCAGCCCTGACTGCGGCCCGCTCCGGCGCCGATACAGCCCTCGACACCCAATGGCTGTGCAGCCACCCCCTGTCCTGGACAGAAGACCGCATCCGCCAAATCCAGGCTGTCGACCGCGCCCTGGGCAAGCACCAGCACACCCAGGGCACGGAGAGCGATGCGGCAGCCGAGCGGCGCAGCGCCGAAAACCAGGAAGACACCCGCCGCGACGCGGCCCGCGAGGCCACCGCCCGCCGTCGGCAGGCCGAAGAAGAACTGGCCGTCCACCTTGAGGCCTGGCAGGAAGACGCGCCCCAGCTCGGCCCCGTGGCGGCCGAGTTGATCGGCCTCGGCGAAGACACCGCAGACCGCATGGACACCGGAAGGCTGACCGCCTGGCTGGCCTCCGCAGCTGCCGCGGCCCGGTCCCGGATCGACCTGCCTGGCTGCCAGCTGACCGCAGCCACCGATGCCGCACTTGCCCAAGCCGCAGCCCGCCGGGCAGATGAGGCCTACGCGGAGCACACCGCCGCACAGGACGCCACGGCCGAGGCCGCCGCCGCGCATGAAACCGCTCAGCAGCAGTCGGACGACGAGAGCGAGGCAGACGAACGACGGCGCACGGACGCCCACCAGTCTCACCATCAGGCCCAGAGCAATGCTCAGGCCGAGCTCGACGTGGCCCACCGTGCCCTCAGCGATGCCGAATCCGCAGCCGTCCGGGAGGACACTGAATGGGTCAGTGAGGTCCACTCCTGGCGCAGCCGGCTGGTGCACTTGGCCGCCACCGACATGCCATTGCCCGACTCATCATCGCCGGCGGCTCAGCTCGATGCCCTGCAGCCCGCCGACCTCGAACTCACCGTTGCCCGCGCGCATGCCCAGGCCACCGTGCGGCTGCAACGCCGGGCGGATGCCGCCGGCCAGCAGGTGGAAGCAGCGGCCGAGCAAGTGGCTGCCGTCGAGAGTGAACTGGAAGAAAGCCGTCAGGCCGCTCCGATGCCTCCGGCACCCGCCTGGCGCACACGCAGCCCCGAGGACGGCGTCCCCCTGTGGGCTCTGGTCGACTTCGCCCCCGGCCTGCCGGCCCTTGAAGCGGACCGTCTCGAGGGCGCCCTCCTCGTGGCCGGTCTCCTCGACGCCCTGGTCACCTCCGACGGCCGCCTCGTCAGTGGGGACCTCACCTTTACCCCCGCTGCGCCGGCGCCGGGGCGCACGCTGGCCGATGTGTTGGTCGTCGAAGCAGATCCCGCCCTCGGCGTCGACCGGGTGCGCGACGTCCTCGCTGCCATCGCCGTAGACACCCCGGGCAGTGACGTGGCCGCGGGACAGCTGGCCCACGGGGTCCTCACCGCCAGCACCCCTGACGGCTACCAAGCGGCCTTCATCGGCCACACCACCCGGGAGAGGGCCCGCCAACAACGCGTGGCCCGCCTCGAACAAGACCTGACAGCGGCCCGCGGCCTCCAGAGCGACGCGCAGGACGAACTGATCCGCCGCCGCCAGGACATCGCAGACGCGGACGCCGAGCGCGACAGCTTTCCGCCGGCCACCCGACTCCTGAACGCCCGCGAGAACGTCGCTCGCCAGCGCCAGGCCGCCGACGACGCCGGGCGCCGCACCGCACAACTCCTGGCCGACGCCCGCCTCACCCTTCAGAGCACCCTGGCCGCCTTGGACGCCGCCGTGGCCGCGCGCACCACTCGTGTGGCGACCGCCGCACGCGAACACCAGCACGCCCAGGAGACCGACAACCAGGCCGCCGCCGCAGCTGAGGCTGCGCAGGCCCTCTGCACGCAGCAGACCGCCACAGCCCGGGAGAGCGAGCAGGCACGGGCGCAGGCCGCCGCCGCCCAAAAGGCCGCCGACGCCGAACAAGCAGCCTTCCCCCGCCAGACAATCGACGCGGTCAAGACTGCCCAGCAGGACGAGGACAGCGCCGAACGGGAACTGACCCAGGCCCGCTCGGACGTCCTCAAAGCCACCCACCGTCACCAGGAGGCCAGCAAAGCCGTCGGTGACGCACTGCGCGCCCTCAACCGGGCAGCAGCTTTGCCCGACGGCAGCCTTCTGCCCACCGAGCCGCACCGTCTGGAGATCCAC
Source organism: Streptomyces sp. NBC_00322 (assembly GCF_036147535.1). Taxonomy (NCBI): domain Bacteria; kingdom Bacillati; phylum Actinomycetota; class Actinomycetes; order Kitasatosporales; family Streptomycetaceae; genus Streptomyces; species Streptomyces sp. NBC_00322. The sequence continues at coordinate 38,310 of NZ_CP108019.1, read as the reverse complement.
CAGGCAGCCGTCAACCAGCTGACCGGGCACATCCAGGCATGGGACAACGCGGCGCGCCGGGTCACCGACCTCTTCAAGCGGGCCGACGACGACAGGCAGCAGGCCGACACCCTCCGACAGCGCCGCACCCTGGCCCGGCAGGAGGCCGACAAAGCATTGCGGTCCGCGCAGGAGGAAGCCGCCTCCGTCGCCGAGATGCGTGCCCTGTACGGAGCCGAGTACGAAGAGCTCCTCGCACACCGGGACACCACCGCCGAGGCGCTCCGGCGGGCCGAAGAACACGCCGAGGCCCTGCACAGCCAGCAGCAGACCGCCGGCCAGGCAGCCAGCGCCGCCCGCGCCACCCTGGAGACCATCACCCCGCTGCGCCAGGCCGCCGAGAACACGCGCGATGCACACGTGCGTCAGCTCAGCCGGCTGGTCGACGAACACCTGGCCACCGTCCCCGACGGTGTGCCCACCGACCCTGCCGGCCGTCCCGCCCATCTCACCGCCGGACTCACCTGGGCCAGGCGTCTGCTCGCCGATGCCGCAGGCGGCACCGACCGCCTCACCATCCTGACCCGGCTGCGCGACCGCCACCTGACCGCACTGGAAACCAGCGCCCGCAGCGCCAGCACCGCCCTGGCCCGCTTCGACCGGCAGGTCACCCTCGTCAGCATTGAAGACACCCCCTGGCGGCGCGCAGTCGTCGCCGACCCCGCCGCCGTACGCGGCGAAGACGTCCACACCACCGTCCAAGCCCTCAACGCCACCGCCGCTCAGCTCGAGGACGACCTGCGCGCCGACGTCAAACAGACCCTCAAAACAAGCCTGTTCACCCGCCTGCAGCGCGACATCCAACTGCGCCGGGAAGCAGCCTGGGAACTCGTCGGCAAGATCCACACCACCCTCAAAGGCGTCCGCACCGGCGTCGCCGACGTCGGCGTCCAGGTCGAATGGGGCGTCCGCGACGACCCCGACGCCCAGCGCATGGTGCACCTCATCGAGCAGCCGCCGTCCGACGACACCTTCGAGCAGATGTATGACGTGCTGCGCCAGCGCATGAACGAAAAGGCCGGCGAACCATGGCCCGACCGCGTCGCCCACACCTTCGACTACCGCGCCTGGCACGACTGGAAGATCTCCGTCACCCACGCCTCCTTCGAAGCCGCAGGCAAGGAGAAATTCCGCGAAGTCACCGCCCGCTCCAACCCGCTGGAAGCCCTCTCTACCGGCGAACGGCGCCTGGCCACCATGCTCCCGCTGCTCGCCGCCGCCTGGTCGATGTACTCGGCCGACGGCTACCAAGGCCCCCGTCTGCTGTCCATCGACGAGATCGACGCAGCCTTCGACGACCCCAACCTGCGCCAGATCCTCGCCCTGCTGCGCTCCTGGAACTTCGACGTCCTGGCCACCGCACCCTTCATGACCCCCCTGATCAAGAAGGAGACCCGGCGCGCCATGATCCACCAGGTCGTCACCACCGGACGCCACCGCGTCACCGTGCCGTGGCTGTGGCAGGGCCACGGCGAACCCCAGCCACTCAGCCTCGCCCTGACCACCCCCCAGCCGCGGGACACACTCTGATGGCCGATCTGGACCTCATCGCCGCCGACCCCGACCTCGCTCCGCTGTGGCAGGCCGTCCACGACCGCCTCAGCGCCGGCAAGGCCCCGTCCGACGTCGCCACCATCACCGTGCCCGCCCTCTCCCCAAGCGCAGTGGCCGCCCTGCGATCCTGGCTCGACACCCCCGCCCAGCGCCGCCGCGGCCGCACCTCGGTCCCGCACACCCCCCACGGCCTCAAGGTGCCGCTACGCCCCCTCCTCGATGCCCTTGACCTGCCGGTGGAACAACTGCAGCCCTTCGTCGAACGCGCGATCGGCAGCAAGGTCGTCAACCGTAAGAGCGGCCGGCTCGAATCCGCTCTGCTGCGCCAGGAACTGTGGGACTACGCCGCAGCCCGGCTTCCGCACCTGCCTCTGCTGCTGGCCCGCCTCAAGGCCACCGGATTCGAGAACGACGCCGCCCCGGAGATACGCCGACTTGTCGACGCCCTGTGCGCCCTGACCCGCGAACTGCCCCATCAACGCCCCCGCACCCTGGCCAAACTCGCCCACGACCACGCGGGCGACCCGCACTACTTCGACCTCGCCACCCTGCCGGGACAACGCCTGGTCTCCGCGGTGGCCGAACTCGCCGGACGACCCGAACCCGCCCGCCCCGACCGTATCCGCGCCCTGCTCGCCGAATTCGGCATCATCGCCGACCGGCTCTCCGCCACCGTTCTGCTCCACCAGGTCCGCCCCACCGGCGACGGCCCCATCGACCGGCGCCTTCGCGAAGCGACCGCCCCCGTGGCACTGACCCTCCTCGATCTGACCCTCTCGCCACCGCGCCTGGCACCCACACCCCTCACGGTGGTGGAGAATCCCTCGATCCTGGAAGAAGCCCTCGCCCGCGCAAGCACCCTGCCCCTGGCCTGCACCAGCGGCCAGTTGCGCGCCGTCGACCACGCCCTCTTCCAACTCGCCGTGGACCAAGGGGTCCCACTGCGCTACGCCGGCGACCTCGACACCGCAGGCCTCCAGATCGCCGCCACAGTGCACCAGCTCTACGGCGCCGAACTCGTGGCTATGGACGCCGCCATCGTCCGCGCAACGGGAAGCACACCCTCAGCCGTCCCCATCGGTGCACTGCCGCCCGCCCACAGCAGCACAGAGTTGGGCCGAGCCCTGCACGCAGGTGGCCGCATCGTCTACCAGGAACACGACGCAGTCCTCGACCGCCTCCTCGCCACGGAGGAAGCGAGAGTCCCGGACTCGAAGGCACATGCTCCGGCGCACGACGCCGACCGCTAATCGGGGGGCGAGGACGGCACACCTTGCCCCGGCGAACCGATCTCCCCGCGAAAGGACCCACGGTTGACCCTCATCTACGCTTTCCGTGACGAAAAGGGCTCCTGGCACGGCGACCCGGACGCCGTCGTCCTCGAGCCCGTACCCGGTACAGGCACCCTGACCATCCCACTGGGGCCACAGGGACAGACCTGCCTGTTCGCCGGCCAGAGGCTCCACGTCCTCTACGCAGTCTGCGACGTGGAGGCCAGCCAGACCTCCTACCGACTCGACGACGGTCAGAGCGTGCTGGCGTCCTGGCGCGTACACGAGCTGCTGGCCCCCGCATACCGGCTTCCCCCTGCCACTGCCCCGACCAGCCTCCCGGCCCAGCCGCACCCCCGTCCCGCGGCGCCCGGCGTGAAGCTGGAATTCGGCGACCCGCACCGCCGCTACTGCCTGACCGCCGAACCGGCACAAGAAGGCAGGATGGAACTGACCGTCCTCGTCTGCTCATCCGGCGGCATCATCCACGGCGAGCTCACCGGCGAACTGGACCCCCGCGACCTCAGCGACATCGGCCGCCTCATCACCGCCGCAGCAAGTGCCTGCCCCACACCCGAACCGCTTGGCCCCCAGCCCCCGGCCACCACTACGGCCAGCGTGAAAAGAAAAGCCGCCCACCCGGGGGCCACGTGGACGACCGAGGCCGAGCAGCATCTGCGGGACGCCCACCGCGCAGGCACCAGCCTCCAACAATTGGCCTCTGACCTCGGACGAAGCGAGAACTCCATCCGCTGGAAGCTCCACGGACTCAAACTCGCCCCCTACCCTGCCGACCTCGTGCCCACCCAGCCCACCGAGACAGCACCCAAGCAGCCCAAGGCCTACACGGTGGAGGAGAAACGAAAGGCCCATCCCAACGCGTACATGCCCTGGACCGACCAGGACGAAAAGGACCTTGCCGCCAGCTGCGCCCAGGGAGTGCTACTCGCGCAACTGGCACAGGAGTTCGGCCGAAACGAAGGGGCCATCGCCAGCCGCCTCATGAAGATCGGTGCCGTGGGACCGGCTGCCGATGAGGCACGAGAGTTCGGCGGCTGACTCAGCGCGGTACGCGACGACTTGGCGTCCGTGGGAGTGACCCCGGACCCCGGTGCGGAACGGTCGCGGACCAGCACACCGCTCAGGTGACCTGGGGCAGCGGCCGGCTGTCCCTCGCCGAGGTCTTCATCCGCGCAACCGGCAGATGCTTGTCCGCCCGCTGGAGGCACAGACTCCAGCTCTGCTTCATCGATGCGATGAGAGGGGATTGGTACGTGAAGCACGTTGCCAAGGAACACCAGTTGGCGCAGCTCTGCCTTCAGGCAGCGGTGGCTCAGGCCGCGCTGGGAGAGTTCGACGAAGCCGGACATCGTCTGGGCATGATCCTGGCACTACCGCTCGAGGACGTGCTGGCCATGGCTCATACGGTCGCTGCCTACGTGGACTCGGTGACCATGGTCACCGGCAGCGAGTTCGCCACCGGAAAGCCTGCGAAGAGCGGCGAGACGGAAAGCCTGGACGAAAGGGTGCCGCCCGATCGCGCCCTCACCCTGCGCCTGATGTCGGCCTGGTCGTCCAACGACACAACGTCGTTCGACGCACTGTTCACCGCCGCAGCGGGCGACAGTGTCGGGGTCCTGCACCTGCGGGACTTGTTCGTCTTCGCGTTGGAGGTGACCGAGTACAGAGCCGCCGCTGCAGCGAACCCGCAGGCGATGGTCAAAGCTCTCTGCAAGGCTATGACGAAGCACGGTCCATCCCACTTCTCATGGAATGATCCGCAAGGCTGACACGAAAGACCGTCCTGCGCACCCGGCCGAGCTGCAGGGGCAGAGCCTGCAGCAGCCGAGGCGTGGATCGTTGGATGATGCCGAGCGGCACTGACGGGAGCAACCGGTCCGTCATCGGATCGGGGTGTTCGTTTCGCTGGAGACCGGCATCGCAGGAACGCCAGTGGGGCGTCGTGCGGGCAGCGCAACTCCGCCTATTTGTTACGAGGTTGACGATACGCTGGGCCTGTTCAGGTTTTGATGGGGGTGTTGTGGCTAACGCAGGATTGATGACTGTCACGCTCGAAGGGGCACCTGACAGTGACACGGTGGAACTCGACGAACTCACTGCCCAATTGCGAGGCCGGCTGCTCGAACTTGACGTTGACCGTGTGGAGTCGGTGCGCATCGATGAGGCTCCTGCGGGTTCCAAGCCCGGCGACGCGGTCACCCTTGGGGTACTTGGCGTAACGTTGTCGCCCATCGTCTTGCGGGAAGTGTTCCGGTTGCTGGAGACGTGGATGACCCACCGTCCCATTCGTAAAGTGCGGGTTGTTTTCGGCGACGACAGCATCGAACTGGAACAGGCGACGACGGAAGACCAACGGCGGCTTGTGGAGGCATTCATCGTGACTCACGGGCCTGTCTCGCGCGCGGAGCCAGAGGGCGAAGCAGATGCCTCCAGTGCTTGACGTGGTCGGCTCCGCCGGGAAAGCCCCGTGGTGAGCGACTTTGTCTGGTAGTCGCAGCGCATTACTCATCGCCACAGGTGAACACGATGATCCTGCGCTGAGACAGCTTCGTTCACCCGCTCGGGACGCTGCCGGGCTCGCGGAAGTGCTCCACGACCCCTACATCGGGGCGTATGACGTCACCCAGGTGATCGATCGACCCCAGCATGAAGTCAACCGAGTCCTGGAGTCCTTCTTCCTGGACCGAAGCCGCGACGACTTGCTTCTGCTTCACTTTTCGTGCCACGGCATCAAGGATGATAACGGGCATCTCTACTTTGCCGCCAAAGACACCGACCACCGGCTCCTCGCCTCCACCGCTGTATCCGCGGCATTCGTGCATGACCAGATGCGCAACTGCCGGGCCAGGTCGATTGTCGTGCTTCTCGACTGCTGTTATAGCGGCGCCTTTCTGCCGGGTACCAAGGGCGACACAGCCGTGCATGTGAGGGAAGAGCTGGCAGGCCATGGCCGGGCCATCTTGACAGCGACGAACCGCACTGAGTACGCATGGGAGGGCGATCACCTCACGGCGTTGGCACCCGAACCTTCGCGGTTCACCGGCGCCATCATCAACGGCCTTCAAACCGGTGAGGCGGACCGTGACCAGGACGGAATCGTCAGCGTCAATGACCTTTACGAGTACGTCTATGAACGAGTCCTTGCGGCCGGCGTGAGCCAGAGACCACAGTTGTGGACCGAGACCGAGTACCGAGTGGCCATCGCCCACATCACCAACGGCAGGTCCAAGCAGAGCGCCCGACTCGCGATGCCTACCGAGGAGATCGTCCCTGAGCCCCTTGCTGAGCATCACGGCAACGCGGCTCGGGAGACGAGGACCGTCCAGCCAGCGGGTCGTGATGAGCGACCACTCCAAGCCCCACCGCTCCTGCGCGTACAACAAGCCGTCGCCGGGAGGGAATTCCATGAAGCAGGCATGGCCGCAGTCGCCAATACGACGGATGGAACCGTGCTCCGCGGCCCGTCCGCCTCGCCGACCGTTACCCACCCTGCCGAGGCTCCGTCCGGCGAGCTCCAAGACCTGTCGCCACACACCGAGCAGGGCCGTCTCACTGGTGCCGTCACGTATGCCTTACCTACCCTGGACCTCCTCGCACGCGGAGACCCCGTTCCAGCATGCAGAGCGGACAACAATGCACCGCCAAGTGCGCCTGCGCAGCAGCCTGAGCCACTCGTGTTCAGGGGATACACCGCGACCGTCACGCTCTGCGCAGATCGGGCCGAGATCAGGCGTAAGTTTGTGGGGAAGGTGGGCGGCGCCAAGGACTGTGTGATCCCCATTGCCGAAGTCGCTGAAGTTCAGTCCAAGGAACCCACTCGCCTAGTAAACGGATACGTACACCTTGTCACCGCTCAGGACCGGCGACAGTTTCGGATCGCTGACGGTGCTGCGCAGACACGACTGATGGCAGGTAACTCTCACACTGTTCTCTTTTCGTGGAACCAACGGGAGACGTACGCCGCTTACCTGGCGGTGGTCACCGCCAGGGTTCACGGACAGGCGGGCAATCACGTCGGGTGAGAAATACAGAGCGATCTCCTGTTTGGCCTTCCCTGTGGGACAGGACGGGGGAGGGCGCTGTTGCGCCATTGTGCAGTCCATAGACGGAGCGCCCCCAGCCCGACCGCACAGTGTTGACGGACTCAGACTCTGGTGATCACGGCGCTAGCGGGTTGGCTACCGGACTCGGACGATTACCGCCGATGGCACGCCGCCTCCTGCGGCTACGCCTGCCGATTCACCCTAGATGCGTCCTGTCCCCGTCTTCGTTGCAAGCAAGGTAAGGGGACAAGCGCGCTCCGCACAGCGCGTGTTGGAGCGAAGGGGGCGCACTCGCGCAGGCGCGCCGGGAATTCACTGCACTTCATTTACTCGTGCAGCAGAGGCCAACAAAGGCTCCAGCTGGCCTGCTACCGGCAGAGGCTCCTCGTCCACACCGGTAGGAGAGCCAGCCCGTCGTGCCTCATCGATACTGCTACCACTGCGCCGCACCTTCCTGCCATCCGACGCCATGGAGTGCGCACGCATCGAGCCTTCCGTCGATGATCGCGTTTATCAGGAAAACCGCCCGCAGCTACCGTCACTGTGGTTACGGTCTGTGGTCATGCGGTTTCTGCACACTTCGGACTGGCACCTGGGCCGCCGGTTCCACACAGAAGATCTGATCCCCGCCCAGCATGCCTTCCTCGACCATCTGGTCGACACCGCCCGAACCGAGGACGTCGACGCGGTCCTTGTCGCAGGAGATATCTACGACCGGGCGATTCCCAGCCTGGACGCCGTGCGCCTGTTCAACCGCGCTCTGCATCAACTTGCCGATCTCGACGTGCCGATCATCATGATCAGCGGAAACCACGACTCCGCGCACCGCCTCGGCGTCGGATCCGGTCTTCTCGCCCGTGCCGGCATCCACGTGAGGACCGACCCCGGCACCTGCGACATTCCGGTCCGCCTCGAAGACGCCGACGGCCCTGTGGCCGTGTACGGCATCCCCTACCTCGAGCCGTCGATGGTCCGCGACCGCCTGGAAGCCGAAGCCGTCTCCCACCGCGCCGTGCTGACCGCAGCCCTGGACCGCATCCACGCCGACCTCACCAACAACCAGCCGGCCGGCACCCGGTCCGTGGTCCTCGCGCACGCCTTCGTCACCTCCGGCACCGGGCAGCCCGAGGAACGCAAGGAGAGCGAGGAGGCTGAGAGCGAACGTGAGATCGCTGTGGGCGGGGTCGCCCACGTGGGCGCCGACGTCTTCGAGGGGATTGACTACGTGGCCCTGGGCCACCTCCACGGCCCCCAGCCCGTCACCGACCGCATCCACTACAGCGGCTCCCCGCTGGCCTACTCCTTCTCCGAAGCCCGCCACACCAAGTCGATCACCCTGGTCGACCTCGCCGCCGATGCCGTTCCCGCCCTCACCCACCTGCTCTGCCCCGTGCCGCTGCGCCTGGAGTGCGTGACCGGCTTCATCGAAGACCTCCTGGCCAACCCCGCCCACGAGCCGCTGGAGGATGCCTGGCTCGAGGTCACCCTCACCGACACTGCTCTGCCCTTCGAGGCCATGGCCCGCCTGCGCCGCCGCTTCCCCCACACCGCCAGCCTCAAGCACCGGCCCGCCCTCATCCCCGCCCAGGCCACGAACACTCCGACCTACAGCGAACGCATCCGAGGCCGCGGTGACCTCGACATTGCCAGCGACTTCATCAGCAGCATGCGCGGCACCGACCCCACCCCGGATGAGCACCACCTGCTCCAGCAGGCCGTCGAAGCATCCCGCCTGAACGAGCAGCAGAAGGAAACCGTCTGACATGCGCCTGCACAACCTGACCCTGCAGGCGTTCGGACCCTTCGCCGGCACCCACACCATCGACTTCAACTCCCTGTCCGCCGACGGCCTGTTCCTCCTGCACGGCGACACCGGAGCCGGCAAGAGCACCGTCTTCGCGGCCATCTGCTTCGCCCTCTACGGCAAGCCACCGGGCGACCGCGACCTGCTGCTGCTGCGCAGCCACCATGCTCCCGCCGCCCTCCTGACCGAAGTCACCCTCGAGGTCACCCTCGCAGGCCGCCGCCTGCGCATCCACCGGATCCCCGCCCAGATGCGGCCCAAGCGATCCGGTGAAGGCGAGACCTCCCAGAAGGCAGAAACCCGCCTGAGCGAATGGGCCGTCGACGCCGACGGCCAAGGCCACTGGGAGCCTTCCAGCAAGTCCCACCAAGAGGCTGCCCTCGAGGTCACCGACCTGCTGGGCATGAGCCGGGACCAGTTCTGCCAGGTCGTCCTGCTGCCGCAGAACGACTTCACCACGTTCCTCCACGCCGACGCCCACGGCCGGCGAGAACTCCTCGGCAAACTCTTCCGCACCGGCCGCTTCACCTTCATCGAGCGCTGGCTCAACGACCACAGCCGCACCACCGAGAAGAACCGTGACGCCGCCCGCGCCGACGTGCTGCGCCTGGCCGAACGCATCCACCAGGCCGCCGGAGGCGACCTGACAACCCAGTGCACGGCACCCACCCCCGACGACCCGCACACCCTCACCGAGCCCGCCCGCGCCTGGGCCCAGGATCTCCTCCAAGCCGGCCACACCGACCACGCCAGGACACTCCAGGCAGCCACAACGGCCAAGGAGAACCTGGCCGGACAGCAGCGGCTCGAAGCAGCGGCCCGCGAACTCCACCAGCAGCAGGCCACCTACACCAGCGCCCGGCAGCAGCTCGACCTGCTCCAGGAACAGACACCGCACCAGGACGCACTGGTCCAGCACCGCGACCAGGCCCGCCGCGCCCAGCAGGCAGCCCCGCTGCTGCACGCTGCGGACACCGCCGCAGACGACCACACCCGCGCCCAGACTGCCGAACGCACCGCCCGCGAGCACCTGCTGCCCGAACACAAGGACGGGGACGCCGGCCGGCTGGAAACCGCCGAGCAGTCTCTTCGCGCCGAAGCTGCCGTCCTGACCACCCTCGTCCCCGAAGAAGACACCGTCCGCCGGCTGACCACCGAGCTGGAGCGCACCGACACCGAACGGCAGGACTTCGCCTCCCGGCAACGCACCGCCCAGGACTGGCTCGAAGCAGAACCCACCCGGCGCCGCAACCTCGAAGCCCAGCGGGAGGCCGCCCGCCAGGCCGAAGAAGAAAGCCGCCGCCACCAGAGCGCCCTGGACAGCCTCAAGACTCGCCTCGAAGCCGCCGGCCGCCGCGACACCCACCTTGCCAAGATCGCCAAGGCGGAGCAGCAACTGGCCGATGCACAAACCGTCGTCGGCCAGACCGGCCAGGCCTACCTCACCGTCCGCCGTCGGCGCACCGACGGCATGGCCGCCGAACTCGCCGCCACCCTCACCGACAACACCCCCTGCCCGGTCTGCGGATCCTGCACCCACCCGGCGCCCGCCGCTCCCCAGGACGGGCAGCCCACACGCCAGGACGAACAGGACGCGGAAGCCCTCCACGAGCAGGCCAAGGCCACACAGGAAGCCGCCGCAGCCGTGCTGCACGGGCTCCGCGAACAGGCTGCCACCGCCACCGGCGAAGCCGGCGACACCCCCCTGACCGACCTCCAGACCCAGCACACCACGCTCACCGCCGAGCTGACCGAGGCCCTGAACCGCGCTGGCGACCAGGGCACCGTCCAAGAAGAACTCCTCACCCTCGACAGCGAGCACACCGCCCAGACCCAGCAGCACAGCACCGCCACGGCCGGCTTGTCCGCCCGCAACGCCCACTACGACACCCTCACCCAGCAGCTCACCGAGCTGACGGCCAAACTCACCGCAGCCCGTGGTACCCATCCCACCGTCGCCGCCCACGCCGGCGAACTCACCCGAACCGCCGACCGCCTCAAGGAAACAGCCGAGGCCTCTCGCAGCCTCGCGGCCACTGTCCAGACCCTCACGCACCGCACCGAACAGGCCGCCCTCGCCGCCAAGGACCAGGGCTTCGACACCCTGGCACTCGCCCAACAGGCCCTGCTCGGCGACGATGACCTGCGCGCCATCGAAGAAGAGATCACCCAGTGGCGCGAGGCCTGCGCCGCGCACACCGCAGTCCTCGACAATCCGGAACTGCAGCAAGCCGCCGCCCAGCCCGCCGCCGACCCCGCCGCAGCCACGGCTGCAAGAGCGGCCGCGGACGACCAGCACGCCGAAGCGGCCGCCGCCGCCAGCGCCGCCCACACCTGTAGCCAGGCCCTCACCGCCCTCGCCACCGACCTCGATGCCGCCGTCCAACGCCTGGAACCACTCGAGCAGGCCCACCTCACCGCCCGCCACCTGGCCGAACTCATCACCGGCAACTCACCCAGCGCCCGGGTACGCATGCAGCTGGAGGCCTACGTCCTGGCCGCCCGCCTGGAAGAAGTCGTCACCGCCGCCAACACCCGCCTGCACCTCATGTCCGAAGGCCGCTACACCCTCTCCCACTCCGACCACCAAGCGGCCCGCGGCGCCCGCTCCGGCCTGGGGCTCGAGATCACCGACTCCTGGACCGGCCGCCCCCGCAAGACCGACACGCTCTCCGGCGGCGAATCCTTCTTCGCCTCCCTGTCCCTGGCTCTCGGACTGGCCGATGTCGTCACCCACGAAGCCGGCGGCAACCCCCTGGACACGCTCTTCATCGACGAAGGCTTCGGCACCCTCGACGAGGACACCCTCCACAAGGTCCTCGACGTCCTGGACTCCCTGCGCGCCCACGACCGCACCGTCGGAGTCATCAGCCACGTCCCCGAACTGCGCCGCCGCATCACCCAACGCCTCCACGTCCGCAAAGACCCCGCCGGATCGACCTTCGCCCACCTGACCGCAGCAGCCGAATGACCGCGGAATAGGCCGGACTGGCAGCGAGAGCACCTGCGAGCGGGCGCCGGGGTACCGGACCGGCAGGAAGGCGACGTGGACGTCCGCCACCGCCGACTGCCACGCCGTCTGGGGGGCGGGCCGTTACCCCGGGGCGCACTGATCAGGGGGTCCGTTGGAGAACTTTCCTTGTGGTACCGCCTCGACCGAGAGGATGAGGGTTTTGCGCGATACAGGAGTGGTGACCATGGGCAGGGTTCAGAACGAGGCCCCGGCAATCAGCCTGTCCAAGATGCAGGCGCAGGCCCCGGATCTGGTGAGCCTCTACAAGACGGCCGGATCCAGTGTGCGCGCGCACGGTCTCGAGGGGGTGCGTGCTGCTGTGTATCTCGTGCTGGACCGCTCCGGTTCGATGCGGCCCTACTACAAGGACGGCACCATGCAGCATCTCGGTGAGCAGGTCCTCTCCTTGTCCGCGCACCTCGATGACGACGGCACGGTGCCGGTGGTGTTCTTCTCCACCGATGTCGACGGATCCACCGATCTCAGGCTCGGAGGTCATCGTGGCCGGATCAACAAGCTGCACGAGAACCTCGGCCACATGGGGCGGACGAACTACCACTGGGCCGTGACTCCTCCCCTCCATGAATGAGGGGGCTTTTCGCTATGCCGGTTGGGCGTGGCGACGGGCCAGCCCGGCCCGTAGAACGTTCAGGGCGCCTACCGTGTCCGCGTGCGCGTGGTGGCCGCACGAGAGGCAGTGGAACTTCTCCTGGGTGGGCCGGTTCTCCACTGCGACGTGCCCGCATGCGGGGCAGGTCCGGGAGGTGTTGCGGGGGTCCACGGCGATCACTTCCCGTCCGGCGCTTTCAGCCTTGGCGTGCAGGATCGTCAGGAACACCCCCCATCCGGCGTCTTGGATCGAGTGGTTGAGTCCGGCCTTCGCTGCGGCTCCGTTGGGCAGGAAGCCGCCCGGCCGGTCGGGGTCGGGTTTCGGGGCGGGGGCCTTGACCATGTTGCGGATCTTGAGGTCTTCGTGCGCGATGACGTCGTGCGCACGGACCAGGCCGAGGGCGGTTTTGTGTGCGTGGTCGAGCCGCTGACGGCGGACTTTGCGGTGCAGGTCGGCGACCTTCTCGACGGCACGGCGGTGGTGGGCGGTGCGCTGGTCGCGGCGCACCCGCGGGAACCGGGCGAGGGCTTGCTGTGCGGCTTCGAGCTTGGCGGCGGCCTTCCGCCCGTGGCGCGGGTTGGGTACGAACGCGCCGTGTGAGTCGGCGAGGAAGTTGGCGATGCCCAGGTCGATGCCGACTACCCTGCCGGTCGCGGGCAGGGGTTCGGGCTGCGGCTGCTCGGCGGTGAGGATGACGTACCAGCGCTTGCCCTCGCGCTTGACGGACACGGTCTTGACCCTGCCGACCACCGGCCGGTGCTGGTTGACCTTGACGTGCCCGACGCCCTGGAAACGGACACGGGCGACCCGATCGTGCGGGGCGGAGTCCCAGCGACAGCCGTCGCCGTCCTTGGGAAAGTCCACCGTGTCGAACCAGTTGATGCCCCGCAAACGGGGGTAGCCCGGCGTCTCGCCGGACTTGACCCGACGGAAGAACGCGGCGAACGCCTTGTCCAGACGGCGCAGCGTGGCCTGCTGCGAGCTGAAGGACCAGCGGCCCTGCCGCTCGGGATCGACGCCGCGGATGTCCTTGAGCTGCGCGGACTGCTGCCCGTACGTGACGCTCGTCCTTGAGGCATGCCGGTAGGCGTCGCGGCGTTCCTGCAAGGCCCCGTTGTAGAGCGAGCAGTGATCGGCCAGCATCGCGGCGAGGGCCTGCACCTGGCGGACGGTGGGGCGCAGGAGGAACTTGTACGCACGGATCATCCGGCCCACCCCCCTTCGTTCCCGGTGTGATCAACTTAGCGGAGGCCACTGACAACGCAGTGAACTCCGGCGCTTCGCGCCTCCGGGCCGTGGATGCGTTTCCCTCCCCGGCTGAAGCCGGGGATACCCACGCGAGATCAGGGATGGACGAGGTCATCGACCACTACCTGGCTCCGGCAGTGACGCCCCAGCCCTGGTGATCTTCTAGACCGACGGAGGGCCCACCAGCAAGTCCGCCGCCGAGCGCTACCTATGCAAAGCCGCCCGCCTGCCGCTGTTTTGGCAGTTCATCGGCTTCGGCGACCCCGACGACAACGAGTTCGCCTTTCTCCGCCGTCTCGACAACCTGGCCGCACCCAGACACCGCATCGTCGACAACGCAGGCTTCTTCCACGCGGGCCGCGATCTGCGCACCGTACGCGACGATCTCCTCTACGACCGGCTCCTGCAGGAGTTCCCCAGCTGGCTCTCGTCGGCTCGGACCGCTCAGGTCCTGCAGTGAGCGCTTGAACCGAAGGGAGAACCGATCTCGCCGTACGCGGCGCGAGCGGTGGGTGTCCTCCCGCTCCACTCCGCGCGCGCAGCTCGGATCGCACCGCGCGGCCGCCGTGTTCCGTGGCATGTTCTGCGCTCCGTGCGTCGGGAGCCTTGGTGCGAACGCCACCGACTGAGGCTCCTCGGATTACTGGCCGACCTGGCGCGCGGCTTCGGCGTCGACATCAGCGGCTGACCTCTCACCCATGCTCTGAGGTCGAACAGTTCTGCGCTCGTGACGCCGACTCGGATCAGCGTGTACGGACCGGCGCGGCGGCTTCCTCCGTGACAGCAATGAAACAACGAATCGTTGTTTCATTGCCTGCGTGCGGTACGGTGACGGTATGCCACGTGATTCCCGTCAGCAGGCCCGTGACCGGCTGTCTGCACTGGCCCCCGCTTCCGGGGGCAGGCAGGATGCGACGGCTGCGCGTCGTATCGAGCAGGATGCATCGCTCGTGGGGCGGCTGCTGGCGGCCGCCGACGAGCAGAACGACCACGGGCGGGAGCCGGGCGTGATCCCGGACGACGTAGGCGCCGCACTAGGCCTGTTCGAGGACATGCGCGAGCAGTTGGACCGGCTGGAGACCCAGGTGGTCATCGAGGCCCGGCGCCGGGGCATGGACTGGCGGCAGATCGCCGCCCATCAGGGCCTGAACTCCTCCCAAGCCGCCTCGCAGCGCTATCAGCGGCTGATGACGCGGCTCGAAGAGATCCGCCAGGGCGTCCGGTGAGCGAGGAAGAACCGCAGATGACAAACCAGCCACCGCAGTTGTTCACCGCGATCGACTCGCTCCTCGCCGCCGTCGACGACGGCACCGTGCTGCCCACCCCGGCCGAGCGGGTACGGCTGCGCGAGGCAGCCGGCCTCACCCAGGCTGCCGTCGCCCAGGCACTGGGCGTACGGGTACCGAGCATCACCGCCTGGGAAGCCGGCCGCGCCGAACCCCGAGGCGAGCGCCTGGAGGCCTACCGCCGCCTCCTCGAGGGCCTCGCCCACCGCTACCCCGCCCCCGCAACACCCCCCGGCGGCGAAGACGTTGCCCGGCAACCGGCACCCCGATCCCCGGCATCGCAGGGAGCGACTTCAGCCCCCACACCGTCCCCGGCCCCGGAGCCCTCCTCCGGCCCACCCGCCGTGCCCGGAGCACCGACGACGCCCGCAACCCAGAGCGCACCCGAACCGGAGCGCCCCGCTACCCGGCCCGCCACGTCGGCGCACCGTCCGGTGAAGAAGCGGGCCGCCCCGCCCCTCGACACCGACCCGTCCTTCCCGCACGGCCCGCTCACCGTCCTGGACGGCGACGGCTGCGCATACGGCATCGACGGCATCGTGCTGGACTGCCCGGCCACCACGGTCCCGGAACTGGTGGAGTGGACCCTCGCCGAGTCCGGACTCGGTGCGGCGAAACTGCACCGCAACGGCAAGGACGCCGACCCTCTGGTCGTGCTCACTGCGGCGGCCGCAGTGAAACTCGGACTGCCCGAGCGCCTGGAGGGCCATGAGCAACGCCGCTCGCTGCGCCTGCCCGCCGATCATCCGGTGGTCAAGCAGGTGGCGAAGGCGAAGTGGAAGCTCACTCAGCGCGGGTTCGGCCCATGGGCGCGCATCTACCGTCCCGCGCAGTCGGGTCAGCGCAGGTGCGTACAGCTTGCCGTCCTGTCGTGGGACGCCCTCGATGAGCGTTCCTGGCCGGGCGTTGCGCAGATGAAGCCGGCCGACATCGCCCGCGTCCTGGGCATCTACGCGATGCGGGTCATCACCCCGCGTGGCAGCACGGCCGTCTCCGGGCTGGAGCTGATGACCGCGCTGCGCCCGCCCACCCGAGCCGTCCAGGACAAGGAGACCGGGAACTGGGTGTCCGGCTACAACCCGGGTTCGCTGGGCACCGAGCCGATGGATCCGGCGCCGCCGGAGGCCACTGCCGAGCATCCCGTGGTCGTGAACTCCGGCTGGACGGGCGGCTTCCTGGACGAGGAGGCGTACCAGTGGGTCCGTGACGTGGATCTGCTCACGGGGGAGGAAGCATCCCTGCCGTGGGCGGTGGGCCTGGATCTGAACACCGCGTTCCTCGCAGCCGCGGCCCGGCTCACCGTGGGCCTGTCTGCCCCGGACCACTTCCACGCACCCACGTTCAACGCGAAGATCCCCGGCTCCTGGCTGGTCGACCTCTCCCGCATCGAGATGGACCCGCGCCTGCCCTCGCCGTTCACCCCGTCCGGGATCCGCCCCCAGGGCCCGGCCTGGTACCAGACGCACACCGTCGCCTACGCCCAGGAACTCGGCTACAACGTCCAGCCGCTCGAGGCCTACCTGCGCCGTGAGACGGGCGCCTACCTGGACCCGTGGCACGACCGGCTCAAGACCGCCTACGTTGACACCCTCGCCGACCTCGGCGTCTCCAAGGATCTGACGGACCAGGAGTTCCTCGCGGCGATGGAACGGCACAAGGACGCCGACCCGGCCCTGGCCGCGGTCCTCGCCGCGATCAAAGCAACCGTCAAGGGCGGCGTCGGCAAACTCCGCGAGCGCCCTCAGGGCCGCCACTACAAGCAGGGCGAACGATGGCCAGCCCTGGAACGGCCGACCTGGCGCCCCGACATCCGCGCCGCAGTCATCTCCAAGGCACGGGTCAACATGCACCGCAAGCTGAACAACATGGCAAAGATGACGGGCCTGTACCCGCTGGCCGTGCTGTCCGACTGCGTCGTCTACCCCTCACCCGGCCGCAGCCCGCTGGACTTCCTGCCCTACAACGCCTCCGGCAAGCCCCAATTTGGCGGCTTCCGCCTCGGCCCCACCCCCGGCCTGGCCAAACTCGAAGGCGTCCAGGAGATGGCCTGGGCGGTCGACCTGATGGAGCAGGGCTACAACCCCGCCCGCCACATCAAGGGCGGCGACGCCGTTCTGGACGAAGGGGAATAGGCCATGGTGCGACGGATCCGCCCGGGCAACGCGGACGCCGACGACGCCCTCGTCCTCGACGCCATCGAGCGTGCCGGGCAGGATGCTTTCACCCGCGAGCCCCCCAAGACTCTCAAGGGCCGCATCAACTTCCTGCTCAAGCAGTTGAAGACGACCAGGGCCGTTGCCCAGACACTCGGCATCACCCAGCGCTCGGTGGAGCGCTACCGCACCGGCGAGCGGAAGCACCCGCCCAAGGCGATCGCCGACCGGATCGACGCCGCGGTGCGCGCCCGCTGGCAACCGAAGGTCCGTGACCGTCGCCGGAAGCAGGCCGCCACCTCGACCGGGATCACCGTGGAAGCCCGCGCCCGCTTCGGCTACACCGCACCCATCGGTACGACCGACGACGGCCGCATGCGGCGCATCACCGTCCACCTGCCCGCCGACTACGCCCGGCGTCTCTTCGACGCCCAGCAAGGCATCGGTGCCCTGAGCCCCAACGAGGTCATCGCCGAAGGAATCCAGGAGGGGTACTTCAAGGACAACGGCCGCCGCGCCGACCAGCTTGAGGTCGAATTCACCGACATCGACTACATCGATGTCTCCTTCTGACTGAGCCCGCGTCGGCCCGGTGCTCCTCCACATCCGCTGCACGGCGCTGGGCCCGCGCCAACGACCCCGACTTCCCGTTCCTCAGCGGCAAGCGCGGCGCCGAACTCCTCTACTGCGTCGGGGACCTCACCGGGCACGCAACCGGCCCCGTGCCGCCGTCGGCACCACCCACTTGTCGTGACCAGGTCCGGATACGCGACGGGCCCCGGTGGAGCAGATGCATCCTCCGAGGCAACGTGGCCTGTCCGGCGCCCTGACGAGGTCGGGCTTTTGATCAGCTGCTGACGATGTCGAGCAGATCCTGGAAGCGGCGGTTCACGTGTATACGGACTGAGATGTCCCCGCCGCGCCTGTGTTTCCCAACGCTGCCGGCAAGCGCAGGGCCGAACTCCTCTACCGCGTCGGCGACCTCAAGCGCTGGGCAAGCAACCGCCCCCGTGCTGGGGCTGGTGGGGAATCCGCTTGATCCTGTGACAGATGTGGGTGGCTGGGGCAGTGTCGGGCGTCATGGTTGCTCTTCGTTCCCGCCGTCTGGAAGGGCTCTTCGGGGCCCGGCTGGACGCGGTCTCGCACGCCCAGGTTGTCGCCCTGAAGACGAATGCGGTCTCCGAGTCGTACGACCTGGAGTTCAAGGGGGAGCTCTACGGGGGCAACGACAAGGCGAAGCGGGATTGTGGTCCTCGTCGCTCTGAGTCGTGTTTGAAGGCGGACACCGGGGGTGGCTACTGGATTCCGGTGGCAGCGCACGGAAGGCTGGCTGCCCGACCCCAGAGGAGTAGGGCATGGTCGCTGACGACGAGGCGTGGGAGAGACTGGACGCATTGAACCGGCTGGCCGTCGATCAGGTGGTCGGCGTAGGGACCGCGGACGACCCCTATGGCTCCGGATTCTTGGTCTCCGAAGACACCGTCCTGACCTGCGCCCATGTTGTACAGAACTGCGAGGCGGTTTCGGTTTCTGTGCGGGGGCGCACGATGGATGCCGAAGTGGTCCGCATGGTTCCAGAGTACGGAGGTGAAAGGGACATCTATGAGTTCCCGGACCTCGCGGAGCTCCGTCTTTGTCAGCCTCTGGAGGGCGGCATCGGCGTGTGGCTCGGAGAGCAGGGACCGTCGCAGGGCGGAGAGGTGGCTGTCCACGGATTCAGCGAGGACACCCTGGAAGCTGGCGTGCAGCGGGACACTTTGCGCCTCGTCGTGGCTGGGCCGGCCGGGCAGTTAGTGCGGCTCCAAGGGGATCAGGTTGTGCAGGGATTCAGTGGCGGCCCGGTGCTTGACCTCCGTACCGGGCGGGTGTGCGGCGTGCTCAAGGCGTCGCGCGACGACCAGGACTCCCTTGGCGGCTGGTTCATCCCCGTCGATGCCGTACGACACCATTTCCCTGAGCTGGCGGAGCGCAACTACCGGGCTCACCAGCCCGGCACCGAGTGGTGCAACTGGGCGCTGGACCGCAAGCGCCGGCAGACCGCGCTCTTTGGCCACTTCGGGAGCGGCGCTCCGCGGCGCGCCGTATCCCGTGTGACCCCAGCACAGCTGCTTGCCCAAGGCACGATGCCTTTCCAGGATCGCCCGGAGCTAGCGGATCTGCGGGCATGGTGCGACGACGACCCGGACTACTTGCTGCGGCTGCTGCACGCGTCGGGGGGCTCTGGCAAAACCAGGCTCGCCGGTGAACTGTGCCGCGAGATGCACAAGCACGGTTGGATCGCCGGGTTTGTAGACAAAAGGGCGCTGGGCAGGCCGGAGTGGTTGGTCGAACTCATCGATGCCCTCTCGGCGGGCATTCCGGTACTGGTCGTCTTCGACTACGCCCAGGCTCGGCTGGATGACATCTGTGCGCAGCTGGAGCACGTGTACCAGTACGGCCCCGAGGGGATGCGGCTGCGGTTGCTGCTCCTCGCCCGCTCGGACGAACCGCTGTGGCAGGCGCTGAAGCGCCGTGTTGATGACTGGGCGCTGGCCGGTGCGAGCGTCGTACAGCTTCCCAGGACCATCGCGAATTCATCCTTGGCCTCCAGGGCTTTCAAGGTGTTCGCCGACCGCCTCGGCTGCGGGTGGCTCGCCGCGCCGGGATCGCTGGACGCACGCGCTGAAGAGCAGGATTCGCTGCTGGGCGTGCTCGCACTCGCGCTGGACGCGGTCCTCGCTTTAGAGCAGGGCGGTACCTGGGCTGAAGCCGGCGATCCGCTGGAGCGGATCTGCGACCATGAGATCCGGGGCTGGCACGCTCTGCTCGCGGCACGCCTGCCCGGGGAGACGGCGCTGTCCGGCGAGAGCGGTGAGCGCGTGTCGGAAGGACTGTTACTCGTTCCTACCTTGGTCCCCGGACTGCCCCGAACCGACCTCACCGACGTGTTGAACCGGGTCTATTCGGCGGCCTTTCCCGGGCGACAGGCGCTCAACACGTTCGGCGTCCAGACCTCTCTGCAGATGCTCTATCCCGCCGGAGGTGATCAAGTGGCCCCGCTGGAGCCGGACCGGATCGGCGAGATTCTGGTCCGCCGGGTCCTCAGCACGCCGGAGAGCTCAGGGCACACCAACGCCTATCTTGCCGCGCTGCTGCAGACACGCCATCACGCCTCGGAGGCCCGGATCGCGGCGGCCGCGGAGACGGTCGAAGTGCTCGCCCGGGCCCGCGGCTGCACGGGCGTGGGCCGGGTCGAGGTCCACCCCGCGCACCAGGCCTTGGACGCGGCCCTGGGCCAGGCCGTCGCCGAGCACCCAGAAGTGCTGTTGCTCGCGCTTGTCATCACCGGCGGTGTGCTGCCCCACGCCGAGCCGCTGGCCGACCTCATGCTGCCAGTGCTCGAGGTATGCGAGCCGCCACTGCTCGCCTCAGTCGAAAACAGGTTGCCCAACTACCCTTCGAGTCTGTCCCCGGTCGCAGTGGTGGTCCTCGGCCGGTTGCTGGACCTGCCGAGTGCGCAATTCACCGAGGAAGACCAACTCCTCAGGCTGCGCCGCCTTTCCCGCTACAGCCTCCGACTCGACGACACGGGGCGGAACCACATGGCGCTGGAAGCGGCCCGCCAGGCCGTCACACTGAGCCGCGACCTGGTGCGCCAGTCCGGACGGCACATGGCCGAGTACGCAGCGGCGCTCAATAACCTGAGCCTGCTGCTGCACCGCGCCGGTGAGACGGGGCCCGCGCTGGACCAGAGCAGGCTGGCGGTTGACCTCTACGAGCAGTTGTTGGCACAAGCCGAGAGGGAAAGCCTGCCGCGGCAGAGGCGCCTCTTGGACGCCGCGGCGGCCCTGAGTACTCTCGCGCTGCTGCGCCTGAAGGACGGCCAGGTGCACGCGGCTGCCCGCGAGGCCGCCCGAGGTGTTCTGTTGTGCGAACAAGCGAGTCCAGGTGCCCGACAGGACGACACGATGCTGGATTGCCTCGAAGTACTTGCCGAGTGCAGGCAGCGGACCGGCCTGATCAAGGCTGCCGTCGTCTCCGGAGAAGAGTCCTTAGCGCTGCTTCGCGAATTGGCCGAGCGACAGCCAGGGCGGTACTTTGCGAGGCTTCCCGAGACGCTGCACCGCCACGCGAGGGGCCTCATCAGGGCAGGCCAGTACCGGCAGGCATATCTCGCGTTGAGGGAGGCCGCGAACCTGCGTAAAGGGCTTCCTGGCCGGGACCCCGCACGGCTTGCAGCGCAGCGGCAATCATTGCGTGCGCTGGCTGAACTGTGCTGCGACCTCAGTGAGTTCTCTCATGAGCGTGCGTCCTGGCTGGAGCAGCTGGAGTCCCTGGACGATCATGGCGGATGAGGACCGTCGCACGGTAGTCCATGACATTCCAGGCAGGAGCGATATGCCGACCGACCACGAGAATTCCGGCTCTCCCGCGCCGATCCGGCGCCATCGGGCCGTCGAGGTCTTCAGCAACCGCTTCGGGCGGCTGTACAACGACGACGTTGTCTCACCGGGCGGGCTGCCAGGTAACTACCTGCGGTGGCAGTGGGCGCAGACGGGGGTGGTGGTGGTACCGGTGGGTCCGGACGGCATGGCCTTGGTGCCTACATATCGCTATCCGGTGGGCGCTGTCTCCCTGGAGTTCCCGCGCGGCGGTTGCGAGCCTGGTGAGCACCCCGAGAAAGCCGCTGTGCGCGAACTGCGGGAGGAGGCCGGACTCGAGGCCTCCTCTGTGCGCGACCTCGGATTGATCCACGCGGATACCGGCCTGATCGAGACCGGCATCCACGTCTGCTGGGCCACCGTGCTTTCCGCGGAGCGCAAGGCCGCCCGGCCGGAAGCAATGGAGTCGGTGGCCGAACCGGTGTGGGTCTCGCAAGATGAGATGCTGGACTGGTTGCGGCAAGGACGGATCACTTGTGGTGTCACGATCGCCGCCTACGCCCTGGTGATGGCTGAGCGGAATACGCTGCCGCTGGTGGCTAGAGGGTGACCACCCGGTCGAATTGATCGAGGTCCTTCAATGATCGCCGGGGAGCCTGGATCCAGTCGCCCTCCGCTGCCTCGGTCGGACGGTTCACCACGTGGAATGACAGGTTCTGGGCGGTGCTTGCAGCCGCCGTCTGGATCTCCAGCCCCGCCCCCAGGCGACCGGTCGCCGGGTCCTCATCCAAGCCGAAGCGCATCAGACGTGCCTCACCCCGCAGGTGGTCCCATGCCCGGCCGCCACTGGCACGGAACGTGCGGTCGAACGCCTCCATCATCCACGAACTGAACTCTTTGACAGCGGCCCGTAGGACCGAGACGTCCGGCTGCAGGCCACGCCGGAGCCGTGCCAACTCCCGCACCAGCGCGTTGCGTGAGGGCTGCGCCGTCGCCTCGAACAAGACCTCCACAGGGAGCTGCGACAGCAGGAAATTGTCGAGCACTGCTGCGGGCAGCTCTGCCTGTTCCAGAATCCGGCGGCTTCGCGAAGCCGGGATCGTATCCGGTACATCGCGCGGGCTGGCCATACCGACGTCCAACGCACTCGGGAGAGCCTGCCGGTAGGACTCACCGGCCCAGTCGTCCACCGACTGCAGTGCCAGTACTACTTCCGCGCTCGCCCTTGGGGATGTCTTCCGGTAGCAGTCCAGCCAGTCACGGAGCGACTTGTAGTACAGCACCTCTTGGTCGCTGGACCACATCAGAGCGGCGTCCAAGACTGCCCGCGTATCGCCTTGAGCCTGCTGGAGCCCCAGCTCCAGTCGGTGCAGCACACCGGATTTGAAGGCAGCCTCCACCACTTTTCCCTCGTAAGGCACGAAGTGGGCGGCTGCCATCGCGTCCAGCTGGTCCACATAGGCGGAGCAGGGAACGTTGTCAACGTTCTTCGCCTCATGCTCGTCTCTGATCCTGTGGAGCGTGTACCCCGCCCGGCGAGCCACACGGATCCGGCCCTCCTCCAGCAGCGGGGCGAGATCCGGGAGCACAGTTCTTGCTGCGGCGTTCTCGACTTCTTGAGCTTCCTGCGGCGAGACGAGCGCGCGGAAGTCTCGTTTGTTGAGGCTCTGGGAGTCCCCGATCAGTAGAGTGTCCGCGAAGAGTACGTGCAGTAGCACACGCGACCGTAGGTCTGGGGCTCCGTCAATCGGTGCCTTCGCATGCGGCTCGACGTCAGAAAGGTAAATCCTTTCCGCGCTCGTCGCCAGAGAATCGTTGTCCACCGGCCGTCACCTCTCTAGTCGCGATGCAGTTCCTGAGCATTACATCAGCAAGGAGGAGAATTGTCAGAGATTGTCCAGGTGGAGACGCACGAGGGAACTCTCTGGGTGCGCATCGAGGATCGTGGCGGGCCCAGGGATACGGCGTTCGGTGGCAGATACCAGTTGGATGATCTTCCCCGCACACTGGAGACCGTCGTCGGCAGCGTGCGCTCGGGGCTGCGGAACGTTGCCCCGGACGAAGTTACGCTCGAATTCGGAATCGAACTAGCCATCAAGGCCGGACTCTTGGTGAGCGCAGTGGCGAGCGCGGGCGGGAAGACCACCCTCAAAGTATCGGCAACCTGGAGGAAGGACGGGGAACCTGCCCTCTCAGTGACAGCGCCTGACCAGCCCGAAGAACCTGAGGAAGTTAACGAACCTGATTCCCCTGCCATTTAGAATGGACTCCCGTCTGGGAAGCAGGTGTCCTCCTCTCCCAGATTTGCGCGCATCACATCCGTTTCAGAGGATGAGGACCTGGTTCTCGACATCTGGTCCGGCCTGCGGCTCCTGGCCCGACACGCGCGGGACCGGGCCGCCGCTGGCGGTCCCGCCACCGTCCGCGCGACCATCTGGCCCGTCACTCCGGACCTTCCGGCCGAACTGCGCAACCCCCGAAGCCACTTCGTAGTAGGCGGCACGCTCGGCAGCCACCTGTTGACAGCTCTGCAGGTGACGTCTGTCTTCGACGTCGATGACCTACCGAAGACGGGCCAGCTCTGATCGCGGCAACCTCCGTCCTTGCCGCGGCCTGATCCAGCACTTCGGCTACCCGGAGACGCTCCAGATGACCACGGACGGCGTCATCCGCAGCAAGTACTGGGATACACGCCGGTACGGCCCCCGCGTACAGGAGTGGGCGACCCAGGCCCAGGTCGACACGACGCAGGACACCGTCGGCTGAACTCACGGGGCCCCGGGGTATTTGCCATGACATCTCGGGACCCCGACGGGCGGGGGAGGCCGTGCTGAACGACCCGATGCGCCGCCAGGGCGGCAAATCGGGCACCCGTTATGACAGCACGTCATGGTCACCAAAATCCGCCGCCGTTCGCGGTACACGACCTGGCGGACCGCGCACTGCACTACCGCGCCGTACCCGACGCTTTCCCGCAGCACCATCCGGCAGCTCGGGCCGTCGCACGTCTGCCACGCCAGCAGCCCGGCCCTGCCGACTGGTGCTGGTACGCAAGTGCTGCGTCAGCGGAGGGCTGCTTCTGCGTCGTCCTTCCCAACCGCGGGCGTGCTGCCCAGCCAATCTGACATGAGTTCAGCGGCCCACGGAAAGGACGATGTTGGAGTCGGCCGGTGCTATGTGCTCAGCGTTGAGAATGTGTGCCTGGAACGCGTACACGCCCGGTACGGAATCCCTGCTGAAGCGGGCGAAGAAATTTCCGTCCGCATTGGTCCACGCATCGGCCACGACGAGCTCGTCGTCCGGACACCTCATATCCACGCGCACCTTCTCGTCTGCGTAGGGCGGGAATATCTCGCCGCCGACGTAGACATACTGCCCGGCGGTATCAAATTCCTTGTGCAGGCGGACGATGCCCCGTTCCTGGGGTTTGACGTAGGTGAGTGTGCCGCCGATTGGCGCCAGCCACGTGGCCGGGTGACCAGTGATGTCGAGCCGATCCTCGTAGGCTCTCGGCACCCAGCCGGACACAGACACCGGAGCCGGCTCGTAGGTGTGCTTCCACATCTCCTCGCGGGGGACAACCAGCAGGTCGAGTATGCGCTCGCCCTCCCCCTCGAGGTAGAGCCAGCGGTGAGGCAGGTACACCTGGTAGCCGGGCGGCACACCCTCGACAGAGAGCAGGATGACCGATGCATGCGGCAGGGGATTGCGCACCGCGATCGTCTGCAGGACCGGTTCGGGCAGTCCGGGTCTTTCCTGTTCGCCCGGTGAGGACTTGGGGGCGGGCATGAAGGTGAAGACATTCTCCTGAGCGCTGTTGTTGCCCGTAGTGACCTCGCCGGGCTGCTTGGATATCTCTACCTTCAGGCACGTGTGCTCTCCCACCGTGGGGACCCACGGGGCCGTACTGATTTCGGTTCCGTTGGCGGGAATGCTGGAGACAGTGTTAGTCCTGATCGGCGACCAGTTGCCGTTGTCACCTACTCCGGGAGGAGTGACCACGTAGTGGGTGACGCGGACATTGTCGGCGGGTGCCTTTCCGTCGTTGTGGACGCGGGCTTGGAAGCGGTTGACTTCCATCACCCTCGGCACATCGCCGTTGCCCATCGGGTTGCCGCTGGCGTCGACCGAGTCGAACGTGCCGTAAGGCATCCGGTCCACCCAGATGTCGCGCGTCTCCCACGTGCTGGTGTTCCAGGGATCGATGCGCAGATCGAAGTCACCGCCTGGTGTGTCGGGAACGGTTTGCGCCCACTCCACGCGCACCTTGCACACCCGCGGCCTCTCCTGCACCGCTCCGTTGACGACAGTCACCTTGAAGGTACGAAGCGGGTCGATAGCGTCTTCGCCGGTTGTCAGAATGCGGCTCTGCTGCTGCAGGAGTGTGATGAGACGCGTCTGATGGTTGTTGTTGAGCGTCCCAGTGATGGCTCTGCTGATGACCACGCCGCCGTCTGGGCCGCCGCCTGCCGGAAGCGGGATGTTGGTGTCGAAGATCTGCGCAGCTGGATTTGCCGGATCGGGACGCTGCCGTACCTCGACGAAGTAGTACAGGCCGCCGCTGACCCGGATGCGGAGCAGATGGCAGCGGGCGGGATCGGCATCCTGCGTGGGGCCGTGGGCAATGAGGTCGAACTCCTGAGAGAACGGAGTCCGGCTCCACGACAGGTCCTTGATGTTCTCCGGGGCGTACCAGCCGAGTTGGTGCATGAAGAAGCCGCTGAACAACGGGTGGGAGTCGTGGTTTCCCATCATCTCGAAGTCCTGGACGGTAGCTTCGCTGGGGTCAACGAGATCGCTGCTGTAGACATCCTCGCCCAGCACCATCCCAGGATCGACGAGAACGTGCCCGAACTCGTGGGCAGTGCGCCCCCAGTCCGCGTCGTGACGCTGAGCGATTACGCTGAGCGGTTTACTCGGCGTGATGTTGATAGCGGTGCCGGCGCCGTCGTTGTAGGCGAAGTTGCTGCGTGTTGCACCGCCCCAGGCACGCACCTCACGATTAGGCATGAAGACCGAGCTGACGAGCACGTTGTAGTCGTTGAGATTTAGCCCCTGGTCCACCGCCCCCTGTGCGCACTCGGCCCAAAGCTGGTCCAGCCGTGTCTCGTCAATGTTCGGGTATCCTGGGGCGCCATTGGCACGGTGGTAGTAATCCGTACCCTTCAGCAACGTGACGAAGTTGGTGACGTCAACGCGGACGTTGAGTTTGTTGTAGCTGGCCTGGGCATAGAAGGTGGTCATCTGCGCGAAGGTGTCAACGATCTGCTGCCGCGTCGTGGTGAGGTTCGGCGGCACCTGGTCAGTCGGGTAGCAAGCCACGACGAGCACGCGAGCGGTGCCGGTGGGCGGGATGTCTCCGGCTTCCGCGCCAGCCCCGACGTAGGAAAACGGCGGTCCGTCCGCCCCTGCCTCCTCAGGCCAGGGCAGGAGCTCGAATTCCGTCGGTGCGGTGGCTGTGTTGCCAGCCACGGTGACCGTCACCAGACCGCCACGGGTCTCTGGTGCGGTGATGACGACAAGCCGACGTGGCTCGGCTGCGACGACATGAGCCGGTACGTCGCCGACCGTTACCTCGTTGTCCAGTCGCTCTCCTGCGAAGCCACGCCCCACGAGGACCATCAGCGTGCCCGCCTGCCCGCGTCGTGGGCCGAAGTCCGCGATTTCGGGCACCGCTGCCTTCGGCGCAGCCTCGAACGGGTAAGCCTGAAGGAAATCATCCAGGCGGGAAGGGTCGAGCAGATGCTCCCTCAAGGGGAGGGACGGGTGACGCAGATCAAATGCGAGTGGTGCGGCCACGACTGGCTGCTCCTTGGTCTCCCCGAGTCGGAATTGGTTTGTCCCCTCACCCAGCGTTCACCCATGTGGAGTACCGGGCAACTCGGGCCGGATACGCAATTTGAACTATGAACAGGCGGCGCCGCGTGCTGCCCAGACTGATCCTCAGCGGCCATATGAACCCCTAGGCTGCCCAGTGGAGTCCGAGTTCGGCCAGCTGCTGGAGCTTGTCTTCGGTGAGCTTTGCGTGTCTGGTCTTGGTGTTCGACAGGAACACCCGCAGCTTCACGTCGGTCCCGTCGGGGAGTGTCTTGACGTGGGCTCTGGAGACCGTCACAGAGCCCGTACGCGCCTTTGTACTGCCGGCAGGGGCATTATTAACGCCCTGTTCGAAGGCTCCAGAACCGCCCTTGCGGGTCTTCGCCGGAGTCTCTTCCCCTCTTCATCGTGAGCCCGAAGGCCCTCCAAAACCTTGATGAGAGGGCGATACGACGAAGAAGTGAACATGTCCTCGGGCTGCTCGCCCGGCTCCAGGAATACGGGCACGATCAAGGAAGACAGCTTGCCCTCTCCCGGCTTCTGACGGAGCGCCCGGCCGGGGATCCTGGGCGATGTCGTGCGGGGCGCCCTTGGGGTCCAGCAGGGCCACTGAGTCCACCGCCCGGATGTCGATTATCTAGAGGTGGGGGAGTGCGAGGGACGTTTGTTCTGTCGGCGGCATGCAGGGAGCAACTGTGCGGGGACCTGGTCTGAGGGGCAGCTCAGGTGCTTACTGTTCGGGGTCGTGGGTACAGCCCGACTGCGTCCGGGGCGAACCGCTCGAGGCCGACAACGTTGCTCGCGTAGCTGATGGAGATCTTGATTCCTTCGATCTTGCTCAGGGGGGTGATGTCGATGGTGTCGGATTGTGTCTGACGGCAGCTAATGAAGAACCGCTCGAGGTTGGGGAAGAGATCCGGAACCAGATTCAGTTGTGTATCTGAGTCCGGCAGAAGCCGGAGGTAGGTAACACTGCGCATGGGGACGGCCTGGTTGAGGTCGTAATCGGATATGCAGAGTTCTGTCATATGGGGGAGAGCGGCAATTTCTTGCCATTCTCCCTTGTCAGGGGCAGTGTTGATTACCAGGTCTTGCAGTTGCTGCCACTTAGAGACGCCGGCTAGACGTGTGCCGATCCAACCACCCAAGGCAAGTGAGGTGAGGCCTCCCGGTGCTGGCAGGTCCGCCAGACTCGCCCAGGGCAGTGGCGTGTAGAGGGAAAGGGCGGTGAGCCCGGGCAGGGAATCTAGTGCGTCGAAGGAGAATTCGTCCGGCAAGAGAAGAAGGCGCAAGCTGGGAAGCAGGAGTCCCGCAAGGTCTTCAATGTGCGCGAGTTGGGTGCACTCGGAGAGGGCGAGTTCTTTTAAAGCAGGGAATCTGCGGACGAACTTCAAGTCTGTGAGCAGTTGGCCGGAGTATATCTCCAGCGTATGGGTGTGTTCGGATGAGAGGTGTTCGGTGATCTCGTCTTCGGTGAATGTCTGCCGAAAGGCGATGTCGGTGATGGGTTTCAGGAGACGCAGGGCCTTTCGCTGATCATGGGTGTGTACGTCTATTTTCTCAGGCAGGCGATCCCGGAAGGGAAGGATTATGTCCCGGGCGTATTGGTCAGCCTCGAAGTGCTTCCAGCCGTTGAGTAGCGTATGTGGTGCTGAGCCAGGAGGCAGGGACTGTATGAAGCGGCGGAGGAAGGCGTAGGCATGGTCACCGCCGATTGCGGCGGCAGTTTCGACGACGGAACCCACCTCATCGCCCTCCAGGCCTTGGGGCCCAGGCAGCAGGTCCAGGATCCCCGGCCCGAGCGCGGCAAGCTCGTTCGCCTCCTCCTGGGAGCGGGGCGGCATCAGGACGCGTGCACGCTGTTCGATCAGCCTGCGAGCGTCGGGCGCGATCTCGGTGGCGTACTGCAGGCTGGCGGCCGCCAAGAGATGGACTCTGTTCCTGTGTTCGCCCTCGGCATCGCCGCGTTCGACGAGGCGGCGGAGGAGGTCAGCGCTCTCGGCTGGGCGGGCGTGGGCGACGGCCATGCGTACGACGTCCTCCCACTGGTCGTCGTGGGCATTGTTGACCAGCAGCGGAAAGTCGTGGGCTTCGATGGCGGCTTTGGCCCCGAGGTAGTCCTGGAAAGTGCGGTGCACGAAGTCGATGGTGTCCACGGTGGGCTGGCGCAGGAGCCCGCTGCGGCCGACCAGGTGCGTCAGAACCTGGTCGGCTGTGCCCTGTTCGGCCACGGCTGGCATGGCCGGCAGCGCATCGCCGACCAGGGCCAGCGCGGTGGTCCGGTCCATCTCGGCCTGACGGTTGCGGATGAGCCAGTAGGCCAGACGCTGCAGTAGCTGGACGCTCTGGTGCTCGGTGAGCTGAATGCCTTCAGGGACGTCGATGCTGCGCTCGAGGTCACGGCGCACGAGCAGCATCGACAGCGCTGCCTCGTAGAGCTCCATACGGCTGTGAGGCAGATGCCCGCGGCGGTCCCGGTGCAGCGCGCAGATGAGCGCACACATCAGGGGAGTGCTGGACAACTGCGTCAGGTCACGCTGAGCACGTACCGTCACCTGGAGGGCTGCTTCGAGATCATGTAACTGTGAGCGTTCGGCATCGGTCGCCGCACTATGCCGGGCAGCGGTATGCCACCTGCCAACGAACACTCCGGTGTCGGTGGCGCTCATGGGCCGCACCGTCAGTTCGGTGAACCGGGATGACGCCAGCCAGCCTTCGGGAACAGCTGACGGCCGCGTGGTGACCACGAAATACGCGTCCTTGTACGCCGCCAAGAGCCGCTCGAGCCAGTCCCGCGTGGCACCCCGATGCTCTTGAGGAACCTCGTCGATGCCGTCGACCAGGACGAGTGCCTCGCCCCTGGTGAGTGCGTCATCGGCCCAGCCCTCAGGTTGCGAGGCGGCCAGGGGCGTTCCGACCGCAGAGAGGAAATCATGTGGCTCCGGAAGGGGCCCACGCCTCACCAGCGTCCGCAGCGGCAGGACGAACGGTATCTGCCCCCGCCAGTCCGCCAGTTCCTCCGGCAGCTGATTGCGCGCCGTGGCGACAGCCAGCCACTGCAACAGCGTTGTCTTTCCGCTGCCGGCGAGCCCTCGCAGAAGTACCCGTCGGCAGTCGGCCAACGCGTTCTCTGCACGCTTCACCACGACGGATGGCCGGTCACCCGCTTCCTCGCTGCCTGCAGGCCAGCCTTCCGGCCGCTTCGCCAGTTCCAGGCTCAGGTACGCCGCGTCCAGTGGCCAGTGCGCGCGTTCCGGTCGACTCAAATCGAGTCCTACGACAGTCAGTTGAGAATGCCGTTCCGCCACGTAGCTGAGGTACCGCTCCTCGAACGAAGGCTGCACCGTCGGCCGCACTGACCGAAGAACAAGCCTCCTCGGAGAGTCCTCTTGTACCTGCGGTATGCGCGCAGCGGCCTGGTGTAAGGCCAGCAACGGCTCCACATCCGCACCCAGAGCCATCGCCAGGGCCACCAGCGTGGCCTCGGAGGGCACCTTATGGCCGTTCAGTGCCTGGCTGACCGTTGTCCGCCCCAGCCCTGTCCGCTGCTGCAACCCGCCCATCTGCAGACCCCGCTGCGTCCTGAGGGTGCGCAGCCGCAGCGCGAGTTCCGCCAACGGATCCTCGTGCACCTCCTCCATGTCCTGCTTCTCCGTCTCTTGGGCGACCGTCTTCATTCATCTTTGTTCGGCCTGAACCCCGGTGAACACCAAAACCGCGAAATTCCCCGGAGTCACCGTCGTCGATCGTCCTGGGAAGAAGACATGAACACCTCACCCACCCACCTGATGCTCCTGGCCCTGCTTCTGGCGGTCGTCGCGCTCTTCTGCACGCTCGTAGGAGCAGCGGCCGGTCTGCTTGCTCGCATCGACGGAGCCACCTACGCCACCGCCCTGCTGCGCGGCGCCCTGGCCTTCGCGGGCAGTGCCACCCTCTCCCTGGCGCTGCTGACCTTCGTCCTCACGGCGCTGTGAACCGACGGGTGCTTTCTCCCACCCGCAGGCGAAGGCGTGGCGCCCGCCATGGCGGACGCCGTTGATCGTGGGCGCCGGGGAAGCCCGGCCAGGACCGTGACGTCTATCGCAGGTGTCCGTTTGTCTGGGGCTGTGTGGGTCTGGGGCACGTAGAGTACGCGGCCTGGCCGGGGTGGAGGGGTGTTCCGGGAAGCCGGCACCGGTGCTCTGGGCGGGAGTTACGTTCGGCACGTGTCCCGTTCCTTCCTCGCCTTCTGGTCCGTATTTGCTGGTGGTGGGGTGCTGGGTGGTCGTCGTTGGGTGCCACCCACCGCGGCCATCTGGTAGCCATGGCCAGTCACCTGGCAAGTCAGCCCCTGCCACGCACTGGGCCCTCCAGTGGCAGTGCTCCTCACTACGCTTCGAGGAGACGTCACGAAGGGGGACGAGGTGGCCAACAAAGACATAGACCATCGGGCGATCGAACGGCATGTCAAGGAGATCAACAAGGCTTACGAGCGCGCCGCCCGGAAGTACCCGATCACCGTGCCGGTCCAGGGCAAGGGATTCACCGTCTCCTCCGGGATTGTGGGGGCGGGGATCGAGCAGGACCCCGATCTGGTCCGGCTCCTGATCTGGTTGGGCGAGCAGGCCCCTGGGAGCGGGCACTTCGCGAGTCAGGCCGACTTCGCTGAGCAGACAGGAATGCCGCCGGAGGACGTCCAGGTTCTGGCTCATGCGCTTGAGCGGGACGGCCTGGTCGACTCAATGGGCCCGTTCAGCGACGCCAAGGCCTACAGGGTGTCCGCGGACGGGCGAGTAGAGCTGCGACGGCTCACCCAACTGCGTAACGATCCAGCCGGCCGGCACCGCTATGCCACGGATGCCTTCCTGCGCTGGCTCTACACCACCGCCCACGACCAGCGCCCCATCGACCCGACGGGCTTCCTCACCACCGCCGAATCCCACTTCGCCGGAGGCGAACTGTCAGGCACAGAGTTGCATTACGCCCTGGCGCGCCTGACCCACTCCGGGCTTGTCGAAGAAGCCCCCACCGAGCCCATGGCCATCGCCATCACCATCGACGGCATCGACTGCGTACTGTCTGGAGCAACCGTGAGCGATTACCTGAACCGGACACGCCCCGGGGACTACTACAGCATTAGCGGCAACACAAATGTCGTTGCTGGATCCCAGGGCAGCGTGGTGCAGAACAACCACAACAACGCCTTCGACCCGAGCGCGCTGCGAGAGTTCGCTGCGACGGTCCAGCAGTTCGCCCCGACACTCGGCATGGCGCCTGAACAGCAGGCCGAACTCATCGAGGATGCTGAGATCCTCAGCGAAGAAACCAGCAGCGAGACCGCAGAGCCCGGACGTGTCCGTTCCACCTACGAACGAATCCAGCGTCGGCTCGGAGAATTCACCACGGCATCAGCAGGCCTCGGGGCCCTGATCCAGCAAGGTCAACAGGCATACAGCACGGTCTTCGGGGGCTAAAACCGCAGACTGAGACAGCACTTTGGGGCGGTCACCCCAAAACTTTGGCGACCGCCCCACAGCGCTGTCTATGCCGCCCACTCCAGCCCGAGTTCGGCCAGCTGCTGGAGCTTGTCGGCGGTGAGCTTCGCGCGTCTGGTTTTGGTGTTGGAGAGGAACACCCCGAGCTTGACCTCGGTCCCGTCCTCCAGCGTTTCTACGTGGGCCCTGGGGACGGTCACTGAGCCCGTACGCGCCTTGTACTGCCGCAGGGCCTCAACGCCTCGTTCGAAGGCTGCAGAGCCGCCCTTGCGGGCCTTCGCCGGAGCCTCTTCCGGTGCGGGGTGGGACTGGATGCCGAGTTGTTCCAGGAGTTCGCGCTGCTTGGGCATCAGGCTGTGCCACGCGGCGTGTTCGCGTTGCCGTTCCAGCCATTTGCCGACGTCCGTGCCGTGGACGGTGACTCCGGGCAGCAGTTCGGTCAGTGTGGCTTCGTCGGCCAGGAGTTCGCGTACGGCGGCGTAGCGCCGCTGCCATTCGACCGGCCAGTGCGGGTTCCAGTGCTCATCGATCGCCGCCAGTGCCTCGGCCCGTTCCGGGTGGCCGGCGAGCGCGCCCGGCCGCCGCAGGTTGGACAGCCACTGCCCGACCGGCCTGTCCAGTGCCGTCGCGGCCCTTGGGGCGCACAGCGTCCAGCGCTGCTCGTAGTAGACCCGCGCGGCCGCGAGGTTCTCCCCGAACGCGGCGTCGGCGGCGTCCCATGCCATGCCGAGCTGCTCCAGCCGTTCCGCACGCTTGCCGGTCATCTGCCCGGCTCCGTACGCGCGGCGCTGCTCCGCGATCCACTGCCCCAGCGGGTATGCGCCTTCCTTGTGGTCGTACGGCACCCGCAAGTGCGCCTGGCGCTCGTGGAACCGGCGCGCGGCGGCCCATCCACGCCCCCAGTCCTGCCGCTCGGTGTCGATCACGTTGAAGGACACCCAGTCCGCGACCATCACCGGATCACGCGGAGCTGCGAAACGCAGCAGCAGCCGGGATTCCTCTTCGCCTTCCTCCGGCTCCGAACCGATATTCCACGACGGGTCCACGACACTCGTCTGCGGTTCCTGTGGAATCGCGAGCAGTTCCACGGCCTCTTCATCGTGAGCCCGAAGACCCTCCAAAACCTTGATGAGAGGGCGATACGACGAAGAAGTGAACATGTCCTCGGGCTGCTCGCCCGGCTCCAGGAACACGGGCACGATCAAAGAAGCCAGCTTGCCCTCTCCCGGCTTCTGACGCAGCGCCCGGCCGATGGCCTGGACGATGTCGTGCGGGGCGCCCTTGGGGTCCAGCAGGGCCACCGAGTCCACCGCCCGGATGTCGACGCCCTCGCCCAGGACGCGGCAGTTGGAGAGCACCGCACGCCGCGCCGTGGTCCCGAAACCGCCCAGCACCTCCCGCCGGCGCTCGGCCACGTGCTCGCCACACAGCCAGTTGGCCCAGATCGCTTTCGGGTACTTCTCCGGCTGGTCCGCGTGCAGCTTCGCCGCCACCCGCCCCAGGCCCTCCGCGTACGCCTGCGCCTCTATCGTCCGGTGGTGGAAGGTGATGGTCGTCTGCAGCTGATGGTCTGCCATGGTGCGCAGTAGTGCCGCCTGGAGGGCACCGAGCCGCTGCCCGCGCACCACTTCCTCCCGCTTCTCCGGGCCGCGCAGCCGCTCCGGGGTGACGACCGGGTCCTGGAGCTCCACAACGATGATCTGGTAGCGCGCAAGCAAGCCGCGGGCCACCGCCGACGCCAATGTCAGCCGGTACAGGACGGGCCCGAAGATGGCTTCGTCGTCCATGGACGCGGCCATCTCCTCCGGCAGCGCATCCCGCACCCCCTCGGCCACCTCCCAGGACGGAGGGCGCTCCTGCCAGATCCGCGGCGTCGCCGTCAGGTACAGCCGACGCGCTGCCGGAATCACCATCTGGTCGTGGATCTCCGCCCACGCCTTCCCCAGCGATCCGCTGGTTCGGTGCGCTTCATCGACCACCGCCAGGTCCACCGACTGAAGTTGCTGCCCGTAGACACCCTCGAACGCCTCCGCCAGGACCCCAAGGCTCGCGTACGTGGCGTAGATGGTCACCGGGCCCGTGCCGTGCCACAGCGCCAGCTGCGGCGCGCTCGTGGTGCACCGCACCCTCAACGACCACAGCTCCGGGTCCTCCTGGAGCGAGCACACCGCAACCGCCGGCCCCGTATGCCCGACCGCCCGCCACGCCTTCACCGTCTGCGTCAGAAGGTCCAGCGTCGGCACCAGCACGAGGACCCGCCCGTTCGGCACGATCCTCCGCGCGGCAGAGGCAGCAATCATGGTCTTCCCGGTCCCGCACGCGGCAACGACCTGCCCGCGCAGGCCATGTGCGGGGATCCCGCCGGGAGGGATGTCGAGACCGCGCACAATGGCGTCAACGGCCTCCACCTGGTGGTCTCGCAGCCGGATCCCCATCAGGACTCGTTCCCCCTCACCGCTGAGCAGCAAAGTGATTGTGAGTAGTCGCCGTCTGGTCCCGTCGTCAGCCCACAGCCAGTCGGCCAGGTGCCAGCTGCCTGGCGCTGCTGTGCGGCGCAGCGTCAGCGAGCACCTCCAGACCGAACGTCCTCAACCGGATTGGCTCCACCTGATCGTGTCCTTCCAAGCCGTCCACGCATTCACCGTCAAACGGCTTCCGCATCGTCTCCTCCACGACCGATACCGGCCCACACGCGGGGGAGGTCAGGCTGGCTTGCCCAACACTCCAGATCGCAGTGATCTTTGGGCAGTGGCCGAGTGCTGGAGCAGCCTGTTTAGGGCTGCGGAGGCCCCGGTGGACACGCACCTTCCAAAGCAAGCGTCGCCGGGGCCACCCGCATGGGCTCTAGTTGCCTGTCCGTCTTCACCAAACAAGTCAAGAGTGCCCTCCGGCAGGGTACAGCCTTCACCCCCTTCGACAGCGCTTACGTACGTGATCAACGTTGGCTCCACTTGGCGTGCCCATGCCAATTACTGGGAGTGGAGCCGCCGCGAAGCCTCTGACGGAGGAGTCATCCGACCGGCTTGCCACGCATGGTGAGGATTCTTGGCTTCTCAAACTTCCTGGCGGGCGAATCACGAATGCCCACGCGCTTTATGCATGGAAAGCTCCAACTGCGAGATGGGCCAGTAATCAACCCTCTATCTCGCGGCACGTTAGTTCACCCATCCCTCTCATTTGGTGATCTCACAGTTGCGCTTAAGTGGACACCTCTTCCCTCCCATCGCTGACCAGTCGTCCGCAAGAGAGCGGGCACCGGCGGGAGCAACTCCCGAGCCTCGATGGCGTTTTCAGCGTTGAGTGCCCGTGGGACACGTACTGCCGCACCGAAGCGGATACAGTCTGGGGAGCCGCGCATCGTGTCTCCTCGGGCACCTTCCAAGAGTCAGCACCGAGACCTGCGACGCGCGTTCAAAACCCTGTCCGTCTTCACGAATGAGAAGAGGTACTACCTCGTGTCCGTCACGTCCGCTCAAGCCTTCGACCCTGGCGAAGACCCGGTTCTGCTCCAGCAGATTCGCGAGATTCTGTCCGACGACCGCCGCAGTGACCTGGAGCGATTCATCCGAACAGTGCCTCTCGCAGGCGCGAGGTGCGCTGCTGTGGAGCCCCAGGCGGTGTGCCCTCACTGCACCAAGCGCAATGAGAACCTGGTCCGCAACAAACGCCGACTGATCACCACCGCGCAGTCGACCCTCGGGCTCTGCGCGACGGGGCTGGGCACGACCGGAGTCGTCCTCTTCGTCGACGGCGCTCCGCTGGAAGCGAGCGCTGCCGGCGTCCTTGCTGGCCTGTTCGTCACCGGGGTCAGGGCACTCCAGAAGCTCAAGCCCGGTCGCTGACCGAAGCCTCACAGCCGTCACTACGCCGGTCTCGCACGCTGGGGCATCTGGGGCGGGCACCGCCCCAGAACTCCCATCTCCCGTTCCGCGAGATCGTTTTGAAGGTCCATAGCAGATGTGATCTTGCGTGTGACCACTGCTATATGTATGAACACGCTGATCAGAGCTGGCGTACCCGCCCAAAAGTAGTCTCTGACGAAGCGATTTCCTGGACAGCTCTGCGACTGGCCGAGCATGCCAAGAGCCATGCCCTGCCCTCCGTGTCAGTGCTCCTGCACGGAGGGGAGCCACTTCTGGCGGGGCCTCAGCGACTGCGCCGTATCTGCGAGGAGCTCACAGCGGCCCTCCACGGCGTCGCGGATCTCGATCTGCAGATCCACACCAACGGCATACAGCTCAGCCCCTGGCTATCTCGACCCCTTGAACGAGTACGACATCCGGGCCGGGATCAGCCTCGACGGCGACAGACACGCGAACGACCGCCACCGCCGGTTCGCCGACGGCCGCACCAAGCCATCGCCTGGTCCCGAGAGCCGTCGATCTGCTGCACCAGGAGCGCTACGCCACCTTTACCTCGGTCTGCTGTGCACGATCGACGTGGCGAACGATCCGGTCGCGGTGTACGACGCCCTCGCCGAGCTAGAGCCGCCGCGATCGACTTCCCGCTGCCGCACGACGCTGCGCCGGTCCAGCCCTTCGCCATGCGATCCCCACGGCACGGCTACCAGTTCGTGGCCGCGCGCCCGCGTGGCTGCGGAGCTGGAGGACGAGGGTGATCAGTACCCATGCGCCGAGGGTGCCGGTGATCGCGACGGGGGGTGTCCCGGGCCGGCGGAGAGCGGGACGGGGTGCGCTGCGAGTCCCTCCGCGAGGGCGAGCGCGCTGTCCGCCGATAGGTCGACCCCGCTCCTCGGCGTTCAGCTCCTTCAGCTCGTCGTCCGACTTGAAGCTGCCGTCGCTTATCGACGAGGAGGCGTACTCGGTCCATGAGCCGTCGTAGTTCTTTACGTGCTCGACCCTGCGAGTGCAGGGGAGCCGTACGACAGCTGGCTGGTGATCTTCGACAACGAGGCAGACCCGAACTCCACAAGGAGCCCCCGGCCCGCGCCTTCGTGTCGAGCAAGCTTGTCGTCGTGCCTGGGGATGCATCATGCCAAGAGCCATGCGCTGCTCTCTGCTCAGTGCGGCCCGCGACGGCATGAAGCCACGTCAACGAGATGGGGCTGCTGCTCGACTGCGGCTTCATCAAGTGCACCCGCGTCGTCGGCAATGCCATGGCCAAGGGCTACAGGGGCGGCAACACGCTGGCGCGCCGGAGCACTCGACGGCGTCGCGGACCTCGGTCTGAGCATTCATACGCGCCCGCTGGTTCGCCCAGTGGTCGAGTCCTGCGGCGGCGGTCTCTACGCCCACCGGTACAGCGGGCGCGGCTTCGCCAACCCTCCGTCTACTGCGCGGACCTGGCCGTTCTGGTCGAGGGCATTGCCGAGCGGATCACCGAGCGCGTGCTCGTACCGATGGTTACCGG
This sequence comes from Streptomyces sp. NBC_00322, assembly GCF_036147535.1. Classification (NCBI taxonomy): domain Bacteria; kingdom Bacillati; phylum Actinomycetota; class Actinomycetes; order Kitasatosporales; family Streptomycetaceae; genus Streptomyces; species Streptomyces sp. NBC_00322. Next base: position 246 of record NZ_CP108019.1, on the reverse strand, counting down.
CGCTTGGCCCAGCTGGGCTCCGTCTGTACGTTGCGGGCCTCGGGGTGGCCGACCTCGCGGACGGCGGGATCATGTTGGTCGGGGCTCGGCAGCGAGCTGCTGCCGGGGGCTCGACCAGATGCACCGTCATACGACGAGCATGCCGGTGCACGTCGCTGAACCCCGACGTGGCCCTGGGCTCTAGAACAACTCTTGAGCGGGGAAGCCGTCCCGGGCAGACTTGCCCGGACATCTTCGAGCTGAGCA